>CBDCXV010000010.1:0-2180940 GCA_965223905.1 Candidatus Latescibacterota bacterium
CCGGATTTCTCGACCAATGAAGGGGGCGGTCCGGAGATGCCCAAAGGGCCGTCGATCTCTATGCCCTGGGGATAGCAGAACACGTAGGCATCTCCTGCCTCGATGCTCGACTCGCGATAAGTGAACCGCCACAGGACATAGAAGCGCGTTATGGAATCCACCGCCCCGACGGCGGCGCCGCTCAGGCCGAAAATCTCCTCGAGCATCACGTCGAGCACCACGCCCTCGACTTCACGGAGGGTACCGCTCCGCCGGCATCGGTTCGCCATTGGCATACTCGACCTTGGCAAACCTCGTGTAGGCGCGCAGACCGGCTCCAACCGCCGCCATCAGCAGATCCGCGCCGCCGATGCCCTTGCCCCCGTCCCACAGCGTCACCACGCGCTCGCGCTCGATGCGGTGGAGATCGGGTTCCACATCGGTCTCGTATTCTCCCGTAGCTGCCTCTTCCCGGCGCCGTGCCACGAAAAAGATGCTGTCGGAGAGGGCGGCAGCGTCGAGAGTATTCATTCGGCCGCTGGACTCCGTTTGCACGGGCCAAGCTTCGGTGACCGTGAGCCCGGCATCGACAAGGGCTCGGATCAAGGTCGCCCAGCCCTCCGTCGTTTTGTGAGCGTATACGCAGACGAGCGGAGCCCCCGGCTTTAGAACGCGCCGAGCTTCAACGAAGGAACGGCGCATGAGATTCTGGTAGTGCTCGTTTGCCTCCTGGACATTGCCTTCGTGCTCGCTCGGCTGCGCGACGGCTTCGCGGCGCTTTGGTGGTGCCGGCAGGGTGAAATGCTCGGGATAGAGGTCGCCCACGATGCGCTTCAACCAAACGTAGAAGAACGCCGAGAGGTCCGCGTAGTAGATGCTGCTGTAGTAAGGCGGGTCCGTGACAACAGCGTCGAAGGTTTCATCGTCGTAGAATAGTTTCTCGGCGTTGCCTCGCGTTACGACTGCTGCGTTTGTGATCTTGGCGAGTTCACGAATGCAGTACGCTTCTCGATCCAGTGCGAAAGGAAAACTTCCTGTGGTCGTTGCGAATGGGTTGATGTCTGAGAAGTCGTAGATCATCTTGAGAGCCTGCCGATCACCTATAGCCCCCCTTGTGATCTGGTCTTTTGGTTCCCAGCGTGAAAACTTGTTGAACGTGATGACTAAGCGTCCAAACGCCATTGCGAAATACGTTGCCAAGGCGCGAGCGCGGTCCTCGCTCATACCCTCGGCAAGCATCTCGACATGGGCGGTCCGAATCTGCTTGACCAAGGTGAAGAGCGCGAGAAGTTGCCGGGGAGTGAATAGTTCACACCATCTTGAGATGCCGTATCCACGACCCGCTACTGTCGTGGAATCGGCGGTGTTCATCTGTTCGTCAAGCTGTGCGAGGGATGTTTCGGCGAGAAGCTGGTCTAGCCGATCAAGGAGGTCGCCGTCGTGCGGAAGTATGGTCGTACTAGGTGGCAAATAGAGCTTGGAGCGTTTGCCATCAACGACTACGGCAGCAAGCGATTCGGCGAGGTGCCCGGCCTTGGACATTTCCTTCACATGGTCGGACGGCACCGGCGTATTGCATGCGACGCAGACCGCTTGGCCGGCACCGGTCTGGCTTTCCTGTGCACTGACTTCTTTTGCAGAGCTACCGGACACGATCTCCCACCGCAGACTGTTATCACGGGGAGCACCCTAAAGTTGACATCACACCCCTCTGTATCAGGCGGAAAATTGTCAACTATTGACCGCTCCTGGTAATACCATTCTCGACTCTTGGCACGGCGGGCGACCGCTCCGCCGGATTTTCGCAGCCACGCCTGGCGGACGAGGGGCACCGGCGCATCGCAGCCGGGACGGCGGCACGGTACCGTACGAGCCCAGATATAGGCCACAGGTTCAGCGCCACAGGCGACCTGCGGTTTGCTGCCTCCGAACAGATTCGTCTGGGTAAGAACCTCTTTAGTCTCAGGTATATAGACCGGTGGGTAGAGATCCTGAAGTTCCTGTCGCACCCGATCAAGGACAACCGCGCTCCAACTTTGGAAATCATCAGCAAGGCTTGGCCCGAATGTCTGCGGATAGACAAGCGTGCAAAGCTCGATCAGGTGCGCCACCGGGTTGTAGTCGAGGGCATGACTCTCGCAACCCAGCCGCGCAGCTTCGAGCGGAATTGCACCCCCACCGGCGAACATATCGAGGATCTTCGGGGCCTCGCCCCCGTGCAACTTTCTGATTCGTGCGCTCGCCTCGGTGACGATCTTCTCATCAGGTTTATACGCGGCAAGGTCGGCAACGAATGAAGCCGCGTCCTCGCGTTCAGCATCAGTACGCGGTGCGGGAACGAGCGCGGCGTAGACCGCAGCACGGCATGCGGTCGTCGGCCGGCGCGCCGGCCAGTAGTGGATCAATGAGACATAATGGCGTGGGTGCAGCTTTTCCTTTGACGCAACGGCATTGAGCACGTCCAGAGGAAGGTAGTCCTCGATCAGCCGGCGCTCGTTCGCGGTTGTAGTCATCCGGTGTCACCCCCGGCTTGCCCAGGAATAAACTCATCTAGGCCTCCCATCTCCTCGAGAAACCGCGATGGGTCCTTCGGCCAACCTCGGTACTCCCGCGCCCGGGACAGGATGAGGCGGTTCCTGGTACGGGTGATGGCTACGAAACAACCGCGCCGCTCTTCTTCGAGTGCAGCGCTGCCGTCGCCCTTCTTCACGCTGTGCCAAGAGGGCAGGACCTCTTCCGCCATCCCGATCAGGTACACCGTATCGAATTCCAGACCCTTGGCCCCGTGAATGGTCATCAACAACACCGTTCCCGGTACTGGAACCGGCTCCTTGGAGCGCAGTTCAATTTCCTGCAGAAACTGGCCAAGCGGCAAGGCTCCCCTCGCTGACCGGATTTCACGCCGAATCCTCTGCCATGTGCTCAAGTCGTCCTTGAGGTCCTCATCAGGGTTGTCGTCCTCGAAATGGCTGAGAACTTGGTCAATCGCGTCAGGTAGTTCGATGTGGCCGGCGGAAAGGTTGGCGATTATGTCAACCATTTGTCCGGTGGAACGCGGCACTTCGGCCCGGCGTACGGCGTTTGTCCAGACCTCCAGGTAGTTGATGCCTTCGGCCTCGGACCGGGGCACGAGCACATCAGAGTCCAAGGCCGGGGAAGCGAAGCCGTTGAACGCCTCCGCGAGCCTCGTCATGTTGCGCCGGTCCAGAGGCCGGTTGATCTGTTTGAGGCAGGCGACGAGCCAGCGCATCTGTGGCGACAGGAAGTCGTCGCGGCGCGTGGTAATGACCGATGGAACGGCCCTGGCCGTCAGGGCGCGGTGCATCGCTTCAATGAGTGCCCGTGTTCTGGCGAGAACGGCGGTCCCGCTGCGAGCCTCGACGTCCAAGCGCTCGATTTCGCCGGCGACGCCCGCAACCTCGTCCTCATCCGTGGTGAATTCCCGGTACTGGATCTGTCCTTCGTCCGAATATGCCGAATGCGCCGCGGCGACCGTCGCTGGCTGCTTCGGCCATGCGCGCAAGGCGTTGTAAACCACGAGACGGTTTCCCGCTTCGACCACGCCGGGCGGACAGCGGAAATTCGTCGGCAATTGCACCACGTCGCAGGAGAAGTCCTTTACCAAGTCACCGATGCGGCGAACGTTGGCGCCGTTCCACTCGTAGATGGTCTGATCGTCGTCGGCAACGGTAAAGACCTTGCGAAAGCTCTCGCCGGCCATGCGCCGAAGCAGCGCATACTGTGCGCCGTTGGTGTCCTGGAACTCGTCGATCAGCCAGTAGCGATAAGCCGTCTGGTAGAGGCGGGTCATGGCCCGATAGGCGAACAGCCTGTGGGCTTCGAAGATGAGCGAGTTGAAATCGAGCGCATTGGCACGACGAAGCTCATCCTCGTACAAGCTGTAAGCATGGGCAACGCGAGAGGCGACCTGCGGGCCGGAGCCCGCCATGCTTTCGACGTACGCCTCTGCCTGTTCAGGTCCGACGAGCCGCGACTTCAAGTGGTCGATCAACGGCAGGAACCGAAGGTCGTCGTGGCCTTCATCCAGCGAACCTTCGCGTCGCAAGGCATCTTCCAGCACGGCTCGTCGATCTGCTGCCTGGGAATAGATGGCGAAATCCGGCTTTATGCCCAAGTGAGAGCCATGTTGCCGCAGTACCTGTGCGCAGAAGCCGTGGAACGTGTTGATGTTCGCGCGGGCTTCCAGTCCCGGGGCGAGGGCTGCGACGCGCTCTACCATCTCGTTCGCCGCCTTGTTGGTGAACGTCAGGGCAAGGATGCGGAAACGCTGATCCCGCGACTCATCGAGCAGGCGGGCGATTCGACAGGTGAGCACCCGGGTCTTGCCGGAGCCGGGTCCGGCAAGCACGAGCAGAGCGCCATCGTCCCAATAGACGGCGCGGCGCTGAATGTCCGTCAGCGCGGCGAGGTTCGATTTCAGCGTGTCGTCCATCATGTCAATCCTGGCAACTGTCGAATCGCTGCCCGGAACGCCTCCGGCGCGCGTTGCGCCAGGTTCGAGTCGGCGTACAAACGAGCAGCCAATTTAGCTGCGTAGGCCGTCTTGTTGGCTCTCAGCCGGCTGACAAGCGCTTCGTCATTTAGGCCAAACGCATCATCAAATCCCAGCTCTTTCAGAATCTCGCGCAGTTCCGTTCCCAATCCATCGGCCACGAGCTCTGCTTCCAGGTCCCCGGCCTGATGCGTGAAGCATCGGTTCGTCATCTCGGCTCGACTGAATCCGCGCACGCTTATGGCCTGCACGTAGTTCCTTCCCGCGTCATCGCCGTCGAACACCGCAAGCCAGGGAATGCCCAGCGCCCGTGCAAGTACTGCGAACGTGTCCGGGTTGCCGTTGTTCTGAGTCGATGGACGAGATGACCTGGGACTCGCGCTCCCAAAGATTCAGAAGCTGCTGCTGGTCGTTCGCGGAGTGGATTATCTGGAACGACTCGTTGAAAAAGCGGAGCAACTCGTCCTGCCACTGAATGGTCAACGGGGCAGGCACGAGGATGAGGCACCGGTCGATGGCCTCTCTCAGCTTGAGTTCCTTGATGAGGAGGCCGGCCATGATCGTCTTGCCCGCACCCGGGTCGTCGGCGAGCAGGAAGCGCAACCGGGGCTGTGGCAGCATGCGCAGATAGACCGCTTCGATCTGATGGGGCAGAGTGCGGATGCCGGACAGGCTGACCGCGAACTGGCGGTCATAGGCATAGGCGAGGCGGATGCGAGCAGACTCGATCAGGAGTCTCAGCCTTTCCGCATCCGCGGGCTGGGCCGCTGGTTTCTCCTCCACGCCGGAAATGGTGGCGGCCTCTTCGGAGGAGATGACGGTCTCCTCGAGTGCACCATCGGGCAGTCGGACGCGGCACTCGTACCCGGCAGATCCGTCCATGCCGAGGGACCTGACATCCTCCAGGATGACTGGTGTATCGAAGTGGCCTTGGAGGAATACCCTCTGGCCGACCCGCGCTGATAGGGAATTTTCAGCCATTCTTGCCGATCCTCTTACCAGATGCGGTTGACGCCATACCGGTCAAAGAGCGTCTCGACCGACACGAGGGGGAGGTCGAAAGCCAAGGCTTGCGCGATCAACATGCGGTCGAAGAGGTCGCGATGCGGTCCCGGCAACCGGCCGGCACGTTCGCCGTTGTGGACGGTAATCGGCAACTCCTGGAACCCCTGGCTCGCGATGCAGCCGGCAACGTCGTGCGCCACCGCCTCGGCGCCCGCGAGCTTTCCAAGTCGATGCTTGGTAGCGATCTCCCAGGCGGAAGCGGCGCTGATGAGGATATCGTTCTCCGGGCGGGCGATTGCGGCGTGGGCGGCCTGGGACAAACGCTTGCTCCCGGTCAGCCACCACAAAAAGGCATGCGTGTCGAGCAGGATGCGCACGGGACTCACGACTCCCAGGCGGCCAGCTCGGCCTCCGGGAGCGGGTCGAAGAAACTGTCGTCGACCTCAAACTGTCCCTTCATGGCGCCGAACCGCCGGATGCCCGGACGATCTTCGTAGCGGACGAGCCGCGCAACCGGAATGCCGTTGCGGGCAATCACGACCTCTTCACCGGCCTCTGCCCGCGCCAGGAGGCGGGAGAGCTGGGTCTTGGCTTCATGGACATTGACAACCGACATCATGGACTCCTTTCACAACAGCCTCAATCTCGACTTAGCTAAGTCTATAGCTAAGTCGGCTCAGGTCAAATCCCGGGAGATAATCCCCCACTCAGGAAATCTGCCGGACTCAAAATCGGGATGTTGTGAAATGGCGACATTACCTGCAGGTCCTGATCGCCGGTGACAACACATTCAGCCTCTCCCATGAGCGCCGTTTCGAGAAACTTGTCGTCTTCCAGATCGCGGCATCCCAGTCTTGCTCCCACGATCGACACCCATTCCGAAACGGGCTCGAGCAGGGCCAGAAATACCGACCGGTCTTCACGGCTTACATAGCTGGCGAACTTGGAATGACCGAGCCGGGTCTCCAGCTCGTTGAAGGTCTCGTCGGAGAATAGAAGAACCCCGTTCGGCGCTCGTATTGCATCCACGACCGCCCGCGGCGACCCATTCGGTTTCAGTGCAGCGCTGATCAGAACGTTCGTATCCAGAACGACCCGATCAGCTTTCATCGGCCAGGAGTTCTTCCAAGCGGTCGGGCGTCAAACCGCTGGCCGCGGCCTCGGCTCCCAGACGGTCCATGGTCTCGGTCAGGCGAGCCCATGCCGCGCCCCGCAGCCGTTCGTACTGTTCCATAGACATCACGACGCCGACGGGCCTGCCTTTCTTGGTAACGCAGACAGGGGCGCTTTGGGCGGCATCCAGCAAGCGGCCGAACTGGTTTTTTGCCTCTCTGGCAGCGATCTCTTTCATAGAGCTATAATAGCTATTATGGCCTTCTGCGGCAAACTCCACCTAAGTCCAGTTGTAGCTTCTTCCAGCCATTAACTCAGGGACATTAACCAGTATATTCCCTTTCCGCCGAAAAGATTCCAGGCCATGGACCTGTAAACCGATGCGCCCGCCATGGCCGGCGGATTTTCTCATTTATCGCCCCGTACCTGACGCCTGGCGAAATTGACCCGCTTCCAGAAACTGGCAGTCGCCACCACCACGGCGACCTTCCTCCTGATCGGCCTGGGGGGCTTCGTGCGCGCCGCCGGGGCCGGGCTCGGCTGCCCGGACTGGCCCAAGTGCTTCGGCCGCTGGATTCCGCCGACCGAGGTCAGTCAGCTCCCCGCGGATGTCGACCCGGAGTTGTTCAACTTCCGGCTCGCCTGGATCGAGTACGTCAACCGTCTGGTCGGGGTCGCGGTCGGCCTGCTCATCCTCGCCACGGCCTGGCTCGCCTGGCGCGATCACCGGGGCGACCGCCCGGTTCTGGTTCCGGCCCTGGCCGCGGTTCCCCTGGTCGCCTTCCAGGGCTGGTTCGGGGGCCAGGTGGTCGCCTACGAGCTCGACCCCCGGTTTGTCACCGTTCACCTGCTCGGGGCCGTGGCCATCATCGCGGTGCTGATCGCGGCGGCGGCCAACAGCTTTCCGAGGCCCGTCCGGGGTGAGACCGCGGACCTGCCCAGGCAGTTCCGCCTGGTGCGGGCCGCCCTCGTTCTCGTGCTCCTGCAGATCTGCCTGGGGGCCCTGGTGCGGGGGAGCATCGACTTGGCGGTCGAGCGCTTCCCGGATCTCGAGCGCGGCGCCCTGCTGGCCGAGGCCGGCTGGCTCGACGGCGCCCACCGCACCCTCGGACTGGCCGTGCTGGCCTGCTGTGCGGCGGTGGCCTTGGCCTCGGCTCGCGCCTCCGGCCGCACCCCTGTCTGGCGCCGGCCCGGGATGGCGCCGCTGGCGATCGCCGCGGTGCAGTTTACCGCCGGGGCCGGGCTGGCCTGGTTCTCCCTCCCCCCGGCCTTGCAGGTCGTCCACGTACTTTTCGCCAGTCTCCTGTTCGGCAGCCTGTTCCTGCTTGCGGCCCGCCTGAGAGCCGGTTGAAGCCGCGCTTCTGCGGACCGAAGGGCTCCGGGAACCGGGATCCGGGCCGGATGGTTTTTCAACCGAGGCCCGAAACAGGGCGGCCGGCACGGCGCGGCTTATATTTCCTTGCGCGCAAACCGGACAACTGCTGAATGACTTCATCCCACAACGGCCACCTCATCGACGCCTGGCGCGGGCAGCCGGCCCCCTTGCTGCCGGTGCTGCACGCCTTCCACGACCGCGATCAGTTCCTCAGCGACGCCGCCATCGAGGAAGTGGCCGAGGGCCTGAACATCCCGCTCGCCGAGCTCTTCGGCACGGTGACCTTCTACCATCACTTCGCCCGCAATCGCCCCGGGCAGGCCGCCCCGCGGGTCTGCACCGGCCCGGTCTGCTGTCTGCGCGGCGCCGGCGACCTGGTCGAATCCCTCGACGGCGCCACCCCCATGCCGTGCTCCGGGCGCTGCGACGAGTCGGTTCCCGTGCTCGTCGGGCACCGCACCCTGGTGGGGGCCCCGGACGGAACCCTGAGGGAGCTTCCCTCCCCGGTGCCGGCCCCCAATCCGGGCGGATTCGAGGAGTGCGTCTTCGCCGGCATCCGCCTTCCGGGCCGCGCCGGCATCGAGGGGTACCGCGGCAGCGGCGGCTACGAAGCCCTCGAGCGCGCCCTCGCCGGCATGTCTCCGGATGAGCTTCTCGACCTCGTCGCCGACAGCGGCCTGGCGGGACGGGGCGGGGCCGGATTCCCGACCGGACAGAAGTGGCGGGCGGTCGCCGAGGCCCCGGGAAATCCGAAAACGGTGGTCTGCAACGCCGACGAGGGAGAGCCCGGCTGCTTCAAGGACCGCGCCCTGCTCGACTACGACCCCCATGCCGTGATCGAGGGGATGCTGCTGGCGGCCTACGCCTCCGGGGCGGAGCGGGGGTTCATCTACCTGCGCTACGAGTACCCGGAGACCCAGGAGATTCTCGAGCGCGCCATCGCCGAGGCCGAGGCGGCCAACCTGCTCGGCGCCGGCATCCTCGGCAGCGGCTTCGAGTTCCACCTCTACCTGAGGCGCGGGGCCGGGGCCTACATCTGCGGCGAGGAGGGTTCCCTGCTCAACAGCCTCGAGGGGCGCCACCCGTTCCCGCGCAACCGCCCCCCCTTTCCGGTCACGCACGGGTACGAGGACCTGCCGACCGTGGTCAACAACGTCGAGACCCTGGTTTCGGCTCCCCCGATCGTGCGCCACGGGGCCGCCTGGTACCGGGGGCTCGGACTCGGGGAGCACGCCGGCACCAAGCTGATCAGTCTCAGCGGGGACATCGAGCGCCCCGGCAACTACGAGGTGCCGCTCGGCCTGCCCCTGCAGACGCTGCTGAACGACTGGGCCGGCGGCGCTCCCGGCGGCAGGTCGATCCAGGCGGTGACCATGGCCGGCCTCTCCGGCGGCTTCCTCGCCGGCGACGACCTCGACGTCACCCTCGACGAACCGGACATTCGTTCCCGCGGCTCCTTCCTCGGCGCCGGCGGCATCATGGTCTTCGACGACAGCCGCGACATGGTCGAGGCCGCGCACGGCGCCATGGAGTTCTTCGCCGAGGAATCGTGCGGCAAGTGCTTCCCCTGCCGCATCGGCACGCAGCGGCTGACCGAGCGCCTTTCCGGAGCCCCGGGGTCGCCGCGAAAGCCGGCTGCCTGGCGCCGCGAGGTCGAGGACATGGGGGCGGCGATGGCGGCGACCAGCGCCTGCGGTCTCGGCACCGCGGCCCCCAACATCACGCAAAGTCTGATGAAGTACTTTCCCGGAGAAGTGGAAAGACACGTGCGCGCCTCCGGCGCGTGACAGGAGCACCCGACATGACAACGACGACAGCACCTGAAGAGACCCGGGTCGCCGGCAACGGCGCCTCCAGGGGAAACGGCCGGCCTCCTGCCGGCCAGGTGATCACCATCGACGGCACCGAGGTCGCGTTCACCGAGGGGGAGACCATCTACGAGGCCGCCACCCGCTGCGGACACGACATCCCCACCCTCTGCTACGACCCGCGCCTGGAACCGTTCGGGGCCTGCCGGCTGTGCGTCGTCGAAGTCGAGGGAGCTCGCACCCCGGTCGCCTCCTGCACCACGAAGGCGGTGGCCGGCATGTCGGTGCGCACCGCCACCGAAGAGGTCGAGAAGCACCGCCGCACCCTGCTGGAGATGGTCGCCTCCGAGAACCGGGAGATCGACGTCGACCCCCTGACCTCGTACGCCTCCCAGGAGCTGACCGGCCTCGTCGACCGCTACGAAGCCCGCAGCGGCCGCTTCGCCGGGGCCAGGTCGGGGACCAGCAAGGAGGACGCCAACCCTTTCCTGCTGCGCGACTACGAGCAGTGCATCTCCTGTTACCGCTGCGTCCGCGTCTGCGCCGAGCAGGAGGGGGATCACGCCATCAGCGTCATGAACCGCGGCTTCCAGACGCAGATCACCACCGAGTTCGACGGCCTGCTCAAGGACTCCTCCTGCACCTTCTGCGGCCAGTGCGTGCAGACCTGCCCCACCGGGGCCCTGGGCGACAAGAAGGCCTTGCGCTCCGCGGAGCTGCCGGGAGAAATCGAGAAGACGCGCTCGGTCTGCCCGTACTGCGGGGTCGGCTGCTCGGTCGATCTGCTGACCAAGGAGGATGTCCTCGTCGGCATTCACCCGGCCATGGACGGCCCGGCCAACGAGGGGGCGCTCTGCGTCAAGGGGCAGTTCGCCTTCGATTTCGTCCAGCACGGCGACCGCCTCGCGCACCCGATGGTCCGCGGCGAGGACGGCGAGCTGCGCGAGACGACCTGGGACGAGGCCCTCGAGCGCGCCGCCGCGGGTTTCCGGCGCGCCGTCGACCGCTACGGCGAGAACAGCGTCTACGGCATCGCCTCCGGGCGCGCGCCGTCGGAAGCTGCCTACACCATGCAGAAGTTCATCCGCGCCGGGTTCGGCACCAATCAGATAGACAACTGCAGCCGTGCCTGACACGCTCCCACGGTTGCCGGTCTGGCAGCCACGATAGGGCGCGGCGCCATGTCGAACCCGCTGGCCGACATGACGAAACCCGACGTGCTCTTCTGCATCGGGACCAACATGACCGAGTGCCACCCGGTGGCGGCGACGGCGATCAAGAAGGCGATCGCCCGGGGGGCCAGGCTCATCGTCGCCGACCCGCGGCGCATTCCGCTGGCCGACATGGCCGACCTCTACCTGCCGCTGCGCGTCGGCTCCGACGTCGCCCTGCTGGCGGCGATGGCCCACGTCATCGCCCGCGAGGGGCTCGTCGACGAGGAGTTCATCTCCCGGCGCACCAGCGACAGCGGGGCTTTCTTCGAGCACGTCGGGCGCCTCACCCCGGAGTGGGCGGAGGCGATCTCCGGGGTGCCCGCGGCCGACATCGAGAAGGCGGCGATCTGGTACGGCGAAGCCGAGCGCGGCGCCATCTTCTACACCCTCGGCATCACCGAGCACATCTGCGGCGTCGACAACGTGCGGTCGCTGTGCAACCTGGCGCTGATGACGGGCAACCTCGGCCGCGAGGGGACCGGCATCAATCCGATGCGCGGCCAGAACAACATCCAGGGGGCCGGCGACAGCGGCGCCCTGCCCGACAACTACCCCGGCTTCCAGAAGGTCGGGGACCCGGCGAACCGGGAGAAGTTCAGAAAGCTGTACGGGCGCGAGATCGACGGCGAGCGCGGCATCACCAAGGTGACCGCCCTGGACCGCTGCGGCGACGGCATCCACGCGATGGTCATCAACGGCGAGAACACCCTGATCTCCGACCCGGACCGCGCCCACTGCCAGCACGCCCTCGAAAGCCTCGACCACCTCGTCGTCATCGACATCTTCCTCACCGAGACCGCCGAGCTCGCCGATGTCGTCTTCCCGGCGACCGCCTTCGCCGAGACCGACGGGGTCTGCGTCAACACCGAGCGCCGGGTGCAGCGGCTGCGCGCCGCGGTGCCGCCCCCGGGAGAGGCGAAGCCCGACTGGTGGATCGTCAGCCAGATCGCGCGGCGGATGGGGATTGCCGGCTTCGATCATGCCAGCGCCCGCGAGGTCTTCAACGAGCTCTGCAGCCTGTCGCCGATCTACGCCGGCCTCGACTGGGACCGCATCGAGCGCAGCGAGTACCAATGGCCGGTGCCGCACAGGGATCACCCGGGGACGCCGATCCTGCACGAGGACGAGTTCCCCAACGGCCGCGGCATCTTCAGCCGGGTCGAGTACCGCGACCCGGCCGAGACGATCAGCGCCGAGTTCCCGGTCTGGCTGACCACGGGACGACGCCTGCCGGCCTACCACACCCGCACCCAGACCGGCCGCGCCCGGGGAATCGACTACCTGCTGTCGGAGGAATCGCTGGAGGTGCACCCGGAGGACGTCGCCTCCTGGGGGCTGACCGAGGGGGGCTGGTGCCGTATGAGCAGCGCCAGGGGGGAGGTCGACATCAAGGTGCAGGCGACGGACCGGTCGCCGCGCGGCACGGTGTTCGCGAGCTTCAGCTTCAGCGAGGTGCCGGTGAACGTGCTGACCGGATCCGGGTACGACCCGGTGACCCACACCGCCGAGCTCAAGGTCTGCCCGGTGCGCGTCGAGCCGCGGTCGGGCCCCGGCGCCAGCACCGGCTCCTGAGCGCCGGCCCGCCCGGCTTCCCGGGGAACGGGTTCCGCGAAAGCAGTCGCGCCCCGATTCCCCTCAGTCCGGCTCCCCGGGGGGCCAGCGCCCAGTTTTGGAAAGGCGCCCAGCGGCTCCTCTCGACCTTCGAGCCGTGGCCGCCTCCTTGGCGGCGCCTCTGCATGGGCCGCGTGCCCCGGCCCGATTCGGCAAAACCTGGGCGGCCCTCGGCGCAGTACCGGTTCACCTCCCACTGCCGGAATCCGGCACCGGGCGGCCTCCAGATTGACCTCCGCTCCGGCTCCCGGCTTACAGGCCCGCTGACCTGCCGGCCGGCCCTCTATCCCTTCCAGGTGCGCAGCGCCCCGCGCCACACCCTTTCGATCTCGCCGCGGGCGACGCAGGCGTCCTTCCAGACGTCGGGGAAGCACTCCAGGGCGTACCCCGAGCCCTGGGGACCGAGTTCGACGACGCCGTACAGCTCGGTCCCGCTACTTGCCCCCTCCAGCCAGGACTCCAGCATCGGGTGCAGGAAGTGGTCGCGCCACAGGGCGAAGTCGCGGTCGATGCGGCCGCGGCCGTTGGTCACCGGGGTCTGGCAGTGGCTGCCGGTGAAGGGCCGGAAATGGATCAGCTCCCCTGCCCTCAGCAGGTCCGGCCTTGCATTTGTCTTGGGCTCCCAGTAGTCGGGGGCGCGCACCTGCTTGATGATGGCGGGATGGGAGTGGTCGAAGTTGATGCGCAGCTTCTCCTTGTAGCGGCGCTGGTACGCGTCGGCGAGGGCGAAGGTCTTCTCCGGCGTCTCCGTGCAGGTGTCGCGGTGGACCTCGATGGCCGGCTGCAGCCCGAGCTTCCCGCCCGCCTTCATCACCGCTCTGGCCACCGGCACCGAGACCTTGAGCTCGGTGTCGTGATCGCAGAGTTGCACGTTGACGTGAAAGGCCCCGACCTCGACGAACTCCTTGAGGGTCGGCTCGGCCTGCTCCACCTCGGCGATGTCGACGCCGCCGACGTAGACCATCCCGTGTTTCTCGCACGCCTTCGCCAGGTCGATCGGCCGCGTGGCTGAAACCGGCGAACCCGGCCTCTTTTGCCCGTCTGACCTTGGTCTCCATCGACCAGGGTCGTTTCGCCGACGGGTAGTTCTGCAGCGTCCAGTTTGCGGCGCACAGGTGCAGCTTCGGTTTTACGGCTTTTTCCTTGGCCATGGCGATCTACTCCCGTTGTCTCAGGTGATGGGTGCTCAGTGCGTGATCCGGCCGGCGCCGGAATAGATGTTGAAGCCGCGTCCGCGCAGGAACCCCAGCAGCGTCATGCCGGCCTCGCACGCCAGATCGACGGCCAGGCTCGACGGCGCCGAGACCGCGGCGACCACCGCTATCCCCGCCATTCGCGCCTTCTGCACGATCTCGAAGCTGGTGCGGCCGCTCACCATCAGCAGGGACTGCTTCGGCGGCAGGCGGTCGCGCAGGAGAAAGGACCCGACGAGCTTGTCGACGGCGTTGTGGCGCCCGACGTCCTCGCGCAGCGCCAGCAGCTCTCCCCCGCGGTCGAAGAGCCCGGCCGCGTGCAGCGAGCCGGTCTGGTCGAACACCTTCTGCGCCTGCCTCAGCTTGTCGCTCAATCCGTACAGGGTTTCGGCGTCGATGCGGAAATCCGCGTCCGCGAACGGGGGGGCCTGGGCTGCGATGTGGTCGATGCTCGCCTTGCCGCACACGCCGCAGCTCGAGGAGGCGTAGAAGTTGCGCTTCAGGCGGTCGAAGTCGAAGCGAACCCCCTCGGCCAGTCTGACCTCGACGATGTTCTCGAGGTTGGGCGGCTCCGCATCCTTGCAGTAGGAGATCGCCCCCAGCTGTCCGGGTGCGTCGATCAGGCCTTCGGTCAGCAGGAATCCGGCGACCAGGTCGAAGTCGTCGAGGGGGGTGCGCATGATGACGGCGACCGCCTCCCCGTGCAGGCGGATCTCCAGCGGTTCCTCCACCGTGACCAGGTCCGGCCGCGCCGCATGCTCCCCGCCGCGGTAGTCGACCACCTCCCGCTCGACGACTCGAACCGGTGTGCGTTCAAGTGTCATCCTACTGTCGCGTCCCAGGGATAGCTTGTGAAATTCCGAGGCGCCCGGTTCGCAAGGCGCCTGTGCGAGCCGTGCCGGGGATGTGCCGCGTGTAAACGCAACGCCGCGAGACGCAATGCACCGGCGCCGGAAATTGCAATGGATTACAGGGACGCGGCATTACATCGGCCCGACGCGCCGGGGGCCCCGGTCCATTGCCAGCATGGAGGCGTCGAAGCTGCGCTTCATCAGCTCGAGCTTGAGCGGCTGCGCCTCCGGCTCCGACCACATGTTCTCGAACTCCTCCGGGTCCTCGTCAAGGTCGTACAGCTCTCCCTCGTCGTGGCCGTGGTAGACGACGAGCTTGTAGCGTTCGTCGCGGTACATGGTGGCGAAGGTGCCGTCCGGCAGATCGAGGGCGTCGTAGTACTCGCAGCGCACGAAGTCGCGGTGCTCCACCTCCTCCTCCTCGCCGCGGAGCAGCGGCAGCAGGGAACGGCCCTGCATGCGCCCGGGCACCTCCAGCCCTGCCAGCTCCAGCAGGGTCGGCGCGATGTCGAGGAGCTCCACCAGGGCGTCGCAGCGCCGGTCGCTGCGGAACCGCGGCGGGCAGGAGAAGATCAGCGGCACCCGCACCAGCCCCTCGTAGAAACGGCAGCCCTTCTGGATGAGGCCGTGGTCCCCGAGCATCTCCCCGTGGTCGCTGGTGAAGATGACGACCGTGTCCTCGAGCTGCCCGCTGTCCTCGAGGGCCTCCACGATGTCGCCGACGCGGTCGTCGATCAGCTCGATCATCGCGTAGTACGCCGCCTGCAGGGTGCGGGCGTCGTGGTCGGCGAAATCCCCGTCCGCCGGCGCCGCCGCTCCCTGCCCCGGAGTCTTCGGCGTCAGCGGATTCCGGATGTCGAGCTGGTCGGGGCGGCGCCCCTTTGACTGAAAATCGACCGCGGCGAGGCGCTGCTGCTGCTCAAGGTCGCTTTCGGCGAACAGCGGCCCGGGCATGCGCTCGCGGTCGAAGCGGTCGCGGTACTTCCTGGGCGGGTTGAAGGGCGGATGCGGGTCGTAGATGTTGACGCTCGCCAGCCACGGCCCCTGCCGTTCCCCGGTGATGAACTCGATCGTCTTTTCGGCGCACCAGGTGGTCTGGTACAGCTCCGCCGGGACCCCGTCCCGGTCGGCGATCAGGTTGCCGAGGACCTCTCCCTTCGAACGCACCCAGTCGGCGTAGTCGTGCCCCTGCTCCCAGTCGTCGCGCGGCGCGTGGCTGTACTGCCAGTAGCGGTAGCCGTCGTCGGTGCGCGGCTCGATGCGGCCGCTGGCGCTCGCCAGGTGCAGCTTGCCGATCAGGCCGCAGTCGTACCCGGCGTTGGCGAGCGTTCTGGTGACCAGCTCGGGCGCCTCGGGGGGAAAGGACTCGTTGCCGTTTCCCAGCACATGCACGGCGCTCGGGTAGCGGCCGGTCAGGAAGCTCGCCCGGCTCGGAGTGCAGATCGGGCTCTGGCAGTAGGCGCGGGTGAAGCTGACGCCGCTGCGCACGAGCCTGTCGATGTTGGGAGTCGCGACCAGCCTGTTGCCGAGCGCGCCGATGGTGTCGTAGCGCTGCTGGTCGGTGCAGATCCAGAGAATGTTGGGGCGTTTCATCCTGTCTTTGGTGTCCTTCGGGGGGGCGAACCGCTGGAATATAGGTTGGGCAACCCTGCCTGCAATCGCCTCGCGGCAGCCCGGGGCGCTTCAGCTTTCGGGACCGAAGCGCTCCCGCACCAGCTCGAGGGCGGCCTCGCGGGAGCGGACCGCGCCCTCGAGCTGGGCGTCCTCCACCGCGGTGAGGATCTCCTTGAACCGGGGGCCCGGAACAAACCCCATGGCGATGAGGTCGGCGCCGCTGATCAGGGGGGGCGGCTCGAGGTCCTCCCTGCCCTCCTGCTCGAGCCGCTCGCTGCAGAAATCGTGCAGGTCGAGCATCCCGTGGCTGGCGAGGCAGTCGATGCGGTGCAGCTCGAGCAGCTCCGGGAAGTACTCCTCGCGCAGGAAGCGCTTGAGCTTGCTCGGACGCATCTCTCTGACGTTGCGGAAGCGCATGTGGTGCGCTGTGAGCTCCCCGATCCGCTCGATGTCGGCGTTGGCCATCCGCAGGCGCCGGCATATGTCGCCGGCCATCCTGGCGCCCACCGCCTCGTGCTTGTTGAAGCGGATGCGGTCGGCGACCGAATAGGTGGGCGGCTTGCCGACGTCGTGCAGGAGCACCCCCCAGGCCAGGGTCCGGGTCGGGTCCTGCAGTTGCTCGAGCATCATGCGCACGTGGGTCCAGACGTCCCCTTCCGGATGGAACTCCGGCGGCTGGGGGACCCCCTCCATTTTTGCCACCTCCGGCAGGATCGCCCCCATCAGGCCGAGGTCCATGAGCAGCTGCACTCCCGCGGCCGCGCCCCCTTCTGTAAGGATCATGGTCAGCTCGTCGCGGATCCGTTCGGCACTGACCGCCCCGATCCGCACCGCCCCGGCGCGGATCGCAGCCAGGGTCCCGGGTTCGATGGCGAAGCCGAGGCGGGCGGCGAAGCGGACCGCCCTCAGCATGCGCAGGTAATCCTCCGAGAAACGCTGGTCCGGGTCCCCGATGGCGCGGATCAGCCGCTTCTCGATGTCCTCGCGGCCCCCGACGTAGTCGATGACGCGGCCAGCGGCGGCGGCGTAGAACATGCCGTTCATGGTGAAGTCCCGGCGCCGGGCGTCCGCCTCGGGGCCGGCGAACTCCACTTCCCGGGGGCGGCGGCCGTCCTCGTATTCGCCGTCCTTGCGGAAACGGGCCACCTCGTAGCAGCCGTCGTCGAGAAGGACGGTGACGATGCCGAACCTGGCGCCGATGGCCAGGGTGCGGTCGAAGAGGCGCCTCACCGCGTCCGGACCGGCATCGGTGGCGACGTCCCAGTCCTTGGGCTCGAGGCCCATCAGGAGGTCGCGCACGCAGCCGCCGTTCAGATAGGCCTGATACCCGTGGCCGTTCAGGGTGCGCAGGATGCGCAGCGCCCCCGGCTTTACGTCGTCGTTGTTCACACTGAAAAAGGTATCGCCTCGGGGACGGATTGACACATCGCCGAAGGCCCGCTTACCGTAGCGCCGGACCGTTCACCGGAATCGAATGGAGACGAAAATGACCAGGGTGCGGCGCGCCCTCGTAAGCACCGCGGACAGGACCGGGGTCGCGGAGCTGGCGCAGGGGCTGGTAGAGCTCGGGGTGGAGATCCTCTCGACCGGTGGGACCGGTGCGGCCTTGAGGGAAGCGGGGATACCGGTGACCGAGGTCGCCGGGGTGACCGGATTTCCCGAGATCCTCGACGGCCGCGTCAAGACCCTGCACCCGCGCATCCACGCCGGACTGCTGGCCCTGCGCGGCAACGACGGGCACCTGGCGACCTTGCGCGAGCACGGCATCGAGCCCATCGACCTGGTCTGCGTCAACCTCTACCCGTTCGAACGGACCATCGGCCGCCCCGGCTGCACCCTCGCCGAGGCGATCGAGCAGATCGACATCGGCGGCCCCTGCATGCTGCGTTCCGCGGCCAAGAACTGCGAGTCGATCTACGTGCTGAGCTCCCCGGACCAGTACGGGGAGGCACTGGAAAAGCTGCGGGGCTCCGGCGGCGTCATCGACCCGGAGTACGGACGCCGGCTGGCGCTGGAGGCGTACCGGCGCACGGCCCGCTACGACCGCGCCATCGCCTCCTACCTTGCGGAGCAGGAGTGAGCGGATGCCGCGGCGGGCGGTCCCTGCCGCTCAGACCCGGCGGCCCGACCAGCGCCCCTTCCAGTACTCGCCGAGACCGACTTCCCCTTCGATGCGGTCCCCGCTCGCCTTGCCGGTGAAGCGGTAGGTGGCGCCGACCCCCTGGTACTGGATGTCGACGCTCATGTCGATATCCCCTCCATCCGCCCTGCCGCCGACTTCGTGCTCCCCGTACTGGGAGCGATACCTTCCGGATATCACTGATCCGGCCTGGTTCAGGCGGGCCCCGTGACGGGCCCTGCCGCCAGAGGAAGTCGACGTCGATCTTCCCACTCGCCGCTGAAGATGGCCATTGGATCCACCCCTTTCTATTTCTTCAAAAATCTATCAGGATATCGGCACAGTAGGTGATAGATTTCATACCACATACATTTGACAATGTCCAATCTATACCTAAATTTTTATAAAAGCGCTGTATGTAGCTTGAAAAAGGCCGATGACTAGCACGAAGCCTAAGCAATCCCTGGTGGGAATCGAGATGGTCAGACTGCTTGCATATGAGGGAGACCGCATCTTCTCGACAGACCGAGCCAGGGAACTGGCCCCTCGCGTAGGCCTCAAGGGCCCTTACCTCCGGGAGGCCCTCTATCACCTCCGGAAAAACGGTTGGATCGTCCCGTTGCGCCGCGGCCTCTACGCGCTGTCTTCTACGGTCCCCGGCATTACGTCCGCCCACGAGTTCGAGATCGCCATGTTCCTGACCGATTCCGCCGCCATCTCGCACTGGTCGGCCCTCCACTATCATGGCCTGACGGAACAGGCGCCCCGAAAGATATTCGTGCTCACGACAACGGAGGTCTCGGTTCCCCGCATGCGGGGGGCTGAGACCAGGCACACTGAAGGCGGCTTTCTGGTAGGAGACACGACGTACCAGTTCATCCAGGTAAGGCCAGCGCGCTTCTTCGGTACGAAGAAGGTGTGGGTGGGCGATGCCCGGATATCGATTACCGACCCGGAGCGCACGCTGCTTGACGGCCTCTCAATGCCCCGGTACTGCGGTGACTTCGCCGAGGTTCTCCACGCCTTCCAGGCAGGAATGGACAAACTGGACATCAAGCGGATCACCCAATACGCCGTCCAGTTGGACACCGCGACTGCCAAGCGCCTGGGGTGGGTCCTTGAACACCATGATTACCATGGCTCGGCGATTGACTGGCTGGCAGCGCTTCCCATCAAGGGCTTCCGCAAGCTCGACCCTACCGGACCGAGGAGTGGGCCATGCAACAGTCGTTGGATGATCCAGGAGAACCTTCCGGGGATGATTTTTTGATGAGGCCCCTTTATACACGCCTGCAGGAAGCACGCCGGGGTCTCGCCATTCCGTGGGAGATCCTTGAGCGGGACTACCTGCTGTCCTGGGTTCTGGCCGGGATCGGCCAGGCGCCGGCGCTCCGCGATACGCTGGTCTTCAAGGGCGGCACGGCCCTCAGGAAGTGCTACTTCGGGGACCACCGTTTCTCTGAGCGATTCTTCAGCAGGCGGCCATGCTCGAGAGGCGCGGTTGGAGCCGCTCGCGGGCACGCGACTACTACGACCTCTGGCGAGTTCTCGGTTCCTGCAAGGACCGGATGGACCTGAGTGGCTTCGACTCCCTACTGCATGAGAAGTGTGCCTTGCGCGGTGTCGCCTTTGAGGGCCCGGATGATTTCTTCCATGCCCGAATGCTTGCCGAGGTCGAACGGACATGGGACAAATGGCTTGGCCCGCTAGTGCCGGGACTGCCCTCATTCGGGACGGTAATCAAGGGCCTGCGCCCACAGGTGGCGGCCCTTGTCCACCCCAGCCGGTTGCCGGGGGATGCCTCGTGAGCATTGCCAACTCCAAAGGTAGTGTTGTCGAGTCGGGCCTCTCACGAAACTTACACCATAGGGTGGATTTGGATTGTAACTGATTCTTTAATAAGTGCGGTGCCCAGCACTATCTCGGACCAATAGAAACCCTGTCCCCGCCCCGGCGAGACCGCACCGACCGAGCAGACGGACATGCCCCGAAGAATCAACCGAGCCATAGAGCTTCTCGAGCAGGACCAGCCGGTCTATTACGTCGGCGGCCACACCGGGCACGTGCTCACCCGCGAGCAGGGCATCGCGGACGCCGGAACCTGGGCCGACTACATCAACGTCGGCATGGAGCACGGGGCCTTCGACATGACCGGCCTGGACGCCTACATGCAGGGACTGATCGAGGGCCCGACCAACAGCGGCCACCGCACCCCTGCGGTCATCGTCGAGGCGCCCGTCGAGGCCTCGGGGGAGCAGATTGTCCGCTTCAACGCCTGGCAGTTCCGGCAGATACTGGCGCGCGGAGTGCACGGCATCCTCCTCTGCCAGGCGGAAACGCCGGATGCGGTCAGGGCGTTCGTCGAGTCCTGCCGCTACCCTGTCGCCCGGATCGGCGAAGGCCGAGGGCTCGGCACCGGCACCCGGGGGGTGGGCGCCGAGCCCTCGGCGGCCCACGTGTGGGGCGTCGACGCTGAAGAGTACGTCCGCGGCGCCGACCCGTGGCCGCTCAATCCCGAGGGGGAGCTCCTGCTCGGCCTCAAGGTCGAGTCCGCGCGGGGCGTGCACACCATCGAGCAGATGCTCTCGGTGCCGGGGATCGGATTCGCCGAGATGGGCCCCGGCGACCTGCACATGTCCTACCGCATACCGCGGCAGCCCGGGCCCTACACCGACCCGCGGATCATCGAGGCGCACGAAAGGGTCAAGGCAGCCTGCGACGCCAACGGGGTCCGCTTCCTCGAGGCGGCCACCCCCGAAACCGTCAGGAAGGCCATAGACGAAGGGGTCCGCGTCATCGCCGGCCACGGGGAGGACACGGCCGAGGTGGGGAGGGGCTACACCAACCGCAGGATGCCGGTGTAAGGGATTATAGCCGCTGAACCTCTTCACGGACGCCCGCCAGTGACTGCCCGCTGAGCCGGATAAACCAAATCTTTCCACCGGGACCTTCGCACCCGTGTAACAGTCGGCGCCATTTCCATCGAAGGTCAAAGCCCCCAGGCGGGTGATCGAGAATAGCGCGTGGTCGTCGCCCCCGCTGATCGCGTAGCTGGTAATGTAGTCTCCGGTATCGGCATCGGTGGCGATTACCGTGCCGACTGCAGTTTCGTTTCTCCGACCTCAAAGCGGTCCTTACTGGTGAAATCCGGTGCGGCATTCGTATTGTCGGGCATCTCCAGAACCGTGACCTGCGCGGCCGGGTCTAGTACCAGCACCACCTACGGCGCGGCCTGCACTCGGGCCGAGACGGCCGATACGGGCGGGGTCGGATTCGAGGCAGTGTGATGGCGGTCCCTGTAGCTGGCGGTGGCGCGCAGATATCTGGTCACATCGCCGCTCTGCGGCGTGTACTCGGAACTGTTCACACTGCTGGTCACCGGCCCGCTGGCAGCGATCCAGGAGTTAGGGTCGGTGGGGGGGGTGGCGGACCTCCACCACCGCCAGATGACGGCGTGGTCAGGGTTGTCCGGGTCGCGGTCAGGATCGTTCAGGGTCGCGGTCAGGCGGGTCTGGGCCTGTGGCTCGTCCGGGGACAGGCGGACCGTCCCGGCCTCGTCCACGTCGGTGACATGGATGGTCACTAAAATGGAGTCGTCGGTGTCAGCCTCGTTCCCGGCCCCCGCCTCGCCGTCCTCCGCCGACACCACAACCTCATAGTTGTTGTTGCCATCCGCGTCGGCCGGCTGCTCGTAGTTGAGGACGGTGGCCGTCTGTAACTCGCCCTGGGCGGTGATGGTGAAGGGAGTGTGATCGCTATGGCCGTTCAGGCCGGCCAGGCTGTAGGTCCGGTCGGCCTCAGGGTTCTCACCCGCCACTGTGACGACCTCCTCGCCCGCGGCCGTGTTCTCGGCCACGCTGCCTGACACCTCAGGGAGCTTCAGGATCGTGAAGGCGTCCCGGATGCCGTCCCCGATTCTGGTACTACCCAGGAATATGGCGTCAAGACGGTTCCCGTTCACGTCGAGCACCATTGACCCCAGAGTCCTGAACGAAACGGCCATGGCCGGGTGGTCCAGCCACCCTTCTGTTTTGATGACGCCCGCGGTCCCGGCTACGACGTACACGGCGCCGGCGTACGGCGCGCCAACCGTTGCGGGCTTCTGATAGGCCCCGTCGCCTGTTGCGCTGCCGTCGCCGGGATTCTTCTTCATGGCGTCGGTGAAGGTGTCGGACAGCCCGTAATGGCCATCGATGAGATAGGAACGCTCGTAGGAGTGACTATGCCCGGTGAGCACCAGATCGACGCCGTACCGCTCGAGAATTGGCACGGCGTTCTGCCGCAGGGCAATCTGTTGCCCGTCCGTGTCGGAGTTGGCCGATCCCCTGGAATAGGGGGGGCGGTGCCAGAACGCGATGATCCATTCCTTGTCGTTCGCCGCCAGATCCGCTTCCAGCCAGGTCATCATCGCCCCGTCCGGCGAGAGATCGGTTTCGGAGTTCAGGCAAACGAAGTGCAGATTCCCGTAGTCGAAGGAGTAATAGGCTTCCGTCCCGGAGGCGACTCCGCCGGCTTCGCCGTTGCGAGGAAGGGAAAAGATGTCGTAATAGGGACCACTTCCGGTGGCGGAGTCGGATGTGCCGGCGCCATGGTTTCCGAGGGTCGGCCAGAGCACGGTCCTGGGCAGCACCTGCGGGTAGGTATTGAAAACCGCCCTCTGGTACTCATTATCGGTTCCGTCGTAATAGGCGTTGTCGCCCAGCATGATCCAGAGGTCCGGGGCGCGCGACCCGGTGAATTCGCGAAAGGCATCCCGGACGGCTCTGGCATTGGCATCGGCGGTGCCGGAACATCCGATGACCCAGATTCGCGTCGGCTTCGCCGTGCCGGGGACGGGAGCGGTGACGAAGAAATGATCGCGGTCCCCCCCGGCCAGCTGAAGGACCGATGAGCTGCCCACGGAATAGAAGTACTTGACGTCGGCGGACAAGCCCGTGAGTTGCACTGCGTGCTCGGTTGTGGAGGTGGCGTTCGATGCCGACAGCTGCAAGCCGTCCGGGTCGTGGTCGAGGCCGTACCGCACGACGCTGTCGGTCGCTTCGTCCGTTCGCCACTTGATGATGACGCTCGACGACGTGCCGCTCTGCAGATAGGGACCTCGAAGTATAGTTGGCGACGGCGCGGTGAGCGTCGTCCCGTTGACCGAATTGGACCACGCGCCTTTCCCTTCGTCGTTCTCCGCCTGTACCCGGATCTGATAGGTGCTGCCCGAACTCAAGCCCGTGATCGTGCGGGTCAGGGACGGGCCGGTGTCCGGCCAATCGGTAAACGCGCCGCTGATGCGGTATTGCACATGGTAGTTGGTGATGTCGGGCCCGGTGTTGGCCGGCTCTGTCCATGTCGCGGTGAGGCTGTTTTCCGTCTCGCCGCTCACCGTCGGCGGATCAGGCCTGCCCGGCGGTTCGTTCACGTCGGTGACGTTGATGGTCAACGTGACGCTGTCGCTGAAACCACCCGGGTTCGTGGCGGTGACGATGACCTCGTATGAACTCCGGGTCTCGTAGTCCAGCGCTACTTTGGCGCGCAACTCTCCGACGGTTGCATCCGCGATATTGAAGGATGGCGCATCGGGGCCGCTGAGCGTGTAGGTGAGCGTTTCGCCCTTCGGGTCGAGGGCCAACACTCTGGCGACGACATCCGAGGCGCTGCTGTTCTCTTCCACATGTTGAACCTGGGTGTCGGTCAGGAACGCGGGCGCCCGGCTGGCGGTGACCCGGAGTATCCGGTCCGCGCCAGCGCCGTTCGAGGTGGTCACGTACAGGGCACCGTCAGGACCGAGCATGGGAGTCCGCAGCCGGCCGTACGCACCGTCCAGGCCGGGCGCAACGACATGGCTCATGAACGCGCCGCTCGCGGAGAACTCGAAGACCCGCAGCGACCGCCCCTTCAGCGTCGCGATCGCCAGCCGCCCGTCCCACTCGCCCCAGTCTTCTCCCTCCAAGAAGATGCCGCCGCTGGTGGCCAACGTATGATTTCCCGACGACCATCTGGCCTCGACCGCACCGGGAAACTTCACCAGGTCGGTCATGGGCACGCCCTCGTTGTAGGACGGCACCGGATCCCAACCGTAGTTGCCGCCCGCGCTCAGCAGGTTGATCTCGTCGTCCACCGTAGGGCCGTGCTCTACCGACCACATCTGGTTCGTGCCCGGACGGCGCGCCAGCCCCTGTGGATTGCGATGGCCGTAGGTGTAGACTCGCGTCCCGAACGGGTTGCCCGGCGCCGCCGCGCCCGTCGAGGAGTTGACGCGGAGCACTTTCCCGCCGAGCGAGTTCCGATCCTGCGGGACTGTCCCGGACGAGGCGTCGCCGGTTGCGATCCACAGATACCCCTCCGGACCGAAACGCAAGCGGCAGCCGCTGTGCTGACTGGCGGCGGGGATGTTGTCAACGAGGGGGTCATCGGCGCGGGTGGCCGCGGTGTAGGTCGCGTCTATCGTCCAGGCAATCACCTGCACTTCCGGCCCGGTATGGGCCTGACAGGTGTAGAACCGTCGGTTGGAAGCGAACGCGGGGTCGACGACGATGGCCATCAATCCGGCCTCTCCCGAGACGAGCAGGTCGTCGAAGTCGGCGCTGACGGACTGGACCGTCCCGTCGGTCAGCCGACTGCTCAGCCTGTCTCCCCGCTCGGTGAACAGCAGCGTCCCGTCAGGCGCGAAGGCGATCCCCCACGGAACGCTCAGGCCGGAGACGAGCGGGACGACGGTCAGCTCCGGGCCGGGCTCCCGCTCGCCGACCACATGATCCGACACCACCTCGGTGGTCTTCCCGGTGCCCTGGCCGTCGGTGTAGCCCGCCGTGGCTCTCAGGTATTGCCCCTGGACGCTGTCCGTGGGCGTGTAGTCGGCCTGGGTCGCTCCGTCGATTCTGGTCCAGGCGGTCTTGTCCGAGGACTCCTCCCACTGCCAGGACACGGCGTGGAGATCCACACCGTCCGGGTCGCTCAGCGCTGCCCGGACCACCGTCCACGCCCGGAGCTGAGCCGGAAACAGCGACACGGACCCAGGCTCGTCGACGTTGGTGACCTCGATGGTCACCCTGACGGAGTCGTCGACCTCGTTGTCGTCGGGCAAGTCGTTGGTATCCTTGCCGTCGCTGACCGAGACGACGACTTCGTACTCGTTGACCACCTCGTAGTCGAGGGCGGCCTTGGTCAGCAACTGTCCCGTTGAACTGTTGATGTCGAACAGGTCCGCATCCATGCCCGACAGTGCGTACTGCAAGGGATCGACATCGGCGTCGTCGGCCTCGACCGGTGAGTCGAAGGGCTGGCCCGCCGCGGTGTGTTCGGCCACACGGCGGACCAGCGACGCTGAAGGAAACTCCGGATTGCTGTTGGGCGCGGCGCCTACGGCGCTGGACGTCTCGCTCTGTGCGGTCTTGCCCGGACCGTGGGTGTTGGTGTAGGTGACCGTGGCCCGCAGATACTTGCCGGCATCGTCCGCGACGGGCGTATACGACGCCGACCGAGCCCCGTCGATGTCCTCCCAGCCGGTGACGCCGTCGTCTGATCGCTCCCATTTCCAGGTCGTGGCGGTGACGCCGTCGTCGGGGTCAGACAGGCTGGCCTGGAACGGGCTACCAACCCGGGGCTGGGTCGAGGAAAGGGTCACCGTCCCCTCGTGCTCCACGTCGGTGACTTCGATGGTCAAGGTGACCGTGTCGCTGGTGTTCTGATCGTCGGTGGCGGTGACGGTGACTTCGTATGTCTGCTTGGTCTCGAAGTCGAGTTGCGTTGTCGACGGGACTCGCAGCTCGCCGATGTTCTCGTCCAGGATGTAGAACGACTTCACGTCGGTACCGCCCAGCGTGTAGGTGAGTTCGTCGTGGTTGTAGTCGGTCGCTTCGACCGTGGCGACGACCATGTCGCCGCCGGTGTTCTCGGTCACCTGCCGGGTGTCGGCGTCGTTCGGGAACTCAGGCGCCTGCTGAGGGGTGACCCTCAGGATCTCATCCCTCCAACCCCTCGTAGAAGTGGAGAGATACAAGGCATTGTCGGGACCGATCATCGGAGTCCGCAGTCGGTGGTCACGGTCACCGAAGTGGTCGAGTTCCTCCGGAACGACGTGGCTCACGAAGGTCCCGTCTTCGGTGAACTCGAAGATGCGTAATGATCGGCCCTTGAGCGTGGCCACGGCCAGCCGGCCCTCCCAGAGGCCCCATTGCTCGCCTTCGAGGAAGATGCCCCCGCTCGTGGCCAGGGTCGGGTTACCCGACGACCACCTGGCCTCGATCGCACCGGGAAACTTCACCAGGTCGGTCATGGGGGCGGTGTCGTCGTAGCCGGAGGTCGGGTCACCGTTCTCGTCGGTGGGCACTGGATCCCAACCGTAGTTGGCGCCGGGGACCAGCAGGTTGATCTCGTCGTCCACCGTCGGGCCATGCTCGACCGACCACATCTGCCTCGTACCGGGCCTCAGGGCCAGGCCCTGCGGGTTGCGGTGACCGTACGAATAGACCAACGATCCCGGGAACGGGTTGTCCGCGGGCGCGGCGCCCGTCAAGGGGTCCACCCTCAGTATCTTCCCGCCGAGCGAGTTCAGGTCCTGCGGGACGGTCCCGATAGCCTCGGTGTCGCCGGTGGAGATCCACAGATTGCCATCGGGGCCGAAGCGCAGGCGGCAGCCGTTGTGGTTGTCCACCCTCGGGATGTTCCCGACAAGGGGATCATTGGCTCGGGTGGCCGTGGTGTAGGTCGCGTCTATCGTCCAGGCGACCACCTGTATCACGGAGCCGGTACGCTGCTGGCAGATGTAGATCCGCCGGTTGTCGACGAAGTCGGGATCGACTTCGAGCCCCATCACGCCACCGTTTTCATCGGTATCCAGGTCGCTGAAGTCGGCAGACACGGTCTGGAGCGTGCCATCGGTGAGCCGGCTGCTGAGCCCTTCGGGAGGGTCGGGAAGTGGGTCTTGCTGCCGATGGCCATCCCGTTCGGTGAACAGCATCGTCCCGTCGGGAGTGAAGGCGATCCCCCAGGGAAATCTCAAGCCGGATACCAGCGCCTTGACCGACAGCTCGGGGCCGGGCTCCCGCTCGCCGACCACGGCGTTCGACTTCGTCCATGAAGTCTTGTTGGAACCTTCGCCGTCCCTGTAGCGTGTTGCCGTGGCCCGCAAGTACTTGCCCCGTCTCGCTTCCGTCGGCAGGTAATCGGCCTGGGTCGCCCCGTCGATGTTGGTCCAGGTGGTCTTGTCCGAGGACTCGACCCACCGCCAGGACACGGCGCTGAGATCGCCATCAGGATCGGTGAGGGTGGCCCGGACCACCATCCGCACCCGGAGTTGCGCCGGAAACAGCGACACGGTGCCGGCCTCATCCACGTTCTTGACGGTCACAACTACGTCTTCCGTATCCGTATGGGTGCCGTCGCTGACCTGCACGGTGACTTCATAGGTGCGATCAGCGTCGGCGTCGCCCGGGTTCTCGTAGTCGGGGGCCGCCGCGAAGGCCAGGACGCCGGCGGTGCTCAGCGTGAACCGGCCCGCGTCGGCGCCGCCCGCCTTTGACCACTCCAGGTCCGCCGCGGCGGTGTCCTGATCCTCCGCGGTCAAGGTCGCCACCGCTGTCTTCCCCTCATCGACGGTGAAGGTCGAGGCACTGATCTCCGGCGGCGCGTCGGTCGGCGCGGTGAGCGTGGTGCCGTTGACCGAATTGGACCACGCGCCCTTGCCCTCCGCGTTCTCCGCCTGTACCTGGATCTGGTAGGTGCTGCCCGAACTCAAGCCGGTGATCGTGCGGGTCAGGGACGGGCTGGTGTCCGGCCAATCGGTGAATGCGCCGCTGGTGCGGTATTGCACAAAATAGTTCGCGATGTCGGGCCCGGTGTTGGCCGGCTCGGTCCAGGTCACGGTGAGGCTGCTCTCGGTTTCGTCGCTCACCGTGGGCGGATCGGGCTTCCCCGGCGGTTCGTCGACGTCCTCCACGGTGACGGTGATCGTCTGCGTTCCCGTCATCTCCCGGGTCCCCGTACCGCCGGTCGCCGTGACCTCCACGATGTTTTCGTTGTCGCCCCCCGCATCCGCCGGCCGCTCGAAGTCCGGATCGTCCTTGAAGCGCAACTGGTTCGTGCCGGCGATCTCGAAGCGGCTCCCGTCGGCTCCGCCGGTGACCTCGTAGCCGGTGATGCCGTCGTTCCTGTCGGCGTCCTGGGCGGTTACCCGGCCGACGATTTGCTGATTCTCCTTGACCTTGAAGGCATCGTCACTGGTGAAGACGGGCGGTTCGTTCACGTCGGTGACGGTGACGGTGATCGTCTGCTGTGCGGTCAGGGCGCGGCCTCCCGTGCCGCCGGTGGCCGTGACCGCGACGCTGTACTGGTTGTTCCTTCCGGAGTCCTTGGGATCCTCGAAGTCGGGGGCGTCCTTGAAGCGCAACTGGTTCGTGCCGGCGATCTCGAACAGGTCGCGGTCGGCGCCTCCGGTGATGGTGTAATTCGTGATATCGTCGGCACTATCCTCATCACGGGCGACCACTGCGCCGACCCTCGTGCCATTTTCTACCGTCTCGAAGGTTGCGTCGCTGGTGAACGCCGGCGGCTCGTTGACGTCGTTCAGGTTTATCAACACGAGGATGGTGCTGCTGCCGCCGTGCCCGTCGGTTGCTTTGATACTCACAACATAGCGGGGTTTCGTCTCGTAGTCGTAGGTCTGATCCGATTTGGTCCGAAGTTGCCCGCTGCGCGAGTTGATGGTGAAGGCATCCGCATCCGTGCCTTCGAGGCTATAGGTCAGCGTGGTGTTCTCCGGGTCGGTGGCACTTACCGGATCGCCGATGTTCTGCACGCCCGTGGTGTTCTCGTCGAAGGCGCGGGTGGCGCTCGACCCGTCGGCGAATATCGGTCGCCCATTGGCACTGGTGCTTCCCGTACCCGACGGCGACCAGTCGCTGGTGCCTTCGGCGTTGCGCGCTCGCACCTGCACCTCATAGCTCGTGCCCGGGCTCCGACCGGTGATGGTCGCGGTGCGTTCCGCGCTATTGTGTGTCCAGGGGGTAAAGCCGCCGCCGCCCCCTTCGCGGTATTGCACGTCGTAGTCGTCGATGTCGGGACCGGTGTTGGCCGGCTCGTCCCAGGTCACGGTCAGGCTGGTTGATGAGGCCGGTATGACGCTGGGTGCTGCCGGGTCCCCGGGCGGTTCCTGTTCGTCTATCAGGTTGATGGTCACCTCGATGGTATTGCTGCCGCCCTGACCGTCCTCTACGCGCACGATCACGACGTAGCTGGGCTTCTCCTCGTAGTCGTAGGTCTCGCCCGATTGGGTCTGAAGCTGGTTGACATCGAGAGTGAAGGAGGCCCGGTCCGTGCCTTCCAGGCTATACGTCAGCGTCCCTCCGTCGCGGTCGGTGGCGGTTATCGGGTTGCCGATGTTGTGGGCGCCGGTCGTGTTCTCCGCCAACCTGCGCGTGGCGCTCGGACCTTCGTTGAACGTGGGGGCCTGGTTGGCGACGGTCCGTCCATTCCCCGATGGCGACCACTGGCTCGTGCCTTCGTCACTGATCGCCTGCACCTGAATCTCATACGAGGTGTCCGACTCCAGGTTCGCAATCGTCGTCGTCGTGCGTATGCCATCATGTGCCGCCGCAGTGAAGGCGCCGCTGCTGCCTTCGCGGTATTGCACATTGTAATCGGTGATGGGCGGCCCGGTATTGCTCGGCTCGGTCCACCGCAGGGTCAGACTCGTCAGCGTCGAGGCCGTCACCGAGGGCCGGTCGGGTCTTTGCGGCCGTTCGTTGTCGTCATCGGTTATGTCAATCGTCACCGCGATGGTGGCGCGGCCCCCCTGCTCGTCCTGCGCTTCCACCGTCACCGAATAGCGATTTCGCGCCTCGTAGTTGTACTCCACGCCGGTCTGTGTGCGCAGCTGGCCGTTGTTTGGATCGATGGTGAACGAGCTCGCGTCCCGTCCGGAGAGGCTGTAGGTCACCGCGCCGCCCTCGGGATCGGCCGCTCTTAGCGGGGTGCCGATGTCCCGATCGGGCGGGGTGTTCTCCGCCAGGCTGCGGGTGGCGCTGCCCCCCTCGTCGAAGACCGGCCGCTGGTTGGCGCTGGTCGTCCCGAAACCCGAGGACGACCATGCACCCGTGCCTTCGTCGTTGGAGGCCCGCACCTGCACCTCGTAGCGCGTGTTCAGGTCCAGGTCCGTGATGGTTGTGCTCGTGCCGGAGCCGCTGTGCGGCCAGGGGAGGAAAGAGCCGCTCTTGCGGTACTGCACGTCGTAGCCGTCAACGCCGGGACCGGTGTTGACCGGCTCGGTCCAGGTCACGGTCAGGCTGGTGGAGGAGGCCGGCTCGACCCGGGGCCGGGCCGGGGGCTGGGGGGGCTCGTCGACATCGGCCACATAGATGGTCACGTCAATGGAGGCGGCGCCGCCACGACGGTCGTCTGCCTCCACCGTCACGGAGTAGCGGTCTTTATCCTCGTAGTCGTAGGTGACGCCTGACCGGGTGCGAAGCTGACCGTTGCTTGTGTTCAGCGTGAAAGAATCGGCATCGTCTCCGCTCAACCGGTAGGTCAGTCGGTCCCGGTCTTCATCGGTGGCGCTGATTGGGTGCTGGATGTCTTGTCCTCCTGCCGTGTTCTCCGCCACGCTGCGGGAGGTGCTCGGTCCGTCGTTGAAGGCCGGAGCCCGATTGGGACCCGGCGGAGGTGGAGGTGGTGGCGGCGGCCGTGGAGGGGTTACCGGGCCACCACCACCATTATCACTGCTCGAGCCGGGCGGGGGCCTGGGCGGTCTGGGGGGCGGCTTGGGCTCGACGGTGACCCCGAAGCTCAGGGCCGCTTCCAGGCCTTCGGGGTCGCGGGCGGTCACTGCGATCCGGGTCTGCCCGATGCTCTTGGGGGCGATGCCCATCCCGGTCCCCTCGACGGCCGCGGTGGCCACCGCCTCGTTGCTCGAGGCGGCCGTGTAGGTCAGCACGTCTCCTTCGTCCGGGTCGGTGAAGGCGGTGGTCAGCTCGACCCGGTCCGGGCGGTCGATGCGGATCTTGCGGTCGGCCAGGGTGAGGGCCACCGGGGGGCGGTTGGCCGGGTACACGGTCACGGCCACCGGCAGAGTGGTCTGCCGGCCCCCCTCGTCGCGGGCAGTCACCGAGACCGTCACCCGGCCAGGGGTCACCGGGGCGATGGTGACCACCGAGTCGGCCAGGGTCGCCGCGGCGACCCCCTCGTCGCTGGAAGACACGGTCAGGGTCAGGGGGCCTCCCTCCGGGTCGCGGAAACGACCGGCCAGGTCCAGGGTGGCAGAGACGCCCTCTACTTTCAGGATCTGCGCCGGCAGGCCGGCGCCCAGGCTCAGGCCGTACGGCTCCTTCAGGCCGGAAGTGACCAGATCCTCGACCTGGCTGCCGTCGAGGTGGGCCCGCTGGATCTTGTCGGTGCCGTAGTCGGTCCAGTACATCTTGCCGCCTGAAAGGTCGAGGGCGATCGCCTGGGAGGTCTGCAGGCCCTCGGTGACCAGGTCCTCGATTTCGGAACCGTCCAGGTTGGCGCGCTGGATCTTGTCCGTGCCCCAGTCGGGCCAGTACATGCGGCCGTCTTCCAGGTCGAGGGCGATCCCCCGGGGCTGGTTGAGGCCGGTGACCAAGTCCTCGACTTGTGAGCCGTCGAGATTGGCCCGCTGAATCCGATCGCTGCCCCAGTCGGTCCAGTAGATCTTGCCCTCCCCCAGGTCGAGGGCGAGGCCGTAGGGCTCGTTCAGACCGGTGGCGACCAGGTCTTCGATTTCGGAGCCGTCGAGGTTGGATCGCTGGATGCGGTCGGTCCCCCAGTCGCTCCAGTAGATCTTGCCGCCGCCCAGATCGAGGGCGATCCCGAACGGCTCCTTCAACCCCTCGGTAACCAGGTCTTCCGCAGTTGTAATGTTGTAAGTTGCTGTTAATTCGTAACTTGAAAAATAACCCGAGAGCCGTTATGCCAGCAGTTATCACTCGCGGGGGATTTTTTGGGTCGCGCTGTCCAGACGGGAGTTTAAGGTTGGGTTGCTACGGTTCGTGCGGTTTCAAAAGAGCTTCTTTGACGGGGCCGCATCGTCGTCTCCCAGTTCCGATAGTATTGCCACTCAATTTTGCCGCCGAACCTCTTTAAATCCCCCCCCCAGGGTTTTGGGCCCTCAACCGACGTTTCGCGGCGGCCCAAGATCGATTTCGAGGGAGACTCGTTTTCAAATATTGGCGACGATTCGTGCCCTGGGTTCTGATCCTCAGCGCAGGCCAAAAAAGCAGCGCGACGAGCGAAAGGGAGACGATGACATCAGGAAATTAAAAAGGGGAACTGCCCACTTCAGGCAGTTCCCAAAAAAAGACCGACCTACCCCGTGATCTCAGGAACCGGAAGGAACCTCGCTGTCATCTGGGGTGGTCAACCGCTTCTGAACCACGGGAAGGCCCACGTCGATACACTCCCGGACCGTCTCGGCCAGCGACCAACCCGCCCGGTCGGCGACCTCCTCGACGGCTTCTTTCGTGGCTTCGGTCACGGCGGCACTCAACTGCCCGGGATAGTGGGACCTGCGTCGGTATCTTCTGTTCTCAGCCATTGTTCATTGGTTTTACATATTCATTTAGGAGATGGGATGCCGATGCTCTTTCTCCCCCTTGGCCTGGCGATGGAGGCCACCCCAAAAAGCCAGGTTTGAAAGGGTTTGCGGATCATCCCCAATCACATCCCATCTCCCGGATTTTTCTGGAAAGAAAGAAGGGGTGGGAGGGAGACGACGAATGGTCTCCCTTCCCAACCCCCCTCTGTATCCGTACCCACATTTCTACTTTACTTCAGCAACAGCATCTTTCTGACCTGCGCGAACTCTCCCGCCCGCAGGCGATACAGGTAGATCCCTGAAGACACCGCGTGGCCACGGTCGTTGGTCGCGTCCCACGTGAAGGCGTAGCGACCTACGCCCTGATGCTCGGCCACCAGGGTTCGCACCTTCTGGCCGAGCGAATTGTAAACCACCAACTCCACGTCCGACGCCTGAGGAAGCGCGTATTTGATCGTGGTCTCCGGGTTGAAGGGGTTCGGGTAGTTGAACCCCAGAGCGTACACCTCCGGCAGCGTCTCCATCTCCACCGGGGCCGGCAAGGCCAAGGCGTTGACGGCAAAGGTACCGTCGCGGACCTGGCCTTCGGTGACCCTGATGAAGCCGGTTTCGAACTCCCTGAGAGCGCGGAAAACCACATCCACGGCCACCGTGCCTTCCGAGACGGCATCCCCGTAGGCGACAATGGCCCGTTTCCCGTCGGCTGCGCCCAGGACCTGCGGTAAGGCCAAGGGGCCCTCGCCGAGGCCGTTGTCGGCTGCCACGGCGCGGACGACCTCCAGCTCCTCGCCGTTGAACTCGAGCTGGAAACCGTAGCCCTTGAGCAGACCGAAGTCGCTCAGGTGCAGGGTCAGGACGAACTCCTCCCCGACCTTAGGCATCGGGACACCCCCGTAGAAATCCAGCCGCGTCTGCTCGTTGCGGCCGGCTCGCAGCGGGATCACCTTCCCGGTCGAGGCCGTCTGACGACCGAAGTTCTGGGCAAACACCGCCAGTGATTCCCAACCGATCGACTGGTTCGAGGCCAGATCGAAGGCCGGGTCCCACTCGGCATCCGTCGCCGTGAACCCGTAGTTATCGGCGAAGTGGAAGAAGTCGTCGAACCCGACTGTCCGGTCGGCTCCGAACAGACCGAAGACGTACTTGCCGGTGACATCCACCTCCCGGTTACGGATGGCCATAGCCGATTGTTCTTCGGAGGTGGTTTCGTTGTCCTCGTCGAAGGCGGCCACCGTGTAGGTGAAGCGCTCCCCGTTGAGGGCCGTCGTATCGACATAGGAGGTTGCGCTCCGTCCGACCGTGTCCAGAAGCGCAAACGCCCCGTCGGCTGGCTGGCGGTAGATGCGATAGCCCGCAACCCCACGGCTCATGTCGGAGACCGTCGGACCAATCGCTCCTTCGACCCGGCGGTTCACCAGGCTGTCCGACAACGAGCCTTCCCAGGTCAGGAGAATGCGGCCCCCGTCGTCGTCGGGCGCGTCGACCGCACGGAACCGACGAACCGCCGACGGCGCGACGTTGTCGACGGCGCGCACCGAACCCGACCTCGTAACCGAGGAGCGCCGAACCTTCTTCGGGTCCATTTCGGGATCCTCCTCCATGTCGGGATCTTCCTCCTCCATCATGGGCGGCTCCGGCGTGGCGAGAACGATACCCGACGACAGGGTAATACTCGACGATCGCCCAACGGTCAGGGGCTCTTCGGGATCGTTGGGCGGCGGGGGCGTCACCGGGGTATCCCCTCCTCCCGAAGTCGGCTCCATTTCGAGCTCGAGCTCGGCGGCAATCCCCCAGGCGGTGGTGACCGTGTCCAGCGTCGCCACCACGGCGCGGCCCTCCTCAGCTTCCAGATCGGCCGCCACCCGGCCCCACTCCATTGGCTCGCCGTTGATCGGCGTACGGAAAATGCGGTAGCCGTCCAGGATCGAATGATCCAAGGACAGATCCCACGTCAGCTCGATGAATCCACCCTCGTCGCCGGGAAAATCGGCGGAAACCAGCTGATCCGGCGCATCCAGAGGCCGCACGATGACCGTCTCCGACTGGCTCACCGCGCCATCCTCCGAATCACGGAAGGTCAGAACCAGCTCCTCGGTCAACAGCGAATCGCTTTCTACCCAGAACCGCCCGGTGCCTGCTTCCAGGTTCACCGGGCCCGAACGGACGCCGGCCTGGTTGGCCGAAAGCACCACCTCGCGGTCGTCGTCGGCGACGCGGACGTTGCCGTAGCGGTCAAGAAGCGTCACTTCACCCCAATACTGGCGGTTCACGGTCAGGGTGTCCGGCAGGCCGTCCACCCGAAGGCCGTGAGGCACCTCCGGGTTGTAGACGATCTTCGGCTCCAGCGCGGCCACCTGCTCTCCGTCCGCATCCTGAAGCACCACCGACAAGGTGTCCACCGCTACCGTGTCCTTCAAAACCACGGTGCGCTGCTGATTGTTCGACCAGGACTCGGCATCCAGCCGGGCCCGGCCTGAACCCTCGTCGGTGACGCCGGTCCCGCTCAGGGTCACCCCCCGGCCTCCGGTCACTTCCAATACATAGGAGGCGACGGTGGCCACCGACACGGTCAGGGTCACTTCCTGGCCCGCGTCCAGATGCCCGGCCGGGTCCAGACCCAGACTCGACCGCTGGGAGCGGTCCCCGCGCGGCTGCTGCGCACTGGGGCCGCGCACGTCCCCTTTCAACCCCCCCGCGATCCGGTTGGACGGCTGGGCCTTCCGGGGCGTACCGGTCAACTCCTGTGAAGCCGGACCGTCGCCGTGCTCGTTGTAGGCGACCACCCGCACCGTGTATTCGGTCTCGTGACTCAGGTCCCCTATGGTATGGATCACCCACGTGAGCGGGCCGGTAGCGGTGTCTTCGCGGGCCGCGGCATACGACTCCGACCCGGATTTCCACTGCACCTTGTAGCCGCTCAACGAGCCCCGGAAGCCGGCTTTGGCCAGCGACAGCCAGCGGACCTGAAGCCCGCCATCGGTCGCCTTCAGGCTGACATGCTTCACCTGGGGCGGCGCCGAAACCGCCACAGGCGGTTTCGGGGTCGGTGGCTGAGGAGTCGGTGGCTGAGGAGTCGGCGGCTGTGGAGTCGGCGGCTGTGGATCGGGCCGCCTGGGCGGCTGCGGATCAGGCCGCGGTGTCGTTGTCGTCCTCGTCGGCGTGCCCATTCCCTCCGATGAGGGCGGTCCGTCGATCCCGTTCACGACAGCAATCACCTGCACCGTGTACTCGGTGTCTGCCACCAGATCCGTGATCGTATGACTCGTACGGGTTCCCACGTCCATTTGGCGGTTGGCCGCGTACTGCTGCGATCCCGACCTCCACTGCACTTTGTATCCGGTGGCTCCCGAGACCGGGTCCCACCTCACCGCAAGCTGCGTCCGGCCGGGAGTCACCTGCACGTTCGCCACCTGGTCTGGATTGGCCCCCGCCGTGGCGGTGCGTTCGTCCGAGGGCGGTCCTTCCAAAGCTCCCTTCGTGGCGATCACCCGCACCGTGTACTGGGTGCCTCCCATCAGGTTTGTAATCGTATGCCCCGTGGCGGTCGGCGTGGCTTGGCGGCTTTCCGAGTACTGCTCCGCCCCCGACTTCCACTGCACTTTGTATCCGTCGGCCCCCGGGACCTCGTCCCACGATACCGTGAGAAGCTCCACATCGTCGGAGGTCACCCGCACGTTCGCCACCTGGTCCAAACTCGGTGTTCCGAATGCCTCGTCCGACTCCGGGGGGGCCAGCACGCCGGGCAGCATGGCGGTCACCTGAACCGCATACTCGGTGCCTCCCTTCAGATCCTCAATCGTATGCCTCGTACCGGTCACCTCAGCTTTGTCCTCCGTCGCGAAAGTCCCCGGCTCCTCCCTCCACTCCACGGTGTATCCGGTAGCCTGGAGAACCGCTTTCCACGATACCGTGAGCTGCCCCACCCCGGGGATCACCTGCAGGTTGGTTACCTGGCCTTCCTGGACCGACAACGGCGTACCTCTTACTTCGGCGGAAACCGATCCGTCGCCGCTCGCGTTCGAGGCGAAAACCTGCACCACGTACTCCGCGTTCGTCAGATTCTGAATCCCATACCTCAAACCGTCTGTCCTGCCTCGGCGGCTAGACGCGTAATCCTGGGACCCCGTCCTCCACTGCACCGTGTATCCCGTAGCCCCGGTGACCTCCTCCCAGTTCACCGAAAGCTGCCCCGCGCCGGGAGCCACCGTCACGCCCGTAACCTCGCCCGGCTTCGGCCTGCCCGGGACCTCATCGGAGGCCGGGCCGTCGCCGCCCGTGTTCACGGCGATCACCCGCACCGTGTACTGGGTGTTCGCCTCCAGACTCGGGATCGAATGACTCGTGCCACTCACCGCAGTTTCGCGATCGGTGGTGTCGTAATCCTGGGACCCGAACTTCCACTGCACTTTGTAGCCATCAGTGGAAGCGACCCCCGTGACCGCGTCCCACATCACGGTGAGGCTCGTGGAGCTTCCCCCCACCCCGGGGGTCACCGTTACCCCGGTCACCTTGCCCGGTTGCGGGGTACCCATGGCACTTGCTCCGGTATCATCTGAAGGCGCTCCGTCGCCGCCGTCGTTCGTAGCGGTCACCTGCACCGTGTACTCGATGCCCGCCTCCAGATCCCCAATTTTATACTCCGTATCGGTCGTCGTGCGTTGTTGACCAGTAGGGTACGTCGTCTGACTCGCCGTCTTCCACTGCACCTTGTAGCTGGCCGCCCCCGGGACCGCGGTCCAGGATACCGTGAGCTCCTCCGAGCCGGACATCACGCCCTGTCCCGTTCCAAACGTCACCTGGGCCGGCTTAAGCATTCCGGTGGCTTCGCTCGACCACGGCCCCCCTGGAGGCTTGGCAGCAGAATCGGTCGCCTGCACCCGCACCATGTACAGGGTGCCCGCTTTCAGATCATCGTCAGCGACAGAAATTGTATGTGTCGTTGTACCGGCTTCCTCCGTTCCTTCGCGAGTTGTGGCGTACTGCTGAAAGCCCGCTTTCCACTGGATCTTGTAGGCAGCCCCGGGGATTGCTTTCCACGTTACCACGAGCTGAGTCACCTCGGAAGCCACCTTCACCTCCGTCACCTGGGCGGGTGTAGTCGCCGTCGGCGTGCCCATGGCCTCCACAAATGCGGTCGGGTCGGCTGTTTCCCCGGACACGGTAGCCTTTACCCGCACCGTGTATTTGGTGCCTCCCGTCAGACCCGTGATCACATGCCTCAGCCTGCGGATCCCCGTGGCCTGGGTGGTCGATGACGGCGTTTCGTCGTAGGAGCCCACTGACTCCTTCCACTGCACCGTGTAGTCAGAGGCCCCCCGGACCCGGTTCCACTGCACCGTGAGCTGCTTGTCGCCCTCAGTCACCCGCACGCCCGTCACCTGGTTCGCCTCGGCAGCCGTCGGCCTGCCGGTGGCGTCGGCGGAGGGCTCGCCGTCGACCGAAGCCACCGTAGCGATCACCTGCACCATGTATTCGGTTGCTCCCGTCAGGCCCCGAATCACATGGCTGATCTCTGTCGTAATGGCCTGGCGGCTGGCCGCGTATTTCTGGTCCCCCGACTTCCACCGCACCTTGTAGCTGGTGGCCCCCGTAACCGCGGACCACGATACTGTAAGCTGCTCCGGGCCCTCTACCACACGCTCACCCGTCACCTGGGCCGGCTTCGGCGTACCCATAACCCCAGCGGAGGCCGGGCCGTCGCCCCCGTCGCCGGGGTCGGTGTCGTCGCCGCCATCGTTCGTGGCGATCACCCGCACCGTGTACCGGGTGCCCGCATCCAGACTGGGAATCGTATGGCTCGTAGTGGTCGACGTGGCTTGGCGGTCGGTCGCATCGTAATCCGCGTCCGTCGCCGACTTCCACTGCACTTTGTATCCATCAGCAGAGGCGACCCCCGGGACTGCGTTCCACATTACCATGAGCTCCCCGGCGCCGGGAGTCACCGTCACGCCCGTCACCCGGCCCGGCTTCGGCGTGCCCATGACTTCGGCTGATGCCGTGCCCTGGCCGCTCCCGTTCCTGGCGGTCACCCGCACCGTGTACTCGGTGTCCGCATCCAGATTCGGAATCGTACGGCTCGCACCGGTCGCCGTGGCTCGGCGGCTGGCGGTGTACTCCTCACTTCCCGACTTCCACTCCACTAGGTATCCCGTGGCCCCCGTGACCGCGCCCCACTTGACCATGAGCGCACCGACCTCGGAAGTCACCACCACATCATCCTCTGTCCCATCTGCCGCCCCCACCGTGCCCGGCTTCGGCGTGCCTGTGGCTTGGTTTGAGGACGGGCCGGGTCCGCCGGCGTTCGTGGCGGTCACCCGCACCGTGTGCGGGATACCGTCCAGAGGCGTGTCCTCTGTTGGCGTCGCATCCCCAATCGTAGTATTCAACCCCGTCACCAGGACTCGGCGGTTCGCCATTCCGTCTTCGTCCCACTCCTGGGACCCCGACTTCCACTGCACTATGTAGCCTTCCGAGGCAGAGACCCCCGAGACCTCGTTCCACGATACCGTGAGCTGCTGCGGGGCGGTGGGAACCACCACCTGCACGTTCTGCACTTTTGCCGGCTTCGGCGTGCCTGTGGCTTCGGCTGATGCCGTGCCATCGCCGCTCGCGTTCGTGGCGATCACCCGCACCGTGTACTGGGTGCCCGCCTCCAGATTCGGAATCGTATGGTTCGTACCGGCTGGAGTGGCTTGGTTGGTCTCGTTGTAATCGGTATTGGATGGGCTTTGTGCATCCGTCCACTGCACCTTGTAGCTACTGGCCCCGGTGACCGCGCCCCACTTCACCATGAGCCCCCCGACCTCGGAAGTCACCACCACATTATCCTCATCCCCATCTGCGGCCCCCACCGTGCCCGGCTTCGGCGTGCCTGTGGCTTCGTTTGAGGCCGGGCCGTCGCCGCCCGCGTTCGTGGCGATCACCCGCACCGTGTACTGGATGCCCTCAAGAGGCGTGTCCGCGTCTGTCCCCGCCGTCCCATCCCCAAGCGTAGTAGTAATCGGATCCGTCGCTTGGTCCACCAAGACTTGGCGGCTGGCGTCGTACTGCTGAGACCCCGACTGCCACTGCACCTTGTATCCACCAGTAGAGACGACCCCCTCGAGCCGGTCCCATGATACCGTGAGCTGCTGCGGATTATCGGCTTGAGGAACCACCTTCACGTTCTGCACCTTGCCCGGCTGCGGCGTGCCTGTGACTCCAGATGAGGCCGGTTCATTATCGACCTCGGGAACGTCAGCCGTCACCGTCACCGTATACGGGGTTCCGCTCGTCAAACCCGGAATCACGGTACGCGTACGGGTCCTCTCGAATGGACCATCATCCGGCTGGGGGTTCAAGCTCACTGTGTATTTTGTGGCCCCCTGTACCGGGTTCCACTCCACGGTGAGTTGCCCCACGCCGGGGGTCACCTTCACCCCCGTCACCTGGTTCTCTGAAGCAGCAGTCGGCGTGCCTGTGGCTTCGCTGGAGGGCAGGCCGTCGCCGCTCGCGTTGGAGGCGAAAACCCGGACTGAGTACTGGGTGCCTCCCGTCAGATCATAAATCACCATTTCCGAATTGGCCGTAGTGGCTTGGCGCTGGCGCCGTACAGCTGATCCCCCGACTTCCACTGCACCGTGTATCCCGTAGCCCCATCGACATCATCCCAATTCAAACCGAGCTGCTCCCTGCCAACTGTCGGCGTCAAGGTGACCACCTGGGCCGGCTTGGGCGTGCCCATGGCCTCAGCGGAGGCCTTGCCGTCGCCGCCGGCGTTCGTGGCCGTTACCTGCACCGTGTGCGGGATGCCCTGCAGACCCGTAATCGTATGACTCGTACCGGTCGATGTGACTTGGCGGTCGCCCGTGTTGTAATCCTCCGGCCCGGACTTCCACTGCACCTTGTATCCCTCAGTGGCCCCCGTGACCGGGTTCCACGATACCGTGAGCTGCTGCGGCGTTGCGGCAGCCCTCACCCTCACGCCCATCACCTGGCCCGGCTTCGGCGTGCCTGTGGCTTCGTCTGAGGCCTCGCCGTCGCCACCCGGGTTCGTGGCGATCACGCGCACCGTGTACAAGGTGCCGGCCCTCAGGGTTATCGTATGTTCCTCACCGGTCGCCGTGGCTTGGCGGCTCACGTCGTACCGCTCCGCACCGGACTTCCACTGCACTTTGTAGCTACTGGCCCCCAAGACCTCGGTCCACTCCACCTTGAGCGCCCCCACCTCGGAAGTCACCGTCACATCTGTACCCACCTCGCCCCCCACCTTGCCCGGCTTCGGCGTGCCCATGGCCTCATCGGAGGCCGGGCCGTCGCCGCCGTCGCCGGCATCGTCGACATCGCCGCCATCGTTCGTGGCGGTCACCTGCACCGTGTACTCGGTGCCCGCAACCAGATTCGCAATGTCATTACTCGTAGGAAGAGGATCATCATCCACCAGTGTGTTACGGGTACCCGAGGTTTCGCTGTACTTCTCCGTCCCCGACTTCCACTGCACCCTATAGGCAGTGGCTCCCGGGACCTCGTCCCACGATACCATGAGGCTCATGGCGTTCCCCCCCACGCCGGGAGTCACCGTCACGCCCGTCACTTTTCCAGGCGCCGGGGTGCCTGGGACCTCCGAGGACATGCGATAGTCGCCGTTTTCGTCCCAAGCGGTCACCTGCACCATAACAGGGTTATCGGGGTCCGCCTTCAGACCCGGAATCGTATGACTCGTACCGGTCACCCTGGCTTGGCGCTCGGTCTCGCTGTACTGCTCATCCCCCGACTTCCACTGCACCGTGAATCTAACGGCCGTCGAAACCGCTTCCCACGATACCTTGAGCGCCCCCACCTCGGAAGTCACGGTCACCATAGGAGCCTCTGGCTGTGCTTGGGCACCCCCGGGGACAAAGAACATGGCCAGAAAAACGAGCATTCCTGCCCATCTGTATGTGAACGGTGCTTGGTAGCTGGATTTCATCGAGATTTCCCCCCCTTGATGGATTTTGTTCGCGTTTTCACGCGGTTTTTCCCGGTTTTTGTTGCTAAGGCTTACTTGCGATACGATGCGTTATCGCTACCTGAATCCGTGAAGTCCAGAGCTTGATTTTCGGTGGTTTTCCGAGGGGAATGTGGGCTATCTTAGAGGAGGATATCCACTCACCTTGGAGGTGAAGAATTGCGACTGGTTTCGTATGAAGTTACGCAGGGCGAAGAAGCGCTGACCTCGCATTCGGGCTTGGCCTTGATCGGGGCCTTGATGGGACGCACGCGCTTGGCCGCGCGGGTGGATGAAATCCTCTTGCCGGAGCGACCCTGCCCCGAGGTTTCTCACGGCGACGTGATGACGTCGATGATCGGCTTGCTGGCGCTGGGCAAGCCGGATTTCGAGGCGGTGGAAGCGTTTCGCACCGATCCCTTCTTCGCCCAGGCCCTGGGCCTGGATGCGGTGCCGTCGGCGGCCACGCTGCGGCAGCGGCTCGATGGCTTGGGCGCACAGGGGGAGACCGCCATTCGAGAGGAGTCGGCCGACATGGTGGCCCGTCACGCGCCGCCGCTCACCCCCTGTTACGAAGTCGCCGACGGGCGCTACGGTCCCTGGATCGCGCTGGATATCGACGTGTCGGTGTTCGACAACTCCCACACCAAAAAACAAGGGGTGTCGTGGACCTACAAGAAGGTCGACGGCTTTGCCCCGATCTTCGCCTACCTGGGCGAGGAAGGGTATCTGCTCAACTGCCAGCTGCGCGAAGGCAGTCAGCACTCCCAGGAAGGAGCCCCGGACTTTATTCGAGAGACGCTGCGGCTGGCGCGCCGCATCACCAAGGAAAAGCTGCTGGTGCGCATGGACAGCGCCCATGACGACATCGCCACCGTACAGCAGTTGCGCCGCACTCCCAAGACCGACTTCATCGTCAAACGCAACCTGCGCAGCGAATCGAAACAGACCTGGCTGGAGGACGCCGAAGCCCTGGGCGAGCGCACCTGTCCGCGGCCCGGCAAGGAGATCTTCACCGGCTCGCTGGTGTGCGAGCGCAAGGACACCTTCGAACGCGTCGTTTACGAGGTCGTGCGGCGCACGATCAGCGTCGACGGTCAGGCGCTGCTGATCCCCGAAATCGAGGTGCAGACCTGGTGGACCAACCTGATGGCGCCGCCGGCGCACGTGATCCGGCTCTACCGCGAGCACAGCACCTGCGAGCAATTCCACTCCGAGTTGAAAACGGACCTGGATCTGGAACGCCTGCCGTCGGGCAAGTTCGCCACCAACGCGCTCCTGCTGCTGCTGGCCATGATGGCCTACAACGCTCTGCGCCTGTGCGGCCAAATCGGTCTGCGCGAGTCCGGCAATCTGCCCCCCGAAAAGCACGTGGCTTTTCGTAAAAAGGCCGGCCGTCGTCGTCTCCGCAGCGTCCTTCTCGATCTCATGTACCAAGCGGCCCGCTGGGTCCGGCATGCGCGCCGTTTCGGCCTCAGCTTCGGGTGTTTCAATCCCTGGTTCGATGTCTGGAGACGGACCTACCTGCGTGTGTGCACCTGAAGGCGACGATCTCACCCGCACTCGACTCTCCGCCGTACGCAAGGCACCCGTATGCCCGTTCTTGCGACTCCAGCCGACGTCGAGAGCCACCGACAGCGGCATCAGCCGTAATGGCGAGTCGTTGACACCCAAATCCTCTGTTGAGAAGTGCCTGATCATGCTAAATATCAAACTTGACCATTTGCTATAGAAGTGATCACGGATTCAGGCGCTAGTAATCCGGGCCCCTGGAGGCGTCCATTTCCGACCCGGGGGACTTGGAAGGAACCGGGCCGCATGTGGCCAAATAGGCCATTTCCCGGGGGTCAATTCCGGGGGTGGGCAGGTCCCATAACTGGCGGGCGTCGGCCTCGGGCACCCTGGCGTCGATGAAGCTGCCGAAGGCGCGGGGCCCGGGTCGCCAGGTCGGCGCGGGCCAGTTCGGAGAGGTCGACCCGGATCTCGGGCCCGACCTTGGCCTGCCGTTCGACCTCCAGGCGACGAGGCAACCGGGGGGGGCGTGGACGAAGTGGGCGCCAGCCGTCGCGGGTGTCGACGGCCTCGGGAACGCCGCAAACGGCCAGCAGGGTCGCCCAGGCGGCGGTGCGCTGGGAAACCAGGGGATCGGGCGGATGGGCGCAGAGGCGTTGCGGTACGCCGTGGACCCCGGAAGGGTCGCGGAGATACCACAAGAATGGTCAGGCTGGGAACCTTCCGGAGCTGACGCAGGAACCGAGTTTTGGCCGCTTTACCGTCGCCCTGGCCAGTGACTTCGCTGCTGAGGTGGGGGCCTCTGGGCGCGAGGCCAGTTCGCCTGATAAGGTTGCCCCCGGGCGGCGGTCGCCCTCTTCAGGGGGATCGCCCCGAGTCCGATTCCCAGGTCAGGAGAACCTATACCAACCGGCCGCCACGGTGGGCCGGGGCGCCTGTCGGTCGAGGCCGGGTTGGGGCATGTCGACCTGGTAGCACGCCAGGATCGGCCAAGCGCCTACCACGTCCCATTCGGCGGGCGGCAGCACGAGGCGGCCGTTGACCACCTCCAGGACGTGGAGGGACTCTCCGTTTCTCACCAGGTCGCGGCCGATGCGGGCGAGCACCGCCGGGGGTGGATGGCGGCGACGGTGGGGGGCGATTCCACGGGCGCCCCGGGGCGGGATCAATCGAGGGCCGATCCGACGTTTACCGTATGGCCGGGGGGAAGGAAACCGTCGTTTAAGGCGCCGTTCTCGTCAGCGAGATCGTGAGGGCGAAAATTGGAAACAACTTGCGTCGCTCAGACTGCTTATCCGTCGGGTCGGCTTGTCGGTCGGGCGAAAAAAAGCACTTGACATATACGTCAGGATTTTTGACCCTATGGTGACAATATTTTTGACCCTATGTTGACAATGAATTGGTAAATAGTTTGTTTATCGCATCTTATAAAAACCATTTTTTAGCATTTTAAAACCATCAGGTCGCGTTTAACTATACGCTCGCGCACTCCCGCCCGGGGGGGCGCTACTGTCGCCACAAGTTGGATTTCGGGGCGCTGGATACCGTCGACAGCAAGGTTGACTGGCACCTCTGCGAAAACCGCTGGCGGCGGTTCGAGACCATGCCTTTTCGGCCCCAATCTTCCAGGGAACTGAACGGTTACCTTTCGAGTTAATAACTTGGGTCGCTTTCACTAAGCGCTGGGGAATGCCACCATCCCGTACCGGTACTCGGTACGGGAAACAACCCCGGTCCAGGAAGCATGAAATGCACCTTATTTCACCCCATTTTTTCTGTCAGTTGACGGAGTACACCTCAGGTCCTCCTAGAGGACAGCTTATCGGCACATTAAATGAGCACCCACGCCGCACCAGTCGCCGTCAAACAAGCGCCGTCGCTCACTGTCTCAAGTCAGGCCCTCGAGCTCGTCCAGGCCAGCATTTCCGCCAACACCAAGCGGGCTTATACGGCCGCGCTGGCGAGGTTCGACAAAGCGATCGGCGACAACCCCGTCACCGATACCGTCGTTGCCAACTACCTCGCCGCCCTGTACGATGCCGAGAAGTCGCCGGCGACGTGCTCCCAAGTAGTCGCTGCGCTCAAGTTCCGGGCCAAGCTGCAGGACCTTCCACCGCCGGTAGGTCCCCGAACCAACCGGGTTCTTGCCGGGATCCGCCGCCAGGGGCGAGGAAGAGGACGAGGGCAGGCGACCGGCGTGAACTTCACGCAAGCCGAGGCCGCCGCGGCTATCGCCGCTGGCGAAGGGTCCCTCCAAGGGCTGCGCGATGCGGCGATCATCTCGGTCATGTCGGACGGCTTGCTGCGCGTCTCCGAGTTGGTAGCCCTCCAGGTCGACGATCTCGCTTTCGAACCGGATGGGGGCCGCGTTACCATCCGCCACTCCAAGACGGACCAGGAAGGGATCGGAGTCGTGCTCTATCTGGGGCCCCCTACCGTGGCCAGGGTCAAGGCGTGGCTGGAAGCGGCCAAGATTACCTGTGGGCCTCTGTTTCGCCGCCTCCATCGAGGCGGAAATGTCGGCGGCGAGAAGGAACTAAGCACCCTAAGCGTCCGACAGATCATTAAACGCCGATGCACGGCCGCTGGCGTAAGGGGGTCGGTTTCGGGTCACTCGCTCCGCGTCGGCGGCGCTGAGTCGCTCGCCGCCGGCGGTGCTTCGATTGCCGAAATGCAGACGGCCGGACGCTGGCGGTCACCGGCGATGCCAGGTCACTATGCGCGGGGCCAGCTTGCTGTTCGTGGGGCCGTAGCTCGCATCCGCTACCGCAGGTGAACGGAACCCCGGCAGGATATTTCATCCTGGTGGCGATTCGGGTCCATTGTGGCAGCGGTGGCCGCTGGCCATCTGCTCCTGCAGAACCCCTGCAAGGATGGCCAACGGAAGGGTGAACTGCCCCGACCGGTCCGTGGCGGCCGCCAGCGGAGCGGCGCGCAGATCCGACAAATCGAACAGCAGCACCTGCGCGCCGGGCACCGGTGCGCCTGAGGGCAGCCGCACCCGGCCCTCGACGAGGGGCTCGGCCCCGCCATGCCCCCATGATCTTACCAGCCCGAGGATGCCGATGATGGCTGCTTTCATACCCTCAACTCCTTATGGGCTAGGTATCCCCATCGACCCCGTCCCCGGCTTGGGCGAATGGCGAACACCGGGACCCTCCGTCACCCCGAATCCACAACCAGGCCGCGGCGCGGGGCTGCCGCCAGCCGGTCTCCTCGACGTTGACCATTGCCTGTCGGCGAAGGAAGCGCTCGCCTCCTCTACCGGACCCGCCAGGGCCGCGGCCACTTCCGCAAACGAGCGTACCCTACCGGAACTGGGTCAGGCCACGTACAGGGTACCGACCCAGGAAGTCGTAGGTGCCGGAGGTGCCGAGGAACCCGTTGAAGATCACCGCCGGCGGCTGATCGAACAGGTTGTTGACGCCCCACCCACCCACACGGAGCCTTCTTTCCCTTCCCACCGAATCAACGGTGCCGTTTTACTCCTCCACCGTCAGTTCGATCTGGAGGCTCCGGGTCCCTTCGATATACAGACCGACCGCCGCCGCCGCCGAAACAGTGGGCGGCGAGCCATCGGGGGAAAAAAGTCCACTACCGAGTGGAGAAACTTCCTCCCCCTCAGGGAGAGGGGAGGGCTCGGAAAACGTCAGGCGCGCCTTCAGGACGAGGTTCTCGTCGGGTTTGTTCAGCCGGGCGAAGACCTCCTCCAGGGTCTCTTCGTCCTCGAACCCCCCGAATCCCCCACACCCCGAAATCCCCTTCGGTGTCGTCCGCCAGGCTGGCGGCGGAAGCCACCTCGAGCCGGTACCTACCCGGAGGAATCGTATCCGGCAGGGCGAGCTCCAGCTCGATTTTCCGGTCGTCGCGCCGGCCCACGCGCAGCGACGCGGAAATGGCCAGCGTACTTCCCAGACCGGCCACGGGGTCGGCGGTGACCTCCACCACCTGGGCGAAGCCAGGCTCCGGGATCATTTCGATGCGGACCTCGGCGTCGCGGACCCGCAAGGCGTAGTCGTTCCTCATCATCAGCTCGGAAAGTACCAACGACAGGTCGCCCGAGGCAGCCCCGATCAGGGAGAAAAGCCTTCCATCCGGCCCCGCGTAGAGGCGGGTGCGGGAAAGCACCGAATCCCGTGCCGGCGAACGAGATATTCGTCGCGACGCGGAGACTGTGGTCCGGCTCGTCGTCGACCCGGGTGTACAGGGGTCTGAAAGAAGCATCGGTGGCGAGACTGAGCGTGGTGTACGAGTCGAGGCCGACCGTGGGCATCCGGTGCGTGAGTTCGAGCTCGCTCCCGGAAGGAAAGGGTGTACTGGGTCCGGATCGGTACCAGCTCCGGCTCCTCGTCGAGGAGGCCGCGGACCGCGGGCAACCGGTCTTCGGTTATGGTTCCGCGCACCGTCGGGTTCAAGGTCGCGAACTTGAAGGGAGCGGTGAGATTGGAAATTTCACCGAGCACCTTGGCTTCGATAATGGGAAGCTCGACCGGACCGAGGCTGTAGAAGGGATGCCCGAATCCGTATATCCGGTTTTCGTCGACGTAGGATATGGTTCCAATCGCCCCTCCGGTGATTTCACCGAGCAGCAGACCGACGGCCAGCGGCCTGCCGGCCTCGAAGCTCTCCTAGCGCTCCTGGGTCAGACCCGCCGAAACCGCCTCACCCAGGGGAAAGGAACCCCCTCCGGGCGGCGGCTGCAGACCGTTGAGCCCCGTGCTCACCAGGGGGATCTCCAGGGGGGTGATACGGGCTTCCGTCCCACGTGGCCGCCGGTTTGGCCGCGGGCAGGGTTCCCTGCGAGCCGATCACCCATTCTATGGGGGTGGCGAAGAAGTAGTACGGCGGGCTGTCCTGGTAAGCGAAACCGTAGGCGATGGCGCCCAGGGTGCCCTGTTCGGAAAAGACGGGGGAGCCGCTCATGCCCTGGGCGATGCCCCCCAGCTGGATCAGCACCGGATCGGAAGATTCCACCATGATGACGGGCATGGGCGCGAGAAAATCGTCGACCACCTGGACGAAGGTCATCTCGAGGTCGGCGAGCTCGCCGTTGGCAAACTCCGTGGGCAGGAACAGGAGGGTGCCCGGGGGAAGGGCGCGGACCGAGTCGATCGGCACGACGGCGGAAAGATCCCAGGGCATCAGTTCCCCGCTGGGGCGCAAAACCTTTCTTTCCGGAGCCGCCGGTGGAGCGTCGTCGTCTCCACAGGACCAGAGGCAAATCCCGAGCGCGAGCAGGGCCAATCGAATCGTCATGTGTGTTCTCCTTGTTCTCCAGGGCCTAATGGTGTTCTCCACGGCTCCAGCACGAATCGGTGGCGCTTCATCGGATGGAGACTATGATGGGGTCTTTCTGTCCTGACTCCTCCCCGTATTCCAGCCCCATGTAGAAACCGCTGTCCCGAGCGCACGTAGCGCCTGTCAGCAAGACACCGGCCGATAGCAATTGAATACCTGTCATGGCGGTTGGGGTTTTCGCTGTTTTGATGGGGAATTGTATACCATCCACCCACGGCCCTGAGCGCAGGCCGCAGGGATGCAACGGGCCGGGGGATGCCGTCTCGGGGAGGGAAGGGGCAAGCCCCCATCACACCCACTGTAATTTTGAACTGGCCTTCAACAGGCTGGATTTGTCCAGCCTCCTCTTTTGCCCGGCGCCGTGATCGAGGCATGGCTCTCCCCCCCGGATACGTCAAGACCAGTTGACAAAATCCTGGTTTGCCAGGTCGTCTATGATGATCTCCACCGCACTGGCATCCACTGGCTCGAAGCCATCGAATGAATAATCCGGTACCTGGATTCCCCTCCCTACCGTGTATCCAACTTTGAATGGCTGAAGCCAAGGAACTTTCTCCAGGGCCTCCTCATCTCGCCGACTGAACACCACGTGGTGCCGGGGCGATGCCCCCAGGATGGTTCCCGAATAGTCATCGTCCAGAATCCCCTCCTCCAGGGAATTGTCGGCGACTACTACGAGAGCACCCACCCCAAACACATCAGCCAGCAGTGCTTCCATCGGGGGCGCTTTTTCGAATTCCAGCGTGAAGGTTCCCGTCTCCAGGTCGATTCCCCCTGAGCCGTACACGTAGGTGTAGTCCCCTTCTCCCGTGTCTGAAGTCCAGAACACAACGACCCGAGCGCTGTCGGGAAGGTCTTCCTCGGTTTCGTTGGTGATGGTTCCTGACACGGTGAATCCGGCCCAGGTTATTTCGGATCTTATGGTGGTGTCCCCCATCGCCGTGTCCGGCATGGAGACCATGGTGGTGTCCATCACGGTCGAATCAAGCATAGTCGTGTCGATCATCGCGGTATCCGGCATTGCGTTGCCGGAATCTGGCATGGATTCCTTCTCCTCCATCATGCGCTTGCGGCCTTCACTGGTTCCGGCCACCGGCTCCGAGAAGGTTATGCTGCTGCTGATGCGCTTTCCGGCGGGTTCGCTCTTGACGGTGTTGCCCTTCTCCGAGCAGGACGTCCAGAGCAGAGCAGCGAAGAGGCACAGCGTGAACTTCATGATCTTCTCCTTCGTGGGATGGGCCTGGGCGGCCTTGCGGGCGATTTCGGAGCGCCGGTGAGGGCTCACCTTGGCGACACGGGCGGCCCTTGCCGCGGGGCGCTTCCGTCCTCCACGGCGCCGATGGCGGAGTCGACGATGAGCTTGGCGCTGTTCGAGTCGCGCCGGACGCTTCCTGACGCCTGATGTTGTTTTAGAATCAACCAGTTTATTATAAGGAACTCTTCGTGACCTTTAAGTGATTTCCTGGGCAATGCAGATTATATTTTGGTGATAATTGGGAGGCCCCCGTACCCACGGCCCGGCCAGCGGTTGAAGATCTCCAGCCGCACCGGACCCGGGCTTGCGAGCCGGTAGACGATCCGGGTGCTGCTGTTGAAGGGGTTGGGGTAGCTCCAGGCCGATGGCGGCCGGCTCCCCCTGCAGGGAAACCGCCTTGGCCGCGTCCAGCCGTGCGCTGGCTCCCAAGGGAGACGCCCTCGCAACCCGTTTTCGGTTTTCTGTTTACCCCAGTTCCGAATTGACCGTATCATCAAGCACGATAATTTTCGGGCAGGCAGCTATTGCGTTAGACTAAATGTACGCGAAATGTACGCGAAATTTACGCGTGCATGTATGATTTTTTGATGATACTTTGGCGTTTCAGATGATATATTGGTGATTATCCGGGACCTGTGGCGGTCCCGTCCTCAAATCCGTCCCGGCTGGGCTTATTTTGCGGCCCGCAGGCCGGTACCCGCCTCGAGCCGGAGCCGGAGACCCCGGAAGAGGTTGACCGCCCGTTCCTACGGGCTATGGAGGGTGAATTGAAGAGAGCCGACTCGCGCGACCAGGAGGAGATGGAGGCGTTGCGGGAGCGCCTGTCCCGGCTGAGCGAGGCCAGCCTGCGCATCAACGAGAGCCTGGACCCGGACACGGTGCTGCAGGAGGTGATGGACAGCGCCCGGTCCCTGACGGAGGCCCGCTACGGCGGGATTACCACCTTCGACGACTCGGGCGGACTGCTGGACTTCATCACCTCCGGGGTACCTCCCGAAGAGTACCAGCGGACATTGAGCCTGACCCAGGGCGAGCGGCTGTTGGACTACCTCCGCTCGATTCGAGGCTCCCTGAGATTAGGGGACGTGGCCGGCCACATGCGGTCGCTGGGGTTTCCCGAGGACCACCCACCGGTCAAGACCCTGCTGGGGGCGCCGATGCGCCACCGGGGCGAACACGTAGGCAATCTCTACCTGGCCGAGAAGGAGGGGGGCCGGCAGTTCACGCCCGCAGACGAGGAGATTCTGGTCCTGTTCGCCTCCCAGGCGGCGCTGGTCGTGGCCAACGCCCGCCGCTACCGGGACGAGCAGCGGGCCCGGGCCGACCTGGAGACCCTGATCGACACCTCTCCGGTGGGCGTGGTGGTGTTCGACGCGAGGACGGGAGCGCCGGTGTCCTTCAACCGGGAGGCGAGACGCATCGTCGACCGCCTGCGGAAGCCGGACCAATCGACGCCGCAGCTCCTCGACGTCGTGACCGTTCGCCGCGCCGACGGGCGGGAGATCTCCCTGGAAGAGGTCTCCCTGGTCCAGGCGCTGAGCGTCGGGGAGACGGTGCGCGCCGAGCAGATCGTCTTCCAGGTGCCCGACGGACGGTCGGTCACCGCGCTGGTCAACGCCACGCCGATCCCCTCGGAGGAGGGCCGGGTCGAGTCCTTCGTCGTGACCCTGCAGGACCTGACCCAGCTTCAGGAGCTGGAGCGGCTGCAGGCCGAGTTCCTGAGCATGGTCAGCCACGAGTTGCGCCGGCCGCTGACCTCGATCCGGGGCTCGGCGAGCGCCCTGCTGGACGCCTCGGCCGACCTCGACCCGGCCGAGCTGCGCCAGTTCCACCGCATCATCCTCGAGGAGTCCGACACCCTGCGCGAATTGATCGGCGAACTGCTCGACGTGGCGCGCATCGAGACGGGCACGCTGCCGGTCGCACCCGAACCCGCCGCGGTCGCCGATCTGGTGGACCGGGCCCGGAACACCTATCTGAGCGGAGGGGGCAGGAACCCCCTCGAAATCGACCTGGACGCGGATCTCCCCCTGGTGATGGCGGACCGGCGGCGCATCGCCCAGGTCATCGGCAACCTGCTGTCCAACGCGGCCGGGCACGCCCCGGAGTCGTCCGCCATCCGGGTGACCGCGGGGCGCCGGGACGTCCATGTCGCCGTCGCCGTCGCCGACCAGGGCCGGGGGATTGCCGCCGAGCGCCTGCCCCACCTGTTCCGCAAGTTCGCCCGGATCGACGGCCGGGACGGGGCGCGGGAGATCGACGGGTCGGGCCTGGGCCTGGGCATCTGCAAGGGGATCGTGGAAGCCCACGGGGGCCGCATCTGGGCCGAGAGCGACGGTCCCGGCCTGGGCGCGCGCTTCACCTTCACCCTGCCGGTCGTCGAAGAGGCCGCCGACGGGGCCTCGCCGCCTCCCGCGCGCTCGAGGAAGGCGGCGAGAAAGGCGGCCCGCATCCTCGTGGTCGACGACGACCCGCAGACGCTCGCGTTCGTGCGCCACGCGCTTACGGAGGCGGGCTTCGAGCCGATCGTGACCGCCGACCCGGACCAGGCGCTTCCCCTCATGCAGAAGAACCGGCCCCACCTGGTCCTGCTCGACTTGGTGCTGCCCGGCTCCGACGGCATCGAGCTGATGAAGGACCTTTTCGGCATCGCCGACCTGCCCATCATCTTCCTGTCCGGCTACGGCAGCGACCAGACCATTTCACGGGCCTTCGAGTCGGGGGCCACCGATTACATCGTCAAGCCCTTCTCGCCCACCGAGCTGGTGGCCCGGGTCCGGGCGGCCCTGCGCCGGCAGGGAGCCGGGACCGCGGCCGAGCCGACCGAACCCTATGTGCTGGGGGATCTGACCATCGACTACCCCAAACGCCGCGTCACCCTGGCCGGCCGTACCCTGAAGCTGACCGCTGGCGAATACGACCTGCTCTTCGAGCTGTCGGTCAACGCCGGACAGGTGGTCACCCACGACCAGCTGCTGAGAAGGGTATGGGGACCGACCCACTCCGGGGATTTGCGGGTGGTCCGCACCCTCGTCAGAAGACTCCGCCGCAAGCTGAAGGACGACGGGAACAACCCCACCTACCTCTTTTCCGAGCCGCGCGTCGGATACCGAATGCCCAAGGGGCAAGAACCGGATCCGGGGACGGAGTGACCGCGGGAGAGGGGGGGGGTAAGCATGATAACGGCTTTGCTCATCTTTGCCGCGGCGGGCTTGGCGGCCGCCGAATCACCGTACTTCGAGAGCGGGGACACGCGCCTGTCGTGGTCTCCGCAGGGAGACCGCCTGGTGTATGTTGCCGAGGGGGAGCTGGTGGTGGTGGACGCGTACAGCCGACAGGCCACCCCCCTCGGGCCCGGGTATGATCCGACGTGGTCCCCGGTCGGCGACCGGATTCTGTTCACCCACCTGGACGAGGCGTCTTCCTACAAGACGTTTATCGTGCAGGCGGACGGCTCCGGCCGGCGACGGGTTGGGGATGGATGCGCGGTGGGCTGGTCGCCGTCCGGAGACCGTTATGCCTATTGGAGGCGCGTGTACTTTGATGAATGGAAAACAGGGAAGAATCAGGTTGAGCAGGTGCCGGTGATTTTCATCGAAGATGCCCGGGACGGATATTCCCGCGGCCTGATTCCTCTCGGCTACCTCGACTTCCAGGTGGCCGACTGGTGGTCGATCGGAATTGTCTACTACTCCGTAAGTGGGTGGGCCATACGATCGTCACAATACCGGTACGCGTCTATTGTGAATCCAGACATGTGGGATCCATCCAAATGGGCCCTGGAGGAACGCCGACACCGGGGCTCGGGTTGTCAACCCGGGACCCTGGCTTGGTCTGCGGCTGCTTCCCGGCTGGCGTGTTTCTACGTGCAACCCGAAGGCACGGACACATCACCGCCGGAGGGTTGGGTTCCCGAGCGCAGACTCAACGTGCGGGAGATAGGTGGCGACTTTTGGGAAATCGGGGAAAACCTCAGAGGCTACCAGCTCTCGTGGTCTCCCGACGGCCAACGGCTGGCGTTTGACCTCTGGCTTGAAGAGGAGGACACCCGGGACATCTTCGTCGCCGAGGGCGAGAGGCTGGACCGGATCCGGCGCCTCACCTTCGAGAAAGGGTGCTGTCCCCACTGGAGCCCGGCCGGCGATCAGATCGCCTACTTCAGCAAAGGGTCTTTGAAGTTCGTGCAGCCAGATCAGCCTACCGGAGTCAGGGCGCTCAGCTGGGGCCAAATCAAAAACCAGCACCAATAAAACGGGGGCGGCTGCGGACAACGGCGTCGCCGCACTGGGCTGCAGCGCCTGACGGCACTGTGGGAAGGCGCTCAACAACGCATACGATAACCTTGAAGCTGACCGCCCCCGAATACGACCTGCTCTTCGAGCTTTCCGTCAACGCCGGACAGGTGGTCACCCACGACCAGCTGCTGCGAAGGGTATGGGGACCGACCCACTCCAGGGATTTTCGGGTGGTCCGCACCCTCCTCAGGAGACTCCGCCGCAAGCTGAAGGACGACGGGAACAACCCCACCTACCTCTTTTCCGAGCCGCGCGTCGGCTACCGCATGCCCAAGGGACAAGAACCGGATCCGGGGACGGAGTGACCGCGGGAGGTGGGGGGGGTCGTCAATTCAACCCTCCATCTCTTTCGACCGCGTTTCCATCCTCTTCCCAAATGAGGCTGCACCGGTCGGGCGGCAGCAGGCCCAAAGCCGGTGCTGATTTGAAGATAGGGCCGCCCCCCTGGAAGTCATTTGTTTGTCATCTGATATGGGGGAAATATCACCCTGAAATCATTCATACTTGAGTATATTGTGTATTTATCCAGTTACTCACTTTCTCCCTAAGACTAAGTTACCACATTTCCCCAAGCGCCAAGCCGGGACATAAGGCACCATTGGGGGTATCCATTTAACCGGAACTCCTGAACATGGGGGCAGCCTTACTCTTTGTTCAGTATAGACGTGCTCGTCCGGGGCCGTAAGTACCTTGAGGGCCGGAAAAGGAGTGCCGCCATCGAGGAATTCCAGGCAAGGCCGGGGCATTGCGGCCGAGGAGACCATCATGAAGCGCCTGACAGCAGCCATCATTCTGGGGCTGGCCAGCCTCTTCTTGGCAGTGAACCCCGCCGTTGCCCAGGACGACGCGAGGGTAACGGCCAGTGACGTGGTAGACCGGGAATCCTTGAAAGCCTTCGTGCTGGAGGCGAGGGAGTACCTGGATAGCTTCGAGACCCTTTCCGGGTACCGGGACGCCTTGGAGAGCTTCAGGGCCGGCGGGGATTGGAAGCAGGGCTCCGTCTACCTCTTAACCGGACTGCTGAAACACCAAGCCAAACTCTCGGGGTGCTTCGGAAATTTCAAGTCTTCCCGAGATGACTTCAGCGGTCATTGCGTCACAATACTCGGTGACCAGTTGAATCTCCTTTGAGGCGATGCTGGATGACTGAGTCAGTTCTGTCCAAAAAAAGGCAATTTCAATCTGGCTTTTCCTTTGTGGGAAGGGGGGGACGACAGAGAATACACATCCTTCCGGGCTAAGCCGGGAATGTCGCCCCGCCCAAGGGAGGAAAGATTTTGATTTCGCAGCATCCAGTAGAGAAAGCGGGGGATGTATGCCATTTGGTTCAACGAAATAAAAAGGGAATTCTGGAGTATTCCATTTAAGCGGACTCCTTTAACCCCCCCGCTCTTGCAGCCGTGGTATGATGTTCTATCGCGTGCTCGAGCTGGCTGTCGGCCACGCCCCGGTGCGCTATCTGGATCTCGTCGCCGGCCGGCGCCCCAGAAAGGTGCCACCAGCGCCGCTGGCTCAACGTGGACGCCCGGGGAGCTCGGAACGTCCGGCGGCGAACCGACCGTAGCGGGCTATCAAGAGTAGGTCCAGTTAAATGGATACCCCCAAACCCCCAACCCCCAAGGGAATTATATACGTGAGTAGACACGAACGCTGCTGGCCGCTTCTGCTAGTTCTGACAGTCTGGATGGTCAGCTTCGCCACGTCCTCGGGGAAGAACCCGAGGACAGCCGGGGCCGTTCTTTCTCGGAGGCAAGGGACCGCGACGCCTTCAGCCAAGAAGAAGGCGTAGTGAAACTAACCCCCGGCATCGCTCTTATTGGCGGTTTGCTGTCCGCCTGCCAATCCTTATCTCCGCTCAGCCCTGAGCAAATCGAGCTGGCACGGCAGTTTCTAGACGACTTGGAAGCGGCCAACGAAACCGCTACCAACCCCTCAGGCAATCCCGCTCCAGCCGGCAAGTTCAACATCAAGCTGGTCTACACGGTGGACATCTTCCAACAGCGGCACAAGGATCTCATCCGGGAAGCGGCAGACCGTTGGGAGAGCGTTATCGTCGGCGACCTGCCCGACCAGCCCTACTCCGTGAACGATCCCTTGGTCCTCCCCGACTATCGACATTGGTGGATCAACGAGCATTCCGGCCAGAGAAGGTACAGAATTACCGAGCCCATTGACGACATCGTGATTTACATCGGCCAAGTAGAAGCAGCCGACGAAGACACACATTATGGATGGGGAGGGGCTTCTCTCTTGCGTCCAGTATTGGCGCGGTTTGCCGATTGTGGGTGCGGTCCTGTTCAGCCAGAAACACTTGGGCCACGAGCTATTCTACACCACCGCGTTACACGAGATCGGTCACGCCTTGAGATTCGGCACCATCTGGAAAGATCATGGTCAAATAGGCGGCTACCAGAGTCCGTATTTCCGGGGAGAGAATGCCCGGGCGGCCTTCAACTCAGTGGGAGGGGACAGGTTTACCGGAAGCAAGGTGCCAGCGGAAGTCCCGCCGCATGAAGGCCATTGGCGGGAATCTGTATTCGGCGATGAGCTTATGACCCATTTCGTCATAACCAGCGACCAAGAGCCGCTAAGCCTCGTTACAGTGCAGTCTCTGGCCGACTTGGGCTACGAGGTAGACGCCGGGCAAGCAGAGCCCTACACCCTCCCTACGGCGGCCAGCAAGCCCGTAGCCTCTGTCGGGCTACGGTGCAGGGCCATTCAAATAGGAGCGGAACAGCTATGAACAAGCCCGACCGGGAGCACATTTTCTCCCTCCTGTGCGAGATCGAATCGATCCTTGAGCAGGAAGTCAAAACGCTGGAACTCGACCTGAAACCGGGCCTGAAAACGCGGCTCGCTTTCCGGAGATCCGACCTGAAACTGGTGCGATCTCTCAAGCGCGGGAGGAACAACCAGTTCGGATTCCTGTTTCCCCGGGAGCGAGAAATTCAGGAGAATAGGAGGGAAGGGTAGGGGGTGCCGCTGTTTCGAGGTGGTGGAGCGCTGCGGATCAAACCGCTGCCCCGGAAGTTCGAGGCATGGCGCGGCATGGCCTCGATTCATGCACCCCCTACCCACTACCAAATATCACCCTGTTCTTGTTTACCTTTCTATATAATTCCCGGCATAAGCCCTCCTACGCGGGGATAGCCCCGAGACGATCGACGGGCGCTTTGTGGAAGTCGCGGTTCCCCCGCACGCGCGGGGATAGCCCTTATCCGCAGATGGACGCGGCCTCTCAGGAGGGGGTTCCCCCGCACGCGCGGGGATAGCCCCGCCCTCCTCTCGATACAGCTCGACCTCATCAAGGTTCCCCCGCACGCGCGGGGATAGCCCCCTCGATTCGGTCTATTTTTCAAAACCCCTACTCTGACTGGAGGAAAAACACCTATGAATCCAATCCTGCTACTGCTCATTATCCCGGTCGTTGCTGTCTCCGGGCAAGTTCATGAACCCGACCCGGGATGGCCGGTCTTCGCTCCCGATTCCAACCCCGACAGTCTCAACGTGGAACGGGTCGGCGAGATCGTGCTTCTCCCTACTCCGGAAGCCGGCGACGTAGGGTATGGAGCCGATTTCTATGTCTCCGGAAACCATGCCCTAATGTGCGACGTGCGCCGTTTTGTCCATGTCGTCGACATTTCCGACCCGGCCAATATGCGCAAAGTGGCCGAGGTCCAGACTCCGGGAGCGCCTCTGGACATCAAGATTTCCGGCAACCTGGCGGCGGTTGGAGTGCAGGAAACCGATGACTTCGGTCTGCTCATCCTTGACCTGTCCGACCCGGCCAATCCCGTTGAATTATCCCGGCTGCACAAGGAAGGATGGGGCGGGATTCACAATCTGTTCGTTCACGGAGACCGCATTTACCTGGCCCACGCCGAAAGCTTGGGCATGACCATCGTGGACATTTCCGATCCGGCCAATCCGGTAATCTCGGGTTTCTGGAAGCACGATACCTTCAGCAACGTGATTCACGATGTATTCGTCCGGGATCATCTAGCCGTCGTCAGTGACTACGATTCCGGGCTGGTTCTTCTGGACGTCAAGGACCCGGACAACCCCGAACTGTTGGCGTCTGTGTCCTTCATCGACGGCATGCACAGTGCCTGGGCGGAAGGCAACTACGTCTACTGTAACCAAGAGTTCGGCGGCTGGCACAAGGGGCTCAAGGTGGTCGATATTACGGACCCTCGTTCTCCGCAGAAGGTCCATGAGTTCGCCCCGGACTACCCGCCACCGAATGAAGATATTCTCGGCTCTCACAACCCTTGGGCCCGGGACGGGCTGTTGTACTGGGCCTACTACGACGCCGGCCTGCGCGTCTTCGATCTCAGTAACCCGGCGCAGCCGGAAGAAGTCGGCTACCATACCTACCCCGGTTCCGCATGGAGCGTGCAGCCGCACGACGACGGCCTACTCTACGTCGCCGACAGCACGGTTGGCATTCAGGCGTACCGGTTCGACCGGTCCATCGGCGGCACTTCTACTGCCGTGAAGCCAGCCTCATGGGGCCGCGTAAAAACCTTGTTCAGAGACCGAAACTGAAACCCGATTGTACTTAACCTACTGCGGTAAACCTAAAAGAGAGGGACATCCATGAAAGCAACTATCGCCCCGGTAAGCCTCCGGCAGCCGCGCGGTCACCGTGTCCTCGGCTAGAGGGCCTCGAGAAAGGGGTGCCTTTCCTTCTCTGTGATGGTATTCACCTGACAGTTGTCCATTGTCGAGGACAACCCATTCTGCCACATAGTACCTTCGCTGTCCATTTCCGTCTTATATATGAAAAGGCTTTTGAGAACAGCCCACCGGGGGGACAAAAACAACATGTCGAGAATGCGAGACTTGGAAATCCGCAGTGACGAAAAAGAGCCGGATGGGCGCGTCCACGCCTGCATGAAAGGATCGCCGCGCCCTCCGGAGGATCTGGATTTCGGCAAAAGGCCGGAGGTGCCGGCGAAACTCTGGAACCTCCTGGACGAGATTCCTCGGGAAAGTCGCCGGATCTTCGTTCTCTTCCATATCGAGGGAAGCTCCTGCGAGGAGATCGGGGGCTTTCTCGGGCTCGCCGAGGAGTTGGTGAGAGCGCATCTGTCGAAGGCGGAAGGCCACGTACTGCATCGCGCACCCTGGATCAAGCTGTCGGAACTGACCGTCAGCAAGGCGCGCCACCAGCGGCTAGTGCTGCAGATCATGGCTTCTCTGCGATCCCGGGCAGGTTGACGCCCCGGGAGAGGCAGTTGGGAAACGGCAGGATGAACAAAGAACCGCCGGAGTAGCGCAGGGACAGGCCCTGTCCCCGCTCAAGGTTGCCCCGACGGCGGGCCCTTTCTTCCTGAGGTGCCCACGCGGACGAGCGAGCCAGCAGCTTGTTCCCGGTTGGGTCCCTGTTCAACGTATTCGTCATATCCGGGGCAATCCGGGCAACGAAAAGGACCGCCCTCGAGGGGATCGGCCGAAATGGCAGGTTGGACGAACAGCGGAATCGGTCAACACTTGCCTCGTCCCCTTTTTCCTGGTCAAGCCGCCTTCAGGACGAACTTGGCCGAACGGGCTGATCTCTGTGCGGGCTATTTCATGCAGACCGAGTTGGTTTTGCCTCGGTACACGCGCCGGAACAACGGCCCCTCCTCGATTCGGGCCGCTTCCAGCCACGCCTTGATTCTCTCCACGGTGGGAGGACCCAAAAACAGCATGACCCCGACGCCTTCCTGGTCCGTCTTGGAGCGCCGCACGGTAGCCCGGCCGTCGCCTTCCGGCTCGAAGGAGACGTCTGAGACCTCGAGGTCGGCCAGCTCGGAGATGCGCAGCAGGCCGTCGGACATCACCGCGATGATCGCCGCATCGCGCAGCCCGAAAAGAGAGCCGTCGCCGGCGGCGATGGCCGCCGCTGCGTCTGCCTGCGAGAAGTTCACGCCCTGGGCTTGGCCCCGCCCGCGGCCGCGGCCCTTGCGCCGGATACCGGCCAGCACGCGATCGGTGGCCGGCCCGGTCGGAGAAGGCTCCCCGTTCAGCTTGGCGCGGAACCGGATCGCCGGAACCGCCGCCGGGCGCCGACGCGGACGTGTGGTATTCGATCCCGGCGAACATACATCGCAAGGCATCCGAAGTGGCCCAAGTGCTCCTGGGGGCCCGGCCCAACAAATAACGCGCAAGCTCATAGCCCCTTGCCAAAGGGGCAGGGTGTAGGATAGATTGAGCAGTTAATCGGAAAGGGATGGGGGACGGGGACTTGCACCCGACATCTCGGCCCTCAAAAGGCCGCGTCCTACTTGTTGGACCGCACCCCATTTCCTTTCGCCTTTAAGCCGCCGCAGCCCTATGGGTCTGTGGCGGCTTGCGTTTCTGGTAAGATGTACCGATTTGGATTCTTGGAGGCGACTTCCACGCGCCCAATCCTGACAAGATTAGATACGTAGGCGTGAAAATTGGCCTTGGGGGATTTCCCGCTGCAAATCAATCCCGAGGCTGAAAACCGTTCCCAAATCTGGCCGATGGTCTGTGGCTCGGTGGCTTCTTTCAGAATCGAAATGATGGCACCGACAACTTCCGGCCCTTGGATCTCCTTTTGTTCGTTCTCATTGCCAATGACTAGGCCAATACTTTCCGCCGTTTGCCTCGGGGCCTTGCTGGCGTCTGCCGGTTGCGACCGCGTACTCGGGTCGCGCCCCGAGCTGGTCAAGTTTATCCTGGCGGACGAAATCCGCTCGCCGGCCGGCGTCTACGTGCTATCGGATTCCCGTTTTGAAGCGGGTGTCGTGCGGGGCGTATTCCTTGAGGTTGCCCTTGACCAAAGGGACAGCAGCAGTATGCACACGCCGCTTGGGGAATGGGCTCGGCACAAGGGGTGGGGTTCGATCACGTGGGCCGTAGTACCGGGGGCCGTTTGGATCAATGACCGCCACGAAAGGCTGAAAGGGACCACCGTTTGGGTTGCCCTTGGATAAGCCCCCCGGGAAAGGGCCGATTTTCCGGGCGTGCCAAAATCAATATGAAGCCGAAAACCTGGCCGCCCTGCCGGTAAGACCGGAGAACCGCTGCAGCGCTACGTTGACGAGTTTGCGGGGAGGCACAACACCCGGCACCTCGACACCATTGATATGATGATCCGCACGGCAGCCGGCTTGGTAGGGAAGCGGCTGCGTTACCGGGATCTGACAGCATGAAAGAGGGGGTTGTCATCCACCATGATGTCCCTGCCTTGCGGTGCCTCGCACTGCCAAGCTGCACCTTGGCATGCCAAACCGCGTGGTGCCCAGCCCCGATGTCAGGATGACAACCCTCATTCATTACACTAATGGTGGTCTCGGAATCATAACAGCTGTACAAACGGTCAGGACGATCTCACTTGCCTGCCATGCGGTCCACGATCGCTTGGTTGTGACCCCATGCGTAGGCCCCTTTTTCCCTATCACTTAGGTCGCCTGGGCATTGATCGGGCAGGATGATGAACTGTGCTCCATTGCCGTCAGCCTCGTCGTATCCTCGGTTATAGACTTTGTCCATAACCCTTCTTTCCTTCAGCTTGTGCCTTGAGAAACCCATGGGGAAAACCTATTCGTCCAATCGGAGTTGCAGTCCCAGAAAGAACTTGGTGTAAAGCGACGTGCTTGAGTCGTAGGAGTATTCGAGAACGCCGTTCGGGTCGCTGATGAATAGCTCGTTCAACGACTCGGTAATGGTCAACGACGGCTGGTCATCCTCATCGAAAGTGGCGGCGAAGTCATCGAACGGCTGCCAATCCACAGGCCCTTGACCAACACGCAAGCCGTAACCGACTAGCTTGTTGACGAACGCCCCTTGAAAGTTCGTGGTGATGTCCTCGTCGTAGTAAGCCCAGCCCTTGCGGCCTTCAATCCACTGGAGCTGATAGCTTCCGCTGGAAGACTTCAGATTAAACACCAGTTCCTGCCACTGGAAAGCACCGACAGACAGGGAACCTCCATCGGAACCTACCTCGACGGTGTCGTAGACCGTGACGGTGTTGGTATCGGGGTTGTCGCCCTGGTAGACGACGTTTTCGCCGCTGATATTGATCACGACTTGGCAGCCGGTCGTATCAGCGGCTTGTTCGGCAGCGGCTGTTTTTGGTGAGCCAGCAGGTCCCATTGGCCCTTCTGGACCTTGGCAGGCGAGGAGCAACAGCAGTGAGGGTAAGGCGAGCAGGCGCATGTTCCGTCCTCCGTGAGATTGGTCTCATGGTGCGGCTCCCCTGCGGGAGCCGGGCCTACCAATCCATCACCGGATGACGGGACGGCCCACTTATTTGCCAAGACAAAAGGTAGCTAACCCCTTGCCTCCGTGGTACTTCGGCTGTTCTATTCAGCGGGAGACCCGACAACTACGCGGGTTTCCGATGACAGATTGGTCCTATACTGGCTCTCAAGAAGAAAATGCGTATAATCGCAGTATTCTATTGACCATTGGAAGGAAAAGGACAATCTCCCCTTGACATTTTGTTCTTGTCTAAGTAAGTTAAAGACAACCACCCATGCCTCGTTGCATGGCCCCCATGGGTTTCGGCTCTTGGGGCAACGTACAGCCACCCATACTGGCTTGCCAGTATGGCCCCCAGGGGTTTCGGCCCCTGGGGTATTTTTTTGACAGGGGCTCCAGTTTGGATACGGGGAAAACGGAGAAGAAAAAGAAAAAGACGGAGAAGAAAAAGAAAGTTGACGTATTCATTGATGGGTTCAACCTCTATCACGCTATAGACAATCTGAATAAACCTCATCTCAAATGGGTTGATCTTTGGAAGTTGTCAGAGTGTTTTATATCAAAGAAAACACATAAAATAGGAAGAGTTTTTTATTTCACATCTATGGCCAGATGGAAACCTTGTTCGCATAAAAGGCAAGAGGCATTTTTGGATGCTATACACTCTAAAGGAGTCGAAGTTTGGTACGGAAGGTTTCAGAGGAAACCCTTACAGTGTGATAAATGCAAGTACAAGTGGTTCACCTGGACAGAGAAACAGACCGATGTTAATATTGCCTCGTTTCTTGTCGGACGTGCGGCATTGAATAAATTCGACTCAGCTATTTTTATTTCTCAAGATTCTGATTTCGTCGTTGCTATTAGAACGATGGGTCATTTCAAAAAACCAATTAAAATTGTTACGCCACCTCGAAGAAAACATAGCACAGAGCTTGTAAATGCCGCATCGGGAAACAAGGGGAAAATAATAATTCCTCAACTTGAGAATTGTCAGCTTGAAACCGTAGTCAAAGACAGCGATGGGAATACTATTGCAGTACGTCCACCAGAATACATGCCACCTTAAGCATAGGAGAAGGGAAATGGCTAAGAAGCAAAGCTCAGATGATGTGTCCTCTTTGGCAGGACGTGTATTAGCTGGAAAGAGGCCCACTCCCAAAGAAGCCAGAAAGTTAGCTGGTTCTGTATTGTCTCAAGATGAGAATAAAGGAAAGAGAGGATCTTCTAGAAAGAAGAGATAGGCAGTTTGAAATGAGACTTTTGGACCGCTTACTGAGGCGCAGGCCCGCTGAGCCTGACTATACGGACATGCATGAGCCGATCCCCGATACGCCTGAGAACATCGCTCGGGCGCTTCTGATGAGCCCGCCAGAAGATGACTGGGTTGAGGAAGAGGTTGATGGAGACCCCCCGTGAAGCCTTGGTAAATTGCGTCTGCATTATCAGGCTGATGAGGGAAAAAGGGCTTGGTTATGGGGAAGCCTGCGAAGAGGTTAGAAGGAGAGATCCCAAGGGCCGTGTATTAGGCACCTTCTGGGATTCATGTACGCGGTTCGGGAAGGGAGGGAGAAACACCTTGTCGGTCCACGAGGTTGACAAACAGGTTGAAAGCGGAGAGATTGTGAATACCCTGATCCGTAAATTTCCAGAGTCCAGGGATTGGATCAGGGAATCTCTGATTTAGCAAGAGATTGATGTGGAGAAGCGAGCCTCCGCTTCTCTGTGCACTTTCATATATAATTCCCTTCGGTAAATATCGTGATTGCCTACCTCAATTGCCTTGCCGGTTCCGTCATCCCTCACCTGGAACGTCTGAGACCTCGAGGTCGGCCAGCTCGGAGATGCGCAGCAGGCCGTCGGACATCACCGCGATGATCGCCGCATCGCGCAGCCCGAAAAGAGAGCCGTCGCCGGCGGCGATGGCCGCCGCTGCGTCTGCCTGCGAGAAGTTCACGCCCTGGGCTTGGCCCCGCCCGCGGCCGCGGCCCTTGCGCCGGATACCGGCCAGCACGCGATCGGTGGCCGGCCCGGTCGGAGAAGGCTCCCCGTTCAGCTTGGCGCGGAACCGGATCGCGGCCACGATCTGGGCACAGGTGGCCGGCGCCGGGGATTTCTCCTCGTCGTCGAACAGGCCGGCGAGATAGTTGGCCACCACTTCATCGGTGACCACCGGCCACCCGGCAACCGCCTCGTCGAACTTCTTCAGCGCGTGTCGGTAGGCCCGCTTCGTGTTGGGCGCGATGCTGGCGTCGACGAGCTGGCGGACCTGCCCGGAGACCGGAAGCGAGGGCGTCGGCTCGACGGGGACCGGGGGCGGTGTTGGTATCCATGGGGGTGCCTTTGGCTTTGCGATAAGCCGGGATTATCGAAAGTGGCCAGGGCCTTGTCAACCGTATGGGCTTCCCCGAAATTGGGTGAAACCTTCAAAGCAGAAAATGGCAAAGTCAGGAGGAACCAAAGGCGGAAGCCAGCAAAGCGGCAGTAAGGGAGGGAGCCGGGGGAATGTTCCCAATTTGCCCTCCACGACCGGTAATAAAATCGGGTGGGAATCGAGGCAATAACCCGACGAAGGGGGGGAAACGGTAATGTCCAAGTACCCCCAGCCGCGCGGGGAACGCGGGGAGCCTCCGGTGGATCCAGGAGTTCGTGAACGACCGTCCCGGGGTTCTGGATTCAGCCATCGTTTCGGCTTCGGGACAGAGAATCCAGGGGCCGATCAAATGGCTTTCTCCGCTTGCCGACGATGACTACGCCGCGTATCGCGACGAGGCGTTTCTCGAGAAACTCGGCATCGAGCTCTCGAGGTGAATCTTCAAAAAACAGGGAGGTGATTTCAAATGCGAGGACCCGACGAGCACAGCCCGCAGGAAGAGCAGGATTTATGGTCGGACGTCAACAACCCGAACAACGACGCCGACATGGATGACTGGGCGGACGCCCATAATCCCAACAACGAAGACTACATTGATTCCGCGTCGTGAACCTGTTCCTCGTGTGGATGCGTAGACCCTGCCGTACACACACCGAAGGGGGGTGGCTGTGTGCAGCCCCCCCTAAAGGAGAAGACCGATGATAGACCCAGAAATTGCCACTTCGATTGTCATCAATTCCGAACAAAACTTGTCGGAAAAAAGCATAGATGAAATTGCCATCCGCCAGGCTTCGGGATCAGGCAAGATCGCAACTTTATTCGTTTCAAGACCCGAAGGATGGCAATAAAGCGAAACCTACCTGTCCATCCTAGGCAGACCTCAAAGCCTTGAAGGAATGGGTTGAAATCCGACAGATTGAAGTGACCCTACTTACCGTACCAAAACTCATCGAGGAGCTTGCGGAGCTTTTCGCTCGTCTCGGTAAAGACGTTCCCATTGAGGGAAGCGTCAGGCTGGGGACTCCGCGTTCTGCGGAATAGGTCTTCCTGCCAGCCCTCCCGCAGTCGGTTGCGGGGGCGCTGTTCGTTTGGGAAATCGGTTTCCATTCACACCCCACAGGGATTAAAACCAAAATTTAAGGCCGTTCCAAGTCTCCTACTCTCATCGGGATTTTCTGAAACCATGAGAAACGAAAAAAAACAACCGCTCGACTCACTGAGATAAAGGGACAGCCTATCCAAGCGCATACAGGCCCGCCTTAACGAAGCCGCCGCCGCATTATTGAGCCGGTAGCACCCTTCACACACACATTAGGACGAGGAGAAAGAAATGGCTAACCGAGAGAAAAACCACACAGCTATCGGGAAACTCGTCGAGGACTACAAATCGGCACAACAACGGGTACTTGAATTGAAAAATAAAACGACGGAGGTTGCTGAGGAATTGTCCGAATCGCTCAGGGATTAAAGCGGGGAGTTACCGATAAGCGTATCCGGGGACGACGCCATAATAGTCAAGATTCCCGACCAGCCTTTATCCCGAATAACTTCCTATCCCTCACAGGAAGAACTGGTCCAGTTGATTCGTGAGAAGGCCGAGGCCCTTAAGACTCTCGAGGGCTTGCGTACAGAGTGGGACAAGGTAAAGCCGCCGGAACTGTAAAACCGTTCGCATCGGGGCGTGTCCCGGATATGTGCGGGTGGGAGTGGACCTGAACGACGAAAGAGGGAAGAATTGCCCCGAACCAACGAAATCGCTTTCAACGTCAAGCTGTACGAGGTGCTTCTGACCAAGCATCCGCGCTGGCGCGATCTTGCCGGCGTGGAAGCAACAGGACATCTCCGCGGAAGGGCAGGGCAGCGTCCCGACTTAATCATCCGGACCCCGGGCGGGGTCCCGGTCGTTCTGGAGACGGAGTTTGTGCCGGCGCGCGGCGTCGAAATCGATGCTCAAGCTCGCCTGGGGCAAATCCTGCAAGCTACCGGCGACCCGATTGAACAGACCATCGCCGTCCAGATCCCGCCGAAGCTGCGCGAAGGTCAGAAGAACCTGGCACAACGGATCGAGGATGCGAGTTTCCGCTTACTGCACCTACTCGGGTCCTGCAGCGGACGCGGCGGTCCGCTGGCCGGCCAAAGGCTGGCTGACCGGGAGCCCCGACGACCTGGCCGCCTGCATTGAAAACGTCTCCCTGTCCGAACGGCTGCTCGTCGAAGGCGCGAACATCCTGGAGGAAAGCATCGGCGCGGCCGCCGGAAAGCTGCGCGAATCGGCCGGTCCCCAAGTACTGGCGACGATGGCCGGGGAGCTGCACCAGGAGGACGGCGAGCAGACCTCGCGCATGGCCTGCGCCATCATCGCCAACGCCTTGGTCTTTCACACCGCCATCGTCGATCCGCACGGCATCGAGACCATCGACGAGCTGCGCACGCAGCGCGGCCACCTCAGCAAGACCCGACTGCTGGCCTGCTGGAAGCGGATCCTCGAGATCAACTACTACCCGATCTTCCATATCGCTTCCGAGCTGCTCAAGCCCATTGCCAACGGCGCGGCAAACGCGGTCCTCAACCGGCTTGCCGAGGCGGCCCACGCCTTGGCGGGTCTGGGCGCTACCACTCTGCACGACCTCTCCGGACGCATGTTTCAGCGGCTGATCGCCGATCGGAAGTTCCTCGCCACGTTCTACACCCTGCCGACGTCGGCGGCCCTGCTGGCCGAATTGGCGGTTTCCCGTCTGGACGAGCGGACAGACTGGTCCGACCCGGACGCGCTCACCCGCCTCCGGATTGCCGACTTGGCCTGCGGCACCGGGGCCCTGCTCTCGGCCGCATACCGCGCCCTGGCGGCCCGCTATCGACGGACCGGCGGGGACGACCAGGAGCTGCACGCGGCGATGATGGAACAGACCCTCATCGCCGCCGATCATGCCGGCCGCGGCGCACCTTACCGCGTCCATGCTGTCGAGCGCCCATCCGGGCACGACCTTTCTCGGTACCCGCGTTCACACCTTGCCTTATGGACAGCAGACCCAGGAAAAACGGCATACCATGGCCCTGGGCGCTCTCGACCTGATAGAGGTAGACGCGGCACCCTCTCTGTTTGGTACCGGCGTCCAGGTGGCGCACGGCGCCGGGGCGGACCGGAAAGGCAAGGGGAGCCTTGATATGACTCTGCCGTATGAAACAGCCGACCTGGTGATCATGAATCCCCCGTTCACGAGACCGACCAACCACGAAATTGCCGAGGTTCCCGTCCCGTCGTTTGCCGGGTTCCAGACCAGTGAAGATGAGCAAGAGAAAATGAGCCGCCGGTTGAAGGGGATCTGCGCCAAACTCAAGGCCGGGGGATCCCTGGCCGGCCACGGCAACGCCGGGCTGGCATCCAATTTCATCGATCTGGCCCACACCAAGGTCAAGCCGGGCGGCGTTGTGGCCCTGGTGTTGCCCGCCGCCGTGGTGAGCGGCGGTTCCTGGGAGGACGCTCGCAACCTGCTGGAAATTGAGTACGAGGACCTCACCGTATTGACGATCGCGACGCACGGCCAGACGGATCGGTCCTTTTCGGCCGACACCGGGATGGCCGAAGCCCTGGTAGTGGCCAGCAAGCGCCAACCGGGCAAACAGGGAAAGGGAGAAACCGCGCTGTTCGTCAATCTCTACCACCGGCCCCACAGCTTCGCGGAAGCCTTTGAGATGGCCCGGGCGGTACGGAAACTCGGGAAAAGGAATCGACAGGGACGGCTCAGCGTCGGGAATCAGTCTATCGGAACGTACATCCGCGCCCCTCTGAATCAGGGGGGCTGCGCCTCTCTACGCGAAACCACCTTGGCGGCCGCCGCCATCGGATTGACGGAAGGAACGCTTTGGTTGCCCCAACGAGGTTACTCTGGGCAGTGTCCCACGACCCCCCTCGAGGAGCTGGGTCAGAGAGGTTTGGTCCATCGCGATATCTCCGGATGGGACAGTAATGGAGATCCCCGAGGGCCGTTTGAGATCGTGTCCATTCAGGGGATACCGGAGTATCCGGCGTTATGGAACCACGACGCCGAGCGTGAACGGGGCCTTGTCGTTCAGCCCGACAGCGAAGGCGAGGTGCGCCCCGGCTGCAAAGATCAAGCTGTTGAAGTGTGGGATGGGGCCTCGCGGCTGCACTTCAATCTCGATTTCCGGATCAACTCCCAAAGCCTCGCCGCCTGTCTCACGCCGACCAAAACGATCGGGGGGCGGGCCTGGCCCAACTTCGTCCTTGAGCAGGAGGAATGGACGCTGCCCCTGGTCCTGTGGTCCAATACGACCTTGGGAATGTTTGCCTTCTGGTGGATTGGGGTGCGCCAGCAACAGGGCAGGGCGGTGCTCACGATCACCCGGCTGCCCGCCCTGACGGTCCTGGATCCCCGCGCGCTTCGTCCGGAGCAACTCGCCACGGCCGAGGAGCTCTTCGAGCGGTTCAAAGGGGAGGAGTTCCTGCCGGCCAACGAGGCGTACCGGGACGAGGTTCGCCAAGCCCTCGACCGGGCCGTCCTGGTGGAGCTGCTTGAGCTGTCCGAAGACGTTCTCGGGCCGCTCGAAGTGTTGCGCAACCAGTGGTGCGCCGAGCCGAGCGTCCACGGGGGTAAGGGAACGCGGATTTGAGCCTGAAAAAGGGGAGGCCAAATGACATTCAGCTGGAAAACCGGCTCATGCCGTGCAGACCGCCATCGGCCAGACGCTGCGAGCGGCGGCGCTGCAGGCGGAAGCAGGCCGCGAATCGGGCCGCGGGCGAAATCTCGCTGTCGAGTTGTTGCAGAAGCGAAAAGCCAGTGCCCGCGGCGAGGACCTCGGCCTTTCGGAAGACGAGCTGGCTTTCTACGACGCGCTCGGCGTCAACGAAAGCGCGGTGCAAGTACTCGGGGACGAGACCCTGCGCACCATCGCCCGCGAACTGGTCGTAACCGTTCAGAACAATGTGACCATCGACTGGACGCTCCGCGAGAACGTGCGCGCCAATATGCGCCGGCTAGTGAGGCGAATCTTGCGGAAGCACGACTACCCGCCCGACAAGCAAAAAAAGGCGGTCCAAACCGTATTGGAACAGGCCGAGGTGCTGTCCGCGGATTGGACCTAAGTGGTGGTGCATGAGCCGTAATTCCCTGGAAATCTGAAGCAAGGCAATCTGGTCCCGCACCTTCGGGTTTTTTGCGTCCAGTGTGTAATAGAACCTTCGTCGTCACCGACATCATTTTCCTGCAAGAAAGGGTACGGCCCCGAGGTCGCCGCGCCGGCGTTCCGCGGCTATATACGGGTTTTTCAACGTGGTATTTATAGCGTTTCCCCAATGAGATTTTTAGGGTTTCATACTGTACGGAATCGGGTCGGGATCTGCGCAGGGATATCGAGGTCTCCGACGCACAGGTAAATCAGGTCGGCAAAGGCATCCAGAGTTTTAAATCCACTGGCTCGATTCTTGACCATGCGGATAATGCGATTGAGCCCTTCGGCGGCGGCGTTGGTCAGGTGCGTGTCGACGAAGGCGGTGATGCCGGCCGCCTGCTTGCGCACCGTGTTGACGAACTTGCGCAGGGGCTGCAGGCGGCTGCGCAGGGCCGCCGTCGTCCACTTCTTGAGGAAGCGTTCGGCGGCCCAGCGCGCCTTGTAGCGCCAGAAGTGCTCGAACTCGTCCTTCAGGCGCCAGGCGCGGTAGATGCGGCGGTTGGCCTTCTCCAGGGTTTGGAGCGTGCGCCGGTCCTTTGGCGAGCGCCGGGCGGAGTGATGCAGCAGCACCCAGCGCAGGCCCTTGAGCAGCTTGCGGTCCTCGCCGCAGGCTTGCCGCCACTGCTCCTTGCGCACCTCGTCGACGGCTTCGTTGAGGGCCTTGACGACGTGGAATCGGTCCAGGACCAACTCGGCGTTGGGACCATGCTGCCGGATGGCGCCGATGAAGGTCTCGCTCAGGTCGCAGCAGGCCCAGCGGATGCGGTCCTTCCGGAAGGCGCTGAGATGGTCCCGGAAAAACGCGTCGATGGTCTTCCGTGCCTTGCCCTTGCCGATCCAGACGACACGGGAACGTTCCAGGTCGTAGACCAGGGTAGCGTATTTATGGCCCTTGGCGTAGGAGATCTCGTCGATGCCGAGGGTCTTCAGCCGGCGGATGCGGTGCCCCGTACGCCGGCGCTCGATGAGCCGGTGCAGCTGGTCGGACAGGGTCGACGGGGCCAGACCCAGCAGGCGCGCGGCGGCGGCCTGCGTCATCCACTGGCAGTACCTCAGCAGCAGGTATTCGAAGCGGTAGCTGACCTGGGCCGAGCGCGCCGCCCAGGGCACCTCCTCGACGCGACGGCCGTGGGTCGGGCAGCGGATCTCCCGAGGGGCGTGGTGCAACCAGAGGGTACGGCCGCAAACGCGGACGTCGCGCCAGCGGCGGAACTCCATGACCTGTACGATCTTGCCGCGGCGCCCACACTCGGGACACCGGCACCCGTTCCTTTGGGGCTTCACCGCGACCACGACGGCCGCTTCTTCCCCGTGTCCTTCGAACCACACGCCCACCGCGCGAAATCCCTTGAATTGGAACAGCTTGGAGACGAACTTCATAGCGGTCATAGGTCGCCTTCCCTTCCCTTTCTTGGGGAGTGCTTGATGGGGATACACCAAGCATAGGGAACGACCTATGGCCTTGTCATGTACTCAGATGGACAGCAAGGGCTCAGGTACTTTCCGTACTTACGTTTCGGCGTTGAAAAACCCGGATAGACCCCGTTCCGCGAGATCGTCGACGTCGACGGGGTACCGGTAAACGAGTACTACGCCGAGCGTCCGTCCATGATGCTAGGCAACCCCACGTCTCGGCCTGAGAGGAAGGAGACCTCATTTGAAAGCGTGCTTCCCGGTGTTCATCATCATTGTCCTGTTCTGGCCGAAGTTCAGTATATCCGGGAAGGAGGACATTTCGGTCGTAGAGGCCATGGTGGACGATATGTCCGAAAAAAACTATGTCTGGAGCGACACTACCGACGCGGATGTAAGAGCAGAGCTGACTATTACGACCCGGCGAAGGACCGCCGCGGGGTCGGACGGGAGAGACGGGAGAGCGGATTGTTGCGTCGATATGACTCCTGAAATGATTGCCATTGTTAGTGTAGGGGTTGTTGCGCTGCTAGCCCTGGTGTTTTTGCTGTGGCACCTGAGCAGACGCATCGACAGGCTTTTGGACGGCATGAAGAGCAACAAGCTCGAAGTCGTCAAAGAAGGCTTACGGCACGCGCAGAAGGCTCAGGAGAAGGCCAGTGAGATCCAGGCACCCTCTGACGACTGCGGCGAACCGTCAGTGGACGTTTTCGCCGCCCACGCCATGCAGGGCCTGCTCAGCCACGGGGTAATCCCCTACGAAAAGGTGGCTGAACTGTCCTACAACATCGCCATCATCATGAGAGCCGAGGGGAAAATCCGCAAGGGAGCATCAGGGGATGAAATAAATGGATTTGGTTGACGAGCGGGGAATCTTTTAGGACCTGACCGTCGGGAAAAGCCCGCCTTCCAGTAACGCAGTGACAATTTTCTGGTTGTCTTCTACATGCTCATTGTGATCCGCCTCCTGCACTGGATCCCATCCGGAATGCCAGTCCTCCACACCTGGATCGGCTCCAGTCTTCAAAAGCAACTCGACGACTAGTAGAGTGTCTTCGACCGGTGACGTGGAAGCGGCCGCATAGTGCAGGGGAGTCTTCCCCCATTCGTCCTGTGCATTGGGATCAGCTCCCCCGTTCAGAAGCGCAGCAACGACAGCCAGGTCGGTTCTTTCCTGTACTGCAGCGTGCAGCAAAGATCCGTCGGAGCGGAAATAGGAATTTGGATTGGCCCCGGCATTCAGAAGCACCGTGATGGCAGCCAGGTTTTTTCTGCTTACCGCAAGAGACAGAGGAGTTTCGCCGGAGCCCCGCGCATCTGGATCGGCTCCCGCGGCCAAGAGGGTCATGAGGACGGGAAGGGCTACGTTGGCCGAATCGACCGCTATCTGTAGGGAAGTTTTCCCCGAACGGTAGTTTTCATCCGGATCGGCTCCCGCTTTCAGGAGCGCGTCGATGGCAGCCAAGTCGTTTTCGTAGACCACCTGATGCAGGGGAGGGGCATCCCCCGGGCACAGATGACCGTATACCAGCGCTATCGCCTGTTCATGGGTCCTTCCGGATCGTTCCCGAAGCTGTTCGTACAACTCCACCGCCTGTCTCGCTTCCTTCCTCGCGTCATTCCTTCTCCGGCTCCGCGCCCGTTCGTCCAGCGGGTCCCATTTTTGGTCCCGTTGCTGTTCCAACCACCGCACTTTCGCCCGGACCAGAACCTCGGCGAAACAATCCCGAAGGTTGTCGTCTGAGAGAAGACTGTCTCGGTCGTACGGGATCGGGTCCGCCCCCCCCTCCAGCAAGGCATCAACGATCTCCCAACCCCCATCGGCCCAACGGGCTGCCTCCAACGCCGACTCCAAAGGAGTCCACCTTTCTCCTGTAACTCCTCCATCATCCACTGTCGGGCTGCCCCCCTCAGTTGCGTCTTCGCTTCCTTCTCCGTCTGGCTCGTCGGTGCCGGCATCTTGCTCCCTCTGCTTTCTTATCTCCTCACGAGCGAAACGCCGAATCATGCGCCGCACCGGTTTAGGGTCCCACCCGGCCTGATCGACCAGGGCATCGGCCATGAGGTTCACGAACTCGCCGAGGCTCGCCCCGGCTGCTTTGGTGTCCGCCCATGCCTGCTGGAAGTAGGGCAGGGCGTTGTTGTAGGCGTCCTCATCGAACGGGAGAGTGCCCGTAGTGAGTTGGCTCGGATCCGGCTTGGACGCAGCCACGGCCCGGACTCCGGGAAAATGGGTGTCTCGATCGGATTATCGGGTATTTCTTCCTCCTGGCGGGACCGCTCAACCGTCCACACGGCCCCGGGAGGAGGGACGTGAAAAAGGCGGACGCACGCGGAGAAAGGACCGGAGAACCGGCTTCGTTCAGCTTTTCAGCGGATTCAGCGGGTGATGCGAAAGAGGGGGTGCGAGAGCACAGCGCATGAGTCGTCCTCCTGAAGGATGAGAGGAAACCCGGCTGTTTTAGGGTTGCCGGGCCCTGTCACCATCATCAACGGAAACGACGTGGCTCCGCCTATTCGCCAAGCATCGGGGAGCTACCCCTATGCCGGGAATTCCTGGCTGTTGTATTCAGCGAAAAACCCGGCACATCGGGTTTTCCGTTGATGAAGTGACACACCAATTCTAATCGGGTGGCTATTAGGATGCAAAGGTCCTGGATGGTGATGGCCCTCAGGGTTTGCCGAAAACCATCCTTGATGGACGTCATGGTTTCGTGCCCCAGGACCGATTCACGCCAGTGACTGTCGTCCCCCTGGTTTGGTGGCAGGCCAGCACCTGGGGGGAAGTACGAGATCCAGCCAACAGGGGTGATATGTTGGCCCCCTGGGGCGTCCCTGCCTCTACGTCGATCCGCCTGCCCTCTTCCAGGACCCCCGCGTTGAGCCACTTCCTGAGGTGGCGTACCACGCGTCGGTCCCGCACACGGTGCTCGACGAACCTCTCCAGCCATTCGTGGTCGATGGTGTCGAAGAACCCACGGATGTCCGCGTCGAGTGCCCAGTTCACTTTGCGGTGTCGAATCCCCACCGCCAACGCATCCAGCGCCCTGTGCGGGGCTGCGCCCCGGTCGAAAGCCATACGAGAATCCCAGGAAATCGACTTCGTAGAACCGCGTTGAGCACCTCCACGGTTGCCTTCTGGACGATCTTGTCCTCCAGCGCCGCAAGGCCCTGCGGTCTCCTGCCTCCGTCGGCTTTCGGGAGGTAGGTCCGGTTGACCGGTTTGGCTCGATACGCGCCGCGCTTGAGCCGGGCCGAAAGGTCTTCAAGTCTGCTTCCAACCCCTGCCCGTACTCGCTCCACGTCATGCGATCAACCCCCGGTGCGGCCTCCCGCTTGAGGCCGAGGTAGGACCTCCCGGAGGCGGTCGACGGCGTAGACGTGGTGCCACAGCGTCGTGAACGGCAGCGCCCTGTCTCGAACCGCTGCTTGCCGTACGCGTTCGAGCGCCTGGTTGCAGGCCGGTCCGAATCTGCGCCCGGGACCTGGGGTGCTCGCGCGCGTTCGCCTTGGCCAGCCCCCTTCCCTCCCCCCGCTCCGCCGGCGGCGCAGCGGGCCGACCGCCCTTGTTCGCGGGGTTCCCTGGGTTGTATGGGGCGGTCCGACTTCCGGCGGTCGTGCGTCATCGGCGTATCCCACATGGGTTCCCGATGCGGACCCGGGGACCATCCCCCCGGGCCAACCGCCGGACCTCCCGGTTCCCGTACGAGGTGCCTGGGCGCATGCACCGGGTCTCTGACCGCGCCGGGTCCGGTGGACTGGCGATATCGCGCCCCCCGATGTGGCCCTCCCTCGTCTCCTAGCGGGTCGGCACCCGAAAGTTGTTCATTTCTTTCGCGGCTCAATACCGGACCTACGCCTCCCCCTGCCAACGCTTCGCCTGCGCCGTTACCGGCGCACACGCATGACTCGAGGCTGTCGTGGTTCGCTACACCTTCAACACAGAGGACTTTCACCTCTTACACCTCGCCGGTGTGACCGGCGCACAGGAGTCGAAGCATGGTCCGGATTTTTCTCCTGGAAAAACGCATCGACCGCCTTTTACCGGCGGGGGCGCCGAAAAACGCAACCTAGTGCACGTCAAGGACGACCAGACGAAAGCCGGCGTATTCGAAGGGGCGATCCCGTTCGATCTGCGCCAAACCCTGATGGAAGATTGGGAGACTTTAGGTTTCAAAAGGGATTTTTATGTTTCATATAATTCCATAGTGGAATCAGTGCCAAAACTCGGATGTCACATGTCAGATGCTAAGTGCTTGCTATATAATAATTAATAATTAATAACCTGCAATAACTTTGATGTATCCCTCCCATAAAGACGTTTTTCGGAATGTCTTCCCAAGTGGAATCAGTGCCAAGACTGTCGGATGTCACATGTCAGATGCTAAGTGCTTGCTATATACTAGCAAGCAATAACTTTGGGTGTATACCTCCCAAAAAAAATTTAAATTCGTTCTTGACACCAGCGAGGCCACGTTTACCTTCGTTTGCAGAAGTTGTAAAGGCGTTTTTCGGAATGCCTTCCCATTTCCAACCCCATTTCTAATTCACTGTCACAAGCAAGGGATATATGTTCCCACGCCAATAAAGAGCAAGGAAGAGGTTATGGATGAAGCCAGAATTTTTCGTCTTCCGGAAGTTCTCGAGCGAACCGGTCTCTGCCGCACGACGATCTGGCGGAAGGTCAAGGCGGGCACCTTCCCCCCACCGGTGAAGCTGGGAGCGCGCGCCGTCGGCTGGCGATATTCGGATATCAAGCAGTGGCTCGAAAACCTGCCCGAGGCGTGCCCCGCACCGACGACATAGACTGGTCGGCCCTTATGGGGCCGGTGGCACTCCACCTGCTTGGAAAACCGACGTCGATCGAGAACGGGGAAAAGACCTGGCGATACGGCCGAAAGGGTTCTCTGGCGGTGCACGTTGGCGGTTCGGAGGGGCTGGTCGGCTCCTGGACCGACTTCGAAAGCGGCGACCAAGGGGGCGTGCTGGACCTGATCGAGAGGGAACGCAATTGCGAACGTCGCGCGGCTTTGGATTGGCTTCGCGACCAGGGGTTGATGATCCCCTCCGAGGACCAGCGAGGTCGGATCGGGGCGCCTCGATCCTCCCGCCGCACCCGGGCCTCCCAGGCTGCCCCTCAACGCCGATCCCGGGAGCCCACCCCGACACCTGCCGGCACAGACGGAGACCGCGAGGCGACAGCCTACGCCCGCCAGCTGTGGGCAAAAGGGGTCCCCGCCGACGACACCCCCGGTCGCATCTACCTGACCGAACGATGGGTCTGGCCCGGCCTCCATGTGACCGGAGCTCCGAATTTGCCCGCCGAAGTCGTGCGCTGGCTGTCCCGGAAGACGGCCGCCCGAACCGTGGCCCCTTGCACCGAAAAGGGGTTGTGGCTGCCCAAAGGCGCGGCCGGAGCCCTGATGTTCGCGTTCACCGAAGCGGACAACGTGATCGCCGTTCAGTTCGAGGGCCTGACCGCCGACGGGGAGCGCACCCCCTACACCACTCGCAGGCAGGAAATGAACCGATTCCGCCAGTTCCGGGGGCGGGTAGCCGGGGCCTACATGCTCCTTCGCCGGGCAGAAAGCAAAAGCCTTCTGATACTCGTCGAGGGCCCGGCCGACGCCCTGGCGGCCTGGTGGCTCTGGCCCAACGCGGCGGCCGTGTGGAGTTGCGCAGGGACCAGCGGCCTGGCACAGGTGCAGCCCGATCATGTGACCGGTTTCGACACGGTAGCTTTGGCCGCCGACGGAGACCGCGCCGGACAGAAAGCTGCCTGGCGGACCACGGTGCGGCTGTTCGAAGCCGGTATTCCTGTCAAAAGATGGCCCAGCCGCCGCGGTGCTGACCCGGTGGACTCCTTGGCCGAACGCCTCCAGGAACGGGCTGCCATCGTCGAATTCGACGGCCGACTACCTCGCCTCGAGGCCGAAGCCGTGGCTTGGACACCGTACCTCTAACCAACCCCCCCATGGCCGATCCTGAACCTCTGAAAGAAGTGACCGCCGATCAGGTGGTGGCCCAAAAAGCCCTCAAAAAGTTGCGGAGGTACGCCAAGGCAGTCGGCAAGCAGGAAGACACCGACTACGTAAACAGGTTGCGATCCGGACTCAGGAATCTGGTCGATCCCCCCGATGAGGGCGAAACGGAGGAAGAGGATCGGGAAGCTGACGCTCTGCTCGCCGTAGCCGAACGCTACTCCGACACCGAAGAAGCCGACCCGAAAGAACTCCTTGCCGAGATTCGGGCGGCTTTTTCCGACGACAACGACAGTTCCAAACACCTGCCGGACCCCGTAGTCGGCGACGCTTGGGATGTGGAGGACCCGGATCGCGAGTGGTTGGTTGACGGTTGGCTGCCCGCCGCCGAACTGGCCTTGCTGAGCGGCCCCGGAAACGTCGGAAAAAGCCTGTTGGTTCTGCAGCTCGCCAATGCGCTGGCTACGAGCCAGGAGGTTCCCAGTTGGCTACCCAAAGGGAAGAAAGCAACGGCCGAAGCCCCGGCCCTGAAATCGGAGGAGGGGGTGCCCGTGGTGATGGCGAATTGGGAGGACTCGGCTCCCGAAGCACGACATCGCCGTTTTAGACTGCATGCTTTCGGCGACTGCAAATGGGCGGATGCTTCCGACGTGAAAAAGCACCTGCACGTGTTGCCGATGCGCGGCCATGGCCCTACCTGGGGACCGGGCGGAACCGGACACATCTCCGTCATGGGCGAAGTGACCAAAACAGGGGAGGCCCTGCGTCGATACTGTGAAGCCCACAAGGCCCGCCTGCTGGTGTTGGATCCGGTCAGCCTTGCCTTGGCGGTCGAGGAGAATTCCCGCCCCCTGGTTTCGGTGGCTTTGGAGAGTTGGGCCGGGTGGGCCAACGATACCGGCTGTGCGGTGTTGCTGACCGGACACCCCTCCAAGGTCACAGAAGGGGAAGGAAGCGACTACAGCGGCTCGACGGCCTGGCGGGGCCTGGTGCGGAGCCTGTGGACGCTCAAGCCACTCAAGGATCCCGACCCCAACGCCGCAGAAACCCACGCGGAGTTGATCTTGAACAAAGCCAACTACGCCAAGGCCGGACAGATCCTGAACCTTGAGACCCACGGCAGAGGTGCTGCCTGGCATTTTCAGTCTACGGGCAGCGTGAAACGGAAGGGAACCGGGGGGGGAAAAGAGGAAGTGAAACCGGCATGAACAACCCCAAATCCCAAAATGAGGAAGCTCGGAAGTACGCCAACGACCACCGGATCGAGACTGTCCGCTACGCCATCCACGACGTCGGACGCCTGCAGGACTGGGCGAAGAAGGATCCAGAACGGTTCCCTACGGCTGTGGAGCTGGGCAAACGCTTAGAAGGATTCGAACTCGAAGGCCGGCGCTACGTCTGTCAGAATGACGATTTTAATCCCCCAGAACTCGTAAAATTAGTGGCCGAGGCCCTGTACCCAGAGGACGAGTCAGTTTTTCTGGTGTCGGGAACATGGCAACAACCCTCTGGCCAATATGAAAAGAATCAGGAGGGTGCTAAGCCCGTTTTTGACCAGAATGGTCGGATATGGATTCCCGACGAAGACCCGTTCGAGTGGATCATCGAGGCCCTCAACGAGGCCGCGGTAAGCGCCGACGGATTGACAGCGCTGGCCGAAGTAGTACCCATAGATCCAGAAACTAGCCGACCCGATCCCATATTGGCAGCCCCTCTCGTTATGGTCCATCGAGACCACCAACAGGCCAACCTGTTCAGCCCATCGAGGTGGGGGGAGACACAAAATGGGCAGTACGAAATGTTTTCCGGATTCGGCCGCAGCCAGGAAGACGGTCCGATCGTCCCGGCACTTCCTATGGCGTTGTACGACCTGGGAGTCGGAGGCCATCAACATATATCGCCCGGTAGTGGCGCCCCGATGGCCCTGCGTATCTTCGTCGAAATGTGCCTGTCAGTACCTCTTGCAGAACGGAACCGGCCCGGCCCTGTGGTGTTAAAACCCCAACGCTTCTGCGAATTTCTGGAAACGCTGTATCCCGACTCCTCGTCCTATCGTCCCGGCCGCCACTATGGCCCCATACGCGAAGCCCTGGAAAGCCTGACGACTCCCCAAGCTCGGGTACCCTGGGTTGATCCGGAAACCGGCGACGGCGCGGCCCGTTTCGTGGTGGTTCCCTTGGACGTTCCTCGCGAAGGAAGAATGAAGGATTGGATTCAGTTCCAGGTCCATTTACCTCCCGGCTCCCACCGCGGCGCCATCGTGGACCGACCAGCCATGCGGGTAGCGGGAGTTAGGTCGGTGACGATGTATCGCATGGCGTTGTCGCTGGCACTACACTGGCACGATCCAGGACGCCTGCGAGTCCCAATTTCAAGGGGGAAAGAAAAGCATTGGTACCAAGTCCGATCCCCGGAACGATACCCCGAAGTCACGGATGCCCAATTGATTGGGATGGCCTACCCTCGCACCAGTGACGACGACAACCGCCGTATGCGGTTAAAGCGAGCTCAGGAAGCGCTAGACGCCTTGGTGGAAATCGGGTATGCCGCAGTGCATCCCAGGCGGCTAATATATCCAGGACCCAAATGGGTGGGATGGGGTACGTAGGCCGGAAATCGCCGCTTAACCTAACGCCCGGAACTCAAGCCTAACCGACAAGCACCTTCCTCCCGGAGTTAGCGGATCGCGACGTCCGCCCTGAACCCCCAAAAAGGTCTCTAACGGGATTTTATCGGCCCCTTCGAAGCGTTAGAGACGTGCTTGTCGGTTACGCCGACCCCCCTTTACAGCCCCTGGACGTTAACCTCGGTAGCGAAAATCCTTGAAAAAAGGGGCCGTATCCGATTTTTCTCCCCTTTTTTTTCCTAAAGACGTGCTTGTCGGTTACGCCGATCCCTTACAGGCCCTTAAAAAACGTGCTTGTCGGTTACGCACGGGTGTGTCGCCCCTCTTCTTTCCTTGAGGGGAGGCCCCCCCGTCCTGTCGGTAAAAGACGTGCTTGTCGGTTACAAAAGACGTGCTTGTCGGTTACAAAAGACGTGCTTGTCGGTTACATTTTCGCCCCTGCTAGTTCGGCTAACTTGTTGTCTGGCAACGAGTTGATTTTTCCGCGGAATGCCCACCGACCCCGACCCCCACGAGGGGAGGGGGGGGCCGCTGGGAGGGGACGAAGGGTGGCTCCCCTCCCGCGGCCATTCCAAAAAAAACCGTTTTCGTCATGTCGGCGATCACGGTATCGTCGTCGGCCAGGTATTTCCCGAACCGGCACCGAAACCCGACCTGGGTTGTCGATGTGGGTCCGACGACCTCGAGCAGCTTGCCGACACTTCCCCGGTTTTTTTGGAAAAATTTTGAAAATTTTCCACGAGCTCTGCGCGAGGGTAACTTCACCCCGCTGCGCAGCTCCGCGCGCTTCGCCGTCGATCTGAGATCCCCCCCCGACGGTCCCCCGGCCCCCTTCGCGCTCGTTCGTTCGCGTTCTTTCCGCCCCCTCGCGTTTCTCCGCCCCTCGCGGCGCTGACCGCCCCCCCTGGACGCGCTCCGGCCCCCTTCGTTGCACCGTGCAGCACCGTCAATTCAGCCTGCGGCGCCTCGTTTTTGAGTTCGTATATCAACCATTATCACAAGTAAAACAGCACCCAGCTAATAGCTATTGTCCGGTGGGTCGTCCGCCTTCGACCAGCCCGGCCGGACGGAACGAACTACTACGCCCTCGGCCCTTGAGAACCACCAACGGCCTTTCGATGGCTTTGGGAAACCGGCAAAAGGTGCCCGAGGTAGCAGGCCCCAGGGGATTTTCAAAGTGCTTGCTGACAAACAATCAGTACGCTAAGGGGCTCTCACTCTCACTCTAACTCTAACCCATCGCAGGTTGCCCCCCCGACTCAACAAAGCGAGGACCTGAACCTCCCCCTTTCGACTCGCCGGGCTCCAACCAATCGCGCGATTCGGCGCCCTTCTGCCGAGAAACATTTTGCGCTACGTGGCGATAATTAGTATTGTCTTATCTAAATGAACACTTCACCCCCAACAGGAGGAACAAAGACCGTGCTGACCTACAACGACTACCGCAACGTCGATTTGCGGACGGACGTGATGGAAACGGCGTCGGGAGAGGCTGTGAAACTGCCTGAGGTGCCGTTGCCTGAGATGATTTCGTTCAGGAACAGCGTGGCGAGTGAAGGGGATTGGGTGCTTGCCGACTACCTGCGGCAGTTCGTGCCGGAGGTATTCCTGTCGAATCTCGGCGCGGCGATAGCGCACTCGATTGACCCGGCTATGAACAGCGTCGGCGTCGAGGCGGCGATCAGGGTGTCTCATGAGACCCTGTCGGGGTTGGATGCGGAGACCTTCGCCCACGAAATCAACCTCGCCCGCGCCTGCGAGTTCATCCGGCCCGGCTACCTCGCCGCATGCGCCCGGGAGCAGGGTATGGATCAGGACTACTGCGCGGCGGCGAAGTATGTGCAGGAGGCGACGGCATGAGCTTCTCCCTCACGGTGCTGTTCACGCTGCTTGTGATCTACCTCGTGTTGCTTCTCACGGTGCCGATTTACATGGCATTAACCACACGTCGCAACGGGCGACGATACAGGTAACGGTGAGGGGGCGGGAGCCTTTTCGGGGCTTCCGCCTAAGCCTACGTGCCGGCGTCTCAAGTGCCGGCGCCCTTTAACCCATTCAGGAGGAACAGGCAAGATGAAAGAGATCACGATTCAACGCTCGGAGCTGGAAGGGGCTGGTATCCAGCCCTACGTCGCCATGCTCCTGCTCGGACACGACCCGGGCACCTTGTCGGCGGCGACGATGCCCAAGGCGATGCGCGAGTTCGCGGCGCGCCACAACGTGCTGATGGCGCTGATGATGCCGGACGCCTCGGCGAACTTCCGGGGTGGCAACGTGTGGGTGACAGGTTGGGCGGGGCAGGGGGCAGAGGAGGATTGGCGGCCGGAGCGATGCCAGTTCGTGGTAGAGCAGGAGACCGAGCTGATGATGCCGGTGACTTTGGAGTTGAAGATGAAATTGAGCGGCCGCGTGCTTCGGTATGACGCGGACATTCCGTCCGGTCCGGTGTCCGTGGTCGACGAATGGACCACGCTCGGGGCGATACTCGCACAGTGTCCCGAGTTGGCCGACGAGGTGCTGCGGTCAGGCGACACGCTCGCGGTGGTTATCGAGCAGCCGGAGGCCCCGGAGGCCCCGGAGCTCGGAAGCGACAAGGACCGGGATCGAATGAACAAGGACGGTACCCCGCCCATTGTTTGGTCGAGGTGAGAGGTGAGAGGGGCGGGGGGAGACCCCGCCCTAACCCCACAGCCCGGACATCTCAAGTACCGGGCCACCCATTCACAGGAGGTAGCAGCATGTATCTCAGAGACGGAAAGGTCGGACAGACCTTCAAAGAGCCGAAGAGCGGCAGGTTCGTCACCCTCTTCGACATCAACGGCGGCGAGGCGACGTTCAGCTACACGACGGGCGTCGAGGCGACGGGTATGGGACCTGTCGGCGAAGTGTTCCCGATGGGCGATTGGGAGCCTGTCCCGATCCCTGTCATCCCCGACAGCCCTTGGGGGCAAACGCAGTACGTTGGCGGCGTGGCGGAGGGCATCTACAGGATCATCACGGCCTCTCACGGCGGTCTCAGACTGTTGCAGGCTGCGCAGGACAAGCTGCCTCCGGGAGTGCGTCAGATGTTCCTGAACGGCCCCGAGTGGGCCGAAGAGGACTGCGAGGAGATCATCGTGCTCGCGTTGCTCGGGTTGACCGGCAAGCGGGAGATCCTGCTGGCGCTGAAGATGGCGCAACAGATCCCCCGGTATCAGCCGGCAGTGGCCAAGCTGTGCGAGCTCGCCGGCGTCGAGGTAGTCGAGACCCCGGCGCTGAACCCGTTGCAGGGCTCGTACGCACACGCGGACGGGCGTACCGAGTACTCGGATTAGAAACCACAAGGGGTAGGGGTATGACGAGCTCGTGCAGCCCCTACCCCTTGTGGAAAGGACAAACGAAATGAGCTTGAACATCGAGAAGGTGCGGGAGCTGATGGAATCGGCGGCGGAGACCCTGGAGCTGTCCGGCTCCGAGGACCTGCACGTGACCGCGGCGGCCTGCCGCATCCGCTTCTACGCTTCACAGCTGGAAGAGTGGGAGTTGGAGGTCTACGAGGAATGACAACCATCATCGAAGTCAGGCGCATCGTTGCTTTCGACGCCAACGGAGAGCCCGTGTGGCGGACGTTGCTGGAGGTGCGCATCAGGGAGAATGAACGATGAATCACGCAGGAACCAAGGTTTTCACGGACAAGATCGACGACGTAAGGATGCGCGAGATGTGCAGCATCATCGCCGCCTACATCGCCTCGCGCACCGCGGCGGTAGACTGGACGGGCGTCGAGGCCCTCGCCGCCGTCGCCGCCGAACTCGGGTTTGTGGACCGGGACGGGGTGATCGTCGGCGGACTCGCCGAATACCTCCAACAGAGCTTGGGGGCGGAGCACGTCAACTATCGGCCCGCCATCAACATCCTGCAGGCTGCCGGCAGAGCGCGGGACGTGACGGACCTGAACAGCCTCACGGTGCACGTCGATGTAGAGGTGACCGAGGGAGACATCGCGGACGGTATCCAGGGGAATTGCGACCTGTGCGCCCTGGCGCTGGCGCTGCAGCGGGCAGTTGGCATCGAGGTCCACGTGCACGTGACGGGTACGATGGCCTACCTCGACGGGTTCTATCACTGCTGGCTGCCGGCAGAGGTCAAGACCTTCATCAGCCTGTTCGACAACAACTCCGACAACGGTGTGACGGTCAAGCCCTTCAAGGTGCACCTGATCTTCATCGCGACGGGACCGAGGGCGATTCCCGAGGAAGCGCGGTGCAACGCAAGCCGGTTCAGAAACGATGCCACGCCGACGTGGAGCTACTGGATCGAGACGGACGGCCCGGTGCTGGAGGATAGCGTCAGGGCGCACACGCTGGCAGAGGCGCGGCAGTTGATCCGAGCCGCACACCCCAACGACATCGGAGCGGACGGCGAGGTCACAGGGCCTGGCGGTCACAGCTTCCCGGTGTTCAGGAAGTAGCGGCGAGGGGACCGGGGTCCCGAAAGGGAGCGAGGGGCAGTGAGGAGCTGTCCCTCGCTTGGCAATCCCGGTCTAAGCCTACTGCCGGTGTCTCAAGTGCCGGCGCCTTCTACCCCATTCAGGAGCAAGAAATCGACATGGACATGGAGCGAATGATTTACCCGAACCGGGCGCAGGTTCAAATCGACGTGGTGGACCACCTGCGAAAGGCGGCGGACTTCCTCGCTGTCGATGAGGAATCGATGCGGAATCCGGCCAACGTGGCGGCCTTGATGCTGCGGGAGATGTACACAGGCGGCGGGACGCTGTCCGATTACGTGGGCTCCTCGCTCGGGGAGTACATCGTCGAAACGCTCGGACTGACCGAGGCGCGGCTCGATTGGGAAGAGGAGGAGGACGTGTGGATGGTGAGGCACCACAACTACGGACGGGAGACGCTCTACGGGGCCTATACCTCGTATCAGGAGATGCAGGACGCGGTGACTGCATCCGGAGTGATGGCCGTGTTCGCCTCTGACGGAGCCTGGGAGCGCATCTGTCGCCTCGACCTGTTGGACAACCCCGGAGCCGAGCGGCTGCGAGGGGAGGCCCTGGTGTCCCGCGTGAAGGAGATCCTGCGCGGCGCCGGCGCCGGCATCAGAGAAGGCGGCAGGGCGGGGGAGCTCGCCGCGTTGGCCATTCACCGCGCAAGCGGCCAATTCAGCTACGAGGACCTCAACTGCGAGGACCTCTACGAAGAGGACAAGGGGGTGTGAACGGCGAGGGGACCGGGGTCCCGAAAAGGGAGCGAGGGGCAGTGAGGAACTGTCCCTCGCTTGGCAATCCCGGTCTAAGCCTACGTGCCGGCGTCTCAAGTGCCGGCGCTTCTCTTTTAACCCATTCAGGAGAGGATTGGAATGATCTACTGCGTGGCAGTGAAGAAGTACGAAGAATGGCACTGGAGCGTCAAAGACGAAGAGGACCGCCTGTGCTACACGACAACCGCCCGCACCAACGCGAATGCGGTGGCGGAGTTCCTGTCGGACCCAAGGACGCCTCATTTCGAGGGCATGAAGGCATGGATTGCCGACGTGACCGAAAACCGAAAGGACGGGTAGCAATGGACATGGAACGGATGATCTATCCGAACCCGACGCAGGTGAAAATCGACGTGATTCAGCATCTGCGGAAAGCGGCTGAGTTCCTCACCTTGGAACACCTCACGAGAACCCACCCGTCCAACGTGGCTGCCTGCCTGTTGCGGGAGACCTACGTCGGCGGCTCGATGCTCGCCGATTACGTGGCTTCCTCGCTCGGGGAGCACCTCGTCGAGACGCTCGGGCTGACCGAGGCGCGCCTCGATTGGGACCCGGACGAAAGCGTGTGGCTGGTGCATCACTTGGCCATGGAGCAGGAGACGTTCTACGGCGGGTACAACTCATACGCGGAGATGCTACAGGCGATGGCGACAAGCGGAGGGATGGCCGTGTTCGCCTCTGATGGAGCCTGGGAGCGTATCCGGCAGCTCGACCTCATGGACACCCCCGGAGCCGAACAGCTCACAGGAGAGCCCCTGGTAGAGCGCATACGGGAGATCATGCGAGGCGCGGGGGCGAGCATCCGGGGAGGCGGGCGTGCCGGCGAGCTCGCCGCGTTGGCCATCTACCGGGCAAGCGGGCAGTTCGCTTACAAGGACCTCACTCCAAAGGAGCAAGGGTTGTAGCGGCGAGGGGGCGGAAGGCTACGGTCCTCCGCCTAAACCCACAGCCGGTGCCCCAAGTGCCGGCGCAACCCACAGGAGGAACGGATGAAGTCATTGGATGAGTGCCACGACCTGCTCGTGCAGGGAGTGAGAGAGAGGAAGAAAGAGCTGATCGAGGAGGCCCGCAACGAGGCGGCGCCGTGGTCCCTGCCCAAGATCGTGCTGAGCATGACCGGCGTGGATCTCGTCGGAACCAAGGGACACGGAAGCAACTACCTCCCGAAGGACGGCGAGCCCACCAGCGAGGTTGTCGACCGGATCGCGATGGCCCTGTGCGGGTCGATCTTCATCGCCGACACCCTCGACAACGAGGCGAGGGACATCATTCAGAGCCGCATCTCCCTGTTGGATCAATGGGCAGAAACGGAGAATCTGGAGACGGCGGCTCGGTTCCTGATCGAGAACCGTTGCGAGCGCAAGGTGCCGGCGACGACGGCCGCTGATTCCATCCTGTTGCTGAAGCCCTTCGTTTTTCCGCGCTACATCTCCGAGGCGGTGAAGGCGTACACCGAGCGCATCAGGCAGCACAACCGGAAGCTGATGCAGGAGGAGGAGGAGAGGGTGAGAGCGAGGCGGGCAGAGCAGGAAAACCGCGTTCACCTCGACATCATGCGAAACGGCCACTCTCTCGCCGCAGCCACCTTGAAGGGGCCGGGGGCGTGGGACATCGCCGAGGTGCTCTGCAAGAGCTTGGCGAGCGGTCCCCAATTCAGCGACTCGTTCCTGCGAATCACGTCGGGTCCCGAAAGCCGCGAGATCCCTCTTGATCTCGGCGGCAAGTTCGATGAGGAAGAGGAAGAAGAATGAAACCGACTCCTCCCCGTGGAGGAACAGGACCGGGGGGGGAGTGATGAATCCAGACTGGCAAGAATCGCCTTGCAAGGGGGAGGGGGAAGGACTGCGAGGGTCCTCCCCCTCCCGAACAACAACCACTCATCCCGAGAAGGAGAATGGATAGCCATGAAGATGCACAACTCCGCAGACCGCGTCACCTGCGCCCGTGAGGCGCCCGGCGCCGGCAGGGTATCGGAGGCCGGCCCGGTGTACGACGGCCCTCTGGCGGCTCCTACGTGCCGCGAGCGGCTGATTTCGGACGGTCCCGAGTCGATGCGCGATTCGGAACTGCTGACCGTCGCCCTGGGTAGTACGGAAGAGGACGCCCGCGAGATCGTCGAGCGCTTCGACTTCGGCGAGCTGGTCAACCTGAGCGTCGACAAGCTCGCCAACCTGAGCGGCGTCACCTCCTGCCGCGCGGCGCGGCTGCTGGCCGCCGTCGAGATCGCCCGCCGGGCGCTGAATCGCGGCATCGGCATCCTGCCGGTGATTACGACGCCCGTCGAGACGATTCCGCTGCTGGCCGACATCAAGGACGAGCTCAAGGAGTTCTTCGTCTGCCTGTATCTGAACGCCCGCAATCAGGTGATCCACAAGGAGGTCGTCAGCATCGGCTCGCTGTCGGCGTCCATCGTCCACCCCCGCGAGGTGTTCCGGATCGGCGTGGCCAAGTGCGCGGCTTCGGTCATCCTCGCCCACAATCATCCCTCCGGGGACGTGTCGCCCTCCAAGGACGACATCGACCTGACGCACAGGCTGCGGGAGGCCGGGCTCATCATGGGCATCGAGGTGCTGGACCACATCATCATCGCCCGCTCGGATTTCTGCAGCCTGAAGGAGACCGGGATCGTATGAGCAAGACAACGGCTTTTCCACCTGAGCGGATCGAGAAGGCGGCGAGGATCTACCACTCGACCGGCGACGCGGCGGCGGCCCTCGGGATCGCCCCGTCCAGCTTCGGCCGTCTGTGTCGGCGCTACGGCATCGCCACCCCCGGCCAGCGGCGCCAGGCTCGCCGTGAGACGGGCGGCAACTGAAACCAAGGAGCAGGGGGGGGCCATGTCGAGCCCTCCCCTGCCTTCCCGTCAATCGACAATCGACTGAGGAAGGTTCACCTGATGGCCCCTTACGACAACGGGCAATACAACCAGAACGGCAACCGCTGACGGGGCTTCCCCCCCGAGGCGCCGGTGTCGCCCGTTGTCGAGGGGTACGCGGGCAAAAAGCTTTCTCGTCGAGCCGGAAACCGGAGTTGGAATCTTTCCCGAAGGGGAACAATCTTTGGGAAGAATGAGAAACGAGGAAATGGGCGAAGAAGAGAGCCGGAAACCCCACACGCCGCAGGATTTCGAGGCCGCCGCCGCCGTCGATCAGGAGGCCGCGGCTCGTCGGCGGCGGGAAAGCGAGCTGTTCAAAAGCGGCAGTGGATCGAGCGCAACAGGCAAGCGAATCTGGCCCGGCGCATCCTCAACCGCCTGCTCCGCGCATAGCTCTGCGGTTGTGACGACGGGAGGACGGACGGGTTGCGAGAGAAATACCCAACAGGGAAGGAAAGACCATGAAGAAGTGCAGTGAATGCAATAACCCCATTCCAGAGGACCGGCTGAAATTGCAACCGAACGTCAAGACCTGCTCGGACATCTGCTCAGCGATGCGCCAAGGGTCGAAGGGCAACCAGCGCTCGAAGTCCTATCGTCAGCGCGTTCGGAAGAGCCTGGGGGAGCTCGAACACGTTCCTCTGGTCGAGGACACCACCTTGATCGTCCGCCGTGGCCACGTCGTCGGGTGGCAACCGGAAGGAGAGGGGTGGAAACTGGTCGCAGTGGTTCGCGCAACGCATGAGGGCAGGGCAACCCATGTCTGCCCCGTCAGTTCCTGGGGACAGCAAAAAGCCACGTCGGCCACCCGGTTGTCGGGCGGGAAGATAGCCGTCCTGCCCCCCCAATGGGCTCAAGACCAGGAGTGGGTGAGGGACCTCGCCCAGGTATCATTTTCGGATTTGAAGGCTCTGGAAAAGTCGTTGGATACCCTGGCCCAGCGCCGCTCGTCCTCCGACTGCGCAGGTCAGGAAAGCGGGAGATAAACTCACCCGGAAAACGGGGGATGTGCTTTCATTGGTCTTTGGAAATCACCTTTTCTATATACTCCTGGAAACGGTCACGAGTCCGGCCCTTGTTGTGGCAGTTGAGCTCGACAATGGCTTTCTGGTAGCCATCCCGGAGTGCCTGCTCAATCATGTCTCGTTTCGTGCACTTGGTTTCGGTTTTGTATTGGCCGATCCGCTCGTACAGTTTCGGGGTGAAGGCGATTGTGACTGGTTTGCGGTCTTCAACTACCGGCGCTATTACTAAGAAGTTGTATGTGCCCTCCTTCAATTCCAGTCGTTTCTGCCAGAGCTCGTTCAGCTTGTGTTGTCGGGCTATCTCCAGGCCGTAGTGGATGCACAGGTACATGAAGACCTGCCGTGAAACCTGGCATTCTTGGGCTCGATCCCCCAAAAAGGCGACGAAATCAGGGGGGAGTCTGAAGGTAATTCTGATCGTTTTGTGCGGGGGAAGTTTTCGGACCACGGTGGTTCCTTTGTCGTTAATCGAGAGAATCCAAAGCCCCTTTTACGTCGAGCCTTTTCCACCCCAGCCCATCAACCAAGATTCTCTCGTAAAAACCCTACGTCGCTCAGAATGCCCGGTTTGTCATACAGCATATAGTGTATGCGTTGTCTTCTTTAGCCAATATATAGTGGTTCTCTAATGTGCTGAATCGCTGAACATCCTCAAAATGGGGTTTATACGGAGGAGTCAACCAAGTAGACGCTTCGGATACTACCGAACTTTTGGGGGAATCGAAAAGCCTCCGACTGCGCAGGTCAGGAAAGCGGGAGATTTCGGCCTCCGGTCGAACCGGAGAGCGAGGGTTATAAGGTGCAGCCCCCCTGAAACGAAATGCAACTCCCGGCAGCCCCTCAGTTGAGGGACTGGCCTGCGACAGCGACCCGTCCGACTGCTTGCCGCCGCGGCGTCGCCTCCTGCACCCCTTACGCCACGGGATTTCGAGACCGCCGCCGCTCTCGACCTGAACGCCGCCGACCGCCGCCGCCAGGAAAGCGAGCGGCTCAAAGCGCTTTCTCTGCGGCGCCACCCGACCGAATCGGTGGGACGCCGCCTGCTCAACCGCCTCCTGCGCGCCCTGTCCGCCCTGCTGTGATAAGGGGGACGGGGACGGTCGGGAGGATACCAGGAAGGAACAGGGAGAGCACAATGAAGAAGTGCACGGTATGTAGAAAGAACATTCCAGCCGCCCGGTTCAGAGCGCGGCCACACACCAAAACCTGCTCGGTCGCCTGCTCCGGGATTCGCCAGGGGAACAAGGGCAGCAATCGCTCGAAGTCCTACCTCCAGCGCGTACGCAAAACCCTCGTGGAGGTCCCGCACGTGCCCCTGGTCGCCGGCACCGAACTGAAAGTCCGCAAGGGCCACGTCGTCGGCGTGAAGCACGCCGAGGGGGGCAGGTGGCACCTGGCCGTGGTGGTGCGCGCTACGCAGGAAGGCAAGGCGATTCATGCCTGTCCCGCCAGCGAATGGGCGACGACAAGTGCCACGCCGGCCACCCGGTTGGCCGGCGGGACGGTCGCCGTCCTGCCGCCCGAGTGGGCCGAGAATCAGGAGCTGGCCGTCGAGCTCGAGGAACAGCGGTCCCGTATCTGGAGGAACTGCGGCAGGCGGTGGTGGAACGGCGGGAGGCGGTGAGCCAGGGGTAAAACCAGAACCTGCGCTGCGGGGCGGGGGCGGGCAGTCGTTGATCTTCCTCGATCAGCGGCTGCCCGCTTTTTGATTCAGGTCACCGCTCGCGGCTCGCTTCAATGAGGCCGGGATCCGAGGACCCCGGAAAGAAGCTCAACATCCCTTCAAGGGTAAATCGTTGTCGGACAGATAGTTACTTCAAAATCTGTATCTCATCGGGTTGAGGGAACTTCTTCGGATTCCTGCTCTTGCCTATCGAGGAAGTTCAGCACTTCCTTGTTACCCTCCTCTTCAGCTTTTTTCCTGATTGCCTTTCGTTCCTTCTCCTGGCCGCGTTCCTCATTGCGCTTGAGAACGTAATCCCGAAGAGCGCCCATAGTGTCCCATCCTATTGTTACGGAATAGGTTATAACGATCCAGGACCCGGCAATTTCGGCTAGGCCTCTGATGAGTTGCTTTGAAGTACAAACTCCCTTCGCCCAAGTCGAATAGTCATAATGCTGAAATGTGATAGCATAGATCAGCCAGGACAGGCTCGAGAGAACGATCCACCCGATACAGAACCGTAGCCTTTGGCCTTCCTTGATACTCCAAATCGAGACAAGTCCCAATGGTATCCCTCACATTGGCTATCCCAGATGAAATAGGCTACCCCGAATCCATCAGGCTGCTGGCTTGCGTGTCTGGCGCTTTCTCCGAATCCCGGCCTCATTGAAGCATCTTGCCCGAATGAGGTCCCGCTTATTTGCCAACTCCGGGGAGCTACCCCCGAGCGTGGGTCTGAGGCTGTTCTATTCAGCGAGAGGCCCGACAACGGGGCTCTGTACTGGTGATAGGCATCCGCCAAAATAGACACCTTATCCACAGACAACAACCCCTCTTTGACGGTCACGGGCATCCTCAGTACCCCTACGGCAGATATGCCGTTAGGGGTACTTCCTTTCAGTCTGAAAACAGGGGAGAAGCAAGGAACGGTAGCCGTCCTGCCGGCCGAGTGGGCCGAGAATCAGGAGCTGGCCGCCGAGCTCGAGGAACAGCGGTTCCCGTATCTGGAAGAACTGCGGCAGGCGGTGGTGGTGGAACGGCGCATTCGGAGACGCGGAGCATTGCGTCCGACATGCTTCAATGAGGCCGGGATCCGAGGACCCCGGAAAGCCGCGTAGGTAGTTGGCAATTCGAGGTGTACCAAGGGGCTTCAATGAGGCCGGGATCCGAGGACCCCGGAAAGGACCTTCGCGAAGAACTTCGCGATCTCGACGAGGAGGCTTCAATGAGGCCGGGATCCGAGGACCCCGGAAAGACGGTCCGCTCGCAGCTTTCCCGCTTCTCCCTGCTGGCTTCAATGAGGCCGGGATCCGAGGACCCCGGAAAGCTCCTCGAATGAGCTGTTTCGATTAATCGAGCTCATAGGTTGCTTCAATGAGGCCGGGATCCGAGGACCCCGGAAAGCCCGGACCCTGGGAACCAACAGCCACGGGAACCAAGAGCTTCAATGAGGCCGGGATCCGAGGACCCCGGAAAGCGATCGGCTGGCCAACGGGTGGCGCGAAGTTTGTCCCGGCATTGCTTCAATGAGGCCGGGATCCGAGGACCCCGGAAAGTTGAGTGAAGACGCGGAGGATCGGCTCCGAAAGGGATTGCTTCAATGAGGCCGGGATCCGAGGACCCCGGAAAGCAGCTATAAAGGAGGAATTTGGGGGAAAGACCTTAGCTTCAATGAGGCCGGGATCCGAGGACCCCGGAAAGTCGATGATTGGGCCAACTTCTCCTCCGGATACTCGCTTCAATGAGGCCGGGATCCGAGGACCCCGGAAAGGTGAGTATTGAATAGTCATCCTTTTCAATGTTACCAGCTTCAATGAGGCCGGGATCCGAGGACCCCGGAAAGTAGAAGAATCGCATGAGTTTTACATAGAAGAGGAACCTGGCTTCAATGAGGCCGGGATCCGAGGACCCCGGAAAGCAGCGCATCACCTATCGGCCGGAAGGGCCGGACGGCGCTTCAATGAGGCCGGGATCCGAGGACCCCGGAAAGGGCCGGCCCTGACAACCGCAGTAATCATAACACGTTACAGAAGGAAATGCGAGAGGTTCGCAAAAGGTCTGTCGGGCTGCGGTCCATCCTCTGGCGGTGAGAGGGATAAGTCCTTGTCTTGCAGAGGCTGCGAGCGACGCCGGGATTATTTTCACCGTTCCGCCGCTCGCCTTAGTTGCATAGCTCGGTCGATGCAGGAAAACCGCCCAGCCTTCGTCAGGAACGGTAGCCGTCCTGCCGCCCGAGTGGGCCGAGAATCAGGAACTGGCCGTCGAGCTCGAGGAACAGCGGTTCCCGTATCTGGAGGAACTGCGGGAGGCGGTGGTGGTGGAACGGCGGGAGGCGGTGAGCCAAGGGTAAATCAGGAACCTGCGCTGCGGGGCGGGGGCGGGCAGTCGTTGATCTTCCTTCGATCAGCGGCTGCCCGCTTTTCTTTGCCCCAAAAAAAGGCTCTCCCCGAGAGTCCGGAATTAGTTGTTTCAGGGCGTTCAAAGCGATTTCGAGAGGAATCTTGTATATTTGCTCTGAAAGCACCAAAGGCCCGTTTCTGGAGGATCTGCGGGAGGCAGGCGGAAAGGGCGGAAGGAGTGCTACCGATGTCTGAATTATCCCACGAGGGATTTTTGCTGTGTCCGCACTGCGAGGGCGACTATACTCACCATGATCGCGTGACTGTGTATGCCAGAGTGGAAGACGCGCTGCCAGGACGCCATGTAATCGAGATTCCTGACGAGAATACGACACGCCCGATGTAAATTCCAGACAACCCTTCTGCTCGTCGCTCGGGTCTTGTCGTTGAAGGGTATTGTGAGTCTTGTAGCGGTCGCTGGGAATTGACTATTGAACAGCATAAGGGACAGACGCTTGTCGAGGTCAGAACACAGGAGGATTAATTCAGGGGGGGGCGTTGTCTTCAGGGTCTGATGATCGCGGCAGATGTTATAGTGGCTTATTCTCCAGAAGGAGTTTTGCTGGTTTATCGAAAAAAGAGTAGAATAGAAAAGCGAGCCCCGAATGAGGCTCGCTTTTGAAATTCGCCAGGAACCGGAAAAGGTTGGAGGACCGAAAGGTTCCTGATGTGAAGGTGGGCTAGAAGGCCCCCCTTCTTTCTTACAACTGCCCGGATTACGCTGCTAACACAGCATCCGGACTTAGCACGGAGGCAATCCGATGCCAATACGGATAGTACGGGATCCGTCCGATTATCGCAAGCGCCCGAGACAGATCCGGAAAGGAAATGAGTTTGGCTTCAAGTGTGAGGAGTGCGACCGAGAAAAGGATCAGGGAGAGATGTGGTCGAGACTGTGTCGCTCCTGTGAAAGCACTCAGCATCTTCGGTCCCCTTCCTGAAGATGCTGAGTGCCCCGCCCATCGGGAGCGTGGGACATGTTCTCTCTACAACCCGACATACGCCTCCCAATCTTGACTCCTTCGCATAAACCCCATTTTTTTGAGGATGTTCAGCGATTCAGCACATTAGAGCGCCACTATATATTGGCCAACGAAGACAGTGCATACACTATATGTTGTATGACAAACCGGGCATTTTGATCGACGCAGGGTTTTTACGAGAGAATCAATCTTCCATCAGCTTGCGTCGCAGATCGAACAATAGGCCGCCTCCGTCCGAATCGTCGTTGACGTGGGCCCAGGGCTAGCTCGCAGACCTCGCGGGGCGCCTGAGAGCAACTCGGCCGCCCAATCGCGGAAGCTGCTGCGAACTTGGGGACACCAGCCCCAAGCCGTCGTCGAACGCTCGCGCCCTGATCCAGGACTGTCCAAGGGCTCGAGGAGCCAAGGGCACGCGGTGCTCCCGGCTTCCTTACATTGCATGCGCTCGCTCGCGGGGATCGTCCACGTCGCTCCGTCGATTTCGTCCCCCCAACGCCCCCCGCCTTGACTGGTTGACTGTGCTATCCCGATCCTTCCCATGTCTCGGTGCTATTGGCTGACGTCGCAGATTAACTCGCGCACGGGAGGAGCCCCCCACATGGCCTATCCAGTCTGGGATGTCGTCCGGTTCGTCGTGAGATCCGGTGATATCTACGATGATGGTGATTCCATCACCAAATGAGTTACAAAAGCCCGCTACTGGATGAAAAGGATGAATGCACAGCCATGCTGTTGGCTACGGTCCTAATCCGGATTCAAACATCAACTCCCGAATCTCCTCTCCGAGAGTTTTCGCGCTTTGGGTATCGAAGCCGGGTTCGCCAGGCCAAAGAAGAAGGAAAAGAGTGGCAAAGCCCTCTGGAGCTATTTGGAGATGACGAAAAACACCTTTTTGACATTGTTGAAAATATTTCGCTTCGACCTCAATATCAGCCTGTTCTGGCAGTATGCCGGGCGATTGTGATGAAAGAACCGATGTCGTCCGAGGTCTCCGTTTTTGAGTCGGTTATCGAGGCTCTCGGGATAACCTGATTTGATGGGTGCCGGGAACCTACTTTCCCCAGATACGCCTCCCAATCCTCCATCAGCTTGCGGCGCAGATCGAACAGATCGCTTCTCCGGTAGGCAGCTTCGGTCCGGTCGTCGTTGACGTGGGCCAGGGCCAGCTCGCAGACCTCGCGGGGCGCTTGAGAGCACTCGGCGGCCCAATCGCGGAAGCTGCTGCGGAACCCGTGGGGCACCGCCTCGATGCCCAGTTCCTTGACGAACTGCGACAGCGACCCGTCCGCCTGCTTGCCGCGGCGCGAGCTGGGAAACACCAGCCCCGAGCCGTCGTCGAAGGCGCGCGCCTGATCCAGCACCGCCAGGGCTCGAGGCGCCAGCGGCACGCGGTGCTCCCGGCCCTTCTTCATGCGCTCGGCCGGAATCGTCCACAACGCCCCGTCGATTTCCTCCCAGCGCGCCCCCCGGACTTCGTTGGAGCGGGTCGCGGTGAGCACCAGGAACTCGATAGCCAGCTTCCTCGGCTCCCATACTTCGGCGGCCCGCATCGTGCGCAGGGCCGCCACGACCTCGCCGTGCGGCAAGGCTTTGTAGTGGACCTTCACGGTCTCGTTCTTGGGCAGAGCCGCCTGGATGGCGTCGCCGGCCGGGTTGTCCTGGCGGTGGCCCTCGGCGACGGCCCACTTCATCACCTGCGAGATCCGCTGGCGCACCCGCTTGGCCGTCTCCCGGCGCGACGACCAGATCGGCGTGACGACGGCCAGCACGTCCGACGTCGTGATCCTGTCCACCGGCTTGCTGCCGAGCTTGGGCATGGCGTACTCGCCGAGACTCTTGCGCCAGTTTTCCTCCGAGCGGCCCCCCTCCCTCCAGGTCTCGGCGTGAATCCGGATGACGGCCTCGGCCGCGGCGGCGAAGGTGGGAACGCGGGAGGCGGCGCGTTGGGCGCGGGGGTCTGAGCCCTGCTCGACGGCGCGGCGATTCTCCAGCGCCTTGTCCCGAGCTTCTTTGAGCGTCACCAGCGGATACGGTCCGAGCCCGACGTTGGTCAGCTTCCCGTCGATGTTCAGCCGCTGGCTCCACGTCTTGGACAGCCGCCCGTTGTCCTCCCTGGGCTTGACCAGCAGCGAGAGCCCGAAGCCGCCGCGCCCGTCGCCGTAGCGGCCGGACCGGTTCACGTTTCGCACGAAGGTTGCCGAGAGCATTTTGGGGCGTTTCATGGGTCGATTTCCTCCTTGTTGACGTCCGTGGGTTACGCACCACGTTATCACAAAATTATCACTATGTCAAGGAATCTTATGAAACGTAAGGAAACCACGAATCAGCCGTAAACGCCTGAAATACAGTCGATTACAGAAACGCTACGGTAGGGTAAGAAATGGTATGAAATGCCAAAACAGTGGACAGGTCTTCGACCTTTGAGCCGTCGAGGTGGGCGCGCTGGATCTTGTCGGCGCCGCTGTCGGTCCAGTACATGCGGCCGCTGTCCCGGTCGAGGGCGAGGTCCCGGGGCTGCATGAGCCCGGTGACCAGGGTGCGAATGTCGCTGCCGTCGAGCTCAGCCCGCTGGATGCGGTCGGTGCGCGCGTCGGTCCAGTAGAGCCAGGGCACGGCGAGCGGGGGCTCGTTGGAGGCCTGCACGGTGACGGAAAACGTCTGGGTTGCCTGCAGGCCCCCCGGGTCGCGGGCGGTCACGGTGACGGCGGTCTCGCCGACGGCCAGCAGCCGTAGAGTCACCAGGGAGTCGGCGGCTTCCGCCGTGGCCACCGCTTCGTCGCCGGAGGAGGCCGTGTAGGTCAGGGCGTCTCCGTCCGGGTCGCTGCCGAAAAGCTCGAAGCTCAGCGAGTCGCCGGTTGCCGCGGTGCGGTCCGCCAGCGGCTCCAGGGCAGGGGCCTGGTTGTCCGTGGACAAAGTCCGAACCAGGGCCAGGCCCCGGGGGCTCTGCAGGCCCTCGGTCACCAGGTCTTCGATTTCGCTGCCGTCGAGGTTGGATCGCTGGATGCGGTCGCTGCTGCTGTCGGCCCAGTAGAGCTTGCCCGCGGCCGTATCGAGGGCCAGGCCCCGGGGCGTGCGCAAACCGGTGGTGACGAGATCCTCGACTTGAGAGCCGTCGAGCTCAGCGCGCTGGATCTTGTCGGTGCCGTTGTCGCTCCAGTAGAGCTTGCCGCTTGTCTGATCGAGGGCCAGGCCTCGCGGGATCTGCAAACCGGTGGTGACCAGGTCCTCGATTTGAGAGCCGTCGAGGTTGGCCCGCTGGATCTTGTCGGCGCCGCTGTCGGTCCAGTAGAGCTTGCCGCCGGCCGCGTCCAGGGCCAGGCCCAACGGGGTCCGCAGGCCGGTGACGAGGTCCTCGATTTCGGTTCCGTCGAGGTTGGACCGTTGAATCCGGTCGGTGCCGTTGTCCGTCCAGTAGAGCTTGCCGGCGACTGCGTCGAGGGCCAGAGCCAGGGGGATCCGCAGGCCGGTGGTCACCAGGTCCTCCACTTCGGAGCCGTCGAGGTTGGCCCGCTGGATGCGGTCGCTGCCGTAGTCGCTCCAGTAGAGCTTTCCGGCCGCCTGATCCACGGCCAGGCCGCGCGGATTGACCAGGCCGCTGTCGACGACGTCCTCCACCCCGGAGCCGTCCAGGTGAGACCGCTGAATCCGGTCGCTGCCCGCGTCCGTCCAGTAGAGCCGGTTGACGGCCCCGAGGCTTCCGGCCCCGACGACGAGCACGGCGAAGCGCTGCACCGCCTCCAGGCTCTCCGGGTCGCGGGCGGTCGCGGTGATCGTGGCCCGGCCCATCGCCAGTGCGTAGACCGTCAGCAGAGAATCAGCCACCTCGACCCGGGCTACCGCCTCGCTGCCTGATGAAGCCGTGTAGGTCAGGGCGTCGCCGTCCGGGTCGCTGCCGGCTGCCACGACAGTCAGGGTGTCGCCGGCGGCCGCGGTCCGGTCCGCCAGCGGCCCCAGGACCGGGGCCCGGTTGCCGGCGGCGGCCACGGTCCGGGCCAGGGCCAGGCCCCGCGGACTCAGCAGACCCTCGGTCACCAGGTCTTCGATTCCGGAGCCGTCGAGGTTGGACCGCTGGATCTTGCCGGTGCCGCTGTCCGTCCAGTAGAGCTTGCCCGCCTCCGCGTCGAGAGCCAGGCCCCGGGGACTTTCCAGACCCTCCCTCACCAGCTCTTCCACCTCGGAGCCGTCGAGATTCGCCCGCCGGATCTGGTCGGTGCCGTTGTCCGTCCAGTAGAGCTTGCCGCCGGCTGCGTCCACGGCCAGCCCCCGGGGAAGGTCCAGGCCGGTGGTCACCAGGTCCTCGATTTCGCTGCCGTCGAGGTTGGACCGCTGAATCTTGTCGGCGCCGCTGTCGGTCCAGTAGAGCTTGCCCGCGGCTGCGTCCAGGGCCAGGCTCAACGGCGTCTGCAGGCCGGTGACCAGGTCCTCGATTTCGGAGCCGTCGAGGTTGGACCGCTGAATCTTGTCGCTGCCGTTGTCCGTCCAGTAGAGCTTGCCGGCGACCGTGTCCAAGGCCAGCCCCAGGGGGATGCGCAGTCCCTCGGTGACCAGGTCTTCCACCTGAGAGCCGTCGAGGTTGGACCGCTGGATGCGGTCGCTGCCGTAGTCGGTCCAGTAGAGCTTGCCGGCCGCTGAGTCCACGGCCAGGCCGCGCGGGTTGACCAGACCGCTGTCGACCACGTCCTCCACCCCGGAGCCGTCCAGGTTTGCGCGCTGAATGCGGTCGCCGTCCGCGTCCGTCCAGAAAAGCATCGAGGCCTCCGCCCCGGCCCCGATCGGAGCACCGATCCCTTCCGGAAGCGACGGATCGGACGGGTCGGCGTGGTAGGCCTCGATCAGCCGGGCGTCGGCCAGATCGACCTGGCCGTCCCGGTTGACGTCCCCCAGGGTGAGGACGCCGTTGGCAAGGGACAGGGTCGGATCCTCGCTGTACGAGGCGATCAGCAGGGCGTCGGCGAGATCGACCCGGCCGTCCCGGTTGACGTCGCCCAGCAGACCCCCGGAGGCCATCTTGCCGCGGGGCAGGGATGACAGCGGCTGAACCTGGATCTCGACCGGACCGGCCCCCACCCGGAAGGCCGGGTCGACATAGGGGACCAGCCCCGGCCCCGAGACCGTCAGCCCGTAGACCGGCCCCTCGCCGCGGGCCGCAGCCCTCGCCCCGCCCGAACCCCCTCCACCCGCCGCAACCACCGGGCCGTCCAGCAGCACCATCGACCGCGTCAGACGCTCCCCGCCCCCAAGAAGCCGGTACAGATACACCCCCGAGCCCACCCCCCGCCCCGAAGCGTCGGTCGCGTCCCAGATCGCCGTGTGAAAACCGGCCGGCCGCTCCCCGTCCACCAGGGTCGCCACCCGCTGACCCAGAATGTTGAACACCTCCAGGCGCACCCGGGTTGCCGCCGGCAGCTGATACGGGATGATCGTCGAGGGATTGAACGGGTTGGGGTAGTTCTGACCCAGGCGCAGGCGCGCCGGCAGCGGCGCGGCACGGCGCAGCGCCTTCAGGGGAAAGGCGAAATAGCCGCTCTCATCGGTGGTGACCCGCAGCGAGCGCCCCAGCTCGGCGAACAGCCGCACCCGGGCTCCGCCAGCCGGAGCCCCCGAAGACAGAAGCACCCGACCCTCCAGCAGCGGCTCGGCGGCGGCGGCGGCCCCGGCGCCTGACCCCGGTCCCGTGAGGCAGCCGAGCACCGCCAGCAGCCATCCGAAACCGCCGGCACCCGGGAAAGAGGCCGGGGAGCGCCGGGCCGCCAGGGTGCGGGAGGTATCGATGGGGTTCTCCAGTCGCAAGGTCGGCCGCATGCAGGACCGGGATTGCCGAAGCCCCAGCAGGAACGCACCGGGGGGCCTGCGCGTTTAGATCCTGTATGGGCGTGCAAAGACTGTGCCATCTGGGAAGAAATTGAGCTAACTACTTGCAGATAAAGGGGTTGAAGAAATTCAGGAGAAGCCGGGGAAAAGGGGTCGAGTGTCGCATTTTGAAACATTCCTGCGCCTGCCCCGGGGGTCGCCTGAAGGGGAGTCAACTGTTCAACCAACTGTTTATAAACGGGTTATATAAACCAGGGGGCGGCAGACAGGGCCCTGTGACGCAATATGAGACACGTGTCTCAACTTGCGACACAAAGGGGAACGGCAGGAAGTGGGCCCGCGCGGTCGAATTCTCGGAGGGGAGGGCCCGCATCCGCAGCCCGCCGACAGGCAGACAGCCCGGCCGGGGGGAACAGCAGCAACCAGGGCAAGGGGCCGGCGTCGCACCCGGCCGAAAGGCGGTCCGCGAAACCCGGCAGCCCCTCCTCGACGGACTCGAGAAGGGCTGCGACGAGTACTGGATCCTGTTCTCCCGGCAGCGGCGTCGCCGTATCGAAAGGAAGAGGTACGAGGTGTCCGCAGGGGACGGCGTGGCCACCGGGATGGGGCACCACCACGACTTCCCGCCCGTTCACGAGCCGGTGCGGGCCGTCTATTCCGAGACCACACCGGTTCAACCGCCTGACAACAGCTCCTCCAGCCGGCGGGCGACGATCTCAGCCTCCCCCTCTTCCATCAGGTGGGCCGCCACCGTGACACCTTCCACCGAGGCGCTCAGCTCTATGCGGGGATCCCCTGCGGACAGCTTCCGCTCGACTTCGGCCGGGTCGACGCCCACGGCCTCGGGGTCCCATGTGATCTCGAGAAGCGGGGCGACGTTTGAGCGCCCGGGCTGGCGGATGCTCGTCCCCACCGTATCGACAGCCTCGACCGCGGCCGCAACGGTCGCCAGGCGGCGCTCCCATTGCCGCCACTCCCCCTCGTGGTCCCGCGCGACCCACTGTTCGACCGCGGCCAGCAGACCCATCACTTCTTCCTTGCTCGCCTTCATCGGCCGCCCGATCGAGTGGTGGGGGGCCCCGTTGAGGAAGGCGGCCTGCAGCAGCTCCCTGCGGCCGAGAACCAGCCCGGACGACTGCGGGCCGCGCAGGCACTTGCCGCCGCTGTAGGCCACGGCGTCGACGCCGTCGGCGAGGTACCTGTTGGGGACGTCAGGCCGCTCCGCGGCGGCGTCGACGAACGAGGGGATGCCGCGGGCCTTTCCGCAGGCGGCCATCTCCGCCACGGAGATCTCGCCGCGGTCGGCCGCGTCCCCCATCATCAGCAGCAGGGCGGTGCGGGCCCCCACTGCCCGCTCGAGCTCCTCCCTGGTGCGCACCTCGACCATCTTCACCCCGACGGCGCGCACTGCGTGGTCGTACACGTGGCGATGGCTGGGCTGCACGATCACCTCGTTCTTCATGCCGGCGGTGTCGGGCAGGCGCGCGATCTTCTCCGGGTCCCCGCCGGCCACCGCCGCGGCCGTCACCTGCGCGAGCGCCGCGGCGCATCCGTTGACCACCAGTCCCCACTCGCATTGCATGAGCCCGGAGATACGACTGCCGACCGCTTCGGCCAGCTCGTCGAGGTGGACGTAGCTCCGGGACGCGGCCGCCATCGCCGCACGCACCTCCGGCAGCAGCAGCGAGCCGCTGATGATGGTGTAGTAGCCGCGGCAGTTGATGAGCGGCCTGACGCCGATGGTGCCGTACGAGGGAAACTGGAGATCGCTCATGTCTTGTGGGTTCGTCCTTCCGGGGGCATTTGATGAGCGGCGGAATCCCGATGGGACGTCACCTGAAAATCCGGAGATCCCTCGTCTCAGGTGCGTTCCGTTCTGCCGGCGGCAGTTAGTCAGCGTCCTGACCGGGAACGCCGCGGATGGAAAGCCGCAGGTCGCTCATGCCGCTTCTCCGGCCGGATCCATCTCCATGAAGTAGTAGCAGATCACGTGCATCAGCACGGTGTGGAGATCCTCGACGCGGCCCATGTGGTGGCTTTCGACGACAACGGCCAGGTCGGCCGCTCCGGCCAGCCTGCCTCCCCCGAACCCGGTCCAGCCGATCGTCCGCATCCCCAGCTCCCGGGCGGCGGCCACGGCGTTTAGTACGTTGGCGCTGTTTCCGGAGCCGGAGATCGCGATCAGCAGGTCGTCCGCTTCCCCGAGGTTGCGCAGCTGCTCGGCGAAGATCGAGCCGTAGTCGACGTCGTTGGCCAGCGCCGTCATCCAGGGGACGTTGTCGGTCAGGGCGGTGACCCGGAAGCGCTGCTGGCGCGGCCGGCCGAGGCTGGCCCCCTTGCCGAGGTCGTTGGCCATGTGGCTCGCCGTGGCGGCGCTGCCGCCGTTGCCGCACAGGAAGATGCGGCTGCCCCGGTGGCGGGCCGCGGCGATCTCCATGCGGCAGCTTTCAACGGCCTCGAGGTCCAGGGCCGCAAGCGCCCCCTGCAACTCGCCGAGATAGTTGCGAAGATGGTCCATGGCCGTGCCATCCCCCTCAGATATTGAGCGCCTCTCCGAAGGCCTCGGCGGCCGCTTCCATCACTGCCTCGGAAAGGGTCGGGTGGGCGTGAACCGCGGTGGCGAACTCCTCCCAGGTCGCTTCGATCTTCTTCCCGAGGGTCACCTCGGCGATCAGCTCGGTCGCCTCGGCGCCGATGATCGAAGCCCCCGCCAGCTCTCCGTACTCCTCGTCGAACACCAGCTTCACCATGCCCTCGGTCTCTCCGGCGGCCCGCGCCTTGCCGCTGGCGGCGAAAGGAAAGCGGCCGACCTTGACCTCGAGCCCCCGGGCCCTGGCCTCCGCCTCGGTCAGCCCGACGCTGGCGACCTGGGGCTGGCAGTAGGTGCAGCTCGGTACGCTCTCCGGGTCGACCTCGGGGCGTTGCCTTCCCGCGATGAACTCGACCGCGGCGACCGCTTCTGCCGAGGCGGCGTGGGCGAGCTGCGGCGCGCCGACGACGTCGCCGATGGCGTAGATCCCCTTGACATTGGTCTCCATGCGGCCGTTGACGGCGATCTGGCCGCGACTGGTCCTGACGCCGTTCGCCTGAAGTCCCAGACCCTCGACGTTGCCCGTCACCCCGACCGCCATCAGCACCAGGTCGGCGTCGACTTCCCCCTCCTCGCCCGCATCCCGGAAGGAGACGCGCATCCCCTTCCCGCTCTCGGCCACACCGGTCACCGACACCCCGGTGCGCAGGTCGATCCCCTCCGCGGACAGGCTTTTCGCCAGGATTCCGGCGACCTCCTCGTCCTCGCGCGGCAGCACCTGACCCTCCGCCTCCAGCAGGTGGACCTGGGAGCCGAAGGCGTTGAAGAACCAGGCGAACTCCGTGCCGATCGCCCCGGCCCCGATGATGGCGATACGGTCCGGACGCTTCTCGAGCACCATGGCCTCGCGGCTGGAGATCACCCTCTTCCCGTCGATCTCCACCCCGGGAATCGAGCGTGGACTGCCGCCGGTCGCCAGGATGACGCTGGCCGCCTCCAGGGTTTCGGTCCCGTCCGGGGATTCCACGGCCACCTTTTTTCCGGGGGTGAGCCTGCCGCGGCCGCGGAAAACGGCGACGCGGTTCTTCTTCATCAGGAATCTCACGCCCCTCGCCAGGCCCCCGGAGATCTCCCGGCTTCTCGCGATCAGCCGGTCCCAGTCGTAGCCGACCTCCCCTACCGTCAACCCGAACTCATCGGCGCGCTGGATCAGCCGGTAGAGCTCGGCCTGCTTCAGCAGCGCCTTGGTCGGAATGCAGCCCCAGTTGAGGCACACCCCCCCGAGTTCAGGCTCGGCCTCCACGAGGGCGGCCTTCAGCCCGAGCTGCGAGGCCCGTATCGCCGCGGTGTACCCGCCCGGTCCGCCGCCGATGACGGCGACGTCGAATCCCTTGTCCTTTTCAGCCATTTTCGCCCGCTTCCAACGCTGTTTTCCGGTGTCGAGGAGTCGGACAATCTAAGGGCTGGGCAGTCTGCGTGCATTGCGATCTCCCGTGGGTGTCTTCCTGGAATAGCACCCCATGGCTCCCCGACATCCCCTGCTGACTGGCTGGCCGAATAGGCTTTAAAAAACCGTCCAACCGCAGGGTTGTCCGGGATCGTCCTAGAGGCCGGTCCGTTTCAGCCGGTGCTGTTTGGTTGGATATAGATTGCCCTGGGGGTGGACTGGGCAGACTGAACCAGCCCCAAATCCTGAGGGATGCGCCGGACATTTCAGCTGTTCGACCCCACTGCGCGGCGCAGTGGCCCCGCCAGGCTGCCGCGCTCCTCGACGATCACCCCTTCAAGCCCCAACCAGGCGGCCATCGATTCCAGTTGCACCGCAAGCTCGGAAGCGACCCCGCCGGCTTCGCAACCCGCTTCCAGGTACGCACCCCGCGCGATGAGGGCGCCGTGCGCACGGTCGGCCTTGAGGTCGACGCGACCCGCCATCTCCTCGCCGATCAGGAACGGAAAAACGTAGTAGCCGTAGCGCCTCTGCGGCGCCGGGACGTAGATCTCGATACGGTAGCGGAAGTCGAACAGGCGCTCGGTCCGGTCCCGGAACCAGATCAGCGAATCGAACGGGCTGAGCAGGGCGCTGGCACGCACCTGCCGGGGAGCCCGCGCATCGCGGTGCAGGTAGGCGGGCCGGCTCCAGCCTTCCACCCGCACCTCCACCAGCTCCCCCTCCTCCACCAGTTCCTGTACCCGGGGAAGCGCCTGTGACGTGGGAATTCGGTAGTAGTCGGCGAGGTCGGCCAGGGTGCCGACGCCGTGGGCGCGGCCGGCAAGACGCAGTAGCTCGCGCTGGGCGTCGTGCGGCGCAGGCGCGGGTGCGGCCAGCAGATGCTGCGGGATGACCCGCTCGACCAGGTCGTAGACCCGCACGAAGTTCCCGCGCCTCATGGCTGCCAGCCTGCCGGTCGCGAACAGCCACTCCAGGGCGAGCTTGCCGTCGCTGCGCCCCCACCAGGGGCGGTTGCGATTGCGGCCCGGATCTTCGAGGTCCGATACCGCCAGCGGCCCCCGCCCGGCGACCTCCCGGTAGATCGCCTCCACGTAGTCGCCGCGCTCCTGCGCGAAGGCATGCATCGCCCGCGACCGGACGTCCTCCGTGCGGTGCCGCAGGAGCGGATAATGTTCGACCGGCAACAGCGACGCTTCATGGCCCCAGCCCTCGAACAGCCTCCCCTTGCCGTACGCGTACCCGTCGAAGCGGTCCCGCCGGTACGGGCCAAGCCGGGAGAACCCCGGCATGTAGTGGGTGCGCACCGCGACGTTGACGGAGTCGAGCTGCACGATCTTGACCCGGTCGAACAGCCGGTCGAAGTGGCGGCTGTCGACGCGTCCGGCGGGGGGCCGGTCCGCGAACCCTTGCGCCGCCAGCGCGATACGCCGGGCTTCCCTGGTGGACAGCTCAGTCTTCATGGAGATGTCCGACCACAGCCAGAGGAGTTTTCGCCACCTTGTAATGGCATTTGAATGTCGATGGCCTGTTCTAAGCCCGTTTGCACGACAATAACCGTTTTGGAATGGCGACTCCCCGTGGCTAAGGAAATATTTGCATTTGAATGTCCACGGCTTATTCTAAGCCCGTTTGCACGACAATAACCGTTTCCGAATGGCAACCCCCGTGGCTAAGGAAAAATGGAGCCCCATCGGCCAGGCTTGGCTCAGGAGCGAACTGGACTTGGCAGTCCCTCCGCCGGCGGTAGAGAGCTACGTCGGGGCAGGTGCGCGGCGAACCGAGGTGCACGGCCCGCGGACCGTGGAACTGTATCCTAGACAATACGCCACGGGCGGTTCGGTCGTGGCGCATCTCCGGTTCGCACTGCGCCATGAGCCTGTCGACCTCGGAGTGCTGGTCGCCACCCTCGAGGCAATCGAGGCAGCCGATCTCGAGACCTGGGTAAGGGCGGAGCCCACGGGGGCCTTCAGCCGGCGCGCATGGTTCTTTTACGAGGCCTTCACCGGCCGGACCTTGGACCTGGACGATACCCGGGCCGGCAACTACGTCATGGCCCTTGATCCCGGCAGGCATATCACCGCCGAACGCCGCAATTCCCCGCGGCACCGCGTGGCCGACAACCTTCTCGGCGGTCCCGGTCTGTGCCCCACCATCAGACGCACACCGAGACTGATGGAGCAGATTGCCATGCGGGTGGGCGTGGAGGCGCGCGCGCTCATCGAAAGCTATGACCCGGTCATTCTCGCCCGGGCCGTAAACTACCTCTACACCAAGGAGACACGCTCCTCGTTCGCCATCGAGGGCGAAAGCCCCAGCCCCCGGCGCACCGAGCGGTTCGTCGCCGCGCTCAAGGAGGCGCCCGACTTCGACCCGGCCGACAAGGCCGCTCTGATTCGCCTGCAGGGCGAGATCGTCGACCCCCGTTACGCAGCGACCGCCTGGCGCGACTTTCAGAACTTCGTAGGCGCGACTGGAGGGGGCTATCGCGAGGAGGTGCATTTCATCTGCCCGCGCCCCGAAGACGTTTCGGGCCTCATGAACGCCTGGATGAGCATGACACGGCGCGTTGTCGAGGGAGGCGTCGATCCCGTCGTCGCAGCGGCAATCTCCGCCTTCACCTTCGTCTTCATCCACCCGTTCGAGGACGGGAACGGTCGCATCCATCGCTTCCTGATACATCACGTCCTCGCAAAGCGGGGCTACAGCCCGCCCGGTGTCGTATTTCCCGTCTCCGCGGCCATTCTGCGCGACCGGCGCAGCTACGATGAAGTGCTCGAAACCTTCTCGCGGGCGATTCTCGAATTCATCCAATGGCATTGGACGGAGGAGGGAGAGATTGCGGTCGGGAACAGGACGGCCGATCTCTACCGCTACTTCGACGCCACCCCGTTCGCCGAATATCTGTACGACCGCGTGGTCGACACGGTTCGCCGGGATCTCAAGGAGGAACTTGGATTCATTGCCGTCTTCGACCAGGCCTTTGAAGCGGTGCGCGAGATCGTCGACATGCCGGACCGCCGGGCTTCCCTGTTCGTGCGCCTCTGCATGCAGAACGGAGGGCGGCTTTCCGCGGCGAAACGGCAGCGCTTTCCCGAGCTGGACGACGCGGAAGTGGCCGCGATGGAGGCGGGGGTCCGGGAAGCGACGGGACCTGAGACCGGACGCTCCGGAGACGAATCCCGTTGAATTCCGTATCCGTCCGGACATGACGGTCCCCTATCAGTCGTCAGCTGCTCCCCCCTCACGGAGGCGGAAGTGTTCCCCACCCAACCCCATTCCGGCGTCTGAAAGGTGCCGTCGATGAAAGCAATCCATGTCGATAACGATCTACAGTGACGGCGCCTGCTCGGGAAACCCGGGTCCGGGCGGCTGGGCGGCGCGCCTGAAGTACGATGGCGGCCGCGTCCGCGAACTCGCCGGAGCCGAGCCGGACACCACCAACAACCGCATGGAGCTGCAGGCCGCCATCGAGGGGCTGAGGTTCGTTGGCCGCGGCGAGCCGGTCACCATGGTGACCGACAGCCAGTACCTGCTGAAGGGGATCACCCGGTGGATCCACGGCTGGAAGAGGAAGCAGTGGAAGACCGCGGCGCGGAAGCCGGTGCTGAATCAGGACCTGTGGAGGGCCCTGGACGAGCTCAACAGCAGCAGCGTGAAGTGGCAGTACACCCGCGGCCACGCCGGCGACCCGGACAACGAGCGCTGCGACGACCTCGCCCAGGCCTTTTCCCGCGGCGAGCAGCCGCCGCTGGAAGACGGCTGACGGCCCGGGTCAGACCCACCGCCACAGCCAGTAGGCGGTGTAGCCGACGTACTCCTTGACCGCCCGCGTCGAGTAGCGCAGCCAGCGCGCATCCGGAACCAGGCGCAGCAGCGACCACTTCTTCGGCACCACCGCGATATCGGTCGGGGCCGGCACCACGGACAACCCCTGGCGGGTGAAGGCCGCGGCCGCCCGGCGCATGTGCGACGCCGAGGTGACCAGGAGAATGCGGCCGGCCTCGATGCCGCGCAGGAGCTCGGCACAGGCGACGGCGTTCTCCCGCGTCGTTCGCGAAGAGGTGTCGAGCAGCACCGTCTCCCCGGGCACGCCGTACTCCAGCGCCAGCCGCTTCATCTGCTCCGCTTCGCTCATGGCGCTGCCGCCGATGCGGCCCCCGCTGAGCAGGATCACCGGGGCCTTGCCGGCCCGCAGCAGCCGCATGCCGTGCAGCAGGCGGTCGAATCCCTCCTCGACGTGAACGGAGACCCGCGGTGCCGCCGGAGAAGACGTGACTCCACCCAGCACCACGATGGCGTCGGCCTCGGGGTGCGCCTCCGGCTCCAGGGGCGCGAAGTCATCCTCCAGGGATCCGAGGAGCCTGCCTGCGACAATCGGGGTGCTGAAAAGAAGCAGCAGCAGGATCCCCGCCGCGGCGCAGGAACCGGCCCGCTTCGTGCGCCGGCTCACCAGGAACCAGAGCGCGGCGAGCCAGAGGGCCGTGGAGATGCCGAGAGGGCTTAGAAGGGGGGTGAACAGCTGCGACAGGAAGATGTACATCGGCCCCAATATAACCCGGTGAAAACCGCGTCGCGCAGGGGTTGCGGGCGGCATGCAGGCCGGGCCCAGTCCCGGGGACCGGTGCCGGCAGGAGGTTGCCGGGAAGCATCATCCTGCTGTCATGCCTGGGCGAGCGAAGTCTGCGTGAGAACGAGGGCGAGGGAAACCAGGTCCTTCGCCGATGCGGCCGGCTCGCCGGGCGCCTGAACGAGTCGTGCGAAGTGAGTACGGCGCGCCGGTCAGGCCGGATAGTCAGGCACTTCGGGATCCCGGGTGGCCCCCGGGCCTACTCCCAGGTCTTTCCGCCGTCGGTCGATATGCGGCTGCGCGTCTTCCATTTGTCGACGTCGTCCTCCGCGTCGATATCGGCCCGTTTCGTCACCGCGACCTCGACGCCGACCTCGCCGCTGCCGTCGGGCCGGTTGGTTTCGATGCGCACGCTCTTGAACTCGAGGTCCGCATCCTCGAGCCCGCGGACGACCTCGCGCTGAACCCGCATCTGCCGGACTTCGAGCGCCTCCCGGCTGATGCCGGTCACCTTGAAGCGGACAACGAGCCGCCCGAGGTCGGGATCGAGGCTGATGCCGTAGAAGTCTCCGAACTCCGGATCGATGATCCTGGAGGCTTCGGCCGTATGGCGATGCAGTGTCGCGCGCGGCGGCCGCCGGACCGCGGGCTCGCGAGTGCTCTTCTTTTCCTTGCGGCCGGTTTCCCGAGGCCGGTCGACCGCCTCCTCACCCGGCTCGAACCCCCGCAGCGACGGCCCCCAAATCCACCCCTCGACGTTGATCCGCACCCATTTCCCCTCCTGCTCGAGCTCTTCGACCTCGACCCCCTTGACGAGCGTCCCGATCTGCTCGCCGTTGGGGCTCGAGCGGATGTTCTCCACCGGCTTTTCGACCTCGAGCCGTCGCGCCCCGAGCAGATCGTCCACCCCGATTGCGACGGTCGCCCCGGCAACCGGGACGACAAGGAGAGCGCGGTAGAGGCTGGCCGTCAGTCTTCTGCGTTTCATGTCTTGAACTCCCTGTGCTGCCCTGAGTTGTCTGGTTGTGCGTTGCGGCACGGCCCCCACAAGGGACCGTTCCGGATTCAGGTATCGGGGCGATGCCCCCCTGTCAAGCTATGCGGATTATGCCGGCGTTCCCTGAAAAATAAGGTGAGGTGCGGCTCCGATGCGGCCCGTGCCTTCCGCCGCGGAACCCTCACTGGCCCTGGGTGACCCGTTCGGCGAAATCGGTGGCGTAGTAGAAAAGGAAGGTCACCACCGCGGCGATGGCGACGGCAAGGCCGACCACCAGCCAGGCTTCGTACCTGGGGGGGCGCGGAGGCGGCCGGTTTTCAAGACCGAACATGGGTGCGGCTCTCTTCGGCGGTTGTCACCGCTCAGGTGAACGGTTGGCGGAAGTGCCATTCGAAAGGTCGCTTTCGGAAACAGGCCGGGCAATGCGCATGTCCGTGCAAGGAACCGGATTCTCGGCCCCGGGGTCGATTGACACTGCCGGAACCCGCCGTTACCGTCACGCCGACCCGCCCCCCTGAACGGCGTCGAGCCGACCACCGCCCCCACATGCTGCCCTTCCACCGCTCTGCCGCCATCCTCCTTCCAGCGGTTGCCGCCTCCGTCCTCATTCCCTGGACCGCCGACGACTTCGACAGGAACGCCGCTCTCGACATCGAGCTGGTGCGCTCCGGGAAGGTCGAGTACCGGGGGATCGAGGCCAGCTTCGAGGAGCTGTCGCGGGCCTACGCGCTGACGGTCTTTTCCGAAGCGGAATTCCTCGGCTGGTCGGCGATCCCCAACCCCACCCATCCCGAGGCGCAGGCCCTGGTAACCTGCCGCTTCCGCGTCGCCGCAGTGGCCCCCCGTCCTCCCGCTGGCGGCGCGGACGCCGAGGAGGCGCGACAACGCTCGGTCCCCTCCCTCGAGGTCACCTGGTGTCTCAACACCCTCGCAGGCATCGGGATCGCCGCGCACGACGTTATCTCGCGCGACGCCGTCGCCACCTTCCGCGGCACTGTCGACGATTTCCTCGACCGCCTCGTTCTCGTCGCGGAGGGGAGCGCCTGCCGGCGCCGGGGGCCCGGACCGGACCACGCCGTCGTCGACACCCTGGAGGCCGGAACCGCGCTCGTGCGCGAGGAGGAAGCGGGGGAATGGACGCGGGTGCGGCCGGCCGGCTCCAGCGTGCACGGCGCCTCCCCGGAGGGGAGCGGCTGGCTGCGCAGCGACCGGCTGGTGCGGGTGTCGGAGATCGATTGAGGACCCTGGAGCCCGCCGGAATCCCTCCTGACAGGCGCGTCGGCGGGCAAGAATGGGCTTGACGAACTGGAGCCGGGGCTTTAACTCTGTCGAGTGGCCTGTTGCGATCAGGCCCTGCTTTGCAAAACAGCCATATCGGCGCAGGTGTCCGCTGCCGGCGGCAGCGGAAGAATAGGGAAGGCAGTGCGAATCTGCCGCGGTCCCGCCACTGTGACCGGTAGAACGGCCCTCGGGCCGTAGCGCCCCGGCGTCACCCACTGATCCCCAGGATCGGGAAGGAGTCGGACGGCGTCCTACCGGAAGTCAGGAGACCTGCCTGCGACCGAGGTGAACGGAACCCTTCGGCAGAAAGGTGGTCACCGGTGCGCGGCACACGCGGCCAGACCCGCTCTCGAACGAGGGCGGGTTTTTTCATTCCCCCCCTCCTCCTGTTGGGCCTCCTTCCCGCCCTGCATCCCGGGGCTGCATCGGCCGGGGTCCTGCAGGGAAGACTGATCGACCAGGCCACCGGAGCTCCGCTGTCCGGGGCCGTGTTGACCCTGCGCGCCCCGTCCTCCGGGAAGGTCCATTCCGCGCGCAGCGACACCTCCGGCTCCTTCCGCCTCGAGAACCTCTCTCCGGGAACCTGGGACCTGCGCCTGGAGCGGCTGGGGTACCGGCCTCTGCGGCTCCCCCTCCGTATCGGCGCCGGCCCCACCTCGGTCGAGTGGCGCCTGGAGCCCCTCCCCCTGCTCGTGGACGAACTGATCGTCCGCGCCCGCCGCCATCCCGGGGAAGAGCATGTCGCCGCCTTTGTCGAGACCATCCCCCTCGACGGACCCCGCCCCCCGGGAGCGGACCTGGCACGGACCCTAGACCGCGCCGCCGGCGTCAACGTGCGCCGCTACGGCGGGCTCGGAAGCTTCAGCACCCTTTCCATCCGCGGCTCCACCGCCGAGCAGGTTCAGGTCTTCCTCGACGGGGTTCCCCTGAACCACGCCGTGGGCGGGGGGGTCGACCTGGGGGGACTGCCCGTTGGCGGCCTCGCCAGCGTCGAGATCTACCGCGGGGCGGTGCCGCAGCGCTTCGGCGGCAACAGCCTCGGCGGGGTGGTCCACCTGCGCACGCGACCGCTCGGGAGCAGCCACCGCACGCTCCTGCATACCGCCAGCGGCTCCTACGGCACCCGCAAGCTGGGAGCCTCGATCCGCGGCCCCTGGAAGGATTGGGAGTACCTGGGGCTCGTCGATTTCCGTGCCAGCCGCAACGACTTCCGCTTCCTGGACGACAACGGCACCGAGTACAACGACGGGGACGACGGCTGGGCGCGGCGGCTCAACAGCGATTTCCGCGGCCTGCGCGGACTCGCCAAGATCGGGCGCCCCCTCGGCGCCGGCCGCCTGCAGGTCCACAACACCTTCGACCTGAGCCGCAAAGGCATCCCCGGGATCGGGAACAACCAGTCCCTGCACACCCGCTTCGGCACCTGGCGCCATATCGTCGAAGCCGCGCTCTTCGGCCCGCTGGCGCGCGGCCGCGCCGGGTACCGGCTGAAGGCCCACCACTCCTGGTCCGAGGAGGAGTACAGGGACCTGCGCGGCGAAGTCGGCCTCGGCCGCCAGCACGACCGCAACACCACCGGGGGCCTGGGCCTGAGGGGGGAAGTCAACGCCCTGCTTCCCGGCCAGTCCCTTTTAACCGCATTCGTCGCCGCCCGGCGCGAGACCTTTGTCCCCGACGACCTGCTGCGGCCGGACAGCCGGCTCCTGCGCAGCCGCCGCCGGGCCCTGGTTGCCGGCACCGAGGTGGAGATGCCGTTGGGGCAGCGCCTGACCCTCAATGCGGGCACCCAGGCCGAAGGGCTCGACGACCGCTTTTTCGACCGCAAGAACTTCGCTCCCGGCGCCGTGTTGCCGAGCCGGAACAACCGCCAAATCCTCTGGGGCTACCGCATGGGGGCGACCCTGGACCTGGGAGCCGGCCTCGCCCTCAAGGCCCACGAGGGCCGCTATCGGCGCGCGCCCAACTTCTTCGAGCTCTTCGGCGACCGGGGCGCGGTCGTCGGCAATACCGGCCTCGTCAGCGAGCAGGGGCACAACCGGGATCTGGGCCTGGTTTTCCGGGGCCCTGCCCGAACCCCTGGGTTGGTCCTTGCCGAGGCCGTGTACTATCGCAATCGCGTCGAAGACCTCATCCGCTTCATGCAGAACTCACAGCGGGTGTCGCGGCCCCACAACCTGGGGCGGGCCCTGCTGCGCGGCGTGGAAACACGGATCGAGGCGCGGGTGTTGCCGGCGCTGAAGATCCGCGGCGGCTACGCGTACCAGCGCGCCGAGAACCGCACTCCGTTCTCGTTCGAACGGGGCAACGACCTGCCCAATGCACCTCGCCATCGGCTCAATACCCGCGCCTCTCTCGATCTGGGACATGGGGAGCTGTACGGCGAATTCAGCCGCGAGAGCCGGCACTTCCTCGACCGGGCCAATCTGCGCGCCGTGCCGGTTCGCACCCTGTACAACCTCGGCGGCATCGTGCCGCTGGGCGGGGGCCTCGTCCTTTCCTGGGAGCTGCGCAACCTGACCGGCAACCGGGTGGCGGATCTGTGGGGGTACCCGCTCCCGGGCCGCTCCTACGGGTTTTCGGCGCAGTATGCCGGCCGTCCGTGAACCGCCGGCAGGAGGCGGGCTGTGATGCCTGCTCATGCCCTTATGCAGATCGGGCGCATCGCGTCCTGGCCTCACCTCGACTTTGGCGTGGAAGAACCACGCTCCCGCACATCAACTGGCCCCAGAACCTGTTTCCAAGAGGAGGATTTCCGTGCACCGCAGTTTCATTGCCGCCGCTTCAGCCGCCGGATTGCTGCTTCTCGCGGCCGCTTCGTCGGCGCAGAGCGGGCTCTTCGTCATCACCACCGACTATTCCACCGGCAGCACCGCCTTTCTGGCCGCGGATGCAGAGGAAGCCGAGGTCAATCTGCTGGGCATCCACTCCGATGCGGTGGGGCACTACCACGACGGCCGCGTCTATGTCGTCAACCGCCTGGGACAGGACAATATCCTGGTGCTGGACGCGATGGATCTGCGCACTCCGCTGGCCCAGTTCTCGGTGGGCAACGGCACCAATCCGCACGACATCGAAATCGTCGCACCCGGCAAGGCGTACGTGACGCTCTACGACAGGGCCTCCCTGCTGGTCGTCGACCCCCGCGACGGCGCGGAACTGGGCGAGATCGATCTCAGCGCTTTCGCCGACGCGGATGGCCTGCCCGAGGTGTCGCAGATCGTCCGCATCGGCGAGCGGCTCTACCTGAGCTGCCAGCGCCTCGACCGCGACGGCGGCTGGGAACCGGCCGACGTCAGCTACCTGATCGTCGTCGATATCGCGACCGACACCCTGGTCGATGTGGACCCTGACGCCGAGGGGGTGCAAGGCATCCGGCTGAGCGCCGCCAATCCCAACGGCATGGCGGTGACCGGTGAGCAGATCGCCGTGGGGGTGGTAGTCAACTTCGGGGACCGGTCGGGGGGAGTGGAGATCGTCGATACGGCCGCCAACCGCAGCCTCGGGCTGGCCCTCAGTGAAGAGGATCTGGGAGGCGACATCACCTCCATGGTGCTGGTCGGTCCGGACCGGGGCTATGCCGTGGTCGCGGACGAGAACTTCGCCAACAGCGTCCGGTCCTTTGATCTGTCCAGCGGCAGCGTCGGTGCCCCCCTGGAAAACATCAGCGGCGGTTTCATCCCGGATCTGGCCGCGGATGGCGACCGCCTGATCGTCGCCGACCGCGGCAGTTTCTCCGACCCGGCCAGCGCCGGGCTCAAGTTCTACGACGCCGCCACCGGTGCCTTCCTGCGCGGCCCCATCGCCACCGGCCTGCCGCCGTCGAGCATCGTGGTCTTGAGCGATGCGACCGTCCCCACGGCCGTGGAGGAGGCGGCCGCCCGCTTGCCGCAGATTTTCGCCCTCGAGGCGGCCTGGCCCAATCCCTTCAACGCCTCGGTGCAGATTCCCTTCGGGGTCCGGGAAGCCGACACCCGGGTCGCACTGACCGTCCACGACGTGTTGGGCCGCACCATCCGCACCCTGACCTCGGGCCCGGTGGCCGCGGGGCGGCACGTTCTCCACTGGGACGGCCGCGACGCCGGCGGCGAGCCGGTGGGCAACGGCGCGTATCTGGTGCAGCTGCGCGCCGGAAGTCAGCAGGCTGTGGGCAAAGTGATGTTGCTCAAATGAAGGGGGAACGGGCATTCGGTATGAACCCAAACACAATGGAAGACGCAATGTCGAGATTCATTTTTCTATGGGGCATGGCGGCAACAGTGTGTTCGGGTACAGCATACGCCTGCAGCCTTGAGTTTTTCTCAATCGAGACAGGTGTCCGTGAGAGTGATCGCGTGGTTGTGGGCGTGGTCGATTCAGTCTCCTGGGATGAGGTCGATCTCGGGGGTGATGACGATCGATCTGGGCGAGCACTTCGACGTGGTTTCACAAGGGCATCACTGGATCGACGGTGTGCTGTGGCTTCCTGGCGGCACCTCGAATCCGCCCATTCAGGATGTGATCTACAGGGATCCCTTTATATGGCCTTATCAAGCTCTTGAAACAACGCCAGTCCACGTGCATACCTGGGGGAGCATCAAGGAGGCGGTGACGTACGGTGCAGAAGGGAAAGTGGGCGCGGGATTTTTTAGAAGGTTCCCGAATCCCCAAGCCACGCCCGACATGGGCAAGGGCGGATAAGGAAGGGAGAGGCAACAGGTATGGTTACTCTATCCAGGCTCTACACCAGGACGGGCGACGGCGGCAAGACGCGGCTTGGGGATATGTCGCAAGTCCCCAAGACCAGCCTCCGCATCGCCGCGTACGGGTGCGTGGACGAGCTGAATTCGGTGATCGGGCTGGCCCGGGCCAGCGGCGTCGAGCAGGACGACGTCCTCGTCCGGGTACAGAACGATCTCTTCGACCTGGGAGCGGACCTGTGCGTCCCGCAGGCGGACGGCGAGGAAAAGCGCCTGCGTGTGCAACCGCGGCAGGTCCTTTTCCTCGAGGAGCAGATCGACCGGCTCACGCGCGACCTGGCCCCCTTGCGCAGCTTCGTCCTGCCCGGGGGACGGCTCCCCGCGGCCTGGCTCCACCTGGCGCGCACGGTCTGCCGGCGCGCCGAGCGTGCGACCTGGCACCTCGCTGAGAAGGAGCAGGTCGGCGAGCCGGTCCTGCAGTATCTCAACCGGCTTTCAGACCTGCTCTTCGCCATGGCCAGGGCGGCCAACGACGGCGGGAACGCGGATGTGTTGTGGCAGCCGGGGAAGGGCGCCGCCGATGAGTAAGCGGATCCGGGCGGGGTGGAATTTTTTCGGAGGCGTTTGATGCGCAAGGTCTGTTTTTTGGCGGGGCTCGTCTTCGGCGCGCCGGCGGCGAACGCGGCCGAGTGCGTCGATACCTACGACCTGGCGAAGGACTATTTCCCCCACAAGGCCGGGCTGCAGTACGCCGAGAGCTTTGCGGTCGAGTACTTCGGCAACTACAAGGTGGTCACCGTGCACACCCCGTGGCCCGGCGCCCAGGGAGCCGTCCGCTACCTGCTGGTCCAGTGCGGGACCCCCGAGCCTGAGGGGTACGACGGCGTCCAGCGCATCACCGTTCCGGTCCGCCGCCTCGCGGCCCTTTCCACCACGCAGTTGCCCCACCTCGAGTTGCTCGGCGCCCTCGAAACCCTGGTCGCGGTCGGCGACATCGCCATCGTGAATTCCCCCGGGGTCAACCGGCGCTTCGAGGCGGGCGGGATCGCCCAAATCGGCTACGGCCCGGGGGTCAATCTCGAACTGGTGCTGGAGCTGGAGACCGGCGTGGTGATGACCGCGGCCTCGGCCCAGTCCCGGCACAACGCCCACCCGGTCCTGCGGCAGGCCGGCGTCGCCGTGGCCATCAACGCCGAGTACACCGAGCCCTCGCTTCTCGGCCGCACCGAATGGCTCAAGTTCACCGCGGCGTTTCTCAACGCCGAAGCCCTGGCGGAGAAACGGTTCGCGGAGATCGCGGCCCGGTTCCATCACTACGCCGCTGTGGTGCGGGACGTGCCGGCGGACCGGCGCCCCACGGTGTTCGGCGGCTCCCTCTGGCGCGACACCTGGCACGTCGCCGGCGGGCGCAGCTACGCGGCGCAACTGGTCGCCGCGGCCGGCGGCGCGTACCTGTGGGCGGGCGACGACTCCAGGGGAAGCCTGCCCCTCGACTTCGAGGCGGTGTACGAAAAGGGCCACGCCGCCGACGTCTGGCTGACCATGCGCAACGAGTGGCGATCGCTGGCCGAGGTACAGGCAGCAGACGAGCGCTACACGGCGTTCGCCGCCTTCGACCGCGGCCGGGTCTACAATGCCAACGCCCGGCTCAACGCGCACGGCGGCAACGACTACTGGGAAACCGGCGTCGTCGAGCCCCATGTCGTGCTGGCCGACCTGATAAAGATCCTGCATCCCGATCGGCTCCCGGAACACGAACTCGAGTACTACCGGAAACTGGACTGAGACGCAGTGTCCTCCTCTTCCCCTGCCGCGGCACACAGCCCCCCATCGCCCCGGCCGGGACCGCGCTGGGGGCTGTTCCCGGGGATGGCCGCGGCCATGGCGGGCTTCTTCGCGCTCAGCCTCGGGGTCGGGTCGGTCTCCATCCCCCTGGACTCGGTGATCGCCATCCTCTGGGACGGGGCCGGACAGAAACCGAGCTGGACCCACATCATCCACTCGATCCGCCTGCCGCGCGCCCTCACCGCGATACTGGCCGGCGCCGCCCTGAGCGCCAGCGGCCTGCAGATGCAGACCCTGTTCCGCAATCCTCTCGCCGACCCCTTCATCCTCGGCATCAGCGCCGGGGCCAGCCTGGGGGTCGCCCTGGTCGTCCTGGGAACGGGGGTCACCGGGGCCGGGCTGCTGGCCGGGCTGGGGCTTCTCGGACAGGCCGGGGTGGTCGCCGCAGCCGTAGCCGGCGCCGCCCTGGTTCTGGGCCTGGTGCTTCTGGTCGGGAGGCGCCTGCAGCACGCCATGACCCTGCTCATCCTCGGCCTGATGTTCGGCTACCTCACCGGCGCCCTGGTCAGCGTGCTGCTCTACTTCAGCATCCCCGAGCAGGTGCAGACCTACGTCCTGTGGACCTTCGGCAGCTTCGGCGCCGTCACCTGGGGACAGCTCGCCATCCTGGCGCCGGTGGTTCTCGCCGGCCTGGGGATCGCCGGCCTGCTGGTCAAGCCGCTCAACGCCCTGCTCCTCGGGGAGACCTACGCACGCAGCATGGGCCTGGGGGCGCGGCGGGCGCGGCTGTGGATCATCTCCAGCGCCGCGCTGCTGGCCGGCGCCGTCACCGCCTACTGCGGCCCCATCGGATTCCTTGGGGTGGCGGTGCCGCATCTGTGCCGGGCCCTCTTCAACACCTCCGACCACCGCGTGCTGCTGCCGGCGTGCCTGCTCTCGGGGGGCATCCTGGCCCTGGCCGCGGACCTGGTGGCCCGCCTTCCCGGAAGCCAGGCCACCCTGCCGCTCAACGCGGTCACCGCCCTGATCGGGGCGCCCGTGGTCACCTGGATCATCCTGCGCCGCCGCAGCCTGCGGCAGGCCTTCCCGGCGTGACCGCCATGAGCGCAGCCATTCTGCAGGCACGGGGTCTGGGAATCGGGTACGCGCCGAGGGGGCGCCCCCGTCTCGAAGTGGCCGCGGACCTGGAGGTCGAGCTGTTCGAGGGGGAGCTGGTCTGCCTGCTGGGGCCGAACGGCGCCGGAAAATCCACCCTCGTTCGCACCCTGTCCGGCCTGCAGAAGCCGCTGTCCGGCGAGGTGCTCCTGCAGGGCGGCGACCTGCACGCCCTCACCGAGAGCGAAAGGGCGCGACTGCTCGGCCTCGTCCTGACCGAGCGGGTCGATGCGGGCAACCTGTCGGCTTATTCCCTCGCGGGGCTGGGCCGCTACCCGTACACCGGCTGGGACGGGCGCCTTTCCCCCGCCGACGAGGAGGTGGTGCGCTGGGCCCTGGCCGCGGTGGGGGCCGGGGACCTCGCCGCCCGCAGCGTCGGCGAGCTCAGCGACGGCGAGCGGCAGAAGGTGATGATCGCCCGGGCCCTGGCCCAGGAACCGGCGGTGCTCCTCCTCGACGAGCCCACCGCCTTTCTCGACCTGCCGCGGCGGGTCGAAATCCTGCAGCTGCTGCGGCGGCTGGCTGCCGGCGGCGACCGCGCCGTGCTTCTGTCCACCCACGATCTGGACCTCGCCCTGCGCTGCGCCGACCGCCTCTGGCTGCTGCCGCCGGGCGGCCCCCTGCAGACCGGAGCGCCGGAGGACCTGGTGCTGAGCGGGGCCTTCCAGCGGACCTTCGCCGGTGTCGAGTTCAACCCTGCGACCGGTTCCTTTCAGCTGGAGCAGGAGCCGGAAGGGGTGGTCGGCCTGGAGGGAGAAGGGCTCGATGCCCTGTGGACGGCGCGCGCCCTGGAACGGGCAGGATTCCGCGTCGACAGCTCGGGAAATGCCGAGGTTCGCGTCGAGATCGTCCGCCAGGACGGCGGCAGGGCCTGGAGGCTCCGGACCGCGTCCGGACCGCGCCTCTGCACCACCCTGTACGAAATGGTCGGCTGCGTCAGACATCACCTCGCCGAAAGCAGCAACCCCCCTCACGAGAGGAGTGGAAATCCGTGAACCGCGTCGTCTCCCTGCTGCCCAGCAGCACCAAAATCATCTGCGCCCTCGGCTGCGGGGAGCGCCTGGTCGGACGTTCCCAGGAGTGCGACTACCCCCCCGGGGTCGGCGACCTTCCCGCCTGCACGGCCCCCAAATTCGACCCGGACGGCACCTCGTACCAGATCGACCAGCGCGTCAAGGTCATACTGCAGGAGGCGGTCTCCGTGTACCGGGTGGACGCGATCCTGTACCAGTCATTGCCAGTGCACAGTTGCAGGGAGATTGGAGCGGCACCCTGGACACTGGGGAAGCCTTCGACCTGTCCCTCGCGGAGGATGTATTCACCCTGACAATCACGGCGGAAGTCTCTGCCTCCGATGACTTTTTCAGTCACCCTTGAGACCATTGTCAAGGGAACCTGGAGCACCGTAGAGGATAGCGTTTCCGGACTGTCTCTTGTCCCGGATGGCCCCCCGGTGATCCTGGTAGACGGGGTTTCCCCAGAGCAGTTCATCAGGAATCAGTTCGAGGATGCCGGGCTCGACACTCCGAGCGATTCGACCATTGCCGATATGCGGAATGAGTTTCTCGGGGAAGGTTCCGAATTCGGCCCGGTGACGTTTGCGTATGTCATGGAAACGGGAGATACTATTCGAGTAAGGCTACAGAATGAGAAGGGAGAAGATGCGGGACGAGTAAGACTGTACCGGAAAGGCACCGATGGAGAGTACGATTCGCTTGTTGAGGGATCGGATTTCAAGACGGTCAGAGAGGGAATAACGGAAGGACATCCCTTCATGAATTCGGTAGAGATTACCGACGTTCCAACCGGCTCCGGTCCTGGGGAGATATGGAAACTCAAACTGAGTGAACATGATAGCGATGGTCCATCCGGAAACAACTGGGTACGATTCTCCAGGAACGTGCCGCCCTATTTTTCCAACGACCCCGACCGGCTGATCTATCCGATTGTTCACAAGGAATTCAAGCCCATTACATACTGCTCTGTCCCCGGACCGCCTCCCAAGAGGCAGACCTACCGGACATATCTGACGGTGCCACGTGGCACTGGCTCTCCTATCCCCCTGACGGGGGAACTCAAGATCAATGTCAACGGCACTCGTGCCAGCGCGGTAGTTCCCAACTACAGAGCAGAAGTCGGTGTTGTAATTCCGCAAGGTGCAGCCACCGTGGAAGGAGACAACCTCCAGGCGCAGGTAGTTGACACTAACGGCGATCTTCTCGCGGACTCTACCGACAAGGTTGACAAGGTGTATTGGGTAAACAATCCGGACTTCACCGGCTGGCCCAGTCAGATAGTTATGGCCTATGACAACGGAAGCGGCAGGAATCGAACAGCCGACTTGCAGGGTGCAGGATTCAATACCATACAGACAGATAACGATGATTCACTCGACATTATCAGTACGAACAATATGTCGAGTGCGGGAGCCATGTATACTCATGAAGTAGGGGGATCTTCGGCTATAAAGGCATGGTATTGCGAGAGCCGGGATAACGCAATGTCTACCGATATCCGATTCTGGATGATGTTGGATGAACCAGACGCCCTGTCTGGAGAGGTAGCGAAGACATTGAAGGAACTGTACGACTTGTATTACAAATACAACACGTATGCGAACAAGCCCTACTCCTTCAACATCAGCAATCCTATCTACATTGAGGAGTTCTGCGAGGCTTGCGACGTAATCATTGCCGATCCTTTTGTGCACAAAGAGCCTCCAAAGGGTGAGAAAGGGTCGGGTAAATACAACCAGAATCGTATCTCCGATACGGCGACAGAAATGAAATACGTTGCCGGGAGTGAGAAGAAAACCATTCTTATTTTCTGGTGGTGGAATCCCGCAGACCCCTCCAGCATAGCCGATCCAACGGTGTATGGGCTTTCCTGGGACAAGGGCATAGATGCCGAAGTAAGTGGCCTTGGAGGATTCAATTTCTCCGAAACCTTCAGAAATTCTGAAGAGGAGTTAGTAACAAATGTCCTCAGTACATACGGACCGTCTTCAGGCCCGGTACGAGCTCTGTGGAATGAAGTCAAACGCAAGCTCGATTCATAGGGTGTTCCTGGCTATCGTTGCAACATTGTCGGTAGCCGGGGCCGACGAAGCTATCTGGTTCTCTGGCCCCGCCTCCTGCGGGGGGATATGTGTCAGTTCTCCTCCGGGGGCAGAGCCAGTTCCGCTGAATCCTCATATCCTGGAATCCATCGAGGAAGATTATATTTCTTCGTTTGATCTATCTCCAGACGGACAAAGTATTGTCTTTATAGAGCTCCAGGAAAGTATCGGATGGCATTTTTCCGACGTATGGATGATGGATTCAGACGGCACAAATTTACGCGAGATTTATGAGGGAAATCGTGGATGGTGGGAAACCTCGACAAGCAGAGGAGAGTATTGGTCATCTTCTGAGACTAATGGGCTGTCCCTGGGAATCCAATGGTCTCCGGATGGACTGGAAATCCTTGTTTGCGCATATCCAGGAAGTTTTCTATTTATGGACGAAGAAGGAAGTATTCTATACTATTGGGAAGGCTACGGGAATATCTTCTTTGATCGATTTTTTGGCACCGATCTACAGTGGGATCCCGAAGGAGACATTGTATATCAAGGATACAGCAATGACCATAGTGAATCAGACACGTTGTTCGTAAGGTCCAGGGATGGATCTATTAAGCATAGGATATTTATTCCTGGAGTACAATCACCTCAGTTTTCTCCAGATGGATCGAAGCTGGCATATGGAGAGTGGATAAGGAGGGGACCCTCCAAGTCTTCAAGTCTTTTTGTAATGGACGTAGCAAGTGGAGAGCGACAATTTATTGCTGATGTAGCTGAATCTGATGACTGGATGTCGCCAATAGGGCCGTTTTCATGGTCTCCGTCAGGGAATCAAATTGCTTACCGGGGCATTGACGGCCTTTACGTGATTAATGCAGACGGAACTGATCCTACGTTTCTTTTTGAGACTGGTATTGTATGGGATATTGACTGGATAAGTTCTACATCGACCGGGGTGTCCCCAACTTCCTGGGGAGCCGTGAAACATGAAAAGGACTATTAAGGCTGTCCTCATCGCCATCGGAGTGTTTGTGGTTTTGATTCTCCATTGGATAATCCCGTAACAGGGGAGACGGCTAACGCCGCCTCCCCTTTGCTATTTTACGAGGTCCCGATACAACAGACGCTTGCCGATCATCATGGCAACAAGGTCCTCCATCTGATCGAGGGTATCACGGTTCCTGATGTTATGCTTTCCGACAAACTCATCGACGTATCGCTGTAGGTGCTTTGGAGACCATAGATGATACGTTCCCTTGTAGGCTCGCTTCATCATCGACCAAAAACTCTCTATGCCGTTGACGTGACAGTCCCCGGAAACCGATGTCTGGGACGATGTCGAGCGGGTGGCCGCGGCGCTCCAAGTGGAGGACCGGGGCGGCGCCCTGGTGGCCGAACTGCGGGACCGGCTCGCACGGATCGCCGCCCGCACCCGCCGTATCGGCGACCGCCCGCGCGTCGCCTGCATCGAGTGGTTCGAGCCGCTGATGGCCGCCGGCAACTGGATGCCCGAGCTGGTGGAGATCGCCGGGGGCCGCAACCTCTTCGCCTCGGCGGGGGCGCATTCCCCCTGGCTGTCGTGGGAGGCACTCGAAGATGCCCAGCCGGATTGTATTCTCCTGATGCCCTGCGGTTTCGACATCCCCCGCTCCCGGAGGGAGCTGCCGGCGCTGACCCGGAAGCCGGCGTGGTCGCGGTTGCAGGCGGTGCAGGAGGGGCGCGTATTCCTCACCGACGGCAACCAGTTCTTCAACCGCCCGGGGCCGCGCCTGGTGGAATCGGCGGAGATTCTCGCCGAGATCCTGCATCCCCGGGATTTCGAGGACACCCACGAGCATCGGGGATGGGAGTGGTGGGAAGGGCGTACCGGATGACCGCGAAGCAGATACGGAAACAGGACCCCGCGCTACCTCCGCTTCGGCTGGTGCGGGGCCCGCCTCGACGACCTGTTCAACTATGTGCCCGCCCGCCTGACCTGGGGGGTGATGGTCCTGGTCGCCTGCCTGCTGCCGGGCTGCTCGGCCCGCAAGGCCCTGGCCGTGGGGTGGCGCCAGCACGGGGCCGTTCCCGGTCCCAATTCCGGCTGGAGCGAGGCCGCGGCGGCCGGGGCCTTGCAATGCCGTCTGGCCGGACCGATCCGGCAGGGGGGCGAGCGGGTCACCGATCTCTGGCTCGGTTGCTCCGGGGATCCCGAGGGGCGCGCGCCCCGGCGACCTGCCCCGCACCTGCACCTTCATCGCCGCGACCTGTCTGGCTTTCGCCGGCGCAACGGCCCTGGGGCTCCGGGCGTTCCACCCGTGAACCTGAAGGTGCCTGCAGAAGCCCCGCTGCAGGCTCTCCCGGACGTTCGCATGCCTGTTCCACCGTTTCGCCGCACATACCGGATATCTACATTCCCGATCTGCAAACATCGACCGCGCAGGCAGCCGTCGAAGCGCGACCTTGGAGCCGGCACTGATTCGCATCGAAGGGGTGGAGAAGACCTACGACATGGGGGCGGTGCAGGTGCATGCCCTGCGCGGCGTGTCGCTGACCCTCGAGCGCAACGAGTACGTCGCCGTGATGGGCCCCTCCGGCTCGGGCAAGTCGACCCTGATGAACATCATCGGCTGCCTCGACGTTCCCACCGCGGGCACCTACGAGTTGAACGGGCAGCGCGTCAGCGAGATGGATGACGACGACCTCGCCCGCGTCCGCAATCGGGAGATCGGTTTCGTCTTCCAGACCTTCAACCTCCTGCCCCGGGCCGACGCCCTGCGCAACGTCGAGCTGCCCCTGGTCTACGCCGGGCTCGGACAGCGCGCCCGGCGTCAGCGGGCCGAGGAGGCGCTCGCGTCCGTGGGGCTGGAAGACCGCATGCACCACCGGCCCAACGAGCTGTCCGGCGGCCAGAAACAGCGGGTCGCCATCGCCCGGGCCCTTGCCAACGAGCCCTCGATCATTCTCGCCGACGAACCGACCGGCGCCCTCGACACCCGCACCGGGGCCGAGATCATGTCCCTGTTCCAAAGGCTCCACGGCAACGGCCACACCGTCGTCGTCGTCACCCACGAGGAGCACGTCGCCGCGTACAGCCGCCGCGTCGTCCGCTTCCGGGACGGCCTCGTCGAGAGCGACGGCGCCGCGGCGGCCGGCGCATGACCCAGCTCCTGCGGGGGCGGCGGGGAAAGCTGGCCGCGGCAGTCGCCGTCGCCATTGCCGCGGCCGGGGGCATGCTCGCCCTTTCCGCCACCGGCCCAGGTGAGGGGGAAGCGGTCGAGACCTTCCTCGTCGACAGGGCAGAGTTCCGCCTCTCCCACTTCGAGGCGGGGGAAATCCGCGCCCGCAAGGACGAGAAGGTCCTCGCCCCGGAGGTGCGCGGGAGGTTGAAGATCACCTACCTCTGGCCCGAGGGAGAGAAGGTGGAGATCGGCGACCTCATTCTCGCCTTCGACCGCAGCGAGCTCGAGGCCGAGGTCAAGAACGAGGCCGGAGAGCTGGAGAAAGCCCTGGCCGACCGGCGAAAGGGACTGGCCAACCAGAAGCAGATCCTCGCCGGGCTGGCGGTAGAGGTAGAAAAGGTCGACGCCGCCCTGGAGCTGGCGCGCATCAGCCTGCAGCGCAGCGAGTACGCCTCCCCCATCGTTCGCGAAGAGCGGAAAATCGAGCTGGCCAAGGCGGAACGGGCGATCGCCGAAACGCGCGAGAACCTCGACGCCCGCAGAATCGTCAACCGCGTCGAGCGCGCCAACCTCGACCTGCGCGTCTCCCACCACGAGAAGCGCTACGACAAGGCGCGGAAGGATTTCGACCGGCTCACCGTGTACGCCAGGCGTCCGGGCATCGTCGTCTACGAGACCATCCGCAAGAGGGGGACCAGCCGCCGCGGCAAGGTGACCGAGGGGGACGTGGTCTGGGGCGGGACGTCGCTTTTGAGCCTTCCCGATCTCAGGGCGATGCAGGTGGTGTCACAGATCGGCGAGATGGACGTCACCAGGGTGAAGCCGGGACAGAAGGCACTCATCCGGCTCGAGGCGTTCCCCGGCCCGGTCTTTCACGGGGAAGTGGCGGCGGTGGCGCCGATGGCCGGCGAGGTGGAGGACGCTCCCAACGTGCACGTCTTCGAGATGGCCGTCGTTGTCGAAGAGCAGGACGACCGCCTCTACCCGGGGATGTCGGCTGCGGTCGAGATCATCCTGCAATCGATCCCCGACGCGGTGCGCGTTCCGCTTTCGGCGATCCGCCGGGAGGAGGGGCGCGCAGTCGTCTGGCGCTCCGAGGCAGGCGGGTTCACACCGGTCGAAGTGGCCGTCGGCCCGCACAGCGGCACCGAGATCGTCATCGAGGCCGGCCTGGAAGCGGGTGACGTTGTCGCCCTCGACGCCTCCTCGGTACCTTTGCCGCCATGACCTCCTCCGGCCTCCAACCCGGGCGCGCGTCCTCGCGGCGCCAGCGGGGACTCATCGGCGCCGCGGCCATCGCCCTGACCGCGGGCCTGGTCGCCGGTTTCCGGGTGTTGATGCCGGAAGAGTCCTCGCAGGTGGCCTCGTTCCCCGTCGGGCAGGGGGAGTTCCGCATCACCCTGGCGCTCTCCAACGGCGAGCTCGAAGCGGTCAACGCCGAGCAGATCAACGCCCCGCAGGTGCGCGGCCAGCTCAAGATCACCAAGCTGTTCCCCGAGGGGGAAACCGTCGAGATCGGGGATCTCGTCATCGAGTTCGACAAGGCGGAATTCGTCAAGAGAGTGACCGAGGCGAGGCAGGCGCTCGAGGCGAGCAGGGCGGAGATCGAGAAGACGATGGCCAACCAGAAGGTCGAGATCGGGCGCCAGCAGTCGGACATCCACAACAAGGAGGCGGAGCTCAGACTGGCGCAACTCAAGCTGAAGAAGATGGAATTCGAGTCCCTGATCGACAAAGAGGAGACCCGGCTCAAGGTCAGGCAGTCCGAGCTCGCCCTCGAGCAGGCGCACAGGAAATTCGAAGCCCAGCGGATCGTCGACCAAGCCGAGAAAAGGAAGCAGGAGCTCGACGTCGCTCAGAAGGAACGCGGCCTCGAAAAGGCGGAAAAGGACCTCGGAAGCCTGTCGGTCCATGCCGACAAGCCGGGGCTCGTGGTGTACGAGAAGATCTGGAAGGGCTCCCGCCCCGAGAAAATCCGCGTCGGCGACGAGCCTTGGAGCGGGGCCACCCTGGTGACGCTTCCCGATCTGACCGCGATGCAGGTGAAGACCTGGGTCAACGAGGTCGACGTCGACAAGCTCGAGGTCGGGCAGCAGGCGGCCATCGAGCTCGACGCCCTGCCCGGTCCGACGTTTCGCGGCTCGATCACCAGCGTTGCTTCCCTGGGCCACGAGAAGGAGGGAGACAAGAACGTCAAGGTCTTCGACGTCGTCATCGGCATCGACGGGGAGGACGAGCGTTTGAAGCCGGGGATGTCGGCCTCCTCGGTGGTGGTGATCGAGACGGTCCCGGAACCGCCCGGCGACGTGGACTCCCTCGAAGTCAGCCCGCCCCCCGGAGAGGAGGAGGGGGACGCTGCCCTGCCCCTCTACATCCCGCTCGACGCCGTCTTCGAGAAAGGGGGCGAGACCCTCGTCTACCGGGTGCGGGGCGGAGGCACCGAGGAGCGCAAGGTCGTCCTGGGGAAGCGCAACGACGACTACGTCATCGTCGAGGAGGGCCTGGCTCCCGGCGACCGCGTCGCCCTGCGCGACCCGACCCTAGTGCTCGAGCACCTCGGCGGCATGCCCGGGGAGGCGGCAGACCCCGCCTCGGCCTTGAACGCGGAATAGGCGGCCTCAGGACCGATGGAGCTGCGGGAAACCATAGGCCTGTCCGTAGCCGGACTTACCGCCCACAAGCTGCGCACCTGCCTGACCATGCTGGGGATCATCTTCGGCGTCGCCGCGGTCATCGCCATGCTGTCGATAGGCGAGGGCGCCAGGCAGGAAGCCCTCGGCCAGATCCGGCAGATGGGGATCGACAACATCATCGTCCAGCACTGGAGCCCCGAAAGCGAAGAGGAAGGGGAAGGCCGGGGAGGACAGAATCTCTCGCGGGGACTGAGCCGCCAGGACGCGGCCGCGCTCGCCGAGATCTGCCCGCTGGCCGAGATCGTCGCGCCGCTCAGGGAAATCAAGGTCAAGGCCCGGGCCGGCGGCACCTCGTTCCAGACCATGCTGGTCGGGACCACTCCCGAGTACATCGACGTCCTCGACGCGCGCCTGGGCCGGGGCGTCTACCTCGGGGACGTGGACCTGCAGCAGGCCCGGCGGGTATGCGTCCTCGGCAGCGACGCCAAGCGCGCCTTGTTCTTTTTCGAGGACGCCCTCGGCAGGCAGGTCAAGCTGCACGACCAGTGGTTCACCGTGGTCGGGGTACTGGAGGACAAAGGGGCGGCCAGGGGCAAGATCGGCGGCGTGCTCGAGGTGAGAAACACCGACGAGGACATCTACGTGCCGCTGACCACCCTGCTCAAGCGTTTCAAGTGGGAGGCCGACGAAGCCGAGCTCACCCAGATCACGATCAAGGTTCCCGGGTCGGAAAAGCTGCAGGAAGCGGCCAACATCATCCGCTCGATCCTGAGCCGCCGGCACCGGGGCGTAGACGACTTCAAGATCGCCATCCCCGAGGAGCTGCTGCGCCACAGCCAGAGCACGCAGCGGATTTTCAACATCGTCATGGGCTGTATCGCCGGCATCTCGCTGGTCGTCGGCGGTATCGGCATCATGAACATCATGCTGGCCTCCGTGCTCGAGCGGACGCGGGAGATCGGCATCCGCCGTGCCCTGGGAGCCCGCCGCAAGGACGTGATGGCCCAGTTTCTCGTCGAGGCGGTTGCCGTCAGCCTGATCGGCGGCGTGCTCGGCGTGATCCTGGGGTATTCCCTCACCAAGCTCATCACCCTGTACGCGCACTGGAAGACCATCGTCTATTTCTGGACCATCGCCCTCTCCTTCGGGGTCGCTGCCGGGGTCGGCATCACCTTCGGCTACTACCCCGCCCGCCAGGCGGCGCTGCTCAACCCGATCGACGCCCTGCGCTATGAGTGACGAGCGGGGGGGGCCCGGAGGCGCCCCGGTCCGGGGCCGCGACCAGGAGAGCCGCCTCAAACCGGGACGCAGGCTGGGCCGGCAGGTGCTGATCGACCTCTACGACTGTCCGCGCGAGATTCTCGACGACGAGAAGCTGATCGCCGCGAGCATGATTGCCGCGGCCCGGGAAGCGGGGGCCGCGGTCGTCGATTCGACCTTTCACCGCTTCTCTCCCTGCGGGGTGTCCGGGGTGGTGGCGATTCGCGAGAGCCACCTGGCGATTCACACCTGGCCGGAATACGGGTACGCGGCGATCGACCTGTTCACTTGCGGGGACGGCGTCGACCCGTGGATCGCCCACGACGCCCTGAAGCGGGCCCTGGGGGCCGTCCGCGGCGAGGCCATCGAGCTGCCGCGGCCGGGGGCGAACGGCGGCTGGCCTGGAGAAGAGGTGACGTCGAAGTAACGGTGGGGCCGCCTGGAACCAGGGGCCCTGCCCGGCGGACCGGGACCGGCCGCGAAGGGGGGAGCTACTGGCGGTCCTGGTGAAGCTCCTGCAGGTGCACCTGCAGGTGGTCGCGAAAAGCCGCGATGCGCTCCTGGACCACGGCTCCCATCTCCTTCAGCTCCTGCCGCCTGGCGTGCAGCTTGTGCAGCCGGAGCACGAAGTCCCGCGGCGCGACCACGGCGACCACCCCCTTCCGTGAATCGGTCGGGGACGGCTGCCCCGCATCCCCGACGAAGTTCACCGCAGCGCTGCCCTGGCCAGGTGATTCCGGCGAGGCACCGGAAGACACTTTCTCGAGGACTCCCTCATGCAGGCTGAACTGGCGCGCCAGCGACCACACCTTGCGGCCCTTGTCTTCGAGCCACCGGATTCGCTTCTCGAGCTGGCGGGTTTCCTCCCCCAGCAGGCTGGCGCGGTCTTCCAGCAGGGCGAGCTTCTGCCGGATCTCGTTCGGTCCGTCGCTGGGGGCGACGGTCATGTCGACGGGATAGCGACCCAGCTCAGGTTCGATGACGTCGTAGCCCAGCTTCTGGCGCTCCTCCCACAGGATCATCATCTGCATCAGGAGCCCCCGGTCCAGAACTTTCGACAGCGCACCGAGCAGGCGGCTGATCTCCCAGTCGTAGGCGAGGCGCAGGCGCTCGCGAAGGGAATCCTCGGCCGCGCTCAGCTGTTCGATGCGCTGGTCGGCGTCGACGAGCATGCGCTCGATTGCCATTGACTGGAAAAACGCCTTGCGCATCTCCCCCGATTCGGGGGCTACCCGCTTCAGGCTGTCGATGACGGCCGAGAGGTTGCCGGCGGTGCGGGCGAGTTGGTGCCGCGACTTGTGCATCGACTCCTGGATCACCCCGAGGTTCTCCCGCTCCAGCCTCAGGGCTCTGAGATCCCAGGCCTCGGTCTCCTCGCCGAGAGCCGGCGCACCCAGGAACGCCACGGCGACCCCGAGCAGTTTACGCCATGCCATACTTTTCCAGCTTGTAATAGAGAGCACTCGTTTTCACTCCCAGCAGCTCCGCCGCCTGGGTCTTGACGCCGTTCGCTTCCTCCATCGCCCGGCAGATCAGGTCCCTCTCAAGCGTTTCCAGTTGATCGTTGAGGGCGAGTTTGCTCGCCGGGATCGGATCCGAATCCCCGTCCAGCTCGCCAGCCCCCTCGGCCAGCGGCAGGTCGCCGGGCCCGATCTCCTCGCCGTCGACGAGGACCACGGTGCGCTCGATGACGTTTTCCAGCTCGCGCACGTTCCCGGGCCACGGATAGCGGCAGAGGAAATCGACGGCAGCCCCTGACAGACGCCTGAGGGGCAGGTTCATTTCCCGGCATTTTTTGCGCAGGAAGTGATCGACCAGCGGGGGGATGTCGTCCCGGCGCTCCCTGAGCGGGGCCAGGTGCAGGGGAATCACCTCGAGCCGGTAGAACAGGTCCTCGCGGAAGCTGCCGTCCGCGACCTTCTCCTTGAGGGCCCGGTTGGTCGCGGCGACGACGCGCACGTCGGCGCTCAGGGTGCGCTCCCCCCCGACGCGGTCGAACTCCTTCTCCTGCAGGACGCGCAGCAGGTTCACCTGTGTTTCGAGGGGAATGTCGCCGATCTCGTCGAGGAAGATGGTGCCTCCGGAGGCGAGCTCGAACTTGCCCTTCTTCAGCTTGACGGCGCCGGTGAACGCCCCCTTCTCGTGTCCGAACAGCTCGCTCTCGACCAGGGACACGGGCAGTGCCCCGCAGTTGACCTTGACGAAGGGGCCGGAGCTGCGGGCGCTGCGGTTGTGGATCGCCCGCGCCACCAGCTCCTTCCCGGTTCCGCTCTCCCCGTAAATCAACACGGAGGAATCGGTGGCGGCCACCCTTTCCACCCTCGCCAGGACCTGGGCGATATGCCGTGAGCGCCCCACGATTTCGCCGTAGCGATCCTCGATCTCCTCGCGCAGGTACTCGTTCTCCTCGCCGAGCCGGTCGCGCTCGCGGCGGTCGGCGCGGTTTCCAAGCACCCTCTTCACCTTGAGCTGCAGCGCTTCCATGGGGAACGGTTTGGTGATGAAGTCGACGGCGCCGATCTGCATCGCGCGCACGGCGATCTCGATGGTGCCGTGAGCGGTGATGATCACGACGTCGGTGTCGCCGAAGTCCCTCCTGATCGCCTCGAGGAGCTGCAGCCCGTCCATTTCATCCATCTTGTAGTCGGTAATCACAAGGTCGAAGGCCCCCTGGCGCGCCAACCTGGACAGGGCCTCGACCCCGCTGGCGGCGGTGACCGCCTCGCACCCCATACGCTCCATCACCAGGGCGATCCCTGAGCGCATGGTTTCGTTGTCGTCGACGATCAGTATCCGGCTCATGCCTGCACCAGTTGGCTCGCCGCGGCGCCCCTCGCCGCGGGCAGGTGGAGGGTGACCCTGGTGCCCTTGCCGGGCTCGCTGGCGATGTCGATGCGGCCGCGGTTCTTCTCGACCGCCTGGTGGGCAATCGCCAATCCCAGGCCGGACCCCTTCTCCCGGGTGGTGAAGAAAGGCTCGAACAGGCGCGCCTGAACGTGGCTGGGGATACCCGGACCGGTGTCCTCGATCTCGACGGCGACCCAGGCCCCGCCCGGTTCGGCGCGCATCGACAACCACCCTCCAGTTCCCGCCATGGCCTGCACGCCGTTCTTCATCAGGTTGACGAGGGCCCGCTTTATCTGCTCGGGATCGGCGAAGATGGCGAGATCCGGGGGGATCTGCTGGTCGTACTCCACCGAAGCCCGCTCCATCTCCGGCGACAGCAGGAAGGCCGCGTCTTCCGCGAGCCGGGCCACGAGGACGCTCTCCGGGTCGGGCGTGGCCTGGCGCGCGAAGGCGAGGAACTCGGCGATCACCCTGTCGAGGTTCCTGACTTCGGCGATCACCTTGCGGATGTGCTGCTTGCGCGAGTCTCCCTCCGGCAGGTCGTCGGCGATCAGGCCGGCGTAGATCTCGATGCCGCCCAGCGGGTTGCGGATCTCGTGGGCAACCCCGCTCAGCATCTGGCGCAGTTGCGCGTCCCTGGCCAGCAGCTTGAGGCGCATCTCCTCCATCGTCTCCCCGAGGTAGCCGATCTCGTCGCGCCCCGAGGTGTCGACGGCATTCTCCAGGTTGCCGCGCCCGATCTCGCGCGCCGCGGTAACCAGCCTCTGGATCGGCCGCGTCAGGGTTCGCGCCAGGGTCACTGCCACCACCAGGGTCAGCAGCGCGCTCAGGCCGGCGAAGAGGTAGACGGAATCCCTGAAGCGATGGACCGCCATGGTGTACCCCGGGCCGATGTCGACGGCGACCCCGGCAACGACCTTGCCGCTTGCGGTGACCGGGGCGTACCCGGTCATGTAGTCGAGCCCGGCTTCATCGGTGAACAGGAGGGTGTGGGTCGGCTCCCCTTCCCAGAGTCTGGCCACCTCCATGCGGTCGCGGTACTTCAGCCTGGGGTACTCGCGGCCAATGGCGATGCCCGGCTCGGTGTCGAGAAGGCTGCGGCCGTCCCGGTCGAAGACGTAGATCCTGCGAGCCCCGACCATCTCCTGGGCGCGGCGCAGCCGGTTCGTCGAGTTGCGGTAGAAGCGGTAGGCCTCGTACCCCGGGCGCAGCCCCATGACGGTTTCACCGTCGATCCCCGAGGCGATCAGCTCGACCTCGGCGATGAGGTAATTCCCCATCTGCCGCTCGAGGCTGTCGAAGGCGCGTTCGTAAAGGACCCAGCCGCTGCCGCCGACGACGACCATCGCCAGGAGCACGAAGCTGAGAACGAGGCGCCGTCCGATACGCCCGCGCCGGGCGACCCTTTCCCTGACTCCGGTTGCAGACAGGGTTTCCCGGCGGCGATCCTCCGCCCGGGGTTTCGCGGCTGGAACAGCAGGAGCGGTCATTCTTCAGGCCGCAGACGCAGGTTCCCGGTCGCGGCACTCCTGCTCCCAGGCCTGCCAGTAGCTGCGCAAGCGGCGGCAGAAGGCTCCCGGTTTCTCGGCGTAGATCCTGCGGGCGAGCCGCATCGACTCGGCCTGCAGGCCTTGCCGGCGCTCGGCGATGGCCCGGTCGAGTTCGGCCAGGGTATCCGGGTTCTCCGCAGCGGAAAGCTCACTGAGGGTGGTTGACAGGACGGAAAGGTCGTGATCGTTTCCCAGCATGTCGCCGAGGGCGTCGGCCTGGCCGATGGCGGTGGCCATCTGCTCCGGCCAGATCGGTCTGAGGATCTGGTGATGATACCATAGGTATTTGACCCGCTTGCGCCATTCGTGGAGACCCTCGTCGGTGGGCCGGCGGGCAGCCTCGCCGAACTCGGCGGAGCCCTGCGCGTAGATACGCCGGAGGCCGCCTTCGAGCCCCTTCCAGCCGTCGCGGAGAGGCCATTCCGCGGCGCGGCCGTCCGCTTCCTCGAGCTCCTCGACCGCGGCCTCGACCGCAAAAGGGGTCACGCCCCCGGATCGATAGGCGAGCTCGCGGCCCTCCGCCAGACGGGAGCGAACGGCGCCGAAGCGGTCGGGAGGCAGCCGCTTCCCCAGCCGGGCCGTGAGGGCGTCGAACGTCTCCACCAGGGCCGCGGCATCCCGCAGCGCCGAAAGCTGTGCCGCGACCCCGCGGTAGCAGGCGTTCTCGCGACGGTAGGTCTCCTTCCCCAGCTCGGTCCGCACCAGGCGGACAAGGGCGCGCAGGCGTTTCATGCACTTGCGGGCTTCGTGTATCTGCTCGTCGCGCGGACCGGTACGGCTCCGCAGGTGGGCGACCGCGGCCTGGAGCTGCTCGCGAGCGATTCTGCGTACCCCGGCAGGAACTCCCTCGCCTCGGATCAGTCGGTAGGCCATCTCGATTTCTGCAGTGAAACCATGCTGTCCGGATTTTGGGAAGTTACTCACCGCGAACCTGAATGTCCACCCTAAGGTATAGTACTTACTGATACTTCCATTCATTGCCCCCGGTTCCTGTAAAACCGTGGCGGCAGCTCCACCCGACCCCCTGGGCTATTTAGCGTAACTCCCTCTGTTTCCATATACTTGAGACAGGTTTGCCGGTCTGGCGGCCCGCTTCGGGAGTCCCCTGCCGCGGCATTGCTCGGGCAGCCGTCCCCACGGTTCCACCTTTGGGCCCTGAGCCGTCAGGCACGTCGGATCTAGGGTCCGCCCCCTGGCTCCCGGCCCAGGTTTCATTGCCGCTCCGGCCGCCGCCGATGCCGGACAGGCCCTTCTACTGTTCTGCCGGGCCCGCATTCGCAGCCGATGAGCCGTGATTCCCCGGATGGAGCCTCCCCCTATCAGATGAAAATCGCCACCGTCATCGGCGCCCGGCCGCAGTTCGTGAAGGCAGCCGCGGTATCCCGCCTTTTCGCCGCCAGGGCCGGCGACCGCGAGCTGCTCATCCACACCGGCCAGCATTACGACAGGGAGATGTCGGCCATCTTCTTCTCCGACCTCGGAATTCCCGAGCCGGCCTGCAACCTCGGCATCGGCTCCGGCGGCCACGGCGATCAGACCGGCCGCATGATGATCGCCCTCGAGCCGGTGCTCCTGGAAGAGCTGCCCGACCTGCTGCTGGTGTACGGCGACACCAACTCGACCTTGGCCGGCGCCCTGACCGCGGCCAAGCTGCACATCCCCGTCGCCCACGTCGAGGCGGGGCTGAGAAGCTTCAACCGCCGCATGCCGGAGGAGATCAACCGGGTATTGACCGACCGGCTTTCGCGCTGGCTCTTCTGCCCGACTCCCGCCGCGGTGAGCAATCTCGCCAGCGAGGGGATTCTCCAGGGTGTCTTCCACACCGGGGACGTGATGTTCGACGTCCACCTGCTGTTCGCCGACCTGGCCGAGACCCGCTCCACCGTGCTCGCCGACCAGGGCCTGCGCGCCGGGGAGTATTACCTTGCGACCCTGCACCGGGCGGAAAACACCGACTTCCCCGCACGCCTTCGGGAGATATTCGCAGCACTCGGCGACCTCGGCCGTCCCGTGTTCCTGCCCCTGCACCCGCGCACGCGCAAGGCGATCGAGGAGCTGGGGCTCGAGGTCGCTCCCCCGGTCCGCCTGGCGACCCCGGTCTCCTATCTCGACATGGTGATGCTGCAGAAACAGGCCCGGGCGGTTCTCACCGACTCCGGCGGCATGCAGAAGGAGGCCTGGTTCTGCCGCACTCCCTGCGTGACCCTGCGCGACGAAACCGAGTGGACGGAGACGGTGGATGCGGGGTGGAACCGGCTGGCCGGCGCCGACAGGGAGGCGATTCTCGCCGCGGTCGACAGCTTCGAGCACCAGGCCCCCACCGGGACCGTCGACGCCTACGGCGACGGCACCTCCGCCCAGACCATCGTCGATATCCTGACATCCTGAGTGTCCCCCAGTGTCCTGTCCCGGAAACGGATTGCCGAGGTTCGGCCCCCGAGGAATCGCGTGGGCTTTGGGGGGGGGCGTGCCGGCGGTGTACGGCGAGCGAAGGCAACGCAGCGATCCGGATGAATCGGCGGAAGAATGGCGGAAATTGACTGGACAGGACAGTAGATGCTCGACCTGATCTCAGCTCCTCCTGCGGCCGGCGACAGGAATTTCGAGGAGGCGGCCTCCCTGTTCCGCCGCAATTTCTCCGTCCATTCCGGTATTGCCGTGTCTCCTGGCCCAGGCCAGGCACCTGTCGCTCTGGTGTACGGCGACTGCACTCTCGATTCCCTGCGGCCACTTGCCGAGAGCTACAGCGGCCTGGTAGCCATTCCCGCCCAGCCGCCGGCCGATCCGTCCGCCTGCGGAAATTCCGACACCTACCGGCTGAACGGGGCCGAGGTGCCGCTGTTTGCCCCTGTCGATGCGCAGGCGGTCCCGGGGTTCCGACCGTTCGCGGCGACCGAACAGGGGCGGACGCTGGCCTGGGAGGGCCGGCTCGGAACAGCCGAGGTAGTGCTCTTCACCGCGGACCTGGTCTCGGAATCGCAGCGGCTGCTCAGCGGCGGTTTCGAAGCGGCGACCGGGACCGACGGGCACGGGCGCCACAACCCGCCGCCCCCCGAGGTCTACCGCACCCCGGCGGTCTCCTTCCATTTCAACCTGGTCGCCAGGGCGGTGCGCCGGGTCTACGACAGGGCGGAGCTTCCCCTGCTCTCCATCCCGCGCTGGCCGGCCTCCGCACCGATGGCGCTGTTCCTCAGCCACGACGTCGACGCCGTTAAAAAGTGGACGGGCAAGCGGGTGCTGTACGAGCTGGCCCTTTCGGCGTTGCGACGGGAGAACCCTGGCCCGGCACTCCGCTCCATCGCCGCCGGCCTGCGAGGCCGGGACCCCTACTGGCGCTTCGACGAGCTGCTGGAGCTCGAAGCGGAGTCCGGGTTCCCTTCGACTTGGTTCTTCGCCCCTTTTGGCGGCGACTACGACCGCCGCACCCGGCCGATAGACCCGGTGTACCGGCGCCGGTCCGCCGAGCTGGTCGAGGCCTTCGCAAGGATCGGGAGCCGCGGCTGCGAGATCGGCCTTCACGGGGTTCGCGACGCCTTCGTAGAGGCCGCGGAGCTGAGGCGGCAGCTCGAACAGCTCGAGCAGCATGCCGGCAGCCGGCTCGACGGCCTCCGCTTTCACTACCTGATGTTCCGCCACGGAAGCACTTACGCCGCGGCCGCCGAAACCGGGCTCCGCTACGATGCGAGCCGCGGCTTCTCCGACCGCGCCGGATTTCGCGACGGCATGGCGGCTCCCTGGTTCCCCTTCGCAGAAGGGAGCGATCTGGTCGAGCTGCCCCTGCACTGCATGGACGGTCTGTTCCTGCTCGCCGGGGACCCCGAGACCGCGGCCTCCGAGGTGCAGGAGGCCTACCGCCTTTCCAGGGCGGCAGGAGGCATGTTCAGCTTCCTGCTCCACCCCGGCTGTCTCGACCCGCTGGAGATCCCCGGGCTCGAGTCCTTCTACCGGGAGCTTCTTTCCCGGGCGCGCCGGGACGGCTGCCTCGGCATGACCGGACGGCAGCTGTGCGACTGGTGGCTGGCAAGAGAACGCGTGCTGAAGAGCCTGGAATTCAGTCCCGGCCGCTGGCGGACCGCCGGGGTACCGGTCCCCGAGGAGATGGAGTTCGCCTTCTCCACTCCTCCCGACTCCGCGGCGGAGATGTCGCTGGAGAGCGGCGAGGTGGCGGCGCGGCGGCAAAACGGCGACCTCGTGCTACGCCCGGGGCCGGACGATCCCGAGCGCGGGATCACCTTCCTCTCCGGCTGAAGGGTCTGCGGAGAAACCGATGAGCTCCCCCGCGCAGGTGCTGGTCCTGGTCGTCAACGAGGTCCTCGAGGACGCCCGCGTCTTCAAGACCTGCACCTCCCTTCTCGATGCCGGGGCGCAGGTCACCGTGGGCTGCACCAATCCGGGAAGCCGTCCCGAAAAGGAACTGCGCGAGCGCATGCGGATCGTGCGCTTGCCCCACCCCCCCGACTTCTTCCTCAAGCGCTGGTACTCGCAGCTTCAGGGGCGCCTCGGACGCCGGATCGGCAGCGCGGCAACGAGCCTGCACGAGGAGGCCCCTCCCTCCGGGCTCCGGTCCCTCCTCCGCACCTCTGTGCTTTCGGCGAACTTCCGCCATCTCCTGCGCACCACAGCCGCCACCAACCAGCGGATGATCCGAGCCTTCTCGGGTGGGGGCTTCGATCTCGTTCACTGCAACGACCTCCTCACTCTGGAGGCAGGCTTTGCCCTCAGGGATTCCGGTGCGGCCCGGGAGCTGCTCTACGACGCCCACGAGTTCTGGCCCGGCATGGCCTCCGAGGGCAGCCTGGCGAATCGAACCTGGGGGGAGATGGAGCGGAAAATGATCGGCCGCGCCGACCACGTGGTCACCGTCAACCCGTTCATTGCGGAGCTGCTGGAGAAGACCTACCGGCTGCCGCGCACGCCGGCAGTGGTCATGAACTGCCCACTTCTCTCAGCCGAGGAGGCAGGCCGTACTGCCGGCGACCCGGTGCGCGTGCTGTACCAGGGCAGGCTCCAGGCCTACCGCGGTCTGGAGGAGCTGGTTCTCGCCTTTGCCGCGGTCGAGGGCGGCACCCTGACGATTTCCGGGGACGGCCCGCTTCAGGGGGGGCTGGAGGCGCTGGTCGAGTCCGCGGGGCTCGGTGAAAAGGTCCGGTTCAGCGGCCGCTTCGCACGCGACGAGGGAATGCAGGTGGTCGGGGAATGCCACATCGGCGTCATCCCCTACAAACCGGTGAACCTCAACAACACTTATGCATCCCCCAACAAGCTGTTCGAGTACATGATGGGCGGCCTCGCCCTCGCCACCAGCGACCTCCCGTTCCTTTCCAGCGTCGTCAGGGCGGAAAATGCCGGGATCGTCTTCGAGAGCCTCGAGCCGCCCCAAATCGCCAGGGATCTCAACAAGTTGATCGACGACCCGCGGAGTCTGCAACGGTTCCGCGACGCCGGCCGCGACGCCGCCCGCGAGCGCTACCACTGGGAAAGGCAGTTTGCGCACTATCCCTGGAGACCTTAGCGCCTCCGGGGGCGATCCCGCGTGATTACGGCTGCTTCATCCTCAGGCAAAACCGCGGTTCGGTCGCAATCTCATCTTTGCGATTTTGCCATCGTCCTGTCCCGGGGTCAGGATCTTTCAATCTGTTTCCAGGACAGGAGACTGACGGGCTTTGGAAAAACCGGGCCCTGGAGCCCGTCCGGACCCGCCGGGCAGGCCAAGGATCAGGCCGGGGGGCTGCGTCCTGCTTCTCCGGGAACCGCCTGTCTCACCGTGCGTTTGCTGAAGCAACCTCGACGGGGTATTCGGCAGCCCGAAATGACCCATTTACCGGTTCAGGTTTACTATTCTGAGTAGTTCCAATTGAGTAGTTCCAACCCATCACGCGGGAGGTTCTCATGCCCCGGATTTCGTCCTTTTTTCTGTTTCTCTGCCTGTTCGCTCTGCCGCTTTCCGCCCAGGACGATGCTCTCACCGGAACCTGGGAGACGAGCTTCACCGACCCGGAAGTCGGCGATATCACCATTAGCCTGACCTTCGAGGCGGGCGGCGGTTTCCAGCTCGACCAGGTTATCGAGGCTTCGGACAGCTTCCTGGCCGAGGCCGGAGACGCGGTGGCCATAGAGGAGTTCACCGCTCACGGCACCGGCACCTACCGGGTCGAGGGGGACAGCCTTTTCGCCGACCTGACCGAGCTGAACATGTACGTCGACGGCCGCGACTTCGTCGAGGTGCTGACCGAGGTGGCCCGCGCCCTCGCCCGTATCGCCGCCGACTTCGGCGGAATCTCCGATGAGGATTACCCGGCGTTCGAGCAGGCGGCTGTCGACGAGTTACTCGCTGGATTCGACGAGGAGCAGTTCCTCGGCGGATTTGCCGGGGGCGAGCTCGGCACGTACGCCATCGAGGGCGACACCCTGTCGATCACCACAACGGTGGAGGGCGAAGTCGACTCCCTGGATTTCATGCGCATCGATACGGCCAGCGCCGTCGCCCCAACCACCTGGGGCAGCCTGAAGGCGGATATGCGCCCGTGAGCATGCTTTTGGCTCCGCCGGATTGACCTCCGCCTTCCCTGCCTGACAGCCGGCTTGCCGGCACGCCTGGAGCTGCAAAAAAATTCGGCTTTGTTCTTGAGGGCCATTGGGATACCTTTATCGCAAGGTATCACCCGGTGGCCTTCTTTTTTTGGGCCACCGGACAATGACAGACGGCCCTCGCAGCCGGCGCGGCGGTCAGCGCAACCGCTGCCCGGGATTTCGGTATGTGCTGCCGGATACCCGGCCGGCCGGGCCTGTCGAGAGAGGAAGGTTGCTCATGCTGAACCGCCGTTTGCTCCCCTTGCTGGTGGCAGCCGGCTGCGCCGCCCTTTCAACGGCGGACAGCGCGGGAGCCACTTCGGGCAAAATCGCCGGCACGGTGAGCGATGCCGTTTCGGGCTATCCCCTGCCCGATGCCAACGTCGTCGTAGTAGAGACCGAAGCCGGGGCCTCGACCGATTCCAGGGGGCGCTTCTTTCTCCTCAACGTCGACCCCGGCCTCTACACCCTGAAAGTCACCTACGTAGGTTTCCATCCCCTCACCCTGGAGGGAGTGCGCGTTTCCGCCGGCCTCACCACGGATATCGAGTTCGTCCTCAGCAGCGAAACCATCGAGGTCGAGGAGGTGGTGATCAAGGCGGAGCGCCCCATCATCGACAAGAACGCCACCAACGCGGTACGCATCGTCGGGGGCGAAGACCTCGAGATCCTGCCCGGGCGAGGGGTTGCCCAGGTGGTCAATCTGCAGCCCGGCGTGGTCTTGGACGAAGGCGCCCTGCACATCCGCGGCTCCCGCTCCGACGAGATCGGCTACTATGTCGATGGGGCCAGCGTGCGCAACCCGGTTACGGGCGGTGTTGCCGTCGGCCTGATCGACGAGGCCCTGCAAGAGATTCAGCTGCAGGCCGGTGGCTTCAATGCCGAATACGGCGGCGCCAACGCGGGTATCATCCTGCAGGAATTGCTCACTGGCTCGCCTGATTGGCAGATCGGCTTGCTGAGCGAGACGGATAATTTCACCTCCGCGTACAAAAAGCGCTTTGGCACCTATTCCTACGGCTATTCCAACCAGGTCATTACGCTGAGCGGTCCGGTGGCCGGCAACAAGAAAGTCCGGGCTTTCCTGGCCGGGCAGCGCCGGGTGCAGGATTTCCAGCCTTCCTATTGGGATGGCTTCCAGTTCGACGACCTGGTCGACTCGGGAGATCGCGGCGGACGGAGCCACTGGGCCGAGGACGCCGACGGCCATGCTGTGCCGGATACCGTGGATCTGAATCTGCAACCGGGCAACATCGACCATACGAGCCGAGAGCGCCTTGACTTCAACGGCACCCTGCTGTTCGACCTGCAGCCCTTCCAACTGCGCCTCACCGGCCTCTATTCCACCGAGGATCGGGAACTCAACCCCGCCCCCATCCGCAACATGCTCAATACGGCGCGCCTGCCCGAACTGGAGCGGGTGTCGGGCTTGCTCAATGTCAAGGGCACTCACTTTCTCAGTCCCAATACGTTCTACGAAGTGAACGTCAGTCTTTACAGCCAGGGCCGCGAGATCTTCGACCCGGTCTTTAGAGACAACTTTATGCTCTACAACGACAGCTTGGCCGTGGCCCAGGCCAACCCCGATTTCACGCCGTATTCCGCCCAGGGCGTGGCGCCGCGCAACTACGATTTCAACGGCTTTCCCTTTGCCCGGCCGGGCACGCCGGTGTGGCCGTCAAACGGTACGTCCCGGTTCAGTCTTTACGCCGACGAGAAGGACAGCTACTACGGCCTTGGCGGCAGTCTGACCCGTCAGACCGATGTGCACGAGTACAAGGTAGGCTTCGACATCCAGCGCTGGACCTCGCGGCGCTATGGAATCGCCCTGAACTCGATCCGCAATGCCATCCGCAATACCTACCCCAAGCTGGATTCGGTCTACGTCGATTACTACGCCGGGGAGATCGCCGACGACGAGGTAATGGACGCGCTCATCGCCAAGGCTTCGACCCTGGACGACGACGAGGGCAGTCTGGATGATTTTGCCGCCCTGATCCGCAACACCAGTCGGACCGACTACTTCGGCTTTGACGCCTTTGGGCGCCCGGACGAAGGCACCGGGCTCGAGGCACCGCGCAATCCGGTGCTGGCTTCGGCCTTTATCCAGGACAAGATCGAGTACAAGGATCTCATTGTGAACGCCGGGCTGCGCTGGGATTACTTCGATGTCGATAGCTTCCGCTTCAAGGATCCGGAAGCGCCCCAGCGTGACGCTACCAACTTCACCATCGATCTCAATTCGATGGAAAAGACCCGCACCTTCCACGAGATCAGCCCGCGGCTCGGGTTCTCGTTCCCGGTGTCGGATGTGACGGTTTTCCACGTCCAGTACGGCCGCTTTTCGCAGATGCCGGCCATGCGCACCATGTTCACCGGCGGGGCGCGGTTGGCCCTGGAACTGGGCGGCCAGAACTTCATCCCTACCCCCACTGCCTTTGACATTGAGCCGATCCGCACCACCCAGTACGAAATCGGCTTCGAGCGCCAGTTCACCGCGGTGGCTTCATTCGACATCACCGGCTTCTACCGCGACGTCAAGGGACAGTTGCACCTGCAGCGGCAGGACATTTCGGCTGCGGCCGAGAACGCCAACGCGTACAACTTCCTGCAGAACGGGGACTTTGCCACTACCAAGGGCGTGGAATTCGTCTTCAAGTTGCGCCGCGTAAACCGCTTGCGCACCGAATTCAACTATACGCTGTCGGATGCACGCGGCACTGGGTCGTCGACCAATTCGGCCGTTTCCGGGGTCGAGAACAACACCAACCTGCCGACGATCATCTCGCCGCTGGATTTCAACGAGACGCATCGGGGCAATATCTTCCTCGACTACCGCTTTGCGCGCAACGAGGGCGGCGCCATCCTGGAAAATTTAGGTGCCAACCTGCTGATGAAGTTCAGCAGCGGCCACAACTTCACCCTGTTCGGCGGGTCCATCGGCCAGCGCGGACCCGAAGAAGGCGGCATTTTGGCCAGCGACGACCCGCGCTCTCGCAAGCCCTTGGAAAGCATCAACGTATCTTCGACGCCCTGGAGCTTTGAGGTCGATCTGAAAGTGGACAAAGGTTTCAATCTGTTCGGCGCCGACGCCCAGGTCTACCTCTACGCCTATAACCTGTTCGACCGCAAGAACGTAATCAACGTGTACGGCCGCACCGGCAACGCCGAGGACGACGGCTTCCTCACCAACCCGGATCTGAGCAGCCAGATCGTCGAGGCCGGTGGCGGCCCGACTTACCGGCAGCTGTACGAGGCCATCAACTTGGCCAACCGGCAGCACTACTGGTTCAACGAAGGCGGCGATATTTTGGGCGATCCGCGCCAGATCCGCTTTGGCGTCAAACTGGGCCTCTAGGATACGGAGGGAAAGACGCTATGAAGAAATTCACCGCTTTTCTGGCGGCCGCAGGGCTTTTGCTGGGCGCGTCCGCCCCGGTCGAAAGCCGTAGCGCGGACAGCGCCGCCAGGGCCGCGCAGGCCAAGTTTGGCGAGCGGGCCTTGATGAACGTCAATAACATGTCCATGTGGTTCAAGCGCGACGGCTGGTCCGGGCGCAACCCCCTCAACGACAATTCGGGCGTGACCTTTCCGCGCTCCACCGACCAAGTCATCTTTCAGGACGGCTTGATCTGGGGCGGTATTGTCAAGGACGGCGACCCCCAGGACTTGCGCGTCGGCGGCCAGACCTACGAGATCGGCACCGTTCCCGGCCGCATCATCAGCAAGGGCGTGGCCGAAGATCCGAAGGATGAAAGCGTGCGTATCTACCGCATCCGCAGAGATTACCGGACCGTTGATCTGCGCCTCGATGCCTCCGAGAGTCTGGGGATTGGGCTGAGTGCGGTGACCGACAGCGAGGTCGAGGAATTGCGGGACCAGTACGAGCGCGACTGGCGCGAGTGGCCCTGGGAGAAGGGGGCCCCGTACTACGACAACGACGGCAACGGCTCCTACGACCCGGAGGTCGACGAACCCGGGGTAGCCGGGGCCGACCAGGTGGCTTGGTTCGCGGTCAACGACCTCGACGTGGGGGCCGCTCAATCGCTCTACGGTTCCAAGCCCATTGGTCTGGAAGTGCAGATGCTGTTCTGGGGCTATGCCCGCACCGACGCCCTGGGCGATGTGATCTTCAAGAAGTACACGGTCATTTACAAGGGGACCAGCACCACCCCGGACACGGCCCGCATCGAGGATATGTACTTTGCCCAGTGGTCCGACCCCGACCTGGGTGACTTTGGCGACGACTTCGCCGGGGCCGACGTCGATTTGAGCCTAGGGTACGTATATAACTCAACTGACGACGACTCGCACTACGTACCCTTTGGGCTCGCACCGCCAGCCGTGGGTTACGACTTCCTCCAGGGACCCGTCGTTCCGGTCTTCCAAAAGGACGAAAATGGGGACATTCTGCTGGACGATGACGGCGAGTCCGTCCTCGATGAGAGTTCGGAAGCCATTTTCAATTTTGGCCGGCGAGCCGGCTTCCGCAATCTGCCCATGACTTCGTTCGTGTACTTTGCCGCAGGTTCGGCTATCGGCGATCCGGAGTTGGGCGAGTACATCGGCACCCAGGAATGGTACAATCTGCTGCGCGGTTTCCAGCCCCAGCCCGACATCGATAACCCAGTGCCCTACACCAACCCCCTGACCGGCGAGGACACCTTCTTCACCCTCGACGGCGATCCGACCACGGCCCAGGGCTGGAACGACGGCATTCCGCTGCCTTCGGGCGACCGGCGCATCGTGCTCAATACCGGGCCTTTCGAGATGGCTTTGGGTGATACCCAGGAAGTGGTGGTCGCGCTGCTGGGCGGCATTTCGACGGATCGCCTGCGCAGCGTCTCCAAGCTCAAGTTCAGCGATCAGTTTGTGCAGGACGCGTACAACAGCTTTTTCGCGGTGCCCAAGCCGCCGGTTGGTCCCGACGTGCGGGCTTCCCAACTGGACCAGACGGTTTTGCTCGACTGGGGCTGGAACGGGGCCATTATCGAGCAGACCGAGGGCGACGACGGTTCGGGTTTTGTCTTTGAAGGGTACAATCTCTACCAGTTCCCTTCGGCCGAGGCCACCCTGGACCAAGGTGAGCGCCTGGGCACCTTTGATGTGGAGAACGGGGTCACGGCCGTCCTGGGCATTGATCTGGACGACGCTTCGGGCGTCATCTTGGAGGTGCCTTTGCAGGTCGGTTCCGACTTTGGAGTGCGGCGGACGGTCCGGTTGACCCAGGACGCCCTTCGCGGCGGCCCCCTGGTCAACGGCCAGGAATACTATTTCGCGGTCACCGCGTACAGCCGCAATACCGCGGAAGGCGCGGCGGTGACAACGCTGGAAAGCACGCCCAGAACGCTCATTTGCGTGCCGCAGACGCCGCCTTTGGGCACGCGCTACCAGAGCGAAGCGGGTGAATCGATCGACACTGAGCACGCCTCGGGCGTCAGCGATGGCTCGGTGGGGGTCGCGGTGGTCGATCCGACCCGCACCACGGGCGACGGGTACCAGGTGGAATTCGTCGAGATAGTAGTGGACGAAGAGACCGGAGAGACAGCGACCGCCTGGCAGTTGCGCAACAACACCCGGAACGAGGTGGTGGTCGGGGCCCAGACCGACCAGTCGGGTACTGCGCTCTACGTCCCCAGCGAGGGCTTCGATATCCAGGTCTCGGGGCCTCCGCCGGGCATGAAGGACTGGGACATCCCCACGGGCGAGCGCTGGTTCACCTGGGCCGGCGCCGAATGGGGCGCCGAAGGCTTCGGGGGCGCCATGACCGGCGATCCGAACCACGAGTGGTTTGCGCCGACTACCCTGACGCCGGACCAGTTGCGCACGGTGGAATTGCGCTTCACCAGCGTCGACGAGGCGGATGGCGAAAACCAGTACAAGCCCCTCGACCTCGACAACGAGAACGTGTCCTGGGCCTACCGCTATCTCCGCGGGGCCGGCGCCGATCCGCCCGCCCCGGATTCCCTGACCACCACCGCCAACCCGTGGGACTTCGGCAACTATATCATAAACACCGAAGGCCCCGGGGTATACGTAAACCAGGACCGCGTGCCCATCGCCCTGTCGGCCTGGGACGTGGAGAGCGATCCGCCGCGGCGGCTCGAAGTGGCCTTTTTGGAGAACAACCAGCCTGGAGGTCTGGTCAACGGCGCGTACGGGCCGGCCTTTTACAATGCGGTGAGCAATCTCGCGAGTGGTGGGCCGCGGGAGTGGCTGTTCATCTTCGACCTGGAGTACACCGACCCGAACCAGGGCCGGAACAGCGATATCCTGCTGCGCAACGGCTTGATTCGCAACGCCGACAGCGAGGATAACCTGCCCTTCATGTGGATCATCTTCGCCGCCCGGCGCCAGGAAGACCGCTTTCCGCAGGACGGGGACTCCTTCCTGCTGATCGCCAACCACGTCAATACCCCGGCTGATGTCTTCAGCTTTGAGGTGCCGGGCACCCTGTTCGATCCCGACAGCCTGAAAGTGGATGTCGCGCTCATCAATGTCTTCCCCAACCCTTACTACGGGGTCAACTTGGCCGAGACCTCCCCCTACAGGCACTTCGTCACCTTCAGCCACCTACCGCAGAAAGCCGCGGTCCGGCTGTACGACTTGGCCGGCAACCTCGTGAGGACCCTGGACAAGGACGACAACGACCCGTTCCTGCGCTGGGACCTGAAAAACCACAACAGCCTGCCGGTGGCCAGCGGCATCTACCTCGCCCATATCGAATTGCCCGATATAGGCAGGAACCGGGTCCTGAAGGTGGTGATTCTGCAGGAGCAGCAGTTCCTGGAACGATACTGAGCGGCCCGGACGAATGTTTGAAAAGGAGATCTGACATGATTCGGATTGACCAGCGCGCCCCGCTCCTCCTGGCGGCCTGTCTCGCCCTGGGCGGCGCGCAGGCACACGCCGACGGCCGCGACCGGATCGGCACCGCCGCGGCCCCCGAGTTGCTGATTCCGGTGGGGGCCCGGGACATGGCCCTCGGCGGCGCTTCCATCGCCACGACATCAGGCGTCGAATCGCTGCACTGGAATCCCGCGGGCCTGTGCCGTTCCGCCAACAACGTCGACCTGATGGTGTCGACCATGGATTACATCGCCGGCATCCAGGTCAACTACGCCGCCGTGGGAAGCCTCTTCCCCTCCATCGGCAACCTCGCCCTGAGCATCAAGTCGCTGGACCTGGGGGATATTCCGATCACCACCGCGACCCAGCCGGACGGGACGGGGGCCACCTTCAAGCCGACCTTTCTGACCCTGGGGCTCCATTACGGCCGCAGCCTGACCGACCGCATCGGCGTCGGCTCGACGCTGCACTACGTAACCAACCGGGTCGACCGCGCCCAGGCGACCGGCCTCTCCTTCAGCGCCGGGCTGCAGTATTCCAACCTCGGCGGTATCGAAGGGTTGGACCTGGGCGTAGTGGTCAAGCATATCGGCCAGCGGCTCAGGTACGAGGGCTCGGGCCTGTTGAACCAGGGGCAGCTCAATTCGCTGCGACGCGGCCCCTCCTTCTACACCGTCCAGGCGAGCTCGGCCGATCTGCCTTCGACCTTCGAGCTGGGCCTGGCCTGGAACTACCCGGTGCAGGAGATGGGGGAGCTGAATTTCAGCTCGGTCTTCGAGCACCAGAACTACAGCTACGACCAGTACAAGTTGGGAGTCGAGTACGTGTTCAACGACTTCCTGGCCTTGCGCGGCGGTTTCGATTACGCAGCCGGCACCGAAGACGACACCGTCCTGTTCGGCAACAGCTTCGGCCTGGGGCTGAGTCTGCCCGGCGGCAAGACCCGCTCCCGCCTCGACTACGCCTACGGCAGCGTCGACCGCTTCGACGCGCTCCACACCTTCACCTTCCAGGCCGGCTTCTGAAGCGGCGGCGCAAGGTGAGGGTGCTTGTGCAAACTCGTGCCCCCGAGTTCAATCGCGGTATCTGACAGGCGGCCCCATTCATCACCACGTGGGAAGCGCCGATCGCTTGCCGCGCATTCCCACTCATGCATGAGATCCCTCGATGCTGATCCGGCGACCGGGCATTCCGTGCCTCGTTTCCCTGTTCTTGCTCTTCCTGCCCGGCCGCTCCGGTGAGGCCCAGTCGCAGGCGACCACCGGGGTGATCCGCGGTTTTGTCCGGGACCCGTTCGGCAGCCCCGTAGCCGACGCCGCGGTCGCGCTCAGGGAGACCCGGACCAACTACGAGCGCACCCTCGCCTCCTCCGACCTCGGGCTGTTCACCGCGGCCTTGCTGCCCCTAGGTCGCTACGACGTGACGGTGCGGGCACCCGGTTGGAGCGAGGTGCGGCAGACCGGGGTGCAGGTGCGGGTGGGAGAAACCGTGGAGCTGACCTTCAGTCTGTTGCCGCAGATGGAGGAGGTCGTCGTCGAGGCCGCCCTGCCCGCGGTGGACATGACCCAGAGCGAGGCGGCGACGCGGCTGCCGGAAGAGGCGGTGCGCGACCTGCCCAACAACGGCCGCAACTTCCTCAACCTGACGCTGCTGACCCCGGGGGTGGCCATCGTCCAGGGCCCCGACGGGGACGAGCTCAGCATCGCCGGGCAGCGCGGCATTCACAACAACATCTCCGTGGACGGCGCCGACTTCAACAACCCCTTCTTCGGCGAGCAGCGCGGCGGCCAGCGCCCGGCGTTCACCTTCAATCTCGACGCGGTCGAGGAGATGGTGGTGGTACCCCAGGGGGCCAACGCCGAGTTCGGCCGCTCCGGCGGCGGCTTCGTCAACGTCATCACGAGGTCGGGGAGCAACGAGCTGCATGGCTCGCTGCATTTCTTCGGCAAGAACGGGGCCCTGTCGGGGAGCGCGAGGCACGACGGACTGCGGCGCGAGCCGGATTTCCACCAGGGGCAGGCAGGCTTCACCCTGGGAGGACCTCTGCTGAAAGACCGGGCGTTCTTCTTCACCGCGTACGATCAGCAGGTCCTCAGGGACACCCGGCAGCAGGAGAGGGAGCGCATCGACGGCGCCCTGCGCGCCTTCATGGATACGCAGTTCGGCGGCGCCCTGGCCGGCGACTACGGGCCTATCGACCGCACGGACGACGCCCGCGCCTTCCTCGCCAAGATCGACTGCCGCCTCTCCGACGATCAGTACGCCACGTTCAAGTACAACTACACCTGGTCGGAGCAGGAGAACGGCACCTTCGACGTCGATTCCTGGGCGCGCAGCGCCAACGCCGTGGAGAGGGACTGGTCCCACGCCTTCAACGGCAGCCTGCTGTCGCTGCTCTCTTCGACGGCGACCAACGAGTTGCGCTTCCAGGTTTCCCGCGAGGACCGCCCGCGTCCCTACAGGGGGCCGCTCAATCCCCGCACCGGGCGGCCCTTCCCCGACACGGCCATGGACTTCCTCCACGGCTACCGCTTCGGCATGCCCTACTTCATCCCGGTCGAGTACTACGACACCCGCATCCAGCTGCTCGACAACATTTCCGTTGCCAGGGGCGACCACCTGCTCAAGGCCGGGGTCGAGTGGAACCGGGTCGAATCGGTGCAGACCTTCATCGGTTTCGCCAACGGCCGCTACCTCTTCACCTCGACAGACGGCTTTCTCAACTTCGTCGAGCAGGGCAACGGCTACGTCGAGTGCTCCGACGGCAGCACCGGCACCGCCGGGGCCTGCCCCGACGGGACGGAGATCACCGGACCGGTGCTGATCTATCTGCAGCAGGCAGGCGCCGGGGGGATGACCGTGGAAGAGGCGGGCACCCAGGGAATCCCGCAGCACGAGCTGGCCCTGTTCGTGCAGGACAGCTGGAAACCCTCGAACAGGCTGACGATCAACTATGGCCTGCGCTGGGAGGCGCAGATCCAGCCGGATGTCATCACCGATCCGGACGCGGTCTTCTTCGCCGGTTTCATCGGCAAGACCGTTGCCAATGAAACCGGCACCTACGAGTTCCCCTCCGACGGCAGGATTCCCTCGGACCTGGACATGCTCCAGCCGCGCCTCGGGGTGGCCTGGGATCTGCGCGGCGACAACAGGACCCTGCTGCGCGTCAGCGCCGGGGTGTACCACGCCCGCATCCCCGGCCTGAACCTCGCCGGCACGCGCTCGACCAACGGCTCGCGCGGCCAGTCGATTTTCCGCTCCAGCGCGTTGACCCCGGTTCTGGGGCCGCCGCCGGCCTACGGGGAGCTGCTGCCCTCCCCCGCAGGGGATCCCTTCCGGCCCAACATCTTCGTCTTCGACCGGGATTTCGAGAACCCGCGGACCATCAGTCTGCATGCGGGTGTCGAGCGCGAGCTGCATGCGTCGGGACTGGTCGCTTCCTTCGGGTACACCTGGTCCCGGACCGACCGGCTGACGCGCTTCGTCAACCGCAACGACGCGGTCTTCGGCTCCCCCTGGTCGACCGGCCTTGGGGCCGACGTCGGCAACGGCATCGGCGATCTGACCGTGGTCGAGAGCACCGCCCGGTCCCGCTACCACGGCCTCGGTTTCGGCCTGCGGCAGATTCTGCGGGAGGACCTGAAGTTCCAGGTCAACTACACGCTGTCGTGGGACAGGTCGGACGACGACAACGAGCGCGATCCCTTCACCTTCCGCTACGTCGACGCCGCCCGGCTCGACCGCGAGTGGGGCTACTCGGACCGGGACCAGCGCCACCGCTTCAACGCCTGGGCCCTGGCCGCGTTGCCAGGCGGGTTTTTGCTCAACAACCGCCTGAGCTACTACTCGGCCCAGCCGGTCTCCGAATCCTGCGGCGACGGCAACCGGGGCTCGGGACGGCCGGCGGTCAACCCCTGGGGGGCAGCCTCCGACCGCATATGCGGCGACGGCCGCATCCTCGCGCGCAACACCCTGCGCAAGGAGAACGAGTTCTTCTCGTGGGACCTGCGCCTGTCGCGGCCCATTCCGGTGGGCGGCGGCCGGCTGGAGGCCATCGTCGAGGTCTTCAACCTGCTCAACACCGACAACTTCCGCGACCCCTCCAGCGGCGGCCTGCTGTTCAATTTCGACGGCACCGTGCAGTCGGGCCTCGGCGACCCCCGCGAGGTGCAAATCGGCTTCCGCTACGTCTATTGAGCGAGCCGGGGGAAATCTCATGCTCTTTACCTCGGGTCCGACAACTGGGCTACAGATGGTGAGGCTCCCAAGGGCGGGAGTAGCCCGTAGTCCCCCTGACCAAAGGGAGTGTCTCCATCATTGTCTTCTCCTATTTCGTGCATTACAATGTAATGCACGTCAACAAGGGAGAACCGAACATGCCTGCCAATCAACTTGTCCAAGCCCGCATCGATGGAGCCGTGAAAGAAGAGGCAGCCGCGGTGCTGGCTGCCATGGGGCTCACCGTGTCAGACGCAGTGCGTCTGCTGCTGACCAGAGTGGCGCGGGAAAAGGCGCTTCCTTTCGAGCCCCTGATTCCAAGCGACGCCACTATCGAGGCGATGAAAGAGGCCCGAAAAGGCGGCCTGCCCCGGTTCGACAACGTGCAGGACCTCATGGACGACCTGCGAGCGGAAGATTGAGCGCACCGCCCAGTTCAAACGCGATTTACTCCTCGACAATCCGACCTGCTCACTCAACCCTGCACTCGGCCCACAGCCTCTCGGCGGGAGGACGCTGGAAGACGTTGGCACGTTCTCCTGACCGCATAGAAAGAGCATGAAAAACCCCGACCTGTTGTCGCGCATAACCGCCCGTCCAGATGTCTTTGGTGGTAAACCTATCGTTCGCGACATGCGAATTTCGGTGGAACTCGTCCTGAGCCTGTTGACACAGGGCGTTACACCAGAGGCTATTTTGGAGGATTACCCCGAACTGGAACCGGACGACATTCGTGCGTGTACCGCCTACGCGCACGCGGTAATCTCCAGAGATACACTATCCGCCATATCGGTAGCGGAGGCGTGAGATTTCTTGTCGATCGCTGTGCCGGCCGCCGCCTGGCCGAATGGCTGCGCGACCAAGGGCATGACGTCGTCGAGTCCCGTGAGCTTGGGGCCGATCCTGGAGATTTGGCGCTGATCAAACGCGCCGCTGACGAAGGCAGAATCCTGGTGACGATCGATACCGATTTTGGAGAGCTTGTCTACGTAGGGAATGCTCCCCATGCGGGGTTGGTGCGCCTTCCAGATGTGCCGGTGGAGGGGCGCATTTCCTTGATGGCCGAAGTGCTTGACCGGCATCGGCATGCCTTGGAAATACAAGCCGTTGTCACAATTCGCGGCGAGCGGATCCGCATCTCCCAGCCTCCTCCGCCATAGATGGTTTTCAAATCCCGTATCGATCCGCGTCGAGTGCCATCAACCTGTTAGAACACGGCCACGGTTCAGAACGGCCGCGATCCTTCGCGCATTGCAGGTACGGATGGAACGGCTGATCAGCCTGTTCGGACTCCTTGTGATGATCGCCCTGGTCTTCGCCCTGAGCGCCGACCGGCGCAAGGTAGACCCGCGGCTCGTCGCCGCCGGCGTGGGCCTGCAGTTCCTCCTCGCCCTGCTCGTCCTCAGGACCGGGCCGGGACAGGCGCTGTTCGCGTATGCCGGGGCCTTCTTCACCACCCTGCTCAACTACGTCGACGCCGGCTCGAGCTTCGTCTTCGGCGAGCAGTTCGGCGAGCATTTCTTCGCCTTCAAGGTCCTGCCGACCATCATCTTCTTCTCCGCCCTGATGGGGGTGCTCTACCACCTCGGCCTGGTGCAGCCGGTGGTGGCGGCCTTCGCCTGGGTCATGCGGCGCACCCTGGGCACCTCCGGGGCGGAAAGCCTCGCCGCCGCGGCAAACATCTTCGTCGGCCAGACCGAGGCACCGCTGGTGGTGCGCCCGTACGTGGCCGGGATGACCCGGTCGGAGCTGATGGCCCTGATGGTCGGCGGTTTCGCCACAATCGCAGGAGCCGTGCTCGCCGCCTTCGTCGGCCTGGGCATCGACGCCGGCCACCTGCTGGCCGCCTCGGTGATCTCCGCCCCTGCGGCGCTGATGGCCGCCAAGGTGATGCAGCCGGAAGTGGAGACCCCCACGACCCTGGGGCAGGTGTCCCTCAGGGTGGAGCGCACCGCCGGCAACGTCATCGAAGCCGCGGCCAACGGCACCCTCGACGGCTTGCGCCTGGCCCTGAACGTCGGCGCCATGCTTATCGCCGCCCTGGGACTGATCGCCCTGCTCGACGGGGTGATAGGGCTGTTGGGCCGGGGCGTGGGCTATCTCCTTGGCACGGAAGCGCTGCCGTGGTCCCTGTCCGCGGGGCTGGGTTACTTTTTCGCGCCCTTCGCCTGGTTGATGGGGATCGAGGCCGGCGACTGTCTTCATGCCGGCGAGCTGCTGGGCAAGAAGATGGTGATCAACGAATTCGTCTCCTACGTCCAGCTGAGCCAGTGGATGCAGCCCGGCTCCGGCGTGGAGCTGAGCCCTCGCTCCGTCGTCATTCTCACCTATGCACTGTGCGGTTTCGCCAACTTCAGCAGCATCGGCATCCAGATCGGCGGCATCGGGGGCATCGCCCCGGAGCGGCGCGGCGACCTTGCCCGCCTGGGTTTTCGCGCCATGCTCGGCGGCACCCTGGCCTGCTTCATGACCGCCTGCGTGGCCGGGGTCCTGCTGTAGGTGGAAGGCAGCGCGCCCATCCGGGGTGCGGCAATAAATCCGGCAAGGCAACGGGCGGCTTCCGCGGATGGGGACCGGCCTTCCGGGGTTCGTCCAGGGCCGAGGACTTTCTTTGTAAATTGGTAGGGTGCTGCACCGGGGATCCGCCCCAGGCATCCAAGACGAATGAGCAGCCCTCGAGGAAATACCGCATGAACGCCCCCGGCCAGGACCAGCGGATTCAGACCATCTGTCTGCTCCTTCTCACCGTAGTCGCCGTGGCGGCAGCGCTCTTCTGGCTGCGCTCGGTCATGGTTCCCTTCGTGTTCGCCGTTCTCATCGCTTTCGGCCTGTCTCCCCTGATCAATCTTCAAGAAAAGCATCTCCGCTTCCCGCGAATCCTGGCCATTCTCGCCACTCTGGCCGCGGGGTTCTTGATCCTGGGTCTGATCGGCGTGCTGATCTCGACGTCGGTCGGGCAACTGGCGGCGCGGGCCGACGACTATCTGCAGCGGCTCGTGCAGCTTCTCGACGTCGCCGTGGCGGCGATGCCCGGGCACTTCGAGGACGAGGCGAGGCGCGCCGTCGATTCGCTGTCCGACATTTCCCTGTCGACGGCAGGAACCATTCTCGTCACCGTGACCAACGAGCTTCTCAGCCTGCTCTCGAGCGGCCTGCTGGTGATGATCTTCGTCGGCTTCATGCTCGCCGGAGGCTCGGAGCTCGAGCTGACGCGGGACCGGTTCTGGAACGAAGTGCAGTCCCGCATTCAGCGCTACATCATCGTCAAGTCGCTCGTTTCCGCCCTGACCGGGACGCTGGTCGGAATCATCCTGGCGCTGCTTGGAATCGATCTCGCCCTCGTCTTCGGCGTATTCGCCTTCCTGCTGAACTTCATTCCGAGCGTCGGATCGGTCATCGCCACCCTCCTGCCTCTTCCGGTCCTGATCGTCAGCCCGGACCTCTCCCTGACTACCTGCGTGCTCGCCATCCTGTTGCCGGCGACGGTGCAGTTCATCGTCGGCAACATCGTCGATCCGAAGCTGATGGGAAAAACCCTCGACCTGCATCCCGTCGCCCTGCTGCTGGCCCTGATCGTCTGGGGGACGATCTGGGGAGTGATCGGGATGCTTCTCGCCACCCCGATAACCGCCATCCTCAAGATCATTTTCGAGCGCATGGAGATCACCGCCCCGCTTGCGGAGATGCTTGCGGGACGCCTTAGCGGCGAGAATGGGGACGACCCTCGGCCCGAGGAAGAAGAAGCCGGCATCGAGGAAGACGAAGAGCCCGGGAGCCAGCCGGATGAGCCTGCTGACACAGACGTGAGGCGCTGAAGCGCCGGAACCCGGTTCCTACCCGGCCCGGGGGGCGACCCCCTCCGGCAGCAGCCCCTCCTCCACGAGGTCCTCCCACAGGGCCGGCGGAATCTCTTCCTGCATCAGGCGCGCGTTCTCCTCCAGCTCGGCCACCGAGGCCGCGCCGGGCACCGCCGAGATCACCGCCTCGTGCCCGAAGGGGAACTGCAGGGCCGCGGCCCTCAGGTCTACGCGGTGGCGGTCGCAGACCGCCTTGAGCTCCCGGGCGCGTTGCACCAGGTGCCGGGGTGCGGGCTGGTAGTCGAAGGAGACAGGCCTGCCGAGGTCCCCGGCGAGGATGCCGCTGTTGTACGGTCCGCCGATGACCAGCTTCACGCCGCGCTCCAGGCACAGCGGCAGGAGCTCCGGCAGGGCGGTCTGGTCGAGCAGGGTGTAGCGCCCGGCCAGGAGGATGCAGTCGAGGTCGAAGCGCGCCACCATCCGCGCCGTCCGTTCCCACTCGTTCATCCCCATGCCGATCGCCCTGACCGCCCCGCCTGCCCGCAACTCTACCGCGGCCTCCAGCGCCTCGACAAAGACCTCGTTGCCGTGCTGCCCCATGAAGTCGCTGTCGTGGACGAAGAAGATGTCGACCGCGGCCAGCCCCAGCCGTTCCAGGCTGGAATCGAGGGATGCCCGCAGCCCCTCGGCGCTGAAGTCGAAGGCGCAGGTATAGCGCGGTATCCCCTCCTCGGTCCAGGGCTCCGGGTTTTCGGGGTCTGGCTGCAGCGTCCGCGAGCCCTTGGTCGAGATGGCGAACGACTCCCGCGGAAACTCCCCAAGCACCCGCCCGTAGCGCACCTCGCTGCGCCCCTCGCCGTACAGCGGCGCCGTGTCGAAATAGCGCACCCCCATCTCATGGGCGCGCCGGATGATGGCCAGTGCTTCCGCGTAGCCGCAGCCCCGGTAAATCCCGTCCGCCAGGACCATGCCCCCCAACGGCGCGCCCCCGAGGCCCAGGCGCGTCACCGTCACTCCCGTGCCGCCGATTTCCACCTTTTCGAAAGGGTTCATGCTCTCACTCCAGTCCGTAAAGCCGTTCGGCATTGCCGGTGAACAGCCCGGCCTGATCTTCCCGCGGCCGTGCCCGGACGATATCCCTCAGGGCCGCGGTCCAGGCGCCGAGGCTCGCCCCGAGGTTGCAGACCGGCCAGTCGCCCCCGAACACCACCCGCTCCGGCCCGAAGCTGTCCAGGCAGTGGTCGACGGTCGGCGCAAGGGTCCCGGCGCTCCATCCCGCCGGGGCGCGGGCGACGATACCGGAAATCTTGCAGACGACGTGCTCCCGTTCCCCCAGCGCCGCGATATCGCTCAGCCACTGCTCCCTGGTGTGGCTGAAGGGGTTGTCCGGATCGTACCCGGCGGCGCCGTTGACGACGTTCGGGTCGGCGTTGCCGCAGTGGTCGAGGATGAAGCGGGTGTCCGGGCACTGGTCCACCAGCCCGACTGCGTCCCCCAGCTCCCCCGGCCGCAGGCAGAGGTCGAAGCTCAGGCCGGCCTCGCCGAGATATTGGACGTCGCGGACGAATCCCCGCTGCAGGCAGCGGCCCGGCCCGGCAGACGGAACGTGCAGCACCTGCCGCACCCCCTTGATGAACTTGAACCCCTTGAACCGGTCGATGTAGTCGCGGAAACCCTCCTCCCCCGGGCTCCCCGAGATCACCGCCCCCGAAACCGGATTGCCGCCCTCCGAACACAGAGAGATGGCGAACTCCGCCTCTTCGGCGCGCCGGGCAGGGTCGAGGTCGACCTCCATGTAGACGGTCCGGTCGATTCCGGTCCCCGCGGCCGCGGCGAGATAGTCGCTGACGAGGTGATTACCGCGCAGCGGCCCGGTCCCCTCCCCGTCGAGCCAGGGCAGGGAAAACCGCTTCAGGTCCCACAGGTGCTGATGCGTATCGACGATCGGAAACATTCATCCCTCCAGGTTTCGATTTCCCGAAGGTACTGTACCGACCTGATCTCGACCCGGCGCTCTCCAGGGGCGTGACCGGGGCCGTGCGTCCGGCGACTCGGTTGCCGACCCGGGAGCCGTCACGCCTTGGTGGGACAAGACCTCGGTATCTCAACTTTCCATATGCGCCGTATGGGGCGCATATAGTATCTTTCGTAAGCTGAACCGGTTGATCGCCCGGCGAGTCGGCATCCTGGTCCTGGAGGAGCGGCGAAGTGGAGGAAACTCTTGAGTTGGAGGTCAGGCTCGATCCCGAAGAGCCCAGGCGCGTAGCCGAGCAGTTCGAACGCTTCGGAGCCGAGCATGGGCTGCCGGACAGAACGATTTTCGGATTCCAGCTGGCACTGGACGAGATCCTGACCAACGTGATCTCCTACGGATTCGAGGAGTGGGCTCACGATCCGGTCATCACGGTGAGTTTTGACCTCAACGACACCCGGCTCGAGGTCGTCGTCCAGGACAACGGCCGGCCCTTCGACCCGCTCCAGGACGCCGACGAGCCCGATTTGACCCTTCCCGCCTCTGGCCGCCCTGTCGGCGGCCTCGGCATCCATCTCACCAAGGCATTCGTTCACACGCTTTCGTACGAGCGGGTGGACGAGTACAACCGACTGAACCTGGTGCAGCCCACCGAGGCGCACCCGGAGGACAATGCATGAACGTCGAGACCAGCCATACCGGAAGCACCGCAGTCGCGGCCGTTAGCGGCCGCGTTGATTCCGCCAACGCAAAAAGCTTCGAAGAGGAACTGAGCTCCATCATCGACCAGGGGGCCACCGGCCTCGTGGTCGACTGCGGCGAGCTCAACTACATCAGCAGCGCCGGGCTGCGGGTTTTCCTGATCGCCATCAGGAAGACCAGCGCCGCCGGGGGAGGCCTGGCCCTGTGCCGCGTTCCCGCACACATCCAGGAGGTGCTGGAGATCAGCGGTTTCTCGCGCCTGACGAAGATCTTCCCCACGGTGGAGGAAGCCCGGGACAGCTTCGGATAGCCTCCGGTAATGAAGTGCCGCGCACCGGCATTCCCGCGGTTGCGGGCTCCCCGCCGGCCCATCATGCGACCCGGTGCAGCCACCCGGGCGCCTTACGCCGCCGCCATCGAAGGGCACTCCGTACCCCTGCCTGAGGAGGACGCATGAACGCACGCCGACACCGATCCTCCATTCTCCGCCGCCCGCGGATTCCCGGGGCGGCTGCAGCTTGCGGGCTCTTCGCCGCCGGCATCCTCCTGGCCCCGGGTACCGCGGCGGCCGCGGAGGAAACCGGCTTCATCCTCAACACCTTCTCGTTCCTCGTCTGGGGAGTCCTGGTGATGTGGATGTGCGCCGGCTTCACCATGCTCGAGGCCGGATCGGTGCGCTCCAAGAACGCCTCGATGATCTGCCTGAAGAACATCGGGCTGTACGCCATCGCAGGGCTCACTTACTACGTGGTCGGCTACGGTCTGATGTACGTCGATGTCGGCACCCTAGTCGGTTCGCTGAATCTTTTGCACGGTCCCTCCGCCGACGAAGTCTCCTTCCTGGGCGGTGACAAGGGGGCGATGGCCGCCGTCCTCGCGAACAACTACTCGACCATGTCCAACTGGTTCTTCCAGATGGTGTTCGTGGCCACCACCGCCTCCATCGTCTCCGGAACCTTGGCGGAGCGGGTGAAGCTCTGGGCCTTCTTCGCCTTCACCGCGATCCTGACGGCGATCATCTACCCCGTGGTCGGCGCCTGGACATGGGGAGGCGGCTGGCTTTCCCAGATGGGCTTCCAGGACTTCGCCGGCTCCACCATCGTCCACTCGACCGGGGGCTGGGCCGCCTTGGCCGGGGCCATCGTCGTGGGAGCCCGCTGGGGCAAGTTCCGCAAGGACGGCTCGGTCAAGATCACCCCTCCGTCCAACATTCCGGCGGTCGCTCTCGGCGTCTTCATACTCTGGCTTGGATGGTTCGGCTTCAATGGCGGCTCGCAGCTTGCCCTCGCCGGCGCCGCCGACGCGGTGGCAATGAGCAACATCCTCGTCAACACCAACCTCGCCGCGGCCGCGGGAGTGCTCACCGCCATTTTGGTTTCGCGTCCCATCCTCGGGCGCACCGACCTCTTCTCCGCCCTCAACGGCGCCATCGCCGGCCTGGTGGCGATCACCGCGGGACCGGACATCACCGACCCCTGGCTGGCGATAATCATCGGCGCCGTGGGCGCGATCCTCTGCACCGCCGGGCTGAAACTGCTCGAGCGCATGAGGATCGACGACGTGGTCGGCGCCGTCCCGGCGCACCTATTCGCCGGTGTCTGGGGGACGCTGGCGGTCTGCCTTTCGGGGAAGAGCAGTTTCCTCGTGCAGCTTACCGGAGTCCTCGCCGTCGGTGCGTTCGTCTTCGCCACCTCCATGTTGCTGTGGTTCGTTCTGAGCCGCACACTGGAAGTCCGGGTCTCGCGCGATGTCGAGGAAATCGGCCAGGACGCCGCTGAGCTGGGAATCGACGCCTACCCCGAGTTCGCCCTCATGGTGGACCCGGACGAGGGGGGAGATTACCGCGATCCGGACTGAAACCTCGAGGTGATCATCGGGCACGGCCGCTGAATCGCCCTCGCCCGATGAACCCTCCCCATGAACTTCGACGCCTACGATCTCGACGCCGCGATCTACGACGAGATGTTCCTGCCGGACGGCACGCCTCGCGGCCACTGCCGGGCCCTGCACGACACCCTGTGCCAGCTTCCCGCCGACGAGGTCGGCAGGATCCAAGAGCGCGTCACCCGCTCCTTCTCCAACGAGGGGATCACCTTCACCGTCTACGGGGACGAGGAAGCCGACGAGCGCATCATTCCCGTCGACTGCGTTCCCCGCATCCTCTCCGCGGAGGAGTGGCGGCACCTCGAGACCGGCCTCACCCAGCGCCTCGGCGCCCTGAATCGCTTCCTCGAGGACGTGTACGGGGAAGCCCGCATCATCGCCGAGGGCGTGATCCCCGCGGACCTGGTGCGCGGCTGTCCCCAGTACCGCCTCGAGATGTGCGGGGTACCGGTCCCCCCACGGCACCTGGGTCGCCGTCTGCGGCACCGACCTGGTGCGCACCAACGATGGCTTCCTCGTGCTCGAGGACAACCTGCGGGTTCCCTCCGGGGTTTCCTACATGATCGCCAACCGCAAGGTGGTCAAGTCGAGCCTGCGCCGCATCTACCGGGACTGCCGGGTGCGGGAGGTGGAGCAGTACGGGCAGGTGCTGCTCGAGACGCTTCGCGAGCTCGCCCCAGGAGGGCGCTCCGACCCCTGCATCGCCCTGCTCACCCCCGGGGTCGCCAACTCCGCCTTCTACAAGCACATATTCCTGGCGCAGGAAATCGGCGCGGCCCTCGTCGAAGGCCGCGACCTGCTGGTCAACGACGGCTTCGTCTACATGCGCACCACCGCAGGGCTGCGGCGGGTGGACGACGACTTCATCGACCCCCTCGTCTTCCGCCCCGATTCCCTGCTCGGAGTGCCCGGGCTGATGCACGCCTGCAAGAGCGGGCGCGTCGCCTTGGCGAACGCGCCGGGGACCGGGGTGCCGACGACAAGAGCGTCTATGCCTTTGTCCCCGACATGATCCGCTACTACCTCGGCGAGGAGCCGGTCCTGGCCAACGTCGAGACCTACCTGTGCCGGCGGCCCCGCGACCTGGAGTACACCCTCGACAACCTCGAGAACCTCGTGGTCAAGCGCGTCGGCGAATCCGGGGGCTACGGCATGCTCCTCGGCCCCCAGGCGACGCCGGAGGAGCGCGCCGCCTACGCCGAGGAGCTTCGCGCCGACCCCGCCGGCTTCATCTCCCAGCCGGTGCTTCCCCTCTCCCGCGCCCCCTGCTTCATCGAGGGCCGCGCCGAGCCTCGCCACGTCGACCTGCGCCCGTTCGTCCTCCACGGCCGCGAGACCCGCATAGTCCCCGGGGCCTTCTGCCGGGTGGCGCTGCGCCGGGGCAGCCTGGTGGTGAACTCGAGCCAGGGCGGGGGCGGCAAGGACCTCTGGGTGCTGGAGGACTGAATGCTCGCGCGCAGCGCTCAGGGACTCTATTGGATGGGCCGCTACCTCGAGCGGGCCGAACATCTGTGCCGCCTGTTGCGACTGCAGGTGGAGGCGCTGGTCGACCGGCCCGTCGAGGAGATCCAGTACGGCTGGAGCCGGATCTACGCCGGCCTCGGCCGGCAGCCGCCCGGGGGAGACCTCGGCACCGGCGGCAGCGACGACTACGTCCTGGCCGATTCCTACACTCTGGCGGGGGATCTCACCTTCGAGCGCTCCAACCCCGATTCGGTGCGCAGGTGCCTCGCCCTTGGCCGCAAGAACGCCCGCCAGATGCGTAACTGCATCAGCGCCGAGATGTGGACCTGCCTCAACCTCTCCTGGCTGCGCATCCGCGACCTCGGCATCGAGGACATCTGGAAGGTCGCCCCGGAAAGCTTCTACGCGGAGACCACCCGGGAGATCGACACCTTCACCGGTGTCGCCGAAGCGACCATGTACCGCGACGAGGGCTGGCGCTTCATGCGCATCGGGCGTTTCATCGAGCGCGCCCAGCTTCTGTCCGCCTTCCTCCTCGCCCAGCTCGCCGAACGTGAGCAGGGCGGAACCTCCGACACCGGATGGACGAGCCTGCTGCACTCCTGCCAGGCGTTCGACACCTACAAGCGCAGCTACAGCGTCGAGGTCCAGGCGGACCGGGTGCTCGACCTCCTCGTCACCGATCCCCTGCTGCCGGGCTCGCTGTGCCGCTCCCTCGACGCGCTATCCGCGGAGCTCGCTGCCAGTGGTCCCGGTCCGGGCGCGCGCGCCGGGGCCGCGGCCGAGCGCCTCTCCGGCCGGCTGTACGCCCTGATCCGCTACGATTGGCCGGACTGCGAGGACCGCGAAGACCGGGAGGCCCTTCTCGCGCAAGTAGGCGAACACTGCCGGAAGCTCCACGAGCTCGTGAACGCGGAGTACATCGAGTACGCCATCGAGGACAGCCCGGTGCACTGACGCCATGACCGGGCAGTCCGTTACGAGATCGAGCACCTCTCCCGCTTCAGCTACGATACCAGCGTGCGGCAGTGCGTCATGTTGCTCTGCCTGGAGCCGCTCCAGGACCGCGGGCAGCGGCTTCTCGACTTCGAGATCGGGACGCGCCCATTGGCCTTCCTCAACCGCGAGACGGACTGTTTCGGCAACGCGCGGCACCTCCTCGACCTTCACCGTGAGCACCGGACCCTCGAGATCACCGCCCGCTCCACGGTCGAGGCTGCACTCGCCCCCGCGCTCCCCGAACGACTGGGGGCCGGCGTCTGGGAGGAGATCCGCTCCCCCGGCAACTCCTTCGCCGACTGGAGCTTCACGCGCCCGAGCGCGCTGGTGCGGTCATCCCCGAGTCTCGAGGCGTTCGTCGACCGGCATGGCATCGAGCCCGGGAGCGACCCTCTCGAAAGTCTGTCACAGCTGTCCGGCACCCTGCACCGCTGCCTGCACTACATCCCGGGAAGCACCACGGCGGAATCACCGGTCGAGCACATCCTCGAGACCGGCAGCGGTGTCTGCCAGGACTACTCTCACCTCATGATCGCCATCGCGCGCTCCTGGGGCATCCCCGCCCGCTACGTCTCCGGCTACCTTCACCTTCCGGGGAGATCCGACGGGCAGCCGTCTGTCAACGCCACCCACGCCTGGGTCGAATGCCGGCTGCCGGGGCTCGGCTGGACAGGCTTCGACCCCACCAACCAGAGCCCTGCCGGAGAGGGAGGTGTGGTGCGCATCGCGACGGGGCGGGACTACCACGATGTGTCACCTACTCGCGGCATCCTCCACGGCGGAGGAGGAACCCGGCTCGATGTCGAGGTGCGGGTGCGCGCCGCCGGAGGGGATCCGGCCAGCGGGAAGTCGGACCCGGCAACGGCATCCTGCGGCACCTCCTCGATTGGAACCATCGCCTGAACATCAGAACCCCGGGGCGGCGACCACCGCTGCCGTCCATCCCTGACTCAAGGAGCGAACCTCATGGACCTGCTCAAGCGCATCAGCGGCATTTATCTGATTGCATTGGCGGTGGCGGTCGCCGTCCACACCGTGGTCGAACCGCTCTATCACGCATCCAGTCCCGGGCAGCCGTACAGCCCTCTCTGGGACGTCCTGGATCCCTTGATGGCACTGGCCATCGCGTTGGCCCTGATATTCGGCTATCTCCGCAAGCAGGAGGTTGACCGCGAAGGGGGCGGTGCCGGGGTGACCCGGGAATTCGTCGCCGCCAACACCCATTTCTACGGGTTCCTGTTCGTCGGCATCCTGTTCTTCTGGAACTGGTTCAACCTGCTCATGCCCGCGTTCACCGCCCCGGGCGAGAATACGGTCACCCTGGTGTGGATACTCATCGACGCCATCCTGCCGCTTCTGGCCGGCGCCATGGGGATCTTTCTGCTGCGCCGCGGCCGCGGCAAATAGCCTCGGAGGAAGTGGAGGTTGCAGGGCGGGCCAGTGGGTACGGGCTCGCCCTTGCCGGAGGGAAGGGAACCGGTGTGGTGTCTTTCCCGAGTGCCGGCGCATCTCACCTATCTTTGATACAGCTGTCACTGACATATCCGCAATCGAAAGGAGAACCATGGGAAAGCATCTGACAGCAATAATCATTCTGGGGCTTGCCTGTCTCTTTCCCGCAGCGCATCCCGCCGTTGCCCAGGACCTGGAGGTAACGGCCGGTGACGTGGTGGACCGGGAAACCCTGAAAGCCTTTGTCGAAGGGGCAAAGGGGTCCCTGGAGAGCGCCACTGACTTTTCCGAGGTCGCAAGCCTGGTGGGGGCGTTCAGGAGCGAGGGAGATTGGAAGGCCGGCTCGATCTACCTCGTTATTCTGACTCCCGAAGGTGTGGTGCAATTTCACGGGGAGGATCTGACCTTCGAGGATAATAGCGTGCTCGATCTCGAAGATGCCCGTGGCAACAAGGTCGTCCAGGAGATCCTCGACGCTGCCGCTGCAGGCGGCGGTTTTGTCGAGTATTACTGGGATGATCCGACGGTAGAAGGCGACGAAGACGCTGACTCTCCCAAGCTGACGTACGCTGTCCCCGCGACCATACAAAGCCAGGAGTTTATCGTAGCCGCCGGCTTTTACATGGATCTGTCGGGCGTCGGCGATGAGGCAAACATCTTTGAGATCCTGGAGACAACGGCCCGGGATGTGAAGGACCGGGAAACCCTGAAAGCCTTTGTCGAAGGGATGCGAGTTCTTATTCCCATTCTTGAGGAAAACGGTCCTGCCTACTTGGCAACTATCCAGGCTGCAATCAGGACCGAAGGGGAGGATTTCAAGTATGACTCGATTTACCACATTGTCCTGGATACCGACGGCCTGGTGATCTTTCACGGAGCCAACCCGAGCTTCGATGGACAAAACATGATTGATCTCGAAGATGCCAACGGGGTCAAAAAGGAGGAGACAACCATGAACCGACGTGCACGAGACCACGAAGGCTATCGAGCGGTTCGGGCGGAAGGCGTTGTCCGAAGAGAATGCATATCCATACCGTTTACCGTCTAAAAATGAAAGGGGTGCCATCGTGAAGCGCATGACAGCAGCAGTCATTCTGGGACTGGTCAGCCTCTTCATCACCCGTCACGCCGCGGCACAAAACCCGGAAACAACCGCCGGCGAGGTAGTGGACGCGGCAACGCTGGAAGCCTTCGTATTGTATGCGCTATCACAGGCGGCAGCCGTTTCCGATCCGAACGACGTCGCGCCGTTTATCATCAGTTTGGGTATCGAAGGAAAGTGGAGGCAGGGGAACACGTTCCTCATCCTCATGCAGCCGGATGGCACGGTGTATTCTCACGGCGGTGACACGAGTGTCAGCGGAAAGAACATTTTGATGTCAGGGACAGCAGAGGCAGTACGGTTGTACAAGACCTCATCGCCGCGGCGAACATGGGCGGAGGCCACGTCCACGGCTTCTACCAGGCCCGCGCCAGAAACGCCGACGGCGGCGACGTCGGACAGTGGTACAGCATTTCCCTCAACCGCGGCAGGCGGCAGGTGCTGGAGCTGACCCTGGGGGGCGGCGTGCGGGTGGTGGGGCCGAGCGACTGGACGCCGCCGAGCAGGGGAGCCGGGTGCCGGCGGCCTGGAGCCCAACGCCCCCAATCCCTTCAACAGCAGCACGCAAATTCCCTACCGCCTGGCCAACCCCGGTCCGGTGCGCCTGGTGATCTACAACGCCCTCGGCCAGCAGGTGCGCACGCTCGTTGATGAGTTCCAGGCCGCCGGGGTGTACCAGGTCCATTGGGACGCCCGCGACCGGCAGGGCTCCGCGGTGGCCGCGGGGTCTACTTCGCACGCCTGTCCCATCCGGGTGGGGTACAGACACGGCGGATGCTCTACCTCAAGTAGTCCGGAGCGCGGAAGCCCGTCGGGGAAGGATGGATACCAACCCGGCAGGGTCCGTGCCCGTCACGAAAAACGATGGGAAGAACAGGAGGGTGCATGACGGGACTATCAGAGGGAGAACGGGAAGCGCCATCCACCTCGCCATCCGGAAATGCAGTGGACGGCCTCCGGATGGCCCCCGAGCTCATGGTCGACCTCGCTCGCAAGGCGGCAGAGCTCGTGGTGGAGCGGATCGAGGGCCTGCCGGAAGAAACCCGCCTGGGACGGTGAGTTCCGGCAGGTGCTCGAAGCCCGTGGCTGCACGTCGACGCCGCGTACGGAGGCTTCGCCGCGGTGACCGAGGAAGGCGGCAGGCTGTTGCGCGGAATCGAGCGCGCCGATTCGATCGGGCTGGACGCGCACAAATGGTTCTTTCAACCGTACGAGGCCGGCTGCCTGCTGGTGAAGGACGCCGGCACCCTCGAACAGGCATTCGGCGTTCACCACGACATCCTCCAGGACACCGTGTGGGGTGCGAACCTCTCGGACCGCGGCCTGCAGCTGAGCCGCTCCTTCCGCGCCCCGAAGCTCTGGATGTCGGTCCAGACCTTCGGAATGGCGGCGTTCCGGCGGGCGGTTTCCAAGGGGATGGAGCTGGCCGCCCGGGCGGAAGGGTACGTCCGCGAGAGCCGGACCCTGGAGCTGTTGACCCCGGCGTCGCTGGGAATCGTCTGTTTCCGCAATCAACCCCGAAGGCACCCCCGTCGGCGAAGAATCCCTCGAAGAGGTCAACCGGACCGTGCTCGCCAGGGTCTTCTGGGATGACCGCGCCTTCATATCGTCGACGCTGCTCCGGGGGAAGTTTTCTCTCAGGATGTGCATCATCAACCACACCACCACCTGGGACGACGTGCGCGAAACCCTGGAGGCTGCCGAGAGGTTCGGGTCCGAGGAATTATCCTGATTCGAGAGAGAGGCGGGACCAGAATAGGCGGAAACGGTCCAGCTAATGCATTTTCCAATCATCCAACCATAACCATGACATTGCCCGATTCCATGGAGGAGAAGCCCATGAGACTCGTTTCTTCTTTTCTGCTCACCTGCGCCTTGACCCTGGGCGGCTGCTCCGACCACGATCCGGTTTCCTCCAACCAGCCGGAAGCGGCGGGCAAGCGGATATCCAGCAGCCTGACCTTGAGCGCCCCTGTCGCCGGGCTGGCCGAGTCCAGGCCCTCCAGGCCCCGCTTCGAGCCCGGACCGCTCGGCGCCGTCGAAGTCGAAGAGGGAGAGGCGGTACAGATCCGGTCGTTGCTCGCGCACACCGTAGCGCCATCCCTTGGCGTGCCATCCCGGCAAAGCATCGAGTTGGCCGTGGCGGACTTCGGACCCGTTCACGGCCGCGAGGTCGAGCTCGGAGAGCCTGTAGACGCCATGTGCTCGCCGGAAGGGGGAAGCGCGGGCGCAGGGCAGATCGTCGCCGACCCGCAGGTGCTCGGCGTCATCGGCACCTCCTGCTCGGCCGCGGCGGTAGCGGCCTCACGGGTGATCGGGGAAGCGGGGCTGGTGATGATCTCGCCATCCAACACCTCCCCTTCGCTCACTTCCGATCTGGCCGGCAACGCCAATCCCGACCACCACCCCGGGTATTTCCGCGTTTCCATCAACGATCTCTACCAGGCGCAGGCGGTCGCCGACTTCGCCTACACCGAGCTGGGCCTGCGGAGCATGGCCGCGGTCGACGACGGAGATCCGTACACGACGGCCCTGGTCAGCGCCTTCAGCGACGCTTTCACCGCACTCGGAGGGACGCTTGCAGCCACCGCCCGGGTCGAGAAGGGGGAGACGGACATGACCTCTATCCTGGCGGAATTCTCGGAAGCCGGGCCGGACGGCATCTTCTTCCCGCTCTTCGTAGTGGAAGGCTCCGCATTCGCCGAGCAGGCGCGGGCCTTCGACGGGCTGGAAGGGGTGACGCTCATTTCGGGTGCGGCCCTTCTGGTGTCCGAGTTCCTCGGCACGCCGCAGTCGGAGGGCATCTACTTCGCGGGGCCGGAGTCGGATCTCGGCTCGAACGTCAACGCGGCGACCGGCAAGAGCGCCGAGGAAGTGCTGGACGCATTCGCCGCGGCTCACGGCGGGTCTCCGGGGACTCCCTACTGGGCGCACTCCTACGACGCTGCGACGCTGCTGCTCGGCGCCATCGAGTCCGTTGCCGTGGCCGAGGTCGGGAAGCTGTACGTCGACCGCGCCGCGCTGCGGGAGGAGATCGCGGCGACGGACGGCTTCCAGGGCCTCGTAGGAACGGTTTCCTGCGACGATTTCGGAGACTGCGGCACCGGGCGCATCAACATCTACCACCACATGGACGCGAACATCACCGATCCCGCGCAGCTGCCGGTGGTCTACCGGTTCGCTCCCTGAGCCTTGTCTCCCGGCTGCTGGGGCAGTTCCGCCAGGGACGGAGCTGGGAGGATTCGTCGATGCCGAGGGGCATCGGCCGCAGGACTCCAAAAGGCCCGGGATGGTGCTTCGTGAGCTGGGCATCCTACCCGATAGGGACCCGGCTGAACGGCATGCGGGTCCGCGTTCTCCCTGGTCCACCCGAAGGGGAGCTCGTTCAGCGAGCGCCGTGCTGATTCCGCCACTGCGCCTGTAGCGGATAAATGGACCTTGTCGAGAACCAAGGATCTACTCGACCGCTCACCCAACAGGACATGCCCGTGGGTGGGAAGACAGCCTACCGCGTTCGAAAGACTAGGAAAAGAAACGGGATCAGGCAGGCGCCTTCAGCTCGAGGAATTACGCATCAACGCAACGCATTCCTCCGGTGTTCCAGTTGTAGAAGCTGCCTCTTCAGGCAGGAAATCCTATTCTACGCTCTGAACCACTAACAGCCCGTTGATAAAGTTGCGCTGCAGGCGAGACCGAGTCATTGCGGTCGAAGACAAGGCGCGCGACCGAAGTGTAAAACGGCTCGGGTAATTCCCATACGGTTCGGAAGTGGTGGTCAAATCCCTGTCCCCCGGGGAGTCATCTTTCAACCGGTGCGTTTCGACCCGCGCAGAAATTTCCAGCCCTCCAAGAGAGATCGCCGGAAATCAACAAAGCCGAGGATCGGAATCCGGGGCCACTTCATGAGCGATGGCGGCAGCGAAATCCTCGTTGCCCAGATCCTCCAGCCGCCATCTGACTTCCGGCATCCGGGGAAACCGGAATATGGTCGTCGTCATGCCGCGGCGCATGGCCAAGGGGATCTCGAATTCGGACATGCCCGAAGAAAGGCCTGTGCCAAGCGCCTTGAGCAGTGCTTCCTTCATTGTCCAGAGATTGTAGAACAGGTGGAGCTTGTGGCTTCCACGCGCCAATGCGAGCTCGGCCTTTTCGCCCGGGCCGAGCACGGTCCTTATCAGTCCGTCGAGGTCGCCACGGGGGACCCGTTCCTCGACATCCACGCCCAGCCGCCCTTCCGGCGCCACCGCGATCAATCCATGTCCGCCCCCGTGACTTACGTTGAAGCTTATGGTCGCCGGCGCCCCATCCAACAGGGCAAACGGCTTTCCATAACTGGATACAGCGAATGCAAGTTGTTCGTTTCGGCAGCCGAGTCGCTTGCAGAGAATTGCGCGGAGCGCCGCACGGCACAAGGCGAATCGACGACGGGGACCGGCATGCAGGTAGCGTTGCCAGCGTGACTGTTCCTTTTCGTCAAGGTACTCAAGGGCGTCCGCCTCCCGGGAAGCATGTGGCGAAAGATCGACGTATGTGACGGCGGCGTTGCCGATCTTTCTGAAGGGACGCCACCAGCACTCGGCAACGGAAGCTGGTATTGTTTGTCGGGGGAGCTGCACCAGTCCTTCACAAAGCCGCAGATCTTCGCTGGAGCAGCGGACACCCCGTATCCAGGGGGCGTTCAGCCAGCGTGAGTATCGAGGTGCTCGATGAATTCCCGTACGCTGTTATCATCCGCACAATCTTCGGGAGTAAACGTATCGTTGGATTCCTGAGCGACCAGTTTCGCGAACGCAACGAGTTTCACGGAGGATACGCCGGCATCGATCAGGCTGAAATCCATATCCTCCCGCAGCCCTACGGGAATAATGCCAACGTGGGCTCAGGATGGACAGCACCATCCATTTCCCCGCACCCGACCCCGGAGCCCGGAACACCCTCGGTCACCCCGTTCTTCCCGGCTTCGAGCAGCCGCCAGAAAGCCGAGAGGTCCTCTGCCTTTGGGAATCGGCACGCCATGCCCACAATCGCTATCGGCTGTGCGGACCGGTTCCCCTTCTGTTGCCCGACCCCGGTTTCAGGAACGGGTTCTCCGGAAGGATCGAAGGACCCGTCCAGTCTCAACATGCTACCGGTTTCAGAATTCATCTCGGCAACCCTTTCTTCAAAATCAAAACACCGGTCGTTGCCCGGCCCCTCCATTTCTCCGACTCCAAAACAATACCACGTGTATATGAAACCCACCAAGCGACACCGCCACCTCGTTGCGTGAGGATTCCGTCGCGCCCTTGCCGGGGATGGCGAAATTCACTTGCGCGAAGACAAACCGCGCTACAATCAACGGGCTGCAATCGATTTGGTTATCTTTTTCCGTCTTCGTCCGCACCTTCACCCGTTTCTTTGGAAACAGGGACCGCGCCCACAAGAGCGAACGACTGCCAATACCTGGAAGGCAGGCCTTTCGCCGGCACGTAATGATGCGGTGACCTTTGGCGCCGGTCCGAACTTCCATCCTCTGGTCCGAACTTCCATCCTCTGATCGACTGATGCGACCCTTGCCGCCGCGCAACGGCTGCCCTCTCGCGGGCCCTTCCGGCAACACCCCCTACCACCCCGTCCGGTGACTTCCGGACCATACAAACCTGGAGCGCCTCGATGGCCAAGATCCTAGTCGTAGACGACGAGCCGGACCTGGAGCTGCTGCTGCGGCAGAGATTCCGGCGCCGGACCCGGTCCGGAGAGCTCAGTCTCGTTTTCGCCCAGAACGGCGTCGAGGCCTTGCAGCAACTCGAGGAACACGACGACGTCGACCTGGTGCTGTCGGACATCAACATGCCGGAAATGGACGGGCTCACCCTCCTGCAGCAGCTCGGCAGTCTCGACTACGACCTGCGGGCGGTGATGGTCACGGCGTACGGGGACATGAAGAACATCCGCACCGCCATGAACCGGGGGGCCTTCGATTTCGTGACCAAGCCGATCGACTTCGACGACCTCGAAGCGACGATCGCCAAGACCCTCGAGCACCTCGGGGTAATGCGGGAGGCGCTGCGATCGCGGGACGAGCTGGTGGCCCTGCGGCAGGAGCTCGGGGTGGCGGCGCAGATGCAGGAGTCCATTCTCCCCACGGACTTCCCCGTGAACCCCCGCTACGAGATACACGCCTCGATGACCCCGGCTCGCGAGGTCGGCGGCGACTTCTACGACTTCTTCCGGATCGAGGGCGAGCGCATGGGGATCGTGGTGGCGGACGTGTCGGGGAAGGGAGTGCCGGCCGCCCTCTTCATGATGGTGAGCCGGACCCTCATGAAGGGGACCGCCATCGGCGAGAGCAACCCGGCGAAGTGCCTCAACGAGGTCAACGAGCTGCTGACCGAGTCGAACGAGGAGTCGATGTTCGTCACCGTGTTCTACACTACCCTCGACCCGGTCACGGGGCGCGTCGAGTTCGCCAACGCCGGGCACAACCTGCCGTACGTGGTCAAGCAGTCCGGCGAGGTGCGGCAGATCTCCTGCGACCCGGGGCTGGTCCTGGGGGTGCTGCCCTCCTTCGAGTTCCCGGAGGGTAACATCGAGCTGGACCCGGGGGACGTGCTGTTCTTCTACACCGACGGCGTCAACGAGGCGATGGACGAGAACGGCGTCGAGTTCGGCGACGAAAGGCTGACCCAGGTCCTGGCGCAGGCCGCGGGTGCCAGCGCCGCCGAGTTCAGCAGCCGGGTGGTGCAGGCGGTGCAGGATCACGCCGGGGAAGCCCCCCAGTCCGACGACATAACCTGCATGGCTGTGCGCTACATCGGGGATCCTGCGTAGATGGGTCGCTTCGCCCTCCTCGCCGCGGCAGCGGCGGGACTGGCGCCTGTCGCCGCGTACGCCGCCCCCCCGGCCGTCAGCGACGGGGTGTTCCCCGACTCGATCCTCTTCGGACAGTCCGCGGCCCTGAGCGGCCCGGCCGGGGAGCTGGGGAGAAACATGAACCTCGGGGTGCGCGCCGCCTTCGAGGAGGCCAACCGCTCCGGCGGCATCCACGGCCGCCAGCTCCGGCTCCTCGTGCGGGACGACGGGTACGAGCCCGAGGCCGCGGTCGCCAACACCAGGGAGCTGATCGCGCTCGGCGTCTTCGGCCTCATCGGCGCCGTCGGCACCCCCACCTCCAACGCCGCCGAACCGATTGCCAGCGGCGCCTCGGTCCCCTACATCGGCCCCTTCACCGGCGCCGACCTGCTCAGGGGGGACGACCAGCGGTACGTAGTGAACGTCCGCGCCTCGTACTACCAGGAGACCGAGGAGATGGTGGAGCGGCTGACCGCGGACCTGGGATTCCGGCGCATCGCCATCCTCTACCAGGACGACAGCTACGGAACCGCCGGCCTGACAGGGGTGCGCCGTGCTCTCGACCGGCGCGGCATGAAGCTGGTCGGCGAAGTCACCTACATGCGCAACACCATCGCCGTGAAGCGGGCCCTTCTCGGCCTCCTGGACAGCGACCCGGAAGCGGTCATCATCATCGGCGCCTACCGGCCGGCAGCCCACTTCATCAAGTGGGCCCGGAAGATCGGCATGGAAGCGGTCTTCGTGAACATATCCTTCGTCGGCAGCAACGCCCTCCTGAAGGAGCTGGGCGGGGCCGGCGACGGGGTGGTGGTCACCCAAGTCGTGCCCTTCCCGCGCGACACCGCCATTCCGATAGTGGCCCGGTATCACGCCGCCCTGAAAGCGGCCGACGGCGCCGCGCAGCCGGGATTCGTCTCCCTTGAGGGGTACCTGGCGGGGCGCCTGGCGGTCGATGCCCTGCGCGCCTCCACCGCCCCTGGCGACGGTGAAGGGGCCCTGCCGACCCGTGAGGCTTTCCTCCGCACCCTCGAGGAATCCGGCCCCATCGATCTGGGCGGCTTCGAGGTCGAGTACGGTCCCGGGGACAACCAGGGGTCCGACCAGGTGTTCCTGACCACGATCCGCGGGGGCGGTTTCGTCCCGGTGACGCGGCTGTTGCGATGAACATCTCCGAGCAACGCATCCAATCCACCTTCGAAAGCGTCCTGGCGCGGCTCCCCGGCCCCCTCGGCGAACGCCTCCGGAAAGCGACCGGGGGACGGTTCGGCATCGGCAGCAAGATCGCCGTGGTCCTGGGCGGCGGCGTCACCCTGACCATCGGCGCCGTCGTTCTCGCGCTGGGGCTGATGAGAATAGTCAGCACCCGCCAGAGCGAGGTCACCGAAGGGTACATGCCGGCTCTGGTCGCCGCCTTCGAGGTCGCCCGGAGCAGCTCCGAGTTGGTGCGGGCTTCCCCCCGGCTCCTCGCCGCCGACGATCCCGACGACCTCGGGTTGGTGATGTGGGACGTGGTGCGGGAGGAGGAGACCTTGCGGAAATGGCTTTCCGAAGTAAGGCGCGCCGAATCGAAGGGAGGCGCCGAGGGAGACATCGGAAGCGCGGTCGTGCCGCTGGCCGACAGCCTGGTGGAGAGCATCAGCCAGATCCAGGAGTCGGTCGGGCGCAGGATGCAGTACCGGGCCCTGCTCCGGAAGCTCGAAGGGCAGGTCGAGAGCCTCGGCCTCGAACTGCAGCTATTGCTCGAGGAGCTGGTCGACGATCAGCATTTCTTCATGCACACCGGGCTCCGCGGTCTCGACGATGCCCCGGCCTCCCCGGACCGGAGGACGTCGAGGGCCGAGCTCGATCACTACGCCGGCCTCCTCGACTTCCAGGCTTCGCAGAACGTCACCACCACCCTCATCCAGCAGGCGATGACGGAGAACGACCCGGAGCTGCTGCGGGCGAACCGGGAACGGGTGGAAACGGCCATGAGCGACGTGCGCCGGGCCCTGGGCGGGATCAGGCCGGCGATCAGGTCCCGGCTGCAGCCGCAGGTGGAGAAGCTGACCGGCTTCTACGCCGCTCCGGACGGGGCCTTCGAGACCCGCACCCGCGAGCTCGAGGAGATCCGCCGCTCCGAAGATCTCCTGGCCCGCAACCAGCAGACCACCGCCGACCTCGTGGCCATGGTGGAAGGACTGGTGAAGGAGGCCGAGGTCTCCACCCAGAACGCCGCCAATCGCTCCCGCAACCTGGTGCGCCTCGGGTTCTGGTTTCTGCTCGGGGTCACCCTCCTCACCCTCGTCGCCGCCTACTTCGTCTGGATGTTCTTCGGCAAGCGCCTGCTGGCCCGGTTGGGCAGGCTCTTCGACGCCACCCAACGGATGTCGAAGGGGGATCTCGAAGTGCAGGTGGAGATCGAAGGGAACGACGAGGTGACCGACATGGCCGGGGCCTTGGAGGTCTTCCGGCAGCACGCCGTCGAGGTGCAGCGGCTCAACCTCGTCGAAAAGCTCGCCGCGGAGGTCCAGGCCAAGAACGCCGCGCTCGAGACCACCAACTCCGAGCTGGAGACCACCCTGGAAGACCTCAAGCGCACTCAGCAGCAGGTCATCAGCCAGGAAAAGCTCGCCTCCCTGGGGGCCCTCACCGCCGGCATCGCCCACGAGATCAGGAACCCCCTGAACTTCGTCAACAACTTCGCCGGCCTTTCGTCCGACCTGATCGACGAGCTGCGGGAAGAGCTGAAGGGAGAGGGGGAGGGCGGCATGGACCAAGAGCTGATCGACGAGATCCTCGACGACCTCGGCGGCAACGCGGGCAAGGTGAAGGAGCACGGGGAGCGGGCCAACCGCATCGTCGAGGGCATGCTGGCCCACTCCCGCAACGAGGCGGGACAGGTGGAATCAGTGGACATCAACCTGCTGGTCGACGAATACGCCAAGCTCGCCTACCACGGACTAAGGGGCACGGATTCGACGTTCAACGTCAACCTGGTCCAGGAGTACGACGAGGGCGCCGGGCGGGTCGAGGCGAGCACCCGGGACCTGAGCCGGGTCTTCCTCAACGTGGTGACGAACGCCTGCCACGCCACTGCCGCCCGCGCCAGGGAGTCCGACGGCTCCTACAAGCCCAAGGTGTGGCTCAGGACCGAGGGCAGCGAGGACGGCGTTCGCGTTTCCATCCGCGACAACGGCACCGGGATTCCCGCCGAGATCGTCGACAGGATCTTCGACCCGTTCTTCACCACCAAGTCCGGCACCCAGGGGACCGGGCTCGGACTTTCGATCTCCCACGAGATCGTCCGCGAGCACGGGGGGGAGTTCCAGGTGGAGACCGAAGAGGGGGAATTCACCGAATTCAGGATAGTCCTGCCGAGGAAGGGCGTCCTTTCCGCCGCTCCTGCTTCCTGATGTTTGCCGCTGCCGAGGGTGGTCGGGGCTTTGCGGACAAACCCCCTCCACGGGGCGCCGCCCCGGATTCACGGCCACCCGTTCTACCACGATGACCGGAACCTTGCTGTCCCCGATCCCACCTTGTTGACCGCAACCCGAACCTTCCCGGCAATGGCGATCATCTTGCGGCAAGGAGCCGCAAGCCATCTCTGCAGAATCCCGGAAAAACCAGACCTGGTACAACGAGGACAGCCGGATGGAAACAGCATGCGCAGCGGTTTCGGCGGCCGCACTGCTGGCCGCCTGGACTGCGACCCCCGCCCGAGCCGAGTTCCACCTGCAGTACGGCAAGCTGCTGAACCCATTCTCGGCAGCGGAGCAACAGACCCTTGTCTTCACCGTGCAGCGGGCCGCGGGATGGAAGTACGGCGACAGCTTCTTCTTCATCGACTACCTCGACGACGGCGGAGAGGACGGCTTCAACGACAGGGAGTTCTACGCCGAGTGGTATCCGACCCTGAGCTTCGGCAAGCTCGCCGGCAGGGCGTTCCGCCTCGGCCCGATCGCTGATTTCTCCCTCGTTGCCGGGTTCAACGCCACCGGCGACGGCAAAGTCGTGCAGTACCTGCCCGGTCTGAGAGCCTCGTGGAACCTGCCGGGATTCCTGTTCCTGAATACGGACCTCACCGCCTATATCGACGGCAGCACCGGCATCGACGGCGGGGGGCCTCCCGAAACCGGCAGCAGCTTCATGTTCGACGTCAGCTGGGTCTTTCCCTTCGAGGCGGGCAGCCAGTCGTTTGCCATCGCCGGCCATGCGGAGTACCTCGGCGGCAGCACCAACGAGCTCGGCGAGGAGGTCAACGGGTCGATTCTCGCCCAGCCGCAGTTCACCTGGGATCTGGGCAAGGCCGTATTCGCAGCGCCCCATCGGTTCCTGGCCGGCATCGAGTACCAGTACTGGCGCAACAAGCTCGGAACGGACCTCGACGAGAGCACGGCGCAGCTGCTGGTGGTGTGGCGCCCCTGAAGGGCTTGCAATTCCGGGATCGGGGTTCGCAGGGCTTTCAGCATATCTTCGCCGGGATCGTTCGCTGAATTTAATTTTGTCAATTTTGGTTTTTTTCTTACAAGCTACTGGGAGACAATGGATTTGGATACAGCAAAAGCGAATGAAAACATCCGCTTCGAGCCCGACGAGCTCCCTCCCCACTCGGTCGCGGCCGGGGTCGGATTTCAGGCCGCGGTCGTCGTCCTGGCGCCGGTGGTGCTCAGTGCCGTCATAATTGCCCGGGCAGCCAACCAGCCGGCGAGCTACCTGACCTGGGTCGCCTTTGCGGCGCTGATGGTCAGCGGCGTGAGCACGGTGCTGCAAGCGGTCCGGATCGGGCGTATCGGGGCGGGGCACGTGCTCATCATGGGGACCTCCGGAGCCTTCATCGCGGTCTGCATCACGGCGCTAGTGAAGGGCGGACCCCCCTTGATGGCGAGCCTTATCGTCGTTTCGTCGCTGTTTCAGTTTCTCCTGGCGGCGCGGCTGTCGCTGGTGCGCCGGATCATCACGCCGGTCGTCTCCGGAACGGTGATCATGCTGATCGCAGTCACGGTCATGCCGGTCGTGTTCGACCTGCTGGGGGACGTTCCGGACGACACGCCTGCGGCTGCGGCACCGGCCGCGGCCGCAGCCACCCTCGCCGCCCTCCTGGTCCTGGCGCTGCGCGCGCCCGTGGCCTGGAGGCTATGGGCCCCGCTCATCGCCATCGTTGTCGGCTGCGCCGTCTCCGCCCCCTTCGGGCTGTACGACGTTCAGCCGGTGCTCGAAGCTGCCTGGATCGGTTTTCCCGACTACGCCTGGCCGGGACTGGACCTGTCGCTCAGCGCGGAGTTCTGGGCACTGCTGCCCGCGTTCGTGGTCGTCACCATGGTAGGGGCGATCGAGACCATCGGCGACGGCGTCGCCATTCAACGGGTCTCGCGGCGGCGCCCGCGGGCAACCGATTTTCGCCTCGTCCAGGGCGCTCTCAACGCCGACGGGGTGGGCAATCTGCTTTCCGGGCTCGTCGGCACGCCCCCCAATACGACCTACTCCACCAGCATATCCCTCGCCGAGCTCACCGGGGTCGCCGCCCGCCGCGTCGGCGTGTATATCGGCGTCCTCTTCGTGTTGCTGGCGCTGTCGCCCAAGGTGACGGCCCTCATCATCGCCATTCCCAACCCGGTTGGCGCCGCCTACGTAACCCTGCTGATAGGCATCCTCTTCGTGCAGGGAATGAAGATCGTCGTCGGGGACGGCCTCGATCACCGCAAGGCCGCGGTGGTGGGTCTCGCCTTCTGGATCGGCGTCGGCTTCCAGAACCGGGTGATCTTCGCCGACCTGCTGGGCGGGACCTTGGGCACCTTGCTCGGCAACGGCATGACCGCCGGGGGGATCGCGGCGATCGCCCTGACCGCCTTCCTGGAGCTGACGGCGCCCCGGAGCCGGCGTCTCAAGGTCGAGCTGGCCGCTTCGGCGCTGCCGGAAATCGACGCCTTCCTGCGCGCCTTTGCCTCAAAAATCGGCTGGAAAGATCCGTCGGAAGGGCGGCTGCGCTCCGCGGGAGAGGAGACCCTGGCGGTCCTGCTGCAGCAGGCCGAAGAGGAAGACGCGGGCCCCGAGGGGCGGAGCCTGATCGTCACCGCCCGCCTGTCGGAGAAGAGTGTGGAGCTGGATTTCCTCGCCGCCTCGAGCGCCGAGAACCTCGAGGACCGGCTCGCCTACCTCAGCGAGCAGCCCGAGCTGGTCGACGAGCACGAGATCTCCTACCGCCTGTTGCGGCATTACGCCTCTTCGGTGCGGCACCAGAAGTACCACGACGTCGACATCGTCTCGGTGCTGGTCGAAGGCTCGCCCGAGTCCCGCCCGGAGCAGGGCGGATGAATGAGGGCAGTGACCGCAGGTCCCGGATCTGTCGGTGCGGAGTGCCGCGATAGCCTGAGTGCCTGCCCTGTGCCGGCATGTGCCCCGGCCACCCCCCCGGCCTTCTGTTGCAATCCGTTGCAAGCCGGGAACCGGCCGGCATGGGAAAGGCGGGCTGAGGCGCAGTCACGGCCCCGGCAACAAGTCGGCTGGCTCGAATCCCGGGTCCCGCGGCTGGACCCGGCCCTGAGGCTGGCGCAGGTGAAGCCGGAACCGCTACGAGCGGGACAGCCTGTGGGCGCGGTACGGGTTGCTGCAGGGCGGACCGTCGGCGACCTCCAGAGTGCCGGCGGAGACATCCATGACCACCGAGGCCAGGGTTTCCAGGACGAGCTCGTCCGGCTGGTCTTCCCGGTGCCGGCAGATCGATTCCGGCCGGTTCTCGTGATCGCGGAGAATGGCCTTCAGACGCTCGCTGCCCGCCTCCCCTTCCCCGATCAGCTCTCCGGCCCGCCGGGCGCGGTCGCAGAACCCGGGATACTGAACGGCCAGGCGGTCCTCGAGGCCGCGCTCCCGGGGAGGGCCGTCTTCACTGGCATCTGCAAAGACATTGCAATGCGACGCCCGCCCGCCCGGGGACGCGGCGACCACGGCGACGTCCGCGGGGCTCACCTCGAGCGAGGCGACCTTCCCCTCCCCCGAGCCCGGGGCACCCGGTTGCGCCATGGTGAAGTTGACCGAGGCTACCCGTTCGGCCGGCTCCAGAGTGCGGCGCGCCTCGTCGATGCTCGAGCAGTTGAGCGCGGCGCGCGCCAGCACCCAGACCGGCACCGCGGCCTCGAAGCGGTCGAGCTGCGATCCCATGGCGTTGGCGCACAGGGCGAGGCCTTCGGAGTTGATCCCCTTGTGGCCGACGAACCCCGCCTCGACGTGGGTGAGGATGTCGGGGCGGTCCTCCTGCCGGACCTCGAGCAGAATGCTGACCTCCCCGACCGGCACCGCCCAGTCCCAGTTCTGCCCGACCAGGGTGTGGCCGCTTTCGCTGGCCCGGGCGATTCCGAGGGAGGTGCATTCACCGCTTCCTGCCGGCGCTCCGGCGAAGAGGGTCGACAGCATGATCTCGTAGCGGCCGTTGACGATCAACACGTCGTCGACCGCGAGCCCGGAGCCGGCGGCGATCCCCTCGATCTCGGTCAGAATCTCCGCGTCGAAATCCCCAATCTTCCCGGCGAAACCGGAGATGATCTCGATCAGCTCCCCCCGGGTGCGGCCGCTCCCCTTCTCCCACATGTCGACGTAGAACTCGACCCCCTTGCGGATGAGGGGGCCGGCCTGCTCGCCGTACTGGCGGCCGCGTTCGAACGCGCCGCCGCTGATGGTCACTTTGCGGGGCATCGTTCTTCTCCGGACCCCCGGACCTGCATTGAGCGGTCAATCAGGTTGTGGCCCCGCGCGCCCGGCCTGACTCCCCTGCACCTCGAATACGCGGACATCTCTACTCCTCCATCACCGTCTGCCTGTCCGCGGAGGAAAAGGAGATGAACAGGACCGCCTCCTCGGTTTCGGACAGGTTGCGGGCCTGGTGTGGGACTCCCTCGGGAATGGCGACGGTGTCCCCGGGGCCGAGCTCCGCGACCTCGCCTGCATCCAGGGTGTGGGAGATCCCGCCCGAAACGACGACGAGCACTTCCGAGCAGTTGGGATGGTAATGCCGGAGATTGGCCTGCCCCGGTTTCAACCGCGCCGTGCCCACGGTCATCTCTCCCGAATTGCCCAGCGAGCCGCTGGCGTGCCAGCGCAGCTCTCCCCAGTCGAAATCGACGACCTCGCACTCGTTGGTGCGCAACACCGAAATTCCCGCTTCTTCCATGACAGTCTCCTTTGCTTCAGCCCGTGGACAAGTTGTTCTGCAGGCGGGGCCCAGTCATGGCGGTGGAAGACAATACTCGCTGACCGCAGGGCCCGCCCCAGCCCGGATGGGCTTCTTCAACGTGCTGTCGGGTCTGCTTTCCGCTGATAGCGGGCAGGCGTAGTATATGGCGGCTCCGAAACCGACACCACGCACACCCTCTCACATGCCCAGGCTGCACACCTCACAGGAGCTGTCGCGGCTGCGCCGGCGCGCCTCGCAACCGGCCTTCGCGGCCGCGGTCGCCGGGCTGCGCCAGCGGACCGACGACTTCCTCGCCGGCGAACTCCCAGTTCCCGAACGCTCCGCCGGCTTCTACCACGATTACTTCTGCCCCGAGCACGCCGTCGAGCTCACCTTCGACCCGGACTCCCCCACCCGCCACCGCTGCCCGAGCGACGGCCGTCTCTTCTCCGGGGAGCCGTTCGATTCGGCCTGGCTGTGGTTCGTCAACAACCGCCTGTCGAACATGGCGCTCTCCCTGGCGCTGCGCTGGTGCATCGACGCGGAACCGCCCCATCTCCGGCGCGCCGCGGAAATCCTGACCGGGTACGCCGCCCGTTTCGGCAGCTACCGTCCGCTGCGGCCGCGGGAGTTCGGAAACGGCAAGGCGACCTTCCAGTCCCTCGACGAGGCGGTCTGGCTGATCCCCCTGGCGAGGGCCTACGACCTGGTGCGGGACGGCCTGGCGGAAAGCGAGAGGAACGAGGTCGAGGAGCTGCTCCTGAGACCCGCGGCGGAGCACATACTCGACCAGAAGTACCACCGGATCCACAACATCGAGAACTGGCACAACACCGCCATCGCCGCGGTCGGCCTGCTGCTCGGCGAGGAGCGCTTCCTGCGCATCGCCCTGGAGGAGGAAAACGGCTTCCACCACCAACTCGCAGAAGGAGTGCGGGACGACGGGCTCTGGTGGGAGGGATCGTCGAGCTACCACTTCTACGCCCTGACCCCGATGATCGCCCTGGCCCAGGTCTGCGCAGGACGCGGTCTCGAGCTGTGGAACCACGAGCGCTTCGAGAAGATGTTCCGCGCCCCGATCGATATGCTGCTTCCCGGTCTCAGGCTGCCGGCCAACAACGACTGCTGGTTCTTTTCCAGCCTCGTCGCCGATGTCTGTCACGGGGTTCCGGCCGCGGCGGCCTTCTACGAGGTCGCCCACGCCTGGTACGGCGACCCCGCCTTCGCCTGGGTTCTCACAGAGAACTACCGGCACGGGAAGCGCGACTCCCTGGAGGCCCTGCTCCACGGCCGCGACGAGGTGGCCGAAGCCTCGGCCCCTTGCCTGCGCAGCGTCAACTTCGAGCCGACCGGATGCGCCCTGTTCAGGTCTCCGGGGCCGCTGGAAAAACAGGACTGCCTGCTGCTCAAGTACGGCCCCGACGGGGGCGGACACGGCCACCCGGACAAGCTCGGCACCTTCGCCTGCGCAAGGGGCATCGACCTCTCCGCGGATCTCGGCACCCCCGGGTACGGTATCGGGCTCAACGACACCTGGTACCGGCAGACGCTCAGCCACAACACCGCCATCGTCGACGGCTGCTCCCAGCCCCTCGCCGAGGGAAGGCTGGTCCGTTTCCAAAGCGGCGAACGCGACTTCGAGGTCGCCGACGCGGAGGTCGAATTCGACGAGCCGCCCTGGGAAGGGGTGTCGCTGCGGCGGGTCATCCTGTGGATGCCGGGGTACTACCTCGATTTCACCCGGGGGAGGTGCGACCGCGAAAGGCAGATCGATCTCCCCTGCCGCATGCGAGGGGGCGCCTTCGATGCCCGCGGCCTCGAGCCCTGCCCCGACCCGCCGCGGCTGCAGGGAGCGGGATACGAGCACGTGAGCGGGGCGCAGGTTTTCACCGCCCCCGGAGTGGCGGAGCTGCGCTGGCGACAGGAGACCGGCTCCACCGCCCTTCACCTGCCCGACGGAGGGGATTCCGAGATCATCCTCGGGCAGGTTCCCGGCAATCCCGCGGCCGACTGCAGCGCAATCGTCATCCGGCGGCGGCATGCCCGGGAAACCGCCTTCCTGTCGGTGGTCGAGCTCTCCTGCGAGGAGCGGCTGGAGGTGTCCCTCTGGCCGGGGGGCACTGATGGTTTCCGGGGGGTCGTGGTGAAACAGGGAGCGCGGCAGAGGGCCTGGGCGATCTGCGGGCCCGGATGCGAGCCGCCCCCGCTGCCGCCCGGGGCCGCCGGGACGACGACAATCGAACGCTACCAGCTGTAGCCGGGGAGGACCTGTTCATGGCTGAGGGAGGCCGCCAATGAGAGCATTCTTTTTCTGGGAAGACGGACGCGGCATCGCCATCAGGGGGCGCAGCAACCCCTACGCCGGGCTGCTGGGGCGCGCTCTCGAGAAGCGCGGCATCCATCTCGACGAGGGGCTGTACCGGTTCGAGCGGGAGTGGCTGGAGGAGGGCCGCGAGGACCACGAGGTCCTGCACCTGCACTGGCTGCACGGCTTCTACCGCACCGGGGACCTGCAGTCGACGATCGAGAGGTGCAACCGCTTCTGCGACACTCTCCGCTACGCCAAAGCGACCCTCGGGTACCGCATCGTCTGGACGATGCACAACTTCTACCCGCACGAGCGCCCCTTCCCCGAGGTCGACCACCTCGCGCGGCTGTTCGTCGCCCGCGAGGCCGACGCCGCCATCGCCCACTGCCGCTACGCCGCGGAGCTCTGCAGGAAGCAGTTCCATTTCGAGGGGGAGGTGAACGTCATCCCGCACGGCAACTTCATCGACGTCTTCCCCGACGAGGTCACCCGCGCCGAGGCCCGGGAGCGGCTCGGCCTTCCGCCCGCTTCCTTCGTCTACCTGTTCTTCGGCAACGCGCGCACCTACAAGGGGGTCGACGCCCTGATCGAGGCCTTCCGCGAGATCGACCCGGACGACGCCGAGCTGTTGCTGATGATGCGCGCCTCCTTCAACCCGCAGTACGCGCAGGAGCTGCGCGACCTCGCCGCCGGGGACGCGCGCGTGCGCATGCACACCTCCGACTTCTTCCCGGAGGAGGACTTCCAGGTCTTCCTCAACAGCGCCGACGTCGTGGTGATTCCCTTCTCCGAGGTGCTGACCTCCGGATCGACCATCGCCGCGCTGGGGTTCGGCAAGCCGGTGGTGCTGCCGGCTCGCGGCTGCCTGCCCGAGCTCATCGACGACTCCATGGGCATCCTCTTCGACCCGGACCGCGAGGGGGCCCTGCAGGAGGCGATGCGGGAGATCAGGGATCGCGACCTCGAGGCGGCCGGACGCGCCGCCCGCGCCTGCGCCGAGAGCCTCGACTGGGAGGAGATCGCCGACCGCCACGCGAGCCTGTACAGGGGGTAGCCGCGGAGCGGAGTCCGCGCCGTCCCCAAGAGTTGCCTGCCCGCCGTCGAGCCAGAAGTGGGCAGGTGGTCTCCCCGCAAAGCAACGCTCATCACCCGGTAACGCGGCCGTATCGATTTCAGTTCTTTCAGCTTACCGAAAAGGAGAATCGAGTGGACATCTACGAAGAGCTGGGAGTACGCACCCTGATCAACGCCGCCGGCGCCATGTCGCGCTAGGGGGGATCCCTGATGGACCCCGGGTTGTTCGATGTAATGCGCGAGGCGGGCGGGAAGTTCTGCATGCTCGACGAGCTGCACGAAAAGGTCGGGGAGCGCATCGCCGGCCTGCTCGAGGTCGAGGCGGCGTACGTGACCGCCAGCGCCGCTTCAGGCCTGGTGCTGACCACCGCCGCCTGCATGGCCGGCACCGATCCGGAGCGCATCGCGCGGCTGCCCGACAGCAGCGGGATGAGATCGGAGGTCGTCATCCAGCGGCTGCACCGCATCGGCTACGACCAGGCGATCCGCCTGGCAGGGGCCACCTGGTGGTCGTCGAGGACGACGGGGAGCCTCCGCTCGGGGCGATGGGGGACGCGGTCGGCGGCGACACCGCGGCGATCTTCTGCATGGCCCACAGGCTCGAGGAGCCCGGGTCCCTGCGGATCGAGGATTTCGTCGCCCTGTCGAGGGAGTCGGGAGTGCCGCTCGTGGTCGACGCCGCCTCCGAGTGCCCGCCGATGTCGACGCTGACGAGGTCCTGCCGGGAAGGGGCGGACCTAGTGATCTTCAGCGGCGGCAAGAGCCTGCTGGGGCCCCAGTCGACCGGACTGGTGGTAGGACGGCGCGACCTCATCGCCGCCTGCGCCGCCAACGGCAACCCGTTCGCGACCGTCGGACGGCCCATGAAGGTCAGCCGCGAAGAGGTGATCGGCTTCCTGAAGGCGCTCGAGAGCTACCTCGCCCGCGACCACGAGGCGGACCGGGCGCGCTGGCAGGCCCAGGTCCGGCACGTGGAGGAGGCCCTTACCGGACTTCCCGGCATCGAGCTGCAGCACCTGGTCAAGTGCGGGACCTACACCGTCCCCCTGCTCGGGGTGCGCCCGCTGCCCGGCGCCGGGTTCACCCGCTCCGACATCTTCGCGGCCCTGCGGGCCGGGCACCGTCATGTCAGGGGACGCCTGCGATTGCAGCGGATTTTCCGGCATGGCTCAGAAGCGCAGCTTGGCGACTGCTGATATTCCTCTCCCGGGGCTGGGAATCAGACCGACGGAGAATCGGCGGGATTCAGGAGGTTTGCGCGATAGTTCCGATGCTATCGTCGCCGAAGCGACCGGTAACAAAAGTGAAGCCGCTCCCCCGTTACTTGCCCTGTTGTGCGCAAATCCAATTACAAACCCCAAAATGCTTGCAGCCAGAGGGTAAACGAACCGATCATGTCGATCTAGCAAACTCACCCCCGAATGCGGATCCTTACTCCCCGGATTCAGCGGTCCAGTTTATCGGTTGAAAAACTCGAGCCCCGCAGAACCAGCGGACCAACTGCTCCCGTTGCAGGACCGCAATGTTAGGCGGTCAGGTGCTCGTCCAGAGAGGCGAGGCAGCCTTCCCATCCGCTCTGGTGACGGGCGCCGACATCCTCGGAGCTGAAACCTTCGTGGATCAGCTCGATCACCGTCCCCTTGCCGCTTCGGCGAAACTCGATGGTGACTGTTGAAACCTCCCCGTCCATGCTGGTCTGCTCCCATTCCCAGGTCATTACCAGCCTGCGGGGCGGGAGGATTTCCCGGAAAAACCCCTTGACGAACATGTGATCCCCGTCCGGCGCCTGCATCTCCAGGCGATAGACCCCGCCGACCTGGAGGTCGACCTCGGCGCTCGGCGTGGTGAATCCGGGCGGGCCCCACCAATCCATCAGCTGCTCCGGATCGGTGAAGGCGGCGAACACCGCATCCGGTTGCGCGGTTGTTTTGTGGGTCAGGCGGAGGGATATCGCGCCAGCCGCGGTCATTTCAGGAAACTCCTGAATCGCACCGTATCGGGTTTTGCGGACATGCTCAGAAGCGCAGGGTAGCGGCCGTGGACAATCCCCCTCCGGGGGTGGGCACCAGACCGACGGAGAATCGGCGCGCTTTCGGGAAGTCACGCATCATGAAAATGGATTTTGGGAACCAATTGGCGAAGCGTTCCAACTCGGTGGCAGATACAGCCCCGACGATTTGCCCAACACAGTAGGGCCATGATTCCCATATCGCCTCCCATATAGTCCTGCTGTGATACCAATGGTCGAAAATATTGTCCGGGCCGATGGTGCGGGCCGCCAGGAACCCAACTACACTACCACCCAGTGCCGTGGCAAATGAACCGTCTGGATCGATCCGACTTACGCCAACTGCAGTTCCGACCGGATATCCTATCACACCCCCAGCCAGACCTCCAAGAATGACTACTAAACCATACCCCTCACCCTCATCACGGCAAATTGAACAAGTTGCAACTCCAAGGACAGCTATCATGCTTCCGCCCACGAAGCCCCCGCCTAAGCCCCATATAGCACCGGCAGCCAGCTCTTTGGCTATCCTTTTCCCCGCACCCATGTCGTCGTCCCCTTTCTTCGTTCTCAGAAGGGTATTCGATGCCTCCATGAGATTGCTGCGAGAACGCCCGGTATCGACCTGCGTACTGTCGCTGGACTCGCGGACAGAAGACGCTGCGGCTGTTGCCGTTCCCTTCTTCCCCACACGCGACCGAGTACGGTCACCATAACCAAGTCTCAGGGATGCGGGTTTCGCTTTGCTGGAAATCGGTTTGGCCTTGCCCATGCGGTCCCCGGCCTCCGCCCTCCGGGAGGGCGATCCCATCAGGACGAGTGTTTGAATACGTTCCACTGCTATCCACTCCGGTTCGCCATCCCATCCGCGGAACAGGGTCAGCACCTCCGCATCGACAGCATGCACGTAGCCTCTCGACGTAAGAAGTTGCTCCCACTCGCCCGAAACCGGATACCGCCCTCCCTGCCCGTGAATGACCACGACGTAGGAACCGACCGCCACGGTGCTGCTGTCGATCTCGCCGGGTTCCAGAATCACCCGGTCCGCAGCTTCGGCTGCGTCGACTGCGGAATCCGCAAGCGCAGGGTCGGCCATTGACAGGAGCGAAACTCCTGAAGCTGCCAGAAGGAATGGAAGAGCATTACTCATGCCATCAGCTCCCATTCTTCGGACTTGGCGGCAAGGTTCTGGTGGGCTGATCTCGATTCAGGCATCATCAGCCAGTTACACGTACTGCTTTGATTTCTCTCGGCGAATCGGTCAAAAATGCAGTTTGGCGACCGCCGACAATCCCTTCTTTGGGTTGGGTACCAAGCCGACGGAGAGACGGGGGACTCCGTGGCGATATCGAGAAAACTCGGAGAATAGGGTCGCCCCAATGGTAGATCCAGCATAGAAGGGCCATGGTCCCAAGAGCGAGTAGGTCCAATCATCGGAGGCGGCGACAACTATGCCTCCGACCCCGGTTCCCACCAGGCTACCTAATAACGAAATCATGAATCGATCGTGTGGATCCACCCGACTCACGGCAACCGCCGTTCCGACTGAATAGCCACTTACCCATCCGGATAGACCTCCATATGCTGCAGCCAGTCCACACGATTGATCACCAGAGCAATTCCTTCCCCCTAAAAAGTAATGGCCTGAGACGGCACCCAAGATTGCACCCAAAGAGGCTCCACAGAAACCGAACACAGTACCGTGCAGCAACTTGCCAACAACCCGCCCGCCGTTCCCTCCCTCCGTTCCCTTAGACAGTGTATCCGACGTTTCCGTCAGACGGCCAACGAGGCGGTTGGTGTCAGCCCCTGTAGTGCAATACCTGGCAGCCTCGACCTCCCCGGCTGCCTGTATACTGTCCGCGTTTCCCACACTCGGGGAAAAAGATTCGGTTTTATTGGCCTTCTCTAACTCCTTCCGGGAGCGCGACCCGGACTGGACCAGGGTTTGAATGCCACCCACGGGAATCAGCTCCGGTTCGCCATCCCATCTGCGAAAAAGAATCAGCGTTTCCGCATCGACAGAATACACGTAGCCTCTTGACGTAACGAGTTGTTCCCACTCTCCCGACACCGGGTGCCGCTCTCCCTGCCCGTGTATGACCACGACGTAGGAACCGACCGCCACCGTGCTGCTGTCGATCCCGCCGGCTTCCAGAACCACCCGGTCTGTGGCTTCGGCTGTGTCGACCGCGGAATCCGGCAGCGCTGGGTCGGCCATCGACAGAAGGGAAATGCCTATAGCTGTCAGCAAGAAGCGAAAGGCCGGATTCATGCTGGTTTTTTCACCTGCCTTGTCAGTCGCGCAGGCCTGATGGCAACAGGGCCTTGGCTACCCGGCAAACCCCGCCCCTCAGGCTTCGGCCCCCGCCCGCTCCATCTCGCGCGTAAAGCGATGGCTCGCCGCGTCGAGCCGGGCCATCAGCTCCGCGGGAACGGCGAGCGCCGTCCCGTCCAGCATCTGGTCGACGTGCTCCTCGCTTTCGCTGCCGGCGAGGACGCTGGTCACTTCGGGGCGGGCCAGCACCCAGGCGACGCAGACCGATGCCCGCGACACCCCCAGCTCTCCCGCGACCGCGTCGAGCTCGGCGAGGATCCTCTCCATCGGGGGGCCGTGCTCGACCTTCCTTCCCGGGGCCAGGAACCCCTGGTCCATCGGGCTGAAGGTCATCACTCCGAGACCCAGCTCGCGGACCACCGGGAACATCTGGCGCTCGAACATGCGGGTGCGGGCCTGGTTGTCATCCGACACGGCGGCGCCGGCCACGGTGTAGTAATCCTCGATCCCGGCAGGTGTGCTCGTTCCGGCTTCCAGGGCGGTTTCGTTCAGCTCGGAGACCGCCGCGGCGGAGTGGTTGGAGACCCCCCAGTAGCGGACCTTGCCCGCCTGCACGAAGGCATCCATCGCCGCGCAGATATCCGCGAAGCCGGTGACGCCGTCGGGCTGGTGGAGGAGGAACAGGTCGAGGTAGTCCGTCCCGAGTCTGCGCAGCGACCCGTTCAGCTGGCTTTCGAGGTAGTCATGCGTGAACACCGCTGGCTCCCCCGGCTCGCTGTCCGAGGGGGGGGCCTGCGAGTTGGCAACCTTGGTGCAGATGACCGCCTGATCGCGGCGGCCGGCGACCCCCCTGCCGAGGGCCTTCTCGGCGCCGCCCCAGCCGTAGGCGATGGCGGAATCGAAGAAGTTGACCCCCGCATCGAGGCAGTAGCGCAGGACATCGACCCCCTTCTCGTTGGCTTCGCTACGCGCCATCGTGCGGAAGGCGGTCCCCTGGCAGAGCCGCGACACCTGAAGATCGGTGCGGCCGAAGCGGACTTTGGACACCTCGCGGGCGGCCATGGCTACAGCCCCGTCCTGGCGGCCAGGTCCCGGGCCCAGCCGTACGCGGTGCGGTGGTAGTCGGGCGGGAACCAGGGGTAGGCGACGATCTCGACGAAGCCGGCGAACCCGGTCTCAGCGAGGGTTCGGAAGACCGCCTCCCAATCGACGATGTCCCCGGGCGAGCCGGCCGGCGCCTGCTGCGCGAACGGGTAGTGCCCGTGGATTCCCTTGACCCGGACGTGGCGGATATGGGCGGCGTGGTCCCTGATCGCCCGGCAGGGGTCGTCGAGCAGCATCGCGAGGTTGCCGCAGTCGATGTTGATCCGCAGCCGCTCGGAGCCGACGTGCAGGCGCAGCAGCTCGAAGCCGTTGGCGGTGTCGATCAGGTGGTTCTCGTGGTTGTGCATCAGCAGGTCGGCGCCGGCTTTTTCCGCGTGATGGCAGAGCTTCCGGAGCACGTCGATCATCCCCTTCCACCCCGCGGCCTCGCCCCCGGCGAAACTCCCGGGGAGAAACTTCACGCCCCCCGCCCCGATCTCCGCGGCGAGGTCGATCGCCCTGGTGTAGAACGCCTCGGTCTCGCCGCTCTCGATGCCGGCGGCGAAGCCGCCGACCTTCCAGGGGTTGAGGATGCTGAAGGAGATGCCCGCGTCCGCGGCCAGCATCGCGAGCCGCTCCTTGTCGGAACTGCTGGCTGCTTCCGGATCGAGGTGGGTGCCGGGCCCGGTGCAGGGGCCCACCCCGTCGTAGCCGATTTCCGCCAGCTCGGAGACCGCCTCCTCCAGTGAGTACCACTCCAGCCCGCAGGTGTGAAAGCTCAGTTTCATGAACCCCTCTCAGTCCTCACGCAGTCCGGCGAGAATCGCCTCGGCCAGCTCCATAGTCTTCACGGCCTCGTCGAGGTTGGCCCCCGGCAATCCGACCGGGCGGTCGTCGAGGATGCAGTCGAGGAAATGGCGGTCCTTGTCGCGCTGGGTATCGGCGTCGTCCTTGGTCAGCTCGCGCACCTGCCCGTCGCAGACCAGCTTGCCGGTCCGGATCCCCTCGAGGTAGGCGGAGATTTCGCGGCCGTGGATTTCGTAGCGCTCGAGCCGCGCATCGGTGGTGTAGTTGGCGCTCAGGTGGGCGACGCATCCGTTCTCGAACAGCACCAGCGCCGCGTGCACGTCGTTGTACCGCGAGAAGCGCCGCTTGACGATGCTGTGCACCTCGGCGACGTCGGATCCGGCCAGGGACCTCACCAGGTCGATGGCGTGGATCGGCGACTCCATCAGCATCCGCTCCATCACGATCTCCGGGAAGCGCCCGCCCCGTTCGAAGCCGGCCATGCTCTTGTGGAACTCCCCGACGAGCTGAACGATAGGCCCGCGCTCGAGGATCGCCCGGCGCGCCTCGACCACCATCGGGTCGAAGCGCCGCTGCCAGCCGACCATCCCCTTGGCCCCGGAGGCCTTCGCGGCATCGCGCAGCCGGCGCGTCTCCCCGACGTGCATGCCGGGGGGTTTTTCGAGCAGGGTGTGCACCCCTGCCTCGAGGCAGGGGAGGGCCGACGGGGCGTTGAGATGGGCCGGGGTCGTCACCCAGGCGGCGTCGATTCCGCCGGCATCCAGCATCTCCTCGATCGACTCGTGGCGGCGCTGTATGCCGTGCTCGTCAGCAGCCCGGTTGCGGGCCTCCGCCACCGGATCGCAGACCGCGGCCAGCTCGACGTCGTCGAACTGTGACAGGTTATCCAACTCGCCGCGCCCGCGGCCTCCGCAGCCGATTACAGCAACTCGTATCATGCTCTCCTCGTTCTGATGAACCGGGTGAAAACGCAGTTTTGGGAATGCCCGCGGCAGCCCCGAAGGAAAATTGCTCTTCCCGCCCTGTCAGGCCGCGGCCGCCACCCTGGCGAACGCCTCGATTGCGAGTTCGACGTCCTCCGGGCCCAGGTGCCGGTGCAGCACCAGCCTGAGATCGTTCGGCGGCCTCTGAATCGCCAGCACTCCTTCCGCGGCGACCTGCTCCCCGAAATCGGAGCTCGACCATCCCAGTCCGGCAGCGTCGACCATCACGAAGTTGGTCGGGTTGGGCGGCTGCCTCGGGGTAATCCCCTCGATTTCGGCCAGCCCCTCGCACAGCAGGCCCGCGTGCCGGTGATCCTCGGCGAGGCGGTCGACCATCCTGTCGAGGGCGATGATGCCGGCGGCAGCCACCGTGCCGGCCTGGCGCATCGTGCCCCCTATGCTGCTGCGCACCTTGCGCGCCTTGTCGATGAATTCGCCCCTGCCGCACAGGAGCGAGCCGACCGGGGCGCTCAGCCCCTTGGAGACGCAGAACATCACCGAGTCGACGTGCCCGGCGTACTGGCGCGGCTCGACGCCGAGGGCGACGCAGGAGTTGAACATGCGCGCCCCGTCCATGTGGACCTTGAGGTCGAGATCATGGGCAGCCCCTGCTGCCGCGGCGACCTCCTCCGGCAGCCAGGCGTAGCCGCCGCTGTGGTTGTGGCTGTTCTCGAGACACAGCAGGCCGGGTTTGCCGCCGCCGGCGCGGTCTCTCTGCACGAGATCGGCCAGCTCGTCCGGAGCGATCACCCCGAACTCCGCGGCGAAAGTGCGCGGCTCGATGCCGGCGGCGGTGTGGAACGGAGCCCTCCCCATCACGTGGCCGCGCTCGTGACTCAGGAAAGTGTTCCCCGGCTCGGTGTGGACCAGCAGGGCCAGGCCGTTCCCCATGGTTCCGGAGGGCACGAGCAGGGCCGCTTCCATTCCCAGCCTTTCGGCGGCTTTCTCCTGCAGGAGGTTGACGGTGGGATCCTCGCCGAAGGCGTCGTCGCCGACCGCGGCCGCCTGCATGGCGGCGCGCATCTCCGCGGTCGGCCGCGTCGTGGTGTCGCTTCTCAGGTCTACTGTTCTGTCTGCCATCGCTCTCAATCGAAGTTGGCCAGCCAGCCGCCGTCGACGTAGATGTCCTGCCCGGTGATGTAGCTGCCGGCGTCGGATGCCAGCAGGAGCACGGTTCCGGCGAGGTCCGCCGGCTGACCCCAGCGCTTGAGGATCGTCGCCTGCCGGCGCCGCTCCCGCAGCTCGGGGTCGTTCCAGCTGAGGCTGGTCATGTCGGTCCGGATGTACCCGGGGCCGATGTTGTTTACGCGGATTCCGTACTTGCCCAGGCTCACCGCCAGGGATCGGGTCATCGACCGCACCCCCCCTTGGCAGCGCCGTACGCCGGGTTGTCCGGGGCGCCCCTTTCAACCGCCAAGCTGGTGATGTTGACGATGGCGCCGCCCTTCTCCGCCATCAGCCGCGCCATACCGCGGCACAACCTGAACGGCGCCTCGAGGTTGATCTTCAGGGTCTTCTCCCACGCCTCGTCCGGGTACTCGAGCACCTCGTTCCAGCCGCTGGTGACACCGGCGGCGTTGACGAGGACATCGAGACGGCCGTGCTCCTCTTCGACGAAGCGGCACAGGCGGTCGATCTCGCCGGCGGATTCAAGGTCGCAGCGGCAGGAGGAGGCTTTCGGCCCGGCGGCGCGAAGCTCGGCGGCGGCCGCCTGCAATCGATCCCCGTCGGCGCTCACCAGGATGACCTCGGCGCCGGCTCCCAGCAGGGCCTCCGCCATGCCCCGGCCCAGGCCCCGGCTGCCGCCGGTTACGACCGCCAGCTTCCCTTCGAGGGAGAACAACTGCTCGAGATAGCTCATTGTCCGATTGCTGGTCCGGGTGAACGGGGCGACTACTTTATGCGCTCCCGCAGGGCATGTCCAGTTGCGTAAGACCCGTTACAGCTTCGGAGGATGGACGCTTTGGAAACGCGACAGCTCATCGTTACCGAACCCGGCAGCATCGAGCTGCAGGCCGCGACGCTCGACCAGGCGCTGGCCCCGCACGAGGCCCTGGTGCGCACCGGGTACTCCATCGTCAGCGCCGGGACCGAGGGGGCCGGGTTCACCGGCCTGGTCAAGGAGATGCCTTTCGGCGATAGCGGCAGGTACCCGCGCCCCACCGGGTACGGCAACCTCGGCGAGGTGATCGCCGTCGGCTCCGGAGACCTGATGTGCCGTCCCGGCGACCGGGTGCTGAGCTTTTCCAGCCACGCCAGCGTCGTCAAGGCGGATGCCGGCCGCTTCGCGCTTCCGGTCCCCCGCGACGCTCCCGGAGAGCAGATGGTCTTCGCGCGCATGGCCGGGGTCAGCATCAGCGCCCTGCGCTCGTCGTCGGTGCAGCCCGGCGACACGGTGCTCGTTATCGGAATGGGGCTGGTCGGAAACTTCGCCGCCCAGCTGTTCCGGCTCGCCGGCGCCGACGTCCTGGCCGCGGACCTGTCCGACTACCGGTTGCGGCGGGCGCGGGAGTGCGGCATCGAGCGGACCGTCAATTCCGGAGTAGACGATCTCGGCGAGGCAGTGGACGAGTGGACGGAGGGCCGCAAGGCCCGCATCGCCGTCGAGGCGATCGGGGTCAGCGAAGTCATCGACCAGGCGGTTGCCCAGACGGCCCGGTACGGGGAGGTGATCCTGCTAGGGAGCCCGAGGGCGCCGGCGACCTTCGACGCCACCCCGATGCTGCTGCGCATCCACCTGGAGGCGATCCGCATGATCGGCTCCCTGGAGTGGCGCTGGCCCATGCACGAGAGCGAACGGACCCGGGACCTGGTGGCCAACTACCGGCAGATCGCCGACTGGATCGCCGCGGGGCGGCTGCAGGTGGCCCCCCTGCTCGACCAGCTCGCCTCGCCGGCGGACTGCCAGCGCATCTACGAAGGGTTGACCTCGAAACGGGAGGAGTACCTCGGGGCCGTTTTCGACTGGAGCCGGCTGTAACAGCCCGTTGAAAAAGTCCATCCTGGCTGCGACCGGCCCTGGGGGCCGAATACGGCGGTGCGCTCCCTCCCCGAATCCCATGCGCTTCGAATCGGTCGCGCGTCTTGTCTTCGACCGCCATGACTGGGCCTCGCCGCAGAGCAACTTTATCAACGGGCTGCCAAGCGCTGTCCGGGGCGCTCCCCGGATCGGAAACCCCTGTGCGCCGATTCCTTGCACCGGTGGCCGGGGCCCAGAGCAGGTCGCGCACGTTCCGGGTCCGGCACTGACACCTGCGGTTTTCCGCCGCCGGATATCCGGTCAGAAACTTTCAGCTGTTCGGCCGATACTCCCCACGGGCATTCCAACCCGGGTACTGCTCCTCCAGCAAGGCGAGGGTCTGGCCGGTGTAGTAGAGGTGGTCCGGTGGCGGAAACCAGAAGACCTCCCGCTCCTTCGCCGACAGGGAACCGATGAAGGCTCGAAAATGAGGGTTTCCTCCCTGATGGGTGTAGTGCTTTACGCCTTCCCAGTAGTGGTCGGCGCGTCCGAACCCGAAGCTCCAGGAATAGCGCTGGCCGTCCGGCCTGAGGTAATTGCTGGCCGAATGCCAGGTGTAGGTGTGAAAGATGGCGACTGATCCGCCGGGTACCGCGGCCACTTCGGCCTTGCCGAGATCAGGGCCGTCGGCTGTGGCGATGAGGCGAAGCGGAGCCTGGTCCTCGTCGACGTCTTCGGGGAAGACCCAGAAAACGATCTGCGCGTGGCGCCGGTCGGACAAGGTGGTGGGCAGCAGGGAGTTGTTGCCATTGTCGATGTGGGATTTGCCGGCATCACCTTCGAAGCCGGGGTAGCGCACCATGGCCAATCCCTGGCGGTAGTGGATGTGGTCTGTCCCGTGCCAGCGTCCGGCAAACCCGAGGGCTTCGGGATGGAGGATGGCCTGATTCAGACAGGGTTCGGGGTAGGGGAAGTAGCAATGGTCGCTGCGATTTTCAGAAGCATCACCCTTTATCTCATCCCAGGGTTTGAGCAGCTTGCGCAGTGCTGCTGCCATTTCCCGGCGCTGCATTTCGGGGATGAAATCGCGCACGATCAGGTAGCCTCTGTCACGGAATTCTTCGAAGTGAGCGTCTGTGAGTCGAGTCGGCATTTCAGGTCCTGATTACGGTGACTGGAAAAACTGAGGGTCCGCCTAGATGACCGCACCCGACCAGGACACCCTCTTCCCCACCATGGTGGTGGGCAGCCTGCCCCGTCCGCGATGGGTGCAGGACGTCATTGCCGACCGCATCGCCGGGGGCCTGAGCGGCCCCGAGGCGGACCGGCTCCTCGATACCGCGGTCCGGTCGGCGGTCCTGATGCAGGAGCGCGCCGGCCTCGACTACCTCTCCGACGGGGAGTGCCGCCGCGAGAACTACACCCGCGTATTCGCCGACAAGGTGGGCGGCTTCCGGCGCGGGAAAGCCCGGCGCGGCCCCCTGCTGCTGCATGCCTTCGCCGTCGACGAGCTCCGGCCCCGAGGCCCCATCGTCAGCGACGAAGCGGAGTTCCTGCGGCGGCAGACCGATCGCCGGGTGATCGTCGCCCTGCCCGCCCCCTGCACGGTCGCCGACCTCCTGTGGCATCCTCGGCACTCGGCAGAGGCTTACCCGACCCGGGAAAGTTTCGTCCGCGCCTGCGTGCCGATTCTCCGCAACGAGATCCTCGCGCTCTCCCGGGCCGGCGTCGACGCGGTCCAGCTCGACGAACCGCTGTTGCCCCGGCTCGCCGACCCCGAGACCTACGGCCTGGAAGCGGATCTCCCCTCGCTTCAACAAGCGGCGGAGTTCTCGGTAGAAACGATCAGCGAGGTCGCGAAGGGACTCAACGACATCTTCCTCAGCGTCCACCTCTGCCACGCGCACGGGGAACAGCACCGGGTCGTGCCGCAGGCCCGCGACCTGATCATGGGCGCGGTGCGGAGAATGCCGGTGGACCGGTTCGCGATGGAGTTCAACAGCCCGGTTGCCCGGCAGCTGCAGTCGCTCGAGGGATTTCCCGACGACAAGCTGCTGGGACTGGGGGTGATCGCCCCCGGCAGTCCCGAGGTGGAGACGCCGGAGACGGTCGTCCACCTGGTGGAAGCTGCGATGCGGTTCGTCGACAAGGAGCGGCTCACGCTCAATCCGGACTGCGGCTTCGCCACCACCGCGGGAAACGGCGCCAACTCCGACCGCGCCTTCCTCAAGCTCTCCGCCATGTGCCGGGGCGCCCGCCTGCTGCGGGACAGATACCGGTAAGCCTGCTGTCTGGAAGCTGCCATTCCTGGCCGGGAAGTCATCCACCAAGCCGTCGCTGGCGATGGTGGCCCGGTGTCGTCGGGGACGGCTCTGACAGCGTCCCCGCGATCTCATGGCCGTGCCGGCGGAATACCGTCCAGAATCTCCAGCGCCTCGTTCGCAGAAACCTCCCCGCGCGCGGCCGTGCGCTCCAGGTAGGTCCGGGTTTTGCCGTTGAGAACGCCGTAGAATCCACGGACTTCCGCGTCAGGGTGGTCCCGCCAAAGCGAGGGCGGGATATAGGTATGGTCGCTGTGGTACTCCCGGTGCCGGTGGCCGTAGTAGATCCCTACGGTTTTTCGTTCGGCCTTTGTCGGACGTATGCTGACGGTATGCAAACAGGATATGTTGAACAGTACCGCCGTGCCCGCAGGGCCCTGCAGGTCGCGGATTCCGCCACGCGCCAGCTGAGCTTCCTTGTTCAGGATCTCCTGATCGATCGATTCGGGCGAAATGGCGAAGCTGTGAGTCGTATCGCTGACGTCGGTCAGGTAGACCTGCAGCCTCATGAAGCCGATGCGCAGCGGATGTTCCCGCCACATGAGCCGTGCCCCCCCGTCGCGATGCCAGCGGCGCCCTACGGGTCCATCCCACGACGTCATACCGGGTACCGGCTCACCCTCGTACGGCCCCATGTTGTTGATGCAGATTTGCCCGAAACAGACTTCGCCGCCCATCAACCCCCGGAGGGGCTCCATGACATTGGGGTGGCGGATGACTTCATCGAACTCGGGCGCCGTCAGCAGGGACTGGCAGTACTGGGTCTGCCAGATGCCGTTGTCGGTCCAGAAACGGCCGAAGTCCCGCCGTTCCCGTTCGAAAACATCCAAAAAGCGGGCTACCTCGTCGTCGCTCAGAAACTGTTCGAGCAGGAGGTAGCCGTTTTCCTTGAAGAAATCGAAATCTTCCTGTTTCATTGCGGCTTCCTTTCATTGCATTCCAGTGGCCTATGCTTCACAACCCCGGATCCACCCCGCATTTCTCCGACAGCTCCTTCATGTCCCCGGCCCACTCCATCCCATCGGAACGGTCGGAGCCAGTGTCTGCGCGCCCAAATTGGCGGGAATTCGTCCGCCGCTGCGCCCTCGTTCGTACGCTCTAACGCCGCACTATATCAGTAGGAGCCCGGTCCCCAGACCATCAGGTGGCAGTCGGATGCGGTCGCGGCCTGCAGCCTGGACAGGCCGCTCCCATCCAGTTGCCGTCGGACTTCATCCAGGCGGTATGCGGCGCGCAGTGAATTGCAGTAATCCCGCTGCAGCACCTCCGGCTCGTCGCGGTAGGTCGCCGCGAGTTCTTGAAGCTGACCCTCGCTATCGGGGCGCATCAGGTCCATGACGAACACCCGGCCTTTGGGCCCCGCGTGAAGCCGGACCGATTCCCACAGAATCGCCGGATCTTCGAGGTGGTGGAGAAGGCTGTTGGAGAACACGAGATCGTATGCCCCGGCAGCGAGGGCCTGTTCCTGCAGCCGCGCTTCGACCAGCTCGATGCGGTCCCCGAGGCCGGCGCCGTCGACCGCCTCGCGCGCGAGCGCCAGCATGGCGCCCGAGCCGTCGAGGCCGTGCACCCTCCAGCCTGGAAAGGCGCGCGCGAAACGGATGCCGATGTCCGCGGGCCCGCAGCCGAGATCGAGCGCCGTTCCCCGCTCCGGCAGCCCGGGAAGCCGTTCCTGCAGGCGGCGGATGAAGTTGCCGTGCGGCTCCTCGAAATCGGCGCCGGCGTAGGCCCGGGCCTGTTCCGCGCCCGACATCAGCTCCGGCTCGGGAACCCGCTGAAGGGTCACGGCGGCGCTCCTCGGGAACCGGGTTTCATCACTCCCGCCAAGCGCCGAATCTCTTCAGGAATCGGGCGCATCGACCAGGGACGGAACATCAGGGAACCCGTGGTTTCCGGACTTTGGCCGGGGCACCACGGCCTCTCGTTGCCCTGCTTGCGGGTACTCCACAAATATGGCGTGTCCCGCCTCGCGAGCCGGGCGCCTCGGCAGCCGTAAAGCCCCATTCGGATACCGACCCCTAGATCTCTACGCCGGCCAGCCGGGCGACCGCGATGTTGGCCTGCAGCAGCGACTCGTGGTTCTCGCCGGCGTCCATCCACCAGCCCTCGAGCATCTCGAACTGCATCTCGCCGCGGTCGATGTAGGCGTTGTTGACGTCGGTGATCTCGAGCTCGCCGCGGCCGGAAGGTTCCAGGGTGGGGATGATGTCGAATACGTCGGGGGGATACATGTACACCCCGATGACGGCGAGGTCGGTCGGGGGATCCTGCGGTTTCTCGATGATGCGGGCGACGCGGTCGCCGTCGGTTTCGGCGATGCCGTATTCCCAGGGGTGGTCGACCTGCTTGAGAAAGATGCGGGCCCCGGCTTCCTGGGAGGCGAAGGCCTCGACGCCGGCGGCGATCCCCTTCTCGAGGATGTTGTCCCCGAGGACGACGATCAGCTTGTCGTCGCCGGCGAACTCCCGGCAGAGGCCGAGCGCCTCGGCGATCCCCCCCTCCCCTTTCTGGTAGGCGTAGTTGATCCGCGACAGGCCGAAGTCCTCGCCGTTGCGTATGAGGCGTAGGAAGTCCCCCGCGGCGTTGCCGCCGGTCACCACCATGATGTCGGTGATGCCGGCGTCGACGAGCATCTGTATCGGGTAGTAGATCATCGGCCTGTCGTACACCGGCAGCAGGTGCTTGTTGGTTATGCGCGTCAACGGCTGCAGGCGCGTACCCAGGCCGCCTGCGAGAACTACACCTTTCATCTCGATCCTTTCATCAGTCGATTCCCCGGAACCGGGTATCACTCGGTGACCTCGGCGGCGAATCCGAGCTCCTTCTCTATACCCGTCACGTCGTACGCCGAGTCGAACTCCCGCCCCGGCTGCTCGAAGCAGCTGACGTCGACCTCGTCTCCCCACCATCCGCGCAGGATGTCGGCCACAGGGTCGGCCACCCAGGCCCTGGGAGAGGCGGCATTCAGGGTTCGGACGCCAGCGCGGTGAGGCGCCTCCGCGGCGAGCGCAAAGGCTCTGACCGCATCCGACAGGCACATGAAGGTGATCGACCCCAGGCTCCAGTTCCGCAGCGGAGAGACGGTGCGCTTCTCCGGCATCCCGTCGTCGGGCGCCACGGAGGAGAGCCGCAGGTTGATGACGTCGACCTCCTCGTTCTGGCGCTGGCAGTACCGGGTCACCTCTTCCATCATGTACTTGGAGAACCCGTACCCCGAGCGGTCGAGGCAGGGATGGTCGTCGGGCACCGGCAGTTGCACAGGGCGGAACCGCGTATCCTGGATACCGACGGCGGCGATCGAGCTTGCGGTCACGAATTTCCTGCAGCCGCGATCGATCAGGTAGCGCATCAGGCAGCGGGTGCCCTCGACGTTGACCCGCATCTGCTCGCGCTCGTGGACGTTCGACAGCACCGCGGCGAGGTGCACGGCGACGTCTATTTCGTGCCCGTCGAGCCGGCGCAGGTCCTCCCAGGCGAAGAACTCCCCCTTCACCCAGGGCAGGTCGAGCCCCGGATCGTTGCGGCTCATGGCGATGACGTCGTGGCGCCCGGCAAGTTCCCCGGCCAGGCTGCGGCCGATGAATCCGCTGGCGCCGGTGACCAGGACTACCGCCATCGGTTCAAACCTGTTCTGCTCTGAAGCGGGGCCATTTCCGCCACCTTGTTCCTGCGCGCAGTAATGCGTACGAACGAGAGCGCCGCACCCTGCTCGCGGGGCGCCAGAGCGAATCGTACCGGGGGTGTACGGCGAGCGAATTCACGCGAAATTTGCGCGCGCAACACTACAGCAACCCCACGATGGCGCGCGCCTCGTCGAGAGAATCGGGACTGTCCAGCCGGACCAGCGCCGGGTCGGGCAGCGACCAGTCGATGGCCCCCCAGAAGAGGCGGTCGTCCCCTCCGGGGGAACGTCCCAGGAAGCCCACCAGCCAGTAGCTCTGCGCCCTGTTCAGCACGCGCACCGAGCGCGGGGCAGAGACGCCGCAAAAGGGCAGCGGTTTCAGGGCGACCCCCTCGGCGGCGGTATCCCGCGTCAGGGCGTAGTGCGGCAGGGTCCCTTCCCCGGCAGGATCTCCGAGATCGGCGACGAAGGCGCACTCGGTCTCCGAGTACTGCGCCGCGATCGTGACATCGGCGATGCGCCGGCCTTCCGGGGCGCGGGCAGCAAGCGACTGCGTCTTCCAGGCCGCGGCCTCTTCCCAGCGCTCCCCCCAGGTGCAGAGGATTTCCTCAGGCCTGCCCACTGGGACGGTGAACAGGGTGTGGTTCTTCGCCAGCTTGCTCGCGTACTTGAAGTAGGTGAACCACGGGGTCGCGGTCTCGCAGCCGTCGACGATACCGGTCTCCCTCCAGGCTGCGCAGTCCCGCGACGAGTGCAGGACGACCCGGCCTTCAGGCGAGGTGACCGCGAGGATGACGTCGAGGCCGTACTGGTGCACCTCCAGGGAGCGCACTTTCGCCGCGGCGATTCCGGCCACCGGCCTGCGCTCCCAGCGAACGAGGTCGCGGCTGAAGAGATGGCTCACCCCGGCCGCATGATCGGCGGCGTGGAACAGGTGAACACCGCCCCCGTGATGGAGCAGGGCGCAGGCGGCCACACTGCCCAACCCGGGCAACCCTTCGGCGAGGACCGCGCAGGTCTCGGGGTCGTCTCCGGTCGGCGCCGGCTGCGGGCGTTGCCGGCGATGGGCCGAGTAGCGGGCGGAGTTCGCCTTCTCGACGGTCGTCATGCCGGCCAACGGCTTCATCCCGGGGACGATGCGCCGCTGCGGGCACCAGCGGGTCAGCACGGCGTGCCGGGTCACCTCCGGGTCCGAGACGTTGGGAGAGCCGCAGTGCCCCATGAGGTGGTGAAAGAGGATGGCGTCCCCGGGCTCGGCGAGGAATTCCCGCGGCGGCCCGGAGTTCTCCGGTAGCGCCACCGCATCCTTGGCGGCCTGCCAGTTCTCCTCCATCAGCCCGCGGTTGCGCCAGGGAGAGCCGGGAAAAAAGATGAAGGCACCCCCCCGGGATCTGACGCGGGTCAGGAAGAGGAAGCAGCCGATGGCCCAGCCGTTCGGCATCAGGGTGGGATAGGCGTCGTCGACGTGGGCGGTCGCCCCGGCCCATTCCGCTTCCGGCTCGTAGGGGCGGACCATGTCCCTCCCGCTGGTCTTGCGCACCGGTTCGTTGCCGGGACCGAGCAGCTCGGCGACCGCGGCGATCAGGCGCTCGCTGGCGCAGGCGCGGATCCCGGGGAGGTCCCGGCCTTTGTCGTTGTCTTCCTCCAGCTCAGGAAGCACCGCGGAAATCGTCTCGGGAGAGACGGCGTTGGCCACGACGACGTACCCGTGCTCGAGAAAGTGCTCGTGGTCCGCCGCGGACAGTACCGTCCCGTTGCCGCTCACCTGCGCCGCTTTCCCCGCTGGAACCGGTTGGCGGTTTCGGCGATGCGGATCATCCGGACTCCGGGATGTCGCGTCCCAGCGCCCAGTGGGCGCCGCGCCAGTACAGCTTCCGGTAGGTGGCGTGGCGCCAGGCGGTGTAGGTGTGCCCGGCGACGAGGCCGACGACGCGGCCGTTGCCGTTCTCCAGGGCCCAGCCGGCGATGTCGTGCCTCTTGTCCCTGGCGCCGAGGGTCTCGTAGAGCGGGACCGCGTCCGGGTGCTTGAGGATGACCCCGAAGTTCTCGTCCTCCGGCAGGACGAAATCCTCGATCCCGGAGCTGATCGGGTGATCGGGGTTGAAGTTGTACATGGAGACGTCCTGCACCGGCCCGTGCATGATCCCCTCGATCCCCATCATCTCGCTGAACTTCACCTGGTCGGGGGACCAGCAGGTGCAGTGCAGGGACATGAACCCCATGCCGCGGTTGACGACGTTGTCGACGATCGCCTCCTCGAGCCCGGCGCTCATGTACCCGTCGCTCTCCATGGAGCCCTCGTGAAAGGGGTCGGGGCACCATCCCTCGATCGGGCCGCCCCAGCGCGTGATCATCAGCAGATCGGTGCCGGCGACGACCTCGGGCGTGACGTGGCGCGCGTCCTGGGTGAACAGCAGCCGCCACCCGGTCCCGTCGAGAACCTGCTGAATCGATTGGCGCTGCCCCATGTAGTTGTGCAGCTGATCTCCGCCGAGGTAGACGACTCGCGTTTCCCCCGCTTCCTTCGGCGGGATTCCGTTGCCGCTGGCACTCATCTCGAATCCTCCTTTGTCATCTTCCGTTTTCCGGATACGGCCGGAAGAGGTTGTACTGGTCTTCGCTGAGCCGGGTTTTCGTCGCCGCGGTGATGTACGGCAGCTCGTCCATGGTGGCGATGTTCTGCGACATCATGAAGTGCGGGCCGTACCCCACGTGCAGGGTCTTGCGCACCTGGGGCGAGCGATTGGTCAGCCCCCCGTGGCGCAGGCTCTCGGTGAAGAAGACGGCGTCACCGGCGCGAACCTCGAGGCCGACCACTCCCGGCTCGACGTCCGGGTCGTTGTCGTACGGGCACTCGAAGTTGGCCTTGTGGGTGCCGGGCACGACGCAGAAAGCCCCTTGCTCGTTGTCGACGTCGTGCACGAAATAGACCATGCGCACCATCATGCAGTCGATGCCGTGGCTGTTGAAGGTGTAGCGGTACTTGCCGTTCGCCTCGCGCGCGCCGCTGCCGTGACTGCCGCTCTGGTTGCCGGTGTAGCGGATGCGGATCTCCGAGTTGTTGATCGTCGGCCGCCCCTGGACCACCGCGTGCACGTACTTCATGGTCGGCCCGTGGCCGAGCAGCAGGTCGAAGGCGGGGTCGGCGTTCCAGAAATCCTCGATGATGATCGTCCTGCCCTCGGCGTTCGATCCCTGCACGTGGTACCCCATGTCCGGATTGCGGTGGTACTCCGGCCCCCAGGGGCTTTTCTTGCGCGGCGGCTCGTCGACGTGAGCGACGGCGTGCTCTTCCAAGAGGTCGACCGCCTCCGCCAGGGAGGCGACTTCGTCCGGGGTCAGCAGCTCCTCGATGACGAGATACCCCTGGCGGTCGAATTCGTACAGCTCTGCAGCATTCATCGGTGGACCTTATGGATACGGGAGAACGGCGGCCTTCTTGCCGAGGTCGGGGAGGCCGCGAACCATCCCTTGAAGGCGCGGATCGTCGCTGCCGGCGTACGCCTCGTGCGGCTCGAAGGCGTACGGCGACCACTCGTACAGCGATGCGAGGGCGGCGTCGCAGGCCGGGCGCGAGGCGTACTTGAGGACGATGTAGCGCCTCGGACCGGTCTTCCCGTAGACCGCGTGGAACAGGTTCTGCGAAAACAGGACGGCGTCCCCGGGGTCGGTCTCGACGGCGTAGCAGAGGATGTCGGCGCCGTCGATCCCGAAGAAAACGGGCGAGCCTTCGACGTGGGCCTTCTGCATCGGCTGCAGCATCTCGTGGAAACCGGGCTGGTGGGAGCCCGGTATCACGCGAAAGGCGCCCTGCTCCCGGCGCATCGGGTCGAGGTAGATCATCACCTTGACGCGCAGGTACCCCAGCTCGCGCTCGCCTGGCCGGTCGGCGTGCCAGTGGTGGAAGGTCCTCCCTTCCTCGAATCCCCGGTTCCCCTCCGACCCCGACCAGATCATGCCGTCGCCGAGCAGCTGCCGGAGCGGCCGGTACAGGCGCTCGTCGAGGACGAGCAGCTCGGTCAGCCGCGGGTGGCCCTCGACCACGCCGGAGACGGACAGGCAGTCGCTATCGCGGGGCGGGCGTCCGAGCTCGGCGGCCCAGACCTCGCTGGCCGCGGCGGCGATCTCCGCGGTCTCGGGGTGGGAAAAAAGCTGCTTCAGATGCAGAAACCCGAAGGCTTCGAACTGTTGCAACTGCTCCTTGGTCAGTTCCATGGATGTGTCCTTTGCGCTGCCGGTACTGCCCTTCCCGACGGGGCCTTCCGGCGCACAATAGTATGCCGGGCAGGTTTCCCTGTCACTGCCGCGGACTTCCAAAAAACCCTGACAGCCCGTTGTCAATTTGCCCTGTAAGCGAAGCCGAGTCATGGCGGTCGAAGACAAGGCGTACGACCCGCAAGGGTTCGCGACCGACAGGCGGCCACAGCCCGGATTTACTGTTTCAACGGGCTGCCAAGGCCAGGTTGTTGAGGTTGCCACCTGATCCGCCTTTTAGGGCCGCCATGCCCATCCACTTGTCGCTGCAACCGGCACCGGTACAGGCAGGAGACTTCCGGTGTCGCCACCGCGGTCCATCCGGTATCAGGGCTCCACGAGATTGGCCTCGACGTGGATCGGCCGGAACAGGGTGCGGCGCTTGGGGGGCAGGCTCTCGAGGTACTGCGGATGGGGCTGCCACTTGTGCCACTTGCTGTTGACGTGGTTGTAGCGGCTGAAGATGGCGACGCGGTCCCGCTCGGCGCTGCGCCAGGGGGCGGTCGAGTGCGTCGTGCTCTCGGCGAAGATCAGCAGCGATCCGGCCGGACAGGCATAGGTCGTCCACAGCGGGCAGCCGGGATCCCGCAGGCTCTCGGGGGCGAGAAATACCGCCTTGTGACTGCCGGACAGCAGCAGGGTGCCGCCGCCCCCCTTCTCGACCTCGTTCAGCTCCCAGACGACGCAGGTCAGGCCGCTGTTCGCCTTGCCGGGAACGCAGTGGTAGTTGTGGGAATCCCCCGGCATGCGCCAGAGGCCGTTGCCGTTGTGCGGCCCCGGGGAGCCCTCGCCGTTGCCGCGCACGCACAAAGAGGTCGACTCCATGCGGAAGCCGTAACAGTCCTGGCTCGACAGGTCGGGATGAGCGAGGAACTCGTTCATGAACCCGACGATGAACGGGTGATCGGTCAGGCGCTCGAGGGGGCCGGCCACCGCGGAGCGCTGATGCTCCGGCAGCGATTCCGGCTCGCGCTTGAGCCGGTAGCAGAACTCCCGCATCTCCTCGACCTCCTCCCGGCCGAGCAGACCGGGCACCAGCAGCCAGCCCTGGGTATCGAACAGGTACCTCTGCTCGGGGGTCAGGGCCGCGACCGCCTCACCGTCCGTGTTGGTCCTTGGCAGGTCGACGGCGTCGACGTCGACGTACGCCAACTTGCTCTGCTCGAACAGCAGGGGCTTCGATCCGTTGTTCATCTCCTTCTTCTCCCGCCTTTCCCCGGCGCCGGAGCGCCGGCATTTCCGATGAACGTGCCAGCAGCGGTTTGTCGAGGGCGCCCTCACCCCTCCCGCGGCTCGGCGATGGCGGCGACGGTCGCCCGGCTGACGGCGAGCAGGTCGCTCCCCTTCATCTCCAGGCCCATCGCCGGGTCTCCGCTGCTGAGGTTGACGCGCTCGCAGCGGGCGATGATCTCGTCGCAGACCACGGGGACCTGTTCCGGAAGGCCGACCGGCGCCACCGCTCCCTGGATGCAGCCGGTAATCTCCCGGATCTCCTCCGCGGAGGCGAACTGCAGGCGCTGGTACCGGTCCGGCAGGGCGGCGCGCACCGCCTTCGGGTCGACGCGCATGTCGCCGCGCACGCAGGCCATGACGTAGCGCCGCTTCTTGTCGCGCAGCAGGATCGACTTGACCATCTCCTCCATGAGCACGTCGCGCTGCGCGGCCGCCTCCTCCACGGTGAATACCTCCCTGCCGTGGGGCAGCAGCCGGTAGGGAATCCCCTGCCGCTCCAGGGTCTCGATGACGCGCGTGCGCGGCGCGTGCGCGGCGCGTGCGGGGCGGCCATTCGTCAGGACTCCGGCACGGTCATGTCGCACGGCGGCTCGTCGGGGATCTGCTTTCCGAGCACGAACTGCTTGCGGTCGGCGCACCAGAAAACCCGCCTGCCGTCCCGCTCCGTCAGGCTGGCGTACATGGCGAGCCAAGTCAGGGCCGTCAGGGCCGTCACCCCCGCCTTCACCCGCTGGGTGTCCATCAGCAGCTTCGGCTCGCTGAACCAGAGCGGCTGGTGAGCGCCGGGGCGGAACTCGCCTACCGCCAGCCACAGCGGCCGCGGCGCCTCCATCTCCCAGGGACCGGTGTCGTTCTGATCGAAGCCGTCACGGTTGTGATAGAAAAGCAGGTAGCGGCCGTCCTCGAGCCTGTACACCGGGTCCGGCGACTTCGGGTGCAGCACCGCGGCACCGCGGTCGCGCAGCACCTCCGGTTCTCTCCAGGAATGCCCGTCGTCCTCCGATACGCTGTACTAGATGCGCCCGGTGACGGGGCGCATGTTCATCCACAGGCGCCTGTCCGCCAGCAGGGCGATGGCCGGCTCCTCCGCCAGGCTGTACCCGCGCGAGGCATCCGGCTCCGCCCCGCTCACCGATTCAAGGACAATATACAGCAACAATACAGGGATTCCTGCAAGAAGAGAAAAAGCAACCGCGGGGTTGCGTTAGATGATTTTCTTCCTACCTTACAAAAAAAATCAGCAAATATCACCTAACAAGAGGTCCCAATGGCTTGGCTTCAATGGCAGCGTCGAGTGATCACTCATTGGAAATTTTATCCGGAGAACTTTCTTGGCTTCGTTCAACTTGCATCCATCCTGATCTCACTTAAACAATTTCAATTTTGAGAGGGGTTCTGATCATTTTCCTGATTGGACGCGCTCCAAGAGAATACAGGCGGTGGAACTTGAGAAATTCGGGTATGACTTGCACTTGCTCACGTTGGAGTGAAAGGGGTTTAGTCGGCCTGCTCTGGGTTGGTTGGCTCTGCACGGCTCTATCCGCGGCTGACCAAAGCATACAAAATACCAGCGAGGACACTAGTAGCGCTGAGCAAAATTTAGTGCAATTTTATGTAGGGTTTCTAGCAGGAACCGCAATACACGATAGTACAGGACCTCTCGTCGGCTTTAGGGGTGGCTTGCATCCACTTTCTGGAAGTCCCGGATTTGCTTTAGAAGTTGCTCGCGGGTGGGCATGGCTTGAAGGGGAGCGTGATGACCTGCTTAGTTTGAGCATCGTTTTGGGTAGCCGAACACGCAAGCCCCGTGGATACTATTTTCGCCTAGGTACTGACATCGCAGCGGGGATGAAAATGCATTATCGTGAAGCGGTATTTTTTCGCCCAGAGATAGCATTGGCTCCCGGGTACCTGTTTCCGTGGTTGGTACTAAGTCTTGGAGTCGAGGTATATCTATAATTAGCGGATACGAGCGGCATCGTACAGTACACAAGGCGGAGCAGTGAGCCCGAACGTTCTGGCCGCTTCTACGTTGGGCTGTAAACCGTTGTCTCGTCGAATGGCCTTTCATCGGCGTTTATCTACGTCATGGCTGATTTGAAAAATGGAAGTAGGTTTCTAACCTGAATTATTCATAAAAAATGCGATGCCCCCTATATAAATGGTTGTTTACCCTCTGGTTGCATAAAACGGGGCACTTTTCTCCTTGGGACTGCCACATTTGTCACTTGCGGTGCCTCTGGAAATGGGGTATTGATGATATCGATCAATGACATTATCGACCCCTTTTCAGGAGGACACCGCAAGTGAAGTATAGCAAACAAGCCATTTGTGCCCGTTTTTACGGGTGTAGCCTCCATTTTACGCATTTCTTAACAAGAGTAGGACCCCAAGTCCGGGTACGAGTTGTACTTTTGGGGGTAACGACTTAGCCCAAAAACCGGAAAGGGGTCCCAGATGGAAGATACGCACGATTTGAGCGCTCGCCTGACCAACCTGCAGGAAAATGTCCGGCAGTGGGAACATCGCCTGCAGTCCGGGCAAGCAGGACCGGATGCATTTCGCCAGATGCTGGGGGAGTTTCGTTCGTGTTTGGACGACATCGGTCGAAGCGGCTTCCAACGCTTGGCTCAAGCTTGTGAAATGAGCGACGACACCGTGGTACACCAGGGGAAGTTGTACCGATTCAAGCAGGTGGTCGACAAGGAGTGGATGACCCTGTGGGGCAAGGTTGTGGTGGCGCGGCGGCTGTATCAGCCCGATCGCGGCGGACCGAGTCGGGTGCCTCTGGACGAGCGCTGCGGCATGGTCAAGCGATTCATGGTGCCGGAACTGGAGCGCCTGACGGCGTTTCTGGGCGCCGGCATGGTCCCTGCCGAGGTCCGGGACTGCTTGGGGGAGCTGCTGCCCGAGCCGCCCTCGCGCACCGCCATTCAATACCTGTTGACGACTGTAGGGCAGTATGCGGAGGATCACGCCGAACAACTCGAGCTGGCCTTGCAAGCAGCGGCGCCACTGGATCCCGAAGGCGACACCCTGGTGGTCAGTTGGGACGGGGTTACCGTGCCCCTGCGGGAACCGGCACCCAAGCGCGGACGGCCCGCCGAACGACCGATGGACAGCGAAACCGACAGCGCCCCCACGGCCTGGAAAGAGGCGGGGGTGGGCATGGTCGCCACCTACCTGACGCCGCTGAATCCCGACAGGGAAGAGCCCCAACGCGTCGACGTGCGCTATGCCGCGCGCATGCCGGAGGCGAAAATGGAAACTTTGGTCAACGGCTTGGTGAACCAGACAGGTCGGGCCTTGCAGCAGGGTAGCTATGAGCACCGGGTGGTGTTGGCCGACGGCAAGCGCGAGATCTGGCGTACCGTGGAGGAGCACGGGGTGTTCGACGGCTTCACCCGCATTCTCGACTTCTACCACGCCGCCCAGCATCTGTCGAAGGCCGCCGAGCACCTCTTCGGCAAGCGGTCGGGAAAAGCTTTTCGCTGGTATCGACGATGGCGCCACAAACTGCGCCATGAGCCCGGTGCCGTTCAGGGCCTGATCCGTTCCCTGGTCTACCATTGCCGCACACTCCCAAAAGGATCACAACGCCATCGTCAGGCGACCACCGAACTGGGCTACTTCCGCAACAACCGGGATAAAATGGACTACGCTGGCTATCACGCTTCGGGCTTGATCCTCTCCAGTGGTCCCGTGGAGGCAGCCGCCAAGACCCTGGTCGGCCATCGACTCAAACGCAGCGGCATGCGCTGGAGGCGCGAGGGCGGACAGCAGATTCTCAACCTGCGAGTCCACGTTCAATCGAAACGATGGGAGGCCTTCTGGAACTGGTACCTTAAAAAAACCACCTCGCAACCCTACACCATGGCTGCGTAAAAACGCGGCTACACCCGTTTTTACAAGCTCCCCCGTCTTCGCTTCGAAGATCAACAGCTCACTTCCTTTGCCGGAGCCATCGTTTTTCAACTGCTCTTCGAGCGGCTGGATCTAAAGGCTCGACTGAAGCAATGCTTTCCCGTGAAAAGCTCGGCGATCTTTGGCCCCCATGTCATCGTGTTGGTGCTCATCGTGCATCTGTTGCTGGGTTTCCGGCGGCTGCGAGACGTGGATAGTGGTTTGCGCCTCCATACTGGGAACGGCCAGCTATGGAACCGACACTGACACCAATGAGGACACGGTCGACAGTGACGGTAATGGGATACAGGACAGGTACGAAGCGGACCTTGTAGCCAAGTTCGTTCCTGCCATGGTCCTGGACTCCAGGGATAACGTATCCCCTGAACCAATCAGTTTCATCAGAGTCAACGGCTGGTCTTTGGGTCAAAGCGTATGACCTCGAAAGCCGAAAGGTGTTCGATAAGCGCCTGATTGACATTACCCCCGGCCAATGGAATCCACCGTTAACTGGTAGGGTGATCGATGATGGGGTGATAATCAAATCGAACCGAAATTTTCAAGCCTGAAACCTTTTGTGACCTATAGGGGGACCCCTTCTGTTCCAGATGAAAATTTAGGAGAGGGAGCGTATTTCTTGGGGTTCCATTTCGAATACACCGGCGGAGATTCCCCCACTTCCTGGCGTGAATCCTATCGGACGGAAGCCGAGAGCAACTCGCACCCTGATCAGGTTTATGCGCACCTTTTCAAGCGTCCTGGCGAGACAATTACGACAGCCCGCCCGCCGCCATTATCACCTATTATAACAATCAGGAATGATGAGTATGTCATCCAATACTGGTATTTCTACCCATTCAATGATTGGGTAAATAATCATGAAGGAGACTGGGAGCACATCAATGTTGTTGTAAGCAACCAAGATCCCGCGCTTGCTCAACTCACACGCGTGGAGTTTTATTTCCATCACAGGTTTCTGAATCGGAGCAACCCTGGAAGCGATTTCCATGTCTCTGATGAAACGCATCCCGTTATCTTCACCGGAGGAGATGGGGAGGAATATGTAATAGGGGCGGGAGGCAAAGGGCAGGGAGGACATGGATCATATCCATCTCCAGGAACTTGGAAGAAGGTCGTTCATAAAGATCGCATTCTTTTCGACACCGAGATTGATGCTACTCCCAATGCGCTTGGGCGTTATATCCATTGGTCTGAGTTCCAGATCGATATCATCAAGGACCCTTTGGTTCCCTCGGTCTATAATTTTGATGTCAATCCTGAGTATAGTTGGATTAAGGCAAATATCCCTTGGGGACAGTTAAATACGGATTCCCCGGGGACCTGGGTCCCTTTTTCTGAAGCAGGAGAGTCCAACGATGCGCCTCCAGGACCTCATTATAATGAAGCCTGGGGGGTAGTAAGCGCCGATGACCAGTTTTATAAATCTTGGAACCGGACACCGTCATATACCCCTGTAACAGCCTCTAATTGGAAAATGATCCACGTTTCCGGCGATTACACCACCATCAGGGCAGCCATCGCCGCCGCCGACAGCGGAACCACCATCAAGATCAATCCCGGTACCTACTACGAAACGCTTTCCATGAAAAGCGGAGTCAACCTTGCCGGTAATTACGGCACAGTGACCATCTATCCCTCTGGCACGTTGAATGCCGTAGCCAGGTTCAGCGGCGTCCACGATATTTCGGTAGAGGGCATTAACTTTTCGGGTCTCCTCGTCAACGGGGTAGAAATTACCAACAGCACCAACATATCGCTCAAGCATTGCGATTTCAAGTTGGCGAGCCGGATTGATGGCGCTGCCGCCCTGTACGTATCCGGCGCCTCATCCGATGTCGACGTCGATCAGTGTTCCTTTCACAATGCCGGATATGGCCTCAATGTCAACGGGAGCCCGGTACTGGCATATACAGGCCCTATTGTAGACACTAGAGATGGAGAAATCGACGGTAAGTCCCGGTTCTACAACAATCTCTACGGGATTTATCTCACTCAAAACGGGAACATTTCGGTCCCCCGCAACAATTTTTCGTACCCTTCGCCTCACAACAGCACAAAGGATATCTACGCTGCTGCAGACGTGCATCTCAACATAGATGCACAGGGTTGCTTCTGGGGCTATCAGGATGGTTCCGAATCTTTGCTCAGAGCCCCGGCCGTTCAGCATGATGCCCTTTATTCGCATGGTAGTCCTTACGTAATCAACACTTCCCTTTCACGCTCAGAGCCTTTGGCTAAACCGGTTGCGGATCTGGTCCCTGACCGCAAGAGAGTCGCCTCCGACTTGGTGAAAGAGGCAATGGAATTGCTCTTCGCGGGGAAAGAGGCCGAAGCCAAGGCGGCTTTCAAACAGATCTTTGAGACCTATGGAGACTTGAAAGAAGAGGCTATCGCCGCGCTGTATGGACTGGTGGCCGCGGCGAGCAAGCTGGATGAAGGAGACCTGCAGAAATCCGAGCTGATGGAATTCGCCCGTACCCACACGTCCCCCGAGATTCGCGCCGCCTCCGCTTATCTGGCGATCGGCTTGGTGCACAACGCGGGCAATGTCGATTCGACGCTGACGAAGATGGCGGATTTCGAGCGGGAACATGCAGGTTCCAGCCTGCGCCCTTATCTGCTCCTTGACAAGGCGCTTCTGCTGGAACATCAGGACGAAGAGTCGAAGGCGAAGGAGGTGTTCAAGCAGCTGGCCCAGACCTATCCGACATGGGGTCAAGCCGCCTTGGTGCAGAACAAACTTCAGGCGAGGGGAATCTCGCTCCCTTCTGGCAAGGCGTCTGCCTGGGAGCTTTCAGCTGGGGTGTCGCCCAATCCGTTCAATCCGAGCACCACGCTTCGCTTCCGGGTGCCGGAAAGCGGGACGGTCTCGCTGGTCATTTACAACGTGACCGGTCAGGTGGTGAAAAAGGTGTTGGACAAGCAGTACCTGGAGGCGGGACATCACAATTTTCTCTGGGATGGCCGGGATGATGGAGGGCGCCTGGTGGCTTCGGGGGTGTACCTGTACAGATTGAGCACCGGCAAGCAGGCCGTGGTGCGCAAGATGACCCTGCTGCGGTAAGGAATGGTCCCTATTGACGCGGACCGCCGGGGATTCTTGTAGTTCTGACGCCCTATAGGTAGGGTTGCCCAAGGCTACAGGGCCAGGTTTTCGGGGCTGAAGTAGTCGTTCGGCTGGCCGCGGCTGAAATCGTGCACCCATACCCCGCGGAACAGGGTCTGCCGCTTCGGGGGCATGGTCTCGATCACCTCGAGGGGCAGGTTGGTCTTGTGGTACTGGGACTCGGCGCGGCTGTAGCAGTTGAACACGGCGATGCGGGGCCGTCCCTCGTTGGTCCAGGGCGGACCGGCGTGACAGACGCTCTCCGAGAAGATCACCACCGACCCCGGAGGGCAGACGTACGACTCGTAGAGCGGCGAGTCCATCTTCCGGTGGATTTCGTGAATCGGGAAGTTCGCCTTGTGCGACCCCGACATGAAGAGGGTGCCCCCGTCCCCTTCCTCGACCGGGTTGAGCTCCCAGACGACGCGGGTCAGGCCGCTGAAGATCCCCCGGTTGACGCACTGGTACGCGAACATGCCGGTGCCGACCCCGCCGCCGTGCGGATCGATTTCCTTGAAGTCGCTGCGGCGCACCATGTTGAAGCCGTTCTCGCAGCGGAAGCCGTAGCAGTCCTCGCCGCGGTCGTTGCCCAGTATCTCCCGCAGCACCCCGACCACGACCGGGTGATCCAGCAGGATCTGCGAGGGGCCGCCCACGGCGAAGCGCTCGAGCGGGTCGAGCGAGTCCGGATCCTCCTTGAGGGCGATCACGTGGGCTTTCACCGATTCGATCTCCTCGTCGCCGAGGACGCCGGGGATGGCGATCCACCCCTTGAGATCGAAGACGAACTTCTGCTCCTCCGTCATCGGCACGGGATCGGCATGTCCGTTGGTCTGTGTGGTCACGGTGTCTCCTCTCTCCTGTATGCCGAGATCGCGCTAGCGCTCGGCGGTTCCCGGGGTCACGTTCTCGAACTCGATCATGTTTGTTTCCGGCGGTTTCCCCTCCGGATTGTGTCGCCAGCGGTCGCGGCCGCGGCACCAGAACGCCTTGAAAAATGGCCAAACCGAGGTGTCGCACTTCACCTCGCCTGCCGAAAACCTGACCGTCAGACCCAGGCGGGGCCGCGCCGACCGGTTCGGTCCCGAGCCATGGGCTATGCGGTCGTCGTGGATGCTCGCCTGCCCGGCCTTCAGCAGCAGCGATACCGCGCCTGAGGGGTCGATCGCCCCGGGATCGACGCCGGAGTCGAGAACGTCCCCGGTGCGTCCGGTTGCCGCGTGCGGGAGCTTTTCCCTGTGGGTGCCGGGCAGCACCTGCATGGCGGCGTTCTCCTCGTCGACGTCCGAAACCGCCAGCCAGACCGTGAGCGAGCGGGGCGGCGACAGCGGCCAGTAGAAGGCGTCCTGGTGCCAGGGCACGGTGCGGGCGTCCCCGGGATCCTTGCAGAAGAACTGCGATCCCCAGAGGTAGAAGTCGGGTCCCAGGATCTCCTCCACCCAGTCGAGAATCCTGGGAGCGCTGCAGATCTCCCAGAGCTCCCTGTCGCGAGCGTGCCACCAGTCCATGCGCTCCGCGGGCACCTCCGGGGGCAGCAGCGCCCGCAAGCGCCGGTACACCGCGAGCAGGTGCGGTCGCTCCGCGGGGCCGAACGCCTCCAGCCCGGTGAGGTACCCCTGTTCGCGGAACTGTTCCCCATCGACCATGATCCGAAGTCTGCTCCAGGGCCTGAAGGCGGACCGGCTCAGGCGATCCGCTCCAGCATGTCCGCGGTCACCGGGTGCAGGGGGCTGCCGCCGTTCAGGTATGCCTCGATATCGTCGACCACCTGGCGGCCGATCTTCCAGTCCCTGCAGCCGGCGAGGTGGGAGTTGTACACCACATTCGAAAGCCGCCGCAGCGGACTGCCCGCGGCGGCCGGCTCCGGATTCGAAACGTCGAGGAAGGCGAACAGCCGCCCCTTCGCCAGCTCGTCGGCGAGGGCCTTCTCATCGACGCACATCCCCCGGGAGGTGTTGATGAAGACGGCGGCGTCCTTCATCGCCCGGAACTGGGGCGCCCCCATCAGGTTCGCGGTCGCCGGCAGGGCCGGGGTATGCAGGGTCACGGCGTCGGACCGCGAGCAAAGCTCGACGAGATCGGAGACCGGCTCGACGCCGGTGCGGCGTCCCCCAGGAGCCGATCCCGACGTGACACTCCGACAGCAGGGCGACCGCTTCCGTCACCGTCAGGTTTTCGCCGGAGCCGGTCCAGGTGACGTCGGCCAACCCGTTCAGCCGCTCCTCGTCCGCGGGTCGAAACAGGTCCCGGCGCAGCCCAGCCGGTATGATCACGCCGACACACTTCGTCGGTTCGCCGACATACTTCGCCCCTCCGCCTACTGGCTTCGCCGGTCCGTCCATCATCACACCCCGCAGTTTGCGGAAAACCCGCCGTCCACCGGGACGACCGCCCCGGTGACGAAGCTCGCCTGGTCGGACAACAGCCACAGGGCGGCGCCGACGATCTCGAGCGGATCCCCGAAGCGCCCCATCGGCACGTTCCCGACCACGGTCTCGCCCCGCTCGGTCAACTGCTGCGTCTCTTCGTCGAGCAGCAGGAAGCGGTTCTGGTTGGTGATCATGAAACCGGGGGCGATGGCGTTGACGCGGATTTTCGGCGAGTAGGTCGTCGCCATGTGCACGGCGAGCCAGCGCGTGAAGCTGTCGGCCGCGGCCTTTCCGTTCGAATAGGCCAGGGCCCTGCCCAGGGGAAGCCCACCGCCGATCGAGGTGATGTTGACGACGGCTCCCTCCTGGTTCTGCGCGAACACCCGGCCGACTGCCTGGGACGGGATCACCCCGGTCAGGTAGTTGAGATCCATCACCTTCCTGACGTTCTCGGGGTCGATGTCGAAGAACTCCAGGTCCGGGGAGGTGGTCGTGGTGGGATGGCTGCCGCCGGCGCCGTTGACGAGCTGATGGACGGTCCCGAACCGCTCGAGGGTTTCCTCCAGCGCCGCGGCGACGCTCTCCCTCGACATGGCGTCGCACCGGACCGCCATCGCCTCACCCGCGGGCCCTTCTCCGTTTATCTCATCCGCCTTGTTCCGGGCCGCCTCCTCCGAGATGTCCCATATCGCCACCCTGGCGCCTGCCCCTGCGAGGGCGCGGGCGATCTCGCCGCCGATCGCTCCGCCGGCCCCGGTTGTCACGGCATTCTTTCCGCTGAAATCGAACATTTCGGCTCCCTGCGTTGCGGCTACGGTGGGCTGTCGTCCCGGATCAGGAGTTGCGGCCACCCCGCCTTCGCCTTCTCCGCGTTCCCGGGATTCGGCCACTGCTTCGGCTCGGTTATCGCCGCCGGCTCCCCCGCTCTCCAGACCGCATCGGCCGCGAGGCGCCGGGAAACCCGCCGCGTCTGCCCCTGGCAGTCCTCCAGCTCGGCATCCACCTCGTTCAGGGAGAGCACCGCAACGTCCGCTTCCCGGCCGACTCCCAGGGTTCCGATGCGATCCTGCCAGCCTATCGCGGCCGCGGCATTCACCGTGGAGGCGCGGACCACCTCGATCAGCGGCATTCCCACATGAAGGAGCTTGGACATGACCGTGGGCAGGTCGTACCCGGGCCCCTCGCAGGTGAGGCTGTGCATGTCGGTGCTGACCGCGTCGGGCCAGAAATTCCGGGCCGCACAAATCTCGGCCACCGTCCAGTTGAACGCACCCATTCCATGCCCGATATCGAACAGGACTCCGCGTTCGCGAGCCTCCGTGACGGAGGGGTGAATCGCGTGTGTGTCCGGGTCGATGATGGTGCTCTCATACCCGTGGTAGCAATGGGTGTACACGTCCCCGCGCCGCATATGTCCGGGGGCCTCTTCCACCGGCACGGTGGAGAAGCTGTGATGGACCATGAGCGGCGTGCCGGCAGCAGCGGCCGCCTCTCGCGCTTGCCGGTACGCCAGCGCTTCGTTGCGGCCGTTGTCGGCGATCGAGGCGGACAGGCGCACCTTGACGCCGACGAGGAGATCGCGATTCGCCTCGATGCAGGCGGCGCAATCTCCGGCATGGATGAACTTCGGCGATTCAAGCTCCCCGGCCGCGTCCCTGTCCGTAGCCCCGCCGACGGCGAGGCCGGCCCGCGATATGTTGAGAAACGCCAGAACCCGGGTGCGGAAGCGCTCCACCGAGAAGGCCCGGAAGCCGGGGAAGGTGTCGCAGCCGGCGCTGCCGGTGTCGATGGCCGTGGTGACCCCGCGTCCGAGACAGTAGTGATCGGCGTCGATACCGAGCGGGGTCACCAGGTCGTAGGTGTGGGCGTGCAGATCGACGAGCCCCGGAGTCACGAGCTTGCCGCCGGCATCGTAGGTGTTGCGGGCGGAGCCGCTGTCCAGGTTCGCATCGACCGCGGCGATCCTTCCATTTGAGACCGCCACATCGAAGGGGCCGTCCAACCCGTTGGCCGGGTCGATCACCCGCCCGCCCCGAATCAACCAGTCCCAGTCCCGGCTCATTGCAGTGTCCAGCGAATGGCGTAGAAGTCGGTGGCGTCCCTGACGTCATCCCAGGTCCGGCCTTCGCTGGAGCCGGCCACCGTGACGATGGTGCCGTCCTCCGGAGCGGCGCTCGCCGCGTAGCTGCCGGTGAAGTTGGTGGCGTCGAGGTAGTAGACCTCGTCCTCCCAGGTCCTGCCCCCGTCGCGGCTGACCATCCCCCTGCTGCCCGGCGGCCCCGGGCCGTAGCGGGTGTCGTGAACGACGAGGACCGAATTGTCCCCGAGCGCCACCGGGTGGCCCCGCGTCTGTCCGAAACGGGTCACCAGCAGCCGCGGGTTCGTCCAGGAACGGCCGCCATCGTCGGAATCGACGAGGCAGACGTGTTTGTACGGCCACCCGGCCATGCCGCGGTTCCGCTGTTCGAGGTCGGCCGGATCGCCGGGCAGGGTGGGCCGCTGATAGCGGATCGCGGCCAGGAGCCTGCCCGACGGCGTGAGCGTCACCCCACCTTCGCTGAACCAGTCGTGCACGCGCGCCGGATGCGACCAGGTCAGGCCTTCGTCGCCGGAGCGATACGCGAACTGGGCGCCGCTCCCGGAGATGAGCACCAACCTGCCGTCTCCCTGCTCCTCGAAGACGTGATCGGAGCGGCCGACTCCGGCCAGCAGCGTTCCGTCTGGGAGTCTGTGGATCCAGCAGGCGCCACCGGAGCATCCGGGCGGGTTGTCGATGGCCGACATCGTTTCGATGGTCCGGCCCTCGTCCTCCGACCGGCAGACGATCACGCGAGCCGGGTCTCCCCCCTCCGTCGACAGCCCGACGAGGGCGCCGCCGGGAAGCAGTTCGAACAGCCCGAGCCCCTCCGCTTTCCCGTGGGCACTCCAGGACCTGCCGCTGTCCGTGCTCTTGCAGATAGTGTGCCGCCGACGGCTGTAGAGAGTGCCGTCCGGGGCCCGCTTGAGGTCGACGGACTGCGGGCTTGTGTTGGTTTCGCGGGGAAGCAGGACTTTCTCGGCCGGCACCTCCTTGAGCTCGCCGCCGCGGGCGTGGAGGATGTACGGACTCCCGTGCATCTCCCGCAGCCTTTCGGCCGAGGGGACGTCGACGCCGCCGAGCCGTTCCGTGTCGCGGTTCGCCTGTTTCATTCGGGCTCCCTTGGTGTCCTGTCCCCCTGAATTTAGTTCAAAAAGAGCGACAAGAGCCTTACCGAGGAGGAGATTTCCATCGCGATCGGGTAACCCTGGAGGGGGTCGAAATCCGCCGGGACTCGAGCAGGCGGCAACCGGGAACGAGCGGGTTTGCCCTCGCTTTCTGTTCCTCCCAAAAAGGCAACGGTCCGTGGGGCTGTCGACCCGCCCGGATTCGCGATCGCAGTCTTTCGCCGAGGGGGGAGGCGATTCGGCCAACACCCTCGGACAGGCCAGGATGCAGACCGGGGATCTGGACAGGGCCGAGAAGCTGGTGCGGCAGGCGTTCGACCTGGATCCCACCACCGTGCAGGTGGTTTACAATCTCGCCCTGATCTTCCACTACCAGGGGAGATTGGACGCAACGATTCGCCTGCTGCAGACCAGGGAGGACATCGACGCTCATCCACCTACAGCGCGCCTGGTGGAAAGCCGCAAGCGCCTGAATGCTCCGGTTCGGTGAGCGCGCCCCGCCAGAACGGACGGACCGGCTGGCCGGCCACATGCTCATGGCCGCCAGGCCGAGGATAGTGATGACGAGCGCCGGCAGCGTCCAGGACCGCCTCATTCCACAACTGCGTAGTCCGTTCCGGTCAATTCATGCAATGCCTGACGCGCTGCCTGATGGTCGGGTCCGTCGTTCCGCTCGAGCAGTTCCACCAGGTCCTTTACCGCTGAGGCGTCGCCGATCATCCCCAGGGCTCGCGCCGCCTCGGCGCGCACCCAGACGCTGGTGTCGCGGAGCGCCGAGCGCAGCAGGTCCCGAGCCTGCAACGTCCGGTGGGCCCCAAGTGCCTGCGCCGCGATGAAGCGCACGGTTTCATCCGGATCCTCCAGCGATCGAGCAACGGCGGCACTGGCATCGGCAGTCCAGAGTCGATTCAGCGCCGCCACCACATTCTGCCGCACGACAGGAGCGGGATCGTCGAGGGCGGTGACCAGCGGGGCTACGGCCACCGTGTCGAGCAGATTTCCCATGGCTTCCGCGGCGGCGGCGCGAGCCGCGGCCGACGAGTCGCCAGCCAGGACCGCAACCAGACCGGTGATGGGAGCCGGATCACCCATCCTGCCCAGGGCGAGGATGGCCTCGCGGCGCACGTAGTCGTTCGGGGAGTGGGTGAGTTGCTGCAGGAACGGGATCGCCCGCCTGTCCCCGATGCGGCCGAGGATCTGCGCGGCGATGTAGCGCAGGCTGTCGGAGCCGGAGGCGGCGCGGAGGACAAGAGGCTCGACCGCGGCGCTGCCGGCCGATAACAGGTCGTAACTGGCGCCTTGGCGAACGCGGCGGTCGGGATGGGAAAGGCGGTCGATCGTTTCGCTCGGATCCGGACTGCCGCAGCCCAGCAAGACGGTCGGCAACAGGACCAGGGGAATCAATGGCATGAAACGGCGCCGGGAAGGGTTGCTGCCGCTGGATCGCCGCCTCCAGCAACCCGGGATGGGGGAAGTCGACGGGGTACGGTGGTTTCCAGCGGCGCTGTGAGAATTTGCAGGATTTCGGAGAGACTGCGGTCGACTTGCAGCTGCTTCTTCACGATGGCCACGAACACGTACCTGCTGATGGCGATCCAGATCTGAGTCTTTACCGCGTTCTCGGAGGTACCGAAGAATGCCTTGATGCGCAGGTGCTGCTTGATCCAAATGCTGTAACATCAACGATGTTAATGCCTTACGGAAAAATCTTCAGACAACAACGGGACACTGCTGGCATCGTCATTTCTGATCTCCCTTCGATGGAGCACGTCTGCGATAGTCTACCGGTGCGACTCGATGGGCGGAAGAATGGCCAGGATATGAACGGGACACCTACACGCAGCCGGGAAACGAGCGGCCCCGCACCTGGCGATAGGGGGGCACCCTGGGGGCGTCGGTGACCGACTCGTCCCTTACCGTGGTCGCCCGCATGTAGTGCACGGCGTAGCCGCGCCGGCGCGCCGCCGAACTGTTGGCGCCGCTGCGGTGCAGGGTGAGGCTGTGGTGAAAGCTGATGCTGCCCGGCTCGAGGGGAGCCGGAACGATCGGCCAGGGATCGCGCCCGAGAAGGGGGATGTGCGGGGCCAGCTGCTCCCGCTTCATCATGCCCCAGCGATGGGTGCCGGCGGCGAACTCGAGGCAGCCGTTCTCCCGGGTCGCCGCGTCGATGGCGGTCCAGGCGGTTACCAGGTCCATCGGGAAGAGGTCGCGCCAGGAGGCGGAGTCCTGGTGCCAGGGCTGCGCGCTGCCGGTCTCCGGCCCCTTCATGAACAGCTGGTCGGCGTACATCTTGATGTCGCCGGTTCCCAGCAGGTCGGCGGCGATGTCGACGATCCTGTCGTTGGTCGCGTGAGCCCACAGGAAGTCGTCGTACACGGCGATGTTGTAGAGCTTGCGCACCGCCAGCACCTGGTCGCAGACCTCCCTCTTCCCCTCGCGGAAAACCGGCTCGAGCTGGATGCTGGAATCGGGAATGTGCGCGGCATTCCCCGAGGCGATCAGGTCGGTCCGTTCCGCCAGCAGGGCGGTTTCCGCGGCCGACAACACGTCCTCGACGACGAGGAAGCCGTCGCGCCGGAAGGAATCGACCTGCTGCTGCGTCAGACGGCGCGGCATTGCCCCAACCTCACTTGACGTCGTACACGAGGGCAGGCGTGTCGTGGAAGGCGGCCTGGGCAACCTCGAGCGCGTGCGACTCGCTCAGCAGGCCCTCCTCGATCATCTCGGACAGGGCGACGGCGAAGTTCCGGCGCGCCATCTTGAGATGGCCGTACACCACCTCGGCGTGCATGACGTCGTCTCCGAAGGCGATGATCTTGTTGCTCGGCACCATGCGCAGCCACTCCTTGAGGTCGTGCCGGGAACCCTGGGGCGAGATGATGTGAATCCAGGACATGTTGAGAAAGCAGTTGGGGAAGGTCTTGCCGAGCACCGCCCCTTCCCGCAGGTAGGGGTAGCCGGCGTGCGAGAGGTCGAAGCGGGCCTCGGGAAAGCTGCGCATCAGCTCGGTGAGGCCCGCCGGGCTGCAGCCCTCCATGCCGCCGAAGTTGCCGGCCCGCATCCCCATGTGAAACTGGATCGTCAGGCCGGACTCGGCCGCGGCGCGGCAGCACTCGAAGACGAGGTAATCCTCCAGCACGATACCTTCGGGGGTATTGAGTCCGTTGTACTCCCCGCGCAGGAGCCGGTCGTACACCGCGGCTGCGTCCTCCCGACTGCGCTCGGTGAAATCCATTGCCCGGTGATACGACTGCGACAGCTTGATGCCCGCCACCACCGCGGCCTTCCAGTCGCCGCACACCTGGCGGATGACGGAGACGTGGTCGTCGAGACTGCCGATGTCGGCCTCGTAGTCCCGCTCGATCGCCTCGACGTCGGCGGCCGAGTTCAGCATGCTGAAGCGGTTGAGGCGCGGCAGCCCGAGAAAGAACTCGCGGTCGACCTCGACGAGGTCGTTCATGTTGACGACGGAGAGCTCGATGTTCGCCCGCGTTTTCAGCACCTCCCGGTACAGCCCCGGCCTGTTGCGGCGCTCCAGCTCCCTTGAGATCCCCTCGACCGTACCGGGGCCGAGCTCGTCGAAACCGAGCAGGTCGCGGATCCCCTCGGAAATCGCCTGCGAGTACCCGGTGAGCCGGATCGATTTCCACCAGGGCTCGAAGATCTGCCAGCGCTCCCCCATCGGCCGGCCCGGCTTCAGGGCGGCATCCATCGCCTCTTCGGGCATTCCTGCCGAGCGCAGGTCGGCGCCGGGGTAGGCGTGGCTGAAGAATTCGAGGATGTCGGGATTCGCTTTCAGGCGCTCGGCTTCCGGCATCAGGTGGGAGTGCGAGTTTATGCACGGGATGCGGCTGATTTCCTCGAACAGCTGGTCGGCGAGCGGGTTCATGCTGTCTCCGGTGAGTCTGTCCTGCTCCTTGGCGTGGCTTTCAGGGAATGTAGGAAGATCGGTTGCGGCCATCGACCCGGGATTTCGAAGAATTCGGACAGGTGAAGCGAGATCGACAATCGCCACGATCCCGGATTCGACCATTATTGCCAACCGCGTGTAGCGGTTCCGTTTGTATGCAATGGTGCTCTCCGACGCCGGGAAGTTCGTTTTTGCGGGAGAAATGGCTGCATGGGGGTCCATGGATTACCCCTCCATAGCCCGGGTGATTTCATTTGTCCGGTTGTTTCCGTTTTATTTGACCGGTTGTTTTCGTTTCATTTGACCGGTTAAACCTGTTTCATTTGACCGGTCGACCTGCTCGGATGAAGGGAAGGCCATCATGCAGAGCGCATATATCCCGCGAATCGGGGACCGGGAGCTTGCCCGCCGACTGGAGTCCGCCGGCGCCGTGCTGATCGAGGGTCCCAGGGCCTGCGGCAAGACCGCCATGGCCCGAGAGGTAGCGGCCAGCGAGGTGTTGCTCGACGTCGACGAGAACGCGCGGCGCGCCGCCGCCGTCGATCCGTCCCTGGTATTGGCCGGGGACAGCCCGCGGCTGATCGACGAATGGCAGATCGAGCCGGGGCTGTGGAACCACGTCCGGCGGGCGGTCGACAGAGGCACGAAACGCGGGCAGTTCATCCTGACCGGTTCGGCAGCCCCGGCGGACGACATCACCCGCCATACCGGGGCAGGGCGCATCTCCCGGCTCCGGTTGCACACCATGACCCTGCTGGAAATCGGTAATTCCACGGGCGAGGTCTCCCTGCAGAACCTGTTGCAGGGTGGATTCGAGAGCTGCCAGAACCCCGGCCTGTCCTTGCAGGAGGCCGCGGTGCAGCTGTGCCGAGGGGGTTGGCCAGGCGACCTGGAGCGTTCCGATGCGGCATGCCAGGGCGCCCGCATCGACTACCTCGAGGAGATCCGCCGCGCCGACATCTCCCGCCCCGATGGAGTCCGGCGCGACCCGGAGAACGTCGGCAGGGTGCTGCGCTCGCTGGCGCGGAACCTGGCGACCCCGGCCAGCGTCCGCACCATCGCCGCCGATGCCGGTGGCGACCGCGGCCCCCTCGACGTCGACACGGTGAGCGGCTACCTCGACGCCTTGCGCCGCCTGATGGTCTACGAAGAGCAGTCTTCCTGGTCGCCCCACCTGCGCTCGCGGTCGCTGCTGCGCCGGGCGCCGAAGCGGCATTTCGTCGACCCGTCCCTGGCCGCGGCCGCTCTCGGCGCGACTCCCGAGCGGCTGCTGGCGGATCTCGAGCTGCTCGGTCTGCTGTTCGAGTCGCTGGCCCACCGCGAGCTCTCCGTGTACGCCCGGGCCTGCGGCGCCTCGGTGTATCACTACCGGGACAACACCGGTCTCGAAGTGGATGCAATAGTGGAAACCCCCGGGGGCGACTGGTGCGCCTTCGAGGTAAAACTGGGGGGCGGGCAGATCGACGCTGCGGCAGCAGCCCTGCTGAAATTCCGCGACCGCGTGGACGCGGAGAAGACCGGAGTGCCGCAAACCCTCGGGGTGATCGTGAGTTCCGGGTACGGGTACCTTCGCGACGACGGAGTGGCCGTAATACCGATCGCCGCCCTGGGACCATGATACGGCAACCGACCGGGATTCTCCCTGCGGGACTTCGGCAGGATGGAGGTCGGCCTCGGACCGGTGTCCGATCCTGTCGATTTCACAGGGTGGGCCGGGGGGGTGCGCGTGAGGACCAGGCAGGCGGGAGGGTACGGCAGAACCCGGAAACCGTCGGCAAGGCTGCTGCTCTCACTGATGTAACTACCGGCCGAGTCCGCCTTACTGCGGGGGCTGCCCCGGAGATGGACCTGGACGGATACCGGCAACAGGTGAGATTTTTGGCTCATGATACCTGAGGTCACCCTGACAGGAGGCCGCATTCGCGTCGGCCTCGACGACGAGTTGCGGATGGCGGTCCATCGGGCCGACGGGCTACCCCTGTGGGAAAGCTCGCGCTTGCGTCCCCCCAGCCTGATAGCCGCGGGCCGCCGCGGCCGCGTCGAGTCCCCCCTCGCCGCGGCCTCGAACGTCGCTTCCGAATCCTGGGAGGAAGGGCGCTTCCGAGGGCAGCGGCTGCGCCTGGAGGGATACGATGGAGCCGACGTCGTCGTCGGCCTCTTCCTCGGCATCGACGGGGATGCCGGAGAGCTCCTGGTACAGGTGGAGCAGCTAGGCGGGGACGACACCATCAGCGCCGTTCGCGACCTGTACCGGATCGAGAAGCCGGTGGGACACGGCGGGTGGATGCTCCTCCCCCACGGCTCCGGGTACCTGATACCGGCCGACTGCAGGGACGAACTGCCGGGCACGGCTCCCCCCGGCGGCTTCGTGGGAGCCCGCTGGACCCTGCCGCTGTTCGGGCTCGCCGCCGGCGACCGGTCGCTCTGCGCCCTCGTCGATACCTGGTGGGACTGCGACGCCGCCGCCGAACACATCCCGGGTGAATTCTCGGCGATCAGCTTCAACTGGGAGGCCAGCCTCGGCCGGCTCGCCTACCCGCGGCGGCTGCTCCTGCGGTTCGCCGGAAAGACCGATTTCACCGGCATGGCGAAATGGTACCGCGGCCACGCCTCGGCGAGCGGTCTGGCGCGCCCCCTGCGGGAAAAGGCGGAGCAGACTCCGGCGATCCGCGACTACGCCGGCAACGTCCTCTACCGCTGGCCGGCCTGGAACCCCGACGACGGAGTGGCCGTTCTCGAGGACGTGCGCCGCCTTCGCGACGACGGAATCGGGATCAACTTCTTCTTCCCCAAGTGGTCGCCGGCCGGGTACTCCCCCGAAGAGGGGAGGCCGACCTCCTGCAGCGCCGGCTGGCAGGCCTACCTGCACCCGGACCCGGTTCCCGGCGGCTGGAACACCCTGGTGCGGCTCGAGCGCCGGCTTCACGACCTCGGCTGCCTGGTTCAGGGGTTCGTGAACCCGGGAATGCAGGTGCCGGAAGGGGCCGCGTACGACCCTGACCGGTACCCCCTCGACGGCGAGGGCAGACGCGGCCGGCTACTCGGCTGCCGGGACGCCGTCGAGCGCATGGGGATGATCTTCGACTCGCTGGAGCACCACGGTCTCGACCTGGATGCGATGTACTTCGACGGCTTCGCCGCTCACGCCGGCCTGCCCGAGGATTTCTCGCCGCCGCACCGGATGACGCGGCGCGGCAACATCGAGGCGGAAACCGCCTGTTTCGCCGAGACCCGGCGCCGCGGCCTCATGCCCGGGGCCGAGGTCGCCCGTTTCTGGGCCATCGGGGAGTGCGATTTCTTCTTCTTCACCGACTGGGCCGGCGACCGGCTGGCGAACGAGCCCAGCCAGGGCTGCTCCGCCCCGGCCGGCCGGCCGGTGCCCCTTTTCCAGCTCGTCTTCCACGACTGCTTCATGGCCGGCTTCTCCGGGGGCGGGTACACCGCCTACGCCAAGGGGTACGACTGGTGGAAAGACCGCACCCCGCGTCTCTACGAGCTGATGTACGCCTCCGCCCCGTCGTACAACTGGCTCCCCTACCCCGTCGTGCCGATGGCCAACTGGGGGAGCGAGCAGCAGCGCGCCAAGCAGCGGTGGCTCGTCCGCTGGAGCGCCTTTCATCGCGCCGTCGCCTTTTCCGAGATGGTGTCCCACCGATTCCTCGACGGGGAAGGTTCCAGGCAGCGCACCGAGTTCGCCAACGGAGTCGCCGCGGAATTCGACCTCGCGGAGAACCGCTTCCGCATCGAGGGTGCCGGCGGCTTCGACGGAGCCTGGGAGGTGCCCCCGGAGCTGTGAGGCCGGGGCCGCCTGGTCCCACATGCCCGGCCTCTCTACTACCGGTTGGAGAGCTGCGGTTTCGGGTTGCGGCGGCCGCAGCCCGGGCTGACCGCACCTTTCTCGATCACGGGAGCACCGCCGGCCGAGGCTTCGAAACGGTGCTCCAGGCCCGAGACCGGCTTTCGCGGCATTGACCGGCTTCAGTTCCTACATTTGGCGCCGATTCGACTGCGTACTCCCAAAAAGGCAGTGCAAGATGGAGTACCGCCGATTCGCCCCGGTCGGCGACACGAAACGGCCGGAGGATATCCGCGCTCCGCTCCGACGGCAGTCTCGGTGTCTGCCTCGGGGTGCGCGTCTGGCACGGCCGGGATCAACGAGCCGTACCGACCCATAGCGAACAGGAGGTATTCCGTTTGGAAAAGGTTGAACTGGCGGTGATCGGTTGCGGCGGCATGGGCGGCCGCCACCTGAGCGGGTTGAACGAGTTGTTGAGCACCCCATTCGCCAACATCGAGCTGGTGGGGTTGTGCGACATCAACCGGGACAACGCCGTAGTGGCCGCGGCGCAGGTCGAACAGATGATGGGGTTCAGGCCCCCCGTCTTCACCTCCGTCGAAGAAATGAAGGCGGCCGTTCCCGGCCTTCGGGCCGTCGACGTCGTCGTCGATCCCTGCTTTCACGAAGAGGTGGTGTGCCAGTCCCTCGACCTCGGCCTCCACGTCATGGTGGAAAAACCGATGGCGATCACCGTCAAAGGGTGCCTGGCGATGATGGAGGCCGCCGAACGCAACGGCCGCCTGCTGTCGGTCGCCGAGAACTTCCGCCGCGACCCTTCGGCGAGGCTGGTCAACCACCTGCTGCGGGAGGGCAGGATCGGCACCCCGTACATGGCCACCTTCCACCACCTGAGCGGCGGCGACAGGGTTTTCATCACTCCGTGGCGCCACCTGAAGGACCGGGGCGGCATGGTCCTCGACGTCGGCGTTCACTTCACCGACCTGATCCGCTACCAGCTCGGCGACATCGAGGAGGTGTACGGAGACGTGCGCCTCGTCGAGCCGGTGAGAAAGAAGCCGGAGGGGACCGGAATCCAGAACGAGTTCTACCGCAAGCGCCTCGAGGCGATGGCGGCCCAGTACCCGGCCACTGCCGAGGACGTGTCCATCGCCAGCATGCGCCTCGAAAGCGGGGCCTTCGTAAGCTGGATGGTCGGCATCGGCGGGCACGGGGACTGCGGCGGCGAGATGATCTTCGGCGATGAGGGCGCCCTGCGCGGCTTCGGAACCCGGGGGGGAAGTACCTGCCTGGTCAGGACCGGTGAGGAGGAAGTCCCATACGAAGAGCTCATGGCCTCTGCCGAGGGGCTGGAGCTCGAGCCCCTGGCCGCCCACTTCTTCCCCGACAAGGTGACCGGGGAAAACATCGACTTCAGGCTGCTGGCCCTGGAGTATTTGGAACTCGGCGAAGCGATCCTGAACGGGCGCCAGCTCGAGGTCGACGGCGTCGAGGGGATGAAGGACGTCGCCGCGGTCTACGCGATCTTCGAGTCTTCGGTGGCGGGCCGTCCGGTGAAGATGAGCGAGGTGGAGAGCGGTGAGCTCAGCACCTACCAGGACGAGATCGACGCCGCCCTGAAGACGACTTTCCGAAATCGTCGGCCATGACGTTCAACTCTACCCAATCCCCCCATCGCTCCCCCCCGCGGCCGCGGAAAGTAAGGAAACCCATCCGCTCCCGGCTCCGGCTGCGATGGCGGAAACTCAGGCGGAAGATGCCTTCATCTGCGGCGTCACCCGCCCCAGGTCATCCAAAATCGCCGGTAGTTTTCGAAACCCGGAACCACCCTGGAGATTCATGAAACGAGTCGCCAAACCAGCAGGCCGGTTCAACGTCGTCATCGAAGAGGCTCCGATCCCGCAGCCGCGAGCGGACGAAGTACGCGTCCGGGCGATCCGCAGCCTCATCAGCCGCGGCTCGGAAATCGGGGCCCGCTACACCCGGGAGCACGCCATAGATCCCGAGCGCATGGGGTACTCCCTCGCCGGGGTCGTCGACGAGGTCGGGCCGGATGTCCAGCACCTGCGCGAGGGGGACCGCGTCGTCGCCGTCGCACCCCACGCCCAGTACGTGGTCAGGCCCGCGGGCCCGAGGGGACCCGGTGAGCAGGCCAGGGTCGTGCCGATGCCGGACGATCTCGGATTCGAAGCTGCGACCTACTTCCCTCTTTCCGGGGGGGCCGTGGCCTGGACGGAGATCGAACGGATTCAGCCGTTCGACACGGTAGTCATTCTCGGACAGGGCCTGGTCGGCAGCCTGATGCTGCAGGTGGGCAAGGCCAACGGAAAGGGGCGCTTCATCGCCGTCGACGCGCTTCCCGAACGGTGTGCCCTCGCCGCGGGGCTCGGAGCCGACCACGTGATCGACGCGGCGGCCGAAGACCCGGTGCGAGCGGTGCAGCGGCTCACCAACGGCGCCGGGGCCGACATCGTCGTCTACGCCGTCGGCGGCCCCGCGGGACCGAAGGCCTTCGACCAGGGCCTCGACATGCTCGCCGTCGGCGGCCTGCTGCACCTCATCGGCCTGTACGAGGACCAGCCCCTGCCGCTCTCCTCCGGGAAGATCCAGAGGCGGCGCCTCCTCGGCGGCTACTACCGCCAGATCGTGGACCCCGGCTGCGCCCGCAGGGCGATGGAGCTGCTGGCATCCGGCGCCATTGGGGCGGACCGCATGACCAGCCACCGCTTCCCGTACCGGAATGCGGCCGACGCCTTCGACCTGCTCTACAACAGACCGGGGGAAGCGATGGGGGTCCTGCTCGACTGGGAGGCGGAGTGAAGTCACTCCGGAGCAGCGAATGAGCGCGCTTGCCGACTGGGTTTCCCAGTATTGCTCCTCGGAACAGTTCGCGCTGTTCGAATCCGAATCGAAACGCGCAGCCGAGCTGTTGCTGTCCGTCTGGTGCGACGAAGCCGGCGATGACCCTTCCGTCGAGGGATTCGAGGCCGGCCTGAAGAGGGTAGCCAGGCTCGACCTGCCTCTTGCGAGCCGCAAGGCCTTCCCGGAACTGCTCGGCGCCTTTCTCGAATACGTCACCTCCACCGGGAATTCGCCGCAGGAAGGACGCTGGCTGAGCTATCTGTCCCAGGTCGAGCGGCGCTACGCCGAGAGCTTTCGCGATGACGGCTCCGTTCGCGGGGAGACGTACCGCAAACCGTATGAAAGCGTCGGCCGCAACGATCCCTGCCCATGCGGGAGCGGGATGAAGTTCAAGAAGTGCTGCATCGGTTTGTTGTCCTGAGCCTCCTCTCGAATAGATCACCTGCTGCAAACTGCTTTATGTTTCCTGTCTCGCGTTTTTTCCGGCGGTGCGGCTTTTCGGTACGCACCTGTCACATTCCAACCGACCTCAGGGAAGAGAGATGAGCGAAAACGAACAGCACCAGCCTGTAGCCGAGTGGATTTCGTACCGGGAAGAGATCCGCGTTCTGGACTGCACGATCCGGGACGGGGGCCTGATGAACGACAGCCAGTTCGAGGACGAGGTCGTCCGCGGCGTGTACACCGCCTGCGTCGAGGCCGGGGTCGACTACATGGAGATCGGCTACATCAACTCCCGCGAACAGTTCCCGCCCGGCGAGTTCGGACCCTGGCGCCACAGCCGCGAAGAGGACATCCGCCGCATCGTCGGCGACAACGACACCGGCCTCAAGCTGTGCGCCATGGCCGACGCGGAGAAGAGCGACTACAAGGAGGATATCCTGCCGAGCGACCAGAGCGTCCTCGACATGATCCGCATCGCCACCTACATCCACCAGATTCCGCTGGCGCTGGACATGATCCGGGACGCCTGCGACAAGGGGTACGAGACCACCCTCAACCTGATGGCGGCGTCGACGGTCCAGGAAAACGAGATGGACGAGGCCCTTGCCCTGCTGATGGAATCCCCGGTCGGCAGCATCTACGTCGTCGACAGCTTCGGCTCGATGTACGGGGAGCAGATCGAATTCCTGATGGACAAGTTCCTCGGCTTAACCAGGGGCTCGAGCAAGGAGATCGGCATCCACTGCCACAACAACCAGCAGCTCGCCTTCGCCAACACCGTGCAGGCGATCGTCAAGGGGGCCAACATGCTCGACGCCAGCGTCGCCGGGCTCGGGCGCGGCGCCGGCAACTGCCAGATGGAGCTGCTGATCGGCTTTCTCCACAACCCGAAGTACCGCCTCCGCCCCATCCTCAAGTGCATCCAGGAACACATCGAGCCGTTGCGCTCCAAGCTGCTGTGGGGATACGACTACCCCTACATGCTGACCGGAATGCTCAACGAGCACCCGCGTTCCGGCATGGCCTTCAACCAGTCGGAGGACAGGGGGGACATCATCAAGTTCTACGACCAGATCACCGCCGAGGAGTGAGCCCGCCCGCGGGCGCCATCCCCGGGGCGATTTCGAGCTTCGCTGTCACCCGGCCCCCTTCAGCGCAGGCCGCAACCATACACCTTCGACTTGGCCGCACGGAGCACCGGTTATGAGCAGCCGCAACAACTACATAGACGCAGCGCTCTACGACTACATCCTCGCCAACTCGCTGCGCGACACCCCGCTGCTTGCCCGGCTGCGCGAGGAGACCGCGGCGAGGCCGGGCGGCATGATGCAGATCTCACCCGACCAGGGGCAGTTCATGGCCCTGCTGGTCAAGCTGACGGGGGCTACCCGGATCCTGGAGATCGGGTCCTTCACCGGGTACAGCGCCCTCGTCATGGCACAGGCCCTGCCCGAAACCGGCAGGCTGACCGCCTGCGATGTAAGCGAGGAATACACGTCGACGGCGCGCCGCTACTGGCAGGAAGCGGGGGTGGCCGGCAAGATCGACCTGCGACTGGGGCCGGCGGCCGATACCCTGTCCGCCCTGCTCGGCGACGGCGCCGCCGGCAGCTACGACCTCGCCTTCATCGATGCCGACAAGGTCAACTACGGTTCGTACTACGAGAGCTGCCTCGAGTTGCTGCGCCCGGGGGGACTGATCCTGATCGACAACGTGCTCTGGAACGGCCGCCCGGCGCGCCCGGAGGAAGTGGACGAGGATACGGTGGCCATCCGCGAGCTCAACGCCGCCCTCCACCGCGACGAGCGCGTCGACCTGTCGCTGCTGTCGATCGGGGACGGCCTGACGCTGGCGCGCAAACGCTAGAACCTGATTGCCTTCGCGCGCAGTTTTCGGGTGACTTCCGCCCGTCTCGGTGCGTCGCCTTCGCTCCCAGTACTCACTCCGTACGACGCTGCGCCTCGCGGGCCCGGGGCTTCGGTGCCCGCGTTCGTACGCTTGCGTACCCGGGCAGGGCACCTAGCCGCGGAACGAGGGGTCCTTGTCTTCGACCAGGCGCACCAGCGCGTCGAACTCCAGCTGGCCGGTGTCGGCGGCGCAGCGCGCGAACTCCCGCATCTGGCGCGCCGAGCGCTCGACTGCTTCCTGCGGAGGGTACTGCAGCCGGCCGCAGGCCATGGCGTCGAGCTGAACCCGGCAGGCGCTTTCGAGGCGGTACAGGTAGAGGAAGGCCTCGGCGATCGTGCGGCCGACCGACAGCAGGCCGTGGTTGCGCAGGATGAGGGCGTCGGCGCTGCCGAGGTCGCCGGCCAGCTTCTCCCGCTCCTCGAGCAGGAGCATGGAGCCCTCGAAGTCGTGGTAGGCGAGGTTCCCGTGAAAGCTCATCCCGTTCATGCTGACCGGAAGCAGCCCGCACTCCAGCGCGGCGACCGCCATGCCGGCGCGCGTGTGGGTGTGCATGACGCAATGCGCGTCTTCCCGGTGCTCGTGGATGGCGCTGTGGATGACGAAGCCGGCCGGATTGAAGGAGTACTCGGAAGGCTCGACGAGGTTGCCGTCGAGATCGATCTTCACCAGGCCGGAGGCGGTGATCTCGTCGTAGCGCAGGCCGTACGGGTTGATGAGGAAGTGGTGCTCCGGTCCCGGCACCCTCATCGAGATGTGGCCGTAGATCAGCTCGCACCAGCCGAGGTGGTCGAAAATCCGGTAGGCCGCGGCGAGCTGGACGCGCAGGTCCCGCTCGGCGGCGTAGGCTTCGTTGGTCTCGAATGTCGCCGGCAGCGTCGTGGTCATGGTCGTCTCACTTGTTCCGAAGTCCGCGGCCGGACGCCCCTCCCGGGCGCGGCCGATTGGCGTTTTCCTGAGTATATCCCTTCTGCCACGATCCCGCCAAGCTCCCCGAGGGAGGTTTTTCAATGGTAACCGACAACCGCAGCGCCGGCCCCTGGAAGCCGGTAGAGCGCGAGGGCTACGATCCGCTTCCGATCACCGCCCTCAAGGTCCACATGCTCGACGATCCGCATTCCGGCACCCGCGACGGCCTGCTCCGGATCCTCACCGAGGACGGCATCGAGGGCTGGTGCAACGAGATCGACGCGGAGACCGCGCGCGTGATCACCACCCGCTTCCGCGAGCACCTGGTCGGCCGCGACGCCCTCGGGCGCGAGCGGCTCTGGCACGACCTGCTGATGTTCGAGCGCCTCACCTGGCCGCCGAAGAAGCTGCGCGGCGCCATCGACACCGCCCTCTGGGACATCGCCGGCAAGCGGCACGGCCTGCCGGTCTGGCGCCTGCTCGGGGCCTGCCGCGACAAGGTGCCGGCGTACCGGACCCAGTCCGGCACCCTGGGCCCGGAGGGACTGAGGATGGACCACTTCCTCGATTTCGCCCTGCAGGTCAAGGAAGAGGGGTACCTCGGAAGCAAGGACCACTGCTACGCCGGTCCCAGGTTCATGATCGACCTCGCGGGGGAACTGCGGGATGCCGCGGGGCCGGATTTCCACCTGATGCACGACGCCGTCGGCTACTACGACGTCAAGGAAGCGATCCGGGTCGGCAGGGCCCTGGAGGAGCACGAATTCACCTGGTTCGAGGAACCGCTGCGCGACCATGACTTCACCGGGTACAAGCAGGTGCGCGACGCCCTGGAGATCCCCGTCGTCGCCGGCGAGTACTTCCCCCACCAGCTGCACAGCTACGCGCAGATGGTGGCCATGGGGGCGGTCGACACCCTCAAGCCGGCGATCGACATGGGGGGAATCACCGAGATGCTCAAGCTCGCCCAGCTCACCTTCGCCTTCGGAGCCACCCTGCACGTGTCGGCGCACGGCCACATGTGGGGGTTCTCGTCGATCAACGTCAACGGCGCCATCGAGAACGGGTCCCTGCTCGAGGTGCACCCTCCGTTCGAGAGCCACACCAACCCGGCGATCAGGAACCCCCTGCGCATGTCCGGCGGCTACGTCGAGATGCCGGAAGCTCCCGGTCTCGGGGTCGACCTCGACTGGGACGCGATCGAGGACATGACCGTCGAGGTGATCGAGTAGGTTGCCGGCGGATCACCTCGGGGAGCCCCATGAAACCCAGCTGCGGAAAAACACCCGAACGAGGAGAGCCATGAATACCCTGCCGCTGTGCGATCCCCACTTCCACATGTGGGACCTCGACGACCGCCCCAACCCGAACCTCGGTCCCGAAGCCGAAGAGCTGATGCGGGCTTACCGGGCAGCGGATTACGACGCCGATGCCGCTAGCCTTCCCCCGCGGCTGAACCTGGTTTCGCGGGTCCACGTCGAAACCGTGGTCGGGCAGATGGAGGGGGGCCCCGTGGTGGACACGGTCTCCGAGACCGGGTGGGTCTGCGCCCAGCTCGAGGCGACGCAGGCGGAGCGGCCTTCCTACGTGGTCGCCTACCTCAATCTCGCCGGCGATCCCGCCGCGGCCGAGCGCACCCTCGAGCGGCATATCGAGGCCTCCTCCTCGCGGCTGCGCGGAGTGCGCATGATCCTCAACCACCACCCCGACAACCCGGACCTCACCTGGCCGCAGGTCGCCGGCGGCGAGCTGATGCACATTCCCCAGTTCCGCGAGGGCCTCGAGTTGCTCGCCGGCCGCGGCCTCTCGTTCGACCTCTCCTGCAATCCCCACCAGATCCCCGGGGCCGTCAGGGTTTTCGCCGACTTCCCCGGGCTGCGGGTCGTCGCCAACCACCTCGGGTTCCTCCACGACGGCGAGGACGCCGCTCACGAGGAGCTGTGGCGCGACGGCATCGAGGGCCTGGCGTCGCTGCCGAATGTCTGCATCAAGCTGTCGATGCTGTGGTTCGCCCGCGCCGGGTTTCACAGCGACCCGGGAAAGCAGGCCAAGGTGCGGGATCTCGTCCGCGAGGTGATCGACGTCTTCGGCCCGGAGCGCTGCATGTTCGCCAGCAACTACCCGGTCGACAAGATTCGCGGGATCTCGTTCTCGAATCTGTACGGGCTTTTCCTGGACTGGACGCAGGACCTGGAGGAAGACGAGCTCAGGGCCCTGTTCCACGACACCGCGGCGCGCGCCTACAACCTCGATTGAGCAGGGACACCTAAGACCAAGGGCACCCCATTGCATTCAATTCAATTAGGTAAAGGTCGAGGCGACTTCAAGTGCTAAAGGCACGCACGGACCAGAATAGATCCCTGAAGATCGTTTGCGGGACCTTTGGCGGGCTCTCAGTACCGTTGGGTTTGCGGCGGGAACGAATCCTTGCCCGTCCCTGGATCAACCCGGGACACGAAGGGGCTTTCGGCGCATCGACACGGGCCCCGCCGGTGACAGTCGGCAAGGCAGATCAGATGACCTACTATAACTGAGGCCCCGCCCGGATTGAGGCTCAGAGCAGGCAGGATCCTCAGGCGACCCCTACATGCCGCCCATTTGTTGACCTCTTCGGAAACACGCACCGGCCTCGACTCATGAAGGTGTAGATAGGTTTTTTACCCCGTACAGTTAACGCGGTCGCAAGTTTCGCTAGCACCTCGACTGTACCGCCATCATTATTTCCCAGTTTCAAGCTGTAGTACCTGTTGGTCCCCCATGCTCCCAAAGGTCACCGACGACAGGTCCCCGAGGGTAATTCAAACCTGATCGCCGAATGATCGCTCCACGCGATAAAGGAACTTGGGCCCCCTTCTCGCAAACAAGGTTGAACTGACATGACGCGCAATGCGGCCCAACACATGCGGGAAACCCTTCACTAGCCGCGAGCCGTCTAGCCCACCGCCTTAACGCAAGTGTTATCTGACGGACGTCTTGCGCTGCAAACATAAACCGTTCCTCCTCACCGGTCGGGAGCATAATTCGACGAGCAATCACCGAACCCAAATTGAATTCCAGCAGAACCGCTGCACTGTAAGCTGCAATCTGTAGCCAATCAGGAATCCGGGGCCGGGATGTCAACTCTCGATTCGAGGCTTTATAGTCGATTACCTCGATTATGCCTGATGGGTCGAGCGCGACCCGATCGATCCGACCTACAAAGATCATGCCTTCACCTAGCTTCATCCGGACAGCCTTTTCAACGGCGATCGTTCTGAACTTCTCATTTCGAAACACAACGTCATAGTGAAAGGCTAGTATGTCCCTGCCCGCGTCGTACAGACGTTCTGCCGTGTCACCCTCCACCTCATTGGGCAGCGTTTCCGCCAACCTGCCTTTGAACCAGCTAATGACCTCGTCCTTGACAGGGCCGTCGCCCATAGCGCCATACAGCCATGCAAGCGTCTCGTGCAGACGACTGCCAAGGAACATCTGTTCTGATTCCACAATCTCGGGAACGCGATCAACATATTTCAGCTGGTAAGAAAGGGGGCAAACCTCAAAGGATGCCAACTGCGAAAAGGAAAGCTCACTCGGGATGTTGTGGGACCTGTTGTGGGACCTTGTGTTCTTGACATCACACACTGTCTCCCACGCCCAACGAATTGCAGACGCAAGGTATGATGGGCTATAGTTCTCCGACGAAAGGGTAAGGTCGGCAGGAACCAGCCGTAACCTGGACTCAGTCCAACGAAGTTGGGACGCCCACGACCCGCCAGCCTGAGGTCGGCTCCACCCCGAACGCTCCCGAATGCGGCGTATGGCCGTACCGATACTGCAGTCTAGCAGCACAACGAAGGAGGTAAGTCCATGCAAGCGAATCCGCTCGATGATCTCTTCAAAGTCCCTAGAGGCGCCGCTGCACTCAAAAATGACCGGCGATGAAGACGCCGACGATGTGATTTGTTCAGCGATGGCAGATGGACATTCTTCAGGAGTATGCAACCGCCGAAAGTCCTCAACGGGAAAGTAGCGTGCGCCCAACGACGATGCGAGCCTCCGACATACCGCGGATTTCCCGGCACCTATTTGGCCGATGACCACAAGAACCGAGTCACTAATACCCTTTAGCTCGTCCCTATGCATCGTCGCCCTTAGACCTTGGTGCTCTAGAGCCAATTACCTTCGACAGTGTGTCGTTGAACAGCTTGTCGGAAAATCCGGCGCCAAACCCAAAAACCACAAAAAACCCAAGCCGGGCAGGGGCATCATCTGGCAGTTTTATTGGGAAAAAACCCGAGAGCAGCATGGACACGACGAATAGAGCGGCGCATGCCCCAAGACAAGCTCTAGCACCCATGTCTGACCTAAAGAGCTGGGAGAACTCATAGCGCACTCGTTCGCTTCGGACACTCTTGAGCCGGGAGAAAACAGCACCCATACCGCCTGACAGGACACCTGATCCCAGGGACATGAGCGTCGATGCCCAACTCGGGATCTCAAATGTCGAAATCATGAAGCAAACCACAAGCAATACAAGAAGGATGGAAATAATCCAAATGGCCAGTCTGTTGACATCACGGGTTACAGTTGCACGTTCTTCGTTCAGCCGGTTATATCGTGACGCCGATTCCTGCAACTCCAAGGTAAGTTGCCGTAGGCGCTGGCGGACGGTCTCCTCTTGAACTATCTGGCCATTGATCGAGATGAGACTTGAGATGTCCTCCTTCCATGCGTCACGTCGGCCCTCGTCAAAGCGGTACAGGGTTTCCCTGAGTCGCACCCATGTCGGATAAAGCAAGACCTCCGGCTTGAGCAGGCATAGTTCTGCTTCGACCTCGTGGATCGCAAGGACACGTTGGCCATGGTCCTCCAGCGTTGAGACCTCCTCCAGCCTGAGCTGAATCTCCTGTAAACGCTCATCAAGACGTTCCCCTTGGGCGGTCAACTGCATTGCTTGCGCTAACTCACTTCGCAAACGCGACAAACGCGCATCTAGCTCTGCATCGACTGGCTTTAGTTCGCCCGATCCTGTAGATCTTCGACGCTTCATTCCGCTACTCGCAGCAAGGCCTCCCTGAGCTCGAACCCCATCGGGCCCGAGAATGGAACGGTTGGTTCGCTATGGTTGTCTGCCGGCGGGTAAGCGTGTTGTGACTTACCGTCCGCCATTGCAGGCAAGGCTGCCAATCCACGCACGGTATGGCTGGTGTCTTTGGCAGTGAGTTCAACCAAGAGTCGCCGATGTTCCGGGATGAGCCACATAAACTCGATTGCAATTCTTCGCGCCATCGGGGACCGTGAATCCGTCAACAGTGGGAAGATTTGTTTCGCGATTGCCGAGCGTTCATGTTTTGGTTGCTGGGCCATTAAACAGGCATGCAAGAGCACTAAGGCATATGGATGAAGGTTTCCGCAGGCGGAATAAGACATGTCCTTCAGCGCGTTACGAGTGGACACATCGGGGGGCTGGTCTGCACTGAGAAGCGCATGCAAAAGGCAAATGGATTCGCTGTCCGTCACTGCCCGCGCGATTTGCTTGACTGCTTGGATCCCCGTACCACTTGGCCAGTTAAGGATGCGAAGGTAGGACGATATTTCCTTTTCAGCGGTTGGGAAACGCGTTAGGTCATCGATGGCTTGTGTGGCTAGTACCGAAGAATGTAAGTGTGAAGCCAAGGTGTAGATCCTCTTCCACAGTCGGGCGTGTTCCATCGACTGCCCCCGATCCGTCTCGACAAGCTTCTTAAACGCATCACCCTGCGATCTTGACAGGGGTCCGCGCGAACTCGCCATCATTAGGCTGGTGACCATTCGGTGTTCGTACGTGAGTACTTGACGTTCGAAAGCCACTAGCGAGCTCATTACCCGTGTCTTGCCCTCATTTATCCGAAGTCCTATTGGTTCCAGTGCGGTGGACAGTGCCATCAACGCGCCCTCGACCGCGCCCGAGTCTACGGCGATGAAAAAGTCGTCAACCCACCTGAGGTGTCCAGCGATTGCCGGCTCGCGAACGAGCTGTTCGTCGACCGGTCCTAGGACAAGGTCCGCTATGATCCAAAACAGGCTGTCTTGCGTAACGGGGAGTCCCGAACGAGTCTTACCGAGGTGGTCCGGGATGGAATTGATATCTCCGATCGTGTGGAGAGCCCTTTCGATTATCTCTTCTTCGAGCTGGGCATCCCGTAAGGCGAATTCAATTCTGCAAATCGGGATGGACGCAAAATAGTCTTGGACATCAGCGACAACTACAGTCTTGCCTCCTACCAGCATGTGGCGGATCCACATCGGGACGGTATCCGACCAGAGTTCGTAAAGCTGTCCTTCCATACATTTCAGCCACAATTGCGAAGCAGAAACGGAGTGTGGCAGCGCGAGATCCCGCTCATCCATTTGCTCCGCGATCACTTGGAGAGCTACGGAGGTTACGAAGTCGGGGACCACTTCTAAACGTGTTCCGCCGCCTTGTTTTGGGAGAGTAATCGACTCCAACTCCACAGGGCTTGACGTGGCGAAGTTGCGTGCCCCGGATTCCCCGTCAAACTCAGCGTAGCCCAGTGGGTCCGCAAGCAGGCTTTTTGCCCACCTCTGTCGGCAGACCTCAATTGCAGCCAACACATCAGCTATCCTGTTGTTCATGAACCTGTCGTAACGTTTCTGGGCTATAGCCTGGTTATAGCCGATCGTGAAGGCAAGCGTAAGCACGAGCGGCATCTAGTGCTGCCGGCACATCGCTTGGTCGGGTGCCTTCCTCATCGAGCAGGGTAGCTGTCGGCGTTTGGCGACGTCGATTCCGAGGGTGTACATGGGACGCTCCCTGCCAAAAAGGGGCTGAAGTTGCCCAAGATCGGGTGACGCTAGCGGGCACGTCTTCGTAGCCAGATCAGGGAACTGGGTCCTTGTCGCAGGGGAACCTGCTCGAGGAAAAAATCAGTCAAACCCCAGCAGACTCGCTGGAGACAGGATCGCTTCAAGTCCAGAACCAAGCAAGCGCACCTTACGTGCTCAGGTATCCTCGTACGAGGAACGCCCATGGCTGGTTCACTCGTCTCGAAACTTCCGTAGATATCTGTAGGGAAAATAAGCCACTTTTTTGCCCCTCAATCAAAAGCGCTAAACGCACGCACGGGGTCAACTTCGGGGCGGGGTCGACAGCCCTATCCCGGCTGACAGCGGCGGATCGAGGGCGGATCGGTCAGAGAGGCCAGGGCCCTGTTCCACGACACCGCGGCGCGCGCCTACAACCTCGATTGACCTGACCGCCGCCCCGCGGTCACAGGCCCTGCAGCTCGATCTCCTGCTTGCGGTGGCAGGCGGCGACGTGCGGAAACCCGCCCTCGCTGCCGGTCTCCTCGAGCGCCGGCTCCCGGCTCCGGCAGAGGTCGACGCCGTGCCGGCATCGGGGCGCGAAGGCGCAACCCCCCTCCACCGCATCGGAAGCCCCCGGTTCCCCCGCGGCATCGGCGTCCTCCTCCCCGGCGACCCTCCAGGGAGCGTGCGGGTCGGGCGGCGGGGGCCGCGTGCAGCAGGGTGGCGGTGTCAGGTTGAGGATCTGCGCCTGCACGCTGACGTCGAGAGCGGAGACCGGCTCGTCGGCGACGATCAGCGAGGGGCTAACCGCCAGGGCGCGGGCGATGCCGATGCGCTGCCGCTGGCCGCCGCTGAAGGCGTGGGGGTAGCGGCGGATGTAGCGCGGGTCGAGCCCAACCCGCTCCATCAGCTCGGCGACGCGGCGCTCGCAGCGGCCGCGGTCCCAGCCCCGGGCCCTGAGCGGCTCGGAGATCAGGTCCATCACCGGCATGCGGGGGTTCAGGGAGGAGTACGGGTCCTGGAAGATCATCTGGATGTCGCGGCGCGCCTCCACGATCTCGCCGCCCTCGAGCCGAGCCAGGTCGACCACCTGTCCGTCGCCGCGCCGGAACAGGATGCGGCCCGCGGTCGGGTCGAGAGCGCGCAGTATCAGGCGCCCGGTGGTGGTCTTGCCGCAGCCGCTCTCCCCGACCAGCCCCAGGGTGTGGCCCGCGTCGAGGCGGAAGCTGACGCCGTCGACCCCCCGGACCGTTCCCGCGACCCGGCGCAGCAGCCCCCGCCGCACCGGGAAGTGCTTGCTATGGCCCGGCCGCACCGCGGCGCGCCCCGGCATCTCCCGTTCGCAGACCTCCCCCACCTTCTCCCGGCAGCGGGGGTGGAATGGGCATCCGGACGGCAGCGCATGGGCGCTGGGAACGCTCCCCTCGATCGGCTCGAGCTTTTCCGCCCTGGCCGCGAGGTTGGGTATCGAGCGCAGCAGGGCCGCGGTGTACGGGTGCGCCGGGGCATCGAAGATCCTCTCGACCGGGCCCTCCTCGACGACGCGGCCGAGGTACATCACGTAGACGTAGCTCACCGTGTGCGCGACCACCCCGAGGTCGTGGGTGATCAGCATCAGCGCCAGGTCGAGCTCCGCCGCGGATGGCGCGCATCTCCCTGCCGCCGGGGTCGAGCCGGGCGAGGTCGACCGCGGATCCGCCGTTCCCGGGCCGGAACAGCATCTCGCCAGCCCCCCCGTCAGGGCCGCCGGAGACACGGAGAGGAAACCGGTGAGCCTCGTCCGCTTCCGACGTCCTGTCCTGCCCTGCGGCCCCTCTCGCGGGGCGTGATGCCTGGATCAGTCAATGGCTCCTGTCACCGCAGCAGGGTCATCTTGCGTACGATGGCTTTGTCTCCTGCGGTGAGCCGGTAGAGGTAGACGCCGGCGGCCACGGGGCGGCCCTGCTCGTCGCGGCCCTCCCAGAAGACCTCGTGTATCCCGGCCTTCAGGGTGCGTCCGGGCAGCAGGGTCTTCACCACCTGCCCGGCGAGGCTGTAGATGACCAGGGAGGCCTCCCCGGTTTCGGTCAGCTGGAAATAGAGGGTCGTACTGGAGTTGAAGGGGTTGGGGGCGGCCAGGGCGGCCAGTCCTTTCATCCCGGTCATTGCCAGCTGCCCGGCCAGGGCCTTGGCCGCGGCCGAGTGGGTGCGGCCGGTGGCCCGCGCCGACCAGCCGCTGGTGCCTTCGGCGTTGCGGGCCCGCACCCGCACCGTGTATCCGGTGTGGGAGGACAGTCCGGTCAGCAGGGTGCCGGTGGCCGAGCCGCCGGCCGTCAGCGAGGACCAGATGCCGTAGCTGTCGCAAAAGAAGACCTCGTTGGTCTTGCAGTAGTGCACGTCGTTGCCGCTGAGCGCCGGCCGGCCGCGGTTGTCCGGGGCCGTCCAGCTCACCTCCAGGCGCTCATGGCCCATGTTGTCCGGCGCGCTCACCCTCACCCCGGAGGGCGGGTCCGGCGGCTCGGACACGTCGGTTACCGTCACCCTCACCGTTCGCTCCGCCTGCAGCGACCCGTCGCTGACCTCGAGGGTCACCTGGTGGGACCTCCCGGCCTCGTAGTCGGGCGCCGTGTCGAAGGTGAGGGTGCGCGTCGTGCCGGTCCCCTCCAGCTGGAAAGCGCTCGCCTCCGTACCCGTCCTCGACCAGGTGATGGCGTCGCCGTCCGGGTCCCTGGCCGTGTACCGGCCCACCGGGCCGCTGCCGTTCTCGGCGAAGGAGACGCTGGTGGGGCCACTGGTGAAATACGGGCCCCGGTTGGGCTGGACCGGGGTCGCCGAGGCGCGGGCCGCCGCACCCGCCCCGGCCGCGTTGCGCGCCCGCACCTCGAAGCGGTAGCGAGTGCCGTTGCTCAGCCCGGTCACCGTCCGGGTCGTATTCGTGCCCACCCCGGTCCAGCCCGACCAGGAGCCGCTGCCGGCCCGGCGCCGGTACTCGTAGCCCGTCAGGGACAGGCCGCCGTCGGAGACCGGCGCCCGCCACGACAGCGCCACCTGCCTGTTGCCGGCTTCTGCGGTGAAATCCCTCGGCACCGACGGCACGGTGACCACCGGGGCGGTCTCGCCGCTGGCCGCCGCCTTGTCCGGCCCGTGCCCGTCGTCGTAGTCCACCCGCGCCCGCAGCTGCTTCCCCACATCCGCCGTCACCGGCGTGTAGCGGGACGTGGCCGCAATGGGGTAGCGCGCCGACCGCTCGATAGGCACCCACCCCGAACCCGCGTCCGCCCGCCGCTGCCACTGCCAGGCCACCGCCTCCAAGTGGCCGTCGACGTCCGTCAGGGTGGCCGTCATCCGCTGATCCACCTCCGGCGACGCCGTCGACAGTCGCACCGTGCCGGGGGTGTCGGCCGGCCTCACCGACGACGTCGCCGCGCTCTGCGCGCTCTTGTTCGGACCGTGCCCGTCGGTGTAGCCGACCGTGGCCCGCAGCTGCTTGCCCCGGTCGGCGGCCACCGGCGTGTAGTGGGACAGGTCCACAATGGGGTAGCGCGGCGACCGCTCGATAGGCACCCACGCCGAACCCGCGTCGGCCCGCCGCTGCCACTGCCAAGCCACCGCCTCCAGGCCGCCGTCGAAGTCCGTCAGGGTGGCCGTCACCCGCTGATCCACCTCCGGCGACGCCGTCGACAGTCTCACCGTGCCGGGGTGGTCCGTGTCGTCGACCAGGGTTACCGTCGCGCTCGCCGGCGTGCCCGCCTCGACCCTCTCCGGCAGAGCCCCGAATCCCACAAGCACCGTCTCGTCATCCTCGTCGTCGTCCTCGGTCGCCGTGATCGTAAACGACTGCGAGGTCGTGCGGCCCGAAAACGACAGCGTGTCTTCCACCCCCGGCCACGTCACCGTGTAGTCCCCCGACGCAGGGTCTCTCGTGATCGGGACCTTCACCAACTGTTCCGCCTCTGCCGACAGCCGCACCGTCAGCGTCGCCGCGGCGCCCCCTTCACTCGCCGAATACGTCGAATCGCCGTAGGTGACCGTCAGCGGCGGCCACGTCACCGCGTCGGTGGCCGCGCTCTGGGCGCTGTCCGGGCCGTGGGCGTCCGTGTAGCTCACCGTCGCCCGCAGCTGCTTGCCGACATCGGCGGCCACCGGCGTGTAGCGGGACAGGTCCGCAATGAGGTCGGGGTTGCGCGCCGACCGCTCGATAGGCACCCACCCCGAACCCGCGTCGGCCCGCCGCTGCCACTGCCAAGCCACCGCCTCCAAGTGGCCGTCGAAGTGCGTCAGGGTGGCCGTCACCCGCTGACCCACCTGCGGCGTCGTCGTCGACAAGCTCACCACGGGCGTGCCCACGTCGTTGTCGACCAGGGTCACCGTGGCGCTCGCCGGCGTGCCCGCGCTCACCTCCTCCGGCAGATCCCCGAACCCCAGAAGCACCGTCTCGTCGACCGTGTCGTCATCCTCGGTCGCCGTGACCGTAAACGTTTGCCGCTCCGCGCCCGAAGAAAACGACAGCCCTCCGTCCGTCAGCCCGGCCACCGTGAAGTCCCCCGACGCGAATTGAAAAATCATGGGGGCGATGATTTGCTCGATCGCGGGCTGAAAATCGAGGAACTGGACAGTGAGGGGGTCCTTCACGCCCTTGGCTTCCGGCGAAAGCAGCCGTCTCTTTCGCTTCCGCGACAGCTTTGCCCTTGCCTTGCGGCAAGGAACGGTTGGACCCTGCTCACCGGCGACCGTACGCTTCGTGAATTGGCCAGCGAGGAGAATGTCGATTGCCACGGGGTTCTTATGGCTTCTCGACCGCATGTTCGAGGCTGCAGCTCCCAGCGCCAGCAAGCTGTACGCAGGCCTGGAAGCGATCAGTTCGCACCCTCGGTGCAGGCTACCCAGGTCGGAAACCCGCAAGCGTCTCGTGCGCTATTCAACCACTTGATCAATCGGCGTTAGCACCCGCACCGATTGACCTGAGAAGAGAGAAAGACATCGACCGCAAAAAGCTCATAGAAGTCGCCCTGCCCCTCGACGCCATCAACGCCGCGTCGGCGCGGGAGAAGTCGATCCGGCACGGGCACCCGAGCACCCTGCATCTCTGGTGGGCGCGCCGGCCCCTGGCCGCGGCGCGGGCGGTGATCTTCGCGCAGATGGTGGACGATCCCTCGGCCTGCCCCGAGGAGTTCCCCACGGAGGCGGACCAGAAGCAGGAGCGCGAGCGGCTGTTCCGCCTCATCGAGGAGCTGGTCCGCTGGGAGAACACCACCAACGAGAAGGTGCTGGAACGGGCGCGGGCGGAGATCCGCAGGAGCTGGCGCCGCACCTGCGCCGACAATGGCGGGCATCCGCGCGCCGCCGAGCTGTTCGACCCGGACAGGCTGCCGGCCTTTCACGATCCCTTCGCAGGCGGCGGCGCCCTGCCGCTGGAGGCGCAGCGCCTGGGGCTGGAAGCCCATGCCAGCGATCTCAACCCGGTGGCGGTGCTCATCAACAAGGCGATGATCGAGATCCCGCCGAAGTTCGCTGGCAGGCCGCCGGTCAACCCGGTAGCCCGGCCCGGAGGGTCGTCGGCCAAGGCGTCGCTGCTCGAGCGCGGCTGGACCGGCGCCCAGGGGCTCGCCGAGGACGTGCGCTACTACGGGCAGTGGATGCGCGACGAGGCGGAGCGGCGCATCGGACATCTGTATCCGCCGGTGGAGGTCACCGCGGAGATGGTGCGGGAGCGGCCCGACCTCAAGCAGTACCAGGGCCGCAAGCTGACGGTGATCGCCTGGCTGTGGGCGCGCACGGTGAAGAGTCCGAACCCGGCCTTCGCCGACGTCGAGGTGCCGCTGGCCGCGACTTTCATGCTGTCGACGAAGCGGGGAAAGGAGGCGTATGTCGAGCCGGCGATCGAGGGGCGCGGGTACCGGTTCGCGGTGAAGGTGGGGGAGCCGCCGGATGCCGAGGCGGCCAAGGCCGGGACCAAGTCTGGAGGAAGTGGCAAGCCATTTCTCTGCCTCCTCTCGAGTACCCCCATGCCGTTTGAATACTTGCGGTCGGAGGCAAAATCCGGGCGGATGGGTGCCCGTTTGATGGCCATTGTCGCCGAAGGAGACCGAGGGCGCGTGTATCTGACGCCAACGGCGGAGCACGAGGCCATGGCAGAAGAGGCAGAACCGCAATGGACACCTGATACGAATTTACCGGAGCGGGCGCTGGGCTTTCGAGTACAGGAATACGGCATGATTATGTGGCGCGACCTTTTCACTCCCCGCCAACTCGTCGCCCTGACCACCTTCTCCGACTTGGTGGCGGAAGCGATGGAACAGGCCAAGCAGGATGCCGCCAGCCCCGACCCGAACGAGGACAGCATCGGCCTGAATGAGAACGGGGGTGGGACCACAGCCTATGCCGAGGCAGTGGCTGTGTATCTGGCGTTTGCTGTGGACAAGATGTCCGACCGGCACTCAATGTTGGGTAGGTGGGATCCGACTCCAACTGCTAGTGGCGTTATCAACACCTTTAGTCGCCAAGCATTACCGATGACCTGGGATTTCGCGGAAGGCAACCCGTTCAGTAAAGCATCAGGTAATTTCCACGGTGGGACTGGTTGGATCGCCAAAGTTGTCGATATGTCACTCCCGGCCACTAGAGACGGTGTTGCAAGCAATCAGGATGCATCTGTTCAGAGTGTCTCAAGAGACAAAGTCGTTTCTACCGACCCGCCCTACTACGACAACATCGGATACGCCGACCTGTCAGATTTTTTCTACGTCTGGCTGCGCCGCTCGTTGAGATCAACTCTTCCTGGTCTCTTCGCAACGATGGCCGTCCCGAAGGCGGAAGAACTGGTCGCTACACCATACCGACATGGGAACATGGAAAAAGCGGAAGCATTCTTCCTCGACGGCATGACCAAAGCGATGCTCCGCCTCGCCGAGCAGGCACACCCCGATTTCCCGGTTTCCATCTACTACGCCTTCAAGCAGTCCGAGACCAAGAGCGACTCGGGGATTTCCAGTACCGGCTGGGAGACCTTCCTGGCTGCGGTAATCCAGTCAGGCTTTGCCATCACGGGCACATGGCCGATGCGTACCGAACTCGGCAATCGTATGATTGGAATGGATACAAATGCCCTCGCCTCCAGCATCGTCCTCGTCTGCCGCCGGCGCCTGCAAGATGCACCCCTGGCCACCCGACGCGAGTTCGTCGCCGCCCTGAAGGCCGAGCTTCCCGCGGCCCTCGCGCATCTGCAATCCGGCAACATCGCCCCGGTCGATCTCGCCCAGGCCGCCATCGGCCCCGGAATGGGGGTCTACACCCGCTACGCCAAGGTGCTCGACGCCCAGGGCAACCCCGTGTCCGTGCGCGACGCCCTGGCGCTGATCAACCATACCCTCGACGAGGTCCTGGCCGAGCAGGAAGGGGAGTTCGACGCCGACACGCGCTGGGCCCTGGCCTGGTTCGAGCAGCATGGCTTCAGCGCCGGCGAGTACGGCGTGGCCGAAACCCTGTCCACCGCGAAGAACACCAGCGTCGCCGGCATGGTGGAAGAGGGCATCTTGGAGTCAAAGGCCGGGGAAGTGCGGCTGCTGCGCCCCGAGGAGTTGCCCGAGGACTGGGACCCGGCCGCCGACCGCCGTCTTCCCGTCTGGGAAGTCGTCCACCACCTCGTGCGGGTTCTGGAGTCCGCCGGTGAAACCGGGGCCGCCCGCCTCGTCATGCAACTGGGCGGCGTCGCCGAAACCGCCCGCGAGCTGGCCTACCGACTGTACGCAATGTCCGAGCGCAAGAACCGCGCCGCCGAGGCGCTGTCCTACAACGCCCTGGTTCAGAGCTGGCCCGAGATCGCGCGCCTGGCGCAGCAGGAGGCGCCGGCCGAGCAGGGCGGGCTGTTCCGGGATGGCGAACTGGGAGGGACAATATGAACGGATTGTTATTTCCGAAGGGAGTAACCGGGTCTGGCACGTACATTTTCCCACGAATTTGACCCCCCTCAGTCCAGCCCTGTTTCTGGACGGAAAGTACAGCTTACTGTTCAGGAGATCGAGGACGCGGGGACACGTGAAGTCGTCCAAAGTCAAGGGCCGAAATTCGGCCCCTGGGAATTCCTCGATACCCTGCTTCAACCTGGAACTCCTTTTTTTGTTTTCCGAGAGCCTCTCGGCCAAGCACGTGAAGTCAAGGTCGCTCTATTTGGGCTACTTGGCCGCTTCGTCGCCCGCGCCTATCTCCAACGATACTTCGGTCTCTCCATTTTCTACCATCCCAACCTTTCAAACCCCGAGCTCGATGGCAAGAGGCAAATCAAAATCTGCAGGGTCAGAGATGGTGACCTCCCAGACTGGGTTGCCTGTGATTCCTCTTTCAATCTGTTCGTTGCCGAAGCCAAAGGGAGTCATGAATCGGGAAGGGCAACGCGAGTCCTCAACAGGGCCTGGAAGCAAACTGAGCGCATCGATGTCTTGGTGGGCGGAACCCGCGCTCCCGTCAAACGGCTGGCAATCGTAGCACGCTGGGGAATGGCCATGGGGGGGCCACGTGAGCCTTGGCTCAGGGTACAAGATCCCATCGACGAGGGCGATCCGCTTGGACCTGATGACCGGGGCGCGATTTTCGTGGGTCTATTCCGCCATCATGTTGCCAACATCATGTCGGGTCTCGGTCAGGCAGAACTTGCAGAGTTACTTCGTGACCTCACGAAGGAGGGCGTCCTGCGCAATGGTCAGGAAGAAGGGGCTAAACAAGAACAAGCGAAGGGCTTGGTGGACACAGCTGTAGAAGATTTTCATCGGCTCGCTGACGGTATAGGAATACGGAGAGCTGACTTAATCGGCAGATTCGTCACTCGCGGTTCGCTGCTAATCGATGCTCCCAGCGTTTCGCGCGCCAATTTGGAAGTACTCTCTCGTCTCGGTCTGCGTCCTGTGGTGGTTGGTTTCGATAGTGAACTGGTGCGCCTCGCGGTCGAGGGCGATCCGTCATCCATTCGAGAGGCCCTTGCTGATCACCAACGGCTTACAGTTGCGGACAGGGCGCGAAGCGACGGAGCGGGTTTCTGGATTATCCCCCTCGACGATGCAGCAGCACGCCCGTAGAACACCAACGGATAAGAGAACCAGCAAATGGCAATCACGAACCATGAGCGCGTCGGCAAGGGGATGGAGTTGCTCCGTCAGGGACTGGCCCCGTTCGTCGACCGCGAGCTGCACAGCAGGGTCGAAACCGGCGCTGTCCACATGGAGGTGCTCCGCCGCTTCGAGATCGACAAGCCGTACCGCGAGTGGGACGCCGCCGCCCTTCTCCGGCTGATGTGGGAGACCTGGAACGACGTCTTCCGCGACACCCTCGGTGCTGCGGAGCGCAGCCTGGTTTCCGAGTTGCGCGGTTGGCGCAACCAGTGTGCGCACCAGGAGTCCTTCTCCAGCGACGACGCCGACCGCGCCCTCGACTCGGCCGAGCGGCTGCTGACCGCGGTGTCGGCGACCCAGGCGGCAGAGATCGCCACGATGAAGATGGAGCTGCGCCGCAGGGTGTTCGACGAGCAGGTACGCGGCGAAAGGCGCAGGGCGGCCGGCAGTCTTGTCGAGGCGGTGAGCGACGGTGGGCTCAAGCCTTGGCGCGAGGTGGTGACGCCGCATTCCGATGTTGCCAGCGGCCGCTACCAGCAGGCGGAGTTCGCCGCGGACCTGGGGCAGGTGCATCTGGGCGAGGGCACCGAGGAGTACCGCGACCCCGGGGAGTTCTTCCGGCGCACCTTCCTCACCGAAAGCCTGAGGCGGTTGCTGTCCGGCGGAGCCCAGCGCCTGGCCGGTCAGGGCGGCGACCCGGTGGTGCAGTTGCAGACCAACTTCGGCGGCGGCAAGACGCACTCGATGCTGGCGCTCTACCACCTGTTTTCCGGGATCCCCGCGCGGGAGCTCACCGGCATGGAGGAGGTGCTGGCGGAGGCGGGCCTCGACATCCCATCGCAGGTGCGGCGCGTGGTGCTGGTCGGCAACCGCATTTCACCGGGAAACCCGGTGACCAAGGCGGACGGCACGGAGGTACGCACCTTGTGGGGCGAGCTCGCCTGGCAGCTGGGCGGCAGGGAGGCTTTCGAGCGGGTGCGCGCCGACGACGAGCGGGCGACCAGCCCCGGGGACGTGCTGCGGGAGCTGCTGAACGAGTACGGGCCCTGCCTGGTCCTGATCGACGAGTGGGTTTCCTACGCGCGCCAGCTTCACGACGACGCCGATCTGCCGGCGGGCAGCTTCGAGACTCAGTTCACCTTTCGCACAGGCGCTGACCGAGTCGGTGAAGCTCACGGGCAACTGCCTGCTGGTGGTCTCGCTGCCGGCTTCCGACATCTCGACTCCCGATTCTCCCCACACCGAGACGGACGACGCCGAGGTCGGAGGCGTTCGCGGGCGCGGCGCCCTGGATCGGCTGCGCAACGTGCTGGGCCGGATCGACTCGCCGTGGAGGCCGGCCAGCGCCGAGGAGAGCTTCGAGATCGTGCGCCGGCGGTTGTTCGAGCCTCTCGCCGGCCCGGACCCCTTCAAGCAGCGCGACGTCACCTCCCGCGCCTTCGCGGAACTATACCGCTCTCAGCGAGTGGAGTTCCCGGCGGAATGCCGCACTGCCGATTATGAACGCCGCATCCGGACGGCTTACCCGATTCATCCCGAGATCTTCGACCGACTCTACACGGACTGGTCCGCCCTCGCCAAGTTTCAGCGCACCCGAGGCGTGTTGCGCCTGATGGCCGCGGTGATCCACAGCCTGTGGGAGCGAGGGGACCGCAACCCGCTGCTGCTGCCCTCCACCCTTCCCATCGACGACGACCGCGTGCGCAACGAGCTGACCCGCTGCCTCTCCGACAACTGGAACCCCGTCATCGACAAGGACGTCGACGGGCCGGGCTCGCTGCCGGTCGCCATCGACGGGAGGGCGCCCAACCTCGGCAGACTCTCCGCCACGCGGCGGGTGGCGCGCACCGTCTACCTCGGCTCGGCCCCAACTACCGCGGCCGCCCACCGCGGCATCGACGACTCCCGGGTCAAGCTCGGTTGCGTCATGCCGGGGGAATCCCCGGCGGTGTACGGGGACGCCCTGCGCAGGCTGGCAGCGGAGGCGACCTATCTCTACCAGGACGGCCCCAGGCAGTGGTACGCCACCCAGCCGACGGTCACCAAGCTGGCCGAGGACCGGGCCGAGCAACTGGCCGGCAACCCGGACGCGGTCGCCAGGGAGCTGGAGGAGCGGCTGAAGAAGGACCTGCGCAGCACCGGGGACTTCGACCGCATCCACACCCTGCCCCGCTCGGGAGCGGACGTGCCGGACGACCTCGACGCGCGGCTGGTGGTGCTCTCCGCGGAGCATCCCTGTTCGAGGGATGCGGACAATGCGGCCGAGGCCGCGGCCCGGGAAATCCTTGAGTCGCGGGGCAGTACGCCGAGGCTGTTCCGCAACACCCTGGTCTTCCTGGCGGTCGACAAGGTGCGGTACCCGGACCTCGACGAAGCCCTGCGCCGGTACCTGGCCTGGGTGTCGATCCTAGACGAGAAAGAGGAGCTCAACCTCGACCCGCATCAGGCCCGGCAGGCGGAAACCCAGCGAAATGCAGCCGACGACACGGTGACCGCGCGGCTGCCGGAGGCGTACCAGTGGCTGCTGGTTCCGGGACAGGGGAGGCCGGATGCGGCGGTCTCCTGGCAGGCGATCCGTCTGACCGCGGCAGGTGCCTTGGCGGAACGGGCAGGCAGGCGGCTGCGCAACGAGGAATTGCTGGTAGCCGGACTCGGGGCGACCATCCTGCGCAAGCACCTCGACGAGGTGCCCTTATGGCGCGGGGGGGATCACGTGGCGGTGCGGCAGCTTGTCGAGGATTTCGGCCGGTATTTGTACCTGCCACGCCTTCGCGGCCCGGAGGTCCTCACGCGCGCCGTCCAGGACGGCATCGCCCTGCTGACCTGGGAATCGGATTCATTCGCCCTGGCCGAGAGCCAAGACGAGGCCGTTGGACGCTACCGCGGTTTGCAGGCGGGACAGGCGGTCGGAGTTTCCCCCGAAAGCCCGGCCCTGCTAGTCAAGCCGAAGGTGGCCCGCCGGCAGTTGGACGCGGAGGTGCCGCCCACGCCGGCGCCGGCTCCCGAGGGTCAGGGGCCACAACCTGATCCTGGTCCGGATGGGACTGAGCCGCCCCCGCCGCCGCCTGAGAAGAAAGCGAGGCGGTTTCATGGCGCGGTTGCGCTCGACGCCGCACGGGTGGGCCGGGACGCCGGCCAGATTGCCGACGAGGTGATCTCCCATCTCTCCAGCCTCGTCGGGGCCGAGGTAAGGGTCACCCTGGAGATCGACGCCGAGATCCCGGACGGGGCCCCGGAGAACGTCGTGCGCACGGTCACCGAGAACAGCCGCACCCTGAAGTTCGCCAGCCACGGGTTCGAGGAGTCCTGATCGACCGGAATCGCTCGGAGGTAGAGACAGCTCCGAATGAACCGCGCTTCCGACCCTCACCACCCATTACGGCCCCTTCCCGTCGCCGTAGCCGCTTCAGTCCCTGTCATCCAAGGCCTCACCGCCTTGGGAGCTAACCCGGCCCCTTTGGTAGTGTCTCGTCGGGAAATTTGGGTAGTGTCTCATCGGGAAATTTGCCACCAGAGCAGGTGGGAGCCGTCATGAGGCGTCCGGCTCGACACATTAACTGATCCGAAAGAGAGGAATCGATTCGCCATGGCCATCGTGATGTTCACCAAGAGCGTCAAGGACCACACCGTTCCGCAGCTGATCGAGCTCGCCCACGAGCTAGGCCTCGAGGGGTACGACCTCTGCGTGCGTCCGGAGTACCCGATCAACCCGGACAACGCCGCCACCGAGCTGGCCGGGGCGGTGCGCGCCCTCGGCGAGTACGGGCTCTCCGTCCCGATGGTCACCGGCAACTTCGACCTGCTGCTTCCCGACGACGAGACCGCGGAGCCGATCCTGGGGGCGATGGACGCCGCCAACGTGCGCATGCTGAAGCTCGGCTACTTCAAGTTCGATCCGCTGTCGCAGGAATACTGGACCGAGGTCGACCGCATCCGGACCGCCTTCGACGGCTGGAGCCGGCTGGCGCAAAAACACGGGGTCAAGGTCTGCTACCACACCCACTCGCGCGGCTGCATGGGCCTCAACGCCGGCATGATGGCCCACCTCGTGCGCGACTTCGACCCTCGGCACATAGGGGTCTACCTCGACCCCTGCCACCTCGTGGTCGAAGGGGAGGAGTTCCCGACGGCGACCGCCATCGTCGGGGAATACCTGTCGATCCTCGGCCTCAAGGACGCCCTGCTGGTGCGCGGGGAACGGAACGGCCACGGCAGCAAGCAGGTGCGCTGGGTGGAAGCGGGCCGCGGCATGGTCGACTGGACCGGCGTCTTCGCCGAGCTGGACCGCCTCGGTTTCGACGGCCCCCTGTCCGTGCACTGCGAGTTCGAGATCCCCGAGGACGGGTACAGGGCCGCCTTCGAACGGGAGGTGGCGTTCTTCCGCGAGGTGCGCGCCCCCCGGGCTTAACCTTCGGTCAGCCGCACGCGGCCGTCCTCGACCAGGCGGCAGATTCCCTGAGCCGACCTCGACGCCCTGCCGGTCAACCACCTGGTAAAGGTGCGTCAGGGAGAAGAAGGGACGCTGGTGGCGGTCGACTGACCCGCCTCTGGCTGGCGCCCCGACGCCTTCAGTCTCCTGAACAGCTCGAGATGCCTGGCCCCCTGCTCCTTCTTCCCCTGCTCGAGAAGCAGCCGTCCCAGCCGGTAGTGGGCGGAAGCATGGTCCGGGGACAGCTTCAGCGCCTTGGCGTAGAGCCCGGCGGCGCGCAGGCCGTTGCCCCGCTTTTCCGAGATCAGCCCGAGGCGGTAGTAGGAGGATCCGAAGTCGGGAACGACCTCTATCGACTGCCGGTAGTAGCGCTCCGCCTCGTCGAGGAGGTTGCGGCGCTCGCTGATCACCCCGAGGTCGAAGTACGGCTTGGCCCTGCGCAGGCCGAGCTCGATCGCCCGTTTGTACGCCTTCTCGGCGCGGTCTCCGTCGGTCAGCAGCATGTAGGCCTTGCCCAGGTGCATGTAGAAGAGGCCGTTGTCCGGCTCCAGGGAGATCGCCCGGCGGATCGGCTCCAGCGCCTTGCCGGGCTCCAGCCGCAGGGCGTGGCAGAGCCCGAGCCTGGCATGGGCGTTGGCAAACCCGGGATCCAGCTCGGTGGCGCGGCGGTACTCTCCGGCGGCGAGGAGGTAGCGGCCGGCGCGGAGGTGCGCCTGCCCGCGCTCGTAATGGCCGGCCGCCGACTCGGAGGAGCCGCAGCGGAGCAGCGAGGCGGCGAGGAGAAGTGGGGCCACTGCAAGGAGGGCTTTCACGCCGCCCACTCCCCTCGCCGGCCCGGGCGGCGTCCCGCAGGCTTCCCCCACCTTTCTGGTACAGGACTCGCCGAGCGCCCCGGACCGGCCAGAGTGGCGCCCCGCACGCCCCCCGGCCCTTCTCCGGCAGGGATCTCCGAGCCCCCCGCCACGGGCGGAACCCGGTTCGGGGCGGACCCGGGGACCGGCAGGAATTGCATTTCCGCAAATTCTCGGCTGGTCATGGCAGCAACAGTGTCGCGCCGAGCCGGCCGGGTCAAGACCGCCTCTCGCTGCCCTGAATCCGTAGATTTCGGGAAAATGAACTTCGACAAGTCGATCGACCCGCATCGCCCGCTCTACCACTTCTCCCCGCCTCTCGGGTGGTGGGGCGGCGGTCCGGACGGGACCATCCATCACGACGGTGAGTACCACGTCTTCTACCAGTTCGACCCCTACATGGGCTCGACCTCCGGCAACGCCTCCTGGGGGCATGCGGTCAGCCGCGACCTCGTGCACTGGGAGCATCGCCCGGTCGCCATCGGACCCACTCCGTTCGGCGCCGGGCGCTACGCCGCCTTCGCCTGCTCGGACCTGGTGAAGAGCCTGGACCGCTCCCGCCTTCCCGCCATCCTCTACGACCGCGAGGTCTGCTTCAGCGGTTCCGCGGTGATCGACCGCGGCGTCCCCACCCCCGTCTACACCGGCATCCTTCCCGGCCTCCAGGACGCGCCTGTGATGCTGGGCAGGTCGCAGTGCATCGCCACCAGCGACGACGGCATGCAGCTCACCGCCTGGCACGACCCCCACGTCTGGCGCGAGGAGGAGACGTGGGTACATGGGACTGGGGTGCGGTTTTCTCGGCGTCGGGGGAGCCGTGCTGCTCTGCCGGTCCCCCGACCTGGTCTCGTGGGAATACATGCACCCCCTCTGCGTCGGCGCCGAACCGGGGTACAACCGCTGGCTTGTTCCGGACTTCTTCCCGCTCGGGGACAGGCACGTGCTCCTCGCCACGGCCACCTCGCGAGGCCGCTCCGGCAAGGCGATCTACATGGTGGGCGAGTACCGCGACCACCGCTTCACCCCGGAAGTCGAGGGCTACCTCGACACGCACCCGATGGCCTGCTTCCCGCGAGCCTCAGGGTGTGGCGCAGGAGGTCGATCTTCTTTCCCCAGGAATGAGAGCCTGGCAACCGGCTCCCGCCGGGCATCGACGACACGGACCGGGCGAGTCACCCCCATCCAGAAAAGAGCACGTCAGGCCGCGGGCCGTCCTTCCGTGCCTGGAACCGTCCCTGAACCTGCAATTGATCTCTACCCATATAACCATATCCTTACCCATATGAAGACGACGATCGAGCTTCCCGATAATCTCCTGCGGGCAGCGAAGGCCATGGCGGTCCGCCGCGGCACCACTCTGAAGGCCATCATCACACACGCTCTCGAACGAGAGGTGCACGATGGCGCTTCAACGCCGGCGGTCTTCGAATTGGACGAAGACGGTTTGCCGCACCTTCCTCCACGGGGTGCCCGCGTGACCGCCGAAATCGTCGGCAGGCTGCTGGACGAGGAGGCCGGGTGAACCTGCTGGACGTGAATCTCCTCGTCGCCCTCTGCGACGCCGATCACGTCCACCATCGGCCGGCCGCGCAATGGTTCCGCGCACACAGGGCCGAAGGCTGGGCAACCTGCCCACTGACGGAGAACGGACTGCTGCGGGTCATGGGTCACCCCGGGTACCCGGGCGGGCCCGGGTCGCCTGAAAAGGTCCGGCTTCTGCTCCAGCGCCTGCGCTCGGTTCCCGGGCACCTGTTCCGGGAGGACAGCATCTCCGTGGCCGACAGTCGCACGCTGCCGTCACTGCAGGGCATCACCTCGAAGTAGCTCACCGACATCTACCTGCTTGCCCTGGCCGTCCATCGCGGCGGCGGTTTGGCAACCCTGGATTCTCACATCGATCCCTCACGAGTCCCCGGCGGGCACCGGACCCTGGTTCTGATCCAGCACTGATCTTTCTGCGCAAGCACCGGAGTTCCTGCCGGCACCTGCGGCTGGGAGGGGTACGCCTGCGCAATCGGGAAGGGGGCGGGACCAGGCCGTAAAGCCATGCAGAAGTGGCGGGCCAATGGTCCAAGCCGGCGCAGGGGCCGCAATGGACGCTCCCGGCGGTCCCGGCCTATCTTGGGCCTGCACCGGTTCCCAGGCGAGCATCGCAGCTCCATCCGCCGCAATGCAGGCAGCCCCGAATCCCACAGGAAGCACCATGGCACTGACCATCATCCGCACCGTCCGCCCCAGCCCCGAATGGCAGGATACCCTCATCCGCCTGCGCCAGGGACAGCGGGTGGTGATCGACACCGAGGAGGTCTGGTCGCCGGACATGCGCAACCAGACCGTATGGTGCGGGGCCGACGGGGTGTACAACCTCCCCGCGGACGAGGGGTACCTGATGCCCGGGGCCAACGTCGGCATGCTGATCGCCCGCGTCGGCGACGGGCCGCCCTTCGCCGTCGGCAGCCGGCACGACTTCCTCTGCGACCGCGACGGCCTGCTCCACCTGGCGATGAACGAGAACCCCGAACACAACAACCAGGCCGGCAAGCTCTCCTCCCAGATCATCCTGTTCGGGGAAGAGTGACCGCGACCGAGCTGTCAGCCGGGGTCTGGAGGGTCGACCTCAACGGCGGCCGCCGCGTCGTCGCCAAGCGCCAACCGTTTGCCGGCCTCACCCGGGGCCGGGCCGACGACCTGCTCGCCGTCGAGCAGCGGGTTCTGACCCTGCTGAAGGAGCGGAATTGTCCGGTGCCGCAGGTTGTCGGCGCCGATCCGGCCGCGGGCTTCATCTTCTTCGAGCACCTGGGAGACGAAACCCTGGACGATGCCGTCCGCAGCGCCGGCCCCGACCGCCTCCAGCGGTTGCGGGAGCGGCTCGTCAGCGGATTCCTGCGGCTCGAGCAGGCCTTCGCCGACTGCCGGCGGGAGCTGGAGCAACACGTCTCTCCCGCTGCCTCCCGCGACCGGCTCCCGGCCGCCCTCGACCAGGCCCGCGACGGCGCCCGGGACGGTCTGCAGGGGCTCCTGCGCCGGTGCGGGCGGGCCTCCGGGGCTGATCTCCTTGAGCTCGAGGAACGGCTCGACGAGCTCTGCTCCCGGCTCGCCGGGGAGGAGGCGAGCCTCGGCAGCACCGACTACAACGCCCGCAACGTCGTCGTCGAACCCGGCAGCGACGCCGTCAGCTTCATCGAGTTCGCAAAGATCGGCTGGGACTGGCCGGAGCGCCGGCTTGTTCAGTACGCCACCGGCCTGGGGGCGGGCGCGGAAGGGGGCTTCGCCGGCCTCCTCGACCGCACCGCGGCCGGCCAGTACGCGAGCTCCGCCCCCGGAGACCGGGCTTGCAGGGGGTTCGCCCTCGACGGCCACCACCTGCTCTTCCACCTCAACGCCGCGGCCAGGCTCTGCGGCGCCCTGGATCGTCCCGGCCTGGAGCCGAACCGCGCGCTTCTGAAGTCTGGCGGCAGCCGCGGCTGCGCCTGCGCCAGCTCTGCGAGGCCATCTCCTTCCCTCTCGGCGACGACTCCCTGGCCACCGGCTTCAGAAGCCGGTTCGCCAACCTCCTGTCCCGGGAATGGACCGGACACGATGCGGGCGGCCAACGGGTCCGGGGAACCCGGAGTGAAGAGGAACCAGTGAACGGACCGCCTGTTGTCACCCTCCCAACCCCTGATACAGGAGCGCAACCATGAGCGAATCGGACAACCTCGACTTCAAACCCCGGGCCCGGGGACTCGTGATCGGCAGCATACCCTGGCTCGCCCGCATAGCGGACAAGGCGCGCGCCTGGCACGGCGGGCGCATCGGCGACTACGTCTTCCCGTGACCTGCCGACCAGCGCTTTCTGGAGGAAGCGGAGCTGCAGTCGGAGGAGTTTTCGGAGATGGTGCTGGCGAGCGCCGACGACGACGAGTTGATCGCCAGAATGAAGGAACACCTCGGCGGGCGGACCGTTAAGGGTCCCTGAGCGCTGGCCGTGCTGGAGGACCGGATAGCCGTCGTCACCGGGGCCGGCCAGGGGATCGGGCTGGGCGTCGCCCGAGCGCTGGCCGCCCAGGGGGCCTGCGTAGTCATCGGCGAACTGGTCCCGGAGCGCGGTGAAAAGGCCGCGGCCGGCATTGTAGCGGAAGGGTACCGCGCCGGGGCGATACAGCTCGACGTCAGCCGGCCGGAGTCCTGTTCCGCCCTCGTCGACGCCGTGCTGGGGGAGCACGGCCGCATCGACATCCTCGTCAACTGCGCCGGCATCTTCACCGCCCACCGGTCGGAGGAGTTCCCCGAGGAGGACTGGCGGCGGCAGATCGACGTCCTGCTGAACGGCGTCTTCTTCACCACCCAGGAGGTGGTCCGCCGGGCCATGATCCCGCAGCAGTCCGGCAGCGTCGTCACCGTCGCCTCGATCGGCGGCATGGGCGGGTGGCCGATGCGGGCGGCCTACAACGCCGCCAAGGCCGGGGTCATCGTGCTCAACGAGGTGCTGGCGTCCGAGTGGGCACGGCACGGCATCCGCCTCAACTGCGTCTCCCCCGGCGTCACCCGGACCGGGATGATCGAAAAGGTGATGGCCTCGGGCGCTTCCTCCATGGACCGCTACCGCAACCGCACCCCTCTAGGACGGATCGCCGAGGTCGAGGAGATCGCCAGCGCCGTCCTCTTCCTGGTATCGGACCGCGCCTCGTACATCACCGGGGAGAACCTGCGCGTCGACGGCGGCTGGGTGCCCTGGGGCAACCTCGAAGCCGTCGGCTTTCCCGAAGATGACGGCAGGACTTGACTTCGCCGGCAGGACCGTGGTCGTCACCGGCGCCGGCGGCGGGCTCGGCTCGGACATGGCCCGCCGCTTCGGCGAGGCCGGGGCTTTCGCGGTGGTCGCCGACATCGACGCGGCAGCCGGCCATGCCGTCGCAGAGGAGTTGCGCGGCGACGGCATCGAGGCCGTGTACCGCCGGCTCGACGTGCGCGATCCGGCGTTCCAGCGCCGGCCTCGTCGAGGCGGTGGCCGGCGAGCGCGGCCGCGTCGACGTCTGGGTCAACAACGCCGGGGTGGCCCACAAGGGGCCGGCTGAAACCCTGCCGCAGGAGCAGTGGCGGGAGAGTATCGACGTCATGCTCTCGGGCGCCTTCTACTGCGCCCAGGCGGCGGCCCGCCCCATGCTGGAACAGGGACGGGGCGTGATCGTCAACGTCGCTTCCATCATCGGCTGCTTCCCGATCGAGCAGCGCGTCGCCTACGGCACCGCCAAGGCGGGACTGATCGCCCTCACCGAAGCCCTCGGGATCGAGTGGGCGGACCGCGGGGTGCGCGTCGTCGGCGTCGCCCCGGCGGTGGTGATGACGGAGATGGTGCGCAAGGGGCTGGCCGAGGGCACGGCCACGGTCGCCGCGTACGAGCGCCGCACCCCGATGCGAAGGCTCGGCACGAAACGCGAGGTCTCCGATGCCGTCCTCTACCTCGCCAGCGACGAGGCCTCGTTCATTACCGCCGAGACCCTGAAGATAGACGGGGGCTGGGGCGCCTATTCCTTCTTCTGAGAAAGGGCATTTGTGAAAGTCGCCGGAGCGGCGCACACGTCGTACACGGTTTCGACCTGGCGCGGTCCAAGCAGTTCTACTGCGGCCTTCTCGGCTGCGAGGTGCTGTGGGAGCGGGAGATCGTCGAGACCTATTTCCGCGCCATCGTCGGTTTTCCCGATTGCGTGGTGAAGGCGGCGCAGCTGCGCATTCCCGGATCGGACCACGTGCTCGAGCTGTTCGAGTACGCGCATCCGCGCGCCGCCCCGCGGTGCCGCCGGTCAACCACCCGGGAAGCTCCCACATCGCCTTCCTCGTCGACGACATCCACGCCGCCTGCGAGGAGCTCGGGGCCCGGGGGGTGGCGATCCGCTCCGACCCGGTGGAGGTCGACTACGGCGCCAACAAGGGGGCCTGGGGGGTGTACATCGAAGACCCGGACGGCATCCCCATGGAGCTGTTCCAGCCCCGCGTTGACCGGCGCCGGCACCGCGAATCACCGCCCTGTTGACACCGCCGCCACCCCAGCCCCGTTCCGTCCGCCTGATTTCGCGGCCTAGCGGGAATCCGCGCCGGACTCGCCCGGACTCGCGACGACGCCATTTGCCGATCGGGAACCGATGACCCTCCGCTTCGCCTGCAGCAGCCTGACCTGGCCCCACGAGGAGCTCGAGCGCAATCTCGCCCTGCTCGCCCCAAGCGGCTACGAAGGGTGGGAGACCCGCGAGCCCCTCGACATCCTCGGCCCGCCGCGGCGCCTGCTGCGCCTGTGCGCCTCCGCCGGCATCGAGATCGCCGCGGTGACCGGGCCGAACGTCACGCGCTCGACCGCGGACCCGGCGCAGCAGATCTGCAAGCGCCGCATCGAGTACGCCGCCGACCTCGGGGTCGGGCTGTTCATGACCAAGGGACCGGGGCACGGAGAGGTCTCGCCGGCCCCGGACGGAGAGCTCGACCGCATCGCCGCGGTGTACGAGGACCTCGCCGAGCACGGGGACCGGCTCGGGGTCGCGGTGACCTACCACCCGCACGAGAACCACTTCGTCGACAGCGCCGGCGAGTGGCGGCGGTTCATGCCGCGGCTGCGGGTCTGCCGCTTGTGCCTCGACGTGATGCACGCCGTGCTGTGGGGGTGGGATCCGGCCGCGGCGGCGCGGGAGTTCGCCGGCCGCATCGCCTACGTCCACCTGCACGGAAGGAAGGGGAAGGAGCCGGCCGACCTCGACGACGGTCCCTTGTGCGACTACGCCGGGTTCCTGTGTACGCTCGAGGAGGAGCTAGGGTTCTCGGGGTGGGTGGTGGTCCTGCCGGGGGGCCGGCGGCCCGCGGAGGAGAGCATCCGCCGCAACCGCGACTACCTGCGCGGCCTGGGATACTGAGCGGGAACCCAAGGCCGCCCGAAGCAACGGAAAGGATCCGCCGATCTCGGCCACGGCCCGTAGTCGACTACCTGCGCGGCCTGGATACTGAGCGAATCGCCCCAAAACCCCGGGCCGCTCGAGTACGAACGGAAACCGGTGGGCTACGGTTTCCCTCTGCGCCGCCCTCATGCCTGCGGCCCCGGCTGCAACGGGGTTCCACAAAGCCGCGGATCATCTCCGGACAAGGGCTGCCGCGAATCTCCCCCGGCGAAGAACCGCTTTATAGCGACCGGCCGCATCCGCCGCCCAATCGATCCCACGACCGTCCGGCTCCACTGTGTGTAAAGGGGCGAACCCCCCTTCAGCGCCGGATCCGGGCGAGCTTGGCCTGGAAATCCTCCCGGTCGAGCACCTCCCTGTTGACCAGGGCCGCGGGGATCTTCCCCGCCATGATCTCCTGCGCCTGGGCGAGCTTGCCGCTCCAGGCGGTGGTGTAGTACTCGTCGGTGTGGCAGAGCGAGTGCGGGGAGACGACGACGTTCTCCATGCGCAGCAGCGGGTTGTCCGGGTCGACCGGCTCCTGCTCGAAGACGTCGAGGCCGGCCCCCCGGATCGTCCCCTGCCGCAGCGCCTCGATCAGGGCCGGCTCGTCGACGACGGAGCCCCGCGAGGTGTTTACGAGGTAGGCGGACGGCTTCATGCGCCGCAGCTCTTCGGCGCCGATCAGGTGCCGCGTCTCGCCGTTCAGGGGCACGCAGATGCAGACGAAGTCCGACTCGGCCAGCAGGCGGCCGCGGTCGACCAGCTCCACCCCGAGGCCGTCCAGGGCTTCCGGTCTCGCGTACGGATCGCAGGCCAGCAGCCTCATGGCGAACGGCTGCGCCAGGACGAGGACCTCGCGCCCGATGTTGCCCACCCCGATCACTCCCAGGGTCTTCCCGGTCAGCCCTTCCCCCTTGTAGTCGGCGCGATCCGCCCAGCGCCCTTCGCGGGTGACCCTGTCCTTGTTTATCAGCTTCGTAGCCAGGGCGAGGATGTGGGTCATGTTGGTCACCGCCATCGGCCGGCGCACGGCGTCGGGAGCGGTGCAGAGCATCACCCCGGCCCCGGTCAGGGCGGCGACGTCGATGTGATCGTACCCGACCCCCATGAAGAGCACGGCGATCAGGCGCTCGCTGTCGGCGACGGAGCGGGTCGTCCACGGGACCCCGGCGGAGATGACCATGTCGCAGTGGGCGACCTGCCCGGGCGCGATCTCCGGCAGAAGCTCGGCGAGCACCTCGTGCTCGACCCCTGGCATGCGGTCGAAGAGACCCAGCCCCTCCCCAGGTATTATGAGGTTCTCCCCGGCGTCGAACAGGTCTCGGGTGATGGCGATTCGCACAGTGTCGCTCATGGTGTTTCTCAGTCCGTTTCAGTGGGAGTGTCCAGCACCCCGAGCTCGTCGAGGCGGCGGAGCCAGCGCTGGTGCCGCTGGCCCGGAAGGGAGCGCCAGTGTTCCCCGTACATCCGGCGTTTCTTGCGGGTGAAGATCTGGTGGTTTCCCCGCATCTGGCTGACCACCGCCTCGGTCGCCTGCGGGGATTCCGGGTCCTCGTAGTAGACGATTACCCCCTGGCGCCGCCCCGCGGCCCCGCCGAACGAGGCGTGCCAGAGGCCGACGTCGAAGGCGAGCACGTCGCCCGGCTGCGATTCGAAGACGTGGGCCGGCATCTGCACCGGGGGAATCCCGTACGCCTCCCCGGGATCGCTCACGACCATGCCGTGCAGGGGTTGGCGGTGCGAGCCGGGGATGACGCGCAGGGCCCCGGTGGCGCCATCGAGCCGGTCGGGATAGTCGAACTCCTCGTCCTCCAGCCAGGCCGCCATCCCGGAATCGAACTCCTCGCTGAAGCGCTCCATCTCCTCAGGGGAGAGCAACTGCCTGAAAACCAGGAACCCGAAGGTCTCGAAGTGATTGAGCTGTTGTGCGCCGAGTCGCATGATTACCCTTTTGCGTTGGCGGCCGCCTTCCGGCCGCCGTCGATTTTCCGCAACACCGGACCTGATTGCAAGCCCGGCGCCGCGGCCTCCGCGGTCGCCCCTTCGAGCGGCTTGCAGACATCACAACGAACGAGGAGACGGTCATGAGCGACCTCAAGGTCGGCATAGTGGGACTGGGCTGGGTTGCCGGCGCCCACATCGAAACCTTCAAGTCGGTAGAGGGGGGCAGCGTCACCGCGGTCTGCTCCCGCAGGGAACACGACGAGGCCGACCTGGCAGCGCAGTTCGGCACCCCGCTGAAGGCGTACACCAGCTTCGACGAGATGCTGGCCGACGGCGACATCGACGTCGTCGACATCTGCACCCCCCACCCCTTCCACGCGGAGCAGGCGATCGCCGCGGCGCGCGCCGGCAAGCACCTGATCATCGAGAAGCCGGTCTGCCTCACGTACGAGGACCTGGTGGCGATGGGGGAGGCGATAGGCGAGAGCGGCGTCGAGGTCTGCGTCTGCTTCGAGTGCCGCTACAGCGCCCACTTCACCCTGATCCGCTCGGTCATCGACCAGGGTCTGCTCGGCGACCTGCATTTCGCCGAGGTCGACTACTACCACGGCATCGGGCCCTGGTACGGGCAGTACGGCTGGAACGTCAAGAAGGAGATGGGAGGCAGCTCCCTGCTGACCGCGGGCTGCCACGCCCTGGACGCCTGCCTGTTCTTCATGGACGGCAGCGTCGAGGAGGTGTCGAGCTACCAGGTGATGTCGAAGGGGGCGGACTTCGCGCCCTACGAGTACAACACCACCAGCGTCAGCACCCTGAAGTTCGCCGGCGGCGAAAAGCTCGCCAAGGTCACCTCCTGCATCGACTGCCTGCAGCCCTACTACTTCCACATCCACCTCGTCGGCAGCGAGGGCAGCCTGCTCGACAACCGGATCTACTCGAAGAAGCTGAAGGGTATGGTCAAGGACAGGTGGAGCATCCTCGAGACCTCGCTTATCGATTCGGGGGACGTCAGCGACCACCCCTACCAGCCGCAGTTCCAGGCATTCGTCGACGCCATCGGCAGGAACGAGGCCATGCCGCTGACCGACTGGGACACCGCCTCCGAGTCCTCGCGGGTAGTGTTCGCCGCGGACCTCGCCGCGGCCGAAGGCCGGCCGGTGGCGATGTCGGAGCTGGCCTGAAGGTCTAGGCCCGGTTCCGGCCGCTGCGGATTCGGGGTGCCGGATCGGCTGATTGACCGATTCGCCGATCCCGGAACAGGCGGGAAAACCGGGAAATCGCCCACGGGGAGGGCGGCTTTGATTCGGCGGCTCGCAACGGGCCCGGGCTGACGCGAAATGGAGAGCACAGGCCCCGGCAGCCTGCGCGCACAGTTCCGCGCGAACTCGGCAGACCGCCCATTGGACGCGCGATCACTCCATGGAGACGAGGTAACCTGTCAGGCCGCCGGCGAGAATCAGCCAGGCCGGGCTCATGCCGGTGCAGGTGGTGATGAGGAAGGCCATGCCCGCCATCCACCAGGAGAACCCGCCGGTCAGAGAGGCTTCGGCCAGCTTCACGGTCACCGCCAGCATCAGCCCGGTGGCGCCGGCGTTCACGCCGTCGAGGAAGGCGCCGGCCAAGCGGGACTCGCGCAGCCGCGGGATCAGCGGGTTGACCGCGGCGACGTAGAAGAACGAGGGCAGGAAGATGGCGACCGTCGCCACCAGGGCTCCCCAGGGGCCGGCGATCACGTAGCCGATGAAGGTCGCCGTCGACAGCACCGGGCCGGGGGTGAACTGGCCCACGGCAACCGCCTCCATCAGCTGCTCGCCGGTGATCAGGCCGAGATCGTCGACCAGGCCGCCTTCGAGGAAGGCGATCAGCACGTAGCCGCTGCCGAAGAGGACGGCCCCGACTTTCAGGAAGAAGAGGCCGAGTGCCCACAGCGGCACCGATGCTGCGGCTCCGCCCGCGGCCATGGCGGCCGCGGAAATCGCCGCGGCCCGCGCCGGCACGGCTCCCAGGGCCGCGGTCAGACCGGCCCAGACCGCGGGCCCGGCCGGGTTCCGGATGCCGAGCCAGAGCATCCCGAGGAGGCCGGCGGCGAGCAGGGCCACCACCTCGAATCCCTGTCTGTAGGAGACCGCGGCAACCGCGATCCCGATCAGCGCCAGGCGCCAGTCCCGGGCCGCGGTGCGCCCGAGCCGGAGGAGGGCCGCGGCGATGACGGCGACGACCACCGGCTTCACCCCGGCGAGGACCGGCTCCAGCTCCGGCAGGGTCCCCCAGCGCACGTACACGGCGGCGAGCACCCCCGTGACGAGGACCGCCGGGAGAATGAAGCAGATTCCCGCGGTCAGCAGTCCGGGCCAGCCGCCGCGGCGGTACCCCACGTGGATCGCCATCTCGGTCGAGTTCGGCCCCGGGATCAGGTGCGTCGCCCCGAGGAGATCGAGGAAGCTTTCGCGCGACAGCCACTTGCGGCGCCCGACGACCTCCTCCTCCATCATGGCGATGTGCGCCGCGGGGCCGCCGAAACCAATGGTCCCCAGCTTCAGGAAGAGGCGGGCAATCGCCCCGACTGCAACCGGACGTGGCTCCTTCGTCTCCGTCATCGGCAGTGAAACCCCGTTGTCATCAAAGGTGCCTGGTGTCGCGCTCCTTCCGGCGTCGATTCGGCCGAACCAGCATCAGGGGAAATCGACCCGTTGTCCAACCACATCATCCGTGGATTCGACCTCATTGCTCTTTCTGGGGCTCCTGCGGTCCGGGCCCTTCGGCGTGGGACGGCTCGCCGGAAAATAACCCGGGCCTTCCCCGGCTCAAACTGCTCCTCACCCCTGTTTTCCATAGTCTTGTCGCCCACTTCTTCCCCTGACCAGGAGCTGGTTCAATGTCGATCAGGACAGGTGCCGCCCAAACCGACATAACCCCTGCCGGCCCGGTGTGGATGGCCGGGTACGGGGACCGCGACCGGCGCTCCGAGGGGATGTACCAGCCCCTGGGCGCCGGGGCGATCTATCTCGGGGGAGCGGCCGACGAGGTGGTGCTGATCGCCGCGGACCTCATCGGCTTCGACCTCGCGTACGCGGCGCAGGCGAAGCAGCGGATCGCCGCGGCCACCGGCATGCTGCCGCGGCAGGTGGTGCTGACGGCGACGCACACCCATTGCGGCCCGCTCTTCTACCCGATGATGATGCCGGGCGAGCCGGAGCTGGAGTACGCCGGCGTTCTTCAGCACCGGATGCGCCGGGGACGTGCGGCCCTGGTACAACCCCGGGGGAGCCGACTTCCGGCGACCTGGGATCGCCGAAGTCGCCGCGGCGGGAAGCGGCCTCGCCGAGGAAGTGCTGGCCGGCAGGGCCTCCTCGCTGCCTGTCGATGCGGGCGGGCTGAAGATCGCCGGTGACTTCCACCTGCTCCCCTACGCGGATCTCCCCGACGCACCTCACCTCGGCCGCTTCGCCGCCCGGGAACAGGGGCAGCGCCGGAGGTGGGCGGAATACGTGAAGGGGCTGCTTGCGCAGGGACCGCTGCCGGAGGGCTGTCCGCACGAGATCCAGGTGCTTCAGCTCAACCCCGGATTCCGGGTCCTGTTCCTGGGAGGGGAGGTGCTGAGCGAGATCGGCCTGCACCTGAAGCGGGCGCTGTCCCCGGCGGTCACCGTCGCCGCGGCCTGCAGCAACGGCCTGATCGGGTACATCCCCTCGAAGAACGCCTGGCCGTTGGGCGGGTACGAAGTCGCCAGATCCCACTACTACTTCCGCCTGCCGGCCCCGTTCACCGAGGATGTCGAGGACCGGCTGGTGGAGGCCACCCTCGGCGTCGTGGAGTCGATGCGCCGGGCACCCCGCCTCCTTCCATGAACCACCCATCCAGCCGTCGCGCAGGAGTTTCAATCCGCTCCCCTCACTGAAGCGAAGGGAGATGGTAAATTTTGGGGGATTAATTACTTGAGTGCGCAACCCAACGCCTTGGGAAGCAAAGGCTTAGGGCTTTTTTCCGGTATGGCGTGGGGGGAAGGGGCCAGCGGGAGCAGGAGAGGCGGTCCTATATTGGGGACTCTATACTGACTTGACCAACCCCGGAGTAAAGAGGCCTAAGCCGCTCCAACCAGACGGCTTCGGCCGGACCTCCGGTGGCACTTTCCGGGTTTTACGGGTCCCTCCAAGTGCCGGTCGAGGCGTTCGTTCAAGGGTGCGATGTCCTGACGAATCTCTCGCTTGAACTCGTTGATGTCGGCATGGATCAAGCTTCAGAGGGCCAAACCTACTCCCACTACCAGGGCCTGGGTGAGGTATTGCTCAATAATCCTGTCCGCTAAAAGTCCCTCTTTCCGTAGGTCCTTGCCTTCAATCGTTTCTCATTTCAGATAGAGCAGCCTCCGCGTATCCGTGCCTTCACGATACGCAAGGCGTGCCAGATACACCCCGGATGACACTTCACTTCCTTCCTGGTCGCGGGCGTTCCAGACCACATCAAAGAAACCAGACCCCAGGGTTTCATTCACCAGAGTGCGCACACGCTGTCCCAACGTATTGTACACCTCGAGGCGCACTGGTCCGGGAGCAGCTATGCGATAGGAAATTTGGACGACAGAGTTGAAGGGGTTGGGTGCAATCGCCTCCAATGCACTGACAGCAGGCTCCGAGTATTCGGCCCGGGACGCAACCGTAGGGACCGCAGCGAAAGAATCCAAGACATGGGCAGGAATGTCCCAGAGCAGAACCGTTTTGGAGCTGGCGCTGGCCAGAGTTCTGCCGTCCGGCGAAAACGCCAAGGCACTGACCCTACCCAGATCAGGCGGGCCGTTCATTGTAGCTCTATGGTGACCGGTTTGAAAATCCCACAAGCGAATGATCGTGGCTTCATCCCAAAATTCAGAGCCATGCCCGATGGCCAGGATTCGTTCGTCCGGGGAGATGGCCATGTGTCCCCTGTCAGGGATCGAAAACTCTATGCTATCGCTATATATGGTGGTCGCATCGTACTTAACGTTTCCCACCGCCCGTCTCATGCCGTCCGATGCCCAAACAGAGTCGTCTACCCTGGTATCAGTGTCGATAGCGCTAGGAGGAAGGTCCATCATTTTTGGCGAGGCTTTATTCTGAAGATCAACTCCGCTCAGTTTCACGCCCCAGCACAAGATTAGATCGTCACCCGACAAAAAAACAAAATGGCCGCAATAACCCCGAACGTTTTCTCTGGTTGCCAGGAGTTCACCTGTTTTAGTGTCCCACAAGTAGATATCGTCATCGCCTGTTCCCGTAGCCAGCTTGCTTCCGTCCGGTGAAAACGCAGCGGAAGTGCCACTGTACGCGTTGAACCAGTACTCATCATGAACCAGCTTCAGGAGAACATCGGGCGGATCTGCTTCCATGTTCCACAGGAGGTATATTGCATCATCGGCTCCACTGGCCAACATGTTGCCGTCAGGCGAAAACGCCAAGTGAAGGATGGGATGGTCGTCATGACCTTTCAGGGTAGCCTGGAGCACCCCGGTGTCAGCGTCCCAAATGCGAATACCGCCATCCTCGCCTCCACCGGCCAAGACATCCCCGGGTGGGGAAAACAACAGGTTCGTAATCGAACTTGAAACGCTATCGAAGCGGGCCCGAAACTCCAAATCGGGCACCGAATCGTCCGAAATTTCATGGCACGGGGGACACGGATCGGACGGCACAAAGTGCCAAGAATCTCTTGGAGGGTCAATCGGCGACAGAATGAAATCCGAAATCAGGGACGCATTTCCCCTTTGGGCTTGGTCGCTGCAAAAGAAATAAGAAGACGTGTCGTTCTCCCCGGCGTCGCGGTAGAACCATCCAAGGCCAATGATTTTGCCTTCTTCGAGCTCGCTCTGAACGGAAGCCTCTGGGTCGTTCCAGATTAAGTCGTCCCACAAGGTCCAGGACGACTCGGATACATAGAGGAGGTGCTCTCCTGCAGTTTCGAAGAATTGATGTGCAAGGTCCATGTACTCCGGCTGGCCGTGCCAAGTAGCCGCAGAGATCCAGTGCAAGGGGTTCGGGGCCCCAATAACGCCAGGCAAATCAGGCAAGCGAATCTGATACGATTGCGCCCAGCGGCCGTCGAGAAGAAGCAGCTCGTCATCCGTGTAATCTTTATCCCTGTCCAGGGAAAACGAGATGAGTTCGCCCCCGTGATCGCCATCCAGTTGAAGGAAAAAGATGTCCCCCGGATGGTCTGGCGTTCCGGTAATAAAATCGTCGTCTTCCCGCCGTTCCAATATGTAGATTTTGTTCTCCGAATCGCTCCAACTGACGATGATCTCAGAGAAGATTCCATAGTCATACGGGGGGTCGCCACGTTGGTCGCTGCAAATTTGGTAAGCAAAAAGTTTGTAGTTGTCCTGAATGTCGAACCACTCGTCCCAGAACCCATCAATTACGGGCTCCTCCCCAACAGGCCATTGAAAAACCGGGTGGACCAGATGCTCCGGCGCATGCCCAATCGCCGGATATGCAATCGCAAGAATGACCACGAGCACGGTGCTTTTCATGGCTCTGACTCCTCTGAGAACGGCAGGAATTCGGTCCAGTCGGCCGCCCACCTGTTCGGCTATTCCTTCCAAGCGGCCAATTCGAGATCGGTTCGTTTCCATCATGGTCGATTCATTCGGGCGGTTCCGTCGACAGGTGGAACAGGGCCTGCGACCTGGCGGCCCTTCGGTGCACGTCCTGGGGTAAGCGGTCCCATATGTCCCGACGCCGGGCGGCGGCTCCAGGGGCTGGTCGTCCCGTAGGGCTTCGGCGGCGTCCTCTGGCAATTGTTCAGGCACTGGCATTCCTCCGCAGATCCAGAACTTCTTCGTAAAGCGGATCGAGTGGAATCGCTGAACATTTTTCTCAACGCCAAATATGGTTCGGCAAGGCTCTCCGTAAAGGCCACGAGAATCAAAGACAACTCATCGGGAATTACCAGCCAAAGCACCCCGCGAAAGTTGTTCTTGGGGTATCGAATGCCCAGGCAATTGCTTCGAGGCGCACCCTCCGAACGAGCGAGTCGAAGGCGCCGGTATCGACCAGGGATTTGCCGGTCCAGCTTCGCTGCGGGTCCGCGGGATTGCGGATCGTTACGTCAATCAACATAGATCGCGCCAATGGTGGTTCTTCTCTCGAGTTGGTTTCGGGTAGCTGCCATGGTTCGGTTTCAGTTCGCCCCCCTTACCAGAGAAAGGGTAGGCCATGTTTCCTGCCGGGGGTACTTCAGACTCCAGGCCGCGCTGAGCTGAATGGTTCAGCGAAATGAATAAGGTGCCATTCCGTTCACTGCACAAAAGCGTTGTCGCTACTGCGGCTGGTCCCGAAGCGGGTGCCCAAGTGCTCCAGCTCAACCCCGGGTTCCGGGTCCTGTTTCTGGGAGGGGAGGTGCTGAGCGAGATCGGACTGCACCTGAAGCGGGCGCTGTCCCCGGCGGTCACCGTCGCCGCGGCCTATAGCAACGGCCTGATCGGGTACATCCCCTCGAAGAACGCCTGGCCGCTGGGCGGGTACGAAGTCAAGGGATCACACTACTACTTCCGTTTGCCTGCTCCCTTCACCGACGACGTCGAGGACCGGCTGGTGGAAGCGGCCCTCCGCGTCGTCGAGTCGATGACCTGACCGTCAAGGAGGATCAGCCCGGCGCTCGTGAAGCCGCGCGGTCTTTCCGAGGAACCCAGAAAAAAATCGCTAACGGCAGGAAGCGAGAATCTCCCCGCTCAGCACCGTCGGGCACCAGAACTTCTCGATGTACTCGACCACCAGCCGCGTCCCCTCGTCGTGGCTGACGTAGGGGGGCATCGCCGGATCGTACATCGCGTCGGTCAGGTCGCGGACCAGGACGATGTTCTTCCCCCAGCGCACCATCTGCTTGATCGCGAAGCCGCGGTTGAGGACGCACATGTTGGTGTGCACCCCCATGATCAGCAGGTTGTCCACACCCCGGTGGTGCATGCAGCTGAACACCTGCCTGCCGTCGTCGCTGACCAGGTCGGCGCCGTCGTCGATGTCGATGCCGGGGTGCTGCCGCGTCCAGGCGGTGCCGTCCCGGTGTGGGTCGTGGTACTGCCGGTCGATCGCCTCGGTGTCGGAGCCCCCGTCGCTGGAATCGACCGGTTGCGGCGGGTCCTCCCGCTCGAGGTCGGGCGGCGGGGCGACCGGCTCGGCGTCGAGAACGCGCTGCCGCGCCGGCGTGCCGGCGTAGAACTCCATGGTGCTCGAAGGGGCGTGCACGATCTGCACCCCGGAAGCGCGCGCCGCGGCGACCACCTCGTTCATGCGCGGCACCATGGCGTCGACCCGTTCCGAGGCGCCGCGGCTCCAGTGCTTGTTCCAGACGTCGCACAGCAGCAGCGCGGTCGCGGCGAAGTCGTATTCCGCTTCGGTGGCGACCACCTCCCAGCGGGCGCGGCCCCCCTCGTCCTGCCCGAGCCGCTGTTGCCGCAGATTCAGATGAAGCTTGTTCATTTCAGTCCCCTCCCGTCGCCGCAGGTTCAGAAACCGGAAGCGGTTCCCCCCCTTTGCAGACCTCGGGGAAATGGGGGCCCGCGGCGCTCATCGGCCCGCCGTCGGCCACCTCGACGAACTGCTTCATCAGGTGTTCCCCGCTCGCGTCGAAGACCGCGTCCCCGGTCATGTAGTGAATCGCTATGGCCCGCCGCGGCCGCTCCGACCTGTTGAACGGCGACCCGTGCCAGTTGAGGCTGTGGTGGAAGGAGACCTCCCCCCGTTTCACCGGCAGCGGCCTCGGCCTGACCTCGGAAATCTCCGCTCCCTCCGGCGGCGAGAACCCGTCGATATCCCCGAATTCGTCGAGCTGCGTCAGTGCCCCCTGGGTGCGCAGGAACTCGATCTGGTTACCCCAGCGGAAGCTGCCGGGAACCATCCACATGCAGCCGTTCTCCTCGTCGGCGTCGTCGAGCGGCACCCAGGCCGACACCGGGGTCATCGGCTTGATGATCGGCCACAGCGGCGCATCCTGGTGCCATCGGGTGGAGCCGCCGCGCGCCGCGGGTTTGTACTGGATCTGGTCGTGCCAGACCATCAGGTCGGGATGGCCGGTCAGCTGACTCACCGCCCGCACGAGGAAGGGGTGGGACATCAGGCGCCGGAAAGCGTCCGAGGCTTCCCAGATATTGACGATCTGCCACACCGGATGCCCGCTGACCCCGCCGCCACGAGCCCCCATGTCGCGAAAGGAAACCGGCTGCGGGTCCCCCGGACCGAACCCGTCCGGACCGATGTCGAGAATGCGGTCGAGCTCCGCCCCGAGCTCGTCGACCTCCTCCAGCGACAGCGCCTTGCCCGCGTTGATGAAACCGTTGCGCTCGAACTCCTGCATCTGCTGCTCGCTCAGCACGTTGTTCCTCCTGAATCGAGGTTCGTTTCCGGGATGGCGGTCTCTGCGGAATCTCCTTGCCCGTGCCTGCCGGACGGCCATTTGGCCTGCCCCGCGGATCCCGCGTCGATAATTGTCCGTCGCCCAGGGGGAAACCGCAATGCCTCCGGGGCCGGAAGCTCCGGGTTTCACGGTGGATCGGGCTTGGGGGATTCCCTGAAAAAAAGCTGTCGGGGAAAATGGAGCGACTCCGGGGCCCTGCCGGGCCGTTTGCCTTAGAAGCGTTGGCCCTCCGCCGGCGCTGGTCCCTCCTTCAACTGGGGGACCCTTCGCGGGCATGTTTCACCTTCCCCCCGGGTGCTGCCCCAGACTTCTGGATGCTCCGCTGCACAGTTTCGGCCGACGGCTGCCGTGTCCGGCCGATTATGGGAATACTTCCTTCCCTGGGTTTCCTCCGGGGGTAAATCGTTGACGGGGGCGCCAATGGCGCCTTTATTGGGTTGGCATGCCCACCTGCCTGCAAACTGTGGTCGAGACGCCCGCTTACCTCGCGGCGGCCAAGGGTGTTCTGTCAGAAACCGAACGGTCCGAGGTCGTCAACACGGTAGCCTTGGACCCAGAAGCAGGAGTGGGGCTCGGTGGCGGACTCCGAAAAGTGAGGATCTCCCGCCAGGGATCCGGAAAACGCGGTGGGGCGCGTGTAGTATTCCTGTTCTCCGGCAGAGACATTCCCGTATTCCTGCTTACTGTCTTCGCCAAGAACGAGAAAGCGACCCTCACTACCCGAGAACGAAAAGCGCTGATCGCTGCCGCAAAGCAGATAGTCGACAACTACAGGAGGTCCGAATGAGCAAGGCATTCGACAAGGTCCTGGCCGGGCTTGGTGACGCCCGCGCCTTCCTGGACGGCGAGCGGGAGGGGTTCGCGCTGCATGAAGTTGCAGTTCCCGAACCGGATGTCGTGGCAATCCGGGGAAAGACGGGACTGTCTCAGCTCGCCTTTGCAAAGAGCATCGGTGTTGCGCTGGGCACTCTCAAGAATTGGGAGCAGGGCCGGCGGCGCCCCGAGGGACCGGCGCGAGTGCTTCTCGCGCTGATCGAAAAGCGGCCGTCGATCGTTCAGGAAGAGCTCGGCGCCAGATTTTCCTGATCTTGGGCACGATGGCATCGGTATTCCCAAGAAACAACCCGGATCCGGAAATTTCGATTCGCAGCCAGCCTAAATGACCCCGAACACTAAATATGATCCCCATTACATAAGCTGCTTCTACGACGACTACGGGGAACGCGAATGGGAAAGGTTCGAGCGGAGTGCGGCGGACCGGGTCAATTTCCGCGTCCACCTCCACCATCTTCAGCGGTTCGTCAAAGCCGGCGATGACGTGCTCGACGCGGGGGCCGGCCCCGGACGTTTCACTATCGAGCTTGCGCGCATCGGGACGACCGTCACCGTAGTCGACATATCGCCGGTGCAGTTGGAACTGAACCGGCAGAAATTGAGCGAAGCGGGGTTCGAGCCCAACGTCTCCGGGCGTTATCTCGCGGACATAGTCGACCTGCGCCAATTCCCCGACGCCGCCTTCGATGCAACGGTCTGCTACGGCGGCGGATTGAGCCACGTGATGGACCAGGCCGGAAACGCACTCGCCGAGCTCGTTCGCGTTACGAAACCCGGCGGTTACGTTTTGGTCAGCGTAATGTCCCTGGTTGGCAGCGCCGGGGCGTTGCTCTCAAAGTTTCCCGACCTGATCGAAGGATTCGGACGCGAAAGCCTCGACAGAGAGCTTGAAACCGGAGATCTATGCGGGCCGACTTCGCGGGGCAACAGGTGTCACATGTACCGCTGGAGGGAGTTGGAAGCTTTGTTGAGCACGCAGGATTGCGAAATAGTCGAGAAGTCCGCGGCGAATTTCCTGGCCATCCGGAACGAAGGTATCCTGACGGTTTTCGAACAGAACCCCGAACTGTACGACTGGTTCCTGCGCTGGGAGACCGAGTACTGCCAGGAGCCGGGAGCAATCGACGGCGGTACTCACATCATCGCAGTTGTCAGGCGAAGGGACGCCTGTTATCGACACGATTCGAGATCGAGCGGAAGCGTGGGTATAACCGAATAACGAGACGAAAAACGTACGGTCTGTTCTTTTGAGACCTTCTTGATCGCAATTCACGGGCAACAACACGGCGAGGATTCCAGCTCAGCGATGAATGGGGCGCCTCGACCCGCAACCAGCCAGGGAGGCACGCATACATGACCCTCAACACTTATCTGCATTTCAACGGCAACTGCCGGGAGGCGTTCGAGTTCTACCGCTCCGTATTCGGGGGTGAGTTCGCGTTCATCGACACCTTCGCGAACGGTCCTGAGGACTTCGAGGTCCCCGAAGAGGAGCTCGACAACATCATGCACGTCTCCCTTCCCATCGGCTCGAGCGTGCTGATGGGCAGCGACACCCCGTCGAGCTTCGGGCCTGCGAACATGGGCAACAACTTCTCCATCTCCTGTCTCACACAGAGCCGTGAGGAGACCGACGAGCTGTTCGCCGGGATCTCGGAGGGCGGGACCGTGACGTGTCCGCTCGCCGACATGTTCTGGGGGGCGTACTTCGGCTCCTGCACCGACAGGTTCGGCATCAACTGGCAGTTCAACTGCGAGCACAAGGAATAGGGATTCCCCCATCCCGCGCCTGCCGCCCGCGCCGCAAGCTCTCAGGCACAGGGTCCATCTGACTTGGAAGACCTCGAGTTTCACCCGGTCGACGGCGACCGCTGGGACGACCTGGAGCGTCTGTTCGCGGCCAGGGGCAGCCCCCACTACTGCTGGTGCATGGCGTGGCGCCCCCTGCCGAAGGGTGCCTCCCGCTCCTACCGCTCCGCCAAGAAGGAGGCCCTGCTGTTAAGGGTCCGGCGGGGCACTCCCATCGGCATCCTGGGATATCTCGACGGCGAGCCCGCGGCCTGGTGCTCCATTGCCCCCCGCGACAGCTACCGGGATCTCGGCGGCCGCGCGGACGGGCCGGGGAGCGTCTGGTCCATCGCCTGCTTCTTCGTGCCGGCCGGCTCCGCGGCAAGGGAATGACGAGGCAGCTGATCGCCGCCGCGGTCGAGCACGCCAGGCGGATGGGGGCCGCGGTGGTCGAGGCCTATCCCGTCGACCCCGACTCGCCGAGGGTCGGCATGGGTTGTCGCCGCCCATCCCCTTCTCGTCTCCTGCCTCATCCTGAACCAGAAAGCCTGAACCATGTCTGACGAACCCCGCACCATCGAGTTGGAGATCGAAGTTTCCGGCAGCCCCGAAGAGGTGTGGCGCGCCATCGCCACCGGTCCGGGCATCTCCTCGTGGTACGTCCCCCACACCGTCGAGGAGCGGCAGGGAGGGGCGGCTTCGGCTTCGTTCGGCCCCTCCCCGGAGATGCAGGTCGCGGGGCGGGTCGCTGCCTGGGAGCCGCCCCGCCGGGTGCTTTTCGACGGCGGCGAGGATGTCGAGGGGCTGGCGTTCGAGTGGTCGGTCGAAGCCGGCACCGGCGGTTGCTGCGTGGTGCGCCTCGTCAACACCGGTTTCGGCAGCGGCGGGGAGTGGGACGCCCAGTACGAGGGCATGGTAAAGGGCTGGCAGCTGTTCCTGCTCAACCTCAGGCTGCACCTGGAGCACTTCCGCGGGCAGACCGCCAGGGCGGCGTTACCCACGGCGATGTGGGCAGGACCGCGCGACAAGGCCTGGGCCGCCCTCGCCGGGGAGCTGGGAATCCCCGCGTCCCCCGCGGTCGGGGAGCGGATCGAGGTCATCGGATCGGGCGCCCCGGCCCTGGCCGGCACCGTCGCCGACGCTGCCCCGTGGCGGCTCGCCCTGCTGCTCGAGGAACCGGCGTCCGGCACCGCTTTCCTCGCCGTCGAGGGGAGCGGTGAACAGGTCAGTGTCTCTCTCTGGTCCTACCTCTATGGAGACGAGGGCATCGCCGCCGCTGAACGGGACGAACCGGTCTGGCGGCAGTGGCTTGCCGAACGCGGCCTGCATCCACCATCTCAGGGTCCTGATCCCGAGTGAAGACGATCTCCTTCTGATCGCCGAGCTCGCCGATGACGCGGCGGCAGCGGCGGTCTCCCTCAACATCGGGGCAGCGGGCGCCCTCGAGGTCGCCGTGACCGTCCTGATCGAGCCGGAGACCATCGACGAGGCGGTAAACAAGGGCGTCCCCTACCGGGTTCCGGGAGGCTGATTTTTTCGCGCCGATGCCGGTTGGCTTTAGTATGGATACCCTGAGGCCGCGAATCGCCAAGCTCGCCCTGTCGGGCCTGCTGATCGCATTTCCAGCGTGCGACAGCGGCGACGATCCCCCGACCACCTCCGCCGCCTTGGAGTGGGGCTACAACGGGCCCGGCGGGCCGGCAAATTGGGCCTCTCTGTCCGAAGCGAACGCAACTTGCTCCAACGGTCAGCAGCAGTCGCCCATCGATATTACCGGATACGAGAAGGCCGACGCCGGGCCTGTGTGGTTCTCCTATGGTGGCGACGCCACAGCAGTGCGCAACGACGGCAGGCAGGTGCATGTCGACTATGCGCCGGGCAACACACTGAGCATCGGCCAAAGGACCTTCGAACTTAAGTCGGCGCACTTTCACGCACCCTCGGAACATCTGATTGACGGCAGGAGCTACGCGGCGGAACTACACTTGGTCCACGCCAACGCCGACGGCGATCTGGCAGTGGTTGGGGTGGTGTTCACGCTGGGAGAGCCCAGCCCCGCAGCGCAGGCAATTCTCGAGGCGGCCCCGGCTGCGGGCAGCACCGTAACTCCAGGGACTGCGCTCAACGCTGCCGGTTACGTGCCGGAAGACCTCGGTTATTACCACTATGGAGGCTCGAAGACGACCCCTCCCTGCGATGAGCCGGTGAGTTGGTTCGTGATGCGGGAGCCGAAGACCATATCGGAGAAACAGGTACTCAACCTGCAGGCATTGAGCGGCGGGCCCAACAACCGCCCCGTCCAGCCCGCGGGCAGCCGTTGACCCAATGCGGTCATGGTTCCGCAAAAAGCTCAGCCGGGTATACCCGCCGATGGGCTTTTCTCTGGACGAGGAATGGAAGGGCCGGCAATGGCCCTGCCAGAGCCGCTGGCTTCGCCGCGACGACCCCGGAACAGATTCGGCCGTCGTTCCCGGCCCGCAGCCGTCAGCCCAGCTGCAGCAACTCCAGCCAGTTGCCGTCGGGGTCCTGCAGGTAGCAGCCGATGCGGCCGGGCGCCAGCTCGGCCGGCGGGTTCATCACCCTGGCGCCGCCCTGCTCCAGGCGCCGGAAGGTCTCCTCGATATCCTCGACCTCGAAGGCGAGGTGGGCCGCTCCCAGCACGTTCCGCTCCTCCGAGGGCCTTGCGGCCGGGGCCGGGTTCAGGTACTGGATCAGCTCGAGGATGTGCCCGCCCCCGAGGTCGAGGACGGCCGACCGCAGCTCGGTGCCCTCGTACCCGACGACCTGGTCGACGCCGGGTCCCTTCCGCCCGTACTCGCTGATCACGCTCAGTCCGACCACGTCGCGGTAGAAGGCGACCGCGGCGTCGCGGTCGCGGACGACGAATCCGGTGTGGTTCAACGCTTTTATCATGTTTCCACTCCTGTCGGCAGTCGGCGCAGCAGCTTGGTTTCCGGGCGCCTGATTGCGCGTGAATCAGGTCCGCCGTCGTCTCGTTCTCGAACCTGCCGAGGCTCATCGCTATGCGCCCGGCAAGTGGTGGTGAATCACCGAAACCCGGAAAACCAGGAAGCCCGGCCCGGACCCGGGCGGCCGCCCAGAGGCTGTCCTGAAGCCTTTCGGGGTCCGCCCGGAGAACCGGCCGCCTCCGCGGCCCGATCACTCCGGGAAGCGGTCGATGCTGGAAAGGGCGTGCGCGAGGCGCCGCCGCAGGGCCGCGACCCTCTCCTCGTCCCACTCGTAAAACCCCTTTCCCGACTTCACCCCGAAATCTCCGCGGGCAACCATCTCCTTCAGCACCGGGAAATTCTCCGGGCTGTTGTCGAGGTCCGGGAACAGCTCGTCGATGATGTGGGAGATGGTGTCCCAGCCGGCGAAGTCGAAGACCTCGAGGGGGCCGGCGACCGCGAGGCGGCGGCCGAAGCTGGTCCTGACGACGGCGTCGACGTCCTCGGGTGTGGCGATCCCCTGGTCGACGATGGCCAGGGCTTCGCGCAGCAGCGCGAACTGCATGCGGTTGCCGATGAATCCCAGCGACTCCTTCTGCAGCACGATCGGGCGCTTGCCCGCGGCCTCCAGAAAGCCGCAGAGGACGGCGATGGTCTCGTCGCTCGTCTCGGGGCCGCGCACCACCTCGACAAGGGGCACCAGGTAGGCCGGGTTCCACCAGTTGGCGACCACCACCCGGTCCGGCCTCCGGGTCGAGGGGGCGAGCTGGCTGGTCATATACGAGGAGGTGTTGCTAGCCAGCACCGCCTGCGGCGGGCAGCAGCGGTCGAGGTCGGCGAACACCTGCTGCTTGAGCGCGAGGTCCTCGTACACCGCCTCGACGACAAGGGCCGCCTCGGCGGTGGCCTCGGGCAGCGAGGTGGTCGTGCGGATGCGCCCGGGAGCCGCCGCGGCCGCGGTCTCGTCGACGATACCCTGGTGCCGCAGGGTATCGAGCGCGGCCCGTATGTCGGCGAGGGCCTTTTCAAGCTGCTCCCCGGAGGTGTCGTGGAGCGCCACCTCGAAGCCGGCCACGGCGAACTGCAGGGCGATGCCGTGGCCCATCAGCCCGGCGCCGATGACGCTGACGTTCCCTGCTTCTTCAACTTTCATCGATTGACGTCCCTCACTGTGTCTGTGCCCCCGCTCGGCGACCGCCTCGCCCGCGCAGTACGACGGAGACCTGATGCGCTGACCGCGTTGCCTTCTCCAACCGCCCCCTCTCTATCCCTTGCCCTGAAGATCGTCGGGGCTCGTCGTTCCCCCGCTTCCGCAACCCATCCCGGGAAATTCGGTCAGGCTGCGATTTCGCCAAAATGCCAACCTTTCAGGGCCCCGACGGCCACCCAGCGCACGAAGCAGGGCTGAAAGAGGTCGTCGGTCACCTTGACCTGCCGATCGCGGTGGGTGTGCATGGTCCGCCGCGGGTCGTCGTGGGGACACGGTCGAGCTCGTGGCCGGTGATCCCGAGCAAGGTGTCCTGCGTCCACAGGGTTATGGTGATACGTCCCCGGATGCGGTATCGCGGGGACCGGCACAGGAGAGCGGCCCTGCCACGGCGCGGAGGACGAGAAGCCGCGCATGGCTGGCGGCGCTGCCAACGGAGGTTGTAATTAGCCGCTCTTTGGTTGACTGAACGGGGACATCTGTCCTGTCCGGCAAGTACCCGGCGCCGGGGGTTGCATCTTCCGCGCTTCCTCGCGGAACCGGCGAGTTCCAGGGCCAGAATCGGGGACAGGGAACCTGAAGAAAGCCTCGAAACGACGCGGTGTCGGACGAGGCCGAAGGGCTGAACTCCACTGCGACAAAGGGCGGTCTTCCCATTACCCGGCCCCGTGGAGCCGCGGCGTTGTCCCTACCCTGTTTCCGGGACCGGCACCTGAAGATAGCGAGGCGAGGTCATGCCGGAGGTGAAGGAGCTGAGGTTCACGGCTCACGAGCAGAAGGGGGAGGTCTCCGCACTGTACCTCCGGCCCAGCGGTGCCGCGGCCCTGCTGGTGCTGGGGCACGGGGCCGGCACCAACATGCGCCACCGCTTCATGGAGGAGCTGGCGCAGGCCCTGGCGGCTGCCGGGGCGGCGACCTTCCGCTACAACTACCCGTACTCGGAAAAGGGGGGCGGCGGCATGGATGGCGAGAAGGTGCGCCTCGCCACGGTGCGCGCCGCGGTGGCCGCGGCCGCCAGGCAGGCCCGCGGCCTTCCCCTGTTCGCCGGCGGACACTCCATGAGCGGGCGCATGACCTCGATGGCCGACGCGCAGGAGCAGCTCGATGGCCTGCGCGGAATCCTCTTCTTCGCCTTCCCCCTGCACCCGGCGGGCAAGCCGGGAAGCGAGCGCGCCGCCCACCTCGACAAGGTGACCGTGCCGATGCTTTTCCTCTCCGGCCCGCGCGACGCGCTGGCCGAGCTCACCCTGCTGGAGGCGGCCGTGAAGAAGCTCGGCGAGCGCGCGAGCCTCCACCTCGTCGACACCGCGGACCATGGCTTCAAGGTGAGGAAGCGCGGCCGCTCCTCGACCGAGCCGGTGATGGAGGAACTGGCGCGGGTGGCGGCCTCGTGGATGAAGCAGCAGAGCGCCTGAAGCGGCTGGCGGACCCGGACCTGCGTTCCGCCCTCGGATCGGCAGACCGGCAAATGGGTGTTCACCGCCGATCGCCCACACTTACCGAAACCGAAAGGATAACGATATGAAGACCTATCGCGTCGGCATTCTGGGTTGCCGCGGCCGGGGTACCGCGGCCGCCCGGGCCTACCACGCCCACCCCCGCACGGAAGTCGTGGCCCTGTGCGATCTCAAGCCGGAGCTGCTCGAAACCCTCGGTGAAGAGCTCGGGGTATCCCCCCGCTTCACCGATCTCGACGAGATGATCCGGCAGAGCCAACCCGACATCGTGGCGATTCCGACCGCCACCGAGTTCCATTTCGACCTCTGCATGCGGGTGCTGGAGCACGGGGTGCACATCGAGGTGGAGAAGCCGATCTGCGTCGACCTCGAGCAGGCGGACGCGGTGCTGGCGAAGGCCGGGGCGAAGGGGGTGCGCACCGCCGTCCACCACCAGGGGCGGACCGGGCCCGCCATGCAGGCGATGGCCCGGGCCCTGCGCGAGGGTCGCATCGGCACCCTCCGCCACATCGTCGCCAGCGGCAAGGGGTACTACGGCGGCTACGGGCTGATGAACATCGGCACCCACCTGCTGAACGGAGTCCTCGAGCTGGCCGGGCCCTGCCGGCGGGTGACCGCAAGCGCCCTGACGGACGGCCGCCCGATCTCCCCCGGGGACGTGGTGCCCTCCCCCAGCGGCATGGGGACGATCGCCGGAGAGCACATCACCGCGGTCCTGGAGTTCGAGGGGAACACGACGGTCTCGCTCCTGCAGCAGCGGTTTCCTGCCGTCGATTCGACGGCCTACGGGCTGGAGGTGTACGGCACCGAGGGACGGATGTTCTGGAAGAGCACGGGGGCCTGGTGGCTGCCGGTGCCCCACTTGGTGCCCGGGCAGGACAGTGGATGGGAGCCGCTGGAGCTGGAGCACCCCGACCACTTCGATCCGGAGAAGTCGTCGGCCGAGGATTACGCCTTCACCGGCGAGTACGTGCGCGCCCTCGACGAGGGGCGGGAGCACCTGTGCAGCGGGTCCGAGGGCCGGCACGTGCTGGAGATGCTGATGGGGATCTTCGAATCGGCGGCCTACGGAAGGCCGGTGGACCTGCCCCAGCAGGGGCGGGACCATCCGCTGCGGCGCTGGCGCGCCGAGGCCGGGTTGGAGCCGCCGGCGCCGATGCCGCGGCTCTACTGGGATTGGCTCGCCGCGGAAGACAGGCGCCTGGGCAGAGGCTGAGGAGAGCCGGCCTACCCAGCAGTGCCGGGGTAAAGGGCGCTCCGGGGCGGTGCTGCCTCTCAGTTTGCGACACGCCTCGGAAGCACCGTTCCCTTGCCGTTCGGCCAGGGGACCGGGCCGGCACTATGGGGGCCGGTGGTGCGTGAGCCTGGCCCGCTTGGAAGTGCTTGTCCCCAGGTGAACAGCCGCCGGATCAGCCTGAGGCGTCTGCGGGGACGTCCACTCCCGTCTCCCCTTCCGAGCGCGCGATGATGGCGGCGCCGCAGGAATCGCTGAAGACGTTGACCATGGTGCGGAACATGTCGAGCGGCCGGTCGATCGCCAGCATGAAGCCGACGATGAGATCGACGTTCGGTCCGCGGAGGCCCACCGACTCCAGCACGATGAAGATGATCACCAGGCCTGCCGACGGCACCGCGGCGGCCCCGATGGAGGCGAGCAGCGCGGTCAGGACCACGATGGCCTGCTGGCCGAAGGCGAGGTCCGCCCCCAGGGCCTGGGCGATGAACAGCACCCCGACGCACTCGAAGAGCGCGGTCCCGTCCATGTTGACCGTGGCCCCCATCGGCAGCACGAACGACGCCGTGCGGTTGGAGACGCCGACCTTGCTCTGAACCGTCCTCATGGTCACCGGCAGAGTGGCCCCCGACGAGCTCGTCGAGAAGGCCACGACCAGCGGGTCGATCATGTTGCGGAAGTGGATGCCCGGGCGGATGCGCCCCAGCAGCAGGAGCAGCAGCGGCAGGGTGACCAGGATGTGGATGGTCAGGCCGGTGGCTATGGTGGCGCAGTATTTGGCCAGGGGCCCGAAGGCCCCGAGGCCGAACTTGGCCACCGCCGCGGTCATCAGCCCGAAAACCCCGAGCGGCAGGAAGCGGATGATGCCTCTCGTCAGCGCCATCATCACCTCGAAGGCCGCTCCGAAGAAGCCGGCCAGCAGCTCCTGGTGCGGGGACCGCAGGCTGGCGATCGCGATTCCCAGCAGGATCGAGAAGAAGATCACCGCCAGCATGTCCCCCTGGGCCGCGGCGGCGAGGAAGTTCTGCGGAACGATGTCGAGCAGCAGCTCGACCGGGGAGCCCGGGGTCTCCAGCTCCGGAAGCGCCGCCCCCTCGGCGGCCCCGAGATCCGCACCGGCTCCCGGGCGGATGAGGTTGACGAGGGCAAGGCCGGCGAAGATCGCCAGGGCGCTCGACAGCACGTAGTACCCCAGGGTCTTGCCGAACAGCCGCCCCAGGACGCGCCCCCCTCCTACCGAGGCGATGCCGCTGACGATGGAGGCGATCACGAGCGGGATGATGACCATGCGCAGCAGCCGCATGAACAGGGTGCCGAGCCAGCCCACCCAGGCCGCGGCGGTTTCGCCGCCCAGAAGGCCGGCGGCTACTCCCACGACCATCGCGACGAGCACCTGCCAGTGAAGTTGCCGGTACCACGAGAGGGTGATGTTCCTGTTTTCGGTCATATCGATTGTCCCCGGGGTATCAGTGCGGTTTTCGGCGCCGGTCCATATTCCGGTCCATATTATAGTTGAGCATTGACCCTCCATTCAGCAGAAAGAGCCGGCCTTCCCTGCCGGCGCTCCGGAGGTGCCGAATCCTCATGAACGAAGCCTCGGCGCGCATCAAGATCAACAAGCTGCTCGAAGCAGCCGGATGGCGTTTCTTCGCCGAGGGAGACAACCCCGCCAACATCCGCCTCGAACCGAGCGTCACGATCGCACCATCCGACCTCGACGCGCTGGGCCGCGGCACGCTGACGCCGGACGACAAGGGCGGCTGATGGTTACTCGCACCCCGCAGCAGGCCCGGCGGGGATACCGATGCCGGTAGACGCCGAGACCCTGTTTTGCGCCGTGGTGCCGCCGCGGGTTCGGCGCGAATTGGCCGGGGCGGTTGCCCTCGACGAGGAGATCCGCCTGGCGGTGGCCACTGATATCAAGCTCGACGGCCAGTACGGCGAGGCCTGGCTGTTGGCCACCGGCGACCAGCTGGTGGCCTTCAGCCCCGACGGCCGCGGATCTCCCACCATCGTCCGTCTTCCCCTGGGGGAAATAAACGGGGTGGAGGTGCGCGAGGATTGGGGCACCGCGGCCCTCAAGGTCCGCACCGGGGAGCAGGGCGCCACCATGGCCGTGTTCTCCAAGAGCCTGGTGCCGGCCTTGTCCGAATTGCCCGGTCGCCTGGAGAAGCTGGTCGAGGAAGCACGCCCTGCGGCCGCGGCGGGGCAGTTGCTCAAGGGCCGCCTGGCCGGGGCGCGCGGCGGGCGCAAGCGCTGCGACCGCTGCGGTCAGGTCATTCCGCGCCACTACGGCATCTGCCCGGCCTGCCTGGAAAAGGGCAAGCTGCTGTTCCGGCTGCTGGGCTATGCCAGGCCGCACTGGAAGGCGATCGCCGCGAGCCTGTTGCTCATGGTGGCCGGCACCACCATCGGTTTGAGTCAGCCGCTGCTCCAGGGCATCCTCATCGACGGAGTCCTCGACGGCGGCGCCGGGGTGTCGGACTTCGATATTCCCGGGTTCTCGCCCCTGTCCGGGGAAAACCCGCGGGCCGCCCTGGGCTGGCTGGTGGTCTTGCTCCTGCTCGTTTTTGTCTCCCGCAGCGGACTGTCGGCCCTGCGCGGCTATATCATGGCCCGCATCGGCCAACGGGTCACCTACGGCCTGCGCAACGAGGTCTATACCCATCTCCATGCGCTTTCGCTCAGTTATTACAACAAAAACGAAACCGGGCGGATCATGGCCAGCGTCACCCAGGACGTGGGCCGCCTGCAGGACTTTATCAGCGACGGCTTGCAGGAAGCCATCCGCGACGTTCTCACCCTGGTCATCATTTGTATCATCCTCTTTGCGCTCAATCCCGGCCTGGCGGCCCTGGTGTTGCTTCCCACCCCCTTGCTGGTGCTGGCGACGCTGCGCTTCGGACGGCGGCTGCACGCCATGTACCGGCCCTTGTGGCGCCGGTGGGCGGGTGTAAGCGCCCTGCTCGCCGATACCATCCCGGGGGTGCGGGTGGTAAAGGCTTTTGCCCAGGAACAGCGGGAAGTGGGCAAATTCGAGACCCACAGCCTCGCCCTGCTCCGGGGCGAGCTCAAGGTGGCCTGGATGCGCAGTCTGTTCAGCCCGGTCATGACGTTCATAACCTCCATCGGCACGCTCGTTATCTGGTGGGTCGGAGGCCACAAGGTGTTGGACGGGGAGTTGCCTTTGTGGGCATTTGTCGCCTTTACCGGGTACATGTGGCAATTCTACGGTCCGGTGGAAACCCTGTGCCGTCTCAACCATCGCTTCCAGCGCGCCGCCACCTCGGCCGAGCGCGTCTTTGAAGTGCTCGACACTCATCCGGAGGTGATCGACCAGCCCGGGGCTATGACCATGCCGCCCATCGAGGGCCGGGTCGAATTCCGTGGCGTGCATTTCGGCTATGAAGAAGACAAGCCGGTCATTGAAGATTTGAATTTCGTGGTCGAACCGGGCGAAATGATCGGCCTGGCCGGCCACAGCGGCGCCGGCAAGAGCACCTTGATCAATCTCATCGGCCGCTTCTACGAGCCGCAGGAGGGGGCCGTCCTCATCGACGGCCGCGACACCCGCGCCGTGGCGCTCAAGTCGCTGCGCGAGCAGATCGGCGTGGTCCTGCAGGATCCCTTCCTGTTCAACGGCTCGGTGGCCGAGAACATTGCCTACGGCCATCCCGAAGCCTCACTCGAACAGATCGTGGCCGCGGCCAAGGCGGCCAATGCGCACGACTTCACCATGGACATGGCCGACGGGTACGATACCCTGGTGGGCGAGCGCGGCACCCGCGTATCGGGGGGCGAGCGGCAGCGACTGTCCATTGCCCGGGCCATTCTGCGCGACCCGCGCATTCTCATCCTCGACGAAGCCACCTCCAACGTCGATACCCAGACCGAAGCGCAGATCCAGGAGGCTTTGGAGCGGCTCGTCAAGGGGCGCACCACCTTTGCCATCGCCCATCGCCTGTCGACCCTCAAGAACGCCCACCGCCTGCTCATTCTCGAGCAGGGCAGGCTGGCCGAGATGGGAACCCACGACGAGCTGATTGCACGGGACGGCATCTACGCCAATCTGTGCCGCATGCAGACTGAAATGTCCAGACTGAGGGCCTGGTAACCCATGCAACAGCGCTATGGTTTAACCGATGAAGTGACCTATCTCGACCCGGACAAGGCGCGGTTTTTCATCGACGCCTTCGAAGACCTGAACCTGGAGCTGGCCGGGGGTGGGACCTATGCCGGGGTCCGGGTCAAGCGGGCTTTTCCGCTGACCCGCGATGACTGCTTTATCGTCGTCCAGGACCGCGAGGGCGGGGAAATCGGCTCGTTGGCCCGGCTCGACGAGCTGGACCGGGCCAGCCGCCAGGTGGTGGAAGGAGAGTTGGAGCGCGCTTATTTCACCCCGCGCATCCAGCGCATCACCAAGGTGACAGTGGCCTACCGGGTGCCGCGCTGGGAGGTGGAGACCGACCGCGGGCCCCGCGCCTTTGAAATCTATTCCAGCCGGCGCGATATCCGCCATCTGGGCGGCGGGCGGGTACTGGTGCAGGACGCAACCGACGGCAACCGCCTACGAGATTCCCGACTACCGGCGCCTGGAGCCGGCCAGTCGGGCCCTGGTCGAGGAAATGGTGTGACAGGTGAGTTTCGACTACCTGCGAAATTTGACGCGTCCGCCGGCAGCAGGGCCGTTCCCTTCCCCAAAAGCAGGAATCCCACCCGGTCCTGGTCGCTGTCGTTGCTGCCGCTTCCACTGGATCGCCGCCCCGCCCTCTCGGGCCCGAGCGAACTGAGATCATGAACGAGCAAACTGGCGGCGTGCAGGCTGCCCCCCACCTTCTTCGCCGACTCCGGCCGAGTATCGCCTCCGAGGTAGGGGACCCGCGACGTTGAGGACTCGGCGACAACCTGCTGCGCTTCAATCAGGCACCCCTGGTGGGAAGGAGAGGCCATGCCGCCGCAGCCGGCGACCCGCCGGCACCTGCCGTGGACCATGAGCGAGACCTTCTTCTCCGACTCCGGCCTCCCGCCCGCCCTCGGCGACAACCCTGCGTTTCAATCCCTGGTGGGAAGGAGAGGCCATGCCGCCGCCGCCGGCGACTCGCCGGCACCCAGATGCGAGGCGCCTCGATTCCGGGATCGCTGTCGTCGTCGTCCGGGGACCGCGCCAGATCGGCAAGACCACGGCGCAGTTCCAGATGATCCAGGACCTGCTCGACGAGGGGGTGAACCCGAGGCGGATCCTTCGCGTCCAGTTCGACGACCTCGAGACCCTGGGCAGGTTGCCGGAACCGATCCTGCGCATTTCGGACTGGTTCGAACGCCGCGTTGCGCCGAAGCGCTTCAACAGCCTGGCCAGCGACGGCGAGCCCGCCTACCTGTTTTTCGACGAGATCCAGAACCTGAAACGCTGGGACGTGCAGTTGAAGTCGCTGGTCGACAACGCTTCGGTCAGGGTGGTGGTCACCGGAAGCTCGGCTCTGCGCATCGAGCTGGGGCGCGACTCTCTCGCCGGCCGCATCAATACGATCGAGGCTGGGGTTCTGTCTCTCACCGAGATCGGCGCCCTGCGCGGCCTGGGACCGCCGGCCCCCTTCCTCCGGGACAACGGCCTGGCGGACCTTCTGCAGAAGGGGTTCTGGGCCGGCCTGCGGGAATACGGGATCGACCATGGGGGATTCCGCGAGGAGGCTTTCCTTCATTTCTCCGAACGCGGCGGCTATCCCCTGGTCCATCGCGAGAAGGACATGGAATTCGCCCAGCTCTCGGATCAACTGAACGAGACGGTGATCAAGAGGGTCGTTCAGCACGATCTGCGCACCGGGGAGCGGGGCCGCAAGCGGGACGGGAATCTGCTGGAGGAACTGTTCCGGCTGGTCTGCCGCTACGCCGGTCAAACACCGAGGACGGCCACCCTGGCCGAAGAAGCCCGGCTGTCGCTGGGTGCGAACATCGGCCCCCATCGCGTCACCCAGTACCTGAAATTCCTCGGCGATACGCTCCTGCTGCGCCTCGTGCCCCCTTTGGAGATTCGGCTGAAGCGCCGGCGGGGCAGTCCGAAGCTCTGCCTGGTCGACCACGGGCTCAGGGCGAGCTGGCTTCAGGAGCGGATCCCCCTGGTGCCGGGGCTGCTTGCGCAGCGCCCCGAGCTCACCACCATGGCCGGCCACCTGGCGGAGTCTGTTTTCGGCTCGGTGGCAGCGACGATCCACGGCCTCGACATCGCCCATTTTCCCCCGCGAGGCACCGACCAGGAGGTCGACTTCGTTCTGACTGTCGGCAGCACCCGTATCCCGGTGGAGATCAAGTACCAGAGACGGATCGATTCCTTCCGGGACACCCTGGGCCTGCGCTCCTTCCTGGAAAAATCGGTGAACAACGCCCCGTTCGGGATTCTCGTTACCCAGGACAACTCCGGAACGGTCGACGATCCGCGCATCGTCAGCCTGCCGTTGTCGACCTTCATGATGCTCCGCTGAACCGCGGCCCCCGCGGCGAGGCGCCTGCTCGCTACCGGCAGCGCCGCCCGGCCGCGGGCCCGCCAAGGGTTCGCCCGGGACATCACGGCACTTCATTTGAGAGGAAGGGCATGCCCTATACCGTCTATTTCGCCGGCGACCTGTTCGACCACAAGCACCTCATCGGCAACGCCCTCCTCGCCGAGGCGATCGCGCGCCATTCCGACCGCCGCTACACCTGCGTCACCCCGCAGGACCTCGAGCAGTCCACGGGGCGGGCAGCGGACATCCGCAACCAGGACCTCAAGCAGGTGATGGCCTGCGACCTCGGGCTGTTCAACTTCGACGGCACCGACCTCGACTCCGGCACGGTGGTCGAGTTCATGATGGCGAAGTTCCTCGACATTCCCGCGGTGGTTCTGCGCTCGGACTTCCGCTCCTCCGGGGACCAGGACAAGGACGGCGACGACTGGAACCTGATGTGCTCCTTCTACCCGCGCGTGCGCCAGGTCCGGTTCAACGCCATGGCCTGGTACCAGGAGGCGCGCGCCGGCGCCGCGGACACCGGCGACTGCCCGGGCCGCCTGTACGCGCGGGTCGCCGCCGCGGTCATCGAGCAGCTGGACGCCGTCCGCGCCGAGCCGCCCGTGATCGATAGCGGCCGGCAGCAGGAGCTGTACCGCTGGGCGACGCGCTTTCCCGGAGGGGGCTTCGAGGCAGCCTGCGGCCCCGGTTTCGCCGAAGAGGTGATCGAGTCCAAGCGCCGCAAGGGGCTGCTCTGAGGGCTGTCTCCCCCCGCCCGGAGATGCCGTTGAAATCGGCCGGGTCCCCAGGTCCCCGGCCGGAGTTTCTCCGGGCCATTCTTGCATATAAATCAAACAAATCAATTTTTTCCATTGATAATTTCATATTTCTTAATATAATTAACGGTACCTATTTGAATTTTCAGGAGGTTTGATATCAAGGACTGGAAAGAGCTGACCGACCTGACCAAGGGGGCGCCAATCCTCGTGGAGCGGGTCCTGCTGCCGGACAGCGGCATCGCGATCGAAGGGCAATTCGAGCCACCCGCGCTTGCCCGTCTTTCCGCGGAGGACCAGGTATTCGTTACCGCCTTCGTCCAGGTCCACGGCTCGATCAAGGAGATGGAGCGGATATTCGGCATCAGCTACCCGACGGTGAAAAACCGGCTCAACCGCCTTGGGGAGCAGCTGCAGCTCGTCGAGACCGTTCACCGGGCCGGGGGACCTGCCGGGCAACCACGCCCGAATCCGGAATCGGTGGAGGTGCTCGACAGCCTCGAAAGCGGCGAGATCGACGTCGAAGAGGCGGTGAGGAGGCTCTCCGGGTGATCCTGCCGCCTGCCTTCCTCAGGCTGCACCTGCGCACTGACGAGCGCCGTGTCCGGCTCTGGCTCCCGCTGGTGCTGCTGTGGCCGGTGGGTGCCGCGATACTGCTGCTGGCGACACCTCTCGCGGTTCTCGCCGCGGCGCTTTCATGGCATCGCGGTTGGGGCCGCCCCATCCTGCGGCTCATCCCCCTGCTTCTGTACCTGATTGCCTCGCTGCGCGGCCTGCGCCTCGACCTGGCCTCAGGCGGGGACCGGCTGTTCCTCTCCATCGATTAGGAAGGCGTGATGACTGAAGAACAGCGAAGAGTCCTCGAGATGCTCGCGGAAGGGAGGATTTCCGTGGACGAGGCGGAGCGTCTTCTGAAGGCGCTGCAAGACTCCAGCCGCCGCGATACGGGCGGGCAGAACGAACTCGGGGGCGAAGAATGCGATGACCGGGAAGGCGAGCCGTCCATGCACAGCGACACCTTCGAGGTGGGCGCCAACCCGCGCCTGGAAGTGCGCGGTTTCAACGGCCGCGTCCGGGTCACTGCCGGCAGCCCCGGTTCGATTCGCGTGCGGGCGAAGCTGAAGAACCCTCACCTGGTCGAGTACAGCGCTGTTCAGGAAGGCGACCTCGTCACTGTCGAGGCCAGGCCGGCACGCCGGTCCGGGGGGCTCCTGTCCGGCCTCTTCGGGGAAAACACCGGAGCGAACATCGAGGTGGTGGCGCCGGTCGCCTCCCGCGTCGAACTGGAGACCAGCAACGGGCCCGTAGAGCTGATGGGAACCGAGGGGGGCGGAAGGTTGCAGACGGCAAACGGACGCATCAAGGTCGAGAGCTCAAAGGGGGATCTCGACGCGAAGAGCAGCAACGGCGCGATAACGATCAGGACCTTCCAGGGGGGCCGCGGAGCTGGCCACCTCGAACAGCCGCGTGGCCATCGAGGACGCGCACGGCCGCTTCGATGCCCGGACCACCAACGGGTCGATAAAGTTTCAGGGGAGCATCGAACCGGGAAGCCCCAGCCGGCTGGCCACCTCCAACGGCAGCGTCAAGGTGACCCTGGATTCAGAGCCGAGCCTGAAGCTGGCGGCGTCGACGGTAAACGGCCGGGTCCGCTGCGGGCTGCCCGGCTTCGCCGCCTCGGTCGATACCGGCCGCAAGCTCGAGGGGACGGCGGGAAAGGCGGAGGCCGAGCTGACCCTCGAGACCAGCAACGGCTCCATTGCGATCCAGCCCTACAAGGATTGAAAGGAGTACTCATGAACGAGAACAGCAGACGCGTGCTCGAGATGCTGGCGGAGGGCAAGGTTACCGTCGACGAAGCGGAGCGCCTGATCTCCCTGGTCGACGAAGAACCCGTGGCCGCAGCATCGACGCAGCAGATAGCGCACCTGGCCCCGGGAGCGGCGAGATTTCTGAGAGTCACCATCGACTCGGAGGGAGGGGACCACGTCGACGTCCGGGTGCCCCTGGCCCTGATCAAGGCCGGAGTCAAGCTGCACACCCTGCTGCCGGAGCAGGCGGCGAAAGGAATCAGTCAGACGATGAAGAAAAAGGGTATCGACGTCGACCTTCACGACCTGCGAACCGACGGCCTCGAGCAGTTGATAGATGCACTGAGCGAAATCGAGGTCAACGTCCAGGACGGGGAGGACAAGGTCCGGGTCTATTGCGAGTGATCCTCCCACCTCCGCGATGGACCTGCAGACCCCCCTGACAGGTCAAGCCGGCTTCAAACAGCCGTTCCCAACCTTGCCGGCGGCACCGGTATTTCTGTTCATACGCCCCACGCATTGACAATGACCGACACCCCCTGTCCGGAACGGTTCCGGACAGGGGGTGTCCCTGAAACCGTCCGGACGATACCGTGGAAATAGGATACCTGGTCAGCAGTTTCGAGCAGCTGGATTCAGCCCTGGAGTGGGGCTACGACTACGCCGAGTGGAACCCCCCCGGGATCGGCTTCGAGGCGGAGGATGCCGCCGAGACCGCCCGCCGCCTCGGCGCTTCCCGCCTGCCGGTGGAGACCATCTGCGGCTTCATCGCCGATCCGGAAGAACGCGGTCTCATGGTGGTCGGGCCGTACCGCGACCTGCAGCGCCTGCGGGAGTACGTCACCGGGCTGTTCGACCGCATGCAGGCCGTCGGGGTGGAGGCGATCGGGTACGGCAGCGGCGGTTCGCGCTGGGTCCCTGCCCGCTTCGACCGCGGCCGCGCGCGCGGGCAGGTGCGCGAGTTTCTCGAGCTCTGCGGCGAGATCGGGGCGGGCCGCGGCGTCGTCACCGCCCTGGAGCCGTACAACCGCGACGACGCCAACCTCCTCAACACGGTCCCTGAGGCCTGCGACCTGGTCCGTGAGATCGGCCACCCCAACGTCCGCCTGATGGCCGACTTCTTCCACATGAAGCTCAACGGGGAGTCGTTCGAGGAACTCGACGAGGCCGGCCCCTTCCTCGCCCACGCCCACATCGCGGAGCCCGGCCGCGGGCGCCCGCAGACCTACCCGTCCGATCACTCGGAGTACCTGCGTGCCCTGCGCCTGGCCGGGTACGACGGCAGGGTGACGGTGACGGGAGAGCTTCCGGCCTACGAGTCGCCCGCCGAAATCGCGCTGGCCTTGAAAACCGCGGCCTCGGCTCCCCTGTAGGGCCCTCGGTAAGCGGTTTTGATTCCCGGCAGTTTTCTCAATCCCGCCGGTCGCGGAGCACGCCCCGGGGCACAGGCAAACGCGATCGTTCCAGGATCTTGCGGTTTCGCCGATGTGATGGGTGAAGGGCTGAAGGCCCCCGGGTTCAGGCAACGGTGAACGCGCCATCCTTCAACTACAGCCGCGTCGTCGACCTGTCGCGGCCCCTCGACACCGGGCCGGACCAGCACCCTGGTTCCGCTACGAAACCGGGATCGACAGCATCCTCTCCGACCCGGAGTCCGCGCCGCCCGAGGGTCGCTGGTACGTGGTGACCACCCTGCGCATGAGCGGCCACGCCGGCACCCACGTCGAGGCGCCCCTGCACGCGGTCGAGAACGGGGCCTCGGTCGGCGAAGTGCCGGTGGAGCGTTTCTTCGGGGAGGCGGTGGTGCTCGATCTGACCGCGGTTCCCTGGGGGAGGCCGCTGGAGCCGGAGGTGGTGCGGGAAGCCGCGGCCAGGGCGGGTGGGATCCGCCGCGGCGACATCCTCTTCCTGCACTTCGACTGGGACCGGCGGCAGGGGGCGGAACAGGGGCACCCGTTCCCCTCGAACGAGGCCCTCGAGTGGCTGGTGGCGGCGGACGTCAAGCTGGTCGGCATCGATTCCCCCGGCCTCGAGGTGGCCGGGCGCCGCGACCTGCCGAACCACCGCACCCTGTTCGACAGGGGAATCCCCCTGATCGAGAGCCTCGTCAACCTCGGCGAGCTGCGCTCGAGCCGGGTCTACGTGATGGCGATGCAGCTGCCGGCCCTGAAGACGGACGCGATTCCCCTGCGGGTGCTCGCCTTCGAGGCCTGAAGTTCCCCTTCCCCCTTGGCGGCGGCGCCGCTCCTTCCCCTTCTCAGTGAGGGGAGGAGGTTCCCCGCCCGTTCAGCTACACCGCCTCGGCCCGGCGCAGCTTCTGTCTCCTTGTCGGACGACACCTTCCCCAAGCTCGGCCAGGCCCGCATCGGTTCGGCGCAGTCCCTGCGTCTTCTCCTTGCAGCCGGCGACACCCTCGCCATCGGCCCGGCCCGCTACTGGCGGCGGCGCTCCACCTCCTCCTGCGCCTCCCTGAACAGGGCGATCAGCCGCTCCCTGACCGCCTCCTCCCGGAAGACGCCGATGCGCTGCGCCCAGGTGATCCCGCCTTCCATGTGCGTCATCAGGTACTGGCCGTCCGCCGGCTCGAAGGCCCCCCGGCCGCCGACGCTGACGTAGACGGGCGACGAGTGCGCCATCACCGGGCCGGCGTCGGTCAGGTGCGGGCCCCAGCAGCGGGCCGCTACCCAGCAGGGCTTCTCCGTCGTCAGCTTGTGGCGCAGGGTGATCTTCGTCGTCGGCCCGTGCGCGGTCTCGCGCACGTCGGGAACGCCGTTGACGATCAACTCGACCGCGGTCAGCGGCCAGACCGACTCCGCGATGGCCTCGACCTCGACGGTGCCGCCGTTGCCGGGCAGGTGGATCTCCTCTCCCATCCCCCGCCCCTCGACCTCGAGGTCGATCATCGCCCCGGTGCTGGCGAAGGTGGTGCCGCGGCGCACCGCCCGGCACCAGTTGTCGAAGGTGAACTCCTCCCCGCCGGCGAGCCGCGCGTAGGTGCGCGAGCCGCCGAGAACGCGGTCGTTGGACATCTTGTCGGTGCCGCCGACTATGGGAAGCTTCTGGCCGACGTTGAGCCAGCGGTAGTACCCGCGCTCCCCCTGGCCGATCCGCTCCCCCTGCCATATCCAGCACATCTCCGCGGCGTCGGCGTGTCCCATGACGATGTTGGCGGCGTTCTCGAAGTCCGGCACCGGCATGTGGGGCATGATCACCAGCCCCCCCTGGCTCCTGCAGGCCTCGGCCCAGTCCGCCATCAGGACCTCGATGGCGCCGCCGATCCAGTCCTCCTGGGGGCCGCCGCTGCACAGCGGGGCGACCATCTCCTTGAGCCCCAGCAGGCTGATGTGGCCGAGCACGTGCTGCCTGTTCTCCTGGCTGACGTAGATCAGGTTCTCGTCGCTGCTGGTCGGCGCCAGTCCCCCGGTGAACTCCTCCCAGCTGGTGAACAGCCGCCCCCACTGGCTGGCGAGCAGGTGGGTGACGTTGAGGTCTTCGGCCGCGGCCTCGAGGTGGGCGGATTGCGACGACAGGAAGTGCACGTGGGTGTCGCCCGAGTAGTAGCCGCGCTCCTTCATGTCGAAGGCCCGCTTCAGGGTCAGCGTCAGGTGCCGCTGCCCCGGCTTGATCTCCAGCTTGCGGCGCAGGGGCAGGTACTCGAACCCCCGCACCGCCTCGACGTAGACCTCCCCGACCGGCAGGTCGATCTGGCAGGTGCCGTCGATGTAGGCGTACGGGGTGCCGCGCACCTTGCAGTCCCCGCCGAGGTCCTCGAACCAGGCGGTGTTGATGTCGGCCTGGTGGCCGTGGGGAGCGATGTACGCCCCGTGCGGCGAGCGGAAGTGCACCCGCGTCCCCACCGGCTTCCCGCTCTCCTCGTCGACGACCCGGACGTGCACCCACTGGTTTCCGCGCGGGCTCACCAGCTCCACGCGTACCCCGCCCTGCTCCACCGCGCCCGTCTCGAGCACCTCCCCCCAGCGGATCTCCTCCTCCCCCTCGTCTTCGGTGCGGACGCCCAGCCGGCCTTCGGCGGAGCCGTGGATCTCGGCGTAGCCGCCGGGCCGGACCTCCTGCTCCCCGAGCCCCCAACCGCGTTCCTCCGAGTCGACGTAGCGTTCGCCGGGGACGAACAGCGCGTCCTGGCGGGCGATCACGCCCCGCTCCATCGACAGCTCCGGGGCCTCCGCCCCGCTGCCGGCGGAGATGGCGATCTCCTTCCGCGGCGGCCAGGCCAGGGGATCGCTAACCTCGTCGCACAGGGTGACGGCGCCGAGCGCCACCGCGGCCGGGCCTGAGGCGGTCAGCACGATCTCCTCTATCCTCCTGTCCGGGTGGGGGTTCTCCCAGTCGAACAGCCACCAGCCCTCGAGGTCGCTGCCGTTCTCCGTGACCGTGCCGACCTGGTTGCGGCCCCAGGGACCGGTCTTGTCGTGGAGCGGAACCGACAGGAACTCGCGGCAGTTGCGGCAGGCGAACGGGTGGTGCCCCCAGGGCACGTTGACGTCGTGGATCTCGAAGCGGCGGCGCAGCTCCTGCTCGACCGCGGACCCGTCCTCGAACAGGATGCGGTAAGCCCCGACCTGCTCGCCGGCCCCCTCGATGGTCGCCCACTCCCCGTTGCAGGGGGAGCAGACATGCGCGAACAGGAGCCGCCTGGCCCTGGCGCCCACGGCCAGGGTCATTGAGTCCGCGATCTCCCTGCCGCCTCCCCCGGCCACCATGGCGAAACGCCTGCTGCTGTCTGCCGTCGCCAAGTGGAAGGGAACCCCCCAGAAGCGGTGCTCCCCGGCCGGCATGTCGGCAAGCCCGGTGCGGTCCGGGTCCCCGGGAGGACAGGGCCACAACCAGTTGCCGTCGATCTCGACGTTGCCGGCTCCTGCGTTGAGGACGCCCTCGATATTCAGTGGAGTGAAAGCAGCGGACATGGCGATTCTCCGGGAACAGGAAGCTTGGTGAAGGGCTTCTCAGGGGGGTTAAGCTGGGGACGACGATTTTGCCGGAAACAAGCAGGGCGAATCAGGGTGATTGGGCGGGCCGGCGCAACGCCGGCCCCGACGGGGCCGGACGCGGCCGTTGAAGGCATCGGACTGATGGCTTCCCCTCTGCGCAACAGTCGCCCGGCCGCGGCGGTAGCCCCCGGGCGCCGAATCGCACTCAGCGATCGGCCGCGCCGGCGCGCACGCCCCCGTGTCTGCGCAGCAGACCCGCGACCCCCTCGTTCCCCTGCTCGATCGCGATATCGAGCGCTGCCTCACACCCGCTCCTTGAAGTACTTCGCCCCTTTCCTGGCGATCTCGAAGGCGGTCCTGCCGCTCTTGTTGAGGACCGTGGGGTCGGCTCCCATTTCGAGGAGGGCCTCTGCGGCCGCGGCTCTGCCCTCGTAGGTGGCGCGATGGAGGGGAGTACGTCCCTTCCTGTCCTGGGTGTCGAGGTCGGCCCCGTGACTGGAGAGCAGTCGTATCATCTCTGCCTGATCGGCCTCGGCTGCCAGTTGGAGCGGCGTGCGCCGCGCCTTGTTCAGGGCGTTCACCCCGGCCCCCCGGGCCAGCAACATCTCCGCGCAGGCCATCGATCCTGCCCGTGCCGCCCAGTGCAGCGGGGTCATGCCGTAGTCCTCGGCGGCGCCGACGGCCTCGGCGTCCTCGTCGATGAGCTCCTGCAGACGGGACGTATCGTTGAGGGCGCAGGCGGTGTAGACGTCGTAGCAGGCCCCGTCTTCGATCAGGAGGCGCGCAACCGCAAGCCTGCCCTCCAGTCGCGAAGGGTCCCTCCCCCAGTGGCTCGGCGCGGCCGCTTCATGGAGGGATGTCGTCCCCCGCTCACCGTTCCCCTTGATCGGCAGCTCGTGATGAACGCCGGCGCCGTACCGGATCAGGAGCCTGGCGCACTCGACATAACCGCCGCACGCCGCCCAGTACATGAGCGAGAGGTTGTCGGGCCAGCCGACGTGCGGCTTCAGGACCGAAACGCAGGTCGCGTCCGCGGCCCCCGACTCGAAAACCGCCCGGAGGGTATCCTCCATGCCTCCCCACGCCGCCTCGTGGAGCACGTTGTACGCCGATTCGTCGATCTCCAGGGGCACGTCGTGGGCAAGCAGCAACGTCACCGCAGGGCCGCACCCTCTCATGCCGGCCACGACCTGAAGCAGATGCTCACCGATGCGGTCGAGCACCTGCGGATTTGCGGTCAGTATCTCCTCCATCCGCTCGACATCGGGAGTGCCGTGCCATCGCTTCGGGTCCGGCCCCATCGCCGCGGCGACAAGCTGCCGCTCCGCGAAGTTCACGGTCCGCGCCTCCTCCGTTGGTTCTCGTCTCCTCAAGACCCCGGAGCGACGCATATAGTCCGGCGGCAACTGCTGGGAAGCGCTCAGGCTAATCGAAGATTTCGTCTTCCCGGAACCGGGTCCAGGATTTGAAAACCGGAAAGGGGGAGGGCAGGTTGTTTCCAGGATCTTTCAGCTTGAAGGAGATCCTCTCCGGGTCGGATACATTCCGGATCGAGATCGAGAACCGCGAGGTTGGAATGCAGTCCACGCACTCTTTAGGGAACTGCCTTCTCGAGCCCGGTTCGTCGGGATGAATGGTGATCACCGATGTTCCTTCCTGCTCGATGCGGTAACCTTCCGCAGACACCTCCCACTCGGAAACCGCTCGGTCATCTTCGGAATACTGAGCCCAGAGGGTGATCCCATCGAAGAAATCGAGGACGACTGCTTTTCTTCGATCCGCGTCCCTGGAAGGCTCGAACTGCCGGAAGGAGCGATCCTCCAGCTCGGTCTTTATCTGCTCTTCTTCCGTTCCGCTGACAGGTTGAGCCGGATCCTCTTTCCCGCACGAAGAGTCGAGAAGGAGAACGGAGGCGAAGGCAAGGGACTTCCACCATCGCCGCATCCTCGCACTTCGCAACAGGAGGGGTTCATTATTGAACTGTTGGATCCCGGTGGATTTCACTCGGAACCTCCTTTTCGGACGCCTTGATCTGTGTGGACCCGGCGGGGAATTGCATTCCCGAACGTCGCCATTTTCGCGTGGTCCCGAACCGAGAATCGGCTGGGCGAAACCGTGGTAGGTGCGCCGCGTCGGCTGTTTCCGGCGATCGCGCATCCCATCCAGACTGCTACCGATTCCTGTTCGACTCGACGGACCCGCCCCTGTTCCGGGGACTTCCAAGGCACCTGACAAAACATGCCGGCCCTCTCGCAGCGGCGGCGCTCGTTTTTCAGATGTAGCCGAAAAGCGGCGGGAAGAGAACGGCGACGACTCCCGCCCAGACGGCATAAACCGGCAGGTAGGCGGTCTGCCAGCGCTCCAGGACGGAGAAGGGGCCGCTGCCGCGCAGGAAGCGCACGTACAGCCAAGCCGACCACCCCAGGTTGACGAGCAGGATGAGATTCTCCCCGAGGGCCGCCACCTTGTTGGCGCTGAAGCCGAACTCGGAGATGCGCGCCGCGATCGCGGCCAGGGCCGCGGCGTCGGCGGCGAGGGCGGCGATCAGGAGCAGGAGCTGAAGCAGGTCGAAGAGGCCGGGAGGCGCCCCGGGGTCGCGCGCGGAGACCGCGTACAGCAGCATGCCGAGTACGAGCACCAGCAGCAGGTCGAAGCCGATCAGCACTTCCCGCTCCACCTCGATTCCGCTGCCGGTCCAGGCCATGGCCCCCAGGAAGGCGAGCAGGACCGCGGCTAACAGCGGCGTGAACAGGCGCGTCAGCATGGGGGCGATGTTCCCGGCGACCGTCTGCCTGACTTCCGCCAGCCAGGCGGCGACGAGGACCGCCCCCATGGCCCCGCAGGGCAGCAGCAAGGGTCCAAGCGACTCGATGTCGAGACCGATGCCGGCGAACATCATCCCCGTAACCCCCGTCAGCACGCCGCCTCCGAGGGCGATGAGCACGTAGTAGATGAACATCTCCCCGGAGAAACGCACGAACTCCATGCGCCGGCCCGAGGAGCCCCAGCGGCCCCCGGTGTGGGCGACGCCGACCGCCAGCCAGAGCGCTATCGGCAGGTGCAGCGCCGTGAGCACCTCGGTGGCGCCCTCCGGCGAGAAGGGGTAGATGTTGGCGAAGAGGGCGGCCGCGGCGAACGGCAGGGCCAGCCGCAGGCAGTGGGCCCTGCCGAGCCGGCGCTTCCAGGCGAAGTACCCGGTCAGGAGGATCAACGCCAGAAGGCCGAGGTTGCGGGCGTAGAAGCTTTCGCAGCCCTCGAACATCGAGCAGCCGAACAGCTCGGGTACCTTCATTGCCACGGCGCCCGCGACGGCCAGCCCGAGGACGACCGCGGTCTCCCCGGGAACGGTCCGGGTCGCAGCCGCGACGGGGCCGGCGACGAGTTGCTTCCACAGGCCGGCGGCATCCGCCGGGGCGAACCTGCCCGACTGCGGGTCGACGCTGCCGGTCCGCTTGACCGCCACCAGGAATGCTTCGTCTGGGTCCAGTCCGGCCTGCTCGAGTGCCGCGGCTTCCTCGCGCAGGAGGCGCTCTCGCTCCTCCAGCTCGGACTCGGGGATTCCCCGGCGCCCCACGCAGGCGCGCCACTCGGAAATCCGCGCTTCGATACCGTTGCTGGCTTTCCCTGTCGTCATGAATCTGTCTGGCCTGGAGCGCCCTTGATTTTCACAGGGGCCAGTCCCGCAGGATGCGCTCCGTCTCCTCGGAGTGGGTGCTCTCGTCCCGGACGATATCCTCCAGCTGCACGCAGAGCCCCTTGTCGCCGAACTCCTCCGCCTCCCGGGCGCGCCGGGTGTAGCAGGCGACCGCCTCGTTCTCGGCGGCGAGCACCGCCTCCAACATCTCCCTGTTCGTCCCTCCGGTCGGCACCTCGGCCGGGCGCGTCGCCGGCTCTCCCCCGAGAGCGACGACCTTGTTGGCCAGGAACTGCGCGTGGGCCTGCTCGTCGGCGACCTCGGCGAGAAAGAACTGCGACAGCTGGGGACGGTACGGTCCGGTGACCCTGGCAGCGTAGGTGATGTACTGGATGATTGCGCTCAGCTCGCCGGCAAGGTCCTCGTTCAATCGCCGAATCAGCGTCTCCTTGCTGCGCATCTTCCTCGGGACAGGACAGGAATATCGCTTATGCCCGGAACTCCGGGCAGCAACCCTCAGCGTGGGCTAGGCTCTTGGCTCCCGACTACCGCCCAATTTCCGTGCTTTAGTTGAAGAACCAATCGAAGAGTACTCCTAAGAGGCCAACAACAAATGCGCTTAGTGCGATTACGCGAACGAAATACCAGACAGTATTCATGAAATCCCACAGCCTATCTTTCCAATGCTTCTTCAAAGGTGATCTCCCTCCTCCCGACCTAACTAAGATATCGTGACCCTATGCCGGGATTACCCATGACTGCTGAAAACCGGATAGAACGGATGGAAGCGCGGATCCGGGAGGCAGGCGAGCTGGCTTCCGACTTCGCCCGCGATCCGCACCGGCCGGCCTGGCACTTCACGCCGCCGGCCGCCTGGATGAACGACATCAACGGCGCCCTCTACTGGAAGGGGCGCTACCACATCTTCTACCAGCTCAACCCGGACGGGGCCTACTGGAACCGCATCCAGTGGGGGCACGCCTCGAGCGCCGACCTCGTGCACTGGGTCCACCATCCTGTGGCGCTGACGCCGGAAGCGGACGGACCGGACCGCATCGGCTGCTTCAGCGGCGGCGCCCTGGTCGACAAGGAAGGAGTTCCGACGCTCATCTACTACGGCAACCCCGACGGCCTCTGCCTCGCCCGCAGCAGCGACGACCTGCTGCTCGAGTGGACGAAAGACCCGGGCAATCCCGTGATCCCCCAGCCGGAAGAAGGGAGCGCGGACTTCGGCCGCTACACCATCCACGACCCCTGCGGCTGGTTGGAGGGCGGCCTCTACTACGCCGCGGTCAACAGGCGTGACCCTCAAGGCCAGGGGGACGGGGCCTACCTGTTCAGATCGCGGGAACTGCGGAACTGGGAGTTCGCCGGCCTGTTCTACCAGTCCCGCCGGGAGTGGACGGAGGGAGGCGAGGACTGCGCCGTGCCCGACTTCTTCCCGCTCGGCAACCGGCACCTGCTGCTCTTCTGCAGCCACCTGCAGGGAACCCAGTACTACATCGGCGAGGTCCGGGAGGAACGGTTTTACCCGGACATCCACGGGCGCATGAGCTGGGAAGGGGGCCATCTCGGCGGGCCGCGGACCCTGCTCGACGCCCAAGGCCGGCGCGTCTTCTTCGACTGGATCCGCGAGCTGCGCGGCGTCGAGCGGGAGCGCGCTTCCGGATGGTCCGGCGTCATGACCGCCCCGCGGCTGTTGTCGCTGGATTCGGACGGTCACCTGCAGATCGAACCTGCACCGGAGCTCGAGGTATTGCGGCTGGATCAGGGCGGGCACGGGCCCGTTGACCTGGCCGCCGATTCCGAGGTGCCAGTGGAAGGGGTCGGCGGCGACTGCCTGGAGCTGGCAGTCGAGATCGATCCGCTGGTAGTCCCTCAGTTTGAAATATTCTATATTGAGAAGAGTGAGGTCCCCCCTGCAATACCATCCGGGGGGGACCTCACAGTGGGGCAGGCTTAGTGCGCCACCGGGCTTCCGATCCTGGCTAGGCGAGGGTTCGATTCCCTCCTGCTCCACTTTCTCTTTTCCAAGAACGCCGTCATGAACCGCCTGCTTCTAAAAAAGCGCGAGCTCATCCTGAAGTGCCTTGTGGACGGAATGTCCTTGCTGGCCACTTCGCGCATTGCCTGTGTCGCTGAAAACACCGTAGCGCGATTGCAGCTTCTCGCCGGCGAAGTCGCTTGCGACTTTCAGGACGAACATTTACGCAACCTCAAACTGGACAGCATCGAGCTCGACGAAATCTGGTCGTTCGTGTACGTCAAACAGAAACGTCTCGAGCAGGCGAAGCGACCACCGGAAAACGCCGGCGACTCGTGGGTCTGGATAGCCATCGACCGAAAGACCAAGCTGGTCCCCTGCTGGTTAGTGGGCGGACGCTCACAGGAAGATGCCAATCTCTTCATCGAGGACCTCGCGCAACGGTTGTCAGGAGCTCCACAGCTGACCTCAGACGCCTACGCTCTCTACATCGAAGCTATCTATCGAGCCTTCGGTTCTCAAGTCGATTACGCCATGCTGAAGAAAGAGCACAAGCCCGACTCGCCTTCCCGCAAGACGCGCATCTCCGGCGATCCGGACGACGATCTCATTTCCACCTCGATTGCGGAACGGCAGAATCTTACCATGCGCATGTCGATGCGGCGCTTCACCCGGCGTACCAACGCTTTCTCGAAACGATTTCGCAATCACGCCTTTGCCGTCGCGCTCTACTACCTGAACTACAACTTCTGCCGTGTCCATCAGACCATCGAAACCACTCCGGCCATCAAAGCCGGGGTGACGAATCGTCGTCTGTCTCTTCTGGAAGTGGCTCAGATGACGTTAGAAGCCGAGCCAAAACCGAATCGTCCGAAACGGTATCGGAAACAGAATCGCGATTATCGATAGCATCTCCGACAGCTTTGGCAAACTGGATCGGGTAATCTTGGCGACCGATGTTATGCCGTTTTCCCAGCGAAATTCTTGCTTTCGTCATACTTCCTCCATTTGTTCGCGCAACTCCCTGCGAAGCTGAGGAATGGTGATGACCTTGGCGGCCAAACTGGCGTTTTGTCCCTGCAAATCATCCAGCTGGGCATGCATCACCTGAAAACCTTCCCGCATTTCCTTTTCCAGCCGATCGAAGCGCTGGTCCATCTGCTCAAAACGCTTGAGCACCTTCTGATTGAACGCTTCCTGAGCATCGAAGCGCTTGAGCATCTCTTTCTGGAACTCTTCCTGGCTCATTCCGGCATTCCTCACTTGATTCGAGGTTTCATGCTTCCTGGAGCTCCCGTTCGCGAAGTTCCCGGCGTAACGCCGGAACAGTCACTATAGTAGCAGCCAACCCGGCTAGCTGGGACTGCATGTCATCCAGTTTTTCCTCGACGTGGTCGAAGCGCTTGTCCATTTGCTCGAAGCGCCGAAGAACTTCCTGATTGAACTCTTTCTGATCCTTCTGGAACTCCAACATCTGATTCTGGAACTCCAACATCTGATTCTGGAACTCCAACATCTGATTCTGGAACTTTTCCTGGTTCATTCCGGTATTCCTCCACGTAAAGGATAGCGGCCAACACCGCAGCGCCAGCGAGGTTCGCCGGCCGTCACCTTGGCCGACCGAGGCGGAACCTGATAGGGTTCGGCTCGAGACACGTCCACCTCGTATCCCAGATCCGCTAGCGCCTGAATCGTAATCAGGCTGAGAGGACGAATTTCGTCCGAGACGGCTCCGGACGTCATGATCTCGTTCCCCAGAACGTCTTCTCGCCAATGGGAGAAATAGTTTCCGTTCTCGACCGGCACTCCTTTTCTAGCCGCACGCGCCCTTTCGCGATACCATCCGCCTCCGGCTGACTCAAACGCCGCTCTGCTCAAAATTCCCTTGAAGTAGGTGTCGGCATTCAGAGAACGATTGACCAAGCGCTCGTCCCACTCTTCTCCTCCCTGTAGCAGGATGTGACCCAATTCATGGATCATCGTACGAAACACGTGAGAATCGGATTCAGAGCGAATAAACTCGGAATCCAGAACCACGAGGCCGTTGATGGCAACTCCGGAAGAAGATCGAAACCACAAAGTCTGAGCACTGCCGTTTACGCCGTACCCCAAATCAGCGGTAGTTGCATGAACGCGCACGTCGTCGATAAGATCATTTTCTACAATCCTTCCAAACCACTGCTCGTGAGCACTGCCGGCCCACCAGGACATGTCGTCGGTATCCAATGTATGCCAGGCGAAATAATACCTGTCCTGGACATCGTTCGTAACGATCCGCTCCCACGTGACCGCGGCGCGCTCGAACAGCTCCCGATGGCGGTCGGTGAACTCGTTGCCTTCGGCGAACACGAGCTCGATGTCGAACAGTGAAGGTCTCAGGGGCAAACCGATCCCGTAGGGGTTGGACACACCGGAATCGGCCATCTCCGCCCAGACGTAGGCGCCCAGCAGTCCCAAGTCGATCCATCCGGTGACTCCGTCCCGGTCGATGTCGAGCAAGTCCAGATCCAGAGGAACATGGTACCAAGGACTGGAGAGATGAATCCAGAGTCCCTCCACGTCGAAAATGTTCACCCACCCGTCCACGACCCCGTCTCCCAGAAGGCGTCCATCCACCGTCGCCTTGGGGCTGCCCCGCTCGCTAGACGGCCGCTGGATGGGCAACTCGATCCCCCGTTCAGCAAACCAGGTTCTCATTTCAGTGTACGCTTGCTCCCTGTCGGGCTCGTGTACCCGTGAGGGCGACTCACAGCCGGCCAGCAAGACCGACAACAGCAGGAGGATGGTGGCAATCATCCTTGTCCCCTTCCCGTGTGTGCCCGAGAAGCCGGGCTGTGCCACCGTCCACAGCAGTCCGGGACGATCCCGCTTATTTGCGAGACGCCAGGGTAATTACTCCCGGCGCCGGGATTTGATTCGCTGTTGTATTCAGCAGGAAACCCGGCGACACGCAGGGTCCGCTGTGAAACGGTGGCATCTGAGAACATACGCAAAATACCCACTTGACAATAGTTAGTGTCCTTTCTGTCTTTCTGCGCCTCTTGGACCGGTGACCCCCCCACCACTGACAGGGCTACTCACCCTGGGCATTTCGAGAATCGACACCCCGTAGCACGAGGTGAGCAACGCAGAGGATGTCGATTTCTCTCCCTTGTGGGCCTTGTCAATCCCAGGTGTGCGGTGGTCACCGGCCCTCCTTTGATGAACATTTGGGCCGGTGACCCAACCTGCCACCTGCCAAAGCTACTCGTCCGGGAAGAATAGAATCGATACTCCGCAGCACGAGACGAGCAACGCAGAGCGTATCGACTTCCCTTCCTGTGAGCCTTGTCAATCCCAGGCAGGCGGTCACCGGCCCTCCTTTGCCGAAACCAGTGAGGAGATCGGTTTCGGCAAAAGACAGATCCAAATTTCAAACTGAGGCATTACCGATCCGCTGGAAGCGAAGGAGGTGGGACTGAAGGTGCTGCGCTCTCCTGGAGGCGAGGAGGAAACCGCAGTCTCCTGGGACGCCGAGGCAGCGGTGCTGCGGGTCGACCTCAGCCGGTCGTCCCTCGACCGGGAGATCCGCTACACCCGCTACCGAAGGCTTCAGCCGCACCTGACGGAGAGCGAGCAATACGTCACCGCCCAGGAGGGGCCGTTCGAGCTGCAACCAGGGGAGCTGCTGACCCTGCGAATCTTCCTCGACCGCTCGATCCTCGAGGTCTTCGCCAACCGCCGGCAATGCGTGACCCAGCGCATCTACCCGACGCGGCCCGACAGCACCGGCGTCAGCCTGTTCGCGCGCGGGGGCGATGCCAGGGTGCGGTCGCTGCAGGCATGGACCCTGGCGCCGGCGCGGATGTGATACCCTTTGGCGTGAGGCCATTTGTCTCGGGCGAAACACCCCTTCGCCAGCGCAGACCTGACTTTCCTTGCCGTAGGCAGGGCCACCTGGTTCGGCGGAGGCCCCGGCTCCAAGGGTCCAAGGGGCTCTCGGCCTGATCCCGCAGGACAACCAGATTACTTCAGGACAAACGGATTACTTGAGGTAGAGCAGCCGCTGCGTCCGCACTCCGCCGGGGTACTGCAGCCGCGACAGGTAGACCCCAGCCGCCACCGGGGCCCCTCGCCGGTCGCGGGCGTCCCAGAAAACCCGGTGCCTGCCGGGAGCCTGGACCTCGTCCACCAGCGTGCGCACCGGCTGCCCCAGGGTATTGTAGATCTCCAGCCGCACCGGACCGGGGGAAAGCAGGAACCAGGAGAGGACGGTCCGGCTGTTGAAGGGGTTGGGCGCGTTGGGGGTAAAGCGGCTGAGATCCGCGGGCTCCGCAGACGCCGTTTCTTTGGCTGCGTCCAGCAGCTCGACAGCCACAACCCGCGCGCTTTCCCCCGGGACCAGCTCCAGGATCTGGCGCCGGTTGCGGTTTAGGGGAATGCTACGCCAATGGCCCACTATCTCTCCATCCCAGCCGCCGGCACGGACCTGGTAGAATCCGCTGACCCCGGCCCGGTCTCCGCTTGAAATAATCCGTTCGAATCGTCTGCTGTCGGTGGAAGGAGTCCAGTTTGTGACAGTACTCCAGATGTACCGGGGGCGACGGCCGGAGATCATGCGGGAAAACTCCACAGCCTGTACTCGGTCGGAGATGGTGCCCTCGACTACCGTGCTGCTGATGTGCCTGTCCCGAACAATCACCGGCCTTCCAGACGCGCTTAACTGCTCGATCCGTTCCGAGGCGGGCGGGGGAAATTCAGAGGCTCCGTAACGGGTAATCGGAATGTCCCAATGGGTGACTCCAAACCGAAGGATCGTGCCTCCTTCCAGGCCGACGACGGGTATGATATCCGAATCATCGTAGCGTCTCTTTTCGCCTCCGCTACACTCGAAATTCAGGATGCCAATATTTGGACGATGGTTGACCTGACCCAGGTCCGGATTGAAAACGATAACCGGATCAACCGTCTTCGCGTCACTGAAAAAGAAGGTTGTGAGTCGCGTCAGGTAGGAACGTTCGGTTATCGCTTGTTTTGCCCTGGCATTCGGCTCCCGGATGTAGGTTACCCAGTCGTCGACAAATCCCGAAAAATTGAACCATCCGTTTTCGTAATGATCCTCGAAATCATTTGGAAAGCTATAAAATTGGGACTCCGCATACGAGTAAAACCTTTCCTCGCGGCCGGTATAATTGCGTTTTATCTCTTCGAGCACGGATTCGGGAATGGGTATATGTTCCCTGAGCAATTGAAGAAATTGCAGATCCATCTTCGAACGGAGATTGTCCCAGGAATGCCGGGGTATTATTCCACTATTCCAGAGGTCAAACATGAAAGAATCAAGGTTTTCCGGGTCGCGCAGCGACTCGATATCCACCTCCGGATTCCCTAGTTCGGTTGAGGCTACTCCTTCCACCGCGTACTCGGTGCCGAATGCAGGTTGGCCCGCCTCTGCGATCGCGTCGGAAAAAACCTGGTAGTAGTTCCTGGGACGCTCAGGACGGAATATGCCATATGTGTCCATCCAATTCAGCCGCGCCTTGTTCAGGTGAACATGCAGGTAGTTGTCCGGTATCGCCCTGGTTTCCGCAGCGATCCAGGCGGTCAGTTTCAGTGTGGTAACTTGTGCACTCCCCGCCGACTTCAGGGGTATGGTGATCCTGTCCCCCGCAAAAGTGAAGGCCAACGGTTGAATCTGGTTCACCCCTTTCAGGTGACTCAGATATGCCGGTGGCGCCACTTCCACCGCCAGGATGGCATGGCCTTCATCGAGATAGGATTGCACTACCTCCGCATCCATCGCTCCCGGCAGGTAACCTCGCTCCAGGGCCCAGTCGGCAATCTCCGCGTGCATCGATGAGGGTGATAGCTTGCGTCTCCCATTCTACAGTGGACCCCAGGTCTATGGTCTCGCAGGTACGAATGCCACACGGCCACCTGTCAGCAATCGGGAAAAAAACCCATCAGCGGCGGAGAGACATGTTTGATTGCGCTCGTTTTCAAAGGTCGGCTCGGGAAAGTCCGGGACATATCCGAACCATTCCCCTCCGAACATTCTCTCCAAAAACCCGGGAGTAATCTCCTCTTCAGGATACCAGAATTCAGGAAACAAGTAGAAGCTGGGCAGTGTCCTTTCATTCATCCGCTGGAAAATGTCGTTATGACTGAGTTCAAGCTTCGAGCTGGATGGCACAGGTACTAGCCAGACAAAATCCCGCAATGGCCCGTCGAAATACCCTTTCAGATGAACCGTCGTGCTGTCCTCACCGACGATGAACAAGGCCTGGATCTCGCTCAGATCCACCGAAGGACCGCCAGCCCCCTTGAGCAAAACAGCAATGGAATGAGCCGGTGAAGCCGGCCAGATAGCAGAAGCGGCCAGGAGAACCGGCATGACAAGCGCGTTGAGTATCCGGGGCTGTTTCATCAGGGGATTTCCTTTCCCTTATAGGGAAATCCCTTCCCGAGTGGAGTGAAATGCTGTAGCGGTAGGTCTTCTGTCATTTGAGAAAAAGCAGCCGCTGCGTCCGCACCCCGCCGGGGTACTGCAGCCGCGACAGGTAAACTCCCGCCGCCACCGGGGCGCCTCGCTGGCCGAGGGCGTCCCAGTAGACCCGGTGCCTGCCGGGAGCCTGGACCTCGTCCACCAGCGTGCGCACCCGCTGCCCCAGGGTATTATAGATCTCCAGCCGCACCGGACCGGGGGAAAGCAGGAACCAGGAGATAACAGTCTGGCCGTTGAACGGATTGGGCGCGTTCCGCAGCTGAGGGCCGTCGGGCAGCCCGATCATCTCCCGGGCCAGCGCCAGCAGCTTTCCCCGCGCCGGCTGGCCGAAGTGGTCGGCCAGGAGGAAGAAGTCGCCGAAGTCGACACTGCCGCTGCCGTCAAGGTCGAAGCGGGAATCGCTGCCGCCGAAGGCATCGGCAAACAGGAAGAAGTCCCCGAAACCGACTGCACCGTCCCCGTCGAAATCCGCTTCCGATGGATCCAAATCGACAGGTTGGCAGACCGGCAGGTCTTCGGCCCACTTGCTCAAGGCTCCGGGTACGCAAGTAAACTTGTTGTCACCGAGGAATAAGTGCCTCAGTTGAGTCAGTTGTCCCAGCTCGGGCGGAATGGGACCCGTCAATTCGTTGTAGGTGAGTTTCAGCGAAGTGAGTTCTGTCAGGTTGCCCAGCTCAGGAGGAATGGGACCCGTCAATTCGTTGAAGGCGAGGTCCAGCACGGTGAGATTTTTCAACTTGCCCAGCTCCGGGGGTATCGGACCGGTTAATTGGTTGCCGTAAAGGCCGGAGAGAAAAAGCCCTGTGAGCTCTGTCAGGTTGCCCAGTTCGGGCGGAATGGGACCGGTCAATTCGTTATTGCGGAGATCCAGCACTGTGAGATTTGCCAGGTTGCCCAGCTCCGGAGGTATCGGACCGGTCAATTGGTTTCCCCAGAGAACCAGCTCAATGAGATTTGTCAGGTTCCCTACTTCGGGCGGAATGGGACCGGTTAATCGGTTTTCGCCGAGATCCAGGTCTGTGAGATTTTTCAGATTGCCCAACTCCGGGGGAATAGAACCCGTCAACCAGTTGACGAAGAGCTCCAACACCCTGAGGTGTGTCAGGTTGCCCAACTCGGGCGGAATCGAGCCATTGAATCTTTGGTGGACGAGATTCAGGCGCTCCAGTTCTGTCAATCGGCTCAACGACGGCGAGATCGGTCCCCCGACTTCAGGCAGTTCAAAACTAATGTCCACCTCTTTGACGCGGGAATCCTGAATAACGACACTTCCCCAGTAGGTGAGGGGCCTGAATGCATTCCAGTTCAAGTCTCCGAAGTCCAGGTTGTCGCGGAATTCAAGAAGGGCTTGGCAGTCTTCCACCAGGCCTCGGTTGATCAGCGGATCCGGCACGGCGATGCCGTTGGAACACGGGTCGGGGTTGGGCACGCCCAGCCGTTGGCTGGCCACCATCCGCACCCCGCCTTCCAGAACCAACTCCAGGACATGCCGCAACCCGCGGTCGAGGGAAATTCCCTCCCAACGGCCCACCACCTCTCCGGTTGCGGTCAGTGCGCGGGCATGATAGAGGCCGCTGGCGTCGTCTTCATCCGGGTTGGGGATTGTCAGGGCCAGCCGGCCGGTGTCGTTGGTGACGGCGCTCCAGGCGAAATGGGGCGCCTGGCCGGAGATGGATCGGGCAAATTCGACGGTCAACCCCTCGGCCGCGTCCCCCAGTACGGTTGCCACTACCTCCGTGCGGGTTCGTTCCGTATCGGGTGGGGTATCCGGAAGCGGGACGTCCAAGGCGATCCCCACCGGGCGAACCAGTCCGGTGACCACCTCTTCCACGTTTCCGCCGTCCAGGTCGGCCCGGTGAATGCTGCCGCCCTGCTTGTCCGTCCAATACAGCTTGCCTTCGACTACGTCCAGGGCGATCTCCTCAGGCCGCTCCAGACCGGTGATGAGGACCTCGGTGTTTGAGCCGTCGAGGTCGAACCGCAGTATTCTACCACGCCACCACTCCGGAGAAAATCTGGCCTCAATCCAGTACATTTGGCCCGCGGCCAGGTCCAGGGCGATGTCCTCCGGATCACCCAATCCCGCCACGAGGGTTTCGACATCTGAACCGTCGAGGTTCGACCGCTTAATAACCCCGCCGTCAGAGAAACGGGAATCCCCCCGGGCAGTCCAGTACATCCTTCCCCCGGTGACATCCAGGGCGATACCCATCGGACCTTCTGCTTCCACGAGGGTTTCGCCGTTGGAACCATCGAGGTCGGCACGCCGGATCGCCCCTGTGCCCTGCTCCGCCCAGTACATCTTTCCCGCAACCAGGTCCAAGGCGATGTCCTCCGGAGTCACTACTTCCGTTACCAAGTCTTCAACCTGGGCTCCGTCCAGGCCGGATCGGCGAATGGTGTTGGTTCACTTGTCCGCCCAGTACATCCTGTCCCCGGCGAGGTCCAAGGCAATGCTCGTCGGACCCTGTATTCCCATGGAGATCGGTTCCGATTGATTTGTTGCCCGTGGCCTCCAGTAATCGTCGGTCCGGTAAATCCTGTTGGTGTCTGTCCAGAATAGTCCTCCGTCGATCTCAAGGTCTCCTGGCCCATTTATTGTCTCGGAAATGGTATAGGATTCGGCGGTGTAGGATCCGGATTCGTCCCGGATGAAGCGAGATCCGCGAATGGCTCCAATCTCCGAATCACCATTCCACTCAATCCATAGCAAATCGCCAGGGAAATCGCCATGGGGGGCGATGGTGATGACATTCTCCGCCCCCGTGACGATGGTTTCGACATTGGAACCGCCCAGGTCGGCCCACTGAATGGTTCCCGTGTCCCTGTCCGCCCAGAACATGGTGTATCCGTAGGAGACGAAGAGGCCTGCCGGGCTACCAATGCCCGTGACAAGGGTTTCGACATTGGTGCCATCCAGGTCGGCCTGCTGAATGGTACCTGCCCGCCGGTCCGTCCAGTACATCCTGGTCGGTGCGCATGGACAGGAATCGATGAAATCCAGGTACATGGCCAGAGCGATATCCGCTGGAGCTTCAAGTCCGGTGATCAGGGTTTCGACGTTGTCGCCATCCAGACCCGCACGCTGAATGGTTCCCCCCTGCAAGTCTGTCCAGTACAGTTTGTGCTCAAAAAGGTCCAGGGCGAGGTCGAATGGATCCTGCAGTCCCGTGATCAGGGTTTCGACACCAGATCCATCCAGGTTCGCTCGCCGGATGGCCCCCCCTCCCCGACCGGCTTCGACGCCCACCTCCGTCCAGTAGATTTGGCCCAGGACCGGGTCCAATGCGATTCGATTCGGCTTCACCTCAAGTTCCGTCGTGAGAAGGCTTTCGATGTTCGAACCGCCAAGGTCGGACCGCTGTATCCACCCGAGATCCCTCCCTTCCGTCCAGTATATCCAGCCCCCGTTGGCCTGCTGACCGTGACTGACTCCCGGACCGCTATGGACCAACAATACTGCTGCAAAAATTGCTACTGCGATTTTTTGGTGTGCGATCCGGTCTTTCATCAGGCTGCTTCCGTAGTTGGTAGATCCGATTCCGTGCCCGGTTCTCCAGAAAGAGCTACAGGTTAGCGTACCCGTTCAAGGTTGGAGGATCAATTGATTCAGCACCGGCGAGGTATTTGAGCAACACCAGCCGCTGAGTCCGCACCTGGGGATGCCCGCCGCTATTTTAAGTTCGATATCTGAAAGCGATGGCCTTCGGGGTCCCAACCATCGCACACCACCAGGTCGTCGAAGGTCTCGACCTCTTGCATCGGGGCCCCGCGGCGTACGAGCTCTTCCCGCATCGCCGCTACGTCTTCGGCGTAGAACACGAGCTTGTGTGGATTCCCCGGACCACCGGTCGGGGTGTCGATCGGACCCTCGGGTCCGTACGCCTTGTGGAACCCCAGGCCGCAGCCGCCCGCGTCGAGCTCGAGCCATACGCCGGGGGAATACTCGCTCTGGATCGGCTCGAGATCGAAGAGGTCTCGAAAAAACCCGGCGCACTTCTCGACATCGCCGACGAAAATGATGACTCGCTTCATCGGGGCGAGCATGATCGATGTCTCCTCATCTGACAGGTGTTTGGTCAGAACGGCCGCAAATCCGATGTGCATCTCTCATGGGGAAGCTACGCCACCTGGAAGACGGCCTGGATTTCAGGGCGACCGTAGATCGCTCCGCCGGTACGAACCGACAGGTTCGGCAGGACCCGGCAGGTTCCCGATCCATGAGTATGACCGCACAGAACCGTCAGCTTGCGGTTGGGGTTATCGCGCATCGAGGACTTCAGCACCTCGCCAACCACACCACAGCAGAAGAAGGGCAGCCACTCCTCCCCGGAGAGCCTGCCTTCGTGCCATGTGGCCTCGCGGAAGGGGGGGACGTGGGTAAGCAGGATCACCTCCTCGTGCGCGCAAAGAGCTTCCGGCAGTGTTCGACGAAGATGCTCCGCTGCCTCATCTGCCAGGCCCTGAATCTTCTTTAGTCGGTCCGACTTTGTGCAGCCCGTAAGCTCTTCGATCAAGCGGAAGTCGTTGAGCTCGACGGAGCTCCCATAAAAGTCCCCGAGCCGTCCATCGGCCCACGAATCGTGACCGATGAGGGCAGTTCGGGGAGTCAACGAAACAGGGTGCTCCCTGTTCAGCCAGAACAGGTACGGAGAATCACGGGTCAACGACTCGACCTCGCATCGGACGGAAGCGATCGAGCCGCCGTAGAAATCGTGATTGCCGAGCACGAAGTAAACGGGTCGCGCGAGCAGGCGCTCCATCTGTCTGAGGAAGGTGATCACCGAATCCGCCTCTCCGATATCCCCTCCGAGCAGGACGATGTCGGGGGAGGCATCGAGGACCCTGCTCAGGAACCGGGTGCTCAGGTGCCGGTCGAGGAAGTTGAGATGGATGTCAGTGAGCCAGGCTGCTCGCATCTCGCTGCGCCAGTGCGGGGTCGCAATCGAACCAGCAGGTCTCCGCTATCGTACGGGAATCGATCAGCAAAAGATTCCTTTCATGGGTGTATCCTCTGACCCTTTTGAGTTATTTGGAGGTATGGTCACTCCCGAGGTAACGCTCTCTTTATTCCTCTTGGCGGCCGTGACGACGCCGCGAACTTTTGCCTTAACTTACGGCTATCCGGCAATGGAAATGCGACAGGAGATTTTCCGATGAGACTGGCAGTGGCATTCTGGAACGGGATCGACCCGGCGCAAGTGGACCGCACTCTCGAGCGCCTTGAGGGGATCGGGGTCGGGGGGATCGGCCATACGGGTCGACTGGGACGCCCGCGATCAGCGCGGCGCGACCGTGGCCGCAGGGATATATCTGGCGCGCCTGCGCTATCCGGGGGGCGTGCAGACGCCGCCCGGGGACCGGCCTCCCGGTTTCGTTGACGGAAGCAGGGGTGGCTCCGAGATTCCAGAAGCACGCGACGAAGAAAAAAACCGGCTACCCGGAATAGGCCACAGCGGCCTGGAGACCGTGATGACCGTCATCCATACAACCGATGACCTGATTCGCCTGCTGGAAGAAAACGACGAGTTCCGCCAGGCCGTCCGCCGCCATGTACTGTCGGACGAGCTGGTTCAGCTCCCCGAACGGCTTGCCAGGTTCGCCACGCGCATGGAGACCTTTGTCGACGAGCAGAAGCAGTTCAACAAGGAGCAGCGGCAGTTCAACAAGGAGATACGGGAGTTCAAAGAGGATCAGCTGCAGTTCAATCAGGAGCAGCGCCAGTTCAACGAGGAGCAGCGGCAGTCAAATCAGCGAATGGAGACCGCCATAGGCGAGCTTCGCGGCAACGTTGCCCGGCAGGTGGTCGGCGCGCATTCCAAGGAAATCGCCGAGGGTATGGGCTTTCAGGTGAAGCGGCTCCTGGCGAGACCGGATCTCTTCCGACTGCTCGTCCGGAACGATCCCGGCGACCTGACGCGCGGCGAACGGCAAAGCTTCTTTCGCGCGGACCTGGTCCTGGAAGTCACGGATCCTGACGGGTCTCTTCATTACATCGCCATCGAGGCATCCTACACCGCGGACAAACGCGATACCGACCGCGCCCTGCGCAACGCCGAGCTGATGGAAACGTTCACCGGGCACCGGGCCCACGCCCTCATCGCCAGCGTGCGGAACGTCCGCGAAATTCAGGGACTGATCGACGCCGGCACGGTGTCCTGGTACGCCCTCGAGACCGACGACTTCACGCCGGATTAGCGCCGTTACCGAAGCTCGGGCATGGCGGGGTAGAACCGATCCGATCTTCCGGGTCCATCGAGGCGCGGCGGCTCCTGCCCTGACGGACAGGCCGCCCACGCATTGCAGCTACCCCACTACCCGGTCCGCGTGATCGCCCGCCGGTCTTGAGGCCGCGCGATTGCGCGGGCAGTTCCCCGGCGCGGACCCGGTGTCCCTGCCGGCTCTTCAGCGACCGACCAGGGCACGCGCCTGGCGTCGGGAACCCCTCCTGCCACGGGCCGCTCTCACTGCCAGAGCGGCTCGCCGTCGTCGAACTGGCTCTGCAGGAAGTCCTCGTTGAGCTCCACCCCGAGCCCCGGCTTCTCCGACAGCACCACGTGCCCCTGCTGTATCGCCGGCTCGTCCGAGAGGATGACGTCGTTCCAGGTCGGGTCGTCGTAGCGGTGGAACTCCAGCGCCAGGAAGTTCGGCACGCTGGCGCAGACGTGGGCGTCGGCGACGGTGCTCAGGGCGCTCGAGTTGTTGTGCGGCGCGAAGGGGATGTAGTAGATCTCCGCCATGTTGGCGATCTTGCGGCACTCGGACAAGCCCCCGCACTTGGAGATGTCCGGCATGATGACGTCGACCGCCTGGCGCTCGAGCATCTCGCGGAAGCCGTAGCGCAGGTAGGCGTTCTCGCCGGCGCAGATCGGCGTGCTCGTCGACTCGGTGACGCGCTTGAGGGCGTCGATATTCTCCGGCGGCACCGGCTCCTCCAGCCACATCAGGTTCAGGTCTTCCATCTCCTGCGCCACCTTCGTGCCCGCGGTGGCGTCGTAGCGGCCGTGCAGGTCGATGGCGAGATCGATCTCCGGGCCGACGGCCTCGCGGATCTCGTGGGCCTGGTCGACCATGATGCCGAGCTCTCCCGGGGTCACCGACCAGTTCCAGGGGTCGAGCTTGTGGGGGTTGGCGGCGTCGTCGAGGTCGAACTTGATCGCCGTGAAGCCGTCGCCGCGCACCGCCGCCGCCCGCTCCTCGTAGTCGAAGTGGGCGCTGTCGACGTAGAGCCGCACCCGGTCTCGGAACCTGCCGCCGAGCAGGCGGTAGACCGGCACTTCCTTGGGCCTTGCCGGCCAGGTCCCACAGCGCGATCTCCAGCCCGGTCAGGGCGGAGATCCCCAGGCCGGAGAATCCCCCCCGGAAGATGTAGCTGCGCCGTATCCCCTCGAAGCAGGCGTCGACGTCGCGCGGGTCCTGGCCCATCAGCTGCTGCGCCATGGTCCGGGTCGAGCCGCGCCAGCCGCCGTCGACGTGGCTGGCCTCCCCGGTGCCGTAGATCCCGGCGTCGGAGTGAACGCGCACGTAGTGGTAGGTGTAGCGCGGGGCGCCGCCGACCTTGACGGTCACCTCCGCAGTCCTGATCTCGGTGATTTTCATCTTGACCCTCTCCTTTCGAGCATGGGAATCCCATATAATGACGCCCATGGTAACGACTGCATTCAACCGCTCCCGGCCTGACTGCATCGACATCGGCACCCAAAAGCAGCTCTTCTGCGACGAGCTGATCATCGAGGAGATGCGCGGCCTCGAGCGCACCCTGAACCAGCCGGTCCGCTACGCCGGCAACCCGCTGATGTTCCCCATCCATCCCTGGGAGGGCCGCCTCGAGCTCTACGGCACGGTGCTGCGCGACGCGGACGGCTCCTTCCGCATGTGGTACACCGGGCTCGGCGGCATGGGGGTCGCCGGCATGGGAGCGACCCCGGGCAAGTGGGCGCATCTCGGTTTCGACCCGGCGAACCTCCTCTACAGCTACTGCTACGCCGTCTCGAAGGACGGCATCTTCTGGGAGCGCCCCAACCTCGGACTGGTGGAGTACGGCGGCTCGAAGGAGAACAACCTCCTCATGCTCGACGCGGCCGGGGGCAACGTCTGCCGCGACGACCGCCTTCCCCGACCCGGAGCGCCGCTACAAGGCCCTCTTCTACGAGGCGCGCGATCCGGGCGGCACGCCGAACGAAGGGGACGGGGTCTCCGTCGCCTTCTCCCCCGACGGCCTGAGCTGGACGAAATACCAGGGCAACCCGGTGATCCGCAGGGCGAGCGACTCCCACAGGCTGCTGGGGTGGGACGACCGCCACCGGGCCTGGGTCGCCTACTGCCGCCCCACGGTGCACGAGGGCAACCCGGTGCGCCGCATCGGACGCTGCACCAGCGACGACTTCATCCACTGGAACGACCCCGAGGAGGTGCTGGTCCCCGACGAACGGGACCCCCCCGGGACGCAGTTCTACTGCATGGCGGTGTTCCGCTGCGCCGGTCTCTACATCGGCCAGCTGCACGTCTACCACACCAACCCGGAGGAGCCCCACATCCGCTTCTACGGGACCATCGACATCCAGCTCGCGGTCAGCCGCGACGGCATCCGCTGGGAGCGGGTGTGCGATCGGGCCGGGTTCATGGAGAACGGGCCTGCCGGCAGCGACGACGCCGGTGAAATCTACATGGCGAACGCCCCTGTCGAGGTGGGGGACGAGCTCTGGTTCTACTACTCCCCCTGCGGCGTCGAGCACGGGCCAACCGGCCGCAGCGGGCCGATCAACCTCGCCAAGCTGCGGCTCGACGGCTTCGTATCGGTCGACGCCGGAGCGGAAACGGGCACCCTGGTCACCAGGCCGTTCCGCTGCGAAGGGGGCTCCCTGAGGATCAACGCCGCGGCGCGAGGGGGCGAGGTGTCGGTCGCGGTCCTAGACGGGGACGGGGTGCAGCAGGACCGGTTCGGCAAGTCGGACAGCGCCCTGTTCGACGGCGACTCGGTGGGCCACGAGACGACCTGGAGGCGCGCCTGCTTCGACGACCTCAGGGGCCGGGTGATCCGCCTCAAGTTCTACCTGCGCAACGCCCGCCTCTACTCCTTCCAACAGGGACCCGGCCAATGAACGCGACCGAGTTTCAGGTGCAGTCCGGCGGCACCGAGCTGAAATGCACTCTCGCCGTTCCCGAGGACGGGCTCGCCGGGGAGCACTCGGCGCTGCTGCTCAACATCAGCGCCACCGCCGACCTCGCCCTCCGCGACGAAACCCAGAACCACCCGGTGCAGCCGTTTCTCGACGCCGGGCACTTCGTCGCCAGCTTCGACCTGCCCTGCCACGGAGAGCGCGTCAGCGCCGAGCACGGCGAGAACCTCCACGGCATGGGCCGGGCCTTCGTGGCCGGTGAGGATCCGTTCGCGCAGTTCGTCCGCGACGGCCAGGCGGTGGTGGACGCCTGCCTCGAGCGGGGCGCCGGCAACGCCAGGGTCGTCGGCTACGGGGTCTCGCGCGCCGGGTACTGCCTGCTGCGTCTGGCCGCGGCCGATCCCCGCCTGCGGGCGGTTGCCGCCCTCTCCCCGGTGACCGACTGGGGCATCCCCGAGGAGTTCACCGAAACCTGCCCCCGCACCCGCACCTGGCCGCTGCGCATCCACCACTGGGCGGGCGACCTCGCCACAACCGCCGTCTACCTCAGCGTCGGCAGTCAGGACGACGTCGTCGGCGCCCGGGCCTGCGTCGACTTCGCCATGGAGCTGTTCGAGATCCAGCGCCGCGAGCTGCCGCAGGACACCCTCCTCGGCCAGCTCCACGTCGTCGACTCCCCGGACCACTCGCCGTCGCGGGAGTCGCGGCTCGACGCCACCCGCTTTCTGCTGGAGTTCTGCGAGAAGGGGCATCCGGCGCCCCCGAGGCGGGAGACCTCGCCGTGATCCCGCTGTCGATCCTCGACCTCGCCCCGATCCGCCTGGGGAGCGACGCCGCCGCGGCCTTCCGCACCATGCGCGCCCAGGCGCGGCACGCCGAGAAGCTCGGGTTCCACCGCTACTGGATCGCCGAGCACCACAACATGGCTGGCATCGGCAGCGCCGCCACCTCGGTCCTGATCGCCCACGTCGCCGAGGCGACCGAGCGGATGCGGGTCGGCTCCGGCGGCATCATGCTGCCCAACCACGCCCCCCTGGTGATCGCCGAGCAGTTCGGCACCCTCGAGTCCCTCTACCCCGGGCGCATCGACCTCGGCCTCGGCAGGGCCCCGGGCACCGACCTGCTGACCGTGCGCGCCCTGCGGCGGGAACGGATCGGCAGCGACCAGCAGTTCCCGCGCGACGTCCTCGAGCTGCAGGCCTACTTCCGCGACCCGGAGCCGGACCAGGCGGTGCGCGCGGTGCCGGGCGCCGGGCTGCGGGTGCCGATCTGGCTGCTCGGGTCGAGCCTGTTCAGCGCCCAGCTCGCCGCCCACCTCGGGCTGCCCTACGCCTTCGCCTCCCACTTCGCCCCCGCCCTGCTGGCCGACGCCCTGCACGTGTACCGGACTACCTTCCGGCCCTCCGGGCAGTTGGCGCAGCCGTACGCGATGGTCGGAGTCAACGTCGCCGCCGCCGACAGCGACGAGGAGGCGCGGCGGCTGTTCACCTCGCAGCAGGTGCAGTCGATCGGCATGATGCGTGGCCGGCGCGACCAGCTCGGCCCTCCGGTCGACGACATCGAGACCTGCTGGACCGGCCTGGAGAAGCCCGCGGTCGAGGAGAAGCTGAGCTGCTCCGCCGTCGGTTCTCCGGATGCGGTGGAGGCAGGGATCAACGAACTTGTCCAACGGACGGGCGCCGACGAGCTGATCACCACCTGCCGCATCTTCGATCCGGCGGCCTGCCACCGCTCGCTCGAGATCCTGGCCGCGGTGCGACCGCGGTCCCTTCCATCAGATGATTGAGGAGAAAGTCATGGACGCTTTGAGAATCAGGGAAATGCTGCACGCCGCTCTTTGCCTCCTCCTGCTGGCAGTGTCGGCCGGCGCCCACGCCGGCGGCCGGGTGTATCCGATCGCCTATCTCACCGACGGGATGCTGGCCGAAATCCAGCTTGACGACGGATCGGTGGACGAGTGGTACGCGTTGCTGGGGGAGCCGACGATGACGCTGCTCGACTTCGAGGATGAGAGGGGGTCGGAACCTGATCCGTCCGACCTCGACTTCGGCATCTGGCTGGCCTGGCACGACCAGCCTGCCCGCCTGTACGTGGCCTTTGCGGCCACCGATGATCTGTACAAGAACACCTATGACCCCGGTTCCGGAGAACTTGAAGGTTCCATGCTTTTCCAGGACAACATCTTCCTGGGAATCGACGCAGACCACAGCGGGGGGGAGGGAGTAGACCACAGCGCGGAAACTTCGGAGTGGCTGGAAGTTTATGGGCAGACCCAGGCTTATTTCGCCATTGCCTACGCAAGCAGCGGACCGACCCTGGAACACAACGGACTCACAACCCAGACGGGGACCTTCGCCTGGACGGTTTTCCCCCCTTACGCGGAGGCAGGCGGCGCGGTAGGCGGAGAAAACCCGATCATCAGCGTGATCGAGTTTTACGTCACCCCGTTCGACCGTTTGGGGGCCTGGGACAACCCCGAGGGAAGCCTGGCCAGCGACCTGGAGGCGGGAAAGTCATCGGCTTTGCCATTGTCGTGAATGACTTGGATTCTCCGGATCGCGGGGAGAACTGGGCACCCGAAGCCATGTCCGGGGATTTTCCTCCGCTCTTCCAAGTGTTGAACCACCGGGCGGACGGATTCCTCGACGGCATCCTCCTGTCTTCCGACCCGGCCGGGCTGGAAAACGGCTCTGCCGTGGAATCGGTTTCCTGGGGCCGGATCAAGGCTTCCCTGGAGATGGAGTAGCCGACTATCCTGCCATCCTTGTAGCCTGCTTTTCCGGGCGCCACCGACTGCGATTCGCGGATCCCGGAGGCGGCCGTTCGGAGGACCCCATTGCCTGCGGCTGCCATCCTTCCTATTCTTGCACAATTGAGTTTGCAAGAATTTCAAGCATCCGGAGATTCGAATGGCGGAACAGCTCATAGGCGCGCGGATCAAGGCGCTGCGGGAAAAGCGCGGGCTTTCCCAGGACAGCCTGGCGCAACTTTTCGGCTTCAAGGATCGCCAGACCGTTTCGGCCATCGAGACCGGCCTCCGGCGCGTTACCGCGGAGGAACTGGTGCTTGCGGTCGAGAAGCTCGGCGCTCCCCTTGAATACTTCACCGATCCGTTTCTTCTGGTCGGCGAAGGCCGCTTTTCCTGGCGCCAGACCGGCGTCGATGCAGGGAGGCTCGGAGTACGAACGCCACGCCGGACGCTGGATCGCCTCGTTCCGGTTCCTGGCGCCTCGGGTCGGGCGCCGGACCCCGCTCATGCGCCGGGCCCTCGCTCTCACCCGTCATTCCCGTTTCGAGGATGCCATGCAGGCAGGAGATCGGTTCGCCGCCGAGTTCGGTCTCGGGGACGAGCCGGCGACGCGCCTCGTCGAGGTAATGGAGCAGGATCTCGGCATCATGGTGCTCATGGTCGACGCATGCGACGGCATCTCGGGAGCGGCCTGCCGCCTGCCCGAGCTGGACGCGGTGCTGATCGCGCGCCGCGAAGTTCCCGGCCGCAGGCATTTCGATCTCGCCCACGAGCTGTTCCACATCCTCACCTGGGATGCGATGCCGCCCGAGCATTGCGAAGAAGCCCGAGAGACCGGCGGCAATCGGGTCGAGCAGCTGGCCAACAACTTCGCCGGGGCAGTTCTGATGCCGCGCGGCGTCCTGGAGCGGTTCGCGGATTGGCCGGGGCTGTCCGAAGCGGAACTGATCGCCCGGTTGAACGCGGCTGGCGAACGCGTTGGGCGTGACCGCCACAGCCCTGAAGTGGCGTTTGGTCGCCCTTGGGGAGCTCAAGCCGGCGACCGCGCGTTCCTTGCCCGAGGAGGCGCTGCGCAACAACGAAAAGAATATCGTCGCCACTGTTCCGCCTCCCCTTTTCTCGAAGCCCTTCGCCGAGGTGATTGGCCTCGCCATCGACGCGGGTCATGTCTCGGTTCGGCGCATGGCCGACTTGTTGCAACTGGCGGTCGAAGACCTTGCCGAGCTGTTCATGGCCACGGCGTCGATTGTCCGGTAGACCTGTGAGGGGCACCGCGCCACCGCGGCCCTGTACTGGTCGATACGAACGTCATTCTCGAGTCGCACCGGGATGGGGGCTTGGCGGGCGCTCGCCGGAGGCCTCCTGAGACCTCCGAGGATTGCTTGACGGAAACACAGACGGGATTTCAGACGGCGTCGCCCGGAGCAGCGGATCGATTCCGAGGAGCGCGCGAATCGCTTGCCGCGGTCCACTCCGTTGCAGCCCGGGACCGCGCCGAGTTGGCGATTCGCGTGCCCGATATCGCGCTGGAATCGGGGAGGCGTCCCTCTGGGCACACGCCCTGAGCCGCAAAGACGCCTCGGTGCTGTGCGGCCCTGACAAGGCCAGTCTTCGGGGATGGCACAGGAAAACGCTCGGAGAGATCGTTCTCGCAGAAAAAGGCACGAGTTGGTAGAGGGTTGCCGTATGCCTTCATTTCTCATCTCCAACTCCCCCAGCACCCCCAGCAAGGAAACCTGGAAATTGAAGAGCATAACGAGAGCATGCGTTTGACAGCCCTGATTTCACCACGGGAAGCTATTGCTCGCGGCAATCTTCCGGCCGCTTCGCGCCGTGTGCTGCAACGGATACGAGTGCGGTAGAAGCCCGATGAGCACCCTCGACTTCCGCCCCCGGGTTCCCGTGTTCGACGCCAACATCGGCGTCGGCCACCGGCACGACCGGCCCTCCCCCTGCCCGGACGCCGACAGCCTGCTGGAGGAAATGGACCGCCACGGCGTCGGCCGCGGCCTCGTCTACCACCTGCAGGGGGAGCGGATCAGCGCGATCGCGGGGAACGAGGCCCTGGCGGAATGGGAGCACGAGGCGCTTTTCCCCCAGTGGATGGCCGGCCCGAGCGGCGATTCCCTGCGCCAGCTGCAGTCGCTGCACGGCGACGGCAGGCTGCGCAGCGTCCGCCTGCACAACACGGAGGAGTGCCGCATCCCGTTCGCCGACTGGGTCTACGGCGAGCTGCTGGCCTGGCTCGACGCCGAGCGCATCCCGCTCTGGGTGTCGCTGGCCGACACCCCGCCGGTCGAGATCATGGAGACCCTGCGCCGCTACCCCGGCCTGCGCGCGGTGCTTCTTGGCGCCCACTACACCCACAGCGCGGTGCTGGTCCCGATGCTGAAACGGTTGCCGAACGCCTCCCTGGAGCTGAGCCGCTTCGAGAATCTCGGCGGCATCGAGGCGCTGGTGGCCGGGTTCGGGGCCGGGCGCTTCCTCTACGGATCCTTCTTTCCCCGCTACGCCATGGGCCCGATGCTCTTCTACCTGCACCACACCGCCCTCGACGACGCCGCCCTGGCGGCGATCTGCTCTGGAAACCTCGAGCGCCTTCTGGGGGAAACCCCGTGATCGACGGCCACCTCGTCATCGACTTCCACGGGCACGTGGGACGCTGGGATGCGCTCGATGCGGTCGACGACCCGGAGAAGATGCTGCGCGCCATGGACGCCGCCGGGATCGACCGGAGCTGCCTCTTCAACATCTTCCACCCCGACGGCCGCCCCGGAAACGACGCCACCGCCGCCTTCGCCGCCCGCCACCCCGACCGCTTCATCGGCTTCGCCTACGTCTCGCCGACGATGCCGCGGACCGTCCGTCCCGAGCTGGAGCGGGCCATCGACGAGCTGGGGCTGCGGGCGATCAAGATCTACCCACCCTACACCCCGTACCCTCTCGACGACCCTGCCTGGGACCCGGTGTACGGCTTCGCCGACGAGCGCGGCCTCGCCATCATCGCCCACACCGGGGGCGAGCCGACCGCGGCCCCGGAGCAGTTCGGCCGCGCCGCGGCGCGTTTTCCGAACGCCTTGTTCGTCGCCGGGCACAGCGGCAACGTCGAGCCGTACCGGTCCCAGGCGATCGCCGCGGCCCGCGACAACGCCAACTACTACCTCGAGACCTGCTCGACCTTCCGGCAGCCGGGGGTCGTCGAAAGGCTGGTCGCCGAGGCCGGGGCGGACCGGGTGATCTTCGGGTCCGACATCCCGTTGATGGACCCGCGGCCGCAGCTCGGCAAGATCGTCACCGCGGCCATCGACGCCCGGGCCAAGCGCCTGATCCTCGGCGGCAACGCCCGCCGGCTGCTCAAGCTGTAGCTGCCCTGGAGCGGTTGCGATGCCCGGCCGCCGCAATCCCGTGAGCCCCGGCAGGGGCGCCCTTTCCCTTGCGATCCTCGTTCCCCTACTGACACTGGAGGTCCCCGACGTGCAGGCGACCGAGCTGTTCGTCGCGCCGGACGGCAGCGACTCCAACCCCGGCACCCGCGACGCTCCCCTCGCCACCCCGGCCGCGGCCCGCGACGCCCTGCGGGCGCGGCGCGCAGCAGGAGCCTTGCCGGGGCCTGCCGTCGTCAACCTGAGGGGCGGCGCCTACCGCATCACCGAAACCCTGCTGCTCGGGCCGGAAGACTCCGGCACCGGGGAGGCCCCCGTCATCTGGCAGGCGGAGCCGGGCACCGGGGAGGTCCGCTTCGTCGGAGGGGTGCGGCTTTCCGAATGGCGACAGGTGGAAGACCGCGGCGTCCTCGAACGCCTGCGGCCGGAGGCCCGGGCCCGCGTCGTGCAGACCGACCTGCGGGCAGCCGGCGCCGCCGACCTCGGCATGCCGGCCCCTGTCGGCGGCCCCCGCGCCGAGCTGATCTGCAACGCCCGCTACATGCCGCTGGCCCGCTACCCGAACCGGGAGTGGCTGAAGGTCAGCGCCATCCCCGAGGGCGGGACCCTCGTCGAAACCCAGCGCGACAGCCACTACGGCCGCTTCGCCTACGACGACGACCGCCCCGCGGGCTGGGCGGACACCGGCGACCTCTGGGTGCACGGGTACTGGGTCCACGACTGGAGGGATCAGTACCACCGCGTCGAGGAGCTCGACCTCGACAAGCGGGAAATCCGGCCGCAGCAGCCCTACCACCAGTACGGGTACCGCAAGGGGCAGCGCTTCTACTTCCTCAACGTCCTCGAAGAGCTGGACGAGCCCGGGGAGTGGTACCTCGACCGCGGCAGCGGCATCCTCTACTTCTGGCCGCCCGCGGACCTCGCCGGGGCCGAGATCTTCTTTCCGCAGCTGGCCGAACCGATGCTCGTCATGCAGGAGACCCGCCACGTGCTGGTGCGGCGAATCACCTTCGAGGCGGCCCACGACAAGGCGGTCGTCATCGAAAGCGGCAGCGACAACGAGATCGCCGGCTGCACGATCCGCAACTTCGGCGCCCGCATCGCCGTCGTCATCGGCGGCACCCGCAACGGCATCCGCAGCAGCGACCTCTACGAGGTAGCCGGGGCCGGAATCCAGCTGGGAGGCGGAGACCGCACAACTCTCACTCCCGGCCGCAACCGGGCGGTCAACAACGACATCCACCGCACCGGCCGCGTCTACCGCACCTATCACGGCGCCTTCAGGCTCGAGGGGGTCGGCAACCGCATCGCCCACTGCTGGATCCACGACCTGCCGCACCAGGGGATCGGCTACAAGGGGAACGACCACGTCATCGAGTACTGCGAGTTCGAGCGCATCGCCCTGGAGACCGGGGACGTCGGGGCGACCTACACCGGCGCCGACTGGACCTTCATGGGGCACGAGTTCCGCTACAACTACTTCCACGACATCCACGGCCCGGGCAGGCTCGGCTGCTACACGATCTACCCCGACCTGCCCTGCGGCGGCATCCACCTGCACCACAACATCTTCTACGACGTCGACCAGGTGTTCCACACCAACAGCGGCCGCGCCATGGTGATCGAGAACAACATCTTCCTGCGCGCCGACCGCGCCATGAGCTTCAGCGTCTGGAAGGACTCGGCGATGTTCCTGGAGGAGGGGCCCTGGAGGATGGTGGAGAATCTCGAGGCGGCCCGCTACGACCAGCCGCCCTACATCACCCGCTACCCGACGCTGCGGCAGCTCGCCGCGGACTTCAGCCTCGGCCCGGGCCAGCTCCTGCAGCGCCAGCTTCCCAAGGACAACCTGATCCGGCGCAACATCAGCCGCACCGGCCTGTTCCTGCGGCTCGGAGCGGAGGCGAGCCTCGACCACGTCCGGGTGGAGGGAAACCTGATAGCCGACGCCGAGGTCTTCCACGGCTCCTTCGACGGCAGCGGCGAGAGGGTCCTCTACAGGAACGGGGACGCAGAGGCCGCGGCCCGGCTCGGGGCGCGGGGGAACGTCATCCTCGACGGCGACCCCGGCTTCGGCGGCCTCGAGAGCCAGGACTTCCGGCTCGCCGCCGATTCCCCGGCGTGGGACCTCGGGTTCGAGCCGATCCCCTTCCATGAGATCGGCCTGCGCGTCGACGAGTACCGGGAGTCCCTGCCGCGGCGGGCCGCGGCGCCGCTGATCACCCCCGGGTCCCGGGTCTTCCCCAACGAGGTGATGGTCAGCCTGACGCCGTCCCCCCTGCCCGGCGGCCCCGAGAGCGTGCTGCGCTACACCCTCGACGGCACCGACCCGACCGCGTCCTCGGCGGTCTATTCCGGGCGGCTCCGCATCGATCGCGACGTCACCGTCAAGGCGGCCTCGTTCCGCGGGGGCGTGCAGTCGGAGGTGATTTCCGAGACCTACGAGCGCATCGATCTCGCGGAAGGGGCGGTGTATCTGAGCGATCTCGCGGAGCGGGAGGTCGAGGCGTATCCCGGCTGCTGGGCGCGGGACCGGAACTACCTCGGCGGGCCGATCCGCCTCGGGGGCAAGGCCTACCCCAAGGGGCTGCTCGTGCATCCGCGGGAGGCCGACGGCGGCGGCCGCGCCTGGGTCGTCTACGACCTGGAGGGCGCCCTGGATAAGGCCACGACCTTCACCGCCCTCATCGGCATCGACGACGAGATGGAGAGCTGGGGCCTCGGCTCCAGCATCTTCATCGTCGAGATCGACCGCGGCGGCGGCTGGGAGCGGGTGTTCGAGAGCGGCAGGCTCGCGGTCGGAGAGGCGCCGCAACGGATCAGCGTCGACATCTCCGGGGCCGGGAAGCTCAAGCTGATCACCACCGATGCGGGGGACGGCATCTCCTGCGACCACGCGGTCTGGGGGCTGGCGGAGCTGCATTGAACGGAGAAAACCGGACCGGCACGGGGCTCGATCCGTCGATGCCAGCCCCTGATCGTAACAACCCTTCGCGGCCTGCCGCGGTCGGTGAAGCCGTATCGCCGGCAGGTCCGGGCGGCAGACCGGACCGGTTCCGGCCTCGTCCATTTTTTCGAAGGAGCCACTTCGCAAAAGGTTCGGTCCAGGCACCAGGTCGGAAGGACCGGCAACCACCACATGGACATTCCCAGGAGATTCTGAAATGAGCGCACCGCTCCGCGCCGCCGTGATCGGCCTAGGGCGCATGGGCAGCACCTTCGACGACGAACGCACCGGCGGCGGCGCCGTGTACCTGCCGTACTGCCACACCCCGGCCTACCTCGCCTCGCCGCACACCGAGCTGGTCGGGGGAGCCGACCCGCACGACGAGCAGCGCTCGATATACGCGGAGCGCTGGGGCCTGCAGGGGCACGTGTACGCCGACTACCGGGAGCTGCTCGAAAAGGAGAAGCCGGACATCGTCAGCGTCTGCACCAGCGCCCGGCCGCGGGCCGGGATCGTCGAAACCGCGGCGAACTCAGGAGTGACGGCGATCTGGGCGGAGAAGCCGATCGCCCTGACCCTGGCCCAGGCGGACCGCATGGTCGAGGTCTGCGCCGCCAACGGCGTCACCCTGGCGGTCAACTGCGCCCGGCGCTGGAACCCCCACTACGCCAGCGCCCGCGAGCTGATCATGGCCGGGGAGATCGGCGAGCTGCTGCAGGTGACGGCCTACTACCTGTGCGGCCTGTCCCACAACGGCAGCCACGGCATCGACGCCATGCGCTACCTCGCCGCCGACGCCGAGGTCCGCTGGGTGTTCGGGGAGATCGAGTCGGACGAGGCGGCCTTCGCAGAGGAGGATCCGCAGGGGAACGGGTACCTGGCGTTCGACAACGGCGTGCGCGGGTTCCTGCGCTCGATGGATTGCGGGCCGGTCACCGGGCGCGAGTTCGACGTCCTCGGGACCGGCGGGAGGATCCGCGTGGTCGAGAGCAACCTGCAGTTCGAGCTGTGGAAGCCGGTCCCCGGAGGTCCCCGGGGGGGCACGCAGGCGGCCCAGCTGCCTTTCCCCTACCCGACGCGCATCGAGGGGATGGGGCCGACCATCATCGACGACATCGTCAGGTCGGCCGAGGCCGGGAGCAAGCCGCGCTGCTCAGGCGCGGACGCGCGCGACGCTCTCGAGGTCGCCCTGGCGCTGCGGGAGTCGCACCGGCGGGGGTTCGTCCGGGTCGACCTGCCGCTGGAGGACCGCTCCCTCGGCATCGTATCGGCGGAAGCGCTGGAGGACGACCTGCCGGCGCGGGTGAGGCGGCTGTAGGCGGGGGGTTGAGGGGGGCGGTCACAATTCTGATGAAAATTGAACACCCCTTGATGTTGGAGCCGGAGGGCGGTTCCAGCCTCGAGTGTTCAGTTCGGGCGGCTGGCCGAACGGATTCAGCCCGATGAGGTCGGGCAAATCGAAAGCTGGCTACTTAACCAGACCGTCGTCTGGCGTCGCCATACCGCGCTGATCCGGGTGACGAGGTCGTCGAGCGCTTAGACATTCTTGGGGGGGAATGTTAAGAGCGCACTCTCCAATCGGTGTGGAAGTCCAACTCTCGAATCAGCTCGAATGTGTTTATGGGCCGAACGTCGAAATCACGACTCACGTCAGGCAACTTTCGGTTAGCCCGGGTTCGGCTTGGCTTGGAATGCTCGGTGGTTACCACACACCTTCCTTGTATATCAACGAGAGCATAAGCGACCAAGAACGGGTCGCGTCCCATCTTTACAATTTCCTCGTCGGTCAAGTCACTGGCATACCCCCGCTCGGTGACGCGGGCAACCAAGTCTACGTCAGCCTCTTCATCTAGCACGATCGCATCTTTGTTTGTCTTTGACCACTCGACCAATGGATCCGGCCGATCCTCTGGTGGCGGGGGAAGGATAACCTCATCAAAAAACTCCTGAGGAATTTTGATCCGGCCGAGTCTGCCCATCTCCAACAACCAAGCCCAAAACTCAGGAATCCTCGAAATAGGGTAGTAATCCCGATTCGCGTCAATGAGTACATTGGCGTCCAGAAGGTAAAGCACAGGCATTGCCTATCCTGAACGGCCTGCGCCCAGCAGTGATTGTACCTGCCTCGGCTTGACCCCCAGGATTTGTGCCGCTTTGGAAGTTGACAGAACATCTGCCGCAATCATGCGCTCCGCCAGCCCGATAATCCGATTGCCCAGTCGATGGCGGCGCACCCTATAGTAGCTTGGTCCGCTTTCCTGCTCGCGTGCCTGCGCACGGCTCCTTTCCCGTTCCCCATGCCACGCTTGGCGATATATGCCTGCCAACTGGTCATAGGTCTCCCGGGAGATCAGATCAGACCGATATGCCTTGTAGGCAACCATGGCGCTGCTCACTTTGAACTCGCTCGCAAACGCTGTGATTCGTTCTGAGATGTGGCGGATATCGCCACGACCGTCGAGAGTGAGTCGCTTCAGTTCCCGTGCAGGCAGCAGGAACTCCCCTGCAACATCATTGCAGAACCGTTCTACCTCGTTTTCCACATTGCTTCCGCTGATCCCGGTATGACCGAGCAGGAGATGAACCGTTTCGTGCAACAGGGTGAACGACCAGGCAGATTGTGCATCCTGATCGTTGATCACAATGAAAGGGGCCACTTCGTCCGCGATAGCGAACCCTCGAAAGACCGTCGTATCCAAGGCTGTCTTGTAGTTACCCAAGTCCCCCTTTAGCAGGACAAATATCCCCGCATTTTCTGCGTTCCCGCGCAACAGGTTAAAAGCAGCCGAGGCGTTGGACTGGGCGCGGTAGTCCGCCGAATCGAGGCCCAGCATCCCCTGCAATGATTCCAAAACTGCTGGGCCTCCATCTTCAATGCGGTGAGAGCCGACGAAAGCCAGCGCCTCCGCTTCCTCTTCATCCTCCAGCATGACGCGAACCATGCTCTGACGCGCCCTTATCTCCCGGATCAACGCGTCCAACCGCGCTTCATCAGAGCTCTGATTTCTTTGGGTCAGGGTGCGGAAATCCACCCCCCGCTTACCCATCTGCGGCGGTTTGGAGAGGTAAAACGTGAGCAACGGACGGCGGTACTGTCCCGCCATTTTTACCAACTGGGGGCGGGAGGGCTCCTTTAGACCTTGCTCAATCCGGGCAAGTTTCTCTACCGCGGAAGATCTGGGGGTATTTTGAAAGCCCAGCTGCCTGGCCGCCTCCTCCTGAGTAAGACCGGCCGTCTCGCGGGCCCAAATCATGATGGCCGGGTTGACCCTGGGCATCGTTCTGCAGTCCCTCTTCTATTCGTAATGCGTAGTCAGGTTTTCGTTGACAGGCATCGCCTGTCATTACTCAAAGAAGCTATGCCACCTCGCACACGGGCAACCGCCCTGTTTTCCGGCGGCCAAGTCGAATAGTGGCCGCGGTCAGTCCAGGACGCGGTCCTGGCCCGCCGAGGCCTCGTCGAGACGGGCCCGGTCCTCCGGCGTGATCGACCAGCCCACCGCGCCGGCGTTCTCCTCCATGTGGGCAACCGTGTCGCCGCCGGTGATGGCGGCCGTCACCTCCGGGTGGGAGAGCACCCAGTTGATCGCCGTCTGCGCCACGGTGCGGCCGTGGGCGCCGGCGATCTCCCGCAGGACCTCCAGGGTGCGGCGCGCCGCCTCGTTCAGAGCCTGCTCCAGGTCGCCGGCACGACCCCTGGCGTAGAGGGTGCCTTCAGGCGCCGGCTCTCCCGGGGTGTACACGCCCGAGAGCAGGCCCACCCCGAGGGGGCTGTAGGTCATGACCCCGAACCCCTGGTCGCGCTGCGCCGGCCACATCTCACGCTCCAGCTCGCGGTTGAGGAGGTTGTAGGGGTTCTGGATGCAGATCAGGGAATCGAGCCCGAGGCGGTCCTGCGTCCACAACGCCTTGAGCACCTGCCAGGCCTGGAAGTTGGAGACGCCCACGTAGCGGGTCTTGCCGGCGCGCACCGCGTCGTCGAGGGCGCGCAGCGTCTCCTCGAGGGGCGTCCCGTCGTCGTACTCGTGCAGGATGTAGATGTCGATGTGATCGGTTTCGAGGCGGGCCAGGGTGCGGTCGATCTCCCGCAGGATGTGATATCGCGACAGCCCCGCGTCGTTCGGCCCGCCGCCAATGCGGGCGGCCACTTTCGAGGTGACCACGAGGTCGTCGCGGTGCCGCTTGAGGACGCGCGCAAGGAGCTGCTCCGACGTGCCGCGGGTCTCGTAACCGTCCCCGAGGCCGTAGATGTTGGCGCAGTCGATGAAGTTGATCCCGAGCTCGATGCCCCGCTCGATGGCGCGTTCCGCCACGTCCGCGTCCTTCTGCCCGCGCAGGCCCAGGCCGTAGGCCAGGCGCGACACTTTCAGGCCGGAGCGGCCGAAATTTACGTATTCCATACTCTCCTCCTTGGACTGTGTCTGAATCCGGGTCCCTCCATGCGCTCTATAAACTAGGAGTTTTCCAGCAGACCGCCGGCGTCCAGCACATGCCAGAAGGCGTAGTCCGCATGATGCACTATCGTGTTCTCCAGGCTGCGGACGACCAGCTCACCCTCACCCGAATGGGCGCCTGCGGCGTGCGCGACCGCTTCCGGAAGCCCGACGGTCAGGCAGACGTGCACGCCGTAGCCGGGATGCCGGATCGAAGGGAACCCCGCGGCACTCGGCGATTCCCGCCAACGGGCCTGGTTCTCCGGGTCGAACTCCCACGGCTTGCCCACGTCATGGCACAGCGCGCAGGCAACCAGGAGGTCGCGGTTCACTTCGAGCTCGGGGAACATCGCGGTCAGCTCGTCGCCGATGCGCATGGCGAGCAGCGTGACCCCGCGGATATGGTGGGTCTGTGTTCCCCGCTTGAGCGGCGGCGAGTCCGGATTGCCTGACGCACGGATTTCGTCAATCGATTTGAATGAGCTTTTGCCGAGAGCGTACGCCCACGCATCGATCACCTGGTTCCGCAGCGTTTCGTCGCCGATTTCGTTCACCTCGGGCAACGAGCGAACAACCGACTGCCGCAGCTCTTCAGAAATTTGCACGGTCTCCTCCTGTGTAAATCGAAATACTCGAGAGCGTGTTCATCGGGTAATCGGCAAGTATGGATGGACCCATGAAGAGGGGCAACCAGCGATTGCCCGCGCTCAACCCCAGGCATCGTCGTCGAGCAAAGACGAGGAAACGGGCGTCGCCGATGCGTTGGCCGCCTGTGCCCTTCAACCGTAGATCTGCCGGAGCCGCCGCGCCGCCTCGGCCTGGTACTGCAGCTTGCGGTAGACCTCGTCCAGGTCGACCCGCGCCGCCGATCCGGGGGCGAAGCCGCAGTCGGGGTTGAGGACGATGCGCTCGGCGCCGATCACCTCCGCCGCCTGCTGGACGCGCTCCACGATCCGCGCCGCGTCGTCGATCTCCCCCGGGTGCACCCCGACGCAGCCGAGCCCGATTTCCAGGTATTCGGGGAGCTGCTCCAGAACCTCGACGTCGCCGGCGCCCGGGTTGGTGAACTCCAGGGTCAGGTGGTCGGTGTCGAGCTCCCGAAGGGCGGGGACGATGGGGCCGTAGCCGCCGCTGTGGTAGGCCTCCCCGCGCACTCTGGCGCCGGCTCTGCGGCACAGGTGGACCGCCCGCACGGCCTCGCCGGCGATGCCCACGAGGACCTCGTTGTCCATGTCGACGGAGAAGGCGGCCTCCTCGTCGGCGCCCCAGTCCTCTTCGTCGTAATGGTCGCGGACCTCGGGATCGACGAGCAGGCACAGGTGCGGATCGTCCACCTGCACGATGTCGGCCCCGGCTTCGACGACCAGCTCCGCCTCGCGCTGCAGGATCGGCGCCACCGCCTCGGCAAAGGCGCGCGGCGTCCCGTAGGCCTCGAGGGAGAGGTCCGCGTCCCACATGCGCTCGCCCAGCAGGGCCGGCGACGGCAGCGCCACCTTGATCAGGCGGTCCGTCAGCGAGCGCAGGTGCTCGACCTCGGCCGCCGCCACCCCCTGGTTCCGGACCGACACCGCTCCGGTGACCACGGTCCATGGACGGCCGTCCTCCGTCCGGCTCACCTCGAACCCGTCGGCCAGCTCGGCGATGACGCCGATGTAGGAAGCCCGCCGCCACTCGCCGTCGGAGATCACGTCGAGGCCGGCCGCTTCCTGCACCGAGACAGCGTGGGCAACGGCGGCGTCGAGCCGGCCCTTCCAGCCCTCGTCCCGGCGGCCGTCGACGACGATCTCGCGCACGTACTCGGGCCGCGGCAGGGAGCCGACCACCGACGTCGGGAACAGGGATCCGCAGCGCTCCACGAGGGTGGGCATCAGGCGTACCTCCGCGGCCAGCTCTCGTTGGCCAGGGCGTAATCCTCCTCGGTGTCGACTTCGGCGTACTCGCCTCCCGTGGTCACCATGTGGATCCTTTCCTCCTGTTCGAGCATGTGCTGGTAGAGATGGATGAGATAGGCCTGGCGGAAGGGGGTTCCGTCCTGCCAGACCTGGCCGTCGAATCGCGCCCGCACCCGGTGGTAGTGGCGGCGCAGAGCGCGGGCCCCGGCGGCGGAAAACCGGGCCACGCCGATGTACTCCCCGCTGGCCTCGGAGGAGGGCAGTTTGCGGCTCACCCGCAGCACCCGGTCCCCCTCGGTGACCACCTTCTCGGCGTCGTCCTCCGGATGCTGGCTGCGGGCCGCGTAGCGCTCCCGCCAGCGGGTGTCGACGCAGAGCACGGCGTCGCCGGGATGGTCCAGTGCCCGGCGTACCACGGCCGCCCGGTAGAGGATGTCGGCGTAGGTGACGAGAAAGCCGCCGTCCATGTGGTCCTCGGCGCACATGAGCGAAGCGAGGATGTTCGTGCTCTCCCAGTCCGGATTGTGACAGAAGGTCAGTTGCGGGTAGTCGTGCCGGACCTGGTCGATGCGGTACCCGCCGATGAAGACGAAATCGCTCACGCCGGCATCGCGCAGGGCTTGCAGCAGCCAGTCGAGGATGCGCCGGCCGCCGATGGGGGCGTACGGCTTCGGCTGTTCGTCGGTGAGGGCCTTGAGCCGGCGGCCCCGGCCCGCCCCCAGGATCAGTGCACGCATGCGGGTAAGGATACTTTCTGCCCTGGACTCATCCTAACCTGCCCCGAGGTCCTGCGGAGATGGTTCGGGCCAGTTCAGATGACGATGGAGGAAACGGAACGTGGCTTCGGCGTTGATCCGATGTCCGCCGTCGAAAAACTCGATTTCTGTTCTGTCGGCGATACCGAGTTGCACATAAAGCCGCCGGACAACAGCGAACTCATGCGCGACCCATTCATCCGGGGCAACGCCGTCCTCGTGTCCGCGCTCCACCATGAACGGCCGCGGCGCGATCAATCCCGCCATCTCCCCGTAGTTGAAGGTGTTGCCCAGATCGAACTCCGGCATCTCGTATTCCCCGCCGAACATATAGCTGTAGCGAGAATGGAATGTGGCATTCTTGACGATCCATTCGTTGAAGTCGGCGGAACAGATCGAGCAGGCGTACCGTTCGAGCACTGCCGGAACCCGCATTGCCGTTTTCCCACCGTAGGACAACCCGTAAAACCCTATCCGTTCCGCATCGACGAATGGTTGTTCGGCGAGCCAGTCGAGGGTCCGCTCGTGTTGGCGAATGATCAACGAAAAGAGCGACCATTTTATCGGGTTCGCCTTGCGTTGGATGACCCGGAAGGCATCGCCGCCGATGTAGGGATTCTGTGGCGCGTAAGCGATGAACCCTCTGTCGGCCAGGGACGCAGCGTAGGAGTTATAGACGGTTTCCAACTTCGGGTCGGCGGTATCCTGCGGTCTCCCTTCAAGGCCGTGCTGACAGACGACGACAGGACGCCGTTCGCCCGATTGAAGATCGTTCGGGAGCAGCAGGATGCCATAGGCGAAAACGTCCTTCCAGACATCGAGAACGACTTCATACCCCTTCCAGTTGGGTTCGTCATAAAGGAGCCGCGTCCTCGGATCTGCCGGCGCATCGGGGGGAGGACACCTGCCGATGACTTCGTCCTGCAAACAGGACTTGAGATCCTCGCATGTCTCCGCCCAGCGTGTGAGCGAACTGGTATCGGTCCTTTCCCAGAAGAACTCCTGCCGCCGCGATGCCGCCTCCCGCAGAAAGCGTTGCGTAAGGTTTACCAGTTGCATGAACTGCCTCTTCTGGCGGGCTCCGCAATCGAAATCGCCGACGTCTGGTTTCGAAAGAGGACGGTATCCTTCAACCTGCGCATCATGAACGCCGAGCTCGGCAAGCAGCGTACTCAAGGTCTCCCGGGACCCCGGCAATCCGTCTTCAGGGAAGACGAGGCGGATGGCCTTTTCACAGTCGAGTTGCCGATAAAAACCGCGTGCGCGTTCAAACTCCGCTTTCACCGATTCGCCCGGTGGAGACACCAGTTGTCCGGGTGCAGCGCCACCCCGTCCTTGCCGAGGCGCAGGTGGGCCGTCGACTTCCGGTCCGCGGCTTGTCTCGACGATCAACGGGCGCGGCGCGATTAGGCTGGCAATTTCGGCATCGCCGAATTCATGCAGCAGCCCCCATACGTTTCGGTAGATCGGCTCGCGCCAGACCTCCTGCCGCGATTGGAAATAGCCGCTGACTGCTGCCGCCTGAATCCGTGTATCCACAGCCGCACTGTAGAGCGCAATCAGTCCCCCTTCGCCATAGCCGACAACACCGACCGGCACCTCGGAACGGGACATCCAGTCCACCAACGACAGTACCTTCTGAACCTCGTACCCGATGATGTTCCTTCCGAGCTCAAACGCCATCCGGTAGATGAATTCGCGATGGGGTTGATTCGTCATTGCCCCGAGGGCTGGATTTCCTGAACAGGTATCGTCGCGGTCAATGAGGAGCGGAACCACGACACGGCACCCCGCCTTTGCCAGATGCTGTGCGAAGCGGGCGTTGGCCGGCAAATCGTCGGTCACGCCGGCAACCATCTCGGGCGTCCAGTCGGCATCCGGCAGGGCGACAACCTGGGCGGCAACCGGCGCATCGTGCCCAGGCTCCAGCAAAAGCCCTTCACCCTCGACTTCATCGAAAACCTGCCAGCGGACACGGGATACGGTGTAATTCTCCCCTTCCGCGACCTGCGCGACGGTGCGGGTGGTGGCTATGTAGCTCAGTTCCTCAATCGGCAGACGCTCATCGAGGCAGCCGATCCGTTTTCTCAGACGTTCCCGATTCGGTTCGACGGATCGGACATACGCGCCGTGAGAACTGTAATCCCGATGCCACAGCGCTTCCCGTTTTTCAGGAGAACGCGCCACCGCCCCGGTAACATACCGGTCAAGGGCCTCAACCATCTGTGCGGCAAGATCTCCTTCCAACGTCAGGGGGGTTGTTCCAGGCAATACTTGCGCGGTTTCGTTTGACATGCGAACTCCTTTGCAGCGCGTCACTACCTGGATCGGTACGGCTGCGAAGTGGACGAATCGGGGGCGGTGCCGTACGAGACTTCCGGCCCGGTCCCGCTTTCGTCACCCGTTGAGATCGTCTGCCTCGGTACCGTCGAACATGGATAGCGGCGGCGCATCGAGCAGGCCCCCGTCATCTATCCGTCGCGGCCTGGGTACCGTCGAACTGCCAGCAGGCTCTGGCCAGGTCTGCGGAAGGCGGCGGGACGTACACTCGCCGGTTCGCAGGAACAGCAGCCCCGGGACCGGGGATCCGCCGACTGCCCTCTCCAGGGCGGAAGCGTACAGGGCGAGCTGAGGCAGGTAGGCTTCGGAAGCGTCGGCCAACGACCTGCCGCGCAGATCGTCGGTCTTGAAGTCGAGAACATGCCAGGCGCCCCCGGTCTCGTAGGCCAGGTCGATGGTTCCGTGCACCGGCACGCCGTCCCAGTCCCACGAAAAGGGCAGCTCGAACCAGGAGCGAGTATCCCCGTCGCGCAGGGTGACCGCCAGCGGGCTGTCGTCGAAGATGTCGAGCATACCGTCGACTTCTGCCACAACCCCCCGCACTGCCTGCTCCCCCAGACCCTCATCCACCCTGCGCATCAACTCGTCCAGAACAGGTCGCTGTCCGCTCTTGAACCATTCCTCGATGGCACCGTGCGCAAGGCTGCCGCGGACAAGGCCGAGACCGTCGCCGTGCTGAAAGAATTTGCGGGACGGCTCCTCCAGCCTCAGGGATGTCACGGGGGTGCTCGAGCGCAGGGGAATCACCGGCGGCCGGGCAACCAGCGGCGCCATGAAGTCCTCCTCCTCGTTCTCCGGAGGTACCTGCACCGGCTCGGGCGCCGCCCTGTCAGCGATGGCCTCGAGGTCCACGGGAATGGATGAACGGACCTCCACTCCTTCCGGGGCCGCACTGAGGGCACTCTGCGCGGCTGCTAGCCATCCGTCATCCCGTGCCGGATCATCGCCGGAGATGTACAGCGCGTCGGCCGCCCTGGTGGCCGCGACGTAGAAGAGACGCTTGTGCTCCGACGCCTCTTCCGCCTGGTCCTGAACCAGCAGATAGGAGTAGAACCCCGGGCGGCCGCGATTCTCTTCACCCGACCCTACCTTCTTCGCAAGCGTGAGAGAGATTCCCTCCCCGGTGCGCCATCGGACCGCATCGTAGCTCACACGCGATGACAGATGTGCCTCCGGTACGAAGACGATGGGGAACTGGAGACCCTTGGCTCCATGTACGGTCAGCAGGCGCACGGCGTCCGACTGGTCGAGAACAGCCTGGCCTTCGCGGGCCTGGAGCTCGTCGCGGCGGCGCCGAACGTAGGTCACCAGCTCGTCCAGTGAGTGGCCGGCCAACTGGCGTGCGAGGTCCACGAACTTGCGGATGTTGGCCAATGCCTGATCCCCTCCCTGCAAAGGGGCCCAGGCCGCCTCGAATCCCGTGAGGGCGAGGGCTTTCTCCAGGAGTGCGTCCGGCGGCAGGAAAGGGACGCCGTCCCGCAATTCCTCGAGCACCTCGGCGGAGCGCCTGCAGAACAGGCGGACCTCCCCGGGTATGGACTCGGGCGGGTTGCCGAGGGCTCTCAGAAGGTTGCGGTCATGGGACCGAAGAGCCAGGAGGGATTGGTCATCTATCATGAACAGCGGCGACCGCAGGGCCCCCGCCAGGGCTATGGAGTCGTCCGGCTCGGCCAGCCACCCCAGGAGGTTGGTGAGGTCGAGAACCTCCTGCCTCGTGAAGAACCCGGCACCGGCTACTGTGCGGTAGGAACCCCGTGGTTCTCCAGCGCCTGCTCGAAGAGGTGAACGTTCGACAGCCGGCGGAGAAGTATCGCTACGTCCGACGCCCGCGCGGGGCGCGGTTTCTTCTCTTCCCTGTCCCATACGGTTGCCGGACGACTCAGCAGCGCGGCCGCTTCCGCGGCCACGGCATCCGCTTCCACTCTCCTGCGGTCATCTTCGCCGGCCCTTTCGTCCGCAGGCGTTCGATTCGAGACCGGCAGCAGCACCAGGTACGGTGATTCGGGCGAGTCGGGCCCTCGTCCGGTCATCGCCTGCATCGGCGCCTCGAACTCCTCCCGAGGGTCTTCGAACACCTTCTCGAAGAGGATGTTGAATGACTCGACGAGCGGATCGTGAGCGCGGAACGACTGGCTCAGGGCATGGATGGCGCCCCCGGACTCGATCTCCTTGTGGAGCCGTGTGAAGTTCCGTACGTCGCTTCCGCGGAAGCGGTAGATCGCCTGCTTCACGTCGCCGACGAAGAAACGCTCAGGTCCCTTGGAGTCTGCTTGCCCGCCGCCGGTCAGGAGGTTGAGGAAGGCGATCTGGGTGGGGTTGGTGTCCTGAAGCTCGTCCACCATCAGGTGGCGCAGGCGGGACCGGTAGGAAGCGGCAATGTCCGGATGTGAACTCAGCAGTTGCGTAGCCCTGATCTCGAGGTCCAGGTAGTCGAGAGCAATCAGCTCCCGTTTGCTGGCCGAGTAGCGATTGCAGGCGTCTTGAAAGAGGCTCCGCAGCGATGAGAGGGCCTCCAGCGCGATGTGGTCATGCTCGTTCCATCGAGGGAGACCACTGAGCTCGGCTGGCCCTATCCCGGATCGAGCGCATTGCCGACTTGACATCCTGGATGTCCTCCGCCCAGTTCCTTGCACTTCCGCCTCTCAGGTTGACTTTGCCGCCTGCGTCCAGCACGCGGGCCAGCAGGTCCGACCAGTCCCCGACATCGGGGTCACCCAATGCCGCCAGACAGTCTCGCATTCTCGAGGACAGGGCGTCGTCGCCGGGACCTGCATAGGCGGCTTGCAGCCACGCCGCTCGCTCCGCCAGCACCGGTCGCGCCTCTTCTACCGCCGCCCGGACCTTCGCATCCAACAGCTCCCGGACATGTTCGGCCCAGCCCTCCACAGTGTCTCCCGGAAGCGCCCGGTAAGCGGCCTCGACCTCGTCACGCCTCGCAACCATCTGGGGAAGCTGGGTTGTCGCCGCGAACATACCGAGCTCTCGCAGCGCCAGGGCCCGATGGTCGTCCGCGTCCGCGGCTGCTTCCAGCGCGTCGATGCAGGCCCCGGTCAGCTCGAACTCGGCCTCGTCATCCGACAGCACCCTCGAGGCGGGATCGACGGCTGCCTCCACGGGATGCTCCCGCAACACCCGCAGGCACAGCGAGTGGATGGTTCCGATGATGGCCTCATCGATGTCCGCCCGGTGACGGCTCAGCTCCTCCCTCGTGAGGACCTCCCTCCGCACTCGCTCACGCATCTCGGTGGCGGCGGCGTCGGTGAAGGTGACCGCAGCCATCTCGGAGATACGGTGTTCCCGGAGCAGGGAGACGTAGCGCTCCACAAGGACACGGGTCTTGCCGCTGCCGGCTCCGGCCGTGACCAGCATGTCACGACCGCGCTCGACCACGATCCCGGCCTGCTCCGATGTCAGTCCCAGCTCTTCCATCGACTGAACCCGTTCACCCGGCAGATGTGGCGGAATGAGCAGTAGCTCGGACAGGGCTTCACCTGTGGATTGACTCTGAAGTCGCCCGAGTCGACCGCATCGCGCACATCCCGGGCGACCTCAACAACCTCCTCCAACAGGAGAACATCTTCCTCGCGCGAGGAGTCGATCTCCCACTCCCGGATCGCGGGATCGAGCCAGGCGTAGCGAGCGATGACCCTCTCCGCCCGGGTCTCGTCGCGTCCAGCATACCCATAGAGCTGAAGCTGGACACGGCGTCCCTCTTCCAGGTCGGACCGGGGAATCCCTTTCCCTGACTTGTAGTCGACGATCACCACCCTGCCCTCCCCCTCCTCCAGTCGATCCATGGTTGCCGTCACGCGCAGGGGCGGGTCCAGCGGGAGCGAGGCCTCGATTTTCTTCTCGGCGCCGATGATTCGTGTCACGCCCGACCGCGCGCTCCAATCAGCCTCCCTTTCCAACAGTAATTCGATCTTCTGAAGGGTCTCCTCTGCATCCAGTCGCCAGAGGGCGGCCCGACCGAAGCCCATCCTTGCGGGTGCGCTGTTCCAAATATTCGGGCCGTTGGCCCCAAGACGCGCAAGTACATCGGGGAGGGTCTCGGGGACCAGTGGGCGTCCCCGCTCGACAAGGGGAGCAATGGCGTCCTGCAGAATCTCGTGAACGACGCTGCCTCGGATTGCGGCGTCAGCGCCTTCCAGTTCCTGCTCGATCTCCCGCAGACGCAGGGCGTACTGGCCGAAGAACTGGAAGGCGCAGGTCTTGTAGGACTCGATCCGGCTGGCGCTCCAGGTTGCGTCGGCATCCGTAAGCCGGGGCACCAACCCTTCGGTCATGCGGCCCTCGTACTTGCCTGCATTCGAGAATGAGCGGCGGCGCTGCTCGACCGCGACCGCGGAGCGCACGACGGGCCAGGCCGACTCTCCACGCGGTCGAAGCCGGCCATGGCTCGGCCACTGCCAGGTGCAGGCGATCGCCAGCTCGCGCGCGGAGCCGGTTTCTTCGGGCATGGCCATCCCCGCCTCGATGGACTCGCCGGGCTGCAGCTTGCCGTAGTAGTACGAAGCCGATACAGGACGGCCACGTTCGTTGAGCCTGGTCCTCCACAGGGACAGGGCGCGGTCCGCACGGGTGGAAACAGACGCCCACAGCTCGTCTTCCGAAAGCCGGGCTTCCGGAGGAACTTCGAGCCCCCATCGATTCAGCTCGTCTACGGCGTCTCTATCGAGAAGCGTGCGGTAGCTGCGCGGCGCGGGGAACTCTCCCTCCACCAACCCTCCCACCGCAACGAAGTCGAAGCGCAGGCCGTGGAGGGTGTGCATCGGTGCAAGGAGGACGCCGCCGGGCTCGCGCAGCAACACCGTCGCAGCGTCGAACTTCGCTTCGAGTCGAGCCATGAATACCACTAATGTCTCAAGCCCGCCTCCGAGTACCTCGTGTGTATGGATCAGGTCCTGAAGCTGGCCTCGCAGTGCATCGAGCTCCACGTCCACGCCGGGCTGCGCCCTGGACCCGGGATCCGCCAGAGCCTGAATGCCGAACAGCGCCTCGTCGAAATGGCGCGCATGCTCTGCGGTCGTCCCTGGTGCCCGCTCCAGCAGGGCGCGCAGATCCTCCAGGGCGGCTGACATTCCCGACGCAATCCCGCCCAGTCTCTGGCGGGCACGGTCGCTCTTTTCCGGGTCGTCCCCGCCACTGCGCAGACCCTCCACGGCACGGCCAAGAGCGTCGAGTCCCGCCCAGAGGTTGTTCTCGCGTCCTCGCCGGGCAAAGACGGCCACGTCTTCGCGAGACAGCCCCCAGCGGCCAAGATCGACGAACCCGCTGGACAGCACTGCGACAACGTCACGCAGGTGCCAGCCGTCCCGGGCCAGGTGCATCAGGCGACGGAGCCAGGCCCCCAAGGGACGGGCGCTCAGCCGCTCTCCGGCGGCCGGGTCGAGCGGCAGGTCATACTCGGAGAAAACCTGCCGGGCAAGGCCCAGATGCGGCGAAACCTGCCGGAATGCGACGGCGAAGTCGGACGGGCGAAGCGACGGCTCATCGGTCAGGCGCTGCTTGATCTGGCGCGCTATCGCACGCAGCTGGCCTTCCCTGTCGGCCGCATCGCCGGCCACCACGTTCGCGGGCGATGCAACATCGCACTCGAGCTCCTGGACTTTCGCATCCGGGAATCGACGGCGCAGCCGCTCGTAGTCGTGCCCGGCACGAACTCCAGCATTCGGGTCCAGCGTGACGACGACATCGGCCTTCTCAGCGAGGGCTTCGAGCAGGTCCATCTCTGTCTCGCGAAAGAGGTGGAAGCCATCCAGCATGATCGTCCCCGGCAGATCCGCTCCCGCCTTGACGACATCCGCTGCAGCCGCGCCGATCTGCATCGGATGAGTCCAATTCCCCTGTCTGAGTCCATGGCTGTACTCCTTGTAGACGGCACCCAGTGCCTCCAGGCTCCGCGATCCCGATTTCGCGGCGGCTTCCGACAGGGCCTCGGGATCTACGCCTTCCGCCAGCAGATCACCGATGGCGCCGCCAAGGAGATTCCCCAGTCCCTTGGTCGCCGCAACAGGCCTGAAGTAAGCGGCAGACCCGCTTTCGATCCCGAGGCGTATGGTTCGTTGCAGGAGTTCCTCAGCCAGCGAGTGGGACGGTACCCTCGCATTGGAGGCCAGCTTCCGGCTGAACTGGGCAATAGTCTCGACACGCAGGCGCAGAGCCACCCCGCATCGACCGACCAGACGGCGGCGAAACTGGTCTCCGTGGCGTACCGTCGGTACCAGCACGATCGCTTCCGAGAACGGATCGGCCTCGTATCGCGCAGCCAGCCTCGAGATGATCCGGTCTGTCTTTCCGCTGCCGGGACCGCCGACCAGGAGCGTCAGCTCAGGCATGGTAGTCGGCCCATATCAGAGGAATGCACGAGGCGGCTGGTTTCAGCCATGATTGGGGTTCTCCATCCCGTGTCCCGCGGCCCGCCGCTCCTGGACTATGCCCATGGTGGGCTGCAGGCGCTGGGCCTGGAGGCCGCGCTGCTGGCGGGCGAGGTCACGCGCCTCGTCGCAGAGGCGGCGCAGGTCGGCGATCAGGGAAAGCGGCAGGATCTGGCGGAAGACGGTGTAGCCCTGAGTGCGGTACTCGTCGATGTGGCGGTCGCAAAAGGCGAAGGCCATGGCGGAGCCTCGGACGCGCCTCACGTGAAAGCCCCGGGGCCTACATGACACCGAATTTCTTGTAGGCCTCACCGGCTGTCATGCCGTTGCGCAGAGCGATTCGCACCTTCGATTCCGTCTTCACCTTCTCGTAGGCTTCGAGAACCACTTCCTCGATCGAGTCGCCGGGTATCACCACGATGCCGTCCTCCGATCCCAGCAGGAGGTCGCCGGGCCGGACGGCGACATCGCCGCAGTAAACTGCTTCGTTGATGCCGGTTATCGTTCGGTGGTAGAGCAGGTCGCTCATGTGCGACCCGCGGCAGAAGAGCGGGAAGCCCAGTTTCCGCACGAGTTCCATGTCCCGGGAGAAGCCGTCGATCACGGCACCGTTTCCGCCGCGGCAGATCGCTGCCTCGGCGCACAGTTCCCCCCACACGCAACAATCCGTCCGGTCGGTGACCAGAACTTCCCCGGGTTGGAGCCCGTCGATTGCCGCGAAAAGCAGTTCGTACTCCCTGCCGGCCTGCGGGGGACCGACCAGGGGCTGGGACTGCATGGTACGGGCAATGCCGGCCAGCCGGGTCGCGGTGTCGATGGGACCGATACCGTGGCGCATGACCTGGTTGTGGAAGCCGCGCGCGTGCAGGACATCGGACACGGCCGCCGGTTCCAGTTCCGCTGCCATGTCCCACACTTCGGTGCCGAGACGATCGGCCGGCCGGCTCAATTCAAAACTCCTGACGGACATGGGCGCTCCTACCATTGGGACTTGACGGGCGGTATGCCGCTTCTGGCCTCGTCTTCAGCGTATATCGAGATATCGCCCTCGCGGCGGTGGGCTTCGGCGTAGAGAGCAAAGCGGTCCGGGTCCAGCGTTACGCCCAGCCCCGGTCCGAGGAGATCGGTGCCTAGATCGTGCTTTTCGTTAGGTACCGAACCCCAGCCAATCAACTCGAAATGAGAACATACTGCACTCAATCCAGCATTCCCGGTCTGTTGCTGCCTACTCGCTCGCATCGGGTAGCCTAGAGGTGAGAATTGGTGGCGTCAGCGGTTCACGAATCGCCGCCAGGAGGGCTGGCCGTGGAGGGAATGTTGGCTTCTAAAGAGGGGGACGAGTGCCATTGTCGGCCAGCCGCTTCTCCCACCCAGTAACTCCGGATATTCTGGCCCCGCAGCACCTCCCCACGCCCTCCGTCTCCACGTTCCCCATCCGCTCGTTCCAGTTGTCCCCTCGGCGTCAGGTGTGGCTGGGCATGAGGTGCATAATGTAGCTGCGGCGCGGGTTGTCGGTGCGGTTGCCGTAGGAGCCGTGGAAGGTGCGGCAGTGGTGGAAGTGGCAGTGCCCGGCCTCGACCTCGCAGGAAACGGGGGTGAGGTCGGCGGCGGCGGAGATCCCCTCTTGGCGCAGCAGCCAGTGGGGAGTCGTGGACTACGGCTGTCCTCGCGGGCGTATCGCATGGCCACAGGTGGCTGCCGGGTGCATGCAGCAGTTGTCTACGGTGGCGTTGTCGAGGGCGATCCAGCATGTGCCCAGATCAGCTGGCCCACGTGGTCCCAGGAGGTGTAGTCGGTGCCAAGCCAGGGCCGTCTCCTCGTCGTAGGGAGCTTGTAAACCATCTGGTCCTCCCACATGGGCACCGGGCCGGGCATGAGCTGGTGCGCCGGGCGCTGATGGCCGCATTGTCGAAGAAGGCCGAAAGAGGGGCTCGCGGCGCAAGATGTTGACCACCTTGACGGAGGGCGGCTGCCCCTTGGCCCTGGACCGCTCCACGGTCTCCCCCACAGGTGCCGGGGGAAGCTGGAGGATGTCCTCGATGCCCTCCTTGAGCTGGCCGATCTGCTCGTCGGAGAGCACGCGCAGGCCGGCCACGTAGCCCCGGGTCTTGTAATGCTCGACCTGGGCGTCGGTGCAGGGCATGCAGATCAACTCGCCAAGTTCGTTGTCAGCCGTGTCCAGAAGTAGTCGAACGACGCCGAATGCTGTCTTGCCACCTCCGGATCGAATTGCGGCGCCATCATTCTCGAAAAACCGATTTTCCTGGGGGAAGAGTTCTGTCCGAATTGCCGTTCGAGGACAGATCCAGAACAGGGATCTCTCTCCCGGTCCACCAGGATGAAGCCCGCCGTGTATTGGAGGCTGCGGAAAGCCTCCAACAGCCGCGGTGTCTGACGTATCAGGGTCTCCTTGGACCCCATGGTGCGGACATCGAACTGGATGCCACCAAAGCGCTTGTGCAGGAACTCGTGCCAGAACACCCGGTCGGAGGGTCCCTCGACCCCGACGCCGATCTTCATGGGACCGCCCCGACCGCACCTTGTGACCACAGCTCTCCAAGGCTGAAGTGCTTTCGGAACTGGTCGATGTCGGCCACGTTCGATGCCCTCCGGAGTTTCGTGAATCCATCCTTTTTGTCACAGAGGATGACCTCCTGAGGTTCCAGGTGATCGAGCAGGGGGGGGCAGTGAGTGGTTACTATGACCTGACTCCGCTCCGACGCGGACCTCAAGATCTCCACAAGGTATTCCGCCAGGTGAGGATGCACGCCGTTTTCCGGCTCCTCGATCGTGATGAGGGATGAGTCTTGCACGCTCCTGGTAGTGACGACGAGCAGAGCGAGCAACCGGACGGTACCGTCCGAGACTGAAGCAGGATTGATTGCTGCCTTGAGCTTGTCCTCTACGATCTGAAAGGCCAGCGTGTCTTCAATCGGCAGCTTTGTTGTCTTTATTTCCCTGAGTCCCGGCACAATCGCCCTCAATTCCCGGGATATCGAGGCTCGGTCCTCCTCGCTCATCCTGTGTAGAATCGCTGCGAGCTTCTCTCCTGCTGGACCGAGGGTAGCGTCGGGTTCTTCTCGATATGGTTGTCTGGCAACACTTGGAATGAAGTTGTGAAATCTCCAGCCTCTGATCTCCTCCCTGAGGATGGTGGCCGGCAACGAAAAGAACCCGACTCCTACGAGGGCGAGTCGAGTTGGTTCCTGCTCGGGGACGGCAAGCGTCCTTTTCGTGCCATACCCCTCCATGACGACAAGCGTCGTGCCACGCCTCTCCAGGCCCATGGTATTCGTCTCGCCCTGGCGCAGCAATTCCGCCCTAAGGGACTCTGCTTCGATGCTGGGGGTCCCATCGTCACTTCTCAAGTCAAGAACCAGTTGATACTCGAAGGATCGGACCACATTCGAGTCTTTCTGCTGGTCTGAATCTCCCGGGAGGGAATGTTCGAACTCTTTCTCGAGTCTCAGCGACAATCGGACGGGTTTCAGCTCTTGGCGCTGTCGAAGGCGTTTGTTCCTTACTTCGGCATTGCCGCCCATCTCGCTCACGGCATATGACACGTCATGAATTACAGCGTTCTGCAGAAATCTCAAGGCAGAGAGCAGGTTGGTCTTTCCGGATGCGTTGGCCCCGACGACGAAGTTGAGCGGCCCCAACTCAACCGTTTCTTCTGGCGAGCCAAAGCTCTTGAAGCCTTCGATTTGAAGTTCAGTGATCATCGTGCTCTTGTCCTTCGGGGGTGCCCGGTCTTCCGGGCTCTCACTGGCAAGCCCGTCTTATTTGGAAGGGCCAAGTCGTGTCCGCTGCCGATCATCTCGGTCGCGTTGCCGGGCGCTGGGGGCGACAGCACCAGCGCAGCCTGCCCAGAAACCGGCGATGGATCAGGAAAAATAAGGCACCGATATCGGTACTATGCGGTTCGCTGAAAACGTACGCAAGGGTCCAGCAGGGTCCCGATGAATCGCTTGTCGTCGCACAGAATCGTTCGGGGATGCTCAGAGCACCGTTGTAAAGGATTTCGGCGCGTTTCAGGGGTCAACCTGGTACTTGAGGGCGCACTCCTCCGTCCGGCTCACGGCGCACAGCGAATTGCGGAGGAGGTCAGACGGCGAACTCGAATTGCAGCTGAGGCGGGGCACTCGGCGGCCGCTCAACCGGCAGCCCTAACCCCTCCCAGAAAGCGTCGGATCTCGCCTGGATCGGTCAGGGCGGCGATGATTCTCAAGGGACCTCCCCAAGCGGCGCATGCGCTGACCTGGGCGGCAAACCCTCGGGCAAGCAGGGCCGCCCACCCCAGCCGATGACCGCAGGAGAGAGCCCTCGAAACGCGCTCGGCAGCCGGGGGCTGAGAATTCCAGCTTCGGAGGAATCCCCCGGGAAAGCACTACTACTTCCTGGAAGTCATGCATCCCGACCCCATCCCTCAATACCCGAACAACGTCACGCACACCATGGGCGCCAAAGGATGTAACACACCCATCTTGGTGGAGACATCGGAATGACCGCCGCCGAGGTACCCGCGCCCGAAACTCGGGGAAAAAAGCGATCGCGCGGGTTTTTTCCTCCCATTATTTATTGCGTCCTGACATTACAACGCGCACCCGCATCCTGGAGCGATTTCGGGTGTTTCCAAGGAGCTAATCATCCACCCAGTTCTGATACTCTTCCCATGCGTCTTCACGGCTCACGAACGGCTTGAAGACAACACGGGCACTGAAGGTATAGTGAGTCAGCGGTTGGCAGTCCTTGATGAGCATGGCAAAGTCCCACGCTGGATTCGTCAGTCCCCCGCCTGTCGGCTGAATCGCGAATCGAAGGGATTCCGTGCTCTTGAACATCAGTTCGAGCATCATATTCCGCCAGCATCCGTAAAAGAACGGATGGACATATCGGATGGGGCGGATGTTGTGGAACAAGCCGCCGTCCGGATTGGGTTCACCCTGGATCAGGGTATCGGCTTCACTCGCAAAGACACGCGCGTTCAGTGGTTGTTCCATTAACGATTCAATCCATTGTTCGGGGCTGTTTTCGTCCGGACGGCCGAGGAAGCAGGTGGTCTTGTTTTCGGGGTTGTGGATATAACTGGCCCAGAACTGCCCCAGCCAATCCCCCTCGAAAGCGCCGGGATGGGCAACGCATGTGGTTTCCAGGTCGATGAAATGCGGTGGAACCAGGGTAAAGGTCGTGCTGACCTCAATGCGACGGGGTTCGGGGATAGCGGTCGTCAATTGGACCGAGTTGTCATCAAGCCGGGTGAGTTGGCTTGGCGTTGGCGGAGTTCCGAGCTTGCCGCCAAGCCAACGGGGAATCATCGACCTGCCGGACCGGTCGTAGATGAACTCGAAATTGAGACTGCTTCCCCAGGATGACCGGAAGATGTTCTCCTGTGGGCCGCGTCGGCTGTAGAGTTGGCGCACACCGTTGTAACCGTTCGCCCGTTCAAAAGGGAAAGCGATGTTGTCGAAACGACCTTCCCTGTTCGCTCGAGAGAGTTCATCGACCCGTTTCTGGGGGAAACCTCCTCCGTCGTTGTTGTCTACCACTTCGACGAACAGGTCACCATCCATGAGAAATTGACTTGCCATAGAAAAAGCCCTTCAACTATCGGTTGAGTTTGGCCTGCCGTGTCGGTGGCAGGTGAGGTTTGTAGTCCAGCGATTGGTTGGGCATATCGGGAGCGAGAGCTCCCTCCCACAGACAAGAGGCGGAATGCACATAAACGTCGCCGGCAAGGATTCGCTGCTGCGGGAATTAAACTCGAACAAGCGGAAGCGGTAGCACAATGCCGAAACACCGAATAGCGATTGTGGGAGCCGGGAACATGGCCCGGGCACGGGGCAGGGCGTTTCTGGATACGGGCGGTGCGGAAATCTGCGGGGTCGCGGCCCGGCGCGCACAGCGTGCTGAAAGCTGCGCGGCCGAGTTGGGGTGCGACGTTTTCTGCGATGACTTTCGCCGATTGGGGGAGGCCGGGCCGGACGCGATCCTGATCGAGGTTCCGCATCGGGTTCAGGACGAGGTCTCCATGTGGGCATTGGATTCCGGTTACGACCTCCTCGTGGGCGGATGTCTGGCTTCGAGTATGGAAAACGGGCGCCGGATCGTGGAATTGGCGGCCCGGAACAGTCGCATTGTGGAGGCCGGGTTCCAGCGCCGTTACGACCCTGCCTGGGAGGAGATTCGGCGCCTGGTGGCGGGCCGACACCTGGGAGAGCCGGTGATGGCCGTGACCATGGCCCTGTGGAACCCGGACCCGGACGGGTGGTACTGTGACCAGGAGGCGAGCGGGGGGATGCCCCTGACCCACATGAGCTACTGCTATCTCAATGCCGTCCGCTGGATTCTCGGCAGGCCGACCACCGTGTCCGCAATGGCCAATCGGATGCGAAATACGGCTCCCGGTCACGTAGTGGAAGAGACATGCGGGGCCCTGATCGGATTTGAAAACGGGGCCTTCGCTTCGGCCACCGCCAGTTATATCGGGCCGGAGGGCATGCCCGACCCACAGCCGCGATTTGTCTGCGCCGAGGGTGGAATCCTTTCCCATGCCGACCGCCCGCCCGGCAAGAATTCCATTACCGTTTTCCAGAGGGGCCGTTCCGAGGTGCGCGCTTTTGAGAACTCCCCTTCTCCGCTTGTCCGGCAGGCAACCGCCTTTCTGGATGCCATGGAAAGCCGTCGCGAAGCCCGCAATCCTCCGGAAGATGCCCTTCTGGATGTCGAAATCGCCGAAGCCGTCTCGGTTTCGGCCAGGGAACACAGGACGGTCTCGTTGGCGGAAATGGGGTAGGTCCAAAAAGATCCAGCAAAGATTTCCAGGCGATATTTGCACAATGGTCGATGTGAGACAGCGTGGGTAAGAGGTGATATGATGGGGTCTATCCGGGTTTTTCAACGCCGAAACGTAAGTACGGAAAGTACCTGAGCCCTTGCTGTCCATCTGAGTACATGACAAGGCCATAGGTCGTTCCCTATGCTTGGTGTATCCCCATCAAGCACTCCCCAAGAAAGGGAAGGGAAGGCGACCTATGACCGCTATGAAGTTCGTCTCCAAGCTGTTCCAATTCAAGGGATTTCGCGCGGTGGGCGTGTGGTTCGAAGGACACGGGGAAGAAGCGGCCGTCGTGGTCGCGGTGAAGCCCCAAAGGAACGGGTGCCGGTGTCCCGAGTGTGGGCGCCGCGGCAAGATCGTACAGGTCATGGAGTTCCGCCGCTGGCGCGACGTCCGCGTTTGCGGCCGTACCCTCTGGTTGCACCACGCCCCTCGGGAGATCCGCTGCCCGACCCACGGCCGTCGCGTCGAGGAGGTGCCCTGGGCGGCGCCCTCGGCCCAGGTCAGCTACCGCTTCGAATACCTGCTGCTGAGGTACTGCCAGTGGATGACGCAGGCCGCCGCCGCGCGCCTGCTGGGTCTGGCCCCGTCGACCCTGTCCGACCAGCTGCACCGGCTCATCGAGCGCCGGCGTACGGGGCACCGCATCCGCCGGCTGAAGACCCTCGGCATCGACGAGATCTCCTACGCCAAGGGCCATAAATACGCTACCCTGGTCTACGACCTGGAACGCTCCCGTGTCGTCTGGGTCGGCAAGGGCAAGGCACGGAAGACCATCGACGCGTTTTTCCGGGACCATCTCAGCGCCTTCCAGAAGGACCGCATCCGCTGGGCCTGCTGCGACCTGAGCGAGACCTTCATCGGCGCCATCCGGCAGCATGGTCCCAACGCCGAGTTGGTCCTGGACCGATTCCACGTCGTCAAGGCCCTCAACGAAGCCGTCGACGAGGTGCGCAAGGAGCAGTGGCGGCAAGCCTGTGGCGAGGACCGCAAGCTGCTCAAGGGCCTGCGCTGGGTGCTGCTGCATCACTCCGCCCAGCGCTCGCGAAAGGATCGGCGCACGCTCCAAACCCTGGAGAAGGCCAACCGCCGCATCTACCGCGCCTGGCGCCTGAAGGACGAGTTCGAGCACTTCTGGCGCTACAAGGCGCGCTGGGCCGCCGAACGCTTCCTCAAGAAGTGGACGACGGCGGCCCTGCGCAGCCGCCTGCAGCCCCTGCGCAAGTTCGTCAACACGGTGCGCAAGCAGGCGGCCGGCATCACCGCCTTCGTCGACACGCACCTGACCAACGCCGCCGCCGAAGGGCTCAATCGCATTATCCGCATGGTCAAGAATCGAGCCAGTGGATTTAAAACTCTGGATGCCTTTGCCGACCTGATTTACCTGTGCGTCGGAGACCTCGATATCCCTGCGCAGATTCCGGCCCGATTCCGTACAGTATGAAACCCTAAAAATCTCATTGGGGAAACGCTATAAATACCACGTTGAAAAACCCGTATATAGCCATATGATGTACGGACAGAACGGGCGAATCGGCTTATTGGTGCCCTCGGCCAACACAGTCGTCGAACCGGAGTTCTACCGAATGGTTCCGGAGGGTATCGGCGTTTATGCGGCACGGATGCGGAACAGTCGGTCGGATGTAGACGACTCCAAAGCGATGCTTCGACATGTGGAGCGTGCTGCGGATGAACTCGGGAGCGCACAGGCAGATGTGATAGCCTTTGCCTGCACGGCGAGCAGTTTTGTGGCGGCGTTGAAGGCGAAGTCGAGTTGCGGAACCGAATCGAACGGGCAGGAAAAGCAAAAGCGGTGACGACATCGGGTTCCGTTGCACGGGCGCTGCGGGCGCTCGGTACTCGGCGCGTCGCAGTCGCCACGCCTTACCCGGACGAGCTCAATGTGCTGGAGAGACAATTCCTGGAAGATGAAGGTTTTCAGGTCCTTACTGTCGCCGGTATGGGCATTGTGGATGCATTCAGCATCGGGATGGTGACGCCGCAAGAGACGTATGAATTTGCCCGGCGTGTCTGGCAGGTCGATGCCGACGGAATGTTCATCAGTTGTACCAACCTGCGCACCATCGATGTGCTAGCCCGACTGGAAGCCGAACTCGGTGTGCCGGTAATCTCCAGCAACCTAGCGACGTGCTGGGGCTGTTTGCGAGCCTTGGGACATCGCGATCCCATTGACGGGTACGGGAGGCTATTGACAGACACCCGCTGCCCGGTCAGGGCGAACACCTCCACTCGCGCCGGTCCCGGCCGCAGCAGGAACCAGGAAATCGCGGTTTCGCTGTTGAACGGATTGGGGGCGTTCTGCTGCAGCTGCGGCCCGTCGGGCAGTCCGATCATCTCCCGGGCCAAGGCCAACAGCTTGCTGCGGGCCGGCTGCCCGAAGTGGTCGGCGAAGAGGAAGAAGTCTCCGAAGTCGACGCTGCCGCTGCCGTCGAGGTCGAAGCGGGGGTCGCTGCCGCCGAAGGCGTCGGCGAGCAGGAAGAAGTCGGAGAAGCCGATCTCGCCGTCGCCATCGAAGTCGGGGGTGGCCTTGGCGGTGGCGGTGAAGGTCACGGGGTCGAGGCCGGCCACGGATACCGTGACGGTGTTGGCCCCCGGTTGGCTCCCCAGGGTCAGGGTGCTGGCGGCGCGGCCGTTGGCATCGGTTGTGGCGGTCGTTGTTGAGAGGCTCCCTCCGCCGCCGGTAACCGCGAAGGTGACGGTGGCCCCGGGAAACGCCGCCGCGTTCTGATCCAGGACTGAAACCACGAACGGCTGGGCCAGTGAAGCGCCGGGGGCTCCCTGCTGCCCATCGCCGGAGAGCTTGGTCAGGGATTGGGGGATCGCCTGCCCAGCAGCGACAAAAGACACCGGGTTCAGCCGGGCGACCCTTGCCGTGACGGTGTTCCTCCCTGGCTGGGATCCCAGGGTCAGGGTGGTGGTAGCGCGGCCGTTGGCATCGGTGGTAGCGGTGGTTGCCGAAAGGGGGCCCCCACCGGCGGTGACCGCGAAGATGACGGTGGCTCCCGGAAACGGGTCCCCGTTTCTGATCGAGCACCGAAACCACGAAGGGCTCGGTCAAGGCGGCTCCGGCGGGACGTTGCTGTTTATCGCCGGAAAGCTTTGTCAGGGTCCCGGGGTGTGGCAGAACGAGCTGCACATCCCACAGCAGTATCGTGCCGTCGCCCGACCCGAAAGCGAGTGTCGTACCATCCGGGGAAAAGGATACCGAACTGACCGAATGGATATGCCCGAAGGTGGCGATAGTATTGCGTGTCGCCAGGTCCCATAGCAGGACCGATCCATCCTGTGATCCGGAAGCGAGTGTAGTTCCGTCAGGAGGGCCTGCGGCGGCTCAAGCATCCCGAGGAGCTGCACCCGGCGTACGACCGCATCTTCCGCGACAGCCGCGTTCTCGACGCTGCAGTACGGCGCCGCCGATGCCCGGCCCATCAAGAACCCGCCGGAGGACATGGCCGCGTTCGACGCCTGCATCATCAGGGGGAAGCCGGTCGCCGCGCCGCGGCACACCGACGTTCCCACGGTGCCGGAGCCGGAAGTCATCCGCCCGGGGCGCAGCGGCTCCATCTACGAGAGCCAGACCCTTTTGAACCGCCCGATGGTGGTCGCCGGGGACCGCTGACAGCGGGGGATCCAGGAACCAGAGCCTGCGCGCAGTTCCGAGTGGATTCCGCCGCCTCCGCAAAAAACAACAACGAAAAGGAGAAGAAAAAACACTCACACTACTGTCCGGTTGAGCGCTTTGAAGAATCGTGTAAGTAATGCATCTACAATGAGTTGTGCGAATAAATGACCGTTGTCGATTTGAAATCGATCGTAGATTTGGGCCATTCAGCGCTGCATTTAGCGAGGGAGGGAATGGCCGATGCCTACGGGACGAATGGTATTCTCACAGCTCATGGATTTCCTGCCCAGGCACGAGTTCAACAGATGCGTACGTCGGTACCATGGCAATTACAGGACACGGCACTTCAAGTGTCGCGATCAGTTTCTGTGCATGGCCTTTGCGCAGCTCACCGGTCGGGGAAGCCTACGGGACATCGAGACCTGCTTGCGGGCGATGCAGCCCAAGCTGTATCCTGCCGGCCTTCGATACCCGGTTTCCAGGAGCACCCTGGCCGATGCCAACGAGAACCGGGACTGGCGCATCTACGCCGACTTCGCTCAGGTGCTCATTGGCCACGCCCGCAAGCTATACAGTCAAGACGACTTCGGAGTACAACTCGAAGAGACCGCGTATGTCTTCGATTCCAGCACCATCGATCGGTGTCTTTCGCTGTTTCCGTGGGCCCGATTCCGTCAGCGCAAAGCCGCCATCAAGCTTCACACGTTGATGGATCTACGCGGCAATATCCCCTGTTTTATTCGCATTACAGAGGGGAAGACGCACGATGTCGGCCTGCTCGACGAATTGATTCTGGAACCGGGCGCCTTCTACATCATGGACCGCGGGTACATCGAGTTCGCGCGGCTGTATACCTTCACGCAGCAGGCCGCGTTCTTTGTCATCCGCGCCAAACGCAATCTGGATTATACTCGGCGTATGTCGCGCCCGGTCGACAAATGCTTACGAGAATCAACTCCCAATACCAATCAGAGCATCTTTGTAACCAGTTGACTTTATTCGACTTATAACCGGACAGTAGTGAAACACTCAATCAAATCGTTGAACACCCCCGGGTGCACCCGGGGGTGTTGACAGGCGCCTCCCAAGGACGCTATTCTGTTACTCAAAGTGACTCGGAGGGCAACAAGGGCGTTGGAGGTTAAGCTCGCAGTCCAGGCATAAACGCCGACGACCGCTACGTGACTTTCCAATCGACTATGAACAATCTGGTGCTGGGGGGCACCAACCCGACTGGTATCTTCGTACATGCTCGGGAGACTGGCGAGACGGCTCGTGTAGTGGCCTGAGATGGCACTCAGGGAGTGTCATTAGCACCTAACCATCAGGAAGGAGGGGGTCTAAAGGTGAGTTGTAATGTTTACGGAAACGCGGTGTGAGCAGTTTAGTACATCGTTCAGGGTATCAAATACGGACGGGCATGGATCGCGTGGTGTAAACCCTTAAACTCTAATTTAAGTTGGAGGAATGGCATCATGAAAATATTGAAAGCACTTGTACTAGCTCTGATGGCACTTCTTATACTTACACGATCGGAAGGCTTTGCCAGCGCAGAGTGGGTTGAAGTTGACGCATCTGGCAACATACCGGAGGGAAGTATAGTGGCAGGGTGTAATGATGGATCGAGCAGGGACAGGTGCACGACCCCTCTGTACGTATGTCGTGGTATGATTGAGGACGCATTATTCACAGGAAAAACAGGGCAAGGATGGGGATTCTGTAATGTAGAATGGGGCGGCCAGGAGCACCAAGTCACTCCACAATACGTTTTGCAAGGCAGGGTGAATGGTTATGCGCAGGCAGAAGCAGGCGGGACTATCACTGCAGGCAAGCAAGGTTTGTTCACTCAGGAACAACTGGATGCGGCCGTCGCTGCGGGCAAGCAAGGTTTGTTCACTCAGGAACAACTGGATGCCGCCGTCGCTGCGGGCAAGCAAGCTTTGGGTACTCAGGAACAACTGGATGCGGCCATCGCTGCGGGCAAGCAAGGTTTGGGTACTCATGCACTACTTCACAAGACGCGTGCAGAGCGTCCTCCGGGGCAATTTTGTAGTATAAATTGCCGCGAAGCCGGTAGATTACAGTGCCCCCAACACCATCTATCTGACATCTGTCACGGGGTTTCGGCTATTATTATGTATTCTCTTCAGCACTCTGAGAACGCAGAGGATATTGTGCAGGCCTGGAGCTTAAAGGAGCCCTCCATGCGCCGTAGATTGGAATCGACCTGTAAAGATGCAGGTGTGCCGTTACCGGAGATCCGCTGACAATTAAAGTGACATCCAGCACGTAGAAGGGTGTACGCCTTGCTCGTAAAGCCGGCGGAATTTCTCAGCGAAGCGGCGCTCACCTTCTCAGTCCTCCTTTAAGCGATACCAGCTCTGCGATCCCGCTTCAAATCCTCTTTCGTCATTAGCGGTTTAGGCGGCTCTTTTGTAGGATCGGCACAGTGACGAAAAAAGGGTGTAGCCGCGTTTTTACGCAGCCATGGTGTAGGGTTGCGAGGTGGTTTTTTTAAGGTACCAGTTCCAGAAGGCCTCCCATCGTTTCGATTGAACGTGGACTCGCAGGTTGAGAATCTGCTGTCCGCCCTCGCGCCTCCAGCGCATGCCGCTGCGTTTGAGTCGATGGCCGACCAGAGTCTTGGCGGCCGCCTCCACGGGACCGCTGGAGAGGATCAAGCCCGAAGCGTGATAGCCAGCGTAGTCCATTTTATCCCGGTTGTTGCGGAAGTAGCCCAGTTCGGTGGTCGCCTGACGATGGCGTGGTGATCCTTTTGGGAGTGTGCGGCAATGGTAGACCAGGGAACGGATCAGGCCCTGAACGGCACCGGGCTCATGGCGCAGTTTGTGGCGCCATCGTCGATACCAGCGAAAAGCTTTTCCCGACCGCTTGCCGAAGAGGTGCTCGGCGGCCTTCGACAGATGCTGGGCGGCGTGGTAGAAGTCGAGAATGCGGGTGAAGCCGTCGAACACCCCGTGCTCCTCCACGGTACGCCAGATCTCGCGCTTGCCGTCGGCCAACACCACCCGGTGCTCATAGCTACCCTGCTGCAAGGCCCGACCTGTCTGGTTCACCAAGCCGTTGACCAAAGTTTCCATTTTCGCCTCCGGCATGCGCGCGGCATAGCGCACGTCGACGCGTTGGGGCTCTTCCCTGTCGGGATTCAGCGGCGTCAGGTAGGTGGCGACCATGCCCACCCCCGCCTCTTTCCAGGCCGTGGGGGCGCTGTCGGTTTCGCTGTCCATCGGTCGTTCGGCGGGCCGTCCGCGCTTGGGTGCCGGTTCCCGCAGGGGCACGGTAACCCCGTCCCAACTGACCACCAGGGTGTCGCCTTCGGGATCCAGTGGCGCCGCTGCTTGCAAGGCCAGCTCGAGTTGTTCGGCGTGATCCTCCGCATACTGCCCTACAGTCGTCAACAGGTATTGAATGGCGGTGCGCGAGGGCGGCTCGGGCAGCAGCTCCCCCAAGCAGTCCCGGACCTCGGCAGGGACCATGCCGGCGCCCAGAAACGCCGTCAGGCGCTCCAGTTCCGGCACCATGAATCGCTTGACCATGCCGCAGCGCTCGTCCAGAGGCACCCGACTCGGTCCGCCGCGATCGGGCTGATACAGCCGCCGCGCCACCACAACCTTGCCCCACAGGGTCATCCACTCCTTGTCGACCACCTGCTTGAATCGGTACAACTTCCCCTGGTGTACCACGGTGTCGTCGCTCATTTCACAAGCTTGAGCCAAGCGTTGGAAGCCGCTTCGACCGATGTCGTCCAAACACGAACGAAACTCCCCCAGCATCTGGCGAAATGCATCCGGTCCTGCTTGCCCGGACTGCAGGCGATGTTCCCACTGCCGGACATTTTCCTGCAGGTTGGTCAGGCGAGCGCTCAAATCGTGCGTATCTTCCATCTGGGACCCCTTTCCGGTTTTTGGGCTAAGTCGTTACCCCCAAAAGTACAACTCGTACCCGGACTTGGGGTCCCACTCTTGTTAAGAAATGCGTAAAATGGAGGCTACACCCCGAAAAAAGTATAGGTAATGAGGCACCTTTTTTGACTCTCGGTCAAGGCGCTGAGCGTACCGCAAGGGTCTGGCAACTCCCCTGAGGATCGTTGCCAGTCCTTCGACCGAGCTCGCAGTACAGTTTGGTTGCCTGTCGGCCCGTATCCGCATCAATCCGGGGCCTGAGGGACCGTTGAGGGCACCCCCCCGCCGTACGCCCGGCGACGGCCACGGGTCGAGAAGGCAGGTCAGGCGGCGAACTCGAACGGCGGCTGCGGCGGGGGGCCTGGCAGGGGGCCAACGCCGGGGGCCGGGCCGGCAAACCGACCGCGGTCAAATAGCATCGGATCGAGGCCGGATCGGTCCGGGCGGCGATGATCCTCAGGCGCCCGCCACAGGCTTTGCATTCGCTGAGGTCGGAGGAAAACACCCGCGCCAGCAGGGTCGCCCAGCGCAGTCGATGGCCGCAGGACGCAACGCTCGCATCGCCGTCCGCCGCCGACGGCTCGGCAACCGGCTTGGCCGCCACGATGCGCTCGCGGGCCCGGGCCCGGGGCGCCAGGACCCCGTGGTAGCGTAGGAGATGGAGCGTACGCACCCCGGTGGCCGCATCTTTCAGGACCCGGCGCAGGGCGTTGGCCGGCGCGTGCCCCGGTGGCGGTGATCCCTCGCACCGAAGCCGCGGTGAGAGCCGCCAGCACCGGCTCCTCGTCGGTGAGCGGATCCGCTGCGGTGTCGTCGAGCAGGCCGCGTTTCGTGCACCAGCGGATGATGCGGCGCGCACTCGTCTCCACGATCTGCTGAACGGCTTGGTCGGACAACGGCGGGGCCGGAACGGAAACCGGAGCGTCCTCCCCATCGACGTAGACCCCGTCGAGCATGAGCACGTGTACGTGGGGATTGAGGTTCAGGGAGGAACCGAATCTTTGGACGAAGGTCACCGAGCCCCACCGCGCGCGGTCATGGCCCATGGCCTGCGCCTGACGCCGATACCAACGGCCCACCACGCGCAGAAACACGGGGCCAGATCGATTACACTAGCTCGCCCGAGGTGGTATCGAGCGACTTCGTCGGCAATGAGAGAAGCGGCATCGTCGACTCGGGGGCGACCATTACCCAGGGCAAGCGCTGCGTGCTGTACGTGTGGTACCCGACAACGAGTACGGCTACAGCGCCCAGGTGATCCGCATCCTGCAGCACATATCCGGTCTCGAACTGCCCTATTTCCCCAAGTAATCCAATAGCTAGGACAGCTCTCCATGCGAGAAAAGCGAGAAGCCAAATACCGGGTCGGCGTCATTGGCTGCGGACGGGCCGGCACCAGTCGGGCCCGGCCTTTGATGTGCACCCCTTGTGCGAGGTGGTGGCCATTGCCGATACGGATGCGGAAAATCTGGCGCTGGGTTGCCGCCGCTTCGGGGTGCCCGGCTACGCCACCTACGAGGAGATGTTGGCACGCGAGTCGATCGATATCGCCATGCCAGTGCTGCCGGTGGGAGCCAACGCCGGAGCAGTAGTGGCCGCGGCCCAGGCCGGGGTCAAGGCCATCTTTTGCGAAAAACCGCTGACGGCCCGGCTGTCCGCAGCCGACCGCATGGTGGAGAGCTGCCAGCGGCGGGGCGTGTATCTGGCCTCGGGCGTCATGGTGTCGAGCCATCCAGACTACCGCCGGGCCTGCGAGTTGGCCGCGCGCGGGGGGGGGGGGGCGATTGGCCAAGTGCAGGGCATCAATCTGTACGACGGCAACGGCCAGGGTGGCTGCCACGGTTTGAACTTGGCGCGCAAGTTCGCCGCCAGGGCGCCGGCGGAGTGGGTCGTCGGCCGGGTCGAGGGCGATCCCCATAGCGATCACGAGGAACCCTACGAGGAAGGAGCCACTGGTTTCGGCGGCGTGGGCGGGTACATTCGCTTTGACAATGGCATAGAGTGCTTCAGCAGCTTCCCGGGCCCGGCCTGGCGCGGCCTCGAGGTGGTGGGCAGCGAGGGACTGATCTGCAATTGGAACAATACGGCCCTAGGTTTGCGCCTGTTCAAGCACAGCGGTCGAGGGGCCCCTTTGGTCGAGGTGGAAGGGGTGTTCGAGCAATACACCGAGGAGGAGAGGGGGTACGACGACGAGGGCTGGCAGGATTCCGGGCCGGTGATGCGGGCCATTGTCGAGGATATCGTCCGCGTCCTCGAAGAAGGCGGAGACTTGGCAATCACCAGCGGCGACGATTTGCGCCATGCCCTGGAGTTGGCCGTGGCCCTGCGCCAATCGCACCGGCAGGGCGGCGCCCGGGTGTCCCTGCCCTTGGCGGATCGCTCCCTGGTGATGTACCCGGAAAAGATGCGCTGGAACTACAAGAAAGACCTCATGGGTCGAGCCGCCTATATGGCGCAGATGGCGCGCCAGGTCGAGGAGGGCACCTGAGAAGCTCTGGCGAAAGCGGTTAGTGCATGATCAGGTGGTGAGCAGCTTTGCCAGTTCGGGCAAGACATCCTCGGCAAGACCCTCGACAAACCAGTCCTGTGCATGCATGAAGGCCGGTCTTTCTGGAGCCACAACGACGATTTGGAGGGCGTTGTCACGGGCATAGTCCAGCAGACCGTTATTTGCATCCATCGACACGCCTGCAACCAAAGCTACCTGACCTTCCTCGATCCAAGCCCAGCCCTCGTCTGAGCTTTTAAAGTACTTGGGTTCGTTTATATGCACTTTTTGGCTACCGGCCCATTCGTGCAGCCCGTCAAAATTGCCCGTAATGATATGCTTCAGTATTCCGTGTTTCTCCAATTGTGCAAGAGCCGCATGGGCTTCGGTGGGGCTGGCTGTCATAAAGCGGGTATAGAATGTTCCAAGTACTATAGCCGTCTCACGAGGTCGGTGTATTATCCAATCGGCAACAGCACCGGGAAAACGGTAATTGTCGATGGGGAATTGCTCCTGCAGTCCACCTTTCCCGTCAAACGCGGGAATACCTGCCGCGGCCGATAACCCAGCGCCCGTGAACGCCACTAGTGGCTTGCCCTGAATGCGACGCGCAAGTTCCGCCACGTCAACAGCCTCAGCCTGTTCAGGGGCTTGCTCTGGACTTACGGGGTAGTAGCCCCTCCTGCGTTCCGATCGTGCCCGCAAGGAGTTCCTAAAAATGGCGGGATCGTCGTGTGAGAGTAACAAATGAGTTGCGACCGTTCCATCGCGCGTTGGTTGGGAGAAAAACTCCAACTTAAACTCCTCCCAGACAGCTTCGAGGCGATTTTCCTGGCGCAATGTAGCAGACCACAGACCATCCATGATAGTCTGTCGCAGAGCACTAATCTCGGCAATCATCTCCTCCTGCTCGTGTTCGCAAGAATGGGCTACCAGGAGGTTTGCCAAGTCAACCTGGCCTTCGCTGGAGATAGCAAACTCGCCATAGAAGCCGAAAAATCCCGATGGTCCTCCAAAATTGAAATCCATTCCATAGAAGCCCCCAGTTTGTTCTTTGTACCACTCCAACTGCTCTGAGGTTATTTGAGTCAGCCTGATCATACGCCTCCAACCTTCATGCTCGATAGCATCTATCAGTTCTCTAAGAGGGCGGACAGGGTACTTGCCTCGGGACGAGTACCGAGCTTTTCGCTAGTCGTCTGCCGGGGCCCGCGTGGAATACCGTGGCGTCCAAAGGTGCTCTAATCAGTAGTCCCGCAGGGCGCCGTCGGGTCCAATCACCGGCGACCGGGTATAGGGCACAGGCGGATAGTGCGGGAACGCTTCGTCGTTCAGTTCAATTCCAATGCCGGGAGTCTGCGGCACAATCAGGAAACCGCCCTCGCGTCGCAGTGGCATCTCGACCAGATCCCGTTTCGGGGCATCGTACTCGTCCCGCGGGTACTCCTGGATGGCGACGTTGTGGATGGCGGCGTCGAGTTGCACGCACGCCGCGGTCAGGACGCAACTCAGAGGGTTGTGCGGGGCGACTCCCACGTAGCTTGCTTCGGCAAGCGCCGCGATCTTTTTGCAATTCGTGACTCCACCGGCGAGCGACAGGTCCGGCCGGATGTACGAGGCCCCCTTGTGGGCCAGCAACTCGCGGAACTGGTAGGTGGTGTAGAGCCGCTCGCCCATGGCCACGGGCACCGGCATATTTGCCGCGATATGGCCCCACGCGTCCATGTTCTCGGGCTCGATGGGATCCTCGAAAAAAAACAGGCCATAGGGCTCAAGGGCCTTGGCCACCTCGATGGCCTCCGGCGGCGTGAGGCGGTTGACCACGTCGACCATGAGATCGATCTCGTCACCCACGGCGTCGCGGACCGCCTGTAGGGTAGCCGCGGCGTGCTTAGCCATGCCGCGGAACGACAGTTGTTCTAGGCTTGTGCCCTCGCCGGACGCAAAGGCCCCGAACGGATAGAGGCGCAGGGCTGTGTAGCCGGCCTCGACCATGCTCCGGGCGTCTGCGGCCAACTCCGCCGGGGTATCGCCCTGCAGATGGGAGTACACGCGCACGCGCTCCCGCGTAGGACCGCCTAGCAGCGAATGGACGGGTAGCTCGGCTACCTTGCCCTTGATGTCCCATAGCGCGATGTCGATTGCACCGATCGCGGCCATGGTGTCTGCGCCGCCGCGAAACACGCAGCGGCGGAACATGTGCTGCCAGTTGCGCTCAATGTGGAGGGGATCCTTGCCGATCAGGTACTCGGCGCAGTAATCCACCGCCGCAATGGGCGCAAACGACGTGCCGCTGGTGCCGCTTGCGGGGTGCAACTCGCCGACCCCCGCTATGCCCTCGTCAGTGTGCACCCGCACGTAGATAAAGCGGCTGGCCCGCAGGGTCTCGATCTTCGTGACTTTCATATCCGTTCTACCTATCTGCCTTCCTAAAAATTAGCTCGCCTCGCGTCCCCGCAGCGCCCCACTCCCCACCATCGCGATCTCCAACGCCCTCAGCCCATCGCGGTGATCAACGGCAAAGGGTGCTCCAGCACGGCACTGGTCGATATAGTGGGCCACCTCGGCCTTGAAGTATAGGTAAAATGAGGCACCTTTTTTGGACTCTCGGTCAAGGCGCTGAGCGTACCGCAAGGGTCTGGCAACTCCCCGGAGGATCGTTTGCCAGTCCTTCGACCGAGCTCGCAGTACAGTTTGGTTGCCTGTCGGCCCGTATCCGGATCAATTCGGGGCCTGAGGGGCCGTTGAGGGCACACCCCGCCGTACGCCCGGCGACGGCGACGGGTCGAGAAGGCAGGTCAGGCGGCGAACTCGAAAAGCGGCTCAGGCGGGGCCCTCGGCGGGGGCATCCCCGGCAGCCCTACTCCCTCCAGATAGGTCCGGATCGAGGCCGGATCGGTCAGGGCGGCGATGATTCTCAGGCCACCGCCGCATGCCGCGCATTCGCTGAGGTCGGAGGAAAACACCCGCGCCAGCAGGGTCGCCCAGCGCAGCCGATGGGAGCAGGACGCAGCGCTCGCCGAGCCGTCCTCCGCCGACGGCTCGGCACCCGGTTGGGCCGGCACGATGCGCTCGCGGGCCCGGGCCCGGGGCGCCAGGACCCCGTGGTAGCGTAGGAGATGAAACCGGGGCGGGGGGAACCAGAGCCGCCCGCTTCTCCAGCAGTTCCATCGGAGAGAGCAGGAGAGGGCGGGTCCCATCCGACCACGGCGTTTTGAGCGCGAAGGAAAGATGGTCGGCATCGAGAACGCGCAGACGCCCCCCCGCCAGGGCCGGCCGGGCCACGTAGCGGCACAAGCGTTCGAGCCCGCGCCGGTCAGGGCCTGCGATCCGCGTTGCCGCATGCAGGGAAAATCCGCGCGAAGCAAAGCACAAGGACGCCGTACGCACCCCGGTGGCCGCATCTTTCAGGACCCGGCGCAGGCGTTGGCCGGCGCGTGCCCCGGTGGCGGTGAGCCCTCGCACCGAAGCCGCGGTGAGAGCCGCCAGCACGGGCTCCTCGTCGGTGAACAGATCGGCGGCGGTGTCGTCGAGCAGGCCGCGTTTCGTGCACAAGCGCATGATGCGGCGCGCACTCGTCTCCACGATCTGCTGCACGGCTTGGTCGGACAACGGCGGGGCGGGAACGAAAACCGGAGCGTCCTCCCCATCGACGTAGACCCCGTCGAGCATGAGCACGTGCACGTGGGGATTGAGGTTCAGGGAGGAACCGAACCGCTGGACGAAGGTCACCGAGCCCCACCGCGCGCGGTCATGGCCCATGGCCTGCGCCTGACGTCGATACCAGCGGCCCACCACGCGCAGAAACACCGCCAGTACGGCCGAGACCCACTCGCCGTCGTAGGCGAGGCGGTAGCGAATCTCGTACGGAAAGCTGAGCACCCACTGGCGCACCGGCACCCGGGGCAGCACGTCGTCGACCAGGCGCGCCGCCGTATCGGCCATGCGCCGGCCGCAGCACGAGGGGCAGCACCCCCGCTTCTTGCAGGAAAAGGCTAACGGCCCGGCTCTTCCCGCAGTCCTCACAACGGGCGCGCACGAACCCGTAGGCCAGAATGCCGCATTCGAGGTAGGCCCGCAGCTCTTTGTCGACATGGAGGGGCAGTCGGTGCTCGGCCGTTCCGGCTTGCTGGAGAAAGGTTTCCAGATGCCCGGCGAGGACCTGGTAGAGGGGCTCCTTTTCCGGTTCGCGGCGACGGTACTCGGGTGGGCGGACAGGTGTGACCGGCATGGTGCCGGCCACACAGCAATGGGCGGACCACCCGTGCTCGCGTCCGCTTTGAGTCGGACAAGGGCTCGGTCACCTACTTCGACGCCTGGTTCGACGACAACCCCACCGCCAGGATGAAGCTCGGCCACGTAAAAAAGGCCGACATCGTCATCGCCAGTCACGGCCACGGCGACCACATCGGCGACTCCTATGAAATCTGCAAGCGCACCAAGGCCAAGTTCGTCGGCAACTACGAGCGCTGCGTCGTCGCTGAGGAGGTGCACGGGCTCAAGATGGGCTCGCGCGCGCTGTCGATGAACCCCGGCGGCACGGTCAAGGTGAAAGACGCCGAAATCACGATGGTGCAGTGCCACCACTCGCAGTCGCTGTCGACCCACGTGATCGGGGCCGAGTTGCCCGCCGGCCTGCTGTTCCACCCCGACAGCGCCGTCAATGGATTTGTCATCTCCTACAACAACGGCATCACCATTTACGACACCGCCGATACCTGCCTCTTCAGCGACATGCAGCTGATCGGCCAGATGCATGGGCCGCAAGTGATGGTCATGCCGGTGGGCGGACAGTATACGATGGGCATTCGCGAGGCGGCGAGGGCGGCGAGTCTTGTCCGCCCCGATGTCGCCATTCCCTGCCACTACGGGCCGATAATGGGGCAGCCGGCAGATATTGGCGAGTTGAAGAAGGCGGTGAAGTTTCTCTCTCCCAATACCGAGGTGGTTGAGCTGAAGGTGGGGCAGACGTTGACCTATACGGCGAGTCGCTACAAGGTAGGGCGCTAAAGCCACGGTAGATCTGAGGTAGCACCTAATTATTGAAATGGGGAAGATCTATATAGAGATCCTCCCCATTTTTGATCAGGATCTTTGGGCCACTATCCCCTCATGTTTAGATAAATCAACAGTTTAGCTCATGTTGTACGTTCGGCGCTGGGCCAAATGTGGAATTAATCCCACATTTGCTGGACCCACTGGCAGGGCAAGGATGCACGACGGACCCGACGCTGTCCGCATTTCGAGTCTCCTCGTGGACTAAGGTGCCGTGATAGGCGAAGAGCCAAAATTTTCGGTCTCGGAGGTGACAACGTATCACCTCAGCTTCCAGGAAGATCTGGCCGTCTACCGGGAAGCGGGAGCTGGCGGTATCGGGATTTGGGAGTTCAAACTCCCCGAGGGCCGCGACCGCGAATCGCTGGACCAGTTGCGCGACAGTGGCTTGCAAGCAACTTTGTGTGCCCCGGCCGTAGTCGAGGTGATTCCCAGCGAGTTCGGTGGACCGACAGATGTGGAGGAAAGAGTGGAGGCGATGTGCGCGGGGATTCGCCGATTGGCTCCGTTCAATCCCGTTGCGATCGCGTGCCTACCCGGTCCCCGCGGTCAGCTGGAGCTCAACGAAGCACTCCGCATCGCAGCTGACGGCTTGCGCAAAGCGGCACAGACGGCCGCTGAATTCGGGATTCAAATCGCCGTTGAGCCACTGCATCCCGAGGTGTTGGGTGACAAGACCATCATCACTAGCCTGGCGCAGACGATCGAGTTGATTGATCGAATTGACCAATCCAATATTGGCATCCTGTTCGATCTCTACCATCATTGGGACCAGCCCGACATTCTATCGCAAATTCGGGAGCACGTGGGCCGCTTCGGCGGTGCCATTCACATCGACGATTGGCGTGAACCCACCCGCAGCTGGGCGGACCGAGCCTTGCCCGGTGAGGGGGCGATGGACTTGCCGGCACTCCTTGGCGCACTGGAGGCCGCCGGCTTTGACGGGTGGTACGATCTGGAGATCTTCTCCGACGACGGTACCTTCGGAGCAGATTATCCCGACTCACTCTGGAAGCTCGATCCGCTGGAGATGCTGCGGCGGGCCAAGGGTGGGTTCCTGCGTGCGTGGCAGGCACGCAAAAAGCTTGGTTCCGTTCTTCCCACGCGGGAGAATATGCAGTGACACTGAACACGAAAAATGTCATCTGGATCCTGGCTGGAATCCTCTTTGCGCTCGCAAGCATCTGGATTCACTACCTCGTCAAGGTCGAGATGGCGCCGGGTGGTCATGCCTCCACAGGCGAACTCGGGGACCTCCAGGTAGGCGGCGAGTCGCCGGACTTTTCCGGAACCGATCTGCAAGGACGACAGGTAGCGCTCTCGGAATTTCGCGATCGCAAGGTGGTCGTGCTGGATTTCTGGGCGACCTGGTGTGGCCCTTGCCTGATGGCGATGCCGGCTCTTCAAGAACTGTCCGATGAATTCGGGGCGCATGACGTGGAGGTTCTCGCTGTAAACATCCGGGAGAACCCCGAGCGCGTCCGGGATTTTATTGAACGGAAGGGCTATACCTTCCGGGTGGTGATGGATCGGGATGGCGCTATCGGCGATCGATTCGGGGTAACTGCCATTCCCGTGCTTGTGGTGGTGGGTGCCGATGGCCGCGTCGAGTGGATCAAGCTTGGTTACAGCCCGAAAAACGATGATGGGCTGCGGGAGTTGCTGGTGCGTCTGAGGGCGGAGAGTCAGTCCGTCGGGTCGGCTACAATGTGAGAGTGGGGGTATGAGCGTCATTCGCACCGAGAATCTGGGAAAGACCTACAAGGGGGGCACGGCCGCTCTGCGGGGGCTCGATCTCGAGGTGAACGCCGGCGAGGTGTTTGGCTTTCTCGGGCCCAACGGCGCCGGTAAGTCTACGACCATTCAGCTGCTACTGAATTTCATCCGGCCCAGCTCGGGGACGGCCTATCTGTTTGATCAACCCGTTGCCTGCACGCGGACCCGGCAAAGGCTCGGTTACCTGCCCGAGTCTGTAAACCTGCACAGCTACTACAGCGGCCAGCGCCTGCTCGAATTCTACGGCGGGCTGCTGGGGATCCAACGGGCAGACCGTTCACGGCGGGCCGCGGAGCTGCTCGAACGCGTGGGGCTGGTGGAGGCGGCTGGTCAGACGATTTCGAACTACTCCCAGGGTATGACGCAGCGTCTGGGGCTGGCGCAGGCGCTGCTCAACGATCCCGAGCTGCTGATTCTCGATGAGCCCACCTCCAATCTCGACCCGGTCGCGCGACGGGATTTCCGCGATATTCTGCTGGAGCACAAGTCGAGTGGAAAAACGGTGTTCATTTGTTCGCACATCCTCTCCGAAGTCGAATCGGTGTGCGACCGGGTGGCAATTCTGCAACAGGGCGAGCTGAAAAAGGTAGGGACCTTGGAGGAGTTGTCTGCCGCCAAGGGGTCGAGGATCGTGGTCAGGGATCTGCCGACGCGGGCCATAGAGGCGTTGTCCGCCACGGCTGCGCGAATGACGATAGAAGGGGGAGTAACCACCATCGAGTGTGACGACGAGGCGGTGCGTCGCGACGTGGATCGCGTGTTGGCACAGGGCGGCGTAGGTGTCGAACGCGTCGAAACCGAGACGCAGTCGCTGGAGGAGATCTTCTTCGGCGTCATCGGCCGGGAGGGGGCGTCATGAGAGCCGTGCTCCTGATCGCTGCCGACAGCATCCGAGCTCTGCTGCATCAGCGTCTGCTGGTGGCGCTCATGCTGGTCACGCTGGGTTTGACCGTCGTGTTCTCGGTGCTGTTCACCGAAGCGAAGGACTTTTGGCTCCAGATGGGCGACGCCGCCGCCGCCGCGCAGGAGAGCGGCGAAAAGGAGGAAGCCCTGGGGCAGATGCGTCAGGGCATGGACATGATGGGATCCGTGTTCCTGTCGGGGTTCTACTGGTTCACCGCCCTTGGAGGTACACTGGTGGCGCTATTCATCTGCTCCACCGCGGTGACGACCGACCTCCGTCGTGGGACCATCCGCATCACCCTCTCAAAACCGGTGTCTCGAGCGCAGTTTCTCTTGGGCAAATACTGCGGTGCGGTCGCGGTCATGTTGTGCTACTCGATATTGATCGGCGTTGCCCTGGTGATCTTCGCCCACGCCAATCACCTGGACCTGAACCTGGCAACCCGCTACGCCCCCTGGCTCATGCTCTGCCACAATCTCATGGCCGGATCGGTGGCCATGCTCCTGTCGCTCCTGGTGCACCCCCTCATCGCCGCTGTTGTGGCCTACTTCGCCAGCGCCAGTTTCCTGTCGTCGCCCAATCCTCTCTATTTCATCCTGCCGAGCTACGATCGCTACAACGTCTTCATGCTCATCCTCGGGGGAAAGCTGATCGCCCTGGAGGACATCGTAATGCTCACGCTCTACGCCTTCGATGTTTCGGCGATCTTCCTGCTGCTGGCGCTGTGGCGGTTTCGTTCCAAGGAGCTGTTGTAGGCGGGCCCGGGGCCCTCGCATGAACGTCAGACCTATACCTTCCCGCCTGACCCTACCGCTGCTAACTGCGGCTCTCGCGACCATCTACTATGGGTCGGCGCGACTCGGCCTGTTGCTGGCATTTGAGAACACGAACGCGTCTCCGGTGTGGCCGCCCTCGGGCATCGCATTCGCAACCCTTCTGCTCTTCGGATATCGAAAAGTATAGGTAAAATGAGGCACCTTTTTTGGACTCTCGGTCAAAGGCGGACAGCGCACCGCCAGGGTCAGGCAGCTCCCGGAGGATCGTTTGCCAATCCTTCGACCGAGCTCGCAGTCCGGTCTGGTTGCCTGTAGGCCCGTATCCGCATCAATTCGGGGCCTGAGGGACCGTTGAGGGCACACCCGTCGCCGTACGCCCGGCGACGGCGACGGGTCGAGAAGGCAGGTCAGGCGGCGAACTCGAACAGCGGCTCAGGCGGGGCCCTCGGCGGGGGCATCGCCGGCAGCCCTACCCCCTCCAGACAGGTCCGGATCGAAGCCGGATCGGTCCGGGCGGCGATGATTCTCAGGCGACCGCCACAGGCCGCGCATTCGCTGAGGTCGGAGGAAAACACCCGCGCCAGCAGGGTCGCCCACCGCAGCCGATGGCCGCAGGACGCAGCGCTCGCCGAGCCGTCCGCCGCCGCCGACGGCTCGGCAACCGGCTGGGCCGGCACGATGCGCTCGCGGGCCCGGGCCCAGGGCGCCAGGACCCCGTGGTAGCGCAGGAGATGAAACCGGGGCGGGGGAACCAGAGCCGCCCGCTTCTCCAGCAGTTCCATCGGAGAGAGCAGAAGAGGGCGGGTCCCATCCGACCACGGCGTTTTGAGCGCGAAGGAAAGATGGTCGGCATCGAGAATGCGCAGACGCCCCCCCGCCAGGGCCCGGCCGGGCCACGTAGCGGCACAAGCGTTCGAGCCCGCGCCGGTCAGGGCCTGCGATCCGCGTTGCCGCAGGCAGGGAAAAGCCGCGCGAAGCAAAGCACAAGGGCGCCGTACGCACCCCGGTGGCCGGATCTTTCAGGACCCGGCGCAGGCGTTGGCCGGCGCCTGCCCCGGTGGCGGTGAGCCCTCGCACCGAAGCCGCGGTGAGAGCCGCCAGCACCGGCTCCTCGTCGGCGAGCGGATCGGCTGCGGTGTCGTCGAGCAGGGCACCCACATAGACTATGGGATGCGTCCCCTGGCTCAATTTAATGTTTTCCCGCGGATTAAATACGAGACTGGTGGTTAGATCGGGCATACTTTCCGTTATGGTCGTGCCCCCTCCTCCTACACCAGGAGGTATTTCAAATGTCATTACGTAATCATCGTAATATGGCAAATGCGCCCCATGCAATAGATATTCCACGCCTAGTACTTCTATATCGTCAATATTGTCATGGAGATGCCTCGTATTGACAATTACATGAATTCTCTGCCAGTCGCCCTCATGTCTGTTCCACCAGTGATTGTAGGGATAGAAGTAGAGATATTGAATTACAGTGATGTCTCCCAACATATCGTGATTGCTGATATCGTATACATACACGTAGGCTGTATTCGGGAAGTTATCGCCCGCGTGAGGTCCGTCGCCAAAGTACGTGCCATTCCATCCGGGGGTTATGAGGTAATCTGGTCCATCCGGAAAAGGATTCGGGACCTTTTTCCCTTCTGGTTTCACACCGGGATAATCAAAGTAAGGAACTACTTTGTAAAAGCCATTTTTAAAACCAGGGGGAGCACCGATGTATTCGAAGGGAGAGATCTCGGCGAAGGAGTTCCTGGCGAGAATGTCGAATACGGTTAACGCTATCGACCTCGTTTTGATCATGATCCGTGAAACGCTTAAACAAAAAGAAGGAGGTGAACGAGAAGGCTGTCAGCGGCTGGATGAGAAAGCCGGTACGGGCTTACCAGAAGATCAAGGTGTGTGGGTGTCAGCTCAGCGAAGTCGCAATCGGCCGCGCGACGTCGCTACGGCAGCCCTGGCGAAATGTTCGTTCAGGATGTCTGGAAGGCTCTCGATAATGGCGAGATCATCGACGCGAAAAGTCGGATCGCGTTGCGGTGGCTCAGGAATCGGAACTCCCAATGCTGACCGGCTGTGTCGTCGGCCGAAGGGCCGTTGGAGTCATCTCCTTGTCCCAGCTGGCCAGCTGGGACATCATCTCGAACAGGTTTATCAGCGCCGCGAGCGATTCCACGCTCGCAGTCTCTTCCTTCTTCGACAACGGCACGGTGAAATCCCTGCACACCCTGATGAACTTCAGTTTTTTCGCTCTGGCGAACTCGCCATCTTTCTTAGAGTCTCCCACGAACACCACCTCTTCGGGTTTCAGCCCGTGGTCTTGTAGGATGGCGGTGATCTGTCTCCCTTTGTCAAACCCGGCTTTATAGCCAAACACTCCATCTATCTGGTCCTGGAGTCCCGTCCGTGCCGCGTACTCCTCGACCAGCTCGACCCGAGTGCTGCTGCACACAAATGTGTTGAGCCCTTTTTGTTTCAAGTATGACAGGGTTGGGATGGCATCGCGGAACAGAGGCAGAGCAAAAATCCCATTACTCTTGCGCGCCTCGAACTGCTCCGCCACCTCTGCGTTCCTTTTGTGCTTTGGGAACATCTCCTCCACTTGGTCCGCAAACGGAAGCCCCGAGGTCTCCAAATACTGACTTCGGACTCTGGCCGCTGTGATGGAGTAATTCCGCGTGATCAATTCGGTAGCCAACTCGGTGAGGAAGGGCATCGTGTCGGCCAGAGTCCCGTCAAAGTCGAACACGACTGCCTTGACTCCCATGCCTGTAGCTGGGGTCACGGGTTGATAAGCTGAATCCTGGCGTTGGGACACGCCGTGACCCTTCGTCTGTCTCCACGAAAACAGCATCCGCCAGATAACGATGAGGTTCGTGTGCACCGCTGTGAGCGCCACTCCCAGCATCGCAAAGCCGGGGTGGAACCACGTCGCCAGCCCACAGCAGAAGAGCAAGAAGAGACGCACATCACGTCCTCGCCCTGCTGCGATCCATTTTCCCGTGTACTTGTGATTCAAGTTGACGACAGACTTAGCCGATGTATAGCTCACCATCAAATGGCCGACAATCGCCATCACTGCGATGGCGAAGATCGCCACTGGATTCCACACGAGCCCGATGACCTCCCGGCCTCCGAGCTCCGACAGGGCATAGAAGGTGAGCCCGGCAAACATCAGACTATCTGCGTACCGATCGAGGACAGCGTCAAAGTAGTCCCCCATTTTGGATTGCAGATGCTTGAGCCGCGCAACTTCCCCATCACACCCGTCCAGAATACTGGAAAGCTGCATCACCACGGCGCCAGCGATCGCCTCGCCAGCGAAGAAGCACGCACTGCTCAAGGCGGCGACGACAAAGCTCACCACCGAAACTTGATTAGGCGTAATAGCCGGGCAGAGCTTTAGAAGCAGAGGTGTGAGCAATCGGCTCGAAAGGGGCCGGTTTATGTAACGGGAAACCCAACCGTCAGCTGCTTTGGTCGACAGGTTCGACAACAGCTCGTGCTCGGCCTTGAAGAGCGCGGCCTCGTCGTCGACGTCCATCCAGAACCGCCCCTGTATGTCGAATGCCGCTACCTTACCGCGATCAGCCAGGAGCTGGACAGCCCCCGACAGAGAGGTGTCGTCGCAGGCACGAATACAGGTCTTGATCGCCTTGAAAAGAGCGGGGGAGCACAGGAAAATGCCTGCGTCGTACGCGTTGTACCGAGAAATTTGTTTGCCGATTTTGAGGATTCTTCCACCGTTGGCGAGTACGTTCGTCACATCATCCGGATCCGCTCGGCCATTCGTGGCCAGGTCGTAATCTACTGCCAAGCGTACGTCGGCATTTCCCAGCGGCTCGCAGAGGAGTCTTTTGAGGATCTCCTCATCGAAGACGTGGTCTGCCATGAGCAAGACGAAATCGCCTTCCAGCAGATGGGCAGCCTTTAAAACCGACAGACCGTTTCCCTCTTGCCAGTCTTCGTTGATGACCGGCGTGATCCGCACGTTCATCTTCTGGCTCAGCTCGTCCAGAAAGGACCGAACCATCTCTCCTTGGTAACCCGTTACCACGTAGAGATCGGTCAGTCCACTTCTGACTGCCGTACGAATTGTCCGTTCGACGAGCGGCATGCCCAGCAGGGGCACGAGCGGCTTTGAGGGCCCTCTGCGGGATAACCGGCTCCCCCTGCCGGCGGCGATAATGAGGCATTTCATGTGTGGGACGAACTCCTCGCGTGCGGTCATTTTTCCTTTGACAGTTGAGGACAGAAGGGGCAATCTTGGGGGCGGAGACATGAAAGGGCGCAAAAACCCCCTTCACTAGCCTCCACCCGGTCGTTAGTCCGCGCCCCTCCCCGGTCAGCGACTAACGGCCGTTTTGTTTAGATTTCCGCGACGACCGAGACCACGGAGGCTCTCCTCGATCAAGAGCCCTCTCTCGGCGACGGCTGATCGCCCGAATAAAAACAAAATCCGCACGGGCCTTCCTCGGCAGCGCGGGCGTTTGGGTAGGCTAGGTGGTCTCGCTTATGACCGCGACCGGTCCTCTCGGTCGCTTAGCGAAGGCCCCCAGATATCAGATCCGGCAGCTATTAGCCGGAACGCCTCGTTTCGAATACGCACCCTCTGGTGACGAAAACCGCCACAACCTGAGCCGAAGAAGCCACAGCTGTCTCCTCCGTTATCTGTCACCTGGATAGCGGAGGAGGTAGCGTACTCTGTATCGGCTTTTGAGTTTACCAGACACTGCGCCCAGTCGAACGCTGGATGCCGTTGAAGGTTGAAATTAGAAAACACGCTCGGAGGCGTCAAGGGGGTCGTTTCGGTCCTGGGCTGAGACGCCAATCCCGCCCGTCAATATCAACATAACTATCGAATATTATCTAACGTCAATTCGGATGGGTCTCCCCCTTCTTATCATGACTATCGAATATTATCTAACTTATCATGCGTCAATTCGGATGGGTCTCCCCCTTGGTGCGACCGCAAGCTCAGCCGCCTAGCTGTTCGGGTTCGTCGCGTCCGTGAGCACGGAGCCTCTCGAAGCTGATGTCGCTCAGCAACTTTCAGAGGCTGACGAAATCTTCTGAGTGGCAGCTTGCAGGAACGATTCGACCTGAAGTTCAACGTCTATGATCCTTAAGGAATGGTCGTCGTTGGTGTTCACATCTTCCTCTCGTCCGTACGCCAAATCACCCCGACCAGGAAGTACGGCAGGATCACAGCCTGAAACACTGGGCCGTCACGCCATCCCTGGATCCGTATGAATAAGCCCAATGCAGTTGTCGTGGGTTACGGCTTCGCCGGCCGCTGCTTTCACGCCTACCTGGTTGGTATCACAGCAGATCTCAACCTGTACGGCGTCGTCTCCGGCCGTCCCGAGGCTCGCGAAGAAGTCCGCTCTCAGCTTGGCGTGAAAGCGTTCGAGCGTTTTGAAGAGGCTCTCGCCGATTCAAATGTCGACCTGGTTGTCCTCGCCACGCCCAACGATATCCACGCTCCGCAGGCCATAGCCGCCATGGAGGCTGGCAAGCACGTGGTCACGGACAAACCGATGTGTCTGAATCTACGAGAGGCAGACGATATGATCGCCGCCAGCCGCAGGACCGGACGTCTGCTCAGCATCTTTCAGAACCGGCGCTGGGATGGGGACTACCTCACTGTCCGGAAAGTGCTCGAGGAAGGCTTGATCGGTGACCCGTACTACATCGAGATGGCATGGCAGCAGTACGGCCCTCCCCGGACCTGGCGCGGAGAAAGGCGGCGCGGCGGCGGCAAATTCGTGGATCTGGGAGCGCACATGATCGATCAAGCCCTCCAACTGATTCGCGCGTCCCTCGATCGGGTCTACGCCCGCTTTTTCTCGGAGGGGTGGCCGACCGAGGTGGAGGACCACGCCCACTGTATTCTGAGTTTCGACAGCGGCGTCGATGTGCACGTTGTGACTTCGTCACTCACCACACACTCAAAGCCGAGATGGTACATATTGGGGACAAAGGGCGGACTCGTGAAGACGGGTCTGGATCCCCAGGAGAAGGCCATGGTCGCTGGAGATATCGACGCGGCCCGTGAGGATCCGGCCCACTATCCACGGCTGTGGACGGCAGTCGCCGGGCAGCCGGCTGAGACCGTGATCGAACCCGTACCCGGACGGTGGCGGTCCTATTACGAGAATATCGCTGCAGCCATCCGAGGTACAGAGGAGCTGGCAGTCACCCCGGAAAGTGTCCGTGCCGTCATGGCTGTGTTGGAGGCGGCGCGCACATCAGTTGAGCGCGGTGAAGCAGTTTCGTTGGACGAAACAGCAGGCAGTAGCAGATCTGGCGCATAGCGCCACATTCCCGCATCACCATCAAGTATAGGTAAAATGAGGCACCTTTTTTGGACTCTCGGTCAAGGCGGACAGCGCACCGCCAGGGTCAGGCAGCTCCCGGAGGATCGTTTGCCAGTCCTTCGACCGAGCTCGCAGTACAGTTTGGTTGCCTGTCGGCCCGTATCCGGATCAATTCGGGGCCTGAGGGACCGTTGAGGGCACACCCCGCCGTACGCCCGGCGACGGCCACGGGTCGAGAAGGCAGGTCAGGCGGCGAACTCGAACAGCGGCTCAGGCGGGGCCCTCGGCGGGGGCATCGCCGGCAGCCCTACCCCCTCCAGACAGGTCCGGATCGAAGCCGGATCGGTCCGGGCGGCGAGGATTCTCAGGCGACCGCCACAGGCCGCACATTCGCTGAGGTCGGAGGAAAACACCCGCGCCAGCAGGGTCGCCCACCGCAGCCGATGGCCGCAGGACGCAGGGCTCGCCGAGCCGTCCGCCGCCGACGGCTCGGCAACCGGCTTGGCCGGCACGATGCGCTCGCGGGCCCGGGGCCGGGGCGCCAGGACCCCGTGGTAGCGCAGGAGATGAAACCGGGGCGGGGGAACCAGAGCCGCCCGCTTCTCCAGCGTCTCGATGCGGATGTACGCCATCCCCTCCCCCTTCAGATGCTCGATGGCCGTCTCCACCAGTTTCAGCCCGATCCCCTTTCTCTGATGCCGCGGTAGCACAGCGTAGTTTGGAATCCCGCCTATTTTGGCTTCTTCGTCTACGCGGGTAGTGATGTAGCCCACCACCTCGCCGTCGACCTCAGCGACGAACATTCCGTCAGCATGCGCATCCACGTCCGCGTCGATATGCCGCTTCTTGCGCCAGCGCCAGCCGTGACCGGCGATCGGGCCGAACTCCTTCTCGATGTTCTGATCGATGGAGACACCGTCGAAGCAGATGGCGGTGATTTCTTTGACGATGTCGAGATCGGCGTCGGTGCACTTCCTGTCGGTGCACTTCCTTATGTTCATGTCGTTTTCCGCTCGCGCCTACTGCCTCTGCACCAGTTCGATCAGCAACCCGTCCGGATCCCTCGCGCATACGACGCCGCCGTTTTCGTACATGAACGGGTCCGACACGAATTCCACACCTCGTCCCTGCAGTTGCGCCACCGTATCTTTCAGATCGGCCACGAAGAAAGTGATCCAGCGAACGCCGGCAGAGAAATCCCCGGAGCCCGAGGCCGGCGGCGACTCGATCTGCATCAGCTTGAGCAGGGTGTCACCCGCTTGGAGCCGCACCTGGCGGAAACCGCTGGGCGCCAGCCCCACCTGTGTGGCCAGTTCCGCGGAGATCTCCAGCTCCACGGCGATCTCGAATCCAAGCTGATCGCGATAAAACTCCGCGTCCTGAGAAGAAGGGACGATCGACAACGGCCCTGAGCTTGGATACCTTTCGCCGGCGCTACCTGCGCGTGCCCTCGCGTAGTACGTTCCACGGTCGGGCGGTCGGAGTGACCATCGCGCAAGCGATCGCCGCCCGCTGGTACCGTCTCTGGAGATTCCTTGCCACGCTCAAACCCGTCGACATGATTACCGCATGACGCTTGGCCCGGGTCGGTCCATGTGATCGGCTCGCAACGCAGCGTCATCGAGGGCGCGTACAATTTCAAGAAAGGTCAGTAGGGTCAGGAGAGGACGGGTTTGCCTAAGAAGGAGACTATAGCAGACACTCTGCCTATGTGCTTATGCGAAATCGATCTTCGTAGCGGCGAGCTTCGCTTCATGGCACGTTGAATGAATAACAAGGGCTCAGGGGACAACCAACCCCCCGCAGAGTCCACCTTAACCCCGCTACCAGCTGTCCAAAGGATGGGGACCACCTCGTAGCAAACAGACAAGGGAGGCAATTGTGCAGATCAAATTCACTTTAAAGTTCACGGGTGCGGTATGGAGTGCAATTTTACTCCTACCAGTTGCGTGCACCAACTCGAACGCTCCTGGCTCTCCGGTTTCCGACGGCAATGACGCTGATGAAAACCTCTCTCGGGTGTCCATTGAGAACCATGAAGTTGTGTTCAGCCTCGACCGGGAGGATCTCACCATCGGGTCTGCGGTTTTTAGTGTGATTTGTTTTCAGAAAGCTCAAAATCGCGCGAATGAACAGACATTTACAGATTGCGATATCTTCAGAGTTAACGGTGTAGATCAACCAAGATTGTCTCACCCTATGCAACCAATCGACTTGAATACATTTCTGCTTACCGCTAAAGACATTGAATTCTCCTTGGACGGTGAAGCCTATCTCTGCTTGACAGTCAAACCCTGGTTTAATGAGATACCAAATGAGTCTGATTGGCATTACTATGCTGAGGGCAACGACCGCTATTCCATGCTTTCATATTGTAGCGTGGATGAGATTCCAGATTGGGGCCGGGACAATGTCCGGGTCACGCAAAATCGGGTTCAATCCCTGGAGGAGTTCAAGCGAAGACTCTCGGCGCCAATTGAAATCTACACATCTGATAGAGCGCTACCGCCAAGGTTTGGGTCAACAGAATTCAAAGGAGGAGATTTGCGCAATGATGAGCTCAGGCAATGCGGGCACGCGATCCCCATGCCAGCGGGTAGAATTCCAGAGAATCCATCATCAGAGCCAATCAGAATTCCGGTTGGTATCTACGCGGGATGGCTTTTTGATGACAATACAACCTACCAGTGCCTGGAGGAGTAGGGGACCGGGAGTGCTTGATCGACGGGTGAGCGCGTACTCAAATGGCTGCGAGACTTCTCAGAATATACGTAAGTTCCACTTTCGCTACCACCCAGGTCCCGCTGCGGCGACTTCGCCGCCTTGGCCTCCGGAAACCTGGCTGCGCCAGGTTCCCAAACCGTGAGACGTTATGCGGAATTTTCAGGATAGAGACGAGGTGCATTGGAGTTGAGCCTAATTGACAAACTGCCAAGCCCCGAATGGGTCAGGAAGGAATATGGGATTCTCTGGGATGGACAGTACTGCGACATGACCGGCAGTATCGCCCATGTTGTCAGGATCGAGCCAAAGAATGTTGGGGGATCCTATGTGGTTCGAATCTCCGATCCCAAGCGGATCTGCAGCGGCGGCTGTCGCTAGTTCACCGGTTCCAGACTCACCTGACCACTAGAGGTGTGCGGACCGTTCTGCCGCTGAAGGCCCTTAAAGTATAGGTAAAATGAGGCACCTTTTTTGGACTCTCGGTCAAGGCGGACAGCGCACCGCCAGGGTCAGGCAGCTCCCGGAGGATCGTTTGCCAGTCCTTCGACCGAGCTCGCAGTACAGTTTGGTTGCCTGTCGGCCCGTATCCGGATCAATTCGGGGCCTGAGGGACCGTTGAGGGCACACCCCGCCGTACGCCCGGCGACGGCCACGGGTCGAGAAGGCAGGTCAGGCGGCGAACTCGAACAGCGGCTCAGGCGGGGCCCTCGGCGGGGGCATCGCCGGCAGCCCTACCCCCTCCAGACAGGTCCGGATCGAAGCCGGATCGGTCCGGGCGGCGAGGATTCTCAGGCGACCGCCACAGGCCGCACATTCGCTGAGGTCGGAGGAAAACACCCGCGCCAGCAGGGTCGCCCACCGCAGCCGATGGCCGCAGGACGCAGGGCTCGCCGAGCCGTCCGCCGCCGACGGCTCGGCAACCGGCTTGGCCGGCACGATGCGCTCGCGGGCCCGGGGCCGGGGCGCCAGGACCCCGTGGTAGCGCAGGAGATGAAACCGGGGCGGGGGAACCAGAGCCGCCCGCTTCTCCAGCGTCTCGATGCGGATGTACGCCATCCCCTCCCCCTTCAGATGCTCGATGGCCGTCTCCACCAGTTTCAGCCCGATCCCCTTTCTCTGATGCCGCGGTAGCACAGCGTAGTTTGGAATCCCGCCTATTTTGGCTTCTTCGTCTACGCGGGTAGTGATGTAGCCCACCACCTCGCCGTCGACCTCAGCGACGAACATTCCGTCAGCATGCGCATCCACGTCCGCGTCGATATGCCGCTTCTTGCGCCAGCGCCAGCCGTGACCGGCGATCGGGCCGAACTCCTTCTCGATGTTCTGATCGATGGAGACACCGTCGAAGCAGATGGCGGTGATTTCTTTGACGATGTCGAGATCGGCGTCGGTGCACTTCCTGTCGGTGCACTTCCTTATGTTCATGTCGTTTTCCGCTCGCGCCTACTGCCTCTGCACCAGTTCGATCAGCAACCCGTCCGGATCCCTCGCGCATACGACGCCGCCGTTTTCGTACATGAACGGGTCCGACACGAATTCCACACCTCGTCCCTGCAGTTGCGCCACCGTATCTTTCAGATCGGCCACGAAGAAAGTGATCCAGCGAACGCCGGCAGAGAAATCCCCGGAGCCCGAGGCCGGCGGCGACTCGATCTGCATCAGCTTGAGCAGGGTGTCACCCGCTTGGAGCCGCACCTGGCGGAAACCGCTGGGCGCCAGCCCCACCTGTGTGGCCAGTTCCGCGGAGATCTCCAGCTCCACGGCGATCTCGAATCCAAGCTGATCGCGATAAAACTCCAGCGATTTGTCGAAGTCGCTGCAGACGATGGCGATGTCGACGACGGTGTGAGTTTGTTTGATCATGTTCGCCTACCTCCTCTTTGGTCGAACGAGCCCCGAGGCGCTGGCGCAGCCCGGCTCATCGCATCCGGGAGTCGGACATCCACATGTCAGGGTTCCGGCCGATGGCGTCTTTGACAGGTTGTGTCAGGCGCTCTAACTCGGCCATCGTAGCTGCGTCGAGCTCCAACGAAAGCGTCGGCAGGTTGGTCTCCAGTTCGTCCGCATCCCGGGCGCCGACCAGGAAGGATGTCACTCCCCTCTGCTGTCTCACCCAGGCGAGTGCCACGCTCGCCATCGGGGCGCCAACCTGGCGGCTCAACTCGCGAATGCCGGAGATGGCGCTGAAAACAGCTGCCTCGCATCCCGGCTCGCCGTGTCCGGCCTGCGCGCGGGAGCTCGCATACCATCGCGTCCGGGCCAGCCCCTCCGGAACCTCGTCAGCCGTCGCATACCTTCCCGTCAGCAGCCCCTGCGCCAGCGGACTGTAGCATATCAACCCGATCGCGCTCTCGCGGCAGAGCGGCAGGATTTCAAACTCGATTGCCCGCCACAGAAGGCTGAAGGGCAGCTGGTTCGTCTCCGGCCGGCCAACCTCGATCAGATCGGACAGGTCGCCGACGGCGAAGTTCGCGACACCGAGCGCGCGCACCTTGCCCTCCCTCACCAGATCCTCGAGCGCGCGCCAGGACGTGTCGATCGGGATGTCGTGATTTGGCCAGTGGATCTGGTACAGGTCGATGTAGTCCGTATTCAGATTTTTGAGGCTCTCCTCGCAGGCGGACGCGATCCCTTCCGCAGTCAGGTGGTTCGGGGCTACCTTGGTTGCGATCACCGCCTGCTGGCGCCTCCCTTCCAGACCACGTGCGAGAACACGCTCGGACTCACCCTTCTCGTATGCCTCTGCCGTGTCGAAGAGGTTGATGCCCGCGTCCAGTGCGGCGCGCACCGTCGCAATCGATTGATCGTCGTCCTGATCGCCCCAGATCGAGCCGCCCGCGAAGGGCCAGCAACCCAGACCCATCACCGAGACTTCGATACCCAAATTGCCCAGCCTCCGGTATTCCACTTCACTCCTTCATGTGATCAAAGCTCGTTGAGGCCTGTCAGGCTGTCAGTCCTGAGTGCCACAGCCTGTGAAAACGCCCCGACCTCAGCAGAAGATCTAAGACGCACAAATCGTATGTGGTTCCAAGACGATTCAGTAGTATATGCCAGCATACTGCGACGCGTGCGCCGGTGCTGCGTGACAATCCACCATAGCAGCGAATCCTCCTTGCGCCAGACCATGAGCTGGGGCCAGAAACGCTCGTAGTTTGTCCCCCAAAGCGGCTCCTGCGACCGCCAGCGACGCCACGAATCGAATCAGCATTCGCCAGATGAGTGGAACCATGGGCAAATCCAGCCAGCGATCGTCTCCAGGCGTGGCCAGAAAATGCGTTGTGAAAATTGCATGTAGGAGCCGGCCACAACCCATCCATCACCACGGGTTGCTTCGCCTATTCTCCGTTCGAGTTCCTCGGGGTTTGTGTCGCTCAGAGCAACCCAGCCAGGTTGCCAATTGAGCGCGTCCAACTCCACCAAGGGGACGCCGAGGGCGGCCGACAGCTGCGCTCCCAAGGTGCTTTTTCCAGCGCAGCTATTCCCAACTATTACGGGGAGCGGTAAATAGGTGACATAGATGGCACCATTTCCCCTTCGAGAGTGTTGTAAACTTTCAATTACTCCCCGTAGTATGTGAATCCTGTGGCCGGTCCGTAAGCCAGTGTGCGTCACTCGAACTGCCGTTCGCTCTGGCGGACCGCCTTGCCTTTGCCTCGAATGATATCCCGGCGCTTCCAGGTCTGGACGGCGCGACAGATCCAGTCGCTCTCACCGAGGAGTCGCCGTAGCTGGTCTTTCGTGAACCACTCATGCCGATCGCGGGCCAGTTGGTCAGGAGGCAATGTTTCATCGGAGTAGCCGTACAGTCGGCAGACACCGTCTTTCGTTTCAACATCCTCGATGTAGGACATCCACGGGATGTCCAGTCCGAGCTGTGTCTTTGTATAGAGCCTTATCGCCGCATCGATATTCCCGAGCCGTGACTCCTCGCTGGCCAAGCCCCGCGACCGGGCAAGCGCCTCCTGCGAAACTGTGCCATCGTCGGCTGCGGATACAGTTGGGCAGTCAGCTGACCTGCTCTGCCAGTGTCGAGGCACCGCAGAAGTCATTGCTGATTGCCACTGATTGTCACGCTTCCCGTGAACCCACTTGCCACCAATCTATCTGCGACAGCCTGAGCTGACGAATCGGTCAGCGCGTGCGCGAGCTCTCGGTCCCCAAACCGAATGCTACGCGACGGTCGTTCTTAGTACATCATGCTCAGTCCGTTACCCAGCATCCCGGTAAAGTAGTCGACGATCAGCCAGAATCCCCCGGCCACGAACTGACCCAGAATCAACCCGTAGAACACGGGGATGAGCGACTGATAGGCTTTGAGGCCGCCGTACTTCAAGAGGACCGTCTTGATCAACCAGGCCAGAAAGACCGGAAACCAGGCGGTGTCCATCACCCGGTCCATGCTGACCACGAATCCCAGAGGATGCAGCGGCCACCACAGGAATCGGCGCTGCATGAGCAGCAGACCCGTCATCACCCCGGCCCCGATCAGCCGAATGAGCCAACCCAGCCCGTTCGGTCCCGCGTTCTCCTCGACCCGGCTCGCCACGTACGCCCAGGTGAAGTCGGGGAGGTAACTGACGGAACGCGCTACGTTGATGCCTCCCTCGCGATAGGCTACCGACAGCGACATCCAGAAGGTGCTGACAGCGGAGACCAAAATGGCAATTGCCAGCGCCAGCAGCAGCCAGCGCTTGCGAGAGGCGATCTCGCCGGTCAGCTTCAACCCGGTGGCAGTGTGCGCCATCATCGTGCTCGCCAGGGACTCCGTCCATATCACCGTGGGGCCCAGCGCCGCCATCCCCGCAGGCCCTATGTAGCGCACCCCGATCCCCGAGACCACGAAGTCCAAGGGGATGTTGCGGGGAAACACCATGGGCAGTCCCGCCTCGGCGATGATGCGCGTCAGGCTGACGAAGGTTACCAGCGCCCCGAACAGAAACAGCAGACCCGCCCACAGGGGCAAACCCGCCCGCCACAGCCACACGCTCATTCCGATCACCCCGAGAATCACCCCCCATACGGCGGTGCGGTAGGACATGATTTCATCGGAATCGTCCACGGACGCGTCGCCTCTGAACGCCTTGCGGAACACCTCCCGCAGGTGCCCCCGGGCCATCCACAGCCCGAAGAGGACGAGCGCTAACATCGCGCCGATGCTCTGATGAGCCAGCAAGCCCCTCACACCGCCGCCGCCGCCATAATTGGACAGCGCTTCTCCTATGCCGAGCCCCGTCATGTGCAGCACACCCTCCTCCAGGCGCCTCAGGGCATAGAACACCCACATCCCGAACATGACGTCCGCCTTGAGGAAATACGCGAACCCCAGAATCATCAGATTCAGCGAAAAGCCTACATTCGCGAATCGCGGCAGCAGTGTGAGTGAGCCGAAGTGGGTCGGAACCACGGGAACGATGGGGAAGTAGTGGTGCAGGGCGTTGAGACTCTCGCGACCGAACGACAGCGACAAACCCACCCACATCAGACCGCTCTTGAAGAAAGGCGCCACCAGCGAACCGCCCGGTGGCGGCTGCACCATGGCCAGCGGCACTTTGGTGATGGGATAGATGAGATGTTCGTGCTCCACCCACTGGCGGCGAAGGATAACCATCGCGCAGATGCTCGCCATCCACAACGCCACCATGAACAGCAACCACCACAACAGCGGCGACAACCACATGCCCCAGGGAATGGACTCGCCCTCCGGTATGCCCTCGAAAAACCACCGGATCCCCAGCTCATCCTGAGGGACCATCCACTTCGCCACGTAGGGATGAACACGCTCCGCCCAGTTGTTCTCCGGAGTCGCCAGGTAGGATACCCCGGCCGCGGACCCCAACAGCATCATGCAGAAGCCGTTGCGCTCGCCACCCGAGAACGCCGTGGCTACGACCATCATGATGTAGATGGTCAGCAGCTCTCCCTTGCCCAGGACCAGCCTCCGGTGAATGAGCCCCAACACCACCTGGACGACACCCACCCACAGAAAGAACAGGAAGAATGCGGCGGGACCATTCAACCCGCTCATGCGGGTGCCCATGATGACGAACGCACCGTAGGGCTCTCCCACGCCGATCGCCAGACTGAGTGCGGCGCCGATGACGAGCGAGCGCAGCGTCACCCCCGACGCCGACCGGTCCTCTAGCCCCCCTGACAAACCCAGTAGTCCCTCTCTCGAGTGTCGCCAGGAAACCTCGACGACCTACTCAATTCCAATGGTCACAAGATGAAACGGTAGCGGAGGAATGGAAAGAAAAGATGGATATGGAGATGCGGATGGGGATGGAGAAATGGAGATGGGCACCAGTGGAGACGTGGGAGGAGTACTACTCGATCTCCAAGTATAGGTGAAATGAGGCACCCTTTTGGACTCTCGGTCAAGGCGGACAGCGCACCGCAAGGGTCCGGCAACTCCCCTGAGTGTGGATCGTTTGCCAGTCCTTCGACCGAGCTCGCAGTACAGTTTGGTTGCCTGTCGGCCCGTATCCGCATCAATCCGGGGCCTGAGGGACCGTTGAGGGCACCCCCCGCCGTACGCCCGGCGACGGCGACGGGTCGAGAAGGCAGGGCCGGCGGCGAACTCGAACAGCGGCTCAGGCGGGGCCCTCGGCGGGGGCATCGCCGGCAGCCCTACCCCCTCCAGACAGGTCCGGATCGAGGCCGGATCGGTCCGGGCGGCGATGATTCTCAGGCGACCGCCACAGGCCGCGCATTCGCTGAGGTCGGAGGAAAACACCCGCGCCAGCAGGGTCGCCCAGCGCAGCCGATGGCCGCAGGACGCAGCGCTCGCCGAGCCGTCCGCCGCCGCCGACGGCTCGGCAACCGGCTTGGCCGGCACGATGCGCTCGCGGGCCCGGGCCCGGGGCGCCAGGACCCCGTGGTAGCGCAGGAGATGAAACCGGGGCGGGGGAACCAGAGCCGCCAGCTTCTCGCTAAGGGAGAAACTGGTTGCTCGGCATGAGTAACCATACGGCGTATAACATTCCGTGCGAGGTAGGTGCGAATCGTCCGATGATACGCATCTATGGACCGTCTACCGCGAGGAACTCATGAATCCGACGAAAGTCGCCGTGATCGGGTGCGGCCAGATCGCAACCTCACAACATCTGCCGGCCTACCGGGAGGCAGCAGAGGCCGGGGTCTGCTGCCTCGTGGGCGTATGCGATCTGGACCCCGAACGGGTGGCGCAGGCCGGAAAGCAGTTTGCAGTCGCCGGATTTCAGGACGCGGCAGAGATGCTCGAAAAGACCAAGCCCGATGTCGTGAGCATCGCCACGCTGCCCTCGAGTCATCGCAACCTCGCGGTGATGTGCCTGGAGGCGGGATGTCACGTCCTGTGCGAGAAGCCCGTGGCGCTGGATGCGGGCGAGGCCCGGGACATGGTCCGCGCCGCCGAAGCGAACAATCGACTGCTGAGCATCTGCTTCGAATACCGAACCTGGGACGAATCCCGGTACCTGAGAGACCGCATCGCAGACGGCGTCCTCGGTCGCGTACACGCCGTTCGAACGTGGGGCGGGTGTGCCTACGGACTGCCGGCGAGAGCGCACCGGTCGCATGGCTCGAACGGCGGCGGCGTTCTCGCGCACTGGACGATCCACAACCTCGACCTCGTGCTCTGGCTGCTTGGCAACCCCGAACCGCTGACCGCCAGCGCATTCTGCCATCAGCGGGTCTCCGCTTACCCGGCGGCGGCTGGATCCATGCGAGACGACATCGATCCGGCGTCGCTCGATCCAGATTTCGAGGACTTCGGCACCGGCTTCGTCCGGCTGTCCGGCAACACCATCCTGACGGTGGAAGCGGATTTCCTTCAGGCGCCCTCTGACCGACGCGAAGGCTTGGCCTTTCTCGGAGACCGGGGTGCCGCGTCCATCTCACCACTCAGAATCTGGACCGACGACGGACGATCGTGGCGCGAGGAGACCCCCGCCAAGGGCACGTTGAAGCCTTGCGACTACGATATGAGGAGACTGATCAACGATTTTCTGCGCGCCGTCCGCGAGGGTGAGGCGTCCCCCGTTGCGGGCGAGGAAATCGTGCGAATTCAGCGGCTCATGGACGCGCTCTATGCCTCGGCAGCGTCCGGGCAAGAGGTCGCTGTGGCAGGAGCCTGAGCGCTATGGGACTTGTGTACATCGAGTACATCAGCCGTCTGCCGGGCATCGATCTGGAGACGTTTCGCGCGCAGGCTGCACAAGGCCAGGAGGGATGGGACAGCGGGTATGAGGACGAGTTGGTTCTGTCCGTCGGTCGCACGTGGCGATTGGGTCCCGACCCGGGCTACATGACGGTCTGGCACGCGCGGAACGCCAGCCTTGACCGGATCGACGCGTGGGACCGGATCTTTCGCAGCGGCGAGGCGGACGACCTGGAACAGCCGTTCTTTCAGGTCGCGCGGATCGACGTGGCCGGCTGCTACGATCCGCTGCTCGAACCGGTCCCGGCCCGCAACGGTACCTACTACGCCGAGTTTTTCGCTGCCCGCGACACCGCGGATACCATCAGGGGCTTCTACGAGAGCCGGGCAAAACAGCATCCTGAGTTCACCCTCAATCTCCTCGTCCAGAGAATCGGGAAGCTGGCTCCCGAACCCGGCGGCCTAGCCGTCTGGACCATCCCCCTTCGCAGCGCTGGATTCCGTGGCAACCGAGCTGGACGGAGCCAACGCCCCGATCAGGCTTTCCGCCGCAGGGACCTATGCCGACTTCGGCAGGGAGATCCTGTGAGAGGCGGGCGGTGGCAAACCTTCGGATAAGTTCCGCGGTATCGTCACGAGCGAAGAATTTGTCTGGCTACTTCCACGCAACCTTCCTGCCGGGGCGGGGGAACCAGAGCCGCCCGCTTCTCCAGCAGTTCCATCGGAGACAGCAGGAGAGGGCGGGTCCCATCCGACCACGGCGTTTTGAGCGCGAAGGAAAAATGGTCGGCATCGAGAATGCGCAGACGCCCCCCCGCCAGGGCCGGCCGGGCCACGTAGCGGCACAAGCGTTCGAGCCCCCGTCGAGCATGAGCAGTGCATGTGGGGATTGAGGTTCAGGGAGGAGCCGAACCGCTGGACGAAGGTCACCGAGCCCCAGCGCGCGCGGTCATGGCCCATGGCCTGCGCCTGACGTCGATACCAACGGCCCACCACACCTCGAGTTCATTCAGGGCGTGATCGCCCCCCTCGCCGGTAACTCCTTCCACCTGAAGAGCTGGGCCGTCCTCCTGGTTTCGGCGCTGCTGGTCTTCCTGACTTGGAAAGGGAGGGTCGAGTTGGCCCCCGCAGCCGATGGCCGCAGGACGCAGCGCTCGCAGCGCAGTCCGCCGCCGACGGCTCGGCAACCGGCTGGGCCGGCACGATGCGCTCGCGGGCCCGGGCCCGGGGCGCCAGGACCCCGTGGTAGCGCAGGAGATGAAACCGGGGCGGGGGGACCAGAGCCGCCCGCTTCTCCAGCAGTTCGCGGCGGCTGGCGGGGAGCGGCGCGATGATTGCGGGCGGGCTACGCCGCGCAGAAGAAAGTGTATTTGAAGCAGACCGAGGCGGCGGGCCTGGAGCGCATGCACGGGCTGCGCCACGGCTACTCTCTCGATGCGCTAACGGGAACCTGACGCATGGAAGGCGCCAGTGCGGAGAGTCCCCCGACACCCGCGGCGGCCGGAACGGCCGAACGAAGACGGCCCCGAATGGGTCGAGGCCCAAGGCCAGGGCCAGCGGGTCGGACCCGTGCTCGAACCTCGGTAATGTGTATATTTATACACAATAAGGAATGGTTGTGGAACGCAACAGCGGCAGGCTCATCCGGATGCTCCAACAGGACGGCTGGGTGCATGTCGCCACCAAGGGCAGCCACTGGCAGTTCACGCATCCCGCCAAGCCGGGGCGCGTCACCGTGCCGCACCCGAACAAGGACATCCCGCGCGGAACGGTGGCGTCGATCTACCGGCAGGCAGGCTGGAAGGCGTAAGGAGGACGACTGATGCGCTACGTATCCTTCATCCACCGGGACGACGCCGGCTACGGGGTCAGCTTCCCGGACTTCCCGGGTTGCGTCTCGGTCGGCGACACGGTTGACGACGCCGTCAGGCAAGGCGGCGAAGCCCTCGCGTTCCACGTTGAGGGGCTCCGCGACGACGGCGAGCCGATTCCCGCGCCCCGCTCGATCGACGCCATCAAGGCCGACCCGGACCTCGCCGAGTGGCGGCGCGGCGCCGACTTCGTGCTGATCCCGCTCCTCCTGGACCGCGGATCCTCGCGGCGGGTCAATATCTCCCTTGACCGCGGCCTGCTCGACGCCATCGACGACGAGGCCAGGCAGCGCCGCATGACCCGGTCGGCCTTCCTGGCGACGGCCGCCCGGCACGAGATCGAGGGCACGTGACCGGAGGCGACGGAGAAGGCACGAACGCAGACCAAGAGCGGGACCCGGGACGGGTGTTCGGGTGAGCCGGTGAAGGACCCGTACTGGTGATGGTTGTGCGCCCAGAGGAAACTGAGGCGAGATACGGCGTGCCGGTTCTCGAGAGAGAACGGTCCTGGCGCGAAGAACGATGAAGGAGGCGTGGCATCTGTACGAGGCGGTGATCGGCAACACCCGCCTGTGGTTCAAGCTACAGGCTTCGTGTTCTTCTAGGACGCCGGCGGCGTTCTTCGAGTACCGGTTCACGGGGGCCGAGTACACTCCGGTGAATGGAGACCGTCCGGTGACCCCTTTCAGGTTGTCGGAACGTTGCCAGCACATTGCCAACCGGTCGGCAATTGTCGACCAGCTCCCCCATCAAGACGCGAAACGTTAGGTACGAGAATTACATCCGCGAGATGGAGGAGCGGATCGCCGAGCGCGACGAGCAGGTGCGGGAGGAGAGACGCCGGAGAGCGCAACGACCCGCGACTGGGGGCTCGATTCCGGCGGGGTCCAACGGACCGCGGGCTAGGCAGCCGGACCCAGCCAAGACGCTGGCCCGAGCGCTCCGTCGGGTCAACGGGCTGATCGGCCAGGGCTTCTACTGCTCGATCCACGGTCGTCACCACCGCTACGGCGAGCAGGCCAAGCGGAAGACCGTGGCGAGCCTTACCGAGACGATGGCGCAGATCTCGAGTTGGTGGCCGGCGGATCGCGAGTTGGCGATGTCGCGGATGGACGACATCGCGGCACACTGGTTGCAGGTGAATCAGTCACAAGAGTGCGCGCAGCGGTCGGTGTGGGGCGATGGGGACATCCCTGACGTCCTTTACAAGTACATCCCCAGGGAACGGATAGGCGGACGGGGCGCCGGATACCCTGCGTGCGACACAGCTGCTGGCCCTGAACGACGACATGGAATGCAACGTCGTCGCGATGAAGGGCGGCGAGGAAGCCGCCCTCGAGTTCCTGCGGTCGGTGCAATCCAAGGTGAAGGAGCATCTGGGCGTCGACGTGCCGTGGGAGGACCTCCTGGTGCGGTGGCAGTTGTACGCCGATGTCAGGCTATCCACATACGTGCAGGAGTACTTGAACACCCGGTTGGGCGTTGTCTCGTTCAGCACCGACATACTGGTCCCGACGATGTGGGCGCACTACGCCCGGAACACGGGGATAGTGGTGGGTTACGACAGGGACGCGTTGAAGGCACTCGGGTTCGAGTTGAGGCCCGTGCTCTATTCGGAAATAGCCCCCGTCTGGGAACCGAGGGAAGGGGAGGACATCCGGCTCGATTTCGTCAACCGCGAGGACGTGGAACGGGAGCTGCGGTCGGGCCGGGATCGGGAAGGCTGGCCCATCCTCACGCGCACACAGCTCGCCACGTTCGGGGGGTATTGGAAGCTGCTGTCCCGACTACTGTTCGTGAAAGGCATGAGCTGGGCGTACGAGAAGGAAGTCAGGTTGCTGGTGGACCTCGAGCAGGCGCGCGACACCGGCAAGGTCCGCGATGGCTGGCCCGTCAAGGTGATCCAACCTCCGCGGGAGGCGATAAGGGAAGTCTACGGCAGTACCAACACAAGGGAGGAGGACCTCGAACAGGCCGTTCAGGTGGCCCGCGGCGAACGCAAGGATGGGCTATTCGTCGGGCATGTGTCGGGCCACGCTTTTCGCATGCAGAAAACCGGCGGGACTCGCTATTGAGTGGTGTGTCACGTTGGATTATCTGAACGGGCTTGGTGGCGAGGCAGGTCTGATCCGTACCCATTCACGGGGGCCGGAGAGTGGGAGTCGATGCGCGACGCTCACGTTGTGGGAGGCATTTCGGGTTCGCGGCGACGGTACCCGCGTGGGCGGACAGGTGTGGCCGGCATGGTGCCGGTCCAACAGCAATGGGCGGACCACCCGTGCTCACGTCCCTTGTATTCCGGGACTTGCTCTATGACTGGGGGGGGGTCAGCGCACGGGAGTGTGAAGATTTTCACCCGCCTCAGGTACGCCCCGCCACGGCTGGGCGCCGCATCCTTACCCTTTGCGTCCCGTAATGAAGAGGCTGGATGACCGCTCCTCCCCCGGATGCGGGGGAGGCAGGGATTCGTCCCTTATCCGCCGCCAGATCCAGCCGAGGGTCATGACGTCGGGGCCGCCCCCGACGCGGCGGTTCGGCACAGCCTTGACCCGGCCGTCCCGCAGCTCCCCGACCACGAAGCGGAACACGTACGCCGGCTCGAACCCCATGCGCAGGTCGGCCATCTGGATTTCGCTGCCGATCAGGCGCACCCCGTAGAATCCCTTGGTGACTCGCTTCAGGTCGGCTACCGGCTCCTCCTCGGCCATGGCCTCGAGCAGTCTCCGGTCGTCCGGGTAGCGGGTGAAGCGGACGCGCTCCGAATCGTCGAGGAGGGAGTAGTAGCCGATGCGATAGCCGTCGCTGTCCATCGCCACGACGCGCCAGAGCAGGATGTTGAAGGGAGTGGCCCCGGAGGTGAAGGCCCCCGCTTCGGGATCCCCACGCAGGGTTTCGCGCACGGCCCCGTCGACGTGAAGCTTGGCGGCAATGCTGAGGAGGAGGTAGCCGGAGCTGAGCAACAGACCCATGCGGTTCCAGCGCGCCCCTCTCTCTCCTCCCGACGCAATCGCCGCGATCACACCGGCGAGCAGCGGCAGGCTGTAGAGGGGATCGAGGATGAACAGGGTCGACCAGGCGGTCGGCGCCACCGGCAGCGGCCAGAGCAGCTGCGTGCTGTACGCGGTGAAACCGTCGAGCAGGGCGTGCGTCGCCAGGCAGAGGAAGGCCAGCAGCCAGCGGCGGAGGCGGAAGGGCAGGATCGCCGACTGCACCCGCCCCATTACCCAGGCGATGGCCGGGGTCGCCGCGGCGTGCAGGAGCAGCGAGTGAGTGGGGCCGCGATGGTGGGTGAAATCGGCGACGTCGTCCCCGAGGGGCACGAACACGTCGAGGTCCGGGATCGTGCCGAGAACGGCGCCCCATACCAGGGCCTTGCGGCCCGCCTGCCGCCCCAGAACCCCGTACCCGACCGCGGCGCCGAGGGCCGCCTGGGTCAGCGAATCCACCTGGATTCTCCTGTGCTACGCCGAGATGTCCGGGGGACCGCTGTAGCCGATGCTCTCCCAGCCGGCCTGGTCGCCGCCGTAGAGCCGGTAGGGGTGCGGGTAGAGCTTGAGCGAGCGGTCCTCGAGAGGCAGCTCGATGCGCTCCCCCCCGCGGGCCGCCGAGTGGGTCAGGGCGATGGCTATTTCGAAGGCGCGCAGGTAGTCGGCGCCGCTGCAGGGAAACTCGCTGCTCCCCGCATCGCAGGCGGCGACGAGCCGGTCGACGGCGTGGCGGATCATGTGCATGGCCCCGGGAGACTGCGGCGGTCCGTCGAGAAACCCGGGAAAGACCGGGCTCGCTTCGGCCCCGGTTCCCAGCACCATCACCGGCCGCGGCCGCGAGATCCAGACGCGGCCGTTCTCGCCGCTGACCGAGAGGATGCAACCGCCGCGCCCGAGCTGGGGGTCGAGCACCTCGCAGACGGCGCCCCCGGCAAGTCCGAGCCTGCCGTACGCGGGCCGGTCGATCTCGGTGTCGCTCTCGGCCTCGGCGGCGACAAAGGTCGGCTCCGGGGGATGGGTGGCCCCTTCGACCCACTCCACCGACAGGCCGGTGACGAAGCGCATCATGGCCAGGGTGTGGCAGCCGCCGCCGGAGACCTCGGTGGGCAACCCGCCCGGGATGGCGGCCGCTGTCACCTTTCCGAGGTGGCCCTCCCGCAGCCAGGCGACGGTCTCGGGCAGAAACGGCTCCCCCCAGTGGGCGGTGCCGCAGCCGAAAGCGGTGCCGCGCTCTCGGCAGATCCTCACGGTCTCGTCGGCGCGGGACAGCTGGTAATCGATCGGCTTCTCGCAGGACACCGCCCTGACCCCGGCCTCGGCGCAGGCGACGACGGTGTCGTGTATCCAGGCGACGGGGATGCTGGCGGTGACGATGTCGGGTACCTCGTCGGCCAGCAGCTCCTCGATGGAGTCGCAGGTGCGGGGGATTCCGTAATGCTCTGCGAACCGCTGCCGTCTCTCCCGGGCCCTGTCGACGAGGGCGACGATCTCGCACTGCGGATGCTCGGCGCAGGCCCGGGTGTAGTAGCGGCCCCAGGTGCCGGCGCCGCCGACCACGGCGACGCGGTACTTCTTCGCTTCCATGCCGCTTCTTCCCGTCTCAGGTCGAACTGCTTATCCTCGCGGCTGCATTGTACGGCACGGCTCGCTGCGATCAACCCCGGTGTGGCGGTGCCGGAAAACCCGGCGGCCACCGCCTCCGAGCCTGCCGGCCGCCCGTTGCCTTTGCATGGCCAGGAGACCGAAAGCATGAGAGCTGTCAGGGTGGGATTCATCGGCATCGGCCACATCGCCTCGCGGGCCCACCTTCCGGCGCTCGCGCCGCTGGTCGAGAGCGGGGAGGTCGTTCTGCAGGCGTTCTGCGACATCGACCCCGAGGCCCTGCAGAAACGCGCCGCAGAGTACGGCCCCGCGGCGACCTACGGAGACTACCGGCATATGCTCGACCGCGAGGAGCTCGACGCTGTCTACGTCTGCCCGGCCCCTACCCGGCACACCGGCGAGGTGAGGGAGGCCGCCGAAAGGGGGATTCACCTGTTCGTCGAGAAACCGGTCAGCTTCGACGCCGCCGAGGCGGTGGAGACCGCCGCGGTCATCGCGCGCGCCGGCATCGTCAGCCAGGTCGGCTTCCAGTTCCGCTACCACCCCTCGTCGGAGGCGGCCCGGCAGCTCCTGCGGCAGCGAACCTCCCGGCACGCCTCGATCCAGATGTTCTACTCCGGAAAGCCGCTGCGCTGGTGGACGAGCCGCTACGAGGAGTGCGGCGGCTCTTTCGTCGAGAACACCATCCACATGGTCGACCTGCTGCGCTACCTGCTCGGCGACATCACCGACGTCTCCGCCTTCTACCAGTGGCGCCGGCCCGGCGAGGGTCCCGAGCCGATGAACCTGCCGCACGTGTACACCGCCAACTTCCGCTTCGCTTCCGGCCTGCTCGCCAACGCCTCGACGGCGAGGTGCTGTACGACGGCGACTCCGGCCCCGGCCGCCGCGCCCTGACAGTCGTCGGCGACGACTCGATCGTCGAGTGGAGCAGCGACAGGGTGGTCGAGAACGGAACCGCGGTCTTCGAGGACGAGGAGGCGGCCAGGGGCGGCCGGAACTGCCAGGCGCTGCAGGCGCGCGCCTTCATCGCCGCGGTCAGGGCCGAAGACCCGACGGCGACGCGGTCGCCCTACCCGGCCAGCGTCAACAGCCTCGCCGCGGTGCTGGGGGCGAACTGCTCGGCCGAGCGGGACGGAGAGAGGTTGAGCCTCGACGACGTCGCCGCCGGCAGGGTCTCATGGAACCGGCGCGCCGCCGCGGGTCAGGGGATACCGCCCCTGGAATGATCCGGCCCCGGCGCATGGCACTCGTTGTTTTTCCACCGCTGAACGCCGTATTGTTTCGATCGCGTCACGCCCCCAGACCTTGAGCAAAAAGGAGCACCCATGCTGACACAGGAACAGGTCGAAGCCTACCACGCCCGGGGCTACATCAGCGTGGAAGGGGTTTTCCCGGACACGGAGATCGAGGAGCTCAGGCGGGTAACCGAGGAATTCGTCGAGCGCTCCCGGCAGGTTACGGAGAACGACGAGGACTTCGACCTCGAGCCCGGGCACAGCGCCGCGTCCCCGCGCCTGCGGCGGCTCAAGCATCCCGAGGAGCTGCACCCGGCGTACGACCGCATCTTCCGCGACAGCCGCATTCTCGACAAGGTCGCGCAGCTGATCGGCCCGGACATCCGTCACTTCAGCGGCAAGCTCAACATGAAGTCGGCCGGGTTCGGCAGCCCGGTCGAGTGGCACCAGGACTACGCCTTCTGCGCGCGCACCAACGAGGACATCCTGGCCGTGGGAGTGGCCATCGACGACATGAGCCTGGAGAACGGCTGCCTGCTGGTCGTCCCCGGATCGCACCGGGGGCCGATCTACAACCACTACCAGGAGGAGTTCTTCGTCGGGGCCGTCACCGATCGCGACTTCGGCGCGGAAAACGCGGTTCCGGTCGAGGTGAAGGCGGGCGGGATCACCATCCACCACGGCACCATGCTGCACGCCTCGGCACCCAACACCTCCCAGACCCGGCCGCGCCGTCTCTACCTGCTGCAGTACTGCGCCGCCGATGCCTGGCCCATCAAGAACCCGCCTGAGGACATGGCCGCGTTCGACGCCTGCATCATCAGGGGGAAGCCGGTCGCCAAGCCGCGGCGCACCGACGTTCCCGCGGTTCCCGCGCCGGCTGTCATCCGCCCGGGACGCAGCGGCTCCATCTACGAGAGCCAGACCCAGCTGAACCGCCCGATGGTGGTCGCCGGGGACCGCTGACAGCGGGGGATCCAGGACCAGAGCTGCGCGCAGTTCCGAGTGAATTCCGTCGACTCCGCAGAACCAACAACGAAAAAGAGAAGAAAAAACACTCAATCAAATCGTTGAACCCCCGGGTGCACCCGGGGATGTTGACAGGCGCTTCCCAAGGAGGCTATCCTTTCTCAAAATTGCGCTCTTTTGCACGGGAGAACGGGCGCTCTTTTACTTGCGCGTCTCCAACCTATAAGCTGTCCGGGAGATCCCGGCAGCGTGTCGCCTAAAATCGCATTACAAGACGATGCGCCAATCGAGGAGATATCCGACGGTATTGGGATATCCTGAACCTGCCTGAACGGACAAAGGGGAGTTGAACGGATCACAGAAAAGTTGGAGGAATGGCATCATGAAAATATTGAAAGCACTTGTACTAGCCCTGATGGCACTTCTTATACTTACACGATCGGAAGGCTTTGCCAGCGCGGAGTGGATTGAAGTTGACGCATCTGGCAACATACCGGAGGGAAGTATAGTGGTAGGGTGTGATGACGGATCGAGCAGGGACATGTGCGCGACCCCTGTGTACGTGTGTCGTGGTATGATTGAGGGCACATCATTCACAGGAAAAACAGGGCAAGGATGGGGATTCTGTAATATTGAACGGGACGGCCAGGAGCACCAAGTCACTCCACATTTCGTTTTGCATGGCAGGGTGAATGGTTATGCGCAGGCAGAAGCAGGCGGGACTATCACTGCAGACAAGCAAGGTTTGTTCACTCAGGAACAACTGGAGGCGGCCGTCGCTGCGGGCAAGCAAGGCTTGTTCACTCAGGAACAACTGGAGGCGGCCGTCGCTGCGGGTAAGCAAGGCTTGGGTACTCATGCCCTACTTCACGAGACGCGTGCAGAGCGTCCTCCAGGTGGGCAATTTTGTAGTAGAAATTGCCGCGAAGCCGGTAGATTACTGTGCCCCCAACCCCATCTATCTGACATCTGTCACGGGGTTTCGGCAATTATTATGTATTCTCGTCAGGGCTCTGAGAACGCAGAGGATATTGTGCAGGCCTGGAGCTTAAAGGAGCCCTCCAAGCGCCGTAGATTGGAATCGACCTGTAAAGATGCAGGCGTGCCGTTACCGGAGAGCGGGGCTACCACTGCAGGCAAGCAAGGTTTGGGTACTCATGCACTACTTCACGAGACGCGTGCCGAGCGTCCTCCAGGGCAATTTTGTAGTAGAAATTGCCGGGAAGCCGGCAGATTACAGTGCCCCCAACACCATCTATCTGACATCTGTCACGGGGTTTCGGCTATTATTACGTATTCTCGTCAGGGCTCTGAGAACGCAGAGGATATTGTGCAGGCCTGGAGCTTAAAGGAGCCCTCCAAGCGCCGTAGATTGGAATCGACCTGTAAAGACGCAGGTGTGCCGTTACCGGAGATCCGCTGACAATTAAAGTGACACCCAGCACGTAGAAGGGCGCACGCGTTGTGGCGAAGCGGTGTTCCTCCGGTTCTTGACCTTGGCCCGTTATATACGGCCCAGTCCATCCAGCCTGGCCCTTTGCCATCGGCATCATCGCTGGGCTTACCCCCAAAGCCGCATGCTGGGGGCTTCTTGCTCGTACCGGCGGAATTCAGTGCCTCCAAATTCCGTTCATGAAAAATACGGCGCGCCTCACCGCCCCTTCAGCGCGACATGGCTCTTTCCGCGGCTAGGCTTCGTAGATCACCGGGCTCATCCGAGGATCCTCCAGATGCGCGCTGTAAAAGCTCTGGTCGCCGGCTTTCGGTACGGCCCGTTCGTCGCGCATATGCACCGCCAGGCTGCAGCGCGGCGCCTCCGAGACGTTGGCGTTGGAGCCGTGGTAGGTCAGGCAGTGGTGGACGCTGAACCCTCCCGAGGGCATCAGGGCCGGGACTTCTTCCCAGGCCGCGCCCGCCGGCACCGCGATGCCCTCCCGCAGCTTGCCCTGGTCCTTGTCGTAGAAATCCCCCTGATCCAGAAAGCCCCACCGATGCGATCCGCGCACGAATAGCATCGGCCCCGACTCCTCCTTCACCTCGCTCAGCGCGATCCAGGCCGTAAAAAGCCCCTCGTCATGCTGCCACACGTGCCAGTACTGGCGGTCTTGATGCCAGCCCACGTGACCCGCGGCCGCCGACCCCGGCGGCTTGATCAACAACTGGCTCGCCCACACCTGCACTCTCCGTGCGCCGGTGATCTCGGCCACCTTGCGGCCCACCTGCGGGCAAGTTGCCAGTCCACGCAGCCCGGTATCCGACCGATGAGGATTGTCGATCTTGCATAGCACGGCCGAATCATACCCGGGATGTTTGGTCGGCGGCAGCCCCGTATCGAACACCCCGTCGCGCACCGCCACCATCCTCTGCAAGGCCCTTTCCAGCACCTCGTCGGGGGCTATCCGTTCGTCCGCGATCCAATACCCGTCGCGCTCGTACTGCTCGATGGCTTGTCCCATGTGGATTCTCCCGAATTATCGCTGAAGGAACAGCAAGGCATTGACGCGATCATGCCCGGCGAGATGCCGTCAACGCAGCAACACGAGGCGGCGGGTCTGCCTGTCCTGCCCGGTGCTCAGGCGATAGAAGTACACCCCGCTGGACAGCGGCCGTCCCCGGTCGTCTGCTCCATCCCAGACCGCGTTGCGCGCCGCCGCCTGCCCACTGCGAGGGGTTGCGTGCAGCCCATTACCCTCGCCTGCGGAGGGGCATGTCAACCGGCTTCGATGCTCTCCTGAATCGCCGCCATCTCCTCGAGCCTCTTCATGAACGGCAGGGCCTGGCGGACCTGGGTCCGCCAGTCCGGTAGCGCCGGGACGCAGTCGAGGGAGAGGTACCCCGAAAAGGAGATGTCGTTCAAGGCGCGGATCACCTGCAGGAAGTCGATGTGGCCGGTGCCGGGAAGCTGCCGGTTGCTGTCGGCGAGGTGGACGTGCATCAGGCGATGGCCGGCGAGCCGCAGGGCGTCGGTCAGGGCTCTGTCCTCGATGTTGACGTGGAAGAAGTCGGCGAGCACCCCGAGGTTGTCCATCGCCAGCTCGTCGGCGATGCCGACCGCTTCGGCCAGGCTGTTGAGAAAGCCGGCGTACCCCTCGAAGCGGTTGATCGGCTCGATGGCGACCGCCACCCCGGCCTGCGCCCCGTGCTCGGCGATAGCGCGCGCCGACTCGACGAAACGGGCCCGCAGCTCGCTGCGCGGGATCTTCGTCTGCGGGTAGTCGTTCTCCGCGGGACAGGCGACGATCTCGAAGGTCGGCGGCTTCTCGAAGGTAGCGGCGAGGTCGATGCACTTCCTGGCGTAGTCGACGCCGTGCTGGCGCACCCTGCCGTCCCCGGAAGCCAGGTCCCGCTCCTCGCCGGCGTGCCACAGGGCCCAGGCCCCTATCAAGGCCGGCACCTCGAGCCCCAGCGAGCCGGCGATATCCCTGACTTCGTCGAAGCGGGCCGCGGGGATGCGGTCCGGCTCCGCATCGAGGTCGACGCCGTCGAAGCCGGCCCCGGCGACCGTTTCGAGCACGCCTCGCGGATCCTCCCAGACGTCGCCGCCGCCTGCCGCCAGGGTGCAGAGGATTACGGAGTATTTGTGCGCCATTGGGTTTCCCCTTTACCTCAGGACGCGAACGATGGAAGAGCTTCCGCTTTCAAGGAGATGATGAGCAATGCCTGAGCTGGTTGGTTACAAGAACGGGGAATGGCCGCCGATGAACCAGATACTCCCCGACCCGAACGACCGCGGCACCCTGCTGGGTGACCAGGTGCTCGACGTCGAGCGGACCTTCGGCGGCACAAGGGGTTCCGGCTGGAAGAGCATGTCGAGCGGCTCTACAAGTCGCTCAAGTACGTGCGCATCGACCTCGAGCTTACCCCCGCGGACATGCTCTCCCTGACCGAGGAGGGGATCCGGCGCAATCTCGAGCGGGCCCCCGGCGCCGATTTCATCATAACGCAGCTGGTTACGCGGGGATCCGGCGGACAGCGGGCGTGGATGGCGGGGCCGCCGAACCTCTACATCAAGTACGCCCCGGTCGCCAACGAATGGGTCGCCCGCTACTTCCGGGAAGGCCTGCGCGCGGTGATCACCAAAACGCGCAGCTACGATCCCCTCGCCCTCGACCCCAAGATCAAGCACCTCAGCCGCATGAACATGGCTCTGGCGGAAATCGAGGCCAACGACCTCGACCCCGGAGCGTGGCCGATCCTGACCGATGCCGCGGGCAACCTCACCGAGGGGTCGGGGTACAACGTCTTCATCGTCTCCGGGGGCGTCCTCCGCACCCCGGACGACCGCGCCATCCTCGCCGGGGTTTCCAGGCAGACGGTGCTCGACCTCGCGGCGCAGACCGGAATCCCCGCGGCGGAGGAAGACCTGCAGCCGTACGACATCCACACCGCGGACGAGGCCTTCTTCGCCAGCACCCCGTGGTCGATTCTGCCGGTCACCCACGTCGACAGGCAAGCGATCGCCGACGGCAGGCCGGGCAAGGTTACCGGCCGGCTCCTCGACGCCTGGACCGAATTGGTCGGAGTCGACGTCGCCGCGGAGGCGGAGAAGCTCGCGGCCGGAGGCTGAACCAAGCGGTTTCCCCGACCCCGCCTGGACCCTTCCCGGGGGCCGGCTACTCGACTTCCCTGCGCGGGTTCGGCTGCAGGAGACGACATTCCAGCCATTATTGCCTGGTGTAGGGGTTCAGCATAAATCGGCGAGCTTATCCGAGCTTTTTTGTGACTATTGATTGTTTGGGATGACCATGCAACTGGTTTTCAGCGAACATGAAGAGATGATTATGAAACAAAGAAGCATCAAGTCCGAGTGGTGCCGCAGAGTGGTAGACAACCCGGTTTCCTCCGTTGCCCAGAAAAACCGTTTCCGTCAGTACTGGGGTTACATCCAGGAAGCCAATCAGTACATTCGAGTCGTCGTTAAGGGCCGATGGAAAAACCGTCCATACGACCTTCCTCGACCGCAATTTCAAGCGAAGGATGGAGCGCGGTGAGCATTGACGTAACAGTCGACGAAGAAACCGGAGCTGCCTACATCTACCTGCAGGGTCGCGATGCCAAGAGCGCCCGAACGGACGAGATTGAAGAGGGCTTCCTGATCGACTTCGACGACAACGGCCATATCATTGGATTCGAAATCCTGGAGATCGAGGGGGAGAACCGCCAGAAACAGGCGGTGGCGCGAGTCCTCGCCTATCTCACGGGACAACTCCGAACTCACGCTCTTGCCCTCGACGAGTTGCGTGAGTATGCCACGGCCGTTTAGGCAGAGCTATTCCTGGAACGGCTAGCGCCCGCGAGATACCCTACCCATCAATCCTTGGGCCGCCGGTTTCCACCGTGGTGGCCAGGAAACATCCAAATCGCAGTCGCCTTTCCTGGCGATTTCCCTCGGGGTCAACACACCCTCCTGTAAGGACGAGCGCTTCTTTCCGCCCGGACTCCGCCTTCCCGCCGGTTACCCGGCCTCCCGCCGCGGGTCCGGCTGCAGGGGCGGCTTTTCCCGCGCCGCCGAGTAGTCCCGCTCGTCGACAGGCGGGTGCCCCATCGGACCGTAGGCGTCGAATTCCTCGCACTGAACCTCCCCGGGCACGAAGGTGACCTCGATGCCGTCGCCGCCGACGTCGCAGCGGTGGAACCCCTGGCGCACCTCGGCCTCCTCCCAGCGCTCCTCGAGCTGAGGGGTGTTCCCCCCGGCCGAGGTCCGGTAGAGGCGCATCCCCGCGGCCTCCTGCATCGGCCGCCCGGTGTGGACGTGGCCGCAGAACAGGATCTCGACCCCGGCGGCCTCCAGCAGATCCAATAGCCGCCGCCGGTGCGGCGGATCGATCGAGAAGTACCAGTTGTCATACTCCTCTTTACAGGTGATGTCCCAGGCGGGCTCGTCCGGCTGTTCCATGAAGGGCCAGTAGTGCATCACGGCGACGTGGTGCCGTCCCCGCGGCAGCCCCGGGAGCTTCTCCAGCAGGCGCCACATCCGCTCCTCGTGGCTGAACCCGGTCCCGGCGACCGCGGCGAACAGGCCGGTGAAGCGGACCTCGCGGTGCATGAAGCTCCAGCTCACGGGACCGAAGTAGCGTGAGAACAGGTCGACCCGGGCAGAGGTCATGTTGAGCTCGCGGTCGTCCCGGTAGCGCGGGCCGCTGCGCTCGGTGTGCTTGTTGCCGACGTCCATGTTCCCCGGGATGATCCAGGTCGGAAAGGGCAGGCGGTCGAGGTCGTCGCGTGCCTGGACGTACTCGAACTCGTGGGTCTCGCCGTCCCTCGTCAGGTCGCCGCCGTGCAGGAGGAAGTCGGCGTCGATCGCCGACATCTGGCGGGTGATCGCCTCCCATCGGCGGTTGATCGCCGGCCGGAAGCGGTACGACCGCGGCGTGCCGAGGTGGCTGTCGTTGGCGTGCAGGAAGGTCCAGGTGTCCGTCATCGGCTGTTCCTTTCCATCACTTTCCCATCAATCTTCTTGCTCTTGCAATCCCGCCGCACCCCGGCTCGCGGTCCAGTTCTGACAATCTCCCGTGTCATGGCCCGGGTCATTGGCCTTGCAGGCGAGTCCGGGAATTGCCGAAGCCTGCCCTGGCTGTTGCCGGACAGGCTCAGGACCAGACGTAGATCTCGTCGTCCTCCGGGGACATCGCGAAGAAGCTGGCCAGGACGATGCGGGGCCGGTCCCCTTTCGGCGGCGGCACCTCGTGGATGGTTTCCGAGCAGAAGACGTAAAAGTCCCCCGGCTGCAGATCGATCCGAACCCGCTCGATCCCCTTCCCGGCGGCGTACTCCCGGAACCGGGGCAGCTCTTCGGTCAACTCCTCCGACCACTGGCGCCGGTAGAGGAAGGCGTGGCCGCCCTCCTCGTCCTCGAGGGCGTTCTGGAAGCACAGCACCGCGGCGAACTGCTTCTCGAACCGCGACACCTGCAGGTCGAACAGCTTCGACCTTTTGCGGGCCGAGTCGAAGTGCGGGGTGTGCCCCACCCCCTCGTAGTAGGTGCGGAAGATCGCCGGGCCGTACTGGCGGCCGTCCGGCTCGCGGGCGACCATGGCCCGCTTACCGGGAGCGAGCGCCGACAGGGTGTCGTAGATGAGGGCGACCGGGTCGCCGTACCCCTCGAACAGGGTCTCGAACAGGTCGCGGGTCTGCCGCGCGTGCGCGAAGAACCCCTCGGGGTCGCCGCGGTGGCGCCCGAGGCTGGTGCCGATGTCGACGCGGGAGGCCGGCTCCCCGGCGACCCGAGGGTCGTAGAGAAGGCCGCGCTCGTAGAAGCGCTCGACGAGGGCGGCGCAGTGGGCCGGATCGTAGGCCCGGCGCATCACCAGGGCCGGGACCTCCCCGCGCCCCAGCAGCTCCAGCGGGCGTTCATGAGCTTGGAGAATCTCTCCGGGGCCGGCTTCCACCGGCGCCCAATGTGAGGTATCCGGCATCTGTCTCAGTGGTGGTCGACGCGGTCGGCGATCGGGAGGCGGCGGAACTCCCGGATGATTTCCGACAGCTGCGCCGCGGCCTCCTCAAACACGCGCTCCCCCTTTTCCCTCGTTGCCAGAGTCGCGTCTCCGATCACCCCGGTATCCGAGACCCGCGACCAGTGGTCCATCATCTTGAGCGGCGAGGCCCCCTTCCCCTTCAGCGACCCGCGCCAGTAGTAGCGCCCTACCGGCATCTTCTCGTCGCGGGCGGCCTTGTCCATCTGCACCGCCTCTTCGTTGAGATGCAGGTACACCGAGGTTTCGATCTCGTCGGCGTGCGACAGCACCTCGGACTCCTGCACCTTCTCGACTTCGGCCGAGCCCCCCATCAGCAGCCCGCAGTGCGCTTCGGTCTCGATCACGGTGCGCCGCGCCGCCAGCTCGAGGATCGGGCTGTTGGAGCCGTGGCCGTTGACGATCAGGATCTTGCGGAAGCCGTGGTGGGCGACGCTGCGGGTGATGTCGAGGACGAAATGCAGCAGGTGCTCGTCCTTGACGGTGATGGTGCCGGGGAAATCCATGTGGTGGTCCTCGAAGCCGTAGGGCAGGGCCGGCAGCAGCAGCACTTCGTCGGGGATGCGTTTGGCCGCGGCCTCGCAGACCTCGCTGACGACGAAGGTGTCGACGTCGAGCGGCAGGTGATGCCCGTGGTCCTCGGTCGAGCCGACCGGCAGCAGCACCGCCGGCTGCCGCGGCACGAGGTCGCGCAGCTCCGGCCAGGTGTAGTGGTCGTACCGGTACGGGATGTGGCCGGTGTTGTATTCTTTCAGCTGCAACGGAGCGTTTCAAAATTTCTCACTGACTATACCCAGCGGGCGGATGGATCAGGAGGGCGAATCGGCAAAGGAGGGGGTGTCTGATCCGGACAGTCGGCTGGAAGGGTGTAGTCTCCCAGTTCGGGTTCGAGGTAGGTAAGGCCATATGCAACAGCCATTCGGGAGAATGGCCCTCTACCATCGAGGGAGTCGTAGTCATCGGGTTCCGGTAATGCTGCCACCGGGTAGCGTACGTACTGCTGAGTAAGCTGTCTCCACCAAGGTCTCGCGAAGGCCTCCTGTGCCCCAACAACCTCGGCTCCACCACCAGTGAGAAATACCTCCACTCGATGCCAAGGACCTTCCTTATGCAGATGTTTGTATGCCTCCGTCCAGACGGGTCGAGCTTCCTTGTGAATCATTGACAGAATCTTCTTTACACCATCTACCAAGTCCAGCTGCGTCCCCCGCCGCAGCCCGTTGATCTTCTCACTGATCGGGTGTCTTAGCTGATTGTTACGGTTTCGGTGGTTGTTTTTAGGTTTTCTCGGTACTGCTGAAAGACCCGGTCAAGCGTTCCATTGTACAAGGCGCAGCGCAGGGCCAGAATGGCGTTGCTGTTTTCCTTATACCACCAAGCGCCCGACCGTTTCAGACGAACGTGGCCGATGAAGCGATGCGCCGATTCGATCGCCCCCGACCCGATCGGGTATCCGCCCTTGCGATGGCTGCCGAAATCGACCTGGTGCAGTCGCTTTTGCAGGTAGGTCAAGGCCGTGCCGATGGCCTCTCCGGCCTCTTCCGAGAGCGGCTGCATGCGCTGCAGACCCCAGACCACGCCGCTGCCCTCGCCGCAGAACAGGCGCGCCAGGGTCGCTTCCAGCCAATGGGCAGCACGCGCCGCATCGGCGCCGTATTGGGCCTCGGCCACCGCGTGCAGGTAGCTGCTGCAATGGTAGTAGTCGAGGATCTGACGGGCGCTCGGGAACAGCTCTTCCACCCACTTCCAGATCCACGGAGCGCCATCTCCGATGGCACACAAGCGCACCTGATCCTCCGGGATCAGCCCCGCCTCCTTGACCTGGCGCAAGGCCGCGCCGAAGGCCTGTTCGTTGCCCATCTGGTGCCAGGAGATCAGCTGCTCGATGCGCTCATCGTCTATCAGGTAGAAGCGAAAGCCCTTGGCTTCGTGGTATTCCCCCTGCCAACGCCTTCGCCGAGCCCGGCTCTTCTTGCGTCCGGGACGGGTGCCTTTGGCGGTCTGGGGACGACTGGGCACGTCGGCCGCGTCGATGGCCAACACCACGATCGGCCGCCACTTGCGACCGGCGGCGGCTTGCGCAATGCGATCCTGGATATCGGCCGCGTCCGGACACACCTGCAGCACGTCCAACGACCCGGTCTGTTGCAGCACCTCGTGAATCACACAATCGCTCATCGACGCGTCGGTGAGCTCGTCCAACAGTTCGGCGGCGCGCCGGTGGGGCATCTCCAGCCCCAGCTTGACCCCGGCCTGCTGCACGTCCCACTGCTTGCGCTGCGCCGACAGGCCCAGGGCCTCGTCCAGCGGATAGAACCCGTGGTGACAGCCAACGCAGTAGAAATAGGGACGCTCCAAGGTCACCGGCCCGAGCAGCGTCTCCACCGTGCGCGAGCGAGACGGGCGCGCTCGCAGCAGGCCTTTGCACTTGGGGCAGGCCGCCTCTTCCTGGGCCAGGAAATGGCCGTGGCGGCGTTCGACGAAGGCTTCCACCAAGGCCGCGGTGAGCCCGGAGCGCTCTTGAGACATCGCCGCGGTGATCTCCATCAACGTCGGCGCACAAGATCCGCGCTCGCTCATTTGCGTCTCCACCCGATCCAGCCATTGGTCCAAGGCTTCATGCGCCCGGCTTCGAAAGCGGTCCTGACTCTGCCGCTCCTGAAAAACTTCCAGAGAGAGAATCGCACTCATCGCTCCCCTTCTTTCTGAAATCAGGGGAGCGCGCCGCAGGGGATGCGGAAAAAGAAAGCAACTTACTGTAAAATATACACATACGCACCTGAATTGCGCTATAACAATTACTTAAGACGCCCCACTGATCTGCCCGGCCGTAAGGCCGCCTGCTCCATTCATTCCAACAAGCCGCTCGATGGCCAGCCCACCGATCGGCAGATTTCCGGACGAATACCAGTAACAGTGCTCTCCGGTTGGTTCATCAGCAAGATTAAAGAAGGAAACATCGGTCGTGCCCGCACCGATATCGATGAGGGCATGAAGTCCGGGCCTACGTCGAAGCGACGAAACATAGGAGGCGGCTTCCGCCACGGACTCGGGTATCACAAAGACTCTTTCAGGTTCAGGCTCCAAGGAGGGTGCTTCCTCCAAGGGGGGTGCTTCATAGGAACTGTAATTTCCAGCCAACCACTCCGTTCTTGACCCGTATGGCCAGTCCCTTTCTACTGCCTCGGCCTTTGCCAGGATCTGTCTGAAGGCGTTCAGCACAGGATTGGATTCTACGTGCTGCATGGGAAGACAGACGTTGTACAGGAACTCCAGCCTGCTGTTCACATATTCTGGCAGCTCGCTGATGCGTCGCCGAGCTTCTCGCATCGCATATGCGAGATAAACGAAGGAAACTGTCCCTGGCGTCAGGACTCCCCCATTGATGGGATGCATCCGGGCATAGCGTTCGAATCCATCACTCAATTCCCCGGTTTCAAGGCCCGAATCACGCGATGCAACAAGCACCTTGAAGGCTCGCAGGGCCTCATCCCATGACCGGTCCCTCATCTGGCTGGCTGCTTCCTCTCCAACCAGCATTCTGCCATCGCCGTCGACCATCGCCAAGGTTGGCAGACCAAATGCGGGAACCCCTGGAAGACAATGATCGAAGATCAAAGGCTTTACTTCCCCTCGAGGACTCACTTGCCGGTAGGCGATCTTCGTGGTGCTCGTGCCGAAATCGATCCCGACCTGGATGATCGCGGCTCGTCTGGGCACTTCCTTTCTTGCCCTCGCTTGCGGAGATTGCGACCTCTTCGCCCCAGGGCTCCCTGCCGATGGGGAGTCCTGGCCGATGCCTGAAGGTGACGTGGAACCCCCTTGGTTCCGGAGACATGAACGTTCTTCGTTTTCCTGGGCAGGTTCCTTCCGACCCTTGCCTTTCCCTTGTCTCTCGCGCCGGACGTTACCGGCTATGGACTTCCAAAATGCCCGCAGCAATTTCATCATAGGTGACTCCTACCCGGCGTTGCTGCTCCAGTGAATCGGCGTCCGCACCAAGCTTGCGCTCGATGTTATCGATGCTTCCGCGAAGCATCCTGAGATACCGCTCCTCTCGCCCCAATACCTCTCCTTTTTTTAGGAGTGCCTGCTGTCCTGCCAACTTCCTGCCCGCAAAGGCCCGTACGCTGGCAAGACGTCGATCGATAAACGCGTCATTCGTTCGCTCTGCTTCCAATCTAAGCCCTTTGATTCTCCCCAGGAGCAGTTGCTCGGCTTCATTGAAGGCATGCATTGCGCGATCCTCATCCACTGGCATGTGCCCTCCTTTGGGCTCCTGGCCGTTTTCGACTATCTCCCCAAGAATTGCCTCGGAATTTTCCGCAGAACATGCTTCCTTCAAGTCTTCGTTCAGCACAACTATCTCAAGAACGCTGCTCTGCCGGAGCGCCTCAATTCTCAGCTTGAAAATGAAAAAATAGTAAGTACCTGGATCGAGCAGACCCACTTCCCGTAGACTCACGCGCGTGGCTGGGGCGATCCGGGCTTCTTCGTAATGGCGCGCAATGGCCCGCACGAGGGGGTGTACGACGTTGATGAATTCGATCCTCGGCTTGCGGAAGGCAAGGTCAGAATCGAAGGTCACTGAGATGCCAGTTCTTTCGGACCTAGCCAGGAGCTGTGTATCCCTGACGCTGACGTTCTCGCGGACAAGGAACTGTCTGAGCTGATCGCAGACATGGATAACACCATCACCTTCGGAACCGGTCAGGAATCTAGTCCGAGGGCAGTGTGAACGGAGAAAGTCACAGACAAATCTCTCAAGTTGAACGGAGGTCACATAACGACGCCGATCACGAATCCGTGCCACTTCTGCTTCAAAGTACTCGTCGACGCCCACCAGCTGGGCGGCTTTCTCCTCTAGCCTCTGCAGCTCTTGCAGCCGCTCTTCGAGAACAAGGACAGCGTGGTCTACACGTTGTTCGATCTCCTCCGGGGTCAGACTCGTGCTCAGGAGCTCCCTTTCGAGATTGTGTACGATGTCCCCTAGAATATCCTCTAAATCCCCGATGGAACGCTCGAAAATCCCTATGCGGTTGTACAGCCGGTCCAGGATCTTCTTCTCGATCGTCCCTTCCACGGAGAAGTTGTAGATCCGAATAACCTCGGATTCCTGCCCAATACGATCCAGCCGGCCGATTCGCTGTTCAACCTCCATAGGATTCCAGGGGAGGTCGTAGTTGAACATTGTGTTGCAGAACTGAAAGTCGAGACCTTCACCGCCGATGCGGGAGGAGAGAAGGATGGGGATCTCTCGATCGTCCCGGAAACTGTCGATAACCCCTGTGCGTTCCTTCACGTGGACGTCACCGCTTAGGACGAGATTGGGGAATCCATCCGCGGAAAGTTTTTTACTCAGATAGTTCAGCGTTCCCTTGTAGAAAGCGAAAATCAGGCACTTGCACCCATTCTCCTCCTCCTGGATGCCACGAAGGGCTTGCGAGAGATGGGCGTATTTTGTGTCGATCCCATCGTCCCTCCACTCCCGCAATACATCTCGAAGCCGATGGGTAACTGATCCAAAGACAGGCGGGGATTCTCCGTCCCCATTACTCGACGTAACCGTCTCATCCTCTGAAAGGTCTTCGATGCTAAGGTCACTGCATTCACGATAGTGCTCAACCATAGCCGGAATACAGGAAGCCATGCGTCTCTGGGGAGTCTGAAGGATCCAGCTCTGAACGACCGGATCGCCCGTTCTCTTGATGCTATTCTCTCGGACAAACTCGGTCACCGTGTCGTAAAATACCCGCTCCTGTTCGCTGAGCTGGACTTGCAAGACAAAGGCATGGCGTTCGACAACGTGCTCGTGGACTTCTCTCTTCCGTGTCCTCGAGAAGATATGACCGATCAGGTTGAGGTCTGCAAGATCCCCCTGAAGTCCAAGTTGCAGGCGTCTGCTATCATTTTCCCTCGGTTCCAGTTTCTCAAGCTTCTTCAGCTTAAGCATCGCCTCCATCATGGCGGGATTCTGGGCAATCTCTGTGCTCTTGGCGGCCCTATGCAAAAACTCTGTGGCTTGTTTCACGTTCGGTGGAACACCTGCAATACATGCCTGAGCCTGAACGATTGGCGCATTCTGCTCAAATCGCGCCTGTGACGTTCGAAGTTCGGGGAAGCTTTCCTCATCAAGGATATTGAGAAGGCTGAAAAGGTTTTCGTTTCCCAAGTGAACTGGGGTTGCGGTCAACATTATCATGGCGCTGGATCCACTTCCAAGAAGTTCGCCTGCTCTCCGGTTCCGGGTTCCGAAGTTTCGCATGTGATGTGCTTCGTCAACAATTACCAAGTCGAAAGTCGGCGCTTGGGCTTCCAGCACTTCGATGATCTTGCGAGTACGAAGGCTTTCGATGGAAATGATTCCTGAGAGCTCCGACCGGTCGGGAGCCTCTTGGTACATACGCAAAAACGCCCCAAATCTTTCGGCGTCTAGTATCTCAAATCGTTCCCCAAAGCGGGTAAGCATCTCGGTTAACCACTTCTCTCTGAGATTGGAGGGGCAAACGACCAGCACTCTCTGCAGAGACTCTCGTGCCCGCAATTCGGTCAGAATCAGCCCCGCCTCAATCGTCTTCCCGAGACCCACTTCATCGGCAATCAGAAGTCTGTGATTCGCTGAAGCCAGGAATTTCAAGAGCGGCTTGAACTGGTACGGATAGAAGCGTGTTCTAGACGCATTGATTGCGTGGATGTTGTTTGTGAGTGGTCTGTCCCGGTTGAGTCTCTCATAGGTTATCGCACGCTGGAATTCCCTGTAACCTCCGAGTTCTCCAGACGCCAGGACTTCATGTGGAGCTCTGTCTTCGAAGTACGATTGCAGATCATGTTCGGCAACCAGGGACTTATTTCCATCGTTCCAACTCACCCTGTAAAACTGAATCAAGCCACCATGATTCGGTCCGATTTCCAGGACCACCCCAATTATGCCGGTGTCTGCAATGAATTGTACTTGATCACCGGGTTTGAACTTTGGCCCCTTCGGGATTTTCTGTTTGCCACGGATACGTCGATAACGCTCGACAATATGGGGGACTACCTCACTTGCCGGGCGCATACGCGCAATTTCTTCGCCGGTAAGTTCCCGTGTGTCCGGATCGGCGGCGATGGCAGCACGGATTTCGATGTCCTCCTCTTTTGTTGGGAGAACCATTCTATTTTTGTCTTTTGGCATATTCGCGGGCCTCGCTTCTGGTGGCCTTGCGCAGGCTGATAATTCGGGTGTCCCTGCTCTGGTCTGCGAAGACAACAACGTGAAGATTTGCGCCGATAAAACCCGTGGCGATCCAGCGGGATTCGGCGTGATCTCCATCCATATCAACTACAGCGTTTTCCCACTCAAATGCCTCCATGTCGACAAAGTCCACGCCATGTTTCGTCAAATTGCCTCGCCGTTTGTCTTCGTCCCATTGGTACATTGCATTTGCGTGCCATGATCCATTTCAATTTGGAATAAACTCTCGTCTGGTAGCTGTCAATTCATGAGAGCCGATTCATCCGACCTGATCCGAGTTCAGCAAATCCCATTCGCCAGCTATAACATCTTACCTGCCTGACAATTGCCAAGAGTTTCCTTTCCTGCCGGCCACCGTATCCTGCAGCATGGGTAAAAAACGTGGGGGAACGCCGGAAACGAATTGACTGCTGACTTCCCCACCTCCGTCAGGCGCCCCGGCGGTTGTCCCGGGAGCGCGGCGCCAGGTCGAACCAGGTCTCGTGGCCTCCGAGAAGCGCTTGAGCTCGTCGACCATCAGGGTGAAATACTGCTGCCTCACCGCGGGACCGTACCAGCCGATATGCGGACTCAGGAACACGTTCGGCAGCTCGAGGATCTCGCAGTCGGGGGAGATCGGCTCCGGATCGAAGACGTCGAGCCCAGCGGTGATGTCCCCTCTCTTCAGCCGTTCAATGAGGGCCTGCGGATCGACGATCGGCCCGCGCGACACGTTGACGAAAGTGCACCCCGGCCGGATCAGGTCGAGCTCGGCGCGGCCGACCATGCGCCGCGTCTTCGGGGTGAGAGAGGCCAGGTCCGGACGGCTCACTGTTCCCAGCGTTCCGGGGCGATCGCCGGTGCGTCCGACCTCATCCCCACCGGCTTGTGGGGCTGCTCCCAGTCGACCCCCGAGGTGTTGAGGCTCTGCAGGAAGCGCCGGGCCACGGCCGGGGCCGCGGCGACCAGCTCGGGGTCCCAATCCTCCATCGGCTGGATGGGGCCGGCCCAGGCGGGACGGTAGCCCAGCTGCACCAGGGTGCGCAGCGAATCCGACCGGTTGGGGTGGGTGCCGTGAAAGATGTTGACCGGAAATACCGCGGCGGTCCCCGCCTTTGCGCAGATGGTCACCTCTCCCGGGTGCGACTTGTAGCGCACGTACGGGTTGGCGTCGACGTGAAAGGAGAGGTGCGAGCGCGGCAGTACGCGCAGGGGGGCCCGCTCGGGGGTGAGGTCGTCGAGGTAGTAGAGCACCCGCAGCAGCTTCGGGGAGCTGCCCTCGTACCCGAAGATCGAGGAGCCGAACGGCTGCCCGTCGGTGTGCAGGGAGATCGGTGGGGACCCGGACAGGGTGCGCGTGAACAGCCCGCGGGTGAAGACGATCTCCTCGCCGCACAGCGCCTCGAGGAACTCGACCACCGGCGGGTTGGCGATCACTTCCGCCAACGCCGGGCTGTACCACTGCGGCTCGCGGTGGTAGGTCTGGCAGTCGCTGTAATCTTTCGTCCCCATCGGCGCGTCCGCCATCTCCTGCTTGATGCGGCCCATGTGATCGGCGTCGAGCACGCCGGGAAGGACGACGTACCCCTCGACCTCGAGGTGGCGCATCTTCTCCCCCAGGGTCATGGCGCCGTAGTCGGTCTCGTCGATGTTCATGAAGTCGATCCTCTCTTCGGGATCGAAGTTCAGGTCGCGTTTGGCCATCGGTATTCTCCGCGTGTCTCCCGAGTCTCGGCCCCGCCGCGGCGAGGCATTACCGAGGCGAGGCATTACCGAAAAGTAAATAGGCAAACAGGTGGCCCGGAACAAGCGGCGGATGCCCCCGGCCTGCTGCACTCGATCTCCGGGTGGTCAGTGGAGCAGGCGGCATCGAGGTGGAAATACTGCCATGTCCGCACGCGGAGGACTTTGCAATGGACTTCGAGGAGATGGGACGATCCGCGCCGCGGCCACCGCGGTCGATTCTCCGGGTGCCTCAGAGGAGCAAGCGACATCGAGGTGGCAGTACTGACATGCCCGCATGGCAGGAGTTCTCAATGGGCTTCGAGCAGATGGGACGATTCCGATGCCGCGGCCACCGCGCTTGATATCCGGGGTGCCTCAGTGGAGCAATCGTCACCGAAGTGGCCGCGCAGCCATTGTCTGCACCCCAGGACTTCGAATGGACTTCCTGCGCCCGCACCATGCAGGGGATTTTTGGTTGGTCTTGCGAATCGGGGCGCCTGGGAACCCTATCCACCCCCGACTTCGCTGGCGCCGCGCGCCCTCAGAAGGGCCGCGAGCTCCTCGTCGCCGCGCCCCAGCGCCGCGGAGAGCGGGGTCGTGCCGTCGTCGGCAGCGGCGGCGATATCGGCGCCGTGGGCGAGCAGCAGGTCGAGCACCTGTTCCCCTTCCGGGCTTGCGGTGACGCCGTGAACGGGGGTGTGGCCTGCCGCGAGGCGGGCCTTCGCCAGGGCCGGATCGGATTCCAGGACCGCGGCGAGCTGCTCAACCCTGCCCCAAGCCGTCAGGTCGAACACGTCCCTGCTGTGATCGAGCAGCAGGTCGCGAAGCTCGAAGTGGCCGGCGTGATTGGCGAAGCCTACCGGGGTGGCGTCGTGGTCCCTCTCCCGGATCTCGCAGTTCGCCCCGCGAGCCAGCAGCAGGCGGACGACCTCGCCGCTGTTCTCCCAGGCGGCCCAGTGCAGGGAGACGCGGCCCCTCTCGTTCGGCGCGTCGGGGTCGGCCCCGAGATCGAGGAGCAGGCGGGTCGCCGCGGCATTGGTCACCGCTTCCTGGAGCAGCTCGGGGTTCTCTATCAGGCCGGGTGCTTCCGCGAGCAGCTGATTCGCCCTGCCCTCGTCGCCGCTCATCACTGCCGCGGTGAAGCGGTCTTCCAGGGACAGCTCCACGACTTCGGCGCCGTGTCGAGCCAGCATTTCCGCAATCTCCGGAAAGCCCCCGAGAACGGCGTTCTCGTAGTTCGAGCGGCCCTTGTAGAGATCGGGGGCCGTCACGTCGGCGCCGTGCTCCAGCAGCAGGGACACCCTTTCGGGGAATCCCCTCTTGACCGCCTGGGACAACTGGTAGTCGAGGGTCCTCAGCGGCGGGTCGTGGGAGGGATAGACCACTGCGGCTGCCTCAAGCCCGCGCGACAGGAACAGCTCCAGCCACTGGTTGTCCGGGGTGAACATCGTGTTGTAGAGCCCCTGCGCGTCGTTCGGGTCGGCCCCGGCGTCGAGCAGGATCGCCGCCAGCTCGCGGGCCCGCGGGTGGGGCGGCTGCTGCAGGAGGCCATGCTCCCCCTCCCCCATGACCCCGGTCAGGGCAGACCAGCTCCAGCCGCCCCGCTCCTCCGGTCCCACGCAGGTGTCGCCCGGGGCGCCGGCGGCGAGCAGCAGCTCAGCCGCGGCCACGGCGTCGCGCCGTGGCGTATCCTCCGGCACCCGGCTGAAACAGAGGTAGAGGAGCGGCGGCCAGTCGCGCGGCCCTCCGGGGGCGACTGCGCTGTCCGCATCCCGGGTCAGATGCCGCAGGGCTTCGACATCGGAAGCGGCCGCGGCGGCCCAGGGGTGCACCCAGGAGATCCCGGGAGTTTCGCCCAGCATGCGGGCGGCGCGCTCGCGGCGGCTGACGTGGTCGTCGCCGCGATACGACAGGCAGGCGAGCTCGGCGAACAGATCGGCCAGATCCTCAAGAGTTCCCGAAACCCCGGCCTCCTCCTCGAAGGCCCGCTGCAACTCCCACCAGCCAGGATGCCCGTATTTCCGGGCAACCACCAACAGGGCGTCGCGACAGGTGCTGAACTCTCCCGGGTCCGGATGGTGCTCGCGGATGAGCTCGAGCGCTTCATGCGGTTTGCGCCGGGCCCGGTCGAGAAGGGATTTCGCCTCCCTGCGGAGACTGGACAGGCTGGGACGGCTGGATCTATCGACGGACATGGAGGTCCCTTTCGCGAAATAGTCCGGACCCGTTGTGACAGGCAGAATAGAAGGGTTTGTCGGAGGTTTGCCGGCTGCGGGATCGGCACCCAAGGGGACCCATTACCTGCCGCGACCTGAGGAGCTTCCGGGCAGCCCATTCGGGGTGCGGCCGGTCCCTGCGCCCCGCGTTGCAGCATTGGGCTCGCGCGCCGCGTTTCCTCCCGCGACTCGGCTCGAAAACCCTGCCATCGGCCGAGCGAGTTAGCAGCCCGTTGATAAAGTTGCTCTGTAGGCGAGGCCGAGTCATGACGGTCGAAGACAAGGCGCGCGACCGAGTCGAATCGAGGGGATTCGGGGAGGGAGCGCAACGCCGTATTCGGACGCTCTTTCGAGCGTTTCAGGGAACGGCAAAGCCGTTCCCAACACGAACCCCAAGGGTTCGCGACCGTCAGGGCCGCCCGCAGCCCAGATGGACTTTTTCCACGGGCTGTTAGTCCCGATTCGAAGCCGCCTCCCCGCCAGAGGGAATGCTCGAACCCTCCGGTGGCACCCTGGCGGCTGGCTTTCGGCGATAATAGGTTCGGGCCATGGGGTCGTCAAAACGAAATCAGCGGGCCAAAGAACGGCCCTCCCCCTCCGTCGAGGCCGAGTTGCTCGACGAAGCTGCCGCGGCGTCGATTTCCAGCCTGATCGGCATCGGCTGCCAGTCCGGGGACACGGTGATGGGCCTGTCCGCGGTGCGGCGCATCCGCGAGCTCGCCTACCTGTTCGCTTCCGCGGAGCTGGCAAAAGGTACCTGGAGAGAGCTCGGGCGGCGGCGGCGGACGGGAACGCGGCTCTTCCGGGTAGCGGATCTCTCCCGCCTCACCGCTGCCGCGGGCCGCGGCGACCTGTCGGTCGTCGGCGTGAAACCGGGAGGGTTGGCCGCCGGCATCGCCGCCCGCCTCGAGGCCCATGCAAAGGCAGACGCGTAAACCGGACGGCCGCCACCCTTCACTAAGGAGAATTCCATGCTCCAGCCGAAGCGGTTCCACCAGCTCTTTCTCGACGACGGCGCCATTCACTCGAGCGAGCGCATAACCCGGCGCCTGCACCAGCCGAAGAAGTGCGGCCCGCTGATAACCGGCGGGGTGCAGAGCCGCAACTCCCCGCAGTGGAACCCCGGCAAGCAGGTGTGGGAGTGGTGGTACTCCGGCGGCCTCCGCTACGCGACCTCCGCGGACGGGGAACACTGGGACCTTCCCCACCTCGGCCTCTACGAGTGGGAGGGGTCGCGGCAGAACAACCTCGCCGCGGACCCGGCCAGCGACGGCAGCGAGCGGGCCTACCACCTCGTGCGGGACGATGCCGATCCCGACCTGCAGCGGCGCTACAAGGGTCTGCTGGCGACCTGGGGCCGGCTGCCGGCGCTGTCGCCGGACGGCTTCCAATGGACGCCGACCGGCGCCCCGGCGATCCCCAGCAGCGACGAGTCGCAGTTTACCTGGGATCCTTACAGCAGCCAGTACCTGGCGATGGTCAAGCAGGGAACCGAATGGGGGCGCTCGGTATTCCTTTCGACGAGCGGCCCCGACTTCGAGGAGTTCAGCGAGCCGAGGCTGATCTTCCACTCCGACGAGATCGACCACGAGAACTGCCGGCAGCGGGTGCGCAAAATCATCGAGGACCCGGCCTACGTGACCCCGGCCGCGGTCGACGGCGAAGACTACATCGCCGAGGTCTACAACATGGCCGTCTTCCCCTACCAGGGGCTCTACGTCGGCTTCCCTGTGCTGTTCAATCCCTTCGGCGCCAATCCCCCGCCGGCAACCAACTTCGACCGCATCAACCAGGTGGAGCTCAGCGTCTCCCGCGACCTCTATCACTGGGAGCGAGTCGCCGACCGCGCCGTCTTCCTCGGGGTCGAACCCTACGACGGGGAGACCTACGATACCGGGCAGCTGTTGATGGCCGGACAGCCGGTCGTCCGCGACGACGGCGAGATCTGGTGCTACTACAACGGCCTCAGGTGGGGTACGTCCATGCAGAACTACGAGCGCCGCGGCAAGCTGGACGAGCTGCATCGCATGGGGGTCGATCCCCACCACTTCGACGACAGCGGGGCCCTGTCGCTGGCCAGGCTGCGGCCCGACGGCTTCGTGTCGCTCGAGGGCAGCGACAACGGCGTCGTCACGACGCGGCCGTTCGAGCTGAATGGGGAGGAGGTCTTCATCAACGCCGATGCCCGCTGGGGGGAGATCTACACCGAGATCCTCGACGCCGAGTCGGGCCGGCCGATTCCCGGTTTCTGGGTGCCGTCCGAGCGCCCGCCCCCCTTCACCGGCGACTCGACCCGCGCCCGGGTAGCCTGGAAGAATGGGCACGGATTCCTGTTCGACAGGCCGGTGCAGCTTCGGTTCTACCTGCACCGGGCGAGCCTGTTCTCCTTCTGGATCGAGTGAGCCGCTGTCCCTGAGGCCGGCAGGGACCGTATGGCGAAACGCTGGCTCTCGTGGGCAGGGCAGATGCTGCGGCCGGGGGTTGCATCCATCATGCGATTACCGGAGGTATTGCTGCCCGGAGTGGACAACCCTCCGGTGGCCAGCGCGCGATTTGCCGGGATCCCGCCTCGAAGGAAGGGCTTGGTATCCGCCGCCCCTGCCGCCGGCCCGGGAACGGGCAGGTGGCCGCAGCGGGATGATCGCCCGGGATTCCGCCGCCGGGTGAAGGGGAGGCTATCCCCCGCCACTGCCGGTGCGCCGGCCCGGAACACCGGAGGCTTCCCGAAGTAAGCCGAGGCCGGGATTTCCTCCGCGGACAGCTACGGGGTCTGCGCCCCGTTCGTCTCGAGATAGACGGAGAACAGCGACTGCGAGCAGGTCATGAACAGCCGGTTCTTCCTGCGGCCGCCGAAGCAGAGATTGGAGCAGGGAGCCGGCAGGTGGATCTTGCCGATCAGGGCGCCGTCCGGGGCGAAGCAGTGGACGCCGTCGAACCCCTCTCCCCCCCAGCAGGCCCCCGACCACAGGTTGCCGTCCAGGTCCGTGCGGATGCCGTCCGAGGCGCCCGGCTCCATGTCGGCGAAGACGCGGCCGTTGGCGAGGCGCTCCCCCTCGACGTCGAAGACGCGGATGTGGGTCGGGTGCTCCGGACCGTCGGAGCGCCCGGTGTCGACGACGTAGAGCAGCGACTCGTCCGGGCTGAAGCAGATGCCGTTCGGGCGCCGGAAGTCCCCTGCCGCCACTGTCGCTTCTCCGGTTTCCGGGTCGAGGCGGTAGACGTTGGCGGCGTTCTCGAAGGGGGCCCGGGCGCCCTCGTAATCCATCAGGATGCCGTACCCCGGGTCGGTGAACCAGATCGATCCGTCCGACTTGACCACGATATCGTTCGGTGCGTTCAGCGGCCGCCCCTGGAAGCGGTCCATGAGCACGGTGATCGTGCCGTCGTGCCCGGTGCGGGTGACCCGGCGGGTGCGGTGCTCGCAGGTGACGAGGCGGCCCTGGCGGTCACGGGTGTTGCCGTTGCTGTTGTTGGAGGGCTTGCGGAAGACGGACACCTCCCCGGTCTCCTCCTCCCACTTGAGGATGCGGTCGTTGGGGATGTCGCTGAACAGCAGGTAGCGGCCGTCGCCGAACCAGACCGGCCCCTCGAGCCAGCGCCCCCCGGTCCACAGCATCTCGAGGGCGGCGTTGGCGAGCTTGTAGCGGGCGAAGCGGTCGTCGAGCACTTCGATGCGGCTGTCTGGATATCTCACGAGCTCCATATCTATCTTCCCCGGGCTTTCAATTCCACCACAACGGAGGGACTGCGAATGAAGGTTCTGGTATTGTCGGGCGAGAATCACGGCTTCGGGCAGAGCGCCGAGGTGATCTGCGGATTCCTAAATACGGCCGGGGACCTCGAAGCGCAACTCGACGGCGACAAGGGCATTCTCGCCTCCGCGGCGCTGCGCGAGTTCGACGTCTGCGTCTTCGGCACCGGGTTCACCCGCACTTTCCAGGGGCCGGACGGCGACATCCGGCGGGAGCCAGATCTCACGCCGGAACAGGAGGACGGGCTTTTCGATTTCGTCGCCGGCGGCAAGGGCCTGGTCGGAGTCCACGGCACCGGCTGGTGGGTCGGGGCGCGGGCGGTCGATCTCCTGGGCGGGCACGCCAACTGGCATCCTCCCGGGCTGACCTTCACCGTCAACATCGAGGACGGCACCCACCCGGTGACCCGGGGCATCTCCGACTTCGAGGTCGAGGACGAGATCTACATGTCGGCCTGGGACCCCGCCATCCACATCCTCGCCACGGCCGATTGGAGCGACAAGCAGCACCCGATGGCCTGGGTCAAGCCGTACAAGGCGGGGCGGGTCTTCTACACCGCCCTCGGGCATACCGCCGGCACCTTCCAGCGCCCGGCCATGCAGGCGCTGATGACCCAGGGGGTGCGCTGGGCGGGGTCGAACTGAGCCCCCGGCGCGGCGGGAGCTGAGCCATGGCCATCGCCATGACCGGAGAGCAGCGGCGGGACTTCGAGGAGAAGGGGTACGTCATCCTCGACGACTTCCTCGAACCGCTCGAAGTAGGCCGCCTGCTCGAAGCAGTCGACGAGGTGGCGGCCCGCCTCAGGGAATCGACCGGCCTCGGTCCCGAGGAACCCTTCGCCGTCCGCAATGCCCTCGCCCAGCACGACGCCTTCCTCGACCTGATCGATCACCCGAAGGCCTTGCCGCTGGTCGTCGACGCCATCGGCTGGAACATCCAGATCCGCACCTCCCACCTCGACTACCGGCCCCCCTATCCCGGCCGGATGCAAGCCGGGGGGGTCGGCCGCGGCGACGGGGAGGATCACCAGGCCGGGTACCGCAACATCAACTGGCACCCGGATCTCGCCGGCAGCTACCTGTTCGAGGCCCCCTCCCTCGACGGGAGGCTGCCGTTCATGGAGGTCAAGATCTTCTACGCCCTGTCCGATCTCAGCGAGTCGAACTCGGGTAACCTCTGGGTGATGCCCGGCAGCCACCTGCGGCCGCCGCAGGAGCTGCGGGACGGGTCCGCAGTCGACCTCGACGCCGCGGTCGAGCTGAGGATTCCCCCGGGCACCGCGGTGCTGTGGCGCACCGCGACCTGGCACTGCGTCGGCCCCAACCTGTCGGCGAGGACGCGCATGATCATGCACGTAGGCTATCACTACCGCTGGCTGCGCCCGACCGACTACATCGAGCAGGACCCCGGGCTTATCGCGCGCTGCTCCCCGATCCGCCGCCAGCTTCTGGGAGCGCTGGCCACCGGGTCGCCTCCCCTCGGGGAGACCCCGGAGTTCCACCCCGCCTCCCAGTACTGGATCACCTCGAACTGGGACGACGTCCCGCTCAAGGCGTGGGCGGAAGAGCGGGCCGGAGCCGCGGCGACCACCAGCCCTCTGTAGGCGGGGCCGCGGCCGGAGGGACCTGGAAGCGGTCGACCCGTCCGAGAACGGAAATTGGCGTTCGCAATCCCAGGAGCTGACGGCGAGGAGTTCCGTGAGGTCTACAAGGCACGCAGAATCAGAATCCGCTCTCTCAGGCCCGGCGGCGATTGCCGAAAGCCCTTTCACCAGCCCGACCAGGAGACCTCCCATGTCTGAAATCGCCGCCTCGGCCAAGGGCCTGCGCCTGAGCCCGGCCCGGATCGAACAGTTCCACGAGACCGGTTACTTGAAGAACCTGCCCCTGCTCGACCAGGAGGGCATCGCGACGCTGCAGCGGGAGTTCATGGAGCTGGTCGACAGGGTGCCGGACACGGTCGACATCTACCGCGTGAACAACTGGCACAAGGCGAACCGCTGGTTCTACGAGCTTGGCCGCATCCCCGCCGTTCTCGACTACGTGGAGGATCTGCTCGGCCCCGACCCCACGACGAATCGACGGTTCCCTGGCACCAGGATGCCAGGTACTGGCCCCTCGAACCGCGGGAAACCGTCACCGTCTGGCTCGCCGTCTTCGACGCCGATGCGGAAAACGGCTGCATGCGCGTCGTCCCGGGCAGCCATCGCTGGGGCGACCTCGAGCATGTGGATCTGCCGGGACTGAACTGGACCACCGGCTCGGCCGAGGAGATGAGGAAGAGCAAGTACGTCCTCTGGAAGCAGGTCGACCTCGAAAGCTTCGACCCTGAGGACGCCGTCGACATCGATCTCGCGCCAGGAGAGATCTCGCTTCACGACGACGACCTCATCCACGGCTCCGCGGGCAACCCCTCCTCCCGCATGCGCGCCGGCATCACCCTGCGCTATTCCCCGACCCGGGTGAAATGCGATTCAGGGGTGTGGCCGACGTTCGAAGCCTATCCCGCCCGCGGCACCGACCGCTTCGGACACAACCCGGTCGGCAAGGTGCCCTCGGGGAACGGCTGGCCGACGCAGTTCAACCAGAGCTCGTCCGACTTCGAGTGATCGTCCCCGGCTTGTCTCTGTCGGCGGTGTCGGCCGCTCGGGAACAACCCGGCCGGAAAGGGGAGGAACGGCTGACGGACCGGGTTCAACAAGGGTTCCCGGGGGAAGGGGGGAGCAGTCCTTTCAGCCGAAATCCCCTGACCCGAAGCGACTGCTCCCGGAACTCGCTTCAGTCGCGGGGGCCGGAGAACAAGCACTCGACCGGCATCGGGGGGATGGGGCGAAGCGGTCGATTCAAGTGGTGCTTCCCTGCGGGGAAGCGGCTGTTTTTCGGGGATCTCTCAGTCGTCGAGCCCCGTAAACAGGCAGTCGACCGGCATCGGCGGGAAGCTCCCCCTCAGGCCCCCGAGAGCGAAATGCTCCACAGCCATCATCTGCGGCCTCTTCTCGACCTCGGCGCGCGCGCGCTCCCCGGTGCCGAACTGCGAGGCATGGGCGCAGATCGCCGCCAGCTTCTGCTCCTCATGGCCGCGGATATCTATGGCGGCCGCGACCGAGTCGCCCGACACCCCGTACAGGTCCGCGTCGACGTCGGCCATCGCGGCACCTGAATGCTTCTCCTGCGTCTCGCGCAGCGACTCCAGCGGATAGACCGGGTAGTACAGGCGCCCCGGGGCCGGCTGAGCGACGCTGCCGGCCGACCAGAAGGCCGCGGCCGCGGCGCGGTGAATGGCGACGTGGTCGGCGTGGGGATAGAGTCCGTGGGGATCGAAGGTGATCATCACCTGCGGCTGCAGTTCCGCGATGATCGGCAGGAGCTGCCGCTCCAGAGCCACGGTTTCCTGGTTCATCAGCGCCCGCGGGTTGCCGCGCCCGACCTCGACGGGGAACCCGGAGTCGAAGTGGCCGAGCCAGGTCGGGGGGCTGACCCCCATGACCGCGCAGGCGCCTTCCAGCTCCGCGGCCCGAAATCTTCCCCGTTCCTCCCCCTTGGGGTAGCGGTCCGGGTCGATCCCGGGGTGGACGATCTCTCCCTCCTCCCCGCGGGTGGCGCATACCAGGTGGACGTCGCGCCCCTCGGAGGCTGCCTTTGACAGGGTTCCCCCGCAGATGAACGATTCGTCGTCCGGGTGGGCAAACACCGCCAGCAACCTCATTTCCTCTTTCCCTCCCCTGCGGCTCGCATCCTCATCCGGCCGGTAAATGGCCGGTAGGTGAAAGCGAACCTCTTTCGTATTATTGGCTCGGATGCCGGGCTTCGGGCCGGGCACGGAATATACTGCACCTAGTGTCTCGCACCGCTTCACACACGGGAGGAATACTCAATGAAGCGACTTCTTCACATCCCGCTGTTCCTCTGCCTCGGCGCTGGCCTGGCCTTCGCCGACAGCCATGAGGGAGATATCACCGAAATGGAGGAGGTCATCGTCACCGGCTCCAAGCTGCCGCAGACGCCGGGCAACGTGACCCAGAAGATCTCCATCATCACCTCCGACGAGATCGGCTCCCTGGTCCAGGGCAACGGCAACCTCGCGGAAATCCTCTCCTACAGCCCGGGCAACTTCGCCAACGTCCTGTCCCGCAACGACGCCAACTGGGGCTCCTCCGGCGGCCTTGCCCACACCTACAAGGGGTACATGCTCGACGGCCTGCCCATCGACGCCTTCGTCGATCTCCAGAGCCTCGACCCCTGGGCCTTCGAGCGGGTCGAGGACCAGCGCGGCTCCGCCTCCGTCCTCTACCCGACCTACCTGGCCATGGACTTCGCCGGCAACCAGTCCCCGCTGGCAGGCACCGCCAACTTCATCCTCCGGGAACGGGTGAGGAACACCCGCACCAGCGCCTCGGTGTACGGCGGCTCCTACAAGACGATGGGCGGCCGCTTCTTTCACCAGCGCGCCGCCGGCAACCTGCACCTGTTCTTCGGCGGCCACCACGAGGCCTCCGACTACACCTACTACGGCACCTTCGACGAGGAGGGCAATAGAAACTCCTGGCTGAACATGCTCGAGGACGATTCCCCGAACTACGAGAAGACCAAGATGTACATGCGGGGAACCTACTTCCTCAACGACAGCGGTCAGCGGGTCTCCCTCTACGCCCACCGCACCTGGCACACGGGCGACGGCGGCCGCCCGAACCGGGACTTCGGCCACGCCTACACCACCCTGAACGCCGCCTACATCCACCCCGTCTCCGAGCGGATCACCGCCCGCGCCAAGGTCGGCTACCGCGACTACGTCCGCCGCTGGGAGGAAGACAACTTCGCTCGCGATTCTCTTGGGGTGGTCATCCCCGAAAGCCTCGCCCTGCGCTCCGAGGACGGCGTCGACCAGTCGGTGATGCCGGCCGATCTCTCCGTCTCCGTCATCACCCGCGAGTCGGACGTGCTCACCGTGGGCGCCGACTACCAGCTCGCCTCGTACAAGAACACGTCAGAGTCGGGCGTGCTGAACACCAACAACGAGGGCACCGCCACCGGCCTGGGCCTCTACGCCCAGGAGGAGTTCCGGCTGAACAGCCTCACCCTGCGGGCCGGGGCGCGCTACAGCAGCATCTCCCACGACATCGAGCTGTTGAGTGGCGCTCCTCCGGGAGAAGAGAGCAACTCCTGGAACAAGCTCCTCTCCAGCGCCGGGGCGCGCTACAACCACAGCGACGAGCTGGCCGTGTACACCAATTTTGGCACCAGCTTCAAGGCTCCTTCCCAGAAGTCGGTGGGCGGCACCGTCCCCGTGGGTAGCACGGACAGCGGCCACCTGCCCAACCCGGACATCCTGCCGGAGTCGGGCACCAGCATCGACCTGGGGGTGAACTACCGGCCCATGGAGGACCTGCAGGTAGGCCTGCGGGGCTTCAACATCGTCATCGACGACCAGATCGTGCAGATAGAGGTAGAAGGCGCCCCCCAGTCGCAGGACATCAACGCCGGCAACACCGCCACGAACGGCGCCGAGTTGGAGGTCACCCACCGCCTTAGCGAGATGGTGGAGTGGTTCGCCAACTACACCTACACCAACGCCGAGGTGAAAGAGCACGAGAACGAGGATCTGATCGGCGCCAAGATCAACTTCGTTCCCGAGAGGGTTATCGGCCTCGGCGTCCACCTGACCCTGGCCAAGGGCCTGCGGGCGACGATCACGGCCCAGTCCTACAGCGGCATCTACTCGGATATCAAGAAGGATGATCCAAACAAGGACGATGACGACCCCCTCCCCGGGTACAACCTGGTGAACGCCCGGATCCAGTACGGCGTCAGCACCCGGGACGGGTACGATCTGACCCTCTTTCTCGAGCCGTACAACCTCACCAACCAGACCTTCGAGATGCCGTGGGGATTTCAGGATCCCGGCTTCTCGACCAACGGCGGCCTGATGGTCAGCTTCTAGGTTCATGTCCGCCGAGGTTTGCGGCCCCGCGGCGCCCTCCCGACCGGGAGCGGCCGCCGCGGGGCGTTTGTTTCTCCTCCTCCTCCTGCTTCTTCTACCGCTCTCCCTCCTCCTCCCGGGCGGCCCTGCGGCCGCCGAAGGGGTGGCGGTCACTGATTTCCGCGGCAAGCGCATCGAGCTCGAGAAGCCGGCCGAGCGCATCATCTGCCTCCTCGAGAGCGCCCTCAGCGGGCTCTACATGCTCGGGGCCGAGGACCGCCTCGTCGGCATCTCCACCAACGTCTACCAGGGGAGCGTCTTCCCGTACTACGCGGCGATGGACGAGCGCATGCGCGAGCGCACCCTGGCGACGCCGGGCAACTGGGACTTCGTCAATATCGAGAGCATGGTGGCCCTGCAACCGGACCTGGTGATCGTCTGGTCGGGCCAGGAGGAGTCGATTGCCGCCCTCGAGGAGAAGGGGATCCCCGTCTTCGGGGTCTTCATCGAGCGCTTCGAGGATATCCACCGGGAGATCGCCGCCCTCGGCGAGCTGACCGGCACCCGGGAGCGGGCCGACGAGCTCCTCGCCATCGCCCGGGAGGAGCTGGAGGCGGTGCAGCGCAGGGTCGCCCCCCTCGAAGGAGAAGGGCCATCCGCCCTGCCGCGCGTCTACTTCATGTGGGCCCAGGGACCGCTGGGGACGGCCGGCCGCAACAGCACCGTGCAGGAGCTGATCGAGCTGGCCGGCGGGACCAACGTGGCGGCCGGCAGCGACCTGGAAGCCCTGGTGGTCAACCTCGAGAACGTCCTCGTCTGGAACCCGGAGCTGATCGTCATGTGGTGCAACGACCGGCTCGACACCGGGGACCTGGGAGAGATGTCAGGATGGCGCACGGTCGCCGCGGTGCGCAACGGGCGGGTGCACGAGCTTCCCGATCCGTTCTCCTGCGACTTCTGGACCCTGAAGTACATCTTCACCGTCGATCTCGTCGCCCGCTGGTGCCATCCCGACCGGTTCCCGGAAGATGACGCCGAGGTCCTGCGGGCCGACCTGCTGAACAAGCTGTACGGGGGGCGCCTGGGAGAGTTGCCGCCCCTGCCCTCGGGACCGGACCGCGGCTGAGCCCGCGTCCCTGGTCTCCGGCGTTTCCACCATGGTTGGTTTTTTCTGCCTTTCCTCCATTTTCTCCCATGCTATGCTTCCTGGCTGGTCCCAGTGACAGAGGAGGACATACATGAGCCTGAACATCAAGAACAAGGAGGTCGAGCAGCTGATCGTTGAGGTCACACGGCTCACGGGAGAGAGCAAGACCGAGGCAGTGCGCCGATCCCTGGAGGAGCGACGGGCCCGGCTCGCATATCAAGGCGCCGGCAGTGATCGTGGAAAACGGTTGCGCCGATTTCTGGAGACGGAAGTCTGGCCCGATGTGCCACCGCAGGAGCTGGGCAGAAAGCTGAGTCGGGATGAAGAGGAAGACATCCTGGGCTACGGCAAAGAAGGCGCATGATTCTCGATTCCTCCCGGTCGTCGCCATCCTGCTTCAAGAGCCCGAGCACGAAACCCTATCATCAAAGCTCGTCTCGGCCCCAGCCTCGGTATCGGAACTCCAACGCTTCTTGAAACCGCAATCGTGTTGTCGGCTCGCCTTGAACGCAACACCCAGGGACTCCTCGCCAACTTCATACAAGAGACCGAAACCGTCGTAATCCCGTTCACCCAGGCCCACTACTCCGCGGCCCATCAGGCCTGGCTGAACTATGGTAAAGGACGCCATCCCGCCGCACTCAACTTCGGGGATTGCGCCGCCTACGCTACCGCCCTGCTCGCACGCGAGCCCCTGCTCTGCACGGGAGGCGACTTCGCGAAGACCGACCTTTGGCTCGCCTGAGTTCAGGATCGGCGGTCTCCTTTTTCCAGCTCGCTCCATCTCCGGCCGAGCGCAGGCAATGCCGGCTTGTCGGGACCGGAAGCGCAGCTTCGGACTTCGGGACCGTACTAAGTCTGCACGGCGACCGACTATTTCACAGACATGTAGCAGGACACAACCCCACGGCCGGAAGCTGGCGCGACAGGGAATCGCCGGTCCCTTCCGCGGGAAACGACAGTTTCCCCAGGCAAGTGGGATCCGCTTCCCGCTGGGCTATAGGGCTGCCTGCTGAACTATGAGTAGTGGGAGTTTGCCCGGAGGCACTGGGCTGATTCCTGCACCGGCGCCCGCGCTTCCGCGCTAATGCCGAAATGCGCGCGAAAGCACCAGGTTCGATCGAGTCCGCGGCGGAAGGTGGGGATGCCGATCAGGGAGAGGGGTTGGGGGGCCGGAACCGGGCCTTGGAACCCGCCCGGCCCCACAACGGACAGCTGCTGCTGAAGGAAGGCTCCTAGGGAGCGTACGGATCCTCCGCATCGAGGATCTTCTGCAGCGTCTCCTTGTCGCCGAAGCGCTGTATCTCGTCCTCGTAGCCCTGCGTCTCGGTGCGGATCTGCAGGACGTGCCAGACGATCCACAGGGCCATTCCGACAACGAACAGCAGGACTTCCGCACCGACGAAGGGGTACAGGGGGCCGATCTCCGAGATGTTGCCCCCCCAGCTTTCGATGTTTCCCGTAGTCATGACTTTCTCCTGTATTCCTGCCTAAGGCTGCTATGCTCTGATCTCCACGCCCCGCAAGGAACGTGGGTGAATCATCAGACCTTGCCGAGCTCCTCGCGCTCGGCGTCGATGATGCCCTGCTCCTCCTGCGCCCGGTCGTGCGCGGTGCTGTAGTCGAGACCGGCCAGCTCGACTTCCCGCGGAATGCGGAGCCCGCCCAGGGCGTTGATGATCTTGGCGGCGATCCACCCCGGGATGAAGCCCAACACCGCGAACATGATCACGGCGCCGGCGATCTGACCCAACGGATTGATGGACGCGTAATCCCCGTTGGGGGAAGAGGGATAGCCCCAGAGCACGAATCCGCAGATGACGACACCGAAGAAGCCGGCGTAGCCGTGCACCGCCACCGCGCCAACCGCGTCGTCGACCTTGAACCGGCTTTCCACCCAGTAGTGCATCTTGTACATGAACAGGACGCCGAGGGCGGCGATGATCATCGCCTGGATCGGATGGTACAGGTCGTTGCCTGCCGAGGCGGCGATGATGCCGGCCAGGCCGGAGGAATAGGTCCAGTAGGCGTCCCCTCTGGAAATGACGTACCCGGCGAGGAGTCCTCCGGACAGGGCCATGAGGAAGTTCACGGTGATCGCCGACAAGGTCGTGGGAGCGAGGTAGATGTTGGTGGCGGAGTAGAAAGTTCCGTCGCCGCTCTGCACGTCCCACATCGGCACGTTGCAGGCCACGTAGAACCCCCAGAACCCGGTGTAGATCAGGAACAGTCCGATGGTCACCAGCCAGGGGTTGCGGGGATTCAGGCTCCTCGGGGAGCCGTCCGGGGCGAACTTGCCGATGCGCGGACCGAGAACCACCAGGACCCCGAGAGCGAAACCGCCCGCAATGGCGTGGATCACCCCGGAGGCATAGGCGTCGTGATAGCCGAGCAGCTGCACCATCCATCCTTCGGCGTGCCAGCCCCAGGCCGCGTCGATGACCCAGAACACCGATCCGATCAGGATCGCCAGGATCCAGAAGGCCGAGGAGCGGATGCGTTCGATGACCGAACCCGAGACGATGGAGGCGGCCGTCCACGAGAACAGGAGAAAGGCCGCCCAGAAGACGCCGTTGAGGCGCGCCCAACCGTCAGGGTCGCCGGCGCCCCCCATGTGGGGACCCATGAGCTGGCTCCAGGCTACTGCGTGAGGCGCCTCGACGAGGCCGCCGGTAAAGCCGGGTCCGTTGGGGAAGGCGAAATAGATCCACCAGCCGAAGAAGAAGAAGGTGATGGTGACCAGCGGTATCAGCATCGTGTTCTTCATCAGGGTGTGCATGTGGTTCTTGTGCCGTGAGACCCCGACTTCGTACATGCAGAAGCCCACGTGGATGAAGAACATGAGCACGACCGTAATCCAGTAGTAGAACTCGGTGAAAATGACACTGAGGGAACTCAACTCGGTGGTCATCTCTCTCCTCCCTTTTGGCTTTGTGCAGCTGCGGATGACGTGCTAAAAAACGGCCCGGCAGGTTGCCGGATCAAGGAAAATTTCCGGCCGTTCCGCCGCGGTTGCGGAGGCCCCGGACAGGCCACCGCGCCCCCGTCGAATTCCCGCCCTGTTCATCCGGCGCGGATAATTGGTAGACTTCCGGGGCCTCCCGGGGCAGTTCCGGTTTCGCGGCCTCCCTCCTCGCGCGCTCGAAACCTGCGCCCCCTCGTCGGAGGAGGTCATTCCCGATACGCAAGGTCTGGTTCATGCGGGTCCTCTTCATCACCCAGTACGGCGCGTCGTCGGCGAGCAGCCGGACGCGGGTCTTCCAGTACCTCCCCTACCTGCACCGCTGCGGCGTCGAGACGCGGGTGATCACAGTCGTTCCCGACGGCGGGACCGCGGGGTCGGGACTGCTTGCGACGGAGAGGCCCTGGCGCAAGATCCTCTATTACATGGGCACCTGGCTGCGCTCCCTGCTGTGCGGGCTTCAAGCCTGGCTATCGAGTCTCGACTGCGACCTGCTGTTCGTGCAGAAAGTCATCTTCCCCTGGCCTGTGCGGGTTTTGTTCCGGCTGCGGCGGCCCCGGGTGCTGTTCGATTTCGACGACGCCATCTTCACCACCGAGATCCGCGGCCGGCACTGGACCGCGGCCTGGAAGGAGCGCAGGAACCGCCGCGGCCTGCCGGCGATGCTGAGGCTGGCGGAGGGGGCGGTCGTCGAGAACGACTACACCGGCGCCTACGCCGCCCGCTACTGCCAGGTCACCAGGATCACTGGACCGGTAGACACCGAGGCCATCCGTCCCCCCTCGCGGGGGCGGCGCACCGGGGAGACCGTCGTCGTGGGGTGGATGGGAAGCTCCTCCTCCGCACAGTACCTCGACCTTCTGCGCCCCCCCCTTGCGAGGCTCGGAAAGCGCTGCCCGGGGATAAGGCTCCGCCTGGTCGGGGTGACGTCCTGGTCCTGTGCGGGGGTTACCGTGGAGGCGAGGGAGTGGAGGCTCGACGAGGAGAGCGGCGACCTGGCGGGGTTCGACATCGGAATCATGCCGCTGACCGAGGACCCCTGGACCCTCGGGAAGGGAGGCTACAAGCTGCTCCAGTACATGGCTAGCGGGCTGCCCGTCGTCGCCAGCCCCGTCGGGATCAACAGGGAAATCGTGGTGGACGGGGTCAGCGGTTTTCTCGCCGGCACGGATGCGGAGTGGGAGGAGAAGCTGTTCCAGCTGGTCGTCGATCCGGAGCTGGGGGCCCGGATGGGCCGGATGGGAAGGGAACGGGTCGAGGCCGAGTACTCCCTCGCCAGCCAGCAGGAGAGGTTCCTCGAGCTGCTCCGGGGTCAGTGAGCTTACCCACGCCCCGCCCCAACAAGCGCGGCCGCTTGAAAACAGCCGGCGGATCCTCCGGAAGGTAGACCGCGGCTCCGGTTGGCCGCATCTCCTCCCTCCGTCCTACCGGGGCCGGGATTCAGCTGCAGACAGGCAGGCTTTTTCGAAGCCAGACGTAAAGCCGGGGGGCCAGGACCACCGGGCAGAAAAAAGCCCCCGGCGGCACGTACCGACCACCGGGGGCTATCTGCTGTTAAGTCAGCGGTGACTTGGCGAAACCGACCTCCTGTACCAGGCGGCCGATCCTCAAACGCCAGCCTTAGCTACCCGAGGAAGAATCGTCGGTACCATCGCCGCCATCACCGTCTCCATCGTCATCATCCCCCATATCCCCGTCGTCACCGCCATCACCATCGGTGCCGGAATCGCCGCCATCGTCGGTGCCGTCGTCATCACCCTCGTCGTCCATACCGTCGTCATCGGCCATACCGTCGCCGTCACCCATACCGTCATCATCCTCGCCTTCCATCCCGTCATCCTCTTCCATCCCATCGTCCTCTTCCATCCCGTCATCCATCATGTCCTTCAGGGGGGTGATGGTGACGGTGATGACGCTGGCGGTCTCGGGGTATTCGAACTCGTCGTCCACCAAGCGAACGGTACCTCCCTCGTCCTCACCCGTGTTCGGTCCGGACTGGTTCATCGGCTGATCGGCACCCGTCCCGGGCTCCTGGTTGACCTCGGTGCCGGCGTCCCAGAGCATGACCTGGTCGGTGATGTCGCCTTTGATCGGGGAGCCGTCCTCGAACAGGGCAATACCCATCGCACCGGGAGCGAAGAACAGGTCGTTCGACTGAACGAACATGGTGGCAAACGACATGGAATTACCCGGCTCGGCCTGGAACTCGAACTCATAGGTATTTCCCGGACCCATTCCATCCCCTGGACCCAGGGGCCCAGGCGAATCGCTGCCATCAGGCGTATTGAATACAGCGGTACCGATTGCTTCGGCCAGAGGGCCGGGGTTGCCGTCTTCCGCCAGGGCTTCCAGGCCCTCGCCGCGGTCGGCTTCACCCTCGGTGAAAAGGGGCTCTCCGTCGCTGTGGACGACGAATACTCCAGGCGCGAGATGATAAGGCGCATCTTCGGTGGTGACATTCTCTATCACCACCTTGAACGCCTGCGGGCCCATCTCTTCGTCCATCTTTTTGGGAGGCTTCGGGCGCGACTCGGACAGACCCGCTACGGGAGCACTCAGGGTAATGCTGCTGCCCGTGCGCTTGGCGGCCACCTCCGTGTCCACGTCCGGCTGTTTGGAAGAAACAGGGTCGCGGTCGGTGCAGCTGCTCAGCGTCAGGACACAAGAGAGCAGACAAAACAGAACGAACTTCATGCGTAACCTCCATTTGATGGAAGGGGGTGAAAAATGGAAATGACTGCCTTCGGGGCCCGGAGGGGCTGGAATCTGCCCTTGATGTTCCGCCGAATTGCCCCTGCAGGATCGTACCCCAAAAAAAGGAACGCCTGAGAAGACCGTGTGAGGACTTGGGGGACCTCGGCTCCCAGGTACCAGTTTCGAGGTGGGCTTACCCCCCCACCCAGGGCAAAGTAGCGACCGCATTGCGAGTTTGCCGTCGATTGGGATGATCACATGCTCTACCCGGCGAACGCCGGACCAAACTTTGAAGTTCCCAAAAAAAAAGCCCCCGGCGGCCTGTACCGGCCACCGGGGGCTTCCTGTTCCTGATGCATTTTCTACTAAAACCGGCCTCCTGTACCAGGGGGCCGGTCCTCAAACGCTAACCTCAGCTACTCGAGGAAGAGTCGTCGGTGCCACCATCATCGGTGCCACCATCATCATCGGTGCCACCATCATCATCGGTGCCGCCATCACCGTCTTCCGTCCCGTCCTCTTCGCCGTCGTCCATCCCGTCCTCTTCACCGTCTTCCGTCCCGTCCTCTTCACCGTCTTCCGTCCCGTCCTCTTCGCCGTCGTCCATCCCGTCCTCTTCGCCGTCGTCCATCCCGTCCTCTTCGCCGTCGTCCATCCCTTTCCTCGACTCGGCCAGACCGGCTACAGGAGCACTCAGGGTTATGGAACTGCTAATGCGCTTGGCGGCCACCTCCGTGTCCGCGTCCGGCTGCTTGGACGAAACAGGGTCGCGGTCGGTGCAGGCGCTCAGCGTAAAGACGCAAGCGAGCAGTGAAAGCAGAACTAACTTCATGATGGCCTCCGATTGATTGATTCAATGAAAACGGCTGCAATGCCTCGATTCCGCACAATATCAGGACATATTGTGGGAAAAGCAACAACTTCGGACGCCGGAGGCGGACACATGGACCTCCCGGTACCCCGGAATTCCGTGGTATTCTTCTCCGGTGGGGCGGGTTAGCCGGCAGAGGTGTGCCGCTCTATCTTGTTTCCGTCCCCCATGAATCCCCGAATGCGCAACCCGTTTCCGATGTATTCACCGGACCGCGGCCGATGAACGCCACCCTGCGCCGCCGCGTCATCTACCTCTTTCCGCTTCCCGTTCTCTTCGGCTCCCTGCTGCTGGGCCCGTCTGCCAGCGCCGAGGCGGGAAAGATCCTGTCCTGGGGCTACGGCCTGCTCTTCCGCGAGGGGGCCGGCGGCCCGGAAGAGGCCCTGGTCGGCACCATCGTCTGGGAGGTTCGGCTGCCTCGCATCCTGCTCACCTTTCTCGTGGGAGGCGCCCTGGCCGCGGCGGGCAACGCCCTGCAGGCGCTGTTTCGCAATCCCCTCGTCGCTCCCTACATCCTCGGGCTCTCCTCCGGGGCCGCCTTCGGCGCCGCCCTGGCCCTGACGCTGCCGCTTCTGCCGGTGCAGCCGACCGCCTTCGGGTTCGCCCTGCTCGCCGTCGGCCTCGCCTACTTCCTGGCGCGCACCCGCAAGACCGTGTCGGTGGTCTCCCTCATCCTCTCGGGGGTGATCGTCACCGGCATCTTCACCGCCCTGCTGACCATCGTCCAGTTCCTCACCGACCCGTACAAGCTGCAGACCATCGTCCACTGGACCATGGGCAACCTGCACAACTCGAGCTGGGCCAAGCTGCGCTCCGCGGCCCCGGGGGTGGGGATCGGCGTCGTCTGGCTCTTCCTTTTCCGCTGGCGCATGAACGTGCTCGCCCAGGGAGACGAAGAGACCCGGGCGGTAGGGCTGAACCCGGAGCGGGAACGGGTGCTGATCCTGGTGCCGGCGACCCTGGCCGCCTCCGCGGCGATCGCCGTGGCCGGCGTCATCGGCATGATCGGACTTGCGGTGCCGCACATGGTGCGCATGCTGCTGGGGCCGGACAACCGCCACACCCTGCCGGCCTCCTTCGCTTTCGGCGGGGCCTTCCTGCTGCTGGTCGACACCTGCTCGCGCACGCTGGCCTCTTTCGAAATCCCGGTCGGGGTCTTCACCACCCTGCTCGGGGGGCCGTTCTTCATCTTCCTGCTCAAGAAGGCGCGGATCGGATGGGAGGACTAGCGCCGGCGATAGCGGTCGAGAGCCTTTCCTTCGCCTACGAGGGGAGACCGATCCTCGACGAGATCTCCCTGGAGATCCCAGCGGAGCAGTTCACCGTCCTGCTCGGCAAGAACGGCAGCGGCAAATCGACCCTCATGCGCATTCTGGGAGGCCTGCTCGAGTTCGAGCGCGGCGAGGTGCGCATCATGGGGGAGGAGCTGCGCTCCTTCTCCACCCGGGGGCGGGCCCGCGTCCTAGGCTACCTGCCGCAGCACCACCGCCCCGTCTTCCCCTTCGCGGTCGAGGACGTGGTCCTGACCGGGCGCGCCAGCTACGTCTCCTACGCGCCGAAGCGGGAGGACCTGGAAATCGCCGTCGACGCCCTGCGACGGGTCGGCATCCTCCACCTGAGGGAGCGCACCTACACCGAGCTCTCGGGAGGAGAGCAGCAGATGGTTCGCATCGCCCGCGTCCTCGCCCAGCAGCCGCGCCTGATCCTCCTCGACGAGCCGACCTCCCACCTCGACTTCCTCAACCAGGCCCACATGCTGCGCCTGATCCGCGAGCTGGTCGACGCCGACCTCACCGTCCTCGCCGTCCTCCACGATCCGAACAGCGCCTTCCTCTACGGGGACCACTTCATCTTCCTCAAGGAGGGCAAGGTCGAGCGGCTGCCCGCGGCAGAACGGCCGTGGGACCGCGACTTCCTCGAACGCATCTACGACACCGGGATAGACTCGATTCCCTACGGCGACCGCGCCCTGGTGGTGCCGAAGGGGTGAGAGGCGGGCAGGCCGGAGGGTCTTCCTCTGCAAGCCCCAGCGGCAGACGAATCCGCGCAGTCGGTTTTGGCCCCTTTCCGGACTCCCTGCTGAGCCTGGATGGCCGCGTTGAATCCCCAAAACCGGTCCCGGGGACCGGACACGGAGGAACCGGCCGGGGGCACTGCAATCGGGGCTTCCGCCTTTGCGGGCTCCTCGACCGCTTCGAATCCCCGGGGACCTACAGCCGTAACCGGACACCGAGGAACCACCAGCACAGAGCCCTTGACAGGCTCCGCCGGGTGACTTGCCGGCATTTCTTCCGGTTCCGCCCGATCAGCCGCACCACACCGGGGAAACCGGGCCTTGGAGCGGCCCTTTCGAAGTGCCTGTCAGGAGGATTGGTCGGGGGGCGCTGTATTTCCTGAAAGTCCCCGGAACCAGGTCAGGCCCTGCCACCCTGCCCGCCAGCGGACTCCAGCGCGGACGCCGCCCTGAACAGGGTCGCCTCGTCGAAATGCCGCGCCACCACCTGCACGCCGATAGGCAGCCCCTCCCCGCTCTTTGCGAACGGCACCGACATGGCCGGGCAGCCGACGAGGCCGAACGCCGCGGTGATGTTGGCGGCGTGACCCGGACCGGCTTCCACGCCGTCGATGAGCAGCGTCTCCGCTTCGTGTCCGTGGGCGGTTACAGGCGCCGTGGGACAGAACAACAGGTCGCAGCGGGCGAAGAACCCCGCCATGTCCTTCGCCAGCAGGTCGCGATTGTCCATTGATTCGAGGAACTCCTCGAGGGACGGCCGCGGCATGTCGAGCAGGCCTCGGATCGGCTCGCTCAGCTCCCCCTCGCGGCCGCCGATGAAAGGTTCGAGGTAGCGCCCGAGCTCGGCCCTGACCATGGCCATGCAGACGTCGATCGGCAGCCTGTCCGACCAGTCGAAATCGACCTCCTCGACGACGCACCCCGCGCCTTCCAGGGCCGAAGCCGCCCGGGACACGGCGTCGCGAATCTCCTTTTCCACCGGCGCGAACGGCCCTTCGGTGAACACGCCGACCCGCAGGCCGGCGATCTCGCCATTGACTTCCCCGGCCTGCCGGAACGGCTCCGGCGTGGCGTAGGGATCCTCCCCGTCGGGGCCGGACATGACCGACAGCGCCAGGGCGGCGTCGCGAACGCTGCGGCAGAGCGGCCCAACGTGCATGTGGCGGCAGGTCAGCTCCGGCCACGATCCGGTCAGGGGGATGCGGCCGTGGGTCGGCTTGAATCCCACGATGCCGCAGTAGTGGGAGGGCAGCCGGTTGGAGCCTCCGAGATCGGTGCCGATCCCGAGAGGGGAGAGGCCCGAGGAAATCGCCGCGGCCTCCCCGCCGCTCGAGCCCCCGCAGGTTCGCTCCGGGTCGCCGGGATGGAGGGTGCGCTCGAACAGGCGGTTGGCGGTCTCGGCCCTGAGCGCGAACTCCGGCAGGTTGGTCTTGCCGAGAAGGATGCCCCCGGCGGCCTTGAGCCGGCCGACCGCGGCGGCATCGGTATCCGGCACCAGGCCGGCGAAGATCAGCGAACCCCGGGTCGTTCTCACCCCCGCGGTGTCGAAGCAGTCCTTGGCGGTGAACGGCACCCCGTGCAGGGGGCCGCGGAGCTCGCCTCGGACCGCCGCCTGTTCCGCCTCCCGCGCCTGCTCGAGGGCGCCGTCGGCCAAGGTCACGAGCGCGTGAACCCCGGGATCGACCGCTTGGATCCGGTCGAGGAAGGAGGCCGTGACCTCCACGGGGGAGAGCTCCTTGCTGCGAATCCTCGCGGCCAACCCGGTGGCGTCGGCAAAACAGATCTCTTCGCTCATGGTTTCAGGCTCCCGTTTTTCGACCGCCCGGCCCGGTTTCCGCGCCTGGGGTTGCGACCTCAGATGTTTCCTGCCGTCAATAGCCGTAGCGGCGGGGGTTCTCGCGCAGCTCGCGCAGGAAGTCATCGACCATCTCCGGCAGGCCGTAGGCCGGTTTCCACCCCCACTCCTCGCGCGCGCAACGGTCGTCGATCGGCCTTCCCGCGTGCTCGATCAGGGCCTGCCGCTCCTCGTCGACGGCGAACTCGATGCGCGCCCCGGGCACCCGGTCGCGCACCATGGCGGCCACCTCGCCGGCGGTCGGCATCGGCCCGCTCAGCAGGTAGTTGATCATCTGCAGGCCGCCTGCCGGCGCCTGCGCAAGCTCTACCGTGGCGCGCGCGACATCCTTGAAGTAGAGCACCGTGGCCCTGGTATCGGGACGCACCCAGATCGCGAAGGGATTCCCCATGGCGCTCTCCTCGATCGCCCAGGAGACGTACTGGGTCACGCCGAGCGACCTGACGCCGGGACCGGCCACGGGGGGATAGCGCAGGCCGCGGTAGTCGAGGCCGTACTTGCGCCGGTAGAAGAGCCCGAGGTGCTCGCCGAAGAGCTTGCAGGCCCCGTACAGCAGCACCGGACGCTGCAGGGTGAGATCGTCCATGGCAGCGGTCGTTATGCCGGTTCCGTAGGTGCCGATGCTGCTGGAGAAGATCACCTTCTCGACCCCGAACAGGCGCGCCGCCTCGAGCACGTGATAGGTGCCGAGGGCGTTGACCCGTATCGAGGAGTGGGGGTCGGCCTCGCAGCCGAGCGACAGCATCCCCGCGAGGTGGTAGATGACCTCGGGAGAGGTGTCGCGAACCGCGTCGAGGACATGGCTGAAGTTGCCGACGTCGCCGCGAATCCTCTTGACCTTGCCGGCGATTTCACCGAGGCGATGGGTCGAGTCGTCGATGTCGAAAACGGTGAGGTCGGTTTCCCCCCGGGATACGAGGAGGCGCGCGATCTCCGCGGCGATGAATCCGGTGCCTCCGGTGATCAGGGTCGCCATGTTTTCGGACTTTCAGTGGACTGCGCCGTGGAAGGAGTGTGTTCGCGTGCCGGGCATGGGATCCGTTGCCCGGGGCGACAGGAGCTGTTCCGATGTGAGGCCCTGGCAACAGACACCGGGCTCACCCGAATGGAACACGGAATCCTCCCCCCGGCCGTCAGTGCCTGCGCGTGTTGGTCGAGAACGAAAACGAAGCCGCCGGAACGCCCGGATCGCAAGGCGCCTGAGGGATCCGTACGAAGGGAGTACTGGAGCGAATTCATGCCGAGTCACGCGTTGGGTACTACAACATGTTGACGGAAAACCCGCCGTCGACGGGGATCGCCGTTCCGGTGACGTAGTCGGACGCCGGGCTCGACAGGAACACCGCGAGGCCGTGGAAGTCGTCGGGACTTCCCCAGCGCCCCGCGGGACAGCGGGCAAGCACCTTTTCGCTCAGGCCCTCGACCTGGAGGCGCGCGCTCCGGGTCAGCGGCGTGTCGATGAACCCGGGAAGAAAGCAGTTGACCTGGATGTTGTACTGCGCCCAGGCGGTCGCCAGGGACTTGGTCAGCTGCACCATCCCCCCCTTGGAAGAGGCGTAGGGAGACCCCCACGGGGCCCCGAAGATCGACAGCATGGAACCGTTGTTGAGGATCTTTCCGGCCCCTGCCCGCTTCATCGCCGGGAAGCAGGCCTTGCTGCACAGGAAGGCGCTGTCGAGGTTGGTTTCCAGCACCAGCTTCCACTCCTCGTAGCTCAGGTCCTCCGGCTGCTTGCGGACGTTGGTGCCGGCGTTGTTGACGAGGATGTCGATGCCGCCGGCCTCCTCGACGACCTTGCGGGTCATCTCCCCGATCTCCTCCTCGGAGGAGACGTCGCAGCGGACCGCGAGCGCCCGCCCTCCCGCTTGCTCCAGCTCGGCCACCGCGGCCGCATTCTTCTCCTCGTTGCGCGCCGCGACCGCCACCGTGGCACCCGCCCCGGACAGGCCGCGGGCGAACCCGAGGCCGATGCCGCTGTTGCCGCCGGTGACGATGGCTACCTTGCCGCTCAGATCGAACATGCTCATGTGAACTCCCGCCTCTCTGGTGTGGTTGTGAATCGAATCCGCTACTTCGAGAGACGCTCGACGTCGGCGTCGACCATCAGTCGAATCAGCTCGTCGAACATCGTCCTCGGTTCCCAGCCGAGCTCCGCCTTCGCCTTGGAGTAGTCTCCGCGCGAGGCGCCGATCTCGGTGGGCCTGATGAAGCGCTCGTCGCAGACGACGTGCTCCTCCCAGCTCATCCCGGCGTGACTGAAGGCCACCTCGCACAGGTCGCGGATGGTGTGCGCCGTGTCGGTGGCGATCACGTAGGTGTCCGGCTCGTCCTGTTGCAGCATCAGCCACATCGCCTCGACGTACTCCTTTGCGTACCCCCAGTCGCGCACGCAGTCGAGGTCGCCCATCCTCAGCCTGCCGCCGCTCACCAGGGGCAGCCCGGCCTCGTTCAGCGGCACCTCCTCCGTCCCCGTCTTCAGGCAGGCCACGGCCATCGTCACCTTGCGGGTTACGAAGTGCAGGCTGCGGCGGGGGCTTTCGTGATTGAACAGCACGCCGCCGCACGCGAACATGCCGTACGACTCGCGGTAGGTCTCCGTCATCTGGTGGGCGTAGAGCTTGGCCACACCGTAGGGGTTGTTCGCCGCCAGCGGCGTCGACTCGTCGATGACCTCGGCGGGAGAGCCACCGTAGATCTCGCGGCTGCTGGCCTGGTAGAAACGCGCCGAGGGACAGTAGCGCTTGACCGCCTCGAGCGTGCGCGTGGTGCCGACCGCGGTGATCTCGGCGGTCACAACCGGCTGCGTCCAGCTGTCGGCCGGGACCGATTGTGCGGCGAGGTTGTAGACCTCGTCCGGCTGGTACTCGGCGACGACCCGCTCGACGCTGGGGCCGTCCATCAGGTCCCCGTACTCGAGAGTGATCCTTCCCGACAGGTGGCCGATGTTTTCGTGATGGTAGCTCGTGGAACGGCGGCTGAGGCCGACGACCTCGTAGCCCTTGGAGAGCAGCAGCTCGGCCAGGTACGACCCGTCCTGCCCGGTGATTCCCGTTATCAGCGCCCGCTTCGTCATGGTCTCCTGTTTCGTTCCGCCAGGGCTCGTGGACCTGCCCTGCATCGGGGACTGCCAAATATCCGGCAGCGGGTACGGAGCTGACAAACCGGCCGCCGGATCGTTTGCCCGCCGGGATGCCCGGTTCTAATTTGCGTTCCCCGGCAGCAAGCGGCGGAGCGCGTTAGGCGCCTCCCCGGCAGCTGCCGCCGGCCCCCGGCCGGCGGCCGGCCCTGCCTGCAAACGAACGAACCGTCTCCAGAGCTGCAACGCCCCATCACCCCGCAACCAGAACGAGCAGCGACCATGCCCCGACTCACCCAGGAGCAACTCGATTTCTTTCACCGCGAAGGCTATGTGCACGTACCCGGAGTCCTCGGCGACGCCGACCTCGCCCCTGTGCAGGCCGACCTCGAGGAGATCGTCGACCGCAACGCCAGGCGGCTGCTCGCCGAAGGCAAGGTCGACCGCGACTACGCCGAGCTGCCGTTCGAAAAGCGCCTCGTTCCGCTCGGAAGGGCGGACGCCAGCGCCACCGACGGCATCAACATTCCCGGCAACCTCGGCCGCGGGATCTTCAACTTCATCCGCAACGAAAACCTGCTCGACGCCGTCGAGTCCGTCGTCGGCCCCGAGATCTTCGCCAACCCCTGCCAGCACATCCGCGCCAAGCTGCCGGCCACCGGCGATTACGAGGGCGGACTCTCGAGCATGGAGTGGGCGCGGGAAACCAACTGGCACCAGGACCTCGGGGTGCTCCTCCCCGAGGCGGACAACACCCTCGTGGTCACCACCTGGATCCCCCTGGTCGACGCCGACGCCGCCAACGGCACCCTGAGGGTGATACCCCGCTGTCACACCGAACCCCTGCGCAGGCACGTGAAACCGCCGCCTGAAATGGGCGGCAACTGGATGATCGACCCGGAGGAGCTGCCCGACACCGAGCCGGTCGAGGTTCCGGTGGCGCGCGGCGGCCTGCTGATGATGCACTGCCGCACCCCCCACAGCAGCCGGCCCAACCGGGCGGACACGATCCGCTGGAGCCTCGACCTGCGCTGGAACGACGCCCGCATGCCGAACGGCCGGCCGCACCTGCCCGGCCTCTACGTGCGCAGCAGCGAAAATCCGGAGCTGGTGGTGCGCGACCGCGAGGAGTGGGTCACCGCCTGGAAGTTCGCCCGCGCGGGAAGCCGCGGGGCGCGAACCTATCGCTGGAACTGATCCGCGGCGTTCGGCTGCGGTTTCCGGCGATTTTCGAGCTCGGCTATGACGATTTCGGCGAGCCTTTCCGTCCGTAGCGCCGCATCCAATACCAGACCGGCGCACTCGCGGTAGACCGGGTCGCGCTCGGCAAGAAGCTCCTCCACCTCCTGAAAGCCGCCACCGGCGAGGTTCGGCCTCGTCGAGGCGCTCCTGGGATCCGCCTGCATCCGTTCCCACAACCCCTCGGCGCTCAGCTCCAGGTAGACGACGAGGGCGTCGCGGCAGGCGTGCCGGCGATTCTCCGGCTTGCCGAGGGTGCCGGCCCCGAAGGAGATCACGCATTCGTCGCCGGCGCACATCTCCTCGACGACCTCGGCCTCGATTTCGCGGAAGCGGCCGTCCCCTACCAGCAGCCACAGCCCGGCCAGGGTTTCTCCCGGAAAGCGGGCCTCGATGCCGCGGTCGATGTCGAACAGCGGCCACCCGAGCCGCCGCGACAGCTCGCGGCCCAACGTCGACTTCCCCGAGGCGCGGTAGCCGATCAGGGCGATCTTCATCGCACGAACTTCCTTTTCGCAGCCCGTCCCATACGATTCCTCAGTAGTGGTAGCGTGCCTGCAGGAAATCTATTCGCCCTTCGCTTGCCATGTACACCAGGCGATGCTCTTCCGTAAGACGCCGCGACCAGGTTCCGGACGGGAGGTAATTGAGGGGTTCCGGTTTGCCGATGCCTGAGAATGGGTCGCGGAGCACGGCCTGTATCAGGTCGAAGGCGCGCAGGCTGACCTTGCGGTTGGTGCTTACCCAGTAACGCAGATCTTCGACGAATTCGGGATGGAATACCCCTGTCCACTCGCGAGTGGAAGGTGCGCCCCTACTCGTCCTCTTGGACAAGCCCGAGTTCCCTGCGGAGATCTTCTACGGAAGAAGGAGACAACGCCCGGCTCTGTGCGCGGTCGATAGCCGTAAGAAGACGTTGGGCGTTTTTGGGCGATCTGAGGAGATGAGCGGTCTCGAGGAGGCTGGCTAATTCGGCGGCCGAAACCAGCGCGACATCCTCGGCGTTGCGCCGCCGTATGATCACGGGCTCGCGCGTGGAGGCGACTTCGGCGCAGAGCGATGCGAACTCGGCTCTGGCCTGGGTATAGGTCGTTATGGTGGTCATTTTGATTCTCCCGATAAACATGTACAGGTATATTGTACATGTCGAGAAAATCACGTCAAGGTGCCGGCAGGCATGCCTCCGCCCGCGCAGCGGCCCCGGCCGGCCGCGACAGCTCGCGGCCCCAACGTCGACTTCCCCGAGGCGCGGTACCGGTCAGGGCGATCTTCACTTCACACGTCCTGCATGTCCAGCTCGGTCGTGATGTCGATGCTGCCGGCCAGCGACCGCGCCACCGGACAGTAGGCCACGTGCGCCTTCATCACCCGCTCCGCCTTGTCGCGGTTCCCCGCGTCGATCTTCAGGCGGTACTTCACGTGAATCCGCTTGATGACCAGCACGCCCCCTTCCTTCTCGATCTCGCCGCTCGCCTCGGACGAGAGCATCCCTTCGCCGGCAGGTACGTCGCGCGCCTCCAGCGCGCCCCCGAAGGTTCCGGTCAGTCACCCGGCCGCGGCAGCCACCACGTAGTCGAGGGTGGTGGCGTGCGGCTCGACGACGTCGAGGTCGACCCCGTAGTGCGTGGCGACCTCGGAGTGAACGCCGAACATAACCGGCACCGGCTCCACGGGCAGGGTGGCGCGACGCAGCGGCCCCTTCACCCTCTCTATACCGACTCTCGACGTGTACGCGACTTCTGCGGCCATTCCGTTCGCTCCTGGTGAAGTATGGTTTTCGTTCCCCGGATCATTCGCCGACCTACAGGGACCGGTTGCGGGTTCCGCCGGCATCCCTGCGGATGCAGGTTTGACTGCCCGCACCCGGGCACCCTGTTTGTCGGTGCCAACTTTTCACTACGAAGGAACAGAAAATGAACCAGTTCAAGGGGGTCGTTCCCGCTCTCGTCACCCCGATGCGGGCCGACGGCAGCCTGCACGAGGAGAGCCTGCGGCGGATCCTGGAATTCAACATCGCCGCGGGCGTTCACGGCTTCTGGGTCGCCGGCGGCACCGGGGAGAGCGTGCTGCTCGACGACGAGGAGAACCGGCGCATCGCCGGCATCGCCGCCGAGGTCTGCCGCGGCAGGGCCGTACACATCCACCACGTCGGGGCTCTCACCACGCGCCGGGCCGCGGCTCTGGCAGAGCACGCCGCCGGTGCCGGGGCGGATGCGATCTGCTGCGTGCCTCCGTTCTTCTACGCCCGCAGCGAGGAGGAGATCGTCGAGCACTACCGCGCCGTGGCCGCGGCCGCGGACCTGCCCTTCTTCTGCTACAACGTGCCGGGCTTCACCAACGTCGAGATCACCGCCGACCTGATGAAAAAGCTGCAGGATGCGGTTCCCCAGCTGACCGGCCTCAAGCACTCGGCGCCGAACTTTCACAACATCCGCGTCTTCTCCTCCATGGGGCTGGCGACCTTCACCGGCTCCTGCCACTGGATGCTCCCGGCCATGACCACTGGAGCCGTCGGCTGCGTCGACGGCCCGCCGAACATCGCCCCCGAATTCTGGGTGGCGATCTGGGAGGCCTTTCAGACAGGAGACATCGAGGCGGCGCGCCGGGCGCAAACCCGGGCCTCGAATGTGGTCGAGGCTCTGATCACCCTGTTCAGAGGCAGCGGGTTCGTCGCCATATGCAAGCACGTGCTCGGGCGGCGGCTCGGGATCGAGTGCGGCGATCCGCGGCGGCCGGCCCTGCCCCTGAGCGACGAACAGCGGGGCGCGGTCGACCGCGCCCTCGAGCAGCTGGCGCTGGAGCCGGCTTTAACCGTTAGCGAAGCCTGATGATGATCAACTTTCACGCCTCTTCCTTCACCTGGGAGAGCCGCCCCCACGAACCGGACCCCTTTTACAAGTATGTGGGCGGATTCGTCGGCGAAGACGGGGACGTGTACCACGTCCGCTTCAACCTTCAGTCCGCCTGCCGGATCCGCGAGCCGGGTGCCTCCGGCGGACTGGAGCTGTTTCTCGGCTCTCCCTGCCGCAGCGAGTACACCATCGCCGACAGCAACCTCTTTCAGATACCCAGCGGGGAGTGGCGCATGCCGTTCAGCCGCGAGGGGTCCTACACCATCGCCGCGCGTCCCAGCTGGGAACAGGAGCCGTCGCGAATGAGGCCGCACGCGGAAGCGCGGGCTGGCCACCGCATCGTCATCCGCTGTTTCGACGGCGGCGAAGAGCTCACCACACGCCAGGAGATCGTCGATGCCTCCCTCGGCGACGACCTGCTGAACGGAGTCTGCACCTGGCGGGACGAGGCGCGCGGCCTCGAGGTGACCGTCGAGTTCCCGGTCAACCTCATCAACGTCAACACCGACCCGCCGCAGTTCCAGGTCTGCACCGGGCCGATCCTGCTGCCGGATCTCGGCACCTGGGACGGCGCCGACCTCAGGCGGATCTTCGTCGCCGACGTCGCCTTCACCCGCTTCGACCGCGTCGAGTTCATCCTGCGGCGGGAAGTGGAGGCAGCCGATTCGGAGAAGGACTGGCTCGACCGGCCGCGCGGGCGGGACCGCCAGGAGCTGATCGACCCTGCCAATGCCCCCGAGGGGTACCCTCCCGGGCGGCCGAAGCCGACGGTGTTCAACGAGGTGTGGGACCTCGAATCGACCAACCTGCTGCTGCGGGTGGAAAACGGCTATTCGACCCGGAGGTCCTGAGTGGGGGGGGAGGCAGGCCTGACGGGTCAACGGAAAACGGAGGGCCCTGCTTGCGTTGGGGAATGCAGATGGGGCAGGGACATGCGAACGATGCGGTTACACCACTCCTTGGCCACCCTGGTTGCAGGATCAACCGCAGTATCTACCGGCTGAAGCCACGACGGGGACCTGCGGTGCGCTGGCGAATGGATCACCCGCAGAGGATGCAAGGACCGGCCCAGGAACGATGGCCGCTTAAACGCTGTTCAGGAACTCAGCCTCCGCGGCCAGCACCTGCTCCGGCGACAGCTCCCGCGCGCTCGAGGTCACCCCGCACTTCATGCCGATGAAGCAGGAGTCGTCCGCGGCCTGGAGCGCCTCGGCGCAGGCGCGGCCGTCCGCGGCGGTGAAGCCGCTGCCCGGGTCGAGGTGGGAGTTGTGGGCGTCGGCGAACCCGTCAGGCGTCGGATTCGCCCCCGACAGGATCACCCCTCCGAGCGGCACCGGGGAAGCGAGCACCTGCTCGACGACCTCGAGGGGCCGGTCGCCGTTGATCAGCAGCCTGCCCCAGTTGAGGACCAGCGAGACCGGCCGGCCGGAGTGGTTCTTGTTGGTCGCGAACACCACATCGATCAGCTTATCCGTAGTCAGCGAGGCCTTCTTGGCCCCCGGAAACGGAATGGGGTGCTCAGGCGGCAGGCTGTCGGTCACCTCGACGGCCAGCTCGCAGTCCGGCAGAGCCTCGGCCGCCGCTTCACAGAGCTGGATCAAGCTCAGGGCGAAGTAAACCGCGTGCCCGGCCTCGCTGCCGGTCGCCTGCCCGGTGTGGAGCTCGAGGGCGCGGATGCCGATCCCCCGGTACTGAAGGGCCCGGCACTCCTCGATGACGGACTTGACGTCGAGCAGGGCTTCGCGGCGCAGCCCTTCGTCGAGGGACGAGAGCCCGTACCCGGGGTTCTCCTGCCCCTTGGTCGCCCACTGGGCCACCATGGTGACCACCAGGGAGGCGGAGCCCGCGGCCAGCGCCTCGACGAGCTCCGGAGCCAGGGGCACTCCTCCCAGCAGCGGAATCTCGAAGGTGTCGATCTTCCACTCGCTGCACGCCCTGGCGTACCACTCCGCCTGCTCGGCAGGGGCCAGCGCCCCCACCGCTGCGTACGCTCCCAGCACTTTGTCGGATATCACGGCTCAGGCTCCTTTCGGGTCGGGTAGTCTCCACCTGCTCCAGAGAAACGCGCACTTGTCCCCGGCTGACCGGGGTTTCTGGTAATAGGCGGTCAGTATGCTGCCGTCGTCCAGCTCGACGCTCGACGGGTACCCGAGGTCGCCGTCGGGACCGTCGTCGCGCAGGATGTAGTCGTACTGCCAGCTCTCCCCCTGGTCGCAGCTGATCATGGCGCGCTCGCCGTACGGTTCGCGGCGGCGCCCGTAGGTCCCCACCAGGGCCCCGCTCGAGTGCGCGAGCAGGTGCGGCGGGCTGCCGTGGAAGTTCATCGGTTCCGCCCGCGTCCAGGTGACCCCGCCGTCGTTCGATTCGGTGTACATCTGCATGAACCGCTCCAGCCCGAGGTCCGCGGGATCGGCCCCTTCCCTGGCGGACTCGAGGCGTATCAGCCCCACCAGCTTGCCGCCGGGCAGCTCGGCGACGTGGGGTTCGTGGTAGTTCCCCTCCTCGGTCCCGGCGAACGGGGGCACCGTTCCGAGCGGCTCCCAGGTGCGGCCGAAGTCCCTGCTCCTCATGGCGGCGATGGCGCCGATGCCGGCGGAGAAGCCGGCCATGTCCACTTCGAACAGCTTGCCGAAATACAGCAGCTCCCCGTTGGCGAGCAGGATCGGCCCGTGCGGCGCCGTCTGGGCCACCCGGATCGCGGAGGACCAGGTGTCGCCGCCATCCTCGCTCGTCCGGCACCAGGCCCCGACCCATTCCCCGGCATCCGGGGCCCCGGCCCGCAGCAACCCCTGCTCCCACAGGCGCCGCTGCTCCTCGTCGAGATCCCCGGAGCGGCGCTCGAGCTGCCTGCGGTTTTCGGTGGTGAACCAGGTCAGCATCAGGCGCCGGCCGCCGCAGCTGAGGATGCCGGTGTCGCGGTCGTCGAGCGGCGAGTCGTTGACGACGCGCGGGCTCGACCAGGTGCGGCCTTCGTCCGCGCTGGTGAAGAAGACGCTGCGCCCGAACGGGCAGACGTGCTCGTTGCGCAGGCCGGAAGCCGCGGCGACGATCGTACCGTCCGGCATGCGCGCGATCGTCGGCCAGCCGAAGTAGCCGTAAAAGTCGTCGGGGTAGCTGGCTATGACGCCGTGCTCGGCTGCGATCCTGCGGTTTGTCCGGGTGAGCTCCACGCCTTGTTTCCCCTCCTGGGCGGGGATACCTTCTGCCGCTCCTGATCCATTGCGCGCGAGGTGCGCGAGCGGGCGGCATAACATCGCCGCTCCCCCGGCGCGACGCAAAGCACAGCGGCGCCTCAGTCCGCGGCGCGAAAAACCCGCCAATTCCCCGAGGAATCGAGAACCCGAATGAGCCGAGCCAGCGCAGCATACGCCCGCATGAAGGGGCCGGTAGTGCCCCTCAACATCTGCTTCGACGAGGACGGCACCATCGACTACGGGGCGGTCTCCGCCTACGTCTCCTGGCTCGCCGGACAGCAGGTCCCGATCCTGCTGCTGACCTACGGCAGCAGCGAGTTCGCCGCCCTCAGCGACGACGAGGTGTACCGCCTGACCGAGGTCGTCGGGGCCGGCAACGACGGCCGCTCGCTCTTCATCGCCTCGACGAAGTACTGGAAGCCGTCCGAAACCCGGAAGTTCCTCGCCCACGCCGACGCCGCCGGCGCCGACGCCGTCAAGGTGCAGGTCGACGGCTACAACCAGACCGCTGCGGCCCTGCCCCGCTACTTCGACCAGATCGAGGGGGTCAACGACATGCCGCTGCTGCTGTGGACGATCACGCAGCCGATGCTTCCGGTCGAGACCGCGGTCGAGCTCTCGCAGCGTCCGGACATCATCGGCATGAAGAACGACGCCGACATGTTCGCCGCCTACTACGACTACACGCGCGGCTCCGCGGGCAACCAGTTCGGGGTCATCAGCGGCGGCCAGATGCGCAACTTCGCCTTCGGCTACAAGTTCGGCTCCCCCGCCTACCTCTGTCCGATCGCCCCCTTCCGGCCGGCGGTGGCCCTGCAGTTCTACCAGCGCCTGGCCGACGGCGACGACGACGGGGCTTGGGAGATCGTGTTCAGGTACGAGGAGCCGTTCCTCAACTGGGCGGTTAGCAAAAACTGGCTCGGGGTGATGAAATCCTCCATTCAGCTGCTCGGCTTCTACCCCAACAACCTCCCGGGACCGCCGCAGCCGCCGCCGGACCCGGGGCTGCTCGACGAGGTCCGCGCCCGCATCGACGAGCTCTTCCCGCCGGCATAGGCCCACCGATGGAAAAACCCGGGTTCCCGCGCATCATCTTCACCGACGACGGCTGGATCTTCAGCTCGGACCCGCCGGTCTCCGAGGCCGACCTGCGCGACAAGGTGGTCGCCGGGTACGCCGGCACCGGCGGCGCCCTCTGGTGGTCGACGGGCGATCACGAGGTCTACCAGTTCGAAACCGGGATCGGCGAGATCTTCGGAGCCGAACAGCCCTCCCTGGAAAACCTCGAGGAGCTGTATTCCTTCGTGCACTCGGCCGGCGGGGACGACTCCTACCCGAAGGTAGCCGCCAACGTGCGCTCCCTGATCGAGGAGTGCGGGGGCCCGCTGACGGCGATGCTGAGGCTCTGCCGCGAGAGCGGAATCCCGTTCTTTCCGCGCGTGCGCATGAACAGCCACTACGTCATCGACCCCCGCCACCCGGGGTACGGCAACTACCGTCGCCGCCACCCCGACCGCCTGATCGCCCGCCCCGGAGAGCGCTTCGCCGAGGGCACCATCGAGCACGGCATCGGCACCGGCCTCGACTACGCCCACCCCGGCAACCGCGCCTTCGTCACCGGCATCATCTGCGAGTGCTTCGAGCGCTTCGACGTCGACGGCGTCGAGCTCGACTTCATGCGCCACCCGGCCTTCTTCCGCGTCGAGGAGGGGTACGCCAACCGCCACTTCATGACCGGCCTGGTGCGGGAGGTGCGCGCCCGCATGCGCGCGGTCTCGGACGATCAAGGCCGCCCCATGCTGCTCGGGGTCCGGGTGCCGCCGGGGATCGCCGACTGCAACCGCGTCGGCCTCGACGTCGTCCGCTGGCTCGAGGAGGGCCTCGTCGACATCGTCGTCGTCGGGGGCGGTTTCATCTCCTTCGAGACCCCGGTGGAGGAGTTCGTCGCCGCGGCGGCCGGAACCGGCGCCCTGGTGTACGGCTGCATCGAGGCGACCCGGGACAGCGACGACCGCAAGCTGCGCGCCCTGGCCTGCCGCTGGCTCAACGACGGCGCCGACGGGGTCTATCTCTACAACTTCTACACCCGCTCGCCCGGGTGGAACCGCCGCATCGCCTCCGAGCTGACCGACCTTGAAAAACTCCGGCGGCTCGACAAGCGCTACGAGCTCGAAACCACCGGCTCCGCGTACGGCTCCTCCGGGAACAGCAGCGCTTTCTCGCTGGCGCAGTCGCAGACACAGTTGCCGGTGCGGCTGCAGCCGAACTACCCCGGCGAGGGACCGGTCCTGCGGCTGGCCGTCGCCGACGATCTCCAAGCGGCGCGGGAGGCCGGCGAGCTCGGCCCCTGCCGGCTGACCCTGCGTTTCGACGCCCTGGAGGAGAGCGACTCCCTGTCCGTCCGCCTCAACGGTGCCGAGCTCAACTGGAGCGGGGCCGAGGTCTCCTTCGACGGCTGGGAAGAGCTGACCGCGGCATCGCTGTTCTGGCTGAGCTACCCCGCCGAGCCGGTGGAGCAGCACGTCGATGGGGCGAGCGCCTCGTTCGCGGCAACCACCCCGCCGCTGCGGCAGGGAGAGAACGTGATCGAGGTCCGCCTGCTCTCGGACTCCCGCGCCCCCGACCGCCACGTCTCCCTGATCGGCGTCGAGATCGATCTCACCTTCTGAAGCGGCGGCAGGAAGGACAATGCCCAACCCGCTTCCCCCCGGAATCCGCCCCGCGTTTCCGCAGCACACCCCGGCCGGCCGCATCCACGCCAGGTTCCTGGAGCTTCTCGGACTGGACCGCGTGCCCGAGGCGGTCGATTCGACCGTGGAAGCCGTAGCGGACGACGGGGTTCACCGGGAACTGTGTGTTTCGTATGTGAACTCGCTCGGCGAAACCCTGACAGGTACCGCGCTCGTGCCGCTCGATCCATCCGGGGGCCGGATACCCGGGGTCGTCTGCATGCACGGAACCGGCGGCACCACGGCGAACGTGCTCGCCGGGAAGCTCGAGATCGACCCGGACAGCGGGCAGCTGCGGGGATGGGGCCGCGAGCTGGCCAACCGCGGGTACGCGACCATTGCGGTTTCCCTCAAAGGGTCCGTGGTGCGCCGCGGCACCGCCGAAGCCTGGGAAGAGGAGGCGAAGCTGCTCGAGGCGTACGGCCGCCCCCATGCCGGAATCGTCGCCGAGGAAGCCCTGCTGGCGGCGCGCGCCCTGGCCGGCCTCTCCGAAGTCGACGGAGCACGCATCGGCCTGACCGGCATGTCCCTGGGCGGCATGGCCACCTGGACGGCCATGGCCTGCGATCCCATCATCCGCGCCGGCGCCGCGGTCTGCGGCGTGCTGGGCAGCCTGTCCCGCCTGATCCACGAGGGCAACATCCAGCGCCACAGCTCCCTGGTCTTCGTGCCCCACCTGCTGCGCTATTTCGACCACGGCGACATCGTCGCCGGCTGCATCGCCCCCCGCCCCTTCATGGCCGTCGCCCCCCTCGAGGACGTCGACATGCCGCGGGCCGCGGTCGACGATTTCGTCCGCACGGTCGCGCCGGCATACTCCGAGGCAGGGGACCGGTTCCTCGTGCACCGGCCTCCGGGCGGTCACTTCTTCACGTTGGAGGCGTTCGAACAGGTGGTCGCCTGGTTCGACCGCTTCCTCCGGCAGTGATTTCCAGGGCCCCCCGCAACAGGATGATGCCGGTAGAAACCGAATCACTGATTTCGAAGCGCTGAATCGAGCGGTGCAAAATGCCCATTGTTGACATCGAGGTCGTGACGAACGCCTCGGAACCTGTGGCCAGTAAGGAGCAGCTCCAGTCTCTCGTCGACGAGCTGGGGGACCTGTTCGGCAGCGAGCCGGGGGGCACGTGGATAAGACTGCGCTCGATCGACCGGGGCGACTACGCCGAAAACAAGACCCTGATCGACGGGAGCGTGCGTCCAACCTTCGTCAGCGTCTTGCGCTCCGAATTGCCCGATGCGGTCGAGCTGCGCCGGGAGATGGCCGGCATCGCGGAAGCCGTCGCTCGGATCCTCGACAGGCCTCTAGAAAACGTACACGTGCTGTATTCCCCTGATGCCAAAGGGCGGATCGGGTTTGGCGGCGAATTGAAGGAGTAGCCGGGACCCGGGCCGCTTCCCGGTACAACGCAGATGGTCCCGCTACGGAGGAGATTGATGGAATGAGGATTACGCATCTGGAACGCACCGTAGTGTGTGTGCCCTTTCTACCCGGCATCCTGCCGCCCCCCAAGTACGAGGAGTTCACCGAGTCCTATCCCGCCCCACTCGGGGAAAGAAGACAGGATCTGCTCCGCATTCACACGGACGAGGGGATCACCGGCCTCGGCATGAGCGGGCCCTACTTCGGCGACCACGAGCATCCGGTCCCCGATCTGATCGGCAGGAACCCCCTCGACTTCGAGCTGCGCAGCCTGAGGGGAGGTGGTTACGACATCGCCCTGCTGGATCTGATCGGCAAGGCGATCGGCTGGCCCCTGTACCGCATCTTCGGAGGGAAGGCCCAGGGCCGCGTGCTCGTCGATTACTGGATCGCGCGCATGGGCCCGGAAGCGTCCGCCGCCGCGGCCAGACGGGCGGCGGACTCGGGGTTCCACGGCATCAAGGTGAAGTGCACCCTGGACGACGGGAACGTGGCGGACCGGGTGCACGCCATTCACCAGGCTGCCCCCTCGTTGCGTATTGTCCTCGATCCCGGCCACCGATTTCACACCGTCGAACAGGCGTTGGCGCTGGCACGGGAAATAGAAGCGTACGATGTCGTCTTCGAAGACCCGATCCCGAAAGACGACGCGGAAGACTACCGGCGGCTCAAGGAAGGGACATCGATTCTGATCGCTCCTCATCTTCAGAACCCGCGTCAGGTTATCGAGATGGTATACCGGGACGCCGTGGACGGAATCAACGTCGCACCTTCGGACTGGGGCTTCCTGGACATGGCGCGAATCGCCGATGCCGCCGGCATCCCGGTGTGGCAGGCCTCCAATGTCGACCTGGGGATCTTCGACGCGTTCCGTCTCCACGCTTCCGCCGCCGCTCCGAACTGCACCCTGGCCAGCGACCTGTGCGGCAACTTCGTCCACGAGCACAGCCTGCTCGCGGAGCCCCTGGTCAGGGATGGATATGCGGAGGTACCGGACAAGCCGGGACTGGGGGTCGAACTGGACGAGGACGCGGTGCAGCGGTATCCGGTGGGGGCACCTTAGGGCCCGGTTTCGCGGACCCGCCGGGGTTGGTCCGATGGCCCTCCCCACACTCCAGTGGGTAGAGCAATGGAGAGAGCGGCCTGAGGGCAAAGGCTTGTGCAGGGAAAAAGCACTGCACTACTCTTGGATCACGGTTCGAATAGGCCCTCGAAGGCTCCGAGGACCAGTTGTTGCTCCTTCGCTCCACGCCATGGCGAGTCAAAGGATCAAACAGAATGCCGAGTGCCAACCAGACGCCCGAACAGGCAGCGCGAGAAAAAATCGACGAACGGCTGTCCTATGCGGGCTGGATAGTTCAGGACAAGACGAGAATCGACTTCAACGCTGGGCTCGGGGTCGCCGTTCGCGAGTATCAGACGGATGTTGGCCCGGCTGATTACGCTCTCTTTGTCGACAAGAAACCTGTCGGCATTGTCGAGGCCAAGCCGGAGGATTGGGGCCAAAAAATCACGACTGTCGAGGGACAATCCGCCGCCTATGCCGCTGCCAAGCTCAAGTGGGTGAACAATAAAGAACCCCTGCCATTCGTCTACGAAAGCACTGGTGTGCTAACGCGCTTCACCAACGGACGCGATCCGAAGCCCCGCTCCCGGGAAGTGTTCAACTACCCTCGGCCAAAGACGATGCAGAACTGGCACGCCCAGTCGGACTCCCTTCGTGGGCGGCTCAAAAAGCTTCGGGATTTAGAACCTGTAGGGCTCAGGGCCTGCCAGATCAGCGCCATCGAGAGGTTGGAGGCATCTTTCAAAGATGACCGCCCGCGCGCCCTCATTCAGATGGCCACTGGATCGGGCAAGACCTACACCGCCATCACCTCGATCTACCGGCTGTTCAAACACGCCGACGCCAAGCGCATCCTCTTTCTCGTAGACACAAGGCATCTGGGAGAACAGGCCGAGCAGGAATTCATGGCCTACGTACCCAGTGACGACAACCGGAAATTCACCGAGCTCTACAACGTCCAGCGTCTCAGATCCTCCTTCGTCGCGCAGGACAGCCAAGTCTGTATCAGCACCATCCAGCGTATGTATTCGCTTCTGAAGGGCGAGGAGTTGGACGAATCCGTCGAAGAGATCAATCCGGAGGAAATGGTCAGGCCCAAAAAGCCGATGCCGGTTGTCTATAACGAAAGGATTCCACCCGAGTTCTTCGACTTCATCATCATCGACGAGTGCCACCGCTCAATCTACAACCTCTGGCGTCAGGTTTTGGAGTATTTTGACGCCTACCTCGTCGGCCTGACCGCGACGCCTGACAACCGCACCTATGGATTTTTCAGAAAGAACGTCGTCAGCGAGTACACCCATGAGCAAGCGGTTGCCGACGGCGTCAATGTCGGCAACGAGGTCTATGTCATCGACACGAAAAGGACAAAGCATGGCGGTCAGCTCAAGGCCCTCCAGGAGGTCGAGAAGCGTGAGCGTCTGACGCGCCGAAAGCGCTGGGAAATTCAGGACGAGGACGTCACCTATACCGCCAGTGAACTGGACCATTCCGTCGTCAATCCCGACCAGATCCGCACCGTCATTCGCACCTTCCGCGACAAACTGCCTGAGGTATTCCCGGGCCGCGGCGAAGTCCCGAAGACACTGATTTTTGCAAAGACCGACAGCCACGCCGACGACATCATCCAGACCGTGCGCGAAGAATTCGCGGAAGGCAACGAGTTCTGCAAAAAGGTCACCTACAAAACCGAAGAAGACCCAGCGTCCGTCCTCGCCCAGTTCAGAAACGACTACTACCCGCGTATCGCTGTGACCGTGGATATGATTGCCACGGGTACCGACGTCAAGCCGCTCGAATGCCTGCTCTTCATGCGCGACGTGAGGAGCCTCAACTATTTCGAGCAGATGAAGGGACGTGGCACCCGCACACTTGACCATGACGATCTCAAGAAAGTCTCCCCCTCCGCTGTCAGTGGAAAGACCCACTATGTAATCGTGGACGCCGTCGGCGTCACAAAATCACTCAAGACCGCCAGCCAGCCGCTCATCACCAAACCCTCCGTGCCACTCAAGGATCTCGCCATGAGCGTGATGATGGGTGTGTACGACGAAGACACCGTTTGTTCCCTTGCCGGCCGCCTCGCCCGACTCAATCGACAACTCGACCACGCTGAGCAGGAACGTATCCAAGAAAAGGCTGGCGGTATCGAACTCACCAACATCGTCGGCAATCTGCTGAAGGCCATCGACCCAGACCAAATCGAAGCGAAAGCCCGCGAGACCGAGCGTGTGCCCGACGAGGCCGAGCCGTCACCGGCCGCACGCGAAAAGGCTCGGGAGCAGCTAGTCCGTGACGCCGCCAACGTGTTCAACGGCGAGCTGATCGAGATGATCGACTCGATTCGTCGCGACAAGGAACAGACCATCGACCATGACAGCCTGGATACCGTGGAGCGCGCCGAATGGGAAGGCGACGCGAACGAGAATGCCGAAGCCATGGCACAGGAGTTCCGCCAGTATTTGGAAGCGAATCGAGACAAGATCGAAGCCCTGACCATCTTCTATGACCAGCCGCACAGGCGCAGAGAACTGACCTACGAGATGATCCGGGAGGTTTGCAACAAGCTCAAAAGCGACCAGCCTCGACTGGCCCCTTTGCGGGTCTGGCAGGCATACTCCTTGCTGGATGAGTACAAGGGCCGCCAACTGGCCAGTGAGCTAACCGCGCTCGTGGCCTTGATCCGCCGCGTCTGCGGTATCGACGCGACGCTGTCTCCCTATTCGGAAACCGTGCGCCGCAATTTTCAGAATTGGATTATGGCACACCACAGCGGCAGCGGAGAGAAGTTCAACGAGGAGCAGATGGACTGGCTGCGCATGATCCGTGAGCACATCATCACCTCGTTTCATCTGGAACGCGACGATCTGGACATGGCTCCGTTCGATGGCAAAGGTGGGCTGGGGCAGATGTACAAGCTCTTCGGCGACTGGATGGATGAGGTGATTGACCAGTTGAATGAGGCATTGGCTGCATGAGCCGTGAGCCAGAATCGCGATGGGCACTACCTAATAGCTGGGTGTGGACCAAGCTATCAGCACTCGGCGACATCGTCGCAGGTGGAACGCCGTCAACCAAAGAACCGACATATTGGAAAGATGAGGTCAATTGGATTTCACCAGCCGACTTGACTGGGTACTCGGCAAAGACCATCGAGAGAGGGACAAAGAGCATTTCCAAGATCGGCCTCGCGAATAGCTCGGCGAGGGTGATACCAGCCGGTAGCGTACACTTTTCCTCACGCGCACCAATTGGCTACGTCGTCATTAGCTCGGAGCCGCTAGCCACAAATCAAGGTTTCAAAAGCCTCGTTCCCGCGCCTAGTATTTTCAACGAGTACGTCTACTACTACTTGATGGCGTCACGAGACTACGCGCGCAAACGTGCGAGTGGTACGACGTTCTTAGAGCTATCTGGTAGAGCCTTCGGCGACCTTCCGATACCTCTCGCTCCAACAGCCATGCAACACAAGATTGTCGCCAAGATCGAGGAACTTTTCTCCGAACTGGACAAGGGCGTCGAGAGCCTGAAGACGGCACGCGCACAGCTCAACGTCTATCGCCAAGCCGTGCTCAAGCACGCCTTCGAAGGCAAGCTCACAGCCAAATGGCGCGAAGAGAACAAAGACAAGCTTGAGACGCCCGAACAATTACTCGCTCGCATCAAACAGGAGCGGGAGGCACGTTACGAACAGCAACTTCAGGAGTGGAAGGCCGCCGTCAAGAAATGGGAGGAAGGCGGTAAGTCAGGCAAGAGGCCGGCGCGGTCAAGAATGCCCAAGCCAGTTTCAATGATGGCAGAAGAGGAGATTACCCACCTAGAATCACTGCCGAGTGGTTGGCTATGGTTGACCGCCGAGTCTGTAGGAATCGTCCAACTTGGTCGACAACGTTCTCCAAAGAACAGGTCTAAGGATTACCCCACGAAGTACATCCGAGCTGCGAACATTACAGAACAGGGTTTGGATTTGGACGACGTTCTCGACATGGACTTCCTTCCTCACGAACTAAGCGCATATCGTCTGGGAAAGGGTGATTTGGTGCTGTCTGAAGCATCCGGCAGCGCAGCGCAAGTCGGAAAGCCAGCGATTTGGGACGATCAGATTCCGAATTGCTGCTTTCAAAACACCGTTATCAGACATCAACCATATTGTCGTGACTATGCGGTTTATCTGCTTTGGTTGTATCGCTTCTTCTATGTGAGCGGGAAATTTGCTCAAGTTGCAGGCGGCGTGGGAATCAACCACTTAAGTGCATTCAAGTTTGCTCAGATCGCGCTCCCTCTCTGCTCTCTGGCCGAACAGCATGAAATTGTCCGACTGTTGGAGGAGCGATTCGCGGCGATCGAGCAGCAGGAGCGAGAGATCGATTCGGCCTTGAATCAGGCGGAGATGCTGCGCCAATCCATCCTGAAGAACGCCTTCTCCGGCCAACTCGTCCCGCAAGACCCGGATGACGAGCCTGCATCCATCCTTCTTGAGCGCATCAAAGCCGAAAAAGCTGCACGATTTCAAAACAACACGCGGGCAAAACGCAGAAGCATAACGGCAACAGCATGACCGGCAAACTTCCCATCAACATCGACCACCTGCTGCGCCAGCGCCCCATCGAAGGCGAACGCATCGAGTACAAAGCTGGTTGGAATCCGCAGAGCGTGCTGCGCGCCATCTGCGCCTTCGCCAACGACTTCCACAATCTGGGCGGCGGTTACGTGGTCTTGGGCGTCGAGGAACAAAATGGCCGCCCAATTTTGCCGCCCAAGGGCATCAGGCCCGATGCCATCGATGCGATACAGAAGGAACTACTCAATCTGGGGCATGCCGCCATACAGCCGCATTACCATCCCCTCACCGCTACCTATAACGTCGATGGCCAGACCATCCTCGTCCTCTGGGTGCCCGGCGGCGAAACCCGTCCCTACAAAGCCAAAGTGAATCTGAGTGCGGAGCGCAACGATTGGGCTTACTTCATTCGCAGACACAGCAGCACGGTTCGCGCCAAGGGTCAGGACGAGCGTGAGCTGCTCAGTCTGGCGGCCACAGTACCTTTTGACGACCGCTATCGCCAGACTGCTTCGCTTGATGACCTGTCCCATCGGCTGATCCGTGAGTTTCTCGGGGAAATCGGCAGCGAACTGGCATCGGAAGCAGAGGGCCTATCTGTTGAGGACTTGGGCAAGCGCCTGAATATCGTCGGCGGCCCGCCCGAGGCGATGTTTCCGAAGAACGTCGGTCTGCTGTTCTTCAATGAGCGGCCGGACAGGTTTTTTCCGGCCACCCAGATCGATGTCGTGTGGTTTCCCGATGGGCCGGGCGGCGATCAGTTCGAGGAGAAGGAGTTCCGCGGGCCGTTGTCCATCATTCTCAGCGAGGCGATCAGTTACATTGAGCGGAACTACCTGAAGGAAACCGTCGTCAAGTATCCCCACAAGCCGGAGGCCGAGCGATTCTGGAATTTTCCGATTGGTGCCATCGAAGAGGCGCTGGTGAACGCCATCTACCATCGCTCATACGAGGAGCGGGAGCCGGTTGAAGTTCGGATCACCCGCGAAGAGTTGCTGGTCTTGAGTTATCCCGGTGCGGACCGCTCCATCCGTATGGATGACTTCAAGAAGGGGCAGGCCGTGAGCAGGCGCTACCGGTGCATGAACGGGCCTCGCTTGCGGCGACCGAACATGAGACCGAACAAGATAAGTCATTGAAAAATAAGAAGAAAAGTCAGGACACCCCACAAGACACCGTACATGAGACCATACATGTCACAGAACATGTTGAACGCCTGATCTCGATCCTCACGGGGGAAATGAACCGTCCTCAGCTACAGGACATCCTGGGCATAAGTAACCGGCCTCACTTCGTGCAAGCATACCTTGGCCCCGCCCTCAAGGCCGGTCTGATTGAAATGACCCTCCCGGACAAACCGCAAAGTCGCCACCAGCGCTATCGCCGAACTGCCGGCGGCGAGGCTTTGGCTGTGCGACTCAAAACAAGCGATGCCCCCACATGAACACCGCTCCCATCGTCTCCAAAGTCTGGAGCTTCTGCACCACCCTGCGCGATGACGGGGTGAGCTATGGCGATTACTTAGAGCAGCTCACCTATCTGATCTTCCTCAAGATGGCCGACGAGTACGCCAAACCGCCGTACAACCGCGACGTTGGCATCCCAGCCGAATTCAACTGGCAGAGCCTGAAATCGAAGAACGGTGCGGAACTCGAAAACCACTACGTAGCCTTGCTTCGCGCGCTTGGTACCAAGACGGACATGCTGGGCCAGATCTTTACCAAGGCCCAGAACAAAATCCAAGACCCGGCGAAACTGTATCGCCTCATCGACATGGTGGACGACACCGAATGGGTGACCATGGGTGCCGACGTAAAAGGAGATATTTACGAAGGACTTCTTGAGAAGAACGCCGAAGACACCAAGTCAGGTGCCGGCCAGTATTTCACGCCGCGCGCCCTCATCCGCGCCATGGTCGAATGCGTCCGGCCCGAACCTGGCACCCTCATCGCCGACCCAGCCTGCGGTACAGGCGGTTTCTTCCTCGCCGCCTACGACTTCATCACCAATCCAGACAACTTCAACCTGGACAGGAATCAGAAGGCATTCCTGAAGTACGAGGCGTTTCACGGCAACGAGATCGTCGCCAATACACGCCGTCTGTGCCTGATGAACATGTTCCTGCACAACATCGGCGAGATCGACGGTGGCGTGTCCATATCGCCAAACGATTCGCTCGTAGCCGATAGCAGAGAGCGCTTTGATTACGTCCTCGCAAATCCGCCCTTCGGCAAGAAAAGCTCAATGAGCTTCACGAACGAGGAAGGAGAACAGGAGAAAGACGACCTCACCTACAACCGGCAGGACTTCTGGGCGACGACCTCGAACAAACAACTCAATTTCGTGCAGCACATCCGCACAATGCTCAAGACCACTGGCCGCGCTGCCGTCGTCGTTCCCGACAACGTGCTGTTTGAAGGCGGTGCCGGTGAGACGATCCGCAAGAAGCTGCTGGACACCACCGACCTGCACACCATCCTGCGCTTGCCGACCGGCGTGTTCTACGCGCAAGGCGTCAAGGCCAATGTAATCTTCTTCGACAACCACGAAGCCAGCCCGAACCCCTGGACGAAGCAGGTCTGGTACTACGACTACCGCACCAATATTCACCATACGCTGAAGAAGAGCCCAATGCGCTTCGAGGATCTGTCGGATTTCGTCAACTGCTATAACCCACAGAACCGGCATCAGCGCAAGGCGACTTGGGACGAAAACGACGCACCGGAAGGACGTTGGCGCAGCTTCAGCTACGAGGAAATCAGCGCACGCGACAAGACCAGTCTCGACATCTTCTGGCTCAAGGACAAAAACCTGACGGACCTGGACAACCTGCCCGAACCCGACGACCTCGCCGAAGAGATCATCGAGAACCTGGAGGCAGGTCTCAATAGTTTCCGCGAGGTGCTCGCAGGTTTGCGGATGTCAGATTCTTGAATGAGCTAGGTAGGGCTCCCGTGAATCACCGCTTTTCTGTCCAGATAAGGTCTCCCCGGACCGAGTGGTCCCCGAATCTCAACAGTCAGGAGGGCAACCGTAGTGGCGAAGAGCAACGGGAAGAAGAAGATCGAACCGTCAGAGGTCTGGAAGGTAGTAGGAGACGAGAAGCTTTCGTCCGGAGCTCTCCGCGTAGAGCCCACGATCAATGTCTTCTGTTGACTCGGGAACCGCGTCTCTTGTCACTTCCTGTCCAAGGAATCCTCAATTTATCCAAATGGTTTTGAGCTTGCTGGGTGGTAATCATGGAGCCCAGCGTTATGCCCACCCGTAAGGCACATCAACCGAACAGTGCTGAAGGCTTCAATTTTGGTAAAATCTGCAACCCAGATCTCCATAAACCCAGTTTTATTTTTTAATTCCTCAAGTATTTCTGCTTCAAGAAATTGCTCAACAAATTCAATTGGGGCATCATACAACGCAAGGACAAGGATTGTTGAATCGGGAAGTTCCCACCCAACAGAGGCTCTCTTCTCTTCCTTTTTGTGCACCAATTCCTGCAGTCGAATAGCGGTATCAAATGGGTTAATAAATTCATCCCCAGTGAAAATGCGCCGCCAAAACCGGGTCTGGGGGTCTGTATTATTACTGGACTTTTGCAAAAGGCAGAATTCCTGGGATAATCGGTCAAGGATAGAGGGTAGCGCGAACTCGATGGAACTTGGTATGTTTGGTAGGACGAAGGCATCCCCCGCTTTCGTTTCCCCTGGCCATGAGAGAGGTTGTTCATGCCAGGTATTGTTGATTTTCCCACGGTGGTTGAAGACGCGGTGGCAGAGTTCGGCGGCCTCTTCGCCAACGCCCCGGAGCGCCGGCATTTTGGCGAATACCTGACCGGGCTTCTGGTGACGGCGCGCAAAAACGTATCGGCGATCAACGCCGAGTTTGTCGACACCACGGACCAGTCCTGCCTGAATCGCTGGATTACGCAGGTGCGATGGGACGGGAAATGGCTCAACGAACACCGCCTGGAATGGTTGCAGGATCGTCCCTCGACGCGCTATTCGGGGCGCGGGGTGATCGCCATCGACTACCTTGGTCGGCCACAGCGGAGACAAGATCGAGGACGTGGGTTGGTTTTGGGATCACTCCGACCAGCGCTATATGATTGCCCACGACTACGTCATCGCCAACTACGTGTGCACCTCGGGGAAATACTATCCGTTGGAATTCCGTCGCTTTCGCAAGCGCCAGGAAGGGGAGACGGACACCTCCTTCAAGAGCCATACCGAGCTGTTCAAAGAGCTCGTGGACGGGGTCGTGTTCCGCCAGATCCCGGGCGATTTCGCCTTCGACTGCTACTTCAGCAGTGTCGAGTGTCTCGATCACATCCATAGTCATGAGCGCGGCTACGTAGGGGCCCTGAAGAGCAACCGCAAGGTCGAGTTCAAGGGCGGCCTGATGAAGGCCACGGAAGTGGCTGCGAATATCCCGCCCGAGGATCGCAAACAGGTCAGCATCGGCAAGCGCAAACAATGGTATTTCACCAAAACCCTGAGTCTGCCCAAGCTCAAGCACCGGGTTCGCCTGGTGATCCTGTGGGATCGCAAGAACGGCAGGGAAGCGGTCAAGTTTCTACTGACCAATCGCGTGCACTGGGAGATCAGTCGTATTCTGAATGTTTATCGCAAACGCTGGACGGGCACCGAGACTTTTCATCGGGACGGCAAGCACCATCTGGGCATGGGAGACTGTCAGTTACGCAGCGGCGAGGGCCAGACTCGGCATATGTACCTCGTGATGCTGACGCACAGTCTGCTCATGGCACGGATGCGGCAGGGCCGTGCGCGTGACTGGGCTCATACCGTGCTGACGACCATTGGCGAGGCCTGTCGAGCCGTGTCGCGAGAAACGCTCAGTAAAACCATCACCTGGGTAGTGGACCAAGCCACAATAGGGTGGACGCAGGAGAGAATCGTCGCACACCTAAAACTTGTGTAAAAAAGCGGAGTTTGCAAAAGTCCAGTTATTACGTAACGGGGAAAAAGCTGTTTTGCCTTGCCTGTGGGGAACGCCCGGATTTCATTGTGGGTGACGAGAAGGGAAGTCGCTATGGGCTTGAATTGACTCTAGTTATTAGGCTGCCCGGTCAGTCAACAACCCTTCGAAGGCTTTCCTGCAACAACTCCCCAGCCAGCCGGGCCACCGGATCGAACCACCCCAAAGTCACCACCTGTCCCGGAGCGTCCCGTCAAACCACATAGCCAAATGCGAGGGAGTGGGCGGTCGTGCATCGAGACGATCTGCTGGAGAACTGGGACCTATGCCGTCAACTGAAGCCGCCGCAACCGATCCCACCGCTGGAGTAGTTCCCCCGCCTCGACCCTCCGCGCCCTGGCGGGTGCAAAGCGTCAAGGCGCTGCCTGGACTGCGGTTGCAGGTCCGCTTTGCGGACGGCACATCGGGCCAGGTGGACATGAAGAGATTCCTCGGGAGCCCGGACATTCGTGGCACTGTCTTCGAGCCGCTCGTAGACGAGAGCTTGTTCGGCCAGGTCCGGGTTGACCTGGGAGCCGTCGTCTGGCCAACGGGGGCTGACCTGTCCCCCGATGCCATGTACGACGCCATCCGTGCTTCAGGAGAGTGGGTCCTCGAGTAGTTCGGGATCCCTCGCCAACGCCAGCCCACCAAGCCGGCACCCCCCACCCGGGGCGCGGGGGTTCCAGGTGAATCCCGCCGCCCTCGTTCGCCTGCTTACCCGCGCGGGCACTCCTCCTCCGGCACTTCCACGATCTCCCACAGCCACTGCTTGAACACTCCGGGGTCCCCCCAGGCGCCGTCGTCCAGGCGGTTGCTGAAGGCGAGCTTCGGGGGCCCGGGCTCGAACGGCGTCCACAGCGGGCACATGTCCGCGGCCCCGTGCTGGGGCCGGTCGCTCGTCGTCGCCAGCACCTCGTCGTTGACCAGCTCCCAGTGCAGGGGGTCCTTCCCGCGGAAGTGCCCGTAGCGCCGCGGTTTGGCGTCCCCGGGAAGGCTGTACTGGAGCGCGAACATCTGCCACTCGCCGCCGGTGCGAAACACGCGGGGGGACTCCACCCCGCGGTCGGTGCGCAGTATCGGCTCGGGGTGAATGCGGTAGGGGCCCTCCGGCCGGTCGACGGATGTGCGGGCGACGCCGAAGACGCGGTTGGCGTGGGTCTGGCCCGGGCCCATCCCCTTGAAGAACAGCAGCACCTCCTCCCCGGTCACCACGGCGTTGGGGTCGTCGTGCCGTATCGAACGCCATTCGGCGTCGTAGTCGGTCACCGGTCCCCTCTTCTCGAACGGCCCCGCCGGAGCCCCCGTTTCGTCCGCCGGCGCCACGGCCAGGTGAATGAGGCCGGGCAGGTCCTCCCGGTTGGTGGTGCGCGCGAACGGCCCGGCCGGGTTCGCCGGCCCCTTGCCGGCGTAGAACAGCAGCACCTTGTCTCCCGCCACAGCCACCCCTGGACTGGCGACTCCGACGCAGTCGCCGTCCGAGCGCGCCACGTCCCCCCGCCAGCGGCCCCGGGTGAGGGCGAAGCCGTGATCCTGCCAGCTCTGGAAGTCGGTGGTCGTGAGGTAGCGGGGCTCCGCTTCCCATGAATCGAGGGGATCGTCGAAAGCCGTCTCCCTGCGCGGGTCGTAGGCGTCGGTGAACAGGTGGACGGTACCGGCGCGGTCCCGGTAGGCCGCCACCATGCGGGTGCACAGCGGGGCGAGGCTGAGAACGGGGCGGTCCCGCGCGGGCACGAAGCGATAGCTGTTCATCTCATCCTTCCTTTGAGCTGGATCTCCCTGCGGCCTCGGCAGGGTGCGGACAGGTTGGACCCGGCTTAGGTTATGCCGCCATGACCGCCGGGACTCCACGCATACTGAGCATCGAAAAGATCTGGGACCGGGCACCGCACAACGCCTTCACCGACCTGCTGCGCCACCGCGGCCGCTGGTGGTGCGCGTTTCGCGAGGCCGACGACCACGGCGCCAGCATCGGCACCCTGCGGGTGCTGGTGTCGGACGACGGCGCCCGCTGGTCGAGCGCCGGCCACGTAAGCGAGGAGGGGATCGACCTCCGCGACCCCAAGCTCTCGGCGATGCCGGACGGCCGCATGCTGCTGGTAGCGGGCGGCTCCATCCTCGACGATGAGGGCAGGTACCTCACCCGCTCTCCGCGGGTCGTATTCTCGGACGACGGAACCTCCTGGACCTCGCCGGTCCGCTGCCTCGCCGAAGACCACTGGCTGTGGCGGGTGACCTGGCACCGCGGCACCGGGTACTCCCTCTCCAAGCTCGGAGAGGGGAGCAATCCCCGCCGGGGCCTGCTCTACAAGACCACGGACGCCCTTGATTGGCAGTGGGTCACCGAGTTCCGCCTGCCCGGCAACGTCTGGACCACCAGCGAAACCACGCTGCGCATCATGCCGGACGAGGAGATGATCGCCCTGGTCCGGCCCGACTGGATCGGCCGCAGCCTGCCCCCGTACAGCGACTGGTCGTTCACTCGCATCGAGGCCGGGCTGGGCGGCCCCAACTTCATCCGCGTGCCGGACGGCACTCTGTGGGCGGGCTCGCGCGGCACCCACGGCGAGCACGGCACCGTCCTCGCCCGCATGACGGCAACCCGGTACGAGACCGTTGCGCGCCTGCCCAGCGGCGGCGACTGCTCCTATCCCGGGATGGTCTGGCACGACGGCCTGCTCTGGATCAGCTACTACTCCAGCCACGAAAAGAAGACGAGCATCTACCTGGCGAAGGTCGACGTCTCCTGATCCGGGGCGCGGGCCGGATCCGCATCCCGCAACAGCTGTTCCACCCGTTCACCGGGCCGCCTCACTGCGGCAGGTAGGAGGCGTAGAACCGGTGCCAGTTCCCGTACATGACGTTGGCGACGTCCTCGCTGTCGTAGCCGCGGCGCTCGAGGATGGGGGCGAGCTTCTGGTAGTCGGCGATGCTGTCGATCTCGAACGGGGCCCCGTCGATCCCGCCCTGGCCGTCGGTGTCGCCCCCGATCCCGGCGTGCAGGGAGTTGCCGGCCAGCTGGCAGACGTGGTCGACGTGGTTGGCGATATGCTCCAGGGTCACCTCTTCGCGCGCGTAGTACTCCCGCCGCGGGAAATCCTGGGTGCGGGACCAGTCGAGATCCTGCTTCTCGCGCAGCATCCAGGTGTCCATCGAGGCCCCGACGACGCCGTCCCGCTCGATCACCGCCCCGATCTGCCCGTCGCTGAACTGGCGCTCTCCCGGGGCCAGGGCGCGGCAGTTCTGATGGCTCGCCAGGATCGGGCCGGAGTAGTGGTCGAGGGCTTCCCAGAAGCTGCGGTCGGCGATGTGAGTGGTGTCGAGCAGCATGCCGCAGGCCTCCATCTCCCGCAGCAGCTCCGGTCCGGGGGGCAGCAGCCCTCCCTCGGTCCCGGTGCCGGTGCCGTGGGCGTAGCGGCTGCGGCCGTAATGCGTCAGGCTGACCACGCGCACCCCGTCTTCCCACCACTCGCGCACCTGCCCGGGCGTCAGGATCGGGTCCGCCCCCTCGATCCCGAGCAGGCAGCCGACCGGCAGCCGGGAGTCCCCTTCCCCCTGCTCCCACTGCCCGGCGAGCGCGCGCAGTTGTCCGGCGGTGGTGACGACGACCGCTTCCCCGGTGCTCTCCAGGCCGCGGTAGAGGGCGAGCTGCCCCTTGGCCACGGCGTACGTCACCTCCTTGCCGCGATACCCCGGCAGGATGCTGTCCTTGCGCAATCGCCGCGCCGCGATCTTCATCAGCGCGCAGTACACCCCCCCTCTGCGCATCTCCGGGAGGCAGGCGAAGGGAATGTTGGACGGGTTGGCGTCCTCGGCGCGCACCTCGTCGAGCGGAAGCGTCAGGTCCCTGTTGAGATCGAGGGCACCGTGCGCCATCGGGTAGTCGCCGTCGAAAATCAGCACGGCTTGTCTCCTTTCGTTGTCGGCAGCTGTTTCTGGAAGATTTGGCGGTCCCGGGTTGCCAGGGCCGGTGGAACTCCGGGCTGACGGAGCGGTTTCGGCAACCGCCGCTGACCGCGGGGAAAGGTCGCTTTGCAGGGATGGCCGGGCAATCGTCGGCCCCTCTTTCCCGAAGCGATCGCGCGACCGCTTGCACGGGACCCGCATCAGCATCAATTCAGTCCCGCGGGCGGGCATTTCGTTCAGCATCGCCCAAGGCAACGAGTGGGGACTGTACTGGTTGCCGGCGCCCATGCCGGCAGGCATCCGTGATCCGCATACGCCCCAGGCCAGACTCCCCGGTTGCCCCCGGCTTCACCGCATTGGATATGTTTGGGCCGCACGGGACGGAAGGGGCGCCGCAGGCACCCGGGCCCTGAGCTGCCGGAAGAACCCGCCGCTTCCCTGTCCCGCCGCCCCAGGAGCCGCTGAAACCTCCTGCACCCAGGCGCCCCTGCGAGCTCCCGCGGCAGAAGCAGAATTGCCAGCCACCACCCTTTACCCGATCTGCCCATGAAAGCCGCCCTCGCCCAGTTCATCTTCGAAAGCAACACCTTCGCCCCCGGCCTGGCGGAGATCGACCTCTTCAGGAAAGGGGGAGTCTTCCTCGAAGACGAAGCCCGGGTGCGCGCCTGGGCCGCGGGGACCGACTCGCAGATGCACGGCAGCCTGGAGGTGCTGGCCGCAGCCGGCTGGGAGACCGCCCCCTGTTTCGCCGCTCTCTGCGGCTCTCCCGCCGGCCGCCTGAGCGCCGCCTGCTTTCGCGAGATCGGCGGCACCCTGCTCGACCGGGTCGGCGCGGCGATGCCGTTCGACGTCCTCGTCCTCCACCTGCACGGGGCCGCGGCCGCCGAAGGGGAGGACGATCCCGAGGGGTACCTCCTCGAGAAGGTGCGCAGCGACCTCGGCTACCGCGGCCGGGTCGTGCTCTCCCTCGACCTGCACGCCAACTTCACCCGCCGCATGCTGCGGCACGCCGACGCGGTCACCGCGTACCGCACCTTCCCGCACATGGACTTCACCGCCACCGGCGAGCGCGCCGCGCGCCTGGCTCTGCACCCCGGCCCTTTCACCCGCGCCGCGGCGAAGGTGGCGGCCCTGATGTCGCCGGCGGACAGCACCCATTTCGAGGGGCACCTGTGCGATCTGCTGACCCGCGCCCGGGAGCTGGAACGGCGGCACGGAGACGTCCTCGACGTCTGCATCCTGCCGGTGCAGCCCTGGATGGACATCGACGAAATGGGCTCCTCGGTGGTCGTCACCGCTGCCGGAGGCGGCGTCCCGCTCGATGAGCTGCAGAACCTGGCCGGCGAGTGGTACGCCCAGCGGCACCACTGGAGAAACCGGCTCACCCCTTGGCCCGAGATTCTGGAGAACCTCCGGGGCAAGGGGCCGGAGCCCTGGGTGCTGGTCGACACTTCGGACGCGACCGCGGGAGGCTCCCCCGGTCACAGCGCCGAGGCGCTGCGGCGGCTGCTGCCCCTCCGGGAGGACCTGCCCGGCAAGGTGCTGCTCTGGGTGGTCGATCCGGGCACCGTCGCCGCGGCCCGCCGGGGAGAAACCCGCTTCGCCACCGGCGACCCCCCGGTCTCCTGGGAAGGGCGCGTGACCTGGACGGGAGAGGGGAACTACAAAGCGCGCGGCGGAGCCTACACGGGACAGGCCTTCTCGATGGGGGAAGCCGCGGTCGTCGAGTCGGGGCAGATCCAGCTCGTCGCCTGCTCGTACCCGGCGCTGACCCCGGACCCGGCCTTCTACGAGTGCGCCGAGCTGCAGCCGGACGCCGCCCTCGCGGTCATGGCCAAGAGCATGACCGGCTGGATGGCCGCCTTCGGAGCCGGCTGGGAGCGCGGCCTGCTGTTCGACGGCCCCGGGGTCTGCACCCTGGACTTCGCCTCCATCCCGTTCACGGGGAGCGGCCGCGGACTCTGGCCGGTCGATCCGGACCCGGCGAGCCCGGTAGCGATCTGGGAACCGGACGCGGCCGGCTGAGCCGCGCCGCCGCAACGACCGTGACCCCGGACGACCCGCATGCGGCCGCCGCCGCCCGGCAGCGCCGCATCATCTTCCAGGACGACATCCTCGCCAACGCCGCCTTCCGCTGCGGCGAAGTCAGCATCTCCCGCCTCGACAGGCTGATCGATTTCTACATGAGCCGCCTCGAGGCTCCCAACCAGATCGACAGCGTCTGGCACGAATGGGGCGAGGGCAACACCGCGGTCTGGCCGAGCGAGGTGCTGCCGCGCACGGAGAACGTCTTCCCCGGCTGGTGGGAGGCGGGCATCGACCCGGTCAAGGTGCTCCTCGACGAGACCCGGAAACGCCGGCGAGAGGTCGTCTTCTCCTACCGGATCAACGGCTCCGACAACGACGACCTCTTCGATCCCCCGCACCGCCTCGATGGTCCCACCCCCCTGAAGGCCCGGCACCCGGACCAGCTCATACACAAGTGGCACGTGTACTGGGACTTCCGCTGCGAAGGGGTGCGCGACTTCAAGCTCGCGGTCCTGCGCGAAGTCGCTTCGATGTACGACTACGACGGCATCTCCATCGACTTCGCGAGGGTCCCGGTGCTGTTTCCCGAGGGGGAGCAGTGGAGACACCGGGACCTGTTGACCGGATTCATGCGCGAGGTCCGCTCCGCCCTGCACGAGATCGGCCGCCGCCGCGGGCGGCCGTACCTGCTGGCCGCCAGGATCCCCGAAGACATCCCGGGATGCCGCTTCGACGGCATCGACGTCGAGACCTGGATCGCCGAGGGGGTGGTCGACATCCTCGTGATCGGCACGCGCACCGCGGCCGCGGACGTGGCCGGCTTTCGCGCCCTGGCCCGCGGGACCCCGGTCAGGCTGTACCCGAGCTGGGACGATCACCACTCCTCGGACGGCTACCGGCACCCGACAATCGAGGTCTGGCGCGGCGTCTGCGCCAACTGGTGGCGGCAGAACCCGGACGGCATGCACACCTTCAACCTGATGTTCCCCTCGCCGGAATCGGAGCGCGGCCTCGGGATCGAAACCGCGCCCGAACATCGCCGCGGCAGCCTTGGCGGAGGAGCGCTGCTGTCCGACTGGGAGACGCAGTGCCGGGTCTTCGCCGAGATCGGCAGCCCCGAAACCCTCGAGGGCGGCGACAAGATCTTCCTCGTGGAGCGCCGGAGGGGCGGCCACGGCAGGGACTTCGTACCCGCGCCCGACGATTGGTACACACCGCGGCACAGCTATTTCCAGACCAACATGCGAGCGCAGCTGCCCGCGGAGCTGGGGGCCGGCGGCTCCCCGGATACGCTGCTTCTCCTCGACGTCGCCGACGATCTCGGCGCCGCGGCGGACTGCCTCGACAGCCTGACGCTGAAGCTCGCCCTCACCGCCGACCCGGAGGAGGGGGCAAGCGGCCTGCAGGTCGAGGTGAGGATCAACAACCTCCTTCTCGATACTCCGGTCCGGGAAACGGGAAGCGCGAACCGGCTGAACGCCGGCTTCGACCACTGGCTGGTCTTTGCCGTGCCGCCGCGGTTCCTCGCGGTCGGGACGAACCTCCTCGGCGTCTGCCGTACCGACCGGACGGCCGCGGCGGTGCGGATCGAGAAGCTCGAGCTGCACGTCCGCTACGCCTGACAGCCCGTTGATAATGTTGCTCTGCAGGCGAGGCCGAGTCATGGCGGTCGAAGGCAAGGCGCGCGACCGAGTCGAATCGCAGGGGGTTCGGGAAGGGAGCGCAACGACTGTCTGCGGAACGCTCTTTCGAGCGTTCCGCACCCGAGGGTTCGCGACCGCCAGGGCCGGCCGCAGCCCGGATGGACTTATTCAACGGGCTGCTGAATGAGAATCACCGAGGTAATCACCCACCGCCTCTCCTGCCCGGTCGAGCGGCCCTGCCGCGCCCGCCGCACCGACTGGATCCGCGAACGGACGGCGACAATCGTGGAGGTCAGGACCGACGACGGGGTCACCGGCTGGGGAGAAGGGGATGGGGCGCTGGCGCGGGAATCGACTGAATCCCTGCTGATCGGGAAGAGCCCGTTCGACCGCGAGAAGATCTGGGACAGCCTGACGGCCCGCGGGAAGGACATCCCCGCTGCCTGCGGAATCGAGATGGCCCTCTGGGACCTCGCCGGGAAGTCGGAAGGCAAACCGGTCTGCGAACTCCTCGGGGACGCCCGGCGAGACAGGGTGGCCGCGTACGCCAGCGGGTTCTTCCAGCCGCAGGGAGAGGACCACCTTGCCCACGCCGCCGCGGAAGCCCGCCGCTGCCGGGACCGGTTCGCCGCGGCCAAAGTCCGCATCGGCTTCGGCCCGGAGGAGGACGAGCGCATCGTCGCCGCCGTGAGGAACGAAATCGGCAGCGAGGTGAGGCTCGCCGTCGACGCGACCCAGGGGTACGGCCTGCCGGGGACGATCGAAGGGGGTAACCGGCTTGCCCCCTACGACGTCATGTGGTTCGAGGAGCCGATCCCCGGCGAAGATCTCGACGGGTACCGCGAGCTCCGGCAGGCCCTGCCGATGCCGGTAGCTGGCGCGGAGGGGCGCAGCGGACTCGGCTCTTTCCGCGAGGTCGTCGAGAGCGGCGCCATGGATATCATCCAGCCCGGCATCAGCCGCGCCGGCGGGTTCACCGAGGGAATGCGGATCTGCGAGCTCGCCGCGGCGAACCGGGTCCACGTGATCCCGCACATGTTCGGATCGGTGGTCAGGCTGGCGGCGACCCTGCACTGGCTGGCCGCGGTCCCGGAGGACCCGCGCGGACAGCTTCCCCCCTATCTCGAGCTGGACGTGACCGAGAACGGACTCCGCACCGGCCTGTCGCGGACCCGGTTCGATGTCGAGGACGGAGCCGTCCGCATACCGGACCGTCCCGGGCTCGGGGTCGAGATCGACGCCGAGGCGCTGCGGAGATACAGCGTTACATGACTCCCGGCGAAGCCTCCAGGCCGGTCCCCCTGCGCGTCAACGACCGCTTCTTCTACGGCTGGCTGATGCTCGGGGCCGGAGCCCTCGGCCTCTTCGCCAGCGGCCCCGGCCAATCCCACGCCTTCAGCGTCTTCATCACCCCGATCGGCGAGGACCTCGGGGTTTCGCGCACCGCGGTCTCCGCCGCCTACGCCGCGGCGACCCTGGCGGCCGCCTGCGGCCTGCCGTGGGTGGGGCGTCTCGTCGACCGCTTCGGAGTCCGCGCCGTACTGCTTTCGGTGGGGGTCCTGTTCGGGGCCTGCGCCGCGGCCTTCGGGCAGGTCCCCGACCTGTGGCTGCTGGCCCTCGGATTCGCCGCCCTGCGCTTCCTCGGGCAGGGGTCGCTGATGCTCTGCTCCTACAACCTGGTGGCGCAGTGGTTCAGCCGGAAACGCGGTTTCGCCATGGGCCTGGCGAGCCTCGGGTTTTCTCTCAGCCTGGCGGTGCATCCCCCCCTGGCCCAATGGCTGATCGACGAAGCCGGCTGGCGCCAGGCCTGGCTCTGGCTCGGGATCTCGACCTGGGTGCTGCTGGTGCCGTGCGCCCTCCTGGTGGTCAGGAACAGACCGGAGGATCTCGGTCTGACGCCGGACGGCGACCCCGGCGGCCGCGATACCGGGAATGCCGGCGAGTCGGAGGATACCGCGGCAGCCGGCTTCACCCTGGGGGAGGCGCTGCGGACCTCGACCTTCTGGATCTGCGCCGTTGCCGTCGCCACCATGTCGCTGCTGATCACGGCGGTCTTCTTCCACCAGGTCTCCATCCTCGAGTCGCGCGGGTTGAGCCCCGGCGTGGCCTCCCGCGTGTTCGCCGTATCCGCCCTGACCATGGTCGCCTTCATGCCGGTTTTCGGCCGCCTCCTCGATCGCCTGCGGACGCGGACGGTGTTCGCCGGCGGCCTGCTGCTGATGTCCTGCTCCCTGGCCGCTCTCACCGCGGTCTCCAGCGTCGCTTCAGCAGCTCTGTTCGGCATCGTGTTCGGCGCCGCCAACGCCGGCAGCCACAACCTGCTCGCCTACATCTGGCCCCGCTTCTTCGGGCGCCGGCATCTCGGCAGCATCCAGGGGGCATCGCAGATGATCAGCGTTGTCGGGGCCTCCGTCGGACCGGTCCCGTTCGGGGTGGCCTGGGATCTTTACGGAAGCTATACCGGCGCCCTGTTCGCCTTCGCCCTGCTGCCGCTGCTGTGCGCAGTGGCGGTCTGGTTCATCCGGGAGCCCGGGGGGCCGCCCGTGCATGAGGGGGGAATGATTCGGTGAGACTTCAGGCTTCCAACCTGCCCTGTCGTGGAACGGTCCCGTATCAAAGGCCCGCTGTCGAGCTCTGAACCAACTGTCGGCGACCGGCCAAGGGGGGCACGCCCAAGGCCCGCCGCAGGTCCGGGCTTATATTTTGGCGGATCTGGAGACGCCAAGATGAGTCGCCCCAAGCACACAACTGACACCGAAACGCCGGATAGCGCCTTGCGCGAGTTCTTCCACCGGGTGCGGCCGGTCGGAGTGGCCTCGGTCTATCTGTACGGAAGCGCAGCACGAGGACAGGCGCATGCCGATAGCGACGTCGACGTCGCGGTGCTGTTGGACCGCGCCTGCTTCCCCTCCCGCGAACAACGAGCCGAGGAACGGGTCCGCCTCACCGCCGAACTGATCCACGTCCTGGGGAACAACGAAGTCGACCTCGTCCTGCTCAACGACGTGCCTCCCGGCCTCGGACGCCATGCAATTACGGAGGGGGTCCGGGTTTACGTTGCCGACCCCGAGGCGGATCACGCCTTCTGCCGGGACGTCCAGCTGCGCGCCGCGGATCTCGACCCGTTCCTGCGCCGAATGCGGCTGATAAAGCTCAGGGCTCTCTCCTCGTGACCTACCTGGTCGAACGGCTGGCCGAGCTGCGCAAACACCTCGACCACCTGAGAATGCTGGAACCGAAGGTCGAGGGACCCCAATCCCTTCGGGACGACCTGAGCCTTCACAACGACGTCCTCTTCTCCTTGTTGACCGCTGCTCAGCTCGTCATCGACATCTCGGGGGAACTTGGCGCGCGTCGCGGGCTGCGCTTCGAGGATTACACCGAGGCCGTGAGGAACCTGTCGGCCTGCGAGGAGTTCCCGCAGGAGCTCGTCGATCGCCTCGCCCGCCTCCCGGGCTTCCGCAACATCCTCATTCACGAGTACGTCTCTCTCGACTACGAGCAAGTTGTCGGGGCGATCCGGGATCTCGAGCCCATCGCCGAGTTTGCCCGTCTTGCAGCCTCCCTCGAACAGAAAGAGCAATAGCCGGATTGACTGGCCGCTCCCGCCTGACCGGCCCCGGTCAGACCGTTGCGATATCAGGATACCCAGCCGAGGATGGCCGAAAAACAATTGGCATTCGGTTAAACAGCAGATCGCAGAGGACTCGCAATGAAGATCACCGGCATCAGGACCTACAAGTTCACCCACCTCGGCGAAGGCCAGACCATCACCGGCGACCAGGGCGAGCTGCTACCCGCCACCCCCGCAAAGGACTGGCTCTTCCTCAAGATCGAGACCGACGCCGGAATCTCCGGCTGGGGGGAAGGCTCCGGCGAATGGCTCACTTCCCCGGTCGAGGCGATGCTGCGCGACTGGGAACCCCTGCTGGCCGGCCGGGACCCCCTCGGGATCGCGGCGATCACCGAGGACATACAGAGCCGCAGTCCCTGGAAAGGAGGGGCCGTCCTCGGCACCGCCGTCGCCGCGGTCGACATCGCCCTCCACGACCTCGCCGGCAAGGCCTGGGGTGTCCCCGTCCACACCCTTCTCGGAGGGGCCCGCCGCGACCGCATCCGCGTGTACAGCGGCGGCGACTTCAGCACCCCGAAAGCCGCCGCGGCATCGGCGCTGAAAGTGCAGGCCGCCGGGTACGCCGGGGTCAAAGGGAACCCGCTGGAAGATCGCCTCTGGCCGATGGACGAGCAGGCCCTGGGCAACAGCGCTGCGGTGGTCGCCGCCATGCGCGAGGCGGCAGATCCCGGGTTCGACATCATGCTCGACACCCACGGCAGCCCGCACCCGGAGCTGTCGATCGAGTACGCCCGCCGCGTCGCCCCGTACCGCCCGCTCTTTCTCGAGGAACCCTGCAAGATCGGCTCGCTCGAGGCCCTACTCGACGTCTCCCGCAACAGTCCGGTGCCGATCGCCACGGGTGAGAAGATCTTCGACCTGCCCGGGTTCGAGCCGCTCATCCGCGCGCGGGCCGTCTCCTTCCTGCAGCCCGACATCGGGCACAGCTTCGGCCTGACAAGCTACATGGAGATCGCCCGCCGGGCGGCCCAGCAGCAGATCCTCATGGCCCCCCACCTCGGGGTCGGGGGACTGCTGTACGTCGCCTCCCTGCACGCCGACGCGGCTACGGCAAACTTCCTGATCCAGGAATCCCACCAGCTGCAGCATTTCGGCAGGTACATGGAGCACGACCTGCGCATCGAAGGGGGGTACGTCAACACTCCGGGGGGACCGGGCCTCGGGGTCGAGGTGAAAGAAGCGGATATCGCAAAGCTGCCTCACGTGCCCATGGAGTACCGCCAGTACCGGCACGAAGACGGGAGCTGGAAAGGCTGGTAGCAGTGATTGGGATGCCCAAGAGCTGTTCTGTGTTCTGGTCCGGCTGCGCTAAAGAAAGAATCTTATGAACCGATTTCTGATCCTTCTGATTCTTGCGGGCATGGCTCAAGCGCACAGCGGGAATCGGCTGTACCCCTTCTACGAGCTTACGGACGAGATGCTGGAGAAGATCGATATACACGATGGATTTATCGACGAGTGGTATGAGATCGGCGAACCCAACAAGAACACGCATGATGAGTCTGGAGAGGGTATTTTAAGTGTGATACACCTTAACTACAGCATTGTCCTCTACCTCGATGCGGATCACAGCGGCGGCAGAGGATTCGTCGATGGATACGGTGTACTTGAGGATAGGGTGCAGATTTATGGACGAACGCAGAAATATGATGCCATTCCTCAAACAGTAAGCGGCCCAACCTTTTCCAACGGACACAGCTATCTCCAACCCTGGCATACTTTCCCACCCTACGGAGATGCGGGTGGAGGTGTAGCTGGAGGAAACCCCGTTGTCTGGATTGTCGAGATGTATGTCACGCCACAGGACGGATGGGGCGACAGCATGGACGAGACCCCTTTCAGCGAGCTGTCCGCCCATCAGATCGTGGGTTTCGCTCCTGTAATCTACGACTGCGATCCCTCTGTTCGGAGTGCAGCCATACCTTGGAATCCGGAAGCCATAGACGATGAGGATGCCTTTTTGAGGCTTTACCAAACTATGGCGGACATCTTCCTCGATGGGCTACTGGTTCCCGCTCAGGATACCACAGTCGAATCCGATACATGGGGACGGATCAAGCGACTTTGGAATAGGCCCTCTTTTTCCTCCTGCTCTTGCTCGCTCAAGCGGATGCGCCCGATCTGAACGGGAGCGCATACTGCACACAGAACGGTCAGGCTCGACGGCTCTCTGATTTTGGAGCCTAACCCGATCTGGTCGCCTGAATCGGCCGCTGTTCTCCCAGCGTCAGTGACTTCCCGATTCAGCCTCGTTCCGCCCGGTGCCGGGCCACCAGTTCCGCCATGCTGTCGAACCGGAAATCTGGCGTAACCTCCTCTTGCGCCGCCGCCGTCGCCCCGCCGCCGCGGCCGGCGCGCCGGTCGATCCAGGCGGTCGTCAGTCCCATTTCCTTGGCGGGCACGTGGTCGTGGAAGAGGCTCTGCGCAACGTGCAGAACGCTTCCGGGACCGCAGCCGAAGTCGGCTTCCACCCGTGCGAGCAGGTATTCGAAGTTTGCCGCCGCGGGTTTGTACGAGCCGATCTCCTCGGCGGTGAACACCGCGTCCCAGGGATTCCCGAGCCGAGCGGCGCTTCCCCGGTAGCTGGCGCGGTCGCAGTTGGTCAGGGTGACCAGCCGGTGGTGGCCCTTCAGATAGGCCAGCGAATCGGCAGCGTCCTCGAAGGCGGGCCAGTCACCGACGGACCGGCCGAAGCGGATGCTCTCGGCATCGTCCGGTTCGCTGCCCCAGTTCCGTGCCAGGGTGCGGTGAGCGGCCGCCAGAATATCGGCGTAGAGCAGTCCGGGAGTTGCCTCCTGGCAGGCGGACTCCGCTTGCGCGAATGCTTCCAGGGCGGCTTCCCGGGCCGGTGGGTCGGCCAGACGCGAGCAGAGCGGCTGCAGGGCCTCCCGGATGCCCGTCTCCCAGTCGATCAGGGTTCCGTAGGTGTCGAAGGTCAGTACGGGAAAATCACACAGTCGCATGGGGCTGCTCGAAGTGCCGGGGTTTCGGAGCGCCCACAACCGGTTGGGTGTTCTTCTTGCGATCGCGTGCGTCCTCCCCTACCGGGAGCGCCCCCATTTTATTTTCTTGATGGGGGCCCGAAAATAACGTACCTCTCCACCATATCCATTTGCGTAGTGCGAAAAATCCCCAAGCGCATAGACCTGACTGTTGCCGGGTGTAGCAGAGTGACGTTGACGTCGGGATCCGTGTTTTCCCTATGAGCTCGCTGGTCAGGGAAACGATCATAGTGGCCGGGCAATTGGCTCGGTTACCTCAACGAGTTGCCCATATGCAGCAGGCCTCGAATTTGCGGCCTTCTGCGGTACGGCATGGAATCCGATTTCTGAGACAGTTTTTTCCCCACTGGTGGCACCATTCCTGCCGCCCAAATCCTTCCGTGACCGCCACGGGAGGTAGGGCGCTGGAAAGTGACACCATCAATCGCAGGAGGAAGAAATGGCAGTCAGAATCATCGTTGGCCTGATCACCCTGCTGGCCATCATTCAGGGCCTGGCAGGCGACCCCATCGCAGGGGGCATCCTGACCCTCGCGCTGGTCATTCTGGGCCTGGCGTACGGGGCAGTGGGGGTCGATGCCGAGGACGCGACCGCCTACCTGGTGGTCACCCTTGCCGCCGGAGGTGCAGCGGGCATGAACGTGCTGGACCAGGAGATTCTCGCGATGGTTGGCGACCGCCTGGACGCCATCCTCGATCAGGCTGTAGTCGCTCTGTTCGCCGGCGCCGTGACCGTACTCGTCACGAGAACGATCAACCGGCTCAAAGGCTGAAGCCGAGAATAGCCGTATCAAGACACTTTTTGATCGATACCCTGCAGGGTGCAAGTGCCGAGAGCGCTCGCAAGGGCCTCGCGGGTTTCTGAATTCCGCTAGCGCTCTCGCAGGGTCGTTCGAAAGTGCCTGCCGTACCGTCCTGCTTCCTGTGTCGGCATCTCCGTGCTGCCGGCGCAGGAGGCGTTCTACTCCAACTCCCGCTGTCGCCGGTCCTGGCCCCTGGCCAGCCACCTGACGGAGGCGTGGCTTCCATACCCGCGCGGCGGCCGAACTAGGTCGCGCGGAGATGGAAAGCGCCAAGGTAGCTGCCCCCGCCTCGCTGATTACCGCCCTTAAGCGCTGCTTTCTCCACGAAGCCCGACCTCGGGCCTCGGTCGACCCCCCTACGTCCGCGCAATAAAAAACATCCCCGCGACATAGTGGGCGATGGTCGGGCTCGCATGTGTCCGGCAAATCGGGGCGACTTCTGCCCGGAGACCTCCCCTGACCCGGGCGTGCCGATCCCTTGACAGAGAATCGAACATGGTGCCTTTCTCTACCTGTGAACCGCGCAGGGTGCGGAAACCCATGCCTCTCGCCAGAAAGGGGTGCTTCAGGATGGATGAGGAACAGCGCTTCGCCTTCGACACCTGGGGATTCCTCACCGTAGAGAATGCGATTACCCCCGGGCAGGTTGCGGAGCTGAAGGCAACCGTCGACGCAAAAGGCCCGGAGCTCCATTCGCAGCACGCCGACCGGGGCGGTTTCTGGTCCCAGGCGTTCGTCGATCTTCTGGACGTCCCGGTGATCTCCGAAATCCTGGAAGAGATATACGGGGGCGGACGGCCCGGAGGACTCCCTTCCTTTCGCATCGACCACATCAACGTCCACACCCACGGCACCTTCAACAAGGACCTCGCCGGGGGGCGCCTTCACGGCGGCAACGGTCGTCTGCTGAATCCCGGCCGCCCGCATGAGCTGACACCCATCTACTTCGCCCGCGATCCCGAGACCGGAGCTTATTCCAACGGTCTGGTGACCGTGGCCTACGAGCTGGAGGACACCGTCTGCAACGGCGGCGGCTTCGGATGCCTGGCGGGCTCGCACAAGGGGCATCTCCCGGTCCCGGAAGCATGGATCGATCTGGCCAGGGGGGTGCATCCGATGGTCACCCGGGTGCCCGCCCCTGCCGGCACCGCCATCATCTTCACCGAGGCCCTGTTCCACGTAACCCTGCCCTGGACGGCGCCGAGCACACGGACCACGCTTTTCTGCAAGTACACCGAGCGGGGGGAGGCCTACTCCGGACCCGACAACTTCTTCAGCCCGGCCGACGCCGACTCATGGGAAGGGGTCGACGAGCGCAAGCGCGCCATCCTGACGCCGCCGCCGCCGGAGTTCGTCGAGCGCAAGGCGGAGCTGGCCAGAATGACCGCGGTGCGGTAGTCGGCGCTTCGATTCTTTGGAGGGTACGGATTGGGCAATGGAGGACTGGTATGGCCCAGGTGTTTTTCCATTGGCCCATCATGTCCGCTATTTGGAGTGTTTCAGGCGGACTGGAACAGGCAATTGCCGCCAGGGTGAGCAAGGCGGATCCATACCCGAAGACACAGGAACAAACGGTTCGGCTATGGTTCATACTAGTCGGCATGTGTTGATGTAGTCTGGTAGATAGCTTGGCTATATCATATAGTTCAAGACCGAACCCTATCGTTTTTCCGGGAAAAAATCGGAGATGATACTTTGCTCCTGGTCATCCCAGATCAGCCGGTCAAATGGAGTGACGTAAAATTCCACTACACCGAAGTGCGGCTGACTGGAAACCACCGCACCGCCGCCATCGGCATAGGGTAGCTGGTGCATCCAGTCCGCATGTGGACTGCCCGGAAACAGAGGGACGTTGTTGTCGTTGTTATATGTTCCCGGAAACGCACTATACCATTGTGCCTGCTCCATCGGATATGTGAGCCCGGATGCATTGTCTATGAGCATCCCGGGGATCAGGATCACGCTCCAGTACTTCTCTTCCAGTCCCCGATCGTTGTAGGACGGTAACTTAGGCTGCCGGGCTGCGCGGCTTTTTCCGGCGCGGTTTCCCCTGGGAGACAGGGGGCCGCTGCTTCTCCTCTTCCTCTTCGCCGGTGGCGATCCGGCACACCTTCACGGCGCATCCGATCACGTCGGCAGGGCGCTTTTGGCCTTGGGGTCCAATAGGCATCAGGGATGTCCCTCGAGGTGTCGATCAATAAGGGCAGCCAGAACTACCAGTGTCGGAACAATCACATCCCATTCCATCGCACGGATCTCCCGAAAAGGATTGTTCTGAGTATTATAGAACAGGTATAGTCCCCGCGACCATTGCATTTCCTGGGAACCCGATCACGTCGGGTCCCCCCCTGAATACAACAGCCTGAAAACCCGGTGACGGGGTAACTCCCCGGAACCTGGCGAATAGGCGGGGTTGTCCCGTGTTCCTAGGGGTGCAATGGTCAGGCCCCTAGTAATACACGTGGCCCGATTCCTAGTGTATTGCGACCGAGTAGCATTCTTCGTCACAGCCCAATTACGGCCTTTTGATTCGGCGGAGCTGGCTGCCTATCTGAATTCCCTCCCTTACAGGCTGATGGTGTCTGAACTGGAGAGGATAGAGCGAGAAGCCAAAGTGTATTCAGTCCCTGTTTTCCTGGAACCCACCGCATTCGCCTTCGGTTCGGAGCGGGGAAGCGCACCCGGCCTGGGAGGCTGTTCACTTCCCCGGACGATTCCTGGATCGACAGAACGCGCCTGCTGGCGGCGAAGGTGGCCGAAGTGGAGGGGTCGAACTGGTCTGCCCGAGCGATCTACCGGATTCGATTGAACCGGCACGATCGCGAACAAGCGCATAAACTCATCGAGCAACGCGACCCATGGCGGCAGAGCTACCTGCGCAACTTCCACAACGCCGACTGGAACGACCCCCTGCTCTACGACCTGACGATCAACACCGGCAAAATAGATCGAGAGGACGCCGTCGATCTTCTCCCCGGCTTCTTAGCCGAGTAGGGGCGACCGGCCGGTCGCCCTTACAGATCAAACGAACGAGGCACCGGCCGCCCCCGTGCCCCGTGTAAACTCGCGTCGGAGGTCAGGTATCGGTGCATGAAAAAGCGCCCGATGCCAAGGAGACACCGGGCGCTTTGCAGAGGTCGAGGACCGCGCCTACTTCAGGTAGAGCAGGCGCTGAGTCTGCACCCCGCCCGGATAGTGCAGGCGCACCAGGTACATCCCCGCCGACACCAACGCGCCGCGCCGGTCACGCGCATCCCAATGCACTTGGTAGGCCCCGGCGGCCTGCACCTCGTCCACCAGCGTGCGCATGGACTGCCCGAGGAGGTTGTAGATCTCCAGGCGCACGGGGCCGTCCGCGGCCAGGCGATATGGGATGAGGGTGTTGGCGTTGAAGGGGTTGGGCGCGTTGGGCGCGAGGCCCGGCGGCCCGTCCGCGACCGCCGGCTTGGACGCCGGGGCCGCCGGCGTGTCGATGTGGTACCAGCGGGACCGCTCGCTCGCCCCGTGCTCGTTGATCGCCTTGATCCGATAGGTGTACGTGGTGCTGGCCGCCACCGTGGCGTCGGTGTAGGTGGTGGCGGCGCTGCCCGTGTCGGCGACCAATACACTGAAGTCGCCCCCGGTATTGTTCACGCGCACGCGGCGCAGGATCACGTAGCCGGTGATGGAGTCGTCGCCGGGATCGTCCCAGGTGAGGGTCACCGAGTTGTGCGACGCCGTGGCTTCGAGGCCCGTGGGCTTGGCGGGTACGGGCGCTGCCGGGGTGTCGATGTGGTACCAGCGGGAGCGTTCACTCGTTCCGGCCCCGTTGATGGCCTTGATCCGGTAGGTATAGCGAGTCTCCGCCGCCACCGTGTTGTCGGTGTAGGTGGTGGCGGCTGTGCCCGTGTCTGCCACCAGCTCATTGAAGTGGCCCTCCGGGTCGACTCCGGGAATGCGCCGCAGGATCACGTAGCCGGTGATGGAGTCGTCGCCGGGGTCGTCCCAGGTGAGGGTCACCCGGTCGTGGGTCGCCGTGGCTTCAAGGCCCGTGGGCTTGTCCGGTGCGGAGCCCGGCTCCTCACTTTGCTTCTTCTGCCCGGATTGCTTCTTCTGCCCGGACGAGTCCTCCCTCTCCTCGGACGAGGACTGGGTGCGGGGGGCTCTCTTCGTCTCCGACCAGTCGCCGTAGCCGTCGCCGCTCAGCGCCTGCACGCGGACCTCGTACCTGGTCTGCGCTTCAAGGTCCGTGCGCTTCACGCTGGTCGGAGGGCTGTCGCCGCATCCCTTTCCGGTGCCGCGAGAGCCGGGATAGGACTGCTTGTTCCGATTCGTCTCACCGCTGGGGTGGAGGAACTCGACCAGGTAGCACTCGATAGGGAAGGTGCCCTCTTCGGCCTCATCCCAGCTCACCTCCAGGGTCCCGTCCTCGTCCCTCGGCGCCGTCACGCTCACGTTCTCCGGCGCCGACGGGAGCACGCGCTCGTACACCAGCGCCACCTTGACCTCGTCGTCCTCTTCCCAGTCGAGGTCGGGGTCGATAAAACCCCAAGCACCTACACCGCCACGACCGAAGTTCGCCAACCGAAAGCTCGAGTTGCCGATCCAGAGCGTGATCTTCCCGACGTTGGTTCCGGGTGCATCTCCTAAATTATCCCCCTCAACATTGAGGAGCCTCGGACCACCCAAATACAAAGCTTCCACTTCGAATTGATAGTCGGGGTCGAAGTGATGTTTGCCGGGCGGGGACCAGGGCGGGTAGTTGAACTTCGCGCTGGTGCTGAGTTCTCCCCATCCTTCGCTCTTGTGGTATCCAAGAAGGGCGCTGGCCTTCCCCACCGTCATGGTGGTGCGCCAGAGGTAGAAGTGAGTGTGCTCCGGGCCGTGGGGCCCGTCGTCGGGGGTATGGGCATCCACCTCGGAGAAGAGCAGGCCCAGCACGGTGCCCGCCACGGCCAGCGCGGCGATGGCGGCGAACAGGACGGGTAATCGTCGTCTATCGGTGCGAGTCAACATGGTTCCTCCTTGTGCTGGTGCGGGGGTATGGGACGCAGCCCGTCCGCTCCGCAGGCGTAAGCCGATAGCGGCGCGGAGGGCGCGTGACAGCCGGGCAAGGATGTCGGACGACCCGCTGACTCGGCTGCCTGCCTAACTTCCACGTGGACCCTCCTACCGCTCGTGCTCGATTGCTCCTGATAACAATAGTTATCGGGAGCAACCTCCTCCGGACGTATATCCTTGTCCCAAAGTCAGTTATGCCAATTATGCCCGCAGGAGATGTGACCGACCTTCCCGACCCGGCCACTTCCCGGTCACAAACCGGCGAGCGCCTGACCGAGTACCTGGGGGACGCCGATGGCGCCCTCAGCGGCAACACCGTGCGGGCGCTGAAAGCGGACCTGGAACGGTTCGCGGCGTGGTGCGCCGAGCGGGGGGTCGCTCCGCTGCCGGCGCGCCCGGCCACGCTGGTGGCCTACATCGAGGCGATGGCGAGCGAGCGCGCGCCGGCCACCGTGCGCCGCTACGTGTCGAGCATCGCCGCCGTGCACAAGGCGGCCGGGGAGCCCGGCCCGCTCGATCGCGTGACCGTGCGGCGGGCCCTACAGCGCATGCACCGGCGCAAGGGGTGCCGGCAGAGGCAGGTCAAGGGGCTGACCTGGACGCTCCGCCGGCGCCTGATGGAGGCTGCCGGCGACCGGGTGATCGACGTGCGGAACCGCGCCATCCTGGCCGTGGCCTACGACGCCATGCTCCGCCGCTCCGAGCTGGTCGCGCTGCAAGTCGTTGACGTGACGATGGATAGGAGCGGCTCGGCCTCGCTCCTCGTGCGTCGAGCGAAGACCGATCCGGAGGGCGGCGGCGCGATGCTCTACCTGCACCGCGACAGCGTCAAGCTGCTCTCGGCGTGGCTGAGCGCGAGCGGCATCGCCGGCGGGCCGCTCTTCCGTTCCGTGCGCAAGGACGGCACGGTGGGCGGGAGGCTCGATGCGAGCCAGGTGCCGCGCATCTACAAGGGGATGGCCGAACGCGCCGGGCTGCCGGCGCGGATCGTTGGGCGGCTCTCCGGGCACAGTCCCCGCGTGGGCGCGGTTCAGGACATGATCGCCTCGGGGATCGGGACCCCGGCCATCATGCAGGCCGGACGCTGGAAGAGCGCCCAGATGGTGCAGCGCTACGGCGAGCGGCTGCTCGCCAAGCGGAATGGCGCCGCGCAGTTGGCACGGCTTCAGAAACGCGGATGAGCCCCGATGACGTCCAAGGCTTTCCGGTCACAAGATTTGCCGCAGGTAGCTCTCGATTACTATTGCTATCAGGAGCCAACTTGGAAAGTAAGCCATGTTGTGTGAGCTAAGTGTGACTTACGGGGCGAAAGCTCGTGACCATTAGTGACTTCCCGCGCGAAACGCGCTATCCTCCACTCCCGCCCGGTCCGGCGGAAACGCGGCCGGACCGATCATTCGGAGCCCAGTGAGCTCCGCCTTACCCTGCGGCAGTGAGTGGAGCATTGAACGATCCAGACCCGGCCGGTCCCGGGAGCGGCGCGTCCGGGGAGCGCATCTCGCGGCTGAGCGCGGCGATCCTGCGCATCAGCGCGAGCCTCGACCTGGCCACCGTGCTCAAGGAGGTGGTCGACAGCACCCGCGCTCTCACCGGCGCCCGGACCGGTGTCATCACGACGATCGACGGGCGGGGACGGGTCCAGGACTTCGTCACCTCCGGCCTCGCCCCGGAGGAGCGCCGGAAGATGGTGGAGTGGCCCGACGGGCCGCGGCTCTTCGCGCACCTGCGCGACCTCCCGGCGCCGCTCCGGGTGGCGGACGTGCAGGACTACCTTCGGTCGCTCGGCCTCTCCCCGAACCCGTGGGGCTCGAAGACGATGCAGGGGACCCCGATGCACCACCGGGGCGAGCATCTCGGCAGCTTCTTCCTGGCCGACAAGGAGGACGGCGAGGCGTTCACGAGCGAGGACGAGGAGATCCTCGTCCTGCTCGCCTCGCAGGCGGCGACGGCGATCGCCAACGCGCGCACGCACCGCGAGGTCGAGCGGGCGCGGGCCGACCTCGAGGCCCTGGTCGAGACCTCGCCGGTCGGCGTCGCGGTGTTCGACGCCGCAACCGGCCATCCGGTCTCGTTCAACCGCGAGGCGCGGCGCATCGTCGAGCGCCTCCGCACCCCCGGCCACCCCCCGGAGCAGCTGCTCGAGGTGATCACGTGCCGGCACGCCGACGGGCGGGAGGTCTCGCTCGACGAGCTTCCCCTGTCCCGCCAGCTCGGGAGCGCGACGACGATGCGCGCCGAGGAAGTCGAACTCTCCGTGCCCGACGGACGGAGCGTCCGGACGCTCTTGAACGTCACGCCGATCCGTTCGGACGACGGAGGCGCCGTGTCGGTCGTCGTCACCATGCAGGACCTGGAACCACTCGAGGAACTGGAGCGGCAGCGGGCGGAGTTCCTCGGCATGGTGAGTCATGAACTGCGCGCCCCGCTCACCTCGATCAAGGGCTCGGCCGCGACCGTGCTGGACGCCGCCACGCTCCCGTCCCAGGCCGAGATGGTGCAGTTCTTCCGCATCATCGGCGGGCAGGCCGACCACATGCGGGGCCTCATCGCGAACCTGCTGGACGCGGGGAGCATCGAGGCGGGCACGCTCACCGTGCAGCCCGAGCCCTCGGACGTGGCGGTCCTGGTGGACCGGGCCCGCAACACGTTCCTGAGCGGCGGCGGCCGCCAGGCCGTCCTCATCGACCTGCCGCCGGACCTGCCGCCGGCGATGGCCGACCGCGAGCGCATCGTGCAGGTGCTGAACAACCTGCTCTCGAACGCGGCCCGGCACGCTCCGCCCTCGTCGCCGATCCGGGTCGAGGCGGGGCGCGAGGGCGGCTCCGTCGCGATCTCGGTCTCCGACGAGGGCCGGGGGATCCCGCCCGACGAGCTTCCGCATCTCTTCGGGAAGCCCGCCCGGCCGGCCGGAGGCACCGGGCTCGGGCTCGCGATCTGCAAGGGACTCGTCGAGGCGCACGGCGGCCGCATCCGCGCCGAGAGCGGGGGCACGGGCCAGGGCGCGCGCTTCACGTTCACGATCCCCGTGGCCGGGGAGGTCGCACCGGAAGCGGCCCCGCCCCGCGGCCCGACGCGTACGCCGGGGGAGGGGCGGGAGAAGACGCGCATCCTGGTCGTGGACGACGACCCGCAGACGCTCCGCTACGTGCGGGACGTCCTCTCCGATGTGGGATACGCCCCGCTCGTCACGGGCGATCCGGACGGGCTGGGCGGCGTGATCCGCGCCGAGAAGCCCCGCCTCGTGCTCCTCGACCTCATGCTGCCGGGCACGGACGGGATCGAGCTGATGCGGCGGGTCCCGGAGTTGTCCGACCTCCCGGTCATCTTCATCTCCGGGTACGGCCGCGACGAGACCATCGCCAGGGCGCTCGAGAGCGGCGCGGCCGACTACATCGTCAAGCCCTTCTCGCCGACCGAGCTCGTCGCCCGGGTGCAGGCGGCGCTGCGGAACAAGGCCCAGGCCGAAACCTTCGTGCTCGGGGAACTGGCCATCGATTACGGCCTGCGGCGCGTGAGCGTGGCCGGTCGCGCGGTCCCGCTCACGACCACGGAATACGAGCTGCTGCGCGTCCTGTCGGCGGGCGGCGGACGGGTCGTCACCACGGAGGCGCTCCTCCGGCAGGTGTGGGGGCGCCGCGGCTCGGACGACACCGACCGCGTGCGCACCGCCGTCAAGAAGCTCCGGGCCAAGCTCGGCGACGACGTCGCCAACCCGACCTACATCTTCAACGAGCACGGGATCGGCTACCGCTTCGCGAGGCCGGGCAGGGCCCATGAGGCGGTAGCCGGCTGACGTTCAGGGATACCGTGCGAGCGGGAAGCGAGTGTCGAGGATCCCGGATCTCACTCCCGGTCCACCGCGGGAGCGCGCCGGAAGGCCCACAGACAGATCAGGAAGGCGGCGGCGGTCTCCACCAGCAGGATGGAGATGGGGCCACCCCGGCGATCTGTCGGGTCGAGGCGGTCAGGAAGACCGCGGTCAGCAGGTCGCGGAAGGGAGCGCCGGGAGCGCGGGGTCGAAGCGGCGGGCGCGGGCTTCGGAGTAGAGGTGGAGGAGAACGGCGACTCCGCCGGTCAGGCCCAGAATCAGACCGCAGGAGATCAGTACTGCAGGCTTGCGGGAGGTCATGCCATCCAGCTCCACCTTACAATACAATAGAAAGGATCACCCCGGCTTCGCTTCGCCGACCTCCCGACCTTGCCCCCCGCGCTTGCCGGTGGTGACCAAGGTGAGGAACACCTTGCAGAGGGGGGGGCGAAAGTCAAGGGGTTTATTTCAATTTTACCTTGTTACAATCAGGTGAAATTTCCAGGTGAAATCTCGTCGGGCGACGGATGGGGCTGACGGCCATCTACCCTCCGGCTCCCCCATCCCGGCGATCTAGCGGCCGAATCAGGTGTGGTGCGCGAACCTGCCCTACATTTCGATGCAACGAGGTTTCACTATCTGGCGGCGATGAACCCGCCTCTACCACCCACCACCCTGGCATTCGGTGCCCATGAAATCCCACACTGAAATCGAAGGCGTCCCGGTCTGGGGGAAACCCCTCGACAACGCGGTAAGGCAGATCGTCAACTGCGCCCGCAGCGCCGAGCACGCCGCCCTCATGGCCGACCACCATCTCGGCTACGCCATGCCGATCGGCGGGGTGGCCGCCTACCGCGACGCCGTCAGCCCCTCCGGGGTCGGCTACGACATCAGCTGCGGCAACAAGGCGGTCCTGCTCGACGCCGATCCCGATCTCGTCGCCTCCGAAACCGGACCCATCATGGACGAGATCTGGGAGACCCTCTCCTTCGGCATCGGCCGCAGGAACGACGAACCGGTGGAGCACGTGCTGTTCCGCGACGATCCCGCCTGGGACATCGACGTCGCGGCAAAGCTGAAATCCCTGGCGCAAAGCCAGCTGGGGACCATCGGCTCGGGCAATCACTACGTCGATCTCTTCCTCGACGAGGAACGGCGCGTCTGGTGCGGGGTGCACTTCGGCTCGCGCGGCCTCGGCCACAAGCTGGCGACCCATTTCATCAAGGCGGGCGGCGGCAAAGAGGGAATCGACGTCGATCCCGTGCTCCTCGGCACCGGCTCCCAGCTCGGCCAGGAGTACGTCGCCTGCATGAAGCTCGCCGGCCGCTACGCCTATGCCGGCCGCGACTGGGTGTGCGCCAAGGTCGCCTCCCTGCTGCACTGCAACATCGTCGCGGAGGTGCACAACCACCACAACTTCGCTTGGGAGGAAGAGCATTTCGGCGAGAAGCTGTGGATCGTGCGCAAGGGGGCCACCCCCGCCTTTCCCGGGCAGCGCGGCTTCATCGGCGGCTCCATGGGAGACATCTCCGTGATCGTCGAGGGGGTCGACGGCGAAGAGAGCGCCAAGTCCATGTACTCCACCGTTCACGGCGCCGGGCGGGTGATGTCGAGAACCGCGGCCGCGGGCAAGCGGCGCTGGAAACGGGCGCGGCGCAAGGCCGGGAAGAAACAGATGCAGGTCAAGGCGGGCGCCATCAGCCGCGAGATGATGATGGAATGGGTTTCGCGGGAAGGGGTGGTGCTGCGCGGGGCCGGAACGGATGAATCGCCCCATTGCTACAAGCGCCTTCCGGAAGTGTTGGAGTATCACTCCGCGGGGATTCGCATCCTGCACACCCTCAAACCGATCGGGGTGGCGATGGCCGGGGCGAACGAGTACGACCCGTTCCGCGACTGATGCCGTGCCCGTCCGGAGGGCCGGGGTCGCCCCGAGCGATCCGATTTCCAGGAGAAAGCCAACGTGATAGAGGTCAAATCGACAGGGCTCATCTACCGCAACCCCAAGCCCTACCTCAGGTCGATCCACGCCTGGCACCCGACCATCGTGCCCCTCGGGGGCGGGGAGATGCTGGCCGGCTTCGACCTCGCCGAGGCGATCTCCGCGGCGAACTACCGTTCCTACGTGTCGAGGTCGAACGACGGGGGCGAGACCTGGAGCGAGCCGCGCCGCCTCGTGCCCGGCCACACCGAAGTCACCGATTTCATCCGCCTGAGCCGCCTGTCCGACGGCACCGTCCTCGGGGTGGGCCACCGCAAGGAGCCGGACCTGGAGACCCAGAGCTGGAACCCGGAGACCTACGGATGCCGCCCCGGCGAGTGGTTCACCATCCGCAGCGCCGACAACGGCGAGACCTGGAGCGAGCCCGCGGTTTTCGAGCCGGCGATCACGGGACAACCCTGGGAGATCTGCCACGCGGCGCTGGAAGTCGGCGACGGCCGCCTGCTGCTGCCGGCGGGATTGCTGCGCACCTGGGAGGGGGAGGCCCCCAACGGTCTGAAGACGGTCGCCCTGGTCTCTCACGACCGCGGGGCGACCTGGCCCGACCACCTCGAGCTGTTCAGCGACCCGGAGGGCGGGACCCTATTTCACGAGGTCAGTCTGATCGAGCTGGCGGGCGGCGGCCTGCTGTCGGTCGCCTGGCCGTTCAACCCGGAAGTGGGGCGCACGGTGACGAAGGTGCCGTTCGCCCTGGCGCCCGACGGCAGGGAGTTCAGCCTGCGCGGGTCGACGGAAATACCGGGAGAGACCACCAAGCTCGTCGGCCTCGGGGGCAACCGCGTCATGTCCTTCATGCGCAGGACCGACCGGCCCGGGTTGTGGGCCTGCGTGTCGCGGATCGAAGGGGACCGGTGGATCAACGAAGCGGAAGCCCCGGTCTGGCAGGGGGCGGAATCGCGCATGCTGGGGGATGGCCGGGCCGCGGAAGAGCTGGCGGCCCTGCAGTTCGGTTTTCCGAACCCGCACCTGCTGGAGGACGGGGACGTCTTCGTCGCCTTCTGGTGCCGCGAGGACTGCATCCACAACATCCGCTGGGTGCGGCTGGGTGTGGCGCGGTAGGGAAGGGACCATTAACCGGCTCGACCCGCCAGGGGGGAGGGGTATCCAGGGTCCGGCGGGGACCGGAGGTTCCCTAGGGCTTAACTGTGGCCACCGGGCCGGGTATTTCGGAAACCAGGGGTGGGGCCTTTTGGATAATAGTGGGTTTTGGTAAAGAAATGAAGAAAGCCCGAACCAAGGAAAATAAGAAGATTGATAAATTATTTAAATATATTTGTTTATTTTAACTGGTTCCAAAGCCACTCAGCTTGCTGGGACCCTTCAATAACGATCCCAATCTCACGTGCGTTTTTGAATGTCCCAAAAGGGTCAGCGGAAAGAAAATTATAGCTACTCACGCAGGCAAGGTTATCCCTAACAATAACTTTCCCATGAAATTTGGGTTGATATTCAAGAACCCCATTTCCATTTTCTATTATTTTGGAAACCTTCTGGAGTCGAGTCTCATCATCGAAGGGATGCCCGTAAATAACCCTAAAGGAAAAGGATGCTGGGCGGTTAGAGGTAGAGGTAGAGGTAGAGGTAGAGGTAGAGGTGGCTAATCGGGTCTCGGATGCGTACCCAAGTTTATGTGAAGTTATAAGGAGTCTATTTTGGGCAGTTTTTATCCACTCATAGAGAAGCGATTCATGTTCCCGATCAAGCATGAGACGTATTTTAATTTCGTTTTCAGACGGAACATAATTGGTGGCTTCCCGTTCCAGCTCGGCTGCAGTTCGCCGCCACCGATCGGCAGTGCTGGAAAGGATTTCGGAATCAAAATCACCCCAAAGGGCTGCCCCGCACCGGGCAAGTGCAGCGATTGCACCGGGGGTGAAAAATCGTATTGTGACTTCCAAAGGATTTGAACCTTCCTGTGGGTTAACCTGATGGGACAACCAGTTGTAAGAACCTATACATGCTTTAAACCCGGAGGGCCCATCCCATATCATGTATTTTCCGTGGGAATTGGAGGGCTCTCTATTAAAACGTACCTTCCCCCAACCACGATGCTTTTTGGCTTCATGAGAAACCTTACTAAACCAATCAACAACTGATTTCTGATCGCAATAATTACCCAAATATCCCCAAAGAAAATCGAGGTTAACACCACGTTCCAATGCAGAAAAAATGTCGTTTTTAAGATGCTCTAGCTTCTGGGTATTTACAAATGCAGAGGCAAGAAAAAGTGAAGTTTGAACTTCACTAAATGCCAAAGAAAAAAGTTCTTCGTGGTCATTTTCAGTAAAGAAAAAATCGTCCTTTGAAATACGGGCCTGCCAGCCTTCGGAGGTAATTAAAGGAGTTATTGATCTATTTCTCTGATAATTGGACTCAGACCGGGTGATTCTTTGAGGAGCCAATTGAAGTGCCCGACCTTTTTCACCAAGTGCCTCCCTTTCTATAACGCCCAGTGCTTCATCAATTACCGTAGCTCGTAGCCGTGGACCCCAAGCGTCGGGTAGCCCTACTATCCCTTCGCTATCCAAGTCTACGTTAATGGGTACCCAATTCGAGCCTTTGGTTACCATATCGATCGGGCCAATCCAACGAACCCATTCGCCCTGCCTTCGAGGCAGGAGGTGCTGAACCTGCCCCTCATCCACTCGATTGTCTGTTACCAAGGGAGTAACCCGAACGGTCTGATCCCAAACATCTTCTAATTCTTTCTGTGAAAAGAATTTCACATCATTGTTGGGAATCAAAGCACCTGTAATTCGTTCCATAACGATGGTTGCTTGACGAGAGGCTACTTCTGTAATAGATGGTGGTTGACCGGTACCCACGGCATCAACCCCCGCTGAGGTTAGGACAAAGCCCTGATGTCCTATCCCGCCAATAGAAACCCAACCGGCATGGGTTAATGTCACAAGGGCTTCAATAAGTAATCGGGGGTGAATTGAAAATGTCCTTTCAAGGTCAGAAATTTCGTCGGCGCCCTCTTCGATTGCCCGCAGTATCAATCTCTCGAGTTGAGAGAATGGACGCCCTGTGGCCACCTCGTAGGAAATTCGAAACCGGCTTATGGGTACCAATAAAATCATGACTATTCCGACGGTGAAGGCTGACCAGCCATAATACGTATGGAACGCCCAGTCAGGAACCATTCATCCAAGGTAGAAAGCACTTTTTTCCAATGCCAAAGATGATGATAGGGATCATCAAGTGTAACGGCACCGAGTTGATGCTGAAAAAACTCCCAGCTACCAACAAGAATCAGGAGGCGTTCTGCCCTGGATAGGAGAACGTTGATCCGTGGCGCTTCATCAAGAAACCCAAGTCCCTGCCCAATTGGAAATGTATTGTTTCGGACAAGGCTAACGGCAATAATATCGGCTTGGTTCCCTTGAAACGAGTCTACCGTGTGCGCTACTCTTTCTTTTGTTCCTTCCTGGTTTTTTCCAGGGCGGTTTCTAAGCGCCTTTTTTAGAACCAACCCGGCATCTCCAATCGACCTCCGCAAATTTTCATCCCGGTTTATTTGAACCACCTGTTGATTGTAAGGCGACAAGACAGCTGCCGTTAGTGCTCCAGAAGTATTATAATTTACCAAATCCCGGCTCTGTCTTAACCCGCCAAAGAAGGACCCAAGAGCTTTAATTTCTTCGGTGTTTGAGAACCGGGGTCCACCGGTGGAAGGTCCCTTTTCGGAAAATTCGCTTCGAATAGCCGACCACGGTAAGTCAAGCCAAATAATGGCCTTTTCGTGGATTTTGCCCGGGGCCTGAAACGGGTGACGTAGCCGGTGCAACGGAAATCCACTTTCATCGAATGTCTGGTTTTTAAGTTCCCCATTATAAAAGGTTGTGGAAATAAGATCCCCTATAACAGGATGCATCCGATGCTGATGAGAGAGCATACCTGCCGCGGCTCCTTCAACTTCACTGTCGGTATATTTCTCGGTGCCAGTGGCAACGCTACAATACTCAAAAACACGCTCGAAGGTGTTCAGCCACTGACGGGCATAATTTTTAAACTCTAATTGATCGCCGGGGTTAAGATCCCTCCAAGAACGTATCCATTCCATGTCAAGAAGGCCACCGCCCCGATCAGGAAGCTGTTCGAGGGCGTTTACAGCATCGTCAAGGAAATCTAACCCTTCCCGGTAATCCTTAAACCGGTAAGGAGGGAGTTGTTTGTGGTCACCGATGAGAAGCCATCGATGTCCAGCTTGTAGCGGTAGTGCAAGGTCAAACCCATGCGCCTTACCTGCTTCCTCTACAATGGTCCAGTCAAATGACTGGTTTTCCTCAGCGAGAACTTCAAGGTCACCAGCACTCGTCGTACAATAAGTAACATTGGCACCCCGCTTAACCATCTGGCAAAAATCTGGCGCAGTACTTTCAGGAGCCCGGTTCATGAAAGAGGACTCCATTTCAACGACGGAATTTAACCATTCATTTTGTAAAGGCGTCCTATACGGTAAATCTTTTAAACGGCGTTTAGCTTTTTGAAGAATTTGAAGACTCACTTCCTCCGATGAGCCTTCTCCTGGCGTGGAATCATTGGGGTCAGAGGGACGAAGCCTGACCGCTAATGGCTGCTGTTCTTCCGAAACGCCGTGAAACGCTTCGTCACGAACCTTGGCTCTCAAAACATCTACGGCCCCATGCGCTTGGGCAGTTATAAGAACTTGGGCAACTGGATCGTCTTCAAAAATTTGTCGCAGTAAATGGGCCACAAGGGTGGTTTTCCCGGTTCCGGGCGGACCCTGCAATGCGTATATGGGCCGGACTCTAAGAATGTCTTGAATGGCAACCTCCTTTGCTTCATCCACCAACGACCTTTCTATTGGCACTGGCAAAGGGACTGAACCAGTATCCATGTAAACTTGCCCCGGGGAAGAAAGGGATCTCAGCAAGTAGGAATGATTTACAATTCGGTCAATAGCTCGTTTCCTTCGTCGGATCAACGCTACCTGACCGAACATCCCCCATGTCCTGATTACGCCCTCTCGGGGTGGTGAATTCCCCGGTTCACCAACGCGGACGCGAGTAAGAGTAACCAGACCCAGATTAGAATTTATTTCTTCTATTTTCCAACCATCAGTCTTTGTTATCGAAGGCAACATGAGCCCATCGTTTTCTTTTTCAGTCAAAACAACAAGATTGCAATCAGGTTTTCCCGACTCGAGTTCCCGAATCAAATACTCCGCCATTCCCCCTTCGATTCGACAGAATGTCGCCGTTGGCCGCAGTCGACTACTCTCCTTGATTTGAATGCGATCAACACCAGGGGAGGGGGAATGTTGAACCAGAGAGTAATGGAAAATTTCGGAATCTCGGATCAGGAGTTCCAACTGATTCGTACACCGTAGAAAATCGTAGAACCGTGAAAGGCTCATTCGTAAAGCTACTGAAGCGTCAAGAGTTGGTAGGTAACGTTCCCAATTTCGAGCGTTTTGACGAATGGTTCGATTGGAAAGATCCCATTTTGTACGTACAACAACCAAGTCTTTTGGAAGAGTCGCGCAGGCAGCCCCACCCTCGTTCCATCGTAGTTCGCCAACTCCTTGGCAGAAGGCAAGATCCCATGTCGACCCTGAATCATCCTGAAAAGGCGTAATTTGGAGAATGAGTTGCTCCCCGATTAGCAAAAAGTAGGATGCCTTTGGAACGACGTACATTTGCGGGCGGGAAAGATCCTTTTTTACAAACTCAGTCAGCCCAGCGACATGTAGTGGAGCATTTGGATTAAACGCATCATATTTTTTATCTGGATTTGGTACGAATCCAAGTTCTAAAACGCGATCCAGAAGCTCTCTACATGTTCTTGGATTAATAACCAGAACAAGAGCCCCCTTGTCACCTTGAGAGTTTACCCCTCGGTCCAAGGCCCTCATGATTTCCTGTATGGCGGTATCGACTTCATAACCTCGTGTGATCCGGTCCTGGGGGTTTGGTGCGATCAGACGGAATAAAAGTGTTTGTTCTAAATCCGAAAGCAGGGCCCCAGGTTTCTCAATCTGTCTATAAACTCCCTCCCAGCGGGAAACAGGTTTTTCCCTGGCATACGGTTCTACATTCAACAATAACCGCGCAGCCAGCATCCCGAATCCAAACCAATCCGTTTCCGGTCGATAACCAAAAACCTCTTCCCGAAAAAACTCTGGAGGGGAAGACCAACTTGGGGGAGGTGCCTGCGCCTGCGGAGTACCCAGCCTGACACTCCACTCAAACCCACCTAGCCTCAAAGAGTCGGCTGCTATTTCTTTGTTAAAAAACACTGCATCCGCCCCCAAATTCCGATGTAATATATTTTGATCGTGCAAGAGCCGAATTCCTGAAGCCAAACGGCGGATGCTTGCCCAGAGTCTGCGGCGAACCTGAAGTTCCTTTGTTGCCAGCCACGGTACCCCACCCCTATGAGTCACCACTGTCTCCAAGCTTTCATACCCCGGGGCCTCTAGGACCATGACAAAACATCGATTTTCCCGATCAACCCCAGCATCACGAAGTACGAGGAGGGACTCTTCAGCCCCAGGTGAACTTCCGACACGGTAGAGCATTCGGAGCTCCGCGTCCCAAAGAGCCCGCCCTAGGTCATCAGGTCGTTCAGTCTCGAACATCCAAATTTTGATAAGGTATTGTGTATTTTCTTCATCAACGCCCAACCAAGCTTGCGCTGCCGCGTCGGTGGTAACCGGTCCCGAAACCAGTCTGTATTTCGCCTTTAAAAGCTCCACCCCAGGCTCTATCATAAGTACTTAAGACCTCCCGAAAATTTGGATAAATTTATCAGGTACTTTCGTATCCCGTACCTGCCCAGTCTTTCCCCATTATTCTCACTACTGATTAGGGATTTTAAAATGTGGCAGGCAACATCCCTTCTCATTGAAACAGATGCCTAGCGACCACTCCACAACTTCAAACACATTTCCCCAATCGGAGTAATTCCAAATACCTGTTTTTCTTCCTAGGTCATGCATTTACCTTTTAGCCGAAGGGCGTCAGTGAACCCCCACGGTCCAAAATCCCATAGGCAATCATCCCGAGCTTCGTATTATTCGCGAGTTTCCGGCGATTGTAGTCGCTGGTCTTGTGGCCTTGGAAATAGGTGAGTCGCACCACTTCCTCAAACCCGTGCCAGTCGCCGCCATAGGTGTCCGCTAGTTCCAACACCGTCGTAAGCTCAACCTGCGAGGGCGAAAACTCACTGCCGAAAGGAAGGTCGCTCCTCCTTCTCATTCTCCTACCTTTCTGGAAGACCGTTGCGCGTTCCATGCATCCCCCTCCCCGATGTAGCCTGATCGGACCTGAGGTTATGGATGTGGGGGACTTGGATAATCGCTGGCTTTTTTTCGGATGGTCCAGGAGGTTAGCCGGTTTTGTACCCCTGCAAACGCAGTCATAGGTATTCGACATCTGCTTTGAACAAACCCTCAAGCATGCGGGTTTTCTTTCCACCCGGGCCATCGGTGTGCCTGCCTACTACATCTGGTATTTCTCACCCCTCCTTTTCCACAAAATACAATATATGATGACTTGATCAATAGACGAAACCGCTCGACCTTCCCTGAGGGACCCCCAAAAGTTCGTTTACAGTGTCCGCAATCTTACCTCCAGTGTTTGAGATTGGACAGACGGCTTGGGACTTTGGAGCATATTCCCTGCTCCGTGCGGACGATATTTTGCCGGCCTCATCGGCGCGGTCATTAGCCGGAAACCCGTTTTTCCAGCTCAATACCGGTCCATTTTGGACGGGCCGCCACCGGGGCAAACCCACACTTTCCGCCCTCACCTTTTTGTGGAGTGGACCCCATGCCCCTTCTGACCGAATCAGACCGCGAGTATTTCCGCCGGCACGGCTTCGTCCTGCTGCACGACCTCGTTTCGGCCGCCGAAATCCAGCGGTTCCTCGACCTCTTTCACGAAGACCGGAAGCGGGCGCCGCTGCGCTGGGCGCGGCGCGGTTCCCAGACCATGAACTGCGACGCCCTGTGCACGACACCCGAGTTCGACGAAATCGTCCGCCACCCGCTGATCCTGCAGGCCGTCGGCGAGCTGATGGGCGGGCCGGTCTGCTTCAGCGAGCTCTGCATCCGCCACATGGAGCCCGCCGACAGCCCGGGCAGCGGGGGCTGGCACCGCGACCGGGGCCACTACCCCGAGCACCCGTTGCGCATGGACTACATCCAGCTCATGCTCTACCTGACCGACGTCGACGAGACCACCCACTGCTTCTCGCTTTCCCCGGAATCGGTCGACGAGCCGATTTTCGAAGAGGCCGGAAAGCAGCTCGAGCGCGGCGGCGGCTTCGATGTCCACGGCCCCGCAGGCACCGTCTGCCTCTTCAACGTGGCGGTCCTGCACCGGGCCACGGTCCGCAAGACCGACAAGGAGCGCATCAGCATCCAGGTCTACTACGGCCACCGCGACCGCCCCTACCTCGCCGACGACTCGCTCATCCCGCCGCTGTTCTTCATCAACCACCCCGACCCGGAGGTGCGCGCCTTCTACGGCAACCTCAACGGCATCACCCGGATGTACATGCGCGCCTTCGGAATCGAGGAGCCCGGCTGAAGCCCGGTTGCCGGCCGCCCTCGCGCGATCCATCCGGGCCCGGCCGGAATCCCCGCCATTTCCAAGAGACAGGAACAGGATGCCCGAACACCCGACCTTCACCCCCGACCGCAAGCAGGAGGCCCTCGACTTCTTCGCCGCCTGGAACTACGTCGTCGTCCGCGACGCCCTGCCGCCGGGCAACATCGACACCCTCACCCGGTTCGTCGACCGCTCCGAGCGGGAGATCGCCTCCGAGTGGGGGCCCGACAGGCTCGGCTGCCGCTCGCACGCGCAGATCCTCGTTCACCACCCCGAGCTCGACGGGCACGTGCGCCCGCCGCTGGCCTGGGGCCTCGTCGACGCCATCCTGGGGCCGGACACCCGCTTCGCCCAGTTCGACTTCCGCGACCTGTGGGACGGGGCCGCCGCCGGGCCGATGCGCTGGCACAGGGACCGCTCCTACCGGCCGCGCGCCGCAGACGATCCCAATCCCCGCTGGGACTGCAGCTACGTCTGCGCCATCCACTACCTGACCGACGTCGGCGAGGAACAGCCCTGCTTCGCAGTGGTACCCAACTCGCAGCGTTGTGGGAGTTTCGATGAAGCGAGGGAGGAGCTGGGGGAGGACTTCCGCATCGTGCCGGTGCGCGGGCCCGCAGGCACCGTCGTGCTCTACAACATCGGCATCCTGCACACCCGCGTTAACGGCGCCGGCCGCCGCCTGACGCAGCACAACTACTTCAGCCGCGAGCAGAGCCCGCCGCTGACCGACTGGGTGATGCTGCCCCGGCGCCTGACCGAGCACCCGGACCCGGAGGTGCGCACCTTCTACAACCAGTGGACGGAAGCGACCCGGGCGTTCGCCGCGGCAGGATACCCGGACGAGTACTACTACGCCAACGTCATGGACAAGCCGACGTAGCAGCCGCTGGAGAGGCTCAGCCCCTGTCGGGGAACCGCAGGATCCGCTTGGCCGCGCCCCCCATGACGGAGTCGTGCTCCTCGTCGCCGACGTCGGGGACCAGCTCCCTCAGCAACCTCACCATTTTGTCGTACCCCGGCTCGACGCAGATCCAGGGGAAATCGCTGGCCCACATCAGCCGCCCCGGAAACGTCCGCAGCAGCAAGCGGGCGTTGTCGGCGAAGTCGCGCCAGGGCCACGGTTCCTTGCTGAAGGCGTAGTGCCCGGAGAACATCATCGACACGTTCTCGAACCGCGACAGGCGGTAGACGTTGTGCCACAGGAAGTACAGGTTGGGGTTCTCGACGTGGGGGCGCCCGTGCCCGTCCCAGGAAAAGCTGCCGCTGCCGGGGCTGACGCCGAGGTGGTTGAACACCACCCGCACCTGGGGGAACGCCTCGATCAGGTAGCCCGCCCCGTAGATGTCGGCGTGCCCGAGGTAGAGCCACATCACGTAGTCGCGCTCGGCGGCGTGCTTCCAGATCCGGTAGGTCCCGTAGTCGCGCAGATCCATCGGGGTCAGGGGGTCGCGCGGCCCCCCGAGGCCGCCGAGGCGGAAGCCGATGAACTGCCTGTCGCCGGCGACCCGGTCCATGTGCTCCTCCGGCTTGTCGCAGTCGGCGGGGATCAGCCCGATCCCCCGGAAACGGTCGGAGTACGTGTCGATGCAATGGCGGACGTAGTTGTGGTGCTCCGGCTCGGCGCCCCCCATCTGCGTCAGCACCGCCTGGTCGATGCCGTTCGCCTCCATCTCGCCGAGCAGCTTCTCCGCGGTCTCCTCGCGGTCCGCGGGGTATACCTCCGACACCTCGCGCGGAAACTGCGCGGACTGTTTCGCGAACACGTGCAGGTGGCAGTCGATCCTCACCATCTCTTCCTCCTCATTCCAGTCCGAAGAGCCGCCGGCGCTCCGGCGTCTTCAGCTTGCCGGCGAGCCCGGCGAAGGCATCGGAGGCGGCCTGTTCCGCGACGCGCTCGTGGAAGCCCATGATGATCGACTTGCGCGGCTCGCCGGTGGTGTTGTCCATGGCGGTGTGCAGGCCCCGGTTGTCGAAGAGAACGGCGGTGCCCGCCTTCCCGGTGAAGCAGACGTGCCCCGGCTGGGCGTCGTTGCGCCCGGGGCGGTACCAGGTTCCCGGGGCGGCGAGGTGGCTTCCAGGCACGTAGGCGAACTCCCCTCCCGCGGCAGGCACGTCGTTGACGTAGAGCTGCATCTTCACCCTGCGCACCCCGTCGTCGGCCCGGTCGGGGTGCCAGCCGGTATAGCTGACCGGCCAGCAGGGCACGGTGCGCACCTGGGGGTTGCCGGACACCACCGGGTCCCCGCCGCAGAACTCCGCCACCAGCGGGAAGTAGCCCGGGTGGTCGGCGAGGTCGATGAAGACGTCGTCCCTGGCGAAGGGATCCGGCACGTCGTACCAGGTCGGGGACGCCTCCCCGCGCTCGATCGCTTCGACCCATTCCTCCCGGCAGGCGTCGGCCCAGTAGTCGAAGGCGGACTGCAGCCGCTGCAGCTGCTCGCCGGCGATCGCCCCGTCGACGCGGACGTACCCCTCCTGCTCCCATTGCCTCCGCTGTTCCTCGGTTGCCCCTGCCATTTCCGTGTAAATCTCCCTTTCGCTTTGCCGCCCCCGGGTCCCGGACACCCGATCCGGACCTGCTGGGAGGCACCGGATCATCCGGGTTCGTTCGTGAGCTCCTTCACGCTTCCCAACCCCGGATCCGCTTCCGGTCGGGCCCGAATCGCCCGGCCGCGGCGAATTCCGGCGGGCCGGAAAACGGGCGGCCGAAGCGGCTGTTTTCGACAGCGCCGTCGCCCTACCGGGGCGGGAGATATAGGTCTATTTTCCCGGCACCGGCAAGAACGCGCAGCCCTGAAAACCACCGCGCATCCGAAACCGCGCTCCGCCCGCAACACCCCGCGGCATTCCCCGGACATCCTCGATGGCGATCCGAACCCACGACTGCAAACCGACCCTCAACGACGAGCAGGTCCTCGACTTCTGCCGCAAGGGATACCTCGTCCTCGAAGCCGTCGTCCCGGAGGACGTCAACAGAAGGTCCTGCGAGCTGATGGACCGCATCGCCCGCGAGCGCCTGCCGCACGAGACCATCCTCGAGCAGGACTGGTTCGTCGACGGCGTCCTCCTCGAGCCGGCCGCGGCCGGCGCCGTGCGCTCCCTGCTCGGCCGCAACTTCCGCATCACCATGCCGTTCCTGCACAACCACCGCACCGAGGAGGCGGACCCGAAACCCCAGGGCTGGCACCGCGACGGCGGCTCCAAGCACACCCACGAGCTCGACTCCCTGCAGGTGTTCTACTACCCGCAGGACGTCCCCAGGGAACTGGGACCGACCGACATACTTCCCGGGTCGCACCTCCTCTACGCCGCCAGCCAGTTCATGCAGCACTACCGCAGCTTGCGCGGCGCCGTTTCCACCGCGGCCGCGGCGGGCAGCATCTTCCTCACCGCCTACAACGTCTGGCACCGCCGCTCGACGTCGACCGCGTCCGGGCCGCGCAACCTGCTGAAGTACTGGTACGTCCGCACCTGCCCGCCGCGGCGCGACTGGGTCGTGCAGCCCGACTTCCCGCTGATGCACGCCTACCACCCGCCCGACGAGTGGTGCGACCACCGCGAGAGCCACCGCGCCCGCGACGACCACGCCGGCATGTTCTTCTGGCTGTGCGGGGAGTACGACAAGTACCTCGCCCAACGGAACAACCTGCCGGTCTACTACTACGAGAACGACAGGCCGTGCAACTACTGCGGCGGCGTGGTGAGTTGATTCATATCGATTGACCGGCCTCGCCGGGGCCCTTCGACGGCCATCGGCGAGCGCGAGGCCGGGCTTGCCCGGTCCCCTTTCAGTCCATCACAGGGGAGGAACCCTTGGCGACCTTCACGAGCACGAAACGAACCGAGCCGCCGGTATGGGCGGTCCTCGAACGGCGGCTGATCGACGCCCTGAACCAGGCGGCGCCGGTCTACATCGACAAGTACACGCGCACCGGCGGCTCCCTCGTCTGGACCGAGCAGTACCCCGGAGACGGGGTCTGGGTCGACGATCTCTACGAGGCCTTCTTCAACTGGCCCCTGCTCCATGCCCTCGGGGGAAGCGAGTACATCGGCGAGAAGGCGGTCGACCAGTGGAACGCGGTGACCCGCCAGATCACCTACGACTACGGCCGCATCGCCAGGGAGTTCGTCTGCGACGACGACTGGTTCCACAGCAGCGAGAACTACGTCTACTTCTACGCCATCGGGCTCGCCGACCCGGCCAACGCCGAGATGATGCGCCGGGCGCGGCGCTTCTCCGGCTTCTACATGGCCGAAGATCCCGAGGTGCCCAACTACGACCCGGAGCACCGCATCATCCGCTCGCCGTTCAGCGGCAGCGCCGGCCCGATGTTCCACGCCCGCTGGGACGACGTGCAGTACAACATCGAGCACGGCCACGTCAAGCTCTCCCCGACCTTCGAGATCCCTCCCGAGTGGATGGAGCGCAGGTCGACCCCGGAGGAACGGGAATCGCACCGGAGCGAAGGGGGCGACGCCGGCCTCTGGTTCGAGGACCCGGCCAAGCGGGAGCGAATCCATGCGATGTTCGACAAGATCGTCATGGAGGGAGACGTGCCGGTGAACCTCGGCGTCGTCGGCCTCGTCGCCCACACCTACACCCTGACCGGCGACGACAAGTACCGCACCTGGATCGCCGACTACGTCGAGGCCTGGATGGAGCGGATCGAGCAGAACGGGGGCATCATTCCCGACAACGTCGGCCTCAACGGCCGCATCGGCGAGAACCGGCAGGGGCAGTGGTGGGGCGGCTTCTACGGCTGGGCGGCCTCCTCCTCCTACCAGATGATGTTCAACGCCATGACCGTGGCCTCGACCTGCGCCCATCTCGTCACCGGCGACAAGGGGTACCTCGACCTCGCCCGCTCGCAGTTCGACATGCTCCTCGAGCGCGCCGTCGAAAGGGACGGGCGCGTGCTCATCCCCTACCGGCACAACGAGGAGGGCTGGATCGGCCACGCGCCGATGGGCTGCCAGCAGCCGATCCAGCTGTGGTTCGCCTCGCAGGAGGAGCGGGACTGGCAGCGCCTCGAAACGATCCGCAGGGGGGCGGAAGAGGAGTGGGGCAGCGTGCGCCAGAACGACCCGCGCGGCGCCGACGACCGCGCCTGGACCCGCTACCTCGCCGGCGACTGCCCCGGTTTCCCCGAGGCCGTGCTGCAGGCCAACTACCGGGAGATGATGCGGCGCATGGACCTGATCGAAAGCGACGACGCCGACCTCACCGACCTGTCGCAGACCGACGAGCACCACTGGCTGCAGCGCAACCCGGTGGTCACCGAGGCGCTGCAGCTGCTGACCACCGGCGGCCCCCAGACCAACTACTGGGGCGGCCTCGCCCGCGGCCGGGTGCGCTACTTCGACCGCGGCAGGCAGCGTCCCGGCCTGCCCGCCGACGTCGCCGCCCTGGTGTCGGGGGTCCGCCCGGACGGCGTCGACCTCACCCTGGTCAACCTCAGCCCGCACCGGAGCCGCGAACTCACCGTGCAGGCCGGCGCCTTCGGCGAGCACCGCTTCACCACCGCGGCCGAGCCCGGGGACCCCGCGGCGGCGGTCCCCGTCAACGGAAGGCATTTCGACGTCGAGCTGCGGCCCGGCACCGAGATCGAGCTGGGCATCGGCATGGACCTGCACTGCCACCGGCCGAGCTGCGCCTTTCCCTGGCACGGCGGCTCCATCCCGTTCCGATGACGCGTCGCGAACCCGGGGCCCCTGCGAGTTTGCCGCCACCTGATCTGCACGGGTGTGGCGCGCGATTGCGGCGCTGCTCAAGGTTTGGGTAGAAACGCTTTCGTTCTTCTACCCTGGAAAATGGGAATGAGCCTGAACATCAAAAACGAGGAAACCTGCCGGCTTGCCGCCGAGCCCGCTCAACTGACCGGCGAGACCATGACCGGGGCCATCACCGTGGCGCTGAGGCAACGCCTGGAACGCGAGAAACGCGAGCGCAACGTCGAGACCCGCCTAAAAGAGCTCCGCGCCATCGCAGAGCGCTGTGCCGACCTGCTGGGCCCGGGCCCCTCTGCCGTCGAGCATGGCGATCGGCTCTACGACGAGCGTGGATTGCCCAGGTGATCGTCGAAAGCTCGGGGATTCTCGCCTTGCGGCGCCGCGAACCGGATGCGAACCGCTACGAGACGGCGATCGCGTCAGCACTGAATTGCCGCATGTCGGTCGCCAACCTGCTGGAGGTATTCATCGTCGTGGAAAGCCGCGGTGGCGCTGCCGCCGGGCACGAATGCGATGCGTTTTTCGACAAGGCCGGTATCGAGTGGGTGCCGGTCACACCGGAACATGCCGAGGCTGCGCGGCGCGCCTGGCGGCGCTTTGGAAAGGGGAACCATCCGGCAGGGCTGAACTTCGGCGACTGCTTCGCCTACGCCCTCGCGCGCACGGCCGGGGAACCGTTGCTGTTCAAGGGGAGGATTTCACCCGCACCGATATCGAGGCGGCATAATCGGAGAAATTCCGCCTGTCGTCGTCGCCCTCAGGGGTCCTCCACGTCGACGACGGCGCGCGCCTCGGGGGACAGTCGTGCTGCAAGGCCAACTACACGGGACCCGACCCGTGCTCCGGGCTCTCCCGGCCCGGAATCCGCCCCCTCACATGCCCCACACGGTGATTTCCTTCTCTCCCGTGCCGTCGCGGCGGAATATCTTGTCGTCCCATGACACCCCGGGGGTGCGGTCGAAGACCACGAGATGCCCCTCCTCAGCGGCGCAGCGATTCATGTACGCGCCGGTCTGCTCCAGACCCTCGCGCACGGTCTGCTCCAGGCTCCTGTAAAGCAACTTGCATTCGACCACCGCCTTCTGCACCGCTTGACCCGGCCGGGTGTCCCCGGGCAGCGGCCACAGGATCAGCAGGTCCGTGCGCTTCCGCCCGAGGCCGTACTCGCGCTCGATGCGACCGCCGCTGTTTACGATGCGCTGCAGGAACGCCTGAAGCAGCAACTGCGGACCGGCCTCCTTGTACTGGAAGCGCTCGACCCAGCGCTCGGAATGTTCGCGGAAGAACGCCTGGAAGGCGGCCAGCAGGTCGGCGAGGCGCAGGGTGCCGTCCGCATCGACGTACCAGGCCGGGTCTTGGTGGATGGACATCTCCTGGGTGGTCCAGGTCAGATCGCGCGGGATCACCTCGCGGTAGATCGGGTTGGCGATGCGGACGGGGCTGTCCCGCGCCACCAGGCCGAGGTCATCGGCGGGGATCGACTCGGGGGCGACCCCGCTCAGCAGCGGCTCGATCACCCGGCGCACCCTCTCCTCCTGCAGCTTGTCGGTAAGTTGATCGAGGTGGGTCTCGCGGCGCAGGATCAACTGCTCGCGGGCGTCCTGGACGGCCTCGGCGGTCACCTCCCGGCTGCGGTCGCGGCCGGCCTTGTTGCGGAAGCAAGCCTCGTACGCCAGGCGTTCACCAGCCAGGGCTGGCCACGGGTCAGTGCCCAGATCTCGTTCCGAGCCTCCCCGGCGAACACCTGCCCGGTCTCTTCGGTGTGCTGAGCCAGCAGTTCGCGCACGTCGCCCTCGGTGAAATCGCCCAGGCGCAGGGATTCGGCGCGGATGTTGAAGGCGCTGCCGCCGGCGACGACGGCGTTCTCGGCGCTGGAGCGGATGCGGTAATCGCGCACGTCCCGCACCCCGCACAGGATGACGCTCTGCGGAAACCGGCGCGGGCGCTCCGGGTAGCCGGCGCGGAGTTGCCGCAGCACCGCCAGCAGGGTGTCGCCGATCAGCGCGTCGATCTCGTCGATCATCAACACCAGCGGCTTGGCGCCGGCCGCGGCCCAGCGGCCCAGCACCTCCTGCAGCACGCCGTGGGGGCCGGCCTCTTCGCTCACCTCGCGCACGACCTCTCTCAGGCTCCGGTTGCCCAGAATTTGTTCGGCCCTCGAAGCCAACTGACCCAGTATCGCCCGCATCGCCTCGGCCATGTCCTCGCGGGCGGACTGGCCGATCTCCACGTTGACGTACACGCAGCGATACCGGCCGCTGCCGTTCAACTCCTCCATCAACGCCAGCAGCGCCGAGGTCTTGCCCGTCTGCCGGGGCGCGTGCAGCACGAAGTACTGCTTGCGCTCGATCAGCAGCAGCACCTCGTCGAGATCAAGCCGCTGCAATGGGTGGACGTGGTAGTGATCCGCCGGGATGATGGGGCCGGCCGTGTTGAAGAAACGCATGGGCCTGTCATGGAACCGGGATCGCGCCTGCTCCCCGGCCTCGTATGTCAGCGATCTGTTGGTCACCAGCTTTGCCTCCTTTATCCGGGACCGCCCAAAGCAACGGCGATCACTTCGGGGGTCGAGGTCATGGAGGGGATCTCCGGGGTTGGGCCGGCCTCATTGCCGGACCTCTCAATATCCGACTTGCGCGGGACCTGCTGAGATTTTGCGACCGCGTGGACGCAGGGGGGCCGCGAACCCTCGGGGTCATCACCGGTTGCGGCTACAGCTACCTCCGTGAGGGTGTAGTCGCCTACCGATCGCCGCGCTGGGCCCATCACAAAAGCTCCTGCGCCACGCACCAGAGCCTCTTTCCCTCGCACCCTTGCAGCCCAAGGAGATCTGCCGTATATCAGGGCTGCTGTCGGCCCCGACAAAGGAGAGCCGGCCCATGCTCCGCAGCAAAAAGCCCCCCAGTTCCGCTCCATCGTTCGGCGCGAACCGCCTTCGCAAGCGCGGCCGCAAACCACCACCACACCCCGGTCAAGAGTCACCCGGCGCCATCGTCATCACCCCGCGCCGCAGCACGCACCATCGCCCATCCCGGCGCCGCGGACGGCACAGACGCAGCTACGGTCTCCTGGAGCCGTACCGTGAGGATTGCGGTTCAGGGATCGAGGAAAAAAAAGAAGTCGCCCATGACTACGCGCATTTTTTCAGTAGAATATCAGGCAATCGTGCGCGCAGGCTTGCGCGCGATAATTGGAGGGCAAACGCGACATCGAGGTCGTCGGCGAGTCCGGATACGGCCGCACGGCGGTCGACATGGTCCGCGCCAGTCTGCCTGATGGGGTGGTCGTCGGCGTCGCCCTGCCGGAATTGAACGGCATCGAGACAGCGCGCCAGATCCCACGCAGAGGCCCCCGGCGTAACGGTGGTGGCCCTTGTCGCTGAAAAAGATCCTGATACCCGTCACCGGTGGGAACAAAATTGCAGAAAAATCGCGATAAGCCGGTTTTTCGACCGTGACAAACATGCAAGAAAGAGATCATAAAGTATGAGAAAAACACTGCCTAGCGCAGAGCCACCCATTTGGGGGACTGTCGTTTATGCCTTTCCTCTATCGATTCTGGCGTCATCCGAGGACTATCTTCCATGGTTTTACAGCAGTTTCATTCAGCTCTGTGTTCCCAACTCCGATCCCCGTGCCGGGAACGCAGAGGTGTTCTTATACCAACCGTGGTTAACATCCATCGATGATCTTCTCCCATGCCCCTTGTTGAAAGTCGCCACACTCGACCAGGAACTGGCAGCCAATTTGTGTAGGTCGGACATCATTAACTTCCTTATAGATTGCTTAAACGCTGACTATTATGTTAAGCTTGAGGTAGACTACTTTTTTTTGCCTCCCATGCAAGGGTATAAGCAACGACATTTTGTACACCCGATACTTATTTTCGGCTACGACACCGACATGGAGAGCTTCCAAATTCGCTGTTACGATTCTCGCGGACAGTTCGCGCCACACCAGGTTAAATTTCACGAGATCAGAGACGCGCAGGCTATTTCTGGCAAAAGACCGACAATCTTATACAAGTACCGCAGAGATCCAAACTTCCATTTTGCGTTTGATCCTGATCTCGTAATCCAGTTCATGTCTGACTATGTCAATTCAGCGGATAGCGCTGCTCGATTTAGGATCATCAAGGAGACGGTGGATGTCTGGGGGATTGGCGTTTATGACTGGCTGACCGAGCAAATCAGTGATCTTTCCAAACAAGATAAATTGGGATTGCGGAGTGCGCTTATAAATTCATTCCGGATCCTTTGGGAGCATAAGAAGTGCATGGTGGCGCGGATTCAATACATGTGCGAACACGGATATTTACAGGAGGAGAACGCCTCGCTTGACGTATTCATGGAGATAGAACAAAAGATGGATATGGTCCGGTTGGTTATGCTGCGTTGGTCGATTAGCAGGCGCGTCGGGACGCTGGAGCACGTCAAGTCCTGGATACGGGAGATTGCAGAGCTGGAGAATGAAGCGTTGAGAGCCACGCTGAAGTCTGTACAGGGACAGTAATCACCTGACACCTCTGTAAGAGCTTTTCGCCAAGCTCGAATGTAAGCTGCTGAATCGTCAAGGGTTGACCTATCCCTGCGTCATCCTTCGGTTGTATAGCGCATGGGCTGTCTGGCCAGCGGGGCCCCTTCCAAGTCTACGACGGCATTATAGTCCGCAAGCGCCCCCTCAGTGTCGCCAATTCGTCCCCGTATTATCCCACGGTTGTTGAGCGCGCGGGCGAATGTCAACGCCATTTTTCACCCGCCCACGGCTCGTGGTGGGATCGCCGATCCAGGCATCCAAACGGTCTTCCCCTACCACTCGCGAAGTCCTTCCCTTCGTTTCAAGCAGACGGGGTCGCCACTCTCCATGCTCGCTACCCTCCCTCACTGTTCTCAAGGGTCGTCCACGTCGACGACCGCGCGCGCCTGGGGCGACAGCCGCGCCACCGTCCCGGGGCTGAGCGAGCGGCGCTGGTCGGTCTGCTGCGGGACGCTGCGGCGGCAGTAGTACCCGTGCATGCCCCAGCGCTTGCAACCGCTGGCATTGAACGTCCCCCCGTGCCAGAGGTGTCCGTTGAAGACCACCACCGTCCCGGCCGGCGCCTGCAGCTGCACCTGCTCAGGGTGAAGGTCCGTGGGGTCCTCCATCGCCTCGGCAGGGGTCCTGCGGCTCAGGTGCGATCCCGGCACCACGCGGGTGGCGCCGTTCTCTGCGGTGAAATCCGTTAGCAGCCAGACCGAGTTGCAGACCTGGAACTCCCCCGGCTCGACCCCCGTTCCCCAGTCGGCGTGGAAGCCCTGCAGCCCCTGCCCAGGGTGGGATGCCCGGGCGTTGAGCGAGGACAGCCTCAGATCGTCGCCGATGACGTGCCGGACCGCCGCCAGCAACCGGCGGTCGGTGACGCACTTCTCGAACAGCGGGTCCTTGTCGATCAGGTTGGCCAGACGCGTGGTGCCCTCCTCCTGGTGCACCTCCTTGCCGGCCTCCTCCCCCTCCTTTTCTGCGAGCTCCTCGAGGCGGGCGACGAAGGCCGCCACCTCGGCCGGGGTCAGGACTTCGGCGAACGGCAGGTACCCCTGCTCGTCGAGGAAGGTCTTCTCCTCCGTCGAGAGCACGCCGTCGTGCACGCCGAGGCTGGCGAGGGCTTCCCGAATCTCCATGGTCATTTCCGCCTGACTCCCCGGGGCTTACGCGGTCACGACATCCACGGGTACATCTCCCCGGCGAACGGCGCCGGCCCCTGCGGCCGCGGGTATCCCACCTTCTTCGGGTGCTTCTCCAGCGCCTCTTCCCAGGCGGCGGCCCACTCCTCGTAGGCAGTCAGCGCCCCGGGGTTCTCGCGGCTTCTCGCCACCAGGCCCGGCCACTCCGGTCTCGGCGAGGGGGTGCCGAGCCGCTGGTAGCGCAGGTCCATGCTCCAGCGGATACCGCCGGTCGCGTTGGGCCCGGAGCCGTGCGGGCAGAGCTTGTGGATGAAGATCACGTCCCCCTTCCGCATCGGCACAGTCGCCGCTTCGTACTCGGGGAGCGAGCCGCCCCAGTACACGATTCCGCTTCGGTGCACCCGCCGCCCGACCTGCAGGCAGCCGTTCCCGGCGGTGGCCTCGGTCAGCGGCAACCAGACGGTCAGCACGAAGAGGTCCCGGGCCTCGGGAGTGGTGAAGATCGCGTCCTGGTGCCGGCCGGCGATGTTGGAATCCCTGTTCCGCGATTGGTCCGAGGGCAGCTTGGCGCGGATGTGGGAGATGGAGTTGCAGGAGATCTCCGGCCCGACGAACCCCTCGACCAGGTCGAGGAGATTGCCGTTGCGCATGAACTCGAAGGTCCCCCGCGGACGCGCCTGGCCGACGTCGAGGAACTCGTCCGAATCGAAGTAGGTCTCCTCGTCCTCGTCGCAGATGCGCGCCAGCCGCGTGTCGAACGGCTCCTCTTCGTGCAGGCGTGAAATCCGCCCCTCGGCGTGCAGCTTCTTCGCCAGGTCGGCGACGATGGCGGAGTAGTCGTCGATCACCGGCTGCAGGTCGCCGTCGGTCAGCGCCCCCTCGACCACTACGTATCCCTGGTCGACGAACTGCTCGCGGTGTCGTTCGCTCAGTTTCATGTTCGCTCTCCAAGTGCCCTTCGGCGCAAGTATTCTCACCTGCCATCCTCAACAGCGGGTGAAACCCGAACCCATGCCATCTCCATGAATCGGAAATAAGGGTGTCGGTGCGCCCGAACCGCAAGGCGTGCTGCCCGGTAGCATCGGGTGGGATGCGGCGGAAAAGCGGATGCGACGGCTGCGTGCCCGGGTGAAACGGACGATCTGCCTTGAGCGCGGGCGGCCATCGTCCTATATCATTTCCGGTGAAACGGGCCGGGCCGGGGTGACCGGCCAGGGTCCACGGGGATTCCGCCCACCAGTCAGCAGGTCTGATGGAACGACAACCGCTGCACGATTTCGGAGCAAATACTCTTCAACGGCGTCGCCCAAACCGTCGCGCGGGAGTGAGAGCGACCTCCCGGCGCCGCGGGGCAGGCCGGTGCGGCTGCGGTTCGCAGGTGCCTCGGTGAAGCTGTACGCGTTTCAGTCTGTCGGCGCCTGACATGCCCGGCAACCCGCTACCCTACCGGTGGCCGCCGCGGATCATCTTCAATACCGACGGCTGCCTGGTCTTCAAGTACCTCAAACGCCGCAATTCCGACGACGTCACGGCCATGATGGTGCCGCTGGCGGACACCGCCGTCGACGTCGTCTCCGTGCTCGTCGGCATCAACGACGACCTGAGCTGGCGGGGCAGCCCGCACGGCGAGCTGTGGGGGGAAACCATAGGCGCGCCGCCGCAGGGAATGGCCCCCGGCGATCTCCTGCAGAAGAACCTCGCCGCCATGGTAGAGGACGGGCACGACGTTTTCCAGCTGTACGTCGATCGCGCGCGCCAGTCGGGCCTGGGCATCTACGCCTCCTTCCGCATGAACGACGCCCACCGCAACATGGAGCACCGCATGGCGGACGCGCGCCGCTCGGCCCTGATGCTGAATCGTCCCGATCTGCTGATCGGCTCGCCGGCACCCGGCGGCGCGACGGGGTACGCAGAGGACTTCAACTTCTGCTGGCAATGGGATTTCGCCCAGCCCGGGGTGCGCGGCCGTTTCCTCGGCCTGTTCGACGAAACCATGGCGCGCTACGATGTCGACGGCCTGGAGCTGGATTTCTGCCGAACCCCCCCTTTCTTCAAACCGCACCAGGGATTCAAACAGAGCGCCACGATGACGGAGTTCATGCGTCAGGCGCGCGCGATCGTGCGCAGCCACGCAGCCGGGAAGGGCAGAGAGATGAAGCTTTGCTGCCGCGTCCCCTGCAGCTTCGACGCCTGCATGGAGCTGGGACTCGATCCGGAAACCTGGCTCGAGAACGGCCTGGTGGATATCGCGGCGGTTTCCTCCTCCGGAGGCTGGCAGCTGGAAATGGATGTGGAGCGAGCCGTGACCGCGGCGGGGAAGAGCGGGGCCCTCGTGTACGTCGGGTCGGCCGGGACGTACAAAGCGTCGCCGCAGGAGGGCTACGAGAGCGGCCAGCCTTCGCTGCGGCGCGCCATCGCCCTCAACGGCTATCGGCAGGGAGCCGCCGGCATCCATCTCTTCAACCACGACTACGCCAACCATCGCGCGCAGCCGGTGGCGGAGGGGGACGCGAGCGACATGCCCCCGGTCGCATCACCGCCACTCTACAGTGGGCTGCAGGCTTCGTTCGATTCGGACCGGTTTACGAGGAAGGACCTGCAGACTCTGTGCGATCTGGGCGATCCGCAAGCCCTGGCGCGGGTCGATCGCTGTTACCACCTGAACGACGGTTCCTACCTGGGCGACTTTCGACCGCAACTGCCGCGCAGGCTGGCCCTCACCGGCCGCGGGGCAGGTCCGGCCCACGCCCTGCGGCTTCCCATCGAGGACGACATCGACGGCGGACGGGCTGACGGGCGCATCGTCGGGACGGAGCTGCGCCTTCGCCTCACCGGGCACGAGCCGTGCCTGCCGCGGATTCGCTGCGAGGTCAACGGACGGCGCGTCGACCTGCTGTCGGCGTGGAAAGTGCGGAACTCGCTGGACGAGGAATGGCTGGCGGTGGACGACCCCCCGCTGCGCCGCGGTGAAAACCGGGTTCTGGTGGTGATCGAGGGGTTCGACCTGCCGGAAGGGTACGAGCAGAAGGGGCCGGGACCGGGAGCGGGTTGGCCGACCTTGCATCAGTGTGAGCTGCTGGTCCGGTGCGCCGATTAGAGCGGGTGCGCAGGAATCGTCGTCTACGGCTGGTATCGGGCGTTGCCGGCCGGCCGCCGGGGCAGCGACAAGCAACTGCAGACGGAGCCCGCGCCCAGCTGACGACGCCGGTCTCGGGTAATTGCCCCCGCAACCGATTCCGATCCACCTTATCCGCGGTTTTCGCCAAGCCCACCTGTCACCTCAACCCACCGGAAACTTTTCATCCATGTCCGAAGTCACCGATCAGACCATCCAGCAGGGGTTCGAACAGTTCGCCAGGATGGCGGGCGAGGAACGCGCCTCGCAGCTGCGCGAAGCCTGGCACCGCATCTCGCCGGACTTCGAGCATTTCGTCCTCGGCGCTCTGGGAGGCCAGGTCTGGACCCGGCCCGGCCTCGACCCGCGCACCCGCAGCCTGGTCACGATCTCGGCGCTGGCCGCTCTCAACCGCCCGCGCGCGCTGAGCCTGAACATCGAGATGGCCCTCGGCAACGGCGCCACCCGCGAGGAGATTCGCGAGACCCTGTTGCAGATGGCCTTTTACGCCGGCTTCCCGGTCGCCTGGGAGGGACTCGCCGCAGCCGATGAGGTCTTCAGGCAGCTCGACGCCGACTGTTCGGGAACGGCACCCATCTGATCGATGCGGTCCGTTTTTCGCCGAGCCGAACCGGTATGGGTGATCGCAGCCCGGGAGCGCGGCTTTGAGGACTGCGGCTATTTGCCCCTGCACGCGAGACTTTCGGATGCAGCGGTAGAGGGGCTTCGCAGCGTGATGGCACCTCTCAGCTCAGCTGCACCCGCCGCCCGGTGCGGGACGATTCGTACGCGGCGTCGATTATGTGCAGCACGCGCCGGGCATCTTCGGCGCTGACCAAAGGCCGCTCGTTCTCCCGCACGGCCTTAACGAACGCGGCGACGAACTGATACCCCCACTCATCTGCATACACGGGCCGGGGAGCGACCTCCATGCGAAAGCTGCGCACCGGCGCCCCCTGCCATGCCGGCAGGGCGCTGGCGACGGCAAGCTCACCGGCGCCCGGCGACGGCCAGGTCGCCGTACCGAGGGTGCCGCGCAGACCGAAGTAAGTGTCGTTTCGGGGACCGACACCGGGCAGGAGATACCCCATGTGCAGACAGGCGTGCACGCCGTTGTCGAATTCCAGCGCGACCGTGGCCACATCTTCCAGGCCCTCTTCCATGGCGCCGATCGCGCGGCCGCACAGGGCGGTCACCGACCTGACCTGTGCGCCGCTGAAGAAGTGGAAGAGAGTGAGCCAGTGGCCGCCCTCCATATGGAGGATGCCGCCCCCTTCGCCGGCGCTGGTGTACATCCAGTGTTCCGGGTCGCGCATTCCGGGCCCGACCTGGAGCGTGACCAGGCGGGCCTCCATGGCCACCAGGTCGCCGAGAAGACCGGCGTCGATATGGCGCTTGATCTCGAGGGCGACCGGATGGCAGACCCACGGGTACCCCGCTTGAATCACCAGACCCCGGTCGGCCGCAACCCTGCAAAGCGGGTCCAGCTCCGCGGCGGTTCGCGCCGCCTGTTTCTCGATGTACAGGTGCTTGCCCGCCTCGGCCAGGCGCAGAGCTGCCGAGGCCGCCTCCGACGGCGGCAGCATGACAAGGGCGGCGTCGAATTCCACATCGGCCAACAGGGCGGACAGATCCGTTTGGATGCCGGCCTCAGGGTCCGCTTTCCGGATCGCCTCGAGGGCGGCGGCTTCCGACCGATCCCATTCGCAGTAGGCGACCACATCCACATCGGGCTGGGCCTTGAACGATTTCAGCAGGCCGTGATTGCCGTCCGGATCGAGGTCCCCTGCGTGGATGCGCAGGCCGACTACGGCGGTTTTGAGAGAGGGCTTTCACAGTGGCCATATTCATCACCTGCTCAGGGCGGGAGGTTGTGTTGGTCAGCGCTATTCAGAAATATCGCCTGTCTCGACTGCGATTCCATCGGTACCCGGGGAATGGGAGTCGAGGCGCAGGCGAGCATGGTACGCTCATGAACGCATCCGCCTTTACGGAGTGCCTCCAGCGCGCTGGAAGCAGCAGCACAAGTCATCAGGGGCGAACCTCATGTCATCCACCGCGGAAGATGCGATGATTCGATGGCCGGGGGGTCCAATCCTCGAGGGATGACCCGGGAGAACACATGAGGGAGACGGAGACGATGTACTACCGACGTCCGCTGCATATCCTCAGTGGGATCTATCGCCCCCTGCCGGCACGGCGCTTCGTCATGACGACGATGGGCGGGTACTGGCCGGTCCTCCAGAAGCTGCACAACGGCCACCTCGGCGTCGTCACTCGAGACGGCGATTTCCACCTTGGAGAGCGGGGCCGCCTGGTCTTCGTCCATTCCCCGGACGGCGGGGAGTCGTGGAGCCGTTCCATCGCGATATCGGAAGAGGGATCCGACAACCGCAACCCCGCCTTCGGGGTCACATCCCGGGGGACGCTGCTCGCCTCTTTCATCAAGCAGGTGAACTACACGGACGGCCTGTACGACAGGGTCCATACGGTGCCGACCCCGCTGTACCTGGCGCGCTCCGAGGACCACGGGCAGACCTGGGCAACCGGGCTTGCCCAGGTGGAAGGCCACGACGAATTCATCGTCGGGTCCCCCTTCGGCAAGATGATCACCCGTGCCGACGGGGGCGTGACCATGCCCTTCTACCGGGACGGGGCCAGCGCCTTCATCACCTCGTGGGACGACGGACGGACGTGGAGCGCACCCAACGTCATCTCTGACCGCGGCTACAACGAGACGGGACTGTGCGACCTGGGCGGCGGCCGCTTCCTTGCCGTGTTCCGCGACGACGGTCAGGGCGCGTTGTCGCAGTCCGTCTCCGGCGACGACGGCGCCACCTGGTCCGATCCGGTGCGGATTACCGAACCTGCAGAGCATCCGGGCGACGTCATCAAGCTCGCCGATGGGCGCCTGCTCCTCACCTATGGCAGGCGCACGACCCCGTTCGGGGTCTTCGGTCTCGTCAGCCGCAACGATGGCGAAACCTGGGACCGGGACAACCGGCTGCTCCTCGTCGCCGACGCGGGCAGCGATCTGGGATACCCGAGCAGCATCCAGCGCGACGACGGCGCGGTCGTGACCGTCTATTACTCGGACCAGCTGCATATCCGCCGTGGACCGCGCTCGGAGACCATAGGTATCCACGGCGCCGCGGTCGTTTACCGCCCCGAAGACCTGCCATGAGAGGACTCGTCAAAAGATGAAAGCGCTCGTGAAAACCGCGGCAGGGGTCGGCCACATCGATCTGCTGGATGTCCCGGAGCCGGCGCCGGAGTCCGATCAGCTCAAAATCGAAGTGATGGCGGCAGCGATCTGCGGCACGGATCTCCACATCCACGACGACGAATACCCGAACAACCCTCCCTTCATCCTGGGTCACGAGATGTCGGGCGTCGTCGTCGAGGCGGGCGACAGCGTGACCGCCTTCAAGGTCGGCGACCGGGTGAGCTCCGAGAGTTTCCGGCATACCTGCGGACAATGCCGGTTCTGCCGCAGCGGACTCATCGGACTCTGCATCGAGCGCCGCAGCATGGGCGTGCACGCCGACGGGGCCTTCGCCAGGTACGTGTGTCAGCGGGAGGAAAGCGTGCACAGGCTCCCGGCCAACGTCGACTTCGAAAGCGGCTCCCTGTGCGAGCCGACCGCAGTAGCCGTGCGTGCCGTGTACGAACGCGCCTCCGTATCCCCGGGCGATGTGGTCATGATCTCGGGACCAGGGCCCGTCGGCCTGCTCTGCCTGCAGGCGGCCAGGGCCCTCGGCGCCACGGTCGTTCTGGTCGGAGCTTCCGGAGATGAAGCCCGCCTGGAGCTCGGGAAAGCACTGGGCGCCGACGCCGTCCTTCAGGTGGGAACGGACTCTTTCGATCAGCTGCAGGACCGGACCGGCGGACTGGGAGCGGATATTGCGATCGAGTGCGGCGGGTCGCCGGCGTCGCTGCATCAGTGCATCGCCCAGGCCCGCAAGGGGGCGCAGCTGGTGCTGGTCGGCCTGTACAGCGGCGATGTCGCGGTCGATCTCAACGCCGCGATCATCAAGGAGCAGACCCTGCTCCCGAGCTTCACCTACGGGCACGAGACCTGGGAGCGGGCACTGCAGTTGCTCGGTGAGGGGAAGATCGCGACTGCCCCGCTGATAAGCGGCCGTTTCCCGCTGGCCGAGTGGGAACAGGCATTCGCGACCGTGCGTTCCCGGCGCGGGCACAAATACCTGCTCCTGCCGGAGGCGTGAATTTCCGGCGCAAGTTATCCGTGGGACGCGGCTCTATGAGGCAGTTCGACAGGGTCGGTTCGCTGCTTTCCGCCCCCGGTCACCGACCGCCAACCCGCCAAACCAGGCGCCGGCCTGTAGAAGGCCTTTGTCAATCAATGCGAGGCGGCGGTCAGCGCTCGCGCACCAGCACCGCCCGCCCTCCGGTGATCGCGCGCAGCGAGCGCACGGCACCCGACTTCATCAGGGCGACGTCTTCCTCGACCAGCACCGCCTGCGTGCCGTCGACGCCCAGCTCGATCTCGCCTCCCGACACCAGCCAGTGTTCGTTCGACGGCAGGGCTTCCTCGGCAGCCAGGGTCTCGCCGGCGTCGAAATGGATCTCGCGGAACTCGCTCAACGGACAGCGTTCCCCCGGGTCTGCAAGCGGCCCGCGGTTCTCGGCCCCCGGGACCACGAAACCCTCCCCGGCCGGCATCGGCTCCCCCTCCTCCACCAGTATGTGGGCGGCCCGCTTCCTGCCTTCCATCGGCGTTACGATCGCGGTGTTCTCGTAGGGCTCGAACATCTGGAAACGATGCACCACCCCCATCGGGGTGTAGACCATCGTGTTCGGGGTCACCTCCCGTTTCCGGTCTCCGACCCAGACCTCGCCGCGGCCGGAGCGGAACAGCCAGATCTCGTCGTTGTCGTGGTAGTGCGGCTCGACGCCGTGTCCCGGAGGGGCGGTCGTGAACAGGCGCAGGCAGTTGAGCGCCGTCCAGGACGGAAACTCGTCCTGCTCCCAGTACACGAGGTTGGAGTTTTGCGAACGGATCTCGAAGCGATCCCCGCGCAGAATCATCGGCGGCCTGACTCTGTCAGGGGACTACACTGAACTTGGGAAAATCCACAATCAACGGAAGGACCGCGGGGATATCGTCCTGCTCTTCTTCGCCCAGGCACGAAGCCCTTTTCAGTCAAGGGGGGGAGACAAGGACTGCATCGACGGGTTGAGGGATAGGGATCCCTTCGTTTGCGAGCATGTCCAGATGTTCGGAGACGGCTTCCGCTATCAGTCGTTCGGTCTCTTCCTTGGTATCGCCGGCGGCTACGCAACCGGGTAAATCGGGCAAGTAGGCGGAATAGCCGTTGCCGGTCCGTTCGAAAACTACGGTGTAGACTTTCAAGGTTGTTGGGGTCATTAATGCACCTCTATGGCAATAGGCCGGCTTGCCTTAGGATGCTGCGAAATGTTTTTGGGGACAAGTCTTTGCTGGCTTCCCGGCTATAGTTACAAGGCCTGGCTTGAAAGGATGTTTGTAATGGCGATGGCTGCCTTTGTGGCGCACCTGTCGCCAACCATCATCTTCGATTCTTCGAATCGCATCCGATACTTTTGGCACGGTGTCAACGACTCCAAGTAACCCGCATTCAGGAGTCTAAGTATTGCAGGCGCAAGACGGGAAGCGGTGCTTCCCTTGTGCTGATTGTCGTCGCGCAGACTGCAGGTATGGCATAGGCCGGCGATGCGGCGGGCGATCTGCTGGACATCGTCCCTTCGGATTACAGGGGAACCCCTACACGCAGGCAAGGGCGGCGAGCAGCGCCTTGATGTAGCCGACCGAGTAGGCGAACGAGTGGGTGTTGCCGTCGACCCGGGTAACGTCCCCTTCGAGGCGGGGGTAGTGATCGGGATTGAGGCAGCCGTCGAAACCGACGCGCCTGAGCTCGAGCAGGATCTTGAACATGTTCATGTCGCCGTCGTCGAGCAGCACCTCCTCGAAGGCGCCGGCGGTGGCGAAGCTGGCGCGCACGTTGCGGAGGTGGATCTCGAACAGCTTCCCCTTGCGGCCGTAGTTGTGCAGCTCGTCGAGCACCAGGGGCAGGCCGCCGGCCTGGGCGCGGGTGCCGCAGCAGTACAGGTACCCGACGCTCGGGCTGGGAAAGGCGTCGATCAGCCGGTGCAGTCCCAGGCTGCCGAAGAGCGCGTCGGCGTTGGGCGGGTCCGAGGGGTGCATCATCAGCTTCACCCCGTTCTCCTCGGCGATCGGGACGAAGCGCTCGTACGCGGCGCAGACCCTCGACCAGCGCTGTTCCTGGACCTCGGCGGGCGGCGGCGGGGACTTGTCCTCCGCCCGCGCCAGGCTCCCGCCGCGGGCGAGGTAGCCGCCCCTGTGAGGGGCCTCGTACCCCCCGACCATCCAGTCGTAGGTCGTGTAATGGAAATGGACCCGGCCCAGGGGATACCCCGCCTCGCCGAGCACCCGCAGCGAGTCGCAGGCCACGTCGAGCTCCTCTTCTGCCCCCTCCTTCTCGTCCATGAAGGCTTCGCCGAGGTTCGGCATGCTGACCCGGTTCACCTGCATCCCCCAGGAGTGGATCTTCCTGCGGATCTTCAGCGCCTCGTCGAGATCGAAGACCCCCCGGTCGTCGGTCGGAAGCGGCATGCCGTCGCAGCAGTCGACGCCGAGCTGGCACAGCCGCTTGAGGTTGGAATCGGAAAGGTCGTGGCACCATCCGGCTACTTTGATCATCCTGCTTCTCCCGTTGTGTCGGCGCGCTCGCGCGCTACCAGGTTACTTTGCGGGCCCCGCCCCTGGGCCCGGCCTTCAACACCGCTTCGGCGACGGCCACTGCCTTGATCGCCTCGGTACCGGGAGAGATGCACTCCTCCTTCCCGGCGACGCAGGCGAGGAAATGGCGCGCCTGCTTCCGGTACATGTCTCCCGATCGGCCCCGCGTCCGGATCAGCTTCTCCCTGCCGCCGCCATCCGTAAGGCAGTAGAAGGTCTGGCCAGGCCTGGCGTTTGCCGGGGGTTTCAGCGAACCGGTGCCGGTGGCAATCGATCCCCTGCTTCCGAGGACGTCGAACAACCGGGTGCCGCGCACCGCCCACGACCAGCTCATCATCAGCTTGTTGCCGCGCCCGTACTCGACGACCGCGGTGCCGGTGTCGACCGCGGTGACCTCCTCGTTCAGCTTGATCGAGCTCGCCACCACGCTCAACGGATCTCCCCACATCCTGTTGGCGAAGTCGTAGTTGTGCACGGCGCCGTCGAGGAGCGGGCCGCCGCCGATCCGGTCGTCCATGAACCACCGGTCGTTGAGGAAGGCCGAGACGTCGCGCCAAAGCACCGGGGCGCCGATTCGCCCCTCGACGACCGCCTTGCCCCAGGCCCCCCAGATCGAATCGAAGCGCCGGCAGTGGGCGACCATCAGCAGCTGCCCGGTCTGCTTCGAGACCTCGATCATCCTGCGGCAGTCGGCGACGGTGCGCGCCATCGGCTTCTCCGTCATCACCGGCTTGCCCGCGCGCATGGCGTCGATGGCTGTCGCCTTGTGGAACAGCGTCGGCGTCGCCACCACGATTGCGTCGATCTCCCTGTCGGCGAGCATCTCCCTGTGGTCGCCGTACAGCCTCATGCCGGGAAAGCGCTCCGCGGTCAGGTCGCGCGCCGCTTCGGAGGGGTCGGCGCCGGCCCTCAGGCGGCAGCCGCGAAGCGGCTCGAACGAGGAGATCTGCATGCGCGCCATGTTGCCGAGGCCGATGAATCCGAGGTTGATCATGGTCCTATTCCCTCCAGGCTGATTTCAGTTCCCACACGATCAGCTCGTCAAAGCGGACGGTGCCGCCGACGGCGTAGAACTCGAGCGCGCAGTCGCGCGGTCCGGGGAGGTAACAGAACGAAGCCGAGACCGCGCCGCCGTTGGCGAACAGCTCCAGCGAGGTCCTGTCGACGAGCAGCCGCAGGTCGAGCCTGCCCTCCGGGCCGGTGGGCGCGGCCACCTCGTGGTCGAGAAAGCGGAAGGTCCCGGCGGCGGCGTAGTGCAGCTCCTGCCCGTGGATCCGGACCCCGAAACCGGCCGCGTCGCCCGGGGCGATGGTGGCGCGGATGTCGAACAGATCACCGCGGGTGCCGGGAATCAGATTGTCGTGGGCATCGGCCATGCGCTCCCTCCAGGCCGGACCGTAGCGCGCGAACAGGGCCCGGCGGTCCATCCCCGGCCTCAGGTCGAGAGCGCGCCACTCCAGTCTGCGTTCGTAAAGCAGCTCGATCTCCCTGACGGGCTCGCGAAACAGACGGATGCCGGCCGCCGTCGTGCGCAGGGTCAGCTCCACCGGGAACGACTGCTGCTGGTTGAACGGCATTCCCGGGTAGCGGCCTCCCCTCATCCAGGAGAGCTGGATCCTGCGCCCGTCTTCGGGCGGCAGGTCGCTGAAGGTTTGCGCGGCGTAGCCGTTGGGCCCGGCCTCACACACCAGCGGCGAGGTTTCGGGAACAAACCGGGTGCCGTCGAATCTCCCGATCAGGTACACCCCGGCGGCTCCCCAGAAGACCCAGCGCCTGTTTCCGGGATCGCCGTCGACGGGCAACTCGAACAGATCGGGACATTCGCCGGTCCCTGCGACCTGCAGTTCGGAGAGGAGCTCCCACTGTTTCAGGTCGGGGGATCCGTAGAGGGCAAAGTCGATCCCGTCGAGGTAGAGGGCCATGATCCATCGCCGCGTCGGCTCGTGCCAGACGACCTTGGGGTCGCGGTTGCGGGCGCGAACGTGGCCGAGCACCGGGTTGCCTTCGTACCGGGTAAAGGTGCGCCCGCGGTCGTTGCTGCAGGCGATCGCCTGCACGCAGGGATTCGCCGGATCGCCAAAGCCCCCGGTGGTGTAGGCGGCGATGAGGGTGTCCTCGCTCCCCCGCTTCAGGCCGGCGGTGTTGTTCCAGTCGACCAGCCCCGAACCGGACCAGACGAATCCGTACTCGTCCGGGGCGATCGCCTCCTCCAGCTGCTCCCAGTGCACGAGGTCGGGGCTGACGGCGTGTCCCCACGAGTTGGGGGCGTGGTAGACGAAGCCGGGGCTGTGCTGGAAGAAGAGGTGATACTCCCCCTTGTAGTAGACGAGCCCGTTGGGGTCGTTCATCCAGTGCGCCCGCGGAGTGAAGTGAAACTGCGGCCGGTGCAGTTCGCCGTACATCGGTCCTTTCCGGTCCGAAGTGTAAGGGGAAACCGCCAAGGTAGCAGCGGCCGCCGCGAAGGTCCAGCAAGGCGGGGGGCCATCTCCCGCTTTCCGTTTTTCCGGGCGGATCCCTGCCGGCAGCGACCGTTCCATCGTTCGCGCGCCCGCCCGGAAAGGTCTGCAGTTGCTGCCGGCAGCGCCTTCCCCCGGCGCGGCTGAAGGCGGGGGAGAACCTTCTTCCGCGGCCCCCGGCCGCTTGGCGAGCCGCCCTGCGCCGGGACCGCGCGCTATCTCAGTCCAGCTCGAACAACGGCACGTACCCCATCTCCCCCACCACCTGCTGTCCCCCCGGACCCAGCACCCAGTCGATGAACTGCTTCAGGCTCCCCTGCGGAGGCCGCACCGTGTAGAGCCGCAGGTAGCGGGAGATCGGGTACTCCCCGCCGCGCACGTTCTCCTCGGTCGGGGCCACCCCGTCGATCTCGCAGTGAAGGAGTCCGGGGCCGTAGGCCATGCCGCCGTAGCCGATCGCGGCCGGGTCCCCGGCGACCGCCTGGACGATGGCCCGTGTCGTCGGCAACCTCCTGGCGGCTGGCACATGCGGCCTCCCGGCCAGGACGTGCTCCTCGAAGAAGAAGGAAGTGCCCGAGTTAGCACTTCTGCCCCGCACGGCGATCGCGGCCTCCGGCGAGCAGCGCGCGGAGCCCCTTCCAATCCCGGGCAGGATGTCCGGCGATTTCCGCTGCCATGAGACCGTCACCCGCCCGATCTCCGGCTCGCGGCCGGAGTCGTCGGCGCAGAGAAAACCGCCGGCCCCTCCTCCCGCAGCACCCCGGCGACCGGCAGCATGTCCGCTGCCGCTGCCACCGCCAGTCACCCGCTCGATCCCCGGCTCGCCGCCGGTATGGTTGGCGAACCGATGCCGCCCGGTCCCACTGCGGCCCCGGCGGCCCTGCGGCCCCCCAAAACGCAATCCGCCCCGACCGCTTCGCTCAGGTGGGAGAAGCCGTCCCGCTCGAGGAGCCGGCACAGGCCGCGGTTGATCTCGCGGACGATCCCCGGCCCCCTGAAGACGAGAGCGGTGTAGAGCTGCAGCAGCGTCGCCCCGAGGCGGATCTTCTCGTACGCGTCCTCCGCGGAGGAGATGCCGCCGCTGCCGACGATGACGTGACGGGAGTGGTCGAGGTGGGGGTACCAGGCGTGGATCGCCTGGTTGACGAGCTCCCTGACGGGCGGCCCGCACAGCGTTCCCGGCATGCGCGCCAGCTCCGAGGCGGGGGTCTTCAGCCCCTGCGGGGGAATCCCCGGGGGCAGGTTGAAGACGATTCCCTTGACGAACGGGAAGCCGTCGATCGCCTCCAGCACCCCGTCCCGGCGACCCGGGTCGGCGCTGGCGGTCAGCTTGAGGAACACCGGGGGCAGGCCGGGGATGCCGGCGAGGGAGCCCAGCAGCTCGCGGATCATGGCCGCGTCGTCGAACGGGCTCCGGCCGCCGCCGGTGTTGGGGCAGTTGAGATTCAGCGCGAGGTAGTCGGCGATGCCGGCGAACGCCTGCGCCGCCTCGCTCAGCTCGGCCGTCACCTCGCCGGCAGGGACCGGGACCCCGGTGTTGGTCTCGACGAGGTTGACCCCGAGGGGCACGTCCACCCGGGAGCGCTCCAGCCGTCGCGCCACCACCTCGGCGCCGTCGTTCGGCACCCCGTAGTAGACGACGATAGCCTCGTCCGCGGGCAGGCGGAACAGCCGCGGCCGTTCGCGGTTTCCACGGGACCGATGCGCCGACACCGAGCCGACCTCGAGGCTGCCGAAGCCCAGGGCTTCCAGACCGCGCACCGCCCTGCCGCTCTTGTCGAAGCCGGCGGCGAGGCCGACCGGGTTGGCGAAGGTCATCCCCGCCACCTGCTGGCGCAGGCGGTCGTCCTCGAAGCGAAAGAGCCTGCCGACAGCCGCGGCCCCGAATCCCGTCCTGCCCAGCCCCGCTCCCAGGGCGATTGCGCCGTTGTGGGCCCGCTCCGGGTCGAGGCGGAACAGCAGGGGACGCACCGCCCGGCGGTAGAGGCTCATCCCGGTCCCTCCTCGCGGTACTGCCGTGTCAGCTCGGTCATGATCACACCCGGCGGCAGGGGGTTATATTGCCAACCCCAACATACACAGGAGCAAGCTGCGATGCGATGGCTGAACGTGCAGGAGATCTACGCCGACGGCGGCCACAACGCCTGGCCCGACATCTGCCGCTGGAGAGGCCGCTACTACGTCGCCTTCAACTGCGGCGGCAGCGGCCACGGCGGGGGCCACGGGCTCTGCTTCCTCTCCTCGGCTGACGGCGTCGATTGGGTGCTGGAGCACGCGACCGGCGCCGACGAGTGGGCACCCTCGGACGACGCCACCCGCGGCGGCACCTGCCCGAAGCTGCTGCCGACCAAAAAGCGGCTTTACGTGGTCTTCAACTACTACCGCGAGGGAGTCGGCGACGTCGACGCCGGGCGCAGGGAAGCGCTGGCCCGCCGCTGGCGCGAGCTCGGCGGTTCGCCGCGGAGCTTCGAGCGCTGGGTGCGGCACCACGAGACCCTGCACCAGAGCGGCATCGCCTGGAGCGAGGACGGACGCACCTTCTCCGAGCCGCGCCCCCTTCTCGGCCCGGGCTGGCGCGTCTGGCGGCCCCACAGCTTCGCCGGCAGGCACTACCTTGCCGGGTACTGCTGCCACGGCCAGTCCTGGAGCCTGACACCCGAGCTGGAGCGCATGATTCCGGAGGCGGAGGAGATCGAGATGTTCGAGAGCGCCTCGCTGTTCGTCTCGGAGGACGGCGAGCACTGGGAGCAAGCAGGAGACATCGAAACCGACGACAACGACGAGCCCGACTTCGATTTCGCCGGGGACGGCCGCATCCTGCTGGTCAGCCGCACCGGCGCCAGCCTCAAGCGGCCGGCCATGGCCTACAGCAGCGAGCCCCCGTACCGCAAGTGGCGGCGGATCCCCCTGAGCGAGCCTCTCAACGCCCCTGCGGTGCGCCGCGTACGCGGGCGCTGGATCGTCGCCGGCCGCGGCCTCGTCGAGGGGACCAGCGTGCCGGCGCGCTTCGCCCCCGGGATCGAGAGCGATGCGTACTGCGCCACGCGCATCTGGCTTCTCGACGAGGAGACCGGCGAGCTGACGGCGGAAACGACGCTGCCGAGCTGGGGGGACGGGTCGTACCCAGGTATAGAGGTCACCGAAGAGGGGGAGCTTTTCGTCGTCTACTACAGCTGCTCGGAGAGCACGGACGACAAGCTGCGCACGGGACCGGGGCCGCTTCCGGGCAAGACCGCGCCCTGCTCGATCTACCTGGCCCGGGTGACTCTGGAGTAGGGAAGGCAGCAGAGCGCAAGGGGACCCGCCGCGGTCAGACGCTCTACTCCCTCGTCCCGGCCAGCGGCAGGCCGGCGCGCTCCGCGGTCGCCATGGTGAGGGCGCGCAGGTCTTCCGGCTCGATGTTGTGGAGGTCGGTCTTGCCGGTGCAGCGCGCCATCATCGAGGCCTCCCCGGTGTTCGCCTTGATCAGGTTGGCCACCGCCTCGGCACGCTCCGCGGCCCCGAGGCCGGCCTCGAAAACCAGCGACTCACCGGCGATCCGGCCTCCCGCGGCGATCCCGGCGGCGACCCCGAGGACCATGGCGACCGCCCCCAGGCCGACGAGCTTGGCGGCGTCGGTTCCGGAGCGCACCCCCCCGAACCAGACGAGGTCGACCTCCTCCTCGCGGTCGAGGCGCCTGAGGATGGCGACGGCGTCGCGCAGCAGGCCGAGGTCGGGGGCGGCCCGCAGCTCTGGCCAGCCGCTGCCGGCGATCCCTCCGGTGCCGTCGAGCACCAGCAGGTCGAGCCCGCTCTCGAGGGCATGGGCGAGCGCCGGTTCGAGGTCCCCTGCCGACGACACCGCGAACCCGAGCAGCTGACGGTCGTCGACCCGCTCCAGGCGGGTGGGTGGCGGCCGATCGGCGGCGAACGGCTGTACGAAGCCCGCGGCCCCGGCGTCCGCCCCATCCCCTCCCCCAGCCAGGAGTTGGAGCCACGGGACCTCCTCCTCCCCCGGCAGCTTGCCGCGCCCCGAGGTAAGACGCCCCTGGCCTCGCTCAGCCCCCGGGCCACCGCGGCCCGCACCTCGCGCGGCGACTCGTCGAACCCGGTGACGAGGAAGGGGTGCGCCAGCGCCAGGCGGCCGCCGAGATCGAAGTCGACGCGGCAGGCCTCGCGGTAGGGATCGATGACCAGCCGCGACAGGTTGGCCGGCAGGAAGACGATGTCGTCGAGCTGCGCGGGGCGCTCTTCGGGAAAGGGGTTGTCGCGCGGCTCGAGGCGGCGCTGCAGCATGGCCCGGCGCTTGTCGTGCTCGTCGGGGCCGATGCGGGCCATCGAGAACAGGTCTTCGCGGTGCTGGACGGAGTAATCGGGGGTTCCGGTCTCGGCGTCGCAGCGGTAGCAGCGCGCCGCTTCCTTCCTGGCGGTGTCGTCGTCGTAGGTCGCCTCGATCTCGGGGAACTCGACCGGCACAGCGCCCAGCCCGAAGAACTCGGGGTGCTGCAGCTTGACGCGTTCCCACATCATGTCCTGGGCCACGTCGACGCGCCGCGTCCGGTAGGGGGTGCGGTAGGGCATCGGGTCGCCGTTCCCCTCGAGGAACTGCTCGATGTAGTAGGCGGCGCGCTGGCCGTGGTGCATGGCCATGACGATGGTCGAGCCCCCGAAGGCGCCGTCCCCGGCGGCGAAGACCTTGGGATCGTCGGTGCGCATGGTCTCCCAGCGGGTGCGCACCCGGTCGGGCAGCATCATGCCGATGCGGTCGAGCTCCGCGCACACCCCTTTTTGTCCCACCGCGGCGATCACCATGCCGCACTCGATCTCGTGCTCGCTTCCCGGCACCGCGACCGGGCTGCGGCGGCCGCTCTCGTCCGGCTCCCCCGCCTCGGTCTTCACGCACCGCAGCCTCAGCCCCTCCCCGTCTCCGGCGACGGAGACCTGCTGCGTGTTGTAGACGAACTCGATCCCCTCGGCGACCGCCCCCTCGAGCTCGATCCGGCGCGCCGGGATCTCCTCGGGTCCGCGGCGGTAGATCACCGTCACATGCTCGCAGCCGGGCAGCCGCCTGGCGACGCGGCAGGCGTCCATGGCGACGTCCCCGCCGCCGACGACGACCACCTTTTCCGGAAGCTGCGGCCGCTCGCCGGTGTTGACGCGGCGCAGGAAACCGACCCCGTCGACCACCAGCGGGTGCTCTTCCCCCGGGATCTCCATCGGCTTGCCCCACCAGGAGCCGATCGCCAGCAGCACGGCGTCGTGCCTCTCCTTGAGCTCCTCGAGGTGGACCTGCTTTCCCAGCTCGGTGTCGAGATGGACGTGGAGCCCCGGGCACTTGCCGGTGAGGCGGTCGATGTCCTCGTCGATGATCCCCGGCGGCAGCCGGAACGCCGGAATGCCCCAGGCCATCATGCCGCCGAGGCGGTCGCTCATCTCGTAGACGTGGACGGTGTAGCCGGCGACGCACAGGTCGTGGGCCGCGGTCAGCCCGGCCGGTCCGGAGCCGACGATGCCGACGCTCTCCTTCTTCGTCACCGGCACCGGCGGCGGGTCGTACCTGTGCCCCACCTTGTCCATGACGAAGCGCTTGAGGTTGCGGATCTGCAGCGGCCCGTCGCTGTCGGTGCGCCGGCAGGCCGGCTCGCACGGGGCGTCGCAGACGCGCCCGCAGATCGAGCTGAACGGGTTGGTGGCGGTGATCGCCTCGAACGCCTCGGCGTACTTCTCCTCCCAGATGAGGGCGATGTAGGAGGGGGCGTCGGTCCCCACCGGGCAGGCGACCTGGCAGGGGGCGGGCACGAAATGGGTCCCCCCGCTGTCGTCGGCGAACCCCTTCGGGGTCTGCGGCATCTCGATGCGGTGGAGGTCGTAGACGCTCACGGCAGGCTGCCTCCTGCAAGCACTTCCTCTGCGGGCCGCGGTTGGTACGGCAGTCCGGTGATCGCCGCCGCGTCCGGGGTCAGGGCGACGAGGTCGCCGCGGCCGAGGTCGCGGGTGTCGGCGTATCCGAGGGCGCTGGTGAGGGAAGCGATCTGCCAGCGCACGAACTCGAGGAAGCGGTGGATGTTGAGGGCCTCGACGTCAACCTGGTAGCGCTCCTCGTGCTCGGGGTCCTGGGTGGCGATGCCGGTGACGCACTGGCCGACGTGGCACTGCATGCAGGCGATGCAGCCCCCGGCGATCAGGACCGAGGTGCCGAACGCCGCGGCGTCCGCTCCCAGGCAGAGCGCCTTGACGGCGTCGACGCCGTCGCGCAGGCCGCCCATGAGCACGATCTGTATGTCCTGGCGGCGGTCGATCTCCGCCAGCGCCTCCTCGGCCTCGACGATGGCGGACAGGGTCGGGATGCCGACGTGGTCGATGACCTCGCCGCTGCCGGCGCCGGTGGCCCCCTGCATGCCGTCGAGCTCGACGAAGTCGAAGCCGTCCTTGACGGCGATCTTGATGTCGTCGCGCACCCTGCCCGCCCCGAGCTTGACGCTCACCGGCAGGCGGTAGCCGGTGGCCTCGCGGAACTCCTCGATCTTGATGACGAGGTCGTCGGCCCCGAGGATGTCGGGGTGGCGGGACGGCGAGCGCAGGTCGATGCCGGCGGGGATGCCCCGGATCGCGGCCAGCTCCGGGGTCACCTTCTTGGCCATGAGCTGGCCGCCGAGCCCGGGCTTGGCCCCCTGCGAGATGTAGATCTCCAGGCCGTCGGCCCGCTTCATGTCGTGGATGTTCCAGCCGAGGCGCCCGCCGAGGCACTGGAAGATCAGCTGCTTGGCCGAGTCCCGCTGGGCGTCGCTCATCCCCCCTTCGCCGGTGTTCTCGGCGATGTCCGACATCCCCGAGGCGATGGCGACGGCCTGCTTGGTCGAGCGGCTGAGGGCGCCGTAGCTCATCGGCGCGACCATCACCGGCATGCTCAGCTCGAGGGGCTCGGCGCCGTTGATCCCGCCGATCTCGGTGCGCATGCGCACCTTGGAGACGGCGCCGGGATCGCCGCCGGCCTGCGACAGGTCGGCGCGGAAGCCCAGGTCGGCCAGGTGCGGCAGGGGCCGCGCCGCGCCGTACCCGCGAATGCGGTAGCGCCCGATCTGCGCCTTGACGTCGATGTCCTCCTGGACCTTCTCGTTCCAGTACTGCGAGTCGCCGGAGTAGGTGAAGAAGGGCAGGCTGCGCACCGTCGGCTCCGCGGTCCCGTAGCGCAGCTTGCCGCCGGCGTTGACGATCTTGCTGAAGCCGCCGCGGAAGGGGATTTCGTAGCGGTCGAGGAACTCGCGGACCTCGTCGATCTCGGCGCTGCCGGCGTCGGTCAGGGCGGCGTCGCTGCCGAGATCCCGCACCCTGCCGCCGACGAAGATCTCGCCCCCGGTCATGTCCTCGCCGACGCGCTCGCCGGAGTCGCCGAGGATTATGATGCGGCCCCCGTACATCATGTACCCTGCCATGAAGTTGGCGTTGCCGGCGCAGCACAGGGTGCCGGCCTTCATCACCTGGCCGGCGCGCGAGCCGACGTTGCCGTGCACCACCAGCTCGGCGCCGCGAATGGCGACCCCGGCTATGGCCCCGGCGTTTCCCCTGACCACCACCGAGCCGCTGTACATGTTGTCCCCCAGGCCCCAGCCGGCGTTGTTGTCGACCTCGAAACAGGCGCGGTCGGTGAGGCCGGCGCAGAAGTACCCCGCGGAGCCGCGCACGCGCACCCGGATCGGCGCGGTCAGCCCGACGCCGATGTGGTGGCGGGCGTCCGGGTTGAGGACCTCGACGTCCTCTCCCGCCTCGCCGTGCTCGCGGATCAGCTCGTTGGCGCGGCGGACAGGGATCTCGGCGAGATCTACCTGGACCATGTGTCGAAATCTCCCGGCGGGGGCTCGCGCGTGTCGAGGGCCTGCCCGGGGAACAGGCGGTTGAGCGACACCTCCTCGGAGGCGACGGCGATGAGGTCGTCGTTCTCGTACAGGATCATCGGCTTGGCGGCGAGCCGGTCCTTGGCGTAGCCGATCTCGTCCCGGGTCGACACCAGGAAGGAGAAGGTGCCGTCGAGGTCGTCGATCGAGTCGGCGAGGGCCTGCTTGAGGGCGATCCCCTGCGACAGCTTGTCGGCGAGGTACACGGCGATCAGCTCGCTGTCGTTGTCGGTGGTGAACTCGAAGCCGCGGCGCTCGAGGCGGCGGCGCATCTTCCAGTAGTTGGTGATCTGGCCGTTGTGGACGATGGCGACGTCGGCGAACCCGGTGGCCCAGAACGGGTGCGACGCCTCCGGTTTGACGTCGGACTCGGTGGCGAGGCGGACGTGGCCGAGACCGTGGCTGCCGGTGAAGCTGTCGACGCCGTAGCGCTCGTCGACGTCGTGCGCCCCGCCGACGTCCTTGATGATCTCGAGGCTGGAGCCGATGGAGACCACCTTGGCGGCATGCTCGACGGCGTAGGAGAACTTCTGCACGTCGCCGTCGAACTCGACGGTCACCCTGTAGTTGATTCCCGTCCTCTCTTCGTCCACGATGGCGGCCCCCTGCCCGGCGACCGCCTCCCCGATGCGGGCGATCGCCGCTTCCGCCTCCTCACCCTCGCCGACGAAGAAGCGCAGCCGCAGCCGCCCCTCCTCCTCCCGGGTGTAGAGGGCGAACCCGGTGGAGTCGGGACCGCGGTGCTGGCAGCCGTCGAGCATGTCGATCAGGGCCCGCCCCGTGCCCAGCAGCCTCCCTTTGTACATGATTCCGGCGATTCCACACATGCGCTTTTTCTCCTTTGCTGCCGGCCTAGGCGCTCAACCCCCGGTACCGGCCCGCGGCTCGATGATGACGGACAGAAAGCGGATCGGCAGCTCGACCAGCTCTTCGGGACCGTGCGGGGCGTCGGCGTCGAAGAAGAGGGAGTCCCCGGCGCCCATGCGGTAGGTGCGGTTGCCGTGGCGGTAGGTGACCCGCCCCTCGAGCATGTGGATGAACTCCACGCCGCGATGCTGAAAGAGCGGAAACACGTCGGATTCCTCGGTCAGCGAGATCAGGTACGGCTCGACGAGCAGCTGCCTGTTCACCGTGTGCCCGAGGAGCTGGTACTGGTGCCCGGCGCGGGTGCCGCGGCGTTCGATGGTCAGCCCCTCCCCCTTGCGCACGAACGACACCTCGCGCTCCTCCTCGTATTTGCGGAAGAAGGCGGTTACCGGGACATTGAGCGCCCGCGACAGGGACTTGAGGGTGGCCAGCGACGGCGAGGCGAGACCGTTCTCGATCTTGGACAGCATGCCCGGGGACAGCCCGGCCTGGTTGGCGAGCTCGGCCGCGGTCATGTGGAGCTGGACGCGGAAGTCGCGAATCTGGCGCCCGATGGCGGCCTCCAGCTCGTTGGCGGGAGCGGATTGCCTGGCGGGATCGCCGTTGCCGTCCGCCGGCTGCGGGAGCCGGTCTTTCTCTATTCTGGCGGTGGTCATACCGGGAAGATACTCCGCCGGTTGTCTCCTGACAACAAAATTGAACCACAGGAAACACCGCCCTTGATCGGCATTCAGGGGTTCAATTTCAACGTGATTATTTGAACTTTTTTATTTACAAACACATACGGCGAAACCCGACATGAAACTCGGCATCAATACCCTGTTCATTCTCAAGTACGACTTCGGAGAGGCCCTCCGCTATGCGAAAAACCTCGGTGCCCGTTGCATCGAAGTCGGCTGTATGGGGGAGGCGACAAGGAAGCACTGCGACGCCGGGAAGCTCGTTGCCGATCGCGGCGAGCTGCGCCGCTGGCTCGACACCATCTCCGGGCATGGGCTCGAAATCAGCGCCCTGGCCGCCCATGGCGACATGCTCTCACCGGACCGGGACGCGGCTGCCGAATGGGCGCGGGGATTCCGCACCGCGTGCGAGCTGGCCGAGCTGGCCGGAGTCGAGCTGATCACGCTCAATTCCGGTTGCCCCGAAGGGGCCGAGGGCGACACCGCTCCCTGCTGGATCACCGACGTCTTCAACGCCGAATCCCGCAACATCCTGAAGTGGCAGTGGGAGGAGCGGGTGATCCCGTTCTGGCGCGAGCAGGCGAAGATCGCCTCCGACCACGGCTGCCGGCTCTGCATCGAGCCCTGGATCGGCGACGTCGTGCACACCCCCGCCACGTTGATGAAGCTGCGCGATGCCGTCGGCGAGGCGATCGGCTGCAACTTCGATCCGTCCCATCTGTTCGTGCAGCACGTCGACGTGCTCGAATCGATCCGCTACCTCGGCGGCGTCATCCGGCACATCCACATGAAGGACACCCGCATCGACCCGCACAACCTGCGCCTGCAGGGGCTGCTCGACACGACCGTCCCCCCGACCGATCCGAAAAACCGCGTGTGGACGTTCACGTGCGTCGGCTGGGGGCACGACGAGAGCTTCTGGCGCGACTTCATCACCAACCTGCGGTTCGTCGGTTACACAGGCGCGCTGTCGGTGGAGATGGAGTCCGACTACATGGACATCGACGACGGCATGGAGAAGCAGTTCGACCTGCTGCGCCGTCTGGTGCTGGCTCCACCGCCGGCTCCCGGAGAGCGCTGGTGGGAGGTGGCGGGGCTGCACGGCATCGGGCGGGACGAATGATCGCAGGGCCCCCAACCGAAACGGAGCTCGAGCGATGAGAAAGCTGACCCCTGCCGGTGCACCCCCTTCGACGCATTGGTACGAAACCGCCGGCCTCGGGATGTTCATCCACTGGGGCCTCTCCAGCGTCCGCGCCGTAGGCGACCTCTCCTGGTCGATGGTGAGGGACACCCCCTACGACGCCGAGCTCGACAACCGCAACAAGCTGACCCCCGAGGAGTACTGGAAGCAGGCGGACGAGTTCGACCCCCGGAGCTACGACCCGGATCTCTGGATGCGGGCGGCGAGGGAGGCCGGCTTCCGCTACGCCGTCCTGACCACCCGCCATCACGACGGCTACGCCCTGTGGCCGAGCGACTTCGGCGACTTCGGCACGAGGACGCACATGGTGGGCCGCGACCTGGTGCGGCCGTTCGTCGATGCCTGCCGCGACAACGGCATCAAGGTCGGCTTCTACTACTCCCCCGGGGACTGGTACCGCGAGCGCCACCGCCGCTCGTTCGGCTATTTCCAGACCCTCGGCCTGCGCCACGAGCCGATCGAGCTCCAGGAGTGGGACCCGGACTCCGGGATGCCGCAGCAGGAGTGGGTCACCAACGAAAAGAGGAAGCACGAGGAGGAGGAGGCGCCCTACGTCATCGGCCAGATGGAGGAGCTGCTGACCCGCTACGGCGATCTCGACGTCTTCTGGTACGACGCGGCGGCTCGGCGATGACCAACGAGCGCGTCCGCGAGCTGCAGCCGAACGTCATGATCAACGACCGCGGCCACGGCGAGCGGGCAGCGGCGACTTCAGCACCTTCGAGTGCCGCTACGAAAAGCTCGAGCCGCGGCGGCCGCAGCGGCCGTTCGAGTTCTGCACCACCACCATCGACCAGTACGACCACTGCGTCACCCGCCACCTCGGAGCCCCGAGCTGGGGTCACGTCGAGGGGGCCCGCTACCGCGACCTCTCCCTGGTGCTCGAGGAGCTGGCCCTGGTCGCCGCCTGGGGGGGCAACTACCTGCTCAACTTCGGCCCCACCTCGAGCGGCGAGCTGCCGCCGCAGGCGTACGGGCTGCTTTCGGAGCTCGGCGCCTGGATGAAGCACAGCGGCGCCGCAGTGCAGGACTGCTACGGCGGGGACTGGCCCGGCGACTGCAGCGTCCCCTCCAGCGGGCGCGAGGGCGTCACCTACCTGTTCTTCCTGCGCGATTTCAAGGGAAAGGCGGAGGTCCGCAACTGTGCGCAGCCGCGCCGGGTGCGGCTGCTGCGCACCGGTCAGGAGCTGGACGCGGAGTTCGCTGCCGGAACCCTGTCGGTATCGGTGCCGGGAAGTGCCCGAAGCGAGCTGCCCGACGTCGTCGAAGTCACCTGGTGACATGGGGCTGAGATCGCCGGCGGGGTTTGCAAGGTCGGCGACCCCTGTTGGCGTCGCGGGCCGCCAGGGATCGCAACGTCCGCGTCATCCTCGACCCGGCCCCGGCTGCCGGCATCCCCGCGGAAGCTTTCGCGGCGTTCGATATCATCGCGCCGAACCAGACGGAAGCGGAGTATTTTGTCGGCGTCGCCGTCGACGACGAGGGGACAGCCGCTCGAGCCGCCGGCCTGCTTCTCGAACGGGGGGCACCTGCCGCGGTGATCAAGATGGCGGAGCTGGGAGCTTACTACAGAAGCGGCGATGAGGAAGGAGTTCTCCCTCCCTTTGCCGTTGAAGCGGTCGACACCACCTCGGCGGGAGACGCCTTCCACGGCGCCCTCGCCGTCGCCCTGGCCGAGGGCAGGAACCTGCGCGGCGCCGTCCCCTTCGCCGCCGCGGCCGGGGCCCTGGCGGTCACCCGGCCCGGGGTGCAGGACTCGATGCCGCTGCGAGCCGAGGTCGAGGAGTTGCTGGCCCGGGGGTAGTCTCCGTTCTCCCGGCCGCCCTCACCGCAGGCCCGGTGCCGGGATGGGGGTACTCCCCCTGACCTCGGGCGGCGACGCTCCTCCCGCCATCAGCTCGCGCAGGGTGTTCGACTAGAATCCGGAAAAACTGGCGCATTACGACCGGGTCCGGTCCCCCGGGTCACCGCTGGCGCCGGAGACCGTCGGCCGGCCGGCCGGCTTCGGCCTCCCCCAGGACCCATTGGCGGAACACCCGCACCTCGGGACGCTGCCGGCCCGGCGCGGTGATGATCAGGCAGCAGCTGCTCCTCGCAGAGCGTTTCCCCCCACAAGGATGTCCTCACTCCGCGTCACCGGACGCGGGGCCGCGGTCTCGCCGGTGCAGGCGAACCAGGCGTCGAAGTCGCGGCGGTCCGGATCGACGCCCCGGTGGTTTGTATCGACCTCGATGGCGATGCCGGGGTGGGCGGCGCCGGCGAAGCTCTGGTGGCGGGCGGCGGCCTCGAAGTAGCGCAGGCTTTCGAGCGGCGGCAGGAGCAGCACGGCGGCAAAACCTCCGGAAGGGTTGCGGACAAAGGGCGGCTCAGGTGAAGCGCACATTTTGGCGAGGGCGGCAAGCCGGTCACGGGCGGGAAAAACCTCGGCAGGACGCAAATCCTCCCGGCCGGCGCAACATCTATGGACAAGTATAATTAGGCCATAGGCATATATACACCATGCCAAATCAAGGGCAAACTAAACTATGTCATAGGCATATAAATTATAGTCCAAACAAAGATTCCCTCTTTAGGGATCGGGTATATACCTTTGCTGATCTGAAATGGTTTTATCAGCAACCCGCGAAGGAATCACAAATCACCATGGATAAACATCGAAGGATCATTTCTCAGCTTGCTCAAAAACTTTCCCATCCTGCCAGGCTGACAATCGGCGCTCTGGTCGCACTGGTATCCGGCGCCGGTGCGGAACAGCTGCTCGAAGGGCGGGTGCGGCTGCCCTCCGGCGAACTGGCCGCCGGGGTCCAGGTGAGGCTGTTTGCCAGCGCCGACCTGGGGCGTTCGCTTCACGCGACCACCGATGAAAGCGGCTATTTCGCGCTGCCGCTGACGGCCCTCCACCAAGCCGGAGCCCTTCCGGCGCGGATGCACCTGGGTCAGAACTACCCCAATCCGTTCAATCCCTCGACGATCATCCCGTACCAGCTGCCGGAAATCGGAGTGGACGTGGGCGACGGTAAAGGCGGATTGAGGACTGCCGACGGCGTACCTGGCCTGAGTCATCGCTTCGAACAGCACCATCCAGTAGTGACCGGTGGCTTCCATGCCGACACGGATGGCATCGGCTGCGGCGGTGTCGGCTAACTTGGCCAGCAACTGCTCGAAGCCCTGCCGCTCCGAATCGAGGAGGCGCAGGCCCCGAGGCCAGGGCCGGTCGGGCCACGTAGCGGCATAAGCGTTCGAGTCCCCGCCGGTCAGGGCCCGCGATCCGCCTAGCCGCACGCAGCGAAACCTTCGTCGTCTTGTTGGCCGCGGTTCTGGGTGTGCCGGACAGCCGCGCCCACAGGATCCTGAAAGCAGAAGCTGTTGCTGGCGCGGGGGATCGCAAAAACAAAAAAAAACCGGCTCAGAGGAAACGGACATTCCCTGTCCTCTTGGGGCGTATCTTTGAAGATGGAACTCTACCCGTAAGCAAATCCTATGAGGGATCAGGGAAAGCCATGAAAGCTTTCGTTCTCGCCGCCGTTTTTTTCGGGGTTGTCAGCGTCCTTCTTTGGCCACCACCGGCAGCCAACGCTTCCCCGCCGCCGGCCGACAGCGTGCATTTCTGCGCTTTCGATTACGAGCAGTGGCGGCGCGAGCACCCCACACCGATGCTCCACGCGAGCCGCTGTGCATCGCGTGGATGGGCATCCCAACAGCCACTATTTCGTTGTTCGGCGTGATTGTCCCGGAGTTCGGGGAGCCGGTTTTTGCCGAGTACTTGGTATCCAAAGGAGAATCTCAAAGTGAAAAAGACTCGATTGTTCCCCCTCGTCGTCTTGTTGGTCGCAGTCTTGGGTGTGCCGGACAGCCGCGCCGAGGATGATTCCTCAAGTTTGCCCGCAGGGGCCTTCGCCCGCTTAGGCAAAGGGACGCATTGGTTCAGGCGACCGAGCGGTGGCCTATTCGCCGGATGGGACCCGGCTGGCGGTGGCCAGCGGTATAGGAGGTATCTGGCTCTACGATGCCCATACCGGGGCCGAAGTCGCCCTGTTCACGGGGCATACGGGTTCGGTCTATTCGGTGGCGTTTTCGCCGGATGGAACCCGGCTGGCGTCCGGGTCCGGGGATAACACGGTGCGGCTGTGGGATGTGGCCAGCGGCGAACCGATCACCACCCTCGATGGCCATACGAGTTGGGTCTCTTCGGTGGCGTTTTCGCCGGATGGAACCCGGCTGGCGTCCGGGTCCGGGGATGCCACGGTGCGGCTGTGGCATGTGGCCAGCGGCGAACCGACCGCCACCCTCAAAGGCTATACGAATACGGTCTGGTCGGTGGCGTTTTCGCCGGATGGAACCCGGCTGGCGTCCGGGTCCAGGGATGGCACGGTGCGGCTGTGGGATGTGGCCAGCGGCGAACCGACCACCACCCTCAAAGGCCATACGGAGCGGGTCAGGTCGGTGGCGTTTTCGCCGGATGGAACCCGGCTGGCGTCCGGGTCGTGGGATGACACGGTGCGGCTGTGGGATGTGGCCAGCGGCGAACTGATCACTATCCTTGAAGGCCATACGGATTGGGTCAATTCGGTGGCGTTTTCGCCCGATGGAACCCGGCTGGCGTCCGGGTCGTGGGATGACACGGTGCGGCTGTGGGATGTGGCCAGCGGCGAACTGATCACTATCCTTGAAGGCCATACGGAGCCGGTCAATTCGGTGGCGTTTTCGCCCGATGGAACCCGGCTGGCGTCCGGGTCCGGGGGTGGCACGGTGTGGCTGTGGGACGTGGCCAGCGGCGAACCGACCACCACCCTCAAAGGCCATACGGGTTCGGTCGAGTCGGTGGCGTTTTCGCCCGATGGAACCCGGCTGGCGTCCGGGTCGTGGGATGACACGGTGCGGCTGTGGGATGTGGCCAGCGGCGAACTGATCACTATCCTTGAAGGCCATACGGAGCCGGTCAATTCGGTGGCGTTTTCGCCCGATGGAACCCGGCTGGCGTCCGGGTCGTGGGATGACACGGTGCGGCTGTGGGATGTGGCCAGCGGCGAACTGATCACTATCCTTGAAGGCCATACGGAGCCGGTCAATTCGGTGGCGTTTTCGCCGGATGGAACCCGGCTGGCGTCCGGGTCGGGGATCTGGTCGGGAGGCACGGTGCGGCTGTGGGATGTGGCCAGCGGCGAACTGATCACTATAAGCCTTGAAGGCTTTGGGATTGCGGTCTATTCGGTGGCGTTTTCGCCCGATGGAACCCGGCTGGCGTCCGGGTCCGGGGATGGCACGATTCTGCTGTGGGACGTGGCCAGCGGCGAACTGATCACTATCCTTGAAGGCCATACGGAGCCGGTCTCTTCGGTGGCGTTTTCGCCCGATGGACGGCTGGCGTCCGGGTCCGGGGACTGGCAGGGAGATGGCACGGTGCTTCTGTGGGATGTAGCCAGCGGTGAACCGACCTCCACCCTCAAAGGCCATACGGATGGGGTCTCTTCGGTGGCGTTTTCGCCCGATGGAACCCGGCTGGCGTCCGGGTCGTGGGGTGAAACGGTGCGGCTGTGGGATGTGGCCAGCGGCGAACTGATCACCACCCTCGAAGGCCATACGTATTCGGTCAATTCGGTGGCGTTTTCGCCCGATGGAACCCGGCTGGCGTCCGGGTCGTGGGATGGTACGATTCTGCTGTGGGACGTGGCCGAGGTGGTGGGATTGCTACCCACCACCCTCTATGGCCATACGAAGCCGGTCTGGTCGGTGGCGTTTTCGCCGGATGGAACCCGGCTGGCGTCCGGGTCCGGGTGGTTTAGGGATGTCACGGTGCGGCTGTGGGACGTGGCCAGCGGCGAACCGATCACCACCCGCGAAGGCTTTGGGATTGCGGTCTATTCGGTGGCGTTTTCGCCCGATGGAACCTGGCTGGCGTCCGGGTCGTGGTATGGCACGGTGCGGCTGTGGCATGTGGCCAGCGGCGAACTGATCACCACCCTCTATGGCCATACGGAGCCGGTCAATTCGGTGGCGTTTTCGCCCGATGGAACCCGGCTGGCGTCCGGGTCCGGGGATGGCACGGTGCGGCTGTGGCATGTGGCCAGCGGCGAACCGACCACCACCCTCTATGGCCATACGGAGCCGGTCAATTCGGTGGCGTTTTCGCCCGATGGAACCCGGCTGGCGTCCGGGTCCGGGGATGACACGGTGCGGCTGTGGGACGTGGCCAGCGGCGAACCGACCACCACCCTTGAAGGCCATACGTATGCGGTCAATTCGGTGGCGTTTTCGCCCGATGGAACCCGGCTGGCGTCCGGGTCCGGGGATGACACGGTGCGGCTGTGGGACGTGGCCAGCGGCGAACCGACCACCACCCTTGAAGGCCATACGGGTTCGGTCAATTCGGTGGCGTTTTCGCCCGATGGAACCCGGCTGGCGTCCGGGTCCGGGGATGACACGGTGCGGCTGTGGGACGTGGCCAGCGGCGAACCGACCACCACCCTTGAAGGCCATACGGGTTCGGTCAATTCGGTGGCGTTTTCGCCCGATGGAGCCCGGCTGGCGTCCGGGTCCGGGGATGGCACGGTGCGGCTGTGGGACGTGGCCGAATGGACAAATTCGGGAACTACCGTCGTGGCGAATAATTTGATCGGCCTGCCGGATGAACTGCAGTTGCAGCAGAACGCGCCCAACCCGTTCAACAGCCAGACCGTTATCTCCTACTTCCTGCCGGAATCGAGTCCGGTGCGCCTGGAACTGTTTTCGGTGACCGGGCAGCGGGTGGCGATCCTGCGCCAGGGGCACCAGCAGGCCGGCTACCACCGCCTCCACTGGGACGCCCGCGACGACGAAGGCCGCCCCCTGGCCAGCGGCATCTACTTTTACCGACTGGAGACAGCCAACGGCATCTTAACGCGTAAACTCACCCTGCTGCGCTGATTGGACCGATGTGCCAACATTCGAGTGCTAGCCGCCCGACATAAGCACAAACCGAAAGTACATAGGTGATCCGTCTCGCTTCACGGATTCAGGATTTTTTTTAACAACGGACACTCCCTGACCGACTCCAATCTATATTTGGCGGACTTTCACACCATTCCCTGAGGAGGGATGCCATGAAGAAAATACTGATCGTCCTACTAGCCGCTGTGGCTATCACCATAAGCGGAGGCTGTGATAGCGGCAAAGACTGTGATTGCGATGGAGACCGCAATCCAACGTCGAGTTGCGGGTCGGACAGCCGCGGGTCGGACGGCTGCGGGTCGGACAGCGGCGGGTCGGGCGGCGGCGGGTCGGACAACAGCGGGTCGGACAACAGCGGGTCAGGCGGCAAGTCGGGCGGCGGCAAGTCGGGCGGCGGCGGGTCGGACGGCGGCGGGTCGGACAGCGGCGGGTCGGGCGGCGGCGGGGGCGGCGGCGGGTCGGCCTGATAATAGCTGCTCGGACTGACCTACGACAGTGCTGGGCAAAAGTAGCCAGCAATACCTGCAACAGTATTCTGGAACGGTTCTTCTCATTCTCGTACTTGCAGCTACGTCTACTCCTGCTGCTCAACCAGACTCATCGGAAACGCGACAACAGGAAATCGATCTTAAACGCTTGGGCTATGTAGGTGTCGGTGCTGCTGGTTTGCATTGGGCCGGCTTCCGGTATCTGAAAAGCATTTGGTGGCAAGGGGAACAAGTTTCTCTCCGTTTCATTCACGATTGGCCTGGGGATACCTATCTCAATTTAGATCACGCCAGTCATTTTATGTGGGGGCTCTTTCTTGCACAGATCACAGGCGATCTTTATCACTGGATAGGTTTTTCCCCACGCACCGCAGCTCTACTCGGTTCTCTCAGCAGCATAGCTGAGATGTTTTATATCGAGTACCGCGACGGGCGATATGGTCATTGGGGTTTCAGCATTCCCGATGCCACGGGAGATGTACTCGGCGCACTGGTTCCCCTGATCCACGCAAATTTTCCGGCGACTCAAATGGTCCAATTCAAGCTCAGCTATTTCCCCTCCCCGCTCTATCGCTATGGAAACGCACGCCAAGCTAGCGGGCATCCGTATGCCCCTTCTTTTATGGACGACTACGAGGGGATGACGTTCTGGATGGTCATAAACCCCAAGCCTATGCTACCGAAGCATGCCGCCGAACGCTGGCCCGATTGGTTAGGGGTGGCGGTAGGAGCCGGGGCGCAGGGACTGCACGGTTATGGTCGCAAAAGCCGCGGTCCCGGTCGCTGGTATCCCGATTTGCCGGATGCGCAGCGCGAAATCTACCTCTCGCTGGACTTCGACTTCGCACATTCGTTGGGCAATTTCGAGGTGCTTCGCAAGTTTACGCCCTACTTCCGTCTCCTCCGTTTTCCCACCCCCGCCCTTCGCATTCACCCCACGCCGACCTTTTACTTTTTTTATTATTGACCGCCAATACTTTTCATTAGACGATTCGACCCGTCACGATCGCGGCAGGACGACAGGAGAGCCCGCTGAAGGCATCACCTTCGCCGCGGACAACACGCTGATCGTTGTGGTAATCCCCCAAGTTCAAGGGGTCGATGTAGCCGCCCGCTTCTTCGAACCCGCTCCACCCATTAGCCGGATGCCGGGTGACCGCCGTCCGGCCCCCGAAACACTCCAGGCACTCCACCTCCTGTTCAGCGCCACCGGTCTATTTCCGCGGCAATGTCGAGATCTTCCGGCATCTCGTAGAAGTAGTACCGCGACGGCCGGTCCTCGTACCCCGGCGGTGCCAGCTCCCTGTCGGCCTGCATCCCTTCCTCGATCGGCCGGAAGCGCTCCCACAGGGCCTCCGCCTCCTCCGGGGAGAAGCGCCCGGCGAACTCCCCGCCCCAGTGCAGGGTGATGGGGTGCTCGAACAGCGCCATGTTGCGGCGGCTCTCCGGCACCCTGCCTGCGTCCGGGCCCCGCAGGTCGTGGATGCGCCGCGCGCTCTTGCTCATGTACACGGTGGTCAGCGCTCTCCCCCTGGCTCCCCGTCCCGGGTGCAGCTCCTCCAGGACCTCGCCGTAGCGGGCGCCGTCGCCGGCGATCGCAGAGCGCAGGGCCGCTTCGGTCAGATCCTGGGTGCGCTCGCTGCGCCGGTTCCAGCGCTCGAACCTGTCGCGGGCGGACGGCGACAGGTGCTCGGCGTAGCTGAGGTCGTGGACCTGCGTGTGCGTCGCGAAGCCACCGTGCAGGGTGCGGCGAAGGGTTCTGTCGTAACGGCTTCCCCAGTGCAGGATCGGCAGGATGTAGACGACGCCGTCCCCTGCCTCGAGATCGGTCTGCACCCCGCCCGGGAACGGCGCGCGCTCGTCCTCGGCGAGCAGCCGGTTCTCCTCCGCGGTGTTGAGCCGCTTGTGGCTGCCGGGGATCACCCACAGCACGCCGTCGTCGTAGAGGGGGATGTTCCACTGCACGTAGCGCGGGCCGTTCTCCAGGATGTCGTCGGTGTAGGCCTGAACGGGGGCGCTGAACGGGGGGTAGAGATCGCGGTGCCAGCCCCGGTGGCCGCCGGTGCCGTGATCGCGGACCGGGCTGCACATCATCATCATCTCGGTCACCGCGGCGTCCTCGACGCCGAGAAGCTCGCTGCTGACCCCCTGGATGTTTTCATGGTGCCAGATCTCGATGCCGGGGATGCAGCCGGCGTCGACGCGATCGGCGATCTGCCCGACCATCACCCGCGGCTGGGCGGATGTTTCCCACTGGCCCCCGGGCGGTTCGCCGTCGGCGCGATCACGCCGCCACACCGCCTTCTGCTTCTCGAGCAGGCTCTCGCAGGCAGTCCTGATCCGCTCGAGTTCGGAGGGCGGGACTACCTGGCGCAGAATGAGGTAGCCCTCTTCGAGAAATCGGTCTCTATCGACTTTCATCAGCGTCTACTCACTCTGGAGGCCACGCCAGTCTCTGCCGTCGCCATCCTTCTTGTTCCGCGGTTTTTGGGCAATCGTTCCACTCCGGTGCATCCGGGCCGCCTACCAGCAGGGGGCCCCGTTCTTCACGTACTCGGCGGCTTCCCGCGCCTGGTCTTCGGGAATCCCCCCGGGAAAGCAGCCCGGGTTGGCGTCGACGTGGAGCGCGATATCGACCGCGGCCCCAATGGTCGCCCGCATCGCCGCTGGGCTGACGTCTTCGGTGACGTCGGCGCGGGTGTGCCAGGTCAGCTGCGGGCCGCGCTGGAACCAGAGGGTCGGCACGCCATGGGCGCTCAGGAATGCCTGGTCGAGCCCGGTGAAGTGGTGCTGCAGGTCGACCGGATACCCCACGGCGTCGCAGCGCTCGCGAGTGAGGTCGACCAGCCCCTCCCGGCCGATGATGTGGATGTTGTTGCGGCCGAGAAAGTCCCCCTGGCCGTCGAAGTAGATCCCCAGCTCCGTAGCCGCCAGTTCCCGCGCGTGCGCCTCGGCGTAGGCCGCGGCCCCGTAGAGACCGATCTCCTCGGCGCTGAAGTTGACGAAGTCGACGGTCGCCTCGAGATCGAGCCCGCTCAGACTGCGCACCACCTCCAGGGCGCAGGCCGCGCCGGTGGCGTTGTCGGCCGCCGCCCCTCCGGCCGGAACCGAATCGTAGTGGCCGCTGATGTTGATGCGGCGTTCTCCCGATGCCCCGGGAAGCGTGGCGACCACGTTGCGGCCCGTGACGTCTTCGATCCGGGTTTCGATCTCGAGCTTCAGCCTGTCGACGCCGTGACGTACCAGGTCGACGCCGTCGGCGAATCCGAGGGTTACCATGGGCAGCCGCCCTGCGAGGGCCGAGGTCGGGCCGACGATCTGGTGCCAGGCAAGCGCCTTCTCCTGGGTCACCAGGATCACCCCGGCCGGGTTGCTGTCGAGAAGCGCCTTCTCGTCGGGGAGCCCGTTGTAGAAAAGGGCGATCCGGCCTTCGAGCCCGGAGTCGGCCTCCGGCTTCTCGCGCACCTCCAGGGCAGCTTCAAGTCCTCCCGCCGGGGTCGAGGCCGAGAACTCAATCGGCAGGGCCTCGATCTCGCCGAGCGCTTCGCAGCTCACCCTGCAGAGATCGAAGTCCCAGCTGCGGGCGGGAAACTCCTCGGTCCCCACCCCTTCGCACCCCCACTTCTCGAGCTGCTCGCACTGGTACTCGGCGGCGCGGATCTCCCCGGCGAAGCCGGTGGGCCGCTTGCCGATGATGTCGGCGAGGTAGCGCACGTGCTCGAGTCCGTGGCGTTCCCTGTGGTCATGCTGCTCATCTCTCCTCCTTCATCCTGTGTTGGTGTACTCTGTCCTCCACCTGCTCTGCTGCTCTTCGCCGGGCAGCCTGTTCCAGCCCCTCCACGAAATCCCCGGTGACGGCGAGCCGCCATGAATCGCCGCGGTCGTCGGAGATCAACATGGCCGCGCCTCGGTCCCGCAGCACAATGTCGTAGCCGCCGGGAGCATCCGGGTTCTCCGTGGCGTCTTCGGGCCATTTGCGCGCGTATGCCCGCCGTTCCTCAGGCGTCATCAGATCCGGGTAGTATGCGTAGCTGACGAACAGCCTGCCGAGCCGGTCGATGCTGATCTTCTGGCGCCAGGCAGCGTAGTTGACGCGGAACGGGCTCACCAGGACCCGGTGCGGCTCCCAGTCCCGGCCCGCCTTCTTGCGCTGGTAGACCAGCTGAAAGCGGTAGTCGTCGCTGCCGGCCCAGCGGCTGACCAGGTGCAGGTTGTCGTCGAAATCGCACAGCAGCGCCGTGTACGTGTAGCTGCCCCCGCCCTCGGGCGGCTTCGGGGTCCCGAACATCCTCGGCTCGGTCCATCCCTCCGTGCTGCTTTTGGGCGCCAGCGAGCGGGTGTACTGGAAGTTGTCGTGGTGGGCGCCCATGACGACGTGAAGGTAGCCCTTCGAGTCCACCGATATCGCCGGCGGGTCGTGGTTGTTTCGCCGGCTGAAACCGAGGAGCACGGGGTCGCTCAGCTCGCCGCTTGCGCGGTCGTAGGTGCGGACGTAGCTGGGAGCAAGGGAGCCGGGCGAGTCCTTGTAGCGCAGCGCGTAGGGCACGTACTCCCCGTCCATCTCCGCCGACAGCGCCTCGGCCTCCCCCCGGTGCCGCTCGAGGGGCTCAATGCTCAGCCACACCACGTGAGTCCTGCCTCCGTAGGTGGCACTGACGTTGCCGGCCCCCGAATGGGTCGGGGTGATCCAGTTCCTGAGCTTGCCGGCGATCGGCGGATCCGCGCGCGCCAGCAGAATCGTCTCGGGCGGCGTCAAGCGTCCGTCATCCCGCTTCTCCGCCACGAACAGACTCAGCTCCCAGCCGCGCCCCTCGACCATCGGCGGCGGCCCGTCGATCTGGTTGTGTCCTTCGAGCCGCTCCAGCCGCTGGGCGCCGGTGTAGAGCTTGCGCTGAAACGGGGTGGAGTGAACCGCGGGCGACACGGTTTCGTAGAAGGTCCAGGTGCGCAGGCGGTCCCACGAGTGCGCCAGGCCGAAGGCATCGATGCGCCGCGCCGGCGTTTCCCGGAAGATGTCCTGGCGCTGCAGATGGGCGACGCGGGCCAGCATGTAGGCGTCGCCGTCCCTGTCGAAGGAGATGAAGGGGCCGTTGCGGAAGGCGCTCCCCTCGATGCCGTCGTACTCCGCCTTCATCGCCGCGTCGAAGTCGAGGGCGATCCAGCGGCCTTCGTCATCGAGGGTGATCAGCTCGGTCCCCAACGCCATCCAGGGGCGGTTTTCCGCGTCGAACGATACCGGCGCCGGCACGTACCGGGGGGCGTACCCGAACAGCTCCCCCTCCATGCGAAAGTACTTCTCGTGCTGGATCGGCGCGGTCACCGGACCGGCAACCCCCAGCTCCGGACCGCCGTGATCGACGAACGGCTGGCCCGCCAGCGACGGGGATGCCCACAGCAATGCCACCACTGCGATGGCAGTAGCTGGCCCCGACCTGACTCGTGGCGCGGCCGCGATGGATGGGACCGTTCTGTCAGGTGGCGCAGCGGCAACCATCACTCGCTCCTTCCTCCCTGGATCTATCTGCATCATGTCCGCCCTCCATGCCATCGCGCTTGCAGGTGTAAACGGGAACAACACCGGAAAAGGGAAACAGTTTCGCCCGCGTAACAGAAATTTTGGGTGTTGTCCGGCCGTAATTGCCGGCACGTGCATTCTGCTGGAACCATGCAGCACAGATAAGGAAGCCTGGTCAGCGATCTGGCCGAGGGCCTTTCCTGGGGAATTCAATGTGACTACACTTGTCTTGATGTAGTTACAGGGAGATCGCAATGAACGCATCCGTACGCGACCTGAAGAGCAGGTTGTCGAGCTACCTTCGGCAAGTCCAGCGGGGAGAGACAGTCGTCGTAACTTCGAGGGGGAAGCCCATCGCCCGCCTCGTGCCGCTTCCGCCCCTCCTGTTGGAAGAGCGGCTGGCGACCTTGCCGGGGATCAATGCCGGGACGGGGGAAAAACCGAGGGGTGCCGCGCGCCCCGTGCGCGTCAAACCCGGACAGAAAAACGTCTCGGACATCGTGATGGAAGAGCGACCGTGATCCTCTTTCTCGACACATCGGCTCTCGTCAAGCTGTACGTCGAGGAGGCCGACTCCGAGACGGTACGTGGCTGGGTGGATGTGGCCGAGGAAATCGCCTGCCAGTGGCTCGCATACGTGGAGGCGCGATCTGCTTTGGCTGCCAAACGCCGTTTGGGCGACCTGTCCGACGCAGAGCTGGAGGAATGCAAGAAGGAGCTGGAGGAGGATTGGGAGAGATATCACCGTGTCGCGGTCACCCAGACTCTTCTGCGACGAGCCGGTGCTCTGAGCGAACAGCTCGGCTTGCGCGCTTATGACAGTGTTCACCTTGCGGGGGCCGAGTATCTGCAATCCTCGCTGGGAGTGCCGATAACCTTCGGGTCCTTCGACCGCCGACAGGTCGATGCTGCCTCCCGGCTGGGAATGCTCATCACACCGGTCGATGACCAGAACAAAGGCGGTAGTCCAACCAACTAACCCCCCAACAAAAGGACAATCCCCATGAGCGGCACTCACCCCCGACCAACGACTTCTACCGCCCTGGGGGCTACCTCCTCGTCGAGGACGTCCTCGACCCCTCCGTCTTCACCCTCCCCATCCCCGAATCGACGCCATTGCCGATACCGCCACCCAGCAGGCCCACGCTGCCGGCGAGAGGTTTCCCCCGAACAGGTCGGTCACACGTTTCCAGATAAAGACCCTGAATCATCCCCGACGTGACCAGCACCCAGTCATCACCCTTCGAGGTCCCAGGGAAACGGCCTAGCCTGCTTGGGCGCAGTTTTGCAGTAGTTGAGTCCATGCGGCGTTTGTCCATCCCGCAAGCGTGGAGACGTGGAGAGATTTCCTCGGGACGGGCTGCTGAGTAGGAGTAGCGGCTACGGGGGTGATCGAGGTCCAGGGAACAGCTCAGATTTCCAGTCAGCCTATCCGAATTGGGATAGGCTCCTTCAACGACCGCCGAGATCCCAGGGAATGGCCCAGTCCTGCTCGGATACCTGCAATACTTCCCTTGTCGGCGCGATGACGAGGCCGGGTTCGATGCGCAGTCGAGGGTAGGTTTTCCGGAAGGCGGTGATTCCCGTCGTGTCGCGGCGGGAAGGGACGCTTCCGAGCTTGATTTCGATGGGGTAGAATCTGCCGTCCCGTTCGAGAAGGAGGTCGACTTCCGCTCCCCCGCTTGTCCGCCAGTGGTACATCTGCGGAGGAGTGGGCATGGCCCCCGCCTGTTTGCGGATTTCAGCGACTACTGCGGTCTCGAAAAGGGCGCCCAGCATGGGGTGCCCTCCCAGTGCCTCCGGAGAGGACAACAGTTGGGCATGGCACGTCATACCGGTATCTGCGAGATAGCCCTTGGGTTTGCCGCTTACGCGCTTGACGGCGTTTCCCGAGTAGGCGGGCACCTCGAACCATTGGTAGGTTGCCTTCAACAGCCCCAGCCAGCGATCCGCGGTCTGCGGGGTCACTCCCAGTTCCCGGCCCAATTGCCTGCGGTTGATTTCCTGTGCCGAAAGGGCAGCGCAAAGACGGATGAATCGTCCGAAGAGCTGCCAGTCAGCTACGTCTGCGAGCAGACGCACGTCCCGCTCGATATAGGTGCGCTGATAGGCTGCATGGAAATCGGGAACGAACGCGGCTTCGATCAGCGTGGCATCCGGCAGGCCGCCTCGCCACAGAGACTCGTAGAGCGTTCGCGTATGCTGTAGCCGCGACGGCGGGGAAGCCAGGAACTTTGCCGGGTCGGCTATCCAACTGGACAGCCAGGAACCCTCGGATCCCGCGGCTTCTGCCAGGCTGAATCCCTCCAGGTCGAGGAAGGCAGCCCTCCCGGCAAGACTTTCCGAGACGGAGGTCAGCACACTCCACTGTTGGGACCCGCTGAGAATGTATTGTCCGGGGGACCGATCCTTGTCGACCTCGCGTTTGAGGCTAGCGATCAACTCCGGCGCGTACTGGACCTCGTCGAGGACCAAGGGGGGTCGGTTGTTGGCCAGAAACAGTTCCGGATCCTGGCGTGCATTCCCCACGTCGACAACCGGATCGAAAACGACGATGTCCGCCTTGTCACCGTAGAGATGCTGCAACAAGGTGCTCTTGCCAACTTGTCGGGCACCTGAAAGAACGACGACCGGAAACGCGGTCGCGAGCTCCCGAAGTCTTCGCGTCAACAGTCTTTGTCGGTACATAATACTTGCAAAATGATGATATCATCATCAATCTGCAAGAAGTTTTCCGCGCCCTGACTGGAAAAAGCCTCACGAACGCCTGGAATTCCCTGGCGCCGCCCCGGCAACCCCCCTCAATCCCCGCGGAACCGGAAGGCGTACAGCTTCACACCCCTCATGACGAAGCGCAGCCGCAGCGGCCGGCCCGCGAGGGCGCCGACGTCGCTGCTCCCCTTCCAGGTGACCGGCTTTGCCAATCCGTTGCCCACCAGTCCATCGGCGTCGGCGAGGGTGTGCCCCGGGACCGGGGTTCCCTCCGCGTCCTGCAGCTCGACCTGCAGCCAGCCGCCGGCGCTGCAGTCGCAGTTGAGCTCGAGACGGTCGCCTGCAAACACCAGGTCCGGCGTCGTCAGCTCCCCGCCGTCGTAGGCCGCGTCCGCGGAGACGAAGCCGTCGCGGCGGATGCTGGCCCGGTATATGCCGCCCATCCGCGACTCCCGGCGCTCCGCCTCCGGGTCCGCCTGGGGGCCGTGCTTCCGCACCGTCCCCGAGTAGTAGAGCCACAGCTCCTCTCCCACCGGGATCAGCCAGGGATTGGCGAAGAGCATGCCGCTGCTGCCGCTGCCGTCGAGGCCGGGGCGCAGGAACGGCTCGCGGCCCCCGGCCCGCCGCCAGTCAATGCCGTCGCGGCTGGTCAGCAGCTGCACGTCCATGGTCGCCGGGTAATCCTCCTCCCCCCAGTGGTAGTACGCCGACGGGAACATCAGGTAGGCGTCCTGCGCCAGCTCGTACTTCATGGCGCACGAGGTGTAGAAATCGATGTTGGGCCGCGGGTCGTCGCGCTGGAAGGGCACCGGCATGGCGAGGTCCCGCGCGTCCGCCTCGAAGGCGATCTCCAGCGGCGACCAGTGCCTGAAGTCGGGCGAGGTGATGCGGCCGACGCTGCGGTAGCGGCCGAATCCGCCCCTGGCGGCCTCCTCGACGAGCTGCGTCTCCCTCACCCGGGTGTAGCCGACGTAGAGCCCGAGGCGGTCGTCCCGAAAGAACATGTTCTGGGTGTCGCACATCGTTTCGGGAGGGTTCGGCTGGCCGGGGTAGTACTGCCAGCGGATGCCGTCGGCGGAGTGCATCCCCCACAGGCCTTCGGCGGCCCCGGCGGCCAGCTCGGCGTCGCTGGGGCGGTACTTGCTCCACAGCTTGTAGCGCTCCTCGGCCGGGGCGCGTTCGTCCCGGAACACTGTCGCCCCCTGCATGCTCTGACTCTCCCCGTGCGGGACGACGAGGTTGTTGCTCCTGCTGCCCTGGAACTCGATCAGCCCCAGCTCCGGCTTGCGCCAGTGGATGCCGTCCTCCGACTCGGCGTACCCGAGGCGCCGCGCCCCTTCAGAGGGCAGGCCGGTCAGCATCATGGCGTCGTACCACATGCGCCAGCGGCCGTCCGCCTCGCGGAACACGGTGTTGTAGGCGCCGATGCCGAGCGCCTCCCACGGCTTGTCCGCGACCAGCACCGGCTCCGGGTGCTGGACCGGCAGGTTCATGCGCAGCTCGATTCCCCTGGATGCGGCGATGAAGCGGTCGTCGATGAAAAGCTGCTTGCGGGTACCGACGTCGATCGGGGCCATGGTTTCGCTCCGGGATTCAGAAGGTGGGTTGCCGCGGCCCTGCGCGGGCATCGCAGTTGCCATGGCGGGTGGGTGCAATTTCAAGCGGCTCGCGCTGGTCGGGCCGAAACGAACTGGTGCCGCCACGACCCCTTGCCGGCTTTTTCTGCCCGGGTTCAAGGGAATCCGGCGGCTGGCCGGTGGGTCGCCCTGCGGCCCGGCGCACCCCTTTGGGGCAACTCTCCCGGCCGGCCCCGTGCCCGGCCAAACTCCGGGAAGTCCTGCGGCTGCGGACCGGCTGAATCGCAGCCACCCTCGGGCATCCTCTCCCATCCAGGGCCCCATCGGTGCCGCCGCGGTGATAATGGCCAAATGCAGGCCGCGGCGCCAAGCCGGAGCGCCGGAATCATTGCGGAAACCACCCTGGTTTTCCAGGTTGGACCCCCATGAATCCGTTACCGAAAACCGCGGGCGCGGTAGTCATCGGCGCCGGCATCAACGGCGCGGCCACCGCCTTCAACCTCGCCAGGCGCGGCGTCGAAAACGTCGTCCTGATCGAGAGGCAGCTGATCGCCTCGGGAGGAACCGGGCGCTCCGCGGCCATCGTCCGGCAGCATTACTCGAACGAGGTGCTCGTGCGCATGGTGCGCCGCAGCGTCGACATCTTCTCCAACTTCGACGACGAGATCGGCGGCGACTGCGGGTTCGTCAACTGCGGCTGGTCGTTCCTGATCCCCGAGTACGTCTCCGGGGGTTTCGACCGCAACCTCGAGATGGGGCGGCGGCTCGGCGTCGACGTGCGCGAAATCACGCGCCAGGAGCTGCTCGAGATCGAGCCGCGCATCGAGATCGGCGACGTGCACCGCTTCGCTTACGAGCCCGGCTCGGGGTACGCCGACCCGCGCGCCACCACCCATGCGTACGCGCGCCGCTTCACCGATCTGGGCGGACACCTGGCGCCGCTCACCCCGGCGACAGGTCTTCTCCTGTCCGGGGATGCGGTCTCCGGGGTCGCCACCGCCGCGGGAAACATCTCCACCGGGATCGTCGTCAATGCCGCCGGCCCCTGGGCGGACCGGGTGGCCTCCTGGGCCGGCGTCGACCTGCCTCTTCAGGTCACCCGCGAGGAGGAGATCATCTACGACGCCGCGGCCGCGGGCGGGCCGCCGAGGCTCTGCTTCTCCGACATGGCCGAGGCGATCTACTACCGGCCGCACGGGGAGCGCCGCATGCTGGTCGGTCGCGGCTTCCCCAAGGAGTACGAGCACGTCGAGCCGGACGGGTACGACCAGGAGGTCGACGTCTCCTTCATCGCCGAGACCGAATCGCGGCTGCGGCGGCGCTGGCCCGGCTTCCGGTCGCTCCTCGCCGTCGACTCGTACACCGGCCTCTACGACGTCACCCCGGACTGGCACCCGGTGCTCGGCGCCGTCGACGGCCTCGAGGGGTTCTTCATGTGCGCCGGGTTCAGCGGCCACGGCTTCAAGATCGGCCCCGCGGTCGGCGAGGCGATGGCGGAGGAGGTGCTCGGGGTTTCGGACCGAACCATCGACATCGCCAGCCTCAACCTGCGCCGCTTCGTCCGCGGCGAGCTGATCGCCGCGGCGTACGGCACCAACCGCGCCTGACCTCATAACCTCATAGTCGATCCGGGTAGCGGCCGGCCGGACAGGGCAGGAAAGGCAGGGTCATTCGGCCTCCTTGACCCCCCTGCACTTGAAAGACTGCCCTCTTGGGCGGCGGGCCGAAAAAGGCATGGAAAAGCAGGGGCTGACGGCCTCTCTACAACCCAGGCCCTTCCAAACCTCACACCACGGCGCCGCAAACCTTCCGACTGCTCCACGTCCTGGAAACCCCCGTTCAGGGCAAGCGCCAGTTCTTGACCGTCGCGGCGCCAACCCGCTTTATCATCGCCTCCCACACCACCAGTAGAGGCTTACCCGATGAGCGCAAACGGACTGATCGACTACGGCATGTTCATCATGCCCTTTCACCCGCCCAGCAAACCTCTGTCGCAGTGTTTCGACGAGGACATCGAGCTGGTCGTCCGCGCCGAGGAGCTGGGTTTCAGCGAGTTCTGGATCGGCGAGCACCACACCATGAAGTACGAGTCGATCGTCGTTCCCGAGGTCTTCATCGGCCGCGTCCTCGGCGAGACCGAGCGCATCCGCCTGGGACCCGCCCCGGTCTGCCTCAACCAGCACCACCCGGCGTACGTGGCGACCCGGATCGCCTTCCTCGACCACCTGGCGCACGGCCGCCTCAACCTCTGCTTCGGCTCGGGAAGCGTCACCGCCGACCAGGAGCTCTACGGCCTCGACCCGAAGCAGGGGGGCGCCATGACCATGGAGGCGCTCGACGTCATCCTCGAACTCTGGGCCTCGGATCCACCCTACGAGCACAACGGAGAGTTCTGGCAGTTCTCCCTCAAGAAGTTCGTCGACGAGGAGACGCAGATCGGCTTCATCCACAAGCCGCTGCAGCAGCCGCACCCGCCGATCGCCATGCCGGGGCTCAGCCGCAACTCGCACAGTCTCAAGGTCGCAGCGCAGCGCGGCTACGCCCCCTTCTCCGCGGCGCTGGCCGCCGGCAACGTTCTCGCCGACCACTGGGAGACCTACGCCGCCGCGGCCGCCGAAGCGGGCCGCGAAGCCGACCGCTCCTGCTGGAAGGTCTCGCGCGCCATCTTCCTCGCCGACACCACCGCGGAGGCGGTCAGGCTGGCGCGCACCAACTCGGTCGGCCGCAACTACGAGTACATCGCCAGCCTCCTCGACAAGGGCCTCGGCCGCAGCATCCTCAAGCGCGACCTCGAAATGCCGGATTCCGACTGCAACATGGATTACTGGATGTCTGAGCAGATCATCGCCGGCGACGTCGACGAGGTGCTGCGCCGGCTGCTGGTTCTGATGGAAGAGACCGGGCCGTTCGGCACCCTCGTCATCCTGGGCTTCGACTGGGACGACAAGGAGGCCTGGCTGCGCAACCTCGACCTGTTCGCCAACGAGCTGATGCCGGCGCTAAACGCCGCGGTGGCAGTACCGGCCTGACCGTGGAACACCGGCAACTCGGAAGAGACGGGGACCGCGTCTCCGTCCTCGGGCTCGGCACCTGGCCGCTCGGCGGGGCCATGGGGGCGGTCGACGAGGCGACGGCAATCGCCACGGTCCGCGCCGCCATCGATTCCGGCATCACCCTCATCGACACGGCGCAATCGTATTACCACAGCGAGGAGGTAATCGGCAAGGCCCTCCAAGACGGCTATCGCCAGCGCTGCTTTCTCGCCACCAAGGTCAGCTTGAAGTACTCGCGTGACGATATAGTCGCGGCGATGGAGAACAGCCTGCGCCAGCTCAAGGTCGACTGTGTCGACCTCTACCAGATCCACAGCTGGAATCCCGAGTACCCGATCGATATCAGCATGGAAACCATGCTGCGCCTCCAGGAGCAGGGCAAGACCCGTTTCCTCGGGGTCTCCAACTTCATCGCGGAACAGATGCAGACCGCGTCGCGGACCGCTTCCTTTCACTCCAGCCAGCCATGCTACAACATGCTCAACCGCTCCATCGAAGAGGAGGACATCCCCTACTGCGAACGGGAGGGGATCGGCATTCTCGCGCACAGCGCCCTCGCCAAGGGGCTGCTGAGCGGCCGCTACCGCCCGGGCCACCAGTTTCCCGATGACGACGAGCGCTCCGGCGAGACCCGCACCGGCCCGTACGTGGGACCGCGGTTCGCTGGCCGGAGGTTTGCCGGCTACTTCGACGTCGTGGAGAAACTCCGGGGGATCGCCGATGAAAAGGGGATCACCATGGTCCAGATGGCGGTCGCCTGGCTGTTGCGCCTTCCCGCGGTGACCTGCGCCCTGGTCGGGGCCAAGCACCCGGACCAGGTGCGGGACCACCTCGGCGCCGTCGGTGTCGAGTTCGACCAGGACGAGCTCGCCCGCATCGACCGGATTCTGTCAGAGGCGCCCGAGTACTAGTTGACGGGATTCCACCGGAGTGAAGTGGATCTCCAAAGGAGATACATCCATGCAGACAGCGAAGCTGTTCAACAACGGCCGCAGCCAAGCCGTTAGGCTTCCGAAGGAGTTTCGTTTCAGCGGAGACGAGGTCTACATCAAGAAATACCAGGGCATCGTCATGCTCTTGCCCAAGGAATCCCCCTGGACCTCGCTCGTCGACAGTCTGGACCGCTTTTCCAGTGATTATATGAACGAGAGGAATCAGCCCGATCAGCAGCAGAAAGCGTCTCCGTGACCGATTTCCTGCTCGACACCGACATCTGCATCTACCTCATCAAGAGACAACCGGCTCAAGCTTTGGCCAGACTACAAGCCCTGGATATCTCGCAAGTCGGAATCTTCCACGATCGCGCTCAGCGAATTGGAGTACGGGATCTCGAAGAGTTCGAAACCAGAGCAAAACAAGCTGGCCCTGGCTGAATTCGCCGCCCCGCTGGAGATCATCGCTTACGGCGACGCGGCAGCAGCACAATACGGCCGCATCAGAACCTTGCTCGAGCGCCAAGGCACCCCGATTGGCCCGCCAGACACCCTGATCGCAGCACATGCATCGGCCCTCGGCTGTACCCTCGTGACGAACAACGACAGGGAGTTTTCTCGCATTCCCAGTCTCGTGGTCGAGAACTGGACCAGCTGATCCTGCCGTCCTGTCAACCAGGATCAAGCGCGTTGTTGACCACCCCCTGCAGGTCGCACTCGTAGTCCCACACCTCGAGCTCGATCGCGAAGGGGTAGTCCTCGCGGCCGCTCACGCGGGCTGTCTCAGCGGCTTGACCCTCCGGCGGTCCAGGGGCGAGGGAAAACACCCGCGCCAGCGGGGTCGCCCACCGCAGCCGATGGGAGCAGGCCGCAGCGCTCGCATCGCCGTTCTCCGCCGACGGCTCGGCAACCGGCTGGGCCGGCACGATGCGCTCGCGGGCCCGGCCCCGGGGCGCCAGGACCCCGTGGTAGCGCAGGAGATGAGACCGGGGCGGGGGGATCAGAGCCGCCAGCTTCTCCAGCAGTTCGATCGGAGACAGCAGGAGATGGCGGGTCCCATCCGGCCACGGCGTTTTGAGCGCGAAGGAAAGAGGGTCGGCATCGACGAGGCGCAGACGCCCTCCCGCCAGGGCCGGCCGGGCCACGTAGCGGCACAAGCGTTCGAGCCCCCGCCGGTCAGGGCCTGCGATCCGCGTTGCCGCAGGCAGCCAAAAGCCGCACGAAGCAAAGCACAAGGGCGCGGTACGCACCCCGGTGGCCGCATCTCAGGACCCGGCGCAGGCGTTGGCCGGCGCCTGCGCCGGTGGCGGTGATCCCTCGCACCGAAGCCGCGGTGAGAGCCGCCAGCACCGGCTCCTCGTCGGCGAGCGCATCCGCTGCGGTGTCGTCGAGCAGGCCGCGTTTGGTGCCCAAGCGGATGATGCGGCGCGCACTCGTCTCCGGATGTCCCTCGGGAACGAGATCCTGCGCTACCCCCGGGCCGGCGACGCCCCGGTTTCGCGGACCCCCTCCTTCCGTCCCGAGGGGCAACCGGGGCGCGTGCTGGCCACGCGCTAGGGAGACGTCTGGTGCGCCGATGTGCGCCGGGGGGACGCCCTCTTCGAAGCCGCACCCCTGGTCCCCCCCGGGTGGGAGGTCACCCCGGTCTGCGACGATCCCTTCGGCAACGTCTGGGCCGTGGCCGCCGACGGCGAGCGGCGGGACCTGGCCGTGCTCACCGACCGGGGCCCCCACGCCTGGCAGCGCCTCGACCTGCCCGAGGACCGACTCGCCGGCCCCTGGAGCGGCGCCGCCACCGACGACGCCGGCTTTGTCTGGGCGGCGGTGGAAGGCTCCCTCGCTCGCGCCGACGCCCGCACCGCCGGGCACCGCTCCTTCGCCAATCCCGCGGACGCCCCCCCATCACCGCCATCGGCCGCGGCGGCGCCCAGCTGCTGGTGGGCTTCGGCGACGGCAGCCTGCGGGAGCTGCGGGTCAACGCCGACGACCCGCCCCTTTGGCGCGAGGTCCTGCCGGCGGGTGAGGGCCCGGTACGGGCGATTCTGCACGCCGGCTCCGGCGGTCTCTGGTTGCTGAGGGCGGGGCGCGTGCAGCGCTCGCCGACCTGGAGAAGCCATGGCACGAGCACTGGGAGGAGCTGCCTCTCATGCCGGCGGGCAACCACGACAACATCTTCGCCCGCATCGGCGACCGCCTCTACACCGCCGGCGGCAAGACCTTCTTCGGCTGGCCGGCTGACGAGTGGATCAACCTCGACCACGTCTGGTCCTGCCACGTCCCCTCGGGCACCTGGCGCGTGGAGGCGCCCATGCTCGAGCCCGGCAAGGCTTACTCCGGCATCGCCGTCCTCGAGGACGAGCTGTGGCTGTTGGGAGGCCTCTTCCGCCACGGCGAGGGCGACGCCACGCGGCCCACGGCGACGGTGGAGGTCTTCGATCCGGCCACACAGCGCTACCGCCTCGGCCCGCCCCTGCCCCAGAAGGCCGGCCAGGTGGTGGCGCTGACCGCCGGGGGGCGGCTCTACGGCGTCGGCGGCGGCGCCGAGGAAGGCCACTTGGCGCAGTTCCTCAGCATCGGCCCCGGAGAGACGGACTGGCGCGTCGACACCCCGCCCCCGGGCACTGTCTACCAGGCCAGCGGCTGCGTCCTGGACGGCCGTCTCTACATCGCCGGGGGACCCAAGAGCCAGTGCCCGGGCCTGTTCGTCTATGAGCCCGGCCGGGACCGCTGGAGCGAGGTGGAGCACCCAGTCAAGGCGCCCAACGCCCCCCTGTGCACGGCCTTCGAGGATCGAGTCTGGGTGTTGGGCGGGCGGGCCGACGGTGGGCTGGCGAACGGAGAGCTACGCCTACGACCCGGCCAGCGGCCTCTGGACCCGGGGCCCGGACCTGCCCCTGGAGCTGAGCTGGGCGGCCGACGCCGACGGCCGGCTGCTGGTCGCCGGCGGGGCGTTCTGGGACGACCGCGTCAACGACGTGCTCAACACGGATCGGGTGTTTCTGATGCGGTCGGCCCCGTAGTCTATTCTATTGCCCTATGGGAAAGCCGACGCCGACCTGAAGGGTAAGGGCTCGGTTCCAGAGTTCGTCGTCCAAGAGTTCGTCGTCCGAGTCCTTGACGATTGTCAGCAGCCCCGCGGTGTACTGAAGATCGATGGACAATCTCATCTGCTGGGAGATCGGCACTTCAACACCGACCCCTCCGGTAACGCCGAGGTCTATGCTTTTGGTAGACTCCTCGTCGCAGGATGCCGAGGCCGAAAAGCGGTCACCTTCCCAGTCCCTTCCCTCGGCCCACACTTCGCAGTTGGTCAGGTACGCCATCGACGGTCCGGCGAGCACGTATAGCGAAGCCTGACTTCCAGGCGACCCGAGCTTGACAACGCCGAGGCCCGAGAGCTCGAGGTAGTCGAGATTGAATCCCAACCCGGCTAACTCGGAGTCGCCCTCGCTTTCGGTCCCCTTCTGCACATAGCCGGCATCGAGTCGAAGGCCGAGTCTGTCCCGTACCGGGATGTTCGCGGAAGCACCCAGTATGAGGCCGGTGCGCCCCTTCTGTTCCAGTTCATCCTGTCCGTCCAGAGTCGCCCGGCTCATGCCACCCCGGATGACGAGTGTGGTCTGGCCGAGAACGAGGACGGGCAGATTCAGTGGCACCAAGGCGATGACGGTCATGACGGCGATTCTCTGCATGGCTCTCCTCCATCGAAGCATGGTTGGACGACAAGACAGGGAGCGGGGGATGGATCAGGGACCGCCCGAGAACAACGCCTGCCTATTGGGCAAGATACCCCCAAAGAGGACAGGGGCTGTCCGTTGGTTCAGGTTTTTTTCTTTTTTTTGCTACCGCGTCAACGACGTGCTCAACACGGATCGGGTCTTCCTGATGCGGGGGCGGTAGTGAGGGCCGCCAGCAGCATGGGCAAGGACCGCAGTTCCCGCTTGAGGGGATCCAAAGTATAGGAAAAATGAGGCACCTTTTTTGGACTCTCGGTCAAGGCGGACAGCGCACCGCAAGGGTCCGGCAACTCCCCTGAGGATCGTTTGCCAATCCTTCGACCGAACTCGCAGTCCGGACTGGTTGCCTGTAGGCCCGTATCCGGATCAATCCGGGGCCTGAGGGACTGTTGGGGGCACACCCAGCCCTACGCCCGGCGACGGCGACGGGTCGAGAAGGCAGGATCAGGCGGCGAACTCGAAAAGCGGCTGAGGCGGGGCTCTCGGCGGGGGCATCGCCGGCAGCCCTACTCCCTCCAGACAGGTCCGGATCGAGGCCGGATCGGTCAGGGCGGCGATGATTCTCAGGCCACCGCCGCATGCCGCGCATTCGCTGAGGTCGGAGGAAAACACCCGCGCCAGCAGGGTCGCCCACCGCAGTCGATGGCCGCAGGACGCAGCGCTCGCCGAGCCGTCCGCCGCCGCCGGCTCGGCAACCGGCTGGGCCGGCACGATGAGGTCGCGGGCCCGGGCCCGGGGCGCCAGGACCCCGTGGTAGCGCAGGAGATGAAACCGGGGCGGGGGAACCAGAGCCGCCCGCTTCTCCAGCAGTTCCATCGGAGACAGCAGGAGAGGGCGGGTCCCATCCGACCACGGCGTTTTGAGCGCGAAGGAAAGATGGTCGGCATCGAGAACGCGCAGACGCCCTCCCGCCAAGGCCGGCCGGGCCAGGTAGCGGCACAAGCGTTCGAGCCCCCGCCGGTCAGGGCCTGCGATCCGCGTTGCCGCATGCAGCCAAAAGCCGCGCGAAGCAAAGCACAAGGGCGCCGTACGCACCCCGGTGGCGAGTACCGGATTCGGTAGTCAGGGTTCCATAAACAAAAATTTCACCAAGGTCATTGTTGCCGTATCCTTGACCTGAAAATTTGTGGATATCTTTTTCTGCCTCGAATTCAATGACAGTCCCCGGTTTTATAGTCAGCGTCGCACCCGGAAAAACTACAATGTCTCCCCGTAAAGAAACGGAACCATTCCATGTAACGGCTCCAACGATGGGAAAATTGTGAAAATCCTGAAATTTGGAGGGTATTCTGAATTTGGGATATTCGTCATGATCCAATTTATCGAATCGAATCTTGCCCCAGCCCGAGTAAAATGGCCCTGAAGGAGAATCGTTTCCAACATCGAAAGGACTCCAATCACCCGGAGAATCTACTCCTGTTTCGCCCCACATTACATTTGCCCCAAGCCAACTCATTTCGGGAATCAATCCCATGTTGTCATTTTCAGAAGAGGGGACTGGGTCGGGTAACAAAACAACATCGTAGGATTCACCTATTTCGCTATCGGTATCAATTTCCGGATGTAAAACGGTTCCATGCGGGCTCAAATCGTCGTCATATGCTATCCCATATTTGGAAGATACGTCTTGGTAATTTCCTGGTGTAGGGTAATGTCCGTGCCCGCCGGCGCTCACATATACTACAGGGTAATTCCCTCCTACTGGGGAAATCCTTCCGCGAATGTTATGTGTGGAAGGAGATGTGGAGTAAGAGGTATAGGTAATGCTTTTTCCATGAAAAATGTAATCGACGCCATGAAATTCTGCTGTTGAAGTATCGCGGCTGGTAACCATGACGTTGACTTTGGGCCAGTCACCTTCGTGGTTATTTTGCCAGGCATTAAAGGGGTAGAAGGAATAATACTTGATGACTACGGGGCCGTAGGTGTCGTCTGTATCTCGGGAAAAAACCTGGGCGTACACGGTATTACGAAACCGCTTCCCGGCATGGGAGTCATTTTGACCTTTGCCCGGTAGATATGCAGCGTTCCATGAATCTGGATCATCTCCTGGATAATCCAAATATAAGCCTGCTACATAGCCGTTTCCTCTCAAAGGCGTACTGAGGTATGCGAACTTATTTTCTACAAAATTGACTCTTGAATCGGCTAATTTCCTAATATTTGAAGGGGAATCTGAGATTTTGCCGGAGTAGTGTGAGGAACCTGAAATCAAGTAACTCTTGACACACAAGTTTGATATGGATTGCGCACCCACGATTGCAACAGGTTCTGGATGCAGCACGATACGACCGAGGCGTGTGGGATTTTCAGTCATCACCAAAATTGGGGCGAACATCTCGGCAAGTCTTTGGTCGTTTTCTCGGCTTGTAGGATATACAGGGCTGGAAAATGGATAAACCAACAACCAAGACGATAGTAACAAAATGACTACAATAGAGGAACTATGGCTGAACTCGTTATTTTTGAATTTCATATGAAGGTTTCCCTTAATTGATTTTGCGGTCGAAGGAAATTCTTAAATCAAACAGTCCCCCCTCGAAACGTACTCTGGACTTCTTGGTGATGTCAGCAGTTACCCCAAACCCAATTCGGATAAAAGGTAGAAATCTTTGGAAACGGGGAGACATGGAATAGTGGTATTCGCGGTACTCTTTATCTGGAAAAGATAGTATTTGTCCAAATCCTACGTATATGTATGTCTCCGGGACGATGATGCCAAAATGACCGTTGCAATGTAAGTTTATCCAAGATGCAAATCTTCCCGAGCCCTGTCTTCCCCCCGACAGATTACATTCAAACCCTGAATTTCGAAAAGTTTCTAGCCTTAATGCAACACCTAAGCCTCCTAGACGTTGGAATTTGGGGAGTTCCTGAGGAACCGGTACTGGAAGATCCAACGGACCTCCAGAAAAACCCAAATACCATCGATCACTCACTGGCCGGCTAAGGGTACGTATCGTTCGATATTTGATGTCGACATATCTTCCTCGTCCAATATCCAATTTTACCGATTTATCATTCGTTTCCAAAACGAAACCTCTCAGAGTTCTTTTTCCACTTTCATAAGGAGTTACCTGATAATCAACCCACACTTCATCTCCTTTTTTGAATTGGCGTTGATCGATTTCGTCTGTTGGACGGGAGGCACTTATCTCCGTCATTGGTGCTGCACACCCTAAAGAAAGGGCAGCCAAACCGATTATTAGATATTGAAATACGAAGCTCCGGTTTCTTGTTTCATCAAATGAAATTTCCATCAGAAGGATCCTCGTCGGGTAGGGAGTTTCCTTGCCATCGGGCCAGAATTTCCTGGGACCGGATAGTTAATAAAATTGGAGAGTTGTCATTTGGTGCATCGAATCCAATCAATATACTTGCACATCTTTCCACTCGCAAGCCTTTGGCCGGTAAGGGTTGGGCAGATGGGTGAAAAGGGGGCATTGGGGTATCCATTTAACTGGACCCACTCTTGATATTGGATTTATCATATTTATTCTCTGAATTAACCCGAATGTTGCTCCAACCCTTATAAAAGGGACTCATTGCGGCTTCGTTTGATTCTACAAGAGCGGTCATGTTGAGACCAACATTAATGGGCGGAATGGGAATTTTGGTCAACCATACCCAAGGAAATTTTACAAAAGGAGTTCCAAAAAAAATTGAAACACCAAGCCAACTCATTTCCGGTGATAATCCCATATTGTCCGTATTTAAGGGGTCCGGATCAGGCAGCATTACCAAGTCATAAGACTGGGCGATCTCGCTATCATCTGAAATTTCTGGATGTAAAACAAGCCCATTGCTTGTCAAATTATCATCATAAGTGGCCCGTCCAGCCCCTCTGTAGTCACCGGGTGTGGGATAAAGCCCATGGCCGCCGGCGCTGACGTAAACGACGGGAAAGGTTCCTCCGACGGGGCTTATTCTTTGCCGAATGTCGATTGAAGAAGGAGAATTCGTGATGTCATAGTAGGTGATGCTTTTCCCGTGAAACATGAAATCTATCCCATGAAATTCTGCCAAGTCGGGATCGCAGTCCGTCACTATAACATTATTTTTTGCCAATCTCCTTCGTGGTTATTTTGCCAATCGTTATAAAGGAAAAAACATCCAATACTTAATAACCACAGAACCGTAGTCATCCGAAGATTCCGGTCGCTCAAACACGCGCGCGTAGACAGTATTTGCAAATCGCCATCCTGCGCGGGAATCATCCTCCCCCGGTTCAGGAGAATAGGCTCTGTTCCAAGATCTTTCATCGTCCCCTGGATAATCAAAATATACATGCGCGCCGTAGTGACCAGGGAGGAGATCCGGACCTGTTGTAAAATAATATCCTGCATTTCTAAGGAATGCGAATTCGTTTTCCGACGAAACAACTTGTGATAAAAGGCTGGCTCCACCTATTCTTTCTCGAAGTGTACTCGGGTCAACCCAGTCCCCAAACGCCGCGTTTTTCATCACGCGCCCGGATTCAGATTGAGCCTTAATCCAGACATTGGCAATGGAATTTGCGCCAATAATTTCAACGGGCTCAGGATTGAGTACTTTCCTTTCCAAGCGTTCCGGATTGTGTGTCAGGATAAAAACAGGGGCAAACTTCCTGACCAAAATGGAATCACTTACCGAGTCGGAAGAAGCCTCGATAGGTGACGGATAAAAAAAGAGTAATACAATGATCCATATCCCGGACAGCCATCCGATTTTGGATGTTAGTTTTTTCTCCAAAATGAACTGCGGATTTTGAAACGTTATGCCCATGTATCTTTCCCCCCTTCAGTAAAATCCAAAATAAGAAGCGAAATTCAGCTAGTTTTTAGAACCGGTGCGTTAAGACCATCGCAAAATTTCCCTCTGATATAGGCATTATACCTAAGGAAAAACGATAGTCTTGATCAGGGTCTTCAAGGGATTTGGGAGATAATTCGCCGTTTCGGGACCATTCAGATGCTACCGTGGAAAAAACGATAGGGGCCACGATCAAGGATGGCGCAAGCTTACCATCACTAACTAAGGTCAGCAAACCGCATGCAATCACCCCCCCCAAGCTGCCACCCAGCGTATGTATGAAAGTATAGGAAAAATGAGGCACCTTTTTTGGACTCTCGGTCAAGGCGGACAGCGCACCGCAAGGGTCCGGCAACTCCCCTGAGGATCGTTTGCCAATCCTTCGACCGAACTCGCAGTCCGGCCTGGTTGCCTGTAAGCCCGAATCCGGATCAATCCGGGGCCTGAGGGACTGTTGGGGGCACACCCAGCCGTACGCCCGGCGACGGCGACGGGTCGAGAAGGCAGGATCAGGCCGCGAACTCGAAAAGCGGCTCAGGCGGGACCCTCGGCGGGGGCATCGCCGGCAGCCCTACTCCCTCCAGACTGGTCCGGATCGAGGCCGGATCGGTCAGGGCGGCGATGATTCTCAGGCCACCGCCGCGTGCCGCGCATTGGCTGAGGTCGGAGGAAAACACCCGCGCCAGCAGGGTCGCCCACCGCAGTCGATGGCCGCAGGACGCAGCGCTCGTCGAGCCGTCCGCCGCCGCCGGCTCGGCACCCGGCTGGGCCGGCACGATGCGGTCGCGGGCCCCGGCCCGGGGCGCCAGGACCCCGTGGTAGCGCAGGAGATGAAACCGGGGCGGGGGGACCAGAGCCGTCAGCTTCTCCAGCAGTTCCATCGGAGACAGCAGGAGATGGCTGGTCCCATCCGACCACGGCGTTTTGAGCGCGAAGGAAAGAGGGTCGGCATCGACAAGGCGCAGACGCCCTCCCGCCAGGGCCGGCCGGGCCACGTAGCGGCACAAGCGTTCGAGCCCGCGCCGGTCAGGGCCTGCGATCCGCGTTGCCGCATGCAGCCAAAAGCCGCGCGAAGCAAAGCACAAGGGCGCCGTACGCACCCCGGTGGCCGGATCTTTCAGGACCCGGCGCAGGCGTTGGCCGGCGCGTGCCCCGGTGGCGGTGAGCCCTCGCACCGAAGCCGCGGTGAGAGCCGCCAGCACGGGCTCCTCGTCGGCGAGCGCATCCGCTGCGGTGTCGTCGAGCAGGCCGCGTTTGGTGCACAAGCGCATGATGCGGCGCGCACTCGTCTCCACGATCTGCTGCACGGCTTGGTCGGACAACGGCGGGGCGCCAGTGCGCCGCCGCTCTCGGCTACCACGCCCGCGCCCTCATCGTCGACCACCACTGCCTGGCCGAGATCTGGTCCGACGAGCACGGCAAGTGGATCCTCCAGGACCCGGGGCTCCTGCCCGGCCACGAGGTCGCCTTCCAGTAACGAGGAGGCCGGCGCCCCCATCAACGCCCTCGAGATGCACCGCCTCGCCGCCGCCGGCCGGATGGGGAACATCGATTTCGTGCCGCCGCCGCCCGTTCCCGCCGAGCAGCTCCATGGGCTGTTCACCCAGCTCTACCAGCCCCATCCCCCACCTGGACCGCTTTCGAGGTCAGCCTGGACCGGGGGGAGTGGGAGGAGAGCGGCGCCTCCTTCGAGTGGGAGCTGCACCCGGGCCGCAACCGCCTGCGGGCGCGGGCGGTCAACACCATGGGCCTCCGGGGCCCCGAGAACCGGGTGGAGCTGGAGTACCGCCCGGGCTCATGACCACGAGGAGAACGAGATGAAGAAGGGAATTATATCCTCAACTCAGCACACATCTGCCAGCGTGCGGGGTAAGTGCACATCTTAACGGTTGGCGTCCCCCCAGCCATCTTTCTATACGGCTGGGCGAGTTTGACTCTACCGGAGTCACCGGATACTGTACATCCCTTCACCACCACTGGTTCCTCATCGCAGGGAATGCAAGAAAGCTCAACGACTAATGCCTAAGCCCGGCCCGAAGCGACACCCGGCCATCCCCGGCAGCGCACGACGCAGCGCAGAAGGTCGCCAGGAAACCTGCTCAACTCTCCACCGAAGACGAGTAACCAGATCGTGGTGGAACGGCGTGAGAAGCAAGCGAAAGAAGGCTGAGAAGGACTAGGGAAGAAACCACGGAGAATAGGCATGAGCACACTTGTCCAGCCGCCAGCAGGAGCCGGTGAGACGATTCGGAACGTCACTGGCACGATGGTTTGGCTCTCTGAGCCGTTGAGGGCCGATGTGGACCTAGAGAGATATAAAGCGCTCCGTGAGGGGCTGGCCCCTTTGGTCGAGGAGTTCCACAGACGATTTGCCGAGCTTGCCAAGGACTACCCGGAGGATGACGAGATTGATCCTGATGACATTGCGGTTCCTATTCTGGAGAAGGCTGAGGAGTACTTTGACGCGCAACGTGTCGAACTACGACATCTACGGTCTGACTTAGTTCGCAAAGGCTACAAAGAACGGATTGGGGAACTGGATCAGTTAGATGATCTCTACAGAAGACTTGCGATCATACTTGAAGAAGCTCGATGGACAATTCTGATCCATGACGGCCAAGCTTCTGAGGTTGCCGGAACGATAAGGGGCAGAGATGATCTCATAAAGTTCTTGCGAGACGACAGTGATGCGGATTCATAGTTTCGATGGAACCAACAGATTTCGCAAGGCTGCTCGCAGGTTACATCCCAAGGTGAAGAAAGAGTTGATTGATCTCTCGATGAATTTGAAAGGGGAGAATTATCACCAGGCCGGAAGCTTGAGAAATTGAGTGGGCAGCGAAAGAATCAGCCCCCCGCTTCATTCTGTAAGACTGGATGACAAGCACAGATTCATTTTTCAAGATCTCGGGCAAGGAGTTGGAAAAGCAATCGCTGTTGGTCCCCATGACGCATACAGATTGTGAGATGGGAAGGGGGCCTGAGTGATGAACGATTTCAAACACCTGTCATTGACATTCGATCTATGTAGTTCAGAGGTCTGGAAGCTCTTGGACTGTGCCTCACCTTGAGCGCCAGCGGCGGCGTGAAGAAGGCCGGCTCGATGGACGATGCTGTCTCCGGGCACATGGTCGCAGAAGCGATGCTGACGGCGCACTTCATCGCCGCGGCCCTCAAGGCCGGCATGAGCCAGGCCGAAATCAACGCCGTCCTCGCCGAGGTGGCCGACCGTTCGGCGCGAGCTCGACGCCAGGCCCTTCAAATACGTGGGCGTCGCGGGCGTGGAGGGGACTCGCATCGTGCAGGTCGGCGTGGCGGGCAAGGAATAGGGATACGCGTCGCCATTACCCGGAGGACGGGCGCCTCGCGGGTTTCCCCATCAGGGAACTGCCGTCGACCCGGGATGCCATCTGGTCCTCCCGGTTGAAGAGCGAGCACGACCGCAGGGACAGGCAGCCGCAGCCGATGCAGCCGGTCAGGCTCTGCTTCAACCTCTCCAGCGTCTCGATCCGCTCCTCGAGCTGATCCCTCCAGCCCCGCGACAGCCTGGCCCACTCCGCCTTGTTGGGCGTGCGCCCGCTGGGAAGGCCGTCCAGGGCCGAGCGGATCTCCCGTAGAGATACGCCGACCCTCTGGGCGGCCCGGATGACGGCGACGCGGCGCAACATCGACCTCTCCGCGCCCCCTCGCGACCCGGTCGAGCGCGGCCTGCGCCGCCTCGAGGAGGGCATGGACCAGAACATCCGGCTGGTGATGGCCAAGGCCGTGGTGTCACTCCTGCGCGCCGGGGCGGACCCGGATGACGTCGTGCGGGCCAGCGGCCTGTACGGAGTGCGCCGGCGGCGCTCGGGTTGGGCCGACGGCATGACGATCCTCTCGGCCATGGCCAACGTGACCGACCACCTCCAAGGCGACGAGCGCATCGCCCCCCTGTACCAGGGGGTCCTCCACGTAGCGACGAACACCAGCGGCCAGCCACCGCGGGTCCCGCTCCGGCCCCTCGAGAGCAGGGCGATCCCGCACGACGCGCTGAGACGGTGGTTCCGCTACCTGATCGAGGTGCGCAACGGCGACGGGGCGGAACGCACCCTGCTGGCCGCCATCGAGGGCCCTTCGAGCCCGGCCGACCTGGCGGAGATGATGGTGGCGGCGGCGACCGATCACTTCTACCTCGAGGGCGGCCACGTCATCGACTTCATCAACAAGGCCTTCGAGCTGCTCGACCGCATCGGCTGGGAGCACGCGGCCGACGTCCTGCCCTCGCTCATTCCCCAGTTGAGCGTTGCCCAGCGCAGCGAAGAGCAGAACAACTGGCGCTCTCCCGTCGACCTCGTGACCCTGCTGAGCGAGAGCTTCGACTCCCTGGATCGACTGCTGGAGGAGGGCCGGGGGAGGGAGTGGAAGGGCAGCGGCGAGTTCACCGACGCGCTCCTGCAGGACGAGCCCCACGCGATCGTGGAGGGGCTGAACGAGGCCCTGAGGACAGGCGCGCGCCCCGTGCTACTGGCGGAGGCGGTCACGATGGCCGCGGCGCTGCGCATCGTCCGGTTCCACGTGAACAACGAGTTCTCCGACTGGATCGCGGTGCTCCACACCTTCTCGTACGCCAACGCCCTCCATCAGATGCTGAAGAGAGCCGAGTCGCCGGAGATGCTGCGCGGCGTCTACCACGGGGCGATGCGCGTCTACCTCGACCGCTTCCTCAACGTCCCGCCCGCCCGCCTGCCCGACGCGGGCGCGCGAGCGGCGGACCCCGGCCAGGCGATGGAGGAGTACCTGCAGCTGCTCAACCAGCAACAGCAGGTCGACGAAGCCGGGCGGCTCGTCTCCGGCTACCTGGTCTCAGGGGGCGAACCGGGGCTGCTGTTCCGCGCGCTCACCGAATCCCTGGTGAGGGAGGACGCCGAGTTCCACAGCTTCCAGATGCTCGAGGCCTCCATCCGCCAGCACGGCGAGCGGACCGACGTCGGCGAGCAGCGGCTCCTGATGGTGGCCGCAGCCCGCTACCTGGCGGCCAAGGCGCCCACTCAGCGAGAGCTGCTCCAGACGCTGCAGATTGCCCAGCGGCTGCACCGCGGAGAGGCCGTCTACGAGGAGGGGACATCGGGGACGGGCAATGACCCCGAGGGAACGCCGCATGGACCGGGATCGCATTGAGCGAGCCGGCCGGGCCCTCGGCATCGAGCCGCGCAGCTTCAGCCGGCTGTGCCGCCGCTACGGCGTCGAGACGCCGTATGCGCGCCGCCTGCGGGAGCGCCGGCAGGCCCGGCAGCGCTGCTCCGGTCCGAGGCAGAACTGACCCAGGTCGACGAAGCCGGGAGGCTCGCATCGGGCCTTGGCCCGTCGCACATCGCGCCTGAGCTGGGAGGAAGCAAGCAGCGGTGACACCAGGACGGTAAACCGATCCAAGAGGACGCCTCTACAGGGAAGGGATCAAGAGGGCCGCCTGAACTCGTTTACACACCTTTTGACAGGACCTCGGCTGAATGGGGGATATCAATTTCGTTCCCTGTCGCTTTCTATACAGTGCCGGACAACCTCCAGGCACTTCTCCATGGTGGCCACCGCTTCGCATGGTCGATGTGCATCCAAGTCTCATCAGTTTCCCGAGCAGCATACCAGTAGCACAGGAAGCCACCGCTCTCGTTTGGAATGTAGTCCCAGTCTCCCTTTACGGAGGTTCCCTGCAATTCCATGAAGAAGCCTTTCCAGGCACTCCATGACCAATCTGTGGGATGCTTGGATTGCCAACTCTGCACCTCATCCTCTATGGATCGTAGGTGGCGCACGAATCCGTCAAGGATGTCGCTCTGGCTTCGGGCTTCTCTGCACTTCTCGAGGACTGCCAGGAGATCAGGTCGACTGACAACATCATATCCATGGCTGCGCACATTACCGTAATCGCTTTGATCGTCAGTTTGAACATAGACGGCAATAATCCTGTCTTGCGGAAAGCCCTTACTTAGCAGTTCCTTGTATCTCTGCAGCTGGTCCGAATGTTCCTGAGTACCCTTCTTGTCCTCAATCAGGATAGCAGCTTTAGTCTCTTCCTGCTCGTTGAGCACACATAGAACGTCAATGTGGTCAACCTGTTTTTCCACGCATACGGTATTGATCTTTTCTGAATACCCCTCTTCCCCAGCGGAAAGAAGGCGGATCAAGTCCACTCCGGCTTCGTGCAAGGCTCCGCTGAATTCTCGACAAGTCGGATCAGCCCATTTGAGCAGCCAACAAAGGAAGGCATCTTGCGAGAGTTCTAAGTATAGGAAAAATGAGGCACCTTTTTGGACTCTCGGTCAAGGCGCTGAGCGCACTGCAAAGGTCTGGCAACTCCCCTGAGCTGAGGATCGTTTGCCAATCCTTCGACCGAGCTCGCAGTACGGTTTGGTTGCCTGTAGGCCCGTATCCGGATCAATCCGGGGCCTGAGGGACTGTTGGGGGCACACCCAGCCGTACGCCCGGCGCCGGGAGCGAATCGCGGAGGAGGTCAGGCGGCGAACTCGAACAGCGGCTCAGGCGGGGCCCTCGGCGGGGGCATCGCCGGCAGCCCTACTCCCTCCAGATAGGTCCGGATCGAGGCCGGATCGGTCAGGGCGGTGATGATTCTCAGGCGCCCGCCACAGGCCGCGCATTCGCTGAGGTCGGAGGAAAACACCCGCGCCAGCAGGGTCGCCCAGCGCAGTCGATGGCCGCAGGACGCAACGCTCGCCGAGCCGTCCGCCGCCGACGGCTCGGCACCCGGTTGGGCCGGCACGATGCGCTCGCGGGCCCGGCCAGGACCCCGTGGTAGCGCAGGAGATGAGACCGGGGCGGGGGGACCAGAGCCGCCAGCTTCTCCAGCAGTTCCATCGGAGACAGCAGGAGATGGCGGGTCCCATCCGACCACGGCGTTTTGAGCGCCAAGGAAAGAGGGTCGGCATCGACAATGCGCAGACGCCCCCCCGCCAGGGCCACGTAGCGGCACAAGCGTTCGAGCCCCGGCCGGTCAGGGCCTGCGATCCGCGTTGCCGCATGCAGCCAAAAGCCGCGCGAAGCAAAACACAAGGGCGCCGTACGCACCCCGGTGGCCGGATCTTTCAGGACCCGGCGCAGGCGTTGGCCGGCGCCTGCCCCGGTGGCGGTGAGCCCTCGCACCGAAGCCGCGGTGAGAGCCGCCAGCACGGGCTCCTCGTCGGTGAACAGATCGGCGGCGGTGTCGTCGAGCAGGCCGCGTTTCGTGCACAAGCGCATGATGCGGCGCGCACTCGTCTCCACGATCTGCTGCACGGCTTGGTCCGACAACGGCGGGGCCGGAACGAAAACCGGAGCGTCCTCCCCATCGACGTAGACCCCGTCGAGCATGAGCACGTGCACGGGGGGATTGAGGTTCAGGGAGGAACCGAACCGCTGGACGAAGGTCACCGAGCCCCAACGCGCGCGGTCATGGCCCATGGCCTGCGCCTGACGTCGATACCAGCGGCCCACCACGCGCAGAAACACCGCCAGTACGGCCGAGACCCACTCGCCGTCGTAGGCGAGGCGGTAGCGAATCTCGTACGGAAAGCTGAGCACCTACTGGCGCACCGGCACCCGGGGCAGCACGTCGTCGACCAGGCGCGCCGCCGTATCGGCCATGCACCGGCCGCAGCACGAGGGGCAGAACCCCCGCTTCTTGCAGGAAAAGGCAACGGCCCGGCTCTTCCCGCAGTCCTCACAACTGGCGCGCACGAACCCGTAGGCCAGAATGCCGCATTCGAGGTAGGCCCGCAGCTCTTTGTCGACATGGAGCGGCAGTCGGTGCTCGGCCGTTCCGGCTTGCTGGAGAAAGGTTTCCAGATGCCCGGCGAGGACCTGGTAGAGGGGCTCCTTTTCCGGTTCGCGGCGGCGGTACGCCACGTTGCACTCTCCTCTATCTCCAATCTTGGCCGACTTCTTGAGCCAATCCTTCAAGCTGCGGGCCAGACGTGCTGCTGTTGCCATTGATCTGCCTCCTACAGTGCCTAGTTGCTCTTCCCTCGCTGCTGCCCTGGGGTCCATAGGTGGTGCGCTAGCAGAAGAGCCAAGGACCTTACTTGAGGATAGTACAGATAACCCGTAGTATATACATGTGTTAGTCGTTGGAAGGACAAGTTATCCTCCCAACCGCGGATGACAAACATCCGTGATATACATAGCATGAACCTGTGTAACTCGTCAGAAAGGTAGAGATGCCAACTGTAAAACACGACGCGTTCTTTCGCCGGCACCCGGTGTTCACAGGCGAGGAACTGGCCGAGCATCTCAATTCCGGCGGCGAGAAAGGACCGAGAACGCAAGAATCTCTGGTTGCCTACCACACCGGGACCGGGCGCCTGGTCCGTGTTCGGCGGGGGCTGTTCGCCGTCATCCCACCCGGCGCCGACAGCGACACCTATCCCATAGACCCCTTCCTGATCGCGTCCAGGCTCACGCAGGATGGGGTTCTGTCGCACCACACGGCGCTGGAGTTCCACGGACGGGCCTACTCGGTATGGAGACACCTCACCTATATGGCGTCGCGTCCGCTGGAGCCGCTGACCTTCCGCCACCACGTCTACCGGGGAGCCAGATTTCCAGAGGCGCTTGTCCGTGCGGGCAAGGAGCAATTCGGCGTGTCGACGGCCGAGCGTGCGGGTATGTCCCTGAGGGTCACGAGCCTTGAGCGCACGCTCGTGGACGTTCTGGATCGCCCGCACATCTCAGGAGGCTGGGAGGAGATATGGCGCTCACTGGAGACGGTGGAGTTCTTCGACCTCGACAGGATCGTGGAGTATGTCCTACTGCTTAGGAAGGCGGCCGCGGCATCGAAGGTAGGCTACTACCTTGAAGAGCACCGAGAGTCCTTGATGGTAGAGGAACGTCATCTCAAGGCGCTCTGCAGTCGACGTCCACGGCAGCCCCATTACGTTGATCGGAGGAGAAGCGGGGATGGGAGCCTGGTGGCCGCATGGAACCTGGTCGTCCCGAACGAGGTGGTTGAGAGGTCCTGGGCCGAGGTGACATGAGGGTTTCTCCTGAGAGGCTGGCGTTGGATGCGGAGGCGACTGGGTTCCGGCCGGATGTGTTGGAGAAGGTCGTACATCTGCTGCGGCTGCTTGATGCCATCCGCAGCCATCCGTTCCTAATGGGAAAGCTGGCCCTCAAAGGAGGGACTGCATTGAATCTTTTTGTGTTCGACGTACCGAGACTGTCTGTGGACATCGACCTGAACTATGTGGGTGCCGAAACCTTGGAGGCCATGCTAGATGAACGTCCCAGGATAGAGGAGGCATTGCAGGCTGTTTTCAGCCGGGAGGATTTCACCATCAGACGGATTCCCGAAGAACATGCGGGAGGCAAGTGGTCGCTTCGCTATCCGTCGGCCTTCGGCCAGAGCGGCAGGATCGACGTGGACATCAACTACATGTTTCGCGTGCCGATGTGGCCGGTCAAGACACTCGATTCCCAGCCTGTGGGCATCTGGCGGGCGACCGGCATCCCGATGGTGGATATCCACGAACTTGCGGCAGGGAAGCTCACTGCATTACTGGCCCGCCGAAAGGCCAGGGACCTATTCGACAGCAGCCTGCTCTTCTCCGTTGACGAACTCGACATTGCAAAGCTGAGAATCGCCTTTGTCGTGTACGGGGCATCGGTTAGGACAGACTGGCGCACTGTCTCAGTCGAAGACGTGGCTTTCGACCCTGAGGAGCTTTCTAGCCAGCTCTTGCCCGCGCTCCGTGTTGTTGACATACAAGCCCTGGATGCGGTCACCTATGGTGACGACTTAGTCCGCCAATGCCGGCAGGCACTGTCTCAGTTCTTGCCCCTGAATGACGAAGAACGAGCATTCTTGAACCTGTTGCTCGACGAGGGAAGGATCGACGCGACGGTTCTGACCTCCGACGAGAGACTCCAGGAACGGATCCAAGCTCAACCCTCACTCGAATGGAAGGCCCGGAACGTGCGTGACTACAAGGGACTATCTCAATGCTGAATACAGCGGCGTTCGCCATTGCGGACAGTTAGCAACTGTGAGGGTATTAGCCTCGTCATGAAAGCCACCGGCTCAGCCTCTTGGAGAAGGCCGCTCCGCCGCAGCCGTGCGGCACGAGGCTGTTCGTGGACACCCTGTTTGACGCACAAGTTCCCATCCCAAAGCTTGTCTGATAGCAGGCCGTTCCAAGACCGGCCGATGGTCACTGTGCGAGACCTTGATCATCTGCCGGCCGACAGGTCGGCCAAGGGGAGGGTGACTTCCCAGATTATCTCCCTTCCACCTCTTCGGGGCTCCTGCCCACGATCTCGCGGTACACCTCCGGGTCGGTAGCCCCTTCGGTCGCCACCACCACCACGCGGCTGTCGGAGTCCAACCCCAGCTGCTCGCGCAGGCGGGGATCGCTCGAGGCGGCGAGGAACCCGGCCCAACCCGCGCTCCCGGTGTCGCCGAGCACGACCCCGGGGTCCCCGCCCGCCCCTTCAGCGGCCTGGCGCATGGCGTCGGTCGCGGCCCGGTCCTCCACCGTCATGAAGGCGAAGGCCCCTGCCCCCAGGATCGTCCAGGCGTTGGCGCAGGCCTTGCCGACGACCAGTCCGTCCATGACCGTGCTCGCGTCGCCCCCCACTTCCGCGGCCCTTCCGGCGAGGGCGCTCTCGCGCAGGCAGGCCGAGTCCTCCGGCTCGACCGTGACCACCCGCGGATGCGCCGCCCCGTAGCGCTCCCACAGGCGCGCACAGATTGCCGAGGCGAGCTTGCCGCTGCCCCCCGGCACGAAGAGATGCGTCGGGGTTTCCGGCGGTTGCAGCTGCGAGGCGATCTCCTCCCCGACCAGGGCGTACCCCTGGATGATCCGCAGCGGCACCTCGGGATAGCGCCGCTGCCGGTCGCAGATGACGAAGTAGCCGTTCTCCTCGGCATCCTCGAACGAGCGCTGCACCGCCCGGTCGAAGGAGCCGGGGACGCGCACCACCTCGGCTCCGAAGGACGCGATCACCGCCTCCCTTCCCGGGCTCACCTTGTCGTTCATGTAGATGATGCAGCGGCAGCCGAACATGCGCGCGCCCCAAGCCAGGGCGCGGCCGTGGTTGCCCGAGGTGGCGGCGCAGACCGTGACCCCGGCGGCGGCCGCGGCGAACCTCCCGTCGAGCAGGTCCTCCGTCGCCGCGTGCCGGACGCCGGCGGCCTTCTCGATCTCGCCGCGCAGGACGGTCAGCATGGCGTAGGTCGGTCCGGTGGGCTTGAAGCTGCCGATGTCGAAACGCGGCCCCTCGTGCTTGCACCACAACCGGGCAATCCCCGCGGCCGCGGCGCGGCCGTCGAGCCGTACCAGGGGGGTCGGCTCGTACCCGGGCCACGAGCCCACCTCTTCCCTGACCGCAGCCATCGTCTCCGAGTCGAGCAGCGCCTGCTGCTCCGGTCCGTAGGGGGCTCCCGGGCGGAAGTTCCGGTTGAGGACGAGATCGGTTCGGTACATGTTCGCTCTCCGTTCACGCGAATGCGGGGGTAAGCTATCTTGGCCGGCCGGCGCCGGCAGGAGCCCATAATCGAAACAACGGAGACCGCGATGACCAGACTTCCGCGCCTGATCTTCAACACCGACGGCAACTGGATGCTCTTCTACCTGCCGGACCGCAACCCCGGCGACGTCACCCACCAGCTCGAAGCCCTGGTCCCGGCCGGCGTCGACGCCCTCGCCGGACTCATCGGCATCGACGACGACGTCGTCTGGCGCGGCAGTCCGCACTCGGCCATGTGGGGAGACGACACCGAGGTCTGGGACCCCGACCCCGACGTCGACGCCGACGGCAACCCGGTGCGCAAGATGACTGCCGGCGGCTTCGAGCTCAGCCGCCTCGAGCAGCTCTACAACTGCATGGACGCCGTCATCGCCGACGGCCGCGAGCTGATGCAGATCTACATCGACGGCTGCCGCCGGCACGGCATCGCGGCGATCGCCTCGATGCGCATGAACGACGCCCACACCTCGGACGAGGCGCGCGAGTGGCAGGTGCGCAGCCGCCACAAGAAGTCGCGGCCCGACCTGCTGATCGGCTCCCCCACCCCGACGCGGGCAGGAGGCGCCGACCGCTGGAACTTCTGCTGGCAGTGGGACTACGAGCAGGAGGAGGTGCGCGACCGCTTCCTCGGGCTCGTCGACGAGACCCTCGAGCGCTACGACTTCGACGGCGTCGAGCTCGACTGGATGCGCGGCCCCCCCTACTTCCGGCCCGGGCGACTGCTCGACAACCTCGACACCCTTACGCGCTTCATGCGCGAGGCCCACTCCATCGTGCGCGGCCACGGCGAAAGCAAGGGGAAGCCGATCTCCCTGATCGCTCGCGTACCTCCCTGCCTGGCCGAGGCCCGCGCCATCGGCATCGACGCCCCGGCCTGGATCCGCGAGCCGGTGGCCAACCTCTTCGTTCTCTCCTCTTCCTCCTACTGCCCGGCCGGTTTCGACATCGCCGAGGCGGTCGCCTGCGCCGGGGAAAGCGGGGTGCCGGTCTACGTCGGCTTCGACGGCGCCACCCACCTGACCTCGCCGCACGAGGGGTACGACCGCGGCGTGCCGGCGGTCCTGCGGGGAGCGGCCCTGAACGGGTACGAGCAGGGGGCCTCGGGGGTCTACGTCTTCAACTACGACTACCGGCACCACCGCGCCGCCCCCTTCGAGGAGGAGGAGTACAACGACGACCACCTCGCCCTGCTGACCGACCTGGCCGATCCGCAGCGGCTAGCGAGGCGCGACCGCAGCTATTCCGTGTCGGATTCCGCCTTGGGCGGGGCCGTCCACTACTCTCCGGGGGACTACTACCCGCAGGTGCCCCGCGACCTGAGCATGACTGCCCGTGCCACCGGCGGCCCCGGGTACGAGATGAGCCTTTGTATAGAGGACGACATCGAGGCAGGCCTGGCTGAAGGCCGCATTCGCGGCACCGAGCTACGCCTGCGGCTGACCGATTGCGAAGCCTGCATGGAGCGGATCTTCTGCCGTGTCAACGGCCGCGACGTCCCGCTCTACGGAGGCGGCAGGCTGGAGAACCAGTACGGTACCTGGCTGGTCGTGGAGACCCCCCCGGTCCGCAGCGGGGAGAACCTCGTCCTGGTCGGGCTCGAGGGCCTGCAGACCCCGGACCCGTGGCCGACGCTGCACCAGTGCGAGGTGATGGTCCTGGGGTGCGACAGCGCCAGGTAGGCAGGCGGAAATCGAAAGACTATTCGGAAGTCGAGGACCCGAAACAGGCGGCTCCGGCAATTCCTGTTTGTCGTCCGCGATGATCGTCAACAACGATATATTTTGCCAATTGTACCGACAAAGAATAACTTGAGCCTAAGCACTACCATTTGGTATAATGTAAATCCATATATATATACCCCGAATTCCCATGTTGCTTTGCTTAAGTCAATAAAATTAATGGAAAAACCACTTGGTATGAAGGTCAACCCACGACAACTCCTGGACGATGGCTTCGTCATTTTGCAGCAGGTCATCCCTCCGGAACAGCTGGAGGAACTCCGCGCCGGTTTTGAAGTCCTGGTCGAACGCCAGAAAGCCATCTGGGCAGACGAGGCCGGGCCCGACGATCCGCCTGGCGGCAGCTGGGAGACCCACCCGCAGCCGCGGCTGGTGTTCAACAACCTCGTCGACGCAGAAACCGCCCACACGATGGAGTTCTGCTTGCACGAAAACACCCTGGGGATCAGCCGCCAGTTGATGGAAGCGCCGGAGGCGGCGATCACGTCCATGTTCTTCATGTGCAACCCCGTGCGCGACCACGGGCCGGCGCAATACAAAAACAAACCACCCAATTTTTTCTCCTGGCACCGCGATATCGACCCCACTCGCGAGGCCCCTTTGTGCGGCTTACAGATGGACATGCTGGAAAACGGCCCCGGCACCGTGCAGTGGAATATCCCGCTCTACGACGACGACGTGCTCTGGGTGGTGCCCGGCAGCCATTGCCGCCCCAACACCGAGGCGGAAAACCGCCAGCTGATCGAGAATCCGCGCGAGCCCCTGCCGGGCGGCATCCCGGTGGAGTTGAAGGCAGGGGACGGGGTCGTCTATATAAACACTATCCTCCACTGGGGTAGCAATTACAGCCCCCGGCTGCGGCGCACCATTCATCTGGGCTACCGCTCCTTTGGCGGCTCCATTTACCCCTACTGCAACCACAACTTCTACTGGGACCCGGGGTTCACCAAACACCTGTCCCCCGAAGCGCGGGCGGCGTTCGAACGCTTCGCCGAACTACACGCCCTTGAGGCCGAAGTGATTGTCTCCGCCTTCCGCGCCATGCTCGACAAGGATGCGCCGGCCTTCCGCGCCTTTCTCGCCAAGCTGCATCCCGGCGAGAAAGGACGGATGGTGTGCGTCGTGATGCTGTCACGGCTCAAACAGCCCGACGTCACAGGGAGGTTCTCAGCGGCAGAAGCCGCTATCCTCAGCCAGCGCTTTGCCCCGCTGGATGCCAGACTTCGGGCCGAGACGGAACAATACATTCCCGGCTTCCAGTCCGGGCCCGAGCCCATACCCTATGTCTTTGAAGAGATGCCGCAAGATTTCGAACTCGAAGACTTCATAGCCAGCTGGGATGCCTAGGATGCATTCCGGCATCCTGCAATGCCGCGATCCGGTGGAATCATGCGACTTTGTTTAAATTCTCAAGCCAATCAGAATGGGTTGGTAGCTTTGTCCATCTCCCGGGTGGTCGCAATGGTCACATCAGAGTCGAACTACCGCGATCTCCCCTTTTGAGCGCCGGTTCTACCTGAAGCCAACGGGTTTCAGGGAGGGCCGGGCAACGAAAGAAAACGCATATGTCTCTTGAACAGAACGCGCAGGTTGCCCGTGAGGCCATCGAGGCGCCACTGCGCGAAGACTGGGACCGTTTGCGAGATCTCTATGCCGAGGACGCCGTTATCAGGGGCACGCCAGAACCCGTGCACGGCCCCGACGCGATCGTGGAACTCTGGCAGGGCTGCCTTTACAAGGAGGTACCCGGACTGCGAGGAGAGATCATGAACATCATTGCCCAGGGCGATATGGTGGCGGTCGAATGGCGGGTCGGTAAGGATCTGGAAAGCGTTGAAGTGCACATCTGCCAGCTTTGCGACGGGAAGATCATAGCCAATCGGATCTATGGGGGGAGACCGTAATCGCGCAGGTTTGGAATTGCGGACCCGCAACGAAAACATCCCCATGCTCCGAGCCCCGGGACCAGGCGGTCGTTGGATAGGGCAGAGCCCTTGGTCCGCGCCTTGCGGACCTTCACCGATAAACCGCCTGAATCAAGGCGTTGATCTACCCGTTGGAACAGGCGCGACTGGCCGATTCCCTTGTGAATCGGTTTTCTGGTTCTGGTTTCCCGGAAGAGGTACACCATGGTCCAAATAGTTAAGGCGCACCAGAGGGGCTTGCAACTACTGGACGCCCCTGGGGCAACCGTGCAGGTATCCGATCCCATCATCGGGAAGGAGAACAATTTCGCGGCCGGTTTTACCGAGTACATCGAACCCAGCAGACTGGAGTGGACCTTCACCTACGACGAAGTCTTTTTCATGCTGGAAGGCGCCCTCGAGGTCCACGCCGTCGGCCAGGACCCGGTCGCATTCGAGGTCGGCGACCTGGGTTACATCGAGAAGGGCACCCAGACCACGATCATCGTGCCGGAACACGCCTACCTGTTGCACTTCACCCAACCGGCCTGGCGGGATCAACCCGAATAACTCATAGAGGCTTTCCGCACAGCGCTCAGTCTTCCTTGAATTCGGGCATGACGTGTTGCGCGAACATCTTCAGTGATTTGCACACCAGCTCGTGGTCCAGGCCTCCGATCCGAGTCCAGCCCATAAAGTGCTTCGACCCTGTATTCTCCTGGATCCACTTGAGTTGATCGGTCACGTAATCGGGATCGCCGACAATGGCGTGGTTTTCCAGGATCTCCTCGAATGATATGGATGCAAATCTGCGCTTCAGGTTCTGATAGATGTCGTCCGGATCCGGCGGGGCGATCTCCGGCGGCGGGGCGATCACTTCCGCCAGCAGGGTCTGAAAATACCACATCAAACTTGCGCGAGCTTCTTCTCTGGCCTTCCCGGTCGTCGAGGATACGTAGAGGAATCGCGCCAGCGGGAGATCCAATTGCCCGTCGAGCCCGGCCTCCGCGGCCGTCTTGTGGTAGGCCTTGTAGAGCTCGAATACCTGTTCATAGGGATCTAGAAAGGAGGTGAGCACGTCGTAGCCCTTTTGAATCACCCATTCATAGGTGGATGGGCTGACCGCTGCCACGTAGATGGGAGGATGCGGCTCCTGCACCGGCTTGGGGATGACGTTGACCTTGCGGACCTGGTGGAACTTACCCTGGTACTCAAATGGTCCGGACCAGGCCTGCAAGATGATCTCCAGCGACTCTCTGAAGCGCTCGCGGCTTTCTTCCGGGTCGATCCCCCAGTTGTAAAACTCCTCGAACTGATATCCCCGGCCTATACCAAAGAGCAGCCGGCCTTTCGACATGATATCGACGGTGGCAAAATCCTCGGCGACGATCACCGGGTCGTGGAAAGGCAGCACCACCACGGCTGTGCCGATCTTGATCCGCTCGGTAATGGCCGCTGCGTAGGCCGCCACGGTGTGGATGGAGGAGGTGATGGAGTAGTAATTGGCATCTGCAACGCGGTGATCAAAATGGTGCTCGGCAAGCCAGAGGGAATCCCAGCCGGTTTCGTCCAAGAGCCGAAATTGCGCGAAGGCCTCGTGGTAGGTTTCGACATGGTCTTTCCACGGCGGAGTCTCGAGGCAGTGGTATCAAAAATTTTCAATACCCGATATGTTCTATGCAGAAGGTGTTTCCGTGACCCGACACTTAACCCATTTGGCGAATCTGCTCCACTCCGTGTATACCACTAATCCTGATACCGTTGCATTCACCTCGCAGGTAACGGATGCGCTGCAGAATTTCCATGATTTCCTGACCCGGTAACGGTCGCTTGGAAGCTTTGCCTCTTTGTGTTTCTATTTTCAAAGGGACTGAACGAATCAATACGAGTACAAACAACGGCAATGAAAACACGCATACTAGGTAAGACAGGTCTCAACGTCAGTGAACTCGGACTCGGCTCTGCTTTTATGGCAGGTCAAGGGCAGGATGGTGTGAATCGTTGTGTGGATTATGCGATTGACCACGGCGTGAACTATTTCGACACAGCCGCAAACTACGGGGACGGCAGGGATGAAACGATGCTGGGCGCCGCCTTGAAAGGAAAACGAGACAAGGTCATCCTTGCTACCAAAGTGGGATTTACAAACCGTGAGCGCTACCGCTTGGAGGGTCATCGCAGCGCCGACCAGCTCATGGAGCAATTCGAGAATTCCCTCAAGCGACTTCAGACCGATTACGTGGACATCATTCAGATTCACGAAGCGGACTACATGAAATGGTGGACTGACGATATCCCCGATAATGAAGATGCGGTGGATTGGGGTGCACTCATTGAGGATGACACAGACTACGACTTCTCTAATGCGCCGGCGGTCAAATTCCTCGCAGATGCGAAGCGTAGCGGCAAGGCCCGTTTTATCGGATTGACGGCGAAGAATGCACGCGTGTTGGCGCGAATTCTGAAAGTGATCAAGGTTGATTCTGTCATGACAGCGCATCAGTTCAACCCGGTTTTCAGGAATGCTGTTGAATTCCTGTTCCCGACTGCTCAAGACCTACAGGTAGGCGTTGTGATCGGTGCACCATTGATGAAAGGTTGGCTTGCCGTTGCCCAAAACGCATGGCGGGAGAGTCCTCCCGGTTGGATGGACGAGATTTTCAAGGCGTCCTATTTCAGGTTCCTTGATATTCATGCGGACGCTGATATTCCCATGGCAGAACTCTGTATCCGCTGGATGCTTTCAGAGCAAAAGCAACAGTCCATCGTTGTTGGTTTCAGTAATCTCCAAGAAGTCGAATTCAATATGTCTGCTGCGCTTCGTGGGGTACTCCCGGACGACCTCAACGCTGCGATAGAGGAGGTCGGGATTGTTCATCCTCTCATCTATCAAGGGCGGACACGGATCTGAAGCCACGAATAGAACGAGAAGATTCGCACAGTGTGGCCGGGGCGCATCGAGATCAAGAGCCAGATTGCCGACTACTTGCACTACGAGGCCCTGGTGATCGGGACGCTCGCGGTCCCCAACAACATCACCTGCAACCCGAACTCCTTCGCCGCGTGGCCGATGCCGCGGAGCGTGGGAGAAAGGCCCTGCAGTATCCCGAGGACATCCAGCTGCACAAGTGACCATGTGACGGTCGCTCGAACCAGTTCGAGGCATAAGAACTCCCCCCTCGCGGGAAGGCTGCAACGAGCCTCTTCTCACGAGGGGGGAGTTTTTTTTTGGCTAATGAGGCGCAGGCCCGTAACCCTGGCTGGGTTGCTTAAACTATTCGTCGGCGATGCGGAACGAGTAGAGTTCCGCATTCCTCATCCAGAAGCGCAACTTAACGCACCACGGGACCTCGTTCACCTCTGACCGGCCCTCCCAGGACACCACGTGGTCTACGCTGTCCCCGTTGAAGACATCACATTCCCCGCGGGTGAACCCGGGCCAGACGTTGTTCCAGTTATCCATCACCTCGACGGCGACGTAGCCGTCGGTGTTGCACCTGGCGTTGATGATGAGCTTCGAGCCCTCTGAGTAGATGGGTTTGGTCTCGACGTAGCCCTCCCGCAACCCGGCCTCAAGTGCAACCCACCCGTCCACTCGGATCTTGGCCAGCCCCAGGTGCGTCCTGGCCTTGGGATGTCGGCTCGTCTCGGGAACGCCGCGCACCTGCGGATGACCGTAGTAGTCGTGGTGCATGGAGGAGCCGCCATAGTAGATCCAATGCTCGTCTCCAACTGTCACGAAGGGGCTGGGACACTCGATCATCAGCGAGTCGTAGGTGCCGGGCTCGCCGCGGGGAATCACCGAGCGTCCGGGTGTCAGGCGCTTCCAGTTCAAGCCGTCGAGGCTGTGGACCAACTCGAAATGCAGGGTGTTGTCCACCTGGTGGAAGACCATCAGGAACCCCAGGTGGTAATCGTCCACCCGCCAGGGCGTCAGGCCATAATGGCTCTCCTGGATATCGTCGTCCGGACCGGGCTCGGAGATTATCACCGGGGCCGACCAGTGAATGCAGTCGTCGCTGACCACCCGCGACACCTTGCGCCTGGGACTGTAGACGCCGTGGGGCTGGTCGGGGGCGTAGGGCAGGAACCAACTGTCAGTGGCGGGATTGGGACTATCGGCGACGTGTATGGCGCGGCAGTTCATTACGTACTGCTCATCGATGGGGTCCCAGGTGAGGATTTCCACGTCGCTGCCGTATTCAGTGATGATGGGGTTGTCCTCGTAGGGAGTCCAGTTAGTTCCGTCGGCCGAGAAAGCCAGCGACAGACCATCGCTGAAGGTCGTCGCCATCGTCGTGCGCTTGGGCACATTCAGGTTGGGCCTCTCGTAGCAAAAGACGGACTTGAAGCGGCGAGCGGGGTCGGACTCGTTGGGGTCTATCAGAATCGAGGCTGAATGAATGCCCCCCTCCGGGACTCGCCAGATGATGTTTGTCTTGCGGCCATCCCTGCTTCCGTCTGCATAATCCCCCCTGTCGTTGATCGCCAAAAAAACAATCTAGCCTCATTGGTCGTCCGTGCGGGTGCCAATGCCAAATCGCTGGCCGTATCCGCATGCCCATCCCCAATCATCAGCAATGTCAACACAACCACAGCCATTCTTTTCTTTGTCATTTTTGTTCCTTCGAAAAAAATGCTGATTGTCCAATTTTGACCCGCCCGTCTCCGCATACTGCTTGGGGGTTTCTCCAGGCACACCGTTAGAATCGCAGCGAGGCGACGGCGGACAAATGCCCTCTGGGACTTGGCTTCAGACCCACAGAGAAACGGGCTTCGGGGGGATCGCGAGACCATTCGGACAGGGCTGTTGCTAAACCGATGGGTCCAAAGATAATGGCACTACTTACAAAAGAACCTATAAAGGGATTTCCGATTATGGGTTCCAATCCGTAGGCCAATCCAATACCTGCACCAAGCCCAGTTACACTGCCTATCAGTGAGTATCTGAAGCTGTCGTGTGGATCCAACATGCTGACTCCGGCTGCTACTCCTGCAACATAACCTATAGGCAATCCGCCGTATATGGCCGGTCCAATTGCACACCCACCAAAGTCTTCCTCCCCTCCACTACCACAGACAGATGTCCAGCCCAATAAGAAACCGACACCAAACCCACCGGCAGCACCCCCGACGCCCCCCAGGAAGCCAACGCCCAACTTGGCAGCTACCCGATCTGCCTGCGTACTGTCTGCGTCCGCTGGTCCCGGCGCTGGTTCTGCAACGGGCGCCGCCTCGAGCTTCAAATCGATCCGGATACTGTCCTCGACTGCGAATTTTTTGGGAAACGATTCCGCTTTGCTGACAGTCCGTCCGGTCGTATTCATACCATCTCTGATCGCCAATCGCTGAAAATGCGATCCTACCAAGACCAGCGTTTGAATACGATCGACGGCAATCCGCTTCCTCCGCCCGTCTCGTCCCAAAGCCCGGGTCAACGTCTCCGAATCAACGGTTTTCGTACTCAGACTCTCCCAATCCCTCGAGACCGGATCCCGTTTCTCCTGTCCATGGATGACCACGGTAAAGGCACCCATTTCCACGGTGCTGCTGTCGATCTCCCCGGCTTCTAAAATCACCCCTGCCTGTCGAGCCTCGGCTGTGTCACCAGCTGAATCCGCGTACGTAAGGTCGACCATGAGGAGAAGCAAAATAACTGAGATAAGGAATCGAAAAGCTTTGCACATCTCCATCTCCTGCGCGCCTGAACTCGCCGTCAGTCCACCTCTTCCGCTATCGGGTCGCCTGGCTCTGGTATCGCTGGTTGCGGCAACAGGCTGGCTTCGTCTTTCTGTTCTGGTCACGGATTTTCTCCTGTCCTGAAGCTACCGGTCCTGGGCGCGGAATCCGCGGCCGCGACGATGGCCTCCTCCTCCGTCAGGCCGATTTCGATCCAGCGAAAGTAGCTCCCGTAGCGCTCGGGATCGGCCTTGAACGAGTCCGAGGCCGCCGCGGCCGTGAACGACAGGGTGCTGTCCGACGCCAGGCCGACGGTGTCGAAGTCGGTAGCCTCGGTGTTCGGGCCCGGCCGCACCGTCACCTTTACCTTCACGGCCCCAGCCGCTTCTTCCGGCGCCGGCGACATGGTCACCCTCACCGTCGCGGTGTCGCCGTCTTCCGTCGCCACGTACGACGCGGCGCTGTAGGAGACGGTCCGCACCGGCGGTGCCCGCACCGGGCCGGTCGGGGGGCGCTCTCGGCCCGCTGCGAACCGTGGACGTCGGTGTAGCTGGCCCCGGGCCGAAGCACGTAGCCCACGTCCGAGTCGGGCGGCGTGTAGGCGCCGGACGCACCGGGCGAGCCCCGGTTCAACCAGGAGACCGGCTCCGTGTTGCTCGCCTGCCACTGCCACAGGGTACCGCGCACGCCGCGGTCCGGGTCGCTCAAGGTCGCCGTCAGTTCCGTGCCCGCCTGCGGCGACCGCGACGACAGGAGCACCTCGCCGGCCTCCGACGAGTCGGTCACCGTCACACGGACCTCGACCGGGGTCGACGACTGCGACCCGTCGTGACTCTCCAGGCTCACCACGTAGACGTTGTCCCCGGCCATGACACCGGCCGCCGCGTCGGCCACGTCGGCCGGCTGCTCGTAGTCCGGCGGGGTCACGAAATACAGCGTGTCCCCCCCGGCCCGGAAGGCGGTCGCATCCGCGCGCCCCAACTGCAACGTCAGACCCGGTGCCGGCAGCGTATACGTGGCCACCGAATCCGTGCGGTTCTCCGCATACGACACCGACGTCGGGCCCGACGGGGGCCGCGGAGGGGCGGTCATCGATTCCACCAACGTCACCTGAGCGCTCGACGGCGTGCCCGCTCCTATCCCCAGCCCCGACAGGGAACCGAAGCCCAGCGACACCGTCTCGTCGTCCCCGTCGCTGTCCTCATTGGCCGTGAGCGTAAACGACCCGGTCATGTCCCCAAAGGCGAACGGCAGCCGCTGGATCCCGGCCTCTGCCGTCAGACCCTCCACCGTGAAATCGCCCGCCTCCGTGCCCGCATCCGACGTCACCGTAACCGGAAGCGCCACCGCCCGGGTCGCCTTGGCCGACAAGGCCACCTCCACCGACACCGGCGCCCCCCCTTCCTGCGCCTCGTAGCTCGACGCCCCAAAGGCCACCTGAGGCTGCACCGGCGTCACCAACACCGGATCCGTTAACACACCCTCCGCCGCGGCGGACTTCGCCCGCACCCTGAACAGATATTCCACCCCGTTCGTCAGGTCTTCTACCCGGATATACCGGATCCTTCGTCCCTCATACTCGAGACTGTCCACGTCTCCGTCGGCCACCTTGGTCCATTCCATCTTGGCCGGCCTCTTCCTTTTCCCGTAGCGCCAATGGGTAATGCTGGCATCGGCGGAAGCGTCCCATAGCAGCAGCACCGCCTCATGGTCCGGCCACACCTCGAAACCCGTCGGCGGCGGCAACATCACCCCACGGGTCGGCTCACTCTGAACAAATCGGGAATAGCTGCCCGCATCCGGCACATAGCGCACCATCGCCCGCAACTGACGACCCAGATCCGCCCGCAACGGCGTGTAGCTGGCCGACTGCGACGAGCCCGACAGATCCGACCAGGGCGCACTGTCGCTGTCATTCCGGCCCTGCCACTGCCAGCTCCCAGCGCTCACCCCCTCCAGCGAAGCCGTCAGTGCAACCCCCGGCTGCGGCCTCTTGGTGCTCAACGACACCTCCTCATCGCAGTTGCTCAACGTGGTGTTCGTCATCGTCACCGTGCCCGACGTATGGGCCTGCACACAGCCACCCCCGTCCCGGATCGTGGCGCCGCTCAGATCGGCGCTGCCCCCGCTTTCCACCCGGATGCCCGACCAATCGGAGGGGGACGGGGAAACAGCATTGCTTGACCGGAAGGTGACCCCCGTGCCCGCGCCAAGCGTCCCGGCCACGATCAGCGCCCCCGGGCTGAACGACACCTCCGTTCCCGAACCCAGGCTCAACGTCACCCCCGAAGGGATCGTCACCTCCCCGTCCACACAGACCGCGGAGTATAGAAAAAAATTAGGCACATATCGGTACTATTCCAGGACGAAGCCCTCGTTCTCCCAGACGCCGAGGTAGTACTGGGCTCCCCGCTTGTGGATGGCGAACAGCAGCATCCGCTTGTCCCCGATCGCGAAGAAGTCGGGAACCGCGCAGTCCGACTCCCTGCCGCCGGTGTAAAGCGGGTGCAGGTACTCCCAATCCAGCAGGTCGCCCGACCGGAACAGGAAGGCGGTGTCCGCCCCCTCCAGGCTGCCCCCGGCCAGCGAGTAGAAGCGATCCCCCTCCTTCCACAGGCAGGGGTCGAACGGCTTCCACTCCTTCCCCTCGGGGGGATGGGGTATCACCGGGTTCGCCGGGTGCTTGCGCCATTCGACGAGGGAGTCGTCGCTCTCGGCGAGGCAGTTCCCGCCGGGATGCCCGTAGTAGATCAGGGTTGGCACGCCGTCGTGTCGAATGCTCCGCCCCTCCAGCACCCGGCCGCGTCGCAACCGCCCGGTGTCGGCGCAAGGGCGATCCGCAGGTCGCGCCAGTGCACGAGGTCCTCGCTGACTGCGTGGCCCCAGTGCATCAGCCGCGAGCTGTCGAAGGCGCCGTACGGGTTGTACTGGTAGAACAGGTGATAGGACCCCTTCCACCAGATGGTGCCGTTGGGATCCCCCAGGAAGTTGGAAGGCGCCAGGAAGTGGTAGAGCGGGCGGTGGCGGTCCGCGGCCAGCTCCTCCCGCCAGAGGTCGAAAGCGCTCATTTCAGGCCCCAGATCCGGGCGGCGTTTTCCCCCAGCATTCCGGAGCGTTCCTCCGGGCTGAGGAAGTCGAACGCCTCCTCGACGATGCGCAGCTCTTCGGCCAGGGTCGGCCAGCCGTGCTTGACGCGGTGATACCCGGGAAAGCCGGTGCCCCAGAGAATGCGGTCGGCGCCGAAGGCCTCCACCGTCCTGCGGACCACCGGCAGCATGTCGGCGTGCGGGAACTCCTGCTGCGAGCGGCTGTGCACGTCGGAGATCTTGATGCCGACGTTGGGGTGGACGGCCAGGGCCAGGACCGGGTCGTACGGCGCCCAGTTCTCCTCAGCCCACTGCGGCTGCGGGTACATCATGTGATCGATAAGCCAGGTGATCTGCGGCCAGCGGGAGGCGGCGCAGTCGAGCTGATCGGCGTGCTCCGGGAAGGCGTGGATCTGGACGATGCCGCGGCGCTCCGCGATAGCCGCGAACATCTCCTCGTTCTCCGGCCGCGTCAGGATGCTGCCCTCGGCCGGGTCGTCGGTCCGGTAGTACATCGGGTGAAAGCGGAAGCCGGCGAGCCCGCGTTCGTCCATCCACCAGGCCGCGGTCTCGGCGTTGTCGGGGGCCAGGGGATCTACGAGGCCGTGGACGACGAAGCGGTCGGGGTACTTGCGGGCGCTGTCGGCGAGGTAGCCGTTGTCCCAGGTCGAGAAGGAGGTCTGCACGAGGACGGTCCAGTCGACGCCGTTGGCGTCCATGTCCTCGAGCAGCAGCTCCGCGGTGGCCGGCTCGTCCGGCAGGCTCGACCAGCGCGGGGCCGTCGGGCCCACCGGGGCCGTGGGGGGGATCTCCCAGATGTGCACGTGCGTATCGACGATCATCCGTCACCTCCGTCGGTTCGTTAGAGAATCGGGCAAGGGCAGGACGCCCCGCCCGCGGGGGAATGATACGGCCCGGTTCGCCGCCGAGGTCAAGAAGCGCCCCTCATGGGCGCCGCTTGACCCTGCCCGGGAAAACCCCTTTATCGGCTGACCTCATGGAACGCGCCGAATCGCTGCAACGCGGGAGCGCCCCCTCTTGCGCCCCACGCAGATGAAAGCCCGGCGCGGCAAAGGCTGAAAAACCGGGAGCAGGCAGATGCGGATCGACAGGCTGGACGTGTACTACGCGGTGATGCCCCTGATCTATCCATGGCGCACCGCTTACGGCGAGGACGCCGACATCCACTCGGTGCTCGTCGAGCTGACCAGCGGCGAGCACACCGCCTGGTCGGAGAGCACCCCCTTCTTCGCGCCGACCTATCTCAACGAGAGCGCCGGTTCGGTCTTCTACCACGTCTCCGAGGTGATGGGGCCGTGGGTGGCCGGGCGCGAGTTCGACACGGCCGCCGACCTCAACCAGCGGCTGGCGATCTTCAAGGGGAACAGCTTCGCCAAGGCGGCCATCGAGATCGGCTGGTGGACGCTGCAGAGCCAGATCACCGGGACCCCCCTGCACCGGCTGCTCGGCGGACAGACGCGGGACGTGGCCGCCGGCGCCGACTTCGGCATCCAGGACTCCTACGACATGCTGTTGGGAAACATTCAGAAGGCCGTCGACGCCGGCTTCCCGCGCATCAAGCTGAAAGCGGCCCCGGGCTGGGACCTCGAGATGCTGCAGATCGTCACCTCCACCTTCCCGGACATGACCTTCCACATCGACTGCAACTCGGGGTACAGCCTCGACGACCTCCCCTTCTTCAAGGCCATCGACGGCATGGGGCTCGCCTTCATCGAGCAGCCCCTGCATTTCAACGACCTTCTCGATCACGCCGAGCTCGCCAAGCGGATCGGCACCCCGATCTGCCTCGACGAGACCATCGTCGACGCGCGCGCCGCGGAGCAGGCGATCCGCATCGGGGCCTGCCGCTACATCAACATCAAGCCGGGAAGGATCGGCGGCCTGGCCAACGCGGTGGCCGTGCACGACATGGCCCGGGACGCCGGCATTCCGGTCTGGGTCGGCGGCATGCTGGAAAGCGCCCTCGGGGGCTCGATCTGCGTCGAGCTGGCGACCCTGGAGAACTTCACCTACCCGGGGGACCTGTTCCCTTCCTCCCGCTTCTACCGACGCGACCTTTCGCAGCCGGCGATGGAGCTCGCAGAGGGCTGCGTCTTCAAGCCGTTCACCGAAGGCCTGCCGGCCCCCGACCCGGAGTTGCTCGCCGAGCGCACCCTGCGCCGCAGGACGGTTACCCCGGACTCATCATGATCCGCTGGTACACGTCGACCGCCTGAATCACCTGCCGGCACTCGATCCACTCGACGGCGCCGTGGGCCTGGTCGATGCTGCCCGGCCCGAGGATGATGGTCGGCACCCCGCGGTCGGCGAACGGACTGCCGTCGGTGGCGTACGGCACCCCGGCGATCTCCGCCTCACCCAGGACCTCGCGGCAGGCGGCGACGGCGCTCTGCACGACCTCGGCATCTTCGCCGGTACCCAGGGCGCCCAGGGTGATGTAGGGTTCCTCGAGGACGGCGTCGATTCCCTCCACCTCCGCGATCGTCTCGGCGAACTGCGCCGTCACCTCCTCCGCGGTCTGCCCCGGTATGGTGCGCACGTCGACCTCGATGCGGCAGCTGTCCGGCACGAAGTTGACCTGCATGCCCCCCTCGATGACGCCGACGTTCATGGTCGGGCTGCCGAGCAGCGGATCGCTCCGGGAGGCGTAGTCGGCGCCGATCACCTCCTCGAGGCGGGTGACCAGCCGCGCCATACCCGAGATGGCGTTGACCCCGAGCCAGGGCTTGGCGCTGTGAGCGGCCTTGCCGTTGACGGCGACGTGGAAGCGGACCACCCCCTTGTGGCCGCGGATCACCGCGAGGTCGGTCGGCTCGGCGATGACCGCGGCCTCGACCTCGATGCGTCCGGCGAGGTGGCGCGCCCCCCTCATCAGGTACTCCTCGTCGACCGAGCCGGCGTAGAGGATGGTGCGCGGCGGCTTCTGCCCCGATTCGACCAGGCGCAACATGGCGTGCATCATGGCGACGCCCCCGGCCTTGGTGTCCGCGGAGCCGCGTCCGTACATCAGGCCGTCGCGGATGTGCGGCTCGAACGGGGGAATCGACATCACCTCGACGGAAGCGGTGTCCATGTGGCACTCGAACAGCAGCGCCCGGTCCGGGTCTTCACCCTCGAGCCGGGCGACGAGGTTGCGGCGGCCCGGCAACGCCTCCGACAGCTCGAACGGCAACCCGATGCCGTCGAAGAAGCCGGACAGGTACTCGACCATGCCCGTTTCCCCGTCCCCGCCCCCTGGCAGCGCGGGGTTCACGCTTTCTATCGCCACCACGTCCTGCAGCGTGGCGAGAACCTCGTTGTCGCTTCGCTCCCAACTCTCTGTCATGTCGGCTATCCCTTTCGGCTGTCCTTTCCCGCCTCGCTGACGCGCGGCATCAGCAGCTTGCGATTGCGCGCCAGCGGCAGTCCGGCGAAGGCGCAGCGGTTGTTCCAGCGGTCTATCGTCTCCGCGGTCTTGTACTCGTTGATGATGGCGTTGCGGCTCGTCGAGGTGTTGTTGTTTCCGGCCCGGTGCACCGCCAGGACGTGGATGATCGCCACGTCCCCGGGTTGCGCCCGGATGACCGCGCGGCTCTCCTCCGGCACCTCTTCCTGCACCAGGGTCGGCCCGCCTTCCGCGGTCGGCAGGAAGCCGTCGAGATGGCTACCCGGAATCACCTCGGTGGCCCCGGCCCCCGCGTCGGTCGCGTCGAGGTAGGTGATCGCCGCGGCGAGGTCGGGCTCGGTATGCAGCTCGTACGGCCAGTCCTGGTGCCAGCCCTGGGTGTTGGTGAATCCCGGCGGCTTGTTGCGGATCTTGCCGTTGTGGAAATCGAGGTTCGGCCCGAGCAGGTCGACCATTACCGACACGATCCGCGGCTCGGTGAACTGGTCGAACCAGTAGTCTCCGGCCAGGGTCTGGTCCATCATGCCGACGACGTTCTTCGGGTTGAACCGGTCGGGAGGGTACCCGGCGACCGGCTCCATGAAGGAGTAGCGCAAGTTCCGCGGCCGCCCGTCTGTGTCGGTGACCAGCTCGTGGTACTGCCGCCGCATCTCCCCCATCTCCGCGGTTCCGTAGAAGCCGGGCAGCAGCAGGTACCCGTTGTCGTCGAAGAACCGCTTCTGTCCTGGCTCGAGAATCAGCAGGTCCTCATCCATTCCGGTCTCCTGTGGCCGGCGGCGCAAGCGGCGGTTTCGCGAATTGATGTGGCCCCGTCATTTGTGAACCGCCCTGCCCCTCGGTTTGAACTACCAAGAAATCCTTGGTAGTTGCCTCTGCCTCCAACTCCCCACTGGAGAATACGTTACGCAAGTGCATCTGGACGTTCTCGGGAGTGGTGTCGAAAACTTGCGCCATCTGCCGTTGGGTCAGCCAAACGGTTTCTTGGCCAAGGCGGACATCCACACGCACTTCGCCATCCGGTGTTTCGTAGACGGCGATCTCGCCGTCAGGACGGGTTGCGGGCGTTTCGCTGCTCATCTCATTGAACCCGGTGCGAATCGGTCACGGACACACCCAGTGCTCCACCGGTTTCGACAGGAACTCATCGACCTCGATACCGTCGCCGCCGACAAGCAGTCCGCGCTCCGGCACTTCATCGCAGCAGCGGGTTCCCTGGCTTGTCGAGGCTTTGGCAGCAGAGGGGTGGATGGCCGCCTGGACGAACCGGTCAGCGGTTGCGACCCCCGGCGGGTTCCCGGAATGATGGACCCGGGATGGGTGCTCGTGAGGTTATGGTCTATCGTTCAGCTCCGACTCAATTCAGCGGTGCAATCTTTCCTGGAGATTTGAGCTGCTTCGCGCGATTCCAGGCTTCTCGCAGCTCTTCTTGATGCATGGAAGCCCACTCTGCCACCAGCCCAAGCGCCCTTGGAGAAAGATGCCCATGCAATACGGCCAAATAATCGATTCCGACCACAGCCTCTTCTTCACCATACGTCGCGTGACGTCGCGTGGAAATGAGGAGGTGCATGGTCATCGAAATACATCCGGATAACGATTCCATAGAATCGGGAGATTTCAGGCATCTTCCAGCAGAGCCCATGCCCCAAACATCACTTTTTCAACGGACTTGCCGGTCAGTTGCATATACAGGGCATCGGGACACAGTTCGATTTCCTGTCCCCAGGCGATCCCTCCGGCAGGACCTATGTGGACGGCCTCGAAGCAGGCGCGGTCGTTCCAGGCTTCGAATACACCCCGTCCAGCAAGATGAGATAGGTCCAGCTCTCCGGCGGCGCCGTCTGAGTAGCGTAGCCAGATTCGGTAGCCATCTCGTGCCTCTGCTTCTGTCGGTCTAATCACATCTCTCCTCCACTCAGTTCTGATGGAACATCCCGGAGACCTGCTTTCAATCCGGCCCATCGGCTTGATCGCATCGGTATTTTTTGGCCGGAATCAGGTCCAATTGACCTGCCCGAGGAACGGGGTGGGTTCTCCAACGTCGTCTCCATATCATTCCTTCAATGATAACCAATCACCTTCACCGGTCCCCGGGGCGGAAGAAAACGCGCCGTCCCTCGGACGATCCGCCGGCCTTGGAGGCCTGCATCACAGCCATCCCGGATATCGAGACGGGCGAGTGCGATCAAGCAGAATCAGAACCCCTGGGCTAACCAGCGCGGGAATCCGCGGCCGTAAGGCCCGACCCGGAACGCGGGCGCCACGGAGGTTCCTCTCCCTCGGGCTCCTCGCCCTCTGCGCCCTGGTCGCGGCTTTCCCCTGCCTTGCGGATACCGGCAACACCGCCGCCGCATCCGGCGACAGCGCGCGCACTATCCTCTTCTTCGGCGACAGCCTGACCTCGGGGTACGGCCTCGGGCGCGAGCAAGCCTACCCGGCCCTCGTGCAGGCCCGCATCGACTCGCTGGGGTGGGACTTCCGCGTCGTCAACGCCGGCCTCGACGGCGAGACCAGCGCCGCGGGGCTGCGCCGCGTCGACTGGGTCCTGCGCGGGCCGGTCGACGTCTTCGTCCTCGAACTGGGGGGCAACGACGGGCTGCGCGGTCTGCCGCTGCAGCAGACCGAGAGCAACCTCGCCGCCATTCTGGAGCGGGCGCGGGAGAAGAACCCCGGGGTCGAGCTGGTGATCGCCGGCATGCAGCTTCCCCCCAACCTCGGACCGGACTACACCGGCCGCTTCCGCGACATCTTCCCCCGTCTGGCGAAGCAGAGCGGGGCCCTGCTGATCCCGTTTCTTCTCGAAGGGGTGGGCGGAGACCCGGAGCTGATGTCGGCCGACGGCATCCATCCGAACGCGGCCGGACACGCCCGCGTCGCCGCGGTGGTGTGGGCTTCCCTCGAACCGCTGCTGCGCCGCCTGGCGGGAGAGTCGAACGAGTAGTCCGCGCGCCCATGCCATGGGTGAAAATCACCCACGCCGTGGGTCGTTTGCACCACCGATACAGGGTCGAAGTCGGTCAGTCGGCCTGCCGAAGCACTTCGAGAGGCGGGGCCCGGTGGACGCCGCGGCTGCCGAGCAGCCCGGCAAGCACGGTGCAGAGCGGCACGGCGATCAGGGCGAATCCCAGGGCCTGCCAGGAGGGCGCGAAGGTCACCTCGAAGACGAAGGCCGCCAGGGCCCACCCGCCGGCCATCGCCAGCAGCAAGCCGACCAGCCCCGCGAGCCCGCCGAGGAGCAGGTACTCGATCAGCAGGATGCGCCCGACCTGGCCGCGGCTGGCTCCCAGGGTGCGCAGCAGGGCGCTCTCCCGCAGGCGCTGGAAGCGGCTGCCGGTGACCACCGCGGCGAGCACCGCGAGCCCCGTGGCGATGCTGAACAGGGCGACGAAGCGCACCACCACGGCGACCTTGGCGAGCACCTTGTCGACGGTGCTCAGAACCAGGTCGAGGTCGATGACGGATACGTTGGGAAAGTCGCCGACCGCCCGCCGCTGCAGCCCGGCGCGGGTTTCGGCGTCGCCCGAGCGGGTGACGAGAACGTGGAACTGGGGCGCCTCCTCGAGGACCCCGGCGGGAAACAGGACGAGGAAGTTCGGCATGATGCGCTGCCACTCGACCTGCCGCAGGCTGCCCACCACCACCTCGACCGGCACCCCTTGGACGTCGAAGAGCATCCGGTCCCCGACCGCGACGTCGAGCGCTTCCGCCAGCCTGCGCTCGAGAGAGATGAAGACGGTGTCCGCGGCCGACCCGCGCCACTGCCCGGCGACGATCTCCTCGGTCCCGGTGGTGGAATCGCGGTAGGTGACGCGGTACTCGCGGCGCAGGGCCCAGCGGCCCCGGCGCGGGCCGTCCCGCAGCAGCTCCTCCACCGGTTTCCCCTTCACCTCCCGAAGCCGCGTGGCGACCACGGGGACCTCCTGCATCACCGGCATCCCCATCTCCCGCACCAGGGACGCGGCCGCCTCCTTCTGGTCGCTCTGGATGTCGAACAGCACCATGTTCGGCCGCTGGCCGCCGGCGACGCTGTTGACGTGCCCGAGGATGGAGGTCTGCGCCGTGTAGAGCGCGGCGACGAGAAAGGTGCCGAGGCCGAGACTGGCCAGCAGCAGCAGGGTCTGGTTGTGGGGGCGGTAGAGATTGGCCAGTCCCTGGCGCAGCAGGTAGCCGCAGGAGGAGGGCAGGTAGCGCCGCAGGGCGCCGCGCAGGAGGCGCGCCGTCGCCGCCAGCAGCAGCAGCGCCGCCAGGGTTCCGCCGGCGAAGTAGAGGGCGTGGTCCGGGCGCCCGGCGAGTGCCCATGCCAGCAGGAAGGTGGCCCCGGCGGCCAGCCCCAGCAGCAGGGCGCGGGCGAGGCGGTCGCTGCGGCCCGGCTCCGCCTCGTACGAGGCGCGCAGCGCCAGCAGCGGCGACACGCGGCGCACCGCGAGCAGCGGCAGGGCGGCGAACAGCAGGGAGATGGCCGAACCTGCGGCCACGCCCTCGCCCAGGGCCGGCAGCGACGGCGCCGCCTGCAGCTCTCCCAGCTCTTTCGGGAGGAAATCGGCGAGCAGGGCCGGCAGCCGCCAGAGCAGGGCGGTGCCGGCCGCGGCCCCGGCCAGCGAGCCGATCAGCCCCATGGCGAAGGCCTGCACGAGGTAGATGCGCAGGGCCGCCCCGGACGCGGCCCCGAGGCTGCGCAGAACGGCGACGGTCTCCAGCTTCTGCTCGACGTGGGCGTGGACGGCGCTGGCGACGCCTACCGCCCCGAGCAGCAGGGCGACGAAGCTGCCGAGGCCGAGGAAGCGGTACAGGTTGCGCAGGGTGCGCCCGAGGCGCCGCTTGTGGTCCTCCACCGTCTCGATGCGGGCGTCGAAGCGCTCGAGCCGTTCCTCGAGGGAGGCGGCGAGGGCCGCGGCGTCGGTGCCCTCGGGCAGCTCATAGTGAACGCGGTAGCGCACCCGGCTCCCCCGCTGTATCAGCCCGGTCTGCCCGATGCGGCTCAGCGGCATGAAGACGACCGGCTGCAGGTCGCTGCGGAACGCGGTTTCCCCGGGCAGGTTCAGCAGGCGTCCGGCGATCGCCAGGCTCGCGTGGCCGACGCGGATGGTATCGCCTACCGCGACGCCGTACTGCAGCATCAGGCCGTCGTCGACCAGGGCCATGCCCTTGGACTGCCAGGCCGCCGCGGCTTCAGGAGGGCCGGTTCCGAGCTCGCCGTAGAACGGGAATCCCCCCTGCAGGGCGCGCACCCGGGCGAGGCGGCTGCCACCGGAAGCCGGGAACAGGACCATCGAGTTCATCTCGACCTCCTCCGCTTTGCGGCCGCCGAGCGCGGTGAGCGAATCGACGACACCCCCCAGCTCCCCCTCGAAAGGGGCGGGGCTCTCGATCTCGACGTCGGCCCCCATCAGGGCCGCTGCCTGTTCGTCGACGTTCTCTTCCATCGTGCGCGAGAGGCCGCGCAGACCGGTCAGGGCGGCGATCCCCACGGCGATGGAGGCGGTGTGCAGGAGCAGCCGGCCGCGGCGGCCGCGGCTGTCCCGCCAGGCCATGCGCAGGACCCAGTCCATCAGGCCGTCACCGTCCCGCCGGGGGGCCCGGAGTCCTCGGCGATCCGGCCGCCGTGCAGGCGGATGACGCGCCCTGCCCTCCCAGCCAGCTCGAGATCGTGGGTCACCAGCACCAGCGCGGTGCCCGCCTCCTCGTTGAGGTTGAACATCAGATCGGCGACGACCCCGCCGGTCTCGGTATCGAGGTTGCCGGTCGGCTCGTCGGCGAACAGGATCCGCGGCCGGTTGATGAAGGCGCGCGCCAGCCCCGCCCGCTGCTGCTCCCCGCCGGAGAGCTGCGCCGGGTAATGGCCGGTGCGGTGGCCGAGTCCGACGCGCTCGAGCAGCTCGCGCGCCTGGGCCTCGACTCCCTTTTCACCCCGCAGCTCGAGCGGCACCGACACGTTCTCGAGCGCCGTCAGGGTCGGCACCAGCTGAAAGGTCTGGAACACGAACCCCACCTTCTCGTTGCGCAGGCGGGCGCGCTGGTCCTCGTCGAGTTCATCGAGGGCCATGCCGTCGAGCACCACCGATCCCGAGGAGGCGCGGTCGAGGCCGGCGCACAGCCCGAGCAGGGTGGTCTTGCCGCTCCCCGAGGGCCCGACCACGGCGCAGGTGGAGCCGCGCGGCACCGAGAAGCTGACGTCGCTGAGCACGGTGAGGGGGGAGCCGCTGCCGCTCCGGTAGGTCTTGGTCAGGCCGCTGGCGGCCAGTACTTCGTCCTTCATCGCAATCCCTTCTCGCGCAGCAGCTCGAGCAGCCGTCCCGGGCGGTCGGTCAGGATGCCGGTCACCCCGAGGTCGATCAGCCGCTGCATCTCTTCGGTTTCATTCACGGTCCAGACCTGCACCGGCAGGTTGCGCTCCCGGGCCCGGCTGGCGAAGCCGCGGTCGACGAGCCGCAACCGCCCGATCCGCTCCGGCACCGCGAACAGCGCGAACTCCGGGGTGTAGAGGTTCCCGAGCCCGAGCAGGTGCAGGGCCTTCCAGGCGATCACCTCCCCGCCCGCGGCCGAGGTGGCGACCTCCGGGCAGAGGCTGCGAAAGGCGCCGACCGTCCCGCCGTCGAAGCCGGCGACCGCCACCCGGTGCTGCATCCCGGCGCCGCGGATTTCCCCGCACAGGGCCTCGCCGGCGCGCCGCAGCCGCGGCTTGAGCTCGATCATCATGCGCTGCCCGGGAAAGGCGCGCAGCACCTCCGCCAGCCCCGGGATCCGGTACCCCTTGCCGCGAAACGGGTAGCTCCTGCCGTCGCGGGTCCAGCCGAAGCCGGCGTCGAGGGCCTGCAGCTGCGCCGCGGTCAGCGAGTCGACGCGCCCGGCCCCCCCGGTGGTGCGGCGGACCGTGCGGTCGTGGTGCACGACGAGCACCCCGTCGGCGCTGAGGCGCACGTCCATTTCAAGGACATCCGCCCCGGCGGCCACCGCCTCCCGGAACAGCGGCAGGGTGTTCTCCGGACCCATCCCCCTTCCGCCGCGATGGGCGATGACGAGAAACCCGGTGCCCGCGAAGTACGGATGCCCGGGAGCCGGCTGCGGCCCGCGGACCCGGGCGGCCAGCAGCGCCAGCAGGTAGAGGCCGATCAGGATGGAAGCGCCGTAGAGAACCGCGCGCCTGGCGATGGCCACTTTCCTTTCCCGCGCATGTCGCCGAGTTTCCACGGCGTTTTTCGGTTGGCCGGCAAGCATACTCCCCGCTCGCCTGCGTTTCAAACCCCCGTCCCCCCGGCGGACCGCCCGCGGTGAAACGATTTCCCCTCAAAGCCCTGTTCATCGGCACCCTGATGTGCCTGGTGATCAACGTCGTCATGTCGTACGGCGTCCTCGCCATGGGCACCTTCAACTGGACCGGCGACTTCATCTCGGGCGGGGCGATCCTGCTGCTCTTTCTCCTGATCCTGGTCTACAACACGCCGCTGGTGCTGGTGCGGCGCCAGTGGGCCCTGTCGTCGCAGGAACTCGTCCTCGTCTACACGATGATGATCGTCGCCACCGCCATTCCCACGGTCGGCCTGACCGCGCAGCTGATCCCCTTTCTCGCCGAGGTCTTCTACTACGCGACGCCGGAGAACGCCTGGTCGGAGCTCATTCACCCGCACCTGAAATCCTGGCTGGTACCGCAGGACGACCTCGCCGTCTTCTACTTCTTCGAGGGGCTGCCCGAAGGCCAGCCGATTCCCTGGGACGCCTGGTTCCTCCCCCTGGCCTCCTGGGGCTCCTTCGTCCTGGCCCTCTACCTGATGATGATCTCGATGGTTGCGCTCATGCACCGGCAGTGGGCGCACCACGAGCGCCTCATCTACCCGCTCGTGCAGCTGCCGGCCGACATGGTGCAGGAGGAGGCGAAAGGGATCAACCCGTTCCTGAAGAACTGGGTCATGTGGCTGGGTTTCCTCATTCCCATGGTGCTGTTGGGCGTCAACTCTCTGAGCCGCTACACTCCCGGTCTGTCCGGCATCAGCCTGTCGACGACCGTGCAGGTCCTTCCCGAAGTCGGCCACCTGCTTTTCAGCATCTGGTTCATCGTCATCGGCCTCACCTACTTCCTCAGCCTGGAGATCTCCTTCAGCCTGTGGTTCTTCTACCTGTTCTACTACGTCGAACTCGCCCTGTTCGGGCGCCTCGGCTACTCGGTGCCGGAGCTGCGCCTGATGCACACGGAGGGCTCCATCGCCACCGCCCAGCAGGCAATGGGCGCAATGATCGCCCTCGTCGCCGTGGCCGTGTGGACGGCGAGGGGGCATCTGAAAACCGCGTTTCGCGCCGCCTTCTCGCGGCGGGACGAAGTGGAAGGAAACGGGCTGCTCAGGCACCGCACCGCGGTCTGGATTCTGCTGGCCGCGACGGCGTACGCGGTCCTGTTCCTCAACCAGGCGGGGCTGCCCCTGGTCGTCGCCGCCTTCCTGATGGGGATCTCGTTCGTCGTCTTCTTCGGGCTGACCAAGATCGTCGCGGAAGGGGGGATGGGGTACGGCCGCGCCCAGATGACGCCGACGGCGTTCACCACCATGGCGTTCGGCAGCGGGCCGATCGGCGCCCAGGGGCTGACTGTGCTGGGGTTGTGCAACGGCTGGGCGGGGGACATCAAGATCAGCCTGATGGCCGCGGTCGCCAACGGCGCCCGGCTCGCCGAGCTCGCCGGGGTTCGCGGCCCGGTCCTGTTCTGGTCGATCATGCTCGCCATCGCCGTGAGCCTTGCGAGCTCGGCCTGGACCATCATCGCCATCGCCTACGAGTACGGCGGCATCAACCTGCACTACTGGTTCTACCACATCATGGGGGACTGGTCGTTCCGCAACGTCGCCACCGCGATCTCCACGCCGGTCGACGACTGGAATTTCTTCGGCCCGCGCGGCGCTTTCACTGCGGCCGGCGCCGCGGCCATGCTCGCCCTGACCTGGCTCCGGCACCGCTTCCTGTGGTGGCCCTTGCACCCGATCGGGTTTCCGGTGGGCGGCACCTACATGATGTTCTTCGCCTGGTCGAGCATGTTCATCGCCTGGCTGCTCAAGCTCGTCATCCTGCGCTACGGCGGCTCCGCCCTCTACCACAGGCTGAGGCCGCTGTTCCTCGGCATGGTCCTCGGGCAGGTGACCAGCCACGGGGCGTGGATGGTCGTCGACTACTTCACCGGCATGATCGGGAACGTCACCCGCTGGTGAACCGGGTGACGGACGCGGCCCCCCGAAACCGGCTGGCCGCGGCAACTCGGGAGCGGCCCCGGCGAGGCAGATCGGCCGCAGCTCCTGGCTGCGGCAGGGATTTGAGCTGAATGAGCTTTCAACTGCGGTCCTCGAAACTCCCCCGAACAGACCAGGGAGTTGCCAGGGGGAAGCGGCCCTGCGCCGGGCGGACCGAAGGCCCTTCCCTACGGGCATGATATCGAGGGGATGATCCCCTTTCCGGCGCAACGACGGAATCCACGTGGACGCAGAAAACAACCGCACCGGCTCCTCACCTGTATGGGCACTGCCGGCCCTCTTCCTGCTCTCGGGGGCGTGCGGACTGGTTTACCAGGTCCTGTGGGCCCGCATGCTGATCGTAGTTTTCGGCGCCACCCTCCCGGCGGTGAGCACAGTGCTGAGCGCCTTCATGGCCGGCCTGGCCCTGGGCAGCTTCTGCTCCGGACGCTGGATCGACGGCGCGCGGAGGCCCCTGCTCGTGTTCGCCTGCCTCGAGGCCGGGGTCGGCCTCTTCGCCTTCCTGTTCCCCCACCTGCTGGCGGCGACCGGATGGCTGGCCGAGGCCGAGTGGACGGAGCACAACCCGTCGGCCTTCGCCGCGGCCCGCTTCGCCCTCGCCTTCGGGCTGCTGCTGATCCCGACCGCGGCTATGGGGGCGACGCTGCCGGTGATCTCGAAGTCCGCGGTGCGGCGCATCCGGCAGCTCGGCAGCGGCGTCGGCCTGCTGTACGCCGCCAACACCCTCGGGGCCGTCGCCGGAGTCGCCGGCGTAACCTTCTACCTGATGGAGGAGCTGGGCCTGCGCGGCAGCGGCTATGCCGTCGGCGTCGTCAACCTGCTCGTGGCATCGCTGGCCTGCTGGATCGGCCGCGGCGCCTGGAGCCCGCGGGAAGAGGAGGCCCCTGACAGCGAGGAACAGGCCCTCGAACCGGCGCCGCGCACCCGGCCGGCAGAGCCTGCGGCCATCCCCCTGTCCCCCCTGGCGCTGAAGGCGGTTCTCCTCGGCTTCGCCCTCCAGGGGTTCGCCGCCCTCGCCTACGAGGTCGCCTGGGTGCGCCTGTTCACCGTCGCCTTCTCCGTCAACTCGCACTACGAGTTCAGCATCGTGCTGATGGCGTTCCTGCTCGGCCTCAGCCTCGGCAGCTTCCTCTGCGGCCTCCTTCTCGACAGGCGCCGCGACCTGCTGTCGATGTTCGGGGGCTTCCAGGTCGCCGTCGGCCTCATGGGGATCGCCTCGGTCGCCCTCTTCGCCGCGGCCTCCGACTGGGTCGGTGCGATCAAGGGGGCGGGCTCCTGGTGGAGCTACCGCGGCGGCATCTTCGCCATGGCCTTCGGCATCATGCTGGTGCCGACCCTGCTGATGGGCGCCTCCTTTCCAGTGGTGAGCCGCATCTGCACCAGAAGCCTCCGGCAGGTCGGCCGCGGCGTCGGAGACGTCAACGCCGCAAACAGCCTGGGGGCTTTCGCCGGCTCCCTCGCCGCCGGCCTCCTGCTGATCCCGCTCTTCGGCACCGAGGGCACCTTCCGCCTGCTCGGCGGTCTCAACCTCCTGGTCGGCGCCGCGGTCCTCGCGATCAATCCCCTGCTGCGGCCCGGGCGCAAGCTGGGAACCCTCGCCCTGGCCGGGGCCGCGGCGGCCGCGGTGATCCTCGCCTCTCCCGGGGAGGTGATGCGGGAGCTGTCCCGTCCCGCGCATTCCGGGTTCCGCCTGCTCTTCTACGAGGAAGGAGCCGAGGGAATCATCACGGTTACCGGCAAGCGGGACGGCTATCGCAAGATGCTTCTCAACGGCGGCGGACAGGTTCCCACCGATTACGGTTCCTTCCAGCTTTTCCGCCTGCTCGGACACCTGCCGCTGCTGCTGCATCCCGCGCCTCGGGACGTCCTCGTCGTTGCCCTGGGCGGCGGCATCGCCCTCGGGGCGGCGGCGCAGCACGACGTCGACCGCATCCAGTGCGTCGAGCTCGTTCCGGAAGTGGTCGAGGCGGCGCGGCAGGAGTTCGGCCCCTACAACCACCGGATCCTCGAGCGCATGGAGGACTTTCCCATCGAGCTGATCATCGACGACGGCCGCAACTTCCTGCTGCGGACCGGGCGGCGCTACGACGTCATCACCGGGGACGCCACTCATCCCACCAGTACCGACAGCTGGCTGCTGTACACGCAGGAGTTCTACGAGCTGTGCCGGTCGCGCCTGAAGCCGGGAGGCATCGTCGTGCAGTGGCTGCCGTTCCACGGACTGCCCGTCGGGGACTTCAAGACCGTCCTGCGGACCTTTCAGTCGGTCTTTCCCCGTGCCAGCCTGTGGCGCACCAACAACTACGCGATCATGGTGGGGACCCTCGATCCCCTGTCGATCTCCTACAGCCGGCTCCTCGAGAAATACTCCTCGCCGCCAGTGCGGGAAAGCCTCGAGGAAGTCGACCTCGACCGCCCCTTCGCCGTCCTCGGCTGTTTCTTCTTCGGCTCCGACGCGTATCGCCGCTATACCGGGGAAGGCCCCCTCAACACCGACGATCATCCCCACCTGAGCTTCGTCGGCCCGCGCGGATTCAAGGCGAAAACCTGGAAGGTGCTGATGGATCTCACCCGCGAGATCGCGCGCCGTCCCGTCGACCTCGTCCCCTGGCTCGACCGGGCGGACCCGGGCTGGACCCCGGCCCGCGGCGACACCCTCGCTACCTGGTTCAGGGCCAGGGAGTCGGTCATCCAGGGGGACGTGCTGCGTTACCGCAGGCGGCGGCGGGAGGCGCTCGCCGCCTATGTGCATGCGCTGCGCATCAACCCGGTAGAGTGGACGGCCGCCTATTACGGCAACCTGCTGCACGACCTGTTGAACCGCTGAGCGAACCGGGTAAGGCTGCTGGAATCTGGCAGGCTGTCAGGGCAGCGGCCCGAAGGGGTGCCTCGAGATCCGGGACCTGCCCATATTGCGGTGACCCTCCGGGAAACAGGTCATCCCTCGGATACAGGCGCCTCGCGGGAAATCCGGGACCGGCCCCCCGTTGCGGCGACCTGCTTTTCAACAGTCCAACGGTGATACAGCCGGCGCTGCCGAAGATCCTAGACCAGCCGCCCCTTTCCCGGGGTCTGGCGAATCGTGCCGCTACTCGAAGAAGACCTCGGAGTCGTGGACCGGTGCGTACCCGACCTCGCGCCGAGGCGTTTCGATATCGAAGATGCTGTGCCTGTTGTCGGAGATGACGAAGTAGTGGGCGCCGCTGCGCAGCCTGCCGTCCCGGTGAGTCTTGTAGCAGCCGTCGACCATGCGCGCCGCATCCTCCTGGTGGCACCAGACCGTGAAGTACCCGATCTCCCCGACGTTCCGGTTGTATACGTTGACGCCACCCCACCTGGTCGCGACCGCCGCCAACCCTTCGGCGGCGAAGCGCTCGGCCCAGCGCTCGACGTACGCCTTCTCCTCCCCGTAGTCGCCGGCGGGGCAGGCTTCCATCAGCGCCGGGATCGGCTCCGGCGGCGACTCGAGTTCATCGAAGCGGCGCGCCGCGAGCGTCGCGTACGGCTCCCTGTCGAACGGCCAGTACGCCCCGTCCACCGCATGCACCGAGCTCGAGCCGATGAGCAGGGCCTGCGGACAGACGTCGCGCACGGACTCGAAGACCAGATCCGTCATGGAGTTCATCGCCTGCAGCGGACTGGTGCGGGCGAGGTAGACGACGAGATCGCGCCCCTCCAGCAGGCGGCGCAGACCATCTGGATCGGCGCAGACGTCCATTTCGACGAAGTTGCTCTGCGCCGACGCTTCCAGCGCCTTGTCCGGCGCACCCGGCAGGTCGACGGAGGTGGTTTCATAGTCCGGGTCGAGCCGCGGCAGCCAAATTCGCAGCCCCGACCCGATCTGGCCCTTACCCCCGATGAGCAGGGTATCGATCATTTCTCTTCACCTTTCATGTGCCGATGTTTTACTACCTGAAGTTTTCAGCATCCGTCTGTATCTTGCCACCCCGACACGTTGCAGGCAACCTCGAAAGGAATGATCAGGGATGGATATGGCCATCTTGTCCGACGACCAGCACGGCTCCTTCGAGCGGGACGGGTACCTCCATGTCCCGGGGGTGCTGAACGAGAGCGAGAGCGCGCGCTGTACCGAAACGTGCGACCGCCTGATGGCCGACTTCCGGGCGGGGCGGTTTCGCCAGAAGCCGGACGCCGACAGCGCCTACCTGCAGCTGCGGGACAGCGTCGTCCAGGAGCCCGGGCTGCGCCGGCTGCTCGCCCACACCCCCGCGGTGCCGTTCATCGTCCAGCTCCTCAGCCCCAACATCCACCTGCACACCGCGGCCGTCATCTACAAGGATCCCGAAGGCGAGGACCGCGGGCTGCGCACCTGGCACCGGGATATCGGACTGACCCCGGATCTCGGCCACGACGGACAGGTGCGCGCCGGCGTCAAGGTCTGCTACTGCCTCACCGATTTCCCCGGGCCGCGCTGCGGCATCACCATGTTCGCACGCGGCAGCCACCGGCTCCGCGAGCCGCTCGGCATTCCGGAGGGGGAGGTCGATCCGCCGGCCATGGTCGAGCTCACCCCGAGGGCGGGGGACGCGGTCCTGTTCGAGAACCGCACCTTCCACAGCGTCGCCCCCAACACCAGCGACTGCGTCTCCAAGGTCGTCATCTACGGGTACGCCTACCGCTGGATGCGCGTCGACCAGGCCCTTCGGCTGCCGGACGCCGAGCTCGCCGCGGCTGCCGGCGAGGTGGAGAAGCAGCTGTTGGGGGGCGTCCCCGGCGAGGCCCTGCCGGAAACGGTGAAGGAGTGGGCGCGGGAGAACGGCCTGCCGGTCGAGGAGGTGCCGATGACGGTCGAGGCGCCGGCCCGGTGAGCGGGAAGCCGCGGACCGGAATGAGATCCCCTCGCATTGCCATCCAGCCGCGGAATTGCGATTCGCCGGACCAAGGGCACTTTACTAGTAAAGAGGGCAAAGTGGTTGTTACTCTCCCTACCTCTACAAGGGCCATTTCACCTATGGATCCGGTCAGAATCAGCACGATTTCATCCAAGGGACAGACCACGGTTCCCGCGGCCATTCGCCGTTCCCTGGATCTGCATCCGGGAGACGCCATCGCCTATGAAGTGGACGGCGACAAGGTCAGCATCCACAAGGCTTCGAAAATCGACCTGGAGTGGGCCAGGGCCCTTGAACGGACCCTGCCGGAGTGGCAGGACGGAGAAGACGATGACCTGTAGCCCCTTCGACGTCGTCGTGCCTTTCCCGCAGCAACCTGCCCCGCTCCAAACGCCGCAAGGCACTGGTCCTGTCCGACCGGACGTTCAACCGAAAAAACGCCTCTACCCTGCTCATGATGATCACCAGCGCCTACCGCAGCGCCTGGCATCTCGACGTGTCCATCGAGCAGTGGAGGGAGGCCGGCTTGCGAAAAGCCTGCCTCGCCCGCTTGAAGCTGTTCACGCTGGACAACGGACTTATCCACGGCACATTAGGGCGCCTGGGGGAGAAGGATCAACGCAGGGTAACCGAGGCGTTGCGGGCTGCAATGCCCTCCGCCTTGCATCCGATTGAGGGTACCTGATAAGCGGGAATCAATTCCCGAATCCAAGGAATCCAAAAACATGCAGACGATTAAGAGCTTCTTCGACGAACTGGCACCCCGTTTGGACACGGCGAGAGTCCTGGACCAGGAACTCGACCGGAATCTGGCCCGCAGATTCAACGTGCTCGACTACTTGAAGACGGATGAACTGGGGCTTTCCCGGATCATCGCTGATCTGTTAAACCCTGAAGCAACCCATGGTCAGGGAGTGCTGTTTCTCCAGATGTTCGTGGCGAATTTGAAGGGGTTGGATGAGACTACAGACTGGCCCGACCTCGAAAGAAGCCGAATTACAGTGGTACCCGAGCAGTGGAAAATTGACCTCATCGTGGAAATTAATGACCCCGATGGAAAGTACTGCCTGGCCATCGAGAACAAGCCCTACGCCCGCGATCAGGAGAACCAGGTCAAGCGCTACCTGGAACTCCTTGAGGGAGAATACGGTAACCGATTCTTATTGATTTATCTCCCACCTACAGGTGAAAGGCCGTCAAGTATTCACAAAGATGAGCTGAAGAAGAAGTGGAAAGGCCGCTTTGCTATCATGCCGTACCACAAAGTTCATGAGGAAGTAGCAGACGAACTTAATGAATTCCGTCTTTCTCATTCGCTCGCCGACTGGCTCGGGGAGTGCCGCAAAAACTGCGATGTAGAACGATTGCGTTGGTTTCTTCGCGACGCCGAAACATTCTGCCAACGAACATTTGGAGGCCAAGCCATGACTACGGATATCGAAACTGACGCGATCCGAGACTTCGTGATGTCAGATCCGGACAGACTGAGAACCGCTGTAAGGATTTACGGGTCCTGGCCTGTCATCAGGGATAAAGTGTGCAGAAACTTCCTTGAACGATTACGGTCCAGAATCGAGGAGAAGGCGAGGGAGAATTCTACTCTGAACTGGACTTTTGCAAACTCCACTTTTACTAAAGTTTGAGATGTGCGACAATTCTCTGCTCTGTCCACCCTATTGTGGCTTGGTCCACTACCCAGGAGATAGTCATACTGAGCGTTTCTCGCGACACCGCTCGACAGGCTTCGCCGATGGTCGTCAGCACGCTATGAGCCCAGTCACGCGCACGGCCCTGCCGCATCCGTGCCATGAGCAGACTGTGCGTCAGCATCACGAGGTACATATGCCGGGTTTGGCCCTCGCCGCTGCGTAACTGACAGTCTCCCATGCCCAGATGGTGCTTGCCGTCCCGATGAAAGGTCTCGGTGCCCGTCCAGCGTTTGCGATACACGTTCAGTATACGACTGACCTCCCAATGCACGCGGTTGGTGAGCAGAAACTTGACCGCTTCCCTGCCGTTCTTGCGATCCCACAGGATCACCAGACGAACGCGGTGACCGAGCTTGGGCAGGCGCACGGTCCGGGTGAAATACCATTGCTTGCGGTCGCCGATGCCGACGCGTTTGCGGTCTTCGGATGGAATGGTCGCGGCCACTTCGGCGGCCTTCATCTGACGGCCCTGAAACTCGACCTTGCGGTTGCTCTTCAGGGCGCTTACGTAGCCGCGCTCATGAGTATGGATGTGATCGAGACTCTCGACACTGCTGAAGTAGCAGTCAAAGGCGAAATCGCCCGGGATCTGTCGGAAAACAACCCAGTCCACCAGCTCTTTGAACAGCTCGGTATGGCTCTTGAAGGACGTGTCCGTGTCGTCCTCCTGGCGCTTGCGAAAGCGCCGGAATTCCAACGGATAGTATTTCCCCGACGTGCACACGTAGTTGGCGATGACGTAGTCGTGCGCAATCATATGGCGCTTGTCGGAGTGATCCCAGAACCACCCCACGTCCTCGATCTTGTCTCCGCTGTGGCCGACCAGGGTGTTGTCGATGGCGATCACCCCGCGCGCCGAATAGCGCGCCGAATAGCGCGTCGAGGGGGAGTCCTGCAACCAGTCCAAGCGATGTTCGTTGAGCAGCTTTTCATCCCAGGACACCTGCGTAATCCAGCGATTCAGGCAGGATTGATCCGTGGTGTCGGCAAACTCGGCGTTGATCGCCGATACGTTTTTGCGCTCCGTCACCACAAGCCCGGTCAGGTATTCGCCGAAATGCCGGCGCTCCGGGGCATTGGCAAACAGCCCGCCAAACTCCTCCAGCGCCTCCTCGACCACGGTGGGAAAAGCAATAATGCCTGGCATCGACGACCTCTCTCATCGCATCGCCAGGGGAGACCAAGGCGGGGGATGCCTTCGTTCTACCAAAAATACCAAAAAAACCGGCCAGCTTGGGGATGCCTGAATTCTTGACCGGTCATCCTGGAATTGGGCTTTTTGCAAAAGTCCAGTCTGAAGGTTTTTGTCGGCGACATGAAGGTAAAAGGCGAATATAACGGTGAGTACAATTATGCAAATTGGGTCAGCCTGTATCGAGATTGTTGGGCTCGTTACAAAGGAGGAGATGACTGGCCCACCAATATTTGCCTTCAAAATCAAAAGAAAGGCCCGAATGACTGGATCCTTGGCGTAGCTAGTCCAAAGCCAAAGGCGGCGTCTTGATGAAAGGCTTACGGACAAGCTCCGCTCTGGCAAATCTACTGATTGGTGGCTATGGTCGGTTCGGGTGGAAGAGGAAAAAAGAAATTGGGATCCACTTGTCCCGGAATTGCATAAAGAATGCCAGGAAAAAGATTTCGACGGGGAAATCACCAAGTATTTTGTAGACTGGTTCATTGAAATTGCGGAAAAGGCGATACCGATTATCGACGAGATCGAATCCAGGTAGGCAGCAGCAAGACCTGATCCCTGCATAGCGCCTGACTGTGGGCGGCCTTTGTTCCGACGCAGGCAGGCGCCGCTAACCTTCATAGCGAGCCATCCGTCAGAAGATCCGCATTGGTATTAGCTCCACCTCAGTCAGCACCGCCGGCGTGCCTTCCGATCGACGCACGAATTTCCCCGGGCCGAACCAGGTCCACCACCCTGCTTTAACCAGGCACTCAGAATCTCCTTCTTTCCACGGGCATGGGCTGAGGCAGTGGCCCACTCCGGTACCAAGTCCCAGGGCACCGCTCCTGCATTATGTGTCTCAAACATCATGCTTGAGAGACATAGTAACGCACCAGGAGCTCGAGCTTCTCGACCCGCACCGGCTCCGCGGCCTCCTCCCCTCCCACGAGGCGGACGCCGACCAGGTTCTCCCCGACCGCTGCCGCCAGCGGATCGACCGGGAAGACCAGCCAGCCAGCCACTGCCTCGCAACGGGCGAGCAGGCAGTTGTTCAGGCACACCTCGACCCTTTCTGCTATGCCGGTCGCGGGCGGTTCGTTCATCAGGCCGCCGGCATGCCCGATGGTCGCGACCTCTACGGCCGGGAGGCGTTCGCTCTCGGGGAGCGCCGCGGCGTTGGGATCGGAGAGCAGCAGGCGCAGCGACAGGACAGCCTTCCCTTCCGTGGCAACGTCGTCCCCGACGCGCAAGGGCAGCAAGGTGTCGGTTTTGCCGCTGTTGTCGAGGTCGGCCGGCAGCGGCGCCAGCATGTTGGTGTTGGCATAGCAGTAGCGAGGGGTGGACCAGTCCTCGGGGTTGGGGATCACCGAGGGGCCGTGGCCGCCGCCGCGGCGCTGGACGACGAACAGCTTGTCCCTGCCCCGGATGGTATCCGGGCTGCCCAGTTCCCTGTACGCCTGCAGGTGGCTCCGCCAGTCCTGGCCGGCGTAGGGCGCATCGGCGCCGAAGTTGAAGTTGAAGGTGTGCAGGCCGTCGGCGCCGTCCCGCCGCCAGGTGGAGGCGAGCCCGCGAAACAGCTCGATGCCGGGGTTCTGGTACCCGTCCGAGGCGTGGTGGTCGTCGATGCTCGGGTAGAGCCGGATCTGCGTGCCCCTGCAGATCCTTCGGAAGTCGACGAGGTCGACCTCGAGCGAGCGCACCCCGGGAACCAGCAGGTCGACCAGCTCCTCCCGCGCCCAGGTCTCGACGTCGAGGCCGTCGAAACGGCAGCCGGCGAGGTTTTCCGGGACCCGCGCCGCCAGCAGCATCGGCCGCCCGCGCCCCTTGCCGATCCGCAGCAGCATTTCCCGCATTTCGCGCACGAAACCGGTCATGCAGTCGCGCCGCAGCCATGCGGTCCCCGCGGGGAAACAGACCCCTGAGCGCGCGTAGTCGAGCTCGATGCCGTCGAACGGCCAGCGCTCGGCGACCTCCCGCAGGTTCTCCAGGACGTGCTCCCTCACTTCGGGGTGGGAAAAGTCCCAGTAGCGGTTGTGCTCGTGGGTGCACCAGGGGGTGCGGAACGTCCACTCCGGGTGCGCTGCCTTGGCGGGGATGACGGCGAACGGCCCGAGGTCGTTGTCGGAGCCGTTCATGCGGTGCGAGAAGAAGGCCTCGAGGCCGCGGCGGCGCGTCTCTTGGAGGACGAGCCCGACGATGTCGGTTCCTTCCTCCGCCCAGCCGCGGTACAACAGGTGGTCGTAGAGCGGCAGCCGACCGCTGGGATACGGGGCCTGGTTCCCCTCTCCCCAGTTCCACCAGATGCTGTCGATCTGCGAGCCCTCGGCGTCGGCGAACTCGAACAGGTGATCGACCAGCCCCGGCAGGTCGACGGCGCCGTCGCTTTTTCGGTGGTACACGTTGATCGCGAAGGTGACGTCGAAGTTGACGACGATGCGCCGGCGGCGGGCGGCGGCACGGCGGTGCTCTTCCGTCGGCGTCAGCGGCATCGGCTCATTCCATGAGGTCCGCCTGGATCGGTTTGACCCGTCGGGGCATTTGCCGCCGCGGCTGACAGAACGCGCGGCCGCTGCGACCGGGGTTCGGGGACCAGGGCAAGAGGCCGCTCCCGAAATGGAGTCCTCAAGCCGCTCCGAGCCGGCGGGCGACCGCCTCGATCTCGTCGTCGCCGTAGAGGACCTGGAAGGCGCTGTCGGTCGGGTGGCCGTCCCTCATCAGCGGCTCCGACGGCCGCGGCAGCTCCCAGTTCTCGATCTCCTCCAGCCGGGCCATTTCCCCCCCCTTCTCGAGGACGGAGTAGAAGGGCAGCAGGAACATGCGCAGCTTCTCCATCGTCGCCTCCCCGGTTTCCGGCGATTTACCGGTCTCGAACATCTCCTGGAGGACGAGCTGCGCCGAGTTCCAGGTGTTGTACTGGAAATGCTGGGCGCTCGCCGGGACGCGGCCCTCGGCGTCGCCGAACTCCGCCGGGCCCAAGACGCGCATGTACCCGGCCCCGTCCGCTCCCGAGACCTGGTGCAGGGCCCCGTGGAAGGGGCCTTCCGGGCCCTCGTGCTCGAAGACGATCACGCCTCCCGGGGTGCGCCAGTCCTGCGTGTGATACGCCGCCGCGGCCAGCCTCACCCGGCCCTTTGCGATCTCCTCCCTGAGGGCGGCGTGGATGTACCAGACCCCGTGCAGGCCGTGGGAGTAGTAGTCGCTGGCGGAATTGTGGGCGACGTACCCCTTGATCGTTCCCATGTTGGCCAGCTTGAGCCGCAGGTCGCCGATGCTCTCCGATGCCTCCCAGGACGACATCGTGTACAGGGCGGCGCCGTGCTTTTCGGCGCAGGCGATCATCTCGCGGCCCTTGGCCAGGGAGGTGGCGAAGGGGCGGTTGACGAAGGTCGGTATCCCGGCTTCGAGAAACGGCCGCGCCAGCACCGGGTAGAGGGAGATGGCGGTGATGTCGTCGACGATGACCCCGTCGACCTGCCCGATCATGTCGCGCGGATCCTCGACGGCGACGGTCTCCCGGAACTTGCCGGCCACCTGCGCGGCGAACTGCGGGCGCACGCTCCAGACGTGGGTCAGGATCATCCCGGTGGTACGGATGAAATCCGCGGTGGGGTTCATCTTCTCGCCCCAGATGTTGAGGGTGTGGCCGCCGTTTCCGGTGATGACGCCGACCCTGACGAGGTCGCGGTCGCTGGTGCGGGTGAATCTGCGTTCGGTCACGTGATTTCCTCCCGGCTTCATGTTATGGGGTGGGCAGCAGCCGGTTCGGTTCCGGCTATCGCGGCCGCGCCGACGTGCTGCCTGAAAATGCCCTCATCCCGTACCAGTTCAAACCGCCGTCCCCGATTTCGACCGGGGGCTCCGGCCCGACGACACCTTGCCGGCGCGTCAGGAACAGGAAGCTCTCGTACCCTGCCTGCCTCAGCTTCTTCCGCAGCGGGTCCATGGCGTGGGGAAACTCGACGTAGAAGACCGGTTTGTCGGAGAAGACGCGGTAGAGCTCGTGCCCGCCCCAGCGCTCGCTCGTCAGTACCACCTGCTCGGGGCTCGCGGCGACGAAGTCGTTGAGCCGGTGGGAGAACTCCTTCTTGCGGCGCAGCAGCTCGACCGAGAACAGCTGCGCCCCGACGCTGACGGCGACCACCGCGGCGAGGCTCCAGGACCTCCAGGATCGCCAGCCGCGGCCTTCCAGCCGCCGCCACTGCTCGAGGTTGACCGCGGCCAAAAGCGACCAGACCGGGTAGAGGATGAGCAGGAAGCGGTTGCCCCAGTGCAGGCCGGAGGAGCCGAGGGCGGGGGCGGCGACAGCGTAAAGCCCGGCGTAGGCGGTCACCAGCCGCGCCAGCCAGAGGCGCACACGTCCGTCCCCGCAGCGCGGGAAGGCGAGGATCGCCAGGGGCGCTGCCGCGAACAGGCTGTTCGAAGAGGCCAGGAGGCAGGACAGGAGGCTGTCGGAGAGGAGGTAGCCGCCGTAGGAGACCAGGGCGCTTACCGCCGCCGCGGCGCCGTACAGGGGCAGGGCGGTGCGGAAGCCGGAGTCGCCGAAGCGCGGTCGGCGCAGCCAGGCGTAGAGGAACGGCGCCGAGAGAAAAATCGAGATGATCGGCGCCGGGGTCGCCGCGACCAGCAGGTTGTAGAACACCTTCGGCCTGTCGAGGAGGTGCCCCAGGATTCCCTCCGAAGAGAACAGGTGGGTCGACAGGTGTTGTCCCAGCGGGCTGCCCATGACCTGCCACTGCCAGATCCAGAGCGGCGACAGGCAGACCGCCATGGTGCACCCGCACCGGAGCGCGGTCTGCAGCCACCTCGATCTCCGGGACGCCACCGCGCCCAGGGCCAGCAGCGCGCACAGGAGGTAGAGATCCTCCCTGAGATAGACCGCGAGGCTGACGAGAACGGCGCCGCGGACGAGATCCCGGGTCGCGCCCGCATCGACGAAGCGTGCGAAGAACAGCATTGCCCACAGGCAGAGACAGGCCGCGGCGCAGTGTTCCCAGAAAGCGACGCCGTAAAACCAGACCGGGGTGGCGAGGCCTGCGATCAGCACCGCGGCCTGCCGGGCCCTGGCGCCTCCGCCGGCGAGAGCGCAGAGCTCCCCTACCGCCCTCAGCATCAGCAGCGCCGAGACGAACGGCAGCAGGTAGAGCCCCCAGTAACCCAGGAGCGCGTACGGAGCCGCCGACACCATGGCGAAGACGGGAGAGAACACCGAGTACAGCTCGCCTTCGCGCACCGCCGAGAAGTAATTCGGCAGGGGGTTGTAGACGAACTCCGGGTCGATGCTTTTGCCGGGCCACGGAATGGCGAAGCTCGCAAAGCCACTCTGCAACAGGGCCCGCACCTGCAGGAACTTGGCGGCGTTGTCCGTGGTCCACAGGCCGTCCCGCTCGAAGCAGAGCAGGGTCAGCAGGTACACCAGGCCGACCGCGGCCAGCGGTGCCGCGGTTCCCCGTCCCTTTCGTGTCAGGTACTCGGCCATCGGCGGCTACATCTGGGTGAGGTGGTTTCCGGTGCTGCCGGCGAGAAAGTCGATCACCAGCCAGGTTCCGGCCGCGGTCGCCTCCCCCAGAATCAGCCCGATGAAGAGGGGACGCGCCGCGAGAAACACCTGCATGCCGCCGTTCCTCATGATGACGAACTTGGCCAGCCAGCCGAGAAAGACGGCGAACCAGATCTGGCCGGTCAGCCATCCGTTGGCGATCACGAAGCCGACCGGGTACAGCGGCCACCAGAAGAAGCGCTGCTGCGCGTAGATCAGGCCGGCTTCGATGGCGGCGCCGAGGCCGGTGAACCCCCAGCCACGCAGATCCGGGCCGACCGGGTGCTGGATATGCCTCGCCATGTCGTTGAACAGGCGAATCGACTGACTCTGCATGAAGAAGGTTTGCAGATTGATGCCGCCGTACGTGTAACACAGGTGCAGTATGATCCAGGTCGCCGCCAGCAGGCTGACCACCAGGGCGATGCAGATCGCCCAGAACAGTCTCCCCTTGGGGCCGCGGACGGTCTCGGCGAGCTTGAGGTTCTGGGCGCACACCACCATCGGAAACAGGCGCATCTCCGAGTGCCACAGGTAGGTGAAGGTAAGCGCCACCAGGCCCTTGGTGCCGATGAAGGCGCTGCCGAGGCCGGAGATGACGACGAACGCCGAGATCATCGGCGAGCGCGCCGTGGCCACCCCCGCGGTCGCCACCACGCGGGTAACCAGGATGTAGAAGATCAGCGCCGAGACGAGAAACATCGGCAGCACGACCAGGGGGATCCCCGACTGCCAGAGCCAGGCGCCGAGGAACAGGAGGCTGGCTGCGAACCCGAGGACCGCGGTGCGGTAGGAGATCAGCTCTTCCGAGTCGTCGACCGCCCGGCGTCCGAAGGCGTTGGACAGCACCTGCATCAGGTGGCGCCTGGCGACCCACAGGCCCCAGGCGACGAAGACCCAGCAGGCCCCGGTCGCCTGGTGGGCGAAATCGGCGGAATGCAGGGAGTAGAAGCTCAGGGTCTCCGTCGGGGCGACTCCGAACTTGCCGAACAGCGCCTTCTGCAGCACCCCGAGAATCCAGAACACCCAGATGCTCATGGTCACGTCGAGATTGACGAGGTAGGAAATCCCGATCCAGGCGTAGTTGGTGTGGAACCTGAGGATGAAGGCCCCGTCCATCAGCGACAGCACGCCGAAGCCCGGACTGAAGACGGGAACCGCCGGGTGGTAGTGATTCAGCCCGCGCAGGCCGAGCAGCAGGAACGGCACGAGAAATCCGATCCAGGCCCAGCGGTTCCTGAAGAAGGGACCGAGCGGTGCGAAGGCCCCCTGCGAGCGCTCTATCATGTGCAGCGGCACCTGCACCATCGGGTACTCGAGCCGCTCGTGAACCGACCACTGGCGGTGGAGGATCACGTTGAGGCAGATCATCATCAGGCTCAGGGCGAGGAAGAAGAGGTACCACCAGGTCAACGGCTCGGCCCATCCCTGCCAGGGAACCTGCGTCCCCGGGGGAAGGCCCTCGTGCAACAGCTCCGCGGCCTCGACGTCGAGGACCATCCACTTCGGGACGTCCGCCAGGTACATGTCCAACCATTTGTTTTCCGGGGTGGCGTAAATAGAAGAACCCGGCGATACAGGGGATGACGTAGCCGACGAAGGCCTGGTTGGGTACCGCCGCGGCCATGGTCAGCATGACGTAGATCAGGATCAGGTCCGCCTTGCGGAGCTCCCACCTCCTCGCCACCAGACCCAGGATCACGTTGGCGATGACGACGACGATGAAGAAGTAGAAGATGGCGATCGGAACCGTGCTGTTGATCGCCATGCTGGACCCTTTGAGCATGAAGACGCAGTAGGGAGCCCCCACCCCGACCGCCATGGCGCCGGCGGCGCCGATGGCGACGGCCCGCCACGAGAAGGGCGACCGGGGCTGTTCGCCGCTGCTTCCCCCGATCCGTTCCCCCGTGGTTGCGGCGGGGAGGGCCGGTTCCGCAGAGGCCGGATCCTCCGGCATCCCGGCCGCGGCTTCCAGCAGCCGCTCAGCGGTGCGACGGTGCCCGCCGCGGGTTGCGGCGGGCAGGGTGTTCCAGATCAACAGCTGCCGGCGCAGCACGTTGAAGAACGGACCGTTGAGGCGGCGCCAGTTCAGCTGCTCGCCGCTGAGGCGCTCGATCTCGATGGCGATCCCGTACATCCCCGGTGCGCCCTCCGCTGGGGCCAGCTCGATGCCCACCTCCTCGCTGACTCCGAGGTCGTACGGCGCCAGCCACATGCGGAAGTCGATGCGGTACGACGCCCCGGCCGGGGTCTGCCGCCGCTGCAGGACGATTCCCTCGGTGTACATCCTGCCCCCGACTGCCCCGCCGTGGGCGGCGAAGAAGGAGTGCAGGAAGCCGCAGGTTGCCGCGGCCTCGGACTCGCTGACGTTGAAGGGAAACGGCAAGTCCCACCGATCCCCGTCCGGGTCCGGGGGGCGCCAGCGCCGGGCCGCTTCGGGAACGGCCACCCTGGCCGCCACCCGCGCCGGATAGAGCGTCGACAGCAGCACGATCGCCATCACCGAGAGGGCGGCGACCACGGCGGATAGAGAGGAGTAGTTGAGGGTGATGCCCGAGAGCATGTCGAGGGCGATCAGCACCTTGCCGAGCCCCTGTCCCAGGAGGTACCCCATGGTCACCCCGAGAATGGCGTACACCGTCGCCTCGGCGAGGAAGAGCACGGAGATGTGGATGGGAGCCAGGCCGACCGAGGAGTAGATGCCGATTTCGCGGAAGCGCTCGTACACGGCGCCGAGCATGGCGTTGAGGACGATCATCGCCGCGATCACCGCCGGTATCGCCAGGGCTCCCAGCCCCTGGACCGAGGTCAACCCGACGGAGCTGTAGCGGTACACGGAGATGCCGCCTTCGTCGTCGGGGATTCCGGCGTACATGAAGGCGGCGACGCGCAGCAGGTACTTCTCGATGAGCTCGACCGGCCGTGAATCTTCGCGGAAGCGCGCCGCCACCGAGTGCAGCGCCCCCCCGAAGTCCTGCTGCGTCCGGTTCGGGGTGATGAGGACGTTGGCGGCCGGCAGGTGCAGGGCCGCGGTCATCTCCACGACCGCCTCCTCTTCCCCCTCCATCCCCTCCTCCAGCAGTTCGTCGAGGGGATCGAAGGCGGCTACGCGGGTGTCGATCGGGGTCAGGCTGCCGCCGTCGAGGTCGCGCACGTCGTCGAGAGCCGCGGCGGAAAAAATCCCGCGCACCACGAGGTCGCGGCCGAACACGCTGACGCGGACCGAGCCGACGTCCGCGGCGGAGATGCCGAGTGCCTCCGCCATTTCGTCCGGCAGCAGGCAGGTCGCCTCGTCCCCCTCCTCGAAGAAGCTGCCGGCGACGAGGCCGCGGTCGACGCCGGTCACCAGGCGCTCGCCGGGGGCGAGCCCGATCATCCCGAGGGCGCGGGCAATCTTCTTCCCGCGGCGCACCTCGACGTAGTTGACGCTCCCCTTGTTGCCGGAATGCCAGTAGCGCGGCACCAGGACCGCGGCGGCGCCGAAGTGGGACCGGGCGTAGTCCCAGGCGGGGTAGCTCAGCATCCCCCAGTTGCGGTCGCGGATCAGCAGGCCCTCGCGCTCCCCTTCGAAGGGAGCCGGCAACCCCACGAAGCGGATACGATCCTCGAACGAGGTGAACGACAGCACCGAGAAGGTCAGCAGCGTCAGGGTGATCAGCGTCATCGCCGTGCGCAGCTTGCGGCGCCTCATGTTCGAAATGCCGAGCATGAAGGCGACGTACGCCGCCCCGAACCGCGATACGTCCGCCCTGTGCACCTGCGCCACCCGGGACCGGTATTCCGCCGCGGTCTTGTTGAAGCGGGCGCTTACCATCCACATCACCAGGATCGCCATGGCCATGATCGTAAACGCCAGCACGATCACCAGCGGATGGGCGAGGTCGAAGGCAGGATGCACCTGGGAGATGATCATCCAGATCAGCAGCACCAGCGTCGCCAGGCCGAGAAGCTGGCGGCGGATATCCGCGGCGGCGAAGAACAGACGCTCGCCGAAGAAGGCGGCGGGAACGACCAGCGCCAGGAAGAAGACCATTCCCTTGATCACGTCGTTGAGGGTCTTGAGGATCTGGGGATAGACGCGCGCCTCGAGGCCCAGGGCCTCCCGCGCCCGGGCGACGTAGCGGTCCCAACGCAACTCCGCGGCAGCCTCGGCGGCCTCGTCCAGCAGCTCCCCGGCGCCCTGGTGAAGGCGCTCGAGACTGCGGCTGCCGATCGAGTGTTCGCGGAGCTGCACGAGCCGCTGCTCGTCGAGCTCCCACATGTCGCGAGCCGCTTTCTCCGTCAGCCGGGTCAGGGGTTCCTCGCCCAGGGAGTAGCCGATGCCGCGGGCCTCCTCCTCGCTGCCGTGCCCCTGGCTGTTGAGCAGCATCAGGCGCTGATCCAGCAGCCCGCCGAACAGGAACCGCAGGCGGTTCTCCTCGCCCCCCAGGGCCGGCCCGAACAGGACTCCGGCTGGTTCTTCCGGGTACTTGCTGAGCAGGAACCCGAACTGCCGCGGCTCGGCGCCGCCCTGGTCCATAACGGTCGGGCCGCCGTACCCCAGCAGCGACCGCGGACTTATGAGGGAGTAGATCTCACGGCCCCGGGTCTTGAACAGCACGATCGTGCGGATGTTGATCGACCGGGTCGCTGCGGCCCCGAGATAGCCGTTGGGCAGCGGTTTCCCGTGGTGCTGGGAGGCGCGCTTGGCGAGGTCGGGCGCCGCGTGGATCGCCCCGGACCGCGGGTCGAGCTCGAAGGCGGCGAGCTTCTCCACCGTGGAGGGAATCCCCCTGAAGACGGCGTTGCCGTCTCCGTCGGCGATTGCCACGCGCTGCCCGTGCACCCCGGTCTCCTGCTTGTCGTAGGTGTTGACTACCACCAGTGCACCGGGCACGGGGCGGTCCGGAGTCTGACTGCGCCGGGGATACTGCCGCGCCTGGACGATGAGATCCCCATCCGGTCCTTGACGACTCCGGCCAGGGCGGCGCGTCCGGACGACAGCTCCGGGTCGTTGAGGATCCCGACGAGCATCCGCTTCAGCAGCGCCACCTGGCGGTCGAGGTTGCCGGTATCGACGCCGCGGTCGAGGGGGGTGGCCTCCGACTGCCGGCTGTCGTTGACCGTGGCCAGGGTGAGGGCAGGCACTCCCGCGGCGTGGGCCCATGCGGCGTCCGGGTTGATTCCCCCAGGTGCGAGGGATTCCCAGCTCCTGCCGCGCACCGGACTGACGCCGTTGACGAGAGCGCGCTCGTCAGCTCTGCCCAGCTCCCCTGCGGCCGCTTCGCCGCGGGCCATGAAGATGCGGGAGTACGGGAGGAAGAAGCGCCGCAGCTCGTCGCCGGCCAGGTTGTTCCATACCCCCAGCTGGTCGCTGCCCCCGGAGAGGTCGAATCCGACGAAAAGGCCGATGTCGAGCGGCTCCCCGTAGCGGGCGGAGTACTCCGTGAGTGCGCGCGCGCCGGTTGACGAAGTCGATGATCCCCTGCTGCGCCTGGTAATGGGCGGAGGTGGCGAGAAAGAGGACGCTGTGCGCAGGACGGTGCTCGACGAGATGGCGCGCGGTTTCGAGCAGGGCGGCGATCCCACAGGCCGCGGTCCCACCCGGGGCCAGCGCCGGGACCACCGAGGCGGCGTCGTAGTATGCCTGCAGCACCACCGTCTCTTCGGAAAGCTTGGGGTCGGCGCCCTCCAGGACCGCGGTCAGGTTCCACGCCGGACGCATCTCCCAGTCCATGCGCCCGCGCAGGGTTACCTCCAACTCCCCTCCTTCATCGAGGCGCCGGCGCAGCCGCTGCCCGGAGCGGTCGTCGATCCAGAAGCGCGGAACATCGAGGGGTGCGACCGCGTACTTGCGCTGGGCCTGGCGGACCGTCGTCTCCCCCGGCTCGATGAAGAGAACGGCCGCGGCCCCGAGGGAGGCCGGCCGCAGCCAGTTGAGGCCGCTGTTGAACTCCATGAGAACGGCGCGGCCCTCGAGCTCGCGCCCGTTCAGCTCCGCCCACTCGCCGCTGCCGGCGTACACCAGCGGCAGGCGCAGGCCTGCGGGGGGAAGGGTGGGGGTGCGCACGAGGTTGGGCCACATGCACAGGAGGGGAATCGACAGGCCGGTCTCTTCGACCGCGAGGGAGGCGCCGCGGTCCACCGGCATGCCGACCGGGTACTCCTGTCGGCGCACGTCGGTCAGCCCGAGATCGCGGAAGCGGTCTTCGATCAGGCCGGCAGCCGCGGCGGCGCCCGGATAACCGACGGCGCGCGAGCCGTTCGAGGTCAGGAATTCAATGTCGGCGGTGAGCCGGGCGGCCTGGTCGGCGGCCGCGGCCGCGGCGAGCGAAAGGCAGAGGGCCGCGGCGAACAGGAGGCCGGCTGCCCCCATGCCGCGGGATGATACGCCGCTCCCGGGCCCGAGGCCTCGGGACGGCTCCCTCACTTCGGGGCGGGCAGGCGCTCGAGCAGCTCCTCCATCCACTCGTCCGCTCCCATGTGGCCGGCGAACCCGGCCTCGATATCGGCCTCGGTGTGGGAATCGGAGCCGCCGGTCGACACCAGGCCGTGCTCGACGCAGTAGGCCCGGTAGAACGGTGTGAATTCCGGCGGGACCATGGGATGGGCGCACTCGATGCCGTCGAAGCCGATCTCCTCCCGCAGGGCGTCGATGCGGGTGCGGTCCCCCTGGTCGAAGCTGTCGTGGGGATGGGCGATCGACACCACCGCTCCCAGTCCCCTGACCGCGGGAACCACCTCGGCCACCGGGGGATACGGGGGCGCCTCCCCCAACTGCTTTGCCCTGGCCCGGAACCCGGCGAACTCGTCATCGCCACCGATCTTGCCGGTTTCCAGCAGGTATCGGCGCAGCGCATCCCCCTTTACCTGGGTGAGCCCGTGCCGGTCGACGATGTCGCCGGGTCGGTAGGTCCTGGCGATGTCCATGAGACCGTTCTCGTCGATGTCGCAACCCTGCTCGCGCAGGCCCCTGACGAGGGCCCGGCCCATCTCGGTCCGCCATTCCCTGTAGGTGTGCAGCAGTTCCCGCAGCTCCGGTGGTTGCGAAAGCGGGAAGCCGTAGCAAAGAAGATCGACCTCCCCGATCGAGGTCTCGACGGTCAGCTCCGCCGCGGGGATCGGGGTCACTTCCGGGTAGCCGGCCGCGGCTTCGAGTAGTTCCGCGAGCGAATCGAGGTGGTAATGCTCGGTGAGGGCCATCCAGCGAACCCCGAGCTTTCGGGCCTGGCGGAGGTGGCTCTCCGGAGCCGCGGAGGCGTCGTGGCTCCAGTAGCTGTGAAGGTGCAGATCGTAGGTCGCGCGGGTGTTCATTTGCGGATGCCCGGCAGCTGAATCCCGTGCCCTGGAACGGCTGTCACTCCGCCGCCGTTCCGGCGGCCAACAGGTGGGGGCGAACTTTCGTTGCCACGGGTTTGGGGGGAGCCTTGATTTACGAAGAGCGGGCATCAACATACCCTATGGGCGTCTGGCGATCAACCGATTTGAAACCTGTTCCGCCTCCCCTCGCCTCCCCTGTAATCGACATCTTCCGGGGCCTGTTTCCCGCTCTGGCGATGTTGCTTTGGGCGACCGACCCGGCGCCATGCCGGCCTCTGCAGGCATCCAACCATGAAATGGCGTCCCTGCTGGAACATATCGCGTCCGCGGCCGACCCGGCCGGGAACGAGTACCTGAACGCCGAGCGGGCGCTACGGCTGCGGCAGCAGCTTGCCGACACGCTGACCGCCGGGACCGGGCTCGAAGCGGAGATCGCCGTTCGCCTGGCTCTGGGTGCGGAGTTGCTTCGCGCCGGTCTCACCGAAGAGGCAATCGCCGAGCTCGAGCAGCTCCGTGAACCCGCCGGGAGGGTGCGCGACGCCAGGTCGCGAAAGCTGTCACGCCGGATCCTCCTCGACATGCTGGGAGTATCGTACCTGAGACTCGGGGAGCAGCAGAACTGCCTTCTCGCGCACACCTCCGCCTCCTGCATTCTTCCGGTTTCCGCCGCGGGAGTGCACGTGAGGCCCCGGGGTTCACGCACCGCAATCTCCCACTACGGCAGTCTCCTCGCCGAGCACCCGGACGATCTCGGTGCCTTCTGGCTCATCAACCTTGCCCACATGACCCTCGGGGAGCACCCGCAAGGAGTGCCTGCCGCCTGGCTGATTCCTCCGGAGACCTTCGCCTCCGACGGCGTCGTCGGCAGGTTCCGCGACGTCGCACCGCACAGTGGCCTGACCGCCACCGGCCTATCCGGGGGCAGCATCATGGAGGACTTCAACGGGGACGGTTTTCTCGACGTCATGGCCTCGTCCTGGGGACTCCGCGACCCGTTGCGCTATTTCCGCAGCAATGGAGACGGCAGCTTTTCCGAGCACACCGAGCGAGCCGGCCTGGTCGGACAGGTGGGCGGGCTCAACCTCACCCACGCCGACTTCGACAACGACGGGGACCGCGATGTCCTCGTGCTGCGCGGGGCGTGGCTGGACGAACACGGCCTCCACCCCAACAGCCTCCTGCAGAACGATTCCCACGGTTTCTTCACCGACGTGACCCGGGCCTCCGGCCTGCTCTCATTCCACCCCACCCACGCGGCCGCCTGGGGAGACTACGACAACGACGGCTGGCTCGATCTCTTCGCCGGCGCTTTCGAGTTCGAGAGCGCCGCGGACATCGTCGACCTCTATTTCGACAATCCGAGTGTCATCGATCGTCCGCGACTCTATCACAACGAGGGAGACAGGACCTTCACCGACGTTACCGAGGCGGCGGGGATGCACCGCACCATCGCCGCCATGGGGGCCAACTTCGGCGACCTCGACAACGATGGATTCCTCGATTGCTACATCGGGACCGGTCACCCGCAGATGCGCGCCCTGCTGCCGAACCGCATGTTCCGCAACGCCGGGGGCGCTTTCTTTGAGGACGTCACCTCGTCGGGCGGTTTCGGCCATCTGCAGAAAGGCCACGCCGTTTCCTTCGGCGATATCGACAACGACGGAGACCAGGACATCTACCAGGTGATCGGCGGGGCTTACTCGGGGGACGTGTACCAGGACGTCCTGTTCGAGAATCCCGGACACGGAAACAGCTGGCTCGCCTTGCAACTCGAAGGGGTGCACTCCAATCGCGACGGCATCGGCGCGGTCATAACCGCGCACGTCCGCGAGCACGGGGAGCCGCGGCGCATCTACCTCACCGTGGGAACAGGTGGGAGCTTCGGCTCCTCCAGCCTGCAGCAGGAGATCGGGCTGGGATCGGCGGAAGTGGTCGAACGCCTGGAGATCGCCTGGCCTGCGGGCACCCGGCAGAGCTTCTCGAAAGTAGAAGCGAACCAGTTCCTCAAGGTTGTCGAGGGTTCCCCCGAGCCGATCCGGCTCGAAAAAAGGAGGTTCACTTTTCGATGAGATTGAAAGAAGACCAGCTGCGTCAGTTCGCAACCGAAGGCTGGGTGTTCCTTCCCGATCTCTTTACCCCCGAAGAGGTCGGGGTTCTGAAAGCGGAACTGCCGGTGATCTTCGCCATGAACCGGGAGGAGGTCTGGCGCGAGAAGGATGGCGAGGCAGTGCGCACGGCGTTCGCCGCCCATACCTACAACGAGGTCTTCGCCCGCCTGGGACGCCATCCGCGCCTGATCGGGCCGGTAATGCAACTCCTCGACGGACCAGTGTACATGCACCAGTACAAAATCAACGGCAAGGCGGCCTTCAGCGGCGATGTCTGGCAGTGGCACCAGGACTACGGAACCTGGGCGCGGGACGACCAGATGCCGGAACCGAGGGCGATGAACATAGCCGTCTTCCTCGACGAGGTGAGCGAATTCAACGGCCCCCTGTACATCATTCCGCGCAGCCACAGGCAGGGAGTGATCGAGGCGGGCCACGATACCCTGACGACCTCGTATCCGCTTTGGACCCTCGACCAGCAAACGGTTGCCCGGCTGGCTGACGAAGGGGGGATCGAGGCGCCCAAAGGGAAGGCGGGCGCCGTCCTGATGTTCCACTCGAACATCGTGCACGCCTCGCCTGCGAACATAAGCCCCTGGGGGCGGGTGATCGTCTATCTCAGCCTGTGCCGCGTCGACAACCACATCCGCCGGTTCAAACGACCGGAGTGGATCGCCCACCGCGACTTCAGGCCGATCGATCCGCTGAACGACGACTGCCTGCTGCGGCCAGGGCGGTGAAACCTTCCAGTCGGCAGCATGGTCTCCGATTCGGTGCCCTTTTCTTCCGGGAGAAAGGAGCGGTCAGGCGGGGACGGATACTTCACTTTCTTATACTTCACCGGGAGCCTTCGACCCCAAGGCAACTTTAGTGGAACGGTTCGGAAATCGGGTTGCTCCCCATAAGTTTCTTGCAGGGCCCTGAGGAACTTCATACCGCCGCCGCCCTCAACGGCTTGCAAGAAAAAGGGTCCGGTCGCATGTCGCGACCGGACCCTTATCTGGAGCCGCCTCCCGGACTCGAACCGGGGACCGCCTGATTACAAATCAGGTGCTCTACCAACTGAGCTAAAGCGGCTGTATCTGGTCAGCTAGCCTACAGGGGCCCTGAAATACTGTCAAGGAACCCGGGGAACGCAGTTCAATTCATAGGGGTGCGGTACTGCAGCCCCGCGGTAGCCGACCGCGCCGCGTAAGCCAGCATCTCCTCCTGCAGCTCGATCGGAAGACCCGCAAGTTCGACCTGGGCGGCACTTCCCGGGATATCCCGGCGCGTGCAAACCCAGTGCCCCTCCTCCTGCCTCCAGCGCAGCGGCGGAGCGGTGCCGGGTCCCCGCGAGTAGAAATCCTCGCCTTCGGAATAAACTTCGAGGTTCATCTTCTCCTGCTCAGACGTGCGGCCCGCGTTCCCTGATGATGCGGGTCGCAAGCTCCGGGTCGATTTGCAGGATCATCTCCGGCTCGATGGTAATCCCGCCAGGCAGGTCGAAGCCGGCGACGGCGCTGCGCGTGTGCCAGCCCGACAGCGACGAATCCAGCCCGTCCGTAGCCGAGCTTGAAAGCGGTCCGCCGAAGACGTCGTGAAACAGGGTGGAGTAGCCGTCGACTACCCCCGGCGACTTGGTGAACACTCCCCCGCCCGGTGAGTTGACCATGCCGATGCACTTGACGCAGTACCAGACGTCGTTCAGCGTGCCCTCGGGATCCAGGGCCCAGTGCAGGCTCGTCAGATGGCTGATCCCCGCCTCCCGGCCGGCCTCGTAGCCGCGCTCGATATCGGCGTCATCGTCGGCCATTGCTCCCTGCCCGCCCCCGGTTCCCGAAGTGAAAACCAGGCCGGAAGGAGTGAACGACACACTTGCGATCCTCCGGCCCTTCGGGTCGGAAACCACCTCGGCTTTGGAGCCGAGATCGATTCCCAGCTCCCTGATGCGGTCGTACACATCGAAGTCGCGGTTCCAGTCGTCGTGCAGAGTGCTCATTTTGTGGTTTCTCCTTCAGGTTGAGTTGATTGATCCGGTTTCAGGTGAAGATATACAGGCCTTTCCCTGCACCCGTTTCCTGCCTGTCTCTTCATTTCAACTGACTCTTAAAATTTGAGAGGCTGTTTTTTTTAGCGAAGTCCCGTGCATTCAGCTCCCGAATCGTTCACAGGCGGCAAAAAGGAGGGCCGGGCCGATTGAACGAAAAACCCCCTGCGAAGGGTTAAAGATCCGAATTTATTCCGCCCATCTTTTCCAGTCAAGAAACCGTCGGGAAATTGAAACCGGAATGCCTTGTCTGCCTCCATCCCCCACTTATCCCCTCGGAGGTTTGTCAACGCGGTAAAGGAGACCCGTTCGGCAGTTGAGGAAGTGGAGACGGCGAAGGTCTCGGCCTACCTTTTTCAATGCATTCGCCACCACCTGCTTCCGGAGCTTGTATAGTTGAACGGCATTTCGAGTTCTCACCTCGCCGGGCTTTCCGAGCCTGTGCGGGCGGCCCTGGTCCGCATGCGAGAGGATTCCGTTGTCGAACGGATGTGGAACAAGGACCACACCCTCTGGTCACCCGATCCGGCCGGGATCGCCAACCGCATGGGCTGGATGGACAGCCCTGAAGCCATGGTGCCGAAGATCTGCGAAATCGACCCGGTGGTGGAGGCCGTCTGCGCCGCAGGCTACACCCACGCCCTTCTCCTCGGAATGGGGGGATCGAGCCTGGCGCCTGAAGTCATGCGCAGAATCTTCGGCTTCGCCCGCGGGCATCTCGACCTCGCCGTGCTCGACAGCACGGACCCGGCCGCGGTGCTCGCGCAGGCTCGCCGGCTCGACCCGTCGCGAACCCTCTTCATCGCCGCCACCAAGTCCGGCGGCACGGTCGAGACCATCTCCTTCCTCAACTACTTCTACAACCTTCTCTGCAATGCCCCCGGACCGGGGAGACCCGGAGACCATTTCATCGCCATCACCGATCCCGGCAGCGGCCTTGAGGAGCTGGCCCGCGGTCTCGGCTTTCGTCACCTCTTCCTCAACGACCCCGACATCGGCGGCCGCTATTCGGCGCTTTCCTTCTTCGGGCTGGTGCCTGCCCGTCTCGCCGGCATCGACATCGAGCGCCTGTTGGACCGGGCACGGGAAGCGGTCGATCAGTGTCGTTCCACAGAGGACAACCCCGGCATTTTCCTCGGAGCCGCCATCGCCTGCGGGGCTCTCGCCGGGCGCGACAAGCTGACCCTGGCCGCCTCTCCCGCCATGGCGCCCCTTGGAACCTGGATCGAACAGCTGCTCGCCGAGAGCACCGGCAAGGAGGGCAAGGGGATCCTCCCTGTCGACGGCGAAGCCCTCTCCGGCCCGGAGCAGTACGCCGGGGACAGGCTGTTCGTCCGCCTGCGGCTCGCCGGCGACTCCGCCCTCGACGGCAGGCTGGAGGCCCTCGAAACCTCGGGCAACCCGGTGATCACTCTGGACATCGACGATGCCTTCGGCATCGCCGGGCAGTTCGTCATCTGGGAGATCGCCACCGTCGTCGCCGGCCACCTGCTCGGGATCAACCCCTACGACCAGCCGGACGTCGAGGCGGCCAAGAAGCTGGCCGGGGAGATGACGGAAACCTACCGCCGCGACCGCACTCTGCCTCCCGAGGAATCCGCCATGGTCGACGGCGACCTGCGGATCTACGGGGCCGCGGCGGGAGCCTCCCGTCTTCCCGCGGCGCTGTCCGCCTTGTTCGCCGCGGCCTCGACCGCGGAGAAACGGCGAAGCTACTTCTGCCTGCAGGCCTGGCTCCCCCCGGAGGCAGCGACCGATGCCGCCCTCGAGCGCCTGCGGCTGGCGATCCGGGACCGCACCGGGATGGCGGTCACCGCCGGGTACGGGCCGCGCTTCCTGCACTCGACGGGCCAGCTGCACAAGGGGGACGCCGGGCACGGGCTGTTCCTGCAGCTCACCTGCGACGACCCCGAAGAAGCCGCCATACCGGACCGGACCGGAAGCCCGGAATCGGCCATGTCGTTCGGGGTGCTGAAGGCGGCGCAGGCCTGCGGCGACCGCCAGGCCCTGATCGACACCGGACGCCGGGTGCTGCGCCTTCACCTGGGCGCCGACGTTCCCGGCGCCCTCGACAGGATTACGGAGACCGTAACCCGGCAAGACTGACGGTTCTCAGCGCCCCGTTTCGGCGCCGGCGGTGGCGAGGGAGGGGCCCAGGCGGAAGACTTCCGTGGGAGCGCAGGGGAAGCTACCGATGCCGGTGCCAGCAGCTCCCCGAAGGATCCCCTTCCCGCCTTCCCCGGCCATCACAGCTGCTTTCCCGAAAGCTGCGCCTGCAGCATCTCGACGAAGGCCGCGGCCGCGGGCGAACGCCGCCTGCCCTTGTGCTCCACGAGGCCGATGTCGCGGGCCGGCAGCCCGGCCACAGGAACCGCGGCCAGCCTTCCCGCGGCGGTCTCCGCGGCGACCGCCACCTCGGGCACCAAGGCGAGCCCGAGCCCGATCTCGACGAATCTCTTGAGCACCTCGATGCTGCCGAGGTTCATCGCCACCTCGACGTCGAGGCCGGCGCGCAGGAACATCTCGTCCATCAGCTTGCGCGTCGTGCTCCCCTGCTCGAGCCCCAGCAGCGGCTGCGCCGCCACTGTTTTCAGGGTCGCCGAGCGCTTCCCCGCCAACTCGTGGTCGGGCCGGCAGATGAGGACGTCGCGGCGCGCGAACAGGACCTCGTTTACGAGGCTGCGATGGCGCACCGGAAGGGTCGCCAACCCGAGGTCGACCTCGTCCCCGAGCACCATGCGCCCCACCTCGGACGACATCTTGTTGCGTATGTCGATCTCGACCTCGGGATAGCTGTCGCGGAAACACCGCAGCACCGGAGGCAGCACGTACGAGCAGTTGGTGTCGCTCGTGCCGATCACCAGCCGCCCCCGCAACACCTGCCGCAGACCCTCGATCTCGGCGCGGGCCGCGGCGAGCTCGTCGAACACCGCCTTGGCACGCCGGAACAGGATCTCCCCCGCCGGGGTCAGGCGGGCGTTGCGGCGGCGGCGCTCGAACAGCGTCTCCCCCAGCTCCTCCTCGAGCCCCTTGAGCTGCAGGCTGATCGCCGGCTGCGTCAGGTAGAGCTTGTCGGCGGCGCGGGTGAAGCTCCCCTCGCGCGCCACCTCGAAAAAACCCTGCAGTTGATGCAGCTCCATGACGCCCTCCGCGATATTGAAAAATTATGGTATTCATGAAATATATAAATTTTGATTATGCTCGCCGGAACGGTATCCTGGTTTGCGAACGGCGCGCGCCGCTCGACGAAGTCAACGGAGGATCCAATTCAGGAGTATGGGGAATGAGCGCAATCATCGTCGTCGACGCCTTCTGGGGGGATTCGGGCAAGGGCAAGGTCTCGGCCTGGCTGGCCCTGAAGCACCGGGCCGCGTACTGCGTCCGCGCCGGCACCGGAACCAACGCCGGCCACAGCGTCCATTTCGAGGACGGCCGCGAAATCCGCACCCACCAGCTGCCCTGCGGGTTCCTCCATCCCGGCACCGCGCTGCGCGTCGGCAGCGGCGTCGCCGTCGACCCGCAACGGCTGACTTCCGAGATCGCCGGACACGATGCCGCCTTCCAGCTCTCCGGCCGCGTCCGCGTCGACTACCGCTGTCCCGTCATCCTGCCGGAATACCGCGAGCGCGAGGCCGCGGACCCGCACCTGACCGGCATCGGCACGGTCGCCAGCGGCACCGGGGTAGCCCGGGCGGAGTTCGTCATGCGCAGGGCGCGGCAGGCCCGGGACCTCGAGGAGCTGGGGCCGCTGACCGCGGACGTGGCGCGCGAGCTGAACACCGCCTGCGCCGCCGGGGAGACGGTGGTGATCGAGGGCAGCCAGGGCACCCACCTGTCGCTCGCCCTGACTCCCGACTACCCGTTCTGCACCAGCGACAACTGCACCGCCGCAGCCCTTGCCGACGACGCCGGTCTCAGCTGGCGGCACATCGGCGAGGTCGTGCTCGTGGTCAAGGCGCTGCCGAGCCGGGTCGGGGCCGGCCCACTGCCGCTGCAGCTGCCGGAGGACGCGGAGGAGGAACGGGGGATCGTCGAATACGGCGTCGCCAGCGGCAGGCGCCGGCGCAAGGCCTCCGGCATCTCGTGGGAGCACCTCGAGGAGGCGGTCATGCTCAACGGCCCGACCGCGGTAGCGCTGACCTTCTGCGACCATTTCGACCGCGCCGTCGAGGGCGCGCGCTCCGCGGCCGGCCTGACCCCTCCGGTCCGCCGGCTGATCGCCGAGATCGAGCGGCGCTGCAACGTTCCGGTGACGTTGTGCGACTGCGGGCGCTACTTCGAGAACCTGTTCGAGCTGCCGGCTCAGTAGCTCAGGTATTCGATGCCGCCTGCGAACGGCCTGGAAATCCCCTGCAGGGGCGGGGTGCATCGGAGTCGGATCAACTATATACCGGGCGTTCAGGCCAGCCATCGAAAAAGGGACCGGGGCCTGGACCAGGGATCCCTCTTCCGGATTCCTCGCCGGCCTTTGCCCCCTTTCCCGGAAGTACAGCCCAACTCGAACGCCTCCGCCCCTCGGGCCGCAGGCGGCTCGCCGGCGGCAGTCCGGACGCATCGGGGAGGCGATCAGCCGTTTACGGGACATGCGGCCTGCCATTCGGAAAGGGATTCCCGCAAGGGCAGGTAGCCGCGATGCCACGCGGACCCGTCGCGGGGGTGGAAGATTGCTTGCCACTTCGTATCTGGCGACTGCGTCCCCTGGTCCCATATGCGAAGGAGCTTCCCCAGGGGGGACCGCAGGGGCGCGACTCCTGCTGCGACCCTCCTCACTCCATCCCTGGCGAGGCGGTCCGGAAAGGACGGTGCTGCCGGGAACCGACCCGGCCGTTCACGACCGATACAGCAACTTCAACTCCTTGGACAGATCCGCCCGGTCCCCACGGTCTGTTGGCGATCCGTCGCCCAAGAACCGCCCCGTTATGGAACGGTCTCGGGATCCTGGGCGGCAGTCCCGGTCGGGTGCTGCCCCCAGCGCGACAGGTATTCCGCCATCGCTTCCTGAAGGCCGGTATTGCCGCGCTTGACCGCGCCGTCGCGAACGATCGCGGCCTTGCGGACCAGGGTGTCGCGAGCCGCGGCCCGCTCTTCGGCCGTCAACGGCGCGGTCGCGTCGGCCAGCAGCCGGTCGAGGGCTTGGACGCGAAACCGGTCCATGGCCGGGTAGGCCCGCGACAGCTGGTCTGCGTGGCCGCCGTACTTGACGGTGAGCTTCTGTTCGAGGTAGAGCACCTCGTAGCGGCAGGTCAGCCTGAGAAACAGCTCGTAATCCTCGCAGGCCGGCAGCGACTCGTCGAACAGGCCGATGGCGTCGAAAACCGGGCGCCGCAGGAGGATGGAGGAGGGGGAGATTATGCACCGCGGCAGGGCGTGCAGGAAGATGCGGCCCCCCTGCTTGGCGTGGTGCTTGTGCGGGTTCACGCGCACGCCGTCGCGGATCCAGACCTCGTCGGTGTGGCAGACCGCCAGCCCGCTTTCCGCGAGGGCCGCCATCTGCCTTTCGAGCTTCTGCGGCTTCCACTCGTCGTCGGAATCGAGCAGGGCGATCCAGTCGCCGCGGGTCGCCTCGATACCGGTGTTGCGCGCCGCGGACACCCCCGAGTTGACCCGGTGCCGCAGCAGCTGCACCGGCGCCTCGTCCCATTCGGACCGGAGGTACTCCCAGGTGCCGTCCGTCGAGGCGTCGTCGACGACGATGAGCTCGTAGTCGGTGAAGGTCTGGGCCGACACCGACTCCAGGGCCCGGGCCACGAGCTCCCTGCGGTTGAACACCGGAACGACGACGGAAACGGAGGTCACTTGCCGAAGCTGGTGCCTGCGCGCGCTGGGCACCGGCAGTCCCCGAGCGACCGCTCAGCTGCCGGCGAACGCATCCCGTCCGGCGACGAGGGCCTCGATCTTGCGGTCGGCCACCGACCGCTTGAGCATCCACAGGCCGCAGTCCGGGTTGACGAAGGCGATGCGCTCCTCTCCAACGGCCCTGACGGCCTCCTCGATGCGGGAGGCGATGAGGTCGGCGCTCTCGACGACGGTCGACTTGATGTCGACGACGCCGAGGCCGAAGCGGATTTTCGGGTCGACCCGCCCGAGGTGGGGGAGGTCGCGATTGCCGCGGTGGGCGAGCTCGAGCAGCACGTGGTCGCAGTGCAGGTTGCTCAGGTAGTCGACGAGCCGCTCCCAGCTCCCCTTCTGGATCGACTGGCCGCCGTAGTTGCCGAAGCAGAGATGCACCGCCGGCGTCTTCGGCACCGCGTCGAGGATGCGGTTGATCCCTTCGAGAGCCCACTTCCACTCCCGCGGATGCCCCGGAAGGTTGGCCTCGTCCACCTGGACCACGTCGGCGTCGATCTCCGCAACCTGGCCGGCGAGGACGCCGGCCAGGGCCAGGCACAGCTCCGGGGTCGAGCCGTAATGCCGGTCGAGAAGGGTTTTGGCCAGCATGTGGGGCCCGGTCAGGGTGAACTTCAGAGGGTGAGCGGTGAGAGCGCGGGCGAGACGGAAATCCCCCGGCAGGTCGAGGGTGCCCTCGGCCAGCGGGCCCTCGACGACGGCGCTGGGCCGGGCGCGAAAGGACATCCCTTCATTCCTGCGGAATTCCGCGGCGTCCGCCCGGGTGATCTCGCCGCGCACGTTTTCCAACGGCCGCACGAAGTACTCGATCATGCCGTTGGTTTCCGGGTGATTGACGTCGAAACGGGAGAGCTCGCCGTCGGCGACGACGTCGATGCCGGCGTTCTCCTGGGTCTTGAGCACGACCGCCATGGCGTCGGCGAGCCCCTGCCTCGACGGCATCGCCGCCAGCCAGTCCGGGATCGGGTAACTTCCCACTACCGTCGTCTTCATGGTCCGTTCTTTCTGCGCCATCAGCTTTCCGGCTCAGCCCTGGGTACGCCTTTTTTCCGCCTCCTCGAGGTTCTCGAAGAGGATTCCGGGGGTAATCACCTCGGGCAGCACCAGGGGGGCATCGATGCGGCCCCCGGGGAAGATCACGTAGAGCGGCACCCCGGAGCGCCCGAAGGCCCTCAACAGGCTGGTGATCTCCGGATTGCGGTTCGTCCAGTCGGCGCGCACGAGGGCGACGTCGAGCCGCGAGAACCGGTCGCGCACCTCCTCGGTGTCGAGCACCGCCCGTTTGTTGACCTTGCAGGTCCAGCACCACTCCGCGGTGAAATCGATGAAGACGTGGCGGCCCGCGGCGACCTGGCGCTCGACCTCCTCCTGCGAAAACGCGATCCACCCGGCCGACTCCTCTGCGGGCCCCTCCGAAAGCTGCCGTTCCGCGGCCAGCAGGGGGTGCAGGAAGCCCCCGTAGGCGGCCAGGGTAATGGCGCCCGCGGCCACCCAGGCGCCGGCCCGCTGCCGGGACGAGCTGCGCAGGTCGATCCACTGCCCGGGGATCCACGCCGCCATCGCCAGGGCCAGCAGGAAGGCGGCCGTCCAGATCACCGCCTCGACCCCGAGCTGCTTGCCGAGCACCCACAGCAGCCACAGGGCCGTGGCCGTCAGCAGGAAGCCCATCAGCTGCTTGAAGCGCTCCATCCAGGGACCGGGCCGCGGCAGGAAGCGGAGCCAGCCCGGCTCCGCGGCGAGCAGGATGTAGGGAAGCGCCATCCCCAGTCCGGTCACCAGGAAGATCCCCACGGTCACTCCGGCGCTCTGGCTGAACGCGAACCCGAGGGCGGTGCCGAGGAAGGGGGCGGTGCAGGGGGTCGCCAGGATCGTCGCCAGCACGCCGTTGAAAAAGCTGCCGGCGAGCCCCTCCCCGTCTGCGAGCCCACCGAGATTCCCCTGCCCGACGGCGATGCGCACGGTTATCAGGCCGAACAGGCTCAGGCTCAACAGGAACACCAGGGCGCAGAGGAAGATGACGAACGCCGGCGACTGGAACTGGAACCCCCAGCCGATCTGCTCCCCTCCCGACTTCAGGAGAAGGACCGCGGCGGCGAGACCGAGGAACGTCGCCACCACTCCGGCCGAGAACGCCAGCCCGAGCTGCCGGGCGCGGGCGCGCGACTCGCCGGCCTGCGACACGAACCCCAGCACCTTGAGCGAAATCACCGGAAAGACGCAGGGCATCAGGTTGAGGATGAGCCCGCCGATCAGGGCGAAGAGCAGGTACGCCGGCAGGGAGTCCGCCGCGGCAGGCTGGGCGCCGGTGAACACCAGTGCCGACAGGCCGGTTCGGCGGCCGGCGGCGAGATCGAGAGTGACGGTCTTGTATGAGGGCCGCGGATCCCCGGGCCTCTGGTACACGACCGTTCCCATCAACTCGCCAGGCTTCTGATCTCCCTCGAGGTACAGGTTCAGCTGCAGATGCACCCGGGAGGTGGTGGGATCGAGGCGGCGCGAAGGAGGATCGAGCCAGAAGCCCTCCCCCTCGATAGGGAAGAAGTCCGGGGTGGCGCCGTCGACTACGACCTCCCCTCCCTTCGGGGTGATGGTCAGGGCCACCGTTTCCCCACCCTCCGGCCCGTCTTCGACCCGGTGCTGCAGGCGCAGCGGCTCGGCCGGGCCCTCCCAGGGCAAGGGAAGGAGCTGGCGGTGCCGTTCGAAGAGATCCTCGTTGGCGGGTGACCCGGTATCTGAAAGCGGCAGCGCCAGGGTCAGCAGGGTGTCGCCGGGGATGCAGACCTCGCGGCAGACAAGCCAGCCTACCTCGGCGGCGATGGCGAGGGAATCCGCGGCCTCCGGGACCCCCCTGACCTCGGCGCTAAGCAGGGTCTCGCCGGCGTACCCGTACACCACCAGGCCCTGCTCGTCGTACTTCTGCGGCGCCTCCCAGCGCAGCTCCCCCGCCTGCAGTCCCGGCGGCAGCCTCCAGTCGACACGGCTGGCCTGTCCCGCGGCGCCGGCGTAGCGCCAGTAGGTGTGCCACCCCTCGTCGATCTCGAGTCTCACCCCGAGCTCGAACGACTCCCCCGCCCGTACCGATGCGCGGCTGGCGACCAGCTCCGCCCGCACCGGATGGCTGTCGGGTTCGATCCCCTCGGCGGGGCTGAAAGACAGGCCGGTCAGCGCGGCGACCGCGGCGACCGTGACGGCGGGATGTCTCACGAGATTCCCTCCCATGCCAGGTGCTCCTGAACGATCTCCTGATTGAGCTCCACCCCCAGGCCGGGGCCCTCCGGCAGGGGCATGAAACCGCCCTCGACCCGCTCCGGAGGCGAAATCAGCTGCTCGCGCCACGGCACCTCGCCGAAGGCGTACTCCAGGATGAGGAAGTTCCGGATCGACGCCGCCAGGTGGACCCCGGCGATCGTCGACACCGGTCCGGCCGGACTGTGCGGGGCCACCGGAATGTTCCGCGTCTCCGCCAGGGCGGGGATGCGCCGGCACTCGCTGATGCCGCCGGCATGCTTGACGTCCGGCATTATGACGTCGACGGCTCCCTGGCTGAGGTACTCCCAGAACCCCTCGCGCCCGAAGAACCCCTCCCCTCCGGCGAGGGTCAGCCCGGAGGACTCGCGCAGCGAGCGCATCTCCCCGACTTGGTCTCGCGGCAGCGGTTCCTCGAACCAGTAGAGGTCGAGCCCCCGCACCTTTTCGGCGGCCTTTCGGGCCAGCGCGAGGTTGAAGCGGCAATGGCAGTCGACGAGCAGATCGACCCCGGGACCGACCGCTTCCCGGGAGGCGGCTATGCGGGCGACGCCGAGATCGAGGTCCTCCTCCACTCCGTCGCGGTCGAGCCGGTCGTGCCTTATCTCGTCGAACGGGGTGCACTTGACGGCGCGGAAGCCGGCCTCGACTGCGGCCCGGGCCGCGCGCGCGAACCCCTCGACCGAGCGGTCGCGGGTGCCGCGGTTGAGGTTGGCGTAGAGCCGCACCCGCTCGCGCCGCCTGCCCCCCAACAGGCGCCAGACCGGCACCTCGAGCGCCTTCCCGGCGATATCCCAGAGCGCCTGGTCGACGGCGCTCACCGCGGTCGCCGCCACCCGACCTGCCCCGTCCGCGAAAATGTCGCTCGAGCGCGTCAGCCGTTCCCAGATCACTTCGGGCTGGGTCGGGTCGGCGCCGGCGAGCCGTTCCCCGAGCTGCAGGAGGCTCTCCCTCACGAGGCGATCGTTGCCGCTCTGGCTAGCCTCGCCGATTCCCGTCAACCCGGAGTCGGTCCGCACCTCGACAAGTATCCAGCTGCCGCGGCGGGAGGCCTCGATCTCGAGAACACGGACTCCAGTAATCTTCATGTCAGCGGAGTTCGATGCGGGCCCCGAGGGCGATCAGGTCGTCGAAGAAGGCCGGGTAGGACTTGCCGACGGTCTCGGCGTCGGCGAGGGTCAACCCCCTGCGGCAGCGCAGGCCCAGCACCGCCAGCATCTGGGCGACGCGGTGATCCTCGTGGGTGTCTACCTCGAGCCCCCCTTCGTAGCCGCCGGGGTTCCCCCTGACGACGATCTCCGAGGCCCCCTCTTCGCAGTCGACGCCGATCCGCTGCAGCTCCCGCACCGGAACGGAGATGCGGTCGCACTCCTTGAGGCGCAGGTTGCCGATGCCGAACACGCGGGTCTCCCCCGACGCCAGCGCCGCCATCGGCAGCATCGCCAGGACCATGTCGGTGGCGGTGTCGCCGTCGAACTCGATTCCGCGCAGGCCCCGGTGCTTCCCGGTCCTTACGGTGAGGCCGTCGTACTGCACGCCGACCCCGAAATCGCGCAGAACCTCGATGATGGCGCGCTCCCCCTGCCGGTCTTCGAAGAGGCGCTCGACGGTGATCTCGCTGCTAGTGACGGCGCCGGCGGCCAGCACCGCCGCGGCCGAGGGATAATCCCCGTTCACGGAGTACTCTCCCGGCCGGTACTGCTGCCCGCCGGGAATCTCGACGCGCATGAGGTCCTCCTGCGCGTCGACTTGGATGCCGGCGGCCGCCAACACCTCCAGCGTGGTCCGCACCAGGGGCTTCGAAACCAGCTTGTCGACGACCTCGATCACGACATCCTCGCCGACCAACGGCGCCAGGAACAGCAGGGCGCTCAGGAACTGAGAGCTCAGGGCTCCGCTGACCTGCACCCTGCCGCCGTGCAGGCGGCCGCCCCGAATCGCGACCGGCAGCCTTCCCCGGTTCGACTGCGACCGCGCCCCGAGCTGCGCGAGCGCTGCCAGCAGGTCGCCGTGCGGCCGCTGGCCGAGCGATCCTGCGTAGTCGGTTTCGAAGCGGACCTCGGGGAGCAGGGCCCCGATCGCCATCAGGAAGCGGGTGACGGCACCGGCGTTGCCGGCATTGAGGGTGCCGGCTTGGCGGGGGTGCCTGCCGAATCCGCGGATGCGCAGGTGGCGGCCCCCTTCGCCGTCCGCCTCTTCCTCGATTCCCGCGCCGAGGGCCCGCAGGCATCTCAGCAGCGCCTCGGAGTCCTCGCTGCGGGCCGGGAAATGGACGCGGCTCTCCCCTTCGGCCAGGGCCGCGGCCAGCAGGTAGCGGGTCGTGTAGTTCTTCGACGACGGGGGATTCAGTGTTCCCCTCAGGGCTTCCGTGTAGCGGACGTGCGCCTCCATCCTGCCGGTTCCCTCGCGCCTCTTCAGAACGGCCCGGAGAGCACTTCGTATTTCGTCGGCTTTCCGAGGCTGCGCCCGCCCCGGGCGACCCAGAGGGCCGTCCACCGGACCATCGTTTCCACCGGGATCTCCGGGGGGCCCAGCCGCTCGATCAGCCTGCCGGCATTGCCGAGAAGGGAGGTTTCGGCTTCCATGCCGGCGAACACCGGCTGTCGCCCCATCTCCGCCCCTGCCGCGGCCGCGAGGGCGCGCACCGACAGCACCTCCGGTCCGGTCATGTTGATGACCTCCGGCGGGTTGGAGCAGAGCGGAAAGGAGCGCGCCAGCCAGGCGTTGGCGTCCCCCTGCCAGATCTGGTTGACGTACCCCGTCGTCAGGTCGACCGGCTCGCCGGCGTGCACGCGCTCGGTTATGTCGCGGATTATGCCGTAGCGCAGCTCGGTCGCGTAGAAGAGACGCACCGTGAGCAGCGCGGTGCCGTATTTCAATGCCGCGTACTCGGCGAGGCGCTCGCCCCCCAGGCGCGACTGGGCGTACTCCCCGACCGGCCCCACTGGGTCTGATTCACTGGAGCCGCCGTCCGCGGCCCCGGAATACGGGTACACGTTGCCGCTGCTCAGGTAGATGACGCGGGCGTCGCGATAGCGCGAGACCACGCGGCCCGGAAGCTCGGCGTTGACCGCCCAGGTCGCCGCGGGATTTCCCGAGGAGCCGAACTTGTGGCCGGCGAGCAGGAGCACCTGCCCGGCGTCGGGCAGCGACTGCAGGGGCCCCTCCTCCATCAGGTCCGCGGCAATCGTCCCGGCTCCGACGCCCCCGAGATATTCCCGCAGGCCCTGCTGGGAAAAGCGGGACACGGCGATCACTTTCGCCCCGGCCCTGACGAGCAGCTCCGCCAGGGTCGGCCCCATCTTGCCGCCGGCGCCGAGAATCATTACCGGCCCGTCGAGGGCAGCCGCCGCCCGGACCACCGCCGGGGTCGGTGCCGTCAGCTGCGCAATCAGCTGCTCTTCCGTTTCGATCCCGGTCTGCTCGATGGACAGCATTGCCTCTTCCGATTGTTGGGCCTTCCCCGCGCCGTTACCTTCGTCTCGAATAAGGTACAGCCTTTGCCCGATGCCGGAATCCATGCCGGAACAGCGACCCAGACGGAGCTCCCCCGACCTCGACTTGTTCGCCGCGGGCCGCCGCGACCAGCTCGAGCGGGAGCAGCCGTTGGCGGCGCGCCTGCGGCCCGCGGCGCTCGACGACTTCGTCGGCCAGGAGCACATCCTCGGGCCCGGACGGCTGCTGCGCCGCGCCATCCAGGCCGACCAGCTCTCCTCCCTCATCTTCTACGGCCCTCCGGGAACCGGCAAGACCACCCTCGCCCACGTCATCGCCAACACGACGAGTTCCCATTTCATCACCATCAACGCCGTGCTCGCCGGGGTCGCCGACATCCGGCAGGCGATCGACGAGGCCAAGGAGCGCCGCCACCTGCACGGCCAGCGCACCATCCTCTTCATCGACGAGGTCCACCGCTTCAACAAGGCCCAGCAGGACGCGCTCCTGCCCTGGGTCGAGAACGGCACCGTCATCCTGATCGGCGCCACCACCGAAAACCCCTACTTCGCCGTCAACAGGCCGCTGGTCTCCCGCAGCCGCCTGTTCCAGCTCAAATCGCTGACCGAGAGCGACCTGGAGGCGGTCGCCCGCAATGCCCTTTCCGACCCGCGCGGATACGGGAGCCTCGACGGCCTGACCGTCGATGACAATGCCCTCGCCCATCTCGTCGACGTCGCCAACGGCGACGCCCGGGCGCTGCTGAACGCCCTCGAGCTCGCCGTCGAGACGACCGCCTCGAGCAACGGTCGCGTGCACGTCGATCTCGCCGTCGCGGAAGAATCGATCCAGAGGCGGGCCGTTCTCTACGACAAGGAAGGGGACTACCACTTCGACTCGATCAGCGCCTTCATCAAGTCGATGAGAGGTTCCGACCCGGACGCCACCCTGTACTGGCTCGCCCGCATGGTCTACGCCGGTGAAGATCCGCGGTTCATCTTTCGCCGCATGATCATCTTCGCCAGCGAGGACGTCGGCATCGCCGATCCCGGGCGCCCTGCCGCTGGTCGTCGCCGCGGCCGAGGCCTTCGACCGGGTCGGCCTGCCGGAAGGCCGCTTTTCCCTGGCGCAGGCGGCGCTGCACTTGGCGACGGCTCCCAAGAGCAACTCCTCCATGGCCTTCTTCGACGCCCTCGCCGCGGTCGAGAAGGAACGCGAAGACGAGGTCCCCAACCATCTCAAGGACGCCAATCGCGACAGCGAGGGATTCGGCCACGGGGAGGGCTACCTCTACCCGCACGCCTACCGCGACCACTGGGTCGCCCAGCAGTACCTGCCCGCCAATCTCCAGGGACGCGTCTTCTACCAGCCCTCCGACCAGGGGCACGAGGCGGCAATCCGCACCGAGGTTGCCCGGCGCCGCGAGCTGCAGCTCGCCGCGGTTATGGAAAGCGGCAGTCCCGACCTGCCGGCGCCCGAACACCTGTCCCATTCCCCCGCGGACAGCGCCCGCGACCAGTGGCTGGAGCGCGCCGGCGGCGAGACCGGCGCCCTCAACGGCCATCTCCGGGAAGCGGTCTTCCTCGCCCTCGGACTCGAGCGTCACCACCGGGTCCTCGATCTGGCGGCCGGCTCCGGCCTGCTGACCTGGGAGGCGCTGCGCCGGGTCCCCGAGGGAACGGTATGGTCGGTCTGCACCGACGCCCCTTCGGCGGTGGGCCTGCGAGAGCTGGCCGCGGCCCACATGGAAGAGCTGGATCGCCCACATGTTCTCGAGACCGCCATCGAGGACCTCGGCCCTGCCCTCGAGGCCGCGGATCCCGGCATCCGCTTCGAGGCGATCATCGGCCGCAACGCCATAGGTTTCTCGGGGGAAACGGAGAAGATCGCCCGCCAGCTTCGCGGCCTCGCCGCGCCGGGGTGCCGGCTGCGGCTGTGGGAGGTGGTGCAGCGGCGGGCCCAGCGCCTCTGTCGGCTCGTCGACCTCGGCGAGCTGGAGGAGGGGTTGAGGGAGCGCGTGATCAGCGCCGAAGAGGCGATTTACGAAGATCCCGACAACCCGCGGGTCAACTGGGAGGAGGGCGACCTGAAACGGCTGTTGCAGGAGGCGGGGTTCGAGACGGTGGAGTGGACGACCGAGGAGCGGACGACGGTGCGCAGGATCACAATGCAGCAACTCGGCCACTGGTTCAACCCGGGCGGGGAGAAACACCCGACCTTTGCACGCTACCTGCACCGGCAGCTCGACAACGCCTCGTTGCGGCTGGTGCGGGGCCTGTTCGAGCGCCAGCTCAACGGGCACAAGGTGCGCTGGACTACGGCCTACACGCTGTTTTCCGCGGTCGCCCCGTAACGGGGGACCTCAGATCAGGTCGCCGAAGCGCTGTTCGAAAAACAGGGTGAACTGTTGCGGCAGCAGCGGCAGCAGGCGGGCGATGATCGCGAACATCCCCGGGGCCACCGCGCTTTCCTGCAGCCAGCCGATCCCCTCCGGCAGGTAGCGGCCGATCAGCAGCACCGCCGCGAGCAGAACCTGCAGCCCGACCAGCACTCCGAAAACCCCTCCGAGCAGGCGGTCGATCCATCCCAGAAACAGGGCATGCACCGCCTTGCGCAGCAGCCGGGAAACGACCTTCACGCTGAGGGCGATCGAGGCGAACACGAGGGCGAAGCTGGCCGCGAACCGGAGTCTGGGCATTTCGAAGTCCGGTAGCAGCGGCAGGGCGGCGTCCTGGAGATAGAGCCCGCCGAGAAGACCCAGGCCTATGGCCAGGAACGTCGCCAGCTGGAGTATCAGCCCCTGCCGGTAGCCGCGGAAGCCGAGGAGGGCGACGAGCCCCAGGGCGGTCCAGTCCAGCCAGTGAATGCCGCTCAACACGGTATCCGGTTGCTCCTGCCCTGGGAGCGATTTAGATTACGACCCTTCATTCCGGAGCTTGTTCGGGATGGATATTGTATATCGGTATCAAGCCGGCCAGGAAGCCGGTGGCAGAGCAGATTCCCGTGCTCGAGCCCTTGCCCGCAAAGCTACTTTCACACTTCCCGCCCGACAACGTCGAGTGATTTCGAGCCCATGATCAGGACACGGATTTTGTTCGCCCTGGCCTCGATGGCCCTGGGGATCGGCTGCACGACAACCGAGCAGGAGGTCGCCGAACAGATCGAGGTTCTCGCCGCCAACCAGATCGATTCGGAACGCTGGAACCATGCGGTCGACGAGCTGGTGGCCATCGGGCGCCCCGCGGCGCGCCAGTTGATAGTCCTTCTCGACCCCGCGAAATACAAGGGCAAGGACTACCGGGAATTCCGCGCCGAGATCGAGCAGACGCGAACCGGCGCCACGGTCGTGTTGGGGCGCATCAAGCACAAGGCCGCGTCGGCACAGATTCACCCCCCGGACCGCAGCGGGGACCTACACCTTCGCCGAGCGGGTCGCCAGTCTCAGGGCGGTCGGTGAACTGGGGTACAACCAGCCGGCGGTCACGGCCCTGAAGGCGCTCTTCGAGGCCGAAGAGAGATCCGGTCATCCGCCTCTACACGGCGATGGCCCTGGTCAAGATTGAACGAGGTTTCTGGCGTCGGCGAAGTGCACGCGGCGCTTTCTGCCGACGGACGCCGATCCCGCCCTCGCCGAAGATCGCCGTCGAGGAGCTGCGCCGGACCAACTATTTCGGGGTTCCCCTGCTCGTAGAGCTGCTCGCCTCGGACACTCCGGACCGGGAGAAGATCTCCTCTGCCTTGAGCGACGTGGAGGAGCGCCTGCAGCAGCAGCTGGAATCCGACGATCCGGAAATCCGCATGCGCTCGGCGCTGGCCCTCGGCAACGTGGGCAACCCCCAGGCCATAGGTGCCCTTTCCAGACTTCTCGACGATTCGAGCAACCTCGTCCGCTTCAACGCCGCGGGCCTCGATGTCCCGGCTCGGCGACGAGGGCGGAACCGATTTTCTCTTTTCTTCCATGGGCAGCGACGATCCCATCCTGCGCGTCAACGCGGTGAAGTCGCTGATTGAGGTGCAACGCAGTTCCGGGGCGGTCGAAGAGCGCCTGATCGCAGCCTTGTCGGACGAAGAACGGCTCGCCCGCTCCGGGGCGGCCCAGGTTCTCGGCCAGGCCCGGGTCATCGCCGCGGTCCCACACCTTCGCGAATGCCGTTTCCGACAGCGCCTCCTGAAGTGCGTTACAATGCCGTAATCGCTCTCGGAAAGATCGCGGCGCCGTCGAGGCTCGGGAGCTGCTCGCCTCCCTGGTCGACGACGACGACGCTACTGTCGCCTATTATGCCGAATGGGCCCTCAGGCAGCTCGGAGGTTCCTCGTGATCTACACCACCACTCTGGCGAACTGCCGCCTTCTTCTTTCTGATCGCCATCTGCGTTCCCGCAACCGCCTTCGCCGATGCCGCGGCGACCTTGTTGATCCACCAGGCCCTGGGCAAGGAGCTTTCCGGCCGCCGCCGGGGAAACATCGAGCTGATGGCGTCGGCGTACGACGAAAAGCGGTTCGTCGTCTACGATGGCGGGTGGACGGGTCGATCCTGTCGGCTGGAAGGTCGTGCACGAATCCGCTTCCGAGTACGTTCGGGCGCTGGAGGAAGATCTGCGCGCCGGCAAGTACGACATCCAGCGCACCTACCTGCTGGTCAACGTCCTCGAGGGCAGAGCCTTCGTCGCCGTCGTCGACTCGGGCTCCGTCATCGACCCCGCTACCGGGGCGGCCAGTCAGTACTGGGTCAACGACCTGTGGTTTTTCGAGAAGCGGGACGAGGAGTGGTTTGCCACCGGTTTCATACACGACATCGGCGACAGCACCGCGGGCCGCTTCGCCGGCGACGTTGCGGTGGACACGGAACTGGCTGAGTTCCTTGAGGAAGAGGCCCAGGAGTTGGCGCAACGGCAGCGCCGGATCCCTGTCGGGATTTTACGACGACAGGATCACCGTCGTCGACGCCTATGGCCTGGTCACCCCGGCTTCCTGGATCATCGTGTTCAGCGGCGAGAAGGTCTGGAAGGAGTGGCTCGACAACCGGCTCGAGTTGACGACCTACGACATCGAGCGCAAGGTCGTCCACACCAGCATGGGCGCTTCCGGCACCGAGGCCCTCGCCGTCGCCCACGAGAAGGTCACCGTGGGTCACACGCTGGGGGATGCGAACCACTCGGCCGACCGCCACGTTATGTGGACCCTCAGCAAACAGCGGCGGCAGCTGGCGGGTGACCAACCTGTTCTGGCACCTGCGCCGCCCCAACTAGATGCTACTCTGCACAATTGCTTGCCCCTGAGAGCAATCCCTCCTGCCGAGCAGCGCGGGTCCGTGCTCCAGCGAGTTTTCACCGCGTGCCTTCCTCCTTCTGAGAACCCCTCCTCGAAGAAATCTGTGGCCTCGGGAAAGTCACTGCCATGGGAACAGCTGCCCTGTGCCTGTACAGGGCAGCGCCCTCCCTTCCGGGGCAGGCTTCGGAAACGAAACCGAGCTGAAATAAACTGAAATAACAGAAGAACGGCGGCATGCCCATCGCCACCACCCTCACGACCACCGACCGCGCCGCTGCCGCAACCCGGCGCCCAAGCTGCTGACCCGTGGAAAAACTCGGCTGGCTGCTGCTCTTCATTCTCGGCTACTGGGCCTACTGCATCTTTGGGGCTGGAAGGGCGCCCGCCAGACCCGCACCGCCAGCGACTACTTCTTAGCCGGCCGCAGCATCGGGCTGTGGGTTTTCGTCCTCGCCGCCACGGCCACCTCCTTCAGCGGCTGGACCTTCGTCGGCCATCCCGGCACGATCTACGGCGTCGGGCTTCCCTACGCCTTCGCCTCCTTCTACGCGATAACGATCCCGCTCACCGGCGTGATCTTCCTCAAGCGCCAGTGGCTGCTCGGCAAACGCTACGGGTACATCACCCCCGGGGAGATGTTCAGCGACTACTACCGCAGCGACTGGATGCGGGTGCTCACCGTCGTCGTCGCCATGGTCTTCTCGGTGCCGTACCTGGGAATCCAGCTGCGGGCTTCCGGAATCCTGTTCAAGCGCCTCGTCGAGGGCACCGCCCTCGAAACCACAGTGATCGGCGATATCGAGGGGGGAGCGATCCTGCTGTCGATCGTCGTCTTCCTCTACGTCGCTTCCGGAGGCCTGCGCTCGGTCGCCTACGTCGACTGCGCCCAGTGCATCCTCCTCGCCCTCGGCATCGTCATCCTCGGCTTCGTAGCCCTCGACCTCGTCGGCGGCTGGGCGAACTTCCAGCACGGCCTTGCAGGTCTGGCCAGCCAGAGCCACGACATGGTCGCCATTCCGACGCGGCCGGAGTCCGATTCCTTTCTCGAACGGGCAGGCACCATGTTCTGGGACCTGTCGGGCGGTCCCTGGACCGGGCTGATGATCATGACCTACATGTTCGCCCTGATGGGCATTCAGTCCGCCCCTGCCTTTTCGATGTGGGCCTTTTCCAACCGCGATCCCCGGCCCTTTCCGTGGCAGCAGGTTTTCGCCTCCTCCGTCGTGATCGGCGCCATCCTCTTCTTCTTCACCGCCTTCCAGGGACTCGGCGGCGCCATCCTCGACCGCGGCCTTCTGCCGGGGGTCGAAAGGCTCGGGATCCCGGTAAACGAGGCCGGCAAACCGATCTCCGACTACCTCGTCCCGTACCTGATATCGACCCTGTCCGATGGCTTTCCATGGCTCGTCGGGCTGCTCGCCGTCTGCGCCCTCGCCGCCATGCAGTCGACGGGGGCGGCCTACATGTCGACGGCGAGCGGCATCGTCACCCGGGATCTCTACCGCCATTTCCTCAACCGGGAGGCCTCGCACCGAGCCCAGGTCTTGGTCGGCCGAATAACCGTCGCCGTCGTCATCAGCCTCGCCCTGATTGTAGGGCTCGCCAGCGGCGACCTGCTCGTGCTTCTGGGGGGAGCCGCGGTCTCTTACGGTTTCCAGATGTGGCCGGCGCTTCTCGGCATCTGCTACATCCGCTTCTTCACCCCCGCCGGCGTGATTTGCGGCCTGATCGGGGGGCTTCTCGCCGTCACCTTCACCTACGTTACCGAGCTGGGAGGCCTGATCGGCATCGGGCGCTACCCGCTGACGATCCACAGCGCCGGTTGGGGTATCCTCGTGAACATGCTGTTGACGGTCGCGGTCAGTGCCTTCACGCAACCGAAAACCGCGGCCGAAGCAGAGCACCGGGACCGCTATCACCGCTTCATCGCGCAGCATACGGCGCTGCCGCCCGAAAAGCGGAAGTGGAGACTTCCGGTCTGGGGCCTGGTGGTCGTCTGGTTCCTGTTCGCCATCGGGCCCTTCGCCGTACTCGGCAACCAGACCGACCCCGCCCAGTGGTCTTTCGGCATCCCCACCCTCTGGGTCTGGCAGATCGCATGGTGGATCTGCGGCTGCGTGATGATCTACCTCCTCGCCTTCAAGCTCGAGATGTCCACGGTGCCGGAGGCTGAGGTAGAATCCCTGTCCTCCGACTGATCACCACCAGTCACCGGATCGGCCTGTCTCGGGTGTATGGCCATTAAACGGGACGAGCCCAATGGGTTGTCTGCGTCATATAGCCCTACGGTCGATACCCACGGGTTGGTTGGGAAACTGGAGGATCCCGGGGGGATTCCGCCGGGATCGACGTCGCGCTAGCCGGTGAACGGCACTATCTCCAGGAACACCATGGGACTGGTTCGTTATACCGCCGCCCTGCTCGCCGGCATCGCGGTAGCAGCGGCGCTGCCGGCAGCCGGGGAACAGGACGGCTGGAGTCTGTTTCCACCGCTGATCGCCATTCTCACAGCGGTCGCCACCGGCAGGCTGGCCCTGGGTCTGGCGACCGCCATCGTCGCCGCGGCCGCCATCAGCATGCCGGAAGCCGGGGGGTGGACCTTTCCCTTCGCCGTTCTCCAGCGCGCCGCCGTCGACTTCGTATGGGCGCCGTTGAGGGAGTCGTTCCAGCTCTACATACTCGCCTTTACCGCCTCACTGGTCGGAATGGTCCGGGTGGTCGTTCTGGCGGGGGGTACCCAGGGAATCGCCGAACTGCTTGCCCGGCGGGCGCAAGGGGCCCGCTCGGCGCGGCTGGCGGCTTTCCTGATGGGTATGGCCATCTTCTTCGACGACTACGCCAACACCCTCGTGGTGGGTACTACCATGCGCCCGATCTGCGACGGCTTCCGCGTGTCGCGCGAGAAACTCGCCTACATCGTCGATTCCACCGCGGCCCCGGTGGCCGGCCTGGCGCTGATCAGCACCTGGATCGGGTACGAGGTCGGGCTGTTCGAAGAGGTGATGCAGGAGCTGAACACCGGGGTGTCGGGGTACGAGCTGTTCTTCCTCGCCCTGCCGTCGCGGTTCTACTGCTTCCTGTCCCTGGTCCTGGTCGCCTGTACCGTGCTGATGCGCCGCGACTACGGCCCCATGCTGACGGCCGAGCGCCGCGCCGCGGCCACGGGTGCCGTCCTGCGGCCGGGAGCGCGGCCGATGACCGGCGAGAAGAGCGACTCCCTGAAGCCGCCCGCAGGAGTGCAGCCTCACTGGTGGACCGCGGCCCTGCCCGTCGGTCTGGTGATTTTCGGGATCCTCGGCGGCATGCAGTGGGATGCGTGGGGCTCCCCTGCCGTCCAGGCAGCCCGAGGCGGGTTCTTTCTCGCGGACGGCGGCTACTGGATCGCCGTCTTCAGCAATGCCGCCGGGGCCCGGGTGATGTTCCTCGCCTCGATGGCCGGCACGGCCGCGGCCTGCGCGATCGCCCTCGCCCGCCGCTCGCCGGGCGGCGGGCGCCCCCTGGGCGCCGCCCGCGTCGCCGCGGCCTGGCTCGGAGGCATCGCCAGCTTCCGGCACGCCCTCGTCGTCCTCCTGCTGGCCTGGGCGATAAAGGAGGCCTGCCAGGCGGTCGGTACCGACTCCTACCTGGTCTCGGCGCTGGGAAGCTCTCTGTCCCCCGGACTCGTCCCTGTGGCGACCTTCCTGCTGGCCGCGCTCGTGGCCTTTGCGATCGGGACCTCGTGGACGACGATGGCGATCCTGCTGCCCTCGGTGCTTCCGCTCGCCTACGAGCTCGGGGGCATGCCGGTCGCCGTGCTCACCGCCGCGGCCGTGCTCGATGGCGCCATTTTCGGCGACCACTGCTCTCCCATCAGCGACACCACCCTGCTTTCGAGCATAGCGGCCGCCTGCGACCACATGGATCACGTGCGCACGCAGATCCTCTACGCCCTGACCGCGATGGTCGCCGCCGCGGCCCTGGGGTACGCGGGAAGCGCGTACCTGTATTCTTCGTGGGTCGGTCTGCTGTTGGGCGGGTTGGTTGTCGGGGCGCTGGTGCGCCTGGCCGGCAGGGATCCGGAGGTTACCAGCTCGCCGTAGTGCGGTCGACGATCTCCTCGATCACCATGTCGAGCCCGGCTTCGACGGCGAGATCCCGACCCTTCTCGTCGGGAAGCGCCGCGTCGTACGTCCCCCACCCCTCCAGACTCTCGAGGTCGAGAAGCTGACTCTCGTCGCCGGTGCGCACCAGCTCGGCTTCGATCCAGACGCGAAACCGGTACTGCTCGGTCACTTCCTCGGCGGTGAAGGTGAACAACGGGCTGTCCTCCAGCGCCACCAGCCGCAGAAGCAGGAGAGCATCGGCGCTCTCCTCGTCGACGACACGCAGGCGGCCGTCGACGGTGAAGGCGTCGCTGATGCGCTCGCTGAGAGTCTCGGCGATCCGCTCCTCCGCGGTATCGTTTTCAGCTATCGGGATGGCGACGCTGCGGATGCCGCCCACGAGCCCCGAGCTGGTCGAGTAGTGGGCGCAGGCGCCGAGTGAGGCGAGGGCGAAGCAGCAGGGGAGGACGGAGCTCGAGAAGCCGAGCCTCAGGCTCCAGGTGATGATTGGGACTTCTCCGAGTCCGGGGCGGTTTCTTCCGGCGCCCGGGACTCGCCTTGCACCGGTTCGGCCGGAGCTTGATCGGCGGCCTCGGCGGTCGCCGCAGTCGCATAGGTCTTGGAGGGCAGATCCGGGGCCACAGGCTGCTCGGGGGCAGGGGACGCTGGCGGCTGCGGTCCCTGCTCCTCCCTGACCAGGCGGGCCCGGTCTCCGACTTCGATCGGACGAACCTTCGGGCGTCCCGCGAGACCGGTGGCGCGCACCTGCATAATGGCGCGGTCCCCCGCCGCGGAGCCGTAGACTCCAAAGGAATGGCGCACCATCATGGTGCTGAGCGTGCCGGAGGTGTCGGTCTCCTGTCTCAGCGGAGAGCGCACCGTACACATTCGCTCCTGCACGTGCTCTACCACCACCCGCGCCTTCACGACCTCCCAGTTTCCGAGGCTCTCCCCGGAGTCCGGATCGGTGATCTCCTGCTGCTCGGCGACGATGGCGAACACCATCCCCTCGCTGACTCCCTGTTCCGCACCGACGTTGAGAACCAGGGTAGTTTCGTCGGCGACGGCGGCGACTTTTGCTGAGATATTTTCCGGCATGACCGATTCAGACTGCTCAAACGGGTTTCACAGGTACATAAAAAAACCCGGTCTGCTCGGGCGCAAGCCGGGTTCTCGACCGCCTGTTCGTGCTCATCCGCCTGCCGCGGCCGAGAGCCAGCCGGCCACGCGGTTGTCCTCGGGCCAGTCGAGGATGAAATCTTCCGGATCCAGATACCCGTTCCTTCCCCCCGCCTTGCTGTTCTGGTAACGCACCGCGTAATGCAGGTGCGGTCCCGTCGAGCGCCCCGTGTTGCCCATGGTGCCGATGGTCTGGCCCCTCTCAACCCAGTCCCCCTTCTTGACAAACATCTTGGCGAGATGGCCGTACTCGGTGCGAAAGGTTCCCGGAAGGGTGTAGACCTCACCGGAGTTGGTCGTCATTCTCAGGTCGTGCTTGATGACGATCACGTTTCCTAGGCGATTGTTGTGGTAGGAGTGGATCACTTCCCCGTCCGCGGTGGCGATGACCTTCGTACCCCTGCGTCCGGCAAGGTCCAGACCGAAGTGGCGAGCCTTGCGCCCCGTAAAGGGATCGATACGGGGACCGAACTTGGACGACTTCCACGCCAGATCTCTCGGCACCGGGGAGATCGTCGGCAAGGCGCGGCGCCCCTCCTCGCTCAGCCGGTAGTTCCTGGCGATCTGGTCGTAACTGACTTCCTGAAAGCTCGCCTCCATCCACAGCCGGAAGACGCGGGCTTTGATATCCTCGACAAGGGATCGTTTGCGGGCCGGCAGAAAGGCGAACTCCTCGGGCAGCTCCTCCACGCCGAACTCGCTGAAGCCGCCAATGCCACCCAGTCTCGCGTCCTCGGTGTCGAGCTCCATGTTGTGCAGGGCGCGAAGCCGGTAGTCGCTCTGAGCCAACTCGGTCATCACCTCTTCGAGACCGGTGACATCCCTGCGCGTCTGCTGCAGCGCGTTGGCAAGCTGCAAGTTCTCGTAGCGCAGGTCGGCAATGGTCGAGGACTGGTCGGCGCGCAGGTGATATCCCGACCCGTAATAACCGAGAGCGCAGCAGATCAGCATCAGCCCCGCGGCTCCGAAAAGAGGCGACGAAATCCTGAACTCCTTCACATGCCCGTCGTTGGGGGGAATTACGATGAAGGTGTATTGCTTGCGGGGCATACCTCGCTCAGGATTCTGGGACACTCTCTACTGAATCGGTGGGCTGAGAAAAAGTGGATGGAGTGTGGGAACGAGGTGGGCAGTGCGTCCAGACGACATCAAGGTTCAATTCGATACTCGACTGAGGAACCAATCAACGCGTCAACGCGGGATCGGAAGAATCATCTGCGCGCCGTTGAAAAAACAGCGCTGTTTCGCACTGTCACCTGCTCGTGACAGGGTTTCCAAGGTAGCCACGGTATCCCTGAATGTCAATCGAGGGGCCAACTCTCGGCCCTCCTGCGGGGCAGGAATCCGCGGCTATTCTCCTGCCCCGAATAGTTCCTGGTCTACGAGACGAATTCCCTCCCGCGGCTGCATTGCGGCCCACAAGCCCCCTGTATACCTTTGTGGAAGGTGTTGTAAGTATCGGTATAATCTGAACTAATGTCCTGTCCCCTCAATACCTTGCCATTCGGTCGTCGATCCATCAAGGCTCGCGGTGTTGCCTTCGCCCGCCGTACACCCTCGGTACGACTCGCTCAGGCGCTTTGCGAGCCGGGTGCCTCGGCGGCCGAATTTTGGCCATCTATTTCCCGGACAGGACACTGAGGATACGGCATGGCATTCCGAGCCGGGGTCGCCGCGGCGTTCGCAACTCACCTGCTACTGGCTGGTTACGCCTTAGCGGAGGGGGGGGGGACCAAGGTGGAGGACCAGGTGCGGGATTATCTGCTCCCCGTGGTGAGGTACCTCAAGCAGGCCTACATCGACGAGGTTCCACCCGACTCGCTGATGCGCGTGGGAGTCGACGGCCTCTTTCGCGCCCTCGATCCCGGGTCCGACTTCACCTGGTCCGGAGAGGGCGGCAGTTGGCGCGACAACTTCACCCTGCTCGAGAGGATCGTGCACCACCTCGACCGCAAGGCCTACTACTCCGTCGGCGCCGACACCCTGGTCCGCTTCGGCATCGCCGGAATGATGTCGATGCTCGATCCGGACACGGTCTTCATGGAAAAGATGAACCTCGACAACTTCCGCATCGATGTTCAGGGTGAATACGGAGGGGTCGGGTTCCGCATTCAGGTGATACGCCCGGACAGCGCCATCGCCATCGCATCGCTGCTGCACGAGAAGACGCCCGCGGCCCTCGCCGGGGTCAAGTCGGGCGACATTATCATCGCCATCGACGACAGTGCCACCACGCACATGTCGGCGAGCGACGCGGCGAGCCTCATGCGCGGCAAGGCCGATACCCCGGTAACCCTGACTCTGCTCCGGGCAGGGGTCGAAGATCCTGTGGAGGTCACCATCATCCGCAAGAAAGTCCACATCGACGGGGTGTCCTACTCCACGATGTTTCCCGACTCCACCGGATACATACGGCTGCTCAAGTTCCAGCAACACTCCGCCAGCGAGATCGACTCGGCCCTGGCAGACCTCATCGGCCGGGGGATGAAGCGGCTGATACTCGACCTGCGCAGCAACAGCGGCGGCTACCTCCACGAAGCGGTGCGCGTCGCGGATCTGTTTCTGCCGAAGGACCACCTCGTGGTCTACACCGCTGGTCGCGCCTTCGAGGACACGACGAAGTACTTCACCAGAAAGGATCCCAGTTTCGGAGAAGGGCCCCTGCTGCTGATGGTCGACCGCGGCTCCGCCAGCGCTTCCGAGATCGTCTCGGGAGCCATGCAGGACTGGGACCGCGCCCTCGTCCTGGGCCAGCCATCGGTCGGCAAGGGCTCGGTGCAGAAAACCGTCTCCATCGGGGAAAAAGCGGAGCTCAAGCTGACCGTGGCGGCCTATTTCATCCCCAGCGGGCGCTCGATCGATAAACGCATGCGCAAGGACTCCACACTGGTCGCGCTTTCTGACCAGGAGTTCAGAACCAGGCGCCGGGGACGCATCGTGCACGGGGCGGGAGGGATCACTCCCGACATTCCGGCGCCTGGTCGCAAACGCACTCCGCTTTTCGCCCAGCTGGAGGGCTGGCTGACCGCGGACAGCAAGTTCTTTCGATTCGCCCGCGAGTACCCCGTACACAACTCGGGGCTGACCCACGAGTTCGTCGCCGGAGATTCGGTCCTCGAGGAGTTCCGGGAGTACCTCGAAGCACAGGAGTTCTCTTACGTCAGCGAACTCGAGAACCGGCTGCTGAACCTCGAGGAGAAGGTCGAGGAAGAGGAAGAACAGGACAGCCTGGACAAGCCAATGGGCAGGCTGAAGAAGGAGATCGACAAGATCGAGGAGAAGCACTGGGAAGCCGACGCCGAGTTGATCAAGTGGAAGCTGACTTTCGACATCCTCGAAAAGACGTTCGGAATGAAGGCTGCCTATGCATACGACGTAGCCGTCGATCCCCAGGTTCGGTTGGCCAGGGAAATCATCGCCGATCCGGAGCGCTACGAAAGCTACTTTCGCCTTATCGAGATCGGCCTGACCGACGAGGAGACCATCGCCGCAGCCACGAATACCCCCGCACTCGAGGAGAGGCCGGCGGGCCTCGGGGTGCTCGAAGATCCGGTTACCGAATCGGTTACCGAATTCTGATTCGTATATTCTGGTTTGCCTTCGGCTGCTCCGACCGGGCCCGCTTCCTCGCTGGAAGTCGGGCCTTTGTTTTTTCATGCCTGGAAACTACACAATTGAGCACCTATCCATAAACTCCTGGACAAATATTGCATATCTATATTTCACAACAAGTTACGCATACAATCATGCATGCGCCGACTTGCTGCCACATCTGTCGGGTCACTATATTTAATTGATTTTCGGACCCCGGAGACTGCCGGAAGCATCCGCCAAACGGACGCAACCAACTGTTTTTGATGATGATATGAAGAGCAAAGGCCGTTTGCCTCCCTGGCTCAGGGTCAGAGCCCCGGGCAGCCCCAACTACCTCGATCTCAAGAGGCTGGTAAAGGAGCTCAGGCTCAACACGGTGTGCGAAAGCGCCCAGTGCCCCAACATCGGGGAATGCTGGGGGAGCCGCACCGCGACCTTCATGATCCTGGGAGACATCTGCACGCGCAGCTGCGGCTTTTGCGCCATCCGCACCGGGCGCCCGCAAGGTCTCGACGAAGGGGAACCGCTGAGGGTTGCCCGCGCCATCGCAACCCTGGGGCTGAGGCACGCGGTTATCACTTCTGTCAACAGGGACGAGCTTTCCGATGGCGGCGCACGTATCTTCGCCCGGACCCTCGACGAGGTCCACCGACTCTGCCCCGGTACCACGGTCGAGGTGCTGATACCGGATTTCCAGGGGAATCTCGAAGCGCTGCAGACCGTGCTCGACTCCGGTCCCGACATACTCAACCACAACGTCGAAACCGCCCCACGGCTGTACGGCTCCATGCGGCCGCAGGCGAAATACCGCCGCTCGCTCGAGCTGCTCGACCGCGCCCGCCGGCTCGGCCCGGCGCCTACGAAATCGGGGATGATGCTCGGCGCCGGGGAGACCCGGCTGGAGACAGAGGAAGTCATCGCCGATCTCGCCGCGGTCGGCTGCAGCATCCTCACCCTCGGACAGTACCTGAGCCCCTCGAAGCGCCACCATCCCGTCGCCCGTTTCGTGCCTCCGCACGAATTCGTGGAACTCCGCGACTACGCGCTGAAGCTCGGCTTCCGCCACGTCGAATCCGGCCCCCTGGTGCGCAGCTCGTACCACGCCGAACGGCAGGTGAGCGGCTTCGAAATGGCCGCGGTCCACCCCTTCTCCCCACAACCCGAAGATGCGGCGGGCCCAGCAGTCGTTTCCCCACCGCGGCCATCAACCGGATGACAACCGAGTAATGCCCATCCTCAACCTCGACAAGAAATCGCTCCCGCCGTACCTGCGCCGCAAGAAGATCGTCGTTCAGGGGGAATCGATCCGGGAGATCGACCCGGTGGGAGACGGCAGGAAGAACACCATCTACGCGGTCGTCACCTCGCGGCAGCGGCTGATCGTCAAGCAGGCGCACTCGCGGATCCAGCAGACCAAGGAGCGCATCTATCTCGACCGCAAGCGGATCTTCCATGAGAACGCCTGTATCGGCGTGCTCGCCGAGATCGTTCCCCCCGACTTCGTTCCCACCCCCCTTCTCCTCGACCGCAGCAATTTCATCCTCGTCACCACCGGGCCCGCTCGCGAGGCCCTGCTCTGGGAAAACGAGCTCCTGCGCGGGCGCGTCGACCTGCAGCTCGCCGCCCAGTGCGGCGAGCTGCTCGCCACGGTTCACAACGACACGGTAAACTCGCGCGACCTGAGGGAGATGTTACAGAACACCAAGCCTTTCGAGCAGCTGCGCATCGCCCCTGCGTACGGCCGTGTCGCCGAAGCTTTTCCCGAGTACAAGAAGGTCATCGAGGATCAGTCCAAGGAGCTGCTGAAGGGCCGCAGGGTCATGGTTTTGGGCGACCTCCGTCCGCGCAACGTCTGGGTCAACAAGGGCTCGATCTTCCTCATCGATTTCGCCACCGCACATTACGGGAGCCCGGCGTTCGACCTCGCCTTCTACTGCAGCGACCTGTGTCTCAAGGCGATCATCAACAGCCCGCAGAAGGCCGCCTACCTCGAGGCCATCAACGTCTTCTGGTTGTCCTATTTCGGCGTCGCCCGGTATGCCCGGCAGCCGAAGGTCGAGCGCTCCGCGGTGAGGAGCTTCGGCTGTCTGCTGCTCGCCAGGGTCCAGTCCCCGCCACCGGACATGGACCCGGCGACCTGCGACCTCACCCGGCGGATCGCGCAGAGCCTGCTGACCACCGAACTCGAAAAGATTGAGGACATCACCGAGTTCATCAATCGCACCCTTATTGATGGATAGGAGCCTGCCCCGCGTCCGGCGCTTCGGCGCGGCGCTCGCGGCCGGGTTCCTCCTTACCTGCTCACTTCCCTCCCCGCGGCCCCACTACCGCCCCGACCTGCCGAAGCCGGCCCGGGAGTTCCGGGGCGTATGGGTGGCGACGGTCGCCAACATCGACTGGCCGTCTGCGCCCGGCATTCCGAGCCGAACCCAGCAGGCCGAAGCGCTCGCCATCCTCGAGCGCTGCCGCGCCCTCAACTTCAATGCCGTGATCCTTCAGGTCAGGCCGCAGTGCGACGTCATCTACCCCTCCGCCCTCGAGCCGTGGTCCTTCTTTCTCAGCGGCGAGCAGGGGCTCCCGCCGCAGCCGATCTACGATCCGCTGAGCTTCTGGGTCGACGAGGCCCACGCCCGCGGCCTCGAGCTCCATGCCTGGGTCAATCCGTTTCGCGCCAACCACCCCGGGCACAGGGGCAAGCTGTCTCCCCGGTCGATCGTCTCGCGGCGCCCCGACCTCGCGCTCCGGCTAGGCGGCAAGGGCTACTACTGGCTCGACCCCGGGCGGCCCGAGGCGCGGGCGCACACCATGGGGGTCATCCTCGAGGTCGTCGAACACTACGACGTCGACGGCATCCACCTCGACGACTACTTCTACCCGTACCCCTCCTACAACGACGGCGCCGATTTTCCCGATGGGGACAGCTGGGCGGCCTACCGCGATTCCGGGGGCTCCCTGTCTCGGTCCGACTGGCGCCGCGGCAACGTCGACGATTTCGTCCGCGATCTCTATCGGGAGGTCAAGCAGCGGCGGCCCGAGGTAAAGGTCGGCATCAGTCCGTTCGGCATCTGGCGGCCGGGGCATCCCCCCGGCACGGAAGTGGGAGTGGACCAGTACGAAACCCTCTTCGCCGACCCCCGCCTGTGGCTGCGGCAGGGATGGCTGGACTACTGCGCCCCGCAGCTGTACTGGCGCGTCGCCTCCGAGACCCGGAGCTTCCCGGCCCTGCTGTCCTGGTGGCTGGAGAACAACCTCCAGAGCCGCCACATATGGCCGGGCCTGTACACCAGCAGAGTCAGCCAGGGCAAATGGCCGGCCAGGGAGGTGGTCGATCAGATTGCGCTTGCCCGCGACATCCTCGATAGCGACGGGCATCTGCACTTCAGCATGCGCGCCATCCAGGCCGGGAATGGCCCCTCGCGGCAGCTGACCACCTCGATCGGGGCCCGGATATACGCCCAGCCGGCGCTCGTTCCCCGCTCGTCGTGGCTCGACTCCACGCCGCCGCCCCCGCCGGAGGTTGCCCCGATGGTACGGAACGGAAGCCGGGTCGAACTCTCCTGGAAGCAGCCGGCCGGGGAAGACCCGTTTCTCTACGTGGTGTACTCGAAGGCGGGAACGAGCTGGACCTACGACATCCTTCCCGGCACCCGGACAGGCCACGAGCTCGATTCCCGGGGGCTGTCGTGGTCGGGACCCGGGCGCGCAGAGCGCCGGGAGTTTGCGGTAAGCGCCGTCGACCGCCTGGGGAACGAGAGCAATCCGGTGATGGTCGCCTGCCCGTCGCAGGCAATCCGCAGGGCGGTTGGAGCCCCGGCGCCTCAACGCAGGTGGGACTGAAAGTCTTTACTGCTCGACAGGATGTGGGCGCGCATGCGCTCGCGCGCGGCCTTGGAGTCCTTGCCGGCGAGGGCGTCGAACACCTCGTGATGCTGCGCCACCGAAAGGCGGGCACGGTTCGCGGCCCGGGATGACGAGGTTTCCAGGCTCCCCTTGATCCACTCCTGCAGGTAGCCGCGGGTGGTGCGCACCAGGTTGTAGAGGATCGAGTTGTGGGCGGCGCGGGCGACCTCGAGGTGGAAGGCGACGTCGAACTCGAGGAACTCCCCCGGCCGTTCGATCTCCTTCTCCATTCCGCGCAGCGTCGCCGCGATCGCCGCGAGGTTCTCCCCGGTGGCGCGCTCCGCCGCCCACGATGCCGTGTTGGACTCGAGCATGAGCCGCGTTTCGATGAGGTCGCCGACCTGCTTCGGGTCGAGGGCGAAGCCCCACTCGTAGGCGCGCCCGAGGTAGCTCTCGTTGTCCGCCACGAAGGTGCCGTCCCCGACGCGGCCGGTGAGGATGCCCATCACCGAGAGCGACCGCAGGGCCTCGCGGACCGAGGTTCTCCCGACCGCGAAGCGGCGGCACAGCTCCCGCTCGGACGGCAGCCGGTCCCCCGGTTTCAGCACGTTGCGCGAGATCAGGTCGATGATCTGGTCGACGATGGCGTCGCTGACCGAGCTTTTCGGGACCGGCCGCAGGAGTTCGGCTCCTTCGGCGGCTCCCGTCCGTCCCCGGCTCGTTTCACCAGAACTCATGATTGCTTTTATCGGCCGCCTTTGTACTTTCCTGTTGCCAATGGTCTGACCATCAGGCAGATTTTCTATTGATACTCAGCCGGCAGCGCGCTGTCAAGGAAGGTTGCCATGCCCCGGATCCTCGACCTCGGCTCCCGCATCGAGCTCGTGCCGATGGACTTGCACTGCGAGGAGATCTCCATAGCCCTGTACCGCCAGGAGGAATCCGGCGGACCCGAGTTTCTCGTCCACACCTACAGCGGCAGGGAAGGCGCCAGCGAACGGGTCCGCTTCATATCCGCGGCGATGAAGGTGATGGGAAACGTCGAGGACTCCCCGGCGAACCCGGGCTGCCTGCGCTTCCCCTGCGGCCGCGGCCATGACCTGGCCTGCCGGCGGCTGTTCCTCGAGGCCTGCAAGCTCCCCAACGGCAGCGACCTCGCCCCCAGACCATTGTCCGTTTTCGACAAGAAGGCCGGCAAGGAGATGGTTGCCGTCAGCGAGGGGGAAGGCCTGTACAGGGTCAGCGCGGACGACCCGGGCGAAAGCATGACCTTGCGGCGCGTCGCCGCCACGGCAGGCGGCCTCGCCAAGCTCGGGGAAATGGAGCCGGCCGGCGACCGCCGGGACCAGATTCGCTTCGAGTGCGGCCAGGCGCACGACAACCTCGTCGCCGTGCTGCTGCCCCGGGCCCTCAACGTGCGCACCGCCATGCGCGAGGCCGAGGCCGCGGCGGCGCGGGGAGTGCTCTCCGCTCCGAGCGCGCAGGACCGGTAGCTCGAGGACATGAGGGGATCTGTAACCGGGACAGAATGAAGAAGCCAGGCAACTGAAAAGGAGAACGTCTCATGGCAGACACCAAACCGATGACTGGCCGCGAGCGCGTGCTCGCGGCGCTGCGCCGGGAGCCGGTCGACCGCACGCCCGTGTGCAATCCGACCTCGGTGGCGACCGTCGAGCTGATGGACCTCGTCGCCGCCCCCTTTCCCGAGGCCAACCGCAAGCCCGAGCTCATGGCCCGCCTCGCCGCCACCGGGTACACCGAGCTCGGCTTCGACACCATCATGCCGGTATTCACGATCATCCAGGAGTCCTCCGCCCTCGGCTGCAAGATCCAGTGGGAGCAGAAGGACAACTGGCCGACGGTGCGCATGCGCGAGCCGATCTACGAGAAGCTGGAGGACATCGTCATCCCGGACGATCTCTGCACCCACCCCGACACCCGATGTGTCCTCAAGGCAATCTCCATCCTCAAGCGGGAGTACGGCGACGAGGTCGCGGTGATCGGCAAGACCATGGGGCCCTGGTCGCTCGCCTACCACTGCTTCGGCGTCGAGCCCTTCCTGTTGCTGTCGCTCGACGATCCGGATGCCACGCGCGCCATCCTCGACAAGCTGAAGAAGGTGACCGTCGACTTCGGCGTCGCCCAGATCGAGGCCGGCGCCGACGCCCTGACCCTGCCCGACCACGCCACCGGCGACCTGGTCAGCGGCGAGTACTACGAACGCTATCTGCGCGACATGCACATCGAGTTCAGCGAGAGCATCCCGATTCCGCTGATTCTCCACATCTGCGGGCGCACCGTCGACCGCATGGAGTACATCGCCCAGACCGGGATGGCCGCCTTCCACTACGACTCGAAGAACAAGCCGCAGGAGTCCGTCGACATCATGCGGCAGCGGATCTCGCTGGTCGGCAACATCAACAACCCGGAAACGCTGTTCTCCAAGGGTCCCGGGGAGGTGCGGGCGGAAGTCTACAGGAACCTCGACGCCGGCGTGCAGCTGGTCGGCCCGGAATGCGCCATACCGCTGCAGACCTCGATCGAAAACCTGCTGGAAATCCCCAAGGCGGTGCAGGACTGGCACCGGGAGCGCGCCTCTTCGGCAACCAACGCGACGCTGAATTGACGATGGCTGAACTGTCCGACATTCAGAACGAAACGATCCGCTTCGAAATCGAGGAATACGTAGAGCGGCCCGAGGAAATCGAGCGCACCGTCGAGCTGTTCGCCGGGGCCCGGCCGCTGATGCAGGAGATCGCCGCGGCCCTGATCGAGGGCGATCACGGGACCGTCGATCGGCTTTCGAGACAGGCCCTGGACGAGGGCATCGAGGCGCTCGAAGTCATGGACGATGGCCTCATCGCCGGCATGGGCATCGTCGGCATCAAGTTCCGCGAGAACTTCATCTTCGTGCCCGAGGTGCTCTCCTGCGCCCGCGCAATGAAAGCCGGCATGGCCCACATCGAGCCGATCCTGTCGGCCTCGGGCGTGAAGAAGGCCGGCACCGTGATCATGGGGACCGTCAAGGGGGACCTCCACGACATCGGCAAGAACCTCTGCATCATGATGCTTCGGGGATCGGGCTTCGAGGTCATCGACCTCGGCGTCGACACCTCCGAGGACGAGTTCATCGACGCCGTCGAGGAGCACGGGGCGCCGCTGATCGGGATGTCGGCGCTGCTGACCACGACGATGCCGAACATGGGCAAGACCATCGAGGCGTTCATCGACGCCGACCTGCGGGACGACGTGCAGATCATGGTCGGCGGAGCGCCGGTGACCCAGGAGTTCGCCGACGACATGGGGGCCGACGGTTACGGCAAGGACGCCCTGGCCTGCGTCGCTCTCGCCAAGGAGCTGGGCGGCTCGAAGACGTGACCTGACACGAGATGCGCAAGATCACCCAGGAGGAGTACCAGGAGCGCCTCGACCGCATCACCGGGCTGTTCGCCGACATGGTCTCCCACGCCGACGAGCAGTCGCGCTACCGCTGCCCGTACCGCAACCGCCACGACGAGTGCACGGCCAAGATCCGCTGCCGCAACCAGCTGCCGGCGCGCTCCGAGGGGTCTCCGCTCATCTGTGGCCACGACGGCAGCTTCGACTACCGCGACGCCTGGGACTCCGACCCCGGGGCCGTCGAGAAGGCCCGCGACAAGATGTCCCGCATCAGGGACAAGGCCGGAGACCGTCGCCGGAGCGGGTGACATGGCCGCGGTGATCCACGACCAGGTGCGGACCGAGCTCTCCCCCGGCCGGACGATCTTCGACTACGCCGATGAGCTCGCCGTGCAGGTGCCCACCTCCTGCTACCGGACCGGCCACTGCCACGAGTGCGTGGTCGAGATCAGGAGCGGCATCGAGGCCCTGACGCCGCCGACGGAGGCGGAATCCTTCCTGCGCGACAACTACCGCCTCGCCTGCCAGGCCGAGATTCTCCGCGACGACGTCGACGTCGAGTTCGCACCGCTGCGGCGGACCCCGAAGATCCTGACCGCGGGCGTCGAAAAGGAGATCCCCCTCGACCCGGTAGTGACGCGCCGGGGCGGCGGCGTGCTCTACGACGGCGAGCCGGTCGACGCCTACCGCGGGCACCTCTACGGGCTGGCGATCGACCTCGGCACCACCACGGTGGTGATGCAGCTGATCGACCTGGAGTCGGGAGCGCCGGTCTCGGTCAGCTCCTTCGAGAATCCCCAGCGCTTCGGCGGCAGCGACATCATGCACCGCATTTCCTACGACGGCGGCGAATTCCGGGGAGAGCTGCAGCGGTCCCTGGCCAACGCTGTCAGCCACGAGATCCTCGAGCTGGGAAGGCGCTTCGGGTTCGCCCGGCAGGAGATCTACGAGATCGTCGTCGCCGGCAACTCGACCATGCGCGACCTGCTGTTCAAGCTCGACGTGCAGAGCATCGGGCAGAAGCCGTACAAATCGCTGATCGAGCACGAGTACCTCGAGGGCAACAGGCCGACCACCGCCCTGGTCGAGGACGCCCGCCGCCTCGGACTGCGCGCCAACCTGCGCACCAAGGTCTACAGCATGCCGCTGATCGCCAGCCACGTCGGCGCCGATACGGCCGCGGCCATCGCCGCCTGCGGCCTCGACCGCGACGCCGACGAGGCCGCCATGATCGTCGATGTCGGCACCAACACCGAGGTCGTCGTCGCCGGGAGGGGCCGCATGCTGACCGCCTCCTGCCCGGCCGGCCCCGCCTTCGAGGGGGGCCTCGTGAAGTTCGGCATGCCGGGGTACGAGGGGGCGATCGAATCGCTGCGCCTCGCCCCGAACGGCAGCCGGGAGTTCGAGTACTCGACGATCGGCGGGCTGCCGCCGCAGGGGATCTGCGGCTCCGGCCTGGTCGATCTCCTCGCCGAGCTGCGGCGCCGCGGACGGATGACGGAAATGGGGGTCTTCGGGGACAGGAAGCAGCGGCAGATGACCCTGATTCCCGAGCACGGCATCACCTTCTCGCGCGACGACGCCAGCAACCTCGCGCAGGCCAAGGCGGCCAACTACTGCGGGCAGTTCATCACCCTGCGCGCTTTCGGAGTCGATCCCGGCGACGTCTCCAGGCTCTACCTCGCCGGAGGTTTCGCCAACTACATCGACGTCGGCAACGCCATCGACATCGGCTTCCTCGCCCCGGTGCCGCGGGAGCGCATCGTCAAGGTCGGCAACGCCGCGGTCCAGGGGGCCCGGGAGGTGCTGCTCAACCGGCGGCGGCGCGCCGAAATCGAAGCGCTCGTGCACGACATCGAGCACCTCGAGCTGGAGACGACGCCCGACTTCTTCGAGGTCTTCGTCGAGGGCTGCCAGTTCAAACCGATGCCGGCCCGCCTGGCCCCGGCCGCGGCGGGAGCGTGAGGCCGGTGAGCACCGCGACGTCAGCCGCCGGTCCCTGGAACAAGCGCTCGCTGCGCCACCTGCTCGAACGCACCTGCGAGTTCGCCACCGTCGTCGAGCTGGTCAACTCGCGCGGCGTCATCACCGAGCGCGGTGGCAGCAAGGTGATGCAGCTGGCCCGCGGCCTCGCCGACCTGCCCGGGATCCACGCCCTGAGCATCACCGACAACCCGGGCGGCAACGCCGTTCTCAGCGCCGACACCCTCGGCTTCGACCTGCTCTCGCGGGGGCAGGACGTCATCATCCACCTCTCCTGCAAGGACTGGAACCGCAACGGCCTGCAGAGCCACGCCTGGCAGCTGGCCAGCGAGGGGTTCGAGAGCATTCTCGCCCTCTCAGGCGACTACCCCGCCGACGGCTACCGCGGCCGCGCCAGCGGCGTCTTCGACATCGACTCGGTCGGCCTCCTGAAAATGCTCTCCGACATGAATCAGGGGCTGGAAACGCGGACCCCAAAGGGCCGCCGGGCGCGCATGAAACGGACCGACTTCTTCCTCGGCGCCGTGGTGAACAACTACAAGCGTCACGAGCGCGAGGTCATGCCGCAGTACTTCAAGCTCGCCGCCAAAGTCGCGGCCGGGGCCGCCTTCGTCATCAACCAGATCGGCTACAACGCCCGCAAGATGGACGAGCTGGTCAAATACATGGCGCTCAAGGGAATGAACGTTCCGGTCCTCGCCAACGTCTACGTCCTCAGCGGACCCGCGGCGCGCTACTTCAACGCCGGCCGCATTCCCGGAGTGGTGGTGTCGGACGAGCTGCTCGCCGAAGTCGAGAGGTACGCCCGCGGCCGGGACAAGGGCAAGGGATTCCTTCTCGAGTTCGCCGCCAGGCAGTGCGCCGTCGCCCGCGGCCTCGGCTACCGCGGCGCCTACCTCGGCGGCCACCTCAAACAGGATGATTACGCGCGCATTCTCGAGCTGACGGCCTCCTACGGCGACGGCGACTGGCGGGATTTCGCCGCGGATTTCCGCTACGGTTTCCCGGACGAGTTCCACTTCTTCGAGGCCGACCCGGAGACCGGACTCTCCTCCACCGAGATCAACCGCGAGTACGAGGCTTCGCGAACCCCCGAGGCCCGCCGCGCCCTGCGCCGCCAGGTGCCGCTGGCCTACAAGCTCAACCGGGCCGCCCACGAGGTTCTGTTCGAGCCGGACCGCCCGGCATTCAAGGCCGGCGAAAAACTGTTCGCCGCGGCCGATAACAGCGAGGGGCCGCGCAGGCTCCTTCACGCCGTCGAGCAGGCGGTCAAGGTGCCGGCCTTCGACTGCCGCGACTGCGGCGACTGCTCCCTGCCGGACATCGCCTTCCTCTGCCCGGAGTCGCAGTGCGTCAAGAACCAGCGCAACGGTCCCTGCGGCGGCACCCGCGACGGCAAGTGCGAGGTCGGGGAGAAGGACTGCATCTGGGCGCGGGCGTACGACCGCCTCAAAGCCTACGGGGAGGAGGAAGGGATGCTGGAGCGGCCGGTCGTCTACCGCGACGGCACTCTCGAAGGGACCAGCGCCTGGGGCAACACCTTCCTCGGACGCGACCACCACGCCGCGAACCATTCCGGGGCGCAGGCGGAATGAACCATTTTTCCTGGAAAAGCGAATGAAGCTGCAGGACCCCGATCTCGACTTCGTCATCGTCGGCGAGAATATCCACACCACGCGGGTGGTGATGCGCCGCGGCAAGCTGGTGACCGCGGACGCCGACGGCCGCGAAGCGGTGCGCTACACCTCGGCCGCGGGCGAACGCCGCCACCTGGCTATCCCCGAGGCGGTGAAGCGCACCCAGGATTACGAGGAGGGGCGCGTCAAGCACGTCAAGATCGCCCTGCAGGGGGCGATGTCCGGGGAGGGCGAACCCGCGGCAGAGGGAATGCAGTACCTCGAACGGCTGGTTCAGCGCCAGGAACAGGCTGGGGCCGACTTCCTCGACCTCAACGTCGACGAGATCTCGCTGAAACTCGAAGAGCAGAAGGCGGCGATGGCCTGGCTCGTGCGCACTGTGCAAGGCATGTCGGAAATCCCGGTGTCCGTCGATTCCTCCAATGTCGAGACCATCGCCACCGGCCTGGAGGCGTGCGACAAGTCCAAGGGGCGGCCGCTGCTCAACTCCGCCTCGCTCGAGCGCCTCGAAGCTCTCGATCTCGCCGTCGAGAACGACGCCGGCGTCATCGTCACCGCGGCCGGCGATTCCGGGATGCCGGAGAGCGCCGAGGAGCGCATCGGCAATGCCTCGCGCATGGTCGATGCGGCTTTCGACAGGGGGATTGCCGACAGCGACATCTACATCGACCCGCTGATATTCCCGATCTCGGTGGACGGCCGCTTCGGCCTTCACAGCTTCGAGGCGATCCGCGGCCTGCGCGAGAAATACGGCCCCCGCATTCACATAACCGGGGGCATGAGCAACGTTTCATTCGGCATCCCGAGCCGCAAGTGGATCAACGACGTCTTCATGATGCTCGCGGTCGAGGCCGGGGCCGACAGCGGCATCATCGATCCGGTGACCAGCCGGCCGGACAAGGTGTTCGCCCTCGACCGCAGCTCACGTCCCTACCAGCTGGCCGAGGACGTGCTGATGGGCAGGGACGAGCACTGCGCCGGGTACATCCGGGCTTGGCGAAAGGGGGAGCTCGGAGACGGCGGCCCCGCGCGCCGCAGGCCGCGGCCGAGGAGATGAAACCGCTTCTCGAGCGCCTGGAGGAAGGCCCACTCCTCTACGACGGCGCCTTCGGCACCGAGCTGTTCGCCCGCGGCATCGAGCTGCCGAACAGCGCCATGGCCAACCAGCTGCATCCCGACGCCGTCCTCGACATCCATCGCCGCTACATCGAGGCGGGCTCCGAGATGATCCACGTCAACACCTTCGTCGGCTCTCCGCTTCACCTCGAGATGGCCGACCCCGAAGCCGATGCCGGCCGCATCGCCGCCCTGGCCGTCGCCCACGCCCGCCGGGCGGCCGCGGAAGCAGGGCGCGATATCTATGTCGCAGGCAGCCTCGGCCCTTCCCCCGGCGCCATCGAAGCGGATGCCGGCGGCACCGATTTCGGCATCCCGGACGCCAAGGTCCGCGACGCCCACCAGCGGGTCGCCGCGGCCCTGGCAGAGGGAGGGGTCGACCTCTTCGTCATCGAAACGATGTTTTCCGCCAACGAAGCGGCGATCGCCGTCGACGTCGCGCGCCGTTTCGGGCTTCCCGTCGCCCTCTGCCTCACCTACAAGTACACGCGGGACCGCCATACCCGGGGGATCGTCTACAGGACCGACTGGGGCCACTCCGCAGGGGACCTGCTCGAAGTCCTCGCCTCGGGGAAGCACTCCAACGGCGACGACCTCTTGGAATCGGTCGACCTGCTCGGGCTGAACTGCGGCGCCGAGCAGCGCCGCCGCGAGCACACCGGCATGCCGTACGCCCTGCTCGGCATCGAGCAGCTCAATGAGGCGATGGATGCCCGCGGCATGGCCCGCAAGAAGACGATCGCCTTCCCGAACGCGGGCATGCCCCGTCTCGACGAGCGCCAGCGCACCGTGTATTCGCAGACCCCGGAAGAGATGGCGGCCGAGGTCCCCGCCCTGCTCGCCGCCGGCGCCGCGGTCGTCGGGGGATGCTGCGGAACCGACCCCGACCATATCCGTGGATTCGCCGCAGCCATGGCCGCGGCCGGTTGGCCGCGGCAGCAGGAGCAATAGCAGATGGCCCAATACCAGATCCTCTTCTGGCAGGACATCCCCGCCCAGGTCCGCGTCTTCGACGGGCGCCGGCCGCTTTCGCAAAAAATGCCCGACCGCTTCCAGGAGGCGATCGACCAGTCGGCGATGGAGCAGGGGCTCGAGGGCACCGACGACTACCTCGAGCAGTGGAGCTGGACCGCCAGGCAGGAGCGGCCCGGCAGCCCGCAGGAGGTGCTCGAAGCGCTCCTGACCGAGCTCGAAGTGGAGTTCGACCGCAGGGACTCATGAGCACCTACCCCAAGACCTACGACGTCGTCGTCGTCGGGGGCGGTCACGCCGGCACCGAGGCGGCCCTCGCCGCCGCCCGCATGGGGGCCGAAACCCTGCTGCTGACCATGAACCTCGACACCGTGGCGCAGATGTCGTGCAACCCCGCCATCGGCGGTATCGGCAAGGGCCACATGGTCGTGGAGATCGACGCCCTCGGGGGCGCCATGGCCGCCAACACCGACCGCTCCGGGATCCAGTTCCGCCGCCTCAACACCAGCCGCGGTCCCGCGGTGCGCGCCTGCCGCGCCCAGTGCGACAAGAAGGTGTACCAGCTCGAAATGAAGTACACCTGCGAAGCCCAGGACCGCCTCGACCTGCGCCAGGGAATGATGGAGAGCCTGATCGTCGAAGGCGGCCGCGTCACTGGGGTCGGGGTCAAGGGGGGGATCCTCTACCGGGGGCGCACCGTCATCCTGACCACGGGAACCTTCCTCAAGGGCAGGATCCACGTCGGCGACTTCAGCTACAACTCCGGCCGCGCCGGGGAGGCGGCCGCCGACAGGGCCTCGGAGGGTCTCGCCTCCCTCGGGTTCGAGATCGGGCGCCTGAAGACCGGCACCCCGCCCCGCGTCAACGGCCGCAGCATCGACTTCGACGCCCTCGAGAGGCAGCCGGGCGACGACCCGCCGCGAATGTTCTCGTACGAAAGCGAGGGCCCGGTGCTGCCGCAGCTCCCCTGCTGGATCGCCTACACCAACAGCGAAACCCATGACCTCATCCGCGGCAACCTCGGCCGCTCTGCCATGTACAGCGGCCGCATCGAGGGGGTGGGACCGCGCTACTGCCCCTCGATCGAGGACAAGATCGTCAAGTTCGCCGACCGCGAGCGCCACCAGGTCTTCGTCGAGCCGGAGGGAGTCCGCACCCTCGAGTTCTACATCAACGGCCTGTCGATGAGCCTGCCCGAAGAGCTCCAGCACGACATCCTGCGCACCGTTCCCGGTCTCGAGCGCGCCGAGATCATGCGCCCCGCCTACGCCGTCGAGTACGACTACGCGCCGCCGACGCAGCTGTACGCGTGGCTGGAAACCAAGCTCGTCGACTCGCTCTTCTTCGCCGGGCAGATCAACGGCACCACCGGGTACGAGGAAGCCGCGGCCCAGGGCCAGCTCGCCGGCATCAACGCCGTGCTCAAGGGGCGCGGCGAGGAGCCGTTCGTGCTGAAGCGCTCCGAGGCTTACATGGGGGTGCTGGTCGACGACCTGGTGACCAAGGGAACGCCGGAGCCGTACCGGATGTTCACCTCGCGCGCCGAGTACCGCCTGCTGCTGCGCGAGGACAACGCCGACTACCGGCTGATGGAACACGGGCGCCGCTTCGGAATGGTGGGAGACAGTGCCTGGAACCGGTTCCGGCGCAAGCAGCGGGACGTCGCCGAGGAGCTGGCGCGGCTGCGCAGCGTGCGCATCCGGCCCGGGGAAGGAGTGAACGAGGTGCTGGAAAGACAGGGCACGGCGAAGATCTCCGAGGCGGCCCTGCTCGCCGACCTGCTGCGGAGGCCGCAGCTCGGGTACGACGACGTCTGCGAGCTGTCGCCCCCGCCGCGGCCCCTGCCAGCCGACGCCGCCGAGCACGTCGAGGCGGAGATCAAGTATGAAGGGTACATCGACCGGCAGCAGCAGGAGGTCGCCAAGGTACGGCGCCTCGAGGAGCTCGTCATACCGGCCGATTTCGACTTCGAGGCGGAGGCCGACAAGCTGTCGACGGAGGCGCGCCAGAAGCTCTCCGCGGTGCGGCCCCGCACCCTGGGACAGGCCTCCCGGATCTCGGGTGTCTCCCCCGCGGACGTATCCTCCCTGATGGTCATCCTGCACGCCCGCCGGGCAAATGCGGATACGGTTCCACCCCGGTGAAAAATCGATGCCCTGCGTCCCCATCGGATTTGCCCCCGCTTCCGGTCCCGCGAGCCGGCCGGTCGCACCCCTTCCTTCAGCCAGGCCTGGTAGCTTCCACCGGGGTGATCCATCCGCCTGCGGGCATGTCCGAGTCCTCCGCAGCCGGCGTTCCCCTTCGACAGCGACTCGAACCGCTCGCTTTCCCCGCAAATCTGCCGGTGGAGCGGGCGCTTGCGGAACCCTGAATGATTGGTTAGATACAGTGTTTCGTTTTTCTTCCGCCCGCATGGGTTTCACTGCTTGCATGATGCGGCGCTTCTTGCAGGGACCTCGCCGAAATCCGCTACCCCGCGTCATCACAGGAGAACAGTTTTTTTGCGTTTGATCCTTTTGGGTGCCCCTGGCTCCGGTAAGGGGACGCAGGCCAAGAGGCTTGTCGAGCACTTCGGCATCCTTCAGGTATGCACTGGCGACATGCTCCGGGAAGCCGTTGCCTCGCAAAGCGATCTCGGGGTCCTCGTGGAACACTACATGAGGGTCGGGCACCTCGTGCCCGACCCTCATGTCAATCAACTAGTCGCCGAGCGCCTTGCCCAGGAGGACGCCGGCGATGGCTTCGTCATGGACGGGTACCCCCGGACCCTCCCCCAGGTCGACTCGTTCCAGGAGCTGCTCGACCGCCGCGGCCTGCAGCTCGACGGCGTCCTCTTCATCGACGTCCCGGACGAGGCGGTAATCCACCGCATGACCGGACGCCGAGTCGACCCGCTGACAGGGGCGATCTACAACCTCCACCTCGACGGCGCCCCGCCCGCGGCCGAGGTCGCCGGGCGCCTCGAGCAGCGCCCGGACGACACCGAGGAGGTGATCCGCGAACGCATGGAGACCTTTCACCGCGAGACCGGCCCCGTGATCGCCCGTTACCGGTGTCTGGGGAGGCTGATCACCGTCGACGGAAACGCCGATTCCGACACTGTCTTCAAGGATGTAGCTGCTTCATTTTCCTCCGGCGACCCGACTCTGTCCAGGCCTTCTCTGGACAAGATCCGGCAGCAGTTCCCGGCGCCGGCCCCGGAACCCAGGCAATGACCGAAGCCGACAAACTGTCCCTCTACAAGACCGGCCTGGACCACTACGCCCGGCAGGAGTTCGAGGCCGCGGCCGACGCCTTTCGCCGGGCTCTCGAGATCGATCCCGAATTTGCCGATGTCCACCAGGCCCTGGCACACGTCCGGGAAAAGCTCGGGGATTTCGACGCTGCCCTGGAATCGGCGAAGCGCGCCGCGGAGATCAATCCCGACGACTTCCTCGTCCACACCAGCCTGTCGATGTTCTACCAGCGCAAGGGCATGATCGCCGAAGCCGAGGCGTCGAAAGCCAGGGCCGCGGAGCTGCTGCTGCAACAAGGGGGCTGATCCGCTTTCCCAGGCCTCCCGGGACGCTCGGGCGCCACCGGCAGCAACCATGTCCTCCTCCCCTCTCGCCACAGCACCGGCGCCAACCCATCCCGGACCGTCCCAAAACGAGCCGGAGCCCGGCTTTCGGATCGGGCCCCATCGGGTTCGTCCCCTGCGCCCGGACATGCCGGTGCTCTCCCTCGCCCCGATGGCGGGGGTGGGGAACTGGGTGTTCCGCCTGATCTGCGCCCGCCTGGGGGCGCGCACCGTCGGGGTGGAGTTCATCAACTGCCGGGTGATCGGGGAAAACTCGGCGCGCACCCGCAGACTGCTCGACTTCTCCGACGCCGCGGTCTACGACCGCACCGGAATGTCCCTTCTCGCCGCCCAGATCTACGGCAACGACATCGAGCTCATCGCCGCGGGGGCGCGCGAGTTCGAAAGGCGCGGATGCCACCTCGTCGACATCAATTTCGGCTGCAGCGTGCCCCAGATCCTGCGCAAGGGATGCGGCGCCGCGTACCTGCGTGACCTCGACCGCCTGTACCGCGCCGTGCGCGCCGCGGTCGAGGCGGTTTCCATCCCCGTCATCGTCAAGACCCGCATCGGTTGGGACGCCGATTCGGTCAACATCGTCGAGGTGATAAAACGCTGCGAGGAGGCCGGCGCCCGGGCGATCGCCGTTCACGCCCGCACCGTGGAACAGAAATACAAGGGCAGGGCGGACTGGGGCTGGATAGCCGCGGCAGTGGAGGCGGCAAGCGTGCCGGTGTTCGGCAACGGCGACGTGCACACCTACGAGGACGCCGTCGCCATGAGCGAGCAGACCGGCTGCGCCGGCGTCATGGTCGGGCGCGCCGCCATCGCCAACCCGTGGATCTTCGCCGGCAGGAGGAACGTCGGACTGCCGGAGCGCATCGACCTCGCCATCGAGCAGTTGAAGCTGATGGCGCGCCACAAGGGGGACCGGGTCGGGGTGCTCGAAACCCGCAAGCACCTCGCCCTCTACTTCAAGGACCTCGACAGGAACTCGGCGACGCGGCGCAGTATTCTGACCACGGGGTCGCTGCCGGAGCTGATCGAGGTGCTGTGCGCCTGGCGGGAACGCGGCGGCGCCGAGCCTGAGGCCGACCTGGGACTGACCGACGCCGAGGCCGGGTCCCTCGCCTGGGGCGGCAACGGCTGATACGGACCCGCGCCGCGGCCGCTTCCCCGATTGACCCCTCCGGTTCTCAGGCTGATATTGGCGGGCTTCCCCCCAGCGCGCAGCGCGGAAAGAACAGGTGAGCAAGAGTTTCTGGGATTCCACCCCACGCCATTTCCCCACCCAGGAGGAGTTGGCGGCCCTCGACAGGGACCTGCGGTTTCACCCCGCGCCGGCTACCGCCGGGGAGAAGCTGAGCCCCGGGCAGCTGGAGTCCTACAACCGCGAGGGGTACCTGCTGCCGTTCCGGGTGTTCCCGGAGGGCGAGATCGGACAGTTCCGCGCCCATGTCGACGGCTGGCTCGAGGAGACGCAGCGCCAGGGGGCCGACAGCTACTCGATCGTTTCGGCGCACATGAAGCACGGCATCGTCTGGGACCTCCTCAGGGACCGGCGCATCACCGCCTTTGTCGGCGACATCCTCGGCGGGGACTTCATCTGCTGGGGCGCCCACTTCTTCTGCAAGATGCCGGGCGACGGCAAGCGCGTCTCCTGGCACCAGGACGCCAGCTACTGGCCCCTGAGCCCCTCGAAGACGGTCTCCGTCTGGCTCGCCGTGGACAGGGCCGACCGCGAAAACGCCTGCATGCAGTTCGTCGCCGGCTCCCATCTTCACGGCCACCTCGATTTCATCCGCAGCGCCGAGTCGGAGGCCAACATCCTCAACCAGACCGTCCCGGAGGCGGAACGCTTCGGGCACGGGGTCGTCGACGTCGAGCTCGAAGCGGGAGAGATATCCCTGCACTCCGACCTGCTGCTGCACGGCTCGGCGCCGAACCTGTCCGACCGCCGCCGCTGCGGCCTCACCCTGCGCTACGCCGCCACCGAGGTGCGCGCCGAGTACAACTGGAACTCCGAGGGAGTCGTCGTCAGCGGCAGCGACCCGAGCGGACACTGGGCCGATCCGCCGCGCCCCGAGATCGACTGAGACACCCGTGAAACGTGTCCTCATCGCCGGCCTCTACGAGGAGGTCGGCAGCTTCAACCCCCTGCTGACGCGCTACGAGGATTTCCAGATCCGCCGCGGCCGGGAGATCCTCGACCAGCTGCGCGGCACCGACAGCGCCACCGCCGGCGGCATCGCCGTGCTCCAAGCCCGCGACGACATCGAGCTGGTGCCGACCGTCCACGCCTTTCGCGACGCAACCGGGGGGCCGGTCGCCGCGGACGACCTCGAGCGCCTGCTCGGGGAGATCCTCGCTTCCGTGCGCGACCATGCCGACGCCGACGGCGCCTTCCTCTTCCTGCACGGAGCCATGGCCGGGGTCGGCGAGGACGATCCGGAGGGCTGGTTGGCCGCGGGAGTTCGCGAGATCCTCGGCCCCGGAAAGCCGATCACGGCGCCGATGGACCTGCACGCCATCCTCACCCCGCGGCTGCTCGACAGCATCGACGTCGTCAACCTGCTGCTGACCTACCCCCACACCGACATGGTCTCCACGGGGGAGCGGGCGGCGCGCAACCTCCTGCGCCTCCTCGACGGCGAGGTGAAACCGGCAACCGCATGCATTCAGCTGCCGATGCTGGTGCGCGGCGACGAGCTCATCACCGCGACCGGCCTCTTCGGAGAAGCGATCCGGCACTGCGAGATGCTGGAGAAAACCGGGGCCTGCCTGGCCGCGGGGGTCAACATCGGCAACCCGTTCACGGACGTTCCCGACCTGCGCTCCAACGTGCTCGTCACCACGGACAACCACCCGCAGCGGGCGCGGCGGGAGGCGCTGCGGCTCGCCCGCTTCATGTGGCGCCACCGCGGCGACATGCAGGCCGCCTTGACCCCTCTGCCGGAGGCGATCCGCCTCGCCGAAGGGACCGGAGGGCTCACCGTGTTCTCCGACGCCGCCGACTCGACCGCTTCAGGGGCGCCCGGGGACAGCAACGCCGTCCTCCGGGGGCTGTTCGAGCACCGCTTATTCGAAGCGCGCCCTGGTTCCCATCGTCGACGCCCCGGCCGTCGCCATGGCCGCGGAAGCCGGTGTCGGCGCTGCCCTGACGCTGCCGCTCGGGGGGACGATCGACAGCGAGCGCCACACCCCGTTCGAGGTCGAAGCGAGGGTGGTGAGCCTCGGCGACGGCAACTTCACCTACGAAGGGGGAATCCCGGGGGAGGCCGGCCTCACCGCGGTTCTCGCCGCGGGCAGGCACCGCGTCATGGTCACCGAAAGAGCGGTGATGTGGGTGGGCCGCCGCGTCTTCCAGGCCCAGGGACTGGAGCCGCTCGATTTCGACCTGGTGGTTTGCAAGTCCCCGAACGGCTTCCGCGTCCACTACGAGTCCATCGCTTCCCGCATCGTCGCCGTCGACCTGCCGGGAGGCACCAGCGCCAACCTCAAGTCGCTCCCCTACCGGCGCATCTCGCGGCCTATGTACCCCCTCGACGAGGATGCAGATCCGCCGCCCGAGCTCGGCGGCGACTGACTTTCCCCGAGCCGTATTCGACGACACCGGGCGATTGCCCCCGGCCTCCCTTGAATGCGGCTGGGGCCGCCCCACATGAAAAAGGCGCGTCCCGAAGATGAGACGCGCCTTTTCCGCGTTTACCTGTCCCGTCCCGCTGTGTGAAAACCGCTGCCCGCCTCGGGCGCCTGCCGCTCGAGGCGGCGCCTTGCCGGCGACAGGGTCTTCCGGTGGTGCCGGCTACGATTTGGCCGGCACTACCTCCCAGCGGTGATGCCTGGCGCCCCTGGCCGCCTCAGCTGCCAGGGCCTCTGCCCACATCCGCGCCCACTCGCCGTGATCGGTCAGCACCGAGTCCGGGTTCGAGCGGCTGCGCACCACGAAGTCCGGGTAGAACGGGCGCCCGGTCGGGGTGCCGGTCTTCTGGTATCGCAGGTCCATGCTCCAGCGCACCGTGTCGGTGTTGTTCGGGGTCGAGCGATGGGGGATCTCCTTGCTCATCAACAGCAGGTCCCCCTTCTCCATCGGCAGGGTCAGCGGTTCGACGTCGGGCATCGCCTCTTCGGCGATCACCGTCCCCCTGCCCTGGATGGTCTCGTGTTTCCACAGCCCGGTCTTGTGCACCCTGGGGATGATCTGGAGACAGCCGTTTTCCGGCGTCGCCGGGACCATCGGCAGCCATACCGTCAGGATGAAGTGGGGATCCGCCTCTTCCCAGGTGACGCCGGCGTCCTGGTGCCAGGGCGCCACGTGGCCGTCCCCCATCTTGGTGGTGCCGTGCGGCAGCTTGCCGCGGATGTGCTGGATCGGGCTGCAAGTGATCTCCGGCCCGACGATGGGTTCGACGAGACCCAGCAGGTTGTCGTTGAGCAGAAATTCGAACGACGCCTTCCCCCGCAGCCGGTATATGTCGAGGTCGTCGTAGATCTCCGCGCACTGGTCGTTGATCAGGGCGAGCCGCTTGTCGAACGGGGCATCGGCGTGCGGATCCCCGATCTTCCCCTCTGCCAGCAGCTCGTTCGCCCGCCGGTCGATGTGCGCCTCGTACTCCTCGATCACGGGGTCGATGTCGCTGTCCGAGAGGGCGCCCCGCAGCAGCAGGAAGCCGTCGTTGTCGAACATCTTCAGTTGTTCTTCGGTCAGTCCCATGTCAGCGCTCCGATTTTGTGAAGGGTGCTTTCTCAAAGGTGCCACTTGGAGGGGAAGTCATCAAGAATTCGCGTCGATACTCGCGATTCCTGTTCCTATTCAATTTCCTGATTATGTCATATTTTCCGGCGCCTTATACCCACCAGGGCAACATACGACCGATGACCGGCACCCGACTTATGGGCCGTGCAACAGGCGGGCGGAGTCGGATTCCCCAATTAGTTCAGTTAGAGCGAAAACAATGACCACCCCTACGATATTCGAAACATGCCGGCCGCGCGCGGATGTTCTCGAGGGAGCGATTTCCGAGGACTTCGCTGCGGATCTCGCCCAAGTTATCACCGGCTCGGGAAATGTCGAATACCTCGACCCGGCACGTTTCTTCTCCACCACCTATCCCACAAGGGGCCTCAGAAACCTGCTCGCCAACGTGTGCCGGAGGCTGACCGGTGCCGGCGGTGAGGTGGCATCGATCTTCCGGCTGGACACTTCCTACGGGGGTGGCAAAACCCACGGACTGATAGCGTTGTGCCATGCCGCCCGGGGCATGCAGGGTGTGTCGAATGTTCCTGAGTTCGTCGACCCTTCCCTGCTTCCGGGGGGAAACGTCCGCATCGCCGCATTCGATGGGGAAAACGCGGACCCGGCCAACGGCAGGGCCATGGGCGACGGCATTTTGGCCCACACACCCTGGGGTGAGATCGCGTACGCGCTGGCCGGCAAGGATGGGTACGAGAGGGTGCGCAATAGCGATGAAAGCCGCATTTCCCCGGGAGCCGAGACCTTGCGCGAGCTGTTCGGCGGCGAGCCGACACTGATTTTGCTCGACGAGCTTTCGGTTTACCTGCGCAAGGTGAGAAACCTCGCGGACGCCCGTGATCAGTTGACGGCCTTCCTGACCTCGTTGTTCAAGGCCGTCGAAAGCGCGCCAAAGGCCGCCCTCGTCTATACACTTGCCATCGGAAAAGACGGACGGGCTACCGATGCCTACAGCGATGAAAATCAGTTCATCGCCGATCACATGGCGGAAGCAGAAAGCGTCTCCGCGCGCAAGGCGACCCTGTTGAATCCTACCGAGGAAGACGAGACGGTTCAGGTGCTCCGCCGCCGACTGTTCGAATCGGTTGATGACACCAGGATTTCGGCGGTCACGGATGCCTACCGGGATCTCTGGGCGGCCAACAGGGAATCTCTGGCGGATGATGCCGCACGGCCCGGGACCATCGAGACCTTTCTTTCGAGTTACCCACTGCATCCGGAAGTTCTGGAGACCCTGAGAGGCAAGACCGCAACGCTCGGCAATTTCCAGCGAGTGCGCGGCATGCTGCGACTACTTGCCCGCACGATCTCCCATCTTTGGGAAGAGAAGCCCGGGGACGCGACCGCCATTCATCTTCACCATATTGATCCGGGCTACGAGCCGATCCGCCAGGAGATCGTGACCCGCCTCGGACAGTCCGCCTATGTGCCGGCCATTTTGAACGACGTAGCCTCCGGGGGCGAGAAGAAGGCGTTGGCGCAGGAGATCGACAGTGCACATCACAGCGGCCTGCCGCCCTACGCGGTCTATGTCGCCCGCACCATCTTCATGCACACGCTCGCCTTCAACGAGCCGCTGAAGGGGATCCCGCCGAAACAGTTGCTCTATTCTGTTTTGGGTCCAACCACGGACGTCAGCTTTATCGACGAGGCGCGGAAAAAGTTCATCGCCGAATCCGCATATCTCGACGACCGCCCCGGCGCTCCGATGCGTTTTCTGGCCGAGGCCAATCTGGTTCAGATCATCCGCCGCGAGGAGCGCCACGTCGACGCCGCGGAAGCGCGCGCTCAGCAAAATGACCGCATCCGTGAGATATTCGGCGGAAAGACGTTCGAGACCGTGTCATTCCCGGGAGGGCCGTTCGACATCCCAGACGAGGTTGCCGATGGCCGGCCGAAACTCGTGGTCCTGGCCTATGACGCGGTGACTATCGGCAGTTCGGTCGAGAACGTACCCGAGTTGATCGAGCGGATTTTCGCGCGGAAAGGCTCGGAGGGTTCAGCCTTGAGAGCGCTTCGAAACAGCCTGGTGTTCGTGGTCGCCGACGACGCACGCAAGGAGGAGATGCGCCGCAAGACCCATCATCGTTTGGCGCTGCGGGAACTGAAAAAGCCGGACCGCCTCATCGATCTGGCGGAGCACCAGCAGGACCGGGTGCGCGAGATGGAAGCCCGATCCGAGCAGGAACTTGCGATCGCCATTCAGCAGTGCTACCGGCACGTTTTCTATCCTTCCCGAAACCGGGTAGGCACCAGTGACGTCGATCTGGCCCACTCCGCTATCGACGTCCATTCCGCCTCCGATAAGCCCGGCGCAGGCCAGCAACAGATAGTTAGGGCATTGCGAGACCTGGGGAAGCTGCGCCTCCCCGAGGACGAGCCGGACTCCCCAGCCTATGTGCGGGACCGAACCCCACTCAAGAAAGGGCAAATCACCACGCTGTCGCTGCGCGATGAGTTCCGGCGCGATCCGGCACTGCCCATCCTGATCGGTGACGATATCTTCATCCGCGGCGTCCGGCTAGGAATCGACCAGGGGGAATACGTCTATCAAAGGGGAGAATTGCTTTTCGGCCCGGCAGATCCATCGGCCAGCATTCTGATCGACGAGCAGTCCCTGATCTTTACCATGGCGTACGCCAGGAATGCGGGCTTCTGGCCGCGCAAGCCCGAGCCGGCGACCAAACCTCCGGAACCACCTGAGCCCCCCGAGCCGCCGGAGCCACCCTCCCTACCTGAGCCACCGACCTCAGAAATCGGATCCTATACGGCCGAGGGTATCCTCAGAGAGGCATTGGTCCGACTGTGGGAGCAGGCCCGGGCCGACGATGTCGACCGGATCGGGGTCCTGACCATCCGCATGTTCGAAGCCGGCGACGCCTTCCGTCTTCTCGGCGCCGTGGGGGCCGTATCCGGCGCCGACAAGATCGTCACCTTCACGGGCGGCTACGAAACTAGGCACGGGGCCTCCTTCGTACTCGACCAGTTCCGAGGCCCGGTGACGGATGCTCAGCCCGTGAGGGAATTCCTGGAGCCGCAGTTGCGCGACGCCGCTTCCAACGACCTTCAAGCGGGGTTCGAGTTGACCTTCGCCGACGGTCTCTCCATGAAGGGAGACGCGGCAGAGAAGCTCACCGAGCGGCTCTCGCGCTACGCGAGCGGGGCCGCGTACGTGTCCGCCGCGGCCGAGGCACGGACCTGAGAGATGGCACGGCTCAAGAGATTTGTCCAGATCGACAGGCCGGCCTCCGCGCCCCGGTACGAACTGCGCGTGCGCAGTACCGGCCTGACCGAGGCCGAATACGAGATCTGGCAGATGCCTTCCCAAGCTACCCCTCAGGTGACCTGTCCCCTGCGGGTGGCGGGGCTTCGCGGGCGCAACCTCGAGCTGGTCGAGCACCGGGTGCTGAAGCGGCTTTCCCGGTCCGGCGTCAAGCTCTCCGGCGGGGCTGGCGCCAGCAAAAACGGCTACGCCCTCAGCGAAGACCTGGCGCTGACCCTGGGGCTGTTGTTCCGAACCCTGGCGCCCATGCGAAGCCGCGACAACATGCGGGCAGTGGCAGAAGGGATCGAGGCAATGGAACACGAGGAGGCCGCGTACTGGCTCGGCATGGCAATGCATCGGAAGCAACCGCGCCGGGTGCTGACCGCCTTGCGCTTCCTTCTGACCGAGCCCAGGCGAGCAGAAGGGCGATCATGATGAATACAGAAGCTGCTGAGCAGTCCATCGAGATCGAAGAACCTGAGGGCTTGGAGGAAGGCGCGTCGTGGGGAGACTACCCGCTCGACGAAATGCTGATACGCAACGACCACCGGACCGTTCGCGACGTCCTGCACCGCATCGATCAGGGTCGCTACGTGATGAACCCCGACTTCCAGCGCGGTTTCATCTGGCCCGAGGACAAGCAGAGCAAGCTGGTTGAATCGGTGGTCATGCGCATTCCGTTGCCGGTCTTTTACATGGCGGAGGATTCCGAGGGCCGGATGGTGGTGGTAGACGGCCTGCAGCGCCTGTCCACGTTCAAACGCTTCGTCGGCGGCGAGCTCAAGCTCCGACTGCCGGACCGCCCCGAGCTGAACGGCCAACGCTTTGCCGACTTGCCGCCGAAGTTTCAGAATCGCGTCGAGGACTGCAACCTGATCTTCTACATCATCGACTCGAAGGCGCCTGAGCGTGCCCGGCTGGACATCTTCGAGCGCGTCAACGGCGGTCTCCAATTGACGCGGCAGCAAATGCGCAACTGCCTCTACATGGGAAAGGCGACGCAATTCCTCAGAGACGAGGCGCAGGCCGAGATGTTCCGCACGGCGACGGGCGCCAGCCTGAATCCGTCGACCATGCGGGATCGCGAGTTCGTGAACCGCTTCTGCGCATTTCAGGTACTTGGCGCCGACCAATACCAACGCGGCGACATGGACGTTTTTCTTGCCCGCTGCCTGATACGCATGAACGAGATGAACGACACGGAATTGTCCGAACTCTCCGCGACATTCCATCGCGGCCTCGCCAACAATTTTCAGCTCTTCGAACGTAACGCCTTTCGCAAGCGCAAGCCCGAGCAGGAAAAGAGAAGCGTGCTCAACGCATCCCTTTGGGATGTGATGAGCACGGGGCTGTCGCACCACTCGGAGTCGCAGGTCGAAGCACAGGCCGATGAACTGCGCGAGGCCGTGTACGGCTTGTTGCGGAACGAGGAGTTCAACACCGCCATCACCTATGGCCCGAACGATCCGAAAAAGGTGAAGACGCGATTCGACATGGCCCGGACGGCGCTGCGGGAGGTGCTCGGTGATCACGCGGATTGACCTGCGTCACTTCAAGTGCTTCGAGACACTCAGGCTGCCGTTGCGCCGACTCACGTTGCTGTCGGGCCTCAACGCCTCCGGCAAGTCGTCGGTGATGCAGGCGCTGGTTCTGCTGCATCAGACCATGCGCGAGCATGAGTGGTCGCGGCGGCTCATGCTCAATGGCGCCGCCCTTCGTCTGGGCGCCGTCAGGGATGTGATCGATCAGATCAGTGGAGGGCGCGGGTGCTCCCTGGCCCTCGAGGACGATGATGCAGGCTTGGTTGAATGGGAGTTCAGCGGCGAACAAGGCGCCATGTCGATGGCCGTTGTCCTCGTGCGGGCAACAGCGGAATGGCGGAGGGCCGATCCACAACCCTTGCAGTACCTGCTCCCCGAGGCTGTGGCGAATTCGCCCGAGGGGGGTTCGCTGGCCAGGCGCCTGCAAGGTCTGACCTGGCTGGCCGCCGAACGCCTGGGACCGAGAGATCTGTATGCGCTGGACGATCCCGAGTTGACGCCCGTGGTCGGGCAGGCAGGCGAACACACAGCCAGCGTTCTCTACTCGGGCGCGGACGAGAGGATTGCCATCCCCCTGCTTGTGCAAGAGGTCGCGCCCACACTTCTTCGGCAGGTCGAAGCGCGAATGGGCGAGTTCTTTCCATGCTTCGGTATGGATCTGTCGCCGGTGGCGGGCGCCAATGCCGTCACCCTGGGCGTGCGAACGTCGCGGGATACGGAGTTCCATCGGCCGGGCCATACCGGATTCGGCGTCACGCAGGTACTGCCGATCGTCGTCGCGGTTCTGGCCGCGAAACCCGACGACCTGCTGCTCATCGAGAACCCCGAGGTGCATCTGCATCCGGCCGGGCAGTCCAGGATGGGTGAATTCCTGGCCGCGGCCGCGAACGCCGGCCTGCAGGTGCTCATCGAGTCCCACAGCGACCATGTCCTCAATGGCATCCGGCGCGCTGTCAGAAACGGGATCCTCGATCCAGGCGACACCGCGCTGTACTTCTTCCGACCCCGCCACGAAGCCCAGACTTCGGGCGCGGCCCAGGTCGAGAGCCCGTCCATCGATGCCGACGGAAACATCGACACTTGGCCGGCCGGGTTCTTCGATCAGTTCGATCATGACATGAACGTCCTGGCCGGCTGGGACTGACATGGACCTGCTGGCCAACGACCTGTCGGTTCATGAGCAGTTCCACGACCTGGCCGGATTCCGGGAGGCCCTGTCGCAACTGATGGCCATGCGTCGAGCGGCCAGACGCTTCGGCCGCGAAGTCCATTGCCACAGGACATTGCTCAACAGGGCGCCGATTGCGGGCATGCCAATGCAGCAGGCGGTCGGCAAACTGGGTGTGGAGAGCCAGCGCCGCGCCGTCATGGTCTGGATGACGCGATCCGGTCCGTTCTGGGACGATGTGCGGCGGCACGGCGGGGATGACTGGCTGGAGTGCCAAGGCGAAGTCGCCACGGATACCGCCGTCGGGGAGGCAGCATTCAGAACCATGCACGGGGCGGAATGCGGCCTGGTCAGTCTCGCGCCGTCCGATTGGTGCGAGTCCCCTCTTGAGGTGACCTGGCTTCGAGAAGGCGAGGGATTGCGCAACCGGGAAGGGGCGGTCGAGAACTGGTGGCGCACGGAAGCGCTGGAGGCGGCGCTGCGAGATCAAGCGCCGCCCCTTCGCTCGTGGAATGGTTTGCGGGAGGCTTCGAGCCGGTTCGGGCGCCTCACCTTCGCCGAGGATTGCTTTTCGCCGCTGGCAAGGGTTCCCTTCTCCAAGAACGCGGCCGACCGCCTTCTTTTCTTGCTCGACATTCTGGACCGTTTCGCGCGCGCCTTCGACGACCGCGGGGCACGCAATCCCGAAGGCCACCGCCTCCAGGCGGATTACTTCACGGGCGAGCGGGCCCTGTTTTCCGACTCATCGGATACCGAAAAACGGCAGTTCGAGAGTGGGTTGACCTTTGCCCATCCGGCCGACCCGGGGAAAACCCTGCCTTGCCCATGGCACGGCAAGGTTTCGCATCTGACGCTCCGCCTGCACTTTTCGTGGCCCGTCGAGGCAAACAAACCTGTTTATGTGGTGTACGCCGGCTCCAAGATCACGAAGCGGTGACGGCGCCGCCTGACATACGGGAGGTGGACGGGTTGCATGTATTGCAGGAGTGGGAGGGCTATGTGGTCAGTATCGAAGACGATGCCTTCGTGGCTCGGCTCGTCGATGTGACTGCTGGCAAGACATACGCAGACGAAGAAGCCATCATTCCTCTAGACCAAGTCTCCGAGCATGACGCCGCCAACATGGAGATAGGAAGTATCTTTCGCTGGGTGATCGGATACGAATTTTCGCCTGGGCAAACCCGCAAGTCGGTGTCGCGGATCGTTTTTCTCGACCTGGGCAGGATGACCGAAGACGACCTGCGGGCTGGCCGTGAGTGGGCGGACAAGATCGCGCGGGGAGCTCAATCCATGACGAGTACGGACCGCACCCTGCGTAATATGCTGCCCTGACCGCACCGAGGCATTTTGCACGACGACGACATGCGCGGGGCCACGCGCCCGGCGTACTCCTCTTGCATCCGGGATGGATTGTCCGTCGAGCCGCTGGGGGACGCCTGCCGCCCCGCTCGGGAATACGGTGGAACGAGACAATGACCGACAGACGCCTGATCGAGGACTGGCTGCCGATCGCGGAACTCGGCATCGAGAGCACTCGCGAGCGGACCCCGATGACGCCGTTCCCGGCCCCGAACCGCCTGCACGTCTGGTGGGCGCGGCGGCCGCTGGTGGCGTCTCGGGCAGCCGTGCTCGCATCCCTGCTGCCGGCGGATGCGGACCACGAGAAGTTCCTGCACGTGCTGGGGATCCATGGGGATCCGGTGGCCACCCGGGAGAAGATCAATTCCGCACGTCGACGAGGCGAGCGGTTCGAAGGTCAAGCGTACAGCTATCCCCGGGCCTTCGGTCATGTGCCCCAAGAGGCCGATGTTGAGTGGATATCCGCCGCTCTGGGTGCATCTCCAAGAAACTTCGCGGCTCTCGACCCGACCGCTGGCGGAGGGAGCATCCCCTTCGAAGCCCTCCGCCTCGGAGCGAAGGCTGTCGCGAACGACTTGAATCCGGTCTCGGCCCTGATCATGCGCGCGACGGTGGAGTGGCCGTCAAGGCACGGCCGTGACCTTGGGCCTGAATTCGCTGCATTGTCGCGACGGTTCGTTCTCGAGAGGGAGGAGCGGCTCGCGCCGCATTTTCCCCAGGAATCCGAGCCGGACGCCATATCGACCAATTTCCTCTGGGCCCGCACCATCACCTGCCCGTACTGCGCCGGCCTTGTCCCGCTCTCCCCGAACTGGCGTCTGACGCCGGGCGGAACCGGGGTGCGGCTGAAGCCGGAGCTGGCTTCAGGACCGGGTTCCGAAGGCCGCGTCTGCTCGTTCGAAATCGTGGAGAACGCGCGGGACCAGTCGCCGGGCACGGTGTCGCGAGGCGATGGCGCGTGCCCGTATTCGGACTGCATCCGCGTCGTCGACGGCGGCGAGATCAAGAGCCAGGCCCAGGCCGGAGACATGGGCGAGCAGCTCTACGCGGTCGTGTACAAGAAGCGCGTGCCGGGCAAGCTGCTGAAGTCCGGCAAGCGCGGCAAGGACCGATGGGTCCGGGGCTACCGTGCGCCGGCGTCCGAGGACGACAACGGCGCGGAGATCGCGGCGAGGCTCGCCGAGAAGCTGCCGGAGTGGGAGGCCCTCGACTTGGTGCCGGGCGAGAGGATTCCGGACGGCAACAAGACGACGGAACCCCACCGTTACGGGATGCAGGTCTGGCGCGACCTGTTCTCGCCGCGCCAGCTTCTCTGTCACGCCACCGGCGTCGAGGTCTTCCGGGAGATGCTGGAGGCGGACCGGGCAAACGGGGAGTTGACCGACGTTCGGAAAGCGGCGTATGGCTACTTGGCGTTGTCGCTCGACAAGCTGCTGAACTACAACTCTCGCATGTCGATTTGGATGCCAACGCGAGAGGTGGTGGCGAACACCTTTAACCGCCATGATTTCGCGTTCTGTTGGTCTCATGCCGAAATGGCCCCGCTAATCGCCGGGCTAGGCTACGACTGGGCAATCCGCCAGACCGCCAAGTGCATCGACGAGCTCGTCGCGCTGGTGCGCCCCGATGCCGACATCGAGAACGACGATCTCTTCGACGATGCGAATGAGGCGAACTACAGACCGCCGCCGATCACGATTTCCTGCAAGCCGGGCGACAGCCTCGACCACATCGAAGACGGCAGCATCGACGCCGTGGTCATGGACCCGCCCTACTACGACAACGTGATGTACGCCGAGTTGTCGGACTTCTTCTACGTCTGGCTCAAGCGCACCGCCGGCCATCTCTTCCCCGACCTGTTCCGCCGCCACCTGACCGACAAGGAGAACGAGGCGGTTGCCAATCCGGCGCGGTTCCAGGGCCAGAAGGGCGCGAAGGCGCTGGCGGGCCGGGACTATCAGGAGCGCATGGCGTCGATCTTCGCCGAGTGCCGCCGGGTACTGAAGCCCGGCGGCATCATGACGCTCATGTTCACGCACAAGGCGACCGGCGCCTGGGACGCGCTGACCAAGGGCCTGATGGAGGCCGGCTTCGCAATCACCGCGTCCTGGCCGGTCAACACCGAGGCCGAGGGCAGCCTGCACATCCGCAACAAGGCGGCGGCCAACAGCACCGTCTTTCTGGTCTGCCGCCCGCCGCATCCTGGCGCTGACCGCGCTGACGAGGAATACGCAGAAGAGGTTCGCGAAGGGGCGCCGCCGTACGGAGAGTCCCCGACCTCCCTCTATTGGGAAGACGTGGAGCCGAAGGTGGCGCAGGCCGTCCGAGCGAAGGTTGAAGAGTTCCAGAACTCCGGCATTGTCGGGGTCGATCTCTATCTCGCTTCGTTCGGGCCGGCGTTGGAGGAGTTCTCCCGCCACTGGCCCTTGAGGCGGGGAACGCCGCGCGAGGTGCCCGAGGAGCGCCGGCGGCGGCTCCAGCATGTGTTGTTCGAAGAGGAATGGGATCCCTACGCGGCGACTCCGGAGGACGCTCTCGACGTGGCCCGGCGCGAGGTCAAGCGCTGGCGCCTGGAGCAACTGACCCATCTCAAGGCCGATGCCGATCTCGACCCCACCACGGCCTTCTTCGTGCTCGCCTGGGACGCCTTCAAGGCGCCGATATTCCTCTATGACGAGGCCCTCCGGCTCGCCCGCGCCGTTGGTGTCGATCTCGACGGCGACATCATCGGACGACTGGCGCAGAAGAAGGGCAGCGATCTGCTGATGTGGGACAGCGCCCGCCGTGCGGCCAAGGGGTCACTCGGCCCGGCGGATGGTTCCCGAGGCATGATCGACGCCATCCACCATGCCGCCAACATGGCCCGCGCCCGCTCTCTCGAGGCCTCCCGGGACCTGCTGGCCGAGACGCTGGTCGACCAGGACCCGCGCTTCTACTCCGGCCTCGAAGCCGTGCTGGAGGTGCTCCCGGTGTCCGGGGCCTTTACCGGCATCGAACTCGAAGGCGAGGCGGCCGCCGCCAGCAACGACTTCGAAGCTCTCTACAACCTGTACCGTCTCGCCTACAGCGATCAGATCGATGAGCCTGAGCAACTCAAGCTCTGGCAAGACGATGACCTGTGAGCATGCTGCGTGATCGCACATGGCAGCTCAAGTACACCCCCGATGACGGCGATCTCGTCACCCTGTTCTATCTCCCCGCCCTCGAGGACGCCGAGCGCTACGACCGCCTGACCGGATACTTCAATGCCTGCGCCCTGTCCCTTGCGGCGCGCGGCATCGAGGGGCTGGTCCGAAACGGGGGCCGAATGCGTCTCGTCGCCGGCTGCACTCTGGCGGCGCCGGAAATCGAGGCGATCGAAAGGGGAGAGCAGTTGCGTGACCTCGTCGAACGGCGTTTGACGAGTCCCCCCCTCGACCCGCCGGACTCCGACTCTTCCCAAGCCCTGGAACTGCTGGCCTGGATGGTGGCCCGCGGCTTCCTCGATGTGAAGGTCGCCGTGCCTTGCGATGCCGATTCCAAGCCGATCCCCGCGGACGGCATCTTTCACGAGAAGGCCGGGATCATCCAAGACCGGGGCGGTGACAAGATCGCCTGGAATGGCAGCGTCAACGAGACGGCCGCCGGCTGGCAGTACAACTGGGAGAGCATCAGCGTCTTTACAAGCTGGGGTCCGGAGCCCCGCAGGGTTGAAGATGAGGAGGCCAACTTCGCCCGCATATGGGCGAACAAGGCGCAACGCGTGATCGTCCTCGACGTGCCCGATGCTGCGCGCCGTGACCTGATGCGCTTCATGCCGGCGAACGACAGGCCCGCCCGCCTCGACAAGCTCGAGAGCAAACCGGTGAAGCCCTTGCCCGAAGAGCCGGACTCTCCACCCCGGGAACCCAGAGACTCGCCGCAGGGCGGGCAGGTGGATCTACGAAGCCGCGTCTGGTCCTTCATCCGGCATGCTCCCACATTGTCACAGACGGGAGAACGTGTAGGCGAGATGACCTCGGCGGTCACTCCCTGGCCTCACCAGGTGAGAGCCTTTGAGCGCCTCTACCACAATTGGCCGCCCAGACTGCTGATCGCCGATGAAGTTGGCCTCGGTAAGACCATCCAGGCAGGCATGCTGTTGAGACAGGCCTGGCTCTCCGGTCGAGTCAAACGGATCCTGATCCTGGCTCCCAAGGCTGTCCTGAACCAGTGGCAGATCGAGCTGCGCGAGAAGTTCAACCTCAACTGGCCGATCTACGACGGGAGCAAGCTGGTCTGGTACCCTTCTCCGGCTTGGCGCGGACGGAACGAGCGCGATGCTGACCGCGACCACTGGCACCAGGAACCAGTGGTGATCGCCTCGAGCCACCTGATGCGACGGCGAGATCGTGCCGCGGCTCTTCTGGAGCAAGCCGAACCCTGGGACTTGGTGATACTCGACGAGGCCCACCATGCCCGCAGGCGCGCCGCGGGAAGCCCGCAGGAAGGCGGCCCCAACGCCCTTCTCCAGCTCATGCAGGGTCTCAAGAACCGAACGAAGGGATTGGTTCTGCTGACGGCCACGCCGATGCAGGTGCATCCCATTGAGGTCTGGGACCTGCTGGATCTCCTCGGCCTGCCGCCGGAGTGGGACTCCAAGGCGTTCCTCGACTTCTTCGAGGACATGGCGCAGGAGAGTCCCTCCGAGGAGGCCCTGGATCGTATGGCCGGGCTGTTCCGGTCAGCCGAAGGCGCATACGGGGCCGTCGAGACGGAGGAAGCCCAACGACGTGCCGACCTGACGCCCTTGAAGGCCAACAAGATCCTCCGTGCCCTGCGTGACGCCGCCAGTATCCCGCGCCGTCAGCTGGAAACCACGGAACGCCGCGCCGCGATGAGAATCATGCAGGCCCACACGCCGCTGCGCAGGCTGGTCTCTCGACACACGCGAGAGGTGCTGCGGCGGTACTTCAGGGCGGGAATGTTGACGACGCGGGTTGCTGATCGCCAGGTGGAAGACCGCTTTCTCCAGATGACTCCGGAAGAGCGGGAACTCTACGACGCGGTCGAGAAATACATCGCCAGTACCTACAACCAAGCCAGCGCGAAGGAGCGTACGGCCGTGGGCTTTGTCATGACCATCTATCGCCGCCGGCTGGCCAGCAGCTTCCGGGCCCTGAGCAGAACGCTTCAGAAGCATCGCGAAGCCATTGCCGCCGGGGATCAGGCACAGTTGGCGGGCCTCGACGAAGACGTTCCGGACGATGAACTGATCAGCGAGTACCCGGATACCGCCGAGCTGGAGAAACTCCAGCTCCAGGCTCTTGCGGCCGAGGAGGAGGCCGACATCCACGGTCTTCTCGACTCCATCGAGGGCCTCCCGCCCGACAGCAAGCTCGCAGGCCTGAAGAGCGCTCTTGACGAGGTGCGCCAGGACGGGTACAGCCAAGTGATGGTCTTCACCCAGTACACGGACACCATGGATTTCCTGCGCGAGGAGCTCCACAAGGACGCAGATTCGAGGCTGATGTGCTTCTCAGGGCGCGGTGGTGAAGTGCCGTCTGCTGACGGCACCTGGCGACGGATCACCCGCGACGACGCCAAGCGGCGGTTCCTCGAGGGTGAGGCCGACGTCCTTCTATGCACCGAGGCCGCGGCCGAGGGTTTGAACTTTCAGTTCTGCGGCGCCCTGATCAACTACGACATGCCCTGGAACCCCATGAAGGTGGAGCAACGCATCGGCCGCATCGACCGGCTCGGCCAGCAACATTCCGTCATCCGGATTGTCAACCTGCACTACGAGGGCACAGTGGAAACCGACGTGTACCGGGCGCTCAGGGAACGCATCGGTCTGTTCGAGTCCGTGGTCGGGCGGCTGCAGCCCATTCTCGCCAGGCTCCCCGGTGTCATTTCGGAAACGGTACTGTCGGGCCGCGAGCGCGAGGAAGCGGAACGCGCTCGGGTCGTTAGCAGGATCGAACAGCAGGCAACTGAATCAGAGAGAAGCGGATTCGATATCGATGCGGTGACAGAAGAAGAACTCACCATGCCGGAGCGACCACGGTCACCGGTTACCATGGAAGACCTCGACCGGGTGATCGGAACCCCGGATCTCATGCCTCCCGGCTTCGATGTCCAGTCAATGAGAAACCGGGAATACGGCCTGCTGGCCCCTGGTATGATTGACCGCCTCCGCGTGACCACTGATCCCGGGTATTTCGAGAAACATGCCGAGAGCATGGAGCTCTGGTCGCCGGGCAATGCGCTGTTTATCCCTCCGGAGTTCGCAACGCAGGAGGCCCCGCCCCCAGGCGACAAGACGTTGAAGGACATCCTGGACGGCTGACTCATTCGCAGGCCGCGGGCGCGGTTTGCTGAGTGCCACTGTACAAGGATCGGCACGCCCGGTACCCAGTCGCGACTCCCTCAAGACGATCTCCCGAAGGGCGACCGTCTCCTCCCCCCCGGCATCCGTCCCGCCCCCCTCAGTACAGAAGCAAATGCCCCTTTTTTTGACTGTGCCTGGTTTTGCCAACATATTTGTTTGCAACAAATCCGTTGGAGACGAATGGCAAAGGGATGTCACTCAGGAAAGCCGGGGCAAATTGGGTTGAGGGGGATCGGTTCTTCGACCGGGAGAGCGAGCTTGAAGCGCTCACCGAGCGGGTAAGGGACGGAACCCACACGCTGTTGACTGCCCAGCGGCGGATGGGCAAAACGAGCCTGGTTCGGGAGCTACAGCGTCGCTTACAGGCAGAGGCCAAGTTCGAGATGGTCTTCGTCGATCTGGAGGGCGCTGCAACCCCTGCAGATGCCATAGCCGAAATCGGGGTTCAGTCGAGGTCGGTGCAGGGCGCATGGCGCCGGATCAAGGCTTGGCTCGCCAACAACTTATTGGAGGTCGGGATCGGCGCTCGGCTAGATGAGCTGGCTGCACCCGAGGTGTGGGTAAAGCTCCGCGCCGCGATCGATGCCGGAAACTGGCGGCAGAAAGGTGACGAGGTCTTCGCTGCTCTGGCGAAGAATGATCGTCGTGTGGTGCTGGCAATCGACGAACTCCCGATTCTCGTCAACCGGTTGCTGAAAGGAGACGACTACCGCATCACGCCAGAGCGACGGCAGGCGGTTGACGAGTTCTTGGGCTGGCTTCGCAAGAACGGCCAGGCGCATCGTGGCCGAATCTGTCTGATCCTCTCCGGCAGCGTCAGTCTCGAACCGATCCTGCGACAGGCCGGGCTCAGCGCCCACGCTAACATCTTCTTCCCCTTCGATCTGAAGTCCTGGGACGATGAGACCGCCGCCGCCTGCCTCGCGGAGCTGGCCAACAGTTATTGCCTCGATCTCCCCCTCCCGGTCCGCTTGGAGATGTGCCGCAAACTGCGGTGTCAGATTCCCCACCATGTGCAGCAATTCTTCGACAACCTTCACGAAGATCTGCGCAGCGCCGGCCGGAGCGAAGCCACGATGACCGACGTAGAGCGGGTGTACACCACTGAAATGCTCGCCGTCCGAGGACAGATGGACCTCGATCATTACGAGAGCCGGCTGAAAATGGTGCTCGGGCGGGAGGTTTATGGAATCGCCCTTGAGATATTGACCGAAGCCGCGGTCGATGACGGCCAGTTGAGCAGCGATGTCGTCGACAGGTACCGCGAGTATTTCCAAGGCCGGGCCCAAGCCGAAACCGAGGCGGACCCGGTCCCGATCGAGGACGTGCTCTACGTGCTCGAACATGACGGGTACCTTGAGCGGCAGGGCGACGGCTACCGGTTCGTATCGGGTCTGCTCGAAGACTGGTGGCGCGCTCGGCACAGCCGGCACTTCGTCCCCATCAAACTGCGCTGAATCATAACGGAGCAGGAAACGATGACCGTGACCGCCAGGAAGTACAACCCGGGGTTCCTCACCGACGAGGAGCTGATGGCCTCGTTCTGCGTGAGGACGGGGGAGTTCGAATCGATCATCGAAATGCTGCGCGAATGCACCGGACCCTCGAATCCGCATCAAATCGTGATCGGCCCTCGCGGCAGCGGCAAGACAAGCCTGCTTCTGCGCGTCGCAGCCGAAGTGCGCCGGGACCCGGAGTTGTCGCGGGGCTTTTTTCCGGTCGTCTTCGCGGAGGAGAGCTACGAAGTCGACACCGCCGGGGAGTTCTGGCTGGAATCCCTGTCGCGGCTGGCGGACCAAGCACCCCATCAGGAGGACGCCCCCGACCTGCACCGAACCTTCGCAGACCTGCGCACCATCCAGGACGACAGGACACTCGGCGAGCGTTGCCTGGGCGCTCTGCTCGACTTCTCGGACCGGGAGGGCAAACGGCTCGTGCTGATGGTCGAGAATCTGGGCATGATGTTCAAAGACATGTCGGACCAGGAGGCGGGTTGGCGGCTGCGCAAGATCCTTCAGACCGAGCCGCGGATCATCCTGCTCGCAAGCGCGACCAGCCGCTTCGACGAGATCGACCACCCGGACCACGCCCTCTACGACTTGCTCCGGGTACGCACGCTACGCCCTCTCGACACCGACGAGTGCACCGTGCTTTGGGAAGCAGTGGCCGGCAAACAGCCCCGGTCCGAGACGATCCGGTCACTGGAGATTCTCACCGGCGGCAGCCCGCGCCTCGTTGCGATCGTGGCCCGGTTCCGCGCGGGGCGCTCTTTTCGCCAGCTCATGGAAGATCTTCTCGACCTCGTCGACGACCATACGGAATACTTCAAAAGCCACATCGAATCGCTACCCGCACAGGAGCGGCGGGTCTACCTCGCCCTCGCGGACCTTTGGAAGCCGGCGACCACGAGGGAGATCGCCGACAGAACCCGGATCGAAACGAGCAAATGCAGCGCCCAGCTTACCCGCCTCACCGAACGAGGCGTCGTCCAAGTCACGGGCGGCAGCGCCCGGCGCAAGCAGTATTACCTGACCGAACGGCTGTACAACATCTACTACCTGCTGCGGCGAAACCGCGGGCCGGACTCACTGATCGAGACCCTTATCCAGTTCATGGAGTCGTACTACTCTCCAACGGAGCTTATGGAGATCGGCGCCGGTATAGTCCGGGAATTGGACGCCTTCGATACCGAGAAGCAATTGCTGCACCGGGCTGCGCTCGCACGATTGGTAGAGTTGCCGGCTCTATCCAGGCATCGGGACGAGCTGTTGGCAAGGGTACCACAGAGCTTGTTGAAACCAGACAGGAGTCCGGTCCTGCCCAGTGGGGCGGACACGGCTTCTGCGGGAACAGATGAATCCAAAGAATTGGCAGCGGCTACGGATCTCTTCAACAACGCGGTCGAGTTGCAGAACCGGAACAGGCGGGAGGAGGCGCTGGCCGCCTATGACGAACTGACACGTCGATTTGGGGAAAAGGAGACCCCGGCAGTTGTCGGTCTGGTCGCCAGGGCTCTCGTCAACAAAGGAGCTTTACTTGGCTGGGGAGACCTGCTTGATGAGCCAAACATGGAAGAAAACGCACTTACTGCCGTTGTCGAAACGATTAATCGATCTGGAAGCCGCCGGGATGCGTTAAACCTTCCCGATATGCACTCAATGATGGGAGTCAGTAATGGTTCTGGAATGAACCGGATGCAGGACGCACTGGATGTCTACGACGACGTGGTGCGTCGATTCGGGGAGAGCAAGATGCCGGACCTTCTCGAGCCAGTCTCCGCAGCGCTCATAGACAAAGGAACCCTGCTCATCTGCTTGAACCAAATGGAGGAAGCGCTTGCTGTCTACGACGACGTGGTGCGCCGATTCGGGGAGAGCAAAATGCCGAACCTTCTCAGGCCGGTCGCCGCGGCGCTCATGGGAAAAGGTGCCCTGTTCGGGATGCTGAAGCTGCCACATAAAGCGCTGGCCGCCTTTGACGAGGTGATTGAACGGTTCGGGGAGAGGGAGATGCCAAACCTTCTTGAACTTGTCGCCGCGGCGCTCGTAGGTAAAGGGGGTCTACTAAGGGAAATGAATCGGCCACGAGCAGCACTGGCCGCCTATGACGAAGTGGTGGTTCGATGTGGAGAAAGCGAATCACCGAGGTTTCTTCGACTGGTCGCGGAGGGCATCGTAAGCAAGGGGGTACTACTCGGGGAGTTGAATCGGCCAGATGAAGCGCTTGCCGCCCTTGACGAAGCTGTTTCCCGGTTCGGGCAAAGCGAATCACCGATGGTCCTTCGACTGACCGCAGAGGCCCTCGTAACCAGGGGGATCACACTCGGCAGGATGAATCGGCTGGAGGAAACACTGGAAACCCTTCACGAAGTGGTGCAACGGTTCGGAAAAAGCGAGATACCGATGGTCCCCCAACTGGTTGCGATGGCCCTCTTCTACATGGGAGTCACATTCGGCAGGATGAACCGGGCAGAGGAAGCACTAGCCCCTTATGACGAGGTCGTAAAGCGATTCGAGAAAAGCGAGACATCGGTACCTCTCGAGTTCGTTGTCAAAGCCCTTGTTCACAAGGGGATAGAACTCATCAACTTGAACCGAACAGAGGAAGCACTGGCCCCCTTGAACGAGGTGGTGCGGCGATTCAGGGAGAGTGAGACGCCGGCCGTTCTCGAAATGGTCGCATCGGCCTTCGTCGGAAAAGGGATCATACTCAACGACTTGGATCGGTCAGAGCAAGCGCTGGCCGTCTTTGAGGAAATGCTGTGCTGTTTTGGGGAAAGCGAGAGCCATGCAGTTCTAAGCCAAGTAGTGATTGCCCTTCTGAACAAGGGTGGCACACTCATGGGGCTAAACCGGCCAGAGGAAGCGCTGGTCGCTTTTGACGAAGTAGTGCGTCGATTCGGGGACGATAGTTCTCCCGAATTCAGGATGCCGACCGAACGCGCACTCCTTGGAAAAGCTGAACTGGAACTGGGGTTTTCGCGATACGAGGAAGCCGCCGAAACAACTAGTCGGTTACTTGAACTGCGCCAAATGGAATCCCTGGAAAACCGGTGGCGCGGTCATCTGATCCGTGCAAGGGCGACTTTGGCGACCGGTGATCAGACATCGTGCGAGCGGGACATCAAGGTGATTCTCGCAATACTCCCGAACCTCGGCTCTCTCCCTAGGGAAACCCTCGATGCATTGATGGAATTCAGCATCGATCTCGGGCAGGAGCGTATGTGTGAGATCATCCAGGCATCCCCTTCGGCGAAGCTGTTGCTGCCGCTCACGACAGCGCTGGAGCAGGAAATCGGACGTGAACCCCGCGTGGCCCGGGAAGTCGAGGAAGTAGCCCGGGACATCCGGCGGGATCTGGCAAGGCGACGGGAAGCTCGAGCCGATGGTAGCGAACAAAGAGATGGCGAGCCCCGCGGCCGTTCAGGCGGATAACCCATTCATGGCCGAAGTCGCTTCCGCTGGCCTCCATAATCCTCATGAAGCGGACGTGATTGGAGCAGGCGCTTCCACCGGTGGATGCGCGGCGATGACTGCCAGGAACGCCTCGCCGTAGCGTTCGAGCTTCGCCTGGCCGACACCGTGCACGCGGAGCATCGCCTCGGCCGAATCCGGTCGCGCGCGCACGACCTCCTTGAGCGTGGTGTCGTGGAAGACGACGTAAGGCGGCACGCCTGCCTCGTCCGCCATCTTGCGTCGGGTCTCTCGCAGCGCTTCCCACAACCCCTCGTCGGCGGTGACGATCTCGAAGTCGTCGTCGCGGGTCTTCGCCGGTGTCCGCTCGCGCCTGGCGACCTTCGTCTCTTCGCGCAGGGTCAACGTCGCATCGCCGCGCAGCAGTGGTTTGGACGCCGCCGTCAGCGTCAAGGCGTTGAACTGCCCCGGGTCGGAACTCACGTAGCCGCCGGCGACGAGCTGGCGCAGGACAGAACGCCACTGGCCGTCGCCGAGATCCGCGCCGATGCCGTAGGTGGACAGGCGCTCGTGGCGGTGCTGGCGAACCTTGTCGGTGTCCTTGCCGCGCAGCACATCGATGACATGGCCGGCACCGAAACGCTGCCCGGTGCGGACGATGCACGACATCAGCTTCTGCGCGGCGACGGTGCCGTCCCAGGTCTTCGGCGGCGCGATGCAGACGTCGCAGTTGGCGCAGGAATCCGGCGGCTCGTCGCCGAAGTAGCGGAGCAGGGCAGCGCGCCGGCACACCGTGACCTCGCACCAGCCGAGCAGCGCGTCGAGCTTGGTGCGTTCGACGCGCTTGTGCTGCTCGTCGGCCTCGGATTCCTCCACCATCTGACGCAGGCGGACGACATCCTGGAGGCCGTAGATCATCCACGCTTCCGCGGGCTCGCCGTCGCGTCCGGCGCGGCCGGTCTCCTGGTAGTAGGCTTCGACGCTCTTCGGCAGGTCCACGTGGGCGACGAAACGCACATCCGGCTTGTCGATGCCCATGCCGAAGGCGATGGTGGCGACGACGACCACGCCTTCCTCGCGCAGGAACCGCGTCTGGTTGCGAGCGCGCGTCTCCGCAGGCAACCCGGCGTGGTAGGGCAGGGCGTCATGGCCGTTGTCGCACAGCAGCTCCGCCGTGGCTTCCACCTTGCGCCGCGACAGGCAGTAGACGATGCCCGCTTCGCCCCGGTGGTCGTCGAGGAAACCCAACAGCTGGGCGTTGGCATTGGTCTTGACGCGCACCGAATAGCGGATGTTGGGACGGTCGAAGCCGCTGACGAAACGCGCGGGATCGGCGAGCCGCAGACCCTTGACAATCTCCGTCCGGGTGCGCGCGTCCGCGGTGGCGGTCAGCGCCAACCGGGGCACACCGGGGAACCTTTCGGCGAGCACGTCGAGCCCCAGGTAGTCCTGGCGGAAATCGTGTCCCCACTGCGATACGCAGTGCGCCTCGTCGATGGCGAACAGGTTGACGGACGAGCGTTCCAGCAAGGCCAGGGTCTCGTCCTGCAGCAGGCGTTCCGGGGCGAGGTAAAGCAGGTTCAGGATGCCCCGCGCCATGTCGTTGGCGATTTCCGTCTGCTCGAACCACGGCAGCGTAGAGTTGAGGAAGGCCGCGGCGACGCCCGCCTGGCGCAGCGCCACGACCTGATCCTGCATCAGGGCGATCAGGGGCGAAACCACGACCCCGGTGCCCGGGCGGACCATGGCCGGTATCTGGTAGCACAGCGACTTGCCTCCGCCGGTGGGCATCAGAACCAGGCAATCGCGCTCTTCGAGGACCGCCTGGATGACGGCTTCCTGGCCCGGGCGGAACTCGCTGTAGCCGTAGACGTCGCGCAGCACTTTGCGGGCGGAATCGAGCATCGGGCGACTATCAGCCTGTACCTTCGAAATAATGCGGAAGTCCGTGCCCATATTCACGGTTATGGACAGGAAGTATAGCGGGCATTTGAACCTGGCCAAGACGCATGCAACACGGCGTAGCACGGGAGACCGCATCCGCTACAGCTGGTTGTCGTGCAACAGACGGGCCGGTTTCGAGCGCCTGCTCTGCCAGGGTCCCCCGGCAGGCTTCGAGCCAGACCTTTTCTCCGTCTGTCAGGTTGGGCATGGGTGATCTTTCCAGTAGACGGACGCCGCGACTATTCGGCTACCGCCTCCTCTCCCAGGTGCTCGCGAATCCACTCGCGCAGCGGCACGTCCTCCTCCTTTGGAGAGGTGAACCCCATCCCTCCGGTGGGCCCGGCCCCGAGCAGCTGCCGCCTGACGGGATCGCTGCGCTCCATGTAGTGGGCGACGGTCATGTTGTCGCGCGGCTTGAGCCAGCGGTAGCTGTACCCGTAGAACAGCACCTTGCGCGTGATGTCGGAGCGGTTGCGGCCGGCCGCGTGCCACAGCCGGCGGTCGAAGAAGACGGCGTCCCCCGGTTTGGCGCGGATCTCGGTAGCCCCGGGGGGGTCGGAGCCGTCCCCGGGCAGCTCGAGCTCGTTGCGCAGGTGGCTCCCCGGCACGACGGTGAAGTTGCCGCGGTGCGGCTGCGAGGTGTCGGTGAGGAAGTAGGCGACCTTGAGCGACACCCGGGGCCGCGGATTCCCGTCGAGCTCGATGTTCAGCCTTCCGGTGTCCTGGTGCCAGCCGAGCCGCCTCTCGAGCCGGGGGTTCTCCTCGGAAAGCGGCGGCGTCACCACGACATGGGAGTGGTAGAGCTGGATGTGCCAGCCGAGAATCCCCCACACCTTGGGGAAGGTCAGCGGCCAGTCGAGGAGCTCGAGGAAGGCGTCGTCCTTGCCGATGAAATCGAGCAGCAGGTACGACTCGCGCGGATCCGGCGGCAGCTCGATGCGGTCGGTCGCCGCCTCCAGCCTGCGCACGAGGTCGATCGGCACCACCTCCGGGACCTGGAAGAAACCGTCCCTTTCGAAGGCGAGCTGCTCTTCTTCGGTGAGGCAGTGCTCGAGACAGGAGGGGTCCATCTTCTTCACCTGTTTGCGGAAGTGCTGCCGGCGCAGGTGCCTGCCCGAATCATGGGCTCCGGGCGGCAGGCCGTGCCGAAAATGAACATTCGCCCGGGGGCCGGATCCGGCCGCCCGCGGAGCGGGAGTTGTGCCGGGAAGCGGTGGGTGTATCTGATTGACAGCCGTGGAAAAGATCGCTAAGGTCGCCCGCCCCTGCTACCAACCTACCCGGAGACAGAGCCTTGGCTGAAACCTACGACGTCGACCTGCAACTCGATCTCAAGGTGCCGATGCGGGACGGCGTCGACCTCTCTGCCGACGTCTACCGGCCGCGGGCTTCCGGGCGCTTTCCCACGGTGCTGATCCGCACCCCGTACGACAACAACAGCGTCATTGCCAAGGGCCGCAGCCTCGCCAACAGGGGCTACGTCTGCGTCGCCCAGGACTGCCGCGGCCGCTGGGACTCCGACGGCACCTACTACCCGTTTCACCCGGACGGCGAAGACGGGTACGACACCCAGGAATGGATCGGCAGGCAGGAGTGGAGCAACGGAAAAATCGGCATGTCCGGCGGCTCCTACCTCGGCCTGGTTCAGTGGCAGAGTGCCGTGCACGCCAGCGACCACCTCACCTGCATGGCCCCGCGCGTCATCTGCGCCGACTTCTACCAGGGCCTCGTCCACCCCGGCGGGGCTCTGCAGCTCGGCGTCTGCATGACCTGGGGCATGCGCACCAACGGCCGCACCGCCCAGAACATCGACTACCACAACTGGACCGAAGCCTTCCGCGGCCTGCCGCTCGCCGACATCGACGAGCTCGCCGGCCGCAACATCCAGTTCTGGAAGGACTGGGTCGACCATCCATGCTACGACGACTACTGGGAGGCGGTCGACGTCGAGAAGCGCTTCGGCGACATCCGCGCCCCCGCCTTCAACATGGGGGGCTGGTACGATCTCTACGCGCGCGACACCTTCGTCTGCTTCAACGGCTTGCGCCGGCAGGGCGCCACAGACGAGGCGAAGCGGAGCAAGCTGATCGTCGGCCCCTGGCCCCACGGCCTGAGCACCTCGACGAGGACCGGGGACGTCGACTTCGGCGCCGACTCGATGGTCGACCTCGAAGGTCTGGAACTGCGCTGGTTCGACTACTGGCTCAAGGGGATCGACAACGGCATCGCCGACGAGCCGCCCCTGCGCCTGTTCATCATGGGGAGCAACCAGTGGCGCGACGAACACGAGTGGCCGCTGGCGCGCACCGACTGGCAGAAATGGCACCTCCATTCGCAAGGCGACGCCAACACCCTGCTCGGGGACGGTTCGCTTGCGCCGCAGGAACCCGGCAACGAACCTCCCGACCGCTACGTGTACGACCCCGAGCTCCCGGTGCAGACCAACGGGGGCAACAACTGCTGCTCCCCCCACATCGTCCCCTGGGGACCGTACGACCAGCGCCCGGTCGAGATGCGCGGCGACGTGCTCTGCTACACGAGCGCGCCGCTGAGGGAAGCGATGGAGGTGACCGGGCCGATAATTGTAGTGCTGTTCGCCGCCACCGACGGCCGCGACACCGACTGGACGGCGAAGCTCGTCGACGTCTCCCCGGGCGGCTACGCCATGAACCTGTGCGACGGCATCCTCCGCGCCCGCTTTCACGAGGGGTTCGAGAGCGAGTCGCTGCTCGAGCCGAACCGGATCTACCGGTACGAAATCGACGTCGCTGCAACCGGCAATCTCTTCCTCGAGGGGCACCGGATCAGGCTGGAGATCTCGTCGTCGAACTTCCCGCGCTTCGACCGCAACCCTAACACCGGAAACGAGCTCGGCAGGGACACCGAAATGCGCCGGGCAAGGCAGACGGTCTACCACGACTCCGACCACCCGTCGCACGTTCTGCTGCCGGTGATTCCCGCAAGCTGAGAGGCCGCGGAGAATCAGTTGGCCGCAGTCTGGAAGGCTGCCATCCATTGGCTGCAACCACGGTAAAGGTCGCCACCTTCGACGGCCCCGGAGCGCGCCCGCGGATCCAGGCCGTGGAACGGCCGCGGGTTCCGGAGCGGGCCGCGCTGATCGAGGTGGGGGCCTGCGGCGTCTGCGGCACCGATCTGCACATTCTCAAGGGGCACTGGCCGAAGCCGCTTCCCTGGCCGTTCACCCTCGGCCACGAGGTCGCCGGTGTAATCGCCGAGAAGGGACCCGGCCTCGAGGCCGACTACATGGGCAAGCCCCTGGAGGTGGGAGCGAAAGTCATGATCCCACCGCTGATGCCCTGCGGCGAGTGCGACTACTGCCGCCACTACCCCGCCCATGCCAACAAGTGCCTCAACCCGACCTACTACGGCCGCTACATCCCGTTCGCGAAGCCGCCGCACCTGTGGGGCGGCTGGGCGGAGATGGTCTACGTCGACCTCGACATGTTCCCGGCGACCAAGATCTACCGCCTGCCCGACGACATGACCTGCATGCAGGGCTCGCTCTCCGAGCCGCTCGCCTGCTGCATCCGCGCTCTCGGCCGCGCCCGCTCGACGGGCGGTTTCCAGTACGGCGATACCGTCGTCGTGCAGGGGGCCGGACCGATCGCGGTGCTGATGGTGGCCGCCGCGCGCGAGATGGGGGCCGGGACCATCGCCGTCATCGGCGCCCCGGAAGAGCCGCGGCTCGCCCTCTGCCGAGAGTTCTCCGCGGCGGGGACCGTCTGCCTCGACGACCATCCCACTTCCGCGGCCCGCATCGACGCGGTGCGGGACCTCCTCGCCGGCTTCGGGGCCCGGTTCGGCGCCGATCTCGTGATCGACTGCGCCGGCCACCCATCGGCCGGCCCAGAGGGTATCGAGATGCTCCGCGACGGCGGCACCTATGTCGAGATGGGGCAGTTCACCGACGCCGGGGCGATCGCCACCAACTGGCACCGCATCTGCGCCAAGGACGTGACCATCGTCGCTTCCTGGGGGATCACCGCGGGCGACCTGCCGCTCGGCGTCGACATGCTGCACCGGGCGCGGGAGCGATACCCCTGGTCGCGCATGCAGACGGTCTTTCCCTTCACCGAAGAGGGAGTGCAGGAAGCGACCCGAAAGGCCATGGCCATGGAGTGCGTCAAGGCGACCATCCTGCCCAATCCGGCGCTCGCCGAGTAGTTTCCCGTCCATCCACATTCTGCCGTTCCCCCGCCCAATCCCGGCAATCGATTTCCGGGCCTGGACACCAGGGTGCCGGCCGGGTATCGCTGCAATCGTCACCGAAGCTTCGCGAGATCGCCACGCCCCGGTCGCCGGGCGGCCCCCGGGAACCCGGAGATTTGTCCCACCGTCAAGTCATTCAAACCCTTCCTCCCTCCCCCGCAGCTCTTCCACCTGCGAAGCGAAACCATGCCGGCCAAGCGCTCCAACGTCCGCCGAGTGCGCCAGAAGCTCGTGGCGCGGCGGCGGCTGTTTCGACTCGCCTGCAAGGACCGCGACCAGAAGATCGAGGCCCTGCCCGCGACCCGGATCTTCGTCGCCGCGGCGTAGGTCTCCTGGAAACCTGCCGGACCGAATCGCAGGCGCCCGCCCGGCCTGCATGGCCGGGATGGAGCCATGTATTCGGCACTGCGTTCGCAAGACCGCAGGCAGGGACACCTGTCCGAACCTGTCCCAAGGTATTCGCCAGACGGCACACCAGTCCATGCTGCGAGGAAGGGCAGGCCGATACCGGCCTCGGTAAGGTTGGAACCGCTGCAGGCCCGCACCTATCGTTAGCTGCATCACGCTCAACGAAAGGGTGCCCCATGCCATTCGACCTGCTGCTCACAGGCGGCCACGTCATCGACCCCGGAAACTTCATCGACACCCCTGCAGATGTCGCCGTAACCGACGGCAGGATCTCCGCGGTCGAGGCCGGAATTCCCGCCTCGCAGGCCGGCAGAACGATCGACGTCTCCGGCCTCTACGTGACCCCCGGTCTCGTCGACATCCACGTCCACCTCTACGCCACCCCGGGAAACCGGGATGCCTGGGCCGGCGACAAAAGCGTCCTGCCGGACGGCTTCGGCTTCCGCACCGGGGTGACGACCATGGTCGACACCGGATCGGCCGGCTGGCGCAACCTCGACGACTTCCGCCACCGCGTCATCGACCGCTTCGACACCCGCGCCTACGCCCTCGTCAACATCGCCGGTCTCGGCATGGCCACCGACAGCACCGAGCAGAACGCCGCCGACATGGATCCGGAGCGGGCCGCGGCCGCGGCCCGCGAGCACGCCGACATCGTCGTCGGCATCAAGACCGCCCACTACCGCGGGCGGGACTGGACCTCCGTCGACCGCACCCTCGACGCGGGACGGCGCGCCGACCTCCCGGTCATGGTCGACTTCGGTTTCTTCCAGCGCACCCGGCCCTACTACGAGCTGGTCGGCGAGCGCCTGCGGCCCGGCGACATCAGCACCCACATGTACCGGGGGCCGATTCCGATCTGCGACGGCGACGGCAACCTCTACCCCTACCTGTGGCAGGCGCGCGAGCGCGGGGTGCTGTTCGACCTGGGGCACGGCGCCGGCAGCTTCGTCTGGGCGAACGCCCTTCCCTGCATCGAGCAGGGGTTCTATCCCGACTCGATCTCCACCGACCTGCACACGATGAGCATGAATGTCGGCATGCTCGACATGGCGACGACGATGTCGAAATGCCTGGTGATGGGGATGCCGTTCAACGACGTGGTCAAGGCCTCGACGGTCGACGCGGCCCGGGTGATCGGCCGCCCCGAGCACGGCCACCTGACGGTGGGAGCGGCTGCCGACGTCGCCGTGCTCAAGCTGCTCGAGGGCTCGTTCGGGTATCTCGACTCGTTCGATGGCCGCTACGAGGGGGACCGGCGCCTGGTCTGCGAGCTGACCCTGAAGGACGGCGAGGTGATGTGGGACTGGAACGGCCGTTCCGGGGTCGACTTCCGCGAGATGGGGGACAGCGTCGGCATCAGGGGAGGCGAGGAGCGCACCCCGCCCCCCGCCTGACGGGAACTACACGACGACAACCGAGGTGCGCTCGATTTCGTCCCAGTCCGGTTCCGCCGGCCGCACCGGTTTCCAGGCGATCGACATGTAGCCGTTCTCGACGACCGTGGTGCCCCGGCAGTCGAGCGCCTCGTCCGGGGGGCGCGGAGCAAGACCGCCTCCTGCCGCCTCGAAAATCGGATCGTTGCTGTTGGCGAGGATGGTGTGCGGATCGCCGCCGTGCACCTGGGCGCCGAAGCTCTCGGCTAGCTGCGCCTGCTTCACCGATCCTGTGATGCCGACCCCGCGCTGGCGCACGATGTCGGCGGCTCCCAGGGCGAGGTAGGGAGCGGTGTTGAACGGCTGGCCGCCGATGGCGCCGATCCACTCCAGGGTCAGAACCGGCAGGTCGAGGGCGTCGCACAGCTTCTTCAACCCCATGATGTCGTAGTCCTGTAACGGCTCCTCGATCCAGGTGTAGTTGAGCTTCTCGAGCTCGCGCCCGATCCGGATCGCCTCCATGCAGGTGTAGGATTCTACTGGATCATGCAGCAGGATGAAGTCGTCCCCGAGGGCCCGGCGCAGCTCGGTTCCGAGCTCCGTGTTCCCCTTGACGCCGCGGTAGGAGTGGTCCTTGCAGCCGACGAAGCCGTCCTCCTTGACCTTGAGGGCGCTGGCGACCAGTGCGTCGATGGTGGCCCCGCCGATGTTGCGGTACGCCGGAATCCGTTCCCGGGAGGCCCCCAGCAGCTTGTAGATCGGCATGCAGGCGTAGCGGCTCGCCAGGTCCCAGAGCATGCGGTCGACCTTGTCGACCACCCCCCTGCCGGTGTAGAAGAAGCGCTGCGCGTACCACAGCCGCTGCCAGATGAACTCGCGGTCGAAGGCGTCGACCCCGAGAAGCATCGGCGCCAACCTGACCTTGAACTCCTTGGCCGCCCACTCGAGGTCGTCGGCGTGGAAGCCGCTGCCGAAATCGGCGTAGGCGTCGTAGCCTCCGTCGGTGACCAGGCGGATCGTCGACTTGAAGTGCGGGCTTTCCCCGGCCGCGGTGTACTCCAGGCATAGGGCTCCGGGATCGATCAGCCCTTCGTCGATGCGGATCGAACCGTCGCGGAAGCCGGCGGAGTGGGTGAACAGGCCGGAGAGGCCGGGCGGAACCTTCTCGAGCGTCCCCATGCCGCCGTTCGCGGCGCTACGGCGGCGGGTGCCGTCCGGCTGTACGTAGAACTTTACGTCCTTGATCAACATGGTGGTCAAGCTCTGGATGGGATTCTTCGTGGCGGGAGGTCGGTCGGGTTGCGGGCGGGCAACCTAAGCCGCCGCGGTGGCCGGGTCAATTGACAGCGCTGGCGGCATTGTGAATGATACTGGGCCGCATCTCCCGGAGGTGTTGCCCGGCTCGGGCAGCGCCCCGATGCCTCCACGATTTCACCAATGGAGTGAATGAACCATGGCTGTCAGAACCTCCTTGCGTCCACCCGGCTGGACCTGGGCCGAAAACCTCAGTCACGACATTGGGGTCCAGGTGGGGGATACGATCTGGGTCTCCGGGCAGGTGGCCTTCGACCCCGGGGGCAACATCGTCGGGGGCGACAGCATGCGCGCCCAGGCCGACCAGGTCTTCGCCAACATCGCCGCGGTGCTCGCCGTGGCAGGGGCGACCCTGGATGACGTCGTCAAGATCACCGCCTGGCTTACGGACATGGGGCGCTACGGGGAATACAACGACGCCCGCGCCGCGGCCTTCCCCGGCCGCCTGCCGGCGAGCGCGACGGTGATGTCCCCGCAGCTGGTGGTCCCCGGGCTCCTGGTCGAGGTCGAGGCGGTCGCCGTGGTGGGTACGACGTGATCGAGAGCCTGGTTCCCTGGTACCTCTGGCTCAAGGCGATCCACCTCATCTCGATGATCGCCTGGATGGCGGGACTGCTCTACCTGCCGCGGCTGTTCGTCTACCACACCGGGGTCGCCGTCGACTCCGACGCCTACCGCGCCTTCGAGACCATGGAACGCCGCCTGCTCCGGGTCATCATCAACCCGTCGGGAATCGCCGTTTTCGTCACGGGAATCCTGCTGATCGCCGCCACCGGCGCCGGCGCTCCGGGCACCGGAGCCTGGATGCACCTGAAGCTCCTGCTCGTCCTCGGGTTGGGGGCGCTGCACGGCATGATGGCGCGCTACCGCAAGGATTTCGAGCGCCGGCAGAACAGGAAGACGCAGAAGTTCTACCGGGTCTTCAACGAGATCCCGACGGTGCTGATGATCGCCATCGTCCTCCTCGCCGTCCTCAAGCCGTTCTGACCATGCTTTTCGGCGCCCACCAATCGATCTCGGGAGGGGTTTTCAACGCCATCGGGCGCGGCCGGGAGGCGACCTGCGACACCGTCCAGATCTTCAACAAATCGAACAACCAGTGGCGCGCCAAGAAGCTGGCCGCCGCGGAGATCGACCAGTTCCTCGAAGCGATCGCGGCCACCGGGATCGGGGTGGCCTGCTCCCACGACAGCTACCTCATCAACCTCGCTTCACCCGATCCCGGGCTCGAGGAGAAGTCGCTGGCTTCCTTCGTCACCGAGGTGGAACGCTGCAACCTCCTGCGCATCCCCAACCTCGTCTTTCACCCGGGCTCCCACGTCGGTTCCGGGGTCGAGAGCGGCCTCGACCGCATCGCCGCCAACCTCAACCGCGTCTTCGACGAGGTGCCGGACAACGAGGTCTGCCTGTGCCTCGAAGCCACCGCCGGGCAGGGCTCCAATCTCGGCCATCGCTTCGAGCAGCTCGCCTGGATCATCGACCGCGTCGACAACGCCGGACAGATGGGCGCCTGTATCGACACCTGCCACCTGTTCGCCGCCGGGTATCCCCTTGCCGATGCGGAGGAATACGCCGCGACCATGACGCAGTTCGACGAAATCGTCGGCCTCGAGCGATTGAGGATAATCCACGCCAACGACAGCAAGAGGGAGCTGGGGTCCCGCGTCGACCGCCACGAGCATATCGGTGAGGGAGAAATCGGCCTGGAGGGGTTCCGCAACGTCGTCAACGACGAGCGCCTGCAGGAGATCCCGGTGATCATCGAGACCCCGAAGGGGGAGGACCTGGCCGAGGACGTCGAGAACCTGCGGGTGCTGCGCTCCCTGGTCGCCTCATAGTTACACGCCCCGGGACCGATCGCCGGGAACTCTGTCACCCCGAGGCGGTCTCCAGTGCCGCTTCGTCCCCCGGGGCCGGAAGAAATCGGCGATGACCTCACGGGATCGAGGCCACCCCTTCCCGCGTGCCGAATCTCAGGGCCCGCGGAACTCCGCCTTGTTCCAGTACTTTCCCAGGTTGGTCCGGATCCATTCGAGAGGGGCGAAGCGGAGCGCGTTGAAACCGCCCCAGGTCCAGCGCTCAGGCAGCCGGCGCCCGATCAGCCTGCGGATCAGCTTCTGACGCTGCTCCCCTTCCACCAGCTCGACATCCCGGCCGAGGCGGACAAGGGACCGCTCGTACACCGACGTTATCAGGTTGTACGCATGGCGGACGAGCTTCTCCGGTTGCGTAACCATGACCCTCGGGCAGACCATGCCGCCCTCCCGGATGGCGAATCTCCTGAGCCAGCGGTCCGGGGCTTCCCCCTCGTGGCGCTCGACCGCCTCGGCAATGGTAGCGGGGGTCATTACCGCGTAGGTGCGGCAGATCAGCGGCCGCACCGGGTAGATGGAGCAGCGGTTGTCGGCCGCGAGGAAGGGACATCGTCGCGGCCGCTCCTCGGTCACCGCCAGCAACTCGCGCCGTTTCTCCTCGGGGAACTGCTCGGTCACCCAGCGGACGATGTTGAGGTACTCGGCGCGGTAGAGCGGAAACATGGTCGCGTACCCCTCCTCCATCTCCTTCTCCGTCAGCGAGCAGCACTCCCCTGAATTGGCGCAGCAGGTCGCCGGCACCTGATCGTAGAGCACCCGCAGCTCTTCGGCGAGTTTCTCACCGTTCAGTCGCGGCATCGAAAGTCTCCCGTTGTGCCAAGAGGGTCCCCGGGGGGAGTCGACGATTCCGAATAGCCTCCGCGCCCGAGGTCGGCCGTGCCAGTCCGGGCATGCTCAGAACCTCTGGTCCCGCTTCCGACCCCCGGATCCTCCGTGCAGGGGACAGAGCTCGGGCAGGACCCCGTCGGCGATGAACAGCTCCTCCGACTTCCTCGGGCAGTAGCGCGTCGCCAGGCTGTGGCTGTCCTCGCAGACCTGCAGGGAGGTGACCGCTCCCTCGGGGTAGTCGAAGTCCTGCCGGCGGCGCTTCTGGTATTCGGGGATGGTGTCGTACACCTCCTTCATGAAGTTTGCCCACAATGGGAGGGCGGCGCGCGATCCCGGCTGCCTCCCGAGAGTCTGGGCGGGGTCGTCCATTCCCACCCAGACCCCGGCGACGAGATGCGGGGTGAAGCCGATGAACCAGGCATCGGCGTACTCGTTGGTGGTTCCGGTCTTGCCGCCCGCCGGGGAGTGGAAGCCGTAGCGGGTGCGCGCTCCCCGGCCGGTTCCGCCCACCTCGTCCATCACCGACCGCATCAGGTCCGTCATCAGCACCGCTACCGAGGGGCGCAGCACCTCTCTGGCGATCACCGAGGGCTCGAACACCACGTTGCCTTCGGAGTCCTCGATGCGCTCGACGACGACCGGGGGCACGAGCACCCCCTTGTTGGGGAACACGCCGAAGGCGGCGACCAGCTCGAGGAGATGGACCTCGCTGGTGCCGACGCCGATCGACTCGAAGGGGCGGAGCGGCGCCGTTATCCCCATGTTGCGCGCGTACTGGACGACCCGCTCGGGGCCTACCAAGATCGCCAGCTTCAGGGCCACGAGGTTGCGCGACTGCTTGAAGGCGTCGCGCAGCGTCATCGGTCCCTTGAACTTGTGGTCGTAGTTCTCGGGATCCCAGACCTTCCCGGTGACCGGATCGACGATGGTGATGGCGTTGTCCTCGTACACGTCGACGGGGAAGATCCCGTTGTCGAAGGCCGCGGTGTAGACGAACGGCTTGAAGGAGGAGCCGGCCTGCCGCAGGGCCTGGGTCGCCCTGTTGAACTCGCTGTCGCTGAAATCGCGGCCGCCGATCATGGCCAGAACGTGCCCGGTGGAGGGATCCAGGGCTACGAAGGCTGCCTGGACCAGCGCCGAATCCGGCGTTCCGGGGGTATGGGCCCGGGACGCCATGAACTTGTCGACCCTCTCCTGCACCTTGCCGATCTCGGTGACGAACAGGGTTTCGGCTATCCGCTGCAGCCGCGAATCGAGGGTGGTCTGCACCCTGAAGCCGTCGCGGTACAGGGAGAGGCCGTACTCGCGGTTGAGCTGCTGGCGCACGTGCTCGACGAAGTAGGGGCCCAGGCCGAAGGTTTCGGCGTGCCGCCGCTTGCGCACCTCCACCGGCTGCTTCTGCAGCCGTAGAAAATCCGCCTCGGTCAGTTTGCCGGAGCGCATCATCTGCGAGAGCACCTTGTTGCGGCGCCGGGCCGCGCGCTCGGGGTTGACCAAGGGACTGTAGGAGTTGGGCTTCGGCAGCAGCCCCGCCAGGGTCGCGCACTCCTCCACCGTCAGGTCCGCTACTTCCTTGTCGAAATACAGGCGCGCGGCCGATTTGAGGCCGTACGCATCGTGTCCGAAGAAGACGGTGTTTAGGTACATCATCAGGATCTCGCGCTTGGTGTAGAGGCGCTCGACGTGGACCGCGGTGATCCACTCGCGGATTTTGCGCGCGTAGGTCGCCAGAAGCTCGCCGAAGGTGCCGCTGCCTCTCTGGCGGCCGACCTGCGGGTACAGGTTGCGCGCCAGCTGCTGCGTCAGGGTGCTCGCCCCCTCCGCGGTCAGATCGAGCGAGACGACGTTTGCGTACACCGCCCCGAAGATCCGCCGCAGGTCGATGCCCCAGTGCGAGTAGAAGCGGCGGTCCTCGATGGCGATCAGGGCCTCCTCCATCGCCTGCGGGATCTCCTCGTACCCCTTGAGCAGCTCGCGGTTCTCCTCGAGGAAATTGCGCAGATGCTTGCCGTCGGCGGAGAAAACCTTGGTGATACGCTTGGGCTGGAATCGCTCGAGCTCGTCGATGTCGGGAAGGTCGTCGTCGAACAGGTTGACGGCGACCACCAGGGAGATGCCGTACACCGCCATGCAAGCGAATGCGATCAGCGGCAGGAATTTCAGCATCCGGGCGGCCCCTCTCCTCGCGGACCGGCTACTCGTAGTAGCCGGCGACCCGGCGGGTGTTGTACTCCAGCACGTACTCGACATGTTCCGGGCTCGTCGGGTAGGACTCGGTTGCCGGGTACGGGTACCTGCTCATGCCGTGAAACGGCAGCGGCTCGACCGTGAGGGAGGCGGCGCTGTGGAAGTCCATGTCCTTGCCGAAGCCGTCCGAGTAGAACAGGAAGGTCCTGCTCATGCCCTCGGCGAGCGGCGGGAAGGCGGCGGCGGCGACCTCCATGGTCAGCTCGTCACCATGAGACATGATGACGAAGCGGTCGTCCACCTCCCGGAGCAGGCCGGACACCGGGCCGAGCCGGGTAAAGGCACCTGCATGCGTGCCCCAGTCGGTGTAGGGATCGAGGCGGCCGTAGTCGTAGCGGAAGGCAAACGTCCCCTTGATCGAGGTGTGTTCCGGGTAGCCGCGCCAGTGCAGGTCCGCGGCCTCGAAGCCGCGGCGGTGAACGGTGACGCCGCCCTCGGCGATATCCCCGATGAGAATCTGGTCGAAGTAGACGGCCGCGGTGGTGGTGATGCGCACCTGCCGGACCCCGGCCGGCAGGGCTCCGGAGAGGTCGACGAGCATCCGCTTCGGCAGTCCCGCTGGCACCCCCAGGTCGGCGATGGCCGTGCGCCAGCCTCCGGCGCCGTCGGGAATCTCCAGCCGCGGCGAGGAGAGCTGCAGCCGCGCCTGTGCCGCGGCCCAGTTCGAGGTCGAGTGGGCGTAGTCGACCCAGCCGTGGGCCAGCAGCGCCGGGCGCTTCATCCCCGACAGGTCGCCGAGGTCGAGAATCAGCGAGTACTCGCGCGCGTACCCGTGTATGCGCAGGCGCTCGAAGCCGTCGTACCAGTCGTCGTCGACCTGCTCGAGCTGCCCGAGGATGTCGTTGCCGCGGTCGTCGCGGGCGGCCGCGAGCGGCCGCAGTCCGGCCAGGGCGCAGGCCTCGAACTGCGGGTACGGCGGCGCCGACAGGAGGCGCTCGTTCGGGTGCACCTCGAGCCCGGGGGGATGGTCGACGGCGATCAGCTCGGCGGCGTCGAGGTAGATGATCTCCTCGAGCTGGTTTGCCGCCTGCAGGACGTAGCGCCCCTCCTTCGGAACCAGCTCCCCGATGCGCACGTACTCGTCGTGGTCGGGGGTGTAGTACTCGCCCGGCGCCGTGAGGTACCCGATGATGCCTCCCCCCAGGAAGTCGGTCACGAAGCGGAAGCGGCTTCCGTCCCAGGCGTAGAGGATGGGGCACGAGGTCCCCTTGCGGTTGAGCTCCACGAGGTCGAGGCGCTGCCGCGCCGCGGTCGCCAGCTCCGTCTGCCGGACCCCGCTCGGCCACAGGATGCGGACGAATTCGACCGAGTCGGCCGCTCCCAGACCGAAGGTGAGGCTCGACGGCGAGCGGCTGCCCCCGCGCAGCTCCCGCTTCTGCTGGTGGCTGCGGGTCTTGACCTCCACCTTGGCGCCGAACCCGTCGAGGTTGCTGTTCAGGCCGCTGAGCCCGATGCGGACCCAGCTGCCGCCCGCGGTGGTGTTGGCGTGCAGCTCCCCGTCGGACCAGAGGTCGAGGTCGCCGTCGCCGTCGAAGTCCTCGAGCAGGACCAGCCCGGCCGCCTCCCCCGCGCGCAGCGTCGCATCGCTCGGCCGGAAGCTGCCGCCGGTGCGCTGCAGGAAACGGATTCCGCCCTTTCCGAAGGCGACGAGGTCGAGGTCGCCGTCGTTGTCGACGTCCGCGGCGCGAATGCCTCGGGCCCCGTCCAGATCGACCTTTCCGGCTCTCTTGCCCTCGAAACCGCGGCCGCCGCCCCTGTTTTCAAAGGTGCGGACCTCGCCACCAGGCGAGATCGAGGCGATATCCATGCGCCCGTCCGGGGACAGGTCGCCGACGCAGATATCCGCGATGGCGCTGCCCTCTCCGGAGAGTCGGCCGATGCCGCGGTCGGCAGCGCGGTCGGAGAAAGTGCCGTCGCGGTTGTTCTCGTAGAGCTCGACCGCCCCGCCGTCTGAAAGGACGAGGAAGTCGACGTCGCGGTCGTTGTCGAAGTCGGAGAAAACCGCTTCCCGGCCGGGATCGCCCCCTACCCCGGCATCCTGCGTGATGTCGGTGAAGGCGGCGCTGCCGTCGTTGCTCAGCAGGCGCTTGCCTCCTGCCCCCGCCTGCAGCAGGTCGAGGTCGCCGTCGTGGTCGACGTCTGCGGGAACCGACCGCGAGGAAGCGCCGCCGAGGGGGATCGATTTCCCGAAGCGGCCGCCCTCGTTGACGGCAGCCAGGCTGGCTGCGGCGCTGACGACCATGTCGGAATCGCCGTCGCCGTCGAAGTCTCCGAAAGCCAGGTCGCCAGCGCCCTCCACCGCTACCGGGAAGCTCCAGCGTTCGTCCGCGCCCAATCCCTCTCCGTCACTCCCCGACCACAGGCGAATCCCCGCCGCAGTCGCGACCACGAGGCCGGGCCTGTCCTCGCCGTCGATCCCCGCTACTGCGGCCGCGGCCAGCGGCGTCTCGCCGGGGGGGGCCTCATGGCGAAGCTCGAAGGAGATGGCCGCGGCCGGCGCCTCGCGCGTTTCGCCTGCGTAGCTGCCGTCGGCGAGCGCCTCGGCGTACTTCCCCTGGCCCTGGTAGGAGGAGCTGACTCCCTCGTGTCCGGCGCGGCTGAGCTGGTCGAATTTCTCCAGCGTCCGGCGCCACTCCGCGGTGCGCTGCTGCAGCCGGAACTGATGGGCGAGGGCGTAGTGGGCGGAGACGCTGGTAGGGTCGAGCTCGATGGCGCGCTCGAACTCCGCTACCGCCTCGTCCCCGCGCTCCAGTTTCGCCAGGGTGCGGCCGAGGTAGTAGTGCACCAGCGGATCGTCGTCGTCGGCTGCGACCACCACCTCGAAGGCGGCCAGGGCCGCCTCGTGCTCCTTGCCCTGGGCGTGAAAGATCAGCCCGCGGGTGTAGTGGGAGTGCAGCAGGTGGGGGTGGCGCTCGAGGGCTTCGTCGAGCGCCACCAGGGCGGAATCGTACTTGCCCAGGCTGAAAAGGGCGATCCCGAGGTTGGAACGGGCCAGCGCGTACGAGGGGTCGGCCGCGGCCGCGGCGGCGAATTGCTCGCGCCCGCGAACGTAGTTGTGCTGGTCCATGTAGACGACGCCCTGATTGTTGTGCCAGCGCGCTTGCAGGCGCTCTGGCGACGGCCCCCCGGGTTGGCAGGACAACCCTGTGAGGGCCGATGAGCAGAGGAACAGCAGGGCGGCGCTACGGAGGGGTGAGTTCTTGACTGGTACGGGTCGCATTTCTACCTTCATCGCTCCTGAAAATCGCCGCGGAACAGAGATGTTGGAGAATCCTGTTTGCGGCTTGTCGAGGTTTCGGGCGGGAGTAGCTCAGTTGGTAGAGCCCAACGTTGCCAACGTTGTTGTCGCGGGTTCGAGTCCCGTCTCCCGCTCCATCACACTTCACTAGAGTGGTTCCACTGACCGGGTTCTTCCCCGTCAGCAAATCAAAAATCGGATGTTGGCGAATCCGGGCAATAGACCTGCCCCGTTCAGCCGCATCCGATCGAAAGTCGACCCGGCCGAGATCCCCGGCCGGGTTTCTTTTTGTACCCGCCCCGGTGGTGGCGGGCAGCTTCAAACCTTTCCCTCCCGAAGCTGCAGCAACGCCGGCAGCAGGGTGACCGCGGCGACGAAGCAGCAGCCCAGTCCGAACAGCGAAACCGTGCCGATCCAGTAGAGCGCCGGGTGATGAGCCGGCACCAGTCCGGCGAATCCCACCATGGTCGTCATCGTCGTCGCCACCAGCGCCACCCCGGTTGTGCGCAGCACCAGGCGCAGGGAGCCCCTCCCGGACTCGCGGTAGCGGTGGAAGATGTGCACGGCGTTGTCGATACCCATGCCGATGATCGTCGGGAAGGCGACCATGTTGTAGATGTTGACGCGGTAGTCGAGCAGGTACATGAACCCGGTCACCCAAGCCAGCGCCGTCAGCAACGGCGTCAGCACGAGCACCGTGTCGACAACGTTGCGCAGATCGATCAGAAGGACCACGAAGACTACCAGCAGGGTCACCACCACCGCCTTCACGGCATCGTCGAGCATCAGCTCGAGCATCTCGGCGAAGATGATGTGGGCGCTCGAGGCGTGGTAGGTGCCCTTCCCGGTGCGGATCTCCTTGATCTCGCGGGCGAAGTTCATGGCGTTGCGGCCGTCGCGCAGAGGCACCGAGGCGTTGATCATCACGAACGACAGGATGTCGCCGTCCTTGCTCGAAAAGCTCTTGGTCAGGTCCTCGGGCAGATCCTCCAGCGACAGGCGCTCGACCTCAAGGTACTGCCGCAGGGAATCGAGGCGCACCCGGTCGCCGTCGCTCAACAGGTTCTCGTTGCTGTCGAGCAACCCGCGGATGCCGGCGATCAGGGCCAGCTTCCCCTCCTGGTCGGCAGGCAGGGCGCTGTAGACGCTCCTGACCGAGCGGATGGTCGACGAATCGCCGCGCGCCGCCTTGATCCTTTTCACCGCCGACACCACCTCCGTCGCTTCCTCGAAGCTCTCGGTCAGCACGATCGCCGGCGAGCGCGTCTCCTTGAGGTCCTCGGGAAGCGTCGCCTTCGGACCGGAGCGCGGCAGCTCAGGACGCAGCTTCTTGAAGTCGTACTCGAAGCGGAGGTCGTTGAGGTGGTAGAGCGAGTAGGCGGTAGCGATCACCCCTAGAGCCACGGTCGCCACCGAGAACGGATAGCGGCCCATGCGCAGCAGGTGAACGGGCACGCTCTTCTGCTGCAGCCGGATCAGGTCGAAGCGCTCGGCGAGCACGATGAAGGCGGGACAGACGACGAGGATCGCCCCGAGGGAGAACAGGATGCCGGTCCCGACGATGAAGCCGAACTCCGAGAACCCCTTGAAGTCGGAAAACAGCAGCGAGAAGAAGGCGACGGAGGTGGTTACCGCGGTGGTCGTCAAGGCGCTGCCGGTGTGGACGACGGTCTCGACAAGGGCGTCCTCCGTGCCCATGCCGCGGCGGCGCGCCTCGCGATAGCGGGCGAAGATGTGAATTCCGAAATCGATGCCGAGGCCGAAAAGGATCGCGAACAGGCAGACGGTGATCTGGTTGAGGTTGCCGATGACGATCTTGGTCAGCCCGAAGGTCCAGGCCAGCGACATCAGCAGCGGCACGATGATGAAGATCGGCGCGAAAACCTGCCGGAAGTGGATCGATATGAGCACCAGCACCCCGACAAAGGCCAGCATCGCCGAGGACCTGAGATCGTCGACGACTACCTCGTACTGCTGGGAAGCGTTCTTGAAGCTGCCCTGGTAGTCGCACTGGATGTCGGGATGGAAACGGGCAGGGTCGATCGCGGCGATAGTCTCGTCGAGGCTGCGGCGCAGCTGGCGGGTGAACTCGATGTCGGTGATCACCCCGGTCGGATACAGGCGCAGGATCACCCCGTTCTTCTCCTCGGTCAGGTAATAGTCCCTGTCGAGGCCGCTGGCCTGGTGTCCTTCGTACTTCTGCTCGATGTCGCTGAAGTCGAGGTCGCCCCCCTCCTCCTCTTCATCGAAGCCGAAGTAGAGAGGAGAGCGTTTCAGCTTTTCGAGCTCGACGCGGTCCTCGACCCGGCGGCGGATCTCCTCGAGGTCCCCGGTCTCCATGTAGAGCAGGCGGTTGCGGCTGAAGAACCCGGTGCTCTTGCCGCGGATCACCGAGCTGATCAGGGGATTGCCTTCCAGCGAGTCGGCGAGGACGAGCATGAAGTCGACGCAGCGCTGCAGGTCGCTGCCTGTGACGATGACCATCGAGGGCCCGATGCCGCCGACCCGTTCCTTGATGCGGTTGAGCTCGCGAACGCTGGTGTAGTCGTCGGGCAGCAGGTCGGCGGAATCCGCCTTGATGCGCAGCTGCACGGCGAAGCTGCCGGCCGCGACCGACAGGGCCAGCGCCACCAGGATGATGCCGATGTGGTGGTGGTAGACGTAGTGGACTATGCGTTCGTAGCTGACGCGCATCGCTGCCCGATCAGTCGGCCGACAGGCTCTCGAGCTGGCTCTTCAGCCGCTGCAGAAGCTTCTCGAAGGAGTGGCGCTCGATGTAGCGGGCGTACTGGCGGCGGTTGCCCGCGGCAGTGCCGGCGCCATCGATGGCGAGATCGTAGATGCGCCAGCCGCCGTCGATCCCGTGCAGGTGGTAGGTGATGGGGACGCGCTCGCGCCGCAGCGGCGCGGTGGCGTGGACGGTTGCCCGGCCGCCCTCGATCTCCTCGCTCCGGTACTCGATGCCGCCCTCGCGGTAGTAGCGCACGAAGCTGTCGAAGTTGCGCTCCTCGACGATGCGCCGGAAGGTCTCGACGAACTCGGTACGCTCAGCTTCGCTGCGCCCTGCCCAGTGGTCTCCCAGCGACAGGCGGGCGAGCTCGACGAAATCGAAGGCGAGGTTGATGCGCTCCTTTACCTGCCGGCGGTGTTCCGCGGAAAGGCTGTCTGACGGGCTCGCGGCCAGTATCTCCCGGACGGCCTGGTCCTGGGCCTGCAGGAAAACGATCGCGCTTCCCGGCTCACCGGCCTCCCCGGTTTGTTTCTCGGTTCCGGCGGCGCCGTTCCAGGCCGCCAGGACGAAGCCCGGCAGCAACAGCAGCATTCTCGATGACATGGATACTCCCTCTATGGCCGTTCCGGGTCGGCTTCGACCGCGGCGCTCGCAGCCGGTCCCCGCCCACCGGTCACGGGCGGGTCGGGCAGGCACTCGCAGTGATTGCGCACTTCCCCCCTCTCGAGCGCCTCGCGCGTCCACACCCGCAGGTCGGCGTAATGCGCCTCGGCGTAGGAATGGGTGGAGTTGGCGTCGGTCAGTATGCCGAGACCGCGCGTCCGGCTCTTCGGTTCCCCCCCGTAGACGCGGTCGTAGTCGGCGAGCAGATCGACCTGCTCGAACACCCAGCTCCCGAGGTTTCCGGGGCCCGATTCGACGACGAAGAACCAGGGCCTGGCAAAGCGCTTGCGGCGGTCGACGGTTCCCTCCGGCAGGGTCGAGCTCCACACGTACTTGATCTGCCTCGGGATGCCCAGCCAGTTCTGCGAGAAGAAAACGTAGAGGCCTGCGGCGCTGTCGTTGGTGGGGCCGTAGCGCTCGTCGCCGCCCGGGGGCAGCGACTCGGCGCGCCAGCACCAGGTCAGAATCGGGTACTGCCGCGGATTCCAGTGGGAGACCTTGAGCAGGATGATGGAGCTGCCCGAATCCCGGGCGGCGAGGTAGCGGTGACTGCCGGCGGCCAGCACCGTGTACGGCTTGGGCTTGTCGCGGTCCTTGTTCCTCCAGCCCCAGCCCTCGGGCGGGCGCCCGGGCTCGGTGGCCGAGAAGTCCTCGAGGACGACGTAGGGCCGCTGCCGCATGCGCGCCTCGAGTACCGGCAGGGAGTACTCTTTTTTCAGGATCTCTTCGAAACGGCCTCGCATCAGGTCGCTGGCGCTCCGGCCCCCGGTCTCGACGTCGACGAGCCGCCAGTCCGGCCCGGCCCGCAGTTGCAGGATCAGGGTCCGCGGCTCCCCCCCTGGCCCGGTTTCGGCTGCGATCTCCACCTCGGCCTCGTCGCCGCGGTCGTCGATCTCCACCAGGCGGAGGGAGGTCAACGGCCCCTCCCGCAGGTAGGCGGCGAGGGCGGAAACCCAGTGCGCGCGGAACTCCTTCTGCAGGCGCTCTTCGTGCAGGGCGACGAAATCGTCGAGCTCCTTCCCGGACATGAACTTGCCGTAGCCCTTCAAGGTCCTGGCGCAGTAGTCGCGAAACACCGTCCGGGTGAAGCCCTCGTGATCTACGCGGCGGCCCGCCCATTCGTCGAGGAGGCCGTCGAGGGCGGGGGGAGAAGAATCGGCGAGGGCGGCGTTGAGCCGCGTGAGGTCGCCACGCAACTCCTCCCAGGGGGCCTGATCCGGCTGCGCCGCGGTGGCGGCGCAACAGAGGGCAGCGGCCCCGGAGAGGACAGCGGCGCGTTGGAGGGCCGCGGCCCAAAAGGCGAAAATGCGCACGAAACGGGAGGAATCCACGGCTACCCTGTCATTCGAACGACGACGTCATTCCCACGGTTCGCTCCAGGCGGGCGACGGCCATGTTGAAGTCGTACACCGCTCCGTAGTACCCCTGCTCGGTCCCGGCGAAGGCCTCGAAAGCGCTGACCAGCTCCTTGACCTGCCCCGGGTCGAGCTCGTACTCGTCGCGGGCGGCACGCAGCCAGCGGCGCGCGGTGCGGCGCCCTTCGCGCGCCGACTCCAGGCCGTCGCGGGCTCGCTCCCAGTCGCCGAAGGCCTGCTCGATTTCCAGCCGGATACCCTGGACCGCCCCGGTCTCCTTGGCGCGCAACTGGTAGAGATCGGCCCTCGCCCGGGCCGCCTCCGCCCCCAGCAGCCCCCACTCGAACGACTGCCGCAGCCCGAGAAAGATGCCGCCGCTGAAATAGTTGAATTCGTCCTTGACGAACGGATTGTGCTGGTCCGTCCGGTTGGGGGCGACGGCGTAGCGCACCCCCCCTGTCAGGAACAGCTGCGGCAGGTAAGCCTTGGCAGTCGCCTCCTGCACGGCCTGCCTTGCGGCGATTCCCGCTCGCAACTGACGCCAGTCGGGCCGCTTCCTGAAAGCGAGGGCGAACAGCGAATCCCGGGGCGGCACCTCGGACGGGGCCGGCTCGATCCACTCCTGCTCGAGCTCCAGCGGCGCATCCTCCGGGATGCCCGCGGTCCAGGCCAGGGCCCTGCCCGCCAGCGCCGCCCGGTCGACGGCTTCCCGCCGGCGCCGTTCCAGCTCGAGCAAGGCGAGCTCCAGCTTGTACGGCGCCGACAGCGGAATCGAGGGATCGTCCGGCGACACCTCCGCCCGGTGCCGGCGCAGCTCCTCGCCCAGACGCTCGGCGAGGGCTGCGAGATCCCTGGCGGCGAGAAGCCCGTAGTAGAACTCCTTGACCTGCAGGGCGGCGTCGAGCTCGACGCCGGCAAGCGACGACTCCTCCACTTCGACCCCGGCGGCGGCCGCTTCCCGCAGGCTGCGCAGGTAACCGAAGGTGTAGAGCGGCTGCACGAACTGGAGCTCGGTGCGGTTGAAGACCCCGAGGGAACGCAACCCGGTGGTATCCACTGGCGGGTTGAACACGTCCCCCTCGGCGTCCGGAACCAGCCCGGAGGCGCTCTCGAGCCGCAGCCTCGGCAGCAGCCCGGAGGCCCTGGCCTCGTCGAGACGGGCCTCGGCGCCGCGCACCCGCCATCTCCCCTCGGCGACTTCCGGGTTTTCCTTCAGGGCGCGGGCTACCAGCGCTTCGAGGGACCAGGGAGCCGAAGGCGGGGCCGGGGCCGACTCCGGCCCCGAGGCAAACCCCGGATGCCCGGACAGGGCGAGCGCCACCAGCCAGGACGGAATGCGCGCCGGCATCGCTACCGCGAGGTGAGGCTGTTGCGAAGCGCGTCACCCGTCCCCGCGGCGGACTTCCGATCAGCGCCGAGATGGACGGTCACCGAGGAGCTGGCGGCGCGGCCGAGGTGGGTGAGAAAGAGCCAGCCGATCGAGATCCAGATGATCTTGCGCATGCGCTTGACGATGGCGAGGGAAAGTCCGAGCGCCGGGTTCAGCCCGAGGGTGAGAAACAGGAAAACCCCGCCCCCTTCGAGGACGCCGATGTTCGACGGCATGAAGAAGAAGAGGCTGTTGATGAGGACGGTCAGTGCAGTTATGAGGAAAGCGATCTCGAAATCGGTCCCCGCTCCGAGGGCCTCGAGAATGACGTAGGTCTCGCAGGCTCCGAGGAGCCAGCCGAGGGCGTGGAAGAACATGACCAGGGCGAAGCGCGCTTTGTGCTCCCCGTAGAAGCGGCCGATGCTGGCGTCGGTGCGAACCGCGCTGTCCATCTGGCGGGCGGCGAAATCGCCGAGGCCGACCGCCCGGAAGACCGCCAGCAGCGACGAGAACATACTGCGGTGCTTGATGTACAGGGCGGCCATCATCGCCGCGGCCAGCAAACCCAGGACGCCGAGTCCGGCCTTGACCGGGAGCGGCAGGGCCTGCGGCAGATCCCAATGGGCGACGACGAGCCCGAGCCCGACAAGGGTGAACATCAGGCCGGTGAAAATCTGCGCCGTCTTGTTGACGACCACTGCAGCGAGGGATCGCGAAACCGGGAATTGCTGCTTCAGCAGGAACGCCTTCAGAGGTTCGCCGCCGATGTTGGCCAGGGGGGTCAGCTGGTTGACGGCCTCTCCGGCGAGCTTGGCCATGAACAGGGTGCGCAGGCGCGGCCGGAAGGCGTCCGGCGGAAAGGCGAAACCCCAGGCGATGGAATTGGTGACGTGCCACAGGAAGGCGAGCGCGAGGACCGCGGGGAACCACCACCGCATCACCAGCAGGTTGTCGAGGATCTGCCGCAGGCCGAGGGTGCCGACGAGATAGCCGAGCAGCAGCAGGCCCAATCCGGGAAGCAGCAGGCGCAGGATCTTCACGGCCGCGACTTTCCGTACCCCGATGTGTCCTCGACCTGCAGCCTGTGGGCATGCAGCATCTTGCGCAGCGAAATCAGGACTCCGAGCGCCAGCAGGTGAAGGCCGCCCACGGTGTACCAGTAGAGGACGGCGAAGGCATCGGCGAGGCAGCAGACCAGGAACACGAAGGAGAAGGAGTCGCGCTTGGCAATGAAGGCGGAGGGCTCGAGTACGCGATACAGGATTCCCTTCTCGCTCTCGGGAACCTCCCTGGAGAACCCGACCATGTACTTCTGCAGCGAGCCGCTTCCGGTCTTCAAGGCGTAGGAGTACATGACCCCGAGTATCACGAACAGGGCCCCGACCGCGGAGAGGGCGAGGTAGAGATGGAGGGGCTGGTCCCCGTACACACGCTGGATCCCGAACAGGAATCCGACGTAGGCGCACAGGTAGGCGAAGTTGTCGGTCAAGGTGTCGAACCAAGCGCCGAACTTCGACTCCGACAGCTGCACCCGGGCGATCTCCCCGTCGCAGCGGTCGAGAACCGCGGCGAGCTGCCACAGCACCCCGGCGAGGGCGAAAAAGAGGTACTCGTCCGGCCGCGATATCAGCCAGGCGCCGACGAGGCCGGGGGGCATGACGAAGAGGACGGTCACCAGGTGGGGTGAGATCCCGGTTTCGATCAGCAGCTTGCTGACCGGAATCGACATGCGGGCGTTGAGGTGCCGGGATACCGGGCCGCTCGTCGCCTTGGTCACCTGGGAGAACAGCATCGCCTTGGCCTGCCGCGACGTGCGGGCGTCGGCTACGCGCCGCCACAGCGGCCAGGCCTCTGCCACCGGCGCCGTGGCGACCTGCCGGCCGGCGCCGCGGTCCGCAAGGAAATCGGTCACCGCGGGGATTTCATCGTCCGCTCGCCCGTTCCCGGCGGTCGCCACATCCGCGGCCCCGGCCGCGGCGCTGCAGAGAAAGGCCCCCGTCGCCACCGGAACTCCGGCCCCATCCCCGGCAAGCGGGTGCAGTCGCGCCGAACCGCGGCCTGCCGCGAGGTGGAGAGCCGGGTTTTGTCCGGGCGGAAGGGAACTGGTCTGCACCACGAGGTCTGCCCCCTGCAGGCCGCGCCCGGTCAGCTGGGAGAGCGAGGAGTGGTGATGAACGCAATCCCCCAGAAGAACCAGGACCCCCTCCCCGGGCGGAAAGGCGAGGGTCGGGGCGGTTCCCCAGGTCACGATCTCCAACTGCAGGTCGAGCCGGCGGGTGACCTTGCCCAGCTTCGTCGCCGCGCCTTCAGGGACGACCACGACGAGTCGCTCGATCCCGGCGCGGACCATGGTGCGAATGCCGCGCTCGAAGAGGCTGAGCCCGGCGCAGCGGCGCTCCGGACGCACCCCCCGGTCGAAGGCGAGTATGCCGTTGCGGATCACGCCGGATCCCCCGGGGAGGCGGATTCGGCGACCGCCGCCTCGAGCCGGGAGTAGCGGTCTATCTGACTGCGCACGTGGTCGAGGTCGGCGACAGTGTCGACGTCGGCGCAGGGTAGCCGGCCCATGTCGAGGTAGCTGACGTGGCGGCCCTTGTCGATGATGCCCTGAATGGCCCTCGGGAAGAGAGACCGCATGGCCCCGTCGGCCATGACGCACTCTTCGAGGATGGCGCGAATCCAGTCCACGCCGCGGCCGCTGAACCTCATGATGCCGACCGACTCCGCGGTGGTCTCGACGGCGCTCAGATTCTTGCCGATGCGGACGATGCCCTCGTCGCGGATGGCGACCTTCATGTCGTCGTCGTCATAGGTTTCCCGCCGCCGCACCATCAGGCAGCATGGAGAATCGGAGTGCGCCAGCAGCGGCAGCGCTGCGGGACTGAAGACGTTGTCCCCGTTGATGAGAAGGAAGTCCCCGTCCATGAACGAGCGCGCCGCCCACAGGGAGACCAGGTTGTCCGCCACCTCGTGGAAGGGATTGGAGACCAAGTGAATCCCGATGTTCCCCGGGTAGGCCTCCGCGGCCTGGCCCACCTGGTTCATGCGGTAGCCGCAGACAAGCACCGCCTCGCCGACCCCGGCGACCTCGAGATTGCGCAAAAGGCGCTCGAGAATGGTGGCGTTCCCGATCGGGAGCAAGCACTTGGGCAGGTCGTCGGTGAGCGGCCGGAGCCGGCTTCCGCGGCCAGCTGCGAGGATGATCGCTTTCACACTACTGTATCGGCGGGGCGAAGCTGGAAGTCCGAACCGGAGGTCGGACGGCCCGTGGTGAGTCGCTCGAAGGAAAGGCCGAAAGACCGCCGCAACCCGGATGAACGAAGCGCCGACGTGCGCTGCCGCGGGCTGTCGATGAAAGGGCTGCCTCCCTTTCGAAGCAGCCCCGAGCTCATCTGAATAAGCCAATAAAATGACGGCGGGTCAATGAGATAGCCGGAATTTCAGACCGCTTTCGGGAGGCCCCGAAACAGTCGGGCGCCTCCCCGGGACGCGGTCTGCCATCGCGTTCGGCCAGCTGCCCCGGGAAGCTCGCCTCCAGTCCGTATATTTTGGGTTCGGCGCTTCCGGAAGGCCCCCTTGAACCGAGAAAGAGACAGACTGCTGATCTTCGGAACCGACTTCCCTCCCGAGTCGGTCGGAACCGCTGCGTACGCCTGCGCTCTCGCCACCGGAATGCAGCGGCGCGGAGTTCAGGTAACCGTGCTCACCCGGGAGTGTACCACCACTGCCGGAAGCGACGCATTCGACCGCGCCCAGCCCTTTCCGGTGATCCGCATGCGTCGCGCGCCCGACGTTCCCAGGGCCTACCGACCTGTTTCTCCTGACCAGGACTAGGCAACTGGGACCGTAGCTTCGGCTTCCGGTTCAGCATGGGCCATTTGCCATTTGTCTGTTTATTACGGCCGACCGTTGTTCTCCATGGAGGGATATGTCCAGCGGAGGCTCCGAAAATTGAAGGTGCTTCTATTTGCCATGCGGTTTGCCCCCGAGCAGGTGGGAACCGCCCTTTACGCCTCGACCTTGGCGGCCGGTTTGACCGAGCGGGGGCTGGAGGTGACCGTGCTTTCTCCGTCCTACGGGTCTGCCGGCGGCGGGGAAGAGGACCTCGGCTACCGCGTCTGGCGCTGGGCGGGGCCCCGCCAGGCCTACTGGGTCTGGCGCTATCCTCCGGCCAGACGGGGATTGGCGTGCGCCCTCGACGAACTGCAGCCGGACGTGATCTGGGCGACAAACGGCATGGCGACCCGGGTGGCGGGTACCATGATTCCACGCCTGCGCATGTCCGTAATCGGGACGATTTACGGCACCGATATCCACAAGCGCTTCCCCGGGCGGACTCCCCGCACCTGGATCGAAAGCATACCGCAACGGCGGTTTTACGATCGCGCCGACGCCCTTTTGACCATCAGCCGGAATACCTTCGACCTAGCGATGGCCAGCCGGATCGATCCGGAGAAGATGCAGGTGGTCTACCTCGGAGTGGACTCGCCCCCTGGAGCCGCCGAGCGCTGGCGCGGGGCGCGGGCACGGCACCCGGACTTGGCCGCCGCCCGCTTGGTCCTCACGGTCGGGCGACTGGTGCCGCAGAAGGGGCATCGGCTGCTGATCGAGGCGATGGATAGGGTAATGCGGACGCGGCCCGACATCCGCCACGTCATAGTCGGTGACGGCCCCGAGCGCGAGGCCCTGGCCACCCAGATCAGGAGCCTGCGGAGGGAGGAGACCATCCGGCTGGTGGGGCGCCAAGAGCAGGAAGTCCTAGAGGACTTTTTCGCCCTGTCCCGCCTCTTTGCCCTGACTAGCCACGCTACCCACTCCTTCGTCGAAGGCCTCGGCTACGTGTTCCTCGAGGCGGCGGTGCGCGGTGTGCCATCCGTAGGTACCCGGCACGGGGGCATTCCAGAGGTGATCCGCCACGGGGAAACCGGTTACCTGGTCGATCCGGACCCCAGGGCGATCGCCGACCGGCTCGGGGCGGCGCTGGACGACGAGGCCTCCTGCCGCCGGCTCGGCGACGCGGCCCGCGCTCGGGCGGAGCGTTACTTCACCACCGCTCGCATGGTGGAGGAATGTCACGGCGTCCTTATGCGGGTGGCCGGACGAGGATGAAGGGATGAACGAAGCCCGCCCATCCTGGCCCTGGAGCTGCAGGGCGGGGAGGCCGAACGGGACATCAGGAATCTCGCCGGCGGCGCCTTGGCGACCTTCGCCGGCAAGCTTGGGCGGGCCTCCCGCGGCGCCTTCATCCGGGCCATAACCCTTGTTCTGCGGCATGGATGTGCAGGGCATATACACCACCGCATGGGGTCTCGTTTCCATCCTCAACAAAATCGGTTCGGCATGCATCTGGCGTCGTGCGTTACCTGATCGAGGCGCGGACGGCCGGCGACCGCCGTGGCGAGGAACGGGCGCTGGGAACAGCGATGGTCCTGGCCACCGCCGCCAGTCTGCTGGTGGCAGGAGCGGCCCTGGTCTGCGCGGACTGGTGGTGGCCATGACGGGACGGGACCTGTTCGAGCAGTCCATCGCCACGGCCATTCGCCTCATGGCGCCATCGGCTCCCTTCCTGGCCCTGGCTTGGATCTTCATCGGCGCCACGAGCGCCCGGTGCATCATGCGCTACGACGTATACGTCCTCTCAATTGCCGGTCCCTTGATGCTGCTCACCTGCGGGTTGGTTATCGGCCTGTTTGGCTTGGGATTGGTCCGCCATCGCTTGGGTGCAGCTGGCCATGGCGGTGGCCACCTGCCTCCTGGCCGCCTGCTACTTCAGTCACTTCCTTTCCTTGGCGCGCTGTTTGACCAGCATGCGTCGAGGCCTCTCCTGGAGGCCGATGACCCGGTTCTGCATGCCGGTGATGCTCGCCACCTGCTCTACAGCCTGCAGACCCAGATCGACGTGTTGATGCTGCCCTTTTTTCGCGAGTTGAAATCAAGTCGGTCTCTACGCCATCGCCAGCGTCATGCTGAAGGTGGCGCGGCCTTCGACCCCATGTTCAGCGCCATCGTCAGCGAGCCGTCGTTCCGCCGGCGCCACGACGATCTGGATTACCGCTTCTTCGTCATATCCCGCTGGATTCTCACCGTTAACCTGCCCCTGCTGGCCGCCTGTTCATCCTGGGGGAACCGATCCTGACCCTCTTCGCCGACGAAAAAGTTCGCGGCCTTGACGCCGGAGGAAATCGCCGCCGGCTTTCAAATCATGTACTTGCTCTGCGCCGGTATGATGATTCAGGAGATCTTTGCCGTGGGACAGCCGCTGCTGACCATGACCGTGCGTCCTCATCTCCACATCAAGAACCTCATCTGGCTGGGAAGCAACGCCGGACTCAATGTCGCCCTGATCCCCCACTTCGGCTTCGTCGCCGCCCTCATCGCCAAGGTTCTGGCCAGGCGACGGTATGGCGGCGCATGCTCGACTCCGGTCATCCCAACGTGGTAGCGGTCGACTCCCACCAGCCCCCGGCTGCCGAGCGCTTGATCGCCGACGGACGCAGGGAGGTATTTCCGGCCACCGCCTACGCTCCGCTCATAGAGGGGAAGACCCCGTTCGCAGTCGAAGGGGAGGACCTGCCGTGGGTGGAGATCGACTCGCTCGAAGACTTCGAGCAGGCTGTGGCACGGGTGCTGCCTTTCCTGGCGGCTGGTTGAAGGGGAATGGCAGCGGGATCGGAAGCGGCCGCGGCGCCAGTGCAATTCTGGATCGACGCCACTCGGCCGGCATCAGGTTGGTCCCTGTGGGGTATGAGCTTGGCCGAGCGCCAAGTGCGCGAGGCGGCGTTGCGCCAATGTTCCTCCGTTCACCTCTGGGTTTCCGAGGAGAGCGAGGGGACGGTTCGTCACTTGCGGCGGGACTTGGCGAAGGTGTTTCGAGGAGAGGTCGTCTTCCATCAAGCGTCCATCGCCGCGGGCCTGAGTTCCGCTTCCGGTTCGGTGGTGCTCCTGGAAGGGGATGTGGTTTACGACCAGCGGGTGTTGGACCATCTGCTGGAGCTGGGACCCGGCCACGGGATTCGCGACGCGGAAGGCACGGCGGCGGTCTTCCTCGGACCGGAGCAGGCCCGTTCCCTTGGAGCTTCGTGGTCCGCAGGACCGTTAGCTCATAAGATTGCCCAACTGGGATTGGAACTCCTCGATCTGGAGCAACTCGACCATTACGTACCCTCCCTTCGGCTCACCATGCAACCGTTCATGCGGCGGTTGCGCCACCGCGCACAGCTTCCAGAATTGGAGCGGCTCATGTATCGGCGCTCCTTCAAGGGGGTGATTGATGCCGTCGCGCTATACGGCTACTATCACCTGGTGCGCTGGATTACTCGCCATTTGAGCCGCACGAGCCTCACCCCCAACCTGTTCACCGCGCTCTCAATCGTGGGCATCTGGGGTGCGATACCCTGCTTTGCAACCGGCCACCACGGCCTCGGCATTCTGGCCGCATGGGTGGGTGTAATTCTGGATTCCGTCGACGGCAAGCTGGCGCGCCTGAGGCTGCACCTGAGCGACGCCATGGGCGATTTCGAGCACCTGGCGGCCATGCCTGGACTCGGGTTGTGGTACCTTTCACTGGGGTACTACCTCAGCGACAGGCAGTTATTCTCCGGCGCGCCCATGGCGATCGCCACCTGGATTCTGGTGGCCTCTTACCTGACCGACAAGGCGCTCAGCGGCGGCTTCAGAGCGCTCTACAAGCAGAAGTTCTTCGACTATCGACCAATCGATGCGGCCTTTCACCTGATCGCCTGCCGGCGCAACATCAGCCTGTTGATTTATAGCTTGGGCCTGTTGCTCAACGTCCCCCGGGAGGCCTTCTACGGGATGGCCGCCTGGATGGTAGTGGCCATGGTATTCCACGGCGTCCGCTTCGCCTCGATCGCAGCCACCGACGGTGCGGGGCTGCGGCGGGAGTTGGGACAGGGACCCTAGGCCTAGCCTCGACAACAGCATCTTCTCGCTGCATCTCGCCCGGTCCTTTCTCGATTGCGAGACCTTTCTGTTCAACTGCGATATCGTTTTTTCAGCCCGCCCTGCTCGAGCGCACGCTCGCCGGCAAGCCGCCGAACGCCATCGCCGTCGATTCGCGGACGCCGCGCAAGGCCGACGAGATAAACGTCCGCATACGGGATGGAGAGCGGTCGCGGCCACCGACAAGAGCCTCGACCCGTCGAGCTGCCAAGCGCAGAGCAACCGGGGATTCCTCTGGGGAGCACAGCCCGAAGAACCCTGTTTTTGTGTACCCAGCCTGAAAGGATCCCGGCACACCGCGAAGGTCCGGGTCTCAGCCTTGTCGATGTCCCATTCGGAACCGGACAGAATGACGGACGGGCGCGGGACAACCTGGAGCAGCGCGGGAAATGTCAAGGTGCGTGAGAGCGGACAGCAGACTCCGGGTCGGCGTCCTGCTGCCGGCGGACTCCTGCGTGGCATGGGTAGAGCACCTGGTCCGCGAGATCGCCGCCACCTCGGTAGCCGAGGTAGCCCTGGTCGGTGTGGCGAAGTGGACGGACCCTGCGCCTCGACCGCGAGCCTGTCTTCTGTGGCGAATGTAAACCGCGCTCGACCACGTCTGTTCGCGCATCCGGCTAGATGCCTTCGCCGCGGCCGACCTCTCCGCAACGATCTTCTTGGCGGCGCTGCCAGACGGAAGGGAGTAGCTGATCTACCGCTCCTTTTCGCGGACCAACGACAAGTCGGTCTGGAGAAACCGCCAGCGCCACTGCTGGAAAGCCGCCCACCTGCCGGCGCGCAAGCTCAGGGAGCTTCACCACCTGGGCGCCTCGGCCCTCGCCGAGAGCGGTGGGGGCCCGCAGGAACCGGCGGACACGGCGCGGAACAGCAACGAGGTTACCGCTCCCGGGAACCTCGAAACCGCGGCATTCACTCTCAGGCTGGCGCGACTCGCCCTGCGCGGCGCCGTCGAGGCAACCCTCTTCCGGCCCCAGTGGTGCCTCGCTTACGAGCGAGACCCCGAGTCGCCACCGTGCGCCCCGGCCGGCTGCGGCGGCTGATTCCCCCCGGGGACCGCTTCTGGGCCGACCCGTTCCCGGTCGAGGTCGACGGGCGCTGCTTCGTCTTCGTCGAAGAATGGCTGTATCGCAGGAGCAAGGGCCGCATCGCCGTACTCGAGCTCGAGGGGGAAACCGTCAGCGAGGCTGGAATCGTCCTCGAGACGAGCCACCACCTCTCGCATCCGTTCCTGTTTCACTGGCAGGACCAGCTCTACATGATCCCGGAAAGTTGCCGCAACCGGTCCGTCGAGCTGTACCGCTGCCTGTCGTTTCCCCTTCGCTGGGAGCGGGACAGGGTGCTTCTCGACGGCCTGCGCGGAGTGGACGCCACCCTCGAAGAAGTCGACCGGACCTGGTGGATGTTCCTCAACGTCGGCAAGCGCGGGATCTCCAACCACGACGAGCTGCACCTGTACGATGCGGACAGTCCGCTCGGACCCTGGCGGGAGCACGCCCGCAACCCGGTCAAGTCGGACGTGCGCTCGTCGCGGTTCGCAGGACGGCTGATCAGGAACGACGGGGAACTGCTGCGGCCGGCCCAGGACTGCACGCCTCGCTACGGAAGCGCCATCTGCCTCCACCCCATCCTCGAGCTCTCCCCAGACCGTTACGCCGAGGAGCCGGTGGCGCGCCTCGAGGCGGGCGCCATCCTGGACGCGGTTCGCACCCACACCCTGAACGACTGCCGCGGCATCCGGTTCATCGACTTCCAGCGCCTGCGCCCACGCATCGCCTGGGGAAGCTCGCATGACTGAAGAGAGCGGCAGACGGCCACCTGAGAGGGAGGCGCACCGCGAGCACGACGCGTCCTTCGGCGACATCAGGGACCTCGCCGGCGGCGCCCTGGTGACCTTCGTCGGCAAGGCGGGCCGCCTTTCGCGGGCGGCCTTCCTCGCCGTTCTCGCCCTCTTCTGCGGTCTCGAGGTGGTCGGGGCCTACTCGGTCGCCTGGGGGTTCGTCACCACGGTGAACCGGGTGGCGCGTTTCGGGCTCCAGCGCGGGGTCGTGCGCTTCCTGACCGCAAGCGGGGTCCGCGGCCGCTGGAAGACCCCTTCGGCCGCGGTCGACGCCGCCCTCGCCGCTTCGCTGCTGATCGGGGCTCTCGCGAGCGCCGCGGTGGTCGCCGGACTTCTGCTGGCAACCGAGCAGGTCGCCGCCTTCTACGACAAGCCCGGGCAGCTGCCCCTGGAAGAACCGCTGCGCATCCTCGCCTGGTCGGCCCCATTCGTCACCGCGGCCGGGATTTTCCTCTCGGCGACGCGGGCCCTGCGCATCATGCGCTACGCCGTGTACGTCTTCTCGGTCGCCGGCCCCCTGCTGCTCCTGGCCGGGAGTCTGGCGATCGCCCTGCTCGGCGGGGGCACGGAATGGGAGAACCCCTCCCAGCAGCGCGCTGCCCAGACCGGTTTCGTCATCGCCGTCGCCTGGGTGCAGCTCGGCTCCGCGGTCGCCTGCGGCTTCCTCGCGGCCCGCTACTTCGGCCGGCATTTCTCGCTGCGGCGCAGCCTGACCCGGATGCGAGCGGCCCCGGTCGCCGCATTGGCCCGCTTCTCGGCGCCAGTGATGGTCGCCGACGTGATGGGCGCCGTTCTGACGCAGCTCGACGTGCTGATGCTCGGCAAGCTCGTCAGCCTGACCGAGGTGGGGATCTACTCGGTTGCCCGCCGGGTGGCGAGCTCGATGCTCAAGGCGGTTCAGGCCTTCGACCCGGTCTTCAGCTCCGTGGTCAGCGAGCTGTCCCACCTGTGCAGGGAGGAGGAGGTCGCCCGGCGCTTCGTCGTCATATCGCGCTGGCTGCTGACCGTCAACCTGCCGATCTTCGCCACCTTGTTTATTGTTGGTGACAGCCTGTTGGGCTGGGCCGGGGAAAAATGGCTGGGGGAGCCGTCGCAGTTGGCGCTCGGGCTCAAGATTCTCTACGTCCTCGGCATCGGGATGCTGCTTCAGGGCACGTTCGCCCTCATCGAGCCGCTGCTGGCCATGACCGGCCGTCCCGGCCTCAACACCTTGAACAACAGTGTCTGGCTGCTCGCCAACTTCGCACTCAATCTCTGGTTCATAACCCTTTTCGGGGTGATCGGGGCGGCCTACGGAGCGACCCTTTCGATGTTCTTCGTCAATTCCCTGCGGGTGCTGCAGGCCTGGCGCCTCCACCGCATCCGCTCCCTGGATCGCAGCCAGGTGAAGCCGCTCGCGGCGGCCGCGGTCGCGGCCGGGGCAGCCTGGCTCGCCTCCGCGGCCGCAGCCCCCGGATCGGGGGGGGTTCTCGTGCTGGGGGGCGGCACTTTCATCTCCGTCTACGGGCTGATGCTGTGGAGGCTCGGCCTCGAGCCCGAAGACAGGCTGCTCCTGCTGCGCGCCTTCCGCGGCCTGCGCACGAAGCTGGCAGTCCGCCGGAGTTCCCGGTGACCACGCGGGCCATCGTCCTGGCCGCCGGTGCCGGCACCCGGCTCAACCCGATGACCAACGGACTGCCCAAGTGCCTGGTGCCGTTCGGAGAGCGGCGCCTCGTCGATCTGCAGATAGCGGCCCTGCAGGCCGCAGGCGTCGAGGATATCGTCCTGGTCGTCGGCTTCGAGACGGACCAGGTCCGCCGCCACCTCAGGGGGCTGCCGGATGTCCGCTTCGTCGAGAACCCCGACTTCGGGTCGACCAACAGCATCTACTCCCTCTACCTCGCCCGCGCCTTTCTCGACCGCGAGACCTTCCTGTTCAACTGCGACATCGTCTTTCACCCTGCCCTGCTCGAACGGATGCTCGCCGGCGACAGGCCGAACGCCATCGCCGTCGATTCGCGGATGCAGCGGGTCCCCGGCGAGATGAACGTCCGCATTCGGGACGGGGGCGAGGTTACGGCCATCGGCAAGAGCCTCGACCCGTCGAGCTGTCAGGCGCAGAGCGTGCAGCTGGCGAGATTCGACTCCGCCGGGGCCCGTTCCGTGGCCGAGGAGGTCGAACGCCTGGTCGCCGGTCAGCGCAAGGACGTGTTCCCGACCTCGGCGTACGGCCCCCTGATCGAGCGCGGCGAGTTGTTCGCGGTGGAGGGTGGAGACCTGCCCTGGGCGGAGATCGACTCGGTCGACGACTACAACGCCGCGGTCTCGTCGGTGCTCCCGAGGTTGTGATCCAAGCAGCCGGCCCCCGATGATCACGGCCTGGATCGACGCCACCCGGCCCGCCTCCTGCTGGCAGCTGTGGGGGATGTCCCTCGTGGAAAGGCAGCTGCGCCAGTTCGCCCTCAGGGGGGCGGCCTGCGCCCGCGTCGCCGTTGCCGAGGACGGCGCCCCGCGGATCCGCGCCGATTTCGCGAGCCGCTACGACCTCGACATCCAGTTTCACCATGTGAGCTGCGGAGCCCGCTTCGGCGACTCCCTGGCAGCGGTCGAATCCCCCTTGCTCCTGCTCGAAGGGGACGGTATGTACGACGACCGCGTCCTCGACCACCTGTTGGCGTCCGGTCCCGGGAATTCCGTGATGGGAGGCGGCCTGCGTGCCGGCTGGGCGGACTCCGGGCTCGTCGCCGAGCTGGCGCAGCTGCCGCCGGAGAAAGGCGGTGTTCCTGGGTCTGCCCTGTGGAAGGCCGTCTCGGAACAGACACGAGTGACCGACTCCGCCGAGCTCGATTCTTACGTCCCGGAACTCAGGCTCACCATGGCCCCCGTCATGGTCCGGCTCGAACGCCCGCAGCAGCTGCGCGAGGTCGATCGGCTGATGTACCGCCGCACCTTCAAGGGGGTCATCGACATCGTCGCCAGCCACGGCTACTACCACCCGGTCCGCTGGATCGCCGGCCACCTGGCGCCCACCGAGGTCTCCCCCAACAGCGTCACCGCCCTGTCGATCGCGGCGATCTGGCTGGCGGTACCCTGCTTCGCGCTCGGGATGCCGGGTGCTGGAATCGTCCTGGCCTGGGCCGGCGTGATCGCCGACAGCGTCGACGGCAAGCTGGCGCGTCTGACCCTGAACCTCAGCGACCGCATGGGTGCCGTAGAGCACATTTCCGCGGTCCCCGCCCTGGGGCTCTGGCTCGCCGCTTTCGGAGGCTGGGTGAGCGACTGGGCCCTGCTGACCCCTTCCGGTCCCGCGGTCGCCACCTGGGTGCTGCTCGGCTGCTTTGCGCTGGACAAGGCGGCCAGCGGCGGCTTCCGCAGGCTCACCGGCAGGGAGATCTTCGACTACGGCCGCGGCGACGCCCTGTTCCACCCCTTCGCCGCCCGCCGAAACATCCTCCTGCTCATGATGACCGTCGGGGTCGCCGCGGACGCGGCTGGAGCCGCTCTCACGGCGATGTCGGGCTGGATGGCGGCGACGCTTCTGTTTCACGCGCTGCGGGCGCTCCAGGTGGCAGCCCGGATCGGGAAGGGGCCGGCAGGATGGAAATAAATAAGCCCCTGTAGTCGTGTTGGCATATTTGTTATATTGCAAACATGACAAAAATAAATAGCGATTACAAAATCTCCCCTGTCCTACGCGCCATCCGCGCCCGCCTCGATCTCACGCAGGAACAGCTCGCCGAGCGGCTCGGCGTTTCCTTCGCCACCGTCAACCGCTGGGAGGGGGGATCAACCAGGCCCCAGAAGGTTGCCCGGGAGGCCATCGCCGCACTGGCCGCCGACGCAGGGGTCGACATGGCGGAAGTCGCCGCGGAACCAGCCGAAGCGGCCGCGCAGGCGACAAGACGACGGCGCCGGGGCCCCGGCTCCAGTACTCCTACAACGAAGACTATGGAGCAGATGCTGTGGGACGCGGCCTGCTCCATCCGCGGCGAGAAGGACGCGGCCAAGTTCAAGGACTACCTGCTGCCGCTCCTCTTTCTCAAACGGCTGTCGGATGTCTTCGACGATGAGATCGAGCGCCTCGCGGAGGAATACGGTGACCCCGCGATGGCCTTGGAGATCGCCGAGGCCGACCACGGCCTGCTTCGCTTCTATCTACCGCAGGAGGCGCGATGGGCGGTCATCAACGGTCGCCAGGCTTGCGACTGGCCCATCGACGACCAGGGGCGAAGTACGCGGCCCCGGGACATCGGCGAGCATCTGACCCGGGCGGTTCGCACCGTGGTCCGTCAGAACCCGTCTCTGTCCGGGGTTATCGACCTCGTGGATTTTGCCGCGGAGCGCAACGGCGAGCGCGAAATCAACCCCTCCAAGCTCGCCGCGGTCATCGAGACGTTTTCCGACCCGCGCTACCGGCTCGGTCTCGCCGACGTTCAACCGGATTTCCTCGGCCGTGCCTACGAGTTCCTTCTGCGAAAATTCGCGGAAGGCTCCGGCCAGAGCGCCGGCGAGTTCTTCACCCCGACCGAGGTCGGCTTCCTGATGGCGCACATCATGCGCCCCAGGCCCGGCGAGGAATGCCACGACTACGCCTGCGGCTCTGCCGGGCTGCTCGTCAAGCTGCAGCTCGTCGCCCGCGAGCTCGACCCCACGAGCCGCGTTCCCCTCAAGCTGCACGGACAGGAACTGCAGGCCGAAGGCTACGCTGTCGCCCACATGAACGCGATCATCCACGACATGGAGGCCGAGATATCCCGCGGCGACACCATGATCAACCCTAAGTTCAGAACTACTGACAGCAGGATCCGCACCTATGACATCGTGGTCGCCAATCCGATGTGGAACCAGCCGTTCAGTCCGGAAATATTCGCCAACGATCCCTTCGACCGGTTTCGAACCCGCGGAGGCGTCACTACCGGCAAGGGAGACTGGGCATGGCTGCAACACACGATTGCCTGCATGAACGAGCGCGGACGCGCCGCGGTGGTGCTCGACACCGGCGCGGTGACACGGGGATCAGGGGCCAGGCACGAGGACAGGGAACGCAACATCAGGAAGTGGTTCGTCGATCACGACCTGATCGACGGAGTGATCCTGCTTCCCGACAACCTCTTCTATAACACCACCGCCGCCGGCGTGATTGTGGTGCTGTCGAAGCGCAAGCCTGCCGCCCGCAAGGGCAGGATCGTCCTGCTGAACGCCAGCAGACGGGTGCGCAAGGGTCGGCCGAAGAACTACATCCCCGAGGAGGAAATCCGCCCGCTAGCAGTGGCGTTCGCAAAGGGGGAGCCAGTGGAGGGGGAGATCGCTATCCTGACGAGAGAGGAAGCAGAGCAGGCGGATTACAACCTCAGCCCGAGCCGGTGGGTGGGGCAGACGGACGCCGTGACTCAGCGCCCGATCCCGGAAATCATTGCCGAGATGCGGCGTCTCGATGAAGAGGCCCGCGAGATTGAAGCGTCGATGGCAAAGATGTTGACACAATTCCAGTAGGCGCCGGAACCGAATATCCAAGGAGATAGAAAAAAATGGGAGCAATGCACGTAACAGTCAGGATTACGAACCCCGCGGATGCGGACAGGTTCTGGGAGGGCCTTTTTCTGGTTGACACCGGGGCCACGGATTCCCTGGCACCCAGGCCGCACCTGGAAGCCATCGGCCTCAAGCCCGAGGGTAAACGCGTGTATGAACTGGCCGCTGGCAGCGAGGTCGCAGTGGATGTCGCCGTTGCCAAGATCGAGTTCATGGGCGAGTTCGTCGGGGGCACGGTCATCTTCGGGGAGGCTGACGCGGAGCCGCTTCTGGGCGTGACTGCGCTGGAATCCGTGGGCATCGAGGTGGACCCGGTGAACCAGCGGCTTAAGAGGCTGCCGGCCGTGAGGCTCAAGGGGCTGGCGTGACGCCAATCAATGAAGCGTGGACATGGCGTCCCCTTGGGGAACTGTTCGAAATCGGTGCGGGAAAAACCATGTCCGCAGCCGCTCGCAACGGCGCTGACAAGACTCCATTCCTTCGAACATCGAACGTCCTCTGGGACGAGATTGACCTGACGTCCGTAGACGAGATGTCGATTCCAGACCACGAACTACAAGCCAAGCTGTTGCAGCCAGGCGACCTGCTCGTCTGCGAGGGCGGCGAGATCGGGCGGGCGGCAATCTGGGAGGGGGAAGTCGAAACGATGTCGTTCCAGAACCACTTGCATCGGCTACGGCCATCCGTCGAGGGGGTGGACCCGCGCTTCTACGTGTACTTCCTGCAATCCGCCTTCACACAGCTCGGTATCTTCGAAGGGGCCGGCAACGAGACCACGATCCCGAATCTGTCGCGCAGCCGCTTGGCAGGGCTCGAGGTGCCGCTGCCAGAGATTGGCGAGCAACGGGCGATCGTCACCGCGCTTGCGCGGGTACGGAAGGCCATCGAGATACAAAAGGAGAGCATCGACCTTGCGCGGGAGTTGAAACGAACCGCGATGCGGAAATTGTTCACGCGCGGGCTGCGGGGTGAGCCGCAGAAGGAAACCGAGATCGGCTTGGTGCCGGCAAGTTGGGAACTCGTTCCCATCGGTAATGTCTTCGAAATCGAACAGGGGCTCTCTTTGAAGGGCAATCTTGCCCTTGCCGGCCAAGGAACGCCGTTTCTCCGGACCTCCAATGTGTACTGGGGACGCGTCGACCTACAGGTAGTAAGCAGGATGCGTCTCGGGGGTGACCCGCCGCCCCACAAACTGTTGCGCCGGGGCGATCTTCTAGTGTGTGAGGGCGGCGAAATTGGACGTGCCGCGGTATGGAACGCAGAGATCAATGAGTGCCTCTTCCAGAACCACCTTCACCGTCTGCGCCCCTTGGATGCCTCTCGCACCCACGCACGGTTCGCCATGGCATGGCTCGAAGAAGGCTTCGAGCACCGGCACGTCTATGAAGGCGCCGGAAACCGCACGACAATTCCCAACCTTTCGCGTGCTCGCCTTGCGAAGCTATTGATCCCGAATCCACCTCCCAAGGAACAGTGCGACATTGTCTCCATCCTTGATGCTATCGACCGTAAGGTTGATCTGCATAACAAAAAGCGTGCGGTTCTCGACGATTTGTTCAAGACGCTTCTGCATAAGCTGATGACGGGCGAAATTCGGGTTGACGAGCTTGACAATCTCGCACTTCCAAAAAAACGGTTCGTGTCAATGAAAAGAGATCCTATCTAGACGAGTGGATGGCGACACATGGCGAACGAGTCAAGGAAGCATCACTACATCCCGAGATCGGTACTTCGGAACTTCACTTTAAATGGTGACGGGAGGCGCCTACGTGCCAATATAGAGTGAGACATTTTCCCATCGGAGTTTAGAGTAGTCAGGAGGGCGGAAAGGAGAGCATTGAGGATGGCTTCCCGTACTGGAAAGGTGGACCGAACGTCGTTGCCTGTGGAAGAGTCCTCCCCAGAGGTTCCTCGTCCCGATCCGGAAGTACCGGAGAGGGCCAAGCGCCGGTACTTCAGTGCCCAGTATAAGCTGCGGGTACTGGAAGAAGCCGATGCCTGCCGGGAGCCGGTCGAGGCAACTGAAATAAGGATGAGAACACAAAGATAATGAACCCACAGGTATCGGTATCGAAGACCGCGCTTGCTGCTTTCTGCCAAAAGCACGGAATCATGCGACTCGCCATCTTTGGCTCCGCGCTGCGGGAAGACTTCCGAGCGGAGAGCGATATAGATGTGCTCGTCGAATTCCAGCCAGATCGCATCCCAGGACTGCTGGGCGTTGCCGGCCTGGAGTTGGAGTTATCCGGGCTGTTTATAGGACGCAAAGTGGATCTTCGGACTCCCGAGGATCTGAGTCCCTACTTCCGGCAAGACGTTCTGGCCACCGCGGAAGTGCAATATGATCAGGGATGACGAAATCCGCCTACGGCACATGATTGAAGCGGCGCGCGAAGCCGTGTCATTTGCAAGCAACCGGGTGCGCGAGGACCTGGAGACCGACCGCCAGTTGGTCTTAAGGACCTGCCGGCATTAATCGCCAATCTTGAGCGGGTCCTGCCTCCTGAACCTGGTCAACAGCCCCGCGTAACCGAGATTCCTACGGACGATAAAGGGTGACCAGAAACGATGATCAGACTCTCTCTGAGGCGAGAACCGGCTGGTCTTCAGCGCGGACTCAGGCTATCTCGGACGGCGTCCTGTTCGGAGCGCCGGCGTGCTTGTCGGCAACATAGAGCGCCTCGAATTTCCGGATTCCTCAGTGCCTTAGGGCGCCATTGAGGCCTCATTCCGGGCCTTACCGACCTAGAAGAATGTTTAAGGGACCACCTCGACCGCGCTCAGTCTCCTCCCTCGCATTGGCCAATCGGAGTCCGTCATCACCGATCTGAAGATCACTGAAGCAAACTCGGTCCAGTTCCCCATGGTTCGCCACGCGGCCGAGATCGGCTGGACCCCGATTTCGCCGCAGGCGGCAATGCGCAAACGGGGGGGCGAGGCCGGGATGCTGTTCCGCGACGAGCTCGAATCGACGCTCAGCCAGCTCAATCCGTGGATGTCCGCCGATACCATTCGCCAAGTCGTCGAGAGGCTGGAAGCGGTCCCGCCGACTATCGAGGGCAACCGCGAGATGCTCTTCTGGCTGCGCGGCGATCGACAGTGGTACGACGAGGCCGAGAGCCGCAACCGGCGCGTCAAGCTCGTGGATTTCGAAAGCTCGGCAGCTAATCACCTTCACGTCACTTGGGAGTGGAGGGTCAAGCCCCCGGCTCGCAAGGGAAACCGCGCCGATGTGATGTTCGTCGTCAACGGCGTACCCGTCGCCATCGTCGAGCACAAGAACCCGAAGGACGGCAACGCCATCGAACGGGGTGTCGCGCAGCTCAAACGCTACGAACAGGAGACGCCCGAACTGATCGGCGCGCCCCAACTCTTCAACGTCACCCATCTCCTCGACTACTGGTACGGCGTGACCTGGAATGCCAACCGGCGTTTCATGGCGCGGTGGAAGCAAGAGCCGGAGGAGAGCTACCGGTTTGCCGTTCAGGCGTTCTTCGAGCCGGCCGACTTCCTGCGCACGCTCCAGCACTGGATTCTCTTCTACGTCGAGGACGAGGAGACACGCAAATCCGTTCTGCGCCAGCACCAGCGCGTCGCCATCGACAAGATCGTTCAGAGGTGCGAGGACCGGGCAAGGAGGCGCGGGTTGATCTGGCACACCCAAGGCTCGGGCAAGACGTTCACCCTGCTGAGCGCCGCGCGCCTGGTCCTGGGACAGAAGGATCGGTTCGGCAACGCCACTGTCATCCTCGTCGCCGACCGCACGGAGCTCGAAGGCCAGCTCAAGGGCTGGGTCGAGAGGCTGTTGGGCGAGATGCAGCAGCAGGAGATCCCGGTCAGGCGAGCGAGCTCCAGGGCCGGAATGGAGGAGCTGCTCGAGACCGACAAACGCGGTCTGATCATCTCGATGATCCACAAGTTCGAGAGGATCGCCAGGGACGCCAACACCCGCGACAACATCTACGTCTTCATCGACGAGGCACATCGCTCAGTAGCCAGGGACCTCGGCACCTACCTGATGGCCGCAGTGCCGAACGCCACCATCATCGGCTTCACCGGCACCCCGATCGCCAGGACCGCGCATGGCGAAGGGACCTTCAAGATCTTCGGTGCCGACGACGAGCAGGGCTATCTCGACAAGTATTCGATCCGGGAGTCCATCGAGGACGAGACCACGCTACCTCTCCGCCATACCATGGCGCCAAGCAGCATGACGGTTCCTGCCGAGCGGCTCGACAGGGAGTTCTTTGAGTTGGCCGAAGCCGAGGGAGTCACCGACGTCGACGAGCTCAACAGGGTCCTCGACCGGGCCGTGGGCCTGCGCACCTTCCTGACGGCCGACGACCGCATCGAGAAAGTGGCAGCGTTCGTAGCGGATCACTTCAAGCAGAACGTGCTGCCACTCGGCTTCAAGTCATTTCTCGTCGGCGTCAATCGGGAAGCCTGCGCCAAGTACAAACGCGCCCTCGACAGGCTGCTGCCGCCCGAGTGGTCGGAGGCGATGTACACCCCGAACCCCACGGATGCCGTCGACCGTCCGCTGGTCGCGGAACTGCAGCTCTCGCCCGAACGCGAGGGGGACGTACGCCTCATGTTCAAGAAGGCCAACGAGAATCCGAAAATTCTGATCGTCACCGACAAGCTGCTGACCGGGTACGACGCGCCGCTGCTTTACTGCATGTACCTCGACAAGCCGATGTGCGACCACGTGCTCCTGCAGGCGATCGCGCGCGTCAACCGCCCATGCGCGGACGACGACGTCCGCAAACGCATCGGTCTCGTCGTCGACTTCGTCGGCGTGCTGCGCGAGCTGAAAAAGGCATTGCGGTTCGACTCGTCCGATATCAGCGGCGTGATCGAGGATCTCGCTCTCCTGTTTCAGGATTTCCTTGAGAAGATCGAGCGGGTAAAAAACGAGTACCTCGCGGGCGGAGAGCCCGGGGATGAAGACGAGCGCCTCGAGCAGATGGTGTACGGGCGTTTTCTCACCTCGGAATCGCGCAAGGCATTCTTCGAAGATTGGAAAGAGATCGAGGCCCTCTGGGAGATACTGTCCCCCGCACCGGAACTGCGCGACCACATCGATACCTTCAAGCGGCTGGCGGAGCTGTACACGGTCGTCCGCAACGCCTACGAGGGACGCGCTACTTACGTGTCCGACCTCGGCCGCAAGACACATGGGCTGGTTCAGGACAGCGCTGTCCAGGGGGGCCTTGGAAACTTGGTCAGGACCGTGACGTTCGACTCGAGTACCGTCCAAGCGCTTCGCGGCGAGCAGGGCTCGGACGAAGCCAAGGTCTTCAATCTCGTGCGGGGGTTGCGCGCCGAGATCGATAGCGACCGGGACAAAGCTGCCGTGCTGCAACCGCTCAGGGAACGCGCCGAGCGAATCCTCGAAGATCTCGAGAACCGCAGCAGCACCAGTCTCGCGGCACTGGACCAACTGGAGATGCTTGCAAAGGAGAAGGAAAAGGCCGACAGGGCCGCGCAAGAGAGCGGCCTGTCTGCCCGCGCCTTCGGTGTGTACTGGAACCTCAAGGATGAGAAGGCGCTCCGGGCCGCGGGCATTGCCGCAGTAGAGCTGGCGCAGGAAGCCGAATCCCTCCACGCCCGTTTTCCGAACGCGGCTCAGAACGCCGACGAACAGCGCCGGCTGCGGGCGGCCCTTTACCGGCCCCTTCTCGGTGTCCCCGGCGATGAACGGGTGCGAATCGTCGAAGCCGTAATCGAAATCCTGCTGGATACCGGTCCCGATGCGGGATCGTGAGGATCGGCGCGGAATCATTCGCGATCAGGTCGAATCCTGGGCGCAACGGCTCGGTGTCCGCCCGAGGCTCGTTCGAGTCCAGCGCATGACCCGGAAGTGGGGTTCCTGCTCGACCTCCGGGATCGTTACGCTCGCGGTCGATCTCGCCGATCAGGACCCGGGATTCCGCGACTTCGTCATCGCCCACGAGCTGCTGCACCTGCGCATTCCCAATCACGGACGGTTGTTCAAGGCGTTGATGGCGGTTCACGTCCCCGATTGGAAGAAGTACGACGTGGGGAAGCAGGGGGCGGGTGCGGCGCACAGGTGCCTGAAGGAGGAGGGGCCACAACTCCCCAAGGGCAATTCCTTGATGAAGCCTATCCTATAATCCCTTGATGAAGCCTATTAATGATGAAGCCTATTAATGAATGGCACCTGGCAAGCCGGGATTTCGGGCGCCCTGCCCCGATCGCCGGTCTGCGCTGGGCCATCTCGCCCTGAGAGCGTAATTAAGTGAACGGCGCGGTCGCCATCCGCGGGGCCGCGGAGAACAACCTCCGCGAAGTCGACGTCGACCTGCCGCACCGGAAGCTCGTGGCGGTCAGCGGGGTCTCGGGCTCGGGGAAATCCTCGCTGGTGTTCGACACCCTCTATGCCGAGGCACGCCGGCGCTTCCTCGCCGCGCTCGCAACCGGGAGGGCCGGAGGCCCGGCACCCCCCCGGTTGCGCCGGCCCCGGGTCGCCCGCATCGACGGGCTTGCCCCTGCTCTGGCCACGGACCAGGCGCGCTCCGGGGGAAGCAACCCCCGCTCGACCGCGGCGACCGCGGCAGGTCTCTACGACTACGTCCGCGCGCTCTTTGCCAAGGTCGGAAACCCCCACTGCCTGGGGTGCGGCGCCGCGGTACACTCGCACCGCTTCGAGGAGCTGCTCGAAACCGCCTCCGCTCTGTCTGAAGGCACGCGTCTCGTCGTCCTGGCGCCGCTTCCGTTCCGGCTTCGGCATGGGGACGACGACCTGCTGCAGGAGGTGGAAAAAACCGGGTACACGCGGCTGCGGCTGCGCGGGGAGACCCCCGTTCTCGAGGAGATCGACCCGCAGGAGCTCGCCGCGGCCATCGCCTCCGGGGAGGCGGTGGACATCGTCGTCGACCGGCTGGTCGTCAAGCCGGAGTCCATGGGACGCCTGCGGGGCTCGCTGGAGGCCGCGGTCGATTCGGGCGAAGGACGCGTAGCCCTGTGGGAGCCGGGAAAGGAGCCGGATCGCTTCTCGGTCCGCCCCTCCTGTTCCGCGTGCGGGCGCCCTTTCAAGGCGATGACTCCGTCCCTCTTTTCCTTCAACAGTGCCCAAGGGGCCTGCGGGGAATGCCGCGGACTCGGGGCCCGCCGCGGCGCCGGTCCCGACCTGCTGCTGGGGTCCGAATCGGTCAGCGAGACCCTCTCCCCCTTGTGGGACGACTTCGGACACGACGGGCTGCGCCGCGAGGTGATGCGGTTCTGCGAGCGCCGCGAGGTCGATCCCGAGCAGCCGGCGGGTACCTGGCCGGCGAAAACCTTCGAGCGGTTCTGGGGCGGAGAGCGCGGCCGCGGCCGCTTCAGGGGGATCAGCGCCTGGCTCGACAGCCTGGCGGCGAAAGCGCAGGGAGAGGAGCTGGCCTGGATCGAGGAACGGACCGCCGACACCGTCTGCGCGACCTGCTCGGGCAGGCGGCTGAACCCCGAGGCGCTCGCCGTCGAGGTGGGCGGCCTCGATATCGCCTCGTTCCTGGCGCTGACCATGGACGAGGCCGGGGAGTTTGCGCGTTCGGTCTCCTTCGAGGGCGTCGCCGGCATCGTCGCCGCTCCCCTGCTCGAACAGATTGCCGGCAGGACAGCGATTCTCGGCGACCTCGGACTCGGCTACCTCACCTTCGACCGGCCTGCCGACACCCTGTCGAGCGGCGAGTTCCAGCGCCTGCGTCTGGCAGGGGGTCTCGGCTCGGGACTTTCCCAGGTGCTCTACCTCCTCGACGAGCCGAGCGCCGGCCTCCACGCCCGCGACGCCGGGCGCCTGGGGCGGGCCCTGCGCGGGCTGACCGAGGCGGGAAACACGGCGGTTTTCGTCGAGCACGACCCGGCGCTGATCCGGCAGGCGGACTACGCCGTCGATCTCGGCCCGGGAGCCGGGTCGCAAGGGGGAGAGGTGGTGGCGGCTGGAACGCCTGACGAGCTGGCCGCAGCCGGATCCCCTACCGGCCGCTACCTCGCCTCCGGGTTCCGCTGGCCTTCCGCCCGGCCCCGGCGGGACGCAGCCGCTGCTACCGTTCTGCGAATCGAGGCCGCGGCCGGCAACAACCTCAAGGGGATCGCCGTCGACATTCCCCTGGGACTGTTCGTCTGCGTCACCGGGGTGTCCGGTTCCGGAAAGAGCAGCCTGGTTCAGCACACTCTCTACCCGGCGTTGGCGGGCAAGCTGCAGAATTCCCGGCGGCGGCCTCTCCCCCACGGCGGCCTCTCCGGGACCGAGCACCTCGAGCGGGTGATCGCAGTGGACCAGCGGCCCCTGGGGCGCGGCTCGCGCTCGAACGCGGCGACCTGCACCGGAATACTCACCGAGTTGAGGGGTCTGTTCGCCAGGCTCCGCGAGGCGCGGGTACGCGGGTACCGCCCCTCCCACTTCAGCTTCAACGCCGGCGAGGGGGCCTGCGCCTCCTGCCGGGGCAGCGGACTGGCCGCGGGCGCCGGCCCGCTTCTCAGCGGCCTGCGGAACCCCTGCCCGGGCTGCGACGGCCGCCGCTACAATTCCGAGGTGCTCCAGGTCCGCTACCGCGGCCTTTCCATAGCCGACGTCCTCGACCTGACCGTGGCGGAGTCCCTGTCCCTGTTCGAAGCCATCCCCGGCCTCGCCCGCCGCCTGCGCCTCCTCGCCGAGCTCGGTCTCGGGTACCTGCCTCTGCGGCAGTCGGCCTCCGACCTGTCGGGGGGCGAGGCGCAACGGGTCAAGCTGGCCGCGGAGCTGAGCCGGCCGCAGCGGCAGCGGACCCTCTACATTCTCGACGAGCCGACAAGCGGCCTGCACCTCGACGACATCGGTTTCCTGGTCGAGCTGCTGCAGCGGCTCGTCGACCGCGACAACACGGTGCTGGTGGTCGAGCACTGCATCGAGCTGATCGCCGCCGCAGACTGGGTGATCGACATCGGGCCCGAGGCCGGGACCGGCGGCGGAGAGCTCGTCGCCGCGGGCACACCGGAGCAGGTGGCCGAGGTGGCCGCTTCCTGGACGGGCCGCTATCTGCGACCGCATCTCGAGTCAGCGGAAACCCGGGGAGACGGGACATGAGTGAATTCCCCCGCGCCGCAGCGAAGGCGGCCGCCTTCATGCGGAAAAGCGGTATCGACGGCTGGCTGGTGTACGATTTCCGCGGCAGCAACCCGGTTATGCGGCAGCTGCTTCCGGGCTGGTCCGGCATGACGCGCAGGGGCTTTCTCCTTATTCCGGCCGGGGGCAGGGAGCCGGTGATGCTCGTCAGCGCCATCGAGACCTCCCGCTGTGCCGGCATCGGCCCCCTGTCCACCGTCTCCTACTCGTCGCGGCAGGACCTGGTCGGCAGGCTGCGGGAACTATTGGCCGGATGCCGGCGGGTTGCCATGGAGTACTCCCCCGACGGGCAGCTCCCCACCCTGTCCTGGGTCGACGGCGGCACCCTCGACCTGGTGAGGTCCCTCGGCGTCGAGGTGGTCAGCTCCGCGGACCTGCACCAGGCGGCGCTGAACACCTGGAGCGCCGAGGCCCTGCGCTCGCACCGCACCGCCTGCGAGGCGGTCGCCGAGGTCAAGGACGGCGCCTTCGAGCACATCGGCTCCGCTCTCGACCAGGGGCGAAGCCCGACCGAGTTCGAGGTGCAGCAGTTCATCGACCGGGAGTTGGCCGGCCGCGGCCTCGAGACCGATCACCCGGCGATCGTCGCCGCCAACGCCCACAGCGGCGACCCCCACTACGCCCCGCAGCCACACGGTTCGAGCCCGATCGGGCGGGGAGACTGGGTGCTGATCGACCTGTGGGCGCGGCTTCCTGGCGAGCAGAACGTCTTCGGCGACATCACCTGGGTCGGCTTCGCAGGTGAGCAGCCGGACCCGCGGCAGCGCGAGGTGTTTGACATTGTCCGCGCCGCCCGGGATTGTGTACTCTCACGGCTGCGCGAGGCGCACGCCGAGGGACGCGTCCTGCAGGGCTGGGAGCTGGACCGCGCCGCGCGCTCCCTCATCGAAGCCGCCGGGTTCGGGGGGTTCTTTCCGCACCGGACCGGGCACAGCCTCGGGCCGGGACCGGCCGTTCACGGGCTCGGCCTCAACCTCGACGACCACGAGTCGCGCGACACGCGCCGCGTCCTGCCGGGAGCCGGCTTCACCGTCGAGCCGGGGATCTACCTCCCCGACTTCGGGGTGCGGCTCGAGGTCGACGTGTACATCAATGCGGAGACGGGTCCCGAGGTGACGACCCCGCTTCAGGACGCCGTCACCCTGATCTGACCACAGCGGGAGAGACGACCGGATGGGCAACGCATTCTACGTAACTACCCCCATCTACTACACCACCGGCGACCCCCACATCGGCCACGCCTACACGACCGTGATCGCCGACTTCCTCGCCCGCTTCAACCGGCTCGACGGGAAGGACACCTTCTCCCTGACCGGAACCGACGAGCACGGCGAGCGCATCTACGAGTCGGCGCGCGAGGCCGGGGTCGACACCCAGGCCTGGGTCGACGGCCTCAGCGAGAAGTTCCACCGCGCCTGGGCCGCTCTCGAAATCGGCAACGACGACTTCATCCGCACCACCGAGCAACGGCACAAGAAGGTCGTCGCCGAGGTCCTGCGGAAGGTGCACGACAACGGCGACATCTACTTCGGGGAGTACGGGGGGCTGTACTGCGTCGGCTGCGAGCGCTACCTCACCGGGAAGGAGCTCGTCGGCGGCAGGTGCCCGGACCACGACCTCGTGCCCGAGGAGCGGGCCGAGGGGAACTACTTCTTCCGCATGGACAAGTACCGCCCCTGGCTGCGCGGCTACATCGAGGAGCGCCCGGACTTCATCCGCCCCGCAGGCTACCGCAACGAGGTGCTGGCGCTGCTGCGGGAACCCCTCGGCGACCTGTCGATCTCGCGCCCCAGGGAGCGCGTGCCCTGGGGCATACCGCTGCCCTGGGACGACGGGCACGTCACCTACGTCTGGTTCGACGCCCTCCTCAACTACCTCTCCGGCCTCGGCTACCCGGACGGCGACCGCTACGCCGCCTACTGGCCGGCCGCCACCCACCTGATCGGCAAGGACATCCTCAAGCCGCACGCGCTGTTCTGGCCGACCATGCTCAAGGCCGCGGGGATTCCCCTGTACCGGCACCTGAACGTCGGCGGTTTCCTGATGGGCCCCGACGGCCGCAAGATGAGCAAGTCCCTCGGCAACGTCGTCGACCCTTTCGAGCTGGCGAAGAAGTACGGAGCCGATGCCCTGCGCTACTACCTGCTCAAGGAGGTGCCGTACGGCCAGGACAGCAGCGTCGGGGAAGCCGACCTCGTCGGGCGCCACAACGCCGATCTCGCCAACGACCTCGGCAACCTGCTGGCGCGGGCCCGGGCCCTGCTCCTGCGGCACCTCGGCGGGGTGCTGCCGGCGCCGCGGCAGGAGGCCGCCGACGCCCCCGTGGCCGCGGCGGGAACGGCGCTTTCGCAGCGGATGCGCGAGCTGGTCGGGGAGCTGCGCTTCTTCGCCGCCCTCGAGGAGGTGATGCAGTTCGTGCGCATGCTCAACCGCTACTTCAACGACCAGGAGCCCTGGGTGCTGGCCCGGGACGGTTCCCGCAGGGAGCGCCTCGGCACCGTTCTCTACAACGTCGTCGAGGGGCTGAGGATCGCCTCGATTCTGCTGGAGCCGGCCATGCCCTCCAAGGCCCGCGAAATCCGCACCAGCCTGGGGATTCCCGTCGAGCAGAGCCTGGCGTCGGCAGGGGAATGGGGCGGTGCGGCCCCGGGCACGGCGATCCCCGCCGACGCTCCGATCCTGTTCCCGAAGGCGGAGCTGGCCGCCCCCGGGGAGAAACAGGCCGCCGATGCGGCCGCGAAAGGAAGCGCTGAGATGAGCGAAACGGTCGACGAGATTGCGATCGACGAATTCTCCCGGGTGCAGCTGCGCGTCGCCGAGATCCTCGAGGCCGAGGCGGTGCCGAAAACCGACAGGCTGCTGAAGCTGCGGGTCGGCCTGGGCGACGAGGAGAGGACCGTGGTCGCCGGCATTGCCGCCTGGTACGATCCGGCCGATCTGCCGGGCAAAAAAGTCGTGCTTGTCGCGAACCTGAAGGCGGCGAAGCTGCGCGGGATCGAATCCCAGGGGATGATCCTCGCCGCGGAAGACGGCCAGGGGAACCTCGCCCTGGTGGTGCCCGAACGCGACCTCGACCCCGGATCCGAGGTGCGCTGATTCAAGGGGTGCGAGGCGCGCCTCGCACCCCTTGCACGGCACCCTTTATTGAAAGGCGAAAGGCGTCCGGGGCCGGCGGTATTTTTCGGCCCTTTTTGGGCGGCGGGAAAACTGGAAATGAACCGGATCAGGATGGGCTTCATCGGCTGCGGCGGCAACGCCTCCAGCCACATAGGGAGGGTTCTCGGCTTTCCCGAGGTCGAGGTCGCCGCCCTCGCCGACGTCAGCGAAGAAGCCATCGAACGGGTGCGCCAACGCCACGGACAGCTGGCGCACACTCCCGCTTTCGTCGACTACCGCGAGCTTCTCGCCGGCCCCGACCTCGACGCCGTCGAGATCTCCACTCCCCACACCCTCCACTACGAGCAGATCATGGCGAGCCTCGACCGCGGCCTCCACGTGCTGACGGAAAAGCCGATGGTCTGCCGCGTCGACCACGCCCGCGACGTCATCGCCGGGTCCGAGCGCGCCGGCAAGCTGCTGATGGTTTCCTATCAGCGGCACCTCGCCGCGGAGTTCCGCTTCGTGCGCAACCAGGTACTGTGCGGAGAGCTCGGGGAGATCCAGTTCATTTCCGCGCTCCAGGATCAGCGCTGGCACCTGGGATCGCGGGGAACCTGGCGCCAGCAGATGGCCCTCAGCGGCGGCGGCCAGCTCAACGACTCGGGAAGCCATCTGCTCGACATCCTGCTGTGGATGACCGGCCTCGAAGCCGCCGAGGTCCACGCCTTCATGGAGAACTTCGAATCCGAGGTGGACATCAACTCGGCGATGAACGTGAGATTCGCCAACGGCGCCCTCGGGAACATATCCGTCGTCGGCAACTCTCCTGCATCCGGGATCTGGGAGGACATCACGATCTGGGGAACCAGGGCCGCGGTGATGATGCGCAACGGCCGCATCACCTGGAGGGAAGCAGGCGCCGAGCCATGCGAGCCGGCCAACCTTCCCGGGGGCAGCACCCCGGACCGCAACTTCGTCGACGCCATCCTCGGCCGCGACGAGGTCCAGGTGCCGCCGCAGTGCGGCCTGCGGGTCATCGAGCTGACCGAGGCGGCCTGGGAATCGGCGCGGACCGGCAGGCCGGCCGCGATCTCGCGCTCGTAGCTGCCTGATGGGGGCGTACCGCATCGAAAGGCTGTTTCGCGCCCCCTGCGGCGTTCCCAACGGGCTGCAGGTAACCGCCGAAGGCCTGTGGATCGCCGATCAGATCACCGACCGCGTCGCCCTCGTCGAAATCGCCGAGCCCTCGATCTACGGGGTCACGCGGTGGCTGCGGGAGGTGCCGAGCGAGAGCTCGAACACCAGCGGCTTGGCGTACGGCGACGGCGCCCTGTGGCTGGCGGCAAACGGCGACGGCAGCATGTGGCGGCCGCTGCGGGAAACCGACGCCGGGAGAGGCGAGATCCTCAGGATCGACCCCCGTACCGGAAAGACCCTGGCCCGCTTCCGGGTCCCCGGGGACGGCGGCGTACACGGCATCGAGTACGACCACATCGAAAGCGGCTACCTCTGGGTGACCACCCTCGCCGACCAGACGCTCACCAAGGTCGCCGTAGAAAACTGGGAGGTTGCGCACGCCATCCCCCTTCCGTACGGGCGCGCCCACGGCGTCGTGCGCACCTCCGGAGGCGTCTGGGTGGTGTTCACCAGCGACCGCGTCATCCTCAAGCTCGACCTCGACGACGGCACGGAGCTCGAGCGCATTGTCGTGCCCGGCTCCGCACCCGAGCCCCATGGACTCTCCATCTGCGGCGACGACCTGCTCTACTGCGACGCGACGTCGGGGTGGATCACCCGAATATCCGGAGAGAGGTTATGATCAAGGAACGATTGCACCAGAACGAACCTCGAAGGCGCTGGCCGCGAGCCGTTCCGGCCTGCCTGGTCGCCGCCGCGGCATGGCTTTCGGCCTGCGACTCCACCAATCCATCCTCCGACCCGGAGACCGGCACCCCCGGGGAGGCAGTGATTTTCGAGATAGACGAGGAGGCCATGGCCAATCCCGGCTCGACCGCCAGCGGTCTGCAGTTCATCGTAATCGAAGAGGGCAGCGGGGAGTCTCCTCCCGCGGGCAGCAGGGTGCGCGTCCACTACACCGGCATGCTCGAAGACGGGACCGTTTTCGACAGCTCCTACAAGCGCAACCAGCCGTTCGAGTTCGAACTCGGCATAGGACAGGTGATCCCCGGCTGGGACGAGGGCATCGCCTTGATGAAGATGGGCGCGAAATACCGGCTCATCATTCCGCCCGAGCTGGGATACGGAGAGCGCGGCGCCGGCGGCGGGTTGATTCCCCCGAACGCCACCCTGCTCTTCGACGTCGAGCTGCTGAGGTTCTCGTAGGGGACGACGGGAAGCCCCACGCAGAAGCACCGACAGCGTGAGCTTGTGCATGTCCGACCAGGAACTGATCTGTCCCCGGCGCCGCTGGGGTAAAACGGAGATCTCGATACCGGTCGTTCCTTACGGCACCCAGGGATTCGGCAATTACTTCGGGCCGGTGAGCGAGGAGGAGGCCGCGGGCCTGATCCGCCGCGCCGTCGACATCGGGGTAAACCACTTCGACTGCGCACGCTGCTACGGAGACTCGCTGGGCAAGCTCGGGGCGGCGATCAAGCGGGAAGTGGTGTCCCGCGAGGAGATCGTCGTCAGCGGGCGCGTCTGCTGCCACAGCGCCGCCCCCTGGGGCGGGTACGGAGAGGGAGACCCTGACTACTCGCGAGACCGCGTCCTCGCCGACGTCCAGGACCAGCTCGCCATCCTGGGAACCGACCATTTCGACGTGCTCCTGATTCACGATCCGCCGGCCATGGAGCCGACCCTGGCGGGCGGCGGCACCCTCGAGGGCCTGGAAGCAGCGCGCGAGCGCGGTTGGGTCCGCTGGCTCGGGTACGGCATGCGCCCCCACGATTTCCACGGCGCCGCCATCCCTTCGGGCCGCACCGACGTGCTGCTGACCTTCAGCGACTACAATCTCCTGGACAGGACCGCGGCCCCCGGCCTCCTCGGCGCTGCGGCCGACAGCGACATGGGGGTCCTCAACGGCTGGTCGATCATGCGCGGTTGGCTTACGGGAACCCCGGGAGAAAGGATCGCCCCGCGGGACCAATGGAGGGACGACCACCATCGCGCCGAGGCGATGCGGCTGTGGTGCGAGAAGCGGGGCCTGTCGCTGCTGCAGCTGGCGATTCAGTTCTGCCTGCGCGAGCCGCGCATACACGGGAACCCGATCGGCAGCCTCACCATCGAGCAGCTGGAGATGAACGTGCGCGCCGCGGCCACGACGATCGACGACGGAGTGATCGCCGAGTTCGAACGCGCCGCCCTGTAGCCCCCACCTGAAGTGCCTGCAGTCGCGGACGGGACCTCGTCCGGGGACCCACCTGCGGTTCGACCCGTCTCCTCCGCTGTACGATCTTACCCTCGAGCTGCCGAAGACAGGGCGCGTCCGCGAGATGGGTTGGGTACCCACCAAGAGGAGCGCATTGCTGAACTCGGCTTCAGCGGGCGTTTGCGACCGCGCAATTCCTTTCCCGTCACATCGCCGGAAGGGCTGGCTGCCGAGTGAACGCGGACCGAGACGGGCTTTTTAACGGACTCACCGGCGCAGGCGTCAGCCTGCCAACACACCAAAGAGGAATGACCATGAAGCTGGCCATGCTGTACGGGCCGCAGGACCTGCATATCGAGGAGCGGGAGCTGGACACCGCGAACCTCGGGCCCACCGAAATCCACGTGCGCACTCTGATTTCCGCCCTCAAGATCGGGACCGACCGGGGCAACTACGAAGGAGCGGAGCGGGTTCCGGGGGCCCCGGACTACCCGCGCCAAGTCGGCGACAGCAACCTCGGGGTCGTCGAGGCGGTCGGCGAGCAGGTTACGAGGTTCAAGCCCGGCGACCGGGTCGTGTCACGCGTCTGGCACCAGTCGGAGTACGTCGCCGAGGCGGACGGCTCCTGGCAGATCGTCAAGGTGCCGGAAGGCGTCGACCCGGAAGACGCCGTATGGTCGCAGCTGTACACCCTCAGCGCCCACTGTTACCGCAAGGCCTGGTTCACCCCCGGAGAAACCGTCGCCGTCGTCGGCCTGGGCATCCTCGGCATGGGGGCGGTGGCGCTGGGACCCTGCTTCGGGGCACGGGTCATCGGCCTGGGCAACAGCCCCGTGCGCATGGACACGGCGCGCAGGATGGGCGCCCACGCCTGCTTCGCATCGGGCGATCCCGGACTGGCGGAGAAGATCGGCGCCTTCACCGACGGCATCGGGGTCGACCTCGTGATCCTCACCGCCAACCCGTGGCCGGCCCTGCGCACGTCGCTCGACGTGGTGCGCAGCAACGGCCGCGTCTCCATCGTCAGCCTTCCCGGCCGCGGCGAGCAGCCCCTCGACCACAACCCGCTGGCGATGGAGCGCTTCTATATCAAGGGGATCTCGCTGATCGCGGTTTCGGAGCAGAGCGGCTATCTCTTCCCCACCGGCGGGGACCGCTTCGCCTGGCGCACAGCCTGCGCCCACACCCTGTCGCTGATGGCCGACGGCAGGCTGGAGCCCCGGCACACGATCACGCACCGGCTGAGCTACACAGAAATGAAGACCGCCTACGACAAGATCTTCAGCCGCGACAAGGACATGCTGGGGGTGATCTTCGACTGGCGCGACGCCTGAGAGGCCTCCGCGCCACATGGCGCTACCGGTAGGCGGCCACCGCCTGCGCCGCCCCGTGACCGATCAGCTCGATCTCGGTCTCCATCTCGAAATAGCGGCAGCCTTTTTCGATCCAGCGCCTGCCTGCCTCCGGACTCGACGCGGTGGTACCGAAGGCGATGCCGCGCGAGAGGCAGACCTGCAGGACCCTCTCCATCCCTGCGAGCACGTCGGGATGGTCGTAGTCTCCGGGGTGCCCCATTTCGATGGCGAAGTCGTAGGGGCCGACGTAGATGACGTCGAGATGGGGGGTTGCTGCGATCTCCTCGACGTTCTCCAGCCCGCACGCCGTCTCGATGTGGGCGACGACCACGGTCGCCTGGTTGGCCTTGCGCAGCCAGGCGGCGTGATCGTCGGGCAGGGCGTAGTCGGTGTTGCCGTATCCGGGCGCTCCAGCCCGGGTTCCGAGAGGCGGGAACTTCACGTAGTCGACGACGGCGGCCAGCTGCTCGCGGCTCTCCGTCCTCGGCAGCTGAATTCCCGTTACTCCGGCTTCGAGGAGACGCCCTGTCTCGGCGCGGTTGAGCTCCCCGAGCTTCGAGATCGCAGGCAGGCGGTTGTCGCGGGCGGCGAGCACGAAATCGGTCAGCTCGGGGCCGTCGAAGAGCCCGTGCTCCTTCTCGATGTAGACGAAGTCCATGCCGGCGAGGGCGTACAGCTTGGCGAGCGATGGCCGCAGGTACTCCATCGCCGTCAGGCCGAGGGAAACCTCTCCCGACTTCAGGCGGCGTTTGAAGCCGCGGCCGAGGGCGGTCGGGTCGGGCTGTCTGGTTCGGGGCATCGGTCCTTACTCCAGTGGTCGGGTCAGTACGCTTCCGGCACGAACGTCTGGTCCCCTACCGGTGTGCGCACGTAGCTGTCGTCCTCCTGCATCGGCGGCAACTCGAGCTCGTCGGGCAGCACGTTCTTGTAGGAGATCATGCTCAGCAGGTGGGATATGCAGTTGAGGCGGGCGCGGCGCTTGTCGTTGGAGTCGACGACGTACCACGGCGCCTGCTTGATGTCGGTATGCCGGAACATGTCGTCCTTTGCCCGCGAGTAGTCGACCCAGCGCCGGCGCGACTCCAGGTCCATGCCGCTGAGCTTCCAGCGCCGGGTCGGGTCGGAGATACGCCGCCGGAAGCGCCGTTCCTGTTCCTCCTCGGAAACCGAGAACCAGTACTTGATCAGGATGATCCCGGAGCGCACCAGCATGCGCTCGAACTCGGGACAGGTGCGGAAGAACTCCTCCACCTCTTCCTCGGTGCAGAACCCCATCACCCTCTCGACGCCGGCGCGGTTGTACCAACTGCGGTCGAACAGAACCATCTCTCCGGCCGCGGGGAGCTCCTCGACGTAACGTTGGAAGTACCACTGCGTCTTCTGCCGTTCCGTGGGGGTGCCGAGGGCGACGACCCGACAGATGCGGGGATTGAGCGACTCGGTGATGCGCCGGATGACGCCCCCCTTACCGGCGGCGTCGCGGCCCTCGAAGACAACGACCACTTTCAGTCCATTCTGGCGTATCCACTCCTGCAGCTTGGCCAGCTCGACCTGGAGCTTGGCCAGCTCCTTCTCGTAGTACTGGCGGTCCAGGTTCTTTATTTTCTTCCTGCTGGAGGAATCGGAGGAGGAATTACCGCCCCTCGCTTTCGCCATTCTGTCTCCCTATCGAATTCGCGGCCCGACAATTTGGCGCCATCGGGACGCCTCAGCAAGAAAGACAGGCGACTTGCCCCGGTACCGGGCATGCCATTAGTTGATGCGCCGGCGCCACACCGAGGCGCCGGGCAGCTCCCGATCCCCCCTTTCGCGCGATGACCGATTCCCTTACAGCCGGCGGCCCCGCCTCGCCCCGGACTGCCGCTCTCCCCGGCCTCGAAGAAGTGCCCCCGATCCTCTACCTCCTCGACGGGATGGCCCTGGCGTATCGCGGCTATTTCGCCATGATCAACAACCCGCCGACGACCGCGGCGGGGGTCAACACCGCGGCGCCGTTCGTGTTCACCTCGACGCTGCTGGAAATCCTCGACAAGTACCACCCGACCCACATCGCCGTCGTCTTCGACGCCCCGGGCCCGACCCACCGCCACGAGGAGTACGCCGAGTACAAGGCGCAGCGCGAGGCCATGCCGGACGATCTCGGGCAGGCGATGCCGTTCGTTTTCCGGATCTGCGAGGGCTTCCGCATCCCCGTGATCAGGGAGCCGGGGTGGGAGGCCGACGACGTCATCGGAACCTTGGCCAAGCGCGCCGAAGCCGCCGGGGCGACGACCTACATGGTGACCCCGGACAAGGACTTCGCCCAGCTGGTCTCGGAGCGCACCTACCTGTACCGGCCCGGGCGCTCCGGGAGCGGCACCGAGATTCTCGGCGACGCCGAGGTGCGGGAGAAATGGCAGATCGAGTCGGCCGACCAGGTACGCGACATCCTCGGACTGATGGGGGACGCGATCGACAACGTTCCCGGTGTTCCGGGGATAGGGCAGAAAACCGCGACCAGGCTGATCCAGGAGTTCGGTTCGGTCGAGAACCTCCTCGGACGGCTGGAGGAAATCAAAGGAAAACGGCGCGCCGTGCTGGAGGAGCACCGCGAGCAGGCCCTGCTCTCGAAGAAGCTCGTCACCATCGTCAGGGACGTTCCCGTCCCCGGGTCGCTCCCCGACTTCGAGCGCAAGCCGATCGACGCGGAGATGCTGAAGCAGATCTTCGTCGAGCTCGAGTTCAACATGTTCGGCAAGCGCCTGTTCGGGGACGGCTTCCACGCGGCGCCGCGGCAGGTGCGGGCCGCTTCGCAGGCTCCCGGGGACAGCGCCCAGCTGGAAGTTCAGGAGGCAGAGGAGCTCAGGACCATCGCCGACGTCGAGCACGACTACCGCCTGGTGTCCGACCCCGAGGGCCGGGCGGAGCTGATCGCTGCGCTTCTGGGCAGCTCGAGGGTCAGCATCGATTTAGAGACCACCGGGCTCGACGCCAAATCCTGCGACATCGCCGGTATCGCCGTTGCCCTCGAGTCCCACTCCGGGTTCTACGTGCCCCTCCCGGAACCTCGCGAGGAAGCCGCCGGGGTGCTGGAGGAATTCCGCCCCGTCCTCGAAAACAGCGAGATCGCCAAGATCGGCCACAACCTGAAATTCGACGTTGTCACCCTTCTATGGCACGGCATCGAGGTCCGGGGGAAGCTGTTCGACACCATGGTCGCCGCCTTCCTGGCGGTTCCCGACATGCGGCGGAGCCTCGACTACCTGTCGCAGGCCCTGCTCGGGTACCGCCCGATTCCGATTTCCGAGCTGATCGGGGAAAAGGGCTCCGAGCAGCGCAGCATCCGCGAGGTGCCGCTCGAGGAGCTCGTCGAGTACTCCGTCGAGGACGCCGACGTCGCCCTGCGGCTCGCAGGCATTCTCGAGGGCCTGCTGGCTGAGAAGAACCAGGCCGCGGTCTACGAGCAGGTGGAGGCGCCGCTGATCCCGGTGCTCGCCCACATGGAGACCGCCGGCGTCCGCGTCGACGCCCCATCCCTCGACCAGCTCTCCGGGGAGATGGAGGCGGATATCGAGGCCGCGGCCCGGCGCATCGAGGAGCTGGCCGGAGAGCCGTTCAACCTCAATTCCCCCAGCCAGCTCGGCAACATCCTTTTCGACAAGCTCAAGCTCGATCCCCACGCGCGCCGCACCCAGAAATCCAAGCAGTACAAGACCGACGAGCTGGTGCTGACACGGCTGTCGCACGAGCACGAGATCGCGCGCCAGATTCTCGACTACCGGCTGTGCACGAAGCTGAAGTCGACCTACCTCGACATGCTTCCCGGGGCCATTTTCTCCAGAACCGGACGCATCCACACCAACTACGAGCAGGCAGTCGCCGCCACCGGCCGCATGCAGTCGAGCGGTCCCAATCTGCAGAACATCCCGATCCGCACCGAAAGGGGAAGGGAGATCCGCAAGGCCTTCGTCCCCAGCCCCGGCGGCTTCACCCTGCTGTCGGCGGACTACTCGCAGATCGAGCTGCGCATCATCGCCGAGATCAGCGGGGACGAGCGCATGACACGGGCCTTCGCCACCGGCGAGGACATCCACACGGTGACGGCCAGCCGCGTCTACGGCGTCCCCCCGGAGATGGTGACCGCCGACATGCGGCGCCAGTCGAAGACCGTCAACTTCGGCATCATCTACGGGATCTCCGCCTTCGGTCTGTCCGAGCGCCTCGGATTGCCGCGCAAGCTGGCAGGGGAAATGATCGAACAGTATTTCGAGGAATACCCGGGGGTCCGGACCTACATGGACGAAACCGTGGAATTCGCGCGCGCCAACGGCTTCGTCGAGACCATGATGGGGAGACGCCGCTACCTGAGGGACATCAACTCCCGCAGCGTGGCGGCGCGCAAGGCTGCCGAGCGCAACGCCATCAACTCGCCTATCCAGGGATCGGCCGCCGACATGATCAAGATCGCCATGGCGAGGATCCACCGTGAGCAGCAGGAGCGCGGTTGGAAGACGAGGATGCTGCTGCAGGTCCACGACGAGCTGGTCTTCGACCTCTACCTCGAGGAGGAGGAGGAGGTCAGGGAAGTCGTCGAGGAGGCGATGAAAACGGCGATCCCGCTGAAGGTGCCCGTCGTCGTCGAGATGGGGATCGGTCCCACCTGGCTCGACGCCCATTGAAACCGGCGGTGGATAACCTGTAGAAGCACACCCTTTCCGGGCAGGCTGAGTTGCCTTCGCTCGCCGGATACCCTGGTTTGACTCGCTCAGGCCCTTGCGTGGCCGGGTTCCCCGGTGGCCGGTTGTTGTAACTGTTTTCGGGACGTACATCGGCATCGCGGAGCTCGGCCGGCAACCCATGCCCGGCCCGGGTCCTGGAAATCCGTCCTCGCGGGACAAACCCTCGAATCAAGGAGCCGCACGATGATCATCGATACCCACACCCACTTCTACGACCCTGCCCGTCCTCAGGGAGTGCCCTGGCCGGGGGCCGACGAGGACCTCCTCTACCGCACCGTGCTGCCGGAGCACCACCGCGAGCTCGCCGTTCCCGAGGGGGTGACCGGAACCGTCGTCGTCGAGGCCAGCGCCTGGCTGGAGGACAACCAGTGGGTGCTCGATCTCGCTGCAGCCGATTCCTGGATCGTCGGCCTGGTGGGACACGTCGACCCCGACCGGGACGGGTTCGCAGCCGACATCGACCGCTTCGCCGCCAACCCCCTGTTCCGGGGAATCAGGGTAGGTGGCGGCTCTTTCGAGGAGATCGAATCCGGCAGCTTCCTGGCCGACATGGAGCTGCTGCCCGCTCGCGACCTGGAGCTCGACGTGCTGATGAACACCGACAACTTCGAGGGTCTCTGTTCCCTGGCGGAACGAATGCCGGACCTGCGCATCGTCATCAACCACTTGGCCAGCGTCCCGATCGACGGCAACGCCCCCGACTCGCGCTGGGCGGAGTGCATGCAGCGGGCCGGGGCGTTGTCGCAGGTGTACATGAAAGTCTCCGGGCTGGTGGAGCTGGCCGCGGCCAAACCGGCGCCCACCGAGCTCGCATACTACGAGCCCACCCTCGACCTGCTCTGGGAGACGTTCGGAGAGGACCGCCTGATTTACGGCAGCAACTGGCCCGTATCCGACGTCGGGGGGGACTACGGAACCGTGATCGGCCTGGTGCGCAGGTATTTCGAAAGCAAGGGAGAAAGGGCCGCGGCCAAGTACTGGTCGGAGAACGCCAGGGCGGCCTACAAGTGGGTCGATCGGTCGGCCGAGCCTTAGCAGCCCGTTGAAAAAGTCCATCCGGGCTGCGGCCTACAGAGCAACTAAATCAACGGGCTGTTTGTTGACCGATCCCGGGGTTTGCCTTTGGTTTGCCGGTCTGCACCTTTGAGACCGGGAGTCCGTTCATGATCAACCATATCACAAGGGAGGGAGATATGGAATCGCCTCGCGCCGTACAGGCGTACCGCGGCCGCCGGAGTACCCGCCGGTTGCCAAGCCGGGGGTTCCTCGTTTTCGCCGCCTTGGCCTTGCTTCTGGTGCTGCCGGGGGCAGCCAGCGCGGACGAGCTCGACTCCGGCGACACTGCGTGGATGCTGACGTCTACGGTGCTGGTCCTGTTCATGACCATCCCGGGGTTGTCACTTTTCTACGGCGGGCTGGTGCGCACCAAGAACGTGCTGTCCGTCCTGATGCAGTGCTTCGCCATCACCGGCCTGATTTCGATCATCTGGGTCCTGTGGGGCTACAGCATCGCCTTCGACACCACCGGCATGGAAGCAGGGGTGACCAACTTCGCCTCGTTCGCCGGCGGCCTGTCCAAGGCATTCCTGTCCGGGGTTGGCAAAGACTCGATGTCCGGCACGATCCCGGAGACGGTTTTCGTCACCTTTCAGATGACCTTCGCCATCATCACCCCGGCCCTGATCGTCGGCGCCTTCGCCGAGCGCATGAAGTTCACGGCGACCCTGCTGTTCATGGCGATCTGGTCGACGGTCGTGTACGCCCCGGTCTGCCACATGGCGTGGAGCGGCGACGGCTCCTTCTTCGGCGACCGCGGGGTACTCGATTTCGCCGGGGGCACGGTCGTTCACATCAACGCCGGCGTAGCGGCCCTCGTCGTCGCCCTCGTGATCGGCAAGCGCAAGGGATACCCCGACAAGGTGATCCCGCCCCACAGTACGGTGCTGACCGTCGTCGGCGCCTCGATGCTGTGGGTCGGCTGGTTCGGCTTCAACGCGGGTAGCGCGGTGGCCGCGGACGGCGCCGCGGGCATGGCGATGCTGGTGACGCAGGTGGCCACCGCTTCGGCCGCCCTAGGCTGGATGATCGCCGAGTGGATCAAACACGGCAAAGCGAGCGTGCTGGGCATGGCCACCGGAGCGGTCGCCGGTCTGGTGGCGATCACCCCTGCCTCCGGCAGCGTCGGCCCGATGGGCGCCATCGCAATCGGGCTGGCTTCCGGACTCATCTGCTTCTGGGCGGCGACGAGTCTCAAGCAGTCGCTGGGTTACGACGATTCGCTCGATGCCTTCGGCGTGCACGCGGTAGGGGGTATCGTCGGCGCACTTCTGACCGGCGTCTTCGCCGCGGAGAGCCTCGGAGGCATGGGGCTCGCGAAGGACTCGGTGGGTGGTCAGCTCGGCGCGCAGATCCTCGGCGTCGTGTTCACCATCGTCTACTGCGCGGTGCTGTCTTACATCATCCTCAAGATCGTGGACGCCATCGTGGGATTGCGCGTTTCCGACGAGGACGAGGACCGCGGACTCGATATCTCGCTGCACAACGAGCAGGGATATTACTCGGACTGATCCCGGCGGGGGGCGCTCGCGTGGCCGAGTTCCCCCCCGGCCGTCACCACCGATAGCACCAACAGGACACCGCTCATTCGCAATTCCACGAGCGACGCAGGAAGGAAGGCACAAAAGATGAAACTGTTGAAATGCATCGTCCGGCCGAACGCCCTGGACAAGGTCAAGGAAGCCCTGAGCTCCCTCGGCGTGGTCGGAATGACCGTCAGTGAAGTAAAGGGCTTCGGGCGGCAGAAAGGTCACCAGGAAGTCTACCGCGGTGCCGAATACCATATCGACTTCACGCCAAAGCTCGAGATCGAGGTGGTCGTCGGCGACGGCACCGCCTCCCAGGCGATCGACGCCGTCAAGGAAGCCGCGAATACCGGCAACATCGGCGACGGCAAGATTTTCGTCCTGTCGGTCGACGAGGTTGTGCGGATTCGCACCGGGGAGACCGGCGAATCGGCCGTGTAGCAGAAATCGGCCTGCGGATAGTGAGAGCGGCTGCATCACCGATGCGGCCGCTCTTTTTTTGGGCCCTCCCTCGGCCTATCCCGCGGCTCGGGCAGCCTTTATATTCAGCCCCTGACCCCTGACATGTCCGATAGCGTACGCCACAACTGCGGTTTCTGCGTCGCCCACACCCTCCACGACGTCTACTCTTTCATTCGCTCCCTCCAGCACCGGGGCCGGGAGGCCGCGGGCATCGCCGCGGTCGGCGAATCCAGCATCGATGTCATCAAGTGGGAAGGGCCGGTCGATCGTTTCGACGTCACCGATCTGCACAAGATCTTCCCCAGCCCGCGCTACCACACCTACATGGCCCACATCCGCTACGCCACCAGCGGGCGCAAGGACGAGATCCTCAAGGACGCGCATCCCCACACCCTCGGCGGCTTCACCGAAGATCGCGGTACTCACCTGTTGATACGGGGCTGTGAGATCGTCGCCGTGCACAACGGCCAGGTCGAAGAGCGCTATTTCTCGGAAATCGACCCTGCGGCAATGAAATCGCAGTGCGACACGGAAGCCCTGCTGTATATATACCGCCGCGATGGCGAGCAAAGCATGCTGAAGGAGGTCCCGGGGGCTTACACCATGGCGCTGGCGGACTGGCGCAAGCGGGACGTGCTGGTGATGAGGGATCGCACCGGCATCAAACCCGGGGTGCTGGGATGGAAGGACGGCAAGTACGGCGTCGCCTCCGAGGACATCGCCTTTCGCAAGAACGGCGGGGAATACATAGAGGACCTCGAGCCGGGCTCGGTCTACTACCTGACACCCGAAGGGGACTACAGCAAGGAAACCCTCGTCGAATCGAGCCCGGCCTACTGTTTCTTCGAGTGGAACTACATCGTAAACGTCGACTCGATCATCAACCACGTCAGCGCCCGCAAGATCCGCGAGTCCCTCGGGGAAATGCTTGCCGAGGAGTTCCATCCCGAGGATGCCGACTTCGTCACCTTCCTGCCCCGATGCCCCGAGGTCGCGGCGCGCAGCTACGCCAAGAAGGTGGGGCTGCCGTTCCGGCACGTTTTCTACAAGATGCGAGGGGAACGCTCTTTCCAGGGTTCGACCGCGGACGACCGCAGGAAGTCGATCGACGACAACCTTCACCTGCTCCCCGGCCTCAAGCCGCAGCTGCAGGGGAAGACTGTCGTCATGATCGACGACAGCATAATACGGGGCAACAACTCGATTCGCGCCCGGCAGCTCCTCTACGGGGACCTGGGAGTAAAAAAGGCGTATCTCGTAAGCTACACCCCGCCCATCGGGATTACGGGAGAGGACGACGTCGGCCGGGGTTGCATGTTCGGGGTGGACATGCCGCCGGATCCGCCCAAAGGAGAGGAGTTCATCGCCAGGGGGCGAACCCGGGAGCAGATCAGCGACAAGATGGGGATGCCGGTGGTCTACCTGTCACCGGAAAGCATGCTGGCGGCCTTCCGTCAGGCCGGTATTCCGGAGACGAACCTGTGCACCTTCTGCATCGGGGGATGTCACCCCTTCGCCAAGCTCGCCCTGGAAGCAGAGACGGGCGACGGTCAGCTCGGCCTGCTGTAGCGCCTGCATCCTTCAGGCGGGGGTCCCCCTGCCTACAAGTGCGCCTTGATCTCGTCGTGCTCCGGGAAGCGGTTCTCGGCGAGCTTTGAGAATACGAGCACGCCGTCGACCGTCACCTCGAAACGGCCGCCGTCGGACGGCAGGATCACCAGCTGGGACAGGTCCATTTTCCGATCTTCGAGAATATCTTCCGCCAAACTGACGGCTGTCTTCAGATACCCTCAGGAAGTGCAGTACTGAATCGATACTTCCCTGGCCACGATTTTCCTCCTTCGTGTTGGCGAGCTCAACTGCGACGATGCCGGTTTTGAACCTAATCAGCTTCCCCTACCTGTGCCAACCGTCCGGGATTCGTATTCAAACGAGCTCAACAGCACCCGCACCGCCTCGCCCATTGTGGCGATGTCGTACCCCCCTTCCTGAACGAACAACGCCGGCCTGCCGAAATCTGCGAGGGTTTTTCCGACCGCTGAAAACCCGTCGAGGGTGAGCTCGAAGTCTCCCAGCGGGTCGTTCGCGGAGGTGTCCACTCCCAGCGAGACGACGATTTGCGATGGGGAGAACCGGTTGAGGTAGTCGAGCGCGCGCCGGAGCTCCTCGCAGTACTGCCTGTCGCCGGTGCCGGCGGGCAGGGGAAAATTGCGATTGCCCCCGGCTCCCGGCCCGGCGCCGGTTTCCTCGGGATACCCCCAGAAGAACGGGTAGGCCCGGTTCGGGTCGGCGTGCAGGGAGGCGGTCATGACCTCCTCCGATTCGTAGAAAATCTCCTGAGTGCCATTGCCGTGGTGGTAGTCGATGTCGAGGATGACCAGCGACTTGCCCGAGACCCTGGCAAGCAGCGAGGCAGCCGCGGCGGCGTTGTTCAAATAGCAGTACCCCCCGTATGCGGACCGCGAGGCGTGGTGCCCCGGGGGGCGGCAGAGGGCGTAAGCGGATCGCTTTCCCCGGAGGAGCAGGCTGGCAGCGGTGAGAGCGCAGCCGGCCGAGATGAAAGCTGCGTCGCGAGTGCCGGCTGTTATCGGGGTCTGGGCGTCGAAACAGTAAAAACCAGTCTGAGCAAGCAGATCCTCGGGTAGCGTCGCCTGCGGATGCAGGGCGAACGAATCGGGGATGACCCCTGCCTCCGGCCTCCCCGCTTCCACCCAGCGGGGATAGATCGCATCGAGAAAACCGAGGTACCCGGGATCGTGGATCGCGGCCAGCAACCCGGGTTCGAACCCCTCCGGTTCCGCAAAACGAAAGCGCGGGTCTGCCGCCAGGGCGCGACGGATCGCTTCGGCGCGACCGGGAGCCTCTGAATACGGATACATCCCGTCCGCGGCGAATTCGAACGGCGGGTCGTGGCCGCGGTGGCTGTCGCTGAAGATGACGTCCAAAGCCTGAGGGCCTTCCGGTAAGACCGGGAACCTGCCGCCGGAAGCGGCGCCAGCATCGGTAAGGCCGGTCAGCAGGTGGCGCCGCGGACGTCGCCACCGAAGACAGTCATCCGGTCTTCGGTGGTGGTCTCGGCGACACCGCGCGGCCTGAAATGCAGTTGCAACGCCCTTCGCCTAAGGCCGGATCGATTCCTGGGACTGCCGTGGTGGGTCATGCCGTGCCAGAAGAGGACGCCGCCGGGTTTCAGGGGCACGGCGACGTCGCGCTCGACCGCCACATCGGAATCGCATATCTGCCAGTCGCGGCCCTTGAAGTGATTGATCGGGCCCTCGCGGTGCGATCCGGGAATGACGTGCAGAGCGCCGTTGGCGATGGTCGCCTCGTCGAGGGCGATCCAGACCCCGACAACCGGCGTCCCGAGGGGAAGGTTGAAGTAGGCACAGTCCTGGTGCCACGGCTTTTCCCGCCCGATATGCGGAGGTTTCAGCAGGGCCATCTCCTGGAAACGCTCCGGCTCGCCCCCCACAAGCCTGCGCACCACGTCGAGAATCGGGAGGTACTCGGCCAGGGCCAGCAGGCGCCGGTCGTAGGCGACATAGCTCATCAACTTGCGGACGCCGAGACGGCGCTGCTCCCGGCTCAGCTTCTTCTTGTCCCCCAGGCCGGCCTCGAACTGCAAGCCGCGAAAGTCGGAACGCCGCCCCTCGATCAAGTCGTCGATGGCGGTGCGGGCCGCAACGGTCATCTCTTCGGGGAATGCGCGCGCCACCGCGAGGTACCCGTATGTCTCGAAGAACCGGCAAGCTTCGGCGCCGACATCGCAGATATCGTCCGCGATTTCGGCAACCCGCGTTCCGGTGTAAAGGCCGGGATCGTGGTCCCGTATGTCAGACTCCCGCGGGAGTGCTGCCGCTTCTGTCATCCGGAATTCCCGGTTCAGCCGGCCCCCCGGTCCCCGGCCGGAGACTCCCTCGCTTCGGGATCCCTGTAGAGGATGGCCCAGGGGATGACGACGCAGTAGCCGAGAACCAGCAGGATGGGGGCCATCGTCAGGGAGAGGAACCCGTCGGCTGGCGGAATGCTCAGCAGTCCATACCCGGCGGCGATGACGGCCACCCCGCCGCCGAGGATGATCCAGTTCCGGTTCGTAAACGGCAGGTCGCGCCGAGCCATGGGTGTGCTACCTCTTTTCCTTGATCCGTGCGGAACGACCTTTGCGGGCGCGAAGATAGAACAGGCGGGCTCGCCTGACCTTGCCCCTGCGGATCGGTTCGATCCTCGCGATCCTCGGAGAATGCAGCGGAAAGATCCGTTCCACGGCGACGCCCTGGGTTACCTTGCGCACCGTGAAGGTCTCGTTGACTCCTCCGCCGCGACGCTGAATGACGTCTCCCTCGAAAACCTGGGTACGCTCCTTCTCCCCCTCGATCACGCGCACGTGAACCCGGAGGGTGTCTCCGGGGCCGAAGTCGGGAATATCCGTCCTCAGCTGCGAGGCAGTGATTTCGCGCAGCATGTTCATGTCCATGGCGATCCTGCTACTCCTTTCGATGAAAACCAAACGGGCTGCAAATTCATTTGTCGATCCGCTTCTGCCCGGGTAACGCGGCAGGAGTCGAATCGCGCGATTCCTCCCGCCGCCACTCGTCGATCAACCTCCGTTCCTCCGGGTCCAGCTCGGCCCTGGCGAGGATTTCGGGACGGCGGTCGAAGGTGCGCCTCAGGGACTGCCGGCGCCTCCATTCCACGACCTTTTCGTGATTGCCGCTCAGCAGCACGGGGGGAACCCCGACGCCGCGGAACTCCGCCGGCCGAGTGTACCAGGGGCAGTCGAGAAGCCCGTCGTGGAACGAATCGGAAAGGGCGGACGTGAAGTTTCCGAGCACCCCCGGGATCAAGCGCACGACGGTGTCGATCAACACCAGGGCAGCCGGTTCTCCGCCGGTGAGAACGTAGTCTCCGATCGACACTTCTCGATCGACGAACCGCCGCGCTCTCTCGTCGATACCCTTGTAGTGGCCGCACAGGAGCACGAGCTGCAATTCCAGGGACAGTAGCTCTGCCAGCGGTTGATTCAACGGCTCACCGTCAGCGGTGAGGTAGACACAGTGACCGCGCGCCAAGTCGAGGAATTCCCACGCCGCGGCGACGGGCTCCGGTTTCATCACCATGCCGCCGCCTCCGCCGAAGGGGGTATCATCGACCGTCCTGTGGCGGTCGGCGGCGTATTGCCGCAAGTCGTGCACGCGGATCTCCGCATGCCCCGCGGCGACGGCCCGCTGCAGCATGCTCGTCTCCAGGGGGGTCCTGAAGAACTCGGGGAAAATCGTTACGACGTCGATTCTCATTTTCTGTCGCGCCCGGTTCTGACCAGTGTCCCGAGTGGCACCAACTCCTCGACGCCGGTTACCACCACGCGATGTTCCGCCAGCAGCACCTGGAGGACGAAATCCCCCACCAGGGGAATCAGGACTTCTCGCTGACCATTGCGGACCACCAACAAGTCGGCTGTGGGCATCTCCTGCACACCCACCACCTCCCCAAGCCCATTGCCGCCTTCGTCTTCGACGCGACACCCGACGAGATCGAACACGTAAATGGTTCCCTCCGGCGGCTCCGGAACCTCGTCGCGCGGGATGGTCAGATAACCTTTGGCGACTTCCTCGGCTACCGTTTCGGGACTGTCGATGCCGGTGAACTTCATCAGAATTCCACGCCCATCGAGCCGCCATCCGGCAATTCGCAGTCGCTTCGGAGGCTGTCCGGAACGCTCCAAAATGACCTCTTCGACGTCGTCGAAACGACCGACATCTCCCGTCAGGGGCTCGACAACGGCCTCGCCGCGAACTCCTTTCGGACGCACCACGTACCCGATCGCAATGCGCTCATGCCCGTCTCCTCCCGTTTCCTCCCCTTCCCTGCCTTTCCCGTTCTTCGCGGTGGCCGCTCTTTGCGCCCGCCGCGGGGCCGATACCGCAGCCGGATCGTCAACCCGCATCTTCAGCCGGTCCACCCGCGGGAACCCCCACGCAACTCACCCCTGCGGAACCCGTCGCCTTATTCGGCGCCGTCCGCCTCCTCCTGTCCAGCCTCACCCTCCGCAGCCGCCACGGTCTGCTCTGCCCGCGCCAGATTCCGGCGCCGCTTCGGTTTGTCCCTGGTAAGGGCCCCTTCCCGAGCCAATCCTTCGAAACCGCGAAAACGTGCGAGTATTCCCTGGCTTTTCAACAGATCCTGGACGGTTTTCGTCATCTGTGCGCCCTGTTTGAGCCATTTGACGGTCGCTTCTTCGTCAATCTCGACGCGGGCGTGAACGGGATCGTACGTGCCCACCTGCGACAAAGAGCGGCCCCCGCGCGCCAGGGTCGAATGCATGGCCACGATTCTGTAAAAGGGCCGCCCCTTGCGACCTGTTCTCTTCAAACGAAGCTTGACCAAACGGATCTCCTTTTCTGCGATGGTGCGCCGTTCGCAAGGGGAGCGGCGCGGCGAAGTGTAGTCATCATCCAAACGCTGCGGGCAACTGAAATCTGGCGGCAGCGCCCCGGCCGCGACCGGGGCGGTTCACCTGCCTCATCATTTTCTGCATCGCCTGGAACTGTTTGAGAAGCCGGTTGACGTCCTGGATCTTCGTGCCGCTGCCGCGCGCGATGCGCCGCCGCCGGCTGCCGTTCAGAATCTGCGGCTGCACCCGTTCGGCCTTGGTCATCGAGTTGATGATCGCCTCGACCTGAACGAATGCCTTGTCGTCCACTTGCGCCTCCCTGAGGGCCTTGCCGGCACCGGGAATCATTCCCAGCAGCTGGTCGAGAGGGCCCATTTTCCGTATCGCCCGCAGCTGCTCGCGGAAGTCGTCGAAGGTGAAGGCATTCTGCCGGAGCCTGGCCTCCATCTTCCGCGCCTGGCCCTGATCGAAGGCCTGCTGCGCCTTTTCGACCAGGGAAACCACATCTCCCATGCCCAGGATCCGGGACGCCACGCGCTGCGGATGGAACGGCTCCAGTGACTCGACCCCCTCGCCCGCAGCGATGAATTTGACCGGCCGCCCGGTGACCTCGCGAATCGACAAGGCGGCGCCGCCACGCGCGTCGCCGTCCATCTTGGTGAGAATACATCCGGTGAACTCCAGGCGTTCGCAGAACCTCCCCGCCGTCTCGACGGCGTCCTGCCCGAGCATGGCGTCGGCGACGAAAAGGACCTCATCCGGTTCGGTGGCGGACCGGACCGCCGTCAGTTCATCCATCATCTCGTCGTCGATGGCGAGACGCCCGGCGGTGTCGAGGATTACGGCGCTGCGGTTGCCTGACCGCGCCCTTTCCACTCCCTGCCGGCAGATCTCCACCGGATCCCCGTTTCCTTCGGAGGGACCGCCGAACGCCGGCACCGAGAGCCCGTCGGCGAGGGTGCGCAACTGGTCGAACGCCGCTGGCCTGTACACGTCGGCGCCGACGAGAAAGGGAGGCCGGTTCCTTCCCTGCAGATGGGACGCCAGCTTTGCCGCCGCGGTCGTCTTGCCACATCCCTGCAGGCCGACCAGCAGGATCACCGTCGGCGGCCGCTCCGCCTGAGCGAGGGGGGAGCTGTCACCTCCCAGCAGGGACACGAGCTCGTCGTGAACGATCTTGATCACCTGCTGGCCCGGGGTCAGACTGCGCAACACCTCGCGGCCGACCGCCTGCTCTCGGACCCGTTTCAGAAAGCTCCTGGCGACGTCGAAATTGACGTCCGCCTCGAGCAGGGCGCGGCGGATTTCGCGCAGGGAGTCGTCGAGATCGCGGTCGCTGAGGCGCCCCTGTCCCCGCAGCTTGCGAAAGGCGTCGTCCAGACGCTCTGTCAAGCGATCGAACATCGACCCAACCGGTCCGGAAGAGGGAAAAACGAACTGACAAAAGTAGCTGAATATACGAGCACCGAAGACAACCGGCAATTTGAAGGCCGCCGGGGCCGGGCCGGAGGTCAGCCGCTTCCGCGGATTGCGCGGATGGCGGCAGCGGCGTCGTCAGCCCCGAATACCGAGGAGCCTGCGACGAGGAGGCTGACCCCGGCATCGCGGCACTCCGCGGCGTTCTGCGGGGAGATGCCCCCGTCCATTTCGATCGGAACCTTCAGGCTGCGGGCATGCATCCAGGAGGAAAGGTCCCGGGCCTTGGAGAGGACTTCCCCTCGAAAGGACTGGCCGCCGAAACCGGGCTCGACCGACATGATCAGGACGAGATCGACGTCGGGAAGGAACGGCAGGAGCCCCTCGACCGGAGTGCGGGGGTTGACGGCGACTCCACAGCCGAGTCCCAGTTCCCTGATGCCGCCGATCAGCTCGGCAGGGTCCGGTGCCACTTCGAGGTGGACGGTAAGCGAATCGGCTCCTGCGTCCCGGAACGGTTTGAGGTACTGCCCCGGGGCGCTCAGCATCAAGTGGGTGTCGAGCTCGAGGCCGGTGGCTCGCCGAACTGCTTCGACCACCGGGATCCCGTAGCTCAGGTTGGGCACGAAATGGCCGTCCATGATGTCGAGATGGAGAAAATCCGCGCCGCCGTCCTCCACTCTGCGGATGTCGTCCCCCAACCGGGAGAAATCAGCGGCCAACAGCGATGGGCCCACCTTGACTTCCGCGGCCTTCACGGCCCCTTTCGCTTTCAGGTCACGGAGTCTCACTGCGGTCCTCCCCCGGAAGTTGCTACGGCGCTGACAATCAGCTCGACCGGAGTATTCCGGGCGACGCGGTCCCCGGCTGCGGGCCGCTGGCCGAGAACGATTCCGGGCCGTGAGACGTTGCCGGGGCGCTTGATGACCGCCCCCATGCTCATCTCGTACTTGCGGAGGGTGTCTCCTGCGGCGGCGACCGACAGCCCCTCGAGGTCGGGCACCCGCTGGAGTGCTGATGGAGAGCCGCTGCTGATCTCCAGGTAGAGCCGGCCTCCACGGGGGAGGCTGGTGCCCGCAGGCGGTTCCTGGCGCACCACGACCCCTCGCGGGACCTCCCTGGACGAGACGTACACCCAGTCACCCAGTCGCAGCTGGTGACCGGCAATCTGCAGACGGGCATCTCGAATGCTGCCTCCGGTGACGTTCGGCACTTCGTGGAGCCGCGGACCGCGGCTCAGATCGACGAACACGCGGCGTCCTTTTTTGATCAGCTCTCCCGGGTCGGGGGACTGCTCGACGACGTGTCCGCGGGAGACGGCCTCGCTGAATACACTGTCGCGCACGGCCATTCGCAGGCCCTCGCTCTGAAGGCGCATGGCGGCCTGGCGGGAAGACCGGCTGTCGACATCCGGCACACTGACCCGCTTCACGGTTACCACGTAAGGCATGACGACACCGTCGAGGAGCAGAAAAAACAGAACCAATGAGGCGGCTGCAGTCGCCGCTATCAGAAAAATTTTGCGCAAGAGACCTTTCAGCCGATCGGGACCGGCTTCTTTTTGATGCGGGCGGCGAAGGCGCCATCGCCGACCTCGCGGCCGGGAACGGTCTGGACATACGCCGCGGCCCAGGGGGCGCGAAAAAACCGATGCGCCGGTTCGAGTGCCGCATTCGGGGTCTGTTCCAGGAAGGCGGCGACCACCTGTTCGTTTTCTTCCGGCTCGAGCGAGCAGGTGCTGTAGACGAGAACGCCGCCAGGCTTCAGAACTTCGTACCCCGCTCTGAGTATGTCGAGCTGTCGGGCCGAGTATCCCTTCAGGTCGCCCAGGCGGCGGCGCCAGCGGGCCTCCGGCAGGCGCGCCAGGACCCCGGTGCTGCTGCAGGACACATCGAGAAGCACGCGGTCGAAACCGCCCGGCCCCAAGGTGCCCGGAACAAAGGATGGCTCCGCCGCGTCCTGGGCGACGATGGCCACCGACTCGAGCCTCATGCGCCGGCAGGTTTCAGCGACGAAACGAAGCCTCGATGGCGCCGAGTCCGCGGCGACCAGCAATCCCCGACCTCGCATCGCCAGGGCGATTTGCACGGCCTTTCCGCCGGGAGCGCTGCAGGCATCGAGCACCCTTTCCCCCGGCTTCGGGTCGAGGAGGGAAGCGGCGATACCGGCGTTCACGTCCTGTATCCAGAACAGCCCCGCGCGAAAGGCGGGGGAATCGAACAGACCCTCGGCTTCCCGGATCCGGAAGCAGCCTTCGAAACCCGGCACCGGGTCGGGATGGAAGGCGCCTTGCGGGAGCTGTGCCGCGAGGTCGCCGGGGCGTCGCGCGTCGATCCTCGCGAACAGCGGCGGCGGGCGGTTGTTGGCCTCGAGCAGGGCTTCGGTTTCGCAGTCGCCCCATCGCTGCAGCCAGCGCTCCACCAGCCAGGGGGGATGGGAATGAGCGAGGGCCAGGTACCCTACCGGATCCCCGGCCCGGTCGGGAAGCGGCAGCGACGCCGCCTCGGTCGAGGCCCTGCGCAGCACGGCGTTGACCATCCCCGCGAGGTTTCCCCTGCGGCGGCTTTTTGCGAGCGCGACGGCAGTGTGCACGGCCGCCCTGGCCGGTACGCGGTCGAGCCACAGCAACTGGAAGAGCCCCAGCCTGAGGAGGTTGCGAACATCCCTGGGGAGCTTCTCGACAGGCTGCCTGGTGAACTGGTTCGCGCTCCAGTCGAGCCGCGCCCGCCACTTGACGACCCCGTGGACCAACTGTCTGGCGAAGCGGCGGTCGCGGCTGTCGAGGTCCGCGGCCGCGCCTTGGAAGATCTGTTCCAGCGCTCCTTTCCCGGCGTCGAAGGCGCACAGGATCTCGAGCGCCGCGGAGCGCGCCCCGTCAACGGACCGGGCGGCGTCGGACCGGTGCTTCACGAAATGCGAACAGGATAATGGAGAAGTGGTTGACGGCGATGCGGGGAGTGGTTCGAAGGGAGCAACTCGAGATCCGATTCGAATCTACACTTGACCCGACGCACCTCCAAGGTATATTGCCGCCCTCCCCCTTCAAACGCCCTCTCCCTCGGATCACCGGTACCCAAAATGCGCCAATACCCAATCTGGGACATCCAGCGCGAGCCTCCCTATTCCTCGGTCCGCGAAGCCCTTCTGGAGTGCCGCGGCCTCGAGGGGAGCGATCTCGCGGTGGGAGCGGAGGCCCTGCACCCCCCCGAGCTTCTGAAAGACATGACCCGTGCAGTCGAACGGATCTCCCGGGCCGTTCGCGACAAGGAGCTGATCCTCGTTTTCGGCGACTACGACGCCGACGGCATCACGAGCACCGCCCTCCTCCTCGATTTCCTCGAATCGGTCGGGGCCGAATGCGACTACATGCTTCCCAACCGGCACCGCGACGGATACGGGATCAGCCCGCGTGCCGTCGCTACCGCCCTGGAGCGCGAGGCCGGGCTGATCATCACCGTCGACAACGGCATCTCCGCCTTCGAGGCCCTGCAACTGGCGCACTCACATGATCTCGACGTCATCGTCCTCGATCACCACCGCCAGAACGAGGAGCTGCCGCCGGCCCACAGCATCGTCAATCCAAATCGCCGCGACTGCGACTATCCGTTCAAGGGTCTCGCCGGGGTCGGGGTCACCTTCAAGGTCGTGCAGGCTCTCTGCCCCACTTTCATGACACCGGAGAAGCGCAGGCGATACCTCAACCAGCTGCTCGAGTTCGTCGCCCTCGGCTCGGTCGCCGACGTCGCCCCCGTCCTCGACGAGAACCGCGTCATGATCCGGCGGGGGCTGCGGGCCATGCAGGCGTCCTCCCGGCCCGGGATAAACCAGCTGAAGGCGGCTGCCCGCTGCGACAACGGACCGGTCGACACAACCTCGGTCGGTTTCTACCTGGGACCCAGGCTCAACTCCTCCGGTCGTCTGGCCTCGCCCGATCTCTCCCTGCGGCTCCTGCGGGCCAGGGACGAAGACACGGCAAAAACCCTGGCAGCGGAGCTCGAAGAGCTCAACAGCCGCCGCCGCGAGCTGCAGCGCGAAGGCACTCGCGAGGCGCAGAGCCTGGTGTCCGAAGACGACCTCGAGATGGATCGCATCCTCGTCCTCCTCGGCGAGGACTGGAACCCCGGGATCATCGGGTTGATCGCCGGTGCGGTGGTCGAGAAATACAACCGCCCCGCGGTCATCGTCACCGACGCGCGCCGCGACGGGGTCTACGTCGGATCGGCGCGCAGCATCAAGGCCTACGACATCAATGCCGGTATCAGCTCCTGCGCCAAACACCTCACCACGTACGGAGGTCACCCCGGGGCGGCCGGGTTCTCGCTGCAGGGGGAGAACTTCGAGGCCTTCCGGGCCGACCTCATCCGGCATGCCAACGAGGGGCTGACCGAGGCGGACATGGCGCCGAATCTCCCGGTCGATCTTCTCCTCGACCCGTCCGACATCGGCAGACCGACGCTGGAGACCCTGGCGGAGATGGAGCCGTTCGGAAGCGGCAACGAATCACCGGTGTTCGCCGCCCTTGATCTCGAAGTGGCCGCCCGCGGCCGCATGGGGCAGGGAGGGGAGCACCTTCGCGTCGTCCTCAACGTCAACGGCAGGCCGACCACGGCCCTGTGGTGGAGAAACGGGGTCGCCGCGGACGAACTGGCCCCGGGAGACCACGTGGCCGTGGCTTTCGAGCTGAAGCCCGACATGTACGAAGGGGCAGTCACCGGAATTCAGCTCGTGGTTCGCGACATGTACCACACCCGCCGGTCTGTTCCCGTTTCATCCGAGCCGGGCCCTGAATCCTCTGGCGACGGCAACCGGGAAATCGACGCAGGCGTCGTCAGCACCTCTGGAGAGCCGGTGAGGGGAGACTTCGCGTTCTGAAAACGGCCACCATCCATGATAAGCTCGGACCTCACCCGGCAGCTGCTGATCCCTGAAAGCGACAGCAAGATCGTCCTGCTCGTGATCGACGGACTTGGTGGTCTTCCCGATCCGGACACCGGCAGGTCGGAGCTCGACAGCGCGATGCTCCCGAACCTCGACCGCATCGCCCGCAGCGGTTCGTGCGGCTCGCTGACGCCCTTGGGGGCGGGATTCACACCGGGAAGCGGTCCCGCCCACCTGGCGCTGTTCGGCTACGATCCGTGGCACTGGCAGATCGGGCGCGGGGCCCTGTCGGCACTGGGAACGGGGATGGACTTTCGCCCTGGAGACCTGGCGGCGCGGCTCAATTTCTGCAACGTGGATTCCGACGGCAGAGTGACCGACCGGCGCGCCGGCCGCATCTCGACGGACCAGTGCCGGCACCTGTGCGCGCTCCTGGCCGATATCGACCTCCCCGGCACTGAGATCTCACTGGTTCCCGAGATGGAGTACCGGGCCGCAATCCTGTTTCGCGGCGACGGTCTCTCCGCTCGCCTGACAGAGTCGGACCCCCAGCAGACCGGTGTCGCCCCAAGGGCGGTTACGGCCCTTGAGGAGGAGGCATCGAGGGCGGCTGCCGCGGTAACGAGCTTTCTCCACCAGGCCGAAAAGCGGCTGCGGGATCAATCGCCCGCCAACATGGTCCTGATAAGGGGATTCGGCACTATTCCCGAGATGCCGCGGTTCGGCGAGGTGTACGGACTCCGGGGTCTGGCGATCGCCGCCTACCCGATGTACCGGGGGGTGGCGCAGGCGGTCGGCATGTCCGCGGTCCCATGCGGCAGCGACCTCTCCTCGTCGTGCGAACTGCTGCGCCGGCATTGGGACCTTCACGACTTCTTCTTCATTCACTTCAAGAGTACGGACAGCGCCGGAGAGGACGGCGATTTCGGTGAAAAGGTCCGCCTTCTCGAAGGGGTGGATTCCTCTGTACCGAGCATTCAGGAACTCGAACCGGAAGTCTTCGCCATCACCGGAGATCACTCAACCCCGTCGCTGGTGAAAGGCCACAGCTGGCATCCGGTTCCGGTCGCCATCGCCAGTACCTGGGCCCAGCCTCACGCCGGGGCGGCCTTCTCCGAGAGGGGGTGCCGCAACGGCAGCATCGGGAGCATACCGAGTTCCAGCCTGATGGCCCTTCTCCTCGCCCACGCCGGGAGGCTGCGCAAGTACGGTGCCTAGAAGGCCCCCGGCCGGCATATTTTCGCACGCGTTCCCATCGTGCTGCCGGCCCCCGCCGGTTAGCCGGCCATCCTCGACCGCCCTATACTTTCCCTCGTTTCGGACACCGATTCCAGGAGCGTAGCGACGGAAATGATCCACCCGGTGCGCATCGCCCACCGCGGTGCTTCCGGCTCGGCACCGGAAAACACCGCCGCGGCCTTCGAGCGCGCCATCCGGATCGGAGTCGACGCGATCGAGATCGACGTTCACGGGACGAGCGACGGCCGCGTGGTAGTCATCCACGACGCGACACTCGACCGAACCACCGACCGCCGCGGCTGGGTTCGACAGCAGACGCTCGATCAGATCCGCAGCGCGGACGCCGGAACCTGGTTCGGCAGAGAGTTCAAGGGTGCGCAGATCCCCCTGCTCGAAGAGGCGATCGAGACGACCCGCCACCGCGCTCTCCTTCTCGTCGAAATCAAAGGGGAATTCCTCGCCGAGAAGGTGCTGCAGATCGTCGACGACATGGAGGCGGCGGACCAGGTCGTCATCCAGTCCTTCAACCCGGAGACGATCCGCCGCGTCAAGCTCCTCGATGCCGGCATTCCCACCGCCCTCCTGATCGGAAAGCTCCCGGCCGCTCCCTCCAGGGTCAGGGCGCGACGGCTGGTTAAACAGGTGCTCGAGGTGGGCGCCAACGCTCTGGCGATCTGGCACGCCACCCTCACGCCCCCCTTCTTCGAGGAAATGCGCAAACGAGCGGTTTCCGTCTGGGCCTGGACGGTGGACGAGGAACTCGTGATGCGCGACATGGTGCAGATGGAGTGCAGGGGATAATCACCAACCACCCGGAAAGGCTGAACGGCATTCTCGAAAACCTGGAAGCAGCCGGTCTCATTCAGGCGCCGCTGGGGCGACGGCAGCGCATCAAGCCGACCCGTTGGGGGCGCCGGCGGCGGCTGAGAAAGCTGGGCAAATCCCGGGCCTGAACCATGAGCCCTGAACTATTGGGAAATTCAAGGGGGAGCGAACTTCGCTGTCTTCGCTGTTCCTCATGTTTCCTCTCGACTTCTCCTTTCCAGACCGCAGGGGGCTTTCAGTGGCGGGGGACATTGCTGAATCGCGCGCCAGGGGACTGCCGGCAGCCGGTTTCCCGAGGCAGGTGGTCCCGGCCTGCAAGCTCGAGTCGCAAAACCGCGCGAAACGATCGTCCCCCGACAGGACGCGCCACTCGGGCAACCGGGAACCGTGAAAGACCCGACCTGCCGTGACGACAACCCTTTACCTGCTGTTCGCCTTTCTGCTCCTGGTGGTTATCGCCTTTCGCTTTTTCCGCCGACCCCGACAGCGATGCCCGCAGTGCTTCAGTCCCAGGGAGGGAGATCACCCGCTGTGCCGGGAGTGCGGCTGGATTTACGATGACGATTCATCCGAAGACGACGATTACGGCGAGCTCGAGGAGCCTGAAAACCAGCTGTGACCGACCCCCTCGCGAAGAGGCTAACCCCTCGGGGAACCGGTACCGGCTGGCAGGTTTTCTGCTTGACAACCGCAATGTCAAATTTTAGTTTGTTTTTATTCTATTTACGCCACTTTTTACGCCACTTTCAGGTCTGCCGAGCGGACCTGTCAAGCAGGGTTCGGAGGAGGATATGAAAACGCGAGTATTTTCGTTGCTTGCAGTGCTTCTGGCCGTCGGACTGACACTGGGGTGCGGCGGCGATCCTCCCAAGGCGGATCTCGACGCTGCCAGTCAGGCCCTGCAAGCCGCCAGGGATGCGGGGGCGGAGAAGTACGCCGGTAGTGAGCTGGCCTCGGCGCAGCGCACCTTCGACGACGCCAAGAGCGCCTACGACGTCGAAGCCGAGAAGTGGTTCAAGAACTGGGACGAGGTGGTCAAACCCGGACTCGCCGACGCCCTCAGCAAGGCGAACGCCGCGGCAACCTCCGCAACCGAGGCCAAGAACGCAGCCATGAGCGCCGCGGAAGCGGCTATCGCCGAGGCTGCTGCCGCAGTCGAGCAAACGAGGGGAAGCCTCGAAGCCGCTCCCGCCGGCAAGGGAACCGAAGCGGACATCGAACAGTTGAAAACCGACCTCGGGGGTGCCGACTCCGACCTCGCTGCAGCCCGCGCCGCGGTCGACAGTGAAGAGTTCGAAGAAGCTACTGCCAAGGCGAACAGCGCCATGAGTACAGCGGAAGCGGTCGCCAGCGGGGTTGAGCAGGCGGTCGCCAGATACCATGACCTCGTCGAAAAGAACACACCCTGGTATCTCAAGATGTAGTATGTAGGAAAGTTTTGGCGATGCGCCCAAGGGCCGGGGAGGATTTCCTCCCCGGCCTTTCTTGTTCAGGTTTCCCCATGCGCCTACTAGTGGCGGCCTCGATAGGTCTCTGCTCCCTTCCGTATCCGGCGGCATCTGAAAGCCTGGAGGATCTGAGAAGGCAGCAGGCCATTCTGCTGCACAAGCTCTCCGAGCGGGAGCCGAATGCACCCTACCTCGTCGTCGATACTCACGACAACCGCCTGCTGCTGCGCTCCCGGGGGTACGAGATCCTGCGCCAGGCCGTCTGCGCCACGGGTGCCGCTCGCCGGTTCGAAGGGACCAAGGCGAGACACAGGTGGAATTTCGCCACTCCCATGGGGCGCTTTTCCATCTTGCGGAAGGAGCGCGACCCGATCTGGATCAAGCCGGAGTGGGCCTTTCTCGAATCGGAGGCGGCGGTGCCGATCTTCGCCGAGGACCGGCGCCGCTTTCAACGGGGTGTGCTGGGAGAATACGCCCTCTATTTCGCCAAGGACTACATGATCCACGGCACGCTCTACGAAACCAACCTCGGCAGGAACATCACCCACGGCTGCGTGCGGGTCGGCGCACGGGACCTGGCCTACCTGTTCGAAAACGTCGACCTGGGGACCCCGGTCTTCATCTACTGACCCTCGCACCTGGCCGACTCACACAGCGAAAAAGAACCGTGAAAGGGTTGTGGCTCGAGGAGCGAAAGCTCACCCTGCGCTGCGACCTGCCGAGACCGGAGCCCGCCGCGGACGAGAGCCAGGTCAGGGTCCTCGTCGCCGGCATCTGCAACACCGACATCGAGCTGACCGGGGGCTACTACCCTTTCCGCGGTATACCGGGCCACGAGTTCGTCGGCGTCGTCGAGTCGGGCCCTCTCACCGGCCAACAGGTGGTCGGGGAGATAAACGCCGCATGCGGCTCCTGCTGCCGCTGCCGGTCGGGAGTGCCCGCCCACTGCGGCAATCGCACCGTTCTCGGAATCGCCGGGCGCGACGGCGCCTTCGCCGAACACCTCGTTCTTCCCTCGCGAAACCTGCACGTCGTCCCGGAAAGCCTCGACTCCTCCGAGGCGGTGTTCACCGAGCCCCTCGCAGCTGCCCTGCAGATTCAGGAGCAAGTCCGGGTCGGAGAAGATGACCGGGTACTGGTAGTGGGGGACGGCAAGCTCGGGCAGCTCATCGCCCAGACACTGGCCCTGGCCGGTTGCCGGCTTTCGGTCGTAGGCCAAGCTCGAGCTGCTGCGCAGGCGCGGCATCGCCACGGTAGCCCCCCAGGAGGTGGAGGGGGGCAGCTTCGGCCTCTCCGTGGAGTGCACCGGCTCTCCCCGAGGTTTCGAGCTCGCCCGCTCCGCCCTCAGACCACGGGGGACCTTGGTGATGAAAAGCACCTATTCCGGCCGCCTGAACCTCGACGCGGCACCTGTGGTCGTGGACGAGCTGACGATCATCGGTTCGCGCTGCGGCCCCTTTGCCCCCGCGGTCGACCTGTTGACCTTGAAAGCCGTCGATGTCGCCCCGCTGGTCAGCGACCGCCTCGCCATCGACGACGGGTTGGAGGCCTTCGAGCGGGCGACCCGGCCCGGGATCCTGAAGATACTCCTCGATATCGGGGAAAGCTGAAACCGCCATGCGCTATCGTCCTTTGGGCCGCACCGGGTTGCGGGTTTCGCTTCTCAGCCTGGGCACCGGTGGCCCCAGCCTGTTCGGCCAAGCCTCCGGCGTCGGCGAGGCCGCGGCAGGCCGGATGCTGCGCCGGGCGCTGGAGCTCGGGGTCAACTTCATCGACTCCTCGTCGCAATACGGCGACAGCGAGTCCCTCCTCGGCAGGATGCTCGCCGGCGTAACCAGGGACCAGTACCTGATCGCGACGAAGTTTCCCTCGGCGATCGACGGGCGCGTGCCGTCGGGCGATGAAGTGGTTGCGTCGGTGGAGGGGAGTCTACTGCGGCTCGGCGTCGACGTTATCGATCTGGTGCAGTTCCACGGCGTGATCCCGGAGCTGTATGACGAGGTCATGGAAACCCAGCTGCCAACCGCCATCCGCCTGGTCGAGCAGGGCAAGTGCCGATTCCTCGGACTTTCCGAGAACTACAGCAGGGACCACCACCACGAAGTTGTCGGGCGGGCGCTCGACATCGAGGCCATCGATGCGATGATGATCGCCTACGGGATTCTAAGCCCCTCGGCAGAGGAGCTCGTCTTCGACCGCTGCCTGAAGCGGCAGGTCGGGGTTGTCGACATGGTGGCGGTCCGCCGCGGCCTCAGCCGTCCCGAACACCTGCGCGTGCGCATCCGGGACGCGGTGAAACGCGGGGTTATCGACGCCGGTTCCGTCGACCTGTCCGATCCCCTCGGATGGCTTCTCGAAGGGCACGTTCTCTCCCTGCCTGCGGCGGGGTACAAGTTTGCCGCCTCGCATCCGGCGGTGTCGACCGTTCTGACCGGAACCGCGAACATGCGCCATCTAGAGGCCAACGCAGCCGCCGTCAACGGCCCCCCGCTCAGCGCTGAAGCAATGGCGAGGATTCGCCGGATTTTCGGCCGGGTTCGCGAAAATCTCGGGGACTGACCCCCATGAGAAGGCTTCCGTTGTTTGCGGCAATCGCTTTCGCGGCGGCGGTTCCGTCGCCGGCCTGGAGCCCCCCCGCAGAGACCGCAGCTCTGAAATCGATCAACAGCGCCCTGCAGGCCTGGGTGCAGGCGGTAGATGCCGGCAATCCCTATCTCCTGCTCGACCTCGAGACGGCGGAGGTGCGATTGATGCAGCAGAATGCCCTGCTGCGCAGCTGCCCTGCAGTCGTCGACTCATTCACCGGAGGCAACGGCGAACGGGAAGTGCTGGGGAAGATCCGCCGCTACTGGCGCGCCCCGGAAGGCCGCGGGAGCACGGGGAATCCGCGGTCGGCATTCGACTGGGAGGACTACCTCGCCGAGGACGGCGACAGGGACTGCGCCCTGTGGTTTTCAGGTCGCCTGCTGATCTACGCCGCGCGGGAGTGGGGGACGGTTCGGGCGCCGAGTGTGCGCCTGAACGAAGGGGACATCCGCGCCCTCTACAACGCCGCCCGGCCCGGGATGCCGCTGATCGTCCTGCCGGCCGGATGGAACTCCGCGGGCCGATGATTCGTCGGCCTGCCTGTCCGACAGAAAGACCCGGTGATTCACTCCGCATGACTGGACTTGCGGACTTCGCGACCGAACAGGCGTTCGCCGGGCGGTTTTCGCGGCGACCGCCTGCGGCCTCCGGATGCCCCCTACAGGTGGACGTTGACGACCCCCGTGTCCATGAGGGTTCTGACAGTAATCCCCAGGCCGACGGCGATGATGATGACCGAGCTGACGACCGGAAGGCGTTGAATCCACTTGCTGTCCCCGGAAAAACGGTCGACGAGCGGACGCGCCTTCACCATGAGCACGCCGATGGCGATCAGGACCGCGGCCAGCCCGACGCTGAAAGCGAGCAGCAGCAGCAGCCCGAAGGCGATGCGATGCAGGGCCACGGCCAGCAGCAGGATCACCAGCGCCCCGTGACACGGGACGATACCGCCGGAAATTCCGAGGGCCAGGAGGCTTCCCAGGGTCACCCTGTCGGGAATCTCGTGGCTGTGGGAATGGCCGTGCCCATGGTGGTCATCCTCCTCTTCATGGCCGTGGTCATGGTGGCTGTGGTCGTGATGGTGCTCATGGTCACCGTGGTGGTCGTGATGGTGGTGACCGCGGGTGTCCAGCTTCCTCAAGTGACCGGCGAGGAGCCATATGCCGAGAGCCATGATCAGAACTCCGGAGGCGGTTCCGAGCCAGGGGAAGATCTGCTCGGGTTGGACGTACTGGGTGGCGAAGAGCGCCACCAGGCCCAGCATGATCACACTGAAGGTGTGCGTGAAGGTGACTACTCCACCCAGAAACATGGCGTTGCCCACGGTACCCCGCGAGCCGACCAGGTAGGCAGCTACCACGGTCTTGCCGTGGCCCGGCTCAAGGCCGTGGGCGGCCCCGAGAAAGAGGGCCAGCGCCAGCGCCCCCATAATCAGGCCCAGGCTCAGCTCTTCCGAGCGCAGCAGATCGCTGAGTACATCCGTGTCCTCCTCCGTGGCGGCGGCTGTCCCGCCCCGGCCCTCCTCCTGCCAGACGACGCGAACGGTCGCGGCGGCGGCCCTTCCCGGCGGCGGGCTCGCCAAATCCGAGCCGGCATCCCGGACGAACGCCCCCTCTGTCCCAGCGCCTGAAGGGTCCGCGGCCGGCACCTCTCCCCGGACCGGCGAAATGCCGGCGTCGAGAATCGGCGCTCCTCCGTTTCCAATGGCGGGCGACCTTCCGGGGACAGTGGGGCCGTAGAGGGTGAGATGATCCGTCCGGACCGGGAGGGCGCTCATCAGCCCTGCGAGTATCAGGTACGTCAGTCGAATCCGCATCGTTTTCCTCCACCATAACTGCGGGGTTTGCCGTAAAAGAGTAAGGCAACGCGGTCTTGCGGGCATCCGATTCGTGTAATGACGCAGTAAAATACTTGACTTCCTACAATATTAGTGTACTATATACATAGTAAACTATGTCAATAGGACACCGATGTGGTCCCACCCGTTACCTCCCTTAATCCGATCGGCACAGCGCCGCCGCTGCGAAACGGGATCGACCGTCAATGGATGTCGAGATTGTGAGAGACATCGGAATGGGGCGAATTGATGGCCCTCGACTTTGATCCAACCCGTCCCATCTACCTGCAGATCATGGGGGAGGTGAAAAAACGCACCGCTCAGGGAGTCTATAGGGCCGGGGACCGTTTGCCGTCGGTGCGGGAGATGGCCGCTGAAATGGGGGTAAATCCCAACACCATGTCCAGGGCCTACATGGAGCTGGAGCGCGAGGGGTTCATTACGACGCGACGCGGCCATGGATCTTCGATAACCGAAAGCACCGAACGGATCGACAGCGAGCGCCGCACCCTGGCCCGGAAGGCGCGGGACCGCTTCGTCTCGGAGGTCCGCGGCCTGGCGCTCTCACGAGCCCAGATCGAGGACCTGGTTGGCGGAATCCTAACGGAGGCAACCCGATGATAGAAGTGAAGAACCTGTGGAAGCGATATCCCGGTGTAACCGCCCTCGGGGGCATCTCCCTGACCGTCGCACGCGGACGGGTGATGGGCATCCTCGGAGAAAACGGGAGCGGCAAGAGCACGCTCTTCAAGATCCTGGCCGGGGTCGCCCGTCCCAGCGAAGGCAGCGCCCGCATCTCCGGACTCCCGGTGGGGGTCGAAACCCGCCGCATTACCGCCTACCTGCCCGAGGTCAGTCCCTTTTACGACTGGATGGGCGTAGTCGAGCAGCTCGAGTTCCTGGCCGCCTTCTTCCCGGGGTGGGACATGGAGAAGTCGCGCCGGCTTCTCGCCATCATGAACGTCGACGGCCACCGGAAGATCGGCTCCCTTTCCGACGGCCAGCGGGCGCGGCTCAAGGTGGCGGCCGCCTTCTCCTGGCCGAGTGAGGTAGTGCTGATGGACGAGCCGCTGGGGCGCATCGACCCGCCGTCGCGCCGGCGCATCCTGGAAACCTTGCTCAGTGAGTTCCGCTTCGGAGAGCAGACGATCCTGATCTCGACCCATCTCGTCGGCGAAGTGGAAGAGCTGATAGAGGAGGTCGCCTTCCTGCGGCATGGCGAAATCGCGGTCAGCGGCGACGTCGAGGATCTGAGGGAGAATCGCGGCATGTCCCTCGGCGACATTTTCGAGGAGGTGGTAGCGTGAATACCTGGAAGAGCCTGTACCTGAAAGAGATCAAGGAGCACCGCACCCTGTTCGTTCTGCTGCCGCTGGTGACCGCCTTCCTGGAGATCATTGCGGTCCTGTCTTTCGACGATGCCCAGGTCCTCCCCTCCATCCACGTCCTGTGGAGCTTCGTCCCCTACGCGTGGCTGCTGGTCCTGCCTTTCGCGTTCAGTCACTCGTTCACCCAGGAAGTGAAAGGACAGACCCATTTCCTGCTCCTCTCCCTGCCGGTATCCCGGGCCCGGATCTTCGCCGCCAAGGCCGCGGCGGTGGCGACCCTAGGCATCATCCTGTTCGGCATGAGCAGCGCCGGTCTCTTCGCCGTTCTCGGCGAATTGCGCGCCCTCGCCGACCGGGTGGCGGAGGTGCGAATCTCTCCCTTCACCGCCCTGGACGTCCTGGTGCTCAACGGGGTCATCTACCTGTCTGCCATGGGGGTCATGCTGGGCATCGCCGGCGGTATCGCCGGCCTCAGGCTGTTGGTGCGGCGCTTTTCCGGACTGGCGTCCGCGGCCTTCACCATCTTCGTGCTGTACTGGTATATCCGCACCCTGCCCGAGGTGCTCGCCCTGCCGGCGGTCCTCGGGACCTACGAGCTGTCGCTGCGGATCGACTCCGCCGCCGGCATCCCCCTGGCCGTGGGTCTGGATTCCGTCGAGGTCAATTTCATGATCGCCGCGTACTCGATCGCCGTCGGGGTCGTCTCCATGGGATTCGGAATGTGGCTCTTCGAGAAGAGGGCGGAAGCCTGAACGGACCCCGCTCGAGGCAGATCCGCTTATGAGGGGCGAGAGCGAACGACCCCCCGAGACAGCGGTTCAAGGGACGAAGAAGACGAAGAAGAGCCCGCCGACGATCAGGCCCGAGAGCCCGATCTCAACCGCCTTGTTCCCTGGATCCACGGAGACCCGGTCCACGGTTTCCGAACCGCCCAGCCACTGGTTTCCCACCGAGGGAACCGTTTCGACCCCGTATCCCCGTATTCTACTGATCCAGGACAGCTCGCGGTCGGCATTCTCGAAAGAGAGAAACAGGTCGCCGATCGCCTCCCGGCGGCGCTTTGCCGCCATCGGATTCCAGCCCTTCTGCGGCGAGTACACGACGCGGGCATCGACGACCCGGTAGCTGAGGGCGGCCCCCGAATCCCCCCCGGAATCCGGAGATTTCACGGCCACGCGGTATCCTCTCCTGATAAGCTCTGCGGTCAGGATGTCCTCTGCTATCCAGTTCCTGTCGTCTTCTTCCGCGGCCCCGAGCTCGATCCGGGAACCAGCGGCCAGCGGAAGGTCGACGAGCTCTCTACGCACCCGTGCCTGAAGCGCCGCCTGGACGGCTTCGAGGTCGGTCCTGGTTTCGACCCCCGCACCCCAGGCTTCCTCCCCGATCTGCGGCGGCTCCTCGACCACTCTCACCACGACGTCTCCGGACAGGGGAACCGGATCCCCTCCGGCTTCGGGGTAGAATGCGCTCTCGCATGCGAACAGACCGGAGCGAATCGGCCGCAGCCCCAGGGAGACCTCGACCTGCCCCCCGGGGGCCAGCTCTTCGGATTCGGGGCGGACGACCAGGTGCGGCCAAGCGGATGGCCAGCCCGGGAAGGTGACTTGATCGGAAGGGGTGGATTCGACTTCCGCTCGCGCGGCCGGAGAGCCGTCCACGATGGCGATTTCACGAAAGCTGTCGGGAACCGGGGCGCGCAACTCCCGCACCGGGATCGAGGTCGGCGAGTCATTGCGCCAGGTGAACTTCAGCTCGGTACTGCTCCCCTTCACGGCATGGTCCCCTGAAAAAGCTGCCGACGCCTCGGGCACGGGGAGAAGGTCGAGGTGGACGGCGGGCAGCGGCGACCCGTAGACAGAAGCCGAACCCGCCATGCCTTTCAGAGCAACGGTTTCCACCGCTCCGGTGCGCACCTGCAGATCGCAGGTGACGGCAACGCTGTCCCCCGCCTCCACGGGGGTGGCGAGCTCTGCTTCCGGCGCACCGTCGAGCACCTGCACCACCTCCGGCCACTCCCAGACCAGCGACTCGAGGGGACGCCCTTCCGTATCGAGGTTGCGAATGCTGATGGCCAGCTCGAACGGTATTCCGGGGTACACCGCGGTCGGCCGGGCGGAGACAGCGACGAGAACGGGGGATCGCACCTCGAGAGGGAATACGATTGCGTGCGCCGGGACAGCTTCCCCGTCCAGCGACGAGTAGGTGCGCATATCAAGAACCAGCGACGCCTCGGGAGTGGCGGTGATCCGGAGGGTATCCTCTGCAACTGCCGCAAGCGGGGCACTGCCGTAGTCTATCTCGATCCGGCCCGAATGCAGCGCGGCGGCCCCGGCCGTCGAGGTTGCCCCCGCCACCGCCAGCAGCTGCGGATCGAAGTCGATTTCGGTGAGCAGGACAGCCTCGCCGTCGCCGGGAAAGTAGCTGAGAACAAGCGTGAGGGAATGTTCCAGGCGGGGCCCCGCAACCGCGGAGTGGTCCGCCCGGACCGAGAAGGTGGTTCGCGCCTCAACCGCCCCCAGCCAACAGATCAGGAGGGCGACCTGCAGTCCCCCTCTCCCTTTGGAAAATGCTATAAGCGTTTTCGGGAAATTGCTCAAGTCGTTTTCTTCACTGCACTTGCGTCAACTCAACCTAACGAACGCGGGAATGCCCTAGCTGTCAAGCTGTCCGCCGGCCCCCCCTGCCTGGCGAAGCTGACGTTTCTTGACGCTCCCGGACCTGGGTTTCATTTTTCCCGGAATCGACTGCCTCGAGCGAGGGTCGATCTGATTCGGTTATGTCGGAAATTGTCTTGGTCGTGTTAGGCGCCGCGCTGGCGCTGGTTTCCCTACCGGTCGCCTTGCGCATGCGAATCGACCGGCCCCTACCCGGGGTGGCGGTGGCGATGCGTGCCGACGCCTCGCTACTCCTCGGACTCGTCGGGGTCGCCGTCACAGGTCCGGGCTCCTGGAGATTGGGTCCGACCATTGGTAAGCGCTCCCTGCCAGGCATCTCCTTTCGCCTGAGGACCCGAAGCGAAACCGGGCCCCGGGGAGAACCGGTTCGCGGGCATCAGGGACGGGGGGGCGCCCAAAAGGCAGTCGATCCGGCACCGGAGCGGACAGCCCGGGAAAGGGGACGGGCCCAATCCAAGCGCCTGCGACGGGTCCCCATGCAGCCGGCATTGGGACTGCTGCGAGCGCTGCCGCGCTCCATCAACCTGCGCAGGCTCCGCGTCGACGCCCGCGTCGGCCTGGGTGATCCCGCGAAGACCGGATACCTGTTCGGTGTCGTCCAAGGCCTGGAAGCGGGCCTGCTGCAGCGGCGAAAACAACTGCAGGTCCGGCTCGAACCCGATTTCCGGGAGCAGGTATTGTGCGGCCGCCTCGAGATCTGCATGCATCTGTCAGTGACGCGCCTTGCCGCCTACCTTCTGCGGTTTGGCCTCGAGGTGGGAGGCAGACGGCTCTCCGAGCGCATGCGGTCCGCTCGATGGCTTCCGTTCCGGCCGGGCCGGAGACCTTCATGACCGTCAACGATAACCGGGAAATACGCCAGTGACCTCCGTAGAAGGACTGATCGAGCGGGTGATGGGGGAGCTGCATCGAATAGTGCAGACCAAGACCGTCGTCGGGGAGCCGGTAGAGGCCGGAGACCTGACGCTCATTCCCGTGAGCAAGATAACCTTCGGCTTCGGAGCCGGGGGCGGGCAGGAAGGCAAGGGCCAGAGCGGCACCGGCGGCGGCGCCACCGTCGAGCCGATTGCCTTCGTCGTCATCGACCAGGACGGCAAAGCCCAGATTCTCACCCTTTCCGACAAGGATGTCTCCTGGAGTCAGATCCTCGGTCTGATGCCGGAGGCGGTGTCGAAGATCAAGTCGTTCGTCGACCGCAAAGCTCGGAAAGAGGACGCGGAGAGGGAGGGGGAAGTTCCCCCGGAATGACCGCGGTCTGCCTCGCCTGCGAAAGCTGAATCGCCGCGGCTGTTGGCTGGAACCGCTCCCTTCGCCTTGGAAGGCGACGTCGCGATTCCGCAGGAAGTCAGGAATTCTTCTCCTGGGGAAACACCCGGAACAGTCCGTCGAGAAACAGGTGGGTGTACCAGCCGGCGAGGGCGGCCCCGGCGAATCGCATCTCCAACCCCTGCGGCAGCCCCCGGATAACCGCAATCCACCCCCCGAGGCCTGAGCCGTCCAGCTTCCACCAGGCGTAGGCCGCAGCGGCGACCGCGGCCGCCGCGATCGGACTCAGACGATGGTGGGTCCAGCCGCGGTGGTGATCCAGCACCGGCAGGAGCGCGAGCGCCGCCACCGCGGTCGCAGTTCGATACTCCCCGGCCCAGGCGAGGTACAGCAAAGCGGCAAAAACGACCTTGAAGAACCAGCGCTGCGGGCGGGACGAGGTGTCGAGATCGGGAAACAGCGAAAAGAACAAGGCGGTGGCGAAGAGGCCCAAGGTGGTTCCGGGACGCCCGCCGCTTACTTCCGCAGCTGCCGCCACCGCGGTAGCCACCAGAACTCCTCCGACCAGGTGGCCTTTGTAACTCACTTCCCTTCGACCCGGCAGGCGCCGGACCTTCTCACCGGGACCGGGGGGAGGCAGGGCGCTTTTCGAGGCGCCGGTAGAGCTGCCCGCAGGCGGCGTCGATATCCCCGCCGCGGCTATCGCGGACGGTGACCGCGGTTTCGGTGTTGGCTCTGACCAGCCCGGTGAAGCGCCTGACTCGCTGCCGGGAAGGACGTTTGAAGACCTCCTCCCCGGCGGGCAGTCCGCTCAGCTCGTTGTAGGGAATGAGGTTGATCTTGCACGGCAGCTGCCGCGACAGCGAGGCCAGGCGCACGGCATCGCCGTCGCTGTCGGTGACCCCGGCCATCAGCACGTACTCGAAAGTCACCCGGCGCCCGCGGCGCTGGTAGAAGAGACGCGCCGCCTCGAGCAACTCGGCGATCGGGAACTTGCGGTTGATCGGCATCAGACGGGTTCGGGTTTCGTCGCTGGTGGCGTTCAGGGAGATCGCCAGGCCGACGTTGAGAGCCTCGCCCGCCAGCCGTCGAATCCCGGGAACGTACCCCGCCGTAGAGACCGTGATGCGGCGACCGCCGATCCCCCCTTCCTGGGAGCGGATGATGTGCAGCGCCCGCACCACCTCGTCGTAGTTCAGCAGCGGTTCCCCCATCCCCATCATCACGATGTGGGTCACCCTTTCCCCGAGGGACCTGGAGAAATCCTGGAGTTGAAGGAGTTGATCCACGATCTGGGCGGCGCCGAGGTTGCGCAGGAAACCCATCTTCGCGGTGGCGCAGAAACGGCAGTCCAGCGGGCACCCGACCTGGGAGGACAGGCAGGCGGTCCGCCGTGCGCCGTCGGTGATATAGACCGCTTCCACCTGTCCCCCGCCCGGCACCTCGAAGAGGAATTTCACCGCCTTTCCAGCCGGCGACCGCAGGCGCTCTCGCTGGGGCATTCCGGCGACGCTCGAGCGCTCCGCCAACCGTTCCCTGAAGTTTCGGGGCAGATCGGTCATGGCGTCGAAGTCCGCGGCTCCGCGGTCGTGGATCCAGGACCAGAGTTGGCGGCCCCGGTACGGTCTCTCCCCCAACTCGACGACCAGGGCGGCCAGCTCCTGCGGCGTCAGCCCCTTGAGGTCGAGGCAGGGATCGGTTCCGGCCTCCGCCGGGAGGGTCGAGGCAGCGGTTGTCGCGGGTTCCGCGGAACTTCGCTGCGCCTGTGAATGGTATGGAATTTCTTGACGCATTTTTTACGTAGGTGTATAATAACAAACATGTTACGGCAATTGCAAAGCTCCCCGAAGGGCTGCACTTCCCCCCGGCGTCGGCGGCGTAACCGTTCCACCCCCGACCGCCGCCCGTACATGACCCGTTCCCCCTATTCCCTCTGGCTCTGGCCGGTGATTTCGGTACTGATGGCCCTGACCGCGGCAGCCGCCGTGATCCGCCTCGAGCGCTCGCCTGACGAACCGCAGGCAGCCGCCACGGGTACGGCCGTCCAACCTGTCCCGGCCCCGGCAACAGCCGATCCATCCGAAGCTGCGGCCCTGCTCGATACCATCGGCCGGAACGACACCATATACCTGTCCCTGAAGCGGCACGGAGTCTCCGATCTCGAGCTGGCGCACCTGAACGAGGCCATGCGGGACCTGTTCGATGCATCGGGCCTGAAACCGGGCGACAGCTACCGGCTCGTCGTCGGCCAGGAGGGTGAGGTAACCAGCTTTTCCTACGTGCAGCGCAACCAACCGGAACAGGTCCTGCACGTAGAGCGCACCGGCGGCGGCGGTTTTTCCGCGCGACGGATCACCGAACCTCTCGACACTTCGATTGTCGCGCTGCAGGTAACGATCGAGGACAACCTGTCCAACGCCATAGACGCCGCCGGCGAGAACGTGTTGCTTACCGACCTGCTCGCCGACCAGATCTTCGGGTCGGTGATCGACTTCCACAAGGACCCCAGGCAGGGGGACCGTCTCGGCCTCGTCCTTCGCAAGCTGTTCAAGGACGGGGTTTTCCTGCGCGACGACCGCGTCCTGCTGGCCCGCTACGACGGTGAGATCGTGTCGCAACTTGCGGTGTTCTACGAGACGGAGGAAGGCTCGGGCTACTACGACGAGAACGGCACGTCCGTCGAGCGCATGTTTCTTCTCAGTCCCCTCTCCTACCGCCGCATCAGCTCCGGTTTCAGCCACAGGCGCTTCCACCCTGTCCTCAAGCGCCGCATGCCCCACCTCGGCATGGACTTCGCAGCCGACACGGGAACGAAAGTGTGGGCCACGGCGCGGGGAACGGTCAGCTACGCCGGCCGCAAGGGGGGGTATGGAAAGCTGGTGGAGATCGAGCATCCAAACGGCTACAAGACCCGCTACGCCCATCTCAGCCGCATCTCGGTGCGCAAGGGCCAGCGGGTCGACAAGTTCAAAACCGTCGGGCGCGTCGGGGCCACCGGGCGCGCGACCGGCCCTCACCTGCACTACGAACTGCTGCGCAACGGCCGCCATCGCAACCCGGCCAGCGTCAACAGGCAGGCCAAGGTCGCACCCCTTCCGGAGGATCAGATGGCCCTCTTCTTCGCTTACCGCGACCGGCTCGTCGCCCGGGCAGCCGCCGCCGGCACGGCAGTTGCCCTTCAGAACCCTGGGCGATGAAATGGGCGACCATTTAACCCGCGAGAATGACCGCAAGGTCAACCGTCTGGTCGACCAGGACGGCCGCTACGCCAAGGATGCGTACTTGTTCGTGTTCGAGGCCCTGAACTACACGGTGAAGAGTCTCGGCAAGGCTGGTCTGCCCGACGATCAGCGGCACGTCTGCGGCGCCGATCTGCTCCGGGGAATCAGCGAGTTCGGGCTCAGCCGGTTCGGGCCGCTGACGCGTACCGTTTTCGAGCACTGGGGCGTCTACAAGACCGAGGACTTCGGCCACATCATCTTCAACCTGGTGTCGGCGAAGTTGATGAGGAAGACGGAAAAGGACTGCATCGAGGACTTCATCGAGGTCTACGATTTCGCCTCGGAGTTCGACTGGACCAAACGCAGGGCCGATTTCCGAAAATAGAAGCCTCCGCGAAACCGAACACTCATGCGTCTAGCCCATTTCGACTGTTTTTCGGGGATCAGCGGGGACATGGTCCTCGGGGCCCTGGTCGACGCCGGCCTCGACGTCGATCTCCTGCGCGCCGAGATCGCCAAACTCCGGCTGCCCGCAGACCTTCGGGTCGAAAGGGTCGAGCGCTGCGGACTGGGGGCCTTGCGCGTGCAGGTCCGCCTCGGCGAAAAAGCGATCGCACAAACCGATGAGCACCACATCCACTCGCATGCGGACGGGGGCGGCCACCGCCACCTGGCCGAACTCGAGGAACTGCTGGCCTCGAGCGACCTCGACGAGGAGGTCAGGAGCAGTTCCCTCCGGGTCTTTCGAAGGCTCGCCGAGGCGGAGGCGCAGGTTCACGGGGTCGGCGTCGAGGAGGTTCGGCTGCACGAAGCGGGAGCGTTGGACGCGGTGGTAGACGTGGTCGGAGCGGTGGCCGGTCTGCGGCTGCTGGGAGTCGCCGCCGTGCACTCCTCGCCGCTACGCTGCGGCACCGGGCTCGTCCAGTGCGCCCACGGCAGCTACCCGGTGCCGGTCCCCGGGGTCCTGGCGCTGTGCGAGGGCGTGCCCGGCCTGCGGCTGGTCCAGACCGGTGTCGAAGCGGAGCTGATCACCCCTACGGGAGCGGCCATCATCACCACTCTTGCGGACTTCGGCGCTCCCCCGGAGTACCGCTTGCTCGAAGTCGGCTACGGCGCCGGAGCGCGGGATCTGCCCTCGGTCCCCAACGCCCTGCGGGTGCGCATCGGCGAGCTCGCGAAAGCGCCGCCCGATGGCCGTACAGGACTCGAGCGAGACGACGCACTGCTCATCGAAGCCAACATCGACGACATGAACCCCGAGGTGTACGGCTACCTGTTCGACCTGCTGCTGGAGCGCGGAGCCAAGGACGTGTACATCACCCCGGTCTACATGAAGAAGGGGAGGCCCGGAAGCCTGCTGAGCGTGCTCGTCGACCCCGCCCGCGTCGAGGCGGCCGTCGAGACGATTCTCGGGGAAACGACCACAACGGGGGTGCGGTTTCACCCCGTGGAACGGCGCAAGCTGCAGCGCAGCTCCACCACCGTGTCGACTGCGCACGGGGATGTTCGCGTCAAGGTCTGCCACTTCGACGGCGGCCGGCGTCTCGCCCCCGAATACGAGGACTGCGCCGCGCGCGCCCGCGAGCGCAAGGTACCGATCCTCGCCGTGTACGAAGCGGCGAGGGCGGCCATCGGCGAGGAGAGCCAGGAATGAAACTGTCTGCACTCGGGATTGCGGCTGTGGCCGCTCTTTTCGGAGCGACCCTCGGAGCGGCCTGCGGAGCGGCCTCGCCGGCCGCGGCAGGGGACTCCCTGTCGGTCCGGCTCGAAGAGAGCTGGTCGCTCGATGAATTCGACAACCTCAGTTGGCTGCCGCGTGCGCAGCCGGAAGACCCGGCGCGGCTCGTCCTCGGAGAGGCCCGGGGGTTCCTCCATGTATTCGAGGATCGGGGGGAGGCGTTCGAAGAGGTCTGGATCAGCGAGCATCTCGAAGGGCCGGTCGGCGGCCTCTTCGTCTCCGACGTCGACGCCGACGGCCTCTCCGAGCTCCTCGTCTACACCGAGACCGGGCGCATCCACGTGCTCGACGCCGCGGACTACCGCACCCTGTGGAGCAACCCTCCCAACGAGTACGAGGCGATCACCGCGATGATTCTCCACAACGTCGACGATGACGTGCAGCTCGAGATGGTGTTCTGCGGCGACGGCATGCTCATCATCTACGACGGCCTCGACCGCTTCGAGGAATGGCGCTCGGACCAGACGAACATCGAAGCCGTGGAGATCGTCGCCGCCGATGTCGACGGGGACGACGCCGAGGAGATCGTGCTCAACGACGGGTTCGTCTTCGACGCGCGCTTCCGCGACCTGGAGTGGCAGTCCCCCGAGCCGTTCGGGGAGCGCCTGGGAACCCTCGATCTCGACAACGACGGCATCGTCGAGCTGATCGGGGAGTTCCCCGGAGGCCAGCTGCGCATATTCGACGTCGACCTGCGGCGCCAGAAAGCGATCCGTCGTTGACAGTCGGGGACATCCTGTGTCCACCCGGTGACTTTCCCCCACCGCGCCATCCTGCCCTCGCCTTTCAGGACTGAAGGGATTTCCCCGCTGGCTTCCGCTCACCCCGGCGGCGCTATTGACAGTCGCCGGAGCCCCCATCTACTTAGGGCCCGCCGGCCTTACCACTGCAAGTACCTGCCCCTCCTTCACCTGGAGGGAGAATAAGCTTCCCCCCGATCAGGGAGTTCCCCATGCCGAAACAGATCAACGTCGGACTCGTCGGCTACCAGTTCATGGGCAAGGCCCACAGTCACGCCTACAAGGACATGGGCTTCTTCTTCCCCGATGCCGGGGCGATGCCGGTGATGAAGGCCCTTTGCGGCCGCAACCGGGAGGCCGTGCAGGCCGCGGCCGATCAGTTCGGCTGGGAAGAGGTCGAGACGAGCTGGAAGCGCCTCGTGCAACGGGAGGACATCGACCTCGTCGACGTGTCGACGCCCGGGAACACCCACGCCGACATCGCCATCGCCGCCGCCGAAAACGGCAAGCACCTGTTCTGCGAGAAACCGCTGGCCAACAACCTCTCCCAAGCCCGGTCCATGCTCGCAGCGGTGCGCAAAGCCAAGGTCAAGCACATGGTGGCCTACAACTACCGGCGCGTCCCCGCGGTGGCCCTGGCGAGGCGGATCATCGACGAGGGGCGTCTGGGCGAGATCTACCACTGGCGCGCCGTCTACCTTCAGGACTGGATCATCGATCCGGAATTTCCGCTCGTCTGGCGGCTGCAGAAGAGCAAGGCAGGCTCCGGGCCGCACGGAGACCTGAACGCCCACATCATCGACCTCGCCCATTACCTGGTAGGAGACATCACCGAGGTCGTCGGGGCGGACGCGACCTTCATCAGGGAGCGGCCCCTGGCCGAAGAGATAGACGCCGCCCTCGGCGCCTCGCGCGGCAAGACCAGGAAAAAAGGCAGAGTCACCGTCGACGACGCGACCCTCTTTCTCGCCCGCTTCAGGAACGGCGCCCTGGGGTCTTTCGAGGCGACCCGGTTTGCCGCCGGCAGGCGCAACCACAACCGTTTCGAGATCAACGGCAGCAAGGGCTCGCTCAGCTTCAACCTCGAGAAGATGAACGAGCTGCAGTTCTACGACCGCGAGGATCCGGACCACATGCAGGGGTTTCGCGAGATCATCGTCAACGAAGGGGGGGCGCACCCGTACATGGATGCCTGGTGGCCCCCCGGACACATAATCGGTTGGGAGCACACCTTCATCCACGAGGTCTACGACCTGATGCAGGGGATAGCGTCGGACGGAAAGGTGCATCCGGATTTCGCCGACGGAGTCAAGACGCAGGCGGTGCTTGAAGCGGTATCGTTGTCGGCGAGGGAACGCGGCTGGATCCGCATCCGGGACCTTTAAAAGCAAACACGAGCGGAGAACATCATGGCGCGACCTGTCACATTGTTCACCGGCCAATGGGCCGATCTCGACATCCGGACCATGTGCGAGAAAGCGGTTTCCTTCGGATACGACGGGGTCGAGCTCGCCTGCTGGGGAGACCACTTCGAGGTCGACAAGGCCGACGAAGAGTACTGCAAGGCGAGGCGTGCGCTGCTCGAAAAGCACGGCCTGCAGCTCTTCTCGATTTCCGCCCATCTCGTCGGGCAGGCGGTGTGCGACAACATCGACGGCCGCCACGAGGCGATCCTGCCGCCCCACGTCTGGGGGGACGGGGACCCCGGTGGGGTGCGCGAGCGCGCCGCCGCGGAGCTGATCGCCACGGCCCATGCTGCCAAGCGCCTCGGCGTCGACGTCGTCAACGGGTTCACCGGCAGTCCGATCTGGCACCTGCTGTACTCCTTTCCGCCCACTCCGCCCGAAATGATCGATGACGGGTTCGCCGAATTCGGATCCCGGTTCAAACCCATCATGGACGAGTTCGAGAAGGTGGGGGTCAGGTTCGCACTCGAGGTCCACCCCACGGAGATCGCCTTCGACATCGCTTCGGCGGAGCGCGCCGTCGCCGCCCTGGACGGCCACCCCGCGTTCGGCTTCAACTACGACCCGAGCCACCTCGGGTACCAGGGCGTCGACTACGTCGAGTTCATCTACCGGTTCGCGGAGCGGATCTTCCACGTACACATGAAGGACGTCGCCTGGTCGGCCACTCCGACCGAAGCCGGGGTGTTCGGCGGCCACGTCGATTTCGGCGACCGCCGGCGCTACTGGGACTTCCGCTCGCTCGGCAGGGGCAACATCGACTTCGAGGAGATCATCCGCGCCCTCAACCGCATCGACTACCAGGGTCCGCTCTCGGTCGAGTGGGAGGACGGCGGCATGGACCGCGAGCACGGCGCCGCCGAGGCCTGCGCCTTCGTGAAGGAAGTCGACTTCGAGCCGTCCGCGGCGGCGTTCGACGCCGCCTTCTCCGAGTGAGACGGCGAGCCGTTTCCGTCGCGACACCCCGGCGGCGACCGACTCCGCTCCCGAAGGCCGCGGCCCCCGTCCCCATTTCCCCACGCGGCGCACCCTTCACCAGACCGGCGCTGCCTCTCCTCCGATACTTGCTGTCAGCTGCCCTGCTGCTGGCCGCTTGCGCGCGCGAGGCGGATCAGGTGCTGGTTTTCGGCCGCGGCTCCGACTCCGTCGGACTCGACCCGGCGCTGGAGGGGGACGGCGAATCCTTCAAGGTCTGCGACAACGTCTACGAAAATCTGGTCACCTACGAGGCGGGCTCGACCACGGTGGTTCCTCAGCTGGCCAAAAGCTGGGATGTGTCCGAGGATCGCCTGACCTGGACCTTCCACCTGCGCACCGGGGTCCGCTTCCACGACGGCACTCCCTTCGACGCCGAGGCGATGCTGTTCTCCCTGGCGCGCCAGTTCGATGAGGACCACCCCTACCACAAGGTGCAGGGCGCCTACAACTACTGGAACTCCATGGGCATGAGCGACGTCGTCGCGACGATGGAGGCCGCCGACGACTCGACCTTCGTCGTGCGCCTCGCCGAGCCTAACGCCACCTTCCTCGCGACCCTGGGAATGAACTTCTGCGCCGCGGTCAGCCCGACCGCGGTCGCCACGCACGGCCCCGAGTTCTTCAAGAACCCCGTCGGCACGGGACCGTTCAAGTTCGTCGAGTGGCGCAAGGACGAGCGCATCGTACTCGACCGCAACGACAGCTACTGGGGGGAGCCCCCGCTCCTGAAGCGCCTGATCTTCCGGCCGATACAGGACGCTTCGGTCCGTTTCCTCGAGCTCAGGACGGGAGCCATCCAGGGGATCGACAACGTCAGCCCGGAGTTCATCCAGGCCATCCGCGAAAACCCCGACCTGCAGCTGCTGACCCAGCCCGGCATGAACGTCGGCTACCTGGCGATGAACATGGACCGGCCCCCGTTCGGCAACCGCCTCGTCCGCGTCGCCATCAACTGCGCCGTCGACAAGCAGGCCCTGGTCGACAACTTCTACTCCGGGCTGGCCGTTCCTGCGAAGAACCCGCTGCCCCCCCTGATGTGGGGGTACGACGACAGCGTCGAGCCGTATCCCTACGACCCCGACCGTGCCCGCAGGCTGCTCGCCGAGGCGGGGTTTCCCGACGGCTTCGAGACCGAACTGTGGGCGATGCCGGCGCCGCGGCCCTACATGCCTCAGCCGGAGAAGATCGCCGTCGCCGTCAAGGCCAACCTCGACGCCGTCGGCGTCAGGGCCAAAATCGTGCGCTGGGAGTGGGGCACCTACCTCGACAAGGTGTTCGCCGGGGAGCACCCGATGTGCCTGCTGGGATGGACCGGGGACAACGGGGACCCAGACAACTTCCTCTACGTTCTGCTCGACAAGACCGCGGCGGTCAAGCCGGCCAACAACGTCTCCTTCTACCGCAGCGACCCACTGCACGAGCTGCTCGTCGTCGCCCGCCGCAGCGGCGACATGGCCGAGCGCGCCTCCCTCTACAGGAAGGCGCAGCAGATCATCCACACGGATGCCCCGTGGGTTCCGCTGGTGCACGCCACCCAGACCGCGGCCTTCCGGTCGAACGTGCGCGGCTTCGCGCTGCATCCGACCGGCAGCAAGTGGTTCCACCGCGTAGTCCTCTCGAACTGAGCGGCCCTCGGGGGCCGTTTGCCGAAGCACCCCGTTGACCGGTTTCGTCCTGCGGCGGCTGGCGCTGCTGGTGCCGACGCTGATCGGGATTTCCCTCCTGGTTTTCCTGATGATCCACCTGGTTCCCGGGGATCCGGCGCAGATCATGCTAGGGGAGCGCGCCGACGCCGCCAGCATCGCGGCGCTGCGCCTCGAGATGGGGCTGGACCAGCCCTTCCACGTGCAGTTCGCCCGGTTCTTCGGCGACCTCCTGCGCGGTGATCTCGGCCGCTCCTTCCGCACCCACGAGCTGATCAGCACCGAGATCCTGCAGCGCTTCCCCGCCACCTGCGAGCTGACCCTGGCGGCGATGATTATCGCCATCGCCGGCGGCATCGGCCTCGGGGTCCTCGCCGCCCTGTCACAGGGCAAGGTCGCCGACTACGTCAGCATGGTGGCGGCCACGGCAGGAATTTCGATTCCCGTCTTCTGGCTCGGATTGATGCTGATGCTGCTGCTCGCGGTGCAGTTTCCCCTGTTCCCGGTATCGGGGCGCCTCGGCGCCGCGGTCCAGGTCGAGGCGATCACCGGTTTCTACCTCTTCGACGCGGTCCTGAGAGCCAACTGGGACGGCTTCGTCGACGCGCTCTGGCACCTCGCCCTGCCGGCCCTCACCCTGGCTACGATCCCCCTCGCCTTCATAGCGCGTATGACCCGCGCCAGTCTGCTCGAGGTTCTCGGAGAGGAGTACGTGCGCACCGCCCGTGCAAAGGGCCTGCCGCCGCGGCTCGTCGTTCTTCGCCACGCCTTGAGGAACGCCTTCGTGCCGACTCTGACCGTGATCGCTCTCGAATTCGGCTACCTGCTGGGAGGCGCCGTCATCACCGAGACGATCTTCGCCTGGCCGGGCATGGGTCGCTGGGTCTTCCTGGCGGTGCAGGCGCGCGACTTCCGCGCCGTTCAGGGAGGGGTGCTGCTGCTGGCGACGGTGTTCATGGTCGTCAACCTGATCGCCGACATCCTCTACGCCTGCCTCGACCCGCGCATCCGCTACCGCCGCTGAGAACGGCGCCCCGGCGGTTCAGGGCTCCGGGGCGGAAATGGCGACCCGGTAGCTGCGCACGTCGATCTCCAGGGTCGTTTCCGGCTGCACGATACGCACCAGTCCCGGCAGGTACAGGGGGACGGCCGCGTCCCCGGGAATGGGAATCTTGCGGTAGCGCTCCAGGTCGCGGCGCCACGAACCGCCATCGGCGGCGACCGATTCCTCGCGGAACACGAAGCCGCGGTGGAGATCCGCCCATATCGACCGACTTCCCCGGTCCCCGCCAACCGTCGCGACGACGCGGTCCCCCCTCGGGTGCGACAGGGACGGCACCTCGTACGGCTGCCAGGGAGCGACGATGCCGAACAAGAGGTAGCGCAGATCGTACCCCCCTAGGTCGAGAACCGGCAGGTAGCGGTGCAGCCCCCGCGAGGTCGATCCGCGCCAGGTTTCCCCGCCGGCGAGGACCTCCATCGAATCCCCGCGGACGACCGCGGAAAGCACCTGTCTGAACAGCGGATCCTTGACCTCGAGCCGCAGCTCGCGCGGTCTGCGGTAGAGGATGGCCGCGGTCGCCCTGCCGCTCCCCTCGGGGCTGCGAAACCTTATCTCCGCCTCCGCGGTCAGGCCTTCGAGCTGCTCGAAGCTCCGCTGCGACAACGCCAGCAGCTCGCCGATGTCCGCCCCGGACTGCCAGCCCTGGCGCGGAGCGCGGGGGGCGCATCCGAGCAGGCCGGCGACGCAGAGGAGAAGGAGGGCTCGGATTGCCGGCAAGGGGCTGCGCCTGCAGGTGAACGGGGAAATCGAGTGGCGAAGGTTCAGTGGCCGGCGTTCAGGGGATCCCGGCGCCGAGCTTGCGCCGGAGTTCCTCGTCGTCCGGCGTCAGCTCGAGAGCGCGCCGCCAGTGGGATGCCGCCTCCCCTTGTTTGCCGAGGGCCCTGGCGATGTCGCCGGCGTGATCGTAGATGATCGCCTGATCCTCGTCGTCCTGATCGACGAGTCGTTCCATCGCCTTGGCGAGGAAGCGCTCGGCTTTCTCGAACTCGCCGAGGCGATAGTATGCCCATCCCAGGCTGTCGAGGAACGCCCCGTTTTGCGGATCGAGCGCCACCGCGCGGATCAACAGGCCCACAGCTTCCTCGAGGTGGATGCCTCGCTCCGCGTACATGTACCCGAGGTAGTTGAGGGCGTAGGCATCGCCGGGGTCGAGCTTGATCAGACGTTCGAAGGCGGCGATGGCGGCATCGAAGTGAGCGGCGGAGTCGGGCAGGCTGCGCGACGCCTGCTCCAGGCAGCTGCCGAGGTAGAACAGCGGGATCGTGTCTGAGCTGTCCAGCTCGGTCGCCTGCCTCAGCTTCTCTATTGCTTCCTGCCAGCGCCCCAGGTTCTCCAGGGCGATCCCGGAGTGCAGGTAGGCTTCGCCGAGGCTGAAATCGTCGGACGCCTCCCCGGCAGCCTTGCTGAAGCTTCCGAGCGCCTCGAGCCAGCGTTCCTGGCGTCCGAGGACGATTCCCCAGCGTATGTACATCGGTACCGGCGGGGCGCCGGCCGCGAGACCGTGGCGGTAGACATCGATCGCCTTCTCGTACTGCTCCTGCTGCTCGTAGGTGTAGCCCCAACGCTCGAGCAGATCGACGTTGCGGGGCTGCCGCTCCAGTCCGCCGCGGAAGGTGGCGATCGCCTCTTCGTAGCGCTCCTGCCGGGCCAGGGCCTGTCCCCAGAAAAGGTAGAGATCGACGCTGTCCGGCATCGCCTCGATGGCTTCGCTCAAAAGCTCGTCGACGCGGTCGTGCTCCTCCAGGTGCAGGTAGTAGCGCGCCGGGTCGAGCCTGGCCTCGACCCGGTCGGGCTGCAGCCGGACGATGCGCTCGAAAACAGTCGCCGCGAGCTCATACCTCTCAACGGCTGCCAGGGCCTCGCCGAGCCGGTACAGGAACGCGGGATCCGCCCCGTCGAATCGGGACAGGTCCTCCGGACCGTCGAGCAGGCGCGCGAGCTCCGACATGATCGCCGCGTTTTCCGGAAGATGATGCGCAGCGGCGACGAAATGCTCGATGGCGCGCTCGCGGTCCCCCCGCGACAGGTAAATCTCAGCGAGACCGATCCAGGCTTCCCCCGAGTCGGGGTTTTCCTTGAGGATTTCCCGAAAGATCCCCTCCGCCCGATCCGGTTGGCCGCTGCGGGAAAGGGTGTACGAAATGTTTATGCGAATATCCTCCGGCGTGTCCTCTCGCGACAGGAGATCGTCGAAGAGCCGATCTATGCGGCCGGTCTCCCCCGTCTCCTGGTAGAGGCGCGCCAAGTGGGAGTAGAACGGCCACCTGGCCGGCTGGTGCGCGATCAGCTGTTCGAGATGGACCGCCGCGGCCGCGGGGTTGTCCGCGGATTCGTACCAGCGGATCAGTTGCAACCGCAGCTCGTCGAGACCGGGATCGAGATCTAGCGCCTTGGCCCCGAAGACGATTGCCTGCTCGTAATCCTCGATTTTTTCGTAGTGGTCGGCGAGGCGCGCGTAGATGGTCGGCGAGGTCGGATCGAGATCCGCAGCGCTGCGCAGTGCGACAATGGCTCCGAACGGGTTCTCCTGTTTCTCGAACACCTTCGCCTGCATGAAATACTGCATAGCCCGCTGGCGCTGCCGCGATTGCTCCTCTTCCGCGGCGCTGTCCTGATTGCCGGGCCACAGGGGGGCCCCACAGCCGCCGAGGGAGTGCCCCGCGGCCACCGCCGCGGTCCAGAAGAGAGCCAGGCCGCGCTTTCTCACGCCCTGGCCTCCGCGGCGATGCGGTCGCCGGCGCGCGGATCGAGGAGGTCGCGAAGGCCGTCGCCGAAGAGGTTGAACCCGAGAGCGACGACGAAGATCGCCAGTCCGGGGAATACCATCACCCACGGCGCCACGATCAGGAGCTCGCGCCCGCTGTTCAGCATCGCCCCCCATTCGGGGGCCGGGGGCTGGGCGCCGAGTCCGAGAAAGCTGAGCCCCGCGGCGTCGAGGATGGCGGTGGCGAGGCTCAGGCTGCCCTGGACGATCAGGGGGGCCAGGCAGTTCGGCAGGATGGCGCGCAATACGATGCGCCGGTCCCCGGCTCCCAGGGCCCTGGCCGCCTCGACGTAGGGCATCTGCGCCACCGCGAGCACGGTCGCCCGCATCAGGCGCGCGAACTGCGGAACAAGAACGATGCCGACGGCAACGATCGCGTTGTCGATGCCGGGGCCGATGACGGAGACCACCGCGATGGCGAGCAGAATGCTGGGAAAGGCGAGCATCAGGTCGACCACCCTCATCAGGGCGGTGTCGACGGCGCCGCCGAAGTAGCCGGCGGTTACCCCGATCAGCGTGCCCGAGGTGAGGGCGATGGCGATGCAGACGATCCCGATGCGCAGGGAAATGCGCGCTCCGTAGAGGATGCGGCTGAAGATGTCGCGCCCGAACTCGTCGGTGCCGAGCGGATTCGAAAGCGAGGGAGGGGCGAGCCGCTGGTAGAGGTTCTGCTCGAACGGATCGCTGGGAGCGAGAACCGGTGCGAACAGGGCCGCAACGACCAGCCCGGCGACGATCGCAGCCCCGCAGACGGCCAGCGGATGGCGGCGCAGAGACCGCTGCAGCGAACGGCCCCTCACCTGCACCGGCGCCCAGGCGCCGGCCGGGACCATGACCGCGGCCCGGGGAGAATCTGTATCATGTCCGGCATGTCGAGGAACTCTTCTTTCCCTGTCGGCGCCCGTCCTCTCTTTGGGCACAGTCGCGCTGGCATGACAATCAATATACGGGTTGCCGCCCCGGCCTGGTTGGCGCAGGCCCCCGGGTGCGCTAGGCCTGGCTTCGCCTCAGTATCACCGCAGCCAGCGGCGGCAGGGTCACCGGCGCCGAGCAGTCCAGGCCGTGCCAGGGGTTCGGGGAAGCTTCCATCCCGGCGCCATTCCCGCCGCCGCCGCCGTAGACCTCTGCGTCCGTGTTGAGGAGCTCCTCGTACCGACCCGGCATCGGCACCCCGAGCCGGTAACCCCGGCGCGTAACCGAAGAGAAGTTGCACGCAAACACGAGCTCTCCGTCCGCGGCCTCCTCCGACATGCGCCGGAACGACAGAGTGCTGCCGTCCGCGTCGTGGCAGTCGATCCACTCGAAGCCGGCAGGATCGGCGTCGAGGCGGTGGAGGCACGGGTACTCGCGGTAGAGGACATTGAGGTCCCTGGCCAGGCGCTGGATTCCCCGGTGGGGGGCGTGCTCGAGCAGATGCCAGTCGAGCGCCCGGTTGCAGTCCCACTCCGACCACTGCCCGAACTCGCCTCCCATGAACAGGAGCTTCTTCCCCGGGTGCCCGTACATGAAGGCGAGCAGCAGCCGCAGGTTGGCAAACCGCTCCCGATCGCTGCCCGGCATGCGCCCCAGCAGGGATCCCTTGCCGTGAACGACCTCGTCGTGCGACAGCGGCAGCACGAAGTTCCGCCATAGGCGTAGAGCATGCCGAAGGTGAGGTCGGACTGGTGGTGCCTGCGGTGCACCGGATCGCGCGACATGTAGCGCAGGACGTCGTTCATCCAGCCCATGTTCCACTTGTACCCGAACCCGAGCCCCCCATCCGCGGCAGGCCGCGAAACCCCCGGCCAGGAGGTCGACTCCTCGGCAATGGTCAGCGCTCCGGGAAATCGCTTCCCGATTTCAGTATTCATCCGTCTCATGAAATCGACCGCCTCGAGGTTTTCCCTCCCTCCCTGCGCGTTGGGAACCCACTCCCCCTCCCGGCGCGAGTAGTCGAGGTAGAGCATCGAGGCGACGGCGTCGACGCGCAGGCCGTCGACGTGATAGCGGTCGAACCAGAAGCGGGCGTTGGAGAGCAGGAAGCTCGCCACTTCCCGGCGTCCGGAATTGAAGATCGAGGTGCCCCAGTCCGGGTGCCGCCCCTGGCGTGGGTCGGCGTGCTCGTACAGGTGGGTTCCGTCGAAGCGGGCCAGCCCGTGGGCGTCGTCCGGAAAATGGCCCGGCACCCAGTCGATCAGCACGCCGATGCCGCGGCGGTGGCACAGATCGACGAACCAGGCGAAATCGGCCGGCTCCCCGAAACGGGCCGTCGGCGCGAAGTACCCGGAGACCTGGTATCCCCAGGAGCCTCCGAAGGGGTGCTCGGCCACCGGCATAAGCTCGACGTGGGTGTAGCCGAGCTCGGCGACGTAGTCGACCAGCGGCTGCGCCAGCTCGCGGTATCCGAGGGTGCGGCCCCCCTCCCCGCGGCGCCACGATCCGAGGTGGACCTCGTAAATCGCGAGCGGCTCCCGCAGCCATTCGCGCTCGCCGCGGGTGCGCATCCAGTCTGCATCGCTCCACTGGAAGGCGGTGAGATCGCATGCGACCGAGGCGGTGCGCGGCGGCGCTTCGCTGCGGAAGGCATAGGGGTCGGCCTTGAGCAGGAGCTCTCCGCCCGCGGTCCTGATCTCGTACTTGTAGACAGCGCCGGCGCCCAGGTGGGGGACGAACAGTTCCCATAAGCCCGAGCCGCGGCGACGGCGCATGGGGTGGCGCCTTCCGTCCCAGCCGTTGTAGTCCCCGACGACGCTGACCCTCGAGGCGGCAGGTGCCCAGAGAGCGAACGCCACCCCGTCACAACCCTCCTTTGTGCACAGGTGGGCCTCCAGGAAGCGGTCGGCTTCGCAGTGGGTTCCTTCGTTGAACAGGTACTGGTCGTAGTCGCCGACGAACGGCGGGAAGGAATAGGGATCCCGCTCTACCGCCACCTCCCCGCGGCGGTCAGTGGTCTCCAGCTCGTAGGGAAACGGGTCGCGGCTGGCGATGACCGCCTCGAACAGACCCTCGGGATGGATGCGTCTGCCTTCGAAGCGGGCGCCGTCGGGGGCGCGCACGGTCACCGCGCGGGCATCCGGCCTGAAGACACGCACTCCGAGGGTGCCGTCCGGCCGCGGATGCATTCCGAGAAAGGAGAAAGGGTCGTCGTGCTCGGCAGCGAGGAGAAGCCGGATGTCCCGGGCATGCTCCCGCGCACCTGCTTCGCTCTGTCCGCCGGGGCGTTGGGAACCGCGCGAGGCCATCGGGAGGCCATCGGATGGACTGTCAGTCGCGGAACGGTGCCGGTTCGTGTCGCCCTTCCGCTGCCGGGGCGGCGCGGTTGCTGGCGCAGCAGTCATTCACCTCGGCGGCAGGCGGGGAGGAAACGACGTTCTCGTGGGAGCAACAGACCTGTTCCTCGACGGGAGGCGGGGTGTGGCCTGCATCCGCGTGGGCACAGCAGTCGCTGCCCTCCGCGGCAGGCGCCGCGTCCTCGTGGGCGCAACAGTCGCTTCCGTCGGGGGAAGCGGCGTCCCCGGCGCTTTCGGGATGGACGTACCCTCCCCCGGTAGCGAACAGCTGACCGACGAACCCGCGCGGACCCCGGCGCAGCAGTGAAGTGGCCACCATCAGGGCCAGCGCCGCCAGGGAGATCTCCTGCAGTCCGGTGGAAGAGGAGTGGGCGTGATGCAGGGGGGTTCCCGGGAGAGCCGGTCCCCAGGCGTTGACGACATGCCCTGCGAGCACGGCCAGGCAGGCGATCCCGGCCCCGAACGCCAGGGCGATCCGGCGGCCGTGCAGCTGCGTGAGAATTCCGAAGGTGGTGACGTTCGTCGCCGGGCCGGTGAGCAGGAAGGCGAGCGCCGCCCCGGGGGATACGCCCTTGTAGATCAGGATCGCAACCAGAGGGGTGGCCCCGGAGGCGCACACGTACACCGGCATGCCGAGCAGGGCGAACAGCTCCACCTGGCCGAATCCGGCCGGCAGCAAGTCGACCCAGGCGGAATGGCTGGGCTCGACGACCGCGGCCAGTGCGAGACCGACCAGGATCCAGGGGGCGGTGGTGTCGACGACGTCGCGGAAACTCTCCCGGAACCTCGACAGACGCTCGCCGGCGCCGGGTGCCGCCGGGGCCGGGGCCGCAGCAGGGACGGCTCTCGGGGCGACGAAACGGCCGAGCAGCCAGCCGATCGCCAGCGCCACGAAGCCGGCCGCGGCCACTCTCGCAACGGTCATCTCTCCCCCGAGAAGGGGCAGTGATATCAGCAGGGCGTCGAGGCTGAGCTCGGGAGTCGCAACGAGAAAGGCCATCCCCGCGGTGGCCGGGACCCCCTGCATGACGAGGCTGCGATACACCGGCACCACCCCGCAGGAACAGATCGGCAACGGCAGGCCGAACCCCATCCCGCGAGCCGACTGCGACAGCGGCGAGCCGCGCCGCATCCAGTTGACGGAGGCCGGCGGCAGCAGGGCGTACACCAGGGCCGCGGCGACGTAGGCGAGCACCAGGGCAGGCGCACTCTGCAACCCCAAAGTGACGAAGACCTCCAATCCCCGGGACACCGCCGCGTCGAAATCATGGTATCCGCCGATGAGGGCCAGCAGGGCGATACCGGCGAGGCCTCCGAGACCGGCCCCCAGGCGAGCCTTCCGCGACGACTCGCCGCGGTTCGCAGGATGCGACCGCCGGAACAGGAGGTACAGCAGCGAGCCTGCTGCCGCGGCCTGGAAGATCCCCCACCCCCGGTTCTGCAGGAGCGCGGCGGCATCGCCGAAAGCAAGACCCCCCGCTGCCGCCGAGGCCGTGATCGCGAGCGCACCGAGGGCCCATCCCATGCCGTACCTCGGCCGCAGCAGAAACCAGATCGCCAAACCGACCGGCAGGCGGTGGAGAATCACGGCCACCACCTGCGTCTGCGGGGAATTCGAGGAAACCGGCGCCGTCCCGCCGGCGAAGGCGTGCAGGATCAGCGCCGCCAGTCCGAGAAACAGGGCCGCGGCACGAGCCGGGCGGGCGAAACCGCTCAGCCTGCGCCCAATCAGCGGCGCTACGACGAGACCGGCGAGGATCGCGGCCGCGGCGGTCCAGCCGGCCAGGGAGATGCTGCCTGGAATGACGTGGAGAAGCACCAGACCGCCGACGGCGACGACGGCGAACCCGTCGAGGGCGGCCAGCAGCGAACGAGCCCCGCGAGCGAGCTGGTACAGCAGCGGGCCCGCGGCGACGGCGATCAGACCGGTAAACAGGAGCACGTGGATGGATTGGTTCTGCAACTCGAAAACCTTGGACGGGATTGGTCAGATGCGTGGAATATGGCGCTCGGCCGCGCCGGCCCGCCACCGCGGTGCCCCCGGTTCCGGCAGGCAACCCCAGGAAAGCACGGAATCGGATCCGCCCGAAATGCCGGAGACCCGTGCTCCACACCGACGGTTGACGTGGTTAATGTACTTGTCCACCCACTGGCCTGCCATTGGGGGATTTGCCGGGCCGGAAAAGGGAGTGTTATCATCATTGCCTCCCCGGTACTCCCCCACCTCGGCCATTTTCCAACCTTCCCAGGACCTGTCGTGAAAACGGAACGCCTCGCCGGCTGGGGCAATCACCCCGTCATCGCGGGAAAGAGAAGGAAGGCGCGCGCCCTGCGGGACCTGGTGCGTTTCGCACGCGGTGCCGAACCGGTGCTGCCGCAGGGAAACTGCCGCAGCTACGGCGATGCCTGCCTGTTCCCCTCCGTGGTATCGACGCTGGGCCTGGACCGCCTGCTGTCGTTCGACCCGGAGACGGGGGTGTTGCGCGCCGAGGCCGGGGCCACTCTTGAAAAGATCATCCGCTTCTCCCTGCCCCTCGGCTGGTTTCTCCCGGTGACACCCGGGACCAAGTTCCCCACCCTCGGCGGCTGCATCGCCGCGGACATCCACGGCAAGAACCACCATCGCGACGGCTGCCTGAGCAACTTCGTCGACGAGCTCGACATGGTTATCCCCGACGGCTCCGTCATTCGCTGCTCCCGCCACGACCACCCCGGGCTCTTCCGGGCCACCTTCGGCGGCATGGGCCTCACTGGGTTCGTGTACTCCGCGGCCCTGCGCCTGCGCAAGGTCTCCAACTCCTTCCTGCGCACGCGCACGGTCAGGACCGGCAATCTCGCCGAGTCCTGCCGGGTTCTGGTCGACACCCAGGAGGAGTTCCTCTACTCGGTCGCCTGGATCGACTGCCTCTCCCGGAACCCGGGGCGCGGTCTCGTCTCCCTCGGCAGGCACGCGGCCGCGGACGAGGTGAGGGGAAATCCGCATGCTCTCCACCGGCCGCAGCGTTTCGACCTGCCGCTGCCGCTGCCCGGTCCCTTCGTCAACCGGCTGACCGCGCGGCTGTTCAACGCCGCGTACTACCGCCGGCAATGGCGCCGTCAGGCCGACTCCCTGACCCATTACGACCCCTTCTTCTACCCGCTCGACGCCGTCGGCAACTGGAACCGGGCTTATGGCCGCCGCGGGTTTCTGCAGTACCAGTTCGCCGTCCCGTTCGCTGACGGCGAGGGGGTGATCGAAGAGTTCATCGCGCGCCTCGGAAGCGGCGGGCACCTCACCACACTGGCCGTGCTCAAGACCTTCGGCCCCGAGGGGATGGGGCCGCTCTCCTTTCCCCTGCCCGGGTTCACTCTCGCCCTCGACCTGCCGGTCGGAGACGGCGGCGCAATCGCGGCACTGAGGGAGCTCACAGCCCTGGTGACAGAGGCCGGGGGAAGGGTCTACCTCGCCAAGGACGCCGTCCTCGAACCGGAGCAGTTCCGCCGCATGTACCCGCGGCTCGACGAGTTCCGGGGCATCAAGCAGCAGTACGATCCGCAATGCCGGCTGCGCTCGCTGCAGTCGGACCGCCTGGGACTGACGTGAAGCGGGCCCTCGTACTCGGCGCGCGCTCCGAGATCGCCCAGGCCCTCGCCCGGCGCCTGGCCGCGCAAGGCTGGGGGCTCGTGCTGGCGGCGCGGCGCGTCGAGGAGCTCAGGCCCCTGGCCAGCGATCTCGAGCTGACCCTGAACTGCGAGGCGACCCTGCTCGAGTTCGACGCCCTCCAGTTCACGCAGCTTCCCCGTCTCGCCGCGCGGGTTCAGAAAGCGGCCGGGGAATTCGAGCTCGTCCTGCTCGTGTTCGGCTACATGGGAGACCAGGAGCAGGTGCGCCGCGACCCCGGGGAGATGGTGCGCACCCTGGAGACCAACTTCACCGGGGCCGCCCTTACGCTCAGCCACCTCGCCAACTACCTCGAGGACCGGGGAAGCGGCGGGATCATCGCCGTCACCTCGGTCGCCGGTGACCGCGGGCGCCAGTCGAACTACATGTACGGCGCCGCCAAGGGAGGCCTCGGCCTGTTCCTCCAGGGCCTGCGCAACCGCCTGCATCGCGCCGGGGTTCACGTGCTCACCGTAAAACCGGGGTTCGTCGATACACCGATGACTGAAGGGCTGGAGGGGCTGTTTCTCGTGGCCTCTCCCGACCGCGTCGCCGGCGACATCCTGCGGGCCTGGGAGAAACGCCGCAACGTCGTCTACACCCCCTGGTTCTGGCGCTGGATCATGCTGGTGGTGCGGGTGCTGCCGGAGCGGATCTTCAAGAAGCTGTCGCTGTAGGCGCTGTCCCCCTCAAATCCGGCCGCTGCCCGAGCTCTCCCGTCGCAGATGAGCAGGGGCTTCCGACAGGTCCGCCGGGGGCGGATCGGAAGCGCTCCTAGAACGGATTGGATGCTGGCCGCAGCCCGACCGGGCACCGCAGCAGCCCGAGCGGCTACGTCCTGCAGGCTCTCAGTCCGTGGCCCGGAGCCGCTCGCCGAGGGCAGTGTAGCGCCTGGCGACCTCGTCGTTGGAAATCGCCCTGCCCAGGGCCCTCCTGCCGCCGACGACCACCAGCAGGGAGCGGGCGCGCGTGACCGCCGTGTACAGCAGGTTGCGCTGCAGCATCGGGTAATGCTGGGTGGTCAGGGGCAGCACGACGACAGGGAACTCCGAACCCTGGGCGCGGTGGACGCTGACGGCGTAGGCCAGCACGATCTCGTCGAGAGAGTTGGCCCCGTACTCGCATGAAACCCCGCTGTCGAAACGCACCCGGATCGAGCCTTCCTCGGCGTCGAAAGCGAGTATGCGCCCGAGGTCGCCGTTGAAGACGGCGCGCTCGTAGTTGTTGCGGACCTGCAGAACCTTGTCGCCGACGCGCAGCTCCCGTTCCCCTTTCCGGCAGACCCTGCCGTCCGGGTTGAGCCGCTGCTGCAGCAGGCGGTTGAGGTTGATGGCCCCGGTCTCCCCCCGGTACATCGGGGTCAGCACCTGGATGTCGCCGACCGGGTCGTAGTCGCCGTGGGCAGGCAGGCGGCGTCCCACGAGATCGGAGATCGTGGCCGCGGCCTCCGGGGGATCCTCCTCCTCGACGAAGAAGAAGTCGCCGTCGCGGCTGTTGCTCAGCTCCGGCCAGTCGCCGGCGTTGATGCGGTGGGCGTTGACGACGATGCGGCTGCGGCGCTCCTGCCGGTGAATCTCGGTCAGCCGCGCAACCGGTAAGCGCCGGGAGGAGATGACGTCCCCCATGACGTTGCCCGGGCCCACGGACGGCAGCTGGTCCGCGTCGCCGACCAGCAGCAGGCGGACATGCGGCGACAGGGCGCGCAGCAGGGCGTGCATCAGCGGGATGTCGATCATCGAGGCTTCGTCGACGATAACGGCATCGGCTTCGACCGGGTCGTGCCGGCCGCGGCGGAACCTGCCTTCCGCGGGCATGAACTCCAGCAGCCGGTGGATGGTCTTCGCCTCGCGGCCGGTCGCCTCGGCGAGCCGCTTGGCCGCCCGCCCCGTGGGGGAACAGAGGGCGACCCGCAGGCCCGCTTGCTCGAAGTGGCGGAGGATCACCTGCGTAACCGTCGTCTTCCCGGTCCCGGGGCCGCCGGTCAGGACCATCACCTTTTCCCGCAGTGCCGTTTCGACCGCCCTGCGCTGACTGGCGCTGAGATCCAGCTCGGTCGCAGGGTCTTCGCCGAACTCCGCCTCGGCACCTTGGGTTCGCAGCAGCCGTTCCAGGGCCGCGGCGACCTTCACCTCCGCGTGGTAGAGATATGGCAGGAAGCAGCGCTCCTGGTCGCGGACGATCTGGCGGTCGTCGTCCAGGGCCTCCAGGGCCGCGGGAAACAGCTCGGCGCCGACCTGCAGAAGCTCGCTCCCCTTCTCGACGACCTCGGCCTGCGGCAGGAACACGTGCCCCTCCCCGGCCGCGGATTCCAGGAGGTAGCGGATTCCCGCCTGTATCCTCTGCGGTGCGTCGCCCGCGATCCCCAGCTGCGAGGCGACGGCGTCTGCGGTCACGAAACCGATCCCGTCGATGTCACGCTGCAGCCTGTAGGGGTTCTCGCTCACCTTCGCGATCGCCTCCTGCTCGTACTTCTGGAAAATCTTCACCGCGGCCGCGGACCCGACACCGTGCGACTGCAGAAAGACCATGGTGTCCCTCATCCGGCGCTGCCCCGCCCAGGCCCGCGCCAGCATCCCCGCCCGCTTGCGGCCCAGCCCCGGTACCTCGAGCAGGCGCCGGGGATTCTCCTCGAGCACCTTGAGGGTGTCCCCGCCAAATTGGGCGACGATGCGCTCGGCGAACTTCTTCCCCACCCCCTTTACCAGTCCCGACCCGAGAAACCGCCGGATCCCCTCCTCGGTGGTGGGAAAGACCGCCCGGCAGGACTCGAGCTTGAGCTGCCTGCCGTACTTGGGATGGTCTTCCCAGGTGCCCGTGACCTCGACGGTCTGTCCCTCAGCAACAGTAGTCATGACCCCGACCACCGTAATCCCCTCGGATGGCCGTTCCCCTTTTTCTGGCTCCGGCTCGATCTGGGCGATCGTGTAGCCGTTGTCGGGATTGTGGAAGGTCAGGCGGCGGACCAGGCCGGTCACGGTGTGCATGGCGATCCGCGGAAATGGGGCAGGAGAAGGGCGGGCACCAGGGCTCCGAGCAGGATCCCCGCAAACAGCTGCGGGACCGTGTGCGCCCCGAGCCGCAGCCGCGCCCAGGCGACGAGGGGAGGGACGGCCAGCAGGGCCCACTGTCCGGCGCCGCCCACCGTCACGAGTACGAACACCCCCGCGGCGACCCCGACCGAGTGAATGCTGATCTTCCAGAAGCGGTCGATCACCCGGACAGCGGCCGCGGCCAGGGTTATGGAGGCGGCGCTCCAGGTCATGGTCCAGGCCGCATCCACGGCCGAGAGAACCAGGAAACCAGTCAGGTAGCAGACTGTTCCCATCAGGAGGATGCGCTGCCTGAGGACCGGCTCCGGGTCGTACGCGTCCTCGAGGCCGCGCCGGCGCAGCAGCACCATGACGGCGCAGGGAAGCAGGGTGAACAGGGCGAGGGCGATCCCCAGGGCCTTCCAGTCGGTCTCGCCTGGACGCAGGATCCCCAGTCCGGCGAACACCCAGACGGCCATGGCCGCCGGACTGAACAGGTGCGACAGAACCCTGGCGAACCTGTGCTGCCAGTCGGGGGCTCCGGTCATGTCTTCCGGACCGGGCACCGGTTTCCTATCCAGAGGGGAAATGGTGGCAAGGGAGTGTCAGGGCCCGCCGTCGATGAGCGGGAGAACCGGGGACCGCGGGCAGCGGTCGGCGCCGCAAGCGATGCATCGGCGAAGAGACGCGGTTCCTCCCCCTCGTTTTTTAACTTGCCGCTCGCGGCCGGCGCTCTGAAGTATTCCAGACAATCAGCAGTTCGCAGGCGCCTCGGAATTACAGATCCGCCTTTGGCGGATCTGCCGGTATCTCCGACAGGTTCTCCTGCTCGCTTCTCACTTATCCCACTTCTTGCCGCTCGAATTTGCCTTGGAATACTTCGGCTTCCGCTCGGAGCTCTCCGCCCCATCGAGGACGAAGCCGACGAAACGCTTCTGCCCCAGCGTCTTCAGGTACTGCAGCAGCGACACCTCCGCCTCCTTGCGGTCGAGCTTGTACTTGACGCGCAGCTCCTCGATCATCTGCCCGACCGAGGTGCGGCCGTTGCACATCTGCCAGATCTCGGTGCCGACTTCGTCGAGAGTGATGGTGCGCTTCCTGGGGACGTAGAACAGCTTGGAAAGCAGCCGCACCTTCCAGGAGTCGATGCGGGTGACGGTTATGCGGGCCTCGCCGCTTTCCGTCTTATCCCACTGGAGCAGGTCGTTACGCGCCGGACGCGAGTTGAGCATCGCCTCGCGCGTCAGCTTCGGTTTCTTGCGGGTGGCAAACATAGACGGCGCTCAGGCGGTCGGTGAGGTCGTCGCGCTCCTTTACCCTCTTGTAAAGGTGTTCGACGACGCAGATGCGGTTCCCCTCCTCGCAGTGCCAGACGAGGGCGTCGAGGTGCTGGCGGGGGCGCGGGTTGAGCAGCGGCAGGGGCCGCAGCAGTTGGCGCCAACGGCTGCGCGGCCGCCCGGTCACCCGCAGTCCCTGGTGATCCCCCACCCCGGCCTCGGCGACGTCGTAGTTGAAATCGCGCAGCTGCTTGCGGAAGAAGTTGGGGTACCACTCCTCGAGGGTCGTCGCCTTGAGCAGCATCTGCGCCATGCTGAGGCGCTGAACCCGGCAGCTTTGGTTCTTCCTCTCGAAGGTCATCTGGATGTTGCCGGACTTGAGCTCGTGCTTGGAGAGGGCGAACTCCTCGGGCACGCAGAAGGACATGCCGTAGACGCTCCAGTAGCGCATCCTGTCGTCCCTGTGGCAGACGACGGAGCGGAAGACCCGGTCGGCGAGCTCTTCGAGGTTCTCCGTGAGCCGGGCGAGGACGCGCAGCAGCAGGATGCGCCCGCAGTCGGGACAGGCGCGCGCCAGGTTGTAGGCGAGGTAGTCGGCGCGCCAGGTAAAGGCCTCGTACTCCGCCCCCTCGAGCCAGCGCTTGTCGCGCAGGAACTTTGCCTGCCTCGTCACCGAGAAGGGAGTGTCCGCCTTCTCCGCTTTCTTCGCCAGCTTGTCGAGGTAGCGCTCTACGAGGTCGGGGACCGGCATTCTTCGCCCCCGGTCCGGCGTCTCCCGCCATTCGACTTCGGCGCGGACGATCTCGGCGTCGTCGAGACGGGCGTAGCCGCTCTTCGCGTCGCCGTCGACCTTGCCCAGGTTCCAGTCATCCGGCACGCGCAGACAGATCCCCTGCCATCCGAAGTCCGCCCAATCGACTCCACGGTCAGCCATTTGCAACGCACCTGTGGCGAATCAGAAGATGAGAACGGAAACCGACTTCTGGATCAGGGCGATGGAGATCGAGGCCATCCCCATGAGCGCCATGCCGCAGGCGAACCCGACCGCAAGCACCGGCGCGTACAGCCGCCACTCCTTCTTGCCGTACTTGCCCCAGAAATAGTAGCGGGCCAGCATGGCGCCGATGACCTCGGTAATCATCCAGTGCGGGATCGTGGTCAGAGCCCGGACGTACCCGAAGACCAGCAGGATCGGCAGGCCGAAAATCGACAGCAGGATGTAGCTCCCCAGGCCGACGATGGCGCCGGCGGCGATGATGTTCGGCTTGATGGCGCGGAACAGCCACGGCTCGTCGGTAGTGCGCTGGATCCACGGACTGGAGAAGTTGGGGTCGGTGTCGAGGGCGAAGTAGTACTCCCAGCCCTCGGGAAGCGGTTCGTCGGAACGCACCACCATCTCCGGTCTCGGGGTGCGGACAATGCCGACTTCGGCTGCCGGGGAGACCGCGGTCACCCCCGGTCCGGTCAGGGCCACCGCCGCTGCGCCCGCATCCGGCACACCCTTCATGGCGCCGGGAGGATGCTCGGGAATCAGCTCCGGCTCCCCCTCGTCGAAATGGGTGAAGAAGGCCCGCTTCTCCGACCACCGCCCGGCCTGCCCCTGCTTGCCCTTCGACTCGAGCCAGGCGGGGTCGACGGCCCGCACCCGCCAGTACCACCACTCCCCCTCGACCAGGTTCGCCGGCATCCAGGCCGCTTCGGAGCGGTCGGGCAGGTACTCCATTTCGCTGCGCAGGGTCCCGGTGAACCAGAGACAGGTCTGCAGAGCCTGAAGCCTCCACATCACCTGGGCGTACGGGTACGACGCCGACGGAATCGGCGCCAGCTTCCAGACGTAGGACGAGTACAGGAAGGTGGTGAACAGCACGATCGGCACCATGAAGACCTCGGCCTTGATGATGCTGGTGAAGCGGGTTCCGGTCAGCTCGATTTCGCGAAATTTCTGGCACTGGTTGCCGTAGTTCCCCAGGGGGAACGGTATGAACCAGATGTCGACCCCCTGGTACCCGGACAGAATGATGGTCGCTTCGCGTACGAACGGGATGTCGACGCTCTGCCCCACCATGCCGTACAGGCGGGCGTTGACGAACGACTGGAACGGGGTGAAGACGAAGCCGAAGAACAGGAAGAACCAGATGAAGCTCTTGAACGCCGGCAACAGGAAAGCGGCGATCAGGATCAGGCCGCTCGTGGCCACCGCGTACAGCCCCAGCGCCGTCCACAGCGAAAAATCTCCCCGGCCCTTCGGGACCTCCCAGCTGCGCCTTACTTCCCCGACCCTGCCTCCGGCATCGCGGGCGCGTATCAGGGCCTGGGCGACCTGGTAGAAACCGATGATGGCGATCGCCATGGTCGTCCCGATGCCGAAGCTCATCCAGAAATCGACGCTGTTGACGAAGAAGGTCTCGATCGCCCCCATCCCCGGCTGCCAGATCTCCAGAAGACCGTACTTGTAGAGGAAGGGGTTGGCGATAGAGTGCGCGACGACCCCGAGAAAGGTCCCGATCACCCCCCAGAAGGGGACCACCAGACCGGCGAAGATCGGCCCGAGATGGGCGGTGAATCCCAGCGGCGTCGCCGGGATGAAGTTGCCGGTGACCTGGGTGAAGTCTACGAAGGGGATCGGTATCAGCTGGATCGGCTCGGTGAGCAGGGCGCCGGTGATCGCCGGGATGGCGACGTAGAGGGCGCCGAAGACGAGCCCGATCATCGCTCCTGCGGAAAACACCCGCCAGCGCCAGGACTCGACCCCCTGGGTGGTCTCGGCCAGCGCCGTGGCCCCCTGGGCCGCTACCGGGGCGAAGGGAAAGGGCAGGCGCTCGTAGTCGGAGCTGACGCGGAAGAGGGCGTACGCCGCGGTGAACCAGGAGACGCGCGCAATCAGCACGCCGGCGACCAGCAGGGCGATCGGCAGCAGCCAGTCGGAGTGCAGGAAGGTCCGCTGCAGCAGCGCGGCCGATTCGAGGGGTGGCGCGAACCAGTCGGGAATCAGGTTGGCGATACCGAACTGCTTGGCCGCCGGGGACTGGCGCAGGTACTGGTTCCACAGCAGGCCCTGGAAGGAGCCGGTCTCGGCGGCGATCAGCCCGGCCGCGACGTAGTAGAGGACGTAGACTTCCTGCTTTCTCAGCGACGAGAAAGAGCGCTTGGTGATCTCGGCGAACAGGATGATCGTCACCCACTCCGCGGCGGCGCCGAGATTGCCGCCGACCATCAGCCCCAGGTAGATGTTCCCGGGAATCATGATGAAGGCGACGAAGAGGACGCCGAGGATCGTCTTGGTCGTAAACCCCTCTTCGAACTCGGTAGGGGTATCGAGAAGATCCCGGTACTCTTCTATTTCCGCGTTCGGGTTCCTGTCTTTGCGAAACAGCACTTAGATCCCCTTCGCTCGCTTCCTTCGCCGCGCCTTCCCTGTCAGGCCGTTACCTCGGTGCGCTCACCAGCGAGGATCTCGACGCCCTGTTGGCGGTACGAGTCCTTGGCCTCGGAGTCGACGGTCCGCCAGATCAGAAACTGCTTGCGGATGACGTTCATGAAGCGCTGGTTGACCCGCCGCCAGGAGGCATCCTCGCCGCTGAGGCGGCGGATGTCCAGCGATATCGAGTAGATGTTGTGCTCGGATTCCGGGTTGGCCCGGATGACGACGTGCTGACTCACCCCGAGGTCGAAGGGCGCCAGCCAGATGTTCATGTCGATCGAGTAACCTTCGCCGTGCTCAGAGTCGAAACGGCTCAGGCTCGCCCCGTCGGTGTAGAAGGTGCCGATCGACTCTTCGCTGTACGAGTCGAAGTAGCCGATAAGGAATACGCTGAGGCCGACGACTTCGTGCCCGCTGACCGTGAACGGGAACTCGAAATGCCACTCGTCCCCCGACGGCGGCGGCAGTCGCCACTTGCGGGTGACGTCGGGAACCGCCATCTGCGAGGCCTTGCGGGCCGGATACGCCGTCGACAGCATGACCACGGCCATCACCAGGATGCAGGACATCACCGCGGACAGCGACGAGTAGTTGAGGGTGAAGCCGGCGACCAGGTCGAATTTTATCAGCGTCGTCGCCGTGATCTGCCCGGCGAGGTACCCGGCGACCACGCCGAGGACGGCGTACACGCAGGACTCGGCCATGAACAGCCAGGAAATGTGGCCCGGGGCCAGTCCGACCGACGAGTAGACGCCGATCTCGCGGAAGCGCTCGTACACGCTCCCCATCATCGTATTCAATACGATCAGGGCGGCGATCAGGATCGGGATGAACAGGTTGGCCATGCCCGAAAGGGAGGTCATGCCGAGCGAGCTGTAGATGGAGACGCGGATGTACTCGTCCCCCTCTTCCTGAACCCCGGCGAACAGGGTTACCGCCAGGCGCGACAGGAACTCCTCGATCTCGCTGCGCACCTGCGCGTCCTCGTCCTCGAAGCGGACCGCCACCGACTGCAAGGGGTTGCCGCTGCCGATGTTGCGCAAAGTGTGGTAGGGAACGATCAGGGTGTTGGCCGGCTCGAGGTGGACGAACGGCTTGATCACGACCTTGGCGTCCTCGAGACCCTCCTTCTCCCGCTTCTCCTCCTCCGCCATCTCCTGCACCGCCTGGCCCCCGGTGACGGCGAAGTCGGCCGGCGTCATCATCTCGTCGTCGAGATCCTTCAGCTGCTTCATCTTCTTGGAGCTGATAACCCCGACGATCCTGAACTGCTCGCCGAACACCCGGATCTCGACCCCCTCGCCGGCGTTCACCGCGGCCAGGTCGACGTCGAGCTTGTCCTGCGTCGCACCGATCATGTCGTTGGGAATGATGCAGACCTTCTCCTCACCGGGCCGGAACCAGCGCCCCGCCACCAGGGCGCGGTCGAGGCCGGTGATCTCGCTCTCCAGCGGCGTCAGGCCGAGCACCCCGAGGGCGTTATGCTCGCCGACGCCGCGCTTCATCTTGATGTGGGCCTTGGTCCTGTTGTCGTACCAGTTGCGCGGCGCCACCAGGGCGCGGTCGCCGAAGTGACTGAGGGCGTACTCGTACACCGACTCCTCGAGAGGGGTCCAGGCCTTGCTGCGGATCATGATCCCCTCGTATAGGCCCTCGTTGTCGCGCTCGATCTGGTTGAAGCGCAGCGAAGTCTGGATCGACGTGAAGGAGAGCACCGTGAAGGTCAGCAGCAACAGGGTCGTGAAGGTGAGAACGGTGCGCAGCTTGCGCCGCTTCATGTTGGAAATGCCGAGCAGAAAGGCGGTCAGGGAGGCACTGGAGCGGGATACGTCGGTGTCGTGGATCACCGCCACCTCGGTGCGCAACTTCTTCATCTGCTCGTTGAAGCGGCCCGATATGAGCCAGATGACGAGCACCGCCAGCGCCAGGATCACGAAGGCGAGCAGGATCACGAAGGGATTGGAGAGCTGGAACGCCGGGTGCACCAGCGACAGGACGATCCAGATGACGATGAAGATGCACCCGAATCCCAGAATCTGATTCTTGATCGTCGCCGCGGTGATCAGCAGGCGCTCGGCGAAGTAGGCGCAGGGCAGGACCAGAGCCATGAAGAAGATGATGCCCCGGATGACGTCGTTCTGCGTCGCCTTGACGTCGGGATAGGCGCGCGATTCCAGGCCGATGGCGGCGCGGGTGTACTTGACGAAGTCCCCCCACTCCTTCGATGCCAGCGCCCGCTCCGCCTTTTCGAGCTCCGCCCCGGCGCGATCGTGCAGGGCGTTGAGGCGCTGGTTCTCGATGGCGAAGCTCTTCAGCTCCCGCATGCGGGCTTCGTCGAGATTCCACATGTCCCTGGCGGAGCGGTACGAGGTGCGCGAGAACGAGGTCCCGGGCTGGATCGCGAACCCGGCGCCGAGGGCGCGGTCCTTGTCGTCGGCCGACTCGGAGTTGAGCAGCAGGGAACGGAACCCGAGGATGCTGGCGCCGAAGCCGAGCTTGACGATGGTCCCGGGGCGGGCGAAGAGCACCCCCACCGGCTCGTTCCTGGCGGAGGGGCCCTCGCCGATGGTGTAGCCGTACTCGACCGGGGTCGTGTTGGTTTCGTCGAAGATCGTCACCTGCGATAGCTTGGTGAGGTAACGCGGGTCGACGATGTCGAAGAAGTTGAACGACTCGCACGGAAACAGCACAACCATCCACTGCTTGTCGCGCCAGTCCATGGAGATCTTCATCGGGTAGGACCCGTCCCCCTGCTCGCCGCGGTCCGGCGCGTAGGTGACCTCGCCGGTGGCCGGGTCCATGAAGTACCCCTCGATCTGCACGGAGTTGACGCGGATGCGGTTGTCGTAGAAGGCGCCGTCGGAGTCGACCACCTCGAAGTGTTCTCCCCGCACCCCCTTGTAGGACTTTTTCTTGCCGTTGCGGACAGAGGCTACCGCCCCGGGCCGCGCCAGGTCGGGAACGATGCTGCGCCTCGGGAAGACCATCGTCCTGCCCTTCAGGGTGCGCATGGTGTCCTTCAGGCGCATCTTGAAATCGGGAAACAGCTCCGGGTCCTCGAAGGCCATGTGGAACATCCCGGCCAGCGCCCTGATCTGGCGCGCCAGGTTCTCGTGGTTGACCTCGAAGGCGCGGTCGAGCGGGGTGTCGGCGAGGAAGCGGGCGTCGTTCACGGTGACGAAGGCCAGGGCCGGCGTGCCGGTGTCGAGCACGAGCTCGCTGTTAACGGAGATCTCGCCGGGAACGAAGGTTTCCCAGCTCTTGCCGCCCTCCGGGCTGATGCCGTTGACGAGGATGTCGCGGTCGTCGTACCCCAGCTCGCGGCTCAGAACACGGGCGTACGACATGAAGTTCTTGCCGAAGGGAGCGAAGTAGCGCTTGTAGTAGAAGCTCGTGTTGCTGTTCCAGACGCCGAGCTCGTCGGTCTGCGTCGACAGGTCCAGGCTGACGAACAGTTTCACGCCGAGGGAATCGACCTTGGGATCGACCCATTCCTTGTAAAAGGCGAGCCTGAGGTCCTCGTCGTCGGCTAGCTCCGCTTCGAGCTTCTCGAGGCTGGAGAAGGATTCATCGGCGACGACGAAACGGTCCCCTTCGCGCCGCACCGTGTCCTCCTCCTCGAGGGCGGCCTTCAGGACGGAACGGACCAGGATCGTGTCGTTGTCGGCGATCTCACGGATCAGTCCCTCCTTGCCGTGGAACTCGAGACTGCCCAGCCGGTAGGTGACCCCCTCCGACTCTATCAGGCCTCTCGCCAGCGCCGCCTCGACGACCCTGCGAACGACCATGCGATCGATGAACGGGTCTTCCTTGCGCAGGTAGCGCTGGATGAAATCGTCTACGCCGCGAAGGGCGAGATGGTGCGCCGACGTCGCCAGAAAGACCACGGTCCGCGAGGGCGGATTGTCGCGGAAGTACCTTGCGAGCTCGAGCAGGGCGGCGATGCCGGCCGCCTGCTCGGCGCCCGGAGCCAGCGCCGGCACCACCGACATGGCGTCGTAGTACGACTCGAGGACGATGGTGTCCTCTTTGAGGAGCGGGTCGTACCCCGGAATGGCGCCGAGGATGTTCCAGGCCGGCCGGCGTTCCCAGTCCATGCGGTATTCGAGGTGCACCGGCAGGGACCCGCCCTCCTCCAGCGGCCCGCGCAGGTGCTCGGCGTCCTCCTTGGCGATCCAGAAGCGCGGCATGTCGAGCGGCATGGTGAGGAATTTCTTCTCCCCCTCGAGATAGACCGTCGAGTCCGGCTCGGCGAAAAGAATCGCCTCGGCGCCGAGGTAGGCACAGTTGAGCCAGTTGTCGCCGGAGTTGAACTCGAGGAGGACTACCGAACCCTCGATGTCGGTGCCGGAGAGTTCGGGGAATTCCCCGGTGCCGCCGTACACGAGCTTCGCGTCGATGCCGCCGTCCGGAAGCGTGGAGGTGCGCACGAGGTTGGGCCACAGGCCGTGAATCGCGAAACGCCCGGCATCTTCTCCGGCGACCTCGAGGAATCCACCTTTCTCTACCGGGATCGAGATGTCGTACTTCTGAAAGGAGATCCCGTCCAGCCCGATGTCGCGGAACTGCTGCTGGATGTAGAGTGCGGCGGCTTCGGCGCCGGGGTACCCGGCGACGCGCGAGCCGAGACCGGAGAGATACTGCACGGTTCCTTCGAGACGATGCTTCGGGGCCAGCCGCTCGAGCGCCCTGAAATCGACTTCCGCGTACAGGGGCGGGCTCGACCCCAGGATGGCGCTGCCTAGTAAAGCCGTGAGCGCGCTGACGGGTCGTATTCTCATGCGCTTGGGAAGATGGTTTGTCGGAGGCCTTGCGAACGAACGCGGAGGTTGTGGAGCGTTGCCGATCTTTCGGTCAGATGCCGCTCGGGATTCGGATTTCTGTGCCGGCTCAACCGCACAAATAAAGGAGAATAATCCTTTCAGGCAATCGCAAACGAATCCGACGCCCGTGCCGCCGTCACCGTCAGCTCCATTCGAGGCGGCGCAGGCGGGCGGCGCACCAGTGGGCGATCAGGCCGATGGCGAAGCCGGTGACCAGCCCCGTGAGCATGAACAGCGGCAGGAAGTCGAGCAGGCCGGCGTGATGGAGGTAGACCCGGGCGATCAGCAACTGTGTCAGCTGGTGGGTGACAGCTCCGAGAACGCTGACGCCCACCAGGCTGAAAAGTCCCGGAGTCATCCGGTGGGCCAGCGCCATGGCGGCGACGCTGGCGATTCCGGCCCCGCCGCCGATGGCGAAAGCCGGACTGGCGAAACCGCCGCTCACCAGGCCGCCGGCAACGATCTTCACCACGGCGACCGCGATGGCCGGACCCCCCCCGAAGAGCTCGAGGGCGACGACGACGGGAAGGTTCCCCAGCCCCAGCTTCATCCACGGGAGGGGCCGGGGGGCCACGGCCTCCAGCAGGAACAGGATCAGCCCGGCGCCTGCGAGCAGTCCGAGCCGCGTCAGCTCCCTGGCGGACATCGAGGGCATCCGCTCAGCCGCTGAAGGCGTCGACGCCGCCAGGCCGCCTGGAGGGGGCCTCCCCCCGCAGCAGCAGCACCATCCCGTTCGGCACGCAGGCGGCGATCTCGCCGGTCCGCCCGATCCACCCGGTGAGGACGCAGATCCGGTTGCGGCACCCGGCTTCGGCGAAGCGGGCGGCGCCGTCGCGGATTTCGATCACCACCTCCCCGCTGCGGCCCTCCTGGACGTGCCTCCCGTCGCTGTCCAGTGGAAAGACCGCCACCTCCCTGCCCTCTACCTCGACAACGGCGAAAGCCGCCTGGACAGCCGGCGGCTGCCGCCATGCCGCCAGCAAGGCTCCGGCGGCGACGGCCAGCATCAGGGCGACGTCCCCGGCGGTCAGTATCCTCCTCAGTTCGAACCAGTCTCGCATGCTCGGCAGGCTTACCGGAAATGGCTGTGATTCGCGCTCGGAATAATGTACGGGCGGAGCCTTGCGGTCCACCCGATCTCCTTTGCTCACGGGCGGCGTAACCTGTTGTTCCTGTTCATTATGCGGTACTTCCCCCTTTGTCGGGCGACCCCGGTTCGGTATATTGAGAGTCGACGGAAAGATTCCATGAGCGAACTGAGCGAAATCGCAAAAGCCCCCGAGGCGGGCGCCGAGTCCGCCGGGAACGGGGCACCGGCGGCGGCGACTGACCGGCTTCGCAATCTCGACGAGGTCCTGGAAGAGACCAGCGAGCTCGAGCTTCAGATGCTGCTGATCGAAGTCGCCTCCATCAACGAGCAGGCGGACTTCGACCTGATCGCCCGCGCTTACCGCTACGCCAGCGACAAGCACGCCGGCCAGACCCGCATGTCGGGGAGGCCGTTCATGCAGCACTGCGTCGAGGTCGCCCGCATCCTCGCGCAGCTCCGGCTCGACTCGACGACGGTGGCCTCCGGGCTGCTGCACGACGTGCTCGAAGACACCTCGGTGACCCTGGAGGAGGTGGCCGGTGAGTTCAGCCCCAAGATCGCCTCCCTCACCGACGGGGTGACCAAGATCGAGCGCTTCCAGTACCAGAGCCGCGAAGCCCGCCAGGCGGAATCGTACCGCAAGATGCTGCTGTCGATGGTCGAGGACCTGCGGGTCATCCTCGTCAAGTTCGCCGACCGCCTGCACAACATGCGCACCCTCGACCACGTCGACGCCGAGCAGCAGAAAAGGATCTCCGGAGAGACCGTCGATGTGTACGCCCCGCTGGCCTACCGGCTGGGGCTCGCCCGCATCAGCCGGGAGCTCGAGGACCTGAGCCTCAAGTACCTCGAGCCGGAGATGTACGTCGAAATCCGCCGGCAGGTGGCGATGAAGAGGGAGCAGCGCGAGGTATACATCGAGGAGTTCAAGGCGCCGATCGAGGCCGACCTCGCCAAGACAGGCATTCAGGCCGAGATCACGGGGAGGCCGAAGCACTTCTACAGCATCTACAACAAGATGAAGACCCAGGAAACGACCTTCGAGGAGATCTACGACCTGAGCGCCGTGCGCATTCTCGTCGAATCGGTGCGCGACTGCTACACGACCCTAGGCCTCGTGCACAGCCTCTACGTGCCGATCTCCGACCGTTTCAAGGACTACATCGCCACCCCGAAGACCAACATGTACCAATCGCTGCACACCTCGGTGGTGGGCCCGGACGGGCGCCCGGTGGAGGTCCAGATACGCACCCGGGAGATGCACCAGACCGCGGAGATCGGCATCGCCGCGCACTGGCGCTACAAGTCCGGACAGCCGCCGGAGGTCAAAAACGACCAGCGCATCGGCTGGCTGCGCCAGGTGCTCGACTGGCAGCGGGAGGCGGCCGACCCGATGGAATTCCTCGAGAACCTCAAGGTCGAGCTCTACAGGGACGAGATCTATGTGTTCACACCCGAGGGGGACCTGCTGCAGCTGCCCAGGGGGGCGACGACCATCGATTTCGCCTTCGCCGTGCACACCGACATCGGCCTCCACTGCCTGACGGCGAAGGTCAACGGGCAGATCGTACCGCTCGGCACCGAGCTAAGCAGCGGCGACTCGGTGCAGATCATCAGCTCGCAGCACCAGCACCCGACCAGCAGCTGGCTCGACATGGTCAAGACCGGCAAGGCGCGCCACTGGATCGGCCGCTGGCTGCGCGAGGAGCAGTTCTCCCACGGGGTGCGCCTCGGGCAGGAGATCCTCGAACGGGAGCTCAAGAAGTACCGCCACTCCGTGCGCAGCGAGTCCCTAGACGAACTCGCCGAAGAGCTCGGGCTGGCCGGCAGCGAGCATCTCTACGCCGCGGTCGGCAGCGGCGAGCTGTCGGTGAGCGGTGTCGTCAACCGCCTGGTGCCGAAGCGTCCGAAGCGGCGCATCCGCCCGCTGTTCCGCGACCTGAGCGGGATCCGCATCCAGGGCCTCGACAACATGATGATCCACTTCGGAAAATGCTGCTCCCCGATTCCCGGGGACCGCATCGTCGGCATGATAACGAAGGGGCGGGGAATCACCGTCCACCGCACCGACTGCCCCAACATGGCCGACGTAGCGGAGGACCCGGACCGCGTCGCGGTGATGGAGTGGGACGTCGACGAGGAGCAGTCGTTCTACGTGCAGCTGCGCATCACCGGAACCGACCGCACCTACCTGCTGACAGAGGTAACCCGGGTGATCAGCGAGGCCGGCGCCAACATCCGCAGCGCCGAAAGCCACACACGGCTGCACCGGGTCGAGGGCAAGTTCGAGCTCGACGTCACCGACGCGCGCCAGCTGCAGGCGATGATCAAGGGTCTCTCCAAGCTCGAGGGAATCAACGAGGTCACGCGCGCCGACGACCCGGACCTGCCCCCGGCCTGAGGCCGGCCTGACCGCTCCCCTGCGTCCGGGCCCGCCTGTCCTGTCCGCCTTATCTCCAGAAATCAGACGAAATGCTTCTGCACAGCAGTGTCCCGTTGTCGACGGATGGCTTTTCTGTAAGACCTCGATTTGGTTGACGTTACGCAACTTAATCGGTGGAATCGACTTGAAATGGTCTCGTTATTCGGGCCCTCCCTCCTCGGCTATTCACAAGGAAAGGCCCATGTACAAAGGACGCTTCGTCTTTTCCCACCTCATGGAATTTTTCCCGTTCCCCGCCTTTCGACAATGTGTTCAGCGGGACCGGGGCCATTACAAGGTGCATCGGTTCTCCTGTCAGGATCAGTTTCTCTGCATGGCGTTTCCCCAACTGACCGGTCGCCAAAGCCTGCGGGACACCGAAACATGCCTCCGGGCGCTACAGCCCAGACTTTACCATGTCGGCATTCGCCCAACGTTCCGCTATTATGTAACACCATCCGCATCACCGTCCCAACTTTACTCAATCCTGCATCGTTGAGGACGTCTGCCCTCTTTCCTCCTTTCCGGGGGCCATCGCGACAGCACACTCCCTAATCGCCGCATACGGAAGGGGCGCCCCTTAGGCAATCCGACCCCCCGTCTCGGTCCCCTACCCAGTTGACACCCAGGCGATTGATTTCCACATTATTCGCAGCAATCGCAGATCGCCGACCCCGTCGTGGGCGGCAGACCCTATGGCCACCATTCGGTGGCCATAGCCATTTCAGGGGGTAGATGAAAGCCTGCTTTATCGACGAGGCAGGGGACCTCGGAGCACTCGCCAATCCGCCGCAACCCAACGACCAACCGGTTCTGGTCATTGGCGGTCTTTTTGTAGATATCGCAAACCTCCACAACCTCACCGACAACCTCCTGAACCTGAAAAAGCGGTACTTCCCCGGCCTTCCCTATCCGTCCGCCAAACATCTGGATCGCATCTTGCCTGAGATCAAAGGGGCCGACGTTCGCAGCAACGCAACACGTGGAACCGCGCGGCAGCAGCGGCACGCCATCAGCTTCCTCGACCGAATCCTCGGACTACTGCAACAGTACGATGCAAAGCTGGTTGCACGCATTTGGGTGAAGGGCATTGGATTGCCTTTCGATGCCACGCCTGTCTACACATCCTCGATTCAAGGAATCTGCACCTATTTCAATCACCACCTGACCCAGACCAGTGAAAGCGGCATCTGTATCGCTGACAGCCGGAACAAATTCAAGAATGTCAACGTCTCCCACTCCATCTTTACGAAAAAGTTCAGCCCGGTAGCCCAGAGCTACCAACGGATCGTTGAGCTGCCGACCTTTGGGCACAGTGATAACCACGCCGGCCTTCAAGTCTGTGACATCGTCTGCTCTGCGCTGCTCTACCCCATCGCCTGCTTTGCGTATTGCGCGGGTCACGTGAGCAACGTCCATGTACAACCCGGTGCCGCAAGGCTCCTGAAGCGTTACGGGCAGCAACTGAAGGACCTCCAATACCGCTACCAGGATACGGTGACCAACCGTTACCAGGGCGGACTCGTGGTCTCGGACGCCATCCTGCAACGGAATGGCTCGCTAATGTTTCGCTGAAACAGGATCGACAAGCCTACACCACCCGGGCCAATGCCGACCCGCCGAGATGAGTTTGCGGACGAATTAAGGACCCGAGTACCGACAATTGATGCTGTTTTCGACGCACCAAGTGTCATCGCGCCCTACCTTCTTTGCTCAGGACATCAACTCGTACCTTCAGCGATCCGGAGTCCTGAGTCGATGTGGACTACCACTGAGATACTGCGACAACTGTATAACTTCAGTGTAATTGGAATGTTCGAAACACCGACTTCCAAATCACCTGTCTTCAAGTACAAAAACCCAAGGCTTGAGCTTCGGTCGAAGACCAGACTTTCCATCCACTATGGGTGCGCCCAGCTTTAGAGATGGTAAGCCGCAGATGAAGCCACTGCCGAATAATAAATGGCAAAATTGGTTTTTCTGATGACCCGTTAGGACGTTGCGAACCGTGCCAGCCGATCCGTTCCTTCCCCACATCCGCAGCATGGAGGGGTACGTCCCCGGCGAGCAGCCCGGAGACGGGGAGTTCCTCAAGCTCAACACGAACGAAAACCCCTATCCGCCGTCAGACCGGGTAATCGCCGCGCTGCGGGCCGCCTGCGACGGCAACCTGAAGCGCTATCCCGACCCGGACGCCGTCGCCGTGCTCGCCAAGCTGTCGGAGAGGTTCGGTCTGCCCGCCGAACAGATCGCCATGGGGAACGGCTCCGACGAGCTGCTCAACGCCGCCCTGCGCTGCTTCGCCGGCCCGGGGCAGCCGGTGGCCATCCCCTTCCCGACCTACCCCTACTACCAGAAGCTGATCGACCTGCAGAACGCCGACGCGATCCGCTGCGACCTCGACGACGACTTCGGGATCCCCGCCGGCTTTCCCCCCGCCGACGCCCGCCTGACCCTGCTGGCCAACCCCAACTCTCCCACGGGGACCGCGGTCGCCCCCGGCGCGGTCGAGGAGATGGCGAGCCGCACCCGGGGCGTGCTCCTGGTCGACGAGGCGTACGTCGATTTCTCCGACGGCGGCTGCATCGACCTGGTGGAGCGCTACCCCAACCTGCTGGTGACGCGCACGATGTCGAAGTCGTTCTCGCTGGCCGCCCTGCGCATCGGGTTCTGCTTCGGCCCGCCCGACCTTATCGCCGGGATGCGCAAGGTGCTCGACCACTACAACATGAACGCCCTGTCGCAGGCCGCGGCGGCCGCGGCTCTCGACGGCATCGAGGAGATGCGGGCCAACGCCGCCCGCATCAGGAGGACGCGGCAGCGGCTGACCGAAGCGCTGCGCGGTCTCGGCTTCCGGGTATGGGACTCGGAGGCGAACTTCGTGCTCGCGCGCATCGAGTCCCCCCCGGCCGAGGAGCTGTACCTGGGGCTCAAGGAGCGCCGCATCCTGGTGCGCTGGTTCAGCGAGCCGCGCCTGCGCGACTGCCTGAGGATATCGGTCGGCACCGACGCGGAAAACGAACGGCTGCTGCGCGAACTGGCGGAGCAGCTGTAGTCGGGCAGGGCTGTGGCCCCTCGCTTCGGCCACATGTGGCCGGTCGCTTTTCCTGATGGCGCAAAAAAAATTGGAGACAGGTGACGGATCGGCTAGGTAGACTGGTAGACTCGGACGGGTTCCAGCACGGGGTCCTCGCGGTAATCGTGGGCGCCGCCCTGCTGGTCGGGCTGGAAACCTCGCGGGACCTCGTCGAGGCCCACGGAGACCTGCTGCACCGGCTCAACTCGCTGGTCCTGTGGATCTTCGTCGTCGAGGCAGCCCTCAAGATCGCCCGCCACGGGAGTCGCTGGTACCGCTACTTCACCGATCCCTGGAACGTCTTCGACTTCCTGATCGTCGTCGTCTGCTTCCTGCCGGTCGGGGGCCCGTACGCCGCGGTGCTGAGGCTGGCGCGGGTGCTGCGGGCCCTGCGGCTGGTGACCGCGGTGCCGAAGTTGCAGCTGCTGGTCGGCTCGCTGCTCAAGTCGATCCCCTCCCTGGGCTACGTTGGTCTGCTGCTTGCGGTGCTGTTCTACGTCTACGCGGTGATGGGGATCTTCCTGTTCCGCGGCAACGACCCCGTCCACTTCCAGGACCTGTCGACGGCCCTGCTCAGCCTGTTCCGCGTGGTGACCCTCGAGGACTGGACCGACGTGATGTACATCCAGATGTACGGCAGCGACGCCTATCCGAACTACGGCGACTTCGCCCAGGCCCACCTGCGCGAGGCCTCGCTCGGCCGGCCGCTTCTCGGTGCCGCCTTCTTCGTCTCCTTCGTGTTGGTGGGGACGATGATCATGCTCAACCTGTTCATCGGCGTGATCATCAACTCGATGTCGGAGGCCGAGGCGGAAAAGGAGGCGGAGGAACGGCGCCGGCACCTCGAGCGCGACGGCGAGATCAGCGTCGGCGACGAGATCGGCCTGATCGAAGAAGAGATGGAGAAGCTGTCGCGGCGACTGGGAGAGCTGCGAAGGCGGGCAGGCGGCGACCGCGGGTGAGGTCAGATGTAGTAGATCGGGACCTGCGGGTCCTCCGCCGGCAGCTCCGGGGCCTTGAATTGCCGGCGGTTGCGGAACCGCCGGGTGGCCGTGAAGCCCCAGGCGACCAGGGCTCCCCAGACAGCAGGGGCGACGACCGCGGCCGCCACCAGAACCGCGTCCGGAACCCCTGCCAGGGCGCTCACTCCGCATCCTCCCCGGGGGGCGAGCTGGCGGAACTGCTGGAGGCCGCGCACCACGAGACTGGCACAGGCAGGCATTGCCTCGAAACCATACTACGACCGCTCGACCCGGACCCGGTCGCCCAGCTCGAGATCGTCGAGAATCTGCCGCAGCTCCGTCTCCATGTTCTGGGCAAACTGCGAGCCGACGCTGACCGAAAAGTCTATACCTACACTGAGGTCGTCCCCGGACCGCAGCTTGGGCAGGAGTCTGCGTCCCAGGAGGTTCCAGACTTCCGAGGGCACGGTCCCGGCCAGCCTGAGCGACGTTTTCCGATTTTCCGGACCCGGCGCGGGACCAGTTTCCGGTTCAGGCTGTTCCTGAGGAGGTTCCGTTCCCGGGACTGAAGTCGGTTCCGCCTGTTGTGCCAGGTCCCCGGGTGACGTTTTGAGTTGCCTGGCTTTTTCCCTGGTCAGCAGAAAAACACTTGGTTCAAACGCCGCTTCTTCCGGGCCTACCTCCTCGGCGTACCACAGCCGTTCGAAACCGCCGTTCTCCTTGCTACCTGAAGCCAGACCGAAATCCCCCTTCGACACGAACTCGACGATCTGTCGCCGAAGGGTCGCGTCCGGGTCTACCAACCTCGTCAACGAGCTGTCGAGAAAGCTTTGTCGCAAGCTTGTGAGGGGCCAAGCCCCGGTCTCTTTGAAAGCCGGCGGCCAGTTTCGGTCGATATAACCGGCCCCCACATTCTCGTTGAGCAGGGCTTCGGCCTTCAAGGCGCTGATGATCCGCCCGCAGAGCGTCTCCCCGGCGCTGGCATGGCCGGCTCCCAGGTCGACGATCTTGAGCCCGTGTCTCTCCTGGGCATCCGCGAGGGCGACGAAGCGGTACCCGGCCCATACCTCTTCCCTGGCCGCTTCCTCCGCGTCACGGACCCGGGCATGGACCTCCGAGCGATCGGCGCGGTCGTATTCGGTGCCGAGGACTCCTTCGGCCACCTCCCGTTCAACCCGCTGCCAGGCGAGCCACAGCTCGACCTTCTCTCGGAGCTCCCGCCCGGGTTTTCTGGCGCACCAGACCAGCGAGCCCGGGTAGAGCCGTGGAGAGTTGCCCCGCTCCTTCGTCCAATCGCCAATCCGCTCGGCCACCTGGTCGCCATCCCTCCACTCCGCCTCGGGGTCGAGGACGATCACCGCAAGGCGTGGAGAATCCTGGACCGCGGCGCTGTCCTCCGGGAAGAAAGCCACGGGTATGGCTGCGCCGCGTTTGAACTCCCCTTCGATGAGCTTGCGAATGCCGGGCTTGATCTCCGTCTCTTCATCGAGGGAGGCCCGCCGATCGCTGACGACCTTCTTCAACGTCGCCTGATGGTGGATGCGGTAGCCGTCTGTCCCGACCCTGCGAATGAAGAACCCCGATTTCTCCAGGGCTGCGGCGGCGTTGTCGATGGTGGTTGTATCGACCTCGGGCTCGCCGAGGGCAAAGCGCAGTTCCGGCAGATGAGCCTCCTTGTCCACCTGCCCCCCGGAGGACTCGAACAGAATGGTCGTGCCCACCCGGCGATGGATGTCGCGAAGAGCCCCGGTTGCGTCCGCATCCAGGGCCTTTGCGTGCGCCATCGGTCCTGCAAGATCGGCTTCTACGGCCACGTCGAGCCGCGTCTCCCCCAGTTGTCCAAGGACCACCGCACGGAATTCAGCCACGTCCAGGGGAGCCGATCCCAGGGTGATCAGCGGCTCGGTTCGCGCCTTTCCGAATTGCTCGCGGGCGGCCCATGAGATCCATTGCGCCAGCATGGCCAGCGCTCCACGGGTCTGCTGAAACTGGGGAAGGGCGCGCCACTTGCGCTGGAACACCGACAGGGTCGCCGGATGCAAGGGATAGCTGGCCTCGAACCGGCCCCTGAGGAATTCCCTTGCCTTGGCCTCCGTCGCCGCGGTGTCGACGGCAAGCCATTCGGCCGGGAGTTGTGGCGTACGCTCAAAGCACCAGTCCGCGTAGGCCTTGCCGACCTTCCTGCGAACGCGCGGGTTGCCGAGATCCTCGAAGAGCCGGCGGCGGACCACCTCGCTGATCTCGGACTCGTCATTGGCGATCAGGTCGCGGGCGACGCGTCGGACCACCTTGGTAATCCGTTCCTGCCACTGCTGGTCCCAGTCGGTCATTTCGACCTGACTGCGAGGAAGGCTGATGACCGCGGCGGCCCGGGTGGTACCGGTGACGGCGACGGTCAGGTTCTGCAGAAAAGCGTGGAAGCTCTCGGCCATGCCTCGGTGGCGGTTGACGAAGTTGAGCACCTCGTCGAACAGCAGCAGCACCGGGGCCTGCGCAGCAGCGCACACCTTGACCAGAGCCTCGGTCCCCGGCGGTGTGGTCTCCGCCGCCGATCCCAGAGCGGCGACCCCCTCATCTCCTGCCAGCTGCCGCGCCAGATCGATCCAGGGCGTTTCGCGGCCCTCGGACGGGTCCCAGGCATTGCCGACGAATACCCCGACCCTGGCGGCAGGAGCTTCCGCCATCCCGGCCTCCTTCAGGAGATCGGCCACCCCGGAGTACCTGGAAGCGTCTGCGCCGGCCTGTGCAAGGTGGTAGAGCGCGGTAAGGGTATGCGTCTTGCCGCCGCCGAACTGGGTGATCAGCGTCAGGACCGGTGCCGTGTTCCCGGTCTCCCCGGCGAGGCGCCGGAGAACCATGCCGGCGTGCTCCTTCAAAGCCCGGGTGAAACAGGTGCGCGAAAAGAACTGGGCCGGGTCGCTGTAGTCTTCCGGCGCGGTTCTGGAGAGCACCTGTTCGAGGGCGATGGCGAACTCGTCCGGGCTGAACGAGCGGCCCTCGCGCACTTCCTTGCGAAGGGTCACAACCTTGTACCAGGGATCGAGGGCCATTCCGACTATCTCCTTGATCGTCCTCTGCGCGGTGGGTTCAATTCTGGTTCCCCAGGGATTCCAACCGAGTCATCCAGTCGCTGAAGCGGGGGCACTCAGCGCGAATCACCGGCAAGCCTGTCTCCTTTGCCAGAAGAGGGCCGTCAACGCGCTTGTTATACCTCGGGATGATTGCCTTGATACGCTTGCTCGGTGCGGTGTCAATGTTGTCGTTGATGTCCTCGGGAGTCGGAAAATTGGAGCGTATTGTCCGTAGCGCCTGTATGGACTCATGCGATACACCGATCAACTTTTCAAAGTTATTCACATCAGCAAACAGCAAGCCCTCGAATTCGTACTGTTGGACGTAGGGAATGACATGCAATTCATTCCAAGAACGGTTCACCTTTTTGTTAACCGTTTTGCGTATGAGCTGCTCCAACTGTTCAGGAGTTGCAGTGTTCTTGTCACAAAAGCCGTAAAAGTCCACCAACGAAGTCACGCGGTCGAAGTTCCAAATCAATTTCGCCAAGTCCGAGGCCAGCCGCTCTATCGTTACGTTGCCATTGAGTAAGATGGGTTGTGGCTCCACGCCTCTTGCCCGCAGATGGTCGGCAAGAAGGTTGTTGACAAATTCCTCTTCGGTTCGGCCCTCCACCGATATGGCCAGTCGGATCACGGGCGTCCTCCGAGCAGATTCTTTTGCCAAAGTTCTCCAGGTTTGAAGTTGTCGTCGAGCCATGCTTGATAGTCCACCGGATTCAGTTTTCGGAATTCCGTACAACCCTCCAGCAGATCTAGCACGAATATTTCATCGAGGCCAAAGGCATCAACCAACAAGGGCGACTGAGTTGCTATAATTATCTGCCTTTCCTCGGCGAGGGCCTTTACCATGCCCCCAATCAAGGCGATGGCTGCCGGATGCAAGCCCAGTTCCGGTTCGTCTAACAAGATTACGTCGGGCAACATCTCCGAGGGCAAATTGAGCAGTGTCACCAAGGCGAAAAAGCGGAGGGAGCCATCGGACGTGAGGTGGGCGCCAATGGTCTTGTCCGTTCCCTTTGCCTTCCACCTTAGCAAAACTTTTTCGTATCTCTCCTCGATTTGAAAGCAGTCGAAGACTGGCAAGACTCGACCGATATGCTCGCAGATCAACTCAAACCGCTTGATGTCTTCCTGCTCCAACCGGTACAGCACGGCCGCTAGATTGCCGCCTTGAGCGCGCAGGTAGCCGTTATCGTCTGCTTCCCATCCCTTTTTTAAATCCGATGTATCCGAGGTGTCGTGGAATTGATAGGCGGCACAATTTCGGAGCAAATTCACAATCACCTTGGCGGTTCTAGCATTGACATCCTGAGATACCCCGGATTGAGCTGCCTGAACAATCTCGGCTTCCTGATGCCCACTTCCCAGGTATTGCCACCGTGCTTTCGTCGGAAAATCGCTGCGGTTGAATCGAAAGCTTTCCTCGCTGAAGAAGAAGCGGTCTGGATGAGCGTGGGAAAGTATGAACCGATAGTCGTTACTGCCCTCATCGGTACGTAATGTGATTTCCGCCTCTATTCGTGGAGTACGTCGGTTGCCGCCGAACAACTGATCGTCGGCTCCTCCTTGCCTCTCGACGAACTCGGCAAGTCGCCGGGCCCCGACCATCCAGCTCAGCATCTCGAAGAAGCGAATGAAATTGGACTTGCCCGAGCCGTTGGCGCCAATCAGTACCGCCGCCCTGGGGATTTCCAGAAGCTCGACATTCGCCAACGACCGGAAGCCCCGAATACGGATATGGTCTAAGACTGTTTTACTCATCGAAATGGTCTCCCATCTTTACTCATCGAAATGGTCTCCCATCGCGGTGACCGGCACATCAGGCCGGTGGGTATGCAACACAGCTCGTCCGGGCGGAAGGAGATTCCATGCCAAAGCCCCAGCGCTACGCCTCCTCCTCCGTTGGATTGAGCGACTCCGCGATGCGGTCGAGTTTTTCGAGAATCTCCGGGTGGATCTCCTCCGCCATCATCTCCGCGGCCAACAGGTACAGATCCTTCTTCGGTGTGCCCCTTTCGAGATCCTCCAGCAGCGGAACGAGAAACTCCGTGCTTGCCTTGACGCGTACGAGCGATACGTGATCCCCGAAGAGATCGGTCCCCCGGGGCACCTGCGCCCAGAAAGCCTCCTCGATTTGAGATTCGCTCAAGGGAAAATCGACGAATCGCTTGATCGCCTCCGGCTGCAGGAGGTAGTTCTCGATCTCGTATCGGCGCCAGCGCAGCACAGCGAGCCCAGCTCCGGTGGTCTCCTCATCCGGCTCGTCTCGATTGTCTCCATCGAGAAGGCAAAGGCCGCGCAACCCCGGAAATGCCGAACGCATGGCAAAAAAATGTGCCTTCGCTTCCTGCAGGCTCCTGCCGCCGAGCCAGTGGACAAAGGGACGATCAAAAAAATGTCGCGCAGGATGCTCGAGGATTCCGACCCACTCTTTCAGTATACGCTCGTCCGTCTCGCTCTCGACGTAGAGCACCGACCCGGCCTCCCGAGCAAGCAGCAGATCAGTGGTAGTTACTCGCTTGAGCGCTTCGCGTAGCTGGTCGCGCTCGGTCTCGCTCACCAAGGCGCGGAGGACTTCCCCGAAAAGGCCGATCACCCGCGCCGGCTCGGTCGCATCGAGAACGACCTCGGAGTGCGTCGCTGCAATCACCTGCCCCCCACGCTCCCGGCCGACCTTTCGGACCAAGTCGTACACCTGCTTTTGCAGAATGACGTGTTGGTGCGCGTCCGGCTCGTCGAGGAGGATTACCGTGGCGGGCCTTGCGTACAGGAAGCCGAAAAGGAGGAGCACCTGGAGGGTCCCGCTCCCTGCATTGGAAAGGTCGAGCGGCCGGGAGCGGCCCGGTTCCCGGTACTCGCATACGATATACGGCTGGGCCGGCGAGTACGAAGGCTTGAGCAACTCTATCCGAAAGAGGTCCCGGATGTGCCGCGCCAGCGACTGCCAACCCTCTTCACTCTCGCTCTCGGCAATCTCCAGCAGGAGATTGCGCAGAATCTCGCCGGGCCGTCCCTGGCCGACGAGCAGATCTTGCATCCCCCGGTCGCGTCGCGGCTCGTCGCGCTCGATTCCCGAAAGCGGTGGGACATGGACGATGTTCAGCTGCCGAGCTTCTTGGGGCGGGAAATTCCGCAAGGACTCGCGGTCCAGGCTCTTTGCGTCGAAGGGCCGCGCGTACGCCAGCTCGGGATTGGCATACTGAAGCTCGATTCCGCACGTCCAGGTCTCCTCGTCCGCTTGTCCTTCTACGACGATCTCGATCAGCCGCCGCGTCCCGGACATGCCGCGGGGACCTGTGACCTTCCGGTCCTCCCAAAGGAGATTCATCTCCCTTAGCGGGACCGCGGTGATGTCGGGGCGCGGGATGGCGACACCTGAACGCTCTACCGCCCTTCCGCCTTCGCGTTGGGCAACCCATCGATCGAGCACGAACTTCCAGAGTACAATCGCCTGGAGCAACGTGGATTTCCCGGCGTTGTTCGGCCCGGCGAGGACGACCGAGTCCGCCAACTCGAACGCCTGGTCGCGGAACCGCTTGAAGTTCCTGATTTCTACGCGTCTGATCACGGTTACCGCGGCACCGCCAGCAGCATGGCGTCGAGGAGCCGCTTCTCTTCGCAGCCGCGCGGGTAGAGGGCGGAAAGCGCGTTGGCGAGCCGCAGGAAGCCGGGGCCGCGCTCCTGCTCGCCGCCGATCAGCGACCGCAGGGCGTTTGCGTGGCCGCTGGACTGGAGCAGCATGGCCTGGTGAATGCGGTCGAGGGTGGTGTCGCCGGACCCTTCCTCCCCGGCTCCGTATTCGGGCCTCCTCTCCCTCACCAAAAGAGCCGCGTCTTCCGCCCGGTCGGAGAATAGCTCCTGCTGTAGCGGCTCCCTGCGACCAGCGGACTCCTCCAGCCTCGTGGCGCCGGACGCAGCCCCCTCTTCACCGAAGAGCTTCCTGGCACGTTCCGAAACCGGCAGCAGGCGCACGACGCCCTTTTCCTGGCCGATAATGCGGTCGGTCCAGGAGTCGAGGTCGATGCCCATGGGCTGGGCGAAGCGGCGCACCACGTCGAAGGGGAGAGAAAACCCGGCTGATGCTACCTTGGCGACGGCTTCTTCGTCTGCCTCCTCGTCTTGTTCCTGATTATCTGCAACAGGGGTTGTGCTCTGGAGCGTCCACAGGAAGAGCGCAGTCAGGCGGGCGTCCTCTTCCAGGGCGCCGGACAGGCCGTTGCGCGCTTGTGCCTCCGCGGTTCCGAGCACCTGTTGCAGCGCCGCACGGCCGACCACTTCCCAGACCTTCTCCAGGTACTCGGGGAGGCCGACCGTATGGCCCTCGGCAGTTTCGACGGCGCGGTAGCGGCTGAAGATTTCGAGTGCGGGGCCGATGCAGGCGAAGACCAGATCGGCGCCTCGGATGCCTTCGGTCTGCAAGCGCTCGATCCAGTCAGCGACGCGGATCGGCAGTTCGCGCAGGACATCGGCCCAGTCGCCGATGGGGGCGTCTTCGGGACGTGGGCGGCAGATGAGGTGGACGCTGGTGGTGAGTGCAGCGGAATCGCGGGCGCGCAGGCGCGACGCCATTTCGGTAGCGATTGGCCAGGAGCCGGTGATGGTCCAGCCGCCGCGAATCATGCCCGAAAGCAGTGCCTCCCAGCCCTCGGTGGTTTTGTGAGCGAAGACCACTGAGCCGACGCCGTCTTCGCTTAGAATGCGGCGGCCCTCGGTGAAGGCTTTCGCCATGCCATCCTCGAAGAACTGCTTGTCTTTGTGACCGTAGCGATCACGATCCCAATGCGCCATCTCGCATAGCTCTGGTCCTTTGGGTGTCAGCGAGTTCTCTGGAAAGCGAGAATTGAGCAGCAGCAAATGTTTAGGAAGGGTTCGTTTCAGCCAGACATAGAAGAAGTCAGAGAGGTCGGCGTAGGGTACCGCAAAGTAGTAGGGCGGATCGGTGAACCAGACCCCGGCGGTCTGGTCGGGGAGCGGATGGTCGGTAGCGTCGGCTGATTGGGTCTGACCGGTTGTAGCAAGAGCGCCTTGCAGTTGTAGACACTCGACTGTCTTTGCGCCCCACTCGACGGCGGCTACGTAATTGCCGGAAGAATCACACCACGGATTCACCTCCGTGTAATCCCAGATCATGGGCAGTGCTTGCCTGCCGTAGGTGTGATTTACTTTCTCGCCTGTCAAATGCCAAGAGCACAGAGCTGACCAGTAGTCGGTGGATCGGTCCAAAGCTATTGCGAGAAGGTCCCGAAGTGGCACGTTGGTACTTCCCTTGCTTCGTGTCAGCGCGCCTAGCTCCAATAGTGCCACCTTCTGCCGTGCTGTGAACAAGTCGCCCCATGTGTTCATACCGTACAGCGGTACATTGAAAGTGCCGCTCATCAGGGGCAACGGCTCATCCGGCACCGGGCAAAGCCCCTGTTTCCCGCCCCGCTCCCATTCATCCAAGACCAGCGCCACTCGCTCCTGAGCCTTTCGCACCGCCTCGTAGTCCGCGTCCCTCGGCAGCCGATAGTGCCGCCCCGCCCTCCCAGGCTTGAGCGTCACCACCGCGGTCATCCGCGCCCCGCCCGTCCGCCGCCCCTCCGCATCGAAAATCACATCCGCGCCGCCGCGCTCGGCCGCAAGCTGCGCCCGCACCCGCTCCGGCGGCAGCACCGCGCCGCAGCACAGACAGGTCGCCCGCGCTCGCGTCACCGTGCCGCCGTACACCTCTTTTTCCACCTGCGGCTCGAATACCTCAAACTCGACGCCCGGTGGCTCTACCTCGCTGCGCTCGACTCGATGCCGCAACGCCCGCTTGCGCTTGGCCTTCTTGCACAGCCAGAACGAACGCATCAGCGGAATCTCCGCGCCGCAGTTGGGCGCTTCGCAGCGCACCGTGCGCGCCCACAAATAGGCAATCGGCGTCGCCCCGTCCGGGTCCTTGGGATACAGATCCGCCAACTCCTGCTCCGCCTGCCGCTTGATCTCGTCGCCGACCCGGCGCAACTCCTCAGCCAGCCCCGACCCGTGCCGCGGAATGTCCTCCAGCATCACTTTGAGAATCAGGCACGCCACCGGATTCAGGTCGCTGGCGAACGCCTCGCAGCCCAGCCGCAACGCCTCCAGCGGAATCGAGCCCCCGCCCGCAAACGGGTCCACCACGAGGGGCGGTTCTTCGCCATGGGCCGCCTTCACCAGGTTGCGCCCCACCCGCAGATAGACCGGATGCGCCGACATGTCCCAGTTAGCGAAGTTGGCGATGAACCAGAGCAACGCCTTGCGCAGGTCTGCGTCATCAACCGGCGGCTGGCGCACTTCCCGCAGGATCTCCCGTGCCTGCCGCTTGAATCCCTCCGGGCATTCCGGATCGCAAGGATCCGGCAGCAACAGCGCCATCAACACCGCCCGCGACGAAGCCAACGGCCGCCGCGCCCACCACAGGTGCAGCGTGCTCGGATGCCCGTGCCGAATCGACTTCTCCCTCGCCGCGTGCTTGGAAACCTCGGCAATTGGAAAATCAACTTCGGCGAGACGCTTGCATTCTCTGGGGATCATAGTATGCGTTCCTCGGCCCATTGGACGAGCGCTTTGAGAATCTCGATGGGTTCCCGGTATCCCCGCTCGTATTCCGAAGTGTAGTCCTTGGAACTCCAAGGGATCCAGTTCCTCAATGCGACTGATTTTTCTTTCTCGTGCCGTGCATATCTACGAGGCGACATGGTCATGTTCTCCCAAGTAGAGGATGTCGCACCGGATCTCCAACCGCTTCCGCTCGCTGGCTTCCGGCTGGAAGTCGTTCGCGATTTCATTCGGGACCGGAATGAAGGTTCGATCTTTCGCGAGAATAGTCGAGGTGATCCTAGGCCCACCTCCGGACGCAGAACCAACAAGTCCAGGACAAAGGATGTCGTAGTAAAGGCCGAAGCGTCTTGAGTGATGCTGGAATATGAAAATGACTTTTCGGCCACCCCAGACCACTTCCGTTGAATGCGGCTGAAGAAAGAAGTCACCCTTTTCGCGTTGAACTCGGTCACTTAACGAGAGAAAGCAGGTATATCCGTTGACCGGTTTCTCGCCCGTTAGAATACGCGCGCTCGTCTCCTTCTCCCGACGGTCAATTCCGGGTCTAGCATCAAAGAGGTCTTGAAGGTCTTCTTCAGTAGTCTCTTCTCTAATCTCACTGACAACCGAAGAAAGTGGTTCCGTGCTCGCACCGCTCACATCAAGGACTGAACGATCCCTATCGATCAGCCGTCGTGCCGCTTCGACATTCGTTAGTCGTCCGGCACGCAATTCCTCGAAAATCTCGTCGAGATCGGCTTTGTCATCGAGCTCATATTCAAACAGTTCTCTGTTAGAACGAAGATGCATCAAGAATGCCTCGGCCCCTTCTCGTGTCCTGCTAGGTACGAGCTTCGCAATTCTTGGAAAGACCACAGATCGAACGAAGTCCTTTACGAAGGGGGCAAACGCGTTGTAGTCATCGCGATAAAGAACGAGCAATGGAGCGACGCTTGAAGAATCGGGGTCGAGGTAGATTATCACTGGCACTTTGGTATCAGTTATGAGAAGCGGTAGCCCGCCAGAGATGGTCCCGAAACGGATGTCGACTCCAAGGAAGTAGTCCTCTTCAAGGATCAGGGCCACACGAGTCGCGAGAGCCGAGTGAGCGAAACTCTGACTCGACATCGGGAGCTCCTGCTTCACCCGAGGGGTAATATCGACCTCTTTGACTCCTTGCGTAGTTAGGTAGCCAAACTCGCAGTTGCGCCGAGGTCCCCGTCGGGAAAGCACAATAAGAGGTTCATCCTCGCTAGCGTATGTCTGGATTACCGATTCATCATGCCCACTGTAGTACCGAACACCACTGCGTTTTACTAGCGAAGAGAGTACTTCGAGTTTTCCGGAAGGTCTGGGTACTACCTCCAGCTTGCCGCAGAGTGCGAACTGTCCTGTTGCGGTAATCCATTGGAGAAAACCATCGTTTGCGAAGGATTCGTCATGCTTGGCAGCAAGTGGAGAAATCAGGTTGTCTAGTGCCCAAATAATTTGCTGTAGAAGTTGATTTGAAGAAGCGTCCAGGGCTTCACGGCCTGCTGTGGGCTTCAGGATCGAGAGATCAACCACCCCGCCCCACTGGTACCCAGACTGCATTGCGACTGTCGAAAGACCGAATCCAGAACGAAGTGTGCGGATAGCATTGCGGGCTTGCAGCAAGACGATTGTACCGGGCTTTCCGTGCCCAGTCGCCGACCGGACCTTCTTTAGAACGATGCGGAGTTCGCCCGAAGCCATCCCAAGAAGCTCCAGGTCACCGGAAACGATTCCTGCAAGCGATATTCCTTGGCGGTGTTCAGCCCAGGCGTGCCGTCCGGAAGGAAGCGCGGTCCTATGGCTAGCACCACTGATCATATCGCCGTTGAAAAAGACCGGAATGTCAACGAACTCGACGAACTCGTGCAAATACGCACGCGCTTCCTGAACGGATACCCCACTTGTGCGGGAAAAGTGAGCTCGCACTATGGTACCTGGTTCGCCCTTTTGGGGGATTGGTTTGACCGAGATACTCTGTGTTTCCGTTGAAAGTTCTGACTTCAGCACCGACGACAACGTACGTTCGCCTGTTACCGCCGACTCACTCTCAACCAAAAGTTCATCGGCGACGCCGAAGTTTGCCATCGCCCCGATCCCGAACGTGCCCACCACCCCAGCCGCCCGAGCAGCGTCGGTGTTCTTGCCGCTCTTCCCCGCATACCAAAAGTTAGTTTCGATTTCTTTTGGGGTCATCCCGATGCCGTTATCAGACACGATGATCTGTTCATCATCGACGGTTACTCCGATCCTAGATTCAAACTCATCGCCATGCGCCTCTCTCATGCGGATTGCATCGAATGCGTTCTGCGTGTTCTCTCGAAGGAGAGCCAGTGGCGACTGGTAAATCTGATCGGCAAGCAATTCAAGAATCCGGGAGAATTCGACCTTGAAGGCGATTCTCTTCTCAGTTGAATTCATGAGATCATCTTTCTAGCGGTAATTGTGGCAGTCAACTCTTCAAACAGAGCACGGTCAACGATTGCCGACGCAGCATTAAGGCGTACCGCAGCTTGGTCGAATCGACGAGCGTCCAAGAGCAGCGAGGTGACCTTAACAACCTCGTCGACGCTTTGGGGTGGGTCGAGAAGTTTGATCAATTCCTCCTGCCGTCCCAAACCCTCCAAGGCCCTGATCTTGATCTGGCGTTTTTCATGTGAATGGGACGTGTTAATCTCAGCGAGAAGTTCCAATGCTCTCTCGTATTGTTCGGTGGCTACCGCCGTCATCGCGTCATCGAGTCGTTGAGTGGGGGTAGGTGGTTTAGGACGTGAAGGCGAAAGTGGGAGGTTTAGCTTGATGAAGGTCTTACCGCCGAAGTCGTCCCGATGGGCGCCGGTGAAGACGCCCCCTGATGACATCGCTCGTACATGAACGGTGACTGAGTCGCTGTTTGGATCGATGACGACGATGTTGAATTGGCGTCGCTCTCCCGTGGGGAGTTCACGGTCGCCCACTGCAATGGATCCCGCACCTACGACTGCCATCGAGGTCAGGTTCGGCAGACGGAGTTCAAAGGGTGCTGCACCAGGATAATGCTGATGTCCGTGCAGTCCGACGCTGAATCCGAAATCGATAAGTTTGTGGATGACACGTTGGTCCATATAATCGTTTACTCGTGGTCCGCCGACAACGCTGTGGTGCCAAACGGCAACGGCAATCGGGGCATTCGAGCCCACAAGTAGTTCCCGCGATGAGGATAGTGATGCTGAGTCGATCTCCCCCACGTGGCAAAAGCAGTCATTCCCGTGCCAAGAGGCGAATCCCACAATAACGAGACCGAGAGACGGATACTCGAAAAAAACGAGGTCACTACCACTATGCGACAATGGACTTGGATCTAACCCTGCATAGAAGTCTGCTCGAAATCGTCGGAAGTGTTTGAGGCGAGATTCATACAGATCGCTGTCGCGGATCTCGTAGGCTTTCTGCTCCTTCCAGTTCCAGCGCACCCTTGAATTGGCCTCAAAGGCCTTCCTTGCGATCCCGTCTGGACCCGTTGCGAGAGGTTTCATCGCGTTTCGGGCGCGGCCCCAGTGAACATCGTGGTTTCCAGGGATGATTACGACGCGCGACAGATCGGCATCGACAAACTCGGCTGCCAGCCGCTGTAAGAAATCGGAGGTCTCAGAGTATTGGGCTGCGATCTCGGAGTCGGCATTGGGAGTGTCGATACATGCGCCTTGAACTAGGTCACCGCTCACCACGACTAGGTCTGGACTCGGGATCCCTTCTCTGTTCCACCGCCATGCGTCGCTCGCGATTGCCGCGAGAAGCTCATTGTTGCTTAAACGAGGCCCCGACGTTCGGTGTAGGTCAGAGACGTGAAGGAGAGTAGGCATTAATTACGCCTCGCAGGGATTCCGCGTGTAAGCAGATGCTGCATCAGTCCGATCTTTGATATGCTGTTGGTTGACGATCAAAGTTTCCGTCTCCTACCGCTAGGTCTCCAGTAGCGATGACCTCACCCATAGGTCATCGCGCAGAAAGCGCTCAGGCGATTTCCTCAACCCAGTCCCCCTCCTTCCACAGTCGAACCGTGAATCCGTTCTCCTCCTCGATCAGATCGGGCTCGGTCCCGTTGTGGGCGAGCATTCCGGGAATAATCTTTTTCCGCACGCCCATGCCGCTGGGATCGACGTATCCATAATCGCGCATCACGTTTACCAGCGTCTGGTTGCGCGCGTAGCGCGCGCCGGAGGCAATTTTCTCAGGGGTCAGCATATGGGGCAGGTTCCCGGGACTTACGATTTCCAGGCGATTCGTGAAGATGGCCAACATAACCTCCGCACCTGCGATGCCGTAGTCGCGGTGGACGAGGGCGTTCCCCACGGCTTCCCTGATCACGCTCTCGGGATATTCCAGGACATCGGTTTTCCCGGCGCCTTCCAAGCCCGCCGTCGTCGTATTTCGCCGCACGAAATCCCAAGCCTGATCGACCAGCCCTGACTCAATCAGGGAACCGTCTCGAGCGCGCAGTGGAACCAGAGGTCCTCTCAAGTCCTCATCGGCAAGGATAGTATTCGGGTTCTCGCCGGAATAGCAGATGGCCCGGATGCCTGATTGAGGAAGGAACCGCTTGGGATTCTTCCCGAACAGCAGCATCCCGTCCATGGTTACGGCCGTCCACTCCGGGGAGATCGCGGCCAGTCTCAGGTTCAAGACCCACTCCTCGACCTGGTTATCTCCTGGAACATCGCCACCCAAGACGCTAACGAAGTAGTCCCGCAGGCGGCCCAGGTCGAGGGTGTCGATGCCGGCGCCCGGCACCGGATTCAGGGGGTATTGTAACTGTCGCGACGCTTGGTACATCTCCGCCGCCTTAGTCACCGCGGTATTCCGGGCGGGTTTTCGGCATTACGGCATCGGCAAGCGGGAGACCGCCCTCCAGCAGATCGCGGAGTTCCTGGAAGGATGCAGCCGGCAATACATCGGCGCCTTCTGTTTTGGGAATGATCAGCAGCGTCTCGTCGAGCCCGATTCCCTCGTCCTTCAACAAGTCGGGTGAGTGGGTGCTCAGGAAGATCTGTCTCCCGGTTTTCCTCTGAACCCGGGCCAGCATCTGCGGCAACGCCCGGACGATTTCCGGATGGAGCGAGAGTTCAGGCTCTTCGAGGAGCAGGGGCCCATCCTTTTCCATGGTCGACCAGAGGAGCCCCATGAGCCGCAACGTCCCGTCGGAGAATTGCTCTTCCGTCTGCCAGGCCCCCTGTGGGCGCCAGTGTTGGTATTTACCCCGCAGGTGAGGTGTGCCGCGTGCATCGCGCCACAGATCGATTTCTTCGAGCTGCGGAACGGCGATCCTGAGGGCTTTCTGTATGCGCCTCAGCCGGGCATTGCGGGTCCGCTCCTGGGTTTTTGTTACCTGTTCGAGGAAATCCCCCCCGAAAGGATCGTTGGTTCGCCCGACAGAACGATCCGGTTCGCGCACAAGCTGTGGGACAAGGTGCAGGTAGCGGATGGATGTGAAGAACTCTGCCAGGGAGCGAAATGGCTTGTTGACGTTTACCTGCTCGAGGTGGGTTTGCCTCAACCGCACCCGATCATCCTCGTCGTCACTGTCGGGGCGGTCGACCAGCTTTTTTTCATCCTGCAGCACACGCTCCATGTGGAGCAACGGCCGGCGCTGATTGTCCTGGGAAAAGGCGAGCTCATACCTCCACCGAGCCCCTTCGGTTCCTTCCTGCAATTCGACATGGACTTCGATGTCCGGATTCCGGCGGGCGGCCAGGCACCGGATGGCACTGACCCCACCGCGCCGTCGGACCGCCTCCTGAAAGCCGCCACCTGTAGATGCGAGATCACCCAGAAACCGGAAGACGTCGAGGAAGTTGGATTTACCCGATGCGTTGGGCCCTACGAGAAACACGCGGTCCTCTAGGGCGACCTCGATGTCGGCGAAGTTTTTCCAATTGCGCAGGCGCAGTCTCCGGATCTTCAGGTCACTCATCGCTTCATCTCACTTTGGATTTGTCCCGAACCTCCATCGGCTGCTTCAGGGCATTCACGCTCAGGTAGTAGTGTTCCACCTTGGTAAACTCCCGCCAAGGGAAGCGCGCTGGATCACCTATCGGCTTCTGAAGCTCAGGTGCGCTGGCGCAGTTGGTCACCACGTAGAGCCAGTAACAGTCGCGCCGGTCCTCCGCGACGCGGCGCTCGTTCGGCGTCAGCAGGATACTTCCGGCGGCGCCGGCGAGACCCTTCACCTCGATGAGGCGCAGCTCCCCGGACTGTAGATCGAGGCTGGTCAGGTCGTACCCGAGGTCCTTCTCATGGACGTCCACTACCTGGCGTCCCTTCGCGGTCTCGTGTTCCATGACCACCTGCATCGCCGTCATTTCGGTTTCGGGATGCGGACGCAGGCCCCGGACGTCCAGGGTGTCGCTTTCGGGATGGGGAAGAACGAGGGCGCTGGCGAGCCGCTCTACTCCCTGAAGGGTCACGGCTCGCTGCCGCTTGAGCTCCTCGCGCCGTCGCTCGCGACGCTCCCGCACCTCCGCATGGCGGTTCTCGGCCTGCGCCAGACGCCCTTCGGCCCCGGTTACTCCCTCGTCCACCTCTTCATCAGCCCGGCCGATCTCGTCGTCCGCCCGTTGCAGCACCTCCTTCAGCGACATTTCGACGTGCTCGGCAATGCGGTCGACCTCGGCAAACCGCTCGTTGCGCACCTCGTCGATGAACGGGATCAGGGCTTGTTCGTTCAGCCAGGCGGTAGCTTCCGGAAGCGAGGACGCAGCCGGCAGGAAATCCGGCGCCGCGGTGGGAGTCAGGTTGCCGAGGATATCCGGCTCGCGAAGACAGGGTGAGGCCCCATCCGTCAGCTCCACGGTGAACAGCCGTTCGTGGATGATCTGTCCGAGACCGTCGACGACCTTCGCTCTGTAGAAGTCGAGGCGGGCGGGAGTTTCGTGGGCTAGTGAACGGAAGCATGCCCCACGGGCACAGGCGTCTCGGCCGAGATCGAGGCTGTGGCGGCGCAGGGCTTCGAACAGCGGATGTCCGGGGGTCACCCATTCGAGGTGGTGCTCCTCCGCGGTGTCCCGGTCCGTCGAAAGGCGCGGATAGCGAACCGCAAGCTCCGGGAGCTTCCAGTCCGGCATGCGCTCGTATTTTTTCAACCCGGGCGGCACGCGAGCCGGGTCGAACGTATGCGCCAGGTTTCTCACCGGTTTCAGGACCAAGCCCGAAAACTGCGCGCATTCCTTGATGAACCGCGCGATGGTCTCGGGAACCAGGCGCCTTTCCTGGGCCCGGGCGCGGCGCTCGATGAGCATGTCGAGATTGAGCTTCTTGGCGGCCAATCCCTCCAGCGCCGTCTGGCAGATATTCCGGAAATGACCCTCGTCCACGTCCCTCAGGAGCCGGTCTTCGAAGTCTTCCTCCCCAAGCCTGCCGGCGTAGAAGTCGCGCAGCACGCGCTCCACGTGCGCGGACGGCAGGATCTCGCCCACGACGTTGAATACCGCGTCGTCATCGAGGGCGTCGCGGATCTCCTGGAGCTTGTCCAACAGCCGCTGCAGGACCCGTCCCTCGATGGTGTTGGTGGCGACGAAATTGAAGATCAGGCAGTCTAGCCGCTGTCCGTACCGGTGGATGCGCCCCATCCGCTGTTCGAGGCGGTTCGGGTTCCAGGGGATGTCGTAGTTGAAGAGAATGTGGCAGCACTGGAGGTTGATTCCTTCTCCGGCCGCCTCGGTAGCGACCAGGACCTGTATCTCCCCTTCGCGGAACTGCTGCTCGGTGTAGAGCCGGGTTCCCGGTTCGTCGCGGGAGCCGGGTTTCATGGCCCCGTGGATGCAGCCGACGCGGAAGCCCCAGGCTTTCAGCTGTTCCATCAGGTGGTCGAGGGTGTCCTTGAACTCGGTGAACAGCAGCAGCCGCTGGTCGGGCCGGTCGAAGAACCCCTCCTCCTGCATGATCCGCCGAAGATGTCGGAGCTTCGCCTGGCTGCCCGGGCCTTCGACTGCTTTCGCCTCCCCGGCAAGCTCCAGCAGCTCGGCGATCTCTTCCCGCACCTGCCCGGCGTTGCCGGCCAGGGTGATCGCTTCCAGCATCCTTTCCAGGCGCTCGCGCTCCGCGTCCTCGAACTCCTCGAGCTCTTCCAGACCGGGAAGATCAGGGGGCGCGGTTCGAACCACTTCCTGGGCCCGGCTTAGGCCCTCCTCCAGGCGCTTTGCCCGGTTCTCCAGCGAACGACGCATGGCGTAGGTGCTGGAGGCGAGACGCCTCTGGTACAGGGACATCAGGAAACCGACGGCTCGCGCCCGCGGGTCGTCATCTTGGGCCGCGGCTCGGGTGCATTGCCGCTTTACGAAGCGGGTGACTGCCTGGTACAGGTCGAACTCGGGGCCATCGATGGCGAAGTCGGCGGTACGTGGGATGCGCTTGGTGAAGACCGGCTTGGCAATCCAGGTTCCGTCCTCATGGCGCTCCGGGAAATAGACCATCGCCTCCTTGGTGCGCCGCAGGTAGAAGGGGGCGCGCCTCTTGTCCATGGCATCGCGGATCGAGCTTACGTCGGCGTAGGCGTCCCGGTCGAGAAGCTGCAGGAAGAGGCTGAAATTCTGTGGGTCCCCCTTGTGCGGAGTGGCGGTCAGCAGCAGCACGTTTTCGGCGCTGTCGCGCAGCAGTTCCCCCAGCCGGTACCGCTGGCTCTTGTGCGTCTCGTCGCGCGCCGACATGCGGTGCGCCTCGTCGACGATCACCAGATCCCAACGCACCTGAGCCAGTCCGGGAAGGATCTCGGTGCGCTTGGCGAGGTCGAGGGAGGTGATGATCTGCTTCTGCTCCATCCACTGGTTGACGCCGAACTGATCGCGGATGTCGCTGCCTTTCAGCACCAGGAACTTCTCCTCGAACTTCTCCTTGAGCTCGCGCTGCCATTGGAACGTCAGGTTCGCGGGGCAGACGACGAGAACCCGTTCGATAAGGCCACGAAGCTTGAGTTCGCGAATCAGGAGACCGGCCATGATGGTCTTGCCTGCTCCTGCGTCGTCGGCGAGCAGGAAGCGCACGCTTGGCAATTTGAGGAAGTGATCGTAGACGGCTTCGAGCTGGTGCGGCAGGGGGTCCACCCGCGAAATGGACAACCCGAAATAAGGGTCGAATTCGTAGGCGATGCCGAGCGCGTAGGCCTGAAGGCCGAGACGCAGAAGCCGTCCGTCGCCGTCGAAGGAAAGAGCGGAATCGGCGATGGTCAGGTCGGCAATGTCATCCGCCGTAAGGGTGACCTGACGAAACTGCTCCGACTGCTGGCCGACGAGTCCTGCGACCCAGATTCCGGGACCATTCGAGCCAACGGTAACCACTCGCATAGGCTCGCTGAACAGCGAGCCGGACAGGATCTGTCCTTCCCGGATGGCGGTCTCAGCACTCAACGGGATACTCCTGTTTCCAGCCATTATCAATTTCTTTGCCCTTCTGGCATGGCTTGCTTGATCCCATTCAGGAGTGCCGAATCGCTCCCAGTACCTGCGGAGGAGGAGATCCTATATGTAGTAGATCGGGACCTGCGGGTCCTCCGCCGGCAGCTCCGGGGCCTTGAATTGCCGGCGGTTGCGGAACCGCCGGGTGGCCGTGAAGCCCCAGGCGACCAGGGCTCCCCAGACAGCGGGGAGGACGACCGCGGCCGCCACCAGGACCGCGTCGGGAACGCCTGCCAGGGCGCTCACTCCGCATCCTCCCCGGCTGTGGTCGCGCCGCCATTCAGCCGCCGGCTGATCCGCGGCGTGCGCCCTCCCCGCTGGTGCATGCTCGCCACCATGTCGCCGAGCAGCCCGGTCGAGAACAGCTGCACCCCGACGATGATCAGCAGGACCCCGAAAAGCAGCAGCGGCAGCCGGTGCTGGATGGTGCCGGTCTCCGCCCACAGGTAGGTGATGTAGCAGCCGATCAGGGCGCCAGCTGCGGTGGCCGCGAGGCCGAGGCTTCCGAACACGTGCATCGGCGTGGTCATGAAGCGGACCACGAAGGTGATCGAGAGCAGATCGAGGAAGCCGTTGAGCAGCCGCCTGCTTCCGAACTTCGACTCCCCGTACATGCGGCGGTGATGGCGCACCGGGATTTCGCCGACCCGGTAGCCGCTCCAGTGGGCGATGGCGGGCAGGTAGCGGTAGAGCTCGCCGTACAGATAGGGGAGGGAATCCTCGGCCACCTCGCGGCGGTAGGCCTTCAGGCCGCAGTTGAAATCGTGCAGCCTGATGCCGGCGACCACCGAGGTCACGAGGTTGAACAGCCGCGATGGCAGGGTTTTGCTCAGGGGGTCGAGGCGCTTCTGCTTCCAGCCGGTGACGAGGTCCTTGTCGCCGTCGAGGGCGGCCAGAAGGTTCTCGATCTCCTCGGGGTCGTCCTGGAGATCTGCGTCCATGGTGACGATGACGTCCCCCCTGGCGGCCTTGAAGCCGGCCGCCAGGGCCGCGGCCTTGCGGTAGTTGCGCCGGAAGCCGAGGGCGCGGATGCGCGGGTAACGGCCGCTGAGCTCCCCGATGACGTCGAACGAGCCGTCGCTGCTGCCGTCGTCGACGAAGACGATCTCCGACGCCCGCGCAATGCGGTCGAGGGCCGCGTTCAGTTTTTCGCACAGCGCCGGCAGGCTCTCGCGCTCGTTGTACACCGGGATCACCACCGAGATTTCCGGCGCCCTGCAGGCCTCTTCCGGGCTCATCTACCGACTTTTCCGGTTTAGGCGCCGGGTTTCCGCCCCACCGCCGGCTATTCCGCACTTGCGTAAATCCATAATTTTATATTTCTCTTTAGTGGTTTCCCTCTGAAAACAGGGTATTTAATAGATACCACAAACTATATAGTATCTCGGAAATAAACTAAAGTTTGATACTCTCTGAAGAGAAAACTTATGAAAGACCTTGTCGCCGCTAATCCCGAAGTCTCCCCCGGGGTCCGCGATCTCGTCGAAGAGGGATTGTCCCCCGGCACCCGGAAAAACTACGAGCGAGCCCTTCGGGAACTCGAAAACGAGGTGGGACAGAGTACCGATTTCAGTCTTGCGCATTTTCTGGAGGGGAGGTTTCGGGCCGGAATAGCCCCCGGAACCCTGAACACTACCATTAACGTAACGCCGTGAAGTTCCGGTCTCGACTGACTGGCGATCCTTGCCCGATTGGTCCCCTCACAGAAAGAACGATTGCCGGGATTCGCCGCAAGGGTCGGAACAGGGGCCGGGGGCAAGTGGAGGGGCTGCAATGGGCGGGAGTGGACGCTCTGGCTACTCTGGCGGCTGACGACGGCCTGTCAGAGTTTACGGGATGCGGCAATATTGGCGGTTGCCAGTGACGCCTGCTGCGCTCAGGGTAGATTGTCGCCGTCCGTTTTGAAGACCTGGAATGCCCCAACCCAACGGCTTGGAGTGGCTGGCAATTCGCTGCTCGATAACAGACCAAGCGGGGAAACAGGCTCCGGCGATGTTAATCAAAACTTACAGCCGGTTCAGGGGCAATCCGCCCGCTCTCCTGTAGCCGCTCCGGCCGCTCCCCCGGCCTCCCCGCCGCCTTCCCTTGGTTGCTGCCCTCAGCCTTAATCTGCCGCACAGAAAAGCCCCGGATTCAAGGTGAAATCCGGGGCTTTGACTTCGGGGAAGGATGCAAGCTATTCCGCATGACTTTCGTAGGGATCCGGCCGGCCCTTGATAAACTGCACCTCGCCGTGCAGCTCTTTTATGTCGGATTGGATGCGGTCGATTTTCGAGTCTACCTTGTCGATGCTCTTCGCTTGAGCCTCGTTTCCGTCATCAATGCGCTTTCCAAGGCTGTTCCAGGAAATCCCCATCAAAACGCCGACAATGACAATCAGTCCCGGAACTATCAAGCTTTCCATCGTTTCGGTCTCCTTGGTGGAAACAGCTGTCTGAAAGTGTCGGTTTCGGCATGGGACCCGTCAAGAAGCAACCCCGTCCCGGCGCACACGTTCACCTGATCGCGGTCTGCGGCACCGCAATGGGATCGCTGGCCGCCATGCTCGCCGAGCGCGGCTGCCGGGTGACCGGCTCGGACGCCCATACCTATCCGCCGATGAGCGATTTCCTCGAGCAGGCCCGCGTCGGCGTGTACGAGGGGTTCGACGCGGCCAGACTGTATCCGGCTCCCGACCTGGTGGTGGTGGGAAACGCGGTGTCGCGCGGCAATCCCGAGGTCGAGGCCACCCTCGACCGCCGCATCCCCTACACTAGCCTGCCCGAACTGTTGCGGGACGCCTTCCTGGTTTCCAAGCGGCCCGTCGTCGTCACCGGCACGCACGGCAAGACCACGACCACGGCGATGGCCGCCCATCTGCTCGCCGCCGCCGGTCTCGACCCCTCCTTCCTGGTCGCCGGGATTCCGCGCGACTTCCCGCGTCCGTACCGGCTGGGTTCGGGAAGCTGCTTCGTCATCGAGGGGGACGAGTACGACAGCGCCTTCTTCGCCAAGTTCCCCAAGTTCTTCTTCTACCGCCCCGAGCTTCTTCTCGTCAACAATATCGAGTACGACCACGCAGACCTGTACGCGAGTCTCGACGAGATCGAACGGGCCTTCCGCTACCTCCTCAACACCGTGCCGGGCAACGGCCTGATCCTTGCCAACGGGGACGACCCGGTGATCGCGCGGCTGCTGCCGCAGGCCCCGGCCCCGGTGCAGACCTTCGGCATGGGAAGCGCCTGCCGGTGGCGCGCCTCCGAGGTAGTGCAGGGTCGAGGCAGGCAGCAGTTCTCGATACTGGACGGAGAGCGCGTTTTCGGCCGCTTCGAGATCGGCCTGTGCGGCGAGCACAATCTCCGCAACGCCCTGGGAGCCGCGGCCGCGGCCGCCCACCTCGAAGTGCCGGCCGCGGCGATCGCCGGGGGACTGTCCTCATTCACCGGCATCCGGCGCCGCCAGGAACTGCTCGGGGAATTCGGGGGTATAACCGTTATCGACGATTTCGCCCATCACCCGACCGCGGTCGAGAAGACCCTGCTCGGCCTGCGGGATGCCTACTCCCCCGCCCGCCTGTGGGCGGTGTTCGAGCCGGCGAGCGCAACCAACGCGAGAAATGTCTTCGAGCAGCGATACCTGCAGGCCTTCGCCGCCGCGGACCGCGTCACCCTCGCCGCGGTGCCGCGTCCCGAGCGCGCGCGCGGGGACGCCCCGTTCTCTTCCGAACGTCTGGCCGCGGAGCTGAGCCGCGGCGGCCTCCAGGCCTGCTGCGCCCCCTCGAAGCAGGAAATTCTGGACCTGCTCGCCGCCGAGGCGGCCGACGGGGACCTGGTGGTGTTCATGAGCAACGGGGGCTTCGGCGGGGTGCAGCAGTCGTTCGTCGATCTGCTGAAACGCCGAGGCGCAGAAAGCGGGGAATGCCCGCAGGTCTGAACCGCCCCGGTGTGCTCGAGCCGGGGGATCTCGTGGCCCTGGTGGCCCCCTCCCGTCCCGCCTCGGAGCGGGGCCCGCGGGAGGCCGCGGCCTACCTCGAGCAGCTAGGCTACCGCGTCGAGATATCACCCTCCATCCACGACCGGCATTACTACCTCGCCGGAACGGACGAAACCCGCGCCGCCGAGCTCAACCGCGTCTTCGCCGCCCCGGAGATCAGGGCGGTGTTCTGCGCCCGGGGAGGGTTCGGCAGCGGGCGTCTGCTCGACCGGCTCGAATACGACGCGGTCCGCAGCGACCCGAAGGTCGTCGCCGGCTTCAGCGACTCCACCGCCCTGCTGCTGGCGCTCTACTCGCGGGCCCGGCTGGCGGTCTTCAACGGCGCCCTGGCCGACTTCGACCTCGGCAAGCGCCGGGACCCCCTGGTCGAGGCCTCGCTCTGGCCGCTGGTGACCTCGCCGGAACCGCTCGGGGAGGTTCCCGAGGCCGCAGAGTCCATAGGGGTGGTGCGCCCCGGGACCGCGCGCGGGCCGCTGGTACCTGCCAATCTCGCCCTGCTGTGCAGTCTCCTCGGCACCCCGTTCTTCCCGCCGCTCGACGGCGCCCTTCTCGTCCTGGAGGACATCGAGGAGTACCCCTACCGCATCGACCGCATGCTCAACCAGCTGCGCCTGGCCGGTGTCTTCGAGCGCCTCGGCGGCCTTCTGTTCGGGCAGTTCAGGGACTGTTTCACCGCCGAAGAGATGGAGGAAGCGCCGACCCTGGCAGAGCTCGCCCTCGAGCATGCCCGGGAGACCGATTTCCCCATCGTCGCCGGCCTTCCGTTCAGCCATTTCCCTCGCCGCCTGGTGCTTCCGGTCGGGATCGGCACGGAGCTCGACACCTCGGTCCCCTCCCTGAAGATCACCGAAGCCGCCGTGGTGAATCCTGCCGGGTGCTCAAGAAGGATTTCTGCAGGCACCCCATCCATCCCTCCAGAATAGGGAGGCTGCAGAGGCTACCATGAAATCCAGGTTCGCCCTGTTCTTCCTGCTTTGCGTCCTGGCGCTCGGCGCCTGCGGCGAAGGCGATCCTGTTTCATCCCGCCAACCGGCCGCGAATTCCGGGACTACCGCCAAGCGCATATCCAGCAGCGTGACCTTCAGCACCCCTGTCGCCGGTCTGGCCGAGTCCCGGATGTCCGGGGCGGACACGGTGGGCACCGATTCGACGAACGTGATTACCGGGAACCCGGACACCATGGGCACCGACTCGACGGACGTGATTACCGCAAACCCGGACACTTCGGAGAAGGGCATGGATCCCGGACAGTCGGGAACCCTGGTTTTCACCGGAACCGCAGATGCGACCGAAGAATGGGGTAGGGATGCTTTCGAGTTGACCGATGCAACGATAACCGGTGATACCCTTGCCGTTACGGTGTCGTACAGCGGTGGATGTCAAGACCACCAATTCACGTTGGTCGCCTCCGCTTCCTTCCTGGAGTCCGACCCGGTACAGCTCGAGGTTGCTCTCGCCCACAATGCCAACGCCGACCTTTGCATGGCGTGGTTGACCGAAGACTATCTCTTCAGCCTCGTCCCGATCAAAGAGCGGTTCCAGAGTCAGTACCAGGATTCGGGCAGAATCGTTCTGCAACTCGAAGATGCTCCCGATGAACTCCTCTACGAGTTCGCGGAGTAACGCCGGCCGGAGGCTGAGGGCCAGACGCGGCCCGGATTCGCTTCATCCCACCACGCCGGCTGCGGACCGGTGAGGGCCTTGGGCAGGCCGGGAGACGGTCAGGTGGCCGGCGGAACGGTGCCGGCGCCAGGAGCCAGGTGAACAGCCCGCTCGGTCTGCGACCGGCCCTGGCCGCCGGTTTGCGCGCCTCGAAGCGACTTTCACCACGGCTCCTGGTCCTTGATGGAATCCCGCTCGTGCGGACCGCTACCCCACACAGGTCCCCGGGGAATCGGTCGGAGTCCGAAGAGCACGACAGGGACCACACTTCGCCCCCACAGGTCCCGGGTCCGCCCTCTTTCCAGCCGCCCCGGGAATCCGCGGGCAGGCGATGCCGAGGGCCGACATCCGCGGCGTTGTCGACAGAGGCGATGGTTAGCCGCCCGCGGCCGCAAGCGGCTGAATGCGAAACTTGACCACGCCCCAGCTGCTCCCTTCGACCGCAGTGGGGGTGGACTCGCCGGACTCGGTGGACTCCTCCCCCTCCGGCCCGGTCCCTGTTTCCGTCGACTCCGACTCCCCTGTTCCCCCCGTCGACAGCGTCATCAGCCGCTCGGGAATGCTTCCGGGCGTTCCCAGCTCGACGCTGCCGTCGTCCCATCCGCTCGCTTCGGTCGCGGTTTCCCACGCCTGTTCAAGCGAGCCGTCGGTGTCGAACTCGACCCGCACCATCGCCGCCTTCTGCTTGTTGTCTCCCGCCAGGGGAGCGCCGCTGCCGTCATCCGCGGAGTCGACCAGGTTTCCGCCCGCCCCGGGGTCGCCGTCGTAGAGGCGCAGCTGCAGCTTGCTGTTGGGCAGCGCCACCGCGGTCGCCACGACGTCGGGATCGGCGCTGATCTGCGAGCGCGCAGCGCCGTAGTTGGCGATCAGGAACGCCTCCCCCGGGGCGATGCTGCCCTCGCTGAGCTGGAGCATCACCGTCTCCTCGCCGTCTTTCCCCGTTTGCGTGATGACCCAGCCGCTGAGATCCCGCGCCGAGGACCCGCGGTTGTAGAGCTCGATCCACTCGTCGGCGCTCGAGGACTCGCTTCCCATCCACATAAGCTCGCTGAACACCACGTCACCCGGTTCCGCCGCAGCGACCGGGGTGCTGAAGGGGGCCGCTCCCAGCAGGAAGGCCAAGAGCAGGCTGGTACACCTCAAAATGGTTCGGGCAGGTTTCATGTCGCAGTCTCCTTTTTGGTGTGAAGGTTTCCGATTCCCTGCGAATCGGCTGACTGCGACCTGCAATTCCTGTGCCGCTTGCGAAGGCATCTCCTGGAGCGGTCCCAAGGCCTTTTTTTACAGGAGGTTACGCACCAGATCCCCCTCCCGGGCTCGAGCGGCCTTGCGGCACCAGGCCCACACAGGTGTCACCGGAACCACATATCCGGCGGGAATGTCCCGCAGCGACGGCGACCATTCCGGGCAGGCGCTGATGTCGCCTGCGGCTGCATTGACGTACCCTTCGCCACGATCCCCGAAACCCGGAAAGGAGAGGTCGTGAAGATTCTCCTGCGCCAGTCCGATCTGTCGGACGAGTACCTGCGCTTCGCGGCCCAGATCGGGGCCGACGGCATCGACATCCACAACGCCGAGAGCGTCCCCGGCTGGATGGAGCAGGGGTACCCGGATGCCGATGAGCTGAAAAGGATCAAGGAGCGGATCGAAGGGGCCGGCCTGCGGCTCTACCGGCTCGCGCCCCCGGACGAGCCGTGCAACTTCATGCTCGGCCTTCCCGGCGGGGAGAAGGACATCGACGACCTGATCCGCACCATCGAGATCATGGGCCGGCTCCGCATCCCCTTCCTGTCGACCCCCTTCCACTTCGACCACCCGGGCCATCGCGGCGGCCAGCTGTTCGAGCACCGCGGCGGCTACAAAATGGGCGGCTTCAGCGCCGACAGGATGAACGCCAGTTTCGCCGCCGAGCCCTGGAACCCGCCGGTCTCCATCGAGGATCACTGGCAGCGCTCCCTGGAGATGCTGCGGGCCCTGGTCCCGGCCGCGGAGAGCCACGACGTCAGGCTGATCACCCACCCCGGGGATCCGCCGCTGTCCAACTGCTACGTCTCCCCCCAGCGCTGGACCGACCTTATGGATCTGGTCCCCAGCCCGCACAACGGCCTGCTCTACTGCGTCGGCACCCGCTACGAGTCCGGGGTCGACATTCACGAGGACATCCGCCGCTACGGGCGCAAGGGGCAGATCTTCCACACCCACATCCGCAACGTCCGCGGCCAGATCCCCACTCACGGCGGCTACCAGGAGGTGGCCATCGACGACGGCGACATGGATCTGCTTTCCGTGCTGCACACCCTGCGGGAAGTCGGCTTCGACGGCGGCCTCCAGCTCGACCACATGCCCAGCTTCGACGGCGACGACCGGCACCGGAGGATCGCCTGGGCGCACGCCGTCGGGTACGTGCAGGCGCTGCTCGCCGCCATGGGGCTCAGGTAAACCGCACCTTAGCCGAGCCCTGATTTTTTTCTTGTGAAATCGCATGGCTTGACCCTTCTTATACAACATAGTAGTATGAAGCACATCGCTGGAAAGCTGCGTCCGCAGCGTCACCTTCACCCTTTTCATAGGAGTTGATCGAGATGAAAAGAATTGCGTTGATCGCGGCCCTGGCCGCGGTCGTGGCCATGGTAGGTAGCTCGTGGGGTGGAGATCCCACCTATACCTACGAGATCCCCCACATCCCAGATAGCATGGTGCCGGAGGTAGATGGCGATCTAAGCGATCCTGCCTGGACCAACTACCCCATGGAGTATGCCATCGTCCACCCGGGTGGAGATATTCCCCTGACGAATGGACGAGGGATTGGAGCGGACGTCCCCGATGCCGCCGACTACTCCGCGACGATCAAGTGGGGCTGGAACGATGGCACCAACAAGCTGTACATAGCCATCGACGAGTTCGACGACATCTTCTACGTCGACACGCCGGCTGAGTGGTGGAATGATGATGTCTGGCAGATCCACATGGATGGCAAGCTCTGGAACGGCCCTTACGAGTACACAAACCAACTACCGGAAGAGGAGTGGGGGGCCCACGCGCAACAGTGGGAGTTCACACAGGGCGAGCACTGGTGGGGTGCTGCGAACAACATCAATCTCGAAACTCCCAAGGGCAACCAGGAACCTGCCATGGAGCCCTGGGCCAAAGTCGCGTTCGGAAACACGCCCCCCCAGAACGGCGATACGAACGTGAATCTGATCTACGAGCTTTACATCACTACCTGGGAATACATCGACTCGACGGACAACAGCAAATCCGTTCCATGGGACATGGAAGGCGGAAACGTCATGGGGTTGCTGCTGTCGCGTTATGAAGACGACGAAGGAGGAGCCACCCTGAATGTAGAATGGCAGACTGGAGGCGCGTACCAAACGACAGATTCTTCGACCTTCAATGAGGTCGTCCTCCTCTCTCCCGGCGAAGTTGAATGGCCCGACTCGGGAACCGCGGTCGAGTCTTCCACCTGGGCTCGCATCAAAGCCTCCTTGTTCTAAAGGTGGTCCTGCAGGAAAAACGGGGGAAAGTCGAGCTTTCCCCCGTTTTTTCTTTGGTTCTTTTCTAGTCGAAGATGCTATCTCTTTTTTGCTCTCGCCGGTTCTGGACCCGGATATCCGTAAGCGCCTGGCTGTTTTCGGTGCTCTCTCTGGGTATGCTTTCATGCGGCTATCGGTTCTGGGCCGGAAAACTGACCCCTGCGGACGAAGAGATGCAGGAGCCGGGGATGAGGGTGAACGACGACGGAACGGTAACCTTCATCAAGGAACGACTCGAGCTCGCCGTGCGGCCCCTCACAGTCGCCGAGTTGAACCGGCAGTTTCCCCAAAACTCCCAGGGCGGAACCGAATCGACCAATCCCTTCACCTTCGGGGACTGGAAAGATCCGAGGACGGGCGAGGTCCCGGATCGTTTTCTGGTTTTTTCTCTCAAGGTAAAGAACTACTCTCATCCCAAGATCCGGGTCGATCCGTCCAATGCCCACATCACCACCGATGTCGGCATGACCTATCTGCCCCTGGGGAAGCTGGATCTGGAGCGCTATTTCCGGACCTACGTTACCGGGTACGCCGGTGTGCCGTACTTGCGCTTCGAGGAACGCAAGGATACTGCGAGGGCGACCCTTTTTCCGGGCGATGTCGTCTTCAGCGGTCAGGAAGCCGAAGGGTACCTGGTTTTCCCCAACTTGCACCAAGAGGTCAAGACGGTAGTTCTCAACCTGAATGAGGTAGCTCTGCGTTTCAACTACGCCAACGACCCAATTGAAACGATCGATGTGCAGTACAGATTCCAGCGGGAAACCGGCCGCCTCTACACGGACGGCAGGCTGGTGAAAAACAATCCGGGGTACTGAAGAACTGCAGGACTACAGGAACCGCAACCGGGGGCAGGATTGCTGATGTACTCGTCTCCCCGCCGAGGATGGCGCGGCTGTTGCTGCGGGTTCTCGTGCTGGATATGGGGTTCGGTCGTTTTTCTCTCGGGATTCTCCGTGTCCGGGAGCGTTCAGCGGTGGACCTTCGGCGGTGCAGGCGCAAGCTGGCAGGACGGGGGGATCATGGAAGCATTGGAGATAACCCCCGGGGCGACTCTGCAACCCGAGTATACCAGCCCGGTTGAGAACCTCGCCGCGACGGCCGCCGCACGCGGAGGCGGCATCGATACACCGATCCCCACCCTGAAAAGCACCTCGCTGCCGGGAAACCAGCTTTCCAACATGATAGACGGTAATCCCGACGTCGCCTTCAAGTCCGAACTGAGCAACAACCAGGGTGTGTTCCTGGTGCTGGACCTGGGCGCTTCGCTGGGGGTCAACCGGATCCTGTTCTACACGAGAGACCCCGCAAACACGGAAGACTACCCTTTTCTGCAGGGATACAGGCTCTCCGTCAACGACGGCAGGCCGGAGACCCAGAGCCGGGCAGGACCGATCTGGACGGTGGTGGACAGAAGGTCCCCCAACAGGTCTCCCCGGGTAGAGGTGGAGTTTCCGCTGCAATTCATCCGCTACATCAAGCTGGAATCCCTCGTTGTCTTCGACTGGGAGATCGCGGAATTCGAGGTGTACGGCGAGGGGTTCGCGCCGAATGCGGTCTATACTTCCCAGGTGCTCGAGGTGCCCGGACAAGCCGGCCAACCTGGCGCGGCAAACTGGGGAAAATTGAGATGGTCCCACATCACCGATCCGGATGCCTCGATAGTCCTTCAGGTCAGGAGTGGTGAGACCGCTGATCCCAATCGGTACTTTCAGATCGAAGTGGACGACCTTACCCGGGCGCGCACCCTGGAGCCGATCACCAGGGAGGAATACGAGGAACTGGGGGAGACCGACGCCGTCATGGAGGCGGACCGGGACCACTGGAGCGACTGGTCCGAGCCTCTCCCGCCATCCGGAGAGGAGCAGATAACCGCTCCGGCCCCCCGGTCATACTTCCAGTTCAGAGCCTTCTTCCAAAGCCGCTCCCTCTCCGCCAAGGCCGAGTTGGGTTCTCTGTCCATCGAGTATTCGGTTCCGCCGCTGGCCCGGGAGATAACGGCTGCGATCTCTCCTCGCCAAACCCAGGCGGCGATCAGTACTCCGTTCACCTACACACTCGAGGCCGATATCGACCCGGACGCCGGGCACATCGGGTTCGACGCACTCGAGATCGCCATGCCTGCCCGGCCCACCTTCGAGGAACTGAGGATCGACGGTCTTCCCATCGCCCTGGATCCCGACCGGGTCACGGCTGCGTCGGACCGGCTTGTTCTGCTGTTCCCCGAACACCGCGTCGACAGGGACGGAACCCTCCTCGAGGTGGACTTCGATTGCCCGGTATTCTCCTACGGAACTGCGTTCGACGGAAAGGTGTTCGATACGACGTCCGATGAACTGCCCCAGATCGTCGTGCCGGACGAGACCGTCGACACACGAGCTCTTTCCGTCGAAGTGGTTTTGAAGGAGTGGATTCTTGCCTCGGTCCGGGTCCGCTCGAATCCCTTTACGCCCAACGGCGATGGAACCAATGACGCGGCCTTCATTTCCTACTCGATACTGAAAGTCTCGGAGCCTATTGACGTCTCCGTCCAGGTGTACGATCTGGCCGGTAGAGTGGTGAGGGATCTTTTCTCGGGAAGCGAAGCAAGCGGTGAACATCAGCACCTCTGGGACGGACGCAACTCCCAGGGAACCCTGGTACCGCCGGGATTCTATATTGGACGAGTCAAGGCGGATGCCTTGGCGATAACCGAACAGAGAAGCACGGGGATAATGGTGGTCTATTGAAAACGATTGCGAACATTCTCGGTTCTCTGCTGCTCGGGTTCGTCCTCATCGCTCTCGACACCGCCGTGTCATCCGGAGCGGAACTGGTTTTCGAAGCCGATAGGATCGGCTCTGAATGGCGGTCTCCCCCGGGCACCTTCGTCCTTTCCCAAGGGGAGATTCGTCCCGCCTACATCCGGGGCGAACGGGATTCTGTAAACGCCGCCGCCAACGCCGAAGGTTTCGTCGCCGAGAGGGACAGGGATGGCAATCCCACCCGGTTCGGGGGCATCTTCGTCCCCGATTGGGTAACGGTTCTGCCATCCAATTTCGAAGAGCTGCCGGTTATCATGGACGGAGACCGCAGCACGGCCTGGGCTCCGTCAGGTGACGATCCCCTCAGCACGTGGTGGCTGCTGATAGATCTCGGGCGTGCGGTCCGGGCAACCAAGGTACGCCTCGTGTTCGCCGAAGACGGGCCACCCTTCGAGATGTTCGAACTCTACAAGTCGACCGGTCAGCAGGCCTTCACCAAGAGGTCGGGCGTGCTGGATTTCAGGACCATACACCGCTCGACCCGGCCAAACTTCGATCACGTCCTGTCCTACGAGGTGGAAGAGCAGCCGGTGCGCTATCTGTACCTGCAGGCCATGGAAAAGACAGAAGGCGCGAAAGTTGCCGAGCTGGAGGTGTTCACCCTGGGCGACAACATCGCCCTGGGCGTTCAGGACCGCGGTGGACTGGCGCGCAGCGTTGCCTCCCGGGGGGGGGGGTTGGCCGAGAACATCGAGGTCTGGGAGATGGTGGACGGAGATTACCTGACCTTCTTCAATCTCAGCACCCCCGCCTACAACAACTGGTGGCAGTGGGAGTCCAAGGGATGGTTCCACCTGGATCTTGGCAACCTCTTCTGGGTAGACCTGGTGCGCATCGTGCAGCAGCACGAGCTCTACAGCTCCAGGTTTCACCCCCTGCAGAGCTACGTGCTCTACGCGTCGGACGCTTCCCCGGCGCCGCCTGGATCCGGAGGCATACTCGGGCCGTTCCTGTCTCCTTTGGTGGGAGACTTCGTTTGGTGGGAAGTCGGGAATCTTTCCAGGAACCCGCCCGAAGGTGAGACCCAGCAGAGATTCCTGTTCGAGGAACGGCTTTCGCCGCAACCGGTCCGCCACATTTTTCTGAGCCATCGCAACCTCTTCGGCGGCAGCGGCATCGGAATGATCGCCAACATCGGAGAGTTTCAGGTGTACGGCCGGGGGTTCCTCCCGGAGATAGTGCTCACCTCGGGCTTCATAGACATGGGCGCAGTACGGAACATCACGGAAATCTCATGGGATGGCGACGTTCCTCCTGGCACCAGGATACAGTTCAGGAGCCGGACGGGGGAGGAATTCCGTTGGGAGGTCACCTACTGGAAGAAACTGGGGGCCAACATCAGGAACAAGGAAGTGACCAAGGAGGAATGGGAGGCATTCTCCGCCACCAGGAAAGGTGCCGTGGACAGCACGGTGGTCCTTGAGGGCTGGAGTCCCTGGAGTCAACCCTACCTCGCGCCCGGGGAGACCTTCGTCTCGCCGAGCCCGAGAAAGTTCGCTCAGCTCGATGCCCGGCTCATCACCTCGGATCCCGACGCTCGAGCTTCGTTGCAGCGTGTGAGGCTGATTCACCGGGACCCGGTCGCCGCCGCCCTGGTCGGTGAGATCCATCCCAGGCGCGCCCTCCCGGGCGTGGAAGAAGTGTTCACCTACCATATCAAGCCGCAGATATCTGCCGGCAACCAGGAATTCGACGATATACTGATCCTGCCCCCTTCCTCGGCCACGCTCCTCGACGTATTGATAAGCGGAACTTCGGTGGGCGACGCGATAGAAGTGATGCCAGCAGGCGAAGACTCGCTGTGGATTCGCCTGCCCTCGGCACTGGATCGCCAGGCCGCATCCAACGACCCCGATCTGGCGGTCGAGGTCGTGTTGGCGACCAGGGTGTTTGCGAACGGGACGCTGATCGAGTCTTTCGCAGGCAACTCCGCCAGCCCCGGCTCCTGGCAGCGCGTGGACCCCAAAGACGGCAGGTTCGAGAACCTGACCGTCCTGCTGCCCTACAGTGAGGTAAGGGTGCTCGGGGATATCAGCATTGTTCCGTCCACGTTGACTCCCAATGGCGATGGGGTCAATGACGCCACCGCGATAACCTTCACCCTTTTCCAGATCGACCAGTCAAGTCCCGCGACCGTGACGATTTTCGACGTCGGCGGACGGACGATCAGAAACATGCGCCATCAGGGTGCCAGCGGCGTCAACCGAATCGTCTGGGACGGCTCCGACGAATCGGGAGAGATCGCGCTTCCCGGTACGTATATATGTCGCGTCGACATCGACACCGACAGCGGCACCAGGACTGCCGTCCGAAGCATCGCCTTGGCCTACTGAATCGGGGCCGTCCGGATCGAACGTGGTCCCCTAATCGCGTCAGGGAGGGATGTTATGAGGAAAACCGCCCGGGTATTTCTGACTGGGTTTGCCTTTCTTTCACAGTCCGCCGCATTCCGCGCGGAGGCCCAGCAGCCGGAGACTTACTTTGCCGACGTTCCCATCCGGCTCGAGACCCTCGACCCTGTTGTAAAGAAGGATTATCGCCTGCAGGATCTCTACTATCAGTATCAGTACGAGCCGTGGCGGTTCACCAACTACGCCCGGGACCACTACCAGAGATACACGAGTGTCGACCTGGAGGGCGAGACGTGGTACGATGTCTTCGGCACGTACATCACCAGGGGTTTCGCGCTCTACTCCTGGAGCCAGACGCAACCCCAGGCATTCGGCAGCGACGTTTTCAAACGGCACCAGTACGGAAGCTGGTTCAACAACCTCGTGGTCGCGAGTGACCGCAAGGGCCAATACCACATGGCCCTCACGGTCGGGGACGAGATTCGCACCACCCTCACCCCGCTGACCTTTTCGAAGCCTTCCTTCAGCGGCTTGCAGTGGGATTTCCTGTCGGACAAATACGAGCTCACCGCCCTGGCATCCCGCGTCAGCAGCCCCGGGTTCGCCGCGCAGTTTCGCGAACAGAAGGAAGGCCAGACCCTGACCTCCCTGGTCAACCTCTTCGGCGGCCGCGGCACGGTACAGCTGGGCGACTTCGTCAAGGCCGGAGCCACCTACGTCAATGCGCAGGTAAACCGCACCGACCAGGCCTTTTACGACAAAGGTCTGATCGAGGGGCAGTTGAGCTCTGATCAGAACCGCGACCTGATCAGGCGGATCACCATTCGCATCAGCGACCATTCACCCGGGGACGGCAAGGGAGGGGGCAGGCTGTTCTCGGAGAGGGTGTATTTGACGAGAGAGGACGAACCGCGGGCGCGCGAGGACGTCCGTCCGCTGGTCCAGGGTGGACTCAGGCGGGGCGGGGCCCTGGCCGCCGACGGCGGCGAGACCATCGAGCTGACCTACACCCTGCCGGAGCCGGAGAATATCAGGGAAATCGAGTTCGAGCTGGTGGTTTCCAACGACTACGTGATCGAGGTCACTTCCAATCTGCAGGAGCCCTTCTTCCTTCCGGTGGCTCAGGCGCGGGGGAACGTAACCGACGGATCCAACCAGACGGTGGTGCGCTTCGACTACGGTCTGCCCACCGCCCACGAGGTGGCAGGTCTGACTCTCGAGGTGAAAGACCTTCTGGGCATCCGGATGACCGGCGAGTACGACATCAGCCGCAGACGCAGGAAATCGCCCAATCCGAACTTTGCGTTTCACGGGAGCTCATTGATCAAGTCGAAGGCGTGGTACGGGGACCTCAGCTGGAATCGCTATCCCTATTTCGCCAGGGGAGAGGCGTTTTCCATCGAGCCCGAGTACCAGACAAGGATGTTCATCACCAACGAAATCGGCGTAATCAACTACGACAACCCATCCCAGCACCTCTTCGAGTTCGTCGACGACAACGACGACGCCGACCGCACTCCCGACTGGAACCGAAGGTTCTCGGAACGCGACAACGACGGCATCTTCCCCGGCTGGGACGAGAACAACGATTTCCGGCCGGACATCAATCGGAACACGAACAAGATACCGGACTACGAAGAGCCGTTTCTTCGGTATTCGGTCGACCCCCCCGAATTCCTCTTCGGCGTCGACATGAACAACAACACCATCATCGATCGCTTCGAAGACGACGAGATGCCCGACTACCCCTACAAGCCGGATCACCACGGGTACAACGCCTACATCGGGACTGAAATCGTGCCCGACGTTCGCCTCCTCGTCGGCAGATCGCATGAAGAGCTCTGGTCGACCGACGAACGCGCACGGGCGACCTACGCCCTGTTGACCGCCGAGAGGGTATTCCCCGGTCTTGGAAAGCTGAGAGTGTCCGAGCGAACGAAATTGGCGAAAGACGACCTTCGGGACAACGTGCTTCAGTGGGTGCAGAGGAGGGGCACGTTCGGCCAGGACCGCGTCCTGCAGAAAGATCCCCTCGTGGCCCAGGACACCTGGATCAATACAACCTTCCTGGGCTTCGACTACACCCGGATTTCCAATTTCAACAGTATCAACATCGTCAAGTACGAGTTCTACGATCAAAGGGACCCTGCCGAGGACATGGCGGACCTGTCCCGGTTTCTGGGAATCATCAACAAGGCGGATTACACCTTGTCATTCAAAGGCCTGGAAATCCGACCCAAGATCAAGAGCATGTACCGGTACCGGACACCCTTCATGAAGAACGAAAAGGATGTCAACGAGCTCACCGAGTTCCTGTCCATCGAGACCGACATTCCGGTGCTGAGCCGGTCCCGGCTGCAATTGGGCGTGGAGCAGGTCTTTTTCAACGATTGGACCGACGAGCAAAATTTCAACTCCCGAACCCTCGCCATGCAGTTCTCCAACTTCACCGCCTATCTGGGATATGCAGTGACGACCAATGTCGGATTCTTGGTGGAGAACAGAAACTTCAGGGGTGCCTTCGAGGGCCGCCCCAGCGAGCGATTCACGAACGCATTCATCAACATTTTCGCGGGTCTGGAATAGGGGCGTGACCAGCGGTGGCAGAAAACGAACCCTGGCCCTGTTTCTGAGCGCCTTCGTCTCCGCATCTGCGAGCGGGGAGCAATGGGTCGTAGGCAACCAGCAACACCCCTGGGAGGAATGGGGCGGTGAAATGGCTCAGAGCCTGAGAAAGGGAGGAAAGGAACTCCAGGACGAATGGGTCGATTGGGTCGGATTGGGGTTCCAGCAGGCAGGTCAGGAAGCGATTGTCGCCAGGATCGACGCGACCACGGATCCAGGCTGGCTGCAGCCGGTCCGGATAGATCCATCGATCAATCTGTCCTTCGGGCTCGCGCAACGCTCTCTCCGGGCGAAACCCATCTCCGACCGAGGCCACTTCGGGGAAGCTGCCCGCACCCTGCCCGGCCCGATCCCCGCCCCTCTGAATGCCATCGATGGCGATGCCGGAACTTTCATCTACAACAGGTCCGGGGTGGAGTTCAAAAACCACCAGACACTGTATTTCGATCTGGCCTGGCCCTTTCCGGTCAACCGCGTTCGCTTCTATCCCCGAACCGGATTCGAGCTCTTCTATATCCCCGCCTATACTTTCGTGATCAGCGAGGGGGATCCCGAAGATTATGTGCCGCTAAAAAGGGATCCGACCGGATACGACCTCTGGGATCAGGGCGTCAGGACATGGTCGACCGTCGCCGAGGTACCGATCAACACGGAAAGCGTTGTGGACCTGCACTTCCCCAGGCAATACGTGCGCTACCTCTCTCTCCAGGACACGCTCACCTCCGAAGACGCGAAGACGCGCTGGGAGATCGCGGAGTTCGAAGTATACGGGGAGGGCTACCTGCCGGGCTTCACCTACACCTCTGCAATACTCCCCTTTGAGAATGCGGCCAACTGGGGCGGACTGCACTGGCATGCCGAGGTCGACCCGGGAGCTTCCTTGAGCCTCCGGACACGAACCGGGCAGACTCCCAACCCCTACCGGTATTACATCAACACGGGCATAGGGCCGACAGGGCGGCAGGAAGTCACCCGGGAGGAATATCGCGCCACCGCGGACGACTTCAACCGGAAAGCGCTTGCAGGTCTGGTGACCGAGGATACCGACAACTGGAGTTTCTGGTCCCTGCCCTACACCGAAAGCGGTCAGACGATCGTGTCACCGGCGCCAGCGAGGTTCTTCCAGTTCGAGCTCTCCGTCACATCCACGCCCGATGCCCGGGCACGCGTCGATTCCGTGGTGATCGAGTTCTCCAGTCCTCCCGTGGCACAGGAGTTGGTGGGAGAGCTGGGGTACGGAGAAGTTCAGCCCGGCCGCTGGGAGCAGTTCCGCTACGCCATTCTGGCGCGCTTCGGGCCTGCGGATACGGGGTTCGACGCCGTTCGGATCGTCACGCCCGAGGAGGTGGACGAAGCCTCGATCCGCAACTTGGTGGTGGACGGCACGGCTGCGTCACCGGACTCCCTGCATCTGGCGGCCGACGGGTTTACCCTCTTCCTGCCCGAGCACCGCGGTCCATCCGGCGGGGTCGACAGCACCCTTGTCGAGATCTCGTTCGCCACGCGCCTGTACGTCCACGGGACCAACCTGTCAGGCTCCGTCTTCGACAGCAGGACGCCGGAGGCGCTGGCTCAGGGCATTCTACCCGGTGACGCCACCGCGGCGCTGGACATCGACAACCTGCAAGTGGAGTGGGAACTGGGAGGGGCCCTGCTGGGTTCGGCGGTCGCAGCGCCCAATCCGTTTACGCCCAACGGGGACGGCGTCAACGATCGAGTGCAGATCGACTACGGCCTGTTCCAGGTGGACCATGCAATACCCGTGACATTCACGGTCTATGACCTGAGCGGACGCGCGGTGTATGCGGTGACCCGAAGCGAGCAAAGCGGGCCCGGGTCCATACGCTGGGAGGGAACCGACGGGGCGGGCGCTCTCGTGTCGCCAGGTCTCTATGTGTGGCAGATCAAGGCCGATACGGGGGCAGGCGAATTCGTGGAAAGCGGATTTGTTTCAGTTGCGTATTGACCCAGGAGCAGTGTCATGAAAAGAATGCTCACCGTTCTCGCAGCGTTGGGTTTCGCGGCATCCCATCCCGGCTGCGGAGCCACCGGGACCGGCATCGGCACCGCGAAGACCGGGATCCTTTTCATCAACGAATCGAACAGGGATGTCGATGTCACCATCGAAGGGTGTGACGAGTTCTTCCTGCCGGCGAGGCGAGGCAACACCTCGAGTCGGTACACAGCACGCTGCGAGTCGACGGAGGACGTGGTGTGGACGGTGCGCGCCCATGGCGAGTGGGTGAAAAGGCCGGGGACTCCTCCCGTCATGGGCTCGCACGAGCACTTCGCCACCGCCAGGTCAGGCGACACCGTCTACGTCAGGAATTCCCACGCCATATTCGGTCTGCACGTGATCAGCGACGAGGAGTGACCGCCTTGAACCACCCCCCTACACCAGTTCGTACTCCATGTAGCACTCCGGCGTGTTCAAATCGCCGTCGCGCGGCGGCTGCCGCGTCCAGTTCGCCTGCCGCACGCTTGCCCGCTGATCGATGAGCTGACGTCGCAGCAGGACCATCCGCAACAGGTCCCCTTTCTTCAGGGAGGCCGCCCCCTCCTCGGCGAGCCACTTCAACCCCGCCCAGGGCATCGCGATCTCGGCGTACCAGCCCCGGTCGATGTCGCTGCGGTCATCGAGCGTGCCCTCCACCTGCACCGCGGCGCGCAGTCCCGGAATCTCCCAGGGTGAGAAACACCAGCGCATGCCGCGCCGGTGGTGGGGGCCGCCGTCGCCTCCGAGCACCGATGGCCGCTGCCGCCCGAGGTCGAACTCCGGCACGTCGTAGCGACCGCCCCGGCGATAGGCATCCTTGAAGATGAAAAAGGCCGCCGACGTGGCCCCGCGGGGGTTGACGGCGACCCGGCAATGGGCGTCGGAACCCGCAAGGAGGATTTCACAGCAGTTTTCCTGCCATCCCAAAGGGCCGGGCCGTTCCCCGGTGCTGCAGACATCCCGGTCTTCGAGCCAGAAAGCGGCGTAGAGGTTGTCTGCGTCCCACATCAACGCCGCCCGGGTGTCGAACAGGGTCTGCCTTCGTCCCGTGGCGATATCGCCGAAGCGTGGAGAACGCTCCACCCCGGACCACGCCTCCTTTTCGAGCCGGCCGTCGATGTCGATCGGTCCCGGGGCCCGCTGAATGCGCTCACTCATGGGGACCTCCTCCCGGGCTGCCGACGACGGCTTCGGAGAAGTGTATGAAGGTGAAGCGATCCGGTATGTGCGAGTCGTAAATCTGGTGGCTGTTCCATGCCCAGCCCGGGCAGTTGCGCACGCCGCCCTCATCGATCCACTGGAAGCGGGAGAAATCCATGCGCCACACGTCCCCCTCCCGGGCGGGAAGCGAGCGGCCGTCAGCCAGGTGCTTCAGCCCCTGCCACGGGAAGGCGATCTCCGCGGTCCAGCCCCGGTCGACGTCGCTGTCGTCGTTGATGGTGCCGTCGACGTGCACCCCCCACTTCAGCCCCGGCATATCCCAGTCGCGGAAGATCCATCGCCGCCCGCGAGGGTGGGCGTGGCCGCTCCCCTCGCCACCCAGGGTATCGACCGTCGGGTTGGCGACCAGGTCGAACTCGGGCAGCTCGGCGTACCCGGCTTCGATGTAGCGGTCCTGCCAGATATACAAACGCTCCATGATCGTTCCGAGGGCATTGAGCTCGAACTCGAAGTAGGCGTCTTCGCCGGCGATGAAGACCTCGACGTCGTTCTCCAGGCAGATCATCGAGTCGCGCTCGGTAAAGGTTGCGCGCACGTCCGGTTCTTCGAGCCAGAAGCCGACGTAGAGGTAGTCGTCGTCCCACAGAACCGCGGCCCGGGTGTCGTAGAGCGCCGGCCGCCCCGGCTCTTCCAGATCCTCGAAGCGCGGGGACCGCGGCGCCAGGTGCCAGGACGCTTCGTCGAGACGGCCGTCAACTGCAATCGGACCTGCCGCCCGCTGACTGGTGTAGTGTTTCAGCCCCTCCTCGGAATATCCATACTTGCTCGCCAACTCATCCTCCTTTGGTAATTGGTGCCGCACCTTTTTCCCGGTTTGACCGCGGTCGGGACCGCTCCTTTGGTGCCCAGGTGGCGCTTGAAGTGACCTGGCAAATATAAAAAAGCTTCCTGGAGGCCCGGACCAGTTTACACCGCATCTGTCGCGGCCAATTTCTTTGAGAAAATCCATTCTTGATCTTCGAGCTCACGGCATGCCCGTTGGCCATCGTCACGGCGCCGGTTAAATTGACCGCGGCCAGGCTGACCAGGGGTTACCCCATCGGAGAAAGCACAAAGGCGCTCTTCAGCGGGGGTTCGGCCGGTAATCAGCTACCGCAACACCGTCCCGAAATCAAACCTTCTCCGGATCTTCACCAGCGCAATCAGGACCAACATCGCCATGTTCATCCAGGAACAGCTCGGGCACGGGAGCCTGAACGACGACAATCTCGCCTTCTTCAAGGCGATCGGCGTCGACTACCTGACGATCAACCCGCTCCACTTCGCCGCCGACGACAAGGGGGAGCTGTCGACGTTCGACGAGATGGCCGGCTTCCTCAAGTCGGCGCGCGACCTGGCGGAGAAACACGGCCTGAAGCTGATGAACGTCGCCCTCGAGGGGCCCGACGACATCACCCTCGCCCGCCCCGGCCGCGACGCGAAGATCGAGCAGTGGAAGGACGCCCTGCGGGCGATGGCCGCGGCCGGCGTCCGCACCCTGGGCTACAACTTCAAGCCTATCGGCAACTTCCGCACCGCCTCGGCCATCGGCCGCGGCGGCGCCCACTACAGCACCTTCGACTACGACGAGTGGCAGCGGACCGAGCCGGAATGGGAACCGCGGTCTCGCGGCAAGCAGATCGACGAAGCGGGCATGTGGGAGAACATCGCCTGGTTCCTCGAGCGCATTCTTCCGGTCGCCGAGGAGTGCGGGGTGCGCATGGCCCTGCACCCGGACGACCCTCCGATTCCCGCCCCGATGGGGGGCGCCGCGCGCATCGTCTCCACCCTGGAGCAGTACGAGCGCATCTTCGCGCTGGCGCCGAGCGACAGCAACGCCATGCTCTTCTGCCAGGGCTGCGTCACCGAGATGGGGGTCGACGTGCTCGCTTCCATCCGCCGCATCGGCGCCCTCGGCAAGATCGCCTACGTCCATTTCCGCAACGTGCGCGGCTCGCGCCGCCACTTCGAAGAGGTCTTCATCGACGAGGGGGACGTCGACATGTACCGCGCCATGCAGACCTACAGGGAATCCGGTTTCCAAGGCCCCTTCATGATGGACCACACCCCCTCCATCCCCGGCGACCGCGGGGGCCGAGAGGGCCACGCCCTGGCCACCGGCTTCATGCGCGCCATGATCCAGGCGGTGTACGGCCGCGGCTGAAGGCCGCCGCCTGCCCGCCTCCATCCCGACCGGAGGACCCGTCATGCCGCTGATCCTCTTGCTGCCGCTGCTGGCCCTGGCCGGCGGCTGCGCCGACCCCTGCGCCACCCCGGAGAACGAGAAGGTCCTCGCCGCCGCGGCTGCCGAGAAAGGGGCGGTGCGCGCCGAGTCCGGGCTCGTGTTCAGGCAGCTCAAGGCCGGCCTCGGCCCCAAGCCGCAACCGCGCCATCGCGTCAAGGTTTTCTACGAAGGGCGCCTGCCGGACGGCACCGTGTTCGACAGCTCCCAAAAGCAGGGCCGCGCCGCGGAGTTCAAGCTGTCCGGGGTGATCCCCGGGTGGGTGGAGGGCCTGCAGATGCTCAGCGGGGGCGGCAAGGCCAAGCTCACCATCCCCCCGGACCTCGCCTACGGGAAGAAGGGCAAGCCGGGCAAGATCCCTCCCTGCTCGGTGCTGATCTTCGAGATCGAGCTGCTCGGCATCTCGGACTGAAAGGACCCTGCCCTGCCCTCGCCTCGCCAGCGGTTCGGGGCGGCGAGCCCGGCTATCCCTGCAGGCGGCGCACTCGCGCCGGGGTTTGGTCCTGTCCGATTTCCGCGGAAAGGATCCCGAGCGAGCGGTCGGCGAGGGGCAGGTCGACGCGGGTGAAGCCGCGGCGGTGGGACTCGCGCAGGGCCACGGCGATCTCCAGGGCGTGACGGGCGTCGGCGCCGGAACAGCGCGGCTTGCCGCCGCTCTCGGCCGCGGTGAGGATGTCGTCGACGATGGTCAGCCCCATCCCCTGAATGTGGGTGGGGTAGGGGAACGGCAGCCGCGCCGGCTGCGGGCGGCCCCGCGGACCTCCCGGCACCGACTTCCACAGCTCGAACTGCAGGGCATGTTCCAGGATGCGCACCCGCCCCTCGGTTCCCAGCACGTCGAACTCCCAGGCAGTCGCCTCCCCGGTAGGCATCGCCCGCAGGAACCCGCGGGCGCCGTTGTCGAAGGCGAAGTAGCCGTTCCCCTGGGGATCTTCCTCCCCCGCGGCCGCGGCGTCTGATTCGAGCTCGCCGAACAGCCAGCTGACGTTGCCGTCGAGGGCGAGGTAGCGCATCGCGTCGATGGCGTGGCTGCCGTTGTGCGACAGCCCGCACTGGGCATAGGCCGTCACCTGCAGCAGCTCGCCGATCTCGCCGGCGGCGATCAGCTCGCGGGCGCTGGTGTAGTGGGGGTTCCAGCGCCGCGCGCAGTTCACGGCGAGGGCGACCCCCTTGCCGGCGCAGACCTCGACCATGCGGTCCGCCTCCTCCAGGGTCAGGGCGATCGGTTTCTCCGCCCAGATTGCACGGGCCCCCGAGGCGGCCACCTCCTCGACTATCTGCGACCGCACGCGCGCCGTGGTGCAGACGCTGACGATCTCCGGCTGCTCCTTTGCGAGCAGATCCCGGTAGTCGGCGTACACGTGCCCCTGCATGCCCCAGCGTTCCGCGTAGATCGAGCGCTGCCCGTCGTGGGGGTCGGCGGCGCCCACCAGCTCGGTACGCGGTGAGGCGACAAAGGCCGGGGTGTGGCAGTACGGCAGATAGATCGAACCGCCGCGCGTCATCTCGTCGTCGAAGGTGCTGCCCATGCGTCCGAGGCCGATCACGGCCGCCCGGTACTGTCTGCTCATCTCTCGCCTGCCTGTCTGCTATATACCAGGTGGGTTAATTTGTGGCCCTTTCCAACACCTTTTCCGCAGCTTTCAAATTCTCAACTGTCTTTTCGATGTGGAACCTGCCGTCGCCATGAAATGCCAACCAATCTCCTTTCCATTGGGCGACAGTCATAAAAGATCCCGCTCTCATGACATTAGGTCTTTGCACGGATTCTCCTCCTGTTTCACAAATCTTCTGATGCCACTTCCATTTCAAGTCATTTCGTTCATCAGATTTTCCAGCGTACACTTTAAAACAAAGAAATTGCTTCTCCTTATTTCCCGGATGAATTTCCAATTGCAAGTTACAATTTGCCAGCCAATGCCAGTAGAAACCAAGAAACCCCCCGGCTGGATTGGGCACATACCCCCAATCACCATGGCCTAATTTTTCCTCAAGGCATTGAAAAAAACCTTCCCAAGAAGCCCATGACCAACATCCTATTTTTTCTTTTTGCCAATTTTTGAAACTATTGGTGTCGTCTTCTTTCTGACCTAGGTAATCTCTGAAATCTGTGAGAATGGGATTGCTTCCTCGGTATTTATTCAATACAGACGATAAGAATTCATGCCGATGGAAGACCTTATAACACGACTTGGTTTCAATCTCAGTGTCCTTGCATTTTGACTGATTGCCCGTCTTGAGATAGAGCGCATAAAGGTTGCGGTCGTCGACTTTGGAGAGGGATGTCAGTCCCTCCTTTACTGCATCATACGTATCGCTGTAACTGTCCACTGTGATCCTTGGTTCCCGTCTTATCCTCAACGAGAAGTATATATTCTTTCTTTTCGCTATTGATTCTCGCCAGCACATCAATGCTATGGTCTTGCTGATATATTTCAGTCTTGTTGATCTCTTCGTTTGGACCCAGATTAACATCATGCTTTCTCAGCAATGCTTGCACGAACAGGCGGCCACAATCCCGTAACGCTCTCTCTTCCTCATCTTGAACATTCTCTTGTCCCGACCAATCAATCAGCCAGCATATCATGGCATCTTGCGATAGCTCTTTGGTTGCATAGCTAAATATGTTTGGGCGGCAACACGACTCTTCCATTTAAAACTCCTATTCTCTTCGAAGTTTTTCCTCTCATTCGTTTCAATTCCCGAAACCTCCGCAGGAAGGTATGCGCTGCCATCTCAGGATGCAACCAAAATCCAAGGAATCACTTCGTCCCGTCCGTTTCAGGAATTTCCCGTAAATAACCGCGAATAGACCGAAACTAGCAAAATCTCCCCATCACCATGCTGCAAGGACAGCTTCAAACACACTTCCATTTCATCCCATTTCGGGCTATTTTCCCCGCTCAGGGAGCAACGAATATGACGACCGCTACCGCCACCGACAAACGCCGGCAACTGCTGCGAGACGGGTTCTGCCTGTTCGAGGGAATCCTCGACTTCGTCCTGCTCGAGCAGACCCGGAAGATCTCCGACGCCCTTCTCGACCGGCAGCCGCCGGAGCATTTCGCGCAGCAGAAATCGACCGGCAGCATGATCTCCGTCTTCGACGACCCGGCCTTCGCCGAGCTGGTGCGCTGCCCCGCCGCCATCGCCGCCCTCGGCAGCCTCGGCTTCCCGCACCCGAAGTGGTGGTCGGGGTTCGTCATCAGCAAGCCGCCGCAGAGCCCGCCGCTGTTCTGGCACCAGGACTGGTGGGGCTGGAACCACCCGGTCAGCTACGGCGACCCGGTGCCGCAGAAGGTCTTCCTGATGTACTACACCGTCGACACCCGGCGGGACAACGGCTGCCTGCGCGTCATCCCCGGATCGCACCTCATCCGCCACCGCCTGCACGACGCGGTTCCCGACGCCCACACGAACGCGCTGCGCGAAATCGAGAATCCCCGCAGCCCGGTGTATCAGACCGTGGAGGAAGCCGTCGATGTACCGGTTCGGGCCGGCGACCTCGTCATCGGGGACTCGCGGCTGCTGCACTCGGCGCACGCCAACGATTCCGGGGAACGCCGCACCGTCATCACCCTGTGGTACTTCCCCGCCTTCGAGCAGCTTCCCGAGTCCATCCGGGCCCACATCGTCACGGAGAGGAAGATCGATGCATGGCCGGCCGCGGCGCGCGCCCGCATCGCCCACCTCCTGCCGGAGTACGGCGGCGGCACGGAACCGATTGAGTGGAACCGCATCCCCGGACCCGGCCTGAGAGACAGCCGCCCCAGCCATCCCGAACTCGAACAGGAAATCGGCAACAGAGGCAACAGAGAGGAGAATCCGGTTACGTGAAAACAGTGATCCTTGTCGGCGACTCGATTCGCATGGGGTACGAACCTGTGGCCGTCCGCGAGCTGGCGGGATGGGCGGAGGTGATCGAAATGGGGGGTATCCAGGGCGGCAACACCCGCAACATTCTCGCCCACCTGGACGAGTGGGTCGTCTCGCGCGACCCGGACATCGTCCACCTCAACGCCGGCCTCCACGACATGGCCCGGGACCCGGGACCGGGGCCCGAGAACCGCGTGCCCCTCGACGAGTACCGCGCCAACCTGGAGCGGATCCTGCAGACCCTGCAGCGGGATACCGGGGCCGCCCTCGTCTTCGCGCTCACCACCCCCGTCGATCTCGGGCGCCAGCTCGCGATCGCCAGGGGGGTCAACAGAACCTCGGAGGACGTCGCCGCCTACAACGCCGCGGCCCGGGAGGTCGCCGCCGGGCTCGGGGTCGCCGTCAACGACCTGCACGCCGCGGTGGTCGAGGGCGGCTCCGGCGAGCTGCTGGCCGAGGACGGCGTCCATTTCACCGCCGCCGGGGACGAGGTTCTCGGACGCGCCGTTGCCGCCGCGGTCCGGGCGGCCGCGACCTGACCTGCCGAGAAAACCATGAACCCCCGCCGCCGGCCCCGACACCCGGCGCCTCTCTTACTTGCCCCGCGGTCCCGGTGGCCGCGACCTGACCTGCCGAGAAAACCATGAACCCCCGCGCCTGCGCCGGCATCCGGCGCCGCCCTTCCTTACCGCGGCCCCGGCGGCCGCGGATTTACCTCGGAGAAACCACATGAACCCTCGCGTCCGCGCCGGTATCCGGCGCCTGCCCCTGCTTGTCGCGGCAGCCCTGTTCGCCACGCAGGCCGCCGCCCACTTCCCCGAAGACACCGTGCACCAGCTGTTCCAGTTTCCCCGGGACCGGGTGCCGGTGATGGACGGGGACTTGAGCGACTGGGACATGCTGCCGGCCGAGTACATCTTCGACCTCGAGAAATACACCCAGCACAAGGAGCAGACCAGCCTCGAGCACAACCCGGCCGATCTCAACATCGTGCGCGCCGCCGCGGCCTGGAACGACGAGTTCAACCGCCTCTACTTCATGGCCGAGGTCTACGACGACGTGGTCCGCTTTCACAAGGAGAACCCCGACTCGCTCGACCTCCCGTTGTCGCGGCTGACCGGTTCCAACGTCCACGGGGCCGACATCTTCGAGATCGTCATCGACGCCGACCACGGGGCGGAGCGCGTCGTCGGCTTCTCGGAAAACGACGAGCGGGAGCTGCGCTACCGCAGCGCCTTCACGCAGAACTACCACCTCTACATGCCTCCGCTGAACGGCTACTACTGGCACTGGTACTGGGGCAAGCCGCTGTGGACGAAGGAGGAGGCCTGGTCCGCGGTCGGCTGGAGCTTTCCCGGGGAGCACGAATCCGCCGGCACCGTCACCTACGAGTGCTACCTCACCCCGTTCGACGACCTGCACCCGGACGGGCCGGAGCAGAGCGTTCTCCACGACCTGCAGGAGGACGCCGTCATCGGCCTGGCCTGGTCCTTCATCGACGCCGACACCAGCAACACCACCTCCGACGCCTTCTGGAGCATGACCGGCGACGTCCAGATGTACTGCATGGGTGAATTCTTATCCGACTTCCGGCTCATGCCGGTTGACACCTCGCTGTTCCCGGAAAAGCGATGAACTCGATCTCGGAGCGCACCCGCCGCTTTCACCGCGACCACCCGATCGCCGACCTGCTCGCCCTCAACCTCGGCCATCCGCGCTTCACCGTCTCCGACATCGACCTCGGCAAGAGGGACGAGACCTCCCGCCGCGGCGACTTCCCCAAGTTCAGGGACTGGGGCCTGAAAGTGGTGATGTGCAAGGGAGGGGCCGCAGTGCCCGAGATGAACTTCGACGCCGCCTGGCCCCAGGATCCCACCTACCGCCCGGGCCGCCCGGACAGCGAGCCGATGTACCTCAGCATGGCCATCAACAGCCCGACCCTGCTCTGCCTGACGGTGCTCGACCGCTTCCTCTGCAACGTCGAGGAGAACCCGGACAAGGTGATCCTCGTGCGCACCGTCGCCGACCTTGACCGCGCCCTGGCCGACCGCGAGCGCATCGCCGTGCTCATGGGGGCCAACCGCAGCGACTGGTTCGGCGACAGCCCGGGGGCGCTGCGCCAGTTCGCCCGCCTCGGGCTGCGCATGATCACCATCGGTCAGGCGACCCGCGAGCTGGGCTGGGACGTCTCGGACGAGATGCGGTCCGGGGGGCGCATGACTTCCCTCGGGGTGCGCATGATCGAGGAGATGAACCGCTGCGGCATCCTCATCGACCTGGCGCACAGCAACGACCCCTGCGCCCTCGACGCCATCGAGGTGTCGGAGAAACCGGTCATCGACACCCACTCCGGCCCGCGCGCCCTCGAAGAGGACCCGAGCCCGCGCAGCACTCCCGACGAAGTCATGAAGGCCCTGGCGGAGAACGGGGGCATGCTCGGCATCACCCCGCCCATCGGGCGGCCGGACGGCGACGCCCCGTACGAGTCGGTCGACGACGAAGAGATGGAGGCGACCCTGAAGCAGATCCGCTACGCCGTCGACCTGATGGGGACCGACGGCGTCGGCATCGGCACGCACTTCAACTCGGCGGTCATTCCCTGGGTCACCGAGGCGCTGCTCGAGGACGGCTTTTCCGAGGAGGACACGGCGAAGATCATGGGCGGCAACTACCTCCGCGTGCTGCGCGAGGTGCTGCAGGATTGACTGGAGAACCGGGGGCCGCGGCGGTGGCAAGGGCCGAGTGGGCAACCTGGAGCCGTGCCCGCGATATAGCCGCGGCTTCGACACCGCCTCTTGTTGCTGCCGGTTCGTGACCGGTCCCGGGCGAAACAAGCGAAAAGACTGGTGGATCAAGTGAAGAAAGACTGGCGCGCCGAAGAATTCCGGTGCCTGGTCGCCCTCGGGGAGAGCACCACCGCGGGCGGCTGGAGCACCTCCCCCGAGCGCTGCTGGGTAGCCGTTCTCGGCGCGCTCATCAACGACTTTCAGGAGACGCCGGTGCGGGTTGTCAACTCCGGGATCGGCGCCAACGTCATCTCCACCCGCAGCCCGTCCTATGACGAGAGCGGCAAGCCGGCCGCCTCCGAGCGCCTCGAGAAGCACGTCCTCGTTCACGACCCCGACCTGCTGATCATCTCCTACGGCCTCAACGACGCGCGCGGCGGCACGCCCCTGCCGCAGTTCCGGCGAGGACCTCATCCTGCTGGTGCGGCGCGTGCGCGAGCACGGAGACCCGGCCATCCTGCTGCCGGGTCCCTACTTCATGACCGACTTCACGGTCGGGGGCGAAGCCTGGAGCCATGCGGACCTGCCCCTGTTCAAGAGCTTCAACGCCGCCACCGCCGAGGTCGCAGCGGAGCTCGGCTGTCTTTACGCCGACCTGCTGGAGGCCAGCGGCGAAGCGGCCTGGACGGTCCATTACGACGGGGTGCACCAGAACGACCTCGGGCACCGGCTCGTCGCCAACCGCATCTTCGAGGTCCTGGCCCGGAACTGCTCCTGCCTGGCGAGAAAAACAAAGCAGGCAGAGCTGAGCAGCCCGAGGTGGCGGGACGAGTCGACCCTTAAATCGGACTACGGACACTGAGGGCCATGTATCGGATCCTCGTCGCCGAGTGCATGCAGGAGATCTCCTCCTTCAACCCCGTCGAGACCCGGTACGGGCACTTCGACATCCGGCGGGGCGAAGAGCTGTTCGTTCATCACCGCGGCATCGAGTCCTACGTCAGCGGAGCCCTTAAAGTTTTCGAGGGGAGGCCTGACGTCGAGCCGTTGCCGCTGTGGGGCGGGGACGCCTGTTCCTCCGGCCCCCTGGTGCAGGCGGACTTCGAGCGCCTTGTCGCGGAGATACTCGATGCGGTGGAACGGGAGCATCGCGGGGAAGCGGACGGCTTCTACTTTACCCTGCACGGGGCCATGGGGGCCACCGAAGAACTCGATCCTGAGGGGTACCTCCTGCAGGAGGTGCGGCGGCTTGTGGGGCCGGACCTCCCCATCGTCATCTCCCTCGACCTGCACGGCATCCTCACGCGGCGGATGCTCGAGCACTGCGACGCCCTCACCCTGCTGCACACCTACCCCCACGTCGACTTCGCCGACACCGGCGCGCGCGCGGCCCGCCTGCTGCTGCGCATCCTCGACGAGGGCCTGCGTCCCGTGGTCGCCCGGGTTCCGGTTCCGGCGCTGGTCCGCGGCGACGAGCTGATCACGGAGACCGGCATCTACGGCGAGACCATCCGCCGGGCGCAGGAGCTGGAGCGCTCGGGGAAGGCGCTGGCCGCGGGCATGATGATCGGCAACCCCTTCACCGACGTGCCCGAGCTCTGCTCGCAGAGCCTCGTGGTCACCGACGGCGACCCCGAGGCCGCGGAGCGGGAGGCGCTGGAGCTGGCGCGCGGCTTCTGGCCAGACCGCGCCCGCATGCAGGCGCGGCTCGTGAAGGTAGAAGAGGCTATCGAACAGGCGCGCGGCATCGAAGGCACGGCGATCTTCGCAGATGCCGCCGACGCCACCAGCTCCGGGGCCAGCGGCGACAGCAACTTCATCCTCGCGGCTTTGCTCGAGGCCGGGTACGAGGGCAGCGTGCTCGCGCCGCTGGTCGATCCCCCGGCGGTCCGGCAGGCCTTCGAGACCGGGGTCGGCAACACCGGCCGCTTCTCGCTGGGGGGCGTCCTCGATCCCCGCTTCACCCCGCAGCAGCTCGAGGCCACCGTTACCATGCTGCGCACCGGCCCCTACCCTTTCGAGTCCTGGGGAACCCGGCAGGACGCCGGAGACACGGTGCTGCTCCAGGCAGGCCGCATGAGCATCGTGGTCACCTCGCTGCCGGTATACCTCTTCGACCGCTCCCTCTTCCTCGCGCACGGCTGCGACCCGCGGCTGTTCGACCTCGTCGTGGTGAAATCCCCCCACTGCCAGGAGGGCTTCTTCACCGCCTGGGCCGCGGCGAACTTCAACATCGACGCCCCCGGGTCGACGAGCGCCAACCTCCCGAGCCTGGGGCACACGGTCTGCAGGCGGCCGGTCTATCCGCTCGACGACGACGTCCGTTTCGAGCCGCGGCCGGAGGTTTTTTCGCGCCGGGGCCGGATACCCAGGTAAACCGGCCTTATTTTGATCCCCCCAAAAGTCCCGGTTTCGACGGGAAGAAGAGGACGGGATCGACTTCCTGTCGGTCACGCATCAGGAGATCATCGCCCGGCTGGCCAGACGTTTCCGCGACGAGCATCGTGACTACATCGACTACACCGAGAGAAACCTATGAAGGATCCGCGTTCTCGGCGGCTGTGGACTAGGAGGAAGAAAATGTCCTATATCGGCTTTCACCCGGATCGCGCAAAGTGGGCCTTGGTCCTACTGCTCTTCTTTCTTGTCGGATACTCGGAGGGGGACGGCGCGACCGAAGATGGTTCCCAGACATGGCACTTGCCAGATGGGGCGATTGCCCGGCTGGGCAAAGGAGACTTTAGGTCCGTTGCCTTTCTTGGCAATGATCGATTCCTTCGGGTGGCAACTGACCTTGGCGTGTGGGTGTACGAGGTGGCTACATCTCGTACTCTGGCCTTCTTTCCCACGGGTAGAGTCAAATCAATTGCTATATCCCCCAATGGCACGAACCTATCTCAAAATCACAAAATTTAATCTTGAGTTCTGATTGATGATAATGTATCATTATTTATATGGTTACTTTGACCGACAAGCAATGGGAGCGAATCCGTCATCACTTTCCTGAAGAACATCGTCCCAAAAGCCATCCGGGCCGCAAACCAGTTGCCACACGTGAGGTTCTTGAAGCCGTCCTTTGGATTCTCAATACCGGTGCCCAATGGCACATGCTGCCGCAGGGCTATCCGAACTACAAAACGGTGCATCGTCGCTTTCAAAATTGGTGTCGCAACGAGGTGCTGCGCGATGTTCTCATGGACTTGGCCAATACCCTTCACGAGCAAGGGGACCTGGACGAATCGGAAGCTTTCATCGACGGCATGTTCTCGGCGGCCAAGGGTGGAGGTGCCGATGTCGGCCACAGCAAGCGAGGTAAGGGGGTGCGGGTCATGGGGATCGTGGACGGCAATGGGCTTCCCTTGTCGGTGAGCACGCATGCAGCGAACCATCATGAAGTGACGCTGGTTCAGTTGACCTTTGACTTTTACCTGATCGAAGACAAACCTGACAACTTGATCGGTGACAAAGCGTACGACAGCGATTCGTTGGATGAAGAACTTAAGAAAGACGGGATCGAGATGATCGCCCCGCATCGCCAGAATCGGACCAAGAAAAAGACTCAGGATGGACGGCGATTGCGGCGTTATGTGCGGCGTTGGATGGTTGAGAGATTCTTTGCTTGGCTTCAATGGCAGCGTCGAGTGATCACTCGCTGGGAATTGTATCCGGAGAATTTCCTTGGCTTCGTCCAACTTGCATCCATTTTGATTTTACTTAAACAATTTCAATTTTGAGATAGGTTCACTACTGTCGCTACTGGAAGTGACCACACAGTCCAGCTGTGGGATGCGGTCACAGGAGAGAATATCGCCACCCTTGAAGGACATGAGAGTCAAACAGGGGAACTTGACAATTATGTGTGGACACTCTCGTTCTCACCTGATGGAGTTCTTCTCGCTTCCGGAGCCGGGGATGGAATCATACTCTGGGACGTAGCGACGCGCACCGAGGTCGCTGCCTTGCCAGCAAGAATGGGCCCAGTGACAGCTAGGATCACGTTTTCTCCGGATGGCACCACCATTTTCGCCAGAACAGGCGGTTGTAACTACCGATTGTGGGATGTAGAGGCCAAGGTAGAGATAGACACCCCTGTATTAGCCCCCCTCATGCTAGGTGAATTGCAGTCACGGGGAGGAGCGATTCTCTCCCCTGATGCGACACTGGTCGCTTGCACAGTTTGGAATTGGGATCGGGACACCGTTGACCGGGTTGAGGTGTGGAATTTGAGAACAGGCGAAAAGATCGTCACCCTGAAAGCATACGGGTGCCTGGAGGGATCGCTGTTGTTTTCACCCGATGGGACCTCGTTGGCCTGCGGATCTGGTGAAAGGGGCTTCCTCCTTTGGGACGTTGAGAGTTGGAATCGCGTCCCCATCGAGGAGAGGGACGGCGAGACAGTCATTTCCATTTCGTTTTCCCCCGATGGAACTACCCTGGCTTCCGCCCGGTGGGATGGAACGATCAAGCTGTGGGATGTGGCGACGGGGAAGAGTATCGCCACCATTGAGGCCCATGAAGGGGAAGTCCTTTCCGTCTCGTTTTCGTCCGATGGAGCCACTTTGGCTTCAGGTTCCCACGATGGAACGGTCAAGCTGTGGGACGGAGCGAATTGGCAAAGAATTACCTCTTTCTCAGGGCATAATGGTAATCTCGACGCGGTGGCATTTTCTCCCGATGGAACTACTCTCGCGGCCGCGTCATGGTATGGAACAGTCGCGTTGTGGGAGATGGCTACACTCAGAAATACCGTCACGCTGGGACCCTTCGGTTCGGTGAATTCCGTGGCGTTTTCTCCAGATGGCACCACTCTGGCCGCCGGGTACCAGAGCGGCACGTACGGATATCTCAGGCTGTGGGACTTATCGACGAGGCAAGTCTCCACCATCGCCTGCCGGGGCAATGGTGCTCGGGGACTGCCGTTGGCCTTCTCGCACGACGGTGCCCTCGCGGTTGGATGGGAGGGAAGGGTCGGTCTCTGGGACGTGAGGACGGAGGATAGGGTGGCCATCTTGGAAGGGCATACAGCCGTTGTGAAGTCGGTTTCGTTTTCTCCAGATGGAACTTTAGCTGCCGGGTTACGGGATGGAACGGTTCATCTATGGGACGTAACGAGAGGGGAAAGGGTTGCGACTCTCGAAGGACATGGAGGCGTGATTGGTTCGGTATCCTTCTCTCCCGATGGAGCCACCTTGGCCTCGGGGTCAGGGGATACGGTTCATCTCTGGGACGTGACGAGAGGGGAGAGGGTTGCAGCCCTCGAAGGACATAGATGGGGGGTTCGTTCGGTGGCGTTTTCGCCGGATGGCACCATCCTCGCTGCCGGGTCTGACCATGGAAGCAAACTGTGGGACGTGGCGGCGCAAACCGAGATCGCCTCTCTCGAAGGCCACCGGCATCTGGTCATCTCTGTTGCATTCTCACCTGATGGAACAACGCTCGCTTCCTCGTCCCTGGACGGCACGATTCTCTTGTGGGATATGTCGCCCTACATACGCTCTGCACCCACAGCGATCCAATCTCCGTTCTCTCCGTTACCGAGGCCGACCGCCCTGCTCGGCAACTTCCCCAACCCCTTCAACACCACGACCTTGATCGAGTACCACCTTGCCGAGCCCGGGGGCGTGCGCTTGGTGATCCACAACGCGCTCGGTCAGCCCGTGCGGACTCTGGTCGACGACTCTCGTGGGGCCGGGCACCACTCGGTCGAATGGGACGCACATGACGACGGCAGCACCCTCGTTGCCTCCGGGGTCTACCTGGCCCGCCTCAGCCATCCTGGAGGTGCCCAAACGCGGCGTCTGATGTTCCTGAAGTAGCCCTCCGGTCAACCCACCGAGCATCCCCCGTCGAGGCAGCCTTGGCGCCCCCTCTTTGTCCGAACGCGACGCGACCCCGCACGCGACCGCCGCCACCGAACTCGTTCCCGAAGCCAGCCATAGCCGGTAGGGCCAAGGAGCGGCATTCCCACAACCCCCTTGTGGTTGGCTGTTTTTCGTTGACAACCGGGGCCTGGGCTCTGTACCGTGCCCCTCGCTGACGCTTGTTCCGCCGTAAAACCCGTCTGTCGGGTCTCCTGCTGAATACAACAGCTGCAGTACCGAGGCCCCGGGCTAGCTATCCGTGGTCGGCGAATAGGCGGGACCTTCCTCGCTCTTCCGCGTGCAAGCGTCAGTCATGCCCGGCTCCGGTGAGACGGGCGAGTTGTTCACCAAGAGGGTGATCCCATGCTGCGCGTCGCCATCGCCGGCTGCCACCGGCAACTCCTGCGCAAACCGGGAAGCCACAACTTCGCCTCCGCCTTCTGCGCCCACCCCGGCACTCAGGTCGCCGGTGTCTTCGACTACAGCGCAAGGGAGCGCGCCGGATTCGTCGAGTGCTGGCGGGAGGTCTGGGGTGAGGTACCGGCCTTCGACAACTACGAGCAGCTTCTCGAAGAGGTCCGGCCCGACATCGTCTGCATCGCCACCCGGCAGACCATGCACGCCGACCAGATCGAAAAGGCGGTGGCCGCCGGAGCGCGCGGAATCCTCTGCGACAAACCGCTGGTAACCAGCCTCTCCGAGCTGGACCGGGTCGCCGCGGCCTGCGCGGAGATTCCGCTGGCCTTCGCTCTCGACCGCCGCTGGGACCCTGCGTACCGGACGCTCTGCTCAGCGCTTTCCTCAGCCCCGATCGGCGAGATCAGCAGCCTCGTCGCCTACGGCATCCCGAACACGATCAACCACGGCTGCCACTGGTACGACGCCATGCTCATGCTCCTCGGCGATCCGGAACCTGCCTGGGTCAGCGGCTTCCTCGACCCCGGCGACTCTCAGGACGAGCGCCGCCGCAGCGACCCGCCCTGCCGGGCGCAGATCGGCATGGAGAACGGCGTCACCGCTTACGTCACCTGCGACGGGCCAAAGGGCCCTGCCTTCGAGATCGCCGGGGAGGAAGGGCGCATCTCGGTGTTCGCAGACGCCGCCGCAGCCCGCATCCACAAGGACGCATCGGAAGAGCGGCTGCCCCTGCCTCCGAAGGTGGAAGGCTGGCATGCCGGCATGGACATGGTCGCCGACCTGGTGCGGGCCGTGAAGGAAGGAGGGCGCACCGCCTGTGACCTTCCCCAGGCCCGGCGCGCCACCGAGATCGGGTTCGCCATCTGCTCCTCTTCGGCACGGGACGGGGTCCGGGTCCGGCTGCCCGCGGACGACCGCTCCCTCCGCGTCCAGTCGTATCCGTGGGGGAACGAAGCTCCCGCGTAACAGGGCCCACGACTCACGGGCCAGCACCATATTTCACTGTTCCCACCGCTGGAGCACAGAGGGCGAAATGGTTGGCTGTTCCGGGCGCGCGATCGCACCACCTCGTGTATGCGCTGGCTCGAGGCTTTTTGATCCCTCTTTCCGCTACTGCTACACTGAGCCAAACCAGGCCACACCGGGTAACCAGATTGCCCATTCTCCCATCCCTGAGTTGCACCAGTTCAGGTCTCACTTGCGCGACCCGATTCCCCGGCGGAATTGCCCGGTGTCGCCGGCAGTTGGATTTTCATCCCTGAAGCGGAGCACCTGAAGGAGCGCACGTCCGCCGGTCGACCGGTATTGCGGCTGCCCGATGTCCCCGCTTCCAGCCACCGAAGCAGCAGTCCCCTGGAGAAACCAAACATGAGCCTGAGAATCGAAAAAATCAGCGAGCACATCGGCGCCGAGGTCCACGGCGTCGACATCGCCTCCCCCATCGACAGCGGCACCTTCGCCCTCCTGCGCGAGGCCTTCCACCGGCACTCCGTCCTCGTCTTTCGCGGCCAGGAGATCGGCGACGAGCAGCACGTGGCCTTCAGCGAGGGGTTCGGCCCCCTCGAGATGACCATCCCCAGCGACCCGGTCGGCGACGGCGGCCCCATCGGCGTCATCTGCAACGTCGACGACAACGGCGACGTCATCCCCCCCGACGACCAGCGCATGCTCTACCAGAAGGGGAACACCCTGTGGCACTCGGACGGCTCTTTCCGCAAGGTGCCGCTGCGCGGCTCCCTGCTGTCGGCCAAGGAGGTGCCGCCCGCCGGAGGCGAGACCGAGTACGCGAGCCTGCGCGCCGCTTACGCCACCCTCACCGACGAACGCAAGGAACTGATCGAGGACCTGGTCGCCGAGCACAGCATCGCCTGGTCGCGGCAGCAGATCGCCCCCGGCCTGATGGACGACGAGTTCCTCAAGGACACGCCGCCGGCGCCGCATCCGCTGGTGCGCAGGATTCCCGAGACCGGCGAGAAGGTCCTCCTCGTCGGCTCGTACGCCACCCACATCGTCGGCTGGCCGGTGGAGAAGGGCCGCGCCCTGCTAGCGGAGCTTCTCGAATGGGCGACGCAGCCGGCCTTCGTGTACCGCCACGAGTGGCGGCGGCACGACCTGGTGATGTGGGACAACGTCAGCTGCCTGCATCGCGGCCGGCCCTGGGACGGCCGCTACCGCCGCGTCATGCACCGGACCACCCTTTCCGGGGCGAGCCTGGCGGAGGCAGCCGTTGCCTCCCGCAGCGGCCGGAGATCAAAGCAATGACGACGGATACCACCACGGACTCGGCAGCGATCCCCGCCCGCCTCGACAACCTGCTGCGGCCCGAGGTCCTGGCCGCCTTCGACCGCGCCGCTTTCGAGCGCGAGGGGTACTGGGTCTGGGAGGGGGTCCTCACCGAAGCCGGCCGGGAGCGGTTCACCGCCAGTCTCGAGAGGCTGCAACAGCTCAACGACGACATCATCATGGCGACCGACTGGGGAGCCATCGACTACGAGGCCCGGGGTCTGGAACCGCCGTCCCCGGAAGAGCTCGCCATCGAGGCGCGGCAGCGCACCCTCGGCGGCAGCGAGGAGGTCCGTTGCCTGCCGCGCCAAGGCCGCGCCTACATGCACGAACACGGGCTCTTCGGTCCGGAGCCCACCCTCGTCACCCCCGGTGTCGACTCCGAGGGGATGATGCCGGAGTACTGGGCCGCGGCGTACGACGGCTTCATCCTCGACGTCATCACCGCGCACCCGCAGATGATGGAGCTGCTCGCCAGACTCTTCGGCGACCGCTTCGTCCTCGACCACCTGGTGCTGATGAACCGCTCCCCCGGGTCGAGAGGCCGGCGCTGGCACGGCCACCCGTACCGCGACGGCAGTTACGAGGTCCAGGACCGGGTCGGGGACGGCAGCGCCCTCACCCGGGAGTACCTGCGGGAGCAGTGCATCCGCACCCTCTGCTACCCCGAGGGGGCCGACGACGAGCACGGCGGCGAGCTCGCGGTAATTCCCGGATCTCACCTCTACCGCATACCTTACAAATGGGACGGCGGCCGCAACGAGGGGGACGAGGAGATGGAAAGGTACTGGCTGCCGGGAAAGGTCCACGCCTTCACCGGGGAGCCGCTGAAGATCGTGCACCTGCAGATCCCTCCCGGCAGCATGGTCTCCTTCGTCCACCACATGCCGCACTTCGTCGGTTACCGGGCGCCCGGCGCCCCGGTGCGCTGGGGGCTGCTAATGGCTTACCGGAGCCCCGACCCCAATGCCGAGCCGGGAAAGTGGTCGGAGGGAGTGCCGCCGCACTGGGCGGAGCGGATGCTCGCTGCCGGCAGGCTTTCGTCCCAGGCGCGGCAGGTGTTCGCAGGCGACAACCCGGTTTTCTGAACAATCTTCATATCGAGACCAGGATGGGCAAAGAAGAGCTGTCCCCCGCGACCTTCATCGGCGTGCAGGGGGACGACGTCATTTCATTCGGATCGGGGCAGCCGGACCTGCCCCCGCCTCCCGAGGCGTACCACGTTCTCCCCCACTACCGCGACTTCAAGTACGGGCTGATCCAGGGGATGGCGGAGCTGCGCCGGGCGCTGGCCGGCCAGTACCCCGACTCGACCCCCGACAGCTTCGTCATCACCAACGGCGCTTCCGAGGCGCTCGACCTCGTGCTGCGGGTGATCGCCCGCAAGCAGGGGCCCGGCGGCAAGGTCCTGATGGCGCGCCCCTACTACTACTCCTACCCGCACATGGCGCGCTACGCCGGGCTCGAGCCGGTCTACACCGACACCATCGACGGCCTCATCGACTTCGACGACTTCGCCGCCAAGGTCGGGGACTGCCGCGCCGTCATCGTCAACTCCCCCTCCAACCCGACGGGACGCGTCGAGGCGATCGAGACCCTGGCGAAGATCGAGAAACTCACCAGCGATCTCGGGGTCTACGTGCTCTCCGACGAGGTCTACAAGGACCTGATCTACGTGCGCGAGAACTACCTCCTCAAGGGCCCGCACGTGGTCACCATCAACTCCTTCTCCAAGACCTACGCCATGTGCGGCTTCCGGGTCGGCTACCTCTGGTCCCTCGACCAGGAGCTGGTCGAGGAGGTGATCGCCGTCAAGACGCACACCTCGATGAACACCAACATCCTCGGCCAGGAGATGGCACTGGCGGCTGTGGGGGTCTCCTCCGACTTCGCGGAGAAGCAGCTGGAGGTCTGGCGCCACCGCCGCGACCTGATCTGGCAGGGACTCGCCGACCTCGGCCTCGACCTGTGGAAGCCGGAAGGGGCCTTCTACGTCATGCCCAGGGTAGAGGAGCCCCTCGACTTCGTCCGCGACCTCTTCGAGCGCTACAAGGTGATCACCTACCTCGGCGACTGGTTCGGCTCCCCGGACCGGGTGCGGCTGTCGTACGCCCTCGATGTGGGCAAGATCGAAGAGGGGCTCGAGCGCATCGGGCGTTACCTGCGGCAGCGGTAGGGGGCCGGGAATAGGTCGGAGCGGTTGCGAAGGGTGAGTCTCGTGGCAGGGAGAGAAACCGCATGAAAGCGACCATTACCATTTTCGGGATTTGCCTCCTCCTGCTTGCGACCGGACCGGCCTCCGGTGCCGACTGCGATAACTGGAACACCAGGGGATTTTTTGAAACCGCTACAGTCGAGGAATTGACGGGTTGCCTTCAGGCCGGTGCCGACCCGAACGCACGGGACGAAGAGGGGAATACTCCCCTGCATGCAGCGGTCCATTCAGATCCCGCCGTGCTCACGGCCCTGCTGAACGCCGGAGCAGACCCCAACGCGCGCGACAAAGGCGGCCGCACTCCTCTGGACGGGGCGATCTCCTCGACGGTCCTTTCGAATGGAAGTCCTTCCGTCATCACGCTGCTTCTGGAAGCCGGGGCCGACCCGAACGCACGGCACGAAAGCGGAGGAACTTCCCTGGATCTCGCTGTCCTGTTAAGCGCCCATCCCGCCGTTATTACGACCCTGCTGAAAGCCGGGGCCGACCCGAACGCACGGAACCCCAACATCGGCTTCACCCCACTGCATTGGGCTGCTGCCAATAGAATCATAAACCCCGACGTCGTTACTGCCTTCGTGAAAGCCGGAGCCGATCCAAACGCGCGGGACAAAGACGGCCGCACCCCTCTCCATCTGGCAGCAGAAGAGAACGAAAATCCCGCGGTCATCACTGCCTTGCTTGACGCCGGAGCCGACCTCACCGCACGGGACAGTAACGGCAACACCTCCCTGCATTGGGCTGCTGGGCGGAACGATAATCCCGACGTCATCGCTGCCTTGCTTGACGCCGGAGCTGACCCCAACGCAAGGAACAAAAACGGAAACACTTTCCTCCATTCGGCGATGTGGAACAATAACCCCGACGTTATTTCTACCTTGCTGAAGGCCGGGGCCGACACGAACGCACGAAACAAAAACGGAAACACCTCCCTGCATTTGGCAGCAGTGCAGAACGATAATCCCGCGGTCCTCGCTGCTCTCCTGAATACCGGGGCGGATCCAAACGCACGGGACAAAGACGGCTGCACCCCTCTGCATCTGGCAGGAAGGAACGATAACCCCGACGTCATCGCTGTTCTCTTGAAGGCCGGGGGCGACACGAACGCACGGGACAAAAACGGCAATTCCTCCCTGCATTTGGCGGCCATTTTAACAAAAAATCCCGCAGTCATAACCTTACTCTTGGACGCAGGTGCCGACCCGAATGCACGAAACGAGGAGGGCCACCTCCCCTGGGATTACGCCGAGAAAAACGAAGCCCTCAAGAACACCGACGCCTATTGGCGGCTGCATGACGCGAGGTTTTGAGTGGCCAGAGCATATTCAGTTGAGAGTTTGTCTTCGAGAGGCACGACATGGCCAAACTTCGAGAAATTTATGAACATAAGCTCCCGGAACTCTGTCGTGCGAAAGCCCGGATAAAATCCCTCCTCAAAGAAGTGGTCCTGGCAATTGAAGACAGGAACCTCGTACGCGCTGAAGTTCTCTGTGTCCGAATCAAGGATTTTCCCAGCCTTCAGCGGAAAGCACGAAAGAATGGTTGGCAGCCGGATCAGGCGTTGTGGAGATGCACAGATCTCATCGGGGGGCGGGTGGTTTGCAATAATATCGAGGATGTGCACAGATTTGCCGAGCTCCTTAAGGAACGTCTTCCCCTCTTTTTGGACTTTGACCTCGATGTACAGGATTACATCTCAGAACCCAAGGGCGGTGGCTATAGGGCACTTCACGTAAATTTTAGGCTGGACTTTGTCGTAGAACATTTTCAAATGCACTCCGTGCCCTGCGAGGTCCAAATTCAAACCCGCCTTCAGAATGCCTGGGCAGAGCTTTCCCACGACGACATCTACAAACAATCGGGTCTCCCTGAAGACCTTCGTGCCCGAGCAAATGACCTCGCGGAGATACTGGCAGCCGCAGACAAGATCGCAAGCGATATCCGGTTAAGAGTGATGCGAGAAATCCATGCTCCATCTCATCAACCGGACTTGGGACAGGTTTCGACTGATGGTCTCGTCTACAGCTTCAAGGAAGTGTTTGCTCGGTCCCCTTCCGAGTACTCGGTCAGACAGGCTCTCAACCTTTGCGACCATTTTAACCTCGGTACGCTTGAGAAATTTTCCAAAATTCTCAAGTCGTCTGAATTCCGTGACAAAGCAGAAAAAACCTACCGTCCAATCCTCGGGGTCAGTATTGAGAATGAAGATGTTTTTCTTGCCGCACTATACGCCGCTGCAAAAGGCAAGGCTAAAGCATTCAAGTGGGTAAAGAAGAAAGCGCGCCGAGCGTGGCGCGAAATCGAAGCATTCGCGATTAGAGAAACGCTTAGCTCGCTTCCGGATACGATTGACGATTTCATCGAGGAACTAAAAGACCCAAGTGTTGACACCAAAGAGGTAGAAACGTGGGCAGAAGCATTAGGGGCAACCAGTAATTGCGCAGTATGCAGTACGACTGTTGTACAGCCTTTCGCGTTCGCAGAGGCCGCGGTGCGGCATTATGAAGTCTCCGAAGACCAACCTGGTTTCATTGAACGAATTTATAGCGTAATAGAACCTTCCGGCTTGGAAACCGGAGGCGGTAATGATGACTCACTTTGTGCATACCACAAACACCTGCAGGCAAAAGACGATTAGCCCTCGATGACCTTGAAAATCGGCATCGTCGGGACCGGCAACGTCGCCAGGGCCAACTACATGCCCTGCCTGACCGCGGAGAAGGATGTTGAGCTCGGCTACTACAACCGCACCGCAAGCAAGGCGGAGCAGTTCGCTACGGACTTCGGGGGGCGGGCGTTCCAGTCTCCGGGGAACCTGGTCGCCTGGGACCCGGATGCGGTCCTCGTGCTTACCAAGGAAAACGACCGCTTCGAGGCGGCCTCCGCTCTTCTCGAGCACGGGCCGAGGCGGTTGTCCGTGCCTCAATCACTCGTCGTCTGAAGCGTCGCTATCCGCAATGTTGGCGGCCGTCCGCTCCGCCGGCAGCGTTACGGTACGTTCACTCATGAACTCCCGCTCCCCGGCTATCAAGGTCTCAAGCCTGGCTCTGATCAAACCTACCCGATCGTCCTTTCGTAACGATTGGAGCGAGTCTTCACAAAAGCCGTGTGTGGGGAGTAACAACTTCAGGTCGTTGTCCGGTAAACCAGCCAAGCGGTCGAACGCTTGGCCGACTTGGTCCGCGTCGGAGAACATGCGGTTCGCTGGGCTGCTGAGATACTCTCCCAGTGGCCCTGGGCTGGAAAACACGTAGCCAACCGCTTTGGTTCCCCGAGCGGACAGAAGTTGACCGGGATCGAGGTCTTGCGGACTTCGCAAAGAACGAGGCCGGAGCGACGCAAGATAGAGAAGGAAGGCGCGGACGCGGGCGCTTCGACCATCGAAGCGCTCTGGAAACGGCTGAGCAGGCGCGTCGAGGTCCAACACGCTGAACCCGGCTCCAGTGCCCTTTGCAAGTTCGCGGATATCATTCAGCGCGTGCCTGGCCTGCGCTGTGTTGACGCTACCAAACCAGCCGGTGAATGAGGTCACCCAGAACCAGCGCTTGAGCAACTCTACCACTTCGTCCGCAGGCCGCGGGCACTGTCGAAAGAACTCACCGAGCAGCACAAACTGAAGCCCATAGGGAAGCAATCGATCGGACGTGACCCCCAGTTCCTTGAGGAAGCTTAGCGCGCTTCTGATTCCGTCCGCTGCCCGGTTGAAGGCCCCAGGAAGCTTTTCCCCGACTTCCGGCCTGACCATGAGGTCCGCCCAGTCCTTGGCGTATATATCCCGGTCAAGGGCTGCAAGCACCGACCTGAGCAAGAGAACGCGATCGAGATTCCCAAACCCCGATGCGTCGAGTTCCTCCTTGAACTCGTCCAGCTTCCTGGCAAGATGGAACTCCCCTTCCCGGTAGGTCAGGGCTGAAACCATCTCGTCCGCCGCCATCTTGCGACCTGTACGGTTCAGCCGGGCAAAGACGGTTACTGCGCTGTCGAGGTCAGCCTCGCGGATATGGATGAGCGGGAGCTGATAGTTTCGAAACGCGTTTGCCAGCCGATCTGCCTGTTCGAGCCATCGTCGGGCAAAACTCTTGTCCGCAACTTCCGATTCGATGCGCCGGCAGGCATCGATGAAACCGGCCGTGTGGAGCAGGCTCCGCATTGGGAAATGCTGCGGCTCGATTCCACTCGCGGGTGCCCTGAGGAACTCCCGGCTCTCCAAGTCGCAGTACACGCACCAGTCGACTTGATCAACTATCGATTTCACCCCATCAGGAAAATGCAGCGTGCCTACGAGGGTCGACACCCGCTGCTGACCGTCGAGCAGATAGCCAACCACCCCGGCCGGTCTAGGACCGACTTCGACCGGCCCGATGCGCTCGGCGGTCTCGATCGTTTCCTCCGTGTCCCAGACAAGGATGGAGCCAATCGGAATACCACGTAGAACACTGTCGAGCAACTGATGCAGGTCTTCCTGCTTCCAGACGAAAGGACGTTGGAATCTGGGAATGCGGATTTTTCCAGCCGCAATCTTTTCCACGAGCTTGCCCAGGAAAACAACCTCTGTAAGGAACTCGGTGCGACTACGATTGCTGTTGGACATCTATACTTCCTCTCGAATCAGGCCGATGCCACGCTCAAGGTCGGATTGTCCGCGCAGTTCGTTCTTGGCCTGCACTCCCCACAGAGTCCAGCACTTGTACACGTTCGGTCCGAATCCACGAGAGAGAGTCGTTCGGTCTACGGAAGACAGTCCATCGAAAAGTTCCTTCTCAATTCCGGATGGCGCTTCCGGCAACCCACTCTTCATGTCGAAGAAATCCTTCTGATCCTCGTTGAGTCTGTCCCATGCATCAACCAACCGGGCATGGTCCCCACCTGCATCTTGTCGCTCATCGAGTAGGATTCGGGGCAGGTAGTTCTCGGCTTCCCGTTTGGCGAGGACCCAGCAGGAAACACCCAGCGTCTGGCATTTGCGGCGCAGCTTTCGAGCGGCATCGCTTTCCGTATCGCCGGGACCCTTCCGGTCGCTGTCGATGATTGCAACCAAGCGCGGGGGATGCGGCTTTCCCTGCATCCGGTGCTCAACCTCGTCCGGCATTTGTCCCGTGCCACCCACGCTGTCAATCCGGATCGGATCTCCCGGCTTATGCCAAACCCCATTCAGGGCTCTGTCGAGCTCCGCAACAATGCGTTGCACAAACGCCCCGTCACTTTGCCGATTCTCGACCAGAATCCAGAGTGGTTCGTCGGCAAAGCGGAAAGCGTTTTCGGGGGTGAATTCATCCGCCGTGCTCGGACGCGCTGTCACTCGCACTCGTTTCCGGTGCGGTTCCAGGGTCCAGGCCCCGCGCTGAATGGATGCAACCAGCATTTGGCGCACCCAGTCGCCTTGGCCTTCGCGGCTACGAATCCAAGCTGCGTCCTTGAAGACGTTGGGGTCCACCTGACCGGTAGTGTCCCACACGTGCCAGCCGTCTTCGATTTTGTAGAGAATGCGATCCAGCCATTGGTGAGCATCCGGATCGTTCGCTACGCCTGAGTCGATCTCGATGCGCACCGCGCCTTATTCCTTCGGCCTGGCGGCGCGCCGGATAGCCAGGATCTCTTCATAGTCTTCGATGAAGACGCCATCGGGCCAGCTATCCATCTCGCCGTTCTCGTTTATCTTGATTTTCTGCAAAATGGATCCGGCACCCTCCTCCGCGTGAACCCAGTAAACAAGGACATTTTCGGCGGGCAGCTTCCCCTCCGCGATCCAGCGTCTCGCGCGAAGCAGCACCATCTCCGAATGAGTCTCGACCACCATGGGCCGCGCGGGTCCTGCGAGGTTGTTGAGCAGGAGCTCCGCGATATCCGCGTGGGCTGCCGGATGGAGCTCAGCTTCCGGATGCTCGATGACGTCGACACCGGGCCCTGCCTTGCGGGTCGTCAGGGCCATGACCACGACCGGGAGAACATGCGAGAGACCTCGACCGGATTGCTCCAGTCGGACGTTGCCGTTTCGAACCTGCGTTCCGGCTACGAGTTCCGAGTAGATTCCCTGGGCCGCCACGTCGATGCTCACCCCGAAAGCATTACGGTACCATTGCCGAGCCGATTCCCTCAACTCGTCGTCCGCCGCCAAAGCCAGGGGCGTTTTCTCCCCCTTCGGCCCAAGAACATGAGGCGAATATTCTGCCGTGGTGAAAGGTGATGCAGGGATGAGGCGTGGACACTGCAAGTGGCGAACGCCGTGTGCCCATTCTCTCAGTGGTCCGAGTTTGGCTCCGACCCATTGCGCAAGGTTGTTCGGCTGGCGGGGAATCAATCCTCGCCAATCGATTTGCTGTGGTTCCCGCGCCCTCCCCGACCCAATAACCGTGTAGGGAGAACGTGCGTCGAAGCCTTGCCTTTCTACCTTTACTTCTTGCCCGCCAATCCTGAGGCTCCATTCCGAGATTTGTCGCTCGGACCGGGGCGGCGCTTCCACATTCCTGACCGTTGCAGCGAGCGTCACCTCGCTGCTATTGTCCGCCAGGGTTGCGGACATGCGAAGCCAACCATGTACTGTGCGCCCGGACACTAAATCCTCGAACCTCTCGGCGTGGCGGATTCCACCGGACTCAAGCGGAAGCGGTTCCGACGTGTTCTCATCCGGGGCGGCCAATCCGCCCGCCAACAACTGAATCGCCTGCCCCAGCGCCGTCTTGCCGGAGTTATTCGCTCCCACCAGGATAGTCAAAGGAGCGAATTCCACCTCGGTCGGGTCGGCGTAACCTTTATACCGTTCGATACTGAACTTTCGAAGTTGCACTACCGATTACCCTGGCAAAGTGTGAGGGAAACTCAGCTTGGAAATTGAAGCTACTCCGGACCCGTGACTTGATGACTTGGGAAGAACATAACGCCATGGGAGAAATAGCCAAGATGAGCGGTGTCCTACGACCGGGCAAGAAGCAAGAAGGTGGGCAGGTTCAGCTCGGTTGACCATCATCGCCGAACGTCTCTCGGAGGGGTGCGGTTCCGTTCATTGGTGCCTTTCAGTGGTCAGATCAACGGAGTATGTTACTCCAACGGGCAGCAGATCGGGAGCCCTGCCTGGCCAAGAATGCCTTTTACAAACGGAGTCAGTGCACGCTTGGGACCCGATGCGGTCGCCGTGGGTACACCTTTCGAGTAACCAAGCGAATCTGAGAAGATCTTGAAAATCGGGATCGCCGGGACCGGCAACGTCGCCAGGGCCAACTACATGCCCTGCCTGACCGCGGAGAAGGACGTCGAGCTCGGCTACTACAACCGCACCCCGAGCAAGGCGGAGGAGTTCGCCGCGGACTTCGGGGGGCAGGCATTTTCTTCTCCGGGGGACCTGGTCGCCTGGGAGCCGGATGCGATCCTCGTGCTGACCAGGGAGAACGACCGCTTCGAAGCCGCCTCCGCCCTGCTCGCGCACCGGCCCAAGCGACTGTTCTTCGAAAAACCGCTGGTCGCCCGCGACGGGCAGGCCGCGGTGAGGCAGCAGGACTTCCTCGACGCCCGCTCCCTCATGCGGAAGGCGGATGCCCGCGGCTGCGAGACGGCGATGGTGTTCAACTACCGCTTCTTCGACCAGGTGCAGCTTGCCGAGAAAATCGTCGCCGAGCGTTCCTTCGGGGCGGTGGTGAACTTCACGGGGCTGGTCCACTTCGCCTGCTGGAGCCACGCCATCGACCTGGTCCACCACTTCGCGGGGCCGGTAGCCGAGCTCGCGGCCCTGGAGGGCGAAGGAACCCGGGGAGGCCGCGCCGGGGCGAAGGACGTCACCGCTACCATGCGCACCGCCGGGGACGCCACGGGCACCCTGATCGGCACCTCCGCTCTCGATTGGACCTTCCCGCTCTTCGAGCTGACCCTGAACTTCGAGGGGGGCCGCATTCACCTCCGCGACCTCGACGGCGACATGGAGGTGCTCGATCACGCCTCAGGGCGTTCCGAACTGCACGCCATCCCGAAGGACAAGTCCCGCTGGGACCAGTACAAGGTCTCGTTCGTCAAGTCGGTCACCGCCTACCTGCAGTCGCTGCGTGCTGGTGAGCCGCCTCCGGTCCCCGGGGTCGCCGGTCTGCGGGAGCTGCAGGTCGAGGCCGCAATCAGGCGCTCCATCGTCGCCGGGCGCCCCGTAGACCTCGAGGCGGAGCTGCCCCTTGACGGTCCTTGATGAAAGCTGGTTTCCGCTGCTGGTCACAGACACGGTGAACTTTCCCCGATTCTTCCGTTTGAAAGACGGCTTTCACCTGCGGCCGTGATCGCTGAAATCCGGCTCGGGGTGAGACTCCCTGCGGCGAACCCTTTGGCGTCACTTTCGGTCGCCGGGGATTCCCTGCGCTCGCCGGCCGAGACTTCTCGTGGACTCCCCCGCGTTCCTGATCGCCGCGGATTTCCCTTGCCCGCCCCTGCGGCGCCCCTTCCCCGCGGCCGCGATCCCTGAACGACCATGAAATCCGTACATCTCCTCGGTGAGGGCGCGGTCGCCTGCATCGACGCCCCGGACCCGGAACCGGGCCCCGGCCAGGTGCTCGTCGACACCCGCGTCTCCGCCCTGTGCGGGAGCGAGCTCAAGTCCTACCGGGGGGAAGGCATGGAAACCGGCAACTCCGGGCACGAGGCGGCCGGCGTCGTCTCCGGGGTCGGTCCGGGCGTCAGCGCTCCGAGGGTGGGACAGCGGGTCGGCGTCAGCGCCATCAGCGGCTGCGGCGATTGCCCCTGCTGCGCGCGCGGCCAGTACACCTGGTGCGAGAAGCGGAGCTACCACGGCAGCACTCATTCCGAGCGCTTCGTCACCGCGGCCAACGCCTGCCACGTACTGCCCGACGACGTTCCGTGGGAGGCGGGGGTGCTGCTGACCGGAGACGGATTCGGCGTCCCCTACCATACCTCGACCAAGCTCCGGAACGAGCCCGTCGACTGCGTCGCCGTTTTCGGGATGGGTCCCATCGGTCTCGGCAACACCCTGATGCAGACCTGGCTCGGCAGGAAGGTCATCGCCGTCGACTTGTCCCGGGAGCGGCTCGATCTCGCCAGGAAGCTGGGGGCCGCCCATACCATCGATGCCGGTGGCACCGAGGACGTGCCGGAGGCGATCCGCCGGTTGACCGGGAACAGGGGGGCGGACGTCTGCATCGAGGCCGCGGGCCGCCCCGAGACCGCCAGGCAGTGCTTCCGCGCCGTGCGCACCGCGGGCACCGTGGTCTTCAACGGCGAGCAGCCGGAGGTCGAGCTGTCGCCGAGCGCAGACTTCATCCGCCGCGACATCACCGCGGTCGGCTCCTGGTACTACCACTTCAGCGAGTTCCCCGAGATGCTCGCCCTCTACCGGGCCGGCCTCGATGTCGAGCGGCTGATCACCCACCGATTTCCCCTCGAAGAAGCGGACGAGGGCTTCCGCCTGATGGCTGCCGGCCTCACCGGCAAGGTCCTGCTGCAGGTCGGCGAGGGGTGAAGCTGCCCCGGGGCTTGCCTGCCGCCCCGCCCCGGCCGCGGCGATTGACAGGGAATTCGGGTCGCGTTTCTTCCAGCCCGGAACTGCACCCAAGGCAACCTGCGAAACCCCCCATGCCCCGCATCGACGACCGCGACTGGAGCCGGCTCTCCCTCGGCGAATGCATCCGCCACCTCGAAGTGGAGGGGTACGTCCTCCTTCCCGAGCGCCTGCCGCCCGACCTCATCGCCCGGCTCAAGAGCCAGTGCGCCGGGTTCGAAACCACCCATGTCGACTACAGCGTCCACCAGCGCGGCAAGTCCTCGGTGCAGTTCGCCGGCGGCGCCGTCACCGAGCTGATCGCCTGGCCGCCGACCATCGAGTTCCTCGAAAAACTGTGCGGCGAGGTGGTCGCCATGTCCTACGACTACAGCCGCTCCGAGCCGGGCCACCCCGGGATCAGCCTCCACTGCGACGGCCAGCCCTGGGGGTCGAAGATCTTCGAAGCGGAGTACACCTGCCCCAGACTGCTGCGGGTGCTCTACTACCTCGACGACCTCGTGCCCGAGGTCTCCCCCTTCCGCGTGGTGCCGCGCACCCACCTGAGCTTCCACAACCAGGCCAACCCCTACCTGCGCTACGAGGAGCACCCCGAGGAGGTGATGGTGACCTGCAAAGCCGGCTCGGCGCTGGTGTTCAACAACAACGTCTTCCACGGCAACTACCCCAACACCGGCACGTACGCGCGCGAGTCGCTGCAGATCTCCTACCGGCCGACCTGGGCCGGGCCCGCCGAACCGATCGCCCCCTGGGACGAGGTGGAGGTCGCCAAACTGTCGCCGCAGGTGCGCCGCCTGATGGGGGACCGCAGCGGCCGCATCTGGATTCCCGAGGGGGGCAACAAGCCGCCCGGCATGGCGTCGGAAGCGCCCGGCATCAACCCGAGCCGCTGGCAGCTACCGTGAGCGCCGCGGTCGAACTGCAGCGGGCCGTCGTCGAGGGCTCCGGTCCCGGGCCCCACCTGCTGATCACCGGGGGAGTGCATGGCGACGAGTTCGAGTCGATGGTCGCCGTCCGCCGCCTGATCAGCCATTTCGACGGCACCTCCCGCGATGAGCTTCGCGGCCGCCTCACCCTCGTGACGGTCGTCAACGAGGCGGCTTTCCTGCGCGGCGCCCGCACCGCGCAGGACGGCCTCGACCTGGCGCGCGTCTGCCCCGGCGACCCCGACGGCTCGGTGACCGAACGCACCGCCCACGCCCTCAGCGAGCTGATCCGCTCGTCCGACTGCTACATCGACCTGCACACCGGCGGCTCTCCCTCCTCGGTGTGGCCGATGTCGGGGTACGGCCTGCACCCCGACCCCGCGATCCTCGACAGGCAGCGCGCCATGGCGAAGGCCTTCAACCTGCCGGTGATCTGGGGCACGACCGCGACGCTCCAGGGCCGCTCCCTGTCGGTGGCCCGCGACGCCGGCGTCGCCGCGATCTACGCCGAGTACCAGGGCTCGGGCAGGTGCGATCCGGAAGGGGCGGAAGCGTACTTCGAAGGCTGCCTGAACGTCATGGCCACGCTGGACATGATCGCGCGCCCGGCGCCGGTTTCGCGGGTCGAGCACGTGGTCGAGGACGACCGCCCCGGCTCCGGCGACATGGGGCTGCACAACCAGACGCCGGTCACCGGCTACTTCGAAGCCGCGGTGCAGCTCGGCGACCGCGTGCGTGAAGGGGACCTGCTGGGCACGGTGGGCGACCCCCTCGGCTCCGCGGTGCACGAGATGCGGGCCGAGCGCAGCGGGCACATCCTCGTCCTGCGCACCTTTCCGCGCGTGCTCAAAGGGGACATGGTCGCCGTGATTCTCGAAACCGATCGAAAGGAGAACCTATGAAAATCGCTTTGGCGCTCGGCCCGGAGGCAGGGGCCGTATCGACCTTCGGCAGCCAGTGCGGCGTCGGGCACGCGGTCGGCACCTTCGGCCTCGAGCCCATACCGGACAAATCGATAGAGGACGAGGCGCAGCCGTTCAGCCGCGTCTCCCTGGCCCGCTTCAAGGCGCAGTACGAGAAGATGGGATACCGGCTTTCGGTGATCGAAAGCCGCCCCCCGATGGAGGAGATCAAGCTCGCCCTGCCGGGCCGCGACGAGGAGATCGCCGTCGTCTGCGAGTTCATCCGCAACATGGGAGCCGCCGGCATCCCGGTCTGGTGCCCGGCCTGGATGCCCGTCCACTTCGTCATCCGCACCTCCTCCGACATCCCGACCCGGGGCGGCGCCAAGGTGACCGGCTTCGACCTCGAGGAGTTCAACAGGACCCACCCGGCCGGCGAGCACGGCGAGATCACCGAGGAGGAGCAGTGGGACAACCTGAAGTACTTCCTCGAGCGCGTCGTGCCGGTAGCCGAAGAGGCCAACGTCAAGCTCGCCATGCATCCCGACGACCCGCCGCTGTCGCCGATCCAGGGGGTGGCCCGCATCATCAGCAGCGTCGAGAACTACCAGAAGATGGTCGATCTCGTGCCCAGCCCGGTGAACGGCATCGGCCTCTGCCAGGGGAACTTCGGCCTCATGACCGACGACCTGCCGAGCGTCATCCGCCACTTCGGCGAGCAGAAGAAGGTCCACTTCGTCCACTTCCGCGACATCCGGGGGACCCCGGCGAAGTTCGACGAGGCCTTCCACGACGACGGCAAGCACGACATGGCGGCCTGCGTCCGCGCCTACCGCGACACCGGGTACGAGGGGGTGGCGCGCCCCGACCATTTCCCGCAGCTGACCTGGGAGGATTTCGCCGACACGCACTCGATGGAGCGCCTCTACGCCATCGGCTACATGAGAGGCCTGATCGAGGCGGTGTACAGCGAGTGACGCCGCATCCCACCCCGGTCGCCGTTGCCCGCGCCCTCGGCCGCGCCGCGGGCGGCCTGCGCTTCGCCGCCCCGGTCGCGCACGTGTACAACCCGCTGGCGTACGCCTTCGAAGCGCACACCGCCTACCTCGAACGCTACTGCCGGCGCTGCGCCGAGGTGCTGCTCGTCGGCATGAACCCCGGGCCCTGGGGCATGATGCAGACCGGGGTCCCGTTCGGCGAGGTCGAGCTGGTCAGGGACTGGCTCGGCATCGACCGCGGGGTGAGCCGGCCCCGCTCCCAGCACCCCAGGCGGGCGATCGAGGGCTTCGACTGCCAGCGCAGCGAGGTCAGCGGCCGGCGCTTCTGGGGGTGGGCGCGGGACCGCTTCGGCAACCCGGACCGCTTCTTCGACAGCTTCTTCGTCTGGAACTACTGCCCCCTGGCCTTCCTCGAGGAAAGCGGCCGCAACCGCACCCCCGACAAGCTGCCCCAGGAGGAGCGCGAACCCCTGTTCGCCGCCTGCGACCGCGCCCTCCGGCAGATCGCCGAGCACGTATCGCCGTCGTTCGTCCTCGGGGTCGGCAGGTTCGGCTGGGACCGGGCCCGCGCCGCCCTCGGCGACGGCACCTTCCAGATGGGACAGATCCTGCACCCGAGCCCGGCGAGCCCCGCGGCCAACCGCGGCTGGGCAGGCCAGGTCGAGAAGCAGCTCGCCGCCGTCGGCATCCCGCTGCCGTCGGGATCCCGTTGACTGGGGCCCGTGGTCTGCAGCTCACCGGGGAAGGGAAGCATCCGCCGGCGCGTAGGCGCCGGTTGAAACCGCCCGGGGGAACCCCTTGAGGGAGCTGGTCCTGGCTACAGCCCGCGGGATCCTCTTGAAGCAGCCGGGCGGGGCGGCCGCCCGCAGCAACCCCTTCAAGTGTCCAGGCCAGCTCGCGAACCTCGCTCCGGCCTTCCCCGCAAACGGACTTCCCGACACACCATGGAACCTCCCGTAACCGCGGACCGGATCGAGCGGGTCGCCGTCGTCGGGGCCGGCCTCATGGGCCACGGGATCGCCCTGGAGCTCGCCCTCGCCGGCCTGGAGGTGCGCATGCACTCGCGCACCCGGGCGAGCCTGGACCGGGCCCGCGCCCGCATCGACGCCGGCCTCGACTACCTCGCCGGCCTCGGCCGCATCACCGGGGAACAGGCGGAGGCGGTCCCCTCCCGCCTGCACGGCTCCCCCGATCTCGAGGAGGCGGTATCCGGCGCGGACTTAGCCATCGAATCGGTGTTCGAGGACCTCGAGCTCAAGCGCCGGGTGTTCGCCGACCTCGACCGCCTCTGCCCCGAGCGCGCCATCCTCGCGAGCAACACCTCGGGACTGATGCCGGACAGCTTCGTTCCGGAGACGGAACGGCGCGACCGCGTTCTCGTCACCCACTACGCCAACCCGCCCCACCTCATCCCGCTGGTGGAGGTGGTGCCGGCAAGCGCAACCTCGGACGCCGCCCTGCAAGCCGTCTGCTCGCTGCTCGAGCGCGTGGGCAAGCGCCCGATCGTCGTCCGCAGGCAGGTCCCCGGCTTCGTCCTCAACCGCCTGCAGTTCGCCCTCCTGCGCGAGGCGCTCTGGCTGGTCGAGAACGGGGTCGCCACCCCCCGGGACGTCGACTACGCCCTCAGCAACAGCATCGGCCGCCGCTGGTCGACGGCCGGCATCTTCGAGGTGTTCGAGCTCGCCGGGTGGGACCTGGTGGCCTCGATCGCCGGCAACCTCCTCCCCCATCTCGCCTCCGGACCGGAGGTGCCCGGGCTGCTGCGGGAGAAGGTGGCCCGCGGCGAGCTCGGGGCGAAGACGGGACGCGGTTTCTACCAGTGGACGCCGGAATCCGCGGAGGACCTGAGACGGCGGATCGCCGCCGCCCTCGTCGAGATCGAGAAGTGGCAGTGACCCGGCACAGTCCGAGCGGGCGCCGGGGGCGTGCACGCATCCGGATCGTGGCCACAGCTGGCAGTCCGCAATCGATACCGCGGCCAACCTGCACCTGACCGCCGCGGGGACAGAACACATCTGCGAGTTCTTCCTGTACCCGAACGGTTTCCGCTACGACCGCTAGAGGATCTGCGAGCGGGGGCGAAAGTGGTCTTTGCCAGGATTTGCCCTTCATGTATATGTTAAAGGCCAAAATTCCCCAAAAATGTGAATTTTAGCATATACACTATACACCGCCATAAACGCACAGACTGCCATACCCAAGGGACGCCGCAGGCTGGCCGCCGTTGTTCGGGAAGCTGGCGACATCATCCAAATCGCCGATGCCGAACATGCCCTGGCCGTCAGCCGTTCCGACGCCGCCAAGCTTCTCTCCCGTTGGAGCGGGCAGGGCTGGCTGCGGCGCGTCGGCCCGGGCGCCTACGCACCAGTTGGCCTTGACTCCCTTGCCAGCGATCGGGTTCTCGATGATCCCTGGGTGCTGGTGCCTGCGCTCTTCATGCCGGCCTACATCGGCGGCCGGACTGCCGCCGAACACTGGGACCTTACGGAGCAGATCTTCCGCGACATTGTTGTGATGACAGCGCGAACCGTGCGTGCGAATAGCCAGCAACGCCATGGCGCGCACTTCACCCTGAAGCATGTCCGGCAGGGTATGATCTTCGGGACGAAGACAGTCTGGCGCGGAAAAACCCGGATCGACGTATCGGACGTTCACCGCACCATCATCGACATGCTCGACGTTCCGGACCTTGGAGCCGGCATCCAGCATGTTGCCGACTGCCTTGCGACCTATTTCGACCGCAAGGACAGGGATGACGACAGACTGATTGCCTATGCGGGCCGGCTCGGTAACGGCGCCGTATTCAAGCGCCTGGGCTTTCTGGCAGAAAGCGGACCCGGCACTGCCACACTTGTTGAGGCGTGCCGTGCGCGTCTGACCCAAGGCAACGCCAAACTCGACCCGAAACTTTCATGCCGCCGCCTCATATCCCGATGGCGCCTCCTTGTTCCTGAGAGCTGGGCAAAGGTGGCGTCCGCATGATCGACCGCCGCGAAATCCTCGATATTGCGGGTGTCCTTGGCTTGCTGCCCCAGGTTGTCGAGAAGGACTATGTGCTCGGCTGGGTCCTCGCCGGCATCTATCAGCACGCAGCTCTCGCAGAAAACTGGATTTTCAAGGGCGGGACCTGCCTCAAGAAATGTTACTTCGAAACGCACCGATTCTCCGAAGACCTTGATTTTTCGCTCATCGATCCCTCTGACATTGATCAGGAATTCCTGGTCGTTGTCTTCCGCGAGATCGGCGAATGGATCTATGAACGGACCGGCCTCGATATCCCCGAAGAGTTGCAGGAATTCGAGCTCTTTGAAAACCCGCGCGGCACGGTGTCTTGCCAGGGAAAACTCAGCTACCGGGGACCGATCTCTCCGCGCTCAGCCGGTCTGCCGCGCATCAAGCTTGACCTGACACTGGATGAGCTTCTTGTCCTGCCGCCACCCGAGCATGTCATCTTCCACGACTACAGCACCGGCGTGAAACCCCCTGTCCCGGCCACCTACCAGATGGCCCTCGGTGAAATCGTGCTCAGGGAACGCACACTGCGCCTACCGGTCTCTGGCGCCGCCCAGTCATTCCTGGAAATCATCCGCTTTGCCGCCGTCAACCATTTGTGCGTGGACTTGGAGTACGAGGGATCTGTCCGGAGGATTGAGCCCTATTCCCTGCGGCGCACCCGCCACGGCAAAATCGTCCTGCACTCAATACAGGCCTCCGATGGTGGGCACCTCAGCTTCCGCGTTGACCGCATCCAGGGCGCGCAGACAACCGGGCAAAGTTTCCTCCCGCGCTATGCTGTGGAGCTGAGTCCGCAGGGCTCAGCGGTCAAAGCGGCTGAGGTTCACCCCCCGGTTGCCCTTGACCCCTCACAAGCGGTAGCCCGGGACATACCTGAATGATCGGGAAGCGTACCATTCGTCTCGATTCCGCGGAGGAGCTGAGACGGCGGATCGCCGCCGCCCTCGTCGAGATCGAGAAGTGGCAGTGACCCGGCACAGTCCGAGCGGGCGCCGCGCCCTCGGACTGTGCCTCGCCGCGCTCGCCGTCTTTCAGTGGGGGACGCAGCCGGTGCTCCAGGCCATCCTCGTGCGCTCCCTGGAGGTTACCGCCGTCGGATGGATGCGTTTCGCCATCAGCGCGGCCCTGCTCCTGCCCATGGTGCTGCGCCGCGGCGGCCGCGAGCTGATCCGCCTGCGCGGCCGGCGCCTCCTCCTGCTGTCGGTCTGCGTCGCCGGTCTGCTCACAAACTACCTGACCTTCATGGCCGCCCTCCGCTACGTCAGCCCCGGCACCGCCCAGGTGGTCATCCAGCTCGCCCCGGTGCTGATGCTCCTGGGAGGCCTGTTCCTGTTCGGCGAGCCGTTCAGCCGGCTCCAGTGGCTGGGGATCGTTCTCCTGCTCGCCGGCCTGGCGCTGTTCTTCAGCCCCCGCTACGGAGATCTGGCCGGCGAGTTGCAGGGGTTCGGCCTCGGCATTCTGCTGCTGATCTTCTCCGCGGTGGCCTGGGCGGTCTATCTCCTGAGCCAGAAGCAGCTCCTGACCGCGCTGCCGCCCGAGGCGATCCTGCTGCCGATCTACGCCACCGGGACGATTATTCTGCTTCCCCTGGTGCGGTTCGCCGACTACGGCCGCCTCGACCCCATCCACCTCGGCCTGCTGGCGGCCACCAGCGTCCTCACCTTCACCTCCTACCTCTGCTACGCCCACGCCGCCGAGCACATCGAGGCCTCCCGGATCGGGGTTCTCCTCTCCCTGTCGCCGGTGGTCGTCTTCGTCATTGCGGGCATGTTCGCCCTGCTCCTGCCGGACCTGACGAGGCCGGAGGAACTCAGCCCCGCCCGCGTCGGCGGGGCCCTGCTGGTCGTCGCCGGTTCCATGCTCGGGGCCCTGGGGAGCCCGTCCCCTCCCGGAGGCTGAGGCCTGCCTGACGCCTCGGGCCCGGGGGCGTACCCGTGCACCTGAAAGCCCCATTTCCTCCACGGAGAAAGACAGTGAGCGAAGCCACGAGCCCGACCCCCATCGCCGACCGCACAGGCCGCGAAAACCTCACCATCACCGGCGTCAAGCTGACCCGCCTGACCTCCAAGCCGTCCGACGGCAGGTACGTCCACGAGTGCGGCCCGGTGGTGCTCACCAAGGTCGACATCGGCCTGCTGGAGATCTCCACTGCCGAGGGCCTGGTCGGCATCGGCGTCGAGCCCGCGGACAGCGACGGCGACTTCCGGCACCTGATCGGCCAAAACCCGTTCGACGTCGAGACTCTGGGCCTGTCCGCAGGGGCCGACATCGCCTGCTGGGACCTCGTCGGCAAAGCCAAGGGAGAGCCGCTGCACCGGCTGCTCGCACCGGAGCGCGGCAACCGGGTGCGGGTCTACGCCAGCGGCGGGGTGAACTGGACCTGGCACGACCGCGGCGACGGCGGGCGGTTCGGCGCCGAGCAGCTGATTCAGGAGGCGCTGCAGTACCGGGAGATGGGGTTCGACACCTTCAAGTGGCGCCCCGGGACGGACTGGGAAGAAGCCGGCGTCACCCCGGCCGAGTTGGGGAAGGTCTGCCGCCGCCTGCGCGAGGCCGTGGGCCCGGATTTCGACCTCGGCCTCGAGAAGAAGGGGTACGACTCATGGACGTACGGGGAGTGCCTGGAGATCGCCCCGGTCATCGACAACCTCGGTTTCCTCTTCTTCGAGCAGCCGATGGGAGACGCCGGACCCGCTCAGTTCGACGACTACCTCGCGCTGAAGGAGCGCATGCCCGGCGTAATGCTGTGGGGCGGCGAGAGCCTTGAAAGCCTGGAGGAGATCAACCCGTGGCTGGAACGGGGGGTGTACGACGCCATGCAGATCGACGCGTCCAGACAGGGTCTAACGGAGGATCTGCGCATCGCCGGTGCCGCCCGGGAGCACGGCATCCGCATCGTGCCCCATAACTGGCAGTCCTCCATCGGCACCGCGGCCAACCTACACCTGACCGCCGCGGCCGCGACCGGACACATCTGCGAGTTCTTCATGTACCCGAACGGGTTCCGCTACGGCCTGCTCAAGGATCCGCCGCGCCCGGTCGACGGCTGGGTTATCCTGCCGGACGGCCCCGGCCTAGGTATCGAGGTGGTGGAGGAGGTCGAGAAGCGCTTCCCCTACGAACCGGGACCGAACACCCTGCCCAACCCGCGTTTCCCCCACGCCCTGGACCGGGCCAGGGATCGAGAGCGGACGGTGCGGCAGCGGTACTCCTGAGGGGACAAAATCGGTAGTGGTATAGTTTTAAAACTTTAAGTAAGGTGCAGATGGAACCCCTGATACCTAAGGAGTATCAGTTCTTTCTTTAATCATCGCCTATTGTCTGGTGGGGGAAAATCCTGTCAGTGGACGACTTACGGCGCCAGCATTTTGATAATGCGCCTTGCCAACTGATCATTAATCTCCCGGTGGCGAGGAAACAGGTTGGGACAGCTTGGTCCCCGGATTTTGATACCAGTCGTGCCTGGCTCCATGCCGAATGAAAATACAACCCATACTTTCCAAAGCTCGGATCAAGCCTCGCCGCTTCATCCGATTTCCAACACAGCAGCCTCTCGCACACAAGGGATATGGCCGCCTGTGAGGTCGCCGTACAGATCCTTCAGGTTTTCACGCAACTCTTCTTGAGTCTCACCTTGGGTCCAATAATCAGGATAGCGCTCAAGGTAGCCAAGCCACATATCGCCATCCTTCCAGAAGACATACCTCTGATAATCCATTCCCACCTCTCTCGATATGACCTTGTTTGCCGACGGTTTTCCGAGTCGCCACCCCGTGCCGATGATGCTTGCTGCCGTTCTTCTTGCCCGCCAAAGAATAAACCGGTCAGCGACGGGCAAACAAGGCGGTCCGTCGCGGTCTGCTGATGGAGAGAAGCTTACCGCCGCGATCCCTATTTCCACTTTCGGTCACCCCGCGTTTTCCAGGATCGCGACGTAGGCGTCGTAAAGATCCTGGATGTTCTCGACGTAATGCACCGGCTGGCCGCCGCGGCAGAAGCCGTAGCGCGCCCGCTTGTAGTAGGCCGGTTGCGACAGCAGGCGCATCGCCTCCTCCACCTGGCCGAACCAGCGGTCGGGATTCCACCCCTGCTCCCGCGCCAGGTGGCGGGCGTCGAGGAGGTGGCCGTAGCCGACGTTGTAGGAGGCCAGGGCGAAGCGGATCCGCTCCTTCACCGGGATCTCGCGGCCGAAGCGGTCGAGGAGCCGGTGCATGTACTTGGCGCCGGCGTGAATGCTCACCTCCGGATCCTTCAGGTTGCGGAATCCCAGCTGCTCCCCCGTCTTCGGCATGATCTGCATCAGTCCCTGGGCTCCGACCCAGCTCACGGCATCCGGATCGAACTTCGATTCCTGGTACATCTGCGCGGTGAGCAGGCGCCAGTCCTGGCCGTAGCGCACCGCGTATTTCTTCGCCAGCCCGTCGAAGGGGGACAGCTGCCCGCCGAGGTCGACCCGCATGGAGTCCTTGGCGCGGGCGATGGCTCGCGAGCTCTTGAAGTACCTCTTCTTCATCATGTTGAAGAAGAGGCCGCCCTTCTCCCGTTTCACGTAGTGGTCGAGCGACGCGAGCAGGGCCGGGTTCCCCTTGCGCACCGCCCAGCCCAGCTCCGTCGACTTGATGCTGAAGGCCGCTTTCAGCCGGCGGCCGTAGGCGAGCTCGACGTCGAGCAGGTTGGAGTCGCACAGGGTGATGCCGTAGAGGCCCTCCTCGACCCCGGCGAGGATATCCTCGGTCTCCACGTCGTCCGGCAGCGCCACGATTTCCAGGCCCTCCAGTGAATCCTGCAGCGCCGTCAGGGTCGTGTAGAACGACGAGCTTGCGCGCACGTGGACGGTCCGCCCGGCCAGGTCGCCCAGGCTGGCGATCGAATCGTTGTCCGCCCGCACCACCACCAGCTCGTCCACCTCGTTGTAGGGCCGGGTGAAGGCGGCCAGGGCCTGCCTCTCCGGGGTTATGGTCATGGCCGCGGCCACGACGTCCCCCTTGCCCTCGTTCAGGAAATGCAGCAACTCGGCGTGACTGTCCGGAATGACGATCTCGAGGCGCAGGCGGTGCTCGGTGGCGAACTTCTTCATCAGCTCGTACTCGAACCCGACCTGCAGGCCGCGGTGGATGAAATAGGTCATCGAGTTGTTGCGCGTGATCATGCGCAGGCGGCCGCGTTCGATCAGCCCGGGCAGGTCGTCGGTGAACTCCTGCTGGCGCCCGCGCGTGAACTGCCGGGCGTGGAGGAACTCGTCCACCTTCGCCTTGAGCTCGGTGTCGCCGGGCCGCATCATCAGGGCGATCGGCCGCTCCATGGCCAGCACCAGCGGCGTCGCCAGACCGTCGTTGTAGCTGGACAGGGCCTGCCACAGGTGCGCGTCAGCCACGGTCGCCTCGTACTTGCCGCCGGCGACTCCTGCGAGTATTCCCTCGATGTTGAGGGTTTCCTCCACGGTGTCGATGCGCAGGGTGGGAACCTGCTTCTGAAGCTCGACCAGGGTCTCGTAGTACGAGCTCGACTTGCGCACGCTGACCTCCATGCCGGCGAGGTCGTCGACCGTCTCGGGGAGATCCCCCCCCGACCTCGTGACCAGGTACTCGTCGACGTGGAGATAGGGGACCGAAAACGCCGTCCGCTTCTGCCGGTCCGGGGTGATGGTCAGGCTGGCGGCGACCACGTCCCCCTCCCCTTCGAGCAGCTTCCCCATCATTTGCGAGAAATCCCCGACCTCGACCAGCTCGACTTTCAGCTTGAGGGCCTCGGCCAGGTCGCGGGCGATGTCGTAGTCGAGGGTCACCTGCTCCCCTTGCCGGGGCATGTAGGAGATCGCATCCAGCGGCACGATCACCCGCAGGACGCCGCGCGACCGCAGGTCGGGAAGATCGCCGGTGTATTTCGGAGCCGCCTCCGGGGTCTGCGGCGCGGGCGGTTCCTGCCCGGGATCGCCGCATTGCGCGAAGAGGCAGAGGGCGGTCAGCGAGGCGGGAAGGAGCAGACTGTTTCTCATTGATATGCCTGTTTCCTGATTTGCCATGGAGTTGTCGCGAAGGTGCGGATGATGATTGGCGCACGGAAAGTGCGGCGCCGGCGCAAGGAGTTGTGCGGACAGAAAAAGTACGAGCCGGTACCGGGGACACCAAAAAAACGCCCGCTCCCTTCAACGGTACGCGCCGGGGGCAGGTTCCTGCTGACGAACCAGACGAGGGGGGACTTACCGCAGGATTCATGGTTTCCGCGCCCCGTGAAGGCGGCTGGATTGCCCGAGGGCGGATCGCAGTTTCAGCGGGATATTCCCGCCGACCGCGAAGCCTGCGCCGGGCAACTCCCAAGACACCTGCCCCGCTTGACCTGACCCCCTCGAAAAGCCCCTTATCAATTCAGCGATATCGGACTTTACGAGAGTGAACTCCTGCCAGGGAAAGGCACAGGCACATGATCAAACTGGGTATGATCGGATGTGGCGGCATGGGGGGTGCCCACATGCGGCGGTTTCACACCCTGAGCGACCGGGTCGCATTGGCCGCGGCCGTCGATGTTGTTCCCGAACGCGCAGAAGCAGTCGCCCAACAGTTTCCGGGAGCCTGCGTGGCGACGGATTATCGCGAGATCCTGGACTCGGTAGACGCCGTATTGCTCGCGCTGCCCCACGATTTGCACTCTTCCGTAGGATGCGCCTGTCTCAATGCCGGCGTTCACGTCCTGCTCGAAAAACCCATGGCCAACGATGAAGCCGCCTGCCAGGAACTGATGGCCGCATCTGCAACTTCGGGCAAAGTGCTGATGATCGCGTATTGCATGCGCTTTCATCCGATTGTCCAGCGTTTGCAGGCATTGTTGGATGAAGGCGCGTACGGCGGTGTATTTCAAGTGTCGATCTGGACCGAGCAACTCACCCGGTATCCCCCCGATCACTGGGCGTCGAGCAAAGAGCGCCTGGGCGGCGGGCAGTTGTTCAGTCATGGCTGTCACTACATCGATCTGCTCCTCTGGTTTCTGGGGCGACCCGTGCGGGGCATGCACATGGGCACCAACTTCGGCACGCCGTGGATGGAGCGCGAAGGCACCAGCAACGTGACCATGGAGTTTGAAGACGGCCGCCTGGGGTATCACTTCGGCACCTGGGGGGCGCGGGGCACCCGGTTGCGCTACTCCATCCACGCGCATTGCACGGAAGGCCTGCTCGATGCCGACATCTCGGGCGGCAGACTCGTGCATATCCTGCGCGGTCAAGAGCGAGTCCTGTTCGAAGCAGAGCCGGGCAAACACACGGAAAACGAGATGGCCCATTTCCTCGATTGCATTGAAACCGGGCAGACGCCGCTTACAGATGGCAGAAGCAGCTTGCAGGGCTTGCGCGTGATCTGGCGGCTGTACGAAGCCGAGCAAGCAGGGCATGTTGCAGATTTGACGGGACTGGGTCTGGATGAAGCCTGACAAGTCCAAAACCGTTGATGGGTGCGAAGGGCGTTACTTTTGCGCATGACTTCACCTCCGCTGTTCAGGCAAGCGCCACGGCCCGAAGGAGACCGCGGCACGGCGCTTGGAATGCGTGATCGCGGGGATTTTTTTTGGGGCGGGTCGCCGCATCGTCCGCTGCCGGCGCGTGATCGCCGCCACAAAGATTGCCGTCAGGTCCGGTCATCGAGGTCTGGGACAAGGCGCGCGAACGGGCAGCGCCGGACCGCCAACTGTTCACGGAGATTGATCCACCGGTGAAGGCCATCTCGGAAAAAGACCATGAGACGTACGCCACGGAAGGAGTCCTCGTTCTGCGGCAAGCCTTTGCGCCAACCCGCATCGAGGCGCTTCTCGAGGGGATCGAACGGCTGATCGACAAGGGGCTTGCTGGAGACTGCGAGCTGGGCTGGATCGACCGCGACCGCCGACTGCCGGCCCGCACCAGCCACCTGCTCCACCCCGACAAGTACCACCCCGCCTTCGCCGGCTGGATCGACGAGGATCTCGCCCCCCATCTCGAGACACTGGTCAGCGGCCCGGGGGTACGCCACAGCCTGTTCGGCATGCTCGCCGGGGGCGGCGGGCAGCCGTACACCCAGAAATGGCACCGCGACCTGTGCAGGCCGGGGGACGCGGACGAGACCGCGTTCCTGCGCCGGCACGAGGGCAGCTCCGTGCAGTTCAACGCCCCGCTCGTTCCCGGTGACCGCTTCCTCCATATCGTCCCGGGAAGTCACCGGCGGGCCTCGACCGCCGCCGAGATCGAGGCTTCCCGCAGCGAGTCGGGGGAGATGCCGAACGCCCACGTCGTCGGCCTGGAGCCGGGGGACATCGCCTACTACAGCGCCAACCTCTGGCACCGCGGCTGGAACCCGGAGGGGCGCAAGCGCTGGACCCTGCACTGCGCCTTCTGGAGCGCCGGGGCGACGGTGATGCAGCACGAGCACGGACAGCGCGAGCCGCTGACCCGGCAGGGGCACTTGGAGCGGATGCCCCCCGTGACCCGGAAGTATATTCAGAGATACCTCGACTGCTATCCCGAGGGGGAGCCGCCCTCGTTGTTCGACCTGTAGCCAGAAGGTCTTCCGCTCAGCCCACAAGGAGAACGCATGCACAGCACGGCAGTCTTCGCGAGCACCGATTTCGAGATCGTCGACCGCGGGCAGGCGACGACGCACGCCCGCTACTTCTCCGGCTTCGCCAGGACCGACCGGCTCGGGCTGTTCGCTCCGGAGGGCTGCGAAGGGGCGGGAGCTACCCTGCTGATCATGGCCTGCGTCACCGCCTTCTACGACCGCTACCGCGAGGAGGGGGGCGACTTCTTCGCCTACCCCGACTTCTTCTCGTTTCAACGGCGGCAGCCGGCGGCGGCGTACTCCATGTTCGACATCTGGCCGGGTCACAAGGACGTGCCGGTCCCCGAGGGGGCCAACGAAACCGCTGCGGCCATCACCGACCGCGGCGTCGGCATCATGCTGCTGCCGGACCGGCCGCCGCGGAGCAACGAGTTTCAGCGGGTGCAGATGGCGAGCCTGGAGCGCAACGTCAGGCGCTGCCTCCTGTACTCGGAGGACGGGGAGGTCGAGAAACCGACCCTCGAGGTAGCCACCTCCAAGGCGGAACCGATCCGCGATTGGGCGGCGGCGATGTTCGACTCGGTGGAAGGGGATGCCGATTGGCAGCGGCGGCGCGAGCGCTTCCTCGACGCCATGCCGGGGGACGGGGCTCGCCAGAGCTTCAGGGAGATCCCGCTCGAGCAGGCTCTTCCGCTGTTGTAGCCGGCGGGAGCTTCTGTCTTAGGAAGCATCGCCGGAACAGGCACCGGATTTCCCGGAGCCGAAGGAATGCAGGCTGGCCAGGTGTCAGGCCGGCCCGAGGTAAGGCTGGTGGCGTAGGGAGGACGACGGGACAGCGGGTACGCCCGCTACTCCATCTCCAGGGAGGCCTTGATCCGGCCCCAGGATACCGACTCGACCGCGCTGTCCTCCGGTGCGTCGGCGGACAGCAGGAGCCCATCGAGAAAGACATCCGCTTGAAGCCTGTCTATGGCTATGTCCGCGTCCTTTCCGTCAGACATGGCTTCTGGTATCCAGTACAACTGCCCCTCCTCTTCAAGATCACAGTCAATCACCCTGATCCCAAAGCCGATCACTTTTCCCGCCTCCAGATCGCTGACCTCGTTATCTTCGGCGCTATCCCATCCTCCGCCCCATTGGTCGAACGGGGTGACGTACAGCTCGATCACGCTGATGGTCGGGGTTTCTCCGGCAACGCCACCGCCTCCCTCCCCGTAAGGAGGCAGGGCATTCCAAGCGAACTTTTCCGTAGTCACCCTAGTGTCCTGTCTCAGATATAGCTAATCATAATTCGAGCTCTGTGATCAGACTCGAAAGCAATTAGAATCCATAGTCTCAGCGGCGATTCGATGCGGTTCCTTCGCCAAAGTGAAGGAATTGGTTCGTCGAATTGAGCGACTTGCAGACCACTGGGACCAAAACGCTCGCTCCTTTGTCTGGAGGCCACCGCAGATCCGGGTAAAGATCAAACGACTTAATACAGGTATCTCTGCGACGAGACGAGACACTAGTTCCAAGGTCATCCAGAATCGGGCCGTCTACGGTGCGGGCAATCGCCTCGTAATTCTGAGCTTGCCCCTTGGCATCCAGCCACTCTTCCGGTGACGAACTGTTGTTACCACCTGCACCTCCGCTGTGGTCCCCGTCGATGGCCAGGGAGATAATGTCATATGCACGCATAGGACCTACCCACGCTGTTGTCGTGGTTGTTCTTGTACAGGTCGTCGCTGGCTATGAAGGCCACAAAGAAACGGGCCGGGTCGTCGTGCCAGGCCAGCCAGATGCGGAAGTCGAGATCGGACGGATCGAGTGCCCGGTCATCTACCTCTCTGAAATCCAGCAGGGTCATGGAGGGCTCGCCGATCAACTCCTGCCATTCCTCCACCGAGCCGTCCTTGAGATCGATCTTTTCCAGCATCTCGTTGCTGAGATAGGAGATCGGGTACACGCGGTCGCCCGTGTGGGCGCCGGCCGAGACTGCCAGCAACAGGACGAGGCCCAGGGCGGCGCAGCACTGCTTCTTGATTCGCACACCCGTCATCGCTTTCCTCCTTACTCCATCTCAAGGGAGGCCTTGATCCGGCCCCAGGAAACCGACTCGACCGCGCTGTCTTCCCCGGATTCCGCCTCGGCGGGGGGCAGCAGCAGGCCGTCGAGATAGCCGTCGGCTTGCAGGTCGAAAATGCCATAATAGTGGTCGGCAGGTTGCGAGGCTTCGACCCAGGGCGCCCCCCATTCGTCTTCGGGAGGGTCCTCCTCATACACCATGACCCCGAAGCCGATTATTTTGTTTGGGGCCAGATCGCTGACCGCGCTCCCCTCGATGTCGTCCCACGCCCAGCGGTCGAACGGGGTGACGTACAGCTCGATCACGCTGATGATCGGGTTTTCTCCGGCCCACCCCCCCTCCGCCGTCCCCGTAAGGGGGCAGGACCGTCCAGGCGAACTCTCCCGACCTGTACCTGGTGAATGTTTCATCCAGGATCGGCCCTTCAGGGGTGCGAGCGATGGCGAAATATCCCTGACTTCGGTCCCGAATATCCGCCCCCTCTTCTATCGAGCAATTGTTGTCACAGCCTGCGCCGCACGCCGTGATCTCCGTCGATCACCAGAGAGATACTGTCATGCAGGATCATTAAATCTTGTACGGAAGTTTGGCTGGCATTGTATTCGTGGGTGTTCTGGTAGATGTCGTCGCTGGCCACGAAGGCCACGTAGAAACGGGCCGGATCGTCGTGCCAGGCCAGCCAGATGCGGAAGTCGAGATCGGACGGATCAGGCGCTTCCAAGTCACCTACGTCGCTGAAATCCAGCAGGGTCATGGAGGCTCGCCGATCAGCTCCTGCCACTCATCCACCGAGCCGTCCTTGAGATCGATCTTTTCCAGCATCTCGTCGCTGAGATAGTGGATCGGGTACAAGCAGTCGCCGATGTGGGCCCCGGCGGAGACGGCCCACAGGACCAAGCCAAGGGCGGCGCAACACTTCTTCCTGCTTCCGACAGAAGTCATCTCTTTCCTCCTGCCCGGTCCGTGTCACCCCCGGCAATCGGTTTCACGGCAGCCGGTGCGCTGCATGAACCTCCCTTCGCAGGCTCAATATAGCCCAACCTGCCGGCGCAACGGCGCGGAAACTGCGCCAGGCAAACCTCTCGCTTCGGTGTAACCCCCTGCGCCATGCCGTATCTTTGCGGCCACACTCATTCCGGAAAACCAGATGTCAACCACCAGAAAAGGACTGCTGACCGCGGTCGGCCCGGGTATGCTGGTCGCCGCCACCGGGGTAGGCGCCGGCGACCTCGCCACCGCGGCGCTCACCGGCTCCCGGCTCGGCCTCGCCATCCTCTGGGCGGTCGTGGTTGGGGCCTTCGTCAAGTTCGTCCTCAACGAGGGGCTGACGCGCTGGCAACTGGCCACTGGCGAGACCCTGCTCGAAGGGGCCATGCGCCGCCTCGGCAGGCCGGCTCAGTACATCTTCCTCGCCTACCTCCTCGCCTGGAGCTTCATGGTGGCCGCGGCGCTGATGAGCGCCAGCGGCATCGCCGCCCATGCCATGCTGCCGATCGCAGCGGATCCCTCCGACGGCAAGATCGTCTACGGCGCCCTGCTCAGCCTGGTCGGCCTGGCGATGGTGCGGATCGGCGGCTACCGCCTTTTCGAGAAAGTGATGGGCTTCTTCATCGCCGTGATGTTCGCCACCGTGCTGATCACCGCCGTCCTCCTCCAGCCTCCGCTCGGGGCGGTCCTGAAGGGGCTGGCATGGCCGTCGATTCCCGATCTCACCGGCAACGGGCTGTCCTGGACGATTGCGCTCATGGGCGGGGTCGGGGGCACGGTGACCGTGCTCTGCTACGGCTACTGGATCCGCGAGGAGGGACGCGGCTCCGCCGGCGACCTGGCCGCCTGCCGTTTCGACCTCGGCGTCGCCTATGCGGTGACCGCCCTCTTCGGAATTGCGATGGTGGTGATCGGCAGCGCCATCGAGGCCGACGGCAAAGGGGCGACCCTGGTCATCCGGCTGGCCGACCGCCTCGGGGGTGAGCTCGGGGCGCTGGGGAAATGGGCCTTCCTGATCGGGGCCTTCGGCGCCATCTTCAGCAGCCTCCTCGGGGTCTGGCAGAGCGTCCCCTACCTGTTCAGCGACCTGTGGGGGATGATGCGTGCCGGCGATTCCCCGCCGCCGCCGGTGAGCACCGATTCGGCCGTGTACCGCTGGTTCCTGTACGGGCTCGCGATCCTGCCGATGGCCGGGCTCTGGGTCGGCTTCGCGAAGATGCAGAAGACCTACGCCGTCTTCGGCGCCCTCTTCATGCCGATGCTCGCCCTGGTGCTGCTGCTGCTCAACGGGCGCTCCGCCTGGATCGGCCGGCAGTACCGCAACCGGCCGCTGACGACGCTCCTTCTCCTGCTCATTCTCATCTTCTTCGCCGCCGCCGGGTACCTGGCGGTGGCCTGAACCTGCACGAGGTTGCGATGAAAACCGCACTGACCCCCGAACAGATCGAACACCACCGCCGCGAAGGCTGGACCATCGTCGAGGGCTTTCTCTCCCCGGAAGAGCTCGCGGAGCTCAGCGACGCGGTCGACGATTCGGTCGCGCGCATGGGAGACGCCAAGCTGACCGGCGAAGGGAACGAGCGCATCCGAAAGAACGAGGGCGGCAGCGAGTACTACGACCGCGTCTTCCTGCAGCGCCTCAACCTCTGGAAGATCGACGACACCATGAGGAAGTACATGCTCTCCCCGGAGCTGGGGGAGATGCTCTGCCGGCTCGAGGGGATCGACGGCATCCGCGTCTGGCACGACCAGACCCTGCAGAAGGGCCCCTGGGGAAACCCGAGCTCCTGGCATATCGACGTGCCGAGCTGGTCCTTCCGTTCGCCGCACGCGATCTCGATCTGGATCGCCCTCGACGACGCCACCATCCAGAACGGCTGCATGTACTACATCTCCGGATCCCACCGCGAGGCGGTGTACGAGAAGCGAGGGGGATTCGGGCCCAACGTCGGCGCCATTTTCGAGGAGTATCCCGAGTGGCGCGGCCGCGACCCGGTCGCCGTCACCCTGAAGGCGGGGGACGCCGCCCTCCACAACGGGCTGATGGCGCACGCCGCCGGCCCCAACATGACGCCGCGCTCCCGCCGCGCCATGACCTGCGCCTACATGCCGGACGGGGCCACCTTCAACGGCAACCAGAACATCCTCTCCGACGCGCAGATAGCGAAGCTCGAGATCGGGGACCTGCTCGATGACGAGAGCCAGGTGCCGCTGGTCTGGTCGAAGGAGACGGCCGCGGCCGGCAGCCGGTAGCGCCGCCGGCCGGGCCGGGTGGGGCGTATCCACTCGCGGACGAGAGGCCACTCAAGGCATTCCAGAGCCGTCCGGCATTCTCGCACCGGTCAGGTTTGCGTCTGTCAGGTCGGCACCAGCCAAATTGGCGCCTTGCAGGATCGCAACAGTCAGGTTCGCACCTCGAAGGTTCGCATCCGTTAGGTTGGCACCACGCAGATCCGTGTCTTCCAGATTGGCACCTTCCAAGTCAGCTCCACGAAGAGTTGCACTACTTAGGTTGGCCCCTTCCAGGTTGACACCTTCCAGATTTGCCCTGGTCAGGTTTGCCGCGATCAAATCCACAGCAACCAAGGTCGAGCCGCGCAGGTTCGCCTCTGTCAAATTCGCCTCCGTCAGGTTCGCTCCGCTTAGATTGGCCCCGCCTATTAGAGTCGCACAGTACATGTTCGCACGGGAGAGGTCTGCTAAGTTCAGACGCGCGGAAATAAGCTTCCCGTAGGGTAGGTTTGCGGCGGTCAGCTTTGCGCGGGTCAGGTCCGAGTTGCTCAGATCCGCGCTATCCAGCTTCGCCCTTTCCAAATCGGCACCTCTCAAGTCCGCACCTCTCAAGTCCCTACCTACCCAATTTATTGGTTCTTGTATTTTCCCTTTTCTTGGGTATCCGATCCTCGCGGTTCAGATTTTAAACTTTGGCATTGGTTAGATTCAGTGTCGCAGCCAAAGTTTAAAACCAAGGTCGCGGCGACCGCTGCGGCCGCGCGTTGTAGAGTCGTCATGGGCATCCTCTCCAAGTTAGAAATTAGAAGAATCCAGGGACCCGTTCCGTCGGAAGTTTCATCGAACCCCGCCGGGACTACGGGCGGCCCCTAGAATTCCCTGACAGCCCGGGCCTCCCGGGGCCCGCTTCTTTTCATTGACCCGAATCAGCCGGCCGAGGACTGCTCCGCGTCATCCACCACTCCCCCGGCTGCCGCCCACTCCTCGTATTCCCGCAGGCCCACCTCGTCGAACGGGTAGTACCTCGACAGGGCGCCCCCCTGCTGCAGCTTCATGCGCACGAAAACTTCCTTCTCGTCGCGCGAGCCCCCGATCTCGAGGATCTTCGGAATCAGCCGCGGCGGCACCGCGATGGCGCCGCCGTCGTCGGCCATGATCACGTCCCCTGGATGGACCTGCACCTTGCCGCAGGCGATCGGCAGGTTGACGTCGGCCGGGAACATGTTGAGGTGGCCGGCCCCACCGGTGGTCACCCCGACAGACCAGACCGGCACCTTGAGGTCGTTGAAGATCGGCGCGGAATCCCTTATCGCCGCGTCGATCACCACGCCGGCTCCTCCCCGGGCCTTGAAGTAGGTCATCAGCATCTCGCCGAAGCAGCCGGTCGCCAGGTCCCCGCGGCCGTCGACTACGATGACGTCTCCTTCCTGGACGTAGTCGAACACCTCCCACAGGGCGGTGCGCTTTTCCCCTTCCTCCTCCCCTTCGACGACGGACGTGGCCTGATCTTCACCCGGGACCTGGTACCCCTTCATCAGGTCCTCGCGCATGGGCAGGAAGCGCAGGGTCAGGGCCGGGCCGGCGATCTTGCTGCCGGGAACCCGGGCAACCGGTCCTTCCATGAAGGTGCGGCGCACGCCGAGGCCCTCCATGGTCGAGGTGACGGTGTCAACGCCGATCCTGCCCAAAGCTTCGACCACTTCCCGTGGGGGCCGCACGATGTCATTCATTTCCCTCCTCCTTCGGTTTGTGCCCGGTGGTTTCCCTGCCAATATTGAGCCGCGCAAAAAAAGACGCCGATCACGACTCGCACACAACCTTCCCGGAGACATCCCATGAGAATCGCACGTATCGCCGACGCCGACCTGAGGGCGGCCGAAAACTGCCACGGCGGAGCCGGCCACCTCGACTACGCCCGCCATTGGGGCAGGAACGACTTCGAGACCCCCTGGTATTTCGTCCATTGCGGCTCGATTCCCCCGGGGGGCGGCATCGGCCATCACCGCCACGTCAACTGCGAGGAGATGTTCGTCACCTTCGACAACGCCGCCCAGTTCACCCACAACGGCCGCACCGTCGAGGTCGATGGGGGCGCCTGCGTCCCCTGCCGCAAGGGGGAGTCGCACGGCATCTACAACCACACCGCGAAGCCGACCCGGTGGATGAACTTCTGCGTCGCCGACCCGGACGACGGGTACGACGCCGACGACTTCGGAGACGACCGCGTCGGCGCGCCCCTGGAGTCGGCCGACCGCATTCCTCTGGGGCGCTTCGACAGGTCGCTGCTGACCGGCCACAGCGAGGTGCACAAGGGCAGGGGGGAGATCGGCATCCGCAACATCTGGCAGCACTCCGACTTCCGCACCAACTGGCATTTCGTCGCCCACGTCCTGATGCCCCCGGGAACCTCGATAGGATACCACCGCCACGACGCCCTCGAGGAGACCTACGTCGTCATCGACGGCTGCGGGCGCATGACGGTCGACGATGAAACCGAAGAGGTGTACGCCGGCGCCTCGATCCCCAACCGGCTCGGCGGTTCCCACGGGATATTCAACCACCGGCAGGAAGACCTCGAGCTGTTCATCATGGCGGTGACCCTGGAGCCCGGAGCGGCCGACAGCGAGGACCTCGGCGACGACCTCGTGAACCGCTGAAGTTCCGGTCCGGCAACCGCCGCGTGCCTCACCCCTGAACGGGGCCGCGGCCTGCTGCCCGGCTTCCGATACTCTCCATGGCCCAGAAGTGGGACCCGGAACAGTATGAGCGGGAGGGCGGCTTCGTCGCCGACTACGGGCGCGGGGTCGCCGGGATGCTCGATCCGCAGCCGGGGGAGCGCATCCTCGATCTCGGCTGCGGCGACGGCAGGTTGTCGGAGTTCCTGGCGAAATCCTGCTGCCGCCTGGTCGCCGTCGACTCGAGCCCGGAGCAGGTCCGCGCGGCGCACACCCGCGGCCTCGACGCCCGCGTCATCGACGCCGGCAGGCTGCCGTTCCGGGAGGAGTTCGACGCCGTCTTCAGCAACGCCGCCCTCCACTGGATGAGGCGACCCGAGGCGGTCGCCCGCGGGGTCTTCGCCGCCCTCAGGCCGGGGGGCCGCTATGTCGGCGAGCTCGGGGGCAGGGGAAACATCGCCGCCATCCGCGGCGCCCTCGCCGCGGCCCTGCCTGCCTACGGACTCGATTTCGACGACCTCGACCCGTGGTATTTCCCCGGGGAGAAGCAGTACTCCGCGCTCCTGCAGGCTGCCGGGTTCTCCGTCGACCGCATCGAGCTGTTCGACCGGCCGACGCCGCTGCCGGGCGGCATCGCCGGGTGGCTGCGCACCTTCACCCGGGGCTTTCTCGAACAGGTCCCCGAGGCGGATCGCGAGGGATTTCTCGCCGGGCTCGCCGCCTCCCTGGAGCCTGCGCTGCGGCGCGAGGACGGAGAGTGGTTCGTAGACTATGTGCGGCTGCGCTTCGCCGCGACGAAGCCCGCCTGACGGAAGCAACCGGCACCCCACCGATTCCCGATCCCGATTCCGACCAGGAGGCAGGGCAATGGCCGACCGCCGCTCCAAGGTCCCGCAGCGGACCTACGCTACCACCCTCGACGAGCAGCTGAGACAGCTCGATACCGATCCGCTGCTGCAGCGGTTCCAGGCCTCGCGGGAACGGCTCTCCAGCGATCCGCACCGGCCCGTCTACCACTACGTCAACCCCGAGGGCAACCTCAACGACCCGAACGGGTTCTGCTGCTGGCAGGGGCGTTACCACCTTTTCTACCAGGCGTACCCGCCCGAGGACGTCCGCCAGCACTGGGGGCACGCCTGCAGCGAGGACCTCGTGCACTGGCGCGACCTGCCGCTGGCGATCTACCCCGACCCGGAGGACAAGTGCTTCAGCGGCTCCACCCTGGTCGAGGAGGACCGCGTCCTCGCCTGCTACCACGGCATCGATGAGGGCACCATGATCGCGGCCTCCTCCGACCCCCTGCTGCTCAACTGGGAGAAGCTGACCGGGAAAGCCGTCATCCCCGACGTCGAGCCGGATGCCGCGGGGAATCCCTACCGCGTCGGCGATCCCTGCATCTGGCGGGAAGAGGACGGCTACTACTCCCTCTCCGGGGGATACGTCGATGGTGCCATCTTCGAGGACTGCCGCATGGCGGAATTCCTCTTTCACTCGCAGGACCTCGAGCGCTGGATCTACCTGGGCCGTTTCGTCGAGAACGACATCTTCACCGCCCCGGGGGAGGACGGCGCCGTCCCCTACTTCTGGCCGATCGGCGACCGGCACATCCTGCTGTTCGCCAGCCACCAGCGCGGCTCCCAGTACCTGATCGGCGACTACGACAGGCTGCGCCGCCGCTTCCGGGCCAGCGGCCACGGCCGCTTCAACTTCGGACCGCTGCGCAACGGCGGCGTGCACGCCCCGTCGGCCTTTCCCGACGGCGACGGCGGCATCCTGCTGATCCACAACATCAACCACGGCCGCAACACCGAAGGCTGGAACCACATCATGTCCCTGGTGCGCAGGCTCACCCTCAACGGCGACGGCTCCCTGCGGGTCGAGCCGGTGGCGGCGATAGAGGGGCAGCGCGGCGAGCACCGGCGCCTCGACGCAACCACACTGCTCCCGAACCGGGAGTACGTGCTGCCCGGGATCGAGGGGACCGCCCTGGAGCTGTCGCTGGCGCTCGATCCGGGCAGCGCCCGCGAGCTGAGGATCGAGGTGCTGCGCTCCCCCGACCGCCGGGAGCACACCTCGATCCGCTATCTCAGGGAAGGGGGGCTGGCGCAGAGTCCGGGCGACTACCGCTGGAAGGGGGACGCCCTGGTGATCGACAACGCCTGCAGCTCCTTCTCCCCGGGGGTGCTGGCACGGCCGCCCGAGACCGCCCCGTTCCAGCTCGCCGAAGGAGAGCTTCTCGACCTGCGCATCTTCGTCGACAAGAGCGTCGTCGAGCTGTTCGCCAACGGCCGGCAGGCCATGGGCCTGCGCGCCTACCCCGACCGCGAGGACAGCGTCGGGGTGTCGATCACCGCGGTCGGCGGCCAGGCCTCCATGCTGTCGCTCGACGCCTGGCAGATGCGCAGCATCTACTCCTGAATCGGCTGCACCTGCTCCGCAGCCCCTACCGGGCTGTTGCTTCGGAGACCTGCGGCTCATCCCCGCGTTTCCTCGCAACCCCCGGTGCGGGAACGTTGCCGCGTTCTCCGCATCGACCCGCCCCTGGAAGCGGCCGCATGCCCGGCACCGGCCGAGGCGGAATCCACGGTCGACTGCGGCCGTCCATCGCCCGCTTCTCCGCACATCGCAACGAGCGCCGCGGTCTCGGGGGTCGCGCCTGCCCTCCGGCACCGTCAGCAGAAAACTTCCTGCAGTGTAGTACTGTTAGCCCCTTCCATCGTCTATAACGACATCCGGCCATATTCCGGCATTCCCCGGTATCCCGAGTCCGGGCCGGATTCTCCGGTGCCGCGGATCCGCTGTTTCCGTACCCTGCATCGGGCTATCTTCGGTCGAACAGCGTATTCGGGCGGTCCCGCGGGAAGGCTGCGGGCCCATCACCAACCGAAGGAGACGCCTCATGGAAAACACAACCTCGCAGTCCACTCAGCCCGGCCTGATCGGCCGCATGATCCGGGTCTTCTACGCCCCCCGGGAAACCTTCGAGGCGGTCGCGGAGTCGAGAACGGCGATCGACTGGGTGGCGCCGGCCGCGGTCTCCGCCATCGTCGCCCTCGCCGCCGCGGTGGCGATCGTGCCGCTGGCAATGGAAGAGGGGGCCCGCGTGATGCAGGAACAGATGCAGGGGCAGGAGATCAACGACGATCAGCGCGAGATGATGGAGAAGATGGCAGGGGCCGGGCAGACCGTCGGCATCGTCATGGCCCCGGTCGTCAGCTTCGTCGTGCTGTTCATCTCCGCCCTGCTGCTGCTCGGAGCAGGAAGGATCGCAGGCGCCGGCATCGGCTACTCGGGGATGCTGACCGTGAGCGCCTACTCGTCGCTGGTGCAGGCGCTGAAAGGGATCATCGTCACTCCCCTGATGCTCGCCAAGAAGAGCATGGTGGTGCATACCGGTCTCGGACTCCTGCTCCCCGGAGAGATGATGAACACCTTCGCCGGCCGCTTTCTCGCCGGCATCGAGATCTTCATGCTGTGGCAGATCCTCATCGTCGCCGTCGGGATCTCCGCTCTCGGCAACGTCGACATGCGCAGGGCCCTCGTTCCGGTGGTGCTGCTGTGGCTGATCTTCCTGCTGATCGCCGCAGGCTTCGGAGGCCTGCAGCAGATGGGAGCCCGGTGACCGCGCTCCTCTGGAGGACGGCCGCGGCCCGGATGAAGCAAGCACCGAACCCGCTGTTCCCGGGACCGGGAGGCTGAAACGTTGGCGGCAACCGCGCGCCGACGGCGCCGGCGTTCGCCGTGGCTCAGGCTGCTGGTCCTGGTCTTGTTGGCGGGGGCCATCGCAACCGTCGTCTACCTCAACCTCGACAAGGAGACCCCGGTGGAGACCTTCGCCACGGTCTCCGTCGAACGCCGCGACCTCGTCGACAAGCTCGCCGAGACCGGCAGCATCGAGCTGGTGCGCACGGTCGAGGTGAAGTCGACCACCTCCGGGGTGATCCGGTCGCTCCACTTCGACACCGGCGACGGGGTCGACCGCGGCCGGCTGATGGCCGTCATCGAGCCCGACCCCAACCAGACCCTGCAGCTTTTCCAGAAGCGCTCCGCGGCCGAGAACGCCCGCATCAGCCTCCACGAGCAGGAAAAGGACTACTCGCGCAAGAAAACCCTGTTCGAGAGCGGCATGCTGCCCAAAAAAGGTTTCGAGGATGCCGACCGCGCCCTGACCCGGGCCCGGAACAGCCTGCGGCTGGCCGAGCTCGAGCTCGAGATCCTCGAGACCAAGGCCAACCTCAGCGTTGCGGGACAAAGCCGGGACTCCGAGCTGGACGAGGTCCGCGTTCTCGCCCCGATCAGCGGGGTCGTGATCAAAAGGGAAGTAGAGACCGGGGAGATCGTCGCCTCCGGAACCTCGCTGTCCGGAGGCACCGTGCTGTTCGAAATCGGCGACCCGAGCCAGATGATCGTGCGCGCCGACATAGCCGAGATCGACATCGGCGACCTCCGCACCGGACAGGAGGTCGACATCGTCGTCGACGCCTTCGCCGACACCACCTACCGCGGCACGGTCCGCTGGATCGCCCCGGTCGGCGAGAAGAAGCAGGGCAGCACCATCGTGACCTTCGACGCCGAGATCGACATCCTCGACCGCGAACCGCGCCTGCGCCAGGGCATGTCGTGCGACCTCGACATCATCTTCCTGCGCCGCGAGGGCACCCTCAGCCTTCCAGTGGAGGCGGTGCTCGAGCTGTTCGACGAGGAGGAGGAAGAGCAGTCCGAGGTGAAGGGGCGCCGCGGCCGCTTCGTGACCTATCTCTACACCCCGGCCGACTCGGCCGCGGCCGGAGGCGACGGCGATGGCCGGCCGGAAGCGGAGGGTACGCCGGTTGCCCCGCACGATTCCGTTGCAGATACGAGCGAAGGCCGCCTCGGCGACACCCCCGAGGCGGTCCCAGGTAGCGCCCCTGCCGACAACACCACCGCCCGGGACTCGGCGACAGACCCGGGGGCCTCCGGTGCGGTCCGCTCCGGCGCCGGCGACACCATCTCCCCCGGTACGGACGCCGACCCGGCGGGCGGCAGCGATTCCCTCGTGGCGGCCCCAGGTAGCGCCCCTTCCGGCAGCAGCACCGCCCGGGACTCGACGACAGACCCGGGGGCCTCCGGAGCCGACTCCCCCGACACCGCTTCCACAGACACCGCCGCGGCGAAAGCGGACTCCGCCTCGGGGAAGCCCGCCCCTCCCCAGGTCCCGCTCGACGAGTTCACCGAGGTCGAGCTGCGCATCGGCCTGGAGACCTCCACGCGAATCGAGGTTCTCTCCGGACTGGGTGAGGGGGATTGGGTCGCCGCCGACCCCGAGGCGATCCGGCGGAAGCTGAAGATGAACGAGGGGCCGCCGGAAGCCGAAGGCCGGGGCCGCCGCTTCTGACCCGGGCCGCACCCCGAAGCCCCGGCACCGCATGGTCATCTACGAGCCCATCGCCGTAGGCCTGGCTCAGCTCAGGGCGAACAAGCTCCGCTCCCTGCTCACCCTGCTCGGCATCGTCATCGGCGTCGCTTCCGTGATCGGCATCGTCTCCCTCGGCGGCGGCCTGCGGCGCACCGTGATGGGAGAGTTCGCGCGCGAGGGCGGAGCCGCGGCGATCACCGTGGGCCCCCCGAACCCCTGGGAGCGGGTCGACGGCCGCTGGGTGCAGCGCCACTGGGCCGAGCACCTGACCTCCGGCGACCTGCGCGCGATCCGCGCCGAGACCGGCCTCATCCGCACGGCCGTGCCCACGGTTTCCGCCAGCGCCGAGCTGCGCTACCGCAAGACGACGGCGAACGCCGGCGTCACCGGCACCTCCGAGGAGTACGGCCCCGCCTTCCACTGGGGCGTCGCCGCGGGCCGCCACCTGAGCGCCGACGACGTCCGCTTCAACCGCAAGGTCTGCGTCCTGGGGGCGAAGGTGCGCGAGGACCTCTTCGGCGACGCCGACCCGGTCGGGGAGGAGGTCAAGCTCAACGGCGACCGCTACACCGTGATAGGCGTGCTCGAGCCGCGGCTGCGCTTCGGGCGCGAGCAGGGCCGCGCCGTCCTCATTCCCTACACCACCGCGCAGAGGCGCTTCACGGGGGAACGCCGGCTCGGCGAGATCTCCCTGTTCGCCGCGGAGATCGAGGACGTCCCGGCGGTGGCCGCAGCAGCGCACCGGGTGCTGCGGCGGCGCCACGAGCACGGCGACGATTTCCGGGTCGAGACCAACAGGGAACAGATCGAGGACGCCAACAGCGTCATCGGCACCATGCAGAAGATCGCCGGCGGCATCGCCGGCATCTCCCTGCTGGTCGGGGGCATCGGCATCATGAACATCATGCTCGTATCGGTGACGGAACGGACCCGGGAGATCGGCATCCGCAAGGCGATCGGGGCGCGCTCCGGGCAGATCCTGTTCCAGTTCCTCGCCGAGGCCGTGGTGCTCGCCTTCGCGGGCGCCGCCCTCGGGATCGCCTTCGGCGTCGGCTTCGGCGCCGCCATCGAGGCGGTCATACGCTGGTTCGCCCCGGGATCCCCCTTCTCCAGCGTCGTCACCCTTCCGTCCGTGCTCTGGGCAGTGGGGGCCGCCTGCGGCATCGGCGTCTTCTTCGGCGTCTACCCCGCCTTTCGCGCCGCGCGCATGGATCCGGTCGAGGCCCTGCGCTACGAATGATCCTGCTCGAGTCGCTGCGCATCGCCTTCGGCCAGGTCTGGGCCCACAAGCTGCGCTCCATGCTCACCCTGCTCGGCATCCTGATCGGGGTCGGCTCGGTCGTCGGGATCGTCTCGATCAGCGAGGGGATGCGGCGCATGGTGATCGGCGAGTTCGGCAAGATCTTCGGCGACAGGATCCTGCAGGTCCGGCCGCGGGAGTTCGTGCTCAGGGACGGACGCTGGGTGCGGAACCACCGGTTCCGGCCGATGGCGATGGAGGACGTCGCGCTTGTGGAGGAGGTTTCGGACCGCATCGAGGCCACCCTGCCGATGCTGACCGCCAGCGCGCAGATGCGCTACGCCAAGGCGACCTGGAACGGCCAGCTCGAGGCCACGGTGCCGGCCTATGCGGAGGCCTACGACTGGCGCGCCGGCAAGGGCCGTTTCCTCCTGCCCCGGGACGTCAGCGCCGCCCGCAGCGTCTGCGTTCTCGGCATGCAGGCGAAGGAGGCGCTGTTCGGCCGCGCCCCCGCGGTCGGGCGGGAGGTGAAGCTCAACGGCGAGCGCTACGAGGTGGCGGGGGTCATGGAGGAGCGCACCCTTTTCGGCCAGGAGTGGAGCAGCATCGTCTTCGTGCCGGCGACCACGGCGATGCAGCGGCTGTTCGGCACCCGGGAGATCTCCGGGGTCGTCGCCGTCGCCGCCTCCGCGGAAGAGGTGCCGCGTCTCAGCGCCGACATCGTCGCGGCCCTGCAGGAGAAGTACGGCGGGCGGATGCAGTACGAGGTCGACAGCCCCGGGAGCTTCGTCAGCCAGATCGAGCAGACGATCCTGATCATGAAGCTGGTCAGCGGGGGCATCGCCGGCATCTCCCTGCTGGTCGGCGGCATCGGCATCATGAACATGATGCTGGTGTCGGTCACCGAGCGCACCCGGGAGATCGGCATCCGCAAGGCGATCGGCGCCAAACCCTCCGCGGTGCTCCTGCAGTTCGTCATCGAGGCGATCGTCCTCAGCCTCTTCGGCGGGCTGCTGGGGATCGCCGCGGGATTCGGGATCGGCGAGGGGATCTCCGCGGTGATCGGGCGCTACTCCGACATCCCCTACCCCAGCGCGATCTCCCCCGCCTCGATCGCCATCGCCCTCGGCATCTCCTCCGCGGTCGGCCTCTTCTTCGGCATCTACCCGGCGGCCCGCGCCTCGAAGCTCGACCCGGTCGCCGCCCTCGGCTTCGAGTGATTCGGCGATGCTGATCGAGCTGAAAGGGATCGAGAAGGTCTACGAGATGGGGGCCGAGGACGTCCGCGCCCTGCGCGGCGTCGACCTCGACATCGAACGGGGGGAATACGCCGCCATCATGGGTCCCTCCGGGTCGGGCAAGTCGACGCTGATGAACATCGTCGGATGCCTCGACACCCCGAGCGCCGGCACCTACCGCCTCAACGGCACGGACGTGTCGGAGATGAACGCCAACGAGCTCGCCGACGTGCGCAACCAGCAGATCGGCTTCGTCTTCCAGACCTTCAACCTGCTGGCCCGCTCCAGCGCCTTCCACAACGTCGAGCTGCCCCTGGTCTACGCCGGGACGAGGCGGGGGGAGCGCCGGGAAAGGACCGAGGCCGCCCTTGAGCGCGTCGGCCTGGCAGACCGCATGGACCACCGGCCCGCGGAGCTGTCCGGGGGGCAGAGGCAGCGCGTGGCCATCGCCCGGGCCCTCGTCAACGAGCCCTCGCTGCTGCTCGCCGACGAGCCGACGGGCAACCTCGACAGCCGCACCGGTGAGGAGATCATGGGGCTCTTCGACCACCTGCATGCCGAGGGGAACACCGTCATCCTCGTCACCCACGAGCAGCATGTCGCCGGCCACGCCCGGCGCAGGATCGCCATCCTCGACGGCCTCGTGGCTTCCGACGAGAGGCGGGAAGGTCAGCCTGCCGACGGCTCCTGAGGCCCGGCCCCGAGCTTGGCCAGGACGAAGTCGGCGATCGCGTCGGAAGTCTCGAACAGCTCGATGCGCAGCTCCTCGTCGTCGATCTCGAAGCCGAACTCCTCCTCCAGGCCGGCGATCAGCTCGAGCGATGCGACCGACGTGGCGCCCCCCTCACCGAAAAGCGGCTCATCGTCGGGAATCTCCTCCGGATCGACGTCGAGCCCGAGGGTTGCGGCGATCGTCCGCTTAACCCGCTTCCTCGTCTCCTCCCGCTCCAACATCCTCCTGCTCCGGGTTCCGTGAAAAATGCGCGACCACCGCCTCGACCAGGCGGTCCTCCCCCGCTCTCGAAAGGATCGCCGCCGCGGGAATGCCGAAGCGGTCTTCGAGGCGGCGCAGGTTCCTGTCGATCTCCTCGCCCGACATCTGGCGCGGGGTGATCCAGCTCCGTCCGTAGGCGGCGCGGATGTGCTTCTCCTTGTCGCTCATGGCCAAGGCGATGGTCGGGGCCTTCGCCAGTCCGCGCAGGCAGGCGATGGTGTCCTCGATGTACTCCTCGGGGTCGATGCTGTTGACCACCAGGACGACGGCGTCCGGCCTGGTTCCGAGCAGGAAGGCGAGCGAGGTCATGGTGTGGGTCGCCGGGTGTTCGATGGCGTAGGGAATCGTCCCGGACTGACACCCCACCAGGATGATGTCCGGGCTCCGGAGATGGGCGATCTCCCGCATCTTGGCGTCGAGAAACGGGGCATACCACTGCAGCGGCAGCTCGAGCGGCGACGCGTACCCCATCGGGAAGGCGAAGTCCATGCCGAACAGGGCGGAGTGGTGCTCGGTGCCGACCTGGCCGACCGCGTATCCCGCCTCCTGCAGGCGCCGCCGAAGGGCCAGCTGCAGGGTGAACTTCCCCTGCTGCGAGCTGGTCCCGAACACCCCGAGCACCGGGACGTCGACGGCGCCGTACCGGCTCGACCGGCGCAGCAGCCCCTCGACCTCGGCGTTGTCGACCTTCGGGCTGGCGATCTTCAGGTTGCGGCGCCTGGCCTCGGCGTGCAGGTCTCCGTACTGCCCCGGGGGGACCGGAAGAAAGCTGAAGACGTGCAGCCCCGCGGCCAGGGCCGCGGCGACCGACTCCCGCAGGACGTCCCGCTTGCCGATGCGGCCCAGCTCGTCGACGTACCCCAGGATCAGCGTGTCCGCTCCGCGCAGGGCCGCCCCCAGCTTCGGGGAGATGCGGATCCCGACCGCAGGCAGCCCGAGGGCCTCGCCGGCATCCCCGCCCGCCAGCCCCTTGCCGGCGGGATCGGCAATGCCGACGACCTCGAAGTCGAGGTGTTTCAGGTGCCGGACCAGGCTGTGCATCTCCTTGTTGAAGGGGTACAGGGCTGCCTTGCGGATCCAGCCCGGGAGGCCGCCTTCCCGGGGGCGCGGCGCCTGTTCCCGGGGGGCCGGTACCGGCCTTGCGCCCGCGGTTTCGGAAACGCGGGAGGCTCCCCTTTCGGCCAGAGCGTTCGCCTTCAGGACCTCGCGCACCTCCTCGATGCCTACTCCCGGGGAGGCTTCCCTTATGAGGGCGACGATGCCGCTGATATGGGGAGCGGCGAAGCTTGTCCCCGAGGTCATCACCTCGCGCGGCTGCAGCCAGCAGAGCCGCTGCTCGTCGCCGCGGGCGACGCACTCGATCGGCTTCCCTTCCCTGTAGTGATACCCGTAGCGGCCGCCGACCTTGCCGCCGGCTACCCCGATGACGTCCGGCAGGACGGCCGGGTAGCTCTCCAGCCCCTCGTTGTGCTCCGCAGACACCAGGATGACGCCTGCGCCGGCCGCCTCCCTGGCCGTCTCGGCGAGAGGGCGGCGAAAGCTCGGGTCCGTGGTTCCGAGGCTGAGGTTGACGACGTCCATCCCCTCGTCCAGGCACCATCGCAGGGCCGCGACCAGGGCGCTTCCGTCGGCGCTGAGGGATTCGTCGAAGATGCCCACGCTGTAAATGGACGCGGCCGGGGCCTTCCTGAGGATGATCCCGGCGCAGGCGGTACCGTGGCCGGCCTTGTCGGCGACCTCCGCGGCCTGCTCGATCCCACCGTCCCCGCGGACCGACAGGGCGACCCCGCCGGCTACGCGGATCAGCGGATGCGTCGGGTCGACCCCGCTGTCGACGACCGCAACCCTGATCCCGGCGCCGGTGAGGCTTTCGAAGGACAACTGCAGAGAGCTGGGCGGTGATGTCATGGGGGCGAGGGCTCCTTCCGGCGTAGTGGAATGACGCCGGCCGCCTGTGGAGACGGCCGTTCCCGCGTCTCCTTGTAGACGTGCAGGCCGCGGAAACTGCTAGCGCCTGAGCGAGTCGTACCGAGGGTGTACGGCGAGTGAAGGCAACGCCGTGAGCCGGGATGGATCGGCGTCCCAATGTCGCTGATGGATAGCGCTCATCGAAATCCATCCGCTGCGGAGGGGATCCCCCTGCCGGAAACCGCCGTACTGCCGCTCAACGAAAATCCGCCGGTGAGAGAGTATCTCCGAGTTCTATTTTCGGGAGAACCTCCTGTCGGCGCCGCCACTTCATGCACGGTTGAGCAACGTCGAGTCGAACAGGGTCTGGCTGGTCCGCTACTATGGGAGCACAGGAAGGTCATGGTGTAGCGGCTGGAGTCGAGAGGAACGGCTACCTCGAACCCTCGCTGGCCCTTTCGGCCCGCTACCGGGAAATCGAGGCCCGGGCCTCGATTTCCCGGTAGCGGGAGCAGGCGCCGGCCTTGCGCTACTCCGGAGATCCTCCGTTCATCCTGCCGTTTCCCCCCTCCCTTTCCCTGCGCAGCAGCCAGCGCGGAATTCTCCGCAAAGACGTCATGATCTGCTGCAGCAGCCGCTGATGGCGGGCCTTGCTGACGGTCAGCTCCGCCAGCTTGATCCAGGGGGCGCGCTCCCGCACGTGACCTTCCGCCCTCGACAGATGCGCCCTCACCGACTCCTCGGCAAGGCCGAGAAAGCGCGCGATCTCCTCGCAGGAGCTCCCCTCGATATGGAAGAGCACGAAAATCCGGCGGCTTTCCCGGGGAATCTCGTCCAGGAGGTTCCAGAGTTTCGCCGGCACCTCGACCCTTTTCTCCGAATCCTTGTCCTCCGGGGGGCGCGGCGCTCCCTCCATGTAGGCGTGGACGCGCCCATCCGGCTCATTCCCCGCCTTTCCCGAGCCCTTCGCCGCGCAGCGGCTGACGGACCCGTTCACAGGCCAGACAAACAGGGCAACGAGCTCCCGCAGGAAACGGCGGGCTTCCTCTTCCAATGTCTGCACCATCTCCGCAGCAGGCTCCTGCAACGGAACGGCGCGGCAGCTTACGGGTTCCGCCCGAACGAGGCCGATGCGGCCTTTTTCATCGTTGCGGATTTTCAGGTCTCTCATGCTCAACATGTCGTTTGTTCGTCTCCCATGGCTATTCTCAACGGCTTCACATATCTGACGGCAATGAACAGCGAAGTACTATGTGGCAGAATGGGTTGTCCCCGACAACGTGCGCAGCTCCCCCCCCTTCGCCACCCCCGGACCGCCTGGCGGCAGTCGTTGCGGATAGATGGAACACGGGACCTAGTGCTGCTCGGCACAAATGAGCCACTTCACTTTATTACTATCAGGCCATCAGGGCCTTGCCCGTGGAGGTCCATTTGAACGGCTTGGCCAGGGTGCGGTTGAAGTATTCGATGAAGGCCCGAACGCGCTCTTTGAGCTGGTCCACCGAGGCGAAGCTGGCGCGTTTGAGCAGGCGCCGGACCAGGATGCTGAACCACAGCTCCATTTGGTTGAGCCACGAGGCGCGTTTGGGCGTATACACGAACCGAATACGGTGCCCGGGATCGGCCAGGAAGGCAGCGCGGGAGGCTTTCGAGCGCAGAATCCCGGAGCGCCCCTTCTTTCCCAGATCCTGATCAAGGTCGCACAGAACCGCCACCAGATGCACCCGGGATTCGGACTGATGCGTGTTGAGGTTGTCGACGATGAAGATCCATTCGCCCTCCCGATCGGTCCTCAGCGTCTGCAAGAAGTGGTTGGCGAAGTCCTCTTCGGTGCGCGTCGGGGCCAGGATACGACCGGTGGCGACCTCGAAGTTGGCGATCAGACACTGCGGGCCGTGGCGGATGTAGTGCTCCTCCCGGCGCTCGATATATCCGGGAATCGCCGGCGTGGTAGGATGCAGGCGCTCCGTTGCCTGCCGGTCTTCTCGTCGCAGCAGATCAAATGCACCCCGTGCTCGTGGAGCGTCCGGGCTTGCTCATACAGGGAACAGACCGTGGCCACGTTAGGGCCAAAGGAGTCCGCCTCCTCGGACGCCGGATTGAGCCAAGACCGGGGCCGATGCGGCTTGAGGTCCGCCTGCTTTTAAAAAACGACCCACCGTACGGGTCGATATGGGAGCCACGATGTTTCGTTTCACCGCCTCTTCGGCCACCTCTCGGGCCGTCCCGTGGCTCACCGGGCGTTGCGCGTCCTGCGGCAGCTCACAGGCGAGGGCGATAATGGCGACGATTTGCTCGGGGGTGAACACCCCCGGCCAGCCCGCGCGTGGGGCATCTACCAGAGTCTCGGTGATGCAGCGGCTCACGTCCGACCGGCAGGCGCGGTGTTCGGCCGCGTGCAAGCGCTCCTGGGCCGCCGCCCAGCGTCGGCGCCACCGGCCCACCGTCCCCACATCCACCCCCAGGTCCCGGGCCAGATCCCGGTTGAGCCCCCTCGGGCCGCGGCCAGCACGATGCGCGCCCGTCGGGCCAGACGCTGCGCCCCCGTGGAACGACGAACCAACCGCTCCAAATCTCTTGCTGTCGAGCGCTGAGCTCGAGGGCCGGAGCGATTCGCATGGGGTTGACGTACTCCTTTGGTGTATCGTACGGGGAGGCCGTCGTGGGAAGAAAGGGCAATCAGGGGGGACAGCCCTTGTACTCAGGGGGGGACAGCCCTTGTACTCAGGGGGGGACAGCCCTTGTACTCAGCCTCGAAGACCTACTCAAGGATAATAAATAGCTACAATTGTGCCGCAGGACACTAGATCCAGCCGTGGTCGATGGTGGTGGGTGAGCCCGTGGTCTGGTGGCTCCACCCCAGGCCGCTGTCGAGAAGGACGTCCCGCCCGGTGATCGCCGACTTCTCCGCGGCGAACAGGATCTCCATGATGTGGCGGCCGTACTCTCCGTGCGCGGGGGGCTCGATGCCGCTCTCGATCGCCTCGACGAAGCTCTTCCACTCGTTGTGCATTTCGTGCGGGGTGTCCTCGAACGGCACGTCCTCCCACCGGTCTCCGCGGCCGACCCTGACGTACTTGCCGTCCGCCCCGTGCTGGTTGAAGCGCAGGGTTCCGTTGGCGCAGATCACCTGGCACTCGAGGTTCGGCGCCCCGTCGGCGAAGCCCACGGCGACGGCGACCCCGCCCAGGCCGTTCTTGTAGCGGATGAAGGCGGTGGCCGAATCGTCGGCCGCCTGGTAGTGGGCGCGCGTCCCGATCGCCGCCGACACCGAGACCGCCTGCGAGGCCATGACCCAGGTGAGGCGGTCGACGACGTGGACGCCGTTGGTCAGCCACATGCCGCCGCCGTGGAAGCGGCTGCGGTACTGGGGCCGGCGCGACGGACCGCTCCAGTTCTTCGACATGTAGCTCACCGCGGTGACGAGCTGCCCCAGCTCCCCGGAGTCGAGGATCTCCTTCGCCTTGACGCTGGTGGCGTAGAAGTGCTGCGACAGGCCCACCATCAGCTTGACGCCGTTGGCCCGCGCCGCTTCGACCATGTCGTCGCACTGCGGCAGGGAGATCGCCATCGGCTTCTCGACCAGCACGTGCTTGCCGGCGTTGCAGGCGTCGACGGTCAGCCGGTGGTGGAGCTGGTGGCCGAGCACGACCGCCACGGCGTCGACCTCGTCGTCCTTCAGCAGTTCCGTATGCGAGGAGTGGCCGCGCGGGATGCCGTACTTCTCCATGAACTCGGCCCGCTTCTCCTCGAAGAGGTCGGCGACGGCGACGGCCTCGACGCCGTCGAGGCCGGAGATGGCGTCGCAGTGCGAGGTGGCGATGCCGCCCAGACCGATGATCCCTACCCGTACCATAAATCCGATTACTCCCTGGTGTGTGCCGCCGCGGCCGTCACCCGACCTCCGCCAGCGCCCTGCCGAAGGCCTCGACGAAGCCGTCGACATCGGCGGCCTGCGTCGGCAGCGAAACGGCGTTCATGCCGAGGGGATGGCAGAGGAAATACCCCTGGTTCAACAGCGACAGGAACATCGGGTTGTTGAGCTCCTTGTCGCAGCGCGACAGGCTGCGATACGAACGCGGCTGCTCGGCGCTGAAGTAGATGCTGAACACCGAGCCGTTGCGCACCGCCCTGCCGGGGATTCCTGCGCGCTCGAGCTCCTCCTCCACCCCGGAGCACAGCCTCGCGGTCAACCCGTTCACGTGGGCGAAGGCCTCCGGGGTCAGCTGGTCGAGGGTGGCCCTGCCCGCGGCCATCACCAGGGCGTGGCCGCTGTGGGTGCCGCTCTGGAAGACCGGCGCCGGCCCTGCGGAGTTGTCGGTAAGGTCCATGATGTCGCGCCGGCCCCCGAACGCCCCGACCGGGAAGCCGCCGCCGACGATCTTGCCGAAGGTGCTGAGGTCCGGCCGGATCCCGAACTGCTCCTGGATTCCCCCGGTGCCGACCCGGAAACCGACGATCTCGTCGCACAGGAGAATGAGGCCGTGCCTTCTCGCCGTTGCCTCGACGGCGCGGGCGAACTCCGGCCGCTGCGGCATGACGCCGGCCTTGGGGTCGAGCATGATGCAGGCCAGCTCGCCGGCGTGGGCGGCGACGATCCGCTCCACCGCGTCCTCGTCGTCGTAGGGTAGGATGACGACCGCATCGGCGGCGTTGGGGGCCATGCCCCCGGCCCCGGGCACCGCCACCGGCGCCTCCGCGGGCCCGGCCCGGTCGAGCGGTGGGGCGACGCTGATCTCTACGCCGTCGTGGTTGCCGTGGTACCCCCCTTCGAACTTGGCGATCTTCGGCCTGCCGCTGAACTCGCGCGCCAGGCGCACGGCGTGCAACGTCGCCTCGGTTCCGGAATTGCAGAAGCGGATGCTGTCGAGGGAGGCGACGCGGCGGCACATCTCCTCCGCCATCTCGACTTCGTTCCCCATGCTCGCCCCGAGGGCGACCCCCCGTTTCACCTGGCTTGCGATCGCCGCCATGACCGCCGGGTGGTTGTGCCCGAGCACCTGCGCGGTGTGGTGATTGGCGAGATCGAGGTAGCGGTGGCCGTCGGCGTCCCACACGAACTGGCCCTCGCCACGTTCCAGGGACAGCGGAAACGGGGGGTGGTAATAGGCCCCTTTCACACCGCCCGGCATCACTTTTCGGACGCGCTCGAACAGCGCCCGGGAGCGCGGATGGGCGGCGCTGTAACGCTCGGAAACCGCTTCGAATTTCGGGTTCAAAGTTCCTTTTCCTCTTCTTCGGAGACCGCCGCGGGCCGGAAAATCCGGTCGCCGGCTGCTTGGGCGGCAAGTGTATGGATATCCCTCGGCGACTGTCAATTTGGGTTCCGGGCGGGGAACCCTTTCGGCCTCATCGACCGCATTCCCCGGGCACAGGACCAGCGGAACCCGCCGCCCACAGGTGCGTCTCGTTCTGGACGGAAGTCTTTGCGACCGGCTCCCTGACCTTACCACTCACCCCGATACTCTTCACCCCAATCCTGGGCGGAAACCGACCCTTCCGGGCGGTTTCAAGAGGCGCGCGCATCTTCATATATGGTTACCTTGCGCTGTTCCTGGCACACCCTGCCGAATCGCCCGCACACCGGAATTTTCCACGCCAACCCAAGGAAAGGCACGCCAATGAGATCCTTTTCAAGGCTAACCTGCCTTTGCCTCTTCTGCGCCGCCGTGACCGCGGCCGCAGCCCGGGGCGAGACCTCTTCCCCGCTGCTGCAGGCCATGCAGGAGGAACTGAACCGCTCCTTCAGCCTGCTCCAGGAGCAGCCGGTCCCGCCCTATTACCTCAGCTACGAAATCACCGAGACGCAGAGGGTCAGCGTCCGGGCTTCCTTCGGGGTGCTGACCTACAGCGACGAATGGCATGGCCGCCAGCTCGATATCGACCTGCGCGTCGGGGACTACGCCTTCGACAATACGCACCAGGTCCGCGGCAGCCCCACCAATTGGTCCGACCGCTACTCGATGATCGAAGTGCCCGTCGAGGATGATCCGGACGCCGTCCGCAGCGTGCTCTGGTACCACACCGACAAGAAGTACAAGCGCGCCATCGAACAGCTGACCACGGTCAGGACCAACGTCCAGGTCAAGGTGGAAGAGGAGGACCAGTCGGACGACTTCTCCCGGGAGCCGGTCGAGCGCCATGTGGAAGAGGTCGCATCCTCCGACATATCCCGCGACGAATGGGAGGCCAGGCTCGGGAAATACACCGCCCCGTTCGCCGAGTACGGCGACATCTACGAAGCCAACGCCAGCCTCCGCGCCGATATCTCGACCCGCCGCTACGTCAACAGCGAGGGCAGCGAGATCCAGACCTCGCAGGTGCTCTACCGCCTATTCATCTACGCCTTCACCAAGGCCGACGACGGCATGGAGCTGCCGCGCTACGAATCCTTCTCCGCCTTTACCCCGGAGGGCCTGCCCGGCGACGACGAGGTCCTCGCCCTCGTGGAGGACATGATCGCCGACCTGCACGCCCTGCGCGACGCCCCGGTGGTCGCCCCTTACACCGGTCCGGCGATTCTCTCGGGCCGCGCCAGCGGCGTGCTCTTCCACGAAATCTTCGGACACCGCATCGAGGGCCACCGCCAGAAACGGGAGGACGAGGGCCAGACCTTCAAGAAGAAGGTGGGGGAGAAGGTCCTGCCCGAGAGCTTTTCCGTTTACTTCGATCCCACCCGGGGGAGCACCGCCGGCAAAGACCTGGTCGGGGCCTACAAGTACGACAACCAGGGGGTCAAGGCGCGGCGGGTGGCCGTGGTCGAGAACGGGATTTTCCAGCGCTTCCTCATGTCGCGCTCGCCGATCGAGAACTTCCCCCACTCCAACGGCCACGGGCGCAAGCAGTCCGGCTACGCCCCGGTGGCGCGCCAGTCCAACCTCATCGTCGAGACCTCGGAGCCGCTGACCCGGGACCAGCTCAAGGAAATGCTGATCGAACAGTGCCGCGCCGAGGACAAGGAGTTCGGTCTCTATTTCGAGGACATCCAGGGGGGGTTCACCATCACCGGGCGCACCATCCCCAACGCCTTCAACGTGCTTCCCATCATGGTCTACCGGATTTACACGGACGGACGCGAGGAACTGGTGCGCGGAGTCGACCTGATCGGCACGCCGCTGACCGCCTTCAGCCAGATCGCCGCCGGCGACGACCGGATCGGGGTGTTCAACGGCATATGCGGTGCCGAGTCGGGAGGGGTGCCCGTGGCCGCGGCCTCCCCCGGGATCTTCATCTCGCAGATCGAAGTGCAGAAGAAATCCAAGTCCCAGGAACGCCGGCCCATCCTCGAAGCTCCTTTCTCCGAGTCCCCTGAAGAAGAAGCGGACGACGTCCTCTGAGCCCTTTCCCATCCGGCAGGAGCCATCCCATGCGAACAAGGACCTTCATCCATTCTCTGACGGCCGCTGCCCTCCTGGGGTTCTCCGCCGCCCACGCGGAAGACGACACCCTGCAGCGCGCCCTGCGCGACGAGCTGGCGCGCTCGATGCAGCAGCTCCAGCTCGAAGACCTCGAGCCGCCCTACTTCATCTCCTACCTCGTGCGCGAAGTGAAATCCAGGAGCAGCTCGGCGACCTTCGGCAGTCTGCTCAACAGCGGCGAGGGCCACTCGCGTACCCTCGCTGTCGAAGTGCGGGTAGGCGACTACGCCCTCGACAACACCAACTTCCGTTCGTTCTCCTTCGGCGGTTCGGGAGTTGTGCGCATGTACGGGGGCAGCATGCGCTTGCCCCTCGAGGACGACTACGACGAGTTGCGGCGCAAGATCTGGCTGGCCACCGACGGCGCCTACAAGAAGGCGCTCGAGGACCTGGCCAAGAAGCGGGCGGCCCTGCAGAACAAGACCCGCACCGAGGAAATCCCGGATTTCAGCAGGGAAGAGCCCACCACCGAAGTGGACGAAACCCCGCCCGCGGTGCTGGATCTCGACCTCCTGGACCGGCGCGTGCGCCAGCTTTCGGGCCTGTTCCGCGAGATGCCCGACATCCATACCTCGCGGGTCGGCTTCAACGGATCCAACACCTCGGTCCGCTACCTCAACAGCGAAGGCTCTTCCTTCATCCGGCGGAGCTCCTCCCTGGCCTTCACCGCGGTCGCCGCCACCCAGGCCCCCGACGGCATGCCGCTGGAGGACTTCGTCGCCGTGTACTCCCGTTCACCGGAAGAGCTCCCCGGGGACGAGGAGCTGGCCGCGCAGGTCGATGCCATGGGCGAGCGTCTGAAGCAGCTGCGCCAGGCGCCCCTGGTCGAACGCTACACAGGACCGGTGGTCTTCTCCGGCCAGGCGGCCACGGAGCTGTTCAACCAGGGATTCGTCCCCTCCATGCTGGCGACGCGCCGGACCCTGAGCGACAATCCGCAGTACGAGCGCTTCTACCCCCAGAAGAAGGAGAACCCATTCCTCGACAAGATCGGCGTGCGCGTTCTGCCGGAATTCCTCGCAGTGCGCGCCGAACCGCTATTGGACGCCTATGAAAAGCTGCCCTTGTTCGGCGGCTACGGGGTTGACGACGAAGGGGTGCCGGCGCGCCGGATCCACCTGGTGCGGAAGGGGGTGCTGGAGACCCTGCTGACCACTCGCACCCCCGTGCGCGGCATCGACCGCAGCACAGGAAGTCGCCGCGGTCCGGGAGTCGCTCCCGGCAATATCCTAGTCGAGGCCGAGAAAGGCCTGAGCGAAAAGAAAATTCGCAAGGAATTCTTCAAACTGATCAAAAGGCAGAAAAAACAGTTCGGTTACATCGTCACCCACATCGCCAACCCCTCCTACAAGGCCGGCGAGTCCCAGGTTTTCTTCTATTCCTCCGCTTCGGACAACGAGGAGAAGAAGCTGGAAAACGCGATCTTCGTTTACAAAGTTTTCCTCGACGGCCGCGAGGAGCTGGTGCGCAACGCCGAGTTTGCGGGAATCGGCCTCCATACCTTCAAGGACATCGTGAAGGTGTCCAAAACGCACGCAGTCAACACCGTCCCCTTTCGCTCGCAGGATAATTCCTCTCCCTTCGGCGGGGGGCAGGGGGATGAAGTACTCGTGAGTATCGTCACACCACGCATGGTCCTGTTCGAGGACATCACCCTCAAGCCGCCGACCGGGGAGATCCCCAAGGCGCCCGTGTCGATGCATCCCTACTTCGACAAGTGAATCAGTGTCGATCCAGGGAAATACATCTTGATCCCCCTCCCGGCCTGCGGTAGTCTCACAGTCTGAGATACTACCCGGGCAGACCGGCCGCCCCGCATCAGCACCCCGGGGGCAGTCGGCGTCCTCTCCATCTGCACCGCAGCTCCAGCCGGTGTATCCATATGGAGGATTCCTGTCATGCGAGCCCCGAACGTGGACGGCGACAACAGCGGAGGAGGGTTACGGGACCCGGAAGGCCATGATGCAGAAAAACCGTATGATATGGTGCAGGCACAGGAGTATTATGCGTTTGCGAGGACCTATGACGGACACAGCAACGTCGCTTTGAGCGAGGTGAGTTATTACCTCGCGGACTGGATGCACCGGGAACCCTACGCCGACGGCGGCGGGGGCATAGTCGACAGTCAGCCGATCCATGCGGTGGTCGAGTTTTACGTCACCCCGTTCGATCGATTCATCTGGGACGATCCGGAGCAGAGCGTCATCTCCGATCTTTATGTCGACAAGATCATTGGGTTTGCGTTTGGAATGGGAGACACGGACACCGATGCCGAAGGCGGGAACCAAACGTTCGCATGGCACGGCCTGTTCGGACCGGATGCGTCCTACGATCTGCCCTTCGAGCAGTTGTATTGGGCATCCGACCTGTGGGCCCGGGGTATTCTTCTGGGCTCGGACATCAATTCCGATGACACCGGTGTAGAAAGGGTCTCATGGGGCCGCATCAAAGCCAGTCTGAAGGAATAGACCTCCGGCCCCAACTCACCAGCTGACTACGAGGTTCCCGAACCCGTCGACCTCGGCGGCAAACTCCGGGTGGATGACCGTCGTCGAATCCTTCTCCTCCACCACGCACGGCCCCTCGACCACGCACCCGGCTCCCAGACCGTAGCGGTCGTACACCGGGCAGTCCACGAATCCCCCGCTTTCGGCGAAGTACACGGGCCTGCTCTCCTTCCCTGCCTTCGAAGGGTCGCTGCCGCCCCCCTGCCATTCCCGCAGCCTCGGCTTGGCGATCCGTCCGGTCGCCGTCAGTCGGTGGGCGACGAACTCGACCGGTTCCTCCGGGGCGCTGAAGCCGTAGGCCCGGTCGTGTTCGCGGTGGAACTCCTCGAGCACGCCGGAGATCCCGGCATCGTCGAGCTTCCCCTCCGGCAGGGGCAGGGTCAGCTCGTAGCTCTGCCCGACGTAGCGGATGTCCGCCTGGCGCAGGTAGCCGGTGTCCCCGGCAGGAATCCCCTCGCGTTCCAGGGCTTCCCGTCCCTGCGCTTCCAGCCCCGCGTACACCGCCTCGACCGCGGACAGGTCGAGCCGGTCGGCGCGCTCGATCCGCGTCGTCGAGTAGTCCCGCTTGAGATCGGTGACCAGCAGCCCGGTGGCCGAGAAAGTGCCCGGGCTCGCGGGGATGACGGTGACCGGTATCTCCATCTCCGCGGCCAGGCGGCAGGCGTGCACCGGGCCGGCCCCTCCGAAGGCGACGAGGGCGAACTCGCGGGGGTCCCAGCCGCGCTGGATGGAGACCAGCCGCAGGGCGTTGACCATGGCGGCGTTGGCTATCTCGACGACGCCGTGGGCCGCCTCGACGGGATCCATTCCCAGGGGCTCGGCGCAGCCGATCGCGACCGCCCGCCTGGCCGCCTCGACGTCGAGGGGGATCTCCCCGCCGAGAAAGAACCCGGGGTTGAGCCGCCCCAGGAGCAGGTTGGCGTCGGTCAGGGTCGGCTCCCGACCCCCCTGCCCGTAGCAGGCGGGGCCGGGGTCGGCCCCGGCGCTGCGCGGCCCGACGCGGAGCCCTCCGCCGGCGTCCACCCAGGCGATGGAGCCCCCTCCGGCGCCGATCTCCACCAGGTCGATCACCGGGGTCCGTATCGGGTAGCCCGATCCCCGCGAGGCCCCCGCGGCGCTGCGGGCGGCCGCTCCGACCTCGTAGTCCTTGGTCACCGACGGAGCGCCGTTCTGGATCAGCCCGACCTTGGCGGTGGTCCCGCCCATGTCGAAGGAGATGACCTCCCCGCGGCCGAGGGAGTTGCCGAGCCAGGCGGCCGCGGTCACCCCCGCGGCCGGCCCGGACTCCACCATGAACACCGGCTTCTCCCTCGCCGCGGCGAAGCTGAACACCCCGCCGCTGCTCTGCATCACCAGCAGCTCCGCGGCCACCCCGGCGGCGCGCAGGCGCTCCTCGATACGCCTGAGGTACTCGGCGACGACCGGGCGGATGCAGGCGTTGATGACGGTGGTGCTGGCCCGGAAGTACTCGCGGAACTCCGGGGCGACCTCCGACGACAGCGATACCATGGCCCCGGGAAAGCGCTGCCGCAGGATCTCGCCGGCGCGGCGCTCGTGCTCCGGGTTGGCGTAGGCGTGGAGGAAGCAGACGGCGATCGCCTCCACCCCTTCCCGGCGCAGCCGGTCCGCAGCCTGCAGGACCGCCTCCTCGTCCAGCGCCTCGAGGATCTCGCCGCCGGCCCCGAGCCGCTCCGGCACGCCGACGCAGAGGTGCCGGGGCACCAGGGGCCGGGGCTTCTCGAAATGCAGGTCGTAGAGGGAGGGGCGTATCTGGCGCGCGATCTCCAGCATGTCGCGGAAACCGGCGGTGGTGACGAACCCGGTGCGCGCCACCTTCCCCTCGATGATGGCGTTCGTCGCCACCGTGGTCGCGTGCATGACGTAGGAGACGCCGCCGGCGTCGACCCCCTGCTCGGCGAGGATGCGGCGCGCCGCCTCGCTGAATCCGGCGGCCGGGTCCCCCGGGGTGGTCGGGACCTTGGCGGTGCGCACCTCGCCGGTCGCCTCGTCGACGAGGTTGGCGTCGGTGAAGGTGCCGCCTATGTCTATACCCAGTCTATGCGCCACGGTCGCCCCCTTCCGCGGCAGCGGCGCGCAGCCTCGCAGTCTCCTCCTCGTCCACCCGCCAGGCCTCCGCGTCGATGGCGACGCCGTACACGTCGCCGGCGCGTTCGAGACCGACCTTGCCCTCGCGCACGTCGGCGAGCACCGCCAGCGGATCGCGTTCGTGCGGCGGCCCGTACCCGCCCCCGCCGCAGGTGCGGTAGCTCATCACCTTCCCCGGCGCCAGGTCGAAGGTCACCTTCGAGCTCAGCTCCTCGGCCTCGCCGTCCGGGTCCAGCACGTAGCTCGCCTTGCGGCCCGGCTCGCCCCCGAACAGGCCGTGAGGCCCCCAGCGGTCGCGGTCGGCGAGCACGGTGAAGCGGACCTCGTGGCCGTAGAAGCGGTAGTCCCGCCGCAGCCCCAGGCCCCCGCGCCAGGTGCCGGCCCCGTCGGAGTCCTCGACCAGCTCGTAGCGCACGATCCGCAGCGGGTAGTTCATCTCCGTCTCCTCGATCGGCGCGTTCTCCGTGTTCTGCCCGTGCGTCTGCACGGCGTCGGGGCCGTCGCTTCCGGCGCGGCCGCCGAAGCCGCCGGCCAGGGTCTCCAGGTAGCAGTAGTACTCGCCGCTGCGCGGGTCGGTGCCGCCGAAGCCGGCGTGGCACTGCATCGCCTTGGTTCCCGCAGGCATGCGCTCCGGGAGGGCCGGGGCCAGGGCCTTGAACATCACGTCGGTCAGCCGCGTCTGGGTCTCCCAGCCGCCGACCACGGCCGCGGGAGCCCTGCAGTTCACCACGGTGCCCTCGGGGGCGTTCATGCGCACCTGGCCGTAGAAGCCGGCGTTGACCGGCACGTCCTCGTCGATCAGGCACTTGAGCACGAAGGCGCAGGCCGAGAAGGTCTGGGCGTAGGTCGAGTTGACCGGGGCCCGGCGCTGCGGGTCGCAGCCCTCGAGGTCGAACAGCACCCCGTCGTCGCCGATGAGGATGCGGGCGGCCAGGGCCACCGGCTCGCCGCCGAAGCCGTCGTTGTCGATGCAGCCCTCGGCGCGGAACTCCCCTTTCGGCAGCCGGGCGAGGTCGGCGCGGGTGCGCCGCTCGGTGTAGGCGATCAGCTCGCCGGTGTAGAACGCCACTGCCTCCGCCCCGACGCGGGCGACCAGGTCGTTGACGCGGCGGATCCCGGTGTTGTTGGCGGCGATCTGGGCGCGCAGGTCGCCGGCGGTCTCCCGCTTCGAGCGGATCTGCGCCAGCACCAGCCGGAACAGGTCGGGCTCGATCTCCCCCGCCCGCACCAGCTTGACCGCGGGGATGATCACCCCCTCCTGAAACACCTCCTGGAAGGCGCCGACGCTGGCCGGGGCGCCGCCGCCGACGTCGACGTGGTGGGCGATGTTGGCGGCGTACCCGAACAGCTCGCCGCCGCAGAAGACCGGCGAGATCAGGGCGATGTCGTTGAGGTGGACGCCGCCGGCGTGGGCGTCGTTGGTCAGGATGGCGTCCCCCGGGCCGAGGTTCTCCGCCCCGTACTTCCGGACCGCCTTGGGCACCAGCTCGACCATCGACCCGAGGTGGGTGGGCTGGGCGAAGCACTGGGCCACCGCCCGCAGGTCGCGGTCGAACAGGACGCAGGAGAAGTCGGCCCGCGTCTTGATGTTGGTCGAGTACGCCGACCGCCTGAGGGCGACGGCCATCTCCTCGGTCGCCTCCACCAGGGCATTGCGGATCACCTCGAAGGCGATGGGGTCGACGCGGCGATTCGGGGGATTGGGACTCGAAAGCTCTGCAGCCGACATTATTGACCTTTCTGCTCGCGGTGGCCGCGAGAATCGATGCGCTGATCAGGTTTCCGGCAACGTACTTTCGTCAGCTGCAAACGCCAACCCGCAATGGAGGAACCGTGCCCTTGGAATCCTCACGCGTGAGTTATCACCGTGTCCGCCATCACTGCCCCGAGACGGCCGCGGAATTGGGGAGCGGCAACGCGATACCGGGTTTCCTGCTGGAGATGAAACCATGACGGTTCCCAGGGTTGCCGTCGTCGGCATGGGGGGGTTCGCCGCGGACCACCGCTCCTGGGCGCGCGAGCTCGACGGGAAGGGAGCCATTCGGCAGGTCGCCCAGGTCGCCCCGCCCTTCGACCACCGGCCCTTCGCCGCCGACATCGCCGCCCTGCGCGAGCGCGGCGTCGCCGTGTACGACAGCCTGCGGCAGATGCTGGCGGAGCAGCGTCAGGAGATCGACCTCGTCACCATACCCACCGGCATCCACCTGCACCGGCCGATGACGGTCGCCTGCCTCGAGGCCGGCTGCCACGTCCTGGTCGAGAAGCCGGCCTCCGGCTCGATCCAGGATACCGACGCCATGATCCGCGCCGAAGAGCAGTCGGGGCTGCGGGTCACCGTCGGCTACCAGCACCTGTACCGCGACGATGTCGCCCGGCTCAAGGAGTGGATCTGCGCCGGCCGTTTCGGGGCGGTGCGGCGGATCAAGGCGTTCGGGAGCTGGCCGCGCGGCCTCGTGTACTACGGCCGCAACCGCTGGGCAGGCCGCTACGGCGTCGGCGACCGCTGGGTTCTCGACGCCCCGCACCAGAACGCGATGGCCCACGCCGTCAACCTCATGTGCTACCTCGGCTGCGAGCGCCCGCGGCAGTCGCTGACCCCGGAGTCGATCCGGGCCGAGCTCTACCGCTGCAACGCCATCCGCAGCGCCGACTCCGTCTCCCTGCGCATGCGGTCCGCGGAAGGGGCCGAGGTCTTCTTCGCCGCCAGCCACTGCACCGACGAGCTACTCGACACCGTCTTCGTGCTGGAAGCGGAGAAGGCGACGATCACCCTCGAGTACGAGGGGGGCGGCGCCATCGAATGGTCCGGCGGCGGGCGGGAACCGCTGCCGGTTCCCGAAGCCGCGGTCACCGACGTGCTGGAAAAGGCGGCGGCCCTCGCCACCGGCGGGCTCGACCTGCCTCCCTGCCCGCTCGCCGTCGCCAGGGCCCAGACCCTGTGCACATGCGGCAGCTTCGAGTCCTCAGCGGTACACGAGCTGCCCGGCCGCGAGCTGCGTGAAGGCACCGTCGTCTTCCCCGGAATGAAGGAGGCGGTGCTGCGGGCGTTCGCGGAAGCGGCGCTGTTCTCGGAGCTGTCCCTGCCCTGGGCGCGGGCCGGCGACGAGGTCGACCTGCGGGGGTACGGGTACTACCCGGCCTTTCGCCCGCCTCCCTGAGTCCTCCCTCCCTCACCCCCTGCGGGCCGGACAGCAGGGGCGCTGCCATTGCATCCCCGGTGGACCGTTTCAGCAACCCGCCCACCGCGCGGGGCAGGCTCCAAGGCTGACATCCGGCCGACTCTGGACAGGAACCGTGCCGTTGGCATATGTTGCCGGCCTATGCTTCCAACGACGGAGAGAACCGCATGACCATCGAGCGACGCGTCAGGCTTTTCAGGAACGGACGCAACCAGGCGGTGCGCATCCCCAGGCAGTTCGAGCTGCCGGGGAAGGAGGCCGTCATGCGCAAGGAAGGGGACTGCATCATCATCGAGCCGGCAGCGAAACGATCCTTGCTGGAGATCCTGGCCGGACTCGAGCCCCTGAGTGAGGAGTTCCCGCCGGTAGACGACCTCCCTCCCGAAGGGGTCGAACTCTGATGCCCTACCTGCTCGACACCAACATCCTGTCCGACCTCGTCCGCAACCCACAGGGCCGTGTTGCCGAGCGCATCGGGGAAGTGGGAGACTCCGAAGTCTGCACGAGCATCGTCGTCACGGCAGAACTCCGCTACGGCGCCGCCAGGAAGGGGTCTCAACGGCTTGCGACCCAGTTGGAAGCCGTGCTCGGAGCGCTGGAGGTATTGCCGTTCGAGGCCCACGCCGACGTCACCTACGGCCGGCTGCGCTGCCGGCTGGAAGCCAGGGGGCAGCCGATCGGGGGCAACGATCTGCTGATCGCCGCACAGGCCCTTTCTTCCGGGCACATTCTCGTCACCGACAACGAACGGGAGTTTTCGCGCGTAGACGGCCTGCTGCGGGAGAACTGGCTGCGGTAGGCCGGCGTCCTCGCGGTCTTCCCGGGCCCCTCCCGGTCAGTGGGGCAGGCCGAGCTTGTGCATGCGCCGGTGGATGGCCTCGCGCGCCTCGGCGAACGGCCGCTCGAGGTAGGCGCCGTGATCGGCTTCGCCGTGGTGGTGGGTCGCCGTCCCCACCTCGTGCTGGCGGCTGGTGTTGCGGATGTACTCGATGCAGCCGTCGACCAGGGTCAGCATGTAGGTCGCCGTCTCCTGGTCGAACATCCACCATTCCCCGCCGCAGGCGACGTAGACCGGGGAGGTGTGCGCGAAGATGCCGCGGCCCCAGCCGTCGTAATGCGGCACCGACTGGTACCCCGGGCCGGCGACCCGCGCCGCAAGCCAGGAGTGGCCGTTGATCTCCGCCTTCCCCCTGAGGGTGAGCCGGCGCGCGCCCTTCGGCTCCGACGCCTCCGCCACCACTCGCCCCTCCTGGACCACCTGCAGGCAGTGGACGGGGAAGATGCACTCCGCCTCGGCCTCGAACTCCAGGGTGCCGCCGTTGCCCGGCAGCTCGACGGTGTCGCCGATCTCGCGGCCGTCGACGCGGAACTTCAGCATCGGCCCGCCGCTGTGGACGGTGCGGCCCGCGGCCACCGCCCGGCACCAGTTGTCGTAGGTGAACTCCTCCCCTTCGCCGAGCCTTGCGTAGGTGCGGTAGATGCCGACCGGAACGTCGCTCGACATCTTGTCGGTGCCGCCGACCAGGGGAAGCTTGTAACCGCAGTTGAGGTAGCGGTAGTACTCGTGGTGGTTGAACTCGGCGTGGCGCAGCATCTCGACGGCGTCCGCCCTGCCGGTGGCAATCAGGGCCGCGGGCTCGCCGTTGGGGTTCGGCAGGTGGGGAATCACCACCGTCCCTCCCTGCGCATGGGTGCGGTCCGCCCAGTCCGACATGGTCACCTCGAGGGTGCCGCCCATCTCCGCCTCCCCGGGGCCGTCCGAGCACCAGGGCATGACCGGCTCCTTGAGGCCCCACAGAATCAGGTGGCCGAGGAAGTGCTGCCTGTTCTCCTGCGACACGTAGACGATGCTGTTGCCGTCGTCGGAGACGCTGGGAGCGCCGGTGAACTCCTGCTTGTCGGTGAACAGGGTCCCCCACTGCGACTGCAACATGTTGACGACGTTGAGGTCCTCGGCGTTGGCCTCGGTGTGGCTCCCCTGGGCCGACAGGAAGTGGACGTGGGAGTCGCCGCTGTACCAGCCCTCGGCGTTCATGTGGCACCAGCGCTTCAGGCGCAGCTCCAGCTCCCGCTGCCCCGGTTTCAGCTCGAGCCTGCGCCGGATCGGCTCGTACTCGAACCCCCGCGCCACATCGACGATCACCTCCCCGCGCGGCAGCCAGCCCTGGCAGGTGCCGTCGATGTAGGCGTAGGAAGCCTGGCCGAGGCGCAGGTCGCCGCCGACGTCGAAGTGCCAGGTGCCGTTGTTGGAGTTGACGTGGGCGTGGTGCCCGTGGGGGGCGTACGCCACCCCGCGCGGCGAGCGGAAGTGGATGCGGCAGGGGACCGGCCGCCCGGTGTCGTCGTCGATCACCCGGGTGTGCACCCAGTTGCGGCCATCGTCGACGACCTCGACGCGGACCCTCGAACCGGACTCCGCCCGGCCCTCGGCGAGCACCTTCCCCCAGTTGACCTCTCCCAGGGTCTCCTCCCCCTGCTTCACGGTCACCGTCGCCGAAGGCGAGGCGGCGATCTCGACCTGGGACGGACTGCTCTTCTCGTTCTGCGGCTCCCCCCACCCCTTGCGGTCGCCGGCGACGAACTCGCCGGCCGGCTTCTCGGGCAGCGGGTACGGGTAGGTCGCCACCCCGCGGTCGACCCCGACCTCGAGATCGAACGGCTTTTCCGCGTCCTCCGGCTGTGGCAGGGTGACGACGACGTCGCGCAAACCCTGGCGGCAGACCGGCTCCTCGTCTGCGCGGCTTGTGGTGATGCCGCCGACGGCGAGGACCCGCGGGCCCGGAACCACCTCGATCGCAACCAGCTCCTTCTCCGGGGAGGGGTTCTGCCACCACCAGAGGACGAACCAGCGCGGCGACGCGCGCTCCACCTCGGTCTGGCGGCGCCCGGCGTCGCTCCAGCTTCCCTCCCAGCGCGGCAGCAGCTGATCGCCGCAATCGGGAACGGCGAGAAACGGGGAGCCCCCGTCCGGCGGCACCGTGCAGATCTCGAAGCGCTCCCGCACGGGAACGGCGTGCGATTCCCCGCCGGCGAGGTGGAAGACGTAGGAGCCGACCTCCTCGCCGACCGGACCGCCCGCGGAGATCCTCGATTCCACCAGGCGGTGGGCGAAGACGACGTAGCGCGCCGGGCTGCCCACAGGTATCGAGACCGGCTCGGTCGCGTGCCCGGGCCCGGCGGCCAGCAGGCAGCTGGCCGGCTCCGCGCCGGTGCCGCCGATGGAGAACGGCAGCCCTTGGAAGGTCCGGTCCCCGGCCGGAAAATCACCGCCTCCGAAAAGGTCCGCCCCTGCGTTCCGCACCCCTGCCAGGTCGATCGGTTCGTAGTCCCTCATTTGTCCATCTCCTGTCGTATCATCGGTTTCATTGCATGAATGTCTCAGGCGCCGGGATGCCCCGGCCACTGGCCGCGGCCACAGGCCGGCCCCCATTTGCCTGCTCGTGCGCCCGGCCGCTACAGGCCCGCCTGTTCCAGCATGTGCCCGACCAGCTCGACCGAGCGCTCGATGCAGTCGCGTCCGTGATCCGCGGTGGCGTCGCGCGGGTCCTCGCCGCCGACCCCCTGGGGCCAGACCTCGCGGTCGGGATCCAGGGCCCCGAGGTCGACGAGCTCGGGCCGCAGGGCCATCACCAGCGACGTCTCGTTGCGGGCGGCGTGGTCGATCTGGCTCTTCCACTCCCCGGCCACCTCTTCGGTGACCCCGAGCAGCTCGAGCCCGAAGCGCGCCTTGCGCTCTTCGAGGTGGGTCACCCAGGAGCGGCGCGAGGGGCCGTGGCCGTCGGCGAAGACCGCCTTGAAGCCGGCCCGCTTCACCTGCTCGAGGACGGCGTCGACGAGGGCGAGGAACAGCCCCTGCGAGACCCAGTAGCAGCTGCCGTCGAGCTGCCGGTTCGGCGCCGTCGCCCCGGCCATGTCCATCCCCTGCAGGAAGCTGCCGTCCTGCTGCCGCGAAGCGCGGTCGGGTCCCAGGTGAATCGGCGGCAGCACGATCCCCCCGAAGCGGCGCGCGCACTCGCACATCACCCCCTCGCTGATGATGGCGTCGCTTCCGAGCGGCAGCTGCTCGCCGTGCCACTCCAGGGTTCCCAGCGGCAGGTAGGCCAGGGGCCGCTGCGCCAGGCGTTCGCGGAACTCCTGCGGCCGCAGCTCGGCGTAGCGCACCTTGTCGGACACGCTCATCATCCCTCCTCGCTGACGCGGGCGAAGCCATCGGGCGCCCTCATGTTCGCGGCGGCGGCGCGGATCCAGGCGCCGGAGCGGACGCGCTCCTCGACCCGCAGGTGGACGACCTCGCCGTCGAGGCGGCTGCAGCCGTCGAGCTCGCCGACCTGCACCCCGGCGCCGCTGGCCGCAAGGTCTCCCTTTCCCTTCGCGGTCGCCGCGAGCCGTCCGTCGATGTAGAGCCGCGCCTCCCCGCCGTCGTACACCCCGGCGACGTGATGCCACCCCGGCCCGGGGTTGCCGTTGGCGCGCGCGCTCACCGGACCGGTCTTGGTGTTGACGGTGAACACCGGGCCGGGCAGCGAGGCCCCGAGGCCGCCGTTGTGGCCGCAGTCCATGTACTTGAGCAGGAACCGCGCCCCGTCGCCGGCGGTGTCGTAGCGCAGCACCTGCCCGTGCGGAAAGATCGTGCCGTCCCCGGTCGGGTCGCCCGGCTCCCCGTCCTTGCGCCACGGCGCGAAGTAGAGGAAACGGCCGTCGAAGGCGCCGCCGTTGAAGCCGCCGGGATTGGGGGGCGCCAGCAGCGAGCCGTCCGCGGCGCTCCAGGCCTCCCCGTCGGCGAAGCCCTTGCTGGTGTCGTAGCGCAGCAGCTCGCAGTGGAAGCCGCTCTCGTCGGCGCCGCCGTTGTAGAACGGGACGAAGTACACGTAGCGGCCGTCGAACAGGGCGCCGTCGAAGCCGCGGCAGTCCAGGCCGGAGGTCCCGGCGACGTCGCGCGACTCCCAGCTCGCCCCCGCATCGAACGGGGCCTCGGTGTCGAAGCGCACCACCGCGGTGTTGTCGCCGTAGGGCACGTAGTACACGTGGCGGCCGTCGAACACCGCCCCGTCGTAGCAGGAGCAGGCCACGCCGCCGGTATCGCCGGCGTCCCAGGTCTCGTAGCTGCCCGCCTCGGCGAACGGCGCCGTGGTGTCGTAGCGGATCACCAGCCCGCTGCCGCCGCCGCCGTCGCCGTCGTATCCCGGGACGTAGTACACGTAGCGGCCGTCGAAGGCGCAGCCCTGGGAGGAGCGCGCCACCCCGAGATCGAAGGCCGACCACGCCGCCGGATCGCGGAAGTCGCCGTTGCCGGCATCGTAGCGCAGCATGACGCTGTGGAGCTTCCCGGCGCTGTTGTGGCGCGGCGCGTAGAAGACGTAGCGGCCGGTGCAGGCGACCCCGTAGTACCCGGTCGTGTCGAGCCCGGAGGTCCTGCCGGCGTCGTACGCCGACCAGCTTCCCGGGTCGTCGAAGCCGCCGTGGGTGTCGTAGCGCAGCGCCGTTCCGTGGCGCCCCGCGGTGTTGCACTGCGGCGAGAAGTAGACGTAGCGGCCGTCGCACATCGCCCCGAAGAACCCCCGCGTCTCCAGGCCGTCGGTGGCGCCGGCGTCGTAGGTGGCGAAGCGCTCGAGAGCGGCGGCCAGCGGCCACTGCGAGGCGATCACCTGCATCTGTTCGGCACGGGACTCCCCGGCGTGGATCCAGGATTCGACGGTCAGGGCGCTGCCGCCGCGGTTTCCGTCGCTCGATTTGTCCGTCGCCTGCGGAGATTCTTCTGAAACGGGGAACCGGCAGCTCCGGGTGAACGGGTCTTCCCGGCCTCCGGAACCGCTGCCCCCGGGCGCGGCGAAGAAGACGGTGTCGGCCGCCGCGGTCACCTCGGGCAGGAGCACCCGGACCAGGGATTCCCCGGGGGTTCCGAACGGGACGCTCGGAAGCTCCCTGCCCTGTGAGTCGGTGAAGGTGAGGCCGCCTGCCGCCGCGGCCTCCGGCAGCCTGACGACCACCGGGAAGTCCGCCAGGTCCGCGGCCACGGCCCCCGCGGCGATGGTGATGCGCAGCCGCTTCATGGTATCGGTGCCGCGGACCGGGTGGCCGGCTCCCTCAGCCCCCGACCGCCCGCATGAGAGTCTCCTGGACCAGCAGCTCGTGCTCGTACGGCCGGTCAGGCTCGCGCTCGCCGGAGATCGCCGCCAGGAAGGCGACCAGCTCCTCGTCGTAGCAGCCCTGGCGGTCGCGGCCCTCCATCTCGACGACCTGGGCTCCCTTGCGGAAGCCGCCGCGGTCCTCGTCGAGACAGAGCCGCACCCGGTCCCCCGGCTCGAACGGCTCGACGATGATGGCGCTGCCCCGGGTGCCGTAGACCTCGAAGCGGCGCGCCATCGGCGCCGTCTCCATGGCGGCGATGTCGACTACGGCGACCGCCTTCTCGAACTCGTACACGCCGACGGTGTTGTCGCTGAATTCGGGGACCTCGCCGCTGTCGTTGCGCAGGAAGGCCGTGACCCTTTCCGGGCGGCCGAGCATCCAGACGATCTGGTCTAGCATGTGGCCGGCCAGGTCGTAGTGGACGCCGCCGCGGTGAGCCGCGGCGATGCGCTCGCGCGCCTCTGCCGGAACGCTCGTCGACATGTGGGCCCGCACCGAGAAGACGTCGCCGAGAAACCCCGAGCGCGCCCACTCCGTCACCTGCCGGAACAGCGGATTGTAGCGCAGCATGTACCCCATCTGCACCACCAGGCTGCCGGCGCGCGCCGCGGCGATCACGCGCTCCCACTGCCCGTAGTCGTCGCCGGCCGGCTTGTCGTACCAGACGTGCTTGCCCGCGTCGACGATCTGCCCGGTCTGGCCGAGGCTGTTCGAGTTGCGCCCCTCCGAGGCGACGGCGGCGACGCTGTCGTCGGCGAGCATCTCCTCGGCGCTTTCGTACCAGTGCAGGCCCTCGTACTCCGGGTTGCCTGAGAACATCCGGCGCTCCTCTTCATCCGGCTCGAAAACCCCGGCAACCTCGACGCCGTCGTTCGTCCTCATCGAACGCATCTTGCCGGCGGCGTGCCCGTGCCCGATGCCGAGCTGGGCCATGCGCACTTTTCCCATGTCCTTCTACTCTCCCTGTGTGTCGATCAGAACCTTCATCAGCTCGCCGCCCGCCTCGATCTCCTCGAAGACGCCCTGGAGGTCGCCGAGCCCCCGGCGCGCCGAGATCAGGCGCTCGAGCGGCAGCTCGCCGGAGGCGACCATCGCTATGGCGGCGTCGTAGTGGAACTTATAACCCCTACTACAATCTGCTGAACGCAGAGATTTTGTGCGGGTAGCGGTTATAACTTCCGGTCGTTCTGTCAATCCCTGTTGAGCTGTTCTTATTCTTCCGTATCTTCTTTGTCCTTGGAATTATCGGTTAGCTTGCGTAAGGCTATCGGACCGCCGACAGCTACAGCTACGAAAGCGGTTATGCCTAATCCGATAAGTAGTCGATCCGGCTCGCTGGAATTCCAGCTGATGTCGAAACCTGGGACTTTGAAGGAAAAGCCTTCCTCCTTCTTGAAAGCGTTCGTGAAGTCGATCATGACGTGTTTCTCGTGGCGAAGGATGTAGGTAGTTCGATAGGGTGCGGTTCGGCATCCCATCGAATGAAATCTTCGAGTATACGGAAAGATTCGAGAATTCGCAAGGCAGGGATTGACAGCTAAAAAGAACAGGGACAATAATCTATCCCTGCTCTTTTAGTCAGCGTTTATTGCCAAAGTGATTGAGCACTATCTGGATCAGCTCAAGACTAACCTCCAGCAGAATCGCGACCCACTTCGGTATCATTGCCCACCTCCTTTCTTGTGAGGGTCAGTTTCCTCGCCTTTCTCGGAGTGATCCCCGTTTTTTGTGAACCTGCCGTTCTCGTCGCGTTTTTGCGCTTCCTGTCGCCGGGTTTCGTTGGGATCGACGCCGTTTTGTATATCTTCCTGCGCTTCCCTGAAATCCCGCTTCACGACATTCAGCTTGGACCGCAACCTCTCGGTGAGAAATCTTTCCACCGCAAAGCGTATCGCGTAGACCCCGGCTTCCTTGACAACAAGAACGCCTACGGTCATGAGTATTGGCTTCCACGACATGATTTACCCCCTTTCATAGGAGTTTGAGAATGAACAACAGACTACCAGACGATTTCAGAGACGAAATCGCCAAGAAACAGAGACAGGAGACTCAGAGACTACGGAAGGAGAACGCGGAGCTACGTAAGCAGGCACAAAAAACCCCCGGCTCACAAGAAACCGGGGGCGGTTGTTTTTTTTTCTCTGGTGGGGAAGGTGAGTTAGGGATTGGCCCTGGCTTTGAGCTGGCTTCTCAAAGATTCGATTTGATACTCAAGGGCGTCGAGGTCGTTTCTCTTGAAATTGATCTTCTTGATGAGGTTATCACAGAGCTCGTCGATTACTGTAGGGCTCGGGGATTGATCGATTAAATGCTTTTGTATATCATCTCTAAGCTCTGATTTTATCTTTTCTACCTCTTCTTCGAAGGCATCCCAGTAATTTCTTGTCACCTTTGCTTTCCCTTTCTTTGGGTTATCCTGCTAAGATTGCGGTTAGTCCGACGATTCCACAAAAAATTATGAATACCCATAAAATGCAAGCCAGTATCCAGCCAAGGAACCGTAACATTGTTACCTGGCTCCGCTTTCAATCAGTAGCCTTATTATCTCATCATGAGTATCGGGACCACAATTTGAGCTTACCCAAGTGTAAGCTTGGCTGAATTCTAATAGCGAGAATTCTAATTTCCTTGAATCGCTTCCTGGGAAGTCGATCCGCAAGACTGCCGTATCGTTTGAACTTTTCAAGTGCTCTATTAGCTCTTTGAATTTTCGATTGTCTATGTTTTTTTTGTGGCGCTCCCATCTGTCCTTGTCTCTGAGTAGTTCAACTCTTGCAACTCCAATAGGGGAAACAAACCCCTTGAAAGATTTTGTTTCCGACCCAGACGTTATTTTGAATACAACCGCCTCATCTGTTTCAGACATATATATCGGTCTTGTTGGATCTTTGCGGTTATAGGTGAACGACATCCACTGTCCAGGCCAGCTTTTATGATATTCGCACTGTATCCACAATTCAGGGCTTTTTTTGTTGGTCATTGTGACGGTTAACCTGGTTTTTCCCCATGTATTCATCCTTAGATTCCATGATTCATTAGATGGCCCTTTAAATTCATACGCGGAAGATGCAACAGTAGACAGTAGTAGCAGAGACAGTAACAGCATAGCAGACTTTCCCCGCGTCGAAGAATGATAGAATTCGACTAACCCTGTAGCTCCCCAGGGTAGCCGGGTTCAGTCAACTTCCACGTAAGATTTCGGGAAAGTCTGCCTTATTTGCCACATTCGGGGGGAGATCAAACCCCCTGAACAGGAAAGTCTGGCTATTGTATTCGGGCAGGGACCCGACACGAGAGGTTCCTACGTGAAGCTGACTAACGGGAAGAATACGAACTGCTTGACATTACCGCAAGGGATATTATCTTACCAACATGATTGATAGAATAGTCAGACAGACACTGCGCAAACTGCGCGGCCAGGGCATAGACAAGGAAGCTGAAAAGCTGGCTGCCACCTTCTTTGAGCCCGTGAAAAGTAGTGCTAATATGTGTAGTAAGTGCGGTGCTCGTCCTGCGTTCAAGGGCAATGATTACTGCGTTGAATGCGCTTCTACACAGTCAACTATGTCGCCACAAGTGCATCCGTCAGAAGTAGAATCAAAGGCAACGCCGGATTAGCCGGGGAGAGAAAATATCCCGGCTGTATAAGAGCACGGCTGGAAACTGGGTGATTCCGAGAGTCAGTTCCCACTTGCGGGGGTTAGGAGGCCCCACCGTGCCATACAATACTACGCCTACCGTTCCCGTATCACAAGGTCACAGTATTTCAACCGCTTACCGATCATTCGGCGGAATAGGTGTTTCATCTGTTCGTCGGTATCCTCGTTACGGATGTTCGCCTTCCCAACAAACTCGTCAAGATATTTTTGAGCATGTTCTAACGACCACTTGTAATAGGTGCCGTGGTATGCTCGCTTGACGTGCGCCCAGAAATTTTCCATCCCGTTCGTATGTGACTTGCCGTTCACCCACTGCCTTGCAGTGTGGTTGACGTATTCGTTTTTCCGTATCCAGTCAAACCCTATGTAGGCTGTTGCGCTATCGCTGTATAGGGTCCCCTGTCGTCGCATATGTAGCTTTGCGAACGCTTGCAGTGTTTCCGCATCGTCATTTTCGATGACTTTGACGACGAACTTGCCGGTTTTCCTGTCCTTCATGCCTACGACAAGTGATTTTCCCTGTCGCCAGTCACCGCGAAGACGCTTTTTTGAGTGCTTGTTTCCTTCCAATCCGCCGAAATACGCCTCGTCAATCTCGGCTGCTTTGCTCTTGAGCTTATCTTGATCTTCCCACCCCTTGCGGATTCGGTGCAGCATGAACCATGCCGTTTTCTGTGACACGTCGATGTCCCGGTGTAGTTTCATCGAGCTTATGCTCTTCAGGCTGGATAGGTGCAGATAGATCGCAATCACCCATTTTTGGAGCGGAATGTTCGTCCCTTCCATTACGGATTTTGTTCTCACGCTGAAGTATCGGTGACAACCGCCGCACCAATACGGCATAGGTCGCCGGTTTTTCCGCTTGTGAACGTCGTCCATACTGCCACAATGGGGGCAATACATTCCGATTTCGCCCCATCGCACTTGCTCGAACCACTTTTCTGCTGCTTCTTCATCAGGGAATCGTCTGAACAGTTCCGGCAGGGAGATACCCTTACGGGTGCTCTTTCCCGGACCTTCCGGTTTACGATTACCGACGTTCGACCACTTACCAAGAAACTTCATTCTCAATTTCTCCTTATTAGGGATTGAGGGTGATAGGGGAGAGGGTTTCGTTTGGATGCGGCCCTCTCCCCGCTATTCATTAGATATAGGTGCGGCACGAAACGGCGTCAAAACCCCTGTCCGTCTGACTTGTAGGCCAGGACAAGACCCCTTTCCTGGTGGTGAATGATCGCTCCCATCAGACAGAGATACCTTTCGGGCATCGCTCGTTTCCCCTTCTCCCATAGGCATATCTCCGCCTCACTGACCCCAAGGGCGACCCCCAGCTCCCATTGCTTCATGCCGACAGCATCGCGGGCACACTTCAACTGCGATTGTTCCATTTGACACGTCCTTTCTGAATGACTATGATGCTGAAAAGGGGACAGGGAGGACCGGAATCGTCCCCCCTGTCCGAGCGGAATCCGTATTCACAAACCCGGTATTTGTGACAGAACAGGACCCGCTTTCTTTCGGAGGCTACTTCCCATCGCACCTAATCCAGCCTTCCGGCTTTTGAGATACGGTCGTGATTTCTGACAGCCTGAACACCAGCTCACGTATCGTCCCGCCGTGCTCCTGGCGGTGCTGCGTTGCTTCGGGCAAGGTCTCAAAACGGTGCACCTTGCTTTCTTTTACTACAATCCACCGACGTATTACCCAGCTCGGTAGGTTCACTTCATCGGGCATTAGACACTCCTTTCTATTGGGGTTATGTGGCGCAGTTCTTGTGCTGGCTATGGCTGCACAATTGGCGACAGCCCATAAAGATGAAGTGTCTTGGGCACTCGGTCTGGACCTACCGGTGAAAACATTTTAATTGCGGCTGATTAACAATGGAAGAATTAATAGCAGGTGGTTCTTTTTTAATAGCTCTTATTGGATTGGTGTGGCAGATTAGATCCGGAAACAGAAAAATAATCGAGCAAATTAACACGAGTAATGTGATAATAGAGGTTCGCAATACGTCTACTGAGAAAAAGGGAGGCAATCTAAGTGCCAATATACAAGCAGAAACAGTTCATATCTATCAGGGGGGGGTATCCTAAATGAGCCACTTATTTCACATAGTTTTAAATACAGGGTCAGTGTCTGTTTCTACCAAGTACGAAGATATAGAGGTAATCGGAAAGATTAATCCTTGTTCTCAAGTTCAGATAGAAAACCTACAATTCGAGGGGTCATCTTTTTTTAGCTGGTTCCAAGAGAAAAATGTATTGTCGTTTGATTTGAGATTGCGCGGCAAATGTGTTGGAAACTGTTGGTGTGTTCAGAAAAAAGGGACTCATATAAGGAGGGTATTAGATGACATCAAACAAGCTCATCCAGGATCCTATACAGATAAGTTAGTTGACTTGCCTGTCCCTTGGATTGCTCTATGGCTGATTCAGGAAAATTGGGATAAGGCCGAAGATGCGTTCCTGATTTCTCCTTATATGTTGCGAGAGGTGCGCGACTGGATTGACAACAGAAGACGTTCGGTTAGGGAGGAGGTAGTAACTCATGATTAGTGCGGCTGATTAGCGAAACTCCCCCTTTTCTGGTATAATACTATAGAGGATCACGTTTAGAACGCGGTTCTCTGTTTTGCTACCTTCGATTTTTCTAACCGTCAGGTGTATAATCGTCCCTCTAATATTACGGATAAATGGTGTAGAGCGAACCTCAGTAGGCAGGTCCCCAGGTAGGACTCGACTTCCCCTATGAATGGCATAAGGTCTTATTTATCTGAGGTTTTTTGGAAAACACCTGGGAGGTTTATTTTTCTTGCAACTGCTGTCATTACAATTGGCCAATGGTTTATTGACATTGGAGATACCTGGACGCTTGAAAGAAAGGCATTCTCATCGGCAATTTTATTCTTGGGAGTTCTGAGTTTTGGAACGGTTCGTGCATCCTATTCGATGCACACAAGAACGAATCAGATTTTGTCTGCACAAGAGACAGCTGCCTACTTGCCTGTAAAAACCATAATCTCTGGACCGTTTCGTGTTGCGGTTATTTTGGATACAAGTGATACAGTGTTTATTGGAGATGTATTAAGCATATTTAATACTATTGGAGATGCAGAGTTTCCTGTCTGCGTTATATCAATAGATGCTGTCACCGACAAAGGATTTCTGCAGGGGTCATTGGTTCCCCCACAAAGCGATGAATCCCTGTCTGAATTTTTAAACGAACCGGAAAGATTAACAGCGAAACGCAGTATAACCATAAGAGATATAGAATGCCTCAACGCATAGATGTAAGACACGACGCTGTTGTTGCAAAGGCTTTAAATAATGAGCGTCGAGTTGTGCTCAATAAAGGATCAAATGATGGGATTCAAAAAGGAGATGATTTTATTGTATTCGGCTCTGGAAATGAAATTGTTGATCCAAGCACAGGGATAAGTCTCGGCATTCTTGAAGAAATTAAGGGGAAGGGTAGGGTTATACATGTTCAAGAAAAAATGTGCACTATTGAAACTTATGAATATGATAATGAAATTGTTTCTAACTCCCTTGGGGTATATTCATTTTTTGGCCCAAGAAAAGTTAGAGTTTATCGAGATTTTGAAGACATAGAAGTTGGCGACTTAGCTCGAAAAATTAGATATAAAACCTCCCCGAAGCAGTTGGCCACAGTGGCGGCTACTACGACTCAGGAAGATTGAATTGCCACGTATTAAACCTTCTTCAGTATCTCAATTATGACGTATAGAATTCAGGCTCTTATGACGATAGAATTCAGGCTCTTTCTCTTTCGCGTAGGATCGTTTATGTCGGGTTCCTGGCTGAATACAACGGGTGGCTGGCGGTGGTGTTAGAACTAACGCTTGAACTGATACGAATTATATTTAATCGGTGAAGGTAGGGGAGACGCCGCAATGGACGCCTCCCCGTTGGTGACCCCTTTCATTTCCTCGCTCTACGGGAGCGCCTAACCCGGAGGCAATGGTTGGGTCTGTTGCATGCAGGATGCTGCGGCTGGGATTCTGAGGCATTAATTTCCAGAGAGAAGCGAGCTGCTTCCCTACTGGGATCTTGGCGTTTTTGTAGGAACGTGCACAAGTATCTTGTGCTGGGGTTGATGCCTCTTCCCCCGCAGTGTCTTGCATACAAAGGTCATACATACATATCTGCTTTGTGCGGGTATGTCAACTAACAACGTAGGCGAGCGATGAAGCGGCTTCAAACCGCGTTAGCCACCTACAGCGGGCAACTGAGATACATCAACCGAGCGGGGATTTGCGGTCCCCGGATGCCTCATAGCCTGCCATAGCGGAAGTGTTCGGGGAAGGGCTAAACCGGCGGACTCTGGACACTGAAACAGCTACCCTATCTGTGACTGGATTTCGTCAAAAATCCACCGTCGCGGGTGCAAAATCTCTGCGTTCAGCAGATTGTAGTAGGGGTTATAAGTTCCGTCGTAGTCCTCCGGCTCGTACACGCGCACCCCGCACAGCCTCAGCTCGCGCCAGAAGAAGCGGAACAGGTCGATTTTCGGGGGATCGGCAAAAATGGCGACGACGACGATGCGACCGCGCGTGCGCACCAACTCCGTCATCACCCGGGCCCCCTCCTGGGTGCCGGAGACCTCGAACAGCACGTCGGCGCCACCCGGGCTGTGCTCCTCCACGGCCCCGGCGAGATCGCGGGCGCGCGGGTCCACCGTCTCGAAACCGAGATCGCGGGCGAACTGCACCCGGTACGGGTTGACCTCGGCCAGCAGCACCTCGGCCCCGGCGTGGCGGCAGACCAGGGCTACCAGGGTTCCGATCGGGCCGCCGCCGATGACGACCGCCCGCTCCCCCGGTTTCACCTCGCCGAGACGGACGTCGTGGCAGGCCACGGCCAGCGGCTCGATCAGGGCCGCCAGCTCCATCGAGATGCCCTCGGGCAGCCGGTGCAGGGTGTGCGCCGGCACCGTCCAGGAGGCCTGGAAGGCCCCGGGGCTGTCGATGCCTATGAAGTTGAGATTCTGGCAGATGTGCTCGTGGCCGCGGCGGCAGGCCGGGCAGCCATGGCACGGCTCCAGCGGGCGCACGACGACCCCGTCCCCCGCGGCCCAGCCGCCGACCCCGGGACCGGTCTCGGCGATCGTCCCGGACATCTCGTGACCGATCACCAGCGGCGTGCTCACGCGCTGATCCATGTGGCCCTGGAAGATGTGCAGGTCGGTCCCGCACACGCCGCACCAGGCGACGTCGACGCGGACCTGTCCGGCCCCCGGGGCCACCGGCTCACACGGCCCCACTCCGATCTTCTTGCCGCCCTCGTAGAACGCCGCTTTCACGGTTGCCCCTCTCCTTGCGAAACCCCTGCGGCGACTCCGCGCCGCCGCAGGGGCAGATAATAGCGACGACGCCAGATGGTCTCAATCGGGACCCGGGTCCCTGGGGACCCGGCAGGTTGCGGCCCCTGTCCTGCTGCCGCAGCCGGTCCGCAGGGCAGGTACAAAAAAAACAGGGGGCAACCAAGGTTGCCCCCTGTCAGGGAAAAGAAGCCGGACGGGGGAGAAAATGTCCGTCCGGCGAAGGGCATCCGGCACGAGGCGACCCTGCCGGACGCCCACCACCCGTTTCCGGGTGGAATCGGCGCCAGGATCGCTCCCGGCGTCGATGTGGGGATGGGCAAATCCTACGAAGCGGACCGGTGAAAGTCAAGCAAAAGAAAGGCCGACAGGATCGCCTCTGTCCTGCCGGCCCGGAACAAAGCTCGGCACCCGAAAGGGTGACTGGCTTTATGTTTGGAACAGCCCAATACTACTTGCATCCCGCTTTCTTGTCAAGCGAAAATCTAGGCCTAGGTCTTGTTTTTTATGCGGTTGTACCCTGTCGGTTCAAGCTGGAGATGAGCGGAACCGTCTTCTACATCGGCGATCCGATGTGCTCCTGGTGCTGGGGATTCGGCCCCGCCCTCGCCGCGGTCGAGGCGGGGCTGCCGGCTGAAGTCCCCATGCGCTACGTCATGGGCGGCCTGGCCCCCGACTCGGACGAACCGATGGCGCCGGAGGTGCGCGCCTACGTGCAGGAGAACTGGCGCGCCGTCGAGGCCGGGACCGGGGCTTCCTTCAACTGGGATTTCTGGGAGCGCTGCCTCCCTAGGCGCTCCACCTACCCCGCCTGCCGGGCGGTCCTCGCCGCCCAGCTGCAGGACGCGGGGCCGGCGATGTTCCGCGCCGTCCAGAGAGCCTACTACACCGAGGCGCGCAATCCGTCCGACCTCGAGACCCTCACATCCCTGGCCGCGGAACTCGGGCTCGACGCCGCCCGCTTCGAGCGGGATATCGCCTCCCCCGAGGTCGAAGCGCTGCTGCAGCGGGACTTCGAGACGCGCCGCCGGCTGGGAGTCCGCGAGTTTCCCACCCTGCTGATCGAATCCCCGGCAGGCTCCGGGAAGAAGGTCCTGCTCGCCCGCGGCTGGGCGGAGCCCCGCGCCGTCCTCGCCGCCCTCCGCAGGGCCCTGGGCGCCGCGGCTGACTGAGGGGCCGCGGCGGCTTATGTTCCCCTCCCGCCGCCAGCGGCAGGGCGCATCCGCGCTCCGCCCCTCCGGCGGGCCGGTCTCAGCACTGAGCCGCCACCCGGTCCGGATCGACCTGGTCGGCACCGGTCGTTCGGCCTCGCCTACAGGGGGGGTTCCCAAGGCTGGCGAATTCTCCGGGAGTGGAGAGATGAGCTCTGAAAGATTCCTGATCACCGGCGCCTACGGCTGCGTCGGAGCCTGGGCCGCGCGCCTCCTGGTCGCCGAGGGGGTCCCGGTCTGGACCTACGACCTGGGCGGCGACCCGCATCGCCTGCGCCTGGTGATGGGGAACGACGAGATGGCCGCGGTCCACCTCGATACCGGCGACATCACCGACGCGGCCGCCTTCGACCGCGTCGTCGCCGACAACGGCATCACCCACATCGTTCACCTCGCCGCCCTGCAGGTCCCCTTGGTGCGCGCCGACCCGGTGGCCGGGGCCGCGGTCAACGTCGTCGGCACGACGGTCGTCCTCGAAACCGCCAGGCGCCGCGCCGACCAGGTGCGCGGCGTCGCCTTCGCCAGCTCCTTCGGAGTGTACGGCGACCCCGGGAACTACCCGCCCGGACCGATCGCCCACGACGCGCCGCTGACGCCGCCGACCTTGTACGGGGTCTTCAAGCAGGCGAACGAGGGGACCGCGGCGGTGTACTGGCGCGAGAACGGGTTGCCGTCGATCGGGCTGAGACCCTGCGTCGTCTACGGCCCCGGCAGGGACCAAGGCTGGACCTCGACGCCGACCAAGGCGATGCTCGCCGCGGCGCTCGGCCGCGACTACCGCATCACCTACGGGGGAACCCTCGTCTACCACCACGCCGAGGACGTCGCCGCGGCGATGATCCTGGGGGCGCGCACCCGGCTCGAAGGGGCGCCGGTCTACAACCTCGGGGGCAGCACCGCCCACATGCGGGATATCGTCGCCGCCATCGAGGAGGCGGTGCCCGACGCCAGGGGCAGGATCAGCTTCGATCCTGCTGCCCTGCCCCATCCCTCCGAAGTCGACGACTCGCAGCTCAGCGCCGACATCCCCGGCATCCGCTGGCGCTCCCTCGGCGACGGGGTGCGCGACTCGGTCGAGCTCTTCCGCAGGGCGGTTGCCGCCGGCCGCATCGACGTCGAGCGCGCCCTCTCCCAGTAGGCCCCCCGGCTTTCAGTCCGTTGCGATCTTGTAGGAGGTCCGCCCGATCACCTCGTGATCCGAGGCTCGCGCCCGCTCCAGGGCGCGCCCGGTGACCGGGAAGTAGTAGCGGGTTTCCGCCGACATCTTGATGAACCCCTCGGCGTAGGCGCAGCCCCCCGCCTGCCCGAAGGCGCCGTCGGTGGTTTCGATCCGCTTGCGCGCGTAGGCGCCGCCGTACCCCTGGCTGACCAGGGCGTCGAGGGCGGCCAGCTTCTTGTCGACGACGTCGGTGATGTCGATGAACAAGTCGTTATAGTACCCCCCTTCGGAGCCCCAGACGTCGCGCGGCAGGGAAGCGCCCCCGCAGCCGAAGAAGAAGACCTGGGCCACCTTGTGGGGCGGCCGCCGGTCCCCCGGGTCGACGCCGGCGGCGTGGGACAGCGCGTGCAGGACGATCTGCCCGGCGGTGGCGTGGGCGTTCGTTTTGCCGTCCCCCTCCCGGGGAAAGTGGGTCAGCACGACATCGGGTTTGAGCTCCCGGACCAAGCGGGCCACAGTCCGCACCGACTCCTCGGTCACCATCAGCACGGCGTCGTCGATCCCGAGGAAGCGGACCTCCTCGACCCCGAGAGAGCGGCAGGCCCGGCGCACCTCCTCCGCCTTGACCTCGGAGCGCTCCGCCATCAACTGCTTCAGGTCCTCGGCCTCGGGGACCTCTTCGCGGTGGAACATCTCGTCGCTGACCACGGCGTCGTGCACGCGGGCGCCGTGGGTCAGGACCACGCATCCCACCCAGTCGCCGCGCGCCGCGTGGTGGGCCATGGCGCCCCCGGACTGGTCGAAGATGTCGGCCGGGTGGGCGCCGATCGACAGGATGCGCAGGGGTTCGGCCTTCTTGTCGGCGCTCATGACCGCTCCAGGGGAATCGGGATGCGGACGTTGCCCCGGACCTGCGACTGCAGGCAGGCGAGCATCATCTCGACCACCGCCAGGCCGTCGCGGCCCGTGCAGGAGAGCTCCCCCTCGCCGTCGAGAACGCGGACCAGCTCATGGACCCCCGCCTGGATCTCCTTCACCTCCCACTGCGGCGCCGCAACCGGTTCGCGTCGCTCGCCGCGGTCGAGGAAGGCGTTCTCCCCCGCGATCAGGAGGCGCCCCTCCGTGCCGCTTACCGTGAACTCGGTCCGCCGCTGGGCCCGCTTGTCCCCCTGGTACACCCCGCGCACTCCGTTGTCGAAGCGAATCAGGGCGTTGGCGCTCGGTTCGGTGGCCGGATCGTGGCCGCCGTCCCCGCGGTACTCGCCGTAACCCTCGTACCCGTCCTCGAGCTCGGCGACGACCCACTGCGGGCGGCCGCCGGCGAACCACATGATGGCGTCGAGCATGTGAGTGCCGTTGCGGAACAGCATCGAGCGGGCGCTGTGGAACAGCAGCACGACGCTGCGCACCTCCCCTATGGCTCCGTCGGCGACCAGTTCGTGGCAGCGGTGCCAGAGGGGGTACCAATGGCGCGTGTGGTCGACGGACAGCAGGGTTCCGTTGGCCTCCGCGGCGGCGACCATGCGGTCGGCATCCTCCAGCGTGGTCGCCAGCGGCTTCTCGCAGAAGATCCCCTTCACCCCCGCTTCGGCCGCGTCCACGGCCATGTTCGCGTGGGCGTTGTCCCCGGTTGCTATGGTGACGATGTCGGGCTTCGCCTTGTCGAGCATCTCGCGGTAGTCGCCGTACATCTCCAGGCCGGGATTCGTCGGCCGGAACTCCTCCTCGAAGCTTCGCCGCTGCTCTTCGACGAGGTCGCAACCGGCCACCACCTCGGCGTTGGCCAGCCCGTCCGCGCCCTGGGCGTGGCGGTTGCCGATCCCCCTGCAGCCGATGACTCCTACTCTGTACATGGTCTCTCTCCTTTGCTGTGTGCGGCGAAACCGCCGGTCGCGGCGCCGCGGTTGATTTGGCTCACTCTTCGAGTCTGCTGCCGGTCATCCCCCCGACGCCGGTTTCGTCCACCGTCCCGGCCGACATCGGGAAAGACCCACATGGATGCCCATCCTGCCTGCCGCCGACGTACTTTTCCGACCATGAAAGATGGCCATATCCGGCTGCCGAGGGGCTCTCGTTCGCACCTCACGTACCCACTCATGCCCCCGCAGCCGCGGACTGCTCTGCCTCACTCTCTTTCAAAACCACTTCCACCACCGGCTTCCAGGCGGTCGAGCTCTGCCAGCAGCTGCCGCCGCGCTTCCATGAACTCGCCCGGATCCGCGGTGAAGTCCGTGAGCGAGCCCATCAGCCGGTCGCACAGCCTCCGGCCCGCGGCGCCGGCGTCCCCCTTCCGCAGGCTCAGCATCTGCAGCAGCTCGAAATCCTCGATGCCGTCGCGGACGTTCTCGAACCGGAGCGACGACACCGGGCCGTTCTCCCCTGCATATATCAGGCAACCGTCGCCGTTGGCGGTCCCGAACGAGGCTGGATTCCAGCCGGTCCTGTTCGATCCCGGGGCAGTGCGCAGCGGCGCCTCCTGGTTGGGCCAGCGGTTGAGGGTGTAGTAGAGAAACCCGGTCACCCCCCGGCGCCAGGTCATCCACCAGAGCAGCCGCGCCTCGAGCAGCGGGTACTCGATGAACCAGTTGGCGAACGGATGCGTGGGCCCGATGCAGATGTACCACCAGACCTCCTTTCCCCGGGCGCGCGCGGCCGCGGCCGCTCCCTCGTCGTAGAACGCCGTCAGCGGCACCCAGATATCGACGACGTCGTCGAGGCCGCTCTCCAGGCCGTAGCTCGGGTCCTTTGCCGTCGTCGCCGTCTTCACGTCCGGGAAGCGCTGTTTCATGTACCCGAAAGCCCCCCGGAGATTCTCGAAATCCGCGACCGTCGCCTCGTCGAAGCCGTAGATGAAGGCCCGCGGCAGCAGCCCCCGGGAGCGCAGGAACCGCACCGTCGGTTCCAGGCTGTCGGCTATGGCCGCCAGCTCCTGCTCGGTGTAGTCGCCGGTTCGCAGGTTGACGAGGTTGGCGGCGTTCAACTGGCGGCGCGCCGCCAGCTCCACCAGCTCCGGACCGTCCGGCGGCGAGCGGCGGTACAGATGGGTGACGTTGAGCCGGTGCGCGGCGATGAAGTCGCGGAATTGTAGGTAAATCGCCTGCCCGCGGCGACTGCGGCGCCCCTCCCGGAACTCCGTTCCGTACACCTTCTCGAGCATGTTTTCATAGAGCGAGAAGGCGGTGCGGACGGTCGTCGAATCGGGCAGCACCGGATGGTGCACGGTCACCTGCAGGGGAACGGAGCCGGCCGGTTGCCCGTCCGCGGAGATCTCGACGGCACCGCGGTACACCCCCGGCGCCGTCGTATCCGAGGTCGCAAACGACAGCCAGAGCGGCGTCGCCTCCCCTGCCCTGGCGGCGACCCTGGATACCGGCAGCAGGGGATCCGGCCACCAGCCGGCGAAATCGACGGCGTACTCCTCGGGGGCCTTCGTTTTCACGTACCCCACCAGGTCGATGCGGCAGCCCCCGGAAGGAAAGAGGGTCTGGCCGTCGGCGTGGAGCAGCTTGCCCACCGCTGCCTTCAGCTCCGCCTGCCCCCGGCTCAGCAGCACCAGCTGCGCCGATTCCCGCTCGTTTCCCGCCAGGTCGACGCGCAGCGGCGGGGCGCCTTCCGCGGGCGGGAACTCGTACACCTCCCGACCGATGCCGGGCCAGCTGTGCAGGAACAGCTTCTCCACCGAACTCGCCGCCCAGGCGGCCAGCAGCGGGCGTCCGGAAACCGGGCGCGCCCTCACCTCTCCGAGTGGGTTCTCGATCACCTGCCCCCCGGCGCTGTCCGCGGCCTCCAGCCACACCGTGTAGGTCTGGGGCGAAGCCTCGGGGGCCGGCTCCCACTCGTACTCGATCTCCGTGTCGCGGGCGCGGGAGTACCCTGCCGGCACTCCCCGCTCATCGCGGACGACGACCTCGATCGCCGCCCGGCGGTTGAATTTCGCGGCGACGCGCAGCCTCCCCGATGCCAGGGGATCGCGGCTCGCTTCGAGCTTGAGAAGCTCGAGCGGCCCGGCTTCGAGGCGGATGTCGTCGATCAGGAGGGCGCGGTCCCGGGAGGGCTGCCTCATGTACAGGTCGATCAAGCGCACGCGGCGGGTGTCGATCTCGCCGCCGATACCGGCGACGGAGACGGCGCAGGTGGTGGTGGTATCGGCGGAAACCGCGAGGATGCGGACGGCGCGGCGCCCCTCGGCGTCGTCGATGCGCAGCCTGAGATGGGCGGTTCCGCCGAGCTGCGACCGCGCCTCGAACTTCAGCGAGGAGAAGACGCTCCAGTCGCCGTCCCGGAATTCCCCGTCGCCGAAATGCAGGCGCGCCGAGGGCCACTTGCCGGCCCCCCGGGTCCAGCGGGGATACTGGATTCGGGCCGCGGACCCGGGGCCGGGATCCGCCGCCACGAGGTCCAGGCTCGCCTGGCGCAGCCGCCAATGGCCGGCGCCGCGGTCGAAATCCTCCAGGACGCGGACGCGATCAGCCGGAGCGGAGGCCGCGGCGACAGCAAAGCCGAGCATCAGCGCCGCGACCGCCCGATTTACCCGATGCGGCAACTCGGACCCGCACCGGAGCAACAAAGATGGACTTCCACATCGAGTCCAGTAATGAAATGAGGAGCAACCTTCTTCGCAGACGTCCCGCTGTTTCATTTTGCTCGGCAGGATACCATTCAGGCAGCTGTTCACAGGCGCTGACCGTCTAACATGTTGTTGCCCTCAATACTCCTCATCTTGAAATTTCCATCAAGACAACCCGTCGATACGGATGGAAAGCCGGCTTTGATGAAGCCCGGCATCCGTCAGGAGCAATGGATATGCTGAACCACCTCAAAATCGCAAATTTCAAGGCTTGGAAGGAAGCGGATCTGACGCTCGGAAAAGTAACCGGGTTCTTCGGACCCAACAGCGCCGGAAAGAGCAGCCTTCTCCAGTTTCTCCTTTTGCTAAAGCAGACCCGAAACGCCACGGACCGAGGCTTGGTCCTCGATTTCGGGGGGCCTGGGGACATGGTGAATCTCGGGACCTTCAAGGACGTGGTTCACCAACAAGACGAACAGACGCGCATAAGCTGGGACCTCGACTGGACCCTGCCGGAGAAGCTCGAAATAAATGACCCTACGGGACCCAGAGGCAGCCTGCTGTTCGAAGGCGATCGCCTTCGAACCCAGTGTGAGGTCGGCTTGAGACAGACACGCCTGTGGCCGCACGAGCTGGCCTATCGGTTCGCCGGAGTGGATTTCAGGCTGCAACCCGAGGATGGCTCGGAAACGGAATTCGATCTGGCCGACACCGTAGAATTCGAGTTCATACGCAACCGGGGCCGTCCCTGGCGGCTCCCGCATCCGGTAAAGACCTACCGATTTCCCGATGAGACAAGGATCTACTATCAGAACGCGAACTTCCTTGGTGACTTTGAACTTGCCTATGAAAGACTGATGGATTCCATCTTCTATCTCGGTCCTCTGCGGGAGCATCCCAGGCGGGAGTATCACTGGGGAGGTTCGAGTCCGGAGGATGTCGGGCAGCGGGGGGAACGCACCGTAGACGCGATACTGGCCGCTACTCGTGACGGAGAGACGAGGAGTCTCGGTCATCGGAAAAGGAGGAAGTCGTTCCAGGAGATGGTCGCCTATTGGCTGAACGAGCTTGGGCTGATTCGCGATTTCCGTATCGAGGAGATCGCAGAGGGAACCAATCTGTACCGGGCGATGGTCAGGACTTCCGTGTCGAGCGTGCCGGTGGCGCTGACCGACGTCGGATTCGGTGTATCCCAGGTTCTGCCGGCCTTGGTCTTGCTCTACTACGTCCCGGAAGGTTCGGCGGTGCTGTTGGAGCAGCCGGAAATCCATCTCCATCCAGCCGTGCAGAGCGGATTCGCGGATGTCATGTTGAAGGTCGCCGAGACTCGAAGGGTGCAGATCATCCTGGAAAGTCACAGCGAGCACCTGATGCGGCGTCTGCAACTCCGGGTGGCTGAAGAGGAAATATCCTCCGACCACGTCAAGCTGTATTTCGTCTCGACGAATCGAGGCGTGGCGAACGCTTCTGATCTTGCCCTTAACGAGTGGGGCGAGATCGAAAACTGGCCTCACCAGTTCTTTGGCGACGAAATGGGTGAGATCGCGGCGATCACCAAGGCTTCCTTGAGAAGAAAGATGGAGCAGTCCGCATGACGGCATTCGTCGTGGATACCAACGTCGCGATAGCCGCGAACGCAAGAGCAACTCACGCCGATATGCCATGTCAATCGGTCTGCATAGAGAGGCTGGAACATGTGGTTGAACAAGGGGTTGTAGCCGTCGACGACACGGGTTCCATCCTAGATGAATATGGGAATCACCTGCAGTTCTCCGGACAGCCGGGGGTGGGCGATGCATTCTTCAAGCACGTATTCGACAACCAGCATCGGGGCGGCCGGGTGCAAAGGGTCGCGGTGACGCCGTCCGATGACGATCGGAAGGGATTTGAAGAGCTGCCCGACAATACTTTCGACCCGTCGGACCGGAAGTTCCTGGCGGTCGCGGTGGCTGCGGAGGCTGTTGTTCTGAACGCGACCGACAGCGACTGGGGCGAGCACCAGGCGTTGATGGACGAACTGGAGGTGGATGTCGATCAACTCTGTCCGCAGCACGCCTTCAGGAATTCCGCGCGGAGCCGCTATTGAACGTGGAGCCGCTGTTTGACGCCAAGTATCCCAGGACCCCGTACTGGCCCTGGTCGCCGTTCATTGGGCGTGACGACGCCGTGCATCCGGACCCCCGTCGATTCGTCAGCGAGCCCGTGGTGGTGACGGAGAAGTTGGATGGCGGCAACACGCTGCTTCACGCAGGCGAGGTATATGGGCGCAGCGTGTCGGCCCCTTGCGCAGGCAAATGGATGGCGATGGTGAAGAAACACCACGCCTGGAAAGTGAGGGAGCCAGATCGGTATCTCTACGGCGAGGATATCTACGGGGTGCACAGCATCGCGTACGGCCCCGTGCCGGAGAACCGGACCTTCTTTGCCTTTGCGCTCAGGGGCGGAGACGGCGCATTCGCATCCTTTTCGGAAGTCGAAGCCTACGCCAAGCGGCAGGGCATCCCGGTCGTCCCGGTCCTGTTCAAGGGCCGCTTCCGGTCGTTTGCCGAGATACGTGCGTTCCTGGAGCGCGCGCACGGGGAAGCCTCCCTGCTTGGAGGAGAGCGGGAGGGCGTCGTACTACGGCTGGCCCGCGGGTTCCCCGCGGCGGAATTTCAGCACAGTGTCTGCAAGAGCGTCCGCCCGGGCCACGTGCAGAGCGAAGAACACTGGACCAGGAACTGGGTCCCGTGCAAAATCGCACGGGACCCTGGATGAGGGATCTTCGCTCCTTCCGGGATGCCAGGATTGCCCCCGCGAAGGCCGGGCACTCAGCGAATTGCCAGGGGCCGGCCGGGAGAGCCGGTCCCGCCCTTGAAGCGGATCGGAGTGAACACGAACAGGAACTCGTAGACCTCGTCCTCGACCAGCCCGTCGAAGACCATGTTTTCGAGGTTCCAGATTCCGTGCTTGCAGATGAGCTCGGTGTGCACGGGGAAACCCAGGCCCGCATCGGGGTTCGGGGTCACCTCGCCGTTCCACTGGTCGGACCCCCACATCGAGGCATTGCGCTCGGCGACCCAGGCCGCCACCTCGAGACCGATTCCGGGTGGGTTGGTGTTGTACTTGTCGGTGTCGGTCCAGTACTTCGACCACCCGTAGCGGAAGAAGAGGGCGTCCCCGTCCTTCAGATCCTGCTCCGACATCCCCTGGCGCTCGAGGGCCGCCCTCACGTCGGCCACGGTCACCTCGTAGCTGTGATCGAGCGCTTCCACCCCCTTTTGGCCGGCGATGTCGATCAATATTCCCCGTGTCAGGTACGGCTTCACATGCTCGATTCCGAGCTTCTGCAGGCCGTAGGATCCCTTCATCTCGCTGACCGGGGTTCCGTTGTAGAACAGATCCTGCACCGAGCCGTCACCCATGGTGGTGCGGATGCCGATGTGTCCGGGGCCGTCGAACTGGGTCCCGACCTGTCCGATCTCGGCGGTCAGGATCTCGTCGTGGTAGACGAGCCCGTTCTCTCCGAACGGGCCGCCCGTTGGGGAACCCGGGATGAACATCGAGTAGGTGCGGTCTCCGAACAGCGGCATGCCGCGCTCGTACACCTGCCCGATCTCGTACACCTTGCCCGTCTTCACGAGCTGTACCGCCTCGAGGACCTTCTCCGGGGTAATCCAGTTCGAGCCTCCCGCCTGATCCTCGGCCCCCCACAGCGGGTGCGGCCACCACGGCCCCTTTTCGCGCGTCTGCGCGAAGCAATCGCCGGCTAGAGCGGCGATGGTGACGGCGCAGGCCAGTGCCAGAGTCAGTTGACGCAGTTTCATGGTTGTCCCTCCTGTCTGAAGTGGGCGCCAAGTACCGCCAAACCGGGGGAGTCCGTCAATATCCGCGCTTCCCCGACCCTGTTCCTCAGGGGGACGCCGGGGGCACTCCGCTCTTCCGCCCCTTATATTTTGCGGCTCGGAAAAACGCTGGAAATCCAGATACGAGCACCTCAACAAAGTACCGATCCTTCGCTGCCATCGGCACCTGCCAGCCCGGAATCTTTCGGCCGGCTGAAGGATCGGTCGCAGAAAGAACCGGATGCCTGAAATAGGAACCCGCGTCCTGGGCCGGACCGGCATGACGCCGAAGGCCCTCGGTTTCGGCTGGGCCCACCTCGAGACGGAATCCGACGCCGTCGAGGCAGTGCGCGGCGCCATCGAGCTCGGGGTCGACTACATGGACACCTCTGCCGGGTACGGCGACAGCGAGCGCCTGCTCGGCCTGGCGCTCGCAGGGGGGTGGCGCGAGCGGGTCTACCTGCAGACGAAGACCGGCACCCACCCCGACAGGCGCGGGGATTACTCCGCGGCGGGAACGCGCTGGTCCGTCGAGAACAGCCTGCGGCAGTTCGGGACCGGCTACCTCGACGCGGTCCTGATCCACGATCCCGTTGACATCGAGCCGCCGCTGGCCCCCGGGGGCGCCCTCGACGAGCTCTGGCGCATGAAGGAGGAGGGGGTCATCGGACACGTCGGCCTCGGCTGCCGCCCGCAGCCCTTTCATCGCCGCGCCATCGAGACCGGCCGGGTGGAGATCGTGCTCACCTTCCTCGACTACAACCTCATGACCCAGTCGGCGGCGGCGACGACCTTGCCGCTGGCCCGGGAACGCGGGGTCGGGGTGATCCTGGCGAGCGCCCTCGGCCTTGGCCGTCTCACCGGGATCGAGCCCGACCGCAATGCCGAGCCGCTTGCCCACCGCATGTGGCTGTGGTGCCGCGACCGCGGCGTCAACATCCGCCACCTCTCGATGCAGTTCTGCCTCGCCGCGGACATCGAGGGGATCGTGCTGGCCGGGCCGAAGGACCGGAAGCAGGTCGACGACGCCCTGGAGGCCGCGACCGCGGAGATCCCGCCCGAGGTCTGGGCCGCTTTCAAGGCGGAGTTCGGAGTGGGGCTGTAGGGCCATTCCCTGCCGGCTCGCGGCTGGTACGGTCGAAGGTGCGACCGGGGCCATGCCGGATCAGGGACGCATTCCGCTTTCCCGAAACCCGCGGCGAGAGGCCACTCCGATACAGCAGGCACGCTCGGGCCCTGCCCCCCCCCGTATTCCCCAGATTGCAGTATCTACGGCTCTTCCGGCACCGGGCTCCCTGCCCATGAAAGGTCCCCCGCGAAGCCGGACCCCGATATCACAGGAAGCTTGCGGCCCGGCAGCGCTATGGATGCGCGACAGGGTTCCGGCCTGCTGCCCCCGATCGGGAATCGGACGTAGGAATCAGGGTAACTGACCCGGCGTTCCCCTCACGCCTGCGACTGGAGGATGTACTGCTCCACCTCGTGGTCGAAGGTCTCCTTGAAGGTGCGGCCTTCGAACAGCTCTACGAGGGGGATGCGTTCGTCGGGGTCGACCTGCGAGTTGGCGCTGGGATCCAGGTTGGCTCCGATGAGCTGTTTCTGCACCGGGCTGCACATCTCCGCGGCTTCGGGCGACACCTCGTTGCGGTCGCTTAGCCGGGCCCACCAGGGGCCGTACACGTAATACAGATTGCGGCGGTACACGTCCGAGGTGTTGCGTGAGACGGCGTGGAAGAGGGCGTTGTGAAAGACGACGGCGTCTCCCCTTTTCAAGGTGATCTGCAGGGCACCGGGGCAGCCTTCGCAGATATCGTCGAGCTCCTGGTACGAGGCGAAGGAGGTCAGCCTGAGGACGTGGTCCAGGCCCGCAGGGATTTTCGGAAACCCCAGGCGATGGCTTCCCGGAATGACGCAGAAGTTGCCCATGTCCGGCTCGGGCATGTCGGTGAGAAACCAGCCGATCCGGAACTGCTGCAGCGGCAGCAGGCCTCCCGCGGCCGGAAATCCGTAGGGGGCCATGGTATCGCGGTGCCAGCGGCTCTTCGGCCTGGGGTCGGGAGGGCGAATCATGACCTGCGTGGCGAGGGCGTGGACGGCCGCCCCCATCAGGCCGCAGACCAGCCCGAGGTGGTTGCGGTGGTCGAGCAGATCGATGAAGACCCGGTTGGGCCGGGTGGGAAGCGGGGTGTTGCCGTTCGACCGGTCGATGGTGCGGTCGACGATGTTCATCAGGTCGAGGTAGGTGCCGGCCTCGCGCCCGTGCCGCCGGGAGAGCTTGTCGCAGCGGTCGATCTCCGCGTCGATGGCGGCCATCTCCGCCTCGGTCAGCGCATCCTCGACGATGAAATAGCCGTCGCGCTCCCACTGCTCGCGTTCGCTGTCGGTCAGTCGGCGGAAGTCCATACCGGGTATCCCCCCTTTTGCAACTGAAACGGGTATTTGTCGATTCCGTCCGACGGTTCCCCGCAAGGCCGTCAACCGGATGCCGGCGGGTCCGGTTCGGTGGCCTGCGGCTCTCTTTCCGAGGTCCGTATCAGCGCGCGCATGTACCCCAGGTCGAAGGCGTTGGTCTGGCGGAACTCCCCGTCCCCGTCGACCCGGGGCCAGTGCGCCGGAGCGAGGTGGGCGCCGGAGCCGGCCCTGTTGAGGGAGCGGATGACGGCGAGGAGATCGCAGTCGCCGAGGTCGAGGAAGGTCTCCCCGAAACTCGGGACAGTGCCGTTGACGGCCTGCACGTGGCCCATGAAGATCCTCTCACCCCCCAGGGAGCGGATCGCGTGATCGAGGTCGATCCCCATCGCCTGCCAGTTTCCCAGGCACATGTTGATCCCCCACATCTCGCTGCCGCCGATCTCCAGTGCGCGCAGGTGTCCCTCGAGGTCGTGGAACAGCCTCGGCACCCCTCCCATGCTCGCCACCGGCGGGTCGTCCGGGTGCACGGCCATCCTCACCCCCGCCTCTTCGCATACCGGCACGATCCTGCGGGCGAAGTACTCGTAGTTGTCCCACATCTCCTCGCGGCTGTACTCGCGGCCCCGGAACAGGGGCAGCGGCTCCAGCCTGTCCATGTCGATCCGGGACAGCAGCGCGCCCCCGCGGCCCCGGACTTCGTACGAATGGCGCCAGGATGCGCTGACCATCGTCGGGGGGTTGACCATCCAGTGGTAGGCCATCAGGGTGACCCCCGCCTTTCCCGCCAGCCGGATGTTGTGGGCGAGATTGTCGATCTGCCGGTCGCGCAGTTCCCCGCCGAGCCAGATGTGCTCCATGGCCGATGCTTCGGCCTGGCCGGCCAGCTCGAGGGTGCCCAGCTCCATGCCGAGGTCGCGGATCTCGTTGACGAGGTTCACCAGCCTCAGGTAGTCCCAGCGCAGGCCCGGCTTGCTTCCCCCGGTCTTGCCGCCGGGATTGAGACTGGGGTCGATGCAGCTGACGATGACCTTGTCGACGCCGAACTGGGCGAGCGACCGCAGGAGGGTCTTGTCTTTCATCACAGGCTCGAACCGGGCGTACGCCCCGAGACAGACAGGCATGGAGTTCCTCCTCAGTTTCTCCGCATCAGGCGGACCGTCCCCTGGCTGCGAGCACGGACATCTCCGCCAGGCGGCGGCCGAGCCGGGCCGCCCAGGCCGCGGTGTTCTCATCCAGCTGTTCGACGATGACGCCGCCGACGAAGTCGGAACCGCCGGCTTCCGGAGTGCCCTGTCCGATCACTGCCATGTTGTAGAGCAGGAACGAACGCAGGATCACCTCGATGACGGGCTCCTGGCCCCCGAAGGAGCCGTGCGAACCGGAAAATGCGGCGCCGACCTTGTAATGGAGCTGCTCGCGGATTTCGGACATTCTGCCGATCAGTGCGCCAATCTCGGGAGAGACGGTGTGCCCCGGCATCTTCGGCGAGCCGATGGCGATGCCGCCGGCCCTGACGAGATCCTCGTCGCTCACCCCGGAGACCGGCTTGACCGTAACCGCGGCGCCGTCGACCTCGGCGGCGCCGACGCGAATCCCCTCGGCGAGGCGCCCGACGGGGCCGTCTCCGTACGTGTGGTAGATGATCAGCACCTCGACCATGGCTACATTCCATCCCCTCTTCGCCGGACGCCGAAGAGCCCGCTTCGGGGCCTGTCAGCGACCGCGGCGCAATTATAGAGGAACCCCCCCGTGATGCAAACCGGATCGCCGTTCAGCCTCAAGGGCCTGCTGGTCGGCACAGCACTGTCGGTCTTCATCGGCCTCGTCGGCACCTACGGCATGATGCACGCCTACGCGGAGATCGGGTTCAACCCTTCCTCACCCGCGGCCATCTTCCTGTTCCTCCTCGTCACCCTGTTCGTCAACAGCGTTCTGCGGCTCGCGGCGCGGCCCCTCGCCCTGTCGAGGGCGGATCTCGTCCTCGTGTACGCGATGATGCTGATGTCGCTGACGGTTCCGACCTGGGGGTTCCTCTTCTTCCTGTTCGGAACAATGGTGTGGCCCTTCTACCACGCCACTCCGGAGAACCGCTTCGGCGAGATCTACCTCGACTGGATTCCCGAGTGGATCGCCCCCCACGACCTCACAGCGATCAAGCATTACTACGAGGGGCTCCCGGAGGGGATGCCGCTGCAGTGGAACGCCTGGCTGGAGCCGCTGGCGAACTGGTTCCTCTTCTTTCTCGTCATCGGCTTCATGCTGATCTGCCTGAGCGCGATCTTCCACCGCCAGTGGTCGTCCCACGAGCGCCTGACCTACCCGATGATGCAGCTGCCCGAGCGGATGATCGAGGACGGCGGCGGGCTGATCGCCCCGTTCTTCCGGGACAGGACGATGTGGATCGGGTTCTCCATCCCGTTCTGCCTGTTCAGCCTCGCCGGGCTGCACCATTTCCATCCGGTGATTCCGGCCTTTCCCTTCCACCACGCCCACATACCGCTGGCCGGCCCAACCGTAAACCTGCCGATCGTCTTCAGCTTCGCCTGGGTCGGTTTCTTTTTCCTCGTCAACCTCGACATCACCTTCAGCATCTGGTTCTTCTTCGTCCTCTTCAAAATCGAGAAGGCGGTCTTCACCACCCTCGGGATCGCCGGCAGCGAGGTGCTGAGCGCCTACGAGGGGGGAGGGCACGAGACCGACATCACCCACCAGGCGACCGGGGCGGCGATCGTCTTCGTCCTCTTCGTCGTCTGGAGCGCGCGCCGCCACCTCAAGGAGGCCGCGCTCAAGGCCTGGTCCGGGGCCCGCGACCCGGCCGATGCGGATGAGCTGATGAGCTACCGCACCGCGGTCGCCGGCTTCGCCGCGGGGATGGTCTTCTTCGCCCTGTGGCTCTGGCGCACCGGGGTTCCGGCCGTGATCATCCCGATCGTCCTGTTCGTCGGACTGTGCTGGTACGTCTTCATCACGCGGGTCGTGACCGGCGCAGGGGTCGCCTCGGCGCGGGGGCCCCTGGTGCCGGAGTTCTTCGTCATCTCCGGGTTCGGCACCGGCATTCTCGGCGCCAGGGGAATCGTGGCGCTCAACTTCACCCTGGTCTGGCAGGGAGAGATGCGCCAGTCGCCGATGATCGCCTGTTCCAACGCCCTGAGGCTGGCCGAGCGTGTCCGCGGATGGACGGACCGGCCGGAGTGGCCGCTGAGGCGGTAGGCGATTCCCAAGGGAGAGGGCAAAACCCGTACTCTCGGGATCCCCAGCATACGAGACCGCGTGGTCCAAGGGGCGCTCAAGCTGATTCTGGAGCCTATCTTCGAGGCTGATTTCCAACTGGGGTCGTATGGGTACCGGCCGAAGCGCACGGCCCATCAGGCCATTCAGCGGGTGACGGCAGCAGTGGTTCGGAACAAGACCACGGTAATAGACGTGGACTTGGCTTCGTACTTCGACAGGATCCGCCATGACATCCTGTCAGGGAAAGTGGCGGAACGGGTTGACGACAAGCACGTTCTGAGGCTGTTGAAGTCCCTTCTCAAGACCAGCGGAAAACGCGGCGTTCCTCAAGGGGGTGTCATTTCCCCGCTGCTCAGCAACCTCTACCTCAACGAGGGGGACAAGATGCTGGAGCGGGCGAAACGTGTCACTCAACGAGGGCGGTATACCTATATCGAGTACGTCCGGTTCGCCGATGATCTTGTGATCCTGGTCGACGGCTACCGACGGTGGAAATGGCTCGCCGCGGCGGCCTATCGACGACTTCGGGAGGAATTGGCCAAGCTCGATGTACCGCTCAATCACGACAAGACGCGGCGAATCGACCTTACCCGGGGCGAGAACTTCGGTTCCCTGGGGTTTGACTTCCGTCGAACCAAGACGCTGCGGGGGATATGGGGCGTGCGCTACGTGCCGACGATGAAGGCACGTACGGCGCTTCTGCGCAAGCTCAAGGAGCTCTTTCGACGTTTTCGCTCCCAACCGATCGATCGGGTCATCGGCCTGATCAACCCGGGGCTGCGCGGGTGGGTCAACTACGTCCGTGTAGGGCAGTCGAGTCGATGCTTTGGGTACGTGAAAGACTGGGTCGAGAAGAAGGTCAGGCGCCATCTGATGCGCGCGCGCAAAGGTCAGGGGTTTGGCTGGAAGAGGTGGAGCAGGCCGTGGCTCTACAAAGAACTCGGGCTCTTCTCCGAGTATCGGGCTGACTCCCACGGGCCGAAAGCCACTCCGGTACAATAGGTCCCATAACCCTTGAGAGGAAATCAACAGGAAAGCCCGGTGCCGGCAAACGGCACGCCGGGTTTGACGTGGCGGGAGGTGGAAACGTGACCACGGGAGCCGGACGGAGGCCCATCGCGAAAGCGGTGGTATCGCCACCGGACCCTACCGTCGGCGCGCCAGCTCTCGACCCTCACGGGAGCCGGACGGAGGCCCATCGCGAAAGCGGTGGTATCGCCACCGGACCCTGTCGGCGCGCCAGCTCTCGACCCTACCGGAGGGCGGGATGTGGAAACAGAGCATGGGTCGGCTATCGAGGCACCGGCAGACGAAAGGGCCGGAAACAGATAGCCGAGCCTACACCACCGCGCCACATCCCGACTCTACCCCCTCCAATCACGACGGCGGTCTTGCCGGTCAGATCGTACATCTCTTTGACGGCCATGAAATGCCTTCCCGCGACGCTACTGGCTCAGTTTGGGTAGAGCTTGACCAGATGCTGGTCCAACGAAAAAACTATCAATACATCCAGATCCATCTGCTGCCGCGCATTCCCGTAAAGCCGTCGACGACCATCCAGAATCCGCCCGCAACCACCTGTCCGAGGATCAACCCGAGAAAGAACCAGCGGGTGATGCGGTAACCCCTGGGGCCGCTGTATTTCAGCACGCTGGCCTTCACAAGCCAAGCCACGAAAATACTAGACCATACCGCTCCCAGGATCCAGGTGCCACCCGCCAGGAAGCCGATGGGGTGCAGCGGCCACCCAGGCAGTCGCTGCTTTGCCAGGATCAACAAGGCTGCCACAGCAGCTCCCACCCCGGTCCATATCCAGCCAGGCATATACGGCTCGGTCGGGGGAGAGAGCAGGCGGCTGGCGAGCTCCATCGGCTCGCTCGCCCAGCCGCCGGCGAAGTACCCCCCCAGATTGATGGCGCCGTATCGGTATCCCAACTGCAGCGTTGTGTAGAGCGATCCCACCAGAGAAATGGCCAGCGCCAGTGCCATCATACACAGAATGCGGTAGCGGTACTTCTGTAATCCGTGCAGCATGCGAAGTCCGTTTGCCACCGGCGCCATCATGAATACGAGAAGATCACCAGCCCATGCGAGAGTAAATCCGGTGGCGAGCATACCGGTCGTACCCAATGACGAGGCCCCCACGCCCGATACGAGAAAACCCGCTGCCGACACGCCAGCTACCGCAGAGGACAGTCCGGCCTCGACGATCACACGGGTCAGGGCCAGAAAAATGACAAAGGTACCAAAGAGGTACAGCGCCGTCGCCCAGGGCGGCATCCCACTGCGCCAGATCCACACCGCCATGACGGCGAGACCGGCCAGCAGACCGATGGCGGCGGCGCGATACGACAGGATTTCCCCGTGGTCGCGGTCCCTGACACCTCGTACAACCTGCCTGAAGACGTTCCCCAGATGGGCCCGAGCCGTCCACAGGCCTACCGACACCACGACAATCATGGCCCCCATCGTCTGGTGGCTCAGAATCCCCATCGTGGGCGAATTATAGGTGTGACTGAACGCGTCGAGCCGTTCGGTGTTGTGGAGGCCAACAACGGAACAGACGGCTTCCTGCGATTTCGCCAGCAAGAAGAAGAGCCACATGCTGAAGGCGATCCCCGTGTTGATGAAGTAGGCCAGACCCATGATCATGAAGTTGGGCCGAATAAGGAGCTCCACCGTATTGGCGGCCATGAAGAATCGGTGCTCGATATTGAGTCTGGGCACGAACTCGTAATACCCGCTGAGGGCGTTGACGCTGTTGATCAGAAAAGGAACGGCAAACCCCGCCCACAGGACCGGATTCTTCATGAACGGCTTGATCCGTGATGACGATTCTTCCCCATCCTCGATCATTCCCAGGGGCACCTGAGTCAGGGGGTAGAGCAACCGTTCGTTCTCCATCCATTGCCGCCGCATGATGACCATCGAACAGATGAGCACCGTGTAGAACGCTGCCATGAACAGCAACCACAGACTCAGGGGCTCGAGCCAGGCCGCCCAGGGAATGGCTTGGCCCGCAGCTATCCCCTCATGAAAGCTCCGTACCGATTCCGCATCGTGATTGACGACCCAGGTGGGGATATACGGGATGAGCTGCTCGGCCCAGTCGTTTTCCGGCGTGGCGTAGTAGATGGCGCCGGCCACCATTCCCAGGGTCGGTCCGCTGAACCCCCTGGAGGGGATGGCGCTAGCCAGCATCATCATCACAGTGACAAGGAGCAATTCTCCCCGAGTGAGCAGCCAACTTCGCCGGACCGTTCCCAGCACTGGTTGCACGATGACCACCAGTAAGAACAGCAAGAAGAGCGCGGCTGGGGTAGACGAGCTTAGCCCCAGGCGAGCTCCTTTGATCACGAATTCTCCGTAGGGAATACCGGCGGCGATCACGCCGCTGAGCAGTACGCCCACCGCCATACCCCGAAAACGGATCGTGGAAGGCGAGATGTGTTTCTCTTCTTTCACGCGGAAAATGTTACTCAGAAAGACAAACCTATTCAACATTTCAGAACGGCCTTAACCTCCCCTTTGATCACATTGCCCCAGTAGCCTCACTAGCAGATATTCGCCCGATGGAAATACGAACCCCGCGTTAGACCAAGCGGGTGCGCCGGGACCTGTGGGATCCACGCCAAAGAGGCTCTCATTCCGCAAGCGCTTCCGGACCACAACACATAACGATCGGATTGCAGAGCCGATGACGGTCCCCGGATTGGTCGAGATCAGGGCAACTCAGGTATCGCCGCCCCCCGGATGGGCGCTCCTGGAACGCCAGTTGATGAAACTCATGGAGGAAGCCGTTGCGCCGATGGTCGACAAATACGCGGAGAGAGGTGGAGCTTTCTACTACGCCGACGACGTAGACGACCTGTACGAAAGGGCATATAACTGGGGCCTGTTCTACGCCATGGGGGCAGGCAGGCAGGTGCTCGACCTCGGGTTGCAGCAGTGGCACGCAACCACCCGTTTCTTCGCCGACGATATCGTCAGTCGCGTCCACCCCCGCTTCAAGCCTCAGATCCACAATGAATACTACAACTTGGCAACACCCGGTGGGAGTGAGTGGTACCACAAGGGCGAGGCCAACATGGCTTTCTACCATTTCGGCCTGGCCGACCCCACCATTTCGGAAAACGTGCGCCGCGCCAGACGATTTGCAGCCTTCTACATGGACGAGGATCCCGATGCCCCCAACTACGATCCCCAACACAAGATCTTCCGCAGTCCCATGCAGTCGAGCATCGGCCCCTGGCGCCATACCAGTCTCGATAATGCGATCGGCTATCTTCAAGGAGGGGGCCAGAAGCCCCCCAAATATTACGGCGCACGGGCCACCCTTCGTCCGGTGGTTGAGGATCTAGAGCCGGACTGGTTTGAAAACCCCGAGCGTCGGGACGAAATACTAAAGCTATTCGACGAGATCGTCCTCAAAGGCGACGTCCCCCACAGCCTCGGTTCGACCGCCCTCATGACCAACGCCTACCTCTACACCGGCGAGGACAAGTACAGGCAGTGGGTGCTGGACTATACGGAAGCGTGGATGGAGCGCATGCAGCGCAACAACGGCATCATGCCCGACAACGTCGGACCGACCGGCCAGATCGGCGAAAACCGTCAGGGCCAGTGGTGGGGCGGGCTCTACGGCTGGAACAGCTTCGTCGGTCACTACATAATATTCAGCTCGCTCACCATCGCCGCCGAATGCGCCCTCCTGCTCACCGGCGACTTCAGCTATCTGGAGCTGCTGCGCTCGCAGATCAAGCTCCTCATGGACAACGCCATCACCCGCGAGGACGGCCAGCTCCTTCTGCCGGCCCGCTATGGCCCCGATGGCTGGGAGTACGCGATGGAGAATTACGACCATGAGAAGGGCCGGTTTGTACCGTACCGCATGCAGGAGCTGGCCCACCTCTACCACGCCTCCATGGCCGCCGAAGATTACGACCTCATCGTCAGAATTCGGGAGACCGACAAAATGCGCGATTGGAACCACGTGCCGGTCCTCGGAGAAAAGAGCTACGCCGACACCGAACTGGCCCGCTTCCAGTACTACGACGGCAAGAACCCGGACTGGCCGATGAAGATCCTGCAGGCCGAGTACGAGAATGCCCAGACTGCCTTTGAGACGATACATAGTGAGACCCGCGACGCCCGGACCCTGATCGCGGACAACCCCGAATCCCCCAATCCGGTTTACACCAAGGGCTTGACGCAAGTGACGATGGGGGCACCGCAATCGGTGTACACTGGCGGGCTCCTGCGAGCGACCGTGCGTTATTTCGATTCAGACCGAGTCCGGCCCGGCTTGCCCCCCGACGTGGCCGCTCTGGTCGACAGACTGGACGCCGAGAGTGCCGGCGTTCATCTGGTCAACTTGAACACCAGCGAGACACGAAGTCTGATCGTACAGGCCGGGGCCTTCGCCGAGCACGAGTTTACTGAACTGACGCATGCCGATCAGACCATCCCCGTGGAGTCGAAGTACTTCGCGGTCCAGCTGCCACCCGCTGCATCCATCCGGCTGGATGTGGGGATGCGCCGCTTTGCACATCGTCCCACCTATGCCTTTCCTTGGCACGGGGACGAAATACCGGTGCCCTACCAGTAGTGCAGATGTGCTACCTGCGGAAGGTGATCGAATCGATCGATGCTCTCACCACGCCTCCCCGCTTGCCTCCTGCCCGCGACCGCCTGAAAGCCGTCTCGACGTGACTTTCTCCGAGGAATCGCTTCTCGTGAGGGAACACATCCGCAAACGTGCCAGATGGTCGGCATCCGCATCGCCGCCATTGCCGAGCTCAATCCCGAAAAGGCGAAAACCGCCTACGAACGGGGTGGCATCGCCAGAGTCGTGGCTCTCCCAGACGGCCACTCGCCCGCGAATCGCTCGCTTTTACGATTTCTGCCGAGAGTAAAGTCGGCGAAGGGACGACGTTGATGCTGCGGATCAGGAACTACCGGCTTGAGGCTGGATAGGCTGGTCCTCTGCTCTGACTCTCACCTTTTCAGGTGTGAAAAGATTTCTATGTCATGGAACGAGAGGAAGCCCCGCTTTTCACAAAGCCGGATGACTCGGTGCGCCGTCGTTTCCATGATCTGCTGAAGTCGGGGGACGTTAGCGCGGCGAGCGCCGTCACCAGCTTTAGCTCGAGATGACTGGTAACGGAATGCCATATCGCTGTTCCCCGCGTATCCTCTTCAACACGGACGGGTGCCAGGCCTTCAAATACCTGCGTCGCCGCGATCCGAGCGATGTCACTGAGTTGATGGTACCGCTCTCCGAGACTGCAGTCGATGTCGTCTGCGCCCTCGTGGGTATCAACGACGATCTCTCCTGGCGGGGCAGCCCCTACGGCGAAGTCTGGGGGGATACCATCGGTCACAGCATCGACGATCTGATCGCAGCAGACGGCAGTTTCCGCTCGAATCTGGCCTCCGGGATCGAGCCCAGCGACCTGCTGCAGATGGGCTTGCGGGCCATGATCGATGACGGTCACGACGTCTTCCAGCTCTACGTGGATCGTGCGCGCGAACTGGGTCTGGGAATCTTTGCCTCGTTTCGCATGAATGCAGCTAATGCCAATACCGAGCACCGCGTGGCTGACGGCCGCCGTTCCGCCATGACATTGAACCGCCAGGATCTGCTTATCGGAGCGCCGGCGCTGAGCGGCAATGGCCGCGGCTTCAATTTCTGCTGGCAATGGGATTACGCCCACGCAGAAGTGCGCGAGCGTTTTCTCGGTCGTTTCGACGAGGTTCTCACGCGCTACGACGTGGATGGGCTGGAGCTGGATTTCTGCCGCAACTTCCCTTTCTTCAAACGCTTTCAGGGATTCAAGCATATCGAGACCATGAACGGCTTCATGGGCCAGGTCAGGGAGATCGTACGCCGCCATGCCAAACGCAAAGCAACCGAGATCAAGCTGATGTGCCGGGTGGCTTCCAGCCTGGATGCCTGCGCCGAGCAGGGCCTGGACGCGGAACACTGGATCCGGGAAGACCTCGTCGATATCGCCGCGATCTCGTCCATGGGTCACTGGCAATTGGATAACGACGTAGCCAGAGCTGTAGCCGCCGCGGAGAAAACCGGAGCCCTGATATACGTCGGATCTTCCATGGTCCCTCCAACCTCGCCGCAGGAGGGCTACGAGACCGGCCAACCTTCGGTTCGGCGGGCGATCGCCCTGAATGCCTACCGGCAGGGGGCAGCTGGGGTGCACCTGTTCAACTACGACTACGCACACGAGCGGGCATTGCCGGAAGCTCCCGACGACCCCAGCGACCTGCCCGAGGTGGAGTATCCGCCCATATACAACGGACGTATGGGCCTGTACGCCTCGGACCGCTTCACACGCAAGGACCTGCAGCTGTTGCGCGATCTCGCCGATCCGGAGAGCCTTGCTCGGCTGGACCGCTGCTACAACCTTAACGCCAAGAAGCTTCCCGGTGATTTCGAGGCACAGATTCCGTTCAAGATCTCGCTTCGGGGCCGGGGCGCCGGCCCCCTTCACGGCCTGCGCTTGTGTCTCGAGGACGATGTTAAGGAGGGGCAGCACAGCGGCCGCATCCACAAGACTGAGTTGCGGCTGCAGCTGACTGAACACGAGGCGAACATACAACGCCTCTCTTGCGAGGTGAACGGCAAACGCGTCGATCTCGCGAACGCCCGGACCATAAGTAATTCAGCCGGCGAATTCTGGCTTGTGGTGGACGATCCGCCCCTGAAAAACGGCGAAAACACGGTATTGATCCTGCTGGAGGGCAGCCAGTCTCCGAACGGCTGGCACCGCACCGGGTCGGGCGTGGGGCCGAACTGGCCGACCCTGGAAAAGTGTGAATTGCTGGTGATCTGCGGCACTGAGTAAAGGAATGGTCATGCCTGGCAAGCAGGTCGAAAAGCTCTCTACCAAACCCAATCTGCTCTTCATTTCCACCGACCAGCAACGGTTCGACACCCTGCGCTGTTACGGCAACGAGCTCATCCATACACCCAATATGAACGCCCTGGCGGATGAGAGCTTCGTGTTCCAGAGCGCCTATGTGACGCAACCTCTGTGTTCGCCGGCGCGGTCCAGCATCATGACCGGGCTATATCCCCACACCAACGGCTGCATTCACCTCAACATCCCCCTGCAATCCAGTACGGCCACCCTGGCCGAGATGGTCTCGTCCGACTACGTCTGTGGCCACTTCGGCAAGTGGCATTTGGGCGACGAGATTTTCCCGTCGCTGGACATGTAGTTGAAGTCTTCGCCCAACAGGTCGGCACCGATGCCTTCGATGCGCTCGTCGTCGAGCAGGGCGCACAGGTAGGGGTGCTGGTCGATGAAGGGCACGAGCGATGAGCGCTGTTGCTGGTCGTGGGGACGATGGTAGTGGCCGCCGCCGTACTCCGCCCACACGTCCTCGAAGGCCTGAGTGATGGCCTCGGCTTCAGCGGCGAGCAGACCTGGGAAACTCAAATAGCCGAAAGTTTCGAAGAAATTCATCTGCTGTTCGGTCAGGGACATCGACACCTCCGTCACAGGCACCGCAGTAGCTTGCTGCAGGCCTCACCGAGCGCCAACTTACCGGGCAGCAGACCGCTCGTCAATTCTCGCCAAAATGCACCACACACGCGCACCGATCGCCGAAGTGCGGTGACGAACCATGGACGATCCTCTCAAGTTTGCCATTCGGCTTCTGACAGCGCTCTTTCAAAACTGATATGAATCGACACCTGGACAGAAGGACAATCTGATGAACTCGACGCAGACCAAGGCCCGCCTCGGCTTTATAGGCGCCGGCTGGTGGGCCACCAGCAACCACATGCCGCTCCTTGTCGTCCGCGACGACGTCGAACTGGTCGGCGTCTGTCGGCTGGGCAACAACGAACTCCAGCGAGTCAAAAACCGCTTCCTTCGGTTTCGGCTACGCCACGGAGGACTATCTGGAGCTTCTGGACAACTGCGAACTGGACGGTGTGATCGTCGCCTCGCCCCACACCCTGCACTACGAGCACGCGTCAGCCGCTCTGTCTAGAGGCCTGCACGTCATGTGCGAAAAACCCATGACCACCAGCGCCGACCACGCGCGACAGCTGGGGCGCCTGGCCGGCGAAAAGAACTGCCATCTCCTCGTCCCGTACGGTTGGCACTGCAAACCGTTCGTACAGCAGGCCAGAAAACTCATGGATGATTCGGCCGTCGGCCAGATCGAATTCGTCCTTTGCCACATGGCCTCCCCCATCCGCGGCCTGCTTTCGGGCGAAGGGATGCACATCGAAGCCGTATCCGGCCAGGAAGAAGCCAACCTCTTCGATCCCGACCCGGCCACCTGGGCCGATCCCGAGGTGGCCGACGGAGGATACGGCTACGCCCAGATCTCCCACTCCTCCGGCATGCTCTTCTGGCTCACCGGCCTGCGGGCAGAAAGCGTCTTCGCCGTTATGACCGCCCCCGGAGCACAGGCGATCTCTACAATGCCTTCAGCGTGCGATTCGAGGACAGCGTCATCGGCACTGTCAGCGGTGCGAGCTCGGTACCTGCCGACCAGACTTTCCAGGTCGATTTGCGCATCTTCGGCACCGAGGGCATGCTGCTGCTCGACTGCGAGCGCGCCCGTCTCCACCTTCGTCGCCACGATGGCAAGCACCACGTCGAGGAAGTAGCGGCAGACTCCGGCGGCTACGAGTGCAGTGGCCCGCCCAACAACTTCGTCGACCTGATCTTACGAAAGACCGACGTCAATTGGGCACCTGGAGAGGCGGCCATGCGTGGCGTGGAAATGCTCGATGCCGCCTACCGCTCGGCAGCTTCAGGCCGCGAAGAGCACGTCTGAGATTACGTGTGGCACTGTAGAAATCGCGTGTGCCCGAACCGCGACTCTGCACAGGCCGTTAATCTGCTGTCGGTCACAAACGGACGGTCAGCCCGCGCGTCCACTCGTTTCGTGACCGCGACTGTTCACGCAGAGCGAGCCGCCGCACCATCAATACACCCTGATATGATTGCCTCTCATGCCCGTAAACGCGTCCACCAACAGCCAGAAACCGGCCGCCACGAACTGTCCCAGTATGATCCCTATAAAGAACGGTTTCGTCCGTTCGTAAAGGCTGGGCCCGCCGTAGTTCAATACGAGGAGTTTAATCAGCCAGGCGCCCAGAATCGACATCCAGGTGGCGTTCAACATCCACGAAGAGCTCACCGCAAAACCGATGGGATGAAACGGCCACCAAGCAAAGGTATGGCGCGCGATCATCAGGCCGACCATGACTACCGCCCCCACCCCGGTCCATATCCACCCACCCATATGCGGCTCGGTCGGATTCACTAGATGATATTCGGCGAATCGAGACGCCGACATGGCGTAGGTCTGGTAGTATCTGCCATTCAGATTGAGACCCCCATGTTTGTAGCCCAGATGGATCTGAAACCACGTGGCGGCCACCATGGCGATTATTGCGGCCGCACCGATGGCGAGAAAAACGCCCCGCCGATGGCGGGTGATTTCCGAGCCCATGCGCAGCGCGTTGGCCATGGGAGCGGTGACAAACGTGATAAAAGTTCCCGCCCACACCAGGGTGTATCCGGCTGCGACTACGCCTTTGATACCCATGGCGGTGGCGCCGATGCCAGACATCACAAAACTGGCCGGCGTCATGGCGGGGGTGATGGTGGGCACCCCAGTTTCCGCGATAACACGCGCCAGCCCGATCATGATCACGAAGGTTGCGAAGATGAAAACGGGAACGATCCAGGCCGGGATGCCCGATTGCCATAACCACAGAAAAACGAAGGTCGTGCCGCCCAGAAAACAGAGGACGGCAGCCCGGTACGATATGATCTCCCGCGAGTCATCCACTGGCGCATCTTTGTTCCACGCCTTGTGCAGAACCTCCTTGAGGTGAGGCCGTGCGGTCCACAGACCGAAGACGACTAGAACGATCAGCGCTCCCATCATTTGGTGCCCGAAAATGTCCCCCCCTACGCCCCTCGTCGCAGCTCCCGGACCCAGGTCTTGCGCGAGGTGAATGTCGAGAATGGCAAAGATGCCGCCCTGGAGTACGCGAACGACATAGAAGAACCACATGCCGAAGGCGACGCCTGTATTGATGAAGTATGCAAAACCGAGCATGAGGAAATTGATGCGAAAGGTCACCTCGATTTGGTCGCGAAAAATCATCGTTTCCACCTGTCCCATGACGGCGGGAATCCAGGGGAAATAGTTGTGCAGGATGTTGGTGCTGTTCATCAGAAAGGAGAAGATGAAGCCGGCCCACATGACCGGATTCTTGAAAAACGGCTTGACAATCGAATCGGGGCTGCCGTTGTCCTGCAACATGGCCAGGGGCACTTGGGCCACTGGAAACGCCAGGCGTTCATGATCCACCCACTGGCGCCGGAGAATCACCAGCGCGCTGAGCAGCATGAGGTGGTAGGCGAGGAAGAAGAGAAGCCAGCGCAGCAGGACCGGCATCCACAGGAGCCACGGAATGCGGTCGGCGCTTTCCCCAAGGTACAGGTCCCGGACCGCCTCGGGCTCGTCGAGTACGAGCCACTCCGCCAGAATGGGATGGATAAGCTCTGCCCAGTTGTTCTCGGGGCTGGCATAGAAAGTACCCCCGGTGACCATCACCACGACCTTCTGCGCGACGCCGCGGTTGGGAATGTGCGTGGCTATCGCCATCATGATGAATATGACCACCAGCTCGCCGGGACGTAGATGCCAACCGCGGTTGAGCAGAGCGAGGAATACCTGGACCGTCAGGAGGAGGACGAAGAACAGAATGAAGGCGGCCGGCGTGCACGAGCTTAGGCCGATGCGCGACCCGTGGATGACGTTTATCGTGTAGGGCAGGATCAGCGCGATGCTCAACGCCGAGAGCGAGCCGATCACGAGGCTGCGGGGCGAAATCGCCCACCGATCGCCATGCTGCGATGAGCCGGTCGTCTCGCTGTGGCGCCCGTCAGAGATTATTGAAACCACCCCCCTTGAGTTTTCACCACCGGTGGAGCCAGTGCGACACCGGAAGCCATATTCGATCCACACCCCTCGCCAGGACGACGCCGAACACGTAACCTACTGTCAGCCCGTAGAACAGGGGCTTTCCGGCCGCGTAGAGTCGCACACCGCCGCAGCGCAGCAGATAGTACTTTGCTATCCACACCACCAGCAGGCTGAACCAGTAGAACCGCACACCTACGCTGTACTGAAACGCAATTCCCACCGGATGGAAGGGAAACCAGTGAAAGCGCAGCCGCAGCCAGGCGATTCCTGCAGCTTCGAAGAAACCCGTTAGCCATACGGCCCACTTGTCCACCGCCGCCACAGCGGGTTGGCCGATCAGTCGCACCATGTCGTCGAGGCTTCGGTCGTTTCCGCCCGCACCCGTGTTCGTGAAACCGTAAACATAGTCGATGGTGGTCCCCGCTATGGCGAGAAAGCAGATGCCAAAGGCGACGAGCAAGGAAGCCGTAACCCACACGGGCTGCCGTTTGATTGAAAAGATCCGCAGGTGGTGTACGATCGCGGGCCAGCCCGGAATGCGTCCGCCGGAGCCCATGAACAAATTGCCGGTGATGAGTTTGAAGCCCACGACCGAGCGCGGCGACAGGTGCTTTGTGCCCACCAGGTGGAGAATGAAGGACTCTCCTTTGAGATGGGGGTGCGTGGGAATGAGATAAGCAAATCCGGTAGCCGCCATCAGCTTGACTGTGACGAAGTGGGCGAGGGTAACCAACAGCAGCAGACCCACTGCCAGAAGCGGGCTTGCCCCCAGTGCCATGATCCAGCCCGTGACATAGATTCCGGAAACCCCCAGCCCGAAGAGTGCCCTCGGTACTGCCTCGTGTCGCTCTGGTCTCCTTCTCCGGAGAATGCCTGTCGCCAGATGGCACGAAGATGCCCACGTGCCAACCAGATGGACCAGAGGGCAATAAAGATGAGGGCCCCGTAGCCTTCCATTTTGAGGATATCGACAACACCCAGCTGGTCCGCTTCAGAGCCGCCGACCGTCAACCCGGTCCTGCTCATGATCCACTCTTTGGGCAGGGTCAGCCAGTAGAAAACAATCAAGCTGGCGAGAATATCCAGCGGGCACAGATAGGCGACGGCGAGAACGAGGGGCAACAAGCGAATCGAGATACCAATGTGTTCGTCCAGTTCGACGCTATACTCTTCGAAGAAGATTTTCGTTTTCGGCAGCCCGGGCAGAAAGTACCCCGCCGTGTTGTAGACGGCGGGCAAGAAAACGGCAACGACGCCCACCCAGAAGAGCCAGGATTTGAATATGTGGGGAACGCGTCCTGGCCCTTCGCAGCCAGTTGTGAGATCGAGCGGCATCTGGGCCAGAGGAAATGCCAGTTTTTCCCCTTCGGCCCAGTGGCGCTGAAAGAGCACGAAGATGCAAAATCCGAATACCATCATGCCCATGGAGACGCTGAACCACTGGCCAATGGCGCCAACCCATCCTCCCCACGGTACCGTCTCACCCTGATCGAGACCGTACCAGAAACCATTGATGACCCTCGGCTCGGTGCTGGCGAACACGTGCCAGGGCAAGATGTCGAAGAGGACCTCTTCCCACCGGTTTTCAGGTCCCGCAAGGTGAGTCGGGAGCGGCAGCATTGTTACGACATCCACCATCCAGCCATTGAGGGGCATGGTGCCCGCTACCCATCCCGTGGTAAATATTGTCAGTAGCTCGCCCCTGCGTAGCGCCAGGCGGGGGACGAAGGTTCTGAGCAGGGAGTTGAAGAAGAGCCAGAAGACGAAGGAAATGAGGACCATCAACGGGAGCTGGGAACTCACCGAAAGTAACAGTAGCTGCACCACTAACCAGAAGGAGACGACACCCAGCAGCACAGCTCGCAGGGGTAATGGCGGGACCGGACTCCTCCGCCTCTTCCCCCCGTAGGTCGAGTGTGCGCTCCTTCTGCTGGTGATGGTTCGCCGGGAACTGCGTCTGAAACTATTCTACGTCCTTCATCCGCCACCATGCCGGCGGCCCCCTTGAGTTTTCACTATCATCTGACATGTAATGCGTCCGGACCGAATCTCATTCACAGGCATTTGGTTCGGTGAGGGCGTCCGCTGTCGAGACAATCGCAGAGGTCATCGTCACGGCGGCCTGCCGTACTGGGTGAAGTCGACGAGGGCGCGAATGAAGAACGTCCAGGTGTCGAATTCCCTGAACCTTTGGAAGTCGTCGTCTGGAAGTCGTCGTCGTAATCCTGGTTGTCTACCGTCAGCGCCTGGTATCGCCGTCAGGCTCGCGCCATAGGGTACTCCCAATCCCGGTGCGTCTTGCGCCAGTGCAGCAGCTCGTCGTCTTCGGCGGTGGCGATCCACGTACCGGCCTTACAGCCGTGGTAGCTGATCGTCGTCACTCCCTCGTTATTGACAAACGCCCCGCCGCTCAAGATGCCGCCGGGCTTCCCAGCGCACCTGCCCCCACCGCGTAGCCCGACGGCGGACACCGCTGGCGGCACCGACCTGGTGCACTGGACGTTCCACCGGCCGGCCCTGGTCCCGGCTCCGGGCGATCCTGGAGGTGCGGGTCAAATGGCCGTGGTCAAAGATCGGGTCCATCAAGTGGTGCCTGGATGCGCTTGGCTTGTCTGTCCCCTCAACACAACAAGGTAAAATCTCATGAGCTCACACGACTTCAGACTCTCCATGTACCTTACCGAAACGCAATTGCCCTTTGAGGAAGCCCTGGACCTGGCCGCCGAACTCGGAGTCAAATACATCTGGTACATGTGCAACGGTGAGGTCAGCGGTAGGGCAGAAGACAAGGCCCTCGTCGACATGAGTGACGCCGAGCTCGACGGGATGCAGGCGAAGGTGAAATCCCGAAACTTGGAGTTCTTTCTGCTTCTGAACAGGCCCCACTTTAAGGGCATCCAGCTCAACGAATTCGACCTCGACAACATGGAGGAGCATCCGACCTTCAAGCGGGATTTCGACGAACTGGTGCGCACCATGGAGATCGCTGGCTATCTCGGCGTTCCCGCCGTCAACATGTATTCCTTTCTGTGGCCCGGCGAGCTCGCTGGCAAGCAGACCTGGCCGATGCGCTGGATGACCCGCGGTGGTATCATCTCGGATTTGGATATGGACAAGCTGGCAAAGGCGTTCTCGCTCGTAATGGAACAGGCTGAGCGCCACAACGTCGATGTCGCCCTATCCATGATGCCGTGGAACTATACCAACACCACCGGCAACTTTCGTCGCATCGCCGAGCGCGTCGGCTCCCCTCGCATGAAGGTGATGTGGGGCCCGGCCGACAACACCAACTGTGGTGAATCGGACACGGCCACCGCCGGGTTTCACAATCTTCGACCGTATCTCTACGGCTTGCACATTAAGGACCTTCGCGTCAACGACGGCTTGAGCCTCGATTTCGAGTATTGTCCGTTTGGCGAAGGAGACACCGATTATCCGACCGTCTTCCGCAATCTGCGGGACCACGATTGCGACGTCTTCGTCTCCCTGGCAACCCATTTCCAACCACCGGGCGGCACCACCGTGGATGCCATGCGCATCAACGCGGCCAATGTCAAGAAGCTTCTCGAGCAGGTGGAGGACGGCGGAGACTGACTGTTCCAGCGCCATGTAAGAGCGGGTCGTCGATGATCGCACGGGGGCGGCAGATCTTCCTCGCGCATGCGCCCATCGCCAGTGGCGGGGGGAAGGTGGCCGGGTCCTGGTCGGCGATGTACGGGTAGACCCTGTGGTCGTGAATCCGAACACCGGCTGCGGTTGAGATCACGAACGCCAGAATCTCCGAGAGCCGAAACTCGAAGACCAATCACTTCGATCGGGGTACTGTAACCAATGCTACCCATTAACGCGTCCAAGTTCTCACAGCAAACACCTGCGCCAAGAGATTCTCCGCCAAAAAGGGTCTTTGTAAGTCCTATCCGTCACTTTTTTCTGCTCCGTAAGCCCGGGGGTTATCTCGTCAATTTCTTTTGTGGAGTCCCCCCTCGTGTATATTCATAGCAAGATTTCGGAAGTCGCGGATACGATGGACCGTGCACAGGTCGGCATCGTGCTGGTTGCCCGCTTCATAGCTCGTACGGGACAACATGATGATGTCGTCGCCGGCGATCACGGGGCTTGGGTACATGAAACTCCGTTTGATGTGGCCGGGCCAACAAGCCACGCAACCGGCAGGAAACCAGTTGAGACAGTCGATGCTGTAATGGAGAAAGAGCCAGCGGCGCTCGTTGCCGGGACCTCCCATGAAGCCCGACTCACGCATGCGATGGCCCCAGCCGAGAAGATCGTGGGAGTTGGTGGCCAGATTGCCCAGCAGCCAGTACATCTCGTTTGGCTGGTCGTGCATGACGAAAAACTTGCACTGACCTCCTGGCCAGGAAACAAATTGCTGGAATTCCAGCCGATCTGTATCCGGTTCGTATTCCAGCACGCCGGCAATATTCGTGCTGGCATAGTCGTCTATGGTGCAGCGGTTGAAAACGCGGATGCGCCCATTGACTTCCACTGTATTGGGTTCGACCCACCCGAACGCGCATGGCGGGTCGCGGGAGATCTGCGGGGTGCGACCCGGCGGAAAATGACTGCCCGTCAGCGAGTCGGGCAGTTCGGGCCGCGGCACGGCATTGGAGTAGCTCCAGGCGTCGGGATCCAGCGGCGAGCCGCTGCGGTCGTACTTCACCATTACCATGCAGTTGCGGCTTCTCTCGTCCATCTCGCCCTCGATGGCGTAGTCCATCGCCCAGTACAGCGCTTCCGGCCGGGCGACCATGGCGGTAGAGATGTTCCAGAAGGAGCCTTCCAGTACCATCTGCGCCGGGCTCCACGTGCGTCCACGGTCATCGCTGGACACGATATGAAAATCCCGATGACTGGTATGCTGGACGAACATCAGCAGCTGGCCGTCGAGAACGAAGGGTGTGGCCTCCTCGTACGGAAGGGGCGACAGTTCCTCCCAGGTTTGACCTTCGTCCCGGCTGAGCAGCATGCGAACGGTGCGCTCGACCTCTGGCCGATCGCGACCCCACTGCGGCGCGGCAATCAGCAGGCTGTCGTCGTCCAGCCGGGTCATATTGGGGTCGTGAAAGAAGTAATTTTCCGGGTCGGGAACCCGGGCAGCTACGGTGTACTTCTGGGCAAGAGGTTCCACGTTTGGATTCGGCATGGAATTCAGGCCTTCACAGGACGGCCATCGAGACTTCCAAAGTACGACCGTTCAAAGGGACGGACCAGCATTCCAGATGCGACCGGCGGCCGCCGGAGATCGATGGCTGGGGGTCGACGAGCAGGTCGTCGGTCACATTTAGACGAAATGCCTCGACGCCGGCGGAGGTTGCCTGTCGTTGAGATCTTTTCCAGCCTCCCGTATGAAATGGTCGATGGGCTGTTTTCGGACTATCCTTACTCTGACTAACGATTTTGGCCTATGCTACTGCTCGTGTCCCCGAGTTAGTGCTCTCTGCTCACAGTTTGCTGGCTGCCAGCCCTGGAAACCTCATCGCGGAAGGCCTCATCATGGACCGTGAGAAATTGAATATCGGCATCATAGGGTACGGTTTCATGGGCCGCGTCCATTCCAATGCCTACCGTCAGGTCACGCGTTTCTTTGACGTGCCGTACGAGCCCGTCCTCAAGGTGGCTGCGGCGCGCTCGTCGGAGCGATACTACGTCACCCCTGCGCATAGGGTTCGTCGGCTGCGGTCGTCACGGAGCCGAGCGCATCTATCCGTCGCTGAGCTCTGCCGGCCTGCAACTCATAGCTACCTGTGACCTCGACCGCGAGCGGGCAAGACTCTATGCCCGGAGATTCGCGCCCGAAGGCCGAGAGATCCCAACTGACTATTCCGACCATCGTGAGATGTGCGAAAGCGAGGAGCTCGACGCCGTGCTCGTCGTCACGGGCCCGCAGGGACATTACGAGATCACGAGAGAGGTCGTTGGGGCCGGCCTGCCTGTGTGAGAGGAAAAACCACCGGCTCCCACAGCAGCACAGGCGCTGGAGGTGGCCGCCGCAGCGGAGAAGGCCGGCGTTCACGTGCAGGTGGGTTTCAACTATCGGTATACGGCGGGTGTGCGCCGAGCGCGGGCACTCATAGACTCCGGCGAATTCTCGACACCGCGAGCCGTGGCGGTGCGCTGGTGGCTAGGCTAGTGTGGTGTCCGAGAAATAGGTTTCATTAACTGATTCCCCCGTATTATCTTTCCGGTATGGCCCGACCCATCTCCAAAGTGGACCTTACCGAACCGGAAAGACAAGAGCTGGAAGGCCGCGTCAAAGCGTCGACCGCGTCGCCGCGCGATAGCCTGCGCGCGGCGATTATCTTGCGTCGCGCCGAAGGGATCAAACAGGCGCAGGTGGCCCGGGAGCTTGGGGTCAGCGTGGCGTGTGTGAACAAGTGGTCGCAACGCTTCGAACGCGACGGTTTGGACGGGTTGCAGGATGCGAAGGGCCGCGGGCGACCGCCCTCTCTTCCCTCCGATAAGGTCGAGCAGGTCATCACCGGTGCGACGCAGCCGCCGAAACCGCGTACGCGGTGGACGGTTCGCACCATGGCTCAAGCCGTGGGGATGTCGCCGGACAGCGTGCACCGCATCTGGCAGGCCAACGACATCAAGCCCCATTTGACCAAGACCTTCAAGGTGTCTGATGACAAGCGCTTTGAAGAGAAGTTTTGGGATGTGATCGGACTGTATCTCGATCCCCCCGAAAAGGCCCTGGTCCTGTGTTGTGACGAGAAGTGCCCGTGTCAGGCGTTGGAGCGCAGTCAGCCGGGCTTGCCTTTGGGGGTGGGGGAGCTTCGCACCAGGACGCACGACTACAAACGCCACGGGACGATCACCCTGTTTGCCGCGTTGAACTACCTGGACGGCAAGCTCATCGCGCGCACCGAGGAGCAGCACACCCACGTGGAGTGGCTGCGCTTCTTGAAACAGATCGACCGAGAAACCCCGAAGGAGTTGGATCTGCACCTGATCGTCGACAACTACAGCACGCACAAAGAAGACAGGGTCAAACAGTGGCTGTCTCGGCACCGGCGCTTTCACCTCCATTTCACTCCGACCAGTTCGTCCTGGTTAAACCTGATCGAACGCTTCTTCGGCGAACTGACGCAGGACGTGATCCGCGATGGCAGCTTCTCCAGCGTCAAAGCGCTGGTGAAAGACATCGAAAGCTATCTGGCCGAGAGGAACCGGAACCCCAAGCCCTACAAGTGGAAGGCGCGAGGCGAGGACATCCTGCGCAAGATCCAACGCGCCCGGCAGGCGCTGGAAGCCCAAGAATAGTTAATTCCATCCATTTAACGGACACTACACTAGGGGACCGGGACGGAAGTCATTACGTCGAACACTATCTCTGCCACGCGATCGACCTGCTCGCCTACCTCGCAGGCGGCCTGGACGGGATGCATGTCCACAAGGCGGAGGGGGAAGACTGCTTCTACTATCTCACGACCTTTGACGGTCGAGGATGTACCGCGACTCTCGAGGCGAGCAACAATATGTACATCGGCGCGACCTGGTGTCGGATAGACTGGCTCGGCAAGTCCGGGTTGCTCACCTGCGAAGGATTCGAGGAGCTGAGCCTGACGTCCGGGAAGGAGGACGCAAAGAAAGCGGAGGGGCTTGGCGATGGCGGAGCTATAACTCGATGGGTGCCTCCAGGCAGCCTACCGCGGCCCGAGAGCTCCCTGCACGAGCGCTGGGGATACGTTCCCGAATTGAGGCTGTTCGCCGCCACCGTTCGCGGCGAGGCTGAGCCAGAGTCCACGATCGCCAAGGCAGCCGACGCAATGCGGATCGGCGAGGAGATTGTTTCAGTGAAAGCGTCATAAAAGGCAGCGCTGTTCGCGTACCGCGACTAGCTTCTGACCATGATTCCGGCGTCGCAGCGGTAAACGGGGTCACGTGTCGCGCGACTACCTGACTTGCGGTTTCAGATACACTACCCAAACCGAGCCCCAGTAAACGGTAGCGGACTCAAGGGGAATCAACATGCGAGCACAGATCACCCGGCACGCCCTCGATCGAGTTCCCCTATCCATCATCATCGACGACTCCACGGTACTGGTCAACGTCAACTACTTCTTCATGCGCGACCGGAATCGGGTCGATGATGGGGGACGCCGCTGGGAACACGTACCTGTGGTACACCCCGAGCATTTTACCCGAGAGTTCGCCGAGTACTGCCTGGATCACGGCGTGCGCGGGAAATTCAGCGTCGTGCCCTGTCCGGCAGGGCTGGGGCGCATAGACGAGGGCTTGCCGCTGTTCAGCACGGCGCAACAGGACAGCTGGCTGCAGATGTGCCGGGAACTGATCGCTCCGGCTTTCGATATCACGCCCGAGATGATCACTCACACAGTGGTCGTCGATCCGGTGACGATGGAGCCCGTGAAACCGCAGATCTGGGAGCAGTATGATTGGGCCACGCTGCCCAAGGAGGAGGAGGAGGAGGAGATCGTCGAGTATGTGGCCACCGCATGCCGGATCCTGCAGAGCGTGGGCCTCTCACCACAGGGGGTCACTTCACCTGGCGAGTTCGGCAGCAAAACCCTGGAATTCTACGCCCGAGCGGTCGGCAAAGCGGTGCGTCAGGTCAGCCGTAACCCGGTACCGTTCTTCTTTCTGCGCACGAGTCGCGAAGGCGGGGTAGAGACCCCGGTATGGTATGCCGACCGCGAGGCCGGGACGGCGGTCGGGGAGATCATAGCCTCGACGGGTGATTGCACCGGGTCCTGGACGGGCTACGGTGAAGTGGATGCGGATAGCTACATCACGGCCGATCTGCAGGGCGGACGGCTGCCCGCACTGATCGACGCTGGAGAGCCGGCGGTGATGATCAGCCACTGGCAAGGATTCTACGGGCTCCACGACGGTGACCGTCGCGGGTTCAAGGCCTTCAAGAAAGTGGTGGAGCGCTTGCGGGATCGAGACCCTCGCGGCGAGCGGACCCGGTGGCGGAGGTGCAGCGAGATTACCACCTACGCATGCGCCCGCACCATGGCGCAGCTGCACGTGGACGACGACTCGGTAACGCTGGACCTGCCCGTGCTGACCCGAGAGTTGACGCTCGAGCTGGCGGCCGTTGAGGTGCGCGGGATCTTGGTCGACGGTGAGGCTCTGAACCGGGCGTGCAGCCGTGCAACCTTCGAGAGCGGTACCTTTCTGAAGGAGGCGGATTCTACCTTGATCGCCTTCGATCCCCAGAGGCGCCGAACCGTCATACAGGTGGAATGAGCTGGTCCTCTCCCTGGGTCAGCCACTCGAGGTTGAAGCGGGCCAAGGCGAGCTGATCGTACGGAAGACCCTTCTCGCCGCGCTCGTACAGACAGTTGATGGTGCCGTCGGGAGCGACCGCCAGATCTGAATAGGCGGATGGCCCGTCGTGAATGAGCCGCGACACCGGCCAGGTGTGACATTCGTCGTACGTGAGCCGGACCGTGAGCCTCCTGCGCCCTCCGTGACCGCCCTCCGGTCCCTCCGTACAGGCGGGATTGGCGAACAGAATGCGATTCCGGTCCTGCACTCCCTCGCGAGTACAGCGCACCAGGCTGCCCTGGCAGGGCGGCTCGACCATGACCTCCTCCCGGCCGACTTCCCCAAACGACTCGCCGCCGTCGTAGCTCCAGGCCCGGGCGCGGCGATAGGGAGCCAGGGAAGGCTCTCTCTTGTTGCGGCAGTTGATATAGACCCCACCGCCTGCTGTTTCCACGACGGCGCTCTCGTTGGTGCCCTCGTCGACGATGCCACCTATACGCCAGCTAGCTCCGCCGTCGTCACTGAGCATCACGTGCCCGTGGAAAATGGCCGACGCCTCGTCGAAAGCGGGTGGAGTCTCGTCAGGACCCGGCCGAGCGCCATTCAGTCGCATGTGGTCGCAGGGGATGACGAGCCGGCCACTGCGCAGCTGTATCCCGTGGCCGGGTCCTGACGCGAACCAGGTCCAGGATGGGTCTTTCGCGGCGGCCGTGATCTCGACGGGCTCGGCCCAGGTCTGTCCCTCGTCCCGGCTGCTGGTGATCCAGACCGTGCGCTCCGCCTTGCCCTGAAAGATCGCATCAGTGCCTTCGTCGTCTCGCTCGTTCTTGCAGAAGGGCAGCCAGATTGTTCCGCCGGACTGATCCACTACCGGACACGGATTTCCGCACGTCATGTCTCCATCTTCGACGGCGATACGCTCTTCCTCCCAGCTCTGTCCGTGGTCGTGACTGCGTTTCAACAACAGATCGATCTTGCCCGCATCGTGGGAGTGAAATTTCCGACCCTCGCAGAAGGCCAGAATCGTCCCTTTTGTCGTCACCACCATGGCGGGAATTCGGTAGGTGTGGTACTCACCTTCTCCGGCCACCCATAAACCGGTCTGCTCGAAATACTCTCCTCCTTCGCCCATCGTCATCCGTTCCTTTCCGGGAAGCTCACCCCAGGCGGTCTTCCCCTTCGCTGACCCACTCGATGTCGAACCGGGCCAGCGTCAGGTTCTTATAGGGAAGCCCGCTCTCACTGCGCTCGTACAGCAGGCAGATTGTCCTGTCGGAAGCGACCGCCATGTCCGAATAGGCGGAGGGTCCGGCGTGAACGAGCCTGGCTACCGGCTAAGTGCGACACTCGTCGTAGCTCACCCGAACCGTCATCTTCCTGCGCCCTGAATGGCCTCCTTCGGGAGCCCTCCGTGGAGGCCGGATTGGCGAACAGGACCCGGTTCCTGTCGTCCCTTGCGGCTTTCGTGAAGCGGACGAAGCTCCCCTCGCAGCTCGGCTCGATGAGCGCATCCTCCCGGCCGAACTCGGAGAACGTCTCGCCCCCGTCGTGGCTCCAGGCCCGTGCCCGCCTGTACGGCATGAGGGATTCATCTCTCTGGTTGCGGCAGTTGATGTAGACCGCAGCCTCTGCCGTCTCTACGACCGCGCTTTCGCTGGTCCCCGCGTCCAGGATTCCGCCAATCCGCCAGCTTGAACCGTGGTCGTCGCTGAGCATCAGATGCGAATGACTCGGATCACTCCAGTCGAAATCCACCCCCACCATGTCATGTGATGGCAGGGTATGATGAGCCGGCCGCTGCTCAGCTGAATCCCGTGACCTGGCCCAGTGGCGACACTCGTCCACGACAGATCCCTGACATCGCTCGTGATTTCGGTGGGCTCCGCCCAGGTTACACCGTCGTCTCTGCTGCAAGTGATCCAGTGAGTCCGCGACGACTTGCCCCATACGATGAGGTCTCCTCCTGTTTCGTCGTCGCGCGGGCTCTTGCAAAAGGGCAGCCAGATCGTCCCGTCAGTCCTGTCTACGACAGGACAAGGGTTCCCACACGTCATGTCCCCGTCATCCACGACCACGTCTGTGTCCGTCCAGGTCTGCCCGCAGTCCGAGCTTCGTTTGAGGAGCAGGTCGATCTTGCCCCCGTCGTGAGAGTGAAATTTTCGGCCCTCGCAGAAGGCCAGAATCGAGCCTGTGGTGGTAACGACCATGGCCGGAATTCGGTAGGTGTGATACTCCCCCTCTCCGGCGCTCCAGAGCTTTCGCTCCTCGAAATTCGCGCCCTCACGCTCCGGCATTGCCGCGACTCCTCCCTCGCAAGTGTGCTTCCAATGGCGGCACCGGCTCGACGATCCCTGGCCCGTCCGGAGAAAGACCGATCCGTAATGCCCATCTCCACGGTGACGTCCGTACATGAGAACCGGGCAGGCGCCGTGGAAGCGGTGCCTGCCCGGTGGAAATGGATGAAAGTTGGGTTAGGAACGAATCCCTACTCGATGAATTGCCCTTTTATCCGACCCCAACTCTCAGCTTCAACAGATGTCTGAGCGCCCCAACCGATGGTATCATCGTCTGGCGCCAGAAATAGATCCTGGACCGTAGAGTCTGTTGGAGAAAGCGACCACATTCCGATCCGGGCGTTTGGCTCGTCCGCCGGGTTGTCCGCCTCGTTGATAAAGATGCCGATGTGCACCGTTCCGCCCACTTCCAGGTCGCCGATGATCACCTCGTCTTCCGTCGCGTTATCGTCAATCGGCATTGAGTCGATGGGGTGTAACCGGATTTCGTAGTGGTAGGTGCTCTCGCCGAACTCCTCGCCCTCGAAGCTCCACCCGATTTGCACCCACTTGCTGCCGTTCTTCATCCACGGAAGGTTGACGACCGGGCGGAAAAACTCGAAGGCACCTTGGAGGGGGGGGAGGGCGTACTTGTAGGCGAAGCCCCTCGCTATCCCGTCCACAGAGCCGGCGTCTTCCGAGGATATGTGGGCGAACATCAAATAGAATTCCGGACCATCGTCGAAGAAGAAGAGGCCGGGTTCCTCACGGGCGGTCACGTGAATATCGTCGAAGACGCTCGTCAGGTAGTAGATATTATTAGACGTGTCGTTCCAGCCGAACTTGTGCCATATCTGCAGCGACGCCGGATCCGGCAGGTTGTTGTCCCCCACAGTCCCCCTATCCTGCGGGATTCCGTTCGAAGGAACGTGGTGCTCCGGTCCCGCCCCGTACACGTCCCTGTCCACGGCTTCCCAGTCATTAATCAACCCGTCGATCACCGGGCGGTGCGTATCCGGGAACTTGACGGCATTGAGGGGCGGGCTGCCGTCATGGGCGAGGGCACTGCTGGTGAGAGCGAACGCTATCGCACTCACGATCGCCAGGTATTTCTTCATCACACAAACACCTCCTGCTCGGTGGTCTCTGCCACTCATGGGGTGATCACTGCGATTTCGCAATTGCGACCGCAGTGTGATTTGACTCCTGCCCTCGTAAAAACAACAAGTTATGTCACTCAGAGGGCTGGATCCTTGGCTCTATTAACTGCTTACGGTACGAAATCCGTCACCGAATGTCAAACGAATTCAGAAGTACGCTCCTGGAGCCGACACCGGCTTCCCGAGTCCGGCGTAGACCGTTATGAAGGACTGCGTCGTCGTCGTCGCCTCCAGCCCTTCGAAATCCTTGCGCTCGATCACCGCGCCGGCGAGGGCCTGAATTCGATATCCCAGATACTCCGACGAGGTACTGAACTGGAGTCCGTAGCTGATCGAGTCGAAGTCCTCGGCATCCCGGTCCACATCGTTGAAGTAGACGTACTCCACCCCGGCCTGGAGCCGGCTCCGCCGCAGGACCGGCACGGTCACCAATCCCGAAACCAGCTCCATCAGACTGGTGTGCTCCTGGGCGGCGAACAATCCCCGCGTCTGCTTGCGGAACTCGCTCTTCCAGCGCGGCTCGAGAGTCAGCCGCGCGAGTCTGTACTGGTAGCTCGCCTTGTTGATGGCGCCGAAGAAGGAATCCGTCTCATCCAGATTGAATCGCTGCCTCCGAGATGTGCTCATGAGCTGCCGAAAGGACACCCAGTTGAGCTGGTTCGACACATTCAGGGAGCCGGTCTCGAAGCGGTGCCCCACGAACAGCTGATTGACCCACGTATCCCGTGCCAGCAACGGATCGTCCACCGCGGTCAGCGCGCCGCCCCGTATCGTCGTATCAGGCACCCACTGCAGGAGCGGGTTGGCGATATCGTCCTCGACGAGTTTCGACATTTCGAACACGCGCAGCCGGCCGTAACGGGCTGACTCGCCGTCGTAGTTCACGACGGCGTAGGTGCTGTGGTTGTGCCTGTCGGTGGATATCGACTCTTCCCTCAAGGCCCCCACCGACAACCTGAGCCCCGATGCGGCATCGAGCCCGATGTACATGTTGGCGCCACGGTGATCAATGGGGTACGGGTAGTCGGGCTGGTCGTCATTTTCGTAGAGATCTACCCAGAAGTTGTTGTTCATGTCGACGCCGAAGAGGAACTCGGGCCGGTCCACCGAGAACCTGAGAAAGGGTTCCTCGAAATCCGGGATCGAGTTCATCTTGACGCGGTTGTCGTTCTGGTTGAAATCCGGCACGAAGTCGAGGTTCCGGTCCCACCCGGGGAAGACCTGGCGGTCCCGCGTGAACCAGTCAGCGCGGAAACTGTCCGGAATGCGGTCTTGGTCGTCGTTGTCCTCCACGAAATCGACGCGGTACCGATCTCGCTCGTAGTCTACGATCCCCGACTCGTCCGCGGTGACGAAGGTCTGGGTATTGTAGGCGGGGTCCATGCTGTACGCCTCGCTGAACAAAAACCAGGGATCGGCGCGCTTCGACAGGTTGACCATCCAGGCCGGCGCTCGTCTGTCCCCGCGGATGCCGGAGGCTGCGTCGTGGGTCTCCCTGACACGGTTCGGGTACTTCCGATAGCTCCAGCTCAGATCGTACTCCGCGTACAGGTGCGCTCCCAGCACGTCGCTCACCCGCACACTGCCTCCGAGTACGTGAGTGCCCGTGGGGAGTCCGTACTCGAAGCTGACCGTTCTGAGATTGGAAATATCCTGGACGTTTCCCTCCGCGCTCGTCACCTTGAGGAACACCGGAGCGCTAGACAGGTCCGTCTGTCGGTCCGAGGAAATCCAGATCTCGTAGTCGTTGGCCAGGACGAGGCGAAATTCCACCTCGACGATCTCGGCCTTGTCGTTCTGGGCGCGGTTCACGAAGGCCGGGTCCTCGAAGTCGTAAGTCAGCCGGATCTCTTCTGTACCGTCGGCGACGATGAAGCCCTGCCTCCGTCGTCCTCCCTGGATCAGGGGTGCGAAGCGCAGCTCGTCGCCGGTGTCCACCGTGCCGTCCCGGTAGGTGACGATCACATCGGAGCCGGCCGGGAAGTACACGGCTCCACCAATGCCGTCCTCCGGCGAGTCGTCGCGCAGGATGACCTCGATGGTGGATACCGTCCGGTTCTGGCCCTCTGTGAGTGAGCCGGTCAGGAGATCCCCTAAAGGCTTGTCGACATTCGAGTTGGACTGATGGCCGTGAACGGTGTGGACTCCCAGTTCCACGAAGTCGCCGACCTGCGCCGTCAGCCGGCCACCGAGCAAAGTCGTGCTGTTCGTCAGTCGCCGCTCCCCCCCTTCCGTTTCTCGCGTTTGGTTGAACTCCGATTCGGTTCCTCTCGACGCGGTGAGTTGGGAGTAGATCAGGGTCGCCCGGTACTTGTCTGTGGCCAGATCGAGCTGCACGCCGTTGAGGCGCGGTTTGGACAGTACCATCGGAGTGAGCGTGGTGCGCAGATCGCTGCTCGCCGTCAGGGCGTAGCGGTATTGACCTTTCCCTTCCGAGGCCACGACCACGTTGTTGAACCATCCCTGGAACCTCACATCCCGGAAAATGGACGTGCCGGAGCCCTGGTTGTTCGCCTGTGACACGTTGTATACGAGCCATCCTCGATCCAGGAGGCGGCCGTACAGGTCGTAGAAGTAGTGTCCCTCGATGTCGGTGGGTACGTAACGCTCGTAGTTTCTTCTGGCGTAATTGGTGGACGCCCACTGCTGCCATCGGTGCTCCTCGAACAGCTCTTGCGGCACGTACCAGTTGCGCACCGCGGGATCGAGGGCGCCCATGCTCACGTAAGGCCCCTGGGCGAGAAAGTGTGTCATTCCCGCCTGCTGGAGGCCCAGTCTCCGGCCGTAATCCGGCTGACCGGCAGCCTCCGTCGTCATCCCGCCTACGCAGGCGGTGAGGAAGAGGAGACCGGAAACGGACCTGATTCTCGATTTCATCACAGACACCTTCGGGCGTCCTTCAGCGACATCCTGAAAAGGGCCTCAGTACGCGAGGGAAACCACGCCGGTAGCCACCTGGCGCTCCTCGTCCGCATCGACATCGACGGCGAAGAGGTAAATACCCGGCGGCACCGGGCGGGCGGCAGCGTCCTTCCCGTCCCAGGATTGCTTTCCGGGTAGCTCCACGACGAGTTGGCCCGACAGCGTGTAGATCTTCAACGCGGCCTGTGTTTCGACGTTGCGCAGATTATATGAAAAGGTCACCTCGTCGTTGATCCCGTCCCCGTTCGGCGTGAATACGGCCGGGGTCGCTGGCAGCCCCAGAATCAGGTCGCCGCCGATGGGGGTCTTCACAGTGAGAACATCTCCGCCGACATCGACCGTGGCATTCCCCTCGTTGATCCGCTGCTTCACAAAGGGCGCATCGCTGTCGTAGACCCAGCCGGCGAATTCCGCGCCGTAGCGCAGTACCTTCGCGTCGAACACCACCTTTACGATCTTGAAATTGTCCCGCCCCGGATCCCCCCCCAGGGGGTCGAAACCCACGATGATGCGGTCGTCCTGGATGTCATACGGTACTCCCTGACGGAACTCCACTCCGGCCAGGTCTTTTTCCAGGTCTTCCTCCGGCCACGCACCGATCAACTCCGCCCCTCCCACGTTCACCGAGTCCACCCGCCCCGCCCGGACTCCGGTGAGGATCTCGAGTCGGTCGAACCCCGTGACCTCAGAGTCAGAGCCCGGACGGCCGAAATAAGGGCTTATGAAGTAAGTGAACGTGTGCGGCTCGAAACTGTCCGTCTCGATCGGCCAGATCTCTCCGGTCACGTCCTGCGCTGCCGGCTGGTCGCTGAACAGAATCGACAGTTCGTCCAGCCGTGGGGGGTCGCCGCCGCGATCCGCGATCATGACGATCTCGAACTGGAGGAACCGACTCGGACTGGGGGAGAGTACGGGTGTCCCGTCGGACCACTCCTCGGCCGGCACGGCCGGATCGCGCAGTCCGGCCTCGAAGTCGTAGGGCTCTGACCAGAACGCCCAATTGTCCACATCGGGGGAACTCTTCAGATGAGCGAACGCTTCCCCTCCAATTCTGTCGGTTGTGTAAGGTTGGACACCCCTCCACTGCTGCAGGTAATCTTCGGCAGTCACCGGCTCGAACGTGCCGGTATTCCCGAGTGCGAAGTACAGGTTCGGATCGTCCGTCTTCCCGGTGCGGGTTCGGAAAAGCACGCTCGTGCCTGGAGGCTGCTCGCCATCCCAGCGTATCTTGCTCCAGGCGACGGGCCTGTCGGAATCCCCGCCGAAATCCAGAATCCCGCTGCGGTAGAGTGTCCGGGTCACGAACCCTTCGCCGTAAACCTCCAATTCGGCGACCTCCCAGTCGCGCTCCGGATCCAATGGACGCAGCGCGACCCAGCGCACGTCCCGCGTGGGAAAGGTGAGGTCCACATCCGCATCCAGGTTCTCCCGCGTGCTCGCCAGGATGTCGAGAGACGGATCGTTGGGCTCACCGATGGGGATGCTGTCGAAGATCCTGCCGCCGATGTGGCGATACCAGTGCCTCGTGGGGCTCACCTCGCGGTGCGAACGCACGAGAGGCGCCGAATCGGCGGCAACCCCGATCTCGTACCACTGGAGATAGTTGTCTTCGAAGCCTGGCCGCGGGTAGAAGCGAATTCGATTCACCGGCAGTTCGACGCCGAGGTTGAGCACACTGTTCTGGATCCACGCATTGTTGATTCCGTCTACGAACGGAGAGACCGGCACCGGCCTGAACATGGCCGTCGTCGGATCGCCGTCGATCATATCCCGGAGCGTCTTCGACTCCTCTTGTACGTACGCGCGGTGGCTACTCGGCATCAGATGGCCTCCCCGCCCCTCTGCGGAGAGAGCGAGGTTTTCGTCGGGAAAGATTTCCAACGGCCGGATGGAACCGCCCGAATAGTCGAGCACGGTGGCTTCGCCCGGGTAGGCTTCGCCCGGGTGCTCGGGTACGGTGGTGACCTCCACGGATTTCAGGACTCCCCCCTCCTCATCGACGAGGACATAAGTGCCCGTATGCTCTTCCATGAACTCCCGCCACCCGATGCCGTCTCCACCCAGTCTGAATTCAGCGCGCCCTCCCCATACAGCGGTGTGAAAGGCGATTACGACCAACAAGCCGAGAAATAGTGCCATGATATGTGCTCCTGCTTCGTCGCTCAGTACGCGACTGCTATGGTGCGCATGACCTCGCTCGAGCGGGAGTCGCCGTCTACGGCGACGCGGATCAGATACAGTCCGGGCGGGACGACCCCACCCTGCTCATCCGTGCCGTCCCACGCCAGCTCGGGGAAGAGGTCCGAGGTGTACAACCCGTTCTGATCATCCAGCTCGAGAAGCTGACGCACCCGTCGACCGGACAGGTCGAACACCTCCACGGCGATGACGGATGTGCCGACGACCTGCAGCACCTCGAACTCCAGATCGAGGCCGTCGTTGACCAGATCGCCGTTCGGAGTCACCACCGGCGAGCCGAGTGCTAAGTTGGCGATGAGATTTTCGCCGGCCACCGACGGACTCAACACCGTGGCCCCTGATTCGGTGGAGATATCGGCCTCGTGCAGCTGTGTCGCGTCACCGGAAACGGCGCTCTGGAAAGCGTCCTCTGCCCGCAGGATGGCGCGGCTGTCGAAAACAGAGCTGTAGGCCAGCGCGCGGGCCACGAAGTGCAACTTGATGACGGTCCCGGATTCTCGGATGTGGGGAAAGCTGACGGCAAACCCCCTCGCCGTGAACGACGTGATCATCGGCTCCCCTTCCTCGCCATCAATCGTAGGACCGTCCTGAGTTTCAAAGACGTGGTCGATGTCCTTGCTGCTATCCCGATAGAGGATTTCGATGCGCTCCAGCCTGCTCACTGGAGCGCCGGTGAACAGCTCCAAGCCGTCAAACCCCTGAAGCCCTTCGCTATCCATCTCCGTCCGCAGCGCGTAGACGAAGGAAACATCAGTCGCCGGACTCACTCGACGGGGGAAAATTTCCCCTACGAGCGCGCCGGCCAGGGCCGGTGTTGTAAAATCGAAAGCCAGATTCCGCAGGATGTGGGTCGATTCCAGATCGGTCGTCAGAAAATCGACCCGCACATGAAAGTATCGGCGCGGTCCCGGTGAGACGATCCTCGCCCCGGTGGGACTCGTGCCTTGTTCGGACCGGTACGGGGGCGACCACGGGCTCCAGTTTTCCAGATCGTCTCTCACGGAGCCGCGCTCCCATTCGTCGTCCGACCTCCCCTCACCCCTCGGGGAAAGTCTACGGTATTCACTCCGCTCGAGCGGTTCGTCGGGACTTTCTACAGATTCGGAAAACTCGGGCGCGTCCTTGAGCCCGACTTGCTTCCTCGTATAGGAAAGGGGGGTCTCGTCCCGTCCCGTGCGCGTGCGGATTTCCAGCCTGGCCTGTCTCGGATCGCCTATCGTCTCCTGCTCCCATCTGAGCTGGCCCCAGGCCGCCGAAGCGGTCTTTATCTCGATGATCGGTGAGTAATACCGGGCCGCCGGGAAGTACCCTTCGCCGAACACCTGCAGCTTCTCGATCTCGAAGGGGATGGAGGACGTGGCCTGTAAACGGATGAAGCGGATGAGGCGAGGCGGGTCGATGTCGACTACGGCAACCGGGTCGGGATTGTCCGTGACGCTTGCGTAAGTCTCCCAGATCGGGTTGCCCGCAGCCGTCAAGTTCACACCGTCGTTGATCCTGAGGTCGAAATTCCTCAGAAAGTCGTCGTGAAACGGAGCGAGGGGATTGGGGAACTCCGTGTTGCGCGGAAAGAATCGGACTGCATTGACGCCCACACGGCTGCCCAGGTCGAGGATGAGATGGGCACCGTTGATGGGATACGCTTTGCGTTCGAAAGCCACTCCGGTACCGGTTACGTCGGCTTCCGGGGAGATCACCTGTTCGAGAAGCCTCTCGAGCCTGTCTCGCTCGCTCCCCGACGCCACGCCGGCGAAACTGCTCGGAGAGGTAATCCCGCCTCCCCGGTTTTGGATTTCGGCGGCCAGATTCTGACCCTCCCCTACTCGTTTGGGCAGGATGCCCTCGGGAAAATCAGCGCTCTCGAAATCGATCAGCGGCTCGACGAAAGGACGGTCGCTGGCGGACCGCGGCAGGGTGTACCCTACCTGCGAGAAGTTCGGGTCGACGGGTGAGCGGTACTCGGGCTCGATGGCCGCGATCGCGTCGTCGGCGACCTCGCCTCTCCAGGTGGTCCGACCACTTGGCCCGAAGGTCACGACTTCACGAGCGCCCAGAATCTGCAGCGACAGGAGGACCAGGAGGAGACTGCCCGCCAAGACGCTCTCGGGAAAACACCGCCTCGAGCGCTGGCCGAAGAGCATGGGAACGCGGCTTTTCATATTCCTCCGTCTCCTCAGGAATAACGCGACACTAGAGACCCGCGTAGATGGTGATGAACGATCGGAATGTCGTGCGCGCTTCCGTCTCCTTGAAATCCGTGCGCTCGAGGGCGACTCCCGCAAGTGCGTTGATCTCGTAGCCCACATAGTGTGACCGATTGGAGAGCTGGAGGGCCACGGTCGCCGAATCGAAGTCGTTCCCCTTCACATCGAAGTCGTTGAACAAGGCATACTCGATGCCGGCCTGAAGGCGACTCGATCGGAGGACGGGTGTCTCAGCGAGGCCCGAAAACAGTTCCATCAGACTCTCACGAGTGTCGAGCGAGAAGAGGCCGCGGGTCTGCCGCCGATACTCGCTTTTCCAGCGCGGCTCCACGGTCCAGCGTCCGAGCTGATAGCGGTAGCTGGCTTTGTTGACGATTCCGAAAAAGTAGTCGGATGCATCCAGTCCGAATTCCTCGCGCCGGGACTTTTTCATCAGTTGGTGATAGAGCACCCAGTTGAGTTTCGATTGGATAAGCAGCGACCGCCCCTGCAGATTGTGACCGAGGAAGATCTGGTTCACCCATGTCTCCCGTGCGAGGAGGGGGTCTTCCACCCTGGTGAGCTCCCCACCCGACAAGGTGTTGTCCGGCGCCCACTGCAGCAGCGGGTCAGCTATGTCGTCCTCGACCAGTTTGGTCATTTCGAACATCCGCACGCGGCCGAGCTGCGGCAGGTCCTTCGTCATCGACACCATGGCGTACGACGCGCGGTTCTCCTCGTGCCCGGAGATCAACGCTTGCCGCAAAACCCCCACGGTCAGGCGCAACTCCGGCGTCAGCTCGGCCCCGCCGTATAGGTTGAACCCCTCGTGGCCCCGCTTATAGGGATAGTCCGGTTCCTCGTCGTTCTCGTACTGGTCGACCCAGAAATTGTTGTTCATGTCCATGCCGAACAGGAATTCTGGCCGGTCGGCGTGAAACCGCAGGAAGGGTTCGTCGTGGTCGGGAACTGTGTTGGAGCTGACCACATTGTCATTCTGGTTGATGTCGGGGACGAAGTCTCCGTTCTGATCCCATCCGGGGAAGACCCTCAAGTCCCCGGCACGCCAGTCAAAGCGGATGTTGTCCGGCCGCGAATCGAGATCGTCGTTGTCGTCCACCAGCTCCACCCGGCCCTCACGCGCGCTTTCGTAGTCGATACTCCCCGTCGACGACGTCACGAAGGTGCTCGTGTTGTAGGCCGGATCCATATGAAAGACCTCGCCGAAGACGAACCACGGATGATTCTTTTTCGAGACGTTGATCATCCAGGCCGGTGCGCTCCGCTGACTTGCGATGCCCGACGATGTCTTGTGGGTCTCCTTTGCCGCGTTGGGGTATTTCCGGTAACTCCAGCTTCTGTCATATTCGCCGTACAGGTCGAACCCGCGCGCATCGCGCACCTCGATGCTCGCCCCGAGGACATTCGTGGCCGTGGGCAGGCCATAGGCGAAGCGCACGGTCCGCAGGTTGGTGACGTCCTGCACATTCCCCTTCGCCTGGGTCACCAGCAGAAGCACCGACCGCTCGTCTTTGTTCGTCTGTCGGTTGGATGTCATCCATACCTGGTAGTCGTTCGCAAGGACCAGCTCGAACTCTACCTTGACGATGTCTTCCTTCTGGAACTGCGCCGCATCCACGAATGAAGGACTGTCGAAATCGTAGAGCAGCCGGATCTCCTCTGTCCCGTTAGCGGCGATGAACCCCTGTTCGACGAATCCGCCCTCTATGATCGGCTCGAATTGAAAGTCCTTTCCCCGTTGCACACTACCGTCCCGATAGGTGATGATGATGTCCGAGTCGGCGGGGAAGTAGGCAGCGCCACCGACGCCGTCCTCAGGGGAGTCATCCCGCAGGGCGACTTCGACGAGTGAGATGGTCCTGTTCTGCTGCACCGTCATCAGCCCCGAAAAGGGGTTCCCGGCGAGCTTGTCGGTCAACGTGTTCGATTGGTGGGCGTTGACCATGTGGACCCCGAGCTCGACGAAGTCGCTCACCTGAGCCGTCAGACGTCCACCGAAAAGAGCGGTGCTGTTCGTGTGCTGTGACTCGAGATCACGGGTCGAAAGGCCGCCCGGGCTGCTGATCCTTGAGTAGATGAGGGTTCCTTCATAGCGGTCGGCGGCGAAGTCGAACTGCACACCGTCCCAGCGCGGTTTGGAAAAGACCATAGGGGTCAGCACCGTGCGCAGCCGATTGCTGAGCGTCAGGGCGAAGGAGTACTGGCCGCCGGCGTCGGCGGCCACGACCACTCCTGAAAACCACTGGGAGAACTTATCCGATTTGAATAGCGTGTTACCGAACTGGAGCGGCCGGGTCTGGGCGTTGTTGTAGATGAGCCAACCCCGGGTCACCAGGTTGCCGTACAGATCGTAGAAGGTGTCCCCCTCAAGGCTGATATCGACATACCGCTGGTAGTGGTCTCTGGCGTAGTTGGTGTATTCCCACTGACGCCAGCGGTAGTCCGTGAACAGCTCCTGCGGCACGTACCACTTGCGCACTGCCGGGTCCATGACTGCCAACAGGACCCCGGGACCCTGTGGTACGAAACTGGCCTCTGGCCCCCGCTGCAGACCGAGGCGCGTAGCGTAGTCCTCTTGACCGTACGCCGGCTGTGCGCTCAGGCCCTCCAGGACGATGACGAGACCGGCCAAGAATAGAACCCTTGGTCTCACTGTTCCCTCCCTTCCTCGGCCAGCCGGGTACGGCCCCGGCTGATCCGGGCACTCATGATCCAGGTACTCAGCTCATGATCCAGGTACTCAATACACGAGGGCGACGACGTGCGTGCGTTTTTCGCTGGCGGCGTCCGCCTCGATGTCGATCTGACAGGCGTAGAGGCCGGGCGGCAGCAAGCGCCCGCTGTCGTCCTCTCCGTTCCAGTCGAAGGTCTGCGGGCCTGCCAATGCCCGCCGCTCGGGGAGAGTGCGCACCAGCCGTCCGTCCAGGGAGAAAATCCAGACTGTCACAGGCCGTAGCGCCTGTACCCTGAACACGGAAAACCCGATGTGGACGACATCGTTTACGCCGTCCCCGTTCGGCGTAAACGGATTCGGGGTGATCGCCACATCCTCGATGACCTCGTCGGCGCCCGATACGCCGATGGACAGCCTCTGTCCCGGCGTCAGATTCGTCGCGTCTCCCGAATCGGCCGGCAGCCAGGGCGACGCCGTGCCGCCCTCCCGAACCGCCACTTCGAGCTCAGTCCCGTGTCGGTACACGGTGCCGGAGAGGCGTACGCGGACCAGCCTGCCCCGCCCCACTCTCCATCCCCTGTCCCCTCGCCGAAGCCTGGTGTACTCGCTCGCGCTGAGTGAATCACCCTGGTCGTTGAAGGCGGCTTGCTCACCTGCCGCGGTGACTCTGCGAAAATAACGGATGGGCCCCTTTTCTTTTTCAGACAGCTCCCCGTACTCGTCGGCGTCGACTTTCTCCAGTCGGGCTTCCTCCCCCTCGCCTGATATGCGGAAATAGCGCGTCGCCCCGAGCTGGTCTGGAGACTCTTCAGCCAAGCGCGCATAGGAGGTGGCCGTCAGGATCCGGCCGTCCGTTCCCACCGGCACCTGTAACGTGTCTGTGTCACTGGGTGAGACGTCCCGGTAGTAGATCTGTGGCAGCACATCGGCCGATGCGGCCTCGACGAGCACCGGGAAGCGCAGCAACAGCGAGTCGCCCCCGTCCCCCGCGACGGCGAGGACACTGCCCGCCGAGCTCGCGAGCCCGTCGGCGTGAGCCAGGTCGAACAGCTGCTCCGGCTCCCCGCGCGCCAGCTCCTCCTCGGTGCCCACCGCCACCTCGACTATGGACAGGTCGATGTGCGGTTGCGACGAGACCAGCACCTCGTCGAACCCCGGGGTCTTCACATCATCGGGTTCCTCGATGAACGTGGGCGCCAGATAGACCGCGAAGGTGTCGAGCAACCCCGCGCGGGTCTGCTCGGGCCAGATCTCTGCGGCCAGGCTCCGGACCACGGGAGTGTGAAACTGCACCTCGAGGCGCTCCAGCGCCGGCACGGCATCCGGCCCGGGGAGGAGACGCGCCTGGACCATCATGTACTTTCGCAGACCTGGCGAACTCGCCTGCTGCCCGGAGACGGTGTGCTTCCTGCTCCACGGGCTCCACCCCGCTCCCGTCACGAGCGAGGTGTCGATGGGCCCCTTCTGGAAGCTCTTCTTGTACGCCGCAGCGCTTCCCAGGTCGAGTCCGGCTTTGGAGTAGTAGGTCACGACCTGCCTGATCTGATCACCTGTGCGCGTGCGGATCTCGACCGCCGACGCGCCCGGCGTCTGCGCCTCCCAGCTCACCTCTCCCAGAGTGACCGCTCCAGGCAGCTCGATCAGATCCGACTCGAGCACGACCTCGGCCGGGGCCCGCGTGGAGAAGGCCATGATCTCCTGTATTCCTACCTTGAAGAAGTATGCGCTCTCCGGGCTCCCGGGGTTGTTCATAAGCGTCACCAGCTGCAAAAACCTCAATTGACGCGCCGGTGTGACCGGGTCCATGATATAAGGAGGCAAGAATCCGCCCTCCTGTTGCGCGCATATGGCCTGCGGCGGACACACTCCTGCCGTTCCCCCGCCGAGCCGATCCAGAGAGCTGATCTGCTCCCACACCAATTCGCCGCTCACGTCCCGCGCACCGGAGGATCCCCGGAGGCTGTATCCACGCAACCGGGACCCGCATTCCGGTGGGCACTCCGTCGTTACACCAGCGGTCAGGCGGATGTGATCCACCCAGACATCGGCACCCAGATCGATTTCCACCACCCCTCGATCCGGGTCCCTGCTGTACTGCGATAGATGTTCGTAATGAGTACTCAGGTTGCCGTCAAAAGCCTCCTCAGGCTTGCCACGGGATTCGTCATCTGGGTCGGCGAAGCCGACAGATCCCCCCCCCTTCGCCAGATTCATGGCCACATTGTCTCCCCAGCCCCAGGCCTCGACCTCGGCCAATCGGGGTAACTCCCGCCGATAATACTCCCGCCGTCCTTTGCGCTCATCGTCGAGGTCCGCCCACGCGTCCGCCGGGCTCGCCTCCCCGTCCGCCGGGATGGGCTCCTCTCGACCAGCGATATCCCTGACGAAATAGACGATGTCACCCCGGTCGGCGACGACGATGTCATCCCGCTTATCGGGAAGGGCCTCCCATTCCTCCTGGGAGATGCGCTCGGCCCGACCGGCGCGCGTGTCCGTGACGACGATGCGGATCGTCTCGATCACCTTGCCTGTCCAGTCCTCGTTCGACTCCTGCTGAACGAGCCGCTCTTCCTCTGGCTGCGTGGTCCCCTCAAAGCTCGCCGACTGCCGTTCACTGACGAATTCGAACTCCCGTTGCGCCGTGTTGGGTGCGTCCAGCGGCGCCAATGTCTCGAATGCCAGCCCCTCTCTCCGAAAAAGCTTGACCGCCGGCGCCTCCGTAGCTGCCTGAGCTCCCGACAGCCGCAGGATGTAGTTGTAAAAGGGGTCGCCGAGCGCCGCGTCCACGAACTGGAGCCGCAGCCGTTCGACCGGTACCGGACGACCCAGGTCCACCTCGACCCACCAGCTGCTCAGCGGATCGCTCGGGTCCGGCTCCCAGAACGTGTCGGGATCATCATCCACCAGGTATTTCGCCAGATGCGGATTGGAGCCGGCTCGGCTCGCACCCGGTCTGACGAAGTAGTCGTAGCCCACGAGGATGCCCTTCAGCAACTTCTCGGTGCTGTCGACGTTCATGATGCGCGGGCTCTCGCCCGAGATATCGACCCGGCGCTCGATGCTCGTGTCCGAAAAAATCTCGTACACGCCCCGCAGTTTCCGAGGCCGAACCACTATCCGGGACGCATCCTCCTCGGTCTCGCCGATGCTGACGAAGTTCGCCGGATAGGTCCACTGCTCCCAGGCGCGCCCCTCCACAACAACTTTGGTGCGACTCACGTCGTGGCCCTTCTGCGCGGCCGCGGGACCCACATCCGTCGCACACCACAACCAGCAACAGGCCGACATCAACGCAACCCGAGAATCGTCTATCTTCAGCCTCGCCATGGCGTTACCTCCTTACCCGAGACGGTCGGCGTAGAGCACGACCTCCTCTTCGTATTTTTCGCGCAGTCCCTTTATGAGTTCGCTGATGAGCTCGGTCTCGCGCCGCTGCCGCAGCATCCCTGCGGCCCGCCTGCGGACCTGCTCGAACGGCTGAAGTTCCCCTCCCTCGCGCCTGAGCAGGCGAAAGACGGCGTATCCATCATAGCTCTTGATCGGACCGATGAGCTCGCCCTCTTGCGCCTCGAATGCGGCCTCTACGAGCTGCGGATGACGGGCGCGCAGGAGGCGTATCACCTGCATCTCTCCGGTCTCGTGGTCTCCGTGAGTCCTGACGCCGTCGCGGCGCAGGAGCTCCGGGATGTCGACGCCCCGCTCGATCTCTGAGCGCAACCCCTCGGCCTCTCCTTCGCTGCCGGCCACGACCTCGCGAATATACACCTTTTCCTGGCTCACGAAACGGTGCTTGTTCGCGAGATAGTACTCCCGGACCTCTTCCTCGGAGGGACTGGTATGTCCGGCAGTCTCCATTTTCGTGAGATTCGTGAGAATGACCTGCGTCCTCTTGAGCTCGTACCACTCGGTGAACGCGGGTTCCCGGTCCCATCCCCTCTCCTTGGCGGCCAGGGAAAATACGAGTGGATGGAGGAGTAAGCTCTCGGCAGTCTCCACGAGATAGGCGCTGTCTGTGAACGCTATCCCTCCGAGCCCCTCGTCGTGCAGGTTCGCCACCAGATCGCCCACTGTGGTTTCGCCGCCGGCGAGACTGTACACCATCCGGTCGGCATCATCAGCCGACAGCTCGAGCTCGCGAAGCGGACCGGTCTGGGTCAACAACACCCCTAGCCCCTCTTCGTGCAAACGCAGGTCATACCGGTGGCTCAGCAGTTCGAATTCCTCGACCACCGCTGCATGCCCCTTCTCCTGTCCGAGCAACCGCCGGATGTCCTTTTCGTATCTCTCCAGCTCGGCGGCCCGGCTGTCGAGGAAGCGATATACCTGCCAGGCACCTGGGTGCCGTACAGGCTCTGCCCGTTCACCATCTGCGAGTGAGAGGAAAACCCACTTCGGTATCTGGAAGTTCCTCTGGGCCGCAGGAAGCCCGATCCATCCCACGAGGCCGGATTTGTCGGCAAACAGGTCGTTGTCATCGTAGTGCTCGGCGATCGCCTCGAATGCGTCCCCCTCGTCGAGCCGTCGCAAAACATCATCGAGCTCGTCACGTCGACGGACCACGATGCGACTGAACAGTCGCTCGCGGTTGAATCCTTTCTCTATGAAGGCGCGCTCGACCTCTTGCTGAGTAGCCTGCGTTCGGGGCGCGATCATTTCGTCGCGGTAGCGGCCCGTCAGACGCTCCCTGACCAACCTCTCGAGCTTCCGCCTCACGGTGGAGCTGGTGTCCACCCCCCGGGCCCGTGCCTCCAACAGCATCAACTCCTGGTCCACCGCGGACCGCAGGTGCTCCAGGTCGGCCTCCCGTCCCTCCTTGCCACTGAGAAGTCCGGAAGGCAATCGATCAACGAAACGCTTGAACTCCGATGCCGTGATGGCGGCGTCTCCGACCTTCGCCACGATTTGCTCTCGGGGCTCGCATCCGGACGACACCAAGAGACCTGCCGCTAGACACAGTAGGAGCGTATTCAAAAGGGAGGAATTTGAACGCAATGCGAGGAATTTGAACGCAATGCCATGAGTGGGAGAGGTATTGTCAAATGTTGTGGATGAGGTGGATTCATTCCCAGGCTGACGGGGCCGCGGAAAGGGAGCGTCGGTAACCTTGGGATCATTCAGGCCGCCTCTTTGAGGATCCGCTCTCCCTCGCTGAAGGTTTCCCCCTGCAGCAAGTGGGTGGTCAGCGGATAGCCGATGAGACGGCGCCAGTGTTTCTCCGTCTCGGTAGCCAGCTTGAAGACCATCGTCAGGGTCGTGATTCGGGATCCACAACCCTTGGTCTGACTAGTGCGGTGGCGCACCGGGGCAAAAAGGCCGACTCGATCGGGTTGGTAGTGCACAGGTGCCGCCACTGGGCGGCCGGGAAGTCGTAAAACGTGAACAACACCTCCTCGTCCTTCTCCCCCTCCAGGGGGTTGTTGGGTTATGGGTTACCTGAGGATACGCTCCTTTCCTTTGTATCGTCTACCCGGAATTCTTCGACCTCGCGATCCACAACTTTCTAAAATAGCTCCAAGTGGGAACAGCTTGCGGTCCAGCGACACCATCTATCCCACGCGCTGCAGAGATCCTGCAATATAATGTATACAATATATAGCCATATAGCCTGAATTATTCATAAAATAAGGTGTACCCCGTCAACTGGGGCAGAAAATGGGGTGAAAAAAGGTACATTTCTCATGTTTCCTGGATCGGGGTTGTTCCCCGTACCGAAGTACCGGTACGGGCGGGAGGATCGTCCTTCTCCAGAGTGGCCTTTTTGGCCTGACTGAGAAGGCGAGTACGAGCATGGATGTGCGACCCCATCAGGCCGACCGGTAGACTTGGGCCGGCGTGGCATACCCCAACCCCAGGTGAAAGCGGGCCTGGGTATAAAACTCGAAATAACGATCCACCTCATGCCGGATTTCGGTAACCCTCTCGTAGCTTTCAATTCATTTGGGTGTAGCCTCCATCCAATCCGTTTGGAGGTGAAAGATTGAGACTGGTTTCGTGTCAAACTACGCAGGGCGAAAAAGCGCTGACTTCGCATTCGGGGTTGGCCTTGATCGGCGCCTTGATGGGACGCACGCGCTTGGCAGCGCGGGTTGGTGAAATCACCTTGCCGGAGGGACCCCAGCCCGACATCCCTCACGGCGACGTGATGACGTCGATGATCGGCTTGCTGGCGCTGGGCAAGCCGGATTTCGAAGCGGCGGAAGCGTTTCGCACCGATCCCTTCTTCGCCCGGGCGCTGGGCCTGAATGCGGTGCCGTCGGCGGCCACCCTGCCGGCAGCGGCTCGAATGGCTTGGCCGGACAGGTGGAAAGCGCGATTCGAGAGGAGTCGGCCGACCTGGTGGCCCGTCGCGCACGGCCGATCACGCCCTGTTACGAAGTCGCCGACGGGCGCTACGGTCCCTGGATGGCGCTCGATATCGACGTGTCGGTGTTCGACAATTCGGACACCCAGAAACAAGGGGTGTCGTGGACCTACAAGAAGGTCGGCGGCTTTGCCCCGATCTTCGCCTACCTGGGTCAGGAAGTGTATCTGCTCAACGGCCAGTTGCGCGAAGGCAGCCGGCATTCCCAGGAAGGGACCCCGGACTTTATTCGAGACACGCTGCGGCTGGCGCGCATGGACAGCGTTCATGACGACATCGCCACCGTACGGCGGTTGCGCCGCACGCCCAAGACCGACTTTATCGTCGAGCGCAACCTGCGCATCGAATCGAAGCAGACCTGGCTCGAGGAGGCCCTCGAAGAGCGCGGGCAGCGACCCGACGAGCTGGTCGCCGACACCGCCTTCGGCTCCGGCGACAATGCCATCAACGCCGAACGCCTGGGCACCGAGTTGGTCAGCCCGGTCAAAGGCCCCCAGGTCGACGTCGAGGAGCGGCCCGATACGGTGACCGAGGCCGACTTCCTCGTCGATGCCCGTCTCCGGGATCCGGCCATCTGCCCGGCCGGATACTTGGCCCGGGAGCAGACGCCGTGTGAAGGCAGGTCCCATCATGTGGCCCTGACCTTCGAGCGCGCCGGCTGTGAGAGCTGCGCCCTGCTTGCGGTTTGTCCGGTGCGGTTGAACCAGGACGGGGACGGCTACGCCGTGACCGTGGACCTGAAAGCCGTCAACCTCGAACGCCGCCGCCGCGCCATGGCCAGCGGCGCCTTCCGGGAGCGCTATCGTATTCGCGCCGGCATCGAGGCCACGGTTTCGGAGCTGAAACGAAGACACGGGCTGGGCGCCCTGCGCGTGCGCGGGCGTTGGCGCGTGGAGTTGGCCGTCTACCTGAAAGCGCTGGCCTGCAATATCAAGAGAATGGTGCGGGCGCTTGCGCCCAAATCCGGAGCCTGGAACCCGGCAAGGGGCTGAAAAGGGGCGGGGGACGCATTCGGCGCCGAAAAAAGGCCCTGCAAGCCCCGATTCGGGCTAACGCGCCGATAGAGCGCTGAGGCCGCTTCAACGCAGCGCATCCCCGATTCTTTTCATAGTGGTGAAACTTAAGTTTCAAGCAAAATCTCTGTCTGTGAAAGCGGGGTTTTTACGGGGGAGTCAAGGAAATCTTCACCGGCTCGCGGGTAGAGGAACGAAAGGAAGTCTTCGAACGGATCGTTTCCGAGGTCGTGCTGCGCAGGATCAGCGCCGAGGGGCAGGCGCTGCGTGATCCCCGAGATCGAGTACGGACCTGGTGGACGAACCTGGGCAGCGCCCCCCGAGGACGTGATCCGCCTCTACCGCGAGCACAGCACCTGCGAGAAATTCCACTCCGAGTTGAAGACGGACATGGATCTGGAACGCCTGCCCTCGGTCAAGTTCGCCACCAATGCCCCGGTGCTGCTGCTGGGCATGATGGCCTACAACGGCCTGCGCCTGTGCGACCAGGCGAGCCTGCCCCAAGAGCGCCATCTGCCCCCCCGAAATGGTGGCTCTTCGTAAAAGGCCGGCCGTCCGCCGTCTCCGCACCGTCATTCTGGATCTCATGTACCAAGTCGCCCGCTGGGTCCGCCATGAGCGCGGTTTCGGGCTGAGCTTCGGGTATTTCAACCCCTGGTTCGATGTCTGGAGGCGGACCTACCTTTGGGTGTGTGCATATGAAGGGAGCGATCTCACCGGCGCCCTCGAATTTCGTGCCTGCGTAGGGATCGGTATGCCTGCTGTGACAATTCCTGCCAACCTGAAGAGGGCGGAAGTTTCAACGGTGACGGCCTCTTGGAAACGCCCCGAATCATGGGTTGACAAATACAGGATTAGCATAAATATCAAACTTGACCATTTGCTATAGGAACGTTAACGGACTCAGGCGTTAAGTCACCCTGCAGTTGTAGTTTGAGCATATAAAGAAATACCCTGCAGGTTTTCGGGTTCGTTGGTATCTTGGGATTGGTTGTGTGTTGCAGATTTCTCTAGATTCTGGCGACCCCATGAAAAGAAACCCATCAGGCTCCGATATCCGACAGCGACTTGCGCAAGCGCATTGTCCAGCTTGAGCAGATCGTGGAACAACAGGAGGCGCGCATCGTCGAGCTGAACCAGGAATTTGCCCGCCGCAAGGGAGAGCAAGCGCAACATCCAGGCGCTGTTTTCCCACGCCTTCGGCCTCGAGGTGTCGCTGGTGCCGTAAGCCGACTGGAACAGGAGGTGGCCGCGGCCCTGGCGGGTCCGGGCGAGGAGGCGCGCGCCTTCGTTCGCCGACGGGCCCATAGTCAACGTCGACAAGACCGCTGTCGGCAGCGCCGCGCCAGGGCCTGTTTGTGGACCGCGGTGACGGAGGGCCTCTCGGTGTTCGCCATTCGAAAAATCCGGGGACGGGGTCGATGAGGTGCTGGGTGCGGATAACCGGGCGGTGGTCGGCTCCGATCACTATTCGGCCTACGGGCATCTGCCGCTTCGACGCCGGCAAGTGTGCTGGGCTCATCTGGGGCGCACCTTCCAGGTCTACGTCAGCGGCTTGCGTTGGCGGTTTCATAATTACTTGGGGAATGGGCATCAGTTCGACGACGCCCGCACGGTGGCCACCTGCGCTAACCTCCTCGACCTCGGGCCGGCCTTGCGGACCTTCGTGCGCAGAGAAGGCGTCGAGCCGACCAACAACGACCCCGAACGAGCCCTTCGTCATCGGGTGTTGTGGCGTCACACCAAGCTTCGGCACCCACAGTGCCCAAGGCAGGCGCTTCCTAGAGCGCTGCTCACGGTGCGCGATACCCTGCGCCAGCAACAGCGGAACTTCCTCACCTCAGTAGTGTCCCGTTGTTGTCTGAAGATTTTTCCGTAAAGCATTAATTTCGTTGATGTTACAGCATTTTGTGAGTTGAATCGACCTGAAATCGTCTCGTTATTTGGGCCCTCCCCTTGCCCGCCTTTCGACAATGCGTTCAGCGGTACCGGGGCCATTACAAGGTGCAACGGTTCTCCTGTACAGAATAGTCCGGCAACATGGTGTACAGTTTCCGGCGAGCGGCTTTACCCAAAGCGTCGGTGATGGTGAGCTGTCGTTCGTCCATGCGACCCCGTCTAAGGGGACCGAACCACACCTCCCAGACTCCGTCGTCAATGGGTTCCAAGCCGATGGGTTGTTGACGCAAGGCGTTACTGACGGCTACTCGATGGGTCTTCCATCGGATGCCTCCGTTAGTACTGACCCGCCGAACTTCCCAGTGCGCAGGGTAGTTGGAGTTGACCCGATTTCGTGGACACTTCATTTCTTGGAGAAAGAAAGGAGATGTCCGACCATGCCCAAATCACATGGCCCGTATCCGCCGGAATTCCGACAACAGATGGTGGAGCTCGTACGGGCGGGTCGTAGCCCGGAGGCGCTGGCCAAGGAATTCGAGCCGTCCGGGCAGACGATCCGCAACTGGGTGATCCAGGCCGAACGCGATGAGGGGGTGCGCCGCGACGGGCCGAGCCGCCCGGAGCAGGAGGAGCTGCGGCGGCTCCGCCGTGAGAACAAGCAACTGCGTATCGAACGGGGGATCCTGGCAAAAGCCACGGCCTGGTTCGCTCGCGAGGCCGAGTCGGGGTCCGGCCCGTCTACGAGTTCATGAGAGCGCACCAGGCCGACTTTCCGGTGTTCACGATGTGCCGCGTGCTGAAGGTGTCCCCCAGCGGCTACTACGCCTGGTTGAAGCGCCCGCCGTCGGGTCGCACTCGGGCCGATGCGGTGCTCAAGGCGCGCGTCGAGCAGATCCACCAACGCTCCCGAGGCACTTACGGGGCGCCGAGGATCCGGGCCGAACTGGCCGAGGAGGGGCGCGGCGTCAGTCGCAAGCGCATCGCCCGATTGATGCTCGAGCTCGGCGTGCGTGGGGTATGCGGGCGGCGCCGGATCTCCACGACCCGCCGCAGCCGGCAGGGCCGGGTCGCCTCCGACCTGGTCAACCGGGTGTTTTCGGCCTCGGGCCCGAATCTGCTGTGGGTTGCCGACATCACCTACCTGCCCACCGCTTCGGGTTTTTTGTATCTGAGCGTGGTGGTCGACGCCTGGAGCCGCCGGGTGGTGGGCTGGGCCATGGCGAGCCATCTGCGTACGCAGCTGGTGCTCGACGCCCTTGACATGGCCCTGTACCGGCGTCGCCCCCACTCGGTAATCCACCACTCCGATCACGGCAGTCAGTATACGGCCCTGGCCTTCGGGCAACGCTGTCGCCAGGCCGGGGTGCGCCCGTCGATGGGATCGGTCGGTGACTGCTACGACAATGCCCTGTGCGAAAGCTTTTTCGCCACGCTGGAAAGGGAGTTGTTGGATCGTCATCGGTTTGCTACTCATGCCGAGGCCCGGCTAGCTGTTTTCGAGTACCTGGAAGGCGGGTACAATCGCCAGCGGCGGCATTCCGCCCTGGGACAACGGTCTCCCGTCAACTACGAGAGATATCACCAATCAGAGAGTGTAGATCCAAACGCAAAACTGTCCGTGAAATCGGGGTAAGCCCAAGTGTAGGGGCGGCAGCTTTCTGGGAAAAGGACGTGGCGAAGGCTGGTAGAACTCGACCGGAGGTCTTTGTCCCAAGGCCTCGTGGGGTCGTTCCTGGTTGTATTCGTGACGGAAGCGGGTAAAGCGGTATTGCTGTCCGAAGCGGGACGCGGCGGGGGGAATCGTCGCCTCCCGCTTGAGCGTGCCATGCATGCGTTCGTGGCGCCCATTCTGCTGCGGGCAGCCGGGCTGGATGCGCTCGGGCAAGATGCCGAGCCGGATCCACCAGACCGACAGTTGGGAGAGCCGTCCCAGCGCCTGGGAGGAGGCGAAGGGGGCGCCGTTGTCGGTGCGGAGGATGCGGGGCAGGCCGTAGGTGCGGAAGAGCCGGTGGAAGACCGGCCGGCTCAGTTGCCCCTGGGGCGCGTCGAGGGCTTGGCACCCCAGCAGGAAGCGGCTGTAGCCGTCGCGACGGTCAGCGGGTAGCAGTAGCGGCCATCCAGGGTCTTGAACTGCCCCTTGAAGTCGGCGGTCCAGACGTGATTGGGCGCGCTCAGGGGGGTCTGGGGTGGCCCCGCAGAGCCCGGCCGGCGCCGCGTCCGCGGCGTCGGCACCAGGCCATGGCGTTTGAGGATGTCGCAGACGGTGTGCGTGCCGGCCAGGGGCGATGCGGCTGCGATCGCCAGAGGAGAGCCAGCAGCTTCTTGGCCCCCCACGTCGGGTGTGTGCGGCGCGCCCGAGAATCGCCTCTACGAGGTCGGAAGACGTAGCGTGCGGGCAACGGACCGGTCTACGCGACTGCGCCATCAAGCCGGCAGCGCCTGTGTCGACATACCGCTGCACCCACTTGTAGCCGGTGGGACGGCTGATGCCGTAGCGACGGCACAGCTCGGAAAAGGGGAAGTAGTCCTCGAGGTAATCGGCGATGAAATGCATTCGTTGGTCCATGGCTGAGGTTTCGTTCCAGGGCATGTGAGCACCTCCTTGAGGTGCCCAAAGGTGGGCGAAACTGTAAACCATGTACCTGGACTGATCTGTAAAACCATGTACCTGGACCGTACCCTCGCTGAGCGAATCGGCCTAAGGAGCAGCAGATACAGCGTTACGAGGCCACCGACAACGCTTCGGCCAGTCTGTCCCGGATCAGAGAGGTCGATAGTGGGTTGAGCGCGGAGACCGTCCAGCAGGACAAGGATTAGAGTGTCAGGGCCCTGCCGACCCACCTCGAGGCCGTGCAAACGGTGATCCGCGACGCAAGGCTCTAAAATGTACAGGGCCCAGAAATTGGGAAAGCTCGATCTGGGACCCAAGCGACCTCAGCACGCTATTCCGCCCTTACCTGGGAGGTGCCACTAGGAGGCAAACGCAGGCGGTCATCGCGGACACTGTGTTGTTTTTTCGATTAGGTTAGTTAGGATACAATCGCATGTTTTCCTCAGATCAAGGACATTTCCGCGATATGGAAATGCATGCATCAAGGCAGGAAGGAATGTGTGGAGGAGCATTGGCTTCGTTCATTTATCGGACATTCACTTCGGGCAAGAAAGGGGCGGAAGGATCCGAATCCACCAGGACGTCAAGGACCGTCTTATCGAGGAGTGAGATGAGTTGTAAAAACTTTGGAGTCCGGCCATTCCGCAGGCATCATTTTTACAGGTGACATCGCATTTGGAGGACGTGAATGCGAATCCAGGGCAGCGGCTGATTGGCTCGACAAGGTTGCAGACGCAGCCGGTTGTTCTATACAGTACTCTTCTCGAATTCGATCTGGCGCGGGTGATCTGTCGTCAGGAGGAAGATCCGCTCGCAGTCCCTGGCAGCATCGGCGGGCGAAGCAGGCTGCGAAAAGTCGCCCACAACGAGTTCAGATCGAGGTCGGTGAACAGGCGGCGCGCACGTTCGACATTGCGAACCATCACCCGAACGGGGAAACGGCCACGGCGGTCAGCGAGAATGGAAGCAGGTAGCGGCCCCCAGTGCCTGTGGCGTCGGTGACAAGTACGGTTGCACTCATTTATCACAAGATAGCGGCCTCGGCGTGGTCAACTCACACCGGCTGGCCCGATGACACCTACTCTAAGATACTGCCGATCTCGAACTGGATGCGCTCTTCAATCTCTCCCCTGCGCTTCTGCCTATGGTACGTGGCGAGGGCTCTCCTCGCCTCATCTTCCCGGCCCAGCTCGCCGTACAATTTGCTGAGGAACAGGTGCACGCGCGGCCCGATCAACTCGATTTCGCGCAGCGGCTCGACGTAGGCGAGCGCCTCCTCGTGTCGGCCCATGCGGTACAAAACGGCTCCCAGCTGCCACCTGACGGGATCTGATTCCGTATCCATGGCGATGGCCTCTCGCAGTAAATCCTCCGCATCGTCGAGCCGACCCTGTTCCTTCAGAATCCGGGCCAGCCGCCACCTCGACTCTACGTACCACGTCGAGTCAGTCAGGAGCAGTTCGTATTCCTCCTGGGCAGCATCGTCCAGTCCCTGGATATCGTACATCTGCGCCAGTTGGAACCGCACGCTGCTGTTGCGGGGTTGCATCTGCAGAGCCTGCCGGTAGGCGTCTATGGCGCCCCGCACGTCACCCGAGAAAAAGCGCGCTTCTCCCAGTCGGGTCAGCAAATCCCTTCGCTCATCCTCTTCCTCGCCACCTGCCGCGAGCAGCTGTTCATAGGTCCTGGCCGCCGCTCGCGGTCGCTCCGCCCGCATGAAGTGATGGGCGAGCGCCCTGTGCGCGGAGCGCAGATCCGGTTCCCGAGATGTGAGTCTCTGTAATAGTCCAATGGATTTCTCGTAGTTCTCCACCTGCTCGTAAAGCGATACTAGGGTGAAGTACGTCTCGTTAGATGCCGGTCCCGACTCGACGGCGCGCTCGTATTCGCGAATTGCGTTGGCCCTCATGCCCAAGTTCTGGTAGCCTTTTCCCAGTACGCGGTGGTGCCGGACTACCGCTTGCGCCCCCAACTCCTTCGCATCCCAGTTGACGACTGCCAGCAGTACGGCGATGAGGCACCCCACAGCCACTCCCTGCCTGTCGAACCGCAGTCGAGTGAGTGCGCTCAGACTGACTGCCGCGAACAGGAGCAGCATCGCCACGGCAGGCAGACGTGAGTTTCCGGACACCCCGATCCACAGAGCTCCCGCCATCCAGCTCGCGACGAACAGGAGAAGCAGGGTGACCGGTTGACCGCGCTGGGACGAGCGCAGGGTGATGATTACTCCCAGCACTGCCAGTGGAGCTACGATGCCGAAGGGAAAGGCCACGCCTCGAACCCACATCGACACTGCCAACAACGCGGAACTGCCGCGCGCCTGATACGGATCGAGCGTCTCCGTGAACTCAGTACCGTGCCAGAAGCGATAGAATCGGTGGCTGAGCTCCGTGAGGGGCGAGACGCCCTCCGATCCGACCCACGGTGACGGCATCAGGGCCTGCCAACCCACCCCGGCCGCTGCTGCCAGGAGCACGACACCGCAGCCCACGCCCATCAACCGTGCACCGTGCCCCGCTCCTTTGCCTTTGTTCATCCACATCCACGCGATAGCGACTACCGCGAAGACCCAATTGCGAGTATCCGCCGCGATCGCCAACCCGAGGACTAACCCGGCCAACCCGAATCGCACCCAGTCCTTTCCAACAGCGGCGGCGTTCTTAACGCCGTCGTTGACGCCCGACAGGAGCCACAGGGCGAGCATTCCCAGAAAGACGGTCAGGGCGGCTGGCAGCAACTCCGTGTCGAAGTAAATGAACGGGCCGTACAGAGCCGCAGCGAATGCCGCGATGATTGCGACTCGGTTGGAGAATACAGTTCGGCCTATATGCCAGATCAGGACACAGCTGGCGGCGCCCAGCAAGGCCTGCACGAGTCGGGCTGCGGTGTGGCCGTCGCTGAAAAGCTTGAATAAGCCGGCCAGAAGCAGCGGGTACAATACTGAATCCCCGCTCGCTGCCATTCCCACCGGCCCAGGCGACCCTCCGAATTCGACGACCTGACTCGCATAGCCCCCGCTCGCCAGCATCTCCGCTTCCACGCCTGGTCCCCTGCTCGTCTGCCAGATGTGGACCAGGCGGGTCCCCAGGGCCAGTAGGCCGAATCCGAGTCCCCACCTCATTCTCTGCCTTCCGATGCCCGGGATTGGCCGCCACCAGCGAATTAAAATTTCAGGCTCGTCAGTAGAATTGGTGGGTGAATTGTGGCTCGGGTAAATCGCCAAGCTGATGAAATGAAGCGATTTGGAGTGCCTTGAAGGTGCGGAATCCGAATGCTTTTCTCACCGTCAGATTCCATTTCAGGTTCAAGCCCTCGACCATGCCGTTGTTGCTGCTTCCTGGCCCTGAACCAATTGAGGATGAGCTCTTGATGACGCCGCAGCATCCTGGCGATGTCTTTCATCGGTTCGATGTTGCTTCTCATCGTACGGACAACACCAGCGCTGGAGAAACTTCTCTGCCCACGCGGGGTAGGTGTAGTTCCAGAAGCGCTGGAAGTCCTCCTTGAGCAGGTAGGCTTTGACCGTCCGCAGGTTCATCTTCAATAGCTCGGACAGCTTCAAGCCCTGGGGGTCGCTGAGGTTCTCCTTGCGCTTCAGGAAGCACCAGCGGCTCTTGCTCAGGACCGGATCCTGGCCCTGTTCTTTGAGTCTGCGGGCCTCTTCGGCACGGACGTTGTCGAGAGCCTTGCTGAAGTGCTGCATGATGTGAAAGCGGTCGAGAATAGGTACCGCGCTGGGGAGCCGCTTGCTGATAACGTTGAGGTAGGCTTTCCAGATATCAGAGCAGATGACGGTAATCTGGTCGAGGAAACGGGTCGGCTCCTGCTCGCCGGCCGCTTCCTGCTTGCGCCGGTGCTCTTGCTCCCGTTCGGTAAAGCCGTCGTTCAAGGCCTTCTTCGTCCGCTTCTCGCCCATCCACAACAGGCGGCGGCGGTGGGGGTCGATCTGATACAGCAACGTCAGATAATGATGCCCCTTACGATACTGGATTTCATCCACGCCGAGGGCCGTGACCTGGTCGAGGCGGCGATGAGCGAGCCCATAGTCCACCACATACTGGACGGAGTGGTACCTTGTCCCAACGGGTCCGGAAGGAACGCGCCACCTCGAGCCACGACAGCTTTTTGGCCCACTGGGCCAGGAAGCAGCGGTAGAGGTCGGTCAGGTGGTGCTTGCCCGTGCTCCAGGGGACCTTCTCGACGACCACCCGGCCGCAGGCTTTGCAGGCAACCCGGCGCATGCCATACACCAGAAAGACCGGGAAACCCCAGAGGGGAACAAACTCGAACAGCCGGGCTTCGGTGGCCGTGTCATAGGTGGGGGCCAAGTGACCGCAGCCGCGGCACGCGCCCCGGGAATTTTTCCGTGGTCTGATCCGCACCATCACCCTTCCGTGCCGGTCAAAATGACTGCCCTCAAACACAAACCGCTTGAACGTCGTGCACCGGTTGAGTACCGTGATCAGGCGCATCATTCCCTCCACAGGTAGTTGGGATCGGTCTTGGTGGACTGTCCCAACATACCGGGGATGATGCGCCTGTGCTACCTTGGCCTCCTCTATGCCCATCGCCGCAGCGTCCCCTCCTCACCCACAGATTCTCCAGAGGAGCCAAATTTCAGCATTAGAGGAGTCGTTACGGAGATAATATTACCCTCCCAACAGTGAGGCAAGGTCGCTTACCCCGAACGGCGACCGCAGCTGGTGGGACAAGCGCTTCATGCGCGAAGAATCGAATTAACAGGGCGACAGGAGTTCAAACCAAGATGAGCTTTCTTGTTACAATGGATCCGGTCTAATTGGATGCCGAGATCTTCCCACACCTGCCCCCAAACCGGGTCGGGGAGGCGGAAGGCGCTATATGAATGAGGTCCTGGAGGATGGCTTCGGTAACCGGGCGTCTGCCGATATGCTCGGGCGCTTCGAACTGGCGTTCGCGGACAAGTTCGGCGTGCCATTCGCCAGCTCACGCAGCTCGGGCTCCGAGACGATGTTGTCCTGTCTCCTAGCGATCCGCACAATGGTGACGGAGATCTTTTGCAAGAACAGAAAGTACCTGCCACAGTTCAAGGTGTGAGGTGTGAGTGACCGCAGCGACAATCTCCGCGACGTTGTCGTTGCTATTGGACAGCGGCTGCGTAGCACCATATCACGGCCTGAAGTTCTTGACATACGAGTCCAGTTTGTAGAGCTCGCGGTACCCCAGCGACTCGTAGAGCGATACGGCGGCTGCATTGCCGCTATCGGTCGACAGAATTGCCGCGTCATTCCCGTGTCGTTTCAGTCGATGCAGTGCCTCGACGATGAGAGCCCTTGCCAGGCCCTTCCGTCGGTGCTCTTCTCGGGTCCCAATCGGGTCGGTCCACCCTTCCTTGAGACCGTTCCACTTCGGCTCCGTCTTGTCGAAAGCGCACCAACAGTACGCCGCATAAGATCCATCATCGTGTACGGCGGCAAGGTCGAACTCTCTGACATATTCTGTTGCCAGTGTGCGGCTGCGGTAATTTTCAGCGGTCATGGAGTTGCTTCCCGAGACGTCGTTCGCCATTCCAGCATACGTCTCTGGATCATGTGGTCCGTGCACGATAAAGTACCCCGGCGGGATTGGTGCAGAGGGAATCGCCTCATCGAGGGGCCGGATCATGCGGAGAGTGGGCGGATTTGTCCTCTCGAAGCCAGACGTCTCCAGGAGCTTGCCGAGATCCGGGTTATCGCGGCGGATTTTCGTGCACGCGAGGGTGACCCGTTCGCCTCTTTCATGAGCGATTTCTGCAGCCCGGGCGCTGGCCCAGGCGATTATGTCGTCATACAGGGGTTTTTCTTCCCGATGGGGATGGACGTAGAACAACAGGCCCCATTTGGACAGAGCGACAAAGGCCACCGCGGTAGGGCGATCACATGCGTCCAACCAGATGCGGCTGTCGCGCTCTATGTCCAGTTCCGCCGGCGCCAGATATGATCCCGGTGTGAGGGCCCGCGACAGATGAAAGGGAAGAAACCTGTCCGCTGTTTCGGCTTTACGGCAGCCGAGAAGCAAACTGACCGCGACCTGCCGGTCAGATGCGGTAGCGCACGGCCTGAATCTATAGGATGCTCGTGTCAAAGGGTGTGGGGCGAGGACCATATCGAGTTCAGCACTACCGAAATTTGGATGTAACCCTTCAGTTCCTTGGCAGCTTGGGGCCGGGGGCGGAATGGTCCCAGGTTGAATTTAACGAATGGCGGAGTGGGTTGAAGGCGACAGCGAGGGCGCCGGCTGCTGACACACGGCGGCGTGACAGGCCATCCTGAGATAGGTGAGGACAGTAGTGTCCCGTCATAAGTCGAATAAATTCAATTGGTTACAAGGATGCTCTGATCGTTTTGGAGATGGGCTTCTGTAAGTACCTGTAAAATATCGACTTTCTCGAAAAGCGAAACGGTGAGAATTTGCAGGATTTCGGAGAGACTGCGGTCGACTTGCAGCTGCTTCTTCACGATGGCCACGAGCACGTACAGTTTCGCCCACCTTTGGGCACCTCAAGGAGGTGCCCACATGCCCTGGAACGAAACCTCAGCCATGGACCAACGAATGCATTTCATCGCCGATTACCTCGAGGACTACTTCCCCTTTTCCGAGCTGTGCCGTCGCTACGGCATCAGCCGTCCCACCGGCTACAAGTGGGTGCAGCGGTATGTCGACACAGGCGCTGCCGGCTTGATGGCGCAGTCGCGTAGACCGGTCCGTTGCCCGCACGCTACGTCTTCCGACCTCGTAGAGGCGATTCTCGGGCGCGCCGCACACACCCGACGTGGGGGGCCAAGAAGCTGCTGGCTCTCCTCTGGCGATCGCAGCCGCATCGCCCCTGGCCGGCACGCACACCGTCTGCGACATCCTCAAACGCCATGGCCTGGTGCCGACGCCGCGGACGCGGCGCCGGCCGGGCTCTGCGGGGCCACCCCAGACCCCCCTGAGCGCGCCCAATCACGTCTGGACCGCCGACTTCAAGGGGCAGTTCAAGACCCTGGATGGCCGCTACTGCTACCCGCTGACCGTCGCGACGGCTACAGCCGCTTCCTGCTGGGGTGCCAAGCCCTCGACGCGCCCCAGGGGCAACTGAGCCGGCCGGTCTTCCACCGGCTCTTCCGCACCTACGGCCTGCCCCGCATCCTCCGCACCGACAACGGCGCCCCCTTCGCCTCCTCCCAGGCGCTGGGACGGCTCTCCCAACTGTCGGTCTGGTGGATCCGGCTCGGCATCTTGCCCGAGCGCATCCAGCCCGGCTGCCCGCCGCAGAATGGGCGCCACGAACGCATGCATGGCACGCTCAAGCGGGAGGCGACGATTCCCCCCGCCGCGTCCCGCTTCGGACAGCAATACCGCTTTACCCGCTTCCGTCACGAATACAACCAGGAACGACCCCACGAGGCCTTGGGACAAAGACCTCCGGTCGAGTTCTACCAGCCTTCGCCACGTCCTTTTCCCAGAAAGCTGCCGCCCCTACACTACCCTGCGCACTGGGAAGTTCGGCGGGTCAGTACTAACGGAGGCATCCGATGGAAGACCCATCGAGTAGCCGTCAGTAACGCCTTGCGTCAACAACCCATCGGCTTGGAACCCATTGACGACGGGGTCTGGGAGGTGTGGTTCGGTCCCCTCAGACTGGGTCGCATGGACGAACGACAGCTCACCATCACCGACGCTTTGGGTAAAGCCGCTCGCCGGAAACTGTACACCATGTTGCCGGACTATTCTGTACAGGATGTACCCGACCGCTCGCGTTGCCTGCCGCCTTCCATCCTCCAACCGGGTTAAAAGAGAAGGATCAGTCTTTCCTCACGGGAAGCTCGACGAAGCTGGCCGCCCCGCGGTCGTGGTGGATGGCGTGGGTCGCCTTGCGGAAGTCCCCCGGCCGTGCCCAGGCGATCTCCTCCACGAAGGTCTGCGGGTTGCGGTCGTAGACCGGGAACCACGAGCTCTGCACCTGCACGAGGATGCGGTGCCCGGGCAGGAAGGTGTGGTTCACGTGGGGCATGGTTATGCGGTAGGGCAGCACCTGCCCGGGCGGGATCGGCCCCGCCTTCTCGAAGCTCTCGCGGTAGCGGCCGCGCAGGATGTCGCCGGAGATCATCAGCTGGTAGCCGCCCATTGCCGGCTCTGCCGGGACCTCGTCGGGGTAGAGGTCGATGAGCTTGACGACCCAGTCGGCGTCGGTGCCGGTGGTCGAGGCGAAGAGCGTCGCCGACGGCTCGCCGCTCAGGGTGAGGGGCTCCCGCAGGCGCGCGCCGGCGAAGACGAGCACGTCGGTGCGGTCGGAGAAGGGCCGCTGATCGTCGACCAGCCACCGGGACCAGGTCGACTCCCCGCCGAAAGCCGTGGGGATCGGGCGCACCCGGTAGGGCACCGGCTTGGCCGGGTCCGAGACGTACTCGGTGCGGCTGTCCCCGGCCCGGGGGGCCTTGAAGGAGAGGTCCCCCTCAGGCTGCAGGTAGAGCCGGCGGGATTCCGTCTCCTTCACCGGCGGCCAGCTCGAGTACTGCCGCCAGCGGTTGGCGCCGGTCTCGAAGGCGAGCACCCGCGGCAGCGGCTCGGCCGGCCTCCTTCTCTTGAGGTGGTGGTCCCAGAAGGGCTTGAGCATCTCGCGGCGGAAGCGCAGGGAGGTGTCCTCCCCCCACTTCAGGCTCCCGAGCTCCGATCCTTCCTTGCTCATCTGTCCGTGGGCCCAGGGCCCGATTGCCAGGTGCGTGCGCGTGCCCCTGCGGTCGCTGCGGGCCATGGCCTCGTGGCTGAGCACGGGGCCGTAGAGGTCCTCGGCGTCGAACAGGCTGTGCACGGTGAGCACGGGGACCCGCCGTGGCGCCCGGGCCAGCTGCTCCTGCAGGGCCTGGTCCTTCCAGTAGTCGTCGTAGGCAGGATGCGCCAGGAGGCGCTTCCAGGCCGGCAGCCGGTCGGCCCCGTAGCGGCGCCCCAGCTCGCCGATGGAACCGGCCTCGAGCACGGCCTGGTAGTTGTCGTAGCAGCCCCATGGGACGGAGCGGCTGGCCTCGCGGGACGAGGTCTGCCGGTATACGTACTGCAGCATGACGGTGCGAAAGGCCCCGTGCCGGTAGAAGTCGTCCCCGAGCCAGGAGTCGACCATGGCGTTGACGGGGACCGCGGCCTTCAGCGCCGGGTGCGGGTCGAGGAGCGCCATCAGGGTGAGCAGGCCGTCGTAGGAAGCGCCGGTGATGCCGACGCGGCCGTTGTTCCCCTCGACGTTCTCCACCAGCCACTCGACGGTGTCCCAGGCGTCGGTGACCTGGTCGATCCCGCTCTCGTTGAAGGGTCCGCGCACCGGCATGGTCATGGTGTATCGGCCCCTGGAGCCGAAGCGGCCGCGCACGTCCTGGTAGACGCGGATGTAACCGTCGCGCACGAGGGCCTCGTCGGCGGCGGGCAGGACCATGGCAATGTCGGGGCTGTGGCTGCGCGAGGCGCGGTTCTTGGCGTTGTAGGGGGTCCGCGTCAGCACGACCGGCATCTTCCCCGCCGCGCCCTCCGGAATCAGGATCAGCGTGAACAGTTTCACGCCGTCGCGCATGGGCACCATCGACTCGAGGCGCTTGTAGTTGAAGGCCCCGGTCCTCGACTCGAAGGTGCGGGGAACGTCTCCCCCGCGGGTCACGTCACGCGACCCGGACCTGCTCTTGCGTTTGGCCATGGAGTTTCCTGGGCGTTTGCAGCGAAAGGTTCTGGTTATTGGCTGAAAGACTGACGCAGCGCTAATCCGGGCTCTGGAACGGAGGGATTCGCAATGCCCCCATCTTTCCACAGTCCATCGCTTCATGCCGACAGTCCGTGCGCTTCCGGTTGAAAGATACGGGTGCAGGGTCCGGTTTCATCGCGGGGTCCTTATTTTGCAGAGTGATTCCGTTGCACCCGGGCTCTTGCTGGACCGGGGCGACTTCCCCCAGACCCCAGATGCCAAGGCCTGGTAACGGAGCCGATTCCCTGTTTGGAAAACGGATGGATGGAGGTGCGCTATGCCGATAGATGTCCCCCGCGGACCCGGGGGTGCGGACCGCGGAAAGACCCCTGTTCCCGGCGACCCCTGCTACCTGTGCCAGGTCATCGAAGGACGCGCGGACAAGGGTGTCGTCGAAGAGACCGAGCTGACGCTGACCCTGGTGAACTGGGCCCAGTTCGAGCTCGGGCAGGTCTACGTCCTCCCCAGGCGTCACGCTCCCACCCTGTTCGACCTGATGGACGCAGAGGCCGAGGCGGTTATCCATGCTGTCCGCAGGACCGCCGATGCCCTGGTCCGGGCTTACGAGCCCGACGGACTCAACCTGATCCAGAACAACGGTGTTGTCGCCGGCCAGAGCGTGCCCCACTTCCATATGCACGTTGTTCCGCGCCGCAGGTCCGGCAGCGACTGGGGAAACGGCCCACCCCATATCGCCGTGCTCGAGGGAAAGACGCCGACGAGGCCTGGCCGCGACGTCAAATTCAGCCTGGAGCAGGAGCACGAGATCGCCGGCCATATCAGGCAGTTCCTTCAGTGAGACTGACGGGCTGCACTCCCGCCGCGTCTTCCTGATCCACGTCACCACCTGTTTCCGACTGCAGCCGGGCCAGAAATCACGACAACAGGTTTGGGCTATCGCTGAATCGGTACGGACGCTAACCGAGGGCCATGCAATTGAGCGAATCCGTTAAACAGTTTTACGATGATCTGGCTGCGGAATACCATCACGTGTATGCAGACTGGGAAGCGGCAATCGAACGGCAGTCGTCCGCGCTGGATCAGTTGATCAGACGCGAGTCTTCAGCGAGCGGACCGGTTGTCCTGGACTGTTCATGCGGAACAGGAACCCAGGCAATCGGCCTGGCACAGCGAGGGTACGAAGTTTTCGCCTCCGACCTCAGTCCCAAGGCGGTCGCGAGGGCGCAATCGGAAGCAGCCAGGCGGGACCCGAACATTCGATTCGCCGTTGCGGATGTTCGCGAGTTGGAAAGCGCATTCGGCCAGGGGTTCGATGTTGTGATCAGCTGTGACAATTCCCTGCCGCATCTATTGACTGACGAAGACCTGACTCTCGCTCTCCGAAACATCCGGAACCTCCTTACTGACAATGGCCTGTTCATTGCCAGCATTCGCGATTACGACCGGCTGCTCCTCGAGAGGCCGTCCTCAATGGCTCCGATTCTCAGCGGTGCACCGGGGGAAGAAACCATAACCTTTCAGATCTGGGACTGGTCCGAGGACTCGGACACCTATCTGTTGCGGCTTTTCATATTGGGTCAGGCCTCGGGTGGATGGCGAGTGAAGGAGATCAGGACTGGTTACAGGGCAGTAAGGCGCCAGGAGCTTGCTTCGGCCCTGGGGTCGGCCGGATTTACAGGAATCGCTTGGCATGCACCTGAGCAGTCCGGCTATCATCAACCCATTATGACGGCGCGGGCCTGACATCGAAATGACCAACGGGCAGGGATTATCCCGCCGACCTCGCTGCCTACCTTCGAAAATTGATTTTTATCAATCGATACATCACCGGCATCCGCCGGTTCGGCTGGAGATTCGATGCGCGACCTCGACACGAACAGTGACAACCTGCTTCCCGACGGTGCGGAACCCGCCCGAACGTGGGCCGACTATCGCGGCATCCTGACTGCAAGCGGGGCGGGGCAGGTAGAGCTGGAGCAGTTCGACCGGGTCACGCGGCGGGGCTTCCTGACCCCCCTCGGCAAGGGCGCCCTCGCCCTGGGCGTGTTCGGCGCCGGGCCATTGCCAACGGCACCGATTCCCGCAGTGATCATTCCCGATCTCCGGGGCCGCCTCGAGGGAGGCCACGAAAGGCCCTCCCCCCCGTGACCACCATCGCCGCGGTCATTCTCCCCTGCTCTTCGCGCTCGGATGGCTCGTGCTGATTCGCGCCGGGGCCGTGGAGCTGACCATCCCCTCTCCGACCATTCTCGACATCGTCTACTTCTCCGGGTCGGTCTTCACCTCCCTCGGCTTCGGCGACGTCGTGCCCCGGCGCGGCGGCCAGCTCCTGGTGGTGCTGGAGGTCGTGCTGATCGCCTGGACCGCGTCCTTCACGCTCTTCCAGATGCGCGAGCGCTGGGGTGACGGTGACACCGAGATTTGAAGGGGAATCCCCTGATTTCCCGATGGTTTCCCGCTCACCTTCTACCCCCGCTGCTTCCGCGCCTCGAACAGGCCGGTCTCCTTGGTGATGGCAAACCGGCCGTTCCTGGCTATCTCATCCTCCACGAGCTCCGCCAACCTGGATGCCCTGTCTCCCGACAGGTCGCGGTCGGTCGACAGCCCGTAAGCGACCACCGGCCCGGCCTCCGTTACCTCCAGGGAGTCGTCCCGCGGCGTCATGGCAACCTCGGTGAACCACTCCCCGAGCAGGTCGGCGCCGTTCTGCAGGCTGAACCTTCCCTCGACTGCGACGAGCCTGCTTTTGGTGCCGGGACTCACCCGGTCCAGCATTTGAAACAGCTCCCGCATGTGGGACAGGCCGTTAGTGGCCGCCATCAACCTGCCTCCCGGTTTCAGCACCCTCCATATCTCTCCCAGCCCGCGCCGGCGGTCCGCAACGTGGTAGAGCATGTGGTTGGCCACAACCAGGTCGAGGGTCTCTTCCGGGAACGGCAGTGCCTGCGCGTCGCACACGCAGGTCATGAACCGCGGGTCCGCCGCCAGTCTGTCACGCGCCTCGGTCGCCATGCCGGGGGACAGGTCCGACAGCACGACCTCGCATCCCGGCGGCACATCCGGCAGATTGCGCTTCCAGAGCTCCCCGGTCCCGCACCCCAACTCCAGAACACGGCTGTCCGCTTTCAGGCCGAGGCGCTCGAAGACCCACCTCGGCCAGTCGAGCTTGTTGGTGCTGAATCGGACGTGGAGGCTGAGGCGCGCCCTCAGGTTCCTGGAATCCTTGTACTGGCGGGACACGTCCGTGGTCATTTCCCAACCCGCCGCTCCCGGTGTTCCGGGATTCTTCCGTTTTGGGTGGAGATGGCCCGGGAGCGGCGACCTGCACGGATTGCCCCGGGAAACCCGTTCCAATGCAAAACGATGCTATTCAATGGGCCAGATTGCCCCCATCTTCCATACGTCCAGGGAACGCACACTCGCCTTTCCCCTCGCGCAAAAAGCTGTACGCCGAGACTGTCCGGGCGGGCGGGATATATGCGCTTCGCCAGATAATGGCGGTCATCGGCGAAGACCTCCACCACGCTCCGGTCCACGAACACCCGCAGTTCCATCGGCTTGCCGTAAGGGTGGTCGAATGCGCACCGCTGTGATTCGCGATTGCTCACCTCCGGACTGATGCTGGAGCGGCTTACGTCCAGAATCAACTCCCTGAGCGGCCTGATCTCTTGCGGCGCACGGTTGGCAGACCATGGATTGAGGTTTAAACGAATCAGGGTTTGCTCTTCGCCGCCGGGAGAACAGCAGACTTTCAGACCGAATTCCTCGGCGCTCTCCCATTCGAGCAACGCTCGGATTTCCAGCCGGTTTCCACCGATTCCATCAAGCCGGCAATCTTCCTCCGCGTTCAACTGGATGTCGGAAAAGTGCGTGTGCTCACCGCGCAACGCCTCCAGTTCCGGGACCGGTTCCATGAGCAGATCGCCGTCGTCGGACAACGACAGCACCATCGGGAGGGCGAATATCCCCGCCCAGCCGGAGGCGCGTTGGACGTAACTGTAGCGCCCTTCGTGCAGGCGCCCGAACAGAATGCGCCGGCCCTTGTCGTCCAGCAGCGTCAGACCCTCGTTGTAGACACCGGGGCGGCCTGTCTCGCCGAGGGCCAATCGTTTGTGACGTTCAGGAGTGAACCTGCGGTCGGCGTAGGTTCCGATGTAGAATTGCGCCCCGCGCGGGTGACTGGTGAAGGACAGCACATGCTTGTCCCCCAGACCGAAGAAGTCGGGACAGCCGCAATCCTCCCCCCACTCGGTGAAACGGCCTCCCTCGTAGAAGGAATGCAGATACTCCCAGTGAGCGAGGTCCTTCGAGGCAAATAAGTACGCCGCGTCCGGAGGAGCGTCGCCGCTGTTTCCGGTCAGCGCGTAGCAGGTATCCCCTTCGACCCAGGCGCACGGGGCGCCGCCGATCCGGTATTCATCCCCGGCCTGCGGATTGGGTATGACCGGGTTCGCCGGATGCTTCACCCAATGGACAAGCAAATCGTCGTCGCTCGTGGCGAGACAGATGCCGTCCGGCAAGCCGTGATAGATGAACGTGGGCACTCCCTCCTTGTTGATGAACGCCGCACCGCTGTAGCACTGGTCCCGGTCTGCCCCCTCCGGACCGGGAGGCAGCGCAATCGGGTGGTCGGTCCAGTGAACCAGATCCTCACTGGAGGCGTGGCCCCAATGTATGGTCCCGTGGAAAGCCCCATTTGGATTGTACTGGTAAAAGATGTGGTACCTGCCTTTCCAGAAGAGGGTTCCGTTCGGATCGTTCATCCAGTTGACCGGTGCCAGAAAATGGTATGCCGGACGGTACGGGTCGGACGCCATTTTGAGGCGTCGTGGATCAATGGCGCTATTCTTGGATTCATTCATCAATTTGTCCCCGCATTGAATTGCTTTGAGAACAGGGAGAACAGTTTTGGAAGATCGAGCTGACATCACCCTGACAGACCGGCGAACCGGCACCATAGCACCCGAGCTGTTCGGATGCCTGATCGAGAACTACGGAGCCCTCCTCGACGGCATCTGGGTAGGAGAAGACCCGTCGATTCCGAACGACGAGGGACTGCGGCTCGACACCATTGCCGCCCTGCGCGAGCTCGGGATCGGCGCGATCCGTTTCCCCGGCGGCACCCCCGCCGACTACTACCGCTGGCGGGACGGCGTAAGCCCGGACAGGACACGGACGTGGAATTTCTTCTTCGGCGGCGAAGAGACCAACGAGTTCGGCACCCACGAGTTCGTCCGGCTGTGCAGGAAGGTGGGAGCCGCACCCTCCATAAAGCTCAACCCGATCAGCGGCACGCTGCACGAAGCGCTCGAGTGGATGCAGTACTGCAACCACGACGGCGACACCTACCTCACCGCGGAACGGCGCGCCAACGGCGAACCGGAACCCCTGGGAGTGCGCTCGTGGATCATCGGAAACGAAACCGCCGACGCCTGGTCCCCCGAAGGGTACGCCGAGCTGGTGTTCAGGTGGACGTTCTTCATGCGCCAGGTCGACCCGGCCTCCCGCATCGTCGCCGAGGGCTGGAATGCCGACTGGAACGAGCGTTTCCTGAAGCGGTTCTCGACGCTTTCGAAAGCGGGGGGCGTCATCAGCAACGACGTCGCCTCGGCGTCGGAACAGGGAATGGATATCGAACCCGGGGGCAAGCTGCACATGCTGGGTCTCAAATACCCCAAGGAGCAGGACCTGCGCGATACGATCGCCATGATCGACGAGCACTTCGACGGCGGTCTCGAGCTGTGTGTCGAGGAATGGGAGGGACAGACGCGGTTCACCTGCGGATGGCCGCAGGAATGGCGCGACACCATGTCGGTTTTCGAGATCGTCCTGCACCAGGGCCGCGCCAATCTGACATACGAAAACGAGGCCCGGCTCGACGGCGGGCTCAAGGTCGCCGAGCGCATGCACTGGTGGATGCGGCATGCCGATCGCGTGAAGATGGCGACCTACCTGTATCCGACCAACACCTGGGCGCCTCTGCTCAAAACCAGCGGCGGGGAGCTCCTGCGCACCCCGCAATACCACGCCATGTCGATGCTGGCCGCGCACAGGAACGCGGAGAGTGTGGGCGTGGAAACCGCAGGTGACCGGATCGATGCCGTAGCCTCGGTCGACGGCGGCAAGCTGACAGTATCCCTGCTCAACAAGGAGGAGCGCCCTGTCCGGACAGCGGTACGTGCCGGCGCCGTCGGGCACCCGCGGGTCACTGCCGCGACCGCGCTGACGGGGGATCCCGGCGACGAGAACTCCTTCGAGGCCCCCGACCGTATCCTTCCGCGCGGCGCGGAGATCTCGTCCGAAGAAGATGGTACGCTCACCGTCTCCTGCGAGCCGCACTCGTTGACGGTGATCCAGTGTGAGCTGAAGCCGTGACGGCCGGGTGCTTGCGAACCTTCCCTCGGACCCGGTTCGCAGCGATCCCGCCGCTGCCTGTCGCGGGATACCGGCGCGGCCTTCGAACTGAACCGGCCATAGGGGAAATCCTGGGTTGCCGGCTGAGTCCTGCGCTCCGCGGCCCTACTAAGACAGCTCCTCCGCTGCACAAGCCCGCGCCACTACCTGTCGCGAGAACCCGCCGCGGTCTTCGAACTGAAATACTTCCCTGACGGGGGAATCCCCCGAACTGCCGGGTCGAGCCTGTGCGCTCCGCGGCAGTACTAAGACAGCTCCTCCGCTGCATAGGCCCGCGCCGCGGACAGGAACCCCTGCACATCGACAGGGCCTCCGGTCCGGCAGCTCTCGATGGCGGCGAAGATCATCGCCACCGACTGCAGGTTGGCCTCGACGTGGGTCTCCATCGGCTCCCCGCCGTCGAGCCATTGCGCGAACTGCTCCACCAGCCAGGCGTCCCTCCACTTGCGCTGCTGCAACAGGGGAACGGCTTCTCCGGCGCCGTGGCGGGTGTGAACCGAACCTGCCTCGCGGTCGTGGCCGAACCGCTCTATCTCGCGGTGGTCCATGATCAGGGTAGCCGACTCGCACTCGGCGCGCAGGTACTCGTGCCCCCAGCCGTTGAGCCCGACGGCGTTGGTTTTCGCCCCCTCGTAGAAGGCGCGGACGCCGTTGTCGAGCTGCATCGTCACCAGCGCCTGCGAGTCGCCGCCGTACACGCCCCACCCCGGATTCCATGTCTGGGCGTAGATGGTGCGACAGTCGGCCCCACCCATGTCGGCGAGGATATCGAGGTGATGGACTGATCCTTCGATCATCAGCGGGTCCTTCATCTCGTTGCGAAACGCCGCCCCCCAGTCGCCGCGCTCGCGCATGTCGCAGGTGAAGCGCATGACCAGGTAGTCGACGGCGCCGCAGCGGCCCGACCTGAGGGCCTGGCGGAGGGTCGTCTTGTCCTGGTCGAAGCGGTGGCTCATGGTGACGCCCATCTTCTTTCCCGCCCGCCGCACCTTTTCGGCGATGCGGCAGGACGCAAGGAGCGTGTCGGCGATCGGTTTCTCCGACAGGACGTGCATGCCGTGTGCCAGGGCCGCGTCGACGACGTCCTCGTGAAAAGCCGGCGGCACGACGACCGTGCAGAAGTCGGAGTCGTTTTCGGCGAATGCTCGCCGAAGGTCGGTGTAGCACCTCTCGCGAGGCAGGCCGAGATACGTCTGGGCGTTCACCAGCACGTCCGGGTTGGTGTCCACCGCGGCGACCACCTCGATCAGCCCGTCCTCCATGTTGGGAGGCAGTATGCGCTCGCACCAGGCGCGGCCCCGTCCGCCGGTTCCCACCTGGATCATCCTGTAAGTCATGGTTCTCCTTTACACGGGACAGGTCGCCCAACCAGCGTTGCCGGCCGCTTGCCCGTACCCTCGATAATGGGCTTTGTACAACCCACTCAACCCGCTGCATACACTATCAAATCCCGCCTCAGAAGCCCGATGAAAATCACCGATATCCGCACGCTCTCGCTCTCGCGCGCCCACGAGCCGGAACGCCAGTGGTACAGCGCCACCTTCCACGTGCCCAAGGCCGACTGCTCGATCTGCATCATCGAGACCGACGAGGGTTTGCAGGGAATCGCCGAGCCTTGCGCGTACGGAATGCCGCCCGAAATCGCCGCTCGCATCGACGAACTCAAGCCCGGTCTCATCGGCCGCGACCCTCGCGGCGAGGACCTTACACCGCACAACGAAGCGGTGCGCGCCAACGACATCGCCAACGCCGGCCTCAACTGCGCGCTGTGGGATTTGCGCGGCAAGATCGCCGGCAAACCGACCGCCGACCTGCTCTGCGCTCCCGGGCAGGACCCCCTGCGCCGCCTCCGCCTCTACGCCTCCTCGGGCGTGCGCTACGACTGGGACGACCGCCCCGAGTCCGTGATCGAAGAGGCGATCGGCTACGCCGAAGAGGGCTTCACCGCCTACAAGATGCGCCTCGGCACCCACTGGGCCTGGTCGGGCGTCACTGTCGACCGCTTCCTGAAAATAGCGCGCCAGGTTCACGAGGCCGTGGGTGCGCGCATGGACCTGGCCCTCGACGGCAACTGCCGCCTCTCGATGGAGGAGGCGCTGCCCATCGCCGAGGTTCTCGACGGGATGGGCTGGGCCTGGTTCGAAGAGCCGGTCGAACGCGTGCCCGCGGACTACGCCCGGCTAAACGAGGCCGTCTCCATCCCCATCACCGGCGGCGAACCTTTTACCACCTGGGAGCAGTTCGAGCCGTTCATGGAGGCGGGGGGCTTCGGCATCGTCCAGCCCGACGCCGGCGTCTGCGGCATCGACCTCTGCATGGAGGTCGGCGGCAAGGCTTACTTCGACTACGGCGGCATACCCCTGATTCCGCACAACTGGCACAACGGCCTGATGACGATGGCCAACGCCCACATGGTCGCGGCGCTGCCCGATCCGCGCCTGGTCGAGCTGAACATGAAGCAGGGTCCCCTGCAGTGGAAGATCCTGCGCGAGAAACCGCCGATCGAAGACGGCCATCTGGTTCTGCCCGACGCCCCGGGCTTCGGCGTCGAACTGGCCGACGATCTCGAGGCGCGCTTTCCGTACATCGAAGGCTCCTGGGGCGATCCCGTAGAACGCTGAGGACTCATGGTCACCGACCTCGAAAACTATCTCTTCGACCTGCGCGGCTACCTGCACCTGGAGGGAGCGCTGACCGGCGGCGAGGTCAAGGATCTCAACGACTGCCTCGACGCCATCCCGCCCCTGGAGCCGGGCGACTGGTACGGCCACGTCCACGCCCATTCCTATCGCACGGTCGACGGCCTCAACCTGCAGCAGATCTACGAGGCGGGCGAACCCTTCGAGCGCATGATCGACCATCCCGCCTGGATAGAGAAAGTGAAGTGCTTCGTCGGCGGCGAGGGCACCTTCGACTACGCGCACGGGCCGCTGTTCATCGACGAAAACTTTGCCAACTTCCGCCAGCCCGGGGAGGCCATCGGCCTGCACTCCGGCGGCTACCCGCCCAACATGCGCAACCAGTTCCGCTACCACGGCGGACGCTACATGTGCGGCCAGATCAACATCCTCGTGGCGCTCACCGACATCGGCCCGGGGGACGGCGGCACCATGCTGATCCCCGGCAGCCACAAGTCCAACTTCTCGCATCCCCACCTGGACCGGCACCGCATGCGGCCCGAAGGCGCCACGGTCGAGGGCATCGCCGGTGCCATCGAGTGCCACATGGCCAAGGGCGACGCCCTGCTCTTCGTCGACGGCCTCTCGCACGGCTCCGCCCGGCGCGCGAACGAGGGCACCCGCCGGATCTTCGTCTATCGCTACGGGCCCTCCTGGGGAAACTTCCGCCACGGCTACCATCCTTCGGACGAGCTGCTGGCGCGCCTGACGCCCGATCGGCGGCAGATCGTCTGGCCGCAGAAGCCCCGTCCTGAAGGACCGCAGAAAAAAGCCGGCAAGCAGGTTCCACAATAGCATCATTTTCGCCGACTCCTTCGGCCGCAGGCGGGCCGCCATCGTTCCGGCGCAGTCCTTACCCGGGTGCGACTTCGCCGCCGAAGGCGGTGAGTCCTGCGACCCGCTGTGGTTCCGTTCTGACCTGATTCGTGCGTTTTCAGGCTGGTGAACCTTTTGCCGCCGGACTGCGCCCTGTTAGATGAAGCTCGACAGGCCCGATGGAATCCCTCAGCGATCAGACTCTTTCCCGGCTGGTCCGGAGCGGCGACATGGAAGCCTTCGCCGCACTGATCCGGCGCTACGAACGATCCCTGGGTGCGCTGATCCGCGATCGCCTGGGGCCATGCGACGCGGTCGAGGACGTGCTCCAGGAGACGCTCATGCATGCATGGGCGGGACTGCGGGTTCAAGAGCCGCGGAACGCGCGCGCCTGGCTCTACCAGGTAGCGCGCAACCGCTGCAGCGACTACCTGCGTTCCACCCAACGGCGGGAGCGCGTCGTCGAGTCCGAGGAGCTCACGATGAGGGCAAACCGCCTGGGGGTGGCCGAGGCGCGCCAGCGCCGGTCCGCGGAGGACGTGATCGAAGCGTTCGAGGTCGTGCCCGAAAAGGAACGGCGAGCGCTGATAGCGTTCTACCTGGACGGACTAAGCATTGCGGAGATAGCCGCCCGCCATCGCTGTCCGCCCGGAACGGTCAAGCGGCGGCTGTCCCACGGCCGCGACCGGGTGCGCAGAGAATTGGGCATCAACAAGACGAGGAGGGGCACTGCAATGAGCGTCTACGACAGGGAAGCCGCGAAGCGGCCGTTTCCGGAGCGTCGTCCGGAGATCACGGTCTCCAGGAGCACGGGGCAACCGTTCACCATCGACCTTCGCGAGATGGCATGGTGGTTCATCGTTCCCGAAATCGGTGACCGTGTGCGGTGGGGGGAGTACGAGCAGACCCGCGACGGTTCGGTGCCGAAGTTGACCGAGGCTGTCTCGATGGCAGCCCGGCGCCCGGCCATCGTCCACGGACGGGAGTGCGTGGAGATCGAGGTCCACGAGCAGTGGTATCCCGACCGGTCCGGGCTCGTTCCGAACCAGCATGCGCCGGAGGAGGATGAGTCCCGCACCAGGGTCTGGGGCCGGCTGGACGATGCCGAGGTGCAGTGGGTGGCCGTCGAGTCTGCCCGGAGGGACGACGGCACGAGTGAGCTCCGGACCTTCCTCGACGAAGGCTGGGAGGATGACTTTGCGGCGTCCCCTCGGCTTGTCGAGGACAAGGGCTGCCTGACCGAGCGGCCGGACGGAACGATTGATCGGAGAACGAACGCTCCGCAGATATTCTCCCACGGCCTGTTCGACGTCCGCATCGGCGGCCGGGAGTTCGAGTGCATGCGCGTCTTCGACATCGAGACGGATTCATCCGATTCGGAGGTAATCGTCGTGGCGTACATCAGCCGTGAGGACCGCACCGTCCTGTTCCGGAGGTACAACGGCAACCGCTGGGGCAAGCGGGACAAGCCGCCCCATAATTGGGGTGCCGCAATGACATGGGAAGAGGACCTGCCGCACGCCCACCGGCTGGTGATCGACGGCGTGACGTACGTGCACCAGTGGGACTACCTGAGGGACGAGGCCTGCGGCCTGTGACGCCCGATGAACCTCGCTGCACTCACCGGACCAAAGGCGTTCGGCAGAGCATATCGACGCATGCTCGAAAACGACGCTCATGCCCCGGGGAGCGTCGATCGCGAGCTTTTTGGGAGCATGACAAGACTCTGCGGTGAAACTGTGTCCTACCTGTACGGCAGTTTCACAAACCATTCTGTCGGCTATGCACCAGGATCTCGCCCGGACTTGGAGCGCTTCCTTGCCGAGGCTGAATCGTCGGGAGACGATCCGGTGGATCGGGTCGCCGCCATAGCCGGGCTCACGCGTGGATTGTCTGAGAAGAAGCCGGGCGGCGGACTGTCGGAGATGAGCTTTGGAGGAACGGAAGAACAGATCATCGAGCGGGGCTCCGATTGGTGCGCGGACGTGGCCCGGGTGGCGTGTGTTCTCTATCAGGTTTCCGGCTTTCCGTGTCGCATGGTGTATCTGTTCAATCTCGACGCCGCCTACAGTGGGCACGTGATCGTCGAGGTCCATCGTTCCGGGAAGTGGGGTGCGGTCGACACGAGCTCGGGCGTTGTCTATCAAAAAGAGGATGGGGTTCCCGCGAGCACCTGGGAGCTCATGAACGATGCCCATCTGGTGAAGCGGCACGCAGGTCCGGAAGCGTGGTATACGAACCCCGAGCAGTTCATGGCGGCGGGTATTGCCAACTACAACGCGAGCGATTCCGATCTGTATGATTACGAGGTGACTGGATTGAACGACTACACGCGTGCCGTACTGTCCATGGCCGACCGGGGATGGCCGGGGGGCCTTCGCTGGCTGCACGGCGAACTCAGATAGGGGCATGTTACCGAGCACATGGTCGGAGGGGCAGATCGTCATACGGGCGGTCGAGGCAGCGCATACACCGGCGCTGCATGCGGCGTTTCTGGAATGTTCGGACGCCGCCGCGGTCGATCCCACGTTTTCCGAGGTGCCCGAGAGCGAGATCCGCGAGCTGGTGGAGCGCTCGGCAGCGGCCGAGTCGCAGGAGCGCGGCATCCGCATGCGGAGCATCCACGTCGGTCCGGCCGGCGAGCTGGCCGGCTATTTCCACCTTACCGAAGACGTTCCCTCCGCGGGGGATGTCTGGCTCTCGATCCTCGCTATCCGGCCGCGATTCCGGCGCAGCGGCGTCGGCAGGGCAACCATCGAAAGCCTCAAGAGGGTGCTGTCCGCCGAGGGCTTCCGCTTCGCCCTGGGGCGCGTCTATATGGCCAACGTCCCGGCCTTGCGGTTCTGGGCTCGCCTGGGGTTCACCGAGATCGTTTCCCATCGGGGGGACTACGTCGGCTTCGAGTTGGAAAAACCCTGTATTGTCCTGCGGGCATCGCTCGACCAGTAGGCGATCCCGCACGGGGCGCGCGCCACTCAGACGATTCCCCAGCTCACCCGCCCCAGCTCGCGCGAACGCTCCCCCTCGTACGCCGGATCGATGTCGAACTCGCGATCAAGCCACAGCACCCCGTTGCCCGGGACTCAGCGAATCGAGGGCAGGTGATCCCGCCGTTCCGGCTCTGGTGGGCTATCCGGGTAGACGCTGGGGGGCGCGATGGCGGAACGGGGGCGTTCAGGCCCGTCTGCGAACCGGCTGCAGGGTTGCCTGCCGTGGGGTTTTCCGGGTCCTCTTTGGCTCTTTGTGGGGACACGGTGTCGAGCTGGTCTCGGGGCAACCGAGCGAAGGAGGGCACGGGAAAGGTCTGCGTGAGGACCCGGTGCCTCAGTTCGTGCCAGCGCCCGCACTTGAAGGCGGCGCGCAAATGCATCAGGTCGGCGACGGTTTCGGTGGCCCAGAACGTGCTGGGGGCTTTGAAGCGCAGGTTGATGACCCGGCGGATGGCGCTCTCCACAGGCCCCGATCCCACCGGCACCTTCCGACGAGTCAGCTTGACGTAGGCCATGCGATGCGTGGTGTCGTTCGAAGTAGTCGATGGCCGTGTTCATCTTCCGACCCCGCCGGCCGCGCGCTTCGGCTTGGAGGGCTTCGATGACCTTGTGGACGCCGTCCGCATCGCGACGCAGCACGTGACGCAGCCTTTCGTACTGCTGCCGGCGCTCCGAGGCGTTGCGATCCCGACCCAACTCGATGGCGTCGTGCAGGTGCTCGCTGGCGTGGTAGAAGTCGACCCCCTCGACCCAGCGCCGGGTGGGGATCTCGGCTTCCTGACGGATCTGGTCGCTGCGCTCCCAGATCCACTCCGCGCCGTCGGCGATGAACACCCCCCTCTGGGCGTGGGCGGCGCCCAGCAGGCGCAGATAGCCGATGATCAGCGCCCTGGTCGCCTCGGCATCCTCCAGCAGGGTGTCGTACAGAGGCCGCCGTAGCGGGTCGGCCTGGCCGTTGCGGTCGAGCACGTCGATCAACAGCACGCGCGGTTCCCGCCAGGGCGTGTCGAACCGGTGGCGTCCCTTCTTCGTCCTGCGACCCGGGCGCGGCGACCGGGTGCGCACCCGCCCTCCGTCGATGCTGACCCGGCGCAGGAGATCAAGGCCCTACGGGCCTATTTGCGGCACCGAGAGCGCCTGGTGGAGTATGCCGCCGCCCACATTCAGCATATGCAAAAAGCGCTGATGCAAATGAACATTCAGGTGCACCACGTCCTATCCGACATCACCGGTGCGACCGGGATGGCCATTCTTCGTGCCCTCGTGGCCGGGAATCACGACCCGAAAAAGGTGGCCCTGTTTCGCGATGTCCGCTGCAAGGCTTCCGCCGAGACCGTCCAGGCAGCGCTGACGGGTCACTACCGACCGGAACATCTGTTTGCTCTGCGCCAGGCCCTTGAGCGGTACGACAGCTACCAGGCGAAGGTGAAAGAGTGTGATCACGCCATCGAGGCTGCCTTACTCGCTCTCCATCAAGACACTGGAGAAGAAGAGTTGCCTCCTGCTCGACATAAGACGCGTCAGGCGAACGAGCCCAACTTCAATGTGAGAGCAGCCTTGTTTGGCGTGCTGGGCACCGACTTGACCCAGCTGCATGGATTCGGACCCAACACCGCACTCAAGCTCGTGGGTGAGTGTGGCACGGATATGACCCGGTGGCCCACGGCCAAGCATTTCACCTCATGGCTCACCTTGTCACCCGGAAGTAAGAAATCTGGGGGCAAGGTCCTCAGCTCCAAAACCTGCCCGTCATCAAGCCGCGCGGCCAAAATACTCCGCCTGGCTGCGGTCAATGTGGGCAAGACGAGTACTGCTCTTGGGGCGTTTTATCGCCGATTGGCATCTCGAATCGGTGAAGCCAAGGCGGTAACCGCGACAGCACGTAAACTGGCCGTACTCTATTACAACGCGCTACGATACGGCATGGCGTACCAGGACCCTGGGGTTTCGTACTACGAGGAACAGTATCGCCAACGTGTGATCAAGGGGCTCCGCAGACGCGCCAAACAGATGGGATATGAGCTCTCTCAGGTCCACGCTACAGAGGGAGTTTCTTAGGAAAGCCTCCGAGATCCTGGGGATCCCCCTGAACCGGCCCGCCAACGGCGACGACGCATGAGCGCGGCAGTCGAACAGTTGGCGGGTACCGTCGGGGTAGTCCCGGCGTGCCGCGCCCTGGGGGTGGCCCGCGCTTCGGTCTATCGGCACCGCACCCCCCCGCGGCCACGCCGGGACGCGGCGCGGCGCCGTTCGCCTCGCGCCTTGGCCCCGGAAGAGCGCGCCCAAGTGCTGGCTACCCTGCACGAAGACCGTTTCGTCGACCAAGCCCCGGCCGCCGTATACGCGAATCTCCTGGAGGAAGGACGCTACCTGTGCTCCCAACGCACGATGTATCGTCTGCTTCACGGCGCCGGCGAGGTGCGGGAACGCCGTCGCCAGCGCCGCCACCCTCGGGCCGAACCGCCACGGCTGGTGGCCAGGGCCCCCAACCAGGTCTGGACGTGGGACATCACCCGTCTGGCGGGTCCGCGTAAATGGGGGACGTATCCGCTCTACGTGGTGCTCGACCTGTTTTCCCGCTACGTCGTCGCCTGGATGGTGGCCACCCGGGAAAGCGCCGGCGGCGCACAGCGCCTGATCCAGGCCGCCTGCCGCAAGCAAGCCATCGAGCCGGGGCAGCTGACCCTGCACCAGGACCGGGGCGCGCCGATGACGGCCAAGACCTTCTCGCAGCTGCTGGTCGATCTCGAGATCCTGGCCAGCTACAGCCGGCCGCGAACCGCCGACGACAACCCCTATTCGGAAAGCCAGTTCAAAACCGTCAAATACGCGCCGACGTACCCGGGCCGCTTTGCCGACCCGGAGCAGGCGCGAACCTATTTGCGCTCGTTCTTTCTGTGGTACAACACCCAGCATCGCCATAGTGGACTGGGACTGCTGACCCCGGAAGCAGTACATCAGGGGCGCGCCGAGGAGTTCCAGGCTGCGCGTCAACGCATCCTCGAGGATGCCTGCACACGACATCCCGAACGCTTTGTAAAGGGTCCTCCTGAGGCGCCGAAAATACCGGCCGAAGTGTGGATCAACCCACCTCCGAAAACCGTCGAATGTGCACGGATAAGACAGTAAACTTTCACGCGAAGTGTCTCATTTACATTGACACGTTCCGTTTGCCTTGCCCACGCGGTTCCATGTCCCTTGGTCCCCTGACTCTGTTCGCCGGCTAATGCCGCTTCCCCCCGTGATGCCGGCCCGCACCGCGTCTCACCATCCGCTTGTGCCGTTCGAGGTGGCGCCTGAGCCGCCGCCGCTGATCCTCCGTCAGCAGCGGCTCCAACGCGGACTTTACTGAATCGAGCTGCGCCCGCCGCTCCTGGTTCCTGGCGATCCGGTTGGCCCGCATGCGCTCGTCGATGCGGCGCAGGACGGCGGCTATTTCCGCGCGCCGGGTCTCGTCGATCGGGGCGATGGCCCGGCGGATGCCGGCGGTGAAGTGGGCGGGCCGCGCCAGGCTCAGGGCGTCGCGGAAGCGATGGCGCTGGTAGGCGCCGAATCCCAGCGCCCCCAGCACCATTCCGATCACGAGGGTGGCGATGAGGATGGCGGCGCTCCTGGTTCCGGAGGACACGGCTCACATCTCCATGATTTCGGCGGTTTCCACCGAAACCGGCGGCACGGCGAAGGTGATCTCGAGGAAGGAGGACCCGTCGGACATCAGGTCGCGGTCGCGCCAGTTCAGGACCGCCAGGAAAACAGCCGCGGCAAGGGTGACCGGGACCAGGGGGCGGAAGGCGCGCATCAGGGCGTCGGCGAAGCTGCCCGCCTCGCTGCGCTCGCCGCGGAGGCGCGCCATGACGCGGGTGGAGAAGAACGGGTCGAAGCTCTCGGCCCGCGTCTCGGAAACCAGGTCCCCGACTTGGCGCATCCGCTCCCACTCGGCCCGGAAGATTTCGTCCGACGACAACAGGGCCTCGAAACGCGCCTTCCCGGTTTCATCGAGCTCGCCACCGAGGGCGAGCGCCAGCAGGCGTTCGCGTTCACTCTTCTTCATGGTCCAATCTCCGCTGCAAAATCCGCTTCAAGTTCGCCATGCCGCGCGACAGGCGCGACAGCACGGTTCCTTCGGGTATGTTCAGGGCCTCCGCGGTCTCCCGGGTCGAGTACTCCTGGATCATGCGCAGCACCACGACGGCGCGATGACCCGGGTTGAGCTGTTGCAGCGCCCTCTGCACTTCCGCCCTGGTGTCGGCCCGGTCCCGGAGCGCCGCTCCGTCCGTCGACGGGGCGGGAGCCGGGTCTTCGTCGCTGTCCAGGCTCCAGAATCGCCACCGGGACCGCTGCCGGCTCTTCGAGGCGTTGAGCGAAAGGTTGATGGCGATCCGGGTAAGATAGGTGCCGAGGGCGGACTCGCCGCGGAAGCGGCCGAGAGCGGCGTGAAAACGGATGAACGTCTCCTGGCCCACGTCTTCGGCGTCCGGCCCCGGTCCCAGCATGCCGACCGCGGTCGCGGCGACCAGCGATTCGTAGCGCTCGACCAACATGCGAAAGGCCTCGTCGTCGCCGTCGCGTGCACGCCTCGTCAGCTCGAGGTCAGACGGCAGTCCCACACCCATTGGACAACCGCAGTTCCCGCTTCATTCCGTTTTTTTTCGTTGGGTGGCAAGTGTCCGGTAATTCAACGGCTTAGGGGGCAATTCCGTGTCCGAAACGCCCGGGCGGTGAAGGAAGGGAGATGGAATTTCGGCCCCCTCCCCGGCGTGCGGAAGATCACCGGAGGACCTGCCAAGGCCCCGCACCGGACCATCACCCCACCGATTCCTGAATTTTCCGGACCGCCGCGAGGAGGTCGCCGGGCAGCGGCCCTTTGAGGCCGGCCCGGTAGTTGGCCTCCACTTCCCCGGGGCTCTGCGCCCCGGGAATGACGGTGTGGATGGCGGGATTGGAGAGGATGTAGCGCAGGCTGAGTTCGTTCATCGGGATGCCGGTCTCCTCGCTGAGCCGGTAGAACCGGCCGATCAGCTCCAGGGCGCGCGAGTCGAGCAGGCTGCCGGGGACTCCCGGGCTCTTCTTCAGCTCTTCCAGGCGGCCGCGCTGCACCGCGGACAGCATGCCGTTGCAGAAGGGGCCGCCGGCGACGATGCCGATGTCGTGGGCGCGCGCCGCGGGCAGCAGCCGCTCGGCTATCGGCTGCTGCAGCAGGGTGTAGCCGTTGGCGATCTCGACGACGTCGAAGCGGCCGGTCTCGGCGAGGCGCGCGGGAAACGGCGCCCGGTTGCTGCCGAGGCCGATGGCGCCGATGACCCCTTCCTCCCGGAGATCCTCCAGCACCCGGAGCACGGGGGCCTCGAGGTTGTCGTCCCACCCCCAGGACTCCTCCTCCGGCTCGTGGATGAACAGCATGTCGAGGCGGTCCCTGCGTAGCAGCCAGAGGGTGTGGTCGACGACGCGGCGGATGCAGTCCTCGCTGCGGTACGCCTCGGCCCCGAGGTAGGGGACGATCGACCGCTGCAGCTGCCCGATCTTCGAGCTGATGAAGACCCGGCTTTCCGGGCGGCGGGCGAGCACCCGGCCGATCAGCTCCTCGCTTTCGCCGCAGCCGTACGACGGGGCGGTGTCGATGTAGTTGATGCCGAGGGCGACGGCGCGGTCGAGCAGGGCCAGGGCGTCGGCGCGCGGGACGCCGAACTCGCTGGTGAACCGGTAGGTTCCCAGGGCGATGCGCGTGACCTCGTACCCGGTGCGTCCCAGAATCCGTTTTTCCATCTCTTCTTTTCAGCCTCGGGTCGGCCGGCTCGCGTCTCCAGTGCGGGATTACCAGGAGACAATCATGCAAGAAGATACTGCGGTTCCCCGGCAAAACCGCCGCAGCTTCCCCACCGGCCGGTCAGCTTCTGACACCAGGGATGACCTGCCCTGCGCTCTTGCGGTCGCTCACATCGACCCCCCGGACCGCGGCCACCCGCGCACCAGCCTCCGGTGAACGGCAGCATTGCCAGAGTAGCCTGGATGCATCTCCACGAGTTGTGTATTATATATGTAATACACTAATTCACCTTATGCTGATCGCCATCGACCATCACAGCGGCGTCCCGGTGTTCAGGCAGATCATGGACCAGGTCAAATTCCACATCGCCAGCGGTCTGATCGGTCCGGATGACGAGTTGCCGTCGACACGCGCCCTGTCCACCGAGCTCGGGCTGAACCCGATGACGGTCAGCAAGGCGTACAGCCTGCTGGAGGCGGAAGGGGTGGTGGAGCGTCGGCGCGGACGGCCTCTCACCGTGAGGGCCCGGCCCGAGCCGGAAATGAAGGCGAGCAGGATCGAACAGCTGCAGCCCCAACTCAAGGCCCTGGCAACCAGGGCGCGTCAGTTGGGTCTGAGCAGGAAGCAGGTTATCGAGCTGCTGCGCGACGCCATGCGTGACGCGGAGCAAAAGGAAGGAGAGACGGAATGAATGCGGTCGTTGAAACGGACGGACTCACCAAGACGTTCTCCGGGGCAAGGGCCCTCGATGGCGTTGACCTGTCGCTTCCCCGCCATTCGATCATCGGCCTCATCGGCCGCAACGGCAGCGGCAAGACCACGCTCGTCCGTCATATCGTCGGACTCTACCTGCCGACGGCGGGCACCTGCTCGACCCTGGGCACGCCCAGCCATCGGCTGGGTCCTTCCGAGTTGTCACGAATCGGCGTGGTGCACCAGGAGAGCCGTCTGCTGGAGTGGATGAAGGTCGGCCAGCACCTGCGCTACGTCGGCTCCTTCTACGAGCGCTGGGACCGAGAACTCGAGCGGCGCCTGCTAGACGAGCTCGAGCTCGATGCCAGGCAGCGCGTCCGCCATCTGTCCGGCGGGGACCTGCAGAAGCTGGCCATCATTCTGGCCGTGTGTCATCGGCCGCAGCTGCTCCTGCTCGACGAACCGCTATCCGGCCTCGACCCGATCGTGCGTGAACAGGTGCTCAACTACCTGGTGGAAACACTGGATGAGAAGACCCATACCATCGTCGTTTCCTCCCACATCCTGCGCGACATCGAGAGGATCGTCGACCGCGTCGTCTGTCTCGACCGGGGCAGGTTGAAAGCCCACGCAGCGCTCGATCAGCTGCAGGAGTCGTACGCCGAATGGGAGGTCAGGCCGTCCGAAGGGGCGCTGCCGGAGCGTTTCGCCGAACCCTACGTGCTCTCCCAGGACTGCAGCCCCCGGCTGGCCCGCCTCGTGGTGCGCCAGCCCTCCTCAAGGGATCTGCAGGCGTTCGAAGCAAAGCATTCCGCCGAGGTCAGCCGCAAACCCCTCAACCTGGAAGCGCTGTTTCCCCTGCTGTTGGCGGAGGATGAACGATGAGCTTCCTGACCAGCTTCTACCTGTTACTGGCAAAGTCCCCCTCGCTCTTATTCCTAGGGATATCCTGCCTCGCATTTGCTTTGCTGGTATTCTCCTCGCATGGCGAGTTCCCCCCTGGATGGACGTTTTGGTTTTCGTTTTTAATCGGCACTTTTGTGGCGAATGTGTTCTTGGATAAGATGCATTGCTTCTTCACCTGGACGCTGCCCGGCTGGCGCCGTCGTCTGGCCGGGTGGGTATTGGTCAGCGGAATCGCTGTCGCGTTGCTATCGACGACAGTGGCTACCGGGTTGGGTCTGCCCTGGATCCTGTCACCATTGATGCTCCTCTCCTACTTATTAGGTGTCTACCAATACTTAGGTGTCTACCAATTGCCCCGCAACCACCTAAGCAGGCTAGTTTTATTTTTTCTTTTCTTACTGATTGTCCTGTTCATTGCAGATGAAGTCGTGGCCTTTTGCCTCCATCACCCTGCTCTGACTCTGGCCGGGACGGTCATCGCCTGCTCTGCCAATCTGTACTCTGCTCTGAATGTGCGGTCTGCGCCACAGTGGCTTTTCGAGCCGATTGGCCAGGAGCGGCAACGCCGTTGGCGAATGCCGTGGGGGCGGGATGTCGGCGATGTCTGGAAGGATGAGTTCCTCGGAGAGGGGATCGCGAACTGGCTCAGAGCCGGTCGCTACGAGACGTCCGGTCAGGTGGATAGGAGGTGGCCGATGGCGAGCTTATTCCTCTCCATGTTCACCATGTTTTTTACCCTCGTGGTTGGCTACATCCTGAGTTCGAAGAGAGGGGATGGCTCATGGGTCCACAGCCACTTCGCAGTAACGTTGACCGGCTCACCGCCCATGGAGACCGCTCTGCTGATAACGGTATCCTTCATTGTGTGTATGTGCTTCTTCCCAGGCACAATGTCGTCGTTCTCGCTCCGCCAGGGCTGGCTTTACCCCCTGTCGCGAGTACAGCTGGCCCATCTCACCTACTTTGGCAGCCTGTTACAAGCTCTGAGCTTCACCCTCATACTGGGGGCCTGTTTCGTCGTTGCAGGAGCGCTGGTCGGCCATCTGATCGGGCGGGGCTATTCTCTGGCCGACTCCAGTAGAATACTGGGCCTGACCGCCTGGGGTCCCGTCTATGCTCCTTTGATGCAATGGGCCCATCACACCATGATGGATTCGAAGCTCCGGCCGAAATCCGGATTGCCGCTGGCCGTCTATGGTTTGTTCGTCCTCTTGCCCTGGGGTTTTGCCGGCCTCTGCCATCAGTACCTGCTCGCGGCGATCGGGGCCTACACCTTCGCCCTGCTCGGCGTTCTGTTCGCGGCGCTGCAGGCATGCTATTTCTTCGGCCTGAGGAGATATTACGCACGGGCAGATCTCATCTGATTTCCCGAGGTGTTGCACGAACGTCGTTACAATTCGCGGATCCTTCACGTGAGTGCATTGCGGGGGTTCCCATCGCTGCTCGGCAGGGTGAGTCGGAGAGGATGGAAATCGGTCTTCCGACCACAGAAGTTCATCCCCATGATAGATGAGAACCGAAGCACAGCTTCCGCGCTTTCCGAAGCGGCGTGCCGGTGTTCAGGCAGATCATGGACCAGGTCAAATTCCACATCGCCAGCGGCTTGATCGGTCCGGATGACGAGTTGCCGTCGACGCGCGCCCTGTCCACCGAGCTCGGGCTGAACCCGATGACGGTCAGCAAGGCGTACAGCCTGCTGGAGGCGGAAGGGGTGGTGGAGCGTCGGCGCGGACGGCCTCTCACCGTGAGGGCCCGGCCCGAGCCGGAAATGAAGGCGAGCAGGATCGAACAGCTGCAGCCCCAGCTCAAGGCCCTGGCAACCAGGGCGCGACAGCTGGGTCTGAGCAGGAAGCAGGTCATCGAGCTGCTGCGCGACGCCATGCGTGACGCGGAGTAAGGAGTAGTAAAGGAAGGAGTGACGGAATGGATGCGGTCGTTGAAACGGACGGACTCACCAAGACGTTCTCCGGGGTCAGGGCCCTGGATGAAGTGGACCTGTCGCTTCCCCGCCATTCGATCATCGGCCTCATCGGCCGCAACGGCAGCGGAAAAACCACGCTCGTGCGTCATATCGTCGGACTCTACCTGCCGACCGCGGGCACCTGCTCGACCCTGGGCACCCCCAGCCATCGACTGGGGCCTTCCGAGTTGTCACGGATCGGAATGGTGCACCAGGAGAGCCGTCTGATGGAGTGGATGAAGGTCGGCCAGCACCTGCGTTTTGTCGGCTCCTTCTACGAGCGCTGGGACCGGGATCTCGAGCGGCGCCTGCTCGACGAGCTCGAGCTTGATGCCGGCAAGCGCGTCGGCCATCTGTCCGGCGGCGACCTGCAGAAGCTGGCCGTCATTCTGGCCGTGTGCCATCGGCCGCAGCTTCTCCTGCTCGACGAACCGCTCGCCGGCCTCGATCCGATCGCGCGCGAACAGGTGCTCGATTACCTGGTGGAAACACTGGATGAGGAGACCCATACCATCGTGATCTCCTCCCACATCCTGCGCGACATCGAGAGGATCGTCGACCGCGTCGTCTGTCTCGACCGGGGAAGGTTGAAAGCCCACGCAGCGCTCGATCAGCTGCAGGAGTCGTACGCGGAATGGGAGGTCCGGGCGTCAAAGGGCGCGCTGCCGGAGCGATTCGCCGAACCCTACGTGCTCTCCCAGGACTGCAGCCCCCGGATGGCGCGCCTGGTGGTTCGCCGGCCCTCCCGGAGCGACCAGGCGGCGTTCGAAGCGGAGCATTCCGCCGAGGTCAGTCGCAAACCCCTGAACCTGGAAGCGCTCTTTCCCCTGCTGCTGACGGAGGATGAACGATGAGCTTCCTGGCATGCTTCTATCTGTTCCTGGGAGTTCGCCCACTCCTGATAGGGGTAATCTGCGGCGCCATTCTGTGGCTCCATTTCCCCTTCATGGATGGTGAGTTCGGTTTCGTTGGATTTGCCCTGCATTTTCCGTGGGCGGTCGGCCTGCTGGTGGGAATCGGGGCGTGGACGATTCAGCCTGGGTGGACGATGCAGCCTGTGTTCATCTGGACGCTGCCCGGCTGGCGCCGTCGGCTGGGCACGGGTGTATTGGTCAGCGGCATCGCCGTCGCGTCGCTATCCACGGCAGCGGTGCCCTGGTTGGGTCCGCCATGGATCCTGTTTCCGCTTATGATCCTCTTCTACTTCGCAGGCTTCTATCTGGGCACCCGACAAATTGCGCCGGGAAGGGGGTTCCTCATCGCAGTGGTTTATCTTCTTTTCCCCCTGATTTTCATGGTCTTCGGCGATGAAATCGTGGCCTTCTGCTTAAATCACCCTGCTCACACCCTGGCCGCGACAGTCGTTGTCTGCCCTGCCATCCTGTACTCTGTCCTGAATGCGGGCTCTGCGCGGAAGCGGCTGTCCGCTCCGGTCTACAAGCCCGGCCAGGGGGGGCAACGCAGGTTGCGAATGCCGTGGACGCGAAATGTCGGGGATGCCTGGAAGGAGGAGTTCCTCGGAGACGGTATCGCGAACTGGCTCAGAGCCGGTGACTACGAGAGGTCCGGAATGGTGGGTGGAGGGTGGCCGAAGGTGAGCTTTACCGTCTCCCTGTTCCTCGTGCTTGCCGTCTTCCTGCTCGGCTGCTTCATGGATTATATGAGAGGGGATGGCACACTGGCCTGCAGCCACTTCGCACTGACGTTGACCGGTTCACCGCTGATGGAGACCGCGGAGACAGCGACGGAGACAGCGGAGGCTCTGTTTCTGTTGATAGTGGTATCCTTCATGGTTTGGTTGGGCTTCTTGGTCTGTTTAATGCCGTTGTTCTGGCTGCGCAGGGGCGCCCTCTACCCCCTGTCGCGATTGCAGCTTGCTCGCCTCACCTACGCAGGGAGCCTGTTTCAGGCTCTGAGCTTCACCCTCCTGCTCGGGGCATGCTTCGTCGCGCGGCTGGCGCGCTGGTCGGCCTTTTTTCTGGCGAGGGCTACTCTTTGGAGGACTCGAGCGGGATACTCGGTCTGATCGCCTGGGGCCCTGTCTATGTTCCGTTGATGCAGTGGTTCTATCACACCATGGTCGACTCGAAGAACCAGTTCAAATCCGGATGGCTGCTCGCCGTTTATTTCCTGCTCGTCGTTTTACCTTGGGCTTTTGCGGGGATCTACCATCAACATCTGACCGCGGCCATCGGCGCCTACACCTTCGTCCTGCTCGGCGCCCTGTTCGCAGCTCTGCAGGCCGCATACTACTTCGGCCTGAAGCGATATTACGCACGGGCAGATCTCATCTGATTCCCGGAGATGTTGCGCCCTCTTCAATTCGCGGATCCTGCGGGTGACGGCGTTGCCGCATTTTTCGAGTCAGATGGCGCACCGGCACCAGGCGCACCCCGCCTTCGGTGTACCCGATCATCCAAGGCAGGAGAGCCTACCGCGAGGCACGAGCTCTGGGCGCCAAGATTAAGAGTGACCTCCGGCTGAAAGCGGCGGTTCTGGGTTGCCCATCGGTGGCCGGGCGAGCGAGTCGAACAAGGATGGACATCGACCTCCCGATCACGGAAGTTGAGACCGACGAATCGATAGATGAGAAACTTAAGAACAACACTGCCCCTTTCTGCACCCGTTTCCGCAACCGACCCGGAGGCCGACCATGCCGAAGCTCCTCAGTGAAGAGGCGATCGCCCAGTACAGGCGAGACGGGTATTTCTTTCCCGTGCGTATGCTCGACGACGGCGAAGTCGCCGCCAACCGGCAGAAGCTCGAGGCCTTCGAGGCTTCCCAGGGTCATCCGATCGAAGGGCCACAGCGCAGCAAGTCCCATCTCTTGTTCACCTGGATCGACGACCTGATGCGGCACGATCGCATCCTCGATGCAGTCGAGGACCTGATCGGTCCCGACATCCTGTGCTGGAATACCTTCTTCTGGATCAAGGAACCCTGGAGCGAAACTTTCGTCTCGTGGCATCAGGACCTCCGCTACTGGGGCCTCGACAGCGGCGACCTGGTGACCGTCTGGTTGGCTCTTTCGCCGGCGACACCCGAAACCGGCTGCATGCGCGTCCTGCCCGGCAGTCACGTCGGCGACCTCCTGCCCCACAGCGACGAGTACCAGCAGAACAACATGCTCACCCGGGGTCAGGAGATTTCCGTCGACGTGGACGAAGCCAAGGCGGTGGACATGCCGCTGCAACCGGGTGAAATCTCACTCCACAACGTGCGCCTCGCGCACGCATCGAGCCCCAACCAGTCGCCAGATCGCCGCATCGGCCTGTCGCTGCATTTCATGCCGACGAGCACCAGGCAGATCGTCGGCGAATGGGACAGCGCCGCGCTCGTTCGCGGCACCGACCGATACGGTCACTTCAAACATACCCCGCGGCCCGGGACCGACTACGATCCGGCCGCTGTCGAGTTTCACGAGCAGGCGACCAACGCGGTGCGCGAAATCCTGTTCAAGGACGCCGAGAAGGTCCGTCAGACCCTCTGATCCCGGTTGGCATGCGGAAGGGCGTTCGAGAACGGGTGCAGGGTCTCACCGGGATCGCGTTACACGATCCCGCAAGTTCGCCGACCCCGATTTCGTCTCCACTAACCAGGGCCTCCTTGTCCTCGGCCGTGCCTCCGTTGCAGACCGGGGCATTGCCAAGCCTACATAGTGTCCCGTCGCAGAGATAGATTGATAAAATTGGGACGCCGTGAGCCGGGATGCAGCGGCGACTGAATTCAGGCGGAATTGCGCAAGCAGGCACAAGTTTCCCCTGATGCCCATCTGATCGATCCCGGGGTCGAACGCAAACTTTCCCCTCTCCAGACAGTCGACGGCGAGTGATGTCACCGAGCCGGCGAAGATTGTCAGCGGCCGGACAGGCTCAGGCAGGCAGCGGGTCACAGCCTCGGGTCGACCGGCTCGCTCTCCAGTGCCAGCACTCCGAAGACGCACTCGTGCACGCGGTAGAGCGGCTCCCCCTCGACGAAGCGGTGCAGGGCCTCCATGCCGAGGGCGAACTCCCGCAGCGCCAGCGAGCGCTTGACCGACAGGCGGCGCTGGCGCAGGCGCTCGATCTGCCCGGGGAGGGTGTACTCGGGGCCGTAGATGATGCGCAGGTACTCCCGCCCCCGGCACTTGAGCGCCGGCTGCGCCGGCCCCCGCCGGCCCCGGGCGAGCCAGTCCAGGGGCTTGACCACCATGCCCTCGCCGCCGCTTTCGGTGAGCTCCAGCCACCAGCGGGTTCCCTGCTCCTCGCTGTCCGGATCCCCCGTGTCGACGAGGCGATACCGCGTCTCGAGCAGCAGCTCCGCGTCCGCCCGGCACAGCCCGGCGAGGGTCTCCATGTGCCAGAGGTGGTCCTGGTCGACGTGGACGCGGCCCTCGGTCGCCAGCAGGTGGAAAGGGGCGACCCGGAGATCCGAGAGGCTGTTGACCGGCCAGCAGTAGCGACGGTAGGCGTCGACGTAGCGGGAGATGCAGCCCTGCCGCTGCCGCAGGTGGGCCTCCAACTCTTCGTTGCCGCCTCCTCTTTCCGCGGCCTGCCCCAGGGCGGCGAGGGCGGCCTCGAAGGCGGCCCCTGCCGCGGACCCCGCCGGGGCGTACTGGCTGCGCAGCAGCTCCTGCGCCTTTTCCGACCAGGGCATGATCTCGGCGTCGAGGCAGACCCAGTCGCTGTCGAACCGCTGCCAGAGTCCGGCGCCTTCCACCGCCGCGCGCAGTCTCGCCACGACCTCCGAGCCGCGCTCCGGGTCGCTGAAGAAGGGGCGCCCGGTGCGGGTGAACACCACCCCGGCCTCGCCGCCGCCGGCTCCGAATCTGCGCTGCGCCGCGGCTTCGTCCCGGCAGAGCAGGATTACGGCCCGCGACCCCATGTGCTTCTCCTGGCAGATCACCCGGGAAATCCCCTGGCCCCGGTAGTGGGCGAAGCTCTCGCGCGGATGCTCGAGGTATTCCCCTTCCGCGGCGGTGTCGGACGGGGCCATGGTCGGCGGCAGGTAGACGAGCCAGCGCGGGTCGACGGCGAAGCGGCTCATCACCTCGAGAGCGGCCGCGGCGTTCTCCTTGCGGATGGCGACGCCGCGGTTCAGTCGCGTGGGGATGAGCCGCTTTCCGAGCACGTCGCCGATGTCGAGCAGGTCGCCGTAGGGCCGTGACTCTTCCGCCTCTCCGGAGGACGGGAGCGGCCGCACCGGCTCGCAGTAAACCTGCCGCGCCGGGACCTGGACGATCTCCCTTTCCGGGTAGCGCAGCGCCGTCAGCCTGCCCCCGAAGACGCACCCGGTGTCGATGTTGACGGTGCGGTTCACCCACTCCGGCTCCGGCACCGGGGTGTGGCCGTACACCACCGTCGCCCTGCCGCGGTAGGCCGCGGCCCAGTCGCAGCGCACCGGCAGCCCGAACTCGTCGGTCTCGCCGGTGGTCTCGCCGTATAGGGCGAACTCGCGCACCCGGCCGGAGGCCCGTCCCTGGAGGGCCTCCTCGAGGCCGGCGTGGGCGACGACGAGCTCGCCGCCGTCGAGCACGTAATGGCTGACCAGGCGGCCGATGAAGGCCGCGGCCTCGGCGGCGAATTCCGCCGGCTCGCGCTCGAGCTGTTCCAGGGTCTCGGCGAGGCCGTGGGAGACCTTCACGTCCCGCCCCTGCAGCTTGCGCAGCAGCTTGACGTCGTGGTTGCCCGGAATGCAGAGAGCCGTTCCCGCCTCGACCATCCCCATGACCAGGCGCAGCACCTCCGGAGAGCGGGGGCCGCGGTCGACGAGATCCCCGAGGAAGACGGCCTTGCGCCCTTCCGGGTGGCGCGCCTCCGGCCCCGCGGAACCGGAGCCGACCTCCCAGCCGAGGGCGAGGAGCAGTTCGGTCAGCTCGTCGTAGCAGCCGTGGACGTCGCCGACGATGTCGAAGGGGCCGCGCTCGCCGCGCCGGTCCGGCCACAGCGGCTGGCGCTCGATGAAGGCGGCATCCGCTTCTTCCGGGCTGCCGAACACGGTGACGGAGTGGAAGCCCTCCCGCCTGAGGCCGCGCAGGGAGCGGCGCAGGGAGCGGCTCTGCCGGCGCACCACGTGGAGGTCGATGTCGCGGTCGGCGCGCTCCTCGTTGCGCCGCTGGCAGAGCTGCGGCGGCAGGTCGAAGACGATGGCTGCGGCGAGGAGGTGGAACTCGCGGGCCAGGGCGATCAGCCTGGCGCGGTCCTCCGGCTTCACGCTCGTCGCGTCGATCACGGTGAGCCTGCGGCCGGCGAGCCGTTTGCCGGCGATGTAGTGAAGGAGTTCGAAGGCGTCGCCGGTGGCGGACAGGTCGTTCTCGTCGTCGGCGACGAGGCCGCGGCAGTAGTCGGAGGAGATCACCTCGGTGGGCCGGAAGTGCCGGCGCGCAAAGGTCGTCTTGCCGCTCCCCGAAGGGCCGGCGAGCACGACCAGCGAGGGCTCGGGAACGGTCAGCTTCATAACGAGAACACTGCCATCTGCGTCGGCGGGCCGAGCTCCGGGTCCTCTTCGCCGACCGGCAGGAAGCGGACCGAGTACCCGAAGCGGCCGGCCGCGGCCTGCGCCCAGTCCCGGAACTGCTTCCGCGTCCATTCGAAGCGGTGGTCGCGGTGGCGGAAGCGGCCCGCGGGAAGGGACTCGAAGCGGCTGTTGTAGTCGGCGTTCGGCGTGGTCGCGATCACCGTCGCCGGCCGCGCGAACTCGAAGAGGACGCGCTCGAACGCCGGCAGCCGCGGCGGATCGATATGCTCGATCACCTCCACGGCGCAGGCGGCGGCGTACCCGGAGAGGCGCTCGTCCCGGTAGGTGAGGGAGCCTTGGAAAAGCTCGAGGCGCTGCCGCCGTCCGGCCGGGAGGCGCTCGAGGCCGAGGCGCTCCCCGGCGATCTCGAGGGCGCGGTGGGAGACGTCCATGCCGGCGATGCGGCCGCACTCCCCGTCGTCGAGCAGGGCCTTGAGAAGCTTGCCCTCGCCGCAGCCGAGATCGATGACGCTGCGCGCGCCCGCCTCCCGGAGCGCCCCCCTGACCGCTGCGAGGCGCTGGTCGTTCAGGCTGAGCGCGCGCTCGAGACCCTCCTCCTCCTGCTCATGCGCCGGTTGGCCATCGGCGTCCGGGTCTTCCTCGGCGACGAGCCGGGCCAGCGCCTCGCGTGCCAGGTAGCGCTGGTGCTTGAGGTAGCGGCGGGCGATCTGCTCCCGCTCAGGGTGCGAAGAAAGCCAGCCTTCCCCCCGGGCCAGCAGCTTGTCGAGCTCCTCCTGCCCGACCCAGTAATGCTTGTCGTCGTCGAGCACCGGAAGCAGGACGTAGAGGTGGGAGAGGAGGTCGCGGAGCCGGCAGGTTCCGGCCAGCCGCACCCGGTAGTACGGGCTCTTCCCCCATTCGGGGAAGTTGCTGTCGAGAGGGAGGCGCCGGGCCTCGACCGCGTACCCGAGCGGCTCGAAGAGGCGGCGCAGGAACGGCTCGCCCCCGCGGCAGGGGAGCACGGCGATCTCTGCCTCTAGGGGAAGCGGCGTGTCTGCGAGCTCGGGCCGGTCCTTGCTGCTGCCCTTTAGAGCCGAACCGAAGATGCGGGCGATGGCGACGCTGAGGAAGGAGGAGGCGACGTAGGGGCGGTCGTTGACGTACTGCTTCAGAGCCCCGCCGTCGCCGGGGTTGGCGCCCCGGGGGCCGCGCACCAGACCGACCGGATCGAGGTCGAGCAGCAGCGCCGCTTCGCAGCGGTCCTCGCGCGCCACCGGGTAGAAGACGTGCGCCTGTCCGAACGGCAGGGGAAACGACTGGCAGCGGGCCGGGTTCTTCACCAGCAGGTACCCGAGGTCGGTCGCCGGCTTTGAAGTGGTCGCGATCGTCAGCAGCATGGGTCACAGCTTCCGATTGACTTAGCTATCATAGAATGATATCATCAGCGAATGAACCGGCGCCATCGCAGGACGCTCGAGGCGATCTTCGCCCATCCGCCCGGCGCCGTTCGTTGGCGGGATGTGGAGTTCATGCTCAAGGGGCTTGGCGGGATCGTAAGCGAACGAGCGGGCTCCAGAGTGGCGATTCTGCTGAACGATCGAGTCGCGGTCTTCCACCGGCCCCATCCGGGCCCCGAGATGAGCAGGGGGGCGGTGAGGGACCTGCGCCGATTCCTGGAGAATGCGGGGGTTATACCATGATCGAGTACAAGGGCTTTCTCGGTGTCTTCGATTTCGAGCCCGATACCAGTTCGTTTCACGGGACCGTGGTCAACACGAACGACGTCATCTCCTTCTACGGCTCTTCGGTGGTCGAGTTGCGCCGGGAGATGCGTCGATCAGTCGAGGAGTACCTGGCTTTCTGCCGGGAGCAGGATCGTCCGCCGGAGAAGCCTTTTTCCGGGAAGTTGATGCTGCGCACGACGCACGACCTCCATCGGAGGGTCGCCCTGCAGGCCGCCCGCCATCGGTTGAGCATGAACGCCTATCTCCAGAGGGTCCTGGAGAGGGCCGTGGCCGAAGACTGACTCTCACCCGAGGTGCGCCGCCTGGCCCGGGCCGCCCATCCCTTCCCTGGAAGACATGAATCAGATGAAACAGCCCCGAATATTCAATGTCGCCTTCTTGTTGGCCTGTGTCCTGTTGGTGCGGGATGGCCTCGCCCAGGAATATACCCGCTGGAATCTGCCCGAAGGGGCTCTCGCCCGTCTGGGCAAAGGCCGCATCGGTAGTGGGGACCGAGCGGTGGCCTATTCCCCCGATGGCACACGGCTGGCCGTGGCAAGTGGCATCGGTATCTGGCTCTACAATGCTGGCACCGGTGCTGAAATCGCCTTGTTCACGGGGCATACAAGGTATGTCCGTGCGGTGGCGTTCTCCCCGGATGGGACCACTCTGGCCAGTGGTAGTTTCGACTCCACAGTTGTGCTGTGGGATGTGGCCAGCGGACAAAAGAAGGCAGCCCTCCAAGCGCATACGGATGGGGTCCTTTCGGTGGCGTTTTCGCCGGATGGGGCCACCCTGGCCAGTGGGAGTCGGGACGGCACGGTTGTGTTGTGGGATGTGGCCAGCGGGCAGGAGAAGGCCACTCTCCGGTATACGGGGAGGGTCCTTCATACGGGGAGGGTCCTTTCGGTGGCGTTCTCCCCGGATGGGACCACTCTGGCCAGTAGTGTAGGTTGGCCGGACTATGCGGTTGTGTTGTGGGATGCGGCCAGCGGGCAGGAGAAGGCCACCCTCCAAGAGCATAAGTATAAGTATGAGGTCTATTCGGTGGCGTTCTCGCCGGACGGGACCATCTTGGCCAGTGGGAGTCCGGACGGCACGGTTGTGTTGTGGGAGGTGGGCAGCGGGCAGAAGAAGGCCACCCTCCAAGGGAATACGGATGGGGCCCGTTCGGGGGTGTTCTCGCCGGATGGGACCCGTTCGGTGGCGTTCTCGCCGGATGGGACCACCCTGGCCAGTGGAAGTTGGGACAATACGGTTCGGTTGTGGGATGTGGCCAGCGGGCAGGAGAAGGCCACCCTCCGAGGGCATACGGGGAGGGTCCACTCGGTGGCGTTCTCGCCGGATGGGATCACCCTGGCCAGTGCCAGTCGGGGAGGAGAGGTTGTGTTGTGGGAGGTGGCCAGCGGGCAGGAGACGGTCACCCTCCGGCATACGGATCTGGTCTGGTCGGGGGCGTTCTCGCCGGAGGGCACCACCCTGGCGGGTGCCAAGGCGGACAGCACTGTTGTGTTGTGGGAGGTGCCCAACGGGCAGGAGAAGGCCACCCTCCGGCATACGTCTTGGGTCAATTCGGTGGCTTTCTCGCCGGATGGGACCACTCTGGCCAGTGCCAGTGACGACAGAACTGTTGTGTTGTGGGAGGTGGCTAGCGGGCAGGAGAAGGCCGCCCTACAAGGGCATACGTCGTCTGTCGAGTCGGTGGCTTTCTCGCCGGACGGGACCACCCTGGCCAGTGGGAGTCAGGACGGCACTGTTGTGTTGTGGGAGGTGGCCAGCGGGCAGGAGAAAGCCACCTTCCAAGGGCATACCCATGCGGTCATTTCGGTGGCGTTTTCGCCGGATGGGACCACCTTGGCCAGTGGAAGTTGGGACGGCACCGTTCTACTGTGGGATATGTCGCCGTACATCACAGATCCACAGGTGCCTACCCCCGATTCGATGCTCCTTGCCCCCACGGAGGTGGAAGCCAGAGTCCTGGGCGACGCGGTCTCGAGCTTGACGGTCGAGTTTTCCCGCGCCATCGCTGGTCGCCGACCCGACTACGCCTGGAACGCGGTCACCGACTCGGCCGGCCGCCTGGCCCTGACCATCACCAGCCCGGTTCGGCCCGGTGTCAGCGGCTTCTACCGCGCCCGGGCCCGCAACGAGGCCGGTGAGATCGTGACCCAATGGAACAGCATCCCCCTCAACCGCAACCGGCGCCAGATCCTGGAACTGACCTTGGGAGGCGGGGTGCGGATGGTTGCCGTCGAACGGCTGGACCCGGCCAAAGAAGTGGCCCCGTCGGAGGAACCAGCCGTCAGTGGCCTGTCGCCCAATTTTCCCAACCCCTTCAACAGCACAACTCAGATCGCCTACCGCCTGGCCGCTCCCGGCCCGGTGCGGCTGGAGATCTACAATGCCTTGGGCCAGCCTGTGCGCACGCTGATAGATCAAGTCCAGGCCGCTGGCTTCTACCAGGTCCACTGGGACGCCCTTGACCAGCGGGGGGCCGCGGTGGCGGCAGGGGTCTACCTGATGCGTCTGTACTACCCCGATGGAGTGCAGTCCCGGAAGCTGCTCTTTCTCAAATAGGAGGAAAATGCCAGCGCCGCCCAACGGGGCGGTCGCGATCATCGCTGCGGGGGGTTGCAATGGGGGTACCCCAGGTACCTTCATGCCCGGGAAAAGCACCGGCTCATCCCTGCCCCTTCTGTTCCGTCTTTCCAGCGCCCCTTCGGGCCCTCACCGCTCATCGGTCCCGGTCAGCCACTCCAGGTTGAACCGTGCAAACGCTGATCCGGTCCCGGCCCTTTTCTCGCCGTTGGTGTAAAGGCAGAAGATGGTCCCCCGGGGAATCTCCGGGTGCTCTCCATGCTCGACGGGGTCTTACCACCGGGAACGAACCGGGTATTCCCACGCTTCCCCGAGGTTTTGGGACCGCTTCGCCGCATCAGTGATACAGCAGCTCCGCCATAATCGGCTGCCGCTCGATTTCGGGGCCTGCGATCTCGAGTTCCGGAACCTCCCCGGTCCAGTAGCGCTCGATCAGCCCCGGGACGTTGACGCCGTCGTACTCGAACTGCATGTATTCGAGGTACCCCCCGGGGCGGATGTCGGCGAAATAGATCTCGATCGGGTGATACCCCTTCCTCAGGTAGATCGACCAGTTGCCGAGGGCGTGCCGCCGCGTGCCCGGATACCACTGCTGCAGGGGCGACCCCGGCCCGACCGCGGCCTTTGAACCACCCTCCCACCTGTTCTCGTACCCGAGGCGGACGTCGAGATCGTACCCGGCCAGCGGCGCGTACCTGATGAACTCCTCCGGGGCGAACAGGGTGTAGATCCCCTCTTCGGGGGCCCTGAAGAACCCCTCGTAGCGAAAGGCGAAGGCCTGCTTCTCCCTGCCTGAGAGGGGGCTCGTGTCGAATGCGGAAGCAACCGTCCCGGTTTTCGCTGCCTCGGTCAGCGGCGCCCCGAACAGCAGCTTCGGCCACTTGTCTTCGTAGTAGCTGTACTCGAGGCCGGGTTCGAGTCCGGCCGCAAGTGAATCGGGCAGGGGCTCGTGAGGGGATTCCCTGACGTAGACCGCGCGGTAAACGCGGCTCGTCAAGGTGTTTCCCGCCCGGTTCGCCGGCATCTCCGTCAGCCAGTTTCTGAATGCGCGGGCCTTCAGGGTTACGGATTCCGAAAAGGTGAATCCTCCCGTGTACAGGTCGGACGCGAGGGTGGGGTCGCTGCCGTCGGTGGTGTAGCGGATGTCGACGTTCTCGTCCGGGCAGGCGATGGTAACGGTCACTTCCTCGGCGAAGGCGGATATGTCCGGGCCTATCGCCAGCTCGCCGATGGCGCGAAGGATGGGGAACCGTTCCTCGGCATGGCCGTCCCGCGCGAACTCGTAGCTCTCCGCTTCCCCGAGCACCAGGCCGCGTTCGGTTTCCTCCCCCGCCTTGCGCACCGTCAGGCTGGACTCGAGGCCATCGGCGACGAAATCGATGCGGTCGCCGTTCTCCAATACCACGGAGACTCCCCTGCCGCTGCGGCTCCGCTCGACCCGCAGCTCCTTTTCGGACTGCCCCTGCCGCCGCGGGTGGATGACGGTGATGAGCTGACTCCTGCCGGGCCCGCTCTCCCAGTCCGCGGCGAGGTGGAGGAACTCCCCTCCCGGCCTGCGGTCGGCGCGGTACCCCTTGTACCACTCCTCCTGCAGGGTGTAGGTCTTCACCGGGTTGTAGCTCAGGGCCTGCTTCTCGCCGGTTTCCAGCAGCACGGGGCCGGCGTGGTACATCGACAGGTTCGGTTTTTCTCCGGCATGGGAATGGAACATGCCTCTGCCGGGATCGGCGGAGACCCACTCCTTCTCGTACCCCTCCGGATCCTTCTCCGTCAGTTTCGGCATCCACCATTGCTGCCGGTAGCTCTGCGCCCGGTCCGCCTCCATGATGTCGAGGAGGAACCAGACCCCCTGTTCCTTCGCGAACTGGACGACGCGGTGATGGGAGATCTCCCCTTCGAGGGCGCCGGCGAGGATTTGCAGGTTGACGTCGTAGTGGTAGAGCATGGGCTCGTGATCGGGAGAGTCGCTGTACATCCCGTCGTACTTCCCCTCGGCGAGGTCGAAGGCGGCGCTGTGATGGGTGCGCCAGGGGGAGAGAGGCGCCAGCCCGGGCTGGTGCTCTCCCTTGCGTCCGTGTCCGGTGATGCCGGCGCGGGCGAACTGGTCCTGGCCGTCGACCTGAATCGGGCTGCGCACGTAGTGGTAGGCGTAGGGGATGCCCTGGACGAGCAGCGTCTGGTCGAAGGCGCTGAGGGTGAGGGAGTTGCAGTTCTTGGCCCGCAGGAACAGGCCGCCGTCGAGGCCGCGGCCGCTCGAGTGCAGGAACAAGCCGGCCTGGTCTTGGCGCGCGTCCCACCCGGAGCGCATGATGCTGATGTGGTTGTAGGGAAAGCTGATCGAGGTGTAGGGGGGAGGCCCTGAGGCGAACAGCCCCCCTTTCAGCAGGGGGTTGTCCGCATCGGTCCAGGTGATTCCGCGCCAGTCGGGAGCGGTCTGGTTACGGAGAATTGTTGCGGCGACGGCCTGCAGGGAAGGATCCATCAGGGCCCTGGGCTGAAACCGGGCGACGAGGTTCACCCGGGTGCTGAAGCCGGCGTTGCGGCGGTCGGTCGATACGCCGTTCAGCACCTCGCCCCCGGCTTCGAAGAGGTTGAGGTACCAGAACACGCGTTCGGCGAGGCGGTCCTCGTACTCCAGCTCCCGGCTGGGGGTGAGCCACTCGGGATCGGCTTCCCTGATCCTGTCGAGGTAGACGGAGTTCTCGGTGAGCTCGTGGCGGCTGTACCCGGCCATGCGTCCGTACATCGAGCCGTCCGGCAGGTCGACGAGGGCGTTGTAGATTTCGAACTGCCGGCGCGACTCGTTCTCCAGCAGCCTGGCGATCCTGAAGTCGTAGAAGAAATAGCTGAGGAACTGCTGCACGTGGACGGCGCCGCAGGAGTGGTTGCCGCTCTGCTCGCGGTTGTAGTAGAGCGACTGCGGCAGCAGGACGGTCAGCTGCCGGACCAGTATGCGCGCCAGGGTCGTCGAGGGGAAACCCTCCCCTCCGGGAGGCAGCACGCGGGCGATTTCCGAGAGCGCGTGGATGAAATGCTCGCAGTTTCCGTGTCCCTGCTTGCCGTAGTCGAGGTTGAGGGGGTTGAGGTTTTCCTGGACGCGGCAGTTCATCGTGTAGTCGTCGTAGTACTCGAGGTACTTGTCGAGATACCTGCGGTCCCCGGTGTCGACGAACTTCCACCAGAGCGTGCGGAAGTTGTGCTCCGAGGCGAAGTACTCGAACACCAGCGGCGTGTACCAGGGGTTCTGCAGACCCTCGGGCTGCCAGTCCCAGCGCAGGGCCCCCATCTCACCGAGGTCCACCGTCTCCTTGGTGGTGCGCGCCTGGTAGGTGTTCTCCATCAGCAGGGTGACGTTGTCCTCGTAGTTCCGGGTGGCCCAGTCGCGGGCGAAACGCATTTCGAAATCCCTCGAAACCAGGCCCTTCTCGTCGTTCCACAGCAGCAGCACCTTGGCGAAGAAGCAGGCGCGGAAGGCGTCGAGGGCTTCGCGATACTTCCCTTCCTCGTACAGCTCGACGACCGCGGCCTTGCGCTTGTCGAGGCGCCGCGTAACCGGCAGGGGGCTGCTGCGCCGCTGCTCCCGGTCCCAGAGCGCGAACAGCCGGTGGGCGAGCTGCTCCGCCTGGTCGGGGGAGTGGCGCCGCGCGAACGCCTCCCTGCGCGCCCCGGCGTCCTCGGGAGGCGGCAGCCGCGTCACCGGGGCATCGAGATGAACCGTCATCATCTCGAGGTAGGTATTGCCGCCGGCGTTCGACGGTAGGGCGGCGATTGCGGAGAGCGCGACAGCGAGCAGGAAGCGGCAGCGGAAGAATGGCGTCATGGCAGGGATTCCTGTGGTAACGGGAGGCTGTGCAGGGCCGTCGGGAATCTCGAGGACCGCGTTTGGCGGTCGAAGTGACCGGGCGAAGGTACTGTAGAGGGAAACCGCCTTCGAGGCGATAACTCGCATCGCGCCGCGGGTGTGCGGTCCGCTGCTCTGTTCATCGGACAACCTCCGGCCATCTCACCGCGAACCTTCGCCAAGCCGGGCTTCCATGCCGACCGTAGACCTCTACGGAGCCTTTTTCGGCAGGCTTGACTGCTCCAAGGACCGCCGGCCTGTGCAGGCGCCACGATCGGCTGCTCATCGCCGATGGGGTGGCCGGTTCCCTGCTCTCCGCGACGGAACGAACCTCTTCGCAGCCGCGGTTTCCGCAGGTACTGCGGTCCCATCGGTCCGCAAAACCAGCCCCATCCGGGTTTGACGGCTCGCCACGGTGCCCGATATTTCACCATTCTGTCACACGCCGCGACACCCCCCTCCATGGCCGTCACCTCGACCGAGTCATCCCCCAAGGCGATCTGTCTGCGCATCAACGAAAGCTCTCCGCGCGGGGGGCTTTTCGAGGGCGACCGGTCGAAGCTCCATCCCGACAGCAGGCTGCCGTGGCGTATCTCGCCGGAGCCGTTCTGGCTCACCCGCGGCCAGCACGAGTTTCTCGAGTCCCTCGGCCCCCAGCTCCTGAAGTTTCAGAAAGCCTGCAACCTGCTGTATCACCAGAGCGTCAAGGGGCTGCAGCCGTCCTGGCTGCACCGCTACCTCGACCGCGGCAAGCCGGAGCGCGTCGTCGACTTCGGCCGCATGAACCGTTCGCGAACGCAGCTGCCTGTCGTCATCCGCCCGGACCTCGTCCTCACTGCGGACGGGGTGCGCATAACCGAACTCGACTCCGTTCCCGGCGGAATCGGCTTCACCGGGCAGATCCACGCCCTCTACGCCGGGGAAGGGTACAATCTCATCGGCGGCCCCGACGGTCTGATCGAGGGATTCTACGAGGCGGTCGCGGCGATGTCGGAACGGGAGGATCCCACCATCGCCGTCGTCGTGTCGGACGAGTCGGAGGAGTACCGCGAGGAGATGTGCTTTCTCGCCGAGTTCCTGGAGCGCTCCGGCAGGCCGGTGTACTGCTGCCATCCGAGGGAGCTTTCCGTCGACGACGAGGGGCTGCTGCTCCCCCGTGACGGCGGCGACCGCCGCATCGACGTCATCTACCGGTTTTTCGAGCTGTTCGACCTGCCCAACATCCCCAAGGCCGAGTTGATCACCTATCACGGCAAGAAGAACGCCGTGCGCATCACTCCGCCCCTGAAGGCCTTCCTCGAAGAGAAGATGTGGATGGCCTTCCTCCACTATCCCGGCCTCGAGGGGTTCTGGACCCGCGAGCTCGGGGGCGGCGACCACGACACCCTGCGCGAGCTGGTTCCGCGCACCTGGATACTCGACCCGGCGCCGGTACCTCCGCACGCCTCCGTCTCCGGCATGCAGATCGGGGGCCGCCAGGTCGGCAGCTGGGAGGAGTTGAAGTCGCTGACGAAGAAGGAGCGCGAGCTGGTCGTGAAACCATCCGGGTTTTCCCCCGACGCCTACGGCAGCCGCGGCGTTTCCATCGGTCACGACCTGCCCGAGGAGGAGTGGTCGGCAGCGGTGGCCGCGGCGCTCGATCGTTTCGATACGAACCCGTGCATCCTGCAGGAGTTCCACAAGGGGGGGCGGCTCGAGGCGAGCTACTACGACTTCTCAGCCGGCGAGATCCGCCGCATGCACGGCCGCGTGCTGCTGCGCCCCTACTACTTCGTCACGGGCGTCGAGGAGACGAAGCTGGCCGGCATCCAGGCCCTGGTCTGTCCCGCCGACAAGAAGGTCCTGCACGGCATGGTCGACGCGGTGCTGGTGCCGTGCGCCGTGCGCGAGGGCTAGCCGTGGAAGTCCACACGGGCCCGCATCGCCGCCGGTCGCATTGCCCGTCCGCGGCGGCAAGGCGACCTTTCACACCTTGCACAGCCACCGCCGACGATCGGCTGCTTCCGACATGATCGAGATAGAAAACGCCCGCACCATCGAGCAGAAGCAGGAGGCGCTGGAAGCCGTTCTGCGGCCCCTCGGCCGGGTGCTGGTCGGCTATTCCGGCGGCGTCGACAGCGCCGTTCTCGCCGTCGCCGCGCACCGCGTCCTGGGCGAGAACGCCATCGCGGTGACCGCCGATTCCGAGAGCTACGCCAGCGGAGAGCTCGAGGCCGCCAGCGAGCTGATGCGCGACCTCGGCATCCGTCACGAGGTGGTGCGCACCGGCGAGCTGCAGAACCCCGACTACGCGAGCAACCCGGTCAACCGCTGCTACTTCTGCAAGCAGGAGCTCTTCATCCACATGCGGCGCATGGCCGCAGAGCTCGAGGCCGACGCCATTCTCTACGGGCAGAACAGGGACGACGTCGGCGACTTCCGCCCCGGCGCGCAGGCGGCCCGGGAGTACGGAGTGCGGGCCCCCCTGCAGGAGGCGGGCCTCGGCAAGCAGGACGTCCGCGACCTCGCCAGGGCCTGGGGGCTGCCGGTCTGGAACCGGCCGGCCATGGCCTGCCTTTCCTCCCGCTTTCCCTACGGCACCCCGGTAACCGCGGAGGGACTGCGCATGGTCGACCGCGCCGAGGCCTTTCTGCGCGGGCTCGGTTTCGAGCAGCTGCGGGTGCGCCACCACACCGACGTCGCCCGCATCGAGCTGCCCGCGGCCGACCTCGACCGGCTGCTCGCCGACGCACAGCTGCGCGGCAGGATTCATGGTTCCCTCACCGGGATCGGCTACCGGTTCGCCGCGGCGGACCTGCGCGGCTTCCGCTCCGGCAGCCTCAACGAGGTGTTGAAGAAGAAGCCGAACGACCCCGCTGACGGAGAAGGCGGCCTGGCCGAAGCGGCGCAAACGGTCCTGGCGCAGGCCGGTATCGAGGCGGGGCAGGTTGAAGGACACCGAGAGGTCACCCTGGTGCGCGTGAGCGCTTCCGGGGCCGGTCGCTTCGCCGCGGAGAACACGCGCTCCGCCGTTGTCGAGCCGCTCGAGGCAGCCGGAGGCCGCTACGTCTCCGTCGACCTCGATCCCCTCCCCGAGTGAAGCGCGAGATCGTCAAGTTCGGCGCCAGGGTCCTGCGCCGCGCCGCGGCCCCGGTCGCCGCGGTCGACAGCGAGGTCGCCGGCCTCGTCGACGACCTGTTCGATACGCTTGCAGAAGCGGAAGGGGTCGGGCTGGCCGCCCCGCAGATCGGGGTTTCGAGGCGCGTGATCGTCGTCGACGTCTCCGCGGTGGAGGCGGACAAGCCCCCCCTGGCGCTGATCAACCCCGCTATCGTGAAGGCCTCCGGCGAGGATGTCGCCGAGGAGGGATGCCTGAGCATACCGGAGCTCTACGGCGACGTTTCCCGGTACACCGAGGTCGAGATCGACAGCATCGACGTCAACGGCGAGCCTTACCGGTTCGCCGCCGAGGGGTTCTACGCGCGCGTGCTGCAACACGAGATTGACCACCTCGACGGCAAGCTGTTCATCGACTACCTGCCGGCGCTCAAACGCAACCTCCTGCGCGGGGCCCTGAAGCGGATCAGGAAGGAAGGGGAGGCGTGGGACCGGGAGCACGCGGCAGGCGGTTGAGCGAAATTGACAACCTCCGACCCCTCCCGTAGGTTTCGGAGGTCACGCAGGAATTTATCGGGATCGTAGTTCAGTTTGGTTTAGAACGCCGGCCTGTCACGCCGGAGGTCGCGGGTTCGAGTCCCGTCGATCCCGCCAGTTTCGAGGAGGTCCTTTCAAGGGCCTCCTTTCTTTTTGTACCCAATGGGTCCACAGGCGGCCGCTGACCGCGGGTTCCTTCAGGAGCGAGGCGCTGTTCCCCAAGGGCCGAAAACGATTTCGGGCGGATTGACGCCTGGGCTGGCGGGATCAGAAGCAGTGCGGCCTGCCCAACTTTTCCTGCGGGCAAACCTGAGCGTCATCGGCGCCAAGGGCCGAATCGACCGGAGCGTGGACTACGACGAGGATTTTTTTCCCCGGGGTCCGCTCCTTTGTGCGGATGTTCCCCACCGGCAGGACCGACGACCATGGAAGGCATGCTGGTTCCGGTGGCCGTTCTGGAGGCGCTGAAATCCATCGGCACCGGGGGCAGGGTCAGGGTGTCCTCAGGAGACCGGCAGGTATAGCGTGCGCCAGGTAGTCCCTCGTTCCCCCAAACAAGGCAAGAATTCAGGCAGCTAAAACATGGAACTCATCGCGGTGGCGCTGGCACTGGCGTCGGCGTTTCTTCACGCCCTGCGGAACCTCCTGGTAAAGCGGGCGATCGACAAGCAGATCTTCGCCTGGCTGGGACTTCTCGTCGGCCTGACTCTTTACCTTCCGGTCGCGGCGTACGTATCGATCGGCACCGAGGTCGACGTCGCCGCGGTCCTGTTCTACGGCACCCTCTCCGGTGTCATCCACTTCTTCTACGTCATCTTCTACACCAAGGCGTACGAAGGGGGCGACTTTTCCCAGGTCTACCCCGTCATGCGCTCGGCCCCGGCGCTCGTCCTGCTGGTCGCCATCCTCTTCCTCGGGGAATACGTCTCCTGGCGGGGAGGGATCGGCATCGCCCTGGTGGTGCTGGGAGCGTACTCGATCAACTTGAAGGGGGTCGGTCCTGCTGCCTTCATCGAGCCCGTTGCTGCGCACTGGAAGGAGAGACACCTGCAGCTGGCGGTTCTGACGATGCTGACCGTCGCCGCCTATTCCATCGTCGACAAGCTCGCAGTGGCCTTGATCCACCCGGTGCTTTTCCTCTGGAGCTACACCCTGGTCACGGTCCTGATGCTGGGCGGGTACCTTGCCCTCACCAGGGACAGCAGCGCCATCCGGAACGAGTGGCGCGAGAACCGGCGGGCCGTGCTTCTCAACGGCGTTTTCGGGCTGACCAGCTACGTGCTCATCCTCTACGCCTTTCAGCTGGAACGGGTCAGCTACATCGTCGGCCTCAGGCAGATCAGCGTCGTGATGGCCGTGGTCATGGGCGGGCAGCTGCTCGGCGAGGGATTCCAGGGCATCCGCCTGACGGCGTCGATCGTCATCTTCGCCGGCGCCATGCTGATCGCCACGGCGCAGTAACGCTCATCCGTTGATGCCCCGGTAACCCATCCCCTTTATCTGCCAGCGATGCCGGCTCCGATGGAAATGCGATTCGACAAACCCTCCGCGACGCTTGTTCTCGACGTGGGCAAGACCAACGTCAAGCTCCTGGCGATGGCCAAGGGCGGGGAGATTCTCGCGGTGGAGCGGCTCGAAAACCGCAGTATCGACGGTCCGCCCTATCCCCACCTCGACACCGAAAAGGTCTGGAGCTGGCTGTTGCAGGCCGCGGCCGGGTTCTCGGCGAGCTACGAGATCGACGCCATCGTGCCGACGACCCACGGCTGCACCGCCGCCCTCATGGGAGGGGACCGGCTCGCCCTGCCCATACTCGACTACGAGGCCGAGCCGCCGCAGGAGACCGCCGAGGCCTTCGCCGTGGCCGCTCCCGCGTTCGCCGAGACCTGCTGCCCGACCCTGCCGGCGGGGATGAACCTCGGCCGCCAGCTGTTCTGGCTGCAGGGCGATTTCCCACGGGAGTTCGCCCGCGCCGACCGCGTCCTCGCCTACCCGCAGTACTGGTCCTGGCGGCTGTCCGGGGTTTCGGCGAGCGAGCTGACCTCTATCGGCTGCCACGGCCACCTGTGGAATCCCCGGGAGCGGCGCTATTCCTCCCTCGTGCAGCGGCAGGGATGGGAGAGGCTGTTTCCCCCCATCCGGCCGGCGCACGCCTCCCTGGGGCCGATTCGCCCCGGGATCGCGCGGCGCACCGGATTGCCGGCGCACTGCCGCGTCCACTGCGGCATCCACGACAGCAACGCCGCCTACAGCCTGTACCTGCGCGGCCATCCCCGGCCCTTCAGCCTGGTCTCGACCGGAACCTGGGTGGTGATGTTCAGCCCGCGCCTGCCCCTGGACAGGCTGGACGAAGAGCGCGACACCCTCGCCTTCGTCGACCTGATGGGGCGCCCGGTGCCGGCGGCCCGCTACATGGGGGGCCGCGAGTTCGAGATCCTGAGCGCCGCGGCCGGGAGCAGGTCCTGCACCGAGGCCCACCTGCGCAGGGTGCTCGCCGGGGGGAGCTTTCTGCTGCCCTCGTTCGCGCCGGGGGGCCCGTTCATGGGGCGCGCCGGTACGACCTCGGGACCGGAGCCGCAGACGGACGGCGAGATCATCGCGCGGGCGACCCTGTACGCGGCGCTGATGACGGCGACCAGCCTGGGCATTCTGGAGGCGGACGGAGACCTCGTCATCGACGGCGGCTTCGTCAACAACGAGCTCTACTGCCGCCTGCTCGCCGCCCTGGCAGGCTGCGAAAGCTGCTTCGCCAACCACCAGACCGAGGGCACCGCGGTCGGCGCCGGCATGCTCGCTGTCTGGGAGGAGGAAACCGCGGCGTGGCCGTTGAGCTTGGTCCGCGTCGACCCCTTCGACGATCCCGCCCTCGGGCCGTACGCCGGGCGCTGGAACACCCTTCTCGGGGAGTCCGCACCCCCCTGATAGCAAACCGCCGGCCATCGCGGAGCCCCCCCGGGGAATTACACGAATGACAACCGGGCCGTGCTGCGGGTTTGCCGGGTGCGTCCCTCGCTGCGGAAAGGGTCGCGGGTGTCGAGGCCGGGTTTGGAAAGGCCGGACCTGCGGCAGGGCCGTCAGCGGCGTGGGAGAGAGCCGAGAATCGACCGGGAGCAGCCAGGCGGTCCAGTTCGTTGCGGAGTCCGCCCGTAGTCTGCGGGTGAGAGTGTTGCGGGGGCTGCTATGAGGGCGAATTGCATCGCAGCCGACCCCCAGGCGCGGAGCCGGGCCTCGGTGGCCGAGGGTGTGGCGGATTTTGCGGCGCGCCAACAGGGCGGAGGTCCGGCCTGCCGGTGTGAAAGGGGTGGCTGCTGTATGTCGGTGGCTTGCGCCGGACTGCGGAAGGCCGCTCCGCCGGAGGACGGGGTTGCGGAAATGCGGGGAAGCTATCTCCGCCGGCCGCGGCGGCGAAACCCCCTCTTGCCGCCAGGCTTATGCGCTTCCGCCACCTCGATTTCGAAGCCGAGCAGGTTCTGGCCGTTGAGACCGGAGATGGCCTCCTTGCCCGCGGATTTGCTCGGCATCTCGACGAAAGCCCGTCCCTGGGTCTTGCGGATCTCCACCGAGGAAACGCGGCCGAAAATCTCGAAGAGGGTGCGCAGGTCCTCTTCGTGCGCCTCGGAGGCGAGGTTGTTGACGGTTATCCGCATCAGGATTGCCTGCAGGGGAAGCGGGTGGGGGGGGTGGAGGTGCGTGAAGGCGCCAATATAGCCACGGCCCCGGTTTACCGCCAAACCGGGGCCCCGGCGAGTCCGGGCTATCGGGCGCCCCGCAGGACTGCTACGAGTGGGCCTGAATCTTCGAGTTCCGGGAGAGGAGCCGGACCGCCAGGCGGCCTGGGGAAACCAGGTACCGGAACGCCTCCGGAGGGGTGGATACAAAAAAGCCCCGGGTGGCATCGGGGCTTTCAAATCGTGGAATCCAATGTACTGCCGAAGCCTGCACAATGTCAAGAAAAAAATGCGTAACTCGTTGTAGTTTAACATGTTATGAATTTTTTTATTGACATTGTTACACCTTCCCCGGTAGCGTAGTCCCGTCCGCAGGAAACGTTGTCCGCCAGCCAGGAGGGAATCGCCGGCATGGAGAATCCGGATCGGGAAACCCTTGCAGTCCGCGAAGGCCGGGTTGTGGTCGGCGATTGGTCAGCCGACGTCGGCGAGGTTGTCGCCGTGTCGGCGCGGCTGCGCCGACTGCTCGGCGACGGCCGCCTCTCGCAGGCGCGGAAGATGCTGAGGTCGCTCTCCCGGGAGGAGTTGGTCGCCGTGGTGGCGGTGGACGCCGAACCGGAGGAGATCCTGTCGCTGACGGCGATGGATGAAGAGGGCCGCCCCGGGTACCTGGCCGAAGTGGTGGACAGACTGCCCTCCTCCCTGCTGACCGAGCTGCTGGTTCCCCGCGACGCCAAATGGGACCGATTCAATACCGGGCTGCTCGCGTCGATGTCGGAAACGACCTTCCGGCGAACGGTGGCCGACACCCTGGATCCGGTCTACTTCCACGGCCATCGCGGCGCCGTATCCTGGGAATGGCTCGAGATCGTCGCCGCCCTGCCGGACGTCGACCGGATCGCCTCTCTGCTCGACTTCGTGGACGAGGAGGTCCTCGAGGACGCGCTGCTTCCCCACATCGACCGCTTTGCCATGAACGAAGCGGTCTTCCCCGGATTTCCCGCTTTCAGAACCGTTTCCGAATCGGGCGGGGGTCTGATGCTGCCGGCGATGGACGACCCCGAAAAAGAAGAGGTGATTCACGCTCTCCACGCCGCGGCGCCGGAGCTGCTGGCCCGCGTCATCCGCAACGCCTGGGAACGGGCCGGGGGGATGCAGCCGTGACCCAGCTCGCCCACCCCGACCTCAACGCCCTGCTGCAGGATCGCACCTGTTTCGCCGCCCGCGCCATCGAGTTGGGGTTGCGGTTCGGCCGCCTGCCGGGGCGTTTCGCCGATACCCTCGCCGCCTTCCTGCGCCTGCGCAGCATGGAGTTCGCAGGGCGCCACCGCACCGGTATCTCCCTCGGACGGGATGGGATCCGCAAGGGCATCGAGCACGCATTCACCTGCTTCGACCTCGGGCTGGAGCAGGAGTCGGGCGCCGATGTCGAGCGCGCCGTCGAGCTGCTCGCGGAACCCGACTTTCCGGGGCTCTGCCGGAAGGGGTACGAAGCCGCCTTTCAGCGCTTGCGGGAGATGCGCCGCGAGTCCGAGGCCCTGTGCCGCCTGCCGCACTGGGAGCTGCTCCCGGAGTTCGCGGCGCGGCTCGAGACCTGGAAACGGATCACACCCGAAACCTTTGTCTCGTCAGATGTCGACGGGTGCGCGGTCGGCGTCGACCCGCGCGTGGATTACGCCCTCTTCGAGGAAACCGCCGCCCGCCTGCGGTTCGTCTGCTCGCTGCCGCAAGCGGCCCTGCAATCGGCGCGGGCGCAAGACCTCGCCGGTTTCGACCACATCCTCAGGCGGCTGGTAGCGGCTGTCGCCATGTCCGCGGAAACCCTGGAGATGGACAGGGCGGCCTTGCGGCGTTTCCGCAAGCGGCACTTCTCCGGGGGAGAAATGCTGGCCGAGTCACGGCTCCTGGTGGAACGGGAAATCGAGGCCCATCTCGAAAGCAATGCCCCCGGGGCGCGCGGGTTCCTGCTGGGCGAGGTGGCGGCAATCATCGCCGACCTCGAGGCGGCGTCCGGAGAAGAGGAACGGTTCGCAGCCGCGGTCAGGGGCGGCCTGATCCCGGAGTCGAAATTGGCCGCGAAATCCGCGTTGGCCGACATCGCAGCAACCTCAGGTCCTGAATCACCGCACCGATGGAGCGAAAGGATGAAGCCAGTCAGTGTCGAGGATCTCGAAAGAGTCGCGCGTCTGTACAAGTCCAACAAGGAGGCGAGCGCCGCCCTCGGAATTCACCCGCGCTCCTTCGCCCGCCTGTGCCGCCAACACGGCATCCCGACCCCCTACGTCCGCATGAGAAGGGCCCGGGCCGACTGTCGCCGCGGCTGATCGTTCAGCTCCGTGGCGCGGCTTCAGCGTCCGGACATCGTAGCGGTCGACAGCGAGGTCGCCGGCCTCGTTCGAGGCCTGTTCGACATGCTTGGGAAGCGGAAGGCGTCGGGCTGGCGGCCCCCAGGATCCGGGGTCGGATGCAGCCGTACTGGAAATGTCTGGTTCGATGCCCCCGGTGACGGAGCGATCCCCTCTGCCCCGAACGCCCGCCCACAAACCCGAGGTTAAACCCTCCGGCCGGCGTACTCCCCGGTGAAGCGGCCGGCCGGCTCCCCCCGGCAGCGGATGTCTGCGGTCAGGTCGAGGCGCCCCTTGCCTTCTTCCGCCAGCGCCGCGAGGAAACGGCTCCAGCTCTCCTGGTCGGGGGCTGGGGCGAAGGCTTCGAAGTCGGCCGGCAGGGGGGCGAAGTACTCGACGGAGTTGCGCCTGATCACGAGCGCCGTCTCACAGGGGAGGCTGCGCAGCCGCAGGTGGATGAGGGTCCAGCCGGCGATCATCGCCAGGGCCGAGGCGCTGCCGCCGAAAACGGTGCCGCGGTGATTGACGTTGGGGGCCAGCGGCGCCGCCAGGAGCACACCGGTCTCGTCGATGGAAACGACGGAAACCTGCATGCTCTTCGAGAGCGGAATCCGCTCGTGCAGGTAGCGCTCAGTTTCGATTGACAGGGTTTCCACTCAGCGCCCGGGTGCGCAATTCCGCGTTCGTTCGCCCGCCGGCCTCGTTACGTACGACTCGTTCAGGAGCCTTGCCTGCCCGGCGCATCCTCGCCTCGATCCCTTCCCGGACTTGCGCGCAGGGCACTGGTGCTCCGTCCCCCGATTGCGATGGAATTCTTTCACCAGCTACCCCCCGTGCGGCCTTGTCCTTCGGCACCCTGTCCCCCGGCCGCCTACTCGTCCTTGACGATCAGGCCGACCAGGAGGCCGGCGACGATGAATTCGACCAGGGTGCCGAGAAACCATCCCAGGGCCAGCGCGTAGGGCAGGGGCATTACGGCATAGGTGCCGTAGCCCATTCCGACCCCCCATGCCAGGCCGATGAAGAACCCGTACCTGAGCCCGTTCCCGAGGTTTTTTTCAGCGAAGAAGCGGGCGTACACGTAAACGAAGACGACCGCGGCGATCCCTGTCGCCAGATAAATCAGGGAGAGCTTCATCTCTTCCTGGGGACGCCAGAGATCCGCAGTCGAGGCGTAGGCATCCATGAGGATGAGATTGTGGATGATGAAGTCGATGATCGTAAAGGCCACGAACACGGCGACCATGCCGATCAAGGCGCGTTTGTCCATCCTGCTTCCTCCTGGTGAGAGTGCCGCTCCCGCTCACGGTCGACCTGCCGGTCCCAGGGAGCCCATTAGCCGGACGGAAGGTAGGGGATGAGAAAAGCAGCCGACAGCGGGGCCGCGGTCGTTTGAGATCGGCCACTGCCTGGAATATATTCGGCGCCCTCGTGAAACGGCCCGCCTCACACATTCTGCAATCGAAAACGCTGCTGTTCTGCCTTGCCTTGGCCGCGGCCAAGGCCTGGGGACAGGAGCCGGAGCCGATCCGCATCGGGGCGCTCTACCCGACCTCGGGAAGCGCCGCGGTGTTCGGCTCGCCGGCGCTGGACGGCCACGAGATGGCCGTCGAGGAGATCAACGCCGCCGGGGGAGTGCTCGGCCGCCGGCTCGAAACTGAGGCTCGCGACACCAAGCTCAAGCCGGCGGCCGCGGTGGCCGCGGCCAAGGAGTTGATCACCAAGGAGGGGGTCAGCATTCTCCTAGGTTCCCTGAGCTCGGCGGTCGGACTGGCGCTCGCCGAGGTCGCCCGCAGGGAGAAGGTGATCTTCGTCGCCACGATCGCCAAGACGATCCAGCTTTCCACCACAAGGAAACACGACTACGTCTTTCGCACCGCGGCCAACACCGACAGCGAAGGGCGCGGCATCGCCCGCGTCCTCGGCATGGTGGGCGCCCGGCGGGTCTGCCACCTGCAGTTCGACTACGCCTACGGCCACGACCTGGGGGCGGGGGTGATGAAGGCGCTGCCGCAGGAAGCCCCCGGCGCCGAGATCGTCCTCGATCTCAAGATCAAGCTGGGGACCACCGACTTCAATTCCTATATCGCCCAGGTGATCGGTTCCGGATGCGACTGCGTCGCCAGCGGGCTGTGGGGATCGTCCTTCATCAACATCGCCCAGCAGGGCAGGCCGTTCGGACTGTTCGAGCAGGTGAAGTACGTGTCGGGCGGCGAGATCGCCTCCCCGGAGATCGCCGCCGAGCTGAAAGGGGACTATCCCGACAACGTCTGGAGCAACGCCTACGAGCTGTGGTACCACCACAACTCGCCGCTGCACGAGGCCTACCAGCAGAAGCTGGCCGAGCGCTTCGGCACCCCGCACACCCCGAGCTGGCCGGCCCTCGGGTACGTCGGCGTCAAGTTCGCCGCAGCGGCCATCGAAAAGGCGGGCTCGACCGATCCGGACGCGCTGTCGGCGGCGTTCAAGGGTCTCGCCATAGAGACGCCGTTGGGGCCCCGCCGGATCGATCCGGAGACCCACCAGGCCGACACCGGGCAGTTCTGGGGGCCCATGAAGCAATCGGAGCACGGTTTCCGGATGATGGACCCGGTCACCTACATCCACGGCAACTGAGCTCACGGCTGCCGGGATGCTCACGAACCCCGCCTTCCTGCTGATCCAGCTTCTCAACTCCCTGTCCCTGGGGATGAATCTGTTCATCATCGCCTCGGGACTGTCGCTGATCTTCGGCGTGCTGCGGATCGTCAACTTCGCCCACGGCGCCTTTTTCATGGTCGGGGCCTACGTCTGCTACGCCGTGGTTGCGCAGACCGCCTCGACGCCGGGCGCTTTCTGGATCGGGGTCGCCGCCGCGGCCGCGGTGCTGGGGCTGCTGGCGGTTGCCGTCGAACGCCTGCTGCTGCGCCATCTCTACGGGCGCGAGCCGCTGATGCAGCTGCTGTTCACCTTCGCCCTGGTGCTGCTCGCCGGCGACGCCGTCAAGATGATCTGGGGCACCGATCAGCACAGCGTCTCGTATCCGCCAGGCCTGGACGGGGCCGTCGACCTCGGCATCACCCGCTACCCGTCGTACCTGCTCTTCCTGTGCGCGGCGGGGCCGGCGGTGGCCGGGATGCTGTGGCTGCTGGTCGAGCGCAGCCCCTGGGGCCGGCTGATCAAGGCCGCGGCCCACGACCGCGAGATGCTGTCCGCCCTGGGCGTCAACGTGCCCCTCGTGTACACCCTGGTGTTCGCCGCAGGCTCGGCGCTGGCCGGGATCGGCGGGGCCCTTGCCGCCCCCCGGATCGCCGTCGCCCCGGGCATGGAAGCGACCCTGATCGTCGAGTGCTTCATCATCGTCATCATCGGCGGGCTGGGTTCGCTCAGGGGCAGCTTCATCGGCGCCCTCGTCCTCGGTTTCGTCATCTCCTTCGGGTCCGTGGTCGCCCCCGAGGTCGAGCTGGTGCTCCCCTACGTGCTGATGCTGGGGATCCTGCTGTGGCGGCCGCACGGGCTCTTCGGCAGGCCGGAGGAAGGCGGATGAGACGCGCCCTCCTGCTCGTCGCGGGGGCGCTGGCGCTCGCCGGCGTCCCCCTGGCCGGGTCAAACTACCTGGTCGACCTGACCACGGAAATCGCCATTTACGTTCTCTTCGCCACCAGCCTGAACGTGCTCGTGGGGTACGCCGGCAACGTCTCCTTCGGCCACGCCGCCTACTTCGCCCTCGGCGGCTACAGCTGTGCCATCCTGCTGACCACCTGCGACTGGCCTCTCTACGTCAGCCTGCCTGCCGCGATCCTGTTCTGCGCCATCTGCGCCGCTGCGGTCGGGTTCTTCTGCGTGAGGCTCACCGACATCTACTTCGCCATGCTGACCCTGGCCTTCGCCATGCTGGTCTGGTCGGTCGCCTTCAAGTGGCGCTCGCTGACCGGCGGGGACGACGGCTTCGTCGGCGTCACCCTGCCCGATGCCCTGACCTCGCGGACCCTCTTCTACTACTTCTGCCAGCTCCTGGTCTGGGGGTCGATCGCCGCCCTGTGGGGGATCTGCCGCTCGCCGTTCGGGCGCGTGCTGACGGCGATCCGCGAGAACCGCGGCCGCGCCGAGTTCCTCGGCGTCGACACCCGCCTGATGAGGTGGGCCGCCTTCGTCGTGGCTGGGACCTTCGCCGGCCTGGCCGGGGCCCTGTTCGCGATGTACAACCGCGGCATGTACGTCGAGTCGGCGTTCTGGCCGGAGTCGGCGCAGGTACTGATCATGGTGCTGCTGGGCGGCATGTACTCCTTCTTCGGGCCGGCCCTCGGGGCCGCGGTCCTCTACCTGCTCGAGCAGTTCGCCAACCAGGTCACCGAGTACTGGCCCGCGGTTCTCGGGGTCATTCTGCTCGCGGTCGTGCTCGCCGCCCCCGAGGGGCTCGCCGGCCTGGCGCGCCGCCGGCGCCGCCGCGGAGGAGACTGAAGCGGTGCTCGAGATCGAGAACCTCCACAAGAGCTTCGACGGCTTCGCCGCGGTCGGGGAGGTCAGCCTGACGGTCGCGCCGCGGGAAACCCACGCCGTCATCGGACCGAACGGAGCCGGCAAGACGACGCTGTTCAACCTCGTCACCGGCCACCTGAAACCGGACCGGGGCAGGGTGAGCTTCTACGGGCAGCCGCTCACCGGACTGCCCCCTCACGAGATCGTGCGCCTCGGCGTCGCGCGTTCGTTTCAGCGCATCAACATCTTTCCGCGGCTGACGGTCGCCGCCAACGTCGAGGCCGCGGTGATCGCGCAGCAGCGCCGCCAGCTGCGCCTGTTCGGGACCAGGAGAAAGGCTGGAGCCCTCGCCGAGGAGCTGCTGTCGGTCGTGGGCCTGGGAGGCGAAAGCGGCCGCGTCGCCGGGGAGCTTGCCTACGGACAGCAGAAGCAGCTCGAGCTGGCCCTCGCCCTCGCCCTGGAGCCGCACCTGCTGCTGCTCGACGAGCCGACGGCCGGCATGTCCGCGGAGGAGACGAGGCGGACTACCGGGCTGATCAAGCGCATCCAGGAGGCGCGCGGGCTCAGCCTGCTGTTCACCGAGCACGACATGGAGGTGGTGTTCGGCATCGCCGACCGCATATCGGTGCTGCACCACGGCGAGCTGATCGCCTCGGGCACGCCGCGGGAGATCCGGGGCAATCCGAAGGTCAGGCAGGTGTACCTGGGAGAAGAAGAGTGACCCGGCTCCAGGTAACCGACCTGCATGTCTCCTACGGCCTCAGCCGCGTTCTGTCGGGGGTGAGCTTCGAAGTCGGCGAAGGGGAAGTGGTGGCCCTGATGGGGCGCAACGGCGCCGGGAAGACCACGACCCTGCGCGGTATCATGGGCCTGACCCCGGCGCGCCGCGGCCGGGTCGAGTGGAACGGCAGGGACATCACCGCGGCCCCGACTCACAGGATCGCGCGCCTGGGGATCGGCTACGTGCCGGAAGAGCGGCGGATATTCCCGGGACTGAGCGTGGAGGAGAACCTGCAGATCGCGAAAAGGCCCGGGAAAAGGCAACGGGACCCGAATTCGGTGTACGAGCTGTTTCCGGATTTGCGCGAGATCGCCGGGCGGCCCGGCGGCGTGCTGAGCGGCGGGCAGCAGCAGCTGCTGGCGATCGCCCGCAGCCTCGTCGGGAGCCCGAAGCTGCTGCTGCTCGACGAGCCGTCGGAGGGGTTGGCGCCGATGGTCGTCAAGGCGATGCAGGAACAGCTCGCCGCACTGAGACAGACCGAGCTTTCCGTGCTGCTGGCGGAGCAGAACCCGCAGTTCGCGCTGGCCCTGAGCGACCGGGTGCACGTGATGGAGCGGGGCGAGATCCGCTATTCGGCGACGGCTGGGGAGCTCGAGAAGGACGACTCCCGGTTGAGGGAGTACCTGGCGGTCTAGTCTCCTGTCCGGAAAAAGATTGCCAAAATCCGGTCGTTGAGGCACCCGGCTCGCAAGGCGGCTGAGCGAATCGTACCGAGGGTGTACGGCGAGCGATGGCAACGCCGCGAGCCGGAGTGAATCGGCGCCCGAATGGCAAGATATCCATGGGACAGGGCACTAGAAACCGGTGGTTGGTTCGGGGCCGACGTCGACGGATAGGGCGAGCCTGTTGAAGCTGGCGAGCATCAGCTCCCCCTTGACGCCGGCGAGCCGCGGATCGTCCCAGCGGTTGTCGAACTCATCCGGATCCTCCAGCAGGTCGTAGAGGCGGCCGCTGTTGCGGTTGTGGTGCACGATCAGCTTGTAACGCCTGTCGCGGATCATGGTAGCGTAGCTGCCCTCGAAGGTGGGACGCAGGTGCGGCGACAGGGTCTGGTCGCGGAAGTACTCGCAGTGCACCCGGTCGCGGTGTTCGGCGGCGGTCCCTTCGAGCAGCCCGTTCAGCGAGATCCCCTGCATGCGCGGGGGCCGCGCCACCCCGGCGTGGTCGAGCAAGGTCGGGGCCAGGTCGATCAGCTCGACCAGGGCGTCGCTGACCCGGCCGCCGTCAAAGCGCCCCGGCCAGGAGAGGATCAGCGGCACGCGCACCGAGGCTTCGAAGAAGGCGCACCCCTTGTTGGTGTGGAAGCCGTGGTCGCCGAGAAGCTCGCCGTGGTCCGAGGTGAAGATGACGATGGTGTCGTCGCGCTGGCCGGCGGCCTCGAGGGCGTCCAGCAGGCGCCCGACGTTGTGGTCGATCAGCTCGATCATGGCGTAGTAGGCCGCCTTGATCTGCCGGCCTCCCAGCTCCGCGAGCGGAAGCGGCGGTCCGGCGAATCCGTCCACCCCGGCGAACGGACGGTGGGCGTCGACGTCGGAATCCCGCCACAGCGGCTGCGGCAGGCTGTCTGGATCGTAGCGGCGCAGGTACTCCCCCGGCGGGTCGAACGGCGGGTGCGGGTCGAAGGGGTTGACGCTCAACAGCCACGGCCCGTCCCGCTCTTCCCGGATGAAATCGATGGCCCTGTCGGCGCACCACGCCGTCTGGTGCAGCTCCGGGGGCATGGTCTCCGGAGCGTCGTTGAAGGCGCCGAGGTCGTGCCCCTGCTGTTTCAGCCAGTCGGCGTACTCGTGGCCTTCCTCCCAGCGGTCGATGGAGTCGTGGCTCCAGTGGAACACGCGGTAGCCGTCGTCGCCGCGGGGCTCGATACGCCCCTGGGCGCCGGCGAGGTGGAGCTTTCCCGAGAGGCCGCAGTCGTAGCCGGCGTCGGCGAGCAGCCTGGGCAGTAGCGGCGCGGCGTCTGCCCAGTAGTCGTTGCCGTTCATGCAGGCGCGCACGCTTCCCGGGTACATGCCGGTGAGAAAGCTGGCGCGGCTCGGGGTGCAGACCGGGCACTGGGCGAAGGCGTGGGTGAAGGCGACTCCTTCGGCGGCAAGGCGGTCGATGTTGGGGGTGTTGATCCTGTCGTTGTCTAGGCAGTGAATGGTGTCCCAGCGCTGCTGGTCGGTGCAGATCCACAGGATGTTGGGTCGATCCGGCATGAAGGGGGTTTGCTCCCGGATTTCGCGGCTTGGATTTACCCGCACGTTCCTACCTTACAGCCGCTTTCCGGCGAGGTCCAACCCTTGCCGGAAAATCGGCCAGTCGAGATTGGCGGGTCTACCAGCGAGCAAGCCACTGCCGCGGGCCCTTTGTCGCGACGCCGGATCCCGCCCCTTGGCACGGCATTGGATTCGTGCCCACCGGACCGGGCGCGGGATACATTCCCCCCAACGCAATCCGCGTTTGCGATGCTGAAAGGATCGGCTGAAATTCGCCGGAAGCAGACGCCCACATGCAGACATCGAGTCGATGCTCGACCTGCAGATCCCGTGCGGACCGGCTTCGACCCAACACGGTCCGGCCAGTCTCGGTACGCCCGGAAAAAGCCCATGGCTGAGCTGCTCGGTACGCAGGCCGGCAACCCAAAGACCATACCCTGGAGAGAGAAATGGCCACTTCGAAATCCCGCAGCAAGGGAAGGAAACCGCAGCTGATCCTGTTGTCCCCGGCCAAATCGCTCGACTTCGAGACTCCTGCCCCTACCGGAAAGGCCGGGGTCCCGCACTTCCTGACGCAGCAGACCGCGGAGCTGGCAGGCCTGCTGAAGGAGAAATCCGCGGTCGAGCTCGCGGACCTGATGAGCCTGAGCGGGAGGCTGTCGGAGCTGAACTTCCAGCGCTACCAGAGCTTCGATGCCGCCGTTATCGAGAAGCAGGCAAGCCAGAAAGCCGGCAAGGAAGCCTCCCCGTTGCCGGCCAAGCAGGCGCTGTGGGCCTTCACCGGAGACGTGTACCAGGGGTTCGATGCCGGGTCCCTCAAGCCAAAGGAGATCGGCCGCGCCCAGGAACGAATCCGCATCCTGTCCGGACTGTACGGGTTTCTCAAGCCTCTCGACCTGATGCTTCCCTACCGGCTCGAGATGGGCACGAAGCTCGAGACCCCGAAGGGCAGGGACCTGTACCAGTTCTGGGGCGGCGCCATCACCGAGGGGCTCGCCGAGGAGGATCCCGCCTGGGTCTGCAACCTGGCCAGCCAGGAGTACTACCGGTCGGTGCGCGAGAAGGAACTGCCCTGTCCGGTGGTGCACCCGGTCTTCAAGGACGAGTCGAAGGGGGAGTTCAAGGTCCTGGGGATGTTCGCCAAGTACGCGCGCGGACTGATGGCGCGCTGGCTCGTCGACAACGACGTGAGAAAGGCGGAGGACCTGAGGAACTTCGACGCCGGCGGGTACGAGTTCAGCGAGCCGGAGTCGACCACTGCGAAGCCGGTGTTCAAGCGCGCGGCCGCGGCGAGGTGAGGACGAAGGGGTGAACTTACCGCCGCTCGTCGCCGGACGCCCTGTTCGCTGGCATGCGTTTTCCCCGCCGCCTCACCAGACCCTTGGATAAACAGAAATGACAGCAAGCGCTCCAAAGGATGCCGTTCCCGGGGGAGTCCCGCACCAGGAAGGGGACGACACGATGTTTCTCGCCGGCGCCCGACCGGCGCCCGCGGACGTCGCCGCGGTGCGCACGGTGGTCCGGGACGGCTGGTACAACATGCCCACCGACCTGGCCCGGTGGCGCGGCTACTACTGGCTCTCGTACCGGCGCGGCACCGGGCACAGCTGCGTCCGCGGCAACAGCTCGGTCATCCTGCTGCGCTCGAACGACCTGCGCCGCTGGCAACGGGTGCAGCGCTTCGAGCCCCCGGGCGGCATCGTCGACGGCCGCGGCATCGCCGCCGGGCACTTCACCCAGGACGAGGACCGACTCTACCTGTTCTTCCCGGTGCAGTTCCCCGGCGACAGCGGCAAGCCGTCGCGCATCTACATGTCCCACACCGAGGACGGGCAGAGCTGGTCGCCCCCCGAAGTGCTGCGGCTCGGGGACTACTACCCGTACACGTGGCGCGTGCGCCTGCACGGGGGCCGGTTCTACTCGGCGATCTGCTACCTCGAGCAGGACGAAGGCCCCTTCGACCTGATCGCCAGCGACGACGGGGTGGACTGGCACCGCCATGCGCGCATAGCTGCCGGCCATCCCCGCCGCTTCACCGAGGAGTCCGACCTGTACTGGTCTCCCGGCGGCGAGTGCTGGTGCATTGTGCGCTCCCACGGGCCGGCCTTGATGTACTGGTCTCACCCTCCATACGAGAGCTGGGAGGGAAACGTCGATCTCGGGGTGCGCTGCGACGCCCCGGCGATCTGCGCATCGGGGGACCAGGTCTACCTGGCGGGCCGCGTCGCCGCGGAGGGGAATCCCCACGGCACCACCGGGGTGTACCGGCTGGAGCGCGGGCGGGCGCAGCTGGTGCTCTCGATGCCTGCCGGCGGGGACAGCTCCTATCCAGGGCTGATATCCCTCGCCCCGGATCGCCTTGCCCTGTCCTACTACTCAGACGTCGCCTACTGGTCGGGGATGGTCGCTCCGAGGCACTTCGAGGCCTACCTGCGCAAGCGCTCCGAGTGCGACATCTACCTGGCCGAATTCAGGGTGAGTTCCTGACCATTACGGGCCTGGAGAGAGGATACCGGCGGCTGAGGCAGCACCGGTTTGCCCGAAACGGCATTCGGACCCCGGGGGCCCATTCCACTACAAATGCCCTGCGGCCTCCACCTGCGCATATGCCAACCGAAGCAGTTGCAGGGAAACCGGCGAGCCATTGCGCGATTGACGCGGTGTAATGACAGGAGGGAGGCAAGGATGACCGAGGCGATCGAGAAACCGGATCCCGGGTACCGGTACGAGTTCTCAATCGGGGAGCTCGACCTGGTGTCGGCCTGCCTGGAAGCGCACGGCTTCGCGATCATCAAGGATGCGCTGCCCGACGACATCGTCGCCGGACTCGGGAAGGCCGTGTGGGAAGGCACGGACCCGGACCGCACCCTGGGGCCCGGGGAGTCGCGGACGCGCCACGCCTGGATCGAGTCGGGACCGGGGGCGTGGTCGCTGCTCGAGTACGAGCCGTTCATGGAGATCCACCGCCACCTGATCGGCACGGACGAGCTGGCCGTTCACCGCTCCGCTGCCATAATCCGCATGCCGGGGTCGGCGCCGGTAAACTGGCACACCGACTGGTGCGGGTTCGCAGGGGGGTCGCCGAAGAACTCAGGCGAGGTCCTCAACCGCGGGTTGTGGCCGTCGGGGAAGTGGTTCTACATCACCGGGTCGCGGCCAGTGCACGGAGGTCTCTGCGTCATCGAGGATTCCCACCTCGAGGGCTGGGAGGGCCCGGAAGGGTTCGCCCTGACCGGCGACCGCCGCTCCTTCTACCCGGAAGGAGAAGAGGAAGCGAACTACGACGGCTTCGAGCTCCCCGGGCTCGTTCCCCTGTTCACGGATCCGGGGGACATGATCGTCTTCGCCCACCGCACCTATCACGGTGCCTTCGCCAACGACCTCGATGAAGTCCGGCTGTCCTGTGCCATCGGTTTCCGCGACCGCAATCACCGCATCGACGTCCCCTGGGAAATACCGGAGAGCGGGCAGCGGTTTCTCGCCGACCTTCCGGCGCACCTGCACCGATACGTGGACGGGTACACCAGCATCGATCTCGCGTGGAGGGGGGAGCAGCCTTCGCGCTGAGTCCGGCAGACGAGGGGCGCGGCCGCGGGGCCTTCAGATGGCCGCCGGGGCGGTACCACTTCGAAGGAGCCCCTGCCGGTCCAGGCCGTGATCGGGCACAGGTACGCCCCCGGGCCGCAGCTCGCGCGGCTGGAGGCCCCCCGGACCCACAGCGTGGCCGGCCATGACGTTCAACTCCATCCAGTCGCGCCAGGATTCCCCGGGGCGTCCCCCGAACGCCCCGGCAGGGGAGCAGCGCTCCGGGGCTCCCACCAGGACGGCGGCGTGGTTGCGAATACGCGGCCCGCGGCGATTCAAGGTGACGAACAGGTGGAAGGGCTAGGCCTCCGCCCGCCCGGCCTGGTAGGAGTAGTTCTCCGCCCCGGTGACCGTGCCGTCGGGCGTGAAGGTGCGCGCCTCGATCGCGGGAGTCTCCCCTTGCGAGATGCGCTCGAGCACCTCGGTCACGCGCGGCACCACGATCTCGATGGCGCGCCTCCCCTTCTCCTCGGTGGCGAGCTGGGTGTCGGCGTCGTCGATGTCCTCGACGTGGACGCGCTCCGGGAAGGCGGCGAGGGCAAAGGAGGTTTCGAACTCGTTGGCGTGTCCGGGAAGGCGCTTGCTGTCCATGAGCGAGTGCGCCTCCTCTTCCGTGTACAGGTCCCAGTAGGAGATGCAGACCACGTTCGCCCTCAGGAGCTGGCGGTAGCGGATCATCTCCTTGCCCAGGGCGTGCATGTGGCCGCCGTGGCCGTTGAGGACGAGAACGTTGCGGATGCCGGCGCGGGTTATGCTTTCGCAGATGTCGAATACGTAGTCGAGAAAGGTGCCGACGCGGGTCGTCAGGGTTCCCGGGTGGGGCATGTGATGCTCGGACACCCCGACTTGCACCGTAGGCGCCACCACTACCTTCGGGTGCAGGGCGAGGGCGGCCTCGTGCGCCACGTGGGTGACCTGTAGCCGCCCTTGCCGGCAGCGGTCTCTTCGCGCGAGCACTTGCAGATCACCTGGCGCGGCCCCCAGGTCAGGCCCTGGTCGCTGCTGCGCCTGACGACGACGCGCGAGAAAGGGCGCTGGCTGTGGCACATGCTCTCGCGATAGGTGCAGACCAGGGTGCCGTCGGCCGCCCGGGCGACGTCGGCGAAGGCCTCGTAGATGTCGTCGTTTCGGGAGACGGTGATTTCTGCATAGTTTGGTCGCCGTCGGGGAAGGGTTGGAGTGGGCAGGTCGCAGTAGATCGAGCTCGTTGCCGACCTTCGCGCAGGAGGGAAGAGACAAGATGGCTTGCCGTCCCACCCCCCGGCAACGAGTGGGATGCGTCTCAATCGAAAAAGGACACGGGAACCATGGCGAAACCGCGCATCATGTTCGACCACGACGGGCGGCACCCCCTCATCTACATGTACGAGCCGCCGATACGGAAAGAGGAGCTGGAGGCCGCGGTCGACGAGCTGGTCGGCACTCCAGTAGAAGCGCTGATGCTGACCCTGGGGGACATCCGCAGCCTCCTCTACGATTCGCAAGCCGGGGAGCTCTGGGGCAGGGACGTCGAGAAGTGGCCGCACCTGATCTGGCGGAGGGCCAACCAGAACTTCACATCCCTGATCGCCGGGGGGAACGATCCCTTGCGGGTGCTGTGCGAACGGGCGCACGCCAAGGGGATGCAGCTCTACGCAACCCTGCTGGTTCAGCAGGGGCCCAGGGAGCGCATGCTGAAGAGTTGGGAGGAGGAGGACTTCTCCGCCGACGACTGGCAGTTCAGGCTGCATCCGCTCGACATAGGCTCCAAAGGCGGGGTAGACCGCGATTGGCCGGGGTATCGCTGCCCGGACTTCGCACACCCCGAGGTTCGCTTTCGCACCCTGGCCGTTATCGAGGAGGTCATGGCCAACTACCCGGTAGACGGCTTCGAGCTGCAGCTGAACTACACTCCCTGGTACTTCCACCCGGACGAAACGGATGAGGGAAGGCCGATCATGACGGAGTGGATCGGACAGGTGCGCGAAGCGGTCAAGGCCGGCGGCGGCGATCGGGAGCTGGCCGTGCACGTGCCCGCGGACATCGAAAGGGGGAACGCCGTCGGCCTCGAGCCGCTGGAGTGGATGCGCCGGGGAATCGTCGATGCCGTGATCCCCGAGGCCTCCGGCATGGCGGACCCGTCCGCGGATTTCACTCCCTTCGTCGAAGCGGCGCGCGGCACCTCCTGCCGGGTGATCGCCGCCATCCAGAACCAGGTGAATTCCGACCGCATAGGCGAGGGCACGATCGCGATGATGAGGGCGGGGGCCTGCAACTTCTGGGCCCAGGGGATCGACGGACTCTACCTGGCGCACTGGTTCGGGAGCTGGCCGTACGAGGCGGAGTTCTACGAGAAGCTGCGCGAGATCGCCGACCCCGAGGTGATGGCGCCCAAGGACAAGTTCTACCGCATACCGGCGGCGATCGCAGCGCCGCCGAAGCCGGTGGTGCCGCCGCGGACTCCAGACCCGTTGCCCGCGGTGCTGCGGGAAGGGGCGCCCGTGCGGCTGGAGCTCGCCGCGAGCGACGACCTGCCGCGCTGGGACCGCGCCGGCAGGGTGCACGAGGTGCTCCTGCGGGTGCGGGTGGCGCAGGCGACGGAGCTGGACCGCATCCAGTTCGCGCTCAACGGCAGCGTCCTGCCGGAGGGGCTGCTGCGCCGGCTGAACCAGATGTACGTCATGTCGGCGCCGCGGTACCGGGCGACCGGGTACTGGTTCATTTTCCGGCTCGACCGGGAGCATTGGCCGCTCCGGGGCAGGAACGTCCTGGAAGTGACCCTGGTGCGCCGCGACCCGGGGGTGATACCGGAAGCGAGCGTCCGCGACGTCGAGATGGAAGTCAAGTACCTGCAGGGGAAGAGCTTCCATCGGGACTTCGTCGACGCCGATCTCGGCCCCTGGGAGCGCAAGGTCACCTGAGGACCTCACCGGGCCGCCCCTATGGCCGGCGACCTGCAAAACCAGCAGAGATACCGATCGAGGGAAGTCGACCATGAAGCTGTGGATGGATGTAATGCGCGATCTCGAAAGCGTGATGAACGATCACGAACGCATACTCGATGCCTGGGCGGAGGGAGGCGTCGACGGGGTCGTGTTCGGTCCGCTGGTGTTCGGCACTTCGAAAATGTCGAAGGATGCAGTTTCCGCTCCCACCGGCGACGCCGTCGCGGAGGCGTACGATCCGAACCCGGCTGTGTACGCGCGGCTCGGAGTCGAGCCGCCGCGGCCGCCGGAGCACAAGCTGCCGGAGAAACGGGTCCTGCTCGAAAAGACGATGAACGCCGCCAGGGACCGCGGCATGCAGGTCTACTGCATGTACGCCGACGGGGGCGCCGGCCCGGGGGGTCAGGGCCACCACCTGCACGACGACAGGACGCTGGCGTCGCGGGTGGCGCGCATGGTCGACACCCTCGAGCACTTCCCGATGGCGGACGGTGCCGTGATGGACGGGCCGGAGTGGGGGTACGAAATCGCTCCCCATCACATGAATCACCGCTCCTACTTCTTTCACGACCTGCCGGAATCCGCAGCGCCGATGGCCGCCGATCTGGGGTACGACTACGAGGCCATGGTGGCGGCGAAAGACAGGCTCCTGTCCCTGTTCCACAACCTCGACCCGGTGCGCATTCGCGGCCACGCGCGCGGCGGCCTGGTCGGAGCCCACCGCATGCTGGGAGCCGACCCCGACCTGATGGCCTGGCTGTCGTTCCGGGCAGACTCGCTGACGCGCTATTTCCGGCGCATCCGCGAAGGCGTCGCCGCCGAGCTGGAGCGCCCGGTACGCCTGGGATGCGGCCCCCGCTCTGCCGCCTTCGCCCCTTTGTGCGGGTACGACTTCGTCGACCTTGCACGGTTCATGGATTTCCTCCTGCCGAAGCACTACTTCTTCCAGCGCGGCTTCGATGGCTTCCTCGGCACGGTATATCGCTACTCGCAGACCCTGCTGGAGTGGAATCCGGGGATCTGCGTGGCCGACACCCTCGATGTCGTTGAGGCTCTCTTCGGTATCGTCCTGCCGGGCGTAGGCGATGACATGCTGGACTTCGAGAGCGCCCTCAATCCGGAGTTTTTCGAGCAGGTGGTAACGCAGGAGACGCGACGGGCGCTGGCATCGGTCGACGATCCGGAGCGCATCGTGCCCTGGCTGGACACCGGCCGCTTTCCCCACGACGGCGACCCGATGTCGGCGCGCGACCTCAAGATGTTGCTCGACGCCGCGGAGGCCGCCGGGCTCAGGCGCTTCAACTACCACCACCAGGGCAATCTCAGCCCGGGGGAATGGGTGGTAATCAGCGACAGATGCGGAACCCGATGGGACCCGCGCAAGAGCGACTACGAGCCCCCGGACGAGCTGGTGTTGTAAGGGGCTGCTCCTCCTTGGCTCGCCGCCGTGACGGGCGACGCGCGCAACTCGCCGCAGGATCCCGACGTGGCCGGCGTGATGTCAACGTCCGCTTGGACCAGCGAGATTACCGTCGCATCGAAGCATTTCTGATCAGCTTCAACGGAAGCTTCGAAAAGTCAGACCGAAAGCGTCAGGCGGAGACCGGCGGCCTGTCGTTTGGCAACATTGTATGCCAGGTATGCCAGTTTTCGGTATGCCAGTTTTCGGTGATTGCGAAGATGCTGGTGTCGCGCCCCACGGATAACCAGATAGAATCCCGGCTTTGAGACGGGATGGGTCGGCGTCGGAAATTGCAAGGTCTTCCCGGGACGCGACACTAGCAGTCGGTAACCCCCCAGGGAACGCTTGCCCGTTTCTGACGGCCGGTGCTATATTCCAACATCTTGTAACATCTTATAAATTCTGAATTTGCCCGATGGCAGGCGCCCCTTTCGAGCGCCGCCGACTGCGCCCAACCCCCAAGGGCGCCGGATTTCCCCTCCCCCTCTCCACAGACTCTCCACCCTGCAACGGGTGCGGCGGCTACGCTCGCCGCGAAAGGTGACGTCACGCCGGGAAGAACCCGTCTTGCGGGTTGCCGCGCAGGAGGCAGGCAGGATGTGCCTGCACGCCGGGGGTCCGGTGATGAGAGCAATCATCGCCAACTCGTTCGAAAGCAGAATAATCTGGAAGAGAATACAACTGAAAGACCGGTCATGATTCTGGATATACGACATCTGCAATTGGCTCCGGACGCCGAGGATCCACCGGAGGCCGGACAGGAGAAAGCGGAACCGCAGGCGGCTGAGAACCCCAAGGCTCCGGAGTCGTCTTGCAGCCCCGATCTGGAGGATCTGCTGAATGCGGCATGCAGCGAAGACGCCGGCGAGCGAGCGGAGGCGATCGCGCAGCTGCGGGCCCTCGTCCCCAGCAGGGAAGGGGCCGATTACCTGGGCGGAATCGTCGAGGACGCGGCCGATACGCGACGGCTGACCGCGGCTCAATTGCTCGGGTTCCACCGCGGCTGGCTGGCCGCCCGGTCGGGGGCGGAGCGGTTGACCGGGTGGGTCCGGAACGAAACCGACCCCGAAGTGGGCCGCGCCCTCGTCTGGGCCCTGCGCGGCAGGACTGAGGTGAGGGAGTTTCTCCTCCACCGCGTCCCCGGAATTGCCCGCGAAGCGGCCCTGGGACTGCCGGTCAGAAAGGAGACGGCGCCGGCCCTGGTCTCGGCCGTGCTGGCCGGCTGTGCCCGCGATGTCGAAACCATCCTGCTCGACAAGCTGAGGACGGCACCGGGCTCGTTGGCTGCGACGATATCGGAACTGGTCGTCGAGTGGGTGGGATCGGCCAGCGAGGAGGCGATTCTCGCCCTGGTCGCCTGCCTGCCGCAGGTGGAAATCTTCGAGCATTTCGTCGAAAAACGAGGCGTGCCGACCTTCGATCCGCGGGCCGGCGAAGAGGCGACCGAAATGCTGCGAAGATGGCATCGACTGGCCAGGATGGTGGAGACGGCGATGCTGGAAGAGCCGTCGGCAGAGCTGGTGCGCCATCTTGTCGGACGCTGCGCCCGCGACGACGCCTTTGCCCGCCGGCATGCTTCGTTCCTCACCGCGGCGATCGCCAACACCGGGGCGACGTTCGGCAGCGAGCTGCTCAGGGATCTCGAGCGCCTCGCGATCGCGGCGAGCGAGGAGCGACTGGTGAAGATGGCGGGGATGCTGCTCGAGCTGAAGGCCCGGCTCGACAGGCGGGCGGAACCGGAGGCCGAGGAGTTGCTCGAGGGGTGGAAGGGAAGATCGCCGGCGCTAAAGCTCAAGATCTATCACATGCAGCAAGGTCTCGACTAGTGCCTGCTAGTGCCTGCGCGCGTAACGCGCGTAAGTAGACGTACGAACGAGGGCGAGGACCAACTACGTCCTTGCGCCGATGCGCCCGGCTCGCAAGGCGCCCTGAGCGAGTCGTACCGGGGGTGTACGGCGAGCGAAGGCAACGCCGCTGTCGGGAACAGTGGAAAAAATGAGGCTCGTCAGTAGAATTGGTGGGTGAATTGGGGTTCGGGTAAATCGCCAAGCTGATGAAATGAAGCGATTTGGAGTGCCTTGAAGGTGCGGAATCCGAAGGCTTTTCTCACCGTCAGATTCCATTTCAGGTTCAAGCCCTCGACCATGCCGTTGTTGAACTGCTTGTGAGCCCGGAACCAATTGAGGAGGAGCTCTTGATGGCGGCGCAGCATCTTGGCGACGTCTTTCATCGGTTCGATGGTGCTTCGCATCGTGCGGAAACACCAGCGGTGGAGGAAGTTCTCTGCCCAGGCGGGGTAGGTGTAGTCCCAAAAGCGCTGGAAGTCCTCCTTCAGCAGGTAAGCTTTGACGGTGCGCAGGTTCATCTTCAAGAGCTCGGACAGCTTCAAGTCCTGGGTGTCGGTGAGGTTCTCCTTGCGCTTGAGGAAGCACCAGCGGCTCTTGCACAGGACGGGATCCTGGCCCTCCTCTTTGAGTCTGCGGGTCTCTTCGGCACGGACTTTGTCGAGGGCCTTGCTGAAGTGCTGCATGAGGTGAAAGCGGTCGAGAATGTGGACCGCCGCCGGGAGCCGATTGCCGATGACGGTGAGGTAGGCTTTCCAGATATCTGAGCAGATGACGGCGATCTGGCCCAGGAAACTGGTCGGCTCCTTCTCGCCGGCCGCTTCTTGCTTGCGCTGGTGCTCTTGCTCCAGTTCGGTAAAGCCGTCGTCCAAGGTCTGCTTCGTCCGCTTTTGGCCCATCCACAACAACCGGCGGCGGTGCGTGTCGATCTGGTACAGCAGGGTCAGATAATGATGGCCCTTACCAAACTGAATTTCATCCACGCCGAGGGCGGTGACTTGGTCGAGGCGGCGATGGGTGAGCCCATAGTCCACGACGTACTGGACGGAATGGTAGACCTTGTCCCAGCTGGTCCGGAAGGAGCGCGCCACCTCCGTCCACGACAGCTTTTTGGCCCACCGCGCCAGGAAACACCGGTAGATGTCGGTCAGGTGGTGCTTGCCCGTGCTCCAGGGGACCTTCTCGACGACCACCCGGCCGCAGCCTTTGCAGGCAACCCGGCGCATCCGATACACCAGAAAGACCGGGAATCCCCACAGCGGAACAAACTCGAACCGCCGTGCAGCGGTGGCCGTGTCATAGGTCGGGGACAACTGACCGCAGCCGCTGCACTGGGCCCTGGAGTTCTTTCGGGGCCTCAGGCGCACCATGATCCTTCCGTGCTCGTCAAAGCCACTCTCTTCAAACACAAACCGCTTGAATTTCGTGCACCGGTTCAGTACCGTGATCAGGCGCATCATTCCCACCAGGGTAAGTCGGGATCGGTCTTCGGCGACTGTCCCAACATACCGGGGATGATGCGCCTGGGCTATCCTCGGCTTCCTCTATGCCCATCAGCGCTCGCGGGCCCTTTCACCCACAGATTCTGCGGAGGAGCCAAAAATTGAATAAGGCACCTCTGCTCTTCTTGATTTTATCAGGCTTAGGTTCTTTTGCACGAGCATAGGCTTTGAGGATGATGTCCACTGGAAATTTCCTGCAGTAATTCTTGTAAAGACGAAGATTCTTCATGTCATCCAATCCATCCGCGATTCGGTATGCCAGCTGATTCTCTGGGGTAGATGACTCGGTGTCCCCATTCTTGCTGTGGACATCCCTGCGATCGCTATCGCCAGTATATAAATCAGGAGAAGAAGAATAGCTATCGTAGGGAATTGGTACAGCGATTTTTGCGACAGCGATTTCCGTTGGGGACAACGATTCCCCTGTGTTTTTCGGGATTTCATAGATGGACAAGCGTGATTGATTGAAACCTCGGCGATACCCAATCTTACCCTGCTTTGTCAAGCTCAACACAGCCCTGTTCGTGGTGTTCACCGAGAGCCTGCAGTGCTGGGCAAGTTTGCGCATGGACAGCATGAACCTGCCGCCAGCTCCTCCGCACAGGCTTTCCAAGGTCCAATACACCACTGCTTCTGATGGACGTTCAAAGTGCGGCAATGCTTTGGATTGTGATTGCGATTGCTTCATGCTGAATGAGATGAATGCTCGTCTTGGCGCTTCTGGAACAGCTCCACGCGCCTGCGGCCCACTGGGTCATAGATTTCATCAAACAAGCGCGGATAAATATCCCTGATTGGCCGTTGCAAAGCTGCCTCCAGCTTTATCACGGTCTTGATGGATGGCAGTTTGCGGCCTGCCTCCATATGAGAAAGAGAGCTGACGCTTTCGTAGCCCATAATGCGCGCCAGTTCCCGCTGTTTCAGTCCCTTTTCCTTGCGTAATTGCCGAATTCGGTTTGGGTACCGAGTAGATGATGATCCCTCCATAGGATTATTGTATCGTGAGAATACGATTACTGCTGATACGCTTTACAATACCAAACCCACCACCCTATCCAAGCGGGGCTGAGTTGTTTCAGGAGATACATTAGAGGAAACATGAATTCCAGATAAATAAGAGATGAAATAGTCTTCAAGAGAGAGATGCCAAGTTGTGATTGATATACCCGCAGTTTCCTGTGAGCCTATCAATCGATATCACCCTGGTTGTCCACAGTTATTGATGCGGTTGAGCGAAAGCCGAGCTGTAAAGGTCATCTATTGCGGCTCTGCGCGTCATACGACAACACTACCTTCATATACTTTCAACGTGCATCCGATGTCTTTGGCAATAGAGGACGCCAACTTTTCATACTGTCTTGGGACTACTATGAAGTCTATATCTTCATTGGAAAATCTCAACGCGTAACAGATGTCCTTAGCATGGCCGGAAACATTGTCAAGAGTAATATCTCCCACTTTGGCATCATTCAGTTTGAAATTATCTCCCTTCATTCTCACATCAATAGGCAAACGCCATTCGCGCTGGTCGTAATTAGGAATTTCGTTACCGCACGTGTCCGTGTGGCTATACTCCTGTAGAAGAGCGAGTGCAAGTAAGAGAGCGTTCACTTGGTCTGCAGTGATATCTGTTTCATTCCACCCTGAATCCACTTCCTTGTCGTGCATTTACGCCGCAACTTTAAGCAGTGGATTGAAAACATCTTTAAGAGCCGCACAACTCACGTATGCGACTGGACGGACACCGTATTTGTACAGAGTTTCACGATTGAAACCGATTCCTATTTTGCCAAATTTCTGACAGATGAAACGGCAATCCTGCAGCGGTATCTCCGTGAAACACACCATGCGTATTTTGTACTTCGGATTCCCTCTGAAACGGTCTGCGTACGTGAGGCGCAATAAACGCGACTTGCATATGTTTCGGAGAACGTCAAGGGCTTCTGCTTCGGTTTTCCCGCGACCTGTCCAGTGAATCAATTGTCCCATGATTTCGGCTCCGAGTTTGTGGTTTAATTAGTCTAATAGAGTGTCCCTTCTGGCAACATCACCCCCATTGCCCGCACCCGCCCGCCCGATATCATAAAGGCATGCAGCTTACCCAAGAAGCGCTCAACGAATTCAAACAGATCTACCGCGAAGACCTCGGCATCAACCTTACCAATGAGGAGACGCTGGGCCTGGCCACTTCCTTTTTCAATCTCATGCAAGCCGTCTACCGTCCCCTTCCAGACGACGAATCCTATAGCGAAGATTGCACCCCCGACCAAGACGTGGTAGACTGACCCCGTTGACCCGTCCACAGAGCAACCCGTAAGATTTTTGGTTCGCATTGCTGGCCCCAAAGGGGCGGTCTGCCAACAATACAACTCCTTACGGGGCGCGTGGGTTGGGTCAACCAGGCGCTCCTTTTGGTTTACCGTCCGAAGCTTCAGCAAGGACGGCTCCTCATCACTATGAACCCACCATCATCAACCCCAATCAAATACCTCATCTACGCGCGCAAATCCGCGGAAAGCGAAGACAAGCAAGTCGCATCCATTGATTCCCAGATAAAGGAGCTGCAAGACATAGCCCAGCGTGACAATCTGGAGATAATTGACGTTCTCTCCGAATCCAAGTCTGCCAAGGCCCCGGGCAGGCCAGTATTTGGAGGCCTCATTGCCCGTGTTTCACGGGGCGATGCAAACGGTATCCTGTGCTGGAAGCTGGACAGGTTAGCCCGCAACCCGGTTGACGGCGGCAATATCAGCTGGATGCTCCAGCAAGGTCTGATTCAGCACCTCCAGACCCATGAGCGCGGCTACTATCCCACGGACAATGTGCTCATGATGGCCGTGGAACTTGGAATGGCCAATCAGTTCATCCGCGATTTGAGTGAGAATACCAAACGAGGACTACGCGCCAAAGTTGAGCAGGGCTGGTATCCGGGTGTTGCCAAACCTGGATACTTGAATGAGTTCCATCGCCAGAAAGGCGAACGCACCACTCCAAAAGATCCAATCCTCTTCCGGCTGCTTAGGCGCGCCTTCAATCTCATCCTCGCCGGCCAGGCTCCATCGCAGATATTAGACAAGCTCAACAATGAGTGGGGATTTCGCACGCTCAAACGGAGAAAACTCGGCAACAAGCCCCTTGCCCGTAGCACCTTGTATCGGATTCTCGCGGACCCCTTTTATTACGGCCGCTTTGAGTATCCAGAGGGCTCAGGCAACTGGTATCAGGGCAAGCATACGCCCATGATTACGGAGGATGAATTCTGGCACATGCAAGAGCTCTTGGGCAAAGAGGGCAGGCCTCGCCCCCAAAAGCGCACCTTTGCGTTTACTGGGTTGATGTCCTGTGGCGAATGCAATGCTGCCATCACTGCTCATGCCAAAGAACAAGTCATCTGCTCGGTCTGCAAACGCAAGTTCGCCTGCAAGAATCGCTCAGCTTGTCCAGCCTGCAATACCAACATCGCCGAAATGCGCGCGCCTAAACACTTACACTACGAATACTACCATTGCACCAAGCGCAAGATTCCCTCGTGCTCCCAGGGAGCCTTGGAAGTCAAGAAGCTTGAAGCCCAAGTCAGTGAACTTCTCGCGTCCCTCACCATCCCGGAGCGCCTCAAAGACTGGTACCTGAAGCAAATAGAAAACGCAGCAGAAACAGAGATTGATGAACAGACCGCCGTCCGAAACTCCCTTCAGGATGCGATTGATGATTCCAAGAAGCGCGTCAACAACCTACTGGCGCTCAAAATATCATCCCAAAATTCCAACGGCGACCTTTTGAGCGACGAAGAATTCGCTGCCCAGAGGACAGCGTTGACCCGTGAGATGAACCAGCTCAAACAAAAAATGGCCAGCATAGAAAAACATGCCGACCACTGGAGAGACGCCTGTGCAAAGACCTTTAACTTCGCCTGTTGCGCCGAAGGCCACTTCAAAAATGGCTCACCAGAGACCAAACGAGCCATTCTCGCTGCCCTTGGTTTGAACCTAACTCTTATGAACAAAAAACCCCGAATTTCCTTGCACAAACACTTCATCTTGATGCAGAAAATCCACCAGGGAGTCAAAGCCCAAAACGGTAGGTTTGAACCTTAAAATTTCCGCCAACCTAAAGGAAAAAACAGGGTTCTTGACCCTGCTTTTTCCACATGGCTCCGAGGGTGGGACGAAGTTAGAACCCATTTCATGAAATCCACAACAAGTATCCGCATCCCCGACCTCACACCACCAAATCCGTAGATCACCTCGCCTTATTGTAACGACCTGCAGACAATTGGTAAATCCACCGAACACCTCAATTGCCGCCGCATCCGACCATACGGCGACCTATTGCGAGAATTCCACGATTCCATTATACTGCCCATATAAGCACTATTAAGAAGCGGTACTATCACGGAGGCTATGAACATGAACGATCCTAAAATCACGTACTTTCCCGTCGGCAATGGAGACACCAGCCTGATTCGCCTCTCCGACGAGACCGACATCATTATTGACTGTAACATCACCGAGGAATCCCAGGACGATTCGGAGAGCGCCCGCTACGATGTTCGCAGTCATTTGCTGAAATCCCTCAAGAAGAGGGATGGGGTCTCGTATGCAGACGCTTTTGTCCTAACTCACCCAGACCAAGACCACTGCCGTGGATTTGCGGAGACCTTCTATACTGGCAATCCCGCCCAGTACAGCGATTCTCATAAACGGGATGGTCTCATTCTCATTGATGAATTGTGGTTTTCGCCGCGCATTTTTTCTCCGCACGAGGATGAGCTGAGCGAACCTGCCAAGGCGTTCCACAAAGAGGCCAAGCGGAGAATGAAGCTCTATCAGGACGGAGCGTCAGAGCGGAGCAACTCTGGCAACCGGCTCCGCATTATCGGCTACTCGGACAACCCTGAGCTTGAAGGCTTGGAAGCTATCATTACCGCGCCTGGCAACTATATCAATCTCATCAACGACAGCGTTAAGGATGACTTCTCGTTCTTTGTGCATGCTCCCTTCCGCAAGGATACTGATTCAAAATGGGGCGAGCGCAACGATACCAGCGTAGTCCTGCACACCCAATTTGAAGTAGATGGTGACGAGCGAGCTGGTTTAGCATTCTTCGGCGGTGACGCTGGATGCTCCATATGGGAAGAGATCCTTGAAAAAAGTGATGACGATACTTTAGAGTGGGATTTGTTTATGGCGCCGCATCACTGCTCCTGGACTTTTTTCAGTGAAGAGCCTTACAAAGACAACCAAGTGCCGAGCGAGAAATCTTTGGAAATCCTCGGGAAGAAGCGCGAGGGGGCCCTTGTGGTGGCCCCCTGCAAGCCCATCAAAGACGATGACGACAACCCGCCCCACTACGCCGCCGCCGAAGAGTATAAGGAAGTTGTCGGAGAGGAAAATTTTCTCGCCACGATGGAACACCCTGACGAGGAACATCTGCTCCCAATTGAGTTTGAAACCCTAACGTTGCATAAATCGGGCTTGGAACGTGTGCTTGCCGTCAAGCCGCCTTGTGAAGCGCGTCGATGAAATGCAACAAGTCGTTTTCGACCATGGGATTGGGGGTGAGCGTTAGCGTCAAGTTTCCCTGGGGCTGCGTGAGACGACCAGCGCGCTGGATGAAGCGGTGACGGAGGGTGTCCAGCGTCTGGAATAACCAGGCGGCCGGGCGCTTGGCACGGGAGTAAGTGGAACGCGGATGGGCCAGCATTTGTATCTCTCGTCCCAGGTTATGCGCCATCATCGCACACAGCGTGACCATCTGGTTGCCGACCAACCGCCGGGTGGGGATCAAATCAAGGCCGGCGTGCTGCCTGGCCTCAGCGAAAATGCCTTCCTGAGAGCCGCGGCCATGGTGGAAGAGGAGCACGCTGCGAGCTGAGCCCATCTTGTTGGTGACGACGACGCGGTAGTCGTAGTCGACGACGCGGGGCTCGAACAGATCCAGTTGCAGGGGGCCCTTCACCTGGCGTCGCACCTGGTGTCGCACAAACAGGAAGCGGTATGTAGCCGGCCACGATTTCGGCTTCCAGTCGCTTTCGAAGTAGCAGCGCTCGCCATCCAGATGACGCCAGCGACGCCGCGACTCGATCATCTGCTTGAGCACGGCAAAGCGTTCGAAAGGGACGCTGACTGTGCACTCGACGCCATACAGGTCCATGAGGGTCAGCGTCTTCTGGTTGAAGAAGGCACTATCCATGCGGGATTCGAGCACGACCTTGGGGAAGGCGGCACGGACGCGGTCGAAGTTGACTATCATGAATTCATGCGCCCCCTTGCTGTCATGGACATTGCCGGATCGGTGAAGGACATCGAGAAACTGTCCGGTCTGAGCCACGGTGGCAAACAGGTTGTAGTAACTGCGGGCGCCCTTCTTCTTGGTGTTGTATCCGACGGCGGTGCCTTCGGCGTGTCCCTGCGTAGACACCACCGAGCCATCGAAGTCCAGGGTCAAGCGGGCCAGCTGTTCCCGCTCCAGGCCCTCGACCACCAGCGCTGAAGAAAGCGCGCGCACCTGCTCGACACTCTTTCGATCCATAGCGCCCAGTGCACGAGAAATGGTGGCCACATCGGGTAGACGACGTAACCCCAGCAGCCGCTGCACCAAGGGGTCGTCGCGGTAGTAGTCCACGTCCCGCAAGCGCCGGAAGCCCAGCAGCAGATGGACGATGACTACCAAGACGATGCGATGCGGCCCAAAGATGGGGAAGCCCTTCAGGTGCTGGAAGCACTGCTTCAGTCGGGCCTTCAGATCCAGACGCTGGAATAGCGCCACAAAGACAATCACGCCAGCAAACGATGTGAGCTGCTGATCTTCGAATCGGATAACCGGCATCTTGTGAAAACGGGCCAGAATTGCTTGTTTGCTGAACTTCACTTTTGGTGCCCTCCTGGATTGAGGGGGTTGGTGTCTTCGCTAACACCATAGATCCCCATTCTTCAGAGGCACCGCAAGTGACAATGCGGCAGTTCATTCCCTCACATCCGCAATTCTTATGCAACTATGGAGTGAAATCAGCAAGAACGGCCCCGTCAAGGTAGGTTCGTCAGAATCAAGCGCTGTTGCCTCGTCTGCTGCTGTGCAGGCTGCTACAGGAACTCCCCAGACCTATGGCTGATGATCTCCATACGTCAAATCAAAAAATAGAGGAGCCCGCCAATCTCAGCCCTGCGATAAATGAAGCAATTCTTGATCTGAAGAAAGCATTTTCAGATCAAACCATTGATGCACTTTCTTGGAATAAGCACTACATAGCCATACCGCTTGATGTAGCGGTTGATTTGCCCGCCCGTGGCCCGGTTGGCTCCTTAGATATTCAAAAGCGAGAGCCGATCTACTTACTCCTCCATCGCCAACACTATCCTCATAAGGCACCCTCAGCCTGGTCCAACCGCAAGAATTTTCCTGCATCCATGTTGCCCCACCTGAACCCAACATCACCGGGAATGGCAGCCAACTTCTGCCTTCACCGGGGCAATTTTGATAACTGGTTCGCAGAACACACCATCGTTGATGTCGTCCAACGGATTCGTAGTTGGCTACGTGACGCAGCCCGTGACCGGCTGATTCGCAAAGAAGGTGGATTTGAGTTTACCCGCATTTCAGATACGCTTGGCTATACCATCTATGAACCATCCGCCTTAACCGAGGTGGTCTATAAAACATGGCGCCAAAACAAGGGAACAGCAGGCTTTTGTTTCTTGTGGTACGACCTGCTGAAAAATCCGAGCAAAGACCCCCTCATCGCCAAGGATACCTACGCCATACGCCTGGCGTGCTCACTCCTTAGCGAAGACACTGCAAAGCCACGTGAAGTCAGCTTGAAACTCAATGGCTTTCACTCAGAGGACAACAAACTGGAACGCATGCTCTTTGGAGTGTTGGCATGGCCTAGCAAGAGGCAGGTCTGCGGGAGATACTTCACAGAACTGCCTGATACGCTCCGTGCCTTCGTGGAGTGGGGTAAAAGCTTCGGCATTCCAACAAGAACCGCCTTGCAGACCTATCTGTCCAAAGACCTCCAGCTATTGGGCGGCGTCCCGGTCACAGTCGTCATCCCCAGACCTCAACGAGTTATTGGGTCCAGCTCTCGGCTTGAACTTTTGAATTTCACAGTCAACGCAGCTGGTGACCACTGGCCCGAGGATGGAGAATGGAATCTTGATGCAAAGGTCACAAGTATAGGGCACCGAGTCCCTCTCACAGTCCGAAGGGCACGCGATATCTCCTCTCAACCAGAGGATGTGGACTTCGGTCGCCTACTGTTTCTTGGGTGTGGTGCTGTCGGCTCAAAGCTGGCCCTTCACTTGGCCAAGAGCGGACAGCCGAACATGACCTTAGCTGATTACGATGAGCTGTCGCCACATAACCTGGTCAGGCACGGTCTGCTGCACGAAAGCACCGGGAGGAACAAAGCTGAAGCCGTCAAAGAAGCTATACAAGGGATATTTTACGCGGACAAATCAGTAAAGGTTGACACATACAAATCTTCTGCTTTAGACCTATTTCTCGGCCAGAATCAGAGCATCCTAAAAGCTCACAAATGGATTATTGATGCCACTGCTTCTTCAATGATGCTGAATGCGTTGAGCCAGGCTAAGATTCCCGATACTCTCGCCTGCTGTCGCTGCGAAATAGCAGACCATGGCCAACTCGGTTTCTTGAGCGTAGAGGGTGCCAACCGGAACCCGCGACTTGATGACCTTCAGATAATCCTCTTTGATATGGCGCTCAAGCATCCTCTGCTGTCACAATGGCTCCAAGAAAACAAAGAACAGCGTGAACAGCAAATTGGTTCCGCGCTTGAGGAAATTAACATTGGCATTAGCTGTAGTTCCGAAACTATGCGCCTTTCAGATGAACTTGTATCACTGCACGCTGCTTCGTTTGCCACTGGTTTCCGTAGTTGTGCGAAGAAAGGAATACCGAACAGCGCAGGCAGAATACAAGTTAGTGAGTATTGCGAAAAAGGACAATTGACCAGTATTGTCCAGCACTACGATGTTGGGGCAATGACGGTCGTCTCCGCCCGTAATGATCCATCGTGGCAAGTGCGCCTCAAACATGGTCTTGTAGCAAAAATGCAAATTCTACTCCGCCATGCTAAGCCAAACGAGACAGGCGGCCTTTTAATCGGCATGGTCCATTTCAAACGCAAGACTGTTTATATCACCCGTGTTTTGCCTGCACCTGCAGACAGTGTATCCAGCCCTTACGCATTTGTGCGTGGCATTCAAGATCTCCCGGAAACCGTATACAAGATTCAAAACCTCACTGGTGGAATGCTCGGTTATGTAGGAGAATGGCACACACATCCAGACGGAGGACCAAACTTGAGCTTGACAGACAGAGAAGCAGTTGAGAAAGTTAAATCAAACTTGGATAGCATTCCTCTGCCCACGCACGTAATGATTGTTACAGCCCGTGGCATTTATCCCCATATTTTCACTCCCTGACATAAATCGTATCGCAAGCATTATGAAAAAACTTGATATCTACCAAACGCTCGCTGTCTTCATGCCGGGCTACTTTTTTGCTTTTGGCTCCTACATACTTCTGCACAGGCTTGGTGTTGCCATGCCATTTGAGATTTCGTCTATCGGCGGCAGCATTGCCTTGATTGTTATGGCCTACGTCATCGGGCAACTGGTCCAAGTAGTTGGTAATGCTTTTGAGTGGCTATGGCGCAAAGTGCGCCCTGTACCTTCGGTGAGAATTCAAAAAGGAGATGAAAAGATTCTGACCTCACATCAACGTCAGCAACTCATTGACGCTATGAAGCAAAAGGTTGGCTTGCCCGACGGTGATGTCTCCAAACTACCCCGAAGCGAATGGTTTTCATACGTAGGTTCAGTGGCCTCAGCAGTCCGTCAAGCAAAGCAAATGGAACAGGTGGATATCTTCAGTGCGCACTGTGGAATGTTTAGAGGACTCGTGGCCGCAAGTTTTCTCCTCGCTCTCGGCTCGTGGCTCCTTTTGGGAGAACAATGGCACCTGCCTGTTGCTACACTTATTGTGCTTGGTCTTCTTGCGCTCTACCGAATGGACCGCTTTGATAAGAATTACGCCAGAGAGTTGGTCCGACAGTTTCTGCAAATTGCAAGACAGGAAAACACAGACCAGAAGGACTAGGGAATTAGCGAAAGATCGGAATTTTAGGTCCTATAACTCAATCCGCACGATCAGCTTGCCATCCAAACTCTCGTCCCGCAAATATCCTTCTTCCTCTAATTGCTCCAGCCAGCGTTTTAGTTCCACTACAGACACGCTGATTTCTTCGGCTATACGCTGAAAAGATGCCCGGTAATAGCCGGTTTTGGGGTTCATCCGGGTGAGAATGTAAAGGTAAAACCACAAGGCCTGTCCTTGCTGTTCAAAGTCCTGCAGGAACTTCCTTGGCCAGGTCCTGGAGTAAATTGTCAGTTGCTCTGCCATCTATCTCTACCATAGCAGATAGACGACGCAAGGGAACTGGGGCAGAGTTGCTCGGGCAGACGCGATGGGTCAGTCGCTTTATGCACCTATATTTGTGCTCCGACGCCGTTTTGAATACAGTCTGCGACTTCGGTATGATACTTCAGAGCCACCGACAGTGCGGTACGTCCATAGTCGCCAATTCCAAGGAGCTTCTATCAAGATGCCAGATATCTCAACCGTCCTAAAACAAGAAATCACTCGCCTCGCAAAAAAAGAGCTCAAACCAATTGCTGGAAGCCAGTCAAAACAAATTCAAGCTTTGAAAGCCACGGTTAGAGATTTGAAAGGCCAAATCGCTGCCATACAGAAATCTCTCACTAATGCTGCTACTCCTCAACCGTCACCGCCAGAGCAAGAAGATGAACAAGGAGCAATCCGCATCAGTCCAACGTCAATCAAGAAACACAGAAAACGCCTCCGACTTTCCCAGGCTCAATTGGGAAAGTTACTCGGAGTCAGCACTACTACCATCGTCTTCTGGGAAACTGGGAGGTCCTCTCCAAGTGGGACGAACAGGGAGCATATCGCCGAGTTGAGAGAAATGGGATTGCGGGAAGCAAAATCACTTTTAGAAACCATTTGAAACACTTGGTTTATCTACCACGGGGCATCAATCTGACCTCCATCAACCCCCATAGCACAGTCACTCAATCTTGATAATAGCCTTTGGAAATTTCTGCTTCAAAGCGGTAGATGCAGCTTTCCTGCCCAAAGCCAACGCCTCCTCCTCTGTCAGCCTTAACCGTTACTGTGAAAGTCGTGTCATTGACAAATTCCAAGCACTCCTAACTTCCTCCCAGTCACAACGGCACATTCCTGAACCCCAGAATTCACACCTTGCTCGTCTTTGCCGATTGAGCCTTCGCATTTTGAACTCTTCTCTCGTTCCGCTTTTCGTACTCCAGACGCAACTGTTCATCCCGAGAAGGAAGATCATGATATATCTGCTGCGTAGCATCACATATTTCTAATAATCCATGAACACGATCAAATCTCTTGGATGGACCATTTTCCCTCCAACAGCTTGGAGGGCCAAAATCACTCAAAAGCTCATTGCCCGTTAGAATCAAAACAGGATTAAGAGGGCGCTCACTCTTCCAGCGTTTCCTTCCAGCTTTGGCAATCCGAGTGATCTCCCGTAATTCCCGCTTATTTAACTCTTTCCGCAGCGTGCAGAACGCAAGCACGGCTCCAGGAAACCTCTTCCCAATAGTTCGCATCCGCACAAAGTCCTTTTGCTCAAATGTGTCAAAGGTTTTGCACTCCCCAAAAATCACGCCTTCAGCAACACTTCCGAACAAAGATTCCTGCCACAAAATCCCGAAGTCTGCTTCCAATTTCTTGCCTTGCTCACCGTTGGCAATAAAACAATACGATGGCGTTACCTGTAGGCTATGCAATCGGCAAAGGAACTCCACGGCTAGCAGTACACAATATCCGCCATCAGCATGTCCGGGAATACTGAACGGTCCAGCTGTCTTGTAGTACCACACATTGCTTGAGCTAGTCCGAGACCCTCAAGCTCAACATTGAGTGATGGATTCAGTGGATCATTTGTTTCCCAGCCGCATGCGCATCGTCCGCAACCTCTGCCTGTATCGACAGAGGACGGAGCCACACTGCTTCATCCCAGACCTAGAGTTGTTCCCGCGCCCCCGTGCTCCGCGCCGTCCCTACGTCTTCAGCGAGCAGGATATGGTGCGGCTCCTGCATCACGCCGAGGACCTTGGTTCAAGCTCAAACTCACCGCTACGGGCCGAGGTTTATCGTCTCGCACTCGTCCTACTCTACACGGCCGGTCTGCGACGAGGCGAGCTCGTGCGCCTGACACTCTCCGACTACGATGCCGCGCAGCAAACCCTTCACATTCGGACCACCAAGTTCCACAAATCTCGGCTCGTGCCCCTGTCTCGCGACGCCGACCACGAGATGGACGCCTACCTCGAAGCACGTCGACGGTTGCCGCACGGTCCGGATGCCCCTCTGCTGTAGGAACTGATGGTGTGGCGGCTTGTCTGACGCTGCTGCATCAGGCGCTGTGTAAAGAAACGCTCCACTACCGCAGCGAAGTTGGAGGGAGTGGTCATGACCGAGCCTCCAAGCAGTGCTCAAGCCGTCGCATCGCCTCGCGCATGAGCTCGGGCGAGCCGCTCAAATACCACTGCGTATCGGCAACATGCACGTGGCCGAGGTAGGCGGACAAGAGAGGCACACGCCGCTCGGGATCTTGACCGGCTCGATACCACCCAACGAGCGTCTTGGGTGTAGCATCGCTTTTACGCAGCGATTCTGTCGGGCATGTGTAAATGTGGTCTGCTGCAAGTACCAGTTCCAGAAGCCCTCCCATCGTTTCGAATGCACCTGGACTCGTAGGTGGAAGTCCGCTGCACCTACCTGAGGGCTCACCGCGAGGAGGATGAACGGCAGCAGGCCTTTGAGAAGAGTATATCTGTTGTCGGTGACCCTCTTCGCCAATGGCGGTGCAGAATGTAACCTTAAAGAAGATCGAAGAAGAACCTGAACACCTGCAAGAGAGAATCGGATTTCTGTCTCCGTCGGTCGTACGGCTCGAGACTTGAGGCAGGAATCCAAATGCCCCGAGCTTCTTCACAGCATTCTCGCGAGCAGTCGATATGGGAAATTCAGGAGGGGACTGCGGTCACGCTATTTGTTGACGACATTACAGAGATTGAGAAAACGTACCCAGGCCAGCGCTGAACGCACATCAGCACATTTGAGGACCCCAAAGCCCATGATGTGGGCCCGTCATACGATTTGGGCTGAACGGACGAATCTGGCACAATCGCAGGTGGAACATGATGCGACCTGCGAATCATCACAGCTATTCGTCGTGTCACAGAGGGAGGCCCTTGAGACTCCAACGATGGCACCAAACAGCATTCGTGGCGAGTTTGGTTCAGTCTATCGTGAGTCGCTTGGAGCGTCGGTGAGGGGCGTCGGCGGCGTCTGCACTCGCGTGTAGAGGATCGCGTCGAGCACTTGCGGCCAAACGGCCTCCATGCTTCTGCCGTAGCCTATCAGCGAACAGAAGCACGGCTTCGCGAAAGGGCCCGGCCGCCGCAGGTCGACGAAGAGCGGCGTCTTGCCGTATCGGGCGCAGATGTCTTCGAAACTGCCCGGTGCTGGCTCGTCGAGCACGAAGCCGCGCCCGAAGCGTCCCGCCTGGCCCTCAGATGCAGCAAAGCCGATGGTGTAAACCCGCTCCCCGTACCACCCGTGCAGGTACTCCCCCATTGCCTTGCAGCCTCGGCAGAAGTCATCGTTGCCCTCTACGGAGACTTTGGTCAGGTTGTGCGCCTGATGGAATGTCGCTGCCCAGCAGATGATCTTCTTGTCGGGATAGCGCTCTTCGGCGAGCCAACGGAAGTTCTCGGCCATCCGGCCGTCGCGCATGTTCGTCGTGCCGTACCGACCGTGCTTTTGGGCGGAGTCGGGCGCGCCTTGCGCGTACTCGAACCTCTCGCGGGCGACGTAGTTGTCGAGGCAGTGCGACCAAAACGCGGTCTCCCTCTCCCCGTGCTTTGCCACCAGCGTGGGGCGGCTGTCGTCGAAGAGTTCACGCACGCGGCCGAGGGCGGCGACAGCCGCATCGTGCTCCCCCAGAGACGGCTTGTAGGGCCCGGCATTGAGCCGGGCGTCGGCGCGGAAGAGGGTGATTCTGTCGTCGGTGGAGATCTCCCCGACCGGCCTGAGCATATCATAGAGACGGATCAGAAATTCGCCCGCCAGCCGGCCCGAGCCGCGTGTGTCGAAGCCGGTGAGGCGAAGGGGCCGCCTCCCCCGGGTGCTTACGAGGTGCTCGAAGACCGGCAGCGCTTCCTTCACATTCCAGATCCCGAAGATCGAGGCGCGAATCGCGTCAAGCGCCAGCCCATTCTCGATTAGCGCATTCGCCATCTCGCACTCGTAGAGCCCCGACTCGAAGGCGAGCACCTCGAATCCCATCTCCTCGTGGAGGAAGCGGACGAGCCGCGCCTTGGCGCGGAAGGACTGACCGTCCCCGTGGCTCTGCTCTCCGAGCTGGACGATTCTCACATCCTTGAGGATCCGTTTGAGGGGGGCGAGGTCTCTTGTTCCGGCATTGAAGTCCAGGGTATGGAGACGCAGGGCGTGGCGGTCGAACCAACCCTTCAGCTCGTGGCCGAGCGGCTGCGAACCCTCTTCCAGGTGCAGTGGCGTAGCGGGGGCAGCCATACTCACGCGCGAACCGGCTCTTGGGATGGTCCGTTCTTCTGAGGTTCGACTGGCAGGACGCCGTGGATTTGGCTTCTTCGTCTACTCATCGACACAGCAAGCGTCCTACCACAGATCCTCGATTCCATGTCGTCGTCAATGGCACTCGCTTGAATCACAAGGACAATCAGCAGGGCATCCATGGCCACCAGCCCTCCTTTTGCGCCGGCAGGTTGGTCTTCAACGTGGTGATGTCGGTATCGGGATCGTGGGAGCGCTCTCAGTCGTTTTGGAGCGACCGACCCCTCACCCAGTCCCGACTGTACCAATTTGCCTGCTCCCTCCACATACGTGCATACATGCCGTCGAGTGCCAGCAACTCTGCGTGGGTGCCTTGCTCGACAAGACGCCCTTCGTCGAGTACTACGATGCGGTCGGCCAAACGGGCTGAACCGAGGCGGTGCGAAACGAGCAGGGCTACAGAACCTACTGCCAGCCGGGCAAACCGCTTAAAGACGTCTGCTTCTGCCAGAGGGTCGAGGGAAGCGGTGGGTTCGTCGAGCACCACAACGGAAGCCTCCCTCATGTATGACCGAGCGATCGCGACCCGTTGCCACTCTCCGCCGGATAAGTCCGTGCCCTCGGCGAACTCTCTACCCAGCATTGCGTCAAAGTCTCCGAGCCGCGTCAACAACTCACCTGCCCCACCCCTGCGAGCTGCCTCCTTCAGCGATTGATCTTCATCCAGTAGCTTCAGATTACCAAAACCGATGTTGTGTCGCACCGAGAGGTGATATCTCATGAAATCCTGAAAAACTGACGATGTGTCCGCTCGCATGGACCTAGGATCCATCAAGTTGAGGGGCACACCGTCAATCTTAATTTCGCCCCCTGTCGGTTGGTACAACCCAAGCATCAGACGGACCATCGTACTCTTGCCCGCTCCGTTCGGGCCAACCAACGCGATGGTTTCACCAGGCCCAATGCAGAAAGACACACCATCGAGGGCTGGATTGCTTTGACCGGGATAGGTGAAGCCGACGTCTTTCACCACGATTCCTCGAGTTCGACCGGCCGTTTTGGCGATTCCTCCCTTCTCTTCTTCATACGGTAGATCCAAAAACTGCAACAAATCCGCAAACCGGAGCACGCGTTCGTACTGCTGGCCAGACTGCGTCAACAACTCGGTCAGCGCGGTTTGGAAGCGACGTAACGTCTCGAACAACGCAACAAAAGCCGACACCTCCAACGCGCCGTTGACCGTTAACCAGATTCCAAAGGAAAGCGCCCCCACAAAACCAACATGCGATCCGCTATCAATGACTGCGCGACTCCTGCCCTGGCGATCGGCCAGCGCGACGCGGCAGTTCGCCAAAGGGCGAGCAAGCTGATACCACCTCTCCCGGAGATATTCACCTATCTGGAACAGTCGTATCTCCTTGGCGGCAGCGCGATCGGTCTGCAGTCGACTGAGATACTCGGACAGACGCGTGTTTTGGATCTGTTCCTTGTACAGCGAATATCGGCGCCGGCCATGCCGTAATCGGTTGAACATGATCGGCAGTCCGGCGACGACGACAGCGAGCAGTAAACGAATATCGTAGGAAATTAGGATACCAGCCAGAGACATCAGAATCAAAACGCCTTTCCAACTCTCGGCCAGTCGGATCATCATCATGATGAAGTCGCCGCTGTTTATGGAACGGCGCGCACTCACCAACAGATCAAAAAACTGAGGATCCTCGAAACGCTCCAACCTCAGTGCTTGGCTCTTCTCCATGAGCCGCTTTTGCAGCTGCCGCCGGAACTCCTCCTGCGAAAACGAATTGATCCAGATGTGCAACTGAAGCAAAAGCGACTCAAGCCCCTGGACTGCTGCTAGTAAGACGATCCAAGCCACAAGAGCCTTTAGCGGAGACGCGCCGAGGACGACGTTCTCAGCCACTCCGGTTGTCCGCTCTAGCACCCAAACGCCAGCGGATGGCAAGATCCCCAGCAATACCATATTCAACACGGTTACACTGCCGATAACGGGCACTGACCGTACGAGCATGACAAGCAGGGTCAGGCTCAAACGAAACATCGACAGCCATTTGCCTCCCCGCGTCTGCCCGTTCACCGGTACCACTCCGCCTGAGTGTTGTACATCTCCCAGTACCTTCCTCTATCCACCATGAGCTCATCGTGGGTGCCCTGTTCAATTACTCGACCGCCCTCCATGAGGAATATCTGGTCAACAAACCTCGCAGATCCGAGACGGTGTGAGATGAGGAGTGTCGTCCTCCCTCTCGCGGCCGATTCGAACTGTCTGTACACATTCGCTTCTGCCATCGGATCAAGGGCAGAGGTTGGTTCGTCCAATATCATCACTTGTGGATCCCGCATGAAAGCACGGGCAATGGCGGTTCGCTGCCATTCTCCGCTCGACAGTTCGATCCCCCCATCGAAGGTCCTCCCAAGTGGAGTCTCGTATTTCTCTGCAAACCTCTCAACGACGCCGGCTATGCCGGCACGGACCGCGGACTGACGGACGCGCTCCACATTCTGAATGTCATCGACCATTCCAAGGCCGATCACTTCCCTGACGGGGAGTTCGTACTTCACAAAATCCTGAAAAACGGCTCCAATGATTTTGCGAAGGCTGTGCCGGTCGATCTCGTGGATTGGCGTCCCGTCAAACAGAATTTCGCCCGTTCCCAACGGATACAGACCGCATATCAACTTCGCCAACGTGGTCTTCCCGCAGCCGTTCTTGCCGACGAGAGCAGCAGACGTCCCGGCAGGGATTTCCATATCCAGGCCCTTTATTATCGGTTCCGCTGTTCCCGGATAGGAGAAGTGTAGGTTATTCACGCATATCCCTTGCTTCAGTGGGCCCGCGACACTTGTCAAGCCGATGCCCTTCGTAGGACTGCCCGGTAGCCAGTCATCGCCGACCGCCTCGCTCTTTCGGGCATCGGGGATTGCGCTTTTGCCGCCAATTGGGATCTCACCCCTGTTCGCCTCTGCAAGGTCGTCATTGCGCAGAAAGTCCAGAACATATTGCACCTGCTCTCCGTTTTCCAAGCCCCAATAAAGGGCGTCTGCAGCTGCGCGCTGGGAATCAAAGTAATGATTTAGAGCCATGATCAGCGCTACGAACACCCCCAAAGTCACCTCGCCGTCGCCAAGAGACTGGGCGATGAACACGACCGCGCCAAAAACGAAAAGACGCTGAAAGATCGTCACCATCATGCCGAGCTTGAGATGATAGCCCTGCAGTGCCAAACGTTCTCGCGCCAATTCGCCGAAGAGCCTATCCCACCATCCAACTATGTAGGCTCCCAGCCCAAAGAGGCGGATCTCCTTGGCGGCCTCCCTCCCGAATAGCAACCCGCCGAGATAGTCGAGCCGACGGGTCGTCTCAGTCCGCTGAAAGAAAAGTGTGTTGACAGACGTCACTTCGGAAATTCTCAACAAAAATGAGGGCACAAGCCAGGCGCAAGCGACGAGTCCCAGCACGGGCACATAAGCCCAAATCATCACGATCATGGTGAAGAGCGTTACGAGTTGGGTGCCCGAGCGCGTGAGATTCGACCAAAACCCAGTCACTGTGCTGACCGCGTTCCGAGCCCGCGTTATGGCGTCATGCACCGCCGCCTGCTCAAGGCTGATCAGATCTACCTGCTCTGAACGTTCCAAAACCAGCCGCAAGACTTCGACGCGACCCCGTTCAAAGAGCCGCGCGAACGCGACCTCATGCAATACTCCCACAAGATGTCCAAGAAGCAGCCCGACCCCAAGGGCGCTCACCCACGGCAAGGCCCTCATGAAGCCATCCTCGACACCCGTGGCAAGCACATCGATCAGCTGCCTGCTCAGCCATATGGTGACCGCTGGCACTAGCCCACTCACCACCGTTGTACCGATGTAACACACGACAACAAAGGGATGAAGCGACCAGTGGAGGCCAACCGTAAATCGAAGCCACATGCCTAGATCGCTAGCGCTCTCTTGTGCGATCTTGATGCCGCCAAACAGGTAGCGCCACAGCGCAAGGAATATCCCGATGTCTTCTTGGCGGAAGGCTATATTGTGTCTCTCCGTCCGGGTCACTCCAACACTCCACAATCGGTTGGTGAAATCCTTACGCAAGGCGGGTTTCTTGCGCTCAACGCCAGGATCACCCGCCAATAGGCACACAACCAACCCTCGCCCACTATACCCTTTCGCTTTTGCTTCTCGCGGCGCAAAGCCGACCCTATCATTGTCGAATTGGAATCAACCATCTCAGGGGTGTTATCTTGGAGTTGACCCCGCATGTCGCGTAAAAACCCGCCGATGTTGACGGTCCCCCAGGGAGGGGGTGCACCGGTTGAGTACCGTGATCAGGCGCATCATCCCCTCCACAGGTAGTTGGGATCGGTCTTGGTAAACTGTCCCAACATACGGGGGATAATGCGCCTGTACTACCTTGCCCTCCTCTATGCCCATCGCCGCAGGCCCTCTCCTCACCCACAGATTCTCCAGAGGAGCCAAGAAGAAGAATCAAGGCTACTATCGACAGGATAGAGAAACGACGGTGTCCCGTCGAGGGAGTCGGCATGTTGGTGCGTCGGATGGCTGTCGTGGGCGCCTGCCCTGCGATTACTTCAGTGCGATTACTTCAGATAGATGCCGGACTATCGGTTTATTTTTGCGGCGAGACCGCCGGTTGGTTCATCGACAGCTGAGGGCTTCAGCAGGTCACCGATATCGCCCCCACACCAATCAATAGATTTCGATTTGGACACCGGGCACGTTGGGACTCGCGTCGACAGTTGCATATCTTTCCGGGGTATCTACTTGGGAGGTCAACTATGGAACTCGACAAAGACAAACTGCTCAAGATCTACGAACGCATGAGCCTCATCCGCGAGTTCGAGGAGCGGCTGCACGTCGACTTCGCCACCGGAGCTCTGCCAGGCTTCGTCCATCTCTACGCGGGAGAAGAAGCCGTTGCGGTCGGCGTATGCGCCAACCTCATCGACGACGACTTCATCACCAGTACTCACCGCGGCCACGGCCATTGCGTCGCCAAAGGCGTCGACGTCAGGAACATGATGGCTGAAATTCACGGCAAAGCGACTGGAGCCTGCAAAGGCAAAGGGGGCTCGATGCATATCGCCGACGTCGACAAGGGCATGCTCGGCGCCAACGGCATCGTCGGCGGCGGCTCTCCGCTGGCATGCGGCGCCGGCCTCACTGCCAAAATGAGGGCCACCAACCAGGTCTCTGTCTGTTTCTTCGGGGACGGCGCCTCCAACCAGGGCACAACCCTCGAGGGCATGAACCTCGCCGGCATCTGGAAGCTGCCGGTCATCTTCATCTGCGAGAACAATCGCTATGCCCAGTCGACTGCGGCCTCGTACCATGTCTCGGGAAATGACATTGCCGCGCGGGCGCGGGGTTTCGGCATGCCCGCGGCCGCAGTGGATGGCCTCGACGTGTTCGCCGTGTACGAGGCGACGCACGAAGCTGTCGCGCGTGCACGGCGCGGCGATGGCCCGACGTTCATCGAAGCTCAGACCTATCGCAACTACGGTCACTTCGAAGGTGACAGCTTTCTCTACCGTCCCGAAGAGGAGCAGGAGCTCCACCGTTCCCGTGACTGCCTGCACCACTTTCGCAGAGCTGTCCTCGACCAGCACCTGCTGAGCGAATCCGAGCTGGCCGCTGTCGAGCAGAAGGCCAGAGACGCGATCGAAGAAGCGGTTGCTTTTGCCGGAGAGAGCCCTCGGCCCAATCCGGCTGATACCCTGACCGATGTTTACGTGGACTTCCCCGATTCACAATTGTGGCCATTTCAGGCGGCGCCGATATAGAGGGGAATGAATGTCATGGCTGACCGATTACTGAGTTACAGGGAAGCACTGAACGAGGCGCTGCGCGAGGAAATGCGGCGCGACCCCGCCGTGGTTCTGATGGGTGAGGATATCTCCGGGGCGCCTGACAGCGATGACCCCGAACATTTCGATAGCTGGGGCGGCCCTCTGGGCGTGACCAAAGGCCTCATCCACGACTTCGGGCGCGAGCGCGTTCGCGACACGCCCATTACCGAGTCGGCGTTCATTGGTGCCGGCGTCGGCGCTGCCGCTACCGGCCTGCGCCCGGTTGTCGAGTTGATGTTCATCGGTTTCATGGGGGTTTGCCTGGACCAGATCACCAACCAGGCTGCCAAGATGCGTTACATGTTCGGCGGCAAGGTGAAAATCCCCTTGGTCATACGCACGATGATCGGTGCCGGGTTGCGCGCTGCGGCGCAGCACTCCGACTCGATGTACTCGGTCTTCGTCCACTTCCCCGGCTTGAAGGTCGTGGCCCCGTCGACGCCGGCCGATGCCAAGGGCCTCATCACTGCTGCGATACGCGACGACGACCCCGTGATCTTCTGTGAACACAAGGTGCTTTATGACACGAAAGGTCCGGTACCCGAGGGAGACCACGTCGTGCCGCTGGGCAAAGCAGACGTCAAGCGCGAAGGCTCAGACGTGACCATCGTGGCGATCTCGCGCATGGTCCACTTCGCTCTGCTAGCTGCCGACGAGCTCGAGAATGCCGGCATCAGTGCCGAGATCGTCGATCCGCGTACGCTCGTGCCGCTCGACCAGGACACCACCCTGAATTCGATTCGCAAGACGGGACGGCTGGTTGTTGTCGACGAGGACAACCCGCGCTGCAGCATGGCGACCGACATCGCCACACTTGCCGCAACCCAGGCGATCGAGTACCTGTGCGCGCCGGTCAAGCTGGTCACGCCGCCGCACACGCCGGTGCCCTTCAGCCCGGATCTCGAAGACACCTATATCCCTTCGCCCGGGCGCATCGTCAACGCAGTCCACGAAAGCCTCGCGCACAAATGACCTCTCTGCCCGACGTGCATCTGTTGCACCACTGAGAAAGGCTCATGGCTACCGAAGTCGTTATGCCAAAGTTGGGCCTAAGCATGCTGGAGGGCGTCATCGTCCAGTGGCTCAAGCAGGAAGGCGAATCCATTGAGAAGGACGAGCCCCTGCTCGAGGTCGAGACCGAAAAGATGGTCTCCGTCGTCGAGGCGCCCGCTTCCGGTATCGTCGCCAGAATCCTGCATCCTGCCGACAGCACGGTGCCGGTCAGTCAGGTGATCGCCGTAATCGCCGAACCCGGCGAGCCCCTGCCCGACATCGCTCCCTCAAGCGAACCCGCGCAGGACACGACCACACCGCCCTCGCCCGACGTTGCCCCCGCAACGCAGCCCCGACCGCCGTCGCCGGGCGGCATCGTTCCGGCGGTTCCCGCGGCGCGACGCCTCGCCGGTGATCGCGGTCTCGACCTCGGCGGCATCCCAGGTACCGGTCCCTCGGGCGTGATCACGAGAGCCGATGTCGAGCGTGTCACGGCCCCTGCCCCCCAGGCAATTGAAAAAGTCGCCTTCTTCAGCGAAGGTCATCGCCTCGACGGCCTACTGTATAGACCGCGTGATCTGAAACCGGGGGAAGAACGCCCGGCCGTCATCCTGTGCGCGGGCTTCACCTATCTTAAGAGCCTGGTCATGCCCGACATCGCCAGAGTGCTCAACGCCGCCGGCTATGTTGCCTTTATCTTCGACTACCGCGGCTTCGGCGACAGCGGCGGACCGCGTTGGCGACTCATACCCGGTGAGCAGGTCAACGACATCCACGCTGCGTTGACCTTTGTCGCCGATCAACCGCACGTCGATCCCAAACGCCTCGCCGTTCTCGGTGTCAGCCTGGGCGGTTCGAATGCCGTCGTCGCAGGAGCACTCGATCGACGCGTGGGTGCTGTGGTGGCGATCGAATCGATTGGCCACGGTGAGCGCTGGCTACGCAGCCTGCGTCGCCACTGGGAATGGCTGGAGTTCGAAGAGCGCTTGAGTCAGGACCGCTCTCAACGCGTAAGGACGGGTGAGTCTTGCCGTGTAGACCCTCTCGAGATTGTAGTACCCGATCCCGAGTCTCGAGAATTTCTGGAGGCGGTGTACCAGGAATACCCGCAGATGCGATGTGACCTGCCGTTCGAGACCGGCGAGGCACTGATGGAGTTTCGACCCGAGGCACATGTCGAGTTTATCGCTCCGCGACCGGTGCTGTTCATCCACGGCGAGGACGACCGCCAGGTTTCTGCCGACGAATCGCGCTGCATGTTCGAGCGCGCCGCAGGGCCGTCTGAGCTTCACGTAGTGCCCGGCATGGGCCACTTCGACTGGGTCATGTCCGGCAGTCCGGGATTCACTCGGGTGACCGGCCTGGTGCTCGACTTTCTGCGGCAACACATGCCCGTGTGATGATCGACGCCACACAGTGACCACCGTTGGCATCATCGCGAACCCGGCCTCAGGCAGAGACATCCGCCGGCTGGTGACGCACGCCACCGTCCTCGACAACGAAGAGAAAGTCAACATCGTCCGCCGGGTGCTGCTCGGGCTCGAGTCGGTCGGCGTCGATCGGGTGTGGATCATGCCCGAGTCGTACGGCATCGGACACAACGCCCTTGACGGACTGAAGACGCGCCTCGATATCTCGATTCTGTCGATGAGCACGACCTTCACTCAAGATGACACGAAGCGCGCTGCCGAGTTCATGGTACGGGATGGCGTCAGTTGCCTCGTCACGATCGGCGGCGACGGCACCAATCGCGCCGTGGCCAAGACGTGCGCCGACGTGCCCCTGGTGCCGATCTCCACCGGCACAAACAACGCTTTTCCCTCGATGATTGAGGGCACAATCGCCGGTATCGTGGCCCGCGGTGTGGCCCACGAGACGGTGCAAACCATGCCGCGGCTGGATGTGTTTACCGGCGTCGATGATGACGCCCCGGACGAGGTGGCCCTCGTTGACGCCGCGGTATACGAAGGGCACTTCGTCGCCGCTCGCGCGCTTTTGGATGCCACGAGGGTCAAGGAAGTCTTATTGACCCGCGCTGAAGCCGGAAACATCGGACTGTCTGCCATAGGCGCTCACGTGCACAACGGCAGCCGCTCCCCCGATCAAGGCCTATATTTGCGCCTGGAACTGGGCGGACAACGGGTGCTGGCTCCCATCGCCCCGGGCGTCGTAATCAATGTGAGCGTCGCGGAGCATCGGCTGCTGAACCCGGGCGACGAAGTCCTAATCGAGCGAACCGATCCCTATGTACTGGCCTTCGATGGCGAGCGTGAGATGGCGGGACCGTCCGGCGAATCGGTCCGCATACGCCTCAATGCTCGTGGCCCAAGAGTCGTTGACGCCGCCCGGGCACTCGAGGTGGCCGCCAGCGAAGGAGTGTTCGTCGAGAGTCCGTGACAAGTCACCAAGACCGCGAGATATTTGGGACCGGGCGGCGGTCATCTCTGATGGGAATCACAATGTGATTATCTACTCTGCTGCTCGGGGAAAGGGGCCCGCAGATCGTAGCGTCCTTCCTTCAGGACCGGTAAGGTGCCATCTGCGACCATCATGTCCAAGGGACACTCGCGCGTTGTCAACGGCATGGTCACGACGCCCTTGATGCGCAGGGACTCGAAGATCGCCATCATGATCTCAAGCGTGTAACGCGCCTGCCCGGCGTTACTGCGGTGGCTTTCTACCCGGCCTTCGATCCAGTCGATTAACTCTTGATACTGATCGGTGGAAACGGGCGGTGGATCGATCTCTTGCCAATCACCCTTACCCTTGGCACCGCGATGCAGCATCAGTGTGCCCTCCTCTCCCCGGGCGATCTTGCCTTCCGTGCCGGTAATCTCGGGCATTGAGATCACCGGACCCGGCAGATCGCCTTCATAGATCCCACGAGCCCCACCTTCGAAACAGACCAATCCCATGCATAGATCCTCGCACCTGCTGCGTCGCTCCCAGCGATCGGTGGTGCGGCTGACTTGGCCGATGACCCAGAGTGTTTCGGGGTCCGAGAGGTAATAGCGCCATGAGTCGATGGCGTGAGTGGCGGTGTTGAGCAGTCCGGCGTCGGGTTTGGCGATGTGGTGGACGATCCGCGGTTCGCCGATTGCGCCGGCTGCAACTAGGCGGCGAATCTCGTTCAGGTCCGGGTCAAAGCGCCTATTGTGGCCGATGGCGAGCTTGACGTCGTGCTCGTCGCAGGCGGTGATCATGTCGTCGGCGTTGCCGAGATTGTCGGCGATGGGTTTTTCACCGAGGATTGCCATTACACCGGCTTTGGCGGCGGCGACGGTGGCCGCCGCGCGCGCGCCCTGCCAGGTGGGAATGCTGACGATGTCGAGATTCTCTTTTTCCAGCATTACGTCGTAGTCGGTGTAGGTCGTCGGCACCGCATACTCTGCGGCCAAGCGTTGGGCTGACTCCTGCGAGATGTCCATGGCCGCCACGACCTCGGCGTCGTCGCGTTGGCTCCAGCTTCTGGCGTGCAAACGGCCCATGGCGCCGCAGCCGATGATTCCCACTCGATAAGTCATTAGCTTGTGGTCCCCCCCCGTGCATGGTCAGCGTTATCGACATCAACGCCAAGATAAGGCATCGGCGGTAGCATTACCCTAACGTTGCAAAAACCTGTTTGAACGAGTATGAGGCGGTTGTGATCAGGCCGCTTGCTTCAGTGTTTCGAGGAAATGCAACAGATCTTTTTGGGCTTTTGGGTTCGAGTTCATCGTCAGGGTCAACTCGCCCTTGGGCTGGGTGAGCCGGCCGGCGCGTTGGATGAAGCGATGACGCAAGGTGTCCAGGGTCTGGAAGGTCCACGGCGGCGGACGTTTGGCGCGCGAATAGGTCGAGCGCCCCTGGGTGAGCATCTGCATTTCGCGCCCCAGGTTGTGAGCCATCCTCGCACACAAGGTGACCATCTGGTTGCCGAGTACCCTTCGGGTGGGGATCAGGTCCAACCCGGCCTGCTGCTTGGCCTCGCCGAAGATCCCTTCCTGAGCGCCGCGGCCCCCGTGGAAGAGGACCACGTTGCCTGCCGAGGTCCTCTTGTTGGTGACCAGGACGCGGTAGTCCTAGTCGGTTTCGCGAGGTTGAAACAGATCCAGCTGCAAGGGCTCCTTGGTCTGACGCTTGACCGTACGGCGCACAAAGACAAACCGATACGTGGCCGGCCGGCTGGCCGGTTTCCACGCACTCTCGAAATAGGAGCGTTCCTCATCCAGATAGCGCCAGCGCTTGCGGGACTCGATTTTGTGCTTGAGTACGGGGAAGCGTTCGAACGGCACGCTGAGAGTGGATTCGACGCCATACAGGTCGAGGAGAGTGAGCGTGTGTTGGCTGAAGAAGGCGCTGTCCAGTCGAGCCTCGAGCACGGTGTGGGGAAGAAGGGCGCGCACGCGATCGAAGGCGTCCATCATGAACTCATGAGCGCCCTTGCTGTCATGGACGTTGCCGGGACGGTGCAGGACATCGAGGAATTGCCCGGTTTGGGCCACGGTGCCGAACAGGTTGTAGTAGCTGCGCGCGCCCTTTCTTTTGGGGTTGTAGCCGACAGCGGTGCCTTCGGCATGACCGCGCGTGGACACCACCGAGCCGTCGAAGTCGAGGGTCAGACGGGCAAAACGCTCACGCTGCAGGGCGTTCCTCACCAAGGTCGAGGACAGCTGCCGCACCGTGGCAATATTCGAGGGCTTCAGGGTCGCCAGGGTGCGACTGACGGTGGCCACGTCGGGGAGACGACGCAGCCCCAACAAACGCCGCACGACCGGATCGTCCCGGTAATAGTCCACGTCTCGCAGGCGCCGGAAACCCAGCAACAGATGCACGATGAGCAGCAACACAATGACATGGGGGCCGAAGATGGCCGAGCTTTTCACGGGCCGGAAGCATGACTTCAACCGGGCCTTCAGATTCAGCCGTTGAAAGAGCACGAAAAAGACGATCGCTCCGGCAAAGGAAGTAAGCTGTTGATCCTCGAAGCGAAGACGCGGGAGCTTGGGAAAACGGGCACAAATCGCTTGTCTGCTGTACTTCACTTGCGGTGTCCTCCTAGAATGGGAGTCGGGTATGTCTTTGTCAACATCATCGATACCCAATTTCCAGAGGTGCCGCAAGTGACCATGTGCCCGAACAGAAGGGAAATTAGCGCAGTTTTATGCAACCAGAGGGATTACTAGGTGTCAGCATGAAGACTTTGACGGGTAGACGCGAAGGCGTTTATGTTCCCGAATCACCATGAGCACCCCGTCTAAACGATCGGCTTCCTATCCGCTGCGCGCGGTTCCCGGGTACTACGGCACCCATTCCGGCATTCAGATCGGCACATACGTCTCGTCGCTGGCCAGCGACGAGGAGCTGCGATTCCTGCAGCAGCTCGGCGTCGAGTGGGCGATGCTCGCCGTACCTGACCAATCACTTCACAGCGTGGCGAACTACAAGGCCTGGATCGATCGGTTTGCGCACTTCGACATCCAGATCTACCGCATCGCCAACCAGAGCGTGCACAACATGGAGGCGGTCACCCTCGGGCTCGACGACCGCGACCGCAAGATCGACGAGTTCATCGCCTTCATCCGCGACCTCGGCGCTGCGGGCATCCACTACAACACCTACGCGCACATGGCGAGCGGCACCTGGACTTCAGGGCAGACCACCGGGCGTGGCGGCATCGAAGCGCGCACGCTGGACCTGCGCGACGCATGGGGACGCTGGGACGGCAAGCGATTCGAGGGCGAGCTGCCACACGGGCGCCGCTACAGTGAGGAAGAACTGTGGGACAACTACGCCCACTTCATCGCCATGGTGGCGCCGGTGGCTGAGGACGCGGGGGTGTACATCGGTATCCACCCCGATGATCCACCGGTGTACGCGCTCGGCGGCGTGCCCCGGTGCATCTTCGGCACCTTTGCCGGCTACCAGCGTGCGCTGGAGATCGCTGCCAGCGATCACATCGGGGTCTGTTTATGCGTCGGCTGCTGGCTGGAGGGAGGTGCCGCCGGTATGGGTGCCAACGTGGTCGAGGCCATTCACACCTTCGGCAAGCAAGGCAAGCTGTTCAAAGTGCACTTTCGCAATGTGACCAATCCCCTGCCGGAGCCGTGGCGAGAGACGCTGATGGACGAGGGCTACATGGACATGTCGCTGGTGATGGCGGCGCTGGGCGAGGTCGGATTCGACGGCTGCGCCATCCCGGACCACATCCCGCTCATGAGTGGCGAGGGCGGCGACCGGGCAGGCCTTGGCTACTCCATCGGCTACATGCGGGCTCTGACGCAGGCGGTCAACACGCTGGCGGCGGCCGCGTCATCTGCACCGCGATGATCGACCTAGCCAGGGACCGCCCCAGACGCCAGAAGCGACGACGATGCGTGTAGCGGTAACCGGCGCGCTTGGGCGCGCCGGCCGCTGGATCGTCCCAGAGCTGGTCGCTGCGGACACGAGGTGATCGGCGTAGACCTCCCCGCCCGGGCGGAGCTACCCGGCGCCCGCTACCGGCAGGCCGACGTCAACGACTACGCCTAGACGCTGTACGCCTTCGAGGGTGTCGACGCCGTCGTGCACCTGGCACGGGCAAGCCCGCATGCCAGCCCCAACACGGTGTTATCGCGTCAATACGTCAATACGATGACCGCCTGGAACGTGCTGCAAGCGGCCGAGGCGCTCGGCCTCGGCAAGCTGGTGCTGGCCTCATCAGTTAATGCCATCGGTGCGGCATTCAACCTGACGCGAGTGCCGCCGGAGTACTTCCCGATCGACGAACAACATCCGACCCGGGCCCAGGACCCCTACAGCATCAGCAAGTGGGCCGGTGAACAGATCTCCGACGGATTCGCACCCCGGCTTGCGGCGCAGGGTCACACCATACAGATCGCCAGCTTCCGCCTGCACGCGCTGCTCGACGACGAGGGCATCGCGCGCGCCGGGGGCGAGCGTGGTGACCCCGAGCAGCATGCCGCGGATTTTTGGAGCTACACCAGCCTGCGCGAGTGCGCTCGCGCCTGCCGGCTGGCCTTGGAGTCGTCATGGGCGGGACACGAGGTGTTCTTCCTCAACGCCGCCGACACGACGCTGAGCATGGCGACTGAACAGGCCATCGCGCAGTGCTACCCCGGCGTGTCGCTGCGCCGGCCGCTACCTGGTTTCGCCTCGGTGCTGGACACCCGCAAGGCCCAGCACTTCTTCGGGTGGGAACACGAGATCACCTGGCGTACCGGCTCGCACTAGCAGCCCGAGACCACCAGGAAGGACATCATGGCCAGGAAGCGAATTGTCCAGCGCGACTTTCGCGACTACCAGCGCGCCCGTTTCGTCAATGCCCAGACGAGCGCCAGCGCGAGGCTGGCTCCCACTCTGATGCTGACCAACGAGCTTGGCGTCAACGGCGATATTCCAGATAGGCTAGGCCCGAACGACTGGGCCCGCGTCGAATTCGATGTTCCGTCGGCGCAGGTCAAGAGCGCCGAGGTGCTCTTCTATGTCAAGAGCCCCAAAAGCGCCCAGGAAAAACCGCTGCGCTTGCTGGTCAACGGAAGTCGCGTCAACCACTACCAGAAGGTCGAGCGCAGGCTGGCCGGCGGGTGGGATCGGGCGCGAATACCGGCTCGCTTTCTCAAGAAGGGCGTCAATGAGATCACTTTCGGCATGAACGGCGTGCTTTCCATTGACCCGAACTCGGGGGGGCGGAGCAGCCGCAGCTTCGACGGCGGGAAGACCTGGCATGCCAATGCTCTGGGGGCTGAGGGCCAGATCAAGGGCGAATACCTGGTCCGCTTGCGCCTCAAGGGATATCCTCCGCGTGGCGAACTGGTGTCACCGGTCTTTGACTTGGCCGCTGCGGAGGGGGGCGGCATTGCACCGCGCGTCGATATCCGCCGCATCCGGTTGACACACGAGAAAGAAGCGCCCCGGGGGACGCGGATCGACTTCGAAATGCGCTCGGGCTCCACGCCCACCTTTTCGCCTCGGCAGTGGACTTCGTGGGCAGGGCAAACGGCGCTCGAAAGGCCCGGCCGCTTTGCGCAGTGGCGAGCTGTCCTGAGCTCGAATTCAGCTGCCGCGACCCCGGTGCTGAAGAGCGTGGCGCTGACGGTCGATTATACGGAGGCGCGAGGTTCGCTGAAGGGCGTCGAACTGCTCGAGCTCGATCAACCCGACATCGTCTACAGCTCCTACGACTTCGAATATCTGGCGCCCCATCACCGCGTCGACCGACTACTCAAGCAGTACCGTCTGGAGGAAGTCATCGCACCCGGGGCGACCGAACTGGAGAAGTTCGCCCTGCTGCGCGATTGGGTTCACAGCCAGTGGCTGGGCTGGCAGGTATTCAATTACCCCTACTGTCCGCCGTGGGATCCGCTCGACATTCTCGAGACAACCAAGGGCCATTGGGGCTTTGGCATGTGCACCCATTACGGGGCGGTCTTCGCAGGGTGCGCGTCGGCACTGGGCTACGTGGCTCGCGTTCTCATTGTCAATGGTCACTGCCTGGCCGAGATCTGGTCGGACGATTTACAGAAGTGGATTCTGCAAGACCCCGGACCTAGTGAAGAGTACGACGCTACGTACGAGAGTCGCGGCGTGCCCGTCAACGCGCTCGAGTTCCACCGGATGCACGCGGCCGGCAAGGCCCATCACCTGACGATCAACAAGCTGCCGCAGAAGAAGAAGGCGAGGATGACCAACGATTGGGGCAGCACTTTCTGTCGCTTCGGCATCCCTCTGCGCAACAATCATCTGGTCAAAGCGGAGCCCGCCGAGCTGCACCACGGCTACAGCCATTACCACTGGGACGGGTACCTGTGGTGGTCCGTCGACATCGATCCGAAATACGCCGAGTATTCGTTGCAGACCTCACGCCCGGCTGATTTCTACTGGTCGGTCAACCAGACCCGCCTCTACCCTCGCGCCGGGGAGGAAAGAGGGATGTTGGCAATAGACGTGGAGACGGCGACGCCGAATTTCTCACATTATCAGATCCGGATCGGCAGTGGAGAATGGATCGAGGCCGAGGCGCCGCTGAGTTGGGAGCTATATCATGGTGAGAACGAAATGGAAGTACGCGGAGTCAACGCCTTTGGTCGAGCGGGCCGCAGTGCGCGGTTGAAGGTTGCCTGCACCGGGTGAAGGGAAATCACCTGATTGACCTCACGCGGTGCCCCAGGCCTGGGTGCTACCGGTAGTGCGGAGTGTGCAGAATTGATTCTCAAGATCAGAGTGATGGCAAGGCGATTTCAAGGGTGAGAGAGGGCTTATGAAAGTCTTGGTGACCGGTGCTGAGAGTCGCCTGGGGAAGCAAATCATTGAAGAACTGGCCCCGCATCACAAGTTACGTCTCTGGGGAGCCGGGGAGGCGCCAGATGACCTGGGCGACCAATCGGAGTGGTTGACTGGAGACCTGCGTGATGCCGGCACGGCGTGGCAGGCGGTACGGGGAGTGGAGGCGATCGTACACACGGGGGAACCGCCTCCCGGGCTGTCTGATGAAGATCTGGAACGTGAGCAGGAGCTATTGGATTTGGCCACACGGGGGACGCATGTGTTGTTCACAGCGGGTGTGAAGGCTGGGGTGAAGCGATTTGTTTATGGCAGCACGCTTCAGGTTTTCGAAGCCTATCCGGACGATGTGTTCATCACGGAGTTGTGGAAACCGAAACCCTCTCCGGAAATGTTTCAGATGACCCGGTATCTGGGGGAACTTACGTGTCGGGAATTTGCCCGCGATTTTCTGGTGGCGGTCACTGCGCTTCGCTTGGGCAAGCTGGTGGTGGCAGAAGAGGTTGCTGGCCAGACACCCGATTTGATGTGGGTGGACATTCGGGATGCTGCTCACGCGTTCCGCATGGCTCTAAACCGGGATGCCCGGAAGGAAGTGAAGTGGAGTCGGCGGCTTGCCCTGCATCACATCTGTGCAAATATACCGAATGGCAAATATCTGATCGGGACTCCGGGATTTCGACTCAATGGATTTGAGCCACAGCATCAATTTGAGATCGGGGATGGAGCATGAAAAAGGTGCTCTTACTCGGTGCATCGGGATTGGTTGCTCCCAACATCACGGCTGGGCTTGAACCGTATTATGACCTGCGCCTGGCCGATATCAAGCCCCATCCAGATGGCAAACCGATAACGGAGGTGGATGTTCGCAACTACGATCAGGTGCTCGACGCCGCCCGGGGGATGGATGCGATCATGAATTTCACGGTCGTTCGCCCTCATGACCCGGTTCTGAGTTTTCACGTGAACACATTGGGCGCATTGCATGTGATGAAGGCGGCTGAAGCGTTGGGCATCAAGAAGGTCGTGCACACGGGTCCGCAGTTGATTCGCGGTGATTATGACCTGGATTTTGACGTCGCGGATGTGCCCCGGGCAGCGGGTGTAAGCTACTATGGAGCGACCAAGATATTGTCTTATGAGATCTGTCGAATTTACGCCAGGACCTGCGGCATTCAGACCATTTGTTTTGTGTTCAATGGCATGGGGGCCAATCCTTCGGTACAAGATTATGGAAAAGACTTCCCCCCGTTCTTGATTATTTGGGAGGATTTACAGCAGGCTTGCCGGCTGGCTTTGGACATCGAAAAAGTGCCTGATGATTATCAGGATTTCAATATGACAAGTTTTGAAGGGCACGGGAAATACAATGCAGACAAGGCCCGAAGAATGTTGGGATTTGAACCATCACAACGTTGGGAAGATTACTTCAAGCGGGAACTGTAGCGGCTGCCAGCGTGTTGTCACCTGATCGAATTTGGAGTTTTTCGCGAGGAGCACAAGGATGGATACGAGACGTGAGAGCGGCCTCTGGTTCAACAGACTTCTGAACGACCCTCAATACGCGACGCCCAATAAAGACATTGGCAATGTGGCCTCGCTCCTGGAGCGGATCGACTCCCTGGGCCCGCAGATCGTTCAGATTCCCGAATTGGGCCCTCTGCTCTACAGTGCGCCCTATCCGCCTCCACAGGAAGGACATCACTACTCAAAGGCAGAGATCCATGAGCATCTGGAGCGGTGGCGTTGGTGCATTCAACAGATCCACCAGCGTGGTGCCAAGGCTGTTGGGGTCTTCAGCTTCTGTTACCATTACGGGGACCTGAAGCGCAGGTTGGGCTGGTTCGAATTTTGGGACAAGCTCTGGGACGAGGAACTCCTTGGACCCCAGCCGGACGTAGATCCCACGACGCTCTTCCAGCGCAGCCAGAACGGCCAGTCGATTGGATTAAGAAAAGAGCAAATGACGACGACCGATGTGTATTACGGCTGTCCAAACAACCCGGCCTGGCGTCAGACCCTGAAGGCGATGCTCAAGGTTGCCATCGACCTGGGGATAGACGGATTCAATGTCGGGTTCAACTTTCGTAACATCTGTCGGTGTCCGTTTTGTCGGGAGGAGTTGAAGCAGTACTTCGGAAAGTACCCCCCTCAGACACTGCGCGAGAAATTCGGGATCGCGGACCTGGAGGATCCTGCCTGGTTGAATTTCACGGCCGACACATCGAAACCCGGGGATCTTGGCGCCGGATATCCCTTTAGGGTACCCCAGAGCCCATTGGAGTGGCTGGGGTTGGAGGCGAGACGATGCCAGCACTACTGGGAAAAGACGCGTTTCGACGAAATCTTTATGGATTACGGTCGTTCACTGAAGCCGGATCTGATCTTGTGCGAGTGGTTTCACTTCAACTTCACAGCGCCCAACGAACGATCTCTGCTGTCTCGTGATCTGTGGGCAAAGGGAGAGGACTACATCTGGTACTGTCATTTTCGGGGGCCGACCAACCTGCAAGAGGGCCACGTCTCGGACAGCACGTTAGGCGCGAAATATTGCCGCGCTATGGGCCGGGGCAAACCCTTTTTGGTGAATACCTACGATACGCGTTTCCGGGTGGGCGTAGCCGACCAGGTCGCCGGTGGCGGCATTGCGTGGGGGGTCCATAAACCGCCCGTGCATGAGGACGATATACAGGAATTATCAACCTACTTTCGTTTCCTCCGCGAGCAGGAGCCATACTATCACCCCGCCACTTCTTACGCCGACGTCGCACTGGTCTATGCCGATCAGGCGATGCAACTTGGGGACGCACCCCGTCTTCGCACCCTGCAACGCCTGGGACGCCGGTTGATCGATGGTCATGTTCCCTTCGACATCGTGGTCGATGCAGACCTCTCTCCCGAAATCCTGAAACCATACCGTCTACTCATCCTGCCAAACGTCAAGTACCTGAGCACGAGACAGGTCGAACTCATCCGCGCCTTCGTCCAGGGCGGCGGCTGCTTGATTGCCACGGACGAGACGGCCTGCGGTGATCAGAACGGAACAACGCTTCTCAAGTGCATGTTGGAGGAGGTGTATGGTGCTCGCGTGAACGGTGAGATCTCGTTGAACGAGTTTGGCAAAGGCGCTTGCCTCTATATCCCGGAGGTGCCGCAGGACGAACGGAATCCCGGAGGCGGGTGCAAGGATGACATACCTCCGAGTCCGCCGGCGGATGCCTTTGGTCAGGATTTCCTGCACCGGCTGCGAGAGCTGGCCGAGCCACCGCTTTTGCAGACGACGGCCTCCTGGAAAGTGGCGCTCACGCCCTACTTCCAAGAGGCGCAAAGCCGCCTGGTCCTGCACATGGTCAACTATAACCGGGATGAGAGTGCTCCAAGTGAGGTCCCCATTCCAGAGCGGGATATCCAAATCTCGGTCCGTCTTCCAGAAAACAGCTCCACCGCCGACGTTCGTCTGCTCTCACCCGACCGCAACGGGGAGGAGTCCCTGCCGTTTGAGCAGGACGGGATGTATGGACGGTTCATGGTGCCGGAGGTGCTGGCCTACAATCTGGCCGTCGTGGACATGCGGTAAGTGCTTTGCACCGTGTGAGCCTTTCCCTCCCGTTGGCACCTACTTTCCGCGCCCTCTTCGTGGGTACGCTGGGCGCTCTGGCCATCGGCGTCGGGGTGCCTTACGGCAACATGGTGTTGAGCGGCTCCCGGTTTGCCTCCTACTACAACACGCCGGCCGCCATCATCCTGTTCTTTTTCCTCGTCTTGTTTCTCAACTCCGTGTTGGGGCTGATTCGCCGCACCTGGATGCTGAACCGCGCCGAATTGGCCTTGGTCTATGTGATGTGGATCGTCGCCACCGCCATTCCCGAAAAGGGACTGGTCTCTTTTCTGCTGCCGGACATCACCAGTGTCATCTACTATGCAACACCCGAGAATCGTTGGGACGAAACGCTTCTGCCCGTTATCCCCGACTGGATCATCCCCCACCACGACTTCGTGCGCATCCAGCACTTTTATGAGGGCGCTCCAGCGGGCCGGGGTGTGCCCTGGATGCTATGGCTGCCGCCTCTGGCCTATTGGATCTCCTTTGTCCTGGCCCTTTACCTGGCGATGATCTCCATCATGGTCATCCTGCGCAAACGGTGGATCGAAAACGAACGTCTCGCCTTTCCCCTTGCCCAGCTCGCGATAGCCGTAATCCAGGAGGACGATGGCGGGAAAAGCCTCATCCGGCCCTTCTTCAAGAGCTGGATCATGTGGCTCGGTTTCGCCGTCCCGGCCGTCCTCCAGAGCATTAACGGGCTCCATCACTATTTTGCCGTGATTCCACGGGTCGACATTGGCACGGTCATTGGCCTGTTCCGCAACAGCGTACACCTGGAGCTCTACCTGAGTTTTCAGCTCCTCGGTTTTTCCTATTTCATCAAACCCGGTGTCGCTATTGCCCTGTGCGTTTTTGGACTTGTCAATGTCATCCAACGGGGGCTCTTGCTCATGCTCGGTTTCGGCGGGATGGATCCCGTCCTCGGCGCTTTCAGCTCCTATTCGAGTCCGCTCATCGTCCATCAGGGATTTGGCGCGATGCTGGTGTTGGTGCTTTTCGGCCTCTGGACCGCTCGAGGCCACCTGCGCCAGGTATTCAGAAAGGCCTTGAAGGGGGACGAATCGGTCGACGACTCGGCCGAGATCCTTTCCTACAGAGCCGCCGTTTTCATGCTCTTGGGCAGCCTGACCCTGATGGGCGTATGGCTGTGGAAATCGGGGCTGCCTGGTTGGATCGTACCGATCTACCTCTTCCTCGTCTTCGTCGTCTTCATCGGCCTCACCCGGATCGTCTCAGAAGGCGGATTGGTCTACGTTTTCGCACCGATGATCGCCTCCGATTTCGTGGCTGCCAATTTTGGTACCCGCGCGTTGGGAGCTTCCGGGATCATCTCCCTCGCCTTCACCTACACGTGGGCCAGCGACATGCTCACCTTTGTGATGGCCTCCTGTGCCAACGGGCTCAAAGTGGTGGAAGAGACCATTCAGAAAGGGCGGCGGCTCATTTTCTGGAGCATGCTGATCGCGATCGTCGTCTCCCTTTTCAGCTCCATCTACACCGTCCTCGATCTGGCCTACCGCTACGGCGGCGTCAATACCGATTGGGGGCATTTCGTCAAGCACGCCAACTATCCCTTTGACAACGCCGCCGAGCGGATAGAGTCTCTTGTGGGTCCCAACTGGACGAACTGGGGCTATACCGCCAGCGGCATCATCATCATGACCTTGCTCATGACAGCCCAGCAGCGTTTCGCCTGGTGGCCCCTCCACCCCCTCGGTTTCCCTATCAGCGGAGTGTCCACCTATATCCTCTTCAGCGTCTTCCTGGCGTGGCTGATCAAGACCGTCGTGTTGAAATACGGCGGCCCCCCTCTCTACGTGAAAACGCGTCCCTTCTTCCTCGGCTTGATCCTCGGCCAGTTTGTCTCCGCCGCCGTCTGGTACGTCATTGATTACCTCACCGGAACCAGGGGCAATCATGTGATGTTTGTATAATTCTACCTCAGCGCGGCGTAGAAAACTGCCCCGCCAGCCATAGCCGCAGGAGGTGTAGAATGTCGAAGGAACTCAAGCTGCACAACGCCAACTATGATGTCGTTGCCTATGATCCGGCCGCCAAACTCGTGCGCGTGAACATAGATCTATATCAGGTAGCTCTCGACCAGAACAAGCCGCCTTCGGGTATTCTGTCCGGGTGCAAGGTCATCAACCTGACGAAGCACAAGGAGGTCCCCCATCGAGTTTACTACACCAATGATCTGCAGTACGAGACGGAACAGGTATCGTGGCGACCGGAGGAAGGCGACGAATATCGCATAGAAATATCCGCCGAAGAAGACACGACGGCGAGCCTGTTTCCCGCTGTCGGCGCAGGTGAACCCTTGATGCTTGAAGAGGGGCCCCTGGATCTGGGCGCCTGCCATCCGCACCACACTGTCGCTGACTGGGATGGCGACGGCAGACAGGACCTGCTCGTCGGCATTTCCGGAGAAGCGGGATACGTGTATTTCCTCCGTAATACGGCGGACGACGACAACCCGGCATTCCAGGCGGGTGTTCGGCTGAGAGCGGATGGGAAAGTCATAAAAGCCGCCGACGAGCAGAGGAAAGTTGGCATCACCCAACCGTGGGCAGGCGATTGGGACGACGACGGCCTTTTGGATTTGCTCGTATTGTGCGGGGCGAAAGGCGACGACTTCGAAAGCAGAATCACGTTCTACAAGAACGTCGGCAGCACGGGAAACCCACTCCTCAAGGACATGGGTCCGCTCCTGAACGAAAGAGGAGAACCTCTTGTGCTCAGTAGTGGAGCGCCCGGCTTCTACAACTGTTTCCATCCCACAGACTGGACGCGGAATGGGACGAATGATATTCTGGCCGTGATCCCTGACGAGCAGTTTCACGGCGAGAAGCAACTTGTGCTTTTCGAGAACGTGGGCACGAGTGCGGTCCCCCGGTTCCGCCAGAACCCCGTACCGATAACCACCAAGAGCGGGAATGGGATCAGCTTTCGAGGCCTGATCGACGCCTTCCTGCCCGTGGACTGGATCAGGGAGGGCTTCACCGACATACTTCTGGCCACCTGCATGCACTACCGCACGATCTTTCTGTATGAAAATGCGGCAAAGAGCACGGAGGAACGGCCCGTTCTCCTGGACAGCGGCCCCAGCCCGAAGTCTGGCAGCCCCGCAGCACCGGCGCCAGACGAATTCCAGACCGATTATCCCGCTCCAGCGCTGATGTTGCAGAACGGCGAAGAAGCCCGTCTGTGCGATGTCTCTCCACAGATATCCTCCATACAGGCCGTCCGTTGGGGACCCTCCTCCAAAAGAGAACTGATCGTCGCCACAAACGAGGGGTACCTGTGTCGCTTCAGAAACCTGTCCGCTTCAGACCAGAAGCCGGCCCTTGACAAGCCGGAAGCGATCAGAAGCAGGAATCCGGCGATATTCGTGGGTGCCTTCGCCGTCCCTGCATGCGCGGATTGGAATAACGACGGCAAACCTGACATGATCGTAGGCAGTGAATGGGGCGAGCTGCATTACTTCGAGAACGACGGAACGCTCGAAAATCCCATGTTCGTCGAAAGGGGAAAAGTCTGCGCGGGCGGCGAGGTTATAAGGTATCCGGGGTGCTACAAACAGATTCTCGAGAATTCGAACGGCTACAGCTCACCTATTGCCGTGGACCTGGACAGGGACGGCCTGATTGATTTGGTCGTATCAGAGAGCAGAGGGTATTTCAACTTCTATAGAAACATCGGAACACCGGAGAAGGCCGTCTTCGACCAGAGCAGAAGGTTGTACCTCGGCGGGGAGGTGCTCCACAGTCCCTGGCGAGTCATGCCGGCGTTTTTCAACAACGATGGTGAAGACTTCACGAGCATGATCGCCAAAGAGGCGGACGGCACGTTTTACCTTTACATGAACAGTGAGGAGGACATCCTCACTTTCACCAAGGCTCGCTCACTTAGAATGGAGAGCGGACAGGCCCTCACCGACAACATGTATGGCAGAACCAGAATTGCCATGGTGGATTGGGATGGTGATGGCATCTGTGATCTGGTTCTGGGCACACACGGCCACCGGTTGATCATCCAGGGAGATAGCTACAGGCTGGAGACCGTGGGCGGCGGCGGCCAAGGCGCCGGGCTGATTCGCTTTGAGAACACGGGGACCAATGCCGAACCGCTCTTCAAGCTCCCACGGGAGATGAGGTTCGGTGACGATATCCTGAAGCGCGGGATGGGACATGCCGTGAACCCCAGCTTTACCAACTGGTTTGGCCGCGAAAAAAACGACATGCTGCTGGGAACGGAGGACGGGCGAGTTTACCTCTACAGGCGGGAGCTTCTGTCGTAACTACTCGGACAACCAGTCGGTGAACTCCCTGCTGCCGGCGCGACGGGGAGTTATTCTTGAGTTCTTTGTTGCCGTTCATCGAAAAAGCGCCGCACTTCCTTCGCAGGCAACTGAGAAAGAAGAGTTTTCCTGTAAGCGACTAGCCGGTGCATGATATTTCGCAAGGATGGAGTTGCCGGCAGGTGCTCCAAAGCCACTTTCCCGTGCTGGATCGCATCGTCCACTTTCTTCAATTCCGTTGCCGATGTTGCATACCTGTCGATCGAGAAATAACGGCCCAACACTTCGGACCACAACTGGGAGACCCGGCCGTACTTGTCGAACAAGTCGGATTCTTCCTCCTGGAGATTGACGACAAACCGCCGAAAGTCAACAGGCCGGAATGGGAGCGCGTCCAACAGGTTATTGTCTCCCAGTTGGCTGTACTGGTGGAAACCGAACGCGGTGAAGAACTCGAGGATTGGCCGGTCATCGGTGTGCACGGGGACTTCGCCGACGTAATCCCGCACTCCGTCCTCATCCAACAGCAGGAAGTGCACGAACTGAAACGGATGCGTGATGTTCACGTCCTTCAGGTCCGCACTAATACTCGAATTGTCAAACCCCTCCCGCAGGCGGTCGAGGTCGATCTCGAGCCGCCCGGGCGTCGCCACGAAGATGGAAAAGGTGGTGAAATCGTGGTTCATCGTCCACACGCTCGGGTGCTCGAACACATCCGCAAACGTATGTAGCAGGATCTTGAACTCGGCTTCGCTGAGCTGTACATGCGGCGTCCAGGCACAGGCAATTCCCCCGCTGGCCAGCCGCGATTTCATGAGCACGAAATACTCCCGCGTATACAGATTGCCGTTCTGCTTGTATTGCAGGTTGGTCACGTCCGTCGAGATCACATCGTAGCGCTCGTCGGTTATGTGTAGATGATTGCGCGCGTCGTTCAGGATCAACCGGAAGCTGGGTTGCCGCAGGGCGTTGGTGTTCTGATGAAAAAACAGGGAGGCGGCGCGCACCACCTCGGGCTCAATTTCCGCACAGTCCGTTTCAATCTCGTGCAGCGTCATCGACCGCGAGGTCCCGCCGCTTCCAAAACCGACGGTCAAGGCCCGTTTGGGGTCTGGATGCAGCAGCAGCGGCAGATGGGCGAGCATTTTTGAATCGATCCGGTTGCTGAGCGAGGAGGCGGCCACGGCCTGGTCGTCGACGTACAGGGTAGTCCAGGAGGACTTGCTTCCGGACCTTGTGGAACGTTTGGCCATGACCGTTCCCGAGCGGCCGGCCTTGTACAGCAACAGCGTGGTAGCTCTGCTTGAGTCGCTTCGAGCCGGCACAATCCAGTTCCCATCTCGAAAGATTACATGGCTGTTTTTCAAGAAAGGATGGCCGTGGACGCCGTAGATGACAGCACCAACTGCTAGCAAGGCGGAACAAGCCACCCAAACGAATCTTCCGCGAATAGGATCGTCTCTTCCGGCCAGCAGTGTGAGGCCAGCCAACAGGCAACTCGCGCAGCACAAAGACCCCAGGCTGCCAACCAGGCCCAGCAGTGGAATGAGAAAGAAACCCAGAAGCACCACCCCTGACATGGATCCCAGAGTGCCGATAAAGTAGTACCGGCCACTCTGCTCAGCAGTGGACTCCTTGCGCGGGATCAACACCTGGCAGAGCGCCGGATAGGCCAGGCCCATGAACACGGTCGGCAAAAAGACCATCGCCAGGGAAAAAGAGGCTTCGACACCCGTTAACATGGCCGGCGTCAGAGCCTCTCGTTTTGCCGGGATATCGATGAAAACTCTTTTCATTGCCGGAAACGAGTATACCACAGGTAACGTGGCAAGAATTGTGAGCGCGGTTCCCAGATTGGAGACCACGAATACGGTCAACCCCTTTACCCGTCGCGCCAGCAACGGAAACAGCAGAATGCTGCCAGTAGAAAAACCCAGCAGGTACGTTGAGAGGAGGAGCGTGAAGGTGATAAGACTGTTGGTGGTGTAGATGGCGAGGATCCGGAACCAGAGGATTTCGTAACCCAGGGCAAGGGTTCCGGCGAAAAAATAGATGATGACCAGCGTCTTCGGAGACGGAAACGGTTCCATGCCGTTTTGGCTTTCCCGTGTTCCCGAGCCGGTGGCTTGTACCGCGCTGTCACGGCTCGGCCAGGCGTTGGACAAGGTGATCAACACCACCACACCGTTTACACAACCAGCCAAATACAGGCTGGTCTGCACTCCCAATTCGCGGATCAGGACAAAACCCGTGGCCAGGCAGCCCAGCACTGCCCCAATCGTGTTGATGCCGTATGCCAGCGCAACTCCGCGTCCGACGCCGCAGCCCTGTTCCACCAGGAGCCGGTTCATGGCCGGAATCGTGGCGCCCATCCCCAGCGTGGCCGGCAGGACGACGATGATGGAAAGGACAAACCGGTAAAACAGGGACAGCAGCGGACCGGCCTCACTTCCCTGAAACAAGTGCAGGTAGACCTGGTCCGTTGCCGCCAGTAAGACGGGTACCGCCAGCGCCCATACTGCTATCCAAAGCTCCACCCAGCCGTAAAAGGCGAGGGTGTTATTGATACGTTTCAGCAATCTGCCGCCGAAGTAGCTGCCGAATGCGATACCGCAGAAGAATGCGGTCAGAATGGCAGTCGTGGCCGGGGCGCTGGCGCCGAATACCAGTATCATCTTTCGCTGCCACAAGGTCTCATAAATGAGAGCGCTGCAGCCGGACAGGAAGAACAACAGCACCAGCAATCTGGAAGAGAAGATTTTCCGCGGATCCTTTTTGACTATATCCATGCTATTGGGACATATCGCCTGAGCTTACGAAATCAATATACCACGGAGAGAGTGCCGATTTGCGCGTCGTCCGTGGCGGCGTCCAGCGCCAGTCGGTACACGTAGGTCCCGGGGGCGACGAGCCGTCCGGAGCGGTCCCGACCGTCCCACCTGAAATCATCCTGACCGCTTCTGGACAGATTGGGTGGGAGCTCTCTGATCCGCGTGCCGGCGAGGTCGAAGATCACCAGCGATATCGGGCGGTCCACCGTTACGTCGCGCAGCCCGTACGAAATGTTGGCCGTGTCATTGATGCCATCTCCGTTCGGCGTGAAGGGATTGGGGAACACACCGATCCCCACCAACAGGTCGCCACCCACGGGGGTCGTCACGCTCAGGGTGTTGCTGGAAAACCGGTAGGTCGCATCTCCCGGTTCGACCTGCTGTTTGACCTGGGCAGGATTGCCACTGTTGTACACCCATCCTCTGAATTCGGTGCCGAAGCGCAGCACCGCAATGTTGAAGCCGACCTCGATCCGCTTGGCACTGTCTCCTTTCCCCTTGAGCCGGGGAAAATGGATGACGATCCGGTCATTCAGTATGTCTGGCGGGTAACCCGTCGTGGCGTCAGGGTCCGTGTAGGCTCCCAGGTCTACCGCCACACCGTCCACCTCAACCGAGCGAACCGTGTCGACGCGCGCATGAGTGAGGATTTCCAGGCGATCGAAGCCCAGATTCTCATCCAAAAAAGTGGGACGCACGACGTAGGAGAAAGTCGTCGGTGAGAAGGAGTCCACCTCGGAGGGCCAGATCTCACCCGTGATCTTCTCCGCTGCGAAATCCGGCGATAGCTGTAGCGTTAGTTCATCGAGCCGCGGCGCGGCGTTGGCCGTAGCGAAGAGCTCGATCTCGATCTGCATGTACCGGCTCGACCCCAGAGAGAGAAGAGGCGTGCCGTCTGTCCAGTCTTCGGGGGCCTGGGTGCGGTCGCGCAGACCCGCCTCGAACTCATAGGGCGGCGACCACGAGCCCCAGTTGTCAATATCCTCGACCCGGACAGCTTCGGCTTGCATGACATTGGCAGTCCCTTCCCCCGACCCAAAAGACGATGTAGCGGTAATTTGGTCGTATTCCTTCTTGGAGACAGGGACGGGGTTGTCGTTTGGGTCTGATTTGAAATACAGTCTTGGATCCGGCGTGTTCCCCGCACGGGTGCGGATCTGCACCCGCGTTCCTTTCGGCATGTCGCCACTCCAGCGAATCTTGCCCCAATTGACCTTGGTCCCGAAGTCCACGATGCGGGATAGGAAGGCGGTTTCTCTGACAAATCCCTCGCCGTACACCTCGAACTCGGCGATCTCCCAACCGCGTTGGGTGAGTACCCTCAACGTGAGAAAGCGGATGGACTGGGTCGGGAAGCGCAGGTCCACGACCACATCCTCGCCTTCCGTCTCGAGGCGCAGCACTGTTGGCAGGAAGGCCTTGTGGCTGTATGTCCAGATTCTCTCAGGATTCGGCTCGCAGGGGCCGCTGCGCTTCAGGGGATACGAGCTGTCGGCGACGCGGATTTCGTATTGGTCTACGAAATTGTCGGCAAAGCTCACCTTGCCGAAGGCCTCCTCTGGTGGTTTGGGATCCGCCAAACTCCGGATATACAGAAGACCGTCCTCGCTGCCGAGACGGGGATAGAAGCGGATGCGGTTGATCGGCAGATCTGCGCCCAGATCGATGACGGTCGGTGCCCCGTTCAGGTCGAAGCCGGCTGCCTGGGGATTGAGGAAAAACGCAGTCGCCGGATCTCCGTCGAACATCGGCTTGACCAACTTCCGGAACCCGTATTCGCGGCCGCAGTCTCGCGAAAACCAGACGTCCCCTCCAGTAAACGGCAGGGGAATCGTGTTTTCGGATGACTGGGGATCGGCCAGCGTCAGGTTGACCGTTGGGTCTAGAAACCGCGGTCTAAGGAAGCGGATTTTGCGGCCGCCGATGGTGGTGTCCGCGAAATCGACCATCGACTCCTCGCCGCCACCGTATGGCGTGGTGATCACCGGAACCGCCCCCTCCAGATTCCCCTGTGCATCGAAGAGCTGGTACACCCCGGCATCCTCGGACAGGGCGACCTGCCAGGGGTTGCCATCCTCACCCCCAAGTCGGTACTCCGTTCCACCCGGCGCATCGGAGGCGCTCAGCAACAGACCGCCCAACCACAGCGCTGAGGATCGTCTGATAAGCCGAGTCATAGCTCTCTTTCCCTCCTGATTCCGACCCTTCGGGGCTGTGGCCTTGCACGCCATGACACGCCTTACCATTTCAGTACTTGCTCGATCTGCTTCTGCAGTTCGGTCTGCGCCACGGCGTGGATCTTCCGGGCTCGGTCCGTCCGGGCGAACTCCGCTACGTGACGCCGCGCCGCCCTCTCGTCTCCTGTCCGTTGGTAGACGTTCGCCAATGCCTGGTACACGTAGGGATCCTCCGGTGTCACCTCGAGGATTCTGCTCAGATGCTCAATGGCGGGGACGTACCGGCCCTGCCTCATCAGAAGCAACGCCAGACTCCAGCGAGCCCCGAGGTCATTCGGACTGTGCTCTACGGCTGAGCGCAGGTGCTTCTCCGCAAGATCCGTCCTCTCGGTCCGCCCCAATCGTACGGTCTCGCCGTCACCTTCTTCGAGCCTGATCAGCAGGTCCGCTATGCGGGTGCGGAGTTCCGGTTCTTGGGGGAACTCCTCCACCAAGGTTTTCCATTCTCCGATGGCGGCTTGCGTGTTGCCCAACCTCTGGTGCAGCCTGGCCAGCCGGTAGCGTACCGAACTCGAGTCCGGGGCCATGGTCAGAGCGCGCCCGTAGGCCTCCGTCGCCGGTAACGGCCGGCCCGCCATCTCGTAGGCGTAGCCTAGTTGAGCCCACAGATCCGGCCACTGCGGCCGCCGGTCGGCGAGATCTTCAAAAACGGCTATGGCCTCGTCGTGGCGCTGCCTCCGGGCATAGGTCCTCGCCAGACGCAACCCGACCGACAGTGAATCCGGTTGACGAGCGAGAAATCTCCTGTACATCTCGATGGCCTCAGCCTGGTCCTGATCGTCGTACAACCTGGCCAGCCGCAACAAGGCCCCTTCGTGGTCTGCATGCCCTTCGAGGACCGACCGATACTCGCGGATGGCATGGGCCGTCATTCCTCGTCTTTCGTAGTCCTGACCGAGGCGGTAGTGCTGGCCGCCGTCCCTGAGTCGAAAAACAGCAGCCAGGCCTATCAGGCCGATCAGAATCGCCAGGACGGCGTAAGAGCGACGACGCATCTACTCAAGGCCGGCGAACACGGTGATGAAGCTCTGAGTAAGCGTCAGCGGAGCCCGCCCCCTCGGATCCCGGCGATCGATCTTCAGACCAAATTGGGTGATGAACTTGTACCCGAGGTAATCGGAGGCATTGGTGAACTGGCTGGCCGCGGCCACACCGTTGAAATCGTTGTCGTCCCTGATCAGATCATTCAGGAAGGTCAGTTCCAGTCCCGCCTGAAACGTAGTATGGCTCAACATGGGCAGCGCCAGGATCACGCCGCCGATTTCGGCCAGCTCCTCTCTTTTGTCAGTCGAGGCGAGATCGAGGGTCTGTTTTCGGTATTCGCTTTTCCAGCGGGGCTCGATCCACAGCCGGCCCAATTCGAAGCGATAGCTGGCTTTGTTGATCACGCCGAAGAAGTAATCGCGCTTGTTCAGATCCAGGACGTCGCGCTCACTCTGGTTCAGGCGCTGATGATAGAACTCCCATTTGAGAGAATTGACAGTACTCAAGCCGGCGTACTGATAATCGTGGCCGATCCAGAGAGAATTCACCCAGGTATCCGGCGCTATCAGAGGATCGATGATTTTCGTCGCCTGCCCCAGGTGGACATCGACGTTTGGCAGAAATTGCAGGAGGTCGTTGGGGATATCGTCCTTCACCGATTTCAACATGTCGAATAGCCTGAACCGACCGTAGCGGGGAAGGCTCCGGTCAACGGTGAGGAGAAGGTAGCTGATGTCATTTTTCTGGTCGGTGGAAATGAGCTCCTCACGCAGTACCCCGGCCATGAGTCGGATGCCCGGGGTCAGATGGGTCCCCCCATACACGTTGTACCCTTCGTGATCCCTGCGGTACGGAAAGTCCGGCTCCTCGTCGTTCTCGAACCGGTCCACCCAGACGTTGTTGTTGAGGTCGATGCCGAAGAGAAACTCGGGACGATCCACGTTGTGGCGCAGGAAAGCCTCGTCGTAGTCCGGCGTCAAATCGGGCAGGATGCGGTTGTCGTTCTGGTTGAAGTCCGAGATGAAATCATTGTTCTCGTCCCAGCCAGGAAAAACCGTGCGGTCACCTGCCGGATGGTCTCTGCGCTCGGTATCCGGATCCCTGTCCTGGTCGTCGTTGTCTTCCACGAATTCCACCGCGAAGACGCGTTTATCCTCGTAATCGAAGCGGCCATCCTCGGCAGTGACGAAGGTGCGCGTGTTATAGCGGGGATCCATGCTGTAGGCTTCTCCAAAAACGAACCAGGGGTAGTCGGCTCGCGAGAGATTCACCATCCAGGCCGGAGCCGATCGCGCCCCTCTGATGCCGGACGAGAAAGAGTGATCCGCCGTGGATTTATTCGGGTATTTGGTGTAGGAATAACTCACATCGTATTCCCCGTAGAAGTCAAAGCCCTTCACCTGCCCTAGCTCCAGGGATATGCCCCAGATCTGTGTCGCTGTGGGCAGGCCGTACTCGAACTCCACGATCTGTAGATTGGTGTTGTCCTGAACGTTGCCCTCCGCCTGGGCGACCAGCAGCAGGACGGGCTCGTTGGTTCGATTCAGCTGCTTGCTTGAGGTGACCCAGACCTGGTAGTCATTCCCCAGGACGAGTCGAAATGCGACCTTCTTGATTTCTTCCTTCGGCCTGCTGGCCCGGGTGGCAAAACTCGGGCCGTTGAAGTCGTACCGGAGGCGGATCTCTTCGGTGCCGTCGGCCGACAGGTGCCCCTCCTGTTCGAAACCACCTTCGATGATGGGTCCGAAGCGGATCCTTTTGCCCTCGTCTACGGTACCGTCCAGGTAGGTGATGATGATGTCCGATCCGGCCTGAAAGAAGGTGGCGCCACCGGCTCTGTCATCGGGGGAATCATCCCTCAGCACGATCTCGATGAAATCGATGAATTCGTTCTGGTCAATCGTCAATTCCCCTGTAATAGGGTTGCCGGCAAACCCGGCGATCAGCGTGTTGGAGTGGTGCGCATTGACGGACGTGAGCCCCAGTGTGGCAAAGTCTCCGACCTGAGCCGTGACCCGCCCACCGATCAGAGCGGTGGTATTCGTGACGAGTCGTTCGCCCCCGGTGGCCTCCCCCCCGGGCGAACTGAGCCGTGAGTATATGACCGTGGCCTGATATTTGTCGACAGCGTAGTCGAACTGCACTCCGTCCCAAGCGGGTTTGGAGAAGGTCATCGGGGTGAGGGTGGTGCGCAGCTCATTGCCGATCGTCATGGCGTAATAGTGTTGCCCCTTGGTGTCTGTGGAGAGGAGGAGGCCGCTGAACCAGTTCTGGAAATTGGTTGACTTGAGCACAGAGCTGCCGAACTGCTCGGGCTGCCTCTGAGAATTGTTGAAGATCAGCCAACCCCGGGTGACGAAATTGCCGTAGAGATCGTAGAAGTAGTCGCCCTCGAGCGCCGAGTCCACGTATCTCTGGTAGGGGCTTCTGGCGTAGTTTGAGTATTCCCACTGACGCCACCGGTATTCATTATAAAGCTCTTGGGGGATGTACCATTTCTTCACCGCTGGATCCAGGGCCCCGAACAGGACGCCCGGACCCTGCGGCTCATACGATAGTTCCCCACCCCGTTTCACCGAACCCAGGCGGGCACCGTAGTCCTGAGCCGATAGCTGCGCGGAGGCCAGCACGAAACTGCCCGTGACACATACCAGGAGATGGACATATCTGCTCACGGCACGCCTCCTCTGTTCAACCAACCACGGTCGCCAGTGACCGTCGTCTAGTAAGCCACGGCGATTGACCGCAGCAACGTGATATCACCAGAGTCGGTCTCCAGTCTTATCTGGCAGATGTAGATGCCGGGCAGCACTTTTTGCCCGCTTGTATCGGTGCCGTCCCATGGCATGACCGCTCGTCCACTGCTGACCATCTGCGACCTTTCGTACACCCGGCTGCCATCGAGCTGGTAGATTCGCATCTCGACCCGGCGCCTGGCACTGATATCGAGGATGCTCATGTGGACGAGGGTTTCGTCATTGATACCGTCACTGTTGGGCGAGAACGGGTTGGGGGCAATCTCGGACACCTCGATAGCCTTGGTCTCGAGCGGCAGACCGATGGAGAGCGTATTCCCTTCGCGCAGCTTCGAGGCATCACCGGCTTCGACGTCCTGCCAGAGGGCTGTCGGGTCGGCACCTCCTGCCGCGTTGCGGACGGCGACGGCGAGGGTGGTGCCGTTCCTGAAGACGGGGGCTGCAAAGCGCACCCGTATCTCAGGGCCTGCGCCGACAACGGTGCCCTGCTTGTCCCCGGTCAGCCGTCTGTGTCCTGTCGCATCTAGCGAATCACCTTCGACGCCAAAGGGGAACTGCGGCCCGTCGCCGAGCAACACCCGGAAATACCGTATGGGCCCCCTCTCTTCTTCCTCCAGCTCGCCCCAGATTAACTGGGGGACCTTATCTCCGACTGAGTCGATTTTCGTCAACCGAATCCTGCCGCCGGTAATGATCTGGCGAAAGTACAGGATTTTTCCCTGCTCTTCCTCTTCGAGCCCTCCATAGGCTATTGCCGAGAGCGGCAGACCTTCATGGTCCACGGGAACCTGGTCGCCGGCAACCGTGACCGCGTTGTATGTCCTCTTGGCCTCGCTCGTGGGGAGTATGTTGACGGTTGAAGAAAATCGCACTCGGATGGAATCGGTGGAGCTTGTCACTACCTGTAGCTCCTTGCCTTCATCGTCCACGAAGATGCCATCGACCCCGGAGGGGTGGAATTCCTGTTTCGCTGCGCCGGTTTGGGAGTCGACACCCACGTCGATCCCGAGCAGGTCAACGGGTACTCCCGACGGCATGACCAGCCGCATTTCATCGAAGCCCTTGCTTCGAGATCCCACCGGCCGTTCGACGAAATGGGTCAGGATGAAGGCCTCGAAGGTGTCCACCCGCCCCGCAACCGCAACCTGCGTCGGCCACAGCTCAGCGAGAAGGTCTTCGCCCACCAACTCCGTGAGTCCTATGTCGATGGAGCTGATCGACGCTGCCGCCTCGCGGGCTCGGCTTTTCAGCTTGACCTGGAGCTGGAGAAACTTCCTTCCCCCGGGCGAGGTGACGGGCACCCCCGGATGCTCATAGTTGCGACTCCAGGCGCTCCAGCCGACGGTGGGTACGAAGGTCGTGTCGGACGTCCGCCAGGAATTGAGCAGACGATTCCATGTGGCAAGGTCGATCTCGTGGCCGGTATTCTTGTTGTAATAGCGAATTTCCTTCCCGAGAATGTCGCCCGTGCGAGTCTGGACCTCCAGATCAGTTCCAGACGGGGTATCGCCGACCCATGAAATGCGGGCTGGAGTGCTCCCGGAGGGAATCTCGATCAAGTCCGAGGTCAATACCGCCTCGGCGACATGTCCTCGCGAAAAGAGCCCGTATTCAGCGATGCAGGCACTGGTGTTCGCGAGGTTTTGCAGATCCTTCGTAGTGAAGATTGTCATCTCCAGAAACCGCAACTGCCGGGGGGGATCGTACACGTCCATGAGTTGCTTGTAATTGTTCACCGAGTTTTCTGTGCGTTCCGGAGGACTGAGGGGTTCCCAATTGAACCCTCCGGTCGCGTCGCGGCTGCCGTCTGAGCTGCGGTGTATGTATCCGTCGAAGTCCTGGCACGCGCGACCGAGAATATCCACTGCCGATACACGGACGATGTCCAGCCAGAAGGTGGCACCGAGGTCGACCGTCAAAATCCCGGCAGGGGCCCCCGGAATCGGGATTTCGTGATCGTAGAAGGTGCTGAAGTCTCCGTCGAAGGCGAGGGGCGGAGGATTCAAAACGGACGGCACGAGGAGACTGAAATTGCCGCCACCTTCTAGAAGATTCGGGCTGATGTTGTCCCCGAAACCCCACACCTCGAGGTCGGCCAGGCGGGGGCGCTCGTGACGGTAGTAGACTTTGCTCCCCTGCCGTGCCGCCGGCAATCGGTCGTATTCGTCCTTTTCAATCGGTTCCTCGACCCCTTCCGAATCCTTGACAAAATGGAGGACATCGCCTCGATCCCCACTGTCCAGAGCGGTCCATTCCGCCTCGGAAATCTCCGTGTGCCTGCCGCCCCTGGTGTCGGTCACCACGATCCGGATGGTTTCGACCATTCTGCCCGTCCACCCTGGGGCTGCTTCCAGATTGTCCTGCAGCGGAACCGAGAAAGTCCGGAGCGCGTTGGGCTTGTCCGTACCCCCCACAACCCGCAACTGCAGCTGCAGTGCATTCTGCGTGACCGGCTCCTGATGGAAAGAAGTCAAGACCTTGAACTGACGGAACGGATCGCCCTCCCCCTCGTCTGCGAATTTGAGAACCAGCGAATCCACGGGCACGGTCCGACCGAGGTCCACTTCGATCCACCATCGCTCGATCGGGTCATCGGAATCCGGCTCCCAGCATGTCGCCTGGATGCCGTCGAGGATATTCGCGGCTGAGTCCGGGTTCGAGCCCACGCGACTGATGCCAGGTTTGACGAAATACTCGTAGACGGGCACTTCCCGACCCCCTTTTTTCTGCGTCAGGATCTCGCCCAGCGGGTCGCGCTTCACCGTGCTGTCGATGTTGGGGATGGCAATGTCGTCGTTCTGGCGTCTCAGGTCCGGGAGCTTCCGACGGAATGTATTGAGATCGTCGAGGACGTTGTATCGATCCCGGAAGCGCCACGGTTTGACTCCCCCGGCAGTCACATCGAGGGCGTGAGTGGGCAGCTTCCAGTTGTGCCAGTGCCCTCTCCCCGCGCTGACGATCACCCGGTCTTCGCCCAGGACCAGGTGCCCTTTGTTGCTCTGGGGGTGAACGGATTGCGGGGCACCTAGAAACAAGGCCAGTCCCAAGACATGGATGAGTGAGACCGGGACACGGCTTGGCCCGGCGCCCGTGGCGAGCGCGCAGCTGACAGGCTGCCTCATGTGTGCCTCCTGTGCGCCGGTCACACCGGCGAGGTGTTAGAGGTGAAAGTCCTTTGTGTTGAAGGTGTAGCGAACCACGACAGCCCCGAGTCATGCGTGTGCGCCGGTAACGGCGCAGGCGAAGCGTTGGCAGGGGGGAGCGTAGGTCCGGTATGGAGCCGCGAAAGAAATGAATCCCTTTCGGGTGGCCGACCCGTTAGGAGGCGAGGGAAGGCCCCATCGGTGGGCGCGATATCGCCAGCGTCCATCGGACCCGGCGCGGTCAGAGGCCCGGCGCAGGCGCCCAGGCACCTCGTACGGGAACCGGGAGGTCCGGCGGTTGGCCCGGGGGGATGGTCCCCGGGTCCGCATCGGGAACCCGAAAGGGGCACGCCGATGACGCACGACCGCCGGAAGTCGGACAGCCCCATACAACCGGGGAACCCCGCGCACAAGGGGGGTCAGTCCGCTGCGCCCCCGGCGGAGCGGGGGGAGGGAAGGGGGCTGGGCAAGGGGAACGCGAGCGAGCACCCCAGGTCCCGGGCGCAGATCCGGACCGACCTGCACCAGGCGCTCGAACGCGTACGACAAGCAGCGGTTCGAGACAGGGAGTTGCCGTTCACGACGCTGTGGCATCACGTCTAGACCATCGAGCGCCTCCGGGAGGCCTACCTCGGCCTCAAGCGGCAGGCCGCACCGGGGGTCGATCGCATGACGTGGAGCGAGTACGGGCAGGGGTTGGAAGCACGTCTTCAGGACCTGTCGGCCCGGCTCAAGCGCGGCGCGTATCGAGCCAAACCGGTCAAACGGACGTACATCCCGAAAGGAGACGGAGGCAGGAGACCGCTGGGCCTTGCGGCGCTGGAGGACAAGATCGTCCAGAAGGCGACCGTGGAGGTGCTCAATGCGGTCTACGAAGTCGATTTTCTGGGATTCTCGTATGGGTATCGACCGGGGCGCAGCCCGCACAGGGCGCTGGATGCGTTGGCGGTGGGGATCCAACACCGCAAAGTGAACTGGGTACTCGACGCGGACATCCGTGGGTTCTTCGACACCATCGACCACGAAGGGCTGATGAGGTTCGTCGAGCACCGTGTGCGGGACCGACGCGTGGTGCGCCACCTCAGGAAGTGGCTCAACGCGGGGGTCCTGGAAGAGGGCAGACGTATCGACGCAGAGGCAGGGATGCCCCAGGGGGCCAGCATTTCGCCCCTGTTGGCAAACATCTACCTGCACTACGTCTTCGACCTGTGGGCGCAACGATGGCGAAAGCGACGCGCGCAAGGGGAGGTACTCCTGGTGCGCTACGCGGACGACCTCGTGGCCCGCTTTCAACACCGAGCCGACGCCGAGGCGTTCGGCGCCGACCTGGCCGCGCGGCTGGCGAGGTTTTCCCTGCAGCTGCACCCGGACAAGACGCGACGGATCGAGTTCGGGCGCTTTGCCGCGGAAAACCGGCGCCGACGGGGCGAAGGGAAACCCGAAACGTTCGATTTTCTCGGGTTTACCCACAGCTGCGACCAGACGCGCCGGGGCAAGTTCATCGTCCTGAGACAGACGGCCAAGGAGCGGATGCGGCGAAAGCTCAAAGAGGTCAAGGCGATCCTCCAACGGCGGATGCATGACCCCGTAGCCGAAGTGGCGTGCTACCTCCGCCGCGTGATCACCGGGCACCTGAACTATATGGCGTGCCCCGGAATGGTCCGGCGCTGTGCGCGTTCATCAAGGGCATCGCCATCCATTGGTAGCGGGCCCTCAAGCGACGGAGCCACAAAACCAGGGTCACGGGGCGGCGCATGAAGGATCTCTGGTACCAACTGTTGCCTCCTCCGCGCATCACTCACCCCTATCCCGAACAGCGCTTTGCCGTCATGACCCGAGGCAGGAGCCCAGTGCGGTAACTCCGCTCGTTGGGATCTGTGGAGGGGGTGGTCAGTAATGGTCATTCCTACTCCGACGCGGAACTGCTGACGTGGCGTCAACCTTCCAAAAGACTTTCGGGCAGTGCTTCGGCAAGACGGGACTCGAACACCCTGACCTCGGCGGCGTATTTGTCGCGCAGCTGTCCCAGCAACTCCTCGAAGCCTTCCTTTGCTTTTTGCACCAGCAGCAGCTGCGTGGCCTGTTGCTTCACCGTTGCATACGGTTGCTGCGTCTGTGGCTCCTTGCGCAGCACGGTGAATATCGACCATCCCCCCTTCACTTCGACGGGACCGACGATCTCCCCCTCAGGTGCTGCCATGATGGCCGCCAAGAGCCTGGGATATATGATCCTTTCGCGATTATGAAAGTGAAATTGGCCCGTGGACTCCCGGGCCCCCTCCCTCAAGCTGCTGATCGTGAAGTCCTCCCAGGGCTCTCCCGCTACCAGCCGCCGATGCACCTCCTCCGCCTCGTCCCTGGTGGAGGACAGCACCTCCTTGATATAGACCGAAAGCTCGGTCATGAACAATTCGGGGTGGCTGTCGTAATACTCCCTCACTTGCTCCTCGGATAGGCTTACGCGTTCGGGCACGGCGGACTTCCTCATCGCTTCGAGCAGGGTTTGCTCCACGGTTTGCTCCTCGAACTCGCGGACGTCAAGTCTGTCGTACAACCCGGCCTGCCGGGCGGCCGCGTCGAACAGGGCGGGACGGAGGACCAACTCCTCGAGGGTGGAGACGGTCTTTGCGCTGTCCGCCAGCTGTTGGAAATGGTCCGGCCGCCCCATGACTTCGTAGGCCTCGGCGACCGTTATCTCGCCACCCTCGAATCCGTACAGTACGACCCCGCTCTTTTCCGCTGCAGCGGTCTCCTTGTCGCGATAGGCCTCCCGGAGTTCGGTCAATCCCTCCGGATGAAGCCTGACCCGAAAGGACTCCCTGAGCGCTTCGAAGTGCTCCCCTGCCAGCTGGGATATTTTGCCCCCCAGGAGGTGATGCCTTGCCGCAAACCGGTACTTTTCAAACGGTACCGGGCGTTCTTGTGTGAATCGGAGGACGGACCAATCGTTCGCTACACGCTGAGGTTTTGAGACCTCACCCAGGGGCAGAGAGACGAAGAGATCCGGTGGGATGCCGACCTTCGCTATATTGTACCGGTCCACCCACGTAAAGTGCCCTCCCGCGCTGGCGGAGCGCTCCTCCACGGAATACTCACGGGCTACTTCCTCGAAAGGACGGCCCGCCTCCAGTTCACCCACGACCTTGTCGATGTCTGCTCGAGTTTTCACCACAATCGCGGTGAACCAGCGTTCGATCTGGAAGCCGTGATGGGCGGAGAATGCGCGCAGCTCCTCCTCCGGGACCTCGATTTTCGACAGGATCTTGTTATAGCGGTAGAGGGCCCGCACCTTCGTGTCGACCACATTCCGGACCGACTCCCGCACCGTCAAGGTCGTGTCCAGACCACGGGATTTGGCCTCCATCAGCAACAGGCGGCCGTCTATGAGGGACTGCAGGTAGTGTCGCCGTGCTGCCTCGCCTGTTTTCTCTGTGCGCAATCCAGGCGCCAAACGGCTGACGAATTCTCGCAAGGCGGAGGGCGTAATCTCGTGCGATCCCACCACGGCCACCACGTCGTCCTGCTTCGGTTGACTGCAGCAGACCAGCAGGCTTGTGAAAACGGCTATGGCGATCTGGACGTAAACCATGCTTGTGCTCTCCTCACGCGTTGCGTGAATAGGTGACTGAATGCTACCGTACGACCACTACCTGCTTTTCCCAGCCTATCCCTTCCTTACCCACCAATTGGTGGAATCGTACTCGATATTGTACCCTCAGAACAAGATGCCAAGAGTACCGGCTTAGGTCGTCAATCCGCGAATCGTATCGCCTTCAGCGCCGGCGCGCCCCAAGCAGGTGCTCCAGTTGCCTGCGAGTCCCACTCAACGACGGATCGACCTCGAGGGCTGCTCTGTAGGCGTCGATGGCCTCGTCCATCTTGCCCTGGGCGGCGTAGACCTCACCGAGGTTGCTGATGGTCGGGGCCAGTCCCGGTCTCAACCGTATAGCTTTCTGGTAGGCCTGCACGGCTGCTTCGAGTAGCCCCGACTCGAAATACGCCCGCCCCAAATCACTGAGGGCCTCCACGAGGCTCGGGTCGACTTGACCGGCCTTAATGTAGGCCTCTATGGCCCGCGTGAGATACCCCTTGTAGTGGAACGCGGCACCCATTCCATAGTGCGCCATACCATGGCCGGGATCGAGCTTGACGGCCTTCCCGAATGAGGCAAGGGCCTCGTCGTAGCGCCCTTGCTTGACGTATGCCCGACCCAGGCGGTAGCGCCATTCCGCTACATCCGGATACTGCCTGATCTTGTCCTCGTACAGGTCCACCTGGTCCTGCACAGGCTGCAGCCGTTCGAAAATCCGTTGCTCCCGTTCAGACGCCTCTCGTTGAGCTTCAATCTCGTACAACCGGACCAGCTGCAGGTGCGGCGCCGGCGCGTAGGGAGCCACCTTCGCCGCCCTCTTGAACGCTTTTTCTGCGGCCACCGTGTTCCTGAGGCGCAGATAGGCGAGTCCCATCCGGGCGTAACTTTGCCAGGGCGATGGATCCAGGGCGATGGACCGCTTCAGTGATTCTATGGCCCTTTCAGGCTCGTCGAGAGCCAGATAGACCGCCCCCAAGAGCGCCTGGATTTCCGCCCATGAGGAATCCAGTTGGACCGCCTCTTCGAGGACAGATGCTGCTTCCCTGGGTCTGCCCAGACCGGCATGGAGAGTGACCCCCAGGGCGTAATAGGCCTGCATGTAGTCGGGACGCAGCTGAATCGCACCCCTCAACAAGCCCAGGGCCTCCTCGTGACGTCCCTGGTCGTAGAGCCCGGTCCCGCGTGCGTAATGCTCGTCCGCCGTCAGCCTGGAGTTCACGACGTGGGTGCTCGGCACCTCCGGCTCGGGCCCCAGCGCCGATGTTGTGACCTCAGTCGCGACAGGCTGCTGCTTCGCGCCCGGCCCGGCGTACATGGCGATCACATCTTCCACTCCCTCCCGCACTACGAGATAGTTGCGCAGCTGTGGATCCTCGAGCACCTGCTGACTCCCCGATGGCCAGCGAATTTCTATGCGGTCCACCCGCTCGTTCCCGCCCAGGCCGAAGACAAGCCGCGGATCGTGCTGTGACTGGAACCCGTATCCGCGATGCACCTCCCGCACCTGAGCCAAAGTGCCGGCCACCACCCGTACCCGCGCTCCGATGGCGTCCCGGTTGCTCTGGGCACCCTCGAGCTGCAGACCGAACCAGTTGTTGCCGTTGCCGCCGTCGTTCCGCAGCAAGGACGGCTTGTCGTTCAGGTTCATCAGCAGCACATCCACGTCGCCATCGTTGTCGTAGTCCCCGAGAGCCGCGGCCCTGGTCACCTTGGCGATGGCCCAGCCGGGACCGGTCTCTCGCCCTGCTTCGGCATAGCGGCCGTGCTCATTGTGATAGATCAGGTTGCGCTGCGCATAGCGCATGCCGGAGGGGTACTGCTCCAGCTGCGGGTACAGATGCCCGCAGGCTGTGAACAGGTCGAGCCAGCCGTCGTTGTCGTAGTCGAAAAAGCCGTTGCTCCAACACAGCAGAGGGCGCACCATCTCGAACAGGCCGGCAGCGAACGTCATGTCCGCAAAGGTGCCCTCGCCCTGGTTCTGGTAGAGGGTGTTCACGTCGTCGGAGAAATTGCTGACTACCAAGTCCAGATCCCCGTCGTTGTCGTAATCACCGCTGGCCGCGCCCATGCCGGCCTGGCTCCTGCCGTCTTCGCTGTAGGCCACGCCGGCCACAACCCCGACCTCCGCCAATTGCCAGTCCCCGTCGTTGCGCAATAGCAGATTGGGCGCCGTATCATTGGCCACGTAAATGTCGAGATCCCCGTCATCGTCGTAGTCGCCGAAGACGACTCCGAGTCCCGGATGGGCCACCCGGTCCAAGCCTGTGGCCGCGCTCATATTCGTGAAGCTGCCGTCCTTGTTGTTCCGGTAGAGCACGTCTGGTTGGTGCGGCATGGCATCGGGACCGGCCATGACGTCGAGCCCCTTGTAGAGTCCAATACCCGGCGGGTTCGCCAGGTCGAACCCGAGATAGTTGGTGACATACAGATCCAGAAAGCCATCCCCGTCCACATCCCCGAAGGCTGCGCTCGATCCCCATCTCTCATCGGCCACACCGGCGCTCTCGGCGAGCTCGACGAAGCCGCCATCACCGTCGTTGCGATAGAGCCGGTTGGGTCCCCAGTAAGTCACGTAGAGGTCGGGATCACCGTCATTGTCGTAGTCTCCCACGGCACAACCCATCCCCCAGCCGGTGTGGCCGATGCCGGCCTTTTCGGTCACCTCCCGGAAGACACGCCTGTCCTCGCCCTCCCGTCCTGGCGCTGGTCGATTGTGGTACAGTCTGTTCGTGGCACCTTCCACGGGACCGTCCAGCCTCGTGCCGTTGACGACGAACAGATCCAGCCACCCGTCGACGTCGTAGTCCAGGAAGGCGGCCCCGGCCGACATGCTTTCCAGCACGTACATCTGAGTCGGGCCGCCAGACACGTTCTCGAAATCCAGTCCCGCCTCCTCACTTACATCCACGAACTGGACGTGTCCCCGTGTCGACACGCCATCCATCCCGCCGTCGTCTTGCCCCGAGCGTTGGGAACAACCCGGGACGAGGATGAGGCCGATGAGACAGGTTATTGACTTGGCTTTCAGGTTGGACATACTTCCTGGCCCAGGACATTCATCTTTCGTCGCCATAGTGATCCTATACAGCCTCTTAAGTAATCGCTGCCTGTAAGCGCAACTATTCATGACGCCGTGTGCCATGTATGACAGTCGTGGTTTCTTATGTATTGTGTGACGCATGAAATAGAAACGCCTGGCTCGATAACACCGTGTGCTGCGCCCCTCGGCTTGGCGCCATTTGACGAAGGTAGTCAGTTGCAAGAATGAGTGCCGCTCTGCGTTGCTCCCTCCTGTTTCTGCTCCTCTTTTCCCTCGTCCCGCGATCCGGTCTTGCGCTCGAGACCTTCACGACCGGCGAGAGCGGACAGTTCGACTGGCACGGTGAAGGAATTGCGCCGGTCGACGTCATCGATGCGCTGCATCGCGATGTCCTCAATCGGCGCACGAGGGATCGCGACAGCCTCGTGGTGGGCAATGCGCCCGGGAACCTGATCGCATTCGACCCGGCGAATTTCCCGGATGCCGTCCACATTCTGCGCCTCGGAGATGATGAGAACATCGCCCTCGGCACCATTGAGCGAGGCGGCAGTATCCGGTCACCCAATGTCTCCTTTCTCAAGCCCGGTACGCTCGAGGAGCTCCTTTCGGACGAGCCGGAGGGGGTGTTGAAGGCCTTCGAACGCAAGAGTCCCGATAACCCTCTGGGCGTTGTCATCTTTCTCGACCTCGGGGCGCGCATAGGCGTCGAGAAAATCCGCTTCTATCCGCGCAACACCATCCACTCATCTCCAACCACCCCCTTCGAGAACGACTTCCTGAGGGCTTTCGACCTGTCCATCAACGACGGGATTACCCTGACGGAAAGCGGGAGTCCGATTTGGGGTGTGCCGGTGGTGTCCGAAAAAGACAACCAGAATACCGTGGCGGTGGTAGAGTTGGAGCCACCAAGGGTGATCCGGCACATACGCCTCGGCGCGCGCTCGGTCGTTGACTTCGAGATCGACGAGATCGAAGTAATCGGCAAGGGCTTCCTGCCTTCTGCTAGCTACATCTCCGATATTTTCGATGCCGGACAACCCGCTTTGTGGGGAAACCTGCGCTGGACTGAAACCGTGATCGGCGATCCCAGGCTCTCCCGGATGGCAATTCGGACGCGTACCGGCAGCGATTCTTCCTACTTCGTCTACAACCGCAAGCGGGTCGGCGATCCACTGGCTCCAGAGATCGCCACCTCCGTGCAGGACCCGACGCGTGAAATGGATCTGGCCGAGTACATGGGCCATTGGCCGCAGCGCGATAGCAGAAACCGCGACTGGACAGCCGGCTCTGTGACAGACGATCAGGTCAACTGGAGTGGGTTCAGCGCCCCTTTCCCGGAGCATGCGGCCAACGGGCCCGGGCTGCCCGTGCGCTCTCCCAGTCCCCGCCGATACTTCCAGTTTCAGGTGGACTTTCTCAGCAGCGATCTGGAGGCCGCCCGCGTTCTGCGGTCTGTCTCCCTCGATATGCTGAGGCAGGCCATGGCCGATTCCCTCATCGCCGAGATCCACCCGCGAGAGGTCGAGGTGTCCGAGGTTGTTTCCTTCACCTACGCTGTGCGCACGTGCATGCAGACCGACGGCGGCCTCGGTTTCGACATCATCGAGGTCCGCACACCCGCCCGAGTGCACAGCATCGATGCGGTGAGCATATCAGATTCGAACGGAGAGCTTGTAGCGGCCCGTGCATTCGCCGGTGTCGACGATCCCTCCACGACTGCCGGAATTGCCATCCTCTCGGTGGCTGAGGACCGCTTCATTCTCAGCCTTCCCCCGCTCCGCGAAGACGACACGCTCATACAGATTCGATTCAGCACCGAGGTCCTGAGCTACAGCACGACCTTTGCCGGATTGGTCAGACTCACCGGCGAGCCGGAAATCGCGCAGACGGTCACCTCGGGGGATGCGACATTTCTTGGCGAGGATGATGATCCCGACTTTTCAGGCACGACGGTTCTCAGTCCTCTTGTACTTGGGGGGGGCCAATTGCTCGACAATGTGGAGCTGGCGCCCAATCCGTTCACACCGAATGGGGACGGTGTCAACGACCAGCTTTCCGTCCGCTACAGCCTGCTTTCTCTTGCAGCCGGCCGCCCCGTCGGTATCAGTGTCCACGACCTGAGCGGCCGTCTCGTACGGGTCATTCACGACAGCCCCGAGCGCAGCGGCCGTTACCGCGACAAGACCTGGGATGGACGGGATGCCCGGGGTCAACTGGTGGCGTCGGGACTGTACATCGTGCGAATCTCGGTGGCAGGAGACGCTCTCGAAGAGGAACAGGCCCGGGTAGCAGCAATCGCGTATTGAAGGTGATTCCCGATCACGGCTGGATCGCGTAATCCTCGTTCCCAAACTCCTCGACCAACTCCGATACCTGACGATCCCCGGGTCCGCGGCCTGGATGGATGATGAGGCGATAGCGGAACACAACGCTGTCTTCGGCTGAAATCGTCATGCTCGCGTCGAGGTTGTCATCGGCCTCGAAGCGGGAGACGCCGAAGGGATTCGCCGTGAACAGACCGTAGCCGCGGACCATCCAGTAAGTGGGGTAGCGGGGGTTTTTCGGATGGTCGACCATGGTATGGCCCCACTCCTCCCCGTTCGCCAAGGGGCCGGAGTAATCGCACCAGGCAGCGCGCTTTCCCCAGGTCACCTCCTCGCCGTGGCCGCTGTCGAAGACCCCGCCCTCCGAGTTCTCGATGCGGCCATCGCCGGTGGCGTCCATCGAAGTCGCCACTCGCAGGGACAGCAGCCCTGCGTCCTTGGTATCGCCCAGGGTCACGTCACCGTATCTCGCCCTGAGCTCGTTCCGCTGGTCCATCACTCGCAGATCGCCGACCGCGCGTATGTGTATGGTGCGTCGTTCCTTCAGGAGGCGCTGTCCCTCGGGGCCGAACCAGTCCACGATCCCGTCGATGGTGGCGGCGTCTCCGGCGAGTCCGACAACCGGTTCGCCCCGCTGCAGCATGGCGCCGTGGCCGTGACCTTCTGCCCATAGGTTGAATCCATTGACCATCTCGTGGGCCGTGTAGATGCTCCGGTGATGAAAGTGGTCATCGGTTTCCCCTTCGTTTTCCTCTGTCGGGTACCCGCGCGTCAGGCGTTGGCCGCCCGGGGTCAGTACGGGGTAGAAGTAGGGCCTGCACACGAAGTGGCCATAGCGGTATTCCGTAAACAGCCGTCCGTCGACGGTGACGACGGCCTTGAAGTCCTGCGATTGAAGCTGGACATCGATCATCGTGGATCCTTCCAGGTTAAGATCTCCTCAAGTTTAGAAAAAACAACTTATTACGTCAAATTAATGAAGGGGATCCGGGGGCAAAAAACTGCTTGTGCCTGCGCTTGCCAGACCATATCTTATTTTGTGCATTAGACCTATACTAACGCGGATCGATGAAAAATTCTAAAAAAAGAGCAGGCGAAAAAGGAGTGGAAAAGAAGGGTCACTCGCAAAGGGACTTTGCAGTCCCAGGAGGGCGTTTGATGAGACGAGTCATTTTGCTGGGAATGGCCGCGCTTCTCGTGGTTGGTCTGGCGGGAATGGCGGCAGCCCACAAGCCACCGGGAGAAACCCGCTTCGCTTTCCAGTGGCCGGATGGGGCTATTCCCCAGATGGATGGGGACCTCTCGGAATGGGATGTCGTGCCACCACAGTATGAGATCACCAACCCGGATCTCTTCCAGGTGCACGCTTTTGGAAAGCTGGGTTTGGATACGCCACGGGGTGGAGTCGACGCAGCAGATATGTTCATACGCCATCGCATAGGGTGGAATGACAACACCAACCGGCTCTATTTCGCGACTTCGGTGTTTGACGACGAACACGATCGGAACCACACGGACAATTGCCTCTGGGACGATGACGACTGGGAAGTCCGTGTGGCTCCTAACATTCCGCAGGAGGAGCAAAATTCAGGTAATACTGAAGGGGCTATCATAAATTCCCCGATATTCCTCATCGCAGTTCCGCCTTTCGAGGGTGCTCCGATAGGCATTACCGGGTACCTCGATTATCAGCCCTGGCAAGCCGCTGCAGACTTCCTGGCGGAGGGGAACACGGAGATTTGGGAGTTCGGCTGGGATTTCGAAGGTGAACCGCTCGGCGAGTCGACCTACTTCTACGAGCTGTCCTATCGTTGGATCGAAGCCGCACCCCCAGGAGATGTGCCCAGTTTCGACGACCTGACCCTCGTGGATCTCGAAGAGGGGGACATCCTCCACATAAACATCATGAACGTTGACCAAGACCCAACTCTTGCAGAGGCTGGCCTAAAAGACAATGGTACATCGAAGTACAGTGGTGCCTGGTCGATTTCTCCCGGACCGGACAACTGGCCGGAAGTCGACTTCGTGATGGCGGAGTTGGAGAATGTTGACTTTAGGACGGCGATCGAAGACAAGACCTGGGGGGCTATCAAGGCCGGCATGTGAACCAATAAAATCGGCTGTTTTTCGCCGACATTGCTCAACCGACCCCTGTTTCGTTCCCGAAGGCGGAAGCGGAACAGGGGTTTTTTGTCGATGCGCGACTGCTTTTGTCGATCCGCGACTGACGCTCGACGCTCGGCAATTACTGAGTCTGCTTTTATTTCCGGCTCGTCAGTAGCGTGGGGTGAATTGGGGTACGGGTAAATCGCCAAGCTGATGGAATGAAGCGATTTGGAGTGCCTTGAAGGTGCGGAATCCGAATGCTTTTCTCACCGTCAGATTCCATTTCAGGTTCAAGCCCTCGACAATGCCGTTGTTGAACTGCTTCTTGGCCCTGAACCAATTGAGGATGAACTCTTGATGACGCCGCAGCATCTTGGCGATGTCTTTCATTGGGTTCGATGTTGCTTCTCATCGTACGGAAACACCAGCGCTGGAGAAACTTCCCTGCCCCCAGCGGTAGAGGTCGGTCAGGTGGTGCTTGCCCGTGCTCCAGGGGACCTTCTCGACGACCACCCGGCCGCAGGCTTTGCAGGCAACCCGGCGCATGCCATACACCAGAAAGACCGGGAACCCCCAGAGGGGAACAAACTCGAACAGCCGTGCCTCGGTGGCCGTGTCATAGGTGGGGGACAAGTGACCGCAGCCGCTGCACGCGCCCCTGGAATTTTTCCAATGAAAGCGGCCTCGGAGGAGGCATTCGGGGCCGCTTTCCGTTTTACGAGTGTGCCTTCTTGAACAGCATCAGGCCCAGAAGGCCGAAAACGAGATTGGCCGCCCAGGCCCCCTGCCATGGGGGGATGATCTCGTTCCAGCCGAGCGCCTGTCCCGCCTTGACGCAGGTGTAGAGCAGGAAGCAGATCAGCACGCCGAGCCCGAAGCTGGCGGCGCGTCCCGAGCGACGGGTGTTGGCGGCCAGCGGCGCCGCGACCAGGACGATGGCGAAGGATGCGAGGGGAAAGGCGATTTTCAGGTGCAGGTCGACGAGGTGGCGGGTGGCGTCCTCGCCGTTGGCGCGGGCGCGGTCCACGTAGGATCGCAGCTCACCGAAGTTCATCTCTTCCGGCTTCTTCCGCTGCCGCGAGAAATCGCCGGGCTCGAGGGTCAGGGTCGTAAGGGTCAGGGTGTCGAAGGAACTTGCCTCGAAGCGATCCCCGGCCAACCCGTAGCGGGTTCCATCGATCAGCACCCAGCGCCCCTCCTTCCATTCCAGCCGCTCGGCCGCGGCGCGCTCCCCGGTAAGCTCCCCGGGACGGCTCTCCCAAAGCACCTGCTGGGCCCTCTGCCGGGTGTGGTCGTAGGAGCGCGCGAACACCAGCTGTCCGCCGACGTCCTGAAGCAGCACCAGCCGCCGCGATCCGTCGCTACGGCTGTACGAGCGGATGTCGTCCCTGGTCGTGTTGTAGCGGAACGTTGCCGGAGGAACGACGTACTCCGTGAACAGCATGGTGCCGCCGCTGAACAGCAGGGCGCAGGCAAGCACCGGAACAAGGAGGCGGCGGAGACTGACCCCGGCCGCCTTCATCGCCGCGATCTCGCCCCGGTGCGCGAACCCGGTGAGGGCGAACAGGGTGGCGAGCATCGCCGCGGCCGGCAGGATCAGCACGATCCAGTAGGGGCTCCGGAAGAGGTAGTATCTCAGAATCTGGCCGGGCTGCGCGGCGTGGTCGAGGAAGGTGTCGATGCTCTCGATCAGGTCGACGATGGCGGCGATCAGCCACAGGGCCACGACGCTGATGGCGAGCCAGAGGGCGAACCGCCGCAGGAGGTAGAGATCGAGGATCATCGCACGCGGGCTCCCGGGCGGTAGTAGGCGAGGGCAGTCAGCAGCCGTTGGCCGAAGCGGCCCCCGGTCGGCTGGTCGAGGGCGACCACCCGCAGCAACAGGATGCCGAGGCCGCCGAAGCAGAGATTGGGAGCCCACATCGCCAGGGCGGGGGGAAGGTACCCGCGGTCTGCCAGGCCCTCGCCGCCGATCAGGAACATCCAGTACACAAAGAAGAAGACCAGGCTGAGGACGACGGCTGTCGCCGCCCCCCGCGTGCGCACCAGGGCGCCCGCCGGGGCCCCTACGAGTACGAAAACGATGCATGCCGCGGCGATCGAGAATTTCTTGTGAATCTCCACGAGATAGGCGTTTGCGCGGCGCTCGCGGTTCTGGTTGAGGCGCCTCTGCCTGTGAAGCTGTTTGGCGATTTTCTCCGCCCTCGCCGGGAGCGACGGTTCGGACAGCCCTTCTCCGGTCTCATCCCCGGCAGTCGTTCCGTAGCTGGCCGCCACCGTGTCGAGGAAGGCGTGCACGGCAGAATCCATCGCCGCGGCTTCCCGGTCCTGCTCGACGCGATAGTCCGCCACCGCGGTCATCATGGCGCCGATATCCATCTCGCGGTCGCTGCGGTAGGAGGAGGAAGAAGAAGGGTATTTCCGCGAGGCGCGGTCGCGGTCCGTTATGTGAATCACCTGGCGCTCGAAGCGTCCCTCGACGAACTGAAGGGGATCGTCCGCGTCGATGCGGTGGAATTCGCCGTCGAACAGGGTCAAACGCATGTACTCACCGTCGTCGAAGATCCGCACCTCTGCCGAGTCAGCGTGCAGGGTCTGCGGCGGGCCGCTGCGGCCGCCGTCGACGAGGGTCAACCCGTAGAGCCTGTTTGCCTCCTCGTCGACGCGCCGGATCAGCAGGCTGTAGCCGCCCAGATCGCGGATGAAGAGGCCTTCCTTCTGCTTGAGAACGAGGGCGGCCTTGCGCCGCTTCAGGTCGGCCTGGATGCTGCGGGCCTTGTGGTTCCAGTCGGGGAGCACGCGATCGTTGAAAAGGACCATCAGCGCGGTCAGAGCCGCGGCGGCCACAAGGACCGGTTTCATCAACTGAACCAAGCTGATGCCGCTCGATTTCAGGGCGAGGATCTCGCTGTCGGCCGAGAGCCGGCCGAACGCCATCAACACCGCAACGAGCACGGCCATCGGCACGGCGAGGGCGACTATCCAGCCGAGGTTGTAGAAGAAAAGCTGTCCCGCAGCGATGAACGAAAGCCCCCTGCTCAACACCCGGTCCATCATCTGCAGCGCCACGTCGATGACCAGCACGAAAACGATCAGGGAACAGCCGAACAGAAACGGGCCCAGATGTTGTGAGAGGACGTAGCGTGAAAGTGGATTCAAGGGAACCGCCCGGCTTTCGGTGCGTGTTTCTTTAGGGACACTCCCGTGTAGGAGCGGAAACGTAGCCATCTCGGGACGAGGAGGGCAGCATACGCTCGGCCAAGCCCGGGAAGGGACGTTCCGACCCACGGAAGAAACGGCGCGGAGGGCTCGGAATAGACCGGAGGCCGGCCCGCCAAGCCGCAGAGACCGACCTTGGCAGAGATAGTCTCCGCTGCCGCAGAAGGTGGCCCCGCTTGATGTAATCTAAGCCTTTATGCTATGTTTATTAAAGATTTAACTCACCCCACGGATCCGCGTGGAAAGGCCCCTCTTGACGGTTTCCCCAACTGATCCCGCCCATCTCCGGAGTCCGCTTATCGCTCCATAGCGAACGTGTGTAGGACCCTGCTCGGCGGCGTCGGCGCCCGCTGAAGCGGAGGAAATGCTCCAGGACTCCAGTAGCGTGTCCTGCGATCCGTTCGGCCTGCGTCAGGCCCTTGCGGGCTCACCCGTATGCGGGCGGATTCCCCGGACATGCCCCAAGCCATCACCGGTTTGCGAAGGACCATGCACGACACTCGCGGTACGATCCTTGCTGTACATCCGTGCCGTGAACGGAATTCGTCATGAGCGTCAGATCTCGACTCACCGAGAAGAGGGCCCGGTTCGGGTTCCTGGGCTTCTTCGCGTGCACCCTGTGTGTCCGGATGTCGGCAGCCGAGGTCGGGTTGCGCGGCCAGCCCATGGTCGGACCAGTGGCGCAGCTGTTTCACCAGCCGCTCGAATACGGCGACATCACGCGCCCGGGCCAGCCGCTGCTGCGCTGGCGCTGGAAGAAGCCGATGCTGGAATCGGCGATGCCCTTTGACATGAAGGAGGTCACCGTCGACTCCAACGGCGTTCACTACACCCCGGTGGCGGCCGGCTTTCCAAGCAGCCCCACCGTGACCCTGAAGGTCGATGACTACCTCGACCTGGGGTACGACCACACTCTGAGAACCCGGTGGCGGGATACCGTGCGCCGCAACCAGAAGGTGACGGCGGCCCGTCAGGCAGGGCGGCGAGGGCGCTTCGAGTGGAGGGTCCCCTTTCCCGCCCCGGCCCCGGTGCGGCGCTTCATCGGCGACGAGGGCAGCCTGAGGATCAACGGCAGCCATACCGCTACCCTGGCCGGAAAGAGCCAGTGGACCGCGGGCGAGGTGAGAACCAGGGCCGGAGGGCCGTCGAAGTTTCCGTCCCTTTCGATGGAGCAGGAATCGAAATTCTCCGTCGAAGGCAGCGTCGGCGAGGCGATCAACGTGCGCATCGATCAGGACTCGCAGCAGCTCGGCCAGGGGTTTGCCAGCGGCTTCAAGGACAAGCTGGCCAACGAGATCAAGCTCGACTACAAGGGGGACGAGGACGACATCTTCCAGGAGGTCGTCGCCGGCAACACCACCCTGGCCCTGCCGCAGACCCGCTTCGTGACCTTCAACCAGCAGCACAAGGGGCTGTTCGGAATCCGCGCCAAGGGGCGCCTGGGGCCGATGGCGTTCACGACCATCGCGAGCCATGAAAAAAGCGAGAGCAACAGGCGCACTTTCCGCGGCGGGGCTCAGGTCGACACCTTCACGGTGAGGGACCACGACTACATCCGCAACACCTACTTCTTCCTGGGAATGCGCTATCGCGACCGGCTCGGGGACTTTCGCGAGGTGGCCTCGACCCAGCCGCGCGGCCTCGTGCAGGCCGACATCATCGACGAGGGCAGCCTCGAGGTCTACATAAACGACTTCAACACCAACAACGACGCCGAGCTCCTGGCCAAACAGGCGGTGGCGACAGTCGACGCCCAGGACGCGCAACTGGCCGCGGCGGGAGGTTCGCCCATCGAGTGCTTCGACGCCAGCGGTCCGGTGGACCGCACCGGGTGCCGCGAAGAGGGAACCTGGCACAGGCTCGATCCCGACAACGACTACTCCCTGGTACGCGAGTTCGGCTTCATCATTCTCAACCGCTCCGTCCAGGATCGCCACGCCCTCGCCGTGAAGTACCGCACCGTCGGCGGCGAGGAGTCCGGCGCCGGCGGGGATCAGCTGCAGCTCAGGCTTATCAAGGCGCGCAACGCCCGCCCCGACTTTCCGACCTGGGACCTCGAGTGGAAGAACGTCTACCGCATCGTTCGCGGCTTCTCCCGGGGCCGCCAGTTCGAAAGGGACAAGATCCGCGTCGAGATCCTCGAAGAGGTGCCGGGGCGCGAGCCTTCCCCTTCCCAGGGCAGGAAGTCGCTGCTGCAGATCATGGGCCTCGACACGCACGGTCAGGACGCGGGAACCCCTCCCGATCAGCTGATCGACGCCGACTACATCGGTCTCGACGAGAGCCGGGGGGTGCTGATCTTTCCGGACCTGACCCCGTTCGCCCCCAGCGACCAGCGCTTCTCCGCGCTCAAGAATCAGGTTCCCAAGATCTACAACTCGCACCAGCGCCGAGACCAGGAGGAGGTGAGCCGCTTCCTGGTCCAGGTCGTCAACAGCTCCGGCGAGCAGCGCATCAACCTGACCCAGGGACGCCTGGCCGGCATCGACCCGGAGTCGGTGCAGGTGCGCCTCAACGGGAAAAGGCTGCAGCGCGACGTCGATTTCACCGTGTCGTCGTTCACCGGCGACGTCACCTTCCTCGGCGAGGTGCAGAACAGCGTCGCCGACCCCGGGGCCGAGCTGGAGATCAGCTACGAGTCGCAGGACCTGCTCGGCCTCGGCAGCCAGCAGAAAACCCTGCTCGGCACGCGCGGGGAGTACGAGTTCCTGGGCGGGGACGCGACCGTGGGGGGCACGATCCTCTACAACAACGTGCGCAGCGCCGAACCCCGCGTCCGCGTCGGCACCGAGCCGGCGCGCACCGTGGTCTGGGACCTCGACCTCAAGGCGAAGTTCGACGCCCCGCTGCTGACCCGGGCGGTCGACGCCCTGCCGCTGCTGAAGACCGCGGCGAAGTCCGATCTCTCCTTCCACGCCGAGGTCGCCCAGAGCCGCCCCAACCTCAACACCAAGGGGCGCGGCTACATCGACGACTTCGAGGGCAGCGAAAGGCCGGAGGAATTCCGTGTATTCCGCAGAAACTGGACGCCGGCGAGCCGGCCGCTGGGCCTCGATGGCGAGGACCGCGGCAGGATGATCTGGTACAACCCCTACAACAGGATCGCTCTCACCGAGATCTGGCCGCGGCAGGAGGATCAGATCGAAGCCAGCGAGAACAAGGCCGAGGTGCTGGTGATGGAGCTGACCCCCCTCGACGGGGTTCCGGAGTCCTGGGAAGGCCTTATGACCTGGACGACGGGAGTGCGCGATTTCTCCCAGAGCAAGTTTCTCGAGGTCTGGCTGCGCGGCACCGAGGGGGTGCTGCACATCGACCTGGGTTCGATCGACGAGGACTGGATCGAGAACGGCGTTATCGACACCGAGGACATCCCGTACGCGGGAAGCAGAACCGGGGACAACGTGGTCTCGAAGGAGGAGGACGTCGGCATCGACGGCCGCGACGACGCCGGGGAGCTCGCTTTCTACCTCGCCGCGGCCGGAGTCGGTACGGAGGGGCTCCCGGTGGAAGAGATGCGGGAACGGTTCCGGGCCCTGCCCCAGTACGATGACCGCGACCCGGGCGATCCGGAAGGGGACAACTGGCACTACGACTCGAGCCGCAGCCGCGAGGACTACAGCCGCATCAACGGTACCGAAGGCAACCGCAACAGCGAGACCGGGAAACGTCCCGACACCGAAGACCTCAACAACGACGGCATTCTCAACCGCAGCAACGACTACTACCATCACGTCATCGACTTGTCGGACGGCGGCCATGTCCCGGGTTCCGAAAGCCCGGCGGGCTGGCGTCTCTACAGGAGGCCGCTGTTCGACGAGAGGGTCGGACGCGCCGGTTCCCCCGACTCGAGCCGCATCGAGTACGGGCGCCTGACCCTTGCAGGCGGCTCGCCGGCACCCGGGGAAACCACCCTCAAGGTGGAAATCGCCAAGATCGAGATCATCGGCAACGACTGGCAGGAACAGGAGATTGCGGTGCTGCCCGGTGGCATGCCGCTCGAACCGGACAGCGAAGAGAGCTTCAACGTCACCGTGATCGGCACCGACGAAAGCCTGACCTACAAGCCTCCGCCGGGGGTCAAGGTCCGGCGCCAGCCCAACTCGAGGGCGCGGGAGAAGGAGCGTTCCCTGGTGCTGGAGTACGGCGACTTCGAAGCGGGGCACCAGGCGGTGGCAACCAAGGTGTTGGCTGGCAAGTCGGACTACACGAAGTACACGCGGCTGAAAATGTTCGCCCACGGCGACTCGTCCGGGACCTATCTCGTCGACGTCGACTCCAGCGAGATCGAGCTTTTCGTGCGCTTCGGGCGGGACGGTTCCAACTACTACGAGTTCGCCACGCCGATCTTCCCGGGCTGGGACGAGCGCAACGAGGTCGACGTCGACCTGCTGCAGATGGCGCAGCTGAAGGCGCTGCTCGAGGAGGGCCGCACCGACGAGCTGGGAAATCCGGTTGCCGAAATCGACACGGTGATCGTCGATCCCGACCTCCGCGACGGCACCCCGGCGACCTACCGCGTGCGCGGCAGTCCGTCGATGCAGCAGATCAGGCAACTGGCCATCGGGGTGCGCAACCGCAGCGCCCTGCGTAGCTACTCGGGGCGCCTGTTCACCGACGAGCTGCGCCTGGACGAGGCGCGCAACGACCCCGGACTGGCGGCCTATGCACGCGTCAACAGCTCGCTGGCCGATTTAGTCAACGTCGACGCCTCGGTCGACTGGCAGGGGGAGGACTTCCGCACCATCACCAACACCGGCCGCAAGCAATCCGACTTCCGGACGGCGCTCAACACCACGACCAACCTGCACAAGTTCCTGCCGGGGAGCTGGGGTTTCTCCATCCCGGTCAAGGCGACCTACTCGCGCAACCAGAGCCTGCCCCGCTTCGGTCCCAACTCCGACGTCGAGCTGAACCCGCAGGAGAAGCAGGAGCAGAAGTCGCGCCGGGCCAAGGAGCTCTACGAGATCTCGATCAGCAAACGCTCGAGCAAGAACTGGCTCACCCGCTGGTCGGTAGACCAGATCAACTTCCGCATGTCGCGGACCCGCGAGCGCGGTTTCTCCCCGATTCGCCCGCTCGAAAACAGGGACAACCAGAACCTCAGCTTCAGCTACAAGATGCCCCTGCCCAAACCGTCGTTGCGGATTCTCGCCTGGCTCCCGGGCTTGGCGCCGGACTCGTGGTCGAAGACCGAACTGCGCTTCATGCCGACCACCGCCAACTACTCGATGTCCGTCAATCAAAGGGAGTCGGCTACCCTGCAGCGCTCGAACGTCGATACGACCTTCCAGGAAGACTTCGCGATGAGGGAAACCTACACCGCCAAGGCCAATCCGCTGAAAGCCCTGTCGGCGAATTACAGCCTCCAGATAAACCGCGACCTGCGCAAGAAGTACGACCTCAGGAAGCTGAGCTTCGGCCGCGAGGTCAGGCGAAACCAGAAGGCGGACGTCAAGCTGACGCTCAGGTTCCTGAAATGGCTCGACCAGAGCTATACCTTCCAGGCCAACTACGAGGAGATCAACGATCCGAGGAGAAGGCAGGCGCAGGCGGTCATCGACTCGGTCACCGGACTCCCGGTCAAGACGATCGACATTACGACCAAGAACAATATTTCCGGCCGCGCGAATTTCCGCCTCGGGCAGCTGATGAAGGCGGTCGGCAAGCCGGGGGTGAAGCAGAGGAGGAGTTCCAGGAAGGACAGGGAGGGGGACGCGAAAAAGAGCAGCGGGGAGAAGAGCAGCGCCCCCCGGGGGGACGAGGGGGGGCCGCCGCAGCCGTTCTTTCTGCGCCGATTCCTGCATTTCGCCGGCGGCCGCGTCGACCCGTTGAGCGCCAACTGGCGCCGCAGCGGGGAGGCGCGAAACTACAACCTCGTCGGACGCCCGGCATTCTCGTACCAGCTAGGGCTCGCCGACAGCCTCGAGATCCGGCGCGCCGCCGCGGGGTTGACCAGGCAGGATCAGCACAGCCGCAACGAGAACCTCGAGCTGTCGACCGGGGTCAAGCTGCCGGTGGGGTTCAGCGTCAAGACCAACTACAAGGACCAGACCTCGCGCCGAAGCGGCAGCACCCGCAACCGGTTGCGGGTGCGTCGCGAGGAGACCTTTCCAAGCGTCACCATCAGCTGGGGCCGGGCCGACCGCATTCCCTACATCAGGAGGTTCCTCAACAGCGCCCGGGTGAGCGCCTCGATCGACGGCGGGGTTACCGACGAGGGGAACAACTCCCTGCTTCCGCACAACCTGCTGAGCGAGGAAACGTCTGACGAGATGCGCCTGTCCTGGACCGGACAATGGCGCTGGGGTCCGAGCACCCGCATCGGAGTGACGCGTTCCCGGTCGGACGAAACCAACTACGAGCTCGCCGCCGCGGACGCCGGGGTGGACGGGAGACCCCCCGTGCGCGGCAGCGGGACGAGCGAGCGGAGCTCGACCAGCCTCGAGGTGAAGTACCGGCTGAAGCCTCGGGAGCTGCCGCTTTTCGGCAAACTGAAGAGCGAAGTCGACCTCGCCTTCGAGGTCGAGCGCGGGTCGAAGAAAAGATCGAGCGCCACCGGCCTGGAAGAACCTGTGCCTCTCGAATCGAAGAATGAATGGAAAGCGGAACTGAAGGGGACGTACCGCTTCAGCGACACCTTCCGGGGCAACGGCGTAGTGCGCATGGACTACAGCCACGACGACCGGAGAGACCAGTTGCGCAAGGTGCACGAGGTGAGGGTTTCCGGCATGCTGACTTTCCGCTGACGGCGATGATCATCCCGGGTGTGCGCAAAGGTTTGACCCTGCTTCTTCAGCCGGTATCTTCGATGTTCAACCGGCAGGAGCAGGCCGCGCTGCTGCTGCTTTCGGCAGCGCTCCTGGTGGGCACCGGCGTAGCCGTCGTCGAGCGCTGGGATCCCGAGGCGATGGAGGAGTTTCACGTAATCGCAGGGGCGGTAGAGGTGCCGGCCGGGGCGCCCGCCGCCGATCGCGACCCGCCTCCGCCCCCCGAACAGGCCGCGCCGGTAGCCGTCAACACGGCGACCGCGGCGCAGCTGCAGAGGCTCCCCTCGATAGGGCCGAAGACCGCGGCGCGCATCATCAGCTTCCGGGAGGAGAACGGGCCCTTTGCCAGGCTGGAAGATCTTCTGGAGGTCAAGGGCATCGGCCCCGCAACACTCGAAAAGATCCGTCCGCAAGTCACCCTGAACTGAAGACATGCTGCGGCCACGGAGAAAGCGAGCCACCGGCATCCACTTCGATGATCGGGGGTTGTACGCGGTCGAATTGACCCGGACGCGCGGGAGGACGGCGCTGGCCGGAAGCGTACACGTCGACCTGGAGGCCTTCGCAGGCGTCGAAGGTCCCACCGATTCTTCGCTGCGCGCCGGGCTCACCGCGGCCCTCAGGAAGGCGCGCAACCACCGCGGTATGCGCTTCGAGAATCCGTACGCGACCCTGCGTTACGGGGCCGTGCACCTCAAGCAGAGACCGCTCTTCTACCGCAAGGGTTCAAAGAACCGGGGCCAGCTCGAATGGGAGGCACGGCAGTTCCTGTCCGACGACCTCCGCTCCTACACCCTCGATTGCTTCACGACGACGAGAGCCGCCTTCGTCGTGGCCGCGCGCCGCGAGGGAATCGAGGAGGTGGCGGGGATCTGCCGCGGCGCCGGCATTTCCCGGCCAAGGGTGGATGTCGCCGCACTGGCATTGTGCAACGCCGCCGAGTCGTGCGGGGCATCCTCGCCGGTCGGGATCGACCTGGTTCTGGATTTCGCCGGGGACCGGGTCACCATGATTCTGATCGCTCGCGGGGAACTGCTTGCGGTCGAGGGCTGCAACTGGGATGGGCGCTACGCTCCGTACGCGCAAGGGGCGCTCGACATCCAGGGGGAGAGTGGGCCCGCGGCAACCGCGGCCGCGAACCCGACCCGTGGAGAGCTGTTGTCGGAATCGCTGCGCAGGATGATGGATCTCGAGCTGGGAGGCGAGGAGCCGGACCGGGTCTGGCTCTCGGGCAGGGAGGCTCTCGATGGGTGGCCGCAGGAGGTCGAGACCAGGCTGTCCCTGGGCAGCAAGGCGCTCGACCCGTTTGCCAACGTCGACACCACGGGGGCGGACGAGGTGAACGAACCGTTCGCCTTTGCAACCGCGGCCGGCCTCGCCTTTCGAGGCCTGTCCGAAGCCTAGTGCCCATCGATTTCTCGCCATTACCCCGATCCACTTTGAGGGAAAAATCGCGGTTCAATCGAAACCTCATCTGGGCGATTTTTCCCTCAATCCCGGCTTGCGGCGTTGCCCCGTCTTGCCGTAAACCTTCGGTAAGACGGGGCAAGGCGCCCTGGGAGCCGGGTGCCTCGGCGATTCGGGTTTTTTCAATCTGTTACCGGGACAGGACACTAGTTTCTCCTTCATGATACGCGTAGAGCTGCTCCCATCCCAGCGCCTGCGCTGGTTGCTGATCGCCGCTCTGGCCGGGGCGGCCGTGGGCGTGGGCGTGGTCGCTTTTCTGCCGGCGGGAGAGGGGCCCTTGCCCCTCTCCCGGGATTTGCGCGCCACTTTGTCGGAAAAGCTGCACCCGGTCCGGCACGAGCCGGCGCCGGAAGAGGCGCCTGTTTCCGTCGCCCCAGAAAGGCCGCGGGGGACCAGCGCCTGCCTGCGTATCCTGCGCCTGGGGAATCAGCTGTCGCCGCGGTTGCGCCTGACCTCGCTGGCGGCCGACGCCGGCGGCGGATACAACCTGGAAGGGTCGTGCCGGGCAGATCAGGTGGAGAGCTTGCAGAGCATTCTCGATAGCCTGAAGGGGCTGCCGGCGGAGGCGAGCCTGTCGTACTGGCGCGACCGGAATGCGGGGGAAAACCAGTACCGTTTCGCATTCCGGGGCAGGCTGAGCGGGTTCGGCGGCATTCCGCTGCCCCCGGTGTCCGCGGCCGAAGGGGCATTGCTGTTCGAGCAGGTGGTGGAGCGGGCGCGGGCTGCCGGACTGCGCGGCGTCAATGCCGACGCGGTGGCGGAGCAGCGGCTCGGCGATTCCCTTCTGCGGAAGAGGGGGAAGTTCTGGGCTTCCGGCTCCCGTCCTCAAATCACCGCTTTCGCGCGCGGGATCGGATTGCCGACGCAGCGGCACGCCCTGGTCGAGTTGCTCGTCGTTCCGGGCTACCCCGGGGCGGACGCGGAGTGGGAGAGCGCCCAGATGTTCGCGACCGTCGACGTGGTGGTGATGGCCGCCGGACACAGAAACGGAGGTTTGCGATGAAGACCGCCCTCTATCCTGGAAGCTTCGACCCGATCACCCTGGGTCACATCAACATCATTGAGCGCGCCCTGGACATCTTCGATCGGCTGACCGTTCTCATCGCCGTCAACCCTTCTAAAAAATCGCTGTTCCCGCTGGAGGAGAAGATCGAGATGATCCGCGAGGCGACGGAACAGTGGCCGCAGGTGAAGGTCGACCATACCTCCGGTCTGCTGGTGGAGTACGCCCGCGCCAACGGGATCACTCACGCGGTGCGCGGATTGCGCGCCCTCACCGACTTCGATGTCGAATTCTCCATGGCCCTTACCAACCGCGAGCTGTGGGCTGAATTCGACACCGTCTTCCTGATGACGAGCCAGGAGTACATGTACCTCCATTCCTCCGTCGTGCGCCAGGTGGCGGAAATGGGGGGCGAAGTCACCCGCTTCGTGCCACCCGGGGTCGCCGCCAGGCTGAAGAGCCGCTTCGGCCGCTGACCGCGGCCTGCAGGGGCAGCCGTGTTCATCGACGAGGTCTCACTCACCCTTCGCTCCGGCGACGGGGGCAATGGCTGCAGCAGCTTCCGGCGCGAGAAGTACCGGCCGCTAGGAGGCCCCGACGGCGGCGACGGCGGCGACGGGGGCAGCGTGATCTTCCGCGTCGACGACCGCCTCGATACCCTGCTCGACTACCGCTACCGGCCGCTGATCTCCGCGGGGCTTGGGACCCATGGCCGCGGCGGGAACATGACCGGAGCCCGAGGCGAGGACGCGGTCATCAGGGTGCCCCCCGGGACGGTGGTCCGCACCGAGGCTGGGGAGATCATCGTCGACCTCCTCGTCGCCGGCCAGGAGTTCCGCTTCCTCGAGGGAGGCCGCGGGGGACGCGGAAACGCGCGCTTCGCGACCTCCCGCAACCAGGCGCCCACGCGTGCCGATGAGGGCCGGCCCGGGGAGAAGGCCGCGGTCCTCCTCGAGCTCAAGCTGCTGGCGGACGTCGGACTCGTCGGCCTGCCCAACGCCGGCAAGTCGACGCTGCTGTCCCGCCTGTCCGCAGCGCGTCCGAAGATCGCCGGCTACCCCTTCACCACCCTCGAACCGCACCTCGGAATCGTGCGCTGGAGCGAGTACGAGACCTTCCTGATGGCCGACCTGCCCGGGTTGATCGAAGGCGCCCACCAGGGCAGGGGACTGGGGACGCGTTTTCTGCGCCACGTCGAGCGCACTCGCATCCTGCTGTTCACCCTCGACGCCGCCAGCCCTCATCCGGAGGGGGATCTCGAGCTGTTGCGCCACGAGTTGCGCCGGAGCAATCCCTCGCTGCTCGCCAAACCGCACGCCGTCGCCTTGACGAAAGCGGATCTGTTCGAGGTTCCGGACCAGGCGCTTCCCGCGTCGTGGAGCGACCCGGCACCCCGCTTCGCAATCTCGGCGGTCAGCGGGCACGGACTCGGCGACCTCGTCTCCTTCCTCGGGAACCGGGTCAGGGAGACGCGCGAGGAGGAACGGCGATGAACGGCGCCGGGGAAGCGAGAGCGGCCCTGGAGTTGCGGCGGCTTCCCCACATAGGGGACGGTCGCGCCGGCCGGCTGATCCGGGAGTACGGCTCGGCGACCGCCGCCCTCGCGCATCGCGGCAGCGACTGGGTGGGCATCGTCGGTGAAGCAGCCGCCCGGGAGGCCGCGGGCGCAGAGCCCGACAGGGAGTGGGCGGAATCGCAGATCGCCGCGGCGCGCGCCGCCGGGGTGGAGATCGCACCGTTCGCGAGCGAAAAATATCCCGCGCCGGTGGCGGAGCTGCGCCCGCCGCCGGCCGTTCTCTACATCGCCGGAAATCTGGGCGACCGCTGCATCGCCGTCGTCGGCACGCGCCGGTGCAGCGAAAGCGGGCGCCGGCTCGCCCGCAGAATGGCGGCAGAGCTGGCCGCGGCCGGGGTCTGCGTAGTCAGCGGCATGGCGGATGGCATCGACGCCGCGGCTCACGAGGGCGCCCTCGAGGCCGGGGGCGCAACCGCGGCGGTGCTCGGCAGCGGCCTCGACATGCCCTCCCCCGCGGGCAATCGCACTCTGTACAAGAGGATACTGGAGACAGGTGCGGCGGTTGCGGAGCAGCCGATGGGGACCCCGGCCTCGGCCGGCACCTTTCCGAAGCGCAACCGCATCATCAGCGCCCTGTGCACCGCGGTAGTCGTCGCCGAGGCCCCGGCGCGCAGCGGTGCCCTGATCACCGCCCGCATCGCCGGCGACCTGGGGCGGCCCCTGTTTGCCGTGCCGGGGGACGTCGCCGGCGGCAAGAGCTCCGGGTGCCATGGGTTGATCCGCCGCGGCGAGGCCGGGCTGGTCGAAAGGGCGGCTGACGTGCTGGAGTCCCTCGGACTGGCCGCGGCGCCGCATCCCGGGCCGCCGGGCAGGCCCCCGGCGGACGACGGCTCGCCGGAAGGGGTGGTCGCGGCCCTGCTGGACGAGACCCGCCACGTCGACGAGCTGAGCGAGCTGAGCGGCCTGGGCCCGGCGCGGACCCTCGATCTGCTGCTGCGAATGGAGATGTCGGGAAGGGTGGTCCAGCTGCCGGGAAAGCGGTTCTGCCGCCCGTAGTCCCATGCAAACGCAGTTCACGCGTCCCTACCGCCTAATCGAGGTCCACCCGGTCTCCGGCGCCCTCGGCGCCGAGATCAGGGGCGCCGATCTATCCCGGCCTCTCGAACCCGACCTGCTGGCGGAGATCCGCCGCGCCTTCCTCGACCACCTGGTCATCTGCTTCCGGGATCAGGAACTCACCCCTCGGGAAGAGCTCGCCTTCGCCCGGCAGATGGGCGAACCGATGCCCTATCCGCAACTCGAAGGGTTGCGGGGATTTCCCCTGATCACCGAGGTGATAAAACGGGAGCACGAGCGGGTGAATTTCGGCGGCGTCTGGCATTCGGACACCGCCTACCTCGAATCTCCACCGAAGGCGAGCCAGCTGTACGCCATCGAGGTCCCACCCCATGGCGGCGACACGATCTTCGCCAACCAGTACATCGCCTACGAAACCCTTTCGCAGGGACTCAGGGGGACGCTTGCCGGCCTGGCTGCCGTCAACACTTCCTCGAAACCGGAAATCGCAAGGACGAGGGATGATCGCCTGCGGGACAAGGGGGAAGCGCTCAAAGTGCTGAGCGCGGTGCATCCGGTCGTGCGCACCCATCCCGAGACCGGGCGCAAGGCCCTCTACGTCAACCGCGGCCATACGATCCGGTTCGAAGGGTGGACGGAGCGGGAGAGCCGGCCTTTGCTCGACTACCTGTTCGACCACCAGGTGCGCCCGGAGTTCACCTGCCGCATCCGGTGGGAAAGGGGGACCCTCATCCTCTGGGACAATCGCTGTGCCCAGCACCTGCCCCTGAATGACTACCAGGGCTTCCGGCGCCTGATGCACCGGGTGACGCTGGCTTGATGATTGCGTTCAACTGACTGCGATTTCCCCCCAAGGTGGAGTGGCGACGGAACGGCGCTCCCCCTCGCGCACGTAAATCCTGGCGAGGACATCGAGGAGACCTGCTCGCCCGCCCGGCCCTGAGCTGTCACCGGCGGCCGACAGGATCGCGGGCAGGGCCTCGCCATCGGCCATGAGCAGTTCGATCTTCGTCCGCTCGGGGAACAACCGCAAGGTATCGCCAGGAGACATCGGTACGCCTTGCGACAACGCATCCCGGGCGAACGGGAATGCCGCCCCGACCCCGGACGGCCGCCGCCCTCGGACTCCTACCGCCGGCTCGCCTTGACGCTCACCACCGCGACGCCGACCACCAGCAGGATCACGCCGCCGATCAGGAGGGCATTCCGCACCAGGTCAGCCCTCGCCTTGACCCGGATGGTGATGTCCCGCTCTTCCGCTTCAATTCGCTCGTCGCCGTCGTACCCCATCGCCTCGACGCGGACGTCGAATTCGCTCTCTCCCAGCCCGTCGGGGGGCACGAGTGTGATGCTGACCGGTTCCTTCTCGGTCGGCAGGATCCTGTCGATCGTATCCGGCCTTGCCGTGTAGCTCCAGCCGAGCGGCGGCAGCAGCACGAGGTGCACCCGCTCGACCTCCAGGGTGCCCGTATTCAGCAGGTCTACGCGCACTGTCGCTTTCTCCCCGGTTCTGATCTCCTGGTAGCGGTTGGCAACGATGCACTCGAGCGTCGCCTTTCCTCGCGGGATCAGCTGAAACACCTCGCTGCTGCCCCTGACCTCTGCGATTTTCTCCACGGGCGCCGTCTTTTCTCCGTACTCGCGGTTGAGGCCGGCAATCTGCAGGAATCCCTCCTGGTCGGTGATGAAAACGTGGAACTCGATCGTCTGGTCGACGAACCGGCGGCTGAGCTTTTCGGGAATCTGCAACTCGAGTTCCAGCTGTTGACGTGTGGCCTCCTCACTGAACTTCACCTGGGTCAGACTGGCGCCGTTGCGAGGGTCGAGGAAAGCGGGGTCGATCTCCCGGGGCAGGTTGACGAGGGCGAGGCGGAACGTCTTCTCGTCTTCCGCCAGGCGTTCGAGTATCAGGTCGTAACGCACCGTCGTGTTGAGGTCGCCTTCCTGTGAGAACTGCACCGAGTTGATCGTCGGAATGTCCTGCAGGCTCTCCCGCCGGAGCACGATGTGCATGTCCTCGAGCTCATCATTCTGCAGCCGCATCGACACGACGGCGGTTTCGCGATCCTGCAGGAGGCGGAATGTCAGGCTCCTCTCTTCCCCGAGCTTCAGCGACGGAATCCCGGTCTCGTACGGCTCGGCCACCGTCAACCCGACGACGGACTCCAGCGACACGGTAATGTTCTGGATTTCGAGGAGCGCCGCGATCTCCGCTCTCGACTTTCCGGGGTTGAGCGACATCGCCTGGGTGATGTTGGAGGCGTTCTTCAGGGTAATGTCGACCTGCCGGTGCCCCCCGGGGGCGCGGTACTTGATCGCCTCGACCACGGAGATGTGGGTGGCGTCGGCGAGGAAATCGAGCCGCGTGCGCTCCAGTTTGAACACCGCTTCTTCGTATTCTAGGTTCGCCTGCTCGTAGTCGCGCTTGGCTTTGTTGAGCTTGTCGAGGGTCTCGATTTTCTGCTCGTAGAGATCCTGGATGACTTCATACTCGTTCTTGCTGTTTTCCATCTCAAGCTGCTGCGAGTCGACGTCCCAGCGCGCCTGGCGCAGCTTGATGTCGTAGAGGCGCTGCTCCTTGGTGCGCAGATCCTTGGCCGCGAGCTCTGTTGTGAAGGCGGCCACCCCAAGCACCAGCACGAGTATGGCGGCGGCACCGCGCAGGGAACCGGTCATCTTCTCGAGATCGCAACACTGGCCAGCCCGATCCCCACCACGAGCAACACCAGCAGACCGATGAGAATCGCATGCCCGGTCAGGTTCGAGCGGGCGCCGACGCGGACGGTGATGTTCTTCTCCAGCGACTCGACGTTGAGGTTGCCGACCTGGCCCTGCGCCTCGATCCCGACTTCGTAGCTGCCGACGGCGATGTCCTCCGGCGGCTCGGCGCTTACCTCGACGAGGGTGCGTTCGTCGGGATCGAGGATTTTGATCAACGTCGGTTTGACGGCGCTTTTCCATTCGTACGGCAGGTCTACGACGGCCTTGATATTCTGCACCGCGGCGGAACCCCGGTTGAGAAACTGCACTTGGATATCCATGACGTCGCCGACCTCGATTTCCTGGTAGCGATTCGACACGATCACCTCGAGCTCGCCGACCCCTTTGGGAATAAGCTCCAGCTTGACGTAGTCGACGTTAAGGCGCGCAACCTCCTCTTCGGGAATCGGGTCGTCGCCGTATTTCGCCTGCAATGTATTTATCGGGCCGTACTCGGTCGGTTCTGCGACCATGGCGAAGAAGGTCCGCGTGCGGCCGATGTATTTGGAATCGAGGTTTTCCGGGATTCGCAGACGCAGGGTCAGGGTCGTTTTCGAGGTCGTTTCGTCGAACTTCACCTGGTTGATCTTCGCCCCCTCATCGACGAACGAATAGTCGATTCGCCGCGGCAGACCTACAGCGGCCAGGGCGAAGCTGCGCTCGTCCTCGGAGAGGCGCTCGAGGGTCAGGCCGAACCCGACTTCCGATTCGAGATCGCCCGTCTGCGAAAACTGGGACGAATTGATGCTCGGCAGGTTCTGGTCGGAGCCTTTCTTGAGAATGACCGAGCGGCGATCGGAATCGACATCGAGGTAACTCATGGCGACGACGACGGCGCTTTCATCCCTCAGGAGGCGATAGGTCAACAGTTTTCGCTCGCCGACTTCGAGCGACGGGATCAGCATCTCGTACGGCTCCCCGACGATGGGGCCGTTGCGCAGCGAGACGTAGATGTTCTCCACGGTGAGGAGTGTGCGCAGTTCCTCTTCGCTGAGCGAAGCGTCGACGAGGAGGGCGTCGCGGATGTCCGAGGCGTTCTCGAGGACGATGTCGACCATGCCCCGGCCGTCGTCCGTCTTGTACTTGCGCGCCTCGACGACGGCCAGGTGGGTGGCGTTTCTCAGCAGGTCGAGCTTCGTCTCCTCCAGCCGGATCTGCGCCGCTTCGAACCGCAGCAGCGCATCCTGGTAGCTGTTTTCCGCCAGTTCGAAGGTCTGCAGGGCCAAGTACCCGTCGTTGTAGAGGGCGCGAACCGTTTCCAGCTCCTCCCGCTGAGTCTGCAGACTGGTTCGGCTGTGTTCGAGTTGCGACAGCCGCTCGTCGAGTCTGAGCTTGCCGAGTTGCTGCTGGCGCGTCAGTTGGCCTTCGTTTGTGGCGTCGCCCGGCAACGCCAGCAAGAGCAGCGCGACAGACCAGGGGAGCGCGGCCGTCATTCGACGTACCCCATGAGCCGCCTCAGGCCGGCCTGGCGGCTGATGTAGGTGGCCTGGGTCACGAAGTACCGGTCCTGCTCCCTGAAGAACTGGTCGCGCACCTGCTCGAGCTTGGCTTCGTCGGCTTTGCCCTTGTCTTTCAGGAACTGGTTGATCTCGAGGCGGCGCCGGGCGATTGTGACGCGTTGCTGCTGAATTCGCTGTTCCTCCTCTGCTTCGAGCATCGATTGGAAGGCCTGGCGCACGCGCAGGTCGACGCCTGCCCGCAGGTCGCGGATCGACGCCATGATCCGCTGCAGCTTCGCCTTTTCCTTCGCTTCCTGTCCGAGGCGCGAGCCCCCCTCGAAGATCGGAATGCGCGCCTCTACCTGGGCCGTCCACTGGGCGCCTTCAGGACCCTGCGGATCCTCTTCCTCGTTCAGTTCGAAGTCCGACTCGACGTCGACCCCCCACGTTCCGTCGTCGCGGTCGACGCGGACCCGGGCGTCCTTGCGACCGTCCTCGACGCCGGCGTCCAGCGACACGTCGGGGGAATACCGCCATGCGACTTCTCCCAGGGCGCGACGCTGCTCGTCGAGTTGTTCCTCGCGCAGGGCGAGATGCACGTCCCGCTGCAGCGCGATATCGACAGCCGCTTCCACATCCAGCGGGAAGGGTGCGATGTCGCCGGCGAGCATTACACCCGTTCCAATCGGCTGACCGATCAGCCGCAGCAGTTCCATCCTGTTGTTGAATTGCTGCCGCACGAGCCGGTTGATCGCCAGCTCTTCGTTGAGGACGTTGAGCTCGGCGTTCAGCTTGTCCTCTTCCGACGCCAACCTTTTGTCGAAGCGGGCCTGCTGTCGTTCGAGGGCGGCCTGAAAGTTGTCCCTCGACCGGCGCCGCGACTCGATCTGCCGGTTCTGCAGCAGGATGAGATGGTAAACCTCCCACACCCGGGCCATCACCTCGTGCAGCTTGTCTTCGTACGCGAAGACGGCTTCGCGCAGGTCCGCCCTCAGCCTGATCTCGCGCCCGGCATCCGGCCCGAACTCGAACAGACGCTGGGTGAACTGCAACCTGCTGCCCAGGCGGTCTTCGGTCCTGGCGCCCGGGCTTGCCGGGGTTCGCTGGCCGTCGTAGGTCGTCTTCAGGCTGAGGTGGGGCAGGAAACGGGAACGCACCACGACGTGGTCCCCCTGAATCTCGTCGATCCGTTCTCGCGCCTGGATCAGCTCGCGGTTGAATTCAGAGGCAGCGGCGAGCGTCTTCGCCAGCGAGAGGGATTTCCCGGTGATGGGTGGTTCCGCGGCGACGGAAACGCCCCAGAAGGACAGCAGGACTGCGGACCTGCAGAAGCAACGCGGCAATCGGAGGATGCTGGCGATTTCAGTTTATCTCGCAGCGGAGGAAGGACAGGTAGGCGCCCATGAAAAGGAAGACGTTCCACAGAGCGAGCAGCAGGATGTCCAGCTGCACGAGGCCGAGGCGGTCGCTGAACGGCATGTAGGAGAACTCGAACCGGGGATAGTCGCTGAGGTCGACGGCGAACTCTTGTTGCTCGGTGAAATAGATCACTTTCGCGCCCTCTCGCTGCTGCTCCGCCATCCACTTGAATAACGCTTCCTGCTTTTTTTGGGTGTATTCCTGCCAGGTGAGGCTGTAGCCTTCAAGGGCCTCGACGAAGCGCCTCTCCTGCTCGATGCCGGTGGCGGTCAGATCGCAGGCGGCGAGGTTGAAAGAGGTCAGCGGTGAAATGCGGGCGGCAAATCCCGACCAGCGCGTCTGCGCCTGCACGCCGGAGGCGTACGCCTCGTCCAGTTTCTTCAGCTCCTCCTCCATTTTCTCACTTTCGATCATCATCTTCTCCCGGAACCCGGAATTCTCCCAGACATCTTCCACGCCGGTGCGCTCCTGCTCCTCTTTGGCTTGCTCTTCCATCCTCCGCTGCTGGATCAATCTCATCTCCTTCTGTTCGCGGTCGACGCTTTCCCGCGCCGGAATCGGCATCAGCTGCGTGGCCGCGTACGGCGCCATGTTGGGAATGGCGAGAATGAGGGTGACCCAGACGAGCAGCAGCACTGTGATGGAGGTTGACGCAGTCTGGGTTCGGCACGACACCAGTATCCCCAGCGAGTACATCGCCGCGATGTAGAGCAGGGCAATCCCGAACAGGCCCGCAATGCTCAGCGCATCCTCGGGCGCCGGGTCTGTTTCCGCCATCAGCAAGGCCACCAGCAACCCGGCGAGGAAGGCGATTGCAAACGGGCCGATGAGGGCGAGAAACCCGCCCAGCCACTTTCCGAGAATGACCCGGTCGCGCGGGATGGAGTACGACATCAGCAGCATCAGCACCCCGCTTTCGCGCTCGCCCGAGACGGCGTCGTAGGCAAACGCCAGCGCCAACAGGCTCATGATGACGCCGACGATGAACACGAAGTCGACGTCGGGAAAAAGCGCCGCCACGGCGTTCTCTTGGGCAACTTCCTCGAACTCGAGGCGGTTGCGCTGTACCTTGACCCTTTCTGTAAGGTCTGCGGCCACCCCCCTGACCAGGATGTTCATCGCGTTCAACGGCCGCTCGACCGTAATGTCATCGACATCCCATGGGCTGGTGACCTGCAACAGCTCGTTGCGGTGCATCGTCCTGTTCATGTGGTAGGTCGACGATGCCTCGGCGAAGTCCCGGGTCGTCAGACCGATGCTCAGGAGAAACACCACCAGGCAGACGATGCAGGCGATGGCGAATCGCAGCGACAACATCTGATCGAGCAGCTCCCTGCGGGCGACGTGGAAGAGCATGGCGGGCCTTCAGGTCACGTCGTAGCGCAGGAAACAGAGGTAGGATGCCATGAAGAAAACCACGTTGTAGATCGCCAGCAGCAGGATATCTGTCAGCGCGGCGTCGAGGCTGTCGGACAGGCCTTCCGCAACCATGTCGAAGCGCGGCAGGTCTTCGATGCTGAACCAGTCCTGATTTTTGACACGCCGTCCATTCGAATCCCAGTCGACTTTCCGGTAGATCTCGTTCAGGTATTTCTGCGCGCTCTCCTTGAAGCGCTGGTCAGCGTGGGCAAACTCCTCCGCCAGGGCCGGCCCGGTGCCGGCCAGCCGGGTCGCGGCGAACAGGTAAGTGGCCGATGGCGACAGACGCGCCAGGTTCTGGGTGACGCCGACCTGCAGGCTCAGCTTGTCCCGGTAGAACTCCTCCAGCATCTCGCGCCGCCTGTCTTTCTCTTCGCGGAGCTCTTCCCGCTTCTTCGGGTCGAGGTTTCCCCGGTTGCGCAAGCTCTCCTCGACGAGCCGATACCGTGTGCCCAGCGCCTTGATCTCTGCGTCGATCACCTTGCGGCTCGGCACCGGTGCGGCGAGCCGGGCGACGACCGGGGCGAGGTTGGGCACCACGAGAATCCAGGCGATCCACACCATCAGCGAAAACAGCAGGGCGGTGGCGCTGCGGTGGGTGAGGACCGAGATCATCAGTCCGAGGGTGAAGAAGCAGGAGATGTAGAGGAGCGACACGAGGACGATCGCCGCGAATCGGGACGTGCCTTCGCCGCCGAGAGGCAGGGCGCCGGCAATGTAGACGTAGGCGAAGCCGGCGAGCGCCGCGACGGCGAAGGGAGCGGCGATCGACAGGTAGCCGCCGATCCACTTGCCGAACAGGACCACATCTCTCGGCACTGCGTTCGACATCAACAGTTTCAGACTGCCCTGCTCCTTTTCGCCGCACACCGAGTCGAACACGAACAGCAGCGCCAGCAGGCTGATGACGAGGGACACGACATAGGCGAAGTCGGGTGTCTGGAAAATATCGAACAAGAGGTTCCTGCTCAGGCGGTCTTCGCCGCTGCTCCACCAGGCCCGGGTCTTCGACTGCGTCGGCAGCATGGCGTCGAGCCCTTTGGCCAGGATTCCGAGAACCTTGGGCTGGCGCACGCCGGTCAGGCCGGTCTGCTGAAACTCGCTGAACTGTTTGTCTGGGTCTTCGATCCCGTCTATGGCGGTGAGGTTGTCGCGCTCCGTGTTGACTTCGGTCGTGTACGACTGGAATCTCGCCCGGTAATCGTTGGTCATCAGGAATACCGACAGCAGCACGAGACAGAAGAGCAGCACGTGGGTGATCATGAAGCGGAAGCTGAGAACGTTGCTGACGATCTCTCGTTTGATGATCAGTGACAGCATGGGGCAGCTTTCACCCGCTTCAGAACAGGAAGAACCCGTAGGTTTCCTGGGTCCGCATGTCGGGATAGCTGCGCGTCCACTGGCTCCAGTTGACATGCGCCCGGTAGCCGCGCTGAATGCGGATGCCCCACAGCGAGCCCGGCTTCGGGTGGGGAATCTCCGGCTCGTATGAGAGCCCCGTCTGTCCGAACAGGAGCTTGTACTCGACGGACCAGTATTCCTCCCCTACGAAGGCTGCCGCTTCGGATTCTGCCGTCCAGGAGTAGTCGTATTCCTGCCAGTTCGGCAGCGTCGAGCAGCCGTCGGTGATTACCCCCAGGGAGTTGACGGTTACTCTGCAGGTATTCTTCTGGTCGCGGTCGATGTCGAAGAAAACCTGGAACAGGTCCTGCAGGGGCTCATCGGTCTGATCGCGCTCGGTAGTCGACACGATGAGGCTTTCCGGGTGTGCCTCCTCGAAGCGGGCTCCGAAGTAGAGCGCCGCTTCCGTTCTCAGGATGGCGACATCGCTGACATGCTCCGACAGTTGCGCGGCGCTGTGTGTGCCCCAGGAATAGAAGGGCCCTGTCCTCGCGGCCCGATCCCAGACGGAATCGTCCAGGCGGCCATCGATCACCGGGGCCTTCTCGACCGCGGGGATGTCGAGCAGCCAGCCGCTTCGGCGCCAGATGTCAATCGCTTCATCCACGTGTTCATTGTCGTAGAGGAAACGCCCGTACGCGAAGTTCGCTTTCTTGTCCTCCGGAGCGAAGGAGAGCGCCGTCTTGTAGATGGAATCGGCCGCTGCCAGCGATCCCTTGAGCGCAGCGCCTCGAGCCTCCTTCAGCCAGGCGCTCACTTTCTCCGCGACGATGATCCTCGCTTCGAGACTGGAGTCCCGGTGCCCGTCGTCCAGGTGTTCTCGCGCGCTGGCGACGAGCCTCTCCTCCTGGGGCTCGGTCAGCTTGTCGCGAATCAGGTGGAGCGCCCGGAAAACCCTGGCGCAAACGTCCCCTTCCTCATCGCCCGTGGCCTGCAGGATTTCATCGGCGAAATCCGCTCGCTTCAGGATGCCCAGCTCGTGGGCGATACGGGCGCGCACAGCCGCATCGGGATCGCTCACAAAGTGTGAACGCAAGGCCGCGCTCAGGCGCTCGTCTTCGAGCCGCATCAGCAGACCGGTCAGCACCTCCGTCAGCTCTACGCGCACCTCTGTGCGGGTGTCTTCTTCAAAAGCGGCGAGCAGGTCGGGAATCGCCTCCCCCTTGGCGAGCAGCAGCTCCTGCTTCGCCATTTCGAGATCTTCACCGCGTTGCCCAAGCCCGTCGATCAGGTCGTCTGTCGAGGGGCCGCAGTTCGCCAGGCAGAGGATCGCCAGCATGGCCAGCGCCCTCGATCGCGCCCTGAAAATCGCTGTCACTACAGTCGCCTCAGGCCGCCCGCTCGGCCGGCTGGGTCACGTACTCGACGTAGATCTTCTCCAGGTCCTGTTGCTCGAGCTCTTCGCGGGTAAACTCTTTCACCAGATGGCCCTCGACCATGATGCCGATGCGGTCGGCGATCGCCTTGGCGCGAAAGATGTCGTGTGTGGTCATCCAGATCACCTTGTTTTCGGAACGCAGTTCGGAAAGCAGATCGAGAAACTCCGCGCCCGATTTCGGATCGAGCCCCGAGGTCGGCTCGTCGAGGAGGATGACCTCGGCGTTTTTCATGATGGCGATGGCGATACCCAACTTTTGCCGCATCCCCTTGGAGAACCCCTTCACACGGCGCTGAAAGGCGTCCTGCTGCAGACCGACCCGTTCCATTACATGTCGATAGTCGGCATCGGTGGCATCTTTGCGTCCACCCAGTTTGGTGAAGAAGTCGAGGTTCTGGCGCGCGGTGAAGTTGCCGTAAAGCATGACGTTTTCCGACACGTAGGCCACGTGTTTCTTCGCCTCGAGCGGGTCTCTGGTGACGTCGATACCGCAGATCTTCACCGTGCCCTCGGTCGGCTCGGTGAAGCCGAGGGCAACCATCAGCGTCGTGGTCTTTCCGGCGCCGTTGGCGCCGAGCATGGTGAAGATCTCGCCTGGCTCGACCGTGACGTTGAGGTTGTTGACGGCGTGAACGTCCCCGTAGTGTTTGGTCATTCCGATGATTTCGAGCATCTGTACCTATTCGCTTTCTCGCCCCCCCGGGGGTCGTTCCGAGAACGTATTGGATATGGCGAATGTTGAACAGGTGTTTTGGACCGACTTCACAGGCGTGGGTGATGCCCGGGCCGGGACGGACTCCAACCGGTACGCGGCGATCTTGGCCAACAGCATCTTGCGCGTGATCCCGAGCCGGGTGGCCGCACGCGTGCGGCTATGGCCCTTTTCCGCAAAGGGCCTCGGCGATCGCCTGCCGTTCGACGACGGCGAGGCGTTCGGCAAGGCTCCCCGCATGCGGGACTTTGCTGACGGATGGCGCAGACGGGGCGGCAGGTCTTCCCCGCTGACCTGCAGGCCGTTGCAGAGGATGGCGGCGCCCCGGATGACGTTCTCCAGTTCGCGCACGTTTCCCGGCCAGGCATTCCGCTGCGGGAGGTCCTTGGCACCGGGGGTGACGGCCTCCACCGGCTTCATCTATTCGGGGGGCTACATCCCGACAGCAACAGGCCGCTCCGCTGCCGTTGCCGCACCTTCTCGAGGCGTTCGGTTCAGTTGCGACTGGGCGGGTCGATCTCGATGAGGGGGGAGTCGGGGCCTTTCTCCTCCTCCTCCTCCTCGCGGCGGCGTCGGGAGAACGGCGCCAGGACGCGCACCGCCACCCAGCCGGCGCAGAACCCGGCCACGAGCAGCGCCGCTCCAGTCTGCCAGTTCTCGGTCAGGAAGGCGGCCACAGTTTCTTAGCCGGGCGTTTACCCCAACCCCAGCCACAGGCCGCCGCGGTAGGTCGCGAGAGCCCCGAGGTATGCCAGCAGGGTCATGTAGGCGAAGGTCAGCAGCGGCCACTTCCAGGATCCGGACTCCCGCTTTATCACCGCCAGCGTCGACATGCATTGGGCGCAGAGCGCGAAGAAGACCATGATCGACAGGGCGACGGAGATACCGATAGCCGGACTCCCGTCGGCGCGCCTGGCCGCTTGCAGGGCATGGCTCAGGTCTTCGGAGGTTTCGTCCTGATCCCCTCCGAGGCTGTAGATCGTTCCCAGCACCGACACGATCACCTCGCGCGCCGGGAAGGAGGCCAGGGTCGCCATGCCTATGCGCCAGTCCCACCCCAGGGGGGCGACGACCGGCTCGACGAACTGGCCCGCCTGGCCGAGATAGCTGACTTCCAGCAGGTGGGCGGCCTGGCGGCGTTCGATATCCTGGATCTCCTGGGCCGCGGTCGCGCCCAGGCGCTCCCTCTCGTACTGCTGCACGACCTCGCCGGGCCGCGGGAAATAGGCAAGCGCCCACATGACGATGGTGGTCGCGAGGATGATGCTGCCGGCGCGCAGGACGAAAGCCTTGCTGCTGTGGTAGACCCGCAGGGCGACGGTGCGCGGCGCCGGCAATTTGTACGACGGCATCTCGAGCAGAAAGGGGGGCGGATCCCCCTTCAGCAAGGTCCCCTTGAGCAGCCAGGCGACCGGGACGGCGACCGCGGCCCCGACGCAGTACATGGCGAACAGGGTCAGTCCCTGCAGGCCGATCCAGCTGCCGAGGAGGGCGCGGTCCGGGATGAAGGCGCCGATGAAGAGGACGTAAACCGGCAGCCGTGCCGAGCAGCTCATCAGCGGCGCCACCATCATCGTCGTCAGGCGATCGCGCCGGTCCTCCACGGTGCGCGTCGCCATCACTCCGGGAACGGCGCAGGCAAAGCTGGAAAGCAGCGGCAGGAACGACTTTCCCGACAGCCCGCAGCGGCTCAGCAGCCGGTCCATCAGCAGGGCGGCGCGCGCCATGTAGCCGCAATCCTCGAGCACGGAGATGAACAGGAACAGGATGGCGATCTGTGGCAGAAAGATCACCACGCCGCCGACTCCGGCTACGACCCCGTCGACAATCAGGCTGTGAAGCGGGCCGGGGGCCATCGCCGCGGAGATGGCGGCGCCCAGGCCCGAGAACAGCGTGTCGATGGCGTCCATGACCGGCACCGCCCAGGCGAAGATCGCCTGGAACACGAGCGCACTGAGGAGGGCGAACACCGCCACGCCGGCGACCCGGTGCATGAGGACGCGGTCGATTCTGTCGGAACGGCTCGGGAGCAACCGTCCCCCCTGAATCACCGAGTCCTCGAGTACCCGCTCGATCCATGCATAGCGGACCTCGGTCTCGAGCGCGGCGAGCGGGCCCGCGGAGCCGACCTCGCCTCTCATTCGTTCCAGACGGGTGTTGATGCCTCCTCCCAGTGAGGCGCCGAGGCGCTGTTCGATGACCCCGCCCGCGTCGACGAGGGCGCGAAACGCCTCGACCCGGGACAGGGAGCGCTCGCGGCCACCCGCGGCCACGGGGAGCCCCGCGAGCGCCTGTGCCTGCTCGCTCAGGAGCTCGGGGAACTCCGGCAGGTTCGGGTGCGGTTGCTCCGCGGTGTTCAGAACCGCCTCCAGGGCCTGTTTCAGGGCCCGCAAGCCCTGGCGCCGCCTCGCGGAGATCGGAACGACCGGCACCCCGAGGCGGGCGGACAGGACACTGGCGTTGACCTCGACGCCGCGGCGCCGGGCGATGTCGGTCATGTTGAGGGCGATGACGATCGGAGTGCCGACCTCGAGCAGCTGCGAGACCAGGTAGAGATTGCGGCGCAGGTTGCTGGCGTCGACGATGGCGAGAACGAGATCGACCTCGGGAGCGCCGGCCTGCTGGCCGAGAAGGAGGTCGACGGCGATGAGCTGGTCCGGGGCGTGAGCGGCGAGGCTGTAGGTTCCCGGCAGATCGATCAATTCCGCGGTGGCCCCCCCGCTCAACGAGAGGGTGCCGCTCATGTGCTCGACGGTCACACCAGGGTAGTTGCCGACGTGCTGCGAGAGCCCGGTGAGGGCGTTGAACAGGGTGGTCTTGCCGGTGTTGGGGTTGCCGATCAGGGCGATCGAGGGCGCCGGCCCGCCCCCGGGTGATGCTGCGGTCATTCCTGATTGCCGCGCGGTGGCCGGGTATAGCTACGTCGCCGCGGGATGGGCGGGCCTGCTCGAGGAAACCGCCCGGTCCAGGGTGCGCACGCGAATGGCGGAGGCGTCTTTCCGGCGCATGGCGACGCGCCCTTCTCCTACCTGAAGGACGATGCGGCTGCCGCTTCGAATGACGCGAACGCGCACTCCGGGAACCAGACCGATTTCGCGGAGCCGCGTCTCGACCGAGGTATTGCAGGGGGCTTCGACCACCTCGGCTTCGGCATGAAGACCGCATTCCGACAGATTGGTGATCCCCGCGTCCTGCCCGTTTCGGGAGCTTCCGTTTACGTTCATTCCATTCCTGTCGTTTCCAACCGGTGACCTGCCGTATGTGTGACAAACAATCTGTTTGATATGGCAAACAAATGATTGCTATGCCTAATATAGGGGTCCCGCTCGGCGCTAGTCAACCGCCTTTTTGCGGTTGTGATCCGCTGGATTTGCGCGCCTGAGCGCGCCAGTCTTAATCGCCGGGCAGGGCCCGGAACCACCTGTTCACGCATGGGCAAAAGGACGGAGGATGGATTGTCGGAAGCCGAACAGGAGCCGGGCTCCCCTTCGGGTCGAACGGCGCTTCAAAGGGTGGGGGGGATCTCCTTGCCCTGGGGGTCGAGCGCCCGCTCGGCCACCTGCCGGTCGATCTCGCGTTCCAGGCGCTCGTCGATGTAGTGCTCGAGGATGTCGGCCGGATCGTGCACGTGGTCGGGCCTGATCCCCAGCTCGTTGAGATAGGTCTCCCACAGCCGGTGGCCGCGCAGCAGCCGCAGCCCCTGGCTGCGGCCAAGTTCGGTCAGGCGCAGCCCGGTCGCCGTCTGCTGGAGCAGGGCGCGGCGGCGCAGGCGGCGCAGGGCGAGGCGGGCAAGCAGGGTATTGACCGATGCCTCACCGCGCAGCTGCCGGGCGGGCCAGCGCCGGTTCTCGTCGACCTCGGCAGCCCGCACCATCGAGAGCAACAGGTGGTCCTGGGCGATACTGACCGACAGCCGGCACCGCTGCCAGAGGCGCGCCAACAGTCCCTGCCGCGGCGCGAGGAACACCGACAAGGCGAAGGCCGCGCCGAGGAGCACCACGATGGCACCGGCGATCGAGCTGTTCCAGATGCCGGCCGCGTAGTAGCCGCCCACGGCCGCGGCGATCCCGAACAGCACCGCAACTGCCAGCACGACCGGCAGGCGGTCGCTCCACAGGCAGGCCGCGGCGCCGGGAACGATCAGCAGGGCGACCACGAGAATGGCGCCTACGGACTCGAAGCTCGCCACGGTGGTCACCGACACCGCCCCCATCAGCAGGTAGTGGACGAGGGTGGCGTTGATGCCGACCGACAGGGCCATGGCCGGATCGAACGAGGCGATCACCAGTTCCTTGTACAGAAATCCGACGAACAGCAGGTTGAGGAGGAGGACCGAGCCGAGGATCCAGACGGGTCGCGGACCGAGATCGGTATCCCCCCAGACCAAGGTGTCCCAGGGGGTGTAGGCGATCTCTCCGTAGAGGACGCACTCCTGGTCGAGATCGACCTGCCCGGCATACGCGGAGATCAACACCACGCCGAAGGCGAACAGGGAGGTGAAGACGATGCCGATCGAGGCGTCCTCCGGGACCTGCCAGCGGCGGTGGAAGACTTCGACGAGCAGGGTGGTGACCAGCCCGAAGGCCGCGGCGCCGGCGAACATCGGCAGGATGGCGCGGCTCCCGGAGAAAAGGAAGGCGATGGCGATCCCGGGAAGCACCGCGTGGCTCAGGGCATCGCCGAGCAGCGACATCCGGCGCAGCACCAGGAAGGTGCCGACTAAGGCGCAGGAAGCCGCGGCGAGCGCCGCGGTCAGCAGAATGGACCACTCCCCCTGGACCGCGGTCACAAGGCCGCCCTCCCTTCGTCGCCGGCTCCGTAGCCGCTTCCGGTCTCGTGGATGTTGATCACCCTGGCCGGATCGAGTCCGTGATCGCGCTGCAGGATCTCCTCGAGACGGGCGATGATTTCGGGCGTCAGCAGGTGCTCGACCTCGTCGGCAGGCCGGTCGACGTGGTCGGCGGCGAGGATGTCGCGGTAGACGAGGAAATGTTCCCACAGGCGGTGCGACTTGACGACGAAGGTCGCCTCGGACATCCCCGCCCCTGTCAGCGCGATGCCGTCGTTTTTCACCTCGGCGAGGCCGGCGCGCGCCAGGCGCTTCGCCTCCGTCTCCGCCCGTCCCGCATCCGAGCCCAACTCCGCTGCGACCTCGCCGATGGAAAACCGCTGCCTCCCGGGATGCCCCTCGAGCAGCTCGACCACTGCCCGCAGGATATGGTGACGCCGCTCGCGGCGCTCGTTGGCGCGTCGCCGGCGCAGACGCGCCAAAATGCCGCGCCGGGGTCCGAAGAGGACGGACAACAGGAAGAATCCGGTCGCCACCATGACCATCACCGGCCCTGTCGGCAGGCGCGGGGCCATGGCGCTCAGGGAGGTCCCGACAATGCCCGACAGGCCGCCGAAGAGCGCCGCAAGCAGCACCATGCGGTGCAGGCGCTCGGTCCAGAAACGGGCCGCCATGGCCGGGGTGATCAGCATGGCGGCGATCAGCACCACTCCGACCGCCTGCAGCCCGACCATGACCGTCATCACGATCAGGCCCATCAGCGCCATGTCGATGGCCCGCACCGGGAACCCAAGGGACTGCAGGAAGCCCGGGTCGAAGATCAGGGCCTTGAACTCCTTGTAGAGCAACAGGAGGACGGCGATGATGGCGAGGCTCATCGCCGCCATGACGAGGATGTCCTCCTCGACGATGGCCGCGGCCTGGCCGAACAGGAACTTGTCGAGGCCGCTCTGGTTGCCGACGCCGCTGCGCTGGATGTGGGTGAGAAGGACGATGCCCCCCCCGAAAAAGACCGAGAGCACGATGCCGATGGCGGAATCGGCCTTGAGGCGCGTGTGGTGGACGACGAACTGGATGACCAGCATGCCGGCGACCCCGGTGGCGGTGGCGCCTGCGATCAGCACCGGCAGCGACTTGCTGCCGGTCATCATGAAGGCGAGGGCGACCCCGGGAAGAGCCGCGTGTGCCAGGGCGTCACCCATCAGGCTGCGGCGCCGGAGGACGGCGAACGTCCCCAGCATGCCGCCGGTTGCGCCGATGAGAAGGGAGCCGGCGAGGACGAAACGCACGTTGGCGTCGGTCAGCGAGAGGACTTCCCAGAGGCCCGTCATCGCCCCGGATCACCCGCGGTAGTCCTGGACCGCCTCGGCGGCCTGCGACAGCACCGTGAGGCGGCCGCCGTAGGTCTTGTGGAGGTTCTCTTCGGAGAACACCTCCGCCGTGGGTCCGCTGGCGACGACGCGCATGTTGAGCATGATGACCCAGTCGAAGTAGCGGGTCACGGTCTGCAGGTCGTGATGCACGCAGAGAATCGTCCTGCCGAGAGCGCGCAGCTCCATCAGGATGTCGATGATCGCCTGTTCCGTGGTCGCGTCGACCCCGGCGAACGGCTCGTCCATCAGGTAGATGCGGGTGTCCTGCGCCAAGGCACGCGCCAGGAAGACGCGCTGCTGCTGGCCGCCGGACAGCTGGCTGATCTGGCGGCCGGCGAAATCCCCCATGCCGACCTTGTCGAGCGCCTCCTCGGCGGCGCGGCGGTCCTCCCTGCGCGGCCTGCGCATCCACCCCAGGCGGCCGTAGCGTCCCATGGTCACCACCTCCAGCGCACTGATCGGGAAGTCCCAGTCGACGGACTCCCGCTGCGGCACGTACCCGACCGACCTGCGCATGCGCTCGTACGGCTTGCCGTAGATGCGCACCCAGCCCGAGGCCTTGGGAAGCAGGTCCATGATCGCCGTGATCATCGTGCTCTTGCCGGCTCCGTTTGGGCCGATGATGCCGACCAGCTGGCCTTCGGGCACGTCGAGGTCGACGTCCCAGAGCACCGGCTTGCGGTGGTAGGCGATCGTCATGTCGTGTATCTGGATCGGGATCTCGCTCGGATCGACCCCGTCCAGCAGCCGGACCGCGGGGTTGCGCGGGGTCGTCACTTCAGCGCCTCGACGATGGTGTCGACGTTGGAGCGCACCATCCCGGCGTAGGTGTCCGCCCCGCTGCCGGCCGCCCCCATGGCGTCGGAATAAAGGGTGCCGCCGATGACGACCTCGTGGCCGCGGGCGAGACAGCCTGCGCGCACGGCGTTGATCGAGCGCTCAGGCACGCTGCTTTCGACGAAGATCGCCGGTACGCCGCGGGCGACGATGAGGTCGACGAGGTTGCGCACGTCGGCGACTCCGTACTCGGCAACGGTCGAGATCCCCTGCAGGCCGACGACCTTGATTCCGTAGGCGCGGCCGAAGTAGCCGAAGGCGTCGTGGGCGGTGACCAGCACCCGCCGTTCCGCCGGGACCTGCTGCAGGCGCTCGCGAACCCAGTCATCGAGCTCGGCCAGCTCCGAGCCGTACCTCGCCCCGTTGGCCTCGAAAAGGGAGGCTCCCCCGGGGTCCGCTTTCGCCAGGGTGGCGGCGACGACGCTGATCGCCGAGCGCCACATGTCGACGTCGAACCAGATGTGGGGGTCGTAGTTGCCCTCGAACTCCGCGGGTTTGCGAAGCTGCTCTTCGGGAACGGCGCTCGAGACGGCGACCACCGTCCCGGAGCGGGCCATCTTGCGGAAGATCTGGTCGAGCTTGCCCTCGAGGAAGAGCCCGTTGTAGAAGATGACGCGGGCGGCGGCAAGGTGTTCGAGATCCCCCCGGGTGGCCTTGTAGTAGTGGGGATCGACGCCGGGCCCCATCAGGCCGGTCACCTCGACCCGGGAGCCGCCGACTTCGGCGACCATGTCGGCGATCATACCGGTGGTCGCAACCACCTTGAGGCCGCCCGGGCGGGACTGGCCGGTTTCGACCCGGGGATCGGTGCACCCGGCCATGTAGGCCGCGGCGATGACGACAGCGACGATTCCCGCCATCATCCTGGAAGGGTTGCGTTCCCATTTTTTCCAGTGGGATGCGAATGAAAGCATGACGACAATTTAGTCTTGGCTAAATTTAAAGTCAATGACCAGCTAGTGGCCTCCCCCGCATGATGGAATTTCCGCAATTCAAAAGGGAGGGAAGGCGTGGCGGATCGATCCGGGCATGCCAGGCGGGAAGGGGGGCGCGAACTGGTTTCCGGAGGGTCTGGTTTTCCGGTGCCGTGTCCCTGCCGTGCCGGGTTCCCTCGCCGCGCCTATCTTGCGAGCGGTGGTTCCGGAATAGAGAACAGGCTGCCGAGGCCGTTACCAGGAGAGGACAGGATGAACCGAGTTCTTGCGACCGCTGCGGCCCTGGCGGCGACCTTGTCGCCCGCTGCGGCTGAGGATTTCTACGCCCACTGGGGAGACGGACGCGCCGAGCTCTCGAGTTACCGCATCGAGCAGCCCCGCTACGGGGAGTCGAGAGAGGCGTACGGGGTGCTGATCTTCGTCACCGAAGACCTGCACGCCGGCACCGGGATCAAGGTGGAGTCTCCGGCTCCCGCGGCCGACCGCGTATACGTCCTCAAGCTCAACAACGTGCTGAAGTTCACGACCGGTATCTACGACTACTCGGTGATGACGTCGGTATTCAGCGCCGTGGAGCCGCGTACCGGGGCGGAGCCGTTCGAGCTGTGGAAGGTCAGCCTGAGCTCGCAGGAGTGGTGCGGGCACGTGTTCGAGGAAGTGCGCGTCGCACCGGATTCCCTGCGGGGGGACCTCAACAGCTACTTCGAGCGCGAGGGCCGCCAGCAGTGGAGCCTGCAAACGCCGGCGGATTTCGGAAGCGAGGACAACCTGCTGATCCGCATCCGCGAGCTGAAGGGGGAGTGGATGAAGACCGGGGAGGCGCGCCAGCTCCGGCTGCTGCCGGGTCTGTGGAAGGTCCGGGCGCGCGAGGCGCCGCGAGAGCTGGTGCACGCCACCCTGACCAAGGGCGCAGTCGAGGAGATCGAGGCAGGCGGGATTCCTGCGGCCGCGGTGCGCTGGACCTGGGGGTACGGCCACGGGCAGACGGTGGTCTGGGTCGAGCAGGCCGCCCCCCGCCGCATACTGGCGTGGCGGGACTCGGGCGGCAGCTCGGGGCAGCTGATGCGCACCCTCCGCGTCCCCTACTGGGAGCTGCAAAGCAACGGCGACGAGACCTACCGCGAGCAGCTGGGGATTCCGAAGTAGCAGGCCCGGTTTCCGCAGTCCCGGCTCAGATTGCCCGCCGCGGCCCCATGGGATAGGTTGGAGACCTTCCGCCTCTCATCCCGATCAACGGAGCCGCAAATCCATGGCCGAAACGCCCGACCGCGACCTGCTCGAGAAGCTCCGCAGGTTCGACACCCCCTCGATCACCAACGTCGTCGCCACCTACCCGAACAACCCGCTCTGCCTCGGCTTGTACCATCCCTGGACGGAGAACTGGTACACCGATCAGCGCATCCGCTGCATGTATCCCGAGCTGGGAGCGGTCGCCGGGTACGCGGTGACCTGCGTCTTCGGCATGCCCGACCCCAACTTCAACCGCCTGTCGTTCATGGACGTGCTCGACGCCCTCGAGGCTTCGCGGCAACCGGCGATTCTCGCCTTCGAGCAGAAATTCCCGCGCCGGCTCGCCGGCAAGGTGGGGTTGGCCGGGGGCAACATGGTAACGGCGATGAAGGCGGTCGGCTGTATCGGGGCGATTTCCAACGGCCCCTCCCGCGACGTCGAGGAGATCCGGCCGATGGAGTTCCAGTACCTGCTGAGCGGGGTCACCCCCGGACACGGGGAGATGCAGCTCCACGCCGTCAACGTGCCGGTGTCGATCTCGGGGATGGACGTCAGCCCGGGGGAGATCATCCACATGGACGAGCACGGGGCCTGCAAATTTCCCGCCGAGCACCTGCGGGCGGTGCACGACAATGTCGCCACCCTGCTCGCCGAGGAAGCGGAGCAGCAGGCGCGCATGCGGAAGGCGACGTCGGCGGCGGAGCTGCGCGCTATTTTCGCCGGTCACACCTACGGCGACCAGGACAGGGCCGGGAAGCGAAAAGCCGCGAAAAAGAAAAAGAAGTAGCGGGCAAGCGCTTCGCCCCACTGCCATGACGGAAAGGGAGCTCATCACCCGCTCCTACGACGACGGGGCGCAACGCGAGTACGGTCGGTTGCTGCTGTCTCCACTGCATGAAGCGGAGTGGGAGCTGACGGTCGAGCTGATCGACGAGTACGTCGCCGAGGGCTCGAAGGTCGTCGACATCGGGGCGGGGCCGGGCCGCTACTCGGAGTACCTGCTGAAGCGGCGGGGGTGCGAGGTCGGCCTGGTCGATCTCTCGGGGAGCTGCCTGGCGCTGTTCAACAGCCGCATCGGCGAAGCCCACCGCGGCCGCGTGCAGTTCACCTGGAAATCCTGCGCCACCGACCTGAGCTGGATCCCGGGAGGAGCAGTTCGACGCCGCCCTGCTGATGGGGCCGCTCTACCACCTGCTGGAGGAGGAAGAACGCCGCCGGGCGATCGCCGAAACCTGCCGCGTCCTCAAGCCGGGTGGAATCGCCGTCGCCTCGTTCATCAGCCGCTACCCGGTGTTCTCGCGCATGCTCACGCACGACCCTTCCCTGCTGCACGACGCCGCCTTCCTCGACGACCTGCTCGACCGGGGCCTGGTCCGGGCCGCGAGCGGCATCACCTCGATGACCGACCACTTCCGCTGCTGGCCGCAGGAGGCGAGGGCCATGATGGAAGCAGGGGGCTTCGAGACCCTGCGCATGCGCAACCTCGAGGGAGTCGGGGCATTCTTCCAGGTCCGCCAGGAGAAGGTCCTGGCGGAAGAGCGGGACAAACAGGCCTGGTTCGACATTCTGCGCAGAACCTGCGAGCTCCCCGACCTGCTGGGGGCCACCCTGCATTTCCTCCACGTCGGCAGAAAGAACCGGGGCAATGCCTGAGCTGCCGGACGTCGCCCTCTACATCGACGCCCTCGGCCGCGACATCGGCGGCAGGACCATCGCCGGGACCGAGCTGAGGAGCCCGTTCTTCGTGCGTTCCTTCGACCCGGGGCTCGAGGCCGCCGACGGCAGGGAGGTGCGCGGGTTCCGCCGCATCGGCAAGAGGATCGTCTGGGAGCTGGAGGGGGAGCTGTTCCTCGTCTTCCACCTGATGATCGCCGGCCGCTACCACTGGAGGAAGCCCGGTTCGAAACCGAGGGGCAGGATCGACCTGGCGGCGTTCCATTTCGACCAAGGGGTTCTGATGGTGACCGAGGCGGGGTCGAAGAAGCGCGCCTCCCTGCACGTCGTTCAGGGTGAGGCCGGCCTGGCGGGCCACGACCCGGGGGGGATCGAGGTGCTCGACGCCGGGGTGGAGGAGTTCCGGGGGGCGCTGCTGAGCGAGAACCACACCCTCAAGCGCTCCCTCACCGATCCCCGCCTGTTCAGCGGCATAGGCAACGCCTACTCCGACGAAATCCTCCATGCCGCCCGCCTCTCCCCGGTCAGGTGGACGAGCCGGCTGAGCGAAGAGGAAATCGCGCGGCTGCACGAGGCGGCGCGCTCGACCCTGGCGCTGTGGATCGAGCGGCTCCGCCGCGAAGGCGCCGACAGTTTTCCCGAAAAGGTCACCGCCTTCCGCCCGGGAATGGCGGCCCACGGCCGTTTCGGTGAGCCGTGTCCGGTCTGCGGGACGCCGATTCAGCGCATCGAGTACGCCGCCAACGAGACCAACTACTGTCCGCGCTGCCAGACCGGGGGAAAGATCCTCGCCGACCGCCAGCTCTCGAAGCTGCTCAAGAAGGACTGGCCGCGAACGATCGACGAGCTGGAGAACCGCCGGGGGTTCGGCGTCTGACCGGTCCGACCGGGAAAAAGCGTGGCCTCCGGCGATTGCCACTGACTCCCGAGCGCATTAATTTTCAATGCTTTACGTCAATATCCCAGATAAATCCCAAGGCCTCCCGAAGCAGCGATGATCGACTCCCAGGATTTCAGGATCGCCGATCCTGACGGCATCGAAACGCCCGCCATGGTCCTGTTCGAGGCCATGGTGGATCACAATATCGCGGCGATGGCGGAAGAGGCCGGCGGGGCCGCGAGGCTGATGCCGCACGTCAAGACCCACAAGTCGCAGGCGGTAGCCGGCAAGCAGCTCGAGTCCGGGGTCAGCGGTTTCAAGTGCGCGACCCTCCGGGAGCTGCAGATGGTGCTCGAGGCCGGCGCCGAGGAGGCGATCCTGTCGTACCCACTGGTGCAGCGCTCCAAGGTCGAGCGCCTCGCCGAGCTGACCGCCGCACATCCGGGCGCCCTCGTCCACGCCATAGTCAGCAGCGATTGCCACGTCGATGTCCTGGCCTCGGTGGCGCGGGAGAAATCCCTGACCCTGCACGCGATGCTCGACCTCGACGCCGGCCAGCACCGGACGGGGGTGGCGTTCGGGGAACCGGCGATGGCCCTGTACCGGCGCCTGGCGCGCGAGGATCACCTCGAGGGAAGCGGCCTGCACATCTACGACGGGCACGAGCACTTCAGCGACCGCACCCTGCGGGAGGCCGCGGCCAACCGCCACATAGAGGAGGCAGGAAAGCTCATCGCCGCGCTCGAGGCCGAGGGGATGGAGGTCCGGCGCGTCGTCGGCGGCAGCAGCTTCTCCTATCCGTTCTACGCCCGCTCCGAGGGGATGCTCGGTTCCCCCGGGGCCTGCATCTACTGGGATGCCGGCTACCAGGGCGGGATGCCGGACACCCCTTTCCGGTTCGCCGCCCTGGTGCTGACCCAGGTCGTCGACCGCCACCCCGACCAGAAGACCTTCACGACCGATCTCGGGTACAAGGCGATCGCCGGAGATCCGCCGCTGTCCAGCCGGGCCAGCCTGCTCGGCATGGGGGGTGCCCACCTGGCCAGGCAGAACGAGGAGCACGGCGTCTTCGCCTGCGACGGCGACCTGCCCGGGATAGGGACCTACCTGCTCGCCGTCCCCGGGCACGTCTGCCCGACGACGGTCCGCTACCCGGGCAGCTACGTGATCGGCGGCGAAGGGCAGGTCGTCGACTACTACCCGCACTCCGCCCGCGACCGCTCCTAGGCTCGGTCGAGCCCGTCCCATGAAGCCGCCGCCGCGCTCACCCTTCTCGGTGAACTGGCTGGTCCACAGCATCCACCGGCGCTGCGTCGAGGACGCGGTCAGCCGCTGCGCCCGCGGCCGCATCCTCGACGTCGGCTGCGGCGAGCGGCCGTTCGCGCCCCAGCTTGCCGCCGCGGGGGAAGCCCTGACCCATCTCGAGTTCGACCGCCGCCGCTTCGCCGCTTCTCCTCCCGATGTATGGGGGGACGCCCTCGCCCTGCCGTTCCGGGAGGACAGCTTCCAGACCGTGGTCTCCTTCCAGGTACTAGAGCACGTGCCGCGGCCGGCGCGGATGGTCGAGGAGATGGCGCGGGTGCTGGCCCCTGGCGGTTGCCTGATCGTGACCGCCCCCCACATGTGGGGAGTCCACGAGGAGCCCCGCGACTATTTCCGCTTCACCGGCTTCGGACTGCGCCAGCTCGCCGGGGACGCCGGCCTCGAGGTGGCGAGCGTGCGGGCCCTGGCGGGCTACTGGGTGACCGCGGCGGCGCGCGCCTGCCAGTATCTGCAGCAGTTCGAGAAGATCGGTCTCGCCTGGGTGACGCGGCCGCTCTACGCGCTGATCCAGGTAGCCGGCCTCCTCCTCGACAGGCTCCACCGCGTCGAAGGAGACGCGTGGAACTTCCTGCTGATCGCCGAGCGCCCCGGAGGAGGGGGGGCACTGTGACCGCGGTCCCCGTACGGCCCCTGGTCGACCCTCGCGACAGCCGCCTGATCGCCGCGGTCTGCGCGCTCATGTGCGCCGTCGCCGTGGGGCCTGCTTTCTGGTTTGCCCATTACGCCCCGCTGTTCGCCGCGGCCCTGCTGACCGCCGGCGCCATGCTGTTCTCGGTCAGGCGCTCGCTGGTCGTCCTGCTCGTGGCGACCGCGGTGATTCCGGGACCGGTGCTCGAGCTCCTGCGCATACCCCTCGGGTTCAAGCTGACCGAGGTGCTGTTGATCGCAACCCTGCTGTTCCTGGTGATCGACGTCGTCTGGGCGCGCCGGCTGCGGGTGACGACCACGGATGTCGACGGCCTCGTCGCCGCCTTTCTCGCCGCTGCCCTGCTGTCGGCCCTGTTGGGGGTGCATTACGGCAACGACGACAAGGAGAGCATCCTCCGCAATCTCCGCTATCCCCTCTATTACGTCGCCTTCTTCGCCGCCACCCAGGCCTTCTCGGCCCGAGACGGGGCGCGCCTGATCGCACCGGTCCTCATGCTCGTCGGTCCGGTGGTGGGAGCGACCTACATCTTCGAGTTTCTCGGGGCCATCGACCTGTCGGCCGGGGAGCGCTTCTTTCGCGTCGCGCGCCCGCAGGGGGTGGTGTTGCCGGTGGCCATGCTGCTGACAGCCAACCTCTTCATCCACGACCCGCGGCGCTTCGGGCGCCTGCTGCCGGCGCTGGCGTTCATTCCCACCGGGCTGGCGTTCGTCCTTACCGTGGGGCGCGGGATGTGGCTCGCCTTCGCGGTCGGCCTGGCGGCGACTTTGTGGCTCAGACACCGCGCTCTGCCGTCCGGGGCGCGCAGGGCATGGGGCGCCGTGGTTCTCGCGGTGGCGGTAGTCGCCGTTCTCGCCGCTTCGGCACTTGTGTTCCAGCGCATCACCGGCGCCGCCATCACCGCGCACGCAGTCGAACGCTCGCGCACCTTCGTCGACTACACCCGCGACGTGCAGGTGCTGGGGCGCCTCATCGGCTATTCCGAGGTACTGCGGGCGATTGCCGAGCGCCCGCTTCTCGGCAGCGGCCAGGGCAGGACCGTGAGGCTTTACGGCTTCAATCCCGACCAGGGCCGGTTCGAAACCTGGGACTCCTGGACCGTCGACAGCCTGTTCCTGACCCTGTGGTTGAAGATGGGTCTGCCCGGGCTGATCCTTTTTTCGCTGTTGTATCTCCGCTTGCTGCGAACTTCCTGGGACCGGTTTCACTCAGGGGCCGTTGCCGACCAGCGCGCCTTCGCCGCCGGGGCCTTCAGCGCCCTGGTGGCGATGGGGGTCCTCGGCATCGCCGACGGCTCGATGATAAACGGCCGCTTCGCCGTTCTGTTCGCTATTCTGTTCGCCGCGGTGGCGCGCGCCGCCCCGGCCACGACCCAGACCCCCGGATCAGCGCATGCAGCTTCTTGAGGAGATCGCCGCCAAGGGCAGCCGGCTCGTCGTCGGTCAGATGACGGGGACTTCCGTGGACGGCATCGACGCCGTGCTGGCCCGGATCTCCGCATCGGGGCCAGCCACCGGGTTCGAGCTGCTCGCCCACGCCACGAGCGACATTCCCCAAGCCCTTCGCGAGGGGCTGTTCGACCTGTTCAAGCCAGACGCGCCGGTCGACGATCTGCCGGGGCTGGACTTCGAGCTCGGCGAGGCGCTCGCCGCGGCCGCCCTCGAGGTAATCCGCAAGGCCGGCGCCGACCCCGCCGATGTCGACCTGATCGGCTCCCACGGGCAGACGGTGCGCCATTTCCCCGGGGCCGGCACGCCCTCGACCCTGCAGATCGGGGAGCCCGCGGTGATCGCCCAGCGCACCGGCATCACCACTGTGGCCGACTTCCGGCCCGCGGACATCGCCCTGGGCGGCCAGGGGGCGCCGCTGGTGCCGCTGGTCGATCTCCTGCTCTTCGGCCATCCCGGGCGGGGGCGCCTGATGCTGAATATCGGCGGCATCGCCAACGTCACCATACTGCCCCCCGGGGCCGGAGTCGACGACGTCGCCGCCTTCGATCTCGGCCCCGGCAACATGCTCGTCGACGGCGCGGTCTCGTTACTGACCGGAGGCCGCGAGCGCTTCGACCGCGACGGCCGCCGCGCCGCCGCGGGCGCGGTCGACGAGGAGTGGCTGGCGCGCCTCCTCGGGCACGAGTTTCTGCACCGGCCGCCGCCGAAATCGACCGGCCGGGAGGAGTTCGGCGCCGAGTACCTGTTCGAGGTGATGGCTGGAAGCGGGCTAGGGGGAGACGCCCTGATCGCCACCCTGACGGCGTTCACCGCGGGCGCAATCGTTCAGGGGATCGGCCGTTTCGCCCTGGCCGGCGCCAGGATGGAGGAGCTCTGGGTCAGCGGCGGCGGCGTGCACAACCGGTGCCTGATGCAGCAGATCGCGCGCGGGCTGCCCGATCTTCGCGTGGCGCCCACGGACGAACTCGGGGTGCCGGCGGACGCCAAGGAAGCCCTCGCCTTTGCGGTGCTCGCCAACGAGACGCTGGCCGGCAACAGCGGCAACCTGCCGGCGGCGACCGGGGCGTCGCGCGCCGCGGTGCTGGGCAAGATCTGCCCCGGCCGAAGGGGATGAAGGGCCGGGTGCAAGCCGGCGGCCGGGGGGGTTAGGGTGTGGCGCCGGGCAACCCCGATTCACAACTCTCTCACCACTCACACAAGACCAACGGGACCGCACGACCATGAGCCATGACTTCGAACTGATCGCCGAGCGCGACATCGCCGAGCTCGACACCCGCGGCCGCCTCTACCGCCACCGCACCGGCGCGGAGCTGCTGTCGCTTTCGAACGACGACGAGAACAAGGTCTTCGGCATAACCTTCCGGACCCCGCCCGAGGATTCGACCGGCGTGGCCCACATCCTCGAGCACTCGGTGCTGTGCGGCTCGCGCAAGTACCCGGTCAAGGAGCCGTTCGTCGAGCTCCTCAAAGGTTCGCTGAAGACCTTCCTCAACGCCTTCACCTACCCCGACAAGACCTGCTATCCCGTCGCCAGCCAGAACCTCCAGGATTTCTACAACCTCATCGACGTCTACCTCGACGCGGTCTTCCACCCCCGTCTGACGCCGCAGGTCCTGCAGCAGGAGGGCTGGCATTACGAGCTCGAGGAGGCCAGCGGCCCCCTGGTGTTCAAGGGGGTTGTGTTCAACGAGATGAAGGGGGCGAACTCCTCCCCCGACCGGGTGATGGCGGAGTACGTGCAGCACTCGCTGTTCCCCGACAACACCTACGGCGTCGATTCCGGCGGCCACCCGCGCGAGATACCGGGCCTGACCTACGAGCAGTTCGAGAGCTTCCACCGCGACTTCTACCACCCGGCCAACGCGCGCATCTACTTCTACGGAGACGACCCGGTCGAGCGCCGCTTCGAGCTGCTCGAGGAGTACCTGGGCGAATACGAGGCGGCCGAGATCAGGTCGGCGGTCGCCTGGCAGCCCCCGTTCGCCGGGCCGCGGCGGGTCGAGCGCACCTACGCCGCGGGTGAGGAAGGGGGCGGGGACGGCCGCGCCAGGAGCATGGTCACCGTCAACTGGCTTATGCACGAGGAAATCGATCCGGTGACCGGTCTCGGGTTGCAGATTCTGGACCACGTGCTGCTGGGGACCCCGGCATCGCCGTTGCGCAAGGCGCTGATCGAGTCAGGCCTCGGTGAAGATCTTTCCGGTATCGGCATGGAGACCGAGCTGCAGCAGTTCTTCTTCTCGATCGGCCTGAAGGGGGTCGCCGGCGAAGACGAGGAGCGGGTCGTCGAGTTGGTCCTGAAGACCCTGGAATCGCTGGCGGAGGAGGGCATCGCCAAGGAGACGGTGACCGCGGCGCTCAACACCTCGGAGTTCCGTCTGCGGGAGAACAACACCGGCTCCTACCCCCGCGGCCTGGCGCTGATGCTCAGGGCGCTGACGACGTGGCTCTACGACCGCGACCCGTTCGCGCCGCTCTCCTACGCCGGGCCCCTGGCCGAGGTCAGGGAGCGGGCCGAGGCCGGCGGCTGGTTCGAGCAGCTGATCAGGCGTCACCTGCTCGACAACAGCCACTGCACCATGCTCTACCTGCGCGCCGACGAGGAGCAGGCCCGGCGCGAGGAGCAGGAGGAGGAGCAGCAGCTGAGCCGCTCGCGCGCGGGGATGAGCGCGGGTCAGCTGCGGGAGATCGCCGCGGACGCCGAAGAGCTCGCCCGGCGCCAGCAGCAACCGGACGACCCTGCCGATCTCGCCAGGCTGCCGCGCCTGACCCTGGGCGACCTGGAACCGGAGATCCGCACCCTGCCTCTGGACAGGGGGGAAGTCGCCGGCGCCCCCGCCCTGTTCCACGACCTCTTCACAAACGGCATCGTCTACGCGGACGTCGGCTTCGAGGTACGCACCGTGCCGCAGCGGCTGCTCCCCTACCTGCCGCTGTTCGGGCGCGCCCTGCTCGAGATGGGCACCGAAAAGGATTCTTTCGTCCAGCTCGCGCAGCGCATCGGCTCGCGCACCGGCGGTATCTGGCCGCACACCCTGGTGTCGTCCAGGCGCGGCTCGGAAGATGCCCTGGCGCGGTTCTTTCTGCGCGCCAAGGCAATGGTCGGCCGGGTCGGCGACCTCGTCGACATCATGGGGGACATCCTCAACACGGTGAACCTCGACAACCGGGACCGGTTCCTGCAGATGGCGCTCGAGGAGCGCGCCGAGCAGGAGGCCGGCCTGGTTCCCGGGGGGCACGGGGTCGTCGCCCTGCGCCTGCGGGCTCAGCTCGACGAGGCGGCGTGGGTGTCGGAGCAGATGGAAGGGGTCAGCTATCTCTTTTTCCTGCGGCAGCTGGTCGCCGATATCGAGAGCGACTGGCCCGGGGTGCTCGCCAGGCTGGAGGAGCTGCGCCGCCTGCTGGTGAACCGGCGCACCCTGCTGTGCAACGCCACCCTCCCGGACGCCGACCGCCCCGGGTTCGAGAGGCAGCTCGCCGGGCTGGTCGAGGCGCTGCCGGAAGCTCCCGCGGAAGAGGCGGCGTGGGAACCGGGCTACGACAGCAAGTGCGAGGGGCTGGTGATCCCGGCGCAGGTCAACTACGTCGGCAAGGCCGCGAACCTATACGAGCTCGGGTACGAGCTGCACGGCTCGGTCGCCGTGATCACGCGCTATCTCCGCAACACCTGGCTGTGGGACCGCGTCCGCGTCCAGGGCGGCGCCTACGGGGCCTTCTGCTCATTCGATCACTTCTCGGGGATCCTCGCCTTCGCTTCGTACCGCGACCCCAACCTCCGGGAGACCCTCGCCAACTTCGACGACTCGGGGCGCTTCCTGCGCGAGGTCGATCTCTCCTGGGAGGAGTTGACCAAGGCGATCATCGGGACGATCGGCGACTTCGACGCCTACCAGCTTCCCGACGCCAAGGGCTACACCTCGATGGTGAGGGAGCTCACCGGCATGGATGACGGGTTTCGCCAGCGCATGCGGGATGCGGTGCTGGCGACCACGGCCGCGGAGTTCCGGGACTTCGCCGACGTGCTCGAACGGGTGAGGCAGAGCGGCCGCATAGCGGTGCTGGGATCGCGCGACGCCCTGGAAGCGGCCAACGCCGACGGCGGGCAGGCCCTGGAGCTGGTGCCGGTGTTGTAGGTTGTCTTTCGCTCCGACCGGGGATCTGGAGGGTTCGTTACGGTTCCCGGACTGCCAGGGTGATCCGCCTCGGACACCGTGGTATCTCATTCGGCAAGGCCGGACTTGATGCGGCCCCAGGAAACGGTTTCCGCAACAGTGTTGTCGTCAGGGCTCTTCACAAGAACGCCTCTGGCCCTCACCTCGGACGGCGACGGATCGAAGGTCTCATCCTCTCTCTGTCCGAACAAACCGAATGTGATATCCTCGCGGTCCGGGTCGGCGTCTGCTATCAAGAGCGAAAACAGGATCTCCTTGCCTGGGTAGAGGTCCGAGATTACGGATTCCTTCGGATCGGCCCAGAGGAACCGATCGAACGGCGTTACGTAAAATTCGAGAACAGAAAAGATCGGCTGGCTGTCGACTATGCCGCCGCCGCCGTCGGCGTAGGGTACCTGGTGAACCCAGGGCGCGGAGGCGCTCATGATGAACAGGGTTGCGTTGCTGTCATTGAGGTAGGTCCTTGCAAAGGCGGCGTAAAGCTGTGCTTCCTTCATGTCCAGCGGTCCCCCCCGGGATGTTCGGGGTCGTTTGCGAGCACCCCATCGGCATCCATGTCGCCGTCCACGGAAAACCACAAGGCCCCATCGCCGAAGGGCAATGAAAAACCCTCGTCGCGTTCGTACGGGTTTTCGTGGAAATCGTGGACGAACTCCGCGGCCACGAACAGATGGTCGCCGGCATCGTGCCAGGCGAGCCAGACGCGGAAGTCGAATGACGATGGGTCGTATGATTCCCCTGGAAGGCCGGCGAAATCGAGGGGCGTCAACGTCGGCTCCCCGAGGGCGTCCGGCCAGTCCTCGACCTGACCGTCCTTGAGGTCGATGCGGGCCCGCATCTCGTCGGTCAGCTCGATGAACGGATACACCCGGTCCTGAAGCTGTGCCTCCGAAAGATGGGCCGTCACCAGCAGGGGAATTGCAATTCCTGACGCCAGCGCTCGCATACGGGAACTCCTTTTCCGCGGGCGGCTGGTGGTTGGTCCCAACATGCGCCGGGGTTTCTCGGCCGCAAACGAAATTGGGCGGCCCTGCAATGACAGCCAGGCTACTCCAACTCCAGGGAGGCCTTGATTCTTCCCCAGGTCACGTCCCTTGCGGCGGTGTCTTCCATACTCCCGCCTGCCCCGACAAGCAGTCCTCCGGACCAGGTGCTTGAATCCCACTTTTCCTGGGTAAAAGCAGTAGGAGAAAGGGCGTACGCGCTTTTCGGCTCGTTATATATGCTGGGTTCGATATCTCCAAGGACCATTCCGAAGCGAATGAACTTCCCCGGGAAAAGGTCGGAAACCTCGCTTTCTTCCGGATTTCCCAGACGAAGCGGTTGAAAGCAGTGACATGAACCTGTCTCAAATTATCTGAGCCGTATCAGAACCCACTCTTTCCTTCGTCGGTCAGATTTCAGGGGCAGAGCTTGGAAACCTGGCTCAAAACGGTCTGAGCAGAACCCGATCCTCGTCATTTTCACAGTAAACCGATCAGGTTATAGGGGCTCATTCCCGATTTCGGGACAGGTTCGAATCAGCAGGAGGCGGTTGCCCGGTTGGAAGAGGCGGACGCCGAGGCCGTCACGAGGACCCCCGGGCGCGCCACCAACCCACCAGCACCTGGGCGGCCGGCAGCATGAAGGCGGCGTCGAGGGGCAGGCGGAAGCGGATGTGGGCGAAGAACAGGGCGTGGATGGCCGTCATGCTCAGCGCCAGCGAAGCGATGAGCCAGAAGGCGGGCTGGCCGGCCAGGCGGCTGAGGCCCCACAGCCCCAGGATCAGCACCGGGCCGCAGGAGAGCAGGGAAACGGCCTGGCGCAGGGGGGATTCCCCTACTGCCATCGGGTTCCAGAAGTGGGCGGTTTTCAGCAGGGCCAGCCCCAGGCAGCGCAGTGGATCGGCCAGGCAGCCCTGCAACACCAGGCGGGTGCCCAGAAGCTCCTTGTCGAAGGGGTGAGCGGCCGCCGCGGTAAATTCCGCGAACAGGGCCCGGTAGTCGGTCCCCTCTCGGTAAAGACCGGTTGCTTCCGGTTCGTGGCCGATGAACAGGTTGATGCCGATGTTGGACGAAACGGGAATGAAGCGGCCTTCGAGAAGGGCATTGCGCCAGGTCCACGGAGCGATGACGAGGACCGCGGCAGCGGCGATCAGGCCTGTGTGCAGGGCTCCTGGATGGCCGCTCCTTTTGCACCTGCGCCAGGCGTCCCACAAAAGCAGAGGCGCCCAGGCCAGGACCACGGCTTTGCACAGGGCGCCCAAGCCGAGGAGGAGGCCGATTAACGCCGCGCCAGCTGGCCTGGGAGCCTCGCCCCAGCGCAGGGTGGCCCACAGCACCGCGGTGATGAGGAAAACCAGCAAGGTCTCGCTCATCAGGGCGCCGGTAAAGAAGATGAAGAGGGGGTACAAGGCGGCCAGGGCCGCGGCGACCAGCCCGGTTTGGGTCCCGCCCAGGCGCCGGCCGCAGCCGTAGAGCAGGGCGCAGGTGGCGGTGCCCAGAAGGGCCTGCCACAGGCGGGCGGCGGCCGCATCGTGGCCGTGCAGTTGGTAGACCCCGGCCAGCAGCAGGGGATAGAGCGGCGGCCGGTAGGGCTTGCCGTCAGGATGCAGCAGGCCCGCCAGCCAGAAGCTGCGGGCCAAGCTGTCCCAATGGCGCTCGTCAGTGGACGCGGACAGATCGCAGCGAGTCAGGCCGAAGCCGGCGCGCAGGACCAGGGCGAGGATCAGGATCGCCAGAAGGGGGCCGCGGCTCCGTTCAGTTGGCACGTTTCTTTCACGATCAGCTATATTTTCGTATTCCCGATTTTGAGACAGTGTCCCGTCATTCGTCACTGTCAACTCTCCCACAAAAGATCCACTGCCGTCCCGGCACTTCAGCGCGCGACCGAATGGAATCGGAGAGATTCGTTGAGGTAGCGCCTGTCTGCGTGCGACGCACAGGCAGGCGACACCGGATTGGGCCCGCAGCCCGGATGGAGGCAGCGCGAAACCTGCTCTTCAACCGGCTCCTAATCCTTCTCATCCTGTCGCTCCCGGGTCCGGCCCGATCCGACCTTTTCCTCAACGAACTCCTGGCCTTGAACGTGACTGCCCACGCCGACGCCCGGGGCCAGTACGAGGATTGGATTGAAATCTACAACTCCGGGGACGCCGCGGTCGATCTGGCCCGTTATTCCATGATCGACGACTGGCCCGACAAAACCCCCTGGCGGATCCCGGCCGGCCATGCCGACCGAACCACTGTACCGCCCCGGGGCTACCTCCTCCTGTACGCCGACGGCGAGCCTTCCGCTGGAGCCGACCACCTCCCTTTCCGCCTCAGTAAGAACGGAGAGCTCGTCGTCCTGATCGCCCCGGACGGCGCCACCCTTGTGGACAGCGTCTCCTTCCCCGTCCAGTTGCGCGATGTTTCCTACGGCCGTCCCTCCGGCCGCATCCGCCCGTGGGTCTATTTCCCCGAGCCCACCCCGGGGGACGCCAACGGCAGAGGTTGGGAAACCTTTGTTCCGCCCCCTGTCATCGAGGCGGAAAGCGGCCTGTTCGACGACGGCCCGGCCGTCTCCGTGCTGGCCGCGCGCCCGGGAGATCTGGTGCGCTATACCCTGGACGGATCCGATCCGACCGCGTCCTCGGCCCGCTATGAAAAACCGATTGAGATCGCCCTGACGACCGTGCTCAAGGCCCGTTCCTTTGCCGAAGGCGCCTTGCCGAGCGCTGTGGTCGCCCGGGTCTTTCTGGTCGACGTCCGCCACACCCTGCCGATCCTGACCGTGCTCACCGATCCGGCCAATCTGCACGACCCCGACAGGGGAATCCTCACAAACGACCAGCCCGGACGCGCCTGGGAGCGCTTTGTCGAGCTGGCCTTTTTCGAGGGGGGACGACTCGGATTCCAAGTGCCGGCCGGCCTGCGCCTGCAGGGCAATACCGGACCGAAGGAGTACCGGAAGAAATCCTTTCGCGCCTTTTTCCGCGGCGGTTACGGCGCCGCCGACCTGGAGTACTCTCTGTACCCCAGGGACCGCGTAGACCAGTTCAACCGTCTGGTCCTGCGCTCGGGCTATGACGACAGTCTGGAACCGACCGAAAAATCGACCAACCGCGGGGGCACCCTGCTGCACGACCCACTGGCCGCGGAAATGTGGGGCCGCATCGGCGGCCTGACCCCGCAGAGCCGCTTTGCCGTGCTCTACCTCAATGCCGGTTTCACCGGCATTTACGACCTCAAGCAGAATATCGACGAGGATTTTGTCCAGGACCATCTCGGGTACGGACGACGTCGACCTGGTGCGCACCCGCTGGGACTCGACCGAGCTGGTCCACGGCGACAAGGAGAAGTGGGGACGAGATGATCCGCTTCTTCGCCGGCCACAGCCTTGTCGACGACGAGCTCGCCGCGGCCGGACGCCTGCTCGACCTCGACAACTTCATCGACCTGCAGGCTCTGGTACACGCCATTCACTACCGCAATTGGGCGTACGGGGTATGGGCATTCAGGGAAAAGGAGGCGGACGGCAGATGGCAGTGGACGATCTGGGACGCGGACCGAACCTTTGACAATGTCGACTGGGACGGCTTCACGACCTTGTTCAACCCGCTCAACCGCGAACTGGACAGCCTGCCTCACCAAGCGCCTGCTCGACAACGAATCCTTCCGGATCAAGTACATCAACCGCTTTGCCGATCTGTTCAATACCACCTTTTCGGGCCCGGAAGTCCTAAGCCTCGTCGATTCGCTGGCGCGGATCATAGAGCCGGAAATCCCGGGGGAAATCGACCGCTGGGGCAACACCGTGGAGAAGTGGGAGGAGAACGTCGAACTCCTCCGCACCTTTGCCGCCCAACGCCCCCGGGCCGTGCGCCGGCAAATGGAGGAGTTCTTCCAGCTCGAAGGGCAGGTTCAATTGACTGTCGATGTCGAAGGGGAAGGGGAGGTGCAGGTAAATACCGCACGACCGGGCGAGTTCCCCTGGTCGGGGGTGTACTTCCGCAATATTCCGCTGCCGGTGCGGGCCCGCGCGGCGCCGGGACACCGCTTTGCCGGTTGGTCCGATCCGCGACTACCGGCCCGTCCCGCCGTCACCTTGACTCCGACCGGGGACCGCGTCCTCAAAGCCTTCTTCACCCCCGGGGAGGAGCCCGTCATCGCCGCGGAGCTCATCGCCCCGCAAAGCGTCCCCGCGGGCCGGCATTTTCCCTTTGTCGTGCGCCTGCGCAACCCGGACGGCAGTATTGAGCCGACTGAGCAGACCCCGATGCAGGTCCGTTTTTCAGGCGCGCGCGCCGATACCGTCATCGCCATCAAACGCGGCGCCGGAACGGGCGTGGCGCGGATGGGAGAAAGCGGTTTCACCCTCGAGGTGGAAAACGAGGCCGTGGCGACCGCTTCCAGGGATATAGCGCTGTCGACTCGCCCGGTGCAGGTCCAGGCCGGCAGCTTGCCCGCCGGCGAGGTGATCTGGGACGCGGCGGTCGATCATCTGGTCAGCGGCGATATCGCGGTCCCGGAAGACACCCATCTCATCCTGGAGGCGGGCGCCTGGGTCGCCGTGGGGGCGCGGGTCAACTTCATCATCGACGGCCGCGTCTCGGTCCGGGGCACGGCCGCGGCCCCGGTGGTCCTCACCGCGGCCGACTGGCCCGAGCCCTGGGGGGGGATGGAATTCACCGAGGCCGAGGCCGACTTCCAGTACTGCATGGTGCTCAACGGCGGCGGCGACGACACCCGAGGGCTGTGGCACACCGGCCGGCAGCACATCTTTTTCGGCAAGGTCAATTCCACCTTCCATTTCGACCAGTGCTTCTACCTCAACTCCCCGGGCAAGGTCTTCGGCACCTCCAATTCCGTCGCCTCGATCTCCAACTCCGTCTCCTCCTTCGTTCACCACGGCGGCGAATTTCTCCTGACCCTGCTGTCCTACCGCGACAGCCATTTCATGAACCTGCCCAACGACGACGGCCTGTACGAGCGCGACATCGACACCGACGGCCTGCACATCGATTTAGTCAGCGCTCGCTTCCCCCAGTACTCGGTAATCGACAACTGCTACTTTGTCACCGGCAAGGACGACGGCATCGACCACCGCGGCGCCCGCCTGCAGGTGTCAAACTGCTGGATCGAGGACTTTGCCCACGAGGGGATTGCCGCCTCTGGAGGGGATACTCTGCGCATTTTCAATACCCTGGTCCTCAACAACGACCAGGGCTTTGAAGCCGGGTACACAGAACGAGAATTCGACAGCGGGCCGCACGTTTTCATCGATCACTCGGTGGCCGTGGGCAATAATGTGGGCCTGCGCATTGGCGACGACTACGACTGGGACGTCTGGACCTATAAGGACCGCATGACCGTGACCAATACCGTGCTCTACGACAACGCCGACAATATCCTCAACTTCGTCCACATCCTCGACGGTCCCCTGGCCGGGGCCCTCGACATCTCGCATTCGCTGACCAACGACCCCGAATACGACGGGCGCAACGGCAATATCGCCGGGATACCGCGCTTCGATGCCCGTTTCTATCTGCGGCCCGATTCCCCCGGCATTGCCGCCGGCCGGCACGGGGTGCCCCTGGGCCGGGGCGATCCCACCGCCTTGGAGCCGGTTGGCGTGGTGATCAACGAGGTGATGTACTCGGCGCCGGACAGCCTGGATACCGGCGACTGGATTGAGCTGTACAACCTGCTCGACAGCGACCAGGACCTGTCCGGCTGGCTGCTCAAGGACGACGACGACGACCACGTTTTCACGCTGCCCCCGGGCACACTCATCCCCGCGGGCGGGTACTGGGTGGTAAGCGCCGACACCGCCGCCTTCAGCGCCCACCACCCGGAGGTGGACAACCTGGTGGGCGAGATCCCCTTTGGCTTCGGCCGCAACGACCAGGTCCGCCTGTACTTCCCCTCGGGCGAAGTGGCCGACAGCCTGGCCTACAGGGAGATTGCCCCCTGGCCGGTGGCCGCGGCTCAGGGCTTCAGCCTGCGCTTGCTGGCCCCCCGCCTGGACAATGCGCGACCGGAGAACTGGGGCGCCTCTCACCAGTTAGGGGGCAGCCCCGGACGCCCCAACGATGACTCGGTGAGCGCGGTGCTCAATGCGGCCGCTGTCGCCGGGTCGCCGCGCCGGTTCGCCCTGGCGCAGAATTTTCCCAATCCCTTCAACCCCTTCACCCGCATCGAGTACACCCTGCCCCGTGCGGGCCGGGTCAGCCTTAGCGTCTTCAATCTGCTGGGCCAGAAAGTGGTCGATCTCGTTGACGACGAGCCCCAGGCCGCGGGCCGGTACGGCCTCGCCCTGAATGCCGGTCCCTGGTCGGGCGGCGTCTATTTCTACCGGCTCCGCCTCGACGATGGGACTGGCCTTCCCCCCCTGCAGCAGACCCGGAAAATGGTCCTGGCGAAGTAGGGCGGCGCCCCAGGCTCATGGCACTGTTGGCATTGGCCAAAGGTTTTTTCGAAACCGCTTCCCGAAAGCTCCCGTGTCCCCGTTCCGCTCCGTTCTCGCTGCTCGCCCTGCTGCCGACGGCCGTCCACGCCGTCGACTTCACCTCCTCCAACCTGCCCATTGTCGTCATCGACACCCGCGGCCAGACCATTCCCGACGAGCCCAAGATCGACGCCTGGATGGGACTGATCGACAACGGTCCCGGGCGGCGCAACAGCCTGGGCGACCCCTTTGACGGCAGTGAGGGGCCCATCGCCATAGAGACGCGGGGCGCCAGCACCCAGGGGTTTCCCAAGAAATCCTACTCCCTTGAAACGCGGCAGCCCGACGGCGAAAACCGCAACGTCTCCCTCCTGGGGCTGCCGGTGGAGAACGACTGGATCCTCTACGGCCCCTACAGCGACAAATCGCTCCTGCGCAATGCCCTGGTCTACTGGATGGCCGCACAGATGGGGGCCTACGCCAGCCGCAGCCGCTTCTGCGAACTGGTCGTCAACCGCGATTACCGGGGGGTGTACGTGCTGCTGGAAAAGATCAAGCGCGACCGCAACCGGGTCGCCATCGCCCGGCTCGATCCCGACGAGCTGGCCGGCGACGATCTGACAGGCGGCTATATCATCCGGGTCGACCGCTATGTCGAGGGAGTCGACCGCGGCTGGTACTCATCCTACGCCTTCAGGGAAAACCGCCTGTTCTACCAGTTCTACTACCCGTCCGCGGACGACATAAAACCGGAGCAGGAAGCCTATATCCGCACCTACATCGACAGCCTGGAGACCGCCCTGGCCCACTCCCGGGGGGACTATGACCGCTTTATCGATGCGGCATCCTTTGCCGACTATCTCATTGTCAACGAGGTGGTCAAAAACGTTGACGCCTACCGTCTGAGCCTGTTCATGCACAAGGACAAGGACAGGGACAGCGCCGGCGGCAAGCTGACGATGGGGCCTGTGTGGGATTTCAACCTGGCCCTGGGCAATGTCAACTACAACGTCCATCCCAGCCTGGAGCTGCAAAGGCCCACGACCCACCGCTTGCAAATCGCCAACGCGGCCACCTGGTTTTCCGTTCCCTTCTGGTTCTGGTGGCGGCGCCTGCTCCAGGACGAGGCCTTCCTCGATACGCTGAAGGAGCGTTGGCACACTCATCGGAGAGGGGCTTTGCGAGGAGACAGACTGACGGCCCACGTAGACAGCCTGGCCCGAAGCCTGCAAGAGGCCCAGGCGCGCAACTTTGAGCGCTGGCCCGTTCTGGGCCAGTACATCTTGCCCAACGATTTCATCGGCCAGACCTACGCCGAGGAGGTCGCCTATCTCAAACGATGGTTGGACGAGCGGCTCAGCTATCTCGACGACTACTTTATGGCCGAGGCGCGCCGGGTGGCCGATGTGGCGGCCGATGATTTATTGCTCTTGAAAGAGCCCGATACGGCCGTTGCCCCATCCCCCCTGGGCCATCCCGCCCTCTTGGCCTTGTCCGCAAGTTTCCCCAACCCCTTCAACGGCAGCGCCGCCATCCGGTTTACCCTGCCCGGGGCTGTCGACATGGACCTGTCCATCTACAGTATGGCCGGGCAACGAGTCGCGACGCTGGCCAGCGGGCTCCACCCCGGGGGAACGCATACTGTGCGCTGGCACGGCCGGGATGACGAGGGCGGCGAAGTTGCTTCGGGGGTGTACCTGTACCAGCTGAGGATGGGGAGTTTGTCGGTGGCGCGGAAACTCGCTCTGGTGCGCTGATCCTATCTCAAATTGTCTGCGAAGTTATCAGAATCCACTGTTCGTCGGTCAGATTCCATGGGCAGAGCGTGGAAACCTGTCTCAAAACGGTCTAAGCAGAACGGATCCTCGTCATTTCCACAGTAAACTGACCAAAATATATGGGCTCATTCTCGATTTTGAGACAGGTTCATAAACTCGACTGCACAGATTGCCGGCTGCTCGCTCACGCAGCCTTCCCCGCCATCCGCATAGGGCGGATCCAGCCAGTCGAATACCGTCCCATCCCTGAGATCCAGTCGCGCAACGTCCTCGTCGGAAAGTTCCGTTAAGGGATACACGCGGTCCGTACTTGAGGGCTGCCGGGGTCGGGTTTGCATCAGTACGGCAGATGTCGCCATGGCGACTGTGAGCAAGCTCTTCATTGTTCCATTGCTTTCTTGAAAATGGATCGCGGCGGACCTGCAAGGGAGCGCGGTCCATACCATTGTTCATTCCCTGATCGTCCGATCTGCAGGGCGTCTCGATCCGGACACTATAGAGCGGACTCGGCGCGCGCGATGAAATCCCTGGCACCGGCCGCCAGCCAGGCGCCCACCGAGGTCAGGACCACCCGCGCGCCGCGGCCGACGTAGTCCTCCACCTGGTCGTTGGAGGTGGTGAAGCCGGCGACCCGCCCGGCGGCGTTGATGCGCGCGAGGGCGTCGGTGATCGTATCCTGGACCTCCGGATGCGCGGTGTCGGCGTTATGCCCCATCGACTGGGCGAGGTCCGTGGGGGCTACGAAGAAGACGTCGATGTGATCGACCGTGAGGATCTCGTCGAGATTCCCGATCGCCTTGATGTCCTCGATCAGCACGATGAGCAGCGACTGTTCGTTGGCCTTCTCGAAGAAGTTCTCGACCCCGAATCCCTGACGACTGGTGTACATGCCGCGCTTGCCGGCCGGCGCGAACTTGCCGCCGTCGACGACGTTCTGCGCCTCCTCCCTGGTGTCGACGTGGGGTACGCATATGCCGGTGGCGCCGCAATCCAGGGTGCGGTAGATCAGCGCCTGGTCGTTCCTGTTGACGCGCACCACCGAGGTCATCCCCCAGATGTCGCAGGCGCGCGTCAGGTCGCCGAGCCGGGAGGCGTCGGCGGAGCCGTGTTCCCCCTCGAGCCAGACGCCGTCGAAGCCGTTGGGGCCGAAGGCGTCGATGCCGTCGGGGTCGGAGATGCCGCTGACGATGCAGGCGACGCCCCCGTCGGCGAGCTTCTGCTTGATCCGGTTGGGTCTGATGTTCATCTCGTTTTTCTCCCGGTAATGGTGGTTTTCAACGGATCTCGATCTTCCTCCCGGTTTCGGCGCTGCCGTAGAGGGCGTCGAGGATCTTCATGAACAGGTGCGCCTCCGCTGCCGAGACCTCCGGCACGGTTTCGCCGGCAACTGCCAGGGCGAAGCGCTCGATCTCGTGGTAGAACGGCGACGCCCCCTCGGGCGCCTCGGTCTGCTCGATATCGGATTTCTGCGGGATCTCCTCGCGCCGGTACCCCTCCCCGGTTCGACGGAAGACCGCCTCGTTCGGCGGCGAACCGGGGGTGCCGCCCAGGCCGCAGCGGGCATTGCCGGCGATGGCCCCCTCGGTGCCGTGCAGCTCGCAGATCCGCGGCGAGTCGCTGTGGCTGGAGTTGCTGCAGTCGATCTGGATCGTCCTGCCGCCGGCGAAGCCGAGGAGGCCGCTGAAGTAGTCTTCCGAGGGGCCTTCCGGGCCGTCGTACAGGGGGTGCAGGTGGTGCTTGGCGGCGAATGCCCACTGCGGTTGAGGACAGCCCATCCACCACCAGAGCAGGTTGAGATCGTGCGACATGTGCTGGGCGAGCACGCCCCCCTTCTGCCCGTACACGTGCAGCCAGCGGTTGGCCCCGGTGATCGTTCCCGGCGGGCTCGCGTTCTTGCTGAAGTAGCGGCCGTGGTAGGGCTCGCCGATCATTCCCGCGGCCACCGCGAGGCGCACGGCGCGGTTGTGGGGATAGTGGCGCAGGTAGTAGCAGAACTGGACGACCCTGCCGGCCCGTTGCGAGGCCGCCTCCATATCGAGGATCTCGCCTGCCCGCGTCGCGTGCGGCTTCTGCACCAGGACGTGCTTGCCCGCGGCGAGGCTGTCGAGGACCATCGGCGTGCGGATGTCGGGAGGGACGCCGAGATAGACGGCGTCGACGCGGCCGTCGCTCAGCAACTCGCGGTAGTCGGCGTAGCGGCCGGGAATGTCGAACTCCTCGGCCACCGGGTCGCGGCGGCCCGTGTCGGTATCGGCGATCGCCGCGTTCTCGACCCGCGCCATCTGGGACGCGGAGAGCGCTGCCTGCCTGCCGGTGAAGCCGGCCCCGACGATGCCGAGCCGAAGCGGCCGCCTCACGGCCGCCTGCCCGGGGGAGCCGGCCTCAACAGATCGTCCCTCGATGGTGCCTGATGCCGTTTCCCGGCGGGGGATCGCCGACCCAGCGGCTGTCGATCGGCTCGGAGGCGAGCTGGTAGCGCGAGTCGGTGGAGATCCGCAGGCGGTCGGTCTGATTGTCGTGGGCGGCGTGCATGGTGTACATCGTGAAGACCAGCAGGTCCCCCATCCTGTAGTCGGCGGTCAGCCAGCGGCCTCCGAGGTCGGCGCGGGTGTCGATCGGGTCCTTGCCGTAGGGGCCGAGGGTGGTCCACCGAATGCGGTTCCTCTCTTCGCCCGTCAGCTCGCGATTCTCCGCCTTCGCCGCGCCGATGATGGCCGCGGCCTCCCCGGAATTCTCGCAGTACAGGTTGACGTCGGCGCAGCCGTAGGTCGCCTTCAGCTCCTCCTGCAGGTGCGAGCCTTCGAGCAGCATCAGCCCGCCCATTTCAAACGGGACGTCGTCGAGGGGGGTCCAGGAGGTGTACAGGTTCCTGGTGCCGCGCGACATGAAGACGATGTCGCAGTGCGGATCGGTGGCGATGGTCTCCCCCTTCGTCTTGGCCCGGAACCAGGTGTGGTCGAAGTGCGCCACCTGCCCGCCCAGGAAGAACTCGTAGAACTCGATCATGCGGCCCGAGTAGAGCAGCTTGTCGATCTCGGGGTTGTCGACCGGCACGTCCTGGGCCGAGCGCATCTTCGTTTCGGGCTTGAATCGCCCTTCCTCGAGAGGGCTTCCCTCCTCGAAGACCCCCGTTGCGGCGATCCGCCTCAAGGCGCTCATGCGCGCCGCGGCGACCTCGTCGCGGTCGAGGTGCCCGGGAAGGAAGAGATAGCCGTCGGCCGCCATGCGCCGGTGCAGCTCTTCGCGGTTCCCGACAACGTCGATGGAACTGCGCAGGGGGCCGACCCCCGTCATGTCGAGTGGACGGCCGCTGAAGGTGAACTGGGGAAGTGTTTCCGTCGTCATCGGGTCCCGTTTCGATTGCGAAGGTGAGGACGAAGTACGGAAAGATAGGCCGGTGTCCGGGGCACTGCGAGCCGTGCCCCGGGAAGGATTCCGGTCTTCAGGGCTCTCGGGGGCTGCAGGCAGGACAGGCGGCAAGTGCCCTGCCGTCAAGGGTTCCCGGGGAGCCTGGCAGACCGGGTCCGGAACGTGGACGATCAGCTCGTCGACGCTCTCGCACCCCAGGGCGCGGTAGATGCGATCGAGGGTATCGAGGTCGATGCGCTTGATCTCGCCCCTGACCAGGCGGTTCACCTGCTGGCGCGGCATCCCGATTCTGCGGGCGAGCTCGGACTGCGTGGGCGCTCCCTTCCGCTCCAGGAGCTCCTTCAGGCGGAACTTCATCATGGCTCATGCCTCCGGTTCGATTACCTGGTCGTGTCCCTGCAGCCAAGGTTCCCCGGGGGGGTATACGCTGTATTCAGGAAACGATGACAACGCAGATAGCCGAAAGCTGTGTTGACATACCGATACCTGGTTGCGGGGTTCGCCAAGTGGCCAGCACCATCTGGATGCAAGGCCAACTCAGGGCTAGCGGGATTCCCCCCGCCTTTGCCACAGTTCCAGCACATGTTCGCGCGGTTCCAGCGGTGCCCGGACGCGCGCTTTGCGCAAGTGCGATTCCCAGGTGGCGTGAATCATCTCCAGGCAGTCACGCCCATCCCTTCCGCTGGCTGCCGGATCGCGTCCTTCCTCGATTGCGGCAATCAGATCGCGGAGCATCAACCGCTGTAAAAACAACCTCTTCGCCGCCATGTCGCGCCGCTTGCCCTGTTCGTCGACATCCTCGTAGGAGATCGATTGAGGGGTCCACCCCTCAATGGGGGTGTGATGCGCACCGTCGTGGATGAACAAGGCGGTTCCGACACTGCCTCGCAGGGCCAGGCGCCCTTCTGTTCCGATCAGGTCGAGACCGTATGCATCGTCCTTGGCACGCGGCTCGGCAAGAAACTCCACCTGTGCATGTATTCCCGTCTTGAAACGGAAGGAAACGAATCCGCGCTCACCCAGGACGAGGCCGGAATCGCGATCGCTTGCATCGACTTCCCGGGTATGTCTGATGTCGCGGATTTCCGATTCCCTGCCGTCGAGCTGCTGGAGGTGGCCGTGTGCCCATTCCATGTCTCCGGCGAAAAGGCGAACCCAGTCGTACAAATGGGTTCCCATCTCCATCAAGGCGTTGCCGGCGCGCCTTCCCCCTTTCTCGAAAGCCTTGACCTGGATGAGCCGGCCGATCTCTCCGCTGTCGATCTGTTCCTGCACGTGGAGGTTGTACGGACTGGCCCGCTTGATGTGATTGATGGCGAGGCGCACGTCGTTGTCGTCGCAGGAGGCCACCATGGCGTCGGCCTCGGCCAGGTTCAAGGCGATAGGTTTTTCGCAGAAGACGTGGATGCCGCGTCGCGCCGCGGCCAGAGTGGCTGTGCAGTGCACGGGTGAATGTGTAGCTATGATGACGATGTCGGGCTCGAGCTCGTCCATCATCTTCTCGAAATCTTCGAAGACCGCCTTGACGGCGAAACGCTGCCGCCATTTGCGCGTTTGGTCGGGATCGACTTCGGCGGCGCCGGCGAGCTCGCAGGTTTTTTCCGCTTCTACCGCCTCGGCGTGGTGATGTCCCATGCTGCCGAGTCCGACTATGGCGATGCGATATGATTTCACGGCTGAGCTCCCCTGTCGATTCGCCATCCACGGCCCCATCGGAACGTGGAAAGGAGGATCAGGTCACCCGCAGGAGGCGGCGGCCTCCGGCAAGCAGTTTCAGCAGCCGGCTCGGGAAGGCCTCGACTGCAAAATAGGAAACCAGGCTGCCCCCGAATCCGCGCTTGAAAAAGGCGATTCCCGGCAGGTTGGCGCCGACGAAGTCGAACCGGGGAAAACCGGTCCGCTCGAGCAGCTTCCAGTACAGGAAGGAAGTGGCGCCGCTGTCGCGAAAGGCGGGATCGGCGCCGGAGACCCAGGCGTAGATGGTGTCGAAGCCGCGGGCGAATACGACCACCGACGCGGTGCGGCCAGTGCCGTCGACGACGCGGTAGGCCTCGGTGAGTTCGCGTTTCCGCGCCTCGAAGGCGAACCGCCGCATGATATCGGCGGCAACCGGAGGTCGCCCCTGTTCGCCATAGACCATCTCGTACTGCTGCACGAGCTCGTCGAGATCGTCGGCAGGCTCGAACCGGAATATCTCCGAGGCTTTGCGGATTACGGTGCGGGTGCGGCGCTCGAGCCGTGACCAGACCGCGGCCGAACCGCAGCGGAGGTCGGTGAGGTAGGTGTAACGGGGCGCCGCGTTCCAACCTGCCCAGGAAAACTCGCGGACGTCGTCGATTGCAGGCGACAAGGTGAGGTGCACGTGGCCGTAGCGGCCCTCGAGGAATTCGATCAGGGCGCGGGCTTCCCCGCGGCGCTCCGATTCCTGCCGCGACGGCAGGTCGCTGGGGACCGGCCGGTGGACAAAGCCGCCGTGGGGCAGCAGGGGCGGGGTGATCAACTGCCTGCCGCGACGGCGCTCGATTCCGCTGACCCCGGCTACGAGCTGTCCCTTCTTGTAACAGCGGTAGCCGACGGCGCGGTCGCCGGTCGCTTCCTGCGCGCACTCCAGCCAGGCCCGCGTCGAGAATACCGTTCCGCCCACGGCGCTGCGCACGAACGGGTCCCAGTCGTCGGCGTTGCTCGCATCGGCGATTTCGTAGATGTCCAGGGCGGGCATTATCCAGCGGTCACTGTCGGCGTTGTTGACATCGTGTTGTTGACATCGTCCGGGGGGCCATTCTATATTAACAAAATTAACAAAACTAAACTTTATTCTAAACACTTGGGCCGGTTGAATTTGTACTGCTCTCCAGGCAAGGATCGCGAGGCGGCTCCCGCCTCGCGCAACGAACTCGCAACACCGGCCTCTCTGCGCTTCCTTCCGATTATTCCCCTGCTCCTCGGCCTTCGCCTTACCGCGCTGATCGAGTAGGCTCCGCTCTTTCGCTACCAAATAACCCGATCGAGAACGGAGCCTTGATGAAAATTCAAAGGCAGTGACCGAATTGTGTCTGTCGCGATGTCTGACGATACGAGACCGATGCTTCCCTCAACACACCCCAGGAGATGACGACGATGCAGATGTTCTACGACGATGACGCCAACCTCGAACTGCTCGCGGACAAAACCGTGGCGGTCATCGGCTACGGCAGCCAGGGGCACGCCCACGCCCTCAACCTCAAGGAGAGCGGCGTGAATGTCGTCGTCGGACTGCGCGAGGGAAGCGCCCGCCGCGCCGAGGCGGAGAGAGACGGTCTCGCGGTCGCCACCGTACCCGAGGCGGCGAAGGCGGGAGACATCATCATGATTCTGATCAACGACGAGATCCAAGGTGCGGTGTTCAAAGCCGATATCGAGCCCAACCTGGAAGAGGGAAACGCCGTGGCCTTCGCGCACGGGTTCAACATCCACTTCAGGCAGGTGGTGCCGCCGGCCAACCTCGACGTCTTCATGGTGGCGCCGAAGGGCCCCGGCCACCTGGTGCGCCGGGTGTACGAAGAAGGGGGAGGGGTCCCGTGCCTGCTGGCGATCGGGCAGGACGCCACGGGACGCGCCCACGAAATCGGGCTCGCGTACGCCAAGGGTATCGGCGGCACCCGGGGAGGCGTCATCACGACGACCTTCCGCGAAGAGACCGAGACCGACCTGTTCGGAGAGCAGGTGGTGCTGTGCGGCGGCCTGACCGAGTTGATCCGCGCCGGCTTCGAGACTCTCGTCGAGGCGGGCTACCAGCCCGAGGTCTGCTACTTCGAATGTCTGCACGAGGTGAAACTGATCGTCGACCTGATTTACGAGGGCGGCATCGCCAACATGCGCTCGTCGATCTCGGACACGGCCGAGTTCGGTGATCTCACCCGCGGCAGGCGAGTGGTGACGGGAGAGACGCGGCAGCGGATGAAGAAGATCCTCGAAGAGGTGCAGAACGGGCAGTTCGCAAAAGAGTGGATGCTGGAAAACCAGGTGGGCAGGCCGGTATACAACGCCCGCAAACGCCAGGACGCGGAGCACCAGATCGAAGAGGTGGGGGCCCGTCTGCGCGGCATGATGAGTTGGCTGGAAGGGTAGGGCTGCCCCTGTCCTGCAACCCTTCGAGTTTCACGGTGCCATCTGTCCACATGCAACTGGCGGGTGCAGCAGCTACCCGCCAGTTGCAACATGAAAGGGACGAGCCATGGACAGTGATCGGGTAGTGATTTTCGATACGACGTTGCGCGACGCCGAGCAGACCCCCGGCGCCTCTCTCACCGTGCCGGACAAGCTCGAGATCGCCCATCAGCTCGCCCGACTCGGCGTCGACGTCATCGAAGCCGGGTTTCCGATCTCTTCCAACGAGGACTTCGAGGCGGTTCACCGCATCGGGCAGGAGGTCGAGGGCCCGGCGATCTGCGGGTTGTGCCGCGTCGTGCTCAAGGACGTCGACCGCGCCGGAGAGGCCCTGGAGGAGGCCCCGAAAGGACGGATTCACACCTTCGTCGGCACCTCTCCGCAGCACCGGACCATGATGAGCAAGTCCTCGGCCGAGGTGCTGGAGATGGCGGTAAGAGCAGTGGAGCGGGCCAGGTCCTGCACCGCCGACGTCGAGTTCTCGCCGATGGACGCCACCCGCACCGAGCCCGGCTACCTGTTCGAGGTGGTCGAGGCGACGATCGCCGCCGGGGCCACGACCATCAACATTCCCGACACCGTCGGCTACACGGTACCGGACGACTTCGGGAGGCTGATCGCCGACCTTCTCGCCGAGGTTCCCAATGCCGGGGAGGCGGTCATCAGCGTGCACTGCCACGACGATCTCGGGATGGCCGTGGCCAACACCCTGGCCGCCTTGAAGGCGGGGGCGCGCCAGGTCGAGTGCACGATCAACGGATTGGGGGAGCGGGCGGGAAACTGCTCGCTCGAAGAGGTGGTGATGGCCCTGCGGACGCGCCGGGACTACTTCGGCCTCCACACCGGGGTTGCCGCCGGCGAGATTGTGCACACGAGCCGCATGGTCAGCCGCCTGATGGGGATCGCCGTACCGCCCAACAAGGCGATCGTCGGCGCCAATGCCTTCGCCCACAGCTCGGGAATTCACCAGGACGGGGTGCTCAAGAAGCGGGACAACTTCGAGATCATCGACCCCCGAGACGTCGGCTGGGAGGACACCAGCATAGTTTTGAGCGCCCGCTCGGGGCGGCACGCCCTGCGGCACCGGCTCGAGAAGCTGGGGTACGAGTTGACGCAGGAAGAGCTGGACAAGGCCTACGACCGCTTCATCGAGGTGGCCGACAAGAAGAAGGAGGTCTTCGACGAGGACCTGATGGCCATCGTCGGCGACGAGCTGCGCAACGTCGCCGAGAAGTACCAGCTCGACTACCTGCAGACCGTCAGCGGCACCGGCTCGATTCCCGCGGCCACGGTGCGGATCAAGGTCGACGACGGCCAGCGGTTGCAGGCCTCGGCCTGCGGGGACGGCCCGGTGGACGCGGCCTACGAGGCGATCAACGCCGCCTTGAAGACCGACAGCGTCAAGGTCGAGGAGTACGGAATTCAGGCGATCACGGGGGGCAGCCAGGCGATGGGTGAAGTGACCGTCCGCGTCGCCGATGGGGATCTGAAAACCACGGGTCACGGAGTCTCGACCGACATCATCGAGGCCAGCGCCAAGGCTTACGTCGATGCCTTGAACCGGTTGGACGTCCGCAAGACCCGGCACGAGCAGCGCAGGCAGGCGCTCTGAGGGCGAGACTGGGAAATGTCGAGGAATCTGTTCGAGAAGGTCTGGGACATGCACGAGGTGCGGCGGCTCCCCTCGGGGCAATCGCAGCTGTTCATCGGCCTCCACCTGATCCACGAGGTGACCAGCCCCCAGGCCTTCCAGATGCTGCGCGAGCGCGGCCTGAAGCTGCTGCATCCGGAGCGCACCTACGCCACCGTCGATCACATCATCCCGACGGACCAGCGCGGGCGCCCGTTTGCCGACGGGCTTGCGGAAGAGATGATGGCTGCGCTCGAGGAGAACGCGAGAGAGTTCGCCGTGCCCCTGTTCGACATGAACGACCCGCGCCAGGGGATCGTGCACGTGATCGGCCCCGAGCTGGGGCTGACGCAGCCGGGGATGACCATCGCCTGCGGCGACAGCCACACCTCGACCCACGGGGCCGTCGGGTCGATCGCCTTCGGCATAGGCACCAGCCAGGTGCGCGACGTCCTGGCGAGCCAGTGCCTGGCGATGGCGCGGCCGCGGGTGCGCCGCATCGAGGTCAACGGCCGGCTCGGAGATGGTGTGTACGCCAAGGACGTCATCCTCAACATCATCGGCGAACTGGGGGTGAAAGGCGGGGCGGGCTACGCCTACGAGTACGGCGGCGAGGTCTTCGACGCCATGTCGATGGAAGAGCGCATGACGGTATGCAACATGTCGATCGAGGGGGGCGCCCGTTGCGGCTACGTCAACCCGGACCGGACGACGTTCGACTATGTCCGGGGGCGGCCGTACGCACCGCCGGAAAGCGCCTTCGACAAGGCCTCGGAATGGTGGCGTTCCCTGGCCTCCTCGCCCGGGGCGAGTTACGACGACCGCATCGAGATCGACGGCAGGGCCATTGCCCCGACAGTGACCTGGGGAATCACGCCCGGCCAGTCGGCAGGTGTCGACGGTGCCATCCCGCGGCTGACCTCCTTTCCGGAATCCGACCGGGCGAGCGTGAGGGAAGCGCTGGACTTCATGGAGTTCGAGGAGGGGGACAGGATCGCCGGAACGGCCATCGACGTCGCCTTCATCGGTTCCTGTACCAACTCGCGAATCTCCGACCTGCGCGAGGCGGCGAAGGTCGCCAGGGGCCGCAAGGTCAAGGGAAACATCAAGGCGCTCGTGGTTCCCGGGTCCCGCGAGGTGCGCGAGGAGGCCCAGGCCGAGGGCCTGCACGAAATCTTTCGCGAGGCCGGCTTCGATTGGCGGGAGGCCGGCTGCTCGATGTGCCTGGCGATGAATCCCGACAAGCTGCAGGGGCGGCAGGTCTGCGCCTCGTCGAGCAACCGCAACTTCAAGGGCCGTCAAGGGAGCCCGACGGGGCGGACACTGCTGATGAGCCCGGCGATGGTCGCCGCGGCGGCGATCGAGGGCGCGGTGACCGACGTGCGCGCCATGCTCGGGCAGGGAGACTGAGAATGGGAACGGCAACCGATTCCCGCAGGGGAGCGATCAGGGGCAGGGTGGTGGTGGTGCGCGGCAACGATATCGACACCGACCGCATCATTCCGGCCCGTTACCTGCGCACGGTGACCTTCGACAACCTCGGGGAGCACGCCTTCGAGGACGAGCGCCGTTCCCGCAAACACCCGTTCGACGAGGCCCGCTACCAGGGGGCCGGCATCCTGGTAGTCAACAAGAATTTCGGCTGCGGCTCTTCCCGGGAGCACGCTCCCCAGGCGCTGGCGCGCTGGGGCATCCAGGGGTTCGTCGGCGAATCGTTCGCCGAGATCTTCTTCGGCAACTGCGTCGCCATGGGGCTTCCCTGCATGACCGCTTCCGAAGCGGACGTGGAGCGGCTGATGCAGGCGGTGGAGGAGGATCCGTCCCTGGAGCTGGAGATCGATGTCGAGGCGCAGACCGCGAGGTTCGCGTCCGAGTCGATCGCGGCGACCCTTCCCGGGGGGCCGCGCCAGCAGCTTGTGACGGGTACGTGGGATGCCCTCGGGCAGCTGCTGGAGGCGGTCGACGAGATCGAGAGCACGGCCCGGAAGCTGCCGTACGTTACGGGATTCTGAGGCGGGGGGCGTCATGGGGTACATCGAGATGAATGGGCGGAAGATCACCAACCCGATCTCCCGGGTGCTGGTCGCAGCCGCATTCGCGCTGATTTTCGCCTTCGGTGCAGCGGCGGTCGTCAGCGCCGTCGTGATAGAGATCGGGATCGCACTGACTGCGGCGGTGATCGCCACGGCCGTGATACTGGTGGTCGGCCCCGTGGTTGCGGGGCTGTTCTGGCTTTCAAACCGGATCGAAAGAAGAGGGAGGTGAGATGTACAGGATTGCCGTTCTGCCGGGTGACGGGACCGGCCCCGAGGTAGTGGCCGAGGGCCTGAAGGCCCTCTCCACGGTGGCCGGGAAGGTGGGGTTTGCCTACGAGACCGTCGAGTTCGATTTCGGCGGCGACCGCTATCTCGCGACCGACGAGGTGCTTCCCGACTCGGCGGTCGACGAGCTGCGGCAGTTCGACGCCATCTACCTCGGCGCCATCGGCCACCCCGAAGTTAGACCGGGCATACTGGAAAAGGGGATTCTGCTGCGGCTGCGGTTCGAGCTCGATCAGTACATCAACCTGCGCCCGGTGAAGCTCTACCCGAATGTGCCGACCCCGCTGAAGGACAAGGGGCCGGAGGACATCGACTTCGTCGTGGTGCGCGAGAACACCGAGGGGATCTACACCGGAGCCGGCGGCTTCCTCAAGAAGGGCACGCCGGACGAGATCGCGGTGCAGGAATCGATCAACACCCGCAAGGGGGTCGAGCGCTGCCTGCGCTACGCCTTCGAGTTCACGCGGCGGCGCGCCAGGGAGAATACGCTGACCCTGTGCGGCAAGACGAACGTGCTGACCTTCGCCTTCGATCTCTGGGAGCGCGCCTTTCACGAGGTGGGTGAGAGCGATTTTCCGCAGATCCGGCGGGACTACGCCCACGTCGACGCCATCTGCATGTGGATGGTCAAGAACCCGGAGTGGTTCGACGTGATCGTCACCGACAACATCTTCGGCGACATCATCACCGACCTCGGCGCGATGATCCAGGGAGGCATGGGGATCGCCGCGGGCGGCAACATCAACCCGGAGGGGGTGTCGATGTTCGAGCCGATCGGCGGATCGGCCCCCAAGTACACGGGGAAGAATGTGATCAACCCGATGGCGGCGATCGCCGCCTGCCAGCTGATGATCGCCACTCTCGGGGAGCAGGAGGGGGCGGAGCTCCTCGAGGAGGCCATCGTCTCGACCCTGCAGCAGCTGAAGGGGATGGGGGCGGGCGAGATGGGGTACTCGACCTCGGAGGTCGGCGACCTCGTGGCGCAGGCGGTGGCAGACGGGCCCGCGGGAGGGTGAGGAAATGAACGATACTCTGGAAGTCTACGATGCCACGCTGCGGGACGGGGCCCAGGCCGAGGGGATTGCCTACTCGCTCGAGGACAAGCTGCTGATCGCCCGCCGCCTCGACCGCCTCGGTGTCCACTATATCGAAGGGGGCTGGCCGAACCCGACCAACCCGAAGGACCTGGCGTTTTTCCGCGAGGTGAAGAAGCTCGATCTCCAGGCTCGCGTAACCGCCTTCGGCAGCACGCGCCGGGCAGGGGTGCCGGCGGAAGAGGACGCTACTCTGAACACGCTGCTGCTGGCGGAGACCGGCACCGTCTGCATCTTCGGCAAGAGCTGGATTCTGCACGTGACGGAGGCGCTCAAGACGACGCCCCAGGAGAATCTGGAGCTGATCGAGGACTCGGTGGGGTATCTCGCCGCCCACGGCCGCGAGGTGATCTACGACGCCGAACATTACTTCGACGGCTACTGCGAGGCCCCTGACTACGCCGTCGAAACCTTGCGCGCCGCGGCCCGCGGTGGTGCCCGCCTGCTGGTCCTGTGCGACACCAACGGCGGCCGGCTGCCGAGCGAGGTCAGCCGCATCTTCGCGGCGACCCGCGAGGCCGTTTCCCTTCCCCTGGGCATCCACACCCACAACGACTCCGGCATGGCCGAGGCAAACACCGTGGCCGCCGCGGAGCTGGGGGCCGTCCAGGTGCAGGGTACCTTCAACGGCTACGGGGAACGGTGCGGCAACGCCAACCTGTGCACCGTGATCCCGACCCTGGAGCTCAAGCTCGGCGTGCACCTCATCGGGAAGGAGAACCTCGCCGAGTTGATGGACTTCTCACGCTTTCTCAGCGAGATCGCCAACGTCCATCACGATCACCGCCAGCCGTACGTCGGGGAGAGCGCTTTTGCCCACAAGGGGGGGGTGCACATCGACGCGATGACGAAGAACCCGCGCTGCTACGAGCACATCGACCCGCGAGCGACGGGGAACGAGCGCCGCTTCCTGGTCTCGGACCAGTCGGGCGGCAGTACGGTGGTTTCCAAGCTCAACAGGTTCTTCCCCGGGCTCAGCAAGAAGGATCCGATAGTCCAGAAGGTGTTGGGGGAAGTGAAGCGGCTCGAGCACGACGGCTACCAGTTCGAGGCCGCGGAGGGCTCGTTCGAGCTGTTGGCGCGGCGGACGATGGGACTCTACGAGGATCTGTTCCGGCCCCTGAGTTTCCGCACCATCAGCCGCAAGGACGACGGCAGCGCCGAGGTGGCAGAAGCGATCGTCAAGGTCGAGGTGAACGGGGAGAAGGTGCACACCGTGGCCGAAGGGGAGGGCCCGGTCAACGCCCTGGACCGCGCCCTGCGCAAGGCCCTCGAGGGGGCCTGGCCGAGCCTGAGACACGTCCATCTCGCAGACTACAAGGTGCGCGTCCTCGGCAGCAGCGACGGCACCGCGGCGCGGGTGCGGGTGCTGATCGAGTCCTCCGACGGCCGCGAAGTCTGGGGCACCGTCGGGGTGTCGGAAAACATCATCGAAGCGAGCTGGATCGCCCTGAACGACTCCCTCCATTTCAAGCTGATGCGGGACTCCCTGGCCGAGGCCGGGCTGTCTGCCGGCAACACCGGGACGGACTGAGCGGTGAGAAACCTCGAAGGCGGAGGGGTCGCTTCTCCCCAGGGCTTCCTCGCGGCGGGGATCAGTACGGGCGTCAAGGAGTCGGGGGGGAGGGACCTGGCCCTGGTGTACTCGACGCGCCCGGCGAATGCCGCCGCGGTGTACACCACCAACAAGGTCCAGGGAGCGCCGATCGCCGTCGACCGCGAGCACCTCGCCGACGGCAGGGCGCGGGCCGTCATCCTCAACAGCGGCAACGCCAATGTCTGCAACGGCGATGCCGGTCTCGACCACGCCCGGCGGATGTGCTCCCTTGCGGCATCGGAGCTCGGACTGGGCGCGGAGGAGGTGCTGGTCTGCTCCACCGGCGTTATCGGGGTGCCGCTGCCGATCGGCAAGATCGAAGCGGGCATACCGCGGATCGTCGCGGCGTTGTCAGATGAAGGCGGGGCAGAGGCCGCCGAGGCGGTCATGACCACGGACACCGTGCCGAAGAGCTGCGCCGTCGAGGTCGAGCTGGCGTCGGGCGCTGCCGTCGTCGGGGCGATGGCCAAAGGGGCGGCGATGATCGCCCCAAACATGGCGACGATGCTGTCGGTGGTGACCACGGACGCCGCGGTGCAGGGGGGACAACTGCAGGAGCTGCTGTCGCAGGCGATCCGGCGCACCTTCAACTGCATCACCGTCGACGGCGACATGAGCACGAGCGACACGGTGATCCTGATGGCCAACGGCGGCGCTTCTCCGGAGGAGCTGGGTGCGCGCGATGGCGAGCGCCTCTACGAGGGGATCGAGCATGTCTGCCGGCAGATGGCCCAGGAGATCGCCCGCGACGCCGAGGGATCTTCCAAGCTGATCGCCATATCGGTGCGCGGCGCCTCCACCGAAGCGGAGGCGAGACAGGTCGGCCTCGCGGTCGCCAACTCGAGCCTGGTGAAGACCGCGGCCTTCGGCAACGATCCCAACTGGGGGCGGATCCTGTGCGCCATGGGGTACGCCGGCGTCGACTTCGACCCCGGAAAGGCGCGCGTGTCGCTGTGCGGAACCGACATTTACGGAAACGGAGCCGGACTTTCTTACAACGAGGGGGAGCTGAGCGCCGCCATGCAGGCGGATGAGATCGCCATCGCCATCGACCTGGCCATGGGCGGGGCGGCAACCGAGATATTCACCTGCGACCTCACCTACGAGTACGTGCGTCTGAACGCGGAGTACACCACCTGATGCCGCTTTCGCAGTTCATCGAGCAGGTGCAGCCCTCGGCGACGATGGCGATCTCGGCGAGGGCCGCGGCGATGAAACGGGAGGGGATCGACGTTATCCCCCTGTCGGCGGGCGAGCCGGATTTCGACACTCCCGAGCACATCAAGGCCGCGGGCATCCGCGCCATCGAAGAGGGGTTCACGAAATACACCTCGCCGCCGTCCGGCATCGCCGAGCTCAAGGAGGCGGTGTGCCGGAAATTCAGGGAGGACAACGGCCTCGACTACTCCACCGACCAGGTGATCGTCAACTGCGGCGCCAAGCACTCCCTCTACCTCGCCGTCGCCGCGGTCCTCAATCCCGGGGACGAGATGATCGTGCCGACGCCCTACTGGGTCACCTTTACCGAGCAGCCCAAGCTGGTCGGGGCCGGGTCGGTGGTGGTGCGAACCAGGCGGGAAGACGGCCTCAAGCTGACTCCGGAGGCCCTGCGGGCGGCGATCACCCGGAGGACGCGGATGCTGCTGCTCAACAGTCCGTCGAATCCGAGCGGCAGCGTATACACCCGGGATGAGCTCGAGCAGCTGGCCGCGGTCGCCGTCGAGCACGGCATCTACGTGCTCAGCGACGAGATCTACGAGAAGCTGGTTTACGACGGCGCCGAGCACGTATCGATCGCCTCGCTGGGCCAGGAGATCAAGAGACTCGCCATCGTCGTCAACGGGGCCTCGAAGGCGTACGCGATGACGGGGTGGCGGATAGGGTACGCCGCGGCCGAAGCCGAGGTGGTCGCGGCGATGGACAAGGCCCAGAGCCAGACGGTATCGCACCCGACTTCGATGTCGCAGAAAGCGGCCCTCGAGGCGCTGACGGGACCCCAGGATATGGTCGAGACGATGCGCCTCGAGTACGACGGACGCCGGCGCTACATCACCGCTCGTCTCAACGGCCTGGAAGGGGTGGAATGCCCCTTGCCGCTGGGGGCATTCTACGTCTATCCCGATATGTCGAACTATTTCGGTTCGCGGTTCGAAGGTCTCGAAGGATCGCGGGAGATCGAAGACTGCACCGGCCTGTGCGAATACCTGCTCGAAGTCGGAAAAGTCGCCTGCGTTCCCGGAGTCGGCTTCGGGACCGCAGAGCATATCCGGCTATCCTACGCCACGTCGATGGAAAAGATCGCGACGGCGATGGACCGAATCGAAGCGGCCCTCTCCCTCCTGCGCAGGTAGGTCCGACTCGAAAACCGAACACTCCCGCGGTCCCCGGTGTCCATATTACAGATACCCGGGAGCCATGATCCGATGAACAGCGACAGATCCTTCTATCTGGATTTCGAACGGCCGGTCGCAGAGCTGGAAAAACGGCTCGAGGAGATGCAGGTGCAGGCCCGGACCGACGGGCTCGATCTCGACCGCGAGCTGAAAACCCTCGAGCGCCAGATCGAGAGGCTCCGCCGCCAGACCTACACCAACCTGACGCGCTGGCAGCGGGTGCAGATGAGCCGCCACCCGCAGCGGCCCTACGCCCTGGACTACATCGAACGGATGCTCGAAGACTTCGTCGAGCTTCACGGAGACCGGTGTTTCGCCGACGATCCGGCCATCGTGGGCGGACCGGCGCGGCTCGACGGCGAAGCGGTCGTGGTGATCGGCATCCAGAACGGACGCAACGTCGAGGAGCGCAAGTTCCGCAACTTCGGGATGCCCCATCCCGAGGGCTACCGGAAAGCCCTCAGGCTGATGCAGATGGCGGCCAAGTTCAAGCGCCCGATCCTGACCCTGGTCGACACCTCGGGAGCCTACCCGGGGATCGAGGCCGAGGAGCGCGGCCAGGCCGAGGCGATCGCCCGCAACCTGTTCGAGATGTCCCACCTGGAGGTACCGATCGTCGTCGCCATCATCGGACAGGCCTTCAGCGGGGGAGCCATAGGGATCACCGTGGGGGACCGCATACTGATGCTCGAGCACGCCTGTTATTCGGTCATCGTGCCGGAGAGCTGCTCGACGATTCTATTCCGCACCCGCGACCGCAAGGAGGAGGCGGCCGAGGCCCTGAAGCTGTCGGCGGGGGATCTGCTCGAGTACGGCATTGTCGACCGCATCATCCCCGAGCCTTTTGGCGGCGCCCACCGGGACTACGACGCGGCCGCGGCCAATCTCAAGAAGCAGGTTGTGGAGGCGCTGGAGGAACTGCGCGGCCTGACGGGTGAGGAGCTGGTGAACAGCCGGGTCGACAAGTTCGGAGCGATGGGTGAGTTCGTCAGCGCCTGACAGCGCAACTGGGCAGTATCAGTACGTCGGCGCTTCGAATCGCAGTTCGTCCTGCGGCCGAACTGCCAGCCGGTCTATCGTGGACAGCGCCTGACAGCGCAACCTGACAACATCAGTAACGTCGGCGCTTCGAATGGCAGATCGCCCTGCGGCCGAACTGCCGGCCCGCAACTCTGATCGGGAAGGCCGGTTCTCTCAGCCAACCGAAACTCGAAATGAAAAAGGCCCCCACCGGTCCGGTGAGGGCCTTTTTTTGGGGATTCTCGCCGCCAATCGCCGTTGGCCGTCAGCCCTTTCGTATGCGGTCGAACAGGCGCTCGAGTCGGTCGAAGGCGAGCTTGATCATGTCGTCGTCCCAGTCCCCGTCGATGTTGACCTTCAGCACCGATTTGAGGGTGTCCAGATAGGCGCGTTGCGCTTCGCTCAGGGTGCGCGAACCGGTGGTCGACCCGCCGCTGCCGGAAGAATCCTGGCCGCGGGGCTGCTGCGGAGATCTGGAACTCGATCCGCGATCCCTTTCCCGCTCCCCGCGCTCCCGCTCCGCTCGTGGAGGTGCCGGCGCCGGGGGAGCGGCCGGTGCCGGGCTGCCGTTGCCGCCCTCGGCTTCCCCCGTCCCTGCGTCGGGATCGGTGCAGCTTATCAGGTACTTGAAGAACATCTTCATCCTGTTGGCCGAATCGTTCCCCATCCCCGTCTCCTTGCGGAAGAAGGAGACGATGTCGCGGTCGGCCATCTCCCCGTTCGCCCGGTATTCCTTGAGCAGCTCGGGGTAGAGGTCCTCGAGGATTTCGTCGACGGCGCCGGCGCGGGTGTCCTGGCTCACCAGCTTCTGCAGGCGATCGGTCGGCTTCTGGTCGCTGTCGATGAGTTTCATCATCCTGATTCCGCGCAGGAAGCGGTGGATCATCGAAGGCGTCCGGATAATGGCTCGAACGTAGTCGCGGTCGATTTCCTCCGGGATCCGGCTCTGAAGTCTGGCCAGGAATTTCTCGAACTGGGCCTTGGTTATGTAGGGATACCAGGTCCGGGAGTCGTTTCTGCCTTCCGAGGTATCCGCGACCGCTTCTTCGGCCGCGTCCTGTTCCCTCTCCTCTGAATCGATGTTGCGGTTTTCCATGCGGCGGTTCTCCAAGTTGTGGGATTATTCCGTCATGCCGGCTAGGCAAATGACCATCATGGATGCTCAGCCGTGACCGCGGTTCTGATCCCCCCCCGCACGTTGAAGTCGCCTGTCACAGTCATGCGTCTGGGGGCGCAGGCGGCAACCAGGTCGTCGAGTATCCGGTTGGTTACCGCTTCGTAGAAGATGCCCTGCTGACGGAAGGATCCGAGGTAGATTTTCAGCGACTTGAGCTCTATGCAGTTCTGGTCGGGAACGTAACTGATGCGGACCGTGCCGAAGTCCGGTTGCCCGGTTTTCGGGCAGACGGAAGTGAATTCGGGACAGTCGATCTGTATGGTGTAATCCCGATCGGGCTTGGGGTTGGGGAAAGTCTCGAGCACCGGGTCGGAATGTGAGGCCATATTCGCTTTTTCAAACCGTTAAGAAACTAAGGGTCCCGGCAGGGCGGGCAAGGCAGCCTCATCATCCGAGGAAGCGGCGCAACGCGTTGGCGGTGATGGCGGACACGACCTCGTCGGCGAGCAGGGAACTGGCGTAGCAGACGGAGCCGGCTGAAAAGACCTCGCCGCCGCTGCCGCTTTCGCAATGGACGATCTCGGCGCCTCCGCCGCCGGGATTGAGGCCTCTGGCGGCCAAGTGGACACCTGACGGCGAGCTGGCGGACCGCTTGTCCGTCTCGTGCCCCGAGGCCCCCCCGGGGATGCGCATGTGCAGGCTGCGCTCACCGAACAGATCGCCGTTGGCCAGACCGGTGCCTTCGAAGATCCAGTGATCGGCGTCGACCACTTCGTACGGTGCAGCCGTCATTATGCCGCTGTCGCTGTACACGACCCCGAGGAGGTTGGCTTCCGACTCGCAGTAGTAGTGGAAGCGGCTCTCCAGGCCGCGGCGTCCTGTCTCCCGGGCATCGCCGTTGAACACCTTCATGGTCTCCTCGTCCGGGATTTCGACCTTGCAGTTGAGACCGTTGCCGCCGAGGTAGATCAGCTTGCCGCCGCGCTCGTGCACCCAGCCCTTGACTCCGTAGTACATCTCCGCGGACCAGTACTCCGGATGCGGTCCGAGAAGGAGGACCTCGTAGTCGTCGAGAGTAAGCACGCCGTGGTGAAGCCTGCGTTTCGGAGTAGACGTCGTATTCGAACCCCTCCTGCTCGAGCCAGCCGAGGATGCGCCACTCCGTCTCGGCGACGTGGCAGGCCGCCCGTCCTTCGATCGGGTCGTGCAGGCCGATCGACAGCGGAATGTGGTTTATCGGCTCGGGGCGCTCGAACGACAGGGGAGCGTACTCCTCGCGGTCGTAGACGACGTTGTCCGGATCGGTGTAGCGCGGCAGATCCTGACGCGCGTTGACGGTCGGCACGGGCGGCAGTCCGGCCGGGTTGGCGTAGTTGCTGCGGCCGCCAAAATTGTTGTAGGCGTTCCAGTTGATGTTGGAAACCAGCACCGCGAGCCGGGCCCTGGGACGGGCAGGGGCGACGATCCAGGGGAAGCTGAAGAATGCCTGCGGAACCGATGCGTCCGCGCCGGTGAAGGGTTTCCGCGTCGAGGCGTGGAAGTAGTACAGCCCGGAGCGCTCCGGAGCGGTGACGAACTGCCTGTGGTGGGGGCTGGTGTAGCCGATGGAATTCCAGCGCACCCCGGTCCGGGTGTAATCCCCGTCCGGGGTGATCTGCACGGTCGCGCGCGGTCCGTGCTCGTCGAACCAGCCCACAGGGCGAACCAACTCCTTCTCTCTTCCGTAGCGGAACAGCTCGAGCTTGTACGGCTCGCTGGAGTGCACGCGGAATTCCGACCGCTCCCCGGAGCGGACGCACTTGGGCCAGGCGTACCCCAGCAAGCCGTCGGCGAGCAGCCGGAACTGGCAGGGCCGGCCCTCGGCGATGGTGATGTCGACCCGCTTCGAGCCGTAGCCGTCGCGGGCGATAGTCACCTTGTACCGGCCAGGTTCGATCTCGGCATGCACCGCGCCGGAGGCGGAGGACCGGGCTTCCACCCGCCGGGTACGCCCTTCGAATTCCAGCAGGGCGTCCGGGAGGGCCACGTAACGCTCGTCGCTGACGTACCCGACAAGCATCAGCGCGGCTCCTTGGCGAAAAGGGGATCCTCTACCCCGGCTTCGCGGAACCCCCGCTGCCGCAGCTCGCAGCTGTGACACTCGCCGCAGGGAACCTCGCTGCCCACGTAACAGGACCAGGTGAGGTGCAATGGTGCGCCGAGCTTCAGGCCCCGTTTCACGATTCCCGGCTTGTCGAGGGCGAGCAGGGGCGTCTCGATGGAGATGGCGGTTTCTGGCCGCGTTCCGGTTTCGATGGCCCGGGCGAACGCCGCGAAGAAGACGGCGCGGCAGTCGGGGTACGGACAGTCGCGCTCGTGAGCGCCCAGGTAAACCGACCTCGCTCCGGCAGCTTCGGTCCAGGCGACGGCGATGGCGAGCAGGTTGGCATTGCGAAACGGGACGTAGGTCGAAGGGACGGGCTCTCCGTTCCGGTCACCTTCGGGAAATTCCGGGCCGGTGAGAGAAGAGCCTCCGATGGCGGTGAGGTGGCCGGCGTCGGCGACGAGCCGGTGTGAAACGCCGAAATGTCGGGCGATCCCCTCAAAAGCGGCGAGCTCGCGCTCCGCGGTGCGCTGGCCGTAGCTGACGTGGAGGAAACCGAGCGCGCCGGGGTCGCCGATGGCGAGGGCCGCTTCGGCCGCTGCCACGCAGCTGTCGAGGCCGCCGCTGACAAGGACGACCGCCTGCAAGGGTGGATTCATCGCTGCCAATATAGCATTCCCGGCCGGGAATGGGTGAACTGACGCAGGGATACATCCAGGGCGGTCATACTGGCCGCTACTGCCCGGATTCCCTGTCTGCACGGCCCTTCGGTTTTTCCCCAGGGGGTTGCAGGTCGCGTTTGACAGGGCCCCCCGCGAACGTAGATTCAGCGGCAAAACGGAAGGCCGCCTTAAATATGGAATACTCCAAATTCGACCGAGTGCCCAATCATTACGAGGGGGCGATCATCCAGCGCATCAAGGACTTTCGCCAGGAAGTCGGCAAGCGGTCACTGCGCTCAACCCGCCTCCCCGTCGGGGACCTAGAATTCCTGATTCCCCGGCATTTCGGCTTCTGTTTCGGCGTCGAGCGCGCCATCCACATGGCCTTCTCCGCGCTCGAGGAACATCCCGAACGCCCGATTCACCTCGTCAGCGAGATCATCCACAACCCCCTGGTCAACAAGGACCTGAACGAAAGGGGAATCGACTTCATTTTCGATTCCGACGGGGATCGCCGCATTTCCCAGGAAGAGATCGGCGCCGAAGCCATCGTCATGATTCCCGCCTTCGGCACTACCCTGGAGATCGAGGATTCGCTGAAGCAGGCAGGTCTCGACACCGATTCAGAGGAGTACCGCGAGCGCTACGACACCACGTGCCCGTTCGTTTCCAGGGTCTGGGACAGGGGGCAGGAACTCGGGCAGGAAGGCTACACGATCCTCATTCACGGGAAGTTCCGGCACGAGGAGACGCAGGCGACCCACTCGCACACGAAGCAGCATGCCAAGACCCTCGTAGTGCTCGACAGACAGGAGGCCACCCGGGTCGCTGCCTTCATCGCCGGCGCCCTCTCCGAGGAGGAGTTCGCCTCCGAGTTTTCGAGTAAATGGTCGCAGGGATTCGACCCTCGTACCGACCTGAATCGCATCGCCGTGGTCAACCAGACGACGATGCTCGCCGAAGAGACGAAGGAGGTCGCCAACATCATTCGCTCGGCGATGCAATGCAGGTACGGCGACGACGGCCTCGACTACCACTTCGCCGATACCAACGATACGCTCTGTTACGCGACCAACCGCAATCAGAATGCCACCAGGGGACTGCTCGAGGCGCAGCCGGACGTCGCCATCATCGTCGGCGGCTACAACAGCTTCAACACCTCCCACCTGGTGGAGATCTGCTCGGAGATCATGCCGAGCTACCTGATCGGCGGCAAGGAGGGGCTGTTGTCGCGGGAGCGCATCCGGCACTTCGACATCCACGCCAAGGAACTGAGGATCTCCGACAACTGGCTTCCGGCAAAGGCTCCGGTTACCATCGCCGTAACCTCGGGAGCGTCCTGTCCCGATGTCCTGATGAACGGGGTGCTTGAGAGGCTCGCCGGGTTTTACGGGTACAGCCAGCCCGATATAGAGGAAGGCCTGGAGCGGCTCAGCCTGTACGAGCCCGCGGCCTGAGCAGTCAGGCGGCGGCCACCGGGTTGCGCAGCCTGCCGATCTTCTCCACCTCGATAACGACCTCGTCGCCCTCCCGCAGCCAGACCGGGGGCGTGCGGGCGAATCCCACTCCCTGCGGCGTCCCCGTCAGAATCACCGTTCCCGGCAACAGGGTCGTATCCTGGCTCAGGAAAGCGATCAGTTCGCGAACGGAGAAGATCATGTCTCCGGTGGTGTGATCCTGCATGGTCTCGCCGTTCAGCAGCGTCCTGATGCCCAGCGTCTGGGGGTCGGGAATGTCGTCGGCCGTCACCAAAACCGGCCCCAGCGGGCAGAAGGTGTCGAAACCCTTGCCCCGGATCCACTGGCCTCCGCCCCCCTGGAGCTGCCAGGTGCGCGCCGAGACGTCGTGGCCGCAGGTGTAGCCGAGAACGAAATCGAGGGCGTTCGACTCCGAGGCGCCGCGGCAGCGCCTGCCGATGACGAGGGCAAGCTCGCATTCGTAGTCGGTCTCCTCGCCGTGCTGGCAGGAAGGCAGACGGATCGGATCCCCGGGATGGGTCAGGGCGCTGGTCGGCTTCATGAACACGACCGGGCGTTCCGGGATGTCGACACCCGACTCTTCGGCGTGCTCCCGGTAGTTGAGGCCGATGCAGAAAATGTTCACCGGGTCGACCGGGGCCAGCAGTTTGGAGATCTTCCTCGTCTCACCTGTCGGCGTCAGCCCGGAGTACAAGTCTCCGGCCAACAGCGCCGCGCGGCTGCCGTCTCCCTCTTCCCCGAAACAGGTCTGACCTTCCTCGTCGATGAACCGGATGATGCGCATCCTCTTATCCCTCCGCAATAGTCGTGTCAGGCACCAAACAATGGAGGCCGTCCCGAATACCGTCAAGCACACGGAGCCGCCGTGGCGCCCCCTGATCGACCCAGCGTGCTCGTAGTCGGCGCCGGGATCGTCGGGAGCTGCGCCGGCTACTTTCTCGCCTGCCGGCAGGCGCGCGTGCAGCTGATCGACCGCGACCCCGATCCGTCGGCGACGACACGCGCCTCCCTCGGAGTCCTGACCCATTTCCAGGGCGGCGATGACCCGTACTCGACCTTCTACCGGGACGCCCACGCCCTGCACGGCGAACTGGCCCGGCAGCTGCGGGAGGAGACCGGTCTCGACGTCGGCTGGAGAGCCCTGGGTGGTATCGACCTCGCCTTCGGCGACGCGGAAGTCGAAGAGGCTCAATCCCGGCTGCGGGACCGAGGAGGCAATTGCCGCTGGGAGTGGCTCGACCACGACAGGGTGCGCCGCCTCGAACCGAAGGTGTCGTCCCAGGTCAGCGGGGGTGTCTATTTCCCCGACGATCACCGCGTCGATCCCCCGGCCCTGGCGCGGGCGCTGCGCACTGCTGCCGCCCAGCGCGGTGCCGAGGTTCGGCTCGGCTGCGAGCTGTTGCGGATCGAAGCCGGGGGCGACGGCGTAAAGGTTTGGATCGGGGAGAGGGACCAGGGCCGGGAGGAGCGTTTCGATTACGCCGTTCTCGCCGCCGGCTCCTGGACCGGGGAGCTGGTCGCGGAAGCTGCCGGCGGGCCCCGCATCCGGCCGGTGCGCGGGCAGCACTGCCGCTACCGCGGGGGAAGCGAGATCGGCCATTTGCTGCGCTGGGGGGGGCATCACCTGATCCCGGCCGGGGATACCATCGTCGTCGGGGCGACAGTGGAAGAGGTCGGCTTCGACACCCGGACCACGGAGGCGGCCGCGGCGGAGTTCGCGAGGGTGTTTGGCCGCGTGCTCGACATTGAGCCGATCCTGCTCTCGCAGGCCGCGGGGCTGCGCCCCAAGCCCCGCAAGGGACGGCCGGTGATCGGCCCGGTCGATCCGTCCGCACGGCTGTTCGTCGCCAGCGGCCACTACAGGAACGGAGTGCTTCTCGGTCCGCTGACCGGTCGGGTTCTCGCCGATTGGATCGTCGCCCGGCAAGCCCCGCGCGACATGTCCTTCTTCGGGATCAGCAGGTAGCCTTTCCCCGAAGAGATGCCGGGCTTCCAACCGGCCGCCGGTGAATTGACAACGACCGGGCTCCCGGATACCGTAGGGCCGCCAACCAAACTGGAGGAATCAGCTGCGATGACAGTAATGACGAATACCGCGAGTCCCGGACTGGAGACCGACGAGCTCCGCGACGCCCTCGACACGGTGATTTCGATTCCCGTGGTGCCGTTCAGGAATGGCGAGGTCGACTTCGAGGGGCACGCGACGAACGTCGATTACCTGATGAACACCAACCATCTCGAAGGGGACCGGCGGCGCGCCATCGCCGTCGCCGGAACCAGCCTGGTTCACCACATCTCCGGCGAAGACCAGGTCCGCCTGATGGGGATCGCCGGCGAGCGCATGGAAGGAAGGGGAGTGCTGATGGCAGGCATAGCGCCGAACCCCCTTCCCGACGCCGCCCGGCTGATCGAGACCATGTCCGCACTCGACCATCCCCCTGACGTCTACCTGGTAATGCCGCTGACCGGGATCATCCAGCCCGCGGGGCTTTACGATACCTACATGGAGTTCGCCGAGCGGGCCGGCGAGTGCGGGGCGCGGCTGCTCTACTACCTGCGGTCTCCGGAACAGATCCCGTACGTGGTCAGGCTCGTCAACGACTCGCCGCATTTCATAGGGGTCAAGGTCGGGACCCGGGACGAGGACGTCGTGCCCCTGGTGGAGCAGGTCGACCCCCGCCGGGGCATGGTCATCTGGGGCATCGGCGACCGCTCGACCCGGCCCGCCCAGTTCGGTGCTACCGGGCACACGTCCGGCATCAACATCGCCTTCTCGAAGGCCTCCGACGAGATCAACAACGCCCAGCGCCGCGGCGACTACGGGCTCTCCCTCAAGGTCGAAGGAGAGCTCGCGGCGCTGGAGGAGATCCGCTTCCGCGACGGGCGCATGTACAACTACTCCGCCGTAGTGGAGGCGATGCATGCCGGCGGCTGGCAGGACGTGGTGGCCGGCGAAGGGGGGCCGTTCAATCCCCGGGTTCCCGCCGAGGTGGCCGAGGAAGTGAGGGCGGCCATCGACGGGATCCGGCACTACCACTAGGCGGGGGACACTGGTGCGGCCTGTGCGGTATCCACGAAGGCCTGCAAAGGGGATGGCACCGGTTGGACCCGGGGTCCATCCCGACGCCCGGGCAGGGGAGAGAAATCAACCGAAAGGGCGGGGGGCGGCAGCGGCGGGTGCCGGGAGGTCGGGAAGGGGACCCGGAATCGTCAGGTGCGTCCGCCGAGGCGGTCGAGATACTCCGTCCATTCGACAGGGACGAGATCGCGCTTTGCAGCATTGCATCCGCTGCAGCAGGGGACGACGTTGCCCTTGACCGAGAAGCCTCCGCGAACGACAGGCACGACGTGATCCATGGTCAGCTCTTTGGGAGGGAAGCGCCCGTTGCAGTAGTGGCATCTGCCCTCGCCGCGCCGGTTCTTCCACCACTGGCTCCGGCGCAGCTCCCGCCCCTTCTGCTTCTCTCTCTCGATATGCTCTTCGGAGGCGGGGGTGTAGTAGTCGGTCATGATTCCTGCGGACCGGCGGCAATTCGCTTCACGGAAAAGGCACCTATGGCGAAAAAAACCGCTTCCTGCCGATGCTGATCCCACTGTTCCCTCTCGCCATCGTCGTCTACCCGGGACAGACGGTGCCGCTCTACATCTTCGAGGAGCGCTACAAGGCGATGATCGCCGACTGCGAGCCGGAAGGAACCGGTGAGTTTGCGCCGTTCGGGATCTCGCTGTTCGACGATGGCGAAGTCGCCGAGGTCGGCTGCACCGCGGTGGTCTCGGAGATAGCGAAGCGTCATGCCGACGGTTCGATGCATATCGTCACCGTCGGCAGACAGCGCTACCGCACTCTCGAGGTGATCGAGGACAAGCCGTACCTGCAGGGGCGGGTCGAGCTGCTCGAGGATGCCGGCGAAACCGGGGACCCGGACTTGGCCCGGGAAGCGGGGGACGCCTACCGGGAGCTGCTTGCCCTGGCAGCTCCCGGAGCGGACGAGGAGGTCGGGAGCGACGCGACCGCCTTCGAGATCGCCGTCAATTGCGGTCTCGACCTGAAGCAGAAGCAGAGGGTGCTGGAGATGCTCAGCGAGAGCGAACGCCTGCGCTACCTCTGCGATCACTTCGAAGAAGTGCTGCCGAAGCTGCGCCTGCGCCTGGAGCAGCAGCGCCGCGTGAAATCGAACGGATACGGGCGGCCTCACGAGTAGCCGTCAGCCCCCGCCATTGACCAGGGCGACGAAGATCTGATCGGCGACCTCCAGGCCGATGTGGTGCTCGCACCCTCGGATCGCGATGAGCATCGAGCCGCTGAAAGGGGCCTTGTCTCGAACCTTCAGCTCGGTGCCGAGGTGAAGCCCCTGCTCGTCGAGATAGCGCAGCAGCTCGGGGCTGCGGTCGCTGACTTGAGAGATGCAGACCACCCGTCCCGATTCGACGTCCGACAACCGCTGGTAGTCGTGGACGGCGATGGTTCCCTCCTTGGAGGGAATCGGCTCGCCGTGGGCACCCACGGTCGGGTACCCCATAGCGCGGTCGATGTGCTCCTCGAAGTCCTCGGAGATGGCGTGTTCGAGACGCTCCGCCTCGGCGTCGACACGGTCCCACCCGTACCCGAGGGCTTGCGCGAGGTAGAGCTCGAGCAGCCGGTGGTGGCGGATGATTTCGAGAGCCATCTTTTCCCCAGCCCCGGTCAGCCGCACCCCCTGGTAGGGTCGGTGCCGGAGCAAGCGCATCTCCGCCAGTTTCTTGATCATGTTGGTCGCCGAAGCCGCCGAGACCTGCATGCGCTCGGCGAGCAGGGAGGTGGTGACCGATCCGTCGCCGGATTTCTCCGAATCCGGGCTGTTGGACAGCTTGTATATCGCCTTCAGGTAGTCCTGGACCGACTCGCTGATCGTCCCGGCGGGTGGGAGCCTGTCGCTGCCGCTGTCGCTCTTCGGGGTCAACGCCGGGTTACCTGTATTTCAACTGAATCGCGCGCAATCGAGGCTGATTTTTAGTCGCGACTAAACCTACGGGATGGCAGGGTGCTGTCAACCTGGCCCTGGCATGGGAATTCATGAAACCACTCGATGTAGTCTACCTCCATTCCCACGATACGGGCCGCTACGTGCAGCCCTACGGATACGCGGTGCCGACCCCGTCCATACAGGAACTCGCCGAACAGGGTCTGCTGTTCCGGAGCGCCTTCTGTGCGGCTCCGACCTGCTCGCCGAGCCGGGCGGCGCTGTTGACGGGCGAGTGGGCCCACTGCGTTGGCATGCTGGGCCTGGCGCACCGCGGCTTCTCGCTGGCGGATCCCCGCCGGCATCTGGCGCGCGTACTGGCGGATGCGGGGTACCACACCGTTCTCGCCGGTGTCCAGCACGTGGGCACCGACGATGCGGAGCTGGGGTACCTCCAGGTGCTCGATACGGACTCGAACCGCGCCTCCGAAGTGGCCCCGGCCGCCGCGGAGTTCCTGGGAAACCCTCTCCCCCGCGGCCCGTTCTTCCTCGACGTCGGGTTTTTCGAGACCCACCTCGCTTTTCCCGAGCCCCGGGACGACGGCCGTCACTGCCGGCCCCCGGCGCCGCTGCCCGACGCTCCCGAGGTGCGCGCCGACATGGCGGGGTTCAGGGAGAGCGCCCGGCTCCTCGACGATGGCGTCGGGATCGTCCTCGATGCCCTGGAGAGGAGCAGCCGCGGCCGTGAGACCCTCGTGGTCTTCACGACGGACCACGGCCTTCCTCTCCCGGGGATGAAGTGCAATCTCACCGACCACGGCATCGGGGTGATGCTCGTCATGCGCGGTCCGGGAGGCTTCGAAGGGGGCCGCGCCATCAACGGAATGGTATCCCAGATCGATCTCTTTCCCACGCTCTGCGAGCTGCTCGAAATCGAGGCTCCCGGGTGGCTGCAGGGCAGGTCGATGATGCCCCTGGTGCGCGGAGAAGCGGAGGAGATCAACGACGCCGTGTTCGCCGAGGTCACCTTCCACGCCGCGTACGAGCCGCAGCGCGCCGTGCGCACCCGGCGGTGGAAGTACATCCGGCGCTTCGAGGACCGCGAAGGACCGGTGCTGCCCAACTGCGACGACAGCCGCAGCAAGCAGTACCTGCTCGAGCGCGGCTGGAGGGAGCGGGCGCCGGAGCCGGAGCAGCTGTACGACCTGGCGTTCGACCCGAACGAGGCGCGCAACCTCGCGGCCGATCCCGGCAGGGCCGGGGTTCTGGGCATGATGCGCCGGCGCCTGGACAGGTGGAAGAAAGAGACCGGCGATCCACTGCTGTCCGGGCCGGTACGCGCCCCGGCCGGCGCCAGAATCAACGACGTAGACGGGCTGTCGCCGCGCGAGAAACCGCGGCCGATCGAATAGCGTATCCGGGCCGCCATCCCGCTTCTTCCGGGAAAACCCCTGGTGCGGTCGGCGCACGGCAGATCGGGATTCCCGGGTGGACGCCGTCGATTCCGAGCGCTTGAAAACCCCCTTGCATCAGTGTACCGTTCCTGCCATGACGGAAACGCGACCTACTGACTGCGAGCGGGGCTTCTTCGATTCGAAGGGGTACCTGCAGCTCGACTCGTTTCTGCCAGCGGCCCTGGTCGAAAGGCTCGCGGATCGGCTGGCCGCGGTGATGGAACGGCGCGCCGTCCTCGAGCGCGAGGGCGCCCCCCCGAACAGCCCGGGAAAGCGGATCGCCATCGAGGGGGCGGACCGGCGCATCTTCCACATCCTCGACGACGATCCGGAGTTCCTCGAGCTCGTCGACTACGGCGCCATCATGCCGTACGTGCGCACCCTGCTTCACGAGGAGGCCCACTTCCACGCCTCCGACGCCATCTGGGAACAGGGGGTCTGCGAGCGCGAGCCGGGGTGGCACATCGACGGCGCCGACCGCGGCTACCGCAGCCTGCGTCCGCGGATTCCGCTCCTTCAGCTGAAGATTGGCTACATCCTGTCGGACATGACCCAACCGGATCAAGGGAACCTGGTGATCGTCCCGGGATCGCACCGCGACGACGACGAGCCGGGCCCGGAGCAGCTGTCGGGATTCGATACGCTTCCAGGGGCGGTGCAGGTCTGCGGTCCTCCGGGCACCGCGGTCCTGTTTCACAACGCCCTGTGGCACTCCCGCGGCCCCAAGCGGCGACCCGGCGGCAGGCGCATCATGCTGTACTACGCCTACGAGGTCCCCTGGATCATGGGCAATCCCGAACACTGGAGCTACCCGCCCGGGTTCTACAACGCCCTCTCCCCGGAGCGCCGCAAGCTGTTCCACGGGTTTGTCTTCGATCCCCCGGAATACCGCTTCGCCTGAGCGAGGTTCCGCGGGGTGCGCCTCCGATGGCTGGCACAGCGAGCGGCCAGGCACCCCGACCAGCCAGGCACTCTGCAACTCGGCTTTGCCTGAGGGAGGTACCGGAGGTCCCCTTCGTGGGCTTCCTCGGCCGGGCACCAGGCAGAAACTCACTCCGACCGACCTGTCGGCACTCTTCAACTACTGCGAATCCATTCTCGACACCGATTGATTCGCAGCAGCACCCCTGCCCGAAACCTCCGGCGGCAAGCAGTGGAACTCTGACCATGCGCCGCCGCGGCAGATCGTCACCGGCCGCCGCGGTATCCGCCCTCCAGCCGGCCGCGCATGCGCTCGAAGCGGTCGGCACCGCGCCGCCCACCCGGATCGCCGGCCCTGGTGATCCGCCTCTCGATGTCGCGGATGCGCTCCGCGGTCGCCGGGTGGGTGGACATCAGCTTTCCGAAATACCCCGGGCGCCGGCCTGCTTCAGCTTCGCGGAGCTTGGTGAAAAAGGTGATTATACCCCGGGGATCGTACCCTGCGGCGATGGTGTAGGCGACGCCGTAGCGGTCGGCTTGCCGCTCGTCATCCCTGCTGAATCGGGCCATCCCGCCGGCCTCGAGGATGTCGGCCGTCAGCTCGGCGAGAAGCGCCGGGTTTTCCCCCAGGGCAATCGCCGCCAACAGCTGCAGGCCGAAGCGAGTCGCCAGCTGGTTGGCCGAGTGCCTCCCGACCACGTGGCCGATCTCGTGCGCGAGCACGCCTGCCACCTCGGCCTCGTTCTCCGCGAACAGCAGCAGGCCGGAGTAGAAGTAGATGAACCCCCCGGGAAGGGCGAAGGCGTTGACTTGGCGGGGGTCGTCGAGGACGCGGATGCGGTAGCGGATCCCCGGCCGGTCGCGATGGCTGGCGAGGATGAGGGGCCGGCCGATCTCGGCGACGTAGCGCTGGATCTCGCGGTCGCGCAGGACCGGCTGCTCCGCTTCGATCTGCCGGGAGAGCTTGCGTCCGAGCTCGATTTCCGTTTCCGGGGGGACCAGGCTCCTCCCCAGTTGCTGGCGCACCGCGGCGCAACCGCTCAGGGCGACGAGCAGCACCAGCAGGGAGGGGGTGCCGAGGCGGCGCCGGCCGGCGGCACCTGCTACGGATCTGGAAAGGAAGGGCATGGCGTTACTCGTGGGACGGATTTGGGCTCATTTCCGGAGTGGCGTCCATTTCGTGCGGAACCGCCTCGCAAGGCCCATGGGCGAGGCGCCGGCTCCTACACGAACGGGCGCGGACCGACGGCGCCGGAACAGCCTACCAGCACGTCGAGATCGACGCCGCGGTCCGCCTGCAGCACGTGGTCGAGGTAGATGCCGACGTAGCCGCGGTCGGCTCGCGGCGGCGGCGGTTGCCAGCGTTGCCTCCGCCGCTCCAGCTCGGCCGCGGAGACGTCGAGATCGAGTCTCCTGCCGGGCACGTCGAGCTCGATCATGTCGCCGTCCTCCACCAGCGCCAGCGGCCCTCCCACCGCGGCTTCGGGAGCGACGTGCAGGACGATGGTGCCGAAAGCGGTGCCGCTCATGCGCCCGTCCGAGATGCAGACCATGTCGCGCACCCCTTTTTGCAGCAGCTTCCGGGGCAGGCCGAACTTGCCGAACTCCGGCATGCCGGGGAATCCCTTGGGGCCGATTCCCTTCAGGACAAGGACGCAGTCCTCGTCGACGTCGAGGTCCGGGTCGTCGACCCGGACCCGGTGGTCCTCGAGGCTCTCGAAGACCACGGCGCGGCCGCGGTGGCGCATGCGTTCCGGCGAGGCGGCCGACGGCTTGATCACCGCGCCGCCGGGACAGAGGTTGCCCCCCAGCACGGCGATGCCGGCTTCCTCCTGGAAGGGGGCGTCGACGGAGGCGATGACTTCCCGGTTGTAGCACTCTGCGTCAGCGACGTTCTCCCCGAGGCTCGCCCCCGACCCGGTCAGGCAGTCGGCGTGGAGCTGCCCCGACAGCTCTCCCAAAACCGCCGGGAGCCCCCCGGCGTAGTAGAAGCCCTCCATCAGGTGGTCGCCCGAAGGCATCAGGTTGACCAGCAGCGGCATGCCGCTGCCGAGACTATCGAAGTCGTCGAGCTCCAGCGGCAGTCCCAGGCGGCCGGCGATCGCCAGCAGGTGGACGACGAAGTTCGTCGATCCCCCGATGGCGGCGTTCACCCTGATGGCGTTCTCCAGCGACTTCCGCGACACGATGTCCGACGGCCGCACCCCTTCCCGCACCAGCTCGACGATGCGGTTGCCGGCGCGGTGGGCGAGGTTCCTGCGGCGCGCGTCGGAGGCGGGGATGGCCGCCCCGGCCGGCAGGGTCAGTCCCAGGGTCTCGACCATGCAGGCCATGGTCGAGGCGGTCCCCATGGTCATGCAGTGGCCGTCGCTGCGCGTCATGCAGCCCTCCGCCTCGAGGAACTCCTCCTCGCTGATACTGCCGGCGCGGAACTCGGTGTGGAAGCGGTGGACATCGGTGCCGGAGCCGATGTTGCGGCCGCGGTACTTGCCGGTCAGCATCGGTCCCCCGGTGACCACCATGGTCGGCAGATCGACGCTGCAGGCCCCCATCAGCGCTCCCGGGGTGGTCTTGTCGCACCCGGTGAGCAGGAGGACGCCGTCGATCGGGTTGGCGCGGATCGACTCCTCGACGTCCATGCTCAGCAGGTTGCGGTAGAGCATCGTCGTCGGCCGCATCAGGGTTTCCCCCAGCGACATTACCGGAAATTCCAGGGGAACCCCCCCCCCGCCTCGTACACGCCGCGCTTCGCCGACTCGGCGAGGATGCGCAGGTGGGCGTTGCAGGGATTGAGGTCGGACCAGGTGTTGCAGATGCCGATGACGGGTTTGCCGTCGAACATCTGCTGAGGGTGCCCGCGGCCCTTGAGCCAGCTGCGGCTGACGAAACCGTGATGGGTGACCGGTGCGAACCAGTCGGCGCTTCTCAGTGGGGCTTTGTTCATTCGAAGGTGATGGTGATTTTTCGGCGGGAGGGACGAGATCGGCATCTCTGCCCGATTACAGAGGGCGCAAAGGAAACCCATCCTCCGGGGGGCGGCAATCTTGACTTCGCCCGTGACCCTGCCTTACTGATATGGCGATTCGTTGCCGACCGGTGGCGACGGACCGTGAGACCGTTCGCGATTGTTCCGCGGACCCGGGAAAGGGAAAATGAGAAAGGCGCTGATCGTATCGGGGGGTTGGGAGGGCCACCAACCCCGGCAGTGTACGGAGATCTGGGCACCCATCCTCGAGGAGGAGGGGTTCGAGGTCACGGTTTCGGAATCGCTTTCCATCTACCTCGACGATGATTTCATGCGAGGGTTGAGCCTGATCGTTCCGATCTGGACGATGGGCCGGATCGAGGGCGACGAGGAGAAGGGCCTGCTCGACGCCATCCACGGCGGCGTCGGGGTCGCCGGCTGGCACGGCGGCATGGCGGACGCTTTCAGGAACAACTGCACCTACCAGTTCATGGTCGGCGGCCAGTTCATCGCTCACCCGGACGGCATCATCGACTACCAGGTCGACATCTGCCGACCGGAGGATCCGATCGTCAGCGGTCTGGGCAGCTTCTCGATGCACTCGGAGCAGTACTACATGCACGTCGATCCCGGGAACGAGGTGCTGGCGACGACGACCGTCGGCCCGCGGCGAAGCGCGCCGTGGGTGGAAGGCACGGTCATGCCGGTGGTATGGAAGCGCCGCTGGGGAGAGGGCAGGGTGTTCTATTCGTCGCTGGGGCACGTGGCAGCCGACTTCGACGTGCCGGAAGCCAGGGAGATCCAGCGCCGCGGCTGCGTGTGGGCGGCGCGCTGACTCCGGGCTTGTCTTGAGGTTCATAGAAACTCCGCGAACAGGCAGGGCAACGGGAGCGGAGGCATTCCCCTCCGCAGGCCTCGCTGTGCGCCGGTGCAGGTGGGGATGGTGCCGGCCGCCGCATGCTGGTGCGGCCTGTCGACAAGGCGCAGGAGATCCGGGAGAATGAGACGACATGCAGGGTAGCGGGCCGAGAAAAAGGGTTCTGATCACGGGGGCGGCCGGCCGCATCGGCCAGGTGCTGCGCGGCGGCCTTAGAGACCGTTACAGCCTGCGCCTGATGTATCACCGGACTGTGCTGCCCGCGGCCCCAGGGGAAGAGGTCTGCCGGGGGAAGATCACCGACCTCGCCTTCGTCGAGTCCGCGGTCGCCGGCATGGACGCCATCGTCCACCTCGCCGGCAACCCCAACGTGCCGGCGACCTGGGAAGAAGTGCTCGAGGCCAACATCAAGGGCACCTACTGCCTCTACGAAGCCGCCCGCCTCCAGGGGGTGAAGCGGGTGGTGTTCGCCAGCACCAACCACGTGACGGGGTTCTACGAGCAGGAGGGCGTATACACCAGGCCGGAGATGCCGGCGCGCCCCGACAGCTACTACGGGGTCAGCAAGGCGTTCGGGGAAGACCTGGGGCAGTACTACGTCGACGAGTTCGGCATCGAGGTGATCAGCCTGCGCATCGGCTCGTTCCAGCCGGAAAAATCGGTTACCGGGCGCGACGGCGACCGCATCCTGTCGACCTGGTTGAGCCACCGCGATTGCGTGCAGCTGGTGTGGCGGAGCATCGAGGCGGAGGTCAGCTCCGGGATCTACTACGGCATCTCGGGGAACACCCGGGCCTGCTGGGACATCTCCAACGCCCGCTCTGAGCTCGGGTACGATCCGGAGGACGACGCCGAGCGACTGGCCGGCGGCTGAAGAGCCGTCCGGATCCGGGTTCCGCGGCCCTCGCCGCCTGACTCCGCTCGCGCCGCCGCGGCGCTCATTTCCCCCGGGACTTCGGAGGGCGCCGCCACCGGCCGGCGTCGAAAATGAAGACCAGGGTGCGCACCACGTCGCGCAGAATGAAGCAGGCGACGAGCAGGGTGACGATCGATATCAACCGCCGGTCGAGCAGTATGTCCAGGATCTCTTCGATCACGTCGTCCTCGGCTCGGCAGGGCCGGCTGGTCCTTGCCGCTATCCTGATATAGGCAGCGCAAAGCCGGTCTGCAAGCAGGTTCGCCGGTCCCGGAAGCAGCTTTGACACCCCCGCGAGCTGCAGGATATCTTGCCGGCCCCACTTCCACCGGAGAGAATCGAATGTCGAAAACAGGACTGAGCAGCGAGGACCTCGAGCTGCTGTGCAAGTACGATACCCCGACCATCTGCAACGCCATCGAGCTGTTCCAGGTCAGGCCCCGGGACGCCGGCTACACCGACTCCCGCATCCAGGCATGCTACCCGGAGATGCCCCCCATGGTCGGGTACGCCAGCACCGTGACGATGCGCGCCTCCGCCCCGGCGCAGGGGGACGTCTATTCCACCATGGACAGGCAGGTGGCCTCGTTTTCCGAGGTCCCCGGACCGCCGGTGGTCGTCTTCCAGGACCTCGACAGCCCGTCGGTGGCGGCGACCTTCGGCGAGGTGATGTGCTCCGCCTACCAGACCTTCGGCGCCGTCGGCCTGGTCACAAGCGGCACCGGCCGCGACCTCGACCAGGTGCGCGAACTCGGTTTTCCCGCCTTCACCAACGGCGCCATCGCCTCCCACGGGTACAACCACATGGTCGATCTCGGGCGCACCGTTCACGTCGGCGGGATCGCCATCTTTCCGGGGGATCTCCTGCACGGCGACTGCAACGGCGTCGCCGTCGTTCCCAACGATATCGCCAGCGACGTCGCCCACGTCTGCGAGGAGTTCGTCGCCGCCGAGCAGGTCATCCTCGATTACCTGAAGACGGATGACCCGACGCCGGCAGGCCTCGCTGAAGCGCGGGCCGAGTCCTCCCGCCTGATATCCGCCCTCGGGGAGCGCGTCCGCGGGAAGTAAACCCCCTCCTCTCGTCAGGCTGGTCCCCCACCTTGGGAACGGTTCGTCCCGGACCATCAATACGATCCATCCCCTTGCGGCTGGTAGGCGTCGCAGGCAACTACCGGAAGCCGGGGGTATTTCGGGAAGCGCGCGTCGCGCTCGGAGACCAGGCAGAGGTAGAAGCGGGTGTTGCGGGCAGCGACGACGCGGCAGTGACGGCAATCCCCGCAGAGTCCCGGATCGATCGGCGGAGTTTTCTCACGACCGGCCATGGCGTCAGCTCCCGGGGCGGAATGTCTTCGGGGACGGCGGCAGGCCTGGTACTTCAGCGGCCCCAATGCCACCCTGCCGAGCCCCTGTCATCCCGGCCATGTGCCCGTCGGCAGTGCCTCCGCGACGGGCAAGGCAGTCAGTTCATCACCGCCAGCCGCGACTGCAGCAGGGCGATGTCGTTGGCGATGGTCCCGGCGTCTTCCGCTCCGGGCGCCCGGCGCAGGTACTCGTCCAGACAGGAGAGGGCGCGGTGAAAGGCTCCGAGCCGGCAGTAGAGATATCCGAGATCGCGAAGGTCGGAGGCGGTCTCCGGCTGCAGCCAGAGGATCCTCTCGCCGGCGCTGACGGCGTGCTCGAACTCCTCGCGGCCGGCGTGAATCTGCCTGAGGTTGCGCAGCATGCGGGCGAATATCTGCGCCGGGGCCGCCTCGGCAAGGAACCTGTCGTCGAGCCCGGCACCCTTTCCCGTCATCCGCGCCAGCATCCCTTCGAGAGCGTCCCGGCCGACGACGCGGCCGCCGCTGAAGGGGTCGACGAAAACCGGGTCGGGAACAGCCGCGCACCTGACGAGGAAGTGTCCGGGGAAGTTGACCCCGGCCAGGGGAAGGTCCAGCTCGCGGCCCACCGCGATGTAGAGGATGGAAAGGGTTATCGGGATCCCCAGGCGGCGGTCGAGGACGTCGTTGAGGTAGCTGTTGCGCGGGTCATCGTAGCGGTCGGCATTGCCGCGAAATCCCTGCTCGACGGCGAGAAAACGGCTCAGTTCGCGCACGGCTTCATGCCGCCCGCGGCCTTTCACACGGGGCTCGACCTCCAGGGCGAGGCCGCGGATACGCTGCAGACAGGAGTCGATGTCGAGGCCGGGGTAGGCGTCGCGGGCGATCAGCAGGGCTCCGAAAGCGAGGTCGATGTTCTCATCCGGCTGCTGCACCAGGCGGTACAGCGGGTCCGCTGTTGGAGGTTGGTAGAAGTTGCTGGCGCTGGCAGATTCCACAGGGTATGTCAGCTCTCCAGGTGTCCGGCGATGCTTCCGCCGGGGCTCGCGCCGAGGCGGGATCTCCGCTGCCGTTCCGGGTCGGCAGTCCGAGTCCCCATGACGACCCGCGACCGCTCGCCGCATCCTCGCCGATGCCCGCCGCCCTGCAGGTTCCGCACAGGCTCCGGATTCCACCGGCTCGGTCGCGCTCCCTACATCGGGAGGCTTCGATGCGGCGAGTCGTTCGGGAAGGCCGCCCGGTATATTATTGGAATCGGACGCCGGGCCCGCCAGAACCGATGTCCGAAGAGCGAAAGAAGGGGAGGCGCTTCCCTTTTCGAGTATCTGAAACCCGCCCGCCGAAATGGAGCAGGGAAACGGTGACATGACAGCAGCGATCGCCCTCAATCACGTCGGCAAGCGTTTCGGCGACAAGGTCGCCGTGGACGATCTCTGTCTCGAGGTCCCGCCGGGGTGCATCTACGGGTTCCTGGGCCCCAACGGGGCGGGCAAGACCACGACTCTGCGGATGATCGTCGGGATCTTCTACCCGGACCAGGGCAGCGTCCGCGTTCTGGGGCAGAGCGATCCGGCGGCGGTCAGGGAGCGCATCGGGTACCTCCCGGAAGAGCGCGGACTCTACGACAGGATGCGCCTCGCCGACCAGATGACCTACTACGGCCGGCTGAAGGGAATGGGCGCGCGGCAGGCCGGCGAGGTCTCCTCCCGCTTGCTGGTGGAATACGGTCTGGGCGATTGGCAGGAGAAGAAGTGCAACACCCTCTCGAAGGGGATGGCCCAGAAGGTGCAGATCCTCGCCACCATCATGCACGGGCCGGACCTCGTCATCCTCGACGAGCCGTTTTCCGGTCTCGACCCGGTCAACCGGGACGTCATGAGGGACCTGATACTGCAGCTGAAGCGGGACGGCAAGAGCGTGCTGTTCTCCACCCATATCATGGAGCAGGCCGAGCAGATCTGCGATTTCGTGGTCCTGATCGACCGCGGCGCCAAGGTTCTCGACGGCAGCCTGTCGTCGGTTCGCGCCGCCGCGGGACAGTCGATCCGTCTCGACTACGACGGCAACGGAAGCTCGTTGGCCCAGATCCCCGGGGTCGAGCGCGTCAACGACTCGGGCAAGCAGGCGGAGCTGTTTCTCTCCGAGGGAGGAGATTCCCAGGAGGTCCTTGAGGCCCTGATAGCCCACGGCATCCGGGTGCGTCGATTCGACCTGACCGAGCTCTCCCTGCACGAGATCTTCCTTCGCGCCGTCGGCGGCGAGGGAGCAGCGGCATGACCAAGGCCTATCTGGTCGCCAGGAACGAATACCTGGGGACGGTCCGCACCAAGGCCTTCTGGATCGGGTTGCTGGCGTTTCCCGTCGTCATCGCCCTCGCCGCGGTGGTGCCGAGGTTGCTGCACCAGGCCAAGGACATCCGCACCTACGCGGTGGTCGATGAGTCGGGATTCCTGCTGCGCGAAATCGACGTCCTCATCTACGAGAGGGACCTGACCGATCTGATCGCCGCGGCCGCGGCCTGGAAGCGGGCCGGGGGGCCAGGGGGCCAACGCGAGTTCGAACGGCTCCCCGATGCAGTTCGCAAGCTGACCCTGGCCTGGATGGAGCTCGACGAGCAGGAGAGGGCCGGGTTCGTGCACGTCCTGGCACGGCGGACGGAGAGCCGGGTGTCGGAAGGGCGGGCGCGGAGCTTCGCCAACTCCGCGAGGAGCAACGAGCTCTACGAATGGTGGCGGTCGGTCACGGCCGGCGAGCTGAAGGCGCTCGATCTCCATCTCTCGCATTCCCGCTTCACCCGCCTCGACAACGCCGGGGACCTGTCCGTCCTCAATCGCCGCGTCGACAGCGGCGAGCTCTTCGCCTACCTGACGATCGGGGCCGACCCGGTCGGGGGCTCGCAGGGATGCAAGTACGTCTCCAACAACCTCACCGACCGCGAGCTGCACGAGTGGTTCGCCGCCAGGGCCAACACCGTCATCCGCCAGCGCCGCATCGCCGCGGCGGAGGTCGAACCCGGAACCGCGGCCTGGATCGGGGAGCCGCTGGAGTTCGAGGACCGCAAGGTCGACTCCCACGGCAGCGAAGCGGAGGTCGCGGGGAAAGACACGGCGCGGCAATGGGCCCCGGTCGGGTTCACCTACCTCCTCTGGATCGCGATTTTCACCAGCGCGCAGATGCTTCTCACCAGCACGATCGAGGAGAAATCGGCGCGCATCATCGAGGTGCTGCTCTCCTCGCTCTCTCCGGTTCAGCTCATGGCGGGAAAGATCGCCGGCGCCGCGGGGGCCGGCCTCACCATGGTCGCATCGTGGGGATTCTTCATCGTTCTCGCCGCCGTCCTCCTCCCTGCGGCAGGCGGCTCGCCGGCCGCGGTCGAAACCCTGCTCGGCCTGGCCGCGGACCCGTTTTTCCTGCTCGCCTTCTTCCTCTACTTCGCGCTGGGGTACCTCCTCTACGCCACCTTCCTCGTCGGCCTCGGCTCGGTCTGCAACAACCTCAAGGAGGCGCAGAACCTCCTGCTTCCGGTGATGGTTCCGATGATGGTGGTGTTCTTTGCGATGGTGCCGGTCAGCCAGGATCCGAACGGCACGCTGGCCCGCGTCATGTCCTACATCCCCCCGTTCACCCCCTTCGTGATGATGAACCGCGCCGCGGGACCTCCCCCCGCATGGGAGTACCTGACGACCACGGCGGTGCTGGCAGGGGGGATCTGCCTCGCCCTGCTCGCCGCGGCCAAGCTCTTCAGGATCGGCATCCTGATGACGGGGAAGCCGCCGGGAATCCGCGAAATGGCGCGCTGGCTCAGGGCCGGATCCGGGGAAGTGCCGGAGTCGAAGGAGTGAGGCGGCGGGGTTGCCCTCTTACAGATCGAGACCGAGCTGCAGGTCCGGGGCGTCGACCGGGTGCACGCAGGCCGCTTCGTCGACGTCGGCGCGGTTGACGAGCGGGGACACCGGGTGCAGGCTGAGCTCTCCGGGGTAGGGGCGCAGCAGCGACAGCAGGGCGGGGAGTTCCCCGGTTTCGGGCTCGAGCCAGATTTCCGCGGCCTCCGGCGTCAGTATCGCCGGCATGCGGTGGTGCAGCCCGGCGACCGCGGGGCTCGGTTCGGTGGTGACGATGGCGCAGGTGCGCAGAACCTCGCCGTTCGGGGCCTGCCATTTTTCCGACAGGCCGGCCATGGCGAACGGTTGCCGGTCCGCGAGCTGGATGTAGTGGGGGACCTTCCCGGTGCCGCGGCGCATCCACTCGAAATAGCCGCTGGCCGGCACGATGCAGCGGCGCCGGCGGAAGGCGTTCCTGAAGGCCGCGGTATCGGGAAGCGATTCGGCGCGGGCGTTGATCAGGCGGTTGCCGATGGCCGCGGCCTTCGCCCAGAAGGGGACGAGTCCCCACCTGAACTCGAGCAGCTGGCGCTGCTGCCGCTGGATCACCACCGCCACCGGCTGCGACGGGGCGATGTTGTAGCGCGGCGGCAGGTCGAGAAAGGTCTGCTCGACCGAGAAGCGCGACACGAGCTCCGGCACCGAGTGGTGAAGGGTGAAACGGCCGCACATGGGATCCTTTCTTCGAGCCAACGGCCCCGCTGATCGGATAGCACTGCAGGCGGCCGCCACCGCCCCGCCTTGTGCCGGGATTCTGCCTGAACCCGGCGGCCGTTGCGCCCTCGTTCGTGCGCTTACCTTCGCGCTCAGGCGCCAGGTTATTTCAACCGGCCGGTAAGGGTAACCACCATGGGTAGCGACATCCAGGAGTTGATCGATCCACTCAGGCGCCTGCACGAGCGCCTGCGCGACCGGGTCGTCGCCGCCTGCGAGGAGGCGGCCGGGCAGCCGGGGAAGGAAGGCCTGGCCCAGGTGCACCGCGAGGGCGCGGAGGACACGATCTACGCCATCGACCGCCTCGTCGAGGAGGAGCTGCTCGCCGGCCTGGAAAAGCTGGCGGAGGAGTCGGGCCCGCTGGTTCTGATTGCCGAAGGGCTGCCGGATGGGAGCGTCCTCCTGCCGCCGGGAGCATCTCGGCAGGAGTCGCGCTGGCGCCTGATCGTCGATCCCATAGACGGGACCCGCGGCCTGATGCATCAGAAACGGAGCGCCTGGATCCTGACCGGGGCAGCCCCGGACCGGGGCTCCGCAACCACCCTGGCCGACCTCGAGGCCGCGGTGCAGACCGAGATCCCCCTTGTCAGGCAGCACCTCAGCGACGCGGTCTGGGCGCTCAGGGGAGGGGGCGTCCGGGCGGAGCGCTGCAACCGGCTGACAGGAGAGCGCACACCGCTGCAGCTGGCGCCGTCCGCGGCGGCATCGCCGCGCCACGGCTTCGCGACCGTGGTCCGTTTCTTTCCGGGTGCCCGCGAGCTCCTGGGCGGGATCGACGAAGAGCTGTTCGCGGCGGTTCTCGGAACCCCCTTCGACGGGCGCGCCTCCTGCTTCGAGGACCAGTACATCTCCTCCGGCGGACAGCTCTACGAGCTGATGGCCGGCCGCGACCGCTTCGTCATCGACCTCCGCCCCACGGCCCTGCGCAGGCTGTCCGGAGGCATGTACAGCGAACCGTGCGCCCATCCGTACGACCTGTGCACCGAGCTGGCAGCGCGCGAGGCCGGGGTCGTCGTCACCGACCTCGACGGGGGGCAGCTGCGCGCCCCGCTCGACGTCAGGACCCCGGTGGACTGGGTCGGGTACGCCAACAGCGAGTTGGCGGAGCTGGTCCACCCGCTGTTGCAGGAAGTGCTGCGAAGGCGTGCCCTGTGGGAGCCACCGGCGAGCCGATGACGCCCTTCCGGTGAAGAGATCGAGCGCCTCGGGGACCGGGGCGCTCCACCCCTGGTGCCGGTTTTCTCCGCGGCCAAGACGCCCTCAGAGCTCGATGGAAAGCTCCGGGAACCGCCCCCGTCCGCTGCTTGTCGGGACCGGCCGCAGGGGCTATTATCGCCCCGAAAACAACCTTTGGGCACCCGGAAGTGCACCGTCCAATCGGGCTCATTGTCTGCCGGCGAAGCAGGGCAGACGGGCGGCTGGCCTCTGCCGCCGGTAGCAGCTTTGCGCTCGCTGAATTTCCATATGATTCGCCTTCCCCGCGTTTCGATTGCAGCGCCCGCACAGCGACTTTCACCACCGCAGGCAAGGGCAGGACCCGGCAAGACAGTGCAGCGTCGAAGTAAGGGAGAAAGGTTTTAGCGTGGACAGGATGGCATCCTCGAAACAGGACACCGGAGCCGGTCGGAGGTGCAGATGACGCTGTCACCCGCATTAGCCGTAATGAGGGCTGCCCACGGCGATCGCGTACCGGAGGGTCGGCTGGGAGCGGATACGGTACCGCCAGCCGCTCTTGCCCTGCCGATCGAACTGGCCACCGAGGAGCTGGTGAAGCATGCCAAGACTTGTCCGGATGTCAGATGCCAACACGTGCCTCCCCCCCTGGGGAATCGCCGGGGGGTGCGTCCTGACAAGATTCGGACTGCCAGGCATGAAGTACACAAGCTGTTGTGGAAGTACCCGGATCACGATCTGGTCGATTTCGTCCGCGACGAAATCCGCAGTGAGAACAAAGAGTTGATCGAGCAGATCTCGAGCGGGAGTCTCCTGGAGGGAGAAACGCTGTCGAGCTTTCTGCGGGATCAAGGAGAAGCCGGCCTGCGCCGCCTGGCCGCGGTTCTCTGGGCGTCGAAGTTCGATGGCCCTGACGCCGAAGAGCTTTTTCGATTTCTCGTTCCTCTTGCGGACGGAAATTCCGCGCCCGGTTCGCGGCAGGATGCCGCCCACGTCGGAGACGAGAAGAAGCTGAAGAGGGAGCTACGCAAGACCAGCAGGGCGTACAGGGAGACCAAGCGGAACTCGGAGCGGGCGGAGAAGAGTTTGCAGCGCAGGGAGCGGGAGCTCGAGAAGCTGAGGGCGGGGTACCAGGCGGAAAAAAAGGAACACCGGAAGGTCGTCGAGGAGGTCGAGCGGGTCCGGGAGCAGATCCGGAAGTCCGATGCCGCCCGTATCGACATCGAGAGGGATCTCGACAAGTCCGAGCAGACCAGGGAGGAAATCCAGCGACAGCACCGCCGGTTGGACCGGGAAAAGAAAGAGCTCGCCACCGAACGGAGCCAATTCGCCAGGCAGCTCGCCACCAAGGAACTGCGGGTGAAGGAGCTGGAATCCAGGCTCGGCGACCTCCCTCGCGGCGATCAGGCAGTTCAGCATTTCCTTCGCGAGGAGGAGGAGCGCATCAAGCGGGACCGCCTGATTCTCTCCGGTTCACCGAAGGCGCGAGCCGACGAGGAGTGGCGGCTCCATCGCAAGCTGAAGGCGGCGTTTCTCGACGCCTATCCCAAGTTCCGCGTCGCCGCTCCGAAAAAGCTGCGGCGCAAGACCTCCCTGCAGTTCGTCGCCCTCGGCGGATCCGCGGAGATCGGCAGAAGCTGCTACCTCATCGAGCTCGGCGAACGCCGGATTCTCGTGGACTGCGGCATAAAGCCGGGCGGGTCTTCCGGGTTCCATCCCGGGATCGACGGACTCGAACGGGTCGACGCGCTGATCGTGACGCACGCGCATACCGACCATATCGGTTGGATCCCCGCCCTCGTAAACCGCTTCGGCGAGCTCGACATCTTCTGCTCCCCCGCTACCAGGGCGCTGCTTCCGGTAATGCTGGAAGACGGTCACTCACACTACGTTCGCCAGCTGGCGATCCGCAGCGAGCAGGCGCAACATATCGCCAATGCCGGGGAAGTGGTCGCCGGTTACGGGGGGGATGACGTGCGCCGGGTGCCCGGGCTAGCCCTCGCCTGCGAGTTCGGGAGCGAGAAGGCCCTGCCGTTCCCCGGCGCCTCGATCCGGTTCTTCCCGGCAGGCCATATTCTCGGCGCCGCCAGCCTCCTTATCGAGGAGGAGACCGGGCGCCGTGTTTTCTTCTCGGGTGATTTCTCCTCCTTTCCCCAACTGACCGTTCCGGCCGCTAGCTGGCCCGAGGATCTCGGGGAGATCGATCTCCTCGTCCTGGAATCGACGTACGGGAACTCGAAACACCAGGAGCCCGAGTCGACCCGGGCCGAGCTCGTCGACTTCATCAGGGATACGACGGAGAACCGCAAGGGGTCGGTGATCCTCCCCTCGTTCGCGCTGGGGCGAGCCCAGGAGCTGCTGAAGTTGATACTCAGGGCGAAGGAGGAGGGAGATCTCCGGGATGACGTCCCGGTTTTCGTCGACGGGATGATAAAGTCCATCAACCCTGTCTATCGCGAATATTCCGATTTCGATTTGCCGCAGGATGCGGTCCTCGAGGTGCATGGCGAAACAGACCGGGATGAAATCGCCCGCGAAGCCCAGAAGATACCGTCGATCATAGTGACGACGTCGGGGATGCTCACCGGCGGTCCGGTGGTCGAGTACGCCCGTCACCTGCTTCCGGATGCCCGCCACCGGATCGTCCTCACCGGCTACCAGGACGAGGGCGCGCCCAGCAGGGCGCTGCTCGACATCTCCGGCTCCGGAGGTCCGCGGGTCGTTCGCCTGCAGGGAGAGGGAGGGGAGATAAAGTTCAAGGCAGCGATGCCGGCCAAGCAGTTCGGGCTTTCCGCCCATGCGGACCGGCCCGGGCTGCTCGAATACGCCTCCATGCTCAAGCCGAAGCAGATCGTCCTGGTCCACGGGGTGCCCTGGCAGCAGCAGGACCTGAGCAAGGGGTTGGCGCTGAGTCATCCGCGTGCCGAAATCAGCTGCGGACCTGATCAAGTCGAGGTCGGGTGAAGCGGAGGGTCTTGGGGGAGGCCGGCTTGCGGGTCACGCGCGGGGCCGGACCTCGGCCGCATTTTCCACGAACCTTGCGGGGCCTTCAGCCCCGGCCCGGCTGCTGAGCCCGGCAGGTTTTTCTCACTCCACCTCAGGCAGCCGGACCCACACCCTGCCGATCGCATCACCCAGGTCGCCATGACGAAAGAGATCGGGTCGCTGCCGCTGACGAAAGTCCTGCGCGGCCTGCCTGCCGCGGTGCCGTTCGTAGGTCCCGAGGCGCTCGAGCGGCGAAGCGGCCGCCAGATCGCGGTTCGCGTCGGGGCCAACGAGTCCGCCTTCGGCATATCTCCGCGGGCCCGCGAAGCGATGCTCGCCGCGGTGGGGGAGCTCTGCCTCTACAACGACCCTGAGAACTTCGACCTCGCCGAAGCCCTCGCCGACCACCACGGTATCGACCCTGGCGTGCTCTGCATAAGCGCCGGGGTCGACGACCTGCTCGGCCTGATGGTCCGCATCGCCGTCGAGGCGGGCGACCCGGTGGTCACCTCCCGCGGTTCCTATCCGACCTTCGACTATCACGTGCGCGGCTTCGGCGGCCGCCTCGAGCAGGTGCCCTACGACGCCGACCGCGTCGACCTGCAGGGGTTGCTCGGCAGGGTCGTCGAGACGGGGGCCCACCTCGTGTACGTCGCCAACCCGGACAACCCGATGGGCACCTGGCACTCCGGCGCGGAGATCCGGGCGTTCGTCGATTCCCTGCCGCCGCGGTGCATCGCCATCGTCGACGAGGCCTACAACGACTTCGCCCCTGCCGGAACCGCCATGCCGGGCGCCCCCGGCGACTGCCGGGCGGTGCGCATGCGGACCTTCTCCAAGGCCCACGGCATGGCGGGAGCGCGCGTCGGCTACGCCATCGCTGGCGGCGACGTCGTCGCGGCCCTGGACAAGGTGCGCAACCACTTCGGCGTCAACCGCGTCGCCCAGGCCGGCGCCCTGGCGTCGCTGCGCGACCCCGGTTTCGTCGCCGGGGTGGTCGACCAGGTCGTCGCCGGGCGCCGGGAGTACGAACAGCTGGCGCGGGAGCTCGAGCTGGCCGCAGTGCCGTCGGCCGCCAACTTCGTCTGCTTCGACATCGGCGCCCCGGAGGAGGCGCGCCGCATGCTGGAGGAGCTGCTGCTGCGCGGGGTCTTCGTGCGCATGCCGTCGGCGGCCCCCCAGAGCCGCTGCATCCGCGTCACCGTCGGCACCGGTCCGCAGCGTGCCGCCTTTGCCCGGGCCCTGCGGGAGGTCCTGGAGGAAACGCGGCGATGAGGGTGCTGGTCTCCGGGTCGACCGGCCTGCTGGGGTCGCAGCTCGTCCCCCTGCTGGCGCGCCGCGGCCACACAGTAGTGCCCCTCGTGCGCCGGGCTCCGGCAGCCGGGGGGGAGGCGGTGAAGTGGGACCCTGCGGCCGGGGCGCTCGCCGGGGAAGACCTGCATGGAATCGCCGCCGCCGTCCACCTGGCGGGAGAACCGATCGTGGGGCGGTGGACCCCGGACCGCAAGCGGCGTGTTCGCGACAGCCGCATCGAGGGCACCCGCCTTCTCTCGGAAACCCTGGCCCGCCTCGACCCGCGGCCGAAGGTGCTGGTCAGCATGTCGGCGATCGGCTACTACGGAGACCGCGGCGACGAGGAGCTCACCGAAGAGAGCCCCCCGGGCTGCGGCTTCCTTCCCGAGGTCGCCGGCGATTGGGAGGCGGCCGCCGGAGCCGCGGTCAGCGGCGGGATCCGGGTGGTGCTCCCTCGTCTCGGAGTGGTGCTGACGCCCCGCGGCGGAGCCCTGGCGAAGATGCTTCCGGCCTTCAGGCTCGGCCTCGGCGGCCGCCTCGGCAGCGGCGATCAGTTCATCAGCTGGATCAGCCTCGAAGATGCCCTGAGGGGAATCTGCTTCGCCCTGGAGACCGGTTCGCTGTCCGGGCCGGTCAATCTCGTGGCGCCCGGACCGGTGACGAACCGCGAATTCACCGCGGCCCTGGCACGGGCCCTGCGCCGCCCCGCGCTCGCCCCGGTCCCCGCCGTTCTGCTCGAGCTGGCTCTCGGCGAGATGGCTCGGGAGCTGCTGCTTGCCAGCACGAGGGTGCGGCCCCGCGCCCTCCTCGAGTCCGGATTTTCCTTCCACCACACCGACATCTACGGCGCCCTCGCCGACCTGCTGCAGTAGAAACCTTCTCGCGGCCCGCCCGGTCCCCGAGCCGCGGCGAGAGTTAGCCTGGCCAGCCCATTGGTTCGGCCGCCTCGGGCGCGTTACCCGCAGCCCTGAAGGGTTATGCGCACATAGCGACCGCAGAGCCGGAACGGATTTCCAGTAAGGCGTGGGGGCGGTGTAATCGGCGGGAGGGCGCATCCGGGAAGGGGAGCCAATGGTCCCGGCCCGGTTACGAAATGCCCGGATTCAGAGCGCGGGCAGACTCCAGGGAACGAACAGGGTGGCGAGCAGCAGCAGGATGGTCGCCGCAAAGGCCCCCAGCATGGCCTGCAAATGGAGGCGGCCCGCCTTGCGGCGCAGCCGTTCGGCCAGCTCCCGGTCCCGAATCGGCTCGGTTCCTCCCGCGGTTGCGCGTGCACCACGCGCGGCGAGCAGCACTCAGGTCGATCCGCGGGCCTGCAACAGGCACAGGATGCCCCCCCAGAGCGGCAGGAAGACGGCGACGCGCAGAGGCAGCGGACTTGCAGTCACGGTGACCAGGGCGGTGAAGCCGAGCGCGAAACAGCAGAGCAGGATCCCGAAGAAGAGGCGGAAGCGCCGGCTGTCCTCCTCGATGTTGCACAGGTCTGCGCTATTCGTCACGAGTGATCAGTCCGCCAAAACCGGGGCAACGGCTGCCGGGGTTTCGGGCAGCTTCGGCGAGCTGTCCCGCACCTCACGGCGCCGGAGCCATGGTGTTGCGGATCCAGTCGCGGATGAGGACCGCGGTTTCCTCCGGGTATTCGAGGTGGGGGGCGTGCCCGCAGTCGTCGAAAACGTGCAGTTTCGCCGCCGGCAGGTCCGCTTCGAAGCGGAGCGCGTTGAGGGCGGGCACGATGCGGTCCTGCTTTCCCCAGAGGATCAGGGCCGGCAGCGACAATTCCGAATACTTTCGCGGAAAGGTGTCGATGTCGGGCGGGGTCAGGTTGCGCGCCGTCATCCGGTACGCGAAAGGGGTGCCGGGCATGGCGAAGTACTCGACCGCCCGGTCGACCAGCCGCTCCGGGATCCGGCGGGGATCGTAATAGATCCGGGAATAGGTCGAGCCGGCGACGCGCCGCACCAGGCCGCTGGCCACCGCCAGCCGCTGCAGCGTGGGGCTCAGCAGCAGGGCACCCGGTTTTCCAGCGAGGAGCGGGACGAATCCCGGCAGCGGCTGCGGGTACCCGGCAGCGGAGATCAGCACCAGTCCGCGCAGGTTCAGCCCGGCCGCCCAGGGACGCTCCTGCGGATCGGCACAGGCAAGCCTCAGGGCGATGGCCCCGCCGAGGGAGTTGCCGACGAGGACGAGGCGGTCGAGCTCGAGGGCGCGGATGAACTCGCCGACGCAGGCAGCCAGCCGGTCGAGTGAGTACTGCTCGGTGTCGGGCAGGGACCGGAAGCGCGGCCGGCTGCTCTCCCCGAAGCCGACGAGGTCGACGGCGACCGTCCGGAAGCGCTCGCCGAGAAAGGGCTCCACAAACTCCCAGGTCCCCTTGTGATCGAAGAGGCCGTGCAGCAGCAGCAGCGTGTGGTCGGCGGACAGGTTGCCGTTGTCGGCACAGGCCATCTCGACGGGCAGGCCGTCGTCACGGCCGACCAGGACCCGGGATGTGCTCACGGAAGGGGTTGGTGGCGCGGTCGCAGCCACCGGCTATCCGGCGCCGGCGAGAATCGCATCGATCGCCTCGAGCTCGTCGTCGCTGAAACGCACGCCGGCGGCGCCGAGGTGATCGTCGAGCTGACCGGGGTTCTTGGCGCCGACCAGAACCGTGCTGATCGCCGGCAGCCGCAGGATCCAGGCGATCGCCAGCTGCACCAGCGACAGCCCCTTGTCCGCGGCGAGCTCCGCCAGGCGGTCGGCCACCGCGACGGTGCGCGCGAACTGCCCCCCCTGGAAATGGGCCCGCTGCGAGCGGTAGTCGTCGTCGGCGAAGCGGTGGCCCGGCCGGTACCTGCCGGTGAGAAGGCCCTGCCCCAGCGGCGAGTACGCCAGGATGCCGATGCCGCGCTCGACGCAGAACGGTATGTCCTCCGCCTCGATGCCGCGGTCGAGCAGGTTGTAGCCGGGCTGCAGCGATTGAAAGGGAGCGGTCTCCATAGCCCGGGCCATCTGCTCCGCGTTGTAGTTGGAGACGCCGATGTAGCGGGTCTTGCCCTCCCGGCGCAGCTGCTCCATCGCCTCCATGCTGGCCTCCACCGGGTAGTCGGGGTTCCAGCTGTGGATCTGGTAGAGGTCGACGTAGTCGACGTCGAGCTGCCGCAGGCTGTTCTCCATGGCAGCGCGGATCGCCCCCGGGGAGAAGTCGCCGCTCACCTTGGTCGCCAGGAAGCAGCGCTCGCGGTAGCCGCCGGCGAGGGCGCGTCCGACGATGCGCTCGCTGGCGCGGTACGACTGCGCCGTGTCGACCATGGTGATGCCGCGGTCGATGGCGGCGCGAACGGTGGCGACGGCCATCTCTTCTGCGACGGCCCCCATGGCGCCGCCGAACGGCCAGGCTCCGAGGGCGATCGCGGGTATCTGCGGGCCGTTCTTTCCAAGCTGTCGATACTCCATGTCTTTGATTCCTATGGTCCTGTCCCGGAAAACAGCTTGCCGAATTCGGGTGTTCCCCGCGCGCCCGAATGGCAGGATTTTGATGGGACAGGACGTTACATCAGGTTCAGCCAGTCGCCGAGAAGGAACCTCACGCGCCCGATCAGCAGCGACAGCCGCGCCATGATCGTGTAGCCGAAGGAGGCGCCGAAAGAGATCATCAGCACCCAGATCCCCAGCTTCGAGACCATGCCGACGGCGCCGCGGTGCTCGACGGAGAAGAAGAAGTAGACCAGTACCGAGACGACGCCGACGAGGATGATGAACAGGTCGAGCCCGGCCCAGGACAGGGTGATCGGCTGCAGGGTCGGTTCCACCTGTTTCAGAATGAACGTCGAGATGTAGGCCGGGATGGTGAACCCGGCCCCGAGGCCGAAGAAGAACCCGAAGGCGATGCGGCTGGTCCAGCCGATGCGGGTGCTGAACCGGGTCAGCATCAGGATCCCGAGCGCGGTCGGGAACAGCACCAGCCAGGCCTTTCCCTCCCAGGCGCCGGCTTCACCCAGCCCGGACAGCTTGTCGATCACCTCGCCGTAGATGGTCGGGTACCAGGTCTGCCCGAACACGTAGCCCGCGGCGACGCCGACGAAGATGTGCTCGGCGAGCTTGAACAAGGGGTTGTCGCGGTAGAGGAAGCTGTAGAGCGCCAGGGTCAGGCCGGCGGCGACGATTATCCCGAAGCCGGTCCAGTCCGGGCTGAGCGTGCCGGCGGCGAACAGGTAGGCGTTGGCCGCGGCGAAAAACAGGAGGAGGGCAAGGAACAGAATGGAATCGCGGTTCATTCCGGCCGCCTCCGCTGCCGCTGCCGCGCCGCGAAATAGGCGGCGTTCCCGACCAGGATGAAGAGGACGATGATCAGGTGGGTGACCGACTGGGCGCTCATGCCCGCGGTCGCTCCACCGGGATGGCCGATCAGCTTTTCGTATTCGGCGGCGCCGACGAGCCCGCCGATGAGGCCGCGCATCTGCCCCGACTGCAGGAACGGGTAGAGATCGGGGGCCATCACCGCAGTGCAGCCCGCGGCAAAGGCGAGATTGTGCCTCTCCTGCCCGAACGGCAGCCACCAGAACTCGATCGAATCCCCGGCCGCCAAGTCGATCACCAGGTCGAAGTCGGAGAGACCGGCGACGCGGGCGGTAAGCGGCACCTCGGCGGTGGCGGTGCCCCAGTTGTCCTTGGGGAAGGCGTCGGCGAAATCCTGGCCCATGTTGATGATGACGCTGTAGGTGCCGGGCTTGTACCCCATGAAGGCGTAATCCTCGCCGTAGGTTTTTTCGAACTCCGCCGCGGTCTCCTCGAGCGCCAGCTGGGCGAGACCGGGCGCTTCCGGCCACAGGCAGACGGCGACGACGCCGACGTCGCGGCTGAAGAGGTGACGCAGCAGGGCCTTGGCCATCGGCTGCATTTCCGGTTCGGTGCTGGCTCCGTAGGCGAAGGAGAGCAGGACGAGGGGATCATCCTTTCCCGCGACTTTTTCGACCTCGTCGAAGACAGCCTTCACCTGTTTCTTGGGTTTGACCGGGAACTGCAGATCGGTCAGCAGGGGTATGGCGACCCCGAGGAAGACGGCGGCGAAGATGATGCGGCGGTCGATGCCGAGAAGCCGGTCGATCATTCCTCACCCCCTCCGACGTAGGATCGCTCGATACCGAAGATGATGCGCAGCGAGGTGGCGATGGCTCCGAGACTCACCCCCAGCAGAATGCCGCGCTTGGCCGCGAGGTTGGGGACCGACATCAGCCAGTCCGCAAGGACCGGAAGCGCATCGGAGATCATGGCCCCGATCGGGACGCGGCCGATCATGACGATGACCGCGGCCACGAGGAGGATGGCGGCATCGGCGCTGCGGGCGCGGAAGGTGCGGTACGCCGCCGAGGCTATGAAGAAGGCGAGCATCGAGAACATCGTCGCCGTGCAGGGGATGTGGACGTACTGGAACATCCACTGGTAGGCCCCTTCCTGGGCCTGCGGGGCGAACGGTCCGGCGCCGTCGTTGTGGACGACGAAGAGAAACATGACGCCGAAGCTCGCCAGGGCGACGGCGTTGTACCCCCAGCCGGCGACCCGCTGCCGGATGCGGCTCCAGTGCAGGTTGAGCAGGCTGAAGAGCCCGAGGAAGTAGGCGAAGGCGAAGACGATGCGCAGCCACAGGGCCAGCTCGCGCTCGACCTCCTGTGCGCCTGGGTGAGGGATGTAAAAGACCGCCACCGCGACGACGCCGAAGGCGAAGGCGGCCAGTACCGGAAGAGTGCGGCTCAGAAACAGCATTTCTCCAGCCTACAAAGCGGTGAACAGGTGCGTGAGCCAGGGGATTCCGGCCGTCGCCAGCAGCGAGCCGGCGATCAGGACGAACAGCAGCAGTCCCTTGCCGATGTCCTGTCCCTTCAGGCTGCCGAGCAGCCGGGGCTCGCGGGACAGGTAGGCGCTGGCGGCGTACAGCTCCTCGCCGAGGAGAGTGTAGTCGCAGGTGGTGACGAAGAACGGGAGTTGGGTGAAGGCGTCGGTTCCGGCGATCTGGATCGCCCCGGTGGAGGCCCCGGTCTCGGCGAGCAGCAGCGACTCGGCGTAGAAATACCCCATCATGATGTGGGCCGCCGGCTTCTCGCGCACCATGATCCCCTCGACCGCGGCGGCGTAGCTGAACTGGTCGGTGCCGGCGATGAAGATGTTGTCCGGGTTGTAGGCGTCCGGCCGCCCCGCCTCTATGTACGCCTCCTTCACCGTCTCCTGGCTGACCGACATCACCACCGGGTCGGCGTTGGTCACCTTCAGCAGGGTGTCGTACTCCGCGGTGCGGCGGGCGACGCGGCCGAGGATGTTGACGGCGGCGATGGTGGAGATCGCGTTCATCTCGCGAAGGCCGTGGATGAAGAGCACCGACCTGCCCATCTCGGTGGCGCGGCCCAGCGCCTCGTCGAGCGCCTCGAGGCCGGCGATGCGGCGCACGAAGAGGTCCTTTCTTTTCGCCATCGAGATCGAGATCAGGATCGCCGCGGACAGCGCCACCCCGAGGAGGAGGTTGTTGAGCTTGCTCCAGTCGAACAGCTGCGCCGTCGCCGTCGCCTCGACCGCCTTGCCGCGGCCTTCCCCGGCGGCGGTTCGCACCCCGACGCGGAGGAAGTAGGGAGTGTCGTCCTTCAGCGCCACCCGCTCTCCGTCGACTTCGTACTTCTCGACGTGGGCGAACTGGTGCCGCGAGGTCTCCGGGCCGAAGCCGAAGACCGAGCGGTCTTCCGACTGCAGGCCGGAGCCGGCGGCAACGGAGGCGGCCAGGTGGAACGGCCCGGTGGCGAGCTCGGCGACGTAGATATTGTAGACGGCGTCCCCGGGGGCGGCCTCATCGAGCGGCCAGGTCACGGTGATGCTGCCGCCGCTGTCGTTCGGGGTGTCGAAGGCTTCGAAGGGGGGCGGCGCCGCGGCCTGCCCCCAGGCCAGGGACGGAAGCAGGAAGAGCAGCAGCAGGCGGGAGGGTTTCATTCCATCAATACCATTTGAGCTTCAACTGGCTGAAGTCAGCTGCACAAAGCTTCGGCCGCGTCCGGGCAGATTCCGCGGTCGTGCATTCGAGACCCGCCCCCTTGCGCGAGGAGCAGATTCCTTGCCCAGTGTAGTCGGATTGAAGCGGCCCTTGGGCTGGGCGCTGTCGGATCCGGGTAGTCCCACCATCCTCACTGCTCGATCAGCTCGACGTTGGCGCGCGGGACGACCGCCCGGGTCCCGTCTTCGAACTCGACCTCGAGCACCCGCACCCGGGCCCCGCTTTCGACCTCCCGAAGTTCCGGGATGAGGGCGCGCACCCGGGCGACGCGCCCGAAGTGAGGGGCGCGGATTACGCGCAGGGCGTCCCCTTCGGCCATGCCTTCCTGATTCTCTTTCGCCGCGGTTGCCTCGTCCCGCTCCGGGCTCGGCGAGGGGATGAGGATCTCCGGCCGCTGGACCCCGGCGCGGATCTGGGTCGCACCGGAGATCGAGGCCTGCATGCCGTCGCACGAGCGCAGGATGTCGAAGGTATTGCGCGCCATGGCTATCTCTCCGAACCCCTCGGTGACGATCACGGTGGTGCCGATATCCTCGGCGCCGGTGATGGCGACGCCGAGATCGTAGCCGAGCAGCTCCTTGAGATCGCGGTCGTGGATGCCGCCGGCGATCACCCCGGCGGCCCCGGCCCCGGCCGCCTTCTCCAGCGCCTCGATGCCGGCGATGCCGCCGGCGACCAGCACGGCGCCGCGGCAGCGCTCGTCGATCTGCCCTGCCCGAAGCGGTTCGTCGTGAGCCTGCGACAGGACCCGAAGCGGCCCCCAGCGCTCTCCGCCGACGCCGAATATCCCCTGCACGTAAGCCCCCTCCGTCTCGACGACGACCCCCTCTCCGGGAAGCTCCTCGACGACCGCTCCGTCGACGAAGGCGGGAATCTCGACGCTCGACGGCGGCTTGCGCAAGAGCACCTGGCCGGTCACCGAGGAGATGCTCTCGACGACGCCGTCGGTCTCGGCAGGGACAACGGTCTTGAACCACTTGATCCAGGGCCGCGTCTCGGCCAGCGGCTCCCCCTCCCGCACCGGATCCCCTTCCTGTTTCAGCATGTAGTGGGGCAGGTCGGCCGCGGTGACGCCGAGCCGGTTGACGAGGTTCTGGGTCACCGCGTCGCCCGGCAGCTCGGTGCGCGCCACTACCTGGTCGCGGGCGACGCGGTCGCCGAGACGCACCGCGAGCTCGCCGGCCAGGGGCAGCCGCCGCGTTTTCCGCAGTTTCGTGTGGGCGCTGACGCGCAGGCCCGGGGTGTAGGCGTGGGCCATCAGCCCGGCTCCGCGGCTTCGGGGTAGGATCCGAGCGCCTCGTTCCACGCCTGCACTTGTTCGCGGCGCTCCGCGCCAGACGCGGCGAACTGGATCGGCCGCCCGCGCCCGTCGAGCACGAGGCCGGCAGCGCCTCCGCGCACCCGCGCATGCAGCGCGCGGCCGCTGCCCGCCCCGGCGTCCCAGCCCCGGGCCGGCTCGAGGGAGAGGCCGGCTTCCTCGCCGTCCGCGAGGTCGATCCGCACCAGCTCACCCATCCGCAGTTGGCCGGACACCGATCCAGACGCGCCGCCGGTGAGGCTGAACTCGCAGCAGACCTCCCCCGGCCTGCCGCTGCCGGCAAGGGCCGCGCAAGTTCCGAGATCGATCAGGCAGTCGCGCTCGAAGACATCGGAGGCGGCCTGTTCGTCCAGGGCAGCCAGGGCCCCGAGGTGGGGCATCATGAATATGCTGTCGACGGCAAGGCGGGTGATCCCCGCCGGCTGGAACGCGTCGATCAGCATCGCCGCGGCCTGCACCCGGCGCGGGGCGTGCGAGAGCACTCCGCCGCTGCCGACGAGAAGGTCGAGGGCCGTCATGTCGATCAGGGATTCCCCGGTCGCCGACTGCTCGAAGACGTCGGACAGGGTGCGTTCCGACTGCACCCCCTTGAGACCGACGGCGAGGGCGCGGTGCTGGAGGAAGGCGAGCCGCAGGGCCTCGCGCGCCAGGGCGTGCTCGAGCTGCAGTTCCTCGAGCTGCTGCGGTATGGTGGTCGGCCGGATCATCTTGTTCTTGATGCGGTCGCGCAGGTCGGTCTCGTCGATGTCGAAAGGTATCCAGCGCATGGCGTTCTCCAGCCCGGCCTCGTTGAGGACGTTGGAGATGCTGTACGACATGCCGAGGTTGGCGCTCACCGAACGGTTGAAGACCGGCTCTTCCTCATCCGCTGCGGCGCCGTCGGACCTTGGGCGGAAGACGCTGAAGACATCGGTGGTGGCGCCGCCGATGTCGACGCCGATGACGTCGATGCCCCGGCGGCGGGCGATGGTCTGGATGATGCGGCCCACCGCGGCCGGGGTCGGGACGATGGGCGCACCGGTCCAGGACATCAGCTTCCGGTACCCCGGGGCCTGCGCCATCACGTGCTCGAGAAAGAGGTCGTGGATCACATGCCGGGCGGGTCCGAGGTTCTCCCTCTCGAGCACCGGCCGCAGGTTCTCGGTGACGGTCAGGGCGGTTCTCTCCGCCAGCACTTTTTCGATCTCGGAGCGGGCGTCGCGATTCCCCGCGTAGATGAGGGGGAGCCGGAAGCCGCTGCCGAACCTCGGTCTGGGGTCGGCCGCGGCGATGAACTCGGCGAGCTCGACGACGTGGGAGACGGTGCCGCCGTCGGTGCCGCCGGAAAGCAGGAACATGTCGGGCCGCAGCCGGCGGATGCGTTCGATCTTCTCGTGGGGAAGCCGGCGGTCGTTGGCGGCGAGGACGTCCATGACGATGGCGCCGGCACCCAGCGCGCAGCGCTGCGCGCTTTCCCCCGTCATCGATGCGACCACCCCCGCGACCATCATCTGCAGCCCGCCGCCGGCGCTGCTCGTCGAGATGTAGATATCGACGCCGCGGTCGCCCGCGGCCGGGGTGATGATCCGCTCCCCGTCGAGGATCGTCCGCCCCGACAGCTCCTCCACCTCGGATATGGCGTTGAGCACGCCGCGCGTGACATCCTCGAAGGGGGCCTCGACCGTGGTCGGGGCCTCGCCCCGGAAGGTCTGCCGGCAGATTCCGTCCGCCTGGCGCTCGATGAGGATCGCCTTGGTCGTGGTGCTGCCGCAGTCGGTGGCGATGAAGACGTCCATTTTCGATCCTGCCCTACTGCCGGTCCGCGTCCCGGTTCTGGCTCCGGTCACCTCGGCTCGAGATGGCCTCCACCAGGGCGTCGACGGCGCGGCGCTTGGCGAGCAGCCGGGTGAAGCGTTTCAGCTCCTCGGGGTTGAAGATCAGCGAGATAAAGGGGCTGAGGAAGACGAGAAGCTGACTGCCGACGAAGTTGAGCGGCCGCCCGACTTCGAGGAGCATGACCGCCGGGGCGGTCAGTCCGCGGCGCACGAGGAAGTCGGCGATCCGCTCGATCAGCTCCCGCTCCGCAGCGTCGATGTCGCGGTCGGCAGCCGATTCCACGGCGAAGGCGTGCGACCACCAGGCCCGCATCCGCTCAACCCGGGACATGCCGTCCGACCAGTTCCTCCAGCTTTTCCACCCCGACCCCGGCGGCCGGCAGAAAGAGGCCCCGGAAGCTGTCCAGCCGGCTGGGACGGGGGAACGGGCTGAGGAAGAGCCCGTCATCGCGGACCTCGACGCGGCGTATCTCCTTCCAGGCTCGCAGCCGCCGCCGGAACAGGTGGCTCACGGCGATTCCGGCGGCGCCGATCTCGTAGCGGGTCGGCAGGAGGAACCGCGACATCGACCCGCTGAGAACGGCGAGGGCTATGGCGCCGTACAGGAGGCCCTCGAAAGCGACCGCGGCGAGGGCGGAGAAGGCGAGAATCGCCGCCACCAAAGCCGCGGATTTCGGCCACGGCTCTTCGAAGAGAGGGTGGCAGACCCAGGCACAGCGGGCCGGATGGGGGGTGGTTTCGCAGCTCATCGGTTAGTCGGGCTCACGGAGGTGGCGGGGGAGGCAATCGGGCAGTGTTAATTCTGGCTCCAGAAGTCCCGAGATGCCAAAATTGGGGATCTGTCAACTTCGACGAGCATCCTGAATCGCCTGATTGAAGGCTAAGGACCAGGTTCCTCTGACCCATGTCGGAATCGTACTCGGAACCTGATTGCCGAGAACTACAAACTCCGCATCTGGATCGGCCTTGTGGCCCTCCTGATATCCCATCTTCCAGGCTTCCTCCATCGGCATATGGCCACTGCCTTTGTCTTGGTAATAACTGCGAAATTCGACGAATCGTCTCCGCATCAGCTGGATCATCTTGTCTCACCTCTGGTTGGAGGGCCTTCGCCCTCTGAATGGGCGCCTGCTATCTCGGCGTGGGTTCGGTGGGATCATCCCCTCCCGAGCAGGCCTTCGACGGTTGGCATGTTATTGGCCGCCGGATGGCCTGGAGTTTATCCGGGATGTCCGGTTTTTCACAGGGCTTGTGTGGAACATGTGGATAACGCTCAACAAGGCGGGGATGCTTACCCCGACGACACTTGAAGATACTGAATGTGGTTGACCTAGACCTTGAACCGCACCGTCGCTCAACGAAGGCCGGGGCGCTTACCCCGGCGACACCGCCGCACGAACTTCACCTAACTGACTCATTAGAAACGCTCAACGAAGGCCGGGGTGATTACCCCGGCGACACGACGATGGCGTGATCGTCACCTCCGAGGCTCGTGGCCGCTCAACGAAGGCCGGGGTGATTACCCCGGCGACACAATGGCGACCAGGGACTGCCCGCCCACCGAACGGCCCGCTCAACGAAGGCCGGGGTGATTACCCCGGCGACACGCGGCCCACCCCCTGCTGCTACTATACTACCTGTGCTCGCTCAACGAAGGCCGGGGTGCTTACCCCGGCGACACTGGGGAAACGAGGTTTATGAACACCGGCGGCGCGGTCGCTCAACGAAGGCCGGGGTGCTTACCCCGGCGACACGGAGTGGCAATCGGCGATGATTCACTGGACCCTCGTCGCTCAACGAAGGCCGGGGTGCTTACCCCGGCGACACGGCCCGCTTGACGCGGTGCGGGTCTGGATCGGGAACGCTCAACGAAGGCCGGGGTGCTTACCCCGGCGACACCCCTATACGATTGTCCTTGACATCAGTAACACCCTACCCGCTCAACGAAGGCCGGGGTGCTTACCCCGGCGACACGCATCCCGAAGCTTTTCCATCTTGTCGGCAACCTTCATCGCTCAACGAAGGCCGGGGTGCTTACCCCGGCGACACGAGGCCGACGCGCAGCTGATTCAGACCTGCCTCGATCGCTCAACGAAGGCCGGGGTGCTTACCCCGGCGACACGCCCAGCTGGACCTATGAGATGGCCCAGGGCCATAGGTCGCTCAACGAAGGCCGGGGTGCTTACCCCGGCGACACGGGCGGAGACCAATGCCGCGTTTCCGTTTGTTTCCAGCCCGCTCAACGAAGGCCGGGGTGCTTACCCCGGCGACACTTCGGGCAGTCGCCGTCTCGCAGCCACTCGCCTAAGGTTTTTCCCGCTCAACGAAGGCCGGGGTGCTTACCCCGGCGACACATGGAGATCCCGTCGTTCCGAAGAACGACCGCCCCGTTCGCTCAACGAAGGCCGGGGTGCTTACCCCGGCGACACTTGGCAGCTTGCCAGACCAGAAGCCACCTTGGCCTTGCCCAATGTCGCTCAACGAAGGCCGGGGTGCTTACCCCGGCGACACTCGGTCGCACCAGTCACTGGATAGGCATCAGGAGGGAGCACGCTCAACGAAGGCCGGGGTGCTTACCCCGGCGACACATCCGAAATCACATTGACTGTAGCCCAAGCCACCCGGATGCCCGCTCAACGAAGGCCGGGGTGCTTACCCCGGCGACACCCGGGCGGACGGTCTGTGCACGGAATGCGGGGGAGAACGCTCAACGAAGGCCGGGGTGCTTACCCCGGCGACACGCTTATGGGGGCCTACGCTTTCGGATTCAATCGCGGACGCTCAACGAAGGCCGGGGTGCTTACCCCGGCGACACGTGTTGGCCGCTTCCGGCGGCAACCTGGCCGAAGTTGTTGAACGCTCAACGAAGGCCGGGGTGCTTACCCCGGCGACACTTTTGAAGTCCCCGACGTGGCAACAGTAGGCCACCTTCGCTCAACGAAGGCCGGGGTGCTTACCCCGGCGACACTTGCGGAAGAATTACTTGCTTCCTCTGTGTGTCGTAGTCCGCTCAACGAAGGCCGGGGTGCTTACCCCGGCGACACGAGAGGGTGGACGTCGACGGGTCCGTTCACCCGAGGGACGCTCAACGAAGGCCGGGGTGCTTACCCCGGCGACACTGCTAATTTCTGCAAAAACGGGGAACCGAGCCGAAACAAGATCCTTTCTCGGAAGCGGAGATTTCAGAGATGGCTTGTTTGTAGGCAATTCGCTCGCTCGAGAACGATACTGTTAAGAGAAATCGGTACAAATGGGGAGAAACTGGCCCTAACGACGACGCTCCGTACCCGGCACTTTCGGATCACCAAGGGTTCGCAAGTGGGTTAAAGCACCCAAGGCTGGCCAAGCTCGTGAAGTTGGGTTCGACCAAATCGCAGTCTGGCGTCTTCCAAGCGCCCGGGGAACCGATACACGATCACCGAATCACGATGACGGTCGATGACGTCCTGGATCTCGCCGACCATGCGGGCCAACCGCTCAGGGGACAGGCGGCACTCGAAGACCGATAGCTGCACCCGTTGACCGTACTTCTCGCAGACTTCGGCGATATGCCTGAGCCGGGGGGCACCCGTGCTTTCCGTGTCGGCGATGTCGTAGGTAACCAGAACGTCCATCGCTACGTCATGACAAAGGGTGGGTACGCCGGAAGATCACCGCGCAGATGGCGTGCAAGCAACGTCGCCTGCACCGATGGCAACGCCCACCTGCCTATTCGTCGATCGGAAATGGCATGATATATCTCTGCCTCCTTGTGGGCTTCCCATTCCTTGATCAGGCTCGTTCTTCCCTCATCGCTCATGTAGACGCCGCCTCCCGGCATCCGCACGAAACTATCCTGGCCTACCTGTCGGCGGCGAATCAATGACACGACGAACCGGTCTGTCAGCGCCCGCAGCTCTTCGGCAAGGTCGAGGGCAAGTGACGGCCTGCCCGAACGCGGGCGATGGAAGAATCCCATCTGGTAGTCCAGGCCGACGCCTTCTACCGCGCCGATGAACTCCGTAACCAGCAAGCCGTAGCAGAACCCGAGCATTGCATTGACCGGATCCCTGGGCGGCCTCCGGGTCCGCGCTTCGAACGAGAAATTGCTCTTCGAAACGGCTTGACCGACCGCGCCGAAATAGGCTCTGGCGGCATCGCCTTCGATTCCTCGAACATGGTCGGCGGTGTCGACGCCGGCCAGTCGAGAAATCCGGTCCGAAATCTGTGCGGCGCGCGTGGCAAGACGACGAGCTTCAGCCGGATCTTTCTCATCCCGTGCCCAGCGGTCGACAACTTTCCTGCTGTTCTGGAGTTTTGCCGCTACGATCGCTTTGGACAACGCCAGCGAGTGTTCGTCATCCGTAACCGCCCGATACAGGGATATTCGCAAGTGAACGTTGCCGCCGGTCGAGGCGCCAACAACAAACCGAACCGCTCCACTCATCTTCAGCGCCGTGACGCGAACGCCGCGCCGCACGCACGCCTCCAACGCCTGGGTGGTGATCTGCGCGCTGCCTAACATGACGACCGCGTCGATCGCTTCCAGGGGAATCCGTTGGCTGCCTTCGGGGGAAGTTACCAGCAGCGAACCGCGGCGATGCTTCACGCGGGCCCGATGGTCGCGGACGTACACCGTGCTCAGGTAGCGCATCTGAATACAACGTCGTTCATGTACCTGGTCACCCTGTTCGGGACGCTCGTCAGTCCGGGCAAACAGTGATGCTGCAGCTGGCACTCCGTGCAGCGAGAATCGTTGGGAGCACCCGGCAGAGATGCTGTGAGTAGCTGCTGCCGGATTTCTTTTATGATCGCGCCGACCTGACGACGTAGGGCCGGCGTGAAAGCGACGCGAACCCGTCGCCTCGGACCGCCGTACCAGACGTGCCCATCCGGTATATCTACGTCGAGCATCTCTTCGAGGCACAATGCCTGAGCGCAGAGCTGCAGATCGGCCGCGGAGCCATGCCGGACGCCCGATTTGTATTCGACAGGACGGACCCCTTCCGAATCGATCTCGACAGCATCGGCGCGGCCCGTCAGTCTCAGGGTCTCCGACCACAGCGGAATGGATCGCAACACCTGCCGTCCTCGTTCTTGCCTGTGGCGTCCGCTGTCGACACGGCGATGCGCATGGGTACCCCTGACCGTATGCGCGTTGTCGCTCCAGACACCGTCGCAGTGGATCAGGGCGCATTGACGGGGGCAGTACTCGAAGTGCTCGATAGCGGAAATCGGGACAATGGGCTGGTCGGTCACAGCTGTTCGGCCCCAAACGCCCTGGTCGTATCAGCTGAGCCTCTAGGCTTGAACTGGACAGTCTGCCACCCGTCGTGCACTCCGATTCGGGACCATGCGGCTTTTCTTCTGGGCGTCCAGACATCCATGAGGGCATCGATGCCGGCGGAATCAAGAGGGTGACGCCAAGCCGGCCACATGAACCGGCGCTCGCGTCTGCTCCCCAAGGTTCCCAGCCATCCCCTTTGGGTTTCGCGTGCATCGGACGAACGATCCAGCCGTTCATCAATTCCTGCGCCCCGCACCGGCAACATGGCCAAGCCGAAGAAAGCAAGCACTTCGACCACAGGGTCGACCCATATAGAGGTCGTATCCGACTGCGAACCCAGCCTCGTCTGGTCGAAACCCAATCCGTTGTCCTTGACCCGGACGGCACGGCCAGCGAACGAGTCACCGATGCGGTCGATGGAGGGCACTACCTGCGCGTGAACCTTCGTCAGCCGATGGTGCAGCCACTTGATGGTGCCGGGCCCGGCTGGATCGAAGGGTGCGTGAGCGACTTCTCCGTTTCCGTCAACACAGAGATCCGTCATGGTCGACGACAGGGTCCACGAATGTGGGTGACTGCGCGCGGCCCTTGCCCGTGCGGCGAACTCTTCTACCGGAACCTTTCGCCGCAACTGGCCGGCGTCGTTCCAGTGTTCGGCAATCGGGAGGTCGGTTAGGAAGCCCGTATCCGGCCACGAAGCCACGAGGGCTTCGACAGGGTCAATATCCGCGGCCGAAAGGACGGCCACGGGCGTGCTGTCTGCGGTCCAGTGAAGCCGGATCGCTGGTATCCAGCACCGTAGCTCCCACCGCTGCCAACCAGCCGTTGAGCCAGGATGCCGGAAGCCCGGGGCATGTCAGGCTACGCATCAGTGTACCTCCATGTAACCCGGGTCGTCGCCGGCCGATACCGCGTGGTCGGCCTGACGCAGGATCGCTTCGAGCAGGGCCAGTCCCCAGGGTCCGAACCGGTCGTTGAGCTGTCGGAAACGGGCAGGTTGGTCCCAGTCGACGATGGAGAGGTCGGCCGGTGCTTCGACAGGTACCCCTTCGACTGACCCGGACACGAAGCCGGTGGTGCCGTCAGCGACTGGAGGCACAAGGGGCCGGCCGCTGCCGTGGTGGCTGATAACCAGATGCAGGAGCAGTTCGCGCAGGGATGGGTCCACCGAGGCTGGGTGGAGTTCCACCCACTGCCGAACCAGTCGGGCCGAAAGCTCCTCGTGCCGGCCTCCTCGTGGCCAACCGGCTGCGGCGCGCGCCTCGCTCCATCGGTGGCGAGGCATGTTCGACTTGGCCACTCTGGTGCCGCCGTGCTTTCCGGCGGGATCGAGCCAGAGCTGGAAGCGCCCGTCCGCCTTGCCGATGTCGTGCATCCGGGCGGCGCGGTCCACTACCTCGGCGAGATCGGCCGCAATGCCGAGGCGCTCCGAAATCGACCGCGCCCGCAATCCCACCGCCCGGCAGTGTGGGTCCAGATAAACAGCCGTCCTGGCCAGCGATACCTCGTCGAACTCGTTGCTCCGAGGTTCGCCGCTGTCCTCCTCCTTGGGCAGCCGGGGCACCTCGTTGGGGGCCGTGACGACTTCCCGGTTCAAGGCGCCGAGGAGGTCCTGCCACTCCCCTTCCTCCCACCCGGCCGGCCTTGCCGCGGCAACGGCCGTCAGTATCTGCTCCACTGCTTCGGCCCGCTCGGCATCGTCGATGTCCTCATCGTCGCCCGCGATGCCCAGCGCTCGGTCGATGAGACCACCAATGGAGATGCCGCAGAGCCGCCGGAGGGCCGCGGCGTCAAGGGACAAGCCATACTCTAGGACGGACATATCCACGACGGGCGACACGGAGGATGTATCCCATCCGAACTCGTCCAGAAGACCTCGGTCGGATGGCAGCACAAGCGTGTCGCCGGGCCGAAGACCGTCGCTGGAGACCTTCTCAAGCGTTACACCGTCGGAACCCAGGCGGCAGAGATCCTCATCCTCGCCGAGCGCGTCCCGGGCCTCGTTGATCGGGACCTCGACCGCCTCGCGGTCGCTGGCCCTCGGCCACAGCAATTCCCCTTCGTCCGGGACATAGGCGCGCCAGATCAGCGACACTGAGTAGTCCGGGCCGGCGATACCGGAGAAATACGGTTCAACGGGAGCCTCGCCTTCCGGTGGAGTCGTCGTCTTCATCCACTCCCAAAGAAGCCCGGGAAGGACCTCGGGCGCCCGTCCAGGATCGTCGCAAGGCACTCCCAGAATGCCAGCTATTCCTCGGGGCGACAGGTTCACGGTGTCCGCGCCGCCATCCCGCTGGGCAGCTTCCAGCCGCTGAAGCACGGTCTCCGGTTCTGCGCCGTAAACGGGCCAGGCAGTGGCGTCCCCGGTGGTTGCCCTGCTTCTCTTCACCGGCTTGGGTGGCAGATGTACGTAAATCGCGCGGGCATGGGCATGGCGTCCCAGCCGGTTCAGCCTGCCGAGGCGCTGAGTGAGGGCCCGTACGCCGCACGCCTCGGTGACGAGATACTCCGCGTCCACGTCGGCTCCGACCTCCAAGGTCTGGGTGGCGACCACGATCAGATGACGCTGGCGGCTGGTAGACGCATCGCGGGTGGAGGCCATGCCGTGCACCGAATCGAGAATCCGCGTCCGGGTTCGCTCTGCTTCCCGTTCCCGGGAGCGGCCGGTCAGAAGCAGGACCTCTGCCGGTTCCTTCGCAGTCAGCTTCCCCAACCGATCGAATGCCTCCCTCGCAACCCGGGGAGTGTTGGCGAACACCAGGCACGCCGCCGGCGCGGGTGCCTCCCGGATCAGGAAGAGCGCCGCCTCGGCCAACCGCTGCCCGATGTCGCCGGGTTCGAAGACGCACACCTCCATCGGCTTCACCGCGTCCAACCTTTGCCGCACGACCGGGTGTGCTTCATCGTCGGCGTCGAGATCGAACCGGGATTCACCGGCATTACCGGTGGCTGTAAGCGCAACGATCTTCGGCTTGGAGCGAGCCGGGCCGAAGATGGCCTGTGCGCCGGGGGTGCACTCGGCGAGGGCGATAAGCAAGGTCCGCAGGTGAGGCCCCAGGTGCGCCTCGTCCAGGAGAACCAGGCTGTCGGTGCCGGCCATGGCGGCGTCAATCGGGCGCATCGACCTCGTCGATCCGTAGCCGCGAAAGAGCAGCCGGGACCCATACATCGGGAGGGTGGATAGAAGAACGGCGGGGGTGGACGGGTCGGTCGGACGGCGCGAGGTGATTCCGCCGCGAAGCCGGATCACTTCCAACGGCTCAGCGTTCGGTCCGGCAGACAGGGAGCGTAGGCGGTCGGCTACCGCGGGGACAAAATCGGCCGCCTCGCCTGCGATTCCCCGCGACGTGGGATCACCAAGGGCACTGCTGATTGCTTCGCCATGATCGGTCACAGCGTCCACCAGCAGACGCCGGTTGACCACCCACCAGATACGGGTCGGCGCAGTGCGGTGCGCAGGTGGGCGGTCTGCCTGCGACGCAATCCACCATATCGCGATGTCGAGGCAGGCCGTCTTTCCCAAGCCGGTGGGTACGCCTACCTCGGCAGGCCACTCTTCGGTATCAGCGACCTGCGCAGCTAGACGCGTCTGCCAGGGAAACGGATCGCGCCCGTTGATCGCTCGATAGAACTCGTCGAAGCCGGGCATGGGGGGCAGGACAGGAGGCGGCGCCGGCGCCCTCGCTTCCATCACCGTGCCAGTTCGCTTTCTGTCGGCGATTCGACCGGCACGCAGAGCCCGAACCCGCGCTGCCGGCCGGCACCGATCACCACCGGTCCCTGAACCGGCTCGGCGAACCAGAGCTCGACATGGGAGTAGGGGAGCCCCGGCCTGCCCGGCCGGTTCACCTCCACCGGGGAAAGATCCACCGCTCCGCGAACAAGGGGGCCGCGCGCTTCCCGGAACGCGCCCGGCGCCGGCAGACCAGCGTGTCTGCACCACCGTGTCACTTCCGCCAGGTCGAGAGGACGACGGCGCTCGTGAATCGCCGGAAAGGCAGTTACCCACCGGTGGGACGACCGGCACCAGCGGCTTGGGTTCGCGGCCAAGGGACGAGATTCGTCATTGCGGGCGGAAACCGAAACGTCGATGCCTCGACCCGTCAGATGCCTTACTGCGAATGCGGCATCGCTCGCCCGCTGACGATCTACGGCATGGGACCCGGGGGGCAGCCACAGCGCCAGCCCGTGAATTCGTCCGCGAGACCGGGGGAACCCGACATCGGGGAGGGCGAGGTAGCGTGCAAGCTCGTAACCTTTCGCGTCGAACCCGTGGCCGTGAAGCACCGCGGGAGGGTCGCCATGTATCTCCTGGTATTTGCTCAGGACGGCCGCCTTGAACAACTCCGTGATGGTTGAGACGCGGCGCCCGGAGACCGCGGTGTCGAGACGCAGCCAGGCCACGACAGCACCGCTGTCGATTGGGGCCGCGGTCCCAGGAGATCGATACGGTGCCTTGTGGTTGAGAGCAGGAAACTGGGCGCGTCCGATGTCGGCACCGTGTTCGCACCAGGCCTCGTACATCCCATCGAGGATGAGCAGGTCGCCGGGGGCGGAAACGCCAATCATCAGGTCTCCACCCGGATCGGGGAGAAAGGCATCCGCGGATGAGACTGATTCGGGCACTTGCGTCATGACGCGAACACGCACCGGGGAGTCAGCTGCCCCGAGGTAGCCAACTCGAGCAGCGCGGGCTCGGAGAGAGGCCAGCGTGGTCTCGGGCGGGGATTCGTCCCAGGCATAGACCACGTGAGGATGGCGGGGCGTGACCCGAACCCCGGGCCGGTTCGGTACGCCGACGCGGCCGACGTACTCCTGATGAACGTCGACCACTTTGCGGCCGTTTTTTCTTTGACTGCTGAAAGTCCCCTGGTGCCTCACTACGTACCGCTGCTGCAGGACGTTATACTCCCGCTCTGGGTGAGCATGGATGACAGGCGGCGGCAACCGCTCGAACCACTCCAACTCCGAGCCGTCGGTCACCCGGCAGCGTTCTCCCGTACCGTCCGCGGCAACAAGGGCGGCGAACAGACGGGAGGGCGCCGGCGGCCACTCACCCGCGGTCAGGCGGCCGGTGTTTGCCGTCCCGTCGGGATCGGCGCGAAACGTCCCGTGCAGAAACTCTACCGAGACGGCAAGCATCAGTCGGCGAGATCCGGCCAGGTGGTGCGGATCGCTTTTTTGAGATTGTCCTTGGGGGTGAGTTTGATCGGGGGCTGTTCCCAGCCGTCGAGAGGTACGCCGACTGACTTGGCGTGCTCGAGAGCTTCTTTGAGAAGCTTCCCGGTTCCCTTGGCATCACCCAATACGCACACCTTGTCGCCGTCGCTGCCAAGCCACATCGCTGTTGTCCCCTTGGGCCGCAGTTCCGCACCGGAGCGCAAGGCAAACCCCCGGCCGAAAGCGAGCAGGTGGGCGTGCAGACCAAGCGCAACGAGGAGAGCGCGAGCTGCGGCGTCCGCTTCTCCGGAGTGATCCGATCCCAGGCTGACTCGCCTGAGCTGGGCAAACGACACCGTGGCCCTCTGGGTTACGCGGGCAAACGAGACCGCTGCAGCCGCCGCATCACTGCCCATGAACGGAACTTGGCCGTGACCGATTTCCGAAAGCTTGTCCTTCTTGCCGCCCTCGACTTTGTCCCCTTGGCCGATTCCCCAGTTGATGCGATTCTCCTCGTCCGAAGAAATGGCTTCATCGGTGTTGAGGTTCAATGAGTCCCCCTTTAGTCCGAGAACTCGAGTCTCCGTCGCCGCCGGCTGCCAGCCCACGATCTCCGAAACCCAGGATCGTGCGTGCTTTGTATTGTGCCGCTTCTTGCCGAGGTGGGACTGCCAGAAGCCGTACAAAAGCGCCTGCGGAAACCACGCCATCAGGGGCCCGCACTCCCACGGAGTGGCCCCGAAGATCGATTGTCCGAGCTCGGTCCTGATGAAATCCTCGTCTCCGAGCCTGGCATCCCGGAGATACGCATCGGCATTGCGATGCGGAAACTCCAGGCTCGATAGCTGTCTCGGAAGATGGGCTGGAAGGTTGCTCAAGGAGGACAGGTCAAGCACCAGCTGGGGAACCGACGTCGTGCAATTCCGGCGCAAGGCTTCTTCCAGGCGATTGGCCTGGGACGGCACGTTGTCGATCACAATGACCGGGGTGGACTCGTCATCGTCCGGCGATGACCACCGTCGATCCGTTTGGTAGGTCCCGCCTTCGTACACGGCAGGTTTGACCAGGCCGCCGGGACCCGACAGCGGTTCTAGCTCGGTGTCGATGCGGATACCGTCATCGAACGAATCGTCAGCGCAGCCGCTCAGCAGCGCTTTGAGTGTGATGGTGCAGGCCATGCGGCCACCTCCGTTTCAGTGAATTCGATTGAGAAGTACTTAGGGGAAAATACCAGCGGCCCGGGACATTTACAATCATTTGCAGCAGTCTCAAACACCACAACTGGTCCGGGGCCCGGGTGTCCGCGGCCAGGGTAAGAGCCGGACTCGGGATTAGAAGGACGGCCGATTACCTCCAGGGGCCATCCCCACTGGCAGGGCCGAAGATCAGGTCCAGTTCACGAAAACCAGGTTTTCCAGGTCGTCGACAACGATTTCTACGGAGGAGGGGTCCATCGGTTCGAACCCTTCGAAGTGGTAGTCCGGGATCTCTACCCCTTTCCCTACGCTGTATCCTGGTTCGAACTCCTCGACCCACTGGATGCCATCGACATTCTCCCCGGTGGAGAAGATCACGCAGTGCCGGGTCGCCCCTCCCAGGATGTTCTCGAAGTAGTCGTAGTCTTCGGGAAGGATCCCCGGTTCTTCCATCCCGGTCGCCGAGGGTTTGGCAATCAGGAGATAGGCGACCCCCAGGTTCCGGTTCAGCGCCTCGGGGGGCGGAGTTTCGGAGAGGACCATTTCGAAGGTCAGGTCCTGGGCGTTGACGGTTCCTTCTCCGAAGAAGTAGTTGTAGTCCTCGCCCGTCACCACACCCCACCAGGCCACAACTTTCGCCCCGGTCAGGTCGGCTCCGGTTTCGTTCCGGATAGTTCCGGAAACCACGAACTCCTCCTCCGGCCCTTCGGGTTCCGGCGCTTGTTCGGCTGTCCCGGCGGTGCGTTGTTCGGCCAGGTTGTTGACGCTTGCCACCGGCTGGCTCCGGGTAATGGGGCTGCTGATTCGCTTTGCAGCCGGTGGGTTTTGGCTTTTGACCGGGCTGCTGTTGTCCGAGCAGGATACCAGCAACACCCCGGCCAAAAGGCCCAACAGTACTCTTCTCATGGTGTGTCCTTCCTTCAGTTGCGGATCAAGTGGGAATAGCCGCCAGGAATTCCTTTTCAAATCGCACCGCCTCCGACAGCCGTGCGGCCACCCGCGGCCATGCCTTCCCTATTTTCTTTTGCCTACGTCTATAGTCCTCCGGACGTTTCCCAAACCGCTTTGCCTTGGGAAGATTCCCTAGTTGAGCCCCCGGATTAGAACGGCATTCCCAGTCGTTGCGTTGGACCAGGGAATTGTTGGGCCAGACGGCAGCAACCACCCAAGCCTCGATATTCTTGGAAGGCGTGCATAATACCACCTTCGGAGGACACTTAAATTCGCCGAGCCAGTTGAGCACAACCGGTCGCAAGGCGTTGGTCGTACTACTTGGAGGCGGACAGGGTTTTTCACAAGGCAAATCATTGCGCGGTGCGTCTCGAATGCTTCCACTGCAATAATTTGTTCCTGCAACGTCCGCGTCTACGTGGACGATCAGAACGTCATTGAAAGAAAGTACCGAAGAACCGGACACGGAACCTCCTCCCTCCGAGGCGGATTGACGGCACCAGCGATAGACTCCGACCCACCCAACACCTGTTTCTCCTGATGTCCCCGTATCAAAGGCGCTGGATCCTTCCGGCTGCAATGTCTGGAAAACGAAGTCGGTGTCCGGCAACAACCCGTCCAGAATGGCCCCTATTACGATTGCGTCGGTAGGTCCTTCGACGGCAACCGCGATACGCAGCGGTTCAGACATCCGGGACACCCCCCAGGTGCCCCATCACCCACAGTCGAGACAAGGTCCAGCCCTGGTCCGCTTTTTCCCTCATGCTCTCATCGACGACCACCGGGCGGACGGAAGTGCGGCCCGAGTTGGTTCGGGACACGGCGAACAAACGCACGCGGTCATCCTGCAATGGAAGCCCATCCAGAACCAGCGGATTGTGCGTCGTCAGCAGGATCTGTCGTGGCTCTTCTGCTTCCAGGTACCACCGGCACAAATGCTCCATCAAGGACCGGGCCAACCTTGGATTCAATCCGTGATCGGCATTGTCTACCGCACATAGTCGGGGACTTTGTTTATGTCCTGAAATCACTGCGAGAAACAGAACGTACAAGGCGCCTTCAGAAGCATCGTACCCCGATATAATGTTTCGCCCCTTTCGCATGAATCTGTCCCGAAAGCGGATCACGGAATCCGATGCTGCAGCAGCTGGAGAGAGAGCCAATTTGGCTGAAGATGTAAACCCATAGCTCTCCGCCCAATCGACAAGCCTCAGGGCCTCCCTGCAAATCTGTTTACTGTTTTGATCCTCTCCACTTTGATCCTCTCCACGTTGTTTAAGTAGCTCCTTTATTGCTTGCGGCAGGTTCCCGCCAGACAAGCCTAAGGGCTGTCTTGGTTGCGTTTCCGGTGCAACACCGCGCAATACAGGTGTTGTCGGGGAAAAAATGACATAGTCCTGCAACAACCTTAAGAGATCCAGAGCGGCACCGCTGTCGACTTCCACGGCCTTCAGTGCAGCCAGTCCCCGTTCGGGATTGGTTTTTTGGGCTTGTGCGGGAGAACGATCAAAATTCTCAATGCCGTCACCTTCCCACCGCTCTGTCTTGAATTTCCAGGCCGGCGCCGGATCATTAAGCGGATTGTGCAGGGAAACTTCGTAATTCGCTCGCGCGTTTTGCCCTCCGAAATACAGATGTGGAGGGATTTTATTTCCCGGTCTTCCGGGGAAGGCGGACTTGTAAAGAGCGGGAAGGCCGGGACGGACACCTCGGGCCAACAAGCTTTGATCGTCGACCTTGCCGTCCGAGGCCGCAGAGAGAACTCCCAAGGCCTCGAGCAAGTTGCTTTTTCCGCTGCCGTTGGCGCCGATGAAGACATTGACTAGTCCCAAGTCGACGGTCACGTCCTCCAGGGACTTGAATGTCCTGACGGTTAGAGTCTCGAGCACTTGTCGCATCTCAGATCCTGTTGCTCCTGGGCACGAAATCACCGGGCCTGGACTTTACGCTCTCACTGCCCATTGTGTCTCCCAAGGTAAAGATAGCACGGGGGTAGGCAAGGATTTCAGGAGCGCTCTTCCCGTCCTTTCCGCCAGTATATCCAGGCGCAAAAACAGCTTGCAGCGCGCCAATAGCTTGCGGTGGCAAAGCTTGAGTTCAGCAGAAGATCCGCAGGCGAGGCGATCACTCCATTCCCGGGAAATCCGCTAACTCCAGGCCTCCCTGAGCAGGCGGATCCAGTTGCCGTGCATGATCCCGGCGATGTCGGCGGCGCTGTAGCCCCGCTCCTCGAGCAGGGCGGGGATGCGCTGCAGGTCGGCTATGGTGTCGATGTCGGCCGGGCTCTGCTCCTTGCCGTAGCCGCCGTCGAGGTCGGTGCCGATGGCGGCGTGACCGGCGTTGCCCGCCACCTGGCAGACGTGGTCGATGTGGTCGACCACCGTCTCAAGCGTGATGCCGGTGTTGTCGACCACCTGCCTGTCCCAGCGGGGGGACAGCATCCAGTCGTCGAAGGCGGTGCCGATGACGCCGCCGCGCTCGACCAGCGCCTTTATCTGCCGGTCGTCGAGCTGGCGGTCGTGGTCGCACAGGGCGCGGCAGCAGTTGTGGGTGGCGATGACGCGCCCTCCGAAAACCTCGAGCGCCTCCCAGAACGCCTGCTCCGCGAGGTGGCTGACGTCGAGGATCATGCCGGCTTCCTGCAGCGCCCCGAGCATCGGCGCCCCCCTCGGGGTGAGGCCGCCGGGCGCCTGGGTGCCGTGGGAGTAGGAGCTGATCCCGTAGTGGCAGAGGCTGACGATGCGCAGGCCCTCGTCCCACCATTCCGCCACCTGCTCCTCGCCGACGATGCCGTCGGCCCCCTCCATCGAGAGCACGAAACCGAGCGGCGCCGAGGCGCTGTCCCGCTCCCAATCCCGCAGGTGGGCGTCGAGGCCGGCGGCGTCGCGGATCTGTCTGAGAACCCCCTTCGCCTCCATGAGCCGGTAGTAGGCGACCTCGCCGCGGCACTTGGCGTAGGCGATGTCCTGGGTGCGCACCCCGGGGAAGCGCTTCCCCACGGAGGCCAGGCGGCTGTGGCAGGTGGCCACGAAGAGGCCGATCTCGCCGCGGCGCAGCTCGTCGAAGCAGACCACGTTGAGGCCGCGCCCCTTGCCGGCCATCCCGGCTTCGGACTCCCGTATCGCCGCGATCGGCTGCAGCAGGTCGCGGTTCCACTCCAGGGCGTTGTAGGCGATATCGAGGTGTGAATCGACGATCAGCATGGGGGGCACTCCAGAAGGTTGGGTTCTGTGGATACGGTCAGCGGGATCGCGGAACCGCCAGCTCGGCGAGCAGCTCCCCCCAGCTGCGCCGTTCCCGCTCCGGATCGACCAGCGCGGCCCGCTCGGAGCAGTGCCGGCGCAGCCGGCGCAGGAACAGATCATCTTTTTCGCAGCGCAGCATAAGGTCGGCGAGGGCGCGGGTGTCTCCGACCGGGAAGTACCCGGGGTAGTCCTCGCCGAGGATGCCCACCGACCCGTCGATGCGGGTGGAAAGCACCGGCACCCCGCAGGCGATGGCCTCGCAGACGACGTGGGCGCCCCCCTCCATTTCCGAGGTCAGCACGAGCGCGCGGCTGCGGGCGATCTCGCGCACCGCGCGCCAGCGCGGCAGCTCCCCGAGCCAGCGGTAGCGCCGGTTTTCCCGCTGCTCCCGCAGCGCCCGGACCGCCATGTCGTCGCTGAGCGCGGCGCCGGCATGGCGCACCCGGATGCGCGAGCCGGGCGGCAGCAGGCGGCTGGCCTCGGCGGCGCGGAACGGGTCCTTGACCGGGCGCAGGTGGCCGACCACGGAGAGGTTGAAGGTGCGGGCCCGCGAGGAGGGTTCGCGGCTCGGAGGAACGATCGACTGGTAGATGACGCGGGCCCGGCCCCGGAACCGCTCGGGCAGGGCCGCGGCTCCCAGCTCCTGCAGTACGACGCAGCGGTCGGCCAGCTCGAGGGATCTCCGCGCCTCGGGATCGGTTTGGATGTCGCGGTAGAGGTCGGTGCCGGTCAGCGCCAGGACGATGGGCCGTTCCGGGTGGGCCGCGGCGAAGCGCGCCAGGGACGCGGCCGAACGCCGCGCGTGCAGCGCCACCAGCAGGTCGCAGTGCTGGCGCCCGAACTCCTCGGCCACGGCGACGGTGTGGCCGAGCTCCCGCAGGATGCGCCGCCAGCGCATCGCCGTGACCCGGTTCCCCTTGCGCGAGCCGGGGGGCGCCGGCGTTACGATCAGGATCCTCACGGGGCTCGCAGCTCCCGGCGCCGGTGGAGTCCCGGGGCCGCCAGGCTCTGAGGGCCGGCGCTCTCCCCGGGAGCGGCAAATCCGGGGAACCCAGGTAGCCGCTCCGGGCGGCTATTCAGACTGCCGGGACACCCCGTTGCGCCTCCCCCGGGCAGCCGGTCCGCGGTCACGGGGCGCACGTGCGGAACCCGGTGAGGACGTCGCCGCGGTCCGGGGTCTGGAAGTTGCGGTAGTTGCTGCGGATCAGCCGCGAGCGCGTCGCCCAGCAGCCGCCGCGCATCACCTTGCGGGTGCCGAACCAGGGCTCGGAGTAATCCTTGTAGGGATCCGGAGTGAATCCCGGGAAGGGCTGGAAATCGGAGCTCGTCCACTCCCAGACGTTGCCGATCATCTGGCGGCAGCCGTGAGCGCTGTCGCCGCCGGGGTATGCGCCGACGTCGACGGTGCCCATGCCGCGCCAGTCGAGGTTGGCGAGGTCGGGCGCCGGCGGGCGGTCGCCCCAGGGATAACGGCGCTTGGCCGCGCCGTTACCGGGACCGCGCGGTCCCGGCTCGGTAGTGGCCGCGGCCTCCCACTCCGCTTCGGCCGGCAGGCGCCTGCCGGCCCAGCGGCAGTACGCGTCCGCCTCGAACCAGTTGACGTGGATGACCGCCTTGTCCGGCTCGAGCGGCACCCAGGAATCGAAGTGCCGGCGCTCCCATCCGCGGCCCGCCCGGCGAAAGTAGCGGTGGCCGGCCGCGTCGCTTTGCTGCCGCCACCCCAGCCTTCGTCGCACCAGTGCTCCGGCTTCCCGTAGCCGTCGTCGTCGACGAAGGCGGCGTACTCCGCCTGGGTGACGCAGGCGCGGGCGATGCGGAAGGGCTCGAGCTCCACCGCGAACGCCCACTTCTCGTTGTCGAACACGAACGGCTCCTCCGGCGTCGACCCGAGCATGAAGGAGCCCCCCGGGATCTCGACGTCCCCCGGCAGGGGGCCGCCCCCGGGAATTCCGGTCCCGTCGAGGCCGGTCAGCTGCGGCCGCGGGTAGCCGTGGGTCTGGCGCGTGTACGTGAACGCCTCGGTGTGCATGTCCTCGTGCAGGGTGCTGTAGAGTGCGTGGTAAAGCAGCTCTTCGGAAGGGCCGCCGGCGAGGTGCCGCAGCAAGCGGTCGCGGACCTCGCGCATGTACTCGAGGGTCTCTTCGCGCGAGGGCAGCGGCAGGTCCCAGCGCGTGTCGTGGGCGATCTCCATCGAGTCGTAGAGGGCGTCCTCGTCCTCGCGGACGGGGCGCTCGCCGCAGGCGTGCCGGAGCGCCCACAGCGACTGGAACCAGGCGTGGTGCCCCATCTCCCAGAGGCCGGGGTTGACGGTGGAAAGCTCCGGGCCCATCAGCTGCCCGTCGCTGAGGTCGCCGACGAGCTCGAAGGTGCGCTCCCTGGCGTCTCGCACCCAATCGGCAAGCTCTTCGGGGGACGCCAGCTGTCGGACGGACATGGTTCCTTCCCTGTTGCTGTTCCTGTTGCAGGGGTCGGGCGATTCCCGATGCCCCCTGAGTGTAGTCAGTCCCCGGCTCGGGGCAACCGCGTTGCCTCGGGGCGGCGACCTGAATAAGTTGTCGCCCGCACCGAATAGACCCCCACATCGACGAACCGACGGATACCCATGGCGCTGCACTCAAAAGAGAAGACCCTGACCAGCCTCGCCAAGACCTGCGGGTGAGCGGCCAAGGCGAGCCCGGTCGGGCTCGAGAAGCTGTTGGCCGGCCTGCCGCGCAAGTCGGACCCCAACCTGCTGGTCGGATTCGAGACCAGCGACGACGCCGGGGTCTACCGGCTCGGGGACGACACCGCCATCGTCGTCACCGCGGACTTCATCACGCCGCCGGTCGACGACCCGTTCACCTTCGGCCAGATCGGCGCCGCCAACTCCCTGAGCGACGTCTACGCCATGGGGGGGCGGCCGGTCGCATGCCTCAACCTGATCGGGTTTCCCGAGGAGGATCTCGGCCCCGAAGTGCTGCACGGAATCGTCGAGGGGGCGTTGAGCAAGATCACCGAGGCGGGGGCGGTGCTGGCCGGCGGCCACACCACCAACGACGACGAGCCGAAGTTCGGGCTCTCGGTAACCGGGGTGGTGCACCCGGACAGGTACTGGCGCAACGCCGGGGCCCGGCCCGGGGACGCGCTGATACTGACCAAGCCGATCGGCAGCGGCGTGATCTTCAACGCCAACCTCAGGAACGCGCTCCCGGCAGCCGCCCTGAACCGGACCCTGGCGGTGCTGACCGAGCTGAACAGGACCGCGGCCGAGACCCTGGCCCGGTTCGACGTGCACGCGGCGACCGACATCACCGGCTTCGGGCTCGCCGGGCACGCCCTGGAGATGGCCAAAGGCTCCGGGGTTACCCTGGAAATCGACGTCGACTCGGTGCCGACCCTGCCGGAAGCGCTGGAGATGTACGAGCGCGGCATCACCACCGGGGCCAACGCCGAGAACCGGGCGCAGGTCGGGGAGGCCGCCCTGTACGAGAAGGAGCTGCCGGGAAAACAGGGCGAGATCCTGGTCGACCCGCAGACCAGCGGCGGCCTGTTCGCCGCGGTTCCCGAGGCCCAGGCCGGGGCCGCGGTCGAGGCCCTGCAGCAGGCCGGCGTGGAAACCGCCTGCATCGTCGGCCGCGCCGTCAGCCTGTCGCCGCCGCATTACCTGAAGTTCCAGTAGGGGACCGTTGGTCCTGCACCGTTTCCCCATCCAAAATCCATATCGGATCCACATCATCACGCGTTATTAAAGGAGGACGAGATTGAAACTTCGCAGGACCTGCTGTGCCCTGGCCATTGCCTTGGCGGGGCAGGCATCGGCCGCGGACATGTTCCGCTTCACGGCGATTCCCGATCAGAACACCGCCCGCCTCAAGGAGCGCTTCGACCGCGTCGCCGGATACCTGTCGGGCAAGCTGGGGATCTCGTCGAGTACATACCGGTCAAGTCGTACGCGGCCTCGGTGAACGCCTTCAAGAACGACGAGGTTCAGCTCGCCTGGTTCGGCGGACTGTCGGGGGTCAAGGCGCGGCGCGCCGTGCCCGGGTCGCAGGCGATCGCCCAGGGGGAGGAGGACCTGCAGTTCGTCACCTACTTCATCGCCAACGCCCGCACCGGCATCGAGCCGGGGGAGGAGTTCCCCGCGGCGATCGCGGGCCGCACCTTCACCTTCGGTTCCAAGGGGTCCACTTCGGGGCGCCTGATGCCGGAGTTCTACATCAGGCAGCATTTCGAGAAGGCGCCGGGCGAGGTCTTCAAGCGCGTCGGCTTCAGCGGCGACCACTCCAAGACCCTCGCCCTGGTGCAGTCGGGCAGCTACGAGGCCGGGGCCCTGAACTTCAAGGTGTTCGACAAGGAGAAGGCGGCCGGCAACGTCGACTCGACCAAGGTGAGCGTCATCTGGCGCACCCCGGCCTACCCGGACTACAACTGGTCGATCCGCGGCGACGTCGAGGAGAAGTACGGCGAGGGCTTCATCGCCAAGGTCCGCGACGCCCTGCTGGCGCTCGACGACCGCGAGATCCTCGACCAGTTCCCGCGCACCCGCTTCATCGCCGCGGACAACTCGATGTACGGCCCCATACTCGAGACCGGGACCGCCATCGGCATCTTCGAGCAATGAGCCGGGCCATCCCGGCAGCGGCGTCCTGACCCGTGTACGATCTCCAAGACCTGAGCGTTGCCTACGAGGACACGCCGGTCCTGGCCGGCGTCTCCCTGCGCATCGGCGCCAGGGGAGAAGGTCGTCGTCATCGGCCCCAGCGGCGTCGGCAAGACGACCCTGCTGAAGAAGCTGTACGAGCTGCGCCAGGAGCAGTGCGCGTTCATTCACCAGGACTACGCGCTGGTGCCGCAGCTGTCGGCGTTCCACAACGTCTACATCGGCCGCCTCGACCAGCGCCCCACCACCAGGAACCTGCTGAACCTCATCCGTCCGGGGCGCGGCGAAATCGAGCAGATCCGGCCGATCTTCGCGGCCCTCGGCATGGAGGAGAAGATGTTCGAGCGGGTCAGCAATCTCTCGGGAGGGCAGCAGCAGCGGGTCGCGGTCGGCCGCGCCGTGTACCGCGGCTGCGACGTCATCCTCGGCGACGAACCGGTTTCCGCAATCGATCCGCTGCAGGCCGGGACCGTGCTGCAGCTGATCCGCGACAGCTCCGCCACCGTCGTCCTCGCCATGCACGACGTCAACCTGGCGCTGGCCCACTTCCCGCGCATCGTCGGGCTGCGCGAAGGGGGCCTCGCCTTCGACCTGCCGGCCGCCGACGTCGACGAGGGGATCCTCGCCGACCTCTACCGCAGCGAGGCAAGCGCAGTTCTGCCGCCGGCACTTTCGTAGAGACCGCCTCGGATGCTGCGAACGAGTCTGCAGTTTGTCGGCGTCGCCCTGGTCTGCCTGGTCCTGGCCGACCTGGAGGTCACCACACTCGATCCCTGGCGCGAGCTGCAACGCATCGGCCTGGGGTTCCTGACCCCCGACCTGCCGGTCCTCTACACCTTCCGCGAAGCCCTCCTCAACACCGTCACCTTCGCCTTCTGCGGCATCTCCCTCGGCCTGGCCCTCGGCAGCGTCCTGGCCCTCTTCTTCCAGGTCACCGCGGTCAGGCTGTTCTGCGCCTTCATCCGCGCCATCCACGAGATCTTCTGGGCCTTCCTGTTCCTGCCGGTCGTCGGCCTCAACCCGATGTGCGGGGTGCTGGCCATCGGCATTCCCTACGCCGGCATCTTCGCCAAGGTGTTCGCCGAGATCATGCAGGAGGCGGACAACACGCCCCTGAAAGGCCTGCCCCTGCACACCCCTGGGCTGAGCAGGTTCTTCTACGGCGTGCTGCCGGTGATCTACGCCGACGTCAAGAACTACACCTCGTACCGGTTCGAGTGCGCCCTGCGCTCGAGCGCCATCCTCGGGTTCATCGGCCTGCCGACCCTGGGGTTCCACCTCGAGACCGCCTTCCGCGAAGGGCTCTACAGCGAGGCCCCGGCCCTCCTCTACGCCTTCTACCTGCTCATCGCCTCGCTGCGCTACTGGCTGAAGCCGAAGGTGGCGATCGCCTGCGCCGCGGCCTCGTTCGCCCTGATCTCGACGGAGATACACCTCTCCTGGCAGAACATCACCCGCTTCGCGACCTGGGAGATCCTGCCCTGGCCGATGCGGCGCGAGGGGTTCCTCGACGGCAGCGGCGAGGTCGCCTTCCCCGCGGGCAGGGTGTGGGATTGGGCTTTGAAGATCCTGTCGCAGGAAGCGCTGCCCGGGGTGTGGAACACGGTGCTGCTGACGCAGGTGGTTCTGGTGGGGACCGGGCTGTTCACCCTGGTCTTCTTCGGCGGCATCTGCCGCCACTTCGTCAGGACCAGGCTGTCGCGGGGGCTGGCCAACTACTTCCTCATCGTCATGAGGACGACGCCGGAGTACATCCTCGCCTACGTCTTCCTGCAGCTCTGGGGCCCGTCGATGCTGCCGGCCGTCCTCGCCATCACCCTGCACAACGGCGCCATCCTGTCGCACCTCACCGGCCAGAACGCCAACCTCGTGAAGCTCGAGATCGACGCGGCCAAGAAGCGGGCGAACCGCTACCTGTTCGAGGTCCTGCCGCGGGTGTACGGGCAGTTCATGGCCTTCCTGTTCTACCGCTGGGAGGTGATGATGCGGGAGTCGGCCATCCTCGGGATTCTGGGGATCTCGACCCTCGGGTTCTTCATCGACAGCGCCATCGCCGACGACAAGCTCGACAAGGCGGTGTTCCTGATCCTGGTGACCGCGGTGCTCAACATCGGCATCGACACGGTCTCGCAGAGGATCAGGAGGCGGCTGCGGGTGAGCACCGGGGCGGTGTTCACCTACCAGCGGTAGGCGGGCGCCGGGGGCGCAGCCCCCGGCATCGCTCCTACTTCAGCAGCAACATCTTCCGCATCGACATAAAGCCGGCGGTGGAAAGGCGGTAGAGGTAGACGCCGCTCGCCACCTCGCGCCCCTGTTCGTCCCTGCCGTCCCAGGTGAAGGCGTGCCCGCCGGGGCCGAGGCCCTCCCAGGTCAGCAGCTGCAGCCTCCGCCCGGACAGGTCGAAGATCTCCAGGTGCAGGGGCCGGTCCCCCTGACTGCCGAGGACGTCGAAGCGGATGGTGGTCCCGGCATTGAATGGATTGGGCACGTTCTGATACAGCACCGCGGCGACGGGCAACGCCGGTGCCCGCAGCCGGTAGGCATTTCCGGCAGCTACCACGATCATGTCCCGCTGGAGGGAGGCAAACTGCTTCAGCTCGACCGGCGGAGACCGCACCGCGGCGTACTCGACGACCGGGTCCCCGAAGGTGTACTCGGAGTCGATCCAGACGCCGCCGCTGAGGTAGAACTGCCTTCCGAACCAGGAGGCGCTGGCGAGCTGTTCTTCTACTGCCGTGGTACCGCCTCCGCCTGAATCTGCCGTGGTACCGCCTCCGCCCGAATCGCCAACCGCTTCATCCGAGACCCCCTCGGGCAGGACCAGCGGCTGTACCACTCTGGACAGCTCGGTGCCGTCGTTGCGCACCACCCGGTCCACGGCGACGAAAGAGGTATAGGCGGTGAGCAGGTTGTAGGTCAGACCCAGCTCCATGATATGGCTTCGCACTCGCGCCTCCAGCCCCAGCCCCGCGTAGTCCCCCAGGGTGGCGATGAGCCGGCGGGCCCAGAGATAGCGGAGCGCCGCGTTGGACTCGTCGGGAGTCACCTGGGAGACGTCGATTTCGAAGGCGTACTCCCCCTGCCCCGTATGACCCCGCAGCGACAGGGTGCCCTGCCGTTCCCCCTGCCATTTCCCGTAGACCAGGACGGGCCGCTGCGCCAGCAGGTCCGGGATGACCGCCGGTTCCACCTCGTAGATGTCGAACCCCTCGGCCGCGAAGGTCGCTCCCGAAAGGACCGGGATGCGGATGTACTCGCGGAACCGGGCGGCCGTCTCTTCGGCCTCGTCCTCCCGGGTGACGACGAACGGCTCCCCGAATCCGACGCGCGCGATCCCCTCGATAAGGAAGCGGTTGACGCTGGATCCTATGCCGAAGGCGAAGACGTTCGCGTCTCCGAGATTGTCCCTTATCAGGTCGAATACCTCCGCCTCCGCCGAGATGTACCCGTCGGTGGCGATCACGATCGAGCGGGAGGTCTTCTCGCTCGTTCTCGGCAGCTGTATGGCGCGCTCGAGGGCCGCCCCGAGCCGGGTGCCGCCCGCTCCCTCGCTGGCATCGATGAACTCGAGGGCCAGCTCTATGTTCTCACTCGATGACGGAAGGGATTTTTCCGACATCAGGTTGGAAACCCCGGCGAACAGCAGCACGTTGAAGTGGTCGGTCGGTCGAAGCGGCTCGATCAGGTCCCTCAGCAGCGCCTTCGACACATCGAGCGGATAGCCGCCCATCGACCCGGACACGTCGACGACGAAGATGTACTCCCGCGGGGGAATCTCCTCCTCGGAGACGCGCTCCGGCGGCTGGCCCATGAACAGGAAGAAGTTTTCGTCCAGGAAGCTTTCCCCCTCCCCCTCGTAGAGCAGCAGACCGGTTTCGATCCGGTCGCCCGCCAGGCTGTAGCGCAGGATGTAATCCCGGTTGCCGCCGGACTCGTCCGACTCGAGCAGCCCGACCCGCGCCCGGCCCGCCTCCGGGTAGGAGACGTCGACCTCGTGGGAAATCGAGTACAGGGCCTGAATCGGCACCCCGGTGGTCAGCTCGACGTCGATGTCGAAACCGTAGGCGGCCGGCTCCCCTTCATGGGTGTAGGGCGTCGCCACGAACAGATCTCTGGAATCGGCCTCGGCCAGGGGAGTCTCCGAGTACCGCGGTCCCACCACGGTCGGATATACGAACTCGTACTCCCCTTCGGCCGGCACGAGGGTTTCGGTGTAGCTCAGCTCGACGAAGATGGTATCTCCCGGCAGGATGTTGCCCACGGTCATCTGAAAGACGTTGGGACGCTGCTGCTCGAGGAGCGAGGCGGTGCGGCCCTCTTCGACCGCCTCTTCGTACTCCTGGCGCGCCTGTTCCCGTTCCCGTATCTCGGCCGTTATGATGCGGTCGCCGATGGTCATCTCCATTCCGTACACTGCGGCCTGGGTGGAGGCGGGGAATATATAGGTGGCCTCGAGGGGCCGTTCCCCTTCGTTGGCGTACTCCTGGCGGATCCTGACGTCGGCGATGACACCGGCGATCACCACCGTGGCGGCAACCGATTTCAGAGGAAGCTGGTCGAGGTCGGGATCGTCGGTTTCGACGAAGAAGAACGGGGAAAGGGTTTGCTGCGGGGGCTCCTGGAATTCCTGCTGCCCCCGGCCGGGCGAGGTGAGGAATACGAGGGTCAGCAGACAGGCGATGGGAACGATCATGGCGCACCTCCTGGAGGGTCGCTCGAAATGGAGCGTGTGAGTGCGGATCGAAAGCCGGGGCACGGCCCGAAGATGCCGCCGCGATATCGGGAGCAGGAACTTCTCCCTCACTTCGGCCCAGTAGCTGATTTCTTCCGCGGAAATGCGATGATCCGCCATGGCGGTCTCCGTGTCAGGGGCCGGTAAGGTAACCGCTTGGATACCCGCGATGAAGCCGTCGAGCCCGTGGTGGGATGCCACCCCGGGCGGAAGGGCAACCCGGAGCAGGGGGAAGCTGTCCCTCCCGCAGGCGTCACATCCGCGGCATCGGCTCGAACAGGGAGATGTCCTCCATCGGGTAGTGGCCGCGGTTGTAGGTGACCAAAACGAGACCCCTTTCCTTCGCCGTCGCGGCTATGAGCGCATCCCCCCGGCCCAGGGTCACCCCCCGGCCGCGGAAGTCGCGCCAGTACCCGGCCGCGGCCAGGGCGACGCGGCTGTCCGCGGCGATCTGGTCCAGCGTCTCGAGGAATCGGCGCGTCGGCTCCTCCTCCTGAGGGCGGGCGCCCACCCAGACCTCGAACGCGGAGAGCGCGGAGCAGCCCAGGGGTTGTTCGTCCTCGATGGTCCGCAGCAGGGCCTCGGTGGGCTCGTGGCCCCGCAGGTGCCAGATGATGACGTCGGTGTCGAGCAGGTAGCGCAGCGCCATTCAACCGCTCTCCGGTCTTCCGGGTTTGCGCCAGCCCTCCTCGTCCCGAAGGGAATCGATCTGTTTCCACACGTCCTCGTGTGTCCGCAGGTGAGGGTAGTCGTCGTCGCGCCAGGCCCCGAAGGTCTGCTCTCTTTCCGTTCGGAAGGCCAGCTGCCTCAGGCGGCTCTCGATGGCCTCGGCGATGAACTCGCTTCGCTTCCGCTCGGGCACGCGGGCCCGCAGCGCGGCCGCGGTCGCCTCCGGAAGGACGATGGTGGTACGCACTTTGTTCATTGTTATCCGGCCGATCGGTATGACATGTGAGCTGATTTCATGTGACTTGATGTATGCATAACCATGAAGCGGAGGCTGCCGGCGTCAAGGCTTGCCGGTAGCCTCCGGGCGGCGGCGTTCCACGGGTCTTTCAGGAATGAGCGTAAGCCGACCTTGCAGCCTTCGGGGATGGCGCCAGGACTGGAACGACACGGGGGTGAGCGTTTGCCGCGCCGTTTCCGCGGTTTCGTCAGGGGCGGAAGAGGTTGACGCTGAAGCGGCGCCCGGGGTCGAACCACTGGTGTTCGAGGGTCATCCCCGCGGCCGCGGCGAGGGCCTCGATCTCCGCCGCGGAGTACTTGTAGGAGTTCTCGGTGTGGATGGTCTCGCCGTCGGTGAATCCGATCGCGAGCCCCAGCCCCTCTATGGCGACCGTCTGGGCGCCGGTGCTCTCGAGGTGCATCTCGACGCGCCCGAGCTGCTCGTCCCAGACAGCGCGGTGGCGGAACCGCTCGAGGTCGAAGCGTCCCCCGAGGTCGCGGTTGATGCGCGCCAGGATGTTCTTGTTGAAGCGGGCGGTCACTCCCTCGCTGTCGTCGTAGGCGCGCTCGAGCACGGCCGCCTCCTTGCGCAGGTCGATCCCGGCGAGAAAGCGGTCGTCCGGGGACATGGCGGCGCGCACCCCGGCGATGAAGTCGGCGGCTTCGGCCCGCTCGAAGTTGCCGACGTTCGACCCCAGCCACAGGATCAGCCGCCGGCCCCCGGGGTTCTGCCGGAGGTATTCGAGGCCGTCTCCGTACTCCCCGGCCACGGCGAGGATCTCGAGGTCCTCGAACTCCTCGGTCAGCGCCGCGGAGCTTTCTTCCAGGGCTGACCGCGAGATGTCGACGGGAATGAACCGCAGGCCGCCCTGGCGCTCGATCAGGGCCTCGATCAGCAGCCGCGTCTTGACCGCGGAGCCGCTGCCGAGCTCGACGAGGGTGACCTCGCCGGCAAACAGGGCGGCGATCTCGGGGGCGCGGCGCTCGAGGATGGCGTGCTCGGCCCGGGTCAGGTAGTACTCGGGGAGGCCGCAGATCTCCTCGAACAACTTCGAACCGGCCTCGTCGTAGAAGTAGCGGCAGGACAGCCGTTTCGGTGAGCCGGTCAGGCCGGCCCTGACGTCGCCGGCGAAGTCCGCGGTATGGACGCGGCCGGCCGCGGCCAGGAGAGTGATCGCGCCGGCGGCGGCGGGCGCGGGCTGGACGGCGAATCGGGTGATGGCTCAGGCTCCCGGGCTATTCCACCGGCTCGAGGCGGGCGCATCCGCGGCAGGCTTCCGCCCATCTGTTGCTGGGACAGGACACGGGGTGATCGCTCCGGGCTATTCCACCGGCTCGAGGCGGGCGCATCCGCGGCAGGCTTCCGCCCATCTGTTGCTGGGACAGGACACGGGGTGATCGCTCCGGGCTATTCCACCGGCTCGAGACGCAGGCCCTTCGGCACCAGGACTCGCTCCGAAAGCTCGAACAGCCCCTGCACCGCCAGGGCGAGGAGCGCCGCGGGAATCGCCCCCTCCATGATCAGCCGGTTGTCGGCGAGCCGCAGGCCGGTCATGATCGGCTGTCCGTAGCCGCCGGCGCCGATGAAGGCGCCGATGGTGGCGAAGCCGACGTTGATGACCGCCGAGGTCTTGATGCCGGCCAGGATCGCGCGTGAAGCGAGGGGGAGCTCGATGCGCCGCAGCCGCACCCACGGAGGCAGGCCGAGGGCCGCGGCCGACTCCCGCAGGGGACCCGGTATGTCGCGGAGGCCGGTGCAGGTGTTGCGCACGATCGGCAGCAGGCTGTAGAGGAAGAGGGCGGCGATGGCCGGCGGTTCGCCGATGCCGAACGGCTGGATCATGAACACCAGCAGGGCGAGGGCCGGCAGCGTCTGTATGACCCCGGTCATCCCGAGGATGACCTGTCCGAGCCGCGCCCACTTGGCGGCGAGGATCCCCAGGGGCAGGGAGACGGCGATGGCCGCGGCCAGCGAGATCCCGGTCAGGGCGAGGTGCTCCCGGGTGCGCCGCAGCAGGCGGTCCCACAGGGTCGTCTCGACGACCGTGCTTTCGATCTTCAGGGCCCCGGCGAGGAAATCCGCGGCGACCTTCTCCTCGGGCACGAGCTCGAGCTTGGCGCGGCCGTTGAGCCCCGACATCGTCCTGTCGTCGATGAGCCCCTCGAGCCGGAGGATCGAGCGCACCGCCTCCGGGGCCCTGCCGGCGAGGTCGGAGCGGTAAAGGACGACGGCGTTGTAGGCCGGGAAGTGGCGGAGGTCGTCGGCCAGCGTTCTCAGGTTGTAGAACTCGATCTCGGCATCGGTCGAATACATGTCGGTGACGTCGATGTCCCCGGACTCGAGCCCGCGATAGGCGAGGTCGTGCTGCAGTCCCTGGACGTTTCGATGCCGCAGGCCGTAGCGGTCGCGCAGGCTGGGCCAGCCGTCGCCGCGGTCGAGGAACTCGTTGCTGAAGCCGAAGCGGAGGCCGGGCTGCTTCTTCAGGTCGGATATGGTCCGCATCCCCAGGCTGTCGGCGAGCGCCTCCGGCATCCCCATCGCGTAGGTGTTGTTGAAGCCGATGGGGCGGCTCATCGCCAGGCCGTGCTCTTCGAGGGCGGCGCGTATCGCCTCCAAGCCGTGGACGCCGCCGCCCGCCAGGATCTCCTCGCTGATCGTGCCCGTGTACTCGGGGTAGGCGTCGAGGTCGCCGCGCAGCAGGGCCTCCCACAGGACCCGGGTGCCCCCCAGCTCGCTCTGGTGGGTGACCTCGGCCCCGGAGGCCGCGGCGAGCTGCGCCACCATCTCGCCGAGAAGGACGTTCTCCGTGAACGACTTGGAGCCGACGCGGATCTGCGGAGCGTCGGTTCCGGCCCCAGCCCCGGCCGGGCATGCAAGAAGAAGGGCGGCTGCCGCGGCCGCGGCGCCGGTGCGGAGCGGGTTCACGTATCCGCTCCGAGGACCTGCAGCGGCGTCCGCTGCGCGTTGATGAACCGGGACACGAACGGATCCGCCGGCGAGTCGACCAGCTCCTGCAACGTCCCCTGCTGCACGATCTCCCCTTCCCGCAGGAGCACGAGGCGGTCGCCGAAGAAGCCGGCCTCGCCGATGTCGTGGGTGACGGCGACCACGGTTTTCCGCAGGGCCCTGAAGATGTCGCGCAGGTCCCCCTGCAGCTCGGAGCGCACGATCGGGTCGAGGGCGCCCAGCGGCTCGTCGAGGAGCAGCACCTCGGGATCGAGCATCAGCGCCCGCATCAGGCTGACGCGCTGTTTCTGGCCGCCGGAAAGCTGCGCCGGGAAGCGGTCGAGCCCGTCGAAGGGGAAGCGGGTCAGCTCCGCCAGCTCGCGCAGGCGGGCCTCGACGCGGTCTTCGTCCCAGCCGAGATGGCGCGCCAGCAGGGCGGCGTTGTCGCGCGCGCTCAGGTGCGGAAACAGGCCCCCGTCCTGGATCACGTACCCCATGCGGCGCCGCAGGTCGAGCACGTCGCCCCCGTCGAAACCCCTGCCGTCGAAGGAGACGGTCCCGGTGTCGGGCCGGATCAGGCAGATCATCAGGCGCAGCAGGGTCGACTTGCCACAGCCGCTCGGACCGATCAGCACCGTGGTGACGCCGGCCTGGATGGTCAGGTCGGTGGGGCGCAGGGCAACGGTGTGGCCGAACGATTTCGAGACGCCGGTCAGTTGCAGCATGCTATTCTGTCAGGATTCAATGGGTATTCCGGTGACGCAGGGCTCCGCTCCTGCCGTCGAACATCCCGTTTTCGTCGGAGGTTTGGATTTTGTTTCGGGAAATGGACACGTCTGGAAAAGCCGGGTGGGGATGGCGTGTACTGGATGGGGAGTCTCTCGACGCGGGGCGCCAAGAATAGCCACGGCCCCCGCGGCCGGCAACCTGGGGTGAATACTGCGGGAGTTCCGCAGCCTGGCGCCGAAAAAGCCGGGTGCGGCGCATGACCGCGGCCGGGGCAATGCCGGATGCGTGAGAGACACCTGCCGGGGTCGCCGCTGTCCCGCAACCGTCAGAGCAGCCGGCGCAACCGGAGCATGCGCAGCACCCAGAAGGCCCCCAGGGCCCCGAGCAGGTGCTTCAGGGAATGGCCGCTGACGAAGCCCACCGCCTCGTATACCGCCAGGTCCAACAGCTCCGCGGCTTTCGCCAGCAGGTAGAACAGGGCGACGACGTAGAGATCGGACCCGCGCGTGTACGGCGACGGCAGCAGGCGGACCATGAGGGGGACGAACACAATCGGGTAGCCCTGGGCGACGATGTAGTAGCGCAGGTCTCCGGCTCCGGCGCGCTCGGTGAAGTGCCAGTAGAGGACGCTGAAGATGCCGAAGGCGATCAGCGGCAGCAGGGCGACGGTGCCGGCGCGCCGGGCGAGGCGCTCGGACAGGACCGCGGAGAGGAAGGCCATGAAGGCGATGCTCATCGGCAGGCGGTCCCACAGCAGGGTATCGTTGCCGGGATCGAGGTGATACCAGGCCGAGCCGACGCCGACGAGAGCCACCGAGAGGAAGAGGGCATGGTAGGCCAGCGAGTCGGCCGGGTGCTGGAAAGCCTGCTGCCCCGGGTCCGCGGCGAGGCGGAAAACCGCACCGAACCCCCACAGACCCACCAGCAGGAAGGGGAGGTTGGAGATCACGTTGAGGCAATGCGGGATGCCGAGCAGGGGGCGCTGATCGGCGAACTGGTGGTAGGCCGGATCCTGCGGAATCGGCGCCTGCAGGAAAACGGCCGCCCAGAAGGCGACCGTCAGGCAGGCGAGCAGCCGCAGGCGGTGGTCGCGCTTCATCTGCCGGCGCGGTCAGCCGGAGGAGGACTCGGAGGCGCCGGTGTGTCGCTCGCCGTAGGGAACCTCGCAGGTCTCGTCGGCGCACTCGACCCTGCCGAACCGGTGGCGGTTGCGGGCGACGAGGCCGTAGCCGGCGCGGAACAGCTGCCTGATAACCGGAAGGCGGTAGACCCAGGCGAGCAGGTGCCAGGGAGGGAGCCGGCGGTAGATCTCGTAGACCGCGTCGGCCCCGACGTCGACCCGGCCGCCGTCGTGAATCAGGCGCAGTCCGGTGTTGAAGTCGGAACTCGTGAGGACGGGAAACCGCTCCTCGATGCCGGCGGTCTGGCGCGGCAGGTACTCGAAGCGGCCGTTGCGGTCGAAGCGGCGGATGCGGCCGAGGCTCCAGAGGCAGAACCGGCATTCGCCGTCGTACACGATTGCGGGACGGGGTTCGCTCATGCCTTCAAGATAGCGAGGGGAAAAGCCAGCGCAAACGGCACGGCGGGTTGTCTTCCCAGTCCGGAGAATCGCTCCATATCACACTGCCGCAATGGGTTGAGCTGTTTCCCGAATCCAATTTCCGGAGCTGCATAAATACGACAGCCGGGCTGGCGTCTGCATCTTGTGATAGAGCCAGTACCAGCCCGCCGCCGGATCGCGCATGACGCTGAACCTATCGCCGCTCGCCCGCCAAGGGCCCCTCAGCCTTTAGGCGCCGTGAACTGCAGGCTGTACAGGTCGGCGTCGCTGAGTGCGAAGCGCAGGCGCACTGGTTTGCCGGCCAGGCCGCTGACGTCGGCGGCGCCCTTCCAGGTGACCGTGCGCTCCAGGTAGTCGCCGTAGATCTCGTCGCAGTCGTCCAGGGTGTGCCCCTTCAGCGCCTTGCCGTCGCCGTCCTGGATCTCGACGCGCACCGAGCCGGCCGCGGAGGTGCCCGTGTTCAAGCTCAGGGCGCCGCCCGCGAAGGTGAAGGGCCGGGTGATCAGCTCGCCCCCCTTCAGCGGCGCGTTGGCGGAGACGAAGCCGTCCAGGCGCAGCGTGAAGCGCCGCAGCCGGCAGGCCTCGCCGCGGTAGTAGCCCTCGGTGGTGAAGATCGACAGCTCCTTCGGCGCCGTCGGCAGGTCGTTGGCCGTCTCCAGGATGCCCCAGGCCGTCATGTTGTTGCGGTTCTCCCAGCGCTCCGGCTGCAGCCCGGGCCGCAGCAGGGCCTCGCTCCAGCGCTTGAAGTGCAGGCCGTCGCGGCTGGTCATGTACACCGCGTCCGACACGCCGCGGGCCGTATTGCCCCGCATGCTGCGATCCGGCACGAAGCGCTTGGGGAAGCCCATGTAGATATGCGGGGCCCGGTGGTAGGGCGTCACCGCGTTCGTGTAGAGGTGCTCGACAGGCGCGTCGCCGAAGTCGAGCCACCGCGGCTTCGTCCACCGGCGGAAGTCCTTCGAGGTGCAGGTCATGATGCTGCGCACGCGCACCCCGCCGGGGTGGATGGAGTCGCGGTGGTAGTCGACGTAGCAGCCGCGCAGCGGGTCGTAGAAGGCGAGGTTCAGCGAGTCGAAAGCGCCCGCGGTGATCACCGGCTTCTCCGACAGCAGGCTCCAATGCACGCCGTCCGGCGACTTGAAGGCGTAGAGGGCCTGCTCGTCGGCCGTGCGCGCGAGGGCGCTGCCCAGGGCCTTGTACTCCTCGCCTTCCCGGCAGTCCGGGTTGCGGTCGCGGAAAGGCGCGAAGTTGTGCGCGCCTATGCCGTCCCAGACGATGTTGTTGCGCGTCGAGCCCTGGTAGTTGACCAGGCCCAGCTCCGGGCGGTGCCACTCGATGCCGTCGCGGCTTTCGGCGTAGCACACGACCGGCCGGTAGTGGTTGCCTGACGGGTCGTAGTGGGAACCGCGGTAGTAGGCGCGGAACAGCTTGCCGTCCCGGAACACCGTGTGGTAGGCGCTGGTGTTGCCCTCCCACGGCACGTGGTGGTCGATCGCCACGTTGCGCGGCACCGGCTTGTTCAGGCGCAGCTCGACGCCGGACAGCCGCTCGATCAGGTAGTCGTCGACGAACAGCTCGCGCCGGTCGCCCAGCTCGATGACCCCCGCCAGGGCGGCCCCCGCCTGGGCTCTGCCGGCCGTCCTCTTCGTCGCGGCTTTCGCTGTCTTCCTCCTGGCCATCTAAGGCTTCCCTTTCTGTATTGCGCGTCACCCCGCCGACCCGCTGCGCCGACGGTAGATCTTATAAGCTGCGTCGGTTTGGATGTCGACTCTCTCGCCAGCGTGGGTCGGACCCAGTAAGGTCTATGAAAGTAGCCTACCTGCAACAATGAAGCCTGGACGCCGTCACGACCTGGGCCGGCAGGATGCCCCGAACGAGTTCGGCAAGGCCCTGGTCGACGCGGTCACGGCAGAGCCCGATCCCGCTTCCGGTACCTCTTCGGGCGGTTCGGCTTCGGCTCCAGCGCCTCGATGCGATCAGCGAGATCGCGAACCGTCCAGACCCGATATCGGCCACCCCCGCCTTGATCGCCGGCGTCGTCTCGATGGTCTGGTGAACGCGGCAGAAGTTGTAGTGCATGAAGTGGAGGGCCACGGCGAGCGCGTGGTTTCGGAACCGCTTCGAGAAAGCGTTTGTGCGCCGCGTGAAGCGCCGCATCCCCATCCGCATGGTCAGATTGTTCCGCTCGGCGAACGACCAGACCTCGTCGACTTCGACGCAGCGGAGCCGCAGGTCTCGCAAGGTGATGTCCTGGAAGTCTTCCGCCATTTCCCCGGCGAGGACCTGCAGTCGCGCCACCGTGTTGGCGGACACGTCGGTGACGCGCGACGTGGCCCGGAGGGACATCCCGTCGATCAGGCACTTCAGGATCAGTTCGCGTTGGTTTTGAGTGAGGCGATACATGGATCGCCCGATGCCGCTTTTTCAGACTGAGGCACTACCGAGCATTGATTGTGCAACAGCCACAGGAGGAGATTGGCGAATGACAGATCGGGAAATCAGGACTGCTTTTGAGCGGGACGGTTATGTGGTGGTCGAAGACCTTATCGATGCCCGGGATCTGGAGCCGATCCGCGAATTCATCGAGGCAAAGGTCGATGCGTACAGCCGCGAGTTGCATAGCGAAGGGAAGATATCGTCGTGTTATGAAGACGAACCCTTTGAGCGGCGGTATGCTGCTATCTGCGAAGAATTGGATATTTTACCGCGCAGTTGGGATTTCGGGATGTTCGGACCTGAGTTTTTCGATCTCTACAACCTCCCCGGTGTTCTCGACGTGCTCCGCCTTCTCCTTGGACCCGAGGTCTCGAACGTCGGCACCCCGGCGTTGCGGACAAAGCTCCCCGGCAGCGTGGTTACTTCGTTCCCCTGGCATCAGGACAGCCAGTACATGGACCAGCTTACTATCGGCAAGAAGGAGAAGCACACGGGCGGTCTGCACATGGTTACCGTGTGGGTGCCCCTCGTCGAAGCGACAGTCGAGAACGGATGCTGCTGGGTCATTCCGGGCAGTCACCGTTGGGGTTTGCTGGAAGGTGCACGGGGTACGGATTTAAACGTCCGGATGGAGGAGGATGTCGAAGCGCGCGGCACTCCAGTACCTGTTCCTCTCAAACCTGGCGGTGCGTTGTTCCTGTCGAACCTTTGCGTACACACCAGCAAAGTGAACAAGACCGGGGAATGCCGCTGGAGCATTGACTTCCGTTACTTTCCCACGCCTGACCGGGCCGACTTGACTGCCGTGGAGCGCGAAGCCGCCGAATTCGTGAAGAACAAATCTTTGGCGGGGGGCAGGGTGCCGCTTGCCGTGCTCACTGAAGGTCGCAAGCCGACGTGGGAAGAGTGGGAAGCCCGGCATCGCAAACTGGATTGAATCCAATACTACCGTGACCAAAACCCTGGGCGCGATCTTGCGGCGGATCTTCGGTGCGCTGCGCGATCTGGCGCCCATCATCCTCGTCATCGCGTTCTTCCAGATCGCGGTGTTGCAGCAGCCCTTTCCGAATCTCGGGCGCGTCGCCGTTGGCCTGGTCTGCGTGATCGCCGGCCTGACGTTCTTCATCCAGGGGCTCGAAAGCGGTCTCTTTCCCCTCGGCGAGGCCATTGCCCAGGCCTTTGCGCGCAAGGGGAGCGCGACCGCGCTGTTGATTTTTGCCTTCTGCCTGGGATTCGGCACCACGGTCGCGGAGCCGGCCCTGATCGCGGTTGCCGCGGAGGCCGCGGAAGTCGCCGCGGAAGCCGGTGTCATCGCCGCCGACGATGAGGCGCGCGCCGCCTACGCCTTCGAGCTGCGCATGGTGGTGGCGGTCTCGGTAGGCGCGGCGATCGTGCTCGGCGTGCTGCGCATCCTCAAGGGCTGGCCGATCCACCGGCTGATCATCGGGGGCTATGTATTGGTGACCGCAATGACCGCGTTCGCGCCCGCGGAGATAATCGGCGTGGCCTACGATTCCGGCGGCGTCACCACCAGCACGATCACGGTGCCGCTCGTCACCGCGCTGGGTGTCGGGCTGGCGACGTCGATCCGGGGGCGCAACCCGATGGTCGACGGCTTCGGGCTCATCGCCTTTGCCAGCCTGATGCCCATGATCTTCGTGCTGGCCTATGGCATGGTGGTCTGAGGTGGAGTTCCTGCGCACTGTTGCCGCCACCGGGTTGTCCACCGCGCTCGATGTGGCGCCCATTATCGGCATCCTCGTTCTGTTTCAGGTAGCGGTGCTGCGCCGCAACCTGCCGCACTTGGGCCGGATCGCGGCCGGGTTCGTCTTCGTCCTGCTGGGACTCACGCTCTTCCTCATCGGCCTGGAGGAGGCCCTCTTCCCCATCGGCGAGACCATGGCGCGCCAACTCACCGCGCCCGAGACCATCGGCAAGGCGAGTCTGGCCGACGGCGTCGACTGGTACGACTACCTGCTGGTCTACGCCTTTGCCGCGGCGATCGGTTTTGCTGCGACAGTGGCCGAGCCCTCGCTCATCGCGGTGGCGCTCAAGGCCGAGCAGATCTCGGGCGGCGCCATCCACGCCTGGGGCCTCAGAATCGCCGTTGCGCTCGGGGTGGCCGCGGGGGTGGCGCTGGGCTGCTTCCGCATCGTCACCGGCACCCCCCTGCCCTGGTACATCATCGCCGCATATTTCGTGGTGATCGCCCAGACCTTCCGGTCGAGCCGGACCATTGTGCCGCTCGCCTACGACAGCGGCGGCGTCACCACCTCGACCGTCACGGTGCCGGTGGTCGCGGCGCTGGGTTTGGGGCTCGCCGCCACGGTTCCCGGGCGCAGCCCGCTGATCGACGGATTCGGCCTCATCGCCTTCGCCAGCGTCTTTCCCATCATGTCCGTGCTGGGCTATGCTATGGCCGTGTCCTGGGTGAGCCGCCGGCGGAACGCCAAACATTCCGAGGAGACTTGAGCCATGCAACTGAAGCTGATCGTCGCCCTGGTCAGCGACGACAAGACCGATACCGTGGTCGATGCCGCGCGCGCCGGCGGCGCGACCGGCGCGACGATATTTACCGGCGTGCGCGGCGAAGGGCTGAAGCCGCAGAAGACCTTTTTCGGTCTCGACCTGGCGGCCCGGCGCGATGTCGTCCTGTTCCTGGTAGTCGAGACGCGGGCGCGCGACATCCTGGAGCGCATCCGCGATGCCGGGCGCTTCGAGCAGGAGCCCGGCGCCGGCATTGCCTTCCAGGTCCCGATCGAGGACGCCGTCGGTCTCACCACCCAACTCCCCACCATTCTCGAAGAGGTGGATGACGAAATATGAGCGAGAAACGCATCATCCGGGTCGGAGACGTCATGGGCTCCAAGCTCTACACCATAGACAGGCTTGCGACCGTGGCCGAGGCCATGGCACTGATGAAGCAGCACGAGGTCAGTTCGCTCGCCGTCGACCGGCGCGACGACGACGACGAGTTCGGCCTGCTCGTGGTCGCCGACATCGCCCGCGAGGTGATCGCCAAGAACCGCGCGCCCGAGCGCGTCAACGTGTACGAAATCATGTCGAAACCGGTGTGGACCCTGCCGTCGGGCATGCTCGCCCGCTACGCCGTGCGCCTGCTCGTGCGCTTTGAAATCTCCCGCGCCGTGGTCGTCGACTACGAGCGCCACCCCCTCGGCATGGTGACTTTGCGAGATCTCGTCCTGAGCCACGTTGCGGAGTGATCGGGGAGGACTGCCCTCCGACCCACCCGTAATTGCACCGGAGCGACCCCCGCCACAGCTCGAGTGGTAGTCCGCTTCTTCGATGCGGAAGATCGTCTTGCCCGCCTCCACCCGGCCTCCGCTTTGGAATCCCGGATCCACCCAGACGATTTTGCCGCCGACTTGCGGAGAGACATCGATCTCCGCGCTCGGCCTGACGGTACCGGCCCCGTATACCGGTATGGGACCGGACCCGGCCGTAACCAGACCGGTCTGCGCGAACGGTACCTGGGGCGGCGGCTCGGTGCGGGCCGGCTCGGGCGCCAGTGAAATCATAAAGGCCGCCAATGCCACGGACACAACGAGAATGGCGCCGGCCGTTACATAGCTGGAAATGCGGGACATGACGACTTACTCCGTGGAGGTCGAATGAAGAGGCGATAGGGCGGCAGGGACTGCGTTGCTCTGCCGGACAGCTTCCCCTTCGGCGGCGGTCCATGCGCCTCCCAGGGCGCGGTGCAGTGCAAGACGGGCGTAACCCAGATCACGCTCCGCCGCCGCCTGCACGGACTGCGCGCCCAGGGAAGTTTGCGCTGCCGTCAGGAAAGCCTCGTAGTCCCCCACACCGGAGACATACCGCTGCTCCTGCAACGCCGTTTCCGCCTGAGCCTCTGCCGCCAGGGAAGCGAGCAGCGAATGGCGCCGGCGGCTGGCTTCCAGCCCCGCGAGGGAGGCCTCGACCTCGCTGACCGCGGTTGCCACCGAACGCCCGAAAGCGGCGGCCGCTTCATTTAGGCGGGCCTGCGCAAGAGCGACATTGCCGCGAAGCCGCGACCCCTGAAATACGAGGCCCAGCAGGTTGAGGCTGAGATTGCGGAACCATTGATCGGGATTGTCGCTCGCCGTGCACCCACGGTACGACTCGCTCAGCCGCCTCGCGAGCCGGGCGCATCGTCGGCGCCCTCGTTCGTACGCTTACTTACGCCCCCTGGCATCAGTAATTCCCCTTACTCGCCATCGGCAACGCCGGGAAGGGCCATGGTGCTGAGCAGACCGCCATCGACATCGAGCGCGACTCCCGTCAGAAAGGACGATTCCTCGGCGAGGAAGAACATGATGGCGTTGACGACATCTTCCTCGGTGGGGTTGCGGCCGAGCGGGATGTCCGCCGCGGTCGCCGCGAGGATCGCTGCGGGCGCTGCCCCAGCGGTCCGTTGTTTGTAGGCGAGCACGTCCTGGCCCATGCCGGTGGTCGAGACACCGACCGGACAGACGCAGTTGACGGTGACGCCGTCGGGGGCCAGCTCGCCGGCCAGCGCCTTGCTCAGGCCGACGACGCCGAACTTGGCGGCGCAATAGGAGGCAATCAGCGCGCTGCCGATCTTCGACACGTCCGAGCCGATATTGACGATGCGGCCGCGCCGGCCGCTCTGGCGCAGGAGCGGGGCCGCGGCCTGGCAGCAGAGAAAAACCCCCTTGAGATCGATGTCGATGACCCGGTCCCAATCCGCTTCGGTGGTTTCTTCCAGGGAGCCCAAGTGGATGACACCGGCGGAATTGACCAGGGTGTCCAGGCCCCCGAAGCGCGTCCGGCAGGCGGCTACGGCCTGTTGGACGGATGCCGGCGAGGTGACATCGAGCACCAGGGCCAGCACGCGGTCGCTGTGCAATTCATCGGCGGCCGCCCGCAGTTTTTCGCCGTCGATATCGGCGATGGCGACCCGGGCGCCCTGGGCGAGCAGGGCCCTGGCGGTGCCCAGGCCGAAGCCGCCGGCCCCGCCGGTGATCAGCGCGCGTCTAGGATTCAAAACGATATTTCTCGACGATCTCTTCGTTGACCTCGACGCCGAGACCGGGTTGGTCGCGGACGGCGAGATGGCCCGCTTCCTGCACCCAGGGGTCGGCGACGAGCTCGTGTTGCATCGGGGACTCGTGCGGTTTGAAGTCGAGGGCGACCCCGTGAGTCGAGTTGGCCATCAGGTGCAGGCTGGCCGCGGTGTTGAGCGCGCCGCTCCAGGTATGGGCGCTCCACTGCAGATTCTCCGCCTCGATCAGCCTGATATACTGGCGGCAGCCGGTGATGCCGTGACAGCGGCCCGGATCCATCTGGATCACGTCGACGCCGCCGGAATGGATCAGGCGGCGATAGCTGTCCAGGTCCCACTCGTCCTCGCCGGTGCCGATCGGCGTCGAGGTGGCGTCGCGCAGCCGGGCGTGGGCGTCGAGGTCCGAGGGCAGCAGGGGCTGCTCGATCCAGCGCAGGCGGTAGGGTTCCAGGTCGCGGAAGCGCTGGATCGCGGTATTGAGGTCCCAGATATTGCGCGCGCCGGGGGTGTCGACGACGAGCTCGATTTCGTCGCCTATGACTTCGCGGGTGCGGCGGACAATCTCGATGTCTTTGTTGCGGTCGAGCCCGAAGACGGCTTCGGGCCGCATGCCCCAACCGGCCTTGACCACACCGTACCCTTGCGCTTTGAGCCAGCGAAACTCGTCGAGGGTCCAGTCGACGTCCTCCATGTCGAAGATGAACGAGGCCATGGCGACGACCTTGTCGTGGAGCTGCCCGCCGAGCAGCCGGCAGACCGGTTGTCCGAGCGCCTTGCCGGCGAGGTCCCACAGCGCCATGTCGATGGCGCTGATGGCGAAGGCGGCGATGCCCTCCGGACCGTACCACCAGACGTGGCCCCGCATCGCATGCCAGTGACGTTCGACATCGAGGGCGTTCCCGCCGATCAGGAGAGGGGCCAGGCCTTGCTCGGCGATGAGCTTGCTCGCCAGGGCCGCCTCGCGAAATTGCGATATGCACTCGCCCCAGCCGACCTGGTTGTCCTCGCCCTCGATGCGCACGAGGGTGATGTAGCGTTCGATGCCCTTGTAGTGGGGCTCGGGATAGGCCAGGGGGAAGGCCTGGATTTTCTGGATTTTCATGACAGTGGTCCTCGGTGACAGTAGTGGGAAACCACCCGCTCGCCGAGCGGCACCGCTCCTGTTTCAGCTTCAACGACAGCGCCGCTCGATCTGTAACCCTATGCGTCCTGGGGATCGGATGCGGAATGGGTCGCTAACGGGTTGGCCGCCTCGATGCCTCCTGCAGCCTCGGGTTTTTCCCCGTCCGACCTGTCCTCCTTGACCTTCAGATAGTGGAATACCAACAAGGCAATGCCGATTAATAGGGGGATGATACCCCAAACACTCGCAGTAAGGGCAACGCGGTGGTCGGGCATGGCCAGGTAAGCGGCAATCCCGTAGCCGAGGCCCAGCGCAATCAGGATCAACGCTGGTTTGCGAGCATCAGTCGGCTGCCTGAGAGGAATCGGCTGGCCCTGCTCGATCGCGGCTCTCTGGACCTTGCTCTCGAAGAAATATCTCAATGTGAGAAAGACGAAAAGGCCGGCAGCCACGAAGGGTACCGAAATGACTGCTACCTCGGCCCCAGCCGCCATGGCATTCGACGCCGTCAGCAGGAGGAAACTCAGCACGATGAATGGTAAGCTTTTCATGGTTGACTCCTTCGTCCGACTGTATCCGACGGACAAACCAGGGATGGAATATTGTGCCGCCTTTGACACAGTTAGAGCGGGGTAGGGAGGATTTGTTTCAGAAGAAGATGAATGCACGGCATTTTGAAACATTTCCTGCGACAGGAGCTCTATATGGGTAGGGAAATTGCGGCATAAATCGCACACAGGGAAGCTCTCCGTGCAGGATGAAAGATCCCTCATCAGCCGCTGTCGACGAGGAGATGAAAAGGCGTTTGCGGAACTCGTGGATGAACACAAGACCAGGGTCTCAAATATCGTGTACCGCATGACGGGAGACAGTGATGCGACGGAGGACCTGACCCAGGAAGTTTTCCTCCGAGTACTGCGCGGTCTGCACCGGTTTCGTGGCGAAGCGAGGCTTTCTACATGGATCTACCGAATTACCTGTCGCGTTTGTTTTCAAGAGCTGCAGCGCCGCCGACACCGGAGCAATCAAGTCCAGTGGAATGATGAAACAGGGGAATGGCACCTCCGGGAAACCAGCTCAGGCGAAAGTGTAAAGGAAGACAAGGCCGAAAAGGCTGAGATGGAGGAGGCTGTAGCGCGCTGGGTGGATGAGTTGCCGCCGCACTACAAGATGGTTATTTCTCTCTACTATGTTGAGGACAGGAAGTACAAGGACATCGCGGACATCATGGGCCTCCCGATGGGTACGGTGAAGACATACCTGCATCGGGCGAAGCAGTTCTTGAGAGCGCGCGCCATCGACGAAGGATATGTGACCTGATGGATTGCCATCGATTCAAGGAGCTCGTGGAGGATTTTTTTGTTGGCGCATTGACGCCTGCCGACAGAAGAGCCGTCGAGCGACACGTGCGCGCGTGCAGCGCGTGCAGCCGCGACTTTGCCGCCGACCGGCTGCTCGATGACATCTTGTCAAGGCAAGAGCACGAAGGGCTGTCAGCTGCTTTCACCGAACGGGTTCTGGCGAGCTTTCGTCAAGAGAGAGAGCACCTGTTCGCCTCTCCAATGCGGGCACTGGGGAGTACTGGATACGCGGCCTCAGCCGCGGCCCTGCTCTACGGATTCACGAAATACCTCGCCGGCACGGGTTTCTCAAACTCAACGGTGACAGCACTTGCAGATGCCGCGAGGGAGGTGGTTCTCGTTCGGAGTGCCGGGCTGGAAGGGCCAGCCGCGCTATTCGCGGAGGCGTTCGGTCAGGCCGGCGTTCTGCCGGTGAGCGCGGCCGTCGGCGCCTTCATCATGATATGGGGATTGTATACGCTGCTGGAGGGAAGCCGCCTTGGATACAAGCAGACGTGAGCACCTGCCCCGCGGCGCGGTCAGAGCTGGAATCCGAGCAGGGCAATGCCCGTCATCGCACCGGGACGACCCCCGCCACAGCTCGAGTTCGCAACCCTGACCTCACGTTCTTGACCGCCGTTGCCAACGCCACCGGTATGCCCGAACGGTTGGCGCCTGGGCGATGGCCGCTTCATGTGCTGCGAGTGTGGGGCGCGCAGTTCGGTGACGGCGGGGACGATCTTTGACCGAACCCGGACGCTGCTGAGCGTGTGGTTCACCGCCTGCGGGTTGTTCGCTACCGGCAAGGACGGGATCTCGGCGTTGAGCTTGAAGCGGTGCTGGAGATCGGCTCGTACCAGACCGCGTCACCGACGGTGGCCGGCCTACCAGGGACTGGCGCAACTCGGCTACGTGCATGATCGTCGCTCTCAAGGCGTAGCCGGTGCTCCCCTTGGCGGACGCCGCCCCGGGCGGCCACTTGGAGATCCGGCTGCCCTCTCAGAACCCGCGATTTCTTTTCTGATTGGCCGGCCTCTGCGAAACGCCGCTCTGCCGCCAGCGTTTGCCGGCCGATGACAAAGCGGCCCCCTCATCTCAGCAGGGTCATCTTGCGCACCAGGGCCCGATCCCCGGCCCTGAGCCGATAGAAGTAGACGCCGGCGGCCACCGGGCGGCCCTGTTCGTCGCGGCCCTCCCAGAAGACATCGTGTATCCCGGCTTTCAGGGTGCGTCCGGGGATCAGCTTCCTCACCACCTGCCCGGCGAGGCTGTAGACGACCAGGGAGACCTCCCCGGCTTCGGGCACCTGGAAGTAGATCGTCGTGCTGGGGTTGAAGGGGTTGGGCGCGGCCAGGGCGGCCAGACCGTCGAGGCCTGTGAGGGCCAGCTGCTCGGCCAGGGCCTTGGCCGCGGCCGAGCGGGTTATGGCCGATCCCGAGTTTGACCAAGGCCCGGTGCCTTCCTTGCTGGTGGCCTTCAAGCGGACGGTGTACAGGGTGTATGCAGGCAGGCCCGTCAGCGTCTTACTGGTCACCCGGCCGAGCGTCGTTTCCGAGCATACGGCCTGACGCGGCGCATCGGAGTCGTCCTTCTCCTCCTCCGGCGGATCCTCCTCCGACCGGAAAGCAGGGTAGCAGTATTGCATGGTGTAGCCGGTGACGGGCGCGCCGCTCGTCGGGTGAGACCAGCTGACCTCGAGTTTGCCCGTGCCCGACGAAGGCACCCTGACCGTCGGGACCGTCATCTTGCTGGGCGGGCCGATGTCCTGAACGGTGGCGTTGATCAGCTTGTTGCTGTTCGCCGGAGGGTTGGCGTCGTCAGTAGCCCGGATCCTGACCACATAGATGTTGTTGGTATTCGCATCGGTGGGATCCTCGTAGTCCGGCGCCGACTCGAACCTCAGGGTCAGGCTCGAACCCGACGAGGTGAAGGAGAACTCGTCGCTGTCCGTGCTGTAGATGTCCCAGGTAATGCCGTCCCCTTCGGCGTCCGTGGCCGTATACGTGCCCACGGCGGTGGTGTTCTCGTTGACATTCTGGCGCGCCGTGCCTGAAATCACCGGAGCCGTATTGGCCCGCGTGTAGGTCCTTCGTATGGCCGACCAGGGACTGTCTCCCTCGTCGCTGGTCGCTTTCACGCGAACCGAGTATCGGGTCCCGGAGCGCAGGTTCTCCAGGGTCGTGCTCGTGGTACCGGCATCGAAGGGCAAGGTGGTCGTGGAGCTGCAGGCGTTGGTTTGGCAATACTGCAGCTTCCATCCTGTGACTGGGGCATCGCTGGCCGACGTGGACCACCCGACGTCCAGTTCTTCGTGTCCATTGGTAGCCGGAACCGTGACGGTGACCGTGGGCTTTCCTGGCGGGCCTACGTTTCTGACGCTGACGGTCACCGCCCGGCTGGCCGAGGACGACGACGAGCAGCCGCCCCGGGCCCGGATCGTGACCTGGTACTGGCGGGAATCGGTCTCGTAGTCGGGGGCGCTGCGGAAGCTCAAGGTGCCCCCGGAGAAATTGAACGCGCTCGCGTCGGCCCCTCCCAGCGGCAACCAGCGGCCGCCGCCGCCGTCCGGGTCGCTGAGGGAATAGCTGGCCACCGCGGTGGTGTTCTCGGGGATCGACTGGGACGTGGGACCCGAGATCGTCGGGGCACCGCAGTCGGTGCGGCCGCTGCCGGCGGCCCAGCCGCTGGTGCCCTCGTCGTTGGCGGCATTCACCTGCACTTCGTACGCGGTGTTGGGCGTAAGGCTCGAAATCGTCGTCGAGGTCCCGGTGCCCGAAAACGAGTGCGTGCGCCAGTTTCCCGAGGCCCGGTATTGCACGTCGTAGTCGGTGACCGGCGGCCGGCCGCTGGTGTTGGGCGCGTCCCATTCCACCTCCACACTCGTGCGCCCCGCCGCCGACACCCGCACATTGGACGGCGGTCCCGGCGGCTCGTCGACATCGGTCACGTTCACGGTTACCGTCTCGGTGTCGGACGCCCCCTTCGGGTCCGTCGCCCGGACGGTCAGGCTGTATGAAGTGGTGCCGCTTTCGTAGCTCGGGGCATTCTGGAAGCTCACCTCGCCGCTGCTACTGATCTGGAAGACGTTCCCGATCACGGACCAGGTGATGGCTTGGCCTTCCGGGTCCGTGGCCGTGAAGGTGGCTACGGACCGGGTGTTCTCCGGCACGGACTGCGTGCCGGTGTCGTCGATGACCGGCGGCCGGTTCGGCGCCTTCACCGCAGCGGTAGCGTCGCTCTGCGCGCTCTTGCCCGGACCGTGGGCGTCGGTGTAGCCGACCGTCGCCCGCAGCTGCTTGCCCACATCCGACGTCACCGGCGTGTAGCGGGACGTGGCCGCAATGGGGTAGCGCGCCGACCGCTCGATAGGCACCCACCCCGAACTCGCGTCGGCCCGCCGCTGCCACTGCCAGCTAGTGTCCGCCACGCTCCCGTCTACGTCCACCAGGGTGGCCGTCATCCGCCGACCTACCTCCGGCGACGACGTCGACAAACGCACCGTGCCGGGGGTGTCGGCCGGCCTCACCGACGACGTCACCGCGCTCTGCGCGCTCTTGTTCGGACCGTGGGCGTCGGTGTAGCCGACCGTCGCCCGCAGCTGCTTGCCCACATCCGACGTCATCGGCGTGTAGCGGGACGTGGCCGCAATGGGGTAGCGCGCCGACCGCTCGATAGGCACCCACCCCGAACTCGCGTCGGCCCGCCGCTGCCACTGCCAGCTAGTGTCCGCCACGCTCCCGTCGACGTCCACCAGGGTGGCCGTCATCCGCCGACCTACCTCCGGCGACGACGTCGACAAACGCACCGTGCCCGGGGAGTCGCCGTCGTCGTCAACCAGCCTCACCGTAGCGGTTGCGTGCGTGCCCGTGCTCACCCTCTCCGGCAGATCCCCGAATCCCAACGCCACCGACTCGTCGACCCGGTCGGCATCCTGAGTCGCCGTGACCGTAAACGACTGAGAGGTCGTGCTGCCCGAAAACGACAGCGTGTCTTCCACCCCCGGCCACGTCGCCGTGTAGTCGCCCGACTCAGGAGCTCTCGTGATCGGGATCTTCACCAACCGCTCCGCCGCCGCCGACAGCGACACCGTCACCGCCACCGACTCGCCCCCTTCGACGGCCTCATACGACGAGCGGCCGAACGTGACCGTCAGCCGCCGGGGTGCAACCAACTCGGCGTACTCCCTGGCCGCCACCTTGCCGGACCCGTGCGCGTCCGCGTAGTAGACGCGGGCGCTCAGCAACAACCCGGCGTCCCCTGACACCGGCCGGTAGGTCGTGTCCGACGCCACGCGCTGGAGAGCGCGGCCGCCGGGGCCCGGCTGCCGCGTCTGCCACTGCCAGACCGCGCCGGTCACACCCCCGTCCGGGTCTCTCAGCTGCGCCCTCAGCTGGTGGCCGACCTGGGGCGACGTCGGCGGCGCCAGGGAGACCACGCCCGGATCGTCCTCGTTGGTGATGCGAACGGACACGCCCAACGTCGTATCCGCTGCCGGCGGCCCGGCGTCTTCGGCTTCCACGATCACGCTCCAGACGGTGTCCCCGTCAGCGTCCTTCGGGTGTTCGTAGTCGGGCTCCACCAGGAAGCTGAGAACGCCCTGGTCGCTCAGGACCAGCGTGTCAGACTTGGCATCGGCCCCCGACAGCGTCCACGTGACCCCCGTGGCCAGGCTGCCGTCGTCCGTCCAGCAGGCGCCGTAGTCTTCCACCAGGCCCGTAGCCCCCTCCGCGAACGTCGTGTCGGCCGCGCCCAGAATCTCCAGCCGCCGGACAGGAGGCGGGGGAGCTGTCGCAACGACCGGATGCGTTTCACCGCTCTGCGCGCTCTTGCGGTCCTCCTCGTCGGCGCTTTCCCCATCCAGGTAGGAGGCGGTCACCCGCAGCCGATAGCCCACATCGTCCTCCGTCGGCGTGTAATAGACATATCCCGGATAGGTGGAGGGAGGCGTCCGCGTTTCCTCATCCGTGGTGGTGGGCTCCCAGCCCGACGAGCCCAGACGCTGCCACTGCTGCGAACGCACGTCCACGTTCCCGTCCGGGTCGGTGAGCGTCCCCCTCACCCGCACGTCCACCTGGGGCGTCCCCGTGAGAAACTCGATCCGGCCGGGCCCCTCGTCCACGTTGGTCACCGTCACCTGAACGGTCAGCGGATTCGACAACAGCGATCCGTCGCTCGTGCGCAGGCTGACCTCGTAGACGTCGTTGCGGTCCGCGTCGGCGGTGCCCTCGAAATCGGGGAAGTCCGGCCTGTCGGCGAAATACAGCGTGTCGCCGCTGATCCGGAAATGAGCCGCATCCGGGCCTTCTTTCTGCAACCTGAGCACGTCGTCCGGATTCGGGTCGGTCAGCCGGTAGGTGGCCACCGAGTCCTCCCGGTCCTCGGCGAACAACACCGCGGTGGGACCGTCCGGAGGGTCCGGCGGCGAGTTGGTCGCCGGCTCCACCAGGGTCACCGCAGCGCCGGCCGGGGAGCCGGCGGTCACCTGCCAGGGCAGCGAACCGAACCCCAGCCTCACCCTCCCGTCGTCGCCGTCGCCGTCCGGTTTCGCCGTGATCGTGAACGTCCGCGCGGCGTCGCCGTTCGAGAAGGTCAGGGTGTTGCCGCTGCCCAGCCCGCCCAGGCTGTAGTCGTCCGACTCGGTGCCGGCTTCCCCGGTCGCCTCGATCGGAATGCCCAGCTGCCGGTCCGCGGCCGGTTCCATGCGCACCGTCACCGTCGCCGCAGCGCCCCCCTCGGCCGCCTGGTACGACTCGGCGCCGAAGAAGACCTGCGCATGAATCACCCGGGCGGTGGAATCGCTCTGCGCGCGCTTGTCCGGGCCGAGGGCATCCGCATAGCCGACCGTCGCCCGCAGCCGCTTGCCCGCATCCCCTGGTTGCGGCGTATAGCTGGTCAGCCCCGGATAGCGCCCCGCCGGCAGGGGGGGCTCCCACGCGTCCGTATCCCGGTCCCGGTGCTGCCAATGCCACCCGTCCACCCGGATGCCCCTATCCTGATCGGTGAGCACCGCGGTCAGCGGCGTGCCCACCCGCGGCGACGACGAGATCAGGGTCACCTCGCCGGGATCGTCCACGTTGGTCACCCGCACCGACACCGGCAAGGCCGCATCCGCCGCCGGCTGACCGTCGGCGTTGGCCTCCACCGTCACCTCGTAGACCGTGTCTCGGTTGGCGTCGGCCGGATTCTCGTAGTCCGGCGGCTCCTCGAAGCGGAGCCGGCCCGCATCGTCGATCGTCAGGGTGTCGGCATCGGCCCCCCCGAGGGACCAGGACACCGGCGCGACCGCCTGCCCGTCCGCGGAGAGCGCCCGGTACGGGGCCACGACGCCCTCCCTCCTCTCGGCGAAGGTGGTATCCTGGGTGCCCACAATCACCAGGGCGCCGGTCGGGCGCTCGGCCAGGGTCAGGGTGGCGCGCGACGGCGTGCCCGCGCTCACCCCGGCCGGCAACGGCGTCCCGAACCCCAGACTCACCGTCTCGTCGTCTGAATCGGGATCCGCGTTCGCCTGAATCGCAAACGACTGCGCCGTGGCCCCCGACTCGAACCACAGCGTGTCGGCCACCCCCGGCCACGTCACCGTGTAGTCGTCTTCCTCGGTCTCCGAATCCGGGGTCACCGAAATCGGGATCTTCAGCGCCCGGTCCGTCTCCGGCGATACCGATACCGTCACCGATGCGGTGCCTCCTTCCGTCGCCGAATACGATTCCCTGTCGAACGAGACCGTCAGGTCCGGCGGCTCCGGGGATTCTGCCACCGGGCCGATGGCCGCGCTCGCGGCCCCCTTGTCCGGGCCGTGCCCGTCCGTGTAGCTCACCGTCGCCTGAAGGTACTGCCCTGCATCGGCCGACACCGGCGTATACGCCGCCGCCGTGGCCCCCGAAATCGCGGTCCAGGCCGCCTGATCCGAGGCCCGCCGATGCCACTGCCAGCCCGTCACCGCCGCCACCTCGTCCGCGTCGCTCAGCGTCGCCGACAGCTCCGTGCCCACCTGCGCCGTGGCCGGGTCGATCGACACCGTCCCGGGCGCATCGTCGTCGTCGACCAGAGACACCGTCGCCGTCGCCGGCGTGCCGGCGCTCACCCCCTCCGGCAGCGGCGTGCCGAAACCCAGCGTCACCTCTTCGTCGTCCCAGTCGTCGTCCTGATTCGCCGTGATCGTAAACGTTTGCCGCTCCGCGCCCGAAGAAAACGACAGCGCTCCGTCCGTCAGCCCCGCCACCGTGAAGTCGCCCGACGGGGGATTGACCGTGATCGGGATGCTCAGCGCCTCCGACGCCGACGGCGACGGCGACAGCCGCACCGTCACCGTCGCCGCCTCGCCCCCTTCACTCGCCTGATACGCGGCCGCCGCGAAAGACACCGTGCGCCCCGCCGCCGCGGGCGTGGCCGTGGCCTGGGCGGCAGGACCCCACTCCTGGGGGTTCCCCGCCCGCACCTCGAACGTGTGCGCCTCCCCGTTGGTCAGGCCCTCCACCTGCTGACGACGGGCCGAGCCGTCCCCGGGCACCCGCACCCATTTCACCGCCTCCGGACGACGGTATTGATACCTGTCGATGGTGCCCCCGTTGTTGCAGCCCGCCTCCCAAGTCAGCGTCACCTGCCCATCCCCGGGCGCCGCCTTCAGGTTGGCGGGGGCGCACGGCGGACCCGGTCCCACCGCCCTCGACGCCGTCGCGCTTACTCTTTGCCCGCCGAAGTCGTCGGTATAAGTGACTTCAACCCACAACCACTGATTGAGATCGCTCACCTGGGGCCTATACTGACGCGTGCGGGCGATCACTCCTAGTTTCGATTCACCGGAGCGCGACCCAGGGGCCGGCGCCGACAGCGAATCGCCGTCATCGGACCGAGACCACCTCTGCCGGCGCCAGCGCCAGCGCGCCTCTGCCAGCGCCGGGTTGTCCGGGTCGATGAGCGTCGGCGTCAGCTCCTGACCCACCCGCGGCTGAGTCGTGCTCCACTCCACCCGGCCGCGCGTGTCCGGCCTCTCCGGCGTCGCCGGCACCACGAACGATTCCGGACCCGTCTTCGTCCCCCGGAGCGCCCGCACCTGAAATTCGTAGGACACCCCGTTGGTCAGACTCCCCACCTCAACCGCCGTCACCGTCGCCCCGGTGCCGGTCGTTTGCCAGCTATCCGCATCCCAGGTGCCGCCCTCCTGCTTGTACCGGTACGACCACCCCGTGATGCCGGTGAGTCCGGCCGGTACATCCCAACTCAACCCGACCGCCCCGGCCCGGGCCTCGGACCGCAAGCCCAGCACCGAAACCTCATTGGATTCCGGACTCTTCTGCTCTTCCGGCCCGATCAGGTACGCCGTGAACCGATAGGTCTTCCGGTTGTCCAACCGGTTGTCCACCGCCGCCACCGGCGCCGAGAAGGTCAGGCTGCTCGATACCCGTCCCCGCGCTTCCGACGATCTCTCACCTGGGGCGCCGAAGGGAATCCCCCCCGTAACGAGTTTCACGAGGTCGTCCCCGGTGAACTCCAGGCACGTCTCGTCCGAACTCGGTCCTGTACAGCGCTCCAGCACCACATCCTCGAACGGGACCGGGGACACCGGTCCCAGACCCCCGCACGGGACCAGGCTCAAAGACACCCCAAATTCCAACTCGCCCAACTCGGAAAGCACCCGCAGGGCGAGCGGCTCCCCCCACTCCACTGGCAGGGTCGCGGCGAAGGCCTCCGACTTGGCCTCGTCGCCGCTCATACTGTGCGCGTCCCGGTAGCGCACCGTCGCCCGAACGGTCCGCCCTACGTCCGGCAACGTGGGCAGGAAAGCCCGGGCAAGTTCACCCAAATCCTCCGGTGCCTGGAGCACCGGAGTGCCATCTACCAACTCGCCGCCTGCCAGACGGTCCAACGTCCACACCTCGTCAGTCACGGGCCCGTCCGGGTCCTCCAGCCTAACCGTCATACAAACACCCATCTTCGGGCTGTCCGTACCAAAACTCACCGTGCCGTCCTCGTCCACGTCGGTCACCGTCACCGTCACCCCGTAATCAGCCGACACGTTATCCAGGCTCCCCACCGCCCGCACCCGTACGCGGTAGACGTTGACAGGGTCGTCGGGGTCTCCGCCCTTCGGCTCCTCATAGTCGGGGGCCGAATCGAAACTCAACCGGCCCTCCGGGTCGATCGATAAATCATCGTTGTCGTAGTCCTCGTTTTCGTCCTCCACCAGCGACCAGGTGACCGAATCACCGATAAGGGAACTGGCCGTGTAGGTTTCCACCGGGTCCGTGCCGATCTCGGCAAACTCAACCGCGCTCTCCCCCGAGATCATGCCGCAGTCCGAAAACGTCGCGTTCGACATCGTCAGGGTGCCGTCAGACTCCAGGCAGTTCGTCCCATGGCGGAAAGTGACGTTGCTGAGGTCGGCTGTGCCCCCGCTTTCGACCCGGATGCCGTGCCAGTCGTCGTTCGACGGCGTAGCGCTGGCCGAACCAAAGGCAACCTCCCCGCCGGCAACCCCGCTTACAACGAGGGTGCCGCCATCCGCCACGATGAGCTCCGAGCGGGACGCGTCACTGCCGCCGCCGGTACCGTCGCTGCCGGCCGCAAAGCGGACCTCGGTCCCCTCGGTGACGGTCAGCGTCACCTCCTCCGCCTCCGCCACACCGTCCACGATGACCTCGCGCACAATGACATCGCCGTCGACATGGATGGTGCCCGACCACTCGCTGTCCCCGACCAGCTCGCCCGACCACGGGGTGGGACCGGTGGAGACGTGGAAGTTGTCGAGAAACAGGGTGTTGTCGGCAGGAGAACTGTATTTGCCGCCGTAGTGGATGTCCGCCCAGGCTCGGTTGATCCCGATGGTATCGGCGGTCGTATATCGCAGCTCATAGTTGCACAGGGCATTCTCTTTCTTCCCGTTGATCCAGACTTCGATGAGGCCGTTGGATTCGATGATCGGATCCGTATCGTTCATCTTGATGCGCTGCTCGATGCGATACCATTGGCCCATCTGATGGTGCGGCAGGAGGTCCCATTCTACTCCATCGCTGCCGGAGGGGAAATGATCTCCGGTCCCGCAACTGTGATCGGTGTTTCCGCACTTCTGGTCGAGGTGGTAGACGTAGGAGATCGGCGACCATTCATCGTTAGTATATTCCGGTCCCCTTCCCGCCAACATGCGGGCCGACCATCCCAGTGAGTCGGGTTCCTGGGGCCACATGCCCCCCGACCCTGATTTATGGGTGCCCGCCAGACCCGGGATCTTTACTACATGGGCTTTGGCGCCGGCGGGTCTGAAAACCCAGCTTGGATCCAATTTAATGTGATAGCGCAAGTACATCTCGTCATTATCCGGGACAAACGAGTCGCGAATCGGTTGCCCCTTCTTCCAGGTGGTATCGACGGCAGCGTCCCCCCGGACGACCTGACCCCCGAGGTAATAGCTGATGCTTCGGCCATAGTGGGGGGATTCGGGATCCCCTTCCATATTTGGGATAAACACCTTCAAAGACCGGTTGGCAATGACTCCCGACGCGTAGGTTATATCGAGGGTTGCCCTTTCTGGAAGACCACCTTGGATATGATTGAACTTGACATGGGGCAGGGCTTGGTTCTCGGTGTTAATCATCTTGTCGTTGTGATCCGCCCAGGTGCGGAGGATGGCTCGGTCCTCGAAGTCCTGCGCGAAATAGGTCGTATCCTGTGCCGAAACATGGACGCTCAAACACAGCAGACTCAGGTATATCGCCTTTTTCATTTGCTTTATTCTTTCTGTCTTCTTGGAAGTTGGTTACCGATAGTCGTTCTTGATCCGCCCCCAGCTGGAGGGATCAATGCTCGTCGCCCGGGAAAAAAGCGCATACCGCCACTTGGGATAATGGGCATCCCTCTCCCGCAACCCGGTGCCGTCCGTATTCACTTCGAAAATGCGGCGGACATACACCCGGTTCATTCCACTGATGGTATAGTTCTCCAGTTCTATCTTTGTAAAGGCGATCCGACTGCCGTCCGGAGACCAGGAGATGTCTCGAACCGCGTAGTCGTCGCTGAAGGCGTCCTCCCCCAACAGCTTCTGCTTCAGGCTGCCGTCGACGGTGGAGACGAAAAGCCCCGGAACCCTTTCAGAGCCGTAGGCTTCGGAGCCGTAGGCGATTTTCTGGCCGTCCGGCGACCACGCACCGTAGTCGGTGTGAGGTGATATCTCTACGCTGGTGCCGGTTTCGAGGTCCAGGACCAGCAGAGTATAGCATGCGTCGAAGCAGTCGTTGTACAGCAGTTTGCGCCCGTCGGGCGAGAAGGGCGTGGGCCATGCCCTGCCGGGCAGGGGCAGACCCGCCCCTTTCCTGATCTCCTGAAATTTGGTGCCGTCGATTTCTATCGAGTACAGATCGACTAGAAAAACATTAACCATGTCGAAGAAGATCGTTCTCCCATCGGGATGCCACTGGGGAATTCCAGGGTCCCGATTGAGAAGATAGGCCTCTTCATTATCCAGCAGGATCTTCTCGGCCATGGTTTCGATCTCGAGTCGATACAGACTGCTTTCCCTGACAAAAGCGACATGTTTCTGATCGGGAGAAAGACTCGGATAGGAACCTTCGACAAGCTCCCGTTCGCCGCTCCCGTCGAGGTTGCTCAGGTAGATCATAAATCGTTTTTCCGGTCTGATGATCTTTTCATAGACCTTGATTTCCTGGTCCTGCTCGGCTTCCTGGGCTTCGGCCGGCAATCCTCCCAGGCACAAAACAGATGCGAGTAGTACTACGAGCGCTTTCATGCGTTACCTCCGTGAAGGGTGTGGTGTCGATACTGGTTGCTCGTCGCCAAAGTTGTCCAACAAGGCGGCGTCAAATCCCCGAATTGCCGAGTGCGCTTCTCGTTTGATCTGCCCCCAGCTGGACCGATCGACGGTCGTCGCCTGGGAGTGTAGCGAATACCGCCACTTGGGGTAGTGGGTATCCCTTTCCCGCAACCCGGACCCATCCGTATTCACTTCGAAAATACGGCGGACGTACTCCCGGAAGGGTCCATCGAGGGTATAGTTCTCTAGTTCGATCTTGGTGAAGGCGATGCGACTGCCGTCAGGAGACCAAGAGATTTCCCCGACGGCGTAGTCGTCGCTGAAGGCGTCGTCACCCAACAGTTTCTGTTTCAGACTGCCGTCGACGGTGGAGACAAACAGCCCCGGATCCCATTCGGAGCGGTAGGCGATTTTCTGGCCGTCAGGGGACCACGCCCCGGAGGCGGTGTGAGGCGAGATCTCCACGCTGGTACCGGTGTCGAGGTCCAAGACCAGCAGAGTGAAGCATTCGTCGAAGCAGTCGGTAAACAAAAGTTTGCGGCCGTCTGGCGAGAAGGGGGTGGGCCATGCCCTGCCGGGCAGGGGCAGACCCGCACCTTTCCTGATCTCCTGAAACTTGGTGCCGTCGATCTCTATCGAGTACAGATCGACTAGAAAAACATTGGCCATGTCGAAGAAGATCGTTCTACCATCGGGATGATAGTGCGGATTGGAGGCCCGCCCATGGTGCTTTCCTCTCCTCAATCGTTCAGCAGTGATGGGGGAAGAGTCTTGCATATCAAGACTCGGTCTGCAAATCCTGTGCCAATCTGTTAGAAAGCGGACTAACTTATTGCAAATGCAAGAGTTATATCGTATGTGAGTCTCCTTGCAAGATTTGGGGAAGCGTTGCAGAATGCGACACGTACATCGCTCCGAAGACCGAATGCCCTGTGGCAGAAGAAACTGCAACTGTTTGTTTATCAATAAGTTATAGAAAAGAATAAGAAGCAGGACGGGGAATGTGTTGCAATTTGGAACGCGAGTCGCATTTTGCGACACACCTCACACATAGCAGATCACCAGCTCGATCCCCTGGATGCACTGGGAGTCCCGACCCTCGTACCGGGGTTTGCTGCTCAGGGAGGGTACTATATTCCAGTCGACCTCGGCATAAATAGCCTTGGTGTTTGGCAGCTCGATCCAGCGGGGATAACCTCCCGAATCAACAGGATTGATCATGCGCACGTTCAGCACGAACGCCCCGTTGGATACCGAGTCGTAATACGCCCGCCCACTGCCGAACACCTCGGGCAGCCTATGGTTGTTTGCCACCGTGACACTATTCCCTACAAATGAAGTGCTTGCGTCGAAGTTCCGCTTTCGTCGTACCCCCCTACGAACAACCTTTCGAAGTCGCTCAGCAGGTAACTGGAACTCGACGGCTCTCTGGTGGCGTTGTACCCGTGGGGGAGGTCGTGGTTGTGGTAGTCACATGCCTGAGGAGTGTTATTTCTACCCCCAACGCAGGACAAAGGGGTCATGGGGTTGGCCGTGGTCTCATCTTGAAAAGTGACCAGGACCACGTCCAGAGTCATTGATCGATCCCAGGTGTCTGGGGACCCAGTGGCCAGGACCGAGTGCGCCCCGAGGAACGGCAGGAGGGCGATCCATAAGAAATGGCGACTCATGGGCTGGTCCTCCCGTCATGGGCTAAAAACGTATTCTTGATTCTGCCCCAGGAAGAGGACGACGAAGAGGTGGGGATCAACGCATCGGAAAGTTCTACCCGGTTGCCGCCGATTACCCCCCCGAAGGGGAGTCGCATCGTTTTCGAATAGCACGGCAACATCGGATCCGCTAATCCCCCAACCGCATCCGTTGGAACCATACCCCCAAACAAAGCCGCATCCACGCCCCCCTTCATCGTTGCCCCAGAACGTGAACGAATACCATGGCACCGGTTCCCATCCCGCCCACACCTTGACTTGATTGTCCCCCTCTACCGTCGGGATCGCGTATTCCGTCTCGTACACGTTCCCCATCCCTTTAAAGCGCGGATCTGTCGATGCCCCGTACTCCGAGGCAGTGCCGTCAAAGCGAAAGATCGCATACTCTCCGTCCGGAGTGCGCTCCATCAGACGGGTGCCCTCCCAGCGCAGCTTCTTCCCGGCGATGAAATGCGGCGGCGCCGGCGGCCAGTGGTCCGGCATGTCGCTGATCACGAAGTAGGTCTTGCTGTCAATCACCTCCGTGCGCTCCACCGTGATCGTGAATTGGGGTCTCTTAGGGAACTGCGCCGTGTACGTAGGCCAATGGCTCTTATCCTCATCGTAGGGCGTAAGCCCTACGACAGAATGTCCGTAGGTCCACGAGTTGCCCACGGCCAGCGGCAGGTAGTTCGAGGCCGCGTAGTCGGTGGCTGCGGCCGGCAGCGCCCAGCTTGCTACGAGCAGAGCGGCCAAGGTCAGGCTAATGCCCATCATTTTCTTCTTTCCCATGATGCTTTCCTCCGTCCTTTTAATTTTTGATTACTGTCCTTAAAGGAGATAACTGTCCGCTCTTGGTGTGATTCATGCGTACCCGTCATCAGGCCGCCTTGTTCGATTATTTATGGTAATCCGGGCGTATTCGGCCTTGGTGCCCGGCAGCTCGATCCAGCGGGGATAACCTCCCGAATCAACAGGATTGATCATGCGCACGTTCAGCACGAACCTGCCGTTAGATACCGAGTCAAAGTACGCCCGCACTGTCCGGCCCATGCGGATAGTTCCACCAATAGGTCCAACGGTCACCCACCTCGAGCCCGTTGGGGAGGGGAAAGGGACAACATAGGGACGCCGCCGGTTTGGCAGCGCCAGCCAAAATCAGGACTAGCAACAGAATAAGGTTTTGCATTCTAGAAGATCCTCTCTTTCGAGTAGTAGACAGTTGCTTTATTCGCCGGAGAACGCCCGCTGATCGACCGCGTCGTTCACCGCAGTATTGCCGGCATGTCTAGGGGTAGTATCCCCAAAGTGACCAAGACTACGTCCCAGGGTGCATTACTTGCCCAGATGGGTTGCAGGCGCCCTGGTTAAGCCGGCCATGAAACCCGGATGTGCCGGCCGGAACCCCCCGGCCGACCGTCCCTGAATAATCTGGGATACCTTTCGCCCAAGAAGATAGCAACCAGCCGGGAGCCAGTCTGTGGGCGAATGTCTGATATTGGCCTTCCGAAATGCTGCTTTTTGTCTTTCGAAATGATCAGGGGCCATTTCGACGGCGGTGCGGCCGTCCCCGGCCACGCCGACGACTTTTATATCGTCTTCACGACCGAGCAATACCCGCAACCCTTCCTGCATGACCGAATGATCGGCTACCAGTAAAACGCGCGCTGTCATGAAAAAATCACTTTTCGATTCCTGAATTGGCCAAGTTGTATTTAAAGTCATACACTGGAACATCCTGCCCGTCCCATCGAAAAACCAGAAACCCTTCGTCCCAATTCGGGCAAGGGTGGCCACGCATAATCCGCGTCACTGAAGACATAGTACTCGAAGCCATCGATCCTCTCAGTATGAGTGATTTCAATGGTCAACCTCCTTTCTACATGGGTCAGGGATTCCGGCGGAACGGGATTGTCCCGTCCATGCGGATAACCCGGTATCTCGAAGGCCTTCAGGTATTCCGACTCGGTACCGGGATACGAGTCATTCGCATAGTGATGCTCGTACGTCCAGCGATTACCCACCGCCAATGGGACGTAGTCGTGCGGATCCATTTCTAACCGGAGAGAATCGGGCTCATGGATTTCATGGACGGCCACAGCGGCTGAATAGCCAACCAAAAAACGAGCATGAACATTGGCAATCTCATCCCACGACATTTCATCGAATAGCCTCCTATGGGTACCGGGGCAAGCATCTGAATTTCACGTCCCAAGTTATGGACTACTCTACTGATATCATCGCACACAAGATGACCCTCTGGTTGCCAAAACAAGCGTCCAGACACCGCCACCGCTTACGTGATTCGGGCCCTTTTGCATGAGCGCGGGGAAGTGCACGAGCACAGGACGCCTTCGCCGCTGCCAAAACCCACTCCATCATTCGCTACACACCGCGCCCTAAGTTTAATTGCGCCTAACTGCGAAGGGTTTCGCTTGGCCCGTACAAGAAACCCCGCCAATATGCCCTTGTCAATACCAATACCTAAATTTGTTTGGGAGCAAAAATATCCCCCCTTGCCCCCTTTATCTCTGCTATTGGGCGCCTACCTCTCCTATCCGTAGATCACCGGGTTCGGGCGCGCTGTACCCTCCCTGCTTGTTAAGATCCGGTTTGCAAATTCTGTGCCAATTTTTTTGAAAACAGACTAACATACGGTATATGCGGGAGTTATATCGTATGTGGGTTTCCTGGCAAAATTTCGGGAAGTGTTTCAAAATGCGACACGCCCATCGCGCCCGACGACCGAATGCCCTGTTGCGGGGAGACTTCAACTGTAAGTTTTTGAACAAGTTACAGGAAATATTCGGAGACGGGACGGGGAATGTGTCGCATTTTGGAACACGAGTCGCATTTTGCGACAGTCCTCACGCATTGGGGATCACCGCATCGAGGCGCCAAAGCCCCTTTGAAGGCGGACCGTCTTCGTCCGTGAGCCGGTTCCAGATTCCCGAACCCGACTTCCGGAGAAAAGACCTTTCCGATGAGGATCGTCGCTGACCCCGGGGCCGATTACCGGGGCCCTGGTCGGGAACGCCTATGACCGGTGCGCGCTGGGGTACGCGAGGCAGCGGTCCCCCACTCCCGGACCAGAACTCGGCCTGATCACCGAGGACCTGGAGCCTGGTTCTATATAGTTCCCGGATTCTTCTGAAGTAAACCTACCAGCCGAAGGCGTAGCCGATGCTCCCCTTGGCCCAAGCCGCCCCGGAAATCACCCCGGATTCCCCGTCGCGGCGGATCGCCAGCACCTTTAGAATGAATTATTCACAAAATCGCTAAGTTGAGCAGGATGGACTCGATGTTTAAGTGTCCCGTTCCTTTTGTGCTCGTGTGCCTGTCGAATCCAGGTTTCGCATCAAACTTGGGGGTTCGATCCGGGATGTTGGTGGTGACAAAGCGAGGATTGGCTTTGCCCTGGGTAACCTCGGCCTTGTAGAGGATGCGCTGCGGGCGCTTCCAGCTCTTGGCTTGGTAGTCGAAACTGGTAAAGAGCCGCACCGGCTCCTCTTCGGCGCCCTCCTCGGCTTGCGCCAGCGCCTGCTCCATCAGCGGCGCCCCGAGTTCGTGCAGCTTGCAGTTGGGAGCCTGGCCCAGGATAAACGACAGGCCGTACTCTTCGCACACCTCGTGGACCTCCGGGGTGCTGAAGTGCGAGTCGCCCCGCAAGCAACTGACGCTGTTCAACGCCGGTCTGCAGCCCGGCCCTGCTCTACGACCTGGGACGGGACGCCGACTGGGCGTACTGGTTCGCCCGCCAGGGCCAGTCCACGCCCGACCGGAAGACCTGCGCATGGATCCACCCGGGCGGTGGGATCGTTCTGCGCGCTTGTCCGGGCCGAGGGCATCCGCATAGCCGACCGTCGCCCGCAGCCGCTTATCCTGCCTGCTATGCGCTCGCCGAAGACCACTTCGAAATCTTTCTCCTGGCTGAGCAGCAGTCCCCCCGGATGGTCTCGCCCGCGGGCAATCGGTGATCGGCCGCCAGAAGGCTTCCGGAGGCTTGCTCGCGGGCAAGCTTTCAGTCCACATCCCACCGCCGGCCCGCTCCCCGCTATATTCGGTAACAGGAGAGGCCATGACAGTCGAAACACGCGATCCGGTCTGCGGCATGACCGTGAACCCGGACAAGGCCCGGTTCACGCACGACTACGAGGGCACGACCTACCTGTTCTGCTGCGGCGGGTGCCAGGCGGCTTTCCGGAACGATCCGGAGGCCTTCCTGCGTGCGCCCGACGAGACCGCAGGGAGTGGCGCGGCCCATCAGGGTCACGCGCCCGAGAGTCATGACACTCCCTGCCATGACCACGCGTCGCACGGCTCGGCAGCGGTGGCCGGCGGTCACACCGGGCACATAGCCGGAGCTTCAGGGGCGTCCGCCGCCGCCTACGTCTGCCCGATGTGTCCCGACGTGCGCGAGACCGAGCCTGTGCCCTGCCCCAGCTGCGGCATGGCGCTGGAGCCGGAGTACACCGCGGCGCCGGCGGCAACGGTCGAGTACACCTGTCCGATGCACCCGGAGGTCGTGGGCGCCGGGCCGGGGGCGTGTCCGGCGTGCGGCATGGCGCTCGAGCCGCGCGCGGTGACGCAGGACGAGGCGCCCAATCCCGAGCTGGCCGACATGGCGCGCCGTTTCCGGATCGGGGCGGCGATCGGGCTGCCGGTGTTCGCCCTGGCGATGGCGGAGATGGTCGCTGGGGCGTCGGCGCTGCCGCTGAGCCGCACCGTCTCGAACTGGATCCAGCTCGCCTGCGCCGCGCCGGTCGTGCTCTGGGCGGGACGGCCGTTCTTCGAGCGGGGGTGGGCGTCGATCGTGAACCGCAGCCCGAACATGTTCACGCTGATCGCGCTCGGCGTCGGCGCGGCGTTCCTCTACAGCGCAGCGGCCACCGTGGTCCCGGGCAGCTTTCCGGCCGGATTCCGGATGGGGGGCGGCGTCGAGCCCTACTTCGACACCGCGGTGGTCATCACCGTGCTCGTGCTGCTCGGGCAGGTGCTGGAGCTGCGCGCGCGCCAGCGGACCGGCGCCGCGCTGCGGGGGCTGCTCGGTCTCGCCCCTCCGGTCGCCCACCGGATCGGCGGCGGCGACGCGACAGGTGACGATGCGGCGGCGCTGGCCGCGGCCGCTCACGAGGATGTGCCGCTCTCCGAGGTGCGGGCCGGGGACCGGTTGCGGGTTCTGCCCGGAGAGCGCCTGCCGGTGGACGGAATCGTGGTCGACGGGCGCAGCGCGGTCGACGAGTCGATGGTCAGCGGCGAGCCGATCCCGGTCGAGAAGGGGCCGGGCGACGCGGTGATCGGCGCCACGCTGAACGGCACGGGGAGCCTGACGATGCGCGCCGAGCGGGTCGGCGCGGAGACGCTGCTGGCGCAGATCGTCCGGATGGTGAGCGACGCCCAACGCAGCCGCGCGCCGATTCAGCGGGTGGCGGACCGCCTGGCTCGCTATCTGGTGCCGGCCGTCGTCACCGTCGCCGCGGCGGCGTTCGCCGGGTGGGCGCTGTGGGGCCCGGAGCCGCGTCTGGCCCTCGGGCTGGTCAGCGCCGTTGCCGTGCTGATCATCGCCTGTCCGTGTGCACTCGGACTGGCGACGCCGATGGCGATCATGGTCGGCACCGGTCGCGGGGCGACGGCAGGGGTGCTGATTCGGGATGCGGCGGCGCTGGAGACGCTGGAGCGGGTCGATACGCTGATCGTCGACAAGACCGGCACCCTCACCGAGGGCAGGCCGCGCGTCCGCACAGTGGCGACCGCCCCCGGAGCCGCACTGGACGAAGGAGAGCTCCTGCGCCTGGCGGCCGGGGTGGAGCGCGCCAGCGAGCACCCGCTGGCCGCGGCGATCATCGCGGAGGCCGACGCCCGCGGCTTGCCGCCCGTGGTCGCGGCCGACTTCACGTCGGAGACCGGGCGCGGAGTGGCGGGGCGGGTCGGCGGCCGGCAGGTCGTCGTCGGCACAGCGGCGTTCCTGGAGACGCAGGAGATCGACGCGCGCGATCTGGCGCTGCAGGCCGAGGAGGCGCGCGGGCGCGGTGAAACGGTGGTGCTCGTGGCGGTGGACGGGGCTCACGGCGGGGTCATCGGGGTCGTCGATCCAGTCAAGGCGTCGACCCCGGAGGCGATCGGAATGCTGCGGCGCGAGGGGTTGCGAATCGTGATGGCGACCGGCGACAGCCGCGCGACCGCCGGGGCGGTGGCCGCACAGGTCGGGATCGATCCAGCGGACGTCGTGGCCGAGGTGCTTCCGGCCGACAAGCGCCGCCTCGTGGCGGACGAGCAGGCGCGCGGGCGGATCGTGGCGATGGCGGGCGACGGCATCAACGACGCGCCGGCCCTGGCCGAGGCCGCCGTCGGCATCGCCATGGGGACCGGCACGGACGTCGCGATGGAGAGCGCCGGCGTCACCCTCGTCCGGGGCGATCTGCGGGCAATTGCGCGGGCGCGGCGGCTCAGCCGGTCGACGATGCGCAACATCCGCCAGAACCTGGCCCTGGCGTTCGTCTACAACGCGGTCGGGGTCCCGGTGGCTGCGGGTCTGCTCTACCCCGTGATCGGCCTGCTCATCAGCCCGATCTGGGCGAGCGCGGCGATGACCCTGAGCTCGCTGTCGGTGGTCTGGAACGCCCTGCGCCTGCGGCGGATCGAGTTGTAGGGCGGCCGGCTCCGTCTCAGCCTCGGCGCGCAGGGATGGCGTCGATTCGCTTGCTGAAGACACCGTGGGTGGACGGCACCTCACCAAAGAGGAAAGCAATGGAACCGAAACACCTCTCGTCACCGGAGCTGAACGAGCTCGCGCACATTCGCCAATCGCCTGCCGATGAGGGAAGGCTGCTGCTGATCTCGCGACGGCCACAGATCGGTGAGCGCGAACTTCTGCGGGAAGGGAAGCTCGACGTTGACGAGGGATTGGTGGGGGACAACTGGCGGACCCGGGGCGAACTGGCGACACCTCCGCGCGACGCCAACCCGGATGCGCAGGTGACCGTCATGAACGCTCGCGTCGCCGATCTGGTCGCCGGCAGCCGGGAGCGCTGGCCGCTGGCGGGCGATCAGCTGTTCATCGACCTCGACCTCAGTCTCGACAACCTGCCGGCGGGGACGCGGCTCGCCATCGGCTCGGCGGTTCTGGAGGTCACGCCCGTTCCGCACACGGGCTGCAAGAAATTCGTCGAGCGTTTCGGCCTGGATGCGATGCTTTTCGTCAACTCCGACGAAGGCAGGCAGATGTGCCTGCGCGGCATCAACACGCGGGTCGTCGAGAGCGGAGCGATCCGTGTCGGAGACCGGGTCACCAGGCAGCGGTGATCCGCCCCTCGTGCGGGCGCCGTAGGGCGCGGCTCCCGCTGTTTGTTCAGGACGCTGTCATCATCGCCCGAACAGATGACGCGAGGTTACCATGCGATCCCGACCCCGGCCCAACATTCTCTGGATTTCGTTTGAAGACACCGGTCCGTTCTACGGGTGCTACGGCGATCCGGTAGCGCGTACCCCGAACATGGACCGCTTCGCCGCCCAAGGGTGGCGGTGGACGAACTGTTTCTCCACGGCGGGGGTATGCGCGCCGGCCCGTTCGGCGATCATCACCGGGATGTATTCCATCTCCATCGGCACCCACCACATGCGGACCACGCACGTCCATCCCGCCGCCCCCGAAATGCCCACGCCCTATTCCGCGGTGGTTCCCCACTACGTCAAGTGCTTCACCGAATACCTGCGCGCCGCCGGCTACTACTGCACGAACAACGCAAAGACCGACTACCAGTTCGAGCCGCCGTTGACGGCCTGGGACGAGCTCGGAGCGCACGCCCACTGGCGCAACCGCCCCGATCCGGAACAACCGTTCTTCGCGGTGTTCAACCTCGTGCGCAGCCACGAGAGCGGGGCCTGGCCGGAAAGGTGTCCTTCACCGGAGTTCGATCCCGGCGACATCCGACCGCCGCCCTATCTCCCGGACACGCCGGCAGTGCGGGAAGCCATGGCGCGCATGTACAAGCACATCGCCCACAACGACCGGGAATTCGCATCGCTCCTTGGCCAGCTGGAAGAGGACGGGCTCGCGGAAAACACCTGGGTATTCAACTGGAGCGACCACGGCCCCCTGCCCCGCGGCAAACGCTGGCCCTACGACGCGGGCATCCACGTGCCGCTGATCGTTCGGGGACCGGGCCTGGAACCGGGCCAGGTACGGGATGAGCTGGTAAGCACCGTAGATCTCGGGCCCACCGTGCTCTCCCTGGCCGGCGTCGAGATCCCCCGCCACGTCCAGGGCCGCGCGTTCCTGGGAGATCAGGCCTGCCCCCCGCGCGATTACGTCCATGCCAGCAGGGACCGCCACGACGAGTCCTACGACATGGTCCGCGCCGTTCGCGACCGCCGCTTCAAGTACATCCGGAACTACCGGCCGGACCTTCCCTACCTTGGCTGGATTCCCTACCGCAACCGCCATCCCATCGTCCAGGAGCTGTGGCGGCTGCACCTGGAGGAAGCGCTGGACGAGGCGCAGTCGGCCCTGTTCCGGTATCCGAGACCGGTCGAAGAGCTGTACGACACCGCCGCCGATCCCCACGAGATCCGCAACCTGGCGGCCGATCCCCGGTGGCGGGACGAACTGCAGCGCATGCGTCGCGCGCTCGATGGCTGGCTGGACGAAGTGGGCGATATGGGCCGCATACCGGAGAGCGAAATGGTCCGGAACTGGTATGCGGGCGGCCGGCAGCCCGAAACCGCCCCCGTGGTATGCGTGCCGGTAAGCCCCGAAAGCCCGGGGATCGAACCGGCCCCGGAGGGGGGCACCTTCGCCGGCCCCATGCTGGTTCAGCTTCACTGTGCCACACAGGGCGCCTCCATCGCCTATACCCGCGACACGGAGGACGGTCCGCGATGGCGGCTCTACACCGAACCGATCCGTCTGTCCTCAGGCAACCACCAGGTGCGGGCGCGCGCCATCCGCATCGGGTACGGGGAGAGCCGGGAGATCCGGGCGCGCTTTGTCGTGAGGTAATGCAGGGAAGAGCCGGTGAGCCTGGTATCGCACTCGGGCGTCGGCGAGACCGCGGCGCTGCGCATTCGGATGTTCCAGGCCAAGTTATTCGCCTACCGGGTATGAGGAAGGGACCTGCGGATGGAGAGATGGCATTGAAATTTGGGGAGCGCTTTGCTATTGTGATGAGAACAGAGATATGACACAGCAACGATCCACATCTGCGGCATATATCGGTAGACCGGGGGACAATTCATGAATTCTGAAAGGTGCCGGCCTCGTTTCTTTAGATACAGGATTGTCAGTGCGAAGATCCGGTATAGCGCGACAGTTTTAACCGCGTTGACATTTCTATGCGGCTGCAGCGGCCATACGCTACAACGAAGCCTTGTAAAACCGGAGCAGATTCAGTCACTCGATGGCAATTCGCCCTTCTTGAAAGTGCACATGCGGGATGGACGGGTATATATTTTATCGTCGTGGACGGTCGATCAAGAAACCCCAACAGTGACCGGAAGTGGAGATGTTCTCAGTGTAAACCGGGATGTTGTGGAGACGGGTCAATTCAGGATCTCGATCGATTCAGTGGCCATTTTCGAGACCAACGTTGTGCAGAGCTCGCCTGGTGTGGCGGCTTTGGCGGTCATCACCGGGGTATCGGTGGCTCTAACGACACACTGCCTTGCAAATCCAAAGTCGTGTTTCGGCTCATGTCCGACGTTTTATGTTTCGGACGGTGATCAGCGCATTCTCGCGGCAGAAGGTTTCTCGGCGAGTGTTGCGCCATCCCTCGAAGCAGTGGACATCGATGCTTTGCATAGTGCGGAGCCTGCGGGTAGCCGTTTCGAAATCCGAATGAAAAATGAGGCACTTGAAACCCATGTAGTGCGCTACGCCCATCTGCTGGCGGTTGAACGGTTGTCCGGAGGGGGAGTCTTCGCAACGGCTGAGGGTGCTTTTTGGGGAACTGGGACCAGCGTGGCTCCAAGTGCGGCTTTTGGTCCGGAAGGAGATTGTCTGGCGGCACTTCAGGCCATCGACGGGCATGAGCGATTCAGTGAAGCGGATTCCGGGAATCTCGCCCAGCGGGAGACGCTTGAAATCGCATTCGACACCGTGCCCGACGGCGGAACTGGAGTGGTAATCGCCGCCCGGCAGACCTTGTTGAGCACCTTCCTTTTCTATCAGGCTTTAGCTTATATGGGTCGCTCGGCTGGGGAATGGACTGCGGCTCTTGAGAAGGGGGATAATGGCCTGCAAAGGCAGATGACTTTCGATCATCTACTTGGAGGGATTGAAGTGTTTTTACAGGAGGACAGGGGTAAGTGGGTTTCCATCGGTGAAATCAATGAGAGTGGGCCCCTAGCCACTGATATTCACCTCGTTAAATTGCCGCATGTCGAGCGTAAACGACTGAAGATGCGGCTGCGTCTGACACGTGGGCATTGGCGTCTCGACGCGGTTGGGTTGGTTGAATTAGGCCGACAACTCAGCCCGATGCGACTGCGTCCAGACGAAGTGCATCGCAACGGAATCGATGACCCTCGGGCAAAGCAGTTGTTGGCTGGGACAGACGCGGTTCTGACAGCGTTTCCGGGTGATGTGTACACCCTCGTTTACCATCTCCCGGAAGATTTTGAGAGGTATGAACTTTTCCTCGAGAGCCGCGGTTACTATCTCGAATGGATTCGCGAAGAATGGCTAGCGGATGAAAATCCTGCGCTCGCCGCGATGATGTTGTTCAACCCCGGATCTGCTCTCCGTTTGCTGGCCCCGGAGTTCAAGAAAGTCGAAGCCACCATGGAAGAACTGTTTTGGAACAGTCGCTATGAGCTGTCTCAATAGGTACACGATTCTCCCGATCTCTGTTCTGACGCTTCATGTAGGGGGATGTGCGACCACGACCGCTCCGCCAGGATGGCTTCCGTCCCCGCCTGTCGCACAATCCGACGGTTTCGGGGGTTGGATATCCGTCAAGTACGACACAGAAAATTCGAAAGCAGAGGAGCACGGAGAGTTGATTGCAGTGGGCTCCAACCAAATTTATGTTTTAACAGCGGAGGAGTTGCTTTCAATTTCGACCAGCAAGATTTCTCATTTTAAACTAACGGCTTATGATTCAAACTCGCGTAGGCTCTCAGGTTGGACGCTTCTGGGTACACTGTCGGCCTATTCTCATGGGTGGGGGGCGATTTTGTCCTGGCCAGTTTGGATTATCGGGGGCAGCCTCTCGACGAGAGCTCAATCCCTCGCACCGGTCAGGTATTATACACCTTCGTTGGACGAGTTACGCGCCTATGCGCGTTTTCCACAAGGTTTGTATGAAGAGAAGAGCTTGCGATCGCTGAAACCCAAGCCCGGGCCTTATCCGCTAGCTCAGCGGTCTTTTTCCCAGGTTCCCGGTCACCACGATGGGTTCCATTTCCGGCTTTCATCGGGAATCGGGCCCGCATCCGGAATAGGTGGCCACATCAGTAGTATGAAGATTGAGGCAGGATATGCGGTCGTCGACAATCTCATTTTCAATGTGCAGCTATTTGCGAGTGGTGGCCAGCAGATACGGGTTCCTGTCAGCGGGATCGGGCTTGGAACAACTTACTACATCCTGCCGGCCAATTTTTATTTTTCCGGAACAATTGCCCTAGCACAAGGGACTACAGATGACTGGCTGGAACAAAGCGGTACCGCTTATGCCGTAAACGTCGCGGTAGGCCGCGAATGGTGGGTGACCAAAAATTGGGCGCTTGGGACAGGGGGGCAGTTATTGCACACCGTTGTCCCCGTCGAGTATAGCCGGCACAACCCTGTTCAGCTTAGAGGAAAGAAATTCGATTCGAAGGCCACCAGCATCGGACTCCTCTTCACTGTTTCCTTCAACTGATAATGTTTCGTTTCCCCTTCTGCGGGCTTATGTACCGAGCCCCCGTCAGGACGAGGCGGAGCCGGCAAGCCGACATCCCGTCCAGGAACGGGGCGCCCTGCAGGACACTGTTCGGGGACCGCGACGATGACCGGGAGGAGATCGAAGGAATGACAGCGAGCAAGGATGCCGCAGACCTGCGCAGCGTGGACAGCTGCGAGGTGATCAAGGGGGTGGTGGCGCTCCTGTTCACCCCGTTCAGCGACGGCGGAACCCGCTTCGACGCCGCCGGCATGCGCCGCCAGCTCGACTTCGTGCTTGGGTCGGGGGTGTCGTCGGTGGTCGCCTGCGGCAAGGCGGGGGAGTTCGAGGGGCAGACTCTCGAGGAAATCGAGGAGGTGCTAGCCACGGTGCTGGAACACGTGAGCGGCCGTGTCCCCGTGGGCATGGGCATCATCAGCGTGGAGGAGGACCGCGGCCTGCCCGCGGCGGAGCTGGCGGCCCGGTGCGGCGCCGACTTCGCCATGACCGAGAAGCTGACCAGGGCGGGTCTGCACGGCTTCTTCAGCCAGATCGCCGAACGGATCCCCGTGATGCTCTACGACCAGACCAACGAAGGCAGCCTTGACGTGGACGGCGAAGTGCTGCCGCTGGTAGCCGCCATCGAGGGGATCATGACCGTCAAGGTGAGCGGCAACGTGTACTCCTTCGACCGGCTCAAGGGCGCGGCCCCGCAAGCGGCCTACATCTGCGGCTGGGACGCCTTCTCGCTGCCCGCCTACGTCTCCGGCGCCGACGGCGTGCCGGCAGCGCGGCCGTCATGCCGGATCGCTTACCGCACCCCGGACCCCTACGCCTTCTCCGTGTGCAAGCACATCCTGCACTGAAAGGGCCTGTTTGATTCACCCTTGGTCCGGCCGCCCTACGCAAACGCCCCGACCTGGCTGCAGCGGGAACTGCGCGAGCTGGCCTAGCAGCTCGGGCTGCTCGACGGGGCCTGAACGCGTGGCTGCTTTCGCCCCACCCGCTAAACCAGGCCCTAAAAGAGCTGTGTGTTGGTGCTTGGTGCTGAACCGTTCGCGAGAGTCGGCCCGGCAAGCTCGAAGCTCCCGCAAATGGAAGCCGAAATCATTCTCGAAGCACCGGATGGGCGAATCATCATGGATGCCAAGTACAACCAGGAGGCATTAGGAGGCCGTTACGGCGGGAAGTTGCATCCGAACAATCTCTACCAGCTCTGGCCTACCTGAGAAACCGCGAGGCCACCGCAGCCCCAGGGCCGAAGCACGAAGGGATCCTGCTGTATCCGACAGTCGTCGTTCCCGAGGCGGGGTCGACCTCTGCCTGGAAGGCTTCTCGATCCGAACTAGGAGCATCGGGATTTGGTCAAGAAGAAGGTAACGGTCAGTGGCGATGTGCCAGCGGCTCTGATGAGCGCCCCGGAGGCTGCGGCGCTGATGGAGTCGCTCGACGGTGTGGTCTATACCACGCCGTGCAGGGATTTGGTGGCAAAGCATGCGCCGAGATCTCTTGTCACACAGGAATTGATCTACGAACCCGTTCCAGACGATCTCGCTCGTCTGAAAGAGGAACTTCTCACCTAAGAACAAAGGATGTCGACGTGTCTCACTTATTCCCTTGTCTCGGCCAGGTGGCTTCCGTGCTTAATGTGGTCATCTGCCTCGCCATTCCCATTCAGGTGGGTTCTCGGCAAGAGCTCGGCGAGCATCTCAAGTCGATAGCGGTGATTGACCGCGAATACGAACTCGGAGATGAAGTCGAGCTCGTCTTTGCGCGCAACCAGGCTGCTCGGCTGAGATGCGCTGGCAACCCCTACGGGTTGCAGGAAGTTCTCATTGGCTGGATCTCAGGGGACTACTTCAAGCAGGACGCTGACCTCGTCGACGTTCGCTTTGTGTCCGATGACGGGAAGGTCTCCGGTGGAAACTCCTCCTTCCCGGGATCCCAAGGCTGCCTGAGGCAATTCGGTCAAACCCCCTGCCTGGTGGTGGCCGAATACGGCCTGAGGGACGGCGATCTCGCTGTGCGCTTCCGTCTCCAGACCGACCCGGTTGAGAACAGGCGCGCCTATCAGGAGTTTCGGAAGAGGGGCAGCATCAGCACGCAGCAACGTGGCCCCTGGGAGGTCTTGACCGGTACTGATTGGATACCTGTCCCCGAACTTACCGCGGCCGAGAGAGTGGCGGCATTTACCAAGCTGTGGAGTGAGGTAAAATACAACTTTGCCTTCTTCGATCAGGTTCCCCACCTCGACTGGGACCAAGTACTAAGTGAATACATTCCGGCAGTCATGGAGGACCAGACGACTGGTGAGTTCTACCGACTGATGCAGCGATGCCTTGCCCGCCTGCAAGACGGCCATACCAAAGTGAAGTATGCCTGGCGTACCGGTCGACCAGCTCTACTGGTACGCCCCGTGGCTGGCAGGGCCATTATCGCTGATCATGGGCTAACCGAAGAGATCACGAAGTCGGAACTGAAAAGAGGAGATGAGATTACCCATGTCGATGGTCGTTCAGTACAGGAGATCCTGAAGCAGGACATCTATCCCTACGTTTCCGAGTCAACACCGCAGGGACGGGATTCTGAGGCCTACAGAGTACTTCTTGGGGGACCGGAAGGCACCGTGGTAGGCGTTCGCGTCCGAAGCAGCAGCGGTTCGACAAGGGATCTGTCGCTTACCCGACGCTCCGAGTGGAAACAAAGGAAACAGATGCCATGGCTCCGGATACCGAAGTTTGAGCACAAGGAGCTAGCCGGTGGTATCACGTACGTGTCGATTCGCACCTTCGGTACAGACAAGGTCGTCGAGCAGTTTGATGAGGTCTTTGAGAAGATCCGTGCCTCCCGAGGACTCATTATCGATGTGAGGGGAAATGGGGGTGGCAGCACTATTAACGCGTATGGAATCGTCAGCTATCTGACTGACGGGCCTCTGGAGGGGTCCCGTTGGAGAACCCGCAAGTACATGCCCGCCTTTCGAGCCTGGGGACAAGAAGAGGAATGGCATGAAGGAGAGCACGACCGGGTTGAGCCAGGAGATAGTCCCTATCTCGGCCCACTGGTGGTGCTGATTGGCCCCGAAACTGTGAGTGCGGCAGAGGACTTCCTGATTCCCCTTCATCACAGCGGCAGGGCGACCCTAGTTGGGGAGAGAACCGCAGGGACGACAGGCCAACCTCTCATAGTGAGACTGCCTGTTGCGAAAGCGTGGATCTGCACCAAACGCGACTCGTACCCTGACGGGAGGGAATTCGTCGGGGTTGGCGTGATCCCTGATGTGGAGGTGCATGCGACTCAACAGGACATCGCCAGCGGCCGCGATGCAGTTCTAGAGAGGGCACTTGAGGTGATTAGAGCCGGATTTGCTGGGAAAGGGGAAACCAGATAGGCCGGAGGATGAATTCAGGTCAGGTGATTCCAGCCAGATGGGGCTGCTGCAGGCGATGCATTCGACTGCTCATCCGGGATTTGTAAACGCGATAACGTAGTTGCCCAGTTTGGAGCCGAGAATCGTGTGGCTTCCGGGGACGACGACGAGGTACTGCTTGCCCTGCGGCTTCAGCGCCCTCCCGGATCCGGCGAATTCTCCCGAGGAAAGGACTGCCGCTCCGTGACTGAACGAAACCAACGAGAGGCGCATGGCGGTCTCCCAAATGGACTTGGATGACGCGGTATTCCACTACACCAGCGCGAAGGGTCTGTTGGGGATTCTGTCCTCGGGGCAGCTTTGGAGCACCGCGCACATTGCCACAAACGACGAGTCCGAGTTCAGGTACGGACAGGGCGTCCTGGCCTCCGTGCTCGAAGCCAGCGGCGCTGTCGGGCAGATGGATGCGCGTGTTCTTGCGGCGCTGGAGAAGCTCGGAATGAATCACGCGGAAGCCGCGGCCAGGTTTCGAGGACCATCTCGTTTTCGTCATGGATCACTTCGTAACCGCGTACGTGACGTCGTTCTGCAGAGCGCGCTCCGAAAAGGACTATCTCGACGGCCTGCTGAGCCAGTGGCGGGGGTACGGCGGCGCGGACGGATACGCCATCGAGTTCAGTAGGACGAAGCTCCTAGACTGGATCGACCGGATTGGCCAAGAGGGGTTTGCCTACGGGTTTCACGACGTTTTCTACGAGCGCGACAACCCAGTCCGGCCAAAGTTGGCGACCCAGTATCCGGGTGGGCCACAACGGCGGCGGCGGAGCTAGACTCGGGAATCTCATTGCCCGAGCTGCGCAAACCTTCGAGATGAAGGGCAAGAGCCTCCGCAGCCAGTTCCTTGGCCTCTTCAAAGGTGTGGCCGGCGGTGACACAGCCGGGTAAATCGGGGAAGCTGACCCCGTAGTCGCTCTCCCGCTCCTTGTGACCAAGCTGATGTACGTTCGCTTCACGGTGGTTTCCAATAGGGAAGCGCTTAGGAAAACTCACGAAGACAGATCGAGCGACCGTCGAAGGGTCGCGACAAATTTTCCGCGGAATCCCTCGTCATCATCCCTGGACCAGAGAACGGTCGTACAGTGATTCGTATCGAAGTGGGTCTTTTGCTTCTCGAATTTTCCTTTTTCGCAGATGTAGATCACAGGCTTGTCCAGACCCTCCGCGAAACCGGCCTCCCAGTACGCGCCATGGTTGTCATGGGTTAGATCGACAATGACGAACTTCGCGTCCCTGATTTGGACCCGCATGATATTATCGATGATTCCTGCCTTCCCAACATCGTTCATATCCACAAGATCGTAGCCGATCTCATCTTTCACAGCCGGTTTCAGAACTTCCTTGACAAAGGCTTTGAGATCGGGTTCATCAAACTGCATGGCGAAGAAACCGTAGTTTCCGGCAAATCTTCCGCGTTTTTCGGCTTCATACTGCTCCCATCCCTCCAGACTGAGATCAATGTTGGTAAACAAAGAGATGGGACGTCCTGTAGCCGGATCCATCCCGACGGCAGTACCAAGGGGGTCGGCTTTTAGTGTTTTACCCTCAACCAATTCCTTTGTCAGTCGAATGGCCGCCTCAAAGTTCGGCGCCCCAATAATCGCATGGAGATGATCTGGAGCAACAGACAAGCTTTCTCCAGTTTGGGAAACCTGATCGCCTATGTACCGGATCAAGTTTGCAGCCCGTTCATGCGGAGTGGGAAGTCGACAATTCGATAAGAATTCCCTTAGCCATTTTGTGTCTACCATAGAGGGTTGTTTGTTCTCATGTTTCGTGCGCAATACATGACTTAGACATGCGCGTTGAACTGCTGCCAGCGCATCAGCTTGTTGATCTAACTGACCGCATAATGCCGTCCTGCTTATTGCGTACTGCCCACAGGTCGTGCATTTGAACTTGGAGCCATCGAGGCCATCCGCCGGGTAACGCCAGCACCGACCACCATCTTCCTTCTGACAGACAGGATAATTCGCCGGTTCCATCATTTTATCATGTAATTCCTGTGCAGCGTCACGCCGAGGTGGGCGGTTCCCCGCTGGCAAAGTTCATGGACAACAGTTCCCGCAGCGCCTGGTCCTCCGAAACATCTACATCCCACCCATAGGCCGCCGCCACAGATGCATCGAGAGCCGAGTGCGCGTCCTCGAGCCACTGAGGGCGGGCGTTGTAGAGGTTGGTCAGCGTGCGCTTCTTGAGCTCCTTCTCCGCTTCCTCGTCGCGGGGCACGGGGCGCCTGGGATAACCTGCAACAGGCTCCTCCACCCACTCCACCCATTCGGGCGGATTCAGCCACCGGTCTCTCAGCTCGACCAGCCGTCGGGCTGCGTCGGCAATGGCAACGGCGGGCGGATCATCCGCATAGTCCGTCGCGGGAACGTCGGGCGACAGCCCCTCCGGGAACGGGTAAGTCTCGAATGTTGTCGTCGGGGTGTAGCGCGGGCGGTCTTCCAGGCTTGTGCCCAGGCGCAGGGACCACGCCTCGTGAAAGCGGCTGTGCAGGATCCCGAAGGTGGTGTCGTCGTCGCGCGCGATGACGATCAGTTGATGATCAGGACAAACCCGCGCGTCAAGCCAGGCGAACAGCCGGTGCTTTGCTACCGTCGGCGTAACGATGTAACGCTGCAGTCCGTCGAGTGCCTCCCACATACCCGGCCTCGGCTCGACGTGCCGCCACCAATTGGTGCGGTAGGCTTCTCGCCGGTTCCCTTGCCGCTTCGGATAGACGTGCTCCATTGCGTGTCGAAACGGGGCCTCGTAGAGCGCCGCCTCCTCCCGCACCATGCTGGATCCGAAATCGACGATCCATTTGTCCGCCGGGCGCCGCGTGACGTCCATGCCGTTCATCCATGGTCCCAGGACATCGGAGTTGGGTCTCCCGTTCGGGTTGGCCGGCTCCCGCAGCCATTCCCGGGCCTGCTCTCCAGGGACGTCGAAGGGGCCGCCCTTCGTGTCCCCCATGAAGGCGACGCCCATGTTCCGGTGAAGCCGCCGAGCCTCCGTCAGATCGATGCCCGCCCCGCCGCGCTTCGCGGTCAGGTCGGCGTGAACCTCATCGACAAGTTGGCCGTCGAGTCTCCGTCCCGACACCGATCCGGCATCCTGCCCCGAGAAGCAGATCAGGGAAACGCGTACCGCGGCGCCGTCGATCACCCACGGCTCGTCGCTCCATGCCTCGAAGATCGGACGGCCGTCGATCGCGGTCTGCAAGGCCCTCCGGTTCGCGCCCCCTCTAATTGAATTGGTCGAGACGAGGCCGGCTCGTTTCGCTTTGCCCGCTGCGAGGTGATCACCGGCCTTCACGAACCAGTAGCAAACGAGATCGACCTCGGCCGGCACGCGGCCTTCGTACGCAGCGAAAATTCTCCCAACGTACTCCTCCCCGAGGTGGGCGTTGAGGAGCTTGCCGCCGAGAAACGGCGGGTTGCCGATCACCACGTCGGCCTGCGGCCACTCCGGCTCGCTTCCCTCCGGCGACAGGATCGCGTCGCGGCATTCGATGGTGTCGAGCGGCTTTAGGATCGGATCGCGCAACTCCCCGAATCCGTTGCGCCGCATCCACTGGATCTCGCCGATCCAGACCGACACGCGGGCCAGTTCCGCGGCGTAGGGGTTGATCTCGATTCCCCTGACGTTGGCCGGGCCGACCCGGGGGAATTCGCGCTGGAGGCCCATGGCGTCGGCCTCCAGCTGCACCCGGTGCTCCAGGTCCTTGAGCGCGTGCAGCGCCAGATAGAGGAAGTTGCCGGAACCGCAGGCGGGATCGAGCACCGTGAAGCCGCGCAGGCGTTCGAGAAAGGCGCGCAGCAGCCGTTCAGCCTGTCCCCGCTGCCGTGTCCCTGCGGCCCTCGACCTGGTTCCGCCGGCGCGATCGAGAGCGGCTGCGATCTCCGCCTTCACCCTCTCCCATTCCGCCAGCAGGGGACGGACGACCACGGGCTCGACGATGCGCATGATCTTGTCCCGGTCGGTGTAGTGCGCCCCGAGCTGCGAACGCTTGTCCGGGTCGAGACCGCGCTCGAACAGGGTGCCGAGGATGGAAGGGTCGATCTCGGCCCAGTCGAGCGACGCGGCTTCGAGCGCCGTCTCGATCTCCGCCTTCTCGAGGGACAGGGCGGCATCGTCGTCGAACAGCCCGCCGTTGAACCACGCCACTGCCTCGAATCCGACGCGGCCCCCGTTGGACATCGCCGCGAACAGATCGCGGGCCATGCCGGCGAACTCCTGCGGTTGCCGGCGCGCCTGTTGCAGCATGCGCGTGAACATGTCCCCCGGCAGCAGGCCCACGTCCTCGGCGAACATGCAGAAGACGAGGCGATTGATGAAGTGCGCCACCGCCTGCGGGTCGTGGCCGCGCTCCCTCAGCGACTGCGCCAGCGCCGCGAAAGCGGTGGCCGCGCGCTCGGTGAGTGTCTGGCGCGTCTCTCCCGGACGCAGGCGCTCGGGATCGGAGAGCGCCCACTTGAGCTTGTCGCGGACCGCGGCGTCGGCGAGGTCGTCGATGGCGAACTCGAGGGTTTCGCTGACGCTGTTGGTCCAGTTGGTGCGGATGCGGAACCGCCGCATGTCGGAGACGATCAGAAGCGGCGGGTTCTCCAGGGCCAGGGCGTACTGCCTGAGCTGATCGAAGGCGGCGTCGAGGTTGGCTTGGCCGCCCTTGTACTCCCAGGCGAAGCAGTGCCGCTTCCACACGTCGGCCCAACCGCCGACGCCGGTCTCCTTGCGCGCTCCCTTCTCGAAGCAGTAGGTCTCGCCGGTCGGGTCGGCCTCGGCCGGTGTCGGTTCGCCCAGGAGCCGGCACAAGTCGATGAAGTGCTCCTGCGATGCCGAGCGTTCCTTCAGCTCCGACGCCCGCCACTTGGAGATGAATTCACCCGGGGTCATGGGTTCACCTGCAACCCGAGCTTTGTCCGCAAAGAAGTCACGATGCGCAAATCTCCAGCTCTCTCGAATCCTTCATATCTCAAGATGCCGCTGCCCGGTTCGGGCGGCAAACCAGTGGACTTGAAGACTGCGACGACTGCGGGGAGGGCCCGGTGGACCTTGCCTAATCACCGGTTTCGTTTCGGACTGAGCTACGCTGGTGAGCGAAAGGTTCGGGCGCCTTGCTTCACCGATTCCCGGTTCTTTGTGCCCTACTCCTCAATTTCTCCTCAGGCGGAACAACGCACACTTTCGCGATCCCCTCGATCCTTTCCAAACCCACCCATAATCCCGTTTATCCTGCCCATGCGCTGCCCCCGCTTGGTGGACGCGCCCGTGACCCACTGCGACCCGCACGGGATTCCATAGCTGCCCAAATTGCGATGAAAACCCGTCACAGAGCTTACGCCTATATCACCAACGGGAGCCGCCTGCTTCTTTTTACTCAACCCGAGGCACCGGAAGCTGGCATTCAAGTTCCAGCTGGAACAATTGAACCAGGAGAGAATCCTCAGGATGCCGTGATGCGAGAAGCAAAGGAGGAGACGGGTATAACCGAGCTCAGATGTGAACGGTTTCTGGCCCAGGATACCCGAGACATGCGGGATTGCGGGCGCGATGAACTACAGTATCGCTGGTTCTTTCATTTGGGCCTACGGCAACCCGCTTCCCGGGTTCGCAAACCGGGGATCGTCAGGGCAAAACCGGGTTCATGTTTTCGTATATTGTTGAGGGCATGGAGGTCAAGGATGAATGAACGAATCACAATCGATCCCTCGATCCGTCATGGCAAGCCGGTGGTGCGGGGGACCCGAGTGCCCGTGCACCGAATTATCGGGAACCTTGCAGGTGGGGCAACCCCAGAAGAAGTCTGTGAGGAATATGGCATTACCGACGCGGATGTACGGGCTGCTCTTGAGTACGCTGAGGAACTCGTAGAAGCAGAAGAAGCTCATCCACTACCTGCATCCTGAATCGGTTTGCAATTCATCATCGACGCTGATCTTCCACGCGCTGTAGCCCGTGTGATCGCCGATAAGTACGCATCAACCTCAAGGGAGGAAACTGTGAGCATGAAGACGATAATACCGCGCGCACTCACCCCTGGCCGGCTCGCCATCTTCGCCGCGCTGTTGTCCCTGTCGGCCACGGCCACCGCGACGGCCCAGACAACCGGAACGATCGAGGGCACGGTCGTCGACGAGAACGGCTTCTCCTTGCCCGGCGTCCTGGTGACGGCGACCGGTTCCGGCGTGCGCGAGGAAAGCGTGACCGACGTCGCCGGCTCCTACGGGTTCGCCGGCCTTGCCGCCGGGGACTATCTCGTAACGGCGACCCTGCCTGGTTTCGATCCCGTCGAGCGTCGGGTCTCTGTCCAGGCGGGCGCCACCGAAACCGTCCCGCTCGTTCTGCAGGTCCCATTGCTTCTCGATACGCTCAGCGTCGTCGCCGACGAACCCCGGACTTTCGCGCGCAACGTCGTCCCCGTGCCGATGATCCGGCAGCAGTCGAACATCACCAGCGTCGCCGCGGTGGTGGACAACCTCCCCGGGGTATCCATCCAGGAGGGGGACGCGTACGGGTTCGACGACTGGTCGAACAATGCCGTCGTGCGCGGCTTCCAGGTGACCATCAGCGAGGCGCAGATCGGCACCACCGTCGACGGCTTTCCCAACGGCACCTCCGACTACTTCAGCGGCGCCAAAGCGAACCGGTTCATCGACCCGATGAACCTCGGAGGGGTCGAGGTGTCGCAGGGGACGGCCGACATAGCCTCCCGGTCGGTCGAGGCGCTGGGCGGCACCTTCAACTACCGGACGGACGATCCGGCGGCGGAGCGGACCTACACCGCGTCGACCACCCTCGGCGAGAACGACGGCAAGCGCTTCTCCATGCGGGTCGACACCGGACCGTTGTTCGGCGGTGAGACGCGCGCCTGGATCGCCGCGGTCCGGCAGGAGGCGACCGACTGGGTGCAGGGCTCGGCGAGGAACGAACGGGAGCACATCGCCGCCAAGATGGTTTCGCCGCGCGGGCGCCTCGATCTCACCGGCTACCTCTCCTACGACGATATCCACGAGGATACCTACCAGCGGATCTACGGCGAGGCCGATTTCCGGGCGAACCCGCGCTGGGACCGGCTGGTCGGCGACTGGCCCGGGGTGCCCTACCTCAACCAGTTCTACCGGCCCGGCTGGCAGACCCGGCGCACCAACACGCTCGCCTACCTCAAGGCCGACTGGCCGTTCAGCGAGCTCAGCAACCTGAGCGCCGGCGCCTACTACCATCGCAACAGGGGCCGCGGCGACTGGCTGCCCCCTTACATAGTCGACGTGGTCGACGACGGGGATGGACCCGAGTCGGAGCTGGCGGGCCTCCCACCGGTGCGGGGCGGCGATCAGCCCGGGCTCATCCGCTTCGTGGACGGCAACGGCGTTGCCGTCGCACCGGCGCCCGACTGCGAGTCGTCCTACATCTACAACTACTACGGCTCGGGAGGCCCGGAGGTCGACCCGGCCTGCCACCCGGGGGCCACGGCAGTGCAATCGTACCGCCACAGCCACTACGGGAAGGATCGCCTCGGCGCAACCCTCGACGGGGAATGGTCCACTTCCATTGGCGGGGCCGGCAGCGCCCTGCGTGCCGGGATCTGGTACGAGGGCTCGCGGCGCGACCTCGGCCGGGACTGGCACCGGATGCTGGATCCGGCGCTCAGCTTCAAGTGGGACGAGCGGCCCTACTGGCACCAGTACGAGTGGGACTTCCCGCAGCACGTCTTCAAGTGGTACCTGGAGGAGACGCTTTACGCCGGTGCGCTGGCCCTGAGCGCCGGCATCAAGCAGTTCCGGATCGGCGTGTCGCGCGAGGACAAGTTCGATGTCGACCCGGAACTGACGGTCGATTCCGATTCGGATCTGCTCTTCTCGGGGGGTGTCACCTACGAGACGCCGGTGGCGGGCCTCGACCTGTTCGCCGGCTATGCGGAGAACTTCAAGGCGATCAGCAGCACGCTGCTCGAAGTCCCGGGCAGGAGTCTGGACCTCCTCGAACCCGAGACCGCCTCGAACATCGACGTGGGGCTGCAGTATGTCGGCGAACGGGTCGCGTTGAGCGCCGCCTGGTACTCCATCGATTTCCAGAACCGGATCTTCTACCTCGGCCCGCAGACGACCGCCGGTCCCAACTACCTCATCCCCGGGGGCGGAGCCTACTTCAACGCGGGGGGTATCGAAACGAGCGGGGTCGAGCTGTCCGCCACGGTGCCGTTGCCGAATCGGACCTCGTTCTACACAGCGGTCACCTTCAACGACTCGAAATACATAGGGACCGGCGATCCGCTCGTCGACGACAACCAGGGCATCGTGCCCGGCACCGACGTTGCGGGCGTACCGGGCCGGCTGTGGGTCCTCTCGCTCGACCGCAGCGGGCCGCTTGCCGGCGGCCTGTCCGCCAAGTACACGTCGCCGCGGCGCGTCAGTCTGGCCGCGGACTGGGACACGGACGCCTACTGGCTGGTGGACGCCTACGTCAGTTTCTCGGGGGGAGCGTTGAGCGATCAGCTGCGGTCGGCGGAGTTCTCGATCGTGGCGAACAACCCGCTCGACAAGGCCTATCTGTCCGCAATCACCGAGAATGCCGCCTGGCTGGGCGCGCCGCGCACGGTTTCAGTGACTGCGACCGTCTCCTTCTGAGGGGAATGCGGGTGCAGCAATGAGGGCGACGTTGCTTCCGATGTTGGTGCTGGCATTCTACCTGATTGCCGCGGGCAGCTCCGTGCAGGCGCATTGGGGGGATCGGGTGTACCCCATATACGAACTGACGGAGAGCATGCTGGCAGATATCGATGTGACGGATGGCTTGATCGATGAATGGCAGGAGATTGGGCCGCCTTCAGCGACGGGTCTGGACTTTTCAGTCTTCTCCTTGTGGGAGGAGCCGGAATACGATCCATCCGATCTGGATTTACGGCTGTGGTTGGGTTGGTCGGCGTCTCAGAGCCGGATCTACGTGGCTCTGGCATGCGTGGACAACGTGGGGGTCAATCGGACCAACTACGACCCCGCAGACGAACACTTGCCACTCGATGGATTCGGCTTCTACGTCGATGCCGATCACAGCGGCGGCGATTTTTTTCCGACGGCCGCCCCTGACTAAGTGAAGAGTACAAGCTGCAGGACGACGCCCAAGTACAGAGTTACGGCATCTCGCCAGATGTACCACCCGGCGAGGATAATATTCTGGGCATGTCGGCTTGGGCGGACTGGCCGGAGGAGCCGCCCTTTGGCCAAGGATTCGGAATCACACACGGGGAAAACCCGTCTATTTGGGTTGTCGAGTTTTACCTGACGCCGTTTGACCTCTTTGTGTATTCGGGGGCGGAAGAGAGTGCCGTCTCGGCCCTGTCCGCCGGCAAGGTCATTGGTTTCAGATGTCTGGTTAACGATGCCGACGGCGGCGTTTTATTCACGGAGAATTTCAAGAGATACCTTCTGCCCGCGATGGGTCTGGACGCACACCTAGAGAACGAAGTCAACGCGGATTCGTTTGCTGATGGGGTTCTGATCGGAGCAGAAGGTACGGTGGTCGAAGATCTCACCTGGGGCCGGATCAAGGCGTCGTTGGACAGATGATTGCGGCAGTGCCTGTCAGGGGACTTGACCGCCGTAAGCAATACCACCGTGTGGGAGTATCTGATTACGACCGTTCAGCCAAATACGTACCATCGTTTCGGATAAGTAACCCTCGGGCGGTTGTTATCCGAACAATTGGTTCGGGTACAATCAGTTAGGCGAAGGCATAAGAAAAAATGGATGGATTTGGTGGAGTATAGATCATGAGAGGGTGTTGGAGAGTTCGGGCTGGCGCTTTGCAGTGGAGGAGCATTTACGGAGATGGTCGCCTCGTCGCACGTGATTTCCCAACCCCGTCCGGCGCGCTAATACCGCTTGGGCGTTGCGTTTTACCTGGTCAAGAAATGATGAAATCAATGGGCAGTTGGGGAGATCGGGACCTGCGGATTGGGAGACCGACGAAAGATGGAGGGCTGAGGAGGGGCGCCGGACGGCCTCTCCACCACCCAAGCCCGAGAGTTTCTCCCATCGTGGTCGATCCGAGCAGGCCCTCGCCTAACACCTGTTCCCCCGGCTTCGGGCCCTGCGGGCCCTCCGCCAAACCGCTGTGCGGTTCGGGGGCACTGAGACGTTAGCCGCAAGTGGCATTACAACTGACCCATTCCGTGACCAACATGCTGAGCGAGATCTACCGGACGAGTTTCGAGTGGGCCAAGCTGGGTGGCCATATCATCGAACACCGTTTTGGAGTCACCGTTTACAACTTGGACCACCCTGAGTACAACGAGAATAACTGCCTTTGGTATTTCGATCCAGGATTGGCGGATGAGTTTACTTTCCAGGTGGTTGTGGCGGAATTCGAAAGCCTGGGTGTGAGCTGCTCTCAATGGGTTCCTTCCCCTTCCGCCAATCTGGATTTATGTGACAATTACTTCCGTGTTCATGAGATGGCTGATTCACCAGGAGAAGGCTTATTGCTCGATCTTGATAGGGAATACCACGCTGACGCGAGAATCTGCGCGAAACGCAGCAACAAGCAATCCCTTGCGCAGGTCTATTCCTTGAGTGGCCAGAGATCAACTAGCACTGTCACGAGGAACAAAGCCTTATCTCTTTTGGGGATAGCGAACTACGAATCGTATGTTTGCTACTGGGATGGGGAACTGGCGGGCAGAGCTGGACTGCTGAGGGTTCCGGGAAAAGTCGCTCGATTGAAGAGCATTTTCGTCGGCGCCACATTTCGCCGTCAGGGAGTTGCTAGCAGCCTGATAAGGGTGATCGCCACCAAAGCGAGGGAACTGGGGTACCGCTATCTAGCGTCCGAAGTAGACCCTTCCAACGAGGCGTCGTCGGAATGTCATCGAAAGGTAGGGTTCAAAACCGCAGGGCTTGTTCACGCGTACAAATGACTCGGAGATGGACATCACGCCTATTCCTCGGAGTGAAAGATCAAAACCAGTTGTGTACGTTGTGCCGGCTTTTTAAGGCCAACCGCGGTTTCTTCGCGTCGAAGGCCAAGCCACCAGCGGCTAACACGCCGGGCTGCGGCTCCGGCCATCCGGCCTTCGCCCAACCCGCTTCGCGGGTTCGCAGCCCACGAAAGCGTTAAGCGAAGGCCAAGGAAAATTTGATTGATTTGGTGGAGTATAGGTCATGATAGGCTGTTGCGGAGTTCGGGGTGGTCCCTCGCGGTGAGGAAGCATTTGCAGAGATGGGCGGCTCGTCGCACGTGATTCCCCACCCCGTCCGGCGCGCTAATACCGCTTGGGCGTTGCGTTTTACCTGGTCAGGAAAAGACGAGATCAATGGGCAGTTGGAGAGGTCGGGACCTGCGGATTGGGAGACCGACGAAAGATGGAGGGCTGAGCAAGGGCGCCGGACGGCCTCTCCACCGCCCAAGCCCGAGAGTTTTCTCCCATCGTGGTCGGGCAGAGCAGGCCCTCGCTTAACACCTGTGTCCCCGGCTCCGGGCCCTGCGGGCCCCTCGCGCAACCGCTTCGCGGTTCGGGGGCACGGAAGACGATATATGACATGGGTTGTCACAGTACCAGTGAAATTCGACAGAGGCAAAGCTGGCACGGTTGAAATCATGAGCCTGCAGGCGCTGGAGAAAAACTGACGTGGATCGCGTAGCCGTATTCGCAGATGTACAGAATGTTTACTACACAGTTAAGCAGCAACATAATTGCCATTTCGACTATGGTTCTTTCCTCAGGGAGGCGACAGCCGGCCGGAAACTGGTGAAGGCAGTAGCCTATGCTATTGACAAAGGCGACAGAAAGCAGGCCCAATTTCAGAAAATTCTGAAACGGCTCGGTTTTGAGGTAAAGCTCGCGCCTTATATTCAGAGAGCTGACGGCTCAGCCAAAGGGGACTGGGACGTGGGCATTACGGTCGATATGTTGGAGTACGCAGATCGCGTGGATGTCGCTGTCCTGGCTTCAGGTGACGGAGACTACGCGCCTGCAATTGACAAGCTAATCAAGGAATCCAAGGTATCCGTCGAGGTGTACGGTGTCCCAGGACTAACTGCTAGTCGTCTAATCGAATCGGCGACGCGATTTGTGCCAATTCAAGGAGATCTGTTGCTGCCTATTCCCACCACGTGGTGACGTGGAAGCGACACTGTTGCAAAGCCATGCACGCTAACGCACTCTCGCGTCGCTACCTCTCTGCGTTGATCAGCCTTGGAGCAATCATACCCACGTCATATATCACAGCAATTCACGCTGCCGCCATTCGGCGCTTGGCCTTCGGCAAGTCGCTTTCGCGACTTCGTGAATTGTGAGAACGTTACATGAAATGCTTGATAGATATCTGCGATAGACGCTGACAACACGAGATGGACGTAAATCTTCTCTCATCGCGACTTGCCTCGGAATTGGGCTCGAATAGACTCCTCGTAGCCGCACTCGATGGTCCCGGCGGAGCTGGAAAGTCAACCATCGCCAGGAAACTAAGCGAGAGGTGTAATCTCATCTCAATCGTTCACGGGGATGACTTCTATGCTCCAATGGAGGAGCATGCGAGAATGGCTCTAACGCCTGAAAATGGTTACATGAGGTATTTTGATTGGGCGAGAATACGGAGTGAGCTTCTTGAACCCTTATCGCGTGGAGATCGAGCTCGCTACAAGCGCTATGATTGGGGGAGCAACCAGCTGGCGGAGTGGGTTGATCAACCGGCTGAGGGCATCATCCTGATCGATGGGGTCTATTCATTTCGGCCCGAATTGAGGAAATTCTATGGCTACTCCATTTTCGTCGACACTCCGAAAGCCGAATGTCTGGATAGGCTGGTCAAGCGAGGTGAAAACACAGACGAATGGATTCGGAGATGGAGGGCAGCGGAAGATTACTATCTGACGCATATAGACACTGCCAGTGCTGTTTCCGTCGTTGTTTCAGGCATAGGAAGCGCTGGAGCATCGGATCCGATATCGCGACCGAGGATATCCGCGCACTTCATGTAACACCGTGCCCCCGGCTTCGGGGCAAAGCCCCTTAGCCCAACCGCTACGCGGTTCGGGAGCACTGAAACGTTAGCCGAAATGTCGGTTTGAGGCTTACATCATTGCCTCGAGTTGTGATTCAACAGAATCAGAAGGAGATGGTCCCTTGATAGGTGATTTTGATGTCGATCCGATCACAGGGCGCCTCGTTCTGTGGTGCCGGAGCATTTCCGGAGAAACCTGGTTGAAAATTACGGAGCCCTCAGGTGAGATCATTGGGGAAGTACCGCCTGAATTTCTTCCCCATCATCCGCGTTGGGCTCCAGATGGACTTCGTCTTACGTTTTCTGGGAACGATGGCCGCATCGGTGTCTATGAGCTATCTCAGAATGACATAAGGGTCGTCTACGAAGATCAATCCATGCAAGCGGGGTTCAGCCAGTGGTCGCCAAACGGCACAAGCCTCGTGTTTTCTGCCTACGAAAAGCACAGTACCGAGCAATTGAATAAACGGCCACCTGACATTTTTCACCTCACATTGGATAGCGGCAAACTTGATAGATTGACCGCATCGAAGGACAGTGTGGACAGGTTTCCAAATTGGTCCCCATCCGGTGACCTGATTGCATTTCATCGGCAAAACCTGGAGGAGCTTAACAAGCCTAAGAAAGTGCATCTATTTGATCTTCAACGTCAAAGAATATCCTTGCTCCTGCCCGAGGCAAATGGTAACCGATTTGGTCGATTCCCCTGGTCACGTGACGAAAGCTGGTTTGCACTTCACGTGTCCGACGAGAAGGAAGGGACCGTTCACGTTGTAGATCTTACGGGCCGAGATTCCGGGTGGATCTATGAAGATGGGCCTGTGAAAGAAGGTGCATTTTCAAACTCGACGAACAGGCTTCTCTGCGTCAGACCCGATGAGCTTGTTTGGGTGCAGTTTCCCGTAGGCCGCGTAGATTCACGCATCAGATTGGATTCCGGGGTTAGCGTGGCGAAGAACCTGACTTGGTATCAAATCGCCTTCAGAGCCGACAGCGATACCGTCTTTTTTCTTGGAACAGACCATAAGGTTTACCGCTGGAAAGAATCTGAAGGATGCACTGTCGTAGCTGAGCATACCGAACCCGTACCGAGTTTTAGGCTTGAGGAATTTACGGTTCCTGCTTCGGATGGTTTAGCTCTTCCAGCACAGCGGTTGGTTCCGCCGTCTCCACGAGAGCTCGCTGTTCTGTATGTGCATGGTGGGCCTGGAGGCAGCCTCGATAGAAATGACTCATGGGCTTTAGGGCTGCTTCGCCAGGGATTCGAGATTGTGCGCGTGGCTTATAGGGGCTCTACCGGCTTCGGCGAGGACCTCGATCGAGCGAACACCGGGGTCGCCGGGGTCGCAGACGTTCAGGATGTATTAGACTGTGGAATCTACTGGCAGCAACACTTTAGTACAGGCAGGAGAATCGCTCTGTTCGGTAATAGCTATGGCGGGTTTCTAAGTCTCCTTGCCCTGGCAGATGCATCTTCACCATTCGTAGGTGGGATCTCCACGTGCACTTGCACAAGTCTTCGAATCATGCGCCTCCATCATGATAGATTCCTTCCAAGTAGTCCAACGGAACGCGAGAAAGCATTAGTTGAGCGATCCGTATTGACACATGCTACCCATATAAAGAGGCCAATCCTGCTGGTTCATGGCGCGCTTGATACCGTCGCGACCACAAGCGAAATGCAGCACGTCGAGAAACTCATTAATGACTCTGGCGGCAACTGTACGCTAATCGTCTTTGGCGACGACACACACAGTTTGGCAAAGCACCGCGAAGAAATATACGAAAAGGCTATCCAATTCTATGAAAAGTGTTCAACGCCTGGACAGGATTGAGCTTTACAGGTCCACACAGCAGCTAACACATGGGTCACGGCTTCGGGCCATACGGCCCTTCGCCCAACTCACTTCGTGAGTTCGTGACCCATCAAACGTTATACGCCCCAACAAGATGCTGGAGGAACAGGTGGCCGGAAGTAGAGATGATCTCAGAGAGGCGGTAGAGCGCGGCGACCTCTCCACTGTCAAACGGCTGTTACATACGGAGCCAGGTCTTCTCCACGAGTCCATCCCTCCATGCGATGATCGCAAACAACGAGGCCAGATTCTCAGATACCGACCGATGACGCTCGCCGCCGTGGAGTGTCAGACAGAAATTCTCTCTTTTCTGATTGCCGAGGGGGGCGATGTGATGGAGTACAGCAATTTTCCACTCTGTCGAGCATCACTCTACGACCGTTGTATTCCAACTCTGGAGTTACTGGTTCAGCATGGCGCAGAGGTAAATCGAGTCGGTAATGACTACGGTCCGCCGTTGATATTCGCGTGCGAAGGAATGGCCCTCGATTGCATCGCATGGTTGCTGGACAACGGCGCGGCAATCACAGGGACTGGTCCGAGTTTATCTGAAACCGTGTCTTGGAATGCCCTCAAACATGCGGGCTTCTTCAACCGGAAGTGTTCGGGCATGCTTGATTTGCTCCTCGAGCATGGCGCTGACGTCAACAGTTCAGTTGTTGATGAGGTTGGCGGAGATCCTGAGACTACGGTACTGCACAATGTCGTGGAAAGCGGGGATATTGCTGGCGTGGAGCTCCTGCTTACCCATGGGGCTGACCAAGATGCCAAAAATGGCAAGGGACAGCGCCCGGTCGAGGTGGCTCGGGAACGCAAAGTCAGAGAACTACTAGAGAACATCTGAGGTTGGAGCGCATAACCGCACGTTTGGCGATGCGGCGCTTAGCGCGCCTCGGCCTTCGGCAACCCGCTAAGCGGGTTCGCAAACCGGCAACCCGTTAGCGGCAATGGAGTTCAGGCCTGGCATGTTCCTCTGGCCAGTCATCAGGAGGCACCAAGATGGAGAATATAATCCTTTCGTTGCAGGGTTTCTCTGTGTTCCTGCAAATCGCTTTCCTAGTCACTTTGATAGCAATCGCACAGACTCTTCGACGCTCAATTGGAATTTGGAGCCCCTCTTGGATTGTTATCTTTTTCTCTCTGAAATATTTGGGGGAGTATGCTAATCCCTTCCTGATGAAACTGCTGACTGAGGAATGGACGGCGTTAACAGTCCCAAACGCGCCGGTCACCTTAGGGCAGTTGTTTGTATTTCTCAGTTCCGCTCACCTGATATTCATACTGCTGGGTGCTTTCGGCCTCCTCGCCCTGGTCTTGTCGGACCTATCCCATTCTTTGTGGGGCGCAGACGACATACACCCCTCACGTTGGTTTCAGTGTTTCGAGTTGGTCGGCCGTCATCGACTCGGATTCGGGTTGGCTACGGTGCTGTTGGCTGTAGCGCACCCTGCCCTTCTGGTGGGCCTTCTGTTGAGTAACAATTGAGACTGGCAGACCACAGCCGATAACACCGTGCCCCTGGCTCCGGCGCCTGCGCGCCTACGCGCAACCGCTTCGCGGTTCGGGGGCACTGAGACGTTAGAAGAAATGGAAAAAAGAATCAGCGCTTAAGTAAGAAATCGCCTGAATAAAGGTAGAGGTACGATATATTCGCCGTTCAGTTTTTAGGCAGGAGTTTTTAATGAATAGCAAGGCTAGTATCGTAGATGAGTTTTTGCTTAAAGGGGTCATCGGTATGAGCAGGGCGATCGGTAAGAATCGTATGTCTGGCCATCCAGGCGCTGCGATGCTTGCTGCATATTTCTTTTGTGTTGAGAATGCCCTGTCAGACGAGGTTCAGGCCGAGGTCTATAATCTCGTGAGACGCATGGTCAACTCAGAATCAATGTGGTTCAGCAGAGATGGAGAATCTTCAACCAATGAGATCTTCTTTTCTACCAAACCAGATCAGAGACCAAACGCGGATCTAATCCCGTCTGTTGCCACTGCACTAGAACCCAGTATCACCGAATGTCGGGATTCAGGACACAATACTATCTTCGCGTCGTTAGTACTGAAGGCACTGCACACCGCGCCACATTATGCATTTCCTGCGATTATTGAAGGTATCATAAACTTGCTCAAAGCTTTTGAGGGACGTGGGCCGGGATGGGCACGTGTACCAGGTAATGAGAAATTAGCAGATCCCCGTGAGTTTTCGGTACCTCAAGAACTGGATGATCCTTCCTATGAGAGCCATATCGACATGATCGAAGCAGTATCCCGCTATGTCGTACCAGATAACTTCGCCAAAAAAGGCGTTGGTGGGCCGATCCATGTCATAGATCATGCCGTAGCTCTGTTAGATCTGCACGCGTTGGGGTATTCTTCGTTGGCGAATAGAGGACTGGCAGCTCATCAGCAACATATGAAGTTGTGGCTGGGCCTCCCTAAATTTCCGCAAGCTGAAAACAGCTACTCCGTGAAATCGAAGCACGATCCTCGCGCATTGGACTACTGGCGTGAGAAGATAACCATAAAAGATGGTGGCGGTGATGAACACCGACTGAAGATTCTCTATGGCGCGCACCGTTTTGCCGAGTGCATTACAGACGTAAACAAACGTCGAAGTTTTCTTGAAAGTGCGGCGCACCTGTTTTGAAAATGCGCCTAACGGCGAGCGTTGTTGGCTCTCTTTTTCTTTTACAGAAACTAAATATGCCACTTCTTCTAACACATCCATTTACGCTACGGCGCTACGCGCCTTGGCCTTCGGCAACCCGCTGCGCGGGGTCGCAAACCGGGGACGTTAGAGGCCATGCGGCCAGACAAGAGGACAATCGCAAATGAGGCTTGGGAGAATCTGACGATGCTGGAAGAGGGTGAATCCGTCCAAGGTTGTGTCAATCCCGTTGTGCGGATTGGAGATACCGTGCGCAGGCCTATCCATAGCTGGACTCCAGCCGTCCATTCCTTGCTGCACTACTTGGAGGCGGTTGGCTTTTCAGGATCTCCCCGTGTCCTCGGATTCGACGAACTGGGAAGAGAGGTGCTTTCGTTCATCCCAGGGGAAGTTGCTCTGCGACCATGGCCGGAGGTGATGGGTGAGGAGAAGGGCCTCGCTGAGGTCGCCCGTTTTCTCTCCAGATATCACAATGCCGTGAAAGACTTTGAGCCACCAGAGAATGCTGAATGGTATGTTCCCATGTGACGTGGCGACCAGGAATGACCATCCGACACGGGGATCTTGGACCCTGGAATACTATCTGGGAAGGGCGAACCTTAAACTGGAGTTGACCCGATTTCGTGGACACTTCATTTCTTGGAGAAAGAAAGGAGATGTCCAACCATGCCGAAATCACATAGCCCGTATCCGCCGGAATTCCGGCAACAGATGGTTGAGCTCGTACGGGCGGGTCGTAGCCCGGAGGCGTTGGCCAAGGAATTCGAGCCGTCCGGGCAGACGATCCGCAACTGGGTGATCCAGGCCGAACGCGATGAGGGGGTGCGTCGCGACGGGCCGAGCCGCCCCGAACAGGAGGAGCTGCGGCGCCTTCGCCGTGAGAACAAGCAACTGCGTATCGAACGGGGGATCCTGGCAAAAGCCACGGCCTGGTTCGCTCGCGAGGCCGACTCGGGGTCCGGCCCGTCTACGAGTTCATGAGAGCGCACCAGGCCGACTTTCCGGTGTTCACGATGTGCCGCGTGCTGAAGGTGTCCCCCAGCGGCTACTACGCCTGGTTGAAGCGCCCGCCGTCGGGTCGCACTCGGGCCGATGCGGTGCTCAAGGCGCGCGTCGAGCAGATCCACCAACGCTCCCGAGGCACTTACGGGGCGCCGAGGATCCGGGCCGAACTGGCCGAGGAGGGGCGCGGCGTCAGTCGCAAGCGCATCGCCCGATTGATGCTCGAGCTCGGGGTGCGTGGGGTATGCGGGCGGCGCCGGATCTCCACGACCCGCCGCAGCCGGCAGGGCCGGGTCGCCTCCGACCTGGTCAACCGGGTGTTTTCGGCCTCGGGCCCGAATCTGCTGTGGGTTGCCGACATCACCTACCTGCCCACCGCTTCGGGTTTTTTGTATCTGAGTGTGGTGGTCGACGCCTGGAGCCGCCGGGTGGTGGGCTGGGCTATGGCGAGCCATCTGCGTACGCAGCTGGTGCTCGACGCCCTTGACATGGCCCTGTACCGGCGTCGCCCCCACTCGGTAATCCACCACTCCGATCACGGCAGTCAGTATACGGCCCTGGCCTTCGGGCAACGCTGTCGCCAGGCCGGGGTGCGCCCGTCGATGGGATCGGTCGGTGACTGCTACGACAATGCCCTGTGCGAAAGCTTTTTCGCCACGCTGGAAAGGGAGTTGTTGGATCGTCATCGGTTTGCTACCCATGCCGAGGCCCGGCTAGCTGTTTTCGAGTACCTGGAAGGCGGGTACAATCGCCAGCGGCGGCATTCCGCCCTGGGACAACGGTCTCCCGTCAACTACGAGAGATATCACCAATCAGAGAGTGTAGATCCAAACGCAAAACTGTCCGTGAAATCGGGGTAACCTCAAACGGGGTAATCGACTGGGACTTTGCTGAACCAGGTGATGCTCTCTGCGATGTTAGTCAGTTTGCTTGGTATGCGGTGCCTCTCCGAGGAGAAGACCACTGGAGAAAGGCTGGATTTTCTGATAAGCCTGATCTCAGGGCCAGACTAACCGTACTTTCTGACACCTATGGTACGGACTCCAAAGCAATCTTGGACACCCTATGCAATCTGCAATTGGAAGAGTATCGCAGGACCGAGACTCTGGGCAGGCAGGGACTCCTCCCCTGGTCCATCTTCTACGAACGTGGGGATCTTGCGGAACTCTCAAAAGAAAACACGTGGCTGAGAGAGAATTACGATTCGCTTGCCGTATAGAAGCGGTCCGCACGTCTTCTAACACGTCCACTTGCGCTGCGGCGCATATGCGCCTTGGCCTTCGGCAACCCCTCGACAAGCTCGGGGTTCGCAAGTGGCGAAAACGTTAGGTGCCATCTGAAAGATTCCACTGTGGAGGACTCGTGAAAGGATTCGAATTGTCAGAGAGGTTCTTCCGGGAGATTGGGCTTCCCACCATTGAGCAACGATTGCCCGGGTGTGTCCCGAGACTGGCAGTGGGCGTTAGTGGAGGCTCGCAAGCGCACAAGAACGACGATGCAGTGTCTCGCGATCACGGTTGGGGGCCGAGATTCACGGTGTGGTTTGCCAAAGACGATTTCGATGATCACAGTGAGCGTCTACAGGAAGTGCTGGACACGCTGCCCAATGAGTATGAGGGATTTCGATGGGAGGATCCACGGGCCAGGACCTGTGGTGTAATCGAAATCGGTAGCTATATAGAATCTGCAGTTGGATTCTCAGAACCACCCGAGTCGCCCATGGACTGGTTGCGAATACCCGAGTCGTACCTATTCGAGTTGACTCCGAGCAGGCTCTATCACGATGGGCCTGGCATTGTCAGTGCTCGCTTCCGAGCGTTCTCCACATACCCTGATGATGTCTGGAAGCAGCGAATGGGGGCTTGCCTTTCCTGGCTCTGGGAGTGGGGACGAAAGCATCTCTTCAGGGCGGAAACTCGAGGAGACCACGTGAGTGCGTCTTGCTATTGGGCAAGATTTGCTGAGTACGCAATGAAGGTTGGTTTTCTGATGAGTCATCGTCATGCACCCTACCACAAATGGTTGTGGAGAGAGTTCAGGAAGTTGGGTGCCATTGCCGACCAAGTTTCTCCTTTGCTTGAGGAGGGGTTCGAGAAGGTGGAAGGCAGACGAGAACTCGTTGACCGCATAGAGATGATCTATATGGAGATGCTTCAGCAGCTTGGCTTTTCACCAGCGGTCCAAGCAGCCACTAGAAGATTGGCCTATCCAGACAATGAACTGCTTCGATATGCCCAGAGTGTTCGTAACGCCATTGAGACTCCAGAAATCAAGAAACTGCACTTGAGAGAAGAGCTTGTCTATCCAGCAACTAAGGCCGCGTGGACATGGCTACGATAGGGACGATCTGGTAGACAGCACCTAACACCGTGCCCCCGGCTTCGGGCCGTTCGGCCCTTCGCCCAACCGCTGCGCGGTTCGGGGGCACTGAGACGTTAAGAGAAATGTTTTAAGAGACGAGTAGGAGTTTCAGGTTTGAGACCAGTTCTTCTGTTTGACCTTGGCGACACCCTTGTGCAGTACTATCGCAGGGAAGAGTTTCCTCCTTTGCTGCGGGCAGGAATTCACGCAGCCAAAGAGGCACTGGAGCGTTCGGGACACGATTTGCCTTCGGATTCTGAGATCGAGCGCGGTGTCGCGACTGAGAACTACGAAGCCAAAAACAGTCGCGTTCGCCCACTCCACAAGAGGCTTGGTCGTATCTTTGCGGTCGCACCTTGCGTTTCGGAGGAAGAGTGGCTGCCGATCTGTCGTGCCTTCCTCACGCCAATCATTTCTATTGCCAAGATCTATGAAGACACTCTTCCGGCTCTAGATGCGCATCTGGCGGATGGCTGCCGCGTAGGAATCCTGTCGAACTGTCCTTGGGGTTCACCGAGCGAGCCCTGGTTTGAAGAACTGCGGCGACATGGCCTTTCGACGCGATGCGAGGTGGCTATCTTTTGTTCGGATGTAGGGTGGCGGAAGCCCGCCCAACCTATGTTTCGCCGGGCATTGGATCATTTTGGATGCAAACCAGAGGAATGCCTGTTTGTCGGAGATAATGCAAGGTGGGACATTATGGGTGCGAGACGAGCGAATATGATTTCCGTGCTCATCGACCGAATCGGTCACGTGGATGTGAGTTCGGGACTTGTTATCCGATCTTTGCTTGATCTAAAGCCCGTCCTCGAACGATTGGATTGAACGCACTTCAACGATTGGATTGAACGCACTTCTCTTAACACGACCGGGCCCGGCTACGGGCCATACGGCCCTTCGCCCGACCGCTTCGCGGTTCGAGCACGGCGAAAGGTTATATGACATGAGTAACAGGTGAGCGTGAGATGAGATCGTCGATTCTTCCAATCTTACTCGTGTTTGCTCATATCACGGCCAGCGAAGGAGGTGAGCCAATGTTTAGCGTAACCGTTGATCCGCGGATAGAGCTGCTGTCCGTTGTGGGAGTATTGGCCGACCACCAGGGCATGACGAACTACGACATCCAGTATAGGCAAGAAATCCTAAATCGCTTTTCCAATCACAGGAATCACAACGCCGTCACGTTTCTACGCCGTGTCATGGATAGGGCACTTGCATCCGATGCATACGCGACCGTTATGATCCATTTGTCGCAGCCTCCCGCATTAAAGTTTGAGAGTCCGATCAACGACGACGCGATGGAGGACTATGTCACCCGAGCGTTTGGTGGCGACATTAATATCATTGCATTTGTCGAGACGCTCCGTGACTTCGTCAAGGATTCAGATTTCATCGAGTTTTACAGCTCCCAATCACGTTTCTATCAATCTTTGAGATCAGATGCTTTGGACAAGCTTGGTAGCACAGATTATATGAATACGCTTGAACAATACGTTGGCGATAAGCAGGAAAACTATCACATCATTCTCGGGCCCCTGCTCCATCACGGCGGTTTTGGACCCCGGATCGTAGGCGACAAGGGCGTGACTGATCTCTTCAGTATCATCGGCCCGGTGGGCGAGGATGAGGGGGTTCCCGACTTTGGAGACCGAGCTAGACTTCAAGACGTTCTTTGGCACGAGTTTGCACATTCATTTGTCGATCCCATAACCGCCGATCACCTGATGAGCGTTAATGAATATTCGTCCCTGTATATACCTATTGCAGAACAAATGGCGAGCGCTGGCGGCTACATGAACTGGCAAACCTGCGTCAACGAACACATAATCAGAGCCATTACATGTCGATTGTTCCACTCTGAGATGGGGACGGAGGCTGGAGAGCAGGCCCTTGCGGCCGAGAGGGAGCGAGGCTTTCGTTACATCGACGCCATCCATTCAAGGTTGTTGGAGTATGAGGGTAATAGGTCGACGTATAGCACGCTCAGGAGTTTCTATCCTGAGATCGTCGCTGCGTTTGCACAGATTGCAAGCGAGAATTGAAAACGGAAGTTCCGCAAGAGGACCCACGTCATATAACACGTCCGTGCCCGGCTTCGGCGCTGAGGCGCCTTCCCGCAACCGCATTCGCGGTTCGGGCACGGCGAAAACGATATCTGAAATAGGAAAAGAAAAACAGAGCCTATTCAGTATATCTCCAGCCATTGGGAGAATACTGCGTTTTCGCAGTACAATCACTAGTTATAGAGCCAGGAGAAGAAACCAGCGATTGTGACCAATGAAGCTGACAGGCGGCAGGACGAATAGCACCGGGAGCGGAGGAGATGCTCGCCTTGAGGTCGGATCAACTGGCAGGATCGGAAAAGCCAAACATTGGAATCAACAAGAACTGCTGATGAGCCGGCGGCAGTAACTTCCGCATTCGCGTCACACCACAAGAGGGTCGCCTTTGCGCCTTCAGAATCGAAAAGGAGCCCACCCATGGAACGGATTTTCTCAAATCTCTACCGCATCGGAGGCGAGCCCCACGAGCGCGGGCAGTCGCATTCCTACCTCCTCGTGAGAAAGACGGGCAATCTGTTCATCTGCCACCAGAGCGTCCCGACGTCGGCGGACGTGAAGGAGATCAAGCAGCTCGGCGGGGTTGCGAGTCAATTTGTCTGCCACCATTGGGACGCGAACCGGAAGGGCGGACACGACGGGCTCTTCAAGACGTTCGGCTGCGCGCTTCACCTTCACAGGGCGGATCGCGCCGCCGCGCGAGGCAAGACGAAGTTCACGCTCGACACGTTCGACGACGCGGGGCTGACGCTGGACAAGGATTTCGAGGCCATCTACATGCCGACGTGCACGCGCGGCCATACGGTCTTCCGGTGGCGCAACCGTGGGAAGTACCACCTGTTCTCAAGTCACGCTATCTACCTTCTCGAGGACGGATGGCGTCTCAGCTTGAACCGCCACGAAGGCAAGCTTTGGGGGCCAGGTTGTAGGATTTGGCAGGCGCAAGCCATACGACCGGCGCTCGCCAAGTTGAAGGGCCTCCAGGTGGATCACATATTTCCGGGTTACACGCAGGTGGGTGACGACACCTTCTACCGGTTAGACGACCGCAAGAGGCGGGCGCTGACCCGCGCCCTGAAGGCGGAGCTCATGACCGCCGATCATCTGTTGGATTCTCGGCAGCTATGAGGCAGGCTTAGAGAAAGAGAACCTCACAGACAACAGATTACCAGACGACCTCTCGTTGAAGCTTAGGAAGTATATCACAGAAATTCCCACTGCGCGCCATTCGGCGCTTGGCCTTCGGCAACCTACTCCGTGGGTTCGCAAACCGGCATTACGTTACCTGCCATGGCAGTGCCCATAAGGAGAGACACATGAAGTCCCTGACATCCATCATCGCCGCCTCAATCCTCCTCCTCTCGCCCATCCTCGCCCACCACGAACGAGCAGAACCCCCGGAGGGAGCCGTGGCCCGAACCGTCCTGCCAGACGTCAAGATGCCGATCATGAACGAGCACTCCCGTTCCACCCTCGTCTGCGCGATGTACGCACTGCTGCCGGCTCTCGGGCAACAGGGCTGGTCGATCCCTCGACTGGAAGCGCTGACGGGATACGCCTTCTACTTCCAGATGCGGGAGGGGGGCGAGTCGGTCTTCGACGACGATCTCGATTGGGGCCTGGCCATGCACGTCCTCGACATCTTTGGTCAGGCGAAAGTCTATGATGCGGACAAGAACTCGGACGTTGATCTCCCTGCGCTCAAGGCCGAAGCGCGAGACGCAGTCGTCGCCAGCCTGGAGAACGGACTCCCCAGCCTCGTTTGGGCGCCACGAAGCCTGGAGCAGAGGGGCAAGGTCCATTTCGCTTGCTGGGGCCTCATCGTCGGCTACAACGCGGCAGACGGAACCTACATGATCCGCCAACCGGCCGAGAAGCTCGACTACCCGGTCCGCTTTGACGCCATCGGGTTCGCCGATCCGAGCGATTGGTTCCGCGTCGACACCTTCAAGCCGAAAGAACTTGACGACAACGCTCTGCACCTCACCTCACTCCGCAATGCCGTCGCCTTCGCGAACGGCACTCGCTACGACAACCCCCAGGTCGTCGAGGCCGCCCTCGTGCATCCCCCGAAAAACCCCTATGGATTCGCCGCCTACGAGCTCTGGCAGGAAGCGTTCGAATCTGACGTAAATCTGAACGCCACGTTCTTCCACACAGAAACCCTGAAACCGCGTAGAGAGGCCGCGGCCGCCTACCTGCGGGAGCTCACCTATGCCTATCCGGCCGCCGCCAATCCGCTGGAAGCAGCAGCTGTTCACTATGATCGAGAGGTCGAATCCATCACCGCAATCTCCGACCTGTGCGTTGCCGCCACCAAGCACGAGCCCAAGGCCTTCACCCCCGACGAGCGCGCCGAAATCCGCCCCCTCATCGCCCAAGCGTTGAAGGCCGACCGGGCCGCCGTGGCGCAGATCGAAGCCGCGCTCAAGATTCTGGAGACGCCGTGAGGCAGGCTCAGCGTGCTCTTGACCGGGGCCCATCGTGAGGGGGGGAGTACGCTGTTTCTTTGCCGATTCTCAAACTGCCACAGGCAGGTAACACGTCCGTGCCCGGCTTCGGGCTTACGCCCTTCGCGCAACCGCTTTCGCGGTTCGGGGGACGGCGAAGACGTTAAGTGGCATGCGCACGATAAGTCCGACCTGGTTTAGAGGTCATGGATGAATCGGCACTTTGTCGTCTCGATAAACTCGGTCTCGGGAGGAGGGAAAACCGCTTTGGCGACCGCCTTGCATCGCTCACTGCCCCAATCAGCTCTGTTTTGCTTCGACGATTTCGATGACTCCAACGTTTATCCAGAGGACTTCTATGAGTGGAGCCGCCGAGGGGCCGATATAACGGAATTTGACTGTCCTGGGATGAGAAACGCGGTCGACCAAGAAATTCAAAGGGGTACGGCGAAACAGATAATCCTTGATTTCCCGTTTGGACGCCGCCACCCTCGATTCGCTGACATCATCGATCTCGACGTGTTCATCGATACTCCCCTTGACGTAGCTATGGCACGTCGAATCTTGAGAGACCATTCCGGCGATAGCCAGAAATCCGCAGAAGAAGCATTGAAGGATCTACTGGATGGATTGACCCACTATCTGGAAAAGGCTCGACACCCGTTTTTGGATGCCCACAAAGCCAAGGACGTGAGTGATCTCATTCTGGACGGATGGCGCAGTCTTGACGATCTGAAGACCGAGGTTCTGGTTCGGATAGATTCGGGCCAGAAATCGTAGATCGATTCTGTGCGCGTCAGCACCTTCGGGCGCGAACTGCACGTGGCGCCCTGAGTTCGAGAAAACACGCATGAGCGACACGAAGACAACGGGGCTGAACGGGGATCAGGTTCGACGGTTCCTGGACGATGGCTTTTTCATCGTTCGGGAGCTGCTGCCCCGCGCGGCGATTCAGCCGCTCATCGATGAACTGAAGCAAAAAGCCGACGAGGCGGTGCACGCGGCAGTCGAACAAGGGGTGCTGGATCCGGCACACACGTTCAAACTGCGAACCTGGCCATCGCTCCTGGATGTTGTCGAATCCATAATCGGTCTCGAGATACTGGCCCACCCGCAGTTCAATATCCGCACGAAGCTTCCGGATCAGGCAGAGACCGTCCTTCCCTGGCATCAGGACCTGGCCTTTGTGGACTCGGAAGAAGCAGGGGATACCTTGCTGGTTAACTGCTGGATTCCTCTTGTCGATGCCCGGGCCGGGAACGGCTGCATGCAGATGATGCGCGGCACGCACGGACTGCCGCTGTTGCCCCACGACCTGCGGGTTCCTCTGCCCGGCGGCAAACACTGCGTGGGCATTGACGATCGGGACCTCCCCGACTGCGAGGTCGTGACGGGCGAGCTGAATGCGGGGGATGTTCTGTTGACGACCGAACGTGTCCTGCATCGATCGCTGCCGAACGTATCCGAAACCGTCCGCTGGAGCGTCGACACCCGATACACCGCTCTGGGACTGCCGACCGGTCGTGCTGACGTTCCTGGCTTTGTCGCCCGCAGCAGCAATCATCCAGACCGCGTCGCGCGATCGGCCCAAGATTGGAACGAGAGGGTAGAAGCCGGTTTGTGGCAGGAGCGGAGAGATTTGCTTGCGACAGGTAATTAATCCGCCACCCGATCCAACCATCCCATGCGCATGTACACCTACCTGCTGAAACTCCAACTGCTCAACGCACTGGCCTACCGCTTCGAGTATCTGTCTTCCATCGGGCGGAATCTGTTCTTCCTCCTCGGCTCTGCCTTCCTCTGGCGCACCGCGTATCGCGGGATCGACCAAGTCGCCGGAGTCACCGAGGCGCAGATGGTCACCTACGCCGTCGTCGCGCGGGGAGCTGGCTGGTGCCATGCTGCACGAGCCGGAAATCATGTTTCTCGACGAGCCCACGATGGGCATGGACATCGAGGTGAAAGCGGCGATCCGGACCTTCATCCGGGAAATCAACCGGCGCCGGCGCACCACCGTGCTGCACCACGCACGACCTGGACGACGTGGAGGAGCTCTGCGAGAGACTCATCGTCATCAACCAGGGACGCATCATCGAAGACGGGCCTCTGGCCGCGCTCATCGACTCGATCACCCCGCACCGCTATCTGATCGTCGAGTGCGATCCCGGAGCAGGCGAGCCGCTGGCTGGCTTCGCCCACGCCCACGCGGAGATCCTGGAACGGCGAGACAGAATCGTCCGCATCCGCTTTGCGAGGAGCCACGTGTCTGCGTCGGCGCTGATCTCGGAGCTGTCGGCCCGCTACCCGGTGCGCGACGTGTCCGTCCAGGAGCCCGACATCGAGGACGTGATTCGCACGGTCTACGGGCGCGAGGTGGGGGTCGAGAGGCCAGGCGGTTCCAGCTGATCGATTCAGTCTGCCCGCTTTTATTGGTATTTTTCTACAAACACATGCCGCCGGACGCGAGCTGTCGTTCCGTTCTTCCCGAGTCTATCCGAGCTATCCTGGAAATAGTCGGAAAGAGGTGGGTTCGCACTGCGGCGCTGATCGCGCCTGAGCCTGCGGCAACCCCTTGCCAAGCTCGGGGTTCGCAAACCGAAGAACGTTTTGGAAATGCCGCATCGGAGTTGACACTGGCTGTGAGCAGCACGTGATAGTTCGAATATCAGCGAAGCTCGGGAAGAAGATCGACCTGATCCCGGACAGGATTCTTCCCTCCGGTCCCAATCCTTTCGCCGACTGGTCGGCGCACTTGTTTACGGCCGGCCGAATTCAGTATGTCCTGATTTCCAACACGGCATCCCTCTACTCCATGGTGATGTTTGGCAGAGGTGTGACCGATGATGGCCGCTTTTTGGATCGGATGACGAGCTGCATGGGTGAATTCCTTCGAGCAGATGACCACGGATTCATTTGGGAGCGGTTAATCATACCATGGGTCGATCACGTGAGCTTTTCCAAGGCACTAAACCGATCCGTGACTGGTTCAATGAACGAGCTTGTCTTCCAAGCTCAACATCATCTAATCGGAGGTGCCATGTTGCCGTTGGATGTTTCGTTTCGCTTGAATGAAGTACCCCTATCGTGTTTGGAATACATCACCCCAAGAGCCTCCTTTCAGCACCTTGTTGTCCAAGGTGGAGAAATATCACAGCTTCCCAAACCCAGCAATCCCGGGGGGCACATTCTATAACACCGTGCCGCCAGCTTCGGGGCTAAAGCCCCTTTCGCCCAACCTCTGCGCGGTTCGAGGGCACTTTAATGTTAGGGGGAAACGTTATGTTGAAACCGGAAGAGAGATCCGAATTCAACTTCCTTGGGGGGGTCCCCGATTCAGTGAGTTGCCGCTTCGCCGACTCGCCTCCTGGGGGGCGGTGGCAGGTCTGGTGCTGGGCGTTCTCCCGCTTGTTTTCGGGACCCTGACTTCCAAGCACCCGCTGTGGTTTCTGGTTCTGGCGATAATCGGTTCCACCACCTTGCTGAGCGCGGCTTCAGCCGTTGAATCCGCCTTGTTGTTTCGGTATGCTGCGCGGCAGCAACCTCCCGCGGGCGCAGGGTTGGGGCAGTAACGGGACGCCCTGCAGATACTTTTCGTGGACGGCGGCGATGACCGGGAAGAGATCGAAGGAATGACAGCGAACACGGATGCCCCAGAGCTGCGCACCGTCGACAGCGGCGAGGTGATCAAGGGGGTGGTTGCGCTCCTGTTCACCTCGTTCAGCGACGACGGTACCCGATTCGACGCCGCCAGCATGCGCCGCCAGATCGACTTCGTGCTGGAGCCGGGGGTGTCGGCCGTGGTTGCCTGCGGGAAGGCGGGGGAGTTCGAGGGGCAGAGTCTCGAGGAGATCGAGGAGGTCCTGACCACGGTGCTGGAGCACGTGGGCGGCCGCGTCCCCGTGGGCATGGGCATTATCAGCGTGGAGGAGGACCGCGGTCTGCCCGCCGCGGAGCTTGCGGCCCGGTGCGGCGCGGACTTCGCCATGACCAAGAAGCTGACCAAGACGGACCTGCACGGCTTCTTCAGCCGGATCGCCGAACGGATCCCGGTGATGCTCTACGACCAGACCAACGAGGGCACCCTCGACGTGGACGGTGAGGTGCTGCCGCTGGTAGACGCCATCGAGCGGATCATGACCGTCAAGGTGAGCGGCAACGTGTACTCCTTCGACCGGCTCAAGGGCGCGGCTCCGCAAGCGTCCTACATCTGCGGCTGGGACGCCTTCTCGCTGCCCGCCTACGTCTCCGGCGCGGACGGTGTGGTTGCCGGCAGCGCGGCCGTCATGCCGGATCGCGAGGTGGAACTGCACCGGCTGGTGCAGGCCGGCGCCTGGGGCGACGCCCGGCACCTGTTCTACCAGCGCATGCTGCCCATGATCGCCTACTGCACCCCGGACCCCTACGCCTTCTCCGTGTGCAAGCACATCCTGCACTGGAAGGGCCTGTTTGATTCACCGGTGGTCCGGCCGCCCTATGAAAACGTCCCGACCTGGCTGCAGCGGGAACTGCGCGAGCTGGCGCAGCAGCTCGGGCTGCTCGAGGGGGCGTGAACGCGAGGCTCCCGGGAAAGCCGATCGATCTGGCCTCGGCACCCACCTCTGTAAATCGACGATTACCTTACCGAGAGGGCGAGCGCGCTCACCCGCTCCGCCCACCAAGAGCGCGATAAACGAAAACGACCTGCGATGTCTGCAGGGCGTTTCAGCGAAGGGGCGCTTATCCCGTGTTACCAGACGTGTCCGTAGGTCACCTACAGACTGTCAACAAACTCCTCGACTGTAATCCCGGCGTTTCGAAGGATTGCGCGAAGCGTGCCTTTCGCTACTTCGCGATGATCGGGCACAGTTACTCGCCGATTCGGAGCCGCGAGTTGCCTCAGGACGATGTGACTTCCACGCTGGCGGTCAACCTGATAGCCGAATCGCTCAAAAGCTTTGACAACCTGGCGCCCGGAAACGACCGGCAACTTGCTCAACCGACCTCGACGACCTCTTCATTGATTGGTGGCGGCACTGGCTCGCCTCGCTCCTCGAGACTTTCTATGTAAAGGGAAATGGCCTCTCGGATGTTGGTGAGGGCTTCGTTTCGTGAGGCGCCCTGAGAAACGCAACCGGGCAGGGAGGGAACCTCGGCAACGAAAACGCCATCTTCATCTACTTCAACCAAGACTCGATACTTCATTGCGCCTCCATATCATTCTGATTCACCGGTAATGTAAACAAAACCACAAAACGGTCATGTCTGAAAACGTTCTCGCGGAATGAGAACCTGCCGAAGCGAAGCATGGCCAGGTTGGATCGGAGACCCATAGCGGGAGGCGCGCCGGCGTTTTTACAAGCCGTGCAGTTCTGGGGCCTGGTGGACGGTGTCCCCGATCCAAGGACGCCAGCGTTCATGGACGGATTTCCCCAAGTGTTTCGGCGAGTAACGGGAATCCGCCTTGCCGTCCGTATGCGCCCAGCCAATCACCCTCGACAAATTCGAAGTCACCGGTCTGTGTGTCCAAGGCTCCAATACAGCCCTCATTGATGACCTGCAAAGTCGGGTCTCTGGGGTTGCTTACGACGCTGGCCAATTGAACACATCGTGTCTCGTGGACCTGGATCGGGCCTGCAGCATGGTGGAAATGGCCGAAGACGTGGAAAAGTGGCTTGGCCGACTTCAGAAACCGAATCACGGGCTCCGGACCCTCAGGGAGGTCCTCTCCTGCTCCCTCCCCAAATCCCCCCTCGTGCGACACGAGCAAGTCGAGTGGACCCGAATTGACCTGACCCAGCCTCTCGGGATCTCCACCTGCGCAGAAGCCGACCACTATGTCATCTCCTCTGACTGTGTACCCGTCCGGCACGCAGTGGAAGAGTCCATGCGGGTCGATCGGTATAAGAGACTGCTGGGTTGCTTCGCGGGTCCCGAAGAACTGCGCGAACTCATCGTGATTTCCAGGGACAACGTGGATGGGAGAAGCGATTTCCTGACCAAATTCCCGGAGGAGTTTCGCATCCTCCCCTGTGGCTTTGACGAGATCATATAGGTCGTAAACGGCTAAATCCCACTGGGAGAACCTGTCGTAGGGTCGCTCTCCAGTCGCTGGATCAGGCAGAACACCCAAGTCCCCAACTTGGACAACGAGATCGAACTTCCTACCTCGCAATGCCTGCCACCTCGCCAGTACCGCAAGGGCATGGCAGGCTCTGCCGTGCACATCTCCTATACACCCGACAATCACTTCCTGTTCCCGTTCAGAGTATGACAGCCACCAGATCTTTTTCGGCGTCGAGCAGCGCAGCGCGGGCGCGTACGTACAGCAGGTCAGGAGCGCCAGACATGCTCGTTCTTCTCCATCCACTTCAGTAAGTGCTCACCCTGCGACGGTTCCCGGCCCGGCCCGGTCAGGAGGTCCGCAGCGAGCTGGCTGGGAGCGACGCAACGAAGGCCGTCACGGTCGACCGCCCGATCGAAGACGACGGGGTCGAAAGGCTCCAGAATCACCACGTTGGCGCCGGCTTCGGTCTCGCGGAGGTCCAGATGGTCGAGGAACTCGATCGCGTCGGTAACGTAGATGGCCGCCTGTCTTGCGGGCGCGATGGGATCGAATCGCTGGGCGGCGAAAGCGCCGGTGGCGACGTACTCGAGCTTCGTCGCGCGGAGCTTTTTCTCGAAAGCCGGCAGCCCCCGTGGCTCGAGCGTCATCGTGGGCGTGTTCGAGTCCGTTTGATCGTAATCCTCAATCCACCGGCGAATCGCGCCCTGCCAATCGACCGCCGATACGGCTCCGCGCATACGGGTCACGATGGCTTCCCGTTCGAGCAAATCCAACACGCGCGACAAGGTCGGAGCCGACACCCTGGTCGACTGGGCCAGCTCTCGGACACCGTACGGGGGGAATGTGTCGATGATGGCCCTCACGGCACGTGCCGCACCCCGGCCCCGCAGGGACTGGAGCTTGTGATCCCTTGGCCAGGGATCGCGATCGACCCCGTCCGCAGAAATGAACAGCCCCGGCGTGGAAGCTTCGATACGGACGTTGCCCGTGGTGTCGACGTAGCCGACGCCGCGGTCACGAAGGAGGGAACGGGCGCGGGGGGAGAGGTAGGAGGCTCGTCGTGGTGCGTGTCGAAGTCACTCCCGAACGGCCGCATGGGCTCAGCTACTCGCTGACGCTGCACGCCCCGGACGGCGCCAGGCTGGCCGGTTTCGACAACGCGCACCCGGTTCGAAAGCGGCGGGGTCCGGGAACGCGCAGGCGTCGCGGGAGGGACCATCGGCACCGGCTGCATACAGTCGGACCATACTGCTACAAGGATGCCGCGACGTTGTTGGAAGATTTCTGGAACGCGGTGGACGCGGTGCTGAAAGAAAGGGGATCGATCCCATGACGACGCTGAGAATCGGCATTGCCGGCTACGACCGGATGAAGGCGCGCACGATGGCGATCGCCCGCGGGGAACACAAGCCCGCCAGGGGCGAGCCGACGGTCTGGTTCACGTCCATCGAGAGCTTCGCGAAGGTGCTCTCCGGGCGCAATCGCGAGCTGCTCGCTCTGATCGCCCGTGAGAAACCGGGCTCGCTTACCGAACTTGCGGAGCTCGCAGGGCGCAACAAGTCAAACCTCTCGCGGACGCTCAAGACGATGTCGCAGTACGGTCTCGTGGAGTTGAAGAAGGGAGAGCGCGGAACGGTGATCCCGCGGGTACCTTACGACCGGGTGAGCCTGGATGTTTCTTTGACTGCGACGCCGCGACAGGTCGCGTGAAGCCTTCTTCAATCATCGGTGTGCGGGGTACATCGATTTGAATACGCATTGCCGATCCGAAGTTGGTTTCGTCGCCGCATGATGCGGACGAGGACTCCACGCGTGATCGCACCATGACCGTTGAAGTCCAACAGATGGATGCCGTGCAGAACGCGCTGGCAGGGATCGTCGACGATGTGTGGAGCGATTTTGACAGGGAGCGGGAGGTGGACGCGGTGTAATCGACCTCAGGTCGATGTATCTGTAGACGCCCGAAGAGGTGGCCGACTGGATTCGGATACCTGATTCCTTACTGCGTTTTGCGGCTTCCTGACCCAGACTGACTTGGCTAAGCTGAACGACCCTTGTTGCTGGGGCCAAAATTGTGTGCAAGGGGTTCCATGCCAGTTAACCGCATCGGAGGGCGCCTGGCTAAAATCGCAGACACTTGGATATGATAGTATTGACACGCTACAACGCCAGTGATGCTGGCGTGGGACGGTCTTCGGAAAAACCCGTGACGTAATTCGATTGGACAACACTTCGATGGGACGAGACTTAGCGCTATACCCGAATCAAGCATCGAAACGAGATCTGAAGCTGTATTTGGAAGGACTTGGATTCCAAAAGTGCAAGCATTTGTGGAATTGGCCCGCAGGGACACTGAACTTCTCTTGGTTTGATGAAGAAGACTTCCGATCGATTGACGGGGTATCTGCAGATGTCTACCCAGTTTCCGGAGATGAGTTGCAGGTAACCGGAAACAAAGGGTCTATCCGGGTTTTTCAACGCCGAAACGTAAGTACGGAAAGTACCTGAGCCCTTGCTGTCCATCTGAGTACATGACAAGGCCATAGGTCGTTCCCTATGCTTGGTGTATCCCCATCAAGCACTCCCCAAGAAAGGGAAGGGAAGGCGACCTATGACCGCTATGAAGTTCGTCTCCAAGCTGTTCCAATTCAAGGGATTTCGCGCGGTGGGCGTGTGGTTCGAAGGACACGGGGAAGAAGCGGCCGTCGTGGTCGCGGTGAAGCCCCAAAGGAACGGGTGCCGGTGTCCCGAGTGTGGGCGCCGCGGCAAGATCGTACAGGTCATGGAGTTCCGCCGCTGGCGCGACGTCCGCGTTTGCGGCCGTACCCTCTGGTTGCACCACGCCCCTCGGGAGATCCGCTGCCCGACCCACGGCCGTCGCGTCGAGGAGGTGCCCTGGGCGGCGCCCTCGGCCCAGGTCAGCTACCGCTTCGAATACCTGCTGCTGAGGTACTGCCAGTGGATGACGCAGGCCGCCGCCGCGCGCCTGCTGGGTCTGGCCCCGTCGACCCTGTCCGACCAGCTGCACCGGCTCATCGAGCGCCGGCGTACGGGGCACCGCATCCGCCGGCTGAAGACCCTCGGCATCGACGAGATCTCCTACGCCAAGGGCCATAAATACGCTACCCTGGTCTACGACCTGGAACGCTCCCGTGTCGTCTGGGTCGGCAAGGGCAAGGCACGGAAGACCATCGACGCGTTTTTCCGGGACCATCTCAGCGCCTTCCAGAAGGACCGCATCCGCTGGGCCTGCTGCGACCTGAGCGAGACCTTCATCGGCGCCATCCGGCAGCATGGTCCCAACGCCGAGTTGGTCCTGGACCGATTCCACGTCGTCAAGGCCCTCAACGAAGCCGTCGACGAGGTGCGCAAGGAGCAGTGGCGGCAAGCCTGTGGCGAGGACCGCAAGCTGCTCAAGGGCCTGCGCTGGGTGCTGCTGCATCACTCCGCCCAGCGCTCGCGAAAGGATCGGCGCACGCTCCAAACCCTGGAGAAGGCCAACCGCCGCATCTACCGCGCCTGGCGCCTGAAGGACGAGTTCGAGCACTTCTGGCGCTACAAGGCGCGCTGGGCCGCCGAACGCTTCCTCAAGAAGTGGACGACGGCGGCCCTGCGCAGCCGCCTGCAGCCCCTGCGCAAGTTCGTCAACACGGTGCGCAAGCAGGCGGCCGGCATCACCGCCTTCGTCGACACGCACCTGACCAACGCCGCCGCCGAAGGGCTCAATCGCATTATCCGCATGGTCAAGAATCGAGCCAGTGGATTTAAAACTCTGGATGCCTTTGCCGACCTGATTTACCTGTGCGTCGGAGACCTCGATATCCCTGCGCAGATTCCGGCCCGATTCCGTACAGTATGAAACCCTAAAAATCTCATTGGGGAAACGCTATAAATACCACGTTGAAAAACCCGGATATAGCCGAAACAAATGGGCGTTGCACGTGCGAAATCTCTACAGTGCCAGCTGGTACGACGTAAGGATGCTAAACAACGTCCTCCGAGGAGCTAGAAAGCTCTTCGGCGGGACAATCAAGGGAGATTACGGGACAAACCGATATGCACCACTATGGAATGACGAAAGCACGCCGATCAGTCGCGGAGTCGCAGCCATCTACCAGCGTGTAGACCAAGAACTTTCTTCGGTAAAATTCGCCCTGCCTGAGCCGTCAATCCAAATGCAAACGCCACTAGATATGGAAAAAAAGATGCGCGATTTCGTGGAGCATACGAATAGCCTTGATCCCAGTAGAGTGATTTACAATGGTCTAGTACCGTTCGCGGTTTCGATGTTCGAGTATTTCTTCTCGCGTGTATTTCAAGTGTTGATAACTTACGATGAATTTGCCTGTAAAAAAAAGGAATCACACAATTTACGTGTCGATTTTTCTACCCTCCTCCAAGTGAGTAACAGAGTACGAACCCTTGAAGATGTAATTGCGAAGACGTACACGTTCCAGAACTTGAACCAATTAAACAAGGCTTATAAAGAATGGCTCAATATTGACATTAGGAAGATTCTGTTCAAAAAGAAGCGGATTGGGCGCTCAATATTGTTTTTGGAGAACCGTATAAATGAAATAATCCAATACAGGCATGGTGTCGTTCACGATTTTGAAATAGATCGCTCCCTTACACGAGATGAATACCTAGCTATCCTCAGCGCCATTGAGGCTGCCATCAAGGAGTTCCTAGCGTTCCTGGAAAGGAAGTACACCATAACTATCTCCGATTCCCCTTAGCACCGGGAAAAGACCCTCCCGTCGGGGAGAAGTACGAAGTCGTTGGTAACCGCCCCTCCTCACCCCTTCCACCTCCATACCGGCGGGGCGTCGTAGTTGAACGAGACCGCGTCCCCAGGCTCCAGCAGGATCGTCTGCCCCGCGTACAGCGGACCGGCAATCGTCTGTGACCCCGCCTCCCGCTCCGGCCCCGCTTTGCTTGGCCGCGGCCCGTGGCTGTCCGCCAGGCTAAGGTTGAACGGAGCCAGCGGCGCCGTGCTGCCGCAGTCGGCGATCGTCCAGGACCGCACCTCACCCGGCTCGACGATGAGGACCTGCACCGGAAGCGAACTCCTGTTGACAACGGGACGGCCCGAAGGCGGAACCTCCGGCGTCTCGACGGAGAACCCGGCCGGCCAGTTGCAGAGGATCCGGTTCGAGGGGACCTCCGCCCTGTTGGTGACCCCGTTGGGAAGACTGAGGGCGACGACGGTGTTGTCCCGCGCCCCCATCTCGAAGACGACGTCGCACCCTGGCCGGCGGGGGCCGAAGCAGGAGAGGGTCAGCAGGTTGCGTTGGGCGCTGATCACCGCGCCGAAGGCGTCGTCGGCGACGAAGTCCTCCACGGTTACATAGCGGCGCGTCTCCTCGTCGAAGTACGCCGCCCGCGGCGCGTGGAAGGAGAGCGCGAGTCTGTTGTGCCGGATCTTGTCCGACTCCGGGTCGCCGAGGCGCAGGCCGGCGCAGTCCCCGGTCGCGTGGTATTGGTTTCCGTAGAGGATCTCGATGGTGTTGTTGCCGAGGTTGTGGCCGCTGCCGGTGCCGTCGCTGAGGTGAAGGCCGGTGCCGCGGGTGTTCGTCTCCTCGGCGAAGAGCTTGCTGTTGACGATCGGCCCGTGCGACGAGTCGAGGAGGATCCCCGTCCCCTGCGGGTGGTTGGAGACGGCGCAGGCGAAGTCGAAGACCGAGGCGGTGACGCAGGTGAAGTCGTCGGGGCCGGGGGTCTCGGGCCGGATCGCCACCACGGCGTCGGGCGAGCCGGAGCTGACGAGGCCGAACTTGTAGCGGCAGTTCATCTGGCTGTCGAAATGGATGGCGTTGCCGCTTTCCCCGGTGTAGGACAGCAGGTAGTTGCCGCCGTCGAGGCGGAAGTCCTGGCTCCAGGGGACGCGCAGCGTCTCCTGGAGGGTGTAGATGTTGTGGGGGGATCCCACGCCGTCGTGGACGCCGCCGCGGCCGCCCCAGATCCAGACGTCCCGCGAGTGGGCGTGGGCGTAGTCGAGGGCTTCCTGGATGCCGCCCGTCCTCGTGCCGGGGGTGTTGCGGCCGAAGTCGCCGCCGTCATCCGGGCCTTCGAGGGTGACGCTGACATACGGTTTCGGTTTCATGCTGCCGCCTCCTGTTTTCGCTTCACCGGGTTGCGCGCCACCGGGCCCTGAGGTCCGCCAGGAGACCCGGCCTTCCTTGACCCCGCCCCCGGGGGAACCCTTAGTACCCGCCACCCCCCAGGAGGTCGGCGCGAAAATGAAAATCACCGATGTCAGGCTGCTCGTTCTCGAACAACCCGGAGAGCCCAAACCCGCGGGCATTCCCCGGCTGGGGCAGGTGCCCAACCTGCGCCGCATCCAGTGGTCGTCCGGACCGGTGCCCAACAAGAAACCGCCCACGGTCCCCCGTCGAGGCCGCGCCACAGTTTCCTCGAGGTCCATACGGACGAAGGGCTCAGCGGCCGCTGCACCTCGACCATGCGCCCGGACCAGATGGACCTGCTGCGCCCCCACGTTGTCGGCGAGGATCCGATGCACCGCGAGCACATCTGGCAGATGCTGTTCAAGGGGACGCGCTGGCTGCGCCAGAGACAGGGCTGGCACGGCGACCTCGACACCTGCCTGTGGGACCTGGCCGGCAAGGCCGCGGGCCTTCCCGTGCACGCCCTGATCGGCAAGGTGCGCGAGCGCTTCCCCGTCTACCTGACGAGCTCCGGCCCCACCCTGGAGGACTACCTCGGCACCATCGAGCACGGCAAAGAGTTCGGCGTCAACGCCTACAAGTTCCACACCTACAAGGGGGGCCGGGCCGACATGCCGATCCTCGAGAAGACCCGCGAGGCGGTCGGGCCGGACTACGACCTCATCAACGATCCGGTCTGCTCCTACGACCTGCGCGAGGCCATCGAGGTCGGCCGCTTGATGGAGCGGCTCGACTTCATCTGGCTCGAGGAGCCGATGCACGAGGCGAAGATGAGCTCCTACCAGAAGCTGTGCGACGCCCTCGAGATGCCGGTGATGTCGACCGAGAACCTCATGCACGACCTCGGCATCACCGCCGAGTGGCTCAAGCAGGGGGCGACCGACTACGTGCGCGCCGACGCCATCGCCGCGGGGGTCACCTCGGTGCTAAAGCTTGCCCACCTCGCCGAGATGCACGGCGCCCAGGTCGAGATCGCCGGGCCCGGCGGGCTCTTCGGTCACGTCCACGCCCACCTCGGCTGCTGCATCGACAACAACGACTACTACGAGTACTTCCATCAGGGCGGCGACGGCCTGCGCCGGTGGGGAGAGGAATGGGGGGTGACCAACGCTCCCCTCATCGTCGACGGCCACATCGCCCCCAACGACCTGCCGGGGTGGGGCGCCGAGTACGACGAGGAGAAATTCCAGTCGCTAATCGCGGAAGTGCACTGACGCAGGAACAGCATCCACCAGAAAGGAAGATCCTCATGCCGCTGGGTAATCCGGTTCTGAGCAGCACCTTGAATCAGGTCAATCTCGACGAGCTGAAACAGGAGTTCGGCCCGCCTCCGTGGTCGCGCAGGGTCGTGGTGTCCGACCACCTCGCCGCCAACGTCATCTGCCAGCCCCCCGGATTCGAACAGAACGACTGGCACTGTCACAACTACGACGAGTGGTGGGTCGTGCTCGAAGGGGAGATCGACTGGATCATCGAGGGCCGCGAAGACGACCCCGTTCACGCCAGGGAAGGGGACTTCATCTACGTCCCGGCCATGACCTACCACCACATCTTCCCGAAGGCAGGGGAGACGACGATCCGCCTGGGAGTGTCCCTGCCCGGCACGGGCGGGCATCTCCACGAGCGCCCCGCGCGCAAGGCGAAAGTCACCATTGAGAACTGACCTCAGCGCGGTCCTGGCGGCCAGGGGACTCGACTCCGGAGCGGGCGCGTGAAACTTGAAGACAAGGCAGGGGTCGTCACCGGCGCCGCCACAGGCCTCGGCCGCGCCACCGCCATCGGCGCCGCCCGCGAGGGGGCGCGGCTCGTCCTGGCCGACATCGACGAGGCCGGCGGGGAAGCGACGGCCCGGCAGATCTGCGAAGAAGGGGGCACGGCCCACTTCGTGCACACCGATCTCGGCCGGTCCGCGGACGTCCGCCAGTTGATGGAGACCGCGGGCGAGCGTTTCGGCCGCCTCGACATCCTGATAAACCCCGCGGCCATCCTCCTCGATCCGGCGACCCGCGTCGACCAGTACTCCGAGGAATCCTGGCGGCGCGTCATCGACGTCAACCTCACCGGCAGCTTCCTGCTGCTGAAGTACGCCGTTCCCCTGATGGAGAAGGCGGGGGGTGGGGTTGTGCTGTTCGTCATTTCCGGCGCGGGCGTGATAGGGGGCAGCTCCTCCCTTCCGTACGGATCGAGCAAGGGGGGGTCCGGGGGCTGGTCCTGGTCGCCCGCGAGCAGCTTCGCCCCCTCAACATTCGCATCCACGCCGTGGCCCCGGGGGAGATGGCGACGAACATGAAGGTCGGCGCCATCCGCGAGATGGCGGAAAAGGCGGGCCGCTCCGCCGACGAAGCGGAGCGGGAGTTGCTCCCGGTCCTGTCGCCGCCCGAGGACTCGGCCGTCAGGATCATCGATCTCGCTTCCGACGCGGGGGCGGCCGCCGGCGACGCCGTGACCATCTTCCGAGGCGACTGGGACATCGAGACCCACTCTCTGAGAACCCCACCCGGCCGCAGGCTGGAGTAGGGCCGCACCGGGGCGCTGCGGCCTCCATTGGAGGCATCGCCATGCGCGGCGGCCCGGCCTTGAACCTTGGTGAGTAGGGAGCGCCGGGGGCGATCCCGTCCCAAAGACCTGAACCAGTTTCCTCAGATACAGCCCGGAATCGACCGGCCCCGCACCGGCATGGCGTCGTTCTCGCCTTCGGGACCCGTGTAGCGGCAATGGGCGCTCACGTAGTGCGTGGCGTAGCCGCGCCGGCGCCGGCCGCTGACGTTGGCCCGGCTCGAGTGGAGGACATGCCCGTGGTGGAAGCTGCAGTCCCCCGGTTTCAGCTCGACCGGGCGCTCCCGGGGCAACCCGCCTGCCAGGGACAGCGCTTCGATTTCGGCGCGCTCCCCGTCGTCGAGCACACCCCGGTTGTGGGTGCCCGGCACGAACCAGAGACATCCGTTGTCGACGGTGGAGTCGTCGAGGGCGGCCCAGCAGGCGACCAGCTCGGAAGCCGGCTCGATGTTGAACCCGAGCGGCTGGTCCTGGTGGTAGGGCTGCCTCGATCCGATCCGGGCCGGCTTCATGAACAGCTGGTCCTGGTACAGCTTGACGTCGGGGCCGAGCAACCCCTCGATGCAGTCGAGAATCCCGGGGTTGCGCGCGTGCGCCTCGAAGACCTCGTCGACGAAGGCGAGGTGCATGAGCTTGCGCAGCGACCCGGCGCGGCTGTCCCCCTCTGCTTCCCCCGCCGCTACCGCCGGCTCGACCTGCATGTGCTGATCCCGGATGTGGGACGCCTCGCCCCGCGCCACCCATTCGGCGCGTTCCCGCAGGACGCCTACCTCCTCCTCATCGAGCAGACCCTCGACGACGAGAACGCCATCCTCCCGGAACTGCTCTATCTGTGCCTGTGATAGTCCCATGGGGCGATTACCTGCAAATGCCTCTCTCTGGTCGAGGTGGACGGTTAGTGCTCAATGTGTCGGTTGCCTTTGTTGTTGCGAAGGACAGGAAAAAAAATAGGCTTACCAACCCAATCCTTGAAACCGAAAAGGAGCCTGGAATTGAGACTGGCGATTTCCGGCACGACCGACGAGGACTTCGAGCTCGCCCATCAGGTGGGGGCGACCGACGTGGTCGGCGGCGGCACCCTGCCAGCGGACAAGGGCTACTACACCCTGGAAGACCTGACGCGTCTTCGCGAAAGGGCCGAGGAGGCGGGCCCGAAACTGTCGGTCATAAGCGGGCTGCCCGAGGAGCTGACCTTCAAGATCAAGCTGGGGCTGCCGGGACGGGACGAGCAGATCGACAACTGGTGCAGGACGATCCGCAACATGGGGGAGGCGGGCATTCCCAACCTGATCTACTTCTTCTCCCTGCGCAGCTGGTACGGCAACTACGGACTGCGGACCGACAGGGCCACGCCGGGCAAGGGGGGATCCGAGCTGACCGGCTTCGACTACGACGCCGTCAAACACGAGACCTGGGAGTACTGGTACCCTCCCGTCCCGGAGTCGGTGGCGGCCGGGGACGAACAGATCTGGGACAACGTGACCTGCTTCCTCGAGGCGGTAATCCCCGTCGCCGAAGAAGCGGGGGTGCGGATGGCGCTGCACCCGGACGACCCTCCCATCTCGCCCATCGCCGGGATCGCCCGGGTCTTCCGCAGCCACGCGGCGTTGCGGCGGTTCATCGAGATCGTGCCCAGCGACTGCAACGGCCTGACCTTCTGCACCGGGACGATCGGAGCCATGCCGGAGAACGTGCTCGACGCCATCCGCTACTTCGGCAGCCGCGGCAAGATCTTCCACATCCATTTCAGAAGCGTGACCGGGCCGGTCCCGAAGTTCTCGGAAACCTTCATCGGCGAGGGCAACCTCGACATGATGGAAGCCATGAAGGCGTTCCACGAGGCCGGCGTCGACGCCCCGATCGTCGAAGACCACGTGCCCCGCCTGAAAGAAGACGGCACCCGCCAGTTCCGCACCCGCTCCTACGCCATGGGCTACATACGGGCGCTCCTGGACGCGGTGAAGCGAGGACATTGAGGCCACGTCCATCACTGCTCTGGGGCTTCTGCCTGCGTGGGTCAGAGGAGGCCTACATCATTAAATGATTTTCTACTGGATCTGGTATTTTCAAGGTACACATGGTACTTTGTTCCTCATGGTTGACTTGCGCCGAAAACTGCAATAATCGAGGCCAGGAACCATGCAAGTCAATCGGGTGTCTTAGCTGATTGTTACGGTTTCGGTGGTTGTTTTTAGGTTTTCTCGGTACTGCTGAAAGACCCGGTCAAGCGTTCCATTGTACAAGGCGCAGCGCAGGGCCAGAATGGCGTTGCTGTTTTCCTTATACCACCAAGCGCCCGACCGTTTCAGACGAACGTGGCCGATGAAGCGATGCGCCGATTCGATCGCCCCCGACCCGATCGGGTATCCGCCCTTGCGATGGCTGCCGAAATCGACCTGGTGCAGTCGCTTTTGCAGGTAGGTCAAGGCCGTGCCGATGGCCTCTCCGGCCTCTTCCGAGAGCGGCTGCATGCGCTGCAGACCCCAGACCACGCCGCTGCCCTCGCCGCAGAACAGGCGCGCCAGGGTCGCTTCCAGCCAATGGGCAGCACGCGCCGCATCGGCGCCGTATTGGGCCTCGGCCACCGCGTGCAGGTAGCTGCTGCAATGGTAGTAGTCGAGGATCTGACGGGCGCTCGGGAACAGCTCTTCCACCCACTTCCAGATCCACGGAGCGCCATCTCCGATGGCACACAAGCGCACCTGATCCTCCGGGATCAGCCCCGCCTCCTTGACCTGGCGCAAGGCCGCGCCGAAGGCCTGTTCGTTGCCCATCTGGTGCCAGGAGATCAGCTGCTCGATGCGCTCATCGTCTATCAGGTAGAAGCGAAAGCCCTTGGCTTCGTGGTATTCCCCCTGCCAACGCCTTCGCCGAGCCCGGCTCTTCTTGCGTCCGGGACGGGTGCCTTTGGCGGTCTGGGGACGACTGGGCACGTCGGCCGCGTCGATGGCCAACACCACGATCGGCCGCCACTTGCGACCGGCGGCGGCTTGCGCAATGCGATCCTGGATATCGGCCGCGTCCGGACACACCTGCAGCACGTCCAACGACCCGGTCTGTTGCAGCACCTCGTGAATCACACAATCGCTCATCGACGCGTCGGTGAGCTCGTCCAACAGTTCGGCGGCGCGCCGGTGGGGCATCTCCAGCCCCAGCTTGACCCCGGCCTGCTGCACGTCCCACTGCTTGCGCTGCGCCGACAGGCCCAGGGCCTCGTCCAGCGGATAGAACCCGTGGTGACAGCCAACGCAGTAGAAATAGGGACGCTCCAAGGTCACCGGCCCGAGCAGCGTCTCCACCGTGCGCGAGCGAGACGGGCGCGCTCGCAGCAGGCCTTTGCACTTGGGGCAGGCCGCCTCTTCCTGGGCCAGGAAATGGCCGTGGCGGCGTTCGACGAAGGCTTCCACCAAGGCCGCGGTGAGCCCGGAGCGCTCTTGAGACATCGCCGCGGTGATCTCCATCAACGTCGGCGCACAAGATCCGCGCTCGCTCATTTGCGTCTCCACCCGATCCAGCCATTGGTCCAAGGCTTCATGCGCCCGGCTTCGAAAGCGGTCCTGACTCTGCCGCTCCTGAAAAACTTCCAGAGAGAGAATCGCACTCATCGCTCCCCTTCTTTCTGAAATCAGGGGAGCGCGCCGCAGGGGATGCGGAAAAAGAAAGCAACTTACTGTAAAATATACACATACGCACCTGAATTGCGCTATAACAATTACTTAAGACGCCCCCTTCGAACCAGCGCATGAAATAGACGCGGTCCTCGTCGTCGGAAATGGCTTCCCCGGCGGCCTTCGCCTGCTCCCTGGTCCGACACGCTGCATCGACCTCTCCGCCGGCCGCGTGGGCCCTCGCCAGGGCGTCATATGCGAAGGCCAGGTCCCAGTCCGCCATCTCCTCGGGGTGGGCTTCCACCAGCTCCAGGTAGCGCCGGGCGTGGCGCAGGGCGGCCTCTCCCAGCCCCGTCGCCGCATAAACGCTCGCCACGGCGAACTCCCCCCGCCCATGATTGGCAACGGTGCCGACCTGCATCCAGTGATGACAGCTGGCATGAGCGGCGTGGATGAATGACTCGCCGGTCTCCGGTGTCACCCGTCCGGCCTCCAAGGCGTCCATGATGTGATTGTTCAGCTCGATACCGAACCAGCGGTGAGCGCTGTCCAGATCGAAGGGTGGTTCAGCCATGGCTCATCGCTCCGGCCAATAGATTGCGAGTATCTCCCGTGCCGCCTCCACCCGGATGCCCCGGGCGCGGAAGGCCCTGACCACTTCTTCGGCTCGTCCGCCATCCAACAGATCCATGCCCATCCTGGCGCCGACGGAGCTGACGACCTCGCCGTAAGTGCTTTTCAGAATGCCGCAGTAGATCCGAAAGACCGTCTCCCTCTGGACCTCGGTGACAGCTTCGTCCTTCAGGGCCCGGTGGCAGTGGGCGAAAGGTATAGGAATAATCAGGCACCGATAACGGGTACCATGCAGTTCGCTGAAAAACGTACGCAAGGGTCCAACAGGGTCCCTGATGAATCGCTTGTCCTCGCACCGAATCGTTCGGGACTGCTCTCAATACCTTTGTAAAGGATTTCGGCGCCTTTCAGGGGTCAACCCGGTACTTGAGGGCGCACTCCTCCGTACGGCTCACCGGCGCCGGCAGTCCTACCCCCTCCAGACAGGTCCGGATCGAGGCGGGATCGGTCAGGGCGGCCACGATCCGCAGGCGACCGCCACAGGCCGGGCAGCCGCTGAGGTCGGCGGCAAACACCCGCGCCAGCAGGGCCGCCCACCCCAGGCGATGGCCGCAGGGCGGAGCGCTCGAAACGCGGTCGCCACCGTCGATGCCTCAACCGGCTTGGCGGGCACGATGCGGTCCCGGGCACGGGGGGCCAGGACCCCGTGGTAGCGCAGTAGATGGAACCGGGGCGGTGGGACCAGAGCTGCCAGCTTCTCCGGCAGTTCCATCGGAGAGAGAGCAGGAGATGGCTGGTCCCATCCGACCACGGCGTTGTGAGCGCGAAGCAAAGCCGCGCGGCACTGTGACCGCGACCGGCGTCGGCCGGGCCTGCCCAGGGACGTGGCCGCCCTCGTGCAGGAGCTCTCGGCGGAACGCACGGCCCTGACCCTGGTCAACCTGAGCCCCTTCGAGGAACGCCGGCTCACGGTGCGTGCCGGGGCCTTCGGCGAGCACCGCTTCGGCCGCGCCGCCTGGGACCGGGACGACACCCACCTATAGGTCCCGATGTGACCTGTTCCACCGATAACGACAACGCGCCTATGGGTCTTCCGTCCTTGTGCGATACAGCGTCCCGGTGCAGTATCGATCATCGGCCATCGACGGTCGGCCACCGAATCCGGGTGTACGGCGGTCTTGGATCGTCGAGGAGGAGAGGTAAGACCGGCGCCCGGAGCGACCGTTTCCACCGGGCAGGCGTGGAGCCGGCGAGAGACGACCTGCCCCGGTCCTGTACGTCACACACTGAAACCTGCCAGCTGACAGAGGAGACGACATGACACCAGCCATTCCAACCGCGAAGCTGGGGCGCACCGGCCTGGAAGTCACCCGCCTCGGGTTCGGCACCGCACTGCGCAGCGGCCTCGACGACGATCGCTGGGACGCGTTGCTGAACTCGGTCCTGGACTCGGGGATCAATTTCGTGGATACCGCCAACGACTACGGCCTGCACTGGGCGAGCCCGGCGGAAGAGCAGATCGGCAGGCATCTCTCGGGACGCCGCTCCGAATTCTACCTGGCCACCAAGTGCGGATGCCCTCCCGGCGGCGGCGACCACGTCTGGACGCGGGAAAACGCTTTCAGGGGACTGCACGAAAGCCTGGGACGGCTGCAGACGGATTACGTGGACCTGATGCAGTACCACAATCCCTCGGTGGAGGAGTGCGAGGCCGGCGATCTGGTGACGGTGCTGGAGGATATGCGCGAGCAGGGCAAGGTGCGCTGGATTGGCGTGTCGACGACCCTGCCGCACCTGCCGACCTTCCTCGAGTGGGGAGTGTTCGACGTGTTCCAGATCCCTTACTCGGCCCTGGAGCGGCAACACGAAGAGTGGATCACCAGGGCTGCGCAGGCGGGGACCGGCATCGTCATCCGCGGCGGGGTGGCCCAGGGTGAGCCGGATGCTGCCTCGGGAGACAAGCGAGCGGACAGGTGGAAGGTGTTCGAGACGGCCCATCTCGACGAGCTGGTTGAGGGGGAGAGCCGCACCACGTTCATGCTGCGCTACACCCTCACCCACCCTCACTCCAACACCAACATCGTGGGAACGACCCGCGTCGATCACCTCGAAGAGAACATCGCAGGTATCTCGAAGGGACCTCTCTCTCCCGAGACGTATGCCGAGGCCAAGCGCCGCCTGGACGCCGCCGGACAGAAGCCCGAGGCTGCGGGGTGACGTCTGCCGGGGACAGGACACGGCGCCTCGACACACCGCTTCACGGTACCTGCAGATCTACCTTCATCTCAGGTCAACCCGAACTACAAGGAGAAAGACCGATGGGCGACAACAGGATCACCGTCCTCAACCCGATGGGGCACCCGCCGAAGACGGAGCAGTTGGGCATGGCCCCCCGTCCCGATTCGCTCGAAGGCGGTACCGTCTACCTCGTCGACTGCCGTTTCGACGACGGCGATATCCTCATGCGCCAAATGGGGGACTGGTTCACCGAGCACTGCCCGGGGATCAACGTGGAAGTGCGCCGCAAGTCGAACGTCTACACCCAGCGCGACGACGCGCTCTACGAGGAGATCAGACAACAGGGAGATGCGGCCGTCATCGGCGTCGGCCACTGAAGCACGTGCGCGCCGGCGGTCGCCGACCAGTGCATCACTGTTGAAACCGAATACGGAGTGCCGACTGCCTCCGTCCAAACCGACATCTTCGAACCCCTGGCGCGGGCGCAGGCGCTGGCGCGGGGCATGCCGAAGCAGCGGTTCGTCTTCGTCCCCCAGCCGGTGATGGGCAAGTCGCCGGCGGAGCTGCGGGCTTACGTCGACGGCGCCGATCCCGTCACCGGACGTCCGTTCATGACGGAAGTGATGGAGGCCCTGACCCGCCCGGTCAGCGCCGGGGAGACGGAGGTCGTCAGCTTCGATCGATCCACGCCGCGACGGTGCGAGCCCGATTCGGAAGACCACCTCCACGAGCTCTTCCTGCGCGAAAACTGGACCGACAAGCTGCCGATCGTGCTGCCCACCGAGGCCCGTGTCGAGGCGATGCTCAGAGGCACGAGCCGGGATCCCGATCAAGTAGTCGGGCAGATGCGGCCCACGGGCCCGCGCGAGGCCTGGGAGTACACGGTAGAGAAGGTCGCCGTCAACGCCGTCATGGCCGGTGCACGGCCGGAATACTTTCCGGCCATTCTCGCGCTGGCGTCGACGCAGGTCACCGCGCGCCCGAGCACGACCAGCTCGGCGGCGGCCATGGCCGTCGTCAACGGGCCCATCCGCGAAGAGATCGGCATGAACCGGGGCGTCGGCGCCATGGGACCCTACAACCACGCAAACGCCACCATCGGGCGCGCCTACGGCCTGCTGTCCCAGAACGGCCAGGGCGGTTCGCTGCCGCTGCACACCTACCTCGGGTCGCAGGGCAACGGCTACGCCTACAGCAGTATCTGCTACGCCGAGAACGAAGAGGGCAGTCCGTGGGATCCCTTCCACGTCCGCCAGGGCTTCGACAAGGGCGACAGCACCGCCAGTGTATTCTCGGGCTGTCGATCCACCGCCTTCACCCTCGGGCTGCGCAAAAAGCACTGGCAGACTCACGTCATCCAGATGCTGCGCGGCATGGACCCGCACGAAGCGCCCACCTTCGTCCTCGACCCGATCACCGCCCGTCAGTTCGTCGACCGCGGCGGTTTCCACAGCGTCGACGAGCTCGTCGATTGGGTCCACGAGAACGGCACGATGCGAGCCGGCGTCTACTGGGATTACCAGCTGATCGAGAACTACGTCGAGCCGAGGGCGCTCGTCGGCCAGGAGCCCTACGCCACGATGCTGGAAGCAGAAGAGGAGGAGCTCATCCGCATCTGGCCGAAGAACAAGATCCAGGTCGTCGTCGTCGGAGGCGAAACGAACGGCTACTGGCGCATCTTCGGCGCCCACCACGCGGCCACCGTGTCCGTCGACGAATGGCGGTGACTCTCTCCGCCGCCGTCGCTCCCCCAATCTGCCCGAGGCGTTCCGTACCATGGGAGAATCCGATGAGCACTGATGTGATTGTTTCAGATCTGGGTCAGTGTCAACCAGCCCACCGTCTCGACCGGGACTACCGGCATGGCACCTGGCGGCTGATCGACTACGAGACCGAAGAATTCGCCGGCACGATGATTTATTCCGGCCCGGGCATGGATTCAGGACCGTTGACATTGCCCTTGAACCGCGAGGGTTACCACGCAATTCATGTGGGTGTCCATTACCCCGGCCAGTTCGGGGACGTTCATGTGCGCCTCCGTTTGACCGGTGACCCGGCGTACACCCTTGTGAGAGCAGAGACGCAGAACGGGAAGGACCTCAACGGCATCCCGCCGGAATTTGGGTGGAGCCACACGACAAAGGCGTTCTCGGATTACCAGGTGTCCGAGGCTTTCTGGAAGGTTGCCGACCTCACCGGGGTTGATCTCGTCATCAGTCGTTTCAACGAAGGGGGCCGCGACAGCAGTTACGGCGAGATGTACAGCAGCCTGGTCCATGTACGTTTAGTACCCCTTTCAAAGGCGGAATTGGAGGAATACCGCCGGGAACTGCCCCGGAAGGATACCAAACGCCTCATCGCGATGAACGATGCCGGTATTTTCTCCGATCTTCGCACAAAGGAGGATATCCGGGCGCAGCTCGAGCCGTATCGGGACAGCGATGTGGACATCATGCTGTGGGCGACCTTCAAGGGGGAAAACTGTACCTATCGCAGCCGTATCGGCCGCACACTGAATGACAGCAACAATCCCTTTGACCGCTTTGCCGCTTACGAACGCTGGGACACGACGCTTGCAAAGTTGGAGGAACAGGGCATCGACTTCATGACCGAGGTTGTACAAGCGGCTCATGCCCTTGGCATACGCATCTTCCCAAGTCTCCGATTCAACGGGCCAAAAGCGTTGCCGCTGGAAATGGAGAAAGGGAGTTTCCATGAACGGCACCCCGAATTTCGTTGCAAGGACAAGCAAGGTAGAGAGATAGCGCATCTCAGCCTGGCTTTTCCCGAAATCCGGCATCTGTGGATTTCTCTCCTGTGCGAGGCGCTGGAATACGGCTTTGACGGGGTTCATGTGATTTTCTGCCGCTCCCAGCCCTTTGTGTTGTACGAGGAACCGGTTATCCAGAGGTTTCGTGAGGAATATGGAGAGGACCCGCGCGAGTGTCCGGACGACGACCCGCGTTTCTGGAGGGTGTTGTCCACCTTTGTCACCCAGTTTGCCCGCGAGCTCAAGGCGGCTGTCGATGCCGTCGGCCGGAAAAGGGGAGTGAAACTTGAAATCGCCTATAACGTCACCTCGACGATGGAAAGCCGGCTTCGGGCACCGGGGATCGATCCGGCTTCCAGAGCCGAGGTCTCGGGGGGCACCGGGAAATACAATCTCAGCGAGGTCATGCAGAGCAACATGGTATGGGGAGTCGATGTCGAGACTCTGGTCAGGGAGGGCCTGGTGGACTACCTGATGCCCCACCCGACTTTTGCGATGAACGCTGCAGAATGGATTCAACCGATGGTGGAACTGGTCAAGGACACACCGGTTAAATTGTACCCTGATCTCTATCCACGCCGCCAGCCCCCGGCCGCCTCCCTGTACTCCGCGCAGACTTTATATGAATTGGGTTGTGACGGTCTCACCTTGTGGGATACTTATGCCCGGGTGTTCCGGATCTCCGAGTGGGCGATGATGAAACGGCTTGGACATCGAGAAGCACTGAACGATTGGCGGGAAGGCGGCAAGGGCGACGACTACTTCCGCGTCCTGAACTTCAAATGGGTCGGCGATCGGAGCGGCGATCCACGCTATTACCAGACCAACGGGTAGACAATCGGTTTGACCGGCGCCGGGGCCCTCCGCGACTGCTACGACGCCTGCGCCGCCCTGCGGGCGGAGATGAACCACTGGCTCGAACAGAGCCGGCGGCTCGATCCTCCCGGCCCCAACCAGGGAGGCGAGGACGAGGCCAACTACGCCCTCGCCTGGTTCCCCCATTTTCTGATCACCGGCGACCCGGCGGTCCTGCGCCACTTCGAGGCGCTGAAGGCGGCCCTGAAGGGCTGGGTGGAGCGCGAATGCCTCCACGGGTACGAGCCGGAGGCCGAGGCCCATCACGGGCCGGAGCCCTTTCTGCTCTTCCTGCCGCGCTACATCGGGTTGCAACCGCAGGATTCGGAGGCCGTCGCGCTGCTGACGGATGCGGCCGAGCACATCGGCAACTGGGTGCCCGGGATCCCTCCGTGGTACGACTACTCGCGGGACACCTTCGTCGGGTACCGCATCGGCACCCGCTGCGTGAGCAACGGCGAGGCGGACGCCCATGAGCTGGCCGAGCACTTCCGCTTCCTTCACATCGCCCTCGCCGCCCACCGGGTGACGGGGGAAGAGCGCTACCTGGAGTGGGCCCTGCGCCATGGCCGCAAGCGGGCCGGGCGCCTGCTTTCGGCGCCGGATCCGATGCCCCTGCTCTGGACCCTCGACGGGACGGGGCTCGACGAAGCCGAAGTCAACGCCCGGGGCCTGCAGCTCCTTGCCGCCAGTTCCCACCACCTTCCCGGAGACCGGCTCGCCGGCATCGAGAACCTGATGGCCTCGGGCGCGGTCTACGCCCTGGGCGATCTCTGGCTGCTGTCCGGGGAGGAGGTCTTCCGCGAGGCGGCCAGGCGGATCGTGGAGCCCCTGGCGACCTGCCTGGACGATCCCTGCAACGATCCTGCGTCAGCCGCCCTGAGCTACTACCGCTGGACCTTCGCGGACACCGGCCTCGATCCGGAGATCCGTTCGGGGGTGGAAGCTCTCTGCCCGAAAGCCCGCCTGAGCGGCTGGCCCTGGTCTTTCCCGAGGAGCAGCGGATGCGGGCGCCGGGCGTCGGCAAGCGGGCGGACATGGCGTACTGGGGAGAATGGTCGGAGGACGGATCGGTGAAGCCGATCCGCGAGCCGTCCACGGCCACCCTGACCCTGGCCTGGCAGGTGACGGGGAGGATCGAGTACGCCCTGCGCGCCCTGCGGAACGCCGCGACGCGTCTGCAGATGGCCAGGCGCGTCTTGCGCGGCGGACGGGAACACGCGGACATGGGAGGGGCGGTCTGCTCAATTGCAGCGGGACACGGACGGAACTGGGGACAGGGGGCGGTCACGGCGTGCTACGGCCCCCTGCTGCTGGGCACGCGCGAAATCCGGGGCGAGGTCAGGCCGATGCTCGAGGTCCGGCAGGAGGACGGAAGGAGCCATCCGCCCTGGACCCTGCTCTCCCTGGTGCGCCCTCTTCCCGGCGAGGCGGGAGCCGCGGAGGTCGCGTTCCACAACGGGGGGCGGACGCCGCTGGCCTTCTCCTGGCGGATCCGCGGCGACGTCGCGGAGAGCCCATGGCGCCAGGAGCGACTCGCGCCGGGAAGCAACCGCAAGCGAGGCGGATGAAATCATGCTCCCTCAGACGCCTTGCGAGCCGGTGCCTCGGCGCCCTCGTTCGTACGCCTGGTGACGCGCGCAGGGGCACTAGTCGCGCAGACCAGTCAGTTCTTCCATAAGGTCCGGTGGATTCCACCAGCGCCTGACTCCGAGGTCCGCGGCGATCACCGAGGCGGCGTTGTAGCCGCACAGTCCGGTCACGTTTCCCCCCGGATGCGTGGAGCCGCCGCACAGGTACAGACCCTCCAGCGGTGTGCGATAGCAGCCGGCTCCCGGAAACGGACGGTTGTAGCCCACCTGGTCGTTGGCGAACGAGCCGACCAGCAGGTCGCCCTGAGACATGTTCGGCAGCCGGTCGACGGTGTCCAGCGGACTGAGCGCAAACCGGTCGAGGATCGCGTCGTCACGGAGGTTCGGCGCGAATCCCCGCCAGAACCGGAGCAGCCGTTCGCCGTGCGCGTCACGTTGCGCTTCCCAGGTGGACGCGTCCCCGCTCAGGTGGTAGGGAACCTTCTCCCACAGAAACGCCGCGTGCCTGCCCGGTCCGGCCTGACTGCGATCGAACTGGGTGTGGCACGATCCCCAGGCCACGGTCCGCGGAATCCGGCCGCCTTCGTGCGCATCGACGATGTCATGAAACTGGTCGAAACGCTCCAGGCCGAGAATCACCATGAACGCCTTCCGCAGCTCCGGGTCCGCGGCCGCGGCGCTGTAGGAGGGCGGTTCCGACAGGGCCAGGTGCAGGCCGAACAGCGGCGCGATTGCGTTGTAGCGGAAGCCCCGGGCGCTTCTTCTCAGGGCGGGAGCGACATCCGCTTCCGCCAGCAGTTCCAGGAACGTCTGCTGAGGATTGAGGCCAGAGGCCACGAAGCGCGCCGCCTGCAACCGCTCCCCGTCGTCCAGCTCCACCTCCCTGACCCTGCCCTGCCTGACGAGCATCCGCCGGATTCGCGCGCCGCACCGCACCTCCCCTCCGTGCGCTTCGATGTCCGCCACCAGGCCGCGAGCGAGCCGGGCCGATCCGCCGGCGCACATCTGCGCTTTGCCCGCCAACGCCAGCAGTGCCGGAATCGAATGGCCGAACCCCTTCATGCGCAGGTCGACTTCCCGCAGTCCGTTGAAGAACAGCAGGCCCGCCCGGATCACGTCGTGCGAGAAGTTGCGGGTGACGAATTCCAGGGGAGAAAGAGCCGACACTTCCAGCAGCCGCCGGCCCATGCGCGACTGGCCCAGAATGCGCCGCCGCAGCGAAGGTTCCAGCGGTGGGGACCGCGACTCGGGAACCAGGATGTGCTCGACGATCGGACGGAACTCCTCGACCAGCCTCGCGAGGGCGTCCGCATCGGCCGGCGACCACTCGTGGAACGACTCCCGGGTCCGCTCGAAATCCGTCCACCACTTCAGGCTGCGCCCGTCCCCGGTCAGCAGCGCCACGTTCAGCTCCGGCTCGATGTAGCGGACGCCGCGGGCGGCCAGCTCCAGGTCCTCGTACCACGGCATCCGGTTCAGGCCGCGGTGGTAGAACGAGTGCGGATTGTGCATCACCCCCGCGACGCGCGGGTTCTCGATCGTCGCCAGCCCGCCGCCGGGCACGTCCCATCGTTCGAGAGACAACGTCCTGAGCCCGCAGCGGGACAGGTAGGCCTGCAGCACCAAGGCGTTGTGACCCGTCCCCAGAATGATGCCGTCGTACGTTGCGCTCATCGCGATCTGGTGCCTGCAACTCCGCGCGAATGCGGCCGCCTCCTCATCCTGGGGGTAAAATCGCAGTTCAATCCAACCTCTTCATCTGAGCGATTATTCCCCCAATCCCGTCTCGCCCGGTTGCCCTCGTTCGCACGCCGGATTTTCGCATGGGCTAGCCGATTTCCGGAGCGGCGATCCCCCACAGCGACGCCGGCCTGCCGGGCCGGGTGTTCTCGCCGAGATACATCCGCGTCAGTCTGCGCTGGCGGTGCATTCCGCGACGGCGAGCGACGCCGATTGCCGCTTGATTCGCGTCGGGAATGTCCCAGTACAGAGACTGGCCCGGAATGCCGCCCAGCAGGTCGTCGGCCAGCGCGGTGCCGCTCGACTCGTCTTCGGCGACCATCGGTCCGAGGTAGTGCGCGCGTTGGCCGGGCCGCAGCATGCCGTACCCGACTATTCGCCCGGCCCCGTCGGCGAGGACACGCGCCGACGATTGCGCCGCCAGCATCGACAGCATCCGGCTGCGGGCAACGCCGAACGCCGATGCGTCGAGATCCGCGACCGAGCCGACGTCGCCCGAGTCCAGCGGACGCGGGTTCGGAGCGGATGACGCGCCGCTCCGCGCCGGGAAGGCCGGGAGCTCCGCTGTCTCCCACCGCGAAAGGCTCCATTCCGCGACGAATCCGAGCGGATCATAGACCTTCCGGCCCAGCGGAGTGGCGTCCAGCTTGATGCAGCCCACCCCGGACCGCCGCAGGTGCTCGATACAGTGCGAGAGCAGCGCCGTGCCGATCCCCCGCCGCCGCATGGCGGGATCGACGAGCACCATGCCGATCCACGCCAGGTCCTGCGAATAGATCGTGGTGGTCGCCGTGCCGGCCGGCCGGCCGTTCCACTCGGCGACGAAACAGCCGCGGGGGTCGTGCTGCAGGAACCGCCGCCAATCCTGAAGAGACTGGTTCCAGCCGGCGCTGTCGCGGACCCGGCCCGCGAACGGCACGTCCGTTTCTGCCATCTGCCGCAATGTGATGGAACCGCTGATGGGCAATCTCCCTGAAGCTCCGGTCGGTCCGCGGCGTTACGCACCGGCGCGTAGTGAGAATGTCGAGGAGGGCTGCTCGCCGCGCGCGCCAGATCCAGCGGATCAATCCACCAGCCGGGGCGCCCCTTCTCTGGTTGGCGGGACGACGGAACGGCCGGCGCCTTCGCGGCGGGGGAAGGGGTTGCGGCGGCGGCGTTCGGATCCGGACGGGCGGGCCGCGGCCCAGATGGACTGTTTCAACGGGCTGTCAGGGCTCAATACACGAAGTCGAACGGCCGCAGCAGGTCGAGCTCGTCCGCCGCCACCAGGAAGTGAATCAGCGGTCCGATCGTGGTGCCGTAGCTCTGACCGCCCGGAGGAACGGGCAGGGCCTCCTTGAAGATCGCCCCGTCCGCCACCGTCTTCCTGCCTCCCGGCGACACCAGAAGCTGGAAGTTCATGTTGATCAGGATCGACTCCAGCGTGCGCATGCCCTTCAGGATGTAGCCGCGGTCGCCGCTCAGCCGGTAGGCGTACGCCAGCGCCTCCAGCGCCAGGCCGTTGAAGATCGGATGCTGAACCGACGGGAACTCCTTGTAGTAGAACAGCCCGTTGTCCAGCAGCGCATGCTCCAGCAGGGCATCGACCTCGTTGAGGATCAGCTCCTTCACCGAGTCGTCGCCGGTCACCTGATGGTACGCCTTCAGGGCATTGACCGCGATGGCGATCATGAACGGCACCCGGATCCGCGCGTGGTCGGTGTAGGGCGCCAGGAAGCCGCCCATGGAGCGCTGCCACTCCCCGAAGCGCTCGACAATGCCGGTGCCGGCCTCCAGGAAGCGCGTCTGCCCGGTCTCGCGGTAGAGCACCACCAGCGCCTTGAGCATCCAGCCCAGGTCGCGGGCCTGGTACCTGCCCACCTCCCGGTAATGCTCGGCCTCGATGTGGCGCAGGTAGTTCTCGCCGACGGCGATGGCGGCGTCGCGGGCTTCGCGCTTTCCGGTCAGGTGATAGTAGTCGAAGAATCCCTCCACCCACTGGTGCGAGACGTTGACGCCGGCGGTGACGTGGTCGGCGCTGTGCATCCTCAGCCCGCCGCACTGCAGCGGATCGGGGCTGTGGTGGCAGAAGTCGACGTCCACCCAGTGCTGGGCGGTTGCGCGGCCGGTCTCAAAAAAGCGCCTGGCGCCGGTGCGGGCGTACTGCAGGAACATCAGGTGCGGGATGTCGTACTCGCCGTTGAGCCACACGACCTTGCCGTCGCCGCGGCCCTGCCAGGTGTAGCCGTAGGTGCCCTCGTCGCCGAAGCTCAGGATGCCCAGCCCGATCGGCCGGGTGTCGATCACGTCGCAGATCAGCGCCTCCAGGCGGCCGTAGCGGCGGCCGGAAAAGACGTCCTCCCAGACACCGGCATCGCGGTACCAGTCGCTGGCCAGGGCGGGATGATCGGGGAGCTGGAACTGCAGGCTGCGCCGGGAGATCTCGTCCACCCTGAGATCGGCTGGATGAAAGTGGAACAGCAGCTCGTGGGTCTTGGCCACCCCCTGGTGCAGGACCAGGTCGTCCTCGCCGGGCGGGTACAGGAACGCCTCCAGCGCGTCCGGGACGGCGCGCAGCCGCTTCGGAAAGTTCTGCTGCGCCTGGCGGATGGTGAGGGTCACGCCGCCGCGCGGCCCGTTCCAGTCCACCCAGAAGTCGCCGAAGAAGCACTCGTCCTGATGCTCCGAGGGGTCGCGCAGGATCTTCGCGGTGTCCACGCCGAGATCGACCTCGCGTTCGCTGACCACCTTGTTGGTGCGGTAGTGCCCCTCCCCGGAGGTCAGCTTCACGGCGCCGCCGGCCGCGGCCAACCGGCCCTTGAGGTGGATCTCCCTGACCGCGACCCGCGGCGGCTCCTCCCGGTTGATGAACTGGTACTGCACCGAGACGTAGGGCTTGCCGGCCCAGGCGTGGATGCGGATCACGTAGTCCAGGAAGCCGTCGGGGCCATGGCGATGGGTGCCGGAAATGCCGAGGGCCGCGCGCAGCGGCCCCCGCTCCTCGATCTCGACCTGGGCGGTGTCGTCCGCGGCCGTCGCAAAGGCGGTCCCCTGCCCGTCGATCACGCTGAACCCGGGCCAGGAACCCTCCTCCCACAGCGGCTCTCCGTGCAGGGTTACCGACCTGATGAGGTCCGTCCCCGGCCTGCCGACGGCCAGTTGCAGCGGCCCGGTGTCGAGGACGACTTCCCGCTCGCCGTCGACGACCTTCACCGCCGCTGCAGGAGCAACCGCGCCGCGCCCCCCGTCCTCGACGGCGAAGCGAAACGACTTGCCGCTGCCCCCCGGCAGATCCAGCAGGCAGTGCACGAGCAGCCAGCGGATGCTGCCGTCGTCCCAGCGCCCGGTCGCCGACTTCTGGCAACAGACCTCCCCGGGGCCGTCGTACAGGGCGAACTGCCCGACTCGGGACAGGGCTCCCCGGGGAAACGGAATCCCGAAGGTTACCGGCTCCTGCGGCCGGTCGTAGTGGGAGATCTTCTCGAAGAACAGCTCGTCAGCGGGGTTCGACATGGTAGTGTCCTGTCCCATCAATACCCTGCAATTCCGCCGATCCATCCCGGCTGGCGGCCGGATTTTTGCAACCTGTTCCCCGGACAGGACACCAGGCGCCGCGAGAAATCGGAAACGGAGGAGCAGGGCGGCTCCTCCCCCGTCTCCGCGGTTGCGGATGTACCGGGAAAACAAGGCACCGGTATAGGCACTGCGCCGTTCGCCGATAACGTGCACAAGGGTCCATCAGGGTCCCTGATGGGCGTAGCCGATGCCGGTCTGCCCGAAGCCGTTGCCGGTGTACCAGCAGCGCAGCCCGCCGTCGTGCGCGACCACCACCGCGTACGAGCGCTGGTGATCGTCGAAGCTGCCGGCGGCGCCCACGCCCAGGTCGCCGTCGGGTCCGGAGGCGGTCCAGGTCCAGTTCAGGCCGTCGCCGCTGACGAGGCTGCGCACGCGGTACGCCGTGCCGAAGGTGTTGACCCACAGGGTCCAGCGGCCGTCGCGGCGCAGCGCGAAAGGCTTGGAAACGATGTACTCGAACGGCTCGACGGCGAACCCGCGGGGGCTCACCATCAGGCCGTCCAAGGGCTTGGTCCAGCGGATGCCGTCGGTCGATTCGGCGTAGCCCACGCCGATATGCGGAAGAACGTCTCCATGACGGGTGCGCACGCCCGCCGGTCTGGGCGAGTAGTCGCCCAGCGCGGTGTAGTACATGCGGAAGACGCCGCCGTCGGCGAGCACGCAGACGCTGCCGGTGCCCTCGTGGTCCCAGGGGCGGTCCAGCGCCAGCACCGGCGACTCGCCGGCGTGCCGCCACGTACGGCCGCGGTCGTCGCTGAGGGCCAGACCGGTCGTGTTGGCCAGCTTCCCGTCGTCTCTGGGCACACCCCAGGCAACGTAGTACATCAGCCACGCTCCGTCGCCGCGCGGCACCACGAACGGAAAGCTCGGCCCCACGGCGTTGAAGGCGGTTCCGGCCTGGCGCTCCAGCACCGTTCCCGCGAAGCGCCACTCATGCGGAGCGTCCACCCGGGCGATTGCCAGACAGATGCGGTTGAAGCCGTCCTCGCCGGTGCCCCAGTAGTACATGTGGTAGTCGTCGCCGAAACGCAGCACGTGCGGACTCGAGGCGCGGCGGGCATCGACGGCTCCCCCGAACCCGGGAGCGACGACCGGGGTTGTCGAGGGAACCCTCCACCGCAGGGGTGTCGGCGCGTGGGTCATCTTCTACTTCAGGTCTTCGCCGGGAAATATGCCCCAGGGGACCGCTTCTGCCTCGCCTTCATAGACCGGCAGAAACGGCTCCGTGATGTGCCGCGTCTGTTCGACCCAGTCCACCCATTCAGACCTGCTGGTGATGTGATCTCGGATCAACGCCTTGACTTCGTCGGGCATGTCGTCATAGGCGGGCCAATACCAGAGCGTGAGCACTGTGCGGGGCTGGTCGGTCTGGTTCGCACGGGCGGAATGCAGCAGACGCGAGTCGCCGATGACGACATCGCCGGCGCGAACCGGTACATCAACCTCACCCTCGACCTGTTGAAAAGCGAGATGATCCGGATCGGTCGCGTTGATTACGGTGTCGTCGTCCCTTGGCCGCAAATCGTGCAGCGGGTGACGTTTCAGGTGGGAGCCGGGAATCAATCTCAAACAGCCGTTGTGAATATTCGTGTCGACCAGATAGTACATCAGGAAGTACTGCTGCGGCTGGTTGGTGTAGCTGATGGGGTGTTCCCACAACACGCCGTCGTGGTGCCAGTACAACGGCGGGCTGTGCGGAGGCTTGCTGATCACGAAGCCGCTCCAGAATTTCGGGGACTCGAATCCCAATTCAGCAAAAACCGCCATCGCACCTGGATCAATGAGGAGTTCGGTGAAGGTCGGATGGGGGCAGGTCCAGTAGGGAATGAGGCAGCCCTGTGAACGGTGCTGCTCGAAGTGTTCCTCCTCCTGCTGTGCGATCATCCATTCGCTCATGTCGTTCCAGCCTTGCTACCATCTCCTGTGCCAGCACATTCTCAAAGACGCAGAAACCATCACGCATGAGTTGATTCCGTTTCTCCTCAGCGCCTGTCGGCATCGATGGTTCTCCTTTCATGCAAGCAGATTCCGCCTGTATCCATCTATTAGAGTATGTTGGATTCCGGCCCAGGTTTTTTTTGTGAAACCCGGGGCCAATTCGCCTCGGTCACCGCGCGGTAGAACCACTCCACCGGCAGGGCCGTGAGGCGGAGGTCGATGTAGCCGGGCTCGACCGCGAAGCGCCGCAGCCCGGCCAGCTCGGGAAAGTGGCTGTAGGTGAGAAGCACCCGATCCCCGTGGAAGGTGATGCTGGTGTAGCAGTAGCCGTGGTGGCGGGACCGCTCCACCAGCTTGAGCGCCCGCCAGCTGCGGCCCGCGTCGCTCGACAGCGCCGAAACCAGCGGGGTGCGGCCGCTGAGACCGTACGTCCACAGACAGAGTACGTCGGCAGTGCCGGGCACGCGCTGAATGGCCGCCGGCGAGCAAGCGCCGCGCAGCGGTGACAGGAAGGGCCGCGACCAGCTCTGCCCGCGGTCTTCGGAGCAGGCGAAGAACTGACCCCCCGACACCGATCTCATGGTCATCAGCAGGCGGCCGTCCGCGAGCTGCGCGACGCTCGGCTCGTTGACGTTCTGGGCGCGCCGCTCGCGCTCCGGCAGCCCGGGGTCGGGCACGTGCGAGCCGGCGCGCCAAGTTCTGCCGCCGTCGTCGGAGAGCAGGCAGTACGGCCACCTCACCCCGTCCACGTACTCGCGCGCGGCGAGCAGGATGCGGCCGTCGGCCAGTCGCCGCAGACTGGCGTTGTTGGCGGCGTGCCGGTTGCCGTTGGCTGGCGTGATGGCCGCGGCGGCGCTCCAGCTGCGTCCGCCGTCGCCGGAGCGGCGGGCGACCATGCCCTTCGCCGGCATGTCCGGAAGCTGGTCGTAGTAGACGAGCAGCAGCTCGTCTCCCAGGTTCAGCAGGCTGGCCGACATGACGTTGGTGTCGTGCTCCTCCTCCACCACCGTCCACTTCCGACTCCACATGCGCCCGCCGTCGGTCGAGCGGCGCGCGCTCAGCCGGGCTGGCGAGTCGTCCCAGCCCTTGCCGGCATGGTAGTCGGTCCAGACCAGCAACAACGAACCGTCGGACAGCACGGCGAGGTCGCCCTCGCTCTGGCGCGGCCCTTCGGGGGTCGCCTCGTTGACCAGAAAGCACCACGCGTCGTCCGCCGCGCGCAGGTCCTCCGGACCGTCGGGCAGGGGTGAGTCGGCGCAAGGGTACGGCACCTCTTCGACCGCGACTTCCCGGTATACCGTCTCGACCGGCGAGCCGTCCGCGGCGGCGGCGCTCCCGAACGCGACCATGAACGGCCCGGGGTAGGCATCGTGCTCGACCTCGACGGTTGCGCCCCCAGGGACGGTGACGCGCAGCGCGGCCGGACGCGCTGCGACGTGCACGGTGTGCCCGGCGCCGAGCGGGCCGCTCAGCGTACGGTGGATCTGCCTGCCGCGATGCTGCGCCCGCACGTGCCAGTCCACCCGGTCCCGGCGCGGCTCCGCCCAGACCTCCCACGGCCCCGGGCGGGGCATCACGAGCGCGGGCCGCCCGGCGGCTTTCCGTGCCGGGGGCAGCTCGACGGTCCAGCTCACGTAGGCGGGAAGCTCGCTCGGGTGGTAGCGGTACGGCTCGCCCTCAAACCCCGGCGCGAAGAACACATGCGGCGCCTGCGCGGATGCGCGGGTTCGCAGAAGCAGCCCGGGCAGCTCGCAGTGATCTCGCGGCTCGAAGTAGCCGTAGGTCCAGTAGTTCGCCACGGCGAAGGCACAGCGCACGCCCTGGAACAGTCCGGTGCCGGCGGTGTGCTCGTCGAGCACCGCGACCCGCCAGGCCTCGGCGTCACTCATGACGCCTGCCCTTGCCGGTGCCCGGCATCGCCAACCACCTGCATAGGGTTCAACCGCAGACCGCCTGAATCATGGCATTGATGTAGCCGAAGCAGTAGGCATAGGACTGATAGTGGCCCTTCGGGTCGTCGTCGGTGCGCGGGACGTGGTCGGGATCGATGCCGTAACAGTAGCCTGTGTCCTTGAGGGCCTTCAATACCCGGTGGAAGTCCATGTCTCCTTCATCGGGCAGCGCCTCGCGGAAGCTGTAGCGCCCCCCGAGTATGTTGCGATAGTGAACCAGGAAGATCGTATTGCGGCTGCCGAAGTATTCTATGATGGGGCAGATTTCAGTGGCCGGATCTTCGAGCCCTTCGGCGATTGAGCCGACGCAGAAGTTCCAGCCGTTATACGGACTGCGCTGGATCTCGACGAATCGCTTCATGCCCTCAAAGTCATTCAGGACTTTGTCCACGCCCCTGTAACCGGGGGGTGTGGCAGGGTCTTCCTGGGAATTGCCCATTCGAACCTTGAATTCTTCCGCCACCGGAATCATGCGTTCGAGCAGGTACTCGATCCGTTCCCAGTGCATGTCTGCGGTGACGCGCCCGGCCTCGGTCAGCCTGGCCTGTTCTTCCGCCGGGACCTTGTCCAGACGGAAGGCCGTGTGGACGTAGCCGCCGCGGCCTTCCTCCTGTTCCGTCCGGTCGATGGGCAGGATGCAGGTGTTGTAACGCAGGGAATCGATGCCGGCGCGGGAAGCGGTCCGGATCATTTCGCACACCAGGTCGATCTCCCGGTCGCGCTCCGGACTTTTGCCGAAATAGATGATGTTGGGCAACTGCTGATATATGGGCAGCAGGCTCATGTCCAGCGTCAGCCCGAAGGCCTCGTGGCGCTCTCTTTCCCGGACCAACTCGTCCAGATCCCAGCCGCGGCCGGGGTGGAAGGGAAAGTCGGCGGCCTTGTGGCGCACGCCGCAGCGCTGCAGAAAGCGCAGCTCGCCATCGGTCGACCCAAAACTCTGTGTGCGCACGTACATGCGCCCGTTGGTCGCCGATGTTTGCGATCCCCCTCCGGCGGCAGAAGCCGCTGCCTCACCGGCTTCGAGACCCTTTTCAAATGGATCGGATGTCTTCATGGGATTCCTTTCGCTTGTATGGCTTCGATACCGTCACGCCCTGCCTCAGGGCATCACGGTTACGTCGATCTCGTCGATGAGGATATCGCCGGATGCTTCCTCCTCCTGCTTTGTCAGCATTACGGCGAGAGTGTTGTCTCCGTCGATCATGCCGTCCGGGTCGAGGTCGAAGATGACGGTCGAGTAGGCGGGAAGCGGACGGCCGATGTTGGTCGAGCGACCGCTCTCGTGCCACATACGACGGACGCTGCCTTCGGGGATCCTCGCCCCGTTCATATTGAACGCCAGGTTGTCGCCGGGCCCGAGATTCTGAGCGCGGACGACTGCATAGGCGTAACCGATCTCCTCCCACTGCTCGCAGAGGCGGAGGCGGTATTCCTGCCCCACGCCGGGGGTCTCGCGGCTCAGGACGATCTTGTCGTCCTTGATCGCGCCGGTGGAGGCCATACCCATAGCGCCGTGGTAGTCCACCCCGCCCATCATCGAGCGGAACAGGTAGGTGCGATGGCCCGCCTTCAGGGCATCGGGGTCCCGGAGCTCTCTGAGCAGGGCCAGCGAGCCGGGGAAGTCTCCCATGAGGTTGCCCGTGTACTGCTCCTGATAGTTGAAGCTCGAAACGCCGTCGGCCCCGGCGCCGTACATATTGTTGGCGAGGGCGCGGTAGTTGTTCGCCGCCATCGGGCGGAGATAGACCCGCGACTGGAAGGCCATGTGGTCGGCGCTGCCGCTCTTGCCGGTGTCGGGCTGGAGGGCCCAGGGGACGGTGTCGCTTCGTGCGTCGGTGGCAGAGCAGAACGGCATGACGCCGGGCAACAGGAGGCAGGATGTCCCCTCCGTGAGACTCGAAAACTCCTCCCATTGCGCATTGTGGTTCGCGTACATGGTGTTGGCCGGACTCACGTAGTCGAGAATACCGGTGGTGATCCACGTGGGAATGTCGAGTCCGCAGTCGTGGCACTCGTCGACGGTCTCGGGGACGCGAACGCCCAGGATCAGCTCCTTGCCCTTCCTGCGCCCCTCGTCGTCCAGCATGTCGCGGATGCGCCTGAAGAGCTCGGTCATAAGGTGCTGGCGTTCGCGGGAGATCGAGCGCGGGTACGGGAAGTGGTTGTCGCTGCGGAAGGTTATCTCGATGCCGTCCACATCGAAGCGGCGGGCGATCTCCTCGATTGCCCCGAAGTGGAAATCGCGCACCTCCTGGAAGGAGAAGTCGAGGGTATTGCCCGGTTTTGCGAGCGGCCCGGGCTGGACGTCTCTCAGGATGAACTCAGGGTGGTCGAACATCCACTGAGCGCCCTGGGTGGGAGCCCCGTGGTCGTCACCGAACCGGGCGCCGGCGATGAACCTCATCCCTCGCTCATGGGCGCGTCTGCAGAATATCTCAATCGGATTGATGCCCTGATCGAGCATGGGGATCCAACGCCGGTGCTGGGGACGTTGGTCGTACTCATAGGTGTCGGAGCGGAAGTAGACCACCCATCCCTGGCCGAAGACCTCCTGGCCGAGGGCGTCGGCCCCACTCAGCGAGAAGTGGTCAACGAGCCTTTCTATCTGTTCCGGCGTGGCGGGCTCGCTGATGAAGGGCTCTCTTGCGTGACTCGAAAGGTCGGCCACGAACAGCAGGCGGATGCCGCCCCTGGGCTTGATCGGTCTCGGTCCCGGAGGTGTTTCAGTCACTGGCCGTCACTCCTCTCGATGTCCCTGCACTGGTATCGGTACTATGCCGTTGGCTGAGAATTCAACTGAAATGAAGAAGGTGTTTATTTTACGAAACAGACTACCTGCTCTCCTCACCCGATAATGCTGCCCATCTCCGCAAGGCATTAGAGGACTTCAACAAGGCCAGCACAATTTTGCTTGGCGCTACCACTGCCAAATCCGGGAGAACCAACCGTGAAAACCTGGCGTTTCCATGCCTTCGGCGACATGCGGCTCGACGACGTTGAGCTGGCGCCCTGCCCCCCCGACCACGTCCTGGTCGAGCCACTGGTAGTCCAACCCAGCGCGACCGAAGCCCAACTCGCCTTTGGAATTCCGACCCTGGCGTACGATCACATCAAGAGCCGATTGGAGACCGACGCGCCGCTCCAGCTTTTCGGCCACGAGTTCTGCGCCCGCATTCTGGAAGTCGGCTCAGCCGTCACCGGATACGCACCCGGCGACCGCGTGGCCGCCCGCGCCAAGCTGCCCTGCGGCGACTGCGCCATGTGCCGCTCCCAGCACAGCGACGACTGCCGGCGCGGCCCGATCATCGGCTTCCAACTGCCCGGCTGCTTTGCCGAGCGCGCCCTGCTCCCGGCCATCGCGCTGGTCAAGGTCGATGACCGCATCTCCGACAGCGAGGCCGCCACCCTGCAGTCGCTGAGCGACAGCATCGCCGGAGTCGAGACCGCGCAGATCCGGCCGGGCGATTCGGTCGCCGTCTTCGGCCAGGGCAGCATGGGCATCGAGAGCATGCAGGCCGCGCGCGCCTGCGGAGCGGGCCAGCTCATCACCGTGGACGTGCGGCCCGAGGCCTGCGAAATCTCGCTCGCGCTGGGGGCCGATCACGCCATCAACGCCAGCGACAACGATCCGGTCGAAGCGATCCGCGACCTGACCGGCGGCGAGGGTGCCGACGTCGTATTCGAGTGCGCCGGCGGCAGCGTCAAGCTGGGACTGGCCGGCGACCGGGCGCTCAAACAGGCCATGCACGCGGTGCGCTCCGGCGGCAAGCTGGTGGGCGTCTCCTGGTTTGGGGCACCCCTGGAACTGGATGTGGACCTGATGCGGGAGCGCAGCCTGCGCTACCTCTTCCCGGACATCAGCTCGCAGGCCCATCTGGAGTACACAGTGCGGTTGGTGGCCTCGGGGCGCATCAGCATGAAACCCACCATCCGGCACGTGTTGGAAGGAATCGACAAGGTGCCAGAGGCATTTGAAATCACGGCGCACAAAGCCCAGTACCAAGCCATCAATCCCGCGCAGGTCGTGATCGCCACCTAGGGCCCTCGAGGAGATCATCTCCCACAAGCGAGCCCGGAACCCCTGGTGGTACGGCCTCGGCGGCCCTGTGATCATCCTGGCCGGGGCGCGCGCCCCGGCTGTAGAAATTTACGCGGACAAGTAACGGGCCCAAAAATGCAAATCACCGACGCCCAACTCGCTACGTACAAAGAACAAGGCTTTCTTATCGTCCCCGGCGGCTCGGTGTGCCTCTACAGCGTCTTCACCCGCCACGCCGCCTCCGATTTCACTGCGCCAGCGGGGCATCGCCCGGTCATGTGGGTGGGCTTCACTCGCAAGGACCGGCCTTGGGACGGCGGCCGCACCTTCACGTATAAAAGCGGTGCCCAAGATGCCGCCATGAATCGCTTCATGGCTGAGGCCACCCCGCGCCAGCGCGAACTGCTGGGCTTCCCGCCGCCGGGCGACCCGCTGTGGACGGAAGGATTTATCGCGGGGATGGCGACGCGGTATCCGGGATTCGACGCGGAACCGTATTACGCGGCGAGAAGAGCTGCACGCCGTGGTCCTACGTCACCGCTCGGTAGAACCACTCCACCGGCAGGGCCGTGAGTAACCCTTCCTGGAGATCTTCTGAGAGGATGTCCTTGTTCGCTGAAATCGCTCGTCACTCCCTCGACCGGGTGCCCTTGTCGATCATCTTCGACGATTCCACGGTCCTGGTGAACCTCAACTACTTCTTCCTCCGCGACCGCACGATCTCCCGCAAGATGGCAGAGGACCGCCACCGGCGCTGGGAAGACCTGCCCGTGGTCCATCCCACCTCCTTCACCCGCGAGTTCGCCGAGTGGTGCCTGGCAAATGGTGTGCGCGGCAAGTTCTCGGTGGTGCCCTGCCCGGCCGCCCTGGGCCGCATCGACGAGGGGCTTCCCCTCTTCAGCAAGGCCCAGCAGGACGAGTGGCTGGCCATGTGCCGCGAGGTCATCGTCCCCGCCTTCGACATCACGCCGGAGATGCTCACCCACACCTTCGTGGTCGATCCGAAAACCCTGCAGCCCCTCCCCTCTCGAATCTGGGAGCAGTACGAATGGGCCGCTCTGCCCGAAGACCAGGAGGAGCTGGTCACCGAGTACATCGCCCGGGCCTGCCGCATCCTGGACGCCGTGGGCCTGACGCCCCAGGGGGTGACCTCACCGGGCGGTTTCGGCGGCCGCACCCTGCCCTTCTACGCCCGCTGCGCGGGAGAGGCAGTGCGCCAGGTCACAGGCAACCCGGTGCCCTACTTCTTTCAGCGGGTCTCCTCCTCGGAGGCCGCGATCGACACCCCCGTGTGGTACCCCGACCGTCAGGCAGGCAGGGCAACCGGCGAGATCATCGCCTCCACCGGCGACTGGACCGGCAGCTGGACGGGGTACGGCGAGGTAGATGCCGACAAGTACATCACTCCCGACCTGGAAGGGGGCCGTCTGCCGGCCCTCATCGACGCGGGCGAGCCGGCGGTGCTCATCAGCCACTGGCAGGGGTTCTACGGGCTCCACGACGGGGACCGCCGCGGCTTCGAGGCTTTCAAGCAGGTGGTGGGCCGCCTGGCCGAGCGCGACCCCGGGGGCGAGCGCACTCAGTGGCGCACCTGCAGCCAGATCACCAACTATGCCTGCGCCCGGGAGATGGCCCACGTCTCGGTAGAGGGGCACGCCGTCCGCCTCGACCTGCCGGTGCAGACCCCGGACCTGACCCTGCGCCTGACAGGTGGAGAGGTGCGGTCGGTTCGAGTGGATGGCCGCCCCCTGGCGCGGGCCCCGAATCGCGCCGCCTTCGGGAGCGGCACCTTCCTGCCGGAGAACGGGGCGGCCCTAGCCGCCTTCGACCCGGCTCGCCGCCGGGTGCTGGTGGAAGTGGAGTAGCCGGTACCGGCCGCCCTCAACAGCCCGTTGAAAAACCAGGGAATTTCCCGGATCCCAAACGTCACAAAAGATCACCCGGGTACGGATGTCGGCCGCTCTGGCGGAATTGAACGACGGTCCGTCCGAGCGCGTCAACCAAGGGGAGGATTTCCCTGACTGTTTCCGCAGACGGAACTATCTGTCAGCAGGCTTCCGGCGGAACCGATCATATCTCTCGTCAACAAGAAAATCCTTGAGATATATACGCTGGCCTTCCAGCTGATCGGAGGCATTCGCGCCTAGTACTGCAGCAAGGCTATTCATGCTGCTCGTGAAGGTACTCCGAAGTTGGCCCGGGTTACCTGCCTCAATCGCGCCGAGAAAAGCGCGACTGATCTGCTCTGTCGGGTCTACGGGAGGGGCTGTCGGAAGTGGATGGCGCACTGCTTCCTGCGGCGGTGTTTGCGTCGGCGGATACGGTCCATCGTAGTAATAGGCAACCGGGTCATCTCCCTCAAACTTCAGATGCCCGTGCGTCCAGAGTATACTCTCATAGCCGTCGCTATAGTAAGTCTGGCGCAGACGGGACAGGATGAGATTGGCGATGCAGCCGCACTCAAAGCCGTACCTTACGCTATAGGCATACGGATTATCCCCTCCATCAACGATGTCCGACGCATCGCGGTGGACATAATTCGCCTCAACCCATGAGATGTCACCGAACCAATACCGCATCAGGTCTGTTTGGTGAATCCCGCCTTCCACAACGGATGCCCCGGACCACTCGTAGTTTGCCGTCCAGACACGATTGGCGGGGCCGCCCAACGTTTCGGTTCTGGTATGCTTGCTTGAATGGTCTTCAAGCGCACCATTTCCTATAGTGGTGCTCATAACCGGCTTTTTATCCGCGAGGAATTCCTTAACGGCTTCATAACGTGAGTCGTAGCGCTGTTGGAATCCCGCCGTGGAGATGACGCCATTTTCCTGTATTGCGCGTTCCATGTCGATGGCTTCGTTCAGGTACAGGCTCATCGGCTTCTCGGCAAAAATGTGTATCCCCGCATTCGCCGCTTGGATGATTTCGCCGTTGTGGACTCCGGGAGGAAGCGCAAAATAGACTGCATCCAACGACCGTTCCGCGAGGGACCCCCCCAAATCTGTCGAGGTATGGATCCCCTTGATGTGAAATCCATTGAGATATCTCTGGATTTTCGCCTCTGCGAGATTGTCCTCAAAGGCGTCGATCAACGCTGCAATCTGGACAAGCCCTTCGCCTTGAAGCCGCCACAGGGCGCTCAAGTGCTGAAGTCCACGTTGTCCGAGACCGAGAATTGCAACGCGAATTGGTTGACTCATGAAAATTCCTTAAGGTCTGAACTCCTCCAGTGTCTGTACACGAAGTATTCGTTTACATAACTGATTCAGTTCATCAACATAGCGCAATGCTTTGAAATTGAAAAATAATCGGGATCGGTCAAGGCGGCGATGATTCTCAGGCGAGCGCCACAGGCTGCGCATTCGCTGATGTCGCCAGAAAACACGCGGGCGAGCAGGGCCGCTCAGCCCAGGCGATGGGCCAGGTGACCTTGTCGTACGAGCGGGGATCGTCGCTCTACAGCAAGGAAGCACCGACCGGGCAGTTGCCAAAGGACAAGAAAAGTTGATCCCCATCTATCGACACTTGGGAGGAACCATGCGCCTACTCATCCTGATTCTCGCCACGGCCCAGCTAGCTGCGGCCGACGTACCCGACTGGCGGCGACCTGTGGCAACTTATTCCATCGTCGCCCGCGACTCCCTGAGCGGACAGCTCGGCGTGGCCGTCCAGTCCCACTTTTTTTCCGTTGGCCCCATCGTTTCGTGGGCCCGTCCCGGCGTCGGCGCTGTGGCTACCCAGTCCCTCGTTGACCCAGCCTATGGTCCGCTCGGCCTCGAACTGATGGCCATGGGCAAGACGGCTCAGGAGTCGCTCACCGCTCTGCTCGCGGGAGATGCCGACGCTGCGGTGCGGCAAGTGGCCATGGTCGATGCCGAGGGGAACGTGGCCGTTCACACGGGTGAGCGCGCCATTGCCGCCGCCGGCCACCAGGCCGGTGCCCAGTACAGCGTTCAGGCGAACCTGATGGACCAAGGCAGCGTGTGGCCGGCCATGGCGAACGCCTACGAAAATGCCGAGGGCGATCTGGCCGAGCGGCTGCTCGTGGCCCTGGAAGCCGCCGAGGCCGAGGGAGGCGACCTGCGCGGCCGGCAGTCGGCGGCTATCCTCGTGGTCTCAGCCGAGGATACGGGCCGGCCGTGGGTTGACCGCGTGTTCGACCTGCGCGTGGAAGATCATCCCGAGCCAGTGGAAGAACTGCGCCGCCTGGTGCGTCTGGCGCGCGCCTACCACAAGCTCAACGAGGGCGACGAACTGGTGACCGCAGGGGACATGGAGGCAGCCATGGATGCCTACCGCGCCGCGACCGAACTGGTGCCCGATGAGGCAACGGGGGGCGAGGCTCCGTTCTGGGTGGGTGTGACCCTGGCTTCCGAGGGACGCGAGAAGGAAGCTGTGCCCTACCTGCAACGGGCGCAGGTACAGAACGACCGCTGGGCCGAACTACTGCGGCGTTTGCCGGCCTCTGGTCTGATGCCAGCCGACGATGAGCTCATAGACCGTCTTGCTGCGGCTATGATCGGGGAGTGACGATTCTGGATGGCGAAATGGCGGATGCATTTCTCGATCCGCAACCGCTAGGGGAGGTCGCCCCCTGGACATGGCCGCGAGGGCTGTCGCTACCTGACCGGAAAGATCGGTATATAGCACATGCTATAATACATTTGACAAATCAAACCACCATGGAGTACAATCTGGCGTAACCGAATCTACCGCAGAAGGATAGAAGGCAGAATGTCACCCCCTCTAACGGACGGACCCCCCGGAGATTACCCCCGCAGGATCAAGAACATCCGGGGGCTCCGGGGTCTGACCCAGACGCAGTTCGCGGAGCTCGTCGGCGTCTCCTTTGCCTCCGTCAACCGCTGGGAAAATGGACAGTCCCGCCCCAACAGCCTGGCTTGGCGGCGCGTGGTCGAATTGGAGAACCTGCCGGCAGAAGGGGCGGATCAGCCCTCGGCCGATGAAGGTCCAACCGGGCCCCCGAGCATGGACTTCTCCGCCGATCCGGAGGCGGTCTCGGCCGTCGCCGAGGCGCACCGCCTCGCCAGCGGCCATCTCTTCAATCCCGCCTTCGCCACCGAGACATCGCTGATCGACCCGCTCCCGCATCAGCGCATAGCCGTGTACCAGCGGATGCTCCAGCAGTCCCCGCTGCGATTCCTGCTGGCCGACGACGCCGGCGCCGGCAAGACGATCATGACCGGTCTGTACGTGCGCGAGATGCTGTCCCGCCGGCTCCTGCGGCGCGTGCTCGTCGTGCCCCCGGCCGGCCTGGTCGGCAACTGGGAGCGGGAGATGCGCACCCTCTTCCGCCTGCCCTTCCGTATCGTCGGCGGCACCGAGGCGCGCGCCGGCAACCCCTTCCTCGGCCCGGAGAGCGACCTCGTCATCGTCAGCGTCGACACCCTGGCCGGGGAGCGCATGTTCGGCCACCTCAAGGACCCGCAGACCGACCCCTACGACCTCGTCGTCTTCGACGAGGCTCACAAGCTGTCGGCGGACCGTCAGCCGGACTTCCGGGTGCGCAAGACGGGCCGCTACAGGCTGGCCGAGGCCCTGGCCGGCGCCGAGTCCGACGACAAGGATCGGTGGGAGCTCCCTTGGTCCGCGCAGCACCTGCTGCTGCTGACGGCCACTCCGCACATGGGCAAGGACCACCCCTACTACTACCTGTGGCGCCTGCTGCTGCCGGACGCCCTCTCCACCTGTGACGCCTTCGAGGAGTTCCCCCCCGACTCCCGGCTGCGGCACTTCGTCCGCCGCACCAAGGAGGAGATGGTCCACTTCGACCACCGGCCGCTCTACCCGCAGCGCAACTGCGACACCCTGAGCTACGAGCTGTCGCAGGGGCCGGGCGGCGAGCAGGAGCTGTACGACGAGACCACCGAGTACATGCGCTATCACTACAACTGGGCCAAGGCGCTCAACCGTTCCGCCGCCCGCCTGGCCATGAGCGTCTTTCAGCGCCGCCTGGCCAGCTCCACCTATGCCCTCCTGCGCTCCTTCGAGCGCCGCATCGAGAAGCTGGAGAACCTCATCGACGACATCCGCAGCGGGCGCCTCAGCGAAGAGCAGTTGGCGAGGCGGCAACAACGCCTCGGCCGGCTCGACGACCTCTTCGAGACGAGCACCGCCGACGAGGAGGCGGCCAGTGAGGATGGGGAGCAGCACGAGGAGTTCGAGAGCCAGGCCCTCGAGGGCACGGTGGCGGTCACCCTCGCGGAGCTGGAGGCGGAGCGTGCAAAGGTCGCCGGGTTGCTCGAGAAGGCGCAGAAGCTCTTTGACGCCGGCGAGGAGTCCAAGTTCGAGAAACTGCGGGAAGTGCTCGGGGCGCAGCAGTACCGCGACGAGAAGCTCATCATCTTCACCGAGCACCGGGATACAGCGGCATTCCTGGTGCGCCGCCTCGAAGGTCTCGGCTACACCGGCCGCGTCGCCCTGATCCACGGCGGACTGGCCTACCCGGAGCGCGAGCGCCAGGTCGAGCTGTTCCGCCGGCCGGCCGACCAGGGCGGGGCCACCTACCTGGTAGCCACCGACGCCGCCGGGGAAGGGATCAACCTGCAGTTCTGCTGGCTCATGGTGAACTACGACATCCCATGGAATCCGGCCCGCCTCGAGCAGCGCATGGGGCGCATCCACCGCTACGGCCAGAAGCACGATCCCGTGGTCATCGTCAACCTCGTCTCCGCCGGCACGCGCGAGGGACGGGTGCTCAAGACGCTGCTCGACAAGCTGGAAGCGATCCGCCAACAGCTCAGCTCGGACAAGGTCTTCGACGTGGTGGGCCGTCTCTTCGAGGGGCTGTCCGTCCGGGACTACCTGGAGCAGGCGGTGACCGGTGAGGACGGCGGCCAGGCCGCAGCCAGTCAGATGGAAGGCCACCTCACGGAAGAGCAGGTCCTGGCCCTGGCGGCAAGAGAGCGCTCCCTCTACGGGGACGGCGGCGAGGTGCGCAACCGGCTGGACGATCTCAACGAGGAGATGGAGCAGGAGAACTACCGCCGGCTGCTGCCCGGGTACGTGCGCCGTTTCGTCGAGAGATCGGCGCCGCTCCTCGACCTGCGCCTCGAAGGGGATCCGGGCGGCGCCTTCAACCTGATGCCGGACCGGCCCCGCGCGGCCGACCCTCTGTTGCCCGCCCTCGAAGCCTATCCGGAGGAGGCGAGGAAGCGGCTGACCGTGTACAAACCCGAGAGCCGCGAAGAGGCGATCTGGCTGCACCCCGGGGAGCCGGTCTTCGACAGCCTCTCGGCCGCGGTGCGGGAACGTCTCGGAGCCGAAGGGCTGCGCGGAGCATTGTTCAGCGACCCCTATGCGACTGAGGCTTACCTGTTTCACATCGCGCGGGTCAGTGTCCAGCAGCAACCTCCCTTGGACGCCCGCGGCCAGGCTGACGGGGAACCGCAATTGGTCGAGTCGCGCCTCGTCGGGCTTCGCCAGACCAGCGATGGCTCAGTGAAGGAGTGCCCCGTCGAGCACCTGCTTCTGCTGCGCGGAGCCGGCGGCATCGCCCCCGGCGGGGTACCCCTGGCCACCCTGGCGCGGGGCATCGCCGGAGAGGCCGCATATTTCCTTGAGGAAGAAGTGAGCGAGCAGATGGTGCAGGCGCACCGGCAACGCCGCCTGGACGATCTGCCCGGGCGCCTGGAGTTCGTCAACCGCGGCTTCGACTACCAGGCCGCGGAGCTGGCCGCGGCCCGGTCCAGTCTCAGGGAGAAGGCCGCCTCCGGGGACCGCCAGGCGGCCGAGGAGTTGGCCAGGGTCAGAGAGCGGCAGCGAAGCCTCAACGCACTGCGTGCCCACCGGCTCGCCGAGCTGCGGTCGGAGCCGGACCTCATCCGGGCGGGGGAGGCCGAGTTCCTGGTGCATGCCCTGGTGGTGCCGGCCCAGGACGCGGGGGAGGCGGAGCGCTACGACGCCGATGTCGAGGCCATCGCCATGGAGGTAGCCGCCGCCTATGAGGAGGAACGGGGCGCCCAGGTGCAGGATGTCTGCAAGCCGGCGATGGCGAGGAGGGCCGGACTGCCTGACTGGCCGGGCTTCGACCTTCTGTCCCGCCGCGAGGGAATGGAACCGCGAGCCATAGAAGTCAAGGGACGGGCCGACACCGGCGGCGTGGAGTTGAGGGAGAACGAATGGGCCAAGGCCTGCAACCTGAGAGAGAGGTACTGGCTCTACGTCGTCTTCGACTGCGCCACGCCGCGACCCCGACTGGTGCGGGTGAGGGACCCCTTCGCCAAGCTGCTGATGAAGGAACGAGAGTCCCTTACCTTCACCATCACAGTGGGAGCCGTCATGCAGGCGGCGGAGGAGGGCCCAGGGTCATGACGACGACAGCCATGCGTTTCTTCAACACGGCGGGACCGATCGTGGCGGCGGATCACTACCACGTGCCGCCGCTGGAGCGGCTGGACCGCGACGAGGTGCTGATGCTGATCCGTCAGCAGAAGTACTTCGTGCTGCACGCGCCCCGGCAGACGGGCAAGACCTCGGCCCTGCTGGCGCTGAGAGATTTGCTCAACAGCGGCGGCGCCGGCGAGTACCGTTGCGTCTACGTCAACGTCGAGGCGGGCCAGGCGGCGCGCGAAGATGTCGCAACGGCGATGCGGACGATCCTCAGCGCGCTCGCCCGTGCGGCGCGTCAGACCCTCGATGACCAGTTCGTCGCTGACGCCTGGACAGGCATCTTCGAGGGCTCGGGCCCGAACGATGCCCTTGGCGAAACCCTCGCCCGCTGGGCCGAGTCGGACCCGAGGCCGCTGGTGCTGCTGATCGACGAGATCGACGCGCTGATCGGCGACAGCCTGCTGGCGGTGCTGCGGCAGTTGCGCGCCGGGTACCCGGATCGTCCGCGGCGGTTTCCGCAGAACGTGGTCCTGTGCGGGGTTCGGGACGTGCGCGACTACCGCATCCGGTCGTCGTCGGAGAAGGCCATCATCGCCGGGGGCAGCGCCTTCAATATCCGCGCCGAGTCGTTGCGCCTGGGAGATTTCTCTCGCGGCGACGTGGAGTCCTTGCTCGCCCAGCACACCACCGAGACCGGCAAGGCCTTCACCGGGGAGGCGCTGGCCACGATCTGGGAGCTGACCCAAGGGCAGCCGTGGCTGGTCAACGCCCTGGCCTACGAAGTCTGCTTCAAGAACAAGGCCGGGCGCGACCGAAGCCGGGAGGTGACCGCCGAGGCCATCCAGGATGCGCGCGAGCAACTGATCCTGCGGCGGGAGACGCATCTGGACCAGCTCACCGACAAGCTCCAGGAGGAGCGGGTGCAGCGGGTGATCGAGCCGCTGCTGAGAGGCGCCGATGACGCCGGCTCCTTTGCCGCCGACGATCTTCAGTACGTGCGCGACCTCGGCCTGGTGGCCCGGGACAACCCAATCCGCATCGCCAACCCGATCTACCGCGAGGTGGTCCCCCGCGATCTGACCTTCACGACCCAGGCGGGCTTTCCCCACGACCCGGTCTGGTACGTGGGGGAGGGCGGGGCCTTGGAGGTGGGGCTGCTGCTGGCCGCCTTCCAGGAGTTCTTCCGCGAGCACTCCGAGCACTGGGTAGAGCGTTTCCAGTACAAGGAGGCGGGCCCTCAGTTGCTGCTGCAGGCGTTTCTGCAGCGCATCCTCAACAGCGGCGGCCGCATCGAGCGGGAGTACGGCCTGGGGCGCCTGCGCACGGATCTGCTGCTGGTGTGGCCGCTGCCGGGGTGATGCGGGCGGGATGCAGAAGGTGGTCATCGAGTGCAAGCTGCTGCACCGGGGCCTGGAGCGGACCCTTGGCGAAGGGCTGGAGCAGACGCGGGCCTACATGGATCTCTGCGGGTCGTCCGAAGGGCACTTGGTGATCTTCGACCGCACCGGGGCAAGTCTTGGGAGGAGAAGGTCTATCGGCGCGATGAGACCGAAGGTGGGTCCCCGGTCACCGTGTGGGGGATGTGAGGGAGAGAACAAAGAGGGGGGTCAGGCCCTCGGGGAAGGAACGAGACTGACTTCCAGTGTCTGCACGCATCCGTCGCCGGCCGCTCGGCTCAAGAGTCTGCGGCGGAGATCGGGATCTGAAAAAGGGGAACGGCATGGAACGAAAGCCGCGCCACAGCAAAGAGGAGTTCGCCCGGCGTGGTCAGGCGATCTACGAGCAACGAGTGAGGCCGCAGGTGGAAGAAGGCAACAGCGGACGGGTCGTGGCGATTGACATTGAGACCGGCGAGTTCGAGGTGGGGGACGATCCCCTTGCCGCCTCCGACAAACTGTTCTCACGCTGTCCAGATGCACAGCCGTGGTTGATCCGCATCGGCCACCGTGCGCTACACCGGCTCGGCGCATCACATGCCAGTGGCCTGACATGATTGAGGGTGCAGTAAACGAGAATCTGGAGGCAACCATCCGCCTTACCCTTCTTGGCGCCGATAGGGAGGGACGGGAAGTCGAGGCCATCATCGATACCGGCTTCACTGGCTATCTCACCCTTCCAACAGCCTTGATCCGCAGGCTGGATCTGTCCTGGAAAGGTCGTGGTCAGGCACTAATCGCCGACGGCAGTCTACATGTATTCGACGAGTACATTGGGACAGTGTTGTGGAACGGGCAGGACCGGCCGGTGGAAGTGGCTGCGGCCGATACTACTCCCCTCGTAGGAATGGGATTGCTCAAGAGGCACAGCCTGAGAGTGGAAGTGGTGGCGCGTGGCGAGGTGAGGATTGAGGCCTTGGCTTGAATCTGGGCGAAGCAACGGGGAAAGGGCTAAAGCCGCCTATGCCTTGGGGAGAAATCGGAGATCGGAGGCTATGTAAATGAGAACCCAGATTCGAGACCTTGTCGCAGACGCCCTATATCAAACTAGCGCCTATCAATTGCCATCGGTATGTGAACGCTTTGGACTAGAGCCCGGAGAATCCAGTCTCCAGCGCCTTTTTCCAGGCCTTGTCGACACGTCGCATATAGTTTCACCAAATCATCGTTCTTTCCGTAAGCTTCCCCGGCACTTTCGATAATGTGCGCCGTCAACCTCGCCGGCTCAATGGCCATGTTCCTGGTATCTACTTGGAATGCTCGCAATACGCAGCCCTCTTCGAAATCGATGGAGAGCTCACCATGCTGAAACGAATCCATATCAAGAGGTACAAGTCTCTGCAGGATGTCGAGGTAGAACTGTGCCCACTCGTGGTCCTGTTCGGGCCAAATGCCGCAGGCAAGAGCAATCTGCTGGATGCTCTGCAACTGCTCTCCAAGCTGGGGACGAGCCGGACCCTGAAGGAAGCTTTTGATCCACCCTATCGCGGCAAGCCCCTCGAATCCTTTACCATCGGGAGCAAGGGAATCAAGGGCCTGCTCGAACAGGACCGGCTTTCTTTTTCGATCGAGGCCGACTTGAGCCTATCGGATGCGGTCGCCGAGGCTGTCAACCGACAGATACGAGAGATGCGCCGCCCACATGGGGAGGTCGGGTCAGAAGGGGAAGCCAAGGCTCCGGCTCGAGTCCGCGAACGCGACCTCCGCTACCGGATCGAAGTGGAAATGCTGCCCAGATCCGGCATTCTGCGGGTGGCGGATGAATACCTGGCCGCCTTGAACCGCAACGGCGAACCCACGGGAAAGCGCAAGCCATTTCTTGAGCGGCAGGGGACGAGGATTCATCTCCGGCACGAGGGCCAGGCGCATCCGACCTATTTCGATCGGTACCTCGACCACAGCATCCTCTCCATGCCGCACTATCCGCCGCACCATCCGCATCTGGTGGCGGCTCGTCACGAGCTGGAGAGCTGGCTGTTCTTCTACTTCGAGCCGCGCGAACGGATGCGCGCCGCCAATCCGGTCAAGGAAGTTCGCCATATCGGCTTGATGAGCGAAGAACTGGCCGCGTTCCTCAATACCATGAAGGCCACCGATGCCCGGAGGTTCAGGGGAGTCGAGAAGGCTCTGCATACCCTGATGCCCAACATTGATGGAATCGAGGTTGAGGTCAGCGATGTCGGCGAGGTCGAGCTACGCCTCAAGGAGGGTGGTGTAGCCATACCGGCCCGCGTCCTCTCAGAAGGCACTCTCAGGATGCTTGGTCTCCTGGCGCTGTCAGGGGTGGACCAGGGTCCGGCCCTTGTCGGGTTCGAGGAACCGGAGAACGGAGTCCACCCCCGACGGATTGAGTTGATCGCGGAGTTATTGAGGACCCAGGAGAGCCTGAACCAGATCCAGCATATCATCACCACACACTCCCCGATCCTGCCTGATCTGCTGGAGGACGAGTCGCTGTTCGCCGTTCGCCGGCTGAATGGCCAGACTCACATAGATCCGTTTTCGACCTGGGGTCCGCTGAAGCGGAGAGAGGACATCCGACAGGCATTCTCCGACGAGGAGGAGCGTCTGCCGGTTTCGGCGCGCATAATGAGAGGCGACTTCGATGCGTGAAGTCGCCCTCTTCGTCGAGGACTACGCGCTGCATCGGAAAGTCATCAGTGAGGCAGGTCGTTCCTGCATGGCTCGGAATTCTAACCAATTTCTGATCGGAACCTGAGATATGAAGATTGCTCCCAATCTGGAATCGTGGACCCTATTCCTGGTCTTGGTAGTTCCCGGGCTCATCTCCATGCACGTATACCGGCTTCTCTTTGCTGCAAGAGAGATTGATTGGAAGGGCGGGCTTGTGCAGGCGCTCTTTTACAGCAGCCTCAACCTTGCTGTCTGTTTGCCCCTGCTCGTGCCGATTCACCGAGATGGGTTTTTGGAGAAGTATCCATATTGGTATACGGCGGGTTTGATGGCGGTCTTGCTTGTGCTACCGAGCCTCTGGCCGTTCTTGTTCAGGTATCTATTAGGCTGGAAGTGGTTGGCCTCAAAGATCCAGTTACCGTACCCGACTGCGTGGGACTACTTCTTTGACCGAAGGATACCTGTTTTTGTCCTGGTGCAACTTAGAAACGGCTCTAGGCTTGGTGGATTCTACGGTTCGCAGTCCTATGCGACATCCTTTCCAAGAGAGGGTGATATTTTTCTCGAAACTGTTTACCATGTGGACGAAAACGGGAAATTTGGGGAGCCCATTGAGGGCTCAGGTGGAGCAATAGTACGAAGAGATCAGTACGATCTGATTGAGTTCTTCAACCCGGAGGAGGAGCACGATGGCAAAGAAGGACCGTAGTTCCGCGGACGCTGCACAGCGAGGTTATCGGCCGCTTGAAGAAGGGTACCAGCCCGGAAAGCGTGTCCCATCGCCTCAGAGCGGACAATCCCCTCAACAACAGCCTAGACCACCTAAAGGAGGCACTGGTCAATCGCCGCCGGCGAAGAAATCCAATTGAGAAGCCTGAGGTCCATTTCAAGCGCATTTCGCTGACAACTATGCTGGCCGAAGACAAACGCCTCATCGAAGTCGCCTTCCCCCTGAAGCAGGTCTCCCTCGACTCCGTGCACGAGAAAAACGTGCGCCACGGCCACATTTCCACCCTGCACATCTGGCCGGCGCGCAGGCCGCTGGCTGCCTGCCGGGCGGCGCTGATCGCGACCCTTCTACCCGACCCAGGAAAGCCCGAGGAGCGCAAGGCGGTCCTTGAACGGATGGCAGGGCGGGTCATCGAGAGGACCGAGCGCAAGCGCGTGAACGGCCGCGTGGTCGAGCGTGTGAAGGAGGAAACGGACGGCGGCATCCTCCACTGGGGCCGGGAGAAAGGCCCGGACTTGGAGTGGTTCCGCACCGAGATCCGCAAGGCCTACGGCGGCAGGGCGCCAAAGGTCCTCGACCCCTTCGCGGGCGGCGGTGCGATTCCGCTCGAAGCTATGCGTCTCGGGTGCGAGGTGACGGCCATGGACATCAACCCGGTGGCCTGGTTCATCCTCAAGTGCACCCTCGAGTACCCCCAGAGGCTGGCCGGCCAGACCCGGCCGTTGCCCGGGTTCGCGCTGAAGGACCGGGAGTTCATGGAGGCCTTCCTGAAGGCCAAGGGCATCAGGGGCGCCCGGCTGCGGAGGCTGCTTGATCGCCTCGGACACGGCGACCGCCTCGACGTCCAGCTTGACGCTCTGCCCGGGGGCGACCCAATCATCGAAGCGGACCTCGCCTGGCACGTGCGCGCCTGGGGCCGGTGGGTGCTGGCCATGGCGCGCAGAGAACTGGCTTCGTGCTACCCCACCTATGCCGAGTTTGAGCCCCTGAAGCCGGGGCGGGACTTCGAGCCCCGGCCGATGCGGCTGCTGGAGGTTGACCAAGAGGGCGTGCCCCAGGTGGACCCACTCAACGTGGAGTTCGACGAGGGCTACCTCAAGGACCCGCGCAATCCGCGCTGGGTCGCCAAACCGACGGTGGCCTATCTCTGGGCGCGCACCGTGGCCTGCAAGCAGTGTCGGGCGGAGTTGCCCCTGCTCAAGACCCGCTGGCTGTGCAGAAAGGACCGGAAGCGGGTGCTGCTTACCATGGAGCCGAACGCCGACCGGAGCGGCGTGGTCTTCGGCGTGCAGAGCGACGTGCCGCAGAACGGAGGCAACGGGGCGCAGCGGCGGGAGCACGACCGGCGCCTCGGCGAGGGCACCATGTCGCGGACTGGCGCCTCCTGCCCCTGCTGCGGTGCCATTGCGACCATGGAGGACATCCGCTTGGAAGGTCGAGCCGGAAGGTTGGGTGCGGTGATGACCTCTGTGGTCGTGGATGGGCAGAGAGGGAAAGAATACCGCCTGCCCACGGAGCACGAGCGGGCCGTGACGGAGGTGACCGAGGACCGGCTGCAGGCGCTCTACGCGGAGATTCCGTTCGGGTTGCCGGAGGAGCAGACGCCGAAGGCGGGGATCGGTGCATCGCGCGCTTTCTCGGTGGACGGCTATGGCTTCGACACCTGGCGGAAGCTGTTTACGAATCGGCAGCTGTTGGCGCTTGGGACGTTCGTTCGGAACCTTCGAAGCCTGATGCACGAACTCGACGACTGGCCGGAGGATTGGCGCGAGGCGTTGATTGCGAATCTCGCCCTCGTCAACGACCGGCTCGCTGACTATTCCAGCGCGATCTGTTCTTGGAACAACGGTAGAGAAGTAATCAGAAATACGTTTGGGCGATTTGCTCTGCCCATAGTCTGGGATTTTTCCGAACCAAATCCACTATCAGATAGCTCTGGAAACTATTGCGGCGCAGTTGATTGGGTCTTCAAGGTCTGCCAGCATCTCCAGGGAAATGTCGATGCTGCCCGAGGCGGCAAGAGCGTCTGTGGGTCAGCCATTGTCGGTCCCACTGATAGTGTCGATCTGATTCTGACCGACCCTCCTTACTACGACGCCATCCCCTACTCCGACCTGATGGACTTCTTTCATGTATGGCTGAGGCGCTCGGTTCCGGGATTGTCCGCCGAGGTCGAGTCTGTCTTCTCCGAAACCCTCGGTCCCAAATGGGATCATGAAAGCGGCGACGGCGAACTCATAGACGACGCCGGCAGGTTCGGCGGCGACAGGGAGCGTTCCAAACAGAACTATGAAGACGGCATGGCCCGCTGCTTCCGCTCTTGTCATGCGGCGTTGCGCCCGGACGGACGGCTCGTGATCGTGTTTGCCAACAAGCAACCCGAGGCTTGGGAGACCCTGGTCGCCGCCCTGATTCGGGCCGGCTTCGTCGTCGATGGCTCTTGGCCAATCCAGACAGAGAGAAGTTCCAGGACTCGCGCCATGGCCTCTGCTGCCCTGTCATCCTCGGTCTGGATCGTCTGCAAGAAACGGTCCGCCACACGCCCCGGCTGGGACAACAAGGTTCTAGAGGAAATGCGCCAGAACATCACCCAACAACTGCGAGACTTCTGGGACGCCGGGATCCGAGGCCCCGACTTCGTGTGGGCCGCCACCGGCCCGGCCCTCGAAGCCTTCAGCAAGTATCCCGTGGTCAAGAAGGCGAACTCCCCGGGCGAGCAGATGGCCGTGTCCGAGTTCCTGCGCCAAGTGCGGCGCATGGTCGTCGACTTCGTGGTCGGCCGCGTGCTGATCCAGGATGACGCCGCACCGCAGGCCGATGGGCAGGAGTCCGAGACCGGCCTTGACGACGTCACCACCTACTACCTGCTCCACCGCAACGACTTCGGCATGGGGGAAGCTCCGGTGGGAGGCTGCATCCTCTACGCTCTGTCCTGCAACCTCTCCGACTCCGCCCTGGTCAACCAGCACGACCTTCTGACCCAGCCGGGCAAGAGGGGAGCCGTGGACGAAGTCGAGGAGGAGGAGGACGCGCCCGAAGAGGCAGAGGAGACGGGCGGCGGCGCCAAGGTGAAGTTGAAGCCCTGGCATCGGAGAAAGGGCCGCAACCTCGGCCTGGAGGGCCAGGGGGGACGGCCAGCGCCCCTCATCGACCAGGTGCACAAGCTCATGCACCTCTGGCGCGCCGGGGACCAGGTGAAGGTGAATGACTACCTCGATACCCGCGGCCTGCCCCGCAATGCCCTGTTCAACCGGATCCTGCAGGCGCTCATCGAGCTGGCTGACGAAGGCTCGGAAGAGCGCTCAATTCTCGAGTCGGTGAGCAACCACGCGGCCGGCCGCGGCGGCGTCCAGGCACGGCGACAGAGGCAGCTTCAGTTCGGAGGAGCCGAGCGATAACCGGAGGAAGTTCGATGATTACCTCGATTCGACTCGTGAACTTCAAGAACTTCGCCGACGAGACCCTGCGCGTCGGCCCATTCACCGTAATCGTGGGCGCGAATGCCAGCGGCAAAAGCAACATCCGCGATGCCTTCCGCTTCCTGCACGGCATCGGCCGGGGCTATACGCTGGCGGAGATCATCGGCGGCAAGTACGGCCCCGGCGGTCAGCGGGCGTGGGAGCCGATCCGGGGAGCAGCGAATGAGATTGTCAGGTTCGGACAATCCGGGTTCTCAATTGAGGTGGGCATCCAATTGAAGGCCGCAGACGTATGCTATTTGATCGAAGTTGGATACGAAAGAGAGAACAATGAGTTCCGGATTGCACGAGAGAAACTTACCGGAAGAATCAAGCCGGGATATGCGAAGGAGCACCGGTCTTTCACCGTTAACAGCAATCCCGATCGAGCTGCTTCCGTACCAACGCCGGCGGATGGCTATCCCCTGCTTTACAGAATCTTCCTATCGATCAGAGAGAGAGATCCTACCTTCCAAAAGGAACTCGACTCTATGGTGGAGACAATGGGTGAACCCATATCGATATCCCAGCCCAGCAAGGAGTTTCTGGATCCACACATTCTACAGACGATGGCCATCTTCGCCGGCATGCGCTTTCTGGAGTTGTCCCCGGAGCGCATGCGGGAGCCGGCCCTTCCTGGTCACACTGTCCTGGGAGACTCAGGCGAGAACTTGGCCGTGGTGCTCAAAGCCCTCTGCTCGGATGCCGAACGTAAGGATGTCCTGACGGCGTGGCTGCGAGAACTCACCCCCATGGATGTAAGGGATCTAAGATTTCCACATGACCCCAGCGGTCGAGTCCATCTCCAAATCCTGGAGGGCAACGAGAGAACGGTATCCGCCTATAGCGCCTCGGACGGCACCCTCCGGTTCCTCGCCCTGCTGGCCCTGCTGCTCGGCAAGAGGTCCAATGGATTGTACTTCTTCGAGGAGATCGACACCGGAATTCACCCGGCGCGCCAGTCGCTCTTGCTGGAACTGATCGAAAAGCAGGCCGCAAAGGGAGGAGTTCAGATGATCACCACCACCCATGCGCCGGATCTGCTGACTCTTGTCAACGACACCACCTTCGAGGACATGTCCATCGTTTGCCGGTTGGAAGACTCGGACGATGCCATCATTCGCCTGGTTGCCGAACTGCCCAACGCAAGACAACTGCGGAAGTCCGGGAGCGGGTTGGGAGGGCTGCTTATGGAAGGCTGGATGGAGACCGCCCTGGCCTTCACCGAAAACTACGAGGAAGCGGAGGGAGACGGCGAGTGAACGTCCTCATCATCCCCGAGGATTTCCGCAAGGATCAGTACATTCTGAAACCTCTTTTCTCAAGGCTCTTTCGATCTATTGGTAGGCGGCATGTGCAGGTTGAGGTTTGCCGTGATCCCCTACTCGGTGGCTTCCGGGAAGCGCTGAAGTCGGAACGCATGGCAGAGGTGGTCAGAAAGCATGGGGGAATGACGGATATCTTCATCCTGATCATTGATCGTGACGGCGACACGAATCGTCGCCAGAGCCTCGACCGTCTCGAGGTGCAATTCGGCAGCGATCGGGCCTTCCTGGCCGAGAATGCCTGGGAGGAAATCGAGACCTGGGTCCTTGCGGGCCTGAGGTTGCCGGATGATTGGACTTGGGCGGAGGTGCGCGCGGAGATCCAAGTCAAGGAGGAGTACTTCGACCGGCTTGTCGTCGAACGCGGCTTGTCAGACGCGCCCGGCGGTGGCCGTAAGCCTCTGGGAGAAGAGGCATCGCGCCGGATCGATGCGATTCGGCAGAAGTGTCCCGAGGATTTCGATGCCCTTGCCGGGCGTCTGGGGACCGCTGCCGGCGTCACATGAGGAGACCACCAATGCTTGATCAGAACACCCTGGATGACATCATCCGGCGCATCGTGGAGGTGGCGCAGCCGGAGCGCATCGTCCTCTTCGGGTCCGCTGCCCGGGGCGCCATGACCCCGAACAGCGACGTGGATCTTCTCATCATCAAGGAGGGAGGAGACGCGAATCTCAGGGTCCGGATCTACGAGAAGTTGTACGGCGTTCGGGTCGCGGTCGATGCGATCCTGGTCACGCCGTCGGACGTAGAGCGCTACAAGGATAGCCATGCGTTGGTCATCAAGCCGGCGCTGCAGGAAGGAAGGGTGGTCTATGAGTCCACCTGAGCGGTTTCCTCCGGATGATCCTCGCGAGTGGCTGAACCGCGCCAGAAGCAATCTCGCGATGGCGGGGAACCGCGTCCCCGGTGCCTACTTGGAGGACCTGTGCTTTCAGGCGCAGCAAGCCGCCGAGAAGGCCGTCAAGGCCGTGATGATCTTGCGCAACATCGATTTCCCTTACGTGCACAACCTGGCCCTTCTGCTCTCGATGCTTGAAGAGAATGGTGAGGATGTCCCGGACAGGATTCGCCGCGCTGTGGGACTCACCCCCTATGCCGTGGACACGCGCTATCCAGGCGTTGACCAGCCTGTGTCCGAAGAGGCGTACCGGGATGCGATAGAGATCGCCGAGGCTGTAATCCAGTGGGCGGAGGAGCGGGCAACCTGCCGGGAGGACTGAAGAAATGACCAAGATAGAAGGGTTTCGAGTAAGGAACTTCAAGCTGCTCAAGGATGTGACATTGGGCCGCTTGTGGAACCAAAGGGAGATCCCACCTCTCACTCCCATGACGGCGGTGATCGGCAAGAACGGAGTAGGGAAAAGTGTTCTGTTCGATGCATTCGGATTCCTCGCCGACGCCCTGAAACTCGGTGTCGAAGAGGCTTGCGACGCCCGGGGTCGCGGCGGCTTCGAGAGAATGCGGACCCAGGGAGAGACGGGGGCCATCGAGTTCGAGGTGTACTACCGGGAGCATGGAAAGGCCCGTCCGATTACCTATGAGATCGCCATTGAAGCAGACGAGTCGGAGCGTCCCTATGTATCGCGGGAACGTCTCAGGCAGAGAAGGAGAAATCAGAGCCGTGGCCGACCGTTTTCCTTCCTGTGGCTGAAAGACGGCCGGGGTGTGGCATGGAAGGGAGAGGAAGGGTATGAAGCGAGGGACATCCACATGAAGGGCTTGGTGGACGAAGCAATCGCGGAGGACGATATCGAGAAGAAGCGATCGAAGGTGGAAGAGTTGATAAAACTGATCAGGAAGGAGGAGCCCAACGAGACCGAACAGATCGAGTTGGAAGACCGCCACAGGCTTGGCATTGCTACGGTCGGCGCCTTGAAGCAACATCCGCGAATCTCCGCATTCCGCCACTTTATCGAAGGATGGTACCTCAGTTACTTCACCCCGGCCGCGGCTCGGAGCCTGCCGCTGGCCGGTCCTCAGAGACATCTGAATAGTCAAGGGGACAATCTCGGCAACATCGTGCAATTCATGGAGCGTGAGCAGCCGCAACGCTTCGGGGCCATCTTGAAACAGATAGCCGGCAGGATACCGGGCATAGATCAGATCGACACGGAAAGAACCAATGACGGCCGGCTGCTGCTACGGTTCAACGACAGGAGCTTTCAGGATCCCTTCTATGCCCAGCAAGTATCCGATGGAACGCTCAAGGTATTCGCCTACCTGCTGCTGCTCCAAGATCCGGCGCCGGCCCCGTTTCTGTGCATCGAGGAGCCGGAGAACGGCCTCTATCACAAGCTGCTGGAGACCCTGGCCAACGAATTCCGGGAACATGCGACCGGGAGCAAGGGCTCGCAGGTCTTCGTTACGACCCACCAGCCGTACTTCGTGGACGCACTCTCCCCGGAGGAGGTCTGGATTCTGGAGAAGGGTGAGGATGGTCTTTCAAAGATTCGACGAGCCAGCGACGATCCGACTGTGAACAACATGGTCGAGGAAGGATTGCCGTTGGGCGGTCTTTGGTTCAGCGAGTACCTCGACGCCAGGTGATCAGAGTGCACTTCGAGATCCTCGTCGAAGATACTTCGGGCAAGCGAGCGCTGGACATCTTGGTTCCGAAGATCGTGGACGATCAGCACACCTTTCGGGTTCATGCGTACAAGGGGGTCGGGCGCATTCCAAGGGGGTTGACGGGTGGCACTGAGGCGACGAAGCGCCTCCTGCTCGACCAGCTTCCGAGGTTGCTCCGGGGATATGGGAAGACCTTTGCCGGGTATGGCGCCAGCTACCGCGCTGTGGTCATCGTGGTTTGTGACTTGGATGACAGATGCCGGAGGACCTTTCGCCAAGAACTCCTTGGAGTCCTGGAGCACTGCAACCCGAGACCGGAAAAGTCAACTTGGGCGGAGAGAATCGTCCCGGAGTTGGACGTGGAGAAAAACGCATCTCCGAGTTTTCGATACTTCAGGGAGAAACTCAGGGAGCTTACCTCAGAGAGGAGGAGTGGAGATGGGAACCTCGGTGCGCAGGGAAATCTCGCTGGAGAAGGTTGTCCGGCGTGATCCAGAAGTCCATAGTGGCGATCTGGTGTTTGCCGGCACGCGCGTCCCGGTAGACAGCTTGGTGGCTTACCTCAAGGGTGGGCACTCCATCGAGGAGTTTCTCCAGGATTACCCCACGGTCGAGCGGTGGCAACTGGAGTCCTATCTCGAGCTGTCTTCCAAAGGACTTGATCACATGAGCGAGCGAGATCCTTCCAAGGGGACGACATGACGACCAGATCATCCCGGAAACCCTGGCACGAGGTCGTGCAGCTGCGCGACGACCTGAAGACGGGGGAGCTGTCGCTGGCCGTCTTCGCTGCCGACCTCTATGACGTGGTCATGCAGAAGGGCCAGCGGCCGGTGTACGAGCAACCCGAGGAGTTCTTCGCCCTCACCTTCCCCACCCTGAACCTGCGGGAGCTGGTCAAGGACGTCTGCCACCGTCTCGCCGGCCGCAGCGACAAGGCCTACCGCAAGCTTTCCGTCAACTACGGCGGCGGCAAGACTCACACGCTCATCGCGCTCAGGCACCTGGTCCACGATCCTGCGGCGCTGCCCGTTCTGCCGGCCGTGCAGGAATTCGAGGCGCACATCGGATTCAGGCCTCCGCAAGCCCGTATCGCGGCCCTGTGCTTCGACAAGATCGACCTGGAGAAGGGTGTCGAGACACCGGGGCCGGATGGCGAGGTCAGGATGCTCAAGCACCCGTGGAGCATCCTCGCCTTTCAGTTGGCGGGGCCGGACGGCCTGCGGCTCATCCACGCCGACGGCGCGGACGCCGAGCGCGACACCCCGCCCGCTGAGCCGCTGGTGGTGGAGCTGCTGTCCAGGCCGCAGAGAGACGGACTCTCGACGCTGGTACTGCTCGACGAGGTGCTGATGTATCTGCGGGTGCTGGCCGAGGCTTCGCAGGAATCACGCGGGCGTCTGGTCAGTTTCTTCCAGTACCTCACGCAGGCGGTGGTCAAGGTGGACCGCTGCGCCATGGTGGCCTCGCTGCTCGCCTCCGACCCGAGGAAGCATGACGACCTCGGCCAGGAGCTGCTGCGCGATGTCTCCGAGGTCTTCGGCCGCCAGATGGAGGAAGACGCCAGTCCGGTGAGCAAGGAGGACGTGGCCGAGGTCCTGCGGCGCCGCTTCTTCACGCCCGAATCGATTCGGGACCAGAGCGTCTTCCGCCCGCATGTGGCTTCGGCGGTGGGCAGTATCGCCGCCCTCGACGACCAGACCGGGAAGGAGCGGGCCATCGCCGAGGAGCGCTACCTGAACAGCTATCCCTTCCACCCGGATCTCACGGAGGTCTTCTACACCCGCTGGACCCAGCTCGACGGCTTCCAGCGCACCCGTGGCATCCTGCGCACCTTCGCCATCGCCTTGCGCGATGCCGCCGGGTGGGACACCAGCCCGCTCGTGGGGCCCAACGTCTTTCTGCACGAGCCGGGAAAGGATGGCCTGGCCGAGGCCGCGGGCGAGCTTGCTTCCATTGCCAGCGTCGACACGGATACCGGCCGACCCCAGGAGTGGCGGCCCATTCTCGAAGGCGAGCTCGAAAAGGCGCGCACGATCCAGGACGAGGCGGCCGGCCTGGCACACCGGGAGACGGAGCAGGCCGTGGTCTCGGTCTTCCTGAGCTCCCAGCCCATCGGCCACAAGGCGCTGACCCGGGACCTGATGGTGCTGCTCGGAGCGGGCCATCCGGACAGGATCGAGTTGGAGAAGGCCCTGCGGCGCTGGACGGAGCAGTCATGGTTCCTGGACGAGGCGGAGATCGCCACCGGTGAGACCGGCTCGGAGGGGGAACTGCCGAGGGCGTGGCGGCTGGGCAACCGCCCCAACCTGCGCCAGATGCACCACGAGGCCTGCAGCAACCGGGTGCCGTCCACACTCGTCGAATCGCAGCTCATCGACGCCGTCGACAAGGAGAGGGCCCTCACCTCCGGCGCCTCCGCGGCCGGCGCCAAGGTGCACAACCTGCCGGAGAGACCGAGCGATATCGGCGACGACGGCGACTTCCACTACGCCGTCCTCGGGCCGCAGGCGGCCTCCGAGTCCGGCAAGCCGAGCGCTCCGGCCAAGCGCTTCCTCGAGGAGAGGACCTCCCGGGATCATCCCCGGGTCTACCGCAACGCCGTGGTCCTGGCCGTGCCTTCCCGGGACGGTCTCGAGGCGGTGCGCACGCGGGTCCGGGAGTACCTCGGGTGGGTGGAGGTCCGCGAGCAGCTCAAGGATCAGCCCATCGATCCGCTCCGCGAGCAGATGCTCGCCACAGAGACGGAGTCCGCGAGGAGACGCATCCCGGAGGCTGTCCGGCAGGCGTACTCCGTGGTCGTCACCGTCGACGAGAACAACACCGTTCACGCCTTCAAGGTCGTAGTCACCGGAGAGCCTCTGTTCACGATCATCAAGGCGGACCAGCGGGCGCGTATCCAGGAGACCGCCGTCAGCTCGGAGGCGATGGTGCCGGGCGGTCCCTACGACTTGTGGCGCGAAGGGGAGGATTCCCGCCGCGTCAAGGACCTGGTGGGCGCCTTCGCGCAGTTTCCCAAGCTGCCCAAGATGCTGCGGCCGAAAGAGGTCCTGGACACGGTCGTGGACGGAGTCCGGCAGGGAACCTGGGTGGCGCGGCTCGTACGCCCGGACCGCACCGCCCGAACCTTCTGGCGCACGGACGTGGACGAGACGGCCCTGCAGGACCCGGCCCTGGAGGTGCTGCTTCCCGAAGCAGCCGAGTTGAGCGGGATCGCCCCGGACCTCCTCGTGCACGAGAAGCTCCCTGGGCTGTGGCCGTCCGAGGAGGTCGGTGTGCAGGAGGTCTTCGACTACTTCGGCGGCGGACACACCGTGAGCCTGCCGCGGGAGGGGTATGAGGAGATTCTGGTCATCCCGAAATGCGAGCCGGCTCACCTGGAAGAGGCCATCTCGCAGGCCGTCGAGCAGGGACTCGTGTGGTTGACGAGCGGTCCCGCCTCGATTCTCGACGAGCCCGTGCCGGCGGGAATCCTCACCAGTGCCGCGAAACTCAGGCCGCGGCCTGAACCGATCGAGGTTGCCGAGTTGATGGCCGAGTCGATCCCCGACGCCTGGAAGGATGGCAAGGCCAACGCCCTCGCCCTTGCCACCGCCCTCTCGGCAAAGCTGGGCGCCAATCTGCCCTGGACCACGGTGCGGTCCGCCATCGGATCGGCCATCCGAGCGCGCTGGATCGAGCCGACCCCGGACAGCGCGGAATGGCCGTGCGACCTTGCCGGCGCCCAGCACGTGATTCTTCAGGTCCCTGCCGACGGGACTCGGGAAAAGGAGCCACCTCTCTACGGGGCGGGAAGCGGGTCCCGGACTTCGCCCCGTGCAGAGGCGGTCCTGGAAGCCGACCGGGTCCAGGACCTGGCCGATCAGGTGCCGGAGCTGTTAAAGGCGGCCGTTGGAAATGAGCTCAGGTTTACGGTCCGCATCGAGGTAGGAGGAGAGACCGCCCCCAGCCCGGAGGCGGTGGAGAAGATCAACGATCTGCTTGCCGAGGTGTCGGAGGACTTGCGGCTTCAGTAAGCAGTTAGCCGAACCTGCGCCATTTCCCGACCCGGAATCCCTTGTCCAGAAACGGGAAAACCCGTAATTCTTCCCAATGAAGCACTATCTTAGGAATTGTAATCTACATTATGATAGATTTAAATTGTCTTGGCAAAGGCCTCCCGGCTATCACACCGAACTTCGGCATGGCGCTGGCAGAGGCCGGAGGCGTATGCTTGGAATCACAGAATCACGCGCAAGGTGTCCAACTTCGCGTCCGAGGATACAGTAACAGACGCTATCCCTTGGCATGGCCTCCAATTACTGAGCAAATCCGTAGGTGTTGGAATGACCATGAGGTTGCCACCGAACATGGCGCGATAGGTATCGCGGTTTTGCTAGCACACAAGGAGATCGGTTACACAGTGATTGAGCGTTCGCGGAAAGGTACTGGTTTCGATTATTGGATGGGCGAAGGGGTAGACGAGCCCTTTCAGCACGAAGCTCGGCTGGAAATATCGGGGATCCGCAAGGGCAGCGATAGCGATGTGCAAGAAAGAATGAGACAGAAGCTAAAACAGACAGACCGGTCTGACGGGTCTTTTCCAGCGTACGTAATCGTAGTTGAGTTTGGACAACCCCATGCTGAGGTGCAGGAAAAATGAATGTTCGCGATTCCCACAATAAGGCCATGGATTTTGCCGAACGCGCTTTTGTGGCACGCATACAAGGCCGGCGAGAACAAGCACACAATTTTTTTGTTCAAGCAATGGAATATGAACTTGAGGCGATCGCTCAATTAGAAGAATTAGGGGGACGAATCGAACCAACTTACTCGGTGTTGCACCGCAGTGCTGGAACGTTGGCATTAGACTGCAATCAGCCTAAAAAGGCCGGTGAGATTGTAAAAAAAGCCCTCAATCAGAATCCGCCTCAAGAGATCGCGGAAGAACTACATGAGCTTCAGCATCAAATATACTTGTTCTTATTGCCTTCATTATCGCAGCATAGCTATTGGATTGATGGAGACATTCAAAGAGGTTCCAATTCCAGCATACCGATTCGTACTCTTAAGGAGGTGGCCTAATGTATCTCACCGCTCATAGAGTTCGACGAATAAAAGGCAATGACGTCGAGGTCGGCATCGATGCTTTCCTCCATCGTCACAAAGCGCATGACTTTCCCCATACGCCATTCGACGATCAAGTCATTGATTTGATTACCAATAAGAATCCAGGAAAACTCATCGCTGAATCTGTGGACTTAGTACCGGGAGGAAATTCAGTTCTCAGCTTTATTGATATTGTTGGCACGGAAAATATCGACAGCACGCGCATCAAGAACCTCTTCGACCAAATGGGACTTCATATTGAAGGGATGCATGCCCCTATTACCAAAATTGAGGCAGATCTCGCTGTCAGGTTTGGAATCACTTATGGATTAAAGGGACATGAGGTAAAAGAGTATAAGGCCCTCACAGAACGGGCTATGCTTCTGTTCGAGTCTCCGGAGCCTCCCAAGTGGCGTTCTGAAAATCCGTGGATCGTGATTGATCGCAAAATTACTGATACCCAAGAGACATTCAGCTTATCGTCTGAAGCCGCCAAAAACCTCAGACAGATGCATAATGAGCTTTGGGTTCCCAAAAGAATTTCTGTAGAACATGGAACAAAAATTGTCGCTGAATCCATGTATGGAGACTTGATACAGCACATTGCACCGGTGATAACAGGCTTAACCCTCGAACAGATTGCAGCACAAGGCGGATTAATACTTCACGATTCGTCGAGCCAAAACAAAATTAAATGGCCTGAATTAAAGGAACTATAGGCCCAACGCGAATGCACCCAGCCTCTCAATGACCCAAATCGACCCAACGGGTGCCCATGGGTCCGACCTCTGCGAAAGGTTGGTTTCGCGCTTGTTAGGCAACGAGGGAGTCACGCGATTATGAAGCACCCTGATGGACGGAGCACAGTTGTGCCCATTCACGGCGGTGAAATGACCGGCGTTGGCCTTATGTCCAAGATTCAGAGAGATGAAGAGAAGGGTGACATACCCAAACTTCAAGGAAGCAGCATGGATCGAACGATTGGCTGCCGTCTTGGAACACGTGGCGGCAGAGGGGCGACCGTCCTACTCTCTGCGTCCAGCTGACATGCGCAGATCGGGTCCAATCGATGAGTTTTTGACAACACTCCATCGCGGATACCGCGCCCTCGCGGAACAAGCGAAATCCGATCCAGCAGGAAAGCTGGCGGCTCTGGTGACAGCACGGCCTTCGTTATCCCTCTCGTGAACATGTCCGACGACAATTTCCGCGAGTCCCTGACGAGTCAACAGCGCAATCTGTTGCTGGCCGAGCCGGTCGCGCGACTATCCATCGATCGACGTGTAATTTTCAAGGACGATCCGACGATCGCCGACCGCCTGGATGTCCAGTATCTGGCGCTGAGCGCGATCGATTTCGTCATGGAACGTTCAGCGGTCGAGTCGGGTGCATCGCCGGGCGAAGTCGTCGAGCATGTCGCCGCCGAAGCGGCGCGGGTGAAGCCGAGTCTGACGGACGAACAGAGCCGCAAGGTCGGGCAGGTGGTTCTCGACTATCTCGCCAACGCCCGGGACGGGCACAAGGCGTTCCGCGTCGAGTACTACGACGCCGGCCGCGACGGCTATTCGTTTCACGACTTCCAGCTGTTGGCCCTGTCCTTCGCCGCCGACGGATCAGTCAGGTTCAAGCTAGCCCGCGGGGCACAGATCCTGACGCTCGCGATGCTCGATGTGGCGCCCGAGTTCGCGCAGGAAGCTGAGGCGATCATGATCCGAAAGGCGGTCGAACGCGGCCGATTCAAGGATGCGCGGACCCTGGCCCAGCGCGCCCGCATGCGCTCTATCCACTATCAGCAGTTCATAGAAGACCGGCTGTTTGAGGTCCGGCGCGACGCCGACCGCATTGTCTGGAGCGAGAAGGTGCTGCCCGAGCTCGACGAAGCCCGCGCGCATCTGAGCGAACGTCGCAAGCACGAAACCGCAATCATCGAATCGGTCCGGGAGCATATCGCGAATGCACGCGGCGACACGCGGGATCACCTCGTCGATCTCAAGAACACGATCGACGAATGCCGCCAGCGTCATGCAGCCCTTTTCGAACGCGTCATGACCGCGTCGGAAGAATTCCGCCGGATTCAGGTGAACGCGTTCCGGGCGCGCCGTACGCAAAACGTGCCCGATCTCGAGGAGCGAATTCTCCTTCCTCTGCTTGCCTCGCAGATGAGAGCGGTATCCGGAATGAGCGACGAGGTCGGGATCGTCTTCGCAGCCCCCACGCCGCCGCGGCTTTTCGATCTGGCGATGTTGCTCGAGAGCGTCACCCAGCCTCGGTTCCGCCGCGACCCCGCCGGTGAGCACGATGAGCACGATCTCGTGGGGATCGAGCGCGTGCCGCCCGAATTTGACGCCGACGAGATTGGAGAAGCACAGGAGTGGCTGGCCCGGGAGATCTCGACGCGCATTCGCCTGGACATGGCATCGGCAATCGGCGCCGCCGAACGACAAGGTCTCGCGGAGTCCACCCTGCGCTGCGTGCTGTTTCTGATGCTGCGGTCTTGGTGTCCTCAGGACGATCCTCTTGGGGTCATCGCTTCGATCGACGGGACGCTCGAGCACAAGCGCGCCGCTGGTGACAATCTGGTGCTCGCCAAGGATGCAGAGCGATGGCGGACCTGACACATCTGAGCGAGGCACAGAAAGCCGTTCTTCTCCTCAACAAGGGTCTGTCCCCTCGAGCTTCCGCGCTGCGCGGCGACGTCGACTATGGGCAACTGCTGGCGCACTGGCGTGCCGATCCCGAGTTCCGGCAACTCGTGGACGACCTCGCGCCAATGCTCGGTCTCAGAGTCATCGATGTTCTCGACCACGCGATCGTTCTCGCACCGTCAGGCCCCGAAAGTGTGTTCGCCGCTACGCTCACGGACCTTCGCCAGGGTCTCGGGGAGATGCCGCGCGGCGCGCTCGCTCTCGTTCATATCGCGATTGCGGCGACGTTCTTTCCGACCGCTGCCGTCCTGACCGGGGCGCAGGACGACTTCGCGGAGGTCTCCGCCACGCCGGCGAGGGTTGCGGCGGTGCTTAGCGACCACTGCGGGCGCCTGGAGGCCGAAGCGGGGGACGACCCCGATCTGGCGGAGGCGGGGCTGGCAGAGGCTTGGCGCGAGCTCGCCCGCCTGCCGGTGGCCAGACCCGACGGCAGCCAGCGTGCCACGCTGAGCTCGCTCGCGGGCATGGTCAAGCTCGTTCTCAACCAGCTCGAGGAGCACGGGATGGTGCAGACCCTCGATACCGCGGAAGGCGAGACCTATATCCCTACACCACGCTACAGGCTGCAGGTGCGTGAGCTTGCCGCCAACGAGCTGTTCGAACGTTGCGCCTCCGTCCTGCCCGGCTTCCTCGATCACGGGAGAGGATGAATGCGGTACATCACGCGCATCCACCTCTCCGACTGCGGCTGGCACGAGGCCTACTACCCCGGGACCACGATCGAGCTTGCCGATCCCCGGACCGGAAAGCCCAGGCACACGGTGTTCAGCCTGGAGAACACCGGGGGGAAGACGTCCTTTCTGGCCTTGGTGCTGAGCTGCTTCGATCCCAGTGAAAGGCGGTTCCTGAAGACCCTGATCCGACCAAACCAGAAGTTCGGCGACTATTTCGGCGACGTACCTGCGTTCATTCTCGTGGAATGGGACCTCTCGGGCGGTCAGACGAGCTTTCTGGACGCGCAACGCCTGGTCACGGGCCAACTGGTGGTTCCGCGGGGGGAGGGACGGCAGCGAGAGCTCGACCGACACTTCTTCGCGTTCCGAAGCGCGCCCGGTCTCGCACTCGACGACATCCCGGCCCCCGGTCTCCCGGGATTCGAAGCGCAGGGCCGGCTCAACGGGCATCAGAATGTGCAGGGCTGGCTCCACACGATGCGTTCGAACCACCCCGGCAACTTTCAGAACTTCGACAAGCAGTCGGATTGGAAGCGCAAGCTCGCTGAAGAGAAGATCGACACCGAGCTGCTCGCGGCCCAGGTTGAGTTCAACCGAAGCGAGGGCGGCATCGAGGACTTCCTGAACTTCCGGAGCGAGTCTGAGTTCGTTCGGAAGTTTCTGGCGATGACCGTGCCGGAGGCGGAGGCCGGCCCGGTGCGGGCGGTGCTCGCCAAGCATGTCGGCAAGCTCGCGGACTTGCCACGTCTGCAAGGGCGCCGGGACGCGATTCGCCAGTTGAAGGAACGATTCGCGCCGTTCGTGGAAATCGCCTGTGAGGCAAAGGCAGCGCAGGAGGACTTCTCGCAGCGCCTTGGCAATGCCGCCGGCCTCAAGGCGGCGCTGGAGGAGCATGGAGCTCAGGCCTCGCAGCAGGCCGCTGCACTTTCCGAAAGGGCCGGCACCCACAACGCAGCCGCAGATCAAGCCGAGGCTGCGTGCAGGGAGGCGCGAGTCCGGTTCGCTTCCGCACAGGTCGAGATGGCTCGCGGCCGACACGAGGCCGCCAAGGCTTTGGCCGCGACGCGCGAGGAGGAGCTGGCGCAAGCCAAGTCGCGAGCAAATCTCCTCCAGGGTGCGGTGTCGATGCGGGAGATCCTCGACGACCGCGCGCGAAGCGAGTCGCTTCGAGAGGCGATCGATGCGGAGCATGCGGACCTCGAACCGCGTCGCGACGTGCTGCGGGGCATGGGCGCTGACCTCGAAGCGACGCTCAACCGACGCGCCGCAGCGATGCGCGAGCGACAACAGTCCCTGACGGCTGACGCCGCCCAAGCGATGGCGGCGGCACGCGAGGCCGAAGAACAGCGAACGGCCGACGACGAAAGTGCCCAGGCGGAGCGGCGGAAGATAGCCGGCATCGACGTGGACCTCGGCCACTCGCGGGACTTTCGGGCTCGGCTGGAGGAGGAGGGGGTTCTCGTATCCGGGGAAAGCGCCGAGGCGGCATCGCACCGCCATGCGGAAGCCGCGCGGGCGGTCCGGGACGAGGCGCTCGATCTGCGCCGTCAGGCCGATGAGAGGGACGAGGCGACCGGGGCGCACCGTGATTGCCAAGGCGATTTCAAGGCCGAGCGGTCCGGCATCGCAAGCGAGATTAAATCCTTGCAGGAAACCGTCCAGGAAGGCGAGGAGAAACGCCGTTCTCTGGCCCTTGATTCGACCATTCTCGAGCTGACCGGCGAGAGCGAGGTCGATCCCGAATCGGAGGCAGTCGACCGGGTGCTTTCGAATGCCAGGGGCAAGTGCGCCGCGACGCTGCGAGACAGCGAGCGACAGCAAGAGCTGCTCGAAGCCGATCGCGAGTCTCTCGAAGCCACCGGACTCGCGTCCATCGACAAGGATGTACGCGCCGTCACCGAACGGCTTCGAGCCTCCGGCATGCCGGACGCCCAGCCATATGCCACCTACCTGTCCGAGATTCTGCAATCGCCCGACGGCGTTCGCCGTTTCGCCGAGGCCGACCCGGCCCGCTTCGCCGGCGTTGCCGTCCCCAATCGGAAAGCGCTGGACGAGGCGCGCCGCTTGCTTCAGTCCGCACCGCCGCTGAGCCGGGCGGTGACCGTGGCAATTGCCGACGACGTACCCGGTGAGACACCGGGAGACCGGTTCGTCCTGGCGGTCGAAGAACCAGCCGCCTACGACCGCGGGGCCGCACAAGAGCTGCGACGGCGCATCGAGGACGATATCGCCCGAATCGGAGAATCGATTGAGGTAGCACGGGGGCGATTGGACAGGCTGGAGTCCACGCTTCGGAACCTGGGCGCATGGCGCGAACGGTTCGGCGACGGTCGGCTTGACGCGATGCGGCAGTCCATGGAGAAAATGGAGGCGCGCATCGAGGAGGTCGGAGCCGAACTCGACGCACTGTCGAAGCGCATCGAGAGCGATGAGGAAGATGCCAGGCTCTGCCGTGATCGGGCGCGCGAATGCGACCAGCAGTCCCACGCCTGCTCTGAACGTGCCCGCCGCGCCAGTGAGCATCAGGCGCAGTGGGAGTCGCGCGTAGAGGATTGGCACTTGGAGCGCCTTCGCCACGAGCAAGCGGCGCAAGTCGCCGAGGCAGGCGCACGGGACGGGCAGACGAAGCGGGACGCGCTGGAGGACAAAGCCCGCACTTGCGAACAGGACGCGAAGGAGGAGGCAAGTCGGGCGGCAGACATGGAACGCGAGACCGAAGACATCGAGTACACGGCAGCCGGCGGACGGATATCGGAGGATCTCGATGCCCTGCGCCGCGACTACGGGCAGCACCTGGATACGTTGAAGAAACTGGAGCAGGAGCGGGTCGACCATCTTCTCGGGCAGCAACAGGAAATCCAACGGGCTCTGAACGGGAAGGAAGACCGCTTCGGACAGGAGTTCGGCGAACTCGACCGAACGAAGGTCGAAGCCGAAGCCGCGCGTGACGGCGTTTTAGAGGCTGCCGCCTCCGCCGATGCAGAAATCGAGACGGCGCTTGCGAATGCGTCGACCGCCCGAGCCGATGCAGAAGGCGCGGAGAAAGAGTACCGCTCCGAGAGAGACAGGCGCGCTGCGGAAATCAAGCCGGACGCCTTGGTTGATCTCCGTGCTCTCCAACCGGACGACTTGGCCGGTATCGCGTCCAAGGCGCAGGAGACTATCGTCCAGCAAGAGGCTCTCGGAGCACGGGAGGCGGAGGCGGCGGAACGGACGCGCCGGGAGGCGACACGGAACGAGCACGCCGCAAAGGAATACATGAACTGGGGGGCTACGCTGGATGGCGTGCTGCACGGCGAGTCCGCTTCACCGGATCGGATCGAACTCCCGCGTCACGAAGAGGTAGCGACTGTTGTCAACGACACCGTGTCCGGGCTCGGCCGAGCGCGCGCCGCGTTGAGCGAAGCGCACAAGCGGGTCTACGGCAGCTACGACGAGATCCGCAGGTTCATGATCTCCCCCACCTTCAGCCGGCTGGAAGAGGAACGCGAGGTCGCCTTGCACCTGAGCGCAAACGAACCTTTGGCCGTCGCCGCCCACGCACCCGGGACGGCGGCGCTGATCGACGATCGCTTGAAGAGCATCGAGCACGACCTGTCACGACTCGACGACGATCTCCAGGCGTGCATCGAGGAGTTGGACCATCTATTGCGTACGGCCTTGCATATCGTGCGTCGCATGGTCCGGGACGGGAGGATTCCGGACCATGTGCCGCGTTTCGGCGGCCAGCCGGTGTTCCGCATCGGCGCCGACCTAGACCGAATCGCGGCCACGAACCGCAGGGAGATTCTGCGCGGCTACATCACCGATCTGGTGGAGGATGACCGGGTGCCGGAAAGGGGCCAGGACATCGCCGCGGAGATGGTGGAACGCATGACGGCGGCGCTGGGCAGGAGCACGCTGGACATCCGACTCCTCAAGCCGAAAGGCGAGGGCGACACCGAGCACATGCCGATCGAGCAAGTGACCGTTTCGGGTGGAGAGCTACTCACCGCCGCGATGATGATCTACCTCGTGATCGCGAGGCTGCGTGCGGATGCAATGCACCAAGGCACGGGGGAAGCCGGTGTGCTCATCCTGGACAACCCGTTGGGCAAGGCCAACAAGACGCTGCTGTTGAAGACGCAGATTGGACTCGCGGACGCCATGGGAATCCAACTCTTCTATGCCACCGGCGTTCAGGACACGAGCGCACTCGCTGCATTCGAGAACATCGTGAGGCTGCGCCGCAATCGGCAGTCCCGGGCCACGCGCCGCATCCATGTTGAGATAGAGGCGATGCGCACGCACATCGACAGGAACACGGATGGCGAGCCCTCCGTGGCTGCCCCCGCCGAGTCGGCCGCCGATTAGCGTGCCCACCTTCGAAGAAGCGCTCCTTGCGCTCGGCAAGCGGCGGATACGTTTGCCCGAGCTTCGCGACGCATATCTTCGCGCCCACCCGGAGGCCCGCAATGCGCCGGACCTGCGCCGGCTTCTCCTCGAAGCGCTGCGCAGGTTGGAGCGCGACGAAGTTGCCGACCTCCCGGAACCCGGACGGAGGTGGGACACGTCCGGCTCTCCCGCACTTCCTCGGACCGCGAGTCTCCGCGACGTGGCACGCTCCCGGCGTTCCCCAGAGCCGCACGCCTGGCTGCCGGCTCTTGCTTTCGCGGCGGACGAGCGCCATCCCGTCCGCAGGGCGGACCTTCAAGCCATCAACGCGTTTCTGGTGTCCGCGCGCGACAAGAGCCTATCCCCGGTGCCGACGCGGGAGCGGTCACTGCAAATCTTCGGGAACGAGAAGCGGCTCGACCTTATCCGCAAGGGTGAGCCAACCCTGTTCGAAGGACGCATCTCGCTCGACGACCTTCACTGCTATCCGGTCGCACCACCGCTGCCGTGTGAAACGCCTGACAGCCCTTCGGCCGGGCGGCCCATTCTCGTGCTGGAGAACTATCATTCCTACGACAGTTTCCAGCGTTGGAACCGGGAGGCAGCGCTGTACGCCGCAGTCGCTTACGGTGGCGGCAATGCGTTCAGACAGGGAGCCGGCAATCTCGACGAACTGATCGCTCGCACCGCCGCCGATGGCGCCTTCTATGTCGGTGACCTGGACCCGCCCGGAATCGACATACTACTCGGCGTTAACGAACGTCGTCGGGCAGAGGGACTGACGTCGGTGCAACCCCATCGCGGCCTCTATGAATGGTTGTTGGAGCATGGCTATCGGCGCCCGTTGGACAAGGCACCCAGGGACGGCTTGGCCTCCCGTCTCGGGGAGGTGTTTCCCGCCGGCATCGCCGGCGCGCTTGGCGAACTGTGGGCTGCAGGACTGCGCATCCCGCAGGAGAGCTTTGGCCTTCAACAGCTCCGTGAGGAGGAGGAGGCGATCGCCAGCCCAGAGAACGCCTGAACCGCCCGGCATTCCTCTGCACGATCTGCTGCACGTCTGGGGTCGGACGACGGCCGAGCTAGTACGAAAAACCGGACTTCATCCCCATGGACGTACTCTCCGCTATACATCGGCGTAAGGCCCCTTGTCGTCGCCAGCCGTTAATCGAACACTATCTTCTGAATGCAAGTCCAGTCTATAACGCACCTTAGTCCTTCTTTCCCGTTTTTTTGGTAGGCAATCGGGGACGCAGATCAAGGAGGTGGACGCTAAGTGCTACCATACCACCCATCTCCCCCTCGACTCGCTTGGCCTCTTGACGGAGGATCGACTTCAACTCTTCTAGACCGATGGAAGCTCCGCTGTCCGGGTGTTTCCACTTCTTGCGATCATTTGCAACTGTTACCAACAGGCACCCTGATCTTCTGTTCTCTGCCGACATATATTTCTTGACCAACTGGCCATAGATCGTATCCCGCAAATCGCGGGCCGACCTGCCGTCAGCGAGCTTGAGTTCGATGACCGTTTCGTGGTCGGACACGGCGGAACGCAGACGAATATCCGTTCTACTTTCATCCGCAGTAACTGCTTCTTGGTCAACCTTGTAACGTCCTTTTGCCGCATGGGTAAGTTCCCGCGCGATCTCGCGGCGCATGACCTTCTCGTCGGTGATTCCCGCCCAAGCGTCCCTAGGCGACGTGTCAAGTAGAAGGAGGTCTTCAAGTTCTTCCAGACAATCGTTCATTAAGGCGAACATTGCTTCGTTGGTTGAGGGTGGTGCTTCCCCTGTTTTGTCCAGCGCAACGGCTTGTGCTTCGTCGAACGGCACTGAATCAATCTCCTGTGCCCAATTTTCCTCCGCAACGGCCAGAATGTGGTCCTTGAAATGTGCACAAATCGGATCACTAGCCATCTCTAGCTTCGCTGCCCAGCCCTCTTCGCCTTTCGCCTCCAACAGGGCATTCACAATCTCGTTTCGTGCCTGTTCGGCGTTATCGCGGGTATTCGGGGTATAGCTGCCCTCGTGCTCAGCATCGTCAACGGGCCGAACATGGCGATACGAGAGACGAAGTAGTCGCAGCAGCAGTTGCGGTTTGATTTCTGGAGTCTTCAGATTGATCGCATCATGTCGATCACCGAACAGAACACTGAACCATGTGACCCCTTCACTACGCGCTCCGGGCTCGACCGTTCGGATTCGATTCTCAAGCGCGGATACACCGAGGTCGGGATCGACCCGCATAAGTGTCGGCAACCAAACAAAAACAAGAGCCTCCGGCAGGTCACTTTGAAGCCGCTCACTCGCAATAGCGAGAAGGTGCACGCGGGTGTCTTCGTCATCATATTTCAGCATCACGCTGATCACCTGCCGAACCCGCTCGGTGGCCCCCGGGAGATCGCTCCCAGCATCGACAAAATCTGGGTACCCATCCAGCCATTCCCGAAGTCTTGGGAAAAAACAATTTGGCAACGGACTCAGGCGCGTAACTAATGTCCTGCAATAGCATCGAATGACCGTTTGCACCCGGTTCCCTACTCAGTTCCCAGCTCAACTCGTTACCGAGTATTTCATCCACCGCGCCCGGATGGGAATCGACCAGACTTTCCATCCAACTAGGCAACCCATTTAGTTGGATTGGGGCGAATCGCACCGCAAGCTTCGCCTCTTCTTCACTGAGTTTGGTTGCCCATGAGGGATCTTCCGCCTCGGCATAAATCCCGGCGAGCCCGAGCTGCCAGCGGACAAGAATGGTTCCGCGCTCGTCTTCCGGTCTTTCGCTTGGAAGGGTGGGATGGTCTTGGCGCCAGATATGCATCAGAGTGCCCCGCAACCGGTCCGCTGTCCCTCTATCGAACTGCTCTTCGATAAAGCGCCGATTCCATCCAGATGTTCGGCTATCTTCGCCGTCGTGGCTCATTGCCTCCCAGAGATTCCACGCTGTGTTCAATTCACGTTCGGAAGAGAAAGCGCTCTCAGGGCGTTCAGCAACTTCACGCCAGAACTGAACCCAACTGGCCCTATTCTGCTCGTCTTGCCGTTCTTGTTGCTTCTTTTGCTCAGCCGCCTCCTTTTCCCAGCACTCGAGTTCCCTGTCGTGTTTCGATGGCTTCAGGCGCTCATCAATGGCTGCAATTAGATCTGGTTGATCAGCAACCAGCGGTTTCAATGCCCAAACATGATCACGCCACTTTTCAGGGTCTGGCACTAGGCGCATCGCCCCCTCCAATAACATAGCTCGGTCGTCTTTGGAGCGGGCAGTGTCGCTGAGGGCTTCCTTGATCCAGTCCAGATCCCGCTCTGCTCGAACCTTGACAGGCCCGTCACGCAATGTGACTTCCGCCCAGCGCTTCCAAGGATCCGCGATTTCGTGGAGTGATTGAACCAAAGAATCTTCCGCCCAAAAGAGGCAGGCATTCTCATATGCAGCAAGGTTCTCGAGTCGCTCCCGAAGCGCTTTCTGCGCCTCGTCGCTGGTGAATTGGGGATGATGTAGACGAAGCGCAAGAACGCTAGCATTCAGCCAGCCATCGCTCTTGTTTCCGTCGAGTCCTCGAACGCAAGTCGCGGCCAATGCACCGCTCAGATGGGGCCGGTCGCATACAATGTGTGGCCTTCGCCAGTGGAGCCCGGCAGAAAGTAACTCAACCCTCTGGTTGCATAAAAACAGGGCTTTTTTCTTCTCCGGAGTGCACCTTGTCACTTGCGGCGCCCTCTGAAAAAGGGGGTATTTGATACGGTCACCCATGACCTGTATCGACCCCTTCCAGGAGGACACCGCAAGTGAGGTTCAGAAAACAAGACATTTTGGCCCGTTTTCACAAGCTCCCGCGTCTTCGCTTCGAAGATCAACGGCTTACTTCCTTTGCGGGAGTGATCGTTTTTCAACTGCTCTTTCGGCGCTTGGATCTAAAGACTCGACTGAAGTCCTGCTTCCCCGCCAAAAGCGCAGCGACCTTTGCTCCCCATGTCATTGTGTTGTTGCTCATCGTGCATCTGTTGCTGGGCTTCCGGCGGCTGCGGGACGTGGACTATTACCGGGACGATCCGGTGGTCCTGCGTTTGTTGGGCTTACGTCGCCTGCCGGATGTGGCCACCCTCAGTCGCGCGCTGGCAAAAATGGGCCATTCAAGTATCGCAAAAGTGCGACACCTGTCTTCGACCCTGGTCATGCAAGCGCTCCAGCGTGAGCGCTTCCCCCGTCTGACTCTCGACTTCGACGGCTCGGTGATCTCCACCTGTGGTCATGCCGAAGGGACCGCCGTTGGCTATAATCCGAAAAAGAAGGGGGCGCGCAGCTACTACAACCTGTTCTGCACGGTGGCGCAAACCGGACAGTTTCTGGATGTCCTTCACCGGCCCGGCAACGTCCATGACAGCAAGGACGCCCATGCGTTCATGATGGACGCCTTCGATCGCGTGCGCGACGCCTTGGCGCCCACCGTGCTCGAGTCGCGACTGGACAGCGCCTTCTTCAGCCAAAACACGCTCACTCTCATGGACCTGTATGGCGTCGGATGCACGATCAGTGTCCCTTTCGAACGCTTTCCCGTACTCAAGGACCAGATCGAAGCGCGCCAGCGCTGGCGCTACCTCGATGAGCACTGCTCCTATTTCGAGAGTGACTGGAAACCGGAAAGCTGGCCGGCCTGCTACCGGTTTCTGTTTGTGCGCCGTGCGGTGCCGCGTCAGACCAAGCAAGCGCTGCAACTGGATCTGTTCGAACCCCGGCACATCGATCACGAGTACCGCGTTGTGGTTACCAACAAGATGAACTCGCCACGCAGCGTGCTCCTCTTCCACTATGGCCGCGGCGCCCAGGAAGGGATCTTCGCCGAGGCCAAGCAACAGGCCGGGCTGGATCTGATCCCCACCCGACGGTTGCTCGGCAACCAGATGGTTACTTTGTGTGCGATGATGGCCCACAATCTGGGACGCGAAATGCAGATGCTGGCGCAGCCGCGATCGAACTATTCGCGCGCCAAACGGCCGGCGGCGTGGACCTTCCAAACCTTGGACACGCTGCGTCATCGCTTCATTCAACGCGCCGGGCGCCTCACTCAGCCCAAGGGCGAGTTGACCCTGACCCTGAACTCCAATCCAAAAGTCGAGAAAGATCTGTTGCATTTCCTCGAAATCCTGAAGGAAGCCGCCTGATCACAACCACCGCTTCAAACAGATTTATGCAACGTTAGGGTCAACAAGCCCGTCTCTCAGTGACTCGAGACTTGGCGGGTCAAGTTCGGCATCCGCGATAAGACGCGGCAACTGCCAACTTAGGCCGCCAACACTACCTTTCTTTTCTTTCGTCCGGCTCAGTGTCTGACAAAGCTGCTCGATTGAGAGATCTCGGGGAAACAATCGCAACACGCCGCCTACCGCAATTTTGTCCGGCCACAGATCCTCAGCAGCCACTACGTCGGCCGCGATGTCCCTTAGCCTGGGATCCCTGATTGCCACCATCGCATCGACAGCAAATAACCGCTCGCCTGTGGACGCATGAACCTCACGGGCAACGTCGTGCGCGATGTCAGCGCAATCAACAATGCGTCCCGCCTCAATGAGATAAAGGAGTGTCTTCCGGACCTCGACGTTTTCGATACCCATTCCCCAAAGCTGAGTGATGCAGTCTGCCAATTCAGGCGATGCAAAACGATGTACTTGGATCTGTGGTACGCTCAATTCACGGCGTCCACCTTGACCATATCGATCCACATAGGCACGTAGTGCTTGGTTTCGCTGGGTTTGGGAAAGAGCCTCCGGGTCACCTTCATCAAGTAGCACTGCAGATTCGTTGTCCCGGAGCATTTCGAACATTCCACGCTCTGCGAACGCCAACCAACCAGCGATCGGTCGTTTTGATGGACGGACAATCGTCTTGCCTTTGGTTTCCGCGAAGATCAGCCGTTTGAGAGCCCGAAACGACATGCCCCGATCGCGGAGCGTCCGAATACGTTCTGCTGCCAAATATTCAACTACGGAACGATGATGAAAACGCACCCGACCATAGGAGGCAAAACCGAAAAGGGGTCGCTCAAGTAGAGCTTTTCGTTCAGTTGGGTTCCAGTCCGGCAGTATGATTGCCGGATCTAGGGCGGCTTCATCCTCATTGACGTCTGACGCGGCGCTGTGCCGGATCGTCATTCGACGCGTAACCATCATGGCGAGGGCCAATCGGCTAGCCCCCTCAATGGCTCGCTCGACCGACAGCTCGGCGGGTTCGGGCCTGTCGTCCCGCGGCTGTAGTTTCACTCGCACATTTGCAGCCACCTGATCACGATGAGTTCGGATACGCTTGAATTCGCCCCAATCCGCGCATAACTCGATTAGGTCCTGCGGGCGCCGCGCGAATTCCTGTCCGTTCCTTCTCTCCAAGTCCTCCAGCAATGCCGTAGGATCCTCGACACCTTGAATTCTCGCGAACTCCAGAATCTGTGCATCCGATAAGGGCATAAGCGCGACCGTGCGCCAATCCGGAGCGGCGGAATCATCCATGTCCCCAACTCGCCGGGTCTGGTGATCCCGCATTGCAATTTTCGCGAAGGTCTCTTCACTCGGTTCTGTCGAAGGCGCCGGAGGAATGGGCAGCAGACGGCGCACAAGCTGTTCGTCGAATGGGATCGGCCGGGTCGTTATGATGATCCGGGACTGTCGGAGCTTGCTACCAATCACCCTTTTCAAACGTTTGAGAGCTAGCTCAAACGAACCGAGGCTCAGTCTCAGTTCGTCGATCGAATCTAGGAAGAACGTCGCAACGTCGGATTGCGAAGAAAGCCAGGCGTCCAGCCGCTCTTCCTCATCGTGGTCTAGTAGGCTTCGGATATCTCCCGCCCCCAAGCTCGCCAGTTCAACGAAGAACGCGGGTTCACCGGCATCCCACAGTTGCTGCGCTTGTTTACGGCATTCATACGTCTTGCCCGCGCCAGCCTCTGAGATCATCAGAACACGCTTGGAGCGCAGTAGGTCTTGCCATGTTGTCCCGCTCGACCAACCTAGACTGACCAAGAACGACTGCTGACCTGCCTCGCTGAGTTTGCCCTCAGGGATATTCTGGAATGTTCTTTCGAGCATCAGCTTCGCGTGGTTTCACAGGGTTTCGGCTATGGCAACACAGGGCTCTGCTTGGTAATGTCTCAGTATGAAATGCTGCTCAGCAGCGGACCAGAATGATGATAACAGCCCCTACGGCGATGCTGGCATAGATGGCGAAGTGCGAGGCAGGGATAGCCTTCTTCGATATGGCGGGCGCCCGTTCTGGTTGTACTGTGGCGCAAAACCGGCAGGTGCCTGCTTGGACATGAATCCGTTCGTGACATGCGGGGCATCGTTTCCCGGCTGCGAAAGCAAGGGCCACTCCCACCGGGCCAGCGAACAGCCCGATGAAAAAGCACACGAAAGCGATGTCGGAGTTGCTTCGGTTGCGGGCGATGACGGCGGCGGCAATAGCGCAGGTCAGGATCAGCACGAACAGCACGTACCCCATGAAGCCCGCTTGAGCGAGGGCTACTAAAAATTCGAGTTTTTCCACGGGGGTCCCTCCGATCGGGTGTCTTAGCTGATTGTTACGGTTTCGGTGGTTGTTTTTAGGTTTTCTCGGTACTGCTGAAAGACCCGGTCAAGCGTTCCATTGTACAAGGCGCAGCGCAGGGCCAGAATGGCGTTGCTGTTTTCCTTATACCACCAAGCGCCCGACCGTTTCAGACGAACGTGGCCGATGAAGCGATGCGCCGATTCGATCGCCCCCGACCCGATCGGGTATCCGCCCTTGCGATGGCTGCCGAAATCGACCTGGTGCAGTCGCTTTTGCAGGTAGGTCAAGGCCGTGCCGATGGCCTCTCCGGCCTCTTCCGAGAGCGGCTGCATGCGCTGCAGACCCCAGACCACGCCGCTGCCCTCGCCGCAGAACAGGCGCGCCAGGGTCGCTTCCAGCCAATGGGCAGCACGCGCCGCATCGGCGCCGTATTGGGCCTCGGCCACCGCGTGCAGGTAGCTGCTGCAATGGTAGTAGTCGAGGATCTGACGGGCGCTCGGGAACAGCTCTTCCACCCACTTCCAGATCCACGGAGCGCCATCTCCGATGGCACACAAGCGCACCTGATCCTCCGGGATCAGCCCCGCCTCCTTGACCTGGCGCAAGGCCGCGCCGAAGGCCTGTTCGTTGCCCATCTGGTGCCAGGAGATCAGCTGCTCGATGCGCTCATCGTCTATCAGGTAGAAGCGAAAGCCCTTGGCTTCGTGGTATTCCCCCTGCCAACGCCTTCGCCGAGCCCGGCTCTTCTTGCGTCCGGGACGGGTGCCTTTGGCGGTCTGGGGACGACTGGGCACGTCGGCCGCGTCGATGGCCAACACCACGATCGGCCGCCACTTGCGACCGGCGGCGGCTTGCGCAATGCGATCCTGGATATCGGCCGCGTCCGGACACACCTGCAGCACGTCCAACGACCCGGTCTGTTGCAGCACCTCGTGAATCACACAATCGCTCATCGACGCGTCGGTGAGCTCGTCCAACAGTTCGGCGGCGCGCCGGTGGGGCATCTCCAGCCCCAGCTTGACCCCGGCCTGCTGCACGTCCCACTGCTTGCGCTGCGCCGACAGGCCCAGGGCCTCGTCCAGCGGATAGAACCCGTGGTGACAGCCAACGCAGTAGAAATAGGGACGCTCCAAGGTCACCGGCCCGAGCAGCGTCTCCACCGTGCGCGAGCGAGACGGGCGCGCTCGCAGCAGGCCTTTGCACTTGGGGCAGGCCGCCTCTTCCTGGGCCAGGAAATGGCCGTGGCGGCGTTCGACGAAGGCTTCCACCAAGGCCGCGGTGAGCCCGGAGCGCTCTTGAGACATCGCCGCGGTGATCTCCATCAACGTCGGCGCACAAGATCCGCGCTCGCTCATTTGCGTCTCCACCCGATCCAGCCATTGGTCCAAGGCTTCATGCGCCCGGCTTCGAAAGCGGTCCTGACTCTGCCGCTCCTGAAAAACTTCCAGAGAGAGAATCGCACTCATCGCTCCCCTTCTTTCTGAAATCAGGGGAGCGCGCCGCAGGGGATGCGGAAAAAGAAAGCAACTTACTGTAAAATATACACATACGCACCTGAATTGCGCTATAACAATTACTTAAGACGCCCGTCCTCGCAGTTCGGAAAGAACGTCCGGCATCGCGTTCGGGTCATCCTCCCTCACTATCGTCATAAGCGATCGCACGATGATGTTGTCGGGCAAAGTTTGGTTCAATTCTTCGCAGGTGGTGATTTCTGGCCATCTGAAATTGCCTTGCAGCCGAATGGCTATGGTGTCCGCGTACAGATTGGCGGTGTCTGGCTCGAACTTGTTGGAGGCGAGGTGACAGTACCCTAAGAAGAGGTGAACTCCCAGCCAGAAATCTGGCAAGGTTCGAGAAGTATCCTTCGAAGTTGCCCACACAGAACGAGAAGGGACCTTCCATCGAACCCCATCCGGTCCGGCACGGGTCGAGCTCCCAGGGGGAAAGGCGAGTTCAGGATTGGCTTCTCGATGAGAGTGGGGTCCATTCATAAGGTCAGTCACACCTGCGCAGAAGCTCGCTGCTGCTGCTGAGCAATGTTCTCGAACGACTCATCGATGATGGTCGCTAGGCCGTCGCATAACGGCATCTCTCCGGTGCCAGCCGTCAACTCCTTCAGTAGTGACTCGATCGGCAGGCCAATACCGACGATTTCCGCTCCTGCTCCGCCGGACAACCGACGAATTCGAAGCCGCGTGCTTCTGGGCTCTCCAGCCGTCGCCGGATACAGCAGCAGGGATGTCGGCACCGCATCCGATGCCGTCGCCCCGAGGGCGAACGCATAGAGGAACGTCTGGTAGATGTCGCCCGGATCGAACCCGCGCTCATCGTACAGCTTGTACTTTGCGTCGATCGCCACCCGGCAACCCGACTCTCCCCGCCGTTCGACCACGACATCCGGGATGATGCTCGTGTAAGGACGTTGGCTCGAGACATTCCACACGATGGATTTGAAAAGGATCTGAGACGTCACGCGATACCGGGCCACCGGCAAGACCTGCTCGACGACTCGGGTCACAAAGCGCTCGAACAACTGGTTCATGTTCAGCAGAAACGAGAAAGACCGGATCTCACCGGGCACGAACAGGTCATCGATGCCCAGAGCGTCGAGCAGCAGCCATCCCAACTGGTGGGCAGTCTCGTAGTGGGCGTTCAGTCGGTTGTAGGTCAAGGTCGTCCGCGCGCCCGCGAGGTCGAGCTGACCGGTATCGCATATCGGCTCGAGCACGCCCCGGAGCCGAAAGATGCGGCGCTGCAGTCCGACGGAGGTGACCCGCGGAGACGCTACCTGCAGGGCCGCGGACAGCAACTGGTTCTCGACGACGTCGTGTTCCAACTCGTCGAAGCGGCAGATGATGCGGTCGAGTTGGCCGAATCGTTCGAGCACCTGGCGGTCTCCGAGAATCCGACCACGCGCCATCGGCAGGTCGTCCTCGCGTTCGTCATAGCCTGAGAGCAGGCCCTGCCGCAGGACCCGCTCGCTGGCCTCAACGAAAAGCAGGGCGAAGAGCTCAAGCAGGCTGTCCCCGGAAGCCTGCAGAGTCACACCGTCACGAAGGCGGGTCAGCGCGTCGAGCCCCGACGCGTACTCGATTAGCCGCACCAGCCCGAGCACGTCGCCGGTCACCTTCGGTACGACCCGAATCTCGACGGTCGGCAGGCGCACGACGCCTACCCACGACCGGGTCCGAACGCGGAGCCCCTGCCGCAGCTCCTCGATCTGCAGCCGGTCGTCGGCCAAGGCCGACAACTTCTCGACAACGGCCCGGTCCTCCGGCGTCAGGGCGACATCGTGGTAGACTTCACTATTCCACTCGGTCAAGGTGTCCAGGAGCCGCACACCTTCCGGAGCAGTCATCCCGCCGAGACCCCGCCCTCACCGAATTCCCGCGCCAACGCCGCAACCAGTTGCCCGGCGTCGTCAACCTTCTCCCCGTCCAGCGTGCCGCCATCGGCATCGACCAGCTCACTGCCAATGAACTTCGCCAGCATCGCGTAGTCGTCGTAGCAGTACTCCTGTAGCAGCGGCAGAATTTCCTCCCGAAACCGGGCCGCGAATTCCTCGATCTCGTCCACCGGCTGGCCGTCAACCAGCAGATACGAATGACCGACTTGCTTCTCGCGCCCCTCGAATCTGGCGATCCGCTGGTTCAGCCCGTCGAGGAAGTCGTCGAGCGCGAGTTCACCGACTGCGGCGCCGTGCAGCAGCTCGGTATCGGGCATGCACTCGAGGAATGCGAAGCGCCGCCGCAGCGCGGCGTCGAGCAGTTTGATGCTGCGATCAGCGGTATTCATGGTGCCGAGAAGAAACAAGTTTCGCGGAACGCTGAAGGTCTCCTTGCTCTGCGGCAGGGTCAGGGTGAGGCCACGCTTGTCTCGCTCGAGCAGCGTTAGCAGCTCACCCATGATTTTGGCGACGTTGCCACGGTTGATCTCGTCTATCAGCAGGAGGTATGGACGACCGGGATTCGCCTGGGCGACGCGGCAAACCCTCTTGAAGACGCCGTCTTCGAGCGCCAGCGACAACCCCCCAACGCCGCCGCCGTCCGGACGAAATCCCTCGATAAAGTCCTCGTACGTGTAGGACGGATGAAACGTAACGCGGGTCAGCGCGCCCACGCTGGCCGTCATGCCCGAATCGGCGTGCTTCAGGACGGCACGCCCCGGATGACGTTCCGCCAGCTGCACGAGGAGGTGGTCGGCCTCCGTCTCCGTCAGCGCGAAGAGCGTACCCTGGTTGTTAAACCGCATCGGCTCACTCTGCGCCAGTACTGCATCTTGAGTCAGCTCGTCATAACTCGGTCCTTGGTCGAGCTGCTCGACAGACTCCAGCTCAATCGTTGGTGGGTTGTCGCCGAAGCTCTGGAGTTCCCGACTCACACGTGCAAGAGCCATGATGCGCTTGTCGGGCGTACTCTGGTACCCGATCACCAGGTCACCTCGCTGTACCAGCGGATAGTTTCGTTTGAGGCGACCGTACCGATACTCGACCCTGCCGTCCCGAAAGAGCCGGTCCCAGCTCCACTCCTTCGGATTTGCCACTATCCACCACACCCGCGACGACACCTGGGAGGTCGAGAGCTCACGCTCCGCCTCTCCCAGCCGATCGGAATCGCCAAGCACCGCGTCGGCTCCCTCGCGCCCGTTCTGTTTCAACAACCACCAGACCGCGAACCGCCTGGCCTGGTAGGTCTTTCCTGTCCCCGGTGGCCCATACAAAATGAGCTGGCCCTTGCGCTCGAGGGCTGCCGCGATGCGGCCGTACACGGCATCGACCACCACCGGTTCAAGCCCCTTGCCGCCCACGATCTTCTTCAGCAGCGTGTCAGGTACCTTCGCGACCGTTACGGTTGCCCAACCCTTCTGCGGCGTCACGCGTTGCTCGTAGGTCGTGTCCCATTTGACCGCCACGGTGTGCCGGTACTCGGGACGCTCATCCGCCCATCGATATCCCGGCTCGACAACCTCCCCCAGGGCAAGCACTTGGCCGACACCTCGATTGGCTACGACGAGGTCGCCGGGCTCCAGCTCGTAAAGAGCCCACAGCTCGTTGCCCTTCCGTCTAGCCTGTGCAAGGTGCCCGTTGTAGGGGAAAGCCTCCTCGAACCGAGCACGGAATGCCTCCTTCGATTCGAACTGCGAGAGATCCCCCACCTCGTCCCAACCGACGCAGATGTAGCCCTCTTGCAGGCAATCGTCCCAGAACTTCGCATTCTCTCCCGGCGCAATCTTCAACACTCGCCTCGTCTCACGCGGATCGCGCCAATTGTAGAGCAGCCGCTGCAGCTCCTCAGTGTTCCAGCCCTCCACGCCAGGTTCGCGCCGCAGCGCCTCAAGCAGGCAGCGATTCAGGGCCACCACCGACGACGCGTTTACCTCCTCCGCTGGGCGATCCAACGAACGCAGGAATTGTCGCAGGTGGGCGGTCGCGTAGACGGGCAGCACCTCGTCGGGGAAATACACGTGCAGGGACTTCAACTTCACCGCCGGCCCGAGTGACAGGGTCTCAAGCTCGTCGATGCGTTCCCAGTCGCCACTCGTTGCCCATTCGAATGCCTGCAAGAACTCGCTCCGCAACCGCTCCCAAGCCTCCCTCTCGTTCGCAAACAGGTTCTTCGGAAAGTACCACCCTTCCCGGTTCCTCGGTTTGTAGATGATCAGCTTCCTGGCTGATCCACCTTGGATGCTGCCCACCCACCGAGCCTTGTACTCCAGCCAGTAGCAGTAGGTGTCTTCCACCCCCGGCTGGCCCAGCGCGTAGTCCTCCAGCGTCATCTCTGGCCACTTGTCGAGTGGAAAGCGCTTCAGGATCTCGGCACGCTGCGATCGATACCCCTCGGCGGCAGGGTTTTTGGGTGATCGATCGAACTGCGCGATCACGTCGCTGAGTGTGAGGTTGCTCTTGATCATTGCAGGCGGATTATCACCTGTCTACATAACGCTTGCAAGTCTTACGGTGAGCTCTGCGTGATGACGGCTTAGCCATTGCTTGCCTCGCTCCATTTCAGGACAAAGGCTCTGAACGGTCAACCAAAACTTCGCCGAATGATCCGGGACTACCAGATGCACGGCCTCGTGCGCAACGAGGTAACTGAGTACGAAATCAGGCGCGAGAATGAGGCGCCAGTTGAAGGACAGATTCCTTCGGGCCGAGCAGTTGCCCCACTTCGTGCGCTGACCCATCACGTAGACGGCTCGGGTTCCTGTCTAATGCGGGCGGTCACCAAAGGCAGGTAGTCCGCAATGGCCGAGCGCGCCTGTCCCCTAAGCCAGTTCTCGAGACCGCGCACCGCCGGCGTTTGCGTTTCCGGCCCGCGGCAAACGACGATCTCCCCGCCGCTCCATGCGACGCGGTTTCCGCGCGCCTTGGTGTCGACGAACTCAACACGCACCGGGGTCCGTTCTCCGCGATACAGGATTTCGCCGGACTGCCGCCGCACCGGCTTCCTTAGCGCACGAAGACTCGCCACCCGGTCGAGCTGGGCGAGCACCCAGCTCTCGTTCCGGCGCAGGAACCCCGACACGTCCCTGCCGCTCGCACCCACAGGTTGCACTACCTCGACGCCGCCTGGACCGACCCGAATGCGGGTCTGCCAGGGCGGCCTTGGAGACGACCACGTCGTAATCCACGAGGCTGCCGCGCAGCACTATCCGCTGGTGCGGTACGGCCTTCATTCGTCAGATACCCCGTCCGACTTGGCCAACTCCTCGACTGCCGGCTTCAGGAACGGAGGGTCTTCGGCGCTCGTGTCGAAACCCAGCCGTGCGTAGGGTGGGTTCCACGACTCCGCCATAAGGATTTTGGCCGGTTTCAGGGGTCAACCTGGTAATTGGAGGGCGCACGCCTCCGCGATCCTGCCGATATCAGCCTGGCATACGCCTTACTCGCCTGCGGCCCCCACCAAGTCCCAATTCTCGGGAACGCCTTCGCGTAGAAGCTTAAACAGCGACCTCCGAGCGAGGTCGAAACCCGTGACGAACACCGCGGCGTTTCTGAACGGGGACGCATCGCCCGAACCGCTGTGAACGACAACCGAGCGGGCCTCATACAGATTCCTGACGCTCTCCATAATCCTTTGGCGATCATCCGCGTCGGTTCCGAGAAAGCCGGCCACCCTCTTTTCCAACTTGCGTAGTTTCTTCCACTTCGGCAGTTCGTACATACCTTCGAGCGCGATCGCCACGTCGACCACCTTGTCGCGTATTGCAACCCGCCCATTTCGTCCAAGCGCTTCGGACAGGCGCTCGACGAAGGGCGCCATCCTCCGGTAACGTGCGCTCTGGCGGTTTCCGAAAGCCTCCCGTGCCTCGTCGAGCGCCGCCGGTCGCAGCACCGGGCACTCGGCGAACCCGTTGATGCCATCCGCCCGCCACTTCTGGTACACGCCCGGCCCCGGTCGCCCCCGCCCCAAAAGGCGCGCCGCCGACCCGTCGATGCAATTCGATATCGTTGCAAGCGGCAGCACCGGCGCTGCATGGCTCACTGCCAGCAGGTCCAGGAAGGTACCCGCCTCCGGGAAAAACGGCGCCCGCGGGCTCCCTATGGGTTCGTTCACGCTGCCACTTCGCCGAAATGCCGGCCGCCACCGGAACGGCCTGATCACTGCGCCCACCGAGCGCCACCCGTGGAAGCCGGCACCCGACGGGGCGAGCTCTTCCACCATCTCCTGGTCCACGAACCGCCCAACTTCCCCGAACGGAAGGATCACCATGCCGTCTTCGACGTCGATCCTTTCCGTCACCGTCAAGCCGTAGAACAGCAACGCGTCGCAACCCTCGTCGAGATTGCCCAGCACTTCCGCCGCCTCGCCATCCCCGGCCGGGGAGAGGAAAGCGTTCAGTTCCCCCGCCGCCGCCCGAATGCCGTCGCCGGACAGCTCCGCGGCCCGCGCCATCAGCCCCGCGATCAGATCCCCGGCCGAGATGGACGTCCCGGAATTCACCATCCGCATCCAGAAATCGTTCTCGCCCACGATCCGCCCCGCCACCGCCACCCGCTCCAGTTCGGGATGGGACAGCAGTGCGTGGCGCGCCGGATCGAGCATCGCCCGAAGAGGCGCGTACTCGGCCTCTCTGCCGAAGGTCCTGCTGTAGCGCGCCTCTGCATAGACCATTCGCAGGTCGTCCAGCGGAAACGGCGTCTCGTCCCGCCCATTGACGATTACCAGCTTGCGCGGATTGTGCTGCCAATACGCCTGCAGGTAGGGCTCCTGCGCTTGCGCCAGCGCCCGAACAGCCGCCGTCACGCGGTCGATCCAACCATCAGCGTCGAACGCCTTCGAGGTCATCCCCGCATACCCTGTTCTTCAGCTCCATGGAATCGGGAGCAACGCTAAACCCTCCCCGCGAGACCATGCGGCGCAGCACCACGCGCGCGTGACCGGCTTTGCCGTCCACCAACCCCATCAAGATTGCGCGGTCGACCAAAATCCCGGCCTCTTCGTCTGCTTTCCCGGTAGAACCGTCGCGCCCGTCGCCCCGCTGCCCGCACTCTCCAAGCGTTCGGCACAGAGAGTTTGCGCGCAATCCATCGTTCCAACCCGGCCAAGCCGTGAATTCTAACGAAGCAAAGCAGCTTGAAGAGCACCACGGCAACCTTCCATTTCAACATCGTCCTCAGGCCCATCACCTTCTTCTCGTGTTCGCGAACAACCTCTCCAACCGCCTTGACGAGTTTCGGGTAGGGCCCCTTGCCCGACGCCTTCTTTGGCGTCTTCACATCCAGATGCAAGCTCATCGACGGAGCCTCACTCTCCGGGATTCCGGTACCGGACACCGCTTCCTCGACCGCATCGGACAGGGCCTCCCACACCGACGCCCCTAGGGGATTCTCCAGGCTCGCATTGGCCGCATCTGCGTACTCGGCCGATCTCTCGCTTCGCCATGCGCGCAACGCCTGCGGGCTCGTATCCCATATCACAACCACGTTTCGGAACGGGCAGTCCCGTTTCCTCAGCACCCTCCGCCTGATCTCCTCCAACCCCAGGGCCGTTCGCGTCATGAAGTCGTCAAGCGCATTCTCGGCCCGGAACGGATCATCCGGGGGCACCGCGAACCACAGCGGCATGCCCACGACCAGCGTCCCGTAGCCATACTCCTCCATCAACTCCTGATACGAAGCCTTGGCCAGCTTCCGCTCGATCTGCTCGATCACCCGGTCCGCAGCTTTCCTCTGTTCCATCCTCGACGGGCGTCCCCGCGGCACGTCCTTTCGGAAGGCGTTGAAATCCACCGGATGCTTGTCGGGGATGCCGTTCCATGCCCGCATCGCGCCCTCGATCTGCGACGCCGGCACCGTCGTGAACACCTCAGTGACCTCCAGCCACTCGAACCGCTCCTCCACCGTCGGCGTCATGTCGACCAGGTAGATGAATCCGTCGCCCGGGTCGTCCCTTCCTCTGCCGATCTCGCTCCGGTCCGCCTTCCAGCTGAGCTTCATGCTCACGAACGCCTTCCGGCCCGACTTCAATTCCCCCCGGTGCGCCCAGTACACCTCCCGAAGCCGGCCCGTCTTGTCCCGGTCCGGGATCGCTGCCCATTCCCGCTCTTCGGTCGCCTCCTTTACGTAAAGGACACTCAGACCCGTCATCGACCTCGCCCTACGATGTTCCCTTCTGCCTTGTCGTCGCGCTCGACCCCGCCGCTGACGCACAGGCATAGACCCCTGCCGCCAGTAGCCCCACCGTCGCACCGGGAGGCATGGCAGGGACGGCAGCGACCGCAAGCCGCTGTCATTCGCGTTCTTCTCCGTCACGCAGCACTTCTTCCCACGGGATCGCCGATTCGCCGCCCTCGAGGCCTAAGTGGACCTTCGACCTCGACCGGATCTCGCCGTCCGCATACCACTCTCCCTCAAAGGTCGTATCGATGTTGATGTGGTAGTTCAACCCCGCAACCACGCACTCATCGGCGATCACGCGCGCCGCCTTGCCGAGCCCCCACACGCGGTCGGTGTCTACCAGGCCGCGGATCGCCTCTTTGCCGACCCCCTGCTCGAAGTACCGCCATTTGCCGAACGTCTCCCGGCTGCCCTCCAGCACCTCGACGATGGAGGGGAAATCGGCTTCGAGCCGGCGCCGACTGTCCTCCGGCAGTTCTCGGAAGAGCTTCAACAGATCGTGCGTCCTAGGGGCCTCGTCCAGCCTCGTGACGAGGATCGCTTTCATCCCCACCTCACAGGCGAATGCCGAGGCCATTCCCGCCACCAGCGCCGTGCCCATCCTCTCCATCAGTTCACGGCCCGATGGCTTGCGATGCGCGACTGGCATGCTCATAGTCACGTCCAGAGACCCGTCGGCGTCCGACGCCTCGATGCCCGCTATTCGCGGTTCGCCGAACTCGAAGTCCGAGAGCTCGACCGCCGACATCTCCGGCGAGAGGTTCTCCACGCCAGCGCAGGAACGCCCGCGCCTGAGCGTACAGATAGCCCGCCCTGCCCGGCCCGATCTCGTTCCGAGTCAACCCCCTAGGCTTGCGTCTTTCCGCGAGGCTGGCTTCGATACGTTGGTCGACCTTCTCCTTGTCCCTGTCCATGTCCGGCAGGAGCTTGAGGATGAAGGCCGCACCCGACCTGTACTTCGCCGGCCGGCCGATGCGCGCCGCGGCCATGTTCCCGTCGGCCTCCTGCCGCATGGCGTCCGCCTCGCCCGCCGCCTCGTCTCCGTCGACCGAGCGACCGCAGACGAGGCACTTGATGCGGGTCCATCGGCCCGCCGCGTCCTTCGTTCCCGACACGGCCCCCCAGCAGTCACCACATCGCCCGCTGATGTCCACCGCGCGTGCCGGCCCCGGTTGACGATCATCCGCCGGGCGGTCCTCAAACTGCCGCCGCTCGTCGAAATCCTGTTGCTGCACTGCGTTTTCCATCAGACACCCTCGGGTCTCCGATCATGGCCGGAATAGCTTGACCAGATGTATTAAGAAAAATAAGGGGCCGATATAAGTACGATGCCGTTCGCTGAGAACTTGGCGCAAGGGTACTTCTCAGGCGACCGCCACAGGACGGACAACCGCTGAGGTCGGCGGAAAACACCCGGGCCAGCAGGACCACCCACCCCAGTCGATTGCCGCAAGACAGACCGCTTCGAAACGCTGTCCACAACGGTCCATGGCTCAACCGGCTTGGTAGGCACGACGAGCCGGAATCCCTTGTCCCGAAACGAGAACCCCGTTAATTCTTCCCAATCCGCAGACTCGCAACGGTTGTTGCGCCATACTCAGAAGATCTCAGGAGGGACGAAATGACTTCCAACCAGGACTGGTGGCCCGATCAGCTGAACCTGAAGGCTCTCCGCCAGAATTCTCCCCTGTCCGATCCGATGGACGGGGATTTCGACTACGCCGGGGCGGTCAAGAGCCTCGACGTCGATGCCCTGAAGCAGGACGTCGAAGAGGTGATGACGACCTCGCAGGACTGGTGGCCGGCCGACTACGGCCACTATGGGCCTCTCTTCATCCGCATGACCTGGCACGCCGCGGGCACGTACCGCATCAGCGATGGCCGCGGCGGCGGCGGCTCCGGCCACCAGCGCTTCGCGCCCCTCAACAGCTGGCCGGACAACGGGAATCTCGACAAGTCGCGCCGCTTGCTCTGGCCGGTCAAGAAGAAGTACGGCCGCAACCTCTCCTGGGCCGACCTGATCATCTTCGCCGGCAACTGCGCCCTGGAGTCGATGGGGTTCAGGACCTTCGGTTTCGCCTTCGGGCGCCCGGATGTCTGGGAGGCTGACGAGACGGACTGGGGGTCTGAGGAAACGTGGCTCGACGACGAGCGCCACGACGCCGACGGGGAACTCCAGGGACCCCTTGGCGCCGACCACATGGGCCTGATTTACGTGAACCCGGAGGGGCCGAACGGCAACCCGGACCCGGCCCTGGCGGCCAAATTCATCCGCCAGACGTTCAAGCGCATGGCGATGAACGACGAGGAGACGGTTGCCCTCATCGCCGGCGGACACACGTTCGGCAAGGCGCATGGCGCCGCCCCTGACGACACGGTCGGTCCCGAGCCGGAGGGGGCTGGCATCGATGATCAGGGCCTCGGCTGGAAGAACAGCCACGGCTGCGGCAAGGGCGGCGATACGATCACCAGCGGCCTGGAAGGCGCCTGGACCACCGACCCGGTGAAGTGGGACAACAACTTCATGGAGAACCTGCACGGCCACGAGTGGGAGCTGACGAAGAGCCCGGCCGGAAAATCGCAGTATGCTCCAAAGAACGCCTCCGAAGTTGCCACCGTGCCGGACGCACACTGTCCCTCAAAGAAGCACGCCCCCATGATGCTCACCACGGACCTCTCGTTGAGGGTGGACCCGGAGTATGCGCCGATTTCGAAGCGCTTCCTCGAGAACCCTGCGGATCTCGAAGACGCCTTCGCCAGGGCGTGGTTCAAGCTCATCCACCGCGACATGGGGCCCCGCAGCCGCTATATCGGCCCCCTGGTTCCCGCGGAGCCGCTGTTGTGGCAGGACCCGGTCCCCGAGGTCGATCACGAGCTGGTCGGGGAGCAGGATATCGCCGACCTCAAGGCGAAGGTCCTCGCCTCGGGACTGTCCGTTTCCCAGCTGGTCTCGACCGCCTGGGCCTCGGCGGCATCGTTCCGCGGCACCGACAAACGCGGCGGAGCCAACGGGGCGCGCATCCGCCTGGCGCCGCAGAAGGACTGGGAAGTGAACGACTCGGCCGGGCTCAACGAGGTGCTGCAGACGCTGGAGGGGATCCAGTCGGAGTTCAACAGCCCGCAGAACGGCGGGAAGAGGGTCTCCCTCGCCGACCTGATCGTCCTGGCCGGGTGCGCGGGCGTCGAGCAGGCTGCCCGGAACGCCGGTCACGACGCGCAGGTCCCCTTTGCGCCGGGGCGCACCGACGCGTCGCAGGAGTGGACGGACGAGGAGTCGTTCGCCGTGCTCGAACCGGCCGCGGACGGGTTCCGCAACTACCTCCAGGCAGGGCAGGAAGGCCAACCGGAAGACCTGCTGGTGGAACGGGCATGCATGCTGACGCTCACCGCTCCCGAGATGACGGCGCTCGTCGGCGGCCTGCGCGTCCTGAATGCCAACACCGGGCAGTCTGAACACGGGGTGTTCACCGATCGGCCGGGGTCGTTGACCAACGACTTCTTCGCGAACCTGCTCGACATGAACACCGAGTGGACGGCGTCCTCGTCATCGGAGGACGTGTTCGAGGGACGCGATGTCTCGACCGGTGAGCTCAAGTGGACGGGCACCAGGGTGGACCTCGTCTTCGGTTCGAACTCCGAGCTCCGGGCCATCGCCGAAGTCTACGGGTGCGACGACGCGCAGGAGGTGTTGGTGCGCGACTTCGTGGCCGCCTGGGACAAGGTGATGAACCTCGACCGCTTCGACCTGGCGTAGTCTCGACGGGTCCTCTCCCGGCTGAGCTGCGGCCCCGATCCGGGGTGTTGGGTGCCTTTTTTCGTCTTGCGATTCGCCGGGAGCGTATAGCCGAGCTCGTGCAACAGCCGTGGACGAGGCGGGGACTCACCGAATGGCCCAGGGCCTGCAACTCGGCGGTCAACTTGCGGATGCTCTTGGATGTCCATCGCAGGGGGCTGTCGTCCGGCGCCCCGGCGGTGACCGGTTCGAGCAGGGCGTTGAGGTCCTACAACAGCGTCAGGTCGGTGTCGACGCGCCGCTTGCGGCCGCCGCACACGGCCCGGTTCTAACGGGGCGTCCGACCGCAGTTCCTCCAGGCCGCGAGCGATTCGGGTCCCCGACATCCCGGTCGCCCGGGCCACCACGGCAATGCCCCCATGTCCCAGCGCTTGCGCCTCGGCGGCGGCCCACAGGCGTCGCGTGCGCTCTTTCAACACCGGCGTCAAGGCTTCGTATTTCGTCCGCAGCGTGCTTTCCGCGTCCACCCATCAAGGAGAACACCCTTCCATCCAAAAGTACAGCCTTTATTTCTCCACGATGCCTTAGGTCGCTTGGCGAGAAAAGCCAGGTTGCCGTTTCCGCAGTACGTATAGCGATAACTGCATGCATTTACTGTGATATGAGCGCCTCGGGGCAAGGTCGAGTAGCTCAGCCATTCGGCTTCGCCCTCACATATTCGTCAATATCGGGGATACGGTCTCTCCCCGGAAAACAGCAGGAACCTGGGAAAGAGAACCGAAGCTGATACACGGAGAACGAAATGACGCTAAAAAAAAGAACTTCAGAAATCATCAGACGGCTGAATGAAGGAATCCATGAAAGAGAAGAAATTATCGCGGTTTCGTTCCTGGCCGCATTGTCAGATCAGAACATCTTCCTGTTTGGACCTCCCGGTACGGCGAAGAGCCTGATCGCCCGCCGCATAGCCCTCGCCTTTGAAACCAGGAGTTATTTCGAATACTTGATGCATCGGTTCAGTACGCCGGAGGATGTATTTGGTCCCGTCTCGATTACTGAACTGAAAAAAGACAACTTCCTACGCAAGACGGAGGGGTTCCTGCCCCGGTCCGATTTCGCGTTTCTGGACGAAATCTGGAAATCAAGTCCTTCGATCCTGAATACGCTCCTGACGATCATCAATGAAAAACGGTTCCGCAACGGTACGGAGGTAGAAAGCGCCCAGCTGAAAGCGTTGATTGCGGCTTCGAACGAGACACCTCCACCCGGACAGGGGCTGGACGCATTGTATGACCGTTTTCTCGTCCGACTTAACGTTGCACCGATGGAAGAAGTGCCGAATTTCAACGCCCTGCTGAAGTCCAAGCCCACCCTCCCAGACATCAAACTGCCGGCAGCTCTGGCCATAAAGCACGAGGAATGGGAAGAATGGGGAAAACGGCTCCACGAAGTAGACCTCTCGGAAGAAGTCTTTGCCGTAATACGGGATATACGACTGGCCTGCGAAGAAAAGGGAAAGGAACTGGATGTCTATGCATCGGACCGACGCTGGCAGAGAGCTGCCATTCTGCTTAAGGCAGCTGCGTTCTTCTGCGGCAGAGACGAAGTGAATCTCGTCGACTGTTTGTTGTTGCGCCATTGTCTTTGGACCACGAAGGAAAACTACGAAGAGGTAGTTAAAATCGTCGAAGACGCCGTGAGAAACCGCGGTTTTGAGACAGGATTCAGCCTTCATGAGATCGATGCGGAGAAAGAGGAGTTGGAAAAGGAAATCAACAAGGAACTCTATCATAGAGCAGACGTTTACAAGACCTCGAAGGTTGGCAATAGGAAATGTTTCGAATGCAGAGAAGTGCCTTCTAGGCGTTATCATACTGAAAAAAGAACCCGAACCTTCTATATTCCAACCGGTGAGATGAAGGGGAGTGATCAGTTTAATCCAATAGACAAGAACGGAAACATACTCGACGATATAAGATGTCGCTTCGACGGCCAGGGTACCTGCCAAATAGAAATTAAAAATGCCAGTTATTACAATGATTGGAATACAGTCAACTCGTTCACACCCAAGGTGTTGTTTCATAAAGGCGACCGGAAAACAGGCGTCAACGCGAGGCTCATTGAATCACTACATACCGCGGTGGACGAACTCCGTCGAAAGCTGGATTCGATCATAGAGCAAATCGAAGCCAGGTCGATCGAACTCAAGGAAGATGTGGAGACGCCTTTCGTTCCTGTAAGGATCCGCGACATTGCTTTGGAAGGCGTCGACATGCAGTTGAAGGATATGAAGCTGAGGCGTAAAGACTGTGACCGTTTGAGCAGCATGATAGGTGAACTAGAATGAACGAGAATCCGGTACTGATGAGTTCCCAGGTTATGTTGAACGAAATTTTGCAGGAGTTTCCGGTAGCAAAGGAGGAAAGCGTTGCCACTCGGTTGAAGGAGGAAGTAGAAACTGAACAAAGGAGAATACACAGGCGGCTGGAACGGGACAACCCTTTCATTGAGAACGCCAGAGTCCTGCAACTCGCGGAGAACGACTTGGAAACGAAGAAGTGGATACGGGTCGACCAGTTGGAGCAGGACCTTCAGCATTTCGAATCGTTGGCTAAGCAGACAGGCTCGAGGATAGATAAGAAGTACTGGTTGTCGGAGATCGGCAAGCTCAAGGCAAACCAGGAGAGCCGAACCGGGCCGATAGCTATTACAGACAGAGATAATTCAAGCCTCGGTGAAACTGACGGAGACAAATCAGACGGGTCAAACGAGCAGGCGGCTCTTTGTCGTGCGCTCTTGTTGCAGCGTTGGAGAAGACTGTTAGAAGAACAGACCGCAAGATGGGAATTGGAAACGATCCAGGATCTCAGACGGAAGCTACTGAACAAATTGAAGGTATGGCTGGAGAAACTCCAGGTGCTCGCAGATACCCTGGACAGTTTATCCATTGAACCGGGTTTGCTGTTCGACCTGGCAAACGACAACCTGTCGCTGTCAGACGTTGAGCAATTGAAAAAGTGGGTGTCGTACATTTCGGAAGATAAAGGCGTTAGGGAATTATGCGACCTGGTGGGGCGGCTCCGTCGCGCAGACAGGACGAAGCGTCAGGAGCTTGTCAGAACGGGATTGACCATGACAGAATACGTTCCTGACGTGAATTCCAAAGAGGAAATCGTAGGCGTTTATTGGGGCAATGACATTGAACGTGCACTACCCCAGGAAATCACCCTTCTTTCCGACGAGGAAACTTCCGTCCTGTTTGACGTGAAATTGGCAGAAGGTCGCCTGATGTGTTTCGAAATGGAGGGCAGGCGGTCGCGTTTTTATGAAGTGGAAGAAGAACTGGTGACCGAGATTGAAGACGAGAAAGCGGGCCCTGTCATCATTTGTGTCGATACCAGCGGTTCCATGAAAGGCTCACCGGAAACCGTTGCCAAAGCCGTCACCTTGTACATGGCGACCCGGGCTGTATCCGGAAAAAGAGACTGTTTTCTGATCAGCTTTTCCACGGGCGTAGAAACGTTAGATCTGTCGGGAAAGATCGGCATTGCCAAGGTGATCGAGTTCTTACGGCGTTCATTTCACGGAGGAACGGACGTCAGCCCAGCATTGACCCATGCCATCAGAATGATGGAAGACAGACGGTACCAGCGGTCTGATCTACTTGTCATATCGGATTTCATCATGGCTTCGGTACCTGAGTCTTTGCATGAAGAAATCCGGAAGGCTAAAGAAAACAAGAATCGTTTCTACTCTTTGTCCATCGGGGATCTGTTCCTGAGTCGACGCCTGAAAGAGATATTTGACAATGAATGGGTTTACGATCCTGGCAACTCCAGTATTCGTTCAATTCAAACGATCGCAAGCACCATCCAATGTCCCGTAACGTGATGAATAGCTGATGGCAGCCTTACCTCTGGTCTGAAGTACTGCTTTTGCATTGCGGGGGCATGAAGTGCGCCCCCGCGGTGCGTTTTCGAGCGAGGCGTCATGGAGCTCATCGACAACGACTATTGGTGGAAGTGCCTGGTCCTGGACTGCCCGGCTGGCGCAGCTGACCTGATTGCCCGGGTCCGGGTTCGCCAGCCCCAGGGATACGTCCAGGAGCTGACGGTTGACGAGGTGGAGGTGCGGGACGGCAAGGCCCGCGTCCCCATCCTCTATCCGATGGTCGACGACGGGCGCTACGACCCCATGCCCGGCCTCTGGGAGGACAGCTGGCTCATGGGAGAGTACCGCTTCGACGTGCAGCTGATGGCCGGGGGCCGCGCGATCGCCTCCGGGTCCACCACCCTCGACCCACACGACTTCTTCCCCTCCGACCGCATGGTCATCGCCGTCGACGCCCGGCCGCAGATCATCGAGTGCGCGCCGCGGCAGGCCCTGTTCATCGATGAGGACGAGGCCCGCTTCCTCTACCGCATCCGCCGCCATCGCGTCTCCCGCTGCGAGGTGGAGGCGGACGTCACCACCCGGGAAGGCTTCGCCCCCCTGGCCGGCCCCTGGCGCCTGAGCCTGACCCACGAGCTGCAGGAGCACTCCTTCTCCATCGCCGGCTGGGGCACGGGGGAATACTGGATCCGCCTGCGGCCGCTGGTGGAAGGCGAGCCGGTGGGGCCCTGGTGCGTGCGCAAGTTCTGGAAGCAGGCCGGCGCCGGGCCGCCGCCGCCGGAAGTGCTGGAGCTGGCCGGCTATCCCGAGGTGCTGGTCGACGACTACAGCTTCGAGGAGGCCGAGGGCGTCCAGTTCGTCCCCGACACCATGGACAAGAACCCGGCGCCCCTGGCCGCCACCACCGAGCCCCACGACGAGGAGATGCTCGGCCTCGAGTCCGTGTCCTGGAACGAGGAGGCCGGTCGCTACGAGGCCGTCTACCGCAACGGCGGCGGGCGCATCGAGCGGGAAGAGACGCGCGGGGAGCGCAGCCGCCTGCGCATGCTGCTGGTCAGCGAGGACGGCGAGAGCTGGGAGAAACCGGCCCTCGGCCTCGTCGAGTACGACGGCTCCACGGCCAACAACATCCTCAGCGACGACCGCCGCCCCACCCCTGCGGAACGGGAGACGGCGCACGCCCTGGAGCACGCCGGGTTCCGCTTCTACGACGCGCAGAGGGACGGCCCCGTCGACCTCGACCGCGTCTTCATCGCCTCGGCCAAGGAGGATTTCCCCTCCCGCTGCAGGAGCCTCGAAAACCAGGACGGAGACGGCGGAGAAAGCGGGGCCTTCCGCCCCCGCAAGGGGGAGTTCTGGCCCTTCGAGCAGCGCGGCGACCTCTATCTCGTGCTGACGCGGGAGCCGGTCCTCTACCTCGGCGTCGGCATGGACCTGATGCACACGAGCGAGACCATCCGCTGCCATGTGGAGGAGTCGGACGGCAGGCGCCTTCACTTCTACTTCCGTCCCGCCTCGCCCGCCTATCCCCCCCCACGGCGCCACCTACGACAACATGCACCTGGCCCTGCGCTGCCTGGCGGTCATGTCCACCGCCGACGGCATCACCTACGACCGCCGCTTCGTGCTGGGTCCGGACGGACACGACAGGCTGGGGTCCCAGTTCTACGCCATGGGGCTCATGCAGCGCTTCGGCACCCCGGGGGACGCGCCGGGCCGCCCCGCGCTCCACAGGGGGAAGCACAAGGTCAACCAGGCCTTCCCGCGGCGTAACCTCTACCTCGGCTCGGTGCTGCTACACTGGGGGATCGAGCAGACCCAGGAGCCGGAGCTGATCTGGAGCCGCGACCTGCTGCACTTCAAGCGCTTCACCGGGCAGCGCCGCAGCCTCATCGAGTCCAACGGCCCGGGCACCTACGACTTCGGCATGATCCGCGACATCTATATGTACAGCGAGCTCGGCGGCCAGTGGTGGTATCACTACACGGCCATCAACACGCGCCACAACGGCTACGGGATCATGTCCGGGTGGCAGGACCTGGAGGAGTTCCGCCGCACCTGCCCCAACCACGCCGACGCCCCCTACTTCACCACCTGGGAGGGCTACTGGGCGGACGGCAAGGAGACGCGCTACCAGCCGGCCTTCGCCCGCTGCCTGCCCTTCCGGGTGGCCCACGCCGAGCCCGTCGACGGGTGCGGCTTTCTCGGCACCCGCCCGGTCCGCGTGGACGGAGACGAGCTGCGCCTCAACGCCGCCACCGACCGGGGCGGCTCCATCCGCGTCGAGCTGGCCGACGAGGCGGGCGATCCCCTGGGACCGGAGCCGGCGATCTTCGAGGGGGACGCCGTGGACGCGGTGGTCGCCGACCTGGCCCCCTGGCGGGGACAGGCCGTGCGCCTGCGGTTCACCCTCGACCGCGCCCGTCTCTACGCTTTCCGGATTGCCGCGCGGGAGCAGCAGTGATGACTGCAGCCGAAGCCGATTTCCGGGACCAGGGCTCCAGAGCCGGGGCCGGCCACCCGAAGCCGGATGCCGGAATGGAAACGGGTCCGGACCGGGAGGTGATCCTCACCCTGGACCACGGCGTGCTCCTCATGCACGATCCCCGGGCAGCGGAGGCCGCCTACATCGACGAGATCTTCGAGAAGGCCAGCCGCCGTCAGGTGAGGACCATCCTCTGGCGGACCCTTGCTGGCGCCCGGGGGCTCTACCGCAGCCGCTCGGTGCCGAGCCTTGCGGACCAGTCGGAGGCGTGGGAGCAACTGCTGTCGGGCATGGACCCACTCGAGGCCGCCGTCGACAGCGCCCGGCGCCACGGCATCCGTCTCTTCGCCTGGGCGACCCTGCAGGACTTCCACATCGTCCGCCACTGGGGGCGCAACACCTCCCCCTTCTACGACGAGCGCCCCCATCTCTACTGGGCCGGTCTCGAGGGCAGCAGCCACCATCCCGGGATTCCCTGCTACGCCTACGGAGAGGCCCGGCGGTACTACCTCGACCACCTCGAAGAGGTGCGGGAGTACGGCGTGGACGGCCTCTTCGTCTGCTTCCGCAGCCATGCCGGCGAGCCGGACGAGGACGACGGGTTCGGCTACAACGAGCCCTGGCTCGAGCAGCTGCGCGAGGAGACGGGGGTCGACGCCCCGCCGGCGCGCATCCGGGAGCTACCCTGGCTGGCCTGGCGGCTGCAGAGGATCCGCGGCGACTCGTACACGGTGCTGTTGAGGGAGGTCCGTGAGGCGGCGGGGACCCTGCCGGTCTGGGTGGGCACCGCGGAGAAGCCGGACATCCTCATCGCCGGCCACTCGGAGAAAGAGAACCCGGAGCGGGCCCTGCTGCGGGCGTGCCTGGACCTGAGCAGGTGGTGCCGGGAGGACCTGGTGGACGCAGTGGTCGTGGTGACCAGCCGCCTCAACCCCTGCGACCCGTCGGTGGGGGAGGTCTACCGCAACACCACGGCCCGCTTCGGCAAGAAGCTGTATACTTGGCTCAACATGATCTGCCACTTCCACGACGTAGAGGGAAACCTGTCCAAGCGGACGCCGACGCCGCGGGAGCTGCGCGGCATCGTCCGGGCGGCGGGGCGCTGCCGCATCGACGGCCTCGTGCTGCACGAGACCGCGGACCTGGAGACCTCCTACCTGAGGATCTACGTCGACGGCAGGAAACAGGTGACCAACGCTCCCCATCCGGACCGCGAGGCCCAGGAACTGGTCGGTCGGTGCACGGTTTCAGGGCGGCCTCGCATGGATGAGGGTCTGCCAGTGCCTTTCGAACCCGAGCCCGAACCGGAGCCGGATCCTCGTTTCATCGAGGAATACGCCCCCAGATCGGCCCCGTGGTAACCGCCCTGGGGCGGATCCGCCGGGCAGGATTGGAGAAAGAGGAAATGACTCTCGGATACAAGGGTTCCGTTGCCGCCCTGTTGGTGGTGACCGCCATACTCCCTGCCTCCCGGGCAGCCGGGACTCTTCCCGGGGAACCCCGCCCCCTGCCCTCCCCGCTTTGCAGCATCGAGGCATCCCTTTCCTCCGGGAGCGCTTCCCTGTTCGAGGGTGAAGGACCCTGGGCGCCCCCGGCCCCGGCCGGAAAAATGGTGGCAGAGACATGTGAGTCCGTCCACGTCTCCGCCCTCGCCGGGGAGGACCTGATCGACTACCTGCGGACCACCTCCGAGGTTTGCCTCCAGCGCACTCTGCGCACCTCCGAGAATCCATCCATACGAGGGGACCTGCCCACCATCTTCAGCGACGCCAACATGCAGTCGGTGTTCGCTGAAATCGAAGAGTCCGCGCCCGCATACGACGGCACCAACAGCACCGGGATACTTCAGCTCTGGTTCTTCGTCGAGACCGGCTACACCTACCACAGGTTCTTCCAGGGCAGGACGGGAGTCGGACCGTTCAACGAAGCGACCGCAATCTCCTACCTGGCCGCGTCCGACGCTTTTGCCGCCAGCGACCACTTCAATGCCCCCAACGACGAGGCCGCCCGGATTCTGGTCTACTACTTCCAGACCGCCTACAGCTTCGGAATGCGGGAGAATCACCTGGCGCCCGTCAAGCAGGTCCTGTCCGGGCTGACACCCGAGCGGGCAGACGGAGATTCCGGGGAATGGAAACCTCAACCCTGGGCTTTCATCACGGTCTTACAGCGGGTACACAACGCGCTTACGGACTACAACCAGACATTCATCCAAGCCCTCGCACAAGACCCGGAATTCGTCGACGTCATGCTGCAGGTCACCCGGTACGACTTCTTCTTCCTGCTTGAAGACGACCATCCTTACACTCCCCGGCTGCGCATGTTGCAAATGGCTGTTGAGATACTGGTTCGACTTACTGACCAAGCCAGTCTTCGACAATCCGCCATTGATGCCCTGACCTCCGTCCTCTCCTGGCACGAGCGCCTCAGCACTGGCTTTCTGGTCGCCGCGCAAGGCCTGGAAAACCAGGTCGACTGCGCCAGCCTCGACATCTGCCGGGACGCGCTGGAGGAAGAGATACTCACCCAGGCCCTTCCCAACACCTACAGCTTCGACAACGGCGAGCTGGTGCTCGTGACTTCCCTGGAGCTGGAGGAGGCGGGACCCTTGTACCAGGCGGCAAAGGAGGTGCAGTCGCAGTTCTTCCGGCTGGCGGAAACCGACCGGCCCGTGCGCGAGGGAACGGAGGTGTTCACGGCAAGGATCTACGGCACACGCACCGGGTACACGGTCTACGAGAGATACCTGTCCAACGTTGACACTCGCGGAATCTACCAGAGCGGCTTCTACAGTCTTGGCGCCATGCGCACGTTTGTGAGAGACGACCTGGAGGAGGTGTTCCGCCACGAGTACGTGCACTACCTGGCCGACCGCTTCGGACTGCTGTTCGACAGTCCCTGGTTCGACGAAGGTCTGGCGGAATTTCTCCTGGGCAGCACCGGCACCGAGGGCGTTCCCGTTCCCCCGGTTCTGGCATTCCAGATAGACAGGGACTTAGAGGACCGGCTCAGTCTCTCCGAGCTCTTCGATTCCCAGTACAGCGGAGACCTCGGCGGCGGCCGTTTCTACACCTACGCCGGCCTCTTTTTCCATTTCATGCACCAACAACGTCGCACCCAGTTGCTCGAACTTCTCGACCTGGTACGCGGCGGAGACCGGGAGGCCTACAGCATCCTGCTCGCTGCCTGGGCTGAAGACGCCCAGCTGGGCGCGGATTACGCGGCTTTTATCGCTGCGGAGTTCGACAACCTCGATTGGTCGGAGGGGTTTTCCATTACTACTCCATTCCCTCGGTTGGAGGCACTTTCCAGCGACAGCGCCGAGGAGATCGGCAATGCCCTGCGTGACATAAACGGCAACCTCGACCTGGACTGCCGATCCGCCGAGACCGAGTTCGGACAGCGCTTCGAGTGCTCCGGCTCCCTGTCTCCCGATTCCCTTTTCAACGAAGACCGCGGCGCCCTCAACAGGCACTTCAACAACCTGCTGGACGGCTTCATGGCAAGCGCCATAGAGCAGGGGAAGATCAACAACTTCCAGTTCATGACCTGCTACTTCGCCAACCTGACGGGCAGTCCCCCGGTTGCCGACCTCTCCTGCGAAGGGCCGCTGCGGCCTGAAGGTCTGGCGGCCGCACAGGTGGACTTGAAAACCACCCTGGTCAGCCAGAGCGGCAGCTCGGCAAACGTGGGAGGGGATCTCATCCTGTGGGCATCGCTGGACTTCCCTCAACAATCGGCTGCCAATGTCACCCTGACCTGGTCGGCCAGCCTGCCGGTACGGTTTTCCGCCATCGTCGACGGCTGGGTTTGGTGCGATATCTTCGGCAAGCCCGGGCAGGCTGGAGCGCATACATGCGGCCACATCGACAAGGGGGAAACCGAACTGCCGCTGAGGATCGAGCTGAACATGGTTCCTCTGCAGGCCGGAACTCTCGATTTCTCCGTTCAGTTCTCGTCGGACGAGGTGGAGATCGAACCGGAAGACAACGGCGCATCCCTGCAGTTCGAGATCTCGAAAACTCCGGAAGAGATCGCCACCCTTGAGGGGCATACTTCAGGGGTCCTTGCCGTAGCGTTCTCGACCGACGGGACGATGCTCGCCTCCGGGGCCGCAGACAGCACCGTCAAGCTGTGGGACGTCGAGACGCGGACCCATACCGCCACCCTCTCCGGACATACGGATCTCGTCCTTTCCGTGGCCTTGTCATTGGATGGATCGATGCTCGCTGCCGGAGCCGAGGACGGCACCGTCAAGCTGTGGGACCTCGAGACACGGACGAATACCGCCACCTTCGAGGGACATACGAACCGCGTCTTCTCCGTGGCCTTTTCGCCCGACGGAACCATGCTGGCTTCAGGAAGCAACGACCAGGATATCAGGCTGTGGGACGTGACGACGCAGGCACATTCGGCCATCCTTTTCGCGCATGACCAGTCAGTTTTTTCGGTGGCCTTTTCCCCTGATGGAACGCTCGCTTCGGGAGGGGGTGACAACGCGATCAGGCTCTGGGACGTGGAGACGCGAACCAGTACCGCAACCCTGGAAGGGCATACGAACAGGGTACACTCGGTGGGCTTCTCTCGTGACGGAACAATCCTCGTCTCAGGGTCCGCCGATGGAACCGCCAGGCTCTGGGACGTGAAGAGCCGAACGGTTACCGCCTCCTTGCAGGGAGGTCCCTACGTGGACCTCTCACCTGAGGGAAACACCCTCGTTTCGGCCGGACACCGGGACATCAGGCTGTGGGACGCAGAAACAGGAAGCGTGCTCGCCTTCCTCGAAGGCCATACCTCCTCCGTCCAGTTCGTCGCCTTTTCGCCGGACGGAGGGACCGTCGCCTCGGCCTCTCTGGATCGAACTGTCAAGCTCTGGAACGTATCCAGGTGGACCCTGACCCTTCCCGGCTCGCTGGTCAAAATCTCAGGCGACAAACAGCAAGGGCTTCCCGGGGCCGCTCTGGCTCAGCCGTTGGTTGTTCAGGTAAAAGACCAGAATGACGAGCCGCTCCAGGATGCCGATGTCACCTTCTCGGTTACGACCGGCGAGGGGTCGCTCTCCACAACCACGGCCACCACCGATGAGAATGGCCGCGCCGCCGCAACCCTCACCCTGGGCCTGCCCGGAACCAACACCGTCACTGCATCGGTGCCCGACCTCGACCCGGTGACCTTCACCGCCACCGCCGAAGCCACCCCCGACTTCGACGGCGACGGCGCCGTCGGCTTCTCCGACTTCTTCCTGTTCGCCGACGCCTTCGGCGGCAGCGACCCCCGCTTCGACCTCGACGGCAGCGGCAGCGTCGACTTCGCCGACTTCTTCCTCCTGGCCGACTACTTCGCCGATCCGGCCCGCGGCAAGCTGCTGGCCCTGGCCCGGGAGATGATCGGACTGCCCGACGGCCCGCAGCTGCAGCAGAACGCCCCCAACCCCTTCAACAGCCAGACCGCCATCTCCTGGTTTCAGCTGAGACCGGGTCCGGCGCGAGTGGAGGTGTTCGCCCTGACCGGGCAGCGGGTGGCGGTGCTTCACCAGGGACTGAAGAAGGCGGGGGTCCACCGCGTCCACTGGGACGGCAGCGACGACCGGGACCGCCCCCTGGCCAGCGGCGTATACCTCTATCGATTGGTCACCGACGAGAGCGTGCGGACGCGCAAGCTCACCCTGCTGCGGTAGGCGCGCGGGAGGATGCCTACCTGGCGAGCGCAGCCGGCACCTCCACCCCCCTGTTTTCTGTTCGCCAGGTTCACCGATCCGAACTCAGCCCCCCAGCGTCGAACGGGCTTGCGACTCAGGGAGATCAGGCATTGGATCGGCCCCATCCGCCTCCCCCCTCGATCATTGCCGCGGCCATCGACCCCCGCTGCCAATTTGACGTGCCTCCGGTCTCCGAATAGTCTGTGCCACTCTTCGCAACATCCGATGTGATTCCATTTTATTTTCTATCATTCCATCACCCCGAGCACCCCGAGTCATACAGCAATTCCCGGGACTTCTCACGCCGCCAAGGAAACCTGAATGCCCCCCGCCTTTCTCCTGCTCCTGATCCTGCTGCCCGCTGCACTCCCGGGCCAGGAGCGCCCGCCGTCACCGGTCATCGTCGCCGAGGTTCTCGAGCAACCGCTTGTCGAGGATCTCTCCTTTGTCGGGCGCATCCTGCCCATACGCTCCAGCCGCGTCGCCGCCGAGACCGAAGGGCAAGTGGTCAAACGTTTCAAGGACGCCGGCCAGACCGTGGGCGCCGGCGACCCCCTCTTCGAGTTGGCCAACGATCCGCTCCAGGCCGCCCTGGCCGAAGCGGAGGCCGATCTGGCGCTGCGCCGGTTCATGCACGACGGCAGCCGCCGGTTGCGCGCCACCGACACCGTCTCCGAGCAGGATCTGCGCATCCAGACCTTTGAGCTGGCTCGTGCCGAAGCCAGGCTGAGCGGCCTCCAGGCCCAAGTAGAGAACCTCCTTGTCCGCGCCCCTTTCTCCGGACACATCGTCCGCACCTTTACCGAGGTTGGCGAGTGGGTCGGGCGCGGCGGTGAGATCGCGCAGGTAATCTCCATCGACACGGTGCGCGTGATCGTCGAGGTGCCCGAGCACGACGTGCCGCAGCTCGCTCTGGGGGACCGCGTCGCCATCGTCGTCGACGCCCTCGGCGGCGATCCTGTCGCCGGCCTCGTGACCGCCATCTCCGCCGAGGGCTACGCCTCCTCCCGCACCTTCCCGGTCGTCGTCGAGGCCGCCAATCCGGAAGGCCGCATGCGCAGCAATATGTCGGCGCGGGTGCGCTTCCGGATCGCGCAGGCCAAGGCATCGCTTCTGGTGCACAAGGACGCTCTGGTCTCCGGTCCGCAAGGACAGGTCGTGTACCTCGCCCGCGACGGCAAAGCCCTCAGCCGCCCCGTCGAAACCGGGCTGGCGCACCAGGGCTACGTGGCCGTTACGGGAGACCTCGCACCCGGCGATCTGGCGGTGGTGCGCGGCAACGAGCGGCTGATGGACGGCCAGGCCGTGCGCATCATCCGCAGGCAGCCATAATCCGTCATGCGCCTGGTCGACACGGCCATCAAGCGGCCCGTCAGCGTGATCGTGGGCGTGCTCTTCGTCGCGCTCTTCGGCCTGATATCCCTCTTCCGCATCCCCGTTCAGCTCACTCCGGACGTCGACCGGCCCCTGGTCACGATCACTACCGTGTGGCCGGGCGCCAGCCCGGAAGAAGTCGAGCAGGAGATCGTCCAGCGCCAGGAGGAACAGCTCAAGAGCGTCGAGGGACTGGTGCTGATGACCAGCGAGAGCAACGACAGCCGCGGGGTCGTCACCCTCGAATTCCACGTCGGCGTCGATCCGGACGCCGTGCTGCTGCTGGTCTCCAACAAGCTCGACCAGGTCTTCGGCTATCCGCTCGACGCCGAGCGGCCCGTGCTCTCGGCCGGCGGCACCGGCCCGGGCGGGGCCATCACCTGGATAATCCTCGACGCCCTGCCGGACCGCGACGAACTGGATATCGAGCGCTACCGGGACTACGCCGAGGAAGCCGTCAAGACCGCCCTCGAGCGCGTGCCCGGCGTGGCCCGGAGCAACGTTTATGGCGGCTACGACCGCCAGCTGCAGGTCATCGTCGATCCGCAGGCCATGGCCGCCCGCCAGCTCACCGTGCAAGACCTGGCCCAGGCCCTCACCCGCGAAAACGCCAATATCAGCGCCGGGGCCTTCGACGAGGGCAAGCGCCGTTACATCGTGCGCACCGTCGGCCAGTACCAACAGCCCAGCGACATCGAGCAGGTCGTCGTCCGCTCGTCCGACGGCACCCGGGTCACCGTCGGCGAGATCGCCCGCACCCGCCTCGGCTACGTCCGCACCGGAGCCGTCGTGAGGCAAAAGGGCCGGCCCGCCATTGCCATCAACGCCCAGCGCGAGACCGGGGCCAACGTCCTGGAAGTCATGGACGGCATCCGTCGCACCCTCCGGGAACTCAACGAGGGGCCGCTGGCCCGCGAGGGCCTCTTCCTCACTCAGGTGTACGACGAGACCGACTACATAGACAGCGCCATCGGCCTGGTGCGCTCCAACATCCTCGTCGGCGGAGCGCTGGCCGTGACCGTGCTTTTCCTCTTTCTGCGCAGCATCAGTTCGGTGGCCATCATCGCCACCGCCATCCCGATCTCGATCGTCGGCACCTTTCTGGCCATGTGGCTTTTGGGCCGCAACATCAACGTCATCAGCCTGGCCGGGATGAGCTTCGCGGTGGGCATGGTCATCGACAATGCCATCGTCGCGCTCGAGAACATTTTCCGCCACCAGCAGATGGGCAAAACCCGCGCCCGCGCGGCCCTGGACGGGGCTTCGGAGGTCTGGGGGGCGCTCCTGGCCAGCACCTTGACCACGGTGGCCATCTTCCTGCCCATCGTCTTCGTCGAGGACGAGGCCGGTCAGCTCTTCCGCGACATCGCCATCGCCGTCTCCTGCTCGGTGGTGCTCAGCCTGATCGTGGCCATCTCCGTCATCCCCAGCCTGGCCAACAAGATCCTGGGCGGTGACAAGCCGCGCGGGGACGCGCTGGCCGCCTGGGGCGACCGGGTGCGGACATTCATCGCCCAAAGCGTCTTCCGCATCAGCGGCAGCACGCTGTTGCGCCTGGGGGTCATCACCGGACTGACCGGCCTCTCGCTGGGCATCGCCTGGACCCTGCTGCCCAAATCCGAATACCTGCCCACCGGCAACCGCAACCTGGTCTTCGGCATCATCCTGCCGCCGCCCGGCTACAACCTCGACGAGCTGATCCAGGTCGGCCAGACCATCGAGGACGCCCTGCGGCCCCACTGGGAGGCAGCCTCAGCCCCCGACAGCCCCCAAGCCCAAGCGCTATCGGGGCCCCCTGTTGACAACATGTTCTTCGTGGCCTTCGGCCGCTCGGCCTTCATGGGCGCGCGCTCTGCCGACCCGGCGCGGGTGCGCGAGCTGATTCCGCTCATCCAGGGGCCGGTTTTCGGCGGGGTGCCCGGCACCTTCGCCGTCGTGCAGCAGGCGAGCCTCTTCCAGCGCGGCGGGGGCAGCGGGCGAGCCATCGACATTGAGATCACCGGCCCCGATCTGGGCCGCCTCATCGAGCTGGGGGGCCGGGTCTTCGGCCAGGTTTCCCAGGTCGTGCCCGGTGCCCAGGCCCGCCCCATTCCCAGCCTCGACCTGGGCAACCCGGAAGTCCGCATCCACCCCGACCGCGTGCGCGCCGCCGATAGCGGGCTTTCGGCCCGGGACATCGGCTCGGCGGTCAACGCGCTGCTGGACGGCGCTCTCGTCGACGGCTATCAGTTCCAGGGAGAGGAGATCGACCTGGTGCTGCGGGGCGAGGAGGACTGGTTCCGCACCCAGGACATTGCCGCCCTGCCCATCTACACCCCGCGCGGCCAAGTGGTGCCGCTCAGCGCCGTGGCCCGCGTCGAAGTAACCACCGGCCCCGAGCAGATCAACCACATCGAACGCGACCGGGCCATTACCGTCCAGGTCATCCCGCCGGAAACCATTCCCCTGGAAACGGCCCTCGACGCGATCCAGGCCGAGATCGTCCAACCCCTCGTCGATTCCGGCGATCTGGTCCCGCCCTACCGGATCCAGCTTTCCGGCTCGGCCGACGACCTGCGGCGCACCCGCCAGGCCCTGCAGTGGAACTTCCTGTTGGCCCTGGTGATTACCTATCTGCTGATGGCCGCGCTCTTCGAGAGCTTCCTCTACCCGTTCGTCATCATGCTCAGCGTGCCGCCGGCGCTGGCCGGCGGCATACTCGGGCTGGAGGTCGTCAACCGCACGCTGACCTATCAGCCGCTCGACATCCTCACCATGCTCGGCTTCGTCATCCTCATCGGCGTGGTGGTCAACAACGCCATCCTCATCGTCCACCAGACGCTCAACATCCTGCGGGAGGCGCCCGAAACCCCGCTCAAGGAGGCCATCCGCGACGCGGTTTACAGCCGCGTGCGGCCGATCTTCATGTCCACGATTACCAGCGCCCTGGGGATGCTGCCGCTGGTCATATTCCCCGGTGCAGGGTCCGAGCTGTACCGGGGCTTGGGGAGCGTCGTCATCGGGGGGCTGCTGCTGTCGACGCTGTTCACCCTGTTCCTGGTGCCTACGTTCCTCAGCCTGGCCATGGATCTGAGAGCCTGGATCGGCCGCTTCGGGAGGGCGTAAGGGCCGGCAGCCCCGCCTCAGCCGCAGTTCGAGTTCGCCGCCTGACCTCCTCCGCGATTCGCTCCCTGCGCCGTGAGTCGTACGGAGGAGTGCGCCCTCAAACACCAGATTGACCCCCGAAACGCGCCGAAATCCTTTCCAACGGTGATCGGAGCATGCCCGAACGATTCGGTGCGACGACAAGCGATTCATCAGGAACCCTGCCCAACCCTTGACAACAGTTTCAGCGAATTGATAGTACCGATATCAGTGCCCTTATTTTTCCTATACATTGGATGGACGATTCGTGCGTCGCTTATTGTCGCGATGACCGCTCCTTCCGGCCACACGCTGGCGCTTCCACGAATCAAAGGGGGTCACCGGATCGATCTCGACGACGAGACTCTCGGACGCTGGTGCGGGTGGATCGCACTATCGCCCGCGCTCGACAGGCGGCGTATCGTACCTCCAAGGTGGGATTGCTGATCGACCGGCTCGACGTGCCGCATGCGCACGTCGACGTGGGGCTCAATCGTCGGATGCACGACATGGACCTCGCGTGCGTCGGTCCGTACCACAGTGACGAGGTGCTGTCTGCCGAAGCCGCGCATCCGCGCGGCTTCGGCATGGCCTTACAGGACCTACCTACCTTTCTGGACGTCGCCTTCAATTGCACTTTGTCAATATATTTTGTTCGGGAGCGGAATATGTCCTGCTGTGGAAATCAGTATTCATCAATCTCACGTTGGTGGAGTACTGTCCGCGGACGATGGCGAGGCAGCGGCCGCTGGGTCGCGGGCGAATTGAACGGCGTCAATCGCTCTTAGGAACGCGCGTAGCCGCTTGGATGGGAATGGCGGCGGGATCTAAAGACCATGATGAAGTTCACAATGGAAGTCAGCGAAACGAACTATTCGAAACTCGATACCTATATAAAAGAGAAAGGCTATAGGGAGACTGCGGCGCGGGACATTCATCTGATTTTCGCCATCTCCCAATCTGAGGAGGCAGAATCAGCGTACGAAGCCCTCTTAGGTAGAGAGCTTCCGATTGTCGAGAGCTTCCACGATCTTGACGCCTCGATTGAGCTCGTGAAATTTGGTTTCTATAAGCAAGCGTTCGCCTCACTCCGCATGGGGCTTGACAACGGACTCCTTTCTGCATACTGGAATGCAGTGGGCTACGACCGGCCCGAATTCACACGATGGATCTATTCGAAAGAGAAGACACCGCGGAAAGATTTGAAGTTCTGGAGATCGATACGTCGACTCCCGGGAGTTGAGTGTTTCTTTGAGAGCTTCTCTTGCGAGAAGAAGATCAATGACCTAAGCGAACGGCTCAATGATTATATTCATACCAGAGGATTCCGGTACTCTACGTTCGGCGAGTTCCAGCGAAAGATAAGAACACAAAACCTCTACATAGAATGTGACGAGTGGTACGATCTGTTTGTGGCTACAACCCGGATCATCGTGACTCTGCAGTTGCTTGTCAAACCGAAGTTGACTGTCGTTGTACCTGATGAATTCCTTCTGAGAAAGTTTGGATCCTATGATCATATTCCTTTCTGTGGAGTGCTACTAGGAGACTATTCGAATCGGCTAAAGTCGTGTGTCGGGGAGTGTGAGTACGACGCGATATCGACAATAGCAAGTACGAGAAACGAAGTCAAAGACGTGTGGAATTACCTCGATGGTTGTCCTGACTTGACAGATGGCGAGATTCGAGAGCTCAATCGTGAATTCTGGAAGTCGACTGGACTGGACGATGATACTGTCGAAATCAGGGTCGACGAGATACTTCGCTCGATTCGTGGGTTTGAAACACAGTAAGACTTAACCTCTAAGTCTAAGCTCTATAATGCGAAGAATGCGTCCGCTTCCAGAGGTGGTTGCTTGTCATGATCCAATCCGGGCCGAGAGCCCGAGTAATCCAGCGAAGTCTCACTTGATGTGAGAGGTTCTTGCTGCCGCCAAGGTGATTGGATCTCTGGCCTCGCAAGATTGATTCTCTCGTAAAAACCCCCCCTTCACAGCCCTGATAATCAGGGATTCTTGGTATATTGGTGTATACCAATCCGTCACACACTTCCTCTCTAGTGGATGGGGCTGATGTTTCGTACGAAGGATTCGCAACGCAACCTGTTCGAGAGCCGCAACCTGGTGCCTCCGTCCAAGCAGCGGCGCCTGCAGGCGACCTGGGCCGAGAGCTTTCGCGCGCACGCCTTGCCGCTGATCGACGAAGAACAGTTCGCGTCCTTGTATTGCGACGACAACGGTCGTCCCAACCAGCCGGTGGCGACGGTCTTGGGCGTTCTTCTGCTCAAGGAGATGTTCGCTCTGACCGACGCCGAGGCGCTGGAGCAGCTGGAGTTCAGCCTGTTGTGGCAGCACGCCCTGGAGCTGACCCCGGACGAGGCCCACCTGGCGCAGAAGACGAGGACTAACAACGTCCTGACGCTGCACAACTTCCGCGCTCGCTTGCTGGCCCATGACCGCGGCCGGCAGGCGTTCGAGGCGACCACGGATGGCATTCTCCAAGCGTTGGGTACGAAGGTCACTCGGCAGCGTCTGGACTCCACCCACGTGATCAGCAACATCGCGGTGTTGTCGCGTCTGGGGCTGTTGTGTGAGACCCTCCGTCACTTTCTGAAAACCCTGGCCGCGGAGCATCCGCGCCTGTACGGGCGGGTGCCGAAGCGCCTGCGCGAGCGCTACCTGAAGGAGGACGGCAGCGCCACGGCCTATCAGGACGCGCCCTCCGGCACGGGCAAGAGGCGGCTGCCGGTGTGCGCCCGCGATTTGTATCGTCTCCATCAGCTGTGTGCGGGCACGGCGGCCGAGGGCCTGGAATCCTACGCGCTGCTGCAGCGCCTGCTGGCCGAGCAGTGTGAGGTGATCGCGGACAAGCAGCACCCCTCGACCGAGGACGACGACGCCGGCGAAGGCGGCGTGCCGGTGGCGCTGAAGGCGCCTGAGCACGTCGGCAGCGACTCGCTGCAAAGCCCCTATGATGCCGAGGCCACCTACAACGGCCGCAAGGGCAAAGGGTATGAGGTGCAGATCGCCGAGACCTGCGTCGAGGCCGACGACGACAAGACCGACGACGACAAGACCGACACCGTGAACATGATCACCCACGTAGCGGTGACCGACGCCTGCGCCAGTGACGAGCACGCGACGATGCCGGTGCTGGAGGCCCTCGAAGAGCGCGGGCAGCGACCCGACGAGCTGGTCGCCGACACCGCCTTCGGCTCCGGCGACAATGCCATCCACGCCGAACGCCTGGGCACCGAGTTGGTCAGCCCGGTCAAAGGCCCCCAGGTCGACGTCGAGGAGCGGCCCGATACGGTGACCGAGGCCGACTTCCTCGTCGATGCCCGTCTCCGGGATCCGGCCATCTGCCCGGCCGGATACCTGGCTAGAGAGCAAACGCCGTGTGAGAAGAAGGCCCATCATGTGGCCCTGACCGGGGTTGTTACGAGGGAGTCAAGATTGGGAAAAGCCCGCGTGTAGGCGACCGCAGCATGCACCTGACCCTCCGTCAGGTAAGGATATGCAGTGAGGATGTCGCGAACCGTGTCGCCGTTTGCTACCATGTCTGCGACGTAGTGGGCAGGCACACGGGTACCCTTCAGACAAGGAGTACCCGAGAGGATACCCGGATCTACCGAAATGTAACGCTTTGCATCCTTTCCCAAATCCTCGTCGGAGAGCCGAGGCGAACGCTTGTCGTCCGCCATCATGGACAGCAGCCAGACCTTCGGCACGCTGGCGAACTTGGCGGCGGCGTCCAGCGATGTCGAGCCAGCCCGGCGAGCAGGATCAGGTACACGAACGGGGTCCACTGCCAGGCGTCGATGACGATTATGGTCGGCATCGCCCACGCCACCTTGCCGGTCCAGATCGGCGCTTGGATGCCCACCAGGGAGAGCAGGTACTTGATCACCCCGAACTCCCCGTTCAGCATGTAGCGCCAGTACATGCTCACCACCACCGGCGTCATCATCATCGGGATCAGCAGGATGGTGCGCGCCAGTTCGGTGAAGCGGCGCCGCTGCGACAGCAGCAACGCCAGCGCCAACCCGATGACCAGCTCGCTAGTCACCGACCCCACGGTAAACACGGTGGTAGCCTGCAGCGAGCGGCCGAACCGGGGATCCGCCAGCATCTCGCGGATGTTCTCGGCGCCGACGAACACCGGTGCCGGATCCTTGGTCAGGGTCCAGCGCGACATCGCCAGCCGCAGCGAGTTGCCGAGCGGAAACACCCCGACCCCGACCAGCACGATCAGCGCCGGCAGCATCATCAGCAGCGGCACGCGCTTGCTCGGATGGATGAAGAACGGCGACCGCCGCCGGGCCACGGGCGCCGGCGGCGGTGCCGCTGGAGGCTGGGACGCTGCGCTGCTGCTCACGCCGCGTAGCTGGCCAGTGTAGACCGGCTTAGTAGTAGCCGGCCTTGCGCATGATCTGGTCGATCTTCTTCTCGGCCTCGTCCAGCGCGGTCTGCGCGTCCTTCTGGCCGGCGATTACCTCCGACATGGCCAGACCGATCACGTCGTTTACCTGCGCGTACTCGGGAATCTTGGGCGGCGTGAAGTAGTTCACGCTCAGCGCCTCCTCGATGCCGGTCACGAACGGAAACTTCTCGATCATGTCGGGATCGCGGTAGTTGTCGTAGCGTACGCCGACGCCGCTGCCCTTGGTGAAGGTCAGCGCGCCGTTCTCACGGCTCACCTGCCAGCGGATGAAGTCGTACACCTGCTGCTTGTGGCGGCTGGCCGAGCCGATCGACCACACCCAGTAGTCGTCCATGGTGTAGGGGGTCATCCCAGCGACAGCATCGCGACGTGGGTCCAGTCCCACACCACCGCGGTGCGGCCTTCGAGCACCGGACCGAGCTTGTCCCCCACGTCCCAGGTGGTGGAGGCGGGATCGGCCACCATGGAGGTGTTGAGCAGGTCGACGTAGAACTGCATGGCGGCGAGGCCGGCCTCGGTGTTGAACGCCGGGCGCCACTCGTCGTCGAACATCTTTCCGCCGTGGTTGTAGAGCAGGATCATGAAATCGTACGGAAGCTGCTGGCCGCCCTGCTTGGCGCCGAGGATGGTGCCGTAGTTGTCTTCGGTGGTGAAAAACTCGGTCGGATGGGACCCGCCCTCTCCTGCTGTCTCCGATGGAACTGCTGGAGAAGCGGGCGGCTCTGGTTCCCCCGCCCCGGTTTCATCTCCTGCGCTACCACGGGGTCCTGGCGCCCCGGGCCCGGGCCCGCGACCTCATCGTGCCGGCCCAGCCGGTTGCCGAGCCGGCGGCGGCGGACGGCTCGGCGAGCGCTGCGTCCTGCGGCCATCGGCTGCGGTGGGCGACCCTGCTGGCGCGGGTATTTTCCTCCGACCTCAGCGAATGCGCGGCCTGTGGCGGGCGCCTGAGAATCCTCGCCGCCCGGACCGATCCGGCCTCGATCCGGACCTATCTGGAGGGGGTAGGGCTGCCGGCGATGCCCCCGCCGAGGGCCCCGCCTGAGCCGCTGTTCGAGTTCGCCGCCTGACCTCCTCCGCGATTCGCTCCCTGCGCCGTGAGCCGTACGGAGGAGTACGCCCTCAAATACCAGATTGACCCCTGAAACGCGCCGAAATCCTTTACAACGGTGCTCGGAGCATGCCCGAACGATTCGGTGCGACGACAAGCGATTCATCAGGAACCCTGCCCAACCCTTGACAACAGTTTCAGCGAATTGATAGTACCGATATCGGTGCCTTATTTTTCCTATACATACGGTGGGTTAGTGGATTTGGTCATCGATCAGGTGGTCGACTAACTTTCCGTATTTGACATGGAGGCGGAAATGGAGCGGGTCTTCATTTACTGGGACAACTCGAATATTTTCCACGAAGCTCAACGTTTGGCGGCAGACTGCGAAGACGGTCCGGATGCCCGTTATCGCGTGCGGGTATCCTTCGAAAATCTGCTGCGTTTGGCCCACGCGGACCGTCCGATGGAAAAGGCTTTTGCCGCCGGCTCGGTGCCTCCGGAGATGCGGCAACTCTGGAACCGGATGGAAGCGCAGGGCGTCGCTGTTCAGCTCTTTGACCGGGGCTCTCCGGGACGCGGGGAACAGGAGGTGCCGGACAAAGCGCTTCAATTGCGAATGTTGGAGGATGCGCTGGACTACAACGGTGACCCCGGGATCGTTGTTCTGCTGACTGGTGACGGTGCGGGCTACCTGGAGGGCGCCGGCTTCCACAGCACGCTGGAGCGAATGCATCAACGCGGCTGGCGTGTAGAAATACTTTCGTGGGCACATGCCACCAATCCGCGCATGCGGCGTTGGGCGGAAGCCAATGCCCTGTTCGTGGCGCTGGACGATTTCTACGAATCCATCACGTTTCTGGAGCCATCCAAACCGGGGCTTGAATTGGCCGCTCCCCGAAACGCTGCACAACTGGACCTGTCCCTGCGTCGGGTTTCGGAACCGCGTCCGTCGTCGTAAGTGAGGTCATCTCCGACCAGCGACGATTTGTTGCATGAACTCCCATCGGGTGTCACGTAGGTGTTGCATCGCCACCCTCGACGATCACCAATTCGTTATCGCCGACCCCGTTCAGACGGAATTTTCGGGCCTCCTGGTATTCCGGTGAGTGGTAGCACGCCACGGCATCATCGAAAGTCGGGAATTCCACGACCACGTGCCGCTGGTAGAACCCACCGTTATCCAGGTGCTCATGACGACTGCCGCGGGCCAGCACCTTCCCGCCGAACTTGTCGAGAATGTCCGGGACCAGATCCGTATATCGCTTGTATTCGACCGGATCATTGACTTTTGAGCGTGCGAGCCAATATGCGGGCATGGGTGCTGTCCTCCTGGTGCGTTGGGGGCGGTGAAACCGGCTCGTTTCACCATTCCTGATTCTTGACGACCACCTTGATGGCGCCGTCGAGTTTCTCGCGGGCGTGCCTGAAGGCCTCCGGCAGTTGGCTCAACGGAAACGTGTGCGTGTGTACGGGCGATGCATCGAATTTCTGCTGCGCCATGAGCGCGGCGGCGCGCCGCACGGCACTTTGACCTTCGGCGCGAATTCCGAAAACGTAAATGTTGTTCATGACGATCTGGCTGATGTCCACGGTCACCGGCCGGTGCGAGAACGCGGCCAGGCAGATACGGGCACCGCGGTTGACCATGGCAATGACGTCATCCAGCGCACTGGGTACTCTGGAGCATTCCAGGGCGACGCGTGGTGATTGGGGGCCTGCTGCTGTCCACGCTGTTCACCCTGTTTCTGGTGCCTACGTTCCTCAGCCTGGCGATGGATCTGAGAGCCTGGATCGGCCGCGTCGGGAGGGCAGTGTAAGGGTGGACGGCCCCTCCCCCTCCGGTGTTACGTCGGTTTGGGGTTGGGTGCAGAAAGTACGTTCGTGGGAGCTGCTGCGGTCAGCGCCCCGGCACTTCGGAGATGCAGATCGAGTATCAGGCGGACCGATACGTACAGCCCCAGCAGCTAACGGAACGCTGACCACGGACGGCCGGAGCGCCCGGGTGGGCAGCACAGCGCCGGTCTCTTACTGGATACGCCCAGGGGGTCCCCGGCGCCGGTCTGTGGCTTCGCGGCAACGAATGGGAGGGAATCTTCACACTCCCGTGCGCACCAACCCAGTCATAGAGCAAGTCCCCGGAATACAACCGACGCGAGCACGGGTGGTCCGCCCATTGCTGTGTGGCCGGCACCATGCCGGTCACACCTGTCCGCCCACCCGAGTACCGCCGCCGCGAACCGGAAAAAGAGCCCCTCTACCAGATCCTCGCCGGGCATCTGGAAGCCTTTCTCCAGCACACCCGAACGTCCGAGCACCAACTGCCGCTCCACGTCGAGAAGGAGATGCGCGCCTACCTCGAATGCAGCATTCAGGCCTACGGGTTCGTGCGCGCCCGGTGTGAGGACTGCGGGGCGGGCTGGGCCGTTGCGTTTTCCTGCAAGAATCGGGGGTTCTGTCCCTCGTGCAGCGCTCAAAACGCCGTGGTCGGATGGGACCCGCCATCTCCTGCTGTCTCCGATGGAACTGCTGGAGAAGCTGGCGGCTCTGGTTCCCCCGCCCCGGTTTCATCTCCTGCGCTACCACGGGGTCCTGGCGCCCCGGGCCCTGGCCCGCGACCTCATCGTGCCGGCCGAGCCGGCGGCGGCGGACGGCTCGGCGAGCGCTGCGTCCTGCGGCCATCGGCTGCGGTGGGCGACCCTGCTGGCGCGGGTGTTTTCCTCCGACCTCAGCGAATGCGCGGCCTGTGGCGGGCGCCTGAGAATCATCGCCGCCCTGACCGATCCGGCCTCGATCCGATGCCATTTGACCGGCATCGGTTTGTCGGCCCGGCCCCCGGCCTTGGCCCCTGCCCGGACCCCGCCGCAGCCGCCGTTCGAGTTCGCCGCCTGCCCTGCCTTCTCGACCCGTCGCCGTCGCCGGGCGTACGGCGGGGGGTGCCCTCAACGGTCCCTCAGGCCCCGGATTGATCCGGATACGGGCCTACAGGCAACCAAACTACTGCGAGCTCGGTCGAAGGACTGGCAACGATCCTCAGGGGAGTTGCCAGACCCTTGCGGTACGCTCAGCGCCTTGACCGAGAGTCCAAAAAAGGTGCCTCATTTTACCTATACTTTCGACGGACACGCATCTGTCGAAGCCTTGCCGCGTACCGAGGAGCGCGCCCCGAGCGGACCTATGGGTGCCCATCACGGGAGCGGCCTGCGTACGTTCGCGCCGGTGACACTGGATGCGGTAGTCCTTCTGAGCGGCGATCGGCGGCATCGGCGCCCGGAGGGCGCAAGCGTTAGCGATCGTTACCCGGAGGGACGAGACCGCTTCGGGCTCGGCTGGCCGAAGGCCAGTAGAGCGGGCCGCAAGGCAACGCCCCAGCGGAGGAGACCGGGGTGGTTGGAAACGGTCGGCGCTCGGAACACAATCGGTCGGCGGCGGGCTGCTTAGACGGTCGTCGTTAGGTCAGCTTGATCTGACGTTGGCTTGACCCCGGCAGAGCGGGACCGAGGGAGTTCGGTTCGCAGGTCCGCGGCGCCACCAGCTACGATTGACCGAAACAACAGGGAGAAGTGCGACATGACGATCGGCGTGCGTTCCGCCATCGTGCGATGCCAATGTGGTTTGGGAGCTGGGTGCACGGCGCCGGAATGAAGGGCAAGAAGAGCATGGACATAGATGCATCGCCGGCAAGGCAGAGCGCGAACGGGGAGATCGTCGCCCATTCCCTGGGCGAGATTCGCTCGTTCCTAGATGAGCTCAAGCACGGGAGCCGGAAGTACAGGACGATCGCCAGCCTCAGCGGCCAGATCGCGGAGGCCTATCGGGGACGGTGCGTACTCGAGCTGCTGCAGAACGCGCACGACGCGTTGACCGCGGCACCCGGCGGCGATCCCGGGCAGATCACGTTCGTGCTGGAGACCGAACCCGCGCCGGTGCTTCTGATCGCGAACAGCGGTCGCGCGTTCGAGCGCAGGGACTTTAAGGGGCTCTGCCGGCTCGGACAGAGCCCCAAGGATCCGAACAGGAGCGTCGGCAACAAGGGACTCGGCTTCCGCAGCGTCCTCGAGGTGGCCTCGGCGCCGGAGATCTGGTCGACCGGCACCTCGGAGGCCGGCCCCGCATTCGTCTTCCGCTTTGATCCGCAGGTGCGCGAGCGGGTTGCCGATGCGCTAGCGGAACTGGAGGCGAAGGGACTCGAAACCCGTTCGCCGTTCGACCCGTCCGAGAGGCTCGTCGACTGGACCGAGGACCAACTGCAACGCTATCGCGACCGGTTGAGGGCGGAGGGACTGGACGGTCCCACGGAGGCGATGCAGTACCTGTCGCCCTACGACCTACCGTTGCCGATAGGGGAAAACCGCGAGGCCACCGCCGAGTTGCTGCGCGACGGTCACGCAACCGTCGTGCGCCTGCCGCTCGACGGCGGTCGAACGGGGGACGTCGGCGAAGCGGTCGCGTCGGTGCGGACTCAGCTGGAGAATCTTCTGGACGTCTCGACGACGCTGTTCCTGTCCCGGCTGAAGACGCTCGTCGTGGCCATCGACGGTCGCCGGAGGACGGTTCGGCGGAGAGTGGATGCGGTGGAGGCGTTCGGCGAAGTCGGATGCGGACGGCGGGAGAGGGTGGGGATCTCGTGCTCGGATGCCGGGGAGGAGTCGGCGGCGGCCGCGCGGGTTTTGGTGTGGACGCGCGCGCTCGGCGGCGGCGACGACCCGGAGTGGGCGACCCGCATCGGCGACGCCGTGCGGCACCTGCCGAACAAGTGGCCCGAGGTCGATTCCGTGCAGGTGGGCATGGCCGTGCAGGAGGGGGAGGTCAGCGCCGAGGGCCGGTTCGTGATCTTCCTGCCGACCGAGATGGCGACGGGAACCGGGGCGCACATCAACGCGCCGTTCTTCGGATCCCTGGATCGCCGACGGATCCTGTTCGAGGACGAGTACAACCGGCTGCTGCTCGACTGCGTGGTGGATCTCTCCCTGGACGTGATCGGGGATCTGGCGGCCGGCCAACCCGAGGAGGCCAGCGGCCGCGCGATAGTCGACATTCTCTCGTCGGATGGCGAGGTCGGCGAAATCGGCGATACCATGCTGGCGCTGCTGCGCGAGCGGGCCGCCGGCCGAGGCGCTCCGCTCGACGGCCGTCGGCTGATTCTGTGCGACGATGGCTGGGCCGCCCCCACGAAGGCGAGAACGATGCCCGAGGTGGCAGAACGTCTGGCGATAGGCGCACCGAACTGGCGGCGGGGCGCGGCGTTCAGGGTGGTCTCCTCTGCCCTCGACGGACGCGGGCGCGAGGTCGAAACCGTCCTCGAGGGGCTCGACGGGTCGGCGGCGCCGACGGCCGCGGAGTGGGTGCGGACGGTCGAGCGAGTGGCGCGCGGAGTGCAGTCGGGAGAGATCGACGCGACCTGGGACGGCTACCTGACGGCGACGATCGGCATGCTGCCGTGGAACCCCTTCAGGATCAACAGGCCCGGCGCCGACGATGCGCTCGCGTCCGCGAGCTTTCTCCCGGTCCAGGATGGGCGCCTGATCAGTGCGGACGGTCCGGCCCGGGTCTTCTTCCAGCCGGTGATCGGGATCGACGACGCGGCGGAGCTGGTCGACACGGTGCCGGACTCCCTGACGCATCGGATCGCGTTCGTCCATAGCGATGTCCGGACTCACGAAGAAGGGTCGCGCCGACGAAGTACGGAGGTGCACAAGTTCCTCGACGGCCGGTTCGCAAGAGGTTTCAGGCGGGAGGAGATCCTTCGGGACGTGGTGTTGGCCGCGGTACCGCCGATGCCGGCGGCGTTTGGAAGCGCGGAGGCGGCGCTGTGCGCGGAACTGGTGGGCTGGACTCTGGGGCTGCTCGGTGAGGACCCGCCGGAGCCGCTGCTCGCACTGCTGGAGGACCTGCCGGTGGCGTGCGAGGGCGGGTGGCGCCCTGCACGCGAAGCCAGCTTCGGCGCCGGATGGCCAGAAAGGTCCGGCGAGAACTTGCGGACGCTCTGGGAGGAGCTATGCGGGGAAGCAGGCGAGCGCCTGCGCGCGAAGGCGCTGCTGGATCCCGGGGATGCGCGATGGGGTGTCGACGTCGGCGGGCGGGCGGACCTCTTCGCACGCATCGGCGTCGCCAAGGGCCTTCGTCTGAGACCAGCGGATCGGCTGCGTTTCCAGATGGCGCAGCATGACTACGACCTTCCGGGCACGGCTCCGTCCGGAGTGCCCCGTGACGCCTGGGAGGCGTGGGGGGCCGCCGTGCGTCCGGAGGCCGAGCCCAAACACGTGGGTCCGTTCAACTACTATCTCGAGGGCGTCCTCGATCTGCCCGAGTTGCATGTCTGCGGCCACCTGAGCCAGGGGGGTCGCCGAGTGTTTTCGCGGCTCGTCGTCGATTCGATGCAGGGCTGGCCCGCCGGGTGGGAGCAGGCCACGGTGCGGAAGTCGGGCGGCGAAGCGAGTGTGTGGCGGATCACCTCCCCCCTGAAACACTGGCTGAGTGCGACGCCGTGGCTTTCGGACGGCGGCTTCGGGGAGCGCGTCCTTGCCGACCGCTGGCTGGTGCCTATGTCGCTTATCCGCGGCCAGGGCGAGCGGTTCCGTCACCTGCGTCCCCTGTCGCGCGAGTTGTCGCGCAGGCTGGACGGGGAAGCGGAACTGCTCGAGACGCTGCAACGACTGGGTCTCAACGTCTACCCCACCGATGGGGAGCGGATCGGGCCGGAGCTGCTCGACGCGCTGGCGGAAGCGTGGCAAACGGAAAGGGTGCTCCCGGGGCAGTTCGATGTGTTCCTGGGACAGCTGCGCCACGCCTGGCAGCACCTGGACGAGAGCAGGGGACTCCCGGGCGCTTTTCTGGTGCGGACCGCCCACCGGCGTTTCGAGGTGGTGGACGGCGCCGGTCTCGCCGGTGTGTACCTGCCGAACGACGCCGCGAAAGGGCGGGCGCTGAGGGAGGAGGACAAGCCCGTCCTGGAGATGGAGGTCGCGCAGGCGAACCGTCTGGCTGGAACGCTGGTCGACGCGACGCCGGTCCGCCTGGCGTCGGAACTCGTGGAACGGGACGTGATCGACAGCGTGGTGTGGGGCGGGACGGAGGAGGCGGTGCGCGCCCTGGAGGAGACGCGCTACGGCTGGCTCGCCGCGCCCCTGCTGGCGATCCTGGCGCACGGCGGAGGGAACCCTACGGGGCATGCGACGACCGCCTGGACGGCCGCGCTGAGCCGGCTCCGGGGCGCGGGCGTGCTTGAGTGTGGATCTATCGTGGTCGAGCTGGTGGACGGGGAAGAGACCATAGCGAAAGGCGAACCTGCCGCCCGGTGGCTCTCGGGCGACGTGTTAGCCGTCACGAACGAGGTGGGGCACTCCTACGAGGCGCTCGCACCGGGGCTGCAGGCGATGCTCGACCGCCAGGATCTCCTGAAGGACCTGCTGCTGGTGCTGGGTCCGCTCGAAGGCGTGGAGAGACCCTCGCTCGAGGAGATCGAGAAAGCGTTGGAGCGCGCCCAGATCGACGCGCAGGCATTCGCGGACATCCGCAGCCGCTGGGCTGGAAACGCCGGGCTGGTGGCTAGCCGGATCAGACCGGTCGCGGCATTGCTCGGAATAGCCGGCGATGGGTTTGAGGCGGCGACGGTCGACATGGATCGTCTGACGGACTGGCTGGCCGCCAACCTGCCCCAATGGGATGCGGCGGCGCTGATCACGGCCGCGCGCCGCAGCCGCGACGACCACGCGATGGGGGTTGCCGCGTGGCGTGCGTTGGGCGACTTGGCCGAGCTAACGGCGTGGAACGCGGTGCTGGAGGGGCTGGGCGAAGAATACGAACCGGTCGGGAACCGGGATGTGCAAGAGCAGACGAATGCCCATCTGGACGGGATGCAGGCGCTGTCGGCGGCCCTTGCGCGCGCAGTCGCGGCCGATTGCGGCGAACCGGAGCTGTTCAGGAAGATCGAAGACGCAACGCACGCGTTCTCGGCACCCGACGGCTGGTCGACGCGGTGGTGGGAAGTCCCGTTCGAGGCGGTGGCGGACGCCCTGTGCGACACCTGGCGGGAGATCGTCGACTCGGCGAATCTGGCGATGCTGAGGGGAACAGAGACTCCCGGGCAGCTGCGCGACGCCATCGGGGAGCGTGGCATCGCAATAGAACCGGACCCATACGACACCGCGCGCGTCAACGGCGAGCGTTTCGGTCGCGTGCTGCTCGACGCGCACGACCTGCACCGGACGTGGTTGGAGTTCCGCGATCCGCATTCGAGAGTGCCGGACTTGCCGTCGGCGCCGGAGCTCGCCGCAGACGCGTACCTTCGCCGGTGGACGGACGCCGAGCTGTGGCGTCTCGCGCTGGCGACGCTGGGCGACGAGCGGTTCGCCCAAGCCTGCGGGGGCGATTCGGACCTGCAGACTATCAGGGAGCGGCTGGGCCTCGACGAGGAGGCCATCGACAGGAAACGGCGGGAACGGGCGGAGCGGGAAAGGGAAGCGGCGCGCAAGGCGAAGACGGTGGAGATCGCCGGCGAGTCCTTCGAAATCGAAGCGATCGACTATTCGGCGCTGCTCCGGCGGCATGCGGAGACGCTGGAGGATCCAGCCGGTCCACGGGCGAGCAAGGACGAGTTCACGCCGCTCGGTCCGCTTCGGGCCAGAGGCAGAGCCGGCGGGGGGGGGAACAAGGGCAGAACCGGGCATCGGCGCCTGTCCCCGGAGGAGGCCGAGGTGGTGGGCATCGTCGGGGAGATGCATGCCTACCGGTATCTGCAAAAGGAGTTTGGGGGACGGTCGGTCCGTGCGAGCGCATGGGTCTCGGAGTCGCGGTTGAAGGTCCGGCCGCTCGTGGAGGGCGAGAAGGACGAGATCAGCGACGGGCACGGATTCGACTTCCGGTTCACCCACCAAGGCATCCGATGGCACGTCGAGGTGAAGGCGACAAAGGGTGATGACACGTCCTTCGACCTCGGCATCAGCGAGATCGAAGCGGCCACCCGCATCGCGAGGCGGCGCGGCAACACTTGGCGATGGCGAATCCTCAGGGTGCGTCGCGCCCTGTCGGCGGAGCCGGTGATTGACTGGCTTCCCAATCCGTTCGAGGAGGGCTTCCAGAAGCACTACCGTCTGCATCGTGGCGGCATGGCCGTCTCCTATGCGCGCATACGGTCTTAAACCTCAGCCAATGCGCGGCCTGTGGCGGGCGCCTGCGGATCGTCGCCGCCCTGACCGATCCGGCCTCGATCCGGATCTATCTGGAGGGAGTAGGGCTGCCGGCGATGCCCCCGCCGAGAGCCCCGCCTCAGCCGCTGTTCGAGTTCGCCGCCTGACTTCCTCCGCGATTCGCTCCCGGCGCCGTGAGGCGTACGGAGGAGTGTGCCCTCAACGGTCCTCAGGCCCCGGATTGATCCGGATACGGGCCGACAGGCAACTAAACTGTACTGCGAGCTCGGTCGAAGGACGGGCAAACGATCCTCCGGGAGCTGCCGGACCCTGGCGGTGCGCTGTCCGCCTTGACCGAGAGCCCAAAAAAGGTGCCTCATTTTACCTATACTTTGAACGGAATCGAAGCTCAGACAGTCGTGGTCCAAGCTGGCTCCGCTCTCTGGAGTGATGTCAAGGGATGGGGGGGATGTCCAAAGGACTCCTATCACCAGATGACTAGGGGATACTGGACGTCGCGATCTCGATGCCAGCCAAGGTCCCGTCCGAGAAGCAAAGCGTCAGAACGATAGAAATCCTCCAACGCCTCCGTGAGGAGGGGTGTCAACTGGAGGTCGATGGGGTCTGACTGGGGATTTCATTACCAACTACGGCATCACTGCCGCATGGGGCGGAAGGGTGTCGAGTAGCGGACATTGCATCTCTATGGAACAAGTGGAAGAATTCATCAACAGTCGCAACAAGGGATTCTGCGTTCATTGTGGGGAGTGGATTAGGACGGCAGAATCCAACAGGGATCACGTTCCGACCAAGGGTCTCTTGAACCCTCCTTATCCGGAGAACTTACCGGTGGTGGAAGTATGCAAACAGTGCAATGGTGGATTCTCTGAGGTTACCCCGATTTCACGGACAGTTTTGCGTTTGGATCTACACTCTCTGATTGGTGATATCTCTCGTAGTTGACGGGAGACCGTTGTCCCAGGGCGGAATGCCGCCGCTGGCGATTGTACCCGCCTTCCAGGTACTCGAAAACAGCTAGCCGGGCCTCGGCATGGGTAGCAAACCGATGACGATCCAACAACTCCCTTTCCAGCGTGGCGAAAAAGCTTTCACACAGGGCATTGTCGTAGCAATCACCGACCGATCCCATCGACGGACGCACCCCGGCCTGGCGGCAGCGCATCCCGAAGGCCAGGGCCGTATACTGACTGCCGTGATCGGAGTGGTGGATTACCGAGTGGGGACGACGCCGGTACAGGGCCATGTCAAGGGCATCGAGCACCAGCTGCGTACGCAGCTGGCTCGCCATGGCCCAGCCCACCACCCGGCGGCTCCAGGCGTCGACCACCACACCCAGATACAAAAAACCCGAAGCGGTGGGCAGGTAGGTGATGTCGGCAACCCACAGCTGATTCGGGCCCGAGGCCGAAAACACCCGGTTGACCAGGTCGGAGGCGACCCGGCCCTGCCGGCTACGGCGGGTCGTGGAGATCCGTCGCCGCCCGCATACCCCACGCACGCCGAGCTCGAGCATCAATCGGGCGATGCGCTTGCGACTGACGCCGCGCCCCTCCTCGGCCAGTTCGGCCCGGATCCTCGGCGCCCCGTAAGTGCCTCGGGAGCGTTGGTGGATCTGCTCGACGCGCGCCTTGAGCACCGCATCGGCCCGAGTGCGACCCGAAAGCGGGCGCTTCAACCAGGCGTAGTAGCCGCTGGGGGACACCTTCAGCACGCGGCACATCGTGAACACCGGAAAGTCGGCCTGGTGCGCTCTCATGAACTCGTAGACGGGCCGGACCCCGAGTCGGCCTCGCGAGCGAACCAGGCCGTGGCTTTTGCCAGGATCCCCCGTTCGATACGCAGTTGCTTGTTCTCACGGCGAAGGCGCCGCAGCTCCTCCTGCTCGGGGCGGCTCGGCCCGTCGCGGCGCACCCCCTCATCGCGTTCGGCCTGGATCACCCAGTTGCGGATCGTCTGCCCGGACGGCTCGAATTCCTTGGCCAACGCCTCCGGGCTACGACCCGCCCGTACGAGCTCAACCATCTGTTGTCGGAATTCCGGCGGATACGGGCCATGTGATTTGGGCATGGTTGGACATCTCCTTTCTTTCTCCAAGAAATGAAGTGTCCACGAAATCGGGTCAACTCCACTCATCAGACGAGGAGTATCTGATCGCCTTTCTCGGTACGGTGCTCAGTGGCTCAACAAGGCCTGATCCGGTTCGATTTCCTACAGCTGCTGGCATCTTGACCCGTAGCCCCCTACTGGGAAGGCGGATTGACCGGTCTCGAGCAGTCCAATGGAACCTGTCGGGGGATGCTGAACTCCTGTGGGAGCCTGAGCTTGACCGCATAGAGCGGGTGATCGTGAAGAACGCACGTGGACACGTTTTCTACGAAATCGGTGAGCCGATGCTTGGCCAACCGTCTCTCGTATGGTCATGTCCAATCCCGGCAATGGGAACACAACGGGTAGCCCAATACCGCCGCTCTCTGTTTGGCCAGAAGTGGGCAGCAGAATGATGGTGCGCGGAATTTTCACCTTCAACGATCCAGAAAACGGCCAGAGAGTTTACATTGACGATGGCTGGCAAGATGTTCAAGAAAGCATATACCGCTACGCCGTCGTTCCGCTGCCGGGCCAAGTGCTGGTCAAGACTGTAATCTATGAGTACCTGGCGACCGAAGTAGCTTGGGATGTATGAAGCGCAGCAGCATTGTGCAACTCGGAAGCCAGCCACAAGGCTTGGCGCGATGACTTGCAGAGAAAGCACACCCTTTTGCCCTTTGCCAAAGAGGGACTTGGGGGCAGGAGGCGCCCACTGTATGCTTTCAACCATAGAGAATGAGGAGTCCGCGCTCTACAGAGTTACCTCCCAGCGAAAAGTTCGCAATTCAGTCTTGGCAGGCCCACCAGGTCCTTATGAAAAGGACCCCCTCTCTCCGCTCCGCTAATCAATTGCCATAGATGTTTCAGTCTTCTGAGAGAGCGCCAGACCCTGAAGACGGGTCGAGGGGAGCCTGATGGCGAACACCGCCAAGACAAATTGGGACAGTGAAACCGGCGACTACCGCGTTCCTTCTCTAATCTGGGACATGGATCGCGCCGACGAACTGGGAGGAGAACCGAACGACTGGCTGAGCCGCCCTGGTGGTGATCATTTCGTGGCCATGTCTTTCCATTTTTCGCCCCACACGTTCCCGGCAGGGAGCGTCGAGAGCGAAGGTCGGTTCCACTGTGCTCCTACCCCTTACGCGCTCAACATTAGTCAGGACCCTTACAACAGTTGGGGGGTAGTTGCGCGGCTCAGGAGTCGCCTCGAATCGGAGCCTCTCCAGTTCTGGAATTGGCTGCCTGGCATCCTTATAGTCGATACCTCTGTCAGATTCACCTTACCAAATCCGATGCTGGCCGCCTACGCGGGGACGGAATGGGCAGACAACGACTATCGGATTTTCTGCGGATTCGCTGACGTCGATCGGTATCTGACCATGCAGACGTCTTTCATTGAACAGATGAATCGGTTGACCGGTCCGGGGTGGGCCGGCTGGCCATACGGAGTACGGCAACTGCATGAAGCCTTGGTCGGATGGATCAAACCCGGAACGGAACTACCGGAGATCGTGTTGCTTGCGTCGGTTCGACAGTCGGGCAGCAAGATCACCGCACTCGACCCCCGGCTATATAACCCAGGCCCCACACTTGGCGCTTGGAATAGCGCGCCTGCGACATGGGACTGCCGGCAGGCAACCCGATTCCTATACCACGCCAAGCTCATGATCGGAGATGGCCTGCCGGAGATGGCCGTCACGACCGCCATATCCGCGCTCGAAAACGCCATTGCCGAGGTGCTTAGGTTCAAACTAGCTGACGTGAACAGAGCGGATTACCCGCTTCGACGAACCAAATTCCTATCCAGGTTCGAGAAGCTGCTACCTCAGTACGAAGTCACTCTCCCGAAGTCCTTGGCTAAGCCTATCAAACCGGCCTACTTGGCTCGAAATAAGATCGTCCATGGCGCCAGTGCAATTAGGGTTGAATTGGCTGCGGAGCATGTAGCCAATATAGAGGAGGCGATCGCTTGGCTTTGGGCAAACGTGGATTAACCGAGTTCCCGGTCGTCGCCGTGCAGCAGATCGTGGAGACGAGTGCGCGCCGCATCATGCGCTTGTGCACGAAACGCGGCCTGCTCGACGACACTGCAGCGGATCCGTTCACCGACGAGGAGCCCGTGCTAGCGGCTCTCACCGCGGCTTCGGTGCGAGGGCTCACCGCCACCGGGGCACGCGCCGGCCAACGCCTGCGCCGGGTCCTCAAAGATCCGGCCACCGGGGTGCGTACGGCGCCCTTGTGCCTTGCTTCGCGCGGCTTTTCCCTGCATGCGGCAACGCCGATCGCAGGCCCTGACCGGCGGGGGCTCGAACGCTTGTGCCGCTACGTGGCCCGACCGGCCCTGGCGGGAGGGCGTCTGCGCATTCTCGATGCCGACCCTCTTTCCTTCGCGCTCAAAACGCCGTGGTCGGATGGGACCCCCCATCTCCTGCTGTCTCCGATGGAACTGTTGGAGAAGCTGGCGGCTCTGGTCCCCCCGCCCCGGTTTCATCTCCTGCGCTACCACAGGGTCCTGGCCCGCGACCTCATCGTGCCGGCCCAGCCGGTTGCCGAGCCGTCGGCGGCGGACGCCTCGGCGAGCGCTGCGGCCTGCGGCCATCGACTGCGGTGGGCGACCCTGCTGGCGCGGGTGTTTTCCTCCGACCTCAGCGAATGCCCGGCCTGCGGCTGTCGCCTGCGGATCGTCGCCGCCCTGACCGGTCCGACCTCGATCCGGACCTGTCTGGAGGGGGTAGGGCTGCCGGCGATGCCCCCGCCGAGAGCCCCGCCTCAGCCGCTGTTCGAGTTCGCCGCCTGACCTCCTCCGCGATTCGCTCCCTGCGCCGGGCGGACGGAGGGGTGTGCCCTCAACGGTCCTCAGGCCCCGGATTGATCCGGATACGGGCCGACAGGCAACTAAATAAACTGTACTGCTAGCTCGGTCGAAGGACGGGCAAACGATCCTCCAGTCCGTACCGATACTCGGTACGGGAAACAACCCCGTTCCAGGAAGCATGAGAAATGCACCTTATTTCAGCCCACTTACTGTCCAGTTGACGGGGTACACCTCAATAGACCACATTCCCACAGAAATCTCGCCACCCTCCTTGGGAACTCTGAAAGCGCCATCATCAACAGGCTCGTTAAGGGTGTCTTGGGTTGCCCTAGGATATATTCCTATGGTTACTCATTATGTGGTGGATCCCTTTAGGGAGACCGAGGGGTGGCCGGGGTCAGGTGAAGGCGCGCCCCCTCCGCGTGTCTACGTCCCGGAAGCTGCACGCCGGGTCATCATGTAGGATGATGCGAACAGGAGACGCTGAACCAATCCCTCAAGGAGCAATGAAATGATGATAATGATATTTGCAATTATCCTGGCCCTGTCGCTAAGCACCTATGCTCACAACGGCACGGAAGTTCTCATGCACCCTTTTGATACTACCTTGACGGACGATCCGGTTATCGATGGCGATGATGACGATTGGGATTGGTGGTATTGGTTCGGGGATGGCCCAATAGAAACGGTAAACTTGTGGCAATCGGAGGATTACGTGGATAACCCCAACGACTTCCGGGCCCAATATCGTCTTGCCGTAGGACACGGAGGCGAATTGATGATATTTGCTCGTGTCTATGACGATACACTCAAGCAGGAAATCGAGGCTGAGCACAGTTGGGACAAAGGGCAATGGTGGAAGGATGATTCAATCTGGATTTACATAGATGCCGATCATTCCGGTGGACCATCTTGGCGCTCGGGTGGTGAGGAATGGGAGGGGAATACCTATGCGATGGCATTCAGGCCCCTGTTAGATCCTCTTTCAGACTGGAATTCTATTTCTCCCTTCATCGGTTTCTACAGCTGGGGTCCCTTGGATCATTGGGCCAGCCAAGAAGAATACACCGAATTTGCCAGTAAAATCGATACCTTGGAGGATGGCAAACTCACGTACACGTATGAGATTCGAACCCAATTGTTCAACAAATTTGATTTCTATTCTCCTGGGGCGTCTTAAGTAATTGTTATAGCGCAATTCAGGTGCGTATGTGTATATTTTACAGTAAGTTGCTTTCTTTTTCCGCATCCCCTGCGGCGCGCTCCCCTGATTTCAGAAAGAAGGGGAGCGATGAGTGCGATTCTCTCTCTGGAAGTTTTTCAGGAGCGGCAGAGTCAGGACCGCTTTCGAAGCCGGGCGCATGAAGCCTTGGACCAATGGCTGGATCGGGTGGAGACGCAAATGAGCGAGCGCGGATCTTGTGCGCCGACGTTGATGGAGATCACCGCGGCGATGTCTCAAGAGCGCTCCGGGCTCACCGCGGCCTTGGTGGAAGCCTTCGTCGAACGCCGCCACGGCCATTTCCTGGCCCAGGAAGAGGCGGCCTGCCCCAAGTGCAAAGGCCTGCTGCGAGCGCGCCCGTCTCGCTCGCGCACGGTGGAGACGCTGCTCGGGCCGGTGACCTTGGAGCGTCCCTATTTCTACTGCGTTGGCTGTCACCACGGGTTCTATCCGCTGGACGAGGCCCTGGGCCTGTCGGCGCAGCGCAAGCAGTGGGACGTGCAGCAGGCCGGGGTCAAGCTGGGGCTGGAGATGCCCCACCGGCGCGCCGCCGAACTGTTGGACGAGCTCACCGACGCGTCGATGAGCGATTGTGTGATTCACGAGGTGCTGCAACAGACCGGGTCGTTGGACGTGCTGCAGGTGTGTCCGGACGCGGCCGATATCCAGGATCGCATTGCGCAAGCCGCCGCCGGTCGCAAGTGGCGGCCGATCGTGGTGTTGGCCATCGACGCGGCCGACGTGCCCAGTCGTCCCCAGACCGCCAAAGGCACCCGTCCCGGACGCAAGAAGAGCCGGGCTCGGCGAAGGCGTTGGCAGGGGGAATACCACGAAGCCAAGGGCTTTCGCTTCTACCTGATAGACGATGAGCGCATCGAGCAGCTGATCTCCTGGCACCAGATGGGCAACGAACAGGCCTTCGGCGCGGCCTTGCGCCAGGTCAAGGAGGCGGGGCTGATCCCGGAGGATCAGGTGCGCTTGTGTGCCATCGGAGATGGCGCTCCGTGGATCTGGAAGTGGGTGGAAGAGCTGTTCCCGAGCGCCCGTCAGATCCTCGACTACTACCATTGCAGCAGCTACCTGCACGCGGTGGCCGAGGCCCAATACGGCGCCGATGCGGCGCGTGCTGCCCATTGGCTGGAAGCGACCCTGGCGCGCCTGTTCTGCGGCGAGGGCAGCGGCGTGGTCTGGGGTCTGCAGCGCATGCAGCCGCTCTCGGAAGAGGCCGGAGAGGCCATCGGCACGGCCTTGACCTACCTGCAAAAGCGACTGCACCAGGTCGATTTCGGCAGCCATCGCAAGGGCGGATACCCGATCGGGTCGGGGGCGATCGAATCGGCGCATCGCTTCATCGGCCACGTTCGTCTGAAACGGTCGGGCGCTTGGTGGTATAAGGAAAACAGCAACGCCATTCTGGCCCTGCGCTGCGCCTTGTACAATGGAACGCTTGACCGGGTCTTTCAGCAGTACCGAGAAAACCTAAAAACAACCACCGAAACCGTAACAATCAGCTAAGACACCCTTCGAAGGGGGGAACTGGCACGGGCTGCAGGAAGGATAGCCTGCCGCGGTCTCAATCTTACCCGCTGGAACCGCTGGAAGGGGGACTTTCCGGATTCAAAGATCCTCAAGTTCCCCTAGTCCGTATGCTCAGAGCAAGAGCCTCTCTCGTTCTGATGATTGCCCATCTACAGCTCCTCAACTCCTACAAATCTGCCCGTGCCACGACTTCTGACGGCCGCCTCCACCAGCGCCAGAGTGTGGATCGCATCAGCATATTCCGAGCGGACCAGCGACCGTTCGCCTGTTTCGATAGCGCGCAACCAGGCACCGGTCTTATCCATGCCCAGGCTGTTCTCTTTAGGCGCCGACTTGTCTAACTCCTGTCCATTGAGGTACCCGGTAATCCGGTTTTGGGTCACGTTTGCGCGAAGACGCAGGTGAGGGCCGATAACCTCGAGATCAAAGCTGAATGCTTCAGTGCCACAGTGATTGGTATGGGTGCCAAAGACACCGTTGTCGAGCGCGTAAGTCATCTGGATGGCATTCTCGGCGTCGAATTCGGAGCGATCCAGTGCCATGTTTTTGACTGCCAGCGCATGTGCCTGAACCGGTTTGGGATTTCCCAGGACGAAACGTCCACAATCGAGCAGGTGGATGGCCTGCTCGGCAATAGGCCCTCCGCTGATCTTCTGTTGCAGGAACCAGGGCGCCATGTTAAAGCTCAGATAGTAATTAACTGTACAGACGGTCTGAATCAGATGGACTGTCTCATTGGCCAACAGATGCTTCAGTCTCTCGTAGAGCGGGGCGTAACGCAATTGAAAACCAACGGCGGCAATTACCCCGGCTTTTTCGATGTGCTCCAGACAGCCCCGTCCCTCATCCATGTTTAGCGCAGGCGGCTTTTCGATCATCAGATGGATACCCCGTTCACAAGCCATTCGCACCGGTTGGAGGCGTACAGGAGGAGGCGCAGTGATAACTACGCCATCGATTTCGTGCTCGAAAAATTCGTCGAGCTCATCAGTGGCGATCTCTGCACCGCGTTCTGTCGCTAGCTGCTGTGCGGCTTCCAGGCGAGTGCTGTGAACCGCGACGACCTGCGCTCCATAGGCAGCAACGGCTCGCCCATGCGCACGTCCCATGTTGCCAGCACCGACGATTCCGATCCTTAAGCCATTTTGGTTCATTTCAACCCTACACGATGGCTGCGTAAAAACGCGCTACACCCTTAAAATGGTCCTCGCCTCAATCTGCGCCCAGTCTATCTCCCGCCCCAACCCAGGCGTCTGTGGCACATACATATAGCCGTCCTTGACCTCCGTAGTTTCCCGTATCAGGCCAGCAAATGCCGCAGAAATAGACCGGTCAGCGGCCGTCGGCAGCCACGCCCCCACCTCCCACCAGTCGTCGTTTCGAGTCGCGGCCACAACCTGCGCCCCTCCACCGTGGACGTTCAGTCCGAACATCTCTGCAAGATTCGCAAGCTTCATCTTACCGGTGATCCCGAGCCCGGTATTGCGCACGATATCGATCGCTCCAGCCACAAGATAGGGCGTCGCCAGGTAGGGATTTCCATGTATCGATTCGAGCGCCATCACCGGTAGATCAACCGCGTCGGAAAGACGTTTCAGCCCGTTGATGTCGAACTCCTGCAGGGGCTCTTCGATCCATATGTACCCCAGCTCCTCCAACCCGCGTGACACTTTAATGGCATCTTCAACGGTGTATTGCTGGACGGGATCGTGCATCAATGCCATCTCGTCGCCGACCAGATTGCGGATGTCCCCAGCGAGGGCGAGGTTTGTTTCGACGCCCAACATCGAGTGGTCTTTGAACCCCTTGTACCCCTCGTCCACTGCCCGTTGAGCCGACTTCAGCGTGTCTTCGTAGGGGATGCCCGTTTCGGTGAGGTAGGCCGGGACACGGTCACGAAATCCACCGAGCAGCTTGTGGACGGGCAACCTGGCGTGGAGCCCCGCCAGATCCCACAAAAGCGTATCGATCAAAGCGAGAGGATCTGTCGAGGTCATATGAAAGTACCGACGGGCCATCCACATTTTGTGCCACATATACTCGCGATTCAGTGCATCCTGCCCGACGAGCTCCGGTTCCCACTGGACCTTGAACGTACGCGCCTTCCACTCGAGATCCTCTTTCCCCCAGCCGGAGGCGAAGGATCCGATGGTCTCGAGATTCGCATCGGTTCGGATCCGGAGCAGACACGTGTAAGCCGGCCTGGGCTCCAAGCGGATCCCGTCCCCGCTGAACAGCCGATGCCCGAACCGCACCTTGGTTGACCCCGGATACTCCCGCATCGTCCGCAGTGGACGCCACTCCGGTTCAACGGGATCGCTTTCGAGGATCTGGAAGTCGATGGATTCGATTTTCATGGGGGTGTTTCCTCACAGGCGCATTATAGTCAATTGCAGTCCAATGCGCCTACTATGTGGACGCTGAAGTGACTTTCCTCATCTGATTTGCTCGAGCCCCCCGCCAGAAGTGCCGGGATGAAAGGCAATCGGACTTACGGGCGGCAGTCATTGCCCGGACGACCACGGGGAGACACTTCTTGCGGATGGAGCGGACGTGATCGTGGATTCCTGCCACCGGCTGCCAGCCGCCATTGGACAAGTGGGCTTCGGATCAGAAACCGCTTCAACCTGACGAAGTCGTCGCCTCAGCCGCGGCACGGCGCCGCAGCCGGTTCGAACCCCTGTCACGCATCAGGTTCCACGATGGCCGCCCTGTCGGCTTCAATCCACTCCGCCCAACGCACCTCGTCCTCGATCAAGAATCTGGAATTGCAGCGGGCCTGAAGCTGCTCGTCCACCCCCAGCAGGCGCATCAACCGGTGGTCGTTGCGTTTTCGGGCCTGGTCGACAAGTCTCTGAGTCAAAGGTCCCTTGTGCGTGTCGGTGTGTTTCAGCCAGGAGAGGTTGTAGAACGAGCTGAAGAAGAAACGTATTCCGTCAGCGGTATTCGGCGTCCCCGAATGCACCAGATTGCCATGGGTCATGCACACATCCCCTGCCTTCATGTGAATGACCAGTTCGTCGGGATGGGGTTTTTGGCGCTTGTCCTCAGGGAGAGTCACCGGTGTTTGATGTGACCCGGGAAGGACGCGCAGGGGTCCGTATGCGTCGGTCAAATCCTGCAGATAGGCAATGGCATTGATGGCGTTGGGTCGCTCGTATATGTGCGGCACCTTGCCCCAACGATCGCGGTGCCAACCGGATACTTTGCCCTCTGCCTCTTCCTTGCTCACGGGTTGGGACCCCGCCAGGGTCAGATTGTCCAGTTGAACGAAAGGCCCCATGACCTTCTCGGCGAAATCGAGAATGGTGGGGTGGGATACCGCTGGCCAAAACAGGTTCGGCGCATACTCCAGGGTATTGCCGAACCACCACTGATCGTACTCGTCTTTCAGCTCTATGAACTTGTGGCGCCAACGATCCATCTGAGCTTCGCTGTAGAGCCCGGGTAATACCGCATAGCCGACCTTTTTGTACTGCTCGCACAACGGATCCAGAGGTCGCATGTTCCACTCCGTCTTTGGGGGGGGTGCGTCAATCTATGTCCCTTGCCGGGACGGTACATATTCCGTCAGCCATTGCCCCGTCGTCCTGAGGACAGAGCGCCACCAGCGATCAGATTTTACTTTGGAGCTTTCTGGCCTATGAGTCAACTCTTCAAAATCAATTTCGGAAACCGCAGATCGGGGCAGCTCACGCGCGGCGCGGTCAATGCCAAGGCAGATTGGTTTGATCCACTGCTCTTATCTGTACAGCCTCAAGCCTCGTTATTACTACGGGGAGTAATTGAAAGTTTACAACACTCTCGAAGGGGAAATGGTGCCATCTATGTCACCTATTTACCGCTCCCCGTAATAACAACGATGTGGGGAACCATCAAGAAAGATAGAACGCAGAACTCCACGGGGTCAGATCAGATTCTGTTTCATTTCCCCTGCACCGAGTGTTGTCGCCTGCCACGCCGTCGCTTCACCAGTTCGCAATCGCCATGAAAAGGTAAGTGGTGAATTGCCACCATTATAGAAGACTACCTCTGCGCTCTTTTCTGTTCCGAGAATGGGGCGCACCAAAGAGAGAAGCGTCTGCCGATGACCTTGCCTTTCACCTTGTTGAACTTCCAGAAGTTGTATGACTTCGCCCTGAACCTCGCGTGTACCCAGAAGCAGCGGACCATAGCACGCCGTAACCGCACCTTGTCCCCAATTTCGTCCATGTCCTGCCGCGATTGAGCAGACCGCGCCTCCCATATCAGCATGTTCCCGTCCACCGCGCAACACGCGCCGCGCGATATGCAGACGCATCGCAGCACTTCGTAACGCTCTCATCGCGTAGACAATCTCACCTGTTACTTGATACCCAAGCGTCAACGTTGCGGTTGACGGCTCCTGAATGGGTTTCACGGATCCATCGTCTGACCATTCACCCCAGTAGGCCATATCCGCACGTTTCCCGACACCCGGTTCCCGGCGACGTGGCTCTTGCGGAAAAACCAAAGCCAATAGTTCGGGCGGTTCATCAGGCAAATCCTCTAATCCAGCACGGATCGCCGCATCAAAACCGGTATCCTCGAATGTCCACCGGTAGTAACTCAACGCCGCCGCCGCTGGATCGTTATACGGATCACTCAGTGATGCCACGAGTGGTTCTACAATTCGTCGTGCCGCTGTTTTAAATATCTCTTCTCCAGATAACAGATAGAGATCACCCAACGCGTAGATGGCACCGGAAGCCAACAGGACTTCAATGCCTGCGAGCGGGTCTCCCGGAATGTGATGCGAACTTGCCACAAGCCGATGTAGATTCCTGGCGTTGACAGCGACTTCATCAAGTCCCTCTCCGTCAAGCGTCCAGAGCAACGGCATCGGATTCGGTGCTGCAATAAGCCGTTGCGCACGCTTCCTGCCGTACCGCAGTGCCCACGTCAGGTAGCGTTCTTCACTCGTCACACGATACGCTGCAATCGCTATGTGGATAAATCGGAAATGCTCTGCCATTTCATAAGCGTCTTCTTCTTCGTTCGTCACGTCTCGGCTACCAATGTTGTAGCCGATGAACGTATCTCGGTCATAATCATACCACGGTGGGATCTCCGGCACCCAATTGCCGATATGTTCCGCTGCATCTATCAAAAGGGTGGGCGCTTCTGTATCCTCCGGCATCAGACCGATATAGCGAGGAAGGAAAAGCAGAAACGGTTCCGGTCCGTGATGTGCCTCCGCTTTCGGTTCATAACCATGCAGACAATCGCGTTTCACCCAACCGAGCAGTGCTGCCTTCAGCATATCGAAATGCTGCAGGACAGTCGCATCGCCAGTGATTAGATAATGTGGAAACCACGCGAGGGCATAGTTCGCTTCATCCTCGCCGCCAGCGTTCGGACCCGGTGGGTCAAGCAGCATACTCTGCTTCAGCCACCGTCCCATTTCGTTTCTAAGCGTCGTATATCCGTTGTAGCACTCGTGGATAACGCTATTCATCATTACCCTCCTACAGCAGCGACTTCACAAATTCGATGCTCTGTTTTGCAAGCGATCTTGCGAAAGGCCCAATCCGGCACTCGTCTCCGCTCCGATGACCGTGTCCGAGGCAATCCGGGCGCTTTCGAAAACATGCGTTTTTTCCGGACCAGACCGGTCCGCTGATACGGGCCCCGGAAGAGATTGCCGCACCTTCGTCGACAAATCCGGGCCCGGAACCGGCTACCGGATGGGCTCCGGATCGATGTGACCCACGGGCACTTCCGTGAGATCTTCGGCGAAGACGATGTGGCCGCTGAAAATGCGCGCGGCTTCGGCCACGAGGCGCTCACGGACACCGGGCGGTTCCAATTGTTCGGTGACGTGGGTCAGGATCAGGGTTCCGACGGCCGCTTCTGAGGCGGTCCGGGCGGCGTCGAGGTGTCCGGAGCAGCAACCTGTGATACGCGGGTCGAGTTCGACATCATTGATGAAGTGGCACATGTGGATGAGGAGGTCCGCATCCCGCGCCAGTTCCGTCAGGCCGCGGGTCGGCGCCGTGTCGCCTCCGAAGACGATGGCCCCGTACGGGGTGTCCAACCGGTAGGCGAGGCACGTGAGCTGCGGTTGAACGTGGACGACTTCGGCGGTTTCGACTCGCCAGTTCCCACCCTGAATGCACGAGCCGTCCGCGACTTCGGTGACGAGGGGTTCAGGGCGTTCCCGGGGCAGGACTCCGCCCCGTCGTTCGTAAACGAATTCGCTGCCGGGGTGCTGTGTCCTGGCATCGAGGTCCGGTCCGAAGGCGCCGTCGGATCCGAAGAGCCTTTCCGTCATGCGTTTCAACGGAGCCGGACCGAAAACGTCCAGCTCGGGGATTTTTCCGGCGCCCTGGTCCCAGCGGGTGAGCACGATGCATGCGTAGTCCACGCAGTGGTCGTAGTGGAGGTGGGTGAGGAAGAGGCGCGTCAGCGCCGGGGCCGGGACTGCCTTTTCGAGGAGGCGCCGTGCGACACCGGGACCGCAGTCGAACAAAAGAACTTCCTCGTCGAACTCGACGAGGAAGCCGGAGCCAGCACGGTGGGCAAGAGGGGTGGGGGTTCCAGTGCCCAGAAGGGTCAGTTTGAGAGGGCGTCTTAAGTAATTGTTATAGCGCAATTCAGGTGCGTATGTGTATATTTTACAGTAAGTTGCTTTCTTTTTCCGCATCCCCTGCGGCGCGCTCCCCTGATTTCAGAAAGAAGGGGAGCGATGAGTGCGATTCTCTCTCTGGAAGTTTTTCAGGAGCGGCAGAGTCAGGACCGCTTTCGAAGCCGGGCGCATGAAGCCTTGGACCAATGGCTGGATCGGGTGGAGACGCAAATGAGCGAGCGCGGATCTTGTGCGCCGACGTTGATGGAGATCACCGCGGCGATGTCTCAAGAGCGCTCCGGGCTCACCGCGGCCTTGGTGGAAGCCTTCGTCGAACGCCGCCACGGCCATTTCCTGGCCCAGGAAGAGGCGGCCTGCCCCAAGTGCAAAGGCCTGCTGCGAGCGCGCCCGTCTCGCTCGCGCACGGTGGAGACGCTGCTCGGGCCGGTGACCTTGGAGCGTCCCTATTTCTACTGCGTTGGCTGTCACCACGGGTTCTATCCGCTGGACGAGGCCCTGGGCCTGTCGGCGCAGCGCAAGCAGTGGGACGTGCAGCAGGCCGGGGTCAAGCTGGGGCTGGAGATGCCCCACCGGCGCGCCGCCGAACTGTTGGACGAGCTCACCGACGCGTCGATGAGCGATTGTGTGATTCACGAGGTGCTGCAACAGACCGGGTCGTTGGACGTGCTGCAGGTGTGTCCGGACGCGGCCGATATCCAGGATCGCATTGCGCAAGCCGCCGCCGGTCGCAAGTGGCGGCCGATCGTGGTGTTGGCCATCGACGCGGCCGACGTGCCCAGTCGTCCCCAGACCGCCAAAGGCACCCGTCCCGGACGCAAGAAGAGCCGGGCTCGGCGAAGGCGTTGGCAGGGGGAATACCACGAAGCCAAGGGCTTTCGCTTCTACCTGATAGACGATGAGCGCATCGAGCAGCTGATCTCCTGGCACCAGATGGGCAACGAACAGGCCTTCGGCGCGGCCTTGCGCCAGGTCAAGGAGGCGGGGCTGATCCCGGAGGATCAGGTGCGCTTGTGTGCCATCGGAGATGGCGCTCCGTGGATCTGGAAGTGGGTGGAAGAGCTGTTCCCGAGCGCCCGTCAGATCCTCGACTACTACCATTGCAGCAGCTACCTGCACGCGGTGGCCGAGGCCCAATACGGCGCCGATGCGGCGCGTGCTGCCCATTGGCTGGAAGCGACCCTGGCGCGCCTGTTCTGCGGCGAGGGCAGCGGCGTGGTCTGGGGTCTGCAGCGCATGCAGCCGCTCTCGGAAGAGGCCGGAGAGGCCATCGGCACGGCCTTGACCTACCTGCAAAAGCGACTGCACCAGGTCGATTTCGGCAGCCATCGCAAGGGCGGATACCCGATCGGGTCGGGGGCGATCGAATCGGCGCATCGCTTCATCGGCCACGTTCGTCTGAAACGGTCGGGCGCTTGGTGGTATAAGGAAAACAGCAACGCCATTCTGGCCCTGCGCTGCGCCTTGTACAATGGAACGCTTGACCGGGTCTTTCAGCAGTACCGAGAAAACCTGAAAACAACCACCGAAACCGTAACAATCAGCTAAGACACCCGTTTGAGAGACATAAGCGGATGGGAAGAAACGGCGTTCTCTCGTTCCCGGACAAGTTGGTGGAGGCGAGGCCAACTGACCCCGTCGAGGGAGGTTTGAATGGCCAGGGGCTGGGTGAGTGCGGCGATGATCTTCATCTTGCCCCTCCAAACCGGGCATGGGGTCCCATCCACGCGAAAGATCCGTGCCAGGAGCCAGAGCCCAGGATAGGCGGTAGACCGGTCGGGGTGGCGGACACTGCTCGGCGTGAGAGCAGCCCTACGTGGGCGCCTCCTGCGACCCCGGTAGTAGGATGGGGTCGCGATCGGCGGCATTCGGCTCAGCGCGTCCAATTGCCCCTGATATGCCATTGCCTTCGTTGCAGATCCAGCAACCACAGCGTAGCCTAGTGGTAGTCGTATCCATCAGGAGAAGTTCACATGGCAGGCCCCATAGAAAGAAGCAGTTTGGGGCTTGAAATGCTGAAGGAGTACTACGAAGATTCGGTTGGCTCCCAAAATTTACCAATGGAGTGTTGATGATGAATGAATCAGGAAGTTGCGGGCCCGGGATGCTGCTGTCGCCGGCCCAGCTGGACGAGTTCAAGGCAGAGGGCACGCTCGCGATCCCGGGATTGGTACCTGCCGATGTGCTTGGCGGGTGGCAGGACCAGATACGCGCGGCTTGCTCCGACGGCGTCGACCTCGACGACCCCGGCACCACCTGGCCCCCCGGGCGCTACGCACCCGGGGGCGGTTGGCCCGAGTTCAGCCCCAGCCTGTACGAATTGCCGAATCTCCGGTCCATCGTGGAGCAGATCGGCGGCGGCGCCTTTGCCCCCTCCCACCCCGCGGGGCAGCCGTGGACGCCGCAGGTGCCGATGACGAGGGTGATCCTGCCGAGCGAGCCGGGCACGGAGTGGGCTCCCCCTGACGACGGTCACCTCGATGGGTACGCGACAGGCTGGGGCGGCGGGTTCATGGCGTTCTTCGCCGTGCTGCTCTGGGACGTCAGCAGCCCTACCGGCGGTGGCACGGCCTACTGGCCGAGGTCGCACCTGGCGAACCACCGATACTTCCTCGAGCACCCCGAGCAATTCGACGGGTCCTACCTCTTCACGGAGCCTGTGCGGAGCGGCGGACACCGGGCGCTCCTGGATGGAGACCCCAGTGTGGGCGAGGTGGTATGCATGACCGGGCGAGCTGGCGACGCCATGCTGCTGCACGGCCTCACTACGCACATCGGCTCGGCCAACGCCGCGGGATCACGGCAACCGCGGGTTGCGCAGTTTGCACGGTACTGCCACAGGGTAATGCGCGAGCAGGCACCCATGGTCATGTTTCCCGACAAGGATGGCACGCCATGGTCGCCCCCCGCGCCCTCACCCCGCGTTGGCAATACCCCGATTGAGTCTGACGAGCAGGCGGCGGCGACAGGCTTTCTGCCTCCCGGTCACCCGGGCCGGAAGCTCGAGCGCTACGACGTGCCGGAGAACCTCTGGAAATACTGGGGGCCTGCGCTCAACGCCTGACTTCTGCCTGTGAGTTCTTCCGCCGGGCAATGAAGGAATGCAAGTGGCAAAAGGATACTGGACCCACCTTTCCCGATTGACCTGTCATGACAATGTCAAGGAAGGGAGAACTCCTCCCATGCCGTTCGTGATTTTTCTCGCCGCTGTACTTTTTGCCTCCTGCTATCGAGACAACAATCCGGTCCGGAGTCAGTCGGCAGCCAAGCGCATCTCCAGCGCCGTGACCTTCTCGGAGCCGGTAGCCGGCATCGACAACAGCAGAAGCAGCAGTGTCGTCGACGATTCCACGGCCCGACCGGAGACCTCCGATGTTTCCGGAACGGCGCAGGAGGTGACGGTCGGCCCGACCCTGGCCAGATGCTACGGCGTCGGCGAACGGACCTGCATGGTGGTTGACGGATTCCTGTTCTACGATGCGATCGAGGGCTTCGATTACGAAGCGGGCTACGACTATCGCCTGCGAATCGAGAAGTACGACCCCTGGGATGGAAAGGAGCCGCCGCAGGATGCCGGCCGATACGCTTATCGCCTGCTCGAACAGCTGGAGAAAACCCCGGCCGCATCCACTCCGGCGACCCTGTCCCTGGGGCCGGCGCGGGTAAAATGCTCGCAGATCGACGACTTCTGTCTGCTGGTTGACGGCGCCCCGTACTTCGACATAGTCACCGGTTTCGAATACGAGGCCGGCTATTACTACACCCTCGACGCAAACGGGTACAGCGACGGCAGGTACGTATTGAATTCGGTCGTCTCGAAGACCGAAGCGGCCGGGACCGAAGAGGAGATAACCGTTGCCCCGCACCGGATCGACTGCGGCGGCGACAATCAGGTGTACTGCAACGTGGTAAATGGGGAGGCGTTTCGCAGCGAAATCGTCGGTTTCAACCCGTGGCACGGCTACAGCTATCGTCTGCGAGTCGAGCGCTTCGACATGTTCGCCGGGGAGGAAACCCCCGCGTCCCCGGACGTTCCAGGCTATGGGTATCGCTGGCTGGAGACACTGGACCGAAGTCCCGCCGACTGACCGCACCAACGGGGAAGATTCATCCCCTGCGCCGCCTGTCTCTGGGAGTGATCTGTTTTCAGAGGGGAAACAGGCGGACACGGACCCTGCTCCGTTTTGCCGGCCCTCTGAAGTAGCTGCTTACACCTTCCTCGCTTTCGTCGCTACAACGACACCCCGAACGACCCGGCCATCAAGGTGGCCAGCCCCAGGAAGCTGAGGAAACCCAGCACATCCGTGACCGTGGTCAGCACGATGGATGCCGACTGCGCCGGATCCTTGCCCAGGACCGTGAGGACCACGGGGATGAGCGCCCCTGTCAGGCCTGCCATGGCCATCGAGAAGACCATGGATGTACCTATCACCAGCGGCAACCCCACGGTGCCGGACCAGAGGTAGGCCACCAGGGAGGTGGTCACGGCCACGGCCACTCCGTTGATCAGCCCGGCCAGCAGCTCCTTGCGGGCGACGCGGAACCATCCGCGCGGCCTGAACTCGCGCAGGGCCAGCCCGCGCATGGCCACCGCCAGGGACTGGGCGCCGGTGTTGCCCGCCTGCCCGGCCACCACCGGCAGAAAGATCGCCAGGGCCGTGAACTGGGCTATGGTACCCTCGAAGAGGGCGACCACCGAGGCGGCGAGAAAGGCGGTGGCGAGGTTGACCTGCAGCCAGGGCAAGCGCTTGCGCACCGCCATCCAGGGGGGCGACAGGGCCTGCTCGTCGGCGCCGGCCCCGACCATGGTCTGCAGGTTTTCGCTGGCCTCCTGCTGGGCCGCCTCCACCAGCGCGTCGTGCAGGATGATCCCCCGCGGCCGGCCCTCGAAGCCGACCACGGGCAGCGAGGCCAGCTTGTGGGTTTCCAGCAGCTCGACCACTTCCTCGCGCGAGGACATCGCCTGCACGCAGACCGGCGGCCCCTGGGCCAGCCGCCCGAGCCGCTCCCCGGGCTGGGCAACGGCAACCTCCTGAAGCGGGAGCACCGCGGACAGGCTTCCGTCGGCATCGGCGACGCAGAGGTCGTGAATGCGCCGCCCGGGAAAGGAGCGGATGCGGTCGAGCGCCTCCTCCGCGGTCTCGTCGGCGCTGAAGACGGTCACCTCGGTATCCATGAGCCCTCCGGCCGACTCGGCGGGGTACCTCATCAGCTCCTTCATTTCTGCGGCCAGCCCCTCCGGCAGGGAGGCCAGGCGGTCCGTTCGGCTCTCTTCCTCCAACCGGGACATGAGGGCGGAGCCGACCCCCGGGTCCATCCCCTGCCACAGCCGCCGGAACAGGTCGTCGCCCATCGCCTCGATGAGCTCGACCGCCCGGTCCGGGTCGAGCCGCTCGAACACATGGGCGGAAGCGGCGTCTGTCCCGGCCTCGAGCAGCCGCAGGGCCTCGGGAACGGGGGAGGCCGCAAGCGCCCCGGCAGCCTCGCCTGGATGGAGGCGCAAAAAAGCCTCGACAAGGGCCTGCGAGGCTGCGGTTTCATTGTTCATCCGTCACGTCTCTCCTCTGATCGAAACTTCACGTGTACAGTTGAAGCACCCGGTGTTCGCACCAATGCCGTAAAATTGTCCCATGAAGAAACAGCCGATCAAGCAGGGTTTCTGGGCCTACTACCTCGGCGGGCTGTTGCTCGGGATGAGCCAGAACCACCTCTTTCTGTTCGCCGGGGGCCTCGCCTTCGCCACCCTGATTACCCTGGTCCCCCTGGTCTTCCTGGTCTTCCTGGTGCTCGGAGTGGTCCTGGACCAGGCCTCCATGGCCCGCCTGATCGACGTGACCCTGCAGGTGTTCATCCCTTACGAGGAAGAGGCCGCGTACCTGAAAATGGTTTTGTACTCGCGCATCCCCGGGGTCGTCGAGTTCAAGGAGGCGTACGGGGTTTCCGGCCTGGCGATTCTGACGTTCAGCGCCAGCGGCCTGTTCAGCAGCATGCGGACCGTTCTCAATACGGTCTTCAAGGCAACCGGGGAGGAGCGCACCCTGCCGATGATGCTGTTCAGGCACAGAACGGCTGAGATGGGCAAGCCGAGGAAGCCGGGAAAGGGTACTTCAGGGCGCCGGTTCGGCCTCCTGCTCATGGCCCTGCCGGCGGCGGTGGGAAAGCTGAAGGATATTGCCCTGGTTCTGCTGGTCCTGGGCGCATTTCTGCTGTCGGTCCTCTCGCTTCCCATCCTTGCCGCGGTCCTCAATGCGATCCTGTCCCCCCTGCATTCGTACCTGGGTTTCATCTACGGTCTCGCCTCCCCCGCCCTGATCTTCGGGGTGTTCCTCGGCCTGTACTGGCTGGTCCCCCGGGAGCGGCCCCGGATGAAAGTTCTGGCCACAGGCGCCTTCTGGGCCGCCCTGCTGTGGAAGCTGGCCGAATGGGTGTTCGGCTACTACCTCGGCCATGCCGCTTCCATCGGGTACCTGTACGGGGCCTATTTCCTGTCGGTGGCGGTGGCCCTGTGGCTCTACTTCGCGGCCGTCGTCTTCATCGCCGGCGCCGAGATCGCCCAACTCTGCCACGAAAAGCGAGACGCCGGTCGCTGACCGGCTCCCGGGTTGCAGGGCGCCTGCCGGTTCGACGCGGAACCGAGCCTATCGGTCCGCGTTTTCGCGCGTCGGGCTGCCCGGGCTTTCCATGCCGATGGCGCTGTTGACGAGCGCCGACAGGCCGATGCGGTAGAGCTCTCCGAGGGCGGTCCCGGCCTGGTCGATCCGGGCCGGCCGCTGGGCGCCGCCGGCGAGCTGGCGCAGGGTCTTGTGGCGCAGGGCCCCGGCGAAGAGGCCGTTCTCGTCGAGCACGGGGAGGGTGTGGAACTCCAGCCAGGCGGGATGGACCAGCACCGAGGCGAGGGAATCCCCCATGCGCAGGCAGACGACGTCCCGCTGCATGAGGGAGGCGACCTCGGCCCCCTCCGCCGCGGCCAGCAGCTCCCGCAGGGTGAGAACACCGGCCAGGGTCTGGTCGCGCTCGAGCACGTACAGGTAGTGGGAGGCGCGCTCCGGGTTCGAGCGCACCCGCGCCAGGGCCTCTGCGGCCGATACCTCGGGAGTCAGGGTGAAGATCCGGGGTTCCATCAGGGCCCCGGCGGTATCCTCGCGGCCGTGCAGCAGGAGCCGGAGGTGCCTTCCCGGCTCGGGTGGAAGCCGCTGCAGGACCGCTTCCCGCGTTTCGGGGAGCAGGCGGCGCAGGAGCAGGGCGGCGTGCTCCAGGGGTACCCGGGCCAGGGCCCCGGCCGCACGGTCCTCGGCCATGCGCTCCAGGCAGCCCGCCGCGGTGCTTGCTTCCATGGTGCCGAAGAGGGAGGCCGCCAGCTCCGCCGGGATGCCCTCGAAAAGGGTGACCAGCTCGTCGAGCGAACGGTTTTCCAGCACCCGGGCCGCCTGGTGGGTATGGTTGCGGATGAAGCTGTGGATCAGGTTCGAGCCGTCCATCGGGTCACCTCTTTTCCACCAGCAGAACCGACGCCTGCTCGCCGAAGAGGGAGGCCGGCACCGATACCCGCCCCTCCCCGGTTTCCAGCAGAACGGAGGTGGCGGTTATGTCGAGGATCTCCCCCTGGAATTCTCCGACGCGCACCCTGTGGCCGACCCGGTAGGTCTTCTGCAGGTAGTAGGAGGCCAGGATGTTGGCCACGGTGGTGCGGGCCCCGAGGGCGAAGGTCAGGGCGCTGCCCAAGAGGCCGCTGCCGAGCACCAGGAGCAGGACGCTGGTCAGGAAGTCGACGTTCAACCCCGCCTGGTCCACGGCGATCAGGGCGCTCACCACCAGGACCGAAACCTGTCCCAGACGCCCCAGGGCGTTGGCGTAGGCGATCCGGGTCGAGGTGATGAGATCCCTGAGGAAGTGGCCGCCGAGGAGGCCGGCGAACAGGATCAGGACGGCGGCGAGCAGCCGGGGCAGGTAGAGGACGATGCCGCTGAGCCAGACCGAGACAACCGGCAGCCCCATGACTTCGGTGGCCGCGGTGACGAAGAAGAGCAGCACCATCCAGAAGAGGACCCTGCCGGCCGTGCGCCCGGCCGAATCCTGCAGGTGGGCTCCGTGCTGGATGCGCCGTAAACCGGGAATCATGCGGTCGAGCCCTGCGAGCAGCCGCCGGCTCAGGGTTCGAGCCAGGAAGGCGAGCCCCAGGCCCAGCAGAACCAGGGCGAGGGCGCCGGCGATCCGGGGGGCGGTCCCCGTGAGGTGCTCCCCCAGATCCCGGACGAGCGTCTGGAGCTCGGACATTATCTGTTGGTAGTAGGACATGGTTTCCGGTCTCCTTCCTCCGCGAAACGGACCAGTGCTCGCCGATCCCTGGTCTTTCGCCAGCTCCTTTTCAAGGGAAGCGGGAGCTAACCGCCGGCACCGATCTTCTCTCGGGCTTCGAGGAGCTTGGCGACGACCGCTTCGATATCCCCTTCGTCGACGAACGGGGACAGGATGTAGGATTTCAGGGCGACGATCGGCTCCTGGTAGCTGGTCTGCCGGTAGCAGTCGGTCGAGGAAATGACGACCCCGCGTCCCGCCATCGCCTCCTCGTGCACGTACTCGAACACTCTCCGGTTGTACTCGTTGCCGGCGAGCAGGCTGTCCCGCCAGGCCGGGTCGTAGAATTCGCGGCGCTTGATCGAAAAGGTATCGACCCCCGGGGGGTAGGCGCGAAACAGCGTCACCGTGCCGAAGTTGTCCCGGTTGAGCACGGTCGTGCCCTCGTGCCCTTCGAGGTGCTCGCGCAGGAGCTGGGCCATCTCGACGAGGTGCCCGAGCACCACCTGCAGACCCTGCTCGCCGAAGAGGCGGAAATTGGCGAGGGCGGCCAGCGGCCCGGTGCCCGCTCTCGATGTTTCGAGGGTGTACATGCCGGGACGGTGGTCGCCGAAGTGATAGAGGTAGGGCATCTCCTCCGGGCGCCGCGTCACCAGCTGCAGATCGTCGCGGTTCCTTACCAGCACCAGGCTGGAGACGTAGGGGGCGAACCCGGTCTTGTGGAAGTCGACGCCGAGGGAGTCGGCCAGGGACAGGTGGCGGATGCGGCGTCGGGCCCCGGCCAGGGCGCGCAGGGTGCGGGGGCGAAACCCCAGGGGATTGCCCTCGAAGTCGTAGTCGTTGAACACCGACCAGGCCCAGCCGATGACGGCGTCGGCGTGTATGTGCGGGGAGTAGGGGAGCTGGAACTCCTCGACGAGGTTGTCCCGCAGGGCGGCGATCTCCTGCAGGTCGTCCAGCCCGAAGGCATCGGTGGTCCCCAGGGTCGCGATGATGGCGGCGATCCTCTTGCCCTCCGCCAGCGCCTCCCGGGCGGCGCGTCCCAGTTCGGCCAGGTCGATTTCGTTTTCAGCCGTCGTCGGGATGGCGATCAGGTTGTCCGTGCCGATTCCCAGCCACCCTGCAATGTTGGCGGCGCAGTAGTGCCCGGCCTCCGAGACCAGCAGGACCGCGTCTTCCGACACCCCCTTGTGCATCGCCTGCGGGCAGGCCTTTTCCAGCCCGATCTTCACCCCGTAGAGGGTGGTTCCGGTGCCCCCGAAGGTGAACACGCCGCTCGCCCGTTCCGGGTCGTACCCGACCAGCCGGGCGGTGATGCCGGCGGCCTCGACTTCGGCCTGGGCAACGAGGCGGCTGTACTCGTCCCAGGCGACGTTGGGGTTGTGCAGCGCGGAGAGCAGGACCCCGATCACGCTGGGAATGGTCGTCGGCGGGATGACGTTCTGCTGGGTGCGGGGATGGCCGAAGATGGTCATGCCGCGCAGGTAGCCGACGAGGTCCGTGGTAACCTCCTCGACAGAGGAGATCTCCGCCGGCAGGGCCGCCTTTCTCGCCTCGGCGAAATCCCCGGGGATCACGGACCCGAGGACCGGCAGGTGCGATTTGAGCGCGTCGACCTGGTCGAGGGCGCGCATGATGGAGTGCACGAAATAGGAATCGCGGATCGGGTCGGATACCGGTTGGGGAAAGGCCAGCCGGATTTTCTCGAGGATGTCTCGATAGGGAGCAGTCATGCCTATGGCTCTTCGGTCAGAGGTGTGCAGCGCGATATCGGGACGCTACGGTCTGAGACTTCCGCGGGCGGATATCGGATCCTGCGCCTTCCGGCAGGTCAGCGCAGGAAGAGCAGCTTGCGCGTCAGCTCCGCGGTCCCGGTCTCCAGGCGGTAAAGATAGACGCCGCTGGCGACGAGCAGGCCGTGCCGGTCGCGGCCGTCCCAATGGACCCTCCGGTAGCCCGCGGCGACCCGGCCCTGAAACAGGGTGCGGACCTTCTGGCCCCGGAGGTTGTAGACGTGCAGGGCGGCCTCGGCGGAGCGGGGCGCGTGGAAGGAGAGGACCGTCCCCTGGTTGAAGGGGTTGGGGTAGTTCGGCAGGAGGGCCCAGTCCGTCGGGGCGGCAGTCGAGGCGTTCGCGGTCTGGACCGCGGTGGGGCGGCGGAGGACCTCCGGCGGCCCGGAGGTGCGCAGCTGCTCGACAGAGGCGGCGGCCGGTTCGGCGAACGGCCGCGGACCGCCGTCGGCAAAGGGGCGGGAGCGGACCTCGCGGCCGTCGGCGAGAGTGACGATCAGGTCCCATTTCTCGAGCGGGGTGTCCTCGGAGCCGCCGCAGTCCCAGCGCGCGTCGGCGTAACGGATATTGTCCACTTCCGGCAGGTCGGGGTTGTAGTCGAACATCGGGTCGACGCTCATCTCGTCGGCAGAGAGGGTGGTGTAGAGCCGGGTGAGATAGGGCTTTTCGTCGAACAGTTCCTGCAGCCCCTCCAGCGGCTCGACGACGATCCGCTCCAGGTCGTCGGCAAGGGCTCCGGGGTCGAAGTCGAGATCGGCGGTCCAGCGGTCGTAGGCGCGCATGTTGTTGTAGAAGGAGCGCTCCGCGATGTCCTGGATCCGGCCTTCCTCCCGCGCCTCGTCGTAGGCATCGCGGTCCCCGCCGAACACCACTTCGAGCACCCCTTCCTCGAGCACGGAGGCCGGCATCGGGATGTGGCGGCGGATCAGGGTCTGCATCTGGGCGTCGCGGGGAAAACCCTGCGCCAGGGCGGCCTCGAGGAAGTCGGCCGGGCCCGTCTTTCCGCGCAGCTCCTCCAGGTCGAACTGCGAGAAGATGAAGTCGCCGACGATGCTGCTGGGGCCGGCGTAGTCGGTGACGAAGGCCTGGCCCCCGGCCTCGTTGGCGGCCTGGGTGACGACCTCGGGGTAGTTGAAGCCGCCATTGAACCAGTCGATCAGGGCCTCGTTGATCTGCACGTGCAGGTAGTTCTCCGGGATGGCGCGGTGGTCTGCCAGGACCCAGGCGAGGACGCCGAGGTCGGGCACGGTGGCCACCGCGGTCAGGCGAATCGGGATGCCGGGGGTCTCCGCGGCGTAGGTCATGGCGATCGGCTGCAGGTCGCCGACCTCGCTTTCGGCGGCGAGCTTGAGGGCGAGGAAGTAGAAGTCCCCCTCGACGTACGGGGTCAGGAGCGGGACCCCGAGGTCGCCGAGCTGGTAGCCGTTGTCGACGAGCCAGTCGACGATGGCCTGCGGATCCTCGGAGGTGATGACCGCGGTGTCGTACGGGCCGACCCGTTCCTGGGCCACTACTTCGACTTCCGCGGACTCGTCAAGGGCAATTGTCTCGGGGGATCTGAGAACAATGGGCCGGAAGAAGCAGTCCTCCTGCTCCTTGAAGTTCAGCTGGAAGAAGGGCTGGGTGGCGAACTGCAGCTGGGTGAAGATCTGGTTGTGGCTCACGGCCAGCTCCGGGACCGAGGGCAGGGGCAGGATCCAGGCGAAGTCCGAGGCGGTGCCGCTGAACAGGAGCTGGACGTGGGTGGTTACGGTCCCCTCTCCCTGAATGAAGAGGATGTTCTCCGCGACCTGGTTCATCGGGAAGGTGGTGCAGAAGAAGCCGCCGCAGGCGCGCGCGGCCGGGGTCCCGAGCAGCAGGCAGAGGAACGCGGCATACAGGGATCTGGTCATGATGGCTGACTCCTGTTTTCGAGGGGAGAGGACCATCGCTGTCGGCAAACCGAATATGTGCCTGTTCAATCACTGGGCAAACGAAACAGGAACGGGGCCAGGAGACTGGAGAAGGCTATCCCGACCCATTCGTGCATCCTCTCGCAGGCACCTGCCCTTCAGGGCTCCGATCCCTTCCGGCGGCCTCGGCTGTGGCGGAGGCTTCCTCTTTGGAGGGCCCGCTTCCCCTGAGGAGACGGGCCGCGGCTAACCTCAATAGGGGCCGAGGTTTCCCTCTGGGGCGGGTCGCTTCAGTCGCTGTGCGAGGCGGACGGTGCTGTCGCAGGGGATAGGGCGGTCTCAACCTGATGGCTAGCTTCAGATGCTGTGCGAGGCGGTTGGCGCTGTCCGGAGTGGATCGGCGGTCTTACCTTTTCGCGGCCTTTGGGCATGCCCTCCGTGACTACCTGAAACCCGTGGCCCGGGTATCCCGGCCTGCCGCGTTGCCGTCAGCGCGCCATGTTCCTCCCAAGTGGTCCATCGCGTTTACGCAGGTCGGGCCCTTCGGCGCCATAAATTCTGCAGGTTGCCCGGGCAGACCAGCGCTTCCTCCCTTCACAGGCCCGCCTCTGCCGATGAGCGGCGGCCGGTCATCCTCAACCAGACTTCACGTGTCCGTCCCACTTTCTCACATCCTGCCGATGCGGCCCTTCCTGCGAGAGATGGTATGGGGCGGGCGGCGCCTCGAGCAGTACGGCAAGCAGTTGCCTCCCGGCGCCTTGATAGGGGAGTCGTGGGAGCTGTCGGCCTATCCCGGCATGGAGAGCAGCGTCGCCGGCGGTCCGCTTTGCGGCCGGTCCCTGCAGAGCCTGCTCGAGGAGTACGGGGAGCAGCTGGTCGGAGGGCCCTCGTGGGAACGCTGCGAAGGTCACTTTCCGCTGCTCGTCAAGCTGATCGACGCCGGCGCCGACCTCTCGCTCCAGGTCCACCCCGATGACGGGTACGCGCGCCGCCACGGCCTCGACCGCTTCGGCAAGATGGAGGCGTGGTACCTGCTTCCCGGGGCCACCGGCCGCTTCGCCGCGGGTCTGAAGGAGGGGGTCACCCGGGAAGAGTTCTCGCGGGCCCTGGCACAGCAGCGGGTTCTCGACACCGTGGAGTTCCACGACGCCGCGCCGGACCAGGTGGTGTTCGTCCCCCCGGGGGTCGTGCACGCGGCCTGCGCCGGCATCATGATCTACGAGATCCAGCAGTCGAGCGACGTCACCTTCCGCCTCTACGACTACGACCGCCCCGGAGCGGACGGCAAGCCGCGCGAGCTCCATGTCGAACGCGGATTGGAAGTGATCGCTTTCGGGGAACCTGCCCCAGCCCCGCTGCAGGTGGAGACCTCTCCGCCCGAGGGGCGCACGGAGCTGGTGCGCTCGCCGCGCTTCGATCTCGATCTCTGCGTAGTCGGGGAGCTAGGGCAGCGGCTCGCTGCCGGGGACTCCTTTCTTTCCGTGACCGTCATCGAGGGAGGTCCGCTGGAGTACGGAGCCGGCGACGGTTGCCAAGGCAGTCTCCCTCTCGGGGGGACCGCCCTGGTTCCCCCCCGCTGCGAGGTGGACGTCCGGGCTGCCGGCCGGACCAAGTGTTTGGCGGCTTCCCCGCCGGGAGGAGGATGCCGGTGAAATTCGTCGTCAGGGCCGGGGGCGCCGGCACCAGGCTGTGGCCGTTCAGCCGCCAGCGGCGGCCCAAGCAGTTCCACGCCATGACCGGGCCGCAGAGCATGATTCAGGAGGCGGTCGCCCGCGTGCGCCCGCTCGCATCCGCAGAGGATCTCTTCGTGTCGACGGGAACGGCGACGGCCGCCCTCGTGCGCGAGCATCTCGCAGACCTCGGTCCCGGGCAGCTGATCGTCGAGCCGGCCCTGCGCAACACCGGACCAGCGGTCGGGCTGGAGTGCGCCTTGCTCGAGGGGCGCTACCCGGGCTGCGTCGTCGCCAGCCTCGGGTCCGACCATTACATCGGGGATCCCGCGGAGTTCCGCCGCCTGCTGACCGTCGCCGAGGCCGCGGTCGAGGAGCACCCGGATTTCCTGCTGACCATCGGCGTCGTGCCGACCCGGCCCGAGACCGGGTACGGCTACATCCGCAAGGGGGAGGTGTTGTGCGCGATCTCCGGCCAGTCGATCTACAGGGTGCCGGAGTTCAAGGAGAAGCCGGACGCACAGCTGGCCGCCCAGTACGCCGGCAGCGGCGACTACCTGTGGAACTCCAACATGTTCGTCTGGAAAGCCGCGACCGTTCTCGACCTGTTCGAGCGCTTCGAGCCGGAGATCTTCGCCGCCCTCGCGGAGATTCGCCAGGCTGCCGCGGCCGGCTCAGCCGATGCGGTGATCTCCGGGCTCTACCCCGGCCTGCCGTCGATCTCCATCGACCACGCCGTCCTCGAGCGCGCCCCCCGGGTCGGGACCCTGGAAGGGGAGTTCGCCTGGGGGGACATCGGCAGCTGGGCTGCCCTGACCGACGTCCTGCCCGCGGACGACGACGGCAATCTGCTCTCGGGAACCGTTCTCGCCATCGACGCGCGCCGCGTCACCGCGTACGGCGGCAGGGAGAAGCTGATCGCCCTGGTCGGGGTGGAGGATCTCGTGGTCGTCGACACGGAGGACGCCCTTCTGGTCTGCCGCAAGGACCAGGCGCAGCGGGTCAAGGAACTGCTCGACCGTCTCGGTGCCGACGGCGGTCTCTCGCGATACATGTAGCACCCGGTCCGGAAATACGGCAGAATCGAAGGCGTCGCAGGTAAGAGGTTCATCGGCGAATGGTTGACTTCCCCTCACCTTTTCGATGTCTCTGTCGCAGATGGTTGAATCCCTCGCTTTTAAGCGGAATAGTGACTTCAGGAGGCCGCAAGTGAGCGAACATACTCCGAAGCAGCACGGATTGATTGGGATACGTCATCTGGAAAACGCGGTATTGGATATTCTGCTGGAAGCCTGGCATGAGAAAAAGCCCCTTGGTTTCTGGGAGATCGGCAAACGGACGGGCATGGCCTGCGAAACGGACCTCCTCACCTTTCAGGCAGAAGGAGGTTTTGGCGGCAGCAGGGGCATTGTTTGGGGCGTCCTGACGAAGCTGGCCAAAGAAAAGCGGGTTCAGGGAAAAAAGGGGCGATGGGAGTTGACCGAAGCGGAGTTCAATCGGCGTAGAGACAAGTACCTCTAACGTCCCCCGCGTGTCTGCCGGGGAGCCTGTTTCCGTCCGCGGCACCTTCGTATCTGAGTCCCAAATGAATATCGAGCCGTTCTCGAAGCCCTGACGGACTTCCGGCTTCCCGCAACAACGCCTAAGAAGCGCTCAGCTCGCGGATGAAGCGGCAGATCCGGTGCAGGCCTTCGCTGATCAGCTCTTCCGGTGAGGCGATGGAGATGCGCACGTGGCCGGCGCACATGCTGCCGAAGGTGTTCCCCGGTGCCACCGCGACCTTCTCCTCGGCGATCAGCCGCAGCGCGAACGAGCGCGAATCGAGGCCCGTCCAAGAGATGTCGACGAGCAGGTAGAAGGCCCCTCCCGGGGTGTAGCGGTAGAGTCCGTATTCACGCAGGATCTCCAGGGCGAGGTCGCGCCGCGCCCGGTAGCGGTCGCACATGGCGCGCACGCAATCCCCGGGCCCCTCGAGGGCGGCGACCGCGGCCTTCTGAGCGAACCCGACGCCGCAGGAGACCAGCGGCTCCTGCAGCTTGGCGGCCAGCTCGACGTAGTCTGCCCGCGCCCGCGTGAAGCCGACGCGGAAGCCGGTCATGGCGAAGCTCTTCGACATACCCGTCACCAGGATCAGGCGTTCGTCGGCGTCGTGCGGCAGGGCGCTGGCGTGGCTCCCGTCGAACACGATCTCCCCGTAGATCTCGTCGGACAGCACCCACAGGTCGTGCCGCCGCGCGAACTCCATCAACCGCCCGGTCAGGGCCTCGTCGTGCACCTGTCCGGTGGGATTGGACGGGTTGCACAGCAGCAGCAGCTTGGTGCGGTCCGACACCAGGGACTCCATTTCCTCGATATCGGGGAGAAAGCTGCGCTCCGGACGCAGGTTGTAGTACACCGGCCTCCCGTGGAAGAGCGCCACCGCCATGGCGTAGTTGGGCCAGCCGGGATCGGGGAGCAGCACCTCGTCCCCGGGGTCGAGCAGGCCGAGGAAGGCGCTCGCGGCGCTGAGCACGGCCCCCTGGGTGACAAGGATCTGTTCCGGCGCCGTGGCGACGCCCGTGCCGCGTTCGATGTAGCGGGCCGCGGCCGCGCGCAGGTCGTCGATACCGGCGTTCGGCACGTAGCGGGTGTGCCCCTGGCGGGCGCCGCGGCAGGCCGCTTCGACGATGTGGTCCGGGGTGTCGAAGTCAGGCTGGCCGACCTCGAGGTGGATCACCCCCTCCGTCGCCCAGGCGAGGTCCATGATTTCCCGGATCCCGGACCGCGGCAGCTCCGAGGGGATCCGGGCGAATGGCTTCATGCCTTCAGCGCAGGTGTATGCCGGGACCGGTCGAGCCGATCATCTGAACCGTGTTGTAGATCGAGGCGGGGGTGCTCGCTCCGGTGACGCCGGAAATGCTTTCGACGCGCTCGACGTTGAGCTCCAGCGCCGGGCCGCGGGCCTGGATGGCGACGGTGGCCGTGTTCCACTCCGGGTTGACCAGCATGACCGAGTGGGTGCGGTCGAAGCCGATGCCGGCATAGGCGATGGAGGCGTGGGTGTTGACGTTGCGCGGAAACAGCGGGCAGATGCCGCGCGTGGGCCCGTCGTAGAGGCAGGTCTCCTCGGTGATGCTGTCCGGGTCGACGCCTGCATTGGCGCAGTCGACGTTGTGGGGCGGCTTCTTCATGACGACGTCGACCGACTCCCAGACGTCGCGGTTTTCCAGCAGCGCGTCCATGCCGACCACCCCTCCGTGGGGAATGAACACGCGCGTGCCGTTGGCGACGCTGGTTTCGGCGAGCTTCTTCTCGACCTCCTCGTCCGCCAGCGCGGTGACCGAGATCAGCATGTAGTTCGTCTCTTGGAGGATCGCCTCGGCCCAGCGCCGGGTCACCTCCGGGTGCGCCATCTCGACGACGAGATCGGCCTGACGGCCGGCGAAGTCGCCGAGATCCTCCAGCGCCAGGCCGTCGGGCAGCCCGGCGAGCCTGCCGGTTTCCTGGTCGTGCACGAAGACGACTTCCATCCCCTGGTCGGAAGCATCGATCATCCGGTGAACGGCATTGCCGATCTGGCCGTAGCCGATCAGGCCTACTCGCGTCCTGTCTGCGGCCATTTCTACCCGCCCTTTCTGTTTCCTGGTTGTCGGTTGAAACGAAGCTGAATCCGTAATCGCCCCGAAATATAGGCGGCACCGCGTTTCCCCAGCCAGCGGCAGGAGCTGTCGCCGCCAGTGCCTTCGATGCCAGCGCGAGCTGCCTGGAAATTCCGGCGTGCCCGGGGCCTCAGGATGAAGAATCGGACGACGGCCGCGCCGCTGCTACTGCGACCCTGGTTGCTGATTTCGAAAAGACCCGGGCAGCGCCGCGGAACCAGCTGCGACAGGAGACCGGGCAGGTAGGAGGCCTTGCGCCCCCGGGTGCCTCAGGATGAAGTATCAGGCGACGGCCGCGACGCCACCTTGGCGACCCAGATGCTGATTTCGTAGAGTCCGAGCAGAGGCAGCGCCATCAACAGTTGCGACAGCGGATCTGGCGGGGTGAAGATGGCGGCGAGCAGGAAGATGGCGACGATCCCGTAGCGCCTGAACCGGCGCATCAGCTGGGGTGTGACGACCCCCATCCTGGCCAGCAGCAGCGTGACCACCGGCAGCTCGAACACCAGGCCGAACCCGAGCAGCAGCCGCAGAACGAAACCGATGTACTCGTCGACCGCCCACTGGGAGGTCATGTCCGGGGGCTCGAGCCCGAGAAAGAACCTCAGCCCGAGGGGGAGGACGATCCAGTAGGCGATCATGCCCCCGCAGCCGAAGCAGAAGGCGCTGAGCCCGGCGACCGGGAGCAGCAGTCGGCGCTCGCGAGCGAGAAGCCCGGGGGCGACGAAGCGCCAGAGCTGGTGAAAGACCACAGGAAGGGAGAGCACGAGGCCACCGATGATGGCGATCTGCAGGGTGACGAAGAAATAGGTCATCGGGCGCAGCGACTGGAGCCGGCGGCCCGGAGGGATCGCCGGATCCGCCTCTCCGATGGACGAATCGGGAAGCGCCGGGTAAAACCCCGAGTCCCACCAGCGAAGCAGCAAGCTGCGCACCGCTTCGACCGGGCCGGTGGCCCTCGCGGTCTGCATGCTGATCACCGCTTCCTCGTACGGGTAGGTGAGGATCTTCACGATGGCGTCGCTGAAAACGAAGCAGATCAGCGCTCCGACGAGGACCGCGGCCAAGGCTTTGAGAAAGCACCAGCGAAGCTCCTCCAGGTGGTCGAGAAACGGCATCTCGGCAGAGCCGTCCCCTTCCGCTTCGCTTTGACTGCTATCCAGCTCTTTCTGGTCTTCCACTTTCGACACTTCTGACCGGACCGAGGGCGGCTACGGTCTTTTCGGGCGATCTCCGATCTCTTGCCTCCGGCCGGGGCGATGGGAACGCCGGGCAACCGGCGTCCCTGCCGGGAATCGGTGGAAAATAGCAAGCCCGGTGGGGGCCGGCTACGGGTTCCGGCCTCGACGGGGTGGCGATTTTCCGCGGCGGCGGCCGATTGACGCACCGGTCGACAAGCCGGTTCATTCCGCTGCGGAACGGGCGTCCGGTGAAAAGGTTACCGGAAACTGGAGAAAGCGGGAAGAAGAATGACCAGGCGAAACGACTTGGCTGCGAAGTACGTCGCCAGCAGCGAGACCGAGAGGCTGGGCCTGTCCATCGGCCACAAGCTCGGGAGGTTGGACGCGACGACCGGCTACGTTCTCGACGGCCGCTTCGACCACGGTCCCTGCGTCGAGCTCCACCGGCAGCTCACCGTGGTCGACGCCTACTCGGCCGCGGTCGATCTCGAGGAGAACATCCGCGGCGGCATCGACATGGTGATCCAGGCCTTCGGTGTGGAGGAACAGTACGTCTGCAGGACGCCGGAGTTCGACCCCCTGGTCGAGCCGGTTCCCGGATCGAGGCAATGGAAGCCGTTCTTCGAAGGCGAGGAACTGGTCGAGCGGGTGGTGATGAACCTCGACCTGCACCTGCAGTTCGCCGAGGCCTACGCGGACCATGTCGAGGTCGCCTCCTCAGCGGGCGACGTCTCCGGGATCGTCGCCGCCGGCAGGGTCGCGATGGTGCCGATGCTGGTCAGCGGCTTCATCGCCGACAGCCTCGAGGTGCTCCGCGAGTACTACCGCCGGGGCATACGGGTCATGTGCCCCAGCCACCTGAGCGCGACCTCGTGGGCGGACTCCAGCGCCGAGCTGAACGATCCCCCGGGACTGACCGGTTTCGGGCGCGACGTGATCCGCACCTGCAACGAGCTGGGCATGCTCGTCGACCTGGCGCACTGCTCCGACTACACCTGCCGGGATGCCCTGGCCGTGGCGACGAAACCGATGATCGCAACCCACACCAAGGCCCGGGCCCTCAGCCGGAGCCTGCGCGACATGCCGGACGACCTGATGCGGGGAATAGCGGACGGGGGAGGAGTGGTCTGCGCCCTGGCGCCGGCGCCGAGAACTCCTCTCGAACGGCACGAGGCCCGGCGCCGGCGCGACGACGCCCTCCACCGGCGCTACGCCGACCCCTTCGAGCGCGCCCGCGCCAAGCTGGCCGACGCCGAGGTCTGGGGTACGAAGCTCGACCTTGCCACCATCGACCATCTGGTCGACGTCGCCGGGATCGACCACGTGGGGCTCTCGTCCCATGCGCAGAGCGTGCCGCAGTGGAAGGAGTACACCGCGGACCTGATCGCCCACGGCTATTCCGAGGAGGACGCGGCCCGGATCATGGGGGAGAACGTCCTGCGGGTGCTGGCCTCGGCCGGGGGCGCCGGCTGAGAGCGGTTCAACCGGAGGCCGCCACGTAAGCCGAACCGGACCTGCCGGTTGTGTCCGTGTTGACCGGAAAGGGGATCGGGATCTCCCCGCCGTGCCAGGGAAAGGCGTAGCTCGGCTTGTTGCTGAACCGGGAGAGACCGGCCTCGAGGCGTACCCGGGTGGCGGGGGGCAGATCGACGGCGACGTAGCGGCCGTTTACGGCCGTTGTGGACGCCGCCTCTCCTTCGCCGTTCTCCACCTTCACCTCGGTGAAGGTGTGCTCCCCGAAGGCGCCGGCCTGCACGATCAGGCGGCGCGACTCCTCCCGGCTGCAGTTGACCAGCTGGACCCCAACGGCGCCGGCGGCGAGATGGTCGACGAGGGCGGCGACGTCGGCAGGCAATCCGGGTCGCTGCCCGTCCCGGTCGTAATAGCGGACCGTTGCCCGCAGCAGTCCGCCGTTGTAGATCGACTGGGGGGCCCCCATGGTCACCTGGGTCAACCCCTTGGTGAGGACCGGGTTCGGGGGGATGGCGTTCGCCTGCAGCCTCTCGATCACGGTGCGCCCGTCCTTGCGCATCTCGTCGATGGCCTTCATCGACCACTCCGCCTCGGCCGTAAGGATCTTCTCGGGCCAGTCCGGGTTGTTGCCTTCGTAGTACTGGAACCGGGCCAACTCGGTCTGTCCCCCGTTTTTCTCGCCGCCGATGTCGCCCACGGAGTTCCAGTCGCGCTCCACCTCGCCTTCGCGCACCCGCTCGATCAGCTCGTAGTCCTGCGGCGACATGGAGGCGTGGTAGAGGTGGGCCAGTTCCTGCATGCGCCAGGGCATGGGGCCCGTGTAGACGTGGCGCATCGGCACGATCGTGTCCTCCCGCCGTGGCAGGGGCGGGTCGTACTGCCAGCCGGAGGGTCCGTAGCGCGTCGGCATGATCAGCTGGCCGTCCTCCCTCGTGATGGAGGCGTCCAGGAGGACCTTGACCTGGTCGCGGAGCAGGTCGAGGTAGCCGTAGTCGCCGGTCAGCAGCAGGGCGCACTCCGCGGCGATGTTGAGGCTGTGGAACATGATGTTGAAGCCCTGGTAGTGGTTCCAGCCGTACTGGCCGCCCCAGAAGTTGCCATTGCGGCGCTCGCCGACGATGCCGGCGGGCCCCACGTTGTCGGGCATGATGCCGCCGTTCTTCGCCGCCCTGTCCATCCACGCCTCGGTGTACTCCAGCACCCAGCGCTTGTACTTCTCGTCCCCCGTGTACAGGTAGGCGTGGGTCACCAGCGCGGTGGCGCCAAGGTTGTTGGGCGTGTCCGATTGCAGGATCAGTCTGTTGAACAGGTCGACGATCTCCTCGCGCCTCGCCGGGTCTTCCCACCAGTCGAGCTCGAGGTCTTCCACGATGGGGTAGAGACTGGCGCGGACGCCGTAGTAGTTGACGTCGCCGCCCAGCCAGCGCCCCGCCAGGAGCATGGCGTGAGCGGTTTCGGCCCCCGTCTCCTGCAACGGCCCCTGGCTCGACTGGAAGGGGGACCGCAGGACCTTGTGCACCGGGTCGTAGTTGGGCGCTTCCGGATCCTCGCCGGTGTAGAATCCGGCGAACAGCTGGGAGCGCCGGGCCATCTCCGAGATCGTCGGATCGGCGACGCCGAAGTCGTAGAAGGCCATCATGCCCTCGCCCAGGTGATGCCACTCCATCGCCTGCCGGAGATTCCAGAACTCCCGCCGCGCCGAGGGACGGAAGACCTTCTTGTGATCGTTGAACCGGGTGCGATGAACGATGTTCTCGTCGCTGATTCGCGCCGTCGCGTTCCACGCCGTCGCCGCCATCTCGAGCAGGCTGTCGTCCGCCCCCATGGCGTAGAACAGGCCCCAGTTGTAGAACTGTTCGAAGAGGTCGTCGAAATCCTCGGCGTAGAGGATGGCCCCGCCGCGCTCCGTGCACTGGCGGAACCGGAACCGCGCCGCCTCCTCCATCTGGGAGATGAGATTGCGCTCGAGCAGGGCCCATGCCGGCGGCGCACCCACCCGGGTCGCGGTGATCAGCGGCAGGGCACTCGTGTCGGTCACAGCAGCCTCCTTGGTTTCTGGTCGATACCCCCGGCGGTCAGGCCATCCGTTTCGGGCGCCGCGTGGGATCCGTGAGTCAGGACAGGGTTGAAGGTCGGAAGAAACACCGGGAGTGAAGCAGAGACGGAGTCTAAGCAGGCTCACTTCATGCCGCCAACGGCTGGACGCAACCGCTGAGTCCGGATATCGTTCCCGCACCGAAGCGGCCGCGGCCGCGCCGGTGCCGGCGCATCCGTTGCCGATCCCGGCTTCGAGATCCCCGTCTACAGCGATTACCGGCCCGGCACCTCGGGGTCGAGCACATCGACCTCCCGGTGCGAGCTACCGGCAGCGCCCGCCGAACCCCAACAGGAGTCGTCCCATGGCCGAAAGACCCTACCGGATCATCTACAACTGGGATGGCGCACCCCACCATTACGACGAGTACCCCCAGGGGATGGAGCCGTTCCTGCAGAAGGTCTATGCCCCGCTTGCCGGCACCCAGGTGGACGCCCTGTTCTGGTGCATGGGGGTGCACGAGGCCACCTGGTTGTCCAATGACCTGCCGGTGAAGGGGGATTCCACCGGCAGGGTCTACGACAGCGTGCTGACCATGCGGGACACGGAGAACCTGCGGGCCATGCTCGAGCGGGGGGAGGATCCGTACGCAGCCATGGTCGCCCGCGGCCGCGAGCTCGGCATCGATGTCTGGGCGTCGATGCGCATGAACGACCAGCACTTCTGGAGGATCCAGGATCTGGAGGCGATGCAGAGGTCGACGGCCCACGAGATGACGGCGCTGCGCAAGGAGCATCCGGAGTGGTGCCTGGGGGATCAGGCCTCGGGGTGGTGCGCGACCTCGTGGAACATGGCGGTCCCGGAGGTGCGCGCCCACAAGCTCGACCTGATCGAACAGGCGTGCCGACTGGCGGACTGGGACGGCGTCGAGCTGGACTGGCAGCGCCACGCCTTTCACCTCCCGTCCAACCACGAGTACCGGCTGCGCTACGCCCTTACCGACCTGCAGCGGGCGATCCGCCGGATGACGAACCGGCTCGCCGAAGAGCGCGGCCGCCCCTTTCCCGTCGCTGTCCGGGTCGCCGCGACGCTGGAGTCCTGCCGGCGCATCGGCTACGACGTCGAGACCTGGATCGAAGAGGGCCTGTGCGATGTCCTCATCGGCGCCGGGAATTCCGGGACCGATCCCTGCTTCGAAACCGAGGAATTCCTCAGGCTGGTCGAAGGCACCGGCATCCTCGTCTATCCCGGCTTCGATTTCGACACCAGGCAGCAGGCCAATCGGCTGATCTCCCACGCGCGGTGGCGGGACCGCTGGTTCGCCGGCATGGCGCAGGGCCACCTGGCCCGCGGCGCCGACGGCATCTACATCTTCAACTGGCACGCCAACGAGACCACGCGCCGCCGGTCCCTGTCGACGATCGGCTCGACGGAAACCCTCGAGGGCCTGGACAAGGCCTACACCGCCGTCCACCGCAGCATTGGAAGCAATCCGTTGCGCCAGGACTCCGAGCGGGACGACCGCATCTACGGTGAGGTCCCCGTCGATCTGCCCCGGACGCTGACCGGCGACGGCCCGGTTTTCCGCCTCTCCACCTGGGATGCCGGGGCCGCCAGGGTGCAGCTGCTGATCGAGACGGCGCACTACTCCCCCTCCAGAGACGAGGTGGCCGTCACCCTGGACGGGGAGGCCCTGGGAGCGCCCGCGGTCCGCAACCACGCCGCGGAGAATCCCGACATCCCCTCCGACGTCGACGAAAACAGCTGGCTGGTCTGGGACCTGGATCCGGCGCAGGCGGCCTCCGGTTCCCACGAGGTCAAGGTCGTCCTCGTCAGGCGCGACCCGCGGCTGCGGCCGCCGCTGGCGGTGGCCAACGTGGAGATCTGGACGAGCTTCGGCTGAGCCCCGAGCCAGGGATGAACAGCAAGAATCTGATCGGGCCCACCGTCACCGCAGTGGTGCCGGAATGGGTCGCATACCCCGGCGAGGACTGGATTCCGATCTCTCCCGACGAGGCGGGAATCGATCCCGGAAAGTTCGCCTCCTGGCTGTCCGGCCTCGACGTCAGGGGCGCGAGCTTCCTCGGAGAAGACCACCGGGACGGCAAGTACGGCGCCGTCCTCACCCGCGGCGGCTGCCTGCTGCATTCCTGGGGGGACCCCCACTACCGGCACCAGACCGCCTCGGTAGGCAAGGCCCTGACCTGGGTGGCCCTGGGGTGCGCCGCCAACGACGGCCTCCTCGACCCCGACGAGCCGATCCGCGAGAGTTGGACCGGGGCGGGGGAGCTGTCGCACGAGCACAAGCACCTCGACCGCGGCCATCACCGGAACCTGACCTGGCGGCACCTGGTCGGACGCCGCGACGAGAGCATCCACTGGGGCGGATTTCCCTTGGAGCTCGGCATACGCTGGTCGGAGAAGCGCACCGGCCTCCAGGAGGAGGACGCTGTGCCCGGGGTCCCCGAATGGGCGGCCTGGACCGGAGACCCCTTCCACGACTGCTACGCCCACGCCGAACCCGGACGCTACGGCATCTACAGCAGCGCCGGTTTCTGGCGCCTGGGCCAGGCCCTGACCCACGTGCTGGGGCGCGACCTCAAGGAGGTGATCCAGGAGCGTCTTTTCGACGCCATCGGCATTCCCTGGGAACGCTGGGACTGGCTCGCCGGGGGGGAGGTCAAGGACCGGAAATGGTTCTATCCCGGCCTCCCCGACACCTACACCTACCTCGATCCTCCCTACGAGACCGGCGGCGCCGTCGTCCGCAGCGGTCCCGGATGGGTCGTCATCAGCGCCTCGGACCTCGCTCGTTTCGGCCACCTCAACGCCACCCGGGGCATCTGGAAGGGAGAGCGGGTTGCCGACCCGGCCTGGCTGCGCGGACACAGCGGCGGCAACAAGAGCGGGGCCAGCGGGGAATGCGAGCACTTCACCGCCATGGGGGTGGTGACGACGTCGGGGCTGCCGGAATACAGACACGCCACCGAGACCAGGAGCATCCTGCCGGAGGACTTCTTTGCCGGGAATGCATCCGGTGGAAAAAGGTGAAAGGAACCGCTGAAGGCAGGAGATAAACGGTGATCATCGATACCCATCTGCACGTCTGGAGCGGCGACTTCGAACGCTTTCCCTTTGCCGGGGACCGAAGGCGGGCCGAGGGCGCCCCGGTAGAGATGCTCCTGGAGACCATGGAGGAGGCCGGCGTCGGCCGCGCCGTCATCGTGCAGCCGATCCATTACCTCTACGACAACCGCTACGTCGCGGAGTGTCTCGAGCGTTTTCCGGGCAAGTTCGCCGCCATTGGCCTGGTGGACCGGAAGGCCCCGGACGCCCCCGAGCAGCTGGAGCGGCTGGTGCGGGAAGCGGGTTTTGGCGGCCTGCGCATCCACCTGTCCCGCCCCGACGACCCGGCCGAGTGGGCGGCGCCGGATCAGGACCGCATCTGGGAGAAGGCCGCGGCCCTGGGTTCGACCTTCATCATCTACGGTCCGGCCTCGCTGCTGCCGGCGGTGGAGCCGATCGTCGCCCGCTTTCCCGGGGTGAAGGTCGCCCTCGACCACAACGGCGGCGCACCCCCCAACGAGGAAGATGCCGGACGGCCGCTGTTGAATACCGTGCTCGGCTTCGCCCGCTACCCCAATGTCCACGTCAAGTTTTCGCCGCAGGGCCACCGCTCGGAGAGGGAATTCCCGCACCCGGACACCTTCGATCTCTATCGCCGGCTGTACGACGCCTTCGGTCCGCGGCGGCTCATGTGGGGCACCAATTTTCCCGGTGTCCTCGAGGCCATGGGCTACGCACGGGCGCTGGAGCTGTTTCGCGACCATCTGGGTTTTCTCAGCGGCGAGGACCGGGAGTGGCTGTTTCACCGAACCGCCGAAAGCCTGTGGGATTTCGGCGCCTGAAAGGAGCCCGATGTGATAAAATTGGGGATGATGGTACGGAACACCCCGGCGGCGGATGTGGAAACATCCATCGATTTTGCGCGCGAGCTCGAGCTCGACACCGTCGACGTGCACCTGAGCGGGCTGAACCGCGGCCCAGCCTACCTGCAGCGAATCCGTACCCGGTGTCTGCGCCGGGGGCTGAGCATCGGCTACGCCGGCGCCGGCAGCTTCGTCGGCCCTCCGGAGCAGGCCGGGGAGCGCATGCGGCAGGGGCGCGAGGACGCCGACACCGCGGCGCTGCTGGGGGCGCCGCTGCTCCGGGTATTCGCCCGCCACAAGTGGCCGGGCACGGTCGCCGAGCAGGAGGCGTTGTGGGGTCCGATGATCGAAAGCTTCCGCCGGATCTGCGACTACGCCGCGGGGCGGGGGGTTTCCGTGGCCCTGCAGAACCACGACAACGGCAGCTTCGCCATGACCGCGGACCAGGTGCTGCGCATCATCGGCGACGTCGACCACCCCAACTTCAGCTTTCTCATGGACACGGGGCAGTGGTCGGGTGCCATCGGCTCGCATCCGCGCGGCGAGTTCGATCCGGATATCGATTTGTACAGGGACTACCTGGAGCGCACGGTGGAGCACGCCACCTGCGTGCGGGCCAAGATCTACAAGATCGACGGCGGCCGGGAGGAATTCCTCGACTACGAGCGCATCCTGGGAATCCTGCGCCGGGCGAACTACAACGGCCACATCGGACTGGTGTTCGAGGTGGGGGACCGCAACAGCTGCAGTGTGGAAGAGTGCATGCGGCTGGCGGTCGAGCACCTGCGCGAGGTCATCGCCGGTTCGGCTTGAATGGGTATTTCCGGTTTATTGCGAGTCCCCTCCGTGGAAACTCCGCGTTGAACCGGGACCCTGGCCGGTAGCTTGCGGGGCAACCATTCGTTAAGGTCAGCGGCGGAAAGGATTCAGGATGCCGTTTCCCAGCTCCGGAATGAACGCCGTCGCCGGAAAGGTTCCGGGCCGCGCCGGGTTTTTCGTCAAGGATCTCGAAACCGGGCTGCAGTGTGAATACAACGCCGACGAACCGCTGCCGACGGCCAGCACCATCAAGGTGGCCGCCCTGATCGAGGTGTTCCGCCGCGCCGGGGAGGGCCTGCTGTCGCTCGACGACCGCCACCGCGTGCCCCGGAACGTCTCCACCCAGGGAACCGGGGTGTTGAGCTTGACCCGGGACGATCCGGAGCTGACGGTGCGGGATTTCTGCCGGCTGATGATGGCGGTCAGCGACAACGCCGCCACCGACACTCTCGTCGGCCTCGTGACCCCCGGGGCGATCAACGCGACCATGGAGGCGCTGGGCTTTCACCACACCCGCTTGCCGATGCCGATCGGGGTCTGGCACTACCTCATGGACGGGATTACGGCGCCGCCGTCGCGGGAAAACGACGAGTTGAAAAGAACCGGCGAGCTCGGCGGCGACGGCGACCGGGACCTTCCCTTCGCCAGCTCCCTCGACAACAATGTCGCCTCCGCCCGCGACCTGGGCCGGATGATGGAGATGATGCACAGGGGGGAAATCCTCAGTCCCGATGCCTGCGCGCAGATGCTCGAGATGATGAAGAAGTCGACGGATCCCGACCGCATCCGACGGAATCTCAGGCCCGAAATCGAGGTCGCCCGCAAGAACGGCGGCAGCGGCCGCATCAAGGCCGACGCCGGGGTCGTCTACCTGCCCTCGGGGCCGCTGGTCATAGCCGCCCTCGTCACCACCGACAGGCGCGAGGACGGGCAGATCGGCATGGACGCCATCGGCGAGATCAGCCGCCTGGCCTTCGAAACCTTGTCTCCCGAAAGCGTGCTCCATCCGGATGAGTAGAGAAAATTCCATGTCCATCGATGCCCAACAGCTTCACCGCGAAAGTCTCGTAATCGACTCCCACAACGACACCGCCGTCACCCTGATCAGTCACGGGGATTTTGATCTGGAAGGGAGGCCGCAGAACGATCGCGCCGGCTTCGTCGCCCACCTGCGGAAGCGCCTGCCGGCCGAGGCGCGGTCTCCGCAGCTCACCCTGCCGCTGTTGCGCCAAGGGGGTATCGACCTCGCCTTCTTCGCCGTCGACAACACTTCCGCCTGGGGCAACCACCTCCTCTACGTGATGGATGCCCACGGCTACCTGATCCGGGAAATCGACGAGCGCCAGGAGGAGATCCGCGTCGTCAGGAACTGCGCCGAGATCGACGCCAACCGGGCGGAAGGCCGCATCGGCGCGCTGTTGACCGTCGAGAACTCGGAGGCTCTCGAGGGTTCCCTTCACGTCCTCGAGGCTCTGTACGAGTTGGGGATACGGTCCTTGACCCTCACCCACTCCGCCCGCACCCTGGCAGGGGACGGTTGCGAGGTGGAAGGCGGCGGCGGCTTGACGGCATTCGGACGGCAGGTCGTCGGGCGAATGGAGGAGCTGGGGATGCTCGTCGACGTATCCCACCTGAACGACCGCGGTTTCGCCGACCTTCTCGATGTGGCGGGCAAACCCGTCATCGCCTCCCACAGCTGCTGCCGGGCGTTGTGCGGGAACCTCCGCAACCTGACCGACGAGCAGCTGCGCCTCCTGGGCGAGGCAGGGGGGGGCGTCGGCATCACCTACGTCCCCTGGTTCATCGATACCGAAAAACCGCCGACTCTGGCCCGCCTCGTCGACCACGTACTTCACGCCCTCGAGGTCGCCGGCGAGGATGCGGTCGGCCTGGGGTCGGACTTCGACGGCGGTGGGGACCTGCTCGCCGACGCCTCTCAGGTGCCGTCGATCACCGAAGAGCTCCTGCGCCGCGGCGTCGGCGAGGCGGTGGTCGTCAAGGTGCTGGGAGGCAACCACCGCCGGCTGCTGGAGACCATCGTCGGGTAGCCGGCGACTCCCATCCCCGAGGCCGCACAGCCGCGTCCAATCCGGCGAGCTTTCTCCGCAGAGGTAGCGAAATGGCAGACCGCCGCGGGAGAGGAAGGCGCCACGCCCATGCGGCGGCGCCTCTGCCTGACAGTCCGTTGAAATAGTCCATCCGGGCTGCGGCCGGCCCTTGACGGCCGCGAACCCGGCGTTGGGCTCCCTCCCCGAATTCTCTGCGATTCGACTCGGTCGCGCGCCTTGTCTTAGGCCGCCAGGACTCCGCCTCCTGCAGCAACTATATCAACGGGCTGCTAACCGGCGCGCACGGCGCTGCCGATGTTTCGCAACTGCTTCTCCGTCAGCAGTCCGTAGTTGTAGAAGGTGACGCCACCGGCGCCGGCCTGGCGGGCGACCGCCAGCTGCTCCCTGATCGGCTCCGCCGTCCACAAATCCCCCCCGGGCCGCAGAAACACCGTCCCCCCTTCGGCGATCTCCCCTTCGAGCTCGCCGATGCGCTGCCGGGGCTCCTCCCCTTCGCGCAGGGTGTAGCTGAGCCGGTCCACGCGCCGGTTGATGACGGGGTCGAGATCGTTGGTCAGGGCCCTGGCCGGATCGGCCAGATCGGTCTGCAGTTTTGCCCCGCCGCTTCGGATCACCTCCGCCACCTCAAGCCAGAGATCCGTCGTATGCCGGCGCGAAATCTCCATGTAGCGCCGCAGGCGGCCGTCGAAGGCCTCGTCGAGCCAGGCCTCGGTCACCGGCTCGTCGGTGGCGGGGTCGGCGCCGGAGGCCAGCCGCGGGCGCATCCAGTCCACCAGGTCCCGCCGCAGCGGTTCGGCCTCGAGGCCGGCGGCGTCGGCGCAGGCCAGGGAGGCCGGGTTGAAGCAGAGACCCAGGAGGAACCGGCAGCGCTCCGGCATCCCCGCCCGTCTCTTGCCGGGCATGGAGAAACCCCGCCGCCCCAGCGACTCCACCCACACGGCGTCGGGCCGGAAGCGCTCCAGGATCTCAGCGGTGAGGGCTGTGAAGTAGGCCCTGACATCCTGCGGGGCCGTGCTCAGCGCCCCCGCGTGCGGGGTCCCGAAGGGGTCGTGCCGGGCGAACTCCGGGTAGTGTTCCGACAGGTGGTTCTGAAAGGTGTAGACGATCCAGGCGGAGAACCCGAGGCCTCGCTTGACGATGGCCTCGACCATGCGGTCGAACCAGGCGGGGTCCGTCACCTCCCGGCTCACCCGCGGGCGCATCCGCGTCCCCTCGTAACGGGACAAGTCGGGGGAGAAGTACACGGCGCCGTTCTCCCCGAAGTAGACGGGGCGCCGGGGATTATGCGGCAGATAGTATTCGGAGCGATGGTAGCAGGGGGTGAGCAACACCTCGTCGCAGGCGGCCAGGTCGGCGATCCGGTCCAGGGAGACGCCGAGACCCTCGTCGGCCAGATCCCACGGATAGGTGTAGAGGGATACGACGAACGAATCCGTTGGCACCCGGGCCTCCCCCTCTCTTACGACGCCGCTTCCACTGAGGCCCCTCCGATCGGTCTGTCGGCGGCGGACCTGATCTGCTCTGCGTAGCGCTCCTCGCCAAGGGTTTCCTTCTTGTTGAGGAAGCGGCTCATGGCGGGGACGATCTTCTGGCTGCGGTCCCGGATCGGGAAGTGGACGGGGGCGTGGTTCTCGCGGTGAGACTGGCGCAGGCCGATGGCGATCTCGAGCACTTTGGCCATGTTGGCCCCGCTGCAGCGGGGCTCGATCCCCAGGTCGAGGGCCTCGACGATGGACTGGATGCCGCCGCGCTGGCGCGTGCCGCTGGGGTGGATCCAATCTTCGGGATCTCCGAATTCGTCGAAGAAACCCTCCTCCTCCACCAGCTTCCGGTGGGGTTCGCCCCGCCAGACGTGGCCGCTGTTCCAGTTCGAGTAATAGACGCCCTTGCTGCACACCACCTCGATCCCCTCCAGGGGAGAGCGCCTGGTGTGGATGAAGGCGTCGACGCCGTTGGCGAAGCGGACGGCCCCGCCCATGCACTGGTCGTCGTCCGAGAAGGGGTCGCCGAGGCACCAGCCGGTCGCCCATTCCACGTCGGCGTCGCCGGCGAACAGGCGCAGGACGCTGAGTCCCTGGCAGCCGCCCCCCGAGATCTCGTTGGTCGACTGGTACAGGTTGATGCTGCACAGCTCCCCGAGGTCGCCGGAGTCGAGGAGTCGCCTGACCTTCCAATGCTGGGGCATGTTGCGGTAGGCGTCGCCCGAGGCAAAGGCTATCCCCCTGGATTCGCAGGCCCGGACCATGGCGTCGGACTCCTCCAGGCTGGACGCCATCGGTTTTTCGCAGTAAATGGCCCTGACCCCGGCGCCGGCACAATCGATGACGACCCGGGGGTTGGGCTGCACCGGCAGGATCGGGGCGGCGATGTCGATCTCCTCCTCGGCGAGCAGCTCGCGGTAGTCGGCGTATCCCGGCACCGGAAAACACTCGAGAAACAGCTTCAGATTGTCGGCGTCCGGGTCGGCGGCGGCGGCGATCTCGGTGCGCGGATTGCCAGCGTAGCCCCTGGCGTGTCCGTGCCCCTTGCGGCCGCAGCCGATCAGGGCGACGCGATAGATCCGGTTATCGGTCATGGTTCTTCCTTGTCATGCGGCGACGATCAGGCAGATCAACCACCCGTCACCGCCATTCTCCAGGTGACAGGTGACTCCGGGGGGCAGGTGGGCGGCGTCCCCTTCGCGAACCCTCTTCTCCCTGCCGTCGACGACGAGGCGGCCGCGGCCTGCGAGCACATAGTAGATCTGCTCCAGCGGGCGCATGCTCTCCGCGGTTCGCAGCCGGGGTTGCACCATCTCCCGGTCGACGAACGCCAGTCCCCGCAGGCAACCCCCCTCCTCACCCGCCGCCGCCAGCAGGCGCCAACGCACCGCCCCTTCGCCATCCGCTTCCGGAGCCACGTCGCGCCAGTTGCGGTTGGCGAAACGCCCGCCGTCGCTCGCCACGTTCATGCTGATGACGTGATGCAACAGGAAGCCGTCTCCCCTGTTGAAGATCTGGTGGTGAGGCCCGGAGGGCAGGTAGAAAACGTCCCCTTCCCTTGCCGGGGCGCGCTCGTCACCGCACAGGACCTCCCCTTCCCCGTCGAGGATGTAGTAGAGCTGCTCCCTGTTCTTGTGGTTGTGATGGTCCGACTTCTTGCGGGCCTGGATCGCGTGGACGGTGATGCCGCCCTGCTTCTCGAGCACGCAACGCGGGTCGTCCTGGCGCAGGTCCCTGGCCTGCAGGCAGCTCCAGACGATGGCGCTCTGGTGGCTGATGACCGGTTCAGCGTCTCTCCAGTTGTTGATCGCAGTCATTGGCTGTCCTCGACCGGGGATTACCGGCGCTCGTCCTCGGGAACGACCGATTTGTCCCTGGGGTGGTAGCCGATCGCCCGTTTGCCGTGTTCCAGGTCGTAGAGGGGCCAGTCGCTGTCGGAGACCCCGAAGACGACCTCGAACTCGACCCCGGGATGGGTGACCGCCTGCTCGAACAGGTGAACGCAGTCGCCGTGGCTCAACTGATGGGGATGCTCGGGTTGATCGCGGTCGGGGTTGAAATTGCCGATGCGGACCGCCACGACCTCCATGTCGAACCGGGCGGAGTACATGTAACCGATACTCTCGCCGAAAACCTTGGTGATCGTGTAGTAGCTGTCCGGCTTGGGAAGCATCTCCGCGGTGCGCTGTATGGTGCGCGGATAGAAGGACTGGGGCAGCACGCCGGCGCGGCTGGCGTAGGCGATGCGGCGAACCCCATGCCGGCGCGCCGCCTCGAACACGTTGTAGGTGCCGACCATGCTCTGAAGGGCGTGGTCCCACTCCCCTCCGGGGACGTTCACCAGATGGATGACGGCATCCATCCCCTCCACCGCCGCCGCGACCTGGTCGAAGTCGTCGATGTCGCCGACGACGGCGTCGGGAATCCCGGGGGTCGGATCGCAGTCGAAGGCGCGCAGCTCGTGCCGCTCCCGCAACCCGCGGACCAGGGTGGTGCCGATCTTTCCGGCGGCGCCGGTTATCAGGATTCTCATCGCAGGAAATCTCCTTACGTGGCTGCGCCTCATCCGCTCGGCGGGGCGACGCGCTCCATGTCCAATCCTTCGGGCCGGAGGAAATCCCGGTAGCGGGTTTTGATCTCCAGGCCGTTTAGGCTGCGGGCGAATCCCGCCTTGGGGTCGAAGCGGCGGCATTCGATCTCCACGACGTTCTCCCCCTCCAGAAGGTCGTCGAGCTCCAGCCTGTAGCGGAACCAGTGGGCCGACATGCCCAAGGGGGCCTGCAGTTGCATGCTCCCGGCCAGCTTCACGGGGATGGTCAGGGCGCGCTCGTCGCTGATTTCCGCCTGCTCCCAGGGGAGGGGGCGGCCGTTGATGCGGAACTCGATATCGTCTTCGATGCAGAAGAAGGCGAACCTCAAGGTCAGGATCGGCCGCCGCATCTCGCCGTCCTCCCGGGCGCCTGTGAGGTCGTCCGCCACGGCGATCGCCACCCTGTGGGTCCGGCCTTCCTCCAGGGCAACGGGCAATTGCCGTTCCGGCGTGCTGGTGGGCCCGTCGAGGGCTCCCTCCCTAGGCTGCAGGGTGTAGCGCTTCTCGTAGCGGGCGAATACCTCGGGATGGCCCAGCTCGCGCAGGATCCGGTATTCGCGCTCGGCAAAAGGCCAGGGAAAGTAGCCGTGGTACTGGCCGGCGAATCCCTGGCGCCTGAGGGTGGTGCCCAGGGCCCGGTACATCTCGATGGAAGGCAGGCCCACCCGCTCGTCGTAGATCCTGCGCGGGGGCCGGTAGTAGGCGGCGACCCCCGCGGGGTCGGCCGCCTTCGGCAGCCAGTCGGGCATGGGGTCGGTCTGGACGACGACGCGGCCGTCCTGTGCGACGACGTAATCGACGCTGCCGTCGGCGATCCACGCCTCGACGTCGAGACCCATCGACAGGTTGGCCTCCCGCTCGAGGTCGACCCGCACCATCACCGGGATCTCGCGCTCCTGCCGCCCCCCCACCTCCTGCGCCAGTTCGCGCACCTGGGCGACGAAGCGGTTCATCAGGGGAGTATGCTCCTCGACCTGAGACGCCTTGAAGAAGTACTTGTCGAACATGAAGTCGAGCTCGACGCCATCGGCGCGGTACTCCTCCAGCACCTCGCGCAGGAGCGCCAGCTCGTACTCTCTCACGCGCTCGTCGGCGTAGTCGTAACACCACTTCGCCCTTCCCTCCTCGCCGATGCAGACCGCCTCCCCGTGCTCCAACTTGAGGGAGCCGCAGCGCTCGCTCCCCGGGGGACTGCTGTCCTGCAGCTTCAGGCTGGGGAAGACCTTCAGGTCCAGCTCCCGGCCGCGGGCGACCACTTCCCGCAGCTGGTCGGTTCCCTTTTCCGCCGCGGCCTCGACCATGCGCATTATGCGCCAGTCGATGAAGTTGTCCCACACCTCCTTCACCTGGCCGACCACGCGGCCGATTTTCGTCTGGTGGAAGAAGACGTCCCCGTAGCCCAGTCCCAGCACCAGCAGGTCGACGCCGGTGCCGGCCACCTCGTCAACGGGCCATTGCAGCATGTGGCGGCTGGCAGGCGGCTCGATGCGCTTGGCGTTGAAATGGTGGGCGTCGTTGTAGTAGATCAGCCTTGGTCTGTCCATGGGTCTTCTTCTCCTGCTTGCCGGGCGGCCGGCGTTTACAGCGGTTCCCACTGCATCAGCCTGAACTGGCCGGCATAGCCGGGGGGAGCCACGTATTGCGCCGCCCAGGGGTTGAGCGAATCGACGTGCGGGTGGTGCAGATGCCCGGCCAGGATCGCCACGAGGTTTTGCGCGCGGCTCACCAGCCGGACGAATTCCAGGGTCTCGGCCGAGTCGGGGCCGGCGCCGTACACGGCGCGGCTGGATTCGGGCCAGTCCGGATCGGCCAGCAGCACCGGTTCCCCTTTCATGGTGTCGATCACAGGCCCGCGCAGCGTCGGCAAACTCAGCGGGACGTGGATCAACAGGACCGTGGGAACCCCCTCGGCCAGCGTCCGGCGCGTGCGTTCGAGCTGCTCCTCGCCAATCTGGTAGGTCGAGTTGTCGACTGCCAGGAAGAGCAACCCCCCCACCTCCCGGCGGTCGAAGTCCGGGGCTCCGTGCAGCATCTCCATGCGCCCGGCGCAGGCCCTCCGCACCCGGTCGCAGGGCTCCTGTCCCAGGAACTGCCAGTCGTGGTTGCCCGGGGTCGACAGGGCGGGGATGCCGTTCTCCTCGACCAGCCCCCGCACCCGCTCGATACCGGACAGCGCCGGAAAATCCACGCTATCGCCACCGAGCGCCAGCAAGTCGGCCCGCTGCCGGCGCGCCGCCAGGAGGATCTGTTCGAACGCAGCCTCCTGGGGCACGATTCGCCCCTCGGAATCGCGGTTGTCGTGGCGCTTCCGGAAGCGGGCGGCCAAGTCCCTGCAGGTGTCGAGGAAGTCGGCGTCGCGGTCGTCGATCAATCCGAGGTGGGTGTCTGCAACGTGCAGCGCGCGCACGGTATTGCGCAGCCCTTCGACCCTCACGCGGGCTCTGTCGTCGGTCCATTGGTGGGTGACGCGCATGGTTTCCAACCGGAGTAGAGGGGCAGCCTGCGGTTCCCGAAGCGAAGGTTCCATCGGTCCCGGGTGGCCGCGCCGGAGATCGACAGAAGGCGCGAATTGTCGCTTCTTGAAACCGGCTCCCGGACAACCAAGCGATTCCCCCCGGAGGCCGTCAACTCGCTCCACTATCCCCCGGCCGCGCGAAGCGCGGTAACCAGGAGAATGGCCTCTTTCCGCGCCCCAGCCGGCCTCCCGCAGGCCGCCGGCGAGCCCCGCCTGCGCTTTGCCCGCAGCATCGTCGCCGGGGCCCTGTTGTCCCTGGTCATCAGCGTCGGCTTCGCCTACTGCCGCCTGGCCCTGTCCACGGCCGGAATGTCCTCGGACTACATCACCGCCGGCGCCGTGGCCGTCTTCTTCCTGCTCACCGCTTTTTTCAACCCGCTGGTCAAGCTGGTTCACCTGCCCTGGGGCTTCAATCGCGGCGAGCTGGCGGTGGTCTACGCGATGCTCATCATCGCCTCGACCATCCCCACCTGGGGTTTCTCGGCCAACCTCGTCCCGATGCTCCCGGCGGTCTACTACTTCGCCACTGCGGAGAACGGCTGGTCGGATCTCATCCATCCCCACATCCGCAGCTGGATGGTGGTCGACGACCACGACGCCGTCACCTATTTCTTCCAGGGCCTGCCCGAAGGGGCGACCATCCCCTGGGGTGCCTGGGTCGTGCCTCTGGCGGCCTGGCTCACCTTCATCGTCGCCATATACCTGATGATGATCGCCCTGATGGTGCTGCTGCGCAGGCAGTGGGTCGAACACGAACGCCTGCTGTTTCCGCTGGTGCAGCTGCCCCTGCAGATGATCGAGGAAGGCCGGCCCGGGGAACGCTTCGGCCCGTTCCTGAAGAGCCCGCTCATGTGGATCGGATTCTCGGTGCCGTTCGCCCTGATGAGCACCTACGGCCTGAATTTCTATTTCCCCATCGTTCCCAGGATCAACCTGTACACCGTCATCGTGCCCTTCAGGGACTTCGGCGCCCTGGAAATCCTCCTCAGCTTCACCGTCCTCGGCCTGTCCTACTTCCTCAGCTTCGCACTGTCCTCCAGCCTCTGGCTGTTCCATCTGCTGGCCAACCTGCAGATGGGGATCCAGTACACGGTCGGTTACCGGCTGTCGGGGGAGATAGAAAAGTTCATGGAGGGGACGCTGATGCTGGCCCATCAGGGCATGGGGGCCATGCTCGCCCTCATCGGGTACGGCATCTGGACCGCCCGAGGTCACCTCAAGGCGGTCGTTCTCAAGGTCTGGGGTTCCCGCCCCGACGCCATCGACGACAGCGGTGAGATCCTGTCCTACCGGACCGCGGCCTTTCTGCTGGGCGTCTGCAGCCTGTACGTGACGGTCTGGCTCACCCTGTCGGGGGTGCCGTTGTGGGTAACCATCGTCTTCCTTCTGGTGGCGTTCGGGGTCTTCCTGTTCATGGCCCGCCTGATTGCCGAGAGCGGCCTGGGTTTCATCCGGCCCCAGATGACTTCCCAGACCATCGTCATCAACTTTCTCGGCACCAGCTCCGTCACCCCTCCCGGCATCTTCAGCCTGGCCATGACCTTCAGCTGGGCAGGCAACCTGCGCATCCTGCTCATGGCCTCGGCCATCAACGGCATGAAGCTGGCCGAAAGGGTCGGTGCCCTGCGGCGTCCCCTTTTCTGGGGGATGGTCGTCGCCATGCTCGTCAGCCTGTTCTCCTCGGTCTGGCTCGTCATCTATCTCGCCTACGAGAACGGTGGAATCAATCTGGAGGTGTGGGCGTACCAGGCCATGGCCAAGGGGCCTTCGAACTTCACCGCCTACAAGATCCTGAACCCCGTCAGCCTGTTGGAGCCTTTCGAGGTGATGGCCCCCCGGCTGTTGTTCACCGGCATCGGCGGCGCCGTCATGACCGCCCTGATCTGGGCCCGCCACAATTTCCTGTGGTGGCCCGTGCACTACATTGGATTCGCCGTCAGCGCCACCAACATGACCTCGGGGAGCTGGTTCAGCATTTTCCTGGGATCGGTCCTCAAAGCCCTGATTCTCAAATACGGCGGGGTCCGTCTCTACCGCGGCCTGCAGCCGCTGTTTCTCGGTTTCATACTGGGGCAGATTACCTGCTCTGCCTTCTGGCTCGTCGTCGACCTGCTGGCCGGCGGCACCGGCAACCAGGTACCGGTCTTCTCCCACCACTACTAGTCTTGTCCCGTCGCAGAAATAACTACGACGAGGTAAAAAGCGCTCGCTGGGCGAGGGTGTCGGTAGATGAGTGACTACTGCTTGCGATTGGTCGAGGACGAGCTGGCTCCCGGCTCCCGGATAGCGGTGCCGGAGGTGGCGGGTTTCCGCGTCATCTATGTCGCCAGGGGCCGTGCCGGGATTGTTCCGGAGGGCGGCGCCGAGAAGGTGGAGCTGGGGGAGAACACCGCCCGGTTCGGCGCCACCGGCTGCACCGCGAGCTCGGGAGAAAGCGGCGCTACCTTGTGGCGCTGGGAGATGGTGCGAGGGCAGGATGACGGCTGGCAGGCAGGAGGGGAGGAGGGGCAGTCCGTCCTCAAGGCTTCGCACGGCCTGGAGCTCGACCGCGGACGGGAGCAGATGATGCGCTGCGACCGCGTCGACTTTCCACCCGGCGGCATCGCCTATACCCACATCCACTCCGGCCCGGGGCTGCGCTGCCTTCTGCGGGGTGAGCTCGTGATCCGGGTCGAAGACCACCCCGAGACGGTGGTTCGACCCGGGGAAACCTGGTTCGAGCGCGGTCCCGATCCGATCTACGCCCGCGCTTCCGGTTCGGAGCTGACCAGCTTCGTCCGCGCCATGGTCGTACCGCGCACCTGCAAGGGACGCACTACCATCACCTACGTGAAGGCCGCCGACGCCGACAAGCCGAAGCCGCAGAAATACACCCGCTTCGTCGATGAGTTCATCGACCTGTGAGGAGATCCGTCGATTGAAACCGCGCACCCCCGCGGCATTGCCCGGAAACGAAGCGTGATGGTCGAAGGCCTGGTACTTCAGGGAAAGGTCAACTGGTCGGGCGAGCACTGGATCAGCTACCTGCGTGCGCCGGGCGCTTCGGCGGACAGCGGCATGGTCAGTCTCTACAACCTTCGCTACACCGAAGCCGGGCACGGATTCGTCGCCTTCGTCAGCATCGAGAACGGAGCGGGGGCCCGGTTCAAGGGGATGTGCACGGACAACCGGGAGCTGGTCGATTTCGTCGTCGAGAGGATCACCCACCAGGCGCAACATCCTCTTTACGACGAGAAGCTGCCGGTGACCGAAGCCCGCTTTTCCCAGGGAGGGCACATCGCTCGCGACCCTTCCTGGACGATTTCGACCGCCGAACACGAGATCGTGGCGAAGTGGGGGCGGATCCAACCGGCCGTCATCGCCGCCGGGCCCTGGCCCGGGGCCAGTCCGAGCAACTACGTCTGTTCCCTCCTGCATTTCACCGATGAATCGTCGATCGAGCTGGATGTACGCGCGGTCGAGGGGATGCCGTACATGCGGGACATCTGGCGGGCCGACCATCGGCGGCGACCGCAGCTCCTGCGTTTTCGCCATCTCGGAGAGCCTGATGACGGTGGAGCTGCCGTGACTCGGGGACCGACCGTCGGGCGGGCGTCCGACCTTCAACAGGAGACAGGAAAATGAAACAGGTATCGCCGGAAGTTTTCGAAGGCCTCCGACAGCTCGACACGGCAACGATTTTCAACGCCGTGATCGAGGCTCGAGGCGCCAGCCAGGGCGGACGCGAGCTCGAGGACCAGGGGGGAATGCCCTTCAATTACATGGGCCCCGGGATGCAGTGCATGCTGCCCCGACTCGGCATGGCGATCGGCTACGCGGTCACCTGCGAGCTGACGACCCACGACCCGGACGGGCCCGCCCTGGCCTGGTACGACTACTACGACTTTCTCGACCAGTCGCCGGGCCCGATGGTGACCATCATGAAGGACGTCGACACACGTGCCGGCCGCGGCGCGTCTCTGGGAGACGGCATGGCCGCCACTCACAAGCACCTGGGGGTAACCGGTATCGTCGTCGACGGATCCATACGGGACCTGGCCGGAATCGAAAGGGTGGGCCTGCCGGTCTGGGGAACCGGCGTCACCCCGGGTCATGGGGTGCTCAGCCTGGTGCGTCACAATCAGCCGGTTACGGTCAACGAGCTCCTGATCCACCCGGGGGAAATCGTCGCCGCCGACCGGGACGGGGTGGTGAAGATCCCGGCGGGGGACGACCCCGCGAAGGTGCTGGAAAAGGGCAGGGAGATTCAGGAGCGGGAGGCACGCTACCGCGCGATCTTCTCCGATCCCGATCTGACCTGGCAGGGAATCAAGGACTATCAACAGAAGATGATTTCGCAATGACGGGCCCGCCGATGCGGGTCGCCACCGGGGCCTTCTGCCACGAAACCAGCACTTTCACGACGGTCGCCACCACCTGGGAGAGCTGGAGCCGGCACCGCTTCGGCTACCTCACCGGCGATGCCATTCTCGACAAGTTCCGCGGCACCAACTCCGCCATGGGAGGTTTCATGGCGGGGGCGGAAAAACACGGCTTCGAGCTCATTCCGACCATCTTCGCCAACGCTCACCCCAGCGGGCCGACGCCGCGGGAGGTCTTCGACCGCATCCTGAACGACCTGCTCGAGCGGCTGAAAGCGGCCGGCTCCATCGACGGCGTCATCCTGAGCCTGCACGGAGCCATGGTGGCCGAGGGGGTCGACGACGGCGAGGGGCATATACTCGAGGCCGTACGCGACCAGGTCGGTCCCGGAGTGCCGATAGTCAGCGAGCTGGACATCCATACCAATATGTCGCCGCGGATGGTGGCGATGGCGGATGCCCTGGTCGTCCACCAGACCTTCCCGGAGATCGATCAGGAGGAATGCGGCCTAAAGTGCGCCGGCATCATGCACCGGACGCTGCGCAAGGGCCTGCGCCCGACGATGGCGCTGCATCGGCTGCCCCTGGTCTGGGGGATGAACCAGATCACCAGGCACTCACCGATGCGGGAAGCCATCGCCGAACTGCATGCGATCGAGGCCCGTCCGGGAGTGGTCACCGCCTCGATCTGCACCTGTTTTCCCCTCGCCGACATACCTGACATGGGCACCTCGGTCATCGTCGTTGCCGACGACGACCAGGAACTGGCGCAGCGCTACGCCGACGAGCTGGCCTCCTACCTGTGGGAGCGGCGTCAGGCCTGGCAATCCGAGTGGAAATCGACGCGGGAATGCCTGGAACAGGCTGAAAGGGAAGGGGAGTTCCCGGTCGTATTCGCCGACCGCAACGACAACACCGGCGGCGGAGCTCCCGGGGACGGCACCGGCATGCTGCGCACCTTCATCGAGGCGGAGCTGGAGGACGCCTGCATCCTCTACATCGTCGATCCCGAAGCGGTCGCTGCATGCCAAAGGGCTGGAGCAGGGTCGACGTTGACCCTCGAGGTCGGCGGCAAATCGACGCCGTTACAGGGGGAGCCGGTGAAGATGACGGCCGAGGTCGTCGCCCTGGGCGACGGCAGATTCCTCTACGAAGGGCCGCGTAATCGCGGACTGGAAGGGGACATGGGTCCCTGCGCCCATATCCGCCAGGGCGGCCTCCATGTCCTGGTCGTCAGCCACCGGGAGCAACCCTACGACACCGCCCTCTCCAGGACCCTGGACCTGGACCCGCGGAAGATGCGCTACATAGGACTGAAATCCGCCGGCCACTTCCGCGCCTGCTACGAGGAGTTTGCCGGCAACATCTTCGTCGTCTCGGAACCCAACGTCCACGACCACGAGCAGGTCGTGGACCGCTACGTGAATCTCGGGTGGAAGGTCTACCCGTTCGACGACATCTCGGCGTATTGAGCGAGTCAGGCTTCCCGGGGGGTGTACCTGGCTTCCCATGCGCGCGCCTCGGGAAAGCCGATGAGCTCGTCCAGCTCGGAAAAATCCGCCATCTCCCCGGCGACCTCCCGGGTCGTCCCATGCTCCTTGAGGGCGCTGAGGGTCTTGTCGATCGACCGGATGCAGCTCAGGATCAGGGAGTGTGGATAGGCGGCGATCCGGAACCCCAGCCCTTCGAGCTCTGCGGCCGTGAGGAAGGGGGTTTTCCCTCCCTCTATCATGTTGGCCATCGTGGGGACTCCGAACGAACCGGCGGCGACCTCGAGCTCTTCCACCGTGGTCGGCGCTTCGAGAAAGACGACGTCGGCTCCCGCCCGCTCGTAGAGCTTCCCGCGCGCGACCGCCTCCTGCAGTCCCGCAACCGCGATGGCATCGGTGCGCGCGATGATCAGGAAATCGTCGCTGCGGCGGGAGTGAACGGCCGCTTCGATCTTCAGCGCCATCTCTTGCGCCTCGATCAGGCGCTTGCCGGGGGTGTGACCGCATTTTTTCGGCATTTCCTGGTCCTCGACCTGGATGGCCTGGGCCCCGGCCTGCTCGTACTCCTGGACCGTCCGGCGCATGTTGAGCGCATTCCCGTATCCCGTGTCGCCGTCGGCGAGGACGGGAAGGCCGACACAGCGAGACAGGTTGTGGACTCGCTCCAGCATTTCGGAAAACGTCGCCAGGCCCGCGTCGGGCAGCCCGAGGTGGGAAGCGACGTGGGCGTAACCGCCGAGATAGACCGCCTCGAAACCGGCCCGCTCGATGAGCCTTGCCGAAATCATGTCGAAGCAGCAGGGGGCGATCAGGATCCGGTCGCGCGCCAGCAGCTGTCTGAGTGTGGTCTGACTATTCATTGGGAAACCGGCCCCGCGACTGCCCCTTCCAGGAGACCGCGATGGTCAGGTGTCGAGCCCGAATTCCTCGTGCTGACTTTTCAGGGCTTCCGAGTATTCCCGCTTGGCCTCTTCATCCGTCCGGCAGCTCTCTCCCACGAAGACCATGGCAAAGGCCCGCCGGTGGCGGCTCGTCGAACGGTTCGGATCTGCGCGGTGGATGATCCCCCCGTGATGGATGAGGGCATCCCCCGGGTTCAGGCACAGTGCGACTTCCCTTGCCTCGTCCTCCGGACCGTAGTCAAGAACACCCTGCGAAAATCCGAGAATATCGGTGCGTCCGTGAGGTCGTATGCCAATGAGGTGCGAACCGGGGACATAGCGCAGGCAGCCGTTCTCCTCGTCGATCGGATCTATGGCTACCCAGACGGAAGCGACATTGCACGGTACGAGCTTGAAGTAAAAGTTGTCCTGGTGGGGGGGTGTCGGATGCTCGCTACGGGGCGGCTTGTTGAACCACTCGGCCTGCATCGGTTTGGCGGGTTCGCCGATCAGGGTGGCAGCCATCCTGTTCCAGCGCCTGTCGCTGCAGTACTCGTTGAAGAAAGGGTCGAACTCTTCCATCCGCTGGAGCTGCTTGAGGGTCTCGGGGCGTTTCCGGTCCTGGTAGAAGGCCGCTCCATCCTCCAGGGCAGGCGTCACGTCGCGCACGTAGCGCGCCACATTTTCTACCAGGATTCCGAACTCGTCCGCGGGCAGGAATCCATCGATCAATACGTACCCCTGGCGTTCGTAGGTTCTCTTGTATTTCTGGTAGCTCTCCAATGCGTATGCTCCGTTCTCGAGGCGCTTCAATATCTAGATGAAAGGTATTCAGGGGACCGGATTGCAGCCTCGGAGACGGCTCGTGTCGGCCCCCTTCCGGCAGCATGCTCGATCCAGGCGTGCCTCCGCCTTCACGGCTGGCGCGACGAGACACTAGCACTCCCAATGCGCGAGGGCCCGTTCGGGGCGATCGATGGCAGCGGCAGGAAAGCCCCCAAGGTCATAAGGCCCGATGGGCTCCGGGTTCTTCCTGGTCGTGTTTCCAGAGGAGGGCATAAACGGGGATATCGATGCTCGAGGCAACTGCCGGCGCCCTGGGTTCGGGCGCGGTACCGGGGTAGGTGCCGACCGTTGCCGACCCCCTCGAGCCGGGGTTCCGGTCCCGGCGATTGACGGCGCCATCGGCACTGGTATTTTCGCTCGCCCTCCACGGACCCGGCACCCCGAAGGCAGGCCGTGCTGCTGGACAGTCATACCCATATAACCTCGCAGCGATCCGTCGAGAACGTCATCGCCCACTTGGAGATCTACCGGCTCTGCGGCGAAGTCGGGTGGCCGGTGCTGCTGCACTTCGACTACCAGGACTTCCACAACTACAACGTCGAGGCCTTCGACAAGGTGTTGGAATCCTGCCCAGCCTTCAATGGCCCAACCCATACCCCCTGAGTTCGTCTACGATCTGATCTCCGTAGTCGCCCCCGCCCTCTCTCCGGACGGCACCCGGCTCGCCTGGGTGCGCTCGGCGGTGGATCGGGAGGAGATGGAGTACCGGACGGAAATCATGATGGCGCAGATGCCCGGAGGACCTCCGCGCTCCTTCACCCGGGGCCCTGCGGACTCGGAGCCGAGATTCTCGCCGGACGGCAACTGGATCGCCTTTCTGCGCCCCGACGGCAACGGCATCAGGCAGATCTGGCTGATCGACCTCTGCGGCGGAGAGGCGCGTCAGGTCACCTCCGGGCCCGCCGATGCTGCCGGACATTCCTGGTCCCCGGACTCCAGGTCGCTTGCCTTCGTTTCGAAGGTCGATCCGGACTGGCTGCCACCCGATCACGATCACAAACGCGACCCCCGCGTCCGCGTCGCGCGCCGGATCCGCTACCGCCACGATGAACGCGGCTGGATTGGGGACGCCTTCAACCAGCTCTTCGTCGTCGACTTGGAGAGCGGGGAAACCCGGCAGCTGACCGACGGAGAGGGGGACTGCTCGGGGCCGGTCTGGTCGCCGCCGGGCGACCGCCTCGCCTACCTCTGCGACGAGGTGGAGGACCGGGACTTCAACAACCACTCGGAAGCCCGGGTGATCGCGGCCTCGGGCGGGAGGCCGCAGACGTGGTCGGCCGGCCTCTGGCGCGTCCTGGCGCTGGCATGGGCTGCGGATGGATCGAGGCTGGCCGCCTCGGGCACCCACGATGTCCTGATGTGGGATCCGCGCCAGGCTTCCATCTTCATCCTCGATCCAGGCAAACAAGCCCGCCACCTGACCGACGACTCATACACCACCGATCCGCAGGCGCCGGAGATACGCTGGGCAACCGATGGAAACATCTGGTTCGTCGGCGACCGTCACGGCGAATCGTTCCTTTGCCGGGTCGACCCGGGAGGAAATCTGACCGCCCTGGCAGGCGGCGGGGTGAAGTACACCGGCTGGGCGCTCGACGACGAGGCGCGAAACGCGGTGCTGGTCGAGATGACGAGCACCGCGGCGGACAACCTCGTCGGCGTCGACCTGTCGACCGGCGCGCGCGTCCGGCTGACTGAGTACAACGCGCCGTACCTGGAGGAGCATCCGCCGGCCGCGATGGAGAAATTCACCTTAGAGCGGGGCGGAGAGAGAATCGAGTGCCGGGTACTGCTGCCACCCGGCTTCGATCCCGGGCGCCGCTATCCGCTGGTCCTCGACATACACGGGGGCCCCCACGGCCGCTTCTGCGACGGCTTCGACCCGTTCCAGCAGGTAATGGCGACGGCGGGGTACGCCGTACTCGGTGTCAATCCTAGGGGGTCCTCCTCCTACGGGCTCGAGTTCGCCAAGATGGTGCTGGGCGACTGGGGCGGCGAGGACTACCGCGACATCATGGCCAGCGTCGACGCAGTGTGCTCGCGCGAATACATCGACGAAGACCGGATAGCCGTTCACGGAGTCAGCTACGGGGGGTACATGGCCAGCTGGATCATCGGGCACGAGACCCGCTTCAGGGCGGCCTTGGTGGGGGCTCCCTGCACCAACCTGTACAGCATGTACGGAACCTCGGACATCGGCGTCAGCTTCTTCGAGGCGAACTGGGCGGGGACGGCCGAGGAATTGCGCGACGCCTTGCTCGCACACTCGCCGATCACCTACGCCGACAACGTCACCACTCCGGTGCTGCTGTTTCACGGGGAGAATGACCTGCGCTGTCCGGTCGAACAGAGCGAGCAGTACTTCGTCGCTCTCAAACGCCTAGGCAGGAAGGTCGAATTCGTGCGCTTTCCCGACTCGCCCCACGGGTTCCGCAAGTCGGGGCATCCCAGGCTCAGGGTGGAATACTCGCGGAGAATCCTCGATTGGCTGGAAAGGCACCTGTAGGGGAAGGGCTTCAATAGCGATGGGACCATGCAGGTAACGCACGACTGGAAGGAGAGCAGGGCAACGATCCGGGTGGAAGGCCTGCCGGCTTGCGTAAAAGCCCTGATGCTGGCGGACGTTCACCTGGGCCTCATCGACGAACGGGATCCCGACGAGCAGGAGCGCTTCGCCGGGCACGCCGAACGGTTCCATGACCGTCACGGCAACACCGATGAGGCCGGCAACGTCATTCCCCAGGAAACGGCGTTTGCGCAGATGCTGGAGGTGGCCGCGCAGGAACGGGTGGATCTGCTCGCACTGGCCGGGGACATCGTCGATTTTCCGGCCTGGGCAAGCATCGACTACGCCGCGCGTCTGGCGTCCGCATCCGGCATACCCTCGATCTACACACCCGGAAACCACGACTGGCTGTTCTCCGACCGCGAGGGGACTGCGGAGGTACGGCGCGAGTTCTTGCCGCGACTCGATCCGCTGACCCGGGGCGAACCCGCATTCTCTCGCCACGAGGTGGGGGGACTGCTGTTTGCGGCCGTCGACAACTCGACCTGCCAGGTCGAAGAAGAGCAGCTCGAGTCGACCCGCCAGGCGCTGGCCGGGGGGGCGCCTACGGTCCTGCTCTGCCACATCCCGATCAGTCTGCCTACGCTGCGCAATCCTGTCCTGTCGGAGCTGGGCGTCCCGATCATGATGGCCGATCCTGACTGGGCGCTGCAGAGCCGCCGGGAGAATTCCGTCGGCGAGAACACCTCGACGACCCTGGAGTTCGTCCGCATGGTGAGTCAGGCCGAGAACCTGGTGGCGATCTTGACCGGGCACTGTCACTTCAGACACGCCGACGCCGTCAATCCCTGGGTGGCGCAGTACCTTGCGCCGCCCGGTTACGCGGGCGAATACTGGCTGTTCGAATGGCAGCCATTGTAAGAAAGCGGCACAGGTTTTCTGGAACTCGACCTGGCTGCCTGTCGACAGGACTTCCCATGTATTCCGTCCCGATTTCACCTGAAACCTGCCCATGGCCATCCCCTCTACCTTTCCCCCATCCAGCCGTCCGGTCGTCATGGGCACCAACGGCATGGTCTCCACCGGCCACCCTCTGGCCTCCCTTGCGGGAGCGCGGGTTCTGGCCGACCGCGGCAACGCCTTCGACGCTGCCGTCGCCCTCTCCTTCACCCTCGGGGTGGTCGAATCCTACATGTCGGGCCCCGGAGGCACCGGGGTCGCCATCCTTCGGATCGCCGGCGAATCCAGGCCGCGGGCCCTCGATTTCTCGGGCCGGACGCCGATGGCCGTAACGCGTTCGGCGTTGACCGAAGAAACCCTCGACCTCGGCATACTCGCTCCCATGGTCCCGGGAAACGTCGCCGGATGGCTCGAGCTTCACCTGAAACACGGACCCTCGATCCCCAGCGCCTGCTGCGGCCGGCGATCGATTATGCGGAGAACGGCTTTCCCGTCACCTACCAGAACAGCGCCGTCATCGCCGAACATGCCGGACGCCTGCACCCGTTCCCCGACGCTGCCGCTGTTTTCCTCGACCGCTCGGGCAGGGCGCCGACACCGGGAACGCGGCTGCGCTGGCCGCAGCTGGCCGCCTCGATGCGGGAAATCGCCGAGCAGGGGCGCGGCGCCTTCTACACCGGGGAACTGGCCCACCGGATCGCCAGGGCCAGCGAGGAGATGGGGGGCATTCTGACACTCGAGGACCTGGCCGAGTACGAAGTCGAATGGCAGGAATGCCTCGAGGTCGACTACCGGGGTTTTAAGGTCTTCGCGCCGCCCTTGCCGTCAGCCGGATTCCAGAGTTTGCAGCACTTGAAGCTGATGGAGTGTTTCGACCCGTCCAAGCTGGCCTTCAACAGCGCCGATACGGTCCACGCCCTTGTCGAGTCCGCAAAGCTGAGCATCACCGATCGCATCGCCTGCGCCGGAGATCCCGACCACGTCGATCTCCCCTGGAAGGGCTGCTGTCGCCGGAATACGCCGCCGCGCAGAGGGAAAGACTCGACATGAACTGCGCTGCAACAGTCCCCGGAGAGACGAGTCCCGGCGCCGGCTCGCCCATGCCATGGTTGCCGCGGCCCATCCGCTGGCCTCGGCCGCGGGCGCTGAACTTCTCCGGCCGCGCGCCGCAGGCGGCTACGCCGGACCGCTTCAGCGAAGAGACGATGCAGACCGGCATCCTCGCTCCCCTGGTTCCCGGCAACGTCGCCGGCTGGCTCGCCCTTCACGAGACCTGCGGCAGCATGGAGCTCGAGCAGCTGTTCGCACCGGCCATCGGCTACGCGGAGGGGGGATTCCCGGTGACCCACTGGTGCAGTCAGGTCATGGGGGGGGTGCGCGGACAGGCTTCGCGCTTTCGACTCGTCGGCCGGGATCATGCTCGACGGCCGCGGCAATGCGCCGAGGCCGGGGGCGCGGCTGTCGATGCCGCAGTTGGCCGCCTCGTCCCGGGCGATCGCCCGGGACGGCGGAGAGACCTTCTACCGGGGAGAACTGGCCGAACGTCTGATCGACGGGGTTCAGCGGATGGGCGGACTGCTGACGGCGGAGGATCTTGCCGGGTACCGGACGCAGTGGGTGGAACCGATCAGCACGAGGTACCGCGAATACGAGGTTTTCACCCATCCTCCCAATTCCTCCGCCTTCCAGGTCCTCGAGACCCTCAACGTGGTGGAAGGTTTCAACCCGGATGAACTGGTCCATCGGGATCCCCGGACGCTGCATCTGTTGATGGAATCCGTAAAGCTGTGCGTGACCGACCGCATCCGCTACGCCGGCGATCCCGACTACGTCGATGTGCCGCTGAAAGGCTTGCTCTCGAAAGCCTATGCTGCAGGAGCAGCGCAAGCGCATCGACCCGGAACGGGCGGCCCTCGTCGCCGGCGAGCACTACACCCGCGTTGCGCCGGAAGGGGCCCTGACACCGGGCGATTCGCTGGCCTTCGACGGCGGCATGACGACCCACTTCGCCACCGCGGACCGGGACGGCAACGTGGCAACCGTGACCCAGACGCTGGGGGGCGGCTTCGGGTCGGTCGTGGCCATCGGCGACACCGGCATCTTTCTCAACAATATGGGGGCCTGGTTCGACCTCGAAGAGGGCAGCCCGAACCGAATCGGACCGGGCAAGCGGGTGGATTTCGTCGTCGCTCCGACCCAGACCTTCCGCAAGGGGGAGTTCGTCCTGAGCATGGGCACCCCGGGCAGCTGGGGTATCCTGCAGACCACCCCGCAGATGCTGTTGAACGCGCTCGATTTCGGAATGAACGTGCAACAGGCGATCGATGCGCCACGGTTCAGGTGCCTGACCGGGACCCACGTCGCCATGGAAGAGCGCTTCCCGGTCGAAGTGCGGCGCTCGCTCGCCATGTACGGACACGTGGAAGTACTGGACCCGTGGTCACCTGGGGTCGGAGGCGCCCAGGCCATCGCGGTGGACACGGCGGCGGGTGTCTTACAGGGCGGCGCCGACCCCAGAAGGGACGGGTTCGCTTTCGGCCTGTAGGGTGGGCGGCGGTGGCCGCAGTCGGGTTCAGAGCGGGTCGGGGGAGGAGGACTTCCTCACCAGCAGAGTGTTCTTCGGCCGACCCTCATCGGCACGGCTGGAAGTGCCCAAGGACCAGCATCTGCCACAATGGCCGGGGCTGCAACGGTGCGTACGCCGCGTTGGGATTTCCCCGCCGACGGAACCGATAGCCCGGCCCCCTTTCCACGATTTCCAAGCTCCCTATGCGGACGGTCGACCGCGCCGAATGGCGACCACGGCGGCGATGAGGGCCGCCACGGTAACCAGCTGGGCGAACAGGTCGCCGCGGCGGGTGTAGAAGGTCCCTGGCGACCCGATGGCGAGGTCGCCGACGGCCTGCGCCTGGGTGAAGACCGGGGTCGACTGCGACGTGCGGCCGTACCGGTCGACGAACAGGGAGACCCCGCTCGTCGCGCACCGGGCGATGGCGGTGCGGTTCTCGACCGCCCGGAACACCGCCAGCTGCGCGTGCTGGTAGGGACCGGCGGTGCGGCCGAACCAGGAGTCGTTGGTGATCACGACGAGGAAATCGGCGCCGCCGGCGACGTGGCCGCGGACCAGGTCGGGGAACACCGACTCGAAGCAGATCAGCACGGCGAAGTCCCCGCGCGGATGCTCGAACAGGGTGCGCTCGCGCCCGCGGGCGAACTCGGCCGGACCGAGGTCTCCGGTCAGGGCGGTCCAGTCGATTTCGCGCAGCAGCGGCACGAAATCCATGAAGGGGGTGCGCTCGCCGAACGGCACCAGGTGCATCTTGGCATACCTCTGCAGCGGCCGCTCCCCCGAGAAGTAGAAAGCGGCGTTGTACGGCTCCCGGGTGCGCGGGTCGGTGTCCGAGGCCCCGGTCAGGACCGGGACCCCTAGCTCGGCGACCAGGTCCTCGACGCGGCTGCGGCAGTCCTCGCGGGTGCGCACCCGGCAGGGGACTGCGGTCTCAGGCCAGACGAGGAGGTCGGGGCGCTGCGCGGCCGCCGCCCGGGAGAGCTGTTCGAGGGTGATGAAACTGCGCTCCAGTCCGCCGCGCCGCCATTTCTCCAGGCCGAGGTTGTTCTGCACCAGTCCGACCCTGACGCTCTGCTCCGCAGGGGCCGAGTCGATGATCGCGGTCGAGTACCACCAGGGGCAGGCGAACAGGGCGAGCAGCGCCGCGGCGCCGGCCATACCCTGCCGTAGACCGGGGCTGCGCAGCGTCAGCCACAGGACGACGTTGACCGCGCTCACCCAGAAGGATACGCCGTACACCCCGGTGATCTCGGCGTACTGAATCAGCTCCACGGTCACCGCCTGGGTGGAGCCGAGCAGGAGCCAGGGAAACCCGAGCTCCCCCAGCGACAGCAGGTACTCCGCGGCGGTCCACAGCAGCGGCGCTGTGAGCCAGCCGGCATGCGGCCACGCCTTGACGGCCGCGGACAATCCGGCGCCAGCCAGCCCGTAGAACACCCCTATGTAAGCGGCCATCAACAGCGTTCCGGCGACGACCGCGGGGCCGCCTCCCTGAGTGAAGGCGACCCAGTACAGGCTGTAGAGGCTGAAGACGCTGCCGGTCACCCAGCCGCAGCGGAACCCCTCCTTCCAGTTCAGCCGAGGAAAAGAGGCGAACAGCGGCAGCAGGGCGACGAATGCCCAGGGCGAGCCGTGGGCCCATGCCATCGGGTGGTGGGGAGCCGTGGGAAAGGGCAGCGACAGCAGCAGTCCGGAGAGCGCGGGAGCACCCCATCCGCCCCAGGCCCGGGTGCGAAGGCCCGGTGGATGGAAAGCCATGAGAAACACGGTAAGCCCGGTAAGGGTCTGGTTTGCGGATGGAGGGGCCCGGCGGAGGGCGGACGCAACGCCGCGAGCCGGGAGGGGGCGGCGGGAAAAGCGCGCAATATACCGGCCTCGCCGGCCGCGGGCAAAGCGGTACGGGATATGCTTGCATACCGGACAGCAGTGCGTCAGTCAGCGAAACTGTGACCAGACGGTGTCACATGTAAGCGATCGGAGCCGACACATGATAACGGGAATGAACGGCGGTGCAGCCGCCGCGGCGGTGAATCAGTCGCCGAGGAGGCCGGCAACCTGTTACGGCATTACGGCCGGCAGGGGGGCCATGGCAACAGGAGAAGGGGGGGTGTCGCAGCTTCCGCGCGAACGGCTGGCGCGCGACGGAGTCGAGGCCCTGCGCGACAGCGAGCTCCTCGCTCTCGTCCTGGGGACGGGATACCGCGGCTGCAACGTGCTCGACGTCGCCCGGGGTATCGTCGAGAAGCACGATCTCGGCGAGCTGATGTCCTTCGACCTCACTCAGCTGTCGCGCCTCAAGGGGGTCGGCAAGGCGAAGGCCGCCATCCTACTGGCGGCGTTCGAGCTGGCGCGCCGCGCTCTCGACAAGGGACTGGGGGTGCTGCCGATCATCAGCACTCCGATCGAGACGATTCCCCTTCTTGCGGAAATCAAGGATCAGCGCAAGGAGTACTTCGTCTGCCTCTACCTCAACGCGCGCAACCAGGTGATCCATAAGGAAGTGATCTCGATCGGCAGTCTGTCCGCCTCGATCGTCCATCCACGGGAGGTCTTCCAGGTAGGTGTGTATCACTCCGCGGCGAGCATCATTCTCGCCCACAACCATCCTTCCGGGGACGTCTCACCGAGCAAGGACGACATCGATCTGACCCACCGGTTGCGCGAGGCAGGGCTGATCATGGGGATCGAGGTTCTCGACCACATCATCATCGCCGCCGGCGATTTCGTCAGCCTGAAGGAAGCCGGGATCGTTTGACCGCGAGCCCCTGAGCCGTCCCGGCAGCGGCCTGTTTTGCTTTGATTAATGGTCTCCGATGAGGTATATTCCGGTGGCATTTCGCTAAACACAGTGTTAGCAGCCATTTATGTCGCTTAAGGTGTTAGCAGCCATTTATGTCGCTTAAGAAAAAACAGGACGAGCACCTGATTCCGGTAGAGGTCTGGCGCATCTACCCCTACTCGGAATCCTCCCCGCCCCAGACGTTTCTCGTGGTTCTCAAAGGGGAGGAGGACCGCTTCGTGCCGATCTCGATAGGGGCGCCGGAAGGCCAGTACCTGGTGATGGCGATGCAGCAGGTCTCCTTCCCCCGGCCGCTGACCCACAACCTGTTTCAGGATCTCCTCGAAAAGGTCAAGGGGGAGGTTCGCAGACTCGTGATTCACACGCTGAAGGAGGATATCTTCCACGCCTACCTGCTGATCCAGACCGAGGAGGATGTCTTCTACCTCGACTGCAGGCCGAGTGACGGAATGATCCTCGCCACTCTGATGGCAATCCCGATCTTCATGAGCCCCGAGGTGATGGAAGAAGCCGGAAAAGAGCTCGGAGCGATGCTGAACATCGCCGATCTGGGCGAGGATGTTTCCGGCGCCGGCAACGGCGAGGACGTCGACCCCTCCCTGGTCGAGGTGGAAGTCAGGGAAGAAACCGGAGTGGAAAAGGAAGCGGAAGGGGCGGTCGAAGAGAAAGAGATGTCCGAGCTGGAGCTGCTCAAGGCGCAACTGGACCGGCTGGTCGCCGAAGAGGCGTACGAGGAAGCAGCCCGGCTGAGGGACAAGATCAGCAGGATGGAGAACGGCGGCTCCGATTCTTCGTGAGCAGACAGGAAGCCAGCCTCGAAATCGCACCAACCCCCGGCATTCGCGCGGGGGTTTTTTTACGACAAAACAGGAGGATCGGATGACTTTCGCCAGACTCGCGGCGGCGTGCGTGGCCGCAATCGCACTGCAGGCGGCACCGCTATGGGCACACTGCGAAATACCGTGCGGCATTTACGGCGACGAGCTTCGCTTTTCGATGATTGAGGAAGACATCACTACCATCGAGAAGTCGATGAGGAAGATCGTGGAGCTTTCCGGCGACGGCGCCAATGCCAACCAGCTGACTCGCTGGGTGAACAACAAGGAGAACCACGCCGATCGCATCAGGGAGATCGTTACGCAGTACTTCCTGACGCAGCGGATCAAACTGCCGCCGCCGGACAACGAGGGGCAGGCGGCCTACAAGAACAAGCTCGCACTCCTGCACCAGATGCTGGTCTACGCGATGAAGTGCAAACAGACGACCGATACGGCGAACGTCGACAAGCTCCGGGAGCTGGCTCAGGAGTTCAAGCAGGCGTACACGGCCGGGTAGGCGCCGTTATTTCAGTATAGTGGTTGCCAGGGGCGTTCGCGTCCCAGGAAAAGAGGAGAAGTAAACCCCCGGAGACGGCCCCGGAAGCTGGGCTTGCGAGGGACGGAGAGCAATCCCGACGGCATCGGCGCGCGGGTCTCCGTTCACAGCGGGGGGCGGGTCCTTGTCCGCGAGGTCAACGGAACCTCCGGGCTGGCGCAGGGCAGTCGAGTGCAGCATGTCGGGCTGGGAAGCGGCGGACTGGACTCGGTCAGCGTGCACTGGCCCAGCGGCCGCATCGAAAGCTTCCGGGACATGGAGGGGAACAGGACAACGCGGTTGGTCGAGGGCGAGCCTATCACCGCGGTGGCGGAGCCGGTGGTTCCGAATCCGGCATTTGCCCTGGCGCCCAACTATCCCAATCCTTTCAACCTGACAACGGTGATTCCTTTCAGCGGGGGCGCCGGGAGGATGCGGTTGATTGTGTACAACTCCCTGGGCCAGCGCGTTCGCGCCCTGTTCGAAACAACGGTGGCACAAGCCCGCGTCTTTCGGGTCGTCTGGGACGGGTTGACAGATGCCGGAGCGCCTGCGGCGTCGGGGGTATACCTCGCACGTCTCACTTTCCACCCTTCAGACGGCGGGGGCGTGCGTCACAAGACGCGCTCGCTGCTGCTGCTGAGGTGAACGACCATGCGAAAAATCCCTGCTTGCCCAGCTTCCATCCTCCTGATATTTACGGCGGTCCTGGCCGCGACTTCGCCGGAGTGCTTCGGGCAACCTCCGCAGGAGGACGAGTTCCTGGCCGGGCGGATGCGCATGGTGGCGCAAGACCTCGCCGCGCGCGACATAACAGATTCTACCGTGCTCGCGGTAATGGCCCGGGTTCCGAGGCATCTGTATGTCCCCGAAGACCTGCGACGCTACGCCTACCGCGACAGCCCCCTGCCGATTGGCGAGGATCAGACCATCTCGCAGCCGTACATCGTCGCCTTCATGACGCAGGCGATGAATCTGAGCCCCGATGACCGCGTGCTGGAAATCGGTACCGGTTCGGGCTATCAGGCCGCCGTTCTCGGCGAAATCGCCGCCGAGGTGTACACGATCGAAATCGTTCCCGCGCTCGCGGAGCGCTCTCAGGCGTTGCTGCGCGATCTCGGGTACGCAAACATCCACGTGCGCACCGGGGACGGGTATTTCGGCTGGCCGGAAGAGGCGCCGTTCGACGCCATCATCGTCACCGCGGCGCCGAACCACGTACCGCAGGCCCTCGTCAACCAGCTGGCCGACGGCGCCCGCCTCGTGATGCCGGTCGGCGATGCCTACCAGGAACTGATTCGCATTACCCGCCGCGGCGATACGCACACGACCGAGCGTCTCCTGCCGGTGCGCTTCGTGCCGATGACGGGACAAGCGGAAGCTGTCGCCGATTCAGTACATCGCTGATCTCAGGTACCCCCAGTCGGCGCGTCTCCAGCAGCCCCCGGGGGAGCGGTGCGGAGGCGGTGTCGCCGATTCAGTACGCCGCTGATCTCGGAGGTACCCCAGTCGCCGCGTTTCCGGCTGCCGTGAGGGGGTATGCCTAGGCAGGTTGTCCTATATGCGTCCGGATACCGAAAGTCTGTGGACAATGCCCAGCGAGGGGTAGGATGCGTAGGCGTAATCGAGCCGGTAACGCTGGAGCTCGACGCCGGCGCCCGCGGTTAGTCCGATTGCGTCCTCCCCCTGCTCACCGGTCTGCTGCAGGCTGTACCCGGGACGCAGGAACAGCGTGTTCCCGACCTGCAACTCGGCACCGAAGGCGAAGAACGGGTCGCCGTCATTAGGCAGGTTAACGTCAGCGAGCAGGATCAGGGGCAGGGGGGCGTGTGCCGGACGATGGGAGATGCCGGCCCGGACGACCACCGGCAGCGAGTCCTTGAAGCCGCCGGTGTAGCCGCTACGCACGCCACCCATGTTGGAGATCGAGACTCCCAGTTTCATTCCCTTGATCGGTCCGTCGGCGAGGAGGCCGAGGTCCAGGGCATAGGCGTCGGAGGTGTAGTCCTGGATGCTCGAGTAGATCACCTTGAGGCTTGCTCCCACTACGAGGCGGCGCCATACCCTCTGGGCGGCAGTCACCGAGGTGGCGAGCTCGAAGGCGCCGAAGCTTCCCAGGTCCTGGCCGTCGGCATCGGTGTGCCGCATCGTGCCGTAGGAGAAGTAGTTGACGCTTCCCGCCCAGACGCGGCTCTCGCCGGGAACGGCGATGCTGATGAACCCGGCCTCGGTGTCGACGAGATAGCTGGCCAGAGAGACGACCCCGGCCCGTTGGCTCAGGCCGTGCAGTCCCGCGGGGTTGAAGGCGCTGGCTTCCATCTCTCCGGCAACCGCGGCGTAGGCACCGCCGAGTGCGGTGGCCCTGGCGCCCACGGGGATCTTGAGAAAGTTGAACCCGGTCGTACCGGCGTTTTCGTTGATTGCGAGCGCGGGTTGCGATGCCGGGAAGAGGGCGAGGAGGGCGGCAAAGGCGACGGCGGCAACTCGCATGGGAAGGTGTTGCACGAGGGTCATGCGCAGATCTCTTCGAGGTTGCGGGCGGCTCGAAGCATGGCCGCCTCGTGAAATGGGGGAGCCAGAAGCTGCGCCCCGATCGGAAGCCCTTCGCCGGATGTGGTCAGCGGCACGGCGATGCCGGGCAGCCCGGCGAGGTTCACGGATACCGTGTATATGTCGTTGAGGTACATCTCCAGCGGATCGTCGAGCTGCTCCCCGAGGCGGAAGGCGGTGGTCGGGGCCACCGGCGACAGGATGACGTCGCACGACTCGAAGGCGCGCTCGAAGTCGCGCCGTATGAGGGTGCGGACTTTCTGCGCCTTGAGGTAGTAGGCGTCGTAGTAGCCGGCGCTGAGCACGTAGGTCCCCAGGGCGATGCGGCGCTTCACTTCGGCACCGAAGCCGCGGCTGCGGGAGGCGCGGTACATCTCGCCGAGATCCTCCCTGCCGTTGGCGCAACGGGTTCCGTACTTGACCCCGTCGTAGCGGGCGAGGTTGGCCGATGCCTCGGCCATGGCGATGATGTAGTAGGAGCTGATGCAGTATTCCGGGTGCGCGGCAACCTCGAGCGACACGTCGACCAGCTCGGCCCCGTTCGCCTCCATGGCCGCGGCCGCCTTCTCGACGGCGGCGCGAATCTCCGGGTCCAGTCCGGTGGCGAAATGCTGCCTGACCATGCCGACCTTCAGCCCGTCGAGCCCTCCCTCGAGCCCGGCGACGTAGTCGGGCACCGGCTCGTCGACCGAGGTGGAGTCGCGCGGGTCGCGGCCGGCGATCGCCCCCAGCAGCAGGGCCGCATCTTCGACGTCCCTGGTGACGCAGCCGATCTGATCGAGTGAGGAAGCGTACGCCACCAGCCCGTAGCGGGAAACGCGGCCGTAGGTCGGCTTGACCCCGACGACGCCGCAGTACGAGGCTGGTTGCCGCACCGAGCCTCCGGTATCGGATCCCAGGGCGGCGATCGCTTCTTGCGCCGCCACCGCCGCGGCCGAACCCCCGCTGCTGCCACCGGCGACGCGGCTGCTGTCTACGGGATTGCGCACCGGCCCGAAGATGGTGTTCTCGCTCGAGGAGCCCATGGCGAACTCGTCCATGTTGGTCTTGCCGAGGAGGACGGCGTCGGCGGCGCGGAGCCTTGACACCGCACCGGCGTCGTAGGGGGCGACGTAATCCCGCAATATCCCGCTGGCGCAGGTGGTCCGCCCGCCGCGCACGCAGATCACGTCCTTGACGGCGATCGGAACTCCTGCCATAGGCCCCAACTCCTCTCCCGCCGCCTTTCTGCGGTCGATCCGTTCGGCTTCGGAGAGGGCGCCTTCGGCATCGACCGAGACGTATGCGTTTATCACGGGGTCGACTTCGTCGATCCGGTCGAGCACCGCCCGGGTGATCTCGACCGAGGTCGCCGCGCCCGTCCTGATCTGATCGGCCGCGGCGCTCGCGGTCAGCTGGTGGGAGGACACGGTCGTAGTACGGCGTGTTGTTTCGATGCAGCAGCCGGGTGGGGTTCGCGCGTTCGCCAGATCAGCTCCGCTGCTGGGTCTCTTCGGTCTTTTCGCCCTCCCCGGGAGCCGCGGGTGAGGCTTCCTTGCCCCGGTCAGCCGCCCCTTGCCGCGCGACCTGATCGGCCGGGCTTTCGGGCGCTTTGGGGGCAGAGTTAGAGACGGTGTTGGCGATGTCGACTTCGTCCTGGACGTCGCGCACGGCCTTGCGGAATTCACGAATGCCCTTGCCCATGCCCTGCGCCATCTCTGGAATCCGCTTGGCGCCGAAAATCAGCAGGACGACCAGGAAGATTATGAGTATTTCCCAATGACCCATGCCGAACATTGCTGTCCTCCGATCGGAATTGGAACGCCACCGACGTCTGTCAATAAGAGTACTTGAAATAGTACCACCCGGCGAGGATGCCGAGCAGGGTGATGACGTTGAAGTGCAAAGCGAGCTTGAACTCGAACGACAGGATAATCAGGTTCAGCATGTGGGGGCCGACAGACCAATTGACGTAATTGAGCAAGGCGCGCTCGACGATAGTGCCGTCCCCGACCGCCAGGTGCAGAAGTTGGCGAAGTGCTTCGCCGATCACGTTGGCGCCGAGGACGCAGAGGAACAGTACGAGGATGAGGTGAAATGCGGATTTTTCCCTGAGCATGCGCCGCGCCGACGGTCAGGCGTGCTGAGTGACTTCGTGCCTGAACATGCCTGCGACCCATCGATAGATGCCGCTGGCCATGTAGACCAGAGTCAACGGAAAGAAGAAGCCCTTCGATGTGCTGGGATAGATGACGAGAGCGACCGAGCCCAGGAAGAACAGCTGCCTGAAACGATCGCCGAAGGAGGAGGAACGGAAGCTGGGGACCTTGTCGAAGGCGAGGCGGCTGATCATCAGGTAGCCGAGGGACAGCACCAGCAGGGCGGCGAGAACGGCGGCGTGCCTGGTTTCCCAGGCGTGCTGGGTGAACACGACGTACTGGGTCAGGACGATGGCCGCACCGGGAATCGGCATCCCCATGAACAGGTCCGTCTTTTCATCCTTGTGGCTCAGCACGTTGAAGCGGGCGAGCCGGAGGGCGCCGCAGAGCAGGAACAGAAAGGAAAGGACCAACCCCCAGGGGGAACTCAGCACGCTCAGGTAAATCATTGTGGCCGGAACCACTCCGAAGGTGCACAGGTCGACGAGGGAATCGAATTCGATTCCAAATGAGGTGTCCTTGCCGACGAAGCGGGCGATGCGTCCGTCCATGGCATCGAGGGCGGCTCCGAGCACGACCAGCCAGGCCGCGGGAACGTAGCGGCCCTCGATCACGTACTGCAGGGCCAGAAAAGCGCAGAACAGATTGCCGACGGTGAACATGTTGGGAAGCAGCAGTCGGTACATCACTCGCACACCCCTATGATGGTCTCTCCCGCCCGGACGCGGTCACCCACCTCGACGGTAATCCGCACCCTCTGCGGCAGTACGTGGTCGACCCGGGACCCGAAACGGATGAGCCCGAAGCGCTGCCCCAGGGCAACCTCGTCACCTTCCGACAGGTAACAGGCGATGCGCCGGGCAAGGACGCCGACGATCTGCTTGACGACGAGCCGGGTGGCCCCATTGCTGATCCCGATGACGCTCTGCTGGTTCTTCGAGGACGCGTCCGGCCGGTAAGCGGCCTGGAACCCGCCTCGAACACGGGTGACGAAATCGACCGTGCCCTCGATGGGAACCCGGTTGACGTGGACGTCGAGGGGAGACAGGAAAACGGAGATGCGCGTGCCGAGGCCGTCGAGGTATTCCTCTTCGACGGGCTGTATCTCCACGACTTTGCCGTCGGCTGCAGAGACCACGGCGCCGGCCTGCTGCGGGGGGTTGCGCAGCGGATCGCGGAAAAAGAAGGCCATGAAACAGGCGAGCACCCCGAAGAGGATGACGCCGTATTGAATGAAGGGAACGACCTGTGCCGCGGCCCAGCAGGCCAGTGCCACCCCGATGGCGCCGGCGACGAACGGCCACCCTTCGCGCGCCACGTCAATCCCACCTGCGAGGGGAGCGCGGGTGCTCTTCGACTCCGAATGAAACCGGGACGAGGCGGCCGTTCTGGAGGAGATCGAGGTGGCAGGTTTCGCCGACCCGGAGACCTTCCAGGACTCCCTTGACTGCTTCGGCGCTTTCGAGGTAGTCGCCGTTTACCCTGACGATGACGTCGCCGCGCTCTAGGTCGGCCTCGTACGCCGGGCTGCCGGTGGCGACCGAGACGACCAGGGCTCCGTCGGTGTCCGGAAGATCGAGGTATTCTGCCAGGCGGGGGGTCAAGTTCTGCAGCTCGAGGATGCCCGTCCAGGGCCGGCGCACCCGCCCGTGAGTGGCGATCTCGTCGAGAAAGCGGCGGGCGTAGTTGATGGGAATGGCAAATCCGATGCCGATCGAGCCGATGTCGTACTCATTTGCGGTATAGATGAAACTGTTGATCCCGATGACCTCGCCGTGGGCATTGGCGAGCGGGCCGCCACTGTTCCCCGGGTTGATCGAAGCGTCGGTCTGGATCATGTCGCGGTAGTAGTAGTCGCCCTGCGGCTCGGGAAAGTCGAGATCCAGGGCGGAGACGACTCCGGCGCTCACGGCAGGTCCGAGGTCGAAAGGATTGCCGATCGCAATCGCCCACTCGCCGACCAAAATATCGTCGGAATCACCGAGGTCTGCAACGGGAAGGTCGTCGGCGTCCACCTTCAGGACCGCCAGGTCTATCGTAAAATCTGAACCTATGTACCGGGCCGGGAGCGAGCGGCCGTCGGGAAGGGAGACCTCGATCTTCGGGGCGATTCGGCTCCTGCTCCTGCCGATGACGTGGTCGTTGGTCAGCACGTGTCCGTTTGCCGTTACGACCAGCCCGGAACCGCCGGAGATGCGGTCCCGAGATCCGCGGTAGAGGTATAAATCCTTCCGAGAGAACGGGAAGAAGAAGTCGCGGAAGGGATCCCGGTACCGGTAGTAAACCGGCTCGGTATGGATCACGTGGATGCTGGCGACCGAGGGCTTCACCCGTTCCGCCGCCCTAACGATGGCGGTTCGCCGCGATTCCTCCAGATCTCCCGCAGCTTCGGAGTGGAGGGAAAAAAGGAGGAGAAAAAGGGTGAAACAGCGGCGTGAAGCGAGGGGGGGAAGAGTGCTCATGTTATGTAAGTGTCGTAATAATAGTATTTTACGAAGGTATCCTCAAGGGGGGCGGGCTTTCCTCAGGGTAGTTCACTGCCAGCAGGCAAAGTCCCCTGGCCGGTGCCGTGGGCCCGGCCAGCTGCCGCACCTCATAGCGCTCCCCACCCCCTTCGACATCCCCCCGCAGAGAGGGGGACAGGTCGGGGCCCCGCTTTCCGAGGCCGATTTCCACCAGGGTGCCCACGATGATGCGGACCATGTGGCGCAGAAACCGGTTCGCCTCGACTTCAAAACGCATCTCGGGGCCTTTGCGTTCCCACCCGCAATCGAGCACGGTGCAGGTGAAGCTGTCGGGAACCGGGTGCTGGTTGCAGAAGGCGCGGAAATCGTGGGTCCCGGCCAAGCCGGATGCCGCCTCGGCCATGAGGTCGAAATCGAGGCGGCGCCGGAAGGTCCACACCCAACGGCGCTCGAGCGCGGTCTTGCGGGTGGCGATGCGATAACGGTAGCGCTTGCTGACGGCGCTGTAGCGGGCGTGGAAATCCGCGGCAGCCTCGGCAGCGGACCTTATCGAGATGTCCGCGGGCAGGAGGCTGTTGAGGGCGCGGCAGATCCGGTCGGGAGGGAGGTCCGTCCCGGTTCTGAAATGGGCGACCTGCCCCAGGGCATGGGTACCGGCATCGGTGCGTCCCGACCCGACCGGGGTCACCGGTTCCTGCAGGAGCTCGCGCAGGGCCCGGGCGAGCTCTCCCTGAACGGTGCGGCCGCGGGCCTGGATCTGCCAGCCGAGGAAATCGGTACCGTCGTACTCGAGGTCGAGGCGGATGGTGCGGGAGCTCACGGGGCCAGGAACGGTCGCAGCGAGTGAGCGACCATGAGGGCCGCGGCCGAGACGACGACGGCTGCCGCGGCCAGGTCGGCCCTGGAAAAGGAGAGCTCGCGAAAACTCGTGCGGCCTTCGCCCCCCTGGTAACAGCGGCTCTCCATGGCGACCGCCAGGCGGTCGGCGCGGTCGAAGGCCGACAGGAACAGCGGCACCAGAAGTGGCACCATCTGTCGTGCCCGCCTCAACAGGCCCCCGCCGAAATCCGCCCCGCGCGCCAGCTGCGCCTTCCTGATGCGCTCCGCCTCCTCGGCGAGCACCGGGATGAAGCGCAGGGCGATGGCGATCATCATGGCGAACTCGTGGGCCGGGAAACCGATGCGCTGCAAGGGGCGGAGCATGCGCTCGAGGCCGTCGGTCAACGCCAGGGGCGGGGTCGTCAGGGTCATCAGGGCGGCGACGGTGACCATCGTCGCCAGACGCCAGCAGAACAGCAGTCCGAAGCGCAGCCCCTCCTGCGACACCGACCACTGCAGTCCGGGGATGTGAACCAGGACCCGCCCGGGGGTCATCAGGGCGTGCAGGATGACGGTGAAGGCGAACAGCCACAGGAACGGTTTCAGGTTCGCGAGCAGGGTGGTCGCCGGTATTTTCGCCAGCCGGATCGCCAGAACCAGGAAGGCAGTGAAAAGAATCAGCGGCAGGGCGGCGTCCAGGGTCAGGGCGGAGGTCATCAGCAGGAGGGCCGACAGGAGCTTGGTGCGCGGGTCGAGGCGGTGCACTACCGAATCGGTGTCGACGTACTTGCCGAGGGCGATGTTGCTCAGGATTCTCAAGGCCTGCCCGCGGACTCCCGCATCCGGTCCCTCAAGGGCGCGGATGATAGCTGCGGTGGACCTCGAGGAGCCGGTGGTCCGGGCGCTTGGCGTAGACCTGGGTCGAGGTAATCCGGGCATGGCCGAGCAGCAGCTGGACATCCTGCAGCGGCGCCCCTCCGTCGAGGAGATGGCTGGCGAAGCTGTGGCGCAGCACCCCGGGGCTGACGCGGCCGGTTATTCCGGCTGCATCGGCCGCGGCGCGGAGGATTTTCCACACCCCCATCCGCGACAGCCGCCTCCCTGCCGAGTTGACGAAGAACGCGGGATGGTCGGTACCGGTCACCAGGCCGGGACGCCCCTGTTCTTCGTAGCGGCGCAGGGCGAGGACCGCCTGCCGTCCGAGAGGAACGGCGCGGGGATTCCCGCCGGCGCGGACGCGGACCAGGGCCTCGTCGAGCTGCAGCCAGGAGCGCTCCAGAGCGATCAGCTCCGATACCCTCAGCCCCGAGGCGTAGAGGAGCTCGAGGATGGCGCGGTTTCTCAGCTCGAGAGGGGTGTCGCCGGCGATGCCGTTCAGGAGGCGCTCCACCTCTTCCACCGGCAGCACCTCCGGTGAGCCGCGTTCGGCTTCGGGGGCCTCGAGATCTTCCGTCGGATCGGACCGGCACACCCCCTCGAGCAGGAGAAAGCGATGGAAACCCCGGATACAGCTGAGGTTGCGGGCAACCGTGGCGGGGCTGAACCCGGCGTCGACGAGCTGGCCGAGGGTGCGACGCAACAGCTCCCCTGTGACCGATTGGAGATCGGTCACCCCCCTGCGGTGGAGACCTGCCAGATACCGCTCCAGGTCGCCCCGGTACGCCGATCTGGTGCCGGGGGAGAGATGCTGTCGATCGAGGAACTGCGCCAGCATGTTCTCGAACGGCGGGGGAACTTCGCTGCCTGTCGCCGCTGCCGGCCTGTTCATGCCCGACCCTCCGCCGCTTCCGCGCCGCCGCCGGCACCGCTGTGTAGATGGGACTTGAGATCCTGCGCGAGCTTGAGGCTGAACCCCTTGACATCGGCGATCTGGTCGACCTCTGCGTCGACGACCCGCTGCACCGAGCCGAACCTCTGCAGCAGCGCGGTCCGGCGTTTGGGGCCAATGCCCGGGATTCGATCCAGCGCCGAGGTCAGGGTGCGTTTGCCGCGAAGCTTGCGGTGATAGGCCAGGGCGAAGCGGTGGGCTTCGTCCCTGAGCACCTGCAGCAGCCGCAGGCTGGCAGAGGTCCTGGGCAGGAGGAGGCTGTCGCCGGCGCCGGGCAGGAACACCTCCTCGAGCCGCTTGGCGAGGCCGACCACCGGCTGATCGGCGAGCCCCAGCTGCCGCAACGCCTCCACGGCACTGGACAGTTGTCCCATGCCGCCGTCGATCATCAGGAGATCCGGGAGTTCCTCTCCCCTTTCCGCAAGGCCACGGAAGCGGCGCAGCACGACCTCGCGAACGCTGGCGAAATCGTCGGCCCCTTCCACTCCTTTCACCCTGAAGTGGCGGTATTCGCTGCGCCGGGGCTTGCCGTCCACCATGCAGACGACGGACCCGACGCTGTCGGTGCCCTGGAAGTTGGAGATGTCGACCCCCTCGATCCGGCGCGGGGGCCGCGGCAGGGCGAGGTCGCGCTGCAGGGAGGATACCGACTGCGGGATCTGGCCCTTGCGCAGCTCCCGCTTCAGTCTGCGCTCCTCGAGGAGATGCGCGGCGTTCTCGTCCGCCATCTCCTGCGCCCTGGCCTTGATGCCCCGCCGGCTCACGGCGAGACGCACCTTGCCGCCGGCCTTGGCCGACAACCATTCGGCGATCATGCCGGCATCTTCGACATCGACGCTGAGGTGGACCTGGCGCGGAATGAAGTCGGTCTGCAGGTAGAACTGGCGCACGAAGGCGGACATGATTTCGGCTTCGGAATGCTCGATGATACCGCTGAGGAAGTGGTGTTTCTGGCCGAGCAGGCGCCCTTCGCGGACCTCGAGAACCGCGCAGCAGGCGTCGTCGTCGCTGCGCGCCAGACCGATCACGTCGCGGTCGACGGCTTCGTCGTACACCACCTTTTGCCGCCGCTGCATCATTTGCAGCGCCCGCAGCTGGTCGCGGCAGCGGGCGGCTCCCTCGAAGAGCAGCTCCGCGGCGGCCTTCTCCATGCGCGCCTCGAACTCCTTGACGATCGAGGCGTTGTCCCCCTTGAGAAAGCGCACCGCCTGGTCGACGTGGCGCCGGTACTCGTCGCGGCCGGTCAGGCCCTCGCAGGGCCCCTCGCAACGCCGGATCTGGTATTCGAGGCAGAGCTTGACCTTGTCCGAGGGGAGCTGGAAATCGCAGCTCCTCACCGGGAAGATCTTGTGCATCACCTCGAGGGCGGTGTGCATGGCGCGCACGTTGCTGTACGGCCCGAGGTAGCGCGACCCGTCCCGGACGAGGTCGCGGGTGGCGAAGATGCGCGGGAACTCCTCGTCGGTGATCCGGATGAAGGGGTACTTCTTGTCGTCCTTGAGGTGGACGTTGTAGCGCGGCCGGTGGGCCTTGATCTGGTTGGCCTCGAGAACGAGCGCCTCCTGCTCCGTCTCGGTGACTATGTAGTCGACGTCGGTTACCTTGCGCAGCAGGGCGGCGAGCCGGCGCCCGCCGTCGCCGGCGCCTTCCTGGAAATAGGAGCGCACGCGGCTGCGCAGGCTTTTCGCCTTTCCGATGTACAGGTACCGCCCCTCGGCGTTCTTCATCAAGTAGACGCCGGGGCGGTTCGGGAGCGCGTCGAGCTTCAGACGCAGCTCCTGGGGCAACGAGGATTTCATGCGCTCCCCACGTCGATGACGGGCGTCGGACCAGTGGATCGCAATGGACTCTCGGGAATATAGATACCTGAAACCCGTACTCCACAGGCGGTCGTTATACGGTCGCAAGGCGTTTCCGGCCTTGTACCGCGCCTTCCCCAGGTCCCGGAAAACCGCGGATCGCCGCCCCTCGGAGCGGATTCCCGTCATGTTGTCGACTCGAATGGCCTCGGGGCAGTCCGGCGGCTGCCGGAGGTGCTCCGCCTGTCGGCGGCTGCCGTGCCCCGGCGAGGAAGGGGATAGGCAGTAAAGACAGGGCCGTCTTAACCTTTCAGCGAAAGACCTGCAGCAGGATCGTCTTGAGGTAGCGCCCCTCCGGAAAGGCGGGGTCGACCGGGTGGTCGGGGGGGTGCAGGTTGCAGGCCAGGACCCTGGCCTCCACCCGCGCCCCGGCCGCGGCGCGGCGCACGACCTGGAAGAACTCCTCCTGCGATATGCGGGTGGAGCAGGAGGAGGTCAGCAGGTAGCCGCCGTCGGCGACCAGCTTGATCGCGTTGCGGTTGAGCTTGATGTAGACGCCGGTGGCGGTTTTGACGTCGCGGCTGCGGCGCACGAGAGCGGGGGGGTCGAGGACGACCACGTCGAACCGGGGCCCGCGCTTTGACAGCTGCTCCAGCATCGGAAACAGGTCGGCGGCGACCTGGCAGTGGCGCGGGGAATCGCCGCGGTTGGCCTCGATGTTCCGCGCCGCGAGTGCGGCGGCGTCCCTGGCGATGTCGACGCTGACTACGGACCGGGCGCCCCCCTTGGCGGCGTGGGCGGCGAAGCCGCCGGTGTACCCGAAACAGTCGAGCGCTGAGCGGCTGGCGGCGTAGCGTCCGAGAAGCATCCGGTTGTCGCGCTGATCGAGGAAGAAGCCGGTCTTCTGCCCGCGGCGGACGTCGACAAACAGGCGTGCGGCCCCTTCACGGATCTCGATCAGCGGCGGCGGCTGCTCTCCCCGGAGATGGCCCGAGCGGCGATTCTTCAGGCCGTCGGCGCGCCGCGTGCCGACGTCGCTGCGCTCGTAGATCCCCCTGGGGTCGACCACCTCGGCGAGGACCTCGACGATATCGGAGCGCAGCAGCTCCATCCCCCAGGTGTGGAGCTGGACCACGAGGTAGCCGGCGTAGTCGTCGACGACGAGGCCCGGCAGGCCGTCGTTCTCCCCGTGGACGAGACGGACGGCGTCGGTGTTGGCCGCCAGCTCCGGGTTGCCGCGGCGCAGCAGGACCGAACGCCTGATGGCCCGGGTCAGAAAACCGCGGTCGATGGGGCAATCCCGGTCCCTGGTCAGCACGCGGACGGCGATGGTCGAGTGGGGGTTGTAGTAGCCGCGAGCGACGAACCGCGATCTGAAATCGTACACGTCGACGATTTCCCCGGGAGCGACGGGTGGGGCCGCGGCCACGGCGCCGCTGTACACCCAGGGATGCCCCCTGATCAGCAGGCGTTCGCTGTTGCGGCGGAGCGTGACTTCCGGATAGCCCATGGAAAGCTTGCTCGTGTCAATCGGACCAGAAGGACCGCGGGGAAGGGCGATCCGGATTGCGGGACTGCGGTTGAAGGGTCCGGTGCGCCAAGTGCCTGCGCGTGTAAGTAAGCGGCGAATTCACGCGCGCAGGCACTAGTTGAGGTGGCGTTTCACCCGGTCCCTGGCGACGGCCAGCAGGCCGGCCTCCTCGACGCAGAAGATGCGGAAAATCTTCGCCTGGTCTTCGAAGTTGTCGAGGAGGGACTCCCGCAGCCTGGACACTTCGGGATCATCGAAAGCCAGCGGGTCCGCCTTGCCGCTGGGAGTCTCGTCGCCGTAGAAGACCTTGAGATCGACCTCGGGGCTCTTGTCGAAACGGGGAATGTCGATCAGGATTTCGCTGCCGTTCATTCGCCGGTTCAGGCGGTCGCCGAAGAGCCGGCTGAGCTCGATCTCCTTCAGTCGCCGCTTGTCGGGGTGCTGGTAGAGATCGTAGAGGTAGTGGAGAAGCCGCTGCTTGCGCTCTCCCGGGAAGATGAAGCTGGCCACCTTGTAGAGCCGGCGCTGCACGATCCCCTGCAAAAGAACGGCGGCGCCCTCGAGCCCGAGGCGCTCTTGCTCAGCCCTCAGCATCCGGATCAGCTCCCCTTCGGTAACGCCGTGGAAGTCGTCGTGCGCGATGCGGCAGTCGGGATGGACCAGGACGTCCTGCAGGGAGCGCTTGAACATCGCCGTGGCCGCGCGCACGGTGTGGTGCCAGTAGACGTTCCGGTACATCTGGTAGTTGGTGAACACCAGCGACTCGACCGCGGAGACCCCCTTGCTGGTGATCGCCAGCCGCCGCCGCCGCGGGTCGTACTTGATCGCCGATATCAGCCGGTCCCTGTTGACGCTCTCCCCGAAGGGGACGCCGCAGAACAGGGAGTCGCGCAGCAGGTAGTCGACCTTGTCCGGATCGAGGGTGCCGCTGAGGATGTTCGCCAGCAGCAGGTCGCGGGCGGGGATCTCGCGGTTCTTGGCCTTGTAGTCGATTGCGTTCGCCACCCTGCGCGGGTCGACGCCGACCTCCTCCCGCAGGACCTGGCTGACGCCGCCAGATTCGTCTTCAATGATCCGGCGGGCGTGCTTTTCGTGGTCGACGAAGAACGGCATCAGCTCTTCGAGGGTGTGCGAGAACGGATAGTGCCCGATGTCGTGGAGCAGCGTGGCCGCGAGAAAGACGCGCACGTCCTCATCGGCGAGCTCGAGGGGCGGCTCGGACCGGACCAGGCGGGCGAGGAACTGCTTGGCGAGGTGGTAGACCCCGAGGGAGTGCTCGAAGCGGGAGTGGCGCGCTCCCGGGTAGACGAGGTGGACGAACCCGAGCTGGGTGATGTTGCGCAGGCGCTGGAACTCCTCGGTGTCGATCAGGGCGAGGAGCGGCTCGGGAGTGTGGATGTACCCCCAAACCGGGTCGCGGATGGCTTTGCCCTCTTCTTCCAGCCAAGGATGTCGCATCGGGCGCAATCTACCGGGCCGCCATAACCCTGTCAACGGAGATTGACAGGTGCCCTGACAGCTCGTAAGTTGAACGACTTGCCCGCGGCCGGAAGGTGGTTTTCGCCGGCCGCTTTTTTGTGTATGGACAGCCCAGGCAGGGACCTGAAAGAGAAACGAACGTGGCCACGGAGCGGACCCTGTTGATCGTAAAGCCGGACGCCGTGGGCAAAGCCGCAACAGGCCGGATCCTGGCGCGCCTCGAAGCGGAGGGGTTTGCGATCCGCGCTCTCGAAATGACGCGACTTTCCCGTGAACGAGCCGCGGGATTCTACGACATCCACAACGAGCGCCCTTTTTTCGGGGAGCTGGTGGAATTCATGACCTCAGGCAGCATCGTCCCGGCCGTGCTCGAGCGCGACAACGCCGTCGCCCACCTGCGCGCTTTCATCGGCGAAACGGACAGCACCAAGGCGGCCCCGGGGACAATCCGGCGCGATTTCGGCACCGACGTCCAATGCAATGCCGTACACGCCTCGGATTCGCTCGAGAACGCTGAAAAAGAGATCCGCTTTTTCTTCGGTTAGCATGGACAATGGACAATGGTCTCCGAAGGAACAGACCGCAGGCGGACCGATACCAGTGCCGCCCACCTCGTTCTCGACGACTTCGAGGAAGGCTGGACAGGATTCGAAACCCCGCTGCCGGCCGCGGCCCTCGACCTCAAAGACGGGCACTTCGACCTTTCGCCCCAGGTCTGGCTGCGGCTAGAGGTCCAGCGTTTCCTGCAGACCTTCACCGTCAAGGGGACCGTCGCGTTCGAGGTCAGCGGCGAGTGCTGCCGCTGCCTGGCCGCGGTGCGGCAGCTCGTCGAGGCCGAGGTGGGGGTGCTGATCCAGCGACGGGAAGCCGGCGCCGACCTCCTGGAGGCAACCGAGGAGGAGGAGGGGCTCGAGATCGTCGACCCGGGGGCGAAAGTCGTCGACCTCACCGGCCGGGTGCGCGACGCCGTAGCCCTCGAGCTGCCGCTGACGGTGTACTGCCGCGAGGACTGCAAGGGGCTCTGCTCGAGCTGCGGGCAGGACCTCAACGCAGGTGAATGCGGCTGCTCCCAGGAGCGGACCGATCCGCGCTGGGAGGCCCTGGCGGGACTGGCGTCGAAACAATCGCGAAGCACGTAGATACGGAGGAATCCCGTGGCAGCAGTACCCAAGAGACGGATATCCCGCACGCGCCGGGACAAGAGGCGGACACACTGGAAGCTGCGCCGTCCCGCGCTGGCCCGATGCACGAACTGCGGGCAGCCGGCGCGGCCCCATCGGATCTGCAGGAGTTGCGGCTTCTACCGGGGACGCGAGTACGCCGAGCCAGAGGTCTGATTGCCCGGACAGCCGCTGCCGACGCGAGACGAGAAGCGCTCCCGGCGCATCGGGCGTTGCGCCGCGGTGACGGCTGTCGAACGCTACCTGCCGCACCGAGTCGTCACCAACTTCGAGATCGCCTCGACGGTAGATTCGTCCGACGCCTGGATTCGCGAGCGCACCGGAATCGCCGAGCGCCGCATCCTCGACGCTCTGCCCACCTCTCACATGGCCACCGAGGTGGCGCGGAGCATCCTCGCGAAACGCGACCTCGACCCCGGGGATCTCGACCTGATCATCGTCGCGACGATCACCCCGGACATGGTCTTTCCCGCCACCGCCTGCCTCGTTCAGGACCGCATCGGGGCCCGGCGCGCCTGGGGCTACGATCTCTCAGCTGCCTGCGCCGGGTTCGTCTACGCCGTGGTCGCAGGAGCCCAGTTCATCGAATCTGGGGCGCACGAAAAGGTGCTGGTCATCGGCGCCGACAAGATGAGCGCCATCACCGATGACCAGGACCGCTCGACTTGCGTGCTGTTCGGTGACGGTGCGGGCGGGGTGCTGCTCGAGCCCTCGGAGGAAGGGCTGATCGATTTCGAGCTGCACTGCGACGGTTCGGGTGGGGAGGATCTGTACATGCCGGGCGGCGGCAGCCTGCACCCGGCTTCCCGGGAATCGGTCGATAGGCGCCTTCACTTCGTGCACCAGGACGGCAAGGCGGTCTACAAGTTCGCCGTCATGAGGATGGCCGAAGTCTCCTTGAACCTGCTCGAGCGCAACGGTTTCGGCGTCGACGACCTGGCGCTGTTCGTCCCCCACCAGGCGAATCTGCGCATCATAACGGCCACCGCCGAGCGCATGGGCATGCCGATGGAGAAGGTGATGGTCAACATCGAGCGCTACGCCAACACGACCGCGGCGACCGTGCCGATCGCCCTCTCGGAGGCGGTTGAGGTGGGCCGGGTGAAGCGCGGCGACCTGGTGCAGCTCACCGCGGTCGGCGGGGGCCTCACCTGGGGCAGCGCCCTGCTGCGCTGGACGCTCTGATTTTCCACGATGGCTGCTCTCGCATTCCTGTTTCCGGGTCAGGCATCACAGGCCGTGGGCATGGGTCGCGATCTCTGCGAACGGTACCCGGTTGCCCGGGCGCGTTTCGAAGAAGCGGAGGAGGCCCTGTCGCTGCCGCTGCGGCGCCTCTGTTTCGAAGGGCCGCCGGAGGAGCTCGAGCAGACCGCGGTGACGCAGCCGGCGGTTTTCGTGCACAGCGTCGCCGCCGCGGAAGTCCTGGCGCTGCAGGGGGTCGAGCCGGCCTGCGCCTCCGGCCACAGCCTCGGCGAATACTCCGCCCTGACCGCGGCCGGGGTTTTCGATTTCGCTACCGCCGTCGGACTGGTGCGCGAGCGCGGCCGCCTGATGCAGGAGGCTGGCGAGCAGCACCCCGGAACCATGGCGGCCATCATCGGTCTCGAGGACAGTCAGGTCGCCCGGCTGTGCGCGGAGGCGGCGCCGGATGGGGACGCGGTGCCGGCCAACTTCAACGCCCCCGGACAGGTGGTCGTCTCCGGGACGGCGGGGGCCGTCGCCGCGGTATGCGAAGCCGCCGGACCCGCCGGGGCCAGCCGGGTGGTGCCACTCGAGGTCAGCGGGGCGTTCCATTCCCGTCTCATGAAATCGGCTGCCGACGAGATGAGCGCTCGCCTGCGGGAGGTCGAGATGCGCAGGCCGGCAGTGCCTGTGGTGGCCAACGCGTCGGCGCAGGCGACGGAAGACGTCGGCGACCTGCGGCGTCAGCTGCTGCAGCAGATTCTGGCGCCGGTGCGCTGGACGGAGTGCGTCAAGGCGATCGCCGCCCGCGGCATCGCCGCGGCCGCCGAGGTCGGGCCGGGCAGCGTTCTCCGAGGACTGGTGCGACGCATCGAAAGGAAGATGACCGTTTTCGCCGCCGGCACCGCGGCGGAGATCGAGAACCTCACGGGCAAATTCGCAGAGGCACGGAGAGATGGCTGAGAACGGAAACGGCAGACTGAGGGGAAGGTCGGCACTGGTTACCGGCGGGTCCCGCGGTATCGGGCGCGCCATTGCACTGCGGCTCGCCTCCGAGGGGGCCAACGTGGCGGTGTGCGCCCGCAACGAAGAGGCCGCGGCCGCCACCGCCGCAGAGGTCGCCCACTCCGGGGTGGGCAGCCTGTCGCGGGGCGCCGATGTCTCCGACGCCGGCCAGGTGAAGGACTTGGTTGCGGCGACCATCGCCGAATTCGGCGCCTTGAACATTCTCGTGAACAACGCCGGCATCGCCCGGGACAACCTCACCTTGAGGTTGCAGGAGGCCGACTGGGACGCGGTGCTGGAGATCAACCTCAAGGGGGCTTTCCTCTGCTGCAAGGCCGCGGCGCGGTCGATGATGAAGGCACGGGAGGGCCGCATCATCAACATCTCCTCCGTCGTCGGCATCGCCGGCAACGCGGGGCAGCCGAACTACGCCGCCTCGAAGGCCGGCCTGCTCGGATTCACGAAAAGCCTGGCGCGGGAGCTCGCACCGCGGAACATCACCGTCAACGCCGTGGCCCCGGGGCTGGTCCCGGATACCGGCATGACAACCGATCTGGGGGAAGAAGCGGTCGAGCAGCTGTTGTCCCATGTTCCGCTCGGGCGCCCCGGTTCAGCCGAGGACGTCGCCGCCGCGGTCGCCTTTCTCGCCTCGGAAGAGGCGGCTTACATCACCGGTCACGTCCTGACTGTCGACGGGGGGATGACCATGTAGCGAGGCCGGCCGCGAGCGCCGGAAGCGGCGTGGGTTCTCGGTCCCGGCGGCAGGGAGGTCGGAGGCGCGGAAATCAGCCGCGGGGAAGCGGCGTTTTTGGCTTGTAATAACCGCCCCGCCATGTATCATGTATATAGTTGGATTTTCGAGAGAATTCGTGACGCGGATTGCCGGTCACGTCAAGAGCAGGAGGATAGAGTAATGGCAACAATCGATGAGCGGGTTCGCGATCTCATCGTCGAACAACTGGGTGTCAATGCCGACCAGGTAACTCCGGCAGCTTCCTTCGTCGACGACCTCGGCGCGGACTCCCTCGACACCGTCGAGTTGGTGATGGCCTTCGAGGAGGAGTTCGGGATCGATATTCCGGACGAGGACGCCGAAAAGATGGCCGTCGTCAACGACGCCATTAAGTACCTCGAAGAAAACAGCAAAGCCTAGCGGTCCGTGGCAGAGCATTTTCCGGGGGCCGACCATTCGGGTCGCCTGCATGGCGCCTGGAGCGAGGGCGGACGGCCCGTGCTTCCGGCCGCCGAATCCCCGTTCGATCAGGCACCTCTGCACTGCGAGGAAGCGGCCTCGAGCGCCCGGTCCCGGGGCCACTGCCTCGGGCTTGCGGTTTTCCAGTAGCGGGGGCTGCCGTGTCCAGGCGCAGGGTAGCGGTCACGGGTGCCGGTGTGCTGGCCCCCAACGGCAACGGCATCGAGGCCTTCTGGGAGGCCCTCATCGAAGGCCGCTCCGGCATCGGCGAAATCACCCGGTTCGACACCTCGGAGCACAGGGTGAAGATCGCCGGGGAGCTCAAGGGGTTCGACCCGGGTCAGTCGCTCGACCACAGGGAGGTGCGCCGCAACGACCCTTTCGTTCACTATGCCGTCCACACCGCGGTCGAGGCGGCGACGCGAGCCGGGATCAGCGCCGATTCCGTCGATGCCGAGCGTATGGGAGTGATATTCGGGTCGGGAATCGGCGGCATCTCCACTCTCGAGGAACAGCACAACGTCCTCAACGACAAGGGGCCGGGCCGCATCAGTCCCTTCTTCATCCCCTCGATGATAAGCGACATGTCGGCGGGGATGATATCGATCAAGGTGGGCGCCAAGGGACCCAACTACACCACCGTTTCCGCCTGCTCCTCGGCGGCCCACGCGATCGGCGAGGCGGCGCGCAAGATCCAGTACGGGGAAGCCGAGGTGATGATTGCCGGGGGAAGCGAAGCCGCGGTCACCCCGTTCTCGGTAGCCGGCTTCGCCGCCGCGCGCGCCCTGGCGGTGCGCAACGAGGAACCGGAACGGGCGAGCCGGCCGTTCGACGCCGAGCGCAACGGTTTCGTGCTGGGCGAAGGGGCCGGAGCCGTCGTGCTCGAGGAGCTCGAGCACGCGAAAGCGCGCGGCGCCGACATCCTGGGTGAATTCCTCGGGCTCGGGTTCACCGCGGACGCCTACCACATCACCGACATGGCACCCGAAGGAGAGGGAGGGGCGCGGGCGATGCGCATCGCGCTGCGTGACGCCGGACTGTCCCTCGACGCCGTCGACTACGTCAACGCGCACGGGACGTCGACGGTCATCGGCGACCCGCAGGAAACCGCGGCGATCAGGAACGTCTTCGGCGCGCATGCCCGCAACGGCCTGGCGGTGAGCTCCACCAAGTCGATGACGGGGCACCTGCTGGGAGCCGCCGGCGCCATAGAGAGCATCGCCTGCCTGATGGCGCTCGCCAACGGCGTGCTGCCGCCGACGATCAACTACGAAAACCCCGATCCCGACTGCGACCTCGACTACGTCCCCAACGAGGCGCGCAAGGCGGATATCAGCTGCGTACTGAACAACTCCTTCGGTTTCGGGGGCCACAATGTCGCGCTCATCTTCGGACGCTTCGGCTGACCCTGCCGCTTCCGGACAACCGGGGCGGCGCCCGCCCGGCACCCTGTTCGGCTCCCGGAATCACAGCACCTCATGGGATGGCTTTCCGCACTGTTCAGCCGCAGCCGATTCTCGAGATCGGGGGATACGGCCCCGCCGGGCCATCTCGGAGAGCTCGAGCAGCGCCTGGGGTATCGCTTCCGTGACCAGGAGCTGCTGCTCACGGCGCTCAAACACCGCTCCTACGTGTACGCCCGGCAGGGAAGCGGCGTCGATTCCAACGAGCGTCTCGAGTACCTCGGCGACGCCGTGCTCGACCTGCTGGTCGCCGAGGAGCTGTTCCGTCGCCACGAAGACCGTCGCGAGGGGGACCTCACAAAGATGAAGTCCCTCGTCGTCAGCCGCCCCGTCCTCGCCCGCAAGGCGCGCAGCATCGAGCTCGGGCGTTTCCTGCTGCTGAGCCAGGAGGAGCGCAAGGTGGGGGGAGCCGATCAGGACTCCATTCTCAGCGACGCCTTCGAGGCCGTGATCGGCGCCATGTACATCGATGGCGGACTCGAAGGGACCCGGCGCTTCGTCGAGCGGGTGGTCATGGGGGATTTCGAAGAGCTTCACCAGCGCGAGGACTCCATCAATTTCAAGAGCAGTCTGCTCGAGCACACCCAGAGCCTGGGGTGGGGCTATCCGAGGTATCACGTGCAGGAGGAGAAGGGGCCGGATCACGACAAGGTCTTCAGCGTGTCGGTTTACGTCACCGGGGAGGAGGTCGGTTTCGGCAGCGGCAGGAGCAAGAAGGAAGCGCAGCAGATGGCGGCCCGGGACGCCCTCCTCAAGCTCGGACAGCTGTGAGGCCGCGGGCGAAACCGGCAGCCGGGGATTGAGCCATGACTGCCGTGACGGAAACCTGGCGCCTGCTCGATACCGGGGCGTCGTCAGGCGACTTCAACATGCAGGCGGACGCGGTACTGCTCGAGGCCGTCGGCGCCGGCCGCAGCCCCTCGGTGCTGAGGTACTACCGCTGGGATCCGCCGGCCATTTCCCTGGGATACAACCAGGACCCCGAACGCGAGCTGAATCTGCCGCGGGTGCGCCGCGCCGGCATCGACGTAGTGCCCCGGCTCACGGGCGGGCGCGCCGTCCTCCACTGGGAGGAGCTGACCTACAGCGTGATCTGCCGCGAAGGATGCGGCCGACTGGGGGCCTCCCCCGGGGCGACGTACCGGGAGATCGGACGGGCGCTGGTGGCCGGACTGCGGGCCTTCGGCGCCCCGGTCGACCTGCACCGGCAGGATGCGGGACAGGGGGGCCGCTCGACCCCGGAGGCCCCGAAGCCCCCCTGCTTCGCGAGCACCTCGAAGTGGGAGGTGACGTACCGGGGCCGCAAGCTCGTCGGCAGCGCCCAGCGCCGGATTCGAGGTGCCATCCTGCAGCACGGCTCGATTCTCACCGGTCCCCGGCACCTCCTTCTCGGCGGCTTCCTGCGCGGCGCGGATGTCGGCGGCCCGGTCGCCGACTCGAGCTCCCACCTCGGGGAAATCACCGGGGAGCCGGTCGACATACCCTCCCTGACCGCCTGCATGGCCCGCGGATTCGGCGACTGCCTGGAGATCGACCTGCGCGAGAGCGGCTTGCCGCCGGGGAGCGGGCGGTGATCGAGCACCGTTGCGGGGCGCGGCGAGGGGTGGGAGAACCGGAGCCGGTAGAGGCCGGCACGCAGCGATGACCTCCCCTGTCCGAGAGGCCCCGGTCGTCGAAGTCGACGGCCTGCGCACCTTCTTTCACGGCGACGACGGCATCGGCCGCGCCGTCGACGGGGTGTCGTTCTCGCTTTACAAGGGAGAGACCCTGGGACTGGTGGGAGAGAGCGGCTGCGGCAAGAGCGTCACCGCCCTGTCGGTCATGCGCCTGGTCCGCGAGCCTCCAGGTCGCATCGAGGCCGGCCGCATCGCCGTCAACGGCCGCGATCTGATGGGGTTGTCCGAGCCGGAGATGTGCCGTATCCGGGGGGACGAGGTCGCCATGATCTTCCAGGAGCCCATGTCGAGCCTGAACCCGGTGCTCACCTGCGGCTACCAGATCATGGAAGCGGTGATGCTGCACCAGGACGCCTCGAGGGCGGAGGCGCGCGAACGCGCCATCGAGATGCTTAAGCTGGTGGGCATCCCCGCTCCGGAGCAGCGCGTCGACGAGTACCCCCACCAGCAGAGCGGCGGCATGCGGCAGCGGATCATGATCGCCATTGCCCTCTCCTGCAACCCGGACGTGCTGATCGCCGACGAGCCGACCACCGCTCTCGACGTGACCATTCAGGCGCAGATTCTCGAACTGCTCCAAAGGCTCCAGGAAGAGCTCGACATGGCCATCCTGCTGATCACCCACGATCTCGGAGTAGTCGCCGAGGTGGCCGACCGGGTGGCGGTGATGTACGCCGGCAGAATCGTCGAGACCGCGGCGACCCGGGCGCTGTTCGAATCGCCCCGGCACCCGTACACGCGCGGGCTGCTGCGCTCGATTCCCAGCCTCGAAGGAGAACAGGAGCGGCTCGACATCATCCCCGGCTCGGTCCCGGACGCGCGTGCCATCCCTTCGGGCTGTGCCTTCCATCCCCGCTGCCCGCTGGCCGACGACGGCTGCCGTCGCCACCTGCCGCAATCGGCCGAAGCGGCCCCCGGGCACCTCGTGAGCTGCTGGAAAGCCGATGACTGAAGCGAGCCAGCCGCTGATACAGGCAAAAGGCCTGAAGAAGCACTTCGAGATCCGCAAGGGGCTGTGGGGCGGCGTCAGCGGGTACGTCCGCGCCGTGGACGGTGTGTCGCTTTCCGTGTGGCCCGGAGAAACCCTCGGGGTGGTCGGCGAGAGCGGCTGCGGCAAGACCACCCTCGGAAGGCTGATCCTGCGCCTGCTCGAGCCGACCGAGGGGGAGGTCTTCTTTCGCGGGCGCAATCTCGGCGTCCTGGGAGGCCGCGAGATGCGCCGCCTGCGCCGCCGCATGCAGATCGTCTTCCAGGACCCGTACGGGTCGCTCAACCCGCGCATGACGGTCGGGTCGATCATCGGCGAGGGCCTGCGCATTCACGGCCTGGCCGAGGGCGCTGCGGTCGAAGCCCGGGTCGCCGAGCTGCTCGACATGGTCGGGCTGCCCGCGGCCTCGGCGCGCCGTTACGCCCACGAGTTCAGCGGCGGTCAGCGCCAGCGCATCGGCATCGCCCGGGCCCTGGCGGTCGAGCCGGAGTTCATCGTCGCCGACGAACCGGTCTCCGCCCTCGACGTGTCGGTGCAGGCCCAGATCATCAACCTCCTCCAGGACATCCAGCGCGACCTCGGGCTCACCTTCCTGTTCATCGCCCACGACCTCAGCGTCGTGCGCCACATCTCCGACAGGGTGGCGGTGATGTACCTGGGCAAGATTGTCGAAATGGCACCGCGAGACGAGCTTTATCGCCGGCCCTCACACCCGTACACCCGCGCCCTGCTGTCCGCGGTCCCCCTGCCGGACCCGGCCCGGCGCCGCGGCCGCAGGACCCTCGAAGGGGATGTCCCGAACCCGGCGGCGGTGCCGCCTGGGTGCCCGTTTCACCCGCGCTGCCCCGAACGCACCGACGCCTGCACGCGCGTCGTCCCGGAGCTGGTGGAGATGGAGGAGGAAGGCCGCCAGGTCGCCTGCCTGCTGCGCCATCCCGAGGCGGCGAAAGCCGGGGCGGCCTCAACAGACACCAACCAGCCGCCGCCGGCGGCTGACGACAGTAGCAACGGAGCTAACAGCTTATGATGACCAAACTGCGAGAGAGCACGGGCATCATCATGTGGATCGTGATCCTCGCTTTCGTGGGACTGATCGTCGTCGAGTGGGGAGCCGACTATTCCGGCACCTCCCGCTCCCGATCCGACGCCGTCGGAGTGATAAACGGTCAGGAAGTCTCCCTGAAACTCTTCCAGCAGGCGCTGCGCAACGCGGCGCGCCAGCGCGGCCGCGAGAACAGGGGGGACGACGGCGCCCTCGTGCGCGAGGTGTGGCAGGCGATGGTGAGCGAGACCATCGTCAACCAGGAGCTCGACCGCCTCGGCATCCAAATCACCGACGAGGAGCTGGCGACCTACACCCGCGAGGCACCGCCCCAGGCCGTACAGGATATCGAGGTGTTCCAGACGGACGGGGAGTTCGACCCGCAGCTCTACCAGCAGTTCCTCCACGATCAGGGCACCTTCGACGACGCCAGGAACCGCGAATTCATCATGCAGATCGAGCGCATGTGGGAGAACCAGCTGCTCAACCACCGGCTGCAGACGCTGCTGATGGAGACCGTGCGGGTCAGCGCCCCCGAGGTGCGGCGGCACTACGTCGACCGCAACGAGAAGGTCAAGGTCGAGTACGTGTTCTCCCCCTCCGACGGCGAGACCGAGCTCGAGGAAGCGGAGGTCGAGGCGGAATACTCCGCCAACGCCGACGACTACCGCCACGGCAGGCAGGTGGGAATCCGCTACGCCCTGTTTTCCCGCGTCCCCAGCGCCGCGGATTCGGCCGAGATCCAGGAGCAGGCGAGCAGCCTGCGCGAAGACATCGTCGCCGGGGCCGATTTCGGCGAGCTCGCCAGGGCGATGTCGGAGGACGAGGGCAGCGCCTCCAGCGGGGGCGACCTCGGCACCTTCGGCCGCGGCCGCATGGTAGCGCCGTTCGAAGAGGCGGTTTTCGCCCTCGAAGCAGGAGAGGTGTCGCAGCCCGTGCTGACGCAGTTCGGCTGGCACCTGATCAAGCTGGAGGAACGCCTCGAGGAGGACGGGGAAGAGAAGGTCCGGGCGCGGCACATCCTGCTGAAGTTCACGCCGTCGCAGGCGACCGAGGACTCCCTCCACCGGGTGGCCTCCGACTTCCGGGAGCTCGCCGCGGACCGCGGCATCGACGCCGCGGCCGGTATCGAGGGGATCGAGGTGCGCGATCCCGGTTTCGTGCCGCCCGGAAGCGTGATTCCCGGGCTCGGGCTCGGAACCGGGTGGATGGTGAACCTGTTCTTCGACAGCGAGGTCGGCTCGGTCAGCCGGGTCGGCAGCGTCGAAGGGGCATTCTGGGTGGCCCAGCTGGTCGAGGCCCGCGAGGAAGGGGTGGCGCCACTGGAGGAGGTCAGGTCCCGGGTCGAGCGCTCCCTCCAAGGGCGCAAGCGGGCCCAGGCGGCAGGGGAAGTGCTGCGGGAGATTCGCGGCGCCGTGCTCGGCGGCGGCGACCTGGCCGCCGCGGTCGCGGCCAACGGATTGGAGCTGAGCGAGACCGAGCCGTTCGCGCGCACCGACTTCGTTCCCGGGGTCGGCCGCGACACCGAATTCACCAGGGCGGCGTTCGCCATGCAGCCGGGCGATCTGAGCGACGTCGTCAGCGTCCGCAACGGCGCCTACCTGCTCAGGGTGATCGAAAAAATCCCCATCGATGAAGAGGCGTTTCTCGACGCGCGCGAAGCCCTCCTCGAGGAGCTCCTGAAGGAACGCAGGAACGAGGCCCTCCAGGTATGGCTGTCCCAGTTCTACGCCGCGGCCGAGATCGAGGACAACAGACACCTGTTCTACACCTTTTAGTCACACACCCGCAGCAGCTTTCATCTGCAAGGAGAACCGGATGCCAGCGTCACCTGAAAGCACCAGGATCGGATTCGTGGGATTGGGGATCATGGGCGCCCCCATGGCCCGCAACCTCATCGCGGCCGGATACTCGCTCAAGGTCTACAACCGCAGCGACCGCCCCCGCGTTCAGGAGGTGGTCGACGCCGGAGGGGAGCGGGTGGCGACCCCGAAAGAGGCAGCCTCCGGCAGCCAGGTCGTCATCACCATCGTCACCGACACACCGGACGTCGAGGCTGTCATCCTCGGCGAGAACGGGGTGATCGAGGGAGTGGAGGAGGGGGCCACCGTGATCGACATGAGCACCGTGTCGCCCCGCGTCACCCGCGAAATCGCCGCGGCCCTGAAGGAGAAGGGGGCCGGCATGCTCGACGCCCCGGTCAGCGGCGGCGACGTCGGGGCGCAGCAGGGAACGCTGTCGATCATGGTCGGCGGCGAGCAACAGGTATTCGACGAGTGCCTCCCGGTGTTCGAGGCGATGGGCAGGAACATCACCCTGATCGGCGGCAACGGCGCCGGACAGGTGACCAAGCTCTGCAACCAGATCGGTGTCGCCGTGGCCAACCTCGCCATGGCCGAGGCGCTGATGCTCGCCGCGGCCTCCGATCTCGACGTCGGGAAAGTGGTCGACGCGATCAGCGGGGGAGCGGCCGGTTCCTGGCAGCTGACCAACCTGGGCCCGCGCGTCCTGCAGGGGGACTTCGACCCGGGCTTCATGGTGCGCCTGCAGCAGAAGGACCTCAAGCTGGTCCTCGAATCGGCGAACGACGTCAAGCTCGCCCTGCCCGCGGTCAGCATCGCCCACCAGTACTTCAACATCGTCGAGCGCATGGGGTGCGCCGACGAGGGCACCCAGGCCCTGATCAAAGCGTACGAAGCGCAGGCGCGGAAAGAGGCGCGCAGCCAGAGTTGAAACAGGTCAATTGGATGTTCACCTATGGCCACATAAATGACGGTCGACTTCCGATGCCGGAGGCGACCGGGCAAGCGGAACCGTCGGAGGAAAATGGGTCGCCCCCGTATCGCTTGCCGGCTCGAGCATAGCCCGTCTCGGCAAAAGAAAGAGATCGAGATATGAGACCGGCTTTTCGATTTTTCATCACAGTTATTTCGCTTCCCTCAATGGCCAACCTTACGTACGCGGATTCCAATAGTGACACAGCCGGTGCTCGACAGGTAGGAGCGATTCTGGAAGCCGGGGAGATCGACAGCAGCACGGTGGAAGTAGGCGTCTTTGGCGTGGTCATCCATGGACGGGGGGAACGGCACCCGGTCTCGGGGGAGTGGGAAAGGCTGGAGACAGCCCGAGGCTACATCCAGGCGGTCAATGCGGAAACGTTGACCCTGGCCCGGGGAGGAGATGGTTGGCTGCAGCGGATCGCCTTGGATCGCATTCAAACGCTGGTTCTGGCAGGCTCGGCTTCCCGTGAACCGTCGGCTCCTGAAAGCAGCCAAAAAGAGAACATTCCAACTCCGACGAATTCCGGCCGTGCCGATGCTATGCCGGATACAATTATTGTGAAAACGGATGCAAAGGGAGAAACTTCACGGCGAATTAAAGTAAAGCTCTTCACTGGTATAGTCGGAGGCAGCGTTTTTCTATGGGCGGGGGCTTTGGCCGGTTGGGGTATTGATGATTACTACGGCAAGTGTCGCGGATTGTTTCCAACCAACGAGCAGCACGTTTCTGAAGATGACCATTGTGTAGATATAGGGGTTCTTGTTGGGGGGAGTACGGGTTGGGTATTTGGAGCTCCCATTGGTGTAAGTATGGTGGAACCCAATGATCGTTTCATACATACGCTGGGTGGCAGCTTGGGGGGGGTGATTGCATGCGGTTTGCTGACCTTAGTTAGTGATGGTAAGCTTGCGCCATCCTTGATCGTGGCCCCTATCGTTTTTTCCACGGTAGCATCTGAATGGTCCCGAAACGGCGAATTATCTCCCAAATCCCTTGAAGACCCTGATCAAGACTATCGTTTTTCCTTAGGTATAATGCCTATATCAGAGGGAAATTTTGCGATGGTCTTAACGCACCGGTTCTAAAAACTAGCTGAATTTCGCTTCTTATTTTGGATTTTACTGAAGGGCGCAAGATGACCCTGCTGCGGTGAGGAGCCGCTTTGTCATCGGCCGGCTCGAACCAACGGCTGCGCTGCGTTTCGCAGAGGCCGGCCAATAAAAAAAACTGCGGGGAGAACAGAGGATGGACCTGAAGAAAGTCGGGGTTCTGTTGCGGGATGGGGAGCAGACCTATCCGCTGTCCGAGCTCGACGACCTCTTCGCGAGGCGCGGCATTTCGCTGGCTCCCCTGAAGTGGGACGAGCCCCCGCCCGGGGATCTCGACATGGTCATGGCCATGGGCGGGGACGGCACCGTCCTCAAAGCCCTCGACCTGTTCAGCGCCGGTCCGGTGCTGGCGATCAACTTCGGCACCACCGGATTCCTGACCGCGGCCGACCGCGACGACCTCGACAAGGTGCTGACCCTGCTACTCGAGGGGAACTACCTGGTCAGCGAGCGCCTCGTCCTCGAGTGCCGGCATCCGCACGGGGTGACGCGGTCGATCAACGAGGTCATCGTGCGCCTTGCCGGCAGCGGCTTCCTCTACATCGACGTTTCCGTGGACGGCACCAAGATCCGCACCATCAAGGGGGACGGGGTCGTGGTCGGCACCCCGACCGGAAGCACCGGGTTCCTGCTCTCCGCGGGTGCGCCGATCGTGATGCCCGACGTCCGCTGCCTGATGCTCGACGGCATCAACGAGCACAACTTCACTTCGCGCTCGCTGATCCTTTCACCCGACTGCCGCATCGAGCTGCACGTCGGCGAGGAGACCCGGGAGCACGGCGTCCATATCGCCGCGGACGGCCGCCCTCTCGGCAGCCTGAGCCCCGGGGACGACGTGCAGATCGTCCAGTCCTCGACCACGGCCAAGCTGATCTACTTCCAGGACAGCTACTTCTTCAACAACCTTTCCTCGAAGCTGGGCTGGTAGCGCCCGGAGGAGCGGCCCCGCTGTGGGGCTCTATCCTGTCCGGGCATCCGGTTCCAAGGCGGGGCATTGGATTCGGAGAACCGCCTGATTGGCGGGACAGCGCCGCGGCCTGTCCGGGCTTCCCCCGCCAGGTTCGCACCGGGCCGGGACCGGAGCACCGGATTCACGGAACTTCCTCGATACACACCGGATCCGCATGAGGGGCAGGACGCACAGGTAAGGATCGGTGCGGAAAGGCAACCGCCTGCCGGTCCCCCCCAAGGGACACGACCGCGAATGACGGGAGTCGGGAAAGGCTGACTACAGGATGCCGACGCGGCCGGGTGCCTCGGCGTCGAGCAGGCGCTCCCGCGGCAGGACGAGATTGAGCTCGCGGACCTGCGCGGGGGAAAGCCCGGCAAGCCTGTCGACCAAACCGAGAAAGCGGCAGATCTCCCCCTCTTCCGCGAGGCCGGCGGTGAGGGTGCGCAGCTTGCGCACGTACTCCCCGCGCCGGAAGGGGCGGGCGCCGAACGAGTGGGCGTTCGGATTGCCGAGGCGTTCAACGACCCGCGAGCCGTCGTTCATCGCCACCACCACCTCGGCCCCGAACTTCTTGCGCGACGGGTCGGGGTCGTGGTAGGCAGCCGTCCACTCCGGCACCTCCTCGGTGCGTATCCGGTGCCACAGGCGCACCGTCGAAGGGCGGTGGGCGCGTTCGGAGGTGTAGCTGTCGGCGTGGTGCCAGGCGCCGTCCTCCCAGGCCACCGCCAGTATGTACATGGCGCTGTGGTCGAGGGTCTCGCGCGAGGCGCCGGGGTCCATCTTCTGCGGGTCGTTGGCGCCGGTGCCGATGACGTTGTGGGTGTGATGGGAGGTGCGGATCACCACCTCCGCAATTTCTGCGGGATCGAGACTCCGGGCGTGCAGGGAAAAGCCGATGTCGATCAGCGCCTGAGCCTGGTACTCGGCCGAGTGCTCCTTCGTGTATGACTGGAGGATGGCCGTCAACGGCTCTCCCGGCGAGGGCAGCGGTACGGTGTACTCGGCGTCCGGTCCGCCCAGCAGCCAGGCGATGACGGCGTCGCGGCCCTCGTAGATCGGCGAGGGAGCTTTCTCCCCGAGGCGGGCGCGCCCCACCGCCTCGACGGCGATCTTGCCGGCCTGGGCCGGGGCGTAGGCCTTCCAGCTGGTGATCTCCCCCTTGCGCGACTGCCGCGTGGCGCAGCCGAGGTGGACGCTCTGGTTGACGGCCTGGAAGATCTGCTCCGCCGGCATCCCCAGCATGGTGCCGATGCCCGCGGCGACCGCGGGGGCGAGATGGGCGACGTGATCGATCTTGTGCTCGTGCAGGCAGATCCCGGTCACCAGCGCCATCTGCGTCTCGTACGCCGTGGCGGTCCCCAGGGCAAGCTCCCGCCCGTTGCGCCCGGTCTGCTGCGCGACCGCGAGAAGACCGGGAATGGTGTCGCCGGGATGGGAGTAGTCGGCGGCGAGGTAGCAGTCGTGCATGTCGAGCTCGCGCACGGCGACCCCGTTGGCCAGGGCCGCCCACTCGCAGTGGAAGGTGCGCTCGCCGGGGATCCCGAACAGCGACGCCCCGGTCCCCTCCGGGTGGGGGTAGCCGAGGGCCAGCAGGCGGGCGTTGCGCACCGGGTCGCGGTTGATGGCGGCGACGGCTACCGCGGCGTTGTCGATGAGGCGGTTGCCGATCATCTCGGCGACCTCGGCTTCGAGGAAGGAGTTGCCGGCCGCCATGGCGGCGATCTTCCAGGCCAGCTGCTCCTCCCTGGGCAGCACGGTCCCTTCGGCGTGGGTCCTTACGACGACCGGCGGCATCGGCGGTAGCTGGAAACGGGCGGGTCAGCAGCTATCGGGGACGGTAGATCGCCGACTGGTTGTAGGGGATGATAAGCGCCTCGACGCCGTCCGGAAGGTGGGCGGCCCACTCGTGCGAATCGTAGTCGCGCGCCGTGAAGCAGCCGTAGTGCGCCGGCACCGCGGCCTCGATCCCGATGGCGGCCGCCATCTCGGCGGATCCTTCGAAGAACGGGAACTCCCCTTCCGTCGGGTGATTGGTCAGCAGGCCGATGTCGGGGCGGAGATCGCGGACCGCGGAAACCAGCTCGCCGTGGCGGGCGAAGTTGTTGATCGGGTCGCCCGACACGTATACCCGCACCGCTCCCGTATCGACGACGTACCCGAGGTGCTGGACATCGGGAGGATCGATGCCGTTGGCCGGGTCGCCCGCCGGGGGCTTGGCGTAGACGGCGTGGAACGTCATCCCTGCCGCGGTTGCCGAATCGCCGGCAGCCACCGCGGTGATCGAGGCTTCCGGTATCCCGGCCGCGGCCAGCGCCTCGGCGCTTTCCGACGGCCCGACGATGACCAGACCTGGGTTGGCGCTGCGAATGCGCTCGATCGACTCGAGGCAGGTGTGGTCCCCGTGGTTGTGGGTCAGGAGCACGCAATCGGTGCGCAGCGATTCCTCCATCAGCGGCGAGCGCGGATGTATGAAGGTCTCCGCGGGGCGCTCGCGCGGATAATACGGATCGACCTGGACAATCTCTCCTGAGCTGTTCCTGAGACCGAAGCTGCTCTGGCCGAACCAGTGAATGCCGACGCCGTTTTCCGGCACGGCGAGGTCTTCGAAGGGATGCATCGTTCTCCTTTCTGTGGGATGTTGGACTCTTCAAGGATTGAATCGTGGGGAAGGTATTGATACGGACAGAATTAAAGCCGCCGTGCAATGCCCGTCCCGGATCCTCGATACTTTTCGCCAGAATGATCGAGGAAACCGACTATGGCGGAGAAATCCCCAGATCCCTGCAAATCTTTGTCACCAGGGAACCTGTTCAGCTCCCGGTGTCTTGGGACAGCGGACGAACTTCGATTTCTGCGATTGACGTACATAGTGTGATTTCCACCTTCCCGGAGGAACTCACAACCGTGTCTCTCAAGATGTCGGATGACATCTATCCTTTTCATGCCTATACAATGACATGCTCGCGGATGACCTCATGTTCTTCCACATGGGATTCCTCGGCGAGGATGCGATTGGCCTCGAGCGTCATTTCAATGGCTTCCCGGAGGTTTACCCTGGCCTCTTCGAGGGTTTTCCCCTGAGTATTGGCGCCGGGCAGCTCCTCGACGAATCCGATGTATCCCTCGGGGACTTTTCTAAAAACCGCGGTCAGTTTCATAATGGGGAGTGCCCTGAAAATTGTTGGTGGAGCGGATTGGTCACGATCGAACCAATTAGGAAGCTTGCCGTCGCAGCATGAATCTCATGCGCTTTCCTCAAATTCTGAGGGTGATACCCTACCCGGCTTTCGCTTCCGCGTCAAGGGCGAAGGGCAGCGGCCCACAAATTGCCATCCCCTGTAAAAACAGTATCTTAGTAGAAATCAATCCAGGCGACCGCCGGTGTATTCCGCACCGGAGCGACACCGGGAGTCAATCCCCCAGCGACGGAGAGAAACCATGGCGAGAGTAGGCTTCCGCATGAACCTCAAGCCGGGGAACGAGGCGGAGTACAAAAAACGGCACGACGAGATCTGGCCGGAGCTGACGCAGCTTCTCCACGATACCGGCATCAGGAACTACACGATCTTTCGCGACGGCCTGACCTTGTTCGCCTACCTCGAGATCGACGACCCGGGCGCCCTCGACGAGCTGCCCGGCTACGAGCTGATGCGCAAGTGGTGGACCTACATGGAGCCGCTGATGGTCTACAACGACGACTCCACTCCGGCGGTCACCATGCTCGAAGAGGCGTTTCACCAGGACTGACCGCGCCGATGAGCACCGCCACCCTGTTCGACAGGAAGTACGAGAAGGGCAAGGCCGATTTCCTGGGCGAGGTGGTCGAGCGCCTGCGCGGCGAGTACGCCCCGGAAGAGATCGAGGCCCTGCGCATCGATCCTGTCGACCCCGAGATCCTGTCGCAGCGCTCCGGCCGCGGTTTCGTCAACCGGGACATCCTCGAAACCGTGCTCGGCAACCTGCTGGAGTGCGTCGCTCCGGGGTCGCACAACGCGGTGGCGCCGCAGGCGAAGCAGGGGCTCGACTCCGCCCTCGGTGAGATCGCCGACCAAGTCTACGCCATGGTCGCCCAGTCGCTGCTGGCCGCCGGCGAGGAGGAGCGTCTCGAGGATGCGGCGCTGGCCGCGACTTTCGCCCTGCTCTGGGAGCTGCCCGGGCTCAAGGAGCGCTCGCGCTGGAACCGCTTCGCCTCGCTGAAGGATCCGGCGGTCTGGGACGCCTACCTGTTGCAGACCTGCGGATTGTCCGCCGGGGAGCTCGCCGGGCTCGAGTTCGGCCGGCACCTCGACCGGGCTATAGCCGAACGGGACTTTGGTCAGTACCGCGAGTTCCTCAAAACCCTGAAGTGCGATTCCATCTTCGATTACCAGATGCAGCTGGTGATGAGCACCTATCCCGGCTGGCGGGTGCTGTTCTACCACGACGTCGCCCACTCCCTCACCCGCTCGGGAGCGGTTGCCGGCAACCCGCAGCTGAGCCGCCTGCCCGTTCCCCTGCTGCCGCGCGCCATCGCCGAGCTGGGGGGGCGCTACTACCAGGCCGACATCCACCCGGAGACCGAGATCGGCGACGCCAACTTCCTCGACCATCCCCACCGCGGGATAACCACCGGCCAGACCGGCGTCATCGGTTCCGGCTGCCACCTGATGCCCTGCACCCTCGGCGGATTGTCGCGGCGGCTGCGGCGCCGCCACCCGCGGCTGGGGGACGGCGTCTTCATCGGCACCGACGCCAACCTGATCGGCCCCGTGATCATAGGGGACCGCTCGGCGATCGGAGCGAACACCGAGATCTACGGCCTCGTCGAAGTGGGGCGCGACTGCCGCATCGGTTCCTCGGTGGTCGTCGGAACGGTCAAGTCGACAGGCGCCAACCCCGGGCGTCTGCTGGTGGGGGACGGCGTCAGGATCGGCGACGGCACGATCGTCGAGAACGAGTCGACCCTGGACCTCGTCATCCCCGGCAACACGCAGATCCCCGCGCGCAGCCACGTCGTCAACAGGGACGGGGCTCCCGAGTACATCGGGTAGCACCCGCAGCCCGCTTCCGCTTCAGAATCCGCAGCGCTCCGCCGCCCTGAAGAACGGCTCGGAGACCGCCATGGCCTCGCGCAAGGGAAGGTCGCTGGTCATCGGGTGGACGCAGAGGAGGCGGCAGCCGTTCTCCATCGCCCGTTCCGGGTCGTACCCGACCAGCCGGTAGAGGTGGACGCCGGCTGGCGCATCCGATGCCTGCTGGATGGGAGGATCGTCAAGCGGTTCGGTCAAGCATCGGCGCTCAGGCCGAATGTGTTCAGATCAAACGCCTTCGGAGGTAGCGGACTCGTCGCCGGCTGGTGTGTCGCGTGCCAGGTAGGCAGCTGGGCGCAGGATGTGTACGCCCTGCACCTTCTTGGCGAAATGCGGGCCGAAGTGACGCACATCTCCCGTCAACAGGTGTGTGGCACCTGCTGCCACGGCCGCCAACCAGACGGGACGATCCTTGTCCGGAAGTAATAGCGGACATGGCGTGTCGGCCGGACCTTCCGCGACGAGTCGGACGGCACTGAGGAGGCTGTCCAGCGCGGCGCGCTGCGCCGTGTCTCCGAGGTTCCGTCGCGCTTCTTCGATCACGTACTCCGATGCCACCAACTCACACCGGCCGTCCCGGGCCGCGGTCCAGAGTCCAACCAACCCCGGACTGCCGTACGCCGCGCTGAAGAGCACGTTGGCGTCGAGGAAGACCCGGTCCAACGGTCAGGGATCTCGAGGCTTTTCGTGCGGAATGTCTGCCGGGTCGAGCCCCAGCTCCCGAACCTGCTTGCAAGCCCACTCGTAGTCCAGGTCATCGACGGCGTTCGACAGCAGGAACTCCGCCTTGCGCTGCGCCGAATAGCTCTCGATGGGCAAGGCCACCGCCGGCCGGATGAGGACACCGTCGTCGCGACCATCCACGATAACCATCGATCCTTCCTCCAAGCCGTACATCCTGCGCAGCTGTGCGGGGATTACAACGGTTCCCCTCTTGCCGATCCTGGTCGCCTTTGCCATGAGAAGCCCCTTGGTTAAAAATTCTGATAATCAGAATATCAGAATAGTCTGTCTCGGGAGGCAATACATGGCAGGTCCTCCGATGCTCCGTAACGGTCGAATCTTTCCGAACGCCCAAAACGTCGACGACGATGGGACGCCTCTCAGAAGCCAGGGAGCCGCGGCAGGCCTTCAGAATCCGCAGCGCTCCGCCGCCCTGAAGAACGGCTCGGAGACCGCCATGGCCCCGCGCAAGGGAAGGTCGCTGGTCATCGGGTGGACGCAGAGGAGGCGGCAGCCGTTCTCCATCGCCCGCACCATGTTGTCCTCGATATCCCCGGGGTCCTCCATCGAACCGCTGCCGACCACGCGCCCGAGGTGCACCCCTCTGTCCGCTGCGGCGCGGAACAGCGCGTCAATGGCGTCCTCGACTTCGGGGAGGTCCCCCTCGCGCAGGATGGCGTCGAAGGGGCCGACGAACCCGCAGGCCTTGTTGCGGCCCTGGGCGGCCATCAGGTCGAGCAGCCGGTCGCGCAGGTCCGTATCGATGATGTACTCGGCGGTTTCGAACTGCAGCCAGCCCTGGGTTTCGGTCTCGGCACCGCGCAGGGAATCCGGGGTGAAGCACATGGTGCGGTCGCCGGTGCGCACCGGGTAGCCGCCGCGGTCGACCGCGGTCGCCTGCCCGGGTACGGGGAACTGGACCGACCGGTAGAACACCTCCGCCTCCTCGTAGGTGGTGCCGTACGGCCTCATGGTGGCGCGCGCGCCGAGCTGGAACGCGTCGCCGTGGGAGCTCAGGGCCTCGCGGTGCAGGCGCTGGACCGCGAGCAGACCGAGGCGGCACTCCGCGGCGTTCTGCTCGGTCCCGTACCAGCCCTCGCGCTGCCGGTGCTCCGCGTCGTTGACGATCCAGGAGAAACCTGCCTTGGCCCAGGCGTGGGCTTCGCTCTCGCGGAACTGGTGCCACGGGATGTCGTTGAAGATCCCCAGGAGGGGAGGGGTCTCGGCCACGGATGCATGGCGGTCGAGGACCTCCTTCAGCGGGTTGCGGCCCGGGTGGGAAACGTAGGCATGCGCCCGGCGGGCGAACTCGGCGACCTCGAGCGGACGCGAGCCGCCGACAGCCTCGGTAGCAGTTGTCATCTCAGTCCTTTCCGTGAGCCGCCCGCTCGCGAGCCGCTCTCTGGTCTCCGGGAAACCGGCAGCCGCGGCGCAGGCAACAGCCGCGGCATTCCGGCTTGGCGCGGCAGCGTTCTACCGCGTGCCGAACCAGGAGGGCGTGGTACTCCTCGAACAGACCGGCGTCGGCCGGCAGCGCCGAGGTGAACAGGGTCTGCAGCTCCTCGTAGCGGACTCCGTTTTCGACCCAGCCGAGCCGGGAGCAGATGCGCCGAGTGTAGGCGTCGACGACGAAACAGGGATGGCCGCCGGCGTACAGCAGGATGGAGTCCGCGGTCTCCGGTCCGACCCCCATCAGGGAGAGCAGCTCGCCGCGCAGGGAGGCGGTGGGCCGGCGCAGCATCGCGGTGGTGCTGCCCCCGTAGTTCTCCACCACGTGGCCTGCGAGTCCGCGCAACCGCTCCGCCTTCTGATTGTAGTACCCGGAAGATCGAATCACTTCCGCAAGCTTCTCGACAGGTACCCCGCACAGTTTCCGGGGAGTCCGGATCCGCCGCCGGGCGAGGGCGGTCAGCGCCTGCTCGGCGTTGTGCCAGGAGGTGTTCTGCGTGAGGATCGCCCCGACGACGATCTCCCAGCGCTCGCGGTCGCTCAAGCGGCGCCGTGTCGCACCCGGGTAGTACCGGGGAGTGATCTCGTTTTCCGGGGTCGTCGGCCACCAGCCCTGGGGGCCGTAACAGTCGTGGAGTCTTTTGAACAGGGTGCGCGGTTTCAAGGACCGGAAAATCGCCCGCCGCACTCTGGCAGGTCAAGGCGGGCGCGCCTAAATTGACCGCCTTTGCAACGAACCGGAAAGGGTGAATCATGACGGAAAAGACCTACAAGGCCGCGGCGATCGGCCACACCGGGGCAGGCGGCTTCGGCCACGGGCTGCACCTGGCGTACGAGGGAAACGAGCGCGTCGAATTCGTCGCCGTGAGCGACCCGGACGAGGAGGGCCGGGCAAAGGCGCAGCAGGAGACCGCTGCCCCGCGCTCCTATGCCGATCACGAGCGGATGCTCGCCGGCGAGGAGCTCGACATCGTCAGCGTCGGCCCGCGCTGGCCCGGCTGCCACGTCGAGCTGGTGACCGCCTGCATGGAGGCCGGAGCCCACGTGTACTGCGAGAAACCGATGACCTCCAACCTGGCCGACGGAGACCTTCTGGTCTCCAGGGCTGAGCAGCTGGGAAAGAAGATCGCCGTAGCCCACCAGGGGGTGTACCTGCCGCAGGCGCGCGCCGTGAGGGAGGCGCTTGAAGGCGGCAGGATCGGCGACGTGCAGGCGGTGTACGCCCACGGCAAGCAGGACCGGCGCGGCGGCGGCGAGGACATGATGGTGCTGGGGACCCACCTGTTCAACATGATGCGGTATCTCCTCGGCGACGTGCGCTGGATGTCCGGGCACGTCAGCGTCGAGGGCCGGGAGGCCACCCCTGCGGACGTGCGCAAGCCGACCGAGCCGATAGGACCGGTGGCCGGGGACAGCATCCACTCCTACTTCGCCTTCCAGTCCGGGGTCAGCGGCCATTTCGATTCCCGCGTCGAGGCTTCCGGCGGCGACGGCATGCGCATGGGCCTGGAGATCGTCGGCAGCGGCGGCATCCTGGCGCTTCGGGGCGGGAGCCCGGACGGGGCGATGCTGTATCCCCACGGGACCTTCATGCCCGGCGATCCCGGCCAGGCCTGGGTGCCGCTGCTCGAGCCAGGGGACGGCTCCCTGGGGACGGGCAACCAGCTGGCGATCGCCGACCTGATTGAAGCGCTGGAGACCGACCGCAAGCCGGTCTCCAGCGCCTCCGACGCGGTCGCCGCCCTCGAGATGATCCTCGGGGCCTACGAGTCGCACATCACCGGGGGGCGGGTGGAGCTGCCGATGGCGAACCGCAGCCATCCCCTGCTGGCCTGGAAGTGACGATGCCGGGCCGCACCGTCCCGCACGAGGTCATTCCCAGCTCGAACCTGCCGCCGGTCTCGTACCGCGACCTGCCGGAAGCCCCTCCCTGGAAGAGGCTGATCGGCCCGAGCCTGCTGCTGCTCGGGCTTTCGATCGGCAGCGGCGAGTTCGTGCTCTGGCCCTACATCTCCTACAAGTTCGGCTTCGCGGTGTTCTGGGCCTGCATGGTCGGCATCACCACCCAGTACTTCATCAACATGGAGATCGAGCGCTGGACCCTGGCGACCGGGGAGACGGCGATCACAGGGTTCTGCCGCCTGTGGAAGCACTGGGCAGGCATCTTCCTGCTGTGCAACATCGTCCCCTGGGTGTGGCCCGGCTGGGCCTCCGGGGCGGCGACGATAATGACCTGGGAGCTGGGGGGCGGCGAGGGAGTGCGGGTGGCGTATTCGATCGCCAGCCTGATCGCCGTCGGCCTGGCGCTGACCCTGGGTCCGGTGGTCTACAACACCGTCGAGAAGATCCAGATGATCCTGATCGCCGCGATCTTCCTGGCGATGATCGCGCTGTTCTTCCTCGTGGTGAGGATGACCCACGTCGCCGACATGTTCGCAGGCATCCTCAACGTCGGCCACGTCCCGGAGGGCATGGAGCTGCCCCTGCTGCTCGGCGCCATAGCGTTCGCCGGGGCCGGGGGGACGATGAACCTGGTGCAGAGCGACTACGTGCGCGAGAAGGGGTACGCCATGGGCCGCTTCGCCGGGCGCCTGACGAGCCCGCTGACAGGCAGGGAAGAGGTCGTCGCCGGGGTCGGCTACCACTTCGAGGCGACGCCGGAAAACGCCAGCCGCTGGCGCGCCTGGTGGAAGGCCGCCAACAGGGAGCACCTGCTCAGCTTCTACATGCTGTCCGTGGTTTCGCTGATAATGCTGTCCCTCATAGCCTACGCGACCACCCGCCACCTGCCGGAGCTCGGAAGCGGGATCGGCTTCATCCGCGTCGAAGGGGAGTTCATCGGCGACCAGTACGGGGCCCTGTTCGAGCACGCCTTCCTGTGGATGGGAGTCGCCATCCTGCTGACGACGGAGCTGGGGCTGCTCGACGCCTGCGCCCGCATCTCGACCGACATCATCAAGGTGAACTGGCTGCGGGACAGCGAGCGCTGGCCCGACAACCGGCTCTACTTCGCCCTGCTGTGGGGGCAGATCGCGCTCGGCTGCCTCATCATGCTGGCGGGCCTCGCGGTTCCCGGCTTCACCCAGCCGCTGGTGCTGCTCGTGCTCAGCGCCTCGCTGAACGGGGGGGTGATGCTGCTCTACTCGGTGCTGCTGCTGTGGATGAACAACCGCATCCTCGGGGCGGGCTTGAAGATGTCGGTGGTCCGCTTCGCCGCCATCGTCTGGTCCTGCGCCTTCTTCGGGTATTTCACCATCATCACGCTGAACAACCAGCTGCCGAGGCTGTTCGGCTGAGGTGCCGCGGGCTGGCCGCCCGCTTGATGCCGGTCTCTTGCGGCAGAAACCTGGCCGGATGCAGGCGGGTTACCGGGCTGGCTACGCACCGCCTTCCTGAAACGCCGCCAATCCGGCCGAAGGCTGTGCAGGCGCGCGATCGTTCGGGTCTGTCCCCGGTAGGCGCATTCAGGGTGCTCCCGGCCAACCAGCCGCCTTGAAGCCCCCAGGGCCTGCGGAAGCCTACACGCGATAGGCGAACAGCTTGGCCCCGAGCATGCGCACCCGGATGCCGACCGCCTCGCCGGCCGCGGAGATGTCCGAACGGCCCTTCCAGGTCACCACCCGGTCCTCGCAGTTCCCCGTCAGGCGGTCGCACTCGTCGAAGCTGAATCCCGGCAGCGGGTCGGCGTCGGGGAGCATCAGCGACGGCAGCTTCTCGAGCAGCTCGATCTGGATCCAGCCTCCCGGCTCGCAACGGTAGTTGAGGCGCAGCTCGTCGTGGACCCGGAACAGGGAGGGCAGGGAGAAGCTGCCTTCGGTCTCGGCGCGGATCCCGCAGAACCGGTGCGGGCGCCAGCGCGCCCAGCGGATCTGCTGCGGCTGACGCGACGGGAAGAGCTCCGGCAGCTTCTCTTCCGGGCAGTCGTGGATGACGGAGAAGGAGGCGTACGGACAGGCCCAGTACCCGTCGGGCAGCTCGACGATGCCGCTGCGCCAGAAGTGGGCCATGCACTCGTCGCCGTCCCCCTCGGCGCCCAGCGGCAGGATCGGCCGGCGCTCGGGGCGGGACCAGTAGAGGCCGTCGCGGCTGAAGGCGATCTGGCCGTCGATGGTGCTGGCGATCTGGTGGTAGACCGGGATGAGCATGCCGTGCAGGTCGTCGCGGCCCGGGTACGGGAAGTAGTTGGCGCCGTAGAAGCTGATGTCGGGCGGGTCCTCGCTGTCGGGGTGATGGACCAGCTTGGGAGCGGGCCAGCGGGTGAAGTCGTCGGTGCGCGAGAAGCCGATGGTGCGGATCTGCATGCCCTGCTCGAGCCGGTTGACGCCGATGCCGTCGAGGAGTCCGGCCGGGTACCCCATCAGCTGGATGTAGGCGAAGTAGTTGCCGCGGTGCTCGTCGTAACGCGCCGATATGCCGCCGTTGACGGGCCGCCTCGCCAGCGGCTCGGCCAGCGGCGTCCAGCGCACGCCGTCGGGTGAGGTCCAGGCGAGCATGTCGCCGGCGATCTCCGCCCTGGGGCCGGCGTAATCCGCCTGCTCCTGCTCCGCCTTGATGCGCCGGGAGGGTTCCTCTCCGGACAGCTCCTCCCCGGTCTCCGGGTCGCACCAGTACATGCGGCCCCCCATCGCCTTGAAGCGCTCTTCGGGAGGGGCGCTCGGATCCTCGAAGATCCCAGTGGTGCCTTCGCACGGGCGGGAGATCAGGTTGTTCGCGGTCGAGCCGTTGAACTCGACCGCGTCGAGCTCGGGCCGCGTCCAGTTGTAGGCATCGTCGCTGACCGCGTAGCACTGGCCCCCTTCGCTGCCGTAGAGCATGTGGAGGCGCCCGTCCCGCTGCCAGACGTAGAGCGGCGAGAGGTGAATGCCCTCCCACTCCTTCTCCGCCTGCAGGATCGGCTCTGACTTGAGCGCCTCCTCGATCTCGAAGCGGATCCCCAGCGGGGCGTCGTAGAGCTCGAGCTCGCCATCCCTGCTGGAGCCGCGGTGCCCGGGGAAGACGTCGATCATGTCGACCAGGGGACTCCAGGCTCCGGAGTTCAGGCGGATGCGCGGCGGGCGGCGTTTGTAACCCTTCTTTTCGCTGCTGTCGGTCATCGGGCAGTCCTTCGGCAAGCTGTCGATGGGACCAGAAGGTAGGCCAACCCGGGCTTGTACGCCGGGGCGGACGGGTGCCGCCGGGCCGGGTCCGAGTGCGAAAAGAGGGCGCAGCCAGCCGAACAGAGCGACGGCCGGATTCAGGCGGACCTGCCCGCGCCGACACTGGAAAAACAACGGCCCCGAAGCCGGATGACGCCGCCGGGATTCGCGGCCAGGGAGGTCGACGCAGGGTGTCCCATCGGTTTGATTGGGCGACTTCGACGCGGCCCCCCGGGGCGTCAGGCGGTCGCGGACCACCGAGGTCTCACCCGGACGGCCATTCTCCTTTCAGGGCGGCATCGCGGAGATCAGGGGCAGGAGGTTCCTCGGTTCCAAGACGCGGTTCCGATCCCGTGACGAAGCGTGGCGTGACAGGGAGACTGCCGCACCTGGTACGATCCGCACCGCGAGCAGGCGGACATCGACCGGTCGCTCCGGTGGGTGCTGTCCCAGCCGGTGCACACCGCCCCGAGCTGCGGCGAGGTGAGCCTGCTGCCCAGGGTGCTGGACGCCGCCGAACGGTTCGCCGCCATGACCCTGGAAGAGCAGCAGGCCGCGGTCGCAGCGCAGCATCCCCCGGTGCCGCTCCCGGAGCTGGCGATTCCCGCCGAGGGGTGAGCTGCCATCCCCTGAACCGGGGGCTCGGACAGGGGCTCAGTCGGCGTAGCGGCCGAACCGCACGGCAGATCTTCCGCGGCGCAGGCGCCGCGACGGCATGACGAGGACACAGTCCGGATAGGGAGTCCGGATCGCCCGGTCTCCGTCCCAGGCGATGACGGTGCCCTGGTCCGGAATGACCTCCAGGCCCTGGTACTCCTCGACGAACCGGAAACAATCGCTCTCGATGGTCACCGGTCCGCTCACCTCGATGATCCGTTGCGCCTCCTGCGCGGTCCGCGGAAGCCGCTCCTCGACCCATTGGCGCTCCACCGCTCCGGAGCAGGCCAGGAACCGCAGCGCAACCTCGATGGCTGTCTCCGCGGTCCGGCGCGACCAGTGCTGACCGCACTCGACGAGCAGGGCATTGCGGGTGCTCCGGGGATCCCCGAAGGCGGCGTAGTCGCGCAGCCGCGTGCCCGCGGCGTGGCCCGCGTCACGGACGACATGGCCCGGGGTGCCGACGTCGAGGGCGAGGCGCCTCCCCTTGGCGAGGGGGCCGGCGAGCATCAACGGCGACGCCGCGTGCTGCATGGAATGGATGTCGAGCAACAGGTCGACGGTGTCGACCAGCGGGCGAACCTCCCTGGCGCGCCGGAGCTCGACGCTGTCGCGGGGGCCGTCGAGCACCTCGGCGGACCAGACCCGGTTCAAATCCTCGTCGACGAAGCGCGATTCCAACGGGTCTCCGGGATCGAACCGGGCGTAGGCCGCGACGTTCATGAAAGCCAGGGTGAGTTTGCCCCGGCGCAGGGAGGCTTCTTCGCGCAGCAGGTAGTCGAGAGCGTGCGCGCCGCAGGGCTCGTTGCCGTGCACCAGGGCGCTCACCATCACATGGGAGCCGGGTACGCCGCTGTCGAGAGTCGTCACGTACTCGATACCGGTATTTCCAATGCGATACGGCGAGATGTCGAGCGCATCGAGCTCGACCGGGTACAGGTTGTCGATCATTCAGCAGGTCGATACGGAGGAGGGGGTGAAATGGGCTGCCGACCGGAAGGAGCGCTGGAGGGAGGTGGCCCGGTCCCGGGCCGCGGGATGACCCCGGCCATCCTCCCTACCGGCCTGTGGGCCCCGGCCGCTTTCCCTTTTTCCGGTACATTAACCGAGACCAATACTCGAGGAGAAACGAGATGATCGAGATCGCCGAAGTCCTGCCCTCCCACCCGACGCCCCTTTGGAGAATGGTAAAGCAATGCGGCGTCGACCACGTGGTCGGCAGCTTCGCCATCCCCGGGGACCCAGCCGGGGTCCACCCCGAGCAGCGGCCCTGGAGCTATACCAACCTCGTCAGGATGAAAACCGCGTTCAACGACGGCGGCTTCTCCCTCGACGTCATCGAGAGCCGCCCGCCCCTCGACAAGGCGAAGCTGGGTCTGTCGGACCGGGACGAGGAGATCGAGTACGCCTGCGAGCTGATCCGCAACCTGGGCAGGCTCGGCATTCCGGTCTGGTGCACGGAGTGGATGCCGGTGCTCAACTGGACCCGCACGTCGATGGCCGCCCCCGGGCGCGGCGGCGCCATGGTCACCGGCTTCGACAACGAGCTGATGAAGAACGCCCCCCTGACCGAGGCCGGCGTCGTCACCGAGGAGCAGCTCTGGGACAACCTGGAGTACTTCCTCGAAAAGGTCGTGCCGGTCGCCGAGGAAGCCGGGGTCCGGCTCGCCATGCACCCCGACGATCCGCCCCTGTCACCGCTGCGCGGAATGGGGCGGATCATGCGCAGCGTCGAAAACTACCAGAAGCTCCTCGACCTGGTGCCGAGTTCGGCCAACGGCATCTGCCTGTGCCAGGGCAACTTCACCCTGATGACGGAGGATTTGCCCGGAGTCATCCGCCACTTCGGGAACCGCATCCATTTCGTCCACTTCCGCGACGTGCGCGGCAAGCCCGAAAAATTCGTCGAGACCTTCCACGACGAAGGTCAGACCGACATGCGCGCCTGCATGGAAGCCTACCGCGACATCGGCTTCGAGGGGGTGCTGCGCCCCGACCACGTGCCGACCATGGAGGGGGACCGGAACGACAGCCCGGGCTACTCGTCGATCGGGCGCCTGTTCGCCATCGGCTATATCAAGGGGCTGCGCGAGGCGGTGTACGCAGGGTGACGAAGGCGGGCGGGGTCCCTTTGCCCGGGCACCCTTGCCCCGTGCACCGGCGCACGGCATAGTTGCAGGCTTCTGACGAAACAGGGAGGCAAACCATGAGCCAGTGGAAGTGGACGGATGCGCGCCAGCTCTGCGTCGAGGGACGGGGTTGGGAGGATACGAAAGAGTTCTTCAACCGGCTCCCAACGCGGGCGGAAGCCATCGTGCGCCCGGAGATCTGGGACCTGAGCCGCCATACTACCGGGATCACGGTGCGGTTCTCGTCGAATGCAAGGGAAATCCGGGCGCGGTGGTCGTTGGGAGATCCCACCCTCAGCGTCAACCACACGCCGATCTACGCGTACAGCGGCCTCGATCTGTATGCGAAAACCCCCGAGGGAAGCTGGCGCTGGGTCGGGCAGGCGACGACCATCTCCCAGCACGCCGAATCCATACTCACTCCGTATGGAGACCTCGACGGCGACCTGCACGAGTTCCGTCTCTATCTCCCCATATACAACGCGGTGACCTCTCTCGAAATCGGCGTGCCGGCGACGGCCGCGATCGAAACGGAGGCCCCCCGTCCGGAGCGGGCGATCGCTTACTACGGTACCTCCATCGTTCACGGCGCCGGCGCCTCCCGCCCCGGCATGACTCACGCGGCCATTCTCGGGCGCCGTCTCGACTATCCCCTCCTCAACCTGGGATTCTCCGGCAACGCCATCATGGAGCCGGAGGTCGCCCGGTTCCTGGCGGAACTGAATGTGGTTGCCTACGTCCTCGATCCGCTTCCCAACATGCCGGCGGAGAGGATCGACGGCTTTGCCAGGGAGTTCGTCCGCATCATCCGCGGGGCTCATCCCCGGACTCCGATCGTTCTGGTCGAGGACAGGGGCTATCCGGCCGGCTGGATAACCCCGGGCAGCAGGCGGGAAAACATCGAACGCCGCCGCTCGCTGAAGCTTGCGTTCGCCGACTTGCTCAACGAATCCGCGGGCCCACTCCACTATATCGAAGGGGAGGGGTTGTTGGGGATCGACGGCGACGGCACCAACGACGGGTCGCACGCGAGCGATCTGGGCGCCAGCCGCATGGCGGACGCGCTCGAGCCTGTGCTGAAGGGGATTCTCGACGAGCGGTACCAATAGCGGGTGTTCGGGTGCTCCCGGGGTACTGCCGTGGGATTCGGCTGCTCCAGGCCGGGTGATGTCCGGCTGTCGCCGGAGCTGGGAGTAGGGCTGGCCAAAAAAAGGCGGCGCCGATCAGTCCAACCGCCGCCGCCCGATGGCCCATGCCCTGGCCTAGTGGTGCGACCGGCCGCCGCCGCGCCTGCCCCTGCCACCGTGCCCGCCCCCGGATCGCTTTCCGGGGCGGTCCCGGCGCTCTTCCCGCAGCTCCTGCAGGCGCTCGAACTGCCCGTCGCTCAACACCTTTTTCAGTTCCCCCTCCGTCTCCTCGCGCAGCGCCTTCATCTGCTCCCGCGCTTCGCGCCGGGTCTCGCGGTGCTCGGCGAAGAGCTCCCTGCGCTTCTCCTTCTGGGCTGCCAGGATCGCTTCCACCTGCGTCTTCTGCTCTTCGTTGAGGTCCAGTTCCTCGAGCAGGGCGGCGTGCCCTTTCCCGCGCCGGGTCTCCTTCTCTTCGTTCTCCGAGTCCGCGGTGGCCGGAAGCGTCCCCAGGATCAGGACGGCGGCGGCGGTGATGGACGTGATGGCCTTCATGGCGTTCCTCCCATCGTGTGGGTTTCGGCGCGGCTGATTCCGTGCCGTTGTTTCTGCTTTCACGCGATTGGACAACGCGGATCCTTCGTTCATTCCAGTTTTTTTCGGGGCTGCCCAAAAAAGAGAGGTTTGCAAGGCCGGCCCTGAAGAGGGGAGGTTGCGGAGGTACGGGGGATCTGCTTCGGTTGTGCAAGGTGGCCGGGGTCGTACGGTCTCCCAAGGCGTCAACCCTGACGCGTTGCTATACCGCCAAAGGCGGCTGGCCGGGTCTCAGCTGTTGGAGGAACTGATCGACAGGCAGGCACAGGACTCCGTCCACCACCAGCCGCTCGGCGCCGCGGTACAGGTAGACGGGCTTCCCCTCCGGGTAGTCCTCGCAGAAGGCGCGCAGCCCTCGCAGGTCCGAGCCGCGTACCGCGGCCGTGTTCTTTACCTCGAAGGCCCACAAACCCAGCTCGCCGTAGATGACGAAGTCGACCTCGGTCCCGGAGGGTGTCCGCCAGAAGGACAGGCTGTGCCCGGCAAGTGTCAGCTCCGCCCACGCCCGCAGGTGCTGAGCCACCAGCCCTTCCAGGGCGCCGCCGTCGATCTCCTCGGGACGGTCGAGGGGTCCGGTGGGGCGGAGGGAACGGAAAACCCCGGCGTCGAAGAGGTAGAGCTTGGGCCGGGAGGTGACCTGACGGCCGGCGCGCCGGCGGAACACCGGCAGGCGAAAGGCGAGCAGGAGGTCCTCCAGGATCTCGACGTATCCCTCCACGGTCTTGCGCCCCACTGCGCATTCCCGGGCGAGGTTGCTGACGTTCAGCAGGCTTCCGTGGGAGAAGGAGACCGATTCGAGGAAGCGCGTGAACTGCCCGATGTTTCGCACCAGTCCCTCTGCCTGGACCTCTTCGCGCAGGTACAGCGACGCATAGGCCCGCAGCGCATCCGGACCCTCGCGAGATACCAGGGGCAGCATGCCCTCGCGCAGGGCGCGTTGGAGATCGAAGCTCCCGGCCAGTTCGGCGGCCATGAAGGGATGCATGGTTCGCAGCACGGCCCGGCCGCCGAGCAGATCGACTCCGGTCCTGCGGATCTTGCGCGCGCTGGAGCCGGTCAGGGCGAAGATCGTTCCCCTCGAGTCGATGAGGCTGTGGACGACGTCGAGCAACTCCGGCACCTTCTGCACCTCGTCGACGACGACCGGCACGCCCTCGCTGCCCAGGACGAGATCCCGCAGGCGCTCGGGGCGGGCCAGGAGGGCTCGATGGACCTCGGGCTGGAGCAGATCGACCCAGAGCGCTTCCGGGAATCGCTGGCGCAGCCAGGTCGACTTGCCGGTTCCCCGGGGTCCGAAGAGAAAGAAGCTTCCCTGCGGCGGGCTAAAAAATCTCCCTACAATCTCCATTTCTGGTCCATATTTGGAGTTATTATCTCCAAATTGCGTCCTCCAGAGTAAAGAGGCAAGCTTTTTGGCCCCTTTTAGTGGACTTAAGCTGTGGCCGGCTGCCTATTTCACCTCGATGCATCAATGAAAACGGACCCTGACCCTTCCAGGTGTGCAGCCGATTCCAGCCCCCTCCCCTCCGGCGAGGCGGAGAACCCGGGGTACGTGCGTCCGGCGCGAGCGCTGGTGGCCGGCTCGGCCATGAGCGCCGCGGTCGCCTTCTGGGGGCCCTACAACTGCCTGGTCGTGCGCGGCTCCTACATGACCATCGACTTCACCACCGCCGCGGCCATCTTCCTGGTCTTCGTCGCCGCCCTGTTCGTCAACGCCGCGCTCAGGCGCCTGCTCCCCGGCCTGTCGCTTTCCGCGGGAGAGCTGTCGATCACCTACCTGATGGCGGCCATCGCCTGCTCGATCTGCACCATGGGACTGACCCTGTACCTGGTCCCGATCCTGCCGGCGATCTCCTACCTGGCGACCCCGGAGAACGAGTGGGCCCAGGACATCCACCCCCATGTGCCGGACTGGCTGGTGCCGCAGGGAGAGGAGGCGATCCGCGCTTTCTACGAGGGGGTTGCCCAGGGCGAGCCGGTTCCCTGGATGATCTGGATCAAGCCCCTGCTGGGGTGGGTCCCCGTGCTGCTCGGGCTCTACCTGGTGATGATCTCCCTGGCGGTGCTGTTCCGCCGCCAGTGGATGGAGCACGAGCGCCTGGCCTATCCGCTGGCCCAATTGCCGCTGGTGATCTGCTCACAGGAGCCGGGCAGGGCGCTGAACGGTTTCCTCCGCAACCCGGTGATGTGGGCGGGGTTCGCCGTGCCCTTCCTCATCACCTCCATGAACGGACTGCACGCCTACCTCAACTTCATACCGGGAGTCAGCCTGTCGGCGGGCATCCCGGTTCTGCGCAACCTCGAGCACCTCTCCGTCAACGTCAGCTTTCCGATGATGGGCTTCGCCTACCTGACGCCGCAGGAGGTGACCCTGAGCATCTGGCTGTTCTATCTGCTCGGGTACGCCCTCAGGGGGTACTTCACCTACATCGGCCTGTCGCGCCCCCTGCACCTCGACATCTACGGGCAGAGCGACGGCGGTCCGATCCTCGCCTACGTGCAGTTCGGGGCCCTGATGGCGCTCACGGGCTACACCCTGTGGACGGCCAGGCAGTACCTGGGCCAGAGCTGGAGGGCGGCCGTCGACGGCGAAGGGAGCGGCAGCGGCGAGTTCTCCATGCGCAAGGTGTACGCGCAGCTGATCCTGGGACTGGTGCTGATGACGGGGTGGTTCATCGCCGCGGGGGTGCCCTGGTGGGCGTCGGCGACCTTCGTGCTGGTCGCCGCGGCCACCTTCCTCGGCATCACCCGCATCCTGTGCGAGTCGGGCCTGGCGGCCACCCGGGCCCAGCTGATCACCCCCACCGTCGTGCGCACCATCTACGGCACCGGCGCGCTGGGAGGGCCCGGGGCGGTGGGCGTGCTCGCTCTGGGACAGGTCTGGATGAGCGACGTGCGCACCTTCGTCATGGCCTCGGCGGCCAACGGCCTGAAGGTGACCGAGTCGGTCGCCCGCAAGGGGGTCGTCCTCTGGAGCATGATCATCGCGGTGCTTCTGGGGGTGGGGGTGTCGGTCTGGACGACCCTGTACTACGCGTACCAGTCCGGCGCCAACAACGCCAACTCCTGGTTCTTCCTGAGCGGGCCGCGCTACACCATCGACTTCGCGGCCAACTTCCTGCGCACCCCCGTAGACCCCGACCTGGCCGGGATGGGACTGATGGGTCTGGGCGGGGCGATCATGCTCGGCCTCTACTGGGTGCGGGGCCACGTGCTGTCGTTCCCCGTCCACCCCATGGGACTGGCCGTGTCGCAGATGATGCTGACCCGCCACATGTGGTTCAGCGTCTTCCTCGTCTGGCTCGTCAAGGCGGCGCTGATCCGCTACGGCGGACCGAACCTGCTGCGGCGGGTGCGCCCCTTCTTCCTCGGCCTGATCCTCGGGCAGTTCGCCGCCATCGCCTTCTGGCTGGCGGTCGACCTGGTGACGGGCGCCCAGGGCCACGGTCTCTACTGGGTGTAGGGCCGGCCAAGGCGGGATTTCCTCCGTTGCCCGGGCCGGCCTCCGGCAACGACGAATACTTCACCTTGTCCGAGGGTCTGACATCGGGCGCATGGCAGCCGGGAGGTCGAGGTTGAGCAGCGAACTCGAGCACCGGGTTGCAGCTATGCCGGCAAGGGTCGGAAGACCTTGCCGAACTATCCGGAAGCGGCAAAGAGATACAGCCCGGGAAGCACCAGTCGCAGACCTCGGTGGGGGCGGGGGCCCCGCGACAGCAGCCTGGTCCGAATCTTGAGGAGGTGAGAAGTGTTCCGACTGTCGGTTTGTGAAGGCACCGTGTTGCGCGGTCTATCGTTCCTGGAGCGGGTACGCGCCATCGCCCGGGCCGGATTCGGGGTCGACCTGTGGGGCTGGGAGGAGAGCGCCATCGATGCGATTGCCGGGGATCCGGATATCGAAATCTGCGCCATGCCAGGCTGGGTCGGCGGCAGCATGGTTCACCCGGACGGAGTCGAGGCCTACCTCGCCGGCGTGAAGGAGAACCTGGCCGTAGCCGAACGGTTCCGGTGCCGCAACCTGAGCATCACCACCGGCGCGCTCGACGCGCAGGGGCAAATGGCTCACGCCGTCGCCGGACATCCTGCCACGATGTGGATCACCGCGTACAAGTGCTTGGCCCGGATGGCGGAACTGGCCGAAAAGCACGGTGTCGTCTACAGCCTGGAACAGCTGAACACCAAGGTGGACCATGCCGGCTACCCCCTGAACCACACAGAAGACGTGGTGCGGCTGATCGAACAGGTGGGAAGCCCGCGCATCCGGTTGTTGTGCGACATCTACCACATCCAAGTCGAGGAGGGGAACGTCGTCCAATCGATCCGCGACTACTGCGGATACATCGGCTACGTGCACGTGGCGGACGTACCGGGCCGGCATGAACCCGGTACGGGGGAGATCGACTACCGGCGAATCGCGGAGGTGCTGCGCGAGGTGGGTTACGAAGGGGTGATCGGCATGGAGGCGTTTCCCGAAGCCGACGACCTCGGGGCCATGGGGCGTTTCCGCGACCTGTTCACCTGAGAAAGTTCAGCGTGAACGGGGACGCTGATGGCGGCGCAATTCTACTATGGCGCCGGCATTCACGAGCCCGTCTCGACGTGAGGCACTGACCGCCCCCTTTCAGACAGGCTGATAGGCGGAGGGCTCCAGCACGACGATGGAGGGGCGGCCCGGCCCCACCGCAGGCAGGGGAAACCCCACGGTGTGGTGACGCGGGTAGATGACGGGATCGCGGGGCCGGCGCTCGAGAAACGCGTCGACCGTGGTCATCCCCGCGGTGAGCGGCGGCAGGTTGTAGTGCATCGGCACGATCCATGCCGGCTTCAGGAAGTCGATCATCGGATCGAGCTCCTCCAGCCGCAGGGTCAGATTCTCACCGACAAGGGCCAGCAACACGTCGCAACGGCCGGCGAAGGGGGCGAGCTCGTCTTCGCCGATCCCGTACCCCAGGTCGCCCATGTGCAGGAACCAGAGGCCGCCGGCCTTGAAAGCGTAGAGCGCGTTGTCGTCCGGGCCTTCAGGGTGGTGAGGTGCCTCGGCCGCCTGCACGGCAACCATCGGCTCTCCGTCGATGTGCACCTGGCGCCGGCCCTGGGCGACGTCGAGGGCGTCGATCACCCGGGGCTCCCCCTCGACAGCCTGGACGTGTGAATGCCCCTCGTCCGTCAGCGAGCTGACAATGACTAAGTCCGCCTGCAGCCGGAAGTCGAGTACGGCGGGATCGGCTATTCCACAGGCCGCGGAAACGACCTCGGGATTGTAGGGGTCCATGGCGATGGTAGGACCTTCGTCCCGCCTCAGATGAAAGCATGCGAGGCCAACCCACTGAAGATGCACGGCCATGCTGTCAGTCTCCCCCTTTCTGCGTCAGGCCGCCGGCCCCGTCGATGCCGGCGATCTCCCACCACTTGGCGCCGGACGGCCTCTCGATCACGAGCGGCTTGAGAAACGACACCGATTTTTCCAGGCCCTCCTCCACCTCGAAGTACTCGCTTTCCATCTCGATCGAGATCGCGTGATCGTAGCCGAGGAGGCGCAGCGTTGAAATGAACTCGCGCCAGGCCGCTTCGTCATGGCCCCAGCCGGCCAGCGTATAGGTCCAGGAGCGGTCCGCGAACTGCTCGGAGGAGGTGCCGTCCATCATGCCGCGCACCCGGGCGTTGTGCCGGGAGACGAGGATGTCCTTGGCGTGGACGTGCTGGACCAGGGGACCCAGGAAATGCAGCGCCTCGACCGGGTCGATTCCCTGGTACCACATGTGCGAAATGTCGAAGTTGCAGGCTGCGACAGGGCCGATCTCCTCGCGGAGCCGCTTCAGTGTCACCGGGTTGTGGACCATGTCGCCGCCGTGCATCTCGAAGCAGAGCGTCACCCCGTGGTCCGCAGCGATCTTCCCGTGCTCGCGCCAGTACGGGAGCAGCCGCTTCTCCCACTGCCATTTGAGGGTATCGCGCAAAAAAGGCCACTCGGCGAAGGTCACCCAGTTGGGTGCGGTATCCCCCTCGGCCCCTTCGGGAAGGCCGGCAAGCAAGGTGATGCGCCGGAGGCCGGCCAGCTCCATGAGCTCGCAGGTCTGCCGGAACTCGCGGGAGTAATTCCCGGCGACCGCTTTGTCGGGCATGAGCGGCGCCCCGTGTCCCCCGAGCGCGCTGATCTCGAGGTCATGGCGGGCGAAGGCGTCGAGCCAGCGGTCGATCTCTCCCCTGTCGGCGAGGAGCTTCGCGAGATCGCAGTACCCCCGGCCCCAAAGTCCGCAGGCACCCACCTCTATTGCCTGGAATCCCATGTCCCCGGCGTACTGCAGACCTTCCTCGAACTCGAACTGCTCCAGGTTCTGTGAAATCACGCCGAGTTTCATCCCTCACCTTTCGAGTGACAGTCGACGACGAAATGTGTCAGGACCGGAAATCGACCTGTCCTCGGTTGGCCTTGTCCATGTCTCCCATGCCCCCGCTCACACCGCCGCCGGTCAGCAGGTCCCGAGCGCGTCCTGAAATCGAGACAGCGTTTGCGTCAGGGCCTGGCGTTTGAGGACCAGGTCGACCCCGACGAAGAAGACCCGGACGCCGAGGTCGCGGTAGTACCCCGCCTCTTCGATGCTGAATGCGCCGGCCGTGGTGATCTTGCCGGCCGCGGCCGCGGCTCGGAACACCCGCTCGATCTTCGGGGCCTGGAGCGCCTTGGCCTCGTCACCGAAGAGCCCGAGACCGACGGCCCAGTCCATCGGGCCGACGGTGACTATGTCGATGCCTTCGACCGCCAGGATCCCGTCCAGTGCTTCGCAGGCCTCGTCGCTCTCGATCATCACCATCAGATGGGTGGCGTCATTGGCCTCGCGCAGTCTCTGCCGCGGGTCCGGACCCATGGTGAAGTCCGTGCCGGCGCTGGAGCTGGAGACGCCGCGCTGCCCCAGGGGTGGGTACTTGCCCAGCTCGACGAAGCGGGCAGCCTCGCCGGCGTTGCGCACGTCGGGCAGTGCCAGGACCTGTATGCCCCCGTCGAGCAGGCGCTGCACCTGGGTGCGCGACAGCTCCGGCATGCGCACGAGCGGCACCATGCCGAGGTGGGTGATGGTCCGGCCCAGCCGCAGGGTCTCCGCCGTGGACTGGGGGCCGTGCTCCATGTCGAGCCAGACGACGTGGTAGCCGGCCTGCGCCATCAACTCGATATCGGTGAGGGTGGCGTCGCGGCAGATCACTCCGTACAGGGCCTCGTGTTGGTCCAGCAATTCTCCGAGGCGGTCGTTCAGGGGCTGAGGCTCGTTCTCCATTGGTGTTCCCTTTATCCAGCGTGGTTAACAAGGTCTGCTATCGGGCGGCCAACCTGCCATATGCCACGGATCGCGCCGGCCATCCGGTGGAAACCGTCAGGGTCCCAGCGCGCCGATGGGGATCACTCCCACGTCCCCGGTTCCGGCGGTACCGTACCCATTCGGCACGATCACCGCGAGGGCTGACGGCCTGTCGCGGTCGCTGTGCTCCATCCGGCCGGCCAGCTTGCGAAGGTTCTTCGCGCCTTCTTCCACCCAGCGTTCGCCCAGCTTGATCTCGAACGCCGCCCAGCGCCCATCCGCGGCCTCGACAATGGCGTCCACTTCCAGCCCCTCCTTTTCCCGGTAGTGGAACACCTGCGCGTCTGCGGCCTGGGCGTACACTCGCAGGTCGCGGATGACCATGGACTCGAACAGAAGACCGAGGAACTCCAGGTCGGCCGTCAGGCGGGCGGGCGTGGCTCGCAACGCCGCAACGGCCAGCGAAGGATCGACGAAGTGCCTGACGGGCGCTTCCCGAAGGGTCGTGCGGGATCGCAGGTGAGGCGACCATGCCGGCTGGTTTTCCACCACCATGAGCCGGTCCAGGGCGTCGAGGTACGCGGCAACCGTGTCCGCCTTCAGGGGGGCGCTGTTGTCGCCGACCTCGGCGGTCAGCTTCGACATGGCCACCGGTGTAGCAGTGTTGCGCGCCAGCGACCGCAGCAGGCGTTCCACCTTGACCGGATCCCGTGTTTTTCCGCTGACCGTCGATACGTCGGTGCGGCGTATTTCGTCGAGGTAGGCGCGATTCGCGCGCAAGGTCTGCGGCAGGGCCTTGCCGATGTTGGCCGGCCAGCCGCCGGCGCATACAAGCTCGGCGACGGTCGCGATCGGCAGCTCGGATTGCTTCGCCCGCTGTTCGGAGCCGTCCAGGAGCCGCTGCAGGGAGAGCTCCCCGGTGGATTGTCCGGTCTCGTACAGCGACATCGGGCGCATGCGCAGCCGGGCGAAACGGCCGGCGCCGGTGTGGCGGGTGATGTCGTCGGCGGGAACCGCCGAACCGGTGAGAATGAACTGGCCCGGTCCCGAGCGCCGGTCGACGGTCCTGCGCACATGGTTCCAGATAGCGGGTTCGAGTTGCCACTCGTCAATCAGTCGCGGTGTGTCTCCGTCCAATACGGCCGCCGGATCCGCGCCGATCATGCGGCGGGCGTTGTCGTCGACGTCCAGCAGCACCTCGCTTCGAGCCGCCTGCATCGCGGTAGCCGTCTTCCCGGATGCCTTGGGCCCTTCCACAAGGACCGCACCGGTGACTCCAAGCAGCTCCGCAAGTTCGGCATCGACGATTCGTGGCAGGTATGTCATGGGTTTGCCGGCAAGCAAGGCGTTCGGGAGTACAGTAGCCCGGCCAAGCTCGCAACGCAAGCCCCAACGGGTGATTCGGCGGGTTATCAGCAGGTGATTCGGCGGAGGATCAGAGGGTGATTCGGCGGATGGCTAGCGGGTGATTCGGCGTTCCAGGGACGACATTCGCTCCGCTTCCAACACGCCGCCGTAGACATTGCGGAACACATGCCGAAACCGAAGGTACTCGCCGAGCGTCCTGGCAAGATCCCGGTCGATAACAGCCGGTCGGACCTCGGGGATGTCGAGCGTCATGTCATCGACCAGGTCCCGGTGCCACTGGTCCCCTCGCGGAACACCGCCGTTGAGCTCGCGCGCGATGCGCAGAAAGACGCGTTCAACGCCGTTGTAGAAATCGTGCAGAATCGAGCCGCGAGCCCGCAGGGAATAGATGTCGTCCTGTTGTGGGGCATTGGGAGTTCCTCGCCCAAAGTGGACAGGCTCGCAAGCTCGGATTCGATTTCTGCGGCGAGCCGTCTGGCCAATACCTCTTTCAGCTTCACAGCTCGACCCTGCTTTCGCTTACGACGCGACGAAGGGAGGTTGTGGCCACTTCCAGGGCGGTCAGGTAAACGGGGAAATCGGTATTGCCAGCTGCCTCATCCAATGGGAAATGGGTACCCGGATGTGGGGTGAGCAGGGTGATCCGGTCCACACCTTAGGAAATATGGTTTTGACCATTTATCGGCACTAAGGCTTGATTTCTTATGTAATCTCGGAGACTCGCATCTCTGTTGAGGACTTTGGTAAGTCTTCTTTTTTGAGTTCTAAATAACTTCTTCACCCGGTCGGTTGTGCTGCTGTCTGTCCTACCGGGCGCAATGGCGGAACGGGGGCGTTCAGGCCCGTCTGCGAACCGGCTGCAGGGTTTCCTGCCGTGGGGTTTCCGGGTCCTCTTTGCCGGACAATCCACCTGCGAAACCGGCCATAACTCGGAGGCGCTGCGCTATTTGCGCAACGAGGAGGAACTGGGCGGTCGGCTCGCCAACCGCGGCGACATCTACCTGGCGGCCGGACTCGTCGCCCTGGGGCGGGTGGCGGAGGGGAAGGAGCGGCTGCGCAGCATCTACGGCCAACTCGTGGCCAACGGCCAGGGCCGGAGTTGGTTCGGCAAGCTCTCCGCCTTTGACGCGATCCGCGGAGACGCGGACATGGTCGAGCTGGTCGATGAGTGGGAACGGGCCGAGCGCGTTGGCGCGCCAGCGTGAGCGCCCCCCCTGCTCAGACGACTCCCCACTTCACTCGCCCCAGCTCGCGCGACCGCTCCTGATCGTACGCCGGATCGACTTCGAATTCGCGATCCAGCCACAACACCTCCCGCTGCTCGGGGCTCAGCGAATCGAGAAGCTCCTGCGTCAGGTAGTCCCCCCAGGTGAAGCGGTGGTTGTCGATCGTGTGCGGATGGAACAGCCAGTGGCTCATGTACCGGCACTCGCTGGTGCGGTTGAGCCAGGTCGAGTGAAGCAGCCACGCATGGCGCACGATCATCTGGTGAGGTTCCACCTCCAGGGAAATCTCCTCGTCGAGCTCGACGTCCTCCCAGCCGTCCTCATTAGGCGAAACCGGAGTTCCCCGCTCGTCCCTGAGCCTGGCGACCTTCTCCTCGAGTGAAGTGCGCGGCCCGGTGTGACTGCCCGGGACGATGCGCAGACACCCGTTCGCGCGCGACGCCCCGGAGAAGTAATGCATGAACTCCGCCCATCCCCGGACCGTGGTCGATGTGCCACCACACCGAGCGGTTCGGGGCCTGCTCGTTGATTCCCCCGTTGCGCAGGTAGATATCGCCGACCCCGTTCAGTTGGCGGCCGAGCTCGATGATTTCCGGGTGCAGGATGATCTTCAGGAACGGCAGGGAGTGATCGAGAGAGCACCAGTACGAGTCATCCACCTGCGGCCGCAGGTAGAAGTGATTCCTCTTGCCGCCGTCCGCGGGCCCCTCCGATGGATCCTGGGAAGTCTGTTCGACCGCGGCCATGCATTCCTCGGTGAGTCTCTCGGGGAACGGACAGTCGAAGATGACGTATCCGTGAGTGCGGTACTGCTCCAGTTGTTGCTCGCTGAATTTCATGCTGGTTTCCTCACAGGAGAATCCGCTCTCATTGGCCAAACCGAACTCCTGCCTGACGAGTGGCTAAGTTTTCAATCCTTCCCAGGACAGGACCCAGCTCCTCAGCTGGCGATTATCATTCCTTATCTGACGACGACCATTTTGCGCACGTGGACGACCCGCCCGGCCTGCAACCGGTACAAATACACGCCACTTGCGACGGGCTCACCACGATGGTCGCGGCCATCCCAGTAGGCGGCATCGGCAGTCGTCAGGTACTGACCCGCCGCCCGGTAGCCCAGATCCATTTCCCGGACCAAAGCCCCCCGAACGTCGTAGATGCTCAGGCGAATCAGAGCTGGAACGTGAAGTTGATAGGGGATATAGGTATCTGGGTTAAAGGGATTTGGGAAGTTGGCCAGCAGCACTGTATGGGTTGGCACCGGCGGCGAAGCCTGAATCGCAGTCGGACTGGAGGGGGTGAAGTATTGCTTCATATCCCACAACAGAATCGTGTCGTCGCTGCTGCCACTGACCAAAGTATGACCATCAGGCGAAAAAGAAGCCGAATAAATCCGGTTCTTATGCCCTTCGAGGTTCCCCCGGGGTTGTCCGTTCACTAAATCCCACAACCGAATCTTCTCCCAATTGCTACTTGCCAGGGTGGACCCATCCGGAGAAAGGGACACGGAATGGATTTCGCCATTCATGATCTGCGAGGGTCGTCTTGAGTTTGCCGCTGACCACATCCCACAATTGGATATTCCCTATTTCACTGACACGAGCCAAGGTGAACCCATCAGGCGAAAAGGACAAAGAATTTAAAAACTCCCTGTAATATCCATTTACGAGTCTTGGGATGTCATCTGGGGGTGGGCTGATTGGGTCCGTGTGTGCTTCTGCGAGCAAGGCAATTTCGCTGCCGGTTTCAGCATCGTATAGCCAGACACCGACGCCACTGTTCACTGCCAGCAGCGTGCCATCGGGCGAATACAAAATTTGACCGATCCGGCCTTTACCCAAGCGGGCGAGGGAACCTTCTGGCAAACCCCATCGGGTATATTTCTGGGCGAAGCTATCCTGCGTGAACAAGACATAGACAAAAACCAGAGCGGCATTGAACAACCAAGGCTTTTTTTTCATCTGCACGCTCCATTTGGGGAACATGGCAACATCGCAGAAAAACCGTTGCTGATTGACTGGGCGTCTTAAGTAATTGTTATAGCGCAATTCAGGTGCGTATGTGTATATTTTACAGTAAGTTGCTTTCTTTTTCCGCATCCCCTGCGGCGCGCTCCCCTGATTTCAGAAAGAAGGGGAGCGATGAGTGCGATTCTCTCTCTGGAAGTTTTTCAGGAGCGGCAGAGTCAGGACCGCTTTCGAAGCCGGGCGCATGAAGCCTTGGACCAATGGCTGGATCGGGTGGAGACGCAAATGAGCGAGCGCGGATCTTGTGCGCCGACGTTGATGGAGATCACCGCGGCGATGTCTCAAGAGCGCTCCGGGCTCACCGCGGCCTTGGTGGAAGCCTTCGTCGAACGCCGCCACGGCCATTTCCTGGCCCAGGAAGAGGCGGCCTGCCCCAAGTGCAAAGGCCTGCTGCGAGCGCGCCCGTCTCGCTCGCGCACGGTGGAGACGCTGCTCGGGCCGGTGACCTTGGAGCGTCCCTATTTCTACTGCGTTGGCTGTCACCACGGGTTCTATCCGCTGGACGAGGCCCTGGGCCTGTCGGCGCAGCGCAAGCAGTGGGACGTGCAGCAGGCCGGGGTCAAGCTGGGGCTGGAGATGCCCCACCGGCGCGCCGCCGAACTGTTGGACGAGCTCACCGACGCGTCGATGAGCGATTGTGTGATTCACGAGGTGCTGCAACAGACCGGGTCGTTGGACGTGCTGCAGGTGTGTCCGGACGCGGCCGATATCCAGGATCGCATTGCGCAAGCCGCCGCCGGTCGCAAGTGGCGGCCGATCGTGGTGTTGGCCATCGACGCGGCCGACGTGCCCAGTCGTCCCCAGACCGCCAAAGGCACCCGTCCCGGACGCAAGAAGAGCCGGGCTCGGCGAAGGCGTTGGCAGGGGGAATACCACGAAGCCAAGGGCTTTCGCTTCTACCTGATAGACGATGAGCGCATCGAGCAGCTGATCTCCTGGCACCAGATGGGCAACGAACAGGCCTTCGGCGCGGCCTTGCGCCAGGTCAAGGAGGCGGGGCTGATCCCGGAGGATCAGGTGCGCTTGTGTGCCATCGGAGATGGCGCTCCGTGGATCTGGAAGTGGGTGGAAGAGCTGTTCCCGAGCGCCCGTCAGATCCTCGACTACTACCATTGCAGCAGCTACCTGCACGCGGTGGCCGAGGCCCAATACGGCGCCGATGCGGCGCGTGCTGCCCATTGGCTGGAAGCGACCCTGGCGCGCCTGTTCTGCGGCGAGGGCAGCGGCGTGGTCTGGGGTCTGCAGCGCATGCAGCCGCTCTCGGAAGAGGCCGGAGAGGCCATCGGCACGGCCTTGACCTACCTGCAAAAGCGACTGCACCAGGTCGATTTCGGCAGCCATCGCAAGGGCGGATACCCGATCGGGTCGGGGGCGATCGAATCGGCGCATCGCTTCATCGGCCACGTTCGTCTGAAACGGTCGGGCGCTTGGTGGTATAAGGAAAACAGCAACGCCATTCTGGCCCTGCGCTGCGCCTTGTACAATGGAACGCTTGACCGGGTCTTTCAGCAGTACCGAGAAAACCTAAAAACAACCACCGAAACCGTAACAATCAGCTAAGACACCCTTCTCCTGACGAACCTTCACGAGAAGATTTTGTACACGTACAGGAAGAGGGCCACACTATCGGTCTATCAATTTTATTTTTTGACGGCGAGGGGGGAGGACTTCAGGGCATTTGGGGTTTGGAGGGAGGTGAGCTGGTGGCGGACCACGGAGATCATATGGGTGATGCAACAAACTCGGGATATTGGATCATAGTCGAATACTTTGGTGATTGCTGCATTGATGATTCCAGTGCCGGGCCGACTACCTGGGGATCTCTGAAACGGGAATCGGTTAGCAAATAGGGCCGTGTCGCTGTTTCTTAGTCAATGGGATTCGAACCCGGGTAACCTTCGACTGCGACGCCGATGCTCTATCATTTGAGCTACAGAGGCTCAAAACGCCGTGGTCGGATGGGACCCCCATCTCCTGCTCTCTCCGATGAAACTGCTGGAGAAGCTGGCGGCTCTGGTTCTCCCGCCCCGGTTTCATCTCCTGCGCAACCACGGGGTCCTGGCGCCCCGGGCCCAGATCCGCGACCTCATCGTGCCGGCCCAACCGGTTGCCGAGCCGGCGGCGGCGGACGGCTCGGCGAGCGCTGCGTCCTGCGGCCATCGGCGGCGGTGGGCGACCCTGCTGGCGCGGGTGTTTTCCTCCGACCTCAGCGAATGCGCTGCCTGTGGCGGTCGCCTGAGAATCATCGCCGCCCTGACCGATCCGGCTTCGATCCGGACCTGTCTGGAGGGGGTAGGGCTGCCGGCGATGCCCCCGCCTGAGCCGCTGTTCGAGTTCGCCGCCTGACCTGCCTTCTCGACCCGTGGCCGTCGCCGGGTACGGCTGGGTGTGCCCTCAACGGTCCCTCAGGCCCCGGATTGATCCGGATACGGGCCGACAGGCAACCAAACTACTGCGAGCTCGGTCGAAGGACTGGCAACGATCCTCAGGGGAGTTGCCAGACCCTTGCGGTACGCTCAGCGCCTTGACCGAGAGTCCAAAAAAGGTGCCTCATTTTACCTATACTTCGATCCCGAACTCAAGGCCGGAGACCTGCTGCTCGTAAACGAGCACACCTGGCACAAAGCGCCGAGCGGCACTTCCTCGGAAGATCGGTGCGGAATCTTCAACAAGTATTGTGCAGTCGACGCGCCTCCAGCTGCTGGCTACTATCCGTATAGCCCGGCAGCCCTCGACGCCCTGAGTGATGCCGGCAAGCGTCTCATCCCCGTCTGTTTTGACAAACCGATCACGACGACGCGCCTTCTAATAGAGCATCCGTCCGGTCAGGAATCGAGATACCTGATGCTGCATGACGACGAGCACGACCGCTGGGAACTGCCGGGGGGAGAAGGCTGGGAAGAGGAAGGGGTTGGCTGGGATATCGGCGCGCGGATCGGCTCTCTGCAGGAACTCACAAAGACACAGCTCGGACTGGACATCCCGTGGATGTCCTACATCGAGGATGTTGAAACGAAAGACGGTGTCTGCCGACTGTACGGCTACTCCGATGAAACATTGCCTCCTGACCAACTGGCCCGCGATCGGCATGAGTGGTTCACGAAAGACCAGCTACGGCGACTCCTCGGTGAGAGCGACTGGATCTGTCGCGCCGTCCAGACCTGGAAGCGCCGGGATATCATTCGAGGCAAAGGCAAGGTGGTCCGCCAGAGCGAACGGCAGTTCGAGTGACGCACACTGGCTTACCGACCGGCCACAGGATTCACATAGTTGGGAATAGCTGCGCTGGAAAAAGCACCTTGGGAGCGCAGCTGTCGGCCGCCCTCGGCGTCCCCTTGGTGGAGTTGGACGCGCTCAATTGGCAACCTGGCTGGGTTGCTCTGAGCGACACAAACCCCGAGGAACTCGAACGGAGAATAGGCGAAGCAACCCGTGGTGATGGATGGGTTGTGGCCGGCTCCTACATGCAATTTTCACAACGCATTTTCTGGCCACGCCTGGAGACGATCGCTGGCTGGATTTGCCCATGGTTCCACTCATCTGGCGAATGCTGATTCGATTCGTGGCGTCGCTGGCGGTCGCAGGAGCCGCTTTGGGGGACAAACTACGAGCGTTTCTGGCCCCAGCTCATGGTCTGGCGCAAGGAGGATTCGCTGCTATGGTGGATTGTCACGCAGCACCGGCGCACGCGTCGCAGTATGCTGGCATATACTACTGAATCGTCTTGGAACCACATACGATTTGTGCGTCTTAGATCTTCTGCTGAGGTCGGGGCGTTTTCACAGGCTGTGGCACTCAGGACTGACAGCCTGACAGGCCTCAACGAGCTTTGATCACATGAAGGAGTGAAGTGGAATACCGGAGGCTGGGCAATTTGGGTATCGAAGTCTCGGTGATGGGTCTGGGTTGCTGGCCCTTCGCGGGCGGCTCGATCTGGGGCGATCAGGACGACGATCAATCGATTGCGACGGTGCGCGCCGCACTGGACGCGGGCATCAACCTCTTCGACACGGCAGAGGCATACGAGAAGGGTGAGTCCGAGCGTGTTCTCGCACGTGGTCTGGAAGGGAGGCGCCAGCAGGCGGTGATCGCAACCAAGGTAGCCCCGAACCACCTGACTGCGGAAGGGATCGCGTCCGCCTGCGAGGAGAGCCTCAAAAATCTGAATACGGACTACATCGACCTGTACCAGATCCACTGGCCAAATCACGACATCCCGATCGACACGTCCTGGCGCGCGCTCGAGGATCTGGTGAGGGAGGGCAAGGTGCGCGCGCTCGGTGTCGCGAACTTCGCCGTCGGCGACCTGTCCGATCTGATCGAGGTTGGCCGGCCGGAGACGAACCAGCTGCCCTTCAGCCTTCTGTGGCGGGCAATCGAGTTTGAAATCCTGCCGCTCTGCCGCGAGAGCGCGATCGGGTTGATATGCTACAGTCCGCTGGCGCAGGGGCTGCTGACGGGAAGGTATGCGACGGCTGACGAGGTTCCGGAGGGGCTGGCCCGGACGCGATGGTATGCGAGCTCCCGCGCGCAGGCCGGACACGGCGAGCCGGGATGCGAGGCAGCTGTTTTCAGCGCCATCTCCGGCATTCGCGAGTTGAGCCGCCAGGTTGGCGCCCCGATGGCGAGCGTGGCACTCGCCTGGGTGAGACAGCAGAGGGGAGTGACATCCTTCCTGGTCGGCGCCCGGGATGCGGACGAACTGGAGACCAACCTGCCGACGCTTTCGTTGGAGCTCGACGCAGCTACGATGGCCGAGTTAGAGCGCCTGACACAACCTGTCAAAGACGCCATCGGCCGGAACCCTGACATGTGGATGTCCGACTCCCGGATGCGATGAGCCGGGCTGCGCCAGCGCCTCGGGGCTCGTTCGACCAAAGAGGAGGTAGGCGAACATGATCAAACAAACTCACACCGTCGTCGACATCGCCATCGTCTGCAGCGACTTCGACAAATCGCTATGAAAGTCACGAAGATCGAGACCCTGCGGGCCAGCCGCTTTATCTACGTGCGGGTGCACACTGACGAGGGCATAGCGGGGGTCGGCGAGTTGCACCCCGCAAGCGGCACCAGCGGCACGTCGTTTGCGCCCATTGCGGCGGTGGATTACTGCGCCGAGTACCTGATCGGCAAGGATCCCCTCCACATTGAGCGCAACTGGCAGCACATGTTCCGCCGCTGCGTGTTTCGCGGCGGCGCAGACACCATGGCCGCGATCGGTGCAATCGACATCGCGCTATGGGACATCAAGGGCAAGGTAGCCGAGCTACCCGTCCATTCGCTGCTAGGCGGTCCTACGCGGGAGCGCGTGCGCGTGTACTCCCATCTGCAGGGCGATACCCCGGCGGAGTTGGCCGCAGACGCCCGGAGCATGGTCGAGGCCGGCTACACAGCCCTGCGCCTCTATCCGTTCGGGGCCTTTGCGTCCGGCGAGGGCACAAGCCTAGAACAACTGTCGTTCCGCGGCATGGCTAAGCACGCCGCGGCTACCTTGCAGGCGGTCCGCGACGCCGTGGGTGACGAGATCGATCTCATGGTCGACGTGGTCAACCGCCTCACGCCGCCGGAGGCCATCGAGGTGGCCAAGGCCCTTGAGCCCTATGGCCTGTTTTTTTTCGAGGATCCCATCGAGCCCGAGAACATGGACGCGTGGGGCCATATCGCGGCAAATATGCCGGTGCCCGTGGCCATGGGCGAGCGGCTCTACACCACCTACCAGTTCCGCGAGTTGCTGGCCCACAAGGGGGCCTCGTACATCCGGCCGGACCTGTCGCTCGCCGGTGGAGTCACGAATTGCAAAAAGATCGCGGCGCTTGCCGAAGCAAGCTACGTGGGAGTCGCCCCGCACAACCCTCTGAGTTGCGTCCTGACCGCGGCGTGCGTGCAACTCGACGCCGCCATCCACAACGTCGCCATCCAGGAGTACCCGCGGGACGAGTACGATGCCCCGAAACGGGATCTGGTCGAGATGCCACTGCGACGCGAGGGCGGTTTCCTGATTGTGCCGCAGACTCCCGGCATTGGAATTGAACTGAACGACGAAGCGTTCCCGCACTATCCGCCTGTGCCCTATACCCGGTCGCCGGTGATTGGACCCGACGGCGCCCTGCGGGACTACTGATTAGAGCACCTTTGGACGCCACGGTATTCCACGCGGGCCCCGGCAGACGACTAGCGAAAAGCTCGGTACTCGTCCCGAGGCAAGTACCCTGTCCGCCCTCTTAGAGAACTGATAGATGCTATCGAGCATGAAGGTTGGAGGCGTATGATCAGGCTGACTCAAATAACCTCAGAGCAGTTGGAGTGGTACAAAGAACAAACTGGGGGCTTCTATGGAATGGATTTCAATTTTGGAGGACCATCGGGATTTTTCGGCTTCTATGGCGAGTTTGCTATCTCCAGCGAAGGCCAGGTTGACTTGGCAAACCTCCTGGTAGCCCATTCTTGCGAACACGAGCAGGAGGAGATGATTGCCGAGATTAGTGCTCTGCGACAGACTATCATGGATGGTCTGTGGTCTGCTACATTGCGCCAGGAAAATCGCCTCGAAGCTGTCTGGGAGGAGTTTAAGTTGGAGTTTTTCTCCCAACCAACGCGCGATGGAACGGTCGCAACTCATTTGTTACTCTCACACGACGATCCCGCCATTTTTAGGAACTCCTTGCGGGCACGATCGGAACGCAGGAGGGGCTACTACCCCGTAAGTCCAGAGCAAGCCCCTGAACAGGCTGAGGCTGTTGACGTGGCGGAACTTGCGCGTCGCATTCAGGGCAAGCCACTAGTGGCGTTCACGGGCGCTGGGTTATCGGCCGCGGCAGGTATTCCCGCGTTTGACGGGAAAGGTGGACTGCAGGAGCAATTCCCCATCGACAATTACCGTTTTCCCGGTGCTGTTGCCGATTGGATAATACACCGACCTCGTGAGACGGCTATAGTACTTGGAACATTCTATACCCGCTTTATGACAGCCAGCCCCACCGAAGCCCATGCGGCTCTTGCACAATTGGAGAAACACGGAATACTGAAGCATATCATTACGGGCAATTTTGACGGGCTGCACGAATGGGCCGGTAGCCAAAAAGTGCATATAAACGAACCCAAGTACTTTAAAAGCTCAGACGAGGGCTGGGCTTGGATCGAGGAAGGTCAGGTAGCTTTGGTTGCAGGCGTGTCGATGGATGCAAATAACGGTCTGCTGGACTATGCCCGTGACAACGCCCTCCAAATCGTCGTTGTGGCTCCAGAAAGACCGGCCTTCATGCATGCACAGGACTGGTTTGTCGAGGGTCTTGCCGAGGATGTCTTGCCCGAACTGGCAAAGCTGCTCACCACCTGATCATGCACTAACCGCTTTCGCCAGAGCTTCTCAGGTGCCCTCCTCGACCTGGCGCGCCATCTGCGCCATATAGGCGGCTCGACCCATGAGGTCTTTCTTGTAGTTCCAGCGCATCTTTTCCGGGTACATCACCAGGGAGCGATCCGCCAAGGGCAGGGACACCCGGGCGCCGCCCTGCCGGTGCGATTGGCGCAGGGCCACGGCCAACTCCAGGGCATGGCGCAAATCGTCGCCGCTGGTGATTGCCAAGTCTCCGCCTTCTTCGAGGACGCGGACGATATCCTCGACAATGGCCCGCATCACCGGCCCGGAATCCTGCCAGCCCTCGTCGTCGTACCCCCTCTCCTCCTCGGTGTATTGCTCGAACACCCCTTCCACCTCGACCAAAGGGGCCCCTCGACCGCTGTGCTTGAACAGGCGCAAACCTAGGGCCGTATTGTTCCAATTGCAGATCAGTCCCTCGCTGCCCACCACCTCGAGGCCGCGCCAGGCCGGGCCCGGGAAGCTGCTGAAGCACTCTATGCCATTGTCAAAGCGAATGTACCCGCCCACGCCGCCGAAACCAGTGGCTCCTTCCTCGTAGGGTTCCTCGTGATCGCTATGGGGATCGCCCTCGACCCGGCCGACGACCCACTCCGCCGGCGCCCTGGCGGCGAACTTGCGCGCCAAGTTCAAACCGTGGCAGCCACCCTGGCCGTTGCCGTCGTACAGATTGATGCCCTGCACTTGGCCAATCGCCCCCCCCCCCCCGCGCGCGGCCAACTCGCAGGCCCGGCGGTAGTCTGGATGGCTCGACACCATGACGCCCGAGGCCAGATACACGCCCCGCCGCTGGCAGCTCTCCACCATGCGGTCGGCTGCGGACAGCCGGGCCGTCAGCGGTTTTTCGCAAAAGATGGCCTTGACCCCGGCCTGGGCCGCGGCCACTACTGCTCCGGCGTTGGCTCCCACCGGCAGCACTGGCATGGCGATATCGATCGACTCGCGTGCCAACATCTCCTCGTAGGTGGCGTAGCCGGGCACCCCGAAGCGGCGGCAACCCAGCGCCAGATTTTCCGCATCCGTATCGGCAATGGCCACCACCTCGCACAAGGGGTGCACATCAAAGGCCGGGCCCGACTGGTGCCGGCCCGTCCGCAGCCAATGACGCCGACCCGGTATTTGGCTTCTCGCTTTTCTCGCATGGAGAGCTGTCCTAGCTATTGGATTACTTGGGGAAATAGGGCAGTTCGAGACCGGATATGTGCTGCAGGATGCGGATCACCTGGGCGCTGTAGCCGTACTCGTTGTCGGGTACCACACGTACAGCACGCAGCGCTTGCCCTGGGTAATGGTCGCCCCCGAGTCGACGATGCCGCTTCTCTCATTGCCGACGAAGTCGCTCGATACCACCTCGGGCGAGCTAGTGTAATCGATCTGGCCCCGTGTTTCTGCGCGTGGTGGGCCGTTGGTATCGGCGTCAGGCGCAGGCCATGGGCCATGACCGCGCGCGGTGGGGCTCGGTGACCTTCGTCCAAAGATTCGGTTCCTCCCTGAACCTCAATCCCCACGTACACGTGCTCATGCTCGACGGGGTCTACGTCGATGGGGAGGACGCTCCGGTTTCCGTTCCGGCCCCGCCGTTGTCCGACCAAGCCGTTCAGCAGATCGTGGAGACGAGTGCGCGCCGCATCATCCGCTGGTGCACGAAACGCGGCCTGCTCGACGACACCGCAGCGGATCCGCTCACCGACGAGGAGCCGGTGCTGGCGGCTCTCACCGCGGCTTCGGTGCGAGGGATCACCGCCACCGGGGCACGCGCCGGCCAACGCCCTGCGCCGGGTCCTGAAAGATCCGGCCACCGGGGTGCGTACGGCGCCCTTGTGCTTTGCTTCGCGCGGCTTTTGGCTGCATGCGGCAACGCGGATCGCAGGCCCTGACCGGCGGGGGCTCGAACGCTTGTGCCGCTACGTGGCCCGGCCGGCCCTGGCGGGAGGGCGTCTGCGCCTCGTCGATGCCGACCCTCTTTCCTTGGCGCTCAAAACGCCGTGGTCGGATGGGACCCGCCCTCTCCTGCTGTCGCCGATGGAACTGCTGGAGAAGCTGGCGGCTCTGGTTCCCCCGCCCCGGTTTCATCTCCTGCGCTACCACGGGGTCCTGGCCCCCCGGGCCCGGGCCCGCGACCGCATCGTGCCGGCCCAACCGGGTGCCGAGCCGGCGGCGGCGGACGGCTCGGCGAGCGCTGCGTCCTGCGGCCATCGACTGCGGTGGGGGACCCTGCTGGCGCGGGTGTTTTCCTCCGACCTCAGCGAATGCGCGGCCTGTGGCGGTCGCCTGAGAATCTGACACTGCGCTCGACCGTGCTGAAGACTTCCTCGAACAGTTTGGTGGGAAGTACGCAACAGCGGATGCTCAGCGGATCTTCGACGATCCGGAGATCGATGCGGTCATGATCCAGACGGGAGAATTACACCATCCCGCACTTGGCATAGCGGCTGCCCGGGCGGGGAAGCACATGTTCATCGAAAAGCCTATCGCCCGCACGCTCGCGGAAGCGGACAAACTGGTGCATGCTGTTCACGAAGCCGGGGTGAAATTCCAGTTGGGGTTCTGTTTCGAGTACTCACCAACAATTGAACGGGCAAAGCAGTTGATGCCACACCCGGCTTACTCCGTGTGCCAGTGTGCTGCGTCACTCACCGGTCAGGCCTGCCACAACATCGATCTGATCGTTCACAAGATCCATGATGCGCCACTCACAGCCGTATATGCCTCGGGCGGCAAGTATTTCGACTTCGAGCAGGATTTGCCCATCGACTCCTTCGCCGCGGTATTTCACTTTGACGATGGCTCTACATGCAGCTATGTACAGCATGGTGTGATGAATCCGCAGCTGAGCAAGTTCCAGTTCCAGCTTTTCGGTCCGGAGGGGTGTGTGTATGTAGCTGACCGCTTCCGTGAGGTGCTCTGGTATCCCGCGAGTGGTAGCCCTGCTGAGCCCCATCGCGACGATGTGCTCTACATGGGGCATCTACAAGAAATCGAAGACTTCACGCGATGTATCCTCGAGGATGACCTGCCTGTCAACACCGTGGACCGTGCGCGATTCGTCCTCGCAGTAGAAAAAGCGCTCATCGAGAGCGCCACCACCGGTCGGGCTATCGCGGTCACACAACCGCAGATAGCTTGACTCGAAAGGGATCGTCATGGAGAACGTTGATAAGAATCTGGCTGAGTTTTTCGCGGACGAGCCGCCGGGCCAGAAGGTGAACTCGGTCCGCTGGCTTCAGAAGAAGGTGATGGAGAAAGCCCGAGCGCTGCCGCGCGATTTCAGCACGGTCGCTGAATGGGAGATTTTCCGGACGAGAATGCGCGAGGAACTGCCCCGCGTCATCGGCATTCCGGCGTTTCCGTCGATGAAGGAAAGTTTCGTCCGCGGTCGGACTCGACTCGGCGACGACGTCATCGTCGAGCGCGTCGACGTGTACGTGGACGACGACTACGCCGTCCCGTCGTTCGTCTTCTCCCCTGCCGCAGAGCACAGTGAGAAAAGCCCGGCGCTGATGTGGAACCCCGGGTGGCCACAGGACAAGTTCGAGGCGTCGTACCAGAAGTTCGCCGAGCGTATGGCCAAGCAGGGTTACGTCGTCCTCATCCCGGACCACGCCCCGTTCGGCGAAACCTCGCAGGTGGGAGAAAAGAAGAGGGCAAACATGACGCTCGTGATGGGGATGGGACATGTGGTCGGCATCAGTCAGCTCGCGCTTCGCTCGGCAGAGGCATCGCGGTGTGGTGAGTACCTGCGGTCGCGCGACGACGTGGACGCTGCGCGCGTCGCCATCTCCGGCCTGTGCCAGGGTGGGATGGACACGTGGCTGACGGGCGGGATGGACGACGGCTTCTGCGCCGTGGCCCCCATGTGCTCCGCCTCCACGATGGCCGTTCACTTCGCCGAGATGCTCTACAGCGCGAATGCCGACGTTTCGCCGTTTCCGTTCGGAATCCTGGACGTCTGTGACGTCGAGCACCTGCACGCGGCTGTGGCCCCGCGACCGCTGCTGGTCCGGGCGAATCTGCCCGACAACTGGTGGCCCATCAGCGGGCTCGACGACATCGAGAGCCTGACCCGAAAGGTCTACCGTCTGTACGGGTGCGAGGACAAGGCCGATATCCGGTCCGAGGTGCACGAGCACAACCTGACCGGCCCGTTCGCCGATGCGCTCGAAGCGTTTCTGCTGAAATACGTGTGACCACAAAAAGGTCGCCGCGCGGTCCGACCATGCAGCAGGCGGCACAATGAAGGACACAAAGTCCCCCTTCACGATCCGGGGCCTCTTCGTCGGGGCCATCATGTCCGTCTTCGTCGGCGTCGTTGCCCCGTATGGCATGATCATGGTACGGGCGGCCGAGTGGGGCTCTCATGCCTCACAACTGGGCGGCGTCTTCCTGTTCTTCGTCTTCACTTTCTTGATCAACACCCTTCTGGGACTCATCCGCCGTCCCCTGGCCCTGAACCGGGCCGAGCTCGTCCTCATCTACGTCATGATGCTCGTGGCGCTGACTGTGCCGACTCAGAACCTGCTCGTCTACATCATCCCGACGATTTGCGTCCCCTTCTACTCGGCCAGCCCCGAGAACAACTGGGCCTCTTTCATCCACCCCTATCTTCCTGAGTGGATCGCGCCAAAGGATCTCGACTCCATCCGCCACCTCTACGAAGGTCTGCCGGCAGGTCAGTCGATTCCGTGGGAGGCGTGGTTGGTGCCGTTCGTCGCCTGGTTTTCCTTCCTCATTGCCCTCAGCGTGATGATGTTTTGTCTCTGCGCGATCCTGCACCGCCAATGGTCGACGAATGAACGCCTCGCCTATCCCATGGTCCAGCTGCCGCAGCAGATGATCGAGTCGGGCGACGATCCGCTGGCGCGAGTCGCGCCGTTTTTCCGCAGTCCCGTCGTCTGGCTCGGGTTCGCATTGCCGTTCACTCTTTGGAGTCTCACCGGTCTCAATCACTATTTCCCGTCGGTGCCCGAATGGCCCTACGGCTTTGGCAGCTTCGAGCTGTTCAAAGGACATCACGGGGTCCTCTTGACTTTGAGCTTTTCCTGGGTCGGTTTCTTTTTTCTCGTCGACCACAGCATCGTTTTCAGCGTCTGGTTCTTCTACCTGTTTGCCAAGTTGGAGGGTGGGCTGCTCACAACGCTGGGAATCGCCGGCGACGAAGTCCTGAGCCAGTACGAGTTCTACAACACGCCCGACATGAACCATCAGAGTGTGGGCGCTATCCTCGTCTTCGTGTTGTTCGGTCTCTGGGTCGGCCGTGGCCATCTGCGCTTGGTGTGGGAGAAGGCCTGGCATCCCGATCGAGATCGCGATGGCGTCGATGCAGAGGAGTTGCTCTCCTACCGGGCTGCCCTCTGCGGTTTTCTGATCAGCCTCGCGTTCCTGGCCATCTGGCTCTGGCTTTCCGGAGTACCGGGCGTGGCGCTGCCGTTCTTCCTTCTCCTGGTGCTCGTTTACTACATTGCGCTGACGAGGGTCACGGCAGCCGGGGGCATCCCGTCGGCGCGACCGCCGATCGTCGCCCCGTACGCCGTCATCTCGGGGATGGGCAGCTCCTTGCTCGGGAGCAAGGGGATGGTCGCCCTGAATATGGCCATGGGGTGGCAGGGGGAAATGAGGCTTTTCCCCATGATCGCCTGCGCCAACGGCCTCAAGCTCGCGGAGATGGTGCAGGGCCCGAAGGGGCGTCTCTTCTGGGGCATGTTGCTGGCGGTCACGTGCAGTCTCGCAGGAGGGACCTGGATGTTGATGACGCTCGGCTACGAGCACGGCGGCATCAATCTGCTCGGAAACTTTCTCAGCAACGGGTACACCTGGCAGTATCTGAACCCGATCCTTCAGAGCCAACCGGAGATTGACGTGCGGGGCTGGATCTTCACCGGCATCGGCGGCGCTATCGAAGGATTTCTGATGTGGGCGAATCACCGCTGGTTCTGGTGGCCCCTCCACCCGCTCGGGTTAGTCGTCTGCGTCGGTTACCTGGCCAGCCACGTCTGGTTCTCGGCATTCGTCGCCTGGTTGCTCAAGTTGGGTATCCTGAAGTATGGCGGTGGCTCGCTGTTCGCCAGTATCAAACCTTTCTTCCTGGGACTCATCATGGGAGAGGCGACCTGCTCCGGCGTCTGGCTCGCTATCGACTACATGACTGGAACAGTCGGAAACCGTCTGGGTTTTATGTGATAGAAGTGCGATACGTGCGCAGAGATCGATGCGGCCGATCAGTTGAAGGCACTACCTCGAAGCAGTCGGACTGCCAGCTCGGTCACCACCCTTCGCCTTGCCCAAAATACCGCCATCGACACAAATTCGTTTCAATGTAGACTAGCGATCTCTATGTCGCTTATGCTTCCTATTCTCTAGTGAAGGAACAGCGAGATGAGAACGTCCCTGTGCCTCATTTTGTGCGCCGTCTGCCTGGGTTGGGTCGCGGACTCCAGCGCCACCCTCTACGTCTATCGCCTTGGTGGTGCCGCCGACCAACCCGAACCGGCGTTTCCGGATGCGTGGGACGTGGAATTCGTCTCCCTTCCGTGGACACCTGTAGACGAGGGCAGCTTCGGCTCCGTCCAACTGATCGAGACAGCTGACGGCTCCATCGGCCCCGAGAAGATGGACCCCGAGGTGAATCTGACGCCGACCCTGAGGGGTCGGACCGGAGGGTGGATCAAGTCCTCGGACGGATATGGCTTCAAGGACGAACCGCAGCTGGATTTCATCTTCGACGGCGATCCGACGACGGCCTACGACGGCGGCGGCGGCCACTTCAGGGGCGGCCAGAGCTGCCCGGCGAATGGCTCTCGGTGCAACGACGAGACCAGAAACCTGCCCACGAACAGCGCCAAGGCGAGTTGGGGGGGCTCCAAGGCGGTCTGGTTCGACCTCGGTGGCGCCTTTCCGATCCGCCTGATCCGCATGTACCCGACCACCAAACGCTTCGACGAGCGCGTCCTGAAGGTATTCCTGATCGGCACGAGTGACGGCGATCCGCTCAAGGAGGGCACCAGAGACACGAACTTCTTCTGGCGCGAAGGCCCTTTCAATTTCAATCTGCGTCACCTGATGCTGGAGAACACGGTTCCCTTGCTCGAGCTCGACATGGGTGACGTACCCGCCCGCCACATTTTTCTCGAGACCATCCCGGGCAGGTGGGAAATCGCCGAATTCGAGATCTACGGCGCTGGCGTTGCACCGTCGGCGACGTACACCTCCAACCTCATCCCTCTGGGTGAGCCCGCCAGCCTGGGGAGCCTGACGTGGTCAGGCTCGCGAGACGATGGAGCTGAGGTCGAGCTGACCGTGCGCAGCGGCAGTGACGACGATCCCAACGTTTACTGGCGCCACACGTTTCGGGGGTCGGAGCGGTCGCGGTTCGACGCTTCCGGTAAACCGCTGACGCGAGCGGCGTACCTGAAACTGGAAGGCGGCGAACGGGCCGGCATCGCGCCGGACACACGGAACTGGGAGTTCTGGACGCCGCCACTGGACTTCGATGAGCGCAATGCCCAGCTGGTGACGGAGCGTCCGCGCCAGTTCGTGCAGTTCAATGCCGACTTCCTCTCCGAACGGCCGGCAGATGCCGGCAGCCGACTCGATTTTCTCGAGTTCACGGTCAGCAAGCCGCCGATCGTAAGCCAGCTGGTAGCCGAGATTTCCCCGGCGGCTGTGCTGCCCAGGGAGGTGACGCGCTTCACATATACCCTGCTGCCGGAGTTCGGAAGGGATGACCTCGGCTTCGACAGTATCGAGATCGAGACGCCGGTGCAGGCGGCGAGTGTTGACACGATCATCCTGAGCTCGCCGACGAATCCCCTGGCGATCGACACCCTCGATGTGACAGACATGGCGCAGCTGGGACCCGGCGGTTTCGTCATCACGCTGCCTGGAGCGTATCGCCGAGACCCCCAGAGCTCCCTGATTCCGATCCAGGTCATCTTCCGCGCCCAGGTGTTTCATTACGGCACCGTGTTCGAGGGCCGGGTGTTCGACAGCACGCGTGAGTGGGAGGTGCACCAGCGCTTGGCCGCAGGCGACGCCGATCCGCTGATCGATGGCAACACCTTGAGTGTGACCCTGACCGAGGTCGAAGCCAGGGCGGTGGGAGCGCTGCGTCTATCGTCGCCGGCACTGACGCCGAACGGCGATGGGATCAACGACGAGTTGACGATTGACTATGACCTCGTCAACATGGTCGGATCCGTGCCGGTAACGGTCGGTTTCTTCGACCTCTCCGGCCGAAAGGTGGCGGAGGTCGTCAGCGAGCGGGCGAGCGGGCAATGGACGGATGTCTGGGATGGGACTGACGGGAGCGGCAATCTCCAGCCACCGGGGATGTACATCCTCCGCATGGAGGTGGAAACCGATGAGACGACAGACACGGTGACCGAGGCGGTGGCCCTCGTCTACTGAGGGAGCGGCGAAGCTATGCCGCCCTGTTCAGGCCGGCTGGCATGGCATGGGCGGCCTCTTCTGACTGTGGAGATTTGAGAATGACCAAAACCAATCATCTTCTCGACGACGAGGCTGTGCAGCAGTTCATTGTGGACGGATATCTACTGGTAAAGGGCGAACAGCGACCCAGCCGTACATCAGGCGATCCGCGAAGAGCTGGAGCAGGTTATCGAGGAGGAAGGAAATCCCGGAAACAACATCTTGCCGCGGATTCCGGAGCGATGCCGACCCTCTTTCCTTCGCGCTCAAAACGCCGTGGTCGGATGGGACCCGCCATCTCCTGCTGTCGCCGATGGAACTGCTGGAGAAGCTGGCGGCTCTGGTTCCCCCGCCCCGGTTTCATCTCCTGCGCTACCACGGGGTCCTGGCCCCCCGGGCCCGGGCCCGCGACCGCATCGTGCCGGCCCAACCGGGTGCCGAGCCGGCCGCGGAGGACGCCTCGCCCAGCGCTGCGGCCTGCGGCCATCGACTGCGCTGGGCGACCCTGCTGGCGCGGGTGTTTTCCTCCGACCTCAGCCAATGCGCGGCCTGTGGCCGGCGCCTGCGGATCGTCGCCGCCCTGACCGATCCGACCTCGATCCGGATCTATCTGGAGGGGGTAGGGCTGCCGGCGATGCCCCCGCCGAGAGCCCCGCCGCAGCCGCTGTTCGAGTTCGCCGCCTGACCTCCTCCGCGATTCGCTCCCGGCGCCGGGCGTACGGCGGGGGGTGCCCTCAACGGTCCCTCAGGCCCCGGATTGATCCGGATACGGGCCTACAGGCAACCAAACTGTACTGCGAGCTCGGTCGAAGGACGGGCAAACGATCCTCCGGGAGCTGCCGGACCCTGGCGGTGCGCTGTCCGCCTTGACCGAGAGTCCAAAAAAGGTGCCTGATTTTACCTATGCTTCCCCGCCATGGCCTAGGGCATCTAGTGCGGCATTGATGTTTTTGCGAACCGGCAAAGGGCGGACGACCCCCTGGGGCGTCAGTTCGACGATCCCCAGGGGCAAGATCCACTGGCGCCACTGGGCGGCGTTGTCGAAGCGCAATTCCTCGGCATTGAGCGGAGCAGCCGCAGCAAGCGCCAGCACGGCGCAGCGCAGATGTTTGGGTTTCATCAAGGCCGCGGGGATTGGGCGCCAAGAGCTCACAGTTTGCTCGAGGGCCATGCAAAAGGGCACCGGCCGTCGTGCCCGTACGTGAAGAGCGCTGTCCGCCTCGGTGACTCAGCCTCCCAGCGGTACGCCCCGTGACAGACCGTCCCTCCCAAAAAGAAGAGAACAGATCCGCGACGCATTGGAATGTGGCGGATCGGCGCGCGCTCGTTGCAGACCCGCACCGAATGCGGTAAGGGGTAGTGCGATTTGTGACTGCCCGGCACTACGACAAATCCGCCATCGTCGGGCCCGACGTCGGTGAGCTGCCAGGCGACGTTGATGCCCGACCTCGTGTGCACGCGCCCGTTTACCATCTCGTAGTGCTTGCCGATGCAGGTCGGGTTGGCGTTCCCCGAGTGCAGCATCTGCCCGCTCGAGCCTTTGACGTGGCACAGGGCCGTGTTCTGAGTTTCCCTGTACCCTGGTCCAATCATCCAGTTCAGGCGCTGGATGACGGCCGGATGCGCCAGCATTTTGAGGAAGGGCGCATTGTGCGGCGCCGGTAACTGAAACAAGTCCTTCAGATCCGGCCGGCCCGTGCCCGAGATCGTCGGCGCCCCAGGGATGTCGGCAAGCGTCACGTCCCCGTCAAGCTTGTCGCCTGCGCCCCGGTACACCAGACGGTCGAGGTTGGCGTCGATGCCCGCCACGGCCGCATCGACCCAATCATCGTCCATGACGCCCTCGACCAACAGGAAGCCCTGGGTGTCAAACGCCCAGCGCTCGGCATGATCATCTCGGCGTTCGAACTCGAGGGCAGAGGAGGCCCTCTGCGCCGCGTCGGCATCGGCGGCGGAGGTAAGCCAGGTGGCAGTGCCGTCCGACAGGAGCAGGCGACGCGAGTCGCCGCCCGCCAGCACGGTTTGCTCGGCCTCGCCCAGCCCTTCGGCCCATGCGGGCAGGGGCTGCTGGTCCTGCTGGTCAGGTGGCCCCTGTGGCCGAGCCGTGCGCGAGATGAAATTTACCACGAGTAGCTCGCCTTCATCACCCTGCGGGCAAATCCCGTGCAGCGTGCTGGCGGCGCACAGCAGCACGTCGCCCGCCGCCAGCGCCGGGTGCTCGGCGAAGCGGCTGGAGGATGAAAGCGGTGGGGCAGGCAGCCCGCTCTTGTGCGAGGAGGGCACGACCACCAGCGGGCACTTGCCTTCTGCGGAGTCCGTGAGGGCGATGGCCACCACCAGCCCCTGGCACTGCCGGATGCGGACCTCTTCCCAGGCGCCGCCGGCTCGCGTGAGCGGAGTTCCGTCGGCGTTGCGGCCATTCCACCCCGCCAGGTTGATGTACGCCCGGTCCAGCGTGTGCACCCCGCCTTCCAGTGGCAGCGAGGCTTCGTCGTACCCTCCTGCGGCGGCAGGGACGTGCCTCGCAGGGCCGTCCTGGCGAAAGCCATCGCCGCACAGTTCGCGCACGTAGCGTCCGACGGCGCCGGCCTCGCTGCAGAGATCGCCCAGCCCATCGCCGCTGTCGCGGCACGCGGACAGTTCGGCCTGGCTGAGGAGTTGCGGCAACACGACGAACCCGAGCGCGTCGAAGGTGAAGTTCTGCTCTATGGTAAGGATCGATGGCTCGTGTACGTGCGTCGCCTCGTTCCAGTGGTTCACGGTGTAGGTGTCGATGCCCATAGTTAGACCTCGATGGATTCTGGAGGGTGGACGGTGTTTTCTGGCATCTCTCCGTCCCACTCAACATCCGCGCGAAGCTACCTACCGAGAACACCGCTATGGCGGCAAACTAAACAAAGTTCGCGTATCTTACAACTACGGCTCCTATTGAGCAAACTTCAGGAGAAAAATTGAAAGCCCAGACAAATCAGCTATTCGAGAATATGGGGGATGGCACCTTTGCCGAAGTGCCCCTGACCTCGGGCGCGGGACTGCAGATCGAGAAGGTAAGCAGGGGCGCTATTGCGGAAGCCCTGCGCAAGGAAATCCGCGATCCGTCTGTCCGTGCGATAGCCGACAGGTGGATGATTGGCAGCATAGACCTCTTCAACGACAACCACATGTTGGACGATGATCCGGCACAGCGGCCCCTGCAGTTGAAGCTTTATGAGTGCCTATGCGTACGATAAGCACGAAGAGACATAACAAGCGAACCATCGGCTACAGCGGATGCCTGAGCGCCGCCGCTAAGCCGCACGTTGTTTGGCTCTAGTAGCTCTATTTTATGTATGGAGGAGCCTAAATCCCATATCATATATCAACACGGTTTGCGCTGCGCGACATATGTCGCTTGGGGCTTCGTCCAATCCTCCGCTGCGCCTCGGGTTCGCAAACCGGAAAGCTGTTAAATGACATGGGCCTTATATGAGAAGAGACGAGTTTTGACCGTTCGCCTTGAATTCGAGCAGGTGCTTCCTTCCGCTGAGGATAGGTTTCGGCCACTGGTTGACGCCTACTGGTTGGAGACAATGCCAACTGCAGATTCCGGAGCCAAGGATTTTCTGGTGCCTCAGCGAGGGGGCCCCGGTTGGATTTGTTTCATTTTCAATTAGTGGCACTAGCGCGAAGATCAATGACTTCTACGTTGTTCCTGCGCAACGCCGGGAGGGCATTGGGTCATTCCTTGTACAAGCCGTAACAGAAATCACCGACGGCTTGGGTATCGATCGGATTGACTTGAATGTACGCCGCGACAATCCAAGCGCCCTGACGTTCTGGGAGTCCCAAGGCTTCATGATCGGACATCACGAATTGACTCAATACAGAAATCCGCACAAACGCATTGGATTTACTCATTTATTAAGGCTACCTCTTCGGCTACTTTGAGACCGAGACGGATATTGCCACGGCTCTCGACGACTTTCTCGCGGAAGAGGCCACGCAGTGCTGGGGGGAAGCCAACGAGGGGTTAGTCGAAATACCGGAGGGCGGCCCCAAAGACGCACTAGTCGAACTAGAAGAGGGCTTCCACCTCGATTAGCCCCAAGAGTCCCTTGCGCCGCGACCAAGTGGCCATACTAGTATCACCCTGCATTGGAGATTTGCCGTCGCGCTGTGGACTGCGGTGGACTGCTATTTAGGTGCCCTGCTGACGATGCGTAGTATGGCGCGGTTACAAACGCTGCGCCGATAGTGATCAATCTGTCATCGTCATCTTGCGAGCGTGGGTAATGTCCTTGTCGGTTACTAGGCGGGCCTGCGATGGCAGCACTGTTGCAATGGCAACAGTATTCCCGTCGAGCGCCATGAACTCCACCACAACGGCTTCTCCCCCCGGATGGATATGCACAATCGTGCCGACGTCACCAGCCACCAACCCCTCCTCCAAGATGTCGCTTATAAGTACGATGCGTTCATGTTCTTTAAACATTTTCATCCTCCGAGCGGGTGTGCTGTGATGAGCCTGGGGCTGTTGTGAGGTGGACCCCATTCTTTGGACAGCCGGGCAGCAGGATTAAGGTGGATTCATTGTGGTTGATTTGCTGCCCTGTCCTTCTTGTTCTTGGGGTTCCCTGAGACCTCCTTTCCGACTCTGCAGGATCGCCGTTTTGCTGGGTGTAGGATAGTCCACCCACCCTTGGCAAATTGTCCACACCGCTCCCTTCCGCGTTCATGCCGCTCTGCGGCCGGTGTATGCCTCCATCGGCGTCCGGTCCCCGGCCAGGCTGGAATGAGGCCGCTCTTCGTTGTAATAGCGAAGCCAGGAGGCAAGGTGCCGACGCGCCTGCCGTCCATCCTCGAAGTCGTGCAGATAGACACACTCGTATTTGAGAGAGCGCCAGAGACGCTCGATGAAGACGTTGTCCATCCATCGGCCCTTGCCGTCCATCGAGATCGCTACCCCGGCCTGCTCGAGAACCTCAGTGAACTCCCGACTCGTAAACTGGCTGCCCTGGTCGGTGTTGAAGATCTCCGGCCTGCCGTAGCGGGCCAGCGCCTCCTGCAAGGCCTCCCGGCAGAAGGCAGTGTCCTGGGTGTTCGACAGCCGCCACGAAAGCACCGTGCGCGTCGCCCAGTCCATGATCGCCACCAGATAAAGAAAACCCCGCTGCATCGGGATATAGGTCACGTCCGCACACCACACCTGGTTCGGCCGCTCAATCCTGAGATGTCCAAGCCGATACGGATAGATCCGATGGGATCCATCCGGCGACGACGTGTGTGGCTTGCGGTAGATGGCCGTCAGCCCCATCTGCCGCATCAATCGACGCACCCGCTTGCGGCCGACTTCATATCCCTGGCGCCGCAGGTGACGGGTCATCTGCCGCGACCCATACCAGGGCGTGGCCAGAAACTGTTCGTCGATACAGCGCATCACCTGCCGGTTGAAGGCACTCTCCCCTTGAGGCGCGTAGTAATAGGTGGATCGCGAAAGGGCAACCAAGGTGCACTGGCGCACGACAGGGAGCCGGGGATGATCCGGATCGATCATCGTTATCCTTCGGTCGCGGCTCAACGGCCGAAGGCGCGAGACAAAAAATCGTTCTCGACGGTCAGCTGTCCGATCTTGGCGTGCAGCGCCTTGACCTCGGCCTCGTGGTCGGCGGCGCGGGAAGAGGTCTTGCGGGCGAACACCTCCGGCAGGCTCTCCCGGGCCTGCCGTTTCCACTGCGCAATCACGTTGGGGTGCAGGTGATGCTTGGCAGCGAGCTCGGCCAGGGTCTGGTCGCCGACCAGGGCCTCCAAGGCGACTTTGGCCTTGAATTGGGCGGAGAAGCTACGTCGTTTTCCCATGTCTCCAGTCCTTCCGTAGAGGGGTTGGATCCACCTAACGTAGCTGTCCGAATTCCGGGGTCCACCTCTGAGCCTGGGGCTGTTGCTCCCTATGTCCACCTGCCAAACCGTTTTTATTTTTGGGTTGCGTCCATCAGGCGTCTCAATAATCCCATCTACATGGTAGCGCGGACCGAAAGCGGTTTCTACAATCTCGACAACTTTATGGCTTGTTCCCTGAATCCGTAATGCATCCGCTAAGTTCTGCCACTGATCCACTCGAAAGCCGAATCTGAAAAAGAATTTAGCCTTGCCTCGACCATCGGGACTCGTTGTCGAGAGCAGGTAGCCCGTAATTTTTTCTTTTTCAACTCGGGCATATCGTGCGTTGGGCAGGGTCAATTTCTCTGGCCTTCATACGTGCATCTCTGACATCAGGTAACAACTCTATCATCCACGACATCTCCTTCAGGTATTCTACAACTTGATCGAATGATGCCGGTGCAGTTCATTAGCACCATCTCCACGTTCTGTCAATATCCGATTGATGTGGTCAACGCGCAATGGCCCGCCTTTCCCCTTACGGCGTGCCTATCTGGAGGGGGTAGGGCTGCCGGCGAAGCCCCCGCCGAGAGCCCCGCCTCAGCCGCAGCTCGAGTTCGCCGCCTGACCTCCTCCGCGATTCGCTCCCGGTGCCGGGCGTACGGAGGGGTGTCCCCTCAACGGTCCTCAGGCCCCGGATTGATCCGGATACGGGCCGACAGACAACTAAACCGTACTGGGAACTCGGTCGAAGGACGGGCAAACGATCCTCCGGGAGCTGCCGGACCCTGGCGGTGCGCTGTCCGCCTTGACCGAGAGTCCAAAAAAAGTGCCTCATTTTACCTCGTATAATAGGTCCAGAGGTTTCGAGACAAGTGTAAATCCAGCCGTGACGGTCTCCCGTATGAGGGTACCTGAGCACCTAAGATGCGCTTGCCTTGTTGGGGACCGGAAGCGACCCTGTCACCAGCGAGGCTGCCGGAGATCACCCAGGGGCCGCGCCTTCCTTTGCTGGTCTGAGATCGAATTCACCCGACAATTGGCCACACTGAGAAGTGTAGTCATGCCGCCCTCGATGAAGTCATCATCCCGATCTAGACAGACAAAGCCTCAATTCAAAGCCTCAATTCAAAGCCTCAATTCGGATGGAACCGAGCACTGACGAAACGGCCAGTTGCGGGGGATCGCCACGCCGAAGCAGGAGCTCGACCTGGTCCGGCGCCGGCTGAGGGTGGCCGAGCAGCATTACCGGAACACGCATGGCGGAGGGTAGAACCATGACCACATCCGACTCGACCGTCGAACGCGGCAGCGGCAACGTCTTCGCCGACCTCGGCCACCCCGAGGCCGACGCCCACCTGCTCAAGGCGGAGCTGGTCAGCCGCATCGACGCCATCGTGCGCCAGCGCGGCATCACCCAGACCGAGGCCGGGCGCCTGCTCGGCCTTTCCCAGCCCGACGTGTCGCGGCTTCTGAGGGGCGACTTCGGCGAGTATTCTCTCGAGCGTCTGTTCCGCCTGCTCACCGCGCTCGGCCGCGATATCGACATCGTCATCCGCCAGCCGCGCTCGGCCGCCGGTGGGAAGCTGCTAATCGCCGCCGCCGAGCCCGTCTGACACGCCCTGTCCGGCGTTCGGATTAGGGGCTTATATCGAATACTGCGCAAAACGTATGACTCCGACAGAGGAGGTGACGGCGATGGCGGCCATGGCCGCGGGCGAGGTGCGTGCAGCCGCTTGTCACCCACCGCCTCCCCGGCCGGGAGCTGAAGGCCGGCTACGACCTGCTCTACGAGCACCCGGAGCAGGCGCTGGGCGTCCTGTTCCTGTGGGAGTAACAGAGTTCATCAGCGCGCGCGGGAGAACCGTCGGCAAAGGTGGACGATTTAATATCCAATCGGATATATTCATGGCATGAACCTAGTTGCCCGCCTGCGGCGCAGCGCCGGTCTGACGCAGGCCGCATTGGCCGAGTTGGCCGGCACCTCGCAACCGACGATTGCAGCCTACGAGACCGGAACCAAGCGCCCGAATCTGCGTACGCTCCAGCGTCTGGCCTCTGCCGTCGGTCTCGGCGTCCATGTGTCATTCGTTCCGCACCTGACGCGGGAAGACCGCCGGAGCCTGGCCCTGCATGAACGGATCGCCGAACGGCTTCGCGCCGCTCCCGCCGAGACGCTGGGCCGAGCGGAGGCGAACCTCTTGCGCATGCGTGGTCTTCACCCTGGCGCGTCCGACCTCCTCGACGAATGGGAACGCCTGTTGCAAGGCTCCCCGGATGCACTCGTAGAGGCGCTGGTCAACCCCGGATTGCACTATCGCGACCTTCGTCACGTCACTCCGTTCGCCGGCGTGCTGAGTGCATCGGAGCGCGCTACCGCGTATCGGGAGTTCCGGCGCGACGAGATGCAACGATGAACCGCGCGCAGTTCGAGCATGCGGTCAGGGCGGCGGCCGCCGTCGTGGGGGAGCGCGAGGTGATCGTCATTGGGTCTCAGGCGATTCATGCCTGGATCGAAGACGACATTCCCGAGGCAGCGATGCGCTCGGTAGAGGCGGACATCGCGCTGCGAGAGGATGTCGACGGCAGCAAGGCCGATCTCATCGATGGCTCGATCGGCGAAGCATCCCTGTTCCAGGAGACCTTCGGCTTCTACGCGCATGGCGTCTCCGTCACCACGGCCCTGCTGCCACTCGGGTGGGAGCAGCGACTCGTTCGGTTCGCGACACCGGCGACCGCCGGTGTCGTTGCCTGGTGTCTTTCGCCGGAGGACCTATGGGTGGCCAAGGCCCTGGCTGGAAGGCCGAAGGACTTCGAACTGTGTCGGGACCTCCTCCACGCCGGCGTCGTACAGCGGGACACGCTTGCCGAGCTGATCGGCGACACCGACGCGCACGCCGCTCGAAAGCACGTGGCTCGTGAGCTACTGGCTGAGTAGCTGCAGCGCTCCGTGAATCAGCTCATACCGGAAACCGAGTTGCCGGCCTCAGCTCCCGCGGGTAGCGTAGGCGGCCGACCGGCACCGGGGCTATGCTCGTGGCCGTGAGCTCAGCCCGATGACGACGGGAGCCGGCGGCGCGCCGGCGCCCTCCTCCACCCCGCCGCTGCTGCAGGTGCGCAATCTCTCCAAGCGCTTCGACATGACACAGGCGCGGTGACCTTCGTCCAGCGGTTCGGTTCCTCCCTGAACCTCAATCCCCACATCCACGTACTCATGCTCGGTGGGGTCTACGTCGATGGGGAGGACGCTCCGGTTTTCGTTCCCGCCCCGCCGTTGTCGGACCAAGCCGTGCAGCAGATCGTGGAGACGAGTGCGCGCCGCATCATCCGCTTGTGCACGAAACGCGGCCTGCTCGACGACACCGCCGCCGATCCGCTCACCGACGAGGAGCCGGTGCTGGCGGCTCTGGTTCCCCCGCCCCGGTTTCATCTCCTGCGCTACCACGGGGTCCTGGCGCCCCGGGCCCGGGCCCGCGACCTCATCGTGCCGGCCCAGCCGGTTGCCGAGCCGTCGGCGGCAGACGCCTCGACGAGCGCTGCGGCCTGCGGCCATCGACTGCGGTGGGCGACCCTGCTGGCGCGGGTGTTTTCCTCCGACCTCAGCGAATGCGCGGCATGCGACGGGTGGCCTGAGAATCATCGCCGCTCTGACCGATCCGGCCTCGATCCGGACCTATCTGGAGGGAGTAGGGCGGCCGGCGATGCCCCCGCCGAGAGCCCCGCCTGAGCCGCTGTTCGAGTTCGCCGCCTGACCTGCCTTCTCGACCCGTCGCCGGCGCCGGGCGTACGGCTGGGTGTGCCCTCAACGGGCTCACAGGCAACCAAACTACTGCGAGCTCGGTCGAAGGACTGGCAAAACGATCCTCAGGGGAGTTGCCGGACCCTTGCGGTGCGCTGTCCGCCTTGACCGAGAGTCCAAAAAAGGTGCCTAATTTTCCCTATACTCCATTAAATTCGTGAACATATTACCAGGAGCGGTCAATAGTTGACAATTTTCCGACTGATACAGAGGGGTGTGATGTCAACTTTAGGGTGCTCCCCGTGATAATCAGGCCTCGCAGCTTGATCGCCTTCGTTGTAACCTTGACGGTTATTGGCCTGATGTCCTTTATTCCCTCCCAAATGCCGCAGACAGGGGCGTACTCACTGCTTGACGCGGTTTTTGTGCCTCAGGTTGAGGCTTCAAATTGCCAAAATGAGCATCAATGCGTCAACGGGTTCGGACCCTGCTCATACGCATCTACCAAGCGGTGTATCTACCCGACCGATGGGGGCGGTTGCACCACCCAAAGCGGCGGAAGCTGCTAGTTGAAGGGGGATTTCTACAAAGGGGGCAACGTATCCTGCAAAGGAACGTTGCCCCTGATCCGACCACCCCAAAATAAATCCATATTTTCTCTGAAACTGGCGAAAAATGAACCAAAAAAACCCTTGTTTTTCGCATATTGCTTTAGGTGTAAAAAAAGATGGTATGGAGATCTGGATACCATTCGAAGCCAAGAATTTTTCGTAGTCGTAAATGGCTATAAAACAAGCATTTGGATGATCGATTTTCAATGGATATTTTGAAGTACGGGCCGTTTTTATGGTTAGTGATGCCTCATTTAATCTGGAAACGTTGCGCGATGAACTAATCAAGGATAGCGGCTAATCAATAGGAAACGTACCTAACATGTGGCTTAAGTCGTTCGCTTCGCCCACTCGGACCTCTCGTTCTCTGGGCCTCGCCCGCAAACCCGGAACTGCTGGAAAAGCAAGGCAGAACGCACATATGTAGGTAATCGACGCCCTGGTAACGAATAGACGCGGAGGGAAGTTAGACGCTATGGAAGTCCAAGAATTTACGGGGAGGTACTGATGCACACGGATATCCTCACTCCTAAAGACCTGTTTCAGAAAGAGGTACGCTACACCATCCCGCCTTTTCAGCGCCCCTACGTTTGGTCTCAGGACGATCAGTGGGAGCCGCTGTGGGAAGATGTCCGCAACGTAGCAGAAAACTATCTTGAGGAACTGGAGCGCTCAGGCAACAACGGAGTCGAAGCGGAGCAGAATACAAGCCCGCACTTCCTGGGGGCCGTCGTTCTCAAGCAAGTTCCCACGGCAGCAAAGGACATCGACCAACGTGAAGTGATTGACGGCCAACAGAGGGTGACGACGCTGCAATTGCTTCTGGATGCAATTCAACAGATTTGCGAAGAGTCAGACCAACCATACCTCAAGAGAGTCGCAAGGCGTCTGGCCAAGCTTGTTACCAACGACGAAGAACTCATCGGGGACGATAGGCTTCACATCTTCAAACTGTGGCCTACCAGGGGTGACAGGGAAGCGTTCAGACACGCCATGGACAACGGACTCGCCGTAAACGACTTTGCGGAGTCGCTGATTGTCCAGGCCCACGAATTCTTCCAGTTGCAAGTCCGCAAATGGCTTGACGATGCAGCGGGGCCAATCGAGCCCAAAATCGATGCGCTTGAGGCTGCGGCAACATCGATGCTCCAGATGGTGGTTATTGACCTCAGTCCAAAGGACGATCCGAACCTCATATTCGAGACGCTAAATGCCCGTGGCACTCCGCTTGAACAGTCCGACCTCATCAAGAACTTTGTCCTTTCTCGGGAGCGCGACCGGCAGGGTGACATCTGGGGGAACCTGGACGACGGCTGGTGGAGGATGGAGGTCAAACAAGGTCGTCTGTTCAGGCCGCGCTTGGACATGCTCCTCAACTACTGGCTGGCTATGCGCACGGGTTCGGAGGTCTCGCCATCTAGGGTGTTTGACTTGTTCCGCAACTACCTTGATGACCAAGAAGTCCACGCGATGATGTCAGGCGTCAAGCGAGACCTGGTGAACTATCGTGATTTCGAATCGACCAGAGGCCGCAGCCCAGAGGAGAAGTCGTTCTACTACCACGTAGATGTCATGCAGGCCCGCGTGATCACCCCCGTACTTCTACTGCTCTTGTCAGCTGAGGAAGGACCGCGCATCAGAGCGTTCAGTTCTTTGGAGAGTTTCCTGGTACGTAGAATGATTTGCCGTCAGACCACGAAGGACTACAATAGGCTGGTTCTAGAGCTGGCCAGCCGCTTGAGGGATAGTGGACTGGATAAGGCCGATGCAGTTACCGGCGGATTTCTGAAAGAGCAGACGGCATATGCCAGAGAATGGCCCAGCGACGAAGCTGTGGCCGATGCACTGGGGTCTTCTCCGCTCTATCGCCTGCTGACAAGAGGCAGACTACGATTGATCCTCGAAGGTGCTGAGCGCCGGTTGCGTTCTTCGGGAAAATCTGAACAGCCTGCCGTACCGACGAATCTGACAATAGAGCACCTGATGCCGGTAGGTTGGAGAATAGCGGAGTGGCCACTCCCAGAGGGCATTGTCACCGATGCAGCCACCTACCAACGCAACACGCTCATCCACTCAATTGGCAACCTCACGCTCGCGACCCAGAAACTCAATTCATCCATGTCCAACGACGCTTGGGCGAGCAAACGCGACGAACTCCAAGGGCACAGTGTTTTGTTGCTGAACAACGAGCTGTTATCTCAGCCTTCTTGGAGCGAGGAAACCATACGGTCCAGAAGCCGACGAATGGCGAAGCTCGTATCAGAAAGATGGCCCGGCCCCGCTTCAGAGAAGTGGAACCAAGCCAAATAGAGAGTAAGAGCTAAGGAGGATAGCTCAAAACGCCGTGGTCGGATGGGACCCGCCCTCTCCTACTCTCTCCGATGGAACTGCTGGAGAAGCTGGCGGCTCTGGTCCCCCGCCCCGGCTCCATCTCCTGCGCTACCACGGGGTCCTGGCGCCCCGGGCCCGGGGCGCCAAGACCGCATCGTGCCGGCCAAGCCGGTTGCCGAGCCGGCGGCGGACGGCTCGGCGAGCGCTGCGCCCTGCTCCCATCGGCTGCGCTGGGCGACCCTGCTGGCGCGGGTGTTTTCCTCCGACCTCAGCCAATGCGCGGCCTGTGGCGGTCGCCTGCGGATCGTCGCCGCCCTGACCGATCCGACCTCGATCCGGATCTATCTGGAGGGGGTAGGGCTGAGGCGATGCCCCCGCCGAGAGCCCCGCCTCAGCCGCTGTTCGAGTTCGCCGCCTGACCTCCTCCGCGATTCGCTCCCGGCGCCGGGCGTACGGAGGGGTGTGCCCCCATCAGTCCCTCAGGCCCCGGATTGATCCGGATACGGGCCGACAGGCAACCAAACTGTACTGCGAGCTCGGTCGAAGGACTGGCAACGATCCTCAGGGGAGTTGCCGGACCCTTGCGGTGCGCTCAGCGCCTTGACCGAGAGTCCAAAAAGGGGCCTCATTTTACCTCGTATAATAGGTCCGGAGGTTTCGAGGCAAGTGTAAATCCAGCCGTGAGGGTCTCCCGTATGAGGGTACCTGAGCACGTAAGATGCGCTTGCCTTGTTGGGGACCTGAAGCGATCCTGTCACCAGCGAGGCTGCTGGGGTTCGGCTGATTTTACCTCGGGGCATCGTCCCCTGTGATATAGACCGCCGATGCCAGCATGTTGCACTTACCGCTTGACGGGACCCGGTTCCCTGATCTGGCTGCGAGGACGTGCCCGGCTGGCGTCACCCGATCGTGGGCAGCTTCCACCTCCCTCTTGGCAAGGAGCGTCCCATGTACCCCCTCGGCATCGACGTCGCCAAACGCCGACACCATGCCACCCTGCTTGATGAGGACGGCACCCCGGTGTTCCGCAACTTCGCCGTGCCCCACAGTCGCCAGGGCTTCGAGCAGTTGCTGGCCAAGGTAGCCGACACCGCCGCAGCCGATGCCATCCGGGTCGGCATGGAAGCCACCGGTCACTACTGGATGGTGCTGTTCGAAGCGATGACTCAGGCCGGGTACGCCGTCGACGTCCTCAATCCGCTGGTCATCGCCGCCCGACGCAATATCACCATTCGGGGCACCAAGACCGACATCGACCTCCGCCGGCTGACCCGACTGCTCCGGGAAAGCAGCCGCGGGTGCTTCGGCCGAGCGCCGGCGCAACGGCTCAAAGCAGCCGCCAAGAACTCGTGGGCCCTGAGGCGTCGAGCTGAGGCCCTGGCGATGGAGATCCGCTTCGTCGTGGAACGGCTCAATGTGCTCATCGATCAGATCCGCCAGCTGGAGAAGCGGTTCCAGACCCTCATGGTCGACCAGCAGAAGCTGTTGCAAACCATTCCCGGCCTGGGAAAGGTGTGGGCACCCACCGTCCTCGCCGAAATCCTGCCCGTCTTTCAGCCCGACAGCAAGCACGGCGCCCGTAAGTTGGTTGCCACCGCAGGCGTCGATGTGCGCCTCACCGAAAGCGGCGACAAGAAGGGATCCGGAAAAAGGTCAAAGCGGGGCAGTCGATACCTGCGCACCGCGGTCATGCAGGCGGCTGAAATCGCCGTCTTTCGCAGCCACGATCCACTCTTCAGCGAGGTCTACAAACGACAGAAAGATCGCGGCAAGCACCACATGGTAGCGCTGACACATGTCGCCAACAAGATGTTGCACGTGATCTTCTCCGTCTTGAAGAACGACAGGCCCTACACCCCAATACTCACGTAACGTGAACCATAGATAAAATGCCCACGATCGGTGCTGACTGTTTACCGCTTGTCTATACATTACGCAAGCTAGAAGGCGATCAGGATGTTGCCGCTCGTGCAGAACCGACCCGTTCCCACTCAACCCTGGCCTTGCCCGATCATTGGAGGCGTCAGTGACGCGAGCCGATAGTTTTCTGCATCCGGAATCCGTGCGCCGAGAACTGCTGAACTAACAGCCCTTTCCTGCCACCACGGACGTTGACGGCCTGCTCGACTACAGCGGCTTTGGTGTTCGCCCCGTGCCAAATCTCTTCGATGGCGTTCGACGGCAAGTCGATCACCCCTATGGGCCAGTCATTCCTGTCCAGGGATCCTACGTCGCGCGTTTTGTCAGCATCAACCAGCAGCCGCACCTCCGACTCGTACTCCCATGACATACCTTTGACCAACAGTAGGCGCGATAGGGACTTCCAGTCCGTCCCGAATGTTGCAAGATCGACGGTTGATTGAATCGAAGTGCCAGCCCGTTCTTCGCCCGCCCTCAAACGACGGTCCATCTCCTCGCGGTTGGCTAGGTCCAAGCGAATCGTATCGTCCTTCAAGGGTTGGTAGTTCGGTGCCATCTCAGAGTACATCACCGGCCTCAATTCGTAGCCTAGCGATCTCAGCGCGTCTGTGCTGTACCCGGCGACTATGCCGGTGTTGCGCGCATAGTGCGCCCACATTGTCGGAACTAGTGGGTCCGTGCTTAACGACACGACTCCAACCAAGTCGTTCAGGAATGCCTGAATGAAAGGCGACAGCCTCGGACTGCCGTGTCGTCGGGCTTCCACCAAGAGGTCGTACCAAGGCAGTTCAACGTCCAGGTGCGACTTCAGTTTTTTCTGCAATAGCCGAAGGAAGTTTAGCGTGTCATGGTCGCCTCTTCCGATCGTCTCGACATTGCATTCCATGATGTCGTTCAACGCGAGCATTTGGGTGGCGCGTAGGCTTTTGGGCGCTCCCTTGTACACGAGTTCCGCAGGGATGTACTTGTAGACAATGCCGGGTATTTCGACGTCTCCCCATAGCCACTCCTGTAGGCAATCTTGTGACTGGTATAGCTGAAGCCAATGCGTAGCCAGCTGGCTGGCTCTAGCTCCCACGCCGCTTGCCTGAGACATAGCCGACACCACGCTTGAAAGGGTCATCTGGATGACCTTCTCGCTGTACGCGTGGTGGCGTTTGTGTATGGAGCAGTAGATGCCCTGATCGGCCAACGGGCGGACCGCGGATCGAGCGGGCCTCAACGGCTCGGCAGGCACGTGCAGCAAATCCAGGCCGGGGTTCGGCGATATGAGGACTGCACCCTCTGGAGGTGGTGGCATGCGAGTCGCTTTGTCCTTTTGCTGTCTATCTGTGTCGCGAATGGCGGTCTCCAACCACTCGACGTCGTATTGATAGTGGGCGTTCTTCGATTTGCTGGCACGCCTGTCAGACTCCTTGTGCAGGCCGAAGTCGGCGCAGTACATGAGGTCCAACCTGCCACGAGAGCCATGGCAGTCGCAGCCATCCGAAAGTGTTTCGCACCACGGATACGGCTCCCCATCGACACGGTAGTCGTCGTGGTCCCAGCCAGCAGGAAGCTGGTCTACTATGGAGGACCAGTTGGCTAGATTGTCTGCCAGAACAGATGGCTTGAACGGTGTCCCGGGCTTGTGTTCGTCTAGACGCATGCCAATTTGGAGAGTTAGTCGTGTATGGAAGATCTCGACCAATCGGTCCGGTGACTGAAACGACGCCTGTATCTTCATCCATACACGAGAGTTGCGGATAACCGCTTCGTAGAGGTGACTGCGCTCTGTCATTCTTGCGTTTCCCTAAACGGTCGTGCCAAAGCTACGACGTGCCATTCGGTGCTGTCAGTTCTCACACGAGCTCGGCGGGATTTGAAATGTCTGCGCGGCGAAGGCGTTCCTCCGACATCAGCGAATGCGCAGCCTGTGGCGGGCGCCTGCGGATCGTCGCCGCCTGACCTGCCTTTTCGACACCGCGACAGATTGGTAAGGTTACACTGTACGGCCTCGAACGACAGGCCGAAATTACTCCGCTTAACAGCATGTCAAAATGATCAGGGTAGCAGTCAGCGCCGGCGATCTCTCGGAGAGCTGGCTGAAGCGCGTGTCACAGCTCGGCGTGGACTGTGTCGACGTCGACACCGACCTGCCGGGGGTGAAAGAGCAGGGCTATCCGGATCTGGACGGACTTCTGCGGATCGTCAAGAAAATCAAGTCCTTTGGTCTGGATCTGAATCGGTGCACTCTGCCCGCGGTGACCGATCGGTTCATGACGGATCGGGAAGGTGGCGAAGAGGAGGCGGAGCGCGCCGTGCTGGCGCTGCGGGTATACGCCGAGGCCGGTCTTCCGATCATCAGACCAGCTCTCACAGGCGACCAGTTCAATCATCTCGCGAGGTTCACCAAGTCACTGCACCGAGGCGGCTACGAGACGAGGGGACTGAGCATGAATCAGCCCCCCGGTCACGACTTCACCGACGAACGGGCGCTGCGCTTCTCGTACTGGCCGCGGGTGATGGGGTGGAGGCATCCCTCGCAGGAGCAGTTGGAGGACTGGTGGGCCCACTTCTGCCGGCTCTACGAGCGGCTGGTGCCGGAGGCGGAAGAGCGCGGCGTGAAGCTGGCCATGCATCCCAGCGACATCCCGCTGCCGGATACGCCGTTCGGCGGATTGGGGTTCCACCGCATCATCGACGCCTTTCCGAATTCCTGCGTCGGGTATCTTTACTGCTGCGGAACGCGCGCCGAGGCCGGCGGCATGCCGCTGGTGCTCGACGAGATTCACAACTACGGACGGAAGGGCCGCATCTTCATGGTCCACCTGCGCAATCCGCGCGGCACGTTTGGCATCGACCGTGCCTTCGAGGAGTCTCTGCTCGACGACGGGGGCGGAGACATGTTTACCATTCTGCGGGCATTGAGAGACGTGGGGTTCGATGGTTGCGTGAATCCCGATCACTACTATCCGCTCGAGGGGGACAGCGAATCGGAAAAAGGTCGGAGCCTGTCGTATGCCGTGGGATACATCAAGGGGCTCATCGCGGCCCTCGAGTCAGGTGGATGGAGGTGACGAAGGTCCGCATCTCCCTCAAGCCTCCGGCTTCTCCACAAACGCACCGGCATCCCTCAACGCCTGCACCGCAGTATCGCGGTCCTCGAGCGGCAGCGTGACCGGCTGATTTCCTGCAAGTTGCGACTGGTAGACGGCCATGACGAGCTCCAGCGATCGGCGCCCGACTCTGCCGTCGCTGCGCAGCTGCCCATTCCCTTCCAGAGCGGCGACCAGCTCTTCCAGTGCGAGCACGTAGGTCGATTCCGGCGGCGGGTGCTCGACCTCCGCTTCCTTCAACGCGCTCCACTGAAAGCCGGAATCCGGCTCGTAGTCGTCGGGCACCGCCTGTAGAAGCCTGACTTTCTCCCAGGCCATGTGGATGGTGCCGCTGTCGCCGCGCAGCTGAAAGTCGGTATCGGTGTATCCGGTGAGCTCGGCCGAGTGCACAGCGCCGGTGATGCCGCTCCTGAACTTCATGAAGGCGGCGGCGAAGTCCTCGACGGCCCAGGGGCGCAGGCGCTGCTCGGCCATGCCGCAGAGCCACTCGACCTCGCCGGCGAACATGTCCATCATGTCGAAGTAGTGGGTGAAGTCGTGCAGCATCGGACCCTCGTTCTCGCTGCGCCACCACGGAGCCGGTTTGCCTCCGTCCCAGTAGCAGAGGATGTGCCTGAGCTCGCCGATGGCGCCGTCTTTGACGAGCTGCAGGCCGAGGGACCATTCCGGATTCCAGCGCCGGTTGTGGTTCATCTGCAGGAGCGTGTCGGTGCGGTCGCAGGTGTCTATCATGCGGTCGCACTCGGCCAGGGTGAGGCCCATCGGCTTTTCGCAGATGATCGCCTTCACGGAGGGGAATTCGGCGCAGGTCACGACCATGTCGGAGTGAAGCTCGGGATGCGTCGCGATGATGCAGATGTCCGGCTTCACCTCATCGAGCATCTGGCGGTAGTCGTGATAGAGCGCATCGATGCCAAAGCGCTTGCCGAAGTCCTCGAGCTTCTCCCTGCCGCGATTGACGCCGGCGACGAGCTCGCAGCTGTCGACTTGCTGCACGGCCTCGGCGTGATTGTCGGGGAGATCGGCGAAGCTGAACTGGTAGCCGACGCGGCCGGTGCCGATGAGGGCGATGCGGTGTTTTGCCATTGCAGGTCCCTTCAGACGTGGTAGATGTAGAGGTCCCGATTCTCCAGCGGCAGGTCCACCCAGACGCCGCCGCGGCGATGGCTCTCGGCTGCGGCGAAGACGGCTTCGGTGGTGCGGTGGGCCAAGTCGATGTTGTTGTACGACGGCCGTTCCGACTCGCGGGCATCGACGATGTCCTCGAGGCAGGCTGCGACCGAGCTGTTCGGCGATGGGATCCTCACCGGGCGCACTTCGTACTCGTCCCACTCGCCCGTACGCAGCATCACACCGGCACCGTTGTTGAGCGCCCGAATGCTCCCCTCAGAGCCGATGACTTCGGCCTCCATCTCCCATCCAAACGCCGGCACTGACCAGCCTTCGACACCGCTCTCGAAGCGGATCTGGAAATTGGCAAGCGGGTCCTTGGGAAGCTGCTCGCCCACGAACTGGTCATCTGGGGGGACGAGGTCGCCGCGCACGGAGACGATCCCGGGGTCGCCGATGAGGCTGGAAATGAGATCGACGGAGTGGATGTGTCCGTGCACGAGGGTCGAGCGAGCGAAGGCGACGGCAATCTTCGGCTCGCCGATGTCGCCGGCGGCGATGGCATCCCGCACCACCTGAAAGCCGCTGTTGAAGCGCTTGAAGACGCCGGTGTTGACGACGGTGCCGTTGCCGGTGCAGACATCGCGCAGCTCGTCGGCTCTCGCCATCGAGCAGGCGATCGCCTTCTCCAGATACAGCATCGGGATTCCGGCTTCGGAGACGGCGATGCCGATGTCGGCGTGGGCGTCGCCGCGGTATTCGGGATCGGGCGCCGTGTTGACGCGCTTGGGCAAGCCACCTGACGGCACGCAGACGGCGACGAGATCGAGCTGCTCCCGCGCCAGCATGTCGGGGAAGTCCTCGAACACGGTCTCGACGCCCCACTTCTCGACGAAGGCGTCGCGTTTCTCCGGTTCGGGATCGGCTCCGGCCACGACTTCGAGCCGCTCGATTCTTCGGCACGCCGAGGCGATGGAATCGGGCACATCCGGGTGCCGGCCCTCGTCGATGGTGCTGCCCATGCGGCCGAGGCCGATGATGCCGACGCGGTAGGTCTTCATCGTCCCTGCTCCCCAGGATGCGGGCTCGTCAGAATCCAGACAAAGGAGAATTTCGTGAGACGCTGTACGAGAATCAAGGAAACTACGCGCCTGACCCACCGGAATGTGCAGGCTTTTCTGAGACGTTTCGCTAAGCAGATAGATATCGATGATCTGGAGTTTGTGCCTTCGGGTCCGTACAGCGCCAGCTTTACATTTTACTACCAGAGAGACAAGGTGCTCAAAGTCAACAAGGTTGGATCTCGTCCTTCACTGCTGAAGGAAACGATACTTGCGGATTACCTGAGTAAGCAAGATTTGCGAGTTTCGGTTCCCAGGCCGTTGTACGTACATCCCAAAGGGTTTTACGCGGTGTTCTCTAGAATAGACGCTGCGGAGCTGGCGCCCCAGGTGGTCATGGCCATGAGTGAGAGTCAACGAGAGTCGCTTGTCCGATCGCTTGGAGAGTTTTTTACATTTTTGCACAGCGAGGATATGCCACACGAAGTCAAGAGACACGTCCCCCAACCGAAAGCGGACTTGAAGCTCGAACTCAAGCAGGCGCGGCGCGGCTTGGAGTGTCTCAGAGAGCATGAACCAGGTTTTGAGGTGACGAGTTTCGAAGAGCGACTTCAAGAACTGGAGGAGTGTACGGACCAGGTTTGGGCAATAACGCACAGCGACTTTTCCCTCGGTAACATTCTTGTGGATGCTTTGGACGTCGAACGCTTGTCTATCATCGACTTTACCGACGCGGAGATGGCTGACCCATCGGTCGATTTTGCGTGTCTTCAAGGAGATCTGGAAGACGAGGAACTTGAACCTGCACCCATAATAGAAGGGGTTCTGAAACACTATGAAACAGAGGACCCAGCACTCCGAGCCAAGATTGAGTTCAGGCGGCTCGTTGGGGGAAATCATGGACCAATTCAGAAGTGTCAGGCTCGCTCTGCGACGAGCTGGTAAAGACGAATGAGGTGCGTGCCGGCCTCGCGGTCCGGTATGCGCCGTGGTGGCTGAACGTCAACGTACTCGTTCCCGCGCGAGCGCTTCGCCGCAGCCGTGCCCCGGCCCAGGACCGGATCGGTCGCGATGACCTCGACACCAGGGCGAGTACCGCCTAGCCCTTGGTCGCCAACCCCCGATCGGTGGGCCCCATGATACCGGGAGGTGGATTGCCTGGGCTACTCCATTTCGGCCAGTTGAGGCACGACTCGGCCAGTGACGGGCGGGGGGGGGGAAGGCGACTTCCAGAGGTGGACGTGCCGCATCGCCGGGCTCTATCGGGCCGGCTCGAAGTCCAGGTTCTCCGTGATCCTCGTGCCGTCCCGGGCGAAGGCCTGCGAGTACAGCCGGATCCGTTCCTTCGCCGTGGCCAGATCGTGGTTGTTGAGGTTGATGTTCAGCAGGTCGATGTACCAGGGCGTCTTGGTCTCCCACAGGACGTAGCTCTCGACGATCTCCCGGGCGATGGGCAGGGTCGTCCCCTTGGAGTCGTCGTGCACGTCCCGGTCTCCGGCCTGCTGCAGCTTCTCGTACTCCTCCTCCAGCAGCCGGCGGAACAGCTCCAGGCCGAAGACCTCTCCCTCCCCCGCTCCGGTCTCCTCGTCGGCCTCGGTGAGGCGGCCGCCCTTGTGGAGCCACTCCCAGAGGATGCTCAGGCGGATCTCCCCCGTGGCCATGTCCTCCATGAGGTAGAGGATGTCGTCGTCGCCGAAGAAGTCGGCCGGCTTCAGGGCCGCCGCCTGGAACCCCTGGCCGAAGGCGTTGCCGTACTGGGCGGCGACGCTGATCAGGTTGCGGGCGCCCCGGACCGTGCGCGGCGCCGGCTCCAGCAGGGTCAGGCCGTCGGCGTCCTCCTCCGTGTAGGTGAGGGGCGGGAAACGCCGCCCGAGCTGGTTCTCGGCTCCGGCCTTCTCCCACACGGGGCGGACGATGTGGACCATCTTCCAGTGGGCCACCCACTTGCCGCTGGCCCCCTCGCGCTGCTCGCGCTCGGCGCCGGCCACGGCCCTCTCCATGCTGAGGGCCACGCCCTCCTCCGATCCCACCGGGATGTTCGGCTCCATGCCGCCCTGCCAGAGGGCGAAGCCCCCCGCGCGGTCGGCGGTGTTGACGGCCCGGCGGACGCGGTCCTCGTAGTTGCGCATGTACCCGTAGGTCATGGTGATCGCCTCGATGTCGGGGTTGACGAACCCCGGGTCCCAGGCCATGGCGTCGGAGACGCTGTTGATGTAGTCCCAACGGCCGGTGTTGAAGCCGACGAAGTGGCGGCCCAGGGCGGCGCGGATCTCCATGAGCTGGAAGGTGGCCTCGAGCTGCTCCACGAGGACGTAGACCTTGACGGCGCCCTGAGCCAGCCCGAGATGGGCCTCCAGGGCGTCGAGCATCTCCGCCCACAGGGCGGCCTCCTCCGCGGTCTGGATCTTCGGCAGGTAGAGGACGATGGAGGAGCCGGCCCGCCGCAGCTCCTTGTGGTTGTTGGCCACGTACAGACCCAGGTCGACGATCGAGGCCGACAGGGCCACCCCCGCCCCGTCCCGGGTGTGCCGGTCGTCCAGGTGCAGCCCCCGGGCGCGGAAGATCTTGGTGGTGAAGCCGAGCTGTGCCTCCCAGTCCCCGACGATCGCGCGGCCGAAGAAGCCGGAGGCCCACTCGTTCATCTCCCCCGCCACCTGCTCGGCCGCCTGCAGGAAGACGGGATCGCGGCGGATGGCCAGGGCCAGGTTCCGCTGGTTGTCCAGGGACATGGTGGTGATCTGGCCGAGGGCGTCCTCGCCGTCGAACATCCAGCCGTCGGCGCCGGAGAGCAGGGCGTAGGCCACGTTGCGGATGCTGCGCTCCACCGGGGCCCGGGGCTTGCAGGCGGGGCCGGTCCCCTGGATCCACTGGCGCCGCAGGTCGGCGGGGATCTCGGAGCCGATGAAGTCCCCCCGCCGGGCCTCGCCGACGCGGAGGGGGGTCCGGGGGATGCAGTCATCCTCCTCGAGAAAGGCGATGCGCTCCCGGTACCGGGCCCGCGCCGCCCGCCGCTCCATGCGCGCCGCCATGACCGCCTTCTGCTCCGGGTTGAAGGGAGCCAGCGCTTCGAGGGCGGCCACGGCCGCGGGGGTGTACACGTCGGGATAGGCGCTCCGCAGACCCGCACGAATCTGGATGGAACTCATGGATTCGAACCTATGTCGGAATGGGAAGGCGAGGGAGAGGGGGGGGCGCCGCGTCAAGATGGAAGGGGCCAGCGCTTCAGGTCAAGCTGACGGGGACGCGCCACGGCCGGGTCTCCGGCAGGTGGGAGCCGTCCTCTCCCTGGATCTGGCCACCAACGTCGCCGCCGGCCTCGTCGGCATCGGCGGCTCTCCGGGCGAGAGCGTCTTCGTGAAGGCGGGAGCCTCCACCGTCGAACCCGTGACGCCCGAGGACGGCAGCGGATACTTCCGGATGAACATCGACAAGGGAAACCAGTCGAACGGGGGCGAGTCGATGGTCGTCGTCGGGCACGTCGCCCACCCCGCCGTGACCGGCCAGGAGTACCGCCTGAAGTCCCTCGACAACTCCGGCCGTCCGGTCTCCGTCACGGCCGACGGCGAGGGCCGGCTGTGGCTGATCGTCGGCACCGACTCCGGGTTCGAGGGGCTGAGCGCCTTCTACTACGCCCGCATCGCCTGCACCCTCACACCCGTGGCTTCCGCCAAGAGGTTGGGCGGGTGCATGAAAAAGCGCCCGATGCCAAGGAGACACCGGGCGCTTTGCAGAGGTCGAGGACCGCGCCTACTTCAGGTAGAGCAGGCGCTGAGTCTGCACCCCGCCCGGATAGTGCAGGCGCACCAGATACATCCCCGCCGACACCAACGCGCCGCGCCGGTCGCGCGCATCCCAGCGAACCTTATAGAAGCCAGCGTCCTGGTATTGATCGACCAGCGTGCGCATGGACTGCCCGAGGAGGTTGTAGATCTCCAGGCGCACGGGGCCGTCCGCGTCCAGGCGATATGGGATGAGGGTGTTGGCGTTGAACGGGTTGGGCGCGTTGGGCGCGAGGCCCGGCGGCCCGTCCGCGACCGCCGGCTTGGACGCCGGGGCCGCCGGGGTGTCGATGTGGAACCAGCGCGAGCGTTCACTCGTTCCGGCCCCGTTGATGGCCTTGATCCGGTAGGTGTAGCGAGTCTCCGCCGCCACCGTGTTGTCGGTGTAGGTGGTGGCGGCCGTCCTCGTGTTCGCGACCAATACACTGAACTCGCCCTTCGGGTCGACCCCGGGAATGCGCCTCAGGATCACGTAGCCGGTGATGGAGTCGTCGCCGGGATCGTCCCAGGTGAGGGTCACCGAGTTGTGCGACGCCGTGGCTTCGAGGCCCGTGGGCTTGGCCGGTGCGGAGGCTGGCGGACCGGCCACCGTCGCCGAGATCGTCTCCGACAGCGCTTGGCCGTCCGAGGCGCAGATTGCCGCCGGGGTGCCGCAGGCCGCCCCGGCCGCGAGCGTCACCGTCACGTCCGCCGGCGAGTCCGGCTCGACGGTCAACTGCCACAGGTCCCGGCGTCGGTTCACCCGGCCGGCCGCCGTCGCCCGGCCCCCGGCCACCGCCACCACGTCCTCCCGCAACCGCCGGCCGCTCATCCTGCTGAGCGGCTCGCTGAACGCGATCCTGAGCTTGAACGCGCGCTCCCCGTCATGCGCCTCCGGCAGGTCCCGGAACTCCGCCGTCAGGTCCGCCGTCGCCGTCCCGTCCTCGGTCCCGTAGTCGACCGTCACCTCCGAGCCCGGATTCCCTTCGGAGCTCACCGTCTCGTCCTTGCCCTCGGTCGCCTCCGCGTCCTCCACCGACAGCACCGAACTCCCTGTGGCTTGGCTCCGGGCGGTCACCGTCTTCCTCGCCGATCCCCGGCTCCCGTGGATCTCATAGAGATATCCGTACGGATGCACATTGCTCTGCCTCACCGTGGCGGTCACTTCGCTGTCCGGCTCGTCCGCGTCGCCGTCGTCGCCGGTTTCCAGCACCAGCTCCGCCGTCGTCTGCCCGTCCGCGAACTCGACGTTCCTGAGTTCCGAATTGTGTCCCCCCTTGATCATCTCGCCGGTCTCGCTGACCGTTACCAAGACGCTCAGCCTGCCGTTGGCCTTTTCGAAGGACTCATGGCGCGACACCGTGAAGCGCACCGGTTCTCCTTCGGTCACCGAGCCGGGTACCGCTTCGATCGAGATCACTCGCCTGCTGGCCGTCGTCGCCCGGATCGAGACACTCTCGCTTGTGGGGCCCCCCCTGACCGTGCGCACCTCGAACTCATAGGTGTCCCCCCAGTACAAATCCGTCACCTCGCGGGAGTTGTAGTTTCTAATCTCGGTGTTGTTGGGCGGGGGAAGGAACTCCTCCGCAACGGTCTTCCAACCCGTCCAGGTGTCCGCGTGAGAAAGGCGGTACCGGTATTGGTAGTCGTAGCAGACCGGCCGGTTACGGGCGGACTGGGTGTCCGGAGACCACCAACCGAGGTGAATCTGGCCGGGCAACGTGGGATACGCTCTCACGCTCACAGGCGGGGAGAGCGGGTTCGGGCAAACGTCGTCGTCCGCGAACCGCGAGTCGACATAGCCGTTCACGCCGAGTCGGTGCACGTTGCTGTCAGCGGTCCCCCAAGTTGCGTCCGAAGCGTTACCGCAGAGGGGTTGGACCATTGGACTGCACCAGTTCTCATTGGGAATGTCCCACCCCTCCGCAGAAGCCGCATCGACGCGTACGATGGTTTCAAGAGTCTGCCAATAGGGAGCGACTTCGCCGAACCTTTTGCGTTTGTCGTAGGAGACCACGACCGCGTACGTCTTGCCTGCCAAGAGCGGTGCGCCTTCAGGCGCAGTAAAGGTCGCCGTGGTCGCTTCTGGGGTGCTCGGCGGATCTGGGATGCTCGGCGGATTCTCCAAGGTGTAGAGCTGATATCCGAGGGGCACGGGTTGACAGGGCCAAGGGCAACCAACGAAACCCACATTGGTGAACAATTCGTTGTTGACCAACTCGTAATCCCACGAATCGGAATACCAGATGCTGACGCTCAACTTCTCGATATCCGCAGCCGCAATGCCTGCACTTACAAACGGGATTTCGACTGACGTGAGCGTGTAGTTGTCTTGATCCGGGCCGACGTGGAATGGCTGCGCGGGAGTGTCCCGATGGCTCGACAGTTCCGCTCCGCTTGCGTAGCCGTCCTCGATGTCAGGGGGGTGCCCCAGATCGCTCACCAGCACTCGGTCCTGGGCCGCAGCCGGCGGGGCGAGCGCGCCGGAGAGCAGCAGGGCGATCGTGACGAGCAGCGCGTGCGCGAACGGATGTGGACCGACCCGGCCGGCCGCGGATACGGCATATGTATGAGGCGAGGAACCGCCGCCCCGGCGGGGCGGCCGGCGGTCAGGCGGAGATGGCGGTCTGGGGGAACTTGATTCGGCGTTCGGCGTTCGGCGCTCGGCGCTAGCGACTGCATCCCGTCGCACGCCGTACCCGGCTATCTCTGTTCGACCCTTCATTCCTCTTCTCTCCTCGATGAATGACAGCCGGGCACGGATAGCGGACGACCCGCTGACTCGGCTGCCTGCCTAACTTCCACGTGGACCCTCCTACCGCTCCTGCTCGATTGCTCCTGATAACAATAGTTATCGGGAGCAACCTTCTCCGGACGTATATCCTTGTCCCAAAGTCAGTTATGCCAATTATGCCCGCAGGAGATGTGACCGACCTTCCCGACCCGGCCACTTCCCGGTCACAAACCGGCGAGCGCCTGACCGAGTACCTGGGGGACGCCGATGGCGCCCTCAGCGGCAACACCGTGCGGGCGCTGAAAGCGGACCTGGAACGGTTCGCGGCGTGGTGCGCCGAGCGGGGGGTCGCCCCGCTGCCCGCGCGCTCGGCCACGCTGGTGGCCTACATCGAGGCGATGGCGAGCGCGCGCGCGCCGGCCACCGTGCGCCGCTACGTGTCGAGCATCGCCGCCGTGCACAAGGCGGCCGGGGAGCCCGGCCCGCTCGATCGCGTGACCGTGCGGCGGGCCCTACAGCGCATGCACCGGCGCAAGGGGTGCCGGCAGAGGCAGGTCAAGGGGCTGACCTGGACGCTCCGCCGGCGCCTGATGGAGGCTGCCGGCGACCGGGTGATCGACGTGCGGAACCGCGCCATCCTGGCCGTGGCCTACGACGCCATGCTCCGCCGCTCCGAGCTGGTCGCGCTGCAAGTCGTTGACGTGACGATGGATAGGAGCGGCTCGGCCTCGCTCCTCGTGCGTCGAGCGAAGACCGATCCGGAGGGCGGCGGCGCGATGCTCTACCTGCACCGCGACAGCGTCAAGCTGCTCTCGGCGTGGCTGAGCGCGAGCGGCATCGCCGGCGGGCCGCTCTTCCGTTCCGTGCGCAAGGACGGCACGGTGGGCGGGAGGCTCGATGCGAGCCAGGTGCCGCGCATCTACAAGGGGATGGCCGAACGCGCCGGGCTGCCGGCGCGGATCGTTGGGCGGCTCTCCGGGCACAGTCCCCGCGTGGGCGCGGTTCAGGACATGATCGCCTCGGGGATCGGGACCCCGGCCATCATGCAGGCCGGACGCTGGAAGAGCGCCCAGATGGTGCAGCGCTACGGCGAGCGGCTGCTCGCCAAGCGGAATGGCGCCGCGCAGTTGGCACGGCTTCAGAAACGCGGATGAGCCCCGATGACGTCCAAGGCTTTCCGGTCACAAGATTTGCCGCAGGTAGCTCTCGATTACTATTGCTATCAGGAGCCAACTTGGAAAGTAAGCCATGTTGTGTGAGCTAAGTGTGACTTACGGGGCGAAAGCTCGTGACCATTAGTGACTTCCCGCGCGAAACGCGCTATCCTCCACTCCCGCCCGGTCCGGCGGAAACGCGGCCGGACCGATCATTCGGAGCCCAGTGAGCTCCGCCTTACCCTGCGGCAGTGAGTGGAGCATTGAACGATCCAGACCCGGCCGGTCCCGGGAGCGGCGCGTCCGGGGAGCGCATCTCGCGGCTGAGCGCGGCGATCCTGCGCATCAGCGCGAGCCTCGACCTGGCCACCGTGCTCAAGGAGGTGGTCGACAGCACCCGCGCTCTCACCGGCGCCCGGACCGGTGTCATCACGACGATCGACGGGCGGGGACGGGTCCAGGACTTCGTCACCTCCGGCCTCGCCCCGGAGGAGCGCCGGAAGATGGTGGAGTGGCCCGACGGGCCGCGGCTCTTCGCGCACCTGCGCGACCTCCCGGCGCCGCTCCGGGTGGCGGACGTGCAGGACTACCTTCGGTCGCTCGGCCTCTCCCCGAACCCGTGGGGCTCGAAGACGATGCAGGGGACCCCGATGCACCACCGGGGCGAGCATCTCGGCAGCTTCTTCCTGGCCGACAAGGAGGACGGCGAGGCGTTCACGAGCGAGGACGAGGAGATCCTCGTCCTGCTCGCCTCGCAGGCGGCGACGGCGATCGCCAACGCGCGCACGCACCGCGAGGTCGAGCGGGCGCGGGCCGACCTCGAGGCCCTGGTCGAGACCTCGCCGGTCGGCGTCGCGGTGTTCGACGCCGCAACCGGCCATCCGGTCTCGTTCAACCGCGAGGCGCGGCGCATCGTCGAGCGCCTCCGCACCCCCGGCCACCCCCCGGAGCAGCTGCTCGAGGTGATCACGTGCCGGCACGCCGACGGGCGGGAGGTCTCGCTCGACGAGCTTCCCCTGTCCCGCCAGCTCGGGAGCGCGACGACGATGCGCGCCGAGGAAGTCGAACTCTCCGTGCCCGACGGACGGAGCGTCCGGACGCTCTTGAACGTCACGCCGATCCGTTCGGACGACGGAGGCGCCGTGTCGGTCGTCGTCACCATGCAGGACCTGGAACCACTCGAGGAACTGGAGCGGCAGCGGGCGGAGTTCCTCGGCATGGTGAGTCATGAACTGCGCGCCCCGCTGACGTCGATCAAGGGCTCGGCCGCGACCGTGCTGGACGCCGCCACGCTCCCGTCCCAGGCCGAGATGGTGCAGTTCTTCCGCATCATCGGCGGGCAGGCCGACCACATGCGGGGCCTCATCGCGAACCTGCTGGACGCGGGGAGCATCGAGGCGGGCACGCTCACCGTGCAGCCCGAGCCCTCGGACGTGGCGGTCCTGGTGGACCGGGCCCGGAACACGTTCCTGAGCGGCGGCGGCCGCCAGGCCGTGCTCATCGACCTGCCGCCGGACCTGCCGCCGGCGATGGCCGACCGCGAGCGCATCGTGCAGGTGCTGAACAACCTGCTCTCGAACGCGGCCCGGCACGCTCCGCCCTCGTCGCCGATCCGGGTCGAGGCGGGGCGCGAGGGCGGCTCCGTCGCGATCTCGGTCTCCGACGAGGGCCGGGGGATCCCGCCCGACGAGCTTCCGCATCTCTTCGGGAAGCCCGCCCGGCCGGCCGGAGGCACCGGGCTCGGGCTCGCGATCTGCAAGGGACTCGTCGAGGCGCACGGCGGCCGCATCCGCGCCGAGAGCGGGGGCACGGGCCAGGGCGCGCGCTTCACGTTCACGATCCCCGTGGCCGGGGAGGTCGCACCGGAAGCGGCCCCGCCCCGCGGCCCGACGCGTACGCCGGGGGAGGGGCGGGAGAAGACGCGCATCCTGGTCGTGGACGACGACCCGCAGACGCTCCGCTACGTGCGGGACGTCCTCTCCGATGTGGGATACGCCCCGCTCGTCACGGGCGATCCGGACGGGCTGGGCGGCGTGATCCGCGCCGAGAAGCCCCGCCTCGTGCTCCTCGACCTCATGCTGCCGGGCACGGACGGGATCGAGCTGATGCGGCGGGTCCCGGAGTTGTCCGACCTCCCGGTCATCTTCATCTCCGGGTACGGCCGCGACGAGACCATCGCCAGGGCGCTCGAGAGCGGCGCGGCCGACTACATCGTCAAGCCCTTCTCGCCGACCGAGCTCGTCGCCCGGGTGCAGGCGGCGCTGCGGAACAAGGCCCAGGCCGAAACCTTCGTGCTCGGGGAACTGGCCATCGATTACGGCCTGCGGCGCGTGAGCGTGGCCGGTCGCGCGGTCCCGCTCACGACCACGGAATACGAGCTGCTGCGCGTCCTGTCGGCGGGCGGCGGACGGGTCGTCACCACGGAGGCGCTCCTCCGGCAGGTGTGGGGGCGCCGCGGCTCGGACGACACCGACCGCGTGCGCACCGCCGTCAAGAAGCTCCGGGCCAAGCTCGGCGACGACGTCGCCAACCCGACCTACATCTTCAACGAGCACGGGATCGGCTACCGCTTCGCGAGGCCGGGCAGGGCCCATGAGGCGGTAGCCGGCTGACGTTCAGGGATACCGTGCGAGCGGGAAGCGAGTGTCGAGGATCCCGGATCTCACTCCCGGTCCACCGCGGGAGCGCGCCGGAAGGCCCACAGACAGATCAGGAAGGCGGCGGCGGTCTCCACCAGCAGGATGGAGATGGGCAGGTAGCTGCCGACCACGGCGGACGCCAGGGAGACCCGCACCCCCCGAAGCGGGGGATGTCCCGGTGGTCGAGAGGCCGCGGGGAGACGGCGGCGTCATCATGCTCAGCGTGCCACCGGCGCTGGCCGGGGGCATTCTCGGGCTGGAGGTCGTCAACCACACGCTGACCTATCAGCCGCTCGACATCCTCACCATGCTCGGCTTCGTCATCCTCATCGGCGTGGTGGTCAACAACGCCATCCTCATCGACCACCAGACGCTCAATATCCTGCGAGACGCGCCCGAAACCCCGCTCAAGGAAGCCATCCGCGACGCGGTTTACAGCCGCGTGCGGCCGATCTTCATGTCCACGATGACCAGCGCCCTGGGGATGCTGCCGCTGGTCATCTTCCCCGGTGCAGGATCCGAGCTTTACAGGGGTCTGGGAAGCGTGGTGATCGGGGGGCTGCTGCTGTCGACGCTGTTCACCCTGTTTCTGGTGCCTACGTTCCTCAGCCTGGCCATGGATCTGAGAGCCTGGATCGGCCGCGTCGGGAGGGGAGTGTAAAGGGCGGACTGCCCCTCCCCTGGGGTATTTCGAGGTTTAGGGGGGTGCAGAAAGTACGTGCGGGGGAGCTGCTGCGGTCAGCGGCCCGGCACTTCGCCGGTGCTGGCGGCTCTCACCGCGGCTTCGGTGCGAGGGCTCACCGCCACCGGGGCAGGCGCCGGCCAACGCCTGCGCCGGGTCCTGAAAGATGCGGCCACCGGGGTGCGTACGGCGCCCTTGTGCTTTGCTTCGCGCGGCTTTTCCCTGCATGCGGCAACGCGGATCGCCGGCCCTGACCGGCGCGGGCTCGAACGCTTATGCCGCTACGTGGCCCGGCCGGCCCTGGCGGGGGGGCGTCTGCGCATTCTCGATGCCGACCATCTTTCCTTCGCGCTCAAAACGCCGTGGTCGGATGGGACCCGCCCTCTCCTGCTGTCTCCGATGGAACTGCTGGAGAAGCTGGCGGCTCTGGTTCCCCCGCCCCGGTTTCATCTCCTGCGCTACCACGGGGTCCTGGCGCCCCGGGCCCGGGCCCGCGACCGCATCGTGCCGGCCCAGCCGGGTGCCGAGCCGTCGGCGGCAGACGCCTCGACGAGCGCTGCGTCCTGCGGCCATCGACTGCGCTGGGCGACCCTGCTGGCGCGGGTGTTTTCCTCCGACCTCAGCGAATGCGCGGTCTGTGGCGGTCGCCTGAGAATCATCGCCGCCCTGACCGATCCGGCCTCGATCCGGACCTGTCTGGAGGGGGTAGGGCTGCCGGCGATGCCCCCGCCGAGGGCCCCGCCTGAGCCGCTGTTCGAGTTCGCCGCCTGACCTCCTCCGCGATTCGCTCCCTGCGCCGTGAGCCGTACGGAGGAGTACGCCCTCAAATACCAGATTGACCCCTGAAACGCGCCGAAATCCTTTACAACGGTGCTCGGAGCAGGCCCGAACGATTCGGTGCGACGACAAGCGATTCATCAGGAACCCTGCCTAACCCTTGACAACAGTTTCAGCGAATTGATAGTACCGATATCGGTGCCCTTATTTTTCCTATACATAGGAAGAGATTGGTCGCGCCCGCCGGGGTCAGCCGTCCGCCGAGTCTGTAGTTGGGCCCGCGGTCCGACATGCCGACGCCGGCCTCCGGACTCCAGGTGAAGCAGTCGTCGAAGGCGGCGAAGCCGTAGCCGAACCGCGCCTCCCACCGACGGCTCCCGAGGTCGTTCCCGTTGTCGTTGGCAGCCAGCCCCTCCAGCGTGTCGCGCCGGAGCAGCGCCTCGATCGTGCCGCTGCCCGCGCCGTCGCGGTAGCCGCCCTCACCCAGGCTGTGCGCGACCAAGAGCCCCGTCGTCCACCGGCCTTGCTACTGCAGGCGGTGGACGACCCGCTTTCTTCGACCTCTCGGTCAAGAAAAACACCTTCAACCGTGGAACCGGGCTGCATCTGGAACCAGCAGATCAACGGTTCCACGGTTGAAGGGATTGGGTACATTCTGCTGAAGCAGAGGGTTTCTCGGGCTGACGCCTCCTGCCTAACCGTTCGGCACTACTTCAAATAGAGTAGCCGTTGCGTCTCCATCCGGCCGGGATAGCTCAGGCGGATTATATACACCCCCGATGACAGCGAAGCGCCCTGCTCGCCGCGGGCATCCCATTGGACCCGGTGGGAGCCGGCGGCCTGGAACTGATCCACCAAGGTGCGAACCGACTGGCCCAGAACATTGTAGATCACCAACTGCACCGGGCCGGGGTTCGACAGGTGGTAAGCGATCTGCGTCGAACTGTTGAAGGGGTTGGGAACACTAAGCGCCAGACCGCTGACCGAGGCCACGGGCTTGTCCGCTACGGAGAGCATCGCCGGTCCCTTGACCCGGACTTCCGCCCCTGCCTCGAGCTTCCGCCCCACCGCGTCGCACACCGCGTGGTCCTCGCTGCACTGCCCCGTGCCGTTCACATCCGCGGTCACGTCGCCGGTCCCCGAGGGCGTGACCTGCACGCCCCACTCGCTGTTCCGCCCTTCCACCCAGCGCCACACGTGGGTGATGGTCCCGCCTTGGACGTTCACGGCGCCGCCCGCGATGGACCGGTAGCTGAAGTCGACCGGCTCGTGGCTGAATTTCAGGTGGAGGTCAAACGCGGTGCTCCCGTCGTGCTCTTCGGGAGGCTGCACCCAGCTCGCGGTGATGGGTCCCAGGGTCTCCGGCACCGGTTCTTCCGTGTATGTCTCCGGTCCCGGCACCGTGATCGAGGCGCTGCTGGCGAGCGCTTCGCCGTCCACGCAGACCGCGTTCGTCTCCGTGCATGCCCGCACCGGAAGCGTGATCGTGAGGTCTCCCTGGACCGAGGGTCTGATCGTCACCCGCCAGTCGGTGTTGCTTCCCGGGGTCAGCCGGCGCGCTTCGACGACGCTCCCTCCCGTCACATCGAGAAGGGATCCGCCCACCGTCTGGTAGCTCAGCCCCACCGGCTCCTTGCTGAACGTCAGGTCCACGACGAACTTGCTCGACCCGTCGTGGTGCTTGGGCGGGTTGGAGAACGTGGCTTTGAGCGCGGTCGGACTCACCGGGACCTCGTTGCGCGTGTTGCGCGTGTTGCGCGTGCTGCTGCCCTGCACGACCGTGCCGTTGTGGGCGAGCAGCGCGGCCGCCTGCGTTTCCGCGCTGCGGATGGTCCCGCCGTTCAAGGCCAGGCTGTTCGGCGTCACCGACACCGAGGTATAGGAGCTCTCGTTCTTGCCCAGGGTGTAGCTGAAAACCAGTGTGCTCGTGCCGCTGCCGCTCAGATATTCCGCGCTGTGCGCCGCCGAGCCGCCGAGCCGGATTTCGAGTGAGGGCGTCCCGCCCGAGGTGTTCACAGCCACCGCCTCGCTGAAGGAGAGCGTCACCTCGACGCTCTCGCCCGCCGACCAGCTCCCGTCTTCGCCCTCACCGCTCACCTGCGGCGTCCCGTCCACCTCCGGCGGGTCCACCGCGACCTGCATCGACGTCGGCATGCTCAGCGTCAGGGTGCGCACGAGCCCATCGCTCCAAGTAAGCCCGGAGTTCTCCCAGATGTAGTGGCGGTCCTGGCCCGACCCCGCCGGCAGCGTCGTAACGCTGCCTGGACGCTTCGCACTGGCGAAGGTGAAGGCTTCGCCGCAGACATGCAGCGTCAGGCCTGCCTTCTCCGTCGCCGTCAACTCCGCGTCCGGGTTGGTCTCGCCGACCAGATGGAACACCAGCGCCCCCGGCGGCGCGGTCAGTAGCGACACAAGATCCCCGGTTTGGGCGAAGCGCATCACCAGCTCGCCGATCCGGTAGCGGTTGGTGCCGAGATCGATCGGCGCACTCCGCCCGGACAGGGTGCCGGTATCCCGGAACCAGCCATAGCCGACCAGCTCGTTCAGGCCCCCGGCCTCGTAGCGGCCCACCGTCAGTGTCTGCTGCCAGACCCGGCGGCGATTGGTGAGGGTGGGCGGGGCACACGCCGGCGTGTCGGCTACCGCCGTCACGTCGATGGTCATGGTGTAGTCGGCCATGCTGTCCAACTCGCCGTCGTTCACCTTGAAGGTGAAGCTCGTATAGCCCGTGCCGCTGGCGTTCGCCGGCGGAACGTACTTGAAATTGCCGGCGTCAAGCTGGGCCTTCGTCACCGTTTGCGGCACGCTGCCGATCGCCGCATTGTTCAGTTGCAGCTCGCCGCTCGCCGGCAGCGTGACGATCTTCACGCTCTCCAGCTCATCGCCGGCGGTGTCGGCGAAATTGAAGTCGGACGCGGCGAATGCGTAGTCCGTGTCCTCATTGGTCGTCACCGTCCCGTTCGAGGTAGTGGGGGCCGTGAGGATGCGGACGAGCCTGACCGGGACCACGTCGCCGTCCGACCAGGAGAGACCGGGATTCTCCCAAGCATACTCGCCTTTATCCGTATCAAACGTACCAGTGGGAAAGGACAATTCGACAGTACCGAGAGTCAGCTTGAGATCGGACTGACCGTCAAGAGCCGCGTTCAGCTGGTCTCCTGTCTGGCCTCCTATATTGTTATTGAGGATAAATATGAATCGAGGCGGAGTGTCCAACGAATCGTAGTGAAAACCAATCACCGAATAAAAGGTGCCGTCGTATTCGAAGGAACCTGAAGACAACGAACCAAAGCCATAGGTCCCATCCGGATCGTATCCGAACAGACCGGAGTCCTCCTCCACCGTCAAGGAAGCGCACCAGATTTCGCGGGGGTCCGTATCGTCGCAGTGGCTGAGGTTCTGGGCGAGAGCGGGCGCGCCCGCGGCGAGCAAGAGGACCGCCGCCGTGATGCGGCGCAGCCATGTCATCACGGGTTGTCCGGTAGATAATGCAAGGGGGGTGAAAAGCGCACAGGCAAAAAGTCTTCTATACCGCATGATGAGGTAATCCCTCCTCTGTGTGACGGGTGAATCGGCCCCCTATAAAACGGGGGCCGGGCCATATCCACCTCACGCAGAGTATGTGGGGCATTCCTGCCTATTCGCCAAGCAGCGGGAGGGGAGCGACCCCTCCACCTAATCATTATGCTAGGTATAACAAGAACCCAACATGTAGGTTCATTGAGTAATCGCGCAGAATATGCAGAACATTCCGCTTACTGGTTAGTGAAGGGGAGCGCCCCCTTCACTAAGAAGCTATTTATAGAACAAGGGACACCAACATGCGGATTCCCTACGCAAGGTGGAGAGGAAAGAATATGTAAGCGTTTACAAAAAAGCAAGTGTCCAACCATCCGGCGGCGGTGCTCGGTAGCTGAAACCGCGAGCGTCATTCCCAGACCCCAGAACATTGCAGCCGCGGCGATGAAATAGGTGCCAGACCACATAGGAGCAGAAGCAGCAAATTGTGGCACCCGAGGCGCATTGTGAGTGCTCACCACGCCATCGGCCAGTCTTGCCGTCCGAGTACACACGAGTGTATTTAAAGAAAAATACTCCCAATAACGTGAATTCGGGTTAAGCGGCCTTCTAACTGGAATCGTGCTTCCGCCTAGTAGCATACGTTTACGATGTATATTGTATATGTTTATAAAGTACTCCAGGAGAAGGTACGGTCCAGGTACATGGTTTACAGATCAGTCCAGGTACATGGTTTACAGTTTCGTCCACCTTTGGGCACCTCAAGGAGGTGCTCACATGCCCTGGAACGAAACCTCAGCCATGGACCAACGAATGCATTTCATCGCCGATTTCCTCGAGGACTACTTCCCCTTTTCCGAGCTGTGCCGTCGCTACGGCATCAGCCGTCCCACCGGCTACAAGTGGGTGCAGCGGTATGTCGACACAGGCGCTGCCGGCTTGATGGCGCAGTCGCGTAGACCGGTCCGTTGCCCGCACGCGCTGGGACGGCTCTCCCAACTGTCGGTCTGGTGGATCCGGCTCGGCATCTTGCCCGAGCGCATCCAGCCCGGTTGCCCGCAGCAGAATGGGCGCCACGAACGCATGCATGGCACGCTCAAGCGGGAGGCGACGATTCCCCCCCCCCGCGTCCCGCTTCGGACAGCAATACCGCTTTACCCGCTTCCGTCACGAATACAACCAGGAACGACGCCACGAGGCCTTGGGACAAAGACCTCCGGTCCTCTTCTACCAGCCTTCGCCACGTCCTTTTCCCAGAAAGCTGCCGCCCCTACACTACCCTGCGCACTGGGAAGTTCGGCGGGTCAGTACTAACGGAGGCATCCGATGGAAGACCCATCGAGTAGCCGTCAGTAACGCCTTGCGTCAACAACCCATCGGCTTGGAACCCATTGACGACGGAGTCTGGGAGGTGTGGTTCGGTCCCCTTAGACGGGGTCGCATGGACGAACGACAGCTCACCATCACCGACGCTTTGGGTAAAGCCGCTCGCCGGAAACTGTACACCATGTTGCCGGACTATTCTGTACAGGATGTACCCGACCGCTCAGAACCGACATGATCCCCCTCAACCAACAGCGGCCTGCTGCTGTCCACGCTGTTCACCCTGTTTCTGGTGCCTACGTTCCTCAGCCTGGCCATGGATCTGAGAGCCTGGATCGGCCGCGTCGGGAGGGCGATGTAGCGAACAGATGCGGCAGGAATTCCTTCGCAGCCTGCCCGTGGGATCGATGCCCCAAGTGGGCGATCGGAGGCGCCGACTCAGGCGATATCGGGCTGCGGTTCAGCTCACCGATTGCGCTGCGCGCTCATGCCTCGCACCAGACTGAAGCCGAGCAGCAGCAGCACGACCGCGAAGGGCAGACCTGTGGTCACCACCGCCGTCTGCAATGCCAGCAGCCCCCCACCCATGAGCAGCACGGCGGCGACGACGCCCTCCATCGAAGCCCAGAACACCCTCTGGATCCGCGGCGGATCCAGATGGCCGCCTGCGGTGATGATGTCTACGACGAGGGAGGCCGAATCCGAGGAGGTGACGAAGAAGGTGATGACGATGCACACCGCGAGCGTCACGGTGAGCGACGTCAGTGGATAGTGTTCGAGCAGCTGAAAGAGGGCAACCGCGACGTCTTCTTTCACAGCCGCGGCGATGCCGCCGGCGCCGAAGAGCTCGACGTGCAGTGCGGCATTCCCGAACACGGTCAGCCACACGCAGGTGGCCAGGGTGGGTACGAGCAGGATGGCACCGACGAATTCGCGCACTGTGCGGCCGCGCGACACACGGGCGACAAAAATCCCGACAAAAGGAGACCAGGCGATCCACCAGGCCCAGTAGAAGAGGGTCCAGCCGTGCTGCCAGCCTGTGTTGCGGTAGGCCTCGGTCCAGAGGCTCAGCCGCGGCAGCTCCTGTATGTAGATGCCGAAGTTCTGCACGAGGGCATCGAGCAGGTAACGGGTGGGGCCGGCCGCCACTACGAACAGCAGCAACAGACAGGCCAGGATGACGTTGAGTTGACTCAGGCGTCGAATTCCCCGGTCGACGCCGAGGACCACGGAGATCGTCGCCATGGCCGTGATTCCGGCGATCAGACCCACCTGCACCGTCACGTCTTGCGGGATGTCGAAGAGGTAGGCGAACCCGGCGTTGACCTGTTGCGCACCCAGTCCCAGGGACGTGGCCAGGCCGAAGATCGTCGCCAGCGTCGCCAGTATGTCGATCACGTCCCCGGCCAAACCGTGGATTCGCTCCCCCAGGAGCGGGTAGAAAGTGGAGCGCACCGTCAGCGGCAGGCCGCGATTGTAGGCGAAGTAGGCCAGGGCCAGCGCCATCAGACCGTAGAGTCCCCAGGCGTGAAATCCCCAGTGGAAGAAGGTGATGCCCATGGCCAGGCGGGCGGCCTCGGCGGTACGCGGCTCCCCCCACGGGGGGCTGCCGAAATGGTAGATAGGCTCGGCCACACTCCAGAACATCAACCCTATGCCCATGCCGGCGCTGAACAGCATCGACAGCCAGCCCCAGTAACTGAAGTCGGGGCGCGCTTCGTCGCCGCCCAGACGAACGCGGCCGTGGCGGCTGAAAAGAAAAAACAGGACGATGGCCAGATAGACGTTCACACAGAGCACGAAGAACCATCCCGCCTGCCCCGTGATGAACCCGAGAACAGCGTCGAAGATCTCGGTCATCCCGCTCAGGTTCAGCAGAGTGAACGCGACGAAGAGGACCACCAGGGCCGCCGAGGCCCAGAAGACGGTCTGGTTTATTTCGAGACCGAGCCGGTTCCGCCGCCCGGGCTTGGAGGGGTCTGCCAGCGAACCAGCGCTACCGCTCATGACCGGCTCAACTTGCGAAACGCGAAAATTCCCCAGACGAGGTAGCCCCTTTCTCCGCCCTCGACCCATCGCGCCAGACCGCGCTTCATGTTACTCAGGTAGTCTTCGCTGATCTGATCGCGCAGCTCGGACTCGCGTGTTTCCGTTTGGTCCAACACCTCTCCATAATGGCGTACGAGATGATGCGTGAGGTCGGTGAAACCGGTTTCCTCGAGAGGGTATTCCGTCGCCGTTCCCCGGTAGAAATCGGGAGAGGCCAAGCTGGTCAGGTGAATCCGCGCAAGGATCGGATCGAGGACGCCCGGGGGGCAATCGTCCGCCTGCATGATGTCGGTGAAGGCGAAAACTCCACCCGGCTTGAGCACGCGAACCGCTTCACCGACTACCCGGTCGCGCCGGTCGCTGTGCAACAGAGCGTCCTGTGAGAACACCGCATGGAAGCTGTTGTCGTCCGCCGGCACCGACTCGAAGCTGCCGTCGACGATCTCAACCCGGTCTGACAGCCCCTGCTCGGCGTTGAGTCCCCGCGCCCGGGCGTTCTCCATCTCACTCAGGTTCAGCCCTGTGACCCGGCACCCGTACATCCCGGCTACATACCGGGCCGGGCCGCCATACCCGGAGCCCATGTCCAGCACGCGTGCCCAGTCGCCCAGCGGCTCCAGAGTGCGCGCCAGGCGTGCCGTTGCCCGACGACTCGCCTCGGCGATGCTGTCCCCTTCGCGATGATACATGCCGATGTGGATGTCCTCGCCACCCCAGATCGTCGAGTAGAAGGCTTCGGCATCATCGCTGTTGTAGTAGTCCCGGGCGGTCTGGACGACCTCGGAATATTCTGAAATCCCGGTCGTCATCAGGCCAAGCTCTTTTCTGCCACATGGACGAAGAAATCGGGTTCCAGGTCGTCGTACTCCGCCTGGAAGTCACCAAAGGTCTCCACCCGCTGGAAACCGACTTCTTTCAGCAACCGCCGCGTGTAATCCCGGCGGAGCGGAAACATGTTCAGGTGGAAGGTGGAGCCATCCTTGAATCGGTATGCAAAACGAGCAAGACCGTCATCGACATGCTCGGGCTCGACCACGATGTCGTCACCGCAGTAGTAGAACGCCTGCTTGCACCTGTACCCGCTGTCGAGGATCGCGTCGTAGTTGCGCTGATCGAGAATGAGGAAGCCGTCGTGATTGAGAACGGCGTAGAACTCGGCCAGGGCCTTGCGGCGGTCCCGCTCCTTGAAAAGGTGCGTGAAAGAGTTGCCCAGACAGATGACGGCATCGAAGGTTTCGTGGATATCGCGGTTGAGGAAACGCCAGTCCGCCTGCACGGTGCGCAGGAGCAGTCCTCGCCGACGAGCGTTCTCGAATGCCTGGCACAACATCGCCGGACTGCCATCGGCGCTGACCACATCGAAGCCGGCCTTCAACAGCCGCACCGAGTGAAACCCGGTGCCGGTGGCGACATCGAGGACGCGGCTGGCGCCGCGCTCCTGCAGCCGCTCGATGAAGAAGTCCCCTTCCCCTTCGGCCCGTTGTTCCCAATCGATCAGCTCATCCCACTTCTCGACGAAGCTATGGATGTACTCCGCCTTGTAATGGTCGGTCTCGCGAACCTCGACCGGTTCGGAGCCGTATTCCTGGTGCCGGGGTGTGAGTATCGCTGCACTTGCCGAACTCATTGTGTGCATTCCGTTCCGATTTGTGGTGAGAGGATAAGTGTTCAATGTATACACCATACGATTCGGATGCAATCCCCGGTCATTTTCATGTGTATTTCCGTAAATAACTGATTATTATTTATATACATCCACAAATTCCCATAATGTCGGACCGAAATCACTCTTCATTCAGGGAGATATGTGTGTATATTATTTACACATACCCTTGATTGAACTGCGCAGAAAATACACATGTGTGATATCCCCGAGATTCTCGCGGACATCCCTATGTGGGGGGATACACGGGCCTTGCGACAGGAGGAACGAAGGGGATGCCATGCCTGCAAAAAATGCAGGCATGCAGTCACTCGATACCGTAGCGCTCGAGTTTGTTGTACAGGGCGCGGCGACTGATACCGAGAATCTGTGCCGTCCGCTGACGGTTATTCCCGGTGGAGCGCAGGGTGCGGACGATTATTTCGCGCTCTACTTCCTGCAGAGTGGCCCCGATGCGGAAACTCACAGTCCCCGAGCCGGGTGCGGTCGCCCCGCCGCGCAGTCGGGCCGGCAGGTGGTCGGGAGAGACGATCTCGCCGGCGCACAGCAGCACGGCGCGCTGCATCACGTTGCGCAGCTCCCTCACGTTGCCCGGCCACGGGTAGGATTCCAAAAGGCCGCTGCATTCGGGCGTCAGGCCGATAACCCGCTTCTGGTAGGCGCGGTTGTATCGCTGGATGAAGTGGCCGGCGAGCAGGGGGATATCTCCATGTCGATCCCGGAGCGGGGGCATGTTGATCCGGAACACGTCGAGACGATAGAAGAGATCGTCCCGGAAGTCCCCCTCGCGGACCAGGGCGGGAAGATCGGCATTGCTGGCGGCGAGAAGCCTTACGTCGGCGGAAACAGAACGCGTGCCGCCGAGCCGGCGGAACCGTCGCTCTTCGAGAAAACGCAGGAGGCTGACCTGCTCCCGGTCGGCTACGGCGGCGATCTCGTCGAGGAAGACGGTGCCGCCTCTGGCCTGCTCGAAACGGCCGGCGTGCCTGCTGTCAGCCCCGGGGAAGGCGCCCTTCTCATAGCCGAACAGTTCACTGGCCACATGCTCAAACGGGATGGCGCCGACGTTCACAGTGACATAGGGGCCTTCGTGCCGGAAGCTCTGCCGGTGAATGGCGCGCCCGACCAGATCCTTCCCCGTTCCGGTCTCACCCTGAATCAGCACGGGGATGTCCGTTGCCGCGGCCTGGCGGATGCCGCGGTAGATCTCCTGCATCGTCGCCGATCCCCCGACGAGGTCGTCGAAGCCTTCGTCATCGCTCTTCAGCAGCTGGTTGGTGCCCACCTGGGGCCGCTGTTCCCAGGCGGTCTCGAGCAACGCCTGAAGCTCCTCGTCTGCTACCGGCGTACGGGCGTACTGATACGTGCCGGCGCGCAACACCGATCGAACCATACCCACATGGGCCTGCTCCACGACGAAGAGCACCTGCGTTACCGGACACTGGGCAGCAAGCACCTCGAGGGTTTCCAGGCCGTCCTGGCTTTCCCGGAACACCTGACCCGTCGCCAACAGGATTTCGTACGTGTCGGTCTCGAAGCGGTCGAGAATACGATCGAAGCTGCTTTCCCAGGCAACTTCGACATCCCGGTCGCGAAACAGCTCTCCCACCCGCCGTTTCAGGTCCAAGTCCCTCGAGACAGTGAGGATACGCATGGTGTGATGGTACCCTTGCAGCGGCGGCAAGCGCAAGGCACCGGCCAGCTTCCGCCAAATGGGCCTGGGACAGCTTTGTCGGGCCGGCCTCTGCTCCCGTGCATCCGAGAAACGACGGGGTGGGAATCAACGCGACACGACTGCCGATCAAGAAGGTGCTGGCCAGCCTCAGAGCGGCGCGCTATCCGAACGAGAGCGGGACGGTCCGCGCCCTCCCTGACCAGTGACAGCCAGACCGGAGCTCCATCCACAACGATTGACGAAAGGAGGTGATGTGATGATCGATTCACGCATTGCCAAGGCAACCAACCTGCTGATGGACGTCATCAACGAGCACCACGGTCCCGGTGGTGCGCGCGGCAAACACTACGACGCCCTTCGATATTACTATCAGCTCAGAGCGCATATGGAGCGGCTCGTCCAACGGTACCCCGTGTTGCCCGACATCCCGTCCAAAGAAATGACCGATCCTGACGGCGTTTTCCAACGCCTCCCGCGCGTTCGAAAACGCGGGTTCAGGAACTCAAGGGTCATCGCCCCCAGCAAGACCAGGGACGCAATCGGAGTAAAAAAGCCGTTGGCGATATCGACATTGAAACCATAGGTGCGCCGGTCCGCGTAAGAACCGTCGTATTGGCGGATGCACTCATGTCGCCATCCAAAGAAACGACCGGAATTCGCTAGGATCTCTCCTAAAAAACTAAGGCGCGGAAACACCCATCGAAGCGTGGATCTGTGAAAACATCCACAACTGGTCAACTTTTTCGAGGACACCGGTCATTCGCATCACGAACTCCTCTCTCGTACCTCGCCATTTCAGTCGCCAGACCTGGCGCGTGTAGAACCATGCGACGTTGTCCCGTTCATGGACGTCAAGGTTGATAAACTTTATGCTGAAATCCTCTGTGCTCGCGACGTGGTTCCGGTAATACGCCGCGATCTCTGCGCTCCCCTCAACAACTTCGTCAGCGTCGGTACCGATTTTAACATAGTGAGATGCAGGGAGCATCATTGCGATGAGGGTTTCCGCATCTCCAATAACAAGGGCGTCAAAATACGCCCGCACCGTATCATGCGCATCCGGCATCATGGAGTCCCGTTAGATCGTTCCATATGGTGGGCTGCCACGTCCAGTGCAGCATGTTGATCGTCTCCTCATCCGGTTTCAAAACCGCCTCCTTCATTTAATTTGCGAGTACCATTGTCCCGCACACAGGAACGATAAGGCTCCTTATCCGATACTTTGTCAAGACGCTCGGGGGGGCTACGATCGGGGGTTCGATGCCGAGCGGACGAGGCAGGCACCCGGATCCAAGGCGGCAGAACGAGCGGTGATCTTCTGTTCTCCGGGCGGCACTCGACAACAGGAGGCACATGATGCCGAATCAATTGACCGACATCCATTTCCGCCCCCGCAGCTGCCTGGTGAGGTATCCCGGCTTCAAATGCAATTCGCTCCAGGCCCACCTCGACAACGGGAACAACTCTCTCCTGCCACCGACCGAGGACAGAACGCACAAGCAGATCTGGTTCTGGATTCATCCCGAAGCGGTTGCAGGAGACCAGGCGCCGCTGCGGCTGATCGCTCACGAAAACGCTGGCGATTTAGAGAAAGCCGAGCACTTGGTATGCGAAGGCGGCACCCTGTGCATTTTTCACACGCACACCTGGCACGCCGCCAGCGACTACATCCGGAAGGATGGCCAGCGTTACATCTGGGGGTTTGCCTTCGGGCACGGCGACCATTACTGGGAGGGAGTGCGGCATTACACGGACGTCGGTCACAACAGCGACTTCCGGGAGTTCATCAGCGGCCTCCGGGCAAGGGACCGCGAGCTGTTTCGTTTCCCTCCTGCCGGACACCCGTACTACACCGTCCAGACCCTCGCAGCCCTGGAACAACAGTACCCGGGCTGGAACGCGCGGAACGAGTACCGTCCCTGCACTCCCTGACCGGCAAGGAAGGTTGGGACGCCAGTGGCCCGGAACACCTGTTGGGGCACAGCCCCGCCGCCATCGGCAAGCCATCCACAGCATTTGCACTTTCGCGGGAGAGATACCACTGCCGAGGGCGGCCGCCCGAACCTGGGCCATTTCCCGAGCGGGATTCCCTGTCCGGGAACGAGAGGACGGCGTTAATTCCCCCCATCCGCAGCATCGCCAAGGGAGAACACGGATGACGGACGAACAACAGTATCTCTTCGACCTGAACGGCTTTCTGGTAGTTCCGGGAGTGTTGAGCCCCGAGGAGTGCCGCAGGTTGCGCGAGTTCATCGTGACGCTGAAGAACGATCCGGAATCGCTGCCCGACCACGAGCACTACGCTTCAACCGATCCCGATCCGACGACCCTCCACCTGGTGACCGGTCCCAGCTCGGAGCTCCTGGACCATCCCGTACTCGTCGACATCCTCGCAGAGCTCGTCGCCGGGGACGAGGCGGAACGGGTCCTACACGGGCGACGCCTACCCGTTCCGTTTCGAGAGCACGTGGTACACCATCAAGCCGGCCGGGGAGCACGGCGTGCCCCCGCACGGGGCCCCGCGGGTCGGACCGCTGTTCGCCTACCTCTGCCGGAATCAGCGCATCTACAGCGGCATGGTACGCGTCGTGTGGGAGCTCAATCCGGTCGGGCCGGAGGATGAGGGCACGACGTTCGCGCCCGGTTCGCACAAGGCGAACTTCCCCACTCCCGATCACCTGCTCGAGCATGGGTCGGCGATCATGAAGTCCTACGATTGCCCGGAGGGATCGCTGGTGATCTTCACCGAAGCCATTACGCACGCCGGGGGCCTGTGGAACAACCCCGACAGGCCGAGAATGGCGATCCTGAACTCCTACTGCCCCATCACGGCGCAGTTTCACCGTTTCGACATGCCTCACGAGTTGATCGAGAAGCTGCCCCCCAAACGCCGGACGCTCTTCCGTGGCGTGTGGGGCACACGGCGCTTTGCACCGACCGTCAACGACTACTACGGCCCGGACAACGTGGCGGTCTGATCGGGTTCGCCAGCGGTTATGCGCCGCCACTGGCGGAAGGCAAGCTCCGGATCATTCGCGTGGATGTGACCCAATGCCCGGTCTGCGGGGGCAGGTGAAAACCATTGCCGCACTTACCCGGCCCCTTGGCCATTCGGAGATACCCATGGTTTTGACTCAGGAACAGAAAACCCAATTTTTCGAAGACGGTTATATCGTCGTCAAAGAGCTGCTCACCACGGACGAACTCGAGACTCTACACAACCACTACGCCGACCTCGCACTCGGTCGCGTCCCCGACTTCCCGGAAGGCAATATCTCTCACTACACTCCGGATGCGGGTCAAGCCGCCGAACCGCCCACACCTCACGGGAGTCGACATGACCGGCGCGGCACCCAGGTTTATCCAAAAGGGGAAGTAACCGCGGCCGAGGTGCGCACACCGGTGGAGGACCCGTTGGATACGATCAGTCATCTCATCCTGCCTTCGTACTACGATTCGGTTTTCAATGCGTTTGTTCGGAACCCCGGAATTGTCGACATCATCGAATCCCTGATGGGGCCGGACATCAAGCTCTACTACGACCAGGTCTTTGCGAAGCCGCCTTACGCGAAAGCGAATCGCTATCATCAGGATTCCGTTTTCTGGGCATTCTTTGCGAGCAACTTCCAGGTCACATGCCAGATCCTGCTCGACGATGCGACTGTCGAGAACGGTTGTGTGCGTTTTATCCCGGGCAGCCACAACTTCGGCCTCGTCAACTGGGACCACCTTCCCTACATGCTGACAGAGGATGTGCTCGCCCAAGAGGTCGCTGTTCCACTGAAAGCGGGTGATGCGACCATTCACCATAGCCTGGCTCTCCATTGCAGCGGCCCGAATACAACGCCGTACCGGCGGCGAGGCTGGTCGATTCACTACGTCTCCTCGGACACGCGTTATATCGGTACGCCGGAAGAGACCGATCAGCTCAAACAGCGCGGTTGCCTTGTCGGACCGGAACCCGTCAACGGGTGGCCCCTGATCCGGGGGCGTGAGTTCCCGGGGTGTGTATAGTCGGACGGCAGCCGTGCCGAATTGATTGCATCATGCAATGGTTGAACAAAGCAGCAGCCCTGAGCTTGTTCGGTGCTCTGGCCCTTGTCGCTTGTGGCCGCGATTCCCCGCTAGTTTTCACTGGCAGGGGAGGGGAAGTGGGGGTTGCCATTCCCGATGCCAAGCTGCGGGCGGCGATTGCAGGTGCGCTCGGCAAGGCACGAAACGCCCTGATCACCGTCGATGAAATGGCGACCTTGACGCGCCTTGACGTACCCAATTCAGGCATTCGCGATTTGACTGGGCTCAAATTCGCAACCAGCCTGACGCGGTTACATCTCGGTATAGACGGTATAGACATGGTCGAGGGCAGGTATGTGAACAGCAACGATATATCCGACCTGACGCCTCTGGCCGGGCTGACCAACCTGGCAAGGCTAATCCTTACTCGCACCAACGTCTCGGATTTGACACCCCTGGCAGGCCTGACCAGCCTGACAAGGCTGTCTCTTGGAGACAACTCCATCGCGGATTTGACGCCCCTCGCCGACCTGACCAACCTGACACGGCTATCTCTTGGAGACAACTCCATTTCGGACCTCACCCCCCTCGCCGGACTAACCAGCCTGACACAGCTATTTCTTTCTAGTACCAGCGTCTCGGATTTGACGCCCCTCGCCGGGCTGACCAACCTGACATGGCTGTCTCTTGGCGATAACTCCCTTGCGGATTTGACGCCCCTCGCCGGGCTGACCAACCTGACAAGCCTGTCTCTTGGCCACAACTCCATTTCGGACCTCACCCCCCTCGCCGGACTAACCAGCCTGACATGGCTGTCCCTTTACACCAACAGCGTCTCCGATTTGACACCCCTTGCCGGGCTGACCAGCCTGACAGGGCTGCGGCTTGACGCAAACTCCATTGCGGACCTCACCCCCCTCGCCGGGCTGACCAACCTGATAAGGCTGTCTCTGGACGACAACTCCATTGCGGATCCGATGCCCCTCGCCGGGCTGACCAACCTGACAGACCTGTCTCTTGGCGACAACTCTATTGCGGATCTGATGCCCCTCGACGGCCTGACCAACCTTACAGAACTTCAGCTCGGGAACAACAGCATCTCGGACCTCACCCCCCTCGCCGGGTTGACCAACCTGATAAGGCTGTACCTCAACGCGAATTTCATTGCGGACATCGATCCCCTCGCCGGACTGACCAACCTGGCAACGCTGTGGCTTGGCGACAACGCAATCTCGGATTTGACGCCTCTGGCCGGGCTGACCAACCTGACCGAACTGCGGCTTGAGAACAACAACATCTCGGATATCGCGCCATTGGTGGAGAATGCTGGATTGGGCGTTGGGAACTGGATTGATGTGCGGGGCAACCCGCTGAGCGACGCATCGATCACCACGCACATTCCGGCCCTTCAAGCCAGAGGAGTGATCAGCGATGGCGATGGAGGGGAGACGCCCCTTGCCATTCCCGATGCCAACCTGCACGCGGCCATTGCAAACGAGCTCGGCAAGGCAAGCAACGACCCGATCACCGCCAGTGAGATGACAGCTTTGAGTCACCTTTTTGCACTCGACTCGGATATTGGCGAGTTGACCGGGCTTGAGTATGCGATCAACCTGACAACGCTACAGCTGTATGGCAACCGCGTCTCGGATTTGACCCCTCTCGCAGGGCTGACCAACCTGGCAGAGCTACATCTTCGCCGCAACTCCATCACGGATCTGACGCCCCTCGGCGGGCTTGCCAACCTGACGACGCTCCTCCTTCTTGGCAACAACGTCTCGGATCTGACACCCCTCGCCGCATTGACCAACCTGACCGAACTGGAGCTTTACTTCAATTCAGTCTCGGATCTCACGCCCCTTGCTGGATTGACCAACCTGACCGAACTGGAGCTTGACTTCAATTCAGTCTCGGATCTGACGCCCCTCGCCGGCCTGGCCAACCTGAAAGAGCTGCATCTTCGCAGCAACTCCATTGCGGCCTTGACACCCCTCGCCGGGCTGACCAACCTGACAGCGCTGGAGCTTGAAGACAACGCAATCACGGACCTCTCGCCCCTGGCCGGGCTGACCAACCTGATGACCCTGAAGCTAGGCGGGAACTCCATCTCTGAGTTGCCCGCCGGCTTGTTCGCCGGCTTCGCCAACCTCGAAACGCTCTACTTGGCGCCCAACCCAGGTGCTCCGTTCGCGTTCACGCTCGAACTTGAACGCACGGACACGGCCAACCGGCTGGCACCAGGCCCCGCTGATGTTGCCGTCCAACTAGCAGAGGGAGCACCGTTCGAGATCACCGTAGCGTTGTCAGTACACAACGGCTCGGCGTCTGTTGCTTCGCTCACGATCGGCGCCGGCGACACCGCAAGCACCCCTGCACAAGTCACGGCGCTCAGCGGCTCGTCAACTGCGGCTCATGTTGTTTTGGACCATGCACCCCAGATTCCAAGCGGGTTCACGGGCATTGAAGTTCGCACCGGCAGCCCGCTGGTTTTGTTCGCCGAATCCGACGACCACTTTCCGGTTGCCGAAGGAGAGATTCCACCTCATATCCTGCAAGTGGGCGGCCCAAAGCCAGCATTCGACGTGAAGGAGTACTTTTCGGACGCCGATGGCGATGAACTGGTGTATTCGGTCACGTCCAATGACGGTCATCTGGTTGGCACCAGAGTGAACGCGGGCGTGATAACCTTGGTCCCCCGTGTGGAAGGTTATGCTTCGGTTGTCGTTACCGCGACCGATCCCAATGGATGGAGCGCATCGCAAGAGCTACCCGTCACGGTACTGCCGGCCCCGGATCCTCATTCGTTCGACATCGACCTCGTATTCGTCGGGCCCGCCACGGAAGAAATCCGTTCAGCAGCCCTCCAGATGGCCACGCGCTGGACCGAAGTCATTGCGGTCGACCTGCGGGATGTTCCCGTACCCGACAACTCCGTCCATTGCCTGCCGGTGGAGCATCGTTTCTTTGGGACGGTGGATGACCTTGTGGTCTTCGTGGAAGTCGAGTCCCTCACGGGTGCTGCGGGACTAGCAGGTTTGTGCCGGGCGCGCGACCGATTTACCCCATATGAGGCAAGGAGGTACCATGGTTCCTCCTTGCCATACATGGGGAATATCATACTGGACACGGAGTTGGCGGCCCGGGGTGGAGAGTATTTTGCGCACGTGATCCTTCACGAGATAGGGCATGCCTTGGGATTCGGGATTGTATGGGATGATACCGGCTTCCTGCAGGATAGCGGCGGAGCCGACCCGCACTTCAACGGCCCACTGTCCATAGAGGCATTCGACGCAGCCGGGGGCACGAACTACACGGCAGGTGCCAAGGTGCCCGTCTCCGCCGACGAAAGCCACTGGAGATTTGGGGGCGAACTCATGGGTAGGGGTGCCGGTTCTGCTCTTAGCGCCATCACGGTCCAGTCTCTGGCTGATCTCGGCTATGTCGTCGATGTCAGCCAAGCCGGTCCATTCCGGCTGCCAAGCTCCGCCAAGGCGATCGCGGACCAGGGCCTCGATCTCCACGACGATATCCTCCAGGAGCCGATACGCGTGGTTGACGAAAATGGGCACGTCGTCCGCGTGATACACCCATGAAAATGCCCGGAATACAACGGTGACCATTAATCGTATCACCTCGATGGTCCCGATAACCGATCTGGATCAAGCTGTAACTTTCTACTCGCAAGGCCCGGGTCTGCACGTCGTCCACCGTAGAGACGATTGGGGCCATGCCTTGTTGGCAGGTGAACACGGGTTCGCGATCCGGATGGAAACGAGGTCTGGGTCGGCGCACGTGAGGCTCCCGCTGACTGATTCGCCGGCTTCGCGGATCCTGAGCGCGATCCGCTGCCGGCGGAGCTTTCCGAGGACCCTCCGCACATTGCCGGCGGCCTGCTCACCCTCGGGGAGGAGCCGGGCATGGGCCTGACCCTTCCCGAGGCGGCCCTGGCGCGGTTCGGCGAACGCATCACTCAGGAAGGAAGATGAGACCCACCGAGTTGCGCTGCGAGTACACGGTCGATCCGCTCGGGATCGACGCGCGCCTTGGGACAACGTATCCCCCGACCGCCTCCGAATCGTCGGACCACTCTTGCCTGCCAGGAAGCCATGTCCCATCTGTTGAGGAAAAGGAGACAAGCAGAAAATCATGAGTCACTATGACGACATACGCAACCGGATTCACCGTCAAATGGTCCCCTTGCCGGTCTTGTACCGCGACGATTTTTCGATCGATCATGCAGGGCTGGCCAAATATGTCGCCTGGCACCTTGAAAACGATACCCGAAACTTTTGTCTGACCTTCACCTACAGCCAGCTCGATTTCGTTACCCCCGACGAGATCGTGGAGGTGACGCGCACAGTTATGGAGGTAGTACGGGACGACGCGGTGTTTATCTCTTGTACGGGCGGTGGTCCCTTGCGGGAGGCGATCCGGTCGGTTCAGGCATTCGAGAAGGCCGGGGCGCACGCGGCGTTCGTCCATCTGCCGGAGCACTGCCTGCAGAACCCCTCCCACTGCGGGGAGCTCTACGTGGAATACATCCGCGCCGTGGCAAAAGAAACCGAAATCCCTCTCCTGGCGGTGGCGCTGGCTGTCCCTTGGAGCGCTCCCTTCGAGACGATGCTGCCGGTTCAGCGTTTTGAAGAGCTTTGCGAAGAGGAGCAATTCATCGGTATCAAGGACGATATTTACATACTGGAAAACCGGATGGAGCTGGTCCGCAAGTTTCAGGACGCATGGGTATCACCGGGGGCGGCAAGTTCACCCACTACATCTTCTTCCACCACCATCCCGACCAGGGTGAATTTTCCGGGATTTACAATCCCAAACGCGGTCAGCGCATGTTCGAGCTGCTCGATGAGAACAACTACCTGGAGGTGATCGGGATGCTGGAGGTGGACGCCCACAGTGGACTTGCGCTGCCCGACCTCCATTGGATGGCACGAAACCAGGTGGTGTTTTTCGGGATGGGATTTGCCGAGACCTGTGTCATGCGTCCCCCGATTGCCACGGCAACCGAATCTCAGGCAAAGGCAGTCATTGAACACATGCACCGGACACCGTCGCTCTTTGAACGCGTAGCGCGATGAATGAGAAAATCTCGCATTTCTCAGGGTATCTTCTCGACCCCCGGCACGGCGCTTCTAGGCACCCCGTGAAACGTCAGGATGGCGATCTTCCCGTCCTTCGCCTGCTCAACTGCCCAGACCAGATCCTCGAATCCCCAGTTTGGACCGGCGAGCCCCGTTGAATGTCCATATCGTGCATCTATCCGTCAGCGGGTTCCGCTCTACGGCGATGATAAGCTGGCTGGACATCCATTTCGATTGAGTTCCAGAAATACTTGAGCGGATCGTCGGCGTCCCACCCCGGGGCAAAGCGCGCGGTCAGACGGCGCGGGTTCATGATTTTGCCCCCATGACCTGTATGAGCCCGGGCTCATACAGCTGACAGCTTTTCCGCCATCATCAGTACGGTGGCATGGATGTTCGCGCGGACACAGTCGGGCATGATTGACGCATCTACGATTCTAACCCCTCAAGGCCGTGTACGTAGCCGAGTTCATTCACAACGGCGTTGGCGTCATCCGACGACCCCATCCTGCAGGTAGAACTGACATGGTGGCCTGTGGAGACGTTTTCCATCATCCAATCATCGAGTCCCCCCTGCTCAGCCAAATCGTCATCTGGTGGGTAAACAGGACTCTTATGCCGAACCGGAGACCGTTTACTTCAAACACGGGTGCCTCGGAACCTGCAGTAAAGATCTCGTTCTCCGTTCCGTGTAGATTAATCTTGCGGTGCAGTATATCTTCAGAATACTGGGAGATATACTGCAGGTTCTTTCTTTATTTTCCCATCCCTATGCTTTCGGCATCCACGAACCCGCGAAGCGGGTTGGAGCGTAGGCACGAATGCACGGAAGCCGGGGGCACGGTGTTAGAGGCTATGTGTAACCAGGGTGGGGCTGCCTGGTTGCTCAAGCGCTTAACGATCGCGCCACGGTTTCGGGATTTTCCGAAGCAATCTTGAGCAGGGCTCGGGCAGGACCCTCGGGACGGCGGCGTCCCTGCTCCCAATTCTGCAACGTGGAGACGCTGACGCCAATCATCAGGGCAAATTCAGATTGCGATTTATCCAGCTTTTGCCGGATCATTCGAATATCGGCGGGATCCATCTGGATCGTGCGTCCTGGCTTCAACTTGCCGCGCTTGATCGCTCCGGCCTGCTTGACGCTGGCTGCAAGTTGGTCAAAGTCGCGCTCATTCATGCCAGATACTCCTTTACGAGTTTACTAAGCAGCTTACACTGTCGAGGGGTGAGATCTTCCTGTCGCCCCTTGCGATATACCCACAGCATATAAAGAGCCTCGGCCGGCTTGTCCCAATAGTAGATCACACGAAGACCGCCCTGTTCGCCAGCGTGCGGCAATTTCCATCTCAGTTTTCTCAATCCACCCGTACGCTGAAGTATCTCTCCTGATTCTGGCCGGAATAGGAGCGCCAGCTGTATTGCCCGGTAGTCCTCATCCGATAGTAGGGTCAAGATCTCCTTTGTGAAGATTGGCGTCTCAACGAAGATCATATACGCAGTATACGCCAATGACGTATGGCGCGCAAGGTCTTACTTTGGGCACATGCCCTCTAACGTTCTCACAATTCACGAAGTCGCGAAAGCGACTTGCCGAAGGCCAAGCGCCGAATGGCGCGCAGCGTGAATTGCTGTGATATATTACCAGGAGCGGTCAATAGTTGACAATTTTCCGCCTGATACAGAGGGGTGTGATGTCAACTTTGACTCCCTCGTAACAACCCCGTTTTCAAGACAGATATTTTTTCTTGAAACTTTAGTTTCACCAACATGAAAAGAATCGGGAATGCGCCGCAATTTTAGCGGCTTCAGCGCTCTATCGTCCGATGGCCTCGAATCGGGCTTATACGGCCTTTTTCCGGCACCGAAAGGGGCCTCCGTTCCCTTTTTCAGCCCATCGCCGGAACTATGGCTTCGGGTTTGGGCGCAAGCGCCCGCACCATTCTCTTGATATTGCAGGCCAGCGCTTTCAGGTAGACGGCCAGCTCCACGCGCCAGCGTCCGCGCACGCGCAGGGCGCCCAGTCCGTGTCTTCGTTTCAGTTCCGAGACCGTGGCCTCGATGCCGGCACGAATGCGATAGCGCTCCTTGAAGGCGCCGCTGGCGATGGCGCGGCGGCGGCGTTCGAGGTTGGCCGCCCTCAGGTCCACGGTTACGGCGTAGCCGTCCCCGTCCTTGTTCGGCCGCACCGGGCAGAGGGGAAACAGGGCGCAGGTCTCGCAGCTTCGGCGCTCGAAGGTCAGCACCACGTGGTGCTTCTTCTTCTCACGCGACGTTTGCTCTCTGGCCAAGTGTCCGGCCGGGCAGATGGCCGGATCCCGGAGACGGGCATCGACGAGGAAGTCGGCCTCGGTCACCGTATCGGGCCGCTCCTCGACGTCGACCTGGGGGCCTTTGACCGGGCTGACCAACTCGGTGCCGAGGCGTTCGGCGTGGATGGCATTGTCGCCGGAGCCGAAGGCGGTGTCGGCGACCAACTCGTCGGGTCGCTGCCCGCGCTCTTCGAGGGCCTCCAGCACCGGCATCGTCGCGTGCTCGTCACTGGCGCAGGCGTCGGTCACCGCTACGTGGGTGATCATGTTCACGGTGTCGGTCTTGTCGTTGTCGGTCTTGTCGTTGTCGGTCTTGTCATCGTCGGTCTTGTCATCGTCGGCCTTGTCGTCGTCGGCCTCGACGCAGGTCTCGGCGATCTGCACCTCATACCCTTTGCCCTTGCGGCCGTTGTAGGTGGCCTCGGCATCATAGGGGCTTTGCAGCGAGTCGCTGCCGACGTGCTCAGGCGCCTTCAGCGCCACCGGCACGCCGCCTTCGCCGGCGTCGTCGTCCTCGGTCGAGGGGTGCTGCTTGTCCGCGATCACCTCACACTGCTCGGCCAGCAGGCGCTGCAGCAGCGCGTAGGATTCCAGGCCCTCGGCCGCCGTGCCCGCACACAGCTGATGGAGACGATACAGATCGCGCGCGCACACCGGCAGCCGCCTCTTGCCCGTGCCGGAGGGCGCGTCCTGGTAGGATGTGGCGCTGCCATCCTCCTTCAGGTAGCGAAGGCGCAGGCGCTTCGGCACCCGCCCGTACAGGCGCGGATGCTCCGCGGCCAGGGTTTTCAGAAAGTGACGGAGGGTCTCACACAACAGCCCCAGACGCGACAACACCGCGATGTTGCTGAGCACGTGGGTGGAGTCCAGACGCTGCCGGGTGACTTTCGTACCCAACGCTTGGAGAATGCCATCCGTGGTCGCCTCGAACGCCTGCCGGCCGCGGTCATGGGCCAGCAAGCGAGCGCGGAAGTTGTGCAGCGTCTTTTGCGCCAAGTGGGCCTCGTCCGGAGTCAGCTCCAGGGCGTGCTGCCACAACAGGCTGAACTCCAGCTGCTCCAGCGCCTCGGCGTCGGTCAGAGCGAACATCTCCTTGAGCAGAAGCACGCCCAAGACCGTCGCCACCGGCTGGTTGGGACGACCGTTGTCGTCGCAATACAAGGGCGCGAACTGTTCTTCGTCGATCAGCGCCAAGGCGTGCGCGCGAAAGGTCTCGGCCCAGGTCGCCTGCAGGCGCCGCTGCTTGGCCGGAGGCACTAGGTTGCGACTCTCGAACAGGTTGCGTTGCGAATCCTTCTTACGAAACATCAGCCCCATCCACTAGAGAGGAAGTGTGTGACGGATTGGTATACACCAATATACCAAGAATCCCTGATTATCAGGGCTGTGAAGGGGGGGTTTTTACGAGAGAATCAACTTTAGGGTGCTCCCCGTGATATGACGTGGGTATGATTGCTCCAAGGCTGATCAACGCAGAGAGGTAGCGACGCGAGAGTGCGTTAGCGTGCATGGCTTTGCAACAGTGTCGCTTCCACGTCACCACGTGGTGGGAATAGGCAGCAACAGATCTCCTTGAATTGGCACAAATCGCGTCGACGATTCGATTAGACGACTAGCAGTTAGTCCTGGGACACCGTACACCTCGACGGATACCTTGGATTCCTTGATTAGCTTGTCAATTGCAGGCGCGTAGTCTCCGTCACCTGAAGCCAGGACAGCGACATCCACGCGATCTGCGTACTCCAACATATCGACCGTAATGCCCACGTCCCAGTCCCCTTTGGCTGAGCCGTCAGCTCTCTGAATATAAGGCGCGAGCTTTACCTCAAAACCGAGCCGTTTCAGAATTTGCTGAAATTGGGCCTGCTTTCTGTCGCCTTTGTCAATAGCATATTACCAGGAGCGGTCAATAGTTGACAATTTTCCGCCTGATACAGAGGGGTGTGATGTCAACTTTAGGGTGCTCCCCGTGATAGGCTACTGCCTTCACCAGTTTCCGGCCGGCTGTCGCCTCCCTGAGGAAAGAACCATAGTCGAAATGGCAATTATGTTGCTGCTTAACTGTGTAGTAAACATTCTGTACATCTGCGAATACGGCTACGCGATCCACGTCAGTTTTTCTCCAGCGCCTGCAGGCTCATGATTTCAACCGTGCCAGCTTTGCCTCTGTCGAATTTCACTGGTACTGTGACAACCCATGTCATATATCTGATTGTTTGCATCCGAACAAATGGTTCGGGTAATGGCCTCCGGGGTTACTTATCTGAAACGACGGTAAGTATCCGGGTGAACAGTCGCAATCGAACACGCCCACCCGACACCTCCTACTCCCGCACCGGCTCGGCCTTCCCCGATGCGGCGGAACGGTACGCGGCGTCGAGCATCTCGGCTCCTCTCATCGCCGCTTCCCCGGGAGCGGAATTGACCTCCGTCTTGCCGAGAATCAGCTCGACGAAGTTCGCCGGCGGGCCGTCGCACTCGTAGAAGCCGGCGTCCTCGGCGACGTCGGCGACCTCGTGGCGGCCATCGTGCCGGCGCAGGTGCATGCGCGCCCGCTCGCAGTCGAGGAGCAGCATCCCCTCGGTGCCGAAGAATCGCAGGTCGACCTGGAAGGTCTGGTCCATCGGCACGGTGCCGGCGCCGCTCATCGAACCGATCCCCCCGTTGGTGAAGGTGACGGCGAGGGCGTCGTACATCTCCACCGCCGACTCGGAAGAGGACATGACGCTGTAGACGGTGCGGGCCTCGAGGCCGCTGAGCCAGAAGAGCATGCCGGTGGAGTGCGACATCTGCGCCAGGGCGTAACCCCCGCCGGCAATCTTCGGGTCGGCCCAGGTCGACGGGGCCGGGTCGAACATGTTGCCGCCCGACTGGCCGCTGACCTCGTCTATCCTGAACTCCTCGCCGCGCAGCAACGGCCGGATCGGCGAGGCCATGTGGCAGAGGACGAACTCGATCTCGCCGACGGCCCCTTCGTCGAGCAGCGCCTTGGCCTGCTGCACGAAGCTTTTGTAGTGCCACCCGTACGGGACCAGCAGGTGCAGTCCGTTGCCGTCGGCGATCTCCACCAGCCTGCGGGCGTCGGCCCCCCTGGTGGTGATCGGTTTCTCGCACAGTACGTGCAGCCCCTTTTCGAGGGCGGCGCCGGCGTGCTCGAAGTGCAGGGTGTGGGGGGAAGCGACGACCACGCCGTCGAGCTCGCACTGCTCGAGCAGCTCGTGGTAGTCCTCGGTGGCGTAGGGAAAGCCGAAGCGGTCCTGGATCTGCTTCAGCTCCGGCCTGCCGAGGCGGCAGACGCCGGCCAGCTCGACGTCGTCCCGCGCCGCCAGCACCGGCATGTGGTTGCTCGTCGCCCACCACCCGGCCCCGATGAATCCGATTCTCGCTTTTCCGTTCGTTCCGCTCACGACTGTGCCCTCCTGTGCATATTTGGTGTGCGCGTTTGGTGTGCGCGCTCGATCAAAGCCCCCCGACACACACCTGTCAAGGTTTTCTGCTATACTTGCAGTGGCTTGGATTACAATCGGATCCGCAACCCATAAAGAGGAGTGAACCGACAGCATGGCCGCTACCGAAAACGCCCTGACCGACCCCTTCGCCCTGAACGGGGACGAATATTTCTGGATGAAGGGAAACCTGCACAGCCACACGACCAACTCGGACGGCCGCGTTTCCCCGCAGGAGCGCCTCGACGGGTACGTCAACCAGGGGTACGACTTTCTGTGCCTGTCCGACCACAACAACATCACCCGCGTCGACAGCGTCGACGCCCCGGAGGATTTCGCCCTGATCCAGGGGGCGGAGCTGCACCCCTCCAACCCCTTCGGCGGACAGGTGCACCACTTCGTCTGCCTCAACATCCACGAGGACATGGACGCCAGGCGCATGCCGCCGCAGATGGTGATCGACGAGGTCCGCGAGCAGGGGGGCTGCGTCTGGCTCGCCCACCCGCACTGGAGTTCGGTCAACATTCTCCGCGATACCGTGCCTCTGAATGGACTGGCAGGCATCGAGGTCTTCAACACCACCTGCTGCCGGGCCGGCCGCGGCGACAGCTCCGTGCACTGGGACGACTGGATGAGCCTGGAGGACCGGCTCTACCCGGCCCTCGCCAACGACGATTCCCACGCGCAGGAGTCGGAGCGCCGCGACACCTACGAAGGCTGGACGATGGTGCGCGTCAAGGAACGGACCGTCGAGGCGGTGCTCGAAGCCCTGACCAGCGGCTGCTCCTACTCCACGACCGGGCCGGAGATCCGCGATATCTCGCTGCGCCGGATGCCGGCCGGAGACGGTGAGGAAGCCGGCAAGGTGGAAGCGACGGTGCGCTGCTCCGAGGCGCAGGCGGTGCGCGCCGTCAACGACGCCTACGGAACCGAGTACCGCGAGCACGGGTCGACCTTCGAGGAGGCGACCTTCCCGCTGCGCCCCGGGTCGCGCTGGGCCCGCTTCGAGGTCATCGGACCCGACGGCCTGAAGGCCTGGTCCAATCCCCGCGACCTGAGCGAGGTGTAGTGGCGGGTTTGTCCCCGGACCCCGGAGATTTCAATAGCTGTTCGATGCTTCCTGGGATGTCGCCGGAGGGACTTCCGCCCGCTGCCCTCCGGCGGCGCCCGGGCTCCGGGTGAGATGCAACATGGAACGCTGTATATGGAACGCTCTTTTCTGAACACATCTCCAGACAGCCCCATATCGGGTGCGGTTCGACCGGCATCCCGCAGGATGACGCAGCCGGTATGAACGCTCCTCCCAATCACGTCGCGGTAATCGACCTCGGCTCCAACACCGCCCGCCTGGTTCTGATCGCCGCCATCCCCGGGTACTCGTACCGCCTGCAGGACGAGATCCGCGAGGTCGTGCGCCTGCGCCAGGGCATGACCAAGAAGGGGCTCGCCGAGGAAGCCGCGGCCCGGGCAATCTCGACCTTGAGGCTGTTCAAGCGGTTCTGCGAGAGCACCGGGGCCGATGTCGTGCTGTCGACGGCGACCAGCGCCGTGCGCGACGCCGCCAACGGGCGCGCTTTCGTGCAGCGGGTCCGCGACGAGGTCGGGCTCGACCTGCGGGTCCTCGACGGAGAGCGCGAAGCCTACTACAGCACGGTCGGCGCCCTGAACGACGTCACCCTGCGCGACGGCGCAGTCCTCGACATCGGGGGCGGCAGCGTCCAGGTGAGCGAGGTGCGGGACGGGCGCTACATCCGGGGGGAAGCGCGCACCCTCGGGGCGCTCGCCCTGACCGAGCGCTTCGTGCGCTCCGACCCGATCGCGCCCAAAGAGCGAAGGACGCTGGAGCTGGAGATCGAGTCGCAGCTCGATTCGATACCGTGGCTCGGAAAGGCCGGCGCTCTTGTCGGACTGGGCGGGACCATCCGCAACCTCGCCAAGATCGAGGCGGCGAGGCAGCGCTACCCCCTCAACACCCTGCACGGCTTCCGCCTGACCCGAAGCTCGGTCGAAAAGTCGATTGACTTCTTCTGCCGGTCCGATCTGAAGGCGCGCCAGGCCTTGCCCGGGATCAGTCCGGACCGCGCCGACATCATCCTCGCCGGGGCCCTGGTGCTGGCCGGGGTGCTCGACCGCCTCGGCCTCGACGACTTGACGATCTCGGCCTGCGGGCTGCGGGAGGGGCTCTTCTTCGAGCACTTCTGGCAGCACCTGCCCTTCCCCGTCATCCCGGACGTGCGCCGCTTCAGCGTCCTCAACGTCGCGCGCAACTACGACTACCAGAAGCAGCATTCCAACCACGTCCGCTACCTCGCCGGACGCCTGTTCGACCAGCTGGAACCGCTGCACGGGTACGGCGCCGGGGAGCGGGAGATGCTCGACGCCGCGGCCCTGCTGCACGACCTCGGCACCGTCATCGCCTACGCCGGCCACCACAAGCACTCGCAGACGCTGATCCACTACAACGGGCTGGCCGGCTTTTCACCGCGCGAGATCGCCCTGATCGGCCTGCTGGCGCGCTACCACCGCAAGGGGCGCGCCCGATATCTCGACCTACGAGGCGCTGCTCGACGCCGACGACCTCGCCATCCTCACGCGGCTTTCCGCCATCCTCAGGCTGGCGGAAAACTTCGAGCGCGGCCGCAACGGCGTCGTCGACGACGTCATCGTCAACTGGGGGGACGACTACCTGAGGCTGACCCTGATCGCCGACGAGTACCCCGCTGTGGAGCTGTGGGAGACCGAGCGCAACGCCCTGCCGCTGGTGGAGAAGGCCTTCGGGCGCAGGGCCCTGGTCGACAGCATCGCCGCGCCCGGGGAGTGGCCGCAGCACGGCTCGCGGCCGTAAGGGGTCGGCTTTCCTGCTGGAACTCTTTCGGGTGGGACGGTAGGGGCCGGGAGGTGGCATCCAGGTCGGAGGGCGCCTTCCTGAACCTGTCGTCTCCCCAACCCTTTCAGCGCAGCAGCATCAGCTTGCCTACCGCCTGGTACCGCCCCGCCTGCAGCCGGTACAGGTACGAGCCGCTCGCCAGGGCCCGCCCCGATTCGTCGCGGCCGTTCCACTCCACCGAGTGGAACCCCGGCCCCCGCGCCCCACGGACCAGCACCGCCAGCTTCTGCCCCAACAGGTCGTACACCGCCAGCTCGACCGAAGCCCGGGCCTCCGGCAGGGAGAAGGAGAGCACCGTTCCGCTGTTGAAGGGATTGGGGTAGTTGGGATACAGGGCGAAGGCCGCAGGCTCCGCCTCGGACTCGATGGCCGTGGCAGTGGACGACAGAATCTCGAAGGAGACCACGGCCCCGACGTAGGTCAGATCCCCGGGCCGACCCAGGTTCACCGCCAGTCGATAAGGGCCGGTGGGGATCTCGGAAAAAAGCAGCTCGCCGTCGAAACGCCCCGCCTCTACCAACAGGCTCTGGGCGTCCGCCGCGGCCCCGGTGTTGCCTTCCTCGTCGAGGGGATAGAGGACGAACTCCATCACGGTTGCCTCCGAATCCGTCACTTCGCCGCTGATGCGGAGGGGCTGGCCGACGTTGACCGAAGTCGGCAGGGGACGGTCGAGCCGCACCCGGTTGAAGTAGCCGGTGGGGGCCTGCAAGGGACCCTGGCCCTCGGCAATGCGCATGGGGTAGAAGCTTCCGACGAAGGGGGTCGGCTTCCGGTTCGCGACATGGACGTTGAGGGTGTAGGTTGCGGCCTCGTCGTGCCGAAAAAAGATGGTGCGCGAAAAACGCCCCTCGTCGACCAGAAGGAAAAAATCCTCGCCACCTCCTCCGCCCTCCGGGACGAATTCCAGATTCATCACCTCAACGCTGTCGGCCGTGGTTCCCTGGACGAGCAGCGGTTCCCCGGTAGCCAGCTCAAGGGGCAGGAGGGGATCGAGGGTGATGCCGTCGAAGTGGTCGGCCGCCATGGCAGCGGGAGCCGCCGCCTTGGCAACCGGCAGGACCACCGCCCCCAGTTGGGCATGCCCCTCGGTTTGAAGGCTCAGGCTTCCGGTACCGTTTCCGACCACGCGGAGGAACTGCAGCCCCCAGGGCGAGATGTGCATCTCCGGGGGTGCATCGCCCAACCGGTAGATCACCGAGGCCGGCAGGGGAAAGCCCCTTCCCTCCGGAGTCTGCAGGGTGGCAAGCCGGTAGTTGAAGCGCGGGTGTCCGCTCTGCCCGGTACCGCTGATGTAGAGCTGCGCCCCCCAGCGGGCCAGTACGTCGGCAAAGTACTCCCCGGTGGCCGCCTCGACATTGGCGCCGGCGATCAGATCGGTCTGTACCAGGCGCAGCAGCACCCCCTCCCCCAGCAGATCGACAAGGCTGCGCACGAACAGGTAAACCCCCCCGCGCCATGGCGATAAATCCGTTGCCGTGTTCAACCCGACCGCACCCGGCTGTCTGAGAAAGCTGCGCACATACCGGTAGTTGAGGTTGTCCTGCTCCGCCACCAGATCCTGGGCCACGTGGGACAAGCCCTCGTTGAGCCAGATAGACTCGGTGCTTGACCGGCGCACCAGAACGTGCTGGTTGAAATTGATGAGATGCTGGAAGTAGTGCGCCAGCAAAGGACGGTACAGCTCGGAGCGGACCGGGCTCAGCCACAGCAGGTCTGCCATGTTGCCGTCTCCGCCCGACTCGGCAGGGACCACGGAAGTCGCGCGGAACAAGACCAACCGCCCCAAATCGTGGATCAGGTGGGTGAAGAGCACGGCCATCTTGCCGTCTCCATCCACGTCCGAAGGGGTTCCGAAGGCTCCCGTCAGGATCGGGATATCCTCGGCGAACTGGTCGATAACCGTCTTCATCTGGTCTTCGTCGATGTAGTTTTCGTCTTCCCGCAGGTTCTCCTGGACGAAGGCTACGACGCGCTCGTTTACCGCCAACACCCTCGCTTCGATCGATTGGTCCGGAACCTCCCCTCGGGCAGCGAAGAAAAAGGAGCGGCGGTCTCCGACCTCGTACTGTACCCGAACCGGCTTTCCCGCTTTGCGCCCGCCCTGCTGCAGTCGCAGGGCCAGTGTTTCCTCCAGTTGGCGATCCTGTTTTTCAAGGGAATCGCGGCGATCCGCGAACGGGGCATGGATCGGTTTGGTTCGGACCGCATTGCCGTCAACCTCAATGTGGTACCTCGTCCGATCGGACGGTCCTTCGGGCGACGAATAGAGGGCGAAGACGAAATCCTGCTCCCGGAAATCGAGGTCCGCCTCCATACGCCCCGCGGCGTCGGCCCGCAGATGCACCAGGTCGGAGGCCGCCTCCCGGCGCCCCAGTCCGGACAGGGCGATGGAGACCCTGGGCCGAAAGGGATCGTCGCTGAGCACGGTCAGCAGACCCTGGTCATCCCCTGCGCCGCTGTAGCTCAGCACGATCTCCCCGGCCTCGCCGGGCTCAAGCGCCAAGGGGTATCTCTCGACCGCAAAAGGACCTTCGATCAGGGGCGTCTCCAGCTCGACCGTCGCGTTTCCCCGGTTGAACAGGGGAATCGTCGCTTCCTTCCCGGCCAGCAAGGCCATTGAGAGCACCCCCACCTCGAGATCGGCGGCCTGCGGATCGATACCCACAATGACGTACTCACCCGCAGGCCAGAGGATACCGCCTTGCAGTTCGACCCTCGCGGCCAGGATGATGGGGCCCAGTTCCCAGGGCTCCAGCCGCACTGGGAAATTGAAGCGCCCTTCCTTCAGTTCCGGGGAGAGGACACGGGATTCCCCTCCGTTTACCGGCTCCAGCTCCAACCGGATTCCCTGCACGAACGGACGCACTTCACCGGCGAAAACCACAAGCTTGTTCACCGGCCATTGCACCGGCAGCGGCTCGTCCAGTACCAGCCCATCGAAAAACAGCCTGGGAATTACGGACGGTTCGGTACCGCGCATGATTTCGAGGTGGAGGTACCAACCCATCAAGTCCGCCGTTTCTCCCCATCCAACCCCCAGGAACATGAGCACGGCATACGCTTCCTCCGCTTCCGGCGGCAGGAGAATGGTACGCTCGAACCGGCCCTCGTCGGCGCGAAAGACGAAATCCCACTGCGACCCTGTCTCGGACAGAAATCGAAAAGCGACGAACGCGGGAAGGGGGAAGCCCTCCACGGTTCCGGCAATGTGCAGGGCCTCACCGGTGGTGATGCTGGCCGGCAGCGGCTCGTCGAGATTCACAAAGGGGAAATAGCGCCGCGGCAGCGTCACCGGTCCCTGGCCCTGGTTGACCTGCAAGCCCTCGAAACGCCCTAAAACCCGGGCCCTTTCCCTACCCCTGTCCGCCTCGACCTCCAGGTTGTACTGCCCAACCGCACTGTGGGGAAAAACGGCTTCGAAAACAAAAGCGCCATCACTTACAAATCCCCAGAAATCCAGTTTAAAGCCATCGTCACGGGTGAATGTGAAATTGATCTGGAAGATGTTGAAATCTTCGGATTTCCCGGACAGGGACAGGTGCTGGCCCGTCTCGAAGGTTGTGGGCAGGGGCTCGTCCAACAGGATGCGGGGGAAGAAATCCGCGGGAATGTCTTCGGCCTTCAGCAGGAGGGGATTCACCAACAGCAGGACCATCGGGAAGGCGTGGCGCATGGGTTTCTCCACCGGTAACGATTCAACCTAACCGCGAGCCGCGGAATGGTTGATCGGGGAGTTTCCGCCAAAAGAACAGGGGCCGCCATCCCCAGCCCCTTTCCGCATCGCCTTGATCACGAACCCCCGGTAGACTCCGCGGTCACGCGCCGCGGGGACATGCGAGGCCGCCCAAGAAGCCCGCGGTAAAGCCGATGCCCTCCCTCAGCGCAGCAGCATCAGCTTGCCTACCGCCTGGTACCGCCCCGCCTGCAGCCGGTACAGGTACGAGCCGCTCGCCAGGGCCCGCCCCGATTCGTCGCGGCCGTTCCACTCCACCGAGTGGAACCCCGGCCCCAGCGCCCCCCGGACCAGCACCGCCAGCTTCTGCCCCAGCAGGTCGTACACCGCCAGCTCGACCTCCGGCCTGGACTCCGGCAGGGAGAAGGAGAGCAGAGTGCGGCTGTTGAAGGGATTGGGGTAGTTGGGATGGAGCGCAAAGGCCTGCGGCCCGGTCTCCCCTTCCTCCAGGACCGCGGTGATCGGTTCGAGGACCTCGAAGGAGACCACGGCCCCGACGTAGGTCAGATCCCCCTCCGGTCCGACCTCCAGCGACAGCCAGTAGATGCCGGGGGGCACCTCGTCGAAAAGCAGCTCCCCGTCGAAACGCCCCGCCACGACCGGCAGGCTCAGGGTCTTCTCGGCCTTTCGCGAGCGCTCCCCATCCTCGTTCTGGGGAAACAGGGAGAACTCCATCAGGGTCGCTTCGGCATCCTCCACTTCGCCGCTGATGCGGAGGGGCTGGTTGGCGGAGACCGAGGTCGGCAGGGGACCGTCGAGCTGCACCCGGTTGAAATAGCGGGTCGGCGCCTGCAGCGGACCTTGCCCCTGGGTCAGGCGAATGGGGAAGAAGCGTCCGACAAACGGGGTCGGCTGCCGCTTGTCGACGTAGACGTTGAGGGAGTAGGTCGTCGCCTCGTCGTGCTGGAAAAAAACGGTCCGCAAAAAGCGCCCTTCCCGGACCAGCAGAAAGAACCGCTGCGCATCCCCCCCGTCCTCCGGGACGAACTCAAGGGTGATCTGCTCGACGCTGTCGGCGGTGGTTCCCTGAAGGAGCAGGGGCTCCCCGGTAGCCAGCTCCAGCGGCAGGGGCGGGTCGAGGGTGATGCCGGTGAAGTGGTCGGCGGCCATGGGAGCCGTGGCCGCGGCCTTTGCCACCGGCAAGGCCACCGCACCGAGACGGGCCTGCGGCTCGGTCTGCAGACTCAGCGTTGCCCCCTGGCTGCCTTCGAGGCGGAGGAACTGCACCCCCCGGGGCCGGAGCGACAGCCCGGGGGGCTCCTCCCCCAGGCGGTAGGTCACCGAGGCCGGCGGGGGAAACCCCCGGCCCTGCGGGGTCTGCAGGGGGGATATGCGGTAGTTGAACCGGGAGTGGCCGCTCAGCCCGGTGCCGCTGATGTAGAGCTGCGCTCCCCAGCGGGCCATCAGGTCGGCGAAGCTCTCCCCGGTGGCCGCCTCGACGTTGTCGCGGTCGACCAGGCCGGTCTGCACCAGGCGCAGCAGCACCCCCTCCCCCAGCAGGTCGACCAGGCTGCGCACGAACAGGTAGGCCGCCCCGCGCGTGGGGGAATCGACCATGTAGCCGTCGATCAACCCCACCGCACCCGGCTCCTCCAGGAAGATGCGCACCAGGCGGTAGTTGCCGCTGACCTGGTGGCCGGCCACCAGATCCTCTGCAAGGTGCGACAGTCCTTCGTTGAGCCAGGAAGCCTCGCTGATTCCCCGCCGCACGAGGACGTGCTGGTTGAAGTTGACGAGATGCTGGAACTCGTGCGCCAGCAGGGCCCGGTAGGACTCGGCGGGAAAGACCGGATTCACCCACATCAGGTCGATCATGTTGCCGTCTCCACCTGCGTCCCGGGGCAGCAGAGAAAAGGCGCGGAATTGCCCGCCGGCGTCGACGTCTTCTATCAGATGGGTGACGAGCACCGCTATCCTGCCGTCGCCGTCGACGTCCGAAGGGGCTCCGAAGGCCTCGACCAGGAGAGGGTAATCCACGGCGAACAGGTCGATGGCCTCCTTCAGCTGGTCCTCCTCGATGTTGTCGTCGTCCTCCCGCAGGTCCTCCTGGACGAAGGCGACGGCGCGCTCGTTGACCGCCACCACCCTGGCCTCGATGGACTGGTTCGGGACCTCCCCCTGCGCCGCGAAGAAGAAGGAGCGGCGGTCCCCTACCTCGTACTGCACCCCTGCCGGCTTGCCTGCCCAGCGCCCGCTCTCCCGCAGCCTCAGGGACAGGGTCCGCTCGAGCTGCCGCGCCCGGTGCTCGACGGAATCGCGGCGGTCCGCCCGGGTTGCGACGGTCGGTTTGGCAAGGGCGGCGGAGCCTTCCAGGGAGATCTCGTACACCTTCTCCCGATGGAAGCGCTCCAGCGGAGCCGCATAGAGGGCGAGAACCTGGTCCTGTTCCATGAGATCGAAGCCGGACTCGATACGACCTGCGGCATCGGCGCGCAGATGCACCAGGTCGGAGGCCGCCTCCCGGGCCTCCAGCCCCGACAGGGCGATCGTCACACGCGGTCGGAAGGGGTCGTCGCTGACTACGGTCAGCTGGCCCTGGTCGCCACCCGAACCTTCGTAGCTCAGCTCGATTTCGCCGGCCTCGCCGGGCCCGAGCACCGGGGGGAAAGCCGCGACTGTGAACGGCCCCTCGACTTGGGGGGGCTCCAGCTCGACCGGACCGTTCCCCCGGTTCAACAGGGGAACCCCTGCTTCCCGACCTGCCAGCAGGGCCACCGCCACCACCCCCACTTCCAGGTCCGGGGGCTGCAGATCCACCCCCTCGATGACGAACTCGCCGGCGTCCCAGGTCGTGCCGTCCTGCAGCTCGACAACTGCCGACAAACGCAGCGGACCCTCCTCGCCGGCCGCCAGGCGCACCGGGAAGCGGAAGCGCCCTTCCTCCAGCCCGGGTGAGAGCACGCGGGGTTCCCCGCCGTCGAGCCGGGCCAGATACACCCAGAAGCGGCGCACGAAGGGACGCGCTTCTCCGGACAGGACCACGGCCCGCAGCAGCGGCCATTGCACCGGCAGCGGCTCGTCCAGCGCCAGCCCGTCGAAAAACAGCCGCGGCACCTCGGCAGGTTCGGCCCCGCGACTGATTTCAAGGTAGGGGTACCACTCGACAGGGAGCAGGTTTCCCTCGCGCGGACCGGCATACAGGGCCAGGGCATGCGCCCCTTCCGCTTCTTCCGGCACGAGAATGGTGCGCTCGAAGCGCCCCTCCTCGACGAGGAAAAAGGAATTCCAGGACGATTCTTCCTGAGAAAGGAATCCGAAGGCCAGGGCCCTGTGCGCCGCGGCATCCTCCACCTCCCCGGCCAGGTGCAGGGGCTCCCCGGTTGACATGCGGGTCGGCAGCGGCCGGTCGAGAAGAAACCCGGGGAAGAAGCGCCGGGGAAGCATCACCGGGCCCCTGCCCTGGAGCATCTTCAGGCCGTAGTAGCGGCCGACGTAGTCCAGGGATTCCCTGGTCTGGCCTGTGTAGATCTCGAGGCTGTACTGCCCCTGCGCCGCATGGGGAAAGACGATTTCCCTGGCGAAGCGGCCCTCCCGGACCGGGGTGATGAAATCCACCTGCTCCCCCCCGCCGATGGGGAGGAAACTGAACAGGATCCAGGCGACGCCGTCCTGGTCGACGCTCCCGGACAGGGGAAGGGCCTGACCGGTGTCGAAGGTCGTGGGCAGCGGCTCCTCGAACCGGATGCCGGGGAAGAACTTTTCGGGGATGTTCTCCGCCAGGAGCAGCTGGGGCGCCATAATCAGCAGGACAATCGGAAGTGTTATGCGCATGGCTCAGGTTGCCGTTTCAGTGGTGGGCGGGGGCAACCGGTTGGGAGTTTGGCCCCCGGACTGGGTACCTGGCTACGGAAACAGGTGCATCAGTCTGACGTGCAGCCCCGGCGAATGACTAGCCCCTGCACATGTTCGCCAAGGGCTTGACAAATTGTTCGCTATTTGCGAACATGATCGGGATGAATGCGAGCAAGATATGGCAATCGAATGGACAACCCGGGCGATCAGGGATATGCGACGGCTTGAGGCGCAGGATCGCGAGAGGATCATTGTCAAGATCGAACAGTATGCTGGAGATCCGGCATCTTTGGCCAACCAGGTGATCAAACTGACCGGCAGCGAGTACAGGAGGATGAGAGTTGGCGACTACCGCGTTATTTTCGGCATTGAACACAACCAGACCACGGTCATGGTGGTACTGAGAGTTCGGCACAGAAGGGAAGCTTATGGCTGACACCGAAACCATTACCATGTCCCGAGCGGAATTCGAGGCCCTGATTGTCCGCAACGAAGACCTCGAAGACAGGTTGGCTGCCCTCGACGCGGACGACGGCAGCCGCATTCCCCACGACGTCGCTCTTGTCATCATGCGCGGCGGGAACCCGGTGGCGGCATTCCGAAATCATTTCGGCGTCACCTTGCGCCAGCTGTCCCAAAGAACGGGGGTTGCCGCCAGCTACCTTTCCGAGATTGAGCGAGGGCTCAAGCCCGGTTCCGTGGCGACGCTGTCCCGGATCGCCGATGCGCTTGGCACCACCATCGATTCCCTGGTGGCCGAATAGAAGTGGACGCCGGCGGGGCCCTTCCGGACCGACGGAGCCGCCATCGTCTTCCCGCGGAACACCTCTCCAAGCCATAACGCCACCGACTCCGAACCGGTTCCCGCGCAGAGGCAACCAGCGTGCGCATCGTCACCGGCTCCCTGAAGGGCCGCACCATTCCGTTCAACCCCCGCAGGCAGGGGGAGATCCGCGTCACCGGCGCGCGCCTGAAGGAGGCGGTCTTCTCCATGCTCGGCCCGCTCGAAGGCCGCGCCTTCCTCGACCTGTGCGCCGGCAGCGGCCAGATCGCCCTGGAGGCGTACAGCCGCGGGGCGAGAGTCACCGCCTGCGAGCCCGACGGCAGGCGCTACCGGATGCTCCGGGGGCTGTTGCAGGCCTGGGGCGTCGATGAGCGCCTGCAGCTGTTCAACGGGAAAGCGCAGGCGCTGATCCCCCAGGGACATGGAAGATACGCCGGTATCTACCTCGACCCACCGTACGAGGCCACCCTGGGGGGGCGGCCGCTGAGCCTGGCGCTCGCCGAGCAGCTGGGGGGCGCGCGGATGCTCGACAGCGACGGCATGATGTTCGTTCAGCATGCCGGCCGCCTGCACCTTCCCGAGGCCATCGATTCCCTGCGCCTGGAGCGCCGCCGCCCGTTCGGGGACACCGCGGTCAGCGTGTACGTCGCCGCGGAACCGGACGGCCCCGGCAGCCTGGAAGGTTGACCCCCTCCCGGTCCCCCGCTTTCGTTGTACTCATCATGGAATTCACCCCGCTCACCGGGCAACAGCGCGACGACTTCGAACGCGACGGCTTTCTCGTGGTGCCGCAGGCCCTGCCGCCCGCAATGGCCGGACGCCTGCTCGAGGCCTGCGACCGCCTGTACGAGCAGGGTCGGCGCGCCGATGGCATGAACGAGCGCGGCTTCTGGCAGCTGCGCAACTGCCTGCCCGAGGACGACGTCTTCCTCGAGATCCTCGACTGGCCGGCCACGGTGCCGCTCGTGGTCCAGCTTCTCAACCACAACATCCAGCTGATCACCTCCCACCTCGTGGTGAGGCCGCCGATCCCCGCGGACTCCGATTCCTCGTACGGGCGCTCGGGTTGGCACCGGGACGGCGGCACCTGTCCCTCCGATCTCGGCGCCGCGCAGCCGCGCATGTTCATCAAGATCGCCTACTGGCTCAGCGACATCAGCGAACCGGGCCGGGGCGCCATCCGGTTGCTGCCGGGCAGCAACGACACCGGGGTCGAGCCCCCCGAAGGAGACCCGGCCGGGATCGAGGACTTCGCCATGCGCTGCCGGCCCGGGGACGCCGTGTTGTTCGAAAACCGCACCATGCACGCGGTCGGTCCCAACCTTTCCGAGGTCACGCGCAAGACCCTCTTCCTCGGGTACGGGTACCGCTGGCTGCGCCCGATGGACTACCTGCGCATGCCGGAGGAGCTGCTCGACCGCTGCGACCCGGTCCGCCGGCAGCTCCTGGGGGATTGCAGCAGCGCCATGGGCTTCCAGATCCCCGAAGCAGGTGAGGTTCCCCTGAAGGAGTGGATGCAGGAGCACACCGGCGTCGGGATCGAACGCAGCGACGAGATCCCCGCCCTCAAGGTCGGCGCCGCGCGCTAGCGTCCCGGCCGAGCCATGCGCTTCCGCCCCTGCATCGACCTGCGCGACGGCAGGGTCGTGCAGATCGTCGGCGACACCCTCGACGACCCGTCGCGGGGGACGCAGACCAACTTCACCAGCCCACAGCCGCCTTCCTGGTTCGCCCGGCGCTACCGCGACGACGGGCTCTCCGGCGGACACGTGATCATGCTGGGCCCCGGAAACGAGGCGGCCGCCGCCGAGGCCCTCGAAGCCTTTCCCGGAGGGCTGCAGATCGGCGGCGGCATGAACCCCGGCAACGCCCCCGGCTGGCTGCAGCGCGGAGCGAGCGCCGTCATCGCCACCTCCTGTCTCTTCGAGAATGCCGCCTTCTGGCCTGCCCGTGCCGAACAGATGGCCGCGGCCGTCGGCGCCGGCAACCTCGTCCTCGACCTGAGCTGCGCCGCCCGGGACGGGCGCTACTTCGTGGCCGCGGACCGCTGGCGGACCCTCACCGACTTCGAGATCACCGCAGCCAACCTCGAAAGCCTCGCCCCCTGCTGCTCGGAGTTCCTCGTGCACGCGACCCAGGTCGAGGGAAGGCAGGGGGGAATCGACGGGGAGCTGGTGCGGCTGCTAGCCGACGCCAGTCCGCTTCCGTCTACTTATGCGGGAGGCATCGCCTGCATGGGGGACGTCGAGCTCGTCGCCGAGCTCGGACAGGGCCGCCTCGACTTCACGGTGGGCTCGGCGCTCGACCTGTTCGGGGGAACGGGGGTGAAGTACCGCGACCTCGTCGAGCAGTACGGCGGCGGCCGCTGAAGCGAAGGCCCTCCCGGCGCCGGGGGATTCCGGGACCGAGGCGGTTCCCAAGCGCTTGGACCGTACTACCTGACGGGTCGGGTGCATGTGCCGGAGACCGATGGCGGATTCGCCTGCCGCAATCGCCGGCGCTGCTTCCCGCGGCGAAGTCGGGCTCCGGCCGCATATCGTTTTTGTCTCTACCCACTGATGCGCCCCTGTCCTCGCTGCGGAGGTGTTTCATGAAACGGATCCTCATCTCATTCACCCTGCTGCTGCTCGCCAATTCAGCTCTGTCCGCGGCCGCGCTCAAGGGCAGGGTGCGCGATGCCGAGACCGGGGAGCCCCTGCCGGGGGCGAACGTGTACCTGGAGAACGCGGACCAGGGCACCTCCACAGGTCTCGACGGGGAGTTCGAGATTCCCGGCGTCGCCGAAGGCAGCCATACCCTGGTCGCAAGCTTCATCGGATACGAGGAGTTCCGCCTCCCCCTTCTCGTAGCGGCGGGTGCCGTCGACCTGCTCGTCGAGCTGGTGCCCGAGGTGTTCCGGGGCCAGGAGATCGTCGTCGTAGCCGACCGGGCCCGGCTGCGGGAAACACCGGTCGCCTTTTCCGACATCCCCAAGGCGGAGATGGACCGCAAGCTCGGCTCCCGGGACCTGCCGCTGATCCTCGACGACACGCCGGGTGTGTACGCCACCGGGCAGGGCGGCGGCTCCGGCGATTCCCGCATCAGCGTCAGGGGGTTCGACCAGCGCAACGTCGCCGTCATGATCAACGGCGTTCCCGTCAACGACATGGAGAACGGCTGGGTCTACTGGTCCAACTTCGACGGGCTCGGGGACGCGACGTCGTCGATCCAGGTGCAGCGGGGACTGGGGGCCTCGAACCTCGCCATCGCCTCGGTCGGGGGCACCCTCAACATCATCACCGACATCGCCGGGGCGAGGCGCGGATTCCAGGTCAGGCAGGAGGCGGGGAGCAACGCCTTCTACAAGACCAGGGTGGGCCTTTCCTCCGGGTTGATGAACGGAAGAACCGCCTTCGCTCTCGGGCTGACGCGCAAGACCGGCGACGGCCTTCCCGATCAGGCATGGGCATCGGCCTGGTCTTATTTCGGTGCCCTGAGCTTCCTGGCTTCCGACACGCACAAGATCGATCTGTTCGTCGCCGGCGCCCCGCAGCGGCACGGACAGCGCCTCTACAAGCAGCCGATCGCCACCTTCGATGGCGACTACGCCCGCTCCCTGGGGATCGACACCACGGACTCGGAAAGCCGCGGCGCAACCTACAATCCCAACTGGGGGCGGTCGCCGTTTCCGTCCTACCGGGAGCACTACAACGGCAAGCTCCACGACGCGCGCGACAGCGCCGTCATCATGGAGCGCGAGAACTACTACCACAAGCCGCAGGTCAACCTCAACTGGTACTGGACGCCCGGGGAGCAGCTGATCCTGTCCAACGTCTTCTACTTTTCCCGCGGCAAGGGGGGCGGCACCGGGCGCCTGGGATCCAACCCCGGCCAGCTGGCCGACGGCAGCATCGACTGGCAGCGGGTCGCGGACGAGCTCAACACCCGGACCGCGGCGGAAGCGGATCCCGACCTGGTGGATGCAGGGGAAGTGGGGGAAAGCGAAATCGCCGCGCAAACCGTCCTCCGCAATTCGGCCAACCACCACTTCTGGTACGGATACCTGGGGACGGCCGAATACCGTCTGAGCAGGGCCTTCAAGCTGGCGTTCGGCGCGGACCTGCGATACTACCAGGGCCAGCACTGGCGCGAGCTGCGCAACCTTCTCGGCGCCGACTACTTCGTCTATCCCTGGGACGCCAACGCCGTGACTTCGGTCAAGCGGCTCGGAGACAAGGTCTCCTACCACAACGACGGCCTGACGCGCTGGGGCGGCGGTTTCGCGCAGCTCGAGGGGCGGTTCAACGACCTGACCGCGTTTTTGAGCACCTCGGGATCGGCAACCGGATACAAACGCATCGACTATTTCCGCCCCAAGGTCGGCGGCGAGTGGGATCAGACCAGCTGGGCGAATTTCACTGGCTACACCGTGAAGCTGGGAGGCAACTACAACCTGACCCCGGCGGTCAATCTGTATGCCAATGCCGGCTGGCTGTCGGCGGCGCCGAAGTTCGACTCCGTCTACCACTACGACAACAGCCTGTACGACCCGACGTTCAACGAGAAGGTCGCATCCTTCGAGCTGGGGGCCGGTTACCTCGAGCGCGGCCGCTTGACCGGCAACGCGAACCTCTACTACACCCGCTGGATGGACCGCTCCTGGCCCAAGAGCATCTACAGCGACAAGCTCGACCAGAGCTTCCGGTTTCTCCTCAACGGCATCGACGCCCTGCACAAAGGGGTCGAGCTCGACCTCAAGGCGCGTCTCCACTCGATGCTCGAGCTGCGCGGCATGGTATCGCTGGGCGACTGGGAATGGCTCAACGACGTCGACGTCACCTTCTCACCCGAAGAGGATCCGGAAGCGATCGGCAGCTTCCAGATCCATTCCAGGGGGCTGAAGGTCGGCGACTCGGCGCAGAAGACACTGGCCCTGAGCGCCGCGCTGTTTCCCGCGCGCGGCCTCTATGCCTCGCTGGGCTTCAGGCGGTTCATGGATCACTACGCCCGGTTCGATCCGGCCAACCGCACCGACCCCGGCGACCGCAGGCAGTCCTGGAAACTGCCGGACTACAACCTCGTCGACCTGCACGCGAGCTGCAGGCTGCCCGGCGATGCCTTCGGCAACGGCAGGGCGAGGTTGCGTTTGCACGTCTTCAACCTGCTCGACGAGCTCTACGTGTCCGACGCGGACGACGGGGACGGGCACGATGCGGCGAGCGCCCTGGTGTTCCTCGGGCTGCCGCGGCGCTGGAACATCTCACTGTCGTACGAGTACTGAGGCCAGAATCCGCAGAAGGAGTGCTCCCATGGCACTGATTTTTCTAGCCATCGACATCGCCAACCCCGCCCGCTCCGAACACTTCCATACCGAACGTTTCCTCGTTGACTCGGGCGCCGTCTATTCGGTCGTCCCGCAGCAGGTCCTCGACGCCCTGGGAATCCGGCCGCACTCTCGCCGGACCTTTACCCTGGCCAATGGCGACGAGATCGAACGCCAATTGGGGGATGCGCTGTTTCGCTACAAGGAACAGCGGGGGGCCGCGCCGGTAATCTTCGGGGAACCCGGGGACAGCAATCTTCTCGGCGTGGTCACACTCGAAGCTTTGGGGTACGTGCTGGATCCCCTGAAACGAGAGCTGCGTGCGCTGCCGATGCTGTTGGCAGGGCAGGAAAGTGAGGAGCGGGGGTAGTCGGGGCGCAGGAATTGCGCGACTCCAAGTCGAGAGCGGAACCGAGGTTTTCGGGATCGGCTTCCCGATGCTCAACCGAAGCCTGACCCGCCAGTTGCGGGGTCAGTGCCCCCCGCCGCCGCCCCAGAGCTGGAACAGGTTGAACCCGGTGAACATCGTCACCGCCCAGATCGTGGCCATCAACCCCAGCTCGATCGACATCGGCATGCGCACGCGCCCGTCGAGACGCATGGCGAGGTGCAGTACGCCGAACGCCAGCGGGATCAGCAGCAGGTTGTTGCAGTTGGCCCCGATCCGGAGAAGCAGGAACGGCGTCTTCGCATAGACCAGCTCGCCGATCAGCCAGAGCAGCGGGATGCCGATCTGCAGCACTCGCAGCAGGCGCATCCGCTGCTCGCGCGTCTCCGGCGCCACCGCCCCGGTCTGGCGCAGGAAATCGAGCATGATCCGCCCGGAGCTGGCGGCGAACACCAGCAGCGTCGAGAACAGGGTGCAGAAGGCGCCGAACATGAAGAGGTTCTTCGCCCATCCGCCCAGGGACTCGGTGAATATCAGCGATACGTTGTCGACGACCTCGTAGCCCTCGGGTACCACCTCGAGCTTGTTGAGGATCGACGCCCCCAGCAGGTAGTAGGCGCAGGTGATGACGACGGCGATTCCGGTGCAGACGCCGGCGTCGACCGCAACCACCCGCATCCAGCCGCGGTAGCGCTCGCGCCACTCCGGGGAATCGTCGCGCGGCCCTATGAACTGCGGGTACCCCTTCTCCCTGATCCAGTAGGGATACATGAACAGCTCGACCGCGGTGGCCCCGACCGAGCCCATCACCGCCAGCGCGGTGAAGGCCCCTTCGACCGGCATGGCGAGTCGCAGCCCCGAGGCGATCTGCCCCCCGGTGATGGCGTGCTCCGTGCCCTGCAGGGCGAGGACGCAGAAGATGACGACGAGGCTGAAGGCGGCGACCAGGAAGGAGACCATCTTCTCCAGGTCTTCGTAGAGGCCGCGGTAGAGCAGGACGCTCAGCAGCGCGAAGATGACGCAGTTCCACGTCCACTTGGGAAGCCACGGGAACACCGAGCTCATCATCCCGCCCACCGAGCCCAGGATGCCGACGAGGGCAACCATGACGCCGAGGAAGCCGGCGATGCACAGCCAGGCGTTCCAGGAGGTGTCGCGCAGCCTGAACCCCCTGACCCGGTCGAGCGACTGGATGGTGGTCTCGTCCTTGAGCAGGCACTGCCTGCCGAGCTCGAGCTGGATGAAATACTTGATCACCGAGGCGACGATGACCCCCCACAGGAACACGAAGCCGACCTCGGCCCCCATGCGCGTGGTCACCAGCAGCTCCCCGGAGCCGACCACCGATCCGGAGACGACGATCCCGGGGCCGATGTTGCGCAGCAGGCCGCCGAAGCCTCGGGGCGCTTCCCTGATTTGGTGTGACGATTCGTTGTCCATAAGCGTTTGATTTTCCCCGGGTTAGGTCATGAGCCGTCGCGGCTGCGGGCTCTCAGCATGTCGACGATGCGCTTTGCCCGCCGGCGAATGAACCAGGCGACCAGGACTCCAATGAGGACCGTGGATACCCACACGGCCTGGAAAAGAAGACCATCTGCAGCTGCCGAAACGATCACGGCGGCGAACCAGCCGAGAAACAGCCAGCCTGTCCAGCGGACAAAGCCGGATTGCCGGGCACCGTGCGGAAGGGGGTCCGCCGACTCGACAAGGTCGCGTCGGATCTGCCCGATTTCCTCCCTGAACATGGCGGGAGCTTCGAGATGGCCCCAGCCGCGGTGGTTCTGGAAGACCCCCGCGTACGCTGCGTCGCGATACGATTTCAACAAGTGGGGGATGTTGCGGCTCTGAAGCTCCGATTCCACCCGGCGCGCTTCGAGCTCGTTTTCGAAGGTCGCCAGTCTGACGAAACCGGCCGGGGGTGTGCGCAGCTGATTTTCGGTCATATCCGACTCGGGCAACAAATGGCTGGGCGAGCCGGTAACCTAGGGGAATGGGTATCCCCTCTCAACCGGTCGGGGACGCGGCCAGCCGCCGCAGCTCGCGGGCGTGCTGGGCGAGAACGGCTTCGGCATCGCAGCCGCTACCGGGGCGGTGTATCACCTCAGACCGACACGTACCCTTCGAAGCCGGCGCGGCGCAGCAGCTGCAGGGGGCTGGAATGGTCGATCTCCCCGCCGCCGAGGCGGTCGAGCAGCTGCAGCCTGCCGTCGACGCAGCGGCCGTCGTGGGCGTGGGCGTGGCGGGTGAGCATGCCGACGGCGAGGAAGGACTCGGCCGGGGTCTCCATCATCCGCTGGGGATGCATGAAATCCCAGAGCACTTGCAGGCCGGGGTCATCCACCGCTTCGATCACGGCGCGCACCGGCGCGGTGGCGGACCAGTCGTCGTGGGTCTCCAGCAGCAGGGTGACGCCGGCGTCGCGGGCATGGTCCACCACCTGCCTGTAGCCGGCGGCGACGTAGTCGACCACCGCGGGCCATTCCGCGTCGCGGTCGCGGCGGCCGCCGAAGGTGCGCACCAGGCCGCACCCGAGGTCCGCGGCGAGATCGAGGTAGCGCCGCAGGTCCTCGATGTGGCCGGCGCGCTCTGAGGCATCCGGCTCCGCCATGCGAACCCCGGTGGCCAGGCAGCAGATCTCGAGTCCCTCGGAGGCGAGCAGGTCCCGGGTCTCGCGGCGGCCCCCCGCAGGCAGGTCCGCCTCGATGCCGCAGAGGTGCCCCCATTCGACGCGCGGCTCGAAACCGGTGTAGCCGTACTCTCTCATGGCGCCGGCAATCTCGCCGAGGGTCCAGTCGGGACAAACGCTGCTCATGAAGGCGAGCTTGATCATGGATTTTGCAGTTCAACTCCACATACCGGGGTGAAGGTCGCCCTGCCGGCGAGACTGGCAACCGGCGCGACGAAGGTAGGCCACCTCGGGCGGAAATGCAGGCCCCTCCCCTGGCACAGGTCTCTCAGGCGGCCTCGGCGAACAGCTGCGCCCTGCCGCGCCTGCCGACCACCTCGAGGGCGCCCATCTTCTTGAGGCAATAGGTGAGTTTCCCCGCCAGCCCCAGGGAGTACGATGTGCTCTCGGCGAACTCCCGGTTGGTGAACGGCCTCTTCAGCTGCGCCGGAACGAAGTCGAGGAAATCGGCCGGCTGCGCGAAAATCCGGCGCTCCACCACCTCGAGCAGACGGCGGTCGCGGCGCGTCCATTCGCGGTGGCGCCAACTGCCCCGGCCGTCGTAGCAGCGCACCTCCTCCTCCTGAATCATCAGCACCTCGATGCTGAACGAGTCCCTGCTCACCAGGTCGGGAATACTGACGAGCTGCTCGAAAATGTGGGCGGCCATCCCCCGCTTCGGGGACTTGCGCCGGCCGATCACGGTCTCCTCGTCGGCGGCGAGCCGCAGGATCCACTTTTCGCGGGGGATCGGGTGAACCAGCCTGACCTCGTACTCCTCGGTCAGGCGCCGCAGCTTGCGCTTGAGAGGGGCGAAGCCGCGGGTCTGGATCTCGATCAGCAGCTGCCCGTCGCGGACGATGCTGCCGTCGCGGACGATGTCGACGACGTAGCCGCCCACCCTTTCCTCGAGCAGGTCGCCGGGAAGGGCGTACCACTGTTTCACCGAGGCGTGGAGCGAGCGCTCCCGGAGGATGCCGATATGTTCGGACACGGAGTTCCCTGCGCGGTGGTTCGCGTCGGGAGGAGATGCGGTGGGGAAGCGCGGCGTTCGGCAGGGGATGCCGAGGGGTTTCAAATGTACCGACGGCCGGTCGGGGCCGCCACGGGATTTGGGAGTTACTTATGGAGCCTCGGGCAAGGGCAATGGCGAGGGGGCGATCTTCATACAAATACAGCTGTATCCCCCGGCGTTGAAATTTGTGGGCTTTTGTTATAGCTCATCGAGTGTGAGATCACGTCCTTCTTTTTTTGCAGTGAGCCACCGCTCAAAGGATCGCTTGCTTTCCCCTGAAGGCTGTCCAGTCATCAGGTTCTCCACGCTGATATCCTCGTCGAGATCCTTCCAGTGGATGTGCTGCCCGTCGCCGATCAGCTCCCAGTGGTTTCGTTCTTCCTGCGTTGCGTGAACGAGCCTGGGATACCAAGTCAGCGGGACGGAGATACTGCGTCCGTCAGCCAACTCCGCTGTCAGTGTATCGTCGGTAGCTCGGATGCAAGTGGCCTTGGGTAATTCCAGTTCAATGGTCAAAGAAGTCATGCCACGCCTCCAAAAATGCTGTTTGATTCTGTCGTACGATCCTCTGAATGCGCTGAATTTCCGTTGTGTCGAAGCTACCTGCCTTCTGCAGAACAACGGGTTCCAACCAAAACTTGGCGAATTGCCGATCTCGCCTGACATGTACATGCGGAGGTTCGGCTTGGTCCCCGGAAAGAAAGTAAAATTGATACGGTCCGCTTCTCAGTATAGTCGGCATGATTCCCGATGTATGTATCCAAACTTTACCCGAATCCCAAGGTCAAAGTAACTTCGATCAACCTCCCGGGGCAACGCGCTGGAGGAAGGAAGCCGACGGGTTGGTGGGACTCCCGACAGACATTCCGAGGTTTGCCATCTGTTCATGACTGTTTTCAGGTTGACCCTGAAATACTCATGAGTAAATTAAAGTATTACCTGAAACACTAACGCCAATATGGAACCGGGAAAAGGATGGAGCCGCGCTACATCAGGGACCATATCGAAGCGGATCTCGCGAATCGGATGGTGTTCATCGGCGGGCCGCGCCAGGTTGGAAAAACCACCCTTGCCCTTTCTCTGCTCGGACCTAGCAGGAACGAGTCGTCCCCCGCTTACCTCAACTGGGACGTGCTTTCCGATCGCGAGGATATCCTGGCGGAACGCCTGCCCTCCGGCCAGCCCCGCATCATTTTCGACGAGATCCACAAGTTCGCGCGCTGGCGAAACCTGGTGAAGGGGCTGTTCGACAAGAACAGAACCTCCATTTCCTTCATCGTCGCCGGATCGGCGCGTCTCGACTACTACCGCAAGGGCGGGGATTCCCTGCAGGGGCGGTATCACTATTTCCGGCTGCATCCTTTCACGGCGACGGAGTACGGGACGGCTCCGGATCAGGCGCTGACGGAGCAGCTGCTCAGGTTCGGCGGTTTCCCCGAGCCTTTTCTGAGGGGGGAGGTGCGCTTTCATCGCCGCTGGCAGCGCGAGCATTCCTCGAGAATCATCCACGAGGACCTCCGCGACCTGGAGAACGTCAGGGAGATTTCGATGCTGGATCTCCTGCTGTCTCACCTGCCGGCGTGCGTGGGCTCCCCGCTTTCCGTCAACAGCCTCGCCAGGCTGCTGCAGGCGTCGCACGAATCCGTCGAACGCTGGCTGGCGATCTTCGAAAGGATGTACCTCTGCTACCGCATTCCACCGTTCGGGGGGAAGAGAATCAGGGCGGTCCGCAAGGAAAGGAAGCTCTACTTCTGGGACTGGTCGCGCGTTCCCGACCGCGGCGCCCGGTTCGAGAACATGGTGGCCGGCCACCTCCTCAAATACTGCCACTTCGTCGAGGACACGGAAGGATACGGGATGGAGCTGCGCTTCATTCGCGATACCGACAAGCGCGAGGTGGACTTCGTCGTTCTCCGCGACGGAGCTGCCGAGTTCGCCGTCGAGTGCAAGAGCGGCGAGCAGAGCACCTCCCCGGCATGCCGGTACTTCAGGGAGCGGACGGATATCCCGCGGTTCTACCAGGTTCACCTGGGCGAGAGGGACTTCGGCAACGAAAAAACCGGTACGCGGGTACTGCCGTTCTCCACGTTCTGCCGCGAAGCCGGCCTGCCCTGACAGCCCTCACATCAGACCCGAAATCAAGGACATGCGAAGATGGAAACTGAACCAGCCGGCCGTTCGATTGCTCCGCGCGGGACTCGCCGCGTCCTGTTTGTCAGCGATCCTTCCAGCATCGCCACCAACCTGTTCCCGGATCCGGTGGTGGAAGAGGATCTTCGCCGCTGGGTGGACATGCTCGCCGACAGTGGCGTCGACATCTTCCAGCAGGACGTCTACAACAAGGGCTGCACCGCCTACTGGCGGTCGGACCAGCTCCAGTACGACCCGCGCGAGCAGCACCGCCGGTTCCTGCCCCTGCTCGATGCCGGCATCCAGCCTCTGCAGGTGCTTCTCGAACACAGCCACCGCCGCGGCATGGCGTTCCACGCAGGGTTTCGCATGAACGACACCCACGCCGGAGCTCACTTTCCCCAGCGCGCCGATTTCGTCCAGTCTCACCCCGAGTGGCAGCTGAAAGACACCCGCGAGGGCCTCGGGTATCACGAGGGATTCCCTCTCGACTTCACCTTCGACGAGGTGCGCGACTTCGTCTTCGAGGTGATGCGGGAGGTCGTCAGCCGCTTCGACGTGGACGGGATCGAGATGACGTTCCGGGATCCCGGGTACTTTCCGTTTCCCGAGGGCAGAGAGAGGGCCCACCTGATGACCCGGCTGGTCCGCCGCCTACGCGGGCTGGTCGATGAGCGCAGCCGCATCACGGGCCGGCGGATCTCGCTGGGGGCCAGGGTGTTCTCCACCCTCGACGAGTGCCTGGACATGGGACTCGACGTGCGAACGTGGGTCTCCGAGGGCCTGCTGGATTGTCTCAGCCCGATGGACACCATGTTCTGCGACTTCAACGCCGGGTGGGAGGAATTCGGAGCCCTGACCCGGGACAGCCGATGCCTGCTGTATCCGACGTTGAACCAATGGACCAGTCACCGCATGAGGATGGGAGGCGGAGGCATGAACCCGGCAAACTGCAGGGCGTTCGTGCACACCTTCTATGAAACCGGGGCCGACGGCCTCACCATCTACGCACCGGTCGCCGGATTTCTGTGGTCGCCTCCGTTCTATCCGCAGAGCCTGCAAGTGTTGCATCAGCTGCGCGACCCGCGCAGGGTCGCCGCCGGAGACAGGCACTACGTCTTCGACCCTACCTGGGAAGGGGTGACCGAGCTCGGTCGGGACCGTTGCTCGACCGGGGTCGTAAAGGCGCAGAGGGTCGTGCTCGACCGCGGCGCGGAAAAACCGTCGGGCACATACCGGTTCAGGTTGTACGAGCGCATGGACAGGGTCCACCTGGCCACCTTGCTGTTGCGTGGGGGTCTCACCGGGCGGGACGAGCTGGAAGTGCAGCTCAACGGCGTGCCCCTGGCGCCCGGCCCCTTCGGCTGGCCCAACCCCAAGCTCCTCGAGAGGCATCCCGGCACACGCTGGTTCCCGGTGCCGCCGGATGCGATGGCATACGGCGACAACCGGCTGGCAATGACGTTGACGAAGAGAGATCCGGATGCCGGCGGGGAAATCGTGATCGACGAAGTGGAAATCTGGGTGCAGCCGGAGTAACGCCGCGCTACTCGGTTGGCGTTCCCGGCGCCGGGGGAAGGGGTCCCGGCGGCTCGGGAACCGCGGCGCCCATCGCGAGCCAGAAAACCAAGAGGAACAGCACCATCCCCAGCGCCCGTTTCGCCGGCACCTGGGCCATCACCGACAGTCCGGTGCCGATGACGAACACCTGCCACAGGTCGAACAGGTTGATGCCGATAAGCAGCTTGCCGAAGAAGGTTTTGCCCGCCTCCTCCCCTACGAAGGCCCCCGGTCCCAGGTGGATGAACGGCTTCTGGGCGAACAGCATCAGCGGCGTGCTCACGACTTTCTCGATGGCGACGATGACCGCGGCGTACCCCTTGAGGGTCAGCATCTGCCGCAGGGAAACCTCGACGCGGAAAATCCAGCGCCCGACGGCAAGCATCACCAGCCCGACGCAGACCACCGTCGAGAACCCGTTCACCAGGGGCAGGGTCATCCAGCCGTGCTCGCGCCAGGTTTCCAGATTCTGCAGGGCCTCCTGCCGCTGCTCCTCAGGCAGCCCGTTCAGGCGATCCTGCATCGCCGGCAGTCCGGGGTCGGCGGTGACCGACAGGGTCGCGTAGTTCGAGCCGATCCAGACCAGGCACATCAGCATGACCGGCAGCAGCCAGTCCTGCGAGGTCGGGTCGTCGCGCACCGCTTCGAAGCTCGTCCGCGGGGCGTACACCACGCGCGCCAGCCGGTCCGTCAGGGACAGGTCCTCGTAACCGGTGGAGAAGGAAGGTTTGTTCATGATGGCAGTGCCCTGAAGAGACCGAATATAGGGATGAACCCCGCCCTGCGGACAGGCTCCGTCGGCTCCCCGAACCCGTTGACAGAAGCGCCTTTGCGGGATAGAATTAACCGATTCGCAACCGCTTTATGGCCCGTTCGTCTAGAGGCCCAGGACGCCGGCCTCTCACGCCGGTAACACGGGTTCGAATCCCGTACGGGCTACCATGAAATTTGAGAAGGGAGTGTCGGAAGGCACTCCCTTTTTTTGTTGTCACCCAGCAATAGACGCACCGGAACCGCTGCTGAAGCCATGGCCTCGAATGTGCCCGATACTGGCGGTATTCCGCGCCGGGTCAGGCGGCCCTGTCGGCGACCACGAGGCTGCGGCCGAGTGCGCGCAGGGCGGTTTCCACGCTGTCTACATGGGATCGATGGCCGGGATTGCACAGCTTGCGCACGGCCCCTTCGCTCAGGCCGAGAAGGCGGGCGAGCTCGACCTTGGTGACCCCCTGGCGCCGCATGGCCGTATAGAGGGCAAGCTTGGCGGCGAGGACGGTCGGGACCGCTACCAATTCCTGCCCGGGAACCGCGGCGCTGGGAACGGGGATGTCCCAGCGTTTGTGGACGTATCCCGTCAGGGCGACGGCGAGGGCGTCCTCGGCCATCGCCAAGGCTTCCGCTCGATCATCGCCGCAAGTCAACGCACCGGGGACATCGGGAAAGGAGACGAACAACCCTCCCTCTTCTTCCGGAGTCAGGACGCATGGATAGACATAATGCATGGCTTCAAAACTCCTTCTTGGGGATGTCGAGGTCCTTCAGCATGGCGGCCAGCAACCCGCTCCCGATCTCTTTGCGAGGCACAGTGGTCAGGCGGTCGCCCAGGTAGATCAGCCCATGGCTGCCTTTACCGTGGCTGGGATCGAAACTGTATTCCCTGCCTGTCTTCCTGGCATAACGCCTGACCCGCCTGATGAATTCCGCTCCGTTCATGCCCCCGATGAACCTGCACCGAAAAGAACGATTCATCAAGTATTTCGTAAAAAAAAGGACCTCATAGGGAACAAGGACCTCACCGGGACCCGCCCCCGCGGCGTCCCCGAACTCGATCGCCGGAGAAATGACATGCCACGTCCCGTTCGCATCGGCGTAATCGGCGCCGGTTCCGCCACCTTCACCCTCGGCCTCGTCAGGGACCTGAGCCTGACGCCCAACCTGAAAGGGAGCGAGGTCCACTTCATGGACATCGACGCCGAGCGCCTCGACGCGGTCACCCGCATGGCGCGGCGCTACACCGACGAGGTCGGGGCGGAGCTCCGTTTCGAGCAGACCACCGAGCGCGCCGAAGCGCTGCGCGGCTGCGACTTCGTCATCGACACCGCCATGGTGCAGAGCCATCACCACCAGGCCGGCATGAGGGAGCTGATGGCCAAGCACGGCTACTACTACCGCGGCGTCTCCGGCGGCTCCTTCTACCAGTTCCGCGTCATGATGGAGCTGGGCCGGGACATGGAGCGGCTGTGCCCGGAGGCCTGGCTGATCCAGTCGGGCAACCCGGTGTTCGACGGCTGCACCCTGATGACGCGGGAGATGCCGATCAGGATCTGCGGCCTCTGCCACGGGCATTTCGGGTACCTGCGCATCGCCGACGAGCTCGGCCTCGACCCCGACCGCGTCGACTTCGAGGCGCCCGGGGTCAACCACTGCATCTGGATGACGAGCTTCCGCTGCGACGGCGAGGACGCCTACCCGCTGATCGACCGCTGGATCGAGGAAGAGGGGGAGAACTACTGGTCCACCCACGAGGCGGCCGGGACCCACGACATCCAGCTCTCGCGCGGCACCATCCACCAGTACCGCATGTACGGGCTGATGCCGATCGGCGACACGCCGCGGTCGGGCGGCTGGTGGTACCACACCGACATCGACACCAAGAAGCACTGGTACGGGGAACCGTTCGGAGGCCCGGACACGCACATCGCGCGGCCGGTGTTCGTCGAGCGCCTCGACCGCAGGATGGAGCAGATACGGGCCGCGTGCGCCGACCCGGGGGCGCGCATGACCGAGGTTTTCGGCACCGAGCGCACCCGCGAGCAGCAGGTGCCGATCATCGACGCGCTCGCCAACGACGTGCGCGGGAAGTTCCAGGTCAACGTCCCGAACCGGGGGGCCCTGCCCGGGGTCGACGACGACGTCGTGGTCGAGGTGCCGGCGGTTATCGACGGCGAGGGGATCCGGCCGCTAAGGCTCGAGCCGCTGCCGAAGAAGATCATGCTGGAGCAGGTCCTGCCGGAGATCCTGCGCATGGAGCGGGGGTTGGAGGCATATCGCACGGGGGACCGGAGCATGCTGCTGTGGGGGGCGCTGGAGAACCACCAGACCCGTTCGTACGAGCAGGCCTGGGCGGCGCTGGAGGAGCTGCTGGAGCAGCCGGCCAACCGCGAGCTGGCCGAGCACTTCAGGTATCCGTGGGGCGAGGGGGAGGAGCGCAGGTGGCTGCGGGGGGTGGGTGAGGTGGCTGGGTAGGGTCGCTGGCAAGCTGGGGGCAGGTTGGCCAACGGATCCTGAGGTGGTGGAGATCACTCCCGACGGCATCGGGGTGCCCGAGGAATGCTGGCAGACGCCCAGAGCGACTGAGCCGTTCTGCAAGACCGCGGGATTTCCCCGAGCCCGGGCTTACCCGCAGGTCCGCTTCAGGTCAGCGCCGGGGGGCGAAAGACCTCTTTCTCATGCCACTTCACGAACCTGGGGTCCGGGCCAAGGCAGGTGTTCCGGGGCGCTCGAAGCGGACTGTCGTGGTAGTCGAGGAACCAGCGGACCGGGGCGCTGAGGCCGTGGACCTCACTTGAAACAAGCACCCTGTAGCCCCCCTCTACCGGTTCCAGACCGAGCGCGCCACGGTCGAAGGCCTTGTGGTGCAGCCCGCACAACGCCAGTCCGTTCGCGACCTCGTCGGGACCTCCGGCGGCGTGCCACTTGATGTGCGCCGCTTCCAGACCGATCAACTCATTCCCAAGTCGCACATCGAAGTCACAGACGGCGCAGCGGCGCTGGTACTCCCGCAGAACCTCGTCGCGGAAGGCCGGGTTGCGCCGCGGGGGTAGTGGCGCGTCCCGCACCGCCCAGGTTCGCGGGATTCCGACTGCATCGCGGATCTCGTCATGCAGCGATTCCGGGAAGTGCCCGTCCAGTAGTCTTTGCGACGCCTCTCTCGCCAGCTCCGGCCGGTTGCTGAGCAGGTCGTACAGCGGGGCTGGAAAACCGCCCTGCACTCCCCGCTCGCGAAGATCACGTACGCGAAGATCTCCGCTCGCGGTTCGGGACAAGGTTTCGCTCCCGGGGGTCTCCCAAAGTTCGTCGGCGGGAAGCCTGCCGAACGGGAACTCCGGACGCGGCTTGCGGGGTGGACCGAAATTTTTCAGGAGGTCCGTGAGCCGGGTCTCGATCTGCTGGTAGGAGGCAAGGCGTTCCTCCATGCGGAGGACGCGTCCGAGCGCCAACAACAGCAGCAGGGGCTTGTGCGGCGCGCGTTCACCGCGTCGCTGCCAGACGTTGATGCGCTCGATCTTCTCGAGGAACTCGTCCCGGTCCATAGATCAGAAAGAGGCCGAGATCCGGGCGAACCGTCAAGGTTACAAATGACACACGGCACAGCCTTCCGCTAAATCCGGGGCTGGGATCTCCTCCCGCTCCGGAAGCTCGGCAATTCTCAGTAGCGGCCGTCCGTCGACCCAGGTATAGCCCCGGTCTCCGGCGCTATCCTGCTCATACCCCATTGCTTTTTCGAAAAGATCGGGGTGCACCTCCTTGAGGTTCTGCCATTCCCCGACCTGCTGGTAAAAACAGAAGTAACAGCCGGAACGGGACCGCCAGCGGTAGTAGCCGGGCAACCCGATGCCTGATTCGGTCAGAATTCGCTTGATGTCCTCAAGGATCATCCCCGCGTCCTTGAAAGGGTACACGGGCAGGATGTTCGGCCGCTGGGAGATCACCGGTGGCTTCTTCGATTGGTACCCCTCCCTGTCCTCGTCACCGCGAATGCCGATGTAGCTGAACGCGTGGCTGTCGCCGACGAACCGCTCGAACGGCTGAATCTTCAGCACTCGCGTGCACCATCTCGAACGCGGATTCGGCAGGAATCCGCCGTAGAGCTCGTTCAGGTAGACGTCGAAGGGATTGCGCCCGGGCTTCCTCGCGACTTTGAGGTCGTCGAGAGCATTGAGCCGCTGCACCTCCACGCCCAGGAGTGCTTCCAGCCGTTCGAGGTACTCGTAGGTTTCGGGCAATTCGCAGCCGGTATCGCAGAACACGTACTCCGCGGGGATCTCAGGGAAATTCTGGCGCATGTACAGGGCGAGCGCGGTAGAGTCCTTGCCGCCGGAGATACTGACGATGTGGCGAATGTTCTTGTCGGACAGGCTTTCAAGCGCCTCCTGCATACTAGCCATCGTGGGGTTCCTTCGTCCTTATTTGCCGAATTGCGGACAGCCTCCTCTCCGCTTCCACTTCGCCGACCAGGTCGACAAGCTTGGCGAACAGTGCGCCAATACGGCCTTCGAGGAATTTCGACAAGCCGTGAGCGGCGCTGCTGTCCTCCAACAGGCCGCTGAGTTCGAGGGCCGACTCCTCGATCTGCTGCACTGTCGCCTGTAGTTCACGCTCGAAATGCGCGATGGTACTGTCGTCCCACCTGGCGAGGGGCTTACCGACGAGTAACGTGGCGAGGGAGTCCGCGAGCTTCTCGTCGGACCTGTACTTCATTTGCATGATCTTCAGCATGCTGGTGGTCGTGCTCGCCGGTCCCATCCTCTCAACGAAGCTCTGGGAAAAACAGCCGGCCCATTCCCTGGCCACGACCTGCAAGTTCTCTGCCTGATCGCGATCCCCCAGGCGTATCGCCCGGCGTACAGCCGCTCCTGCCTGTTGCGCGTACGTGCGTGTGACATCCATCAGCTCCTGCTTCGCCGCCTCTATGCCTTCGAGGGCTTCACTGGTCGCGCGGTCTTCCCCTCCTAGACGGGGCAGATCCTGCAGGATGAGGCGGACGGGGTCGCCCCCTTTGCGGATGAACTGCTGCAGTTTCTGGCCGGCTGGAGTCAGCTGGCGGGTGGTCAGGGCCGCTACCGGCAGCTGTGCCTTCCAGGCCTCCAGTGCGTCGTGACAGAGCCGGACCAGGTCGGCCTCCGGGGCTTCGTACTCCGGACCGGCGGTGAAGATGCGGTGCAGGCCGCGCAGGTACTTTTCGCTCTCGTCATCCAGCTCCAGCACGCTGACGCGGAAACGGTCCGGCTCTCGGCACAGGCTCTCGATGACGGAAGGCAGGATGTCTGCCACGTAGGCCCCGTCCTTCATCAGGGACAGGGCGCTTGGGAACGCCTTGAGTCCGGCGGCAAGCAGGATCGGCAGCAAACCTTCCCGTACCCCATGGGGCGGCTCCATCAACTTGTGCAGAAGCAGGCGAGGGTCCTTCGGCGTCGTGCTCGGCTCAGTAAGGAAGACCTCGACTTCCCTCCACACCTGCTTCAGGCCGGGGTCCTCGAGCTCTTCCGGATCCGCATATCGCCAGCGGCCGTTGTCCTGCCGGTAGAGCCCGGTGTGAAGCAGCACGCACCGGAACATCGACGAATCAGGGAAGTTCCCCTCGATGCCTAAGCCTTCCATGCCAGACCGTTCCAGGATCCCGAGCATCAGCTTCTTGCGGGCGTTCACCACGACCGCGGAAGGACGGTGCCTGACGATCATCTCGTTGTTGATGCGGGGGCAGTGCCCGAACACTTCCTCCATGATGTTCGACAGCGCCGTCCGCAGGCCGCGGGGGGAGTCGGCTCGCCGCATCGGCTTACCCTTGTGGAACCACCGCGGCCCATCGAAACCGGGCCAGACCAGCCGGTCCAAGAGCTGTTGCAGATGGCCTTGGGCGTCGTCGGTCATTTGCTGCAGCTCCGGACCGACGAGAGGATCGGCCCCGACAAGCTCGCTGTCGGTCTGCATCCTCAGCAGGCACCAGACCTCCAGGGCGGCCTCGCGGATCGGCAGCGGTTCCCGGGGCAGGGCCACCACGATCCGGTCGGCGTTCAGGTCCGACCGAACCGCCTGCTCGGCCTGTGAGATCTCCTCGTGGCTTTCCGCCAGGACGTACAGCACCTCTCCATCCGTGCCGGGATCGAGCCGCCTCAGGTACTGGTCCTGTCTAAGGGATTCGGGAAGGGTCGCTACGCACTCGTAGCGGCCGGCCAGGTATCTTCGGACGCAGCGCTTGGCGTTGTACTCGACGGGGCGCCAGGCGGGCGGCCTGGCTTCCTCGCTGAGGAACTTCAGGTCGTCGAACTGCTCTTCCTGCCTTCGCTTCTCCTCCTCAAGCCTGCCCCGCAAGTCGACGTCCGTGCCGTGCCATACGGCCACCTGGTCGCTGTGGCGGCGGTGCAGCAGCAACTTGCGATCGACCAGTTTCTCGACGACTTCCTCTCCCGCATCGCTCGTGGTGTATCCCCTGAGCGCGAATTGCAGCAGGCCGAGGCCGGCGCGGGAGCGCTCGCCGCTCGTACCGAGACTGAGCAGGCAGGCTGCCTTCAGAGCCTTTGCCTCGTTTTCACCAGAGACCTTCGTCAGGGCGCTTTCCGTCTCGAGCCACTGACGGTAGGTGCCGCCAACCGATGTATCCGCCCTCATCACCGGGGCGAAGTAGTCGTACAGGGAGGCCGGTCCAACCTCCCCGTCCATATCCGCCGCGTAGAGGAAGCTGAACAGGGTGCGCTCGTTCTGCGCCACGCGGGCTGCCAGGCGAGGCAGCAGGTACAGCGTCACAGGTTCGAGGGGATATGCCCGGTGAAGCACCTGCTGGATCTCCGTGAGGGTGGCTTCTCCGAACAACCCATGAGTCTTGCATTCACGGGCAGCCCTGAGCGCAAGGGGCCCCGCCAGCTTCTTCCCGCCTCTGCGGGAAGCCACTACCTCCGAGACGAGCCGGTAGATCTCCTTGCTCTCATCGACGTACTGCAGGGTGCGGAAGCGGCCTTCGATCTTGGTCCACTCCGAACGGACCGACTGGGTCATGTTCCCCGCGTACTGGAGCAGACTCTGATGGAGGAACAGGCCCATCGTCGCCGGCACCCCCCTGGTGCGGCTGACGAACTCCGCCAGCACCTGGATTTCCGCCAGTGCGGAAGTCCGCCCCTCGCTGAGCAGGGCTTCGAGGTGCCGTCCGAACTCGTCCCACAGCAGGACGACCCGGTCGCACCCGCACACCGCGGCCTTCTTCTGCAGGGCGGCCAGCACGTTATCCAACCCGTTCTGCCCCCCGGTATTCAACCCTTCGATGCTCTTGGTCCGGCGCCCGAGCTTCAACCGTCTCATGCTGCGGATCGCGGCATCCCGCAACGCCTCGGCCACGTTCGGGCAGTACCCGTGGAGCGCCAGGACAAACCCTCGTTTTTCTGCGCTCCTTCCCCTTCTCCTCACGGAAAGAGCCAGTTCCGAACTGACCGCTTCCAGGCGATCGGTTACTTCACCCAGGGAATCGGCGGCAGCCGGCCTGTTCTCAATCACGTGCAGGGCGTAGGTCGCCGTCAGCGATTTGCCGCTTCCATACGGGGCCACGACGAAATAGGCGCGCTCGTTCTCTTGGCCGAAGAGGGCCTTGAGCAGGGGGACGGTCTTGGCAGTGGGACGAAAGTGGTCGATCCGCTCCGGCTCGTCGGCGTCGTAGACGAGGTTGATGGAACGCAGGAATGCGTCCTGCGAGACAGGCTCGCCCACCTCGGTTTTCCTTTTACGCTGCATGGAGACCCTTCATCTGCAGGAACCGTTGCAGGCCCTCGACGCACACCGCCTTGTCGAAGCGCTGCAGCTTGAAGCTGTTGAAGAACCAATCCCAGGTGGTCGCGTGCTCCTCGCTGCTGATCAGGTTCACGTGAAGCGCTCACCAGGTGCCTATGTCGGTGAAGTAGGGGTCGCGCTCCCAGACGAGATTGCCCAAGGGGGTAGGTTGCAACGGGGCGCTCTTTCGAGGCCGCCTTCCCGAGACTTGCTCGCACAGGCCGGTCGCCTGAAGCCATACCGGATCGACTTGGCCATGTTGCGGCCCACGCCGAGCCAGTCGGCAACGTGCTCGCCGATGAGTTTCTCGGGCTCTTCGACGACGAGCTTCAACCCTTTGTGCAGCCACCCTTCCCGAACGGGGAAGGTCTCGTGTCCACCGAACCTCATCCGGCCACCTCCGAAAGCTCCATGCGGCTTGTGTCTCTCCAGTCCGAAAACGCCCTGATCCGGGCGACCACTTCCGCTACGGTCTCGGCGGCAGCGGCCACCTCCTCCTCGCTGTTCAGCACCGACATGCTGAAGCGGACGCTTGCGTACGCCTCCTCTTCGGTCAGTGCCATGGCCCGCAGCACGTGCGACGGCTCGGGCCGGTGGTTGGTGCATGCCGAACTCTGCGAACACCGGATCCCGCGCTGGTCCAACCGGGCTACCATTGCCTGTCCGTCCACGCCGTCAAAGAGCAGGTTCGTCGTGTTGCACACGCGGGTGGCGCGCCCCCCGTTCACCGACACGCCGGCGCACCGGTCCACGATCTCGCTTTCGAACAGATCGCGCAGCCTGCCGAGCTTGGTGATCGTCTCGGGGAGAGAGCCTGCACGGATGCCGGCAGCACATCCCATGCCGGCGATGCCCGGGACGTTCTCGGTTCCGGCCCGCAGGCCCGACTCCTGATCGCCGCCGTCCAGGAGCCCCCTGACCTCGACGCTGCCGCGCAGGTACAGGGCTCCTGTACCGGGCGGAGCGTGGAACTTGTGCCCTGCAATCGACGCGAAGTCTATCGGCAGTTCCCGCAGATTCACCGGCAGCTTACCGACTGCCTGGGCCGCGTCAGTGTGGAAGGGCATTCCGGCTTCCGAGCAGATCCGCCCTAATTCCTCAACCGGTTGGGCGACCCCGGTCTCGCTGTTCACCCACTGAATCGATACCAGGGCGGCTTCCCCGGCGACCGCTTCCCGCAGGTCCTCCGAATCCACGATCCCGCTTCTGCCGACAGGAAGCAGCACGACTTCCGTTCCTTCACCCTCGGTCCTTTCGAGGGCGGCGAGGACTGAGGAGTGTTCGACTGCGGTCGAGACGATCCTTTTTCCCGGCCCGGAGAAGCTGCGGATGACGGTGTTGTTCGCCTCGGTGGCGCCGCTGGTGAAGATGATGGAGTCGGGCTGGCATCCGAGAAGTGAGGCCAGCGACGACCTGGCGTTGCGCAGCTGCCCGCGCGCACGGTCGCCGGCGGCATGGCTGCTGGAGGGATTGCCGAACGTCCCCCCCATCGCATTCAACACGGCGGCGCGAACCTCGGGCAGTGCCTGAGTCGTCGCGTTGTTGTCGAGATAGATCTCGGAAGGTCCATGCTCAGGGCCTGAGAGGGTGCAGATGAGAGGTGGGTGTTGCGAATCGGAGGGCGAGGCAAGGCCCGTCTGGTCTCAGATGGGAACAAAAACGAGGCCAGGTTTCGGGGGGTGGCGAGCAGTCCAAGCCGGGGACCCTGGGAGATTTCAAGAGGTATTCAAGCCCTGAACTGTCCTAACCTATCCCAAATGTTGGGGAGTGGTCAAGCGAATTCCCAAGATGTTGGGGTTTCCTGGTGAAAGAGCACCGGGGGAGTAGCCGGTTCCGCTCGGTCGTGGATCTGTTCCCTTAAGGTCGCAGTAACGGCGGCTATTGGATACGGTTAATATACTGAACAAAAGTGCACACTGGCAAGGTCGGGTGCAACAGATTCTGCCAGCACTTCGGGCCCTCTGGAACGGTCGTCAGTCAAGCATGGTGGCCGCCAAACGGCCCATTCGCATGCAAACACGCCGGTATAGAAGGCTGAAGCGATCGCGCCAGCCCGCTCTCTTCTCCTTGAGGAATGGATACGTCGGCCGCCCGCGCTCGCCGAGGCCGAACCGCCTGTGGGTGAACTCGCAACTATCCACACAACGATCCGGATGTTCGAGCCACTGCGTCTCGGCTTCCACGAACCTGTGTTCGAAGGACCACTGGCCCGCAGTCGCTCCGCAGTCGTGCCACCAATCCTGGCCGACCAAATAGCGGACGAGGATGCGCATCTCCTCGGCAGCTACAACATTGCAGAATGCGATCGTGTTCTGGCCGGGCTCTGGGCCGTCGTTCACTTCATCGTTGATGTACCGTCCTCTGCGTCTTATGCCTAACCGCTCGTCTCTCGCGTCACTACTGGTGTACTGACCTCGGCAGCGCAGGCAGCGCATGTCCGGCCCCACCAAGTGGACGTTCCACTTTGCGGAGAGCAACCGCTCCCTCGATTCCACGAGAACGCCACCATCGATCAACGGAAGGCAGTTCGAATACGCGATGTGGTTAAGAACCTCGCGCGCCTCCGGATTGTCGACGCAGCATAGGATGATGTCCGCGTCGGCCGTGTGTCGATATGCCCGTTCGGTGCGTATCGACAGTGGCACAGCCCGAATGACCGGCCTCCCGGCCGTGGCCACCTTTCGAAGGTGTGCCGCCGCTACCTCCGCCTTTGGCAGCCCTAGGCAGTGCCGGTCGGCGTAGATCAAGCGATCCAGGTTCCTTTCCTCGACCCAGTCTGAATCAACGACGGTGATTTCCTCGAATCCTGTGCGCGTTAGACACTCCAGCACGATGGAGCCGACACTTCCCGCTCCCACAACGCAGATGTGCGTACGAGCCAGCCGTGCCTGCGCTTCCACTCCCCAGCAATCCAACGTCCGCACCAAGCTTTGTCGGCGGACATAGGGAGGGTAGGCGTCCGGTGGGGAATCGGCACTCGTGGATCGGGCTCCGACGCGCCGCACGTCCGTGCAGTGAACGGGCTGGACGCCGCGCCCCGATTCCCGCCAGAACCGTGCGCTCCAGCAACCGTCTGAGCCCATTGTCATCCCCAACAGAGGCAGTCGAGTCTCGCGGACGAACGGGGCGATCACGTTGCGCTCTGTATCGTGGTCCAAATCGCTCATCCCCTGCCAGCCGGATCCGGGATGGCTGTGCAGCACGGCTACCCCCGCCTCCGCCTTAAGCGCGCGGTCGAGCACTCGGTTCAGGTAGCCGCTATGCACTGTCACATTCCCGTGCAGATCTCGATCCCCATCTTCAGGAAGGACGACTTCCCCGAGGATTCCCGTATAGCGGTTGAAACCGTCCCCCCGGCGCCACAGGGCCAAACAAGCCTCCTCCTGGCAATGGCCATGTCGGAATCCACTCAGCAGGTGGTCTGCGAGTTCAGGGTGAAGTGCTTCCCGTATCACGACCCGATGGATGGGGATTATATACATAATTCAGCAAGTCTAATTTTAGTAATCTCATCCGCGAAATTAAAGAAAATCTGGTATAATATAATAGAGAAAATACCAGAGAGAAGGACATCCCAGGTCCTCAAGTGTTTAGCCTCGAACACACGGCAGCATGCCATATTGGCACCGTGGGTCTGGGTCGATACGCGCATCATTTTCCGGATCTGCATATCGTGGAGGCATGAAGGTCCAAGGTTACCGTTTTGATGACGTTTTCATATACCCTAATCCCATCAGCAAAAACGAGCTCCCGAGAATCGGGAGACCATGCTATACTATTGCTCCCCAGTTCCCACTTGTGTATAAGCTTCTTGTTGGAGCCATCCAGGTCCATTGTCCATACGCTTTTCTCGTATCCTGCGATCTTATCGTCCGGGAAATCGCTGTAGTCGTCCCGATTAAATTCTTCCCCACGAACAATAACTGCCATCCTTTTCCCGTTAGGAGCTACGTCAGAATATGTGCCTTTGCTTATGAAGTGCGACGTATCTCCATCGGTTATCCAGACCTCCGAGCTTCTTGTCCAGTATATGATGCGTCCACCGGGAGCCCATGTAATCCCGAAAATTTGCCTGCTGTCTAATACATCATTAGGGATACGTTTGACAACGCCACCTTCCAGAGTTATTACAATAATTTCCTGGGCTCCTCCTCCTAAGAATAGAAAAGCCAATAGATCATCTCCAACAGGAGACCATTCCACAGATCTTAATGGTCCGTCACTCCCGCTATTAAAGATTGGCCATTCTGGCCTTTCGGAACCATCTAAGCTCCTCCAAGTAACTCCCCAATCATCAAAGCCCATTTCACTTGCGTTAAAAGCATAGGCCATCCTTGTTCCATCCGGAGATAGATCTCCCCGATAGACCAGGTTATAGTTGCCCAATTTTGTAAAGTGAGAATTGTCTGGATCAACTACACCAAATCCGTATTTTTTGTTTCCCCTTTCCACTTTCCAGGAGAAATCGAAATAAACCTGTCCCCAGACGGAAGACGCTACTATCAGAATAATAACTGACACTCCGGCAAGTCTTTGCATTTCACTTACTCTTCACCTCTCCCCAGGTTGCAGGAGAAACCCTCGTAGTTTTGTCTCCCGAAGGCGACCAAGCTATTGAGTTTATGTACTCGGGAAAATCAATTATATCTCGTACGATGCCATCCAGAGAAACAGCCTTAATCTCTCTAATTGTAATAAAAGCAACCTCCCTGGAATCAGGAGACCAAGAAATGCGGAACTCTTGTAAGGGTACGTATCCTCTGAATTGATGTACCAGTTTTCTGTTGCTGCCATCCATATCCATTACCCATATTTCCAAATCAGTTGGACTACTTCCTGTATATCCTGGAGCAATTAAAAAAGCTACTTTCGTTTCATCCGGAGATACGTCTGGGCTTCTTCCTTCTCCCAATGACTGTGAAAAATCACCGTCTGTAATCCACATTTCGCCTGACTCACTGTATATGAATTGTCCATCTGGAGCCCAATCGCAATACTTGTAAGTTCCATACTTTGCTTCAGTGGAAATTTCTTGTAGTATGATCCCTCGTCTTATGTCGCTAAATGGATCTACTACAATTAATTCAGGAGGTTCAGAAGGTTGAATATCGGCAAATAAGAGTATCTTTGTCCCGTCAGGTGACCATCTTGGAGAATAAATACGTGGAGTATCTGACGATCCCTGATAGAAAACATATTTCCATGATTGATACGGGTCGTCATTGTCATGAATGTTCCCCCATTTTGGGAGGTAGTCCCAACGGTTTGACATTGTGAGGCCATATGATGTTCCATAGCTTTTAACTGAACTGTAGACATCTATGATGTAATTACCGTCAGGAGATAGATCAAATGCCTCACCGGTCCAATATCCTATAAGGGTAGAGGGATCAGTTCCCTTAGAATCTGTGTAGTAACTTGCTCCCTCTTCTGCAATAAAAGCTATCTCGTCTGCTCCGGATGCCACTATCCCGAGGCAGGAAAGAACAACTATTATGGTAATCATATGGCCGCTCCTTAGTGATGTAAGCAGACGTATTTCCGCGTTCACTTCAATGATGACTTTATCTGTCCCCAGGTTGCAGGACGAACACTCGTTGCCCCACTGCCTGGAATCCAGTCAACGTCCCATACAACATCAGTCTCAAACAGAAACACAGAGTCCGTTCCGTCCGCATCTACCATGTAAAGACCGCGCCCAGTGATTCAGGACGATCTGAATTAACCTCAAGCGCGACTTCCAGACTGAATTGTCAACCAGGGTCCAGAACAATTCCACCCGTTCGTAGGGAAATCCCAAAGCCTTCGGCCTTATCGAGGATGGAATCGTCATTGAACCTCAGATGCCTGACCCCTCCTGGATCTTGTTAGCTGTCCGGGTGGAAAAGTCGGAATCGGAAGGACCTGGGGGTTAGAAATGTGCGTGAGAGGCGTGTGGTGTTTCGCCCGCGAGGAAATCAAGCCTGTCAGGGAATTACCGTTAAGAACGGAGAGCTCTGCCATATGCATCTCCAAACTCTTCCAGAGACTCGCGAAGTTTGCTAATGTCCCGAATCACAGCCTGATGCTTGTTCCGGAAAAGAGAAATCTCGTCCGCGTCTGAAAGTGTGCGAAGTGAAGGAAAATCCGATAGCCTGGGCCTATGAGTAGTCTCAAAGACCGTCTTTTCCCTTGATAGCCAGTTTATTTGATCTTGAAGTTTTTGGTCGAATATCTCAATCGTGCGTTCAATCTCTTCATGATTCATAGTAAGAACGAATCCTCCGGTTCAAGCGCCTTTTAAATTTAAATTCTCTTCTTCCCTGATCAGTCCTGCAAGCCGTCGTTTAGGTCAGGAGAATAGTTATCAGAAATCACTCGGAAAATGTAATCCGCCAAGATAAGCATATTTAAGCTATGCTTATACGTAGAGTAGGGCACTAAACCATGCACCACAGCATGGCGATTCGGAACAGAATCCCTGATATATCCTTCCCTATTACTGTCAGTTACTCCTTCATAAATATGCTCCACAAGGCGTCCAAAAAGGATCAGTCCATGCGCTTTTTTTGGCAGAAAATCCTCTAACGATCCACGATTGGCAAACGATTCAAGGAGCTTCTTCGAGCCAATACGACCTGCCTTGTCCTCAAAAACACACTCCCTGAGTATTCGTTCCATTTCAGGAAACAACAATCGACAGACACATCGATGAAGACCTTCTCTATGAGCGATCAAGGCTTCCCGGAAGGTCTCTTTGCTCTCTTCTGAGATAGGACAGGTTACTAATCGTAGCTCCATCTCTTGCTGAATACGGTTCCAGTTCTTCCTATAGAACTCGGACAAACGACGATCCAATAGAGAGGTATCTCCGGCACAAGCTTCTACAAGCTGGATGGAAACAGAATCGTAAGGCAGCCAACCTGTTGCATCTACTGAATCCATGAAATCTGAGTACCTTTGAAAATGGCTTAAATGCCTAACGAAGAGGCAGTCTTTTCCCCCGTCTCTTTCATTCAGCAATCCGGCCATGCCTTCATTTCCCTCCTTTCCACCTATATGGCCCCCGGGATGATCGAGATCGAGTTGTGAGGCCAAGATGTTCATCACTTCTCCTCCCACCGGCGCGCCAGGAAGGCGATCCCGGAACCGGCTTCCCTTCTCTGTCTACTATCCGCTACTGTTTACCGAAACTTGTACCACGCTAAATCCATTCTAACCCATTCTTTCCTGCAGGCAACGGCAAGGTAAGGGCAGACGGCTGTTACCGCTACCGGCTCGATGAACTCTGCCACGGGTTCCCCCCTCCAATCCCGATCCTACCGGACCCGAATACCCTTTCAATACCCCGCCCAGGCAAGCTGTCTCAGGGTCGTTTTCTCTACCCCTTCGTCGGTGAAGGAGGTCCTAACCGAAAAAACGTTCCTGATTGCCGGTCAGGTCCGCGTTTTTCGAAAAAATCTGGTATAACATAATGGAAAGGTATCTAACCCCGATGGATCAACGCGCCCTCCAGATCCTACGGAGATGTCGGTCCAGGTAGGTTCTCAGGCTCTTTCCGTCCGGCGTCTCGATCTGGTCCCAGAAGTCCCCCCGACGGGGCACTGATCGCCATCCAACTGAGCCCGTCTTCCCCTTCATAGTGGTTGACGACTCCCCTCGGCTGCGACCCCTTGACCTGCTCTGCCAGGACATCATCCGGCGGCGACAAGTACAGCCAGTGTGGCGCAACTTCGGGCCATTCTCCTTCGTCTGGGTGCAGGGCGAGCCCCAACGTCACGGTCTCTCCAGCGCGACTGCCGTCCTCGATCTGATAGTCGAAGCGGACACCTTCTGCACCGCCTTGGTCCTTTGGCGCCGAGAACGACTCGTGCCGGTAGCCCAGCCCGGCAAGCTCCGCCGCCATTCGCTCCGAGTTCTGGCTCATGCGAAAGGCGCACCTTTCTCGGGTGCCGCCCGGAAGATTTTGTAGTTTGTCAACTGTAGGTTGTGCGAAAGGAGAGAATGGCATGTTTGGAATACGACTTCGGCTCGCTCGTAAGCGAGCAGGCCTTTCCTTGCGGTCACTTGCAGAACAGATGGAGCCGAGAGTCACCGCGCAGGCCATCAGCAAGTACGAGGCGGGCATGATGATGCCCTCTTCGTCGGTTCTGGTTGGCCTCGGCAAGGCGCTTGACGTCTCGCTGGACTTCCTCATGAGCGCCCAAGTCGAGGCGGTCGACGGCCTTGAGTTCCGCAAGCATTCCAGCACTTCGCCGAGCGACCGCGCGAAGGCCGAAGCCGTCCTGATCGACAACCTTGAGCGGTATCTGACCATCGAAGAGGTTCTCGAAGTACCCCCGCCGGGCGACTCGTTCGAGGACCGCCGCTACGACAGCGTCGCTACCGAAGAAGAGATCGACACTAGGGCCGATGAGGTCCGCAACGCGTGGGACCTTGGCAACGATCCAGTGCCCAGCCTATGCGCCCTCCTTGAGGAAAAGGGAATAAAGGTGGTCGAAGGAGACCTCCCTGAGCGCATCAGCGGCTTGGCGTGCCGCGTCATGCGAGACGGCAGGGTGGTCGCCGATGCAGTAGCGGTATCGAAGCGGACGAACGTGGAGCGCAAACGCCTCACCCTGGCCCACGAACTCGCACACAGAATCATCCGTTCCACCGGAAACCCCGCCATCAAGCTGGAGGCCGCAATGAACCGCTTCGCAGGCGCCTTCCTCGTCCCACGCAAACATCTCCTCAAGGAAGCCGGAGCAAGCCGTCACCGCGTCACCTACTACGAGATCATCCGCCTCAAGCACACCTACGGCGTCTCAGCGGCCGCAATGTTGGTCCGCCTCGGTCAAGTCGGCATCCTGCGTCCTTCCGCCGTCGAGCGCGCCTTCAGATCCTTTGCCCGCTCTTGGCGCAAGACGGAACCAGAACCGATCGGCTCCGATCAAGGATTCGGGGCATTCGAGAAGCCCCAGCGCTTTGAGCGACTTGTCTGGCGCGCCATCGGCGAAGAGCTGATCTCGCCGGTGCGTGCGGCCGCTCTTCTCAACGAGTCCCTCGACGCGGTCGAGCAGCAGATCAGCGGTCCGCTATCCAGTGACGTGTGTCATTGTCAATGACGCTTCCTGCCTGATCGACCTCCGCAAGGGTGGATTGCTGGAGGCCCTCTGCAATCTGCCGTACCGACTCGTGGTTCCGCTGCCCGTACGCGCGTCGGAAGTCCTCGACTTCGCCGACCAGCAATGGCAACACCTCGAGGACCACGGCATGATCGACTCGAGTCTTTGGCCGGACGGCTTTGACGGTTGCGGGCTACCCCCACTGCATGCGGGGACCCCGACACAGATGCGCGCCATCGGTCAGGGTGGGGGGGCCCAGACGAGCATGAGGTCGCCGACCCCGCCGGCGATCAGCTCGTCCTGGACGCGCTCGTCCTCGAGGAAGTCGAAGGGAGGGAAGACGAAGGGCAGTGGGCGCAGCAGCGGCATGGCGTTCTCCCGGGTTTTTTGTGGCTGGGCAGCAGCTTCGGGCGGTGCCGGTGACGACACCGAAATACCGCGCTGACTGCCCGGGGGCTTCTGGGGAGCAGCGTGGCGGTCGTGCGGAATCGCGAGGGCTTCGCGCCGGTGTCAAGCACTGGGGGCGATCCGTCACACCGAGGTTTGCGCGCATCCGGGCAGCCCCTATGTTGGACGAATCCCCTGCCGCAACTGCTTCATCCCCCATCACCCGACGGTTTCTTCGTATGTCCGAGGTCACACTCGTCTGCATGGTCGCGGGCCTTTCGCGGCGTTTCGGCGGCCGCATCAAGGGGTTCGCAAAGGTCGGCCCCCAAAACGAAAGGCTCGTCGAGCTGATCCTCGACCAGGCGCTGAGCGCCGGAATCTCGAGGATCGTCTTCGTCGTCGGCGAGGCGACGCACACCCCTTTCGAGCAGCTGTTCGGTTCACGGCACAGGGGGGTTCCGGTCGACTACGCCATGCAGGAGTTCGACGGCGCGGCCCGGAAGAAGCCGTGGGGCACCGTCGATGCGGTCTGCGCCGCCCGGGACTTCATCGGCGGTCCGTTCGTGGTCTCCAACGGCGACGACATATGCGGCGGGCAGGCGTTCAGGCTCCTCGCCGATCACCTGGCGAGGTCGGGGAACGCCGTCACCGTGGGGTTCCCGCTGGCGAAGATGCTGCCTGAGGAAGGGACGGTGAACCGGGGGGTCTTCGAGCTCAACGACGACGGGACCCTGAAGGCGGCCACCGAGCTGTTCGATCTCGACCGCGACAACATCGAGGCCCGGGGCCTGGGGGCGGACACCCTCTGCAACGTCAACCTGTTCGGGTTCCACCCTCCGGCGCTCGCGCTGTTGGAGGAGGCGCTCGCCTCCTTCAAGGCGGAGCATGCCGGCGATCCCGCGGCGGAGTGCCTGCTGCCGACCGAGATCGACGGTCTCGTCGGTTCGGGAAAGCTGGTGATGGACGTGTACGTCTCCGAGGAAGACTGGATCGGCGTCACCAATCCCGGCGACGAGGAGAAGGTGCGGGAGCTGCTCGCACGACGACCCTGAGGCGATAACGGCCAGAATTTCCTGCCGCCGGACAGATCGTCATCCCTATGGGCTGTTTCTACAGATACAGAAAGATCTGGATGTGCGGCCTGAACAACTCTACCCCAGTGGGGGCGAGTGTCAGGTAATTACATCTGTCTATCTCCCTATAGTTATTGTGGTAGTAATTCCATGCATTTTCTAAATCTTGAATAGTCAGATTAGGATATGCCTCCAGTAGCTTCTTATCATCCACTACCAACTCTTTTGAACGTACTAATCCCCAAACTGGAATTCTTGTGTTCTTTTATACGATAATTGGGTGAATTCATTCATTTCTGTCTCCTTCGAAGATCTGAGGGGGCTTCGTGAATCGAAATTATCGCATTATGAGAAACCCAATATACCGGATTGCCTTCTTCATCCCACATATCAGTCAGCCGAACAACCCTTTGTATGTTTGGCTTCATTCTCAAAGTTGTTCCATCCTCAAGGCGTATTTCGCTGAATCTCTCTCTGGATTCTATGATACCAACAACAACTCCCTCCACACTGTTGCCATCAGGTCCTGGAACATTAACGCGACGTTCTGTCACTTTTCTTATCCTCCTTCTTGCCCTGCTTTTTGCCGTTGTTAGTTCATGAACTGCATCTGTGTGACATCGGTTGCTCCAAAAAGCCCAGGGTCCATACATAACCGGGGGTGCGACATCCCCCACTAGCAGATTTGGGTAAGTAAGGTGGGGAATGGCAACAGCCGAAAACCGCATTGCTGCCTGAATCAGCACTGTCCCATGCAGCGATCTATTTGATTCCAACTGACGAGAAGTCAGTCTGCCAATCATTTAGTGTTTCTGGCTTCCGTTGCGAACACCAACCAATCTGACAGAAAAATACGCATTATTTCGCGGAAACCTACCTGCCTGCTTGTTCTTTCCCGGTTGCCCGCAATTCGAGAAGGCCCCTTGGTTTCCATACCTTGGCGGGCAACTCCAGCTCAGCGCAGCAGCATCACCTTGCGCGACTGCATCAGCCCGCCTGCCATCAGGCGGACCAGGTAGACACCGCTCGCCCGGACCCCACTGTCCCAGCGCAGCAGATGGCGGCCGGCCGGGGTCGTTCCCTCCAGCAGCGTCTCGACCCGTTGGCCCGCGAGGTTGAACAGCTCCATACGGACCTCCCCGGCAGCGCCGATAGCGAACGGTATCGACAGGGTCGCGTTGGCCGGGTTGGGGTACGGCGGCAGCAGGGCGAACTCCTGCGGAAGCAGCTCCCCGCCCAGCGCCACTTCGACTGCGGTCGGATCCCCGAGGCGCTCGATCCAACTGCTCACCAGCCGCGCCCCCTGCGTGTCGACCAGGGCGGTCGCCAGCGGCGGCATCCGCCACCTGCCGGTTTCGAGCATGCGCAGGTAGAGCAGGGAACGCCCCGGCTCCCCCGGCTCCACGATCTTTGCCTCGTGCAATCCCAGGTTCCCGAGCCGCGCGCTCTCGAGTATCCCCGTCTCTGCCAGCGGCGTGTCGAAGCGCAGGTCGAACTCCGCCCGGATGCCGTGGCCGGGGCGATGGCAGTTGGCGCAGTTGGCCGCGAGGTAGGCGCGGGCCCGCGGCTCCAGGGGGACGCTCTCGTCCGCCGGCTCCGGCCACTTCGCCCAGGTACCGGCCGGCGGCAGCTCGCCGGCAAACAGCCCGTCCCCTTCCCAGCTCTCGATCCGGCCGCCGCGGTTCATCTGCCCGGTGCGCAGGCCGAGCACGTACCCTGACGCCGGGGTGTGGCAGTCGCCGCACTGACCGCGCGACGGGAAGTAGTGCTGGTGGGTGCGGGCCCCGTCCGGCGAGGTGACCGCGTACTCCGCGGTCTCGGCCACCTCGAGCAGGAAGGCCCCGGTCTCCTCGTCGTTCCATTTGTAGGAGTAGCCGTCCCATCCCGGGTTGCCGGTGCGCTTGATCAGCAGCCGCGTCTCGGCGATCCGCTCTCCTACGTAGAAGCTCTTGATCAGCACGGTCCCGTCCGGAAGCTCCCAGGCGCCGTCGGACCGGTAGCGGATGCGGCCGTTCTCCGGCAGCCACAGGTAGCGCCGCTTGCCGGCCCCGTCCGACCAGAGCGGGGCGTTGACCTCGTACGGCCTCACCCGGGCGGCCGGCTCCTGCGCGGCAATGCGTGAGAAGACCCCGGTCTGCGACAGCCGCGGCGGCGGCAGTTCCCGCCCGGCCGCGGACTCGAGCCGGTACACGGCGTTGCGCGCCAGCACGTACAGCTCGTCCTCGGCGTCCCGCCCGAAGGCGAGGACGTGGCCGTCGGCCACCGCCAGCAGCTCGCTGCTCCAGACCTCCCCGTCCCGGCGCAGGGCCCAGACCTTGCGGGTGCCGAAGTCGCCGAACAGGTAGAGGCCGGCCAGCCGCGGCCAGCGGCTCCCCTGGTACACGAACCCCCCGATCACGGCGACTCCTTCCTCGCGCCCGTACTCGAAAACCGGCGGGATGAAAGCGGGGTCGTCACACCCATCGGCGTCCCGGCACAGGGTCCCCTCCACGCGCGCCCAGCCGTAGTTGCCGCCTCGCTCGACCAGGTCGATCTCCTCGCGGTGCTTCTCGCCGACGTCCCCCACCCAGATCAGCCCGGAGAGCGGGTCGAAGCTGAAGCGCCAGGGATTGCGCAGGCCGTAGGCCCAGATCTCCTCGCGCCAGCCGCGCTCGTTGCCGGCGAACGGGTTGTCCGCGGGAATGCCGTACCCCTCGCCGCCGGCATCGACGTCGAGCCGCAGGATCGCCCCCAGCAAGGTGGTGAGGTCCTGGCCGTGGTCGTAGCGTTCCTCCCCCTCCACGCCGCCGCCGTCTCCGAGTCCCATGTAGAGGTAGCCGTCGGGACCGAACTCGATGTGGCCGCCGTTGTGGCTGTCGGTCGGCTGCGAAACCACGAGGCGGATCCGCTCCTCCGGGTCGGCGCGGTCCGGGTCCTCTTCGGAAACGCCGAACTCCGACAGCACGGTGCGGAAGCTCTCGCCGGAGTAGTGCACGAAGAAGCGCCCGTTGGCGGCGAACCCGGGATGGAAGGCCAACCCGAGAAGGCCGGTCTCCGGCCTGAAGTCGCGCGTCTGGGGCCGCAGGTCGATGAAGATGGCGCCGGTGTCCTGCCGCGCCGGGTCGAACACCCGGATCAGGCCCGACTTGTCGGCGACGAAAAGGCGGCCGCTGCCGTCCCCGGACGGTCCCATGAAGACCGGGGACTCCACCGGCAGGGTGGGGAACGCCCGCACCAGGGTGAAGGGAGGGGATTCGGCGGCGTGGGCAACGGCCGCCGCGGCCGCGAAAATCAGCAGGAACAGCATGACGCGAAGAAGGGATTGCCCGCGGGGCGGGGCAAGTGAAGGAGGCTGGCGCGTGCCCGGGTCCTCCCCGTGATTTTCGCGACGCCACCATGACCGACGCAACGCAAACCCCCGAGCAGGCCCGGCTCGTGGTCATCGGCGCCGGCATCGCCGGCTGCAGCGCCGTCTACCACCTGGCCCAGCTCGGCTGGCGCGACATCGTCGTCCTCGACCAGGGCCCCCTCTTCGAGACCGGCGGCTCCACCTCGCACGCGCCGGGAGGGGTCTTCCAGACCAACTACTCCCGCATGATGACCGGGTTCGCGCGCTACACGGTGGAGCTCTACCGCGCCCTCGACCTCGACGGCGAGCCCTGCTTCCACTCCGTCGGAGGCCTCGAGGTCGCCGCCACCCCGGAGCGCTGGCACGACCTGAAGCGCAAGGCGGGAGCGGCGAAATCCTGGGGGGTCGAGGCGGAGCTGATCACCCCTGCCGAGGCCGGCAGGCTCGTCCCCATCCTCGACGAAACCAGGATCCACGGCGCCTACCACGTCCCCGGGGACGGCATCGCCAGGGCGGTGCGGGCGGCCGAGGCCATGGCCCGTGAATCCGCGGAGGCCGCGACCTTCGTCGGGCGCACCGAGGTCGCCGGCATCGAGGTAGAGGACGGCCGCGTGCGCGCCGTGCTGACCTCGCGGGGCCGCATCGCCGCCGGGACGGTTCTGGTCTGCGCCGGCATCTGGGGGCCGCGCATCGGCCGCATGGCGGGCGTGGAGATCCCGCTGGCCCCGGTCCAGCATCAGTACGCCGTGACCGCGCCGCTTCCCGAGCTGGCCGGGGAGACCCGGGAGGTCGTGCACCCGGTCCTGCGCCACCAGGACCGCGCCATGTATTTCCGCCAGCACGCCGACTGCTACGGGATCGGCTCGTACCAACACGAGCCCCTGCTGGTCGCCCCCCGGTCCCTCTCCGGTTTCGAGGGGAAGGCCCCGCCTCCGGCGCTCAGGGAGTTCACCCCGGAGCATTTCGAGGCCGCCCATGCCGACGCCGTCGAGCTGCTGCCGGCCCTGCGCGGCGCCGGGCTGGCCCACCGCATCAACGGCATCTTCTCGTTCACGCCGGACGGCATGCCGCTGATCGGCCCCTCCCCTGACGTACGCGGCTTCTGGGTCGCCGAGGCGATCTGGATCACCCACGCCGGCGGGGCCGGCAAGGCAGCGGCGGAGTGGATGACCTCCGGCGCCCCGGAAGTCGACCTGCACGAGGCCGACCTCAACCGCTTCCCCGCCCATGCCCTGTCTTCCGCGTACGTCGAGGCGCGCGGGGCGCAGCAGTACCGCGAGGTGTACGACATCATCCATCCCCTGCAGCAGATGGAAAACCCCCGCGACCTGCGCCTCAGCCCGTTCCATGCCCGGCAGCGGGAGCTGGGAGCGGTCTTCTTCGAAAGCGCCGGCTGGGAGGTACCGCAGTGGTTCGAGGCGAACGCCCGCCTGCGGCGCGACCCCTCGCCCCTGCGGTCCGGCTGGGAGGCCCGCGGCTGGTCGCCGATCGAGGCAGGGGAGCACAAGGCCGCCCGCGAGCGCGCCGTGCTCTACGACCTGACGCCGCTGGCGAAGATCGAGATTCGGGGCTCCAGGGCGGCCTCCTTTCTGCAGTTCATCGCCGCCAACCAGTTGGACCGGCCGCCCGGAACGGTCGTGTACACCCCGATGCTGGACGCCGGCGGCGGCATCCGCGGCGACGTGGTCGTCGCCCGCCTCGAGAAGGAGCGCTTCCTCGTCTTCACCGGGGCGGCCTCCGGTCCGTCGGACCTCGCCTGGCTCCGCCTCCACGCCCCCGGCGACGGTTCCGTGCAGATCGCCGAGGTGACCTCCCGGTACTGCGGCGTCGGACTCTGGGGGCCCAAGGCGCAAGCGGTCCTGCAGCCGCTTTGCCGCGACCGGCTCGACGAAGGGGCGTTTCCCCGTTTCACCGCCCGGCGCATCGACGCCGGCGCCGTTCCGGCGCTGGCGATGCGCCTCTCCTACGCCGGCGAGCCGGGTTGGGAGATCTACACGAGAGCCGAGTACGGATTGAAGCTCTGGGACTATCTGTGGGAGGCGGGACAAGACGCCGGGATCGCCGCCCTGGGCTCGGGGGCCTTCGACTCGCTGCGCCTGGAGAAGGGGTACCGCCTGCGAGGCAGCGACATCGACACCGAGCACGATCCCTTCGAGGCCGGCCTCGGCTGGACGGTGAAGCTCGACAAGGGGAACTTCCTCGGCCGGGACGCCCTGCTGGCGCTGCGCGAGCGGGGCGTCGAACGCAGGCTGAGCTGCATGACCCTCGACGACCCGGAGGCGGTGGTCCTCGGGAAGGAGCCGATCCTCGACGGGGACCGGGTGCTGGGCTCGGTCACCAGCAGCAACCGCGGCTACAGCGTCGGCAGGCATATCGCCTGCGGCTACCTGCCGGTGCGGAACGCCGCGCCGGGAACCCGCGTCGAAATCGAGTACTTCGGAGAGCGGCTCGGCGCCACCGTGGCCGCGGAACCGCTTTTATAAACCAAAGGCGCAGCCTCGTGACCACATCGATAACGGACAAGCTGAAGGAAGGCATGACGCCTGGGGACGCCGCGAAGGCGCTAGAGCAGGCGGGGGCCGACATCGTCGGCGTCAACTGCTGGCAGGACCCGACCTTCATGCTGCCTGTGGTCGAGGAGATGCGGGCCGCGGTCGGCTGCTGCGGCTGCCAGGGCTCGCACATCCTCCAGATGGCCAGGGCCCTCGGCAAGATGCCGGCCGAGGAGCGGGAGTGGGCAATCGACTACGAGCGCCCGCAGTCCGCCACCGAGGCCTACCACCACATGCGGCAGTGAGCCCGCTTCTTCGCAGCCTGTGGGCGCCGCTGGCTTTCTGCGCCTGCGTCCACCTTCGCTCCCCGGCGCCCGAACCGCCGCCGCTCGAGTGGCGCTACCACGGCGGCAATGCCGCCAGCACCCGCTTCGCCCCCATCAGCGGAATCGACAGCACCAACTTTTCGCAACTGCGGGTGATCTGGCGCTGGCCTGCGCCCGACCCCCGGATCCGCGAGACCGAGGACGTCAGGATCAACCCGAGCGGCAACGAGTGCACGCCGCTGATGGTCGACGGAACCCTCTACGTCAGCAGCCCGTACAACATCGTGGCGGCTCTCGACGCGGCGACCGGCCGCGAGCTCTGGACGTTCGATCCCGAGGCGTGGAAGGTGGACGCGGGCTTCAACGCCAGCCGCGGCGTGGCCTATTGGAGCGACGGTACCCGGCACCGCATCCTGACCGCTACCTCGTCGGCGTACCTCTATTCCCTCGACGCCGTCACCGGCGAGCCGGACAGGGCATTCGGCGACAGCGGGCGCGTCGACCTGACGCGGCATCTCCGCAGGCCGGCGGACCGTTTCGTGTACGGCGTCTCCTCCCCTCCCATGGTCTGTGAGGACGTCGTCATCGTCGGTTCGAGCCATAGCGGGTGGAACGACAGGGACGTCCCGGAATTTCTGCCCCTCGGCGACGTGCGCGGCTTCGACGTGCACAGCGGAGAGTTGCTGTGGACTTTCCGCACCGTTCCGCAGGCAGGAGAGCTCGGCAGCGAGACGTGGGAGGAGGGCAGCTGGAAACGCTACGGCGGCGCCAACGTCTGGGCCCCGATGAGCGCCGACCTCGATCTCGGCTACGCCTACCTGCCGATCAGCGCCCCGAGCCACGACTTCTACGGGGGCGAGCGGCCGGGCGACAATCTGTTCTCCGAAACCCTGGCCTGCGTCGACTGCGCCAGCGGACGCCGCATCTGGCACTACCAGCTCATCCACCACGGACTCTGGGATTACGACGTCGCCGCGGCGCCCATCCTCATGGACGTTTCAATAGACGGCAAGCCGGTCAAGGCGGTCGTGCAGCTGACCAAGCAGGCGTTCGCCTATGTCTTCGACCGCGTCACCGGAGAGCCGCTCTGGCCCGTGGAAGCACGCCCGGTCCCGCAATCGTCGGTCCCGGGCGAACGGCCCTCGCCGACACAGCCCTTTCCGACCCGGCCCCTGCCCTTCGACCGCCAGGGATTCGGCGAAGAGGACCTGATCGATTTCACCCCGGAGCTGCGGGAACAGGCCCTGGAGATCGCCAGACGGCACGACTTCGGGCCGCTCTACACGCCTCCGAGCGCACGGGGCACGTGGACCCTGCCGGGTGGCGTGGGCGGCGCCGACTGGGGCGGCGGGGCCGCTCATCCCAACGGCTGGGTGTACGTCCCGTCGAGGACGGTGCTTTCCGTTTTCGGCCTCAGGGAGTTCGACAGCGAGACCTCGTTCTCGAGGTACACCCCCCTCTTCTTCTCTTCCGGCGGGCCGCAGGGGTTGCCGCTCGTCAAACCGCCGTATGGCCGAATCACCTATTATCGACATGAACACCGGAGAGCACCGCTGGATGATTCCCACCGGTCTCGGGCCGGTCGATCATCCCGCCCTTCGGGAGTTGGACCTGCCGCTTCTCGGATGGGATTCGCGCGTCTTCGTGCTGACGACGCCGGAGATGCTGATCGCCGCCTCTGAGCCGCCGGGTAAACTGAGAGGATTCCGCGAACAGTACTGCATCGACCCCGAGAAACACCTCTCCGCCTACGACCTGCGGGACGGGCGTCTCATCGCCCGCGTCGACCTGCCCGGGAACGCCAGCGGCAATCCCATCGCCTACACCGCAGCCGGCCGCGACTACATCGCCGTTTCCATCGGCGGAGGGAGCAGGGGCCCCGAATGGGTGGGGCTCGCCCTCCCCCGCCCCGGGGAGCAGTTGCCTCCATAGGGGTATGACCGCGCCCATCCCGATCGCCCTTCCTTGTTGTCAGAGCCATGCCAATAAGGACCGTTGGTCCAGGTAACTTTCGGCAGGCGAGGCTACCGATGACGGGGAGCGACGGACGACGCTGAACAGGGGCTGAAACCGGTCCCGGACAGGCCCGCTTCAGGCCGGCGGTTTCTCGATGTCGGCGCCGGGCGGACGCCAGCGCCGCCCCAGGAACCTGACGGCGCGCCCCTGCCCCGATCCGCCGGTTTCATCCCCCGGCCAGATAGCTGTCAACCGCCCTGGCCAGGCGCTCCGCTCCGCCAGGGCCGCTGCCGCCCGCTCGATATTCCCCTCCTCACCGGGCCGGATGGGCAGCTCGACCCCGTAGCTGCCCTCGTGGAACACCCTGCTGTCGGTCTCGAGGTCGATCAACCCCACCTTGGCAACGAAAAACCGTATCATCCACTCTTCGATCTCCGTCTGCCCGGGATTCGAGAGGTCGTACCTGTAGCGGACCTCGAGGCGGTAGTCGGGCTGCAGGCGGTTGCCGGCAGCGGCGACCGCCCACTTCACCTTCCCCGACCTGGGAAGCGCTTCGACCAAGGCGCCCTTCACCGCGGCGAACAGCTCATTCGACTTGTCGAGGACCTCCTGGGGCGTGCCGACTCCGAAGAATATGTAGTAGTTGTTGTCCGGTTCCTCCAGAAGGTGCGCCCGCAGGGCCTCCAGCCGGTCCTCGGGGTCCTCGCGGGGGCTGTCCCCGTGCAGGAGGAACGGCCTGGCGTCGACCAGGATCCCCACCTTCTTGCTGCCTGCGGGCCGAGCCGGGGAGGCACGGCGCGACGGATCGCCGATAAGGCCAAGCAGCAGCGCCTGTCCGTCGTAAGCGAGCCGCGCCCTGCGGCCCGCCTTGTCGATCGCCGCATCCAGCGACCTGCTCCCCTCCTCCTCGAGCAGCTTGCGCGACTCCTTCAGCAGGTGCTTGAGGAAGTCGGCCGCCTCTCTTTCCTCAACCCCTTCCGGCCGCGCCGCCAGCAGCGTTTTCCAGGCCCCGTTCTTCCCCTTGCGCCGGGCCTCGAGGCTGTCGGTCAGGGCCAGCAGTTTGCTCCGCACCTCCGCCGCCTCCATGCCGGTAAGGGCGCTCAGCTCTTTCAGGAAGTCGGCGGAGCGGCCCATTTTCGGAGCGTTGAGCCGCGCGTGCCCGACAGTGAGAAGCTGCGTATCGAAGCTCGGCGTATCGGCGGCCGACGCCGGGGCGGTCAGCAGAAACCCCAGCGCCAGGCAAGCCATCGGTGGCGTCATCATCCCGCGTCTTTTGGCGGCGCCGGGCCGGCAACCAGGATCCCGGGATTCCATGCCTGTCGTCTGCCTTTCTGTGGCTGTGAACGCATTCGCTTCATGTTCATTGGCGACCGGTAACCGGCCTTGCATCCCCCGTCCCTGCAGAACCGCGGGCATTCCCGACGCCGATCCTCAACGGGACGGGGTGCGAGCCTGCAGCCGCAGTTGCGGCTGCCATTCCCCGGAATCGCGGGAAAACCGCTCCGCGTCCGCGTCCGGCATCTCCCCCACCAGATCACTCTGCGGCTTCTCGTCATAACGGGCGCATACCGAACCTTTCTCGCAGGAGATCGAGATGATGTCGTTGAGGATCAGGTCCTGCTCCTGCGAGGTCACCACCGGGAAGAGGTAGTTCCGGTTCACATGTTTCATCCGCCCTCCTTCTTCCGCCCTCCTCCTGGTGAACTCGACGTGCCGAAGAAGCCGTCCCCGCGTGTACTCGTTCGCGAATCCCGCCAGGGAGCGGAGCATGTTCTCCGCTGTCGCGAGAAGCCCCCGGTCGATCTCGACGGCGACCGAGCTCCTCCCGGCCGCCATCGCCGCGGCCGCGGTCATGCCGGTGCCGGAGAAGGGATCGAGCACCACGTCCCCCTTGATCGAGTGCATGCAGACCAGCCTGTAGGCCAGCTCGAAGGGGAAGGCGGCGCTGCGTTCCCGCGAGGCCGGATCGACCAGCTTCTGCCCGGCCCCCGGGAGGTCGAACCAGACGTCGGAAAACCAGGAGTTCCTCTCCTCCCAGAAAAAGGCGCTCTGCCGCCGCAGGGCCTTTTCCCCCGGCTCGGTGAACTGACGGCGCTTCCCCTTCCTGGCGATCAGGATGTACTCGTGCTCGTAGGTGACGTAGGCGCCGGGAGGCAGCATTCCCGATCCCATGAACTTGGTCGGCGCGTTGGTCGGCTTGCGCCACAGGATGTCCGGCAGCGTCGCGAAGCCGAGCTGCGACAGCCCGGCGAGTACGCGCGAGTGGTTCGGGTAGAGGCGGAATTCCCCGGCGAGGGTGCGCGTCGCGTCGCCGATGTTTATGCAGGCGATCCCCCCGGGCCGCAGGACGCGATGGACCTCGCGCCAGGCGGCGTCGAGGTGGTCGTGCATCGACGCGAAGGCGCGGTCTCCGGCCGCGGCAGCGAGCGCTTCCCCGACCCCTTCCACCTGCTGACGGAAGAGCCCGTCCCACATCTCGATCATCGGGTACGGCGGCGAGGTGACCACGAGGTCGACCGATTCGTCCGCCACCTCATCCATGCCGATGGCATCGCCGCAAATCAGCCTGGCGGTTGTTTTCACGATCCCTGCTTCTGCGGGAGAAGGGGGCGCAAAGATCCGGTTTCACCCCTTGCCCCTGCTCTTGACGGACCCCCTTGCATCTCTTTCTTCATTCCGATATGCGCGATTTTCGCGCAAAGATAGCCATCCCCCAGGAGGACAACCATGACACTGAGAATCAACGACGAGGCGCCCGACTTCACCGCGGAAACCACGGAGGGAACCATCGACTTCCACGAGTGGATCGGCGACGGCTGGGCCATCCTGTTTTCCCACCCCAAGGACTTCACCCCGGTCTGCACCACCGAGCTGGGAACCGTGGCCGGCCTCAAGCCGGAGTTCGAGAAGCGCAACTGCAAGGTCCTCGGGATCAGCGTCGACGGCGTCAGCGACCACGAGGAGTGGTCGAAGGACATCGAAGCTTCGCAGGGCCACGCGATCAACTACCCGCTGGTCGGCGACCCGGAGCTGGAGGTCGTGAAAGCCTACGACATGCTGCCCGCCGACGCCGGCGACACCTCCGAGGGGCGCACCCCGATGGACAACGCCACCGCGAGATCGGTGTTCGTCATCGGCCCCGACAAGAAGATCAAGGCGACGATCACCTATCCGATGAGCACGGGCCGCAACTTCGAGGAGATCCTGCGCCTGCTCGACTCCTGCCAGCTGACCGCGACCAAGAAGGTGGCGACCCCCGCCAACTGGCAGCAGGGAAGGGACGTGATCATCGTGCCGGCGGTGTCCGACGAGGAGGCGAAGGAGACCTACCCCGACGGTTGGGAGACCCCGCTTCCGTACATCCGCATCGTTCCCCAGCCGTAGCGCCGGGCGGGCATTCCGCATTGGTCCGGCCCTCGCATCCCTCCCGGCGCCAGATTCCCTGCCCGGACGCATGCCCGGGCACCGGCAGCCGGCTGGGCCGTCGCGCCCGTTTCGGGGCCGCTTTCCTGCCCGGACAGGTGCCATGCTGCCGGCAGACGGCCTGCCCACCGGCCTGAATCACCGGGCCTGAAACGACAGCCGCGTCTCTCCCGGGTGCCGCTCAATGGAGCGGGCCTGCGGGGGACGCGGCATTTTTCTGTACGGATGCGGCCTCAGCTGCCGGTCGAGCGGTAGCGGCGGACCCCGAACCCCCAGACCCGCAGGCAGACGAGCAGGAACAGCGGGCCCGCGGCCGGCGCCAGCCAGCGCAACGCCCCGGCCCCGTCGTCGATCTCCAGGAGCGCCAGCACCGGGTAGTAGCTGACGCAGGCCAGCGGCACGACGCCGGTGAAGAAACGGCGGAACCACTTCCGGTAGATCGACAGCGGATACTGGGCGGCGAACACGCCGCCGTTGGTCAGCGCGTTCATCGCCTCCAGCCCCTCGATGGTCCAGAAACAGAGCGTCGCCTGCAGGATCATGATGCCGCTGAACAGGCAGACGCCCCCGGCGACGGCCGCGGCGAGCAGCAGCATCTTCTGCGGCGACCAGGCGAGCTGCAGCTCCGCGGCCGCCCAGGCCAGCACCATCGCTCCCTGAAGCAGGCGGCCGGCCCGCCGCAGCTGGAACTCGTGGCCGACCAGCTGCAGCACCGTGCCGCGCGGCCGCAGCAGGACGCGGTCGAACTCGCCGCTCCGTACCAGCAGGGCGAAGCTGTCGAAGCCTCTCACCACCGCCTCGGAGAGCGCGAACGACAGGTTGACGACGCCGTAGAACAGCCCGACCTCCCAGAGGGACCAGCCGCGCAGCTGGCCGAAGCGGTCGAACAGCATCCAGACCGTGGCGAACTCCAGGGCAGTGGTGAAGAAGTGGCCCGCCGCCGTCATCGCGAACGAAGCGCGGTACTGCATCTGGCCGCGCAGCGAGACGGCGAGGTAGCGGCCGTAGAGCGACAGCGTGTCCATGGGCGGGACGATACGGTCGATGCCGCCGCGGGTCCGCGGAAAGGCTCGGGGCAAGCGGTTCAGCCTCCCTGCACGACGAGCCGCCGCGTGCCGCGGGCCAGGGCCCGGCGCCCGGCGAGCACCAGGACCGCGATCCATGCGAGCTGGTGCAGGAACAGCGGCAGGCACTCTTCCACCGGAACATGCCCCAGGTACAGGCGGAAGGGGATGTCGATCAGCCCGCGGAAAGGCAGCCACTCGGAGAGCAGCTCGATCCAGTCCGGCATCAGGGGGAGCGGCAGGTACTGCCCGGAGAAGAAGCCGGCGATCCCGGGCATGATGTAGAGGATGCCCTCCCCCGAGATCGTCCACATCAGGGTGACCGCCATCAGGGTGGTGATGGCGCTCGCCAGCAGCAGGGCGCAGAAGGTCGCCGCGGCCCAGGCGAGGCCGGCGGCCGCGGTGGGCGGCGGCTCGAGCCCGAGGAACAGCCCGGCGACGACGAATATCGGCAGCGAGCGCAGCAGCGTCGGGGCGGCGCGACGGGCGACGGAGCGGATGAACCACATGTTGTAGAGGTCGGCCGGGCGCAACAGCTCGTAGGCGACTCCCCCGGTGCGGATCCGCTCCCGGATTTCCGGGTCGATGTACCACGGCATCAGCCCCAGCATCGCTTGGCCGAGCCAGGTGTAGGTGGTTACCTCGCGGAGGGTCATCGGCATCGGCGCCGAAGCCGAGGCGTAGAACGCCTCGTACACCATGACGATCACGAACCCGAAGAACAGCTGCGCCGTCAGGCCGGCCAGGGCCGCGGCGCGGTACTGCAGCAGGGTCCGCAGCTGGGCGCTGAGCAGGGCCCTGTACGCGCTCACATACCCTCCTGCCCGTACAGCTGCGCGACGATCTCCTCGATGGGCGGGTTCTCGACGAACAGGTCGCGCACCGCGTGGCTTGCGGCGATGCGGGTTATCAGCTCGGCGGTCGGGGTGCGGGCCGGGTCGTACCCCAGGTGCCAGCGGTGCCCCTCCCGGCGCACCACCCGCGCCTCCCTTTCCCCGATGGAGTCGCACCCCTCCTCGAGGTCGACGACGAGGCGGCGCTCGGGGGAGACCCGCGACCGCAGCGCCGCCACGGTTCCGTCCATGAGAATGCGGCCCCGGCCGATCACCATCACCCGCGAGCACAGGGCTTCGACGTCGTCCATGTCGTGGGTGGTCAGGATCACCGTGGTGCCGCGCTCGCGGTTCAGGCGCCTGACGAAGTCGCGCACCGCGAGCTTGGAGACCGCGTCCAGGCCGATGGTCGGCTCGTCGAGGAACAGCAGCGCCGGCTCGTGCAGCAGCGCCGCGGCGAGGTCGCAGCGCATCCGCTGCCCCAGGCTGAGCTGGCGTACCGGCACGTCGAGGAGCGGCTCGATGTCGAGCACCGCCACCAGCTCCTCCAGGCAGCGCCGGTACGCCCCTTCCTCCACCTTGTAGATATGCCGCAGCAGGTCGAACGACTCGACGACCGGCAGGTCCCACCAGAGCTGGGTGCGCTGCCCGAACACCACCCCGATGCCGGCGACGTGGGCGGTGCGCTGCCGCCACGGCACCCGCCCGGCGATCTCGCAGCGCCCGGAGTCGGGGACGACGATGCCGGACAGCAGCTTCACCGTCGTCGACTTGCCGGCCCCGTTCGGCCCGATGTACCCCACCAGCTCCCCCGCTTCAAGCGAGAAGGAGACCCGGTCGAGCGCGCGCACGGTGCGGTGCCGCCTGCGGGCGATGCCGCGGACCGCGCCCCACAGTCCCGGCCGCCGTTCCGCCACGCGGTAGGTCTTGACCAGTTCCTCCGCGACGACGAGAGGCATTCCCTCCTTCACACGCCCGCGGCCCCCGAACCGCCCCTGCCCGCATCGCGGCCTCTCCGCCGTCTCGCCGCGGGAGTGAGGATCCCGTAGGTGCGGCACAACCGGGAGAAACTCTGCGGCGCGATACCGAGCGCCATCCCCGCATCCTTGCTCGTGCGGTAGATCCTCGCCGCCAGCTCGATCCGTTCCCGCTCGACCTGGGAAACCATCAGTAATTACAGACAGTTACGCGGTCTGACCCTGCCGCAGCTCGCCACCCGGGCCGGGGTTTCCAAGGCCTTTCTCTGGGAGATCGAGAGCGGCAACAGCAAGCGGCCGGGGGCGGAAACCCTGTGGAAAATCGCCGAAGCCCTCGGGGTCACGATCGCCGATCTCATGGGTAAGAAACCGCCCGAGAATGCCGTGACGTCGATTCAACCGGAGGTGAACGAGGGGCTGCGCGCCTTCATAAACGAGCGCAAGCGGCTCGGCTCCCCCCTGGAACCGGAGGAGATCGAGTCGCTGTCCGTGGTGCAGTTGAAAGGCGGGAGACCGGCCACCAAGGAGCAGTGGGCCCTGGTCTACGGCATCCTCAAAGAGACCACCGGCGGCCGCCATGGCTGAGACGCCGGACTCCTCAGTGGCGGACGCCGCCAGTTCCCCGCCCTCGAGTCGGGAGCAGGCAGAAGAGCTGGCCGCCCTGGCCACGGTCCGCGCCAGGGCCAGCGCCGCCTTGGCCGAGGCGGACGACCTGCTGCGCCGCGTCGATCCGGCCTGGTCGCCGCCGCCGTACGACCCGCTGCTGGTGGCCCAGGCCCTGGGGATTCGCTGCGTCAGGATGGACTCCCCGTCCGCCTCCCGCCCTGCCCTGCTCTGCCGGCACCGGGACAGGCCGACGATCCTCTACCGCGACGGCTCGGAGGCGCGCACCCGTTTCAATCTCTTCCACGAAATAGCCCACACCCTGTTTCCGGATTTCCACGAGAATCCCCTGTTGAGCCGGCGGCGGCCCCGGCTGTTCGAACCGGAGGGACGGCTGGAGAAACTGTGCGACGCCGCGGCCCTCGAATTCATGATGCCTGCCGATCTCTTCGAGGCCGACCTGGTCGAGGGCGGCTTCGGGGCTGAAAGGGTGGCGGACCTGTGCGCCCGTTACGGCGTCTGGCCCGAAGCGGTCTGCCTGCGCATGGTCGCGTCCGACCTCGAGTGCTGTGGGCTGGCCCGGTTCGAGTGCGCCCCCGGTCCGCGGCGGCGGCATCCCCTGCAGCCGGGACCAACCCTGGCAATGCGGTATTTCGTCGCCTCCGCTTCCTTCCAGGACCGCGGGCTGGCCGTTTCGCGGCGGCTCGACCTCGACCGCAGCCACCCCCTTCACGTCGCCTCGCGCTCGAAAAAACCGGCGGCCGCGGAGCTGCAGATCCCCCTGCTTTCGGGGGACCTCCACCCTTTCCTGGTCGAAGCCCTGCCGTTGCCAGGCAGACGGCGGCACGGGTACAGTCCCGCGGCGGGGTTCTTCTACCCCACCTGAGTCCGCGCTGGACCGACTGATATCGGAGGATCCCGATTCCGTCATCGGCATCTCCCGGATGATATGCGCGGAAGGAGACGCCAGCTGGAAACTCTGGCTGTTCGAGTTCGTCGATACCTTCCGCCTGGCTCCTTCGGAAGAGCTCGTGGCTCATCCGCCGGTCGGAGAAACCAGTGACCGGATCCGCGCGCTTCTCGCCTCGACGGTCGAAATGCTGTGCGCGGAACGCCGCATGCCGGTGCCGTGGTGAGGAATTGGGAAAGAGGGACGTAATCGGTGAGGTGGGGATCTGCGGCGGCGCGGTGATGTGCCTGGTCTTTCAGGCCCGGCGTGCCACGAAAGACGTCGAAGCCATCTTCGAGCCCGCCGGCGAGATCAGGACCGCGGCAAAAGCTGTAGAGGCACGCCAGGGGGTTCCCGAGGACTGGTTGAACGACGCCGCCAAGGCCTTTTTCCATGCCGACCCCCCGCGAGAAGACCTGTTCGATCTGCCGAACCTGCGCGTGTGGGCTCCGACGGCGGGATACATGCTGGCGATGAAATGCATTGCAGCGCGCTTCGACAGCCACGACCTGGATGATGTGAAATTCCTGATCGAGTATCTGCACCTGCGGAAGCCGGACGACGTTTTCCGTATCGTCGAGAGGTATTATCCGAAACGGATGATCCCGCCAACAACGCAATTCCTCATCGAGGAACTGCTTCCTGAACAGAAGGATTCGTGAGTTGCTTTGGCCTGCACCACCCTACACTTCGCGACAGGTCACCCAAGTGGCAGCTCGATTCGCGCCTTCCGGTGATGCGTGCTTGAAGCCGAAATCCCTGCAGCGCACCGTATCGACAAGGAGGTCGACATCCACGACTACGACGCCATAATCCTCGGCGGCGGCCACAACGGCCTGGTGGCGGCCGGGTACCTCGCCGGCGCCGGACTCAGCGTCCTGCTGCTCGAGCGGCGCCACCTGCTCGGCGGGGCCTGCGTCACGGAGGAGCTGTTCCCGGGATACCGGTTCTCCGCCTGCTCCTACATCTGCTACCTGCTGCAGGACCGGGTGATCGACGACCTCGAGCTCCGCGCCCACGGTTTCGACGTCTACCCCGCGGACCCGTCCCGCTTCTCCCCCTTTCCCGACGGCAGCCGCGTGCTGATCTGGGACGACCTCGAGCGCACCCGGGAGGAGATCGCCCGCGTCTCGCGGCGCGACGCCGAGCGCTTCCCGGAATGGCTCGCCTTCTGGCGCCGGGCCGCCTCCATCATCCATCCGTACTACCTCGGGGAGCCGCCGAGCCTCGACGGCATCCGCGCCGGGTTGCAGGGGTCGGACCGCTCCTTCTTCGAGCGCCTGCTGACGGTCAGCATGGGGGAGGTGTTGTGCGAGTTCTTCGAGTCGGAGCAGATGCGCGGGACCTACAGCCAGGCCCAGGACGTCGGCGACCTCGACGCCCCCGGCGGCGCCTGGTGCTACGCCCACATCAGGACCTCGGCCCTCAACCGGCCCGAGAACGTCGGCCTCGTGCACGGCGGCATGGGGGGAATAACCCGGGCGATGGCGCGGTCCGCCCGCGGCCGGGGAGCGACCCTGAAGACCGGCGCCGAGGTCGACCGCATCCTCATCTCAGGAGGCCGCGCCTGCGGGGTGGCCCTGCGGGACGGCGGCGAATTCCGCAGCCGCGTCGTCCTCTCCAACGCCGACCCCAAACGCACCTTTCTCAAGCTCGTTCCCCAGGGCGGGATCGACGCCGGTTTCCTCGACCGCGTCGCCCGCCTGAAGACCCGTGCAGCCTACCTCAAGTTCCACGCCGCGCTCAGCGGCCTCCCCGACTTTTCCGCGCACCTCGGCGACGGCTTCGATCCCCGCTGCCTCGCCGAGATCAAGATCTGCCCGTCGATGGACTACTACCGGAGCAGCTGGAACGACGCCTGCCGGGGGCGGCCGTCGCGGACCCCGGTGATGGAGGTGCAGATACCGTCGGTCTACGACGCGTCTATGGCGCCGCCCGGGCACCACGTGATGTCCGTATGGGTCAGCTACGCCCCGGTGACCCTTGCCGAGGGCACCTGGGACGAGCGGCGGCAGGAGGTCGGCGAGCAGCTGATCGACGCCCTGTGCCGGTACGCCCCGAACCTGCGCGACATCCTCGTCGACTGGTCGCTGTTCACGCCGGTCGATATCGAGCGCCGCGTCGGCCTGACCGACGGCAACATCCGCCACCTCGACATCGTGCCGGGGCAGTTCTTCTCCGAGCGTCCGCTGGCAGGATGGGCAAACTACCGCACCCCGCTTCCGGGGCTCTACCTGTGCGGGGCCGGGACCCATCCGGGGGGAGAGGTCACCGGAGCCCCGGGGCACAACGCGGCAGCGGCGGTTCTGCGCGATCTGGGGGGATGAGCGTGGGTGGGATTTCCGATTCGCCCCGGCGCACTTCTGCCGGGATCAACGGTGGGCATCCATCACCGCCCCCTGGCCACCCAACCGCAGCACGGTCGGTTCACGCTTAACTCCCGGTCCCTGGCCCTTCCGCAGTTGCCCACTCCCGTCGCGCTTGCGCCAGTTCGTAGCTCGCCTGCATCCGCATCCAGTGGTCGGCCGTCCCCCAACCGATGTCCTCCAACGCCAGCGCCATATTCGCGGACACTCCCGCCTTGCCATTCAGCAGGCGCGACAGGGTGCCCCGCTCGCATCCCAGGCGTGCCGCCGTCTCAGTGACGTTCCAGCCGACTTCCTCCATGCTTTCGCGGATCAGTTCTCCCAGATGTGGCGGGTTCAGCATGGGACCCACACGTTTACCTTCGTCGTTGTTCATTCGCGGAGGCTCCCTTGCGATCAGTGATAGTCGATCAGGTCCACGTCCACGGCCTCGCGGTCTTCGAAACGGACCACCACGCGCCAGTTCCCGGATACGCGAACGCTCCACTGTCCCGCCCGATCCCCCCTCAGCGGATGCAGCCGGAAGCCAGGAGCGTCCGCGCTTCGAGGATGCGTTGCCTCTTGCAGCCGGAACAGGATTCGCCTGATCGGCATCGCGGCAACTGACCGGTGACCGGACGCAACGGCGCTCCCTTATCGCACCTGATCCTCGCGGATACGGATGGTGCCGTCGACTTCCGGATTTTCGAGCCGGGTCGTCCGACCGGACGGCCAGCGCACCTCGAGCCGGGAGACCTCTTCCGCAGAACCAAGGCCGAACTCCAGCGGCAGGCTGTTGGTGGTGCCGAAACCGCCGCCGCTGGCCACTTCCTCGAGCAGCTGCCGCCCGCCGGCATGGACCGTCACCTGGGCCCCTATGGCGCTGCGATTCGACCGCGATCCCTCCAGCTCGACAGCGAGCCAGTGCGATCCCCGTCCCTCGTTGCGGTAGAGGCTGTTGGGCCACAGGTCCCCGGGGTAGTGCCCGCCGATGGCGGCGTAGAGGTCGAGGTCGCCGTCGCCGTCGTAATCGGCAAACGTCGCTCCGTGCCCCTTGCCGAGGTTGCCGACTCCGGCCGCTTCGGTGACGTCGGCAAAGCGCTCCCCGCGGTTGTGGTAGAGTATGTTGGGCTCGAACCGCGGCATGACCGGGCCTCCGTTGGCCAGGTACAGGTCGACGAGGCCGTCGTAGTCGATGTCGCCGATGCCGGCCCCCATGGTGCCGAAGTTCCGGGAGATCCCGGCGCCGGCGGCGACGTCGGCGAACCGGTCCCCGCCGAGGTTCCGGTAGAGGTGGACGCGGTTGCGGCCCACGGCCCGTCCGGCGACCTGCGACTCGACGAACTGCTCGTAGTAGCACATGGCGGAGACGAACAGATCGACGGCGCCGTCGCGGTCGAAGTCGGCGAAGAAGGCGACGTAGCCGCCCTCCTCCGGCTCGGCCACCCCGGCGCTCGCGGTGACGTCGGTGAAGCGCGATCCCGATTCGTTGCGGTAGAGGGTGTTCGGCCCGGCGACGTCGGCGACGTACAGGTCGACGTCCCCGTCGCGGTCGTAGTCGCCGAACGCCACCCCGAGCGACTTGCCCGGGTGCGCGACCCCGAGGCGGTCCGCCCTGTTCTCGAAGCGGCCGCCGCGGTTGACGAAGAGCTTGTTCGGGGTGCCGCCGCCGGTGATCCCCTCGGCGACGTACAGATCGACCCGGCCGTCGTTGTCGACGTCCCCCCAGGCCGCGGTGAAACTGTCGTCCGGGTCGCCGACCCCGGCCTCGTCGCTGACCTCGCCGAAACGGAGGCTCCCGAGGTTGCGGTAGAGGGAGTTCGGGGCCTTCCCCTCCCAGGCGTCGCGGGTCGCGTAGAGGTCGAGGTCGCCGTCGTTGTCGTAGTCGACCGCGGTGGCGCTCCAGCCGCCGCGCGGATCGCCGAGGCCGGCTGCCGCGGTGACATCGGTGAACTGCGCCCCCGACTCGTTGCGGTAGAGGGAATGGGGAACCTGGATGCCGGTGCTGAACAGGTCGAGGTCGCCGTCGCCGTCGAAATCCCCCCAGGCGTTGCCGCGGCCGCGGTCGCGCTTCGCGACGCCGAGCGCTTCGGCGACGTCCCGGAAAGCGACCGGGCTATCCTCGCCAAGATCCGCAACCGTGAGCTGATAATCCGCCGGAAGATCGCCGGGGTAGTCCCCGTGAAGGCCGAGGTACGCCAGGCGCAGGTTCCACTTCATGCGCTGCGGTTCGCGCGCTCCCTTCGGGGTCGAGTCGAGGGCTTTGCGGTAGGCTGCGATCGCCGCTTCATACTCGCCCAGCCAGTGATGGGCGGTTCCCAGCAGGAAGGCGAGATGCGTTTTCCCCGGGCTCACCGCGAGCAGCCCGCTCATCTCGGCCGCGGCCCGCTCGAAAACACCGAGGCGCAGCCGCGACGCCGCGGCGCCGGCGCGGGCCCGGGGGTCGCCGGGGTTGTTCCGCAGCACCGCCTCGTACTGCTCGAGCGCGCCTTGCGGGTCGGGCGGGGCCCGCGTCATCAGCAGGTCGGCGAGCATCATCCGCGGGCGGGCGCGGTCCGGAAAATCTCCGACAAGGGCCGCCAGCACCTCGCGCGCTTGCGGACGGCGATCGAGCACCACCAGCACCCGGGCCTGCTGCATTCGCGCCTCTGGCCGGCCGGGGTCGTGTCCGACGGCCCGCTCGAGCTGGTGCAACGCTTCGGGGAACTTCCGCTGGCGCATCAGGATCTCGCCGAGGCCGAGACGCGCCTCGTAGTGCGCCGTGTCGGCGCGCAGAACCTGCCGCAGAGCCACCGCCCCGGAATCCAGCTTCCCCCGGTGGATAAGCTCCACCGCGGCCTGGAACCGGGCGCCGGGGCGCTGATCTTCCCCTTCGTCCGGTGGATCTTCCGGGTCGGCCGCGCAACCGCAGATCGCCGCGGCGAGCGCCACTGTCCCGAAGCTACGCGGATGCCGCAGCCTTTTCGCCCACTCCATTCACGCCCTCTCGATGTCTCGCAGTAAGGCCACCCAAGGTACGGAATCGATGCCTCCATCCCGCAGTCGCCGTTTTTCAGGCTGCTGGTGGCCGCCTCCCCGCAGGCGAAAGCGCTGCAGGCGCGCCGCGAATCCGCGATGCAGCGAAAGCTCCTCCGGCTTTGTCCGGGCCGGGACCGGGAGTCAACGGCAGACCAGGGGGCCTCGAGGACCGGAAAAAGGGAGATTGTCGGTTTCGACGATGCCTCCACCGCGGCCATGCACAGGACCGCCAGTCTCCCCGAAGCGGGAGGACGCTCAAGCCCCGGCGGCTTCCGGGGCCTCCAGCCTCTACAATTCCGCAGCGAAGGCCGCAAGGCGGCTCAGCAGCACCGCCAGGGCGACCTCTTCGGCAGCGCGGCCGTCGTCGCCCGGGGGGCTCGACCCGCCTCTTGTGAACGCCTCCAGCGCCTGCAGCACCGTCAGGAAATCGCCGCGCACCTCCCTGGCTTCGAGGTTCTCAAGCGGGGCGCTCCCCCGCATCAGGCGGGCGATGGCGGCGACGGTCCCCATCAGTCCCTCGGTGTCCTCCTCGTCGTACTGCGCCAGCGCCGTCGAGAAATGCCCCTCGAGATCGTTGCTGATCCGCCGGGCCAGGGGGGCGCGGCTCAACGACGCCCCGGCGCGGCTGATCAGGCGCTTGACGACGGCGATGCGGCGGTGCTCGTCATAGGAGACGAGCTTGTAGAACTGGCCGCGCGCCCCGAGGCCGTTGGCGACGGCGTTGAGCAGCTGCAGACGGATCGCCGGGGAGCGGAACCGGTTCAGCCGGCGCAGTGCCGGCACGACTATGCGGCGGTCCCCCATGCCCCCGAGGACGTCGACCAGGGTGGGAAAGGTCAGCGGCTCGAAGTCGTTGGTCAGGTGCCAGAACAGCAGCTCCTGCGCCTCTTCCCCCTTGATCCCGGCCAGGGCGCGGATGGCGCTGATGCGGACCCTGGGGTCGTCGTCGTCGAGGGAGGCGATCAGCGACTCCAGGCCATCGGGAGAGCCGAGCCGGCCGAGGGCCTCGGCCGCTTCGCCGCGAATGTCGGAAGAGCGGTCGCGCAGCTCGCCGACGAGATACCCCACGGCGTCGCCAGACCGGCTTTCCCCGAGAGCGTGGGCGGCCTCGCGGCGCACCTCCGCGCTGGCGTCGTGCATGGCCTGCGCAAGCTGCTCGACCGCCAGCGGGCTGTGCGACCTGCCGAGCGCCAGGGCGGCTCGGGCGCGCCGGCTTTCGCTGGCCGACAGGCGGTAGACGGCGTTGCTGAAGAAGTAGCGCAGCAGGTTGCCCGTCGACATCTGCCGCAGCAGCGAGCGCGAGCTGATCACGGAGCGGTCGCGCACCCTGGACAGAAGCAGGAGCGGCGCGATGCCGGCGACGGCGCTGGCGGCGAAGATGAAATGCAGCGGTCCCGCGGTCGCCCCCGGCAGTTGCAGCTCCACCCCGTCGAGACTGCGGCTCATGAAGCTGCCGAGGAGCGGCCCCAGCCCGTAGATCAGGCTGACCGAGGCCGACCAGACCGCGAGGTAGACCGGCTTCTTCGGACCCTGGGGAAGCAGGTCGAACATCAACGGCGTTATGCCGGTGCTCACCCCGGCGCCGACGAACCCGCCGATGGTCAGGGCCACCGGGATGAGCCAGTAGCTGTCGGCGTCGGCGAAGACCCACAACAGCGGCACCGCGGCGTACGGTCCGAGCAGCAGCTGCATGACCGGCTTGCCGCCGAAGCGGTCGATCAGCCCCGCCCAGATGCGGTAACCGGAGATCGAGGCGACCATGTTGACCGCGGTAAAGATGGATATGGCCGTGTAGGAAAGGCCCAGGTGCGTGAGCATGTAGACGCTGTAGAAGGGCGCCGCCAGGCCGAGGGCGAACTGCGAGGAGCCAAAGAACAGGATCGCCCGCCTGAAGTTGCCGTCCCTCAGCGGCTCGGCGATCAGCCGCAGCTGCATCCGCTCCGAGGTCTCTCCGCCCTGGCGCGGGTACGAGGCCGCTCCCAGGGCCCGGTTGCTCACCCATCCGAGCAGGATGCTGGCGGCGAAAACGGAGGCGAAGCCGACCTGCTTGCCGTCTTCGTCGAAGGCGTCGAGGAAGGCTCCGACGGCGATGCCGGAGACCATGGCGGCGACCGTGGCGACGATGGTCGCGCGGCTGGTGAAGCGGGCGCGGATGGCGCGCGGAATGATGTTCGATTGCCAGCTGCCGATGTAGGGGGAGCTGAGCTGGACGAGCAGCAGGCTGGCGCTCAGCAGGACGACGAGGAGGGGGAAGCGGTATTCCTCGGGGACGGCGAACGGGATGGCGAGGATGCTGCCGCGAAGCAGCATCGCCCCCATGCGGCTGTTGAGGATGAAGCGCTTCTCTTCCCGGAAGCGGGCGCCGATGAGAGGCGCGGCGAGCTGAGCAAGCGCCATCACCGAGATGATCGACGACAGCAGGGCGACGGACGCGGCGTCGGCCCCCAGCCACAGGGCGTAGCCGGTCATGACCGCGGTGCTCAGGCCGGCGAACTGGCTCCAGGCGCCCCAAAGACCCTGGTGAACGGTGAAGGCGCGCATGCTGCGCACCACCTCGCCGCGGGAAGGAGCGGGGGGCGGGGCCGCGGCCCTGTCAGCAGCACCGCCGCCGGCGGCCCCCGCAGATGCTGCGCTCTCCTCCATGGTGCCGGCCGTCGGCCGCCCTCCGGAGAGGGCGGCCGAGAGGTCAGAAGACTTCGCTCTCCTCGCTCAGGCTGAGCAGGGGTTCGTAGAGCTTGGGGCTGCGCAGCTTGCCGAGGGCGCGCTCCTTGAGCTGGCGGACGCGCTCCCGGGTCAGCCCCATCAGGCGGCCGATCTGCTCCAGGGTCAGCGGATCTTCGCCGTTGAGACCGAAGTAGTTCATGATGATGTACTGCTCGCGGTCGTCGAGGTGCAGCAGCGCCCTGTCGACCTGGGCCTTTGCCGACTCGTCGAGCAAGCCCTCGTCCGGGGCCTGCTGGCCCTCGTCCGGCAGGACGTTCATCAAGGTGCGCTCGTCGTCGTCGAAGGTCTCGTCGAGAGAGCGGGGCTGGCGGGCGCTGAGGATGGCGTCGAGCACCTCTTCGGGGGCGATCTCGAGCTCCTCGGCGATCTGCTCGAACTTCTGCTCCCCCTCCCCTTCGAGGCCGAGCTTGCGCGAGACCTTGGAAATGTCCTTGAGCAGGCTCAGCTTGTTCAGGGGCAGGCGCACGGTGCGCGCCTCGTCGGCGATGGTCTGCAGGATCGACTGGCGGATCCACCAGACGGCGTAGGAGATGAACTTGAAGCCCTTGGTGCCGTCGAAGCGGTCGGCTGCCGTCATCAGGCCGACGTTGCCGGCGCTGATCAGCTCGGGAAGCGACAGACCGCGGTTCTGGTAGTTCTTGGCGACGTCGACGACGAAGCGCAGGTTGGCCTGCACCAGCTCCTCGCGCGCCTCCATGTCGCCGAGCTTGATGCGGGCGGCGAGAGCGACCTCCTGCTCTCGGGCCAGGGGTCGCGAATCTGCGATATCGTCGAAATACTGCCGCAGGGCGGATTCGTCATCTTTGGTCAGGAGTCGCATGGTATCCTCTCAATAGCTGCGCAATTCTTGCAGGGAGGACCTGGCAGTTCGCCTCGAGGTTTCCCTAACAACTTGTTATTAATGTTTTTACAGTCAATTTCCCGACGGTGGAGAATGCAGAATTTGCGCTATTCCGCGGATCGTCTTTCCGCTTCGCTCCGCAGGACCGGACTGGCTGACCCGCGATAGAGGGAAGAGAAGCGATCGTTTTTCTCCGGCACCCGCTAGCCATGCAAATGCGGTGCCAGCTAATGAATCACCGATGTAACATATTGAAAACGAATGGATTGCAGTGCCGGTAGCCGCAGCGGAACCGGTCGCCGGTGCGGTAACCAATGCAACATTTGCACGATTTTCCGCCGCGGCTGACGCACCGCGTGTCTGGACCGGCACTCCTGCCGGCCGTCGCAGCGCAAGTACTCGGGAGCTCCGGGTCAGGAAATGGCGACCCGGCGGCCCTCCCTCGCCGAGATCTCTCCCTGGAGGCTGATCCGCACCGCCTCCCGGGCGAGCTGGAGATCGGCCTTCCATGCGGACGGCCCACCGGCCACCTCGGCAACGAACCGGCTTTCGAGAGAAGGGGCCTCGGCCGCCGGGGGGTGAACTCTCTGCGAGCCGGCCCGGGACGACAGGGTCCACCCATCGTCTGCCGCGGCCAGGCGGCCGCCGGCGAGCAGCAACTGCCGCCTCTGCTCCGCCTGCGCGACCTCGACCCCTCCCGCCCAGGTCCAGACCGCTGTCCCCCCCGATTCGAATCCCGCGGTCAGGGTATTGACGAAGGACCGGTAGCGGCCCGAGCCGCGGTCGAGGCCGGCGTACTGCGCGTGCGCCTGCACCCAGGCCGCGGGCCCGAAGAGGTCGACGAGCGGGTACACGTGGTAGATGAAGAACAGCATCGGGGGCCCGGATACCTGCAGGTTGAACAGCACTTCCGGGCGCGCCCCGCGGCCCGGAGTCACGCGCGTGAACTCGGCGAGCTGCATAGGGCCGAGGGCGGCCACCTGCCGGCGCAGCCACTCATGTTCGCCCGATACCGCTTCCTCGTGGGCGACGCGGACGACGAGGCCCTTCATGCGCGCCGTCCGCACAACGCTCTCCGCTTCCTCGAGGCTGCGGGCGAGGGGATACTCGGTGAAGACCGGCTTGCCCGCCTCGAGAGCTGCCAGGGCGATGGCCCCGTGGCTGTCGTTGCTGGTGCAGATGACGACGGCGTCGACCTCGTCGCTGGCCACCAGCTCCCGCCAGTCGCCGAGCAGGGGAACCCCGTACTGCCGCGCCAGCGGCGCGCCTGTCGCGGGATTTCGCGCCGCCAGGGCGGTGACGCGGCACCCCTCGAGCCCGGCGAAGGCGCGCAGGCGCTGGGCGGCCATGCCGCCGGAGCCGACGACGCCGGCGCGCAGGGACCCCTTCACCTAAGCACCCTCACGTCTCCGCGGCGGATCGTGAAGCCCTCGCCGTCGAAGTGGTTGAGGAGCGCCAGGGCCCAGCGGCGGTTGCTGCCGATCAGCTCCCGGAACTGCGAGACGGCGATCTCCCCGCGACGCTCGAGATACCTGCGCAGCTCCTCCCTGACGGCCCGCAGCCGGGCCTCGTGCAGCACCAGGGAGCCCTCGATATGGACCACGACCCCGAGGCTCTGCAGGGCGCGCAGAACCCTCTCCACCTGCCCGGGGTCGGCCCCCAGCCTCGGCGCCAGCCCGCCGGCGTCCGGGATCTCTTCGAGCTTCCCCTTCCGGAGCTCCGCCTCGATGCGGCCGCGCAGCCCGGTCTCCTCCTCGGTGAAGGAGATTTCGTGGCCGGCAAGGCGCACGGCGCTGCCGGAGACGGCGACGCGGCCCTCCCGCTCCTCGCGCTCGAGGATGCGCTCGAACAGCTCCGCGGTCAGGGCGCCGGCGCAGTTCTTGCGCAGCTCCTCCCGGTTCATCCCGGCCCGCAGCGGGTCGTCCTCGTGAAAGGCGGCCAGCTGCGTGCGCATCTCCTCCGCGGTCCTCCACCAGACCTCCCCCGGGACGACGCAGGGTTCGTTGTCGACCGCGGTGCGCACGAGGTCTCCGGCCACTTCCATCGCCGCCAGCCGGGCCGAGAGGCGGTCGCCGGCGATGCCGAGGTCTCCGGCGAGCTTGCCTTCGCGCGCCATGCCGTCGCGGCTGAGCCCGACCAGGGGGGCGACCGCGGCGGCCGGTTCGGCGACGTCGAGCCCCTGCAGCGCGGCGACGACGCCGTCCCCCGAGCCCGTGTGCTTTTCCGGGTGCGGGTTGAGGATGCGGCCGCCCCCGATGGTCAGCGCCGGGGAGTAGCGCCGGATCACGAAGCGGTCCCCCCAGGCTGCGAGCACCGGGGATTCCAGGCGCAGCTGCACCCACGCCTGCTCCCCCGGCAGCAGGACCTCCCGGTCGAGGAGGACGACGCGGCCGAGCACCTCCGCGGTGCCGAGGTGCAGGCGCACGCGGGCGCGCTGGACCAGCTCCCTGGGACAGGAGGGCAGCAGGCGCAGCCGCGCGTCGGCCATGAAGGTCGGTGCGAAGACCCCGTCCTCGCACAGTACGTCGCCGCGGCGGATCTCCTCCTGCTCGATCCCCGGCAGGTTGAGCGCGGCGCGGTCCCCGGCGGCGACCGATGGGACGGCGCGGCCGTGCTTCTGCAGTCCGCGGACGCGCAGCCGCCTGCCCCCGGGCTGGACCTCGACGGACCCGGAGCCCGGCAGTTCCCCGGAGAGCACGGTGCCGGTGCAGACCATGCCGAACCCCTTGACCACGAAGGCGCGGTCGACCGGCAGCCGGAAGGGGCCCTCTGCCCGCTTTTCCCCGGTGGCGGCGATCAGCTTCTCCAGGGCCTGCCGCAACTCCTCGATCCCGGCGCCGGTGAGGGCGGAGACGCGCGCGACCTCGGCCCCTTCGAGGAAGGTTCCCGCGACCAGCTCGGCGATCTCCTCCTCGACCAGCTGCAGCCAGTCCTCGTCGACGAGGTCGGCCTTGTTGACGAGGACGATCCCCCTCCGCACCCCGAGCAGCTCGAGGACGTCGAGGTGCTCCCGCGACTGCGGCATGACCCCGTCGTCGGCGGCGATCACCAGCAGCGCGACGTCGATGGCGCTGACCCCGGCGACCATCGTCTTGACGAAACGCTCGTGTCCCGGGACGTCGACGATCGTCGCCTCCTCCCCGAGGAAGGCGAAGCCGAGCTCGATGGTGATGCCGCGCGCCTTCTCCTCGGGAGCGCGGTCGGTGTCGGTGCCGGTGAGGGCCTTGACCAGCAGGGTCTTGCCGTGGTCGATGTGGCCGGCGGTTCCAATTACGGTGTGTGCCATAGGGTATGGGTGAAAGATAACCGCCGCCGCGGGGCGGCCTCAAACCCGGAACAGGAAGATCCTTTCTTGATGAGGCGCGCCGGCCTGGGCTTTATTTCCGCACCATGGCGGATGTCCTGCACATAGACCCGGATCACCTGAAAGGGCGCTGGCTGCGCCGCGCCGCGGAGGTGCTGCGCGACGGAGGGATCGTCATCTATCCGACGGATACGATCTACGGGTTCGGATGCGACATCGAGGTCAAGAACGCCATCGAGCGCATCCGGCAGCTCAAGGGACGGGAGGCGAAGAAACCGATGTCCTTCCTCTGCTCCGACCTGACCGCGATCAGCCGTTACGCCCGGGTCACCAACTTCTCCTACCGCATTCTGAAGCGCTTTCTCCCGGGGCCGTACACCTTCGTGCTCCCGGCGACCCGGGAGACGCCGCGCATTCTGCGCAGCAGGCAGAAGACGGTCGGCATCCGCATCCCCGATCACCCGCTGACCCAAGGCCTGGTCAGGGAGCTCGGCAGTCCCATCCTCAGCACCAGCGCCAACCGCAGCGAGCAGGAGGTGCTCACCGACCCTGTGGACCTCGAAAGGGAATTCGGTTCCCGCGTCGACCTGATCCTCGAATGCGGCGTGCTGCCGGTGCAGCCGAGCACCGTCGTCTCCCTGGTGGGGGACGAGGTCGAGGTGCTGCGGGAAGGCCGGGGAGACGTCGAGTTCTTCAGGCAGCAACAAGCGGGATCATGATTCCCCCCGGCGGTCCCGGCGTGGCTGAGCCGGCGAAGTCGAACCGTATCCGCAGTCGCCGCGGTCGTTTGAGGGCCGCGGTCGCCGTTTTGCTGGCCTCGGCTTCGTCCGCAGGCGCAAACAGTTTCGACCCTGTCCAACCCTTCGCACCCTACTCCGAGCGCAGCGAGTTCATGCCCGCGGTCCCCGGGGCGCACGGCGGGCTCTACGGTTTCGTCAATCCCGCGGTGCTCACCCACGTCCGCGGCCTGGAGTCGACCTTCGCCTGGTCGGACCGCGGCCGCGGCGGCCGCAACGAATGGGGGATGTTCACCGCCCTCCCCCGGATCGGTTTCGGCCTCTTGCGGCAGTCCCCGGCCGACCGGCGCGGGGCGGAAGTGGACGAGTACCGGCTCGCCTTCTCCGGCGGGGACCGCGCCGCCAGCTTCGGTGCCGGTTTCGGCTGGGGAAGAGGCCCGCGCTCCCTGCGGCCGCAGAGCCTGTTCTCCTTCGGCTCGCTGCTGAGGCCTTCCCCCCACCTGTCTCTGGGCCTCACCTGGACCTCCGATCTGCGGGCGCGGGCCCGGGAAGCAGCGGTGGACGTAGGGGTACGGCCGCTCGGATCGCCGCGGCTCACCCTTTTCGCCGACGCCGCGATGGCCAACGACAGGGCCGGCGGGGACCGCTTCTGGAGTGCCGGCGCCGCCGTCGAGCTGTGGTACGGCCTCGCCATCAGCGCCCGCTACCGCGACGACGGCGTCGCCGCCCTCGGCCTGCGGCTCGGACTCGGGGAAAGCGCCGTTCAGACCGGGCGCCTAGTCGATCTGCGCGGCGACGGCGGCGAGAGCTCGCGCGGCCTGTACTCGGTGAGCCTCGCCGGTTTCCAGGGAGATGGCCTCGCCCCGCTGAAGCCCCGGCGCCCGCGTTACCTGCACCTGAAGCTCGACGGTCCGGTGAGGTACCGCCGCCACGCCCTGTTCGACCGCTCGCGCACGCTGCTCTCCCTGCTCTCCCTGATCGAGCGCGCCCGCACCGACCCCGGGATCCGCGGCGTCGCCCTCAACCTCTCGGGGATCCGCATCGGCTACGAAAACAGCTGGGAGCTGCGGCAGCAACTACAGGCCCTGCGCGACGACGGCAAGCGGGTCGTGGTCTACATCGACCACGCCGGCCTGCGCCACTACCACCTCGCCTCGGTCGCCGACCGCATCCTCCTCGACCCGTCCGGCCTTCTGATGCTCGAGGGCTTCGTCGCCGGCGGCACCTACCTCAAGGGAGCCCTCGACCGGATCGGCGTCGGCGTCGAGGAGCTGCGCTACCGGGAGTACAAGTCCGCCCTGGAGCCGCTGGTCCGCGACTCGATGTCCGCTGAAGACAGGGAGCAGTGGCAGGCCTTCGTCGACGACGTGTACGCCAGCGCCCGCGCCGACATCGCCGCGGCTCGCGGCCTGGAGATGGAGGAGGTCGACCGGCTCGTCGACGAGGTCACCCTGTTCCTCCCCGAGGACGCCCGCGGCCACGGACTTGTCGACACCCTGGCCCGCTGGGACGCCGTCGATGCCGTCATCGAGTCCCTGGAGGGCCGGCCGGTGGCCAAGGCCGGGCCCGCCTCGATTGCGCCGCGGCGCGACCGCTCCTGGGGGGAGCCCCCGCGGCTCGCCGTGCTCTACGCCCTCGGTGTCTGCGCGATGGATACCGGCATCGGCGCCCGCAGGCTGGTCGCCGATATCGAGCGCGTCAGGGAAGACGACCGCGTCAAGGCGGTGGTCCTGCGCGTCGACTCGCCCGGGGGCGAAGTGCTGGCCTCCGACCTGGTCGCCGACGCGGTGCGCCGCCTCAAAGAGGAGAAGCCGGTGATCGTCTCGCAGGGGGCGGTCGCGGCCTCGGGCGGGTACTGGATCTCGATGTACGCCGACAGCATCGTCGCCGCGCCGGTCACCCTGACCGGATCGATCGGGGTGATTTACGGGTGGTTCTACAATCGCGGACTCAAGGAAAAGCTCGGCCTCGCCACCGACCACGTCCGCGCCGGGGCGCGCGCCGACCTGCCGTTCGGCATGGAGCTGCCCCTCTTGGGAACGCTGCCGGACCGCAACCTCCGGGACGACGAGCGCGCCATCGTTTCCGCGGCGATGCGCGCCACCTACGACCGTTTCGTCGGGGAAGTCGCCTCCGCCCGCGGGCAACCGATCGAAGCCATCGAGGCGGTCGCCAAGGGACGCATCTGGTCGGGATCGCAGGCACTGGAGGCCGGGCTGGTAGACGAGCTCGGGGGGCTGATGGCGGCGCTGCGGCTCGCCAGGGAGCGCGCCGGACTGAAGCCGGACCGGCCTGTCGTCATCGACGAGCACCCCCGGCTCGGCCTGATCGATTGGGACCGGCTCGCCCCGAGCCTGATCGGCCAGCAGCTGTCGATCACCGCATATCGCGGTTTCGGCGAGCAGCTGCTCTTCCGCCTGGAGCGCAGGGGGCAGCCGCTGCTGCTCGGCTCCGAGCGGACCACCTCGTGGTATATGCGGGACGGGCGGCTCGCGGAATGAGGGCGCTGGTCAGGCCCAGGCCCCCTTTGCCATCATGCCGCCGTCGACGCAGACGTACTCGCCGGTCATGAAGGAGGCCCCGTCGCTGGCGAGAAAAACCGCGACGTTGCCGATCTCGCTCGGCTGACCGATACGGTTCATGGGGTGGACGGCCCCCCAGATCTCCTTCATCTCGTCGAACGACTTGCCCAAGCCGTCGGCGGCGTCGGTGACCAGCGGCGTCTCGATGGTGCCCGGGTTGATCGCCAGCACGCGGATGTTGTCCTCGGCGTACTCGAGGGCGAGCTGCCGCGTCAGCGACAGGATCCCCCCCTTGCTGGCGGCATAGGGCGCGACCCCCTTCATCGACTGCAACCCCTGGACGCTGGCGGTATTTATGATGGCGCCGCCGCCGCGCTTCATCATCTCCGGCACGCAGAGCCGCGTCATCAGGAAGAAGCTCTTGAGGTTGATGTCGATGATGCGGTCCCACTGTTCCTCCTTCAGCTCGTGGGCGGGGACGTAGCTGTCGGCCGGCTGGATGCCGACGTTGTTGCAGAGCACGTCGACCCCTCCCCAATCCGACACGGCGCGCGCGACGAGGGTCTCGCAGTCGGCGTTGAGCGAGACGTCCGCCTTCTGAAAGCGGATCTCGCCGCGGCCGGCGCTCTCCCTGTCGCCGGCCAGGGCCTCCCCCGTCTCCTCGTTGACGTCGCCGCACAGCACCTTGGCCCCTGCCTGGGCGAAGGCCTCGCAGATGCCGCGCCCGATCCCCTGACCGCCGCCCGTCACGATTACGACTTTGCCATCGAATTCCGCCATCTGTATCTCCTGTCTGTTTCGGTTTCGACGGGTTCCTCGGGGGGCTTGCAACAAAGGCCTGCCTCCCCACCCGTCAGTGGTCGATGCCGTTTCTACGGGCAGGCGAATATATCCGGTTCGAGACCTTCCTCAAGAGACGGACGGGTGCATTGCGGCGCCATTTCCGGCAGGGCTCCATACCGGGGTACCGCACTCTTTTTCCATGGATGGATCGAGGAGAACTGCCAACCCATTACAGAGGGCTCGGCGAGGCACTTCGACTCGATCGCCGCAAGGGAACCTCGGGACCGAACCGGATGAGCCGGGTTTTTCGGCTCGGCAGGGAAGGCAACGACACGGCCCCCTCGCGATTTCACCCGCTTCAATAGGCGACGTGGATCACCCCGCTGCGCTCGGCCCGGCGCGAGTCGGCGTCCACCTGCACCCGGAACAGGTAGATGCCCGGAGGCAGCGGCCCGTCTGTCCCGCGGCCGTCCCAGACCCGTTCCCCGCGGCCGCTGGCCTCCAGGCCCTCGTACACCCGCCGCACCCGGCGGCCGCTGAGATCGTATACGTCCACCGTCACCGCCTGAGCGTCGGCCAGCTGCAGCAGCGTGTACTGGAAGGAGACCTCGTCGTTGACCCCGTCGCCGTTCGGTGTCACCACCGGACTGCTGGCGCCGACCTCCTGCAGCAGCGAGCCGGACAGCTCGATCCCCACCGACAGGCTGTTGCTGTCGAGAGCGAAGGTCGCGTCCCCTTCGGCCACCGCCTGCCCCACCTCCCCCGGGCGGCCGGTGTCGGACACCACGCCGTCGAACACCGTCCCGAAGCGGAACACCCGCGCCCGGAAGAAGACCTCGACCACCTTGCCGCTGTCGGTGGTCTCCAGGCGGGGCAGCCGCAGGGCCACCCGCGGACCGGGAAAGGGGACGGAAGCATTCCCGCACGCCACCGGGTCGACGCTCCCGTCGACCCAGGCCTCGCAGGGAACGGGGTCTCCGTTGACCCGGACCGAATCCACCCCGGTCAGCTCTCCCGGGGTGCTGAGATCGAAGCGGTCGAAACCGGACTCGGCCCCCTCCGAATCCGCGGTGAAGGCCGGCCTGAAGGCATACACGAACCCGGTCTCCCTGCCCGCCACCGCCAGCGGCGGCGACACCTCGCCGACGACCTGCCGCGCCACCGGCGGCGAGGTCACCTCGAACTCCAGGTGCGTCATCTCCCCTCCGGAAAAACCGGAGTTCTCGAACCGGACCTGGAACTGCACGTACCGATTCGGCCCCGGAGAGGCGAAGTCCGCGGCGCTTCCGGCGGTGTACGGCGCCGACCAGTAGCTCCAGTTGTCGGCGTCGTGGCTCGTGCCCGCCTGCTCTGTCAACACTATCCCTTCGTACTCTTCCCGGGTCAGGAGCCGCCCCCTTTCGTCGCGGTAGCTGCGCTCCTCCCCGCGGCCGGTCAGGCGCCAGTAGCGGACCGGGTCGGCGTCGGCGCCGCTGCGGCTCCGGATCTCCACCGTGGCACCCGGGTCCTTCCTCTCCCGCCAGCGGACATCGCCGAGGCTCGACGCACCCCCCAGGTCGAGGATGCGCGAGGTGTACGAGGCGCCCGGCGCGAACCCCTCTCCGTAGACCTCGAGCTCGGCGATCTCCCAGGGCCGGATGGTTCTTTCCCGCCTGTGGGGATCGCCGATGACGACCATTACGGTGTGCGCAAGCCGGGTCGGAATCGTCACCGCCACACGGGGACTCCGGTTGTCCTCGGCCTCCGCCACAAGTACGTAGCTCCGCACGTTGCTCAGGGGACTGTTGAGAACGGAAGGATCGCCGTCGAAGAGGTAGATCTTGAAGTCTTCCACGAAGCGGTCCTGGCCTTCGGGGGTCGGGTAGAACACCACCCGGTTGACCGGCAGGATTCCCCCCAGGTCGATCCCGATTAACGGGTGTTCCAGGACTTCCTTTATATCCGCTTCCTCGAACGCCGTGGTGGGGTCGCCGTCGACGACCCGCAGGTGGAAATCGTTCTCGGTTCTGACGTGCTTGGCCCCGAAAGGGGTGCCCCCAGCGACAGGACGTCCAGGGAAATGTTGCGGTCCGGATCCAGGAGGACGGGGGCCATCCGTCCTTCCTCGAAATCGAGCGACCGGACCGAGCCGCCGTAGCCGGCGGCGGCCTCCTCCCAGGAGAGGTGGACGACGTCGATCCCCTGTTCGTCTGGAGGCGGACCGCCGATGCGGAACAGGGTCAGCCCGTCTACCGACCCGGGGGCCAAGGCGCCGGTGCAGAGCGCCAGAAGCGCCGCGGGAAAGCGGTTGGCAGGCTTTTTCCCCATTGCGTGAGCAGCCATCGCAAAGGCCCTTACTCGTAGAGGTCGCTGGTATCCGCGGCCGCCAGGTCGACGAGGAAATCGGCGATCTCCGCGGTGAGCAGGGAAAAGCAGCGCTCCCCTTTTTCCGGGGTCGCGGCCTTGGGGTCGCCGACGCCGGTGTCGGCCGTTGCCTTTGTCCAGTCCCGCTGCGACCAGGCTCTGCCCTCGCGCAGCGCCCGGATCCTGAACTTCCGCTCGCGGCCGGATCCCGCCTGCGACAGCGGCAGCACCAGCTCGGGGGCGAGGAACTGCATCAGGCTGGTCTCCATCTCACCGGCGTGGTCCCCGACCTCGTCGAAGATCCCGGCGTCGACGAGCCGGAACCAGTCGGCGATGCAGAGGAAGGTTTCGCAGCGCCGCGACAGCTCGCGCACCATCTGGCGAAAATCGTTGCCGCCGTGGCCGTTGAGGATGACGAGCTTCGGGATCCCCTGGTGGTCGAGGACCTCGACGATGTCCTTCAGAATGGCCAGCTGCGTCGATGGGTTGAGGTTGATGTCGAGCCGGATGTCGAGCTGGCCTGTGTTTACACCGTAGGGAATCGCCGGCAGCACGACGACCCCGGCTCCCCGCTCCCAGGCGAGTCGCGCCGCTTCCGCGGCGATCCGTTCCGATTCGATCACGTCGGTCGCGTAGGGGAGGTGGTAGTTGTGGGCCTCGGTCGCTCCCCAGGGCAGCACGGCGACCTCGTACTCCGTGCCCCGGACCGCTTTCCAGGTGGTTTCCGCGAGGATGTACGGGCGCCCGGACATCACCCGGCCCCCGTTGCCGCGCCCCGGTCGAATGGGGGCATCTCCGCGGCCGCGGCCACCTCCTCGAGCTCGGCGATCTTTCCGGCGCCGCTGCAGGCAGTGCTGACGCGGTCGTCCGCCAGGACCCAGCGGAAGGCGTTCTGCGGCAGAGCGCCCGGCTGCCGGCGCAGCTGCTCCAGCACCTTCGCGGCGCGGCGGCGCTCCTCCGGTTCGAGGCCGGCGAGCACCGCGTCCCTTCTCTCGCTGTACCCGAAGAGGCCGCCGGCGAGGATGGTGGCGACGACGATCCCCATGCCGGCCGCCGCGGCCGCGGGGATCACCGCTTCGGCGGCCAGCTGCGAGACCGGGTGGTAGTCGTGGTACACGAGCACGGTGTCGAACTCCCCGGTCGCCGCCAGCCGCGCCAGCAGCGGAATCGCCCGGCCGGTGATGCCGATAAAATCGCACATCCCCAGCTTCTGCGCGGCCCGCAGCCCCTCGAGGGTTCCCCCCGGTCCGGTTATGCGCTCCCAGCCGGCGAGGTTGACCTCGTGGATCTGCGCCGCGGCCAGGCGCTCGACCCCGAGCCGCCGGAGGCTGCGCTCCAGGCTGCGCAGGACCGCGCCTTCGCTGTAGTCGAAGTCCTCGGGATCGAAGCCGACCTTGGTCGCCACCTGCACCGGTTTGCCTGCCGCGGCCAGCGCCGGCCCGAGGAGCTCCTCGCTGTCGCCGTACAGGGGAGCGGTGTCGATGTAGTTCACCCCCAGCTCCTGGGCCCGCGCCACCAGCTCGGCGGCGTTCTGCCGGCGCCGCTCCGGGTCGGTGCCGCCGATGTAGGCTCCGCCGAGGCTGACCTCGCTCACCCGCAGTCCCGTTCTTCCCAGGGTTCTGTATTTCATTCCGGTATCCCTGTCCGGCTCCCTTTGGTTTCACCCCGTCCCGGGGCAGGGCGGATTCCGTGCCCGTTCACGGGGCTCGGCCGGCTTCGCCTGGCGCGCTCCTCCACCCGGATTGGTTCTCCATGTGGGCGTCGACGATGCCCGGCGTGCCGCTGCCCCAGACCGTGCGCCGCGGCCCGAACGCCTCGATCACCCTGGCGGTGAGCGGTCTGGCGCTCTCGAACAGGGGTGGATCCGTGGCGAAGTGGTCGAGCCCGGAAAGCTTCATGTACACCTGGTCGAAGCGGGCGAGATCGAGGACGTGGGCGTATTCGACGGCGCTGGTGGTGTGGGGCTCGCACAGGTGGTCGAGGAGCACGGTGCAGTCCGGGCCGCGGCGGACGGCGTCGGCCGCGGCTTTGGCGTAGATGCCGTTTATCAGCAGCTCGACGACGAGCCCGAGCTCGCTGGCTTCCCGCCACTGGCGCAGCACCCAGTCGTCGAAGCGCTCCACCAGGGCGGCCCCCCGGCCTCCCACCCCGTAGTGGCGCCAGGCGACTATGCACGGCTCTGCGGCCACCAGTTCCCGCATCGCCCTCGGGGCGCCGTCGTCGCCGCTGCGGAAAAGGCAGGTGCCGCGCAGCCTGTCCGGCTCGCGGCGCAGGCAGTCGAGGATCAGCCGGTGGTCGTCCCAGTACGTCGAGGCCTGCACGACGACGGCCCGGTCGATGCTCTCCTCCTCCATGCGGCGGAGGTACTGTCCCAGCGGATCCACTTCCAGCTCCGGCTGGTAAGGGGCGTCGCGGTGGAGGGGAAAGTGCTCCAGGTCGGCGCTGAACATGTGGGCGTTCCACTCGACGATCATGTTGTGAACAAGCGGATTTCATCCATATTCATCAAGCATCCCCCAGGGTTCGTGCAGACCTCCCCCGCCGGCCTCGTCCGGCCTTCGCACGGAGGATCGACCCATGCAGTGGGCATCAGCCGTTTCCACCGAAACAGAAATCACCGCGGCCGTGGCCGAGCTCAAGCGCGAGCTGACCCGGCAGACCGGAAGCGCGACCGCCGACCTCGTCGCCGCCTTCGTCACCCCGCACTACGAGGACGACCTCGACAAGCTGCCGCAGCTGATCGCCGACAGCTTCGCGCCGAAGACCTTTATCGGCTGCACCGCCATCGGGGTAATCGGCGGCGGGCGCGAGCTCGAGGAGGTGCGCGGGCTGGCCCTCACCGCGGCGGTGCTGCCCGGGGTCGAGATCACCCCCTTCCATCTGCGCCCCGGAGACCTGCCCGACCTCGACAGCGGCCCCGACCGCTGGGTCGAAGCCCTCGGGGTCGACAGGGAACCCACCCCCCACTTCCTGATGCTCGTCGACCCGGCAGCCGCCGAGGGGTTCGATCCGCGGCCGCTGCTCATGGGGCTCGACTACGCCTATGCGGAAGCGACCAAGATCGGGGGCCTCGCTTCGAGCCTGGAGGGGAACCGCCTCTTTCTCGACGGCGAGGTGCATACAGGCGGCTGCATCGGCGCCGCACTCCAGGGAGCGATCGCCGTCGACACGGTGGTCGCCCAGGGGTGCCGCGCCATCGGCGAACCGATGACGGTCACCGGCTCCAGCGGCTACTTCCTGTCGGAGCTTGACGGCCGCTCCGCGGTCGAGACGCTCATCGATCTCTACCACAGCCTCGGAGAGGAGGACCAGGAGCTTCTGCGGAGCGCCCTGCACGTCGGCATCGCCTCCACCGAGCTCAAGGGAGAGCTCGGCCAGGGGGACTACCTCATCCGCAACGTCCTGCAGCTCGACCACGAGAAGGGGGTCATAGCCGTCGGCGACCGGCTGCGCACCGGGCAGACGGTCCGCTTCCACCTGCGCGACAGCGCCGCGGCCCAGGAGGACCTCACCCTGATGCTCGAGCGCTACCGGCGCGAAAACCAGGAGGCGGCCCCGGACGGGGTCCTTCTGTTTTCCTGCAACGGCCGCGGCCAGGCCTTCTTCGGCGAGCCCCACCACGACTCGCGGCTTTTCTCCAGTGCCATCGGGGAGGTGCCCCTTGGCGGGTTCTTCTGCGGCGGCGAGATCGGCCAGGTCGGCGGCTCGACCTACCTGCACGGGTACACGAGCGCCTTCGCGATCTTCCGCAGCCCCTAACCCGCGAACGAGGCGCGGTGCAGAAGGTCGTACTCCGCGCCGGCAGGTTTCAGGGTGCTGCGTATCAGCGCGACGTCCTTCACCGAAAAACGGCAGCGGGGAACCGATTCGATCCAGCCGCCCGAGGGCAGCCTCGCCGGCCGGCGCAGGCGGGCCAGCGTCAGGTGCGGCTGGAACGGCCTGCCCTCCCGCTTCCAGCCGAGACCGCGGACCGCGGCTTCGACCTGGTTCCCCAACCTTCGCAGCTTGCGGTCCGCATCGCCTATCCCGACCCACAGGACGCGGGCGCCCAGCGCGTCGGGATAGGCGCCGGCGGCTCCCAGCTCGACCTCGAATGAGGCGGAACCCGCGGCGATCTCGTCGAGCGCGAGGGAAAGGGGGGCGAGCTGTTCTTCCTGCGTATCCCCGAGAAAGCGCAGCGTGAGATGCAGGTTCTCCGGCCGCGTCCACCTGACGGAGGCGGCCCGGGGGAGCGACGCCGCGGCAGGGACGCCGGCGAGGGCGGTGCGCAGGCCGGCGGGCAGCTCTACGGCGACGAAGGTGCGGATGCTGCCGGACACGGGTGGGACCGGGGGTCAGGAACCGATTGACCTATGAACGGGGCGCGCGGCCGGTCCGAATCCGGAATTCGGGAGGCAGCTCTACCGCGACAAAGGTGCGGGTGCTGACGGACATAGGTGAACCGGCTGTCGGAGGCCGGTTGATCTGTGGGCGAGGGCCGCCACAGGCAGACACCGCGACTCTGGATGCGGCTCGGCGCAAAGGGGGGGCGGATTCGAGACATGGATGGAAGCGGCGGCGGGAAACCGTTCGATCTGCTTACATGCCGCCTTTTCGGAATCGGGACGGAAGTCGGCGACGGCTACTAAGCACGGCCGGACCCGGATCGATTGCACCGGCTCCCGTCTCAGCGCGCCCCGCACGCTTTCAGGCAGGCGTTCAGGTAGCCGCGGCTCTCCGCGGCGATCGCCGACACGTGCGCGAGGTCGTACTCCCCGGCGCCGATCACCTCGAGATTGACGGCGACGTCGATCGCGGACTCGTGCAGGACGCGGATGTACCCGAACAGGTCGATCCCGCCGCGGCCGCATGCCTGCTCCTCCGGAGGGCCGGGCGGGCCTCCGGTCCCCTTGAGATCCTCGCGGCAGTCGCGGATATGGACGTGGGCAACCCGCGATATCACCGCTTCCAGGGCTTCCACCGGGTTCTCGCCCGGAGCGGCGCGGTAGATGTGGCTGGGGTCCATGTCGACGCCGAACGAAGGCGAGGCTATCCGCCCCATCGCCCGCAGCGTCGTCGGGGTGTCGTGGATGCTCTGGCCGACGTGCGCCTTGGCGCAGAGGACGACGCCGTACTCGGCGGCCTTGTCCGCCATCTTCCGCAGCTGTCCGACCTGGCGCTCGAAATCCTCCTCGACGCCGCCCCTGCCCCCGGGGCCGACGTTGACCACCGGGATGCCGAGCTCGCGGCCGGCCTCGTACGCCTTGACCAGCCTCTCCTCGTCGAGTGAGGCGACCTCCATCGCCAGCAGCTCGAGCCCGTATCGCTGCGCCAGCTCCCGTATGACGGCGGTTTGCGCCCCGTAGTTGTCGAGGTCGAGGTGCTCGCACATCCCCCCGATAGCGGCCAGCTCGACGCCGTCGTACCCGGCGCGCGCGATCTGCTCCATTGCGGTCGCCAGGTCGAAGCCGGCGAAGAGGACGGTATTCGCTCCGAGTTTGATCATCCGTTGTTTCCCTGCTCCGTTACGGGTTGAATGCGTGGGGGGAGGCGGCTGCCCCGGCGTCGGCAGATCCGGCCGCGGCGGCGAACCGGCAGCAGCCGCCCCGGAGTTGAAAGTTGTGCCATTTCAGCCCCGGAGCGCCAGCAGAAGGAGCGAGGTTCCCCTTCCAGTCGGCCCCGGGAACCACGGCCGTCCCCTTCTTGCACCCTCACACCCGTGTCGTAGTTTCAGCGGTTCACCTTTTTTGAAGGCCGGCCCGCGTTCCGCGCTGATCCCCCCCCTCCGGCCGCCACCTTCGGCTCATGGAAACCCGCGATATCCACGTCAGGGGCGCCCGCGTCCACAACCTGAAGAACGTCGACCTCGAGCTGCCGGCGAATCGGCTGATCTGTTTCACCGGGGTCAGCGGCTCCGGCAAGTCGTCGATGGCCTTCGACACCCTGTACGCGGAGGGCCAGCGCCGTTACATCGCCTCGCTGTCGGCGTACGCGCGCCAGTTCCTCGGGAAGATGGAGAAGCCGGACGTCGACCAGATCACCGGGCTGTCGCCGGCGATATCGATCTCCCAGAAAACCGGCGGCCAGAACCCGCGCTCGACGGTCGGCACGATCACCGAGATCTACGACTACCTGCGGGTGCTGTTCGCGCGCTGCGGAATCCCCCACTGCGTCGAGTGCGGCCGCGAGATCGGAGCCCAGACCCGCGACCGGATCGCCGCGAGGATCGCCTCCCTGGAGCAAGGCAGCCGCGCTCACATCCTCGCCCCCCTCGTCCGCGAGCGGCGCGGCGAGTACCACGAGCTGTTCGAGGAACTGCAGAAGGACGGCTACATGCGCGTGCGCGTCGACGGCCGCGTCTACACCCTCGACGAAGCACCGGTGCTCGACCGCTACAGCCGCCACAACATCGAGGTGGTGATCGACCGCCTGGTCATCCGCGGGGACATGGGGGGCCGCCTCGACGAAGCGGTGGACGCCGCCCTGCGCCTGGGGGAAGGGTCGCTGATCGTCGCCGCGGAAGAGGCGGAGGACCGGCTCCTCAGCGCCAGCTTCGATTGCCCCGAGTGCGGCATCTCCTACGAGGAGCCGGAGCCGCAGATGTTCTCCTTCAACAACCCCCAGGGGATGTGCCGGGACTGCGGCGGCCTCGGCACCAAGGTGATCATGAGCGAAAAGCTGATGATCCCGGATCCCCGCAGGTCGATTGCCGGGGGCGCCGTCGAGCCGCTCGGTGAAGTCGGCAGCAACCGCTGGCGCCTGCACCTCTACGAAGGGGCCGCCGCCCACCTTGGGTTCGACCTCGACACGCCCTGGAAGAACCTGACGCCAACGCAGAAGGACGGCTTCCTCAACGGACTCGGCAACGAGAAGATCGAGTTCACCTACACCAACCAGAGCGGCCACTCCTGGTGCCACGACGACCGCTTCGAGGGAGCGCTGGCATACGTCGAGGAGCGCTTCCGCCACGGCAACGCGCGGGTGCGCCGGGATCTGGGCGCCTATGCGCGCTCGGAAACCTGCCCCACCTGCGACGGCGCCCGCCTGCGGCGCGAAAGCCTCGGGGTGCTGGTCGGAGGCCGCAACCTGCCGCAACTCACCGCCCTTCCAGTCGCGGAAGCCTGCCGCTTCTTCAACGATCTCGAGTTCGAGGCGGAGCGGGCGCGGATCGCCGAGGACGCCCTCAAGGAGATCAGGGGACGGCTGCAGCTGCTCGTCGACATCGGCCTCGACTATCTCACCCTCGACCGCGGCGCCCACACCCTTTCGGGCGGGGAATCCCAGCGCATACGGCTGGCCGGCCAGATCGGCTCCGGGCTCGTCGGGGTTCTCTACGTCCTCGACGAGCCGTCGATCGGACTCCACCACCGCGACAACCGGCGGCTGCTGTCGACCCTGCAGCGGCTGCGCGACATCGGCAATACGGTGGTCGTCGTCGAGCACGACGAGGACACCATGCGCCACGCCGACCTCGTCGTCGACTTCGGCCCCGGAGCCGGGGAGCGCGGGGGGGAACTGGTCGCCAGGGGAAACGTCGAGGAGGTCAGGGCCAACCCGCGCTCGGTCACCGGCCGCTTCCTGTCCGGCGCCGCGGAGATCGCCGTTCCCGCAAAGCGCAGGCCGCCGCAGGAGCGCCGGGTGACGGTGGTCGGTGCACGCCACCACAACCTCAAGGACCTCACCGTCTCCATCCCCCTCGGGCTGTTCACCTGCGTAACCGGGGTTTCCGGGTCGGGGAAGAGCTCGCTAATCAACGACATCCTGTTCAAGGCCCTCGACCGCGATCTGCACCGCGCCGCGGCGGAGCCGGGTGAGCACCTCCGCATCGAGGGGGTCGAGCAGCTCGACAAGGTCATCCGCATCGACCAGAAGCCGATCGGGCGCACGCCGCGCTCGAACCCGGCCACCTACAGCGACCTGTTAACCCCGGTACGGCAGCTGTTCGCCCAGCTGCCGGATGCCAGGGTGCGGGGCTACCGGCAGGGGCGTTTCAGCTTCAACGTCCGCGGCGGCCGCTGCGAAGCCTGCGACGGCAACGGCGCCACTCTCGTCGAGATGGAGTTCCTCGCCGACGTCTGGGTGACCTGCGAGGCCTGCGAGGGCAAGCGCTTCAACCGCGAGACCCTGACGATCCGGTACCGCGGCCGCTCCATCGCCGACGTCCTCGACATGGAGGTCGAGGAGGCCCTCGAGCTGTTCGCCAACATCCCGCAGATCCGGCGCGTGCTGCAGACCCTGTTCGACGTCGGCCTCGGGTACATCAAGCTCGGCCAGCCGGCGCCAACCCTCTCAGGGGGCGAGGCACAGCGGGTCAAGCTCGCCAAGGAGCTGTGCCGCCGGAGCACGGGGCGCACCCTGTACCTGCTCGACGAGCCGACCACGGGCCTGCATTTCGCCGACATCGACAAGCTCCTGCGCATCCTCCACCGCTTCGCCGACCAGGGGAACACGGTGGTCGTCATCGAGCACAACATGGACGTCATCAAGACCGCCGACTACGTGATCGACATGGGTCCCGAGGGGGGCGCCCTGGGAGGGGAGGTGATCTGCGCGGGGACGCCGGAGGAGGCGGTGCAGGTGGCTCAGTCCCATACCGGCCGCATACTCGCCGGGATCCTGGGGCCGCTTGGAGGCATGCCCGCGCCGGAGCCTGCCGCGGCCAACGGGCCGCCGGAAGGGGGCAACGGCTTCATCGAGAACATCGAGGTTGTCGGGGCGCGCATGCACAACCTGCGCAACATCGACGTCACCATCCCCCGCGACCGCATGACGGTGGTGTCCGGAGTCAGCGGCTCGGGCAAATCGACGCTGGCCTTCGACACCATCTACGCCGAGGGCCAGCGCCGCTACGTCGAGTCGCTCTCGGCCTACGCCCGCCAGTTCCTCGAGCAGATGCAGAAGCCGAAGGTCGAGCGCATCAGCGGCCTGTCGCCGGCGATCGCCATCGAGCAGAAGAGCCCCGGCAGGAACCCGCGCTCCACGGTCGGCACGGTCACCGAGGTCTACGACTACATCCGCGCCCTCTACGCCGTCGCCGGCGTGCAGTTCTGCCCGCGCTGCGCGGTCGCGGTCGGCGCCCAGACCGCCGACCAGATCGTCGACCGCATCTCCGGCCTCGGCGAGGGGCTCCGCATCCTGATGCTCGCCCCCATGGAGGCGCAGCGCAACGAAGGCTGGGACACCCTGCTGGCCCGCGCCCGTGCGGACGGCTTCGCCCGGGCCCGCATCGACGGCGAGGTCCGCGACCTGCGCGGCGACATCGACCTCGACCGCCGCCGCCGCCACCGCGTCGAGCTGGTCGTCGACCGCCTCGCGGTCAGGCAGGCGGAGCGCGCCCGGATCAACGAGGCGGTCGAGCGCGCCCTCGACCTGTCCGGGGGTGAGGTGATCGCCGCGGCCCCGGCCGAAGAGGGCCGCCCCGGGGAGGAACACCGCTACAGCCGGCGCTTCTCCTGCCCATCGTGCGGCCGCGGCTTTCAACCGCTGGTTCCGCAGAGCTTCTCCTTCAACCACCAGGAGGGGATGTGCGGGGTCTGCCAGGGTCTCGGCACCGGCGAGGGGATCGACCGCGAGGCGCTGATCCCCGACCGCGGCCTCAGCATCCGCGAGGGGGCCGTGTCCCTGTGGGGGCCGCTGCCGAAGAGAGCGAGGTTCACGCGCCTGCTCGAGGCCGTCGGAACCGAGCTGGGTTTCGATCTCGACACCCCCTACGGCGAGCTTCCCCCCGAGGGCCGCCGCGCCTTCCTCTACGGGGCAGGCGACCGGCCGGTGAAGGCCGGGGGGGCCGAGGCGACTTACGGCGGCCTCTTCCCCACCGCGGACCGGTTCGCCCGCCAGATCCCGCGCTACAAGGGCCTGCTGCGCGAGGTTCCGTGCTCGGCCTGCGAGGGCAGCCGGCTCAACGGCGACAGCCGCGCGGTCAGGCTGCGCGGCACCGGCATCGCCGAGCTGACGCGGCTGCCGATCGAACGGACGGTGCGCTTCTTCGATGGCCTCGAGCTCGACGAACGGGAGAGCGAAGTGGCGGGGGAGCTGTTGAACGAGGTGCGCATCCGGTTGCGCTTCCTCGAGCGCGTCGGCCTGGGGTACGTCGATCTCGGACGCCGGGCGGGCAGCCTTTCGGGAGGGGAGGCGCAGCGCATCCGCCTCGCCGGGCAGATCGGCTCCGGTCTCACCGGGGTTCTCTACCTGCTCGACGAGCCGACCATCGGCCTGCACCCGCGCGACAACCGCCGCCTCCTCGCCGCTCTCGAAGAGCTCCGCGACCTCGGCAACACCGTCGTCCTCGTCGAGCACGACCGCGACACCCTGGAGAAAGCGGACCACATCGTCGACCTGGGGCCGGGGGCCGGCAGCGAGGGGGGCCACCTCGTCGCCAGCGGCTCGCCGCGGCAGCTGGCCCGCGGGCGCCGCTCCGGGAACTCGCCCACCGCGGATTTCCTGCGCGGCAGCCTCTCGATTCCCGTCCCCGGGAAGCGCCGCCGCGGCCGCGGCGGGCGGCTGCGCGTCGTCGGGGCCCGCCACAACAACCTCAAGGACGTCGACGTCGCCTTTCCGCTCGGCTGCTTCGTCTGCGTCACCGGGGTCTCCGGGTCCGGAAAAAGCTCCCTCGTCGAGGAGGTCCTCCACAACGGCCTGGCCGCGGCGGTCAACAACGGCGTCGGCGCGGTCGGGGAGTGCGACGCCATCCTCGGCGTCGAGCACGTCGACAAGGTGATCGGCATCGATCAGTCGCCGATCGGCCATTCCCCGCGCAGCTTCCCGGCGACTATCATCGGGATCTTCGACCACGTCCGGCAGCTGTTTTCCCGCCTGCCCGAAGCCCGGGTCCGCGGGTTCTCCCCGGGACGCTTCAGCTTCAACCGCCCGGGCGGGCGCTGCGAAGGGTGCGAGGGGCTGGGGTCGCGCTGCATCGAGATGCACTTCCTCCCCGACGTCTGGGTCCGCTGCGACGTCTGTCAGGGCAAGCGCTACAGCAGCGAGGTGCTGCAGGTCCGCTTCAAGGGGCACACCGTGGCCGGCGTGCTCGAGCTCACGGCGAGCCGGGCGCTCGAGCTCTTCGACAACGTCCGCAACATCCGCAACCGCCTGCAGGTGATGGCGGACGTCGGCCTCGGCTACATGTCCCTCGGGCAGTCGTCGACCACCTTTTCCGGGGGGGAATCCCAGCGCCTGAAGCTCGCCTCCGAGCTCTCGAGGCCCGGCACAGGACGCACCGTCTACATCATGGACGAGCCGACGACGGGGCTGCATTTCGCCGACGTGCAGAAGCTGCTGGAGGTCGCGCAGCGGCTGGTGGCGGCAGGCAACACTCTGATCGTCATCGAGCACAACATGGAGGTCGTAAAGAGCGCCGACTACGTCATCGACCTCGGCCCCGAAGGGGGGGAGGAAGGGGGGCGCGTCGTCGTCGCCGGCACCCCGGAAAAGGTCGCCCGCAGCAAGCGCTCGCACACCGGCCGTATCCTGCGCGAAGTGCTGGCGTGAAGGGGGCCGGACACCTTCCTCCGCCTGGAGGGGCGACTTGAACCTCGCAGTACCGAGGCGGGCGTTCTTCAGCTTTGCGGCCCCCTGCCGCTACCGCGAGGAAGCGCCTCGCGTCGACGGCGACCTCGGGGACTGGGGGGCCGGTTTCCGCCTGCCGGATCTGCTCGGCCTCGAGGGAGAGAAGCCGTTCGCCGATCTGCTGATGGCCTGGAACGACGACGGCCTCTACTTCGCGGTCCGCGTCGACGGCAAGAAGAGCTTCAGCATCGATCCGAAGAACTACTGGCAGGGGGACTGCCTCGAGCTCTGGATCGACACCCGCGACGTCAAGGACGCGCACACGGCCAACCGCTTCTGCCACCATTTCTTCTTCCTCCCCGGGGGCAGCGGCAGCGACGGCAGGAAGCCGATCGGCCGCCAGACCGCCATCGACAGGGCGCGCGAGCAGGCGCCCCCCTGCCCGGAGGAGGAAATCGCCGTGGGGCTGAAGAGGCTGAAGCGGAGTTACCGGATGGAGATCGCCCTCCCGGCCGCCGGCCTCAACGGGTTCGAGCCGCGCGAGTTCGACCGCCTCGGGTTCAACTACGTTCTCCACGACTGCGATCTCGGCACCCAGTCCTGGACCGTGGGCCGCAATCCCCCCCTCATCCACGACCCGGGCACCTGGGGAACGGTGCTGCTGGCCGAATAGCCACCGGCCCTGCCAGATGTTAGTTTCTACTGCCTCTCCCTCAGACCTGTTTCATCCCGCGGCGTCCTCCAGACCCCCTCTCGGCATTGCCGGTTATTTCGAGCTGATCACATGAATCCAGCAGTGATGCACCGCTGCGCCGGTGTGGCTGTTTTTCTGATTTCCCTTGGTCTGTACCTCCTGACCATGGCGCCGTCGGTCTCCTTCTGGGACACCGGCGAGTTCATCGCCACCTCCTACACCCTCAGCGTCCCGCACCCGCCGGGATCGCCGCTCTACGTGCTGCTCGGACGGCTGTTCTCCATGATTCCGGTCATGGAGGTCGCCTGGCGCGTGGTGCTGATGTCGGCGCTCTCCTCGGCCCTGGCGGTCTGGTGCACTTACCTCGGCACCGTGGCCATAGCGCGCCGCGCCCTGGGGGGCGAGCCGCTGCGGGTATTCGGCGACGAGCGCGACCTGTCGGTCACCCTCGGAGGCGCCCTGGCCTCGCTGACCCTGGCGGTCTCGTACACCTTCTGGTTCAACGCCACCGAGGCCGAGGTCTACGGCTACTCGATTCTTTTCGTCGCCCTGGGGTTCTGGCTGGTCCTGTACTGGGAAGGGACCGGGCACGGCGCCCTCAACGACCGCTGGCTGTTTCTCGTCGCCTACCTGTTCGGCCTCGGCGGGGGCCTGCACATGCTCTGCCTGCTGATCATCCCCGGGCTGCTGATCCTCGCCTGGTTCGCCGACCGCGGGCTGCGCCGCCTGATCACGGTCATGGCGGGCGCCGGGCTGGAGGGGTTCTTCATTCTCGCCGTGCTCGCCGACAGGCCGGATTCGGCAGCCCTGCTCGGATTGCTCGCCGCGGCAGGCCTGATCGCCTTCTTCTCCTACGTCTGGGTCACCGAGGAGGAGCTGCGCCCGACCGTCCTGTTGCTCCTCGGGGCCGGCGCCGCGTCCTTCGTCGGGCGCGCCATCTTCTCCGAGGGGATGCTTTTCAACGCCATTCTCGCCGTCGTGGCAATCGGCCTTCTCCGCCATCTCTACCAGCACGACCGCCGCGCCCTCGGACTGCTCGTCGGGACCGCGGTGCTGTTCGCGATCGGGTACTCGACCTACGCGACCCTGTACATCCGCTCCGGGCTCAACCCGGTGATCGACGAGAACGACCCCGAGACCTGGGCCGCCTTCAAGAAATTCCTCAACCGCGAGCAGTACGGGACCGACAGCATGCTCCTGATGATGCTCGAGCCGCGGGCCTCGCGCACCTACCAACTGTGGCACCAGCAGTTCAAGTATTTCTTCCAGCAGTTCCCGTTCCCCCTGCTCAACCGCGACCTCGTCTTCCGCTTGGCCACCGAGAACGCCCCCCACACCATCTCGGTGTCGCTCATCCCCTACGTGCTCGGGGCCTGGGGGCTGGTATGGCACGGGCGCCGCGACTGGCGCCGCTTCGTAGCGCTGCTGGCGATATTCCTGATCATGGGGTTCGGGCTGTCCTTATACCTCAACATGCAGGACCCGCAGCCGCGCGAGCGCCACTACGTCTTCGGCGGCATGTTCTTCGCGTTCGCGATCTGGATGGGGCTCGGCTGGACCGGCATCGTCGAGTTTGTGCGGCAGCGCTGGCGGCTGTCCGGGCCGGCCCTTGCCGGGGCCGCCTGCTGCGGCCTGCTGCTTCCCCTCGGCACGGGCGCCAGCAGCTACCACGTCCAGGACCGCACCGGCGACTACATCGCCTACGACTACGCCTACAACCTTCTCAACAGCTGCGAGCAGGATGCGATCCTGTTCACCAACGGCGACAACGACACCTTCCCCCTGTGGTTCCTCCAGGAGGTCGAGGGGATCCGGCGGGACATCCGCGTCGTCAACCTCAGCCTCCTCAACACCGGGTGGTACATCAAGCAGCTGCGCGACCGCGAGCCCAAGGTCGACATCCGCATCGACGACACCTATGTCGACTCGGTTCTCACCGACACCCAACTGGTCGACATGTACAGGCGGGTGTGGCCCAAGCCGGGGACGCCCAAGGAGTTCGCCACGCTTGGCCTCGACGTCGAGGTCAAGACTCTGCCCGGCAACGACGTCCTGCGGGTTCAGGACATAATGGTGATCGGGATCATCAGCTGGAACGAGTGGAAGCGGCCCATCCACTTCGCCATCACCGTGGCCCAGAGCAACCGGGTCGGGCTGGAACCGTACCTGAGCATGGTCGGCATGACCATGAAGCTCGTCCCCGAGAAAGGGCGCGAAACCGACCTCGAAGCGCTCGCCCGCAACCTGCTGCAGGTCTACCAGTTCCGAGGGATCGCCGATCGCGGCGTCTACAAGGACCTCAACACCTCGAGACTGCTGGGGAACTACCGCGCCTGCTACATTACCCTGGCGTCCCTGTACCAGGAACAGGAGCGCTACGACGAGCTGACCGAGCTGACCGAATGGGCTCTGGAGCATATCCCGCTCAACTGGGAATCCTTCTACACCGCCAGCGAGCTCCAGCGCGAGGTCGGCCGCATGGCGATTGCCGCCAGGTACGTGGAAGAGGCCGTGGAATACCTGTCCGAAACCGTGGACGAGCACCCGACGGCGACCTACGAGAACGCCCTGGCGCTGTCCGGCATCCTGCTGGATACCTACCGGGATCTCGAGCGGGCGGAGCGCGCCTACCGGATCGCCATTGCCCTGGAACCGGAGCGATACGACGCCTACCGCGAGCTCGCGGCGACGCTGCAGGCCGGGGGCCGCGTCGAGGACGCCATCCGGCTGATCGGCGAGTACCAGGATGAGTTCGGTGCCACCGACGGCCCGGAGCAGGATCTCGAAACGCTGCACAACGCCCTGAAGATCTCACCCTCCGACGCCGCCGGCGGCGACTAGCCTATGCGGCAGGCCTGGGTGTGCGCGAACCAGTTACCATCGTAATCCCCCACTTCCGGGCGGCGGTGCTCGCCGACTGCCTGCAGTCGCTGTTCGCCCACAGCTTCTGGCCCCTCCGGGTAATCGTCGTCGACGACGGGGGCGGCGCTCCCAGTCTGCAGGAAGCGCGGGCACGCTTTCCAGGCATTGAAATACTGAGCAACGAGGGCAACCGCGGTTTCAGCTATTCCTGCAATCGCGGCCTCGAGGCGGCCGAGACCGAGTACTCGGTGCTGCTCAACGACGACACGCGGGTGACCGCCAACTGGCTCCAGCCCCTGGTCGCGGCCGCGGACGCCGACGCCGCGATCGCCGCCTGCCAGCCCAAGCTGCTGTCCGCGGCCGAGGGGGGCTCGTTCGACTACAGCGGCGGCGCCGGCGGCTACATCGACCGCCTGGGGTACACCTTCTGCCGCGGCCGCCTGCTCGAAGAGGTCGAGAGCGACGGCGGGCAGTACGACACCCCCGCAGACCTGTTCTGGACCTGCGGGTCGGCTATGCTGGTGCGCACCGACGCGGTGCGCCGGGTCGGGTTGCTGGACCTCGACTTCTTCATGCACTTCGAGGAGATCGACCTGTGCTGGCGTCTGCGGCTTGCCGGTCACCGGCTCGTCGCCGTGCCTTCCTCGGTGATTTACCACCACGCCGGGTGGTCGCTGCCGCCAGCGAGCTTCCGCAAGAGCTACCTCAACCACCGCAACAACCTCGTCATGCTGTTCAAGAACCTGCCCGCCCTCACGCTGTCCTGGCTGCTGCCGGCGCGCGGACTGCTCGAGCTGGCCGCGGTCCTCAACTACCTCCTGCGCGGCCGCCTGCGCGCCGCAGCAGCCCCGCTGGCAGCGCTGTTCTGGTGCCTGACCCACCCCCTCGACCTGATCGCGCGCCGCCGGCGCAGCCGCTCCCTTGCGGTCGCCGGGGCGGACGCCGACCGCAGGGGGGTGTACGGCGGCAGCATTCTACTGGAGTACTACCTGCGCGGCCGGCGCCGGACCCGCGACTTCATGGCGGACGCCTGCTATTGAAGACGGCCCTCAACACCCTGCTCAAGCTGGCGGTCAGTGTCGGCCTGCTGTACTACCTCGCCCGCCAGACCGACCTCGGGGGGCTCGGCGCCGCCTTCGCCGCGACAGTGCCGTCGCTGTTCCTGCTCGCCGTCGCCTTTTTCGTGGTCAGCAACGGGCTGGGAGCCTGCCAGTGGTACCTGCTGCTGCACGCCCACCGGCTGCCGATAGGCTTCGGCCAGGCAACGGTCTTCTACCTGACCGGCGTGTTCTTCAACAACGTCCTGCTCGGCAACATCGGCGGAGACGCGCTGCGCATCTACGACGTCCGCCGGCTCACCGGGCGCACCAGCGGCGCCGCCGCGGCGACCTTCATGGACCGCTTCGTCGGCCTGCTGGCCACCTGCTCCCTGGCGCTGATCGCCTGTCTCACCGTTCCAGAGGTCAGGGTCCCCGGGGTGATCTCCGTTCTCCTGCCGGTCTGGAGCGCCCTCGTCCTGCTGATGGCGATGGGACTGAGCGGGCGGATCGGGCGCTTCCTCGAGATCATGGCCACCCGCCTCCTTCCCGACCGCATCGGCCGCAAGGCGAGCAGCCTGCGGGAAAGCATGGCAGTGTACCGCAGCAAGGGCTGGCTGCTTCTCGGGGTCGGGGCCGTCTCCCTCGGCGTCCAGTTTTCCCGCGTCCTCGTTTACTGGTCCGCGGGGCTGGCAGCCGGCCTGCACGCCGGGCTGGTCTACTTCGTCGCCTTCCAACCTGTTGCCGCGGTCATCGCCGCCCTGCCGATTTCGATCGGAGGACTGGGGGTGCGGGAGAACATCTTCGTCGAGCTGTTCGGCTCTGTCGGCGCCCCCGAGAGCCGGGCGTTCGCGATGTCCCTTCTGGGGTACGCTGCCGGTGTCGTCGCCAGTCTCCTCGGGGGGGTCGCCTTCGTCGTCCGCCGCGTACAGCGAGCAGATTCGGCGGCCGCCACGGAGCGGTGATTCGATGGGGGTGAAGCTCGGGAACGAGCGCCTCTTCGACGACGCCCTCGAGCTCATCGCGGGCAGGCGGGTCGGCCTGATCACCAATCCCACCGGGGTCGACTCCTGCCTGCGGGCCACCGCGGACCGTTTGCACGCCGAGCCCGCCACCGAGCTGGCGGCGCTTTTCGGCCCCGAGCACGGCATCCGCGGCGACGCCGAGGACGGGGTCGGCGTAGCGGACGAAGTCGACCTCCGCACCGGGGTGCCGGCGATCAGCCTCTACGGCTCCACCCGCGCGCTGCAGAGCTCCATGCTCGACGGCATCGATGTCCTCCTGTTCGACATGCAGGACGTCGGCGCGCGCTTCTACACCTACCTGTACACCATGAGCGCAGCCATGAAAGCCTGCGCCCAACGCGGGGCGCCGTTCCTCCTTCTCGACCGCCCGAATCCGATCGGCGGGGAGCTGCTGGAGGGGAATCTCCTCGACCCGGCCTTCTCCTCGTTCGTCGGCCGCTACCCCATTCCGGTCCGCTACGGGTTGACGATCGGTGAGATCGCCACCCTCTTCAACGAGGTCCACGGAATTGGCGCCGAGCTGCATGTCGTGGAGCTGGGCGGATGGAGGCGGTCGATGTCTTGGGAGGAGACCGGGCTGCCCTGGGTCGCCCCCTCCCCGAACATGCCGACTCCGCAGACCGCGGCCCTGTACCCGGGCACCTGCTTCTTCGAGGGAACCAACCTCTCGGAGGGCCGCGGAACCACGCGGCCGTTCGAGCTCATCGGGGCCCCGTTCGTCGACGGCTTCGCGCTGGCCGATGCGATGAACGATCTCGCGATTCCCGGGGCGCGATGGCGGCCTGTCTTCTTCACGCCGTCGTTCGGGAAGCACGCCGGGGAGCGCTGCGGCGGGGTGCAGCTGCACGCCCTCTCCCCCTGCCTGCGCCCCGTGGCCGCGGCCTTTCACCTGCTGGCCACGGCGAAAAGCCTGTTCCGGGAGCGCTTCGAGTGGAACCTTCCGGCCCGGGGCATCCACAACTTCGACAAGCTCGCCGGCAGCGGCAGGGTCCGCCTCGAGCTCGACGCCGGCACCCCGGTCGCCGATCTGCTCGCCGCCTGGGAGCGGGAGCGGCGGCCGTTCGCGCAGGTGCGGGAGCGGTTCCTGCGCTATTAGGGCCGGGGGGGTGCGACCACCTGAATTCCGTCGCCGCTGCCGCATGCTCGCCGCCTTGCCTTCGCTCCCATACCGACTCCGTACGACTCCCTGCCGCCTTGCGAGCCGGGACACCGACGCCCCCGTTCGTACTCGGACTTACGGGCGAAGGCACCAGCCACCGGGGCTCCTTGCCCCGGTGGCCCGGCTCCCTATCATTTGGACACCTCTCAACCGCCCCACTCCCCATGCCCGCTCCCCTTAAGGCAGGAACCTTCCTCATCGCTTCCCTCGGACTGGAGGACCCGAGCTACAGCCGCACGGTCGTCCTCATCCTCCAGCACCGTCCGGACCAGACCCTCGGCGTAATCGTCAACCGTCCGCTCGGAGAGCGGGCCAGGATGTACCCCGCGGAGGAGTTGCGAACCCTTGCCAACGGACTCGACTCGGGCCGCAAGCCGGACGGGATGTTCTACCAGGGGGGGCCGGAGGAGCCGAACTCCCTCATCTTCCTGCACCGTCTCGGCAGCGCCGGAGAAGACGCCACCCGCATCTGCGACGGCCTCTACGCGGGCGGCGATCTCGACATCCTGCGCGGCTGCATTCCGGACCTCGACAGTGACAGCCCCCTGTTGCGATTCTACCTCGGGTACGCCGACTGGGCCCCCGGCCAGCTCGAGAACGAGATCGCCCTGGGCGCCTGGATCCTCAGCGAGGCGAACATCGACCTGGTCTTTTCGGAAGAGCCGGAGAGCGTCTGGCAGCAGGCCATGCACGCCCTGGGCGGCAAGTACGCCCCGATGTCGTTCATTCCCGAAGACCCATCCCTGAACTGAACCGGCGGCAACCCCGGGTAAATCCCGACGCAGGGGGAATTCCGTCTTGGCGAAAGGAGGATGGGGCCCGACCTGGTGTCGCCCTCGGCCTTGGAGGTGGAGGCACGGGTGCACCCGGTTAAGCGGGAATCCTGCGGGCAGCCGCGGCAGGGCGGCGACTCAGCAGATCAGGCCGCGCTTGGAGTGGATGCCGTGGGCAGTGGGGTGGTCGCCGATCCAGCGCTCGTCCACCGGCTCGCTGGCGAGCTGGTAGCGGGTGTCGGAGGACAGGCGGATGCGGCGGGTGTGGTTGTCGGTGCTGGCGTGCATGGTGAACATGCTGAAGACGAGCAGATCCCCCATGCGGTACTCCGAGGTCAGCCAGCGGCCGCCGAGCTGTTCACGCAGCCCGAGGGCGTCGGCGAAGTGGCCCTGCGATTCCCAGCGGATCTCCCCGTGCTCCTCCGCGGTGAGCTGGCGGTTCTCCGAGCGCGCCCGGGCGACGATGGCGTCCGCCTCCCCCTCCTCGCAGTAGGCGTCGACGTCGGTGCGGGCGTAGCCGTCGAGGATCTCCTCCCGCAGGTGCGAGTTCTCGAGAATCATCAGGCCGCCCATGCGCAGCGGGATGTCTCCGAGCGGAGTCCAGGAGGTGTAGAGATCCCGGGTGCCGCGCCCCATGAACACGATGTCGCAGTGGGGCTGGGTGGCGTTGGCGCTGTTCGGGCCCTTGGCGCGGAACCAGGTGTAGTCGAAATGCCGCACCGGGCCGCCCAGGAAGAACTCGTAGAACTCGATCATCCGCCCGCTGTACACCACCGCGTCCAGCTCGGGGTTGTCCCTGGCGAGATCCGGCGAAAAGCCGATCTCGATACCCGGCTTCAGCACCCCCTCCTCCAGCGGATGGCGGTGGTCGATCAGTCCCCTGTCGGAGAGCCGGGACAGCACCGACATCCTCGCGGCCACGACCTCCTCCTGGTCGAGGAATCCCGGCAGGTAGAGGTAGCCGTCACGCGCCATGCGCCGGTGCAGCTCCTCCCTGTCGCCGAGGGCGCTCGAGGCGTCCTGCAGCTCCCCGAGGAGGGGGGAATCGATGGCCGCGCCCTGGTAGGTGAGCAGTTGTCCGGAATCATCCGGCATGGGGATCCCTTCTCATTGCGGGGAAATTTCCCAAGCTAACGCCAGCAGCCTGAGGGTCAAGGAACCCGCTCCCCGCGCCGGCGCCTTTGCCCTCCGGGACCGCACTCGTATCTTTGGCTCATTCCCCCACGGTTCTCCCCGGCTTCACCCCCGAAACTGTTCGAGGATTCATGATCGTTCGCCTGGTTGCAGTATGTCTGCTCGGCGCTCTCGGCGGCTCGATACTGCCGCAGCCGGCGCCGGCGCTCGTTCCTCCCACCTGGGACGGAGGGCCTCCGTTCGCCGCGGCCATTCTCGTCGAAGCGGAAACCGGCAAGGTCCTGTTCGAGCACAACGCGCGCGCGCCGCGCTCACCTGCCAGCACCCTCAAGCTGCTGCTGCAGCTGCTGGTGATGGAGGCGGTCGCCGACGGCCGCTTCGCCCTCTCCGACTCGGTTTACATCTCCGCGGAAGCGAGCCGCACCGGAGGTTCGCAGGTGTACCTCAAGGAGGGGGAGGTGTTCACTCTCGAAGCGCTGATGGAGACGATCGTCATCGCCTCCGCCAACGACGCCTGCGTGGCCGTCGCCGAGCACATCGGCGGCACCGAGCAGGGTTTCGTCGACCTGATGAACAGCAAGGCCGCGGTCCTGGGGTTGCAGGGGACGCGCTACGTCAACGTCCACGGACTCGACAATACACCGACAACGAAGGGCAACACCACCACCGCCGCGGACCTAGCGGCCGTCGCCAGGGAGATCGCCGCCTACGACGAAATCATGGAGTGGTCCAAGATCCGCCAGGCGCCGTTTCGCAACGGCACCTTCATCCTCCGGGCGACCAACAGGCTGCTGGGCAAATTCCGCGGTCTCGACGGACTCAAGACCGGCTTCACCAAGCGTGCCGGGTACTGTCTCGTGGCCACCGCCGAACGCCGCCGGATGCGCCTCATCTCGGTGGTCCTGGGATCGCAGAGCGAGAAAGCCCGCTACCGCGAAACCAGGCGCATCCTCGACTGGGGATTCAACCACTATTCCAGGGTGGCGATCGTCACTTCAGGGGAAGCGGTCGCCTCGGTCCCCCTCGACTGGGGCGTCGAACCGGAAGTCGCCGCGGTCGCCACCGACTCGGTGGTCGCCGTTCTCGGCAACGAGCAGATCCGCGGCATCCGCAAGGAGATCGAGATCGACTCCGCGCGCAACGCCCCGATCGCCGCGGGGGACTCGCTCGGAGCCCTCCGGGTGATGACCGGCGAGACCCTGCTGGCCGCCGTCGACCTCGTGGCGGACAGAGGGGTGGCTCGGATGTCCCTATGGGAAATACTGATGAGCTACTTCTGAATCCCTGCCCGGGTGAGGTTCAGGCTCGCGCCCCACTCGTGATCCGCCGCAGGTTCCGGGCAGCCGGTGGCTGCGCCATTCCGTCTCGGGGCTCAACCCAGCCCTTCCTTCCGACTCTACCACCCGCCGCCTGAGACCCTCCCTGTCGACAAGACGATACCCTCTGGGAAGGGTGGTTTCGCGCTGGCTGACCGCGTCCCCATGCTCTAAAATTGCCCCGGGTTCGTTCCGCCTCGAGACACCGGAGGTCCCCCCGGCATGATCCACGAAGCCCTGCTCCACATCGGATTGCTCGTCGTCGTAGCCAAGCTCGCCGAGGGTCTCCTGCGGCGTATCGGCCTGATCTCCATCGTCGCCTACACCCTGGCCGGGGTCCTGCTGGGGCCGGTAGCCGGGATCGTCGAGCCGACGAGTGAAATCGAGCTCTTCCTCGGAATCGGCGTCTTTGTCCTCTTCTTCCTGATCGGCCTCGAGGAAATCGACCTTCCCGGCTTCATGGCGACGATCCGCGGCCGCTTCTTCATCGCCGGGGCCCTGTCGGTGGTCATCTCCCTGCTGGTCACGTCGGACTTTCTCGGCGTCGATTTCGCCCTCAATCTCGAATTCACCAAGGCGCTCTGTGTCGCCGGGATCCTGTCGTTGTCCAGCCTCGGCATCGTCGCCAAGGTGTTGTCCGACAAGGGACTGCTAAAGGAGCTGATAGGGCTGAGGATATTCGCCGCGGTCATCATCGCCGAGGTGATCAGCCTGCTGGTGGTCGGCGTCACCATCGGCGAGCTCGACCACGACCACAGCGTGGTCGGCCTGTTGGTCCTGGTGGGGGAGATCGTCGGCTTCGTGGTGCTGACCTGGATCATCTCGGCAAAGGTGCTTCCCCGCGCCATAACCATCCTGCATCGCTTGGTCGACGTTCCCGAGCTCTCGTTCGGGCTGTTTGATGGAGGGCCTCTTCCTGGTGGTCGTGGGGGCAGAGGCGATCGGACTGCACGGGTCACTGGGGGCGCTGCTCTTCGGGGCCTCCCTGTCGGGGGCTGCCCAACCGCATGCGCCACGACATCATGCCCGGAATGCGCAGCTCAGCGGAAGGCCTGTTCGTTCCCCTCTTCTTCGCCTCGGCCGGCCTGCATCTGGATTTCTCCTTTGTCGGCCTGCCGCCACAGACCATAGTCGCCCTGCTGTTCGTCCCGATGCTGGGAAAGCTGTCCGGCGCTTTCATCGGCACCTTCCTGGCGCGGCTGGACACGCCGCTGGTCCTGACCACGGGGCTGATGGCGAAGGGGGTGGCCGAGATCGCCCTCCTTCTCGTCCTGCTCGAGACCGGCGTCATCGATCGGGGCGTCTTTTCGCTGCTCGTTCTCATCATGTTCGGATACATCCTGCTGACGCCGCAGGTCATCGGCTTCGCGGTCAGCAGGGCCAAGGAGACCGAAGGCGCGGCGACCCCCCGCACGGTGCCCCTTCTTTCGCCCGCCATGCCCTCGATGGGGTCGTGGTGAACTCCGTCATGGACCGGACGCGCTCCTATCCCGGTCCGGAACTGTCGGTGAGGGACTTCGCAGACGACTGGATCGTGCCGAACCAGCACGACTACGTCGTCGACGACGAGGGCGTTCCCGTGGGAGTGCTGCCTCTGACCCGGCTGATCTTCCTGCGCAAAGGCTCCTGGGCGACTACTCAGCTGAGCTCCGTTCTGCGCCTGAACATACCCAAGGCCTGGCACGACGGGCCGATCGACGACGTGCTCGAACGGATGGCGGACAACTCGCTGACGATCATTCCGGTCATGGAGCGGGAATCGGACAAGTTCCTGGGCACGGTCACCAGCCATGACGTCCTCGACCTGATGGTGCTGATGGACCAGATCCAGGACGAGATGCAGCGGCAGGAAACCGGGGGGGGGCTTGAGTTGGCTCGCCTAACCTCCCACGGGGCAGGTGACCGCTCCGTTGTCTAACCATTTCAACCGACGAGTAGATAGTGAAAATCACTACTGTCCGGTTATAAGTCGAATAAAGTCAACTGGTTACAAAGATGCTCTGATTGGTTTTGGGAGCTGATTTCCGTAAGCAATTGTAAAATATCGACTTTCTCGAACAGCGAAACGGTGAAGAGTTGCAGGATTTCGGCCAGACGGCGGTCGACGTGTAGCTGCTTCTTGACGATGGCCACGAGCACGTACGTGCTGATAGCGATCCAGATCTGGGTCTTGACCGCGTTCTCGGAGGTGCCGAAGAACCCTTTGATTTGCAGATGGTGTTTGATCCACTTGAAGAACAACTCCACCTGCCAGCGGCATTTGTACAACTGCGGGATGGTCAAGGCGGGAAGGACGAAATGATTGGTGAGAAAAACGAACCGCTTCGCCGTCTCGAGGTCGAAGTAGCTGATGCGCGCAGGGCATCGGGGTAGTCTTGTGAGGTCCCGGGTCCGTGCAGTACGATGGTCTGGTCGCTGCGCAAGCCGGTGCTTTTGTCGACCGGGCGCGACATACGCCGAGTATAATCCAGATTGCGTTTGGCGCGGATGACAAAGAACGCGGCCTGCTGCGTGAAGGTATACAGCCGGGCGAAGTCGATGTACCCGCGGTCCATGATGTAGAAGGCGCCCGGTTCCAGAATCAATTCGTCGAGCAGGCCGACATCGTGCGTCTTCCCCTCTGTAATGCGAATAAAACAGGGGATATTGCCGCGTAGATCCATCAACGTGTGAAGCTTGATGGCGGCTTTGCGCTGACGGAATCGGGCCCACGGAAACAGCGAAAGACACCGATCGATGGTGCTGGAATCGAAGACATACGCGGTCTCTTCGAGTTGTACTCCGAAGTCGTCTTGACTGTATAGCTTGCGGGCGTGGCCAATGAGCACCTGAGCGAAGTCGGCGTAGATGCGCCAGTCCCGGTTCTCGTTGGCATCGGCCAGGGTGCTCCTGGAAACCGGGTATCGAAGGCCGGCATGATACAGCTTGGGCTGCATCGCCCGCAAGCAGGTCTCGATGTCCCGTAGGCTTCCCCGACCGGTGAGCTGCGCAAAGGCCATGCACAGAAACTGATCGCGACACTTGAAGTGCCGTGTCCTGTAATTGCCATGGTACCGACGTACGCATCTGTTGAACTCGTGCCTGGGTAGGAAATCCATGAGCTGTGAGAATACCATTCGTCCCGTAGGCATCGGCCATTCCCTCCCTCGCTAAATGCAGCGCTGAATGGCCCAAATCTACGATCGATTTTAAATCGACAACGGTCATTTATTCGCACAACTCATTGTAGATGCATTACTTACACGATTCTTCAAAGCGCTCAACCGGACAGTAGTGATGGGATATAGCAGGTATCGATTTCCCGAGGCCGATACTGAACGCTCTTGCGGGACGACAAGCTGGTTGTTTTCGCGGGCGCGGGAGCAAAACTTCCGGGCTTTAAGGAATTGGCAGTGACGATTGCGCAAGGCACCGGGGAAACGCTGGGAGATATCGAACCAGTAGATCACTTCTCGGCAGACTGAAGCACAGAGGCGTAGAAGTGCATAACCTTGCCGCAGAAAAGCTCAAGTTAAATTCCCGTGGAGAGACCCCGAAGCCAACTGACCTGCATCGCAATCTGCTCAGGCTTTACAAGGAATCGGCATCGCCTCGGATCGTCACCACCAATTTTGATCTACTCTTCGAGCAGGCGGCGAAAGGCTTTTTCGATACCGAACCGAAGATCTTTACTGCGCCAGCTTTGCCCTTGGGAAGAGAGTTCAACGGGATTTTTCATGTTCACGGAAGTCTCGGCCAGCCGACGGAAATGGTGCTAACGGACAAAGACTTTGGCCGTGCATATCTGACCGAGGGATGGGCGAGGCGCTTTCTCGTCGGCTTGTTCCACTCTTTCCCCGTTCTCTTCGTCGGCTGCAGACACAACGATACAGTGATGAATCACCTTGCCCGGGCATTGCCGGTAGACCAAACAGAACAACGTTTCGTGCTTACTGATGATGCGGATGATAGCAAATGGAAAGTTCTGGGAATTGAGCCAATTCTTTACCCGAAATTGCCCGACGATAACTACACCGGTCTTTACGAGGGAATTCAAGGCCTTGCGGATTATGCGAGGAGGGGCATCCTCGAATGGCAGCACCGGATCGCGGAAATCGCAAGAAAACCACCCAACCTCGACGAGGAGGAAATGGGTCTTATTGAAGAGGGGCTCGCAGAGGAGGCGAAGGCACGCTTCTTCACGGATGCGGCCCGTTCACCTGAATGGATCGATTGGCTCGACAAACGGGAGCATCTGAACTGCCTCTTCGGCACCGGTGATCTCCGTGAGTCCCAGAATCAATTGGGACAGTGGTTGGCCCAAAATTTCGCACGGGACCAGGCTGATAAACTATTCCTGCTCATTGGCCGCCACAGCATGCGCCTGTGTCCAAATTTTTGGTTTCAGTTGGGTGGAACAATCGCCTCAAGGGACGGTCCTCCACTGGAGGCGGATACTTTGTCTCGCTGGATTTCACTCCTGCTCTCTACCTCTCCTCCGCCTCATACTATCCAGCATCTGTTGTGGAGTCTGGGTAAGGCTTGCATTACGTACAATCTTATGGATTGGCTGGTTGAAATCTTCGACGCGCTCACGACAAGCCGTCTCATGCTCAAGCCGTCCTTTGCTAGACCCGATACCAATCAGGACCATCCACGCTCACCTTCATGCCAGAGTGCGATCGCCTCCTCCATCCGTTCGATCAACTGATCAATTGACGTTCCCTGGGTATGACATCCGGGTAGGCCGGGAACGCTCCCTACGTAAAAACCGTCTTCATCCTTCTCGATGACGATAGTGTATTCGGTGCTCATCGGATTCTCCCATAGTTCAGAACGCCTCGGGTAGATTGGGGCGGCCAACGACGGCAAACCCACCGCAGGCGATCATAGGGTTCCGGCGGTTTGCCCCCGTCGCGTCGCAGCAGCCGACGTGCCGCCTCGATATCGGCCTCGTGTTACAAGAAGAATTCTCATTGTTTTAAAACCCTGTCAAGAGGGCCTGTTGTTTCCTTAACCCTCAGAAATACCGCGCCAAGTCTCAACGACAGGCCGCCTCGCCCACTCCCAGTGAGGCCGGGACCGTGACCCTCCCTCGAACGGCGTGACCCATTCTTCGCCAGCGTACCGGGTGTAGGATTTCGGCGTGGAACGCGATCTGTTGTCCCAGCATCTTCTCCAGGCCAAGGCCCAAGGTCCAGCGCCGCAGTTCCAGGTCGCGGCTGTCCGTTCCGGAAATGAAGTCGGGATCGCCCCCGGATGAGCACGGACTGGGATCCATGCAGCCTTTGAAGCGGGTCGTGAACCGCCCCTCGAGGCGGGCCTCCGAGCGCGTAGAGGCTCGCCCCCCGTGACTTCAGGATTTCAGGGTTTCCGCCGACCTTGAGCGTGAAGCCGTAGCTCCTGTCTCTTTCGAGAGACCACTGGTCCAGCCAGCTTTCCCCGAGTTGGTTGCGTCCCGGGGATGTCCCGACCCCTTGGAGCTGCCAAGCTCGGCCGTCCGCTTCAAGGCTCTTGACCGTGCCGACCGGCATCTCTAGCTTGAATGACCCAGGGCGATTAGCTCAGCTGGTTAGAGTGCCTGCTTGACATGCAGGAGGTCACTGGTTCGATTCCGGTATCGCCCACCATTGATCTGCAACCCCCCATTTGCGGGGGGTTGCTTTTTTTATGTGTGCTGGCCCCAGCGGGCCGCCTCGCGGCGCAACGCCGGTCGCTCCTCCCGCCTGCCCGCGCGGCGCAGGATTCTATCCCCCAGCTTGTACACCTGCGGCATCATCGGATCGATTGCGATCGCCGCCTGAATGTGGGCCCAGGCGCGGTCGTGCTTTCCGAGGTCGTCCAGTCGGATTGCGACGTTGTAGCGAATCGTGCGCGAGTCGTGCGCGATCTCCGCGGAGCGCTCGAAAGCGAGAACCGCCTCCTCCCTGTCCCCCCTGAAGAGCAGGTTTTCTCCCCTTTTGAACCAGTAGTTCGCCTGAATGATCCGCGCCCAGGGATCGGTCAGTTCCCCCGCCGCAGCGGCACCCGTCGTATCCGGGACCTCCCCGGCCGGGGGCCTGACTCCCGTCTTCAGCACCCGATACGACAGCCCGGCCGGAACGAAATCGAACCCTTTCGCGGGAAGATCGCGGGGCGCGAGAAAATGGACCGGCCTGCCCGTGACCGACTCCTCGACCAAGCCTTTCACCAACCGTCGACGTACCCGCGCCTTTTCACGCGGCCCAAGGTGGCGCGAGCTCCGGGGAAGGATGTCCGTTCCCCTGCCGAACCGCATGTACAGGGTCACGTCCGGCCTCGCTCCCTCCACTCTGTGCAGGTAGTCGACGATGAAACTGGCGTCGTCTCCTTGGGTTATCAGGATGGCGTTCTGCGGCAGCTCGGCGAGGATGTCCATGCCGTACCTGTGAGCGATGCGAATGCCGCTGCGGTCCGCCTCGCGAAAATTCATCGCCATGACGACCGCCACCGCGGCAACCGCCGCGGCCACCTGAATTCCGCCCCGGCCGATGAGTCGTCCCAGGCGCGCGCATAGGTCGTCCAGCCCGTAGGCGATGAACACCGCGGCCCCGAGAAAGCTGAGCAGGAAGAAGACGCCGATTCCGTTCGGGTCCCGATGGTAGTTGAGAGCCACGACAAGGTTTACCAGGACCGTGCTGCCGACAACCCAGGCCATCGTCCCGTCGCGGCGTGCGCAGACCCACAGGCCCCAGACCGCGGCGAGACAGAGCACCGGGGTGTACGCCGTAAACAGATGCTCCAGCCAGCGGCCGGCGTTGAGCAGGATCCCGTGTGCCGGCATGGTGAAGAAGGCAAAGCGGTACTCGGCGCCGGTGATGTGGGCCCAGAACAGGGAGGGGGTGTCCACTGGCCCCCAGTGGAATCCAGAGCCCAGTAAGGAGCGGAGGGGCAGGTACAGCACCAGGCTGTAGCCGAGGACGGCAGCTGCCGCAACCTTGGCCGCCATCCCCGTCAGCTCAGCGACTCTCGCTGCAGGAGGCCGGCGCCTGACCCCCCGGTACCAGTGCCACACCCACGCCGACAGCAGTCCGGGCAGAATCAGGGACTGGCTCAGGTGGGTCGTAAGCGCAACTCCGGCAACGTAGCCCCCCAGTATCAGGTTTCGGGCGTTCGGGGCCTCGGCCGCCCGCAACCCGAGCCAGATCATTGCCACGGCCCCGAGCATGCTCGCGCCGTACACCTCGGCGACGACGGCGTTGCTCCAGAAGGTCCCGGAAAAACCGAACAGGAGCGACCCGGCCAGACAGATCCAGGGATAACAGCCCCGGTCTCTCAGGAACGCCGCAAGCGCCGCGACCGCCAGGGCGGCAGTAAACGCGGAGGCGACGTTTATCCGGTAGGCGACGCTGTCGAACGGCAGCAGGGCCGAAAAGAGGCGCCCTGTAAGGGCGAACAAGGGATAGCCGGTCGGGTGCGGCGTGCCGAGGGCGTGCACCGCGCCGATCAGCTCACCCGAACCCTCGACGTAGACGGTCGGGCACAGGGTGGCGAGATAGGCGGCAAAGGAGATGGCGAAGGCGAGCACCGCCGGGGGCCATCGGCTGGAGCGAATCATCAGGGCTGGAGGGAGAGTGCGGGCAGGGATTCCTGGAGGGGACCGGCACGAACCATTCCGTCAGCGGCGACCGGGGCGGAATCGTTCGCCAGGCAACAGCGCCGCTCGGGGCGTCTGGATGTCCGTGCACGTGAGGATTTCAGCAAGGCATCAGCTCCTCTTGGACGGACGCGGCCGCTTAGGAACCAGCCAGCACTTCTTCGGCGCTGTCCTCGGGGATGAACCCCAGGACCTGCCTGGCGTGATCCAGGTCGACCCAGCGGTAGCGGTTGTTGGAAACGCCGTAGAAGATGCCGAACTTGAGATCGTCCGGGGCGTCGATCGCCCGCTGCGTAAGCTGGGCGACGTCCCGCTGGCTGCACCAGACGGCGCCCGACTCCGGCTTCTGGGGGTGATCCTCGGCGTTGACCCAGCCGATGCGGAGACAAAGGGAGGAGATGCCGAGGACGTCGGCCGTATACCGAGCCAGTGCCTCTCCCCAGATCTTGGTCGCCGGATACAACCCCGTGGGGCGATGCGGCCATTCGTGGGTCACAGGATGGACCTGAGTCCCGGCGAAGTCGTCGAACCGTCCCTCCGACAGGGCCTTGTAGGGATGGTCGAGGTGGTATCCCCAGGATACCATGATCGAGGATGCGTAGACCACCCTCTTCACGCCGACGCGCACCGCGGCCTCGAAGACGTTGCGGACACCGATGATGTTGCTGGACAGCAGGCTGTCCCAGTTGGCGTCCGGCCGCGGATCGGCCGCCATCTGGACGACGATGTCCATTCCCTGAACCGCCCGTTCGACGGCCTCCAGATTGGCGAGGTCGGCAAGGAAGAAACGGTCTTCCGGAATCGACGGGGCGATCCCCTTCGGCGCCCGTTCCGATGGCTGCCTCCGGCGCGCCAGTGCATACAGCTCGTAGCCGCCGACCTGCTCCAGGTGGCGGTACACCACTCCTGGTATCAGGCCGTAAACTCCGGTGATGAGAACTTTTTTCGCCACCTGGGGCCCCCTTTCTATTCCTAGTTGGAATATACGCCGGCAGGAGGGTTTCTACGCGTCGAGCACGCCGATGCAGGGCAGGGCGCGGTAGCGCTGGCAGAAATCCATTCCGTAGCCGATGACGAACAGATCGCCGATGGTGTACCCGACGTAATCGAGCCTCACCGTTACCCGGCGTCTCTCCGGTTTGTCGATGAGGGCGCAGGTGTAGATCGACGACGGTCCATGTGCCTGAATGGCGGCGATTGCCGCCTGCATGGTCCCGCCGGTGTCGACGATGCCGTCGACCAGCAGCACTTGGCGTTCTGCCAGCTCCACGGCGGTCGCCTCCGCGACCTGCGGCTTCCCTGCCGACTCCCTGCCGCGGTAGCTTCTGATCTTTATGAAGTCGTACTCGACGTCCCTGGCGAATTTGGCCGGCATTGCCCTCATGAGGTCGATGGCAAACTGAGCCGCCCCGGTCAGGATACCGATCAGAACAGGCGGTCTCGCCTCGAAATCGCCGCTGATCCGGCGTGCGAGCTCCCCTACGCGGCGCTCTACCTCGGCGGCGTCGAACAGGACGCGGATACCCTCCGCGCCGATGGCCGCCTCGGGGCTGTCTGAGGTGCTCACCGTCCGGGTCCGCGGGCGGCGTTTTCGAGAGCCCTGAGCAGGATGGCGCGATCCTCGACCAGGTCCGGCGGCAGGTGGCGTTCGATGACGAAAATCCCCTCCACGGACTCTTCGAGGTAGGAGATGATTGTTCGAATGTGGAAGTCGGCGTGCGGCGTTCTGAGTCCTGACTCGCCGGTCCGCCTGCGGATGTCGCTGCGCTGGTAATATTCCAGGACGACCGGGAAATGTTGAATCAGTTCCTCGGACGCGAAAAGAACGCGAAGCTCCTCGAAGAAATGGATGGCGTTCGCGGCCTCCTCTGACCACTCGTCTTTCTTTACCAGCCAGCGCGGGTCCATGCACAACTCCGGATGAGGCCCTGCGTGTGGGGTCGGGCGGGGATGCCGGTGGGAGGTACAAAAATGAAGGGCTGCTCTCCTTGCAAGCAGCCCTTCGGCTCGGGGGAAGGGGAGGGCGAAACCGCGACAGGGCTGGGGCCCGGGGGTTTGCCGCGGTATCGCCTGAGTAGCCGGCCGCCGGAGACGGCCGGTTTCCTGTTACGCCGCCACCCGTTTCTGTTTCGCCCCTGCCTGACCGGTCGGAGCAGGTTTCTGTACCGCCGTCTTGCCGTTTCCGACGTTGGCTGCCGGGGCGCGGCCCGCCGGATCCGGGGCGCTCCCGGGCTCTTCCTGGTGGGTAGCCTTCTTGCCGGCGACGACTCCGCCATCCTCACCTGCGGCTGCTCGGGCCAGGGGAATATTCATCGCCGCGCGGATCTCTTCTTCGATCCGGCCGGAAACTTGCTCGTTCTCTTTCAGATAAATACGCGCGTTCTCCCTGCCTTGCCCCAGGCGCAGACCGCCGTACGAAAACCAGGTTCCGCTCTTCTCGATGACCCGGTGCTGAACTCCCAGGTCGAGCAAGTCCCCCTCTTTGGAGATACCGACGTCATCTCCCCGGAAGAGGATGTCGAACTCGGCCTCTCTGAAGGGAGGAGCGACCTTGTTCTTGACTACTTTCACCCGCGTCCGCCGCCCGATCACCTCGTCGCCGTCCTTTATGTTGCCGATGCTGCGGATATCCATGCGCACCGAGGCGTAGAAGCAGAGGGCGCGGCCCCCGGTCGTGGTTTCCGGGTTGCCGAACATCACGCCGATTTTCATGCGCAGCTGGTTGATGAAGATCACCGTCGTTCGCGATTTCTGTATCGACCCCGTCAGCTTTCTCAACGCCTGCGACATCAACCGCGCCTGCAGCCCCATCTGGGCGTCCCCCATCTCCCCTTCGAGCTCCGCCCGCGGGACCAGCGCCGCCACGGAATCGACGACGATGACATCGAGGGCTCCGCTGCGGACCAGTGTGTCGGTGATCTCGAGTGCTTCTTCGCCACAGTCGGGTTGCGCGACCAGCAGGTTCTCGACGTCGACACCCAGCTTGCGCGCAAAGCCGATGTCGAGGGCGTGCTCGGCGTCGATGAAGGCGGCGATGCCGCCCTTCTTTTGAGCCTGCGCTACCACGTTGAGAGCGCACATGGTCTTGCCGGCCGACTCGGGACCGTACATTTCGATGACGCGGCCCCGCGGGACACCCCCGATCCCGAGAGCGGCGTCGAGCGACAGGCAACCTGTCGGGACGATGTCGATGTCTACGACCTGGGATTCGCCCAGGCGCATGATGGCCCCCTTGCCGAACTGCTTTTCCACCTGGGTCAGGGCCTGCTGCATCGCTCTTTGCCGGTCCTGCCCCTTGCCGTCGTTCCTGGCGTCCGAACCTCTCTGTGTGTTGAGCTTGGCCGATACCATCTCCGTTTCTCCCGCCTCTCGGCTTTCTTGCTGAAGGGGAATGTCCAGCGAAGACGATGGGCGCTACCTCTCTGGTGTGCCCTCTGTCTCTCAAAACTGAACATAAGAATACTGAAATTTTGTTCAGTTGTCAAGCCTGGGCATCCACTCCCTTGAAGAGAGCTGGGAGGGGGCACCCCGCTCGCCTCCTGCTGTACGCGTTGGCCGATACCCCTTCAACTGTCGTGCCCGGACTGCACCCCGCTGGTCCACCAGGTGATAACTACTTGTTTCAAATGTACTTAAGATATAGACCCAGATTTGCCGGGAGGCCGTTGGCGGCCCGGCCCCCGGGTATCGTCGTATACGGAGATGTTCCCGATCGGTGTCAGGCAGAACGGGCGGCAGCGGCGCTGTGGCTGGCGATCACGACGCGCGGGATGCCACCGAGGTCGGGACGGACGCCGACAGGGGCGAAGTTCCCGCTCTCTTGGAGGATCCCGGATACCTCGGACGCCTGGCCGTCACCTACCTCCAGGAGGAGCAGGCCGTCCGGGGCGAGCACCGAGCCTGCGGAGACGGCGAGCCTGCGGTAGAAGTCGAGCCCGTCGGTGCCGCCGTCCAGAGCCAGGCGGGGCTCGAAATCCCGCACCTCCGCGTCGAGTCGCTCGATCTCGGCGCTGGGTATGTACGGAGGGTTGCACACGACTGCTTCGAAGTGGTCGCCGGGGGCGAATGCGGACAGGAGGTCGCTGCGGACGATATGGAGGTTCCCGTCGACTCCGCGGGCCGTTGCGTTGCGCCGGGTCGTCATCAGGGCATGGCGATCGATATCGACTGCCGTCACGCGCGCCGAAGGCTTCTCGTGGGCGATAGAGATCCCTATGGCGCCGCTGCCGCACCCGAGATCCAAGGTGTGGGGATTTTCCCTCGACGTCAGGAACTCCAGGGCGCAATCGACCAGAATCTCGGTTTCCGGACGCGGTATCAGGACCGATTCCGACACCTCGAGATCGAGCAATCGAAAGCTCGCCGTGCCGGTGATGTACTGAACGGGAGCCCCGCGCAGGCGTTTGCGCACGTAGCCGCGGAAACGGGCGATCTCTTCTTCGATGACCGTCCTTTCGAACTGGAGGTAGAGGTCGAGTCGCTTTATCTCCAGGGCGGCTGCCAACAGCAGCTCGGATTGCAGCCTGGGATTGTCGATCCCCTGTGACGCAAAAAAGCCGCTCGCTTCGTTCAGAAGGTCGAGCAGCTTCCAAGGGGGCTTACTCATTTATTTGGCGTCCGTCTCACAACTGCCTCGACACTCTTCGACCGATCCGTGCCATTCTTCGCGGGCCGGATTTCCCCGCTCGGATCATGAAAACAGGACGCCTGAAGGCCGCTGACTCATGAGGCCAGCGCATCTCCTTGTTCCGCTTCGGCGAGTTTGTCGAGGAACTCGTCGAGCTCGCCGTCGAGAACGCCATCCAACCGGTAGATCGACAGCCCGATGCGGTGGTCGGTAACGCGACCCTGGGGAAAGTTGTAGGTGCGTATCTTGGCGCTGCGGTCGCCCGACCCGATCTGCTGCCGCCGCTCTCGCGACAGCTCGGCCTCCTGTTCCTCGCGGCGTTGATCCAGGAGGCGCGCGCGCAGGACCTTCATCGCCTTGTTCTTGTTCTTCAGCTGCGACTTTTCGTCCTGGCAGCTGACCACCATGCCGGTCGGTTTGTGCGTGATCCTCACCGCCGAGTCGGTCGTGTTCACACTCTGTCCGCCCGGACCGCTGGAGCGGTACACGTCGACCTCAATCTCTTCAGGGGAGATCTCGACATCGATATCGTCGGCCTCGGGCAGCACCGCCACCGACGCTGCCGAGGTGTGGATACGGCCGCTGGCTTCGGTCTTGGGCACGCGCTGAACCCGGTGCACCCCGCTTTCGAATTTCAGCTTGCCGTACGCGGAAGCACCCGAGACCATGAAGACGACCTCCTTGAATCCTCCAGAGGGATTGGTGCTCGAGGAGAGCGGCTCGGTTTTCCAGGAATTGCGTTCGGCGAAGCGGTGGTACATCCGGAACAGGTCGCTGGCGAACAGGCCGGCTTCGTCACCTCCGGTACCCGCCCGGATCTCGACGATGGCGTTGCGCCCGGCATTCGGATCCCTGGGGATCAACAACAGCTGAATCCCCGCTTCGAGTTGGCCGATCTCCCCGTGGAGCTCCCGCAGCTCCTCGCTGGCCAGCTCCACGAGTTCGGCATCGTCCGCCTCGGCGATTATCTGCACCGCATCGGCGCGGCGTTCCAGGCATCCGCGATAGCTCCCTGCGAGGTCGACGACCTCGCGCAACTCCCCCAGCTCGCGGGCCAGCCGTTGGTACTGCGAGGAATTCCGGACGATCTCCGGGTCAGCGAGGTCTTCGCTGATCTCGTCGAACCGCCGCTCTTTCTCGCCGAGCTTGTCGAGCAGTGGAGAGGGGGCGTCGCTCATTCGCCAGCCCCGTCCGAGCCGGGCGGAGATTCGGCCGCCTCCGCCGGGGCGGCAGAAGGGGTTCGTCCATCCTGGGACCAGATCTCGTACTCGGCGACCGCGGGCAGTCCGAGGGCGCAGCGCAGGGCGACCAGGGCCACCTCGAGCTGGGCGTCGTCCGGCTCCCGGGTCGTTATCCGCTGCAGCCAGAGACCGGGAGCGATCAGCAGTCGGGTCAGGGGATGATTGCGTTTTCGGCCGGAAAGTTTCAGCAGCTCGAAGCTCACCCCGGATATTAATGGCAGGACGCAAAGATGTGTGGCGAAACGCTCGAGCAGCGATTGTCTGCGGCCTATGGCCTCGGCGACGGCCGAGTCTACCAGCGCGAAGGCAAGTATCGATATCAGAACGACGATCAGCAGAAAACTGGTACCGCACCTGGGGTGCAGTCTCCCGTACCCTCGGGCCCGGACGACCGTCAAATCGTCGCCGGCCTCCTGCGTGTAGATGCTCTTGTGCTCGGCCCCGTGGTATTCGAAAACACGGCGTATTTCGCTCCAGTGACTCAAACCCCACAGGTACAGGATGAAAAGTGCCAGCCGCACCGAGCCGGCCAGCAGGTTGAACTGAAAGGCATCGCGAGCGGCGCCTCTGAGCTCGGCGACGAACAGCGGCAGGAAGAAGAAGATTCCCAGCCCTGCAGCGAGGCTGATCGCTACGGTCAGTACCAGGGCTGCCCGATTCTGCCAGGATTTGCCTGCCTGCTCGGGTTCGCCCTGCTGCCGCGCTTCGGCCTGCATCGCCATCTCGGCAGAGAAGTTGAGGGTGCGCACCCCGATGATCGCCATCTCGAAAAACGACACGGCGCCGCGAATGACCGGAACTCCCAACAGCCGCAGGCGCCGGGACCACGGGATGTGCTCCTCTTCCCTGACCAGGATCCCGCGGTCCGGAGTGCGCACTGCCGTGACTATTTTCTCCTGCGCCCGAATCATCACCCCTTCGATGACGGCCTGGCCCCCGATCGGCAGGTCTTCCGATTCCCGCGTGCCTTGGGCGGTTGAGAAATTCCTGTTACTCATTCGTTTCGCTGCGTTCCCCGAAGTACATAAAAAAGGCGACAGGGCCGGCCCCTTCATGGAGCAAACCTGTCACCTCGAGTGTACGGGAATCAGTTCCCAGCGGCTTTGTCGCCGTAGCGGCGGCGGAATTGTTCGATGCGGCCACCGCGTTCGGCGATCTGCTGGCGTTTGCCCGTATAGAACGGGTGGGATGCCGAACTGATCTCGACGCGGATCAGGGGGTAGGTGTTGCCATCTTCCCACTCGATCGTCTGATCGGTAGCCGCCGTCGACCTCGTCAGCACCTTGAAGTCGCCGCTTACATCCTGAATGACGACCGGCCGGTAGTCGGGGTGGATGTCGCTTTTCATGGCTCTTTCGCGTTCTGTCGTTGCAACGGGTTGGTTTAAAAGAAAATATGACCCTGTCAAAGTGGCGCAACGGCGGAAACCCCGCGGCGCCCGCAGGGGAGCGCTACTCGTTCATGGCCTTCAGGAATTCCTCGTTCGAAGCCGTTCCCTGCATCTTCTCGGTGAGGAACTCCATCCCCTCGACGACTCCCATCTGATTGAGGATGCGCCGAATGATATACGACCGGCTCAATTCCAGCTCGCCGAGAAGAAGCTCCTCCTTGCGCGTGCTGGTCGCGGTCACGTCGATCGCCGGATAGGTGCGCCTGTTGCTCAGCTTGCGATCCAGCGTCACCTGCATGTTTCCGGTTCCCTTGAACTCCTCGAAAATCACCTCATCCATGCGGCTGCCGGTATCGACGAGGGTGGTTGAGACGATGGTCAGGCTGCCCCCTTCCTCGACGTTGCGTGCAGCGGCGAAAAACCTGCGCGGCCATTGCAGAGCTGTCGAGTCGACGCCCCCCGTCAGGATACGGCCGCTGTGTGGGGTGACGGTGTTGTAGGCGCGCGCCAGGCGCGTCATGCTGTCGAGCAGGATGACGACGTCCCGTTTGTGCTCGATCAGCCGACGCGCTTTCTCGATGACCATCTCGGCAACCTGAACGTGCCGGGTTGCGGGCTCGTCGAAAGTGGAACTGACGACCTCGCCCTTTACCGAACGCTGCATGTCGGTGACTTCCTCCGGGCGTTCGTCTATCAGCAGCACTATCAGAATCACTTCGGGGTGATTGTGGGTAATGGCGTTGGCGATTTTCTGAAGCAGGACCGTCTTGCCGGTGAACGGGGGGGCGACAATCAGCCCGCGCTGGCCCTTTCCGATCGGTGACAGCAGGTCGAGGATCCGCGTGGTGAGATCCTTGGGGTTGTGTTCCAGCACCATGCGCTCAGTCGGATGCAGAGCGGTCAGGTTCTCGAAAATCGTCTTGCTTTTGGTTACCTCTGGATCCTCGAAGTTGATCGCCTCGACGCGCAACAGGGCAAAATACTTCTCGTCGTTCTTCGGGGGTCTGATCTGTCCGGATATGGTGTCCCCGGTGCGCAGGCCAAACCGTTTTATCTGGGAATGCGAGACGTAGATATCGTCGGGACCGGGCAGGTAGTTGTAGCTCGGAGAGCGCAGGAAGCCGAAACCCTCGTCGAGGACTTCGAGCACCCCCTGGGCAAACAGCAGTCCACTGCGCTCGGTCTGAGCCTTCAGTATGGCGAAGATCAGCTCCTGCTTGCGCAGCGAATGGTAGTCGGGAACGTCGAGATCGCGTGCCAACTCCTGCTGATCAAGGATGTTCATCTTCTGCAGGTCGATGATGTTGAGCTTTATGGTACGCTCGTTGGCGCGTTCGGATCTGGAACGGTTGTTGTTGCGTTCGGAGGGCGAACGCTTCCGTTCGGGCGCTGCCTTGGTGCGCTCGGCGGGCATTGGGAGACCTTTCGTGTAGATCGTTACATGGGTGTCGCGCCCCACCACGGGAACGCGGGGCGCGCTCCAGTTTCCCGTTCAAGGGCTTGTCGACCCGGATATCTGCAGGCCGAACGATGCGATTGAAAATTGAAGTCTTGTTGCTGGCCGGATTACTGCTGAAGTCTTGGTGACGGACAGCTGCCGGAAACAGGGACAGCAGACCGGAAAAGCGAAGTAAGTGTTAAGGAGAGGTTATGATTCGCTACGAAGGGTGGCGGTAAACTATAGAGGAATATGGGGATTGTCAAGCCCTTTGGCGTCAGTAACCCCTCCAGGCAAATGCTCCGAGTTTGCCCGACACTCCCCGATTCGCCTGGTTATCCAATGCCCCGGAACGTGGGGCGGATCCCTGGGGATATTTGTACGCGCCGGATACAACCCTGCAAACCTCCTTGGTTACGTCTGGTCAAAAGAAAAGGGCGCGCCACCGTAGGGTAAGCGCGCCCGCATTGATTGGGTGTCAGTCGTCGGCCTTAATTGCTGACGTCCCTTTCATATCCAAAGAAATCTGCGAACTTCATGAAATCATCGAGATTGATATTCCCATTGCAGTCCAGGTCGGCCTTGTAATTGTATTCGATATCATCCTCGGTAAAACCGAAGAAGTCAGCGAAGAGGAAGAAATCCCCATAATCAACGTCATCATCTTCGTCTAGGAAGCCGACCACGTCGACTTCCTCTTCTGTTTCCGGATCGAAAATAACCTCGACACGAGCACAGACGAGCTCGGCAACGCTGCTGCCGAGAACCACTACCCCGGCCTCCCTGTTGCGGGGATCATTGCTGGAGATGTTGAGGGAGGAATTGAAGTCACCCGTTTCGGCCGGGGAAAAGAGGATGTCGACTTCCTCTGATGCATCGGGAGCGATCACGACTTCGGCATCCTCATCGTCGATGGAGAACGCGTCATCCCCCTCCAGTACCAAGCTGACCTCAAGATCCCCGTCCCCATTGTTGGTGATCGCCAAGGTCTTGGTCTTGCTCTCGCCTGGAAGCACGTTGCGAAAGTTGAATCTGGTGCGGCTCAGGGAAATCATCGGCGCATCGATACCGCCGACGATAGTGGCACTCAACCCCACGACCGTCTCGCGATTATCCGGATCGTTCGTTCTGATAGTCAGTGCCCCGCTGTAATCGAGGTTGAAGTTACCGACCTCGGCGGCCAGGAAACTGACCGAAAACGAGATGTCTTCGTTGATCGCGAGAATGATCGGCTCATCGTCAGCGTCCAAGTCCATAGCGAAGCCGTCCCCCTCAATCGAGACTTCGACACCGAGGACGGCATCGGCGTCGGTGGCCGCATTGGTAACTGTGATGGTCTCAGACGTTTCCGAATCGGGGCCAACCTCCCCGAACGCGATATCTCCCTCCGGGGTAATGGAGACTACTGGCGGCGGTCCGACTGCGACCGGACCGGAATCCGCAGCTTCGCTCTCGTTTCCGCCGCCATCGACAGCGGTGACCGAATAATCGTAAGTGATCCCGCTTTCCACCGTTTCATCGACGTAGGTGTAGGAGTCGAACCCGACCTCGAAAGGTACTTCATCGATCAATTCGGGCTCACCACCAAGCTCGCTACGCCTGATGCTGTAGCGAACGACGTCTTTGACGAGAATTGACGGACCACCTGAAGTGAAATCGGGCCCGACCGGCACTGTCCTCACCCCCTCCGAAGGGGAGGGATCCCATGTCAGGACCACGCTGGGGCCGACGAAGTCGACTTCGGCTGTCAGGTTGCTAGGTGCATCAGGGGCGATATCGTCGACCCCGGCAACCGGATCGGACAGATGGTGGTCAGCGTTTGCGGAATTCGCCCAAACAAGGGCGGCAGCCAACCCGAACAGGGCGACGCCTGCCGAAAACGTCTTTATACCTCTCGACATATTCGATTTCCTCCTCATCGGAATCTCTGTAATCGGGAATTTTTCGATCGTGAAGGGCGTTGAGAAGCACCTTCGACTTCCTCGGGTCCAACAGTGCGGAAATTTCCCACAACTCAAGGCGAGGTCGCTAGTTACTGCAAAAAGGTGCTGAGTACCGCTAATTTAGGGTATTGTCGTTGCAAGTCAAGCAAATTTCTCGTCTGCCCTGGGCGCTTTTTGGGGACCAGATGCCGCTGTCAATGTCATTCGGAAGGGCCGATTCCGGGCGCCTGCCCTTTTGAGCAGCATACCGGTACGTGCTTGCACGATGGCGGGTAATGGAGCCAGTTCGCCGCCTCCGTATGCCGCCTCCGTATACTGTGTATGCAAAAGTCAGCAGCCCCAAAATATCGCGGTTTGACCGGGAAATCCAACCCGGGTAGCTTCTGATGCCCGGCGGCAATCCGGCAACCCGCAGACTGTCCTTTTCGATCGGGGCGTGAAAATGGCCCGGAATCTCATCCCGGAAGAAACCCTGGAGCGCATCAGGGCGGCAACCGACATCGTCGACCTCGTGTCGGGCCATGTCCAGTTGACCAGGAAGGGCAGGAACTTCCTTGGACTGTGCCCCTTTCACACCGAGAAAACCCCGTCGTTCAACGTCAATCCCGAGCTGCAGATCTATCGCTGTTTCGGCTGCGGAGCCGGCGGAAACATCTTCAAGTTCATCCAGGAGATGGACCGCGTCAGCTTCCCGGAGGCGGTATCCTTCCTCGCACGGCGCTGCGGCGTGGAGATCCCAGAGGGCGGAGCATCGCGGCGGGACGGGCAAGTCGCCGACAAGATCTACCGGGCCAACGAGTGGGCGGCCAGGTATTTCCACCACCTCCTGCGGCAGGATGAAGGCCGCATGGCCCTCGACTACCTGCACGACAGGGGTCTCTCCGACGAAGTAATCGACCGTTTCTACCTCGGGTACGCTCCGTCGGGCGGGACCTCGCTGCTGGAACGGGCAGGCCGGCGCGGCCATACCGCAGAGTTGCTGGAAAAGGCGGGACTGGCGCTTCCGAGTCGCTCAGGGAGAGGCCACTACGACCGCTTTCGCCAGCGCGTGATGTTTCCGATCGCCAACCTGTCGCGCCGTTCCATCGGCTTCGGCGCCAGGGCGCTGAAACCCGGCGATGAGCCCAAGTACCTCAATTCCCCCGAAACCGCCGTCTACCACAAGGGATCCGTGCTCTACGGGTTGAACTGGACGCGGAAGGAGATCGGCAGCCGCGACTGCGCCATCGTCGTAGAAGGCTACATGGATCTTCTCGCACTTGCGCAGGCGGGTATCGGCCACGTGGTGGCCTCTTCCGGAACCGCTCTCACGGAACAGCAGTGCCGAACTCTCGGCCGTTACGCCCGCCGCGTCGTCCTGGTGTTTGACGGCGACGCCGCCGGTTCGGCCGCGGCCATGAACGGGCTTGAGGTGCTGATCGGGGCCGGCCTCGACGCGCAGGTCGTTTCCCTTCCCGGTGGCGACGACCCCGACAGTTTCGTGCGCCGGGAGGGCTCAGGGCGCTTCGAGCAACTCGCCGAGGGAGCCCAGCCCGCCCTCGACTTCTACATCGGGCGGCTGGCCGCGGAATTCGACCTGTCGACCATGGCAGGCAAGACGCGGGCCATCGAGCGCGTGGTGCCGCTGGTCGCCAACTGCAACGATTCGGTTTCCCGCGACTTGATGCTCCGGCAGGTTGCACAACGGCTCGGGGTCGACGAACGGGCATTCCGAGGCGATCTGGGCAAGACCCTCGTTTCGAGAAACCTCCGTACCCGAACTTCGACGGAGGAACTGCCGGAAATGCCCTCCTATCCAGAGCCGCCACGTCCAGAGCGGGACTTCATCGGTCTTCTCCTGCAACACCCGAAACTGATCTCGCGGTCCGCGGCGGAGTTGGCCCCGGACCATTTCACCGATGCGAGGGTGCGCGAGTTGGCCGCACTTCTGTTTTCCCGCGGCGCCGACGACCCACTCGATCTGCCCACCTTGATGTCGAGCGTCGAGAACCCGGGGCTTGGCGATCTGATTTCGTCCTGCGCCCTGATCGGGTTCGACGAGGAACAGGTGGAGCTGCAGTGGCGCGACTACGTGAGGGTTTTTCGCAGGAACTCCCTGACACGCAGAATCGAGGAATCCAAACGCGAGCTCGAGGCCGCGGAACGCGCCTCCGGCGGCCTGGACGTCGATAGCGTCAACTCCCGTATGATGGATCTCATCCGCGAACAGCACGAGTTCGACGCCGTCAAGCTCGGGGACGAGAATGCTTGACCGACGGCGATTATCCGGTAGTTTCGATCCCGCCCGGGCCCATAGCTCAGTCGGTTAGAGCGGCGGACTCATAATCCGTTGGTCGTAGGTTCGAGTCCTACTGGGCCCACCAGCCATTCGAAAACGCAGCCCGTTTGCGTTGCGTTTGCCCGGTATTCGAACCGCCATTCGCCGCTCCGGTGCTCTCCCCCGCGGCAACCACCCGACGAACCCGGGCGATTCAACCAAGGAAGCTTCGCGATGGAGTCTGTGCCCTCCGATTCATTCGTGGTCAGAACCCCTTCTTCGAGGTCGCTCTACGAACGGGCCGTGAGGGTGCTTCCGAGCGGGGTCACCCACGACACCCGCTATCTGCAGCCGCATCCGATCTTCGTCGAACGCGCCCGGGGATCGCGCAAGTGGGATGTCGACGGTAACGAATACGTCGATTACTTCGGCGGCCACGGTGCCCTGATGCTGGGTCACAACCACCCGGTCGTCACCGAAGCGGTTCGCGAGCAGCTCGGGCGCGGCACCCATTACGGCGCCTCGCACGAACTCGAACTCGAGTGGGCGGAGCTGATCGTCCGCATGGTCCCGTGCGCCGAGAAGGTGCGGTTTACCAGTTCGGGGACCGAGGCGACCATGCTCGCCCTGCGCATTGCCCGCGCCTACACGGAAAGGCGGAAGATCCTGCGTTTCGACAGCCATTTTCACGGCTGGCACGACCAGGTCGCATTCGGTTCCCCCGCCACTTCAGCGGACGAGCTCCCGAGCGGTATCACCCGCGGCATGGCGGAGAACATCGCCCTCTGCCCGCCGAACGACATGGATGCCGCCGAGGCGTTGCTCGACAGCGGCGAGATTGCCGCGGTGATCTTCGAGCCGACGGGTGCGACCTTCGGTCGGGTACCGACGGCTGACGGGTTCCCGAAAAAGTTGCGGCAACTGACCGCGCGCACAGGAACGCTGCTCATCTTCGACGAAGTCATTTCGGGATTCCGCGTGGCCAGGGGAGGAGCCCAGGAGGTGTATGGCGTCACCCCCGATCTCGCCGTAATGGCCAAGGCGATGGCCGGCGGCTTTCCCGGAGGCGCGGTAGTGGGACGGGCGGATGTAATGGACATGCTGACCATGAAAGACGCCCAGTGGAACGCCAGGCGGCGCATTGCCCACCAGGGAACCTTCAACGCCAACCCGATTTCGGCAGCTGCCGGACTCGCCCAGCTGAGGATGATCGCCGAGGGGGATGTGATCGAGCGTGCAAACGCAAACGGGGAACAGCTCCGCAGGCTGCTCGCCGAAGTGAGCGCCGAAGAGGGGGGCAATGCCATCGTCTACGGGACGTTCTCCGGCTTTCACTTCTTCTGCGACGACGAAGACCGGGGGGTCACCTGCGAGGCGATCTACAAGGGCGAGGTTCCGTACGGAGTACTGAAAGGCGGTATGCCGGGCTCCTTGATCAGCGACTTCCGCGCCGGGATGCTCGCCGCCGGAGTCGATCTGGTGCCCTGGCCGGGAGGTCTGATATCGGCGGTCCACACCGATGAGGATTTGGAGCAGACCGCAGCCGCTTTCAGGCGGGTTCTGAGGCAGTTGGAAAAAGCATCGCCGGTTACGGCGTGAACCCCGTCCTGTTTCGGCTGGTGTTGCGGGCGATTAGCTCAGTTGGTTAGAGCGCTGGTTTCACATACCAGAGGTCACTAGTTCGAGTCTAGTATCGCCCACCACCTGCATGACGCGGGCGGCAGTTCCCACTGCTGCCCGTTTTTTTTCGGTATACAGTTTGAAACCCCGGTGCGTTTCCAGACTCAAGGCGCCGGGAAATTGGCCGCAGGCTCGAATTCTCGGCGCGGTCCTGACCAAGGGCAGCCCGAAGCAGGCGGGCCGGGAATCCTCGAAGACCCGAGGTTCCATGGCCCCTTGCCGCCACGCCCGCTTGCCACTGCAGTTCCAGCTATTCCTTTACGGCTCCCGCGGTCAATCCCTGGACGAAGTGCCGCTGCAGCGAGACGAAGATGGCAATGGGGGGCAGGCTGAAGATGAGGGAAGCTGCGAAAAGTTGGTCGTACTTGTTGACGTACTGACCGAGAAAGGCAGTCCTGATCCCGACGGGGATGGTCAGGGCGTTCGACTTGGTGAATACGTAGGCGAAAAGGAACTCGTTCCACGACAGCAGGAACGCGAAGGTACCGACAGCGACCACTGCCGGCGCCGCCAGGGGCAGCACGATCCGCCACAACAGCTCGAGTCGCGAGCAGCCGTCGATCAGCGCCGCCTGCTCCAGATCCTCGGGTATCGCCTTGAAGTAGCCGTTGAGGAGCCAGGTGCAGAACGGAATCGCGAACCCTGTGTAAATCAGCACCATGCCGACGTGGGTATCGAGGAGACCGAGATTGCGGATCGCCTGGAACAGCGGAATCAGGATGGAGCTTCCCGGAAGCATCTGCGACATCACCACGAGCATCAGCAACAGGGTAGCGCCGCGGAATCGAAAGCGGGAAAAGGAATAGGCGGCCCCGACACTGAAAGCCGGAGAAATCACCGCGGTCGCCAGCGAGATTCCCGCGCTGTTCACGAAGTAGCGGACGAAGGGGGCTTCGTCCCAGATGTCGAAGTAGGCGTCGAAGGTCAGCGACTGCGGCCACACCATCGGGGGCGTCTGCGTCATTTCGGAAATCGGCCTGATCGACGTGCTCACCACCCATATCAGGGGCAGCACCAGGAGGAAGACGAACAGGCCGCCCAGCCCGTAGCCGAGGCTGGACCGGATCCTTTCCTGCGTCCCCTGTCTCATGCCGGTTTTGCTTCAGCCCTGTTCTCGGCGAACAGCACGCGGATGAAGATCATGCTGACGGCGAGGAGGAACAGCAGCAGGATCATCGCCGCCGCGGACTGTGCTTTCTTTGGGGGGGGGGTCACCGTCTACTGCGGTCCGAAGGGCATGGTCGGCGCACCCGACCGCCTCTACCGCAACGAGGGCGAGCGCTTTGTAGACGCGACCGAATCGTCCGGCGTCAGCGCGGCCAACCGCTATTACGGACTTGGGGTTATCCCAGAAGATTTCGATCTGGACGGCGATTCCGACCTGTTCGTTGCCAACGACGAGACTCCGAACGTCCTGTTTCGCAACGAGGGAAACGGCACCTTCACCGATGTCGCGGTAATGGGTGGAGTAGCCTACAACGAAGACGGGGACGAGGAGGCGGGAATGGGCGTCGCTGTTGGCGACTACGACCGGGATGGGGACCCGATCTGTACGTAACCCACTTCTTCCAGGAGTCGAACACCCTCTACGACAACGACGGAAGGGGCACCTTTACGGACGTCACCGCCCGCTCCGGTCTCGGGGGGCCCACCTTGAGCCGGCTGGGATGGGGTACCGGCTTTTTCGACTGGGACCACGACGGCGACCTCGACCTGTTCGTTGCCAACGGTCACGTCTATCCCCAGGTGGACGATGTCGAGAGCGGTAGTTCCTACCGCCAGCGCAACCAGCTTTTCGAGAATCTCGGGAGCGGTGATTTCCGCGATGTATCTGCTTTCGCCGGGCCGGGGATGGAGGTGGAGAAGGTCAGTCGAGGAGCCGTTTTTGGGGACTACGACAACGACGGGGACGTCGACGTCTTTATTGTAAACCTGAACGACACCCCAACGCTTTTGCGCAGCGGCGGCGACGAGGAGAAGGGGTCATGGCTGGCGGTGCAGGTCGTTGCAAGCACCTGCAACCGTGATGGGACAGGTGTGCGCGTGGCGGTGCGCACAGGGGGGAAGACCCAATGGCGGACGATTAACGGAGCGTCCAGTTAATTGGCACACAACGACTTGCGTGCCCACTTCGGGGTCGGGGAGAGTAGTCTGGTCGACGCAGTGCAGCTGTACTGGCCGGACGGGAGCGTTGATACAGTCAGAGATGTGCCGGTGGGGCGATTATTGGTGATCGAACAAGGTGGCGCCAGCCAAATCCTGAGGATGGGGGAAAATCCCTACTCCCTCGGATTTTAGCTGCCGGCACCCCCATCACCAGCGGTAGGCCGGAGGATGTTGTCCGGCGAGAGCTTCGATCCACATTTTCGACCAGGCTTCGTAGTCGGTGAGAACCGAAGACGGGGCAGCTGCACTGCGCACCGCGAAGTCGGGCCAGAACGACCGGCCTGTCGGAGTACCGGTCGCTTGGAAACAAAGATCGATGCTCCAGCGAATTGTATCAGATCGGTTGGGGAAGGATCGGTGCGGGATCTCCTTGTGCATCAGCAGGACATCCCCCCTGCTCATTGGTAGAGCCACAGGCTCTCCCTTCGGCATCTCCTCTGGGGACAGGGTGGCGCTGGACCTGTGCAGCAGTCCCTGGCCGCACCCCCGGGATAATTTTCATGCAACCGTTCTCGGGGCTCGCTTCGGCCAACGCGATCCAGACAGTCAGAATGAACACAGGGTCTGCTTCGGGGAGCATGACTGCGATATCCTGATGCCATTTGGCGACGTGTTCGCCTCCGTGCGGATCGCTGGCCGGCAGCTTCGGGCGCAGGTGTTGGATGGGATTACAGGTGATTTCGGGGGTTCCGATCAGTGGTTCGACGAGATCGAGCAGGGAATCGTTGCGCATGAACTCGAACATCGCCCTGCCGCGCAAGTGCATTATGTCCAGATCGGGATATATCTCTTCGCACTGCCGGTGCAGATGGATCAGGCGCCGCTCGAATGGTTCGGCGACATACAGGTCTTGTATCTTTCCTTCCGCATGCAGCTCGCGGGCGCGCAGAATGCAGCTCGCGGGCGCGCAGATCGATGAACTCTTCGTATTCCGAGACGACCGGATGCAGATCGGCATCCGTCAGGCCTTCTCTGACCACGACGTACCCTTCCGCATCAAATCGATCCTTCTCTGCCGTTGTAAGACTCATATGTGTTCGCTCATCGAAAAACCACCTCCTGAGGGTGAATCTCGCTCGAATATGCCGGGGTAAGCTGGTATCGTCAAAGAAAATGGTCCGACTGGTTGGCGCGAAATGCCTTCTGGCGGCCATCGCTTGTGAAGGCTGCGGTCAGACCAGTGATACCGGGGCGAAGGCGGGGTTGGACGATCTTTTGAGGCAGCACCTCCTTGCGGCGAAGGAGCACGTGCGCGCCGGGCAGTTCCCCGCTGCCGTGAAATCGGCAAAAGCGGGCCTCGCTCTCGACTCGACTTCCGCCGATCTCAACAACCTGCTGGCCACCGCCGAAGCGTCCCAGGGTCGCTACCGCCCCGCGATCGACGCCCTTGAGCGGGCCCTGAGACACCACCCGGATTTCGCCCTGGGACACCTCAACCTCGGCGGCCTCTACACCAAGCTGGGTCGCTTCGATCTCGTCGAAGTCAATCCGGGTTGAAAGGGCCCTCGACCTGGAGCCGGACTGGTCGTCGGTATATCGGCGCCTCGCCGAGTTGTACCTCGGGAGCGAGCGGCCCGGGGCAGCCATCGACGCGATTCGCCGGGCAATGGAGCTGTTCCCCGGCGACGCGACCCTGACCTTCTATCTGGGTCGCTCCCTGGAGACAGCCGGACGGAAAGAGGAGGCCCTGGGTGCCTTTCAGAAGGCCGCCGACCTCGATATCGGCTTCGAAGAGGCCCTCTATCGCCTGTCCGTGCTTGCCCGGAGGTCTGGGCGCCACGCCCTCGCCGACTCGGCACTCGAACGCTTCGAACACCTGCAACGGATAGGAAACTCCCCCGAGATTCATAAAATGATGAAAAGGTTGCGCTCGTCGATCCTGAACGCCCCGGAAGACGGGGCTCACCACTACGCGCTGGGCGCCTTCTTTGCCCGCTGGGGATACTGGGATCAGGCGCTTAACAAATTCGCCCGGGTCGCCGCCCTGGATCCCGCCGACCCGCACCGGTTGAACCAGATCGGCAACCTTCTCGTGCTGCACTCGCGCCCAGGGGATGCGGTCGCCTTCTTCGAGGATGCCATGGCCGCGGACTCGACATTCGTTCCGGCATTCGTAAATCTCGGGACCGCTCTCGACCTTCTCGGCCGCGGCCAGGAAGCCATGGATTGCTACGAACGGGCGCTGGCGTTGGGGCCAGCGGATCCCACTGTCTATCTCTCCTACGGCCTCAGTCTGCTCAAGGCGGGACGGCCCGAAGAGGCCGGGGAGAAGCTGGAATCAGGCAAAGCCCTGACCGCTCCCGATTCCAAGTTGCGCGCCCGATTCGATCGCCTCCTGTCCGCGGGGACCGCAGCAAGGGACAGGACGAACCCGTAACGCAGGCTCAGGGAGCCGGCTCCACCAGCCGCACCGTTCCGTCGAGTGGCGGCTCGGCGATCACCTGCTCGACCCCACTGGGCCAACGGACCCGCAGGGGACCGGGATCGGCCAAGCCTCCGAGTCCGAAGTGAGCGCGGTAGGGACTGGAGGATAGATACCCCACCCCTCCGTGGATCTCGCGAAACTGCCGTGCCCCGGCCTCCCCCACCCACAGCTTGGCCCCGACCGCGTCGCGGTTCGTCCTCCCCTCCAGCTCGACGTCGAGCCAATGGGCGGCGTTGCCCCCCTCGTTCCGCAGGATGACTGCCCCCCGTCCGGCATCGAGCAGGGCGATGTCCGTGTCCCCGTCGGCGTCGTAGTCGGCAAAGGCTGCCCCGCGGCCTGCGTAAGGGGTCGCGAAGGCCTGCCCGAGAGCAGCGGAAACATCCCCGAAACGGCCGCCCAGATTGCGCAGCAGCTGGGGCGTCTGCCGGTAGGTGACCAGCGCGTCGTACTCCTCGATGTTGTCGTGCACGTGTCCGTTGGCCACGAAGAGATCGAGCCAGCCGTCGTTGTCGTAGTCGAGAAAACCGGTTCCGAACCCGAGGTAGTTCAGGCTGACCTTCCCGAGCCCGGCTGCAAAGGAGATCTCGGCGTAGTACGACCCGTCGTTGCGATACAGGGCGTTGTGCTCCAGCTGGTAGTTGGTGACGAAGAGATCGAGGTCGCCGTCGTTGTCGAAATCCCCGGCGTCGACGCCCATGCCCGCCTGCGCCTTGCCGTCGGCGCTCAGCGCCGTTCCCGTTAACAGGCCGACCTCGTCGAAGCGGCCTCCCTGGTTGCTGTACAGGAAATTGGGGGTCATGTCGTTGGCGACGTAGATGTCGGAGTCGCCGTCGCCGTCGAAGTCGCCGCTGACGGCGCCGAGGCCGTTCCCGGGGTCATCCACTCCCGCCGCGGCGCTTCTGTTCGCGAAGCTGCCCTGGCCGCCGTTGACGAAATACAGATCCTTCGTCGGTGGGAACTGGCTCGGGTCGCAATAGAACCGCAGGTCCATGTCGCGCCGCCCGCACCAGGGGTGGGCGACGACCTCGAAGGCTACGTAGCTGGTGACGTACAGATCGAGGTGGCCGTCGTTGTCTCCGTCGACGAAAACCGCGCTGCTCGACCACCCGGCCTGCCCTACCCCGCTTCCGAGGGTGACCTCGGTATATGCCGATCCGTCGTTTCGCAGGAGTTGGTCCGGTCCCCAGTTGGCCAGGTAGAGATCCTGGTCGCCGTCGCTGTCGTAGTCCGCAGCGGCGACACCCATACCGTAGGCGGAACCTGACAGGCCGGCTTCGCGGGTAACCTCGCGAAAGCGGGCGCCATCGTTCCGGTAGAGCCGGTTCCAGGAATCCCCCCTGCCTTCGACGAGATTGCCGCTGTTGACGAGGTAGAGGTCGAAGTCGCCGTCCCCGTCGCTGTCGAACCAGGCGATGCCGGATCCGTAGGTTTCCGGCAGGTATTTCTCGGCCCCTATCCCGTTGCGGTGGGTGAAGTCGATCCCCAGTTCCGCGGTTACGTCGGCGAAGCGGATCGGATCGGCGCTGCCGCTCAGCGGCCCCGACACCCAGGCCGACGCCAGCAGAATTGCCCGCGAAGCCCGCCCCAGCCCACTGGGGAGCTTGACCGTCCGGATGGAGTAGGTGCTACCTTTTGAAGTCCTCATGAAATCGATTCTGCAGACATTCCGGTTTGCCGCCTGCCCGCTGGCGGCCCTGGCGGTCGCGGCGACCTTCGCAGGATGCGATGCCACAGCTCCCCAATCTACGGGTGATTCCGGGACCGCGGCACTGCATGAGATCCTGCGTGAGGCCTCGAGGGCAGCCGAAAAGGGACAGTACGAGCAGGCAGAGGAGCGTTTTGCCGCTGCCCTTGCCGAGGCGAACGGCTCCGACGCCGAGCGCCTGGTGCGGGTGCGGATCTTGCAGAGCCTTGCCCGCGTCAAGGCGGTTCAGGGCCGGGTCGAGGCTGCCGACAGCCTCCATCACGAAGCGCTCGCCCTGCTCGAAGAGGACGCGGAAGATCTCGGGATTCCCGGAGAGGAGCTGCTGCAGGCCCTAGGTTCCCTCGGCAATCTCGCGCGCGCGCGCGGGGACCTCGACACCGCGGAATGGCGCTTCGGGCAGATTCTGCAGCGCGGTGCCGAAGGGGAGATCTCGCTGCAGCCCCACGACATCGCCCTCCCCGCGACTCTCAGCGGCCTTGCCAAGGTCGCCCGGGCGCGCGGCGACTTGGAGCGAGCCGACTCGCTGTCGAGCCGCGGCATGGGACTCAAGCTCTACTCCCAGGGGTTCGCAGCGTACACGCACAACGATCTCCAGCAGGCCGAATCGATGTATCGCCGGGCGCTGTCGGTACAGGAGAAATCCCTGGGGCCGTTCCACCCTGACGTGGCGGCGACCAGCTCGGCTCTCGGCCGGCTGCTCGCTTCCCAGAGCCGCCACCCCAGTGCGGTACCGCTTTTTGAGCGCGCCGCGCGCATATACGAGGCCGTTCCCGATGCCGATTTCGAGCTCGGCACCACCCTCGAAGGGCTGTCGGAGAGTCTGGCCGGCACATCCCGGGGGGCCGAGGCAGACAGCGTGGCCAGACTGGGTGAAGAGGCAATTGTCAGATATAACGGAAATGGCGGCTGAACCTGTTATAGACGAACGGTTTTGATCCCGCGTACCGGGCCAAGTACCTTGGAAATCCCGGCTTTGGGCATCCGTGGTGAAAACCACTTGGAACGGGCCGATCAACCGGCCGCCGGGACAGGCCGCCATCCAGATGAAAAGGAGCATGGAATGCCCTCTGCCAGGGGCTGCTTGCAGCGAGGAGTTGAGGCATGGGTGCCAATGGGCACATAAGTGACGAGCGGCTCGTCGAGCTGCAAACGACAGCGATCGCAATGCGCCGCCTGGTGGTCGAGTCGGTTCACCATGCCGGCGCCGGCCACCTCGGCGGGCCGATGTCGGCGGCCGAGATCCTGACCTCCCTGTATTTCGAGGTGCTCAACGTGCGCACCGATGCCCCGCAACATCCAGACCGCGACCGCTTCATCATGTCGAAGGGACACTCCTCGATCGGCCTTTACGCCGTGCTCGCCCTGCGGGGGTTCTTCCCGGTCGATGAACTGAAGACCTTCGACGCCGTCGACTCCCGGCTGCAGGGACATCCCGACATGTCCGTCCTCGACTCGCTGGACATGTCGACCGGATCGCTCGGCCAGGGACTCTCCCCCGGGGTCGGGATGGCCCTCGCCGCGAAGTTGAAGGGGAAGCAGTACCACACCTGGGTGCTGATCGGCGACGGCGATTCACAGGAAGGCCAGATCTGGGAGGCCGCCTTCGTCGCCGAACGCTACGGGCTGGACAACCTCACCGCCATCCTCGACTGGAACGGACTGCAGCAGTACGGATGGGCGACCGAAGGGGGATACGACGTGTTGCCGCGCCGGCCTGCCCAGGAAAACCCGCACGCCAGGTGGGAGGCGTTCGGCTGGGCTGTCACCGAGATCGACGGCCACGACTTCCGCGACATTCTGCGGGGGTGCGCCTGGGCAAAAGAAAACCGCGGGCGCCCGAGCCTGATTGTAGCGCGCACCATCAAGGGCAAGGGGATCTCGTACATGGAGAACGACTTCAACTGGCACAGCAAGCCGGTAACGGACGAGGATCTGAGGGTGGCTCGCGAGGAACTGGCCGCCCAGGAGGCCGCCCTGTGAACCTTTCCGTCAGCGACCGGTTGCTGGCCCAGCGCGACGTTTTCGGCGACACCCTCGTCGAGATGATCGACGCCAATCCCGACGTATACGTCCTCGACGGCGACCTGGCCAACTCGACGAAGGCCGACAAGGTCTCCCGGGAGAGGCCGCAGCGCTTCCTCGAAATGGGCATCGCAGAGCAGAACATGATGGGGGTGGCCGCCGGCATGGCCACCTGCGGCCTGGTGCCGTGGTTGAGCAGCTTCGCCTGCTTCCTGGTCAATCGCGACCTCGACCAGCTGCGAGTGGTCGTCGCCCAGCCTTCACTCAACGTCAAGATCGGCGCCGCCTACACCGGGCTTCTCACTGGAAAAACCGGCAAGACGCACCAAGAGGTTTCCGACATCGCCGTCATGCGGGCGATGCCGAACATGACCGTTCTCGCCCCGGCGGACGGAGTGGAAGTGAGACTCTGCATGCTGGAGGCGACCGCCTGGGAAGGCCCGGTGTACGTGCGCCTTACGCGCGATCCCGAACCGGTGATATTCGACGACAGCCACAGTTTCCGCATAGGCGAGACCTACGTAGTGCGCGAAGGTGCCGACGTGACCATCATGGCCACGGGAGCGCAGACCGTGCGCGCCCTGGCCGCGGCCGACTTGCTTGCGGGCGACGGCGTATCCGCCCACGTCCTGCACGTGCCGACGCTCAAGCCGCTCGACATCGCCGGCATCGTCGAGGCCGCTGAAAGAACCGGGCGCGTGGTCACCGCCGAGGACCACTCGGTGATCGGCGGTCTCGGGGGCGCGGTTGCCGAGGCCCTCGCAGAGCACCTGCCCACCCCGTTGAAACGGGTCGGCATACCCGACTGTTTCGGAGAATCGGCTGCCAACGACGACCTGCTGCGCAAATACGGCCTCACCCATCGACACGTGGCGGTAGCCGCGAAACAGTTGCTGTGACCCGGGAGACGGATGGCCCATCCCGACTGGAACCGGGTTGACCGACTGCCGAAAGCAGGTCATTTTTAACTCTGATGAAGCGGTCCAAATACCTGTTGTCGATGCCGGAAAGTGCACTCTCGAGTGCACTTTTCTTTTTTGCGGCGAACTACGCGACGGTTCGCGGCGGGGTTTCGACCTGTGAGGGGTGATGGAGAGACAGGCTCGAACATGAAAGAAGATCTGCTGCGGCTGTTGAGGATCCAGGATGTCGACGAGGCGTTGCGAACGCTAGAGGACGCCAAGAGCAAGTACCCCGAGGAGATCACGCGGCGGAAAAGCGACATCGAGGCAGCCCGCCAGGGTTTGGAGGAGAAAAGCGCGCGGGTCGCCGAGCTCGAATCGCAGCAGCGCCACTACGAGCGCGAACTCGAGGTGGCCAGGGATCAGCTCAAGAAGCAGGAAGGGCGGTTCTCCGAAGTCACCAACAACAGGGAGTACGATGCCCTGCAGATGGAGATCGAAGCCTGCAAAACCAGGATCTCCGAATGCGAAACGCAGATCCTGCTGGCGATCGAGGAGTCCGAATTCCTTCGCGAGCAGATCGGCCTCGAGGAGAAAGCCGTCGAACAGATCGTCGGCGAGCAGCAGGCGAGGATCGACGAGCTCCAGGAAAAGCTCGACTCTCTGCAGGGCGAGGTCGACGGCGTCTACTCCCGCCGGGAACAGGAGACACGCGGCATCGACCAGAGTCTGTTGCAGAGCTACGAGCGCAGTCGCAATGCCCGTGGAGCGCGCGTGACCGCAGTGCGAAGGGAATCGTGCGGCGCCTGCTTTCGCCTGTTGCCCCCCCAGCAGAGGAGTAACGTCCGGCGAAACGAGCGCGTCCTGCATTGCGAGAACTGCGGCGCGATTCTCGTCTGGGACGACCACAGCTCGTAACCCGGATTGCCGGCAGCGTTGGCGCTGCCGACCGAGCCTCCGCATCACCCCGACCCCGGCTCGGGTTTTGCACCATCGGGTGGTGCTTCCCAACTCGGCGGAGCGGCTCGGGCGATCGCGCCGCCCACCGTCCGTGATCGTGGTGGGTGAGTGAGGAAAGTCCGAGCTCCAAAGGACAGGATGCTGGGTAACTCCCAGGGAGGGCGACCTCACAGATAGTGCCACAGAAAAGACACCGCCCGCGCCGTTCCGGCGGGTAAGGGTGAAATGGTGAGGTAAGAGCTCACCGCGTTTCCGGCGACGGAAACGGCACGGCAAACCTCTTCCGGAGCAAGGCCGAATAGGGGAGGAGAGGTGGTCCGCCTCGTTCGACTCCCGGGTAGGCCGCAAGGAGGTTGCGGGTAACCGCCGCCCAAGATGAATGATCGCCCCGCGCCTAAGGCGCGGACAGAACTCGGCTTACAGAGCCGCTCCGCCCTGCTTTTCCGTTACATGATCCCGTCATCCGGCAAGATATCCATGCCGCCGGCGCCTTTGCGCAGCGGTCCGTGGCTCATGGTGCTCGCGCTCCTGGCGTCCGCCTCGAAGACAGGGGCCCAGGAGTTCGTCGAAACCGTGTCGGCGAGGTCGGAGGAGAGGATGATCGAGGGCAGCCTCGACTGGGCCAACGGCATCCTGACCGTTTTCGGCGAGGCGGCAGCTCCGGCCGATATCACCAACGCCGCGCAGCGCCGCCTGGCAGGCTTTACCGCTGCCAAGGAGACCGCCTACCGCAACCTCGCCGGGATCGCCGGGGAGGTCTCCATCGATTCCCGGACCAAGGTGCGCATGGCCGCGCTTGCCGACGCGGATCTGAGCATGAAGCTGGAGGCGCTGATAAAGGCTTCCCGCGTCGATCTCGACAGCCGCCAGGAGCAGGACGGCCTCTACCGTCTGGCCCTGAAGCTCCACCTTCGCGGGCGGTTTTCCGACGCCGTCCTGCCCGATCCCGGCCTGGCGCTGCCGCACCCGGGGGAGCTTCCCGAGGCGGATTCCCTCTTCCTGTTCGCGCCCCCGGAGGACTGCACCGGGCTCGTGGTCGACGCCAGGGGAACCGGCCTGAAGCCATGCCTGGCTCCCCGGATAATCGACGCTTCCGGGCGCGTCATCTACAGTGCCGGACACGCCGGCAGGAACTGCGCCGTATACGACGGCGTCGCCGGCTACGAAAGCGATCTCCAGCGCGCCGCGACGAGCCCTCGCGTCGGCGGGGCCAGGGGCCGCCCGTTCGTCCTCGAGGCGGAGGGGGTCTCGGGGCCGTTCAGCGGGGACGTCCTGGTCAGCCACGACAACGGCACCCGCGTCCTGATGGCCGACGTCGAAGCCGGCTTTCTGTCCCGGTGCGGCGTGGTCTTCGTTCTGGGTCCGAAGCCCGAACCCCTGCCGTTCGTCCTGGTTCCTGACACCACCCGCGTCGACACCGCGATCACCGCGGCCACGGATTCCACAGGTTTGGATTCGGCCTTCACGGACTCGGCCCTGCCGGATTCGGCCGCAGATCCGTACGACCTCCAACTTTACCGGCTGCTTGGCACGGGACCTCCCCTGCCACCGCTTGCGGACACCCTGGGATACGATGGATTCGACGAAATTTTCCGAGAAGCTGGCCGCAGCGACGGCGAGTAACGACTCGCTGGTCTGCGTCGGTCTGGACCCCGTTCCTTCGCGGCTTCCTGAGAGCCTCCGCGACGGGCCGGATCCGGTCCTCGCCTTCAATCGCCGGATCATCGATTGCACCAGCGATCTCGTCTGCGCGTACAAGCCGAATCTCGCCTTCTACGGCGCTCTCGGGCTGGCCGGCTGGGAGGCGCTCAAGGCGACAATCGACCATGTCCCCGATGGCATCCCGGTTGTCGCGGACGCCAAGGCGGGGGACATCGGCTCGAGCGCGGAGAGATATGCCGTCATGCTCTTCGAGGAGTTCGGGGCCGACGCCGTCACCGCCAACCCCTACATGGGCCGCGATGCCATGGAGCCGTTCCTCGCCTACCGCGACAAAGGGACGTTTCTGCTGTGCCTGACCTCCAACCCCGGGGCCTCCGACATCATGAAGCAGCTGCTGCCCGGGGGCAGGATGGTTTTCGAGGAGGTCGCCTCCAAGGCGGCCCAGTGGAACGAGTTTGGCAACTGCGGCCTTGTAGTGGGAGCCACCCAGGCTGGAGCGATGCAGACGATAAGGGCGCTGGCCCCCGAACTCCCGATCCTGGTGCCGGGGGTCGGCGCCCAGGGTGGCGACGTCGAGACGGCCGTTCGTTCCGGGGCGCGCCCCGACGGAACAGGCCTCCTCGTCAACTCCTCGCGTTCCATCCTGTACGCATCGGCAGGTGAGGATTTCGCATCGGCTGCCCGCGGCGCCGCCGCTGCCCTGAGGGCGGAGATCAACCAGTACCGGCCGCGTCCGGTCGGTGCCTGATCCGGCGATCGCCGACATTTCCGGAAAAACGCTTGCCGGGATTTGGCGCGATCCCTGGGGCACGGGGTATGACGTCGAACAGGACTTCCCCGTGATTCCCGGATTCGGCCCCGCGGTTTATCTTCCTTCTGCCGTCGGGGTGTAGCGCAGTCCGGTTAGCGCACCTGCTTTGGGAGCAGGGGGTCGTCGGTTCGAATCCGACCACCCCGACCATTACAAACCTCTGCATCGACTGCGGAGGTTTTCTTGTTTCAGCCCACCGGCCCCACCGGGAGGGAGTACCATGAGAGTAACCGACATCGAATCGCACGAGATCACCCTGGAATACGTCGACTGGATTTCCTGGGAGCTCACCCACTACCAGGGAATCGGCAGACGGACCGTCTACGTCGCCCACACCGACAGCGGGGAAATCGGCCTCGGCGAGGGCCGCAAGGAGCCTCAGGAGGTGATCGCCCAGTACATCGGCAGCAACCCGTTCGACTGGCTCGGGGACGAAACCTCCCTGCCGATCGGCACCGCGATGTACGACCTCATGGGAAAGGCGGCAGGCGTGCCGGTCTACAAGCTGTTCGGGCAGAAACACCGATCCTGGGTACCGGTGGGGAGCTGGACGGTGTCGACGCACCCGGAGCGAATGGCGGAGGCGGTGCGGCGCTACTCCCGGCAGGGTTACACCTGGCTGAAGTTCCACCTCTCCCCGTTCGAGAACGTGTTCGACCAGACCGAGGCGATGATGGAGGTGGCGCCGAGGGGTTTCCGCATCCATTTCGACTTCACGGGAGGCGGCACCATAGACCACCTGCCCGACCTGCTGGAGCGGCTTTCCCGCTACCCGATCGCCGGCTGCTTCGAGGACTCCATCGACCCGGGGGACACCCCGGCCTCGGTCGATCTGAGAAAGCGGATCCGCCTGCCGATCGTCCGCCACCAGGCACCCCTCAACTGCACGTACGAAGTGCTCGCCGGCGCCGGGGACGTCTACATGCGGGGGCACCAGAAGATCGGGGACACCATCCGCGCCGCGGGACTGTTTGCAGCGGGCAGCATACCGTTCATGCTGCAGAACGTCGGCGGCACCATCACGCGCGCGATCACCGCCCACATGACCGCGGCGTTTCCCACTGCGACCTTCCACTTCTTCAACGACACCGAGACCTGGAAGTCCGACGTCGTGCGCGAGCGGCTCGAGCCGGTTAACGGCTTCGTCCGCGTCCCGGAAAAGCCGGGGCTGGGGCTGAGTCTCGACCGCGGCGAACTCGAGCGGCTCGCGCGGCTCGAAGCGCCCGACCTCGTGCCCTGGATCGTCAGGTCGAGGTTCGACAACGGCACCCGGATGTACAACGTCGCCGATGGCAAAGGGCATTTCATGGTGCGCCCCGACGGGACGCGCGGCGGCATCCCGATGAGCTACGACGCCCCCATATCCACCGAGTACTGGGACGACGACGGCACCGAGGAGTTCAGACGGATGTACGGCCGCATCGAACGGGAGGGGATGGTGATCGAGGGCCCCGAGGCGGGCCCGGACATCCTCGATTTGCCATAATGGCGGCTCTGCCGTTATTTACTACCGACGCTCGACCTCGGCGTGTAACTTCAGGCCAGGCGGTGCTTTAGGAACTTTTCCGGTGCCCATAGCTCAGCTGGATAGAGCGTCTGCCTTCTAAGCAGAATGTCGCAGGTTCGAGTCCTGCTGGGCACGCCGACAATCTCTTTCACGGAACGAGCGGCCCGGTGGTCCGCACCGGCAGCCGCTTCATGGTGGGTGTAGCTCAGACGGTTAGAGCGCCAGGTTGTGGCCCTGGAGGCCGCGGGTTCGATTCCCGTCACTCACCCCATTCGATGACATGGCCTTCCATGGGTGTTTCCATGGGAGGCCATCTTCTTGTCGCCCCCTCGCCGGCAAATCCGGGAAGCATGTGCGAAGCGCGAAAATACCGGCCGCTGAGCGGCGAAGCCGACGGGGGACCCCGGTCTCCGTCGAACCTGGTCTCCCGGCCGCGATTGCTCGAAATCAGGCGCCAGCTGCGCGCCGCCGGAAAAAAGGTGGTCTTCACCAACGGCTGCTTCGACCTGCTGCACCGGGGCCACGTCGAATACCTGCGCGAGGCGCGCACTCTCGGCGACGTCCTGATGGTCGGCCTCAACAGCGACAGCAGCGCCGCCGCCCTTAAAGGGCCCGGACGCCCCCTCATGCCCCAGCAGGACCGCGCCGCCCTGCTGTGCGAGCTGAGATCGGTCTCCTACGTCTGCATCTTCGACGAGCCGAGCGTCGCCGCGCTCGTCGCCGAGCTCCTGCCGGACGTGCTCGTCAAAGGGGGCGACTATTCCCTCGCAGAGGTCGTAGGCCGCGAGGTCGTCGAGGAAGCGGGCGGCACCGTCCGCACCCTGTCCCTTTGGACCGGCGCCTCCTCGTCGGATCTGGCGCGGCGTCTGAAGCTGTAAGGGGCTCGACTGGCCGGGCGGACCGGACTCGCTCCAGTTCCTGCGCGCAGCCCCCCGCCTCCTTCCCCTGCCGACCGCCGGCAGGCATCCCACCGGAACGGACGCACAAAATCTGCTGAGCGGAGGTCGGCGGGGGCATGTTATCTTTGGCAAGTGGGTCCGGAGAAGCATCCCGCTTCCGTCCTTGATGAAATCATCCTTCCCTGAAAACTGGCTCGCATTCCTGGTGCACCGCGGCGCGGCGCGCGCCTTGCCGGCCGCCCTGTTGTGGTCCGCTCTGTCCGCCCCCCCGGCATGGACGCAGAAGCTGCAGGATTCCCAGCTCGAGCTGCCGGGGGTGTGGGCCGGCAAGGCCGCCTGGGGAGACTACGACGGCGACGGCGACCCGGATCTCCTCCTCGTCGGCGAAACCGAGTCCGGCGGGCAGTGCCTGAGGATCGCCCGGGTACTTCGCAACGACGCCGGGCTCCTCGCAGAGGACGTCGCCCAGTCACAGCGGCTTGTCGGGGTCTATTTCGGAGACGCCGGGTGGGCGGACTACGATGGGGACGGCGATCTCGATGCCGCCGTCGCCGGCTGGGATGCGGACGACCTCGGCAGTCTGCGGCTCTACACCAATGACGCCGGGCCGGAGGAAGGGGAGCGTCTGCTGACCCCGGACATGACCCAGGTGGACGACGCAGGGAACCCGAATTTCCGGGGTGTCCGCTACGCCGATCTCTCCTGGACCGACTTCGACCGCGACGGCGACCTCGACCTCACCGTCACCGGGCTGGAAGGCAACGGCACCTCCCTCACCCACCTGTACCGGAACCGCGACGGCCTGCTGATCCTCGACGAGGCCAACAGCGAGGCCCTCGTCAACGTGCACAACGGCGACCTCGCCTGGGCGGACTACGACAACGACGGCGACCTCGACCTCGCCCTGTCCGGGGAGAACGTCATCTCCGACAACGTCACCCGCATCACCGAGTTCTACAGGAACGATCCCGTCGGCGACCTCGAGCTCGACGTCAGCGTTGCGGCGGCGCCCCGGGTCAAGGGAGGATCGCTGGCCTGGGCGGACTACGACAACGACGGGAACCTCGATCTGGCGCTTTCCGGCCGCGGCGATTCGTGGGCGGTGAAGCTGCTGCTATACCGCAACCGGCCGGCGGGCACCCTCGGGCTCGACGACGGGTTTTCCCTCAATCCTTTCCAGACCGTCGACGGGCAGCTCGCCTGGGTCGACTACGACAACGACGGCGACCAGGACCTCGCCGTGTCGGGCCGCACCCTGCTGTCCGACCACCGCACCCAGGTGTTCGACAACGACGGCGGAACGGTGACTTCCGGGGCGGTCGAGAACCTCGAGGGCCTCGCCGGGGGCACCGCGGTATGGGGCGACTACGACGGCGACGGCCGCGTCGACCTGCTGCTGAGCGGGGTCGATCAGTCGGGCGAGCGGCGCACCGTTCTCTACGGCAACCGGGGCGTCGCCACCCCCAACCGCGATCCATCCGCTCCCGCGACGCTCAACCCGGTGCAGGTTACCAGCACCCGCGCCCTGTTCAGCTGGCCGGCGGGGGAGGACGTCGAGTCGCAGGCACTCTCCTACAACCTCCGCATCGGCACCCGGCCGGGAGGCGGCGACGTGCTCTCCGGCAGCCTGCCGCCGGGGCCGGGCAACGCCGGGCTGAGGACCAGCTACGTCCTCGAGCGCTCGCTGCCCCCGAACCGCTATTACTGGTCCGTGCAGGCGGTCGACGGAGGTTTCGCGCGCTCGCCCTTCTCCACCGAGGGCAGCTTTGTCGTCGAGGATCTCGTCTCCTCGGACCAGAGTCTGCGCAATCTCGAGGAAGCGTCGATGTCCTGGGGCGACATCGACGACGACGGGGACGCCGACCTCGCAGTCATGGGGAGAAACCGCAGCGGCGAAGCCCGCACCTTGGTCTACGTCAACGAAGCCGGCGAGCTGCGGCCGAACCTCGGGGCGGGAATCACTCCGCTGCGCAACGGCGACCTGGCCTGGGGGGATTACGACAACGACGGCGACCTCGATCTCGTCGTCACCGGCCAGGACGGCTTCGGGACCCCCCACAGCGAGCTGTTCGCTACCGATGTACTCGGCGGGGAGGTGAGTTTCGAGCGCGCCGGCGCCTTCCCGGATCTCTCTCTCAGCTCCGCCGACTGGGGAGACGCCGACAGTGACGGCGACCTCGACCTGGTGTTGATGGGCCTGGGCAGCGACATCGACGGCGCGACCCGGTCGCACACCCAGCTGTGGCTAAACGACGGCGAAGGCGGCTTCGCCGAGGCGCAGAAAGACCTCGTCGGATTGCACGACGGCGAGGCGGCGTGGGCGGACGCCGACGGCGACGGTGATTCCGACCTCGCGGTGACCGGAACCAGTTCCGCGGGCACCCCGGAGCTGCGGCTCTACCTCAACGACGGCTCCGGTCCGGGCATGGTCATGCTGTCCCTGACCGGGCTCGAGTCGAGCGACCTTGCCTGGGGGGACTGGGACCGCGACGGCGACCCCGATCTGCTCGCTGCCGGGATCGGGGATGGCGGGATGGCGGCGACGCTCTGGGAGAACGACGGCGGCAGCTTCACGGAGGCCGCGGGCGCAGGCCTGCCCGGCATTCGCGACGGCGACCTCGCCTGGGGGGACTACGACAACGACCAAGACCTCGACGTCGTCATCGCCGGCAACGACGGGTCGCAGGCGATCCTGCAGATATGGGAGAACACCATCGACCGCACCGGCGCCGGAGGGCCGTTCGAGCAGGTCGCCCTGGAGGCGCTCCAGGGTGTTCAACTCAGCGCCGCGGCTTTCGCCGATATCGAGGAAGACGGCGACCTCGACCTGGTCTCCGCCGGCCGCGGCGCCACCGGCTCTCCCCTGAGCGCCATCAACGAGAACCTCACCGCCCGGTTCAACCCCAACTTCCCCCCGCGCAACCCATCCGGGCTCGAGGCGGACGACGACTCCGGCGGGGTTGTCCTGAGCTGGCAGGCCTCCGGGGATGACGGCGCCCCTCCACCGGAGAGCCTGACCTACAACCTGCGGGTCGGGACCACCTCGCGGGGAAACGAGGTGATTTCCGGCCTCGGGGAGGTGGGCCCCGGAAACAACGGTCACCGGACCGAGCGCACCCTCGTCCGCCTTGAAAGCGGCACCTACTTCTGGTCGATCCAGGCGGTGGACGCCGGATTCGCCCGTTCCGGGTGGAGCCCCGAGCGGCGATTCGTCATGGATGCCATGCCCCCCGTTCTCGGCGCTCACAGTACCAGCCGGCAGCTGGTGGGTCTGGATCAGACCATCACCCTGGCCCTGGAGTTTATTGACGAGCACTCCGGCATCGATGCTTCGACGGCGCCCACCGTGCAGGCCGCGGTCGGCTCGGTTACCCTCGACTTCGAGCAGGTGCAGTTCACCGGCGGCACCTGGAGCGGCGAGCTGACTATCGCCGCGGGCGTGCCCTCCGGCACGGCGACGATCTCCGTGCGCGGAGTGCTCGACGGCAAGGGGAACGAGTTGATTCCCGTCGATCTCGCCGATGCGTTCGAGGTGGACGCGGTTGCCCCCGAGGCCGTCGCCTTCGAACCGGCCTCCGGTGCCGGGAAGGTTCCGGTTTCCACGTCCGTGCTGATGGTCCGGTTCTCCGAGCCGATCGACGAGACGACCGTCGATGAACGGAGTTTTTCACTCCGCTCGGGCGAGTCGGCGACGACTCCGCTGGCGGCCACGTACGACCCGGAGACCCACGTCGCCGTGCTGACCCCGGAGGGTGGCCTGCTTCCGGGTACGCTGTACACGGTCGAGGTCTCCGCTTCCGTTCGGGACCTGGCCGGCAACCGGCTCGCCGACACCATGAGCTGGAGCTTCAGCACCGCGGTGCCTCAGCTGCTGGAGACCAACCCTGCCGACGGGGCCGAGGGCGTCCATCCCGCCACGGAAAGCATCGTCGCCGTCTTCGACGGCCCGCTGACGGCCGGCGCCCTCGACGCGCCCGGAGCGGTGCAGGTCCTGCGCGAGGGGGAGCCCCTCGACCTCGCCGAAGCGCCGATGTTCGACCCCGACGACAACTCCCTTTCCATTGCGCTCGCGGGGGGCCTTGAGCCCGGAAGCCGCTACGAGGTCATCCTCGACGGCTCCCTCGCCGGTCCGCTGCGACTGCTCGGCCAGGGAGACTTCCGCTGGAGCTTCGCCACCGCGGTTCCGCAACTGCTGGAGACCAGCCCTGCCGACGGGGCCGAGGGCGTCGATCCCGCCACGGAGCGGATCACCGCCGTCTTCGACGGCCCCCTGGCGGCCAGCGCCCTCGATGCGCCCGGAACGGTGCAGGTCCTGAGCGAAGAAGACCCGCTCGACCTCGCCGAAACGCCGTTGTTCGACGCCGAGGGCAACTCCCTCTCCTTCGCGGTCGCCGGGGGTCTCGTGCCCGCAAGCCGCTACGAAGTCATCCTCGACGGCTCCCTCGCAGGTCCGCTGCGCCTTCTCGACCAGGGAGACTTCCGCTGGAGCTTCACGACCGCGGCGCCACAGCTGCTGGAGACCCGTCCGACCGACGGGGAAACAGGCGTCGGTGTCGACCTCGCCGAGGCGACCGTGACCTTCAGCGTCTCCCTGGACCCGGACCAGATTACCCGCGACAACTTCCGGCTCCTGCGGGAAGGAGAGCCGGTGGCGCTTCGCTCCGGGGACCCGGCCGAGCGCGATCCCGGCACCTATGCGCTGGCCCCCGAGGCAGGGTGGCAGGTCGGCAGCTCCTACAGCGTCGAGATCGCCACGGACGTCACCGGGCAGCTGTCCGGTAGCGGGCCGATCTCGTGGAATTTCCAGACCGCAGTCCCGGTGGCGACGGGGCTCAATCCGGCAGCCGGCGACGACGCCGTTGCCACCGCCACCCGCGAGATAACAGCGGTATTCGACAACCCGATCGACGAAGCCGCCCTTAGCGCCGAGGGGGGGGGGCGCCTGCTTCTGGAGGGAAGCCCGGAGGCACTCGAGGAGCCTTCCTGGGACCCCGGAACGCGAACGGTGACCCTTACCCCTGCGACGGGCCTCAGGGCGGGTTCGGCCTACACGGTAATCCTGTCCGCGGCGATCGCCGGGCCGCGGGCGGGCGCGGAGACGCGGTGGAGCTTCAGCACGGTCGTCCCTTCCGTGGCCTCGACCGATCCCGCGGACGGCGCTTCGATCGCCGCGGGGAGGCGCCGCGTCGAGGTCCTGTTCACCGCCCCGATCGACGCCGGCCTGGTGATGAATTCGCGCAACTTCCGACTCGGCAGGTCGGGGCAGCCGCTGCAGCTCGACGACGGCGACTTCCTCTACGACGAGGCCGCCAACAAGGTCAACCTGCCGGAGGTCGATTTCCTTTCCGGCAGCTCCTACGAGGCCGCGGTCCTGCCCCGGGTGCGGGGGCCGCGCGGGGCCGATGCCGGGCCGTTCACCTGGAGCTTCAACACCGACCTGCCCGCGGTGGTGGCGACGTCCCCGCAGGCCGATGCCGAAGGGGTGTCGATCACCACCGAGGAGATCCGCATCGAGTTCTCGCTTCCCGTCGCGGTGCGGGACGGACGCGGGTTCACCCTGCTGGCGCGGCAGCTCGAAGAGGTGCCTGGGGGCGAAGAGGCGGGGTTCGAGGTGACGGCTATCACCGGCTTCGCCATCGACTCCGGTTTCAAGGTGGTCAGCTTCGCGCCCCGGGGAGGGCTACGGCCGTTCACGGAATACCGGGTCAGCGTCGGCCCCGAAGTTTTCGGCGAGCTCGCCGACCGCGGCTTCGAGTTCGCGTTTCGCACCGCCCCGCGGCTGACCGAGACGGCCAGCGGCGGCCTGCTCGCGACCGCGGACCGCAGGCTCGAGCTCTACCTGCCCCCCAATGCCCTCGCCGGCGGCAGCGGTGAGATCGCCATCCGGCGGCTGGCGGACGCCGGCGCCGAGGACGCCCGTTCCCGGGACCTCACCCCTGTCGGGCAGGCCTTCGAAATCGACGCCGGCGACGGGGTTCTGCGCAAACCGGGGACCCTGACCCTGCGCTACGAAGCCGGCGATGTCGAGGGACGCGACACCTCGCGCCTGGCGATTTTCCGCCTCGTCGACGGCGAATGGACGCGGGTCGGCGGCACTTCCGTCCCCGCCGAGCGGGAAGTGCGGACCTCGGTCGAGGACTTCGGGACCTACGGCATCTTCGAAGACCTCACCGCGACTGCCGGGGCCGCGGCCATCGACGGCATCGACTGCCAGCCGCGCGCCTTCGCCCCTGCCGGAGGAAGCGGGGCGCTGCGCGACAAGACCGACATCTCGTTCGACCTGGCCGCGGCTGCCGACGTAACCGTCCGCGTGTACAACGCTTCCGGGCGCCTCGAGCGGGTGATCGCCCGCGACCGGCCGATGGCCCCCGGGCGCCAGTCGCTGACCTGGAACGGCCGGGACAAGGAGGGCAAGGTGGTCGCCAGCGGCCTTTACGTCGTCGTCGTCAGCGGCGGCGACATGCAGTCGGAAAAAATCGTGGCGGTGGTGCGATGAGCGCGGCGGCCCGGGGGATCCTTGCGGCGCTCTTGATGGCGGCGGTGTCGCCCGCATCGGGGCAGACCTTCACCAACGTCACCGAAGCGAGCGGCGCGGTCGGCTTCCGCGGTACTACCGGTGCCTGGGGGGATTTCGACGGCGACGGCGACCTCGACCTCTACGTCGCCAACCGCGGGGCCGCCAACGCCCTGTTGGCGAACAACGGCGACGACACCTTCGCCGACGTCGCCGCGGCTGCTGGAGTCGACGAGGACGGCGACAGCGTCGCGGCCGCCTGGGCAGATTTCGACAACGACGGCGACCTCGACCTCTACGTCGCCGACTTCTTCGCCCAGGACTTCCTCTACGAGAACTCCGGCGGCAGCTTCTCCGAGGTCGGCAGGGCCCGCGCAATGGTCGACCTCACCAGGCGCGGGAGCGTGACCTCGGCGGCCTGGGGGGACTACGACACCGACGGGTACCTCGATCTCTACATCGGCAAGTTCTACCACGCCAACGAGCTCTACCGCAACGACGCCGGCAGCCTGGAGCCGACCACCGGCCTGGGGACCGGGGACCAGCGCGACACCGGCGGGCTGACCTGGGTCGACTACGACAACGACGGCGACATCGACCTCTACACCGTCAACCGCGAGCAGGAGAACGGCCTCTTCCGCAACGACCTCGACGCCGGCGGCGAGTTCGCGGCGATCGCCTGCGCGGCGACGGTGGACAACACCGAGATCGGCCAGACCGGCGCCTGGGGGGATTTCGACAACGACGGCGACCTCGACCTGCACCTCGCCAACGTCGGCGCAAACAACCTGTACCGCAACGACGGGGAGGACCGATTCAGCGACGTCGCCGCCGCCGCCGGAGTGCGCAGCAGCGGCTCCGGGTTCCTCACCGCCATGTCGGCATGGCTCGACTTCGACGGCGACGGCCACCTCGACCTCTTCCTCGCCAACGGCGCCGAGCTGGAGCTGCCAGACGTACTCTTCGCCAACAACGGAGACGGCACCTTCCGCGACGCTACGGCGGAAGCCGGGCTGCCGACAATCGGCTCCTCCCACCTGTCGGTCAGCCGGGGGGACATCGACGGCGACGGGGCTCCCGATCTCTACCTCACCAACGGCGCGGCCCTGGGGAACCGTCTGTTCCGGAACGCCACCGGAGGCTCTGCGTTCATCAAGGTGCACGTGCGCGGCAAGGGCCCCGGCGCCGGCGGCATCAACTTCTTCGGGCTCGGGGCGCAGGTCCGCCTTTTCGACGCCGTCACCGACACGCTGGTCTCCTTCACCCAGATGCTGCCCGGCCCCGGGGCTCCGGAAGTGATCTTCGGGGCCCCTGCAGGGCCCTACAACGTCCAGGTCCGCTTCCCGGGAAACGAGGTCCCGATGATCGTCGGCAACGTGCGTGGCGGCGACAGCATCACCATCGAGGAGCCGTAGTGGCCGCGGCAATGACATGGTCAGAGCGGCTGGCTGCCGCGGCCGCGGCTCTCTGCCTGTTGTGCGCCCCCCTGTACGGGGCGGCATCCAGGCAGCCCGACATCGGAGTGCGCGCCATTTCCATGGGCGGCGCCTTCGTCGCCGCGGCCAGCGACGCCACCGCGATCCACTGGAACCCCGCGGCTATCGCCACCCTGCAGCGCCAGCAGGTCAGACTCTCCTACGCCGACCGCTTCGGTCTGGGCCTGCGCGAATCCTACCTGTCTTACGTGCTGCCTCTCACCGAGAGCCACGCCTTCGGGGCCGACTGGTTCCACCGCGGTTTCGACGACGTCGAGGGTGGACTCGGACTCGAGGCGAGCCAGAACCGCTTCGGCTTCGCCTACGGGTACCGCAACGACATCGAGCGGCGGCGCTACATCGGCGACAGCGCCGTCGGCGTGACGGCTCGCTACATCGGCCAGAGGGCCAGCCTCGACGGCGCCACGGCGATGGACGCGAGCGGCTTCGGCTTCGACGCCGGTCTGCTGATCCCCGTGACCGCGGGTCTGAGCTTCGGGCTTGCCGTCCAGGATATCGGCGGCACCGCGGTCGAGCACGAGAGCGGCTTCAGGGAGGACATACTGTCCACCCACCTGCGCCTAGGCTTCGCCTACAAACCCCCGCTGGGGGGACTGACGCTGGCGGCCGACCTCGACGACCACTTCCGCGCTGGCGCCGAGTACTGGGTCAGCCGGCAGCTGGCGCTGCGCGCCGGCCTGAAGTCCGAGATAGAGACCCCGGAAAGCCGCGGACAGGCGACCTCCATCAACGCGGGATTCGGCCTGAAAAACCGCTACGTGCAGCTCGATTACGCCTACGAGAACCCCCCCGTCCTCGGCGCGACCCACTACGTCTCCGTGGCGCTTGAGTACGACCCGAACGCCGTCGGCATCAAGGATGCGGGCATTCGTCCGAGACCGGTCTTCCGCTCGCTGTACCGGCACTACCGGGAGACCGACTTCTTCGAGGTCGTGCTCTCCAACTCCGCCTCCGAGCCGATAACCGTCATCGTCGCGCTGATGCTTCCCAAGGCGATGGCCGCGGCGCACACCGAGAAGATCGAGCTGCCGCCGCAGAGCACGGAGAAATACCGCTTCGAGGCGGACTTCGACGAGGAGCTCTTCAACAGGCCGGAGGCTTATTTCGACAACTACGTCACCCCGGTCGTGCGGGTGCGCTACACCCGCCACGAACAGAACTACCTGGTCGAAAAACGGCTCGAGCGCGTCTACCTCGCCGGCAAGGGGAAGCTGAGCTGGAACGTCGAAGGGATGGCGGCAGCCTTCGTCACCCCTGCCGACATCGCCGTCGCCGCGGTGGCGCGTGGCCTTGTACAGCGCTACCGCGAACTGCTGGCCGGCAAGTTCAACCACTCGAACATCGGCATGGCCGCGGTGCTGTTCGACGCCATGGGCGCCTACGGGATCCGCTACGAGGCCAACCCCGAGACGCCGTTCGCCAACGTCTCCGAGGACCGCACGATCTTCGACACCATGCAGTACCCGAGCGAGCTGCTCAACCTTCCCGAAGGCGGCGGTACCGGCGACTGCGACGACCTCACCGTACTCTACGCGTCGCTGCTGGAAAACCTGGGGATCGACACCGCCTTTCTCGAAAGCAGCGAGCCGGGCAGGGGCCGCATCTACCTGATGTTCGACAGCGGCGTCCTTCCCGAAGAAGTCGGGGATCACTTCGTCAGCCGCGCCGAATACGTCGAGTGGGAGGGCCGCATCTGGATCCCGGTGGAGACGACGATGCTCGGATCGACCTTCAGCGAGGCCTGGGAAACGGGGGCTGCCCAGTACAAGCGGCTCAAGGTGCGCGACCTGATCTCGGAGACCTACGTGGCCAGGTGGATGCAGACCTACAAACCCGCGGTGCTGGCCCCGGTCGCCCCCGAGCTGCCCGCGAAAGCGGCTGTCTCCCGGCTGCTCTCCCGCGACACGGCCTCCTTCGACAAGCGCGCCGACCGGATCGTCCTCGGGTCGGTCTCCTCACTCGGCAACCCGGAGGGGGCCTACGAAGCCGGCGTCGCCTACATGCGCGCCAACCACCTCGAGAAGGCGGTGCAGATGTTCGACCGCGTCCTGGAAATGAAGCCGGACCACGAGGATGCTCTCAACGCCAAGGGGGTCGCGCTGACCAAACAGGGCCGCTACGACGAGGCGCTCGCCCTTTTCCGCGAGGCCCTCGAAATCGCCGACAGGCCCGCGGTGCGCATGAACGTCGCCATCGCCTACTATCTCAAGGGAGAGCGGGAGACCGCGTCCATGATATTCGACGAGGTGGTGCAGCTCGACGACTCCTACCGCGAGCTGTTCGAGTTCCTCGGAGGAGCCGGGTTTTGACCGGAGGTAGTACAAAATCGCGATCCGCCGCCGCGTCCGGCGGTTCGCCGCCCCCGCTGCAGGCCGCTTTCAGCGGCAGCCGAAAGAGAGGAAGCGATTCGTGAAATCCGCGCCGTGGTTCTTCTGCTTCGCCCTGGCACTTCTGACCGGGCCGGCAGCGCTCGCCGCGGAACAGCCTTCCGGCGGCGAGAAGCGAACTCCCCTGCGGCCGCGGCCGCAGGTCTCCGGGACCGTGAGTATCGACGAGGAATGGCTCCACGCGATCTGGACCCAGGTCGACGAGATAGTGAAGGAGGAACGCAGGCTCAAAAAAACGGTCTCGAGCGCTGGGGTTCCCCCCGCCAGGCAGGAGATCGGTCTGCTCGACAGGCTGTTTTTCCGGGGCGCGAAACGGTACCCGGGACGGGAAGAGATTCGCCGGGCGATCGCCGTCCTCGAGGAAGCGGTCGCGACGAATCCGAAGAGCGAGGGCGCTCCGAGGCGGATATACCTCATCGCCCAGTGCTACCAGGTACTGGGCCGCCTGGTCGAGGCAAACGGCCTCTACACCCGGCTGACCCGGGATCATCCCGGAACTCCCTGGGCCTCCAAGGCGTCAAGGGCACTGGCGAAGCTGGCCGAAGCGGGCAGAGCGATCAGGTAGGGACGTCCGCCCCGGCCTCACCGTTTGCTTTATATTTTTCCCGAGTTCGAGTTCCACATTCACGCAGTCAGCGGCAGCGATTTCGGGGAGACCGGACCGAAGCCGTCCTTCGCGCCGAAAGCACGGATATACACATGATCAGACTCACCGACCGGTGTCCAACCCGGTCTTTTCTCCTCCTCGCCGTTGCCGCGCTTTGCGCCTGTGCCGCCCCGGGCAGCGAAATGTCGCAGCGCATGGAGACCTCCGACGCCGAGATACGCGAGGAGATCGAGGCGCTGAAACGGGCGGTCGAATCTTCCTACGACCGCGAAAGGGCGCTCGCCGAGCGCCTGCAGAGGCTCGAGGAGGGGTACGCACGGTTGGAGTCCCCGCCCGAAGGGCGGACCGACTACCCAGTCACCACGGAACCGAAACCGGTTCCTGTAGTCCCGGGCAGCGAAAATTTCGATGTCCAGGGCGCCTACGACCGGGCCTACCAGCTCTACGGCGACCTCCAGTACGAAGCGGCGCTCGCCGGCTTTGGCGAAATCGTCTCGCGGGCTGCGAACAGCGAATGGAGCGACAACGCCCGCTACTGGATGGGGGAGTGCCAGTACGGCCTGGGGGAATACCGCCTGGCGCTGGCCGAATTCACCAAGGTCTTCAGCTATATGGAGACCGAGAAAGCCGACGACGCCCAGCTCAAGATCGCCCGCTGCTACCTGGCCCTCGGGGAGAAGGAGAACGCCCTGAGCGCCTTCCGGAAACTCCTGGACGAATACCCGGACAGTGAGTACATCGGGGCCGCCAGCAAGGAAATGAGGTACCTCGAGGGCCCGTGAACATCGCATCCCTCTTGTTGCTGGCCGGGGCCTGGCTAGTCGCTCCGGGCGTCGATATCGCCGCGGCGACCTACATTCCCACCAACATCGATCTGGCGGTCCAGGCAGCCGATGAAGCCGTGGCCGAATGCCTGTCAGGCCTCGACTCCCTTCACTCGGAGACCGACTGGGAACTCCCGGTCCTAGTGACGGCGCAGTCGGAACACGACGCCAACTGGGTCGTCGAACACTGTCTGACAGGGGAACTGCTCGAGCGGAACTTCACCGTCGCGGTCGACACCTCGGCAGCGGCCCCGGAATCGCCCCTTCTCTCCTACCGGATCGTCGACCTCAGCCTCTCGGGCTGGTCCGGACTCCGCGGGGGCGAGGTATGGCGCCGCTGCCGGATAACCCTCGGCCTGCGCCTGGTCTCCGGCGGGGAGCTGGTCTGGCAGCACGAGGCGACCTCCCAGATTCGCGACTCCATACCGAAGAACCGTCTGGAAGTGCTGGAAAACGCAACCTACGATTTCGCCGACCTGGAGCTCGAAGAGCGCAACTGGGGACGCTTCGTCGAACCGGCCATCGTCTCCAGCGTTCTCGGCACCCTCGTCTACCTGTTCTTCTCCAATCGCTGATGGGGCTCCGACCTTCCCAGCCGCAGAGCCGCCCACGCGGGGTCCTGCGGTTCCTCCGTGTTGCCGCCCTTGCGGCCCTTCTGCTCTCGGGCTGCGCGGGAAAGAAGGAGGAACCGCTGAGGGGAGTCGAATACTACCACCAGGAGGGCATGCAGGCCCTCGAGCGCAAGCGCTACCTGCAGGCGGTCGAGATGTTCCAGCGGGTGGTCAGCAACTTCCCCGGCTCCGCCCTGGTCGCCGAGGCCCAGTTCCACCTCGCCGAGGCCTACTTCGGCATGGAGGACTTCGTCAACGCCGTCTTCGAGTACCAGCGGCTGGTCGAATCCTACCCGCACAGCAGTTTCGTAGAACGCGCCCAGTTCCAGATCGGCGAGTCGCACTTCATGCAGATGCGCAGCCCGGAGCACGATCAGAAGGAGACCTACGAAGCGCTGACGCACTTCCGCCGTTTCATCGAAGACAACCCCCAAAGCCCGCTGCTGGAAGAGGCCCGCAGCCGCATCGTCTCCTGCCGCTCGCAACTGGCGAAGAAGCAGTATCTCGCAGGCCGGTTTTACCAGAAGCAGGACTATCTCGAGGCCGCGCGCATTTGCTACGAGGATCTCCTGCTCACCTATCCGGACACGCGCTGGTACTACTGGGGCAGGGCGATGCTCGGCGACATCGACCGCGGCGAGGGAGATCTTTCGTCGGCGCGCGTGCATTGGAACGAGATCGTCGAGCAGTGCCAGGAGGAGGAGCTGCGGCGCAAGGTCGAGAAGTGGCTGGAGGAAATCGGCAACGCCGTCGCGGAGTGAATCGTGCCGCGCCTCGGAATGATGGGCGGGACCTTCGACCCGATTCACACCGGCCACCTGCTGCTGGCGCAGTTCCTGAGAGAACACCTCGCTCTCGACCGGGTGCTTTTCGTTCCAGCTGCCGACCCGCCCCACAAGGAGAACAGGGACGGTGGTCTGCTTGCGGTTGAAGACCGGTGGGCGATGGTCTGCGCCGCCCTTGCCGGGGCCCCGGGGTTCGAGCCCTGCCGGATCGAGATCGACCGCCCCGGAAAATCCTACACCGTAGAGACATTGCGTCAGCTTCAGCAGCAATACCCCGGCAGCGAGCTTTTCCTTCTTCTCGGCGCCGACAACGTCGCCGAGTTGGATACCTGGTACGATCTGGAGGGCATCTTCGAGCTCTGCACCGTGGTCGCCGGCTCGCGCTCCGGCGCTCCGCCCTCCGCTTCGCCCCTTGCCCGCCGGGTGACCCTCGTCGAAACCCCCGAAATCGACATCTCCTCCACCGGCATCCGCGAACGCATCCGCGCCGGTCGCTCGATCCGCTGGCTGGTTCCCGGTCCGGTCGAATCCTACATACTCCAGAAGGGACTCTACCGGTGAACAGCCTCACCTACCTCGAATGCTCCCGCACGGGAGAGCGGTACGACGCCGGCCAGCTGCACAACCTCTCCGCGGCGGGAGCCCCGCTGCTGGCGCGCTACGACCTCGACGCGGTCGCCTCCTCCTGGGAGCGGGACAGCCTCGCCGGCCGACCCGCTGACATGTGGCGCTACCGGGAAGTCATGCCGCTGCGTCCGGGGGACGACATCGTGACCCTCGGTGAGGGATTCACTCCGCTGTGCCGCGCCGGGCGCCTCGGGGCGGAGATCGGACTGCGACAGATCTACATCAAGGACGAATCGGCGAACCCGACAGGGTCGTTCAAGGCGCGCGGCCTCTCCGCCGCGGTCACCGCCGCGGCCGCCCGCGGGGCCCGCGCCCTCGCCATACCGACGGCCGGCAACGCCGGCGGGGCCCTTGCGGCGTACGCCGCGGCAGCCGGTCTCGAGGCGCACGTGTTCATGCCGGCCGACACCCCGGCCGCGTTCCAGATCGAGTGCCGCTCCTGCGGTGCCCGCCTCGAGCTGGTCGACGGGCTGATCACCGACTGCGGCCGCATCGTCGCCGAGCGCAAGGAAGCGGAAGGGTGGTTCGATCTCGCGACCCTGAAGGAGCCGTACCGGGTCGAGGGGAAGAAGACGATGGGGTACGAGCTCGCCGAGCAGCTCGGCTGGCAGCTGCCGGACGCGATCGTCTACCCCACCGGGGGGGGCACTGGACTGATCGGCATGTGGAAGGCGTTCGACGAGATGGAACGGCTCGCTTGGATCGGCTCCGCCAGGCCGCGCATGATCTCGGTGCAGGCCTCCGGATGTGCCCCGATCGTGCGCGCCCTCGAAGAGGGAACCGACGGCGCGCGGCCCTGGGAAGATGCTTCGACGATAGCTTCCGGCCTGCGGGTGCCGGCCGCGGTCGCCGATTTCCTGATGCTGCGGGCGATACGGGAGAGCGGCGGTACCGCCATCGCCGTGAGCGACGGCGAGCTGGTGGAGGCGACGCACCGGATGGCGCGGCTCACCGGCATCTTCGCCGCCCCGGAAGGGGGCGCTGCCCTGGCCGGGATCGTCGCCCTGAAGGAGCAAGGGTTCATCGACCCAGGCGAGCGCGTCGTGCTCTTCAACACCGGAAGCGGGTACAAGTATCTCGAGGCCCTCGGCACCGGTTGACGGCGGCGGGGCCATCGCCTAACTTGAGTGCCCACTGTGACTTGCGCGAAAAGCGCGGCGTGCACCTATAGCTCAATTGGATAGAGCACCTGACTACGGATCAGGAGGTTGGGGGTTCGAATCCCTCTGGGTGCACCATCTCCATGGAGAGCAAGCGATCCGGAAAACCGGGTCGCTTGTTTCGTTTTATGTATCCGCCGGCCCGCAAGAAGGTCACGAAAATTGACACTGGATGGGGGTCGGCATGGTCGCTTTTCCTCGACAGCTCTAGAATCTCGTCGGTGCTCTGTTGGTTTCTCGCTTCCGCCGCGCCGAAGAGCCGGCGGGGAATCCGGGAAAGCCGGGCACGATATGATGGTGGCGCTCCTTGCCGCCGTTGCCGCCAGGACATCCGTGTTCGACAGCAAGGTCAGTGAGTTTCAGGCACCGGCCTTGCGCCAACTCCCCCGCTTGGCCGACTCCGGTCCGCGCGCTCGCTTGCCTGTTCTGCGGGATCTGGCCACGGAGAGAACCGGCTCTATCACAACGATGGCGCCTTGGACCTGTGGGTGTCGAGCTATGTAACCTCCTCCGATTTGGTCGCCGCCAGAACCTCGGGTTGGAACATCCGGTTGAGCTTGCCCACCTCTACAGCGCGGAGACGGCAAGGGGGGCTTCCGGAACGTCCCCCCGAGCATGGCATGACCTTGATGACGTTGCCGATGGGCTGCAACTTCGGCGACCTTGCCAACGACGGCTGCCTCGACTTCTACCAGGGCACGGCCCACCCGGGGTACGAGGCGATACCGAATGTGATGTACCGCAACCCTTGAAGGACCGTTTTAGCGGACGTGACCATGGCTGGCGGCTTCGGCCACCTGCAGAAGGGCCATGGAGTCCCCTTCACAGACCTCGACTAAGGCGGTAACCAGTACATCTGCATTCAGATGGGGGGCGGCTTCACCGGAGACGCGTTCGGGAACGCGCTGTCGAGAATCCATAGTTCGACAACAATCGGATCAAAACGCGGCTTGCGGGTGTGGAGTCGAACCGGCCGGGGGTCGGGGCGCGCATCCGCTGCGAAATCCGGGCGGTAGAAGCGCCCTTCGGTGTACAATCACCTCAACAGCCGCGGGAGCTTCGGAACGACCCCATTCATGCAAGGTGATCGGGTTCGGAAAGGCACGCATATCGAGGTGCTGGAGGTCTACTGGCGACGAGCGATCGGCTCCAGACCTGCCGCGAAGTCGCAGTTGACCAATCGATCCTCATCACCGAGGACGAGGACAGTTTCGAGCGCCTGCCGCGCCGAGAAGCTGATGACCGACCGGCCACTCCTCAGGGCGGAAGCACGCAGCTGTAGATAGAAGGCTGTCTTGCACCGCAATGACAATCCGGCTACCCTCTTCGACGCCGGCGCGCTGCGCTCCTTCGACGCCGTCTGCCGGGCGGCAAGGGCAACAATAGGGCACACAATCATCGGCGACCCATGGCGGCCCTGCACTTCGCCCACACGGTCGTGATGCACTGCCACATCCTCAAAGACCTGATTGACGCGCACGAAAACGGGCGGAGGACCATCGGCATCGTCGCCGTCACCGAGGCCTGCATCGACATCGCCGAAAGTCACGATCATGGTGGTGCTTGGCTGGACATGCCGCTGGAGAATCGGGACCTGTACGTCTTTCACGACCAAGGCATTCGCGGGGATGGTTGCATCAGATATCATCGCGAGACAAACCATGCGCTAGCTTTCGATGAAAGATCAGACACAACGGGCCCAAGCCGTCTTGGAGGCATCTGAGCCGAGACAGGGCGACATGTGGTCGATTACACCCCGCGGCTTCATCGTCGGATGCCTGATGGCAGCAACTATCGCCATCGCCGTCCCCTACGGCGGCATGGTCATCCAGGGTTCCCGCCTGGGTCTGAGTGCCTGTACCCCCGCCGCCTTCTTCCTCTTCTTCGTTTTTCTGCTCACGGTTCAGGTTGTCCTTGGAGTGCTAAATCGGGCGTGGCTCCTCAAGCCGGGAGAGCTGATCGTCGTTTTCATCATGATGACGATGGCCACCGCCATCCCAACCCGCGGCGTGGTAGGCATGCTCTTGCCCATGATCACGGGCACGTTCTACTTCGCCACGCCGGAAAACAACTGGGCCGAGCTCATCCATCCCTTTCTGCAGGATTGGATGGTGCTTTTCGACGCGGATGCAGTCAAGGGATTTTACGAGGGCACGAGCTCCGAAATCCCATGGGGGTTGTGGGCACCACTGCTGCTGAGATGGCTGCTTTTCTTCGCCGCGTTCCACCTCACCTTTCTGTGTTCCCTGGCGATTCTCAGACGCCAGTGGGTCGAGCATCAGCGCCTGGTTTTCCCTTTGGCTCAGGTCCCGCTGGCCATGATTCAGGCTGGCGAAAAAGCCGATTCCATCGTCAAGCCGTTCTTCAAGAATCCGGTAATGTGGGGCGGCTTCCTGCTCTCCTTCTGCCTGAACAGCACGAATGCGTTGCATCACTACTTCGAGTCCATCCCCGCTCTCATGACCCAGTTCAGCACGGTCCTCTTCCGGGACCACGTCCCGCTGAGCTTTCGCATCAACTTCCTGATGTTCGGTTTCGCCTACTTCATCGGCTCCAACATCTCCTTCAGCCTCTGGTTCTTCTACGTCCTCCACTTGATCCAGGTCGGCGTCTTCAACATCGTCGGCATTACCAATCCGGAGAAACTCGGGCACTGGACCGATTCGGGCCCCGTGGGCGCCATCATTGCCCATCAGATGATGGGCGCCCTCACCGTCCTCGTCCTGTTTGGTCTGTGGACCGGGCGCTCCCACATCAAAGAAGTGCTGTGGAAAGCATGGGACAAAAACGCCCCCGTAGACGATTCGCGGGAGATCATGTCCTACCGGTTCGCCGTTTTCGGATTCCTCGTCGGGATCGGTACGATGTGGGTGTTCCTGTGGAAAACGGGTATTCCCGCCTGGATCGTACCGCTCTTCATCTTCGCAGCTCTCATTATCTGGATCGGCTTGGCTCGAGCCGTCGCCGAGGCCGGCATTCCGACCATCACCCCAGCCATCGTGCCCGCCGGTTTTGTCATCTCCACCGTCGGCGTTCCTGCTCTGGGGATAAAGGGCATGGTCGCCACGGGAATGACACTCACCTGGGGAGGGGATCTTCTCGCCTTCATCACCGCTCCCATGACCAATGCCATCCGTCTGGGCAGCGAAGTGACCAGGCACAGACGTGTCGTGTTCAGCGCCATGGCAACTGCCCTGCTCATCAGCTTGGTCCTCTCTGCTTGCTTCCTCGTGTACCTCGCCTATCGGGACGGCGCACTGAATCTGCATTCCCAGTACTTCACAGGCTTTGCCCGTGCCCCCTCACAGCTGGCCGTCATGAAGCTCAACGCCCCCACCGGTCCCAACCTGGTGGGGTGGCTGTGGACAGGCGCCGGCGGCCTGATTATGGCCGCCTTGATGTTTGCCCGCCACTTTTTTGTATGGTGGCCCTTCCACCCCATCGGTTTTGCCGCCAGTGCGAGCTGGGCGCTGGATGCAACTTGGCTTTCCATCTTTTTTGCCTGGCTGATCAAGGTCATCGTTTTGCAGTTCGGTGGTCCAACCATATACGAGAAGACCAAGCCGTTTTTCATGGGAATCATCATGGGGCAGTTCGTGGTGGGCGGGTTCTGGGTGATCGTCGACGCCTTCACCGGCATGCGGGGCAACGTCATCCGGGTGTACTGACGCGCTTGCGGGCACATGATCACCTTCTATGACACACCGATCCTCAAGGCGTTAAAAAAGCCTCCGGCTCCAGCACCGCTGTCGTGAACCGGGCTTTTCGGATGGCGCCTTTGTACCAATACACCTTGTTGATGCGCACGCCCAGCGATGTTCCGCCCTGCGTCTGCGCCTCAAACATGACGTCGCAGGACATTTCAAATCTGCCGTTGACATAATGACGCATTTCTTTGCCGTCTAAAACGATTGCTGCGTGATACCAGGGGCCTATGGGGTGCTTGAAGTCCTTTGCATAGAGGGTGTAGTTGTTTTCGCCAGATTTCACAAAGGTATCCAGGAACCAATAGTCGTCGTCGGTGAGGCGGGTTTCGAACATCACGCGATCTTCGCTGTCGTCTTCTTGCATGTGGAAGAAGCGTTGCTCTTTCAGGCCATTCGGGTAGGGCTGGAAGATGACTTCAACGGTAAAGACCTCGGCGCCGGCCAAGGGATGCGTGGGCAGGAAGATGCCGTCATCATCGCCGTCAAACTCCAGGGCCTTTCCGTTTGTTGTTACGATCACCTTCGGATTGCCCACCACTTCCACTTTATGCCCGCTGACTGTCTCCAGATTGTCCAGTTCCCAGACCACCTGTTTCACAAGCTTTCCCTCCTGGCCACCTGTGGACGACACGCAGGCCAAGCCCAGAAATAAGCACAACATCCAGCCTTTCACGAATTCGCCTTTCCCATCGGTACTCTTAAATGGCTTGGCTTCAGAGCCCCTCTTCGACCACTGAATAGGCATTTATTGGCAGATCCGTCAAACGCTGCAGGGTCCCTCCCGGCCAATGAACATGAAGCGAATCGACTGCTGTTGCCTGGCCCAAGCCAAAGTGCAGACGCCGATCGCTGCTGCTCAAAAAACTGTCGCCGCAGAGCACATCCCGCCTTTGCTGCTGTCCCCCACTCCACAAGTACACCTTGGCCCCAACCCCCTGGCTATTGGCCCCTACCCCCACCAGAGACAGCCCCAGCCAATTGTGCTGCCCAACAGCGACGTTGCGCAACAGCGTCGGCCGCTCGTTGAGATTGGTTACGAAGAGGTCCAGGCGACCATCGTTGTCAAAATCTCCCGCTACCGCACCCCGACTTACTGCTCCAGTTCGGGCCGCCCCTGCCGCCGGCCACACCAAGGTAAAATGGCCGCCGTCGTTGTCGTAAAGGTGGTTGGCTTGCCCGTAGGTAGTAGGACTTCCCGTCACCTCGACCTGGGGATAGACATGGCCGTTGGCGACAAAGAGATCCAAGTCCGCGTCGTTGTCATAGTCGATAAAAACCGTTCCGAAGCCCACAAGGGGTAGACTGGTGCGGGCGAGACCCACGGCAAAGCTAATGTCTTTAAAAGTGCCGTCCCCCCCATTGCGGTAGAGGGTGTTGTAATCGTCCTCAAAATTGCTGACGAAGAGATCGGCCGCCCCATCGTTGTCGTAGTCGCCAAAAGCCACCCCCATCCCGGCCTGGGGCAGTCCCATTTCGTTAAAGGCCGCATTAGCCTGCAGACCAATCTCGAAAAAGGTGCCATCGCCGTTGTTGCGGTAGAGGAAATTGGGCGTCGAGTCGTTGGCGATGTATAGATCGGCATCGCCGTCGCTGTCGAGGTCGGCGAACAGCACCCCAAACCCGTAACCTGGTTCCTCTTGCCCGACCCCACTGGACGCGGTGATGTTGGCAAAGGTGCCATCACTATTATTGCGAAAGAGCAGGTCGGGCACCGCCGGCAAGCTCAAAGGGCCGACAAAGACATCTTTGCCTTTCCACTGCGTTCCCAAGGGCCGAATGGCTTCTAACTCGAAATCGGCATAGTTGGCCACGTATAGATCCAGGTCGCCGTCCAGATCGCAATCTCCCATAGCCGCGCCGGTACTCCACTCCGGCGCTTCCACTCCCGCCTGAGTCGTCACATCGGCAAAGTCCCCTTTGCCATCGTTGCGGTAGAGGATATTCTGCTGCAGGCAGGTGACATACAAATCGACATCGCCGTCGTTGTCGTAGTCGGCACTCAGCGCCCCCATTCCCCAGCCGTAGCCCGGCGCGCCCTGCGCTGTGGCCACATCGGCAAAGCCCCTTTCGCCGTCGTTGCGGTAGAGGGCATTGCCCCCGCCTTGCCCCGGGTCTTCCAGCTGGGCGCCATTGACCCAATAGATGTCCAGATCGCCGTCGCCCTCGGCATCCAACAATGCTGCACCTCCGCCTTTAGCCTCGACGATATATCGCTTTTCCGAGCCACCGCCCATATGGCGACGGGTCACGCCCCACGCCGCCGACATATCGACAAAAGGGCCATGCGCATCTGTTGCGGTTGACGCGGGAAGATTGGCTGGTGGAGTGGATTGAGAACAGGTTGCCAAAGCGAACAACGCCATAGCGAGGGGGGCGGATAATCCGCTCGGACCTTTTCCAGCTGTTGACATAAAATTCCTGACGCCCTCTTGACACTCCGGCAGAGAGTGTAGTACTTGCGCTTTTACAGTCACCCGCCGGAAGGGGCTCCCCGGAGGAATCCATTAAGTGCAGTCCCCGAGGCTATTTCTCATTGCCTTGACGTGCCTGATCGCCGCCTGCGGCGCTGACGATGGCCTTGTTGTCGCCGAGGTCGACAGCTACTCCATCACCGCTCCAGCTCTCCGGACCTACGTCGAACGACTTCCACTAAACCTCCATTTTGTCGCCGGCGATTCAACCGCGAAGCGCCAATACCTCCAGGCGCTCATCGACCGCCGACTTCTGCTCTTAGAAGCCCGGGCCCGCGGCTTGGACACCACGGGCGCCGTGGGACAAGCCCAAGCGACCGACGACAGCCTCGGGCGCGAAAATCTCCTGCTCGAAGCCCTGAAAAACACCGTTGGCGATCCATCCCTTTCCGAGGCTGAAATCCGCCGCTTCTACCGCAACCATCCCGAACTTTTCTACGACGAATCCACCCAGGCACCACAACCATACGAAAAAGCCGAGGCTCGTGCCCGCAGCCTTTTGTTGAGCCAGCGCAGCGAAACAGACCTGCAACTGCTTTTGGCCCAGGTGCGGCACAAATACCACCAGCAGGTCCGCGTCTACCCCGACCGCCTCGAGCGTGCCCTGAGCGATTCCCTGCTCCAAACCAGTGACCAGCGGCGCGCGGTCCAGCTCAGCCGCCGCGGCGGCGCTTTACTGCAGCAGGGCCGGCCGCGCCGAGCCCTCACCGCGTTGGAGCGGGCCATAGCATTTGACCCTGCTTTGGACAAAGCTCACTTCAATCGCGGCCTTGCCCACGCCCGCCTCAGCCAACACGACCAGGCCCTGGCCGCCTTCGAACGGGCCATCGAACTCAATCCCCACATCGCCGATTACTACTACGCACTAGGCACCACCCTGCATGCCCAACACCGCTACGCCGAAGCGGCTACTCACTTGCAAAGAGCAATCGAGTTGGCCCCAGACCAACCCCACTACCACTTTCGCCTGGGAGAGGCTTTTCGCTCCCTTATCGCCCTCGAAGAGGCTCGAAGAGCCTACGCCGCCGCCCTGCGTCTGCAACCGGACCTAAGCGATGCCCGCTACCGGTACAGCGACCTGCTCGGCCGCAGCGGCGACTTGGTGGGGGCGGCCGCGGGCTTTGAACGCATCCTCGTCCAAGAGCCGCGCAATGTCTCGGCCCTTGTCGGACTGGCCTGGGTCCACACCAAAGCTGAACAGCACCACCGAGCCGTCCAATCCCTGCAACAGGCCACCCGCCTGGCGCCCGACAATGCCAACGCCCACTATCTTTTGAGCCAGGCCTACGCCCAAATCGATCAGCAAGCCCAAGCCGATTCCGTACTGGCAATTTTCAAGCGCCTGAGCACCGCCGAGCGCCACTACAACGAGGGCGTCAAGAACATCAAACGAAGAAACTGGAGTCGGGCCAGCGCCCTTTTGACCCAGGCTATCCAGATCGATTCCACCCACCTGCAGGCCTATGTCCGCCTGGGCAAGGTGCATCTCTACCAAAATGCTGCGGACAAAGGCATCGCTGTTTTGGCGCGGGCCCTCGACCTCGATTCCAGCAACGTCGAAGTCCGCTGCCTTCTGGGCGAAGCGCATCTTGTAAGAGAAAGACCCGACTCGGCCCAGCATTTCTTTGCCGGCGCTCTTGACCTGGATTCTACCTCGGTGCGGGCGCACTACGGCCGGGGCCAAGCGGCCTATCAAAGCGGCGCCTGGGCCGCCGCGGTAGCCGCCTTCCAAGCAGCGCTAACCATCGATGCCGACCACCGCGACACCTACTACCAGTTGGGCCTGACTTACTTGAAGCTGGGCAAACACCGCAAGGCGGCATACAGCCTGCAGCAATGTCTCGAGATCGACCCTGACGATGTTCAGGCCAACTACGCACTGGGCACTTTGTATATGCATTACGGCGAACCGCAGCTGGCACGGCGGGCCTTCGACAAAGTGCTCGAGCAAGACCCCAACTACGCAAAAGCGCGAGAGAAGCGGGCGCAACTCGAGCACGAAAACTGAAATGGCGGGAGTGGGGGTCGGGGACGCGGTCGGCCTGGCCGCTTCGCTCGCCGGCAGCGAAAACTGGCTGGTGCTAGTTCTCTTCAATCCACAACACTCGGTTGATTTCCGAGCTGCCAGCGAGGGTTTGTTTCTTGCCGTTGGCCCACGTGACTTCGATCGAAGAATACTCGTTGTTTTCACCTAGACCAAGGTAAAGAGGATAGTCACTGTGAGATATAAAGCCAGATTTGCCGTCGTAGACCCGGTGAAGTTTTTGCCCATCTGGCAAGGCCACCTCAATTCTTGTGCCGATACCGCTGCGATTGTTTTCCACCCCTCTAAACCTCAACTTCAGATAGTTGATGCTCTTCTTGTCGGCTAGGTTACTTATGAGAATTTGAGGGTGAGAGTAGTTCTCATTGGTAACAATATCGAGATCACCGTCATTATCTAAATCGAAAATCGCTGACGAGCGGGAGCCAAGCGATCCGAAAACCGTAATAACACCTTCGTGTTTTCCTTCACAGTCGAACTTGACGTACTCGGTTGCACAATCGCGGGTAAAAATTGGGATCTTTGTTTTTTCATCCTTACGTGGTTCGATATTCAAGAGGCCAGCTACCTCGACAAAACTCTCGCCTCGCTGATTGAGCCGCAGGGAATTCGGCCAGTACCGCCATGGGTAATTCATACTGGCAGTGATAAAAACGTCCTCAAAGCCATCGGCGTTGACATCTTCAACACTCACGCCCCATGGCCAGTAGTTTTCGAGGCCCAGTTCATCGGATTTTTCTCGATAAAACACCCCGTCCTTGCCCTTGGCACCCTCAAAAAAGGCGTTTCCCCAAATAACCTGCTTGTCCTCTAGCTTCTTCAAGAAGTGTTGCTTCAGCTTTTCTTTGGGCACTTGCGAGACGGCGATATCAGATTTCAGGTTTCTTTGAGAGGGCTTAAAACTGGCCCTCGCGCTCGGTCGCCGAGGATTTGCCCAGATCATATCAGCGTGCATGTCGGTGACAAAAAGATCGAAAAGGCCATCATTGTTATAGTCGAAGCTGTTGATACCTTGAGACCCGTGTGGGTTCTTCGGAAAATACTCTTGCGTCATGCGCTGAAAAGATTTTCCATTCTGATTGATGAAAGCTTCGTCGCGGCGATGCATGTCCAACACATAGAGATCCATCCACCCGTCCTGATTGACGTCCATTATAGTGGCATCCCCCGACCACATCTGATCGCTCAATCCGACTTTTTCAGTGACGTCTACAAATGTGCCATTGACGTTTTGGTAGAGCTTGTTGCTTTCAAAAGTTCCCTCACGCATATGTAACATCGGCGCCTGGACGACGGGAATGTAATATCCGTCTGTTTCGTCTTTTTTTCTCCCGGTAAACTTGCCAGTATTCAAAACGTAGAGGTCGAGCCAGCCATCGCCATCATAGTCAAAAAACACTGGCGCCGATGAATGAAGGTGCGAATCCAGCCCCACCTCTTCAGTCACGTCTCTAAAAGTTCCATCACCTTGATTGGCGAACAGGATATTGCCAATTCGCGTGGTAGTGACATACAGATCAGGGTCGCCGTCATTGTCGTAGTCAGCAAATCCGGCGCTGGCGGCGATCTTGCCGTCAGTGCCCACGCCAGCTGACTCTGTAACATTCTCAAATTTTCCGCCACCAACATTTCGCCACAATTGGCTGCTGCCGATATGACTGACAAAGTAAATGTCAAGCCAGCCATCGTTGTCGTAATCAGCAATGGCGAGGCCATTCTCGTGGCGATAGTAGAAAATCCTGCCGCCCGTTTTCAGGAGATCGACCATGGTCTGGTGTTTGAAATCTATGCCTGATTCCGGACGGCGGTCTTCAAACTGAAACTGGTTGAATGCCAGCATCTTGTTGCGGTTCTCAATCTGTTCGCTCTTGATTTCCTTGATCCAGTTGTCGTCGCTACCAAAGCCCTTGAATTGTTCTTCTGGATCGGAGCAGGCGGTGACGGTCGCCGTGACTATCGACAGGTGAATGAGAGGTTTTTTGCTCATTAGAATGACCTCAAGAGAGGGTTGATGCTTCCTATCTAGTGGTTATCCGAGCCCACTGTCAAACGGGCGGAGTGGGCGACTAGGCGGCTGTTTCAGGGCTGTGGTGGCAGCGGCTGCTACGACTCCCAGGTACGTTCTCAGCGCGCTGAGATGTCCCGCGCTTCGCCCTGTCTCGTATCGAGGGCAAGGGCAAGATGATTGGCGCCGTGCCTGGATTCGAGGCGCAACGCCGTCGTGTCCTGAACAGCCGGACTGCTGCCGGGGCCCTCGAAAACCTCCCGTCCGTTCCCCCACCCCTTCACCAGACCATCGTAGCCGAGGTGGACGTCGACCAGGTCCCCTGGCCCCACTTCGATGTCCACGACAAAGTATACGAGTCCGCCGCGGCTTTCGATGACGTTTCCGGCATCGATGAAGTTGTAGCCCGGCGTATGAGGAATACCATCCTCGGGCATACGCACCGGACGAATTTCAACGAGCCCGCCTCCGGATCCGGCTCAGGTGCCGCCTCGAGGCCGCGATGGGTCTCCACCAGATCACTGACCAGCATTTCGTCGATTAAATCGGCTCCGAAGAGGACGTCGGCTACGTAGATGTCCGGCTTCGTCCACTGGCCCAGCTTCGGGTCTTCGTTGGCGATGGCGTTGCTGTAGAGCTGAGGGAAAACCGATGGCTGTTATCCGGGCGGCGGGCGACGCCCATGTAGGAGTTGTCCGGGTGAGGCCCGGAGGGCAGCACGCAAATCAGGAAACATTCACCATCGATGACCCTGAAGATGCCCGTGTGTGCGGCATGGTCTTCTTCCTCGTGTATGCGGATGTCGATCTGGTCCCAGCGGCCCGAGATGTAGACCCGGCCATCTACGGTCCAGCAGGCGGGACCGGTCACACTGACCTCCAGTTGCTGCATATCCCACTTCTCGAACGGGTGTTGGCTGTGGCACAGTTTGGGTTTCTTGAGGCCGCTTTCGCACCGCATGAGCATCGTGGCCGTGCCGTCAGGCAGGATTTCCAGATAGCATTCGTTCGCCATGTCCTCCGATGAATCGTTTATTGGTCGGACATCGCCCAGTTGAGGTCACGTCAAAAGGTGTGTAAATGAGATCAGGCGACCCGCTTCAACCTTCTCTTGGTGGATGTCTTTTCGTTCTTGATGGGTTTCCCATCCTGGTATTGTTGTCCGGCGTAGACGAGGGGCAGTAATTCGGGCGCATTGAGTTTTCGAAAGCGTTTTTCTGCCACCATCAACACACGCCAAATCAGAGCGGTCGCTCCCTGGACGCGTTTGTAGCGTTTTCCGGCATTAGTCCTCAAGCGTACCGAAGCAAAGGGGCTCTCGACCGGATTGGTTGTGCGCAGGTGTTTCCAGTGCTCCTTGGGAAAGTCGTAGAAGGTGACCATGCGCTCCCAGTCGCGTTCGAGGGTGGCTACCGCCTGCGGATACCGGTCGCGGTAGCGGCGGGCAAACGTGGTACGTCGTTTCTCGGCCTCCTGGCGCGTCTCGGCCGAAGGGATCTGCGTCAGCAACGCCCGAGCCTTTCCCTGAACCCGCTTCGGCAGGTCATCGAGCACGTTGAGGATCTTGTGATTCCAGCAGCGCTGGTGCGATGCCTGCGGCCACACCTGTTCGGTGGCGCTCCAAATTGGGAGGCCCCCGTCGGCCATCAACAGCAGCGGGGCCCGCAGACCCCGATCGCGCAGGTCGCGCAGGACCTTCAGCCAGGACTCCGTCGACTCGCGGTGGCCGGGCCACACGGCCAGTACCTCTTTCCGGCCATCACTCATGGCGCCGATGACGACCAGCAGGGCCGCCTTGTCCTTCTCCAACCCGGCCTTGACGTAGATGCCATCCGCCCACGCATACACCAGTTCGCGGTCGTCGAGACGTCGCTCTCGCCAAGTCTCCAGCTCCTCCTCCCACTGCGCCCGCAGCCGGCCAATGGACGAAGCCGACAGGGGAGCGCCGTTGCCCAAAAGCCCCCGCAAAGCCAGTTCGAAGTCACCCTGAGACAGCCCGTGCAGGTAGAGCTCGGGCAACATCCGGGTCACCTCGTGGGTACGGCGCATGAACAGCGGCAGAATACGACTCTCAAAGCGCTCTTCCAATCCCCGAACGCGCGGCCGTCTCACCTCGATGGTGCCCGACATCAACGACACCTGTCGCAGTTTGCCGTGTCCGTTGCGGGAGCCGGGGGTGCCGTCTACGGCGGACCGTCGCTGGTAGCGCGTCCGCCCCAGAAACTCCGTCACCTCCTCCTCCAGAACCCGTTGCAACAGATCCTGGATCGAGGATCGGGCCCAGTTTTCCAACGTGGCGAACGTGGGCATGGCCGGGGCTACAGATTCCAGCGTAGATTCTCTCATGGCGACTCTCTCCTTCCGTGCCCGGAGGCTACCGGGCGGTTTTGGTTGGAACTGTATAATGGAAGGTTAGGGTCGCCTTTTCTCTTTTTCCACACCTATTGAAGGTAGCTCACCCAGTTGCGGCCATCTTCACTCTCGAACCAGTGCACCCCATACGGTGACCCGTAACGACATCCCGCGCAGTAGTGCTTGCCCCGATGCCAGACGGGACCCCACAACGCGAAATTGCAGGTCCCTTCATAGGGCTCAAAGGGCGTCGAGTGATCGCCGTCCTCCGTGACGGCACAGCCCGACAGCACCGGGTGGCTGTCGGTGGGATCGACATAACAAGTGCAGTACAACCTGCGTCCGTCGGTGTAGAGGTGAGCATCGCGCGTGTCATCGTCGCCGCGCAGCACGGCCACCGTGTCCCCTGTGACCCCCGCATCGCGACTGCGCTGGACGATGACTCGACCGGAATCGTCCTGATGGTGGACATCGCCCTGGCGATACGCCACGTAGAGATCCCCCTTGAACCAGCTCGCTCCGGTGAACGCATCGTGCAGGCGGTCATTCGTTATGCGACGGATGCTGAGAACTTTCATCGAGTTGACTCTCTATGACTTTCGTGGAAATGCCGAGCTCACCGGAACAGGGCGAGAGACTGCTCGATGTCCGCCTTACCGCCGTGCTTCTATGCCCAAAACTCGTCGTCGTGGCTTGCGCCGGGCGCTCGTGATCACGCTCGGGCTCCGCCGGAGTGACTCCAGTTTTTGCTTGACGCCAGCGTTCATTCAACCCACATTACCAGGAAATCTATTCCCTACTTAAGGAGGGATGAAATGAAGAAAGTAGTTGTTTTAGCAGCAGTTTTCGGCTTGGTCGGCACGAGTATTGCCCATCAGCCGGAGGGGGAGCTCGAGTTTGTCGTGCAGTTTCCCGACGAGGCGGTCCCAAGTGTAGACGGGAATGATGGCGATTGGGGTGGAGTCCCGTCGAGATACCTTATGGGCTCTGACCAACTCTACAACTCGTATACTGAGGAAGGTCGCGGCCAGGACGACCGCAGCGACATGAACATCACGCACATGGTCGGGTGGAACGACAACCTCAACAAGCTGTACTTCCTCACCAGGGTGTTCGACAACGTGCACAATACTGATCGGGCCGATCCTGGCCCATTCTACAAAGATGACGCCCTGGAGATCGAAGTGGACACCCAGCACAAACCCCAGTCGGAGCAAAATGTGGACGTTGCCGACAGGATCGCCTACAAATTCGCTGTGCCCCCCGTTTCGGACGCGTTCTATTTCACGCGCCCCGTCGCCGGGGTAGCTGCATGGCTCGCTCCTGGCACTGAGTGGGTGGACTTTGGGTGGAGCTTCGACGGGGATGAGTTCGGCGAGAGCACCTACACTTACGAGCTGGCCATCACACCCATCGAGTCCTTTCCGAAGGACGAAGCCACGGCTCAGGACGGAGTAACAGTCTGGGACTTGGAGGAAGGTGATGTCATCCATCTCTCCATCAACGTTGGCGACATAGACGCGGGTGACGACTACCACGGCTTCCATAGCCTTTCGCCAACGAGTTGGAATACCGACTTCGCCCTGGACGAGATAGCCTCCGATTTCGCGACTGCCGTCGAGACAGATACCTGGGCCCGCATCAAGGCCCAGTTCAAGTAGCGCCTGACGAGTAGCTGCCAGGTGTAGTGAGGAGTGACAAGACCCGTGTCCCGCTTTGTGGGACGCGGGTCTTGTGTTTTCTGGCGGGAGACGACGATGTCTCACTCGGTTTTCAGGGTCGGTCTGGTTAGCCTGGTTTTGACCGGGCCGGCCATGGCCGCAAGGTCGGAATATATCCTGGCCGGGGACAGTGGAATCCCTGGCGGACAGACTTGGCCGACAGCCCTGGCGGCAGACCCCGGCTTCTACGTCGTTTTCGGCAACGACGGCAAGGCCATCGAATCCGTTCCCGTCGCCCAGGCTCCCCAGGGGGCAGGCGCCGATACCCTCATCGACTACAGCAACGGCGCCATGGAATGCGTCGACATAGACCCCACCTGGAACCTGGCCCGGCATCTAGAGCTGGCGGATGGTCGAATTACCTCGAGCATGCAATATGGCTATCTGTACGCCGAGCTGGAATCCATCGTCAAGTCGTTTGACGGCGACCCGACGACCGCTGCCTACCGCCCCTTTAAACAGGATCCCGACGGGCTTCCAGGCATAGGCGAGGGGTTTCGGGATAACTTCATCGTCGACTTGGGAGCGGACTTCCCGATCAACCGGGTCCGGTTTTACCCCCGCCTGGGCCGCGATGAGGATGCCCGGATCATCGAGCGGATGGAAGAGCCCAAACCGGACAAATCAGCATTCGACACCGTGAGCTTCTCTGAAAATTACCTCGAATGGTACGAGCTCAGCGTGGCCGACCATAGCAAACCGTTCTCAAAAGATCCCACCCCCACTAGCTGGGTGCCGGGCACGCGCTGGTTCCACAGCACCGAGCGCTTTGGGGCAACGCTCGACCCGTGGTTCACGAGCCTCAAACAGACCACCGAAAATCTGGACGTGGTCGTGGATCACCGCTTCCCGCTGCGCCACGAGCGCTATGTGGCCGTCAGGCCCATCAAACCGCTGCGCGGTTGGGAAATCGCCGAGATGGAAGTCTACGGAGAGGGCTACACCAGGAAAGGGGTGTTCCTCACCAATATCCTGGACTTCGGGCAGGCAGTCAGTTGGGGCAAGATCCGCTGGGCTGGCAAGGTCCCCCCGGGCACCAAGGTGGATATCAGGACCCGCACGGGCAATGATCCGCACCCCAGCCTCTACTGGAAGCCGGGCGAGATCTCCCGCGAACTGGAGCCGATTACCCTCGAGGAGTGGGGAAAGATCGTAGGCAACAATCGTCTGGACCCCACCTACGACTGGGAAAACTGGAGCTTCTGGTCACCCCCTTACGATTTCGAATCCGGTCTCCGCGATCCGTCTACAGAGGCCGGTTTGTGGGAAGATGGCATGTCGCTGCAGTCGCCCGGCCCCAGCCGCTACCTCCAGCTCCACATTGTGCTCAAATCGACCTTCAATGCTACGCCTCGCCTGGACGCGCTGTGGATCCAGTTCTCCCAGTTTCCAGCCGCCTCCGAGCTGGTGGGGGAAATCTGGCCGATCGAAGTGGATTCTTTCGAGTCGCGCAACTTCACCTATATCGTCCGTCCGGATTTTCTCGAGGGCGATACCGGCTTCGACCGCCTCGAGATCCGCACCTATACCACGGTAGAGGAGGTCCACTCCGTCAAAATAGACTCCCGGGAGATTGATCTGTCGGATCCGAATTATACCCCCGAGATCCTGCCCGACCGGATCATCGTGAAGCTGGACAGAAAACTGCAAGACCCGGCCACCGACCGCCTCAAGCAGGTGGAGGTAAATTTCGACGCCGCCGTGCTGCGCTTTGGCACCGAATTCAAGGGATGGGTATTCAACAGCGACGACCCGGATCGCCTGAAGCAGCAGATCAAGCCGGGCAACGCCACTTTCCGCTTTGCCGGAGACGTTCTGTCGGTGCGCACTACGGTGGGGGGAGATCTGCTCGTGTTCATAGAGACTGCTCCCAATCCCTTTACTCCCAATGGAGACGGGATCAACGACGATCTGTCCCTGTCCTTCAAGGTGCGAGAGGTGGCCGTGCGTCGATCCATTCAGGTGGAGATTTACGATCTGGCCGGCAACAGGGTCTGGACCTTGACGAACAAAGACGCCACAACGGGTTCGTACTCTTTTGTCTGGGATGGAACCAACGGCGGCGGCGATAGAGTTTCCCCCGGCCTCTACCTCTACCGCATCACCCTGGAATCTGATGGGAAGAAACACGAGAAACTTGGCAGCATAGCCGTGGCCTATTGAGGTGGGTAAATGCAAAGGAGCCATCGCCGCAAGGCCGGAAGGAACTTCTCGCTTGTGTGCGGCTGGATCGCGGCGGTATGCATGGCGCATGCGGCCGTCGCGCTGGAAACGATTACCATCGGCAAGAATGCCCGAATCGATTGGGATGGGTCGGGGTCGAGCTTTAGGACCATCGATCCGGAATACCGCGCCTTACTAAATCCCAACGAAATCCTCACCGGCAACGTACCGGGCGCTTTGATCTACTTCGACCATCCGGATTCTCCGGGCAGTCTCATTCCCAGACAGCTCGAGGAGGGCGAGAATGTAGCCCTCGAGGCCGTAGCGCGAGGCGGCAAGATCGAGGCTCCAAACGACAACGCTGCCGTCAAGAAAGTCCTGGAGGAGTTGCTTACCAACCAGGCTGGAGGAGAGCTCCTGGCCTATGAGATAAGGAACGCTAACGCCAACGGGGCGCTGATCGATGGCGATCTGGGAGGCCGCTTTGGGGTCAGCCTGATCCGCTTCTACCCCCGCAACACCCTACAGCGTTCTCCCTCAACGCCTTTTCATCAGGACTTTATGAGGGCGTACGAAGTCTACGTCAACGACGGGCTCAATCTCACCAAAGACGGTAATCCCGACTGGGGGGAACCTCTGTCGGTGAACAATGAAAACATCAACCCAGTGGTCGAGGTGAATCTCGACCCGCCCCAGTATATCCAGTCCTTCCGGCTCAAGTCCAAATCGTCAGTCGATTTCGAGATCGACGAGATCGAGGTTTTCGGCACCGGTTTTGTGCCCACTGCCCGGTACCTTTCCGATGTGTTCGACCTGGGCCTGGCCGCATGGGGCAACATTCGCTGGACCGAACGTGTCATAGGCGATTCGTCCCGGGCTCGTCTGCTGATCTCTACCCGCACCGGCAGGGACTCAACGGCGTTCGTGTACACGCGCACGCTGGCCGAGAAAGATGATGCCCCGGAAATCTCGACGTCGCTGCGCAACCGCGGCCAGCCGATGACCCGGGAGGAATATGAAGCACTCCCCGAGAGCGACGCTGCGGGCGTGGATTGGAAGGCTGGTTCGGTCAGGGACGATCTGGAAAGCTGGAGCCCCTGGAGCACGGCCTATCGGCCCGAGGGCAACACCACCGAGGGCACCCCGATACTGTCGCCGGGTCCCCGGCGCTACATACAGTTTCAGGTACTGGCTCTGAGCGAGGATCTGGCCTCAGCTCGTCGCCTGGACAACGTCTCCTTAGAGTATCTGGTGTCGCTTCTGGCCGATCAGTTCGTGGTCGAAATTTTCCCGCGCGAAGTAGAGGCCTCTACCATCACGACATTCACCTATGCGGTGCGCCCCACCATAGAGACCGACGGGCTGCTCGGTTTCGATGCCTTTGAGATCTCCACGCCCCTACGCGTCGAGAGGGTGGACCGCATCGAAATCCTGAATTCCGATGGATCGCTGGCGGCCAAACATGACTTCACTGCACAAGATCCCGACGCAGGCAGCCCCTTCGAGATCACGGCCATTGAGGACAATAGATTCGCCGTCCGCTTCCCGCTCGTCCTGGATAATAATAGCCTCCTCAAGATCACCTTCCGAGCTGCAGTACTGGTTTACAGTACGAGTTTCAGCGGCAGAGCGTTCCTTTCCGCCGAGCCCGACGCCATCCAGACCACCGTCCCGGGAGACGCCGCCAACCTGGGGGAAACCGACGACCCTACGCTGTCGGGGAATACAGTTTTCAGTCCCTCCATCCTCGAAGGTCGGCTGATCGATGCATTCGAGACCGTCCCCAATATCATTACCCCGAACGGGGACGACATAAATGATGAGGTTGCCGTAGTCTACAATATTCTCAGCCTGACCAAAGCGGGCAGAGTGACGGTGCAGATCTACGATCTGGCCGGCAGACTGGTCCACACCCTGCACGACGACGACGAGCGCAGTGGCCGCTACTTCCTCGAGTGGGACGGACTCGACGCCGAGGGGAACCGTGCTCTTCCGGGCATCTATCTGCTCTCGGTCTCTGTAGACGGAGACAGTCGCAACGATGCGCAAATAAAACCCATATCCGTAGTCTACTGATCCCTGGGGGAGCGCGGTCTGGAATCGCGTTCCCCCAAGATCTCTTCCACTACCTTGCCCGTCTTCTCCTCTGCAATCTGCCGCATCCGGTGTCGGCGAGTCTCGCGTTCGAAGTGTTCGAACGCCGCCCTGGCCCGATCCTGTTGCCCGGTCCTCTTATATAGTCTTCCCAGTTCCTGGTGGACCATGTAATCCTCCGGGACCAGGCTCGCAACCGTCGAAAGGTGCTGGATAGCGGCCTCATAGCGCCCCCTGCCGCTCTCGAACCTGCCCATGCTCCGCAACGCAGGCACAGATTGAGGATCTACTGCCAGCGCCGTCTTCAGGTAGTGCTCGGCCTCGGCTTCATGACCTCGCTTCAAGAGCAAGTCAGCCAGCTGGCACAGGCCCTCGACATGATCGGGCTGCTGCTCGACCAGTATTCTGTACTCCGCCAGGGCCTGGTCATCCTTCCCCTGGACCTGGTAGAGCTGGGCCAGCTGATATCGCACCAGCAGGGAATCGGGCTTGAGTTCCAGAACCCTGCAATAGGCTGCCTCGGCTTCGGCCGGAGCGTCGCTCATCAGATACGCATAGGCGAGACGCCCGTGCAGTGCCGCCCATTCGGAGCGCCGCGGCATGAGATCCTGATAGAAGTCAATGGCCTGCTGGTATTCGGCTTTCTTCAGGAACACATCCGCCAGACGCAAGCGGACATCATCTCGATCCGGATAGTAAGCCAGTAGCTGCCGATAGGCCTCTATGGCGTCGTCGTAGCGCCGCCGCACCGCGTACATGGTGCCCAGCCCCAGGAGCGCATCCTCGTGGGCAGGGTCGAGTTTGACAGCGTGTCGGTACTGGCGCTGGGCATTGGCCTGCATCCCCTTTTCCTGGAAAGCCAGGCCCGTCAAGTAGTGCTGGTAGACGTCGCCTTCCGTGTTCATGGCTCCTACCCCGCGATTCGTCCCGAACAACAGCAACAGGAGGAGTACCCCGGCAAGTGCCAGCCGGGTACCGCGCTGATAGAATAGGGTCAGGAGCCCGTGCGCGGCGAAGAGCAGGAGGAACGGCACCACCGGCAGTCGATAGCGGCCGGTTACGAAGAACAGGATGACCGAGAAGGCATAGGTCGCGGTGAACAGAAGCACCAGCGCCCCGGCCGGACTCCGTCGCAAGGGTCCCATCAGACAGACCCCCAGACCGAGCAGGGCCAGCGGGGCAATCACGCCAAAGGGGAAGGCGAGGCCGTACTTCCACAGCAATCCCCGCAGCAGAGAGGAGTGCGTGCGGGCGTAGTAGGGATCCAGGTTCCTGAGTATCTCGTCGCCGCGCCAGAACAGACGAGCTTTATGCAGCAGCAGGCCGAAATACCCCACAGGATCGGATGAGACAAATGACCAGGACTGGGAAAAGAAATAGCGCGATCCAGCCGACTTGCCGGTGATGCCCGCCTCGCGTTCGGGGCGATTGACCAGATCGACCCATTCCCGACCCGGTCTGATGGTCACGGTATGTTTGTAGTCGGGATTGTTGCCAATAAAGAAATTGACGCCGGCATTATAGGAGACCAGCACCCATTCACTGCCCACAATGCGGTTGCGCAGGGTCACCGGCGCCAGCACGAGGGCGATGCCAAGGCAAAAGGCGGCCAGCTGCAATAGGAGGCCGCGTCTCGACCTCGGCAGCAATTGGTCGGCCTCTCCATCAAAGGGACTTTCACCACGGCCTCCTCGGCGTGGGCGGCTCCGCGCATCCGGTGGAGAAGCCGGCAGAAAACGGAGAGCCCACAGGAAGACGACGGGGGCGAACAGAAATACGTTTGCAACCAGCAGTCCCGAGCATGCCAGCAGCAGACCGGCCAGCAACCAGCGGACCTCACCGGTGCCTCGGGCAGCCCACAGCAAGGTGAGCAGCAGCACTACGTTGAGGCACGTTGCCAGTCCGACCGGCAGCAGCTCTCCCTCGAAATAGATGAAAGGGCCGTAGAGCGCGGCCGTACCGGCCGCCAGCCAGCCTGCAGTAGGGGAGGAGAATGTCCTGCGCCCCAACCAGTAGAGCGAAACGCAGGTGATCGCGCCCGCCACGGCCTGCACAAAGCGGGGCAGGTAGTAATTTTCGCCGAACAGGGCGAAGAGCAGGCCGAGAAAGTAGGGATACAGCGGCGGCTGCCAGAAAGGCTCAGAGCTACCTGCCCAGGCTCCGCTCGCCAATTGCAGCGCCTCTTCCACATAGGTCCCGGCATCGACCACGGGGGTGTCGAACAGAGGACTTTCAGACGCATGATACAGGTAGAAAAGCCGCAGGGCCAAGGCCAGCCCCGCCAGCAGGGCCAGCCTGGCCCCTGTGCTCCGCCATCCTATGCTGCCGTGGCTCCTCAATTCCCCAGGCCGGCGTACATGGTGATGAAACCCTCGGTGGTGGTATCGGCCTCTTGTTCCTTGAAGTCTCTCCTGTCCACCTTCATGCCTATCTGGGTCGTCAGTACATAGCCCAGATAATGGCTGGCATTGGCCAATTGCACAGCCACAGCCAAGCCGCGGAAGTCCTTTGCGTCCTCCCGGAAATCGTTGGCAAAGGTGTACTCGATCCCGGATTGCACCGTGGTGCGCTTAAGCACTGGAAATCCCAGTAGAAGTCCGAGAATCTCCGTCAAAACGCGCTCTTTGTCGGTGGAGAGCAATCCTCGGGATTGCCAGCGCCACTCGCTCTTCCATCTCGGTTCCAGGGTGAAATTCCCGATTGGGTAGCGGTAGCTGACCTTGTTGATGAGGCCGAAGAAAAAGTCGTTGGCCCGCGCCAGGCCGAGAGCCTCCCTTGTTTCCCTATCCTTGCGCTGATGGTAGAAGTCGTACTTCAGATAGTCGGCAATATCCAGGCCCCCACGGTCGTAATCATGGCCGACCCAGAACGAATTGATCCAGGTATCGCGGGCGAGCAGGGGATCCTCCACCCTCCTCGGCAGTCCGTCCTTCACTGTGACATCCGGAAACCACTGGAGCAGATCGTCGGGAATATCGTCTTCCGCCCGCTTGACCATCTCCATCAGGCGCAACCTGCCCAACGTCGGGGTTCTTTGATCCAAAGTGAATAGAGCATAAGAGGTGTGGTTCTTTTGACCGGACGAGATCAGATCTTCGCGCAGATGTCCTAAAGTAACCCGGACATCGGGGGTCAGGTGGTAGCCAAAGTAGGCATTGAATCCGCGGTGATCATTCGCATAAGGGTAGTCTGGCTCTTCGTCGTTCTCGAACCGGTCGACCCATTGGTTGTTGTTCATATCGACGCCGAACAGTTGTTCGGGACGATCCACATTGTGCCTCAGAAAAGCCTCTTCGTAATCCGGAATATCGTTGGTGCGACGGAAGTTATCGTTCTGGTTGAAGTCGGGGACGAAGTCATTGTTCTCGTCCCACCCGGGAAATACCCTGCGGTCACCCTGGCGCCAGTCTGCCCGGATTGCATCGGGAAAGCGGTCCTGGTCGTCGTTGTCGTCGACCAGCTCTACAACGTGCTGGCGAGTGTCTTCATAATCGATGGATCCATCTGGGCGCGTGACAAAGGTCCGCGTACTGTAGAGCGGATCCATGCTGTAGGCTTCGCCGAAGAAGAACCAGGGGTGGGCGACCTTGGAGAGATTCATCATCCAGGCCGGTGCCGTCCGGCGCCCCGAGATGCCCGAGGAGGTCGAGTGCGACTTGCGCGTGATATTGGGATACTGGCGGTAGGTCAGACTCAGATCGTACTCGCCGTAGAAATTGAAGCCGCGCACATTGTTAATCTCCACAGTACCGCCCACGATCTGAGTGGCGGTAGGCAGACCGTATTCGAACTCGAGCACCCTCAGATTGGTGTTGTCCTGCACATTGCCCTCGGCTTGCGCGACCAGCAGCAGCACCGGTTGACCCGATGCGTTGGTCTGGCGGTCGGAGCTCATCCAGACCTGGTAATCGTTGCCGATCGTCATGCTGAATTCCACTTTTTTGATCTCCTCCTTGGCCCCGCTGGAACGATTTACGAACGCAGGACTGTCGAAATCGAAGAGGATTTTGATCTCTTCCGTGCCATCGGCTGAAAGGAATCCCTCCTGCACGAAGCCCCCCTGGATGACCGGCTCGAAGCGGATGTCTCTTCCCTTGTCGGTCTTGCCATTTGTGTAGGTGATGAAGATGTCCAGGGCGTCCCGGAAGAAGGCGGCCCCGCCCTCCCCATCCTCCGGGGAATCGTCTCTGAGCACGATTTGGATAGAGGAGATCGTGGAGTTCTGGTCGATAGTAAGAGCTCCCGCTACGGGGTTGCCCTTGAACCCGCTGACCAGGGTGTTCGACTGGTGGGTGTTTACGAACTGCAATCCGACACTGGTGAAATCGCCAATCTGAGCCTTGACGCGGCCTCCGGACAGGGTGGTGAGATTGGTCCTGACCAATTCCTGGTCGAGCGTGTGGACACCTCCGGGACTGCTGACGCGCGAATAGACCAGAGTCCCTTCGTACTTGTCCATGGCAAAATCGAACTGGGTTCCATCCCAGAGCGGCTTCGCAAAGGTCATAGGCGTCAGGGTTGTGCGGAGTTGATTCGATACGGTCAGGGCGTAGTGGTACTGACCTTTCTGATCCGAAGCAATCGCCACTCCCGAGAACCAACCGTCAAATCGCTTTGCCTTGGTCAGCGAACTGCCAAACTGGCGCGGTTGGGTCTGGGAGTTGTCAAAAATCAGCCAACCTCGGGTGACGAAATTTCCAAACAGGTCGTAGAAATAGTCCCCTTCCAGGGAGGTATTGACGTAGCGCTGGTAGTGGTCCCTGGCATAATTGGTATATTCCCATTGCCTCCACTTGTACTCGTTGTGGAGTTCCTGCGGGACGTACCATTTCTTCACCGCCGGATCCAAAGCACCGAACAAAACGCCCGGCCCGTACGGAGCGAAACTAACTTTCCCGCCCCGTTGCGTGCCGAGGCGGGTCCCGTAGTCCTGGGCGGTGACCCGATCGACCACCCCTGCAACCAAGCACGCGATAGAAGCGACATGCAGGATATACCTGTTTATTGTTTTCATGATCCCTCCCTGCTGCACGAAGGTCCTTCCGCCCTTTTGACTAGAGCGGCTGAAATGCCGCGGTCTATACCTTAATAGGCGACGGCCACGATTCGGGACAAGGTCATATTGGCTGAATCATCTGCATCTACATCCAGGTGGAGCTGGCAGATATAGAGTCCGGGCGGGACCTTGAGCCCGGCATGGTCGACCCCCGACCAGCGCAACGCGTGCGCCCCCCCCCGCGCCAGCTCAGATCCTTCCCACACCCGTCGACCGTCCAGCCTGTAGATCCGCAAGCGCACCTGCCGGTCCGCTGTCACCTGGAACACGGAGAACGACACGGTCAGTTCATCGTTGATGCCGTCGCCATTGGGGGTGAAGGGATTGGGCGTCAGCACCACGTCGTCGAGCACCTTGCCGCCCACGGGCACGCTGAGGGACAGGCCCCGGCCCTCGGTCAAGGCGGTGGCATCGCCGCCGTCTACCTGCTGCCACACAGGTTCGCCCGCCGGCGAGAGCTGGTCGGACTTGCGCACCAGCGCCTGCAGGGTCGTATTGAGAAAGACCGTCGCTGCCACCCGCACCTGCAGCAGGCGACCCCCGCCCCGGGTCGTGCCCCGCTCCGAGCGCGGCAGCCGGTCGTAGGCCTCCTTAGTCAGGGTGTCGCCGGGCACCGTGTTAGTCGGGGAGTCGGCCTGCATCGCGAAGGGGAACTCGGCTCCCGCGCCCGACAGCTTGCGAAAATAGCGGATGGGCCCTTGCTCCCCGGCAGGCAGTTCGTCGTAGGCAAAGTCGGCAACCTTCTCCAGTCGCACCTGGCCAGAATCGTCGGTGATCCGTTGGAAAAAGAGGATCTGGCCCCGCTCGTCCTCGGGCAAGAGCCCATAGGCCGCTTCGGACATAACCTCGCCGTCGTGGCCGACCACGACCTGGTCGCCCTCACCGGTGATGCGGTGGTAGCGTTTGGGCACCAGTTCGGCCGGAGCGCTCTGCATCAGAGCCGGCATGCGAAACCCCACTGCGCCACCGCCGCGTTCCAGCAACTCCAGGGTGTCGCCGGCCGCGCTGGCAAAGATCTCGCCCGTGGGTTCAAAGACCTGATAGGGCTGCTGCTGCAAGAACTCGGCTTCAGTGCCGGAGCGCACCCCTACCAGGCGCAGATCCAACTCGGCCGGTCCCTGCAGGCGAACCTCGTCGAAGCCGGGCGTCCGAAGGCCAGAGGGGGCGTCGACAAAGGTCGAATTAAGGTAGATATCAAAGGTGTCCCGCAGCCCGGCAGTGGCTTGCTGCGGCCATATCTCGCCAGTGAGGCTGCGGGCGACAGGATCGAACATTTCCACCTCGATCGAGCTCAACGTTGCCGCTTTCTGGCGGTCGTGAGTGATCAATCTGGCCTCGATCTGCATGAACTGCCGCAGGCTGGGCGAGGTTACGTGATCGCCCGGCTGCAGGTTTGGGCGACTCCACGCGCTCCAGCCACTACCCACGGCAAAGGAGGTATCGATGGGGCCGCGAAACTTGGGAGGCAGCTCATCCCACTCTTCAAAGGTCTTTTTATCGATGCCCGTCGAGGTGAGGTAGCGGATGTTTTCCACCAGCAGATCGCCGGTGCGGGTGCGGATTTCCACTTCGGTGCCGGGGGGTTGCTGCTCGGGACCTGGACTCCAGCGTATGGTGCCCAGGTTGCGCGGCCCGGGAAGGCGGATGAATCCCGAGGTTATGCTCGCCTCGGCCACATAACCCGCCGAATACATCAGGAGCTCCCCCAGCTCGAATGAGTAGCCGCCGGCCCGGTAGTTGGTCGTTGTATTTCTCATCTCCAGGTAGCGCAGCTTGACCGGCGGGTCGTAGATGTCCGAGATGAAGACGAACTGGTTGATCAAGTTGTCCTCCCGCTCCCGGGGGCTGACCCTGCGCCACTTGAGCGCTCCCGTGGCATCCCGGGACCCGTCCGAGCCCCGCACGATATACCCTTCTATGAACGTCCCGTCTTTTCTTGAGATACCCATGGCAGATGCGACGCGGATGTTGTCCAGCCACATCAGCGCCCCCAGATCAACGGTCATCACCGCCCGATCACTGACGTAGGGAGACCAGACCAGGAACCTGAAGGAGCTGCCAAAGTCGGCGTCGAAGCCGGACCCGGCCTTGTAGGGACCGGTCATGTCCACCGCGCCCCCCGGGCCCAGCACCCCCGGCGAAAGATTGTCGCCCCAACCCCACACTTCCACCTCGCTAAGCCGGGGCCGCTCGCGAACATAATACTCCTGCCTGCCCTGACGCTGTGGACCCAGACTCTCGTATATCTCCTGTGCCACCGGCTCCTCGAATCCGGCCTCGTCCCGGATGTAGTAGACGATCTCGCCCCGCTCCCCCGCGGGCAGCGCCTCCCACGCCGCCGGCGTCACCTGACGCCCCCGGAATCGCTTGCTGTCCGTCACCAACACCCGAATCGTCTCCACCAGCCGCCCCGTCCAGGAAGGGTCCGTTCCCGGCTGGACAAACCGGGGCTCGCCCTGTGCCGTCAACTCGAAAACCCGCTGCTCGGTGTTCGGCGCAATCGTCCCGCCCACCACACTGAAGTTCCCCCACTGGTATTCGTTGGTCGAGCCAAACTCGCTCTCCTCCGTCAGCAGCACCCGCTGTTCCGGCGAAGCCAGCACCCGAAACTGGCGAAAGGGATCCCCCTCGGCCTCGTCGACAAAGTGCAGCACCACCTTTTCGACCACTACCACCCGACCCAGGTCGATCTCCACCCACCAGTTGTCAGAAGTGTCCGCCAGGTCCGGTTCCCAATACGTCGACGGATCCCCATCGAGAATGTAGGCCGCAGAATCCACATTCGAACCCGCCCGGCTGATCCCCGGACGAACGAAATAGGCGTACTCGGGAAACTGCTCCTTGGATTTGGTCTCAAACGTCTGCCGCGAGCGAACACCGGTGCGCTCGTTGCGCAAAGCAAGTGCTACCTCCTTGTCGCCATTCATCGTCGTGTCGGTGATGGTGAACAAATCCCCGGCCAGGACGATGCGGGTGACATCGCTCGGAATGCGGCCGAAATCCTGGTCCAGGTACTTGCCGATCTTCTCCTCCGCCAGCTTGAGTTTCCCCTCCCGGTCAATAACCGGCGTGCGATCCACCGTCCGGATGGTCCGGTCTACCCCGCGGATCCTGGGCGCGTCGATGGGGCGCCGGAAACTGGCCTGGTCCTCGGCCAGGATGTTGTAGACGTGCCGGAAAAAGTGGGGCCGGACCTGCCCATCGACGAGGTCCAGGACGTGTTCGGGCCGGCTCCACTGGGCCCAGTGCTCCTGGGTCTCGACGATAATCTGGGTGTCGGTGACGTCGGCCGACTGGGCTCGCGAGTGGGAAATGCCGATCCCCACGATTGCCACCCACGCCAGTCCGATCCAATGCCACCTCATCCCAGGAATGACCTCCGTCTGGTGCATGGAAAATCTCCTTGATCGGGATCGAATTCCCGTAATGTGAGCCGGAGAATCTTGATCGCTACGGCAGTGGCTAATCCAGTCGTTAATATAACCTATTTGACTGCCGTTTCCGACGAGACAAAGGAGGCGGGAACCAAGCGGTTCATGAATGTTAACGACCATTCACATGGCACGCCGCGCTCGTAACGACATGGTGCTGTACTCAGCCAGCAGCGCTGAGCGGCTATCAAACCCAAGATGGCGCAATTCAACGAAATGGCATTTTATTTGGGCTATATCCGGGTTTTTCGAAGGGCCATTTTTAGCGTTTACAGAGGGAAATATTGCCCTATTCATACTGTACGGAATCCGACTGTACGGAATCCGACTGTACGGAATCCGACCGGAATCTGCGCAGGGATATCGAGGTCTCCGACGCACAGGTAGATCAGGTCGGAAAAAGCCTCCAGCGTCTTGAATCCACTGGCGCGGTTCTTGACCATGCGGATGATGCGGTTGAGGCCTTTGGCGACGGCGTTGGTCAGGTGCGTGTCGACGAAAGCGGTGATGCCGGCCGCATGCTTGCGCACGGTGTTGACGAACGTGCGCAAGGGCTGCAGGCGGCTGCGCTGGGCGTCCGTGGTCCACTCCTTGAGGAAGCATGCGGCCGCCCAGCGCGCCTTGTAGCGCCAGAAGTGCTCGAACTCGTCCTTCAGCCGCCAGGCGCGGTAGATACGCCGGTTGGCCTTCTCCAGGGTTTTGAGCGTGCGCCGGTCCTTTCGCGAGCGATGGGCCGAAGGGCGCAACAGCACCCAGCGCAGGCCCTTGAGCAGCTTGCGGTCCTCGCCGCAGGCCGCCGATGAAGGTCGCGCTCAGGTCGCAGCAGGCCCAGCGGACCTGCCTGTGCCGCGGCAGACAGGTGCGCGCCTTCTGGAAGGCGCTGAGCCGGTCCCGAAAGAAGGCGTCGATGGTCTCCCTCGCCTTGCCCTTGCCGACCCAGACGACGCAGGAACGCTCCAGGTCGTAGACCAGGGTGGCGTATTTATGGCCCTTGGCGTAGGAGACCTCGTCGATGCCCACCGTCTTCAGCCCGCGGATGCGGTGCCCCGTACGCCGACGCGCGATGAGGCGGTGCAGGAGGTCGGACAGGGTCGAGGGAGCCAAGCCCAGCAGGCGCGCGGCGGTGACCTGCGGCATCCACTGGCAGTACTTCAGCAGCAAGTATTCGAAACGATAGCTGACCTGGGCCGACGGAGCCGCCCAGGGAACCTCCTCGACGCGACGGCCATGGGTCGGACAGCGCATCTCTCGAGGGGCGTGATGCAGCCAGAGGGTACGGCCGCAGACGCGGACATCGCGCCAGCGACGGGGCTCCATGACCTGAACGATCTTGCCCCGGCGTCAGCACTTGGGACACCGGCACCCGTTCTTGTGGGGCTTCACCGCAACCACGACGGCTGCTTCCTGCCCGCGTCCTTCGAACCACACGTCGACAGCGCCTGTCTGCGTGCGTTCACGCACAGGCAGGCGAAATCCCTTGAATTTGAACAGCTTCGAGACGAACTTCATAGCGGTCATAGGTCGCTTTCCCTTCCCTTTCTTGGGGAGTGCTTAGTGGGGATACACCAAGCATAGGGAACGACCTATGGCCTTGTCATGTACTCAGGTTTCGGCGTTGAAAAACCCGGATAGACCCATGAAACAGATGCGCACCTTGTTGGCCACTGCTTTGGTCAGTAGGCTTTTTCCAGGTGTGATAGAGGCGCGGGCGGAAATAACGGTGGAACTGCCCGGGGAGGCCACCATGGAGTTCGTGTGGATCGAGCCGGGTACCTTCCTCATGGGTTCCCCTCTCGAGGCTCCCGAATACCGGTATGCATCGGAACGACCGCAGCACCAGGTGGCGATCACCCGGGGGTTCTATCTGGGCAAGTACGAGATCACCCAGGAGCAGTGGAAGGCGGTCATGGGTCGCAATCCCAGCTACCGCCCGGGCCCCAATCGGCCGGTCGAGCTGATTACCTGGGAGTCGGTGCAGACCTTCGTCCATCGGCTCAACCAGGCTGCGGGCCATTCGCTCTATCGGTTGCCTGCGGAGGCGGAATGGGAGTACGCGGCGCGGGCGGCGACGACGACCCGGTGGTCCTTTGGCGACGACGAGAGCTTGCTGGGAGACTATGCCTGGTACCTGAGCAACAACGACCCCGAGGGACCCAAGGAGGTGGGCCTCAAGCAGCCCAATCCCTGGGGTTTGTACGACATGCACGGCAATGTGTGGGAGTGGGTGCAGGACTGGCACGGGGAGTACACCCACGCCAGCCAGGTAGATCCTGCAGGTCCGGTCTCGGGCACCCACCGCATCGTCCGCGGCGGTATTTTCAATGGCCACGGCCGGCACGTGCGCTCCGCCTTCCGCGGTTTGTTAGAGCCTCCTGAGGGCCGCACCGGTATCGGCGCGCGGCTGCTGCTGGAAGCGCAGGAAACGCACTCCCTGCGGACAGGATCAGAAGCGACTCCTGTATCTCCTGAAAGCTGGGGACGGGTCAAAGCTGGCAAGCGCTGAGCTATCGCCCCGGCGCCGCACTATGCGTCGAGCTGCGGGCCGCTCATTGAGTGGATACATGCTGGAGAGATTCCCTCCCATGAATCAATGCGCGCTGGTCACCGGTCAGGAAACCGCACCGGGTCTGGAGCAGGATCGTGGACTGCTTGTAGGTGACGGTCCTCTCACAGGCCGGCATATCCGAGCCCCATACCAGACTCTCCGCGCCGACCTCGTCGACAAGCTCGCGGACGACCTTGGCAAGTCCAGGCTCGATGCAGCATCAGCTCCACGTGCCAGTTCGGCGCCTTGAGCAGCGCTAACAGCTCCTCCGGGACCGAGAACCGGTCCGCCCCTACCCTTGTCGTAGTGGATATTGTTCAGCCCGTGCGTCTTCAGCCGCTCGTCGCCGGCAAACCGCAGTTCGGCCCGGTCGTCTTCGCCGTCGACGGGGCACCACATTCCAGCGTGAAGCGGGCCGTCTGGCGCGCGGCGACGGCGGCGCGAAAGTCGAGCAACAGCCAATTCACGGAGTCGTCCGGCCAGCTCGGGGACGCGGAGCGAAACGGGAGTGTCAGCCGCGGACACACCGGGCAAGAGACACCAGGCCATCAGCGCCAGAAAGACCTGGCATGTGGCATTTGGCATTCGTCAGAATGACGCGCCCGCGTTCTCGGCCGCCAGGTCGATTTCGGCGACGAAGATGTCGGCAGGCCCGGACTTGAAGTGCGACAGCTCGTAGCCGGGCGGGGGCGCTTCTCGCCGGAGAGCACCCCACCGCTCTATGTGGGGAAGGTGCCTCTTCTCTCCCTCGATCGCGCCGCTCAGATAGGCGTGCTGCGAGTAGTAGCTGATGATCAGCCGGTCGGCCTCTAGCGAGACAAGCCCCGGATAGGCCGCGTCTCCGTCGCTCGGGAGCGCGAAGACCGGCGTCACGCCCTTCCGATCCAGCAGGAAGATCCCCGTGTTGCCCGCGGGCGAGTGCTGCGGAATCCAGAGCGCGGTCGGGTCGCGCCGCCCGGCCAAGTACACCCTCCCCTCGCACTCGCACAGCGCCGGACAGTGGATCAGCGTCTCGAGGTCCACGCACGACCACTCCTCGTAGGGGGGGTTGGAGGTGTAGAGGAGGGAATGCTGGTCGGGCTCCCGCCTCGTCCGGGAGACGCACCACAGCTCCCCGTCGGGTCGGAAGATGACGCCCGCTTCGTTGAATCGCGGCGTCGTGCGGTGGTCCAGCGCCCGGGCCTCCCGCAGTTCCTGCGGACTTGCGCCCTCGCCATTGGGAATCCTGGAGACGAACGTCCAGGTGCGGCCGTCCTGGCTGGACAGGAGCTCGCCCCCCTTTTCGGCGCAGTAGAAGACCCCTTCGTGCAACCGCACGCGCCAAAGCCAATAGTTTCGGTCGAATATCTGCATCGGCGCCGACCACCTGTAGCCGTCGTCCGAAACGAAGACGTAGGGGTAGACCACCTGCCGCTTCCGTCCGGCGACCGGTTCATATCTGCTGTCGGCGCAGAACACGAAGAGCTCATCGTCGGTGGCCGCCAGCTTCGCGTCCCTGGCGTCGTTGGGCGTCCTGAAGACGGCGACCTCGTCCCATCGTCTCAGGTCCGCCGATCGGAGCAGGACGATGACCCCGTCGGGCGCTACGTGTGCCGAAGTTCGATCGTAGACCAGCCAGAAGGTGTCCCGCCAGAAGCAGAGGTCGGAACACATGTTGTGCCAGCCGTCACGGACGACGGTGCGGTGAGATAGAACCTTAGCCATGAGAGCAGGCCCTCCTGCGCATATGGGTGAACTCCAACATCTTGAGGTTCAAGTCGAGTGGTTGGCCTCCACGCCGGGTCGGGACTTTGGGGCCGCTTTCCCGGGGCGTCAGCTGGAGGCGAGATCCCGATAGCGCACCGGCGAGTGACCGACGGCCAGTTTGAGTACGGGATAGCGCGCAGGCCGGGGCTGCGAGATCGACGGCAGTTGAAGCGATATAAGAACTCTTCCGGAACTGATCAGGTGAGTCTCGCCGATGGAGCCTTGGGTCCACGGCAGCCAACCCCAACACTTGGCCAGATAACTCGATGGACGGCGAGTAGCAGTTTGTGGGATCGTCGCCACAGGGGCAGCTGCCTGGCTAGGCCAATCACCGCGGAGAGGGAGGTGGGGTAGTCCGGGTCCTCGTGTGAGCACCAAAGAGGGGGGCGAGAATCGGATGATCTCGCCCCTCAGGTATTTCAGCCGTCTTACGACAGACCTGTCAACTCAGTTGGTGAAGCTCGACTTGATCCGGCCCCAGCTGTCTTCCTCGACGGCCGTCTCGTCCGTCACCCAGATGCTCGGGTCGAAGCCGAGCAGGGTGTAGTCGACAAAGGCATTTTCCTGCCAGTAGACGTTGACGTCGCCACTGTTGACCCAATAGCCGCTGTAGGTGGCGCTTGTACCCTCCGGTTCGACCGCGTCGTCATCTGTGACGGAGAAGCCGACGCCGATGATCTCGCCCTCTTCCAGGATGTGATGGACCACCTCGGCGGCGTCGGAGCCCGTGGAGTTGGCCGGCAGGTCGTCGAATGGCGTCAACCACATCTCCATGAAGAGCGTGATGGCGCCACCGTCTGTGTCACCGAGATAGACGGTACGAGCGTTCGAACGCTCGCGCCAGCTGAAGCGAAAACGAAATTCGAATTGAGATACGTACATTCTGGCCAAGAACCAAAGGAAAAATCGGCCACCCTCCGGCGCCAAGACCCGGCAGGCGCTGCCTTGGCACACGGCGAGCAGGTGGCTGGTCGGCACCGCGCGCACCTTCTGCCGGCTACAGTCGGGCTCGGAGACCCGACGAGATGTTGCGGAACAGAGCATTGCTCGGACCCGATCGGTCCTTGTAGATTTCGACGGTAGAGCCGTTGACGGCGAGGAGCAGACCGCCGCACCGACACGGCCGACACGAAGGAGGGGGGACGAAAGGATGGACACTGGCTTGCTAAAGGCTCTGGCCGGCCCGCTCCTCGGGCTCGGGGTTGTCACCGCTGCGGTGGCGGGCCCGGAGGCGAGCGCCTGGCCGTTGCGCCCGCCGCCCCCTCACGACCGTTGCCACCGCCGCCGCCTCGCGACGTACCACCAGCCACGCCCCCGATGACGGCCCCTCCGCGGGGGGACCGACAGCACGAGCGGGATCTGCAGGGGATACCGCTGCGGGGCATCTTGATCGGGGCGGTGCTGGCCCTGGTTCTCAGCATTTGCGATACCTACGCGACGAATGCGATCCAGGGCTCCTACCTGACCCTGAACTTCAGCACCCCGGCTGCCCTCTTCTTCATCTTCTTCCTCGTCCTGGCCAGCGGCGCGGTCGGCCTCCTCCACCGATGGCTGACCCTGACCCGGGCAGAGCTGATCACGATCTACATCATGCTGGTGGTGGCCTGCTGCATCCCCGGCATGGGCTTCACCCAGTTCATGATCCCCTGCCTCCTCGGGTCGACCTACTACGCCACGCCCGAGAACGACTGGGACGGACTCTACAACCAGTACATCCCCGAGTGGATGATCCCGCGCGGCGAGAACGTGGCGCGCTACTTCTTCGAGGGACTGCCCGAGGGAGCCTCGATCCCGTGGGGAGCCTGGGTCGTTCCTCTGGGCCTGTGGTTCGGCTTCTTCCTCGCCCTCGGTTTGGCGATGATCTGCACGATGGTCATTCTTCGCAGGCAGTGGGTCGACAACGAAAAGCTCAGCTATGCCCTGGTGCAGGTGCCGATGGAGATGATCCAGCGGGAGGATGGCGGCGCCGTGGGTCGCTCGTTCTTCACCAACAAGACCATGTGGTTGGGGTTTGCCTTCTCCTTCCTGCTGTTGAGCGTCAACGGGTTGCACTCCTACTACCCCGAGTTTCCCTATTTCACGCGCTGGTTCGGGCTGCCCCTGTTCGGCAACTCCTGGCTCAGCTTCTATTTCAGCCCACCGTGGACCGGGTTCTTCTATTTCGTCAACCTCGACATCCTGGCCTCGATCTGGGTCTTCTACGTCCTCCTCAGGCTGCAGAAGGGCATCTTCAACACGCTCGGCGTGCAGAGCACGCAGCGGGTCGACTTCTACTCAAGGGAAGACGCCTTCCTCGCCCACCAGGGCTTCGGGGCGATGATCGCCTTCGTCGTCGTCGGTCTGTGGGTGGCGCGCCGGCATCTGCGCGACGTGGTGGCGAAGGCCGTCGGCGGGTTGCGGGAGGTCGATGACAGCGGCGAGATCCTCTCCTACAGGCAGGCGTTTTTCGGGCTGGTCGCGGGCCTGCTGGCCGTCGCCGTCTGGCTGTGGATGATCGGCCTGCCCTTTCCGGTGGCGGTGCTGTTCGTCTTCGGCGCCATGGTCCTGTTCCTGGGCCTGACCCGGGTGGTGGCCGAGGGCGGCATCCCGACTATGCGGCCGCCCTTGATGAGCTCGACCTTCGTCATCACGGCGGTGGGCACCGCCAACATCGGCGCCCCGGGGTTGGTGGCGCTCGGCTTCTCCTACGGCTGGCACGCCGAGGTTCGCTCCTTCGTAATGTCCTCGGTCGCCAACGGGCTGAAGATGAGCGAGATCATCCGCGGCCCGAAGCGCCGGTTGTTCTGGGCCATTGTGGTGGCCGTTCTGGTCACCCTGGCCGGCTCCTCCTACGTCACCCTGGTCATGGCCTACGAGCACGGCGGCATCAATCTCAACTCCCTGTTCTTCTCTTGGCAGTCCACCCATTTCGGACCCATGGACATGTCCCCGCGCATCGCCGCCGATCCCGAGGGCCCGCGCTGGGACGCCTGGCAGTTCATGGGCATCGGCGCGGGCGTGATGTCGGTGCTCATGTGGGCGCGCCACCAGTTCGTGTGGTGGCCCTTGAGCCCCCTCGGGTTCGCAATCGCCGCCAACTGGAAAACGGGCCACATCTTCTGCAGCGCCCTGCTGGCCTGGCTCCTGAAGCTTGGAATCCTGCGCTACGGCGGCGTGCGCCTGTATCGCAACCTGCGTCCCTTTTTCCTGGGCCTGATCCTGGGCGAAATCGTCGCCGCCGGTCTGTTCCTGATACTCGATTACTTCACCGGCCACACCGGCAGCTTTCTGACCCAGGTCTGAGCGCCTTCCCTGTTCCGCTCAGCGACATTGGCCTATCGTTAGCCGCTCGCAGATGCCGGCACAGCTTGTCGGCTAGGTAACGCCCGAGTAAGGAAGGACTGGAAATGGCCAAGAGAAAGACAGCGAAGGCGACTAAGAAGAAGAGGACGGCCAGCAAGGCCCGAGCGGGAGCAGTCCCAACGGGCGTCATCGAGCTGGGTGACCGGCGCGAGCTGTTCGTCGACGACTACCTGATCGAGAGGCTTCGCGGCGTCGAGCTGCGCCTGCAGAAGCCGGTGCCGCGGAACGTGGCGATCGAGCACGACGCGCCCTGGGAGGGCAACACCAGCGGCTACCACACCGTGTTCCAGGACGGCAACTTGTTTCGCATGTACTACCGCGGCTCGCATTACCACGACGGAGGCTACAGGCCGGTAGTCTGTTACGCCGAGAGCCGTGACGGTATCGAGTGGTACCGGCCGGAGCTGGGCCTGGTGAGTTACATGGGCTCGACGCGCAACAACATCATCTGGGACGGCCCCGCCTCGCTCAACTTCACCCCCTTTCGTGACCGCAACCCGGACTGCCGCAAGGGCGAGGAGTACAAGGCCCTGGGCAGCCCGTCCGCGGCCAATCACGAGGAGCAGGCCCTCCTCGCCTTCAAATCGCCCGACGGCGTGCACTGGAGCCTGATATCCGACAAGCCGGTGATGGACCACACGATGGGTACCAACGTCTTCGACTCGCAGAACACGACCTTCTACGACCGGCGACGCGGCTGCTATGTCGGATTTTACCGCGACTCCATCTACCCCGACGGCGTGCGCTATCGCCAGATCATGACGACGACCTCGAAGGACTACCGCCGCTGGACCAAGGGCCAGCTGCTCGACTACGGTGAGGCGCGCCTCGACCACCTCTACACCAACGCGGTGACACCTTACTACCGGACTCCGCATATCTACGTCGGCTTCCCCAAGCGTCTCATGCCGGATCGCAGCGTCGTCGGCAACATGGCGATCGGCCTGTCGGACGGCGTGTTCATGAGCAGCCGCGACGGCCTGCATTTCAAGCGCTGGGACGAGGCCTTCGTGCGCCCCGGGCTTCAGCGGGAGCGCTGGGAGACCCGGAACAACATGACGGCCTGGGGTATTCTGGAGACGAAGAATCACCTGGAGACAGCTCCCAAGGAGCTGTCCATTTTCACCAGCGAGTCGTATTACAGTAACGAAGTCGCCGGCCTGCGACGCTTCACGCTGCGCATGGACGGCTTCGTTGCCGCCAACGCGCCCCTCCGTGGGGGCGAGCTGATCACCCGGCCCTTCACCTTCTCGAGCCCGGCGAAGGCCCTGAGTCTGAACGTCAGCACCTCTGCCGCCGGCTCCGCCCGCGTCGAGATCCAGGACGCCGACGGCAAGGCACTGAAGGGGTACAGCCTCAGCGACTGCGACGAGATCTTCGGTGACTACCTGGACCACACCGTCACCTGGAACGGGGCCGGCGACGTCAGCGCTCTGATCGGTAAGCCCTTGCGCCTGCGCTTCGCACTGAGCGACGCCGACCTGTACAGCATGCAGTTCAGGCGGCTCCGAGGTAGAGATGAGTCCAAGGTGTAGCACGCACATCTTCGCTGACGATGCCATGGTCGCCCACACCGACAACGTCTGGCGTTCGCTCCATCACCCCGTCAAACACCGGGACAACCCGGTACTCGTCGCCGACCAGGACTGGGAGGGCTATGTGGTCCTGCAGCCGGGAACGGTCGTCTATGACGAGGACAACGAGCGCTTCCAGATGTGGTACAACTCCCAGCCGAGTCGAGAGAAGCCGGACGCCGGGTATAACCTCTGCTACGCGACCTCGACCGACGGCCTCCATTGGGACAAACCGGAGCTGGGCTTCGTCGAATTCGAGGGCTCGACGGCGAACAACATCCAGCTCCAGAACGTGTCGTGGACCCATTGCGTCCTCAAGGACGATGCGGACGCCGACGCCGACAGGCGGTACAAGCTGCTCTACTGGCCAGTGGATGGGTCTGGGATCTACGCGGGCTTCTCACCCGACGGTGTGCATTGGAAGTTGTGCGAGGAAAACCCGGTAGTGCCGAGACGCGCCACCGGCGACACCTGCAGCGTCATGCGGGATCCGGTGTCAGGCCAGTATTGGCTCTATCACAAGGTTCGCACACCGTCCCGGCCGATCCGCATGGTCGCCCGGATGGTGAGCGACGACTTCGTGCACTGGGAGCAGAGCCGCCTCGTACTGGCACCGGATGCATTCGACCCGCCAGACACCCAGTTCTATGGTATGTCGGCCTTTCCCAATGCGGGCCAGTACCTGGGTCTACTGTGGGTCTACCACACCTACCCGGGGACGTTGGATGTGCAGGTCGTGTCCAGTCGAGACGGCCTGAGCTGGGATCGGACGGCGGACCGCAAGCTGTTCATGCACCTGGTGCCGACCAACGAGTACCACGGTGGAGCGTTCGATTCAGCGCAGATCTATCCGTCGACAGTGCCGGTGGAAAGAGACGGCCGACTCTGGCTGTACTACTGCGGTCTAACAGTGCCCCACAACGCGCTGGCCGTTGATCAGGACGGCCGCATCGGTCTGGCCACTTTCCGCCTTGATGGCTTCTGCTCGCTCGATGCCACGAGTCCGGGAACTGTCCTCACGCGTCCCTTTACGTGGAACGGGAGCCAGCTGCGGCTGAACGCCGCCACCAGTGGCCCGAATCCAGAGCTCTCGACTGGCGGTGGAGTCAGAGTGCAGATCGAGGATGAACGAGGCCAGTCCATTCCCGGGTTTGCCGCTGCAGACTGCACCCCTTTCTGCGGCGACGAGACGGACGCCCTCATCGATTGGGGCGGAAGAAGCGATCTGAGTGAACTCGTGGGGCGGGTCGTACAATTACGCTTCGAGATCGAGGCTACGAACCTGTATTCCTATCGCCTCTGCGACCAGCAGACCTAAGGAGCCCGTGGCCGAGGACATCCTGTCCTCCGTCCATTTGGGCTGAGACCGGCCATTGCACCACGGGCCCCTGGCGCCGACCCACTCACGGAAATTGATAACCAGCGTTGTTGATGTTGAAAGGCCACAGCCTCAGCATCCTTCCGAGCCGGATTGTGCTAACTGCGCTCAGATCTATGCGCAATTCCCGTTTGAGTGATGGATCATCAAAATCCAGTCTCCTGTTCGCCAACAGATACCTCTCATCTAAAATGATGTTAGTCAGGTGGCTGGCGATCAGATAATCCCCTGGAACAGTTGGATGCAGGTGTTCGAAGAACACGGGCTTGCCCATCACAGAATCAGCATGGTGATCCTCGAACACCGCTTCGAAATCGGCTAATACGACGTCCGCTTCCTCAGCAACTCGCCTTATGGTTTCGTTGACCGCCGATGGGGCTCTGATCGGCAGGACATCCAGGTCCCTTGCTGTCCTGAAGGATCGTTCAGCCTGGTCTCGATGCCCCATGGCAAGGTAGACGTGACCCAGATCGAAATGAGTCTGGGCGTGATCCGGGAAAAGCTCGATCGCTGTCTGATAGATACGCTCCGACTCCTCCAGATGATTTCGCTCAAAGGCAGCCTTGCCGCTCTCCAGTAGCTGTTGCCATCGGGCGACATCGAGCGCATCGGGCGGTGGTTCTGAATCGAACGGGCGCCAATCTCGCAGGTTCGAAACGATCGTGCCTACGATCACGGGGATCTGATGATGGTCTGCGATGGAGAGAATTTCATGGAGATTGCCGGTAAAATTCTCGATAGCCTGCTCCCGCAACGGGTGACGAGGAGCGAGAGAGCTGTTGACCATCCTTTTGTATGGCGACCGTTCCTTTCCGGAATGTTCGACGGGAGAAGCTCTAAATGATGAGTAGAGGTTGTTTGCCAGCTGGAATATCTTGAACTCACGCAATCGCAAAACCAGGTTGATCACATGGCGGGACGTGCCCAGCGCCACTTTCGATCCCACCCCGAGTGGTCCGTAGATTTCGTTGTGCCCCATATATATGACCAGGAGGTCCGGATCGTATTGGGGAAGCTTTTTGGCGATGTCGAGGACCTGATAGCTGTTGAAGGTGGTTATTCCCAGGTTCACGACTTCTGCAACTTTATTCACTTCGGAGCGGATCAATAGTTCGTTTAGTATTGCGGGGAATGGCCCTCCTGTCGTTGATCCTCCAAGGCAGAAAACGCGAAAGTCCTCGTCTGATTTCTGCTGCTTCATCCTGATCCTGGGAATCAGGCCTTTGACCATCGGATCATCAGTCGGGTAATATTTGCGGTGCAACTCTTGATTGAGCTGGTAAGTTGCAGTGGAGCGTTGATGCCGGGTCTGGCCGGCAGGGATGAACAGCCTTTCATCGAGGCCGTACCCCGTGTGTCGCAAATAGATCTCGAGGCCTGTCAGCAGCAGAAAGGGGGTGACAACCAGAAGGATGTCCACAAGTACTATGGTCTTTCTGGACCATCTCACGGTTTGTCCGGTTTGTGTCTGCATCATCCACACCTTGCAGAAGAGCTACCCAAGTGCACGCCTTCGATCAACATATACGAGTGGGGATCGCATGATCAAGCAAGTTTGTATAGCACTGATGGCCGGGTTGTTGACCACCTCATCGAGTCAGGCCCTGCAACGCACCGACACTGAGTTCAAGATCTTCCAGTTCCCCCATGACATGATTCCCCGCATCGACGGTAACACATACTCTTAGGCGAACAAAGAGGGCTTCTCTTTCAGATATTCGGAGGTGTCCCAAAAAGACCCTCAAAGACGTGTACCCCACGTCTGTCTCTGATAGGAGAAGCCCGAGATGAAATCTACCAAGATGACGACGGCCGTCCAACTCGATCAGGTCCTCGACCTGTGCGTCGATGTCAGCAAGAGCAAGCTCAATGTCTACTTCGAATTGGGCGACGAGGCCTTCGATGACGAATGGCCCAATACGACCCGGCAGATCGAGAAGAAACTGCGCGCGTGTCGGCGTCTGGCAACCGAGCACGGTTTCAAAACTCTACGAGTCATCTGCGAGCCTTCCGGCGGTTACCAGCACAAGCTGTTGCACACCGCGCGACGACTTGGTCACCTCACCGCGTACGTCAGCGGAGAGGCTGTCGCCAAGTTTCGTGTCGTCGAGACCAACGACAACGGCAAGACGGATCTCAAAGATCCACACATCATGAATACGCTAGCGCGGCTCAACAAAGTCCTCCGGCACCGAGATCTGCCTGAGGAGTATCAGCTACTGCGCAAATGCGGCGTCCTTTACGATCGGGCCGACCGTGCGATCGTTGCGGTACGCGGCAGACTCTGCACCACGCGTTGCTGGAGCTGTTTTGCGACTACTCCTTCAAGAAGGACTTCCTCTACAGCATCTCGGGTCGCGCCTTGATGGACAAATACGGCTGCAACCCCTATCGCATCCTCCGCGCAGGCCGTACCCGCTTCGAGCGGGCCATGCGACGGCGAGCACCGCGTATCCGACAGCACTCGCTGGATCGGCTCTGGGAGGACGCCACCGCCTCGAGCCGTCATCAGTTTACCCCCGAATACGCCGAGCTGCTCGAGCTCGAGGTCTGCCAGCTGTGGGAGGAATTCCTGCTCCATGAGCAACGCAAGACCACCTTGGGAAAACGCTTGATGGCACTCTTGCGAGCCTTGCGAAAGAAGGAGCCGAGCGTACCCGCTCCGACGCCAGGCGTCATCAGTGCCAAGAATCTGGCTCGCCTCATCGCTGAAATCGGACCGTTCAGCGACTTCACCAGCTGGCGCATGCTCCTGCGCTACGCCGGACTCAATATCCAGATGCGCCAGTCGGGCCAGTATCGAGGGCAAAACAGGATTTCCAAGAAGGGACGACCGCTACTGCGAAAAATTCTCGGCCAGGTTATTCTACCCCTGGTAAGGCCTTTGTTTTCGGTATACGTGAGAGTGTCCATCAGCTCGCGGCGACGACCCGGTCGCCTTCGCGCGACGAGTATTCCGGAACGGGGTCCTCAACTCGCCGGAGGGTTGGCCAGAACCTCTCGCAGGCACCTGGCCACCGTCTCCAGCTCCGATTCGTCGAGCTGCGCGACATCGACCCGCAGGCCGCGATCTGATCCGGAAAGCGACACCGCTGGGCTCCCGGCTTCGAGAAGCTCGGCGATGCGATCTCCTCCGAGCGCAAAGTCCGGCGCCAGCTCGATGTAGACGCGGGGCAGCACCGGCCGCGTACGCGGATCGGCCATCCGCTTCTCAGCCGCTACTCCGCCGATGCCCTCCAGCGCGGCAACGATGAAGTCGGAACGCCGTCCCAGCTCCGCCGTCTCCTCCTCCTCATCGATCGCCACGAATCGCTCCAGGGCCACCACCAGCGCCGCGATGTCCTCCTTGCCCACTTTCATGCCCCGAGCAATGGAGCTCACCGGGTTGCCGTTGATCCTGCAGGCGGCGATCAGGTCGGCGTCACCCAGTATCAGTCCGGTCGCCTGCGGGCCGCGAATCCCCTTGCCGCCGCTGAAGACCACTAGGTTGGCTCCGTCGGCGAGCGGCTGGGTCAGGTTGCGCCGCGGCGGGAGCTCCGCGGCGGCGTCGACGATGAGCGGGACGCCGGCCGGACGCGTGACGGCGGCGATCTCGGCCACCGTGGGAGCCTCGTGCATCAGGAAGATCTGCACCGCCGCGGTCTTCTCGCCGATCGCGCCGGCCACGTCCTCGGCCGTCAACGAGGAGTTCGACCTGACCTCGACGATGTGGGCACCGGTCGCCCGCATGCCCTGGGTGATGTAGTTGCCGGGACCGGAGGCGCGGGCGATGATCTCGTTCTTCCAGCCTTCCGTCATCGGCAGCTGGCGCACCCTGTCCCCGTCGGTGCCGGTCAGGCAGGCGGCGGTCGCCTGCACCATGCCGCCGGCCGCGCCCGAGCAGATACAGCACGCCTCGACGCCCACCAGCCGGGCGATGTGGGCGCCCGCCCTGTCGAGCAGCTCCTCCAGCTCCACGAAGCAGCGTCCGGCCTCGGCCATCGCCTCGTATGCTTCGGGCGGCATCCGCGAGCCCCCCATGGTAGTCACGAAGCCATAGCTGTTGATGTACTTGCGGACGCCGAGCCGGTCGTAGATATCCATCGCCATTCTCCCGGTGGATCTGGGTAGGTCGCTACTTGGCGTAGCGGATCCAGATCCTCACCGACTGCAGTACCAACGCCGGCGCAGTTTCGCGACGCACCGGGCGCACCAGCAGTTCGTTGGAGCCTCTACAAAGACAGCTGGCCTCAAGCATGACTCCTTCGTATAAACCCCATTTTGAGGATGTTCAGCGATTCAGCACATTAGAGCGCCACTATATATTGGCCAACTAAGACAAAGCATACACTATATGTTGTATGACAAACGGGCATTCTGAGCGACGTAGAGTTTTTACGAGAGAATCAAGCATGAATTCGACCGGATCCCAATCCAGGGGCTCCGCGCGGGTTCTCGACGGGTAGAGATTCCACGCGCCGTCGTAGTGCTCCTCCGTCCACGGCTGGTCCGGAGTCCGGCGCTGATCCCACGATAGCTCGATCCCGTTCAGCTGGACTTCGACCTCGTCCTCCTCGTCCAGCTCCGCGAAGGCCAACCCCAGCACGTAGCTCTCCAGCGCGGCCTCTGCCTCCGCCGCCGCGACATCGTCGGCCAAGTCGAAGGTGAGCCGGGCACCCTCGCCAGCGCGGGTCTCCTCCAAGCGGACCGGCAGCTGCTCCAGCGGCATGCAGTAGCGGAAGGCGTGGCCTATCTGGGAATCGACCGACGGCGGGTTCCCGTGGTCGATCTGGTACTGCTTGCTCAGCCGGGCGAGCTTCGCCGGATCGGCCAGCTCTCCTATGGTATGCGTCTTCCAATCCGCCGACATATTGTAGAAGTTGAAGAAGTACAGCCCGTCGGCGCCGGGCGCAACCCCTCGAAGCAACCCAGGACCTGGCATCCCGTCCCCTCGGCTACGGCCGCGAACTCGGCCACCTTGGCTTCGAACGGCCGGAATCCCAGTCCGGTGACCACGATGTCGACCAACCTCTCCTTTATCCAGCGCTCCGCCTCCATGCCCAGGCGCTCGGAGTCGTAGAGAGTCGAGGCGACGCGCACCTCCAGCTCCAGGGCGCGCCCCTTGGCCTTGCCGATCTCGTCCACCCGCGCCCGCAGCTGTCGCACCATGTCGGTGAGCAGATGGCGGTTGGCGTAACCCTGCTCCGGCCGGAAGACGCCGTCCTACTCGACACCAGACACCCAAGCGATTTAGACTATCTATAATGTCGCTTATCGTTCCTAACCGTCCGCGGTGACGAGGGTTCGCTTGAAGTTCATGGCTTTGCTGAAGATTCTCTGTGACCGATGTGTTTACCTGCTCTGAAGTCTAGCGCAGTCTCCGTGCCCGCACAATCGCAAGGATCCGACTCAAATGGCCGATGACCACGAGCCGGCCGGCGAGCTCTCCACGGACTCGCGCGGCGTCAGTCTGCGTTCCGTCGCCATCGGCGGAGCGGCAGCCCTCTTCATCGGGGTGTCGCTGCCTTACACGAACATGGTCATCAAGGGCGGCCTCCTCGCCCACAACCACAACGCACCGGCAGCCCTGTTCGTGTTCTTTCTCTTCGTCGGCCTCGTGCACACGGCCACGGCCGCGATCAAGCGCGGCTGGTCTTACACGCGCTCGGAGCTCACGACCATCTACGTCATGGCCCTGGTGGCCACAGCGATTCCGACCATCGGCTTCTCCGAGTACCTCCTGCCCATCATCGCCGGTTTCACCTACTACGCCACGCCTGAGAACAACTGGCAGGCAACCTTCCAACCCCTGCTGCCGAGTTGGGCGGTGCCACAGGACGATGTCGCCGTGCGCCATTTCTTCGAGGGTCTGCCAGACGGCCTGCCCCTGCCCTGGGGCGCCTGGCTCGAACCCCTGCTCTGGTGGGTCGTCTTCATCCTCGCCGTCTACTGGACGTCGGCCTGCTTGATGGTGATCGTGCGCCGGCAGTGGATGGAACGGGAGAAGCTCCTCTATCCCCTCATCCAGGTTCCCCTGGAGATGATTCGCGACGAGCCCGGGCGCCCATCGCTGCTCAAGCCCTTCTTCCGGAACCCGGTGATGTGGATCGGCTTCGCCGTTCCGTTCTTGCTGGGGTCCTACCACTCTCTCAACGAGTACTTCCCTGCGCTGATGCCCGCCGCGGGCCAGGGATCGCTGACGACGTCCTACCAGCTCTTCCGCGGCACCACACCGCTCGTCGTCATGCTCAATTTCGGCCTCATCGGCTTCGCCTTTCTGCTGCGCCGCGATCTCGCTCTGGGTCTGTGGGTGTTCTGTCTGCTCGCCGTGATCCAGCGCGGCACCTTCAACGTCCTCGGAATCGCCAGCACCGAGACCCTGAGCCGCTTCGCCAACCACAGCGGCCCCTACCTGGCCCATCAGGCCATGGGCGCGATGACGGTGCTGGTGCTGTCCGTTCTCTGGCACGGGCGAGCCCATCTGCTCGACGTCTGGCGCAAGGCCGTAGGCCGCGACAACGCCGTCGACGACAGTGACGAGATCCTCTCGTACCGCACCGCCGTAATCGGCCTGATCTTTGGCGTAACCGTCGTCGGCGTCTGGATGTGGCAGGCGGGACTGCCTGGGTGGCTCGTGCCCGTTTTTCTGTTCGCCGTGTTCATCGTCTTCATGGCGCTGACCCGAGCCGTAGTCGAGGGCGGCGTCGCCGTCATCCGCACGCCCCTTACTCCGGCCGACTTCGTCATATCCGGATTCGGCACGAACGCCGTCAGCGGCTTCGGCGTCGCCTCGCTGGGCCTGACGTACGTCTGGGCGGCCAACATCCGCATCTTCTTCATGCCGGCCTTCGCCAATCTCCTGCGCCTCGTTCACGGCATCGACCGCGGCAAGTCGCGCTTGAAATGGGCCGTCGGATTGGCCGTGATCGCGGCCCTCAGCGGATCCCTGTGGAGTGTCTTCGTGCTCTCGTACGAGCACGGCGGCGTCAACCTGCACGGCTTCTGGTTCATCCAGGTGCCGCAGCTGGCGGGCAACTACATGGTGCAGTTCCTGGCCGACCCGATCCCACCCGATTGGGGGGGTTGGGGGTTCACTCTGATCGGGGGCCTCGTTCAGATGCTCCTCGTCGTCGCCCGCGCCCAGCTCGCCTGGTGGCCCCTGCACCCGCTCGGCTTCGCGGTCAGCACCTTCTTCATCATGACCTACGTGTGGTTCAGCGTCATGATCGCCTGGGTGGTCAAGTCTGCCGTGCTGCGGTACGGTGGCCCCGCCCTCTACCGGAAAACGCGACCGTTCTTCCTGGGCTTGATCCTCGGACAGATCTCGGTGTCGGGAATGTGGCTCATCATCGACCACTTCACCGGAATGGTGGGCAATTCGCCCATCGGGGGGGGGTCGTTCGTTTGACTCAGACCGAGACCTGCATGCCGTCGTAGGCGAGCTCGAATCCGCGACGCGAATGCCGTGCCGCCTACGACACCGCGGAACTCAGTGCCGGTCATGTTGATTGTGGACTGCTCCCTTGACGCGCGCTCCGGGGGTGGAGCTGGGGAGCTCTGTCTGCCTCAATAGGCCACCGCGACGACGCCGCTGTTGGTCTCCTTACCTGACTGCACGTCCACCACGAGCCGGTACAGATACAGCCCGGGCGGCACGAGCTCGTCCGAGTCGTCCCGGCCGTCCCACGCGTGGCTGTACTCACCGACCGGATCCTCCCCTTCGTAGACCCTCCTCACCTGCCGGCCCGACAGATCGTAGATCTCGAGCGAAACCGGCACCGCCGAGGTCAACCGCAGCAGCTTGTAGGATATGTTCGCCGCCTCATTCACCCCGTCGCCGTTCGGCGTAAACGGATTCGGCGAAATCTGAGGTGAAAACACCAGCGATTCGCTCAGAGCTGTTCTAACCGACAAACGATCACCTTCGATCTCATCGGTAGCATTGCCCGGCACAACCCGCTGCCTCACCTCGTGCGGCCTGGTCGTGTCGAACACTCTGCCTGCAAACTCGGTGCCCACTTCTCTCAGTACCGGAGCGGTGAACACCACCTCCACCAGCGCCCCGGTTTGGGTCGAATCCAGCCGGCTCGGGAGCAGGACTTCGAACCCCAGACTATCTTCGTGGATGGTCGACGAGAAATCCTCCTGATCGACGCCGGCTATGCGCAGCGAATCGACCGACACCACCCCTGAAGGCGTCGCGATCTCCACCCCGTCAAAGCTTCTCTCGCCGGACCGGATCGTCGGACTGAGGTAATACGTAAACTGCGTCGCTTCGCCCACCCGGGTCTGGATCGGGTGAATCTCCCCTACCAGGCGGTGGACCAGCGGCGGTACCGATGCCTTGAACTCTATGTAGTCGAGCTTGCCCCCCTCCGCGACGGTGGTGGAGGCAAAATCCACTCTGATCTGGACGAACTTTCGAGGGCCGGGGGATACGATAGGGACCCCGGGATTCCCGAACCCATACGGACGCGAATAGAAGCTCCAGTGCTCCGTGTCGGGAGTAATCGGGTCCCCCCGTACGCCGCCCACGTAGCCGCCGAGCTCCTTGGGCGGCTCGGGGTCCGGTTTGTCAGAATTTGGCAGTCTGTCATACTGGCTCTTGTACTCCGTCATACTCAGGTCGCCGCCCCCCAGCAGAAACCTGACGACGTCATGCTGCTCGTGGCGGACCTCCCAGAAAATGACCGGGTGCGGGTCGGCGCCTGCCCGGGTGCGGATGGCGACCCGGGCGCGGGGATCCTGCCGTCCAGACCAGCGGATCTCGCCCAGACTGGCGATGTCGTCCAGCTCGATGACGTCGGATTCATACGAGGCCTGCTTCGCGTACCCTCCTCCGTACAGCTCGAACGCAGCCAACCCGATCTCCTTGGGCGTCTCCCGCAGGATCAGCAACTGAACGAAGTTGGTCGTCACCGGAGGATCGAGCTTCAAGCTGACGTCGGGTTCGGTGTTGTCTTTCACCTCCACAACAGGTGCGAGCTCCCCGGTCCAGTTACAGCATGGGATAACCTCGTCGCCGGCACCGAAGACGAATCGCTCCAGGAAGTGGCCCGTGCTGTCCGGCAGAGTCCGGAATCTCACTTCCCTGATGTGGAATCGCCCGCCCAAATTGAAATTCACATGCAACGCTGCAAAAGGGTCGTTACAACAGGAGGCGCGAAGGTCGAGGAACGCCTGAGTTTGGGCCGGCCACGAGTACCCCGTATTCGGATCCTGATCGACCAGTGCATTTGCTTCCGTTTGGTCGAAGGTACCTTTGCCAGCCCGCCGCTGCGCGACCACCCAGCCGCCTCTGCTCAACATCGATGCGGCAATATCGTCGTCTCCCCCGATGAAATTGGGCTGCAGGATACCGACCTGTAGCGAGTCCGGATCGAGGGCATCCTCCAGCTGCGAGTTCTCCGACCACCCGAGCTCCCTGAGCTCAATGCCGATCCCCTCCAGGCTATCCCTTTCCGCCTCGGAAAAGGGCTGGCCGATGCGGTAGATGGTCACACCCGAAGCGACGCGCGCATTGAGAGCGAGGGCCATCGAGACAAGCAGGAGAATTCCCGTCGTCATCTGGCAGAGAGATTTGGAGGAGGTGGATAGCATCGAATACGTCAAGCGTCCTCGGATTGTGAATGTCCGGGCTGCGGCTTGCTGCGCGAGGATGGTCTGTTGATGCAGCCGAACGCACAATGAAAGTAAGCAATTGTCGGGGGAGGAACAAAGGGATGCGGTGCGATTAGCGTGGCAGGCTGTTGGGCGAGCTGTCGGTCGTTCTCCTCATCCAGTTGGCGGCCACGGGTCCAGACAGGCACCGGACGGTCGCGAACCTGTCGGCCTCCAGCGCAGCTCGTCGTACGACTCGTACGCCACGTCGAGCCAGTCGGTCTCGAGCTGACGGTGATTCTCGTAGCGCGACGTCAAGGTGGCCGCCCATACTGCCCTCCTGAATCAGCGTGTGTCCGGCGTCTTGCAGCGCGAACCACTCCGGATGCTGCTTGCCGAAGCGACTCGGCCAGTCGTTGAACGAGTGCATGCCGATCGGGCTGCCACCCGGCGCGCCCCAGCGCATGCGGCGCCACCAGGTCCAGATGTCGAGGTGGGTGAAATCCGCCTCGTCGTGATACGAGTTGAAGGCGAACCGCGTGTCGAAGGTCGGTGCGCCGCCCCAGCGTACTCCATCGACAGCCAGCGTCGCGTGTTCGGGCACAACCCTGCCCAGCTCGCCAGGCCAGTACCAACGCACACCGACGACGCGTTCGAGAAACTCATAGACCGCGTACAGTGTGCCGAAGGGGAGCAGAATGTTGGACGCTGGATCCGGGTCGAATTCCGAGTCGCCGCCGCTCACCACCAGGGCCTGACCGGCGCGCGACACGACCCAGTTGTCAGGCGCCAGATAGCGAGGTGCCAGCCCCAAGCGCTCCGTCAGCTCTGTCGTACCCACCTGGATCGTCGGTCCCGTGATCGGCTGGCCGTCCTCGGCCACGGGAAGCTCAGTGCCGGTACTGAGCTCGAGATGCTCGTTCAGCTCCTTCACTGCGTAGCGGACGGTGTGAGTGGCGTTCCTGCCGATCACGATGGTCGCGGCAGGCTCGCCGTCCCGGACCAGGACGAGGGTGCCGTTTGCCGGTTCCAGGCCGGCGACCCGGTTGGGCTGCTGTGGGGCCTCCTTCGAGAGCAAGGCGCCCGGACGGACGGCCAGGCAGCAGACGGCGAGTGCGATAAGGCGGAAGAATCGCATGTGTTGGCCTCCTTACTCTCTCAAGCTCAGCTCTGCCATGTAGATCGAACAGGGCGCGGCACCCGAGCGGCTGCCCTCGTGGCTGGAATAGTACGAAAGCAGCCCTCTCGTGGGGCTGAGCTCGATGAACCCGGGATAGGAGTTGTCCCCGCCGCTGGGCAGTTCCGCGGCATCGACCAGACGCTCGCCATCCAACCAGTACAGGACCGTCCGGGGATCGTCCGGTGGGACGGCATCGGGCTCGGTGAAGAAGTTCAACGGATACCGGCCAGATACCGGCTCGAAGGGTTTGCGCCCCCCGACCAGGTACCGGGCACCCCATTTGACCAACAGCGGGCCGCCGATAAAGCAATCCAGGTCGGTTCGGACCCACTCGGAATACGGCGGTTTGGAGCGGCAGAGTTGTGAGCTATCCATAGTGCACCGGGCAACCGCCAACACGCTACCGTCCGGCTCGAACAGAAAAGCTGTCTCGTTTCCGTGCGTCGTTTGAAACAGGGCGTGCGTCCGCCAAATGAGCCCGTCGTCGCTTGCCAGCATAGCGGATTCGTGGAAGGATCGATCGTCGGCCTGCAGCTCGACGAACCCGCGCTTTCGCCGGCCACACAGGTACGCGGTCCCGCCGTGCGCCGCTGCTCGCCAGATGAAATGCCCGTAGGTTCCCTCCAGCGCGATCGGTTCGCTCCACGAGCGGCCGTCGGCGCTCACAGCCGCATACCCAAGCTGCTGGTTCATCTCGGGGTGCCTCCAATTACCCTCTGGCGCCAAATCTCCGCAGTACGCCAAATCTCCGCAGTACCAGGTGCCGGTGTAGACGAACAATTGGTCTTTGAAACTCAGGAAATGCGCATCGCGTACATCCCGATCAGGCACGCTGAACGCATGCACCTGCTCCCACTCCACTCCATCGCCGCTGCAGAGGACGACGACGCGGGAGGTGGGGAACACCATGTGTCCGTCCGGACACGAGCGGAAGCACAGATACATCTTGCCGCCGAAACGGCACATGTCGGTAAATGCGTTGTGATTCCCGTCGTCGAAAATTTTGCGCACCGAATCGACGTGTATTTCTGGTAATTTGGTCATGCTCTGCCTTTCCGGTTGACCGGGATCTCCCATAGTGCCGCCGTCACCGCACGGCGTGCCGTTTCGCAGGCAGCGCCCGGGAATCGCAGTATGGATCTGACGGGCATTGAGAAAGAAAAGGAAGGTTCGATTGGTCTGGGCCGCAATTACCTGACTCGATCCCAACGCCAGATGTTGACGTAATCCTGTTCCGACGGACGATCCTCCGGCGGCACCATAGTCAGCTGGTAGAGGTCTCCGGTTGAATCAGCGATGTAGAAATCGCCGGTTTCTGACCGGAGTCTCGCAGGCTCCGCCTACATGTTACTGAGAATCCGCCCCCGCTCGCCAATCAGCGAGAAGATAACCCCCCATACCCCGTTCACGGTGACCTCCCCGAGGATGAGGCCGAGAAAAAAGGGCTTGAGGTTCTGATAGAGTCGGGCGCCGCCGTAGTGCATGATGGTAAGCTTGATGCCCCAGGCCACGAGGGAGGTGAACCAGATGTAGCCGGTGAGCCAGCCGACGCTGAGGGCGAATCCGAGGGGGTGGAAGGGCCACCAGGACCAGCGATACTGGGCCCACGAGAGAAATCCCGACCCGAGGCCGCCGATCGTCTTGAAGAGCCAGCCGCGCATGTTCGCCTCAGGCGTCCCGACGATCTCTCTGGCGATGCGCGGCCATCCGTGAGCGCCGGTCCAGCTGATGCCTTCTAGATTGATGGCGCCATAGGCGTAGCATAAGCCTGAATCCGTGATCACTTCTATAGCAAATGGTCAAGTTTGATATTTAGCATGATCAGGCACTTCTCAACAGAGGATTTGGGTGTCAACGACTCGCCATTACGGCTGATGCCGCTGTCGGTGGCTCTCGACGTCGGTGGGAGTCGCAAGAACGGGCATACGGGTGCCTTGCGTACGGCGGAGAGTCGAGTGCGGGTGAGATCGTCGCCTTCAGGTGCACACACGCAGGTAGGTCCGTCTCCAGACATCGAACCAGGGATTGAAACACCCGAAGCTGAGGCCGAAACGGCGCGCATGCCGGACCCAGCGGGCCGCTTGGTACATGAGATCGAGAAGGACGCTGCGGAGACGACGACGGCCGGCCTTTTTACGAAAAGCCACGTGCTTTTCGGGGGGCAGATTGCCGGACTCGCGCAGACCGATTTGGCCGCACAGGCGCAGAGCGTTGTAGGCCATCATGGCCAGCAGCAGCAGGAGCGCGTTGGTGGCGAACTTGCCCGACGGCAGGCGTTCCAGATCCAGGTCCGTTTTCAACTCGGAGTGGAATTGCTCGCAGGTGCTGTGCTCGCGGTAGAGCCGGATCACGTGCGCCGGCGGCGCCATCAGGTTGGTCCACCAGGTCTGCACCTCGATTTCGGGGATCAGCAGCGCCTGACCGTCGACGCTGATCGTGCGCCGCACGACCTCGTAAACGACGCGTTCGAAGGTGTCCTTGCGCTCGCACACCAGCGAGCCGGTGAAGATCTCCTTGCCGGGCCGCGGACAGGTGCGCTCGCCCAGGGCTTCGGCGTCCTCCAGCCAGGTCTGTTTCGATTCGCTGCGCAGGTTGCGTTTGACGATGAAGTCGGTCTTGGGAGTGCGGCGCAACTGCTGTACGGTGGCGATGTCGTCATGGGCGCTGTCCATGCGCACCAGCAGCTTTTCCTTGGTGATGCGGCGCGCCAGCCGCAGCGTCTCTCGAATAAAGTCCGGGGCTCCTTCCTGGGAGTGCTGACTGCCTTCGCGCAGCTGGCAGTTGAGCAGATACCCTTCCTCGCCCAGGTAGGCGAAGATCGGGGCAAAGCCGTCGACCTTCTTGTAGGTCCACGACACCCCTTGTTTTTTGGTGTGGGAGTTGTCGAACACCGACACGTCGATATCCAGCGCGATCCAGGGACCGTAGCGCCCGTCGGCGACTTCGTAACAGGGGGTGAGCGGCGGCGCGTGACGGGCCACCATGTCGGCCGACTCCTCTCGAATGGCGGTCTCCCCCTGTGCGCCCAAGCCATCGAGCCGCTGCCGCAGCGTGGCCGCCGACGGCACCGCATCCAGGCCCAGGGCCTGGGCGAAGAAGGGATCGGTGCGAAACGCTTCCACCGCCTCGAAATCCGGCTTGCCCAGCGCCAGCAAGCCGATCATCGACGTCATCACGTCGCCGTGAGAAACCTCGGGGCAGGGTCGCTCCGGCAAGAGGATTTCATCCACCCGCGCGGCCAAGCGCGTGCGTCCCATCAAGGCCCCGATCAAGGCCAAGCCCGAATGCGAGGTCAGCGCTTCTTCGCCCTGCGTAACTTCATACGAAACCAGTCGCAATTCTTCACCTCCAAGGTGAGTGGATATCCTCCTCTAAGATAGCCCACATTCCCCTCGGAAAACCACCGAAAATCAAGCTCTGGACTTCACGGATTCAGGATAAGTAGATGGTCATGAACGCGGCGCCTATGAAGCTGAGGGAAAGGGCGATCATCATGCCCCAGAAGAGACGCGTTTTTGAGCCCCTTATGGACTCAGCGAGCTTGATACCGTGGGCGCATGCCACCATGGGTGAGGTCCGCGACTGTCCCTGCCACACGAAGGTGAAACCGAGGGCCACCAGGCCTTTCGCGCCCAGTGCCGAGGTGCCGAACCCGGAAATGACGAAGTAAGCGGGCACGTGGGGGCTTCTCGCCGTGGCGACCCCCGCCGTGGTCACCGCGCGCGCCACCCAGATGAAGAAGATGAGGCTGACGATGACGAGAATCGGCACGAAAACGGCAGGCACCCCCGAGCGCCACAACCAGAAGGAGATGAACAGGAGGCTGGCGATGAAACCGATGACGGCTGTGCGGTAGCGCAGTAGCTCCTCGCTGTCGTCGACGCCGGAGTCGGGATTCCAGACCTTCTGCAGCACATCCACCAAGTGTTGGCGGGCGCTCCAGAGGCCGAAGAGGATGAAAACGATGACGGCGCCGGTGGCCTGGTGGGTCAAGTCCGCAGACTGGTGGTCGTCGTAGCCGCTCTGCAACTCCGTGCTCCTGATACCGAGGAAAGTGAACAGGCCATCTTCGAGCTTGCAGAACAGGTAAAAGAGGCTATATACGGGTTTTTCAACGTGGTATTTATAGCGTTTCCCCAATGAGATTTTTAGGGTTTCATACTGTACGGAATCGGGCCGGAATCTGCGCAGGGATATCGAGGTCTCCGACGCACAGGTAAATCAGGTCGGCAAAGGCATCCAGAGTTTTAAATCCACTGGCTCGATTCTTGACCATGCGGATAATGCGATTGAGCCCTTCGGCGGCGGCGTTGGTCAGGTGCGTGTCGACGAAGGCGGTGATGCCGGCCGCCTGCTTGCGCACCGTGTTGACGAACTTGCGCAGGGGCTGCAGGCGGCTGCGCAGGGCCGCCGTCGTCCACTTCTTGAGGAAGCGTTCGGCGGCCCAGCGCGCCTTGTAGCGCCAGAAGTGCTCGAACTCGTCCTTCAGGCGCCAGGCGCGGTAGATGCGGCGGTTGGCCTTCTCCAGGGTTTGGAGCGTGCGCCGGTCCTTTCGCGAGCGCTGGGCGGAGTGATGCAGCAGCACCCAGCGCAGGCCCTTGAGCAGCTTGCGGTCCTCGCCACAGGCTTGCCGCCACTGCTCCTTGCGCACCTCGTCGACGGCTTCGTTGAGGGCCTTGACGACGTGGAATCGGTCCAGGACCAACTCGGCGTTGGGACAATGCTGCCGGATGGCGCCGATGAAGGTCTCGCTCAGGTCGCAGCAGGCCCAGCGGATGCGGTCCTTCTGGAAGGCGCTGAGATGGTCCCGGAAAAACGCGTCGATGGTCTTCCGTGCCTTGCCCTTGCCGACCCAGACGACACGGGAGCGTTCCAGGTCGTAGACCAGGGTAGCGTATTTATGGCCCTTGGCGTAGGAGATCTCGTCGATGCCGAGGGTCTTCAGCCGGCGGATGCGGTGCCCCGTACGCCGGCGCTCGATGAGCCGGTGCAGCTGGTCGGACAGGGTCGACGGGGCCAGACCCAGCAGGCGCGCGGCGGCGGCCTGCGTCATCCACTGGCAGTACCTCAGCAGCAGGTATTCGAAGCGGTAGCTGACCTGGGCCGAGGGCGCCGCCCAGGGCACCTCCTCGACGCGACGGCCGTGGGTCGGGCAGCGGATCTCCCGAGGGGCGTGGTGCAACCAGAGGGTACGGCCGCAAACGCGGACGTCGCGCCAGCGGCGGAACTCCATGACCTGTACGATCTTGCCGCGGCGCCCACACTCGGGACACCGGCACCCGTTCCTTTGGGGCTTCACCGCGACCACGACGGCCGCTTCTTCCCCGTGTCCTTCGAACCACACGCCCACCGCGCGAAATCCCTTGAATTGGAACAGCTTGGAGACGAACTTCATAGCGGTCATAGGTCGCCTTCCCTTCCCTTTCTTGGGGAGTGCTTGATGGGGATACACCAAGCATAGGGAACGACCTATGGCCTTGTCATGTACTCAGATGGACAGCAAGGGCTCAGGTACTTTCCGTACTTACGTTTCGGCGTTGAAAAACCCGGATAGACCCCAGGTAAAAGAACCAGATGCTGAAGGTGATCTGCAGATTGACCAGGTAGAAGAAACCGATCCAGGCGAAGCTGAAGGCCATGGGCAGGTGGATCATCCCGCGCCACAACCTGATCGGCTCCAGCCGGAAGTTGAACTCGGGCACGGCGGGAAAGAACTCGTGCAGTCCGGTACAGCTGAAGTAGACGAAGGGGATCGCGAAACCGACCCACATGATCGGGCTGCGGAAGAGGGGCGCGACAGCGCCGAGGGCCCCCTCGCCCTTCTCGATCATCCTGTTCGGCAGCTCCATCATGGGGTAGGAGAGGCGTTCGTGCACTGACCACTGGCGATGCAGGATGGAACTGACACAGACGAGCATGAAGCCCATGGCCATGATGAGGGAGAACCAGTAGGCCAGTGGTTCGATCCACGCTGACCAGGCGATGGAGGCACCTCTTGGGAGGCCCTCGTAGAAGTGCATGATCGACTGCATGTCCTGCGGCACCATCCAGGTGGGAATGTGATCGTGGATGAGCTCGGCGTAGCGGTTCTCGGGGGTGGCGTAGTAGTAGGGAAACACCATGGTGCCGAGGAGGAAGAACATGAGCCCCCAGGTCGGCGTGGTGACCGCCATCAGGAGCATGCAATAGACGAGCACGAGATCGGCCCGCGAGAGCGTGAAGTGACCCCGCACGAGGCTGCAGAGAACGTTGACGACGAGGAGAAGGACGAGGAAAAGGAAGATGGCGCCCGGCGACGAGGGGTTGAACCCGATATGGAAATACGTGAAGGCGAGCCCATATGGAGCCACCAGCCCGACGGCGAGGCTCATGGCCGCTCCGATGAGGAGTCCCTTCAAGGAAAAAGGTGAAGGGGGGTTCATGAAACGCTCATGGGATTACCTTCACGCGGCGGCCTCTTGCAGCAGCGCCATCAAGTTGCCTCCCGCGATGCGGTCGCGGTCGTCGTCGCGCAGGAAGGGCATCTTCCACAACAGCTCCAGGGTCTGCGGGTAGGTTTGAAAGTTGAGGCAGGGGGCGTAGTCCGACGCGAACAGCAGGCGCTCGACGCCAAACGCCTCGATCAGCGCTTCGACGTATGGCCATGCCAGCTCGTGAGGGTAGTCGTGACCGGGTTCGGTCAAGGCGTAGAAGCCGCTCAGCTTCACGCTTGTTTGGGGATAACGGGCGAGTGCGAGCACGTCGCTCAGCCTGTTGCGAGCCTCGGCCCCGTCGATCGGCTCGGTGACGCGATCGGGCAGCCCGAGATGGGACATGATCAGCCGCAGCTGCTTGTGGCGCTCGAGGACCTCCTGCCAGACCGGCCAGGCCTCTATTTTCGCGTTGACGCTGAGCACCCAGCGGATGTCGGTCAGCCATTCCCAGATGGAGTCCGGGTAGGCGCGCACGGCGTCATCACTCCTCGGGTACATCACCAGACCCACTACTCCCTGGTCGCGCCATGTCTCCAGCGTATCGGCATTTGGAGGATTGTCGGGCTTTATGTAGGTGGCGGGACGGACCCAGTCGTACTTCGATTGCAGACCAATGACGTATTCGTTGTTGCCGTCGTTGCCCTCGCAGTCTGTGTAGCAGACGATGAGGGCTGCGGCCACGTCGTTATCCCTGGCCAGAGAGTCGAAGCAGGCAGCTTCGTCTATGTGCACACCGGGCCGGGCGCTGAACGTTCCCTCCCAGGGGGTGCTCGAAAAGGTGGATGTGAGCATCGGCTCGTTGCGCCATGAGTGGTCTCCGTCTGGCGAATTGATCGTTGGAGGCGGCTCGGTACTAAGCGGCGGTGGAAACGCCCGTTGAGGCTCGGTAATATAGAGCGCAGCCGAGGCAGCCACATCCCGCAACACCTTCAAAGAGCGGAGAATGTACTCGACCGGACAGACCTATCAGCTCAAAGATTGGGGGGACACGTGATCAGATTTTGCATCGCACTGACGGTCGCGCTGCTCAGCCTGGCACCTTGCCGGGCCCTGCAGCGCACCGACACGGAATTCAAGATCTTCCAGTTTCCCGCCAACATGATTCCACGCATCGACGGTCAGACCGGAGATTGGGCGATGGTACCCGAAAGCTACGCCTACGGCACCGAGCAGCTTTCCGACACGGTGATGGGCAATTTCACCGACTACGATCGCGACGACCTGGACGTGAACGTGCGCGTCGGGTGGGTAAAAGGTCTGAACCGGCTCTACTTCCTCTACGAGGCGTACGACGACTAAAGGAATGTCATCAAATTGCGAGGACAATCGATGAAATGGACATGGGCAGCTGTCGCGTTGTTGACCGCAAAACTGGCCTTCGCCTTTTCGGTACTCATCGTCTGGTGCCTATCGCACGGCGTGTCGGCGGCTGACACACGCATTTCGCTTCGCGTCCCCGAGCTGGCCGGCGCCGACCGCGACGAGGAGATAGTCACCTCGGGCGTGCCGCTGAGCAGGGGCACGCTCACCGACGTGTCGCAGAGCCGGCTGCTGGACGCGGACGGCATTGAGGTGCCCTTCGTCAGCACCGTCCTGGCGCGCTGGCCGGACGAATCGGTGAAGTGGTTGTTGCTCGACTTCCGCGCCACCGTCGCCGCGCGCCAGACGGCCCGTTTCACGCTGGAATGCGGTTCCCCATCGACGGCGAAGCCGACCGGGCCGCAGGTGTCCGTCAGGGAAGGGGACCGCTTCATAGAGGTCACTACCGGGCCGCTGCGGTTCCGCGTGAGCCGCCACCGCTACACGTTCCTGGATGAGGTTTGGCTCGACGAGAACGACGACGGCGCCTTCTCACCGGCCGAGTCGGTGGTGACCTCCGGCGCAGGCGACAGCCGCCTCGAGGTCGAGACCACGCCGCCCGGCCCTCCGCAGGAGGAGAACTGGCTTGTCGACGCGGCAGGCGGGCCGCGTCAGGGGTACGAGGCCGTCGTCACCGAGGCACGGGTCGAGTTCGCCAACCCGCTGCGCGCCGTGGTGCTGGTGCGGGGCGAGTATCGCGACGGTGCGGGTGGGAGCATCGGTCCGTTCTGGACGAGGTACACCGCATGGGCAGACGACACGACCATCGGGGTCGAGCACTTCTTCGCCTTCGACGCCGACGTGGAAAAGGCGTTCCTCAGGTCGCTGTCACTCGGACTGCCGTTTGCCGGCGATGGGCCGCTGGCGGCGACGTTCGGGCTCGGGGAAGGGGAGACCGCCGCGCCAGACGCGGGCCTCGCCGAGACGGCACTGGTCGAGGTGATGCCGGACCGGTTCTACCACCTGGTGCCGCTGACCGTCGACCGCCGGGTGCGGTATCAGGTGGTTGGCAAAGCGGCCAATGGCGGCGATCAGGTGCTCAAAGAAGGCGTCGAGGCCGCCGGCTGGGTTCGCCTGGAAGGGGACCGGGCGACGACGACCATCGCCTTGCGCGACTTCCCGCGGCTGCACCCCAAAGAGATCCGAGTCGAGCCGGGCAAGCGCGCGTTGCGGTATTTCCTGTGGCCCGAGCGCGGCGGCAAGGTCCTGGACTTGCGCCGCCGCTACAAGGGACAACGGGTGGAGGACCACTACGATACCGGCGAGTACGAGCCCGCCGGCCGTGGTTTCGGAAAGACCCATCAGCTGCTCATCGACTTCAGTCCCACCCCACCGAGCGACACAGCGGCGTCGGCAGACGCAGCCTCGTCAGCGGACGCAAGGGCTTCTGCATTAGCCCGGCGCGCCGACGAGCCGTTGCGCGCGTTTTGCACCCCCCAGCACTACGCCGCGTGCGACGTCTGGAACCGCTTCCAGCCGGTCGACACCGAACACTTCCCACAGACCGAGGCGATGATCCGCCTGGGAATCGAGTGGGCCCTTCGCCTGCCGCGGACCTTCCACTGGGACGGCCTCGTCGACTGGGGCGATACGTTCTTCTGGGGGTACGAAGGGGCCCCACACGGTCAGGTCGCCGAAGTGCCCAAGACGAGCTGGGTCGTGCGTGGATACGATGGCTGGCTCAACAACGACTGCAACGTGGCGCACGACTTCATGGTCCTCTTCTTGCGCTCGGCCGACGACCGGATCTACCAGTACTGGGAGCGGATGGTCCAGCACGTCATGGACGTGGACACGATCCACGCCGCCGAAGACCCGACCCACGTCGGCGGCGGCCGGCGACACGACCAGCAGCATTGGGGCGCGTCGTATACGGGCTATGGCACCGCTGCGGTCGAAGCGGGTGAGCTGTACTACCTCACCGGTAGCCTGTGGGCGAAGGAGATGCTGGTCAAGTACGCCGACTGGTACATGGTGGGTGGTGGGGCGGAATGGGAGACGCGCTTGCCATGTCTCGTTCTGGCCTGGGAGGCTACCGGGGACGACAAGTACATGCGCTACATCGAGCGCCCCGAGATGCGGGAGGACGTCTATGGACTTGCGATGGGTATCCCCGGCGCCATCGACGTCCCGCACTTTCGCACCAACGGCGTCGAGGTCGGCGTCGACTTCCTATATCGGGCCACCGGCGACGCCCAGTGGCTCGACCATCTCACTACAGCGGCGCGCCATATGATCGAGGTCAACCCGGGCAATAAGTACGGCCGGTCGCTCCTGGCGAAAGCCTACCTGGCCACCGGCGACCAGGAGGTGCTCGACTGGCTGCGACGACTCCTGGTCGTCGGCGACCCGTACAAACGCACAACTCAGGAGTCGTTCTTCCGGGAGAACCAGATTCAGGACGACGTCACCGAGCTGTCATTCGACGAGCTCTCCGAGCTGTTCAGGGCGGCGCCGATGGACGACGTGCGGAACATGATCTACATCTACCGGTACTATCCCTACGTGATGGCGGCGCTGAAAAAGGCGGGACTCGACGAGAGCCGGATGGAGCTGATCGACTTTGCCCTCGACCGGCGCGGCATGGGGCAGTATCACCTGCGTGGTCCCGACGTGCCAGCTCCCGTCGACGCGCACTTCGAGTCCGTGTCCCTCGCCGCCGTGGCGAACACCGATCCATTAGCGGACCCGTTCAGTCTATACAGACACTGGCAGCGGCATCCCCTCCAACACGGCGAAATCGGCTTCGACTTCGGCGAAAGGCAGGTCACTGTCGACGCGGGCGAGTGCGAGCCAGGTTACCTGCCCGTGCGCACGGCCACTGCGTATCCGTACCGGGCGCCGATCCCACGCGCCGCGGAGCACGACGGCACGAACCTCATCGGCCTTCCCTTCGGCACGACCTGGCAGATCAACAGCGTCCCCTTCGCCTTGCCCGACCCGGCGTCGGTCGCGGACGGGCGCACCATGCTGGTAGTCGGGAAGGGGGAGCGCGCTGTCATTCCCATCGGCCGGACCGTGCGCAAGCTCTACGCGCTCGGCCACGTGGTGCGGGCCCGCTCGAGCTGGAGGGAAACCGGCGCGCGCTACCACCTCAACTACGCCGACGGCACTACGCGACGCATCGACCTGGACAATCTGATGGACTACGAGCACGTGTTTCAGTGGGGGTTCGCCGAGCGCTGCCTGTTCGCCCGCAACTGGAAGGTGCAGGGCAGCTGGGACGGCGGCGCACCGATCCTGAACAACTACCCGATCGAGTGCAAGGCGAAACCGCTCGAGGAGCTGGTCATCGAGGACGCGGGGAAGGGCATCGGCTTCATGATTCTGGCGGTCACGGCAGAGCTCGACGGCGCCATGACGGAAGAGCCCGTGCTCGACGTGTCCTTCACCGCCCCCGGCGCGTCGAAGAACCTCTGGCGCGAACGGTCAGACTCCGGCTGGCTCAACGTCGCGGGCGAGCTCACGGAGAGCACCGGCGTGTTGTCTGACGGCGCGGCGACGTTGCGGACAGCGCTGGGTGATGGTCAGTACGACGTAGAGTTGGAGCTGTCCGGCGTCGGCTGGGGTGGGCCGTTCAACGTCCGCGCGAACGGGCGCATGGTCGCTCGCGGCTACGTGGCCAGCAGCGGTGGCATTCCCGGCGTGACCAGCCGGCCCGAGCGCATCCGCTTTCCGGTGACCGTGACGGGCGGCCAGCTGGACCTCACGCTGGAAGCCGACCGCACCGTCGGCAACTGGTGGCATCCCAAGCGGCTGCACGGGGGGGCCTGGCATCTGACGCAAATGCGCGTATTCGCCTCGCAGCATCCGACGCCGGCGCCACGAGAGGAGATCACCTACGGCTGGCTCGAGCCGGACCTGGCCGTCATTCCGCTGCCGCCGGACGAGCTCGGGAGCCTCCCTTACGCCCTCCTCCGCACCTGCATCCGCAGCAAGTCTCCGTCAGGCACGTTCCGCGCCGACCTCCCTCAGGGTGACTACGAAGCGGAGCTGACCTTCGCCCTTCGCGGTAGTGGCACGCGCGAGGGGCCGGTGAAGATGAACGTGACAGTGCAGGGCAAGCGCTTTCTCACGGACTTCGACGGCGGCTCGTACGACAAGCCTGTCGTGGAGAACTACCCTGTGCGAATCGAGCCCGACGGTCACCTGGAGGTCAGGCTGGAGAGCGCGGGCGGCGAGAACGAGTGGGGGATCAGCGCGCTGGTGGTGCGGCCGGCGAAGTAGGCCGATCAGGCGAAATGTAGGCGAGCGGTTTATTCTACCGCAGGCGACCAGTCGGCCCAGGAATCAGCTGGGTTGTTGGTGAGATTGATGGGATCGGAGCCGTCGGCGTTCATCACGCGCCCCCGCTCGCCAATCAGCGAGAACCTCGTCAATCGTCTGCAGCAGGCGGCTAGCCCTCTGCAGCGTTACCGAGATCGACGGATGTCTGTTGGAAATGGAGCAGCTGGGCGCCGACGAAAGCCGGCTGGCCTCGCGCCTCCGGGCCCTTCGTCAGAGCCACGATATGGAGGCGCTGGCCGCCGGGGTAGCCGCGCTTCGCCGGAGCTGACCCATGTGAGTGGCGGCCTCGATCTCATAGAGCCCAGACTCAACAGCGAGTTTCAGCCACTCTACCACTCAAGACGACGGACGTCGTCGACCAGATCGAAGTGCTGGTCGCGGCTGAGCAGCGGCAGGCCATGCTGGCGAACGAGGGCTGCGATCCAGCAGTCGTTCGCCGGAATTGGTGTACCGGCTTGGCGCAGCTCGCCGCGCACTCTTGCGTAGTGCGGCACCGTCGCCATGTCCGGACAGAAGACCTCGGCCCGCTGCACAAATGCCTGCAGCCACTGTTGAAGCTCATTCTTGGACCGTGAATGGGCGATCCCGTACTCGTACTCACCGAGACTGATCAGGGTCACCGCCAGGCGGCGAGCGTCTCTCAGTTTCGCCAGAAGATCGCGATCCTTCCGAGCCAGCGCCGACAACGCATTGGTGTCCAGAATCACTGCCACATCTCCGCGTCGACACCTCGGAAGTCGGCCGCCTTGAGAACCGCCTCCAGATCCTCGACCGCCGTCGCCGAGACGGGCGGCAGGGCCTCTGCCCACTCCGCCCAGGAGCCCGTGTCAGGCTCTTCCTCCTGGAGCATGCGGTCAAGAGCCTCCTCCAGGTATCGGCTCAGTGGTTTACCCGCAAGCGCGGCTCGAGCCTTGGCCCTCCTGAAGATGTCATCTCGAATGTTGACTGTCGTTTTCATGGAACATTTATACGGTTATTCCATAAAAATGTCAAGATGCGGCATGCTTAGGGTGCTCTGGCGCAGAACGTCTTGGCATCGCCTACATGTTGCTGAGAAACCGCCCCCGCTCGCCAATCAGCGAGAAGATAATCCCCCATACCCCGTTCACGGTGACCTCCCCGAGGATGAGGCCGAGAAAGAAGGGCTTGAGGCTCTGATACAGTCGGGCGCCACCGTAGTGCAGGATGGTGAGCTTGATGACCCAGGCCACGGGGCAGGTGAACCAGATGTAGCCGGTGAGCCAGCCGACGCTGAGGCCGAAACCGAGGGGGTGGAAGGGCCACCAGGCCCAGCGGTGCTGGGCCAACGAGAGCAAGCCCGACGCGAGACCGCCGATCGCCTTGAACAACCACCCGCGCATGCTGGCGTCGGGCGGATCGAGAATCTCTCTGGCGATGCGCGGCCATCCGTGCGCGCCCGTCCAGCTGATGCCGTTGAGATTGATGGCGCCATAGATGTGGGACAGGTAGATGGTCATGAAGGCGGCGCCGATGAAGCTCAGCGAAAGGGCGATCATCATGCCCCAGAAGAGACGCGTCTTCGAGCCGACAATGGATTCGGCGAGCTTGATCCCGTGAGCGCAGGCCACCATGGGTGAGGTTCGCGACTCTCCCTGCCACACGAAGGTGAAGTCGAGGGCCACCAGGCCTTTCGCACCCAGCGCCGAGGTGCCGAATCCGGATATAATGAAATAAGCGGGCACGTGAGGGCTTCTGGCCGTGGCCACACCCGCCGTGGTCACCGCCCGCGCCACCCAGATGAAGAAGATGAGGCTGACGACGACGAGAATGGGCACGAAGACGGCGGGCACCCCCGAGCGCCACAGCCAGACGCAGACGAACAGGAGGCTGGCGACGAAGCCGATGACGGCCGTGCGGTAGCGCAGCAGCTCCTCGCTGTCGTCGACGGCTGACGCGGGATTCCAGACCTTCCGTGCCACATCCACGAAGTGCTGGCGGGCGGTCCAGAGGCCGAGGAGGACGAAGACGATGACGGCGCCCGTGGACTGATGGGTCAGGTCCGCGGACTGGTGGTCATCGTAGCCGCTCTGCAACTCCGTGCTCCTGATGCCGAGGAAGGTGAACACAGCGTCTTCGACTTTGCAGAACAGGTAGAAGAACCAGATGCTGAAAGTGATCTGCAGATTGACGAGGTAGAAGAAACCGATCCAGGCGAAACTGAAGGCCATGGACAGGTGGATCATTCTGCGCCACAACGTGATCGTTTCCAGCCAGAAAGTGAACTCGGGCACGGCGGGATAGAACTCGTGCAGTCCCGTACAGCTGAAGTAGATGACGGGGATCAGGAAGCCGACCTACATGATGCCGTTGCGGAAGAGGGGCGCCAGCGCGCCGAGAGCACCCTCGCCGCCTTCGATCATCCTGTTCGGCAGCTCCATCATGGGGTAGCTGAGGCGTTCGTGCACCGACCACTGGCGGTGCAGGATGGAACTGACGCAGACGAGCATGAATCCGATGGCGATGATGAGGGCGAACCAGTAGGCCAGCGGCTCGAGCCACACGGACCAGGCGATGGAGGCGCCTTTCGGGAGGCCCTCGTAGAAGTGCATGATCGACTGCAAGTCCTGCGGCACGATCCACGTGGGGATGTGATCGTGGATGAGCTCGGCGTAGCGGTTCTCGGGCGTGGCGTAGTAGTAGGGATACACCATGGTGCCGATGAGGAAGAACATGAGCCCCCAGGTCGGCGTAGTGACCGCCATCAGGAGCATGCAGTAGACGAGGACGAGATCCGCCCGCGACAGCGTGAAGTGACGCGCCACGAGGCTGCAGAGAACGTTGACGACGAGGAGGACGAGGAAGAAGAAGATGGCGCCCGGCGACGAGGGGTTGAAGCCGATCTGGAAATACGTGAAGGCGAGGCCGTACGGAGCCGCCAGCCCGACGGCGAGGCTCATGGCCGCTCCGATGAGGAGTCCCTTCGAGGAAAAGGGGGAAGGGCAATTCATGAGACGCCTGGGATATGGATCACGTCTTGGCCCTCACTCCGACGGGTTCGGAGGTGAGGCTGGGGGAACAAAGATGGGGTCGCCTGCCTTCTTCAGAGCGATTTCACAGCGACTTGAGTGCCCGCCATCTGCTGGACGACGTGGTCGAGGCAATCGGCGGCTGACTCGAAGGGGTGATCGGGGTAGGACTCGAGGCTGAAGTTCAGGTCGTTCTCTCCGAAGGCGAGCATGTCGACGCCGGGTTTCGCGAGCTTTCGGGCGTTCGTGACGGCATTCACGGACTCCAGCTGCAGGATCAGGATGCCGTTGTCATTCCACCACTCGGCGTACTCCAGACGTTCGCCTCTGCCCTCGATGCCGTACCCTGAGCTGGGTCCCCAGCTCCGTTCGCCCTTCGGCGGATAGTAGAAGGCGTCGACGGCCTCGTCTACGGTGGCCTCGTCTTCGACCTGCGGCACCATGATGGCCAGCGGCACGGTCTGTCCGTCGCGTGGAGATGCTCCATTGAATTCTGCGTGCTCATGCCGATTGACGCCATTCAGGTGGTGCGCGCTGTTCCGATGGGCTGAGAATCTGCACAGGTGCATACGTCCTTGGCCGCACGCAGGGCACACGCTTGGATCCACGCCCGTCACCTGAACCTGAATCCGTGATCACTTCTATAGCAAATGGTCAAGTTTGATATTTAGCATGATCAGGCACTTCTCAACAGAGGATTTGGGTGTCAACGACTCGCCATTACGGCTGATGCCGCTGTCGGTGGCTCTCGACGTCGGTGGGAGTCGCAAGAACGGGCATACGGGTGCCTTGCGTACGGCGGAGAGTCGAGTGCGGGTGAGATCGTCGCCTTCAGGTGCACACACGCAGGTAGGTCCGTCTCCAGACATCGAACCAGGGATTGAAACACCCGAAGCTGAGGCCGAAACGGCGCGCATGCCGGACCCAGCGGGCCGCTTGGTACATGAGATCGAGAAGGACGCTGCGGAGACGACGACGGCCGGCCTTTTTACGAAAAGCCACGTGCTTTTCGGGGGGCAGATTGCCGGACTCGCGCAGACCGATTTGGCCGCACAGGCGCAGAGCGTTGTAGGCCATCATGGCCAGCAGCAGCAGGAGCGCGTTGGTGGCGAACTTGCCCGACGGCAGGCGTTCCAGATCCAGGTCCGTTTTCAACTCGGAGTGGAATTGCTCGCAGGTGCTGTGCTCGCGGTAGAGCCGGATCACGTGCGCCGGCGGCGCCATCAGGTTGGTCCACCAGGTCTGCACCTCGATTTCGGGGATCAGCAGCGCCTGACCGTCGACGCTGATCGTGCGCCGCACGACCTCGTAAACGACGCGTTCGAAGGTGTCCTTGCGCTCGCACACCAGCGAGCCGGTGAAGATCTCCTTGCCGGGCCGCGGACAGGTGCGCTCGCCCAGGGCTTCGGCGTCCTCCAGCCAGGTCTGTTTCGATTCGCTGCGCAGGTTGCGTTTGACGATGAAGTCGGTCTTGGGAGTGCGGCGCAACTGCTGTACGGTGGCGATGTCGTCATGGGCGCTGTCCATGCGCACCAGCAGCTTTTCCTTGGTGATGCGGCGCGCCAGCCGCAGCGTCTCTCGAATAAAGTCCGGGGCTCCTTCCTGGGAGTGCTGACTGCCTTCGCGCAGCTGGCAGTTGAGCAGATACCCTTCCTCGCCCAGGTAGGCGAAGATCGGGGCAAAGCCGTCGACCTTCTTGTAGGTCCACGACACCCCTTGTTTTTTGGTGTGGGAGTTGTCGAACACCGACACGTCGATATCCAGCGCGATCCAGGGACCGTAGCGCCCGTCGGCGACTTCGTAACAGGGGGTGAGCGGCGGCGCGTGACGGGCCACCATGTCGGCCGACTCCTCTCGAATGGCGGTCTCCCCCTGTGCGCCCAAGCCATCGAGCCGCTGCCGCAGCGTGGCCGCCGACGGCACCGCATCCAGGCCCAGGGCCTGGGCGAAGAAGGGATCGGTGCGAAACGCTTCCACCGCCTCGAAATCCGGCTTGCCCAGCGCCAGCAAGCCGATCATCGACGTCATCACGTCGCCGTGAGAAACCTCGGGGCAGGGTCGCTCCGGCAAGAGGATTTCATCCACCCGCGCGGCCAAGCGCGTGCGTCCCATCAAGGCCCCGATCAAGGCCAAGCCCGAATGCGAGGTCAGCGCTTCTTCGCCCTGCGTAACTTCATACGAAACCAGTCGCAATTCTTCACCTCCAAGGTGAGTGGATATCCTCCTCTAAGATAGCCCACATTCCCCTCGGAAAACCACCGAAAATCAAGCTCTGGACTTCACGGATTCAGGCTGCAAGACCAAGAGGCATTATCGGACGACTGCACCTGCCGAGACCGCAGCTGAGAGCAGGAGATCCTCGGTCGAACCGTACGCCGAACACCACACTCGCGACGAGCAGGGCCTTGAAACGAAATCAGCAACAGACCGGCCGATTACGCAATACGCCGATTACGCAATACAGTGTAACCAATCCTACCCACTGTCGTTTTCAAGCCCGACCTGCCACATACCTCCGTCAGGAAAAAAGGGCCCTTGTACGTCCTATACGTTGGTTGCAGGTCATCGGTGATCCGTCTTCGCCAAGGCTTCGCCGGACAGGTCAGTGATCTGGTCAGACGGCACCACCCACCTCCTGCTCTCACCCGTGGAATTGCTCGAGAAACTGGCCGCCCTCGTACCGCCGCCGCGACTCAACCTGATACGGTACCACGGCGTTCTGGCCCCCAGCGCTCGCGACCGCGCCAGTATCGTGCCCGGCCGCGAAAATGACCCTGCATCCGAGTCCGAATCGGCCCACGGGCCCTGTTCGCATCGTCTGTCCTGGTGCCAATTGCTGACGCGCGTGTTTTCGATTGACGTTACCGAGTGCCCCGACTGCGGAGGGCACATGAAAATAGTGGCTGCTCTTACCGATCCCGCCTCGATTCGGTCATACCTCGAGGGGGTGGGCCTGCCTGCAAGGCCTCCGCCCATTGCTCCAGCAAGGCGCGATCAGCAGTCTGAGTTCGAATACGCCGCCTGATAGGAGCGCGCTTGGATTGATGCGCCCCAAATGATCATCCAGGTCGCAAAAACGGGAAAAACCGATCTCAGCCCTGGATTCCTCGCCCCCGGCACGCAGCCGATTGTCCCAACCCCGCATTCCGCCGTTTAAAAAAGATCCCGGAGCCCCTCGACACCACGCCACGCAACGATCTAAACTCACCATAACGCCACTTATCCATCCTATACTCCGGGCGAAACGACCGCAGAGCAACGGTATCTGCGAGCGATTTCACAAGACCATGCAGGACGAATTCTACTCCATTGCGTTTCGCAAGAAGCTGTACTACACTCTGGACCAACTGCAGGACGATCTGGATGCGTGGCTCGAGGATTACAACACCGTCCGCACCCATTCCGGAAGGTACTGCTACGGCAAGACGCCGATGCAGACCATGCAAGATGCGAAGCATTTGAGCCAGGAAAAGATCCTGGACAACCAGGCAGAGGACACCTTACAACCCGCTGCCGCCTGATGAGCCGATCTGTCAGATCAAGTTCTGGCTATCACACGGAAGACGACCGCGCCCCCACGCGCTCCGCTCTCAGGCTGCCCTTCCTCCTGACCCTGTTTCTGATCCTCCTGTCGTTCGATGCGGACGTCTACGCGAACATCCGCCTGCGCTGGAGCTTCTGGGGGGTCGCTCTGGCGCTGCTCGCATGGCAGCTGATTCTGTGGTACCGCGCCGCTGCCGCTGGTCGCTCCATGGAAATCCAGCTCCGCATCACCCGGGCGCATTGGGTCCAGGCCATCGTGCAGCTGTGTATTTACCTGTACTGGGGATGGCATTGGCGCAACACCTACGATCAGGCGACGCTGATCCTTGCCCAACTGGTGTTCGCTTACGTATTCGATATTCTGCTCGTCTGGTCCAAAAGGAATCACTACTTCCTGGGTTTCGGGCAGTTTCCCATCGTCTTGAGTACGAACCTGTTCCTGTGGTTCAAGGACGACTGGTTTGTCTGGCAGTTCGCGATGATCGCGGTCGGGCAGATGGGCAAGGAGCTCATCAGCTGGAACAAGGAGGGCCGGCGCACCCACATCTTCAACCCCTCCGGCTTTTCACTCACGGTCTTCTCCATCGCCCTGCTGGCGACGGGCAACACCGGCCTGACCTGGGGTGAAGAGATCGCCAGGACTTTGGTGAGGCCGGAGTTCATCTACGTCGAGATCTTCCTGCTGGGCCTGGTCGTTCAGTATTTCTTTTCCGTCACCCTGGTCACCCTGTCTGCCGTAGCCGCCCTTTACGTGCTGAACTCCATCTACAGCGGAGTGACCGGCGGCTACTGGTTCATAGGTACCAACGTCCCCGTCGCCATCTTCCTCGGTCTTCATCTGCTGGTGACGGATCCTTCGACGTCACCGCGGTCCGGGTGGGGCCGAGTGATGTTCGGGGCCCTGTACGGAGCCGCCGTCTTGGCCCTGTACGGTCTGCTGGAGTCGCTGCAGATGCCGTCGCATTACGACAAGCTCCTTTGCGTGCCCTTTCTCAATCTGTCGATTCAGCTACTCGATCGATGGGGCGGATCGTTCGAGAGGGGGTTTCGACGGTTCACCCGGTTAGACGGCTTTCGCAGCATTCTGCGGACCAATATCGCCCACATGAGCATCTGGGTAGCGTTTTTTGCGTTCGTCCATTTGACGGGATTCATCGGCAAGCAGCACGAGGGGAAGAGCACTTCATTCTGGCGTCAAGCGTGCAAGGATGGAACGCGCAATGGTTGCCGCAATCTGATGACCACGCTCGCGGGTTGGTGCCATCAGGGCAAGGGCGGGGCTTGCAACGAGGTGGCCGTGAAGTTCGATGAAGGGAAAATCATCGCGAGGTCACCATCAGGTGCGGTAAGGTATTTTCAGAAGGCCTGCGAGCTCGGCCTCCACGTGGGCTGCACGAATGCCGTCATCGCCTATCTGTTTCGCCCTGAAGACCAGCTACAAAAAAGGGACGTAGCCGATGCATACAAGAAGATCGAAGAGCTGTGCGACGGGGAAGAAGACGGGTTGAGTTGCCTTCTCATCGGCTACTCCCACGCGAGTGGGCGCGGCGCCCGGCAAGATGTCACTCGTGCCGTCGAGTACTACGAGCGCGCCTGTCATCTGGGAACCACCGCTGGCTGCAAGGAGCTGGCCAAGATACTCAATCGATAGGAGCGCGCTTGGATTGATGCGCCCCAAATGATCATCCAGGTCGCAAAAACGGGAAAAACCGATCTCAGCCCTGGATTCCTCGCCCCCGGCACGCAGCCGATTGTCCCAACCCCGCATTCCGCCGTTTAAAAAAGATCCCGGAGCCCCTCGACACCACGCCACGCAACGATCTAAACTCACCATAACGCCACTTATCCATCCTATACTCTTCAAGCGGAAAGGCACCCCTGACGCTGGAGTCGAGTGCTACGCTGTCTTGCCGGACAAATCGGAGTGGGGGTGGCAAGCTAAGTTTTTTGATTCCCTCGGCGCATCGCAGTGGTCTCAAATTGATGACTCCGTCAACACCGCCCTGAAAAAGCACCCAAACCTTGTCCGGTACTTCGTATGTGTTCCATACGATCGGCCCGACGCTCGAGTTCAGGGGAAACAGTCCGCGATGGAGCGGTGGGACGAGCATGTTTCTGAGTGGACGAGATGGGCCAACGAGGGAACGACGGAGGTGGAATTTGTCTATTGGGGTAGCCACGAATTGCTCGATTTGCTGGTGCAACCGAGGCATGCTGGACGAGTCCGTTTCTGGTTTGAAACGAGCAGCTTCAACGATGCTTGGTTTGATGCCCGAATGGAAGAGGCCAGGAAGACCGTGGGACCACGTTACACGCCAGAAATACACGTCGACTTGCCTATCGCCGAGGATTTCGACGCGTTCGGCCGGACGGGGCAGTTGTTTGACAGCGTCAAGAAGCAAGCACGGACGATCCGTAGCGGGCTTCGGACTTTCGGATACCGCGACAACTCTACGTCCGGCGAGACAGCAGATGAAGCTACGGCGTCTCTGATCGCAAAAGTAAACGTGATTCTCGAAGAGTTGGCTTGCCTCGAGTACCAGCCTGTTGGTCCTCTCCCATTTTCAAGAATCGCAGAGCAAGTCGCCGACGCGGAGGATGCAGCAGAGGCAGTCGAACAACTGGTGTTTGATCAAGAAACGGCGCATGATGAAGAGGAAACCCCAGCGGGTGACACGTCAGGTAAGTGTCCAACATCATCGCTGAGAATCTGCACAGGTGCATACGTCCTTGGCCGCACGCAGGGCACACGCTTGGATCCACGCCCGTCACCTGCAAGACCAAGAGGCATTATCGGACGACTGCACCTGCCGAGACCGCAGCTGAGAGCAGGAGATCCTCGGTCGAACCGTACGCCGAACACCACACTCGCGACGAGCAGGGCCTTGAAACGAAATCAGCAACAGACCGGCCGATTACGCAATACGCCGATTACGCAATACAGTGTAACCAATCCTACACACTGTCGTTTTCAAGCCCGACCTGCCACATACCTCCGTCAGGAAAAAAGGGCCCTTGTACGTCCTATACGTTTAGGAGTTTATATTGGAAGATATTCGTATCTACTTTGTCGGTGATTCGTTCATCAATGGCACCGGTGATCCCCAATATCTCGGCTGGCCAGGTCGCGTCTGCGCAGCATCGAGATCGGCGCAGGTGGGGATTACCTGCTATAACCTCGGCATCCGCGCGGACACGAGTGCCGATATTTTGCGCCGCTGGGAGCGCGAGGTGGAAGCCCGGCTTCTGCGTCCCCACGATGCCCGCATCGTGTTCGGCTTTGGTGCCAACGACTGTTGGATCGAAGAGGGACGCACCCGCGTGACCCGTACGGATTCTGAGACAAATACCTATGACATCCTATCGCGTGCCAGCGCACGTTACCCCACTTTGATGATCGGTCCGCCACCGGCACTCGATCCGGATGAAGACGCGCGTCGGCAAGATATGTCATCCCTATTGCAAGATATTGCGACGCGTGCCGGCGTGGCCTATCTGGAAGTCATTCATGCACTCCGCGAAGGCAGGATTTGGCAAGAGGAACAGGCTTTGGGTGATACCATCCATCCCGCAGCGGGCGGCTATGCGGCCTTGGCGCAACTGGTGCTCGAATGGCCGCAATGGTGGTTCCATTCGAGTGGTGACAGCACGGCTTAAGCAGATAAGGAGCAGGAGAGATGGACCGTGAAGTATTCCGTTTTGCCTTTATCACGGATACGCAGATCGGCATGAATAGCCCATTCGGGTTACATGGGCCCGGATCCGATAAGGCGCGCTTGGATGCCGCCATCGCCTACATAAACGCGCAGGCGATCGACTTCGTCATCTTGGGTGGCGATCAGATCCATCAAATCGACGGTCCGGATACCGATGCGCAACTCGACATCCTGGAGACATCGTTATCGGCGCTTACGATGCCCTACTATGGGGTTACGGGCAATCATGATCAGGGTGACCCGAGCAAAAGCTGGAAGTATATAGCGCGCGGCTTACCGGTTCGTTTTTCGTTTGTCCATAAAAACAGCTTCCTGGTAGGTGTCAACGCGGCGTGGCTCAGGGGTGACTTTGGCGATGCCTATCAGCAAGAGGCGTGGCAAAATCTGGTGAGCGCACTCACCGATAGTCCGGCCACTTGCAAACACCGCTTTGTCGTGATGCACTGGCCGCTTTTCACCGCTTACCCAGAGGAACCGGATGATGGTTTTAATATGCCCAATAGGAGCCAGCTGATCGATCTATTGGCGCAACACAGCGTCTCCTGCGTGCTTGCCGGCCATTGGCATCAGGATATCGAGGCCCGTTGGCGTGGCGTCAGTCTGATCACCAGTGCCGGAACCTCGCGGGCGGTTCAATATCCGGAACAGCGCGCCTTCAAGGTGATCACCGTTTTTGATGATGGTTGGTCGGTTCGGCGCGTATCCGTTGAGTAGTCTGAGAAGCGGTTTCGGACCACAACATAGGTTTTGAAACCACTTCTAATCATCTGAGGTCATTATGGAACGGCATACCATTCACTATGAGGTGATGAACAGCCAGCAGCAGGCTGAAAGTGGCCGACATTGGGCCATCGATGTGCAGGCGACACCCAAGGAGCTACAGACGTTCGCCGAAACGGGTTACCTGATTCGCGAAGGGTTGTTTGCCGGGGCGCTGCTGCAACAGCTGCGTGATGCGCTAGATCGACTGGAGGCGCGCGAATCAGAAAAGCGCGATAGCGCCGTGCAAGGCGAGCGATCCTGGGGTTTTATCCCGCGCCATCTGATGGATAAGGACGAAGTATTTCTGGGGCTTCGAAACCCCAGCGGGTGACACGTCAGGTAAGTGTCCAACATCATCGCTGAGAATCTGCACAGGTGCATACGTCCTTGGCCGCACGCAGGGCACACGCTTGGATCCACGCCCGTCACCTGCAAGACCAAGAGGCATTATCGGACGACTGCACCTGCCGAGACCGCAGCTGAGAGCAGGAGATCCTCGGTCGAACCGTACGCCGAACACCACACTCGCGACGAGCAGGGCCTTGAAACGAAATCAGCAACAGACCGGCCGATTACGCAATACGCCGATTACGCAATACAGTGTAACCAATCCTACCCACTGTCGTTTTCAAGCCCGACCTGCCACATACCTCCGTCAGGAAAAAAGGGCCCTTGTACGTCCTAAAAGGGCCCTTGTACGTCCTATACGTCGACCCGCTCAAGGGCGACCAGATCGCAAAGCTCGTCACCTGGAAGAGTGATGGGCAGGGTCCGTTTCCCGGAAGGCCAGTGCGGGTGCGGTTTGAGGTCAAAGACGCGGAGGTGTATTCGTTTCGGTTCAAGAATTGAGCGACGTATTACTACGCTATGCCGAAGACAGCCATTGACACGGCCTGCCGACCGCATAGAATGCACATCGAACGGCACGCCGTCTCGGTAACGGCGGCCCTACGGGAACCCCGGGAGAAGGAGAGGACCATGGCACACGCAACTCAGGTATGGCCTGTCGGGACACGCAAACAGCTTCTGTTTGACCGTCGCTTCGTCGAGTCTTCCGAGGGCCTGCAGTTCACGGTCAATCTCCCCCTTCAGCGTACACCAGTCAATCTGCCGTCCCTCCGCGGTCTGCAGCACGCCGGCGGTTTGACGGTACTCGACGTCGACGGACGTCTGTGGCTGTACTACCTCATGATGCCGATCGAGATGATGCCGAACGAGGCGTCTGATCAGCTAAATTGCATGTGCTGCCTGGCGTACTCGGGCGACGGCATCGACTGGGAACTGGCGCAGGTGGACCGGTTCGAGGTGGCGGGATTGGCTCAGAACAACGTGGTCATGCCCGGTGCGGTCGGCACGCCGTTCCTCGATCCCCGGGAGACATGCGGCTGCCGATTCTGGTTCGCGGGATCGCTGGGCGAGCGCACCGAGCCGCCCATCTGGGACGAAGCCCGGGAAACGTACTACGGCTATTTCGACGACGGCCGGAAAGTCCACGTCCACGGCGCGGTGTACCTGCTCCATTCGGAGGATGGCATATCGTGGCGCCGACTGCGCAGCGGCGTCGTGGTTCCCTTCCGCTGCGACACGCAGAACCAGGTCCTCTACGATGCCGGCGCCGGCGCCTACGTTGCATATCTGCGCGGCGCGGCGGCCGCGGGTACGTGGGGCCCGGGCTGGGGGAGAAGGCGGACGGTCGCCCGCCTGACTTCGCCCGAGCTCACGCAGTTGCCGTTCGACTTCCATGAGGACACGACGCTTCCCAGGAGCCCGGTCGGGCTTTACGACCGGCTGCCGCCGCAGTGCGCGCCGGTGGTCATGGCGGGTGACGAGCGTGATCCGCCGGCCACGGACGTCTACACGCCCTGCGTCAACCCGTACGTATGGGCGGACGACGCCATCTTTGCCTTCCCATCCATGTTCCGCCAATACGGCGAGCAGGACAGCCATGGGCGGGACCATCGAGGGCAGAACCCGAAAGACGGCCCAGTGGAGGTGCAGCTCGCCGTGAGCCGCGACGGCGTCACATTCGAACGGTTCCGCACGCCCTACGTTGGTCTTGGTCTGATAGACGAGTCGCACCTCGGAGGATCAGTCTACATGGGGGTGGGCCTGATCCGGCGAGGCAACTTCGTCTACCAGTACTACACCGAGGCAGCGACCACCCACGGAACCCCTGACACGGACGTGCGCATCTGGCAGGCCAAACAGCGTCTGGACGGTTTCGTCTCGGTAGATGCAGGGCCGGAGGACGGTTGGTTTGTGACGCCGCCGATCGAGTTCGCTGGGAGCCGTCTGCAGCTGAACATCGACTGCGGCGCGACGGGCGAAGCGTGGGTCGAACTCCAGGACGAAACCGGGAAGCCGTTGCCCGGGTACACGTTCCAGGACGCCGTGTCGGTCGACCGGAACGGTGTCGCACAGGAGGTCTGGTGGCGGGGCGGCCCGGACGTCGGCTCACTGAGTGGCCGGCCTGTCCGGATGCGCGTCACGATGCGCTCAGCGAAGCTCTACGCGTTCCAGTTTGTGGAGGCCGGCTGAAGGGGGCGCGCCGAGCGGCGATCGAGGGCGCACCCGCTATCTTCGATCCATCAGGCGACCACGCCGGACGACCCTGAACATCGGTGTCAAACCCATCGGCACTCGGGTGGCGGGTCAGATTCGTTGCGTCCTCCTTGTGGAATCATAGGCGATGTAATGAAGCGATTTCTGCCTATCGGAGGATTTGCGTCGCGTCAGTTTGGCAAAATCACATAGAGCTGAGAATTCGTCCGCGCTCGCCCACGAGCCAGAAGATGACCCCCCAGACGCCGTTGAGCGTCACCTCGCCGATGATGAGCCCGAGGAAGAAGGGCTTGAATGTCTGAAACAGCGAGCCGCCCCCGTAGCGTATGATGGTCAGCTTGAGCACCCAGGCGACCAGCGCGGGGAACCAAATGTGGCCGGCCAGCCAGCCGACGCTGATGGCGAAACCCAGCGGATGCAGAGGCCACCAGAACCAGCGGTGCTGCGCCAGCGATAGCAGACCCGAGCCCAACGCGCCGATCCCCTTGAACAACCAGCCGCGCATGTTGGCGTCGGGCGGATCGAGCACCAGGGGCGCGATATTGGGCCAGCCGTGCGCACCGACCCAGCTGATGTCGCCGAGTTTCAGCCGCCGCCTGGCGGCGTGTAGTCCATTGTTGACTGTTGTCTCAGGTACTTCCAAAAACGCAGCAATCTCCCTTTGCGTGAAACCACTGATGTATGACAGCGTGATGACGGCTCGTGCATGCCTCTGCAATCACCGGATCGCAATCTCCACTGCCTCCTGCTGCGCGGCTTGCTCCATTTGATCGATCGGCGTGGTCTCCTCAGTCTGCATGTGTTCATCTTGCAGTTCTACCAGCTTGACTCGCCGTTTCCGTCGGATGCGATCGCAGTGCTTGTAGACGATTTTGCGAAACCACCCCGGGAAAGCTGATGGATCTCTCAGTTGAGCCAGGTCGACGAAAGCCTGGAGAAAACTCTCCTGAGCGGCGTCTTCTGCCTGGTGAACATCACCCAGCTCCGAAAATGCGTAACCGACAGCCATGTCCTGGAAGTGAGTGATGATTTGGCCAAAGGCCTCGCGATCACCTCCTCGGACACGATGAGCAGCCGGTATCCTCTCAAACCACATCATAAACAATCGGTTATGAGATCGACCAGGCGTCAGACGAGTACCGTCCCACACGGCTCCTCTTCAGATTGCGCTAGAATGGGCCGCGGGTGGCCAAGAGAGCATCGGAGGAATCGCTGACCATCACCGACAGAATCCGATGGGCGGGAGTGTAGGCCAGCTCTCCTGCAAGCCGTCCAGACCATGGCCAAGAGGACCTCTGACTGTCGCCGCAGTCCGCAGGCCCTTTCCGGCACCAGCACGGGGACGATGGCTGGTTTTTTGGTAGGAAAGCCCACCTCTGCGACGTGCCGTACACGCTGCCTTACACTGCATTGAAGCCGCGCGTCAGCAGCGCTGAATCTGATGTCGCCTCATGCTCATCTTTCTCGCCACCATTAGCACCACGCGTGGCCTGGAACGCTCGCGTGTGCGCCGATGTCATTTTTCCATCAATCGGTAACGATCTACCTCACTACCCTGGGCATGCCAGATTTCGTTCGCTGTTCCGGGGGCAAAATCAAATCCTTCCAAATGCATCACTGGTTCGGCGATGTGCCAAACGCGCCTGGGATGTCGCCGTTGGTCGGTAAGTTTGTCAGGGATATCAAACTCGAAGAGACCATCCATGCTGCCAAACGTGTGAATCGAGTAGAGCTTTCGCCCAACGATCCGGATCCCCTGAGAGAAGTGCATTGCCTCTGGATATCGGAACACGCCATCGCGTTCGATCTTGTCGCCATCGATCCGATAACGATGGATGCCCAGATCGCTAAGGTCGCCGACCCAAACGTTGTCGCCATCGAAGCAAACAGGATCGATCCATGTGACGTCTTGCGTGATGTCCCAGGTGTTGACGACAATCAGATCGCTTGCGCGAATCTTGGCGATGATCGAGCGGTTCAGCTTCGGATCGTGCTTGCCGTTCTCTGGGCCCTGCAAAAGCCCCGCCCACAGGAAGCCGTCGTGATAGTCGATCGCGCCGATGTGGTTCACACCTTCGATGTGAATCTCCTTTTCTTCGAGCAAGTTCCATTTGTTGTCGTAGCGGAAAATCGAGCGCGCGGTGCTGGTGAAATAGTGCTTGTCGGTAAGAGCCATACCTTGCTGAGCGGCGCCGTTGGCAAGTATGTGTTGCTCGAGCAAGACGGATTCCGGCCTCTCGAGGCCTGGCTGCTTCAACCGTGAGCGATAGGTCGGCTTCAATCGCGGAATGCTTTGTTTATCTGCGACCCTCAACATCGCGGCGACTCGATCGACCAGAGGGAACTCGACTCCAACCTCGAACAGCGTGTTCACTTTGCCGGCTTCGTTCGCGCAACAGTGGTTGATGCGGATTCGATGCTGTTTGAGAACCGTCGAATGAGCCGGGTCGACCGACTTGGCACCGAGTAGTTGAATGAATTCCGCTTTCATGTCGATTGTTTCGTTGACATATTGCAGCGTGTTTGCCTGCCGTTCCATGTTGCAGATCATGATCCGGGGCTCAACACGCTTGGCGGCGCGAGCGGCAACGGCTCCGCACGCCAGAAACGCTTGATGCAATCGATCGTTGGCCATGATGCTCTTGGCGACTTCCGCAGCCAACTTCGCCTCGCCCTTGAGATGCACATTGAGCCACACGTTGTCCGGCATGACCGCGAGCGCTTCATCGAACGTGGGAATGCGCTCACCCTGGAACTGGTCATCCTTCCACCAACCGGCATCCAGCTCCTTCAGCTCTTCCAAAGTCAATTGCGAGACTGCCCCTTCCCCGTTTGTCGTGCGGTCGACCGTCGCGTCGTGCATCAGCACCAGCTTGCCGTCTTTGCTCATCGCGACATTAAGCTCGATCATCTGTGCGCCCAGGCGAATTGCCTCATGGAACGCGGCAAGCGTGTTTTCCGGGTGAGTGTCGCTCGCGCCGCGATGGGCGCAGATACCGCGCGTTGGCATCTCGATCTCACCTGATGCGCTTCGCCCCTGCATTATCGCCGCGGTGATTATTGCGAGAAGAATCGCAGGCGTTTGATGTGACTTTTTCAAAGCGACCTCCAAGAAGTGCGGGCCCGAAACTGCGGGCACTATCTTAACGTGAAGAGCGCCCTGCGTGATCCGAGTACACAAGAAGGAAAGTTTAGGAGAAATAAACGGTGTTATGGATAGTTCAGACAGTAGCATGGATAGTTCAGACAGTAGCCTTGCGATTGGTTGGAGTGATTCTTAAGTGGTTTTTTTCGGAGGCTTTGGAGGAAAAGTTCGTTTTTCGATGCGGAGAGCTGCTCTTCGGCATTATTCGAAGTACGGATGTGTGCCACTGGGCGCAGTTCACCGCCTCAACCTACCAAATCGAACCCCGTTTGCGGCTGTGGGTGGGCCGGCCCGATTGGGGGTGCGCGGGAAGGCAGGTCCATTGAATCCAGGCAGCTGATGATCGAACGCCGGTCCGTCAGCGCGGCGCTCTCCCGGATTTGGACTCGGGATCCTCCAGCGCCTGCAGCAGTGCCGGCAGTGCATCGCGCTTGGCGATCAACAACTCCTGCTTGGCCGAAGTCTCCAGTTAGGTGTTTGCGAGTGTAGTGATCGAGTGTTATTCGTGAAGAAAGGACCTGTCGCAATCGGTCGGCAAGAGAGAAGGGAGCTACGATCTTCCATCATCTGACAACGATCAGAAACAGCCGTCAGGCTTGCTGTCGCCGTCAGGACAATGGGCTGACGTCGTAGCGGTCCTACTCGGCCGCCGCCTTCTCCCTCCACTGCTCCCGGTACTCAGCCACGAAACGCTCGAAGAAGGCTCTGGTATTACTCGCGAGACCATCGAGATAACCCGGGGTGTCGAACCAGGGCTGGTTCGAGAAGTAATCGAACCGAGGCATTGAGGCCTTGGTGTAGGTGAATAGGAGAGTGCGGCGCAGCTTGTCCGTGTGATAGCGCCCCCTGTGGAACCGCCTGACCTCAGCGCTCAGCCAGCTTCATCAACGCCGCCAACACTCGAATCCGCGCGCCGTCGGCCAACGTGCGATCCATTGTCTCGTCCAGCCACCACGTCGTCTCGGAGAACGCGGCCTCGCAGACACTCGCCGGCACGCTCTCCAGCAGCTGACGCGCCTCCGCCACGTCCGGACCCGTCGCCCCCTGCGCAGACGCCTCCCGGATCGCCCGATCCAACATCACGAAATACTCGTAGTCCTCCACCCCTTCGCGCTGCGCCTCCAGGTGTTTGCCAGCCGTCACCGAGTCCTCGGCGATAAACAAAGGCGTGTACGCCGTCCCCTTGGCCAGATACTCGTTCCACGATGAGGCGCCGGCCGCGTCGGTCAGCGACCAGAAATACATCCCCGTGGCCCCATAGCGCCAACACCACCACGCCGTCAGCCGGTAGTAGGCGTACGGATCCAGAAGCCGCGCCGGGCCATCAGCATTGTAGAACTCCAGCTCGATCCCCTGATCGCGCTTCTTCAGGTAATACTCGCGAAACTCCTGGGCCGCGTCAGGAGACCGGATAGGTGTAGAAGCATTCAGGAAGATCTTGAGGTGCGGGCACAACACATGGCACGCATCTATCATCGCCTCCGTCGCCTGGCTCATGTCCCGGTAGGTCGGATCCTCCCAGATGCGGACCCCCGTATCCGCCTCCCGGATAGCCTTAGCCCACGCCAGAATGACCTGGTCAGCCTGCCGCACCTCGTTCGGCTCATCCACCAGCAGCAGCGCCAACTGTTCCGGCTTCAACCCCTTCTCCACTGCATGCCCCGCCCAGAACGTCACCCACGCCTTCACCGCCGTCGCGAATTCCGGTGTGTCCATGGCCCATGAGTACTTTTCGTCGCCCGCATACGTGAATCGATCGCCCACTCTCACGAACACGAGGTATTGGGCTGCACCCGGCCACAACTCGAGCCACGCATCGAACTTGGCTGTGTTGGGTGGCGCCGTCATCGCTCCCTGCGCATCATACGTGCCCTGTACATCCGGGTAGCTCGGATTCAGCAGCCGGGGCGAGCCCCACGGCGAGTCCACGAAACGTTCGCGCAGGTGCTGAACGATCAGCGATTGGTTCTGCTCCGTCACCAACTTGGTCTTACTGATGGTCTCATGCGTATAGTCCCATCCGCCCAGGTGAAGCGACTGCTTCTCCGGGAAATCCAGGGGATACAGGTGCATGCGCAACGGAAACCGCTTGCCCCCGGCCGCAGACTCCACGAGGACCTCGCCCTCATACGTACCCGGCTCCACCTCCACCGGATGGAACGTCAGCCACACCTGCCGCGTCATCCCCGAGGGCACGGTCACCGTATACAGATTGTCCTCAGCAGAAACCTGCGGCAGCGCCGCCGCCACCGGCACGCCAGATCTGGTATCCGTCCAGCCTACTTCGTGAACCGTTACATATTCCGGATTGTCGCCCCCGGGAAGCCCCCTCAACCGGAACCTCACCTGCGCCGACTCATCACTGCTGTTGCTCACGTTGAACGCTGCCGCGCGATATTCCTTCCGCATCAGGTGGACCTCGACGGACAGTTCCGGCGCCGTGTCCGGCATGCCGATGAGCGGAAGCGGATCCCACAGATCCGAACGCCAGAACGTGAGCGGCTCTAAACCCCTGGCGCGCCACAGCCACGCCTGCGTACGCAACACCCGTTCATGCCACGAATTCAGCGGCAGTACGGCCCGAAAATCTTCCCCGTACGCCCTGCACGCCTGCCCCAACTCCCCTTCCACGGCCGTCAACTCGTCGTGCACATCTTGCTGTGTCTGGACCGGGACCCCCTCCTCCTCCGTCGCCTTCTTCAGGGCTTGGATGTCCTGCACAAACCGCCTCCGAATCGCCACCTGAATGGCGAGCTGGCCCGAATGCGCCTCCACGTCCGTAAAACCCGGGCCCGGCAGCGGCTCATTCACCCACTCCGGCTCTCCCGCGTAGACCTCGATTTCGTCGACGAACGCGTACCGCCCCACGGGCCACACAACCAGGCTGACATAGCGGCCGTGAGTCCTCAACTGGTCCGTCCAGTACCGATGCGTCCCATCCGTCCCATACTCCGTCGGTAAGGGGGGGCCGTGTGCGGCGCTCAACCCCACCAGCTCCCCGATCTCATGGAATTTCTTGTCTTCACCCGCCGTGAAGACGAAGATCGCCTCCGGCCATTTCACGCTCGAAGCGCCGGCCGCCGTATGGAACGAAATACCCCGTATCGGCCTCACCGTACCCAGGTCCAGCGTCAGGATAACGGGCTTCACTCTGACCCAGCCCACTGTCGACAGCTGTGTCCAAAGACTTTCCGCCGTTTGATCGTACACGCCATCCGTCAGTTGCGTGACATCAGCGGCGTCCGTGCAATGCTCATAATTCGGCGCCGGCTCCATCGTGTAGCTCGCCCCAAAGGCAATGTTCTCGCTCGGACGATCCACCGCCGTGTCCTGCGCCCACGCCAGTCCCACTATCAACAACCCTATTGCTGCCAATGTCCGTTTCATCGCCTGTCTCTCACAGTCTGATTCTAGTGCCGTGTCCCGGAAGTATCAGCGCCGATCCATCCAGACTCGCGGCGTTGCTCTCACTTGCGATATGCTCCGCTACCCGTACCACAGTAACAAGATCCCGTAACCTGAGGAGAGCGCTTGCGTGAGGTAGAGGATTTCCAAATGCCAGCACCATCGGATTAGCGTTGAGAGAGGACGCCTGGAGGTCGGCGCCAGACCTCACCGCTGAGCCAGCGCCGTCAGAGCCGCCAACACCTGAATCCGGCCCTTGTCCGCCAGGGTGCGGTCTATCTTCTCGTTGAGCCAGTCGTGCCTCCCCGGGGACCTCGAATCCCCGATCTCGTGGCCCCCGGCCTGCAGGACGCTCAGCGGCAGGGTCGCCAACAAGCGACGCGCCTCCTCCACCTCCGGACCGATCACCCCGGACGCCGAAGCTTCCTGAATCGCCCGATCGAGCATCGCCAAGTACTCGTAGTCCTGCACACCTTCCCGCGCCGCCTCGAGGTGTTTTCCGGCCGTCACCGAGGTCTCGTCGAGGAAGATGGGGGAGTAGGTATTGTTGAGGGAGAGGTATTCGTTCCACGATGAAGCGCCGCCCGTGTCCGTCAGCGACCACGTGTAGAAGCCATCGGCCCCGAAGCGCCAGCACGACCACGCGTTGAGCCGGCCCGAATACGGATCGGAATCCCGACCGCTACCCCCGTAGAATTCCAGCGCGATGCCCTGGTCCCGCTTCGTCAGGAAGTAGTCGCGATACTCCGGGTCGCCCCTCAGGAAAGCCCCGTAATTGGGGGACAGTACGTGAACCAAATCGATCATCTCCTGATCGGCCTGGCTCATGTCGCCGTGGGTCACGTCCTCCCAGATGCGGACCCCTGTGGCGGCCTGGCGGATCGGCTTCGACCATTCTAGTATGAGCTCGTCCTGGAATGGCTCGTCGGGCTCGTCCACCAGCAGCAGGGCCAACTGTTCGGGCTTGAACCCCTTCGACACCATGTACTCCGCCCAGAAGGTCACCCAGTCCCTGACCGCCGTCTCGAACTCCGGTGTGCCCATCTGCCATGACTGGAACTTGGGTTCCGCTTCGGCGAAGACCATGTACTGGGCCGCGTCCGGCCACAACTCGATCCAGGCGTCGAAGATGTCGGTGGAGGGTGGCGCGATCATCGCTCCCCGTTCGTCGTGGGTGCCGCGCGGCAAGGCCAGGCTGAGGCCCCAGGGCGAGTCGACCCGGTGCTCGCGCAGGTGCTCGACGATCGACCTCCGGTTCTGCTCGGTGATGTAGGGAAAATGACCAATACGATCGGTGTAGTCCCAGCCGCCCATGTGCAGAGTCTGCTGCTCGGGAAAGTCCAGGGGATACAGGTGCAGGCGCAACGGAAACCGCACGCCACCGGGGGAGGGAACTACGACCTCGCCCTCGTACACACCCGGGGCCACGTCCACCGGGTGGAAGGTCATCCACACCTGCCGGGTCATTCCAGACGGCACGGTTACCGTGTACAGACCGTTCTCGGGAGCCACCTCTGGCAGCGCCGCTGCGACAGGCATCCCGTGCCGGGTGTCCGTCCAGAGCACCTCGTGAACGGTGACGTATTCGGGATTGTCGCCGCCCGGTAGCCCACTCAGGCGGAACGAGACCTCCTTCGGTTCGTCGGCGCTGTTGCTGACGTTGAAGGCGGCGGCGCGGTGTTCCTGCCGCATCAGGTGCACTTCGACGGCCAGCTCGGCCTCGGCGGTTAGTACCGCCGCCGTGTCAGGCGCGCCGACGAGGGGGAGTGGATCCCACAGGTTTGAGTGCCAGAACGTGAGCGGTCTAAGACCGGCGGCGCGCCAGAGCAAGGCCTGGGTGCGCATCACCCGTTCGTGCCACGGATTCAACGGCAGTATGGCCTGGAAGTCATCGCCGGACTCGGTGGCCGGCCCCAGATTCGCTTCCACGTGTGCCAGCTCGCCGAGCACGTCAATTCGTACCTGAACCGGGACACCCTCTTCTTGGGCCGTCTGCCGTAAGGCCTCGATGTCCTGCGCGAGGCGCGCCCGAATTCCCTTCTGGATGGCCAGCCGCTTCGCGTACGCCTTCGGATTAGGGACGGCTGGTCCCGTCGGCGGCTCATCCAACCACGCGGGTTCGCCACCGTAGACCTCGATCTCGTCGACGAACGTGTACGGCTCGTTCCACACCATCAGACTGACGTAGCGTCCGTGCGTTCGAAGACGGTCCGTCCAGTAGATGTAGGTCCCGTACCTGGCGGCGCGCTCCTCAATGGCATCGCGAAGCACCTGGGCACGCACTTCGGGGGTGAACTTCGGCCCGAAGCGGTCCTTGCGGAACGCGTAGTGATGGTGTACTTGAGCGTTGCTGAAACCCTCGTCGATCCAAATGTCAGGGTTCGCCCTCGTCGGAACGAGCGGTCCGTGCTGTTGTTCGCTCAATCGCACCAGGTCGCCGACCTCGTGGAACTGCTCGTCTTCATCGGCCACGAGGATGCGGATCGTCAGGGGCCACTCCACGTCCGCGAACCCTCCCGCCGTACTGAACGAGACGCCCCGGATCGGCTGTACCGCACCCAGGTCCAGCGTGAAGATCGAAGGGGCCTTTTCCTGCCAGCCCACCGTCGACTTGTTGACCCAGAAGTAACCCTCCGTGTAATCCCCGTCCGTCAGCTGCTCGAGATCACCGGGGTCGGAGCAGAGCCCGTAGTTGGGACCCGGGTCTAACGTGTAGCTCGCCCCGAGCGCGATGTTACCGCTTGGGCGGTCTGCGGACTCCGCGGCCTGTGCCCACGCCAGTGCAACTATCAGCGATGTCGCTGCCGCCAGCATCGGTCTCATGGCTTGTCCTTGCTATCTGATGAGCGCTTCTTCCTCGTACTCTCAAACTGCAAAAAGGCGGGCTGCAACGCGAACGATGGGTGGCCGCGTCATGCGCCCTCTCACTGGTTCTGGCTCGCTTTTGACGATGGCGATCGGTATCATCCTGCAGATCGACACCGGCCCCAATCATCAAAAACAGAGGTCGCCGGGCGAGAACCGATCATGACCTCTCGCGAACAAGGAGAAGACCGAATGTCTGAACCTGCTGAAATCCGGGTGACGAACGTCCGCCGCGTCTTTCACAACGGCGAGCACAATGCGTTCACGAGCCTGATACGTTTCCGTGACCGGTACTACCTGTCGTTTCGCAGCTGCCCCGATGGGCATTATGCCTATCCGACGTCGTCGCTCATCATTCTGGCCAGCGACGACGCCGAAACATGGGAACAGGTGCACAGCTTCAGCGTTCCGAAACGGGACGTGCGGGACGGGCACTTCCTGGTTTTCGAGGACAAGCTTTTCGTCTACACCGGCACGTGGTACTGCGGCGATTCCTCGCCCGACGCGGACCGGGGGCGCGGACACGCCTGCGAGATGAACCAGCAGCTCGGATATGGAGTTGTGACGGAGGACGGGCAGACGTGGAGCGACCCGATCATGCTGGAGGGGACCTACGGCCATTTCATCTGGCATGCCACCCAGCACGACGGCGGCGCCTATATGTGCGGGCGGCGCAAGCGTGAATTCGTCGCCTTGGAGGCGGACGATCGGTCGCTGCATGAATCGGCCATGCTGGAGAGCGACGACGGGCTCGTCTGGCGGACGCGGGCCCTGTTTCAGACGACCCACGGCAACGAGACGTCGTTTCTGTTCGAGCCGGACAGCAGCGTGTTGGCGGTCTGCCGGTCCAGAATGTCCAGCTCACAGCTGTGCCGCTCGCAACCGCCGTACAGGGATTGGACCCGAACGGACATCAACCGCTTCATCGGTGGTCCGATGCTGGTGAAGTGGGGCGAGCGTTACCTGGTCGGCGGGCGCAAGGGCGATTACGATGAGGCACCGGAGACGGTGCTGTCCTGGCTGATTGACGAGCAACTGCACGATGTTGCGGTGTTACCGAGCGCCGGCGACAACTCCTATCCCGGCTTCGTCGAGCTCAGCCCGACGCGCGGCGTGATCTCATGGTATTCGAGCCACGAGCAGGACGCCGCTGGCAAAGCCATGACCGCGATCTACCTGGCGGAACTGGAGATCTCCGAGTGAGGTCGCACTCTAACGGAGACTCAGGCCAGTCGGCAGCCATCGCGGTGACGCGTCCACACACCAGTCGCGGTCGACGGAATCAGCCGTTGAGGACCTTCATCGTCCTCTCGACAGGCTCGCGGAACGCTTGAGGCAACGACGCGAGGTACTGGGGATCGGCGTACTCCGGCTCCTGAGCCCAGGCGTTGATCACCGCATCCTTCGCGGAGTCGACATTGCCGTACACGATAAAGAGGGATCGACGTTTCACGCCCCTCGGTGTGAGTCCACGGTGGATGCCGCGCGAGTCGAAGGGCACGGCGCTGCCGGCACGGACCTGCAACTGAATTGCCCCGGTGAACATCTTGTCACCGGCCGTAGGTCCTTCCCCGAAACGAGCTTCCTCCTCCTCGGTGTTGGCGCGGTTGTGGGAGCCGGGAACGAACCAGAAGCTCGCATCGTCCTCGAGGGCCAGTAGAATCTGCGTCGCCGGGAGGGTCTCCATCTCCCTTATCTGTCGCTCAAAGGCCGAATCCTTGCCCCAGGCGAAATAGGAATCCCGATGCCAGGGACCGCGGTAGTCGTACTCCGGGTTTATGGCAAAAGCCGCAATGCCGTGCATGGTCGCATCATCGCCGAACAACGCCTGGACAACATCCATGATGGCCGGCGCCGCCAGGGCTTCCATGACCGGATAGCGCGCGATCTCGGGGTGGTGTGGATCCTGGAATCGGTGTTTGCTGAGGAAGCCGGTCTCTTCATCGCGTTCGGCCCGTCCCACGTTCATCGCAGCTTCGATGATCTCTTCGTAACTGTCCTGCACCGCTGCCAGACTGTCAGGCGCTACGGCATCCTCCAGAACGACGTAGCCGTCGCGGTTGTATTGATCGATTGCCTGTTGTGTGTTCACTCTTCGAGCTCCGGCCGGATAGATGATCTCCAGTTCGAGTCACGTTCTCTGGATAGCCTACGGTACGCCCCTCCCGATGGGCAAGACCACAGCAGGCGACCGAATCGTCGATGATAGTCATTGACCCGGCCTGCCGAACGCCTACGATACACATCGAACGGCACGCCGTGCGGTGGCGGCGGCCCTACGAGAACCCCGGGAGAAGGAGAGGACCATGGCAGACGCAACTCAGGTATGGCCTGTAGGGATACGCAAACAGCTGCTGTTTGACCGTCGCTTCGTCGACTCGTCCGCGGGCCTGCAGTTCACGGTCAATCCCCCCCTTCGCACACCCATCAATCTGCCATCGCTACGCGGTCTGCACGCCCGTCACTTCCTGACCGTGCTCGACGTCGACGATCGTTTCTGGATGTACTACCACCTGAGGCCTGACGAGACGCAAGAACGTGATTGCGTGAATGGCATGTTCTGCCTGGCCTACTCGGACGACGGCATCGACTGGGAACTGGCGCCTGTGGACCAGTTCGAGGTGGAGGGATTGTCTCGGAATAACGTGGTTATGCCCGGGGTGTTGGGAACGCCGTTCCTCGACCCCCAGGAGACCAGCGGTTGCAGATTCTGGTTTGCGGGAACAATGGGCGAGCGCACCGAGCCGCCGTTCTGGGACGAGGCCCGGGATACCTACTTCGGCGGTTACGACGCCCCCGACGGGCGCAGAGTCCACGCCGGGCTGTACCTGCTCCAATCCGAGGATGGCATTTCCTGGCGCCGGCAGCGCAGCGGAGTCATCGTGCCCTTTCGCTGCGACTCGCAGAACCAGGTCCTCTACGATGCCGGCGCCGGCGCCTACGTCGCCTATGTGCGCGGCGCGTCCCCCGTGCCAGGAAGAAGGCGGACAGTTGCTCGTTTGACCTCCCCCGCGCTTACGGAGTTACCGTTTGATTTCGTTGAGGACACCACGTTACCCCGGAGCCCGGTCGGGCTGTACGACCGGTTGCCGCCGCAATGCGCCCCGTTCGTCATGGAGGGTGACGACCGTGATCCGCCGGCCACGGACGTCTACACGCCCTGCGTCAACCCGTACGCGTGGGCGGACGACGCTGTTTTTGCGTTCCCTACCGTGTTCCGCCATTACGAGGGGCAGGACAGCCATGGGCGGGACCAACGGGGGGAAAGCGCTAGCGACGGCCCGCTGGACGTGCAGCTTGCCGTGAGTCGCGATGGCGTCACATTCGAGCGGTTCCGTACGCCCTACGTTGGCCTTGGTCTGATGGAAGAGCCGCAGCTCGGGGGATCCGTGTACATGGGCGTAGGGCTGGTAAGGCGGGGGAACTTCATCTACCAGTACTACGCCGAGGGAGCGCGCACCCATGTCCGTGAGGTCGACGTGAGCCTCTGGCAGGCCAAACAGCGCCTGGACGGTTTCGTCTCGGTGGATGCGGGGCCGGATGGCGGGTGGTTCGTGACGCCGCCGATCGAGTTCGCAGGGAGCCGTCTGCTGCTGAACATCGACTGCGGCGCCATGGGCGAAGCGTGGGTCGGGCTCCAGGACGAAACCGGCAAGCCGTTGCCCGGCTACACGTTCGAGGACGCCGTGTCGATCGACCGCAACGGTGTCGCGCAGGAGGTCTGGTGGCGGAGCGGCCCCGATGTCGGCTCGCTGAGTGGTCGGCCTGTCCGGTTGAAGATTAAAATGCGTTCGGCGAAGCTCTACGCGTTCCAGTTCGTGGAGGCCAGCTGATGCCCTTCCGTACCTGCGCCGGTCACAAGGCGCCCCCTGGCCTTCTCGGGAGAATGAGAATCTCGAGAAGGAGGGATTCATCAGATATGAGGGACAGGCGATGAAGTGGGCATGGACAGCAGTAGCGTTGTTGATGGCGGGACAGGCGTGGGCGCAGGACTCGGAGCTTTCACCGACGGCACACCGGACGGTTCCGACTGAACGTCCGAGCGAGAACATCGCCCTCGGGGCGAGCTACACGATAGAGCCGAGTCCGAACTACAGGCTTTGCAGCGACCCCGGCGATTTCGAGCAACTGACCGATGGGGTCTACACGGAGGGCTATTTCTGGGCGCAGCTGTCGACCGTGGGCTACCAGGAAAGGACGCCCTCCATGGTGACGATTGACCTGGGCGAGGTGAAGCCGATACGGGGGGTGTCCTACCACACCGCTGGGGGGTTTGCCGACGTGCTCTGGCCGCTGACGATCCGCATCCTCGTGGCGGGTGAAAATGAGGAGTTTCATGAGATTGGCGACCTGGTCCAATTGAGCGAGGCACAGCACGGACCGCTCGCGCCGGTGAGGGCGACCGATGCCATGTGGGCGGTGGACACCGTCGGTTTCAGACAGGACCAGATCCACCATCACTACAACCTCAACCGGGATCGCTTCCCGGAGAAAATGACTCCCGAGGTTCGTGAGCAGGTCATCAAGGATGCCTACAAAACTCGAGCCGAGCAGTATGGGACGTACCGCTACTGGACAGACCGGCTGCGGACGCACGGGCGCTACGTCAGCCTGGTCGTGTGGAACGAGCCGTACACCTTCGTGGACGAGATCGAGGTCTACGCAGGAGAGCCGGGGTGGGTGGATGAGCCGCTGCCGGGACCGGCCTTCCCGGACGTTGAGACGTATGCGGTCAGGCTCGCCATCGAGAAAGGAATTCGGACCCGCCTGACGCAGGACATCGAGGCCTTGCGGCAGACGGCCGAAGACGGCATCCCGGCGCAGACACAGAGCGCTGTGATGGGCGAGCTGGCGACGGTGGAGGCGAATATGCGGCAGGCCAGCAGGTCCTTCGGCGATGACTTCGAGGCCGTGCTGCCGCTGAACTCGTGGCACGAACGGGTCCTGCAAACTCAAGCCCGACTCTGGCGCGCCAGGGGATTGGAGCCGCTCACGTTCTGGCGTTCAAATCTATGGGATCCCCTACCCCTGATCGGCACACCGGAAACGGCGGCCGAGCTGGCCGTCGAGGTGCACCTGATGCGGAATGAATACCGAGCGGCCGCCTTCAATGTCAGCAACAGTAGTGACGAGCCGATGCAGGTCGCCTTCCGCTTGAGCGGGCTTCCCGGGGGCGACAATCCGGAGTACGTGACCGTTCACGAGGTGATCTGGACGGACACGCGCAGCGGCGTGCCGGTGGCGGCGGCCCTGCCCGAGGTTGCCGCCGAGAGCGGTCTGTATGCGGTGACCGTGCCCGCTGGCATGACGCGACAGGTGTGGCTGACCTTCCATCCGGTCGACGTAGAACCCGGCAACTACGAAGGTGAGGTGGTCGTAGAATTGACGCCCGGGGGCAAGCGGTTTCCCTTGCGCATGCACCTGTATCCGCTCGACTTCCCCAAGCAGCAGTCGCTTCACATGGGCGGCTGGGACTATACGGACGCGGTCGGTTGGCACCCCCTCGTGACGGAGCAGAACCGGTCGCTCATCATTCAGCACCTGCGCGAACGGTTCGTGGACTCGCCGTGGGGCTCGCCTCGGCTGCTGGATCCGAGCTACCCGGATGTGCAGGGCACACATGATGCGCAGGGGGTGATGACGGCGCCCCCCAACACGACCAGGTTCGATGCATGGCTCGAGTTGTGGCCGGGTGCAGCCCAGTACCTCGTGTTCTGGCAAGTGGGCGATCGTTTCACTTCGATGGGCGACAAGTACAGATGGGCCATGGGCACACCGGAGTTCGAGACGGCGGTCAGGGACTGGGTGACCTTCTGGGCCGAGTACATGGTGTCGAAAGGGTTGCAGCCCGAACAGCTGGCCCTGTTGCTGGTGGACGAGCCCGACGAGCCCTTCCAGGACGAGCTCATCCTGGCCTGGGCGAAGCCGATCCGCGAAGCGGACACGGGAGTCCGCATCTGGGAGGATGTGACCCACGACGACATGGACGAGGCGAACCAGGAGATGATCGACGCGTGCCACGTGTTGTGCCCGAACTACCAGGCCTTCGTGAGCAAGGGCGAGGACTATCGCAAATACTACCTGACGAAGCGGGATCAGGGGATCGCGCTGGAATTCTACTCGTCATGGCCGAGTCGAATTTTCGATCCGTACGCGGGCCGGCTGAATGCTTGGTCATGCTGGCGCTACGGGGCCGATGCCTTCTACATGTGGTCGCTGACGGACACGGGCCACGCGTCATCGTGGAACGAATACCTGACTATCAAGAATGCCTACGCCCCCATCTTCATCGACGAGGAGTCGGTGACGGCCGGCAAACACCTCGAGGCAGCGCGGGAAGGGGTGGAGGACTACGAGTATTTCGCAATGCTGGACCGGGCGATCCAGGAAGCGTCTGCTCAGGGGATGACGGGTCCGGAGGTGGAGGAGGCGCGTCGGTTGCTGGAGAGCCTGCCGACCAGTGTCCTGGAGGCCGGGGGCCACGTGGATGGGCTCTACGACGACCAGCCGCTGAACGGCTTTCACTGGCTGAACGAGAAGGTGGACCGCACGTTGGCGGACGAGGCGCGGATTCAGGTGCTGGCGGCGTTGACGGCGCTGGCTGAGCTCTGAGGTCAGGCGGTTCGCCAGGGTGCGCGGTGCCCGACTGGACAAGACCGCTGATTTGGTCGCCCGGGGCGGGCCACCGATGGTTACAAACCTACCGTCAATTGTCGCTCCGTGACCCGCCAACCGCATCACTCGACGTGGTTCGACCGCTGAGGCTCGTGTTCGAGTGGGCTTGACAGTGTAACCCTGCTTCGTATATCCTAAGTATATACATTCAAGGAGAGCCGACATGCCCAAAGTGCAGAAGTGGGGGAACAGTCAGGGACTGAGATTCCCCAAGGATGTTTTGGAACAAGCACGGATCGACGTTGGTGACGAAGTCGAAATCTCGGTCGAGAATCGTGCCATCGTTGTCCGTGCCAGGGGCCGAGCGGGAAGCAAGCACAACCTCGAGAAGCTTGTCGCCAAAATGCCAAAGCAGTACAAGCCGGTCGAAGAAGACTGGGGCGATGCGGTGGGAAAGGAAACCTGGTAGGTGGCTGCGTACAAGCCCAAGCAAGGAGACTTTGTCGGACTGAGCTTCGACCCCCAATCTGGCAATGAACAGAAGGGCCGCAGACCGGCCCTCGTGGTCAGCCGCGACCTCTTCAATCGACGCACGGGTCTGGCCATCGTCTGCCCCATCACCAAGACCGACCGGCGAATGCCGTTTCATGTCGCCATTCCAGATGATCTACCGCTGACAGGCTTTGTGATGGTTGAGCAGGTCAAGTCGGTAGACTACTCCAGCCGGCGTGCCCACCGAATTGGACATGCGACACCCGACGTGATGGATGAGGTTCTGGCCATACTCGACTCCTGTATCTACGAATGAAAAGCGCCGCGAAGCCGATCGCGACTCGTGGTGATGTGCGGCGAACTGGCTCATCTGCTCATCCGTCAGAATGCGTGATGGTGCACCCTGTTTCATGTAATGCTCCATTTACGCCTGGCGCGCGCTGATTTGGAGATCCCATGCCCGCCGGTAGTACTTCAGCGGGCCTGAGCTCTGAGGTCAGGCGTCCGGATCAGGATTTCATCGCCAGATACGCCGGTCAGTCTGAAGCGCGTCCCCTCGTCGCACCACCGCATTCCGTCCGGCGAAATCTGGACTCGCGCCTCCGCCGTTTCGACCGGCCCGCCCGACTCCAGTACGCGGACGTAGAAGATGGCCTCCGATGCCCACGCCGCCTCGTAGGGCTCGGTCTCGAAGGCCCCGGCCCAGACGACATCGCGCTCCAACACCGTTGTGTGGCTCTGCCTCATGTCACACCGAAACCTCGCTCAGAAGTCCCCCGACAGCGTCACCGAATCCGCGTACAAGGGCCCTTTTTTCCTGACGGAGGTATGTGGCAGGTCGGGCTTGAAAACGACAGTGGGTAGGATTGGTTACACTGTATCGCGTAATCGGCCGGTCTGTTGCTGATTTCGTTTCAAGGCCCTGCTCGTCGCGAGTGTGGTGTTCGGCGTACGGTTCGACCGAGGATCTCCTGCTCTCAGCTGCGGTCTCGGCAGGTACAGTCGTCCGATAATGCCTCTTGGTCTTGCAGGTGACGGGCGTGGATCCAGGCGTGTGCCCTGCGTGCGGCCAAGGACGTATGCACACTGTGCAGATTCTCAGCCCATCGGAACAGCGCGCACCACCTGAATGGCGTCAATCGGCATGAGCACGCAGAATTCAATGGAACATCTCCACGCGACGGACAGACCGTGCCTTCTTGCCTCTACACGGAGCGGTGTCGCTTTCAAAGACGAATCCCACGGCGAGATCACCTCGTGGTCATGGGACTTCGGCGACGAAACGACTTCGAACGAACAGCACCCGATACATCAGTACAGCGAAGCAGGAGAGTTTGTGGTGACCTTGCATGTCGAAGGTCCGAAGGGAAAGGCGCGTCGCGTCAAGGTGTATGAAGTGATGGTGAAGTGATGCCGGCGAACCGGGAGTGCGTGCTGACGACGTCCAGACCACCTCGTTGCCACTACGGCAGCCTCGAGCAGACGATTCACGCCATCCGCGCCCACCGGCCGTTCGACCTAAATGCCGAGCGCTGGCGGGAGGCGCACCCAGGGGCCGACTTCGAGACGTGGCGCCGCCAGGCCCATGCATGTCTGCACGAGGGCCTCGGCCCCTCAGACCAGCCTCAAATTTCTGACTCGACAGCATCTCCCAGCCGACATACACTACCCATAACGGCCGTCTATAATTCCTATACGTTCATAGAGCTGCCGGCAGTGATCCCCGTACTTGACGAAGCCCGGTAATGTTACCACTATCCGTGGCCCGTTCAAGACGGCAACGAGAGTTCTCGACATGAAACGTTCTAAGGCCGTGGGCTTGACCGTTGCAGTCGCCTCGGTTCTGGGCACCATAGCGCTGCTGTTTTTCATATACCTGGTCAACAGGGCCGTCGAGTCGCCTCACGCCTTTCAGGCCGCGGCGAGCACCAGTGACGCCTGCCGACCCTGTCATCAGTCCCTATACGACAGCTACGTCAAAACGGGACACTACCTCACGTCCACTGTCGCTTCCGAAACGACCGTCATGGGCGACTTCGGCGAAGGCCGCAATGTCGCGCGCACGCCGGTGCCCGAGCTGCAGTTCGTGATGGAGCGCAAGAGAGGCGGGTTTTATCAAACTGCCATGTACACCAAGGACTCGACACAGACATTCACCCGGCCTATGCAGATCGTGGTGGGCTCCGGAGAGCGGGCACAAACCTACACGTTCTGGGAGGGTGACAGACTGTTTCAACTGCCCGGGATGTACTTCACGCCGGAAGCGACCTGGACCCTGGGTCCTGGTTATGAAAACTGGATCGCAACCTGGGAGGCTTTGCCGAAAAAGAGTCCGGGCATGCTGTACCAGCGACCGATCAGCGGACGCTGCATCGAGTGCCACGCCGCAACGGCAGTACCTGTTGGCGGCCCAGCAAGGTTCCGATTTCGGCCCGCCAGTTTCGAGGTAGGCATCAGCTGCGCGAACTGCCACGGTCCGGGCGCCCGACATATCGCCTTCCACGAGCAGAATTCGGAAGAGCAAGAGGGCCAACACATCGTCAACCCGGCCAATCTCAGTCGATCGCAACAGATGTCTTCCTGCGCCCTGTGCCATGCCGGGCAGGGGATTCCAAAAACGCCGCCGCTGTCCTTCCGCCCGGGCGACGAAATCTCACAGCATCTCTTCTACCTGAAAGCGGAGCAGAAGAAGCTGTCCGTCCACGCCGGGCAGGTGCCATTCCTCCAGGAAAGTCGCTGTTTTGAAGAGTCGGGCGACATGACGTGTTCCACCTGCCACAATGTGCACGAAGACCAGACGGACCAGACCGCTATGTTTTCGCGCAAGTGCCTGACCTGTCACGAACAATCCCACACTGAAGAGCCCGAACTGGCGCAGGGCGACCGCTGCACTCAATGCCACATGCCAGATCAGCAAGCGAGCAATCTGCCGGTGTTCCACGAGGGGGAGGAGTGGTTCCTGTCGATGGCCAATCACCGCATCGGGATCTTCGAGGACCAATAACACACCCGAGCTCGTGTCAACGCTGCCGAGTCGGACTGCTCCCCACATGATCGCGAAATAGAGAGGGAAGCACTTGTGATCCACGCATGCGGAATCGCAGTGGCGGTGTTGCTGAGTATCTCACCTTCTCATGCTCTGCAGCGGACCGATACGGAATTCAAGATCTTCCAGTTCCCCGCCGACATGATTCCCCGCATCGACGGCCAGACCGACGACTGGGCTATGGTGCCCGACAGGTACGCATATGGAACGGACCAGCTCTCCGACACAGTCAAGGGAAACTTCACCAACTACGACCCTCCCCGCGGGGCCGCCCTCAAACCCCTGCGATGATAATTATTGAAAAACGAGTCCCGTTCCCGCGTCCCATTGTTTCGCTCCTGGGTATGTGTCCCCTCCTGCTGCTGCATTGCGGGCCTCCCGACGAACAGCAGGCGGCCGGTACCCGGCGCATGGCCGAGCGTCTCGAGGAGATCGCCCGGAACGCCGACCCGGCGACGCACGCTTATGTGAACGCCCGGCGGGTGAAGTACTATCGCGATCGAGTCGAGCACCTGCGCGAGTCGGTGGCCGCCATGGATCCCCGCGGCAAGGTCCAGATCCTGAATGCCCGCTTCTCGTATGCCAGCGAACTCCTGAGGGCCGGTCATTCCGAGGACGCAGTGAAAGAGTACCGGGAGCTTCTGGCAGTGAAAGAGTACCGGGAGCTTCGGACTGAGGCCGATCGCCGGTTCCGGCCGACTCTGCAGATGCTCGTCGGGGTGTCCTACCTCCGCCTCGGAGAACAGGAGAACTGCATCCTGCAACACACGATCGATTCCTGCCTGCTGCCGATTCGGGAGACCGGCGTCCACCAGGCCCAGCGCGGATCGCGGGCGGCCCTGAGGGAGTTTCTCGAAGTCCTGAGCGGGAATCCGCGGGACCTGTCGGCCCGCTGGCTGCTCAATATCGCCTACATGACGTTGGGCGAGTACCCCCGTGAGGTGCCCTCCAACTACCTGATTCCTCCCGAGCTGTTCGAATCCGACTACGACATCGGGCATTTCGACGACGTCGCCCTTGCGCTGGGGCTCGACGTGGTGGGGCTTGCAGGTGGCGCCGTCATGGAAGACTTCGACGGTGACGGACACCTCGACATCATGGCCTCCTCGTCGGGACTGCGAGACCAGCTTCGCTACTTCCGCAACGGTGGAGACGGCACCTTTGCCGACCTCACCGAACAGGCCGGACTGGCCGGCATCGTCGGGGGGCTGAATGCCCTGCAGGCAGATTACGACAACAACGGTTTCGCCGACGTGCTGATTCTGCGCGGCGCCTGGCTCGGCGCCGACGGTCACTATCCCAATTCACTGCTGTCCAATCTCGGGGATGGACGGTTCGTCGATGTTACCGAAGCGGCCGGCCTGCTCGCTGCGCACCCGACCCAAACGGCCGCCTGGGGCGACTACGACAACGACGGTTGGGTGGATCTGTTCGTGGGCAACGAATCCGTCGGCGAGGATACACTCGCATGCGAACTGTTCCGCAACGGGGGCGACGCCGATCGAGACCCGGTTCGCTTCAGCGATGTGGCCGAGGAAGCGGGAGTCGCGGTCGTCGGTTATGTAAAGGGGGTCGTTTGGGGCGACTACGACAACGACGGACTCGTGGACTTGTACGTGTCGCGTCTATTCGCCGATCCCAACCTCCTCTTGCGCAACGAAGGGGAGGATGCCCATGGCCGGTGGCGTTTCACCGATGTGACGGCGACGGCAGGAGTTCCCGGACCGACCTACAGTTTTCCGACCTGGTTCTGGGACTACGACAACGATGGCTGGCAGGACATCTTCGTCGCCGGGTTCAAAGGCGATGTGGCTGACGTCGCCGCCGACTATCTCGGTCTGCCGCACAACGCCGAAGAACCGCGTCTCTACCGCAACAACGGAGACGGCACATTTGCCGACGTGACACGCGAGGCCGGACTCGACGAGCCGCTGATAGCCATGGGCAGCAACTTCGGCGACCTCGATAACGACGGATTCCCCGACTGCTACATCGGCACGGGCGACCCGTACATGGTGACCATCGTTCCCAACCGCATGTTTCGCAACGCCGCCGGCCGGTTCTTTCAGGACGTCACCACGTCAGGTGGGTTCGGGCATCTGCAGAAGGGTCACGGCGTCGCCTTCGGCGACATCGATCACGACGGCGATCAGGACGTCTTTGCCGTTATGGGTGGCGCGTACACGGGCGATGTCTATCAGAACGTCCTCTTCAGAAACCCCGGACACGGCAACCGCTGGATCAAGCTCAGACTCGAAGGCCGTCGCTCAAACCGCGCCGCGATCGGGGCGCGCGTCGTCGTGCGCGTGAATACGGCGGACGGAGTTCGCGAGATTCACTCGACGGTGAGCAGCGGGGGCAGTTTCGGCGCCTCGACCCTGCAGCGGGAAATCGGCCTGGGGCAGGCTACCTCCATTCGCGCAATCGAAGTTTTCTGGCCCGCCAGCGGTGACGTGCAGGTCTTTGAGAATGTCGAAATGGGCCAGACCCTCGTCATTCGCGAGGGGGACCCCCTTCCGACCGCGCTCAGGTTCGAGCCCTTCGAGATTCCTGGCATGGACGGGTCGGGGCAGCACGAGCACGCCCGCCATGGGCCTGGCCACCAGGACTAGCCCGTGGCTGGAGCTGAAGTCCATTGCATTGTGAGCGAACCTTCGAGCTGTCCCACGGCCGTATGCACCATGGGCTCCTGGGGGCGCTGCGGTCGATTTTTTCCTTGACCTCCGGGTATTTTTCCATATACTGTTACGATTCAATGGAGAGAGACGAGCGCAGGTCATTCACCCATAAAGACCGTAAGTTGTTTATTTACAGCGACTAATAAAGAAGCGGTCGGAGTTGGTTCTGCGCAAAATCACCAGTTCCCGTTTTCTCTCGCTCGCTGAGCGACTGGTGCGCTGAAAGGAGGTGTCCGACGGAAGCCCGCATTTCAGATATCGGCAGTAGCAATAGTGATCGTTCACGTAGATTTACAGCAGTCATCCTTCCACACTCAAAGGAGAAGCGAGAATGAAGAAGATCATTATCATGGGTGCAGTTCTGGGCCTCGTTCTGACCACCTTCACTCCGAGTTCGGCCCACGTGCCATCGGACAAGAACTTTGCGGCAGTGATGGTGCCCATCGGCGTCGATGGAGTCAGGGACCTCTCAGTGGATGGTGATCTCGGCGAGTGGGACAACGTGCCGTCCGCGTTCTGGACCACCCATGATGACCTCGTAGAGTCGATCACCGGTACCCAGGGTGACCCGGATGCGGGCAACCTCGCCGAGCGCATCATCGCCGGCTGGAGCCCAGAGACCAACTTGATTTACGTCATGGAGGAAAAGTTCGACCAACTCTGGTACGGCTCGGTCGAAGAGACCAACGACAACCTCACCATCGCGATCGATGCGAACCACAGCGGCGGACAGTACTATGGGGAGGCCATAGAGGAGGTATTTTATTCGCGCGAGGCACAGCACTGGAAGACGGTGTTCAACGCGCCCGACAACCCCATTTTTCTGTGGGGCGGCACGAGTGTGTGGTCCACCGCGGAGCCTTACTCCGGTCTCAGTTTTAGGGTCGACGGCGAGGACGGTGGCGCCGCCACCCTCTGGGCGGAGAGTTGGTTCACCCCCTTCGACGACCTGCCCAGCGATTCGACCGGTCCCGACGACGAACGCATAATCATCCAAGACCTGACGGAAGGCAACATCATCGGCCTTGGCTTTGCCGTTCAGGACGATGACAACGGCCCGGGCGAAGGGTACGACGGCTACTGGATCAACACTGGCGACGTCATCATGTACTACCACGCCGACGCCCTGGTAGACTACCTGCTACAGGGTTTTAACGAGGACTATTGGGTGGCTGGAGAGAACGTGACAGCGGTCCAGGACGACAGCTGGGCTCGCATCAAAGCGGGCTTCTCCAACTAAAGAGAGAGATCGGCTTGTAAGGAGCCAGATCTGGTGTAGTTGATGGGGGGCGAGATCGACGATCCTCGCCCCCCTTTTTTTTCGGCAGGGAGAGAAAAGTGCGCTCACCGGCGTTTTTGCTAGCAACCTGCTCGGCGTTGACGTTGTCGGCCACATATCCGTGCTGGGGACAGGAGGGGTATTCGCTGGAGCCAGGCAGGGTGATCGTCGATTCCAGAGAGCATTGGGAATTCTGGGACTCCGCCGCCAACACGATCCAGATCAGCGATGAAGGGGTGAAGCCCGCCTTCATCCGCAAGCACACGAGACTGGAAATAGATGGCGGGGAAGTCGTCGTTCCCGGCATCAACGCCGCCCTCAATGCCGCCGAGTTCGGCGGCGGAATATTAGCTGCCGGATCCAATCGCCCGAGCGACACCGACGTCATGGATGGCAGGATGGACACCTTCTGGGAACCGGACGCGTCCGACCTGTTGCAAGACCAGTGGCTGCAGATCGATCTGGGGCGGACGGTATCTGCCACCAGGATCGTCCTCAAGTTTGTCGGTGAAGATCTGGGAGACCCCTTTCTGCAGTTCAGGGTGACCACTTCACAGGGACAGAAGACCCCTACAGGTGGTCAGCTTATTTTCCGGCCACGCTTCACCACGGACAAACCGAGCAAGAACGAGCGGATTTTCGAGATCGACCTGACCAAACAGCTACCGTCGAGGTGGCCCGATGCACGGGGCGACTTCACCGGCGACGTCATCCGTTACGTCGGGGTGGGCATCACGGACAGCGACTTCGGCAGGGGGAGGCAGGTCTCCCAGTCCGAATACGACAGTCTGCCAGCCGACCAGCAGGGAGAGATAGACTACTTCCGACGAGAGACGTCAGGGAAGGTCAGGTTGCTGGATGGGAAAGAGGATTGGGACGCCCTGGCGGGCACGGAGAGGCAGGGGCCGGTCGAATATTACCGCCGCGAAATACCCCGGCTGGCAGAGATCGAGGTCTGGACCATCGGCGACAACATCGGTACGGGCGTACTGGAGCGGGGCGGAAGGGTGACCGACGACGCCGGGGCGAACATCAACATTGCGGGGGCCGTGGTAGATGGAGACCTCTACGGCGAGGTGCTGTACTGGACTGCCCTCGCAAGCATTGATCTTGACAGGTTGCCGATTTCGCAGCCGCGGGATGCGGAGGGCTCGATGTTCATAGATCTCGGAGGCTCCTACTTTGTCGACCATATCAGAATACTCCACGCCATTTCGAACCCACCTCCGTTCAGAGCCTACCGCATCCAGCTCTCTGACGGCTCCACCAATGCCGGCGGCGAACTGGCCTGGAGGACGGTAGGGTCGATCAGCGACGTCTCGCGGGAGCAGACTTTCCACGGCTTCGAATTCCCGCTCACGAAGACGGAGCATTTGGCCTTCACCTACAGGCTCAACGACAAGTCGACGTACGAGCCGGGGCAAGGGAGCCACGGCGTGTCGGAGGTCCAGTTTTTCGGGGAAGGCTTCCTGGCGGAGTCGCAGATCTCGTCTGAGTTCGGAGGGGAGTCCCCGTTCATAGAGCTGGGGCGGACCCCTCAGAACCTGGCTTCCATCGAGTGGGAGGCCGACGAGCCGCCGGGGACGGATCTCATCCTGCAGACCCGCACCGGCGACACGGTCGAGAGCGTAACCCGCTATTTCAAAAAAAACGGGTCCGAATTCCCGGGCACCGAAGAGCAGGCGCGCGAAGCCTGGGAGGACGAAAAGAGTCTCTTCGGGGCTGGCGCTGTGGGTCCGGTGATAGCCGAGACGAACCCGGGCAGTGACTGGAGTGGCTGGAGTCAACCGTATTTCGATTCCGGTGAAAGGATCACCTCTCCCAGTCCGAGGAGATACGTCGCCATCCGGGCAATTTTCCTGACGGAAGATCCCATGGCAGCGGCCGCGCTGCGATCCGTGGCGCTGAACTTCGTGACGCCTGTGGCCGGCACGATCCTGGGCGAGGTGCTGCCCTCGCGCCTGGAGGAGATCGGCACGAAACAGCAGTTTTCGTATTTCGTCCGCTCCACCTTCCGGTCGGACAGCAGAGGGTTAGACGAGATCCTCATCGAGGCGCCCGACGGCGTCGACATGAAGCTGAAACAGGTGAACGTAGACGTGACAGGGCAAGAAACCGTAACGTATACGCCACAGAGCGAGGGGTTTGAGGTGGTGATGGAGACGGATTCGCTGTGGGTGCGTCTGCCGGCTGCGATCAAGACGACGCGTGGATCGGCGCTGGTAGAGCTTCAGTTCGAGGCGACCGTGTTCGTCTACAACACGTTTTTCATCGGCTCCATGGGACACTCGCAGTTCGAAGACTCATGGCAGCGGGTGGATGATGGCGACGCCAACGGGGTTGTGGACAGCGAGACGACGGTGGTGTTGGCACTACTGGAGCAGGGCGAGTTGCTGGGGGATTTGCAGGTCGACAGCGTGTTCACACCCAATGGCGACGGCACCAACGACGAGCTGGAGGTCAGTTTTGCGCTGCTGCGGTTGACGGCTGCGGTGCCGGTAGCGATAGAGATCTACGATCTGAGCGGCCGGCTGGTGACACGGATAGCTCAGGAGACCACGGCGGGTCACCACACGGTGGCCTGGACGGGGGTGGATCAGTCGGGAGCGATCGTGCCACCTGGAATCTATCTGATGCGCATCGACGTGGATGTGGATTCGACATCCGAGAGCGACACGTCGGTCCATCGATTGGTACACGTCGTCTACTAGAATGATCGGGACATCACCTCGTAGCGCAGTGGCCCTGCCCGTCTTGTCCGTAGCCCTTCTCGGCCTTGCGACGACGGGCAACGGGGAGACGATCGTCTTCGGAGGCGGCCCAGGCTCTCGCGCCTGGGATCAGGCTCATTCCGAGGTAACGGCCATCGATTTCGAAGCCACACCCGGTTCCATCCACCCTTTGCTGAACGATCCGGAAGACAATATTGCCCTGCAGTTGCTTGCACAGGGCGGGCAGATAACATCGCCGAATGCACACATAGAGCTCCAAGTCACCCCGAGTGCGATGGATGGTTTGTTGAACAGGATGGTGGACGGCAGCGGCAACACCGCCTTCGAGGTCAAGCTCCCGAGGACCACGGGGATCAGATTCAGGGTTGATCTGGGCGAGCGCTTCGGAGTCAACAGGATTCGATTTGCCCCTCGCGAAGGGTTCGAGGGGTTTTTTCTTAAAGGTTACGAGGTGGCGCTGAACGACGGCAGCGAGGAGCAGACGACCCGTAGCGGATTTCCCGATTTCCGAGTCTTCAAAAGAACGGAGCGCAATCGAGACCCTGTCGTCGACCTACGCGTGCCGCTGCAGGTCGTCCGTTTCATAGAGGTGAGACAGCTCGTTCGAGGCGAATGGGAAATCGACGAGTTCCAGGTCTTCGGCGAAGGCTTCGCTCGTGCTGCCGCGTACACCTCGAGCGTGTTCGATGAACGTGGGCCCGCCGTCTTCGGCGATATCACATGGGCACTCGAGACGATAGGTGAGCCGGTCAAGGTATCTGCTACCGTATCCACCCGGAGCGGCCGCACGCCGGACCCGAGTGACGGCCAGGAATGGAGTAGATGGTCTTTCCCGTATCCGGCCGGAGCGCCCACACAGATCGAATCGCCTGCTCCCCGTCGCTACTGGCAGTTTCGCGTTTTGTTTCAGAGCGAGGACATCCGCTCGGCGGCTGTAGTCGATTCGATCGCCGTGGAGGTCTCGCCAGCGCTGGCCGATTCCGTGGTCGGCGAGGTGTGGCCGCAGAAAGCCGTCGTCGGACCGGCGACCGAGCTGACCTACTGGGTGCGCAGCTACAACAGCGACGGCTTCGACCGGCTCGACATCGAGACGCCGGCGCGGGTGGAGGTCGTCCGATCGGTGCAGGTCGACGGGTCCGACGTGGCCTGGGACAAGGAGGACATCGGAGACGACCGCGGCGATATCGTCGGCGTCCGCATCAGCTTCCCGAGAGTCACTGGCGACGACCGGCTGCTGCGCGTCGTGTTCGAGAGCATCTTGTTGAACTACGACACCGTCTTCGTCGGCAGGGTCTTCGACACCCAGAGACCGCAGCGCCTACCGCTGACGCTGATCCCGGGAGACGTGGCAGCCGACCCGGTGGCCGAGGGCGACGACCTGTCGGTTACCACCCGGGTCGTCGGCAACCGCATCATCCACGGACTCGATGTCGATCCGACGCCGTTCACGCCCAACGGCGACGGCGTCAACGACGAGACCACGATCACCTACGGCATCGCCAACCTGACGAGCGTTGCCCCCGTCTCAGTGGTCGTCTACGACCTGGCGGGCCGGCCTCTGAAAGTGGTCTACTCCGGCCACGATGTCAGCCGCAGTTTCGCAAGACTCTGGGACGGGACCGGCGACGACGGACAGAAGCTGCCACCGGGGCTGTACGTCGTGCGTCTGGAGGTCGATGCGGACACGGGGACGGAGAGCCGGACGGCGATCGTGCCCATCGTGTACTGATCGTTTCCGAATCACTCGAAGAGAGACAGGGGAGGATCGCAATGATGACCGGTCACGCAGTTCGGGTGGCGGTGCGTGCGTCGCGGCCGCTGGCCATCGCCGCCGCCGTCGTCCTGGTACTGGCGCTGGCCTTCACGCAGGCCGATGCGCAGGGATTCGAGCACGACCGACTGACGGGCACGCGACGAGCCGGCGAGCTCACGTTCGAGCCGACCGGGCCCGGTGTCCTGTTCGGCGCTCTGGATCCCGCGGTCAGGAAGTGGTACGTCCCACAGGAGCTGTTTCACGAGTTTCGGTGGAAGCAGTGGGAGTACAGCAACTACGCGAGAGATCGCTACCAGCGCTATGTCCGGACCAATCTCCAGGGGGACTACTTCTACGACATGTACGGTTCGTACATAACCAGAGGATGGCTGGTCTACGACTGGAGCCAGACCCAGCCCGAGCAGGGGGGAAGCAACCTGTTCAAGACCGACATCTTCAGTGGCTTTTTCAGCAAGGTGGTCGTGGCCTCCGACCAGAAGGGACAGCACCATCTGGCTGTCACCGTGGGCGAGAAGATCCGGTCGACCCTGACCCCGATGACCTTCTCCAAGCCGGCCTTCGACGGCATTCAGGTGGACTATCAATCCGACAAGTACGAAGTGACGGCGCTCCTCTCGCGCATCAGCTCGCCGGGTGAAGCCGCCGGAGGGCGAAGCTCCATCAACCAACAGACGAGCTCGACGACCCTTACCGGGGGGCGCGCGACCGCCCAGGTTGGAGACTATCTCAAACTCGGCGCCAACTACGTGAACGCCCACAACTCCTCTCAGCTCCTCGATGCCTTCGAGGGCAGCCCGCGAAGCGGGTCGATCGTCTCCAGTCAGAAAGCGGACAACGTCACCCGGGTCTTCGTGCGACTCTCGGACGACTCGCCAGGTGACGGCGAAGGTGCCACGCTGTTCGCCTGGGACTTGATCATAGAGGCCGACGTCGAGACGATCGATGAAGCGGGGAATGTGAGTTTCGAGAGAGAGGTTGTCCGGGCCAGCGAAGTCGGGCTGATCCCCGCGCCCCAGGGCGGCTTTCAGAGGCTCGGGTTCTGGGAGGCGAGCGGCTCCGAGCAGATCGAGCTGGTCTACGACTTCTCGGTGGGGACGTACACCGGCCCGGATCCGTCAGAGATAAGAAGGGTGACCATCGAGCTGGTGGTGGCCAATGACTACAGGATCGAGACGACGTCGGACCGCCAGTTCGACAGGGATTTGGCCAGCGTCTACTTGCTGGCTGCCAGGGCCGACGACAACGTCAAGGATGGCTCCAACCTGACCGTCCTCAAGATCCCGTATGGTCTGCCGACGGCCACCGAGATATTCGGGCTCACACTGGAAGCGACCCGCCTCTGGGGATTCGACCTCTACGGAGAATGGGACCGCAGCGTCAGTTACAGGAAGTACCCCAACAGGGCGCACACCAGGCACTTGGGGGGCTCCGACGAAGCCGACGGCTGGATGGTGAATCTGTCGAGAATCGCCCATCCTTTCTTCCTCTTCGGCGAAGCCTATAGCATGGCCGCCAACTACAACACCTCCGTTATAATGGCCAGGGGCGAAACCAACATAGACTACTCGGACAAGGGCAGATTCTTCTACGAGCTCGTCGACGACAACGACGATCAGGACAGGTTCCCCGACTGGCAGAGGCTGTTCCAAGACAAAGACATCGAGGTGTTCCCCGGGTACGACGAGAACCTCGACTTCATATCCGATTTCAACCAGAACGACAGCGTGGATCTTCCCAATCGCGTCCCGGACTACGACGAACCTTTTCTGCGATACGGAACCGACAAGCCGGAATACCTGTTCGGCATTGACATGAACAACAACCTCTGGGTGGATCGGTTCGAAAACGACGATGAACCCGATTTCCCCTACCCCAGGGACCACGAGGGATACAACATCTACGGCGGCGTCGACCTGCTTCCCGGCATCAGGCTCACCGTCGGACGAACGGATGAGAGATTGATCGCCGGCGGGGGGGAAAACAAGACCCACTACATGCTCTTCGTCCTGGAACAGGACTACCCGGGTCTCGGAAGGCTGAAGATCTTCGAGAACATCAAAATCGCCAAGGACACCATACCGAACGGTCTTCGCCAGTGGAGCGAGACCGAGCGGCGGAACCTTCCAACCGGCGATCCCCTGGCGGCTCGGGACACGTGGATAAACTCCACGTTCATGAGCTTCAAGTCCACGGCGATCGAGGATGTGAATTTCGTGAGTAAACTCAAATACGATCGCTGGCACCAAAACCAACGACAGCCCGATCTGCGGGAGAACTACACCTTCTTCGGTCTCATCAACAAGGTGGACCTCGAACGCAAGGTGGCCCGTGTCGATCTCATGCCGAGAATAAAGAACGAGCTCAGGCTCGAGTCTCCGCCGGGCAGATTCGATGCCAAGCGCAGGGAAGACACGGTGCAGCTCTCCCTGCTGGCGCGATGGCCGCTGTTCGCCTCCTCCTCCGTCCAGGCCGGCGTCGAGTACTCGATCTTCAACCAGCTGCGCAAATCCGAGACCGCGGTCAGGGAGGGACTGCTCGACGATTTCACCGAAATCGTCGGAGCGCTACAGTTCACGAACAACACCAGCTACCATGGTTACCGCCTGGTGACGAACATGGGCATGAGATTGACCAGAAGATCGATAGACGACGAGACCGAGACGGGCAGAGTCGCCTTTGCCACGATGTATGCCGGTCTGGACTAAGGCATAGACGCGAGCTTGAGTGGAAGTACACGATGCGCGCTTTTTCTCTCTTCTACGGAGCGCTAGTGGCGAAAGCGGGCTGCGTGTCAGTGGCTCTCCTCTTGGCTTTCGCTGGCTGCGGACCCCAGGATGAGAATCCCACGGTCGCGGAGGTCGGAGACCGGGCGATCACGGCCCAGGATGTGCAGGCTTTCATCGACAGACTGCCCGAGAACGCCGGTGGCGAAGGGGCCGGAAAGGAGCAGCTGAGAGACCATCTGCAGACCATCATCGACTTTGAGCTGATGCTGATGGAAGCCCGAAGCCAGGGCATCGAGAGGAGTTCCGCCTACCTGACCAGGATGGACCGGATCAGGAAGTCGAAGCTCGTCGGCGAGTACGAGCGAAGGTTTATCGACACAACGCTACAAGAGGGCGAAGTAGAGGAGTACATAGAGCGGGAGAACCTCGCGCGCGCCATCAAACTGGCCGACATCCTGGTGGCCGACCTCGAGACGGCTGAGCAGGCTGTGAGGGAGATCGAGTCAGGGGCGAGTTTCGCCGACGTCGCCAGGAAGCTGTCGATGAACGAGCAGACGGCTGCCCGGGGCGGGGACACGGGCCGTTTCCGGACCAGGGACCAGCTGTTTCCCTCCCTCGCCGAGGAGCTGTTCGGGCTCGAGGTGGGCTCGGTGTCAGATCCGGTGCGAATCGGGAACCGTTACGCCGTCTTCAAGATCCTCGATGACACGACGGCTCAGCTCAATCGGGGGCAGTTGACGAAGATCGCCGAAAACCTTCAGAGAGAGAAATACAGAGTCGCGAAAGCCGAGCTGGTGGCTGAACTGACCGATCAATACAGCCTCGAGCCGGTCCCGGACGGCATCGCCGCCTGCGTCGAGGCACTGCGCGCCGGCGCGGGGGACCTCGGCCACGACCCGTCCGCGATCGTCCTCTTCAGGTACGACGGCGGAGAGGTCACAGCTGCCGACCTGATCGTCGCGGCCAGAGGCCGCAAGGGCACCGTCCTGGAGTCACTCCGAGACCCTGAGCAGGTGGTCTCCTTTGCCGAGGAGAACATCATCCCGGACAAGATGATTCAGGAGGCGGCCGTGCGCCTGGGCATCGATCGGGAAGAGGCTGTGGTTCAATGGCTCGAACAGCAGGGGAAGCAGACATTGGCTGAAGCTCTCAGATCCTCCGTGTTGAGAGAGAGAGTGAATATCACCGAAGACGACCTGCGCCAGTATTACGAGGCCAATGCTGAGAGATTCCTGCACCCCGAACAAACAGAGGTACAGGAGATCCTCGTGGGAACAGAGGCAGAAGCACTACGGCTGAAAGCGATGATCGAAGACGGCGGCTCCTTTGGCGAGCTGGCGAACAAACATTCTATCCGGTCGCTGGAGGTGCGTGATGACGAGGGTCGATTCCACGTGCACCGGCACGAATCGCCTCAGTTCGGCGGTTTCGTGGAGGCAGCGGTCGAGGCCGAAATCGGCGCGCTCACGGGACCGGTTGAGGTGCAGGAGGGCTACTCCATCTTCAAGGTGCTCTCCAGGGAGCGCAAGCGCGAGACCTTCGACGAAGCTGAGTTCAGGGTCAAATCCCAGCTCAGACGAAAGACACACCGGGACGCGTTCAACGGGTATATGGAAGAACTGCGCAGCCGGTACGAGTCAGAGGTGGCGATTCACGAGGACAGGCTCGAGGCGGCAGACACCTGACCCCATCTACTGTTCCGCAACGCCCAGCGCGCCGATGGTGGCGCCGTCTTTGCCGGCGCCGATGTTCGGGCTGTCAGGCTTGAGGCGGAAGTCCCAGTTCTCAGGATCGACGTAAAGCGGGTCCTTGAAGATCGTGTGTCTGTCCTTGCCGGTGGTTTCCTGCCAGGCTTTCAGGCTGTTGAAGCGCTTCCCGTTCAAGCGGATCACCGCTTTTGAGCTGGCGGTACGAAGGAACGGGTCGGCGGGAACGATTTTGTCACCGGGATCCGGGCTCCCCAGAATCGTGGCGAGGTTGTTGTAGTCGCTGTCAAAACGTCTCGAGTTCTTTCTCGCTCTGGTAGGCGACAAGGTACTGATCATTGCCGCTGAAGCAGAAGGAGTTGTTGTGGCTCACGGTGCCCTCGGCCGAGTAGACGAATTTGACGGCCCCGTACATGTTCCTCAGAATGGTGTTGTGCGTCACGCGCGAGTGAGGGCTCTGGAGCAGGTAGATGCCCTGTTCCATTTGGAAGATCACGTTGTGGTCCGCCGTCACTCCCGGCGAGCGGTGGGCGAAGATGCCGGAGCCGACCGGCCAGCCCATCCAGAAATCGTTCCAGATGCGGCAGCCCTCGACGGTTACGTGGGGGGAGTCGGCGATGTACACCCCGGCCCGCTTGTACCAGCGCAACTCCAGCCCGCGAATCACCACGTACGGTGCCTTGTCAAGACGCAGACAGGCCTCGCTCTCGCGTCGCCCGTCGAGCACGACAGTGCCCGCACGCTCCGCCTCGATGGTGATGGGGGCGTCCTCGAGCCCGCCGTGGCTGAGCGTGGTCTCGCCAGCATAGAGTCCCGGAAGCAGAACCACCCGATCGCCGGGGAGGGCCCGTTCAACAGCGAACTGAAGCGTGCGCCAGGGCGCCTCTCGCGAGCCGCGTCCGTCCTCGTCCGTGCCCTCCGGGGAGACCCAGTAGGATGCCGGCGCACCCTGCAACGTGAAGCTGGCGTCGTCGGTCACGGTGCGATTCCCCACCTCATCCTCAAGCACGAGGCGATAGTGGTAAGTCTGGCCGGGCGTGACGCGGGGCGGAAGCAGCGCGAGGAAGTTGGTTACGCGCGGTTTCGAGCGGATTTCGACCCAGTCCCCGCCGTCGGCCGCGATCCAGGAGCGCCGCATGTTCTTGGGTTGTTCGAACACCGAACCGTAGGTGGTATCCGCTCCGAACTCCACCTTCGCCAGACAGGGGACGTCCGTCTCGAATGAGATGACCACGCCGTTGGCATTCGCGTAGAGCACAGGCCCGGCCTTGAGCCGCGGGGCACTGGTGGCCGTCCGCAGCATGAGTGAAACCGGTTCACTCCAGTTTCCGGCCGCGTCCGTCACGCTGACGCTGACCGCGGTCGGGCCTGCGGTTCGAGGGAGCTTGACGCTCTTGCGCACGCCTCCGCGTCCGCGTCCGCCACGGACACGCTGACCGCGCAGGAACGGTTCGGGCTCGCCCCCCGGAGCGTTACCGACACGCACCTTCATGCGGACCGGCCTGCTCACGGCATCTTGCGCAGTGACTTTGAGAGTGACCTCGTCAGTAGGCGAGACCCATTCGTCCAGGCGCCCTTCGGGCGGCAGCGTGCGCACCAAGTTCCTCCCGCCCCCTTGCCAGGGGTCGCCCTCAAAGTAGAGTTCGCCGGACCCGCCGACACGAGATGCGGGCGGCTCGACGGCGACCTCCACGTCGGGGGGGCGCTTGTCCTCGAACTCCGGCCCCACTATTCCAAACGCCCCGGCTGACTCGCCGTTCGGGCCCATGCGGGCGCACGGACTCCCCGGCAGCAACCGATAGTCTCCCGCAGCCTGGTTGGCGAACAGTGGGTCGGCGACGATTGTGTGCATGCCCGTGCCGACTCTCCGCGGTTCTTCGAGACACTCGTGCAGCGCACTCGTTTCGCGACTGTCCCAGAAGCAGTTGTAGTCGACCACGTTGGTCGGGTGGAGTATTTCGGGATGCAAAATCATCCGCGAGAACCCCGTGGCGATGTTGTAACGGAACACGGACTTCGGACCCCAGCTTCTGCAGCCGATTCCGTAGGTGATGCCGTCCAGACACGTATTGTGCTCGACAATGAACTCACTGACCTTGCACTTCACAAAGATGCCGCTGCCAAACCCCACAACCAGATTGCGGCGCACCTCGCCGCCGGAGGCCGGATAATAGTACTGAATGCCGCAGTCGTCTTGCGGATAGGCCGGGACCATGAAGCCGTCCGGATCTTGTAGAACCGGCAGTCCTCGACCACAGTCCCCGTGCCCATCGAGTACACCCCGCCCGCACAGTCGTCGGTCCGGCAGCGGACGAAGCGCGTGCCTGTCAGTCCAATTGCGTCGCTGATCTCGCTGACCATGACCTGGAACCCGCGTACGGAGTTCGAGACAGAGCAATCTTCAGCCGCGGTGTCCGCACCGCGCAGTTCGACCCCGGCCGAATAGCGCCATGCCAAGAAATTGCGGAATTGCAGTCCGCGGACAGTCACGTTCGGACGCCAGAGTGTGATGCCGTTCTGGTTCCTACTCATCGCCATGTCGTGGGCCGACGGCGGCCGGTTGTCGGACGTGTGGAAGTACGCTTCGGTGTTCGTATGCCAGAAACTCGCGGGGAACTGCTCGACCGCGGCCAGGTCGGCGACAAGCATGTAGCGCGTGCGCGTGTCCGCCTCCCACATGTGTGTACGGCGGTGGTAGCTGAATTGACCTTCGACCTTATAGATGCCGGGCTTGCCCGGTACCGGGTCGGCTTTGGTGATCTTCCGTCCCCCGTCCAACACGACGTCCTCGAAGCTGCCGTCCGGCTTCTTTGCAGCGCGGATCAGCAGGAGGGGTCGCGCTCCGCCCAGCCGGTCGTTGTGGTTGCCGACTTGCACGTCGCCGGGGTAGATGCCCTCGTGAATGATGATCTCGGACGGCTCTTTCTCCGGCAGCACAAGGTCAATCGCCTTCCTGACGGTCCGCACCGGCTTCTCTGCGCTGCCGGGATTCCCGTCATCGCCGTTGACGGCAACGTGCACGGTCGCCGCCGGCAGCCTCGCGGCCAGACATACGAGCAGACCCGCTGCTATGACCCACTCGTGTCCCATTGTCGTCGTCCTCCGGTCCCGTTGTCACTGTACCCGGGATTCCCCATATGGCAGCAGTCACCGCGACGGCGCGCTGAACGATGTGCACTATAGGCGCTCGGCAGACAGTGTCAAGCGCCGCCTCCGCCATCTGGAATGTCACGTATCGGGCATGACGCACGACCTTCGCGCCGATCTTGATCAACTTCTCCCGGAGCGTCGTCAGCGACCAGTGACGGACATTGCCCGGCAAGGCCAATCGCCGGACGAAGTTGGCCAGATTGTACGCCAGGGCGAAGAGCTGGAGTCGCACCTCGTTGTCCCGGAAGTCGTGGCAGGACAGCCGTGTCCATTTCACCGCGTACTTGCCCTCCTTGATCCACTGCTCAGCCGTGCCTCGCTTGTTGTAGACCCGAACCACCCGGTCCACACGCCACGGTAGATTCGTGACAATGAAGCCGACGCGTGGAAAGAGTTCCCCCGCGTGCCACTCCACCTTGGCCACCATGCGGCGGGACCTCTCCCAACTCTTCGCCTGGTACATGAAGCTTGCGTAAAACACCTTGGGCTTCCTTGACGGACGACCCACCGAAAAGCTGGCTGCCCTCGTACCCCCGCCACGGCTCAACCTGATTCGGTATCACGGCCTCCTGGCGCCCAACGCGCGAGACCGTGACCGCATCGTGCCGGGCGCCGACGACGAGCCCGAGGCGACTGGCGTATCCGCCCTACCACCGTGTCCTCACCGCCTGTCCTGGTGCCAGCTGTTGGCGCGCGTGTTCTCGATCGACATCAGCGAATGCCCCGCCTGCGGCGGCCGGATGAGGATCGTCGCCGCCCTGACCGAGCCGGCCTCGATCCGGTCCTATCTCGAAGGCGTCGGCCTGCCGGCGCGGCCGCCTCCGATCGCGCCGGCACGACCCGAGCTCGATTTCGCCGCCTGAGCGGACGCGCCTGGCGTGATCCGAACGGATCGATGCGCCCGGAAGGCCCGTTTTCAGGCTGGAAACGGGCTCGCAAGCGTCCATCGACCGGCTCGCAGGCCCTGATCCACCCCCAATCCACACGCCCATCGCGACCTGCACCCATCCCGCCGCTCACCACCCCTCTCGACACGATTCCGCCGCCGACCTAGACTAATCATAATTGCGGTTATCGGTCCTATACATAAGCATAGCGTCAATCCGCACATCCATGTCCTCACCTTCGATGGAGTCTACAAAGTCTAGGTTGTTCTTGCGCAGATTTATTACGGCCATTTGTGTGGTTAACTGCGTCTCTCTTGTATCCATTGCCGCCGAGCCGGTGGACATCGGCTCGCACCGCGAGCTATTCGTCGATGACCATTTTGTCGAGAGGATCGAGGGCGATGCGCGGCTTGAATTGCAGCGGCCGGTGCCGCGGGATGTGGCGTTGGTCGCCGACGCGCCGTGGGAGGGAAACACCAGTATGTACTACACGCTGTTTCGTGACAAAGATGCTTTCGGCGAGGACATCTGCCGCATGTACTACCGCGGCGCGAACTACGACCTGGAGAAGCGCACCGGGACGCACAACCAGGTGGTCTGCTACGCCGAGAGCAAGGACGCCATCCACTGGACGAAGCCGAATCTGGGGCTAGTCGAATTCGAGGGCTCGAAAGAGAACAACATTGTGTGGGACGGCGCCGGCGCCCACTGCTTTACTCCCTTCAAGGACACCAATCCGAACTGCCCACCCGGGTCCCGCTACAAGGCACTCTCGCAGGTCCACAAGAGCGGCAGGCCCCATCATGCGGTGCAAGGCGAAATGACCGTCTTCGCCTACAAGTCGCCCGACGGCATCCGGTGGACGATCAGCGACGGCCCGCTGATCACCAAGGGGGACTTCGATTCGCAGAACCTGGCCTTCTGGGATCCGCACGCCGGACTATACCGCGAATACCACCGCGTCCGCTTTTTTCAAGATCCAAGTGGAGAGCTTGTCTTGGGCGGCATACGCGCTCGTCCGGGATTCCGGTCCATCATGACCTCCACGTCGAGCGACTTTTTGAATTGGGTGACCTGGACCGAGCCGGAGCTGCTGGAATTCGACGATGACATCGGCCCGGAGCACCTGTACACGAACGCGGTGATGTCGTACCCCCGTGCGCCGCAGATCCTGATCGGCTTCCCCACCCGACTGCTTCCCGAGCAGAACAACCGCGTGGAGCCGATCCTGATGACCAGCCGCGACGGACGCAGGTTCAAGCGGTGGCCCGACCCGGTGATTCCCGAGGACGCGCCGGAGGAACGGGCCGGCAACCGCAGCAACTACATGGCCTGGGGGCTGGTGCCCACCCCGGGCAACGACCGCGAGTACTCGGTTTACGCCTCCGAAAACTACCTCTCCACGGCCCCCACCCGGCTACGGCGTTTCACGTACCGCCTCGACGGATTCGTGGCGCTGCGCGGCGGCGCGGATGGCGGCCAGCTCACCACAAGGCCGCTGTTGGTGGGCGGCGGGAAGCTGGAGATCAACTATGTGACCCGGCCCGGCGGCCACGTGCGGCTGGGGATCGAGGACGCCGACGGCCAGCCGCTGGCCAACTTTTCAGCCGCAGACTGCGACCCGCTCAAGGGCGACCAGATCGCAAAGCTCGTCACCTGGAAGGGTGATGGGCAGGGTCCGTTTCCCGGAAGGCCAGTGCGGGTGCGGTTTGAGGTCAAAGACGCGGACGTGTATTCGTTTCGGTTCAAGAATTGAGCGACGTATTACTACGCTATGCCGAAGACAGCCATTGACACGGCCTGCCGACCGCATAGAATGCACATCGAACGGCACGCCGTCTCGGTAACGGCGGCAAGATGGGAAATCCTGGGAGAAGGGGAGAAGAGGATGGCAGACGCAACTGCGGCCCGGCCTGTCGGGACACGCAAACAGCTTCTGTTTGACCGTCGCTTCGTCGAGTCGTCCGAGGGTCTGCAGTTCACGGTCAATCCCCCCCTTCAGCGTACACCCGTCAATCTGCCGTCCCTCTGCGGCCTGCACCACAGCGGCGGTTTGACGGTACTCGACGTCGACGGACGTCTATGGCTGTACTACCTCATGACTCCGAACGAGACGCGTGAGCCTGATGTTCTAGCGCAGATGTACTGCCTGGCCTACTCGGACGACGGCATCGACTGGGAGCTGGCGCAGGTGGACCGGTTCGAGGTGGCGGGACTGGCTCGGAACAACGTGGTCATGCCCGGCGCGGCCGGTAACGGTGTTCCTCGACCCCCAGGAGACGTGCGGTTGCCGATTCTGGTTCGCGGGATCCCTGGGCGAGCGCACCGAGCCGCCGATCTGGGACGAGGGCCGGGGCGCGTACTTCGGCTACTTCGACAACCGCCGAGTAGTCCATGGCGCGGTCTATCTGCTCCACTCCGAGGACGGCATATCGTGGCGCCGGCTGCGAAGCGGCGTCGTGGTTCCCTTCCGCTGCGACACGCAGAACCAGGTCCTCTACGATGCCGGCGCCGGCGCCTACGTCGCATATCTGCGCGGCGCGGCGGCCGCGGGTACGTGGGGGGCCCGGGCTGGGGGAGAAGGCGGACGGTCGCCCGCCTGACCTCGCCCGAGCTCACGCAGTTGCCGTTCGACTTCCGTGAGGACACGACGCTGCCCAGGAGCCCGGTCGGGCTTTAGGACCGGCTGCCGCCGCAGTGCGCGCCGGTGGTCAGGCGGGTGACGAGCGCGATCCGCCGGCCACGGACGTCTACACGCCCTGCGTCAAACCCGTACGTATGGGCGGACGACGCCATCTTTGCCTTCCCATCCGTGTTCCGGCAGTACGACGGGCAGGACAGCCATGGGCGGGACCATCGAGGGCACGCCCTACGTTGGTCCTGGTCTGATAGACGAGCCGCAGCTCGGAGGGATGGTCTACATGGGAGTAGGGCTGGTCCGGCGGGGGAACTTCATCTACCAGTACTACACCGAGGATGCGCGCACCCACAATCTCCCCCGTCTCCAGCACGGCGGCGTGCGCATCTGGCAGGCCAAACAGCGTCTGGACGGTTTCGTCTCGGCGGACATCGGGCCGGCTGGCGGACATCTCGTCACGCCACCGATCGTGTTTGCAGGGAACCGTCTGCAGCTGAACATCGACTGTGGTGCGACGGGCGAAGCGTGGGTCGAACTCCAGGATGAAACCGGCAAGCCGTTAGCCGGGTAGACCTTCGAGGACGCCGTTTCGCTGGACCGGAACGGTGTCGCGCAGGAGGTCTGGTGGCGGCCCGGCCCGGACGTCGGCTCGCTGAGGGGCCGGCCTGTCAGGTTGCGCGTCACGATGCGTTCGTTGAAGCTCTACGCCTTCCAGTTCGTGGAGGCCGGCTGAAGGGGGCGCGCCGAGCGGCGATTCTTGAAAAGGCACCGCGGTCCGGTTGGCCGGTCGCTCATATGGCAGATTCCCGACGCACCGTCCGAAAGGAGATAGCTCACATGAAGAAGGCAATGCTTGTCATTGTGGCGGCGCTTGTAGTAGCGCTCGCTCTGCTGTTTTCCTGCGGCCGGGAAGAAAGCCACGCACCCACCGGCGAACGGGACGCGGCGGGGGCCGCGGTGTCCACCAACGAGCTCGGAAAGGTCGTGAACAAGAGCTACGAGTCCGTGGATCCCAGGACCGGGGATACGGGAACGGTCGAGATTGAGCGGTTTCAGGCCTCTCCCATGTGGAAGGAGATGGTTGAGGCCGGCAAGCTCCCACCCATAGACGAGCGATTGCCTGAAGAGCCCCTGGTTATCAAGCCGATCGAGAGCATCGGGAAGTACGGCGGCTGGATGGTGAACCTGCGGACCGCCCAGCGCCGTGCCTGGTCAAGAAATCTGCAGTACGAGTGGCTGGTCAGCTGGACCTATCCCTACTTCGAGCGCCTGAACCCCAACGTGGCCAAGGGTTGGGAAGTCTCCCCCGACACGCGAAAGACGACTTTCTTCCTGCGCAAAGGCATGAAGTGGAGCGACGGAACGCCCTTCACCGCCGACGCGATCACCTGGTGGTTCGACCACATCATCCTCAACGACGAGCTCTACCCAATCAAACCGGGGGTGTTCATGACCAGGGGGAACCTGCCCACCGTCCGCAGGCTCAACGAAACCACGGTCGAGTTCGCATTCACGGATCCCCACCCCATGTTCGTGGAGAGCATGGCCCGGTGCCGGCCCATGCCGTACGCACCCGGACACTACCTGGAGCAGTTCCATCCCGACTTTGCCGGGAAGGAAGACATAGAGAAGATGATGGAGGAAGGCGGCTTCGACATCTGGGCCGACTTCTTCCGCAGCAAGTGGGACTTCTACGGCAATCCCGATATTCCCACCATCAGCGGCTGGAAGGCGATCAACTACCAGGAAGAAGTGATCTTCAAGGTCGAGCGGAATCCTTACTACTGGAAGGTCGACACCGAAGGCAAGCAGTTGCCCTACGCGGACGGCATGGAATACGCTTTGGTGCAAAACGCCGAGACATGGCTCTTGAAAGTAATGGCGGGTGAGCTCACCTGGGCTTTCGGCAGCTCCATTGGCGGATTGGCCAACCTGCCGCTCGTGCTGCAGAACCAGGACAGGGGAAACTACCGGGTCGTGAACCCATATTGGCCCCCCAACAACGTCTGCACCACGTACTTCAATTTCGTCAATTCTAATCCCGCAAAGAGGAAGATCATCAACGACCGGAAGTTCCGTCTTGCCCTGCTCAAGGCCATCGACTGGGAAGAGGTGAACGAGATCATTTACGACGGCGGCGCCGTGCCGACGTGGCCGCGATCAGTGGCGCCGTACGATCCGGATAGCCCTCTGTTCCAGACCCACATCGGCCGGGACATCAGCGAAGCCAATCGGCTTCTGGATGAGATGGGTCTCACGGCCAGGGACAGCGACGGCTTCCGGCTCGGCCCGGACGGGAAGGAGCTCATCTTCGTGACGGTTACTATGACGAACTCGCCCCCCGAGGCCGCCGAGGTCGCTGAGCTCTATCGCGGGTACTGGCGGGAAGTGGGCATCAGGACCGTGGTCAAGTCGCAGAGCCCCCAGTTCGTCACGGAGATGATGCTAGCGGGTGAGTACGATCTCCACCTGCGCTGGGGGGCCCCGGGCGGGCGTCCCATGAACGTCTTCACTCGCGGGCAGTTGCTTCCCATCCATGGGTGGTGGTTGGTTTGCCCCCCGTGGGGCAGGTGGACGTCCAGCGGCGGCGAGGAAGGTGAGGAGCCGCCGGAGTACATCAAGCGGCTCTACGCGATCTACGAAGAGGGCATGGTCGAGCTGTCGGACGCGAAGCGCAAGGATCTCGTCATGGAGGCATTCAAGATCTACGTTGACCATCTCCTGATGCTTCCGGGATTCGAAGCGAAGCGAGCCACGTACACCGTGGTGACGAAATCGCTGCGGAACTTCAGTGTGAACGACGAGCCGTATGGAACAACGGAGTTCCCCATTATTCCCTCGCAGACTTTCTATTTCGACGACTAGACTGCCCCTACTGGGGACAACCTTCGGGTTGTCTCTGGTGTTTCGTGTCACTGCACAGATCGTCCGGAGACAAGCTTTGTCATGTTGCGTTTCATAGGCCGTCGTTTGCTCCTGATGGTTCCCACGCTCATCGCGATCTCCATGCTCTCGTTCCTCATCATCCAGCTTCCCCCAGGTGACTTTCTTTCCTTCTACGTGGCCAATCTGACGGAGCAAGCCGGGGAGATAGACGAAGCTGAATTGGAGGCCATCAAGGCCCGCTATGGCCTCGATCAACCCATGCCGCTGCAGTACCTGAGATGGCTGTGGGGATTCATCCGTGGAGACATGGGCAGGTCGATGCAGTGGGGAGCGCCAGTGGAGAGCCTCATCGCCGCCCGACTCCCCATGAGCATGGCAATCTCGCTTGCCTCGTTGATATTCGTCTACCTCGTGGCCATACCCATCGGGACGTATTCCGCGACTCATCAGTACTCGATTGGTGACTACGTCTTCACGACGGTCGGTTTCATCGGATTGGCCATTCCGAACTTCTTCTTGGCGCTGGTTCTGCTCTACTATTACTACGTGGCCACTGGAGACGTCCTCGTGGGATTCTTCTCCAGAGCCTACCAGGATGCGCCGTGGAGCTTCGCCAGGCTCTGGGACATGATGAAGCACCTGTGGCTGCCCACTGTGGTGGTAGGCACCGCCGGTACCTGCGGTCTCATTCGTGTGATGCGGGCCAATCTGCTCGATGAGCTGCAGAAGCCGTACGTTATGGTCGCTCGGTCCAAAGGGCTTTCGAGACGACGCGTTCTGTACAAGTATCCCTTCCGGATGGCGATCAATCCCATGATTAGTACCATCGGGTGGATGCTCCCCACCTTGTTCGGGGGCGAGCTCCTCGTGTCGCTGGTGCTCAACATTCCCACCATTTCTCCGTTGTTCGTGGGCGCGCTTCTGAGCCAGGATATGTTCCTCGCGGGATCAATCGTGATGATCGTCAGCTCGTTGACGGTGATCGGGACGCTCATATCTGATATCGCCCTGGGGTGGGTGGACCCCCGTATCCGGGAGGCCGTGTAGGTGAAGAAGAATACAACTGGGGATCGCCTGCTGGTCGCTTCGCAATGGCAGCTCATTCGCTGGAAGTTCTTCCGGCACAAGCTCGCCGTGGGAGCGCTGGTTGTTCTTGGTCTCTTGTACTTCGGGGCGATCTTCGCAGAGTTCGTGGCGCCCATGGATCCGACACAGATCAATGCCAGGCGCAAGCTCTGCCCGCCGACGAAGATCCACTTCAGAGACGAGAATGGCCTACACCTGCGGCCGTTTGTCTATGGTCTCACCCACACCAAGGATCCCGAGACGTTGCTGAGGACCTACTCCGAGGACAAGAGTGTCACCTATCGGATACGTTTTTTCGTTCGCTCCTCGGAGTACAAGCTGTGGGGCCTGTTCAGGAGCGAGATCCATCTCTTCGGGGTCGAAGAAGGTGATTTCTTCCTATTCGGGACGGACCTTTATGGCCGAGACGTCTTTTCCCGCATCATCTACGGTTCTCGAATATCCCTGTCCATAGGGCTCGTGGGCATCGCACTCGGCTTTGTCTTGGGGGTATTGATTGGCGGCGTCTCCGGGTACGTGGGCGGAACCGTGGACGTGGTGATCCAGCGCATCATCGAGTTTGTCAAATCCATTCCGACCCTGCCGTTGTGGATGGGGCTGAGTGTAGCTCTCCCGCCACACTGGTCCATGATCAAGGTCTACTTCGGTATCGTGGTCATTCTTTCTCTCATTGGCTGGACGGATCTTGCCCGGGTGGTGCGCGGCAAGTTCATGGCCCTTCGGGAAGAGGACTTCGTCATGGCGGCTCGATTGCACGGAGCAGGGCAGCTCAAGATCATCCTGAAGCACATGCTGCCTTCATTCTACAGCCACATCATCGCCTCGTTGACTCTCTCGGTGCCAGGGATGATTCTGGGTGAGAGCGCGTTGAGTTTCATAGGCCTGGGGCTGCAGGCGCCGGCCATAAGTTGGGGGGTGCTTCTGCAGCAGGCCCAGGCTATCCGGGTATTGGCGAACGCGCCTTGGCTCATGATGCCGGGGTTGTGGATAATCGTAACGATCTTTGCGTTCAATTTCCTTGGTGACGGGTTGCGGGATGCAGCAGACCCGTACGCGGCGGTGTGAGGAATTTCGATATGGGGTCCAAGAGTGATGACTACCTGCTGAAGGTTGTGGACCTGGGGACCCATTTCTTCTCCCGTGAAGGGACTCTGAGGGCTGTAGATGGCGTGGACTTCGCGGTCAGACGAGGACAGACCCTGGGCATCGTCGGTGAGAGTGGGTGTGGCAAGAGTGTTACGGCGCAGTCCATTCTGCGGATAGTGCCAAAGAACGGCAAGATCGTCACCGGACAGATACTTCTGAAGACTGCAGACGCGGTCGTGGATCTCGCGCAACTCGATCCCGAAGGGGATGAGATTCGCGCCATCCAGGGTAAGGAAGTCGCCATGATCTTCCAGGAGCCCATGACATCGTTTTGCCCGGTGTACACCATCGGCAATCAGATTACCGAAGTGATCCGGCTTCATCAGGAGGCCACCAAGGGAGAGGCTCACGAGCGGGCTCTGGACATACTACGTCACGTCAGTATGCCCAATCCTGAACAGGCCATTAATGCCTATCCCTTCAATCTCAGTGGCGGTATGCGCCAGAGAGCCATGATCGCCATGGCGCTATCGTGCCGTCCCAGCCTGCTCATCGCGGACGAACCCACCACAGCCGTGGATGTCACGATTCAGGCCCAAGTGCTCGATCTGATTTCCAGACTCCAGCGGGAGCTGGGCATGGCTGTGATCCTCATTACCCACGATCTGGGAGTCGTTGGTGACCTGGCAGATGACGTGTTGGTCATGTATCTGGGAAGAAACGTGGAGTCGGCCGAGGCTCGCCAGCTCTTCCGCGATCCCAAGCACCCCTACACCCAGGGGCTCCTCGCATCCATTCCCAAGCTCGGTGAGGCCGGCGGGCGCAAGATAGAGCCTATTTCCGGTTCGGTGCCGAGCATCTACGAGATGCCGAAAGGATGCAGATTTCATCCCCGTTGCCCCGAGTTCATCAGTGGTGTGTGCGACGAGCGGGAGCCGCCCTCTGTGGAGACGGCGCCGCATCACTTTGTGAGTTGCTGGCTCTACGCGGACAGGTAGGATGAGATGAACAACAGAGTCCTTCTTCAAGTAGAGGATCTAAAGAAGCACTTCGTTCGAACGCACGGCCTCCGGAGAAAGGTAACGGGGATAGTGAAGGCCGTCGACGGCGTCAGCCTCCACATACGCTCCGGGGAGACCCTCGCTCTGGTGGGGGAGAGCGGCAGCGGTAAGACCACCCTGGGCCGATCGGTGCTGCGGGCGATAGAGCCGACCTCCGGATCCGTCAGCTATCGCCTGAAAGACGACACGCCCACCAACTTCCTGGCCTTGGGCAGGACAGGCTTGACGGAGATGCGCCGTCACCTGTCCATGGTATTTCAGGACCCTTACTCCTCCCTCAATCCTCGGATGAGTGTGCTGGACATCGTGGGGGAACCCCTCGTCAACTACGGCGTCATGAGGCGCCGGCGGCAGGTCCGGGAGCGGGTAGCCGAGCTCCTGCGCATGGTCCTATTGGACCCGGAGTACATGGGCAGATATCCCCACGCCTTCAGCGGCGGACAACGCCAGAGAATCGCGATTGCTCGTGCCCTGTCGTTGGATCCGCAATTCATTGTGCTCGACGAGCCGGTTTCGGCCCTCGATGTGTCGGTGCAGGCCCAAGTGCTGAATCTGCTCAAGGAGCTCCAGGACGAGCTCAACCTGACGTATCTGTTCATCGCGCACAATCTCGCCGTGATCGAGTACGTAAGCAGCCGAGTGGCGGTGATGTATGTCGGCCAGATCGTGGAGATGTCGGCGACCCAGGAAGTCTTCAGAAGTCCCCGTCACCCCTATACGGAAGCGCTCTTGTCCGCCGTTCCGAAAGGCGATCCGGACAACAGAAGCGAGCGGATCGTCCTGGAAGGTGATGTAGCGGACCCTGCCAATCCTCCGTCGGGCTGCTACTTCCATCCCCGTTGCGGTTACGCCAAAGCCATCTGCAGGGAGCGCACGCCCGAGCTGATTGATGTGAGCGCCTCGCACGAGGCCGAGCATTTGGCGGCGTGTCATTTCGCCGAAGAGCTCAAGCTGGCCGGCGTTGGTGGACAGGGCCGGCAGGGAAAGGTGCCGACCGAATGACCAGGAGAATTGTCGGGGTCGCTCAGACGCATCCGGCTGCAAGGCCGGACGGCGCCCCGGCTCGAGGCGGCGTTTACCGTGCAGTAGGGGCGATTCCGCTTCCCTCGCGAATCACCAGGACCCTGTTGGAAGGCAGATTCTCGAAGCGCTCGACCAGACCGCTCGGCCAGGATACTTCCAGCCGGTCTACCTCGGTACACTCCCCCAGACCGAAGTGGAGCCTCGGATCATTCTGCGATAAATAGCTCGAACCGCTACGCACCTCGTTGACCTGGGTCACGTTGCCGCACGTGAGTTTCACCCGAGCCCCGATGCCGTCCCTGTTGCTCTCGGTGCCTTCCGTCCGGACCAGCAGATGGTTGTTTCGATTGCCACCATCGTTGCGCAGCAGCGTCGGGAGATCGTTGAGCTCCAGGACGAATATGTCGAGGTCGCCGTCCTCATCGTAATCTCCGAAGGCGGCGCCCCTGCTTACCTTCTCGATCCGCAGTCCCGCACCCGAGGTCTGGGATACCTCCTCGAACTTGCCATCTCCCACATTCTCGAACAGCTGGTTGGTCTGGGCATAGCGGACACCCAGGTTTGCCCTGTCGATCTGCGGATAGACATGGCCGTTGGCGACGAAAAGATCCTTGTCCCCGTCGTTGTCGTAGTCGAAGAACTCGGTGCCCCAGGCGAGGAACTGAAAGCTCTCCAACCCCACCCCCGCATCGAACGTGAGATCCGAGAAAAACTGCCCTCCGTCGTTGTGATACAGGGTATTCGTCTCTTCCCAGAAATTGGTGACTAGTATATCCGGATATTCGTCGTTGTCGTAGTCTCCGAAAGCGATGCCCATGCACCCCTGTGACTCGCCGCCCTCGCCGTATGCCGCACCCTTCATCCAGGCCACGTCGGTGAAGGTCCCGTCGCCCGAGTTCTCGTAGAGATAGTTGGGTCCGGTATCGTTGGCCACGTAAACGTCCGCATCGCCGTCGTTGTCGTAGTCTCCCGCCACGACGCCGAGTCCGTACAGCAAGTCGCGATCCACCAGACCGGCGGCGGCCGTCGCATCGGAAAAGACGCCGTCACCGTCGTTGCGGTAGAAGACGTCCGCTTCCCCCAGCATACCCTGCGGTCCGAAGTGGACGGTCAACCCCCGCCATTCGTGCTTCCTGTCGGGAGTCGTCGCCATGAAGTGATCGAAGTCGACGTAGTTCGCCACGTACAGGTCGAGATCACCATCGCGCTCGTAGTCGAAGAAAGCGCAGCCGGTGCTGAATGTCTCTACTCCGATTACTCCGGCGCGCTGCGCGACATCTACGAAGCCCCCATCTGCCCGATTCTCGTACAGCCCGTTGCTGCCGTAGTTGGTCACGTAGACGTCCGCGTCCCCGTCGTTGTCGTAATCGGCGACGGCGCAACCCATCCCCCAACGGGCGTCGCCAAGGCCCGATGCTGCTGTGGCGTCCGAAAACATCGCGCCGTCGTTGCGGTAGAGGGCGTTGCGCGGACGATCCGGGCCGGAAAACCCTTCGACCGTCGACCCGTTCAGCACGTACAGGTCCAGGTCTCCGTCCCGATCGTAGTCGAAGAAGGCCGACCCCCCCATGAAGGCATCGACCACGTACTGCTGTTCGCCATCACCGGAGACGTTCATTGTGGTGACGCCGACCTCTGCCGCGACATCGACAAACTGCACGCCCGTGCTTGGCACGGGCGCGTCGTCGGCAGCCTGCAAGTGGCCGGCGGCCAGCAAGTGGCCGCTGAGAACAATCGATATGAGAAGCTGTCTTGAGAATCCTGATCCGCGAGCCCTCCGCCAGCTCATGGATCCATCTCGTCTGCCGGCTCCAGCCTGCGAACGATCTCGAACTGCTCATCCGCTTCCTGGTACCTGCCCGTCTTCAGGTAGGCGTCGCCCAGACGACGATGGTATTCGGCATTGGCAGGGTCGAGAGCGATGGCTAGCTTGTACTCGTTGATGGCACTGAGGTCGCGTCCTTGTCTCGAATACTGCACCGCGAGCTGGAAGTGGAACCGGGGGTTGTCGGGGACCAGGGCGACGCTGCGTTCGAGTTCGGCGATGTTGCCTTCGCGCTGTGTCCGGAATATCTGCATTTCCCTCTCGCCCTTCTCGCGATTCCCTTGCTTGAAATTAGCGTTGGCGAGACCGAAGTGCGCTTCTGTGTTGAAGTAGTCGAGTTCGATGGCCTTCTCATACTCCGCGATGGCCTCTTCGGCTCTTCCGGTCCGGGTATACACAGCGCCCAGGGCGTAGTGGAAGAGCGTGTTGTCCGGCTCGCGCTCGATGGCCTGCCTGTACTGGTCGACAGCCTCCTCGTAGTTCCTGTTTCTGGAGTAGATAATGCCGAGGCGGTAGCGCGTGTACGCAAGGTCGGGATCCACCGTCAGGGTCTTCCTGTACTGCGCCGCCGCTTCCTCGTAGTTGCGCTGCCGCTCGTAGGCCATCCCGAGGTTGTGCTGGAACCAGCCGTTGTCGGGAGCCAGCTCGACCGCCGTGCGGTGTTCCTCCACGGCGGCGGCGAGTTTGTCCTGGTCTGCCATTGCCGCTCCCAAGAGCACGTGTGACTGTTCGGTGTAGACGAGCCCCAGCTTGTCGTGCACATCTGCACGACGGGGGTCGAGCCGCAGGGTTGCGGCAAATTCGTCTGCCGCTTCGCTCAGCCTGCCGATGGCCATGTACGCTTGGCCAAGGACGTAGTGGACCGACGGTTCATTCTCGACCAGCTCAGCAGCCTGCCGCAGCTCTTCTATCGCTTCTGCGTATTTCTGTTGCTGGAGATTGATGGCTCCGAGTCGATAGCGAGAGGGGCCGTAGTCGGACTTGAGCCGGAGCACAGTCTCGAAGAGCTCCGTCGCCTCCTTGGGTTTTCCCTCCTGCGAGTAGATCATGCCGAGTCCGTGGTGAGCGGGGAAGTACGTCGGCTCGGATGCGATCACTCGTTCATAGGCATCCTTCGCTCTTTCCCGATCCTGGTGGATCAAGTAGATCTTGCCCAGCTTGTAGAGGGACGGCGCGTAGTCGGGGTCGAGCTCCAGCACTCTCTCGAATGCTGCCTCTGCCTCCCCGAATCTCTTGTGCAGAGCATGGATGAAACCGAGGCCGTCGAGAGCGCGGACGTGGGTGGAGTCCAGCTCGACGACCATCCGGTACTTCTCCTCGGCGCATCCGTAGTCGCCGCTCTGGGCACAGCGCTGTCCGAGCCGGTAGAGCCGTTCACTCTGTCGAGACGCGCCGTCGGACTCCTGGCCGAGGAGCTTCTGGGTACATGCCAGGAAACAGATGGCGAATACCACACCGCCTACGACATTGCGAAGCTCAGTGCCGGTCATGTTGCGCTGGTCTTACTGATGGTGGGCTGCTCCCTTGACGCGCGCTCCGGGGGTGGAGCTGGGGAGCTCTGTCTGCCTCAATAGGCCACCGCGACGACGCCGGTGTTGGTCTCCTTACCTGACTGCACGTCCACCACGAGCCGGTACAGATACAGCGCGGGCGGTACGAGCTCGTCCGAGTCGTCCCGGCCGTCCCACGCGTGGCTGTACTCACCCACGGGATCCTCCCCCTCATACACCCGTCTCACCGGCCTGCCCGACAGATCGTAAATCTCGAGTGAAACCGGCACCGCCGAGGTCAACCGCAGCAGCTTGTAGGATATGTTCGCCGCCTCATTCACCCCGTCAGCCGTTCGGCGTAAACGGATTCGGCGAAATCCGAGGCGAAAACACCAGCGATTCGCTCAGAGCTGTTCTAACCGACAAACGATCACCTTCGATCTCATCGGTAGCATTGCCCGGCACAACCCGCTGCCGCACCTCGTGCGGCCTGGTCGTGTCGAACACTCTGCCTGCAAACTCGGTGCCCACTTCTCTCAGCACCGGAGCGGTGAACACCACCTCCACCAGCGCACCGGTTTGCGTCGAATCCAGCCGGCTCGGGAGCAGGACCTCGAACCCCAGACTATCTTCGTGGATGATCGACGAGAAATCCTTCTGATCGACGCCGGCTATGCGCAGCGAATCGACCGACACCACCCCTGAAGGCGTCGCGATCTCCACCCCGTCAAAGCTTCTCTCGCCGGACCGGATCGTCGGACTGAGGTAATACGTAAACTGCGTCGCTTCGCCCACCCGGGTCTGGATCGGGTGAATCTCCCCGACCAGGCGGCGGACCAACGGCGGTACCGATGCCTTGAACTCTATGTAGTCGAGCTTGCCCGCGTCCGCGACGGTGGTGGAGGCAAAATCCACTCTGATCTGGACGAACTTTCGAGGGCCGGGGGATACGATAGGGACCCCGGGATTCCCGAACGCATACGGACGCGAATAGAAGCTCCAGTGCTCCGTGTCGGGAGTCGTCCTGTCCAGCTCGTTTTCCGGTTTGTCAAAATCTTCCACTCTGTCATACCGGCTCTTGTACTCCGTCATACTCAGGTCGCCGCCCCCCAGCAGAAACCTGACGAAGTCATGCTGTTCGTGGCGGGTCTCCCAGAAAATGACCGGGTGCGGGTCGGCGCCTGCCCGGGTGCGGATGGCGACCCGGGCGCGGGGATCCTGCCGTCCAGACCAGCGGACCTCGCCCAGACTGGCGATGTCGTCCAGCTCGATGACGTCGGATTCATACGAGGCCTGCTTCGCGTACCCTCCTCCGTACAGCTCGAAAGCAGCCAACCGTACAGCTCGAAAGCAGCCAACCCGATCTCCTTGGGCGTCTGCCGCAGGATCAACAACTGCACGAAGTTGGTCGTCACCGGAGGATCGAGCTTCAAGCTGACGTCGGGTTCGGTGTTGTCTTCCACCTCCACAACAGGTCCGAGATTCCCGGTCCAGTTACAGCAAGGGTACACCCGGTCGCTGACACCGATGACGAATCGCTCCAGGAAGTGGTCCGTCCTGTCCGGCAGAGTCCGGAATCTCACTTCCCTGATGAAGAATCGCCCGCCTAAATCGAAATTCACTCTCAAGGATGCAAAAGGGTCGTTGCAACAGGAGGCGCGATTGTCGAGGTGCCCCTGATCTACGGCCTTCCACGAGTACCCCGTACCCGGATCCTGATCGACCAGTCGATTTGCGGCCGTTTGTTCGAGGATACCTTTGCCAGCCTCCCGCTGCGCGACCACCCAGCCGCCTCTGCTCAACGACGATGCGGCAATATCGTCGTCTCCCCCGATGAAATGGGGCTGCAGGATACCGACCTGTAGCGAGTCCGGATCGAGGGCATCCTCCAGCTGCGAGTTCTCCGACCACCCGAGCTCCCTGAGCTCAATGCCGATCCCCTCCAGGCTATCCCTTTCCGCCTCGGAAAAGGGCTGGCCGATGCGGTAGATGGTCACACCCGAAGCGACGCGCGCATTGAGAGCGAGGGCCATCGAGACAAGCAGGAGAATTCCCGTCGTCATCTGGCAGAGAGATTTGGAGGAGGCGGATAGCATCGAATATGTCAAGCGCCCTCGGATTGTGAATGTCCGGGCTGCGGCTCGCTGCGCGAGGGCGTCGATGCTGGTAACGCACAATGAAAGTATGCAATTGTCTGGAGAGGAACAAGATACGTGCGGGATGCGGTGCGATTAGCGTGGCGGGCTGTGGATCGACACACCCAGTGGCAGGTGAGCTACCTCCTCGTCGCCGGCACCGACACCCGAGGATGGCACTCCTCACACGCCGGGCCACGACTTCATCGAAGCCGGCGACGTCATCGGAGGCCGGGGCGGACTCATCTACTTCGTCAAGGACATCGAGGTCGGTCCGTGGGACCTGGTCGACATCCACCTCGGCTACGACGGTCCGGTGAAGGTGTGGTGGAATGGGCAGGAGGTTTTCGAAGGCCCCGGGACGAGTCCTGAGGTGCAGGACGCGACCTCGCTGCGCCTCGAATCCAGACACGGCACCAACCGTCTGGCCGTTGCCCTCGACACGCGGGGCGGCGAAGCGCGGGGGATATATCCGCGGTGGGAGCGAACCTGGGAGTCGTAACTGCCAGTGGCTGCGAATGTTACGCGGGCTACCGCCTAGGTTTTCAGTCGCTCACTCACGCCGCGAGCGATTATTTTTCAGCACCAGGACTTGGGGTCCGGAGCGAAGCAACCGCTCAAACAAGGCCTTTTCCGGTATGCCGCTTGGGATATACCCTCCCCCCAGCACGACATCGGGGTCCCCGTCACCGTCGATGTCGCCTACGTCCATGGTCAGCCAGCGCCCACCCATCACCGTCTCGTCAGTGTACGGCAGGAAGTCGAATCCGCCTCGATTCTCGAGATACGCGAACGACTCCCACCTGTCGGACGCGTAGTGAGGGTAGAAGGCGATCGCCGCGAGATCCAGATCACCGTCGCCGTCGAAGTCGGCCGCCCTGGCGTCATAGGCTCCGTACATCGGATAGAAATACGCTTCCTCGAATCGGTAGTCGCCGCGGTTCAGGTAGATGCGAATCCCGTGGTAGTTCCTGGGCGCATTGTACAGATCGACGATATCGCCATTGGTCACCAACACGTCGGTCAGACCGTCGCCATTGAAGTCTTGCAGCTGGAATCGAGTGTGGCCGTAGGCAGGACCGGTCTCGAACAGCAGGTGGTGCGCGAACTCCCCGCCACCCTCGTTGACGAACAGGTGCAGCCCCTCACGGGCATCGGACATCAAGACCATGATGTCGTCTCTTCCGTCCCCGTCAAAGTCGGTCACCTCAACTGCGACCGCACCGGACAGCGGCAGCAAGACGTGCTCCGAGAACTCCCCGTTCGGCCCTGCTTCGAACCACGAGAAACTCCCGAACACGACACCGAATCCACACACGGCGAAGTCCGCCCGCCCATCCTGGTTGAAGTCGGCCACGTCCATGTCCGCCAGTCGGAACAGGTTTTCCAGCACGACCTTCGAGGTCGCTGGTAGGATTCGGTGGTCGGCGAGTCGCACCGACGAGATGAGCGCAGGCTTCGCCAACGACGGCTTGCTCCCGCCGAAGTCGCCGATCGAGGCGATGTACGCCGTCGTCCCCACGAACTCGATGTCGACGGGACTGATCTCCGGCTTCAGACGCATCGGTGGCCCCTTGGTCTGTCCGTTGTGGTCGAGCACGGCCAACGTATGGCTCGCCCCATCACCAATGTAGACCTCCCGGGTGGCCTCCCGGATGCGGACCATCGTGGTGAGCGCGCGACGGACCGAATAGTCGGATTCCACGATGTCGAACTGCGGCAGGCTCCAGTTCAGTGACGGTTTGCCCTGTTGCGGTAGAGGGACATCCGGCGCATTGGCCACGTAGTAGTGCCACAGCGCCGCCCACTCGTCCGGTGTGAGAGCTGGACTGTCCGGAATCGCGGATTCGCGCTTCAGAATCTGGTATATGGACTTCACATTCGGCTTTTTCCTGACGGAGGTATGTGGCAGGTCGGGCTTGAAAACGACAGTGGGTAGGATTGGTTACACTGTATCGCGTAATCGGCCGGTCTGTTGCTGATTTCGTTTCAAGGCCCTGCTCGTCGCGAGTGTGGTGTTCGGCGTACGGTTCGACCGAGGATCTCCTGCTCTCAGCTGCGGTCTCGGCAGGTACAGTCGTCCGATAATGCCTCTTGGTCTTGCAGGTGACGGGCGTGGATCCAAGCGTGTGCCCTGCGTGCGGCCAAGGACGTATGCACACTGTGCAGATTCTCAGCCCATCGGAACAGCGCGCACCACCTGAATGGCGTCAGCGGACTCTGGCGCTCGGGCCGTCAGCGAATACGGGTACGCGGGCCGCCCTCAGAACGCCTGCGATGATAATGATTGAAAAACGAGTCCCGTTCCCGCGTCCCATTGTTTCGCTCCTGGGTATGTGTCCCCTCCTGCTGCTGCATTGCGGGCCTCCGAGGGCCCTGGATCGCCGTGTGGGCGACATGGTGCAGGCGCTTGGAGCGAACGACCTGGTAGACAATACTATCCTCTGGCTTCGTCCCTGGGACCGCCGGGACCGGCCAACCTTCGAGGCCTTCCCCCTTGTCGAAGACGGGCTGCTGATGGTGGTGATGGTGAGCTACGTTGGATCCACCTACGATACGAATCTGGTCTTGAGGCCCCCTGAGGCAGGGCGTGACGGGATGACGCTCAAGGAGCTTTCTCGGGCAGAGAGATCGGTCTCGAAGTGGTGGGACGCAACGGAGCCTGCAGATCCCTATTCATATGACGGGTGAAGAGCTGTGGCGCGTCTACACCCTGGAATGGTAGCCGGGAGAGTCCGATGTCCTCGATGACAGAGCTGTTTCTGGATGACGAGATGATCGAGATGGCCGCGGGGGTCGTGCGCAGGATCCATCAACCCGCCAAGCACCGCATGAATCCCGTGGTGCGGGCCGAGGAGTGGTGGGAGGGTAATCAGCTTGTGCCCTACTGTACGATGTACGACGAGGAGGAGAAGCTTTTCAAGATGTGGTGCCGATGTGGGTCGGACTCCCCCGAGAAGCACGTGGACGGGCACGCCGCCTGTTCCACCTATCTCACATCGAAGGACGGGGTCCACTGGGAGAGGCCCATCCTGGGTGTGATGGATTTCGGGGGCCGGAGGGACCACAACGTGATCTTCACCGGAGATGAGACCACGAAGTTGAGACCCCAGGGGAGGAAGGGGGTCATCATCTCGGTGGTGCGGAATCCGCACGCGAAGGACGAGGATGAGAAGTACGTCGGCATGGCCTTCCGGTTGAGGAAACGGGGTGCTTACCTGGGGTATTCCGTGGACGGGATCCGCTGGCGGTTCGACGAGGAGCCCTTCTGGCAATCGCGGCTCGACCCGGCTTCGTGGGGCGATGACAATGTCAAGCAGCTTATTTACGCCCTTGTTATTCATGCAACCCGCGCATAAGGGGCATAGGCGCTTCCGAGACCCCTTCGCCTAGCCTCAGAGGCATGCCTAGCAACTATAGTTGCCTTTTTGGGTAGAGGCGTCCCCTTATCTCTACCGACCTTGGTGAAATGGTACGCGCCTTCTCCACGACGCTTGCCTTCCGAGCCGATCCCCCGACCGACCCGGCCTGCGCCTACGCCATCGCCCCGTCCGCCGGTTTGAGCGTGGCCAGAAATCTCCACAGACGATACCAGGCAGCGGCCATCCCTTGGGTCAGGATGACGCCCACCCTGCGCCCGTGCAAGGTAACGCGGCAGGGCCGGCGCAGGTAGCGCCGGCGAAAGCTGTCCAGGCTCAGGGCCGTCGTCGTGCGTCCGTACTTGCGGGGCCGCCCGCGCCGGGCCTCGGCGCGCTCGGCGGCCTGGCGGCCGAGGTGAAGCAGGTTGCAGGCCAGCAGGTTCAAGGTCAGGATCGCCTGGTTGGCGGCGAAGGCGTCCCGGGACGGGGTGCGCTGACGCGGCTCTCGACCCCGGTAGTGTCGCTTGCGGCGGGTGGTCGAGGAGAGCTGCGGCTGGAGGGTGGAGCTCAACTCGCCGAGCATGCGCTCGAAGAGGCCGCGTTGACGATAAAAAGCGACCAGCTCCCGGCCGCTCATCCTCTTCGTGCTCAGGTCGGTGATCAGGAAGAAGTGGCGGGCGATGGGCAGCTCCTCCGTCTGGGAGGGGACCAGGACCAACACCACCCGCCGGGGCTGCGGCCAGGAGCGGGCCTGATAGACCAGCTCGCGACAGCCAAAGCCCTCTTCCCGCAGCCGCTCCGGGTGCCGGGCCAGTTCCTGCTGATAGCCTTCCACCCAGGAACGAGCCAGCTCCTCCAGGCGCGTATTCTTCTTGATGCGCGCCACGTACGAGGTGTCGGCCCGGTCTTCCAGCTCCCTCAGGAAAGACCCGCTCACCGAGGCCGCGTCGAAACGCAGGATGAGGCGCCGGGCCAGGTGCGACTGAATCCAGTCCAGGCGCTTGCCGAGAGCCTCTGAGGCGCCCTCGTGGGCGTGCACGTTGCCCGGCCGCAGCACGGCACCGAAGAAATCGCCCGTCTGCGCCGAGCCCAGCATCAGGGGATGGTACCCCGAGGCGTGGAAGTAGCCGTTGTATTCGACCCCCGCCTGGTGCCCGTGCACCGGCATCGGCAGGGCATCCAGGTCGACGGCCAACTCCTCGTATTTCATCCGTCGTTCGAGCAGCTGGCACCGGGACCGGGCGCTGCGCAGCACCGCTTCCTCCAACACCTCGCGGTTATCAGGCCGTTGAAAAACCGGGATGTTCCGGAAATCGGAAGGATTCAGAATGTAGGGTTATGTTTCCCGGTTAATTGGACAATTGGAGCATCATTCTCATATAGAGAAGACGAGCTCGAAAAGGTAACGAAAGAAGCTTCAAACAGCGGCGTATTCGGCTGAAGAACTCAAAAACGCTTTTAAAACGATCAGAACCGGCCCTGAAAACCGATGCCAGCCCATGAAACCCCCTCGGGGTTCCCCTTCCGATGAGCTTGCGCAGCACCAGCCCGAGATTAAACTGGACTTTTGCAAACTCCACTTTTACTAAAGTTTGAGATGTGCGACAATTCTCTGCTCTGTCCACCCTATTGTGGCTTGGTCCACTACCCAGGAGATAGTCATACTGAGCGTTTCTCGCGACACCGCTCGACAGGCTTCGCCGATGGTCGTCAGCACGCTATGAGCCCAGTCACGCGCACGGCCCTGCCGCATCCGTGCCATGAGCAGACTGTGCGTCAGCATCACGAGGTACATATGCCGGGTTTGGCCCTCGCCGCTGCGTAACTGACAGTCTCCCATGCCCAGATGGTGCTTGCCGTCCCGATGAAAGGTCTCGGTGCCCGTCCAGCGTTTGCGATACACGTTCAGTATACGACTGACCTCCCAATGCACGCGGTTGGTGAGCAGAAACTTGACCGCTCCCCTGCCGTTCTTGCGATCCCACAGGATCACCAGACGAACGCGGTGACCGAGCTTGGGCAGGCGCACGGTCCGGGTGAAATACCATTGCTTGCGGTCGCCGATGCCGACGCGTTTGCGGTCTTCGGATGGAATGGTCGCGGCCACTTCGGCGGCCTTCATCTGACGGCCCTGAAACTCGACCTTGCGGTTGCTCTTCAGGGCGCTTACGTAGCCAAAGCTCATGAGTATGGATGTGATCGAGACTCTCGACACTGCTGAAGTAGCAGTCAAAGGCGAAATCGCCCGGGATCTGTCGGAAAACAACCCAGTCCACCAGCTCTTTGAACAGCTCGGTATGGCTCTTGAAGGACGTGTCCGTGTCGTCCTCCTGGCGCTTGCGAAAGCGCCGGAATTCCAACGGATAGTATTTCCCCGACGGTGCACACGTAGTTGGCGATGACGTAGTCGTGCGCAATCATATGGCGCTTGTCGGAGTGATCCCAGAACCACCCCACGTCCTCGATCTTGTCTCCGCTGTGGCCGACCAGGGTGTTGTCGATGGCGATCACCCCGCGCGCCGAATAGCGCGTCGAGGGGGAGTCCTGCAACCAGTCCAAGCGATGTTCGTTGAGCAGCTTTTCATCCCAGGACACCTGCGTAATCCAGCGATTCAGGCAGGATTGATCCGTGGTGTCGGCAAACTCGGCGTTGATCGCCGATACGTTTTTGCGCTCCGTCACCACAAGCCCGGTCAGGTATTCGCCGAAATGCCGGCGCTCCGGGGCATTGGCAAACAGCCCGCCAAACTCCTCCAGCGCCTCCTCGACCACGGTGGGAAAAGCAATAATGCCTGGCATCGACGACCTCTCTCATCGCATCGCCAGGGGAGACCAAGGCGGGGGATGCCTTCGTTCTACCAAAAATACCAAAAAAACCGGCCAGCTTGGGGATGCCTGAATTCTTGACCGGTCATCCTGGAATTGGGCTTTTTGCAAAAGTCCAGATTAAAGGCGCCGCCATGAATACACAGGCGCTTGTAGATGTTGCTGTGGCCGCGCAAGTGAGTACGTCGCATACCCCCGGTTTCATAGGTATGAGCAAAACTGCGTTCCGCATACTCGGCGCGCCGCCGCTGCAGCCTCTTGCCTCGCTCTCCTCGTATGCGCCGGCGATTGGCATACACCGCCACTTTGGCCGCCGCATCCTTTTTCCAGTTTCGACGGCCGCGATCCGGTTCCGAAACGTAGCTGCGGATCTGGGCATCCTTCAACGTCTTCATCGTCTGATTGCTGTGATATCCCTTATCCGCCACCACTTCGCCGAGCGCCGTCTTCTCATCGACCTGGCCGACCTCTTGCAGAGTGCGATCGGCCTGGGCCAGACTCCCGGTCAGCGACTCGGGGTCCCCTGCATCGGCGCCCCCCACCTGGATGGCCACCAGCGCCTGGGTGTCCACATCGACCGTATGTTCGGCCTTGTGAGCCAAGTGGGTGCGTCCGTCTTTCATCTTGGTAATGCGGGCATCCGCATCATGGGGATGCTCCCAGTCCTTGTTGGACGCCTTGTTCGCCCGCTTCTTGTCGAGCCGGGCCAGGTCCTGCTTCGTCGGGGTTTGGATCCCTTCGGCCTGGGCCAGCCCTTGCAGGTATTCGGAGTAGGTTTTGCCCGTGTCCCGGCGCACGATGCTGCGCATGGCGGCGTTGGCTTCCAGCGTGGTGGCGTCCACCGCCACCGTCTTGCCCTTGAGCAGGTCGTGGTCGGCCAACACCTTCAACACCCAGTCGAAGACCGCTTGGTGCACCTCCACCGGCAGGCGCCCGCGAATGCGCGACAGACTCGAGTGCTCCGGGGGGGGATTCGCTCAAGCGGTAGCCCAGAAAGCGGCGCAGGGCCAGCGAATCGGCGACGCGCCAGGCGATGCCCCGCTCCGAACCCAAACCCTCGAAATAGCCGATCATGAGCATGCGAAAATAGACTCCGGGGGGGATACTGGGACGCCCCAGCGTCTCGGCGTAATACGGGGCGCAGAGCGCTTCTACGAAGGAATCGAATTCATGCTCGGCCAGCAGCTGGTTGAGTCGAGTGTAAAACGGATGACCCGGCACCTCGGACAGGGTGCTGCTCGGCACCCACATTTCTTGCTGCTGACTTTCTTGACGCTTGCTCATCGACATCACCGACCTCCTCCGGACAGCGGCCTTTTTCTTTGGTGTTTTCTAAATCTAGAAATGGCTGGTTCGACAAGCAATCCCGGTGTGTGTTTTTTAGAAAATCAGACTTTTTCAACGGCCTGTTATAGGCAGTAGAGGCTTGCTCGAGCAGGCGCGACAGTGTCGGCTGACTGGCCAGTCCCTGCGGCCGGTTTCCGTCCGGGGTGCGCAACGGCGCCTGCCCTTTGCGATCGCTGACCGCCAGGCGCAGGACCGGATCTTCGCGCAGCGCGTCGGCGTCGTCGGCGTGGGTCCAGCCCTGCGCCAGCAGCACGATCTGCGTGCGCAGCAGCTCCGGCAGCGGATGCGTGATCTGGTCTTGGGTACGGAGGTCCTCGAAGTGGGCGTCCACCCAATTCAGGACCTGGCTGTGATCGAGCAGTTGCCGCAGCACCAGCGCACCGGGGTCGCTGCTGAGGTGAGTGGGACGGGCTTCGATGTGGATGGAGCGGTTGAAAGACGGCTGGATCGGCCCGCCTTGCTCGGACTGGGAGTGTGACGGTAATTCACCCATCGGGTGTCCTCCTGTGTGCTTGGGTCAAAGGGCGATGCTGACGTGTGTTTCCCTCTGAAACCTAGGCATGGGAGGCACCCCAGTACAGCCCTCTCCACTAAAATTCCATGAATAACAAGGGTTACGACAAGCTGAAGAAGAAATGGGTGATGTATCGCCGGGTGATTCCCCAGGAGAGCGAACGGATGGTGGCTCAGCCCGGGGACGAGGACTGGCCGCCCGTGGACCGATACTTCCGCGTCTGGGGCTACGCGGACAGCGAGGATCTTCAGGAGTGGGGCAACTACCAGATCGTCTTGAGCATGGACGGGGACGATCCGGCGGACACGGAGGCCTACAACCTGACCTGCTACAACTACGAACAGGTCTACGTGGGATACCTGAACGTATTCCACATGGCGCCTGGCACCGGCAATATCGATGTTCAGCTCGTGACTAGTCGCGACGGAACCAACTTCACGCGGGTGTGTCGGCGGGAGGTGTTCATTCCGTCCGGTTCGGATGGCTACTTCGACTACATGGTATCCACGGGCTTCCAACCGGAGCCCCTGATTGTGGACGATACGGTTTACCTCTATTACGAGGCGGTGAACTTCCCGCACGACGTACGTCAACGGCCCCCTCACTCAGGGACTTCTGTTGGACTGGTGACTTTCAAACGAGACCGGTTCGTGAGCATGCAGACCGGGCCTCCGGGTCCCCATCGGCTGGTGACCAAGCCCTTCGTGCTGCCGTATCCGAAGCTGTCCCTAAATGCCGCGACCTGGGGCACCGGGTCGATTCGCGTGGAGGCGCTCACGCGGGACTGGGAGCCTATCGACGGCTTCACAGAGGGAGACTGTGATCCTGTCCAGGGGGACGCACTCGCCCATCCGGTCCGCTGGAAAGACAACTCCGATCTTCAGAAACTCGTGGGCAGGGAGATCCGCCTGAAGTTCTACATGGCTGACGCGCGGATCCACGCGATGGCCCTGGACGAAGACGAGCGTGAGCCTAAACCCGTGTCCGACCCATGCGGGTTCGAGGTATCCGAGGACTACGCCCCGAAGGGAATCTGACGGGGGATTTGGCAATCACCGTGGATATCGTGACGGCCTCGTGGAGAGCATAACGGCCGTTTTGATTCCTATCCGTTCATAGAGCTGCCGGCAGTGATCCCCGTTACTGGTCACCACTTTCTGCCGACCGTCAACATTTGACAATATCTCCTACTCTCGTCACGATGATTTTAATGAAATATCCGGGTAAGATGTTGAACACAGAGGATACCGACGATGCGAACAGATGATCTTACAGTAGTCGAGACCCGCGGCAACCTTGTCGAACGCGCCCGGCAACTCGGCGAAGCGGTGCGCGAGAACCATCGGACGACCGCGGGACTGTTCGAACCGCACCGGCCATTGCTGACGACCAACCAGGGCCGGACAGTGCTCGAGAACGTCACGCGACGATACCTGTCCGACTGCGCCGACATGCTGCCCTATCTCGACGCCTTCGCCGACGGCCTCGGCACCACGCGGGAAGAACTGCTGGAGCTGAACGTGCTGGTCAGCCTGGCCAAATCGAAGCGTGATGAGTGCTCCGGCGTGATCCTCGCCCGCGAGGGCCGGATCGTCGTCGGGCAGAACTGGGATACCGGCGAGTCGGCGGTCCCGATGGCGCTGCTCGAGATCGGTCGCGACCCCGACGGCGTCGATACCGCGAGGTTCGCGTCCTGCCTGACCCTGGACTTCTGGTCGGGCGTTAATCCCTTTGGCCTGGCCATGGGAGGCTGTTCCGGGGGCGGCGACCCGATCGGCAGCGGCCAGGGAATCCCCGTCACCCTCTGGCGGGGGCCGTTGTTCTATCGCAGCCGGTCCGTCGCTGAAGTCAAAGACAGGGTCGAATCGGTCCCCATGCCCGGCAAGGGCGCCAATTGCGTCTTCGTCGACCGCGAGGAGCACATGCTCTGGGTTCAGCAGGGCGGCAGCCGGTACGGCACGGTCGCCCCGGAAAGGCCCTTCTGCGCCGCGACGGGCTATCGACCCGCCATCAATGAACCCTCCACGCCTCAGGAACAGGCCGAATTCCATCGCTGGCAACGATTCATGACCCTCTGCGACAAAGCGACAACCGCTATGGGCGACTTGGTCGAAGATATGAAAACCATCCTCGCCGATCATCACACCGTCGATGATCGTCCCAACAGCGCCCCCTGCCGGCACGACGGACCTCGTAATTCCACGCAGTTCTCGATCATCACCGACCTGACGAGCCGCGAGATCCATTACTGCGGACGGCCATGTGAAAACCCTTGGCGGCGGATCGACCTGGCCTGACCGTCAGTCGACCACCGAGGCGATCATCGTCACGATCAGACCGATCAGTGCGACCAGCAGAATGATCCGCGCGATCCGACGCACCAGTTCCGAACCGGCTGCGGGACGGTACACCGCATTGTCCGCCCCTTCGATGGGCTCCCCGCACGACGGACACGTCTCAGACGGAAATGGGTGGACTTGGCGATCGAGTTGTGTAAGCTTAAGCAGAACGCTGGCTCAGACACGTAAGAACTCGGTACTCTCAAGAAACGAAGCGGCACCTGAGATTCCGTAACGTTCCACAATTCATGCGAGTGAGGGGAGGCCCTAACATGTACATCTCAAGGCGATACGTGAATCCGACGTGGGTCGCGATCTTGGCTGTTTTGTCGCTGCCGCTGTGCGCAGCGGGAGCGGAAGCGGGCAAGCCCAGTTCCGTTGGACCAGCCATGAAGGGCCGATCCTACTTGCTCTGGCAAAAGGACATCTGGGGCCCAGTTTCCCCTGACGAACGAATTGCCTTGGATGTGCATGAATTGACCGACGTCAACGTGTTCTCTGCGCAGAACACCCGTGCTGCCACGGGATTTCTGGTGAGTAACCTCAGCGCCAAACCACTGATGGGGCGCCTCAAGCTGTTGAAGGCGAGCGAGGATGATCCACTTGCGGAAGGGGTCACGCTTCTTGAAGCTGACCGTATTCAGTTCCGGCGAGGGATGTACATTGAGTTGCCCAGCGGCGTGATGACCCCTGATGCGTTACCGGCGTTGCTGCCCTACCATCTCGTGGAGGTGCCTGCGAGGACGACGGTTCTGCTCTGGACCGAGATCGACACGCGTGACTTGTCCGCAGGCAGATACACTCGGAAGGTCGAGTTCTTCCCCTCCTATTCGGACTTTCCAAAGACGTCCTTCGATCTGAACCTCGAGGTCGCGCCCGTTGACCTGTCTGCCCCGAGGGTCAAGCAGTTCACCTATTCCACCCCGAACGCGCAGGTCCGTCGGCCCGTGTCGGAAGATCTGGTTCGGCATGGCATAACGATGGTTCACGCAATGCCGAGTCTACGCCTCCCGGGCCGCGGCATCCATGGTTGGCCCAAACTGGACGCGGATGGAAACATCGTGTCTGTGGACCAGTCGCACTCGCTCCTCGATTCGCAGATTGCCAACATGGGAGCCGCAGGGCTTCCGAAGGAACGAATGGACATCATTATTGCTCTTGACTTCAACCACGGATACAAGCGTGATCTTCCCTTATCTAATTTGTACGGTGACAAGGAGGGCCACCTTGTCTACGGGACTGAGGCATGGAAGAGAGGATTCGCCAATTCTCTCAAGTCCTTCCGCGACCACCTCTTTAAAAAGGGGTTCACCTACGATCAAATCGTCTTCTATATATCTGACGAACCGCATGGAGACCCCGCCGATCCCGAAAGCACGACCGCCTGGGCGATCAAGGGATCCCGCTATGTCAAGGAAGTGGATCCCAGGTTTCGCACCATGGCGAACCCGGGGCTTTCCGACGGGAAGGAGAAATACCTCGATGCGTACTTGAAGGAATTTGACGTCCTCGAACCCTACCGGCCCGACTTGCAAAAAGATCCCGCACTCATTGAGCGACTGCAGGAGAGCGGCCTCGAAATCTGGACCTACATTATCTTGGTCAAGCAGAATGGCCCAAGTGCCTATCGGAACCAGTCATGGCTGTCGGCACGCGACGGGTTCACGGGTGTTTGTGCATTTTGGGCCTATGACAGAAGCGCTGGGGACCCCTTCTACTCGTACGATCACCATCCGGGCAGTCCACGTATGATCGCAGACTACGCCGTCGTCTATGCGAACTTTGTGTGGGAAGGACATGCAGCCACCCCGACCACGATCATCCCGAGCCGTCGCTGGGAGGCCTCGTATCAAGGCAACCAGGACTATCGCGCGGTCGTCATTTGCCGCGAACTCATCGGGAAGTTGAAGGCTGCGGGCCGGGACGCATCTATGTTTCAGGCGGTTGTGGAAGAGGCGATTGCAGCCGCCGTGAACCAGTCGGGTGCCGCCATGGACGCTTCTCGGGAGAGACTGATTCGCGCCGCCGTAGAGATGCAGAAATCTCTTGACGGGCGCCCAACCAACTCGGCAACCGAGGATCGCCAATGAGGGGAAACGCCGAAATTCCGCATCTTGACCGGCTGAAAGACCTGTCCATGAACGCAGATAACCTCTACGGATTCGATACGTTTGACTTTCCAACTTCTTCAGCGTACGGGCGAAACTGACGTGGCCCAGCATTGTGGAGGAGACCAGAGATGATTGGTCCTGGCGTACGCCGAGTCGCCTTCCTGGAGGATTACCGAAATCGGGACGCGGAACTCAAGAATTTCCTTCCGGAGATTATTGGCGAAGGGGTATCATGCTGTGGTTCTCAGGGTCGAGGTGGGCAACGAACACACGTTCACCGAACTGGCGCAAGAAGCTGCGCGGTTGGGCCTCGAGGTCATCGGTTTCACGCAATATATGAAGGCTCAGACCAGACATCTGATTGACCACCCCGACCAGCGCATGATCATGAACACGGATGCGGTCGCTAATATGGGCTGTCCGTTCAACCCGGACTTTCTGAAACGCTATCTTGATTTCCTGGAGCGAATTGCAGGCGTCCCGAACCTTACCGAAGTGCTGCTCAACGATGAATCCTCCCTCGGTAAGATGGCTGACCGCCTGGGCTGTTACTGTCATGTTTGCCAGGAGGCGTGGAGAGAAGAATTCGGCGGAGAGTTGCCGCGACCTCCCTTCACGGCTCGCGAAGAGAAGCGGCGATTTGTTCGGTGGCGATTCCGGCGGTGGAATCACGTTCACGGGCTCATGAAGGATGCGCTCAACAAAGACCATCCCGTCCGGGCGGTGTTTCAAGCTTCGCCGAACGAATGTCTGCTTGGCAAGAATCCATGGGTGACGGCGGTTGACCTCTCCAGCATGGTTGAGGCCATTGACGGGATCACGACCGACCCGTCACTACACCTTCCATATTGCGGGCGCCGCCGGCCCCTTTGTCCCGAGAGAGGTCTATCTGAGCGAGCACTGTCGGTTTCTGAGCGGCCTGGTGTCAGGCGACAAGACAGCGGAACTCTGCCCGCAGGCCTTTTCCCATCCGACCTTCACTCGGCCGCTGGATGAACGCGACGGGTGGTGGGCCGGTGTCATTCCGGCAGCCTTGGGGATCGATGCCGTAGCGCCATACACGTACCTGCTCCAGAAGATCTCTCCCATGCAGAAGACGTACGAAGCGTCCTTCGCCCTCGACAAGTACTTCGCAGAGGTACGCCCGGTGGACTTCGTTGCCGTTGTCAACAGTCTTGAGACTCAGTGCTTTCACATGGATGCAGACACGGCAGCCAATGGGGACGCATTCTGGCTCCACTCGCGGATGATGCCGGTCGGTGCCGTCATGCGGCATCAATGCCTGCCGTACGTCTACTTCCCCTCCCGACGGATTCATGTCGAGACGTTACAGCAATGGCCTGTGGTCGTTCTGCCAAACGTCACCTGCCTGAGCTTGGCGGCGCGGAACCATCTTCGTGAATACGTGCGTTCAGGTGGGGTCTTGTGGGGTCTTGTGGGCTTTCGGCGAGAACGCGACACGCGACGAGGTTGGTGAGCCGTTTGACGACGGTTTTATGCAAGAGGTGTTCGGAATCCGGGAAGTGTCTATCGGCAACGTTGCGCTGCGCTTTGAAGCCATTGGCGAGCAGCGGCCCTTTGCCGATCTGCCGTGGCCGGACGAGATCACGTCCGGGTTTCATGATGGGACCTGTTGCCCCATGCTCTCCTTGAACCATGCCGCACGGGTGGAAACGGAAGCCGACGCGCAGACTATTGCCGCCTTCGTCGAGGGTCCGACTCCCGCACCGACAGTCGGGCATTCCGCCATGACGATCAAGTCGTTTGGCAAGGGACATGCCGTTTACGTCGCCGGCATTCCATCCCACGAAGGGATACGAGAAGAATTCGGCGGCATGAAGGTCCTGAATTTTGCGGGGCGTGTCATTAGTGAGATCATCATGCAGCTCGCAGGCGACAAGGCTCCCCTGCGCGTTTTGCCGCGGCCGCCGGAGACGGCCATGCAGAAGATCAGGCCGCTCGACGTCTGGTGCCGGCGTCGGAGTTCCTGCCGTGCGCAGGGCCGAAGCTATACCTTGCGACTATCGCGTCGTACTTCAAGGAGCCGTTGCGATTCCAGATCGAGGCCGACCTTCACGGAAAGAAATGTCGGGAAACCCGGGAGTTGGTCTCGAACCAGCGGATGCCGAAGCCTGAGCAAGAGAACGATACTGTCCGAATAGACGTTCAGTTCTCGTTCGACGATGCTCTCAAGGTATTCGCCTTCTTTCTGGAATGAAAGGCAAGTAAAGCATGCGAGCCGAACAGAGACCGGCCCTCCAAGAAGACTGGGGTCTGAAAAGACGTGGGGTCTGAAGAGATGCCATCGGCGTCATCTGAACGCCACACTGTAAAGCTCGGCGCAGCGCATCTTGAAGCACAAAGTGATGGGACCGTCGCCGTTGTGGCTTAGATTGGCCTCGCCCTTCCAGGTGATCGCCCGCTCCAAGTGATCACCGACGATCCAGTCACAGTCCGCAAAAGCGCGCCCCGGCAGCACCGTGCCGGCCGGACCGAGCACTTCCACCTGCACCGAGCCGGCCGGCGCGGTCCGACAGTTGAGGATCGCGTGGCGCTGTGCGATCTTGAGCGGCTGGAGCGCGAACGATGCCTCGACGTCCGCCTTCAGCGCCACGAGCCGACCCTTCGGCCACCACGCCCAGCCGATGGCACCTAAGGGGGCCTTGCGCGGGTATTTGTGCGGCACCTTCGATCCGACCAAGGGCACGCCCATACGCCCTCCGGGCAGCTCCACCAGCCCGATCCCCGGGGCGACCACGCCGCCGTCCCAGTCACCCGGATCGCCCACCTCGCAGACAGGTCCCCCGGGCACGCGGTGCCAGCTCAGGTTGTCCGGGCTGGTGAACAGGTGGAAGTCGAATTTGTCGTGGCGGATGCTCCAGCGCTTGGGGAACATGACGTGATAGTCGGTCGTGCCAGGCATCTTTGTCTTGCCGTTGGCGTACCACAGCTCATCCGGGTCCATGGTGGGATCGGGCCAGAGTACCTCCTCGGAGAGCGGGAAGCGGCGGAAGTTGTGCGAGACAATGCGGCCGATGCTCCGGCGGGAGAAGAACCAGTTGCGGCAGTAGGCCACGTACCGCTCCAGCACAGGATCGTACTCGCACATGTTGTGGGTGTCGCTGTACTGGGCGACCAGCGGCTCCTCCAGCGGAGTCCAGCGCAACCCGTCGGGTGAAACCGCGCCGAAGAAGCCGGACCAATCCGGTCGTCCCCGGTTGATACCGTCCACGTCGTCGGGTCGCTCGCGTAGGTAGCGTTCCTTCGTCGCCTCGGAGGGATGGCCCTGGTAGATCATCTTGTAGCGCTCCCCAGGAGGCGCGGACGGATCCTTGAACACGGAGCCGTAGAAGTAGCCCGTCTCCGGGGTGAGCGACGGGCCGTACACCACGTTGTTGTCCGCGCTGCCGTGGCGTTCGATCAAGTTGAGCTTCGGGAAGGTCCAGTTCTCCCCATCGTCCGACTCGCCATAGCGTACATGGTTGAACATGCCCGTCTTGTAACGCTCGTGGTGGGTGTGGTCTGTGGGCCAGCAGTCGAACCAGAAGCGATAGCGACCCTCGTCGCGTATGACTGTGCCGGCGAAGAGGATCATCTCGTCATCCATTTGGGGTTCGAGGAAAGGCGCGGTCTTCTGTGCCGGCTGCGCGCACAGGCGAATGCCGACGGGCAGAAGGCGCGGCTCGTACCGCATAGGCGGCACCGGGTCAGTGGTCGACATGGGGGTCCTGCCGCCGTCCTCGGACCAACCCACGCTGCCGTGGTGCACGTAGCGCCAGTCATGAAAGTACACGATGTCGGAGGGGAGTGTATAGGGATATCCCAGGTTTCTGTAAGGTGAGATCATGATGTGTGTCCTCCTCTGGATGTGTGCATGGACGGATCTCATCCAGGCACCAATCAGCACATTTTCACGAGCCAGGCATAGAAGCCCTCGAGTGCCCTGGTACCAGCTCTTCCAGCGGCGGCCTGGAATGATTATGATCTCCTTCGCCTTCTCCTGGCAGTCAATCCGTAACCCGGAAACTGGAGCTGGATCGACGCGTCGGCGACGCGCCAGTGACGCCGCGCTCCGAGCCCAAGCCCTCGAAGTAGCCCACCATCAGCATGCGAAAGTAGACCCCGAGGCAACGTGCACAACCCATACGCGCGGGTAGACTGGAAGAAAGTGAGCCGGGTCCCTTCGGCCTCCCACATGCATCTGGTCAATCAGAGGCAGCTCGACAACGCCTATCGGTATGGCATCCGGCACTTCCCCATATCGAACTACTACCCATCGGCACCGTACAGGGCCGACACGAGGCTGAGCGACTTCAAGCTCCGGCAGTGGTGGCCGGCCATACGCGACGGCAAGCGGATCGATCCACCGATCGACTGGAATGGGATCATCGACTGGCAGGATGAACTGGCGGACGAATACAGGTCCCAGCTTCCATTCCAGGAGACAGATCCCACCTATTCGGCGATCCCCAGTGATGCGATACTGAGCAGCAACGCCGAACACCACGGATTCTGCAACTCACAGGCACACACCTGCAGCCCCGGATCGTCCTTCGCGTCCGGGACCTTCGATGTACACAACAAATTCAATCTGAACCGCCACGGTTTTCCGGTGGGTTTCGGCGGCACCTGGCAAGAGGCCTTCGAGGGGATGATCGACGGTCTTGATTACCCCGACGGCGGCGGCATCACGGTCAACCACCCGACGTGGTTCTCGAGGTTCACGGACGAGCAGGTACTGGAGATGCTCGACTTCGACGACCGCGTTCTGGGAATCGAGATCTACAACGATTACAGCTGGAAGCGAGACTGGTACCAGAAACCCAACTACGAAGCCCCGGACGAGCCAGAGCAAGGCTTCTCCACGAACATGTGGGATCGCATTCTGCTGACGGGTCGCCGGAGCTGGGGATTCTGCGTGCCCGACCACAGCGCTGGCGACGGCAACTGGCGAGGCCGATGCGTGCTGCTCGTTCAGGAATACAGCGAACACGCGTGCCTCAAGGCATACCGGGACGGCAGCTTCTACGGTTGCCTCACCGGCGAGGGCGTGTCACTGACGGGGTTCGAGGCATCGGAGACAAGCGTCTCTGTGAGTCTGAGCGGGCTTGCAGAGATCCGGTTTGTGGCTGACGCCGCCGTCGTCAAGACAGTTACCGGAGACCGTGCGGCATTCGAAGTGCCGCAGAGGAACGGTTCGCCGGGAGTGGTCTACGTGCGCGTAGAAGCCCGGGACAAAACTGGCGAGCGGCTGTTCCTTCAGCCCGTGCGTTTCGGCGCCGGGAGGAGGTGAGATCGCCCGCCCCGGTATCGTACCGGTGAAAGGCGTAGAGGCCCGTGAACCCGTCTCGCGCGAGCTCAACATCGCGCCGCTCAAACTTGTGTGAGAAAGCTGCCGGTGTGGCCGGCGAAGTAGTCGGCCACCAGGAAGATGCCGGCGGCGATGATTTCGCCCAGGATCAAGCCCAGAAAGAACGGCCGCAGACTGCGGAACAGTTGGGGACCGCCGTAACGCAGGATCACCAGTTTGAGGAACCAGGCCAACAGGGCGGAGCAGAAGATGTGCCCGGTTTTCCAGTTGGCGCTGATCACGTAGCCCAGCGGGTTCAGCGGCCACCACAGGAAATTGTGCCGCGCCCACATCAGGAACCCCATCACGCTTCCACCGATGCTCATGAACAGCCATGCATCCCAGCGTGGCCCGGTCAACTCCGCGGCGATACGAGGCGCCATGTCGCGGGGGGCGTACTGGGACGCCTGATTGAAGAAGAACAGTGGGTTGAGGTTGATGCCGCCGTATTCGTAGGCCATCACGATCGTTACATACGACGAGCCCGCCAGGCTGACCAGCACCGCGATGACCACGGCCCAGAACAGGCGGCGCTTCGACCCGGCCATGATCTCGCTCATCTTCAGGCCATTGGCGACGGACGACATCACGAACGAGCGGATCTCGGCGTGCCAGCCGTACGAGAACCCTAGGGCCACCAGACCGTTGGCACCCAGGGACGAGGTGCCGAGCGCCGAGATCACGAAACTCGAGGTCATGATAGGCGGCCGCATCGCCGGGATGCCCCCCTGGGCGACCACCCGCGTCAGCCCCATGAACAGCACCATCGCCCCGAACACCATCAGCAGGGCCGCCGGAAACGGGAGCCCGATCGCCGACAGCCAGAACGCGACCAGCAGCAGCCCGGCAATCAGGCCAAACACCGCCAGCCGGTAGGAGATCATCTCGCCGCTGTCGTCGACTGCGGGATCGCCGCGGAACGCCTTTCGCCAGACGTCCTTGAGGTGCCCGCGGGCCATCCACAACCCGACGAGGACAAAGACGATCATCGCTCCCATGCCCTGGTGGGCGAGGTAGGGGTCGATCGTGTAGTTGTCGATGCGCTGCGTGCTCTGCACTCCGACGATGTTGAAAATGCCGCGCTGCAACTGGGTGATGGTGTAGAAGATCCAGATCGAGGCCGAGATATCGAGGTTGACGAAGTAGAAGAATCCGGTCCACGGCGGGCTGAACCAGAAGCTCAGACCCTGATTCCCCGGCAGGGGCAGTGCGAAGGACCGGTTGAGATAGGGGAAGCTCGGGTAGTATGAATGTATCCCGTTGACAGCCAGCAGGATGAATGAGATGGCGAATCCCAGCCACATCGCCTTGTTGGTGAAAAACGACCTGCCGATGATCCCGCCCTCTTCCTTCTGGATCATCTCCATCGGTACTTGGACGAGGGGGTAAACGAGTTTTTCGCGATCGACCCACTGCTTGCGCAGGATGACCATGCTGCAGATCATAGCGGAGGCCAGCGCCAGGAAGAAGCCGTACCACAGACTCAGGGGACCCACCCACGCTTCCCACGGAATCGTGGCACCCTTAGGCAGCCCTTCGAAGAAATAGCGCGCTACGTTCTCGCCCCGCGGGATCATCCACTGCGGGATGTACTGGTTGTAGAGGAAGTCCCAGTTGTTCTCGGGCGTGGCGTAGTACGTCGATCCGAGCAGGCTGGGGATCATGAACTGGGTGAAGCCCATGCCGGGGATGCAGCAGGCCACGACCAGCATGATGTAGATGGTGATCAGCTCCGACCGCGTGAGCGCCAGGGTGCGGTGGATGAGTCCGACCATGCCGGCTGCGATCACTACGAAGAAGAAGAAGAAGAGGGCTGCCGGGGTGCTGAAGTTGAGGGTCAGATAGGAGCCGCGGATGATGTTCGTCGCGTACGCGTCTAACACATTGAGCAGGCAGGAGAGCACCGCGCCGATCAGGATGCCCCGCACCGGAATACCCTCGAGGTCGCTCGGGGACGGCTGACCCTGCGACATCGAGGTTGTATGGGTGGGGGGGATCTGTTTCGTCACCGACGGCTACTTTCGCATCCGGACCAGTCGCGCCCCGAGGTCGCTGAAGCGCAGAGACGGGTCGTAGCTGTAGCGCTTGGCAGAGCGCACGTTGCGCGCGTGGTTGACGAACCCGCCGCCGCGCATGACCCGGGCGGTGCCGGCTGCCGGGCCGGTGGGGTCGACCTGCCGCCCAGCCGCGTAGTACGGAGAGTACCAATCCTGCACCCACTCCCACACATTCCCGTAGATGTCGTAGAGCCCCCACGGATTGGGCAGCTTCGGGGACCCCATCGAAAGCAACCCGGGTTGTATCCACACGAACTCCATCATCGTCCCGTCGTGAAGGTCTACTGAGATGGTTCCGACTGTCTCGTCCGCACCGGCGGCGCTGATGAGGACGATGAGTCCGACCCCAATTACGGTCCCAACATCCTCTACCACAACCGGGGCAACGGGTCATTCCGAGACATTACCGCAGCCGCGGGCGTGGCGGGTGACGACTACAGCGCCAGTGCCGCCGTTTTCGACTGCGACATCGGGTCTTGTCCGTAAAACGGCCAGAAACCGATACATCGACCCTCCGCGCACGGGTAATACACGCCCGATCGTGCCGCTGCACCCATCGGCCCCTCAGTCCAGCCTCAAATTTCTGACTCGACAGCATCTCCCAGCCGACATACACTACTCATAACGGCCGCTTATAATTCCTCGTTGATGCCGTTTTTCATGGGGCTGGCACTGGGACAGATTTGCAACGCCGGCTTCTGGGTCGTAATCGACGCATGCACGGGCACAACCGGCAACCACATAGGAGCGCTCTTCTGGTGAGCCAGTCTGAGGGCCCGCGGCAAAAAAGTCCATTTGGGGCTGCGGCCGGCCTGCTCGCTGCGCCCCCGCCCCAAACGGCCGCCTGGGGCGACTTTGACAACGACGGTTGGGTGGATCTGTTCGTGGGCAACGAATCCGTCGGCGAGGATACACTCGCATGAACCTATCTCAAAATAGGCAAACTTAAACTTGTTTTCGAAATGACAGTGATGTACCATTGGTGTATGGTCAATCTGACCGACATGCAATGGCAACGAATCCGCCATCACTTTCCTGAAGAACTTCGTCCCAAGAGCCATCCGGGTCGCAAACCGGTTTGCACCCGTGATGTTTTTGAAGCCGTCCTTTGGATTCTAAACACCGGGGCTCAATGGCATATGTTGCCGCAGTGCTATCCGAACTACAAAACCGTGCATCGCCGTTTTCAAAACTGGTGTCGTCAAGGGGTGTTACGCGAAGTTCTCATGGACCTGGCCCAGACCCTTCACGAGCAAGGGGGCCTGGACGAATCGGAGGCTTTCATCGATGGCATGTTCTCGGCGGCCAAGGGTGGAGGTGCCGATATCGGCCACACCAAGCGAGGTAAGGGGGTGCGGGTCATGGGGATCGTGGACGGCAATGGGCTTCCCTTGTCGGTGAGCACGCATGCAGCGAACCATCATGAAGTGACGCTGGTTCAGTTGACCTTTGACTTTTACCTGATCGAAGACAAACCTGACAACTTGATCGGTGACAAAGCGTACGACAGCGATTCGTTGGATGAAGAACTTAAGAAAGACGGGATCGAGATGATCGCCCCGCATCGCCAGAATCGGACCAAGAAAAAGACTCAGGATGGACGGCGATTGCGGCGTTATGTGCGGCGTTGGATGGTTGAGAGATTCTTTGCTTGGCTTCAATGGCAGCGTCGAGTGATCACGCGCTGGGAATTGTATCCGGAGAATTTCCTTGGCTTCGTCCAACTTGCATCCATTTTGATTTTACTTAAACAATTTCAATTTTGAGATAGGTTCATGCGAACTGTTCCGCAACGGGGGCGACGCCGATCGAGACCCGGTTCGCTTCAGCGATGTGGCCGAGGAAGCGGGAGTCGCGGTCGTCGGTTATGTAAAGGGGGTCGTTTGGGGCGACTACGACAACGACGGACTCGTGGACTTGTACGTGTCGCGTCTATTCGCCGATCCCAACCTCCTCTTGCGCAACGAAGGGGAGGATGCCCATGGCCGGTGGCGTTTCACCGATGTGACGGCGACGGCAGGAGTTCCCGGACCGACCTACAGTTTTCCGACCTGGTTCTGGGACTACGACAACGATGGCTGGCAGGACATCTTCGTCGCCGGGTTCAAAGGCGATGTGGCTGACGTCGCCGCCGACTATCTCGGTCTGCCGCACAACGCCGAAGAACCGCGTCTCTACCGCAACAACGGAGACGGCACATTTGCCGACGTGACACGCGAGGCCGGACTCGACGAGCCGCTGATAGCCATGGGCAGCAACTTCGGCGACCTCGATAACGACGGATTCCCCGACTGCTACATCGGCACGGGCGACCCGTACATGGTGACCATCGTTCCCAACCGCATGTTTCGCAACGCTGCCGGCCGGTTCTTTCAGGACGTCACCACGTCAGGTGGGTTCGGGCATCTGCAGAAGGGTCACGGCGTCGCCTTCGGCGACATCGATCACGACGGCGATCAGGACGTCTTTGCCGTTATGGGTGGCGCGTACACGGGCGATGTCTATCAGAACGTCCTCTTCAGAAACCCCGGACACGGCAACCGCTGGATCAAGCTCAGACTCGAAGGCCGTCGCTCAAACCGCGCCGCGATCGGGGCGCGCGTCGTCGTGCGCGTGAATACGGCGGACGGAGTTCGCGAGATTCACTCGACGGTGAGCAGCGGGGGCAGTTTCGGCGCCTCGACCCTGCAGCGGGAAATCGGCCTGGGGCAGGCTACCTCCATTCGCGCAATCGAAGTTTTCTGGTAACCGTTCAGTTCCCCTGGCAGGTTGGGGCGGGGGCGGAATGGTAGCAGGTTGACTATTAACGAATGGGGGAGTGGGTTGAAGGCAGCAGCGAGGGCGCCGGCTGCTTAGACACGGCCGCGTCACAGGCCATCCTGAGATAGTCGAGGACGTTGCGCTGCTGCTGGCGCAGGGTATCGCGCACCGTGAGCAGGCGCTCTACGAAACGGCTGCCTTCGGCACTGTGGGTGCCGAAGCTGGTGTGACGCCACAACACGCCATGGCGAAGGGCTCGTTCGGCGTCGTTGTTGGTCGGCTCGACGCCGGGCCGGCGTGCGAAGGTCCACAGGGCCGGCCCGAGGTCGAGGAGATTGGCGCAGGTGGCCGCCGTCTTGGCGTCGGCGAACTGCTGCCCATAGCACAAATGAAACCGAAAGCGCAGACACAAATCGTCGATATAGTCCTGGAAGCGGGCGCGGGACAGGGTACCGTCGCGGACTTGATGCCACCAGGTAAACAGCTGCTCGCTGCGGTCCAACAGGTGTTGACCGACGCGCTCGGCCTCTCCGCCCCGGGCCACGAACTCCTCGAAGGCGCGCCGCAGGTGAGCCCAGCAGACTTGCCGGCGTCGCAGCGGCAGATGCGCGTAGGCCGAATAGCGATCGCAGCCGACCACCGCCCGGTTGTCCGCACCCAGCATCTCATCGACCCCGTCGCGGTTACGTCTTTTGCGGATGGAGAACACGGTGACGCCGTCCGTCACCGCGGTCCACAACCAGGCCTTGGCGCGGCGCTGGCGCCAGCCGGTCTCGTCGACGTTGACGATGCCCTGTCGGCGAACGAAGGCGCGCGCCTCCTCGACCGCACCCGCCAGGGCCGTGGCCACTTCCTGTTCCAGCCGGCTGACGGTACCCAGCGACACCTCCAGGCCGAAGGCGTCGGACAACAGCGCCCGGATGTTGCGCTTGCTCAGCCGGTAGGCCCCGGCCAACAGGCCGACCCAGGCTTGCACGCTGGGACCGAAGGTGTGCCGCGATACGCCCTCGGGCCAACCGGCTTCGGTCAGGCGGTCGCAGTGACCGCAGCGCAGGGTGTGCAACTGATACTCGATGACCTCGGCCCGCACCGGCGGGATGACGACTGCCTGGTGACGCTGCGGATGGGGATCGTCTCCCGTCAACAGGTGCCCGCATCCGTGGCACGTACTCGGCTTGACCGGGATCAGTTCGTCCACCTGCTCCACCGATACCCACGAGCGGCCGTGTCCTTCGTGCCCGGGCTGTCCGCCCGGCGAGCGCCCCGAGGATCGGCGTCGGGAGGCGTCGGTGCGAGGCGAGGAGGAAGCGCCCGATTCCGACGAGGCGGCCCGGGCACCGCGGCGGGACCGCCCCTTGCGGCGGGCCAATTCCCGCTCCAGCTCGGCGATCCGCGCCGTCTGTTGTTCCACGATTTGCTCGAGCTGGACAATGCGCTGACGCAAGTCGCCTTCGGAAATCGCACTCTCAGGGGGTCTCTTCATGGGGTCGCCGTATCCAGGAAAATCTGCAACACACAACCGATTCCCGAAGATACCGACGAACCCCAAAACCCGCGTAGGTATTTCTTTATATGCTCAAACTACTGCAGGGGGGACTGAACGGTTACGTTTTCTGGCCCGCCAGCGGTGACGTGCAGGTCTTTGAGAATGTCGAAATGGGCCAGACCCTCGTCATTCGCGAGGGGGACCCCCTTCCGACCGCGCTCAGGTTCGAGCCCTTCGAGATTCCTGGCATGGACGGGTCGGGGCAGCACGAGCACGCCCGCCATGGGCCTGGCCACCAGGACTAGCCCGTGGCTGGAGCTGAAGTCCATTGCATTGTGAGCGAACCTTCGAGCTGTCCCACGGCCGTATGCACCATGGGCTCCTGGGGGCGCTGCGGTCGATTTTCCCTTGAATCTCCGGGTATATTTTCATATACTGATGCTTACAATTTCCATAACTGTATGATTCAATTCTACAGATGAGATGAAAGGAGAACCAACCATGAAGAGGATTATCATCATAGCTGCCGTTCTGGGCCTCGTTCTCGCCACCTTCACGGCGAGTTCGGCCCACCTGCGGACAGACCGGAACTGGGCGGCGGTGGAGGTGCCCATCGGCGTCGATGGAATCAGGCCTGTCCAGATGGACGGTGATATCAGCGAGTGGGGCAACGTGCCGTCTGTCTTCTGGGTAACCCAGGATGACCTCATCGAGACCGTCAAGGGCTTAGGAGACCCGGATGCCGCCAATCTCGCCGAGCGCATCATATTCGGCTGGAGTCCAAAGACCAACCTTGTGTACTTCATGGAGGATAGGTTCGACGACTTCTGGTACGCAACCCAAGATGGCACCCACGAAACTGTCGAAATTGCGTTCGATGCCGACCACAGCGGCGAAGTAGCGTACGTGGACGTGGCAAGTGAAGGACTGGATCCGGAACGATGGGAGGGGGCCACCGCGCAGAACATTCGCTACCAGCTCTTTAAGGGGGAAGGATCAGAAATTTGGTTATGGGGCGGCGGACAATGGGCTGCTGTAGAGCCTTATTCCGGCGTCAGATGGAGCGTCGACGGCGAGGCCGGTGGCGCCGCTTCCCTCCAAGTGGAGATGTGGTTCACCCCGTTCGACGACCTGCCTGCCAGTTCGACTGGTCCTGACGATCCCGACCTGATAGTGCACACCCTGCGGGAAGGCGAGATCGTGGGCATCGGCTTCGCCGTTCAGGACGATGACAATGGCCCAGGCGGAGCGTACAACGGCTACTGGACCAACAGCGGTGACACCGAGCTCTACTTCAGAGCCACGTCCTTGGTAGACTACGCCCTACTCGGCTTCGACCGGAGCATCTGGGTGTCGGACCCGACCGCCGTCGAGGCAGATGCCTGGGGCCGCATCAAAGCGAGCTTCTCCAACTAGGGAGAAAGATCGGCTGTAAGGAGCCAAAACGGCTGTTGTTGAAGGGGGGCGAGATCGTCGTTGATCCTCCTCGCCCCCCCTTTTCTTTGCCGGCGCCTAACGGCGCTTCCGACAATGAGCAGGGCGCAAGCGCCTCGAGATACAGATTCGCCTGGCGGCGAATCTGCCAGAGTCCAGACAGATGGGTAAACGGACTGTAAGCTGACGAAGACGGACGAGGCGAGAGGCCCGGCTCACGCATTGGATGATGAGTTCGGCTTGGGCAACTCGATCCCGCTGATGTCTGGCGCCGCGGGATCGGGCTCGTACGGCACGAACTGGAACGCGTACAGGTCTGCGTCTCGCATCACAAACCGCAGTCGCACCGGCCTGGCCGACAGCGGTCGGACATCGCCGCCCACTTCCCTCCACCGCACGATGCAACGCAACGAATCGCAGAAGATGGACGGGCAATCGGCCAAAGCGTACCCCTTGATGGGTGTCCCTGCCGCGTCCTGAACCTCAACCTGGACTCCACCGGCGCCCGACGTCTCCACATTCAGCGCCAGATTGCCGCCTTGGAAGGTGATGGGCTTGGTCACGATCTCCCCGCCCGACAGAGGCGCGGTTGCCGACACAAAGCCATCCTGACGGAAGGTGTATCGCCGGACGCTGTTGGAGATGCCCTCCCAGTAGCCCTCGCACGCGTACATCGAGATCTCCCTGGGTGCGTCCTCGGTGGCTGACGGCGTCTCGACCATTCCCCAGAACACGTAGTTGTCCCCGTAGACCCAGCTTTCCCGCAGCCGCGGCCCCGGGCGGATGAGCGCTTCGGGCCAGCGCTTGAAGCTGAGTCCGTCGCGACTGGTCATAAACAGAGCGTCAGTGATGGCCGCGCCGCGCCGCTCATGGGCTTTGGCCCGCGCCAGTCGCTCGTCCAGACCGGGCACCTCGTAGAGCGGATCGGACCACTCGCGCTTTGTGTAGCGCGCCGGGAAGCCCATGAAGATGTGCGGCGCGCGGTAATACGGGACGATCTGGTTGTTGTACAGTTGCTCTATGGGAGCGTCAGGATACGAGAGCCATCTCGGCTCTGGGAAGTGCAGAGGGTCGGGTGACGTGGCCGTCATGATGTCGCGAACGCCCTCTCTGACGCCACGGTGATACTCCCGATACTCTCGTCGCACGGGATCCCAGAACATCAGGTTCTGGGAATCGAACGTTCCCTGTGTGATCGCAGGCTGTTCGCCCATCAGTGAGAAGTGGAAGCCGTCACTGGACTTCAGCAGGTACAACCCCTTGGACTCGTTGCCGGCCATCACGATCTTAAATCTCGCGTCCGGAGGACAGTCGGGATTATCATCCCTAAAGACGGCTGTGTGCGCAGGATCGCCGCCAACTTTGGCGACGGCATCCGGCGTTAGGACGATGTTGTTGGCCTTGGACCCCGCGAACTCGAACAGGCCCAGTTCGGGCCGACGCCAGTGGATGCCGTCCTCGCTCTCGATGACGCATAGCCACGCGGGATGATCGTCCAAGGCTTGGGCCGGCTCCCCGCCGTTCCGGTAGTGAAGGCCATGGTAATAGATGCGATGGCGTCCGCCGTCGCTGACGATGGATGGGTAGCCACAGGCATTCCCTTCCCAACGCGCATTGGTCTCGAACACGATCTCCCGGCGTACCGGATGGTGAAGGTTCAGCCGCGCTCCGCCGGCCAGGGACTGGATGAGATGCTCGTCCACCATGAGTTCCAGTCTCGAGCCGATGTTCACTGTCTCCTGTGCTGACATGAGCAAGATCTCCGACTGGTGAGGGATGGCTTCCCTGTGTTCCTTCTGTCGCGCGCAGGCGCTGTGAACGTACGAGGAATCATGAAGTGTATGTCGGCTGGGAGATGCTGTCGAGTCAGAAATTTGAGGCTGGACTGAGGGGCCGATGGGTGCAGCGGCACGATCGGGCGTGTATTACCCGTGCGCGGAGGGTCGATGTATCGGTTTCTGGCCGTTTTACGGACAAGACCCGATGATCCAGGCGCACCGATCCCGCCTCCGCGAGTCAACGTCCGACAACTCGCTCCACAGCCTGCCACGCTAATCGCACCGCATCCCGCCTGTATCTTGTTCCTCCCCCGACAGTTGCATATTTTCATTGATCATAGTGCGTTTGGCAGCATCAATCAACCATCCTCGCGCAGCCGGCCTTGCCTGGACATTCACAATCCGACGGGAGCCTGTTCTCGTGGATTGATACCTCTGACTCGTAGCGGCTGCGCAGTTCTTCCATGTACTCGTTGAACGCGTCCCGGTGTCTCCGGCGTCTGGAGCTGAGATCTGACCCTCATCTCAGCTTCGGCGAAGGTCTCGCGCTCCTCAACCGGCCCGGTGAGCTCGCCGATGTCGGCCTCGACCGCGGCTTCCACGAAACCGCCGAACTGGGGCGATTCGTGATGGTGCACGTGGAACCGACCCTCGTCATCACGCACCTCGAGCGATCGAATCGAATGTCTCTTCGCCAGGTCGCCAAAGGCGGCGCCGTCTTCGATCATCCCTTTCAAGCGTAGTGCCTCTATTCTGTTCTCACGAGGATCTCCTGCACCTCGGTCTGTTCGAGATGCAGGAATCTCTCAGCGTTGGCCTCGTAGTACTGGACCAGGTCGTCTTCGGTGATAGACACTCTCTCCATCAAACACGGAGGCCCTGAGGCCTTTGGCCAACTCCTGCTTCCCTTGCTCTTCGAGCCATTGGACCAGCTTCTCTTCGCGATCGATCCCCAGGCGCACAGCCGCCTCTTGAATCATCATGTCCGGGACGATGTACTGCTCGGCGAAGGAGACCACCTGCTCAGCGTCGCGGAGTGTCTCCAGAACATTGCCCTTGCGGCTTTTGGCCGCGGCGATGAGGTCGGCAGCTGTGATCTCTCCGCCGTCGTACTGGTAGAGGACGATCGCAGATGGGTCATGGCCGACGGCCGCCTCACCGGTGCGCAGTGCCTCGACTGCAGCGGCTATGCCGTCTCGGACCGGCTCGAGGCGGTATTTGTCCCTCAATTCCGCCACCAGCTCGGCCTTCGCGATTCCGCGCTTCTTTCGTTCGAGTTCTTCAGCGATTCTCATCCGCTGCCGCGGATTGAGCTGAGCGGTCGTCTCATCGAGGATCTTGAAGACGGCGTATCGGTCACCGATTCGAATCGGATCCGACACCGAGCCTACCGCGAGCCCGAACAGCTTGTCGGCGAGGACGGGAATCATCTCGTCCCTGGTGATGAACCGGCCTATGTCCCCGCCCCGGGCAGCGGTCTCTTCGTTCATCGACAGCTTCCTCGCGACGTCCGCGAAGCTCGCCCCTCCCTCGATCTCCCTCGCGGCCTTCTCTGCCGTCTCGAGGTCGGCGACCATGATGTCGCCCAGTCTGACAGCGCGGGCGAGCCCCTCCCGGTCTATGAACTGTTCTACTTCACTGTCTTCTACCGTTGCGTCGATCGTTCTTCGCTCGTACTCACTGACGAGCTTCGCCTTCCTGATCCGGATCATCCTGGTCAGGTAGGCGGAACTCCTCTCGTGGCCTTGGCTTCGGGCTTCCATCAGCAGCAGTTCCATGTCGATCATGGTCTGCAGATGGTCTCTCACCTGCTCCTTCCCGGCCTCTTCGCCCTTGGCATGCTCGGGCAATCTGTCGATGAAATCCCGCACGTCCTGGGCTGTGATCGCCCTGTCCCCGACCTGGGCGACGGTCGGATTCTCCTCGTGCGACGCGCAGCCCGTGTATGACAAAAGGAGGGTCAATGTCAAGCTGCCCGCTTTCGTCACTGGCCTCCCGTAGGAGAGACAAAAATTCAAGCTCGCGATCATCCCGTATGATGCTCCTGCTAATCAAGACCGGCGTATACCGCGGCAAAGGCCACTCTGCCCGTCTCGGTCTCGTCATCTATCGATCTTCTGGTCAATCTCATACCCATTTTGGTCACCAGGCGGTAACCCAGGTAGCTGGTGTTGTTCGTGAACTGGAGCGCTCCGACGATTTCGGTGAAATCGTCTACCAGTCCCTCCCTGACCGCCGTCTCGGATTTGCGCAGCTGGTTGAAGATCGAGTACTCGACACCGGCCTGGACGGAGGAGGAGGCGAACAGCGGCCATCGCGCCAGCAGGGAGAGCCGCACCGTGTCTTCCCTGCGCTTGGCATGGAATCTGCCCGGCGGAGACTCGAGCCTGAGCTCGTTCTTTATTCTCGGCATGAGATCGACACGGGCCACCTTGCGTTCGAGGTCCACCTTGTTGATGAGACCGAAGAAGGTGTAGTTCTCCCGCAGATCGGGCTGTCGTTGGTTTTGGTGCCAGCGATCGTATTTGAGTTTACTCACGAAATTCACATCCTCGATCGCCGTGTACTTGAAGCTCATGAACGTGGAGTTTATCCACGTGTCGCGAGCCGCCAGGGGATCGCCGGTTGGAAGGTTCCGCCGCTCGATCTCGCTCCACTGGCGAAGACCGTTCGGTATGGTGTCCTTGGCGATTCTGATGTTCTCGAAGACCTTCAGCCTTCCGAGACCCGGGTAGTCCTGTTCCAGGACGAAGAGCATGTAGTGGGTCTTGTTTTCCCCCTCGCCGGCGATCAACTTCTCATCCGTTCGTCCGACGGTGAGCCTGATGCTGGGAAGCACGTTGACACCGCCGTAGATGTTGTATCCCTCGTGGTCCCTGGGGTAGGGGAAATCCGGTTCATCGTCGTTTTCGAACCGATCCACCCAGAGGTTGTTGTTCATGTCAATGCCGAACAGGTATTCCGGCCTGTCGGTTCCGTATCTCAAGAACGGCTCGTCGTAGTCCGGGAGGAGATTGCGAAGGTCCCTGGTGTCGTTCTGGTTGAAATCGGATATGAAGTCGAGGTTTTCGTCGTACCCGGGAAACACCTCGATGTCTATGTCTTGGAATATCCTCTGCCAGTCGGGGAACCTGTCCTGATCGTCGTTGTCGTCGACGAGCTCGTAGAAGAATCTGCCCTTGTCCGAGTAGTCTATGTTGGTTTCGCCCCTAGCCATTATGACGGAGGTGTTGTAGTTGTGGGCCATGCTGTAGGCTTCGCCGAAGAAGAAGAACGGATGGGCGATCTTCGACATATTCAACATCCAGCCATCGCCTTCGTCAGAGGTCCCCAGGTGCTTTGTGTGCGCCCTGTTGGGGTACTTCCTGTAGCTCACGCTGCGGTCCCATTCTCCGTAGAGGTCGAATCCCCAGAGGCGGGTCGCTTCCAGTGTGACCCCGAATATTTCGGTGGCCGTCGGCAGACCATACGGGATCTTGAGGACGGTCAGGTTGGAGCCATCCTTGACGTTTTCATCGGCCCTGGCAGCCAGCAGGTAGACGTTGGCCAAATCCCTGTCGAACTGGCGGTTCGAGGTCATCTCGATTCTGTAGTCGTTGGCGACTACCAGCTCGACTGTCACCATTCTTATCTCTGACGGATCCGGGCCGGTGTACGTCCCCACCGAGAAGTCGTAGACCAGCTCGATCTGCTCGGAGCCGCTCGCCTCCCAGAACCCCAGCTGCTGAAAGCCGCCCCGGGGCGCGGGAATCAGCCCGACTTCGCTGGCCCGGACAACCTCTCTCTCGAAACTCACATCCCCCGCTTCATCGATCGTTTCGACGTCGGCCTCTATGATCATGTCCCACGCGAACAGATAGGTACCGCCTTCGTTGTCCCCTGGCGAGTCGTCCGAGAGTCGCACGAAGACCCGGGTGACGTTCTCCGCGTTCTGACTGGAGACGATCGAACCGCTTCGCGGGCTGTCCTCGAAGGCGTCGAGGAGCTGAGAGGAGTTGTGGGCGCTCACGTAGTTGGCGCCGAGTTTGAGATAATCTCCAACCTGGGCCGTCGCGCGCCCGCCGGTCAGGGTCGTCGAGCTCGTCCTCTGGTTAACAGTGGGGCTTCGCGGGCCGGCGCCTCCGGGCGAACCGACTCGGGAAAGGAGCGCCGTGACCTCGTACTTGTCGGACTGATAGTCGATCTGGATGCCGTCGAACGCCGGCTTCGAGAAGGACATCGGAGTCAGGGTCGATCGGATCTGATCGCCTATGGAGATGGCCAGATTGTGCTGTCCCTTCTGATCGGAGGCTACGACCAGATTGCTGAAGAAACTGTTGAACCGTTTGGTCTTGAACAGGTTGCTTCCCCCCTGCTGGGGCTGGGTCTGGCTCCAGTCGTAGACCAGCCATCCTCTGGTGATGTACGAACCGTAGATGTCGTAGAAGTAGTCCCCCTCGAGATTGGTCGTTACATAGCGAGTGTAGTGATCTCTCGCGTAGTTGCTGTACTCCCACTGCTTCCACTGATATTCGCGAAACAGCTCCTGTGGGACGTACCACTTCCTGACCGCGGGGTCTAGAGCGCCGAACAGGACGCCGGGCCCCGTCGGTTCGAACGTGAGCTCGCCGCCGCGGCGAACCCCCGTTATCCGATCTCGATCGGGACCCTGGGCTTCCGAGCGAGTACTGTACAGCAGGATCGCCGAGACGATGGTGCACCATATGGCCAGCGAACCGACCAGGCGCATCGCGGCTCTGATTGTATGACCGGTCACCATGTGACTCCCTCCTACCTTTCGAGTAATTGCGAACAATCAATAGACCAAAGGCACGATCGCAGTCTTGCTCTCCTTACCTGTATCTGCAGCGACTTCCACGCGCACGAGGTAGACTCCCGGCGATAGCATTTGTCCGTTGTCGTCCGCGCCGTCCCAGACTCTCTGATATCTTCCACTGATGTCGAGGTCGGAGTAGATCACCCTTCTGAGGCTGCCGGCGAGGTCGTAGACTTGTACCGACACCGGAGTACCGCCTGTCAGGTAAGCGATGTCGTAAGTGACAATGGCTTGGTCGTTAACTCCATCGCCATTGGGCGTAAACGGAGCCGGGGCAACCTCGAGGAGGTGGATAAGATTCTCAGCGATCAGGACCGTGACGGAAAGGTCATCTCCGCTGGCGAGGGGATCTGAAGCCGCATCTCCGGCGACGATCAATTGAGGCAGATCCTGCTCCCTCAAACTGTTGAAGACCTTACCGGCGAATACAGTGTTGTACTGCAGCGCTATGCTCTCGAATACCACTGTGAGGGTCCTGTCTCCTCTGATCGCGGGAAAACTTACCTGAACACCGCCTTCGATGTCTGTTTTTTCCCACTCGACATCGTCTCCGTCGATCTGTACCGAGCGGATCACATCCACCGGTGCCTGAGTCTCAATTTCGAGTCGATCGAACCCGCGACTGTTGAAGCTCTTGACGGTGTAGGTCAACTCGGTGTTGCGCCCGACCGTGGCTCTCTGCGGCCATATCTCTCCCAGCAGCGAATCGGCCAGCGCTGGCGAGACCTCCACGGCGATCGAATCGACCGTCGCTGCCGAAAGGATGTCGCTGTTCTGGAACAGAACGCGAAACTGCCAGTACTGGCGGGGTGCAGGTGATACGATCTGTGTACGCACTCCGGCCGGATAGGGAGGAGACCATCCGCTCCACTCCAGGCTATCGCTCGGGTCCGGCGTGCTGCCACTTCGGGTGGATACGGTAGCAGATACCTTGGTAGGCTCTCCTATCGTCTCCTTTGCCCACGTTATGCCGCCGAAGACGGCGGGCCGATCCTCATCGAACACATTCGAAGTGTACGCAGCAGCAGATGCGAAACCTTCGCCGAAGATCTGAAACTCGTCGATCTCCCATGCCCCCCGTACTTCCTGCTGCACCTGTATGTAACGCACGAACTGCAGCGGCACGTCTATGTCGACGACCGGGTCGCGATTGCGTTCGACTGTCCTGAAGAGTCTGAAATCGGGATTTCCGGCCTCGGTCGTCTGCTCCTCGCTGCCGTCGTTCAGCCACACTTTGTAACCCCTCAGGAAGAACTCCTCGAACCCCTGGCGGGGGAAAAATCTGATCCTGTTGACTCCAAAACTCTCGCCCAGATCAAACCTGAATCGGACCCCTGTGGCCCTCGGGAGCTTGACTTCGAAGGCCGTGCTCTCGTTGTCCGCCATCTTGTTCAGCAAGGCAGGCAACTCAATCGGCTTGACTCCGAGAACGATGTGCGCATTCTGCGACGTTATTTCCCCCTCCTGTTTGATCACCTTCAGGGAAATATTGTCTTCAGGATCGTTCTGTGAAGGTTGAATGGAACCGGGATTGGTTTCGAAATCGATGATCGTTGTCTCGTTCTCGGAATACTCCTGATCCCAGGCGCGGGAACCCGGGCCACCTCCGAAGACGATCGTCTCTCCATTGCCTGTCGCCGCAAGTCCGAGGAGAACGATAGACAGAACGGGCAGGGCCACAGTTCTATGAGGTGATGTCCCGATTGTCATTGCTAAGCACTGGCTCCTGTCAGTAGGCGACGTGCACCAATCGATGGACCGAGGTGTTCTTCTTGGATGTCGAATGCACATCCAGGTCGATGCGCATCAGATAGATCCCCGGTGGCACGATCGCTCCCGACTGATCAACTCCCGTCCACGCCACCGTATGACGACCCGCCGTTATGGTCTCCTCAGTTATCCGCGCCACCAGCCGGCCGCTCAGATCGTACACTTCCACCTGAACCGGCGTCGAAGCAAGCACCCGCATCAGCGAAAAACTGACCTCCAGCTCGTCGTTGATGCCGTCGCCATTGGGCGTGAACCCGCTATCGACCTGCAGATCCCCCAGCAGCTCGCCGCGCTCCAGCGCCAACACCACCGTCGTCTCGCTGTCCACAACCCCGTTGGCATCGCCGTCATCCGCCCGCTGCCACGAGTTCTCGAACTCCGAGTGCCCCAGGGAGCCGATGAAAAACGTGTTGTACACGAATATGGTCGCCTCGAACTGAAGCTCCACCAGCGCTGATCCACTCGTCGTCTTGATCGCAGCCGGCAGACGCACCCACAGCGAATCCGTCTCCATCACCACCTCGAACCCCTCGCTCTCCGCCGTATACGTACGGCTTCCTGCCCCGTCACGTCTACACTCACCTGTTGCAGCGTCATGTCGACGCCGTCGGGCGCCTCGATGAGGATCTCGTCGAACCCCCTGCTGCCCGACTCGAAGGTCGAGCGGATGAAATACGACAACCCCCCCGAAGAACGTACTGTCCGATTTCCAGGCCGCGCGCGCCTCCTCTTCGGTGCCCGGGTATTCATCCCCGTTCTTCTTGTAGTAGCGGGTTGTGCGCTCGACCGTATCGCCGGTTCGGGTTTGTAAGATGAGATTCGTACCCGGCGGCACGTCGGCCTCCCACTCGATGGAAGCCAGGTTCTGAGGGGTCTCCGCCAGCTCTATGAACGGGGACTCCCCTCCGAACTCAGACGAGATCTGCGACTCCGCCAGGAACCCTTCCCCGAAAAACTGGAGCTCCGACAGCCCGTGGCTCCCTTGCCCTGGCTCGAACTCGGAGTAGTGGGTGAGCCTGTAGGTGAAGGCAAAATGCTTGACCTTCGTGAGCGGGAATTTGAAGTCGTGGTAATTTTGCCCCCACACGATGTCGCTGAGCGACCCTACCGTCTTCCAGGCCAGTTCGCCGCCGGCATTGGTGGAGCCGTCCGAGAGCTGAATTCGGTAGGCTCTGAACGGGCCTGGGGGCTGGAGGGCCGTGAGTACCCTGATATTGTCCAAAAAGTAGGAGCCTCCAAGATCTATGAACAACGAGCGCTCTGCATCCGGCGGAGCCGAAATCGGCAACCTGTCGGGATCGTACGATCCCTGGGCAGACCAGAACAACACCTCGCCGAAGAGGTCCCCATCTACCACGGCCCCTGCCTGGTCGTTATTCTCCCAGCCGGTCACGCTGCCGCCCCGCTCCAGTACTTCCGTGCCGATATTGTCGCCGATGGCCCAGACCTCGATCTCGGCCAGCCTGGGCTGATCAGCGACAATTATTTCTCCCGCCTGACGACAAGTAGAATTCCCGGATTTCCGCGTCGGCAGTATCCTATTCTAACCCCCTGTAAACACTGGAGGTTAAATGGTTACCGACGCCCAAGTGAGGAGACTGATGAAGCTGATTCGAACCGAGAAGACGTTGGCCGTGGCCGCCGCCAAGGCCGGCATGGACGAGAAGACCGCGCGTAAGTACCGCGATGCGGGGCAGCTGCCGAGCCAGTTGGCCGCCGAGCCTACGTGGCGCACCCGGGTCGATCCCTTCGAGCAGGTATGGCCGGAGTTGAAGGACCTGCTCGACCACAACCCGGGCCTGGAGGCCAAGCAGTTGTTCGAGTACCTGCAGCGCCAGCACCCCGGCGCGTTTGCCGACGGGCAGTTGCGCACCCTTCAGCGCCGGGTGAAGGTCTGGCGCGCCCTGGAGGGTCCGGCCAAAGAGGCGTATTTCCCCCAGCTTCACAAGCCCGGGCAACTGGGGCAGTCGGATTTCACGGACCTGAGCTCCCTGGGCGTCACCCTCCAGGGCCGTCCCTTCAACCATCTGCTCTACCACTTCGTGCTCACCTACTCCAACTGGGAGACGGTCAGGATCTGTTTCTCCGAGAGCTTCGAGGCGCTCAGCGCCGGTCTGCAAGACGCCTTGTGGGAGTTGGGGGGCGTGCCCCGGGCTCACCAGACCGACTGCCTGAGTGCGGCCGTGCATAAGCTCGGCCACCCCAACCCCTTTCACGCGTCGATTCGACGCCCTGCTGTCTCACTACGGCCTGGAAGGGCGCAAGACCCACCCGGGCAGCCCGCACGAAAACGGGGACGTGGAGCAGGGACATTATCGCTTCGTCCGGGCCGTCGAGCAGGGTCTGATGCTGCGGGGCAGCCGCGACTTCGTCTCCAGGGACGAGTATGCCGGCTTCCTGCGCACGATACTGACTCAGCGCAACGCCGGACGCCAGGAGAAGCTGGCCGAGGAGCTGGAGGTGGTGCGCCGTCTGCCGGCTCGACGGCTCGACGACTTCAAGCGGCTGGAGGTGCGGGTGAGCCCGTTCAGTACGATCCGGGTGCAGGACAACACCTACTCGGTCCACAGCCGCCTGATCGGCGAACGCGTGCAGGTGCGTCTGTACGCGGACCATGTCGACGTCTACTACGCCCAGCGCCATCTCGAACGGATTCCGCGGCTGCGCGGCAAGGGCGGGCACTGCATCCAGTATCGCCACGTCATCGACTCGCTGGTGCGCAAACCCGGTGCCTTCGCCCACTACCGGTACCGCGACGACCTGTTTCCGACCACGCGTTTCCGGCTCGCCTACGATAGCCTGCGCGCAACGCACAGCGATACCGCGGCCAGCCGCCAATATCTGCTGATTCTTCAACTGGCGGCCCGGGAGAGCCAGGAGCGCGTCGAGGCGCTGCTGCAGCGGTTGCTGGACGCCCGGCAGCCGCTGAGCGCGGAGCGGGTCAGGCAGTTGCTGCAAGCCGGCGCCCGGAGCGACGCTCCGGCCGCCTCGGTCCAGGTGCGACCGGGTCGACCTGCGCCTCTACGACCGCCTGCTGTCGTCGCCCCCGTTGGCACAGGCGGTGGCGCCATGACCCGACGAAACACGCGCAAGCTCCTGCAGGACGGGCTCAAGGAGCTGCGCTTGCCGGCCATGCGCAGCGGCTTTCCGCAGGTCGCCGAGCATGCCCGCGCCGATTCGGCCAGCTACGAGCAGTTCCTGCTGGCGCTGGTCGACCAGGAACGCGACGTGCGCCGCCAGCGCCGCATCGAGCGCGCCCTGCGGGCCTCCCACCTGCCCCTGGACAAGACCCTGGAGACCTTCGAGCGCACGCGACTGCCCCGCAAGATCGACCCCCTCGTCAACGCCCTCATCGAGGGCTCCTTTCTCGACCGCTGCGAAAACGTGCTGGCCTTCGGCCCACCCGGCAGCGGCAAGACCCACCTGCTGTGTGCCATCGGTCTGGAGTTGATCTACGCCGGGCGCCGCGTGCTGTTCCGGCGCTGCGACGTGCTCGTGCAGGAGCTGCTGGCCGCCAAGCGCGATCTCGTCCTGCCGCGGGTGCTCAAGCAGTGGGGCCGCTTCGACGCCCTCCTGATCGACGACCTCGGCTACGTCCAGCACAGCCGTCAGGAGATGGAGGTGCTGTTCAACCTGCTGGCGCACCGCTACGAGCGCGGCAGTGTCCTGATCACCAGCAACCTGCCGTTTTCCCGATGGGAGGAGATCTTCAAAGACCCCATGACCACCGCGGCGGCCATCGACCGCCTGGTCCACCACAGCGTTATCCTCGAACTCAACATCTCCAGCTACCGGCTGGAGGCGTCGAAAAAGAAGCGTCGTGCCGCCTGACGGGGCGAAGAGTTCGTGGCTAGCCCGGCCCCAGGCCAACGGTCGGGACGACGCCGTCCCGGAGCGCAACACGGATGTGGATAATTTGCCAGTGCGGGAGGTGTCCTGCAGCCCATGTGCTTACCCGCTCAGACCGTGCCCTCTACAGGCTACGAAAGAGGTACAACCCCAACCCAGAACGGGAATTCTAATTGTCGTCAGAGGGAATTTCTAGTTGACGCCGATCACTTTAGTAGACTACCGGCCCCTGCCTCTCCGTGCCCGCCAGAGCGTCCCAATCCTCTTTCCCATCCAGCAACCTCACCTTCCCCGACACCTCTCGCCGGAAGTACTCTATCTCTCCCTGCCGGTCGGCTGACAGACTATCGTATTCGGACTGGGAAACCTGGAAGCGACCAGTCAATGCTGGTCGATAGGGAAGGAAAGGAGGTGAGACCTTTCCGGAAATATCGTTTGTCATCCAGCGGGTGCAAAACCCGCCCGGCCAAAGCTGAGCCCGGCAGGCCGGAAGCGAGCCTTTGCGCCGGTCCCGGTAACGGGGCGGGTGATGCGTAAGGCAGCGAGCGAGTGGGCCGTGGGGTTGCAGCTCCGAAAGAAAGTATCGTCCCGGCAGAGCCCAAGGGGTTCGGTTTCTGGAAGGCAGCAGTGTCGTCACCGGGTAGAAGTGGGCGAGGCGACGGCGCACCGGCGGAGTGGATGACCATGGCACGTTCGAAGAGGATGATCCAAGTAAACTGGGAGGCCCTTGTTTTCCACGGTGTGATCCGGTCCGGGGAGCCGTATGAAAGTCTCCAGCGTGTCCCACGTCGGAGGACGCACGCGGGACGCGGCGACGAACACCCGTCCCTACCGTGGTAGGTCGTTGGCGAGGGGAACCGGAGCCGCGACCGATGAAGCAAGGGAGTCGGAGGGCTGCAAAGTAGCAAAGACCTCGGGGAACGGTCGGCACCGGACCCGGGCAAGCGAAGGTAACCCGCGTTGGTATGAACTTCAGGAGGGTATCATGACCGATGCATCGACATCGGGGGACATGTCCCTGGGACTCTTGAAGGTAGCGGAACGAGCGAGGCGCGAGCCGCGCGGCCAGTTTCACTCGCTCGCCCACCTGATCGATGTGGATGCTCTGCGCAGGGCGTATGAACGCCAGCGGCCCAACGTGGCCCCTGGCACCGACGGCGTGACCAAGGCGCAGTACGGGCAGGAACTGGAGAGCAATCTTCGGGACCTGCACCAGCGACTGCGCAGCATGCGGTGGCGTCATCAGCCCCTGCGGAGGGTCCACATCCCCAAGGAAGGACAGCGTGGTGAGACGCGACCGATCGGCATCGCGTGTTTCGAGGACAAGTTGGTCCAAGGGGCACTGAGCGAGGTGCTGTCGGCCGTCTACGAGCAGGACTTTCGGGACTGCTCTCACGGCTACCGGCCGGGGCGCAGTGCCCATGATGCACTGCGGGCACTGGATCGGGCGGGTATGAGAGGCGAGGCGAACTGGGTGCTGGAGGCGGATATTGAGTCGTTCTTCGATAGTGTGAGTTGGACTCAACTTCGCGAGATCCTCCAGCAGCGGATTCCCGATGGGTCGATCACCCGGCTCGTCGGGAAGTGCATGCACGCGGGGGTGCTCGACGGCGAGGAGTTTTTGACGCCGGATAGTGGCACGCCCCAGGGGTCGGCTCTGTCTCCGCTGCTCGGGAACCTCTTTCTGCACTATGTGCTGGATCAGTGGTTTGAGGACGAGATCAAGCCGCGCTTACGCGGAAAGGCGCACCTGATCAGGTACGCCGACGATTTTGTGATCGGCTTCGAACGACAGGACGACGCGCAACGTGTGCAGGAGGTGTTGCCCAAGCGGATGGGGAAGTATGGGCTGCGCCTGCGGCCGGACAAAACACGGCTCATTCCTTTCGCACGCCCCTCACAGGGCCAGACGAAAGGGAAGGGGCCGGGCTCCTTCGACCTGTTGGGGGTTTACGTGCTACTGGTATCGAGCCCGTACAGGTCGATGGGTGCTGGCGTACAAGACCAAGCGTGCACGACGGAAGCGGGCCATCCGGGCCGTGTATACATGGTGTCGGCAACATCGACACCTGTCGATTCCTGAACAGCACGCCGCCCTCACCAAGCGACTGGAAGGCCACTACAACTATTTCGGGGTGAACGGCAATGTCGGCAGCCTTGTCCGGCTCGTCGAGCACACGAAGCGCGCATGGTTTAAGTGGCTGAATCGCCGTAGCCAGCGAAGTCGCCTGAACTGGGAGCGATTCGAGGACCTGCTTCGGGATTACCCGCTCCCGCCACCCCGCCGCGTCGTCCAGCTGTCGAGTGGTTAGAACCGCGAGCCATATCAGCAGAGGAGCCGGATGGTGGAAATCTCCAAGTCCGGATCTGGGGAGGGCCGGAGCTGGGCAACTGGCTCCGGCTACTCAACCCTCGCCCTGCCGAAGTCGCTGTCCGTGATCCCCACCCCGACGTATCGGATAATGTCGCCGGTAAAATCGCCCAGTGCGTTGGGCCACTTCGTCGGTAGCTGTTTGGTCAGATCGATCTCGAAAACCCGCTCGTTCTTGATCGGTTTGTCCGTGGTGAAGCGTGTCCGGAAAACAAGCTGATCGAGGGTTCTCTGTCCCTGTGAAGTGGTCACCTTGAACTGCAGAAAAGGGTCTCCCAGATCTTCACCGACAAACTTGAGGACGATCCTGGGGGCAGATACCGTCCGCCCCAGATCGATCTGCACCCACCAGTCTTCCAACAGATCGGACGTGTCCGGTCCCCAGTAGGTGTCCATCCTGCCATCCATGAGGTCATGTCGCTCGGGCGATTGGATCCGGCAGCTAATATTCCGCCGCCGAATTCGGCGGCATTGGCATTGAGGGCGGCGTTGATGCCGGGAACGACGACTTCCTCGCCATCTATCTCCAGGCTCGTGTGCTTACGGATCAAGGCGGGCTTCACGCCCTCATCGCTGATCTGGACCGTGTTGGCAGCGGAGTGCCAGCGTTCCCAATGCTCCCTGGAATCGACGACCACCTTGCCTGACTCCAGCGAATACCCCTCCTTCCCCGGCACACGCCCGCCGCAAACAATGTCAACACGGAACAGACCAGGGCAGTTCTGATTGAGTTGAGAGAAAATGCCGCCGATCTCATGGCTTCTCCTGACTAGCCTCAATAAGCGACGTGCACCAATCGATGGACCGAGGTGTTCTTCTTGGATGTCGAATGCACATCCAGGTCGATGCGCATCAGATAGATCCCCGGTGGCACGATCGCTCCCGACTGATCAACTCCCGTCCACGCCACCGTATGACGACCCGCCGTTATGGTCTCCTCAGTTATCCGCGCCACCAGCCGGCCGCTCAGATCGTACACTTCCACCTGAACCGGCGTCGAAGCAAGCACCCGCATCAGCGAAAAACTGACCTCCAGCTCGTCGTTGATGCCGTCGCCATTGGGCGTGAACCCGCTATCGACCTGCAGATCCCCCAGCAGCTCGCCGCGCTCCAGCGCCAACACCACCGTCGTCTCGCTGTCCACAACCCCGTTGGCATCGCCGTCATCCGCCCGCTGCCACGAGTTCTCGAACTCCGAGTGCCCCAGGGAGCCGATGAAAAACGTGTTGTACACGAATATGGTCGCCTCGAACTGAAGCTCCACCAGCGCTGATCCACTCGTCGTCTTGATCGCAGCCGGCAGACGCACCCACAGCGAATCCGTCTCCATCACCACCTCGAACCCCTCGCTCTCCGCCGTATACGTTACGGCTTCCTGCCCCGTCACGTCTACACTCACCTGTTGCAGCGTCATGTCGACGCCGTCGGGCGCCTTGATGAGGATCTCGTCGAACCCCCTGCTGCCCGACTCGAAGGTCGAGCGGATGAAATACGACAGCTGCTGCTTCGTGCCGATCTCCTCCAGACGCGAGGGCAGCACCTCGCCCACGATCGTGCCGGCCACCGGCCTCACGAAGTTCAGCGCCACAGAACGCAGCGTGGCCGCTGCCATGGGATCTTCCGTCAGCAAGGTCGTCCTGATGGCGACGAACTTCCTGGGACTGGGCGAGGTGATCTTTTCGCCTGAATCGAAGTAGGGCTGACTCCAGCCACTCCAGTCACTGCCCGGGATCGTCTCGGGTATGGCCGGGCCCACCGCAGCTTCCCCCCCGAACCACGTACTGTCCGATTTCCAGGCCGCGCGCGCCTCCTCTTCGGTGCCCGGGTATTCATCCCCGTTCTTCTTGTAGTAGCGGGTTATGCGCTCGACCGTATCGCCGGTTCGGGTTTGTAAGATGAGATTCGTACCCGGCGGCACGTCGGCCTCCCACTCGATGGAAGCCAGGTTCTGAGGGGTCTCCGCCAGCTCTATGAACGGGGACTCCCCTCCGAACTCAGACGAGATCTGCGACTCCGCCAGGAACCCCTCGCCAAAAAACTGGACCTCCGACAGCCCGAATGAGTCGGCGACAAACTCGGCCGACCCATCATTGGGCCACAATCGGTAGGTGAACGCGAAAAACTTTGCCTTGGTGAGCGGAAACTTGAAGTCGTTGTACCTCTCGCTGGTCGGACCCGAGGAAATGTTGAGACTTTTGACCGACCCCACAGTCTTCCAGGCCAGGCTGCCGCCGGCATTGGTGGAGCCGTCGGAGAGCTGGATTCTGTATTCGGGAAATGGACTGGTCCACGTCGACTTGCCGAATATCTGCAGCACCCTGATATTGTCCAGAAAGAAAGCGCCGCCAAAATCTATGATCAGCTGGCGCTCGATATCCACCGGCTCTGACGGCGGAAGAAAACTGGGGTTGAAGCCCCCTACGGCGGGCCAGTACGGCACGTCACCGAAGTAGTCTCCGTCGACCACCGCGCCTTCAGCGCCGTTGTTGTCGACGCTCGTCACCCTGCCTCCCCGCGCAATTACTCCCGTGCCGATGTTGTCGCCAATAGCCCAGACCTCGATCTCGGCCAGTCTGGGAACCTCGCGGCGGTAGTAGACCACCGGCCCCTGCCTCGCCGTGCCCGCCAGAGCGTCCCAATCCTCCTTCCCCCCTCGCAGTAGCCTTTCCCTCCCGGAAGCGTCACGCCGGAAGTACTCTATGTCTCCCTGCCGGTCGGACGGCAGGCTCTCGTATTCGGACTGGGAAACCTGCCTCGCCTTGCCGTAATCGCTGTCCGTGATCCCGACTCCGACGTACCGGATGATGTCGCCGGTGAAGTCGCCGGTTGTATTGGGCCACTTCGTCGCCGGCTGTTTGGTCAGATCGATCTCGATTACCCGCTCGTTCTTGATCGGTTTGTCCGTGGTGAAGCGGGTACGGAACAGACGCGGACCGATGGTTTTTTCTCCCTGAGAGGTCGTCACCTTGAACTGCAGAAAAGGGTCTCCCAGCTCCTCCCCGACAAACTTGAGGATGATCTTGGTGGCAGATACCGTCCGCCCCAGATCGATCTGCACCCACCAGTCTTCCAACAGATCGGACGTGTCCGGTCCCCAGTAGGTGTCCATCCTGCCATCCATGAGGTCGATGTCGCTCGGGCGATTGGATCCGGCAGCTAATATCCCGCCGCCGAATTCGGCGGCATTGGCATTGAGGGCGGCGTTGATGCCGGGAACGACGACTTCCTCGCCATCTATCTCCAGGCTCGTGTGCTTACGGATGAAGGAGGGCTTCACGCCCTCATCGCTGATCTGGACCGTGTTGGCAGCGGAGTGCCAGCGTTCCCAATGCTCCCTGGAATCGACGACCACCTTGCCTGACTCCAGCGAATACCCCTCCTGTCCCCAGCACTGACCTACCGCCGACAACGTCAACGCGGAACAGATTAGTGCCGCGCGGCACAAGTCCGTTATCAGTTGAGCGTCGACCCATCCCGGCTCGCGGCGCTCACCTTGTGGCAACGTACTTACGCCGCGAGGCACTCGGATTCTTATCGAGTGGAGCAAAAATGCCGATGAGCGCACTTCTTTCTCCTTGCTTCGTGACAGCACCGCTAATCAGTAGGCTACTGAAACGACGCCGCTGCTGATCTCCCTCCCTGACTGCACGTCCACCACCAGCCGGTACAGATACAGCCCCGGCGGCACCAGCCCGTTCGAGTCGTCCCGGCCATCCCACACGTGGCTGTACTCACCCACCGGATTCTCCCCCTCATACACCCGCCTCACCAGCCGGCCCGACAGATCGTAGATCTCGAGCGACACCGGCACCGCTGACGTCACCCGCAGGAGCTTGTACGAGATGTCAACCACATCATTCACCCCATCGCCGTTCGGCGTGAACGGATTCGGCGAGATCCGAGGCGAAAACACCAGCGATTCGCTCAGAGCCGTTCTCACCGACAAACGATCGCCTTCGATCTCATCGGCAGCATTGCCCGGCACGACCCGCTGCCGCACCTCGTGCGGCCTTTCCGTGTCGAACACTCTGCCTGCAAACTGGTTGCCCACTTCTCTCAGTACCGGAGCGGTGAACACCACCTCCACCAGCGCACCGCTGTCAGTCGGCTTCAGCCGGCGCGGGAGCAGAACCTCAAACCCAAGACCGTCTTCGTGGATAGTCCACGAGAAATCGTCGTGATCGACCGCGTCTATGCGCAGCGAATCGACCGACACCACCCCTGACGGCGTCGAGATCTCCACCCCGTCAAAGCTGATGTCGGTGGAGTGGATCGTCGGACTGATGTAATAGGTGAAATGCGTCGGCTCGCCCACCGCAGTCTCTATCGGGTAAATCTCCCCTACCAGTTCGCGAACCAGCGGCGGTACAGACGCTTTGACTTCTATGAAGTCGATCTTGCCCCCGTCTTCGATAGTCGATGAAAAATCCGTTCTGATCTGGAAGTATTTCCGCGGCCCTGGGGATACGAAGGCAACCCCGGGATGCTCGAACGCATACGGGGACGACCAGAAACTCCAGTTCTCCGTATCCGAACTGACCCAGTCCGCCTCGTCTCGCGGCTTGAAAAGCTTAGTGAGTTTTTCGTACTGGCGCTTGTACTCCGTCAGGCTCAGGTCGCCGCCGCCCTGCAGAAACTTGATGCTGTCCTGCTGCTCGGGGCGGGCTTCCCAGAAAATGACCGGCTGCGGGTCATTGCCCGCCCGGGTGCGGATAGCGACCCGGGCATGGGGATCCTGCCGCCCCGACCAGCGAATCTCGCCCAGACTGGCGGTGTCGTCTAGCGCGATCACATCCGATTCGTACGACGCCGGGCTCACAAATCCTCCGCCGAAAATCTCGATATCGGCGATCCCAATCTCCTTTTGCGTAGTGCGAAAAATCCCCAAGCGCATAGACCTGACTGTTGCCGGGTGTAGCAGAGTGACGTTGACGTCGGGATCCGTGTTTTCCCTTACCTCGACTAGTCGCGTGAAATTCGGGATCCGGTCCGGAACTCTCGTCCGTTCTCCGCTGACTTCAATCTTGAAATGGGTCACGAAATGCTCTGGTCTGTCTGCCAGAGGTCGGAACGCCACTTCCCTGATCGAGAAGCGCCCACCCAGATCGAGGTAAACCCAGTTGAGCCTAGTGAACTTGTTGAAGACCTCTGGTGCGATGGCTGGCCAAGTGTAAGCCGTTCGCGGATCCTGATCGATCAGCGAGTGCACCCGGTCATCCGAGACAATAGCTGTTCCGGTTGCTGCCAGGAAGCCATCTCTGGAAAAGAGCGTCGCAGCGATGTTTTCGTCCTCGTCGAAGAAGTTGGGCTGCAGAGAACCCGCCTGTAACGAGTCTGGCTCGAGGGCCTCCTCGAACTGCGAGGCCGACCACGCGATGTCCCGGAAGTCGATACTGAGCCCCTCCAGACTGTCCTTCTCCGCTGCGGTAAAAGGCGCGCCGATGCGGTAGACGATCACGCCCGAAGCGTCGCGCGCATTGAGAGCGAGGGCAATTAAGATGAGCAGGAACATTCCTGTCGTCATCTGGCAGCTCCCGTCGGATTGTGAATGTCCAGGCTCGGCTGGCTGCGCGAGAATAGTCGATGTTGCCAAACGCACTATGATCAATGATCATATGCAACTGTCGGGGGAGGAACAAGATACAGGCGGGATGCGGTGCGATTAGCGTGGCAGGCTGTGGAGCGAGTTGTCGGACGTTCGCCTCATCCCGTTGGCGGCCACGGCTCAAGACATGCACCGGACGGTCGCGAACCTGTCGGCCTCCAGCGCAGCTCGTCGTACGACTCGTACGCCACGTCGAGCCAATCGGTCTCGAGCCGACGGTGATTCTCGTAGCGCGACGTCAACGCCGCTTCCAGCATTCCGCTCGTCAGCAGCGTCCGTTCCACCGGGTAGGTCGGCTGACCGGTGACGAACATCTCTTCGATGTTCAGGCTGAGATAGCTGAAGTGGGCGTGCGGCGAGCCGCCGCCGCCGTGACTCTGACAATGAAACTCCGCCGCTTCGAGGATGCCGTCCTTGTGTCGCGCAGCGTACGCGAGAGAGGTGACGTATCCGTTCAACATGAGTACAGAGCCTTTGAGTCCGTTGCGATACTCGACCGAGAACAGTGCCGGCATCTCACAATGATCCTCCATTCTGCCGTCCGGCTTCTCGTCGATGGTATCGCAGGCCGCCTCGGCGAGTTCGCGCGACCACACTCCCGCCGCCGCCGCCTTCCACACCGCGTCGCCCTCGAGAAAGGTCACCGCGGCCACGCCGGTCTCGCCACCGCGCCGGCGCTCGACCATGCACTGCAACACCTCGAGGGTGTGAAACCCGTAGATGTCGAGCCCGGAAAAACCGACCGCCAGTGCCTCCTGCAGCTCCACGCCCTTTTCGTGCTCCAGCCACGGACTGCGCCACGCCACCGGCAGCGACGAGCCGGCCATGAACGGCGCTCCGAGCGCCCTGGCGCGATCGCACATCCACTGGCAGTCGTGCCAGTTGTAGGAGAGGTGTTTGTCGTTGAAGACGGGAACGGCGCGACCGCTCGTCGCCATGACCCCGCAGATCTGCTCCATGAAGTACTTGCGCGGAAACAGATGCTGCTCTTTCTCGTTCCAGGCGTAGTCACCGTGCTCGCCGATCAGCAACACCCCATCGACAGCCAGGGAATCGCCACCCAGCGTCAAAGCGGCGCGAATGCTTGGGAAGATCGGCACGCCGTGCTCGGCGGAGATCTGGCTGCCGATGTCGCGGTCTGAAAGCTGGTCGATATACATCGAGGCCACGTCCACCCTCGGCGCGAGCAGCCCCTCGTCGGTCGGAAAGCCCTTGAGGAACTTGGTGACGATGACATCGGCGTGCGAGTTGGGGAAGTATTCCGTTATGATTGCCGTGATTTTCTTCCTGTCGTTCATAGACACTGGTAGTAGTCACGATACTCCTGGGCTGCGGCAATGGGAAGGTACGCCATATCCGCGCTGTAGTCTCTGGCCGCCCACAAACGATGGATATCATCAACCTCTCCGACCTTGTCTATACGCAAGAGTCTTCTTATAAGGTCCCATTGTTTGTTTTGCTCGAATCAAAATACTGTAGCCTGGAGAGTGTTGAGGAAGAAGCATTCATCTGGTAGCGAGGGACAAGGGATGAAAAGGACATTGGCAGCAGTAGCGTTGTTGATGGCCGGACTGGCATGCGCACAGGACACCGCGGACCCTCCTGGCGCAAACATCGCCTTCGGGGCGAGCTACACGCTGGAGCCGGGGCCGAATTACGGGCTGAGCACGGACGCCGCTGATTACGAGCAACTGACGGATGGGGTACAACTCGAAACGCAGGAGAGTCTCTGGGGACAGCTGTCGACTGTGGGCTGGCAGGATAAGAGTCCCGTGATCGTGACGTTGGACCTGGGTACGGTGATGCCCATACGGGGTGTTTCGTTCCATACGGCGGGAGGGAGGGCGGGCGTGAGGTGGCCGCAGGCGATCCGCATCCTCACGGCGGATGAAGACGGGCAGTTCCATGAGATCGGGGATTTGGTGGAATTGAGCGCGGAACACGGCTCGCCCGTAACGACGGGGTATGTGACGCATCGGTACTGGACGGGCCAGTTGCGGACGCACGGCCGCTTTGTCGGTCTGGTGGTGTGGAACGAGCCGTTCACGTTCGTGGACGAGATCGAGGTCTACCTGGGAGAGCCGGAGTGGATGGATGAGCCGCTACCGGGGCCGGCCATCGGGGACTTGAAGGCGTATGCGGGCGGGATCGCCATCCAGGACGGGATTCAGATGCGCCTCATGCGAGACATCGAGGCCCTGAGAGTAACGGCGGAAGAAGAGGGTGTCCCGGTGCAGACGCGGGGCGATGTGCTGGCCGAATTGTCGGCCGTCGAAGCGGATCTGGGGCTGGCCACGGCGTTCGAGGACGGCTTTCGGGCGGTTCTGCCGCTGAATGCGTGGCACGAACGGGTGTTGCGCACGCAGGCGTGGCTCTGGCGCGCCAAGGGTCTGGAGCCGCTCACGTTCTGGCGCTCGAATCTGTGGGATCCGCTTCCCCTCATCAGCACGCCGGATACGGCGGGAGAACTGGCCGTCGAGGTGCACCTGATGCGGAAGGAACACCGGGCGGCGGCGTTCAACGTGAGCAACAGCAGTGACGAGCCGATGCAGGTGACGCTCCGTTTGAGCGGCCTGCCTGGGGGCGACAATCCACAGTATGTGACCGTCCACGAGGTGGCCTGGACGGACACGCGGCGCGGGGTACCGGTGGCGGCGGCCCTGCCAGAGGTAGTTGCTGAGAACGATCTGTATACGGTGAGCGTGCCCTCGGGCATGACGCGGCAGGTGTGGCTGACGTTCCATCCGGTGGACGTCGAACCGGGTACGCATGAGGGCGAGGTCATCGTGGAGAGTGTCCCCGGGGGCAAGCGGTTTCCGCTGGTCATGCACCTGTATCCCCTGGATTTCCCGGAGAAGCAGTCGCTACACCTGGGCGGGTGGGACTATACGGACCGGATCGGTCATTTCCCCTTCATAACAGAGCAGAACCGCTTGGCGCTCATCGAGCACCTGCGCGAACATCGCGTCGACTCCCCATGGGGCCTCAAGCTGGCGCTACCGAGGGGCACGCACGATGCGACGGGGGCGATGACGGCGCCACCCGACACCGACTACTTCGATGCGTGGATCGAGTTGTGGCCGGATGCCGCCCAGTACCTCGTGTTCGCGAAAGTGGGCGATCAGTTCGAGTCGTGGCCCATGGGCACGCCGGAATTCACGACGGCGGTGAAGGACTGGGTCCAGTTCTGGGCGGAGCATGCGGTGACCAGGGGCGTGCGGCCGGAGCAGCTGGCGCTGCTGCTGGTGGATGAGCCTGACGAGCCCTGGATGGATGAGCGCATTCTGGCGTGGGCGAAGGCCATCCGGGAAGCGAATACTGGGGTCCGCATCTGGGAGGATGTGAACCACGAGGACATGAACGAGGCGAATCAGGAGATGATTGACGCGTGCCACGTGTTGTGCCCGAACTATCAGGCCTTCGTGAGCAAGGGCGAGGACTATCGCGACTACTTCGTCAACAAACGTGATCAGGGAATCGGCTTGGAGTTCTACACGGCGTGGACGGGTCGAGTTTATGATCCGTATGCGGGCAGGCTCATGGCGTGGACGAGCTGGCGCTACGGAGCGACAGCCTTCTACATGTGGTCGCTGACGGACACGGGCGGCGCCTCATCGTGGAACGAGTATCTCACCATCAATGATCCGTACGCGCCGTTGTTCATCGACGAGGTCTCGGTGACGGCCGGGAAACACCTCGCGGCGGCTCGGGAAGGGGTGCAGGATTACGAGTATTTCGTGATGTTGGATCGGGCGATCCGGGAGGCGTCTGCGCAGGGGATGACGGGTCCGGAGGTGGAGGAGGCGCGTCGGTTGCTGGAGAGCCTGCCGGCGAGTGTCTTGGAGTCGGCGGGCCAGGGGACCAACTGGCTGAGTGAGCGCGACCGCACGCTGGCGGACGAGGCCCGGATTAGAGTGCTGTCGGAGTTGATGGCGTTGGCGGCGATGACCGCTGTGATGGAGGAGCCGGTCACGGTACCCCACGAGTTCAGGCTGGAGCAGAGCTATCCCAATCCTTTCAACCCCAACACCACGATTGAGTTTTCAGTTCCCACGCGGGGTGATGTTGAGCTCGCGATCTACAATCTCGCTGGTCAGAAAACCCGGAGATTGCTGAGCACGGTACTGGATGCAGGGGATCACTCGGTCACGTGGGACGGTCGGGACAAGCACGGACGTGAACTCGCCAGTGGCGTGTACATGTATAGGCTGCAGGCGGGGGAACTGGTGGACTCGCGCAGACTTCTGTTGCTGAAATAGTACTGCGGCCGCGAAGCCAAGCAGTCTGTTGCGACGAAGGTCGTCTGTCGTGGAATCGCCGCCGTCGCGCCCATTCATCAGCTGGCCTCCACAAACTGGAACGCGTAGAGCTTCGCCGAACGCATCTTGATCTTCAACCTGACAGGCCGGCCACTCATCGAGCCGACGTCGGGGCCTCCCCGCCACCAGACCTCCTGCGCGACACCGTTCCGGTCGACCGACACGGCGTCCTCGAACGTGTAGCCGGGCAACGGTTTGCCGCTTTCGTCCTGGAGCTCGACCCACGCTTCGCCCATGGCGCTGCAGTCGATGTTCAGCAGCAGACCGTTCCCCGCGAACTCGATCGGTGGCGTCGCGAACCACCCACCATTCGGCCCTGCATCGACCGAGACGAAACCGTCCAAACGCTGTTTGGCCTGCCAGATGTACACGTCGCGGTCGTAGTAACCGTGGGTGCACGCTCCCTCGGCGTAGTATTGGTAGATGTAGTTCCCCCGCCGGACCAGCCCTACACCCATATAGACTGATCCCCCGAGCTGGGGCTCGTCCATCAGGCCAAGGCCAGCGTATGGCGTACGGAACCGCTCGAACGTGACGCCGTCGCGGCTCACGGCGAGCTGCACCTCCAGCGGGCCGGCATTCTGTTTCTGACCGCGGTCGTCTCGCCCGTGGCTGTCTTGCCCCTCGTAATGCCGGTACAGTGTTGGAAAGGCAAAGGTGGCGTCATCGGCCCATTCATAGGAGTTGACACAGGGCGTGTAGACGTCCGTGGCCGGCGGGTCGCGCTCGTCACACTCCATGACGAAAGGGGCGCATTGCGGCGGCAACCGGTCGTAAAGCCCCACCGGGCTCCTGGGCAGCGTCGTGTCCTCATGAAAATTGAACGGCAACTGCGTGAGCGCGGGCGAGGTCAAACGAGCGACCGTGCGCCTTCTTCCCGGGACCGGCGACGCACCGCGCAGATAGGCGACGTAGGAGCCGGCGCCGGCATCGTAGAAGACCTGGTTCTGCGAGTCACAGCGAAAGGGAACGACGACTCCGTTGTGCCGGCGCCACGATAGGCCATCCTCGGAGTGGAGGAGGTACAGCCCGGCGTGAACTGGCCGGCTGCCGTCGGGGGCGTCGTAGCCGCCGAAGTACGTGTCCTCGGCCTCCTCCCAGACTGGCTGCTCGGTGCGCTCGCCCAGCGTGCCAACGAACCAAAACCTAGAACCGCATGTCTCATTAGAATCGAGGAACGGCGTGCCGACCGCACCGGGCATGACCACGTTGTTGTGAGCCAGCCCCGCCACCTCGAACTGGTCCACAGGCGCCAGCTCCCAGTTGATGCCGTCGTCCGACCAGGCTAGGGAGCACATGCTATTCCGATGATCAGGCTCACTCGTCTCCCTCGGCCTCATGTGGTAATACATCCAGAGACGACCATCGACATCGAGTACTGTCAGGTAGTGGTTGCTTGGTTGCAAACCGGAGAGGGACGTCAGATTGACAGGTGTGCGCTGCAAGGGGGGATTGACCGTGAACTGCAGGCCTGTGGACGATTCGACGAAGCGACGGTCAAACAGGAGCTGCTTGCGTGTCCCGATATCCCATACCTGAGTGGTGTCTGTCATCGTCTCTTCTTTTCTCCCCGGAGATCCTACTCGAACCACATCGTGCCGAATCGCTCGACGTTGTGGAACGAACCGAACGTCGGGCGCCAGGTCGAGAGCTCACGCTGCCAGCCATCCTTGCCGGCAGCCTTGTAGAAATGGTTCCTGCAGAAATTGGCGCGCCACGGGTTGTCCTTCGTGGGGTGGGCCAAATCAAGCGATGCCAGCGGAATCACCAGTTCCGCCGTCCACTCGTTCTCACCCATTGACGCCTCGTACACCACCCCACGGCAATCCCATTTCATCATGTCCTTCGTGAACGGCGTAGTCCTGTCCGGGTGAAAGTTATCCGTGTAGATATTGTCCGGCCCGACCACGAACTGGTACTTCTTGACGCCTTCGACAAAGAATATTTCGGCGCTATCGTCGGCCATCCAGATCGAGTCGTCCTCGCTCCCGGGCGGGAGCGTGCGCCGGGGCGGGAGCCCGCTCAGCGATGCGCGAATCCCCACGTAGAGGTTCTCATCGTCCCGCCCGAAGCGCATCTCCGTCTGACCATGCACATCCACCCGGTTGAAGCTGTCGCAGAAGTTCCCGGCCACGGCTGCGGTGTGCCAGAACGTATCGGTGAGCTTGCCGTCGACGATCGGCTTACCGACGGTTGCCCTGACACTGATTGCGTCGTTCTCGACCTCCCTCTGCAGTGCGGCACTCAACCGCTTGCTCGCGGCTTCAAAGGGCAGGAAGCCTTCTAATGTTCGAGCGGCGCGTGCATGGTAGGGCTGTTGCCCCCGCGAAACCCGTTCTGCCTCTCTGAGATGCTCTATGGTCTTCTGCACGAATGCCTGGGGATAGACCTGACCCCAGACACTTCTGTAGTCCCAGAGTTCGGACTTGTTGTTGGGGTCCATGTACGCCGCTTCCATCGCCGAATAGAACTGCTGGACCGAAGGACCGGCCGGCCCGTAGAACTCTTCATAGAACTCGGCCAGCATAGCATCGACGTCCTGATCCAGATTCCACATCAGCTTCATGGCGATGTAAACGTTGAGCGAGTCGAAGATCCAGTCCGCCCAGCTCCCGTGGCCTGTGATGTCGATGCCCTCGCTGTCGTACTTCGTGAACGCGAGCACGCGCCCTTTCACGCGGCCGCGCTCCAGCGCGAACCAATCCTGAATCATGTGCGGGAAGATGGTCGGCGCGCCGTACGTGCCCTTGTCGTAGCGCGGATTGTTCCAGTAATCCCAGACATAGATGTTCTCTGTCTTCTCGGACCAGTCCGTCATGCGCTCCAGATGGGACGCTCTCGCGTTCGCATCGGTCGCGAGATTCTGTGAACTGGAGCCGATGCACAGCGTTACCCCTATGTTCGACTCCAGATCGATGTTCTCTGGTATTGCCGAGTAGTCGGAGTACGAAGCGCAGGTAATGATGCGCCCCGGGTGACTCTTTCGAATCTCGCGGGCCACCTTGTTGACGAAGCTCCAGACGTAGTCGCTGTGTCGCGCGCCGCTGGGTTTGTCCGGGTCGACGGCGGCCTGGCAGTCCTCGCACCGGCACATGTACGCTCCCATGCTGTCACCGGGCATGACGGACGCGTAGAGCCGCCAGGGCTTTTCGTCGAATTCCTTCCGCTTGTCGGCGATCGTCTGCTGCAGCACGAGCGCGTCACTGAAGCAGACGTGGCCGCCCATACTGCCCTCCTGAATCAGCGTGTGTCCGGCGTCTTGCAGCGCGAACCACTCCGGATGCTGCTTGCCGAAGCGACTCGGCCAGTCGTTGAACGAGTGCATGCCGATCGGGCTGCCACCCGGCGCGCCCCAGCGCATGCGGCGCCACCAGGTCCAGATGTCGAGGTGGGTGAAATCCGCCTCGTCGTGATACGAGTTGAAGGCGAACCGCGTGTCGAAGGTCGGTGCGCCGCCCCAGCGTACTCCATCGACAGCCAGCGTCGCGTGTTCGGGCACAACCCTGCCCAGCTCGCCAGGCCAGTACCAACGCACACCGACGACGCGTTCGAGAAACTCATAGACCGCGTACAGTGTGCCGAAGGGGAGCAGAATGTTGGACGCTGGATCCGGGTCGAATTCCGAGTCGCCGCCGCTCACCACCAGGGCCTGACCGGCGCGCGACACGACCCAGTTGTCAGGCGCCAGATAGCGAGGTGCCAGCCCCAAGCGCTCCGTCAGCTCTGTCGTACCCACCTGGATCGTCGGTCCCGTGATCGGCTGGCCGTCCTCGGCCACGGGAAGCTCAGTGCCGGTACTGAGCTCGAGATGCTCGTTCAGCTCCTTCACTGCGTAGCGGACGGTGTGAGTGGCGTTCCTGCCGATCACGATGGTCGCGGCAGGCTCGCCGTCCCGGACCAGGACGAGGGTGCCGTTTGCCGGTTCCAGGCCGGCGACCCGGTTGGGCTGCTGTGGGGCCTCCTTCGAGAGCAAGGCGCCCGGACGGACGGCCAGGCAGCAGACGGCGAGTGCGATAAGGCGGAAGAATCGCATGTGTTGGCCTCCTTACTCTCTCAAGCTCAGCTCTGCCATGTAGATCGAACAGGGCGCGGCACCCGAGCGGCTGCCCTCGTGGCTGGAATAGTACGAAAGCAGCCCTCTCGTGGGGCTGAGCTCGATGAACCCGGGATAGGAGTTGTCCCCGCCGCTGGGCAGTTCCGCGGCATCGACCAGACGCTCGCCATCCAACCAGTACAGGACCGTCCGGGGATCGTCCGGTGGGACGGCATCGGGCTCGGTGAAGAAGTTCAACGGATACCGGCCAGATACCGGCTCGAAGGGTTTGCGCCCCCCGACCAGGTACCGGGCACCCCATTTGACCAACAGCGGGCCGCCGATAAAGCAATCCAGGTCGGTTCGGACCCACTCGGAATACGGCGGTTTGGAGCGGCAGAGTTGTGAGCTATCCATAGTGCACCGGGCAACCGCCAACACGCTACCGTCCGGCTCGAACAGAAAAGCTGTCTCGTTTCCGTGCGTCGTTTGAAACAGGGCGTGCGTCCGCCAAATGAGCCCGTCGTCGCTTGCCAGCATAGCGGATTCGTGGAAGGATCGATCGTCGGCCTGCAGCTCGACGAACCCGCGCTTTCGCCGGCCACACAGGTACGCGGTCCCGCCGTGCGCCGCTGCTCGCCAGATGAAATGCCCGTAGGTTCCCTCCAGCGCGATCGGTTCGCTCCACGAGCGGCCGTCGGCGCTCACAGCCGCATACCCAAGCTGCTGGTTCATCTCGGGGTGCCTCCAATTACCCTCTGGCGCCAAATCTCCGCAGTACGCCAAATCTCCGCAGTACCAGGTGCCGGTGTAGACGAACAATTGGTCTTTGAAACTCAGGAAATGCGCATCGCGTACATCCCGATCAGGCACGCTGAACGCATGCACCTGCTCCCACTCCACTCCATCGCCGCTGCAGAGGACGACGACGCGGGAGGTGGGGAACACCATGTGTCCGTCCGGACACGAGCGGAAGCACAGATACATCTTGCCGCCGAAACGGCACATGTCGGTAAATGCGTTGTGATTCCCGTCGTCGAAAATTTTGCGCACCGAATCGACGTGTATTTCTGGTAATTTGGTCATGCTCTGCCTTTCCGGTTGACCGGGATCTCCCATAGTGCCGCCGTCACCGCACGGCGTGCCGTTTCGCAGGCAGCGCCCGGGAATCGCAGTATGGATCTGACGGGCATTGAGAAAGAAAAGGAAGGTTCGATTGGTCTGGGCCGCAATTACCTGACTCGATCCCAACGCCAGATGTTGACGTAATCCTGTTCCGACGGACGATCCTCCGGCGGCACCATAGTCAGCTGGTAGAGGTCTCCGGTTGAATCAGCGATGTAGAAATCGCCGGTTTCTGACCGGAGTCTCGCAGGCTCCGCCTACATGTTACTGAGAATCCGCCCCCGCTCGCCAATCAGCGAGAAGATAACCCCCCATACCCCGTTCACGGTGACCTCCCCGAGGATGAGGCCGAGAAAAAAGGGCTTGAGGTTCTGATAGAGTCGGGCGCCGCCGTAGTGCATGATGGTAAGCTTGATGCCCCAGGCCACGAGGGAGGTGAACCAGATGTAGCCGGTGAGCCAGCCGACGCTGAGGGCGAATCCGAGGGGGTGGAAGGGCCACCAGGACCAGCGATACTGGGCCCACGAGAGAAATCCCGACCCGAGGCCGCCGATCGTCTTGAAGAGCCAGCCGCGCATGTTCGCCTCAGGCGTCCCGACGATCTCTCTGGCGATGCGCGGCCATCCGTGAGCGCCGGTCCAGCTGATGCCTTCTAGATTGATGGCGCCATAGGCGTAGCATAAGTAGATGGTCATGAACGCGGCGCCGATGAAGCTGAGGGAAAGGGCGATCATCATGCCCCAGAAGAGACGCGTCTTCGAGCCCCTTATGGACTCGGCGAGCTTGATCCCATGAGCGCAGGCGACCATGGGTGAGGTCCGCGACTCTCCCTGCCACACGAAGGTGAAGTCGAGGGCCACCAGGCCTTTCGCGCCCAGTGCCGAGGTGCCGAACCCGGAAATGACGAAGTAAGCGGGCACGTGCGGGCTTCTCGCCGTAGCGACCCCCGCCGTGGTCACCGCGCGCGCCACCCAGATGAAGAAGATGAGGCTGACGATGACGAGAATCGGCACGAAAACGGCAGGCACCCCCGAGCGCCACAACCAGAAGGAGATGAACAGGAGGCTGGCGATGAAACCGATGACGGCTGTGCGGTAGCGCAGTAGCTCCTCGCTGTCGTCGACGCCGGAGTCGGGATTCCAGACCTTGTGCAGCACATCCACCAAGTGTTGGCGGGCGCTCCAGAGGCCGAAGAGGATGAAAACGATGACGGCGCCGGTGGCCTGGTGGGTCAAGTCCGCAGACTGGTGGTCATCGTAGCCGCTCTGTAACTCCGTGCTCCTGATGCCGAAGAAAGTGAACAGACCGTCTTCGAACTTGCAGAACAGGTAGAAGAACCAGATGCTGAAACTGATCTCCAGATTGACGAGGTAGAAGAAACCGATCCAGGCGAAACTGAAGGCCATGGGCAGGTGGACCATGTTGCCCCACAACCTGATCGGCTGCAGCCAGAATGGGAACTCGGGCACGGAGGGATAGAACTCGTGCAGTCCCGTACTGCTGAAGTAAATGAAGGGGATCGCGAAGCCGATCCACATGATTTTGCTGCGGAAAAGGGGCGCGACAGCGCTCAGGACACCCTCGCCCTTCTCGATCATGCTGTTCGGCAGCTGCATCATGGGATAGGTGAGGCGTTCGTGCACCGACCACTGGCGGTGCAGGATGGAACTGACGCAGCAGAGCATGAAGCCCATGGCAATGATGAGGGAGAACCAGTAGGCCAGTGGTTCGATCCACGCTGACCAGGCGATGGAGGCACCTCTTGGGAGGCCCTCGTAGAAGTGCATGATCGACTGCATGTCCTGCGGCACCATCCACGTGGGAATGTGATCGTGGAGGAGCTCGGCGTAGCGGTTCTCGGGGGTGGCGTAGTAGTAGGGATACACCATGGTGCCGAGGAGGAAGAACATGAGCCCCCAGGTCGGCGTGGTGACCGCCATCAGGAGCATGCAATAGACGAGGACGAGATCAGCCCGCGAGAGCGTGAAGTGACCCCGCACGAGGCTGCAGAGAACGTTGACGACGAGGAGAAGGACGAGGAAAAGGAAGATGGCGCCCGGCGACGAGGGGTTGAACCCGATGTGGAAATACGTGAAGGCGAGCCCATATGGAGCCACCAGCCCGACGGCGAGGCTCATGGCCGCTCCGATGAGGAGTCCCTTCAAGGAAAAAGGTGAAGGGGGGTTCATGAAACGCTCATGGGATTACCTTCACGCGGCGGCCTCTTGCAGCAGCGCCATCAAGTTGCCTCCCGCGATGCGGTCGCGGTCGTCGTCGCGCAGGAAGGGCATCTTCCACAACAGCTCCAGGGTCTGCGGGTAGGTTTGAAAGTTGAGGCAGGGGGCGTAGTCCGACGCGAACAGCAGGCGCTCGACGCCAAGCGCCTCGATCAGCGCTTCGACGTATGGCCATGCCAGCTCGTGAGGGTAGTCGTGACCGGGTTCGGTCAAGGCGTAGAAGCCGCTCAGCTTCACGCGTGCCTGAGGATAACGGGCGAGCGCGAGCACGTGGCTCAGCCTGTTGCGAGCCTCGGCCCCGTCGAATCGGCTCGGTGACGCGATCGGGCAGCCCAAGATGGGACATGATCAGCCGCAGCTGCTCGTGGCGCTCGAGGACCTCCTGCCACACCGGCCAGGCCTCTATTTTCGCGTTGACACTGAGCACCCAGCGGTTGTCGGTCAGCCATTCCTAGATGGAGTCCGGGCAGGCGCGCACCGCGTCATCACTCCTCGGGTACATCACCAGACCCACTACTCCCTGGTCGCGCCACGTTTCCAGCGTATCGGGGTTTGGAGGATTGTCGGGCTTTATGTAGATGGCGGGACGGACCCAGTCGTACTTCGATTGCAGACCAATGACGTATTCGTTGTTGCCGTCGTTGCCCTCGCAGTCTGTGTAGCAGACGATGAGGGCTGCGGCCACGTCGTTATCCCTGGCCAGAGAGTCGAAGCAGGCAGCTTCGTCTATGTGCACACCCGGCCGGGCGCTGAACGTCCCTCCCAGGGGGTGCTCGAAAAGGTGGATGTGAGCATCGGCTCGTTGCGCCATGAGTGGTCTCCGTCTGGCGAATTGATCGTTGGAGGCGGCTCGGTACTAAGCGGCGGTGGAAACGCCCGTTGAAGCACGGTAATATAGAACGCAGCCGAGGCGGCCACATCCCGCAACACCCTCAAGGAGCGGAGCATGTACTCGACCGGACAGACGTACCAGCTCAAGCCGGGGTTCTACGATCAGTACAAGAAAGCCCACGACGAGCTGTGGCCTGAGCTGGCGCAGGCGATGACGGCCGAGGAGGTGAACATGGTGATCTTCCGCTACGGCGATCGCCTGTTCCTCTACGCCACGGCTCCTTGCAAGGAGCATCTCGAGCGCAGTCACGCCGGTCAGAGAGCGCAGGAGTGGCTGGAGTACATGACGACGATGATGATCACCGGTGACGATGGCAAGACGATCGTCGAAGAGATGGACATGGCATTCTCGTTCGGCGCTTTCAAGGCAGACGATTGGAGGGACACGTGATCAGATTTTGCATCGCTCTGACGGTCGCGCTGCTCAGCCTGGCACCTTGCCGGGCCCTGCAGCGCACTGACACGGAATTCAAGATCTTCCAGTTTCCCGCCAACATGATTCCACGCATCGACGGTCAGACCGGGGACTGGGCGATGGTACCCGAAAGCTACGCCTACGGCACCGAGCAGCTTTCCGACACGGTGATGGGCAATCTCACTAACTACGACCGCGACGACCTGGACGTGAACGTGCGCGTCGGGTGGGTAAAGGGTCTGAACCGGCTCTACTTCCTCTACGAGGCGTACGACGACTACTGGAATATGTACTACAAACGCGGGGATCTCTTCGAAGTCGGGATCGACGGCGATCTCTCGGGGGGTCCCTACATATACAACCCCCAGCTCGAAGGTGAGTGGGAAAGCCACTTTGCCTTCAAGGGCGTGCACGCGCAGAACTACCACATCTTCACTCCGCCTGGAGAGGGCCGAGACTGGGTCTTCGTCTGGGGCTGCCAACCGTGGATCGGCAACCTGCCGTACGCCAACCACGCCTACTCCTACGATTTCAAAGAAGGCGAGAGCGGCCGGCTGGTGCTCGAGTTCTGGATCACGCCTTTTGACTACGCCCCCTACGACGGACCCGAGCGCGCGGTGGTGTCGCGGCTCGTGGAGAACGCCCGCATCGGCCTGTCGTGGTCCGTGCTCGACTACGACGAGGATCACAAGACGTACGAGGGATTCTGGAACTTGTCACACGAGACGCGTATGGATTCAAACGCGTCGAATTTTTGCGCCTTCCGACTGATGCCGTTGGAGAGCCGCTTTCGCAAGGCGCTCGAAGCGCAGTGGGAATTCCAGGTCGTGGACATGGAGCGCAGATTGGTGGCCTTCAAAGACCGCTCCCACGGCGACATCACCTCCTGGTCGTGGGATTTCGACGACGGCACGACTTCGAGTGAACAACATCCTGTCCACCAGTACGAAGAAGCCGGGGAATACGACGTCGTACTCACCGTCCAGGGTCCGCAGGGCAGCGCGCGGCGCGTCAAAGTGAACCAGGTGGTCGTTCGATGAGAGACTGTGTCCCGTGCGTGGAGGAACCCGTTTTGCAGGAAGGCGAGACCCGACTCTTCGTCGACGACCGCAACATCGCCCGCAGGAAGGGCGTCGTCCGCAGGACCCACCCCTGCCGCAAACTGCCCGAACCGGTGCTGACCGCCGAGGAGCCCTGGGAAGTCTTCGGGGACGACCGCCGGGTCTACGTCTACGGCACCGTCCTCCGGGAACCGGCGGACGGCACGCTCCGCATGTGGTACATGCGCTACCCCGACCGCATCCTTCACGCCATCTCCGACGACGGCATCCGCTGGAGCCGCCCCGACCTGGGCCTCGTCCCGCTCCCCGATTCGCCGGCCACCAACATCCTCCCCATCTCCCTCCACAGTCCGAGCCTCGTCCACGACAGCTCCGGGAGCTACCAGATGCTCGGTAGCGGCACCGTCGACGGACAGGGTGGCTACTATGCCGCCCGATCTCCCGACGGCCTGACATGGCAGCTCTACGACCGCAACCCCGTCCTGACCGGCGGCGACACCTGCACCCTCGCCCACGACCCGCACTCGGGGGAGTACCTCGCCTTCCACAAGCGGAAACAGGAGCATCGGGGACACCGGCGCCGCGTCGTCTACCTGTCCGTGAGCCGCGACATGCAGCGCTGGAGCGACCCCGAGCTCATCATGGCTCCCGATGAAACCGACGACCGCCTGACCCGCTCCGAGGGTGGCATCTGCTCGGAGTTCTACAACATGTCCGCCTTTCTCCGCGGCGACCAATGGCTGGGTCTGGTGACCCATTTCCGCTACGCCGGCCCCCCGGCGAAAAAAGGACCGGAACAGAGTAGCTACGACGGTCATATCGACGTTCAGCTCGTCCATAGCCCCGGCGGCCGCACCTGGCATCGCTGCGACGACCGCTCACCGGTGATCCCCAACGGCCCGTACCCCTACGACGCCGGCTGCGTCCTGGGTGTCGCCAATGGCCCGGTCTTCGCCGGCGACGAGATGTGGCTCTACTACACCGGCATCACCACCACGCACGGCGGCCCACTGCCCGATAAACAGATCTCCATCGCCCGCGCCGCCTGGCGCCTGGACGGCCTCGTCTCTCTGAGGGCCGGCTCCGGTGGAGCAACTGTGGAGACCATCCCCTTTCACCCTTCGGGCGACGGGCTCTTCGTCAACGTCGACGCCGGCCAGGGGGAGCTGAGAGTCGAAGTGCTCGACGCCACCGGCGCCGCCGTCCCCGGCTGCACCGCCGACGAGTGCGAGCCAATTTGCGAAGACGCCGTTCGCCTACAACCGAGGTGGAGAGATCGCGCCAACCTACCCGCCGACCGGCCGCTGCGGCTCCGCTTCCACCTGCAAAACGCCCATCTCTTCAGCTACGCCACCGCTCCTAGTCCCAAGGAAAGTTGAATGCCGGTTCGTTCGCGTACCGCTTCATGTCGATCCTGACCTCCTGGCCGGATCCCGGCGCCAGACGAACCGCGAAGTGAGGTCCGTCGATTTGGAGCGTTGTGCCGCCGACGTCAGCCGAGGAGAGTTGGTGTTCGCCGTATGCCCCGCCCTGTACGACGACGTCGCGTTCGAAGACCGGGCTGAGGTTGACGAGCGTCACTGCGACCGAGTCCGCCGTCATTTCGGTAACCAGCGCAGCCACGTCTTGCGGCACGCCCGCTCTGCGCTTTTCCGGGTCGAAGTAGCGCAATCGGCAGTGCAGGGGATACCCGACGCGTCCCGTGGGAATTCCCCCGAGCATCAGCTGGATCAGGGCATCCGTCGTAGCGGGGTTTATCTCGTTCATGTCGTCTGACATGCGCGTGTCCGGCGTGGACATGTCCTCACTCATTCGCCTCACTTTGTCCCCAAGCCTCGCGACGTCTCGTTCGAGGGCCGACACGGGGTAGCCGGGATTGTCGCCCCCCAGATACGCGAGCCAGGGGCTGTCCGGGACCCTCTCGCGGTCCTCAGGATCCATCGTCCAGCAGTAGATTTCCAGTGCACCGGGGAGGAATCTGTCGGGCTGGTAGTTGTACCAACCGTCGTTGCCATACGAGTGCGGGTACATCGTGCGACCGTCGATCTTTTTGTTGTTTTCGTTGACCAGGTCGATCATCCTGCGCCAGAGATCGATGTAGCGCCGGTCCCCGGTCATGAGCAGGGCGTTCGCGAAGGCGTAGCAGCACCTGTTCACAAAGGCTGAGCGATGGGCGATCTCTCCGGTGACCGGATTCGTGACTGAGAACCCCCATCCGTAGACGCCGCCGTACCACTTGCCGTCGCACTCTCCGCCGATCGTGCCGTCCAGCCCGACATTGCTCGGGATGATTCCTCCGTTGGCCTCCGTGCGTTCGACCCACGCATCGATATACTCGAGCATCCACTCTTTGTACTTCGGCTCCCGCGTCAGCATGTACGCATTGAGCGCCAGGGTCGTCGATGCCAGATTCAAGGGGTGGTCGCCGACGATGTCGTTGTATTCCTCGAAGTGCTGGAGCATCTGCTCGAAGGTATTCTCGCCGTGGCCCGGTTTGAAACGGCCTTCGATCTCGATCGGGTCGCCCGCCCAGTCCAGCGCCGTCGCCTTTCGGAGCAGCGGGCCCCGGCTACCGTTGAACATGCTGCGGATGATTCTGTTCTCGGGGTCATAATTCTGCGCGTGGGGGTCTTCATCCATGTAGAAGGCTGCATAGCGTCGCGTCCTCTGCTCGTAGGTCCGGTCGTGGGGATCGGAGAGGCCCTGAAGAAAGAAGGCGGACAACCATTCCCCGTGGTGGAACCAGTCGAACATCACGGGGAATTCCTTGTAGTACATGCCGTCCCTCCCCATTGGCACTTCTACCGTCTTCGCCTCGGTGTATTGAACGAGGTGTCCTTCCCAGCCTTTCTTGTAGAGGTCCAGAACGATGTCTGGCGCACCGAGCGCATGAAGGACAGTCCAGTTCAGGAGGTTCTCGGCCGCGTCGTCCGGACCGTCGTTGCCTCCCCACCGAGGGACGCACAAGAGGTATCCACGGTCATCGAAGTACTTGTCGTAAAAAGCCTCGATGGCGACGGACTGAGAGCGAATGAGCTCCCGCTGAAGGAGAGCCCAGTGAGGCGGGGACATGAGGGATGTTACGGTGAGGGTCTCATTTTTCACGGCTGCTCTTCTCCCTTGTTGCGCTGGTTTGATCTGCGAGGCATCCAGTCGAAATTCGCCTCCTGGTCGAGCTACCCGGCAGAGTTTAGATTGGGAAACTAAGAAATATCATCAAATAGCGAGGACAAGCGATGAAATGGATGTGGGCGGCAGCGTTGTTGTCGGCAGGACTTGCATGGGCGCAGGGCACGGCGCTTTCACCAACTGCACACCGGACAGTTCCGACGGAGCGTCCGAGCGAAAACATCGCCCTCGGGGCGAGCTACACGATGGAGCCCAGGCCGAATTACGGGCATTGCTCGGACCCCGGTGATTCCGAGCAACTGACAGATGGCGTCTACACGGAGGGCTATTTCTGGGTGCAGAAGTCGACGGTGGGCTACGCGGAAAAGACGCCGTCGATGGTGACGATTGACTTGGGCGAGGTGAAGCCGATACGGGGGGTGTCCTACCACACCGCTGGGGGGTTTGCCAGCGTGCACTGGCCGCTGACGATCCGCATCCTCGTCGCGGGCGAAGATAAAGAGTTCCACGAGATCGGCGACCTCGTCCAGTTGAGTGAGGCACAACACGGGCCGCTCGCGCCGATGAGGGCGACCGATGCCATGTGGGCCCTCGACGGGATGGGTTTCAGCCAGGCCGAAATACACCATCACTACCACCACGAGCGGGATCGCTATCCAGAGAAGATGACCCCCGAACTGCGTGAGCAGATCCGCCTTGATCTCCACGAATACCGTGCCGAGCACTATGGGACGTATCGCTACTGGACCGACCGCCTGCGGACGCACGGGCGCTATGTCAGCCTGGTCGTGTGGAACGAGCCGTACACCTTCGTGGACGAGATCGAGGTCTACGCTGGAGAGCCGGAGTGGGTGAATGAGCCGTTGCCAGGACCGTCCGTCGGAGACGTGGCCACCTTTGCGCGCGGGCTTGCCAACCAGAAAGGGATTCGGACGCGCCTGACGGGGGACATCGAGGCCTTGAGAGCGGCGGCGGACGACGGCGTGCCGGCACAGACACGAACTGACGTACTGGACGAGCTGGCGGCCGTCGAAGCGAACTTGGGACAGGCCAGCATGGCGTTCGGGGATGACTTCGAGGCCGTGCTGCCGCTGAATTCGTGGCACGAACGGGTGCTGCGAACGCAGGCGTGGCTGTGGCGCGGCAGGGGTCTGGAGCCACTCACGTTCTGGCACTCGGATCTGTGGGACCCGGTTCCCCTCATCGGCACACCGGACACGGAGGCGGAGCTGGCCGTCGACGTGCATCTGATGCGTGGGGAACACCGCGCGGGGGCGTTCAATGTGAGCAACAGCAGCGACGAGGCGATGCAGGTCGCGTTTCGGTTGAGCGGTCTGCCTGGGGGCGATAATCCGGAGTACGTGACCGTTCACGAGGTGATCTGGACAGACACGCGCAAAGGCGTACCGGTCGCGGCCGCGCTGCCCGAAGTCGCTGCCGAAAGTGACATGTTTACGGTGACCGTGCCCGCCGGCATGACGCGGCAAGTGTGGTTGACCTTCCATCCGGTCGACGTGGAGCCAGGCACCTATGAAGGAGAAGTCGTCGTGGAGTCCGTGCCCGGGGGCAAGCGGTTTCCGTTGCGCATGCACCTGTATCCCCTGGATTTTCCGGAGAAGCAGACGTTGCACTTCGGTGGATGGGACTACACGGACCGGATCAGTCCTTCCCGTCTCATAACAGAGCAGAACCGGTTGGAGTTCATCGAGCACCTGCGCGAACACCGCGTCGACTCACCGTGGGCCGTCAAGCTGGCGCTGCCGCGCGGCACGCACGATGCGAACGGGGCGATGACGGCGCCACCATCCACCGGCTACTTCGATGCCTGGATCGAATTGTGGCCGGACGCCGCCCAGTACATGGTGTTCGCGAAGGTGGGCGTCAATTTCGAGTCGTTGCCCATGGGCACGCCGGAGTTCAATACCGCGGTGAAAGCGTGGGTGACCTTCTGGGCCGATTACATCAGATCAAAAGGGATATCACCGGAACAGTTCGCGCTGCTGCTGGTGGATGAGCCTGACGAGCCGCATCTGGACGAGCGCATCCTGATGTGGGCGAGGCCGATCCACGAAGCCGACACAGGAATGCGCATCTGGGAGGATGTAACCCACATGGACATGCTCGAAGCGAATCAGGAGATGATCGACGCCTGCCATGTGTTGAGCCCGAACTACGTATCCTTCCTGAGACAGGGCGAGAAGTATCGCAACTACTTCCTGAACAAGCGCGATCAGGGGATCGCCCTCGAGTTCTACGCAGCGTGGACGGATCGGGTCTTCGATCCGTACTCTGGTCGCCTCATGGCGTGGACGAGTTGGCGCTACGGTGCTGAGGGCATCTACATGTGGTCGTTCAGTGACACGGGTGGCGCCTCATCGTGGAAAGAGTACCTGGCACTCAAGAGCACCTACGCGCCCCTGTTCATCGACGAGGAATCGATAACGGCGGGAAAACACCTTGAGGCGGCCCGGGAAGGGATCCAGGATTACGAGTACTTCGTGATGTTGGACCGGGCGATCCAGGAAGCCTCTGCACAGGGGATGACAGGTCCGGAATTGGAGCAAGCTCGGCAATTGCTGGAGAGCCTGCCGGCCAGCGTCTGCGAAGCGGCCGGCCACCGGGATGGGCTCGACGACGACAAACCGTTGGGTGGTATGCACTGGCTGAACGACGTGGACCGGACGCTGGCGGACGAGGCGCGGATTCAGATGCTGGCGGCGTTGACTAAGCTGGCTGAGCGCTGAGATCAAAACGTACCTCCCGCCGAAGACATGTGGGAGGACTGGTCGGATGAGGTGAGACAAGCATGAACGGTCCGCTTTCTGCAACGCAGGTGGCATCTTTCCAACGAGACGGTTTTCTCGTCGTCGAGGACGTGTTGAGCGCGGACGAGGTCGCGACCCTCGCCGAGCGAGCGGATCTGATCGCGGCGGGAGAAACCGACCACATACCCGACGCGAGCGTTCAGCTGGAGCCCGTCTTCCTCTCGGGAGAGAGGGCGGTCGAGGACCAGGTGCTCTCGGTGCGCAAGCTCTCCAACATCGCCGTCTACGACCCGGTGATGTGGGAGCACGCGACCCATCCCAAGATCGTCGACATCATCGCCGCGCTGCTGGGTACCGACGACCTGAAGATGTACGGCGACCAGCTCTTCATGAAGGCGCCGGAGATCGGCCGTGCCAAGGCCTGGCATCAGGATTCGGCCTCGTGGCGCGACATCCTGCCCATGGATCTGGTGTCGGCGTGGACGGCCATCGACACAGCCACCCTCGACAACGGCTGCCTGCACTTCGCCCCCGGGACCCATCGCTGGGGCATGCTGAACGGGCGCCAGCTCGAGCCTTTCCTACCAGACCTCGACGGCGGCCGCTGGCCCAGCGTGCCGGTGCCGCTGCGTGCGGGCAGCGTCAGCTTTCACCACAGCCTCACCCTTCACAGCAGCGGCCCCAATCAAACCGCCACGCGCCGTCGCGGGTACGCCGTCCACTACATGCGGGCGACGTCGATCAAGGACGAGGCGGTGACGGACGCCCCGAAGATGCCACCGTTCAAGCAGGTGCGCGGCAACTCGTTTCCGGGCCGCGTCTGAGCCGAATCGCGATGGGTCGCGACGTGACCATCGATCGTACCGGCTCGCCCTTTACAGCAGTCCGAGCTCGAGTTCGCAGCCTGATTCACGACAGGTTGTGATCCCCAGAGTTGCCGAAACCGCCGAGTGGCCGTCGGACACATCCCGCTCTAGCGATCCCGCAGCGAATCCCGCCCGTCGCGCACACCGACGCAGACCCAAACCTCATCTGCTGCACGACTCCACCAGCGAGTCGCGCAACCCAGACATCAATCTTGACTGGCTCCTGATAATGCCCTTCCGTACCTGCGCCGGTCACAGGGCACCCCCTACTCTTTGCATCTCGAGAGGGAGGGATTCATCAGATATGAGGGACAGGCGATGAAGTGGGCATGGACAGCGGTAGGGTTGTTGATGGCGGGACAGGCGTGGGCGCAGGAATCGGCGCTTTCACCAACTGCACACAGGACGATTCCGACGGAGCGTCCGAGCGAAAACATCGCGCTCGGGGCGAGCTACACGATGGAGCCGGGGCCGAATTACGGCCTTTGCACCGACCCCGGTGATTACGAGCAGCTGACGGACGGGGTCTATACGGAAGGCTTTTTCTGGGCGCAGAAGTCGACGGTGGGCTACCAGGAAAAGACACCTTCGATCGTGACCCTGGACCTGGGTGCAGTGAAACCGATACGGGGAGTGTCGTACCACACGGCGGGGGGGTTCATGGACTCGACATTTCCGCTGACGATCCGCATCCTCGTGGCAGATGCAGATAAGCAGTTTCATGAAGTTGGCGACCTGGTACAGTTGAGTGAGGAGCAACACGGACCGCTCGCGCCGATGAGGGCGACCGATGCCATGTGGGCGGTGGACACGGTGGGTTTCAGACAGGACCAGATCCACTATCACTACAACCTCAACCGGGATCGCTTCCCGGAGAAAATGACCCCCGAACTACGTGAGCAGGTCCTCAGCGATCTCTACAAAACTCGCGCCGAGCAGTATGGGACGTACCGCTACTGGACGGACCGGCTGCGGACGCACGGGCGCTACGTCAGCCTGATTGTGTGGAACGATCCGTACACGTTCGTGGACGAGATCGAGGTCTACGCAGGAGAGCCGGAGTGGGTGGATGAGCCGCTGCCGGGACCGGCCATCACGGACGTCAAGGTGTATGCGGGCCGGCTCGCCATCGAGAAAGGAATTCGGACCCGCCTGACGCAGGACATCGAGGCCTTGCGGCAGACGGCCGAAGAAGAGGGCATCCCGGCGCAGACACAGAGCGCTGTGTTGGGCGAGCTGGCGACTGTGGAGGCGAATATGCGGCAGGCCAGCAGGGCGTTCGGCGATGACTTCGAGGCCGTGCTGCCGCTGAACTCGTGGCACGAACGGGTCCTGCAAACTCAAGCCCGACTCTGGCGCGCCAGGGGATTGGAGCACCTCACCTTCTGGCGCTCAAATCTGTGGGATCCCCTACCCCTCATCGGCACGCCGGACACGACAGCGGATCTGGCCGTCGACGTGCACCTGATGCGCAAGGAGCACCGGGCGGCCGCGTTCAATGTGAGCAACAGCAGTGACGAGCCGATGCAGGTCGCCTTCCGCTTGAGCGGGCTTCCCGGGGGCGACAATCCGGAGTACGTGACCGTTCACGAGGTGATCTGGACGGACACGCGCAGCGGTGTGCCGGTGGCGGCGGCGTTACCAGAGATTACTGTTGACAACGGTCTGTATGCGGTTTCCGTACCGTCAGGTATGACCCGACAGGTGTGGCTGACCTTCAATCCGGTCGACGTGAAGCCGGGCGTGTACGAGGGAGAGGTCGTCGTAGAGTCGACGCCCGGGGGCAAGCGATTTCCACTGCGCATGCACCTGTATCCCCTGGATTTCCCTGAGCAGCAGACCCTTCACATGGGCGGGTGGGACTACACCGACCGGATCGGTCATTTCCCCTACATAACAGCGCAGAACCGGTCGGCCATCGTCGAACATTTGCGCGAACATCGCGTCGACTCGCCATGGGCTCTCAAGCTGGCACTGCCGCGCGGCACCCACGATGCGACCGGGGCGATGACGGCACCCCCCTCCACCGACTACCTCGACGCGTGGATCGAGCTGTGGCCGGATGCCGCTCAGTACATGGTGTTCGCGAAGGTGGGTGACAACTTCGAGTCGTTGCCCATGGGCACCCCGGAATTCGAAACCGCGGTAAAGGCGTGGGTCCAGTTCTGGGAAGGCTATATCAAGTCAAAAGGTTTACGGCCGGAGCAGTTCGCGCTGCTGCTGGTGGATGAGCCTAACGAACCGTACCAGGACGCGCGCATCCTGGCGTGGGCGAGGCCGATCCGCGCGGCGGAAACGACAATGCGCATCTGGGAGGATGTGACCCATGAAGACATGAACGAAGCCGATGAAAACATGATCGACGCCTGCCACGTGTTGAGCCCGAACTACAACGCCTTCCTGTTCAAGGACCAGGACTATCGCGACTACTTCCTGAGCAAACGCGATCAGGGGATCGCCCTGGAGTACTACACGGCCTGGCTGAGTCGAGTTTTCGATCCGTACGCAGGCCGGATCATGGCGTGGACGTGCTGGCGTTATGAGGCGGGGGCGTTCTACCTGTGGTCGCTGACGGACACGGGCCACGCGTCATCGTGGAACGAATATCTGACGATCAAGAGCGCCTACTCCCCCATCTTCATCGACGAGGACTCGGTGACTGCGGGCAAACACCTCGAGGCGGCTAGGGAAGGAGTCCAGGACTACGAGTACTTCGCCATGCTGAACCGGGCGATCCATAGTGCCTCAGCTCGGGGGGTCAGCGGTCCGGAATTGGAGAATGCCCGTGAGTTGCTGGAGAGCCTGCCGGCCAGTGTCTGTGATGCGGCCGGCCACCGGGAAGGGCTCGACGGCGACCTGCCGTTGAGCGGTTTCCACTGGCTGAATGACAACGTCGACCGGACACTGGCGGACGAGGCGCGGATTCAGGTGCTGGTGGCGTTGACGGAGCTGGCCGGGCGCTAGCTGGCGATTCGTTTTCAACCCAACACGCAGAACATCTGGCCGTTGCTGAGTGGCGAGAGCCCGGAGCCTGATGTGCGTCGGCTGTTTTGGAACTTCATGGGAGACAGGCAGCTCGCATGCATCGGATTCGCTCAGTCCAGCCGGCACGACCTTGTCGCGGTGAGCAAGTCGCCCAGGCGGCCGCCGAATGAACGCATCTACTGATTCCCTTCTACTTCGCCGCCGGTCGCAGGCAAGCCCACTGCGTATTCAGCTGCGGTGACTTCCGCCATGCCGTACAGGTCGCCGCTGCGCTCGAGGAGCACACCCGCCGAGCTATCCGGAAACCTGAAGAACCGAGGTTCTGGTCTGCCCACCACCAGCTCTGTGAGACTCGTCGGTTGCAGGGCGTCGTCCAGGAGATTGACCCGGAGCACGTCCGGGGGAATGCCAGCCGTTGTGTCCCTAACCGCGTAGACGGTGCCGGAGATCAGATCGCCGAAGAGGATATCGATCGACCTGAAGGACACGGAGCTGCCAACCGGCCCCGTAGCAGCTACATAAGCTTGAGTCTCGCGTCCCCACTGCGCGAGCGGTTGAATGAACCCCGCTTCGCCGACAGGAGCCTCATCCACCGCATTGCCGCTCGAATCGATATAGAACATCCCCTCCCTGACCCGTCCGTCCGCAGCATTCCGACCCCAGCCGAAATTCTCGATCGTAGCGGTATCCAACAGATCAGACAGCAGGACTCGGTTCAACTCTTCGGCGATGTCCTTGCCAATGTCTACGAACTCTACATACGAATTCCCATCCCGCTGAGAGACTTCAAGCCTCTGCACATTTCGTATACCCTTGGCCAGAATAGTCCAGTCTCCGGTTTGAGAGTCAATCCGAACGATCTTGCCCAGATGTGAGATATCGTCCTGGGGGAACGTGCGCCCAACCTCAAAAGGGGCAGCGTTGTCGCCAACGGCCAGCAGGATCGAACCATCGTCCAGTACGGCAAGTCCCCCACTCTTGTGACCGTTGGGATTGAGCTCAAAAGCTCGAATGGGCAGCGGATCGGAAAGGCTCGTGCCATCAAAGTCGTAGCAGTAAATGACCTGGTAGGAGGAGCCATGGGCTCTTGGCGAAACGGCCACGGGTGTCCCCCCGGGCGTCGTGGAAGAGGTGAAGACTACATAGAGGAGGTCACCCGCATGGTTCGGGGCGGCATTGAGAATCCGCTCAGTGGCCCGCGATGGTTTCGCAGGTGCATCTTCAGGGGTCAGCAGCGTGTGGATGGTGCCGTTCGCATCCCGCCGATAAAGGAAGCCCGCCTGGTCGATCAGGATGAGGTCACCGCCAACCGCGACCGGCGACGTGGCGTTCGTTTTCTTCGCCCAGGCACTGCTCGCGGGCATGGTGCCCGAGTATGTCAGGCGGATGTAGATATCTGAATCACTGACGGCCGCCGGTTTCGGAGCTGGTGTCTGATCAGCCTTCACCAGACCACCCGACTTCTCCCCTGTGGCACAAGACGGAAGGCCTGCGAGTAGTGCAATGACAGAGATAAAGGCCAGTAGTCGTGTTTTCATCATTTGAACTATGGTGCTATTGAGAATGGCCCGGCGCTCCGAGTGTCATCAACCCAGTATCAACATGCACGCCTATTGCCGGACACTCTCCGGGCTGCGCCGAAATTCGCTCGGCGCTACGTCAAGATCAAGGTGTGCGGGGACAACGTGAGGTGGTCCTCGAGGAAATAGTAGTTGGGTTAGCCAGCAAGGGCTCTTCGTCGGCGAGCCGGTCGGCTTGCACGTCGTCAAGCAGACCGCGTTTCGCACACAGGCGGATGATCCGGTGCGCGCTCGTCTCCACGATCTGTTGCACATCGTCATCCCGCAAGCGCCGCACCGGTACGAACTGCGGCCTTTCGTCGGGGGCTACAGTGCCATCGGTCAGCAGGACCCAAACAACGCCGCCGCCCAATTGCGCCTGGTCAACGAGAGATATCGTTTCCATAAGGTCAGCTACTCGACAGCCTCAGCGTCGCCATGCTCAGACTGCAGGGGGCATCTCCGCCGGGCTGTGAGGGACTTAACCGACGCAGAACCCCAAACCTCACCTACTGCGCGACTCCACCAAAGAGTCGCGCTACCCCGACATCAATCTTGACCGGCTCCCGATAATGCCCTTCCGTACCAGCTCCGATTACAAGGCACCCCTAACCCCTATCCCGGGAGAGTACTCGAGAGGAAAAGGATTCATTGATGATGAAGAGGATGTGGACAGCGGTAGCATTGTTGATAGCGGGACAGGCGTGGGCGCAGGAATCGGCGCTTTCACCAACGGCACACCGGACGGTTCCGACGGAGCGTCCGAGCGAAAACATCGCCCTCGGGGCGAGCTACACGATGGAGCCGGGGCCGAATTACAGCCTGTGCAGCGATCCCGGTGATGCCGAGCAACTTACGGATGGCGTCTACACGGACGGTTTTTTCTGGGTACAGAAGTCGACGGTCGGCTACCAGGAAAAAACGCCCTCCACGGTGACGATCGACCTGGGCGAGGTGAAGCCGATACGGGGGGTGTCCTACCACACCGCTGCGGGATTTGCCGATGTGCACTGGCCGCAGACGATCCGCATCCTCGTTGCGGGTGAAAATGGGGAGTTTCATGAGATCGGCGACCTGGTCCAATTGAGTGAGGCGCAACACGGACCGCTGGCGCCGATGAGGGCGACTGATGCCATGTGGGCCCTCGACGAGATGGTTTTCAGTCAGGCCGAAGTACACTTTCACTACGACAAAAACCGGGATCGCTTCCCGGAGCAAATGACTCCTGAGGTTCGTGAGCGGGTCATCAAGGATGCCTACAAAACTCGAGCCGAGCAGTATGGGACGTACCGCTACTGGACAGACCGGCTGCGGACACACGGGCGTTACGTCAGCCTGGTCGTATGGAACGAGCCGTACACCTTCGCGGACGAGATCGAGGTCTACGCCGGAGAGCCAGAGTGGGTGGATGAGCCGCTGCCGGGACGGACCTTCCCGGACGTCAAGACGTATGCGGTCAGGCTCTCTATCGAGAGAGGAATCCGGACGCGCCTGACCCAGGACATCGAGGCCTTGCGGCAGATGGCTGAAGACGGCATCCCCTCGCGGACACAGAGCGCAGTGCTGGGCGAGCTGGCGACGGTGGAGGCGAGTATGGGACAGGCCACCAGGGAGTTCGGGAATGACTTCGAGGCCGTACTGCCGCTGAACTCGTGGCACGAACAGGTCCTGCAAACGCAAGCCCGGCTCTGGCGCGCCAGGGGATTTAAGCCGCTCACGTTCTGGCGCTCGAACCTGTGGGATCCCCTACCCCTCATCGGCACACCGGATACTGCGGCGGTACTAATCGCCGCGGCGGAACCAATCGCCGAGACCGAGCTGGCCGTCGACGTGCACCTGATGCGCAAGGAGCACCGGGCGGCCGCGTTCAATGTCAGCAACAGCAGCGACGAGTCGATGCAGGTCGCCTTCCGCTTGAGCGGGCTTCCGGGGGGCGACAATCCGGAATACGTGACCGTGCACGAGGTGATCTGGACGGACACGCGCTTCGGTGTGCCGGTTGCGGCGGCGTTACCGGAGATCGCCGTTGACAATGGTCTGTATGCGGTCTCCGTACCGTCGGGCATGACCCGACAGGTGTGGCTGACCTTCAATCCTATGGACATCGAGCCGGGTACCTACGAGGGTGCGGTGGTCGTGGAATCGACGCCCGGGGACGAGCGCTTTCCGTTGCGCATGCACCTTGTATCCCCTGGATTTCCCGGAGCAGCAGACCCTGCACATGGGCGGGTATGACTACACCAACCGGATCGGTCGTTTCCCCTATGTGACAGCGCAGAATCAGTCGGCCATCGTCGAACACCTGCGCGAACATCGCGTCGATTCACCGTGGGGCGCGGGGCCAGTGCTGGCAAAGGGCACACACGACGAGACGGAAGCGATGACGGCGCCACCCGCCACCGACCACTTCGATGCGTGGATCGAACTGTGGCCAGATGCCGCCCAGTACATGGTGGGCACGGGCGCCGGCCACCACCTCTCGTCGTTGCCCGTCGGCACGCCGGAATTCGATACCGCGGTCAAGGCCTGGGTCGAGTTCTGGGACGGCTACATCAAGTCAAAGGGTTTACGGCCAGAGCAGTTCGCGCTGAATCTGGCCGATGAGCCTGACGAACCGCATCAGGACGCGCGCATTCTGGCATGGGCGAAGTCGATCCGCGCAGCGGACACGAAAATGCGCATCTGGGAGAACCCGGCGCACGGCGTCATGAGCGAGGCGGATCCGAACATGATCAACGCCTGCCACGTGTTGAGCCCGAACTACAATTCCTTCGTCGTCATCGAGGACCAGGACTACCGCGACTACTTCCTGGGCAAACGCGATCAGGGGATCGTCTTGGAGTATTACACCGTGTGGCCGAGTCGGATTTTCGATCCGTACGCCGGCCGGGTCATGGCGTGGTCCTGCTGGCGATACGGGGCGGAGGCGTTCTACTTCTGGTCGCTGATGGACACGGGCTACGCGTCATCGTGGAACGAATACCTGACTACCCGGTGGGCCTACTCCCCCGTCTTCCTCGACGAGGACTCGATAACGGCGGGCAAACACCTCGAGGCGGCGAGGGAAGGGGTCCAGGACTACGAGTACTTCGCCATGCTGGACCAGGCGATCCAGCAGGCCTCCGCTCGGGGGATCACAGGTCCGGAATTGGACAACGCCCGCCAGCTGCTGGACAGCCTGCCGGCCACTGTCTGTGATGCGGCCGGCCACCGGGAAAAACCCGGAGACGAAGGCTCGTGGACCGGTTTTCACTGGTCGAACGAGAACGTCGACCGCACGCTGGCAGACAAGGCGCGGATTCAGGTGCTGGCGGCGTTGACGGAGCTGTCCGATCGCTGATACCCGATCGGCGGGGACAACTCCTGTCCAGAGGTTCTCATCGAACTCACTCATCAGATAGCGAGGGCAAAACGATGAAATGGATGTTGGCAGCAGTGGCGTTGTTGGTGGCAGGGATTTCGTGGGCGCAGGACACGGCGCTTTCTCCAACCGCACACCGAACGGTTCCGACGGAGCGACCGAGCGAGAATATCGCCCTCGGAGCTGGTTACACGATGGAGCCCGGGCCGAGTTACGAGCTGTGCAGCGACCCCGGTGACGCCGAGCAGCTGACGGACGGCGTCTACTCGGATGGCTATTTCTGGACGCAGAAGTCGACGGTGGGCTGGGTCAGGGCCAAGCCCGTGATCCTGACGCTGGATCTGGGTACTGTGAAACCGATACGAGGGGTGTCGTTCCACACGGCGGGGGGGTTTGCGCATGTGGGGTGGCCGGAGGCCATCTACATCTTCACGGCGGGTGAGGACGGGGAATTCCATGAGATCGGGGAGCTGGTGGAGTTGAGCGCGGCCCAGCACGGCCCGCTCGCACCGATGCAGGCGACCGATGCCATGTGGGCGAAGGACGACATGAGCTTCAACAACGCCGAGATCCATGAGCACTACGATCTGCACCGGGATCGCTACCCCGAAGAGATGACCCCTGAGCTGCGTGAGCGGGTCCGCCGTGATCTCCACGAATATCGCGCCGCGCATTACGGATCGTATCGCTACTGGACAGACCGGCTGCGGACGCACGGCCGCTATGTCTGCCTGGTTGTGTGGCCCGTGGGGAAGTACTCGTTCGTGGACGAGATCGAGGTCTACGCGGGAGAGCCGGAGTGGGTGAATGAGGCGCTGCCGGGCCGGGGCTTCACGGACGTGAGGGCCTATGCGGACCGGCTCGCCATCCGGGCGGGGATTCGGACGCGCGTGGTGCAGGACATTGCGGCCTTACGACAAGCGGCCCAAGAAGAGGATATCCCGGCCCAGACGCGGCAAGACGTTCTTGGCGAGTTGACGGCCGTGGAAGGGGAGCTGGGGCAGGCCTCCAGGGCGTACGGGGATGATTTCCAGGCCGTGCTGCCGCTGAATTCATGGCATGAACGGGTGTTGCGCACACAGGCGTGGCTGTGGCGCGCCAGGGGGTTGGAGCCGCTCACATTCTCGCGGTCAAATCTATGGGACCCCCTACCTCTCATTGGCACCCCGGACACGGAGGCGCAGCCGGAGGTCGACGTGCACCTGATGCGAAAGGAACACCGCGCGGCGGCCTTCAATGTCAGCAACAGCAACGATGAGCTGATGAAGGTTTCGTTCCGGTTGAGCGGGCTACCGGGGGGCGACAATCCGGACTACGTGACCGTTCACGAGGTAGCCTGGACAGACACTTATGACGGAGTGCCGGTGGCGGCGGCTCTCCCAGAGATCGGTCCCGAGAACGATCTGTACACCGTCTCCGTGCCCGCGGGCATGACGCGGCAGGTGTGGCTGACGTTCAATCCGGTGAACATCGAGCCGGGTGCCTACGAGGGTGCGGTTGTCGTTGAATCGACGCCGGGCGGTGAGCGGTTTCCCTTGCGCATGCACCTGTATCCGCTCGATTTCCCGGAGAAGCAGACGTTGCATTTCGGTGGATGGGACTACACGGACCTGATCGGTCATCACGCCTTTATAACAGAGCAGAACCTGTCGGCGTTCATCGAGCATCTGCGCGAACACCGCGTCGACTCGCCGTGGGCTCACCCGCTGGCGTTGCCGCGCGGCACGCACGATGAGACGGGAGCGATGACGGCGCCACCCGCCACCGACCACTTCGATGCCTGGATCGAACGGTGGCCGAATGCAGCCCAGTACATGGTATTTGCAGAGGCGACCGAGAATTTCGAGTCGTGGCCCAAGGGGACACCGGAATTCAATACCGCGGTGAAGGCGTGGGTGACCTTCTGGGCCGAGCACATCAGGTCCAAGGGAATATCACCGGAGCAGGTCGCGCTGCTGCTGGGGGATACTCCCAGTGCGCCGCACCAGGACGCGCGCATCCTGGCCTGGGCGAAACCGATCCGCGAGGCCGGCACGGGAATCCGCGTCTGGGAGAATGTGATCCACGGCAGTATGGACGACGCGAATCAGGACATGATCGACGCCTGCCATGTTCTGACTCCCCACTATGGATCCTTCCTGAAACAGGGCGAGGCGTATCGCAACTATTTCCGGAACAAGCGGGATCAGGGGATCGCCCTCGAGTACTGGAGTGCTTGGATGGGTCGGACCAAGGATCCGTACATGGGCCGGCTTATGCCGTGGACGTGCTGGCGTTACGGGGCGGAGGCCATCCACATGTGGTCATTCGGCGACACGGGCGGCGCGTCATCGTGGAACGAATATGTGACTACCAGGCTGCCTTACACCCCCATCTTCATCGACGAGGTCTCGGTGACGGCGGGCAAACACCTCGTGGCGACGCGGGAAGGGATCCAGGACTACGAGTACTTCGTCATGCTGGACCGCGCGATCAAGGAAGCCTCTGCGCGGGGGGTCGCAGGTCCGGAACTGGAGAACGCACGTCGGTTGCTGGAGACTCTACCGGCCCGCGTCTGTGAAGCAGGGGGTCATGGGGATGACATCGATAACGACGACTTCTACTGGCAGAACGAGAATGTCGACCGCACGCAGGCGGACAAGGCGCGCGTACAGGTGTTGGCGGCGTTGACGAAGCTCGCCGGGATCTGAGGTCAGGAGGTCGTCCCATGCGTATCTGGCGGTCCCTCGTCTTTGTGCTGCTTTGCGCAACGTCCGTCGCGGCCCAGGACCTGTCGAATAACCCGGCCGGCGTGCCGTGGCTGAACACGAACGACGAATGGGGCCGGGCGTGGGGCGATGCGGCCAACCAGTTCTACAAGAATCTCGAAGCACATCGGAACGTGCACGGGGGCGACCAGATGCAGTTCGCGGTCGGCACAGAGATCGCACTGCGAAAAGTGTTTCGGCCCAAGGTGTGGTTCAAGGGCAACTTCAGCGGGTCGGTGTCGATCATGGCGGCGCGCGGGGAGTACGAGGCGTTTCAACTGGTCATTTGTCCGATCACCGACGAGGAGCGCGGGCTGGGGTATCTGTCGGACGGGCGCGCCCAAGGAAACGGCAGCCTTGTGCCCAAGACGGTGGTGATTCACGCGATCGACGTGTCGCCGTTACACCACGCGGACGTGGACTACCAGATCGAGTCAGCGGCGTCGACGCTCTACCGGGTTGGCTACATCCCGACGCAGCCGGGGCAGTACCCGGTGATGCACGTGGGCGATTGGCCGGACCCGTTGCTACCATTGGGGCCGTTGGAGGTCAGCAATCCGTATTGTCAGCCGGTGTGGGTCGAAATCCGGGTGCCGCGCGAGGCGCCGGCCGGTGAATACAGCGGCCACGTCACCGTGCACGGGCCGCACGACGTGCGCATCGAGATCGAGCTGACGGTCTGGGATTTCACACTGCCGAACCCGCCCCGGACGGTCAGCAACGGCTGGGTGTTGCACGAGTGGTTCCGGCGCGACGGCACCGACAGACTCCTGGAACGGCTCGACGTCTTGCTGGACCACCGCCTCATCGCCTGGCACACCGCCGTGGACACGCGCGGCGACCTCGAAGCGCATGATCGCGTCATGGAGCTGTTGCTGTCGCGCGGTGTCCAGCTCCAGGCAATCGGCGGCAAACCCGACGCGGCGTACATCGAGCACCTGCACAGCAGGGGTTGGCTCGAGCATTTCGTGTCGCTCTGGGGCGACGAGCCGCACGAACGCGACTACCCGCGGTACCGCGAGCAGAGCGACGTAATCCACAACGAGTTTCCCGGCCTTGCAGTGGCAATGACGGAGGAGCCGACGCCGACGAATGTGGGACTGTTCGACGTGTGGATCGCGGAGCCGTCCGCCCAGCGCGACGCGTGGGTGCAGGACGCCTTGAATCGCGGCGATCGCGTTTGGTGGTACCTCTGCCAGTTGCCCATCAACGCTGAGTACCCCGGCCCGATCCACCGCGCCCCCGGCATGGTCGTGGATCGACCCGCCATCGATCACCGCATCACCTACTGGCTCGCGTTCGAGCAACACATCGACGGTGTGTCCTACTGGGCTGTTTCGCAGTGGCCTGAAGGTTGGGACAAATGGAACGGGGGCGCCGAGCCGTGGCCTACCAACCCGCGCGTCCCGTTCCCCTACAGCGGCCAGCACAACGCCAACGGATTCCTCTGCTACCCCGGATCCGACGGCATGCCCTGGCCTTCGATTCGTCTAAAAACCATGCGCGATGGCCTCGAGGATCACGACTACCTGAGCCTCCTGCGCGAGCGGGCTGGCGACACCCTCTGGTCCGCGATAGAAGACCAGGCCGTCCCCCACGAGTTGGCCGTGGGGCTGCGCTACTACAACAAGGACCCGCACGTCCTGTTGAAGGTGCGCCGCCAGGTCGCGGAGCGAATCATCCAGCTGCCCCAAGCAAACCCCGATCGACACTATCTCTCAGCCGACTAGACTACCAATGACGGGGCCTTAGACACCGACTTCAGCGGTTGCCGCGAGCGGCCGTGACGGCGCCGGCGGCGGCGGCTTCGGCGGCGCATCGTCGCAGCCAGTCCTGCCAATCACCTTCGAGACTGGAGGCGATGTCCGGGTGGAGGTCACCGAGCTCCGTACCTTCGCAGCGGTCGGCGTGGATGTCGTACAGCTCCCAGCGGTCGGCGGCGACATCGATCGTCATCCCTCCGTGTTGGCGCGGCGCGCCCTGGCTCACCAGCTTCCAGCGCCCGTGGCGAATGGCCCGGCAGCCGCCGTATTCCCAGCACAGGACGCGATCTTCATCGGCCAGCTCGGTTGATGGGCGCTGGCCGGTGAGCTGCGTCGCCAGGCTCCGACCCTCGGGGCCCAGCACCGGATGGCCGTCGAACTCGGTAGGCACGTCGACGCCGGCCAGCTCGGCGAAGGTCGGTAAGACGTCCAGCACGTGCCCCACAGTGCGGTCGATCGCCCCACCCTGGGCTAGCATCCGTGGCCAACTGGCGATCAGCGGCGTCGAGATGCCGCCCTCGTGGTCGAACACTTTGTACAGTCGGAACGGCGTGTTGCTGGCGTTGGCCCACGGCGCATCGATGGTGTGATAGGAGTCGACCGGGCCGGGCGGCACGTCGGGCGTGTTGTGAATGGCCTGTGCGGCGGCGCCGTTGTCGGACAGGAACAGCACAAGCGTATCCTGCTCTTTGCCGAGCGCGCGGATCTTGTCCAAGACCCGCCCGATGGCGAAGTCCATGCGCTCCACCATCGCTGCATACACGGCCATGGCGTAGGCTCGCCCCGCCTGATCCGGCTCGTCGTCCCACGCCGGAGCGCGATCGTCCCGCGGTGAGACACCCCAGCGCGGCTCGACTAGCCCCTCCTCCTGCAGGCGCGCAGCGCGCCGGCGGCGCAGCTCGTCCCACCCGATCCGGTAGCGGTCGCCAACCCGTGCAATGTCCTCGGGCCATGCATGCATCGGGGAGTGCGGCGCGCATTCGGCCAGATACAGAAAAAACGGCTGCTCGCTGGTGCCTTGCTCATCGAGAAAGGCGATGGCCTTGTCGCTGAACACGTCGGTGCTGTAGAAATCGCGCTCCTCGGGAGTGTACGGAAACATCACCCGATCCTGATCGCCCCAACGACGCATGTCGTCGGGGAACTTGTGCGCCGGCGCCGGTTCCCCAGGCCGCTGCTCACCGGGATTGAAGTAGTTGCTGCACCCGGACAGCAGCCCCCAGTAGCGGTCGAAGCCGCGGGCCACCGGCGTCGCGTCCGGCCAGTACCCGTTGTGCCACTTGCCGGCCATCAGCGTTCGATAGCCGGCATCGCGCAGCAGCTCGGCGATGGTGACGTTGTTGCTAGTGAGCAGCCGGCCCCCCTGCCCGGAGAGCACCTGGTGCGGATAGAGACCGGTCAGCAGCGATGCCCGCGTCGGCACGCACACGGCGTTGTTGTAGAAGTTGGTGAACCGGACGCCCCCGGCCGCGAGCCGATCCAGGTTCGGCGTCTGGATCTCACTGCCGAAGCAACCGATGTCGGAGTAGCCCAGGTCGTCGGCCATGATCAGAACGATGTTGGGGCGCGAACCGCGCGGACTTTGCATAGCGCTATTGTACCGAATACGGCGTGAGGTGCTGCGAACGGCTAGTGGCGGCTGGCACTCTCACTGCGCGCTCGCTGCGTGCACACTGCGCGCCCGTGCCTCGCCATGTGAGCCTCGTTCGCCCCCCAGCCATGGTCCGGAGCATAGGACAAATAAAACGTCAAGATCAAACACCCGTGAGAGGATCCTGCTTGTCACTCCTTCATCCGGCGAAAGGGTTTGCCGAAACCTCGACTGAATCCCCGGTGCGCCGCTGCCACTGGACAATCTGTTCGACCAGCTCGAACACGACCTCCCTGGTTTCGTCCGCGCCGAAAAGATTCCGCGTTTCGCCGGGATCTTCGAACAACTGATACAATTCGTGCTCACCGAGCGGGCTGTAGTTCAGTTTCCAGCCTGCCGGCGTGATGACCGTGCGCACCGGATCGGCCAGGGACGCTCTCAGCGCATCGCTGGAGACCCCCTCCACGCCCGGTGGCATCCTTATCTCGCCCTCCCCCGAACCGTCGATGATGCTGGAACCGGAGGCTCCGGTCCACTCGATGAAGGCGCTCTTCCGGCTGGTCGCCACCCGCGATTCGAGCAGCGGGCGCAGAGATTCGCCCTGAAGCTCCTGGGGAATGGGTCGACGGAGCAGATCCAGTAGAGTGGGTACGAGGTCTATCTGGCTCACCGGCCCGTCGATCCGCTTCCCCTCCGACTGACCTGGTAGCCGGATGAGCAGAGGCACCCTGACCGCCTCCTCGAACATCACGCACTTGGCGAGCAGCCGGTGGCTACCCATCATGTCGCCATGGTCGGAGGTGAACACGACTATGGTGCTGTCCTCCAGGCCGCATTCCTGGAGGGTGTCCAGTATGGTACCTGCGTGGGTATCGACGAGGCTGCACAGGCCCCAGTAATTGGCGATCAGCCGCTGCCAGTCCGCCGACGTGCGCAGGGGAAGGTCGCTGTGGCCCCATTCCCGGAACGCCGCAGCCGTCACCCGCGCCTTGAGCGGCTGCGAAGCGTCCGGCCAGGCATCGAAGTTGGGGGGCAGCGGTACACGTTCGGGGTCGTATTGTTCGTCCCGCGGGCCGAAAAACGGCATGTGCGGTTCCAAGAAGTTGACGTACAGGATGAACGGTTCCTCGCGGTGCTCGCGGATGAAGCGGGCGCTCTCCCGGGCAAGGAACGCGGGTTTGCCGAACTGCTCGGGAAGCCTGGCCGCCTCCCTGCCACTGAACAGATCTCCCGCTTGCGGTCTGAATCCGCTTTCGATGAGGAAGTTCCGGTAGTCGGAGGTTACGGTCTTGTCCCGCCCCGCGGTGAAAAACCGCGTGTAGCCGTCCTCGAGGCTCACCCACTCGCGAAAGCCGTGTTGGGCGAACAGCTCATCCCCGAGGTGCCATTTCCCGATATGGGCCGTGGCGTACTCTGGCTGTCCAGCGAGCATCTCCGGCAGACACCGAACCTCTTGCGGCAGCGGAACATTGTTATCCGTGCACCCGTTGGTGTGGGCGTACAGCCCGGTCAACAGGGCCGAGCGAGAGGCCGTGCATACTGGCTGCGTCACGTAGGCCCGATCGAAAACATGGCTCTGCTCCGCCAGCCTGTTGAGATTCGGCATCTCGATCTGTTCGTTTCCGTAGGCCGCCAGCGTGTTAAACGCCTGCTCGTCGGTGTAGATGAACAGTAGATTGGGGGGCTTCATGTCGACCTCGGCTCACGTCTCGGGCGCTCGCGCCCATTCATCAGCTGACATCCACAAACTGGAACGCGTAGAGCTTGGCCGAACGCATCTTGATCTTCATCCGGACAGGCCGGCCGCTCAGCGAGCCGACGCCGGGACCGTTCCGCCACCAGACCTCCTGCGCGACGCCGTTGCGATCGACGGACACGGCGTCCTCGAGCGTGTAGCCGGGTAACGGCTTACCGGCTTCGTCCTGGAGCTCGATCCACGCCTCGCCCATGGCGCCGCAGTCGATGTTCAGCAACAGACGGTTGCCTTCGAACTCGATCGGCGGCGTCACGAACCACCCCCCGTCGGGCCCAGCATCGACCGAGACGAAACCGTCCAGACGCTGTTTGGCCCGCCAGTAACGCACGTCGCGCTCGTAGACGCCGTGGGTGGACGCTCCCTCGGCGTAGTACTGGTAGATGTAGTTCCCGCGCCGGACCAGCCCTACGCCCATGTAGCCCATTCCCCCCAGCTGCGGCTCGTCCATCAGACCAAGGCCAACGTAGGGCGTACGGAACCGCTCGAACGCGACGCCGTCCCGGCTCACGGCAAGCTGCACCTCTACTGGACCGTCGTTGGTGATCTGCCCCCGCTGGTCCCGCCCATGGCTGTCGTGTCCCTCGTATTGACGGTACACCGCCGGGAACGCAAAGACGGCGCCGTCGGCCCATTCGTAGGGGTTGACGCAGGGCGTGTAGACGTCCGTGGCAGGCGGGTCACGCTCGTCACCCTCCATGATGAAGGGGGCGCATTGCGGCGGCAGCCGGTCGTGTAACCCCACCGGGCTTACGGGCAATGTCGGGTCCTCTCGGTAGTCGAACGGCAACTGCGTGAGCGTGGGCGAGGTCAAACGAGCGACCGTCCGCCTTCTTCCCGGCACCGGCGACGCGCCGCGCACATAGGCGACGTAGGCGCCGGCGCCCGCATCATACAGAACCTGGTTCTGCGAGTCGCAACGAAAAGGAACGATGACGCCGCTGCGCTGCCGGCGCCACGATAGGCCATCCTCGGAATGGAGCAGGTACAACCCGGCGTGGACTGGCCGGCTGCCGTCGGGGGCGTCGTAGCCGCCGAAGTACGTATCCCGCGCTTCGTCCCAGATCGGCGGCTCGGTGCGCTCGCCCAGTATCCCCGCAAACCAGAATCTGCAGCCGCTCGTCTCCTGGGGGTCGAGGAACGGCGTGCCGAGCGCTCCGGGCATGACCACGTTGTTCCGCGTCGATCCCTCCACCTCGAACTGGTCCACGGGCGCCAGCTCCCAGTCGATGCCGTCGTCCGAGTAGGCCAGGCAGCACATGCCGTTCACGCAATCACGTTCGCGCGTCTCGTCAGGCCTCAGGTGGTAGTACATCCAGAGACGACCGTCGACGTCGAGGACGGTCAGGAAGTGACGGACGTGCAGACCGCGGAGAGGTGGTAGATCGACGGGTGTGCACTCAAGCGGGGGATTGACCGTGAACTGTAGACCCATCGAAGAATCGACGAAGCGACGGTCAAACAGCAACTGCTTGCGTGTCTCGACAGGCCATACCCGAGTTGTGTCTGCCACCGTTTCCTCCGCGATTTCCCTTCCACATGACCGCCGTCACCGCGGACGGCGTGCCGTTCGGATGTGTATGGTAGGCGCTCGGCGGGCACTGTCAATGACCATCGAAAGGAGCGCGTAACCAGTCAGTTGCCGGACGATGCCGTCGTTTGCTGCACCTCACTCCGGCCACGTGAGCTTGATATCGCTCAGGTAGAACCGGAGCGTGCCCGCCTCGATGGTCTCCTCCAGGGGCGGGGTCGCGCAAGCGACGACGCCGACAATCCAGCCACCGGCCAGGTGTGACAAGTCGCATGCGCGGCGATGGCGGCATTGACGGAACTGTCCGAGCGCTGATCTTTGTCCGACTCTCGGGGGGGCGTAGTGCTCGAATACCCTTTTCGTTGTCGCCACACGATCGGAAGGAGGAAGGTCGGACGGCCATGGGACAGGAGCGAAAGCAAAACATCACCCAGGACGACCTATTCAGGTTCAACTACCTGTTGGGAGCACAGCTGTCTCCTGATGGCAGGAGTGCCGTCTACGCGGTCGGCCACGAGGGCGTGGATGAAGACCGGGAGTACGCCTCGATCTGGCTGCTGACGCTCGAAACAGGCGCGACGCGCCGTCTGACCGATGGACGGGCGCATGATTCGAATCCACAGTGGTCACCTGACGGCACGCGCATCGCTTTCCTGTCCTCCCGGGATGATGTGACCCAGCTGTACCGCATGGCCGCGGAAGGTGGCGAGCCGCAGGCTCTGACCTCGATGAAGCAGGGAGTCGGCACCGGTCCGGCCTGGTCACCCGACGGCACGCGCCTCGCTTTTACCGCCGGTCCGGATGTCGATCCTCCCGTACTGGACAAGCCCTACCGCGTCACCCGCCACGTCTATCGCTTCTACCTGATGGGGTACCTGGACGGCACCCTGCAGGATGTGTTCGTGATCGCTGCGGAGGGGGGGGAACCCACGCGGCTGACGGATGACGACTGGCACAACACGGGCCCACAGTGGTCGCCGGATGGACGCGAGATCCTGTTCAGCGCGACGATGGCCCCCGCGCTCAGAACGAGGCCCTCCTGGACTGGATGAACCGCTACGTACCATAAGATCCACTAGTGGATAGGACGTACAAGGGCCCTTTTGGAGAGAGGGGGTCGGCACGGCTTCCTGTTGCTAACCCGGCGCTTAGTTCCCATGACCACTACTAAGCCGATCGACTTGCTCCCGCAGCTTCACGATGTCCTCGTTCATGTCGTGAACTCTCGCGTAGAGAAGTTTGCACAGGTTCAGGAGCATCTTATGGCCCAGCTCAGGCTCGGCATCAATGAGCTTCTCCAGCTGGGCGGCCTTCAATTCCAGCACGGACGAGCGGTCCTCGGCCACGACTCTCGAGGTGCGAGATTGTCCCGTCAGCACGCCCATCTCACCGATCACGCGAATCTCGGTAACCTCTGCCAACTCCACGCCATCCGCCGACTCCAAGCGTAGCTTCCCGTCCACGAAGATCAATAGTCGTTCATCGATCGTGAGCGGCTCGCATAGAACTGTTCCAGGCTCAACGTTTCGTTGGTTGCATGCCTGATGGATGTTCGAAATCTGGTTGAAATCCAAGCCCTCGAACAATGACAGTTTCCTGAATCCGTGAAGTCGAGAGCCTGATTTTTGGTTGCTTTCCGAGGGGAATCCAGGGTATAGTAAAGGAGGATTTTGACTCACCTTGGAGGTGAAGAATTGAGACCGGTTTCGTTTCAAATTACGCAGGGCGAAGAAGCGCTGACGTCGCATTCGGGCTTGGCCTTGATCGGGGCCTTGATGGGACGCACGCGCCTGGCAGCGCGGGTGGATGAGATCATCTTGCCGGAACGACCCCATCCCGAGGTTTCTCACGGTGACGTGATGACGTCGATGATCGGCTTGCTGGCGCTGGGCAAGCCGGATTTCGAGGCCGTGGAAGGGTTTCGTGCGGACCCCTTTTTCTGCCAGGCGCTGGGCCTGGAAGCGGTGCCGTCGGCGGCCACCCTGCGGCAGCGGCTCGATGGCTTGTCCGGACCGGTGGAAGCCGCGATTCGAGAGGAGTCGGCCGACATGGTGGCCCGTCACGCGCCGCCGATCACCCCCTGTTACGAAGTCGCCGACGGGCGCTGCGGTCCCTGGATCGCGCTCGATATCGACGTGTCGGTGTTCGACAACTCCCACACCAAAAAACAAGGGGTGTCGTGGACCTACAAGAAGGTCGACGGCTTTGCCCCGATCTTCGCCTACCTGGGCCAGGAAGGGTACCTGATCAACTGCCAGCTGCGGCAGGGTAGCCAGCACTCCCAGCAAGGAGCCCCGGACTTTCTTCGAGAGACGCTGCGGCTGGCGCGCCGTATCACCGGCGAAAAGCTGCTGGTGCGCATGGACAGCGCCCACGACGACATCGCCACCGTACGGCAGCTGCGGCGCACGCCCAAGACCGACTTCATCGTCAAGCGCAACCTGCGCCACGAATCGAAGCAGACGTGGCTGGAGGAGGCCCAGGCCCTGGGCCAGCGCACCTGTCCGCGGCCCGGCAAGGAACTCTTCACCGGGGCGCTGGTAGCGGAGCGACAGGGGATCTTCGAACGGGTCGTTTTCGAGGTCGTGCGGCGCACGATCAGCGCCGAGGGTCAGGCGCTGCTGATCCCCGACCTCGAGGTGCAGACCTGGTGGACGAACCTGGCAGCGCCGCCCGAGGACGTGATCCGGCTCTACCGCGAGCACGGCACCTGCGAGCAATTCCACTCCGAGCTGAAAACGGACATGGACCTCGAGCCTGCCGTCGGGCAAGTTCGCCACCAACGCCCTGGTGTTGCTGCTGGCCATGATGGCCTACAACACCCTGCGCCTGTGCGGCCAGACCAGCCTGCGCGAGGCGCGCCGCCTGCCCCCCGAAAAGCACGTGACTTTTCGTAAAAAGGCCGGCCGTCGTCGGCTCCGCACGGTCATTCTGGATCTCATGTACCAAGCCGCTCGCTGGGTCCGGCATGGGCGCCGTTTCGGCCTCAGCTTCGGGTGTTTCAACCCCTGGTTCGATGTCTGGAGACGGACCTACCTGAGAGTGTGTGCCTGAAGGCGACGACTTCCCCCGCCCTCGACTTCCCGGAGCACTCAAGGCACGCGTATGCGCGCTCTTGCGACTCCTATCGACTTGGAGAGCCATCGGTAGCGGAATCCGACGTAATGGCCTGTCGTTGACACCCAAATCCGCTGTTGACAAGTACATGACCCAGCTTAAATATCAAATTTGATCACTCGCTATAAAAGCGATCACGGATTCAGGAGTTTCATCAGAGCATTGACCAGCTCGACCTCTTCCATCATCTCACCCTTTCTGAGTGCCAACCGCCTGATTCCAGCATGTCTGTCTCGCTTTGACAGGCAACCTCATCGGTTGTCAGGACTCGTCTCTCATCCATGCGATAGTCAATGTCACTGACGACCTGCGCCGTGTCCAATGCGGCAAGCTGCGTATCCCGCAAGGAGATGCTGTGATCCGCCCTTGACATATAAGCATCCTGACAGGAGGCAGGAGCGACGGAAACGCACCATTGTGTAAATCAATGTTTTCTCTAAGATTATGTCGATCGACAAGCGTTGGAAGAGGCGCTCGCTATAGCCCGTTTAGGAAGGCAGGCGAAGACTATTTGCTCTATGGATACGCCGAGGATCTTGGTGCAGAGGAAGACCTCGTGGCGCTTGTCCCGGATGGTCTTGCCGATAACCTCCAAGTGAAATACGTCCTGCTTCTTAGTTTCCAGGCGCTGGTATTTTGCCGCCAGACCGCTGCAGAAGGCGTCGGGGCCGATTCGACGGCTGCCCGCTCATTTCGGCAGCAGGTTCTGTCGGGGCTGGGTGAGCAGCTCTTGCAGCCCGAACCGCTGCGCACGCGGGCATTCAACCGCTACCTAATGAAGCAGACCGGGGTGGGTGGTTCGGATGTGCGGAAAGGTATGCTGGCCCTGCTCGATTCGCTCGAGGCCGAGCGCAAGGGCAAATCGGAAAAGTGGCAACGGATACGGACGTCGGGGGGGACGCATGTCAAACCCAGACAGGTCGACAAGCTGCTAAAAGAGCTGACGAAACGGACCCGCAAGGTGCTGGAGAATAACGAGGACGAGACGCTCGGCTCGCTGTTGCAGCACGGGGCCAAGAAAGCCGATGTGCCCGATTATCGGGCGCGGGCTGTGCTGTTGCGGGCCCTGGAGGTCCCCACGGACAGCGCGGCCGTCTTTCTCGGTTTTCCGGCTAAGGTGACCATATTGCTGGAAATGACGACGCTGGAAATGACGAGGGGAATGACGACGAGCGGTTACTTGAGCCAGAGGCTGTTCCCGGTCAGCGACGACCTTCTCAACGAGGTGAAGCGGGACATTCTTCCCTCTTTAGAGCGGCGGCTGAAAGAGTCGGAGAGCGTTGTCTCGGACTCGATCGCGTCGACGAAGTCGATGAAGCCAGACTGTCGGCTGGTCTTCGAGATCCGCAAATTCGGTCGGATATCCAGACCATGGATTCCTGAACCTAGAGAGACAGAGGTTGGATCATTTACCCCAGCGCCATTTTTCGGCGTATGGTTCTACATGGAGGCCCAGTTGACGATTGAGGATATCGCTACCGGCATAGAAGTACACAGGGACGAAATCGTCATCCAGTCTTTGTACGGTGTTGGTGAGGCTTACTTAGTAGAAGACATCCATCCCGCACAGGCGTTGATAGGCAAGTTTTACCAAGAGGCAGCCCTGGCGGTCAGCGAGATCGTGGACGCCTATCTGGCCAAGTAGAGCTGCCTAACCGGCTCCCCTTTTGGCGGGATTATTTGTATCCGTACATGTCACGGGAGAGCTCGCGCTGCGGTGATGGTCGGTCACGGTGGCCGTCAACGGACATACCCTAGAGGCGGACAGCATCCTCATCGCCACCCGTTCACTCCCGTCCGCTGTACGCTGCCCAATTCGCGCAGCATAGACCTCGACACGGCATCTCTTTCGTGAGACATTTGTCCGATGACCTCGCGACCGATACAGGACCTCCTCTACCTGCACGCCAGCACCTTTTCGCCGGCGAGCGAAGTCATCGCGATGACCTTGATGGAAGGTGGCGAGCAGAAGCCGGTGCCGGAAAACGCTGACGACTGGCCCTACCAGACTGTGCTTGAAGCCGTCGCTGACGGCTGGCGCATCGTCTGTTTTCCCGAGATGTCACTCGTCACCACCAACGACGACGATCTCCATGGTCTGGGCCACTTGTTCGTCCTCGAACGGTATGGGTGAGATTCCTATATTCCTGTGATATGAAAACTCACGATTGCGACCCCACCCTCACAGACTCGCAAGTCCTCGACTTCTGCCGCAACGGCTTCATCATCCTCAAAGATGTCGTCGAAGAGGACGTCAATCGCCAGGCGACGGAATTCTGCGACCGGGACGACCACTACGAGCCCACCGGTATTCTGGACGAAGACTGGTTTGTCGAGGGGGTCATTCTCAACAAAGAGGCCGCCGGCGCCGTCCGCTGCCTCCTTGGCGCCAACTTCCATGTGCCGGTGCTGATGAGCAATCATCGCACACACGGTATCCTCGACGGACTCGCTGGGTGGCACGTGGACGCCAACTCCAGATTTTCACCGGCCGTGAACTACCTCTAGGTATTTTACTATCCTCAGGACACCCCTCTGGAGTTAGGCCCGACCGCCGTTGTCCCCGGCTCTCACCTCGTGCACAACAAAGCCCGCTTTATGAATCACCTGAGCGCCATCCGCGGAGCTGAGCCACTGGTGTCACCAGCTGGCACCATATTCATCACCGACTACTCGATCTGGCACCGCCGCAGCGCCAAAACGAAAGAGGGTGTGCGCAACATGCTCAAGTACTTCTACTGGCGCACGCAGCCGCCGGCGCGCGACTGGATCGCGGAACCGGATTTCGATTTTTCAGCCGTCGATTACAGTAGTCCCATGAGCCGCTTCACCGAACAGTTCCGCGATCACGGCAAGGTGGCGGAAAAGTTTCTCTGGTTGTGCGGTGAGCACGGCGCTTTCCAGAATCTCGGCGGTCAGAGCTGGCCTCTGCCGGCGCACCGCAACGACATCCCATACGGCTATCCTGAGGACTTGCCGGTCATCGCCGGCAGACCTTCGCCACACGCGTTGCGCGTCGCCGACAAGAAGACCTGACGACGCAGTATCCGTCGCGCGCCGATCCTCTGCGCCTGTAGCGCCAGCGTTGACCCGCTGATCAACTCCCTGAGTTAGCACACCGGCAGAAACTGCGGTCTCATACCCAGACTGCCGTCCCCACTACAGCAATCCGACCCACTAGCACGCCTCGAAACTCCTCTCGACAAGGTCCGGCCCTCCCACGATACTACTGATAACCCCTCTTATCGGCCTATCCTCCTACGGCACTGATTATAGTTTCCACTAGAAAGGAATTAAGGATGACACATAAGTATTCGGTAATTCTCTGCACCCTCGCTGCCAGTGGTGGAAACGTTTGGGAGGACCCGCGCACGGTGCTTGAGACGATTGCCACCGCGGGTTATGACGGTGTCGATCTCGATGCGGAACCGGACAGGATTGACCCGAACCTATCTCAAAATTGAAATTGTTTAAGTAAAATCAAAATGGATGCAAGTTGGACGAAGCCAAGGAAATTCTCCGGATACAATTCCCAGCGAGTGATCACTCGACGCTGCCATTGAAGCCAAGCAAAGAATCTCTCAACCATCCAACGCCGCACATAACGCCGCAATCGCCGTCCATCCTGAGTCTTTTTCTTGGTCCGATTCTGGCGATGCGGGGCGATCATCTCGATCCCGTCTTTCTTAAGTTCTTCATCCAACGAATCGCTGTCGTACGCTTTGTCACCGATCAAGTTGTCAGGTTTGTCTTCGATCAGGTAAAAGTCAAAGGTCAACTGAACCAGCGTCACTTCATGATGGTTCGCTGCATGCGTGCTCACCGACAAGGGAAGCCCATTGCCGTCCACGATCCCCATGACCCGCACCCCCTTACCTCGCTTGCTGTGGCCGACATCGGCACCTCCACCCTTGGCCGCCGAGAACATGCCGTCGATGAAAGCTTCCGATTCGTCCAGGTCCCCTTGCTCGTGAAGGGTATTGGCCAAGTCCATGAGAACATCGCGCAGCACCTCGTTGCGACACCAATTTTGAAAGCGACGATGCACCGTTTTGTAGTTCGGATAGCCCTGCGGCAGCATGTGCCATTGGGCACCGGTATTGAGAATCCAAAGGACGGCTTCAAGAACCTCACGTGTGGCAACTGGTTTGCGGCCCGGATGGCTTTTGGGACGATGTTCTTCAGGAAAGTGATGACGGATTCGCTCCCATTGCTTGTCGGTCAAAGTAACCATATAAATAATGATACATTATCATCAATCAGAACTCAAGATTAAATTTTGTGATTTTGAGATAGGTTCCCAAAACTGTTTGCCGAAGTCGCCGACATGGCGATATCGCTCGGTCTGAAAATCCCGGCATTAATCGGTGCCTGGGCGCTTTGGCACGCCGGGGAGGCAAGAGACCTAGCGTCAAGCGACGAATCAGTCAGAGACCATGCGGTAAACTATGCCAAAAAAAGCATCGACCTGGCCGCTACCTTCGATGAACCACCCGTTTTTGAAATCGTCGCATGCCCAGTCCAGGCTGAGTATCCCGCTACCAGCATGCCCTTCGATATCCTCAGACGGAACTTCATGAACCTATCTCAAAATTGAAATTGTTTAAGTAAAATCAAAATGGATGCAAGTTGGACGAAGCCAAGGAAATTCTCCGGATACAATTCCCAGCGCGTGATCACTCGACGCTGCCATTGAAGCCAAGCAAAGAATCTCTCAACCATCCAACGCCGCACATAACGCCGCAATCGCCGTCCATCCTGAGTCTTTTTCTTGGTCCGATTCTGGCGATGCGGGGCGATCATCTCGATCCCGTCTTTCTTAAGTTCTTCATCCAACGAATCGCTGTCGTACGCTTTGTCACCGATCAAGTTGTCAGGTTTGTCTTCGGTCAGGTAAAAGTCAAAGGTCAACTGAACCAGCGTCACTTCATGATGGTTCGCTGCATGCGTGCTCACCGACAAGGGAAGCCCATTGCCGTCCACGATCCCCATGACCCGCACCCCCTTACCTCGCTTGCTGTGGCCGATATCGGCACCTCCACCCTTGGCCGCCGAGAACATGCCATCGATGAAAGCCTCCGATTCGTCCAGGTCCCCTTGCTCGTGAAGGGTATTGGCCAAGTCCATGAGAACATCGCGTACCACCCCTTGACGACACCAGTTTTGAAAACGGCGATGCACGGTTTTGTAGTTCGGATAGCACGGCGGCAACATATGCCATTGAGCCCCGGTGTTTAGAATCCAAAGGACGGCTTCAAAACATCACGGGTGCAAACCGGTTTGCGACCCGGATGGCTCTTGGGACGAAGTTCTTCAGGAAAGTGATGCCGGATTCGTTGCCATTGCATGTCGGTCAGATTGACCATACACCAATGATACATCACTGTCATTTCGAAAACAAGTTTAAGTTTGCCTATTTTGAGATAGGTTCATAAAATCAGCAAAGGAGATTGCAGCGTACGGCGGCGATCGAGGAGTCTCGGTGGCCATCGAGCCTATCAACCGGTTTGAGGGCTATGCCGGCTTTTTGAACAGTATCATCGAAGCCAAAAGCATCGTCGACGAGGTGGACGTCGACAACCTCGGTCTGCTGGCCGATTTCTTCCATGTCAATATCGAAGATGGGGCACTGGGCGAAACGCTGAGGTTAGCCGGCGACAGGCTGATGCACGTCCATCTTGCCGACAGCAACAGGCAGACGCCCGGTACCGGACATATCGATTTTCTCCAAGTGATCAGGACGCTCAACGCCATCGGTTTCAGCGGCTACCTGTCCCTTGACACGGTTCCGGCCCGACCCGATTGGAAGACGGTGGTGGAGGTGTCGATTCAATTCATGAAGCAAATGGAGAGTACCGCGGAGCTGCAAGAGAGAATCACCAAAAGAGATTGACATAAAGGAGACTTTCAATGGCTGGATTCGATGTCGACGGACACGTAGCCCAACTGGAAAGGGAAGGCTACACTATTATTCGCGACGTGTTGCCGCAGGAAGAGATCGAGAAGTCGAAGGGGGCGATCGACGAAGTACTGGAAGCCGAGCGCGAGATCGCCACCCAGTACGGCCTCCAGAGCGAAGATCTGAAGATGTGTTTCAACGCCCAGGGAAAGCACCCGTATTTCTACGGTCTCGCTCTGCGCTACCCTGAGCCGGTGCAAGTAATCCGTCGGCTCCTTGGCGACGACATGTTCGCCCACAACGCGCACTTGAATGGCAGGTAAATGCCGGTGTAGTTCGTTCACCGTCAACACCGGCGCTGATTCCAAATCAAGTCCAAGAGTAGCCTGGTCCAACCCCCGCTCTCGAAGCACCACCACCAGCCTTTCCACCGCTTCAGAGGTTCGCCAACCTCCTTGATAGACCTCCTTCATCCACCAAGGACGGCGTGGACCCTCTAACCATTTAGCACTACCCATTACGGCAAACGGATCCCCGACCCGGGGGAACACGGCAAAGCTGGGTAATTCCTGGTCCTGCCAATGCATCGATAATGGATTATGGGCGTCGGTAGCATAGACTGCCGTCTGCAGGTTTGTTGGGATGAGCGCGTCCAAACCCTCATTCCCCATGTATGCACGAATCCGGTCAAGATTCATTTTCTCGTTCCTCGATCGACAGCGTCGAGCTGCTCTTCTTCCCCAAGCTGGCGGGTGAAGTCAGCAATGAGTTCCTCGGTGGTACAAACCTGTCCTATGCTATGAAAGCGCTCCCAGGCAGACTTTTGCCTCTCTAGTGGCGCGGGGGAATCAACTGCATCCGATAGGGCAACAATACCGTATCCGCGTTCCGAACCCTCAAAGGCCGTTGCCCAGACACACCCCCCGGTACCATTGCCGGTCATCACCATAGCTTTTATCCCCCAACTGTGCAGCATCCAGTCGATATCCGAGGTGGCAAACGCGGACGAGCCTCGCTTGCGGACGATAGCCTCACCTGCCTGCGGCGTAAGCTCATCGACAATTTGCGTATCCCAGGTGCCGAAATAGTAGTTGAGACTCATGCCGGCTCGCTGTTCGATGTCCAGGATGCAGGCTCTGAAATTGGGAGGAAATTCCCGATAATCAGGCCCCCAGCAGCCGGTCATCACGTGAATGACGGGTAGGTTGTGTTTGCGGTAGAAGGCAAGCAGCCGCTGGGTGTTAGGCAACTGTAACTGGGCAACCCGATCTAAATACGCCAAAATCGCCTCTCTACGTTCGCTACTTCCTATTTTCAGATGCGACCGCATCATAGCGCCTTCAGGCTTGCAAAACATGTTCTGATTATCAATCATGGTCAGGGCTGCTGGCCTGATCCTGATGGGAATCCGGTTACGAGACCACACTTCTTGGGGCTGCGGTTGTGTGTCAAGTTTCATTCTAATTGCGCTCTCCTTTCGCGACAGTCCTTTCGCGACAATAGTGGGTAGCTGATCCTTTCCAGAATGAATTCATTGCCGACCCGTGTGTGATGGAATCGTCCATCATCAGAGCTCGGCCGTCAGATCGCTGCGCTCGAGGAGATCGATGCACTCATCGATCTGTCTGTCGATCTCTGGAACTGCCATCGCAATGCGCTCCACTGTTGGATTGGTTTTGGTCGGTCGCGATCGGCGAATCTCACGAACTGATGAGCGGGGGTCAAGAAGACGCGCTCAGACCCCTTTTTGACTCTCTGAGCCGGCAAATCTATGCTTGCCCCCGTTCACCGTCCCGACCGATCAGCATCCGCTTCCAGTTCAGCAACGCCAGCTACGGCGCGCATCAAGACGCCGCCTTGCTTTGGAACGGGCCCTCGATGGCTCCGCCGCGCAATTCGAACGAACCGGCACGATATGGGAGTTCTACCATCCGCAGGGGGGAAGACCGGAAGGATCTCCAGCGCAAGCCGGACACAGAGTTCACCCTCTGGTTGCATAAAAACAGGGCATTTTTCATCTCTGAGCTGCCACACTTCACTTGCGGCGCCTCTGAAAATGGGGTATTGATGATGTCGCCCAAGACATTTATCGACCCCTTCCAGGAGGACACCGCAAGTGAAGTGTAGCAAACAGCCATTTTAGCCCGTTTTCACAAGCTCCCGCGTCTTCGCTTCGAGGATCAACAGCTTACCTCCTTTGCAGGAACGATTGTTTTTCAACTCCTCTTCCAGCGCCTGGATCTCAAGGCTCGACTGAAGCCATGCTTCCCCGCCAAGAGCTCAGCGATCTTTGGTCCCCATCTCATTGTAATGTGGCTCATCTTGCATCTGCTGCTGGGCTTCCGGCGGCTGCGCGACGTCGATTATTACCGGGACGATCCCGTGGTCTTGCGCTTGTTGGGCGTACGTCGCCTGCCGGATGTGGCCACCGTCAGTCGCACGCTGGCGAAAATGGGCCATTCCAGTGTCGAAAAAGTGCGCCACCTGTCTTCGACCTTGGTGGTGCAAGCGCTCCGGCGCGAACGCTGTCCTCGCCTGACCCTCGACTTCGACGGCTCGGTGTCCTCCACTTGTGGTCATGCCGAAGGTACCGCGGTCGGCTACAATCCCAAGAAAAAAGGGGCGCGCAGCTACTACAACCTGTTTTGCACGGTGGCCCAAACCGGTCAATTTTTCGATGTCCTTCACCGGCCCGGCAACGTCCATGACAGCAAGGACGCTCATGAATTCATGATGAACGTTTTCGATCGCGTGGGCGACGAACTGGCGCACCCCGTGCTCGAGTCCCGACTGGACAGCGCCTTCTTCAGCCACCACACGCTTACCCTCATGGACCTGTATGGCGTCGAATGCACGATCAGTGTCCCTTTCGAACGCTTTGCGCTACTCAAGGACAAAATCGAGGCGCGTCAGCGCTGGTGCTATCTCGATGAGCAATGCTCCTATTTCGAGAGTGACTGGAAACCCAAAAGCTGGCCGGCCTCGTACCGGTTTCTCTTCGTGCGCCGTAGGGTACGGCGCCAGACCAAGGAAGCGCTGCAACTGGATCTGTTCGAACCCCGAGCATTCGATCACGAGTACCGCGTTGTGGTTACCAACAAGCCGAGCTCGGCACGTAGCGTGCTCCTCTTCCACTATGGCCGCGGCGCTCAGGAAGGGATCTTCGCCGAGGCCAAGCAACATGCCGGGCTGGATCTGATCCCCACCCGACGGCTGCTCGGCAACCGAATGGTTACTTTGTGTGCGATGATGGCCCACAACCTGGGGCGCGAAATGCAGATGCTGGCGCAGGCGCGATCCAACTATTCGCGTGCCAAACGGCCGGCGGCGTGGACCTTCCAGACCCTGGGCACCTTGCGTCAGCGCTTCCTGCATCGCGCCGGGCGTCTCACTCAGCCCAAGGGCGAGTTGACCCTGACCATGAACTCGAATCCAAAAATCGAAAAGGATCTGTTGCATTTTCTCGATACACTGAAGGATGCGGCCTGACCACAACCACCTCCTTCAAGCTGATTTATGCAACGTTAGGGTTCAATCGCCCGTGCAGTGATTATCTGGGACACAATCCTTTGCTGGCCATGGCCCGACTCTACGAGCAGGCCAAGATCGGAGGGCATTAGCGGTAGTGCTGGGCACTTTGTGCCCGATGAAGGCTTGAGCGGATGAGGCGCGTTTATTGCCGCTCCCACGTCTCAACGAAGCCAGTATCGTCGATGATGACTGTCAGCCGGTCGCCCGTGATCGTGTAATCACCAGATGGATAGGACGTACAAGGACCCTTTTTGCGAAGGGAGTCGATTGTTCGATCGAAGATATCTGCCCGAGGCGGATCGCGAATTCGTCGTCATCTCAGACACGCACTACATGCTCGACGTCGGAGATGCGCCGCTCGAGTTCGAGTCACGTCGGAAGCAGACACCCCGGGCCGGGGTCGCACTCCGTCTGGTCGCGGCCTTGGGCGTGGATCCCGTCGTGCATCTCGGCGACCTGGTCCAGGAGTATCCTGAGACGGGCGACTTCGACCGGGCGGTCCACGAGGCGCTTCGGCAGATCAGCGACACCGGCCTCGCGCCGCACTACGTCGCCGGGAATCACGACGTGGGCGACAAGCCGGACCCGACGATGCCGACCCACAACGTCACCCGCGAAACACTCGGAAAATTCCACAGCCGGTGCGGTCCCTCCTGGAAGCGCATCGACCTCGGTCCGCACCGCATCCTGCTCCTGAATTCCCAAATCCTCAACACGGACCTGCCCGACGCCGCGCAGCAGCGTACGTGGATCACCGAGCAGCTATCAGAACGAACCGACGGGCGCACGTTCGTGTGTCTTCACCTGCCCCTCTACCTGTTCGACGGGAAAGAGCAGGGCTTCGGTCACTACGATGTGATCGACGAGCCCGACCGGACCTGGCTTCTCGACCTGATCCAGAGGAGCGACGTCGACACGATCTTCGCCGGCCACGTCCACTTCGCGTTTGCCGACCGGATCGGATCCACGGACTACCGCGTCCTGCCGTCGCCCTCTTTCGTGCGACCCGGTTTCTCGCACCTGTTCTCGTCATGCGCGCCGCCCGAGCAGGGACGTGACGACACGCCCAAACTCGGGTTCACCTTCGTACGAACGGTCGGTGAACGAACGGACCTCCACACGATTCGAACTGGCGGCGCCGAAACCGTCGACGGGCGATCGCGCCTGCTCACGCGAACGAGCGCGGCCCTCCCCGACTCCCCCGTCGGCGTCACGCTGAGGGGGCCTGTCTCCCCGGCCAGCAAGGTCCCCGTCGCCTACCCGTCCGTCATCGAGCAGCCGGTCCGCAACAACTAGAACCTATCTCAAAATTGAAATTGTTTAAGTAAAATCAAAATGGAGGCAAGTTGGACGAAGCCAAGAAAATTCTCCGGATACAATTCCCAGCGAGTGATCACTCGACGCTGCCATTGAAGCCAAGCAAAGAATCTCTCAACCATCCAACGCCGCACATAACGCCGCAATCGCCGTCCATCCTGAGTCTTTTTCTTGGTCCGATTCTGGCGATGCGGGGCGATCATCTCGATCCCGTCTTTCTTAAGTTCTTCATCCAACGAATCGCTGTCGTACGCTTTGTCACCGATCAAGTTGTCAGGTTTGTCTTCGATCAGGTAAAAGTCAAAGGTCAACTGAACCAGCGTCACTTCATGATGGTTCGCTGCATGCGTGCTCACCGACAAGGGAAGCCCATTGCCGTCCACGATCCCCATGACCCGCACCCCCTTACCTCGCTTGCTGTGGCCGATATCGGCACCTCCACCCTTGGCCGCCGAGAACATGCCGTCGATGAAAGCTTCCGATTCGTCCAGGTCCCCTTGCTCGTGAAGGGTATTGGCCAAGTCCATGAGAACATCGCGCAGCACCTCGTTGCGACACCAATTTTGAAAGCGACGATGCACCGTTTTGTAGTTCGGATAGCCCTGCGGCAGCATGTGCCATTGGGCACCGGTATTGAGAATCCAAAGGACGGCTTCAAGAACCTCACGTGTGGCAACTGGTTTGCGGCCCGGATGGCTTTTGGGACGATGTTCTTCAGGAAAGTGATGACGGATTCGCTCCCATTGCTTGTCGGTCAAAGTAACCATATAAATAATGATACATTATCATCAATCAGAACTCAAGATTAAATTTTGTGATTTTGAGATAGGTTCTACCCACTCCTGTCGTGCCTGGAGATGGGCGTCCGCCACGTCCGCGTTCCCCTGGAAGAGGCGCTGGACCCGGTCCGAGGGATTGACATTCTCAGGTCGAAGGGCATCTCCATCACGGCCTACCACCTTTTCCCCACGGCGGGCGACGTCGCAGGTGCCGTGTCGGCCCTCGACGGCCGATGTGACGCCCTCGAAGTCCAGTTCGCGGCCCGGGATGCAGCCACATTCGAACCGATGGACGAGATGGACCTGCCGCTGATCCTCTGTCCCGTCGCACCTGGCGTCGTTGTCGCAGGCAAGCAGCATCCTCGCACGCGCGTCGGCTGGAGCCTCGATGGGGAAACTGAAAATTGGTCCCGGGGTCGCAACCTCTGCCGCGTGGCGCCGGGCGATTCGCTCCTTGACTGGCGGAACTCCGCGGCGGCCACCTCGGGGCGCGTCGACTTCGCCATTGACCTGCCCGGCGTCAGCGACGACGACAACGCCCGACGCGCGGCCCAGGCCCTCCTCGCCCTCTCGACCGTCCCCGGCGCGCGATTGTTCATCGACCCGCTGACGGATTTCGACCGCACGATCGACGTCACGCACGGCCTGATCGATACCCGGTGTAACCCACGTCTGGCGATGACGGTGGTCCGCGCTCTCGGGACCATCCTGTTCTCCCACGGGGAGCGCTGGTCGCTGGCGTCGCACGACCCCTGGACGATCGTGTCGGGAAGACGACGACTGGTTCTAGCGGATGATGTGCCGGGCGCCGAATCGTACTACGGACTGACGTCGGGAACTGTGGGCAAGCGCGGATCGGAGTTGGATAATGGGTTGGTTCTGGGAGAGGTCCCGACGTGAAGCAATCGCTGGGCTGGTGCCACGGACGCGCGCGGCGAAGCTCCGGCAGCTATGTAGGAAAGGGGAGGAGAGTGCGGTGCTCGGTGTGCGGTCGTCATCGGGCTTCAACCCGTTTTGTCGACGTCTCGTCTGGCAGCGAAGCGATCACCTGCAGGGCGCCGCGCATCGGCGAGCATATGCTCTTACCCACGCCCCGGTGAGGCCGCATTCGGGTGCCACCGATCGCCGTCTCGACGCCAGCGAGCAGTATGCGCTTGAAGCGCTCTTCACCGGTAAACTGGTACGCCGCAGCGACCCCTTTGAGAATCCGCATATCGGCGGCACCGTCCACGATCGACTTCGGGCAGCAGGTGTAACGAAAGGAGCAGCTTTCCGGCACCCACATGGTTTCGATGCAGTAGTCGGCTGCCCTGATGATCGCACCGGTCACTCTGGCATCTCCGGTGGCCTCGTGAAAGCGCTTGAGCCCGACCATCAGGACGCCAACCATGAAGCCCGCGTTGCCGGTGTGCCGGGGCGGATCGCAGAAGCAGTGACCGGGGACCATAAGCCGGTCCCAGCCACCCGACGAACGCTGCCTCTCAAGCACGCGGTCGACGATAATGCGCCCCGCGTTCAGGAACACGCGCCGTCCGGTGGCGCGGTAGGCGGCGGACAGGTGAATCAGGTGCCAGCCGCACTCGCGACAGTTGGTGAAGTCGTAATCGTTTACCATGTCGCCGATCAGGGTTTCAGAGACGGCGATAGCGCTGTCGCGGATTCTGCGGTCGCCGGTCAGCAGGGAGTGGAGGAACGGGCCTTCGACCCAGGTGTGCGAAGGCATCGTAAGCCCCGAGAACATGGCCGATTCCCTGTAACCGTCGGGGTAATACCCGCCGACGTGACCGACGCAATGCAGGTACTGTGCATCCTTCGGTATCGGACCGCCATCGGCGTGGCACGTGTCGACGTCGACGAGGTGGCTCGCCGCTTCGTCTGCCCAGCGAAAGAACGACACGTCACCTCCGCGAATGAACTCCTGCAGGAAACACCACGGGGTATCGTACTCCATGTTGCCCCAGTTGTATTTTCGCTCTCCGAACCAGTCTCCGAAGTTGAGCATGCCGTACGCGCGCGTAGTCTGCCTGTCCTCTTCGTAGGCGTCGCGGGCCGCTGCCACCCACTCCTCGTATTCCGGATAGGGAGACGGGTTCTTGGGCGGGAAACGGGTCCAGGCGTCGCTGTCGTTGAAGTGCGACAGGGGGGCGCGGTAGATGGGAGGAGAGGCCACGGCGTCGGCGAGGTCTGCAGCCTCGTCCTGTCCGTAGGAGATCCAAAACTCGGAGGTGCGAGAGATCCCCTTGCGAAGCTTGTAATGGCCGTCGAGCAGGTAGTAGTAAAGCCGGTCTTCCAGCTCACCGCCTCGCGGGTAGCGCGATGAATCCAAGGACGGAAGTACCTCGACGACGATCGAATTGGCCGCGAGAGTCAGCGCCTTGGGGTAATTCTGCCAGAAATCGCGGATGGCTACTGACACGCTCCCTCGATCACCGGTGACGGATGCAGCCCCGTTGCTCCTGCGGCCGCCAGCTACCCTCTGCGCGCGCCTGCGCGCGCCGCTCGCCTCGTACGAATCGAAGCGGTTGTCGTCGAGCTGTTCGATTCGTGCACAGGCAGCGCGCGAGTGCCTTCCCTTGCTCTGTAATACCGGCGCGTTGCCGACCTCGACGGGGATGCAGAGCGACAGCGACTGGACCCGCTCGAAGTCGAGATCGGACACGTCGTTCACGACAGTGTGCTCAACACGAACGCGGCGGCTGCCGGAGAAGAAATGCAGCCGGAAGACCGACCGGAGGCAAACGCGACTCCCGCGACTCCGGTGAGTCACTTCCAGGCGGATGGTAGCCCTCTGCGGGCCACTGGTTTCAACCGTCAGCGAATCGGGAGCGCCGCTGCGATAGGCGCGTCCAACGGCGTCGACGGCAGTGACCGCTGTCGCATCCCCCATCGAGCGGCTCGAGCCGTCCTGCCGTACTTCGACCAGCCCGGGGATCACGGTCCGATCGCGCGGAATGCGAACCCGGAGCGGTCCCGTCACGACCTCGACATGTCTCCTCGACGAGCGCACTCGCACTTTCCCATCGGTCTCGTTGCGCACGGACTTCCCGAATTCGACCGCGCAGTCTGAAACCCCGTCGCCCTCGTAGTCGAGCAGCGCCCACTGGATCGACCCATCGTCCCAACGGCTCTGCGCCGCCACTTGGGTCGGCACCGGGCGATTCGATGAGTCGACGACGCGAATCGAGCCGATGTTCGAGACCGCCCCTTTTTTGAAGGGCACTCCCACGGTCACCGGCCAGGCGCGCTCACAGCTCTGGGCCACTTCGAGGGCGAAGCGGCCCTTCTCAATCTCCGAGTGTTTTCTGGATGGACGCACGCGAAAGGCACCTGAATACTGAGCCTCGAGCCGCCGCGAGCGGTCCGCGAGATCGACGTCGTACACATAGTCGCCAGCCGCCAGATTCTCGAGCACGACCTCGTGGTTCGACAACGCGGTCCGGAGGAGCACCGTCTTCTTCTTCCCCCCCTTCAGCCCCCAGCGCAAGCGGCCCGATGCCGGGCGATTCGAGCGCCACGTGACGTAGGCGATTGGCCTCTCTCCATCGATGCGGACATCCACAGAGGGAGACGCGATTTTCAGCCTGTCGGCGGCACCACGGGGCTTCCTGTCGAGCAAAACCACGTTCTCGATTCTGCACGGACCCGAAGTTGCATTCGTCACCAACCGGATCGGCTCGCCACCCTTGAAGGCAAACTTCTCGGGCGCGAGCAACAGGTGTAACCGGTTGTCGGGGTCCGACAGCGCAGTGCGGGCCACACACCGGTGCCCGATCCAGATGTCAACGGCTTCATCGGCGCCGGCGGCAGCGTACATCGTGAACCCGAGATAGTACCTGCCCCGCCGGTGGATGACGTCGCCAAGCTCACTCACGAGACCGGCCCGGCACACCGACGGCGGCCTGATCACGGACGCATTCGCGTATTCAGTGACCGTGTCGTTCATGAAGCCGTCCAGCCGGCAGGCGAAGGCCGGGATGACCACGGCGTTTTCGAGTATTTTCTCGATCCGCCCATCACCGGACAGAGACAGCGCTTTGGGGACTTCATCCTTCACTGACGGTAGTGTCCTTGCTCATGGCACAATGCGATCGACAAGATGCGGGCGATAACATAGGGAAACGAGCGGGCATTTCGCGACACCAATCCAGTCCCCATCACAAGCGGAGACTCGATCACCTGACGGGTCCTGTCCTGGTTGGAAGGCGACCGTCTGATTCGCCCAGGAGTGAATCCCTTGCTGCGGCGCTGAACTCCGTGTCTCATGGGCTCCAGGTTTCCAACTCCTGCCACGTCGAGTTTGAGAAGTTGGTCGAAGCACCACCCCGAAACGAGGTCTCGTTGACGAGGTCGCCGGCGACAGCTACATTGCATGGCATGAGAACGATGTATTCCTCGACCAGCACGCAGCCTCAGCGACAGCAACAGCGAATCCAGATTTCGCCGGGGCAGAGGGTGTTCTCTATCTGATAAACAGACCGAAGACCTGATAGTAAGGCCCCGGCAGCTGATACCTGCTGGGGCTTTTTCTATGTACAGTTTGCGGCGTCGTCTAATTGGCAGGACAGCAGGCCCTGACCCTGCAGATCGAGGTTCGAATCCTCGCGCCGCAGCCAGTTTTGGAGTGTCGTCTAATCGGCAGGACGCCGGGTTTTGGACCCGGAAATCGGGGTTCGAATCCCTGCACTCCAGCCACTCCACCTCGATGGGCGCAGGCCACAAGTAACCATGTCCTCAGCGGGCCGGCAACCTGCTCGATTTCGACGGCAAGGAGCTCGGCCTGGGCGTGGTCAACCCGTGCACTGAACGCGTCGAAAAGGCAAGGGATATCCGCGAGCGGGTCGAGCGTGCGCTCGAGCGCTACCCCGGAGAAAGGCTACGACAACTCACCCGCTCGACATTCTCCCCCCGGTACTTGCCTGGACCATTCCAATGCCCTTTATCTCACCAACCGTAGACACCTCAAACGCCGGGTTAGGTAAGCGAATGAGCGAGATCGATCACCTGTTCGACGACGAGGGCATGAGGCGGTTTCTGGTCGACGGCTACGTCGTCGTCAAGGCCGCTATGCCGGCCGACTTCCACGCCGGCGTTCACCGCCGTGTGGAGGAGATGTTCGAGATCCACGGCAACCTCGGCAACAACATCCTGCCACTGATCCCCGAGATTCAGCAGGTCTTCGACCATCCCGCGGTGCACGGCGCCATGACCAGCATCCTGGGGCCGGGCTACGTCATGCACCCGCACCGCTATTGCCACCGCAACCAGCCGGGTAGCGAGGCCCAGAGCTTCCACAAGGACACCTACGAGGGAGACGAGCAGGTGAAGCACCACCGCTGTCGCTGGGCGGTGGCCTTCTACTACCCCCAGGATACCACCTTCGACATGGGCCCCTCGGCGATTCTTCCCGGCAGCCAGTATTACGACAGCTCGGAGGCCGCCCACAAGCAGCCGGACCTGCCGTTGTGCGGCGAAGCCGGTACGGTGACGATCATCCACTTCGATCTCTGGCACCGCGCCTCGCCGAACAGCAGCGAACGGCAGCGCTACATGCTCAAGTTTCTGTTCGAGCGCCTAGGGGAGCCGACGCGGCCCTCGTGGCGCAATGCCAACCCGGATTGGGTTGCCCCCGCGGGGGATCCCGGCCAGCACCAGGGTATGTATGAGAAGTTGTGGCGGTGGAACCGCGGCGCCTCAACGCAGAACGGCTCGCCCCGCGACGGAAATGCCATCGATGCGCTGGCGGAGGAGCTCTGCCGCGGCAAGGGGGAGCGGGAGAAACTGGATGCCGCCTATGAGCTCGGGGCCCGGGGCGCCGCCGCTCTGCCGCCGCTCGTTGAGGCGCTACAAGCCGAATCCGAGGAGGTCAGCCGCCATGCCGCTTATGGGCTGAGCGCCGCCGGCGTGACCGCGGTACCGCAACTGATCGAAGCTCTCGGCGAGGGTGGCGACTTGGCGCGCGTCCACGCCGCCTATGCCCTGGCCGACAGCGGTCCGGCAACCTGGCAGGATCTCCTCCACGCCGACCCTTCCGCTTGCCGCGCCGCCGCCGAGGCCTTGACCGCCGCCCTCGGGGACGAATCGAGCTGGGTCAGGCGCAACGCAGCCGAGGCGCTGGGAACGATCGGCGAACCGCTGCCGGAGGCGGTGACGGCATTGGGCGACCTGCTCGGCGACGGCGAATTCTGGATTCGCGACAATGCCGCCCGCGCCCTGGCCAAGATGGGAGCGCGTGCCGAAGGGGCTGTCGACGCCCTGGCGGCGAGATTGAACGACGACAACCGTTATGTCCGCTTCCACGCCGCGATGGCCTTGCGTCGGATCGGCACCCCGGCCGCGGAGCGGGCGCTGTTCGACAACCTGCTGACGGCGCGCTGGTGCCCGCTGACCACGGCCGAAACCCCGTACTAAGAGGCGAATACCCCATGCCGTTCCTGCAGCACGAGAGAGTGCTCGTTTTCAGCGCCCACGCCGCTGATTTCTGTTCCCGTGCCGGTGGCACCATCGCCCGTCTCGTCGACGAAGGGGCGGCCGTTCACATCCACGACCTGACCTACGGCGAACGCTGCGAGGCGCCGGCCCTGTACGCTCGCGACCCGGTCCCCTCGCTCGACGAGATCAAGGCGATCCGCAAGGAGGAGATCGAAGCGGCCGCCGCCACTCTAGGCGCCACTATCGACTGCTTCGACTTCGGCGACAGCCCGCTGCTCGTCGGTCCGCAGCGGCGGCTCGAGATCCTCGACGCCATCCGCGCCTTCGAGCCGGAAGTCGTGCTCTGCCACTGGATCGACGACATCCTGCACCCCGACCACGTCGAGACCGCCCAGGCGGTGCTGTGGGCGAAGAGCTACTGCGGAATTCCGGGAATCGAAACCCGGCACGCCCCCTGCGCAACCCCCCAATACATCTGCTACGAGGCGCAGCTGGCGACGTCGTCGGTCACCAAATTCCTGCCCGATTTCTACGTCAATATCGATTCGACGATGGAGCGCAAAATCGAGGCAATGGCGAAGCTCGCCGCCCAGCCATCACTCGTGGAGCAGTACACGAAGCTCGCCCTCTACAGGGGACTCGAAGCCCAGATCATCGCCGCTATGCAAGAGTGCACCCACGCCGAAGGGTTCGTGCGCATGGGCAAAGAAGCTATGTAATCGTCCGGACCCCGGGCGTGTTCGTTTGCCGCAGCGCCTTGCCGGCTCGTCATAAGCTGTCCTCCACCGCTGGGATCATCGCCTTGTGTATCCGGGCCGGAGCTTTGGGTTTGGACAGCGCTCAACAGAAGCCAAAGGCTTCTGCGAAGGATGGCTTCGTTAGAAGCCGTCCTCCACTGCCTGGATCATCGCCTTGATGTAACCGAATTCGTAGGCGAACGCTTGGCGGTGGGCGCCCGGTTCGCGATGCCCCGGGGCGTGATCCGGCACGCACATGTGCGGGTACTCCACCTCTTTCAGGGCGTGCATGTTGCGGTGCATGTTCATCACCCCCTCGTCGGGCCACACCTCCTGAAACTTGTTGCGCCCGCCGACGATATTGCGGAAGTGGCAGAGGAAGATTTTGTTGCGGCTGCCGAAGTAGCGGATGATCTCGGGCACTTCGTTGCACGGATCGGTCGAGGGCCTCGGCCATACACCCCAAGCACAGATTCACCCCGCAGTAGTCGCTCGGCGCGATTCCGATGAAGCGCTTGAACCCCTCGGGCCCGCCCAGCACCCGGTCGACTCCCCGGTACCCGGGTGGCAGCCAGGGATCGCACGGGTGACAGGCCATGCGCACCTGACACTCCTCGGCAACCGGAATCACCCGCTCGAGGAAGTAGGTGATCCGCTCCCAGTTCACCTCCGCCGTAACCGGCTCGTCGAAGCGCTGCTCGCGGTCCTCGGCCCGTTCGAGATCCCAGGTGCTGTACACCGAATTGCCGCGCCCGGGCGGGGTGCTCTCGGTGCGCTGATTCTCCATGGCGCACAGGTAGTACTTGACCGCCGGGATGCCAGCCTCGGCTGCCTGGCGGAGAATGTTGCAGACCAGGGCGATCTCCCGGTCCCCCTCTTCCCGGTTGCCGAGCATGTAGTTGGGGATCTCGCCGCCGTTGGCGTTGAGCTGGCTGATCGGGATCGCCACCATCTCCATGTCGATGCCGAAGCGGGCGCACTTTTGCTTCTTCTCCTTCAATTCGGCGACATCCCAACCGTATTCGCGGTGGAAGGTGATGAAGTTCTCGTTCTTGTTGAACACCCCGTGGCGCGCGAGGTATTCGAGATCTTCATCAGAGGTGTTGAACTGTTGTGTGCCGACATGCATCGGTGCATCCTCCTATGGTAGTAGTCCGCGGTGAGAGTCGCCTTGGTGGCGAGGCCGTAAAGGACGGGTGCAACCCAGTGCCCCTCGGCACAATGCTTGCCAGTAAGTCCGCCGAGAAGCACTACATTTTTGCCACGGGCTCCAACTCCGATCACTCGCCGAGTTTCCGGCCGACGAGCTCCCGGTGCCGCTGCACGGCTCGCTCTATCAGCTCTCTCACCGGGGTCTGGTATTCGCGGCCCATGAGCCTTCTGCTCGCCAGCCAGCCCGCCAGGAACAACAACTGAACCCCCGCCAGGTACCAGTGCGTCGCTTCGACGATACTCGAACCGAGCTCCAGCGTCGATAGCCAGTCGAACAGCACGCCTCCCACCAAACCGCCGAGCCCGGCTGCCCAGGCGAGAACGAAGGTAGGTACGGCAAACCCCTCTCCCTGGTACTGCTGCGGCACCGCATCTATCATCGCCCGTGTCTGGCCGAAGGTTTAGCCGGCGTGCAACATGCCCCTTACCAGGAAAAAAGCGACCGCCCACACGGTCAGCGCCGCCGTTTCAGACGGCAGCATCAGCCATGCCGGCCCCAGCAGGGCGCAACCGTCCCGCCCACCACACTGAGGTTCCCCCACTGGTATTCGTTGGTCGAGCCAAACTCGCTTTCCTCCGTCAGCAGCACCCGCTGCTCCGGCGAAGCCAGCACGCGAAACTGGCGAAAGGGATCCCCCTCGGCCTCGTCGACAAAGTGCAGCACCACCTTTTCGACCACTACCACCCGACCCAGGTCGATCTCCACCCACCAGTTGTCCGAGGTGTCCGCCAGGTCCGGTTCCCAATACGTCGACGGCTTCCCATCGAAGATGTAGGCCGCAGAATCCACATTCGAACCCGCCCGGCTGATCCCCGGACGAACGGAGTAGGCGTACTCGGGAAACTGCTCCTTGGATTTGGTCTCAAACGTCTTCCGCGAGCGAGAACCGGTGCGCTCGTTGCGCAAAGACAGCCTCACTTCCTTGTCGCCATTCATCGTCGTGTCGGTGATGATGAACACCTCCTTGTCCTCGTCCTTGCCCAGCACGATCCGGGTGACATCGCTCGGAATGCGGCCGAAATCCTTATCTCAGGTACTTGCCGATTTTCTTCTCCTCCAGCTTGAGCTTCCCCTCCCGGTTAAAAACCGGCGTGCGTTCCACCGTCCGGATGGTCCGGTCTGCGCCGCGGATCCTGGGCGCGTCGATGGGGCGCCGGAAGCCGGCCCCGTCCTCGTCCAGGATATTGTAGACGTGCCGGAAATAGTGGGGCCGGACCTGCCCATCGACAATATCAAAGACGTGCTCGGCCCGGCTCCACTGGGCCCAGTGCTCCTGGGTATCGACGATGATCTGAGTGTCAGAGAGCCGGTGCCCGCGCGAGGACTCGGCCTGCGTCTGGGAAATGCTGATCCCCACGATTGCCACCCACGCCAGTCCGATCCAATGACACCTCGTCCAGGAATTGACCTCTGTCCGCTGCATGTGAAACCTCCTCAATCCGTATTTAATCCTCATATTCAGCCGGAGATTCTTGATCGATACAGCACCGGAGATTCTTGATCGATACAGCAGTGGTTACTCCAGCTGCAAATATAACCTACTGACTGCCGTTTTCCGACCGCCAGCAGATCGTTCAGACGAGTGCGCGCCGAATCGCAGGGCGCACGGGCCCGTGCTTCTCACCCGCCTGACGGATTGTCGATACTGAACCTTATAATTCCTACTCCTTCGCCATTCATTCAATGAGTAAGCGTCCATGTATCGAGGAAGCCGTGGGTAAGACCCTCACTGAGTTCAACCAGTCTCACGGCGAGGAGCCCTACCGCGCCGTGGAGAGAACGAAGTGGTGAAAACGACCTGACCAAACGACAGTCGTCCTGCATGTCAACGACAGTCACGTGGGCACACCGCGCTCAAACCGAATTCGTGCGGCAATCAACCAGCCCTCTGGGCGGCCATCAAACGCCAGGTAGCGCAAATCGACGCATTCGGTCGTCTCATGCAACCTCACAAAATTCCAAGTAATTTCTGCGCAGCCTCCTGAACGGGAGCGCGACGGTACAAAATCGAAGCGTCACCAACGTAACAACCGAGAACACCCAGGACGAGGCACCAGAGTATTACCGGCCTTGACTGCTCCAGTGTATCCGGACGCCAAACATAGAGAGTGTACGGGACACGGCTCCGGCGTCGATAGCTCCTAAACTGAGCATTCTTGACGGCCGTGGAGCACTGGGATAGGTTTGCGCGTCGGGCAGCAGTAGTTCCCCCGAATTGAAGCGGGGAACGTGAGTGCCTTGGAGGAGTGATTGCAGATGAACGAGAGCGGGCGTGGCCTTTTCATCCTGATCGGCGGGTTCGCGCTGTTCGTGACCGCTCACACCATGCAGCTGAGTGTCGCCAGCCTGATCGGCGCTCAGTACGCCCCCGACAAATCGATGGCCACGCTGCCGCTGTTCACGGTTATGCTGGGTACGGCTCTGGCTACCGTACCGGCCTCCATGTTGATGAAGTACGTCACCCGTCGGACAGGCTTCATCTGCGGGTCCGTGCTGGCTATCCTGGGTGCAGGTACAGCCGTCTACGCGGTGCGAGCGGAGAGCTTCTGGCTCTTCATCGTGGGGACGGGACTCATCGGCATGTTCAACGCCTTCTGCCAGCTCTACCGTTTCGCGGGCGCCGAGCTGGTTCCACCAGAGCGCAAGGGCAAGGCCATCTCCTTCGTGCTCGCAGGCGGCATCCTCGGAGGACTGCTGGGCCCCAACCTGGAGGCGTTCTCCAGAGGCTGGTTCGAGATCTCCTTTATGGGCCCGTACGTCGTCATCGTCTGCATCGGGTTTCTCAACATCATACTCATGAGCTTCCTCGACACGGGCAAGCCGCCCGGCCAGCTGGAGGAGCAACCCCAGCGGCCGCTGGGAGAGATCGTCCGGCAGCCCGTCTTCATCGTGGCGGCGATGAGCGCGATGGTGGCCTTCGGGGTCATGGCCAGCTTCATGGCAGGATCACCGATGATCATCCAGAAGTTCCACCACAGCCACCACCAGGCTACCTCCGCCATATCCATCCACACAATGTTGATGTATACGCCCGCACTCTTCGTCGCAGCCCTCATTGCCCGTTTCGGCGTTCTCAACATCATCGGAACCGGAATCGCCTTCCAGGCGGCCGGGTTTGTCGTCCTTTATGCGGGCAAGAGCTACACACACTTCATGGTGTTCATGATCCTGCTGGCACTCGGCTGGTCCTTCATGTTCATCGGCGGCACCGCCCTCGCGACCCGGGCCTACACACCGGTGGAGCGCCCCAAGACGCAGGCCCTCCACGATTGCATGCTCTTCACCTGGGTCGCTGTGTGCGCCTTGTCCAGCGGCTGGCTGGATCACGCCTTCGGCACCAACGCACTGCCGGTAGCGGCTATCAGCCTCCTGCTACTGACCACCCTGGTCATCTTGCTGTTGAGGAAACGGGCGGCTGTTGCTACGCCGGCCTGAGTGGATCTGCTCGACTCGCCGATCAAGAGCGCGGCCATCGGCTTGTGACCGCGGACACACAGGGTTTCTGAGTCAGCCTATTGCCCCCGGCGTCGACGGCCTGTCCCACAGAGGCTGGTGATGTTGCGCGTCGCCGCCAATGTCGATGGCTTCTTCCACCTGCTGCTCGCTGAAACGAGACAGGAGGAAGGGTTCGATCGGCACCGGTGGCTCTTTGCCAACAATCAACGCGGTGAGAATTTCGGCTGTAATCGGCGCGTTCAGGATGCCCGTCCGGAAGTGCCCGGTGGCATTGAGGTAGCCCCCGCAGCCGTCGACCGGTCCCAGGATGGGCAGCTCGTCCGGGCTGCCGGGCCGGAACCCCGCCCACACACGCTTAACTCCCACATCATGTAGGAAAGGCAGGCAGCGTACCGCGCCCCGCACCAGGTCGATCATGGCCGAGTATGTGATGCCGTATTCGAATCCCACGTCCTCGGTGGTGCTGCCGACGATGATCTCGCCGTTACCCTTCTGCGCCAAGTAGCAGTCGCTGGTGGAAACACTGGCCCCCAACACATCGGTGGGCAGGGTCTCCGTGCAGACGATCTGACCGCGCACGGGATACACGGGAATTCTCAAGCCTGCCGACCTGGAGATTTGATCCGCCCACGCACCGGCCGCATTCACTACCCAGTCAGCGTGCAGATGCCCGGCGGGCGTCTCGACTCCTACCACTCTTTCTCCATGGCGGATCAGTCCGGTCACCTCGGTGTGCGTCAGGATCCTGGCCCCCAATTTGCCAGCTCCGACACGCAAGGCATCGGCGAACTTGTAAGGGTTGAGCTGATTGTCACCGATCATGCGCAGGGCACCGCGGCTGTCCCGGTTTATCGCCGGCTCCAGTGCCGCGAGGTCGCTGGCTGAGAGCAACTGCATGGACTCCGCCGTGCTGTCATTGCCGGACATCAGCGTCCGGGCAAACATCTCGTCGGCCTCGTCGAACATGACGAACAATAGGGAGTTTTCTTCGTACTCCACATCGATTCCCGTCACCTGCTCGAGCTCTGCTGCCAGCGGCTTCAACCGGGCGTTGCTCTCGAGAGAAAAATCCAGGAAGCATTGCGGCAGCGGATCGAGGCCGTGCAGACCATCGCGCTCGATCTTGCCCTCGGCGACGAGGGTTTTGAAGAAGATCACTCCGCAGCCGAGTCCCATCGACTCGCCCACGGGCCACAGACCGCCGGCCGAGGCCGAGGTGGCGCGGCCGCGCCTGGGTTGGTCCACCAGCGTTACGGCCAGCCCCCGACGGGCGGCGTAGTAGGCTACGGCGCTGCCGATGACGCCTCCCCCCACGACGAGGAGGCTCGGCGAGTCCTTCACGGACATCCCTGTCATCTCCTTATTCAGCGGGAGAACGCGAGGCAGCGTCGCCGAGCTCGATCGGCGGCAGTCGACATCGGGCCAGTGCCCCCATGGTCACCGGCTTGACCGGGGGTTGCGGGTTGGCGCGCCCGCAAGTTTCAGGGGGACTGGATAGCTTGGCGCTCATGTAGAGGGCGCAGGCAGGCCCGCAGTAGCGTCCCTGGCAGGGCCCCATGCCAAGACGGGTCGCCAGTTTGACCGACTGCAGATCGCGTGCGCCTCTGCCATCCACGGCCTCATCCACATCGCTGCGACCTACCTCCTCGCAGCGGCACATGACGGTCTCCTCGTCGGCCAGCTTGGCCAATCCAAGACGCAACCGGGACAGCTCGTCCAGGTAGCGCCTGGGTCGAGCGAGCGAGCGAAGCTTCTTCATTGGCTTCGCAAGGCGAGCGGCGGCCTCCGCATGTTCGAGCGCGCCCAGTTGTTCAGCTGCGATGATGCCGGCCACGCGTCCCTCCTGCTCGGCTACCAGCGACCCGGCAACGCCGCTGCTGTCGCCAGCCGCCAGAACACCAGGCACCGTCGTACACATCGACTCATCTCTGACCGGAACCCACCCGCCCAGCGCTTCGTCGTAGCGGTGCTGGCAGCCCGCGAGAGTGGTTAGCTCGGTGTTGGGTACGAAGCCATAGCCGACGACGAGAAGGTCCACGTCAACGCGGTTGGATTGCTCGAAGTCTGGCGTCCAATCGGGCAAGTTGACCGGACCGTAAGCGACGCTTTCGACCGCCCCGGCCCCATCGGCTTTGAAGACGACGTGGTTGTACAACAATGGGATACCGTGGCGGCGCAGACCACTGAAGTAGCCCCAGGCGTCTCTCATTAGATTGCCGTGGCCGAGCAAGGCCCCCGCAGCCCTCACCTTGCCGGGCCGTCGACCAGCTTCCAGGACGGCCACGACTTCCACGCCGGAATCCGCGAGCTGGTTGGCGACCACCAGGAGCAATGGACCGGTCCCGGCAACAAGGGCGCGCTTGCCCGGACGGATCCCCATGGTCTTGACGAGGCTCTGCACACCGCCTGCCGCCATCACCCCCGGTAGTGTCCAGCCTGGAAAGGCCACCGGTCGGTCATACGCTCCCGTGGCGATGATCAACTTGCTCGTAGCGAGAATCTCGCAGCCGTCGTCGCCGCCGCCACACAGAATCCTCGGAGTTGGATCGATCCACACCCCGAGCACCGCTGTGTTCGACATGCGTTCCACCCGGTCGGCACTGGCCTCGAATTCATCGCGCAGGGCCTCGCCTCTGACGAAGTCCTTGCTTTCTCGGTGTTTTTCCCCAGGGCTGAATTCGCCGGGCATGCAGCGATAGATCTGTCCTCCAAGCGCCGGGGCCTCGTCGACGAGTGTGCATTCCCGCACACCGGACTTCGCTGCTTCTACTGCCGCGCACATTCCCGCAGGACCGCCGCCGACGATGACGAGCTGTCTCTCGCGGGACGCGGGACCCATCCCGGACGGCTCCTCTTGGTCGCCGCTCATGCGGCTGCCGGTGCCGAGCCCAGATACCTCGTTGTTGTCGTTACGGAGTGCCATGCCGTCTCGCACCGGAAGATTGCATGTACGCACGTTGGGCCGGCCGTCCACCGTGAGGACGCAATCGAAGCAGTTGCCGATACCGCAGTACGGGCCGCGGGCTTCACCCAGCCGGCTCTTCCTGAAAGCTCTGACCCCGGCTGCCATAAGCGCCGCGGCGACGCTCTCGCCGCTGAAAGCGCGTATCGGCCTGTCGTCGAGATAGATCGTCATCTCAACACCGCGAGTTGCGTACCCGTGGATTCGGCTGTTGCGATCCTCATTCACCGCTCGGTGCGACTCCCGCCTGCCTGCCGGCTTTGAAAGGGGATGTAACCAGAACTCGGTCGATCTCCGAGTGGCGGCAACATCCCGTGGTTACTGTGGTGGCGATCGGGAACGCATACGCGCCATGGCATCGCCTCATTTTCCTTCAACAGGATAACTCATGGCACCGTGGGAAGTCCAGAAATTGGGGACCGCGCATTGCCGGCAAATTCGGAGCGGAAACGCGGGGCAACTGCCGGCGCTCCAATTGAGACCGGCTGCCAACGTTGGTATTATGGTTGTATGCCTGAGCTTTACCTCAAAGTCCATCAGGGTCGTTGTCGATCGCGAGGGATGAGCCTGTGAAATTATTAAGCGGCTGTTTTACCCTGTCTGTATTCGCGTTTAGCGGATGCGGCGAACCGCCGGATGCCATCGTTGCCGATGTGGGTGAGGAAGTCATCAGGGCGTCCTCTCTTCTCGACTTGGTGGCCGCTCTGCTGCCCGGGCAGCGGACGGACAAAACCGGGGACGAGGCCCGGCGGCACTATCTGCAGATTCTGGTAGACGGTCGCCTGCTCATTCTGGAGGCACGCAATCGCGGGATCGACACGACACAGGCCGTGGAGAAGGCGGTGAGAGAAGCGGTCGACGAAAAGGTTCGCGCCCTGTACCGTTCGAAAATGCCGGCCGGTGCCCCGGTAACCGAGGCAGAGATGCGCCAATTTTTCGAGCGCGAGGAATTCGACAAGGAGCGGGAACTGAGCAGGATCGTGGCGCCGGACCGCGCAAGCATGGACAGGTTGGTCGAGAAGCTCAAGTCCGGAGAGCCTTTCGAGGAGGTCGCCCGGTTCCATTCCATCGACCGACAAACGGCGCAGCAGGGGGGGAAGCTGGGATACGTCACGCGCCCCGCGCTTGACATGCACCCCGTCCTGGCCAAGCTGCGAATTCCGCCCGACCTGTTCCAGTCGCTGGCCGAAGGCGAGGTGTCCGTGCCGGTACCGACTACCGGGGGAACCTGGCAGGTGGTTCGCTTCACGGATAGCAGGCCCGCCGAGTTCGAGAAATTCGCAGGGTTGATCAAAAAGCAAATGAGTAAGCAGCGGCGACTCTGGGCCTACGAGGAACACCTGGAGGTGCTCGAAAACACTTACCGTGTGCGCCTGGACTGGACCGGTCTGACGGAACTGATGGAGAGCTACCGTGCGCGGAATCCCGGCGCCCTGGCGGCCAGTTCCACTCCCTTGTACCACTACGATCGAGGGATGGTCACCGTGGCCGAGGCCAATGAGGCCCTGCGGGCTTTCAACCTCAGAGGGGCCTTCGCTGACACCGCAGAAGCCGAGCACGTGGTTCGGAGCTATGTCATGGGTCCGCGCCTCATCGAGCTTGCGGCGATGGATGAGGGGCTGTATGAAACCCCGGATATCCGCAGGTTCCGAAAGCAGAAGCGGGAAGCGGTACTGGCCGAACAAATAAGGAGCCTTGCCATAGCCGACATCGAGGTAACCGAGGAGGAAATCCGGCAGTACTACGACGCCAACCCCGAACTGTTCCGCGACGAGGGATATGCTCATGTAGAGGAATTGCTGCTGCCGTCCAAAGCCGCAGCCGCGAAAATTCGGGCCCGGATCGCGTCAGGAGAAACATTCACCGATCTTGCAGCCAACGGCCTGCGCCCCGACCCGCATGGCGACGCCAAGTTTCACCTCCACCCGAAGCACAGGCGGGTCTATCCCAAGTTATGGGCCGCAATCGAGGCAGCGACCGACGGCGAGTTGACGGGGCCTGTCGAGGTAAAGGGCGGGTACACCCTCTTCCGTGTACTGGAGCGAGTGCCCGAAAGCAAGCAGCCGTATGCCCAGGCGCACCCCAGAGCGCGCACCCTGCAGCTGCGGCTGCGGCAGGGCGAAGAGTTTGAGGAGCTGATCTCCCGGCTGCGGGAGAAGTACAGGACGCAGGTGGTGGTGCATGTGGAAAGGCTGACCGTGGCGCTGCCGGACAGCTTGCTTCAGGTTTGGTCGGGGAAGGGAAGCGTGACAATCAGGGGCAATCAGCCATAACGGGTGAGCCTCCGGCCAGTCAACCCGAGTTGGGCGGCGGTGCCCGGGGGAACCCCGAGGAAGGCCGAACGAGAACACACCCGCAGGAAAGGATTCATCTGAATCGATGCTGATCTCACTTACCAAGAAGGAAACGACTTCCTGGCGCATAAGTAACAGACACGTCAAACAGGCGGTGGAGGCGATCGGGCGGGACGGATATGTCGTCATCGAAAACGCGGTTCCCCATGAGCCCCTCGATATGCTCCGGGAAAAGATGGATGAAGATTCGAAGGTCCTGATCGATCTGAAGCTGTGGGGCGGCGCCGGAGGTCTCAAAGGTCACCTCCAACAGGGACCGCCTCCGTTCGCTCCCTTTGTTTTTCGCGAGATTGTGGCCAATCCCATGGTAATCCAGGTCAACACCGCGCTCCTGGGCGAGGGGATCTTCAACAGCTTTTACAACGGCAATACCAATTGTCCCGGAAGCGGGACCCAGCCGTTGCACCGGGACGGACCCCATCTGTGGCCGGGTCACGAGCCCGCCCACCCAACCGCGTGCGTGGCAGTGAATATCTCTCCGCTCGATGTGACGGAGGAGAACGGGGCAGTGGAGCTGTGGCCGGGCACGCATCTGCACAGCTTCCCGGAAACCGTGATCGACAAGGAAACCGAAAAGACGCAAAGGAAGGTCTCTCCCCCGGTAAGCGGGTGCGCGAAAAAAGGAAGCGTGCTCATCCGGGATGTGCGGCTCTGGCATAGAGGGGTGCCGAATCGTTCGGATCGGCCGCGGCATATGATCGCCCTGGTCCACTGCATCTCCTGGTACCGGAATCGCGGACCGCTGAGGTTCAATACCGGGTGTGAAGCTGCCTTTCCCGATGATTGCGGCTTGAATCACAATGCGGAATTCACTGAGGATTCGATCGACTATCTGTTTCTGAATCGGGCTGAAAGTGGAAAGAAAAGGTGAAGGGTTGAGGGCGATGGACTCACGGGAAATGGAAACTGAAGGATGACGGCGCCCAAGGGGTGGATTCCCGCCGAGGGCAGTCTGACAGGGATTTCGGAAAAATTCCCACGGCCTCTCGAGGCGCTGGTGGCGGGCGAGACACCCGGAATCGTACTGCGCGAGGCCTTCGATCCGGATCACTGCGCCGGACTCGTGAAGCGGCTCTACGAACGCGGCCTGGCATACGACCCCCGGCCAGCCGGGGACGGAGAGCGCCCCGTTTACGTCGGTCCCCATCTGGCGGGGCTGAATGCCGACCCGGAGAAGTTCTTCGCCTGTGCCGCCGACACTCACCGGCTGTTCAAGAGCCTGTTCGACGGGTGCGACGATCCGGTGAAGACCTTTTACGATGCCCTGTCAGGCCTGGCGCCCGACAAGCGGGTGATGACCGCCCGCGAGCCGGATGGACGCCTCTACGGACCGGCGGTCTTCCGCATCTACTATTCCGGCGCCGGACACGGACCGCACTTCGACTCCGTGGCCAAGCGGCAGAAGTTGTTCAACTATCAGGTGTCGAGGTTCCGGAACCAGTTGGCAGGCGTGATGTGCTTTCAGAACTCCGAGCAGGAAGGGGAGTGCGGAGAGCCTTTCCTCTACAACTGCCCTTGGACTCCCGCGGTGCAGAGATACATAACTGAAGGCATGTTCGGGAAGTACGCCGCCGAGCGGAGCATCCCCCGGGTTCAGATTGAGCTCGAGCCGGGCGACCTGTACTTCTTCTTCTCCGAAAACATCCACGAAGTACCTGCCGTTACGGGAGAGAGACCGCGTATTGTGCTTGCGGCTTTCTTCGGCATGTCCCCCGACGACGAGGAGATTTTCGTCTGGTCGTGATCGGGCAGCTGTCGCGTTGAGGCAAAACCCTCACCAAGGAAAGACACATGAGGATCAAGAAAGTCGAGACCTTCCAGATCGAAACCCCGCGCTATTACCAGGAACACCCGGTCAAAACGGGGGAATCGACAGGCCACGTCGTTGTCAAGCTTCAGGTCGATGACGGGCTCGTGGGACTGGGGGAGGCGCCGGACAGCCGGGCGGATGACCTGGGCGCCATCGCAGGGCGCTACAACGAACTGCTGGTCGGACGCGACGCCACCCGGATTACGGAGATCAACGAATTCCTGCGGACGCAGGACTTCGCAAGCACGGTCAGCAATTCACACCTGACCGCGGCCATCGACCTGGCTCTCTACGACCTCAACGGCAAACTGCAGGGAGTGCCGGCCTATCATTTACTGGGCGGAAAAATGCGGGAAAATGTGTACTTCTGTTATCCGATCATCGGGGAACACCTGCAGGGAGGGTTCGAGCGGAACGCCAGCTACCTGCAGCGGCTGGTCGACCTGGGGCATCACCTTTTTCGCTACTACATCTCGGGCGACAGCGACCTGGACGACCGTTTTTTAAGCGAGATGAAAGCACGCTTCGGTGAGAAAATCCGGCTCAAAGCCATCGATTTCAGCGGGAGTTTCCCCGATTGGGAGACCGCCCTGCGCTACGCCGACGCGTTGCGTCACCACGATCCCTACAACTTCGAGCAGCCGTCGAACGACCTGCGGGTGTGCGCCGATTTCGTCAAGCGGGTGGACGTGCCGGTGAGTCAGCATATCCGCAGCCTGGAGGAAGGCTACGAGGCGATCGAGCGGGGCGCCTGCACCGTCCTCAACCTGGCGTGGATCTGGTGGGGGCCGACCTACGTTCGCCGCATGTTCGCGCTGGCGGAAGCCGCTGGTTTCAAGACGTTCCTTTCCACCGATCAGGATTCCACCGTCGGGACGGCCGGGGCCGTTCACCTCGGGGTTTCGGTTCCCAACCTCGACCTCCCTTCCGATCCGGCCGGCCCCCTGCTGTATACGGTTTCGCCGGCCAGGGAGCGCATCCGCACCGAGAACAGCCACCTGTATCCGCCGCAAGGCCCCGGGCTTGGAGTCGAGCTGGACGAGGACAGGATGAGAGAGCTGACGGTGGCCTCTGCGTGACTTCTCGATGGACGGTTTTCCGGCGCTTCGGCGGATCTGAAGGTACGACTCTTCCAGCCTGAAGCGAAAGCGTTTTAACGGGGGAATCGATCCGCCCTCTTCCCGGCGGAGGGGGCAGTGCCCGCCATGCGCATGGTCACCGGCCTGTGGTATGCTGCGGCGGTTTCCGGCGGCGTAACGGACCGGCATCCCCCCCCTGCGGAGAGAAAATGAAGCCGAGTACACCCCTCAAACGGGCCGCTGGGGTTACGGCAGTCCTGGTCGGCCTTCCCGTGGCCGGTGCAGAGATCCCGCTCCTCGGCAGTCCCCCGAGGCGGTGGGACCGCCGGTCGAGGCGGATCTCTGCGGTACGGAGCAGCAGGTTGCCGGGCAGTTGGTGGACTCTTAGGGGCGGACCGGGAAACCCCCGGGGACGCGCGGGCGCGGGCGGCGCGGGCGGCGGGCTACGAAGCATACGGCGTGGTGCGTTCGGCGCGTCTCAGCTACGCCCAGGCGGCGCCCGCCTCTATTGGTGGAACCGAACTCCATCCTCCCGGCCAGCTTGCAAAGCAACCCGGAGGGAAAGAGTGCGAGGAGGTAGCGGGGAAGAGCGAGCTGTCGACCTCGAAGACCTTGTCTTCAAGGCCCGCCCTCAGCGAGGCGATCCCCAATGGCGCCCGTTTCGAGGATCAAAGTTCGATTCCGGCCAAAATCTCCAGGGCCTCGTCCACGGGCACCTCGTCCCGCCCGGCGGTGAGCTCGAGATATCTCCGCGTTCTGCCATTGAGAACGCCATAGAATCCACGCACTTCTTCGTCAGGATGGTCCCGCCACAATCGAGTGGGTATGTACGAATCCTCGCTGAGGTAGTCGCGGTGCCGGTGGCCGTAGTAGATCTGCACGGTTTTGCGTTCGGACTTCGTCGGGCGCACGGTAACCGTGTGTAATCGAGTGACATCGAACAGTATCGCCGTGCCAGCACAACCGTGGAGTTCGCGGACTCCGCCGCGTTCGAGTTGGGCCTCGGTATCCAGCATTTCCTGGTCGATCGATTGGGGCGAAACGGCGAAGCTGTGGGTGGTGTCGCTCACGTCGGACAGGTAGACCATCATCTGGACGTAGCCGAGGTTCAGCGGGTGTTCCCGCCCACATGAGACGTGTCCCTCCGTCGCGATGCCAGCGGCGCCCTACGGGCCCTTCCCACGACCTCATCGCCGCAATCGGCTCCCCCTCGTAGGGGCCCATGTGCCTGAGGCAGACTTCCGAGAAGCACACCTCGCCTCCCATCAGGACCCGGAGGGACTCCATCGCCTCTGGATGGCGGATGATTTCGTCGAACTGGGGCGCCGTCAGGAGCGCGTTGCAATTCTGGGTCTGCCAGATGCCGTTTTCATTCCAGTAACGGCCGTAGTCCCGTCGGTCCCGGTCGAAAGCTTCCACAAAGCGGGCGACCTCGTCGTCTCTCAAGATCCTGCCAAGCGGCAGGTAGCCGTTCTCCTTGAAGAAATCGTAATCTTCCTGTCTCATTGGGGATTCCCTCCCAGCGAAGACCTGGGTTTCCATTGACGCCTGAAGCAGTCCAGACTGGAGACGCCGAATCAGACATTCTTTTTTCATTTCCAATGCGGATCTCTACCTGGACGGGCTGCTGCTGCCTGCCACCCCGACAGGTCCTCAAGAAGACACCGCAACAGGGTCAGTCACCCTGGGAGCCGCATCAAAGCGGCGTTGGACGTGGAGTAGCGGGAGGGCACGCCAGTTTGCGCGGGGAATCTTGGCATCTCACCCCCCCCCCCCCCTCCCGGTCGGAAAACGCGGCCACCGGGGATGTCTAAGCGGGAGGGGCGCTCCTCGGTTTGAGAACAGGATCGCCCTTAAGTGTTCCGGGTCCTGCGCTATTCGATGGTGAATTCGTGAAACGTCGCCGATTTCATCTGATCCCAGTCGACCTCCAGGCCGAGTCCAGGTTTCTGCGGGGCGTGGACGTACCCGTCCTGGTCCGAGCGAATGACGTCGACCATCCCGTACTCGTACGGCTTCTGAGGAACGGAGTGCTCGTAGAAGGAGCAGTTGTCGTGGGCGAGCATAAGGTGAAGGTTGGCCGCGGAGTTCAGGCTGTATCCCCAGGACATGATCTCGCAGTTGATGCCTGCCGCTTCGGTCAGGGCGATCGCCTTCTGCGTCTGCGTGATGCCGCCCATCATGTGAACGTCGGTGCGGGCCGATCGCCAGGCCTTGGTCTCGATCGCCTCCCTGAAGCTCATCAGGTCCATGAACCAGTTGCCCGACGGCAGTACCGGGATGGAGGTCCTGCGGGTCAGCTCCCGGTAGCCGTCGAGATCCCAGTCCGGCAAGGGTGCCTCGAACCAAGTGAAGCCGAGCTCCTCGATCTCCCTGGCGACCTTCAGGGAGCTGCCTCGGTCGTAGTTGTTCTCGGCGTCGAGCATGAAGTCGGTCTTCGAGGTGTCGAACTCCCGCGCCACCTCCCGGGACAGCTCGAGGTCCCTGTCCGGTATGCACCAGGTGTGGAACTTGACCGCGGTGTACCCCTCGCCGAGCAGATCCTCGACGAACTTCAGGTAGGCCGGGATATCCTCGAGCAGCGGTGTGCTCGCGTAGGACCGGATCCGCTCTCGCGCAGCCCCCAGCATTCGGTAGATCGGCATCCCTGCAGCTTTTCCGGCCAGGTCCCAGAGCGCGATGTCGATGGATGCGAGCACCTGCGGCGGCAGCGGAAATACGCGGGGCCGGATGTCGTGCCAGAGAGCTTCCCGCTGCAGGGGGTCGCGTCCGATGAGGATGGGGACAATGTGACGGATCGCCTCCGCGGTGTATTTTTCGAACCCGTACGAGGTCGCGTTCCAGACACCGGAGACCGCCTCGATTCCCTCCGCGAACAGGCGCAGCACCGTGTTGGTCGCAAACTGCGCCGGGAGATCGTCGGACCAGGTGAACTGCTCCGTCGGGGGAGCGACCGATCTTACTTCAATCCGTTCTATCTTCATGGGCCAGCCCTACCGTCTCACTGTATTCGCGGAGAGAACTGCGAATCGACGCGGAAGCGCGTGAAATGGGTTGGAGGTTTCAGGTGTCACAAGTAAAGAAATCCCGATACTACTGCAAAAACGAGCCGGTGGGACGCTGGATGCATGCCGGCTCCAGGCTGCGTCACACGGCAGACTTCTGCTCCGGGAGGGCGCCCGATCAGCATGTCGTGGAGGGCAGCTGTGTCCATCAAACCATTTCCGGCGGTAGCAACGGCGTAAAGGCATGTCATGGAAGGACGAGAAGAAAGGCGCCAAGTTGGGCGTCGATGGGCACAGGCGTGCGGAAATCGGGCTGGCGAGGCGACCCCCTTTCGTTTGGGCCATGTCACGACCATGCCGCCGGTACGGTAGTTATCTACCAGGAAGGTTCGGGGTGATGGAAAAGCTGGCTCGAGGTATCTGGCCGGCCCTCTGCACGGCGTTCGACGACAGTGGAATGGGCGTCGACGCCGATCGTCAAAGGGCCCTGGTCAGGGCGCTGATCGACACCGGGATCCAGGGATTCTTCGTCTGCGGTGGAACCGGCGAGGGCAGGGCGATGTCCTTGCCGGAGCGCAAGGAAGTGGCCGAGGTCGTCGCCCGTGAAGTGGCCGGCGAGGTGAGAATCATCCTGCAGGCAGGCGGCACGTCCACGGATAACGCCGTCGATCTGGCGCGGCACGCCGCGCGCCTGAAGGGAGTCGATGCGGTCGCCTCGGTGGCGCCGGTGGATGCGCCCAACGACCTCGGCGCCGCGGTCTCCCACTACGCCGCCGTCGGAGCAGCGACCGACCTGCCATTCTACGTGTATTGGCTGAGGCGCGAGGCGGACCCCAACGCCACGGCCGACAGCTTTCTCGATGCGATGCAGGCGGTCCCGAACTTTGCGGGCCTGAAGTTCACCGACCACAACCTGTACCTCTTCGGCCAGCTCATCGACCGCTCCAGCGCTGAGGTCAACGCCATTTCGGGACCGGACGAACTGGCGTTGCCGGCGATGGTGATGGGCGCGGACGCCGCCATCGGAACGACCTACAACGTCATGCCGGAGATCTTTCTGCAAATGCGCCGCGCCTTCGATTCAGGGGACCTCGCCGCCGCCAGGTGCCGCCAGGTGGAGGCGAATCGCGTGATCCGCCTGCTGATCGAGGTCGGTGTGCTGCCCGGGATAAAGCAGATGCTCGCAGACCGCGGCACCCCGGTGGGACCGACGCGGATCGTTCCGCCGCTGGACCGCGCCGCGAAGATCGCGCTGCGTGCCTGTCTCGAGCAGCTGGACATCGATATTCGCTGAACCACGCAGGGGCCGCTGACGGCGCGGCAACTCGAGGTTCTGCCTGTCGACGGGCTAACACCCCGGATACGGTCCGGTCTTCAGCAGTACTCGAACTGTCGGACGCCGAGATCGACGGAGAAACGAGAGCAGTGGAACTTAGAACTGGAGGGACAAAATGGCGGATGCAGGCTCTTCAAAGCAGGTGACTGTTCCCGGGTTGGTCGAGGTCGTAGCGACGCAGGTTTCCCCTCCTCCGGGATGGGCGCTCCTGGAACGCCGGTTGATGGCAATCATGGAGAAAGCCGTTCGGCCCATGGTCGACAAGTATGCGGAAAAGGGCGGCGCCTTCTACTTCGCCGACGATGTGGACGACCTCTACGAACGGGTATACAACTGGGGCCTGTTCTACGCCATGGGGGCGGACAGACAGGTGCTCGACCTGGCGCTCCAGCAGTGGAATGCAACCACCCGTTTCTTCGCCGACGATATCGTCAGCAGGGTGCACTCCCGCTTCAGTCCCCAGATTCACAACGAGTACTACAACCAGGGTTCTCCCGGTGCGAACGAGTGGCACCACCAGGGCGAGGGCAACATGGCGTTCTACCATTTCGGCCTGGCCGATCCCACCATTTCGGAGAACGTGCGCCGCTCCAGACGATTTGCGGCGATGTTCCTCAACGAAGATCCCGAGGCCCCCAACTACGATCCCCGGCACAAGATCTTCCGCAGCCCCATGCAGACCAGCGTCGGCCCCATGCGCCACGCCAGTGTCGACAATGCCATCATGTGGCTTCAGGGGGGAATAGCGAGCATCGGGGAGGTATCCCGCTATTACGGCGTGCGGGCCACCCTGTATCCGGTGGTCGAAAACCTGGAGCCGGACTGGTTCGAAAACCCCGAGCGCAGGGACGGGATTCTCAAGCTGTTCGACGACATCGTCCTCAACGGCGACGTGGCCAACAGCCTGGGTGCCACCGCCCTCGTCACCAACGCCTACCTCTACACCGGCGAGGACAAGTACAGGCAGTGGGTGCTGGAGTACACGGAAGCCTGGATGGAACGGATGCGGCGCAACGGCGGCATCATGCCCGACAACGTCGGACCGACGGGAAAGATCGGCGAAAACCGCCGGGGCCAGTGGTGGGGCGGGCTCTACGGCTGGAACAGCTTCGTCGGCTACAACATCATGTTCAACTCGCTGACCATCGCCGCCGAATGCGCCGTCCTGCTCACCGGCGACTTCGGCTACCTGGAGTTGCTGCGCTCGCAGATCAGGGTCCTCATGGAGAATGCCATCACGCGGGAGGACGGCCAGCTCCTGCTTCCGGCCCGCTACGGCCCCGGCGGCTGGGAGTACGCCATGGGAGATCCCGGCAAGCGAAGGCCGGGTCCGTTCCGCATGCAGGAACTCGCCCACCTCTACCACGTCTCCATGGCCGCCGAGGACTACGACCTCATCGCCAGAATACGGGAGACCGACAAAGAGCGCGATTGGAACCACGTGCCTGTCGTCGGAGAAAAGAACTACGGCGACACCGAGCTGGCCCGCTTCCAGTACTACGACGGCAAGAACCCCGACTGGCCCACCAGGATCCTGCGGGCCGAGTACGAGAACGCCCAGTCCGCTTTCGAGTCGATCCGGAACGAAACCCGCGGTGCCCGGGCCCTGATCGCCGACAACTACTGCCCTCCCAATCCGGTTTTCACCAAGGGGTTGACGCAGGTGACCATGGGGGCGCCGCACTCCGTGTACACCGGCGGCCTCTTGCGCGCGACCCTGCGCTACTTCGATTCGGACCGCGCCCGTCCAGGACTGCCGCCGGACGTCGCCGCCCTGGTCGACAAGCTGGGGGCTGGGAATGCAGGGGTTCATCTGGTCAACCTGAATACCAGCGAGACGCGAAACCTGATCGTGCAGGCCGGGGCCTTCGCCGAGCACCGGTTCGTCGAGCTGACCTGCGGGGATCGGACCATCCCCGTGGAGTCGAAATACTTCGCGGTCCGGCTCCCTCCCGCTGCATCCATCCGGCTGGACATGGTCATGCGGCGTTTTGCGCATCGTCCCACTTATGCCTTTCCCTGGCACGGGGAGGAGATCCCGGTGCCCTACCACTGACCGCAAGGCAATGATGACGCCGGCACGAAAGCCTGGCCGCCCGCCATCCAGTCAACGTGTTGAGTGTTCGCCTGCATGAACCGAAACGAAACCAGCTTTTCGCTGTGGATCCCTGAAACGTGGCGAGGTTGAACCGGGTTTGGCCAGGCGAGTCCATTTCCGAACAGAGTGATCCGAGGCTATATGCAGCACATCCAGGAAGGCCATCATGTTACGGCGAGGCCGGGAAATCCCGGGGCGCGGCCTGACGGTGAAAACCCGTGAGCCCCTCAGGAGAGCTCGAGCACTATACCTCCTCCGTCGACGGCGAGTCGATTCCGTATGCCGTCTGCGCTACCAGCGCATCCGACGAACCCAAACCACTCATCCTCGAAGTCAGCCCCGGCGCCATCCGGGATCTCGACGGCAGCCTCCGCCTGACCGAGGAGATCGCCGGCATTGCCGCGAGGAATGGGCGCGACTGCGTCGTCCTGCGTCCCACCGGACGCGGACCGGGTTCGGTCTACCAGAACTACGGCGAAGTCGACGTGCTCGAAGCGATCGAAGCAGTGGCGAGGCGCTACGCCATCGATCGCGATCGCATCACCATCACCGGCGCGTCGATGGGTGGCGCCGCCACGTGGTACCTGATCTCCCACTACCCCGAACTCTTCGCCGCCGCCGCCCCTTTCTGTGGCTACTGCGACTACCGGCTCTGGGAGAAACCGGGAGGGCTCACCTTTCACTCGCACGACTGGGAGGAGCCTTCATGGCGGGCCCGGTCGGCGGCCTTTCTGGTCGAGAACCTGCGCCATACGCCGGTCTGGATCGTGCACGGCGAGTGGGACCGCGGCGTGGGTGGCGGGGTACCGGTAGCGCATTCCCGGCAGATGGCGGAACGACTCGACGCGCTGGGCTTCGAGTTCGAATACACCGAAGTGCCCGCGACCGGCCACGGCTGCCGTCTCGACGATATCTGGGAGCAGGTGATCCTGTGGCTGCTCGCCCGGCGCAAAAAGCGCCATCCCGACATCGTTTCCCTCGTCACCTGCGATCTGCGGCACAACCGCTCGCACTGGGTGGCCATCGAGCAGCTGGATCAATACGGGCGGTGCGGCTCCGTCGACGCCAGACTGGGCGAAGGGGAGATCTCGGTGACGGCAGAAGGTGTGCGCACCTTGACGCTGGGTCCCTTGCCGCGGGGCGGCTCCGTGCTGTTAACGGGCAAGCCTGCGGGAAACCTGCCGGCGGGGGAAACGCGGACCTTTCGACGGGACACGAACGGCAACTGGAACCCGACCCTTCCCGATGATCTCGCGGGGGAAAAACGGCACGGCTGTTCCGGGCCGGTTGGCGACCTGTTCCACGATCCGCTGCTTCTCGTGACCGGCACCGGCGGCACCCAGGAGGAAACCTTCTTCAACAGCTGGGTCGCCTCGGATGCTCGCGGCTACTATCGAAGCCGCAACGGCGGCGTCCATCGCGGCGGTATTATGGGGGAAAACAGCGTCGACCTGCGCCTGGCCAACGATGTCGATGTCGACGAGGAATCGGTGCGAGCGAACAATCTCCTGCTGTACGGAACGCCCTCTACCAACGGCCTGCTCGCGCGCTATTGCGACCGCGTCCCCGTGGCTTTTGACCGCAATGAGATTCGACTGGCCGGCGAATCGTTCAGCGCCGACGGAGTGGCCGTGTTCGCAATCTTTCCGCACCCGGAGAACTCGAACAGGTGCATTGCCGTTCATGGAGGCTCGACGCCCGATGCCATCTGCTGGGGCAGCCATCTCGACATGCATCTCCTGCCGGATTACCTGGTCTACGCCAGAGGAGAGGTGTTGGAGTGGGGATTCTGGAATAATGAGTGGAAGCGCTGACTCGCCATCGGAACATCGACTAGCTCGCAAGGGATAGGGCAGTTACTGAGGAGCCAGAAAAAGGATTGCCGCTACGCTGCCCGGTTTTTGATCAACTCCTCGATGTATTCCACATCCATGGCTTTGTGGTCCTGGAGGATCTCATACCCCTGGACAGGATTGAGCAGATCTACACGCAGCCGCTTCTCGTGTGCTATCCCTCGTACTTGGGGAACAGCGGGTCCTCCAGGGCTTCCATGCCGGTTTGGGGTCGTCCCGACTGATCGCCGCCGAGCCATCGATAGGCACTGGGGTAGAGGGTCAGCGAGCGGTCCTCCAGCGGAAGCTTCAGGGGAACGCTGCCCCACAGGGCCGAGTACTTGGCGGCGATCGCCACTTCGAGCGACTGCCGCAGGTCGTGTCCGGATACGAAGAGTTCGCCTCCGTTCGCCACGACGTCGAGGAAGGACAGGATCGAGGTCCCCAGATAGGAGAACCTGGGATACTGTATCGGTTTGTACGGCCGGTCCACCTTGAGGCGGGCGCCGCCGCGGTCGAAGCCCCGGTAGATTTCGGGAGTCGCCCAGTTCCAGCGGACCAGCGCGTCGCCGGTCCATACTTCGACGCCGCGAAAAGGGGTTTCCCATCCGAAGACCGGGCAGACGAGGCCGTTGCTCAAACGGAACTGTCCGTTGATGATCAGGCCCTCGTCGCTGTCGCTTCGCAGAGCTTCTTCCGGAGTGCCCCAGGCGATGACCTCGGTCACCTCGGCCTCGGCGAGGAGCCGCAGCACGGCGATATGCTGGCAGCCCCCACCGGAGATCTCGCCGCCCCCCCATCGGTGGACACTGGCGCCGCGCAACTCCCCGTAGTCGCCGGCGCGCAGCCAACCGGCGACCTCCTGGATGTCGGAAAGCGCCCTCTTGAGGTTGCCGCCGGCAAAGACGACGCCGCGCTCGGCGCACACGTCGACCATCTCGTCGGCATCGGCTAGGCAAGCCTCTATCGGCTTGTCGGTGGAGACTCCCCTGACCCCAGCCTGCGCGCTGGCGATCACCGCCTCCTTTATGTATTTGCCGGGCAGCACGACAGCGGCGATGTCTGGCACGATTTCCCGGTACATGGCCGCGGCATCCGGGTAGAGCGCCTCGATGCCGAAGCGTTCCCCCACCGCCCGCCGCCGCTCCGGGTTGTATTCCGCGATAGCGACCAACTCGGTCTCGGGAAGTGTCCGGTACACCTCGGCGTAGTGCTGGCCGAGGCGTCCGCAGCCGATGATCGCGACGGTATACCTGGACTCATTCTCGCTCATGAGTGACTCCTCCTCCGTTGGCAAAGAACCGCCTGCTGTACACCGGCTCTGTCCACAGACCCCTGCTTCGCTGTGTGCCCGAACCCGCAAATCCACCGTATTGCTCCTCGTCCTCGACATCCCCGACGTCGTTCATCGCTCCCTCGGTACGGCGCCGGACCGTCCCGGACGGTATCAGCACCGCGAAGTGGTCGCTGGTCTCCTTGCATCATTCCCGAAGACGGGAACGCATGCTCGCCAGGACCGGCGCGAAGCGCGAGCCGATTCGTCACCAATCGATGATCGACAGCATGTGCTCGGGGCCTGTGCGTGCCGATGGTCGCCACCCACCATTCGATTCAGCCGTAAACGTAAAATGGTTTTGAGGACGATCTTGGTGTGTTACTGCTCAGATCTGATTCTCTTGGCTCGTGCTGCCAACTTTTCCGCTTCTTTTGTATCTCCCATCTCTTTGTAACACCTTGCCATATTTTCCAGCAAAGCCGCCACATAGGGATGATCCGGTCCAAATGCTTTTTGCCGCAATTCAAGTGATCGCCTGAAAAGGGGCTCAGCATCCGCATACTTGCCCTGGGCCTGGCAAACCATAGCCAGGTTGCTCAAGGTTTCCGCCACACCGTCGTGCTCTGGCCCGAAGGCCCTCTCCAGCATTTCCAGTACTTGCCTGTAAAGGGGCACCGCCTCGGCATACCTGCCCTGGCCGCGGAGACGCAGCGCCTGCTGGTTCAGGCTCCTCACGGTACAAAAAGTCTCGTGATCCGGCAGCTTGCCATCCGGGAATCCCCGGGACAGGAAATATCGCACATTGCCGTTTCCGGGCATCAGGCAATACGCCCTGAACAGGTCCTGCTGCGTCCGGTAGAATCCGTACCTGGCCAGCAGTTGCGCCACCATCTGTTCCGTCCGGATGGCGTCGCGCAGCGTGTCCTCTGCTCGCATGAAGTAGGGAAGAGCAGAAACCTGGAATCGCGGCAAGCGCAACTGCGGCGGTGCCGGCTCCAGGGCGGACTGCTTGTCGAAGTAGTGGAGATCATCGGTATTGACCCGTGTCTCATCGCCGATCATCCTCACCATGGCCTCGCCGTCCAACCAGAAAAAGCCGGCGATACGTTCGACCGTGTCGATCTGGTACTCCCCCGCGCGAAACCATTCGGGCAAGCGGTCCAGCTGTTCCTGCAGGTATTCGACATCGAGCGTGAAGGGTTCGGGGGTTGCCAGGAGAAACGCCTGGTCGGAACCGTAGACATACCAGAAAGTGGAGTTGGGAAACACGCTACGGAACGTGTTCAGGTGTATCCTGAACAGATCACCCTGCATATTTCCGAGAACCGGCACCCACTGCGCAAAGATGCCGCCGGGAAGCAGACGCGCGGCGACGGCCCTGTAGAACTCTTCCGTGTACAGGACCCAACTGTCGTAGGCGCGCGGATGAGTCGAATCGCTGATGATCACGTCGTAGCGCTTGCTGCCGGTAACCAAGTAGTTGCGGCCGTCGTCATGGTGAAAATGGAATCCCGGCCTGTGAAACACATCCCCGTTCACATCCGCAAACAGGTCGTTGATGCCTTCCACATCGGGATTCAGGTCGACGACATCGAGGTAGGAGACCCGGTCCGAAGCCAGTACCGAGCCCGCCGTGATACCGGCCCCGAATGCGATCACCAACACCTTTTTGGGTTCCTCCCCCTCATGGATCAGCACCGGAAAACTTCCCAGCAGCTTGAACAACTGGGTGTGCCAGTAGCGGGTTGACGCTTCCTCGACCCCGTTGAGGTACATGTCGCGGTACGTGCCTCTTTTGGGATCCACCTGGTCGAGGACGGTAACGGTGGCGACTCGTCCCTCCTGAATGAGTCGAACTTCGGTCGACCGCGCCTCGGTAAACTCCCCGATCTTCCCGGCGTACAGGTCCATCATCCTCGGGAGCGCCGCGGCAAGCGCAACGGCCAGCGCCGCGACGCCTAGTACAGTGGCTGGCCAACGCCGGAAGCCCCGGTCCGGAGGAAGCAGATTGAAGACGCCCACAGCCGCGCATGCCGATGCCAGGCCGATGAGAACGCCCTGCACCCCGATCAGGGGGACTAGATAGTGGTTCGCCAGGCCGGCGCCCAGCAGACCTCCACCCGTATTGAGCGCATACAGGGTGGCGGCATCCCGGGTCGCCGCGCCGCGCTCCTCCGGCTGGAGCATCCTGATCGCCAGCGGCAACAGCGCCCCGATCAGAATCGTCGGAGCGATGATGATCGCGATGACAGGTATTAAAATCCCGAAACTGGCCGGGCCGAACTGCGCCGACTGGTCCGTTCCGAGCACCCAATCGGTCAGCAGGAGATACGGAGTCAGCAGCACGAAGGCCCCCGCGGCAAGCGCGGTGAAACCGAAGAGGTGATCGCTTCGGCGCGTGTTGCGGCGCACCACCCCATACAGCCATGTCCCCGAAACCGCGCTGATTCCGGTTCCCAGGAGAAAGCCTGTGAGCACGACCGGGAATACCGGTGCGCTGTTGCCCAGGTAGAGAATACCCAGCCTGGTCAACAGCACCTGGTAGGCCAGGGCGACGAAACCCACCGCGAACGTTGCCAGGTTCAGAAAACGCCGGGTGCCATCGTCGACGGGCAGGGCGGCAGGGTCGGCAGCCGGGGCTGCGGCGGTCGGAGGAAGGCCGTGCCGTGAAGCCTTCCTCGCCGCGAATGCACACAGGACGGCAACGATGTACAGACCCAGGGCACACGTCAGAGTGCTCTGAACCCCGAACTCGCCCAGCAGGTAATACCCCGCCACGAAGCAGCCCACGGCAGCACCCAGGGTGTTGGTGCTGTACAGGTAGCCTGTCCGGGCTGTTCGCTGTGATGACGAATCGGGGGCGACACCGGAGATCATCGCCGGAAAGGTCGCACCCATCAGGAACGCGGGCAGGAAAAGCGCCGCAAGGCTGACCATGCTGCGGGCGACGGTCAGGCTGGCCCGGTCGTCGAAGCTCCCGGCCAAGGAGGTGAAGAGCTGTGCCAGGAAATCGAACAGCGCCGGCGACAGGAATACATAAGCGCCGATACCGATCTCCAGCAGGATGTAGGGAACGAGAGAAGGGCGGCGCTTGCTGAAGTATTCCCCCCCGACATAGCTGCCCAGTCCAAGTCCGCCCATGAACGCGGCGAGGATCATGGCGGTAGCGCCCATCGAGTTGCCGACGACCGTGATCAGCATCCGATTCCAGGTGACCTCGGCGATCAGGCTGCCGGCGCCGGACGCGAAGAAAGCGCCGTAGACGGTGAGAAGGAAAACGACGGATCGGAGGTCAAAGGTCATGTATCAGCCTTCCCTGCCGATCGACCACATGCGATGGTGTCGGATAGAAGCGGAGAGCACCTCTGCCTGATCATCCACTGGGCGCCGATCTCTTTGTGAACAAGGACCGCAGGAACGGGTGGCCCTCGATGGTCCTGTACCGTCTGTGGAGATTCCTGGCCACGCTCAAACCGGTGGACCTGGCTATGACGTAACCGCAGGCCGGGTCGGTCGGGGGATCGGCTCGGAAGAAAAGCGTCTTCGAGGAGGCGCCTACAATTGAAACGAAGTCCGTAGAGAGAAGGGGACGGTTCTACCCAAAAAAAGCAACTATAGAAATGACGCAAGCCTCTGAGGCAATGCGATGGGGTCTCGGAAGCGCCTATGCCCGCTTAGGCACGGGTTGCATGAATAACAAGGGATCATGAATGCGTTAAAATTCTCCCTGTAGTCCTCCCCGAGAATCCTGTATTTCCTCTTTCGCCCTCTCAGGTGAAAACCATCACGAACAATCAGAGAGATTCGCCGATCGAGCACAACGCTGAGATCGGTCGAAAGGGCCGAACTCGGGCAAAATGGGGTTTACTAACGGGCTCCTAGTGTCTCGTCGCAGAGATTCCTGAATTAAGTCGTTTGATCTTTACCCGGATTCTGCGGTGGGCCTCCAGACAAAGGAGCGAGCGTTTTGGTCCCAGTGGTCTGCAAATCGCTCAATTCGACGGACCAATTTCTTCATTTTGGCGAAGGAACCGCATCGAATCGCCGCTGAGACTATGGCCAATTGCTTTCGAGTCTGATCACCAGAACTTCGAATTATGATAGCTATATCTGAGACTATACACTAGTTTCGCTGGAGGACGTGAGCCCGATCGATCTCGAGGGGTCCGAATTCACTCGTTGAGCCGTCTTCCCAGTACACCGTGACTTTGTCCACAGTGGTCGCGGATCCCAACCCGCAGTGGACGCGAGGGTCGTTGCTCCCGCAGTAGCTGTACGCCCGCTGCACGCGCCGCCACTGCGACACCCCCCCGGCGTCGATGCGCACGCGCGCGTGCAGAGCATATTGCCCACGGTCGCGGATGGCGAGTTGCACCCAGTGTCCCCGGGATCCGATCGTGTTGTGGAGAACAGTGGCCTTCGCATCGCGGTTGCTGACGACGACGTCGACGGCGCCGTCGTTGTCGAGATCCCCGAAGGCGGCGGCGCGGCTCGTCTCGATGACGGGGCTCGCGGTACCCCCCCGGGGCGCGACTTCGTCGAATTTCAGCACGCCGACTCCGCGGAAGAGCTGATTCGACTCCGCGTAGATGTCATTGGGATCGTTGATCGGATCCCAGTAGTTGACACGGCCGTTCGCCACGTAGATGTCGAGGAGGCCGTCGTGGTCGAAGTCGATGATGCCGAGCCCGAAACCGGTGAACTCATAGCTCGTTGAGCCGAGCCCGGTGCGATTCGTGATATCCTCGAAAAAGTGGTCCGTATCCCGGAGATAGAACGTGTTCGTTTCTTCCCTCAGGTGCGAGACGAACAGGTCGAGATCCCCATCGTGGTCGACATCCGTGGCGGCGATACCCATACCGGCCTCCGCCTCGCCGACGGCGTTGAAAGCCGTCCCCGAGGAGAGTCCCTCGTCGACGAACTTCAAACCGCCCTGGTTGATCCATAGCTGGTTTGCCATGCCGTCGTTGGCGACGTAGAGATCGATGCGATCGTCGCCACCGAAATCGCCGGCGACGACGCCGAGTCCGTTGCCGCGCGCCTGGTGGATGCCAGCCTCGGCGCTGATGTCGGTGAAGCGCCCGTCGCCGTCGTTGCGGTAGAGTACATCCGGCAGCGACGCTTGGAAGTTGTTCGGGTTGCAGTAGACGCGCCGCCCGGATCCGGAGAAACACTCGACGTCGGTAGCGATCGACCAGCGCAGATAGTCCACTACGTAGAGATCCAGATCTCCGTCACGGTCGGCGTCGAAGAAGACGCTGCTCGTGCTCCAGTTCGCATCGCCGACGCCGGCGTCGGTGGTGACGTCCGTGAACTGGCCCTTGCCTTCGTTGCGGTAGAGGACGTTCGCCCCCAGGTTCGTGACGTAGATGTCGGTGTCTCCGTCGCCGTCGTAGTCCGCAACGGTGCCGCCCATGCCATAGCCCCTGTCGCCGACGCCGGCGCTCTCCGTCACATCCTGGAAGCGAAAGTCCCCGAGGTTCCGGTACAGACGATTCCCCGGTGAATCTCCTCCCTCCGCGGCGATCTCACCGCCCTGAACCAGATAGACGTCGAGGAGCCCGTCCCCGTCGTAATCGAGGAGGAGAACGCCGCTGGCGAGGATCTCCGGATACCAGAATCGCTTCTGCTTGCCTGACGTGTGCAGGAAGTCGATGCCCGAACCCGCGGTTCGATCCTCGAACCACGAGGATCCCCCGGGCTCGGCGGTCCCGTTCGTGTTCGTGGTGGTCGGCGTTCGCTCGCAGCCGAGGCTCGCGACGAACAGAACGCCGGCGACGGACAATCTCCGCGCGCGCATCACGATTTCCGCTGCTCGTAGTATTGCTCGAGTTGCTTCACGGCTCCGTGGTTCGGCTTGAGTTTGCGTGCGGCCTCGAGGGCACGCTTCGCGCCGGGCCAGTCTCGAGATCCACGCAGACGAAGCCGAGGTTGACGAGGTGGAGGAGGCTTTGTGGAGTGAGCCGGAGAAGCTCTTCCAGCGCCGCTCGCGCCCCGGTTCGGTCCTCGAGCCGGAGGCACACCTGCGCAAGAGCCTGATGGAAAGCAGGCCGCCGGTTGTCGAGACCGATGGCGGTCTCCAGAGACACACGCGCCGGGGCGAACTCTCCCATGAATAGAAGCGCCTTGCCACGCTCGAAGTGAGCTTGCGCGATCTGGGGACCCCTGTCGATGGCGGCGTCCGCTGCCGCGAGTGCCTGCGGATACAGCTCGAGCGAGGCGAGGCAATCCGCCTTGTTGATGTATGTCCCGAACGCGCCCGGGTAAAGCTCAATGCTCGCATCGAGGATGGCGAGGGCCTCTCGAGGGCGGTTCACCCGGCGATACGCCACCGCGAGGTTGTTCATGACCATCAAGTCCCGCGGCCGCTCCTGATACATCCTCTCAAGGACGACGATGGCGTCTGCGGGTTTGCCGGCGCGGAGGAGTCCCACCGCGTGATCGAGCCGCGAACTGTACCCGCGGGAGTAGCGCGCCAGGTCCCTGCTCGTGCGGTCGGGTATGTAAGACTTCTCGGCATCCTCGCCCTGGGCCTGGGCGCGATCCGCGTCTTCGGTGCGACCGAGGCGCCGGTAGGCGCGCCCCGCGAGAAACGCCGCCATTTTGTGGCCCGGTTGGAGCGAGAGGGCCTGCTCCAGAGCAGTGATGGCAGCGGCATAATCGCGACGCTCGAGAGCGACACGGCCGAGGCCGACGTGCCCCTCCGGGGACTTCCGTGCAACGCTACGGCACGCCGGAACGCTGCATCCGCCCCCTCGACGTCGCCTGACTCGAGCAGCAGGTCCCGAGATGGTGTTGGGCGGGAGCAAAGCTTGGAAAACTCTTCACCACCGCCTGCATGGCCGCTACGGCGCCGTCGAAATCGCCCAGGTTCTGCGTGGCGCGGGCTGCATGGTAAGCCCAGACGGGTTCCCGCGGGGCCAGTAACGCCGCCGCATCGAAACACTGGCGGGCCTGTTGCCAGAGCACGTTTGCCTCGAAAACCAGGCCGAGCTGCCCCAATTTCTCCGCATTCGATGGGTCTTCGCGTACCCTCTCGAGGTGATCATCCACCAGGGAACGGATCTCGGCATCGAGACTCCGGGGAATCGTGAGCTCCGGAGGCGTTGGCTGAGGCCCGCAGCTACAGCACGCCAGGAGCCAGCAGAGTCCCCCCCAACGCAGTACCACCAAAAATCGCGACCGGCTCCTTCGGGACATCAATCTGGTCATGAGAGCACCATCATCACGATCTTCGAAACCGAAGACTTCCAACGCAAGAACAGGAAGCGGTCGGCGAGAGAGCGCGAGCGGATCGCGCTCGCTCGCGTAATTACCCCGTGGATCAGAAAGAGCGGATAGTGTACGTGTTAACGGTCGAGGCGCGGTAGCTGGTGTGTCGCGGGGTGCAGTCAGCCGATTCGGACAGTTCCCGAAACGCCGGCCTTGGTCAGTCCATCAGCAAGGATCTGGGGGAGCCCGTTGCCGCCCGAACCAGCTTCTCAACGCGGCAGTCGCTCTATCGTGTCCTGGCCCTCCGTGATGAGGATCGACTGGTCTACCGCCACGTCGCGGAAGGTCTGCAACCGATCGCTCGTGGGCCAGTACACCTCCAGCACCTCCACCTGCGTCGCCTTTCCGAGCCCGATCATCTGCATGAACGGGTTGCCCCCGAAGCTCCCACCGCTGTTCACGTGCCTGTACACCGAGCGACGCTCCCCGCCCTCCCGGATCTCGCAGCGGATGCGCGCTCCGATCCCCGGCCGGTTTGACTCTACGCCCGAGAGCCGCACCCTGATCCAGTGGTTATCGAAGCCCGGATTTTCGAACAGCGCGTTGCCGAACGCGTCGCCGGGGTAGGCGCCCCCCACTTGCATGTAGATGTCCTGGTCCCCGTCGTAGTCGAGGTCTGCGAAGGCCACTGCATGGCCCTTCTGCAGGTGGGCGAACCCCCCGGCCATCGTCACGTCCGCAAAGCCCGTCCCGCCGCGGTTGCGGTACATCACGTTCGGCATCAGGGCCTCGTACCCCGGGTAGCCCGTGCCCTGGTAGAAGTCCAGGTAGCCGTCGTTGTCCAAGTCGCCGAAGTTGCAGCCCATCGTCAGCACCAGCAAGGTCAGGCCCTGCTCCGCGGCGACGTTGCGGAAGCCCCCCTTGCCGTCTCCGCGGTAGAGGCACGCCAGCTCTCCCCCGTGCTCCAGCCCGAGGTAGCTGGCGGCGAGGAAATCCAGTGACTCGACGTAGGTCGCGACCCAAAGATCCAATGCGCCGTTGTTGTCGAAGTCCCAGAACCAGGGAGGAAAGCTGGTGTGGGGTGCGGTGACGCCGAGCTCGCTGGCGAGGTCGGTAAAGGTCCCGTCGCCGTTGTTGTGATAGAGCCGGTTCTCTCCGAACATGTTGGAGACGAAAAGATCGGGGAAACGGTCCCCGTCGTAATCGCCCCAGATGACGCCCTTGGTGAAGCGCTCGTTCAGCACCCCCGCCTCCCCGGCGACGTCGACGAACGTTCCATCCCCCTCGTTGCGGAAGAGCTGGCACGGAGCGTCGTACTCCGGGTCGGACTCGTTGCCCACGTACAGATCCAGGTCGCCATCGTTGTCGTAGTCGGCCCACGACGCCGTCTGGGTGGGGTAGCTGGCCGCGGCCAGACCGGCGTCGAAGGTCACATCGATGAAAGTGCCGTCCCCGTTATTCCTCAACAGGGAGTTGGGGGTGGTGCCCGCCCTGCCCAGCCAAGCCCCGCGCATGACCAGGATGTCCGGGAATCCGTCATTGTTGTAATCGGTGTGGATCAGGTTGAGGCCGCCCAGCAGGCCCACCAGACCGGCCTCGCGGGTGCGGTCCGTAAACCTCTTCTCCGGGCCGCCTTCGTAGTAGAGCATCTGCCCCGACGGGTCCGAGGTCGAAGTCACGATGTCGAGCCAGCCATCGCCGTTGAAGTCGTCGACGATGGTGCCCCCGGAGAGGTTGAAGGCGTTCAGTCCGAGCCCGGGAGCGATGTCTCTGAAGCGCGGAAAGGGCTCATCCGAGGTAAAGATGCCCGCGGGAATGAGAAACTGTTCGGGGACCTGGTCGGGGTACCCCCCGACCGTCATGTAGGAAATGTTGAGCAGCCAGCGCGCCCCGTGCGCCCCCGGAAACCTCCCGAGATACTCCTCGAGGAGCTCTATGGCCTTGCGCGAGCCCTCCTGGTCGACGTACACCCCCCTCCCGCGGATCGGAAGGATGCAGCTGTCGCTGGTATGCATGGCGACGCAGTTCCGGGTCTCGGCCCAGCGCATGTAGACAACCGCGAGTTCCAGGATGTTCAGGTAGAGCGCCCTGTTCTTGCTGCCATGGGTGCGGATCAGTTCGAGAGCCTCGGCATAGAGCCCAATCGCCGCATCGATGTTCCCCAGCCGTGACTCCTCGCTGGCCAGGTCCCGCAGCACCGGCCAGCGCGTGCGCGGTTCGGCGTGGGCCAGACCGGCGAGTTGCCGGCGCAACGTCGGCGCCATGAACTGTCCCACCCTGTTGTCGAACCTGGATGTCTTGGCCGCCACCTGGGAAAGGAGCTCCACCATCTTCTGGTGCCCGGCCTCTCCGGATTTCTCGCACGACACCAACAGAGTGGCGAAGGGGAGAATCAGCAGAGCACCGGCAAGATTCCGGAGCTGTTGAAGAAGAGCGGCCATGTCAGGGACATCATTGCTGATTGCCACTTATCGTCACGCTTCCCGTGAACCCGCTTGCCACCAATCTGTCTGCGAAAGCCTGAGCTGCGGAATCGGTCAGGGCTCCGCTGCGGCGGATAGACAAGTCCCCGCCTATGTTGGCGAGATTCTGCAGGCCTTCCAGGCTGGCCAGGGCGGGGTTGCCGGTAACCCGGTCGCCGATGGATAGATTCCCGCCGATGTCGGTGAGGTTGTCGAGCCCTGCCAAGCTGATCAATGCATCATTGCCGCCGATGGACAAGTCTCCGGCGATGGTGGCGAGGTTTTTAAGCCCGGACAAGCTGGTCAGGGCGGTGTACCAGATGGACAGATCCCCGCCGATGCTGGCGACGCTCCCGAACCCTGCCAGTTTGGCCAGTACGTCATTGCCGTTAAAAATCAAGTCGCCGTCGACCCGGACGACATTCGCGAGCGGCGCCAGGCTGGTCAGTGCATCATTGCGCCGTATCTGTAGTTCCCCGCCGATGCGGGTGATGTTGTCGAGCCCTGCCAGGCTGGCCAATGCGGAGTTGTTAACGATCGAAAGGAATCCGCCGACGCTGGTTACAGTCTCGAGCCCTGCCAGGCTGGTCAGTGCGGGGTTGCCGGTAAACCAACCTCCGCCGATGCTGGTGATCCTCTCGAGCCCTGCCAGGTGGGTCAGCGCGGCGCTGCTGAATACAGCCAGGTATCCGCCGATGCGGGCGAGATTCTCGAGCCCTGCCAGGCTGGCCAATGCGGGGTTGTGGGAGATGATCAGACGCCCGCCGATGTCGGTGAGACGCTCGAGCCCTGCCAGGCTGGTCAGCGCGGCGTTGCCGTCATGCACCTTGCCGATGGACAAGTCCCCGCCGATGCGGGTGAGGTTGTCGAGCCCCGCCAGGCTGGTCAGGGCATCATTGCCCAGGATCGACACGCTTGGACCGGTCTCGGATTCCTGGTTGAACACGTCCCCGTCGATGCTCGTGATCTTTTCGAGCCCTGACAGGCTGGTCAGCGCGGGGTTGTCGTGGACGATCAAATCCCCCCCGAGACGGGCGAGGTTCTTCAGCCCTGCCAGGGTGGCCAGGGCATCATTGTGGACTATGGACAGAAACCCGCCGATGCTGGTGACGTTTTCGAGCCCCCCCAGGCTGGTCAGGGCATCGTTGTTGACGACAGTCACTCTCCCGCCCACGCTGGTGACGTTTTCAAGCCCTTCCAGGCTGGTCAGGGCGGTGTTCCTGACGAACAAACCCCCACCTATGCTGGCGACACCCTCAAGCCCCCCCAGGCTGGTGAGAGCGGGATTGCCGAATATGGAGAGGTATCCGCCGACGCTAGTGAGATGCTCGAGGCCGGCGAGACTGGTCAGCGCCGCGTTGTCGGCACCGAGACTGCCGATGGACAAGTTGCCGCTGACGCTGGTGAGATGCTCGAGGCCCATCAGAGTGATAAGAGGAGAATCCTCCACCGATAGATCGCCAGCGATACCGAACGGACCGCCTCCAACAGGCACGAGAGCGTCCAAGTCCTCTTGGGAACGGATGGAAAAATCTCCCTCCAGAACCGCAGGGTCGGAGCTGGATTGCGTGGGGCTCTTGCTGTCACAGCCCGCCAGGGCCAACGCCCACACTGTTATACCGGCCAGGAGCCGTTTCGGCCATTTCATGGCTCGGCCCTCGTCACATGAGCAGTCCTGCATCTTCTTATTGATTCGCAACGTTATCCCGGGCGACTGGCTGCGTCCGCTCCGATAAATTCCGTGGCAACCGGTGTTGTACGGTGGGAGGGTGCGCGGTGCGACAACAGGTATCATCGGCAGGGGTGCCGGGACCATCACCTGTACCCTCGACGCACTCAGGCCAAACCCCGCGACACGCTGTCAAATACCGAAGCCAGTTTGGGTGCGCGGTTTTTTGTATACGAGTCAAGTTTCCAGCGGTGACCACGCCATGTCTCGGGCGGTCTGAGGGAAGCCTCGCTAGGGGTACGTGAAAACCTCTGAATCCGGAAAGTCCGCCTTCCACCGGTTCCAGCGGGTGTAGAGGGAGCTGAGTTCCGGCAGCATCCGGTCGGCGTAGGTGCCGCCAATACAGGTCATGCCGTCGCCGGGCAGGTGGTACCACAGGCTTTCTGTCTCGTAGTCGTAAAGCACGAACTGGAGCCGATAAGTCCACCCGCTGGCGCTCAGGGTCAGGATCTTTCCGTCGATTTCTCGGCTGTACACGGCAGCCAAGTTGACGTTCGGTCAGTAGGCCACGGCCACGTGCGCGTCCCCGAACTGCTCGTTTGCGACTTCGTGCCTGGCCAGAAGCTCGATGGGGTAGGCGCGCGTGAAACCGTTCAGGTTCGTCCCGATCACGAGAAAATCCTGGGTGTCGCGCGGGTAACTCAGATCGCCGGGGGACAGCATCCTGGCGTTGATTATGGGTTGGATGGCAAAAGGCCCCAGACCGTACTCGAACCTCAACGAGTCCATGCCGTATTTCCGCACCGCGTGGGTCACGTCCCAGGACTTGCCGGTCACGTCCTGTATGAAAATCTCTCTTTCCTCCCCCTGCCCCTGATCGACCGAAGAAGCCGGCACGGACGTGTGGACCACATCGCTGCCGCAACCACTCGAAAGCACGGCGCAGAGCGCGAACAGAATGGCTGTGATCGCAAATTTCATGGCACTATCTCCAGTTTTGCCCGAATCGGTGGTGAGACAGACGGCAGTGGGCAAGGGCTTTTGCCAGCCAATACGTGGACTCCGCCATCCACTTCGCAACTGCCCCGGGACCGACTAGGGAAACGCGAGGATTTTTGAATCCGGAAAGTCCCCCTTCCAGCGGTTCCAGGGGGTAAGGGTGGAGTTGAGTTCAGGCAAGAACCGGTCCGCGTAGGTGCCGCTGATGCAGGTCAGCCCGTCGGTGCCCTCCAGGTGGTACCACATGCTTTTGGTCTCGAAGTCGTAGAGCACGAAGGTGTTGCGATAGGTCCACCCGCTTGCGCCCAGGGTCAAGGTCTCTCCGTCGATTTCTCGGCTGTACACGGCAGCCAGGTTGGCCAGCGGTCAGTAGGCCACAGCCACGTGCGCTTCCCCGAATTGCTCGTTGGCCACTTCCTTCCAGCGCATGATAAAGATGGGGTAGGCGCGGGTGAAACCGTTGAGGTTGACCCCCACCACGAGAAAGTCGTCGTCGTCGGACGGGTAGTCCTGATCGCCGGGGGAAAGCATCCGGGGGTTCAGGATGGGCCTGATGGCATGTATCCCCATACCGTGTTCAAAGCGCTCGGGAACCATGCCGTATTTCTGCGCGTGGGTCACGTCCCAGGTCTTGGCCTCGAAGTCGATGATCGAGGCTTTCGGAAACTCGGTCTGGTCCCCCCCCTGATCGTTCGAAGGAGCCGGCTGGGGGGCAGGGTTGTAAACGGCATCGCGACCACAACCGCTTGAAAGCACGGCCCAAACTCCAAAAAGAACGACTGTACCAGCAAATCTCATGGGGTTGCCTTCAGGAAGAATTCACCCTGATCAGTGGGGGACGCGAAAGAGACCAGGCGCATGACGTGTTCAATATAGGGAAAGCTGGGTAAAATCCAGTCCCTGGGGTGAAGAATCCACCTTGCCCCCTCGCCACAACATTCGAGGTGGAATTGGGGACCTCAAGGCGGGTCCTCCGTGACGGTCAAAACCTGGTCGGCCTCGATCTCTTCGATCACCGTGACCATGCCGCTCGGCCACCGCACCTGCAGCTCGTCGATCCTGCCTTCATCCCCCAGTCCGAAGGCCACGCGACGGTCGTTCGAGGACAGGTAGCCGTAGCTGCCCTTGGCTTCCTTCATCTGCACCAGATCGCCGGACACTACCCGAATTCGCGCTCCGATCCCGTCCCGGTTGCTCCGTGTTCCCGCGGTGCTGACCGCCACCCAATGGTTCCTGTTGCCTCCCTCGTTGCGCAGCAGGGAGCACGGACCGTTCGAATTAGAGACGAACAGGTCGACATCTCCATCGTTGTCGTAGTCTCCGACGGCCGCACCGTGACTCACGCCCTCGAGGCGAAAGCCCGGTCCGGACACATCGGTCATCTCCCTGAATGTTCCATCCCGGTTGTTTCTGAAGAGCTGATTCCTCTGGGCATAGTCGGCTCGTGGGTCGTATTCCTTGACGTTCCTGTCCAGATGGCCGTTGGCGATGAACAAGTCCTGGTAGCCATCGTTGTCATAGTCGAGGAACAGGGCGGTCATCCCCAAGTAGGGCAGGCTCTCCCGGGCGATGCGAGCCTGAAGAGACACGTCGGTGAAGAAGCCGTCGCCATCGTTGTGGTAAAGCGTGTTGCCGTGCCATTGAAAGGTGGCGATGACTATGTCCAGATGGCCGTCGTTGTCGTAATCGGCGGCATCCGCCCCCATCCTCGGCTGGTCGGCCCCTTCTTCGGTATACGCCACGCCGGACGCCAGCGCTATGTCGGAGAACGTGCCGTCATTGTTGTTCTGAAACAGGAAATTCGGCGTTTTGTCGTTGGCGACGAAGAGGTCCGGATCCCCGTCATCGTCATAGTCGCCGACAGCTACGCCGAATTGCCTCCCATCCGTCGTGAGAAGGCCCGCCTGTCCGGTCACATCGGTGAAGGAGTCTTTTCCCTTGTTCCTGTACAGGCGGCCCGACTGGCCCGGATAGGAGAGGGGGCCGCAGTAGATCCTTACCCTGCCGAGAATCCTCCCCGCTCTCCCCTGCAGACACAGCTTGTTGTGCTGGAGGTCGAACTCCAGGTAGTTGGCCACGTACAGATCGAGACCTCCGTTCCCGTCGTAGTCGACGAAAACCGCGTTCGTCCCCCAGCCCTCATCTCCCACCCCTGCGATATCGGTTACATCGAAAAAGGTCCCGTCGCCATCGTTTCGATACAGCAGATTCGCCCCGAAATTGGTCACGTAGAGATCCTGATCTCCGTCGTTGTCATAGTCGCCCGCCGCCGCGCCCATACCGTAACCGGTATCTCCGACTCCGGCCTCCCCGGTGACTTCGGCAAAGGTGCGGTCCCCCTCGTTCCGGTAGAGACTGTTCCTGGGTTCCGGATCGCCGCGGAAGCCCGGCATGGGAGCCCCGTTGACGATGTAGAGATCGAGAAACCCGTCGTTGTCATAGTCGAAGAAAGCCGCCCCTGAACCCATTGGTTCGGGCATGTACTTCCCGCCGCTGGCACCGTCGACATAGCGGAACTCGATGCCGGATTCCGAGGTCACGTCAACGAACTTCACCGGCTGAGCGATGGCCCTGCCGATGAGAATCGCGAACACTGGCACGACCACCAGGACATTAGCGGACAAGATCGACCCTCCGGCAACCGCCGGCTCCACATACCATTTATTACTCCGTAGAAGTGGGAAATTCCATTCCCGTATCGAGGACCCGCACTGTTCAGTAGGCCATGCTCAATCCATTACCTCTCATCCCGGTGAAATAGTCGACGATGAGCCATAATCCCCCGGCGACGAACTGGCCGAGGATCAACCCGTAGAAAAGGGGCCAGAGGGAGCGATAGGCCTTGAGGCCGCCGTACTTCAACAGGATCGACTTGATCGACCAGGCCAGGAAGGTCGGAAACCAGGCCGTGTCCATCACACGGTCCATGCTGACCACGAATCCCAGAGGATGTAGCGGCCACCACAGGAATCGGCGCTGCAGGAACAGCAGGCCCGTCATCACCCCGGCCCCAATCAGCCGGATGAGCCAACCCAATCCGTTCGGCCCGGCATTCTCCTCGACCCTGCTCGACACATACGCCCAGGTGAAGTCGGGCAGGTAGCCCACGGAACGAGCTACGTTGATGCCCCCATCCCGGTAGGTTACCCACAACGACGTCCAGAACGTGCTGACCGCAGAAATCGCGATGGCGATGGCGATCGCCAGCAACAGCCAGCGCTTTCGATGGGCGATCTCGCCGCTCAGCTTCAGCCCCGTGGCGGTGTGCGCCATCATCGTGCTCGCCAGCGATTCCGTCCATATCACCGTGGGGCCCAGCGCCGCCATCCCCGCAGGCCCGATGTAGCGCACCCCGCCCCCGGAGACCACGAAGTCCAAGGGGATGTTGCGCGGAAACACCATCGGCAGCCCCGCCTCGGCGATGATGCGCGTCAGGCTGACGAAGGTCACCAGGGCCCCGAACAGAAACAGCGGCCCAGCCCACAGGGGAAGTCCGGTGCGCCACAGCCACAGAACCATCACGACCAGTCCGATGATCACCCCCCATACCGCGGTGCGGTAGGACATGATCTCACTGGAATCGTCCACGGAGGCATCCCCGCGGAACGCCTTGCGGAACACCGCCCGCAGATGCCCCCGGGCTATCCACAGCCCGAACAGCACCAGCGCTATCATCGCCCCGATGCTCTGATGCGCCAGGATTCCCCTGACGCCGCCGCCGCCCCCGTAGTTGGACAGAGCTTCCCCGATACCGGCTCCCGCAAGGTGAAGCACACCCTCCTCGAGGCGGCGCAAAACGTAGAACACCCACATCCCGAGCATGACGTCCGCCTTGAGGAAGTACGCGAACCCCAGGATCATCAGGTTTAGCGAGAAGCCCAGATCCGCAACCCGTCGCAGCAGAGAGATCCGTCCCAGATGTCTCGGAATCACCGGAACGAAGGGGAAGTAGTGGTGCAGGGCATTGAGGGTCTCCCGGACGAACGTCAGCAGCAAACCCACCCACATCAGCCCGCTCTTGAAAAAAGGGGCCACCAGCGAGCCGCCGGGCGGCGGTTCGACCATCGCCAGCGGAACTTTGGTTATGGGATAGATCAGGTGTTCGTGTTCCACCCACTGGCGGCGAAGAATAACCATCGAACAGATGCTGACCATCCACAACGCCACCATGAACAGCAACCACCAGAACAGGGGCGGCAACCACATGCCCCAGGGGATGGATTCCCCTTCCGGCAGGCCTTCGAAGAACCACCGGATCCCCAGCTCGTCCTGGGGGACCATCCATTTCGCTACGTAGGGATGAACCCGCTCGGCCCATTCGTTCTCCGGCGTCGCCAGGTAGGACACCCCGGCGGTGGACCCCAACAGCATCAGGCAGAATCCGTTGCGCTCTCCACCCGAGAAAGCCGTGGCGACGACCATCATGATGTAGATCGTCAACAGCTCCCCCCCGCCCAGGGCAAGCCTCCGGTGAATCGCTCCCAACAGCACCTGGACGACACCGACCCACAGGAAGAACAGGAAGAAGGCGGCCGGAGCGTTCAACGAGCTCATATGGCTGCCCATGATGACGTAGGCACCGTAGGGCACACCCACGCCGATCACCAGGCTGAGGCCGGCCCCGATGACCAGCGAGCGCAACGTAACCCCGGAGGGCGAGGTCGTCTCTATTCCCCCTGACAAACCCGGTAGTTTCCCTCTCGAGTGTCGCGAGGAAACCTCGACGACCTACTCAATTCGAATTGTGACAGGATGCAACTGGAATGAGATGGAGACGGGCTCTGAGAGAGGCCCGAGGAGGAGGAGGAGGACTACTACTCGATCTCCTCAAACGAAAACGGATACACCACTGTTACATCGGTCACCGGAGGACGTCTCTGAACTCTCGTGGTTTCGTCCCGACGCGATTCAGCCGCCTGCCCGGGCTCGCCACCCCGGGAGGTGGCCTGTTGAGTCGGCCTCGCCCGCTGTGCAAACTGTCCGGCGGGTTGGAACTGCCAGCGCCGCACTTCGGCCATGATACAGGCGCCCACCCCCGCATTCATGACCGTGGACCTGGTCACACTCACAGCCTCGACCACGCCGTTCACACGAATCGTGAACTGAACCTCGACGGCGCCCTCGACTGCCTCTCCCCGGTCGAAGGCCTCGGCAAAACATCGCCGCAGGTCAGTGAGGTTGCGGTCGACTATTGAGTTGATCGCGCCCGTGTCCCGGGCGAGATCTCCCTGCTGGTTGCCGCGGATCTGGCGGGGTCCCCGGATGACCACCCGCGTCGTCTGCGTGGTCCCCTTGCCTGCATCCGCGTCCTCTTCCCCTACCACCTGCCGGCTGACCAGACGGCTGAAATCGAACGGAATGTCGATTGTCTCGGCGGGATTCCCCGAGGCGTCGAACTTGTGCGCGAAATCCTTGAGAATCAGACGCGCGTTGCGAACCTTGGAATGAAGGGGATCGAAAACGATGAACCCGGTGTAGTTCTCCCCCTTGAAGATCACCTCGTCTTCTCCGTACGCGGTTCCCCGCACGATCCCTATCCGTTTGGAAAAGCGATAATGCTCATTGCCGCTGATGCCTCGCAACGCCCGGTAGTACCCCTCCAGACTTTTGCGATCAGCCACGGGGGCGACTGTATAGGATTGCAGATAGTCTCCCCGATCCGTCAACAGGATCACCTTGAGGGGATCCAACTGCATCCTGGAGTAGGTGTAGTTGTACACGGAAACGTTGAACACGGTGAAACGATTGGGAACGTACCCCACGTTCCGGTCCATCCAATCCCCGTAGGTGTAGGGATTGGTCGATAGTTTCCCTCCCCTGGAATCGTCGGGGAACATCCCGTTCAACGCCTGATCGGTCATATGCTGCACATCGATCCGGGAGCCCTCCAGGTGGTAGGAGACTACTCCGTCATCCCCTATGGAATACTCCTCGCGCTCCGCTTCCTTCGGCTCGAGGACCGAACGGTACTCGACTTTCTGCAACGTCAGGCACGCGGTGAGGAAAGTCAGGGCCGTCAGCATACCGGAACGCAGGACACGGCAAGGTATCATGAGTCTCAACTCCTGCAGCAATCGTATCGGCGCCAACCCACTGCTCCGAAGGGCCTCATCCGTTGGGAGTGAGCCGCAGCAGGCGGCGCACCGCGCTCCAGCCTTCGGTAAAGGGACCGACCGGGACGTAATCCCCGGGATACGGACGGCCGAAGTAGTCGCAACTCAACAGCTCGTCGCGCGGCACCGTCGGGACCGCATCGGTCGCCGAGGACCAAGCCAGAAGCTGGTCCCGGGGATCGATCGCAACGTCGAGCCGGGCGGTCCGGCTGTGGGTGTCGAGACCGGACTCCTGCCAGTCGCCGAGACTGAACCCCTCGCCCATGCCGGAGAGGATGTTGTTGTCCGAGACGTTCTCCATGACGACGTATTCGAATGGGATCGGACACCGGGCGATGATGTTGTTGATGATGCGGTTGTCCTTGCAGACGCCCACGCGGTCCCTGGTGGGATTCTTGCGCATGTGAACCCCGGCGTGATCGCAATTCAGTACCAGGTTGTGGGCGATCAGAAGCTGGTCACAGTCCTGCTGGTAAATGCCGCTACCCGCCTCGACGTTGTAGACGACGTTGTGGTCGATCAGGTTGGGGAACTTCGACGCCTCGAAGAAGATCGCCCCGGAGGTCGACGCGATGTCGTGCACCAGATTCCGGCATACTCGGGAATTCCGGTTGGCGAAATCGATCCAGATTCCCGGGGCGGCGCAACAATGGTGGATGTGATTACACTGCACCACCGAGTCGACGACGATGAGGATCTTTATACCGGCCGTCTCCCAGTAGCGCTCCACCTCCTGCCAGCCGCAGTCGTGGATGTGATTGCCGGCCACCAGGTTGCGCGGGACGACGGTTCCCTGAATGCCGCCCGTGCCGCAATCGTACACCTGATTGCGCTGGACCAGATGACCGCCCGTCGTCTCCTCCAGCTCATTGCGGTTTTCATCCTCAAAGCTCTCGTCGGTGAAGCCGCCGATCTCGATCCCCACCGAATTGATGTGGCGGACGGTGTTGTCCTCGATGATCCAGTGGTGGCCGCCCCAGGTCGTCACCGCGCCGTTGCCGGAGCGGATGAAACCGTTGCCGGCGTGCTCGAAGGTCAACCCCCTGATGAGGATATACCCCAGCCCCCTGAGCTGCGGATTGAACAGAAACTGCCGGGCGGTGGCCTCGATCTGGCAGCTGTTGGGATCGCGGCGATCGAAGGGGTGCATGAGCAGCGTGCGGTTCTCCGCATCGATCCAGAACGCCCCGGGGACCCGGGGCAGGTCGTCGCGCGTCCCGAGCTGGGTCAGACGCCGGCCGTCCTGGAAAACCATTGCCCGGGGCAAGGTGTGCGGGGCCCGTCCACGCTCCGCGTGGGCCCAGTGCATGAGCTCGAAGTCCGCCTCGGTGGTATTGACCACGGCAAAGGGATGATCCCCTTCGAAGAAGGCCTCGGGCAGCTCTGCCGTCCACACGCTCAACGACCGCGCCGCACCGGTATGTGTCCACGTCCCGCTGATCGCCTGGGAGCCGCGGATGATCGCTTCGGCCCCCGGGGCGGCCTCGAAGCCGATCATCCCGTCCGCGCCGGTGCCGCCGCGTCGAGGCCGCACCCACTCGCGGTAGACGCCCGACTTTATCAGCACCTTCCCGGCCGGCTCGACGACCTCGGCGGCGCGCTGAATCGTGAGAAAGGGAGCCTCTTCGGTGCCTGGATTGTCGTCGGCCGCCCCCGGATGCTGTTGATCGACATAGTACACCTTCCGGTAGTCGGTCTCATCCTCCCAAGCCAGGAACCGGGTCCCGTCCGGAAGAGCCGGTAGATCCCAAGGGCTCGATCGCGTGGTCATTTCTTCGATATCCCGTACATGCAGGTTCGTCAGCGTTGACTGTAGAAATCGATCTGCTGCTGTGCGATCGAGCCCTGTTGCGTCAGGGCGAATACCACCAGATTCAGCCCCATCTTCAGCTGCGGCTCGTTCTCGTACTCTCTCTGCCAGATCCTCCCATACGCCTTGTCCGAATAGACCGCCACCAGCCGTCCTTCCAGAAAAATCCCCTCCAGGTGCGGCGCCGGAATCCCATCTCCACTGCCGCCCCGGGAGCCTTCGACCTCTCCACCGGGCGGGGGTCCATCGTCGAAGTCGAAAAAGCTGTGATGGATGGGGTGATCGTTCGAGAGGATCTGGAATCGCGCATCCTTCCCGAGCACGTCCCGGAACATCTTCCGGAGCGAGGCTTCAGCCGGGCCGTATTCCAGACCCGGCACACCGTTCTCCGCGAATATGAACCCTCCCATCCTCATGTACTCCCCTACGTTGCGGGCCTCGTGTGCGGTGAGATTGAATCCCTTGTTCGCGGTGATGTACACGAACGGCGCCTTGAACAGATCGCGCGAATCCAGAGGCAGGCGTTCCTCCACCTTGGCGTTGATCAAGGTGTACTTGTTGACAGCCCTCGCCAGTTGTGGGATCGCCCGGGGCGTCGGGGGATCCAGCTCCTCCCCCACTGCCAACGCGAGGTACACGAACCCCTGAATGTCCTGCTTGTCCGTCGGATTCTGGATTACGAGCCCCTTGTATTTCCCCGTGTCCAACGCATCGAGATCGAGAAACTCCTCCTGCATGCTGAGGCGCTTCTCAGGCTCCTTGGTGCTGGCCAATCGCGCGAAAGCCGCGGTCTCCGGCACGACCGCATCTCCACCCACGGTCGCCCCGCTTTCGATCGCATAGTTGAACGTCGCCACCGTTCCGAACACATCCGGGCGGTTGATGCGCTCGGCGATTGCGATGTCGGGGACGGCCTCCGCTTCGACTCTCCTTCGCGTCATCTTCCGCTGAACCCGCTTTTTCTTCAACTCGAACGGCTTTGTCAACCTGGGAGTCCGCATCACGAACTCGACCGTGGGCGGCTGCGCTTCCCGGATCGCCGTCCTGGAAATCAGCAGATAGGCCAACAACCCTGCGTGCGCCAACAGGGCAATGACCAGACCGGCGATCACCAACCGGCGGTTCTCGGCGCTCAGCCGGTCCAACCTCAACGCATCGGCTGGTCCCTCGAATCGTCCGCGCTGCGCCATCGATTCTCCCAACGAATTGTTTAGTACACCAACACCGAATCGACAGCCGAGGCGGGTCCTCTGAACAACCGTTCGTCCACCGCGCTGACCTGGAAGTAGAACCAGGTCGAGTCGACGAACCCCTCGGCCGTCAAGCTGGACTCTTCGATGGTGTGGGTCGTCTCCTTCACAAGGGTCTCCCTCAGAAGTCCCGTGCTGTCGGAGATCGAGACCGCATACCCCTTTACATTCGCTTCGTCCGCAATCGTCCAGGTCAGCACGATCCGCTCCTCGTCGACGAACTCCCCCTGAAGATCCCTGGGCGTGTCGAGCAACGTCCTGTGAAACGCTACGGGAGCTTCGTGCTCCTTGCTGCAGAAAAGGGAGCCCGCCCCCAGCATACCCCCCAAAAGGACATGCCATACCTTCAGGCGGCCGAACCCCTGTCGCGCCGTCGATTCCTGTCTCTTCCGTACCACGATCCCAATCCTCCGCCAGTCGGTCAGAACTGCTTCGATACCACGATCCCCGCCGTCCCACCTACGAAACCGACCGACAACCCGGGCCGGTGGTGGACCTTCTTCGCAGCGGCCGCATCTCCAGATCGCAGGATATCCACCACATTCAACACATAGATCCCGGCCATCGCATATGCGAAGATCCGGCGGCGGCCATGCAGCCTGTCGAGGTCGTCGTTGAGATCGACCAGGCGCTCCCACTTGGCCTCGGCTTCCCGGTGGCTGCCCCCGTTGCGCAGGGCGTCATACTCCTTCCAGGATGTTTCATACACCTCCAGGAGGGTATTGTATTCCTCGTGCCTGTCCACCGCGGCGACCAGGGCTGCCAACCCGGTCAGAAAGAACGCCCCACCCTTCTGCTGTTGACCCGTAGCCATCTGTCCCAGACCGGGAAACAGCACGGACAGCATGACCGCCGTGTTCCGCGACACCCGGACCTCCTCGGCGAACATCTCCTCCTCGGCCCTGACCATCCAAGGCGTGCCGCAAACAAACGCCGCGCACACGACAACGCAAATCAGATTTTTCACGGTTCTCCTCTCGGGGCCTTCCCGGTGCCAGCGTGCTCGAGTCCGCGTACGGAAGCTCCCGGACGCCTGACTCGCGAGGTGGGACGGCGTGGGCGGGATACCCACCGGGGACCCAACGCAGCGATTCGGGATGCATCGGCGGCCGAATTCATGCTCTACGCGTACCCAGGTATCACAGGCGATTGGCGACGATCCAATCCCTGTGCTGCCTGGCGAAATTATACACATCGGGAGTACCGACTCCCGCTTCATGACGGGCTATCACCCGGTCGTACACACTTACGGCCTGCTTCCACTCGTTCAGGGACTCGTAGGAAATGCCCATGTTGTTCAGAACCCCGAGCTCGGTCTCCGTGCCCGGGTACTCCTCGACGAGTCCCTTCATTCGGGAGAGAATGCGCCGCAACGACCGTTCGTCCTCGTTTGCCATGGCCTGGCGGAAGTCGACGGCGATCTCCTGGTACCGGGTGAAGGCCACCGCCTCCCTCAAATCCTCGATCAACTTCGGCACCTCCTCGACGAGCTCATCCTCCGGATAGGCTTTCAACAGCCCCTCATAGGCCTCCAGGGCTTTTTCGTACTCCCCTTCGTTGTAGTAGTGATCCCCGATGGTGAATTGAGCGCTGGGAGCCAGCTCGCTGTCGGGAAACTCCGCCACCAGCCGGCCCAGGCTCGCCGCCGCTTCCTCTCCGCGCCCGAGCTCCACCAACACCCACGCACCGTTGTACAACGCCTCGTCCTGATCCGACCCGGGCCAGTCGTCCACCACCGTCGAATACGCATTCAGGGCTCGCTCATACTGCGCCAAGTTGAAATAGCTCTCCCCGATCCGCAACCAGACGTCACCCGCCGCCTCGTGTTCGGGGAAATCGGCAAGCAGCCGTTCAAACGCATCTGCGGCCAGCCCGAACTCCCTCTGACCGAAGCGGATATGTCCGAGGTAGTAGAGCGCGTGCCCCCTGTTGGCATGGTCGCCATGGCGCTTCAGGAAGCGCTCGAACTGATACACCGCTTTTTGCGGCTGCTCCATCTGCATGAGGCTCAGCCCCAACACGAAGGTCATATCCGGCGCGTACATGGAGTCCGGGTAGCGCCGCAGAGCTTCTCCGTATACATCTGCGGCCGAGGCGTGGTCCTCGAGGCGATTGTGGGCGTCCCCGAGCAGGAAGAGCGCCTTCTCTTCGATGGAACCGCCTTCCTCCAGCCCCTTGTCGGCAGCGACGATCTCGCCGCAGATCCGCAGGACTCGATAGTAGGCCTTCAACCCGTGATACAGCTCGGCCAGAAGAAGGAGGTATTCTGCTTTCTCCTGCAGCTCGGTGGCATTGGCGGCCAGGGACTCGTAGTTCCTGCTAGCTTCCAGCTCCCGTCCCTGTTGAATAAGGGACATCCCCAGCATGCGGCGGGCGGCCCGTTGCAGCACCGGGTCGCCCGCCTCGTCGATCACGCGCTCGAAGTCGCGGTCGGCTTCACCATGCCGGCCCAGGCTCAGCAGGGCGGTTCCCCTGGCATACAGGGAGCTCTCCACCAAGCGGGGATGATCCGTCGCACCGCCGATTACCTCCGTGAACGCCTCCGCGGCCTGTCCGAACTCCTTCTGTCCCGTAAATGCCTTGGCCTTGATATACATGTAGCGCGTCCGCGCCTCGGGAGTGACGGCAAAGGCCAGCGCTTCGTCGACGACCTCCAGCGCCCGTTCGAAGACCCCTTTGCGGATCAGGATCTCCCCTGCCGCCACCCGCGCATCGGCAAACAGCGGCGACTCGGATCGCACCATCAGGAATGCCTCGACGGCCTCCTCCCCCTGCTCCTGGTCGCGATGGCAGACACCCCGTTCGAAATGCGCCATCGACGCCTGTGGCGAATCGGGGAAGCGGCGGAGCAGTTCTTCATAGGTCGTCAGGGCTTCGGCATACCCCTGCCGGTCGTAGAATATGCGGGCGACCTGAAACAGCGAGCTCTCGACGAGGGGATCATCGGGAAAGTCCGCGATGATGCCCCGGAACCCCGCCAGGGCCCTGGCCGTGGAGGACGCGTCCCCTATGAACTGCCGGCAGAGTGCGATATTGAACTCCAGGGCAACCTGCAGCCGCGTTTCGGGATAGGCCTCGAGCGTGCTCTCATACCGGGAAATCGCCTCCCGGAAAAGAGGTATGGCGATCTCCGGTTGGCCCGCCTCCAGCGCCCGCTGTCCCTTGTCGTAGTATGCCCGGCCGATATTGTACTCCGCCTCGTCCACCGGAAAGCCCGTGCGAGCCGCCACCTCATCATATCCCTTGATGTAGACCTCATACTCCTCGATGGCTTCGTCAAAACGTCCGCTTTCAGAATAGCGCCGGGCCAATTGGGATTGCATCCGGGCCTGGAAGAAGCGATCGCGCACCCGGTCGATGGCGTTCCTGTAGGTGCGGACGGACTGCTCGAGATTCCCTATTTCATAGTACATATCCGCCAGACGCCGATATCCCTCTTCGACGAAGCCCCTTTCCGCCGAGAACAGCTCGATCACCCGCTCGAACGCCTCGGTCGCCTTGTCGAGCTCCCCCAGCTTCGCATACCCGTCGCCGATCTTTAGCTGCGCCTTGGCGGCGAGTTCCAGCGCCGTCTCGTCCACCAGTCCCGCCAGCTTCTCCCGCCGCATCTTCATCAGATCTCGCTCGGTCAAGCCGTACACGTTGGCCCGCGCCACCAGCTGCTCGTAGTGCCTGATCGCCTTCTCGTAGTCGTTCTGGAGATAATAGCATTCGGCGATCTGAAACTGCGCCCGATCCGCCCTGAAGCCGGTGGGAGAATGCCGGATCAGCGCCTCGAACGCCCGTATGCTCGATTCGTAGTCCCCCTGGTCATAGTGCGACCAGGCGATATCGTACAGCGCGTTCCGCACGAACTTGCTGTCGGGGTACTTCGCTATGAGAGTTTGCGCCTCGGCTATGGTCCTTTCGTAATCCTTCGCCTCGTACCAGGTCGTCACCAGACGGTTGAGCGCCAGCACCCGCAATGCTTCTACTGTTGCCTCGGATTCCACCCGCTCGAAGAATTCGACCGCCCGCTTTAGGAATGTCCGGGCTTGGCGTTCGGCCTCCTCGCGATCCTTCCGGCTCTGCGTTCTGCGCACCTTTTGCAACGCCTCCTGAGCCATCTTGAAACAGGCGTTGCCCGACTGGTAGAGCGCCGCTTCGGTGATCGGCGCCGTAATTTCGCCTACCGTTACGGTGACCTTCTCGACATCGAGCAGCAGGCTACGCACCTTGCCGACCTTTTCATACTGCTCGACCGCCTGGTCGTATGCCTCCGCCCCGTAGAAGCGTTGCGCTTCCTGGAAAGTGGCCTGCAGGTCCTCCTCGGTCGGCACATGTCGGGTCCAGGCCGTAACCCCCAGACCCAACGTCATCATGATCCACGCAAGAGGCATCAACAGACTCCTGTCGGCTACGTTATCCACCTTGGCCAGACAGCCTCGGCCAGGTAGAGTTGGGATCGCTCCTTCTCTCCGGCGCAGTATGCAATCCAATTGTCATCCGGAGAGAAAACAGGGTGCGGATGAGCACCTCCCATCCAGTTGGTTCTGTGCCTGACCAGTGGACGAACCTCAAGATATGAGGAGTGATGCTTGCGAAACACCCCTATCCACTCGTGAGCGGGAAAACTCGGAGCACCGCTTTCAGGCCAGTAGTGCAACCAGTAATCATCCTCCTCTCCCCCACCGCCGTAGGCGCTGCCGTCTTCACCGCGGCCGGCGAGCCAGAGGAACCCCGGGTCGGCGCGATCGCCCGCCCACATGTCGTCGGCGTTGTTGCACTTGAAATGGGTGGGCGCCAGTCCCGGAAACACCCACCGGCTGGTCGTGCGCCGGATGAGGTCGACGTCGAGAAGCATCGCCAGCTTGTCCTGCGAAATGGGAATCCCGTCCCGGTCGTAGGCTGTGTGGCGATAATGGAACGACTCGACGTGGGCGTCGGGTGCCGGGTAGTAATGGTTGATGTAGTCATACGGCTGCTGATCGAACAGCGGCATCGGGTCGTGGATCGGCCGCAGCCGCTCGAGATCGATCTTCATGAACCAGGCGGTCTTGATGCCCGTGGGCTGCAGCCTCGAATAGCTGCCGAACCACACGTAGGACGGGTCGCCGCGACTGATGAAGACGTGGCTGTCGGGCGCCGCCTGGTTGTCCGCGCTCGGACCGTGGTAGACCACCTCCTGTCGCTTTTCCTCGACGTCGCACAGGACCAGCAAGCCCTCCCTGCCGAACCGATAGGTGTAGCTCTCTCGCCTGGAAGCCGCGCCGCAGCCCAGGACAAGGTAGCGCCCGCACGACGACAGGTCAGGTGAGCCGATCGGCCCGCAGCCTTCCGGTGACTCGGCTACGACTTCCTCGCGCAACGACTCCACATCCAGGGCGAGGAATTGCCGGCCGCGTCCGAAGTAGACGATGCCGCGCCGAGCGTCGACGGTGAAGCCGCCCGACGGCTCGTCGTCCGTCAGTTGCACGATCTTGCCGGAAGCCACCTCCACGGTGTAGAGCTGTTGCGTGCCGGTGCGGTTGGAGGTGAAAACGAAACGCTCCGAGCCACCGATGAACTGCTCCTGATTGTAATAGGCGTTCGTGTTCGCACATGGCTGGTCCGTCAGTTGGACGACGCGGACATCCGTCGCCGGATCCGAGAACTCCTGCTTCTCGGAAGGATACACATCCCCTTTTGCCACTCTTGACCCTCCCCTTGAATCAACCGCCCGCTATTTTCGCGATCTGCACCATGACCGTTCCAATACCATATTAGAACAGCACGCTCTGCGCATACCCCAGGAACACGCGCACGAAGATCGACGTGGTATTGTAGCTCTCCAGGAAACGGAATTCGTCCTTGAACGTCAGCTTGTCCTGCTTGACCCCGAGATTGGTGGAAATCCGGTACCCCGAGTAATCCGACATGTTGGAGAGGACCACCGTCGCCGTCTGCCGCTCAAAGCTGTTGCGCGGCTCGGCCAGGTCGGTTTCCTCGAACCACCAGCCCGGGACCCCCTGATAGCCCGCCTTCAGCTCCGTCGCCGGAGACAGCTCATAGCGGGCCATGAAGATGGGGACGACCGTGTTAGTGTGGTCCAACACCCGGTCTTCCGCCTCCCGCCGGGTCCGCTTCAACAAGAGCCCTTTCAGGGCCGGCTGCAGCGTCAAATTCCCCCAGCGCCACGTGTAGTCGGCCTGCTGCACCCACGCCAGGGAACGGATCAGGTCCTCGGCTTGCTCCGAACCGTCGTCGAGCCGACCCCCATACTGACGGTTGTGTTCCAGTTTCAGCCGGGTGGTGATGCGCCAGCCGGGAAGCCACCGCAGGGTGCCCGATACGTGCAACCGGTTCGCCAGGCTGTTGCGATAGTTCAACGGATCGGGGACGAACTGCCGCGAATAGGAAAATCGCCCCGACTCGTTCGTCAAACCGTATTTGAGCTTGACCGTCACGACGGACGCCGCCCAGCTGAAGACGTCATCCGGCACATCGTCCCACACCCGCTTCAGCTCATTCTCGATCAACCATTCACCCACCCCGGGACGCTCCCCGCTGTACCGCAGCCGGAGGTAGCGCTGGTCGTTGCGGCCTCCGCCGGCGATCTGATGCGACTGCAGCCAGCCCACCGTCGCCCCCGCGCTCGTGAATGGCTGCCAGCGGGCATAGCCATGGGCCCCCCGCAGATCCCGGTCATAGGGAAGGTCCTCCTTCAGATCGTCCTCCCGCTTATCCACGACATCGTTGTTGTTGAAATCCAGACCGTACACGTATTCATCCGGATCCACTTGGTAGAGCAGGAAAGGCTCGAGATAGTCCGGCAGGTTATTCAGGTTGCGGTTCGTATCCGGGATGCCGTCGTTGTCGGCATCCTGCCCGGGGAACACCGATAAATCAGGGGGAGCTAGGCCCAGGATCTTGCCCTCCGGAGAGCTGTCCCCATCATCATTGTCGTCGAAAAAAGAGAAGAAGGTCGTCTTGTTCTTCAGGGAAAAATCGATTCCCTTGAGGGCGAGGTCTCCGGGCTTAACCATCAATCGCTGGCTGAACATGGGCCCGATTGAAAACAGCTCTCCCCCGAAACTGTAGCCCGCCGTCTCCCGCTCGAGCTGAACATACCCGGCCCGGTCCCGATGCTGGTGGCGCTCCCCATTTCCCTCGTAGAGCACCGGGTCGCTGCCGACCATGACCAGCTGTTCCCCGGGCACCCCGTCCCGGTAGCGGCTGTACGCGATGCTCTCCGCAAACTCCCCGCGCACCCGCAGACCCACGAGGTCCAGCGCCATGTTCACACCCCAGACCGATTGCCCGGTATCGGCCCCGATCGGAATCCGGATGCGCTCGACATTCGACAAATCCTGCACATTCCCTTCGGCGCGACGCACCGTCTTGTAGAACGGCGCGGTGTAGCGAGCATCGTGCTTGTCAGCCTTCGGATTCGTCAGACTGATGTCGGCGACTTCGATCCGGTAATCATTGCCCACCGACGCCTCCACTTCCACCGAGCGCACGTGGGTCAGCCCCTCCAGATCGAAGTAATACACTAGGCCCTCGGTCCCATCCGCCCGCTGAACCTGGCCCGGATCCTCCCAGCCGACGAACTCGACCAGGCGATCCACGTCCGTGCTCTCGGCCACATCCTCATCGGTCGGGTCCAGCGCATAATCCCGCCGGTACAGGTAGTCGGCGAACAACGGGGTTTCCATCCCCAGATAGGGGCCCGGGGTGTGCCCTATGCTGGGATCGTAGTAGATGCTGGGCTGGAATTTCCCCGTGACCCGGCTCGTCTTCCCGACCACCGTGAACTGATTCGTGAGATCCCGGCGCACCAGGTCCGGAGCCAGATCCGGGCGCGTTTGACCATTGACCACCAACTGCACCCCATACACCACCGGTCCGCCCCGTCCATCACCCGGCGAATCATCTGAAATCCGCACCGCCAACAGCGCAGGGATCGTCTGACTGGCGTGCAGATCCCCCCTCAAATCGGTCGTCGGATAGCGCACATCGAACAGGTGCTGGTTGGCGAACGTGGCGCCCAACCGCAACGGCCCCGCCTCGCGCTCATAGTGCCCGGCCAGGATGATCCCCGAATCGTCGTCGGTACCGCCTTGCTGCCCCCCTCCCTGATAGTCCATATACGAGTAGGCCGCCACCAGGGTCAGGGCATCGCCGAACGGGCTCAGCACGTCCCCCCGGGCGCCATGCAGCGACACCCGGTTCAACGTCAACGGCGTGAACCGCGTGATGATCCCCTTCGTAAAGAACCCCTGCCAACCGGCTCTCCCCGAGTAGATCAGATTGCCTGCCCATCCTGAATAGTTCTGCCCTCCCATGGACAAAACCCCGTGGAAATTTCTGAGCCCGGGAGAATTGAGCATGCTGCTTCCACTCCGGATTCCCCCCGCCCTCGACTGCGCCCCGGTCCACGTGCCCAATTCCCGACCGCTGATCAGGAAGTTGCCGAGCGGATCGTAGATGTTCGACCACGGCGGTCGATCCGTCAGCGAGTCGTAGTTCCGATACCCGGTGAACGCATAGTTCTCATACACCTCCCCCGGGTCCCCCAGAAACATCCGGTCCGGGACGACCGCGGGCACCGTCGGCGTTTCCTTCCACCGGCGCTCCGCCGTCCACCTTTCCTCCTCCTGGTCCTGCGCCTCGACCCATCCCACCTCGCCCATCACCACCGTCATCGCGAACAGACAGAGGACGGCAGACACATGGCCCCTTCCGAAGCCGGACCGGCCCCCTGTCCTTTCCGGCCTTTTTCCTTTACGCACGATGCAGGGCATCCTGGCCTACCAGGCCCGCCTCACCTCGGTCTGCCGCGCCTCCGAGGCCCTCAGGCCGACGATCATCCGGATGAAGAAAAGCGAGTAGTCTATGTCCTCGATCGCGCGGCTGCGATCCTCCATCCGGCGGCGCTTGAGCTGATAGCCGGCATTGAAGCTCAGTTCGTATCCGCCGTACGAGGAGTTGTTGGTCACCATCGCCAGATAGTCTTCCGACCTGTAGTCAGCCGAATCGTTTAATATATCGCGATAGCGACCCGGCGCCTGCACACCGAGTTTCAGCGCGGTGTTGGGACTCAGCTCATAGTCCATCCGCAGGATGGGAAAGAAGTGCGCCTCGTGGGCCGGAAGCACTACCTCTTTCCGATCCGTCTTCCTCCGGGCCATGTACTTCAGTTGTGGCCTGACCGTCCAGCTTCCCCGCTTCCACACGTAGTCCGCCGCGATCACCGAGGTCCAGTCCTGGATTCGGTTGGCCTCCTGGAACGCCGTTTCCCGCTGGAAGTTCAGATCCAGTTTCGCATTCGCGCGCACGGTGAATTCCGGGAACCACTTCAACCGGCCCTCGACGAACGCGGTATTCACCACGCTGTTCCGCATGCGCAGGGGCCGATCCTCGAACCTCGCCAGACCGATGCCCACGAGATCGGCAGAGTTCACGCCGGTGGTGCCCACCGGCGTGAACGGGCCCAACGGCCCGAAGGTATGGTCATGGGCGTATCGATTCAGTTCGTCGGGGATGGTGTCCTCGACCCTCTTCAGGAAGTTGACCGCCTGGATCCTGCCCAACGACGGCTCGTCGTTGTTGTACTCCGCCTTCGCATACCTCATCCAGTTGCGCCCCCCACCGAGGATCTGGCGCATGTCGAACAATCCCAGCGTCAGCTGCAGCCCGTTGTCCCAACTTGCCCCGGTGAACATGTGGACCCCCTTCGAATCTCTGTCGTAGGGGTAGTCGGGCTTGTCGTCATCCTCGCGGTGGTCGATGACGCCGTTGTTGTTCATGTCGTCCCCGTACGCGTAATCGTCGGGATCGACATAGTAGAGCAGGAAGGGCTCGAGGTAGTCGGGCAGGCTGTTGTTGTTCTGGTTGATGTCCGGGCGACCGTCGAGGTCGGCATCCAGTCCGGGAAACACGCCGTCGCGGTCGGACCATGCCGGCAGGAAGTGGTTCTCCGGGAAGACGTCGCGGTCGTCGTTGTCGTCGACGAGGTCCAGCTCGATGGTGTTGTTGCGCCGCTCGTCGGTCGTCCCGCCCATGGCGATGTAATAGGGGACGGTGTCGTAGAGCTGGAGACTCCCATCCTGAATGGAGAGCGTCGTAGTGTAGTGTGGGGATATGCTGAACAGCTCTCCCCCCAGGAAACCGGGCCCCAGATCCTTTTTCAGGTTGACGTAGTACGCCGGCGCCCGCCGCTGGTGATATTGCCCCCCCAGGTCGGGGTACTGTCTGAAGGCCCAGTTCATGTTGTACTCGCCGATCAACTGAAAGCCCGATACCTCCGTCGACAGGCTGACCCCTCCCAGAGTGACCCCCGTCTGCCGCCCGTAGTCGAACCCCACCCACCCAAGATTGCTCATATCCGTCACGCGCCCCTTCGATCCGGCAACCCGGTAGAAATAGGTTGCCCGGTTGCGGCGATCAGCCTGCTCCGGAGTAGCGAGGGGATTCGCGATGTACACCTCGGACACGCTGATCTCGTAGTCGTTGGCCACCAGCGCCTCGAAGTGCACCTCGCGAGTCCCGGAGGCGGGCATGGCGAACCAGTACAGCAGGTACTCCGTGCCGCTGGCCTCCAGCCCCTGTGCTCCGGCGGTCTCCGTGGGCAGAAAAGGCTCCGCCGCCACGGAACTCTTGATGAACTCGACATACGGCGGGATGGTGCGGTTGCGCGGGAAGTGCTGATCCAGGTTCGCGTTGGGCCCGAACCGGCTTTGCTCGAGGACCTCCGTATCGTGGCGCGTGATCACGGGCCGGATGTCGTCCCTCGGCTTTCCGTTGATAGAGATGCGCACATCGTACACGCGCGCCCCTTGGCCATCCCGCTCGGTCTCATCGGCTATCTTAACCACCAGGTAGTCGATGAACGCGGGCCGCCTGGCCACCCCGATCCCTCCCGGATCATGGACTGGCAGCGTTCCCTTCATGCTGTTCTGCGCCAGTCCCACCTGGGTGTCCACGCGGAACTGATTCAGATACGTCAACCCGAGATCGAACATCCCTATCCGGGTCTGTGTGTATCCACCCAGCAGAAACGCCGCCAACAGGCTCCGGGACAGGCCTGCAACTTCCTGCACCCTGACATCGTAACCGACGGTGTCTTCGAAAGGCCAGACAGCCTCCAGTTCGTAGATGGGCTTGTCCAACCGGGAGCTCACCAGGGAGAAGGTGTGCCGCCCGAAATCCCCATCCCAGCGGATCCCGTTCAACGCCGCCTGATCCATCGTCAACGAGGTGAAACGGGTGCGGATCCGGTCCCCGATGATGAGCATCTGGTTGGAGCCGACGTACGAATCCCTGGCGAGCACCAGTCTGGCTAGGTAATCGTGGTAGTACAGACCCTTTCGAAGCAGGCTTCCCGGCTCCCGGGCTTCCGTTGCCGGATCGTCGAACACCGGATGGGACTGGGAAAGCCGGTAGATCTCCACCCCGTCCATGAGCAGGTTGCCGAAATCATCGAAGACCAGCGCGGTGACGCGATCAAATTCCTGTCGCCCCATTCTCCGATACCCCTCGACCGCGTAGTTCTCATACTCCGGGTACGGCCGGGACAGAAGGTTGCGGCGGGACAGACGCTGTGCCTCACCCTCGCTGGCACACAGGAGGATCCCGCTCAGCAGAGAAACACTGCAGAGCAACCCGCCTCGGATGGACACCTTCCTATGCATGATCCTGATCGTATGAAGTCCTCGTCAACGATTTCGCCCCTTGTCGCACAGGACCGTCAATCTCGCCACCGTATCCCGTTCACGGGTGGGACCGCGCCCGCCTGTTGCGATATCGTCGTGCATCACTGCCCGGAGACTCCTTCTGGTTCCGGCCGCGCCCGGGCCTCGGCGCGCAGCCGCTATTCGAAGTACAGCTGCAGGAACACCTCTCTCGAGGACCTGGATTGACGGGTGAGTGCGCTCCTGTAATCCCCGCTTATGCGACGGAACCCGAGGTTGAGGTTCACGTCGTACCCGGAGTAGTTCCCCCGATTCTGTAATAAAAACACCTGGCTCGTCGCATCGTACGCGGTGAACGGCCAAGCGACGTTCCGGTATCGCTCCTTCAGCATCGGAAAGCCCTGGATCCCCGCTCGCAATACGTTGCCCGGGGTAAGCCGGTAATCCATCCGGAGGATGGGGATCAGATGGCGCGTATGCAGGAACGGATGTCGTCCGGAAGACGGTACCTTCTTGTGCTCGGTCAGGAACTTGAACATCGGCATGACCGTGAGATCCCCCAGCTTCCACTGGCAGTCGGCTCGGGTCACCAGCGCCCGCGATCGATCCCGGCTCTTCTCCTGAACCGTGCCGTCCTCGAAGTGAGTGCGCCTGCGGGCATTGACTTCGTAGCGGAACCTGGACGACACATTCAGATGGGGTATGCCCTCGAACTTCGTCTCCAGGAACAACAGGTTGACCAGACTGTTGCGCATGGACAGCTGATCCGGCTGGATCGTACCCTCCGGCACGAAGCCCGTGAACTGCAGGTCCCCTCCCCGGATGTCCGCCGGTATCGTGTCCCTGACCCGCTTGACCCGGTAATGCACAGTGAGGCTTCCCAATCCCTCGCGTCCGATCCCGTACCGAAGCTTGGAATACAGCACCCGGTTGCGCCCCCCGCCTGCGATGCTTTTGACACGATACCAGCCTACCGTATTCCGTACCGCGGGGGTCAGGTCGAGCCGGGTGAACGCATGACTCCCGCGACGATCCAGATCGTATGGATAATCGGGGCGGTTGTCGTCCTGCCGGACATCCACCGTCCCGTTGTTGTCGAAGTCGTCGCCGTACGTGTATCCATCCGGATCCACGAAATACATCAGGAACGGCTCCTGGTAGTCCGGCACCCCGTTGTCGTTCACGTTCGTGTCGATAATCCCATCGCCATCCTCGTCCAGCCCGGGAAACACCCCGTCCAGATCCTGGCTGTCCGGCCATTCATCCTGGTCATCGTTGTCCTCGACCAGCTCGTACAGCTGCGGGACCGCGTTGGGCGATTGCGGATCCATAGCCTCGAACGAGGTTTTGAACGTCGCAGGAAGATCGAACAGCTCGACACCCATGAGGGCCCGGGAGAAACGGCGTGAAGCGTTGACGAGGTAGGCTCGCGTGCTCTGCTTGTGCCACGCTCCCGAGATGCCGGGATAGGTGTAATACCCCACGTTGTTCACGTACTCCCCGCGAACCCTGGCGCCGAGTATATCGAGCTCAGCGTCCATCCCATACGTCGCCAGGCCCGTGGGGAACCCGTAATCGAAGGATACCCAGCCCAAATTGGAACGGTCGCGCACCTGACCCACCGCACGTCGGACATTGTGCCAATCCGCCCAGTACCCCAAACGCGTAGCCACGTCGATCGCATAGTCGTTCGCCACCAGAGTTCGGAATTGAACCGATCGCGCCTCCGGGGGTATCCGATACTTGAACACCAGCACATCGGTGCCGCTGGCCTCCAGGGGCTGTCCCTCGGTCAGAGCCACCGGCTCGGGCGGAGGACCGTGGCGTGGATTTCTCGTCCTGTCGTCGGCCCCCCTCTGACTCAGAATCGTTTCCAGACGCGAGAGAGGACCTATGTTATTGGTGTTGTGGCTGATCGCTTCAGGCAGCCATGAGCGATCGGCGCGCACGTAGGACAGGAACTGGGTCCGAAGCGGCATTTTTTCCGTTGCCAGCGGACTCGACCTGGTATACGACTCGATTCCGGATATCCACACCGCCTCGGGCTGAAGGTGCGTGCGCGCACCGTCAATGTACACCTCCAACGCGTGGACTTCGGCGCCCCACCCATCCTCCGGACTGTCATCGCTGAAGATCACATAAAGCTCCTCCACTCCACCCCCCCCACCCAGATCGACAGGAACCACCCCGCGCTGAATACGCCCCCCTTTGCGCCTTGAAGCATCGCTGCGGAAGGTGGTCACGTAGGAAAGCCCCATCCTCAGAAGATCTCCCAGGGTGTTTTCCCACCGCCCCCCGAACAGATAGGTCGAGTGCCTCTCCGCACCGACCTCCACGGATCTAGGAAAGGGGTTGGAGATCCTGGACCCCAGGACGGTGAAGCGGTTGCGCCGGGTAGCCCCATCCCAACGGATCCCGCTGAACCGCGCCAGGCTCAACGTCAGCGAGGTGAACTTCGTGCGTATCGCTTGCCCGATGAGGACGCGATTGGACCAGCCTCGGAAATCATCGCTGGCGATCATCAAGTTCTGGAAGAGTCTGTCCGACAGATCGCTCTCGAAGAGGAGGCTCCCCCTGCTCGGTGATATGCCGCGGAACTCCTGCAGGCGAAACACGTCCAGGCCATCCGCCAGGTAGTTGCCGAACGGATCGTACTGCCGGCGCTCCAGCTCCACGCCAAAGCCATCGATGGGGCTCGTCGTCCGAGTCCCATGCTCGCCTTCACCCAGAATCGGCTGCAGCGCATCCCGATACCCGATGGATCCGTAGTTCTCGTACGCCTCCCCCCACAGGGGGTAGTAGTCCCTGGAGATGAACTGCCCCGAAGCCCCTGAGGCGAGAGCCACGACCCATGGCACGATGATCGAGAGCGGAAAACGCACGGCTGCTCCCTTAGTCAGAGGTCCACGAGAACGAATTGAGGAAGGAAATCCCCATACGGCCCTGAGGAATTCGCGGTCATTCCTGCCTCCCCCCGGTGAAGGGCGCGCTACGCGCGGACCGAGAGTCAACTGCGGGAGACTGAATCCATCCCCCGGGATTACGTGTAATGGGGGCGCGCGCCCCAGGTCGGAAGAGGCTAGTACACGACGCCTACAGTGCCCATGCGTCGTTCATCCCCTCCACCCGCTTCCACCAGCAACTCATACAGATAAATCCCCGGAGGCACGACATTGCCGTGGTCATCTGTTCCATCCCAGCGACCCGGCGCGGACTGCGAACTGCCATCATACCGTCGCGCCGATAGTGGACCCGTGTGCAGCTCCCGAACAAGCGATCCGTCCAAAGAGAAAACCCGGACCGATACAGGTGCACCCTCCGCCTTGGCCAGTGTGAAAACAAAGGTGGCATCGTCGTTGGACCCATCCCCGTTCGGCGTGAAAACGGGGGGAGCCACCCCGACGTCGAGCAACACCCGGTCGAGCACCTGAGGGGCGGAAACCAACCAGGATCCTCCCGTCCGCGTGTCTTCTACGACGTTCTGCGGGTTCTCCGATCCCGGTGCGAGGAGTTGTGCACTCCAAGAGTGAGCTATCGAATACATCGCGGCCTTCAAATGGACCGCCAACTGCACATCCTCGTCCAATGGAGGATCGAACGGGATCTCCAACCCCCTCTCGGTCATTCCGGCGCCGACCACCTGACTGCCACTGCCTTCCAGCCCGTCGACGGGCGCAACCGGGTCCAGCGTCACCGGCCCTGGAACCGAGATGATCAGCCGCTCAACCCCGCGATTCTCCCCTGAGATGCGCAGATCGAGATTGTAGGTGAACGCCGTATCCCTCCCCATCTCCACGGTCACCGGCGATATCCGGCCCAAGGCCGATTCGGCGGGCACATCATCCACCGAGGATTCCACCGTGATACTCCGAAACCGGGGCGTAGCGCCCTCCACGCTCGTCGACAGTTGTACACGGTATTGGAACTGGCTCGCGGGCTCGGGCGACTCAACGAAGGTATTGCTGTCCTCATAGGCATATTCTCTCGTCCACGGACTCCACACGCCATCCACCATCGTCCTGAACTGGAGAGCTACCGAGGTGCCCTCAGGGACGTCTACCTCCCAGGTGATCTTCCCGATGTTCGCGCGGCTGGGTTCGTCGAAATCCAGAGGCTCCGATTCGAACGTCCCGGCGGCACTGTACGCTTCACCATACACCTCGACCTCGGCCACATCCGGCGCACTGATCCCGTCTATCTCCGCGACCACAATCCGTATGTATCGTGCCAGGGCAGGCTCAAAACGGACCGTCGTCTCCTCGTACTCGGTGATCCCGTGCAGAACCGCCACCTCCGACCACCGGAACTGGTCCTCGCTCACCTGAACCGAATACCCCTTAAGGGAATTGGTAAAATAGGTACCCGACCTACCTGAGGGTGCCTTCGTGATCACCCGGACGCTGCTCACCCTGCGGACCTCCCGAAGGTCCACGCTCACATGCTTGTTCAGGGCATTCGCACCGGGGGTCCACGAACTGGTCAGCACTCCATCGTTGGCTTCGAGGACGTTGGAGGGCTGCCCCAAAGCCAGATTCCGACCTTCTGTCAGGCTCAGCGCAATCCCTCCTTCCCGAGTCCCGATGTCCACGTCTCCCGGATAACCCGCCACAGGCACGACGGATAGATCGGTACGCCCCACTATCTGCGCCAGATCCATGCTGCCGGCCTGGACCAACGTGGCCCCGTCCCAGTCCACCTCCACCTCCTCGGGATCCTCGCTGGACCATCGCCATGCCCCCTCCCGATCCTCCCGATTCCCCACCTTCGTGCCGGTCCGCTGGGCGCCGGTCTCCAGCTCCACCAGCAGCCCGTTCCCGTTCCCCGTCCCCTGATTGGTAACTGCCACCAGAATTTCGTTGCTGCCCCGCTCGACCTCTACCTCATACTTGTTCATCTGCGTCCAGTCTCCGGACCCGGCAGCATCCGGAGGGATTCTCTCGCCATTGAACCACAGATCATACCGATCCGCGGCGGTCAGGCGGATCACACCATCCCCCGCTACATCGGCTTCGAACTCGCTATGGTACCATGTCGTATTATCCCAGGAGGCCTCCCGGCACACCCCGAAATCGCACTCCATCTCCGGCGCGACAGGCGCCGGTACGGTGAGCATGAAAACCCACAGGCTCAGGCTGCTGAGCTGCTCGCGGTTGCGCTTCATCATTCGGACCGCCTCGAAATCACCCGGACAAACCCCCCTGAAAACAAGAGGTGGAGGAAGGACAGGGCCCTCCCTCCACCTCGGTTACACGATCGGCGACCTCTTTACTTGAGCAGGGTCATCTTCTTGGTCTGCTCGTAGTCCCCGACCTTCAATCGGTAGAAATACAAGCCGCCGGCAACGGTCTGTCCGGCGGCATTCGTCCCATCCCAACTGGTGCGGTAGGACCCGGCCGACAGGAACTCGTTAACCAGGGTGCTGACCTTCTGGCCCTGGTTGTTGTATACCGTCATCAGCGCATCGCCTCCGACGGGAATAGCGAACTCGATCTGCGTCTGCGCATTGAACGGGTTGGGATACGCATCACCCAGTGTGAACGCGCCGGGCGTTGCGGAAGACACTTCCTCCACCACGGTTACGTCCGTACCGATGAGAGCGGATTCAATCCGGAACGGCAGATGGGCAACCTGGTAACCGCCGTTCGCGTCGTTCCAGCCGTCCTCGGCTGTAAGGATATAGAGTCCGTCCCAGTTCGAGTGCTCGTGGATCATGTTCGTCCCCGAACCGGTCGCCCCGTTACCACTTAGCGCCGCCTTGTCGATGTCGACACCGAAGATACCCGCGCCATCGGGGCCGAAGATATTCCCATAGACAACTTGGGCGTTCATCTCCCCTCTGGTAGCCTGAGTGACGAAAGTGAACTTCTCAGCAGACTGGGAAACCGCATGAGCCTGACCCTCAGTTGTCGGCTCGACACCCAAGGCTTGGGCTTCGTCCGCAAAGATCATGTCGTTGAAGCCGTCGCCGGCATCATTCATGTAGATGAGGTCGCCGTTCCAGTCGACCTTGGTCGGGCTTCTCGTCGTCGACGATCCACCCCAACCGCCAGCGACCATGACGAACCCATCCTCATCGATTTCGATGCAGTTGATCATGCTGGCCCGGAGCTCCCGTGCCCCCTCGGCAGCGTAGGCCTCCCATACGTAGTAATCAGAGACGTCGATGACGTCGGTGACCTCGCCCGTAGGGGCATCCATCTCGTAGACAGCGGCGAACGGGGGATTGGTCGCGTACCCGTGGCCCAGGTACAGTTTGTTCTCGTAGAATTGGATGGAGGTGAAAACATTCGACTGGTCGCCCCGAGCGACCTTAACCTGCCAGCTAGCCGGGGGTTCCCCGAAGCCATCCATGGGAACGGAGGTCTGCGAGTCCCAATCTACGGTAACGCCAATGACGCCGACATTAGCATAGCCATACATCCAGTTCCTGGAGAAGTCCGCAGGATCGATGGCCGTGCCATGTGCCTGACCATTTAGGATGTGTGCTTTGTTCCCTTCGTCGTCCGTCAGGCCGTATTCCGGGAACTCGACTACCCTGTCGGCGATATGGTCGTACGGGCTGTCGGCATCCAGGAAATTCCCCGGGGCGATGGGATACAGCATGAAACCACCGCCGTACGGATGGTCGATGTGCCCTCTCGGGCCTTCGCCCTCTCCCCCCTGCCGGCCGCCGCCCAATCCAGCTGGGATGCCGTACATCCATCCCTGGCCCTGCCAGACCCTCGCCTGGGTGCTGCGCATCCGGAACCCGTACCCCGTGATGGCAACCCAGTTGGCGTCACTGATGTTGTCGACGGCCAGAACATAGAGCGTATAGGTTCCCGCCTCGACCGGGTCTCCGGCCCAATCGGTGCCATCCCACGCGCAGGTACCCGACCCCACATCATACTGCCCGCACTCGACCACTTTCACCATGTTGGGAATCCCCGCCCTGCGGTTCAGGGCGTGGCCGCCATTCCAGGCAGGGTGACCGGGGCCGCCCCAGCCGCCCGGAGTGGCCTGGTCCTTAGTGTAAATCGCCAGGTAGACGTTTGCATTGGCACCCGACAGAGTAAATGGAACCTCCGCGTTGCCGCTGAAATCGTAGCTCACGTTCCCTACATCGAGATTGAGCAGCGTCAGAGGCTCGCTGCGCACGTACTCGTAGCCCTCGGTCCCCGCGTAAATTTGGGAAGCACAGAGGACCATCATCATGATGACGATTAACTTCACTCGCATCTCAAGCTCCTTTGGTTGGTTGACATGGAAACTGATGACGCGCCTTTGCCGTGCAGTTGGTCCGGCATGGCCCGCTTGCTGCCTTCTCCACATGCACTCAGTTCACTTCCGGATCTCCTCCTTTCTGGTCCGTTCGATGGGCTATCTGGTTAAAGTCGACATTCCTGCGTTTTCCGCATCCTTTCTTCCGGAAAAATCGCAGGTTTCCCGCCTCGTGTGAAAGCTACCGACAGCCTGTTTTCCCTACGACGTTCCTGGCACTATCACGAAATCATACCCTTTGACGCTGATATTCTTCACCTGCGAACTGACCGTCAAGTGATGGTAGTGCTCGAACGGATACCACTTCCTGACCCCTGTCTTGGGTACCGAGACCGTCGGCTCGTCCTCGGGTCCCTCGACCCCGATAATCCTGAATGCCTCCGTCTCGTCGAAAGGGTCCATCTTTTTGAACCCGTAGTTCACGTACGTGCACAAACTGTCCTTGATGATGGCGAAAACCTTCACCCCCTTCAAATCGTTCCACTTGATATTCCCGTACGGTTGATTCCCCAGTTGCGGGCGATATGCGTCAGGTTCACCGAAGCGCGCGACCAGTTCCTCCACGCTGCTGCCGAGCACGAAGTGGACATCGAGATAGGTCTCACCTTCGGCATTCCTCGCCGCCTTGAGGGCGGCAATTTTTTCGCTTTCGTGTTGTGCGCCTTCCTCGCTCCCGGAACAGGAAACGAGTTGAATTCCGCAACAACAGAGTAAAAAAACACCTCGAATTCCAAGCACTTTTTGCCCCGTATACCCCCGAAGATCAGGACGTCCCCAGCTGGGCCTCCGCCTTCTTCTCCGTTGCGAGCACGATCTTCTCGATCCCGATCCGCTTCGCCGTCTCCATCAGGTCGAGGACCAATCCGTGACGGGTATCCTTGTCCGTACGGATGATCAGAGTCACCACCCTCACCCCCTCCTTCTCCCGCGTCAGCACGCCCTCCAGACTTTCCAGCGTCACCGGATATCGGTTCACCTCCATGACCCCGGTTCGATCGATCGTGGCCACCAGCTTCTTCTCCTCGATCATCGTCGCCTCTTCCGCCTCGGGCAGCAACACCTTCAACCGGTAGGGCTCCTGGAACACCGTCGTCACCATGAAGAAGATCAACAGCAGGAACACGCAGTCGATCAAAGGGGTCAACTCCATATCCCCCGACTCGACAACAGCCCCGCGACGTCTCTGTGCCATCTATCCCGACCTTCAAGTTCCCTGCAACTTCGCGAAGGCGATCCCCTTCACACCCACCCCCTTTGCCGCATCCACCACCTCCACAACCCGCGACTGGGCGACATCCCGATCTCCCTGGATGATCACGTTGTCGTTGCGATTCTCCACCATCGCCCGTTCTATCCGGGCCCGCAGCTCTCCCGGGGGTACTTCCTCACCGCCGATCTCGATACGGCCGTCCCTCTCGACGATGATGTTGATATCTTTCTTCTCCTGTTGTTCAGTGGCCTGGGACGCCCTGGGCAAGTCGACATCGAGTCCCCGCGCGTGGATGAAGACGGTGGTCACCATGAAGAAGATCAACAGCAGGAACACGCAGTCGATCAACGGGGTCAGATCTACCGCCTCTTCGGAGATGAAGCTCTGTTTCACTCGATGCCGGGCCATTGTTCTGTCCGAACTGACTCCCGTCGTCTTCGGATTCTCCGGGTCCCCAATGGACCGCAACGCCCTAGAGTACAGGCGCACTCCACGCACTCCAATGGGTACATAAGTTACCTTTCTTGACCTCGACAACCAAGGAAAAAAGACCACGTCTGCTCTGGGGGTGAACCGGATGTTCCATTTGCCGAACGGGTCAATGCAGACCTCGATCAGCCGGGTCTCGGGGTTGACCGTCAGCCACCGACGCCGCTTCCCGCCGCGATTGCATTGCCCTATCTCCTTTATAAACATGGAATTAGGGCAGAATATCCAAGGGGTATCAGGGGAAACCAAACTGCCGAATTGGCAGCGATTCTGATAGACCGGCCCTGGGCAGGTTCGGAAAGCCAGACGCCTCGGTCCCCCTCGGTTTTTCATATCGGACCTGCGGCAAAGGCAGTATACCGCGATCCCAACTGGCGCCGCCGCCACGGCAATGCGTACTATCGCCGATGATGTTCCCTGAATCTGACATCTCTGCCAGGCTACGCCGCGATTGGGCGCCTCGCCTGTTCGCCGTCGCCCTTGCGGCGCAGCCGGTCGCCGGAGAGGTCGATTTTACCGCGCTCCGGGACCAGATATCGGAGAAGCGCCTGACGGAGACGCTGGCCCGCTTCGCCGGGCACCAATCCCGTGTGGTCGGGTACCCCGGCGCCGACGCGGCTGCCGGCTACATCCGGGAGACCTTCCGCGAGATCGGGCTGACCGGGATTGCCGTCCACGAATACGACGTCTCCGTTCCGGTGGAAAAGGCCCCCGGCAGCATCCGGGTCACCGCCACGGGAGAGACCGCTCCGCTGCACGGCCTGTGGCCGAACCTAGTCAAGACCTCCACCTTGCCCGAGGGCGGGAGGATCGCCCGCCTGATCGACGGCGGCGACGGATCCTACGTCCACCTGGACGGCAGACAGGTCGCGGGCGCGGTTGTACTGATGGACTACAACACAGGCGACGCATGGCTCCGGTGCGCTTACCTCGGTGCCGCCGGGGTGGTCTTCATCGAACCGGATTCGACCGTGCACCTGGAGGGTGAACGCAAGTTCCTGACGATGCCTCTCGACCTGCCGCGCTACTGGGTTCCCCGGGAAGAGGGGATTCGTCTGCGCGAGCGCATCGCCCTGAGCACCGCCGGCGAGGTTGAGGTGCACGTCGAGTACCGCATGGAGTGGGAACGGCGTGCGGCATGGAACATCCTCGGGACCATCCACGGGACCGGTCCGCAGCTCCAGGACGATGTCATTGTCCTGGAGTCGTACTACGACGCCATGTCCGTGGTTCCGGCGCTGGCGCCCGGCGCCGAACAGGCCGCCGGCATAACTGCGCTGATCGAGCTGGCCCACTACTTCCGTCAGAACCCCCCGAAACGCACCGTGGTCTTCCTGGCTACCTCCGCCCATCATCTCGGGCTGCGCGGGGTCGACGATTTCATCCAGCGTTACCTGCGACGCGAAGACCCGTTCGTCGACCGCATGCTGATCCGCCGCGTCGTCGATGCGGCGCTGACCCGGGATCTGATCGAGCAGGACGGCGTCAGGTACCGCCTCGGCGGCCAGGAATTCCTCGGCAAGGAGGGGCTGGTGCGCCGCGTCGCGGAGGGGGACTCGACCCTGGTCCGCCGCGTCGCCCTGGATGCCCTCGAGGAGGGGCTCATCGGCCGCACGCGAGGACAGCTCGCCTACGGCGACCACCACTTCGGCAGCGTCGACGGCCTGGTCGAAGAGCTGATCGGCGACGGCGATCTGCTCCTGGCGCTCTACAGGGACTGGGTCGATCCCAAGGTCGGCTCGCTCTCCGTCAAGCTCTTCATCAGCCTGGACCTGTCGACCCGGACCGACGAGCTGGGGGTTTGGAACAGCAACTCGGAGTTCTACTTCCAGCGCTACTTCGCCCCGTTCGGCAAGAGGTTCATGGGGTACGCGCGCGAACTGAGCAGCGCCCTGGGGTACCGCTCCGAGGATGTGCTCGTAAACGGCATCAGCCCCGGAGGAGGGATGAACTGGGATTCCTTCGTTCCCGGCGAAATCTCCGTCAACAGCGAGGTGGTGCTGGCCACAGGCACGCCGGCGCTGGCCTTCGTCACCGTCAACGATGCCCGCTTCGTCGTCGACACCCCCCTGGACCGCCTACAGGAGGTAAACGTCGACAATCTCACCCGTCAGATTCGCGCCTTGGCCGGCATGTTCCACATGGCCTTCGATGATGCGGACCTGTTCCCGGATTTCAAGATGCGGCTCAAGGATTCCCTGGGGTCCCTCACGGCGCGGACCATGGTCTTCCCGCGGCGCAGCATCGTACCCGACCTGCCGCGCGCGGGAGCGGTAGGGGTGGTTCGCAACGGCAAGAGGAAGTCCAGCAAAGGGGTGCGCGGTGAGTTCTTCGAGATCGTCGACGACGACGGCGCCATCTACATCAACCGCATCCGCATGGCGGAGCACGGCGTCAGGAACCTGCAGATCGAGGGGTACTACATGGACCCCGCCACCGGACAGATCACCTACGCCCCGGACCGCGGGCAGCAAGGGAGCGCTTACTCCATGAGAGTCGCCATGGACTGGCGCGACAAGCACTGGCAGGTGGTGCTGTTCCCGTGCCGCGCCTACAACCTCAACGATCTGGTCGATCCCCAGTACCTGACCAAGCTGTCCCAGATCGCCGTGTTCGGCGAGGCCAACACCGCACCCCTGGAATACGGGTACACCCTCGGTGAAGGACCGTCGGCCAGGGACGAGCCGGTGGGGGTGCTGTTCGCCCGCGACGGGGACCGCATCAAGCTCGGGTTGGGAGCTGACATCCTCGGGTTCCGCTACCTGCTGCTCAACTCGGCGGTCTACGACGACACCGACCGGGCGCTGGGCCGCGGCTACAGAATCGCCCCAGGAACCTCGTTCGCCCGGACTACCTTTCTCGCGGCGCGCGACATGTGGAATCTCGACGAAGCGCGCATGCGCGAGCTCAGCGGCTTCGGCATCGAGAACCGCCGTCTCAGCAGCCTGCACCGGCAGGCGCGCGTCCACCTCGAAGCCGCCGGGAGAGCGATGGAGCAGCGTCGCTGGAGCGAGTTCGTGCGTCGCACCCGCGCCGCCATCGGTCTCGAGTCACGCGCCTATCCCGATGTCAAGGGGACGCAGAACGACGTCATCCGGGGCATCGTCTTTTTCATGGCGCTGGTCATTCCGTGCGCCTTCTTCGCCGAGCGCCTGCTGATCTCCGCGGCGACGATCAAGAACCAGATCATCGGTTTCGCCGCTGTGTTCCTGGCGATCTGGGTCATCCTGTCCCTGGTCCACCCGGCGTTCGAGCTCGGCAATCCCTTCGTCATCCTGTTGGCCTTCGTCATCCTGGCCCTGGCCGTGCTGGTCATCTCCATCGTCAGCGGACGCTTCAACGAGCAGATGAGGAAGCTGCGCACCGAGGTCGCCGTCATACACGATACCGACGTGAGCCGCTCGGGCGCCTCTCTGGCAGCCTTCCAGTTGGGAATCTCCAACATGAAGCGGCGCAAGCTGCGCACGGCGCTGACGTTCGTCACCCTGATGCTGTTGACCTTCACGGTGCTCTCGTTCACCTCGATCCAGACCTCCCTCGAATTCTACGAGTTCCGGCGCGACACCGAGGGCCTCTACCAGGGCATGCTGATCCGCAACAAGGCGTGGACCCCGCTGGAGGAGTCGGTCCTCGAGTACGCGGTCAACGCCTTCGGCGAAATCGCTACGGTGGCTCCGCGCAGCTGGTACGGCCACAAGGACAGGGCACATATCAAGATGAAGCGCGGCGAGAAGTCGCATAACGCTCTCGGCGTGCTCGGCCTGACGCCGCAGGAGGCCGCGGTGAGCGGGCTGGACCGGGCGCTCGTCGCCGGGCGCTGGTTCCGGGAAGGGGATGGGGACGTCTGCATCCTGCCCAAAGACATGATCGCCGCGGACAAGCTCGACATCGAACTGACGAAAGTGGCGGCGGGGGCGGAAAACATCCGCGTTTTCGGCGAGATGTTCAGGGTGATCGGCGTGGTCGACTCCAGGCTGGTGGAGGACCTGAAGGACCTGGACGGCGAGATGCTGACCCCGGCCGACTTCGCCGGCACCAGCGGGCTCACCGTGATGGAAATGGCCGACGAGGAGCGACGCGAGAGGCAGGGCCTGTCGGGAACCAACGTCTCCATCGAGCCGTTCGCGCATCTTGAACCAGCCAACGTGCTCATCATCCCCTACCACCTGCTGCGCAACGTCGGCAGCGGCAATCCGCTGCAGTCGGTGGCGGTGCGCTTCGACGAGGGAGTCGACGAACGCGAGCAGATCGAGAAACTGCTGTCGCGCCTGGCGTTGACGCTTTTCGCCGGCATCAGGGAGGAGGGGGACGAGCAGATCCAGGTGTCGGTCTACAGCTCGCTGGGCATGACCGGCTTGGCGGGGGTGGCCAACCTCTTCATCCCCATTCTCATCGCCTCGCTGATCGTGCTCAACACCATGATGGGCAGCGTGTACGAACGCTTCCGCGAGATCGGCATCTACTCTTCGGTGGGGCTCGCCCCCGCCCACATCGCCTGGCTGTTCATGGCCGAGTCCTGCGTCTACTCCGTGCTCGGCGTGGTGGCGGGGTACCTCACCGGGCAGACGATCGCCGCAGTGCTCGTGGCGTTCGACCTGTTGACCGGCTTCACGCTGAACTACTCGTCCCTGGCGGCCGTCTTGTCCTGCATGCTGGTCATGGCGGTGGTGCTGCTGTCCACCCTGTACCCGGCGCACAAAGCCTCGCATATGGCGGTGCCCGACGTCACCCGCAAGTGGCAGTTGCCGCCGTCCGACGGCGATCACTGGAACTTCGAGTTCCCCTTCACCGTGAGCGGCCACGAGGTGCTCGGGCTATCGGTGTTCCTCGCCGGTTACTTCGACTCGTACAGCGAGGAATCGATCGGCACGTTCTACACGGAAGGGGCCGAGCTGAACAGGATCGGAACAGGGCACGGCGAGGGCTTCAGCATCTCGATGGTTATCGGGTTGGCACCCTTCGATCTCGGCGTGAGCCAGCACGTCGTGTTCCGGGCTGTGCCCGAGCCTGAGCACAACATCTACGCCATCACCCTCGCAATCCGCCGCATCAGCGGCGAGGACGCCTCCTGGCGCAGGGTCAACCAGCGCTTCATAAACGTCATCCGCAAACAGTTCCTCATCTGGCGCACCATAGATCTCGAGGCCAAGGCCGGCTACAGGGTGCAGGGCGAGGAGATCCTGTCCGGCACGCGGGCCGGGACGAGGGCCTGACATCCGATGCCCTCCAGCCCTCACTACATGCGTTTCCCCCTTCCGAATCGAATGAGGTGAATCATGGCGAGCAGACGGCGCCGCTGGGCGCTGGCGGCCGCGCTTTTGGGCGTCGTGACGGGTGCGCTCATGCTGGCCACGGTGTACACCAACCTGCTGTGGTTCCAGAGTCTGAACCTGGAGTCCGTCTACTGGCGCGCGATACGCGCGCGCCTTTTCGCCGGCGCCTTTTTCGGTCTGTTGGCGGCGCTGCTGATCGCACCCAATCTCGCCCTGGCGCGGCGGTTCACGCGCCAGATGCTGCGCACGGGGGGCTCGCCGTGGGGACCCGAGGGAGGCCCGTTCGACCCGCTGCTGCGTTCCCGCTCCGCGTACCTGGTGGCCGGGGCGATACTGGTGTTGCTGATGGCGAGGATCGGCTCGGGCCAGTGGCTGCTGTGGCTGCGCTTCTTTCACGATCAGCCCTTCGGCCTCGCCGATCCGATCTTCGCGCGGGACATCGGCTTCTACGTCTTCGAGCTCCCCTTTCTGCGCTTCGTTTCCGGCTTCCTGCTCGGGGGCCTCATCCTGTCGCTGGTCGCGGTCTGCGTCGTCTACCTTTCCGGGGGCGGCATCCGCTTTCAGGAGAAAATCACCGTGCTGCCGCAACCCCGGGCGCATCTGTCGGTCCTGGCAGGCCTGTTCCTGCTCGTCATGGCCTGGGTGTACCGGCTCAAGATCCCCGGGCTGTTGTACTCCGACGACTGGGTGGCATTCGGGGCCGGTTACGTCGACGCCAATGTCCAGGTATGGATCTACCGCCTGCTCGTGATGGTGTACCTGGCCGCCGGAGGGATGCTCTTTGTCGGTGCGAAGCCGCGGATCGGGCGCCGGCCCCTGCTCGCCGCCGTCGCCCTGGTGGTTGCCGCCATCCTCCTGGGCATCGTCCCGTCGTCGCTGGTTCAGGCCTTCGTGGTCGAGCCAAACGAGCTGGCGCGGGAAGCTCCCTACATCCGCCACAACCTGGATGCCACGCGGCGCGCCTACGGCCTCGACCGGATCGAGGAGCAGACCTTCGCCGGGTCGGATGAGCTCACCGCGGCGGACATCCTCGCCAACCCCCTTACCATTCGCAACGTCCGCATGTGGGATGAGCGGCCGCTGGTTCAGACCTTCCAGCAGGTCCAGGAAATCCGCCCGTACTACCTCTTTTCCGGGGTGGACGTCGACCGCTACACGGTGGACGGAGTCTACCGCCAGGTCATGCTGTCGGCGCGCGAGATGGCCGCGGACAGGCTGCCTCCCCAGGCGCGCAGCTGGGTCAACGAGCGGCTGCAGTACACCCATGGCTACGGCATCGCCATGAGCCCGGTGAACCACGTCACGCCCGACGGCCTGCCCGAGCTGCTGGTTCGCGACATCCCGCCGGTGTCCGCGGCCGGCCTGGAGATCGACCGCCCGGAGATCTACTACGGCGAGCTTACCCGGTCGTACGTGGTGATAAACACCGGCACCCGCGAGTTCGACTACCCCAAGGGTGCCGAGAACGTGTTCTCGACCTACGCCGGCAAGGGCGGCGTGCCCATCGGCGGACTGTTCGGCCGCGCCGCCTTTGCGCTGCGGTTCACGGACCTCAACATGCTGCTCAGCAACTACGTCACCGACGAGAGCCGGGTGATGTTCCGCCGCCAGATCGCCGCCCGGGTGCGCGCCGTCGCCCCCTTCCTCCAGTACGACACGGACCCGTACATGGTCATCTCCGAAGGACGGCTCTACTGGATGTTGGACGCCTACACGACCACGGACATGTACCCCTACTCTTCGCGCGGCGGGCGGTCGCCCATCAACTACATACGCAATTCCGTGAAAGTGGCGGTCGATGCCTACAACGGCTCGGTCGACTTCTACAGAGTGGACCGGGAGGATCCGCTCATGGCGGCCTACGCCGAGATCTTCCCGGGGCTGTTCCAGCCGCTGGAGGCGATGCCGCCCGATCTGCGCCGGCACCTGCGCTACCCGCGCGACATGTTCAAGTACCAGGCGATGATCTACCGCAGCTATCACATGCAGGACGTGCGGGTTTTCTACAACCAGGAAGATCTGTGGGCCATCCCCAACGAGATCTACCGCGACCGCCCGCAGCTGATGGAGCCGTACTACATCATCGTCAAGCTTCCCGGCGAGGAGCGCGAGGAATTCATGCTCATGGTGCCCTTCACGCCGGCGCGGAAGGACAACATGATCGGCTGGCTGGCGGCGCGCTGCGACGCGGACAACTACGGCGACCTGCTCGTCTACCGGCTCCCCAAGGATCGCTTGATCTTCGGACCGATGCAGCTCGAGGCGCGCATCGACCAGCAGCCGGAGATCTCGAGCCAGCTCACCCTCTGGGGACAGAAGGGATCCGAGGTGATCCGCGGCAACATGCTGGCAATTCCGATCGAGCAGTCGTTTTTGTACGTCGAGCCGGTATACCTGCAGGCCACCCAGCAGCCGCAGATTTCCCGCATGCCGGAACCGGGGATCGTCGGGATGGGACGGCCGGAAGCACCGGCGCGTCAGAGGTATCGCAGCACCGCAATCCCGGAGCTGAAGCAGGTGATCGTGGCCTTCGGCAGCCAGGTGGTGATGCGCGGCTCTTTCGAGGAGGCGCTGGCCGAGATCGTCGGCATGGTTGCAGGAGCGGCGGACGCCGATGCGGAAGCCGAGTCCTCGCCGGAGGTCGGCGTCTCGCACACGGCATCGCTGCAAACCGCGGCGCAAATGGTCTCGGAGGCGGAAGCCCACTTTCGCGGCGCCCGGACGGCGCTGCAGGAATGGGACTGGACCCAGGCCGGAGAGGAACTAGAGGCACTGGAAACCAAGCTGAACGAGCTGCGCCGCGAGCTGGGACACCAGCCCTAGTTGCCGGGCATCCCGTATGGGGCGGTGGCCGGCACTTGCAACCGGTGGCTGTGTTGCGCTTACTCGCCCTCGTCCATCCCTGTCAGTCCGTTGAACAAGCTCATCTCCATGCGGCGGCCGCTGGAGAAATCTTCTTTTTCCACGGGCTGCCATGGCCGCATCGCGCGCCTTGCAGGGGACGCCAGGGCGCCCTCGATTCTGCAGGTTGTTCAAGGACGGAACGTTAACGGCAAACCCGAAAGGATACGGGAAACCATGCTCAAGATTGGCTGCAACCACCTGAGTCTCAGGGACACGAGCATCGAGGCATTCATCGAGACCGCTCGCGATCTGAGACTGGACTGCGTCGACTTCCATCAGCGCTCTTTCGTTTCGACCGACCCGGACTACCTCCGCGGCATCAAGCTGCTCTGCCTCAGGTACGGACTGCCGATAGGGTACATCGGTGTCAGCGGCCTCCCATTGGGGACGGATGAGGAACGGCGGGGGTTCGCCGACCAGTGCCGGAGCGCGACCGACCTGGCTGCCTTCATCGGATCGCCGATCATCCGCGTGTTCTGCAAGGACCGAGCCGGAAAAGGGGGCCGATGGCGAAGATCCCTGGCCGGCGATGATCGGCGGCTACCAGGAGATCGCCGACTACGCATCTGCCAAGGGAATAGCGGTGGGGCTGCAGAACCATCCATCGACGAGCGAGGTCATGCTGCGCATCCGGCGCGAGACCGACCGCGAGAACTTCACCTTCATAATGGACACCGGCCAATGGATCGGATCGCCCGGCTCGTACCCGCGCGGGGAAGCTCCGGACGTCGACTTCTATCGATTCATGGAGGAGATCGCCCCGCATGCCATGTACGTCCGCACGAAGTTCTACAGGATCGAAAGCGGGCGGGACGAGTGGCTCGACTACGAGCGCATCGTACCGATACTGAAAAAGGTCGAATACAACGGCTGCATATCCATCGTCTACGAAGGGGAAGCGGAAGACCGGGTCGAGCAGGTGCGCAAGGCCGCGGTCTGTCTGCGCGAACTCCTTGCCGGTTACTGAGCGGACACCCGTGAGTAACGGCCGCAGTTTCCGTCTGAGGCTTTTGTCCGGAAAGGAGCACAGATCGTGAGGGTCAGGCCATGGGAGGTTCCCGTCCGCGAGCGCCAGCTCTTTCTCGATCTCCAGGGCGTGTCCAGCCACGAGAACCTCAACCACACGCTCCACCAGCCGCAGAAGAAGGGCCCCGTCATCGAACCCGAAGGGGCGGGCAGCGTGCAGACTCGATGCGCCCCGTCATGGGTCCCGGAAGACCGGTGCTGGAAAATCTGGCTCTCCGAAAAGGACGGGATCTCCCTCGCCGAAAGTCAGGATGGCCTCAACTGGGTCAGGCCCGTCCTGCGGTGCCGCGAGTACCGGGGGTCGCTGGAAAACAACCTCGTCTCCCCTCTGTGTGGAGAACAGGTCGTCTACGACCCGCACGACCCCGATCCCTCCCGCCGCTACAAGAGCATGAAGCTGCGCGGTGTCAGTGAACGCATGGTGAGTCCCACCGGCGCCCACTGGCGCTTGACGGAGAATCCCTGGCGACTCGCCTACCCCGCCGGCATGTACTGAACGAGCCCTCGCAATACCAGTTGAGCTGGGTGATTCAGGTCGAGGAGCATCCCGATGCCGAAGCGGAAGAGCGCTTTTCCGGCAGAGGGAGATTTCAGACCCACGACCTGACGGTCAGTGCGGATGGCATTCACTGGCGCAAGCTGAACTGCCGCAGCCTGCCTTCCGGCGACGAGGCAAACCTCAGTTACGACGAGACCGCGAGAACCTTCCTCGCTACGCTGAAGGAAGGGGAGATGGGCCCGTACGGACGCTCGGTGGCCCTGGCCACCAGCCCCGACTTCGAACATTGGAACGGCCCGAGGCTCATCTTCCACGCGGACCAGGAGGATCAGCAACTCGCCCGGCAGGTGATAGGGGAACGTCTAGCCAACCCGAGGCTGCAGCAGCCGCAGCACAACGTGCCGGGCGAATACATGGTGGACGTCTACAATATGGGGGTCAGTCGATACGAGGGACTCTATATCGGCATGGCCGCTTTCTTTTACCACACGGCAAACGTCAATGAGAACTCGGACGGTTTCCATCACGTCCAGCTCGTCTGCAGCCGGGATTTGCTCAGCTGGACGCGGCTGGGCGATCGCAGTCCATTCATCGGTCCCTCGGAAGTGGGCTCGGGTGCCTACGACCTGACCCAGATCATGCCGCCCTCGAGACCTGTCCTCATCGATGGCGAGCTCTGGTTCTACTACATGGGAGCCAAGTACCGCAGCGCCCCGCCCGATGCAGATGATAGGAGTGGCGCCATCCATCTGGCGACGATGCGGCGAGACGGATTCATGTCCCTGGATGCCGGTGCCCGAGAGGGCGTCGTGACCACCGACCGCTTCGCTCTCGACAGTCCCTGGATCTGGGTAAATGTCGATGCCGGCAACGGCTCACTCATGGTCGAGGTGGTGGACGGCGGCTCGGTGGTGGCGCGGTCGAAGGAGGTGAGAGGAGACCAGCTGCGTTTTCCCCTGCAATGGGAATCCGGCGACCTGCAGACTCATGTGCATCGCTTCATACAGCTGCGGTTCAGGCTGCACAACGCCGCACTCTATTCGTATTGGCTCGACTCGGTAGCAGAAGATCCTCCGCGGTGACGCCGCGCCGGAAGAAGAGTACAGGAGGTCTCGGGTGAGAGTTTGTGCAGCAGGAGGTACCGGAGCTGCACGGACCTGGAGCTGCTCGAGGTTCCGGCGGTCCGGATCTGCAGCAACATCTTCGCGCACAACTGCTGCTGCAGCGCCGAGAGTCTTTTCAGGGATGTGCCCGAGTTCCAGCCGCGGATATCGCTCGAGGTTGGTATGCGGCGTGTGTTCGACTCCATGCGGGAGGAGAATCGGATTCCGCCGCCGGAGCCTGGAGGCTGGGAGGACAGGATCATGGAGCGAGTGAAGAAAATGCGGAGTCAGGGGAACTGATCGGAGTATGCGGATGACCGGATCGAACGATTCAGAGCCTCTGGAGCTGGGATCTCGCAAGCAGTTGCTGTTCGATCCCCTGTTCCTGGCGGATTCAGAAGGGGTCGCCCTTTCCGTGGAGACGCCCTTTCAGGACCCCACACCGGTCCTCACCGCGGACAGGCCCTGGGAAGACAGGGGCATCGGCTCCTTCAACACCGTGATGCTGGAAAACGGCGCCTTCCGCATGTGGTACGACGCTATGGCTGTCGGGGGGGACGGAAAAAACCACCGCGCCCTGTGTCACGCCGAATCGGAGGATGGGGTCCACTGGGACAAGCGGGAGACCGGCCTGATCGAGTTCCGCGGATCCAGGAGGAACAACATCGTCGCCCCTTCGCGCATGGCAGGGGCCGCCGTCTTCCGCGACGACCGGGCCCCGGCTGCGGAACGCTACAAGCTGTGGACCAAGTACTACGCGAGTGAAGATGACGGGCAGCAGGGCATCCGCACCGGCCTGTGGGGCATGGTCTCCCCGGACGGACTCCGGTGGAAACGCGCCGACGAAGGCTATCCGCTGTGGAGGGGGAACGCCGCCGACACCCAGAGCTTCTGTTTCCGCGACGAAGACCTGGGGAAGTACGTCGGCTTCGTGCGCATCAAGAAACGTCCGGAGGGCAGACAGCGGACCTGCTCGGCGGGGATCATGTTCTCGGACGATTTCCACACCTGGACGATGGCCAGGGAGATATTCATGGCCGACGGGTGCGATGAGGACAGCCCGGTGCCCGGCGGCACCCCGGGCTGGCGCCCGACCGTTGACTTCTACACTCCCGGCGGCATGAAGGTGCCCGGAGTCCCCAACGCCTACATCCTCCTGCCCACCGCCTACCACCACTGGCAGGAGGACGCCTTCCCCTCGACGATCGACGTGCGGCTCGCCACCAGCCGGGACGGGATCACCTGGTGGCAGCATCCCGACCGCGAACCCTTCCTCCGCCTCGGACCCGACGGATCCGCTTCCGCCGGCATGATCTTCGCCAACCCCTGGCCCATACCGGTCGGGGACGAACTGTGGATCTACTATGGGGGGGTCGGCCGCGATCACAGGGAAGAGACCCGCGACCCGTCGCTGTCAGGTGTCTTCCGGGCCCGGATACGGAGGGATGGGTTCGTGTCGGTCCACGGCGGCTACGGCGGCGGGGAGTTCACCACCCCTGCCGTGACCTTTTCCGGGGCGCGCCTGGAAGTCAACATGGACGGCAGCGCGGGCGGCTGGCTGCAGGTCGAGCTGCAGTCCGTCGACGGACGCGCACTCCCGTCTCACCGCCTCGACCGCTGCGACACGATCCGCGGCAACTCGGTGAGGAAGGCGGTTACCTGGAATGGTTCGTCCGATCTCTCCGGGTTGAGGAACAGACCGGTACGGCTGCGCTTCGTCATGCGCTCGATGAAGCTGTTTGCATTTCAGTTTCCGGAATGATCCGGGCTAAGACGGGCTCCGATGAGGTCTGACCGGGAACCACAGCGACCGGGAGGACGGGTTCACCCCGGGGCTGGAAACAGATGTCTCGTCAGCGCGAACGTCACAACCTCATTACGGATTCGTTTCGCTTCACTCCCCGAACGACGCCTTTATTCGGGCCCAGGAATCGGCGTGCACGACACTGTCATCCTCATCCCCGCCCCCGGCTCCCACCAAGATGCCGTCGGCAAAAAAATCGGGGACTTCCTGATAATCACTGAATGCCATGTGATCAATCCGCGGTAAATAGTGCAAGTTAAAGTCGTCACCGCCATCCGAATCGAGCAATGTACAGACAAATCCGATAGTCTCCCCCAAGACCAAGTCCGCGATAATGCTCTCATCTGGATTTGAATAGAAGGCGTTGAACGGTGTGATGTAAAACTCAATATGCCACACAAAAGGGTTTTCCCCAACAGTCACCGCACTACCTTCACCGTATGGAAATGAAGTTGGCCAGTCTACCGGAGTGGTTTCAGCCGACGTGTAGAAACCCCGTTCTGAAACATCTGGGACCGAAATGTACCACTGGGTGACGAGATATGGGTTTGGAGTTCCCAACTTTCCCCCACTGTGATCCGCATCCACAGCAAACAAGAATTTGTCAAGGCCGCCTCCTCTGTTAAGGTCGCTTCCCCCGCTTCGGTTTAACGTTATGTCGTCTACGACTATCAAGGCGACGTAGATTCGGCTTGGGGACGGCAGCCACCCCATCCACAGCCGAAAATCGAGGTCAGATGGCTCCCACTTCAATTGCAAAGGTGGCCGAAAGATAGAAAAATCGAGAGCAGTGGCTGTCGGCTCGAACAGCTCCTGCCACTCATGGGCAAAACCATCATTCACGTCGATCTCCTTGAGCACATCCTCCGTTATTTCGTAAATCGGGAAAACTCGGTCTCCCTCATGTCCATTTGCCGCTTTGTTTTCCACCAACAGGCAGAGCCCCGCGGCAAAAACGGCAAACCCTTTCGTGCTCATTTCAGCACCTCCCCAGGTATTTCACGGTGGCCTCTTCCCTGGATCGCAACATCGCCAAGGGGTCGAGTGCTACGGTGTACTGCCGTTCTTGCGGATGGAGCTCAAGACTATGTTTCTTACGGGCCGCTCACTAGGCGCGCTACCCATTGCGAGAACGTGTCCAAGACAGTCACGCGCCTGTTGGAGACAAAGCAGATACTCCTTCCGTCAGGCGACCAAGCCGGTTCCCTGTCGGTGGCCAGACCCTGCGTGATCCTTGACACGGCCGATCCATCAGCGGCCATACGGTAGATATTAAAACTGCCGCTTCGATCCGATGCGAAGGCAATCTCCATGCCGTCAGGAGCCCACGACGGCGCGACATCGTGGGCAGGATGATCACTGACATTCACCACTTCACCGCCGTCGGCGTTGACGATGCAGATTTCGCTATTGCCGTAGCGACCAGTCTCGAAGGCTATCCGGGTTCCGTCCGGAGACCACGACGGGCGCATGTCGTAGCTTTCATGTTGGCTCAGGTTGCGGGCTTGCAATCCGTTGGCATCAGCTATGTAAACCTCGAGATTGCCATCGCGTGACGTCGCGAACGCAATTCGACTGCCATCCGGGGACCACACCGGCATGAGTCCATCACGCACAATGCGCCCTATCGTCTCTTGGGAAGCCCCGGATTCCATGGCGTAGATGTCGTAGCTACGCTTTGTGCCATCTGGCTCGATGGTCAATGCGCTGAACACAACCTCAGCACCGTCTGGCGACCACGATGCTCCCCGCGGGTGCGTTACATGTGAGGGTAGCTGCAACGTCAGGTTTGTTAAATCGTCAAGAGAGACAACACGGAACTCACTGGTCTTCCCGTCATACGCTCCGTACAGAATACGGCCACCATCCGGCGCCCAGGTCGGACTGGAGGCGTTACCTGTTAGCTCACCCGAAACCCTCTCCAGGCTGGAGCCGTCCTTCTCCGCGCAGAAAACCCCCTCCGTTTGGTGCCCGCTTTGGTGCCCGCTGGCGGACCCCTGCCAAAGCACGGCTACTATCGCAAGTCCAATGGCTGAGACACGCGCATTTCTTCTTAGACAACCAAAGCTGTTTTTGTGAGTCTCCATCGGTTGTCGTCCGGGCAAGACAACGGACAGGTGGCCCTCTACGCAGGTCGGGTCACCTGTCCGTTGTCGCTATTGTTTTTCGTCATCGCAGATGCAAACGGATTCCTTGAGCAAAGCAAATAAACCAAGACGAGTGGAACTCACTGCATAGTCGCTCCACTCGCCCCGGTTTCTCGCTTCAATTTGAATCAGTTATTATAGCACCTACAGGGACCACCGAGAGACCAGCATTCACCCACGTTGTGCCCGTTAACTAGGCACCACGTATACTTGCATCCCGCGTTTGTTACACAGGGGCCGCCATGGCGATGGGGGCCATCAGGAGGGGTATTCGCCACAGATGCCGTGGGCCCACCAAGCATCACCGCGGCGGCAATCATGATGCTTGCCGTCCACGACAACGCCAAGCTATTCTGCTGCTTCACGAATCCCGTTTCATCCGAAACGAAACTCCTGAGCACTCCAATAATCCGTCCCATCGGTTTCTCCTTTCGAATGATCCGTCCCATCGGTTTCTCCTTTCGATGGTGGATAGGATAGAAACGAACTGCTCCACTGTAACCCAAGCTGGCCGAAAGGTCAAGTCCCACAAGTCCCAATTTTAATTGAAACAGAGCACGGGCTCGGGTGAGTGGGTCAGCCTCTGAAATTGCTCTGGATCCATCATTCGATCTCTCAACCACCGAGCCACTCGACAAGCGCCACCAGGGGCGGCACCAGATTCCCCGCAAAGAACGCCGTCAAAGCCGCAGCTCCGGCGATCACCGGCACGAACGGAATCGCTTGCTCTACCTCCACCGCTCGCTGTCCCGGCGTTGACCCACCCCCCATTGCGGACCGAATGATTGCCGCTTGCTTTTCTGACAGGGGTCGTCCCGCTTCAATCTTGTGCTCCGCGCCGTCGGCCCCTGCCAGCTGGAGCCCATTGCGCAGGATCGCTCCCGCCCTCAAATACCGAACGGGAAACAGCTGCACATACGCACGGCTGGACCATCGCCGCACATACTGGTAGCCTGCCTCTACCAGCCAGGCCGCCGCCATCAGAATGGCATACTCCTGCCAAGCCGAGGTCGTGTAACCGACATACAGGAAGGCCATGGCCCCCGGGATCACGACCAACGGCCAGTAGGGGACCTTCAGCAGTTTCTCCATCACGTGGTATCCGATCACGACCCCAGCGAAGGCCTCGAGGTACGACAGCGGCCTCTCCATCACGATCACCGAGAACGCCAGGGTCAGCCCGGCCATACCTGCCAGCCCGACGGCCGCGCGAAAGAGTTCGGGTTTCGCTCCTTCCCCGCTTTCCCCCGCTTGCCACTGCCGTTGCCAGAACGGGACCAGCAACAACACCAACAGGTTACAAGCCAGAGTGTTCAGGATCAGGGCCACCGGGGGAGCGTGGAAAGAGAACGGATCGGCGCTCGGACACAGCGTCGGGGGCAGGGCAGAAACCACCGCCCAGAAGAACCTGGCGTCGCCGGGCGCCCAGAAGCCGAAGACCATCAGGCCGAGGGCTATGACCAAACCGGTCAGAAGCAAAGCCACGACCCGACTCAGGGTCGTGACGTCGAGCGACACCATGATCAGCTGTCCGGCGATGCCGATCAGGAGCAGTCCGAAGGTGTAGCGATTCGGAACGAGCCGCACCGACAGATCGGTGTAGCTCAGGTAGAAACCCGCCGACAGCAGCGCCGTCAGCATGACGACTTCGGTCAGAAAGACAGGATCGTCGTAGAGCGTCATGACGACTTCTCAAGCAGCCGTTCCACCAGCGCCATGCCCTCTTCCACGCCGAGGCCGGCCCCGGCAATCCTCCCATCCTTATCGAGCAGGTAGGTGGTCGGCACCGCAGCCGCGTTGTACTCACCGGCGATTGTGCGGGAGCTGTCACTCAACACGGGAAAGGCGGCCGCGACATACGCCTCCACCTTCCGCTGCTCGGCGCTCAGTTTATCGGAGTCCACATCGCCCGGGGTGATAAAGATCAAGCGGTCCTTCACCGATAGATCCCGATCGAGCAACAGCGTCTTCAACTCCTTGCAGTACGGGCAGGTCGGAGTCACGAATAGGAGAACCGAGTAGGAACCTCTGAGATCCGCCGGGCCCATGGTCTTGCCGTCCGTCATCGGAAGGCGGAAGTCGGGCGCTGCTGTCCCCTCAGTCAGCAGTCCGTGCCCGGGGCCCCCTTCGTGACTGTGCCCTTCCTGAAGCGTGCGCTGCACGCGCGACTCCTCGGGTGCGGGCTTCATCATCATGCCCACCAGCAGTACGATTCCCAGCCCGCCGCCCATCATGGCCATCTTGTGTTTGCTGCCCATTACCGGCCCCCTCCTCTCATGTCCTGCCACTCTTCCAGAATCCGGTCGACACTGCGCACCCCCGTCGCCGCGGTGAGCACGATCCCGTCACCCCCGATCAGCAGAGTGCTCGGATGAACCTGCACACCGTACCGATCACCCACCTCGAACTGGCTGTCATGACCCGCGCTCACCGCTAACTCGTGCTGCGACAGCTTGGTCCGAAGGTCCTCCGCCACGCCGACTCCAATCACCAGCACCGGCATCTGTGCTGCAGCCCGCTTCAAAGCCGGATAGGTCGCGTCACAGGCTGGGCAGGCCGAATTGGTGAAGAACAGCACGCCAGCCTCGGTCTTGACCGCGGTGGTCAAGGTGTGCAGAGAGACCGGGCGGCCGTCCAACCCAGTGATTTCGAAGCCGGGCGCCGGCAAGCCCAGCAGAGGCGCGAACGGCTGCGGCTCAATGCCAGGCGGATAGCCCGTATCGAGCCGCGCTGCCAGACTGATGCAGATGGCCAGCAGGAGGCCTGCCGTCACCGACAGCCCTTTGACGGCGGCGTCGATCCGGAGTCCCTGTGCGGGGTCTCCGGAACTGCCTGCTCGGACCCGACGGATCCGCTTCCGCCGGCATGATCTTCGCCAACCCCTGGCCCATACCGGTCGGGGACGAACTGTGGATCTACTATGGGGGGGTCGGCCGCGATCACAGGGAAGAGACCCGCGACCCGTCGCTGTCAGGTGTCTTCCGGGCGCGGATACGGAGGGATGGGTTCGTGTCGGTCCACGGCGGCTACGGCGGCGGGGAGTTCACCACCCCTGCCGTGACCTTTTCCGGGGCGCGCCTGGAAGTCAACATGGACGGCAGCGCGGGCGGGTGGCTGCAGGTCGAGCTGCAGTCAGTCGACGGACGGCCGCTCCCGTCTCACCGCCTCGACCGCTGCGACACGATCCGCGGCAACTCGGTGAGGAAGGCGGTTACCTGGAATGGTTCGTCCGATCTCTCCGGGTTGAGGAACAGACCAGTACGGCTGCGCTTCGTCATGCGCTCGATGAAGCTGTTTGCGTTTCAGTTTCCGGAATGATCCGGGCTGAGACGGGCTCCGACGAGGTCTGATCGGGAACCACAGCGATCGGAGGGCGGGTTCACGCCGGGCTGGCAACAGATGTCTCGTCAGCGCGACGTCACAACCATTTCGGATCCGCTTCGTTTCACTCCGCCAACGACGCCTTGATCCGCGCCCACGAATCCGCCTGCACCGCACTGGCATCAATCCCGTCACCGATGCCCATCAATAGCCCGTCAACAAAGCTTTCCGGCCCCCAATTCTTTGGATCCCGTAGGAAAATTCTAGAAAGTTCTTGTGGCTCATCGGCATCTTCAATATGGATATCGAAACCTATGATTTTCCCTTCCTCCAAGACCGACGGGATGCTCGCTTCTCGATCGTCGGGTATCACCAGGTCAAACGGCGTGACATAGAACTCGATTGACCATATCGACGGATTCTCCCCAAACGCACCGGCGCCCGACTCGGAATATGGCGGATACTGGATCCAGATCGTTGGAAATAAAAAGGACTCCACAAGAACCAAAGGACCACTGGAGTTTTGGGCCATGGCTGCGTACCCCTGATCGTGTACGTGTGCGTCTAAAGGCAGCTCGGGGTCAGACAACCTTCCGCTGTGGTCACCGTCGATGCTGAAGAAAATGGAGTCGCACGCAAACGAACACGACCAAGGATGTGCGTCAGCAGTGAGGTCAATCACATGGCTGTCGTCGATGAACACCGAAGCTATGTACAATCGACCATGCGTGGCGTTCCACCCCATCCATATCCTGAAATTCAGGTCGGATGGATCGAACCCGGTGTCGTAACGTAAATGGAAATCCAGCGGCGTCAGTATGGGCTCCTAGGAGTTCCGTCCATTCCTCGATCAGTCCGTCGAACAGGTCGATCTCCTGGAGCATTTCATCTGTGATTTCGGGAATGGGGTACACGACATCGCCAAAATGCGCCTGACACGGCCTTGATGCCATGCACAGCAGAATCACTACTGGCAAGGGGGCGAGTGAAAAGTTACCCCTCCCCTGTGGTCTCCGTCGATGGCCAGTGATCACCTCAATCAGCGCGAACATCATCATCCTCCTTCGCATGGATTCGTTTCGTTTCACTCCGCCAACGACGCCTTGATCCGCGCCCACGAATCGGCCTCCACCACCTAGCCGTCGTCGAGGATTTCACCCGCCCCAAGCAGGAGACCGTCAAGCAGCAAATCCTCCCGCCACCAATGGACACCGGACAGGGCGAAGCGCGTGCGCTCCTCCACCCGAAAAGCGTCGTTATCATAGACTTCGATGGCCAGTCCGATCACTTCGCCGACCTCCAGGGTGGAGGCCATGCTCTCGTCCGGAGAATCATTATCCCAGCCAAAAACATCGACCGGGGTGACCAGAAATTCGATGACCCAGATGATCGGACTCTCATTGAACACTCCTCCTCCTCCATCGCTGTAGGGTGGGCTCGACGCCCAATGGGGTTCATCAGCAGGGAAGAGTACATCCGGATCCTCCGCCAGGAATGGTGTCGCTATGTACCACGAGCCTTGAGGGACACCTTCTGGTCCAGCATGCGGCAGTCCGCTGTGATCGCCGTCAACGTACAGCGAAACAATGTCTACCCCCCAGCGAGCATTCTTATAGATGCTGTCCATTACCTGGGTAGCGTCGTCGGCAAATTGGCCGGCAACAAACAGCTTGTCGGACTCGTCATGCCATGCCAACCATATCCGAAAGTCCATGTCCGCGGAATTGCAACTGCCTATATCCGTTTCAAAATCGAGGGCCGTCAACACCGGCTCACCCAGGACATCTATCCAGTCCTGCACCGATACGTCCTTGAGATCGATCTGCGCGAGCATCTCGTCCGTCAACTCGACAATGGGGTAGACGCGATCCCCGGTATGGGCATCTGCGGCGAGCAGGACGCCGAGATTCACGAGGGCCATCAACCCCTGCATATCTCATCAGCACGGACATCGCCTACCTCCTTCCGAGCTTGTTCGGCTTCACTCCCCAAACGACGCCTTGATCCGGGCCCACGAATCGGCCTCCACCACAGACCCGTCCCCGGCGTCTTGCCCGCTCAGATCGTCCGCCCCAAGCAACATGCCGTCGCTGAACTCCATATAGGCCCCTGAGGACGGATCGGATTGTAGATCATATATCGCTTGGTACCAGCCTGGTTTCGAATCTATATCGATCACAATGAGTCTGAAAATCAATCTCCGGATACTCGTTCACGTACGCGTCGTCGGCTCGGACAGCCGCCAGGTAGATCCGGGGGGGAGACTTCATCCAGCCCAGCCAGATCTGGACATCCGGATCGGTGGGATGTCGCTGTAATGTATTGGAGTAATCGGGATTTTCCCACACAAAGAAGTCCAGCAGCGTCAAACTGGGCGGCCCCACCTCTATCCAATCCTCGACTGAGCCGTCAGTCAGATCGATCGTCTCCCGCAACTCTTCGGTGATTTCGTAAAACGGATACACCCGGTCGCCTGTGTGTCCCAGCGTCGCACTGACGCCAACCAGACAAAACCCTGCTGTTGCTGCGAGCAGCCAGTGTGCTTTCATGTCAACTGCCCTCCTCTCTTTATCTCAGGCTCAGTCGCACGATGTGCGCTTGATCCGCCGCGAAAGGTCTCGAACCCCGGGAGACGCATTTCCCGGACTCCCGAGCAGATGCTGCGCGGGCGGGAAGGGCTCGTGGTTATTGAGGAGTTACCGTGGGGAAGCAGATTTGCCGCCCGTCTGGCTTCACTCCGCGAACGACGCCTTGATTCGGGCCCACGAGTCGGTCCTCACCACAGACCCGTCCCCGGCGTCTTGACCGCTCAGATCGTCCGCCCCAAGTAATATTCCATCATTAAACAATGTCCCTACCAGTTCGGCTTGCAGATCGTAGACCGCTTGATACGAGACCGTGCGCGATTTCCAATCCACATCGTGCACGACGAATCTGAAGCCGATCGTCTTGCCCGCGTACAACTCCGATTTCACGCTCTCCTCCGGGCTGTTATACACGAAGAGATCAAACGGCGTCACGTAGAATTCGGTTATCGACACGGTCGGATTCTCTCCTGCGACAGCCCCGCCGCCAAGGCTGAACGGCGGCTCTTCCACCCATCGCTCCCATTCCCACAGAAACGACCACATCATTTGGACATTGCGTCCGTATGGCACCTCCGGCAGGGCGTGGTAAATTTGCGCTTGCTTGTTGTGACTCAAAAACCCTTCCTCTGATTCGTAACCCACTGTGGCCAGTAGCTCCCCACCGCTGTGGTCGCCATCGACCCCCAGAGCGATCGAGTCGTAGAACTCCATAAACTCCCAGGCATCCGGATACTCGTTTACGTACGCGTCGTCGGCTCGGACAGCGGCCACGTAGATCCTGGGGGGAGACTTCATCCAGCCCAACCAGATCTGGATATCCAGATCGCCGGGATGGCGCTGTGATGTGTTGGAGAAATTGGGATCATCTGCAACAAAGAAATCCAGCAGTGTCAGACTGGGCGGCCCCACCCCTAACCAATCCTCGATTGAGCCGTCAGTCAGATCGATCGTCTCCTGCAGCTCCTCGGTGATTTCGTAAAACGGATACACCCGGTCGCCTGTGTGTCCCAGCGCCACGCTGATACCAACCAGACAAAACCCTGCTGTTGCTGCGAGCAGCCAGTGTGCTCCCATGTCACCGCCTCCTACCTTTACCCTCTGGTTGCATAAAAACAGGGCTTTTTTCTTCTCCGGAGTGCACCTTGTCACTTGCGGCGCCCTCTGAAAAAGGGGGTATTTGATACGGTCACCCATGACCTGTATCGACCCCTTCCAGGAGGACACCGCAAGTGAGGTTCAGAAAACAAGACATTTTGGCCCGTTTTCACAAGCTCCCGCGTCTTCGCTTCGAAGATCAACGGCTTACTTCCTTTGCGGGAGTGATCGTTTTTCAACTGCTCTTTCGGCGCTTGCATCTAAAGACTCGACTGAAGTCCTGCTTCCCCGCCAAAAGCGCAGCGACCTTTGCTCCCCATGTCATTGTGTTGTTGCTCATCGTGCATCTGTTGCTGGGCTTCCGGCGGCTGCGGGACGTGGACTATTACCGGGACGATCCGGTGGTCCTGCGTTTGTTGGGCTTACGTCGCCTGCCGGATGTGGCCACCCTCAGTCGCGCGCTGGCAAAAATGGGCCATTCAAGTATCGCAAAAGTGCGACACCTGTCTTCGACCCTGGTCATGCAAGCGCTCCAGCGTGAGCGCTTCCCCCGTCTGACTCTCGACTTCGACGGCTCGGTGATCTCCACCTGTGGTCATGCCGAAGGGACCGCCGTTGGCTATAATCCGAAAAAGAAGGGGGCGCGCAGCTACTACAACCTGTTCTGCACGGTGGCGCAAACCGGACAGTTTCTGGATGTCCTTCACCGGCCCGGCAACGTCCATGACAGCAAGGACGCCCATGCGTTCATGATGGACGCCTTCGATCGCGTGCGCGACGCCTTGGCGCCCACCGTGCTCGAGTCGCGACTGGACAGCGCCTTCTTCAGCCAAAACACGCTCACCCTCATGGACCTGTATGGCGTCGGATGCACGATCAGTGTCCCTTTCGAACGCTTTCCCGTACTCAAGGACCAGATCGAAGCGCGCCAGCGCTGGCGCTACCTCGATGAGCACTGCTCCTATTTCGAGAGTGACTGGAAACCGGAAAGCTGGCCGGCCTGCTACCGGTTTCTGTTTGTGCGCCGTGCGGTGCCGCGTCAGACCAAGCAAGCGCTGCAACTGGATCTGTTCGAACCCCGGCACATCGATCACGAGTACCGCGTTGTGGTTACCAACAAGTTGTGGTTACCAACAAGATGAACTCGCCACGCAGCGTGCTCCTCTTCCACTATGGCCGCGGCGCCCAGGAAGGGATCTTCGCCGAGGCCAAGCAACAGGCCGGGCTGGATCTGATCCCCACCCGACGGTTGCTCGGCAACCAGATGGTTACTTTGTGTGCGATGATGGCCCACAATCTGGGACGCGAAATGCAGATGCTGGCGCAGCCGCGATCGAACTATTCGCGCGCCAAACGGCCGGCGGCGTGGACCTTCCAAACCTTGGACACGCTGCGTCATCGCTTCATTCAACGCGCCGGGCGCCTCACTCAGCCCAAGGGCGAGTTGACCCTGACCCTGAACTCCAATCCAAAAGTCGAGAAAGATCTGTTGCATTTCCTCGAAATCCTGAAGGAAGCCGCCTGATCACAACCACCGCTTCAAACAGATTTATGCAACGTTAGGGTTTATATCTCAGGGCTCAGTCGCCCCATGTACGCTTCATCCATTGCGAAAGAGTCTGGAACGCCGGTTGGCTGCGGTTTGATGTTAAACAAATACTCTCGCCATCGGGCGACCAGCCTGGTTCGAGGTCATCGGCCTCGCCGAAGGTCACCGCGTTCACCCTTGATCCGTTCAGGTCCAATGCGGTAGATCTCCCAGTTCCCGTTGGGTGCCACCCACGTGAAAATTGCAGAGGGAAACGTGCGGAGATACCATTTTTCGACCCGACATGTCAATGGCGCCATCCAGGTGGACGCGCGCCCGGAACGGCTCACCGGGGATGCAGGGGCAAACAGGATGAGCCATTGCGTCCGCCCACCTCGACTACCGCGAACGGCATGGCCTTCCAACCCCCTTGAACCGCTTGCAAACCGGCCCCCGGGAGAGCCGTGGTGAATAATGAACCCTGATCGGGAATTGCATTCCGACCGTTCCGGAGAAAAGCCGGCTCGACCCGTCTCGAGGGAGACGCTGGAGCGCCGGTTCCGCCGTCCCCCATGTGAATACGGCCCCATCGACTGCTGGTGGTGGGAAGCGGGATCTCTCGACAAGGAGAGGATGCGGTGGCAGCTCGAGGAGATGAGCGAGAAAGGGATCGCCGGCACCTGGTTCTACCCCAGGTTCACGTCCGGGGAGCCGCTCGCGTCCGATCCCCCTTACTGGACGGAGGAATGGTGGGACTTCGTCCGGTTCTCCATGGAGGAGCACCGGCGGCTGGGCATGGCAGCCTGGCTGAACGACTGGACCGCGCGCCAGTTCTTTCAGGACCGGCTGCGCGCCGAACGCGAGGGGAATCCCTCCCTGGGTGGGCGCCGTCTCGCTCTTCACACGGAGGAATCGACCGCCCCAGGCTGGATCGAGATCGCCGTTACTCCCGGGGAGGAAGTGCTCGACGCGGCCGCTTACAGAATGGCCGGCGGGCGGTTGGACGGTGCCTCACGGGAAGACCTCGGTGATGCCATCAGGGATCACAGGCTCACATGGAAGGCAGAGGAGGGGGGGTGGCTCCTGGCGGTGGTCACCGCTCAGCCACACGATCTCGACTACCTCCATCCCTTCACGTCGGACCGCTGGCTGGAACTCCTCGCGGGTACCTGCGAGGAGAAGCTGGGGGAGTTAGTCGGCACGACCCTGAAGGCCTGCGGAACGGACGAGGTGTTGGTCCTCAACGGCAACCTGTTGTACTCCCCGTCGCTGTTCGACCGGTTCAGGGCGGAAAAGGGGTACGATCCCGCCCCCTTCCTGGTCGGACTGTTCCGCGATATCGGTGCGACGACGGACAGGATCCGCTGCGACTACCACGAGGTAATGTCCGCCATGGTGGAGGAGAACCTGTATGCGCGCCTCTCCAGGGGGCTGCAGGAACGGGGAATGCTCTTCACCGAGTTCTGCCCGAACGGGAAGAGCGAGGACATGCTGGCCCAGACCTACCACTACGGCGACTTCTTCCGCTACATGTCCAACTACACGATACCGGGAAACGAGGAGAACTCCGGCCGGACGCGGACCTTCCAGGCGAAGATGGCCAGCTCCATCGCCAATCTCTACGGGAGAAACCGGGTGGGAGTGTGCGCCTACTGGGGCTCGGGCTGGGGGCACACGACCGGCGAGAACCTCGCCTGGACCCATGAGAACTACGCCCTCGGCGTCAACCTGTACAACCGGCACGGCGTCCTCTACAACACCCTGGGTGGATGGTACGAGTGGGAACCGCCAGCCGTTCACTTCCGGCAACCCTACTGGCAGTACTGGAAGCAGTTTACCGACTACGTCACCAGGCTGAGCTTCATCCTGAGCCAGGGGACGCACCGGGCGGACGTCGCCCTGCTCTATCCCCTGACCACGGTCCGGGCCCACTGTTCGGGGGGCCGTCCCTCCGTCGAGGGGACCCGGCGGAAGTTCGACGACCCGGGGGCCTTCGGAGCCGCCGCCCACGAGGCGGCGGGGGCGACCTACCGGGCAGCCAAACGGATTTACCGAAGCGGCATCGACCTCGACTTCATCGACGACCGCTCCCTTTGCCGCGGCGACGTGGGTAATGGAGAGCTGAACGTGGCCGGCATGGCGTTCCGCGCCGTGGTCCTGCCGCCGATGACGACGATTCAGACAGAGACCCTCGAGCGCATCGCGGCATTCCACGACAGCGGCGGGGTCGTGGTCGCCTTCGGGCGTCTGCCCCATGCCTCGCCGGAACGTGGACGCAACGACCCGCACATCCAGGCTTTGCTCGAGGGGATCTTCGGCGTGAAATCGAGCGACGGGGCAGCCGGTCCGCTGCAGCGGGAGAACGACAAGGGTGGAAAGGCCTTCTTCCTGCCGGACGGGGACGCGTCGATTCCGGAAATCCTGTCAGGCTCCATAGTCCGGGACGTGCTGGTCCCGGAAGGGGAGGTCTTCCATACCCACCGGAAAATCGGGGACCTCGAGGTGTACTTCCTGTTCAACGCAAGGGCGGAGAAGAGGAACCTCTCCGTGCACCTGAGAGCGTTCGGTGAACCGGAAATCTGGAACGCCTTCACCGGAGAGACCGCGCCCCACCACCGGTTCGAGATCCGGAAAGACGGCACGGAAGTGCGCCTGCAGATGGAGCCCCGCGGGGGGACGCTGCTGGTCCTCTGCCCGCCCCGGGGCAGGCCGCAGGTGCTCGAGGACGACCTGACCACGGTGACTTCGGTGGAATCCCGCGGGAAGAGCCTTCTCGTTCACGGGTTCTCCGCCACCGGGGGAAAGAAGAAGGTGCGCCTCCTCCACGAAGGGGGAGAATGCCTGGCTCATACGGAAGTCGACGAGCCGGAACCGCCGGTATCCCTGGACGGACCGTGGGACTTCCGCCTGGAGCCGACCATGGACAACCGCTGGGGGGACTTCCGGTATCCGCCGTCGGCGGAGCTGATCGGGCCAGAAGCCCGGCGGTTCCGCTACATGGAAGAGGAGGAACAGACCGGCACCGGGCTGGGCTGGCACGAAGGGGGATTCGACGATTCCCGGTGGGAGCAGGTCACCTTTTCGTACGGCCCGTACTGGTGGACCATCGGTCCCTTCGAAGGGAGCGAACCGCGGGGAGTACTCGACAGGGCGCGAGCCGGAAGAATCGCCGCGGACGAACCATGCGAAGTGGAGGGGAGGAGTTTCCGCTGGCGGAACTGCAGCTTCTCCCGGCAGTTCGGCCACGAGGGAAAGGAGGTGCACAATCCCGGCGGAGGAGGCCTGCGCGGCGTTTCCGAAGGATTCCTCGTGTTCGATACCGCCAGTGAGGACCGCGACGCCACGCGCTACCTCTTCACCAGCGTCCACTCTCCCCGCGAAGAGGAGTACATCCTGAACTTCGGCGGGACCGCGGAGTTTGCCAGGGAGGCCTGGATAAACGGCAAACCGGCTGTCTCGGTCTCTTCACTAGAGACGGAGGCGCAGGCCGCGGTTCGCCTGAAAGAGGGGTGGAATTCCGTTCTTCTTAGACTGGTTCAGCCCAAGGGGGAGGGGCTGGCGACCTTCGCAGTGCTGCACAAGCCAGGGGATGAACCCCCCTGCGATCCCTGCGTACCTCTGCTACGGTGGTTCGCGAAACCCCAGGAGCTCCTCTTCGACATCACGCCCGAAAAGGTGCGCCGCGTCGGGTGGTACCGGTTTTCCGCGCCCCCCGGGCTCGACTCCATGACCCTGAACCTGAAGGCCGAAGCGGTCACGGCATGGATGGACGGACAGCCTGTCGCAGTGAAGCAGGGCAGGATCGCCCTCGAAGCCCCGGGGGAAGAGACCTGCCGAATCGCCCTGAGGGTGGAGCAGGATCCCGGGCGCTACGCCGGAACCGCCTTCGAGTCGCCCGTGGCCTTCACGTGCACGCAGGGAAGGATCCCCCTCGGAGACTGGTGCGAGCACGGGCTCGCGACCTATTCGGGAGGGGCCGTGTACGGCAAGGGGGTGAAGCTGGAAAAGCGGCATTTGCGGGGGAAGGTCCTGCTGGATCTGGGGAGGGTGGCCACGACGGCGGAAGTGCACGTGAACGGGAAGCCGGCCGGAGTCAGAATGGCCAGGCCCTGGAGCTTCGACGTCACCAGCCTTGTCGTGGAGGGGGAGAACCGGATCGAGGTGAAGGTGGCGAACACGCTGGCGAACCACATGAGCACCTACCCGACCCGGTACGTGTACGAAGGACAGACCGTGTCCGGTCTTCTGGGGCCCGTGACGATCCAGTTCCTCGCGAAGGCCGCCGTTACTATTGAATGTGAATGAGGATGGTCAACCTGATTTCCCACAGCATTTCACCCAGCCGAAGGAGAAACCCGTGAAAATCACCGATGTGAAAGTCTTTGCAGTGGGGGAGTTCGTGTACGTCAAGATCGTCGCCGACGGGTTGTACGGCATCGGGGAAGCCTCGCTCAGCGGGAGGTCGCTGGCGGTGGTCGGCGCCCTGGAACACCTGAAGCCCGTGCTGGTGGGACAGGACGCCACGCGGATCGAGCATATCTGGCAGGACATCTTCCGCGGCACCTTCTGGCGCGGGGGCCCGGTGCTGCAATCGGCGCTGGCCGGCGTCGACATTGCCCTCTGGGACCTGGCCGGCAAGGCGCTGGGGGTCCCGACCTACCGGCTGCTGGGGGGAGCCTCGCGCGACAAGGTCCTCCTCTACCGGCACTCCGGCGGCGGTTCCGCCGAAGAACTGGTCCGGCACGCCCGCAGGCTGATCGACGAGGGCTGGCGCGTCCTGCGGATCTCCCCGATCCGCTGCGACGGCGCCTTCGATCCCAAGGCCGCGGTGCGGCGCGGCATCGAACATTTCGAGGCTCTGCGCGCCGCCATCGGCGACGAGCTTGAGATCATCCTCGAAGTGCACACCCGCCTATCGCCGCCGCGCGCCATCGAGCTGTGCAACGGCCTCGAAGCCTTCCACCCGTTCTACGTCGAGGACCCGATCCGCTCGGAGAATCCCGCCTCCTTCAGGACGCTGCGCGAACACACCAGCGTCCCCCTCGGCACCGGCGAGCAGCTGCCGACGAAATGGGCGTTCCGCGAACTGATCGAGGAAGAGTTGGTCGACTACCTGAGAGTGGACATCTGCCACACCGGCGGCATCACCGAAGGGAGGAAGATCGCGGCGATGGGGGAAGTGCATTACCAGGAGCTCGCCTGCCACTACACCGCCAGCCCGGTGAGCACCGCGGCGATGCTGCACCTGAACATGGCCGTTCCCAACTGTGCGGTGCAGGAGTACTCGCCCCCCGCCCCCTGGATGAACGAGGTGATCGAGCACGATCTCCGGACCGAGGACGGGTTTCTGCTGCGTTCGGATGCTCCCGGGCTGGGGATCGATCTGAACGAGGAAGCGGCCGCGGCCTTTCCCCACTCCGGGAGCGAGCCGCCCCACCTGCGCCGGGAGGACGGCTCGGTGCAGGACTGGTAGTCCGGCTCAGGCGCCTTGCGCGCCGGGTGCCTCGGCGGCCGGGTTTTCCAGCCATTTACGGGACAGCACAACAGGACCCGCTGCGCCGGCGGCTCTCAGGGCGGCCGCCCGCCGGACAAACCTTCCGCCTCAGGCGGCGAAGTTCTTCTCATCGAAGTACAGGTTGTCGTCGATCGGTTTTCCGCGGGCGACCCATACGTCGCGGAACAAGGTGCGGCGCTTCGGCGGCATCGCGGCCACCACTTCAGGAGGCACGCTGCTCCGCCCCCATCTGCAGTTCACCGTGTTGTAGAGGCTGAACAGGCAGAGGCGGTCCCATTCCCTGTTGGTCCAGGTCGACCCGGAATGGCAAATGCCCTCGGTGAAGACGACGACAGATCCCGGGGGGCAGGTGTAAGTCTCCCACAGGGGGCTGTCCCGGCCGCTGACCTCGTCCGGCAGCTCAAAGGCCGCCTTGTGGCTTCCCGAGATGAACAGGGTGACCCCGTCTCCAGGGCCCACCTCGTTCAGCTCCCACACCACGCGCGTGAGACCCGCGTGGATCTTCCCGGGCACCATCTGGTAGAGGTGGGAATCTCCACAGAGGTTGAAGTATCCGCTCCCTCCGTGGGCGTTGAAATTGTCGTTGCCGAAGGGCCTCCGTTCGGTGCGGGTGCGCTCGAAGCGGAAACCGTAGCAGTCCTCGCTGGCCAGCCCCTGATGCGACACGATCTCGTTGAGAACGCCGGCGAGAACGGGGTGATCGAGCAGGACCTGCGAGGGACCGCCCACGGAATTCCGCTCTTCCCGCGGCAGGGATTCCGGTTCGTCCATCAGCTTGTGCTGATGCTCGAGCACCGCTTCCAGCTCCTCCTCGCTCAACAGCCCCGGAAGGCAGATCCACCCCTTGACATCGAAGATGTACCTCTGTCCCTCGGTCATGGGAACGATCGGCAGGCCGTCTCCATTCGTCGTCGGCAACAGCTGGCTATCCATTCTCTTCCTTTCTCATGCGCGGCGATTCAAACCCCGGGTCCATGGCGGCGATGTCGAATGCTTCGTGCCGGAAACCCGGAGCCCGGGAGCTTCCCTGGACAGGTAGCAAATACGAGCAGCGGCTGTGGGGACGGGGATGCCCCAGCCTGGGATGGCCGTCGATTACAACCCCTGGATCCACGCCGCATTCTCCGCCAACTCCCGCACGTCCCCGGGCCGGTTTACCTCGTACATGAAAACACCGCCATAGCCGGCGTCGGCGAGCGCCCGGTTCACTTCCTTCCAGGCGATGTTCCCGCGCCCAGGCAGCAGATGCTCATCCCGCTCGCCGTGGTTGTCGTGCAGGTGCAGTGTGATCAGATGGCGCCCGACGGCGCGCAGGGCCGCGGCCGGATCGCCGCTGAGGTTGCGGTGGCCGGTGTCGATCACGGCGCCGACGTTCGGCGCACCGAGATCTTCCAGCAGGGCGACGAGGCGCTGCGGATCGCCGGTGTAGCCGCGGGGGCCGGTGTTTTCCAGGGCCAGCCGCACGCCGGCCGGCGCGGCGTACTCGGCGACCTCCCCCAGGTTCTGCAGGAAAGCCGCGCGCTTCTCCAGGCCCAGCGCCTCGTCCGGCTCGGGAATGGCGATGTCGTGGGTCACCAGGATGCAGCCCCCGAGGTCGGCGGCCAGGTCCACCGCCTGCTTGTGATCCACGAGCGCCTTGCGGCGCTGAGCCGGATCGAGACTCGCCAGATCGCAGGCCGGATCGCGATGCTTCAGGTGGATGTGAATGGAGTTGAGGTGAAACCCCATGTCGGGAAGGGCCTGTTGCAGGAAGGCGCGGAACCCGGAGTCGGCGAAGGCGAAGTTGGGGTGGTAGTCGCACAGTTCCAGCGACTCGATGCCCGCCTCGCTGAACTTCGCCAGCACCTCATGGGTGAGAGGCTCGCTGCGGTAGGGTATGGTCGAAGCCCCGAGCTTCACGGCTTTTCACCTTCTTCCCACCCCCGGCGCTTCCGGTTGGCGCGCGGACGTGGGCGCGAATGCAAGCGATCCCGTCTGCCATGCGATGGACCGGGGAAGGCGAAATGATATATCTTGCGAATCCCTTCAGCAACCGCTCCATCCTTTGGCGGATTCCTGATCCGAATTCGAGAAACAGAGATGGCCCTGATCGATATCGGCTCCACCAGGCAGCTCTTTGTCGACGACTACCTGATCGAAAGCATGACGAACACGCGGCAGATCATGAACCCCGCCGTGAAGGTGCCGCACAATCCCATCATCCGGGCCGAGCGTCCCTGGGAAGGGACGCATGTCGCCTTGAAAAACGTCATCTACGACCGGCGGGACCGGATCTTCCGGATGTGGTATACACCTCATCAGTACATTGCCCGGCGTCTGGGGGATGAGATCGTGTTGGCGGACGAGTACGAGGGGCCGCGAAATGCCGCCTGTCTGGCGACCTCCGAGGATGGGATCCATTGGCAGCGGCCGGAGTTGGGGTTGGTCGATTTCAACGGATCGACACGGAACAACCTCCTGCCACCGCAGAGCTCCATGCCCGAACTCTTCCCTCCCGAATCGGGACCCGGGTTCTATTTCTTCGAAGATCCCCATGACAAGGACCCGGGCAAACGCTTCAAGGGATTGATCCGGACCTACGCTGCCTGGGCTGCCGATCCCGACGGACGGGAAGCCGGCTCCGGTGGCACGGACGCGACAACGGCCGGGCAGAAGTTCCACCTCTATTTCTCGCCCGATGGATTCGAGTGGACTGCCTTCGAGGGCAACCCCGTCATCGACTATTCGCCGAAGCCGGGCCGCTGGGGGCCGACCAATTTCATGGGTTGGGATCCGGTCCGCCAGGTGTACGCCGTCCACATGGAGAACAACCTGCACTGGCGTGGTCCCCTCGGAAAAAGGGTGATCGGCCGAGCCGAAAGCCCGGACATGATCCATTGGAGCGAGGCGGAGACGATCCTCGTGCCCTGCGAGCGCGACTCCCCGGACACGGAGTACTACGCGCTGCCGGTCACCGTGTACGAAGGGCTGTACGTGGGAGTGCTCTGGAACTTCCGCACGACCAACCTGACCCATCACCCCCAGATCGTCTTCAGCAGGAACGGCATCCACTACAACCGGGAATACCGGGAGCCATTCATCGCCCGCGGACCCCGGAACGACTTCGACGCCAACTCCGTGTACGCGCGGGCCCCGCTCGTCCATGGCGACCGCATCCTCGTCTACTACTACGGCACCAACAGCCGCTCGCCGGAACAGGCGTTCGACCTTGGCGAGAAAGCGACCACGGCTATCGGACTGGCAACGCTTCCCCTCGATGGGTTCGTTTCGCTGGACGGTGCGAAGGGACCTGTCGACTACCGGCCGGCTCCGACCGACATCGAGCCGCACAGCCGGATGGTGACCCGTTCCTTCGGCTTTTCCGGGGAGCAGTTGTACCTCAACCTGCAAGCGCCCCCGCGCTTCAACAGCGCCGGACCATGTGAGGTGCGGGTGGAGATCCTGACTGCCAACCACGAACGCATTCCCGGATTCTCGGCCGCAGACGCCGATGCGCTGACGACCACCGGCAGCGCCCACGCCGTCAGCTGGAACGGGAATTCGCAGGTCGGCCGGTTTCAGGGTCGAGCGATCCGGCTGCGGTTCTACTTCAAGAACGCCAAGCTTTACTCGTTCCAGTTCCGCTAGCGGATTGCCTGCGCACCCTTGCCACGAGCATGCCGCCCACCACCACGCATGAGAGGATTTCCAGGAGATCGATCGCATGACACGGAATCAGGCTGACGAACCAGGCGCAACGATGGCCGAGGCGGGTTCATCCTCGAGGCCGGGCACGGTCCCCGGGCTGGTCGAGGTCACGGCGACCCGGGTATCGCCGCCCCCCGGGTGGGCGCTCCTCGAACGCCGGTTGATGAAGCTGATGGAGGAAGCCGTCGGCCCGATGGTCGACAAGTACGCGGAAAAGGGCGGAGCATTCTACTACGCCGACGACGTCGACGACCTGTACGAAAGGGTGTACAACTGGGGCCTGTTCTACGCCATGGGAGCGGACCGGAAGGTGCTCGACCTCGGATTGCAGCAGTGGCACGCAACCACGCGGTTCTTCGCCGACGACATCGTCAGCCGGGTCCACCCCCGATTCCAGCCCCAGATCCACAACGAGTACTACAACCTGGCTTCCGCCGGCGCCAACGAGTGGTACCACCAGGGCGAGGGCAACATGGCCTTCTACCATTTCGGCCTGGCCGATCCCACCATCTCGGAAAACCTGCGCCGCGCCAGGCGGTTCGCGGCGATGTTCATGGACGAGGATCCCGAGGCGCCCAACTACGATCCCCGGCACAGGGTCTTCCGCAGCCCCATCCAGACCAGCGTCGGCCCCATGCGCCACGCCACGGTCGACAACGTGATAACGTGGCTGCAGGGAGGGGAAACCGGATACGAGAAGGGATACCGTCCCTACAAGGTGCGCGCCACCCTCGATCCGGTGGTGACCGACCTCGAGGGGAACTGGTTCGAGAATCCCGCGCGCCGGGAGGAGATCCTCAAGCTGTTCGACCACATCGTCCTCAACGGCGACGTCCCCCACAGCCTCGGCGCCACCGGCCTCATCACCAACGCCTTCCTCTACACCGGCGAGGAGAAGTACAGGCAGTGGGTGCTCGACTACACCGAGGGGTGGATGGAGCGCATCGAGCGCAACGGCGGCATCCTGCCCGACAACGTCGGACCGACCGGCCAGATCGGCGAAAACCGCAACGGCCTGTGGTGGGGCGGGCTCTACGGCTGGAACACCTTCGTCGGCCACTACATCATGTTCAGCTCCCTCACCATCGCCGCCGAGTGCGCCCTCCTGCTCACCGGCGACTACGGCTATCTCGAGCTGCTGCGCTCGCAGATCCGGCTCCTCGTGGACAACGCCATCTTTCGCGAGGACGGCCAGCTCCTGTTGCCGGCCCGCTACGGTCCGGATGGCTGGGAGTACGCGAGGGAAAATTACCATTACGAGAAGGGCAGGTTCGTCCCCTACCGCATGCAGGAGCTCGCCCATCTCTACCACGCCTCGATGGCCCGGGAGGATTACGACCTGATCGCGAGGATCCGGGACACCGACAAAATGCGCGACTGGAACCACGTGCCCGTTCTCGGCGAGAAGAGCTACGCCGACACCGAGCTGGCCCGCTTCCAGTACTACGACGGCAAGAACCCGGACTGGCCCGAGAAGATCCTGCAGGCCGAGTATCAGAACGCCCTGGCCGACTTCGAGTCGATACGGAACGAAACCCGGGATGCCGAGGCCTTGATCGCCGACAACGCATCTTCCCCCACTACGGTCTACACCAAGGGGTTGACGCAGGTGACGATGGGGGCGCCGCAATCGATCTACACCGGAGGGCTGTTGCGCGCCACCGTCCGCTACTTCGATACGGACCGCACCCGGCCCGGCCTGCCGCCCGACGTCGCCGCCCTCGTCGACAAACTGGGAGCCGACAGCGCCGGCATTCAGCTCGTCAACCTGAATCCCGGCGAGACGCGCAACCTGATCGTGCAGGCCGGGGCTTTCGCCGAGCACGAGTTCCTCGAATTGACCTGTGACGGCCGGACCGTCCCGGTGGAATCGAAGTATTTCGCCGTGCAACTCCTTCCCGGCGCATCCGTCCGGGTCGACGTCGGCATGCGCCGCTTTGCCCACCGGCCGACCTATGCCTTCCCCTGGCACGGGGACTCGATCCCGGTGCCGTACCAGTAGAAAGGGATACGATGAACCTCGAGATTCGAGATGTGCGCGCGATCATCACCCACCCACCCGGAGCACGCACGCTCACGGTCGTCAAGGTGGAAACCAGCGAACCGGAGCTCTACGGAGTGGGGTGCGCCTCGTTCTGCACGCGGCCGACGGCCGTCGCCGCGGCGGTGGACGACTATTTGAAGCCCCTTCTGTCCGGCAAGAACCCGGCCGAGATCGAAGACATATGGCAGTCGTGCTACGCCTCGTCCTACTGGCGCAGCGGCCCCATCCTCAACAACGCCATCAGCGGCGTGGATCAGGCCCTGTGGGACATCAAGGGCAAGGTGGCGGGGATGCCGGTGTACGAGCTGTTCGGCGGCAAATCCCGGGAGGCCGCGGCGGTGTACGTGATCCCCCAGGGACGGGACCGGGCGCAACACGAGGAGCACACCCGCGAGCTCCTGGAACGGGGCTTCCGGCACATCAAGTTCGGATGGGGAGGCGCGATGACGGAACGGGACAGGGCCTTCTACGAGCCGACGGTCATTACCGGCAAGGCCTCAATGGACGATGGGGCCATCCTCGAGCCCTCGGCGGTCTGCCGCAATATCGTCGGTACTTTCGAACAGTTCCGCTCCACCTTCGGCCCGGGCCCGGAGATTCTCTTCGACGTCAAGGCCGTGATGCCTCCCATCCTCGGTCTCGCCCTGGCCAAGGACGTCGAGCAGTACAAGCCCTATTTCATGGAGGACATCTTCACGCCGGAGGACAACGACTACTTCCGCCTCGTGCGCGAGCAGACGAGCACGCCGATGGCGATGGGGGAGCTGTACAGCAATCCACAGGAGGTCGTCCCGGTGATCAAGGACCGGCTGATCGACTTCCTGCGGCTGCACGTCTCGGCCATCGGAGGGCTGACGCCGGCGCGCAAGCTGGCGGCGCTGTGCGAAGCCTTCAACGTCCGCACCGCCTGGCACGGCTCGGCCGACGTCTCCCCCGTCGGGCACGCAGCCAACCTGATGCTGGATCTGAACGTGTGGAATTTCGGCGTTCAGGAGGCATCCGTTTACCTCAACACCCACCCGACCTTGAAGGAAGTGTTCCCCGGCACGCCGGAACTGCGCGGCGGCTACATGTGGCCCAACGAAAAACCCGGTCTCGGGGTGGACATCGACGAGGAGCTGGCCGCCCGGTTCCCGGCAAAAGACCCTGGTGTGCGCAGGAATACAAGGCGCGCCGACGGCACCGTGATACGGTAGCTCTGCCGGCCTCCTTCGCGCAGACACGTACCTCGCGAAGGTCGAGATCCATACAAATCGGGAGCACGGCCATGCCCAGGATCGATCAACTCGTCGACGAACTACAGATCAACGGCTTCGCAGTGTTGGAGGACCTCATACCGATGGACACCATCGACCGGATCCACGCGCGCTGCAGGCCGATGATGGACCGGGTCGAGGCATGGAACTCGACGACGTTGAAGGGGGAGGGGTCAACGGGCCAGGGACGGGTGACGCAGAAGCAGCGGTTCAAGATCTACCCGCCGTTCGAGATGCCGTTCTGCGATCCCGTCATCACCGAGAACCCGCTGGTGCTGGAGCTGCTCGAACGGGTGTGGGGGACCGACGACATCGAGATCCGGGACTATTCCTCGAACTGTCCTGCGCCTGGCACCGAGTACCAAAACTGGCACCGCGACGGGATGCTGCTCGCCGCCAACCTCACCCTGCCGGTCTATCCCGCCCTCAGTCTGAACTTCCCCCTCGTCGACACGAACGAGGAGAACGGCAGCACCGAGCTCATCCCCTGTACGCATCACTGCTCCATTGCCCGGCTGCACCACGTCCCCGGCTCCGAAAGGGCCCAGTCATTGAACGAGATCATCGGAAGGGGGCGCTATCCTTCGAAGATGCGTCTGAACCTCCCACGCGGGAGCGCCTGGATCTGCGATCCGCGGGTCATTCATCGCGGCACCCCGAACCGCTCGGATCACACGCGCATCATGCTCGGCATCGGCTACACCCAGTCGTGGTTCGGTGGACGGGACCGCGACGCGGTGCCGGAACTGACCCGGGACCAGTTCGATCAGCTGTCCGACCGGGGCAAGCGCCTGCTGCGGAACTGCACCATCGTCGGCGCCTGATACCGCTTCCGACGATTGGAGAAGGTGCTGGGAGAGCACACTTCCGTCGCAGGAATTCGGCTCACGCCCACCGCTCGCAACCTCGGAACCGCAGATGCCGGCCCTCGATGTACCGGGGCTTCGGCTGGTAGCGGTTGACGCCGGCAACCGGCTCGCCGCGAAACAGAAACGCGCAAGGCCAGCTTTCGTCCGCAATCCGGGTGGTCGGGGGCATGTACTGAATGGAGCCGCCGCGGCGCCATTCGCCGCTCCTGTTGGGATCCGAGCCGTGCAGCAGGAGCGGATGGTGCACCGAGACGTCGCCGGGGTCGAGCTCCAGGTGCACGGCATTGCTCTCGTCGAAAAGGTCGGGATCCGCCGCCTGGGAAAGCAGGTCGGGTTCGCCCTTCGTCGACACGTGGGGCAGCGGACCCAGCCGGTGCGACCCCGGGATAACCTGCACGCAGCCGTTCTCCCGTGTCGTCCGGGTAGCGGCGAACCAGACGGTGACGACCTCCATCGGCTCCAGCGGCCAGTACCTGCCGTCCTGATGCCAGCAGACAGAGAGACCGTCGTGGGGAGGCTTGGCGATATAATCGGCGGCGAAAAACGCAACGTCCGGCCCGACCAGAGGCTCGGCGGCATCGAGCAGCCGTTCATCGCTGAGGAAGCGCACCCAGAACGGATCGCCTGCCACCAACCGATGTCCCAGCCGCTCGGGGCGAAGCTCGGGATGGCGCTCGATCAGCCAGTCGATGTGCCGGTTGATCTCGGCGACGAGGTGGTCTTCGAGCACGCCGCGGACCACGACCGCGCCGTCGCGGTCATAGGCATCCTTCATCCCACCCAGGTCCTCGAGCTTGAACTCACTGATCATGGCGCCCTCTGCTTTCGCCGGCTTCTGGGGTGTCGCGCGCCGCGGGTCCCGGCGAGGAGCGGATACCGCAGACCGGCCGGCCGGCTCAGTCCTTGCCGGATGGGGAATCTTCGCTGCGAAGATCTATTCCCAGGGAGGCCTTGATGCGGCCCCAGGAGACGGATTGAACCGCTGAGTCGCCGGATTCCCCTCCGGGGCCCAGCAGCACGCCATCCAAAAAAGTACTTGCATCCGGAGCCCGTTCTGAGTCGTCCGGTCTGTTCAGATAGTAAAGGGCCCTTAGTCCCGAGTCATCGTCATGGTCATCTATCGAGAAATCGATGCCAATGATTCTCCCCTCGGTCAGCTGGGACACTTCGCTGTCCTCGGGACTCAAATGATTCAAGCGGTCAAAGCAGGTGACGTAAAATTCGACCGACCAGAAAGTGGGATTCTCGCCCAGCACATCCCCCCCCACCCCGGGCGAAGGGGGGATGCACCATCCACCTTTCATCCACTTGATGCGTAGTTGGAAACAGGTCAACCAGAGGTCCGCCTGCGGCGCGGGAAACAGCCTGGTAAAACTGGGCTTGCATGTTGCTCTCCAAGGGACCTTCCACCTCCTCTGGAGGTACGAACCAGTATCGACCCCCGGAATGATCTCCGTCGACCATTAAAGTAATGCTGTCATATGAAAAGAATGTGTCCACGAGGCGGGACCCGTATTCGTTGTAGTACACGTCGTCGGCAAACTGGGCGGCTACATGGATTTTCCCGTCCCGGCTCCATCCCAGCCAGATGCGGAAATCGAGGTTGGAGGGGTCGTACTCGTCGTAGGAGGTTGGATGTGCCTTGTCACCAGACGCCAGGCCGAAATCGAGGGGGGTCAGCGCCGGTTCCCCGACGGCCTCCACCCAGTCTTCCAGGCTGGCGTCGTCCTGGTCGAGAGCAGCCAGGGTCTCCTCCGAGAGATAGCTGATCGGATACAGGCGGTCTCCGACATGCGCGGCAAGGGGAGCGACATCTGTCGACATCGCTGTCAGCGTCAGAATGAGTATTGAATGGCGGTAGGTCACGATGTCCTCCGTGAAGAGCTGCATTGGAATCGAAAAAAAGAGCCTGTCAACCAAAAAGATCGATCAGCCGCTACCCCACACCCAGTTCCTTCGCATCAAATCCCGGTGCGGCGCCAAGAAAGCCATCCTCGCCGTGGCCGCCTCCATGCTCACCGCCACCTGCTGCATGCTCCGGGAACGGCGTCGAATACCTCGACCTGGGCGTCGACCCACTGCGACAGGCGTGACCGCTCAAGGGCCATCACCGCCTCGTTCGTCGTCTCCATGCCCTCCGTTGCCAAATCGAAATCAAACATGCCGCGTGAGCTTCTAAATAGGCCTACAACCTGTACGCGAACAGCTTCGCCTGAAACATCCTGACGCGGATGGCCGCCATCTCGCCGACGGCGGAGATGTCGCCGTTTCCCCTCCAGGTGACCACCTGATCCTCCTCGTCCCCCGTCAGAAGGTCGCACTCCTCGAAGGAGTACCCCTTCAGCGGATTGGCATCCGGGCACAGCATCGTGGGAACGCGGGGCAGCAGCTCGATGCTGATCCAGCCTCCGGGGGCGCAGCGGTAGTTCAGACGCAGCTCCCTCTCCAGCCGGAACACGGTGGGAATGGTAAAGCGTCCTTCCGATTCGGCTTCCACCCCGCACAGACGATGGGGCCGCCAGCGCGCCCAGCGGTTCTGCATCGGCGCCTGCTGCGGGAAGATCGAGGCCTGGTGCTCCTCTTCCACGGTGTGGAGAGAGGAGCGTCCCTCGTAGGGCACCGCCCAGTTGCCGTCGGGAAGCTCCACCAGACCCTGGCGCCAGACGTGGATCTGGGCCTCTTCACCGCTTCCCGGGGGGCCGAGGGGGGCTATCGGCCGGCGCTCGGGCCGGGTCCAGACCAGGCCGTCGCGGCTGAAGGCGATCTGCATGTCGACGTGGTCGGTCACCCCGTGGAACACCGGAAGGAACATGCCGTGAAGTTCCTGCCGGCCCGGGTACGGGAAGTAGCACGCCCCGTAGAAGGAAATGTCGAGGGGGTCCTGGGCGTCGGGATGGACCAGCAGCTTGGCCGCCGGCCAGTTGCGGAAGTCCTTCGTCCGCGCCAGCCCGACGGCGCGGCGCACCACCTCGGTCTCGGGCATGCTCGTTCCCAGGCTCTGCGGCTCGACCGGGGCGCAGCCCTGCGGTTGGAGATAGGCGAAATAGGTCTGGTTGTGCCCGTCGTAACAGAGAGCCATGCCCCCGTTCACCGAATAGGTGGCGAGGGGTTTTTCGATCTTCGTCCAGTTGTAGCGGTCCGGAGAGATGTGGCCCTCAAGCGCCCCTTTGAGAACCACCTTGCGTCCGCTGTACGCCTCGCCCTCGTAATGTTCGGCGCGCCAGCACCGGTCCGCCTCGTCGGCGTCGACCTCCTCGCCGGTTTCGCGGTCGAGCCAGAATCCCGCGGCGCTCAGGGACTTGTAGCGCTCCGCCGGCGGCGCGCCGGGGTCTTCCAGAATGCTGCCGGGTACCGGGGTCTTCAGAATGTTGTTCTCGGTGGACCCGTTGAATTCCGTCTGGCCCAGGGCCGGCCGTTCCCAGTTGTAGCCGTCATCGCTCACGGCGTAGCAGCTTCTGTCTCCGACGTTGTAGATCATGTGCAGCCGGCCATCCTCGTGCCAGAAATTGGAGGGGCCCATGTGGCCCTCCTCCTCCCATCCCTTCTCGCGCCTCAGGAACGGCTCCGATTTGTCCGCTTCCTCCACCCGCAGCTGCACGCCGACCGGGCCGTCGAACATCTCGTAGCGCCCATTGCGGGTGATGCTTCTGTGGCCGACGAAGATCTCCTGCACGTCCACCACCGCCATCCAGGTACCGGGATTGAACCGCGGGCGCACCCAGTCTCCGGGAAAGTAGCTGCCTCGTTCCAGGATCTTCTGCCTCTGCTCGGTCATCCGAAACCTCCAGGTTTTCGTATCGTGAAATTGCGTCGATTCACCAGGCATTGCTCCCGGGCAGAGAGCTCCGCTTCCGTATTCCTCAGGCGGTATTCCGCGGCCGGGCCGCTCACAGCGCCGCGGCACACTGTCGACGATTGCTGAAGGGCGCCGGAATCACAGGACATCCGAACCCCGGGTTTCAGCGTGTCGATGACCGCCGGAGCCTCACGTTTCCACCTTCGCCCAGCGGGCGCTTTTGACGTCGTCGTCCCCGGCGTAGAACACGACGAAGACCGAGCCGTCGCTCAGCAGCTCCCCGCGCGGATGGCCGAAGCGCCAGGCCCCCATGTCGGCGAACTTCTCTTTCCGGCTGCGCCGCCCCCGGGCGCCAGGCTCGGTCCCCGCGTTGCTCTCGTAAATCATCAGGTCCCTGCCGCGGTCCCAGGTACGTCCGAAGTCGTCGCTGATCGAAGCGGCGATGCCCGGAGGGTCGTCGCGGTGCGAGTACACCGCCATCAGACGATCGCCGCCCAGAGGTAGCGGCTGGCAATGCTGGCCGGGCAGACCGCTTCCGGCCGGGGTCGTCCACGAGCGCGCGTCGGGCGCCCCCCAGGAGACGTGGACGTCGAGGTCGACCCCGGTGGCCGGCTCGTGCGTCCAGAACATGGCCACCCACTGTCCGCTTTCGGGATGCACCGCCAGACGGATGTCCCAGTAGTACAGCAGATTCTCCGGATGCCGGGCGACGGGTAGAAACTCCGGCCACGTCAGGCCTCCGTCGCGGGATACCCGGAAGCAGCAGCCGGGCCGTCCGGGCGACGGGTCGTCGTATTCCTTCCACCACTCGTAGGGCTGCGCGAGCAGGCCGTCGGGGAGCGGCCAGATCCCCTGGGTCGCGGAGGATACCGCCCGGTGCGGCGGCGCCTCCATGCGGCGCCGCGGACCCCAGGTGAACCCCCCGTCGGCCGAGGTGGTGTGGAACATCCGCATCGGCAGGAACCCCTGGGTCGCCGGGTTCGACATCGGCAGCTCCGGGTTCGTGCGGTCCATCCAGATTCCGGTAGCGGACAGTATGCCCGGCGATGTCTCGGCGATGGTGAAGGAGAACACCTCGCCGGGGGTCCCGTCTTCCCAGGCGCCCTGTCCGTAGCCGTGGTGACGCAGCTCCCAGGTTCTGCCGGCATCCGCGCTGGCGAACACCGCCTCGTGGCCGTCGACCGACTGCCGCGCGCTGCCGAGACGGCAGCTGGCGATGAGGGTGCCGTCCTGCTTCTCGAGAATGGCAGTGCGGGCGCAGGACCGTTGGTGCGGTGCGGCGCGGCGGCCGTCGTGGATGTACCCTCTTTCGACGATCTTCACGGACAGGACACCGGCTACCCGGGCTTCCCGCCGCCTTCGGGTTGCCCCATCTCGTCCTTGTGCGGGGCCCGGTGGGCTGCCGGCTCCTGCCCGGGCTTCGTCAGGGTCGCGCCGTCGTCCTCGACCAGGGAACGGCTATGCGCATAGGCCGGCTCAAAAGCGGTGCGCTGTACATCTGACAGTTCATTCACCCACCCGGGCAGTGCAGTCTCGACATAGTCCTGGTGGTAATTGAGGTATTTTGAGCCGTAGCGGTAGAAGAGGGAGCGCCGGTTGTGCTCCGCCGTCCAGGGCAGGGCCCCGTGGATGGTGGCTTCGAGGAAAATCACCAGATCCCCTGCCTTGCCGCCGACGTTGCGCACCACTTCCCTGTCGGTGTTGTAGAGCAGGATCTCTTCCGGGCACTTGAAATTCGCCTTGTGACTGCCCGGAATCACCGCCAGCCCACCGTCTCCGGGGTTGATATCCGCCAGCTGGAACTGAAAGACCGCGAGGCCGGTGCGGATCTCGCCGTTGGCGTAGTGGTAGAACTGGCCTCCGTCGAAAATCCGGCTGGTCGCCCCGTGCAGGCCGTGGCCGCCGGTGCCTTTCCTGGCGAAGCTGATGAACGGCAGGTGGTCCATCCGCCAACCGCGGCCGAAGAGTGTATTGAGGTAGGGAATGAGCTTCGGATGGGCGACAAGGTCGCGGAAGGGCTGGCACCATGGCTGCTCCCATGTGAGCATTCCCTCTACCGTGCCTTTGCCAAACTGCCCATCCATGCCGCCGCCGTACTGGGTTCCCCTCGGAAAGAAATCCTCCGCATCCTCGTCGACGTTGGCCTCGACGGCCTCGTTGAGGGCCCGGACTTCTTCAGCGGTCAGGAAGCCCTCAACATGCAGAAACCCCTGCAAATCCAGGAGAAACTTCTCGCGTTCGTCCATTTCGATCATGTGAATCAACCCTTCGGACAGGGGAAAAGGCGACAGTCAGCGGCGTAAAGAGAGCTGACGTTTGCAATCCTATTCGACTACCGCTTCCCGCAGAGCTTCGATCTGGGAATCGCCGAGGCCGATGGCGCGGGCATACCCTTCGACGCCGCCGTGGCGCTCATCGAGATCGCCCAGCACCCCCAGCATTATTCCGGGAGGGCAGGTCCGGGCCTCGTATTCCTGCCAGGTGATCTCCCCGGCGGGAAATTCCGGATGGTCGTCCAGGTAGCGGGCCAGCAGGAACCGGCCGCTCAAGCTGTAGTCCCGGGCGATGACCTCGTGAGGTACTCCTGCTATTCCCAGGACCAGCGCCGCAATCATTCCCGTCCTGTCGGTTCCGGCCGAGCAGTGGAAGAGGGCCGGCAACGAGTCCGGCAGGGCGAGGAGCGACAGGATCTCGCGCACTTGTGGACCGCGCCTTTCGAGGATGAGGGTGTACGCCCGGCGCTTGGTCTCGGCCACCCCCTCCGGCCGGGTAATGCCCGCCGCTTCCCGCCAGGGGTCGTCCCCGACCATGTTCTGATGGTACCAGGTTACCCGGTCGGACCTCATGAAGGGATGGCCCAGGGTCTGCAGCTCCACGCTCTTGCGCAGGTCGATGACCGTGCGCAGGCCGTAGTCGAGAAGGGCCTGCTGCGAGTCCGCATCGAGCCGGTGCAGGGAGTCGGCCCGAAGCAGCCTTCCCCAGCGGGTCCGTCTTCCGTCCCGCATCTCGTAGCTCCCCAGATCCCGGATGTTGTAGCTCCCCGGGATGTTCAGTCGTCGTCTCGGATCGAGGCCGTCATCCATTGGGGCACCTGCCTCCATTAGTGCAAACGGGGGTCAATACTGGCTCTCCTTCGTCGTAAGCGGACACCACCTCGCCGTAGTGAGGTGCCCGATCAAGGCATCGGTCGCTTCCTGGGTGCCTGCGCGCCTCAGCACCAGCGCCGCTTTCGAGCGAACGTAACGGTTGTCGTGGTGCAGGTACCGGGTAATCCTCGGCACGGCCTCTGCCGCCCGCGGACCCAGCCTCGCCAACGCCAGCAAGGAGTGGCGCGGCACCCAGTCCTGGGGATCGTCGAGGGCGTCGACGAGGGACGGGATCGCCGCGGTCGCCGCGTCCCCGACATTGCCGAGCGCGTAGGCGGACCTGGTGCGGACCTGGTCGTCCTCGTCTTTCAGAGCAGCCCGCAGTGTCGCGATCGCCGGCGCCGCGGGCAAGCCCATGTCCCCGAGAACATCGACGGCCGCTGCCCGGATCTCGGGGCGCTCCGCCCCTGCCGCTTCCTCGAGCGCCGGCACCGCGGCCGGGCCGACTGCCGCCAGGCCGTATCCTGCGTTTCGCCGCAAGTCTTCATCCTCGGACGACAACAGCGAAATCAGCTCGGGCACGGCATGCGCCCCCATGGCAGCGAGGGAATAGGCTGCCTGAAAGCAGGTAGTCTCGTTCGCATCCGAGAGCCGGGCGGCCAGCTCACCGGTGTCGCCGCCGTTTCCATGAGAGCCGTCGCCGTTGCCGCCGGCGCTCCACTCCCACATCGCTCTCCACATGGGGGCGCGGCGATCGTCCGTTTCCGGCCAACGGAGATCGTCCGAATCCCAGGCCGGCGAATCGGGTTCCTCCATGCGCGTGAAGAGGAACTTGAACATGAAGCGCTGGCCGTGGCCGGTTTTCTCCGACCTGCGATGCCACATGTCGTAGTGAACGATGGTCACCGTGCCGGCTGACCCGCAGAGGGGTATCTCTTCTCCTACCTCGGAGTCCGGCTCGCGGTTGTAGTATTGCGAACCGGGCACCACCGTGGTCGGGCCCAGCTCCAGGGTCGTGTCCTGGGGATAGTAGAAGGCCATGCACCAGCGGGTGCGGTGATGGCGCTGACTCCAGCTGTCCTTGTGCAGGGGCGACTGCGCCTCGGCGTGGACAGGACGCCGGTGGCAGTAGCGGTGGGCGTCGAGATCGTAGCCGGCCCCCAGGATGCTGCCGAGGGTACCCGTGACCCTGGGATGGTCCAGGACCTGTTGCAGCTCCGGCACCACCGGCAGGATGTTGTTTCCCGGATTACCCGCGGTTTCCATCGCCTTCTCCGTGCGCTCGAAGACGGTCTCGTGAAAACCGGCGGGCATGTCGGTCTCGAAGGTGATGCAGCCCTTGCGGATGAACTCCCGCATGCCCTCGTCGCTCAACAGTTCCCTGTCTGCCATTTCAGCTGCTCCGTGCCTGACCCGGTAGCCGGGGGGGGCGGTTGTCGTAACGGCGGGCGCTTGGCGCCGGCCTCTGCTCGATACGGGGGGTTAACGCTCCGGGGATACCCGAATGCTGTTGCAATTACGTTTTCCGAACCGGAACTTTCGGCCGACCCGCCTCAACAGCACGGGCGAGGCAGGGAATTTCCCCAAACGCGACTCGCCCCTCAAGGAAATTCTCTCCCCCCTCCACTGGCAGCCATACGAAACCGGGCAACTGCTCCATTGCCTCGAGAAGAATTGGAACAGCCGACAGCGGGCGTGACGCCGCGCTCGCTGGCGATCGGCGCGGGACTCAGCCTGGTGATCGGGCTGGGGGTGCCCTACGGTGCCCTGGTCATCATGGGCAGCCAGATGAGCTCGTTGAACGCTCCGGCCGCTTTCTTCCTGTTCTTCCTGTGGGTCGGCGTCGCCCAGGTGGTGCTGGGGTTGATTCACCGCAGGCTGGCCCTGGGCCGGGGAGAGCTGCTGACCATCTACATCATGATGGTCGTCGCCACGGCGTTTTCGGGTGGCGAGCGCAACGGATTCTGCCTGATGCTGTTGTCGTCGACCGCCGGGGTCCATTACCTCGCTACGCAGGAAAACAATTGGGGCGAGCGGGTTCATCCCTACGTAGCCGAGTGGATGGTCCCCCGGGACGAGCTGGGAATCCGCTGGTTTTTCGAGGGGATGCCCGAGGGGGAGTCCATCCCCTGGGGCATGTGGTTGCCGCCCCTGTTCTGGTGGCTGCTGTTCATGGTGGCGCTGTGGATGGTGAGCATCTGCGCGATGGTGATACTCCGCCGCCAGTGGGTGGAACGCGAACACCTGATCTATCCCATAACCAAGGTTCCCCTGGCGATGGCCGAGACCCCTCCCGGAGGTTCGCTGGTGGCGCCTTTCTTCAAGAAGGGCCTGATGTGGGTCGGGTTGCTGATATCGTTCGGACGCGAGAGCCTCAATGCACTCAACCACTACTTCCCGTTCGTTCCCGTCATCCCGAGATATTTCGGGGGGATACAATTACTGCGAGGAGCTTCGCGCGCCTATTTCTCGCTGAACCTGATGATCCTCGGGTTCGCCTATTTCCTCAAGGCGGACGTCATGCTCGGGATGTGGGTGTTCCATCTGCTGCGGCGCCTGCAGGAAGGTGTGCTGCACATGACCGGCGCCGGCATCGGGGAATCGCTGTCCCGCTATGGCGGCGGCGGCGGCGTAAACGGGTTGTTGGCCCATCAGAGCATAGGGGCGATGACAGCGCTGGTGCTCTTCGGGCTGTGGATCGCCCGGGAACATCTGCAGGCGGTATGTCGCAAGGCATTCCGCGGGGATGCGTCCGTGGACGATTCCGGCGAGATCCTGTCCTACCGCACCGCCGTATGGGGGGTGATCGTCGGGCTGGCCGTGATGATCCTGTGGCTGTGGCGCGCCGGACTTCCCCTGTGGGCAGGGCCGCTGTTTCTGTTCGGGACGCTGGTCACCTTCGTCAGCCTGACGCGCATCATCGCCGAGGCGGGCCTGCCCATGGTGTTCCCCCGCAACATCCCCCTGGACTTCGTCGTCTCGGGAATCGGGGTGCGCTACATGGGGCCTGCGGGGATGGCGGCGCTGGGTCCGACGGTGATATGGACCGAATCGCTGGCGAGCACGATGATGGCGCACACCGCCACGGGGTTGAAACTGAGCGGGGAGATCGCCTGCAGGAAGCGCTGGCTGTTGCTGGCGATTGCGATCGCCATTGTCGTCTCCGGAGTCAGCACCTTCTGGACCTCGTTGGCGATTTCCTATCGCGAGGGGGGAATCAACGTCGCTCGCTTCGTGGAAGGGTTGCCGGACTTCACCTGGGAGTACGTGGGACGGCGGGTCGACGAGAACGCGGGACCGAACTGGCTGGGTTGGCTCATCCGGCTGTCCGGGGTGGGGGTGATGGCGGGGCTTCTCTTCCTGAATCGCCGTTTCCTGTGGTGGCCGCTGCACCCGCTGGGATTCGTCGTCAGCATGGACCGGGTGATGGACACGGCCTGGTTTCCGGTCTTTCTGGCCTGGCTGCTGAAGATCGTCCTCCTGAAGTACGGCGGCCTCAAGGCCTATCGGGCGCTGTGGCCCCTGTTCTATGGGTTGATCCTCGGCCAGTTCGTCGCCGGGGGATTCTGGCTGATCGTGGACTATTTCACCGGGACGACGGGAAATGGGCTGGGTATGGCTTACTAGTTTTCGGTCAGCCCTTGATCAGGTCCGCGACCAGGCGGACCAGGGATTCGGATGGGTGCGGAAGGATGTCGAGGAATATGTCAGGAGCATACAAGCAGCGTCGGATGGCAACCACTGGAGAGACATCGATGCGCAGTTCCCTGATTAACGCCGATGGCTGACCCCCGCGTCCTCATGACCGGCGCCGGCGGCAATGTCGGCACGACCCTGTGGCGGGCGTGGGAAGAAGAAGATCGCTACGACCTCACCCTGGCCGATCTGCGGCCGATCGAGCGGGCTCGGTCGAGGACCGAGATCGGCGACCTCCGCGATCCCGAATTCATGCGCAGGATCTGCCGCAACCAGGATGTGCTCGTCCACCTGGCCTTCCTGAGGGACGGGAACGGACCCGACAGCGGTACGTGGACGGATATCGGGCTGTCGCTGGCGCTGTGGGAGACCGCCCGCAATTCCGGCATCGGCAGGATCGTGTTTGCCAGTACGAACAAAGTCACCAACTGCAACCGGAATGAAGGGGGCCTTTCGGCGTTTCAATCACCGGATCAGTTCAATCCCGACAGCTGGTACGGCGCCATGAAAGGGATGGCCGAGATCGGCGGCCGCATGATGGCGAATGCCGGCGACATCCGCTTCATCGCCATCCGCATCGGCACATACTCGGGTGCAACCGAACCGGACAGTCTGCGCGCCTGCGCCTACCTGCTGTCGCCGCGCGACTGCGTCCAGCTGTTCGGCCTCGCCGTGGACTACAGGGGACCGGAGAAGTTCATCGTCACCTACGGAACCTCCGGCAACGCCTGGGGTCGTCACCGCGGCCCCCTCGACATCGGTCCGGCCGTCGAAATCCTCGGATACGAACCCGAGGACAACATGATGCAGTTTCGTACCCGCTTCGAGAGTTGACCGGCATGCCGCAGCTGCCTCGGACCCGCAGAATGGAGGAACCATGATCATCGACGCCCACCTTCACGTCTGGAGCGACGACTTCGAAAACCATCCCTTTGCCGAGGGGGTGGAAGAGAAGGAAGGAGCACCGGTGGAGCTGTTGAACGAGACCATGGACGAGGCGGGAGTGGACAAGGCCGTGATCGTCCAGCCGATCTACTACCTCTACGACAACCGCTACGTGGCGGAGTGTCTGCGGCGTTTCCCGGGGAGATTCGCCGCCATCGGTTTGGTCGACCGCCATGCCCCGGATGCGCCCGACCAGCTCCAGCGTCTTGTCGAAGAGCACGGGTTCGACGGCCTGCGCATTCACCTGTCGCGGCCCGACGATCCCGCGGAATGGGCCGCCCCCGACCAGGATCGGACATGGCGGCGTGCCGAGGAGCTGGGGGCCTGCTTCAACGTCTACGGGCCCGCCGCCCTTCTGCCGGCGGTCGAACCGATCATCGCCCGGTTCCCCGGAGTCAAGGTCGTTCTCGACCACATGGGGCGCGCTCCCACCGACGAAGATCCACCCTACCCGCTCCTCGGCATCGTCCTGAACCTGGCCCGGTATCCCAACGTCTACGTCAAGTTCACCCCCCAGGGGCTCAGCTCGAAGCTGCCCTATCCCCACCGGGACACCTTCCCTACCTTTCGGCGGATTTACGATGCCTACGGTCCCGAGCGCCTGATGTGGGGGACCGATTTCCCGCACGTGCTGAAAATCCCGGGATATGGCCCTGCGCTGGAGCTGTTCCGGACCCACATGGATTTCCTCACCGAGGAGGACAGGGAGTGGCTGTTCTGCAAGACCGCCCTCACCGTCTGGACCTTCGCAACCTGAGGCTCGATCCGCACCGTCTGCCGGCACCCCGAATCATGGTTTCTCCAGGCACGGGGACGAGCCCCGTACCGTCCCGATAGTTTCCAGCTTCCGCTTTGCCCGGTGCCGACCCTCGTCATTCGCTGACTAAAAAACGATTCCCTGAAAATCGACAAGAACAGGAGAAACGATGGACATGACCGCGCATTCGAGTACACAGGAAGCTCCGACCGTTCTTCCGGACGGGACCCGCTTCCCGATCTGGGAGGACGAGACGGACTACCGGAAATCGTACTGCGTCGACCAGCAGCACCCCGGGGCCTCCGACGGCAACCCGGGAACGGAAGAGGCGCCGTTTCTCACCATTCAGCGAGCCGCCGAGGCCGTCGGACCGGCCGAGAAGGTGCTGATCAAGTCGGGCGTCTACCGCGAGTGGGTCCACCCGCTCCGCGGCGGCACCGGGGCCGACGGTATGATCGGTTTCGAGGCGGCACCCGGCGCCGAGGCCGTTATCCGCGGATCCCGGGTGCTGACCACCCCATGGACCAATTTGGAGCAGCCCCATTCGGTCAGTGTGTGGAGGACCGAGCTGCCCGAGTCCTTCTTCGAAGGGGATCACCCCTTTGCCGTGGTCAACACCACGGACGAGGACTTCGAGCTCATGCGCTGGGCGCGCGGGTCCAAGGGACTGGTCCCGCACAGTTTGCCCCGCGCCCTGGTTTTCCAGGACGGCCGGCGGCTGACCCAGCTGAGCTCGCTTGCGGACCTGGCCCGGATCCCCGGGGCGTTCTGGATCGACTCGGAGGACCGCAAGCTCTACGTGCATCCTTTCGATAGCCGCCATCCCGACGCCTGCGAGATCGAGGCCACCACCCAGCAGTTTCTGTTCAACCCGAAGGTGAGGGGGCTGGGTTACATCCGCATCAGCGGGTTGACCTTCGAGCACGCCGGCAACGGCTTCATCCGCTCCGGAAACGGGGCGGTGGCGACCTGGGGGGGCCACCACTGGATCATCGAGGACAACACCGTCCGTCACATCAATTCCGTCGGCATCGAGATCGGCGGGTTCACCGACGAGCGGGCGGAGGATGAAAACCGCGATGAGCTGGATGAGACGACGGGCGGCCACCTGGTCCGGCGCAATCACGTGTACGACTGCGGCACGGGAGGCATTCAGGGGACCGTCGTCCCGAGAAGCCTGGTGGCCGGCAACCACATCCACGACTGCGGCTGGCAGGAGGTGCAGTCCTACCAGGAAACCGCAGGTATCAAGATCCTGCTCACCCTCGACACGGTGGTGCAGTGCAATCACATCCACCACTGTTACGCCGCCCCGGGAATCTGGATGGATTTCGTCAACCGGAATTCCCGGGTGTGCCGGAACCTGCTGCACGACATCGCGACCTTCAACGGGGCGATCTTCTTCGAGGCCTCCAACGTCCCCAACCTGATCGACCACAACGTCATCTACAACGTGAAGGTGGGCAGCGGGATTTACCAGCGGGACTGCGACCAGCTTCTGATCGCCCACAACCTGGTACGGAACTGCGACCATGCCGGCATCCACATGCGCAAGACGCCGACAAGGGACCGCGTGGGCGTCTGCAAGGACAACCGCGTGATCAACAACGTCATCGCGCAGTGTTCGATGGCGTTCGACTACGAGGTCATGGAGAATGTCTCGGACAACAACATCCTCTCCGGCATGGGCGAGGGGTTCAGCCTGGAGGAGTGGCAGGAGTCCGGTCTCGACGCCCACAGCCGGACTGCCACGCTCGACATGGCCATCGATCCCGGGGACCAGCTTCTCCTCGGGTCGTCGGCCGACGCGGTCCCGGCGGTGCCGCGCGACGAGCTGTTGAGCTGCGACTACTTCGGCCGTCCCCATCCCGGGGATGAAGTCCCGGCCGGTCCCTTTACCGAAGGCTTGAGCGCGGTGCCCCGCCGGCTGCGGCTGACACCCGGCAGATGATCCACAGGAGTCGAACGCAATGCGCATTCTCGTAACCGGTGCGGCCGGCCAGGTCGGGAGCACCGTGGCCCGCGGCCTGCGGGAGCGCCACCAGGTGCGCGGTCACGACCGCCGGCCCATGCCCGAGCTCGATGACACTGTCGTCAGCGACCTGAGCGATTTCGATGCCGTCCTCGAGGCGACGAGCGGCGTCGATGGGGTAGCCCACATCGGCGGCCTGCCGGGCGGCGACGAGTGGGAGGCCATCCACCAGAGCAACATAATCGGCACCTACAACGTGTTCGAAGCCTGCCGCCGCAACGGCGTCGAACGCGTGGCATTTGCAAGCCGCATCGGCGTGTGGAGTCAGTTCCCGCGGGGCGTCACCCTTACCGTCGACCTCATGCCGACCCCTGTCGGTTTTTACACGATCAGCAAAGTCTTCGGCGAGTCGATCGCCTACTCCTACTCCCGCGAGCACGGCATGGGTTGCGTCTGCGTCCGCATCGGCAGCTTCACCCTGGAGCGCGACCGGCCGGAGTCCCCTCTCCATCTCAGCCACGGCGACAGCGTGCGCGTGTTCGAGCAGGCGCTTGTGCACCCCGGCGTCACCTTTGCCGTCGTCTTCGGGGTATCGGACAGCAACTGGCCGCTATACGATCTGGACCACGGCCGGCGGGCGATCGGATACTACCCGCAGGACCGGTCGTTCGTTCCGGAAGACAAGTGGCGGAGGTAGATCCGGCTCCATCCCGGGGTTGCGGCGAAAGACGGGCCAGGCCTTGCCAGCGGCGCGGACGCATGCGATTGCGGGTTCCCCCAGGCAGAACATGAAGGTCCCCGGCACTTTAACGGCAGCTTTGGAATCCCTCTGTATTGCCTTACATTTGGCTGCGTTTTCCCCACCCGTAAGCTAGCGCAAGGGTCGGACGCAGCTCTAGTTTCGAGCAGGCCCGGATCGCCCTTGTGTAATCGAGTCGGGCGAGTGGAAATCTTCGAGGTTCCTCAGGGGGATTTCACCTGTGCGAGCCCCGATCTCAGAGTGGACCGGACCGCAGAATCCGGTTGCCATAAAGACAGCGGCTATCTTCGGCGCAGCAGGGAGTCGAAGAAAGAGATATAGCAAGAGGCCAATCCTGCGAAAGGAGCAATGCAGATGTTGGAGATTATAAAGAGCGGGGGGCCGTTGATGGTTCCTCTGATCGGATGCGCTGTCCTGTCCCTCGCCCTTGTCCTGGAGCGCCTCTGGGTATTCCGTGGCCTTCCCGGTCGCGACAGCGCCCAGGAAGAGCTGGAACGGGTGGAAACCGCGCTGGTCGACAGAGGAGAGGAAGAAGTGGTCGAGGAGTGCAACCAGGGGAAGGGTGTTCTCAACTATCTGTTTGCCTCCCTCCTGCAGCGCTACGACGTCCTGATGATTGAGCAGCGGGAATTCCAGGGGACGCACGAGGAGATCATACGTCTGTCAGAGGCAGCGGGAGGAGGCCAGATAGGTCGGTTCCTGGTTATGGAGAACGCCTTGAAAGACCTGAAGGACGAACTGGTGATCCAGACGGAAGAGGCCTTGCGCGGATATTTGGGAAAGCATCTGGCCGTTTTGCAAACGATCGGGACCATCAGTCCCCTGCTGGGATTGTTGGGAACGATCGTAGGTATGATCATCGCCTTCGAGTCCATCGCGGTGTCCGGGACCGGAGATCCGAGGGTGGTAGCCGGTGGCATATCGCAGGCCCTCGGCACGACCGCGGCGGGGCTGATCATCGCGATCCCGACGATCGTGGCCTACCGTTATCTGGCGCGCAGGGCGGAGGTATACAAGGATCGAGTCGAGGTATATGGACACGCCTTTTCAAACGCCTTGATCATGGCGGGACAGCGCCGTGATGGGTCGCAACAGGAGCAGGGTTAGCTAACCTGTTTCGGGGGGGCAAGGTTACGGGATGTTTCCGTCGGCCATCGCTGGTACCAATGGCTGCACCCATGTTTCCGCAGCCACCTCGCCGGGCAAGAGACCGCCCTCTCAATGATCGACATAGGAACGACGAAGCAGCTCTTCTTCGACGACTACCTGATCGAGAGCCTGACCAACGCCAGGCAGGGCATGAACCCGGCGGTCAAGGTGGACGACAACCCCATCCTGCGGCCGGAGCGAGCCTGGGAGGGAAACCACATGAGGCCCTTGAAAGTGGTTTTCGACTCCGAGGATCAGGTCTTCAGGATGTGGTACAACGCATCGACCAGCTCTGTGCGGCTCGAAAACGGCAAGCCCGTTCCCGGTGGCGCTGCCGGTTTCGAGCTGGACACACGGGGTTCAGTGATCTGCCTCGCCCTCTCCCGGGACGGCCTCCACTGGGAGCGGCCCTCGCTCGGGCTCGTGGAGTTCGAGGGATCGAAGGACAACAACATCCTCCCCGAAAAAGGGGATTTGCCCACCCACCCGGATTTCAGAGACCCGCACGAGACAGACCCCGCCAAGCTGTACAAGGCCATGCGCCTGACCGGCGGCACACAGACGCGGGGCATGCAGTACGATCTGTTCTATTCCGCCGACGGATTCGACTGGACTCCCTGCGAAGACAACCCCGTCATCGACACCGGGCAGGAGCTGGGACGCTGGTCGGGCCGCTTCCAGGGATGGGACCCCATACGCGAGACCTACTACGTCACCATGGAGGCCAGTCACCACTGGCGGGGTCCCTACGGCAAGCGCCTGGTAGGCAAGGCGGAAAGCCCGGACATGATCCACTGGAGCGAGCCCGAGATCATCCTGGTGCCGGACCGGGAGGACTTCCCGGACACGGAGTTCTACAGCATGCCGGTCCTGCCCTACGAAAGAGTCTACGTCGGACTGCTGTGGATCTTTCGCACCACAAACGTCACCCATCACCCGGAGCTCGTTTTCAGCCGGAACGGGTTCCACTACCAGCGCAACTTCCGGGAGCCGTTCATTCCCCGGGGAGGCGCCCGGGGGGACTTCGACTCGAGCAGCGTCTACGCGCAGGACGCCATCGTGCACGGGGACCGCATACTCACCTACTACATCGGCACCAACAGCCGCTCTCCCGAGATCGCCCTGGAACTGGGCGACAAGGGGACGACCGGCATAGGCCTGGCGGTCTCGCGTCTCGACGGGTTCGTCTCCCTGGACAGCGGCAAGGGCTGGATAGTTTCCGACGTGTCCGAGGACGAGTTGGAGAAGACCACGGGTGAGGGGGTGCTCTTCACGGAACCGGAGTCATTCGGTCAGATGGCAACCCGCCCGTTCCGCTTCTCAGGGTCGCGCCTGCACCTGAACGCGAGCATGGCGCCGGTCGCCGCCGGCCCGGGTCCCGGGGAAGTGCGGGTCGAGATTCTGAGGCCGAACTTCAAGAAGCTGCCCGGGTTCACCTTCGAAGACGCCGACCCGATGACCCGGTCCAGTCTGGACCATGCGGTTTCCTGGAACGGCAGTGCCGACGTCGGGGCGCTGGCCGGCCGCTCGATAAAGCTTCGGTTCTATTTCAAGAACGCCAAGCTTTACTCCTTTCAATTCAGGTAGGATGATACCCGGTTCTGCGGGCACCGGATGACGAGGAGCCCCGGCGACGATGCCGGCCGGCGGCAATCAAACAGCTTCGCCAACATCCTCACCCGAACTGCCCCCACCCTGCCGACCTGGAAGATATCGCGGTTTCCCTCCAGCGCGGACGGCCGGGTCTTCTCGTCACCCACCAGGCGGCCGAACTTCTCGACAGGGCTGACCGCTGAAGGGATTGAGCATCCACGGTACCGAAGCGCAAAGGGAAGCCGAGCGTCGCATGACAACCCCGACCTGTTTTACCCTCGCGCTGCTTGCGGCCGTACCGGCCATCCCGGAAGACGTGAGCCTCGACTTGCTTGTCGGTGAATGGCTCAACACCGAATACCTCGACAGCCTGGAAACGACCCGATCTCCAGTGAAGGTGCTGCTCGATGAGAACACGCGTTGGACCGCTCTCTATTTCTCGCGCGGGGATCGGTACTTCGAGTGGAAGCAGGCGATTTCGTACCACGAGGGTGTAGTCCTCAGGATCACCGGGTTGCAGCCTGAACCGGAGTCCTGCATCTATCGAGTGCTCTACCATGACCGGCAGACGCACGGCCGCGTAACCGATGAAGACCGTTTCATCATACCCCCCACCTCACCTCCGGGGGAGATCACGTGGCTGTTCGACGATTCGTACCCGGCCCCGCAAGAACGGCGCATCACATTCAGACGAGTCGAGCCGGACATCGAGGCGTTCGTCAACCGGACGGTGATTGCCGGAACCTACACCGATCAAAGGGGACGCTCCTTCAGGTTCGAGGAGACCGGCGAAGCAGCATGGCCGGATTCGACATTCTTCACGTACACTGTAGGACTCGATACGCATGGGGCAGCCGGCAAGTACGACGTTTTCCACGTTCCAGGGGATTCGGCCAGTGATCGGCGCCGGAAGACCTACGCATTCGAGTGGAAAAATGAAGGATTGTTGATCTCCTCGACCCGGGAAGCGGACATGACCAAACCTTTCACGCCCGGGCGTGACCCGCTTTGGATCCGCGACGAGAGTCCCCTCTTCATTCTGCAGACAGCCGATTCAGGGCCTGACCCGCAGTGATTGACGCAACCGATTTCATCGCCCCCATTCCAGCCTCAGCCAACCCGGACCGAGGAGGAGAAGGATGGACATTCTCGAGCGCTACGTAGCCATCGACGACAAGTGCGCCTGGCCGAACCTGACCCTCATGCCGGACGGCAGCATCGTGGCGACCATCTTCGGCGAGCCCTGTCACCAGCTGTGGGAAGGGTCGTCCGAATGCTGGATCAGCAGCGACGGAGGCAGGATCTGGTCCTTCCTCAGCGTTCCCGTCCACTGCGAACCGGGCCGCACCCGCGGCGACCTGGCCGCGGGTCTCACCCACGATGGAGCCTTCGTGGTCCTGTGCAGCGGTCGCAGGTTCGCGCCGCCCCGGGGCGAGCTGCTCGACAGGCCCAGAACCAGGGATGAGATAGGCAACCAGGAAGCGGTGGTCTGTCGTTCCACGGACGGGGGCAGAACCTGGACCAGGGAAGGGTCCATCCACTATCCCCCGAACGTGAACAATGCCGTCCCGTTCGGGGACGTGGTGAAGCTGCCGGGGAATCGTCTGGCCGTTTCCTGTTATTCGGCCAGGGACGACCGCGCCGAGGACGAAAGCGGCGACAGCGCCTGGATCTACTTCAGCGACGATGACGGGCGAACCTGGGGGGATGCCCGCCTTATCGGGACGGACCGGTACAACGAAACCGACCTGCTGGTCCTGGGGGAAGGTAAGCTGCTCGCTGCCAGCCGCACGGCGAGAACCGCCGAGACCGAGATCTTCGCCTCCGGCGACGGAGGGCAAACCTGGACCTGCCGCGGGCCGGTGACGCCGTCCAGGCATATGCCCGCCCATCTGCTGCAGCTCCAGGACCGATCGATCCTGCTCACCTACGGCGTGCGCCTGCGGGGCATGCTCGGCGTCTGCGCCATGATCAGTCGCGACGAAGGGGGCTCCTGGGACCATCCCCGTGTACTGTTCAACACCGACGTCTACCAGTCGGATACCAGTCCCATAGGGGTCGATGGCGGCTATCCCTCCAGCCTGCAGTTGGAAGACGGCACCATCCTCACCGCCTACTACTGCCAGCGCATTCCCATGCACCAGCGCTATCACATGGGTGTCGTTCTCTGGCGCGATTGATCCTGGAAACCAGCACCCGGCGACCGGGACCATTTTCGCCCCAGGCCAGTGCCTGCGCGGGCAGGATTTCGCTTGAAGCCTTACTTCCCGCAGGCTACGATAGCATCTCGCAAATCACCGTATGGAACCGCAGACATGACTGACGATCTCGATCCGAGACGGCACCTGGAACTCGAAGGCACCGTCAACACGAGGGACATAGGGGGATACGCGACCCGGGACGGGCGGCGGACCCGCTGGGGCAGACTGCTGCGGTCCGACTCCCTGCACCGGCTCTCACCACAGTCCCAGCAGGCCCTCCTCGATTTTGGCTTGCGTTCGGTTCTCGACCTGAGGAAGAGCCTGGAGATGCAGAAGAACCGCAACGTCTTCTTCAGCTCGGACAAGGTGAAGTACTACCACCAGAACATGGTCGGAGACACCCTGATTCGAGAGCGCGAAAGCATCCCGGAGTCGCTCGAATATGTCGAGCACATGCGCTGGTCCTACTCGGTGGTTCTCGACCGGCGCAAGTCTCACATACACGACACACTGTGCCTTCTGGCGCAGCCGGAGACGCTCCCCGCGCTCGTCCACTGCGCCGGCGGCACCGAAAGGACGGGGCTCATCGTCGCCCTGGTCCTGGGGATCGCCGGAGTGCCCGAGGAGACGATCGCCTCAGACTTCGCCCTCACCGCCCGCTTCTCCTACCGCCCCTATCTCGAGAGCCATCCAGAGCTCAGAGCCGGCGACTACACGTTGGAGGACCACCAGAATCGGGAGTGCCGGCCCGACACCATGCATGCCGTGCTCCGCACCCTCGAGGAGCGCTATTGCGGCGTCGTCGGCTACGCCCGCAACATCGGCGTGAGCGAGGAGCAGATCCACTCGCTGCGCGAGGCCATTGTCGAATAGGCAGCCGACTGCCGCTTCCCTGGCTGAGCTTGTCCCCTCGGTTCCGGAAATCGGGACAACCTCCAATTCGAAATCCCGTGAGATAGGTCTCATGTCTGCGAGTCCCCGAACAACGAACCACCCACAACCTGTCCGGATCGGTTTCATCGGCATTGGGAACATGGGACGCCTGATGGCGCGACATCTCCTCGATGGCGGTCACCAACTGAGCGTCTTCGACATCGACAGCAATTCAGCCTCCGGCATACTCTCCCGCGGCGCTTCGTGGGCCGGGAGCCCGCGAGACGTCGCCGCGCGCAGCGAGATCGTCTTCACCTCCCTTCCCATGCCGCAAGACGTCGAAGCGGTTGCAACCGGCCCCGAGGGAATCCTCAGCGGGGCATCCGCGGGATCGATCATCTGCGATGTAAGCACTACCGACCCCGATACGATCCGTCGAATCGATGCGGCGGCGCAGCCTGTGGGGGTGCAGGTGCTGGACGCCCCGGTCAGCGGGGGGACGACCGGGGCGCGGAACGCTGCCCTGTGCATCATGGTCGGAGGGGACGAAAGGGCATTCGCCCGCGCCAAGCCCGTCCTCGAGCTGTTGGGGAAAACCATCGTCCACTGCGGCGCCTTGGGGTCGGGCGCGGCCTGCAAGATCGCCAACAACCTCATCAACCTCGGCAGCTACTTTCTCGTGGCGGAGGCGTTCACTCTCGGCATCAAGGCGGGGGTGTCGACGCAGACACTCTTCGACGTCATCTCCAACAGCTCCGGGAACACGCAGTCGATGCAGGAATTCCCCGGCGGGCTGTTCGCGGGAAATTTCGACGAGGGGTTTGCGTTGGACCTGGCCGCAAAGGACGTTGGCCTGGCCACTCGGTTGGGCCGGCGATTGGGTTTGCCGATGGATTCAGCTGCCGGCATCGAGCAGCAATACGCGGAAGCCCTGAGAAGAGGCTGGGGAAAGTTGTCAGCGGTCTCGGTGGTGCGTCTTCTGGAAGAACGAGCGAACGTCGAGATCCGAGGGTGACCTGTTTTCGAGTATCTGCCAGTCCCGTACCATCTTGCAGTCCTTCCGCCGATCCCGGCTGGCGGCCGAATTGTTGCAATCAGTTTCCTGGACAGGACACTTGGCAGTGGTTGACACCTCTCCGATCATCGACCTCTTTCCCTCCGAATCAGCCCCTCCCAAATCCGGCAGAGCGATGACGGCCGCCGCCGTTCACACATCCGCCGGTCAGTCAGACCGAAGAAACCATGGAAACGACAACCCTGGGAAAGACCGGGCTGGAAGTGAGCCGCCTCGGAATCGGCCTGTCCGAGATCGGTTACATCCTGACCCGAGGCGACGAGGAACAGGCCGCCCGCGTCCTCAATTCGGCGCTGGACGCCGGCATCAACTTCCTCGACACCGCAGCCTGCTACGGCATCAGCGAAGAGCTGGTGGGCAAAACCGTGTCGCACCGCCGCAGCGAGTTCCTGCTGGCGACCAAGGCCGGGCACTACGTCCCTCGCGGGCAGGGCGAAGACTGGACGTACGAGGTCGTCGCAAACAGCATCGACCGCAGCCTGCGGCTCATGAACACCGACTACCTCGATCTGGTGCAGTTGCACTCCTGCGGGATCGACGTGATCGAGCGCGGCGACGTCACCCGGGCGCTGGAGGACGCCAGAGCAGCCGGAAAGACGCGCTTCATCGGGTACTCGGGGGACAACGACAACGCCGAATGGGCCGTTGACAACGGGCAGTTCGATACCCTGCAAACCTCGTTCAACCTGGTGGACCAGGGAGCGCGCAGGAAAATCCTTCCAGCCGCCGAAGCGATGGGTATGGGCATCATCATCAAACGGCCCATCGCCAACGCCGTCTGGGGCGCCGCGCAGGATCCCAGGCCGTACGCGCACCTACCCGAATACACCGCCGAGTACTATCGGCGCGCAGGGATGCTTCGAACCGAGGGACCGCTTCCGGAAGAGCCGGAGGACCGCATCCTGCTGGCGATGGGGTTCGCCTTCGGCCACCCGGAGGTCGACGTGGCGATCATCGGCACGAAACAGCCCGAACACATGCTGGCGAACATCGAACTGGTGGCGAACCGGATGAAGATCGCCCCCGAGGCGGTCGAAGCTCTGCACGATCGTTACGACCGTCTCGAAGAGGACTGGGAACAGTGCGGGTAGCGAGTCCAGGCGGCAGGACGGCTGCGATTCGCGTAACGATTTTTCAGGAAGGCGAGAAAACGCTGAAATGACGGAATTTGGCGAACGCGCAGAAAGTGAACGGGGACGGGTACGCATCACCGGCGTCAAGGCCATGCAGCTGAGGAATTCCACCGGGCAAAGCCTGGTGCGCGTGGACACGGACTCCGGTCTGTTCGGTATCGGCGAAGCGGGAGTTCGGGGTCCGATGTGCAGGGCGCACCTGGAATGGCTCGCAGGCAAGGTGCTCATGGGGGCCGACCCGCTCAACATCGACAAGCTCTATCACCAGATGATGGGGCTGCAGCACGCCTACCAGGCGCACGTACCTGTGGTCAGCGGCGTCGACATCGCCCTGTGGGACCTGGCGGGGAAGATCCTCGGCCTTTCGGTCAGCGAGCTGCTTACCGGCCGCTTTCGCGAGCGCGTCGACATGTACTTCAACGGCGATCCCTCCGACTGGAGCGAGCGCTCCGCGGTCGACGACTTCGCCGCGGAATTCAAGGCCCATCCCTACGGGTTCCGCACCCTTAAATGCAGCTTCCCGATGCCGGGGGAGGCGGATCTCTCGCGGCCGTTCGCCGGAGCGGAGCCGAATCAATCGCTGAAGGGGAGCGACCTGAAGATCATCCGGGATGGAGTCGGGACCATGCGCGATGCCCTGGGGTGGGATTTCGACTTCATCACTCACTGTCATAACGAATGGGACGTGCCGACTGCGACCGGTATCTGTCAGGCCATCGAGGAATCGCGTCCCCTCTGGATAGAGGATCCGCTCCAGGTCTGGTCCTGCGACGGCTACCGGGCGCTCAGAGCGTCATCGCGGGTGCCGGTCTGCACCGGGGAGAAGATCGAGGGGTATCGCGATTTCTTCCCCTTTATCGTCGAAGGGTGCATCGACGTGCTGCATCCCGACTTGTGCTGGTGTGGCGGCATCAGCGGCGGCCGCAAGATCGCCGAGCTCGCCGACCACTTCGGCCTTCCGGTAGCCCTCCACAACTGCGGCACCCTCGTTCACACCATGGCCAACGTCCATTTCGGAGCCTGCGTGCGCAATTTCAGCATGAGCGAGACACGGCTGTACGAACACCGGTACATCGCCGACATGGGGGGGCTCGACGGCTTCGATATCGTCGACGGCAAGATTGCGGTACCGGACGGTCCCGGGTTGGGGATCGAGCTCGTGCCCGAGGTGTTGCGCGCCGAGCTCCCGAAGGACGAGCCTTTCTGGGAGTAGCCGATACAAGATCCATCCGCACCTCCCGCGCAGCCGCAGCACAACCCCCTCAACCGGAACCCCTGCCGTCGGCCTTGTATTCCCAGTGGGACCGGGGTGCGCATGCGCATGGACGACCGGCGGCGATGGGGACGACGTTTCCTTGAGCGCTTTTTGCGTTCGCTCAAATACGAAGCATCTGCTTGAAGGGGAACGAGACGGATGTATAGATCCGGGACGGGGGTGAATCGCTATTAGAAAACAGCCGACGCTCCTTACCGATTGGCTTGGCGATTCCGGCCGGCGAGCTACTTCAGGA
>CBDCXV010000011.1:0-2195907 GCA_965223905.1 Candidatus Latescibacterota bacterium
CACCTGTCTTCGACCCTGGTCATGCAAGCGCTCCAGCGTGAGCGCTTCCCCCGTCTGACTCTCGACTTCGACGGCTCGGTGATCTCCACCTGTGGTCATGCCGAAGGGACCGCCGTTGGCTATAATCCGAAAAAGAAGGGGGCGCGCGCAGCTACTACAACCTGTTCTGCACGGTGGCGCAAACCGGACAGTTTCTGGATGTCCTTCACCGGCCCGGCAACGTCCATGACAGCAAGGACGCCCATGCGTTCATGATGGACGCCTTCGATCGGGTGCGCGACGCGTTGGCGCCCACCGTGCTCGAGTCGCGACTGGACAGCGCCTTCTTCAGCCAAAACACGCTCACTCTCATGGACCTGTATGGCGTCGGATGCACGATCAGTGTCCCTTTCGAACGCTTTCCCGTACTCAAGGACCAGATCGAAGCGCGCCAGCGCTGGCGCTACCTCGATGAGCACTGCTCCTATTTCGAGAGTGACTGGAAACCGGAAAGCTGGCCGGCCTGCTACCGGTTTCTGTTTGTGCGCCGTGCGGTGCCGCGTCAGACCAAGCAAGCGCTGCAACTGGATCTGTTCGAACCCCGGCACATCGATCACGAGTACCGCGTTGTGGTTACCAACAAGATGAACTCGCCACGCAGCGTGCTCCTCTTCCACTATGGCCGCGGCGCCCAGGAAGGGATCTTCGCCGAGGCCAAGCAACAGGCCGGGCTGGATCTGATCCCCACCCGACGGTTGCTCGGCAACCAGATGGTTACTTTGGGTGCGATGATGGCCCACAATCTGGGACGCGAAATGCAGATGCTGGCGCAGCCGCGATCGAACTATTCGCGCGCCAAACGGCCGGCGGCGTGGACCTTCCAAACCTTGGACACGCTGCGTCATCGCTTCATTCAACGCGCCGGGCGCCTCACTCAGCCCAAGGGCGAGTTGACCCTGACCCTGAACTCCAATCCAAAAGTCGAGAAAGATCTGTTGCATTTCCTCGAAATCCTGAAGGAAGCCGCCTGATCACAACCACCGCTTCAAACAGATTTATGCAACGTTAGGGTTTAATGGTCGACGGAGATCATTCCGGAGGTGAATACGACTTCCCATCTCGTCACCAGGAGTTGGAAGGACCTTTGGAGACGAACATGCAAGCCCAGTGGTACGAGGCTATTTCCCGGGCCGCTGGCGACCCGTTGGTCGACTTGCCTGGGACTACCGGTGAAGTGGAAGAAAGGTGGATGGTAGAGCCTCCCTTCTCTCACGGTGGAGGGAGCGTGCTGGGGGAGAAACCCACTTTCTGGCATATCGAATTTTACGTCACCTGCTTTGACCGCCTGAATCACCTGAGTCCCGAGGACAGCGATGTGTCTCAGCTGACCGAGGGAAGAATCATCGGCTTCGATATCTGGGTTCTTGACTTTGACGACGACTCGGGACTGAATGCCCTGTACCATATGGACAGACCCGATGGTGCTGAGCCTGAGTGGCCCGAGTGGTTCGATGCGAGCAATTTTGTGGATGGGTTGCTGCTCGGCCCTGGCGGCGTTTCCGGCGACTCTGCGGTGCAATCCGTCTCCTGGGGGCCGCATCAAGGCATCCCTGGAAATAGATCTTCGCAGCCAGGATTCCCTGCCGGCAAGGACTGAGCCGCCCCCGGGGCCAGTTTTCATGTTTCGTCGTTCCATTTTTTATTCATCCAGCCGGTTCAGACTCGCATTGTCTTGATGAGATCATGACCTGCGGCTCTTCCCTTTTTCCCTTTCTCCTGATGCTGGCAGTGATGTCGGCAGATTTGGCTCCCCTTGCCGCGCACGTCGGAGACCGCCTGTATCCGATCACCTATCTCTCGGAGGAGACCCTGGCTGTTCTGGACCAGGACGACGCCGTTGTTGAGGACTGGGTGGAGACGGTCGGCGAACCGGTGCTGACCCCCCTGGATTTCGACCTGGCGCCTGATGGCTCCTACGACCGGTTCGACCCCTCCAACCTCGATTTCCGCATCTGGCTGGGGTGGAGTCGGGAGGGAAGAATCCATGTCGCCGCCCAGTTTGCCGACGACGTGTACTTCAACGAATACGGCTTCGGCCCCAGTGACCTCCTTACCCTGATTGTCGACGGAGACCACACCGGGGGGCTGTACTTGCCGTTTTCCCTTTCACGCCCTCCTGAAGAGGCAGAAGATCCCCTGGAGAACAACATGCAGGCCCAGGCTTACCAGGCTGTCTCCCGGGCGGCTGGCGATCCCATGGTTGACATGGTTACAACTACGTTATTCGTGGACGAAAGGTGGATGGTGGAGCCCCCTTTCGCCCGGGGTGGAGGGGGAGTGTTCGGCGAGAACCCCGCCTACTGGTCGGTCGAATTTTTCGTCACCTGCTTTGACCGCCTGAACCACCTGAGCCCCGGGGACAGCGACGTGTCTCAGCTGACCGAGGAAAGGATCATCGGCCTGGATATCTGGGTATTCGATGTCGACGACGACTCGGGACTAGGGGCCCAGTACAATCTGGGCAGGCCCGACGGCTCCGAGCCGCACGATGGGCATGATGCGAGCACTTTACTGGATGGGCTGCTGCTCGGCCCCGACGGCGTTTCCGGCGACGCAGCGGTGGAATCCGTCTCCTGGGGCCGTATCAAGGCATCTCTGGAAATAGATCTTCGCAGGGAAAGTCCCCACAAGGACTGAGCGGTCCCGCAGTGTCAGAGCTCTCAGCTCCTTCCGGAGAGTGCATAAAGTAAAGCTTGAAAGTATACCTGCAGTAAAGTTTTCAAGTATACTTCCCAGCCATCCTGGCCCAGGATCAACCAAACCTCCGTCCCCCCGGAAGAACGCACCTGCATTCATCTTTCGGTACCGGCGACCGTCGAGCTCCGCACCATCAACCAGGGTCGGTCGACACCGATGAGAAACTGCTGAACTTCCACTTACCCCTGCTCTGCATGCACCGCGCGGGATCTGATGCGACCGATTCTGCAGGCACCTAGGCTTCGAGGCTGGAGTAGCGGCAGGGCCTGAGCTGCCAGGAGTCGAGCGACCGCAGGCTCGCCCTCCCTCCCCGGGCGAAGAAGCGGGTTCCGATGCTGTCCTCCCGCTGCGGGTAGATCCGCTTGGTCAGCAGCACGCGGTCCCCGGCGAAGACCTCGACCACCGAGCGGTCGAGGAAGATCCGCAGCAGCAGCGGCTGGTCGGGGTCGTGATCGAGGCCGGCGATCTGCGGGTCGCGGCCGACGAACTCCGGATCGGCGCTGGAACGGGACACGTCCAGCCGTATCCGCGACGAGCCGCGGTCCCACGTCACCACCGTCTCCTCCTGGCCGTCGAGATCGCAGCGAAGCTTGAGGCCGACCTGCTCGGCGCTGCCGGGATCGATCTCCGCCCTCAGCTCGATGGTGTCCCCGGCGATCCCGGGGAGGATCTGCTCGCCGTCGTCGGCGAAGGCTCCCTCCAGGCTGCGGTACATCCCCCGCAACCCCTCCAGCTCCCGCACCGGCGCCACGCGCACCGTGCCGTCCGGCCCCGGCCGCACCTCCCATGGCAGCGACATGATGCCGGCCCAGCCGGCCCTCGCCATCGCCTCGGGAGTGCGGCCCTCGGCGATCCAGGTGATGACGATGCGGCGCCCGTCCGGGGCCAGCCAGGAGCTGGGGGCGATCGAGTCGCCGCAGACGTGCATGGCCGGCCCCGGGTCCCAGCTGGTGTAGTTGAAGCGGCCGTGCACCCGGCGCTCGAAGCGGCCGTCGGCGTAGGGGCCGAGGTAGTACTGGGCGCCGCGGTTGTGGCTGGCGAACAGCAGCATGTGCTCGTCGCCGAACGGGAAGAAGCTCGGCACGGCGAGGTCGCTCTCCCCGCCCGGCTCGTAGAGCAGGCCGGCGTACTCCCAGTCGACGGCGTCGCGGGAGCGGAAGAGGAAGCCGGCGTCACGCGAGGTGCCGATGGCGCGCGGCTTGCCCATCTGGGAGCCGCTGGCCATGTAGAACCACTCCCCGTCCCGCCAGGCGCAGGGGTCGTGGAGCCGCCACTCCACCGGCTCTTCGGGCAGCTCGATCACGGGATTGCGCGGGTGCTTGCGCCAGGTGCGGTACCCGTCGTCGCTGGTGGCGATGCAGATGCCGCCCGGATTGCCCCAGTAGATCAGGGTGTGGGAGCCGTCGCGCTCGAAGGCGCCGCCGCTCCAGCAGCCGACGCGGTCGGGGCCCCCCTCCTCGCGCTCGAGCGCCACCGGGTAGTCGACCCAGTGAATGAAGTCCTCGGTCGCCGCATGGCACCAGGTGCCCCAGCCGCCCGGCCCCTCGGGGGAAGGGGCGTCACGGTACTGGTAGAAGAGGTGGAACAGCCCGCCGTCCTGGAAGGTGCCGGTCGGATCGTTGGTCCAGTTCTTCGGCGGGACGAAATGGTAGACCGGCCGGTGGCGGTCGTCGGCGAACTGCTCGCGGATGCTGGGCACGGTTTCTTCCCCTTTCTACGGCTCTCGTCGAGGTGGCAAGGCGGCCAATAGTGGGCAGGGTGGCGGGCAGCGACAAGCAGCCGAGGTTGCCTGAATCGGACTCTGTGGCACAAGGGACTACCGGAACTGTCAGGCCTTCAGGTCCCTCCGGGCGGCTTCCGCAGTCGGATGGCTTCTCCTCAGTGACTTTCCGCGCCCGAGCCGTTTCCTTATTCGCCCCGGCACACAAGGAACGTCAGGAATTACCAGCGTCGAAAGGAGCTTGGGAGATGCTCACCCAGGAACAGCACCGGCACTTCGAAGCCTTCGGTTTCATCGTTCTGCGGCAGTTCTTCTCGCCGCCGGAGATGGAGACGGCAAGCGGCGAGTTCGAGACCGCCCTCAACGCCCTGTACGCGGCCGACCCGTTCGACGGCAGCAAGCGGCACTCGGCCATGCTGACGGGGGAGGAGACCCCCTTCTTCGCCGGCCTTCCCGAGAACCCCAGGCTCTACGGGATCGCCGAGGAGCTCTACGGGGACTGCTTCCCGATCACCAGCGACGCCAACCGCTACGTCGGGGACTCGCGCTGGCACCCGGACCACTACATCGACGTCGAGAAGGACTGCTACGGCATCAAGTTCGCCTACTACCTCGATCCGGTCGGGCCCGAGTCGGGAGCCCTGCGGGTGATCCCCGGTTCCCACCGCAACCCGTTCTGGACCGCGGTCGACAAGGCGAACACCCGCGAAGGCGGAGATCCGCGACGTGCCCAGCCACGTCTGCGCGTCGCAGCCGGGGGACCTGGTCGGGTTCGACGTGCGCCTGTGGCACGCCAGCTGCGGCGGCGCCGCGGGCCGGCGCATGTGCACGGTCGTCTACTACAAGAGTCCGCAAACCCCGGAAGAGGAGAAGGGGATGCGCTGGCGCGCCGGGCACTGCGTCGAGGCCCTCGCCCCGAAGCCGTTCGTCAACCCCCACTGGGCGGCGAATCCCGGCAACAGCGGGAAGCGCGCCGGCTGGCTCGAGCAGCTCGAGCGCTGGGGTTTCATGGCCGCGCCGGGGGCCGGGCGGGAACGGGAGGAGATCGCCTTCCGCGCCAACTGACCGCCGCGGCCGCTTCAGTCCGGAACCCGCCCTGAAGAGACCGACACGGTCCCCGCTTTGCGGCGGCGCTCGTCGCGGGCGGTCCTGCGGGTCCGCTGCCAGTAGAAGTCGCGGGGGGTCTCCCGCTTCCTGTACGGGGCCGTCCAGGTGTGGATGTATGCCCGCCGCGTCTCGCCGGTCCGGTTGGGGCCGGTGAAATGCAGGGTGCGGCAGTGGTGGATAGTCGCCCCGCCGGCCGGGACCGGGCAGGGCATCGCCGCCGAGGGGTCGACCTCGTCCACCTCGAGGCCGTGGATCCTCGGGTCGCGGCCGATGGTGTGGTGGGGGAGCACCTCCTGCCCGTGGCTGCCGGGGATGAACTGCATGCAGCCGTTTTCCACCGTCGTGTCCTGCAGGGCGAGCCAGACGCTGAGACTGTCGTACTCCAGCTCCTCCTTCCAGTACGCCTCGTCCTGGTGCCACGGGGCGGCGCCGCCGATCCCGGGAGGCTTGACGATGGCGTGCTCTCCCTGGAACCGGGCATCCTCCCCGAGCAGGCCCCTGCCGACGGCCGCGGCATTGGCGCGGAACCGGGTGTCCCGGAGCCCGGCGTCGTAGTTGACGGGGTTGACGATCTGGGGCAGGCGGGCGGGCCGGTCCTCCTCGTCGGTGCCGGCCAGATCGTACTGGTTCCCTTCCTGTCTGCCGGCTTGGGCCGCGAACAGCCGATCGCAGATGGCGCGCAGCTCCGCCACCTCCTGCGGCGTGGTGATCGCCTCGATCACGAGGTAGCCGTGCTCGCGGAAGAACGCCACCTGGTCTTGGCTGACTGCGATCGTCGCCGCGATCATGGCTGTTTCCTTTTGGCCAGGGCGGTTTCGATGTCGGGCAGGGGCGCCGGCGGATGCTTCTCGCGGGCGCGGGTGCGGGCCTCGACGCCGCCCGCGGCCAGCGCGGCCAGCTCCTGCTGCGAGCCGGGGTACCAGGCCTTGAGCCGGCGACGGGCGATGTGGACGTGCAGCACCTCGTCGGCCCAGTCGAAGTCCTGCAGCGTCGTCATCAGCGGATGGCGCGCCCGGTCGCGGCAGAACTCGTACTCGAAGCGCTTCCCGGGGGGATACTTCATGAGGCCGGACTCGACGTCGCAGAGCATGGCGTACAGGGGCAGCGGCTCGAGCTGGTAGAGGTACTCCGTCTCCCACTCCCGCAGCGGCAGGGCGGCGCGGTCCCCGAGCAGGTCCTCGATGGCCGCCTCGCCGAACAGGGAATGGCGCATCTCGTCCCACATGTGGCGGGAGACGTCGACGTAGAACTGCCAGGGCTGCTCCCCGGTCTCGCAGAGCACGAACGAGAGGGCCTCGGCTATGGTGAGCTCTCCGAGGCGGGTGCAGATCATCTGGGCGAGGCGCGGGGGAACCTCCTCCTCGCCGACGTGCTCGATGTCCCACACCTTCGGGAAGGTGTCGTCCCAGACCTTGCGCCGGGGTACCCGGTAGGGCGACCGGCCGCGGCAGGTACGCAGCGCATCGGGCCGCTTCTTGCCGCTGCCGTCGATGCCTCCGGCCGCCTCGAGGAGTTGCCCGAGATGGGCGGACCACTCATCGGCCTGGCTCCGCGCCCGGGCCGACGACTCGACGGCGTCGCCGTACGCCGCTCGCAGCAGGGCGAGCCCCTCCTCCTCCTCGGCGACGATCTCCCGCAGGGCCCTAAGGCTGCCGTAGTCGGCGAGCCCGTTGGTTTCCCGCTCGTAGCGGCGGTATGCCTCGACCATGGCCGGCTTGATGACCAGGGCCAGGGCGGCCAGCAGCTCCGCGGTCCCGCGCGAGTGCATCGCCTCGTCGAAGAGGATCTCCAGGTCGGGGTCCGGCTCCTCGAAGGCACGCCGCCGGGAAACCCGCAGCTCGGTGAGCCTGTGGCGGAGGCGGTCGGCGTGCTGGCCGTCCTCGTACTGCGAGCGGGACAGCAGGGCCTTCACGTCCCGTTGAGGGGTGCTGATGATGTGGGCGGCCTCGAGGAACATCAGGCGGGACTCGGCATACGCGAGGCAATGCAGGCGGGCGCTGCAGACCTCGACCGGCAGCCCGGGGGACCGGGGGTTTCTCAGTCCGGCGTACTGGTATTCGATACCCATCTCTTCTCCTGTCAGGCCCGGTTCGCCGCGATGAACTCCTCGAGCTCGGCGCGGGTCGGGAGGCCGTCGACGACCCCGAGCCGGGTGGCGCAGAAGGCCCCGGCGCAGTTGGCCCGCGCCACCGCCTCGGGCAGCGGCAGCCCCTCTCCCAAGCCGGTGGCCAGGGCGGCGTTGAAGCTGTCGCCGGCCCCGGTGGCGTCGACGGCGTCGATCCGCGGCGCCGGGATTTCGACGATCCCCTCGGCCGTCGCGATCAGGGAGCCTCGCTCACCCAGGGTGACGACGATGCGCTCGACCCCGAGATCGAGGAGCCGGCGCGCCAGCTCTTCGGTCGGCGTGGGATCGTCCGGGGCCAGCCCCTGCAGGATGCGGGTCTCGGTCTCGTTCGGGGTCAAGAGGTCGACGTCGGCGAGCTGCCGCGGCTCGACCGCCCGTGCCGGCGCCGGGTTGAGCAGGGTCAGGGCCCCGTGCCTGCGGCCCAGCTCCATGGCCCGCTCGACCGCCTCGGGGGGCACCTCGAACTGGGTCATGACGATGTCGCTGCCGGCGATCAGGTTAGCGGCCGCCTCGACGTGTCCGGGGCGCATTTCCATGTTGGCCCCGAGATGTCCGACGATGGCGTTCTCCCCGGAGGGCAGGACGGTCACCATGCCGACCGCGGTGTTGACCCCCGGGATGCGGTGGATGTGCTCGCGGGAGATCCCCTCCGCCTCGAACAGCTCGTCGGCGACCGGGGCGAACAGGTCGTCCCCGGTGCAGGCGATGAGGCTGACGCCGGCGCCGAGGCGGGCGGCCCCGACCGCCTGGTTGGTCCCCTTGCCGCCGGGCCCCAGGTCGAAGAGATCGCCGATCAGCCCTTCCCCGGGCACCGGCATGCGCGGCACTCTCACGGTGATGCCGACGACGAAGCTGCCGAGAACGGTGATCGCTACCACGCGCTCCCCTCCTGCTGCCAGCAGCCCTCGGTGTACGGCTCGCGCGCGAACAGGCGCCGCCGGTGCGGGTTCGCCCGGGCCATCCACTCTTCGGGGATCTCCTGTGTGAAGCGGTGGGGCGGCCCGGCCTGCTTGAAGATGTCGATCAGGAAAATGCGGTAAGGCTGCGGCGATGCGGGCGGCTTGGGATCGACCCCGTGGAACATGCGGGCGTTGATGTACACGAAGCTTCCCGGGGGCAGCTCGAGCTGCACGAGCTCCAGCCTGCGGCCGGCTTCCCGGTCGAGCTCACCGGAGAGCAGGCGCTCGGGGGTTACCTCCGGCGTGGGGTCGATGCGGTGGCTCCCCGGGACGACGCAGAGGCTGCGGTCGCCGCGCGCGAAGCCGATGGGGTAGTAGAGCACCTGGATGTAGTAGCGGCCGCGTTCGGCGAGGTTGACCGGGTTGTCGTGCTTCCAGTGGTGGTGGTCCTGGTGGAGCTCCTGCCACGCCGCCCCGGGCAGGGCGAGGTTCATCGCCGAGTGGCAGAAGTGGTAGTCCGGGCCGACGGTTCTCTCGAGCAGGGCGGTGATCAGGGGGGCGTCGATCAGGGCGTCCGAGAATGGCCCGCGGTCGTTCCAGGGGCGCTCGAAATAGCGGGTCGGGTCGGCGAGCCGGCCGCGACCGGCGCCGGAAAGGAATTCCCTCACCGGATTGCGGGCGAGGACCTCGTCGATGAGGGCGTCGCGAAACTCGTCCCTCATCGCGTCCTCGAAGGAGATGAATCCCTCTTCGTCGAAACGGGCCAGGTGATCGGCGGAAGGGGCGTCGATGCGGAACGGGTTCATCGCCGGGATGGGCCTGCGGCGGCAGGCCGCGATATGGACCGCATCGCTCGCACAGGTCTGCATATGCGCTTTTATTGTAACGGATTTACGACCATCGAGCCGCGATGATTTCGCGCACTTGACAAAGGAGGATTTCATGAGACTACGGCTTGCGAACCGTCGCCGCCATACCTGGATGCTGATCGGCATTATGCCCCTGTTCCTGGCGTGCGGCGACGACGAGGAAACCGGTCCGACGGAGCCGGAGAACGGTACCGTTGACCCCGAGGCTGCTCAGGCGCAGGCAACGGACCTGTACGTCAAGCTCCAGCCCGTAGTGCAGGAGGCGTTTCTGAAACTCGCCCTGGGGGGCGGCACCATCGAAGGGGAGGAGGGAGGAACCATTATTGTCGCGGACAACAAGATCACGCTGAAGGAGTTTTCGCAGGACGGACAGCTTGTCCTCGACGGCGAGTTGACCTTCGACGGCGAGGCTGAGCCGCCAACCCTGAAGGGGGACATGGTGGGAAGCGGCGAAGCTTATGAAACTCCGGTGAACATCACCGTCGACATGACTGTCGACTTGACGGCGGACCCTCCATATGGAGGCACGGTGACGGTGGGCGGGGTGGAGTACGACGTCGAGGAGCTTGTGGCGGCCGCGGAGGAGTCCTGACGGTCCCGTAGAACCGGTTTCACGGGCGCGGGCGCCGGCACCGTTTCCGGGCGCCGCGTCCGCCCGCTGCAGCCCCACCTGTTCATCCCACCGCTGTACCCCGGAATCACTGAAGCTCAGCGCAGATTCCGGGCCCCTTCCCACCCTCTTTCCTCCATCCATTTCCGGGGACTGCCTGACAGCCCGTTGCCATAGTTGCCCCTGCAGTCGAGGGCGAGGCATGACGGTGGAGGACAAGGCACCCACCGGGGGCTGCCAGGTCTCCGGCGGCATCATCCCAGTGGCCGGTCGCTCTCGACGATCCTCTTGACCTTGTTGCGGGGCTGAAACTCGACCAGCTCCCGGACCTCGGGCAGCAGCCGCGAGGTGACCTCCCCGGGGATGGGAAACGGCAGGTTCTCGTCCGTGGAGCCGAGGAACTGCGGCACGTAGCGCATCATCGGGAAGCTGCGGGGGCGGCCCGACGGCTCCAGGTCAGCATCCCGTGGTCAGCTCCGTCATCACCACCACGTCCCCTGGTCACGCCAGGCCCACCACCTGTCCCTCTTCGTCGAGGTCGAGGTTCATGAAGGCAGGCCGCGAAGGCAGCCCCGGCATGCGGCGGATCTGCCCGCACAGGGGGACGAGGAAGCCGGCGCCCGCGGAGAGCGCGACGTCCCGCACCGGCAGCTCGAAGCCTGAGGGAACCCCCCTCAGCTCGGGGTCGTGGGAAAGCGACAGGTGGGTTTTTGCCATGTTGACGGGAAGGGCTCCGAAACCGAGCTGCTCGTAGCGCTCAATGCTCTTCTCCGCTTCCGGGGCCAGGGCGACTCCGGACGCTCCGTACACCTGGGTGGCCACGGTTTCCATCTTCTCGCGCAGCGGCGTCTCCTCCCCGTAGAGGGGCCGGAAGCCCGATCCGGATGCGCAGCATTCGACGACCGCCCGGGCGAGGTCGGCGCCTCCCGCGCCCCCGCGTTCCCAGACCTCGCAGACGCAGGCGGCCGCGGCCCCGTGGGCGAGCGCCGCCTCGATGACGCGGTCGACCTCGGCGTCGGTGTCGCCGCTGAAGCGGTTGACGGCGACGACCGCGGGGACCCCGAACCGGCGCACGATGCCGATGTTGGCGGCGAGGTTGGCGAGCCCTTTCTCCAGCCACTCCATCTCCCGGGAATCCCCCCGGTCCCTGGCCTTGGCAGGGGCCCCGCCGTGCGACTTGACGGCGCGCACGGTCGCGACGATGACGGCGCAGTCCGGCTCGAGGCCGGAGTAGCGGCACTTGACGTGGCAGAACTTCTCGAAGCCGCAGTCGGCGCCGAAGCCGCTTTCGGTGACGAGGTACCCCGTTCCCAGCAGGCGCAGGGCGATCTCGTCGGCGACGATGGAGCTGTTGCCGTGGGCGATGTTGGCGAACGGCCCGGCGTGGACGAGCACCGGGCTGTTCTCCAGCGTCTGCAGCAGGTTGGGCATCATCGCGTCCTTGAGCAGGACCGCCATGGCGCCGGCGGCGCCGAGGTCTTCGGCGGTCACCGGGCTTCCGGTTCGGTCGAAGCCGACGACGATGCGTCCCAGCCGCCGCCGCAGGTCCCCGAGCCCGGAAGCCAGCGCCAGGATCGCCATCACCTCGGAGGCGGCGCTGATGTCGTAGCCGCTGTTGCGGCGCACCCCCTCGCCGCCTCCGCTGACGACGATGTCGCGCAGGGCGCGGTCTCCCATGTCGACGACCCGCTTCCAGGTGACGGCTTCCGGATCGATGTCGAGCCGCTTCAAGCCGCGCCGCCGCAACCGCCTGTCGTCGAGGCGCTCCTCGTGGTAGAGGCGGGCGTCGACCGCGGCGGCGAGCAGGCTGTGCGCCGAGGTGACGGCGTGGATGTCGCCGGTCAGGTGCAGGTTGAGCTCCTCCATCGGGATCACCTGCGCGTGGCCGCCGCCCGCGGCTCCGCCCTTTATGCCGAAGGTCGGTCCCATCGAGGGCTGCCGGATGGTGGCGATCGAGCGTTCCCCGAGGGCGTTCAGCGCCTGGCTGAGACCGACGGTTGCCGTGGTCTTGCCCTCGCCGTGCGTCGTCGGGGTCATCGCCGTGACGACGACGTACTTCGCTCCCTCCCGGCGCTCCCGCCGCCCCAGGACGTCGAGGTGGATCTTGGCCTTGTAGCGGCCGTACAGGTCGAGGTCGTCAGGGGACAGGCCGAGGTCCGCGGCGATGCCGGTTATGTGCCTTGGGGTCGTCGCCCGGGCGATGTCGAGGTCGCTTCTCACCGGCGTTGGTCCGGGGCTTCGGTGAGGATCTCCGACACTGCCTGCGGTCTGCCCTCGGCATCCCCGCCCAGCCAGCGGTAGGTCCGCGGCTTCAGCTCCAGGGAGCGGTCCTCGAGCGGCAGCGATACCGGGACGTTCCCCAACAGGGCGGACTGCTTGCAGGCGATGGCGACCTCGAGGGCGTGGCGCAGGTTGTCGCCGGAGATGTAGAGCTCCCCCTCGCCGGCCACGGTCGCCAGGAAGGACCGCAGGGAGCTGGCCATGTAGTAGAACTGGGGCCAGTCGTGCTTCTCGTACTCGAACTCGAGCCGGCGGCGCTCGCCGCCGGCCTCGAACCCCTGGTATACCTCCGGCGGGTTCCAGTCCCAGCGCACCAGGCCCTCCCCGGTCCAGACGTCGACCCCCCTCGAGGGAGTGGTCTGGCCGAAGACCTGGCATTCGAGACCGGAGGAGAGGCGGAAGCGCCCGTTGACGACCAGCCCGTCGTCCTCACGGGCCAGCGCCTCGGTCGGCGACCCCCAGGCGGTCACCTCCTCGACGACGGCGTCGGCGAACAGGGTGAGAACGCAGATGTGCTGGCACCCGCCCCCGGAGATCTCGCCTCCGAAGGAATGCACCGAGGCGCCGATCAGCTCCCCGAGCTCGCCGCTGCGGAGGAACCGGCGGCTCGCCTCCTGCACTTCGTGCATGGCCCGCTGCAGGTTGCCCCCTCCGTACACGACCCCGCGCGACTCGCAGGCGGCGATCATCTCGTCGGCGTCGGAGAGCCGGGCTGCCATCGGCTTGTCCGTGGTGACCCCCCTGACCCCGGCTTCGGCGCAGGCGATGACCGCGTCCTTCATGTACTTGGTAGGCGTCACCACCGAGGCGACGTCGGGGACGATCTCCTTCAGCAGGCTGTCGGCGTCGGGGAAGAGGGCGTCGACGCCGAACACCTCGCCGACGCGCCGCCGGCGCTCCGGGTTGTGCTCGGCGATGGCGACGATCTCGGTGTCGGGGAAGGTGTGGTAGCACCAACCGTAATGCTGTCCCAGGCGGCCGCAACCGATGATGGCGGCCTTGTATCTGCTGTCGCTCATTGGGTGACTCCCGGTTGCCGGAGCTGTGGGAATGGGCTACTACTTGAGAGGCAACGGTATACTGCCAAAGCGGATTGGAGAGACTAAACGGCGTGAAAGGACTCGTCAAATACGCGCGCGGACCGGGAAACATGGAGGTTCGCGAGGTGGCCGAACCGGTCCCGGGGCCGGGGGAAGTGCTGGTCGAGGTCGAGGCCGCGGGCATCTGCGGCTCCGACCTGCACGTGTACGAGGACGCGATAGCGATCCCGATCCGCGTGCCCGTCGTCGTCGGCCACGAGTTCAGCGGGGTGGTGGCCGCGGTCGGCGAGGAGGTCGGGTCCATCGCCCCGGGGATGCGCGTCACCGCCCTGCCGAGCGTGCGCATCTGCGGCGCCTGCCGCTACTGCCGCCGCGGCGCGATCAATCTCTGCCTGCGCCGCGAGTCGATGGGGTACTGGCACGACGGCTCGTTCGCGCCCCTGTGCGTGGCGCCCGAGCGCTGCATTCGCGAGCTGCCGGCAAACGTCGGCTTCCGCGCCGCGGCCCTGAGCGAGCCCCTGGCCTGCGCCGTGCACGCGGTGGTTGAGCTGACCCGGGTGTCGGCAGGCGACCTCGTCGCCGTGGTCGGGCCGGGCAGCATCGGCCTGCTCTGCCTGCAGGTGGCCCTCGCCGAAGGAGGCAGGGCGGTGGTTCTCGGCCGCCGGTGGGACCGCAAGCGGCTCGAGCTGGCGCTGCGGCTGGGGGCGGAGCGCGCCGTCGTGGTGGAAGAAGAGGAGGCCGGGGAGGTCGTCGCCGGGCTCTCGGGCGGGTACGGCGCAGACGTCGTTCTCGAGTGCTCGGGGCATCCGTCCGGCGCCGCCCTGGCCCTGAAGTTGGTTCGCAAGCAGGGGAAGTACACCCAGGTCGGCCTGTTCGGCGCCCCGGTCGAGATCGACCTCGAGGCGGTGGCGGTCAAGGAGCTGTGCTTCACCGGATCGTTCGGCCAGCAGCCCACCTCCTGGAGCCGCGCCCTCGAGCTGATGCGCAGGGGAAGGGTGGACACGGAGGCGCTGATCTCGCACCGGCTTCCCCTGGCCGAATGGCGCGAGGCGTTCTCCCTGTTCGAGCGGCAGGAAGGGGTCAAGCTGCTGCTCGACGTGCGCGGGCAATGACCGGGGTTATCCCGGCGGATGGAGCCGTACGGATTGGCCTGGTTTGAGTGAGTCGAGTGATCCCCCTCGAGATAGTCCACGAGGGTTCCCACCGGAACCCGGGTGCCGGCGAATACCAGATCGCCGCCAGTCTCTCTATTCTATTGCGAAAAGCGAAAGCAAGAGAAGGTTAAAGGTCTGGGCTTGGTTTCTCCCAAAAGTTTTGCGGAACCTGGATCTTCACACCCGACCATCCCAACCTCGAAAAGCCACGGGCCGACCGGTGAATGAACTGAGAGAAAAGATCGAGGCCGCGGTCAACCGCGACCGCCTGCTGGAGACGGCCACGGCCCTCATCGAGGTCCCCAGCCCTACCTTGAGCGCCGGGGCTGTCGCCGGCCGCTTCGACGAGCTGCTTCGGGCCGACGGCTTCGAGGTCGAGCGCCCGGTCTGCGACTGGCCGGAGTCCCCGGCGGTGGTGGCGCGCCTGGGTTTCGGAGAGGGCGGGCGCGTCCTGCAGGTGGACGGCCACCTCGACACCGTGCACCTGCCTTTCGTGCCCCCGCGCGTCGAGGACGGCGTGCTCTACGGCTCCGGCTGCTCCGACATGAAGGGGGGCATCGCCGCGGCCGTGGAGGCGATGCGAGTGCTGCGGGAATGCGGCGCCCCGCAGTCCGGGGGGATGCTGCTGACCGCCCACGACCAGCACGAGGGGCCGTGGGGGGACGGCAGGCAGATGAAGGCCCTGATCGCCGCCGGCTACCTCGGGGACGGGGTGTTGCTGCCTGAATACCTCGCCGACTTCCTCCCGGTGGCCGGCCGCGGCATGTTCATCTTCGAGATCTCGATCACCCGGGACGGGGTGCCGGTGCACGAGGTGCTGCGGCCGCAGGGGCTGCCGGACGTCGTCGCCGCCGGGGCCGGGCTGGTGTCCCGCTTCCACCGCGAGAACGAGCGCCTTCGCGAGATCACGCACAGGTACACCGGCTGCGACAGCTTCTTCGTCGGTTTCCTGCAGGGGGGCGAGATATACAACCAGTCGCCGCTCTCGTGCGAGGTGAAGGGGACGCGCCGCTGGGTGACCCCGGGTCACGCCGACAGGGCGCGGGGCGAGTTCCGCCGGCTCCTGGACGAGGTCGCCGAAAACAGCGGCGCCGCGGTCCGGTCGCAGGAGGTGTTTCCCGGAGACGCCTTCGAGATCGGCCTCGACAACCCGCTGGTGACGGCGTTTCAACAGGCCCACCGCGACGTCACCGGCGCCGAGCTGCCGGTGGGGGCCAAGCCGTTCGTCGACGACGGCAACACCTTCGTTGCCAAGGGGGGCGTGCCCGCCCTCACCCATGGGCCCGCGGCCACCGGGGCGCACACCCTGAACGAGCAGGTGCCGGTCGCCGAGCTGGAGCGTTTGGCCCGGGTGTACGCGCTTACCGCGGTGAACTTCTGCGGCGAAAACGGGGAGTGAGGTAATGGGAATGAAGACGGTCAGCGAGCGCCACCGGAAGCTCCTCGCCAACACCTTCCTCGACTACCAGGCGACTGCCGACTTCCTGAAGAACCCGCTGATCGTCGAGCGCGCCGAGGGCTGCTACTACTGGGACGTCGACGGCAGGCGCTATTTCGACGGCATCAGCGGCGTCTACTCGGTGCTGCTCGGGCACGGTCATCCCGCGGTGCACGAGGCGATCCGCAGGCAGATGGACCGCCTCTGCTTCGCCCCGCCGATGCACGGCACCTCCGACGTGACCCTCGACTTCGTCGAGAAGGTCGGCAGCGTCACCCCCGGCGACCTCAACTTCGTCAAGTCCTTCAGCGGCGGCTCGGAGTCGATCGAGGCGGCGATCAAGTTCTCCCGGCAGTACTTCAAGCAGACCGGGCACCCCGGCAAGTACAAGTTCATCAGCCGCTACCAGGGCTACCACGGCGGCACCACCGGGGCGATGGCGGCCAGCGGCACCGGGGCGCGCAAGACCCCCTTCGAGCCCGAGCCGGCCGGTTTCCTCAAGGTCTTCCCGCCGACCCACTTCCGCGACCGCTTCTCCGACTGGGAGGAGTGCAACCGCTTCAGCGCGCGCCTGTTCGAGGACGTCATCCTCGCCGAGGACCCGGACACGGTGGCCGGCGTCATCATGGAGCCGATCACCAACACCGGCGGCATCATCACCCCGACCGAAGAGTACTTCCGCATCGTGCGCGACATCTGCGACCGCCACGAGGTGCTGCTGATCTTCGACGAGATCATCACCGGCTTCGGGCGCACCGGCTCGATGTTCGCCGCCCAGACCTTCGGGGTCACCCCCGACATCATCTGCGGCGGCAAGGGGCTGTCCGGGGGGACGGTCCCGCTCGGGGCGATGATGGCCCGCGAAGGGATGGGTGAGGCCTTCGACGCCGGGGAGGGGTCGAACTTCGCCCACGGCCACACCTACGCCGGGCACCCGCTGGGATGCGCCGCCGGGATCGCTGTCATCGACGAGATCGTCGCCCGGGGCTGGGACCGCAACGCCCGCGAGGTCGGCGACTACCTGGCGGCCAGGCTGGAGGGGTTGGGGAAGTACGGGGTCGTGCGGGAGGTGCGCGGCCGCGGCCTGTTTCGCGGGGTCGAGCTGGTCAGGGACACCGCCAGCATGGAGCCGTTTCCCGAGCTGGGACGGGCGCTGAAGAAAACCGCGCTCGACAGCGGCGTCATCCTGCGGGTCGACCCCACCTGGTTCGCCGTCGGTCCGGCGTTGACCTGCAGCCGCGACGAGATCGACGAGCTGGTCGATCTGACCGAACGCGCCCTGGTGAAGGCCCTGGAAGCGGTCTCCTGACCTTCAGGCTGAACTGCTATCCTCAAGGCCGGGTGGCGACCCGGACCCCTGGTCCGGAAATCCCTCTTGAGCCGCCGGATAAAGAGTTTTTCGGCGGAAACCATCCGGCAGGGTCATTTTTTGCATCGGAGTTACGGAATCAGTAACTTCAACTTCGCTGCAAGATGAAAAAATTAACTGAGCAAGTCATTCGCTTATCTCCCCCGGGAGGGCTCTTCGACCGTACCGTCGTGCGCAACCTGTTCCCGGATGCGTCCGAAGGGGCCTTGAAGCAGTTGATTCACCGGGCCGCCGCCGCCGGCGAGGTTATGCGACTCAAACGGGGGCTGTTCCTGCTGGACAAGGTGTTCCGCAAGTCGGAGCTCCACCCCTTTGCCATTGCCTCCGTGTTGCATGCTCCGTCGCATATCAGCCTGGAAACCGCCCTCTGGCACCACGGCCTGATTCCCGAAGCCCTCTACCAGATCAGCAGCGTTACGGCTGCCCGAAGCCGGACTTATTCCACGCCCGTCGGGGTCTTCTCATTCGACCGGGTCCCATCCTCCAATCCCCGGGCCGGAGTCGAGGCGACCCGGTTGGAAGGCGGGGAGTGGGCGTTCATCGCCTCCCCCTTGCGCGCCATTGCCGATTCCGTGTACCTGCACCGGGAAATCGACTGGGGGCGGGTTGGTCCGGGTTTCTGCACCGAGTCCCTGCGGATCGAGGAAGAGGATCTCGCCCGGATCTCCTTCGTGCATCTCGAGGAAATCTGCGATGCCGTGAGCAATCGCCGGACGAGGGCGTATCTCGAGGGACTGGAGAGGACCGTAAGGCAGGTTCGATGACTCGGTCGCGGTAAGGCTGCGCGAATTTCCTCCAGGCAATGCGGTGGAAATCGACTGGGAAGTCGCCCGCAGCGATGTGCAGCGCTTTCTGCCGACAAGGGAGCAAGAGGGTTTGCCGCTGTGGAGCGAGGAGTTCTTCCGCCCGGGGGGCAGGGGCCTCCCCGCGAGCGGACGGGGCCATTCTCTCAGGCCGGCCCTTCTTCCTGCCGGGCGGCGCGGGCCCCTTCCCGCTCGTCGACGAAAAGCAGCAGGGCCCCGCCGACGACGAAGAAGAAGATGAGCGAAACGATGCCGAGGCGGCTGCCGCCGGTCAACTGGCTGACCACCCCGAAAACCAGCGGGCCGAAGATGCCGGCGAAACGGGAGCTGGTGCTGTAGAAGCCGAAGAACTCCGCCGACCTCGCACGGGGAATCATCGAGGCGTAGAGCGAGCGGCTCAGCGCCTGCGTGCCCCCCTGAACCATGCCGACCAGCCCCGCCAGGATGTAGAAGTGGAGGGCGGTCTGCATGAAATAGCCCGCCACCGAGATCAGCCCGTACACCCCCAGGCCGGCGAGGATCGAGCGCTTGGTCCCCAGGACCCGCGCCAGCCTGCCGAACAGGAAGGTGCAGGGGATGCCGATCAACTGCGTCAGGACCAGGGCGGAAATCAGCTCGTTGCGGCCGATGCCGACCTCGTCCCCGTAGGCGATCGCCATCTTGATGATGGTGCCGATGCCGTCGTTGTAGAGCCAGAAGGCGGCGAGAAACAGCAGCAGCTGGCGGTGGCGGCGCACCTGGCGGAAGGTGCTCGCCAGACGCGCTAACGCGGCCCCCACCACGTTCCCTTGCCTTGCCTCGGTCCGGGGCCGCCGCGGCTCCTCGACGCGGCGCATCAGGGGAACGGTGAAGACCGCCCACCAGACGGCGACGCTGAAGAAGGTCAGGCGCAGCGCGAACCCGGTGCCGGGAAGCAGGAACCAGCCGGGGTGCATGACCCAGAGCAGGTTGAAGATCAGCAGGATGCCGCCGCCGACGTACCCCATGGCGTAGCCGCGGGTCGAGACGCGGTCGAGGTCCCCGGGGCGCGCCACGTGCGGCAGCAGCGACTCGTAGAAGATGTTGCCGGCGGCGAAACCGATGTTGCCGGCAATGAAGAGGAGGGACCCGGTCAGGTAGCTGTCGTCGCCGAGGAAGACGAAGAGGGCGGAGGCGCAGACCCCGAGGCCGGCGAAGAAGGCGAGGAAGCGCTTCTTGCTTTCGACCTGGTCGCAGAACGACCCGAGGGGAGGCCCGATGACGGCGACTATGAGCAGGGCGAGCGAGGTGGTGTACGCCCAGGCCGCGGTGGCGTCCGCCTCGCCGAGGCCGGCGCTGGTCGCCATCGACCGGTAGAAGAGGGGGAAGACCCCGGCCATGATGGTGGTGGCGAAGGCGGAGTTGCCCCAGTCGTAGAGGCACCAGGCGTTGACCTGCCTGCGGTACTCGCGCTCGCTGGCTGCGGCTGCGGTCATGTCAGAAGACCTGCGAGAAGGTGATGTAGGTGCCGGTGCCGCCTCCCGAGGAGCCGTAGTCGGCGCGGATGATCGTGCTCTGCCAGTGGAAGCGCAGCCCCAGGCCGGCCCCGCGGCGCCACTGGTCGCGGGCAGGCAGCTCGCCGCGGCCGAAGATCTGGCCGGCGTCGGCGAACAGCAGCGCCCCGAGGTAGATGTTCTCCGCCGCGGACAGGCGCAGGCCGCGCCAGCGCAGCTCCCCGTTGAGGAGCACCCGCGCACTGCCGCGGTCGCGGGCCTGGGGAAGGCCGCGGACCGTGCTGCTGCCCCCCAGCTCGAGCTCCTCGAAGAACGGCAGGTCCCCGGCGGTCCAGTCGCAGGCGAGCCGGTGTGCGGCGACGATGCCGGAAACCGGGGAGGCGAAGTGGCGGTGCTCGAGGTGGGCCCTGAGGCCGTTGTAGTCCCCCTCGGCGCCGATGGTGTACTCGACGAGGAGCTCCTCGAGCAGGCCGGCGGAGCTGTCGTTGTAGTTGTCCCGGGTGTCGTAGCGCAGCGAGGCGTCGACCTGGGCGAGGGGGCCGCCGTCGGCGCCGAGCGGGTTCTGCTCATGCAGGATGTTGCCGGCGCCGGCGTTCGGGGTGATCCGGTACCAGGTCAGGCGGCTGCCGAGCCGCAGCCTCCACGGGGTGGACTCGCGCCGCGATCCCAGTTTCCGGATCCACCTCAGCTTGAGCTCGGGGAAGGCCTGTGAGAAGGTCTTGTGGTCGCGGTGGAGGCTGTCGGTCTTCGCCTTCGAGAGGCCGCCGTAGTAGTTGGCGAACTCCTCCTTCTCGAACACGAACTCCAGCTCGAGGCGGTCGGCTCCGCCGCGGAACCGCGGCGTGTCCATCAGCAGCCGGTGCACCCACTTCCCCCGGGCGGTGAAGAACAGCTGCGCCGAGTACTTGCGGCGGTAGGGGACGGTGCGGCCGTCGTACTCGTAGAGATTGGCGCGCAGCCCGTACCCGGTCCCGTCGTCGGTGCTGTAGTTCCACAGCGGCACCGCGGTCGGCCGCCAGCCGGTGCTTTCGTGGACGGCCGAGGCCTCGCCCGGGGCCGGCCGCAGCAGCAGTGCAGCGAGCGCGCAGAAGAGCCCGGAGAGCAGGGTGCGGCCGGTCCGGGAACGGTGGGGGAACCTGGACGGATCCGGATGATTGGCCTTGTCCGGCCTGCCGCAACGGGCTGGTTGCTGATTTGTAGCGCGCTCTCCCGGAATCCCTGGTTCGGTCCGGTAATCACTTCTATCTCTTTGTCGCATAACCATATCCGATCTCCTATCTGCGCTGGCTCATGAGTGCGCGCCCGATGCCCCAGATCTCGAACAGACCCGGAATGACGTCGACAACCAGGGCGTGCAGCGACGACCGGTCGATCTTCAGGTCGACGTGGGAGAAGAGATCGAGGATCGATACGTCGGGAGGGGGCGCGTTCGGCAGGTCCGCGGCCAGCGCCAGGCTTTCCGGGTAGGGAATGACCTTGTCGGCGCTGCTGTGGGCGATCAGCAGCTTCGTCCTTACTCCCGGGGTGTGATGGTGCAGGGAGAAGGTGTCGATCCAGCTGCGGAAAGCCCGCGGCAACCGCGGGAACAGCGAGTCGAAGCGGGCCGGGTCGGTGTTGGCGGTGAACTCGAGCATGAGGCGTTCATCCGCCGAGAAGGTCGCCCGCAGCTCCGGGTCGTCGTGCGAGGGGGAGCGCGCGCGGGCGGCCACGAAGGCGGCGAAGTCGGCGCGGCCCGGGGAGCCGGGCACGAGGTCGAGGTTGCCGCGCAGGAGCCGCCAGCGATTGCGCCGGCTGCCCGGGGCGGCGCCCACCGCGGGAAGCCCCGGGGCATCGTAGGAGCCGGTCAGGGCGAAGCGCAGGGTGCGCCGCATGTCGTAGTAGCTCCCGAAGATCAGGCCGAAGCGGACCTTGTCGCGCAGATTCGGCCGGCCCAGGGCCATCAGCACCGGACCGGCGCTGAAGCTCGGGGCGATCACGCCGACCCGTTCGCCGTCGACGAGGGCGGATTCGAGCAGGAATTCGAGGCAGGCGGCCACCGCATCGATGTCCTCGAACCCCAGCCGGTAGCTCTTCATCTGCATCAGGTCCGGGGCCATCACCGCGAACCCGGAGCGCGCCAGCCGCCGGGCCATGGCGATCACGCGGGCGTCGCGGTAGCCCTCGTGGACGAGCCCGTGGGTCAGCAGGAACGCCGGCAGGCGCTCCCCGTCGGCGACCAGCTCCGCGGCCGGACGCGGGCTGTAGAAGTCGAATGGGATGCGCAGGCCGCCTTCTGCCGCCAGCTCACTGCTGCTGACCTTCGCTTCGGGAGTGAGGCGGTCGAACAGGGTGGTGCGCTCTCCGGCGACGAAGTCCCTGAGAAAGAGCAGTCCCCAGCAGGCGTCGCGGGCGGCCGGTATCAGCAGAACCAGCAGGAGGATTCCGAGCGCGGCGATGGCGCCCCGGACAAGGAGATCGGCGGCGGTGTTCATGCGGTCGCTTCCCGGCAGGGAGGCGTTTGATTCGGCGTCCCCCCCTGCGGAAGTTCCCCACAAGACACGAACAACCGCATCGGAAGGCAACCGCATGGGACTCGATGGAAAGACCGCCCTGGTCACCGGGGCGTCGGGAGGCATCGGCAGCTCGATCTGCCGCGTACTCGCCCGCGCCGGAGCCGGGATAGCCGTCCATTACAACACCCGGGAGGAGCCGGCGAGACAGCTCGCCGGGAGCCTGACCGCGGCCGGCAGCGAAGCGCGGCTGTTTCAGGCCGACCTGGTCGATCCGGACGCCTGCACCCGTCTCGTGGAGGAGGCGGCCGCGGCCATGGGGGGAATGCAGATTCTCGTCAACAACGCCGGAGTCGCCGTCGGGGGCGAGAATGCGGTCGACATTTCACTTGACCAGTGGCATCAGACTATGGATGCCAACCTCAACAGCGCCTTCTACATGTGCCGCGCGGGAATTCTGGAGATGCGGACCCGGGGCGGGGGCTGCATCGTCAACATCTCCTCCAACGTCATCAACACCCTCCCCGGGGGAAGCGCCGCCTACGGCACCTCGAAGGCCGGGCTCGTCGCCCTGACGAAGGTCCTTTCCAAGGAGGAGGCCCTCAACGGCATCCGCATCAACTCGATCTCGCCGGGCATGATCGACGCCGGCATGGGGCGGGGCGCCCTGGCGAGGCGGGACCCCGAGGTGAGGGAGCAGTTCCTGCGCTCGATTCCGCTGGGCCGGGCAGGCAGCGCCGACGAGGTCGCGGAGGTGGTCCTGTTCCTCTGTTCCGACGGGGCGAGCTACGTCACCGGCCAGAACTTCAACGTCAACGGCGGGGACCGCTCCGAGTCGTACCAGTAACGGGGTAAGGCGAAAAAAGGGAGGAAGGCCGCGAGGGCAGGCAGAATGCCCTCCGCGCGAGGGTCCGGGTGCGAAACCGGGGTCCGGGACAGGTTCGAGGGGAAACCGCAGGGAGGATCCGGCCGAATCGAACCGGGATTTCTGTCGAAATGCGAAGGCGGCCCGGTTCAGGCGCAACCGCCCCCGGATATCAGTGTCCCGATATCAGCGTCCCCTGGAGCGCGTGAAGGCGTAGATCAGGGCCGCCACCGCGTACAGGTACAGGGCATTCCATTCGAACAGGTAGAAGGCGCCGACGGCGACGAAGCCCGCCATGATCCATCTCTCTTTGCCGCTCAAAGGTTTCCTCCTTCGCGCTGGTGTCCTGACCCGGAAAGAGGCCGGGATCGGGCCGCCGAGGGGAAGCATCGGCGGAAGAATCGGAAGATGATGATGGGAAGGGGCACTTGGTGACCGATCGTTGTTTCCCGGGGCCTCTACTGCCAGGGCACGGTCAGGCCGGACTCCCCGGCAAGGGCTTCCAGGGCGTCGGCGGCCTGCCGGCAGATCGGGACCCCTTCCACCGAATAGGCCCGTTCTCTCCTCCATTCCGGGTCTCCCGGGAGATCGGCGCGGTCGTACCCGGGAAACGGCGTCATCTGCGAAACCGCCCCCATCAGCTGCCCCACGTCCTGCTCGAACGCCTCCACCGGCACGAAGCGCTCGACGTCGAGAGCGGTGAAGAACCCCGACTGGTCGGCTCCCGTGAACTCGAGATTGCGGCGGTCGAAGCGGGACAGCATCTGCCCCCCCAGGGTGCCGCTGAGGATGTTGGCCACGTGGGACAGCCCCACGCCGCGAAAGTAGAGCTCCGGGTACCTGGCGAACACCTCCTCGTCCCAGGGGATGCCGCTGGAGAAGTCGAGGAGGAAATCGGGGTGGCCGGCATCGGAAGGCGTCCCGAAGGCGAGCGGGGGCTGCCCTGTATCGACCCCTGCGGAGTCGCCTCCGCCGGGTAGGAGGGAGCGCAGCTGCGCCCGGAGAAGGCGATGCCGACGAGGTGCTCGCGCAGGGCCATGCGCACGTATTTGCCGGCGCTGCCTATGTGGTCGTGGCAGGTCGTGGTGACCACCCCGACTCCGCAGGCGCGGGCCTTTTCGATCGCCATGCCCATCGCCTCGGAGGCGACGACGATGCCGAGACCGCCGTCCTCGGAAAGGGCCGCGGTGGCCGGCCCGTCGCGCAACACCTCGATCTCCGGGACGGGGTTGATGGTGCGTTTCTGAAAACCGCGCGCGTAGCGCTCGACCTGGAGGACGCCGTGGCTGACCACGCCGCGCAAGTCGGTGTCGACGAGAAGGCGTGCGATCAGCTCGGCGTGCTCTTCCGGAACCGGCACGGCGCCGAAGATGTCGCCGACCAGCTTCTGCAGCCCCTGCGGATCGACAGTGACCCCGTCGGTGGGGGGAAGGTTCATTTCCGGTCTCCAGTCTTCGCAAGAGTCATGGAGTTTCGCGCGCCGAGTTTCGCGCGCCCGCCTGCCCGAAGCCGGGTAGGCCGCCTGCCGGCAACCGCATATCTTCAAAACGGCCTCCAAGAGGGGCCTCAAGGTACGGTGGACGAACCAGCATCGAAAGAGGGGCGAATGCAGCCGAACTCACGCCCTGCGTGGGAGCAGTACTACATGGGGATCGCCATGTCGGTGCGCTCCCGCGCCGACTGCCTCGGCAACCGCGTCGGGGCGATTCTCGTGCTCGACGACCGCATCATTTCGACGGGGTACAACGGCACCCCGGCGAACATGACGAACTGCACCGACGGGGGCTGCGAGCGCTGCGCCGACCGCGAGCGCTACAAGTCGGGCAGCCGTTACGACCTGTGCATCTGCGTCCACGCCGAGCAGAATGCCCTCCTCGCCGCGGCGAGATTCGGCATCGCCACGGAAGGGGCCGTCCTCCACTCGACGATGCGCCCCTGCTTCGGGTGCACGAAGGAGCTGCTGCAGGCCGGCGTCCAGGGGGTGCACTACCTGCACGGGTGGGAGTACCCGGACGCGGCGATGCAGACGCAGTACGCCTGTCTGCAGTCGCAGTTCTCCAGGGGAGTTCACGCGGTCGCCATCGAGGACCCCGAGGCGGAATGGGCGGTATCGCGGATGCGGGAAGGCCGCGCCGGCTAGTGCGCGGGGCCCTCCCGCTCTTTCTCTTCCTCCTTCCGGCGCTGGTCCGGGGCGCCGGGGAGCCGGCCCTCGCCGCTGACGAGGACGCGGCACGGGTCGTCGCCACCGTCGACTGGAGCATCGCCGTCGACGGCGATCTCAACGAATGGGGCCCCGCCGACTGCATATCGATGGATCCCGCCGGCGAGCGCGTCGGACAACGCGGGGTATTCACCGGCTGGCCGGAGCACGAGGCGGATGTCTGCACCTGCTGGGACGCCGCCAACTTGTACGTCGCCGTCGCCGTCACCGACGATGCCCTCGACGCTGCCCGCGTTCCCCCCGAAAGGCGCAAGGTGCGCGCGAGGGGCAGCGAGAAGAACGCCATGTTCTACTACGATCACCTCAAGGTCTTCGTGCGCGGCCCCGGGGAGGACACCGGGTTGAACATCTGGGTCTCGCCGCTGCCGGGGAACGGGGAGGCCTTCTCCTGGGGGGGAAGGCAGCGCACCGAGCCGGCAGCCGGGATCCCGGTGCAAGCCGCTTCCCAGGGCCGGCCGGGCCTCTACACCTACGAGCTGGCGCTTCCCTGGTCCTGGCTCGAGCTCCACCCGTTCCCGGAGATGGTGCTGGACGCCATGTTCCTGGTGACCGACAGCGACCGACCCAGGGAGTCCCTGCACGGGAAGATCGCCCTCGATGCCTCGGGCAAGGAGGCCTCGAAGTGGATCTGGTGGCGCCACCGGATCGCCCTCAGCGGCGAGCCCCCCGGACTGGAGCCTCCCCCGCCGCCGCCGAAGGAGCCGGAGTCCCCGCTCGAACGCCCGGTGACCGAACCTGCACCCGACCTGGTGTCGGTCCGGGTCGGCGACGGCATCGCCCGTCTGCAGGCGCGCCGCGACAGCCTGGCCGCGGCCGAAAAGGCTGCCGCCGAAGCGGCCCGGGAGGCCGAAGCCGCGGCAAGGGAGGCACGCGCCAGGGGCTTGGGGGCTTCCGGGACTGCCTCTCGGCAGGACGCGGCGGTGCCTTCGGAGGCGGGAGCGCAGCCCCCGGGTTCTTCGGTAACCGTGGAGTCCCTGCGCCGCCTCGGGGCCAAAAACCGCGGCATGCTGGCGCGCCCCGCCGGGATAGAGATTCCGCCATGGGTGCGGGAGGTCGAGCGCGCCGAAGGGATGTCCGCCGCGGCCGCCGACACCGTGGTGACCCAGGTACTGCGCGCCCTGTCGAGGCTGGTTCAGCAGGATATCGCCGGCCGCACCGACGTGTTCGTCATCGACCCGGCGCGGGCGATCGGCATCGAGCGCGCCAAGGTGCGGATGTTTCTGGGACAGCTGGCCGAACGGGCGCGGGGGGAGATCGAGGAGCCGGACGGGAAACTGCGCGCCGCGGTGGACGCCGCCGCGGCCGCTTCCGGGATAGAGCCGGCTGCGGCGGCGCGGCTGCTCGGAGAGATCCTCGCGGCGTCCGGCAAGCTGTATGGCGCGGGAAAGATCAGCACCACCAGGGAGCTGGTGAAGAAGGCGCGCAAGAAGGCCCGCCTCGACGAGCAGCAGGCGGACCGGTTTCTCAAGACGCTGTTAATCTGGTAGGGCCAGATCCCGTGGCAGGATCGGCGCCCAGGGCTGCGGTAGACTGAGCTTTCGCCCGGATCTCCGGCCCGCAGCCAGGCCCGGCCTGTCCGAGCCCGCCCCCGGGTTCGTCCCGTCGCCGAGGTTGACCCGGATGCCCCCCTGTTTCACCTTCCTTAAGTAATCTTTTTACAGACAGTTACAGCCCCTCGGAACCCGGGAAACCTTACCCGCCACGACCTGCCCGCCGAATGCCCCTTCTGCACCCCGAGCACCTATCCGAGACCTGCCGGAGCCTGTTCCGCGCCGCCCAGGTCCCTGCCCCGGAAGCCGCCGCCGTCGCCTCCCGCCTGGTCGAGGCGAACCGGCTCGGCCACGATTCCCACGGCGTCATCAGGGTGCCGCAGTACCTGAAGGCGATCGAGGACGGGGAGGTGGTGCCCGCGGCCGCCGTCGAGACCGTGGCGGAAACCCCGGCCTCGGCAACCCTCGACGGCAACTGGGGGTTCGGCCAGGTAGTCGCCGGCCGCGCTGTCGAGCTGGCGGTGGCGAAAGCGCGCCAATACGGGCTGGCCGCGGTGACCGTCCGCCGCAGCTACCACATCGGCCGCCTCGGGGCCTACGTCGAGGAGATGGCGCGGCAGCAGCAGATCGGGCTGCTGGCGGCCAACGCCCACGGCCGGGGAGCGATAATCGCCCCGTGGGGGGGCGCCGAGGGCCGCCTGGCGACGAACCCGCTGGCGGTCGGCATCCCTACCGGGGATCCGCAGGCCCCGATCGTCCTCGACATGACCACCAGCGCGGTAGCCGAGGGCAAGGTCAGGGTCAAGCTCAACGCAGGCGAGCCGGTACCCGACGGGTGGATGCTCGACGGCAACGGAAAGCCGACCAACGACCCGGCGGACCTCTACTCCGAGCCGCGCGGAACCATCCTTCCCTTCGGGGGGGCCGCGGGCCACAAGGGGTACGGGCTCGGGGTGATCGTCGACCTGCTCGGAGGGGCCCTCAGCGGCGCCGGAACCACCGGGCATGCGCGGGCGCGCCTCGGCAACGGCTGCTTCCTGCTGGCGCTCGACGTGCGCCAGTTCCTCCCTTTCGGGGATTTCGCCGCCGAAGTCGACGATTTCGTCCGCTACCTGAAATCGACGCCGCCGATGGCCGGCTTCGAGGAGGTCCTGATCCCGGGGGAGGTCGAGCGCCGGCAGAACGCCCGCCGCGGCGAGGAGATCGCGGTGGATGAGGAGACCTGGCGGCAGATCGCCGCCTGCGCGGAAAAGCTCGAGGTCGACCTCGATCCCCGCACCTGAAGGAGAAGGCAACAGCGATGAAAGCTTCCGACCTGTTCGTAAAGGCCCTCGAGGCCGAGGGTGTCCAGTTCGTGTTCGGCATCCCGGGGGAGGAGAACCTCGATCTGCTCGATTCCCTGCGGAAATCCAGCAGCATCCGGCTCATCCTGACGCGCCACGAGCAGGGGGCCGGCTTCATGGCGGCGACCCGCGGCAGGCTGACCGGCAAGACCGGGGTCTGCCTGTCGACCCTGGGGCCGGGAGCGACCAACTTCGTCACTGCCGCGGCCTACGCCCAACTCGGGGCGATGCCGATGATGATGATCACCGGCCAGAAGCCGATAAAGTCGAGCAAGCAGGGCCAGTTCCAGATCGTCGACGTCGTCGAGATGATGCGGCCGCTGACCAAGTTCACCCGGCAGATCGTCAGCGGCGCCCTGATACCCTCCACGGTGCGCAAGGCCTTCCGGGTCGCCGAGGAAGAACGCCCCGGCGCCGTTCATCTCGAGTTGCCCGAAGACATCGCCGCCGAGGAGGTCGACGTGCCGCTGTTTCCCAAAGACCGGCCGCGGCGGCCGATCGCCGAGGAAAAGGCGGTCGCCCGGGCGGCCGAGATGATCGCCGCGGCCAAGCGCCCGCTGCTGGTCACCGGCGCCGGCTCCAACCGCAAGCGCACCTCCCGCATGCTGTCGCAGTTCATCGACAAGACCGGCATGCCGTTCTTCAGCACCCAGATGGGAAAGGGGGTGGTCGACGAGCGCCACCCCCTCTATCTCGGCAACGCCGCGCTGTCGGCCAACGACTACCTGCACTGCGCCATCGAGCACGCCGACCTGATCATCAACGCCGGCCACGACGTCGTCGAGAAGCCCCCGTTCTTCATGCAGCACGGAGGCTTCGAGGTCATCCACATCAACTTTTCCTCCGCCTCCTTCGATCCGGTCTATTTCCCCGGCCACGAGGTGATCGGGGACATCGGCAACAGCCTGTGGCAGATCATGCAGCGGCTGGAGCGGCAGGATACCTGGGATTTCGATTACTTCGCCAAGGTCAGGAAGTACGCCGAGGTGCGGCTGCGGGAGGGCGAGGACGACGATTCCTTCCCGGTGCTGCCGCCGCGGCTGGTCTCGGCGGTGCGCGCGGTGATGCCGGACACCGGCATCCTCGCCCTCGACAACGGCGTGTACAAGATCTGGTTCGCCCTCAACTATCAGGCGCACGCCCCCAACACCGTGCTCCTCGACAACTCGCTAGCGGCCATGGGGGCCGGCCTGCCCTCGGCGATGGCGGCCAAGATCTGCAACCCTGACGAGAAGGTGATGGCGGTCTGCGGGGACGGCGGCTTCATGATGAACTCCCAGGAGCTGGAGACCGCGGTCCGCCTCGGCCTGAACCTCGTCGTCGTCATCCTCAAGGACGACGGCTATGGAATGATAAAATGGAAGCAGCAGGACATGGGGCTGCCGGATTTCGGCCTCGACTACGGCAACCCGGATTTCGTCCGCTACGCCGAAAGCTACGGGGCCCACGGGCACCGCATACAGAAGACGGAGGAGCTGGAGCCGGTGCTGCGCCACTGTCTCTACCACCCGGGCGTCCACGTCGTCGAGATCCCCGTCGACTACAGCATCAACCCCCGGCTCCTGAGCAGGGAGCTGGAGTGTCCGGAGGAATGAGGACGCTATCAATGGCCGATGGGCGTACCGAAGAGGTCGTCGGGGAAGTGCTGGCGATCTTCGTATTTCCGGAACAGCGGGCGCCCGCCACCCCGCTGTCCGAAGTCGAGGCCGTGGCCGGTCAGGGGCTGGCTGGCGACCATCCCCGCAATCCCCACCGGGCGGTAACGATGCTGTCGCAGCAGTCCTGGGAGGAGGCGTCGGCCCCGTTCGCCGGGACCCTGCCGCCCGAGACGCGGCGCGCCAACCTGCTGATCGGCGGGGACCTCGCCGGCACCATCGGACGGCGCCTGCGTGTCGGCGAGGCCGAGCTGCTGATCCGGGGGGAGACCACCCCGTGCGAGCGCATGAACGAGGCCCGCGCCGGACTGCGGAAGATGCTCTCGGTGCGCATGCGGGGCGGCGTCTTCGGCCCGGTGGTCAAAGGCGGGCTGATCCGCGTCGGGGACCGGGTGACCGCCAGCGACTCTGCGGCGGAGTCCCTCCTGCAGGGGCAGCTGAAATTCCCCGCTGTCCGGGACGAGGTCGGTGGCTGAGCAGTCGCGGCCCGGGTCGGAAGAGCGGCCGCGGACCCGGGTTCACGTCGCCGGCAACAGCGCCCTAGACGTGCTGGTGCGCACCCCGGCGGGGCTTCCCGCGGAAGCGGCCGACACCTGGGGGGCGAACACCCTGCTGCTCGACGATCCGATCGAGGTCACCCTCGGCGGCTGCGGCGCCGCCCCTGCCTGGGTGCTCGGGCGCCTCGGAAACAGCGTCAGCCTCAACACCAACATCGGCGGCGACGGTCCCGGCTCCCTGGCCGCGTCCTGGCTCACCGGGGCGGGGGTCAGCCTGGTTTCCGCGGATCCGCCCCCGCAGGCGACGGCGGTCCACGTCGTGCAGCTCGACGCCGCGGGCCGCAGGCGCTCCGCCTATTACCCGGGGGAGAAGGTCGAGTGGCTGCGTTCCGCGGGCGAAGCGCCGGACTGGCTGCTGGCGTCGGGATACGGAGGGGTCGAGGGCCGGGACGTCGACCCCCTGCAGGAGCTGTTCGCAGGCGCGAGAGCGCTCGGCGCCAAGGTGGTGTTCGATCCGAGTCCCTGGTTCGCGGGGAGGGTATCCCCAGAGCAGATGCTCGGCCTGTGGGAGCTGATCGACGGGCTGATCGCAACCGAAGAGGAGCTGGGCCACTGGCTGCAGGCCGGTTCCCCGGAGGCGCTGGCCGACGCGGCCTTGGAGGCCGGGCCGGAGTGGGTGGTCGTCAAGAGAGGGAGCCTCGGGGCCCTGTTCGCCGACCGCGACGGTGAATCCGGCACGGTGCCGGCAGTTCCGGTAGCAGGGAGGAACTCGGTCGGGGCGGGGGACACCCTGAACGGCCGACTCGTTCACGGACTGAGCCGCGGCGAGAGCCTCGTCGAGGCGGTAGCGGCAGCGGTCGAGCTGGCGACGAACACGGTGCGCAACGGCCGCGGGGTCCTGGGGGCCTTCGACGGTCTGCAGGGTCGGGAGGAGGAGAGTTCCCGTTCGCAGCGAATACCGGTCAATCCACCGGGTCAGCGGGAGGAAGGAATTCAGAACACAGAATGACGCGCAGGGGACTTTCCTCCCAGGAGGCGGCGGGAGACTGCATCCAACAGGGATCAGCAGCAGCAATTGTCGCCAACCTCGACGAGGTGTACGGAGGTGAAGAGACGCCTGAGGAAATCGCTTTTCGCCGGGCTGCCCTGACCCACTTCCGGGATCTGGCGCAAGATGAGGAATGGTAGTCTCGCAGGAGGAGAATCTCCGGGACGGGTCGGTCCGGGAGACTGCTCTCCAACTCAGGGCCCCCACGCCGAGGAACCTGGCTGCTGATGGATCAAGCGGAGATGATCCGGTTACTTGCCAGGCACGCCACGCCGGGACTCGTACGGAAGACGCAGTACACCCGGTTGCGCGGTACCGACGGAGTCGGGGCGCTGTAATCAACCGGTCAATCGAACGAAAAAAGAACACAGGAGACGCAAATGGCAGCTTTCACCACACGTCCGGTAGTGATGGGGAAGAGGGGTGTGGTCACCTCCGGTCATTACCTGGCCACGGCAGCGGGTTTCCGCATCATGGAGCAGGGGGGGAACGCCATCGACGCGGCCGCGGCGATGTGCTTCTGCCTCAATCTGCTGGAGCCGCAGAGCAACGGCATCGGGGGCGAGGTGCCGACGCTGATCTACTCGGCGGAGGAGAAGCGGGTGTTCGAGCTCAGCGGCATGGGCTGGTCGCCGCAGGCGTTCACCATCGACTGGTGCCGGGAGCACGGCATCGACCTGGTGCCCGGGGACGGGTACCTGCCGGCCTGCGTGCCCGCGGTGGTCGGCTCCTGGGCGCTCGCCGTGGCCCGCTTCGGCAGGCTCGGGTTCGCGCAGATCCTCGAGCCGGCCATCGACCTGGCGGAGAACGGCTTCCCCGTGTACCCGGAGCTGGCCGCGTCGCTGCGCAACAACGCCGCCAAGTACCGCGACCAGTACCCGACCACGGGCCGGGTCTACCTGCCCGGTGGGTCCCCGCCGGCAGCCGGTGAGCTGCTGCGCAACCCGGACTGGGCGGAGGTTCTCAAGAAGATGAGCCGCGCCGACCAAGAGGGGAGCGCCAAGAGCCGGGTGGCCGGCATCGAGGCCGCGGCAGACCTGTTCTACCGCGGCGAGATCGCCGAGACCGTCGTCTCCTTCATCGAGAATCCCATCGCCGACGCCAGCGGCAGCGAGCACGCCGGGCTCCTGACCCTCGACGACATGGCGGCCTGGGAGCCGCGCCTCGACGAGCCGGTCGGCGTCGACTACCGCGGCCTCGAGGTCCACAAGTGCTCCTCCTGGACGCAGGGGCCGGTCTTCCTGCAGCAGCTCACCCTGCTCGAGGGGTTCGACCTGGCCGGTATGGAGCACAACTCCGCCGACTACCTGCATCTGGTGATCGAGTGCTCGAAGCTCGCCTTCGCCGACCGCGAGGCCTGGTACGGCGACCCGCTGCACGACGAGGTGCCGTTCGACACCCTGCTGTCGAAGGAGTACGCGGCGCAACGCCGGGAGCTGATCGGCGACGCCGCGTCCCTGGAGATGCGGCCGGGAGCGGCGGGCGGTGGGGTTCCGGAGTACGCACTCGGCGACGTGGCCGAGGACAACCGCCGCGCCCTCGAGGTGGCGGCGCGCGAAGTCAAGGACCTCGGGCTGGGCCACGCCCACCTCGGGGACACCACCCACCTCGACGCCGTCGACGCCGAGGGGAACATGGTGGCGGCGACCCCGAGCGGCGGCTGGCTGGGGACCTCGCCGGTGATCGAGGGACTGGGATTTCCGCTGGGAACGCGCGGCCAGATGTTCTACCTCAACCCGGAGCGACCCAACGCTTTGGCGCCCCGCAAGCGGCCGCGCGCGACCCTGACCCCGACCCTGGTGATGCGGGACGGCGACCCCCTGATGGTCTTCGGAACCCCGGGCGGCGACTCGCAGGACCAGTGGACCCTGCAGTTCTTCCTCAACCACGTCGACTTCGGGATGAACCTGCAGGAGGCCCTCGACGCCCCGAGCGTGCACTCCCTGCATTTCCCCTCCTCCTTCTACCCGCGCGCCGGGTTTCCCGGGGAGGTGGCCGCGGAGGAGAGGATTCCGGCTGAGGTGCTGGAGGAGCTGGAGCGGCGCGGGCACCGCGTGTCGCCGCGTCCGGGCTGGTCGAACGGCAAGGTGCTGGCGATCCGCCGCGACGGGGAATCCGGGGTGATTTCAGGGGCGGCTTCGGCCAAGGGTAGCATCGGTTACGCCATCGGGTGGTAGGTTGGGCATCGATGGTTCGGGCAGCCCCAGGTTTGCATTGACAATGAAATGGTCGAATTGCGGTTTTATTTCGGAACCTTTTCGGGTTCTTTGTGGAATTAGGTTACAGTTTATCCAGAAGCGAATTGATTTGTACTTAGTTGCAGTATTCTCCAATTCCAAATTGGTGAATAGGAGGTGACTCCAATGGACGTTGGCGGCACTTATTTTTTCTTGGATCGTTGTCCAAATAAATACGAGGATTGACTATGGCCTGGCCTATACCATCCGACTCGAAGACCCAGATTAATAGGGCTGGAAGGATCCTCATTGAGGACTCTATCGATTTGGATCAATCCCATTGGGCGTTTGAGGTAGTGAACCACTGGCGATCCTGCCACGGTTATCCCATAAATACCTTCCAGGCTACATTACGCAATAAGCTGAGATCTATCGACCGTAACGCCTTGGTGGCCCAGCGGCTCAAGCGAATGCCTTCTATCACCGAGAAACTTCGTCGCTTGGAGGGCATGCAGCTGGCGCGAATGCAGGACGTAGGGGGAATAAGAGCGGTGGTTTCTACCTTAAAAAGAGTACGTTTGTTAGAGGAAAATTATAGAAGTAGTCGATTTCAACATGAGCTTGTGACCTCCCGTGACTATATTTCTGATCCCAAGGTTTCTGGATACAGAAGTGTCCACCTTATATATCGGTATAAAAACCAACGCGCTCCAGAATACGACGGCCTTCTCCTTGAGCTTCAGATTCGGACAAAGTTGCAGCATGCCTGGGCGACAGCCGTTGAAACTATGGGAACTTTTCTTAAACACGCCTTGAAATCGAGTGAAGGTCCAAAGCCATGGCTCGATTTTTTTTCTTTAGTCGGATCGGCATTTGCTCACTTGGAGAAAACCCCTGCCATCCCGAAATACCAAGGATTGTCTAGGGAAGAGACATTTGCCTTGGTAGTAGAAACCGCCCGCCAGCTGGGTGTACGAGACAGTTTACTCGCTTATACCGTCGCAGCAAAGCGTGTTCAAACCAATATGAAAACAGGGGGGTATCACCTTATTGTTCTTGATCCGACAGAAAAAAAGGTTTCGATATATAGCTATAAAAAAGAAGACCTTGGGACTGCAAGCAGACATTATGGGCAAATTGAACACAGAATTGCGGACGGTGAATTGATACAGGCCGTGTTGGTTTCCGCTGGTCCGATTGAACAATTACGTAGGGCGTATCCCAATTACTTCTTAGATACTCGGGAATTCCTCAAGCAACTATACCGGATCGGGAAACATGTAAGAACCGGAGTGGGCTAAGCAATATAGGAAAAATAAAATGAAAATCACCGACAGACACGGAAACCTGCTGGAGCACGAGGGAGGGGGCTCCCTGAAGGAGGTCCTCCTCTCTCTCGACAAGAAGATTCTGCGCGAATACATCGGGGCCCGCGCCGGCGGCGAGCGGATCGACTTCCACACCGAGCTCCCCGATGACGCCGAGGTCGAGCTGATTCCCTGGGATTCCGAGGAAGCGGCCTGGATCTACCGCCACAGCGTCGCCCACGTGATGGCGCAGGCGGTCCTCCGGCTCTTTCCCGGAGTGCGGCTGGCCATCGGCCCGGCGATCGCCGACGGCTTCTACTACGACTTCGACTGCGAGGCCTCCTTCACCCCTGACGACCTCGGGCGCATCGAGAAGGAGATGAAGCGGATCGTCAAGCAGAACCACCGGTTCGAGCGCTTCACCCTGCCGCCGGAGGAGGCGGTCGCCTTCGTCGAGGAGGATCCCTACAAGCTCGAGATCATCGCCGACCTCGAGCCGGGGGAGACCCTGTCGTTCTACCGCGACGGCGACTTCACCGATCTCTGCCGCGGGCCGCACATGCTCAGCACCGGGCAGGTCAGGCACTTCAAGCTGCTGTCGCTGGCCGGCGCCTACTGGCGCGGCGACGAGAACAACAAGATGCTGCAGCGGATCTACGGCACCGCGTTCGCCACCCGCGAGGCCCTCGACGGGCACCTGACCATGCTGGAGGAGGCGAAGAAGCGGGACCACCGCCGCCTCGGGCAGGACCTCGAGCTGTTCTTCTTCGACGACGAGGTCGGCCCCGGCCTGCCGCTGTGGCAGCCGAAGGGGACGGTCCTGATCGAGGAGCTGGAACGGCTGGCCAAGGAGACGGAGCGCGAGGCCGGGTACCTGCAGGTGCGCACCCCCCACATCTGCAAGGATTCGATGTTCGTGCGCAGCGGCCACCTGCCCTACTACGCCGAGTCGATGTTCCCGCCGATGGAGCTGGAGGGGGTGAACTACTACCTCAAGCCGATGAACTGCCCCCACCACCACAAGGTGTACGGGTCGGTCCCGCGCAGCTACCGTGACCTGCCGCTGCGGCTCGCCGAGTACGGGACCTGCTACCGCTACGAGCAGTCCGGGGAGCTGTTCGGGCTGATGCGGGTGCGCTCGATGCAGATGAACGACGCCCACATCTACTGCACCCTCGGCCAGTTCGAGGAGGAGTTCCTCGCCGTCTGCCGCATGTACCTCGGCTACTTCGAGCTGTTCGGCATCGACAAGTACGTGATGCGCTTCAGCACCCACGAACCGCAGGACCTCGGAAAGAAGTACGTCGACGAGCCGGAGCTCTGGCTCGAGACCGAGGAGCGGGTGCGCCGCGCCCTCGCCAACGGCGGCATCAACCACGTCGAGGTCGCCGGGGATGCGGCCTTCTACGGCCCCAAGATCGACGTCGAGGTCTGGAGCGCCATCGGCCGCGAGTTCTCGATCGCCACCAACCAGGTCGATTTCGCGGTGCCGGCCCGCTACGGGCTCGTCTACACCAGTGCCGAGGGGGGCCAGGAGACGCCGATCTGCATTCACCGCGCCCCGCTGGGGACCCACGAGCGCACCATCGGCTTCCTCATCGAGCATTACGCCGGGGCCTTCCCGCCCTGGCTCGCCCCGGTGCAGGCGGTGGTGCTGCCGATCGGGGAAGGCCACGCCGCGTACGCCGCGGGAGTGGGGGCCGCCCTGGCCGCGGCCGGAGTGCGCGCCGAAGTCGAGGGGGACAACACCCTCGGTTACCGCATCCGCGCGGCGCAGACGCAGAAGGTCCCCTACATGCTGATCGCCGGGGACCGCGAGGTCGAGAACGGGGAAGTGTCGATCCGCCTGCGCTCCGGCGAGCAGCTCGACTCGATGGCGGTTGCCGAGGCGGTAGCGCTGATCGGCGGGCGCATCGCCTCGAGAGCCGAGGAACTGGCCGGGTAAGGGACCGGTACGGGTCTTGTCGGCATGACTCTCGCGAAATTCCAGGGAAGGCCGGGTAAAGACTGGGCAGCCGCCGGGGAGGCCTTCAGGCCGTGCCGGTGAAGAAGAGGATCTCGCGCGCCGCCGGGGTCTTCTGGCGCTTCCGCTACCACCTGGTTTCGACCCTGGTGGTGCTCGTCTTCTGGGACACCCTCCTGATCAAGCCCTTCCGCGTCTTCGTGGTGATGGTGCACGAGGTCTGCCACGCCGGCGCCGCCCTGCTGACCGACGGCGAGGTCGTCGAGATCCGCACCGCCTGGGAGGAGTCGGGCCACACCCTTACCCGGGGCGGCATCTTCCCCGTCATCAGCTCGGCCGGGTACGTCGGCTCCGCCCTGCTCGGAGCGCTGCTGATCTACGCCGGCTGCTTCCCGCAGGTGCAGAGGCTGGGCCTGCTCTTCATCGGCGCCGCCACCATGGGGATGACGATCTGGTACACCCCGGCCGGAGCCGGCGACTTCTACTTCGGGATCTTCGGCGGCCTGGTGTTCGTCCTCCTGGCGATCAAGAGCCAGCGCGCCGGGACCGCGGGCGCCGTCTGGCTCGGGGTGATGCTCTGCATCTACAGCCTCCACGACTTCCGCACCGACCTGTGGATGTACCCCGAGCAGACCGACGCCGGCATACTCGCCGCCTACTGGGGGGCGCCGCCGCTGGCCTACCCCATCGCCTTTACCTGGGTCGCCGTATCCGTGTACGCGATGTACAAGTCGCTGCTGGCCCTGGTCCGCAAGGAAAGGAAGAACTGACGATGAGAAAGAGCACCCTGTTCAGCCAGACGCTGCGCGAGGCCCCGGCAGACGCCGAGGTCGCCAGCCACGTGCTGCTGCTGCGGGCCGGCTACATCCGCCAGCTGGCGAGCGGGATCTTCAGCTACCTGCCGCTGGCGCGCCGCGCCTTCGACAAGATCGAGGCGATCATCCGCGAGGAGATCGACGCCATCGGCGGCCAGGAGATCACCATGCCGGTCGTGCACCCGGCCGACATCTGGAAGGAGACCGGCCGCTGGTACGACATCGACGCGGAGATGGGCCGCTTCAGCGACCGCTCGGACCGGGACATGGTCCTCGCCATGACCCACGAGGAGGTGGTCGCCGACCTCGTGCGCCGGGAGATCAAGTCGTACCGGCAGCTGCCGCAGCTCCTCTACCACCTGCAGACGAAGTGGCGCGACGACCCGCGGCCGCGCTCCGGGCTGCTGCGGGTGCGCGAGTTCACCATGAAGGACAGCTACTCCCTCGACGCCGACGAGGCCGGGCTGGAGAAGCAGTACCGCGACCATTTCCAGGCCTACTTCAACATCTTCAACCGCTGCGGCATCCCGACCATCGCCGTCAAGGCCGACGTCGGCATGATGGGGGGCAAGCTCTCCCACGAGTACATCTACCTCACCGGGGTCGGCGAGGACAGCATCGTCCACTGCCCCGGGTGCGGGTACTCCGCCAACGGCCAGGTCGCCCAGTTCGCCAAGGCCGCGCCGGAGCCGGAGGAGGCGCAGCCGGTCGAGCGGGTGGCGACGCCGGACACCCCGACCATCGAGGCCCTCGCCCGGCTCCTCGAGATCCCCGAAAACCGGACGGCCAAGGCCCTGTTCGTGATGGGCAGGTTCCGGGGCGAATCGGAGGAGGAGCAGGAGGAGCGGCTGATCCTGGCGGTGATCCGCGGCGACATGGAGGTCAACGAGACCAAGCTCGCCAATGCCGCCGGGGCCCTGTCCCTGCGCCCGGCCCACGACGAGGAGATCCTGGCGAGCGGCGCCGTGCCGGGGTACGCGTCGCCGATGGGGGTCGCAAACGCCCTGGTGGTCGCCGACGACTCGATCCCCGGAGCGGCCAATCTCGTGTCCGGGGCCAACGAGGAGGGGTACCACCTGCGCAACGTCAACTACGGCCGCGACTGGGAGGCCGCAGTGGTCGCCGACATCGCCGCGGTGGGGGAGGGGGCGGCCTGCCGGGAGTGCGGCGGCCTCCTGCAGGTGAGCCGGGGCGTCGAGGTCGGCAACATCTTTCAGCTCGGCACCCGCTATTCCGAGGCGATGAACTGCTTCTTCCTCGACGCCGAAGGCAACCAGCGGCCGGTGATCATGGGCTCCTACGGCATTGGCGTCGGGCGCCTGCTGGCCTGCGTCGCCCAGGAGCATCACGACGACAACGGGCTGGCCCTGCCGGTATCGATCGCCCCCTACCAGGTCCACCTCGTCTCACTGGCCAAGACCCCGGGGGCAGTGCGGGAAGCGTCCGAGGCGCTCTACGACGGCCTCCGGGAGGCGGGCGTCGAGGTGCTCTACGACGACCGCGGGGAAAACCCGGGGGTGAAGTTCAACGACGCCGACCTGATCGGACTGCCGATCCGCATAACCATAGGGGACCGGTCGCTGAAGAAGGGACAGGTCGAGATCAAGCTGCGGCGCCAGGAGAAGGCCGCGGAGGTCCCGGTAGAGAGCGCCGTCGAGCACGTGGTCGAGCGGGTCCGCGAGCTGCGGGCGGAGCTGGAAGCCCGCGTCGTCGAGGTCCCCTACACCGACTGAAACGCAAGGGAAAGGAAGGAAAAGCCATGCCGGTTTTTCGCGCAGGCAGCGGCCAGGCCCCGGCCTGGTGCGAGCTGCATCGATTCGACATCGTCGACCTGCCCGCCGGCGCCGGCAGGTACGACTTCGACCGCGCCGGCCCCAGGGAGAAGCTGATCGTCGGGGAGGGCGCCTGCACGGTCGCGGTTGGGGGCAGGGAGCAGGCCGCCGAAAAGGGAGCCAACATCGACCTGCCCGAAGGGGAAGGGGAACCGGGCTTCAGCATCCTCGAGGTCGCCGTGGATTCCACCCTGATCCGCATGGCCGGCGACTGGGGGGACGAGGTCGGCGGCTCCGGGCTGTTCTCGGTAGCCGAGGCGGCCGAGAGCGACCGCGCCGACCGGGGCGATCCTGTGGCATACGAGAAGCGGACCGGCTTCGACTGCCACTTCCACGACTGCGACGAGTACTGGATCCTGTTCGCCGGCAGCGGTGTGGTGGTGTCGGAAGGGAAGAGGTACGAGGTTTCGGCAGGGGACTGCGTGGCAACCGGGATGGGGCAGCACCACGACTTCCCGCTCGTTCACGAGCCGGTGCGGGCGGTCTATTTCGAGACCACCATGGAAGGGGAGAAGCGCCGCGGCCACCTCTGGGACCACATCCACGGGAAGGCGCAGCCGCGGGCGGAGCGGGTCTGAAGCGGGGGTTCAGTCAGAAAGATCAAGAAAACGGGAAGGAAACAGTCCCCTTGAATTGGGAAAGATCGGGTCGACTCCATCCTTCGAATCAGATCTTCCTGGTGCTTCCCGCATTTTTCAGGATGGCATTCGCCGTATGGCGACTTTTCAGATTATGTGGCACCAGCAGAATTTTGCCGGTACTCAAGCATTTCCACTTTTCGTGGGAACCTTTTGCGTTTTCCAATACTTAAAGCCGAGTTTGGAAATTTCTATTGTGACCGTGTTGTATAACGTACCTGGCAAATATGCCGTGACCTTGATCGAATGATATACGTCACGACTCGTCCAACGGTACCGGGACCGGAAACCCCCGCGCAACGCCATTGCCTGGGGCGGAAGCAGTCGTCCCGGCATCTCGCTGATCCGGTTGTTCCGAGGGTCCGCGACAAGCTTCCGAGCCTGTGGTCGACGCCCTGCAGGACTTGGTCCGGCCATGCTCACCGACCGTGCATGTCCAGCCATTACTGCCGGCGGATCGCCATGTCGATTTGCCAGCGCCACTTCTCCCCGGATTCCTGAGCCCGCTACATGGCCTGGACATAGCCGTTGTTTGCAAAGGGACTTATATCGATAACTACGCAAGCGCAATTTTAGAAAACTCATCCGCGAATTTAATAAAAATCTGGTATAACATAGTGTAAAAAAACCCCGAGACCCTGCAAGCTAAAATAGATGCAGCAGACCAGATCCGATCCGTTGCATCTACTACAGCTAAGCGTAGTGATTGAGAATGACCTGGATAATTTCCAGGACTATCTCAAGCGAAACAACGACCCACTTGGGCAGCATACCTTTCTCCTTTCCAATTTAAGGGTTTCGGTTTCTTGCCCTTCTCAGTATAGCAAGAAGAGTCCTGACAGTTACGAGTATAGCCAAGGTGACTATATTGGGACTTTTCATGGGATCTTTCATCATCATCGTAAAATCCTTTCACATATGAATGGGAGTTGAAAAATGATTAACCGACTTCGCGAGGGGAGGCGTGACGAGCCAGCCGGATATACGACAAACACAAAAAATCCCCGTTCCAATTAGGAGCCGAGGATTTCCAAAAATGACTCTTCTGTAAGGTGACTTATTTTTATTAGACGTATCCCGCAAACTCTTCTTTATAGCCTCTGGACGCAGGATTCAGGAAGTTCCTGATCCCTTTCAGAGCGGCTTCAGGGGACGTCCCATTGCCATAGGTGTCCTCCTTGCGGTATCGCTAGACAGGAACCTAATGAGGAAACCATATTTATTCAAAATATTCCTGGGACAGGACGACAGGCTCCATCCAACCGCTGGCGAGTCAGAGGTATCTTGCATCAGCTTCGCTCTGCTGCCCCGCTTCAACGAAGCAGGGTGAGCTTGCGGGTCCACGCTCCTTCGGCCGTCACCAGCCGGTACACGTATACTCCGCTGGCCAGGGGGCGGCCCTGGTCACTCCGCCCGTCCCAAGTGAGGCGGTGGAGGCCGATCTTCTTTGCACCCTCGTGCAGCACCGCCACCCGCTGGCCGGTTAGGGCGAACACCTCCAGCTGCACCTCCCCGGGGTGCAGCTGGAACCAGGAGATCACGGTGCGGCTGTTGAAGGGGTTGGGCGCGTTCTGCCGAAGCTGCGGTCCCTCGGGCAGGCCGATCCGCTCGCTGGCCATGGCCAGCAGCTTGGCGCGCGCCGCCTGCCCGAAGTGCTCGGCGAAGAGGAAGAAGTCGGGGAAGTCCACCGTGCCGCTGCCGTCCAGGTCGAAGCGGGGGTCGCTGCCGCCGAAAGCCTCGGCAAAGAGGAAGAAGTCGTCGAAACCCGTCACTCCGTCACCGTTGAAGTCGCTGATGGCCAGAGCCGTGACGGTGAAGATCTGCGGCTGCAGGCCAATCACCCTCACCTCCACGGTGATGGTCCCACTCCCCGGCCCGATGGTCAGGGCGGTGGAGGCGCGGCCCCTGGCGTCGGTGGTGCCGGTAGAGACAGAAAGGGTCCCCTCCCCCTCGGTGACCGAAAAGGCCACCACGGCTCCGGGCAGGACCACCCCGTTCTGATCCAGAACTTGGACCACAAAGGGGTCCTGAACTTGAGTGCCCGACGGCGCCTCCTGGTTATCGCCCGAGAGCTTGGTCAGGACCTCAGCCATACGCGAGAACAAGACCGCAACACCCCTGGCTTCCAAGGCTGGTAGATGGGTATTGACGGCTAGCGGATTCAGCGGATTGCCCTCGAGATTCAATTGCGTCAATTGCGTTGCAGACTCAAGACCGGTCAAATCCCGGATCTCCCGGTTGCTCACATTGAGTGTGGTCAAACGGGCTATGTCTGTTCTGGTGATAGGTCCGTATCCCGATTTGCCCAGTGTTTCTCGAATTGCCGCTTTGAGGTTGAAGTCGGCGATATGTACTACGGGTGTGACATAAGGCGACATATCCCACAAGACGATGGTGTAATCCCCCTTTCCATAATTGCCTAATGCCGTGGCGAAAGTTGTGCCATCAGGGGAAAATGACCCAGAAGAGGAAAACAGTTTCTCTCCGCTGGCCCCTTGAAATGCCGCGATTCTTTCGTATGTATTTGTATCCCAGTCTATCCCCCAAAGTTTAATATCCCCCCCCTGTATCGCGGAGACAACTTTTTCGCCATCGGGGGTAAATGACACATAGCGCAGAATACTTTGTTTGCTTACTTCAAACGCATCCTTAAAGGTTTTTTTATCCACGTCCCAAAAAGCGAGTTTGTTATTAAAAGCACCCGAAATGAGGGTTTTTCCATCCGGTGAGAACGATACAGAAGTAACCGTGTTCTCATAGGGAAGGTAGGCAATCTGGGTTTTTGTCGCCACATCCCATAGCCTGATTGTGCTATCAAAAGCACCTGAAGCAAGGGTTTTTCCATCCGGTGAAAACGACACGCTCTGGACACCATTACTATGGCCGCTAAGGGTGGCGATCTCGGTTTTTGTTGCCATGTCCCACAGCTTGATCGTGTGTGCTGGACTTGTCCAATCATCGGTCAACGCTGAGGCGAGGATCTTTCCATCGGGCGAAAAGGCCAAAGACATGATCCGCCCCTCATCACCGCCATGCTCGAAGGTGATGATCTCTGTTCTTGTTTCCACATCCCATAGCTTGATCGTGCCTTCCCATGTTCCCGTGGCGAGGATTGTGCCATCGGGAGAAAAGGCCACAGAGTAGACCCGGCGAAAATACCCCCGACCCTCATATCCTGAGAGTGTAGCGATATGTTCGCCTGTCTCTGCGTTCCACAGTTCAACGGTTTGATTCTCTGACCCTGAGGCGAGGACTTTCCCATCGGGAGAAAAGGCCACCCCATAGGCACCATTTCTCTTTCCCCTGTCCAGGGAGATGACGAGTTTGTGGGTCGAATTGTGCAGCAGCGATAGGCCTATTTTGCCGATATTGCCGAGCATATCCACAACCTCGAACTCCATCCTGTGCGTAAGAAGGGTGGAGAGATTCGTATGGTCCCTGTCCGATGGAATAATGCCGTCATACTCGAAGTCAACAATCGCACTCGTCACACCCTCTAATAGACGACCTGTCTTCAATTCGGGAGAGCCTGCGGAAAAGTGGGTTTCTGGTGTTGTAACAAATAGAGATACTTGCTGAAGACCGTCAGGGTGGCTGAGTTCAAGTTGAATAGGGACGCTTGTCGCTCCTGTCCGATATGAACGCGACGAAAGAACCTGACCCGTTGGCAACTCGCTCTCAGAAAGCGTCTCCGTTGGACTATCAGGATTGAAATGGGGGTGTACGGCCAGATGCCCGGCGCTGAGCTCGGATAGCCTGCTTCGCCCGGGGCCATAGGACATGATGTACTCCCCATCGTTGAAATTGTGCCACAATCCGAAAGCGTGTCCCAGTTCATGGGCGGCCCTGGCCACGAAATTGGGGTCGATATATTGTCTCAACATCGCCCATCCACCGGTTCTGGTGGATTGCAGTCCCAGCCCCAAGACATTCCGCAATTGAATGTCTTCCTCGTTGCCAAGGACGATGAAGTAAACGTTCGTGTCGAAATCGAATTCCTGTTGAATACGTTCAAGGGCACCCCAATGGTCGTAAGTGCCTCCGGCACCATATGCGATATGAACCATGGGTTCATTTTGTGCATCCCTCTCAAAACGGAAGGTTCTCTCTCCGAATCCGTGCGCCCTGATCTGGTCGGCAAAAATACGCTGCACCTCCCGAATCGTAGATTTCATCTTATCAACTACTTCTTGCCTGAACGCCTGCGGATCGGATACGAAGTAGATCATTCGCACGGTGCGCGGCTCTCCCGCATTCAACAGGGCCGGCTTGGCCGCGGGGCGTTGCAGATGGCGGTCAAGCCTCTCCGAATCGACAGGCAGGCAGAAACCCGTGTCCTCGGCCGAGGGGGCGTCTTAAGTAATTGTTATAGCGCAATTCAGGTGCGTATGTGTATATTTTACAGTAAGTTGCTTTCTTTTTCCGCATCCCCTGCGGCGCGCTCCCCTGATTTCAGAAAGAAGGGGAGCGATGAGTGCGATTCTCTCTCTGGAAGTTTTTCAGGAGCGGCAGAGTCAGGACCGCTTTCGAAGCCGGGCGCATGAAGCCTTGGACCAATGGCTGGATCGGGTGGAGACGCAAATGAGCGAGCGCGGATCTTGTGCGCCGACGTTGATGGAGATCACCGCGGCGATGTCTCAAGAGCGCTCCGGGCTCACCGCGGCCTTGGTGGAAGCCTTCGTCGAACGCCGCCACGGCCATTTCCTGGCCCAGGAAGAGGCGGCCTGCCCCAAGTGCAAAGGCCTGCTGCGAGCGCGCCCGTCTCGCTCGCGCACGGTGGAGACGCTGCTCGGGCCGGTGACCTTGGAGCGTCCCTATTTCTACTGCGTTGGCTGTCACCACGGGTTCTATCCGCTGGACGAGGCCCTGGGCCTGTCGGCGCAGCGCAAGCAGTGGGACGTGCAGCAGGCCGGGGTCAAGCTGGGGCTGGAGATGCCCCACCGGCGCGCCGCCGAACTGTTGGACGAGCTCACCGACGCGTCGATGAGCGATTGTGTGATTCACGAGGTGCTGCAACAGACCGGGTCGTTGGACGTGCTGCAGGTGTGTCCGGACGCGGCCGATATCCAGGATCGCATTGCGCAAGCCGCCGCCGGTCGCAAGTGGCGGCCGATCGTGGTGTTGGCCATCGACGCGGCCGACGTGCCCAGTCGTCCCCAGACCGCCAAAGGCACCCGTCCCGGACGCAAGAAGAGCCGGGCTCGGCGAAGGCGTTGGCAGGGGGAATACCACGAAGCCAAGGGCTTTCGCTTCTACCTGATAGACGATGAGCGCATCGAGCAGCTGATCTCCTGGCACCAGATGGGCAACGAACAGGCCTTCGGCGCGGCCTTGCGCCAGGTCAAGGAGGCGGGGCTGATCCCGGAGGATCAGGTGCGCTTGTGTGCCATCGGAGATGGCGCTCCGTGGATCTGGAAGTGGGTGGAAGAGCTGTTCCCGAGCGCCCGTCAGATCCTCGACTACTACCATTGCAGCAGCTACCTGCACGCGGTGGCCGAGGCCCAATACGGCGCCGATGCGGCGCGTGCTGCCCATTGGCTGGAAGCGACCCTGGCGCGCCTGTTCTGCGGCGAGGGCAGCGGCGTGGTCTGGGGTCTGCAGCGCATGCAGCCGCTCTCGGAAGAGGCCGGAGAGGCCATCGGCACGGCCTTGACCTACCTGCAAAAGCGACTGCACCAGGTCGATTTCGGCAGCCATCGCAAGGGCGGATACCCGATCGGGTCGGGGGCGATCGAATCGGCGCATCGCTTCATCGGCCACGTTCGTCTGAAACGGTCGGGCGCTTGGTGGTATAAGGAAAACAGCAACGCCATTCTGGCCCTGCGCTGCGCCTTGTACAATGGAACGCTTGACCGGGTCTTTCAGCAGTACCGAGAAAACCTAAAAACAACCACCGAAACCGTAACAATCAGCTAAGACACCCGGCCGAGGAGGACGCGGGATGGCCCATGGACGAGAGAACAACGGATAGAAATAGAATGGGAGTGAAGTTCCTCATCCTCAGTCTCCTTCGTCTATGAGAGACCCGACACTTCGAGGGTCTCCACGCAGTAGAGTGACAGGGGAGAAAATAGGCTATATCCGGGTTTTCCAAAGGACAATTTATAGCATGTACAGAGAGAGATATCGAGTGATTCACACTGTACGGAATCGAAATACCGCGGAGGACGTTCGCCGAAGACCTTCGGGTCCGGCTGCCTCTCTGTCTTGTCCGCCCGCCCGGAGCTCGGGCCCATACCGGCTCTGGACAGGGCGTTTCGAACAACAGGCGCTTCGAGTTGCTTTGGGAAACGGACCATCCCGTCGAAGAAGCGCGCGCACGCCGGCTTCTCGGCGAAATAACGGATCGGGACAACCCCTTCGAACCTTTCGATCGGGCCGCCAGGGGCTTGCTTGAAGCCTTCGCGGGATGGGCGGGTCCAAGCACTGACGGCGGTTTCAGGGCTGACCACGGTGGTCAGTCTGTCCTCGCTGCCGGAGCGTCCGGAATACCCGGTCGACCTCTCTTCCGGGACCGGCGAAGCCGGCAGAACGACCAGCCAGAACCCTCTGCTCGGCTTCACATTGGCACAGCGGCTGTGGAAGGTGCTGGCTGCTCCTTTGGAGTATGGCCGGGACATTCGGCTGAGCTGGCCCGGAGAATTGATGCCTTTCCAGCGAGAGGGGGTTCGGGCGCTGCTGGCCAACAACCGGTTGCTGCTGGCCGACGACATGGGTCTGGGAAAAACCCTGCAAGTCATCGCCGCATTGCGGATTCTCCGGGCGCGCCGGGAGGTCAGGTCGTGCCTGGTGGCGGCCCCGGCCAGTCTATTGAACCAGTGGCGGCGAGAGATCGAAAAGTGGGCTCCGGAGCTTTCCGCCATCATCATCCGCGGTCCGACATCCGACCGTTCATGGCAGTGGGAGGCGGACAGAGACGTGACCCTGGTCAGTTACGACACCCTGCGCTCTGATTTCGGAGACAACCCGCGATCCCCAGTGCGTCGAAAAACCTGGGACGTCGTAGTGGCGGACGAAGCCCAGCGTATCAAGAACCGCAACGATACAAGCGACGCGTTGAAGGGGTTGCGAAGAATTCGCTCCTGGGCCCTGACCGGCACCCCCATCGAAAACCACGAAGAAGAACTGGCCTCGATACTGGAGTTCGTCGATTACGACGGTTGCGAAGCTCCGAAGCGCTACCGGCCGGGTGAGAAGCTACTGGCTCGGCACCGCGAGCTGCAGCTCAGACGCAAGAAGGGCGAAGTCCTGGACGACCTCCCGCCCAAGCAGGTAAGCAGGGTGGCCATCGACCTGAGCTCGGGGCAGCGCACCAGCTACGACAAGGCCGAGCAGGATGGAATCGTCTACCTGAAGTCTCTTGGCGCCGAAGTCAGTGTCAGGCACGTACTCGAGCTGATCACTCGCTTGAAGCAGATCTGCAACGTCGATCCCAGATCCGGCGAATCCAGCAAACTGGCCGACATCAAGGACCGGCTGGAGCAGCTGGCGGCCCAGGGACACAAGGCGCTGGTCTTCTCCCAGTACACCAGCGAAACGTCCGGTGTGGCCGCCGCGGCCGGATACCTGGGGGATTTCACTCCGCTCACCATCACCGGCGACGTATCCCAGCAGGAGCGGGCCGACGTCATCGAACGATTCAAGACCCGCGACGAACACAAGGTGCTGATCCTGTCGCTGCGCGCCGGCGGCCTGGGCTTGAATCTGCAAGAGGCTTCCTACGTGTTCCACCTGGACCGCTGGTGGAACCCCGCCGTAGAGCGCCAGGCTGAAGACCGTAGCCACCGCATCGGCCAGACGGTCAAAGTCAACGTCATCAAGTATTCCTGCGCCGGAACCATCGAGGAACGGATCGACGGGATTCTGGAGAGCAAACAGGAACTGTTCGACCAGCTCATCGACGATGTGTCGTTGGACCTGACTGCCCGGATGAACAGGGAAGAACTGTTCGGCCTGTTCGGCATGGAGCCGGCACCCGAACGAAAGCCCTAGTGGATGCGGCGCCCCCGGAGGGATGATATGCTTGAACGACTGTTCGTCGACAATTACAAGTGCCTGGTCAACTTCGAGTTGCGTCTCGAAGAGATGTCGCTTCTCCTCGGCCCCGACGGACCGGAAAGTCCGCGGTTTTCAATCCCAAGCTCTCCCGCTTTCGTCGACTTTCTCGCCAACTTGACGGTTTGCGCAGGACAACCCCGAGTTGATATCGCCGTTCACCGAGCGGTTGAAGGAAACTATCCATGGTGGGCTCGGTTCAATACGCCTGGAGAAGGTCGGCAGGGAAACCCGGGATTTGCAGTGGAATGGAAGGGATCGCGCCGCGGCGAGGACCAGCCCACTATTCCCTTTCCTGCAGGCGCCCAAGCGCCCTCCGTGCCAGCTCCAGCGTCGAATCCTCCTGCACCGCCTTCTGCAACGCGGCGACTGCCTCTTCCCGGCGGCCCTGCTCTGCATAGGCCATGCCCAGATTCAGGTGGGCCCGCGCCAGGTCCGGGCGCAGGCGCACCACCCTTTCGAAGGTGGCGATCGCCCGCGCCAAGCGCCCCGCCTGATGCTGGGCGAGCCCCATGTCGTTGAGGGCCGTGACGAGACCTGCGTCGGCGGCGTACGCCCGCCCGTACGCGGCGATGGCGCGGTCCAGCTTGCCCTGACCGTGCAAGGCCCCGGCCAGGGCGTAGTGGGCTTTGGCGAACTCCGGTTTCAGCGCCACCGCCCGCTCGAACGCCGCCGCGGCCTCGGCGCCGCGGCCCTGCAGCAGGTATTCCCGCCCGACGCGGAACTGCAGCTCGGCATCGTCCGGAGTGACCCTGAGCACCTTCCGGAAGCGGTTGATGCGGTCCTGTACCGGCCGCAGGCGCGCGAACAGCTGCTGTTCCCGGCGCGCGGCCTGCGGCTGGTCCAGGGCTTCGTACAGGCGGGCGAGATGCTCGTGCGGCGTCGGGGCCCAGGGAGCCAGGCCCGCGGCGGCCTGAAAGGCATTGATCGCGGAGCGACGACTTCCCGTGCGCAGGTAGGCGAGGCCCAGCCGGTTGCGAATCTCCCATGCCCTCGGCGCCAGCGCGGCTGCTTTTTCGAGAGCGGCGACAGCGCGTTCCGGTTGATCGAAGCTCAGCCGAACCGCTCCAAGCAGGTGAAAGATGGGTGCACGGGTCGAGTCCTTCGACACCGCCTCTTCCAGGACGCGGGCCGCCTTCCGGATCCGTCCCAAGCGCTTGAACAGGGTGACGGCGAGAGAGTAATAGGCCTCCATGTGGTGCGGCTCCCGTTTGATCACCTCCCGGAATAGCCGCTCGGCCTCCTCGTGGCGGACCTCTTCGTGCCGTTCGACCCCCATCAGGTAGATCTCCCGGGCCGTGGCCTGCGCTGGAAGCGCGGCCAGACCGGACGTCTCGTCACCGGCCGGATCTGCCATCTTTTCCCCTGCGGGAGATTTCGTCTGACCAGGTACCGCCGCCGGTAACGCGGTCGCGACCGCGTATGAGGCGACCGGCTCGTCCTCTCCTTCCCTGAGCTTCAGGTACCGTCCGCTTTCCGGCTTCTCGAGAACCTGTACCCGGCCGGAAGGCCAGAGGATCTCCACCCGGTCCACCTCTTCCCGGGACCCGAGTCCGAACAGCAGCCGGTGGTCGTGTGCCGACTGATAGCCGTAGCTCCGCCGCACCTCCCGGGTCCGGGTTCGCCCGCCGGCGCTCAGGAGCACGCGGGCGCCGATACCGTCGCGGTTGCTGGATGTTCCCTCCAATTCCAGGCCCAGCCAGTTGTTCCTGTTGCCCCCGTCGTTGCGCAGGAGGGTGGGCGCGTCGTTGAGATTCACCACGGCGATGTCCCGGTCGCCGTCGTTGTCGTAGTCGCCGAAAGCGGCGCCGCGGCTGACCTTTTCCACGTCCAGGCCGCTGCCGGCGTCAGCCGCCGGCGCGAACCTGCCCCGGTGATTCCAGTAGAGGAGGTTGCGCTGCCTGTAGCGCAGCGTGGTCGACTGGATCTCCAGCTGCGGGTAGAGGTGGCCATTGGCGACGAACAGGTCCTGCCAGCCGTCGTTGTCCGCGTCCAGGAAGGCCGTGCTCCAACCCACGAAAGGCCGCACCGGACCGTCCAGGCCGGCCGCGGCCGTCGCGTCGGCGAACATTCCCTTCCCGTCGTTCCGGTACAGGGTGTTAACGTCCGCGGAGAAATTGGTCACGTAGAAGTCCTGGTCGCCGTCGCCGTCGTAGTCCCCGAAGTCCACGCCCATGCCCGCCTGGGCCTTGCCGTCGGCGTTGTACGCCACCCCGGAAATCGCACCGACCTCGCGCAACTGCCAGTCGCTGTCGTTGCGCCAGAGCAGATTGGCCTGCTGGTCGTTGGCCACATAGATGTCCTGGTCTCCATCGTCGTCGTAGTCGCAGAACGCGACCCCCAGCCCGGCGAGTGCTTTGCCGGCTACCCCGGTGGCCGCGCTCACGTCTTCGAAGACGCCGCCGCCGCCGTTGCGGTAGAGCAGATCGGCCTGGGACCTCAACCCGATGGGCCCGCAGGCACCTTCTATTCCCCGGTAGGCCAGGCAGGGCTGGCCGTCGTTCGGGGGAGCTTCCAGGTCGAACTCCAGGTAGTTGGCGACGTAGAGGTCGAGCCGGCCGTCCGCGTCCAGATCGCCGAAGGCGGCGCTGGCGCCCCAGCCGTCGTCGCCGACCCCGGAGCGCGCCGTCACATCGGTGAAGCCTCCGTCGCCGTCGTTCCGGTAGAGGAGGTTCGGCCCCCAGTAGGTGACGTAGAGGTCCACGTCGCCGTCGTTGTCGTGGTCGGCCGCGGCGCATCCCATGCCCCAGCCCGACCCACCCACGCCGGCGCGCGCGGTGACGTCGGTGAAGAGTCGCCGGCCGGAGGACCCCGGGACGTTGCGGTAGAGGCGGCTGATGGCGGTTGGGGCCTCCTCCTCGACGCGCGTGCCGTTGACGAGGTAGAGGTCGAGGTAACCGTCGGCGTCGTAGTCGAAGAAAGCGGCTCCCCCGCTCATCGTCTCGAGAATGAACCGCTGCCCGGCATCGCCGGAGACGTGTGCGAAGTCCAGGCCCGAAGCCGCGGTCACGTCGGCGAAACGCACCTCCGCCCCCGGCTGGTGGCCGGGCTGCGGAGGGAGGCCGGATGGTGCGGTTTGCGGTGCCGGGGGAGCGGTATCCTGGTCCTCGGACGGAGCACAGGCAATCCCGCACGTCAGGACCAGTACCATCACCCGGTGCATGCGTTACCTGGGGGGCTGGAGATTGGGCATCACGCCGTCCAGGAGCCGCGCGAAACCCGCCTTCGCCACGCTCTCGAGCTGTTTGCCTCGACTCAGCCTGGCGTAGGTTTCGCGATGACGCCGGGCCTCTGCCTCCTTCCCGACCCGTTCCTTCAGCATGCCGAGAAACAGGTGCGGATAGGGATCTTCCGGCACCTCTTCCCGCACGTATTCGAGGTGGGCGATGGCCTCCGCATGCCGCTGCCGGCGGGTCAGCAGGAGCGCCAGCAGCTGACGGGCCCCGAGATGGTCGGGGCGCAGCCGGATCGCTTCGCGGAGATGGATCTCGGACTCCTGGAGCTGTGCGGCGTCAACGGGCGAGGTGGAATCCACCTCGAACAGGCTGTCCTCCAGGGCCCGCTCCAGCAGCGCCCCTCCCAACCTGGCGTGCCAGAGGTGATTTCCGGGATCCTCCGAAAGCAGCGCGCGGTACTGCTCGATCGCCCGGTCCGTTTGCCCGCCGCGATCGTACAGCTGGGCCAGCTGGTAGCGCAGGAGGGTGGAGTCAGGCCGGGCCGCCACCGCCTCGGCGTAAGCAGCGGCGGCGCGGTCGATCCGCCCCATCGCCCGGTAGGCCTCCCCCAGGCGCACCAGCAGTCCCGGCGAGGGAGCGCCGCGTGCGCGGACCTGCTTCCAGGAGAAGACGGCCTCGTCCATGCGTCCGGTGGCGGCGTAGCCATCCCCCTGCAGGAGCAGGATCTCCGGTGCTTCGGGATGAGACCGGAGGAACTCCGCGCAGACGGTGAGAGCCTCCTCCGGCCTGCCTTGGTCAAGGTACAGCTTCGCCAGCTCCCGCGTGGCCGGCTTGTGAGCCGGCATCTGCTCGACGGCCCGGCGGTAGGCGCCGGCGGCATGGGCCGTCATCCCCTGACGGGCACAGGCGACGCCCATCCAATAGTGATGATGCGCAGCGCCCGCCAGATGCGCGGGCGTCTTCACCCCGAGGTTGCAGGCGACGACAAGGAAGAGGATGCCGGCCGTCTTCCACGCTCTTCGATTGCTTCTCCACAGGTCTTCTACGGCCAGAGCGGCGAAGGGCAGCATCAGCAGCGCCAGGGGCAGCCGCTGGCGCGCATCGGGGGCGAGGAGGCCGAACACAACCGCGGACGCGAAGACGAAAAGCAGCAGCGCCCTGCCGGCCGTCGTGCGGGCCCCGGCAGAGCGCCCGAACAGGACGAGCCCGGGAATGGCCAGAGGCAGTATCACCCCGAACGGGAAGGCCAGCCACCGGTCCCACAGCAGGGCGCCGATCACCGCGGAATGGCCGCTGATCAGATAGGGATCGAGGTCCGGGAGCAACTCCCGGCCCTGGACGAGATGGAAGAGATTGGGCGCCGACCCGGCCAGGCTGCCCAGGGCCGGCAGGTTGCGAAAGGGAAGGGATTCGACCAGCACCAGGGCCAGAAGCAGGGCGGAGATCGTCCACCTGCAGACCGGCTTCTGCACCGGCGGACGGGCGACACTCAACAGAAACAGAGGCCCAAGCAATGTCGACCACGTAGTCGGCGTCAGCTCGCCGACGAAGCAGATGGAGGGCCCGTAGAAGGCCGCGGCCAGGCCGGCCGCAAGACCGATGGCGCGGGAGAACAGGGTCGCGGACAGCAGGTAGATCAGCAGACAGGCGGCGGTGCCCGCCGCGGCCTGGCCGAAAAAAACCAGGGTCGGATCACCTTCCCCGATTCGGAGGGTGGCGCCGACAACGCGGGTGTAGAGGGGAGCGCGGGGTGAGGGTTGGTCCAGACCTGAATCCCGGTCCGGCGCGACGCCCGCGAAGAGAGAAGCCACCCCGCCGGGACCACTGAGAAAGGGACTGTCCTGGATTTCGTGGAGATAGGCGAATCGCACGGCGATCGCCGCAAGGCCGATCAGCAGCAGGCGCTGAAGGTCGGACACCTCGCTACTTCCGGAGCAGGCTGTCCGGCAGGGCTTCGGTCAGCTCCCTGGAATGCACCACCACCTGCGAGGCGTACTTCTCGCCCAGCTTCCGCAGCAAGCCCTCCAAGGCTTCCGCCTGCCGTCGTCCGAGCAGCAGGGTCCGCGCCCGGCGGCTCGCCCGTTCGTAGGGATACATGCTTTCCGGAACCCGCTCCAGCACCCGAAAGATCGAGTATCCACCCGCCACGGCGACCGGTCCCGTCAGTTCTCCCTCCCTCGCCAGGGCTGTCGCCGCGGTCAGTTGAGGGTAGATCTGCCCCTCCTGCCGGTGGAAGTGATACCGGGCACCGAGCTTGCGGGCGTCGGGGCGCAGGCTGTGGCCCGCCAGATCGACAAATCGCTCGCCCGCTGCGATCCGGTCGCGGATTTCCCTCGCCGCGGCTTCGGATCCCAACAGCAGCTCCTCGACCGCGGTATACCCCTCGATGCGGAAGATACCCGGATTGTCGTCGTAGTAGCCCCGGACTTCCTCCTCTGAAACTTCGATGCCGGCCACCGCCGTGCTTCTTACCGCTTCGGCGACCGCCTGGTCCCGCTGCTGTCTGCGAAACCGGTGAATGTCCGGTGTGTCGTAGAGTCCGGCGGCCGCGGCTGCGAGCTCGAACAGACGCGGTGACAATACGTAGCTCCGGACCACTTGCTCGGCCTGGGCGCTGTCGGCAAAGCTCCGGCGCAGGCCGGCCGCAGCCAGAGCTTCATCCGCCTCGGCCACCGTGATGACCCCCTTGTCGTGGTGGTAGAGGGGGGTGGAGCTGGCAGCCAGGGGGTCGGAACGCCGCCGCCGGTAGGCTTCCATCAGCTCCCTCAAACCCGCCGGGTTCAGACGAACGCGGTAAGAGTGGGCGAGGGCTTCCCGGTGCTCGCTCAGTGCCTGAATTCTTCGCTTCCGTCTGAGTTGGCGTTCGATGAGAGGGGCGTATTTCGAAAACGCCACCGGAACGGTCTCCGTGAACCTGATTACCTGCCAGGAGCCCCCGGCGACCGCCAGCGGCCGGGAGACCTCGCCGTCGGGTCGCGGCAGCCTACGGTTACAATACCATAGGGGCGATGCTCGGCTGCCTGGCCGCGGGGTTCGTGCTGATTCGGGAGCTAGGTGTCCAGAACAGCCTTTATCTGGCCGCCGCCGTCAACGCCCTGGTAGTCGCCATCGCCTTCGTCGCTTCCCGGTACAGGGGCAACAGTGCCGCGGCCGGCACCGAAGCCGGCAAACCGCGGATCGCAGCCGAGGCGTATGCTCGGCCGCGGGCTCTCGTCGCCATCTACTTCTGCACCGGAGCCCTCGCCCTGGGGTACGAGATCCTCTGGTTTCGCATTCTCGCCATCTACGCGACCAACAGCATCGTCACCTTTACGCTCATCCTCTCCACCTACCTGCTCGGCTTTTCCGCCGGCAGCATTCTGCTGTATCCGCTGTTGGCCCGCAGGTTGCACGGACTCACCCTGCTCGCGGTCTCCAACCTCGGCGCGGCGTTCTCGGTATTCCTTACGTTGCCCCTGGTCTATTCCTTCCCCGCCATGCAGGAGGTGCTGCACGGACCGGCGAGCCGGGAGGCCCTGACTCCGCTCAGGCTTGCGGGCGTCGAGACCTGCTTCGCCCTCGTCATGATTCTGCTGCCGACGCTGTTCATGGGTCTGGCCTATCCCGCACTCTGCCAGGTCCTGGTTCCGAGCAAGGAGTCCACCGCCGAGCGAACCGGCCTGTACTACTTTGTGGGAACCATCGGAGCCGTGGTGGGAGTGATCCTGGTCGGCTTCGTCGTCATTCCGGGATTCGGCCTGGTGGGCAGCGTCGGGACGCTCTGTTTCGCCAGTTGCGCGCTGGCTTTCCTGACCCTGCAGGTCGGCAGGGAGACCCCCGTTCGCGGAAGGTTTGTCCTGGTCACCTGTTGTTCGCTTCTGGCCGGAGCCGCCGTGCTCTATGGCTACAACGGCCATCCGTTCCTGAAGACCGCCAACGTCGATTTACAGGAGGGCAGATGGGTCGTCCGAAAGCCGCGTGGCGACGGCAGGATAAAGACGCTCCTGCGCTACGCGGCCGGCCATTCGGGGACTGTCATCGTCAAGGGGATAAGCGAACCCGGCAGCAATATCACCACCGAAGCCCATATCTATGTCGATGACCAGGCCGTGGCCGCCTCCACGCTGAACAACCGGATCGACTCGAAGATGCTCGCTCACCTGCCGCTGCTCCTGCACCCGGACCCGGAGCGGGCCCTGACCGTCGGCTTCGGCAGCGGCGGCACCTCCTGGTCGATGACCCTGCACGGGGTCGAGACCGACTGCGTGGAGATCGAAGCCGAGGTGCCCCGCTCCGCCTTTTTGTTCCGGGATCAGAATCGCGACGTGCTGAACCATCCCGGTTTCCGCCTGATCCTCAACGACGCCCGCGACCATCTGCACATCACGGACAGGAAGTACGACGTGATTTCGACGGATGCCACCAACCTGCAGTACAAACAGAACGGCAATCTCTATTCGAGGGAATATTTCCGCCTCATCAGGTCTCGCCTTTCCGCAGGGGGGATCGCCTGCACCTGGACGCCGATGGTCAAGATCAGCGAGCCGGAATTCAAGATCCTGCTGAAGACCTGGGCCGACGTCTTCGAGCATCCCAGTCTCTGGTTCATGAATCACTCCCTCTCCAGCTGGTCGATATTCGTCGCCACACCCGGGCCGTTGACGATCGACATGAACCGGGTGCGGGAAGGTTTTGCCGATTCCGGCATTCGGGCGGACTTGAGCGACATCCTCGTCGAGCACCCATTCCAGTTCGCCAATTTCCTGCTTTTGGATGAAGACGGGATTCGAAGCTACGTCGGGGACGTTCCGGTCCACACCGACGACCGGCCGCTTCTCGAGTTCTTCTCCGCGTTCGAATTCTACCAGCGCAATCACCTGAGGGAGAACAACCTGCTGGATGCACTCCCCTTCCGGCCCGGGAACGTTCGCCGCTTAGCCCGCAATCTCGACGGGCAGGATGCCGAGCTGTTCGACAAGTACACCCGGGCGGGCCAGCTGTGGACCGAGGTCCTGGCGCGCTTCATGTCCTATGGATACATGCGCTACGACACGACCGAGCCAGCCGCAGACAAGCTGAAAAAAGTGGAAGGCGCACTGCAGACGGGGATGCAGGCCCTCGATCTGCTGCCGGCCAACAGGGCCCTGCGCGACATCATGCAGCGGCTGAGCAAGGTGCGGCAGGAGCTGCTGGCGAAAGCCCGGCATGGCCGGTAGCTCGCAGCGGAGTCGACCACGTAACCGATCGCCCATGGCCTGGATCGTGATCGCCCTGAGTGGAGCGTCGCCAGCCGTTCGAGCACGTGATCGGGGTGGATGGACATGCGCTGGAAGGGAAGGTTGTCGCGCCCGATTCGCCGGATCGAACGGCCGGTCACCCGGGTAGGCTTTTGTGGGTCATCCCCTCCGAGAAGATGACCACTTCCCCGAGTCCGGGTACTCCTGCTTCCGGCACCTCCCGCGGTTCCTCGCACCGCCCCTTCTTCTCGCCCTTCCGGGTCCGGGAGCCCGACCCGGAGCGGACCGGGGAAACGTCCGCGCAGGGGCCCCTGCACCACCTCCTTCGGGTGGTCCCGCAGGTGATGGCGGCGGCGTGGCGGTGTCAGGGGGCGCTGAAGACCCAGGGGCGGGCCTGCTTGATCGCCAGTATATCGGCGCTGGTGATCTTGAACTCGATCTCCATGGCGAACGGTTCACCGGCTGCGGGGTCGTACAGCTCCGCGAACTCCTCGTGGATCACCTCGAGATGCTCTCTCAACTGGCGCAGTTGGTCATCGCTCATCAGGAGTTGCCCCGGCGGCACCTGGTTGGAGGTCGCAAGGACGGTGTATGCACTGTTTCTGCTCAGCAGAAGTTCCTCCGGCACCGAGTGCGCCTCGGGGTTGGTGACCAGGTCCTCGCCGACCTGCGTGTTGACGTAGTAGCGTCCGTCTCTGCCGTAGATGGGGTCGAAGCTGACGGCGACACCGTTGGCCAGTTCGTCACGATAACTGGGATGCACCAGCACCCCCATCGCCGCCGCCAGGTGATCGATGCGATGAAAATCGCGTTCGACGAAGGCGCGGAAGTTCCACAGACCGGCGTACACCTCCTTGAGGGACTTGGCGAGATCCTTCTCGTCCTCGCTCGGCTTCTGGCTCTTGGAGTCGTACAGCCCCGCGCCGTTGAAGCCCGGCAGGTCCTCGTTGTTGGTGCTGGACCGGTAGCGGCGGTTGATCCCCTCGGAGAAAGACTCATTCATTGTCTCGATTGCCGAGATGATCCAATCCGGCGTCTCCGCGTCCTCGATGGCCTTGCGCAGCTTCTTGAGGGAGTCCGCCCGGGCTTCGAAGTCCGTCTGGAAGGCTTCGTCGGCCAGCATGGTTTCAACGCGGGTGTAGAAGTCGTTGTGCTTCATGAACTCGTCGTAGAAGTAGAACGGGATCGCGAAGCCGTCGGGCACCGTCCCCTCCGGAAACCCCAGCGTCCCCAGCACCGCCACGTTGGCCGCCTTGACGCCGAACGCGTCCCAGTCATCGAAGCCGATCTCACTGAGCGGCGTGATTTGGGTGATCTCGAGGTCCCGTTGCGGGATCTGTTCATGGGCGGGCCGGGAAGACTCGTAGTGCGCCTCGACTTCTGCGGGCGTGGCCGCCCCAAGCTCCCAGCCGCTATCCGTCACCTCGTAGCGGACGTAGCCGCCGATGAGAGTGTTGATAGAGCTGTTGTCGAGCGCGTCGGCGATGAAGGCATTGGGGATGCCGTCCTGCACGGCGCGCAGGTTGACGTGCGACAGGGGCGTCTGGGGCACGGTGCTGACGATGCCGGCCACGCGGGAAAGTTCGTTGGGCAGGGCCTCGTAGAGCACCACGTCGCGCGGGTGGGGACGTTCGTCCGGGTCCATGACCCGCAGCAGGCCGTACCCTTCCCCCGGGTTCAACGCCAGGAAGCCGGATTCGGGAGAGATGTCTTCGTCGAACAAGAGGTTGATTCGGGAATCCCTGTAGAGCGGCAAGTCGGACTGGAAAGACAGAAGCTGATTGTTTCTTATGTGAAAGGCCAAGTTGTCCTCGAGCAGCCGCATGCTGGCGGCGAGCATCGTATAGGAGCGCGCCACAAGGCTGAAGGAGAAGGGGAAAACAGATCTTACCGTAAGCGATAAACGGTAGACTCCCGGACTGCCATCGGGGGCAACGAGGTCCGTGTAATAGGTGATTTCACCGGTGATCATCCTGTCCTGGCCCGGGTCGAGACCTACGGCATCCAAGAAGTATTGATGCTGCTGGTAGGTCTCGGTGTTCATGAAGTAGACACGCGGGCGGGCGGTGTCCATGCCGAGCAGAACGAACTTGAGGAACAAACCGCTGAAGGAGAGTGTCTCGAATGTTTCCCGATCGGGAACGGTCACGGCCCCGTCAGTGAGTGCGATGGCCGCCGCCGGGTTCAGCGGGTTCATGCCCACCGTGTCGAGTTCGGTGAGGTCGTCAATGCAGTCGCCGTCGACGTCGGCCGGGTCGGCGACGAGGTACTTCTCCACCCGGTAGCGCTCCCTGGGCAGCGCCGCCACGTTCTCGGCGAGCGTGGTCGTGCCCGCTTCGCCGCGCTTGACCAGGACCGGCACCTCTACCGTCGCGCCATCCACATCGTGCCGCACATAGAGCACGAAGTAGTCATCCGTCGTGGACTCGACCACGATGGGAACCGCCGTCACCTGCACAGCCACCGGCGTCGGGGCGTCGCCGCCTTCTGAACAGCTCCCCCCGAAGCCCGAGACGGACCATTCGCTCTCCCCTTCGTCGTTGTGCGCCCGCACCTGCACCTCGTAACGGGTGTTGACCTCCAGGTCCGGGATCGTGGTAGTGGTACCGGGGCCGTCGTGCGGCCAGGGGAGGAAGCTGCCGCTCTTGCGATACTGCACGTCGTAGTCGTGGACATCGGGGCCGGTGTTGGCCGGCTCGGTCCAGGTCACGGTCAGGCTGGTGGAGGAGGCCGGCTCAACCCACGGGGCAGACGGCCTCCCGGGCGGTTCGTCGACGTCGGCTACGTGGATGGTCACGTCAATGGCGGCAATGCCGCCATGTCCGTCCTCGGCTTTCACCGACACAGAATAGCGGGGCTTTGTCTCGTAGTCGTAGGTGGCGCCCGAGCGGGTGCGCAACTGGCCGCTGGTGGAGGCGAGGGTGAAACTCCCCGCATCCGTCCCCTCCAGGTTGTAGGTCAGCCTGTCGTCATCGCTATCCGTCGCGGTCACCGGGTTGCCGATGTCCTCACGCGCCCCGGTGTTCTCGGCCACGGTGCGGGTTGCGGCCGGTGCCTCGTCGAAGGTGGGGGCGTTGTTCTGACCCGGCGGAGGCGGAGGCGGCGGGTCCGGCGGTGGAGGCGTTGGAGGCGTTGGAGGCGGCGGTGGAGGTGGAGGCGTCGGGGGCGGGGGGGTTACCGGACCACCACCGTCATTACCATTACCATCACCATCGTCACTGCCCGAGCCGGGTGGGGTCCGGGGCGGCCTGGGGGGCGGCTTGGGCTCGACGGTGACCCTGAAGCTCAGTGACGCCTCCAGTTCCTTCGGGTCGCGGGCGGTCACTGAGATCCCGGTCTGCCCGATGCTCTTGGGGGTGATGCGCAGGCCGGTTCCTTCGACCGCTGCGGTGGCCACCGCCTCGTTGCTCGACGCGGCCGTGTAGGTCAGCACGTCTGTTTCGTCCGGGTCGGTGAAGGCGTCCGACAGCTCGACCCGGTCCGGGCTGCCGATGCGGATCTTGCGGTCGGCCAGGGTCCCCGCCACCGGCGGGCGGTTGGCTGGGTACACGGTCACCGGGACCGGCAGAGTGGCAGCCCGGCCCCCCTCGTCGCGGGCGGTCACCGCGACCGTCACCCGGCCGGGGGTCACCGGGGATATGGTCAGCACCGAGTCGGCCAGAGTCGCGGCGGCGACCGCTTCGTCGCTGGAGGCGGCGGTGAGGGTCAGGGCGCCCCCCTCCGGGTCGCGGAAGCGGCCGGCCAGGTTCAGGGTGGCCGAGGCCCCCTCTACTTTGAGGATCTGCGCCGGCAGGCCGGCGCCCAGGGTCAGGCCGTACGGCTCCTTCAGGCCGGAAGTGACCAGATCCTCGACCTGGCTGCCGTCGAGGTTGGCGCGCTGGATCTTGTCGGTGCCGTAGTCGGTCCAGTACATCCTGCCCTCGTCCAGATCGAGGGCGATCGCCTGGGAGGTCCGCAGGCCCTCGGTAACCAGGTCTTCCACCTCGGAGCCGTCGAGATTCGCGCGCTGGATCTTGTCCGTGCCCCAGTCGGGCCAGTACATGCGGCCGTCTTCCAGGTCGAGGGCGAGGCCCCGGGGCTGGTTGAGGCCGGTGACCAGGTCCTCGACTTCGGAGCCGTCGAGATTGGCCCGCTGAATCCGGTCGCTGCCCCAGTCGGTCCAGTAGATCTTGCCCTCCCCCAGGTCGAGGGCGAGGCCGTAGGGCTCGTTCAGACCGGTGGCGACGAGGTCTTCGATTTCGGAGCCGTCGAGATTGGATCGCTGGATACGGTCGGTCCCCCAGTCGCTCCAGTAGATCTTGCCGCCTCCCAGATCGAGGGCGAGACCGAACGGCTCCTTCAACCCTTCGGTCACCAGGTCTTCGACCTTTGAGCCGTCGAGGTGGGCGCGCTGGATCTTGTCGGCGCCGCTGTCGGTCCAGTACATGCGGCCGCCGTCCCGGTCGAGGGCGATGTCCCGGGGCTGCATGAGTCCGCCGACCAGGGTGCGAATGTCGCTGCCGTCGAGCTCGGCCCGCTGGATGCGGTCGGTGCGCGCGTCGGTCCAGTAGAGCCAGGGCACGGCGAGCGGGGGCTCGTTGGAGGCCTGCACGGTGACCGAAAACCTCTGGGTTGCCTGCAGGCCGCCCGGGTCGCGGGCGGTCACGGTGACGGCGGTCTCGCCGACGGCCAGCAGACGCAGGGTCACCAGGGAATCGGCTGTCTCCACCGTCGCCACCGTTTCGTCGCCGGACGAGGCCGTGTAGGTCAGGGCGTCTCCGTCCGGGTCGCTGCCGGCCAGCTCGAGAATCACCGAGTCGCCGGTGGCCGCGGTGCGGTCCGCCAGCGGCTCCAGGGCAGGGGCCTGGTTGTCCGTGGACAAAGTCCGGGCAAGGGCCAGGCCCCGGGGACTCCGCAAGCCCTCGGTCACCAGGTCTTCCACCTCGGAGCCGTCGAGGTTGGACCGCTGGATGCGGTCGGTGCTGCTGTCGGCCCAGTAGAGCTTGCCCGCAGAAACGTCGAGGGCCAAGCCCCGGGGGGTGCCCAAACCGGTGGTCACGAGATCCTCGATTTCCGTGCCGTCGAGGTTGGCCCGTTGAATGCGGTCGGTTCCGTTGTCGCTCCAGTAGAGCTTGCCGCCGGCCGCGTCCAGGGTGAGTCCCCGGGGGATCTGCAGGCCGGTGGTGACGAGGTCTTCGAGTTCAGTGCCATCAAGGTTTGCGCGCTGGATTCGGTCGGCGCCGCTGTCGGTCCAGTAAAGCTTGCCCGCGGCCGCGTCGAGGGCCAGGCCCAACGGCGTCTGCAGGCCGGTCACCAGGTCTTCCACTTGAGAGCCGTCGAGGTTGGACCGCTGAATCTTGTCGGTGCCGTTGTCCGTCCAGTAGAGCTTGCCGCCGGCCGCGTCGAGGGCCAGGGCCAGGGGGATCCGCAGGCCTTCGGTGACGAGGTCCTCGATTTCGGAGCCGTCGAGGTTGGACCGCTGGATGCGGTCGGTTCCGTAGTCGGTCCAGTAGAGCTTGCCGGCCGCCTGATCCACCGCCAGGCCGCGCGGGTTGACCAGGCCGCTGTCGACGACGTCCTCGACCCCGGAGCCGTCCAAGTGGGCGCGCCGGATCCGGTCCGCCTCCGCGTCGGTCCAGTAGAGCCGGTTGACCGCCCCGAGGCTCCCGGCCCCGACGACGAGCACGGCGAAGCGCTGCACCGCCTCCAGGCCGTCCGGGTCGCGGACGGTCACCGCAATCGTCGCCCGGCCCATCGCCAGCGCGTAGACCGTCAGCAGGGAATCGGTCACCTCGACCCTGGCTACCGCCTCGTCGCTCGATGAAGCCGCGTAGGTCAGGGCGTCTCCGTCCGAGTCGCGGCCCGTCGCCACGACAGTCAGGGTGTCGCCGGCGGCCGCGGTCCGGTCCGCTATAGGCGCCAGGACCGGGGCCCGGTTGCCGCCGGCAACGGTCCGCACCAGGACCAGGCCCCGGGGACTTTCCAGCCCCTCGGTCACCAGGTCTTCGATTTCAGAGCCGTCGAGGTTGGACCGCTGGATCTTGTCGGCGCCGCTGTCGGTCCAGTAGAGCTTGCCTGCGGCCGTATCCAGGGCCAGGCCCCGGGGACTTTCCAGCCCCTCGGTCACCAGGTCTTCGATTTCAGAGCCGTCGAGGTTGGCCCGCTGGATCTTGTCGCTGCCGTTGTCGCTCCAGTAGAGCTTGCCCCCGGCCGCGTCCAGGGCCAGCCCCCGGGGAAGCTCCAGGCCGGCGGTGATGAGGTCCTCGACTTCCGTGCCGTCCAGATTGGCCCGCTGGATCTTGTCCGCGCCGCTGTCGCTCCAGTAGAGCTTGCCGCCGGCTGCGTCCACGGCCAGGCTCAACGGCGTCTGCAGGCCGGTCACCAGGTCCTCGACTTGAGAGCCGTCGAGGTTGGACCGCTGGATGCGGTCGGTGCCGTTGTCCGTCCAGTAGAGCTTGCCGCCGGCCACGTCCACGGCCAGACCCAGCGGAATGCGCAGGCCGGTGGTCACCAGGTCTTCCACCTGCGAGCCGTCGAGGTTGGACCGCTGGATCTTGTCGCTGCCGTAGTCGGTCCAGTAGAGCTTGCCGGCCGCCTGATCCACGGCCAGGCCGCGCGGGTTGACCAGACCGCTGTCGATCACGTCCTCGACCCCGGAGCCGTCCAGGTTTGCGCGCTGAATGCGGTCGCCGTCCGCGTCCGTCCAGTAGAGCATCGGCGCATCCGCCGCCGCCACCGGGGCGCCGATCCCTTCCGGCAGCGACGGGTCGGACGGGTCGGCGTGGTAGGCCTCGATCAGCCGGGCGTCGGTCAGATCGACCAGCCCGTCCCCGTTGACGTCCCCCAGGGTGAGGTCGCCGTTGCCAAGGGACAGGGCCGGGTCCTCGCTGTACGAGGCGATCAGCAGGGCGTCGGACAGATCGACCCGGCCGTTGCCGTCGACGTCCCCCAGCAGGCCGCCTGCAACGGCCACCTTGCCCCGAGGCAGGGAGGACAGCGGCTGAACCTGGATCTCGACAGGCCCGCCTCCCATTCGGAAGGCCGGGTCGACGTAAGGGACCAGCCCCGGACCCGAGACTGTCAGCCCGTAGACCGGTCCCTTACCGCGAGGCGGGGCTGCCGCCCTGGCGGAACCCCCTCCACCCCCCAAGCCCACCGCCCCGTCCAGCAGCACCATCGACCGCGTCAGCCGCTCCCCGCCTCCCAGCAGCCGATACAGGTACACCCCCGAGCCCACCCCCCGGCCCGAGGCGTCCGTCGCGTTCCAGGTCGCCGTGTGGAAGCCGGCCGGACGCTCTCCGTCCACCAGGGTCGCCACCCGCTGGCCCAGAATGTTGAACACCTCCAGCCGCACACGAGCCGGGACCGGAAGCTGATACGGGATGATCGTCGACGGATTGAACGGGTTGGGGTAGTTCTGACCCAGGTGCAGGCGCGCCGGCAGCGGCGCGGCACGGCGTAGCGCCTTCAGGGGAAAGGCGAAATAGCCGCTCTCATCGGTGGTGACCCGCAACGAGCGCCCCAGGTCGCCCGGGGCGAACAGCCGCACCCGGGCCCCGGCCGCCGGAGCCCCCGAAGACAGAAGCACACGCCCCTCCAGCAGCGGCTCGGCCCCGGCTCCTGACCCCGGTGCCGCGAGACAGCCGAGCACTGCCAGCAGCCATCCGAAACCGCCGGCACCCGGGAAAGAGGCCGAGGAGCGCCGGGCGGACAGGGTGCGGGGTGTATCGATGGGGTTCTCCAGTCGCAAGGTCGGCCGCATGCAGGACCGGGGGTGCCGAAGCCCCGGCAGGAACGCACTGGGAGGCCTGCGCGTTCGGATCCTGTGGAGAGGTGCAAAGACTGTGCCATCGTGGAAAAAATGGAGCTAACTACTTGCAGATAAACGAGTTGAAGCAATTCAGGAGAAGCCGGGGAAAAGGGGTCGAGTGTCGCATTTTGGAACACTCCTGCGCCTGTTCCGGGGGTCGACTGAAGGGGAGTCGACTGTTCAACCAACTGTTTATAAACGGGTTATATAAACTCAGGGGGCGGCATTGAGGGCCGTGTGTCGCGATATGCGACGCCTGTCTCATTTTGCGACACAAAAGGGCAAGGCTGGAAAGGGGCCGTGCGGTCGGATCTCAGCGGGGATCCGCAGCCCGCGGACAGGCAGAAAACCCGGCCGGGGGGAACAGCAGCAACCAGGGCAAGGGGGCGGTCTATTTCGACATCACCATGGAAGGGGAGAAGCGCCGCGGCCACCTCTGGGACCACACCCACGGGAAGGCGCAGCCGCGGGCGGAGCGGGTCTGAAGCGACTCGCCCGGGCGAGCCCATGTGCTGGGGGCGGTATAGAGGCCGGGTAGGATGCTACCGGGTGGCGGCTTGGACCCTGTTCCACTCCTGCGGCCGTCCCTCGAGCTCGCCGAGGAACATGAAGGCTTTGCGTGACATGCCGCGGGATATCCGCTGAACCTCTTCGACGCTGCGGGAGTGGACCGCTTCTCCCTCGGCCCAGTAAAGAACCTCGGGATCGTTATTCCACCTGTACAACAGGTCCCAGTCTCCCTCCGTCATCGCCCGCAGGACCATGCGAGGTCCCAGCAGCCTTACCTGGTGTTCACGGATCATGAAATTTCCCCGTGGGGCCGAGATGCAAAAGGGCAAGAGCAGGTGATCGTACGTCCTCTGCGCCAAAGCGGAAGCGTGCGGAGTTCCTCATGATTGCCGCACTGGCAATGTGTCGGCAATTCCAGGTCAACAGGATATCGATGTCGTGAACCGATGGAACGGCGATATGGATGGCATCACGTGCTGCTACTTGCGGCAGCAGTGCAGAATCAAGAATAGCCTGCGATAATCGGAAATACATGCGATGGAATACTACCGCGGCTGCCGGGCCCGAGGGGAGTCAGGCTCGGGTCAGGGCCAGGAGCTCAGGAAAGCAGGATCGGTGCTGGGAGGTATGGGGGTGGTCGGATGCCGGCTTCAGCAGGCTCCGGTGGCGCTCAAGCGGGGATTCCCGGGGGGAAGCAGGGGACGCCTCCTTCGGTCGGGATGAAGTTCGCTACCTCCCACCACCAGAAACCGGGTACAGGGTTATTCCGGCTTTTTTCCCTGCGCCCTCATCGGCAACGATCAGCGTGTTGTCCGCGGCGAAAGTGATGCCTTCAATCTGACGATGCCATCGGGCGGGAAACTGCCTGACTGCCAGGACCTTCCCGCCGGGGGTGATCTCCGCAATGGCGCGCTGACGGGCAGCCACGACGAAGTAATTGCCCGAGGCAGGGTGCCGCTCGATTCCGGAAGGCTGGAACTTCGTTTGCGCGATATGTCGGGAGAATTCAACGACAGGGATTACCGTACGGGGAGTTTCGCTCAGCTGCTTCCCGTCGATCGACCAGTGATATATCGCCAGCTTTCCTTCCAGGTCTGCACTGCGGGAACCTTTGCACATCAGCAGCAAAGCCCGCCGGCCATCATACGCCAAGCCTTCTATTTCGCAATCCCTGCCGATCCCGGTAGCATAGGCATTGAACAGGACGGACTCCCGGTCGGCGCCCTCGGTGCACTCGTACAGCCGTCCTGAACTGGTGACCAGGTAGATCCGCTCGCCGGCTGCGGCAATGCCTTCGAAATCGCCGGCAACCGGGTTCGCCGTATCCGCCAGCTGGAACGCTTTTTCTATGGACCCGTCCCGGAAATCGATTTCGTAAACGATTCCCCTCTCATCGTTGTGTGCCAAGAGCCGGCCGTCCTTGGTCATGGCCAGACCCGAGATTTCCCTGAGACGTCCCGGAAGCTTCCGGTGCGCCGCGGTCTCGGCTTTCAGCTCATAGCTTCCGAGAGATACAGGTGGCAGCCCCCTTTCGCTTTCTGGCCGGTCAGGAGACTCGGCCATTTCCGTCCGTGAAGCCGCCCTCGTCTCAACCACGGTATGGGCGGGCGAAGCATCCGTGTTCGCGGGGGTAGTATCCGTATCCAGGTTTGAACGACCCTCGCTCGATTCTGCCGGCGGATCCCCTCCATAGCCGATCGAAAACAGGAAGACGAAAATGCTGAAACCGAGGAATCCCAGCAGGGATTTTTCTCCGCGACCCATGTGCAATCACCTGGTTGCGGAGCTGTGTCTCTTCAGTTGCACGTTGCTGATGCTCTTCTTTCCGGAGTCCTCGATCTCCCGGACGATGGAAGCCGGGTCGGCGGACTGCTTCAACCAGACATCGAAGGCGACGACGGCCGTTCCATCCTGATTCCTGACCACGCTGGCCAACTGCCATTGCCTGGTGCTGGATTTCAGGACCTGGGCGGCCGCCTTCTGCGCGGCATTGGCTTTGGTCGCATTCACTTCGATCCGGGCGTCGCCGGGTGCCCCGGCGGCAATGGCCTTGTTGCCTGGCCCGGCGGCCTTCTCCGCCTTTTCGGCGGGGACGATTCTCCACCCGGACAGCACGGTCGACTGCGCTCCGAAATTGGTTTTCCACACTGCGAGAGATACGGTGACGAACGCCAACGACGCGAGATAGGCCACCGTGGTGAGCTGGGTGCCGGCGGCCAGCCCTATGCCGATGGCCATGAACATGTACACGGCATCTATCGGCTCATCGAGCGAGGTCCGGAAGCGGACCGCGGCCACGATGCCGGCAAGGCTGAAGGCGAGGGCAAGACTCCCCTTGACGAGAAAGACAACCAGGGCAATGGAAATGGGAACCACGAGCAGGGTCTGCGCAAAGGATTGATTGTATTTCTTGCGCGGCCGCGTCAAGCGGTATACCCAGGTAATCGGGAGGGTTACTGCGAAAGCCAGCACCATGGCGACCATGACCGGGATGGTGTGCGCCGGGTCGGCGAGCCTGGCTACCCCTTCCTGGATATCTCCGAGTGGAAACGGAACGGTGTCGGTCCCCGGGTCCAGGCCTTTGGCAACGAAGATGCGTTCGCGCTCCACGGCGACGTAATAGAGGATCTGGGGGAAGAGGTGGAAAACCCCGCTGAGCGCCAGAAGCCATGCAACGTAGTAGACAACGAGCCGTACTGATGATGTTGCTGGAGCATGTGAATTCTCCTCGATTGGCTAGAATGTGAGACCAGCGCGCACGTACAGTCCCGTCAGGTCGTCGCCGTTTACGACAGCCACGCTCAAGGTCTGCAGGCGCTGGAGGAAGGACAGCCACAATCCGCCTCCGGTACTGGTGTGCCAACGGTCGGCATCGTCCGGATCCCCGGAATAGAACACCCGGCCGGCGTCGGCCGCAGCGAACAGGCCCAGCTCGCCCGGCACCAGAAGCCTGATCTTCGCCAGCACCAGGCGCAGCTCGGAATTCCCGTACAGTGCGGTATCTCCCGCGAACCGGTTTTTGCGGAAACCGCGCAGGCTGCCGCCGGATGCATCGCCGCCGGTCAGGCCGGGCCCGCCCAGAAAGGCGCTCTCGTGGAAGGGGAAGGTACCCCACACCTTCCTGCCGCCGGCTCGCAAGGCAAGGGTCGGGTTGGCTGGGACAGGAGCCGTCACGTAGGCGCGCGTTTCCCCGTCCATGCTGCCGAAAGCCGACTCCACATCCCAGGCTCCCGGATAGAGGGCTCCGGCGACACGGGCAAGAATCCCCCGGGTAGGGTACCCCGAATTGTCGCGCGCGTCGTAGAAGATCTCGCCCTGCGCCCCTGCCTGGCCGAAGGACCCCGTGCCGTACCACGGGTGATCCCGGGAAGCGATGAAATTCCCCTCGTTCGAGCTGAGCGGCGTGTTCGAATACTTGACGACCGGCCCGAAGGCGATGGTCCATTGCGGGCGCGGCGACTTCATGCCGCCATGGGATCCGCCCCCTTGATGGCCGCCCGCGCCGAACTCGAGAGAGGGTGCGAAAGCGAAATGATTCTGCTCCACCTCGTAGAAGGAAGCCGGACCCGGAATTTGAGTGGCGTTGCCGAGTCCGTTGAAGCGGATCACCTGGAGCCCTGAGTACTTGAGCTTGACCTTCGCGTCCAGGCCGAACAGCGACCGGCGGAAGGTTCCGGTGTAGGACACAGAGGGCTTGAGACGATTCACGGCCAGCCCGGCGTTTATGGAGTGGCTCGAAGCAAAGGGGTCCTTTCGATACCCGAAGTACTGCCGGCTGGCCACACCTCCCGCGAACACGCCCAGGTCCGGGGTCACCATGAAGACCGGGAAGGCGATCGTCTGCCTGCCCCAGTCCAGGGCGTAGCGCGCGCGCAGAACCGGTGCGGGAGGACGCTTGTAGGGGCTCTCGTCGATTTTGGCCCCCTTGCCTTTCGCGAACCGGTTGTTCCCGCGGTAATCGTAGAACCTTGTCTTTGAAGCGCCGGCCCGGGACGAATTGGTGAAGCTGTCGTCCCCTCCTCCGCCATCGATGCGAACGGCGATCTTTCCCTCGGTCCCCGATATTTCCGCGCTGTCGGCTCCCCCTCGGAGGTATACTCGGACTTCCCGGGTTTCCCCGGGGCGGAAGGTCCTCCGGAAATAGGGATCTTCTCTTTTCCCACCCGGACCTTCCATCAGACCGATGCGGACCGCGAGATCGCCGTCCGGCATGTGCTCGCACTGGAGGTATTCGTCCTTGTCGGTCGCTTGGATCTCCACCTCCCGGGTTATCAGCTCGTAGTAGCGGTCGACGAACTCAGGCAAGGCGTCCCGCCTGGATTTCAGGGCTTTTTCAAGTTCCTCCCCGATCATCAGGTAATAGGGCTGCGGAAGCCTCCGAACCGCATCCTCGATGACCGGGTCGGGCAGGTTTCTGCGGAACTCGGTCACCACCGAGTCCCACGCAGCCTTGTCGAGCTCGACGAGGAACTCGCGGTCCATCTCCCACCCCGTAGTCGACAGGCCTACCAGGCTCGGGTACGTGTCTTTGAACTTGATCTGTCTGGGCAGTCCCCTGCGCGCCACGGTCATGGCGAACCCGTCGAAATCGATGAAAGCCTGGTCGCGGTCCTCGGGTATCACAACCCAGGTAAAGCAGTCCCCGTCCGGGAACCGCGCCCACCTCCACTGGCCGAAATGGCGGTCCTTGTCGCCGATGAGGAAGTCCATCAGCTTGGCCTTCAGGTAGGCGCGGGCATCGACGCGGTTGCATGGGCTTTTTTCCAGGTGCTTCCACAGCTTCTCCGTTCCGCTGATTTTTCGGGAACCGGCAAAGCCGGGAGCATCGTCCGGCCCCTCGGAAGGGTGTTCCTGCAGCGTGCCTATGAGGCCGGCAAACTCCTCGCGGTACTCCCCCAGCCTGGGATCGTCCGGAATGACGACGAGCGTGTGTTAAGTATGCGGGGCGTTTGCCCGGCCGTTTGTTGCGGCCCGTTGTCGAAGATACATACAAGCCGTTTTAGATCGCGCGGGGTGGAGGAAGAAAGGTCTGCTTCGGACCTCCTGTCACCCTCTTTGTCGAACAATTCGGCGTTGCCGCCGGGCCCAACCAGGGAGGAAGGAGAGCTCGGCCCCCAGGTCAGGCTTGTCGAGGGAGCAAGTTAGGAAGGCCAATTTTTTTGCGCTTCGTTCGACTCGCGGCAGCGACGACGCCCTCAGACATTCCACTCCTCCGGCGGAACCACCGACCGGTCCCGAGGCTCGTACCCCAGCACCTTCTTCCCGTGGTCGAGATCGTACATCGGCCAGTTGCTGTCCGAGACCCCGAACACCACTTCGTACCGCACCCCCGGATGAACGATGGCGCGCTCGAACACCCGCACGCAGTCCCCGTGGCTGAGGTGGTGCGGGTGTTCCGGCAGGTCGCGGTCGCGGTTGAAGTTGCCAATGCGCACCGACACCACCTCCATGTCGAAGCGGGTCGCGTACATGTAGCCGATCTGCTCGCCGAACGCCTTGCTGATCGTGTAGTAGTTCTGCGGCAGCGGGACCAGGTCCATTGTGCGCTGCAGCGACTTCGGATAAGCCCCCAGCAGCCCGGCCCGGCTCGCGAAGGCGACCCGTCGCACCCCGTTTTGCCGGCTCGCCTCGAAGAGGTTGTAGGTGCCGGTGATGTTGTTCTGCAGGACCTGCTCCCAGGTGGCGCTGCCTCCGGGGTTCCCGGCGAGGTGGATGACAGCCTCCATGCCACGCGTTGCCTGGAGCGCCACCTCATAATCGGAGAGATCGCCGATCACGACGTCCCCGGCATCGAGGCCGGGCACCTCGACGAGGTCGAGGCCGCGCAGCTCGTAGCGCCCTTTCAGGCCTGCGACCAGGGTGGATCCGACGGCCCCGGCCGCCCCCGTAATCAGAACACGCATCGCTCGTCCAAGGCCCGCGGGAAGGCGGATCAGCGGTCCTGCAGCGGCAGGTGGCGCCGCGACTCGATCCAGAAGGCGGCGATCGAAACGGCGACGATGCCGAGCCAGATCCATCCGTGAACCTGGAACCAGGTGGCGGGCTGGCGCACGAGATCCAGGCCCGGGTCCAGGGTGGCGGTCAGCACCCCGAGGAGGATGTAGGCGAGGATGTTCCCGCGCAGCAGGAAGGCGATGACGGCAGCGACGGTCGCTATTTTGATGGCGCTCGTTCCGGCGCCGAGGAGGAACTCGCCGGCGTTGAATGCCCCCCCTTCCGAGATCAGGAGCCAGGCGAGGACCGCCCCGATCACGTACGCAGGTTTCTTCAGGACCTTCAGCGCGTAGAAGAGGACGATGCCGTAGGCGATCGGCATCACGGCCCCGGTGGTCAGGGTGGCGATCAGGCCGCTGACGGCCGGCGCCGCGTCGTTCATTCCGGTCAGCGACAGGAGGCCAAAGCCGGGATCTGCGAACCCGGGGAATTGCCGGGCAACGAGGCCGGCGAGCCGATCCCCGACCTTCCCGGCGACCCAGGCGAGCAGGGCGATCAAGGCGGCGTCGCGAAAGAACCCGCCCCGCCCCGGTCCCCGCAGGCGCTCGAGGCAACCCGGGTACAGGGAATCGGCCAGGCCGAGATAGCAGACCACACCGAGGCCGACGGCGATCAGGCCCAGCACCGCGCCGACGACCTGCATGATGGTGAAGATGGTGGTCGTCATCGCGGTGCTGTACCCGGTGTAGAATGCCGGCAGGCTGTTGAGGTAGCCGATGAGGAACAGGGCGCCGGCGATCAGACCGAGAGTCACCGGTTTCCGCCAGCCGAGGGCCTGCGACCGCATCTGGCGGACCATCAGCCAGATCAGGTGCAGGACGACAAAGACGATGACGGCGATGTTCAGCCCCGACATCACCGCTTTCAAGGTGGTGCTCTCCTCGCGCTCTCGAAGCCATTCCTCGGGCAGCTTGACGAAGCGGCGGAAGCCGCTCGCTTCGTCGCCGATCACGTCGACCTCGATCCGGTAGAAGGACTGGTCGAGGTTGCGCGGGTCCCCCTCCAGGGCCTCCCAGACGAAGTTGTGGTCGCGCCTCGCCTTCATCTTCTCCGAGGAGGATTCCACCAGCTCGAACTCGCCCGCATCGACCCCGAACTCCCGCAGGTGGGCTTCGGCCACCGCCCGCGCCTCCTCTTCGGAGAGGTCGGCCCCGGCAGCCTCCTCTTCCACCAGGTGGGTGTAGGAATCGACGCTACCGTCGCCGCAGTCGACGTAGACGCGGAACTCCTCCTTTTCGAGGGACCGGAAGAACCGCACCCGCCAGCGGTTGAGGGGCAGGTGGCGGCTGTAGAGGCTGTCGATGGCGGCGAAGCCGGCCCGCTCCATGCGGTACTTGGCGACGCTGCCGCTGGCCGCGGAGGAGCCGGTCACCACCACCCGGTATTCCTCCAGATCGACCCCTCGGCCGCCGAGGTAGCTTCGCGCCGCGGCTTCCGCTTCCTGCGCGGTGACGGCGAAGGCGGTCTCCTCGAGCGGCTTCTCGTAGTCGAGGAGGAAGAGGCCGGCTGCCAGGGCGACGACCGCGGTCGAGAGGAGAAGGCGGCGCCCCGACAGGGGGGTGTACGCCGATGCCGGCTCCGGTTCGGAAAGGGGTTCGTCTTGCGGCGCCTGAACCCCCTCCCCGGACAAGGCCTCCTGCAGCTCGTCGAGGGGGGGACTCTCGGCGCGGTTGAGCAGCGGCTCGGGATCGACGAAGAACCGGTGCCGCACGTACAGGACCAGGGCCGCGGCGAACGGCAGCAGCATCAGGCCGACCGAAAGGCCGGCGGAGACGACGAAGTAGCTGTTGCTCGACCGCAGCAGGATCATGGCGGTGTAGAAGGCGTCGATGGTGTAGTGCCAGACCAGGGCGGGAAGCAGCCCCCAGCGGATCATCACGTAGCCGACGGCGATCCCGGCGAGGCCGACCTCGATGCCGCGGATGTAGAACGGCTGCTGCGGGTACCCGGCGTGGGCGAACCCCCAGACCAGGGCGGAGATCACCACGGCGAGCCAGCGCTTCTTCAGGAAACGCTGCAGGAACGGGATCGAGAAGGCCCGCGAGGTGAACTCCTCGGAGACCGCCGGCATGAACCCGATCAGCAGGACGACGACCCACGGGATGTAGGTGTTGACCATCTGGTCGTAGGGGATCTGCGCCGGGCTCCAGGCCCCCAGGTCGTCGGCGACGACGTAGAAGACGGTCTGGTAGGCGACGAACAGGGCGGTCATGGTCAGGCCGATGACGGTGCCGGTCAGGAAGCGCTTGGTGCGGATTCCCGCCGGCAGGAACTGCTGGTTGAGACTGATCTGGCCGCCGTAGGAGCGGCGGTAGATCGGCTCCGCCCCGGCGGTGAGAAAGCCGATGAGGACCGCCTGTCCGAGCGCCGAGAGCAGGGCCGAGAGCAGGTGACTGGTGAGGAAGCTGCCGTAGGTCTCGGTGGTGTCGAAGTTGAACTCCGTGAGCGGCAGGGTGTTGAGCTCGGCGAGAAAGGTCAGGGCGAAGGCGATGGCGGTGAATACCGTTACCGTCTTCCAGCGCACGTCCCGGGCGCGGATGCTCTGGGTGAGGACCACGAGCATGCCGATCCACAGGAGCACCATCAGGACGGCGGCGATCAGGCCGGTCGCCTCGTTGTAGGAGCGCAGCTCCTGGTACTCCCGCTGCCAGGCCTCGGGAACCTTGAGGTACTCGCTGTACCTGCCGACCTCATCCCCCTGGATGCCGACCGTGAGGCGGTAGGTCGCCTCGGAGACCTCGAATCCGGACAGCTTCCAGGTGAAGGTGTGGTCGCTGCGGTTCGGGCGCTCGGTGATCTCGGCCTCGACGAAGGTCAGCCCCGCCAGGTCGCGGCCCATCGTCCCGGAGAGGAAGCCCTCGGCCAGGGAGCGGGCTTCGGCCTGGTCGAGGCTGGCCCCGGCGGCCTCCTCCTCGATCAGGTGGGAGAAGCCGGCCAGCTCCCCCGCGGTCGTGTACTGCACGCGGAACTCTTCCTTCTCCAGCTCCCTGACCCAGCGGTTGCTCCAGCGCCACAGGCGCACCGGGTCGCCGATGAGGGCGGTGGCCCCTTCGAGTCCCAGCTCGCGCTCGAGGAAGGTCTTGGCCATGCCGTCGAAGAGGAAGATGGCGCTGTGGCGGTACCCCTCGACGTCGAGGCCGCGGCTGTCGAGGAAGGTCCGCGCCCGTTCCCCCGCCTCCTCGCGGGTGATGCGGAAGTCGATGGTCGCTTCCGGGAAGGCGTCGTAGAAGAAGTGGCTCGCCGTCACCAGGCTGGCCGCGGCGACGACGAAACAGACGGCGATCAGCCGGAAATCGCGATGGGTGAGGTGTTGTTCCATGTTTATCTTCAGGCTCGAGTTTCACCCGGCTCGAATGGGAGATGGTCCCTGGCCGGAAACCGGAAATTCCCTGCCGGTTCAGATCGCCGGCGAGAAGTGGAAATGAATTCCTGCCAAGGCTTGGACCAGCGCATCGCGAACCTGCTCGAACCCCGCCGGGAGGTTCTCGAAGCCTACCTGTTCGGCTCCCATGCGCGCGGAGAGGCGCAGCCTCACAGCGACCTGGACATCGCCGTTTACATCGATGAAGAAGCGGCGGAAAAAAGCGTTTTCGGGTACCGTGCGCAACTCGCTACCGAGCTCATCGCGGGGCTCCACAGCAACGACATCGACCTTCTGATTCTCAACCAGGCCCCCCCGGTTTTGTACTATCATGTCCTGCGCGACGGCATTCGCCTCCTTGCCCGTGACATGAGGGCGACGACGACTCGGGAAGGGCGTGCGGTTTCCCGCTACTGCGACTTCGTTCCCCAGCTCGCGAAGATGGAAGCGGCGTGGGGTTCCGGCTCCCCAGAGGGAAGATGACCCCCGGACAGCCGAATCCCTCCGTCGTGCGGCGCCATCTCACCGCCCTGAGACTCGCCGTTGAAAACCTGCGCCGGCATTCCGGTACGACCGCGGCTCAGCTTCGAGAGGATTCCGATCTGCGCTGGTCGGTCGAACGCGGCCTCCAGCTCTGTGCGCAGAACAGCCTCGATATTGCTACCCATATGGCGTTGTCCGCCGGCCTGGACGCTCCGGATTATGCATCCGCCATCGACCGGCTCGCCGAGACCGGAGTGTTGCCCCGTGATTTCGCGGGGCACTTCCGGGATGTCGCCGGTTTCCGCAACGTGCTTGTCCACGGGTACCTCGATGTCGATCTCGACCTGATCGCACAATTTCTCGACCGGCAGCTCGTGGATTTTGAAACGTTTTCCCGCCATGTCGAACGGTGGGTTTCCAAACTCTCAGAAAAAAAAGACGGGTCGCCATGAGGACGCCGTTCTATGACCCTGCACAGGGCATTATTCCCGGGACGGCAGCCTGACGACGGAGGATCGGCGTGGATCTCTACATCGGCACCAGCGGCTACAACTACAAGGAGTGGAAGGGGCCGTTCTACCCCGAGAAGTTCCCGGACAAGGAGATGCTTGATTACTACGGGCAGCGGTTCAACAGCGTCGAGATCAACAACAGCTTCTACCGGGTGCCGAAACCGGACGTGGTCGTCTCCTGGGGGGAGAGGGTGCCGGGGAACTTCCGCTTCTCGATGAAGGCGACGCGCCGGATCACGCACCTCAAACGCCTCAAGGGGGTCGAGGAGGAGACCGGGTACTTCATCGACATCGTTTCCAACCTAGGCCCGGGGCTCGGCGCCCTGTTGTTCCAGTTGCCGCCGACCCTCAGGAAGGACATGGACCGCCTCCGGACCTTCCTCGAGATCCTCCCGGACGGGGCTCCGGCGGCTATGGAGTTCCGCCACGAGAGCTGGTTCGACGACGAAGTGAAAGCCTGCCTGCAGTCGAAGAACGTCGCCTTGTGCTTCGCCCACGAAGATGAGGACACCGCCGAGGAGACCGAGCGCAGGTTCGCCTCTACCGCCTCCTGGGGGTACCTGCGCCTGCGCGGCAGCGGCTACGGCGACGACGAGCTGCGCGCCTGGGCCGACAGGGTGAAGGGGCAGTCCTGGGAGCGCGCCTTCGTCTTCTTCAAACACGAGAGCGAAGGCCTGGGGCCGAAGCTGGCAAGGCGGTTCGCCCAGGCGGCGCAGGTGGCCGGAGATTCCGGCCCGGAGCCAAGGGAGTAGTCAGTGATTGTGGATCTCTTCCACGAGAGCGAAGGCCTGGGGCCGAAGCTGGGGCCGAAGCTGGCCATCCGGTTCACCAGGCGGCGCAGGCTGCCGATGGGTTCCGGCCCGGGGGCAGGGGAGTAGCCGGTGACCGCCGATATCTGCTTCACCACCGCGGCGGAACTGCGCGAGCTGTACGCGGCCCGCCGCCTCTCACCGGTCGAGGTTACCCGGGCTGTCCTCGACCATATCGACGCGGCCGACCGCGGTATCAACGCCTTCGTGACCCTCACCCCGGAGCTGGCCCTGCGCCAGGCCCGCGCCGCGGAGACCGCGTACGCCGAAGGCCGGGCAGGGCCGCTGGCCGGCATCCCCTTCACCCTCAAGGATCTCACCTCGACCCGGGGGATACGGACGACGCGGGGCTCGGAGCTGTACCGGGACTGGGTCCCAGACTACGACGCGCCGGTAGCCGAAAGGCTGTACGCCGCCGGGGGGGTGCTGCTGGGAAAGACCAACACCCCGGAGATGGGGTGGAAGGGGGACACGGACAACCGCGTCGCCGGTCCCACCCACAACCCCTGGCGCCGGGGACGCACCGCGGGGGGATCGAGCGGGGGCGCCGCGGCCGCGGTCGCCGCCGGGTTCGGGCCCATTGCCCAAGGGTCGGACGGGGCGGGGTCGATACGCATCCCGGCCTGCATGTGCGGGGTCTACGGGTTCAAGCCCTCCTGGTCGCTGGTTCCCCAGTACCCGGCCAGTGCCGTCGAGCTGTTCTCCCACATGGGGCCGATCACCCGCAGCGTCGCCGATGCCGCGGCCATGCTGACCGTTATGGCCGGGGAGGACGCGCGCGACCGCGCCTCGCTTCCCTGCACCGCCGACTTTTCCGCGGCCCTCGGGGAGGAGGTCGACTGGCCGGACATCCGCATCGCCTGGTCTCCCGATCTCGGGTACGCCGCGGTCGATCCGGAGGTGCTCGCGGTGACCGCCGCGGCGGCGCAGCGCTTCGCCGAGCTCGGCTGCCATATCGAGGAGGATCACCCCTCCCTGGGCGATCCCTGGGAGCCGGTCGTCGACGTCCTCTGGTCGACCTCGTTCGCCGGGCTGTTCCACGACGACTTCGACGCCGTGAAGGACCGCCTCGACCCGGGGCTCGCCGCGGTGATCGAGGCCGGGTCGCGCTACTCCGGCCCCCAGGTAGGGGCCGCCCATGCCCGCCGCGTCGACTACTACCACGACTGGCGCCGCTTCATGGAGCCCTACGATTTCGTGCTGACCCCGGCCCTGCCGGTGACCGCCTTTCCCTGCGGCCGGGACCATCCCGGAAAGATCGCCGGCAGGCCGACCAGCTATCTCGGCTGGACCGCCTTCACCTATCCGTTCAACATCACCGGACAGCCCGCGGCGACCGTTCCCTGCGGTTTCGTCGACGGCCTTCCCGTCGGCCTGCAGATCGTCGGTCGCTGGCGCCAGGACGCCGCGGTTCTGCGCGCCTCCGCGGCCTTCGAACGCATCGCACCGTGGGCGCACCGGCGCCCGCCCCTTGAGGCATGACCATGGAGATTCGCGCGGTTCGCGAGCAGGAGCTCGAGGCGATGATCGAGCTCCAGTGCCTGATCTTTCGCCCCGACGGGCACGAGCGCTACACCGCCTACCTCCACGGCGACCCCTCGTACGAGCTCGGGCAGACCCGGGTCGTCGTCGTCGACGGGGAGATCGTCGCCACCCTGCGCATCTGGGACCGCACCATCCGGGTAAGCGCCACCGCGGTGAAAATGGGCGGGATCGGCGGGGTCGGAACCCATCCGGCCCATCGCAGGCGAGGCTATGCCTCGGCCATGCTCCGCGACGCCAGCGACTGGATGCGGAGCCGCGGCTACCTCACCAGCGTGCTGTTCACCGAGGTCGCCAGCCAATTCTACCGCCGTCACGGCTGGGCGAGCGTGCCGATGCCGGGGTTTCGCATCGGCATCCCGGGCGCCGGCGCCACCCTTCCGGCGCCGGGAGAAGGGCCGGGGGAGTGGAGAGTCGAGGAATTCGACGAGGCCCGCGATCTCGATGCGGCGGTGGCCCTGTACGAGAGGTTCAACGCCGCCCGGAGCGGCGCCCTGGTCAGGGACCGGCCCTACTGGGATTCGGAGCCGGCGAGAATCCGGGGGATTCTGCCCACCGTCGTCGCCCTCGACGCCCGGGGGAACCTGCGCGGCTACCTCAACTACGAGATCGAGGAAGGGCAGGCGACGGTGTGCGAGCTGGCCGTCGACGAGACCGCGGCCTCGGCGACCGATGCCCTGGTGCGGCATTTCCTGCGGGAGTGCGCCGCGCGTGGAGCCGGCGAGATCGTCGGGGAGCTGCCGCACCGGCACCCCCTCGTCGACCTGCTCTGCGAGTACTGCGGCGGTGATCTCGAGCTGACCGGAAACGCCGCCACCATGTGGAAGGCGGTTGACCCCCCGGGATTGCTCTCCGCCCTGCTGCCGGAGCTGCAGCAGCGGGTGGCGGCTGCGGAGCCGGCGGCGCTGCCCTTCGAGTTCGACGGAGAGCCCTGCTCGCTGGCTCTCGACCCCGCCGGGCGGCTGCATCTCGATGCCGAGCCCCCGGCGGGCGGGGCCCTGCCGTTGAGCGGCGAGATGCTGTGGCGCCTGCTGCTGGGGGAGAGCGCCTGGTCCGACATCGAGGCTTCCCCGCCCGCCCGGGGGGAGGCGGTCGATCCGGCGCAATCCCGGCTGCTCGCCGCCCTGTTTCCGCGGCGCCAGGTGATCTACTGGGCGCCCGACCATTTCTGAAATCCGCGGCTGGGGCCGCGGCGAGGAGGATGAAAAGAAAGTGAGTCCGAAGAAGGGGTTTCGATGCGGAGTGATCGGGTACAGCCCGGCCTTCAACATGGGGCGTACCCACCTGGAGGCGATGACGAAGAACCCGGGGATGGAGGCGGTGGCGGTCTGCGATCTCGACCCGGAATACAGGGCAGCGGCCGCCCGGGACTGGCCGGAGGCCACGGTCTACGGCCGCGTCGGCGACATGCTGCGGCGCGCCGATCTCGATCTCGTCGCCGTGATCACCCCGCACAACACCCACGCCAGGCTGGTGATGCGGTGCCTCGACGCCGGGGTGGGCGTGGTGTGCGAAAAGCCCCTGGCGATCACCAGCAAGGAAATCAGGGAGATGATCTCCCTGTCGAAGCGCCGCAAAGTCATGCTGTCGACCTTTCACAACCGTCGCTGGGACAGCGACTTTCTGCTGCTCCGCGACCTGCTTCAGGAGGAGAAGGCGATCGGCGAGCCGTTCCGGATCGAGTGCGGCTTCTACAGATACGGGGAGTCGCCGCCCTGGTGGCGCTCGGACAAAAAGATTTCCGGCGGCGCCATCTACGACTGGGGCGCCCACTTCACCGACTGGGTCCTGCAGCTCGTCAGGGACGAGATCGACTGGGTCAGCGGCTTCCAGGTGAAGAACCCCGCCTGGGGCTCGTACAGCAACGAGGACCACTCGGAGTACACCCTGAAGTTCAAGGGGGGCTGCGAGGTGACGCAGACGATATCGAACCTGTCGATGAGTCCGCGGCCGCGGTGGCGCATTCTCGGGGACCGGGGGGCCATCGAGGCGGCCGAGGGGGGATTCCTGCTGCGCACCCTCGTCAACGGCAGGCAGATGAGCGCCGTGGTTCCGGTGCCGGAGCGGCTGCCGACCGCGGACCTGTTCTACGAAAACGTGTACCGCCATCTGCTGGGCCGGGAGGGGCTGGCGGTCACCGCGGAGTCCGCGGCCCGCGTCATCGGGGTGCTCGAAGCGGCCAACCTCTCCGCGGCGCGCGGTTCCGCCCCCGTGAAGCCGGCGTTCAAATAGAAAGGACGGAACCATGCTCCTCGGCGAAATGACCTCGCCCCAGATCGACGCGCTGCCGCGCGACATCGTCGTCTACATCCCGGTCGCCTCATGCGAGCAGCACAGCCTGCACCTGCCGGTCCTGACCGACAGCATGATCGGGGAGGAGGTGGCGCGGCGCGTCCACGTGCGCATCCCCGACGACGTGCTCGTGCTGCCGGTGCAGTGGCTGGGGTATTCCCAGCACCACATCCGCTACCCGGGAACGGTCAGCGCCGTCAGCGAGACCCACCTGCTGCTGATGATGGACATCGTCGCCTCCATGGTCGGCAGCGGATTCCGCAAGATCCTGATCCAGAACAGCCACGGCGGCAACGGCGCCAACATCCAGGTGCTCCTGCAGCGGCTGATGGAGCGCTATCCCGAGGGGGAGGCGGAGTTCTACTCGCGCTGGGCCTGGGCGGATGGCGACACCCTGAACCAGATCCGCGACCTGCCGCACGGCTCGGGGCACGCCGGGGAGACGGAGACGTCGATGATCCTGGCGATGCGCCCCGACCTCGTGCATACCGGCAAGCTCGACCCGGACGGCGAGCGCGAGGGGATGCGGGTTCCCGGAATGTCCTCCTACCACCGCTTCGACCAGCGCACCCGTCACGGCGGGGTAGGCGACCCCCGGCCGGCCACCGCGGAGAAGGGAGAGCGCATGCTCGACGCCTCCGCGGACGAGATCGCCGAGCAGGTGCTCGCCATCCGGGCGCTGAAGCCGTTCGCTTGATCCAGCCTTACAGCCGGCTCAGGCGCGTTCGAACAGCAGGCTGAGGTCGAGGGCGGGAGCCGAGTGGGTGAGGGCCCCGATCGAGACCAGGTCGACCCCGGTCAGGGCGATTTCGCGGACGTTGTGAAGACCGATGCCCCCGGTCGCCTCGATCTCGATCGGCGGGTCGAGCGGGCGGATCAGCGCCACCGCCTCCCGGATGACCTGAGTGGGCATGTTGTCGAGAAGAATCCGGTCGGGCCGCAGGGAGCGCTCCAGGGCGGTGAGCTCGCCCACCTCGTCGAGGTTTCGCGCCTCCACCATGACGCGCGGGGGAGCGTCCCCCTCCGCCCCCGCCTGTGCCGCCCCTTCCCGGGCCAGCCGCACCGCCGCGGCGCATCCCCCGGCCGCGGCGGCGTGGTTCTCCTTTATCAGGACGGCGTCGTAGAGGCCGCGGCGATGGCTGACCCCGCCGCCGCAGCGGACCGCGTACTTCTCCAGCTGCCTAAGGCCCGGTGTGGTCTTGCGGGTATCGGTGACGTGCACCCCGGTGCCGGCGATTTCTGTGACGAAGCCGCGGGTCAGGGTGGCGGTTCCCGAGAGGCGCTGAAGCAGGTTGAGGGCGGTCCGTTCCCCGACCAGCAGGGAACGCGCCGGCCCCGACATCTCGGCGACGGTTCCGCCGGAATCCATGATGCTGCCTTCCGCCGCGAGGCGGCCGAACTGCACCGAGCCGTCGAGACGGCGGAAGACGGCGCAGGCGACCGGAAGGCCGGCGATCACCCCGCGCTGCCGGGCGACGATGCGTGCCCGCGCTTTCGCCTGCGGGGCGACCGTCCAGGCGGTGGTCAGGTCCCTTGCCGGGGAAGGTTCAGGGGAGCCGAGGTCCTCGGCGAGGGCCGATTCGACCACGGCGTCGATGGCGGCCGCGTCCGGCAGGCCGGTGTCGTCGAGGCCGGTGAATTGGGGAAGGGGGCTCATGCGGTTGCTCCGCCACCCGCGGTTGTTCGCTCGCCGCGGGTGGCAAAATCCAAACGGTGATCCATTGCGGGAAGTATATACCTGAGTAAACGCGCCAGCATCCCGTACAATATCAAGCGACTATTCCCCTACCGACCAATAGAAACCATACGCCCCGAAATGCCGCCCAAAGAGAAGCCGCCGGGGTATCGGCCTGGAGCTCTTGAGCGGCAACTCAGCCGGCACCCTTTCCGCAACCAGGGAACAGCAGCATGACCGTCACCATCAAAGCGCAAGAGCCCGCGCCCACCCCCCCGCACTGGGGCGTCCTTCAACGCCGGCTGTCGACGCCATCGAAGAGGCCGCGCCCAGGGTGTTGGAGAGATACACGAAGCCGGACGGCAACCTGCTTTGGCCTCCCTCTCCCGATTTCCAAAGCATCGACGCCCTAGACGACTCTACGAGAGCTTCCACAACTGGCCGCTCTTCTACCTTCTGGGCGGCAGCGACCGCTTCCTCGCCGACGCCCAGCGGGAGTTCGAGCTCATCACCGAGGCGATGAGCCGCCACGGCACCGGACACGGCTACCCCATGGTGGTCAAGGAGTACCAGCCGGGGTACGACTGGTTCCACCAGGGGGAGGGGAACTACCTCTTCTACATGCTCTGCGCCGCGGACCCGGGCCACGCCGCCAACCTCGAGCGAGCCCGGCGCTTCGCCGGGCTGTTCCTCGGCGAAGATCCCGAGGCTCCCAACTACGACCAGGAAAAGCGAATCATCCGCTGCGCGCGGAACGGCAGCATGGGGCCGGCCTTCTGGACCTTCGAAGACAGCCCGTACTGGCCCTATCCCGGTTACAACCTGCCTTTCTACGATGTGCCGGGCTGCACCAGCCATGAGGCGGTGGGCGCCGATCCGGCGCTCCCGGAGCGGCTCGGCCGGGCGATGCGGGAGCGCCAGGGCCGGGGGGATTCCGTAGTGAACCTCCTGGCGACCTGCCTGGCCGCCAACGCCTTCCTGCTGACGGGGGAGGAGAAGTACCGCGAGTGGGTCCTCGAGTACACCGGGGCCTGGATCGAGCGCACCGGGGCGAACGACGGCATCGTCCCCGACAACGTCGGCCTCTCCGGCGAGGTCGGCGAGCACATCGACGGCAAGTGGTACGGAGCGAGCTACGGCTGGGCCTGGCCCCACGGGTGGCACAGCGTCGGGCAGGCGGTGGGAGTCGCGGCCCAGAACGCCGCCCTGCTTACGGGAGACCTCGGGTACATGGATTTCCCCAGGTCGCAGATCGACCACCTGATCGCGCGCGGCATCGAGCGGGACGACCAGCTCTACGTGCCGCACAAGTACGACGACCCCGGCAGGGTCAGGTACGAACCGGGGGTGTGGATGCAATACCCGATCCGGAACGAGGACGGCACCGCCCTGCAGCGGGACGGCTGGTTCGAGTTCATGCCGATGTTCCCGTCCGACCTCGCCCACCTCTGGTGCATGTCGATGAGCCCGGGGGGATTCAGCGCGCTTCGAGCAGACCCGCAAGAGGAGCGGCGACCGGTTCGCCGTCAACTCCTGGCACCACACCAAGGACCAGGGGGGCACGACTGGGGGTGGCTGGCCTGGCTGCACGGGGATTTCGACCAGTATCCCGAGCGGATTCTCGAACACAACCTCTCCCAGGTGCGGGCGCGCCTCGATTTCATGGAGCAGGACGAGGAGGACACGGCCGGGTACTCGGACGCCTATTTCCAGCGCCGCAACCCGGTCACCTGCGAGGGCCTGCTGGTGTCGCGGCTGCGCCACTTCGACGCGCAGCGCCGGCGCCCGGGCCTGCCCCCCGACGTGGCCGCGCTCGTGTCCGCAATGACCGCGGAAAGGACCGACCTGACCCTGGTGAACCTCGGACCGGAGCACCGGCAGGTGCTGATCCAGGCAGGGGGCATGGGAGAGCACGAGTTCACCGAAGCCGGGGCCGACGGGGACCGCCAGCTGACCGCGGTGAACGGGGCGGCCGTCGAGATCGGCCTGCCTCCAGGCACGCGCATCCGCCTCGAGCTGGGGATGAGGCGCTTCGTCAACCGGCCGACCCTGGCATTTCCCTGGTGAGGCTCGGGGGAGCCCCCCGGGGATTCCGTCAAAAGATCCCGTGTCCGACTGCGCCGGCGAAGTAGTCGACGACGAGCCAGAGGCCCATGGCGAGCATCTGGCCGGCGATCATCCCGAGGAAGAGACCCCGGCTGCGGCGGTACCCGGAGGCGCCTCCGAATCTGAGGACGAGGACCTTGACGGCCCAGGCGAGGAAGACGCTGGTGACCACCACATTCATCAGGTTGGTCGCCGCTACCGGAAAGCCGACAGGATGCAGGGGCCACCAGGAGAGGCGCTGCCGCGCCCACATCATCAGGGCCATGGCGCCGCCGCCGCCCAAGAGGAAGCCCATGCCGGGCCAGTAGATCCCCGCCGGCTCGAGGTTCCTCGCCGCGTGGTCGTAGGCCACCGCCGGTCCGACCTTGAAGAACCACCCGTCGAGATTGACGCCCCCGTGGCGGTAGGCCATGTGGAAGGTCATCCAGGAGGAGCCCAGGGCCCCGATCAGCAGGGCGAGGAGGAGGGCCCGCGAGACCAGCCGGCGGCCGGAAGAATCCATCTCCTCGATCAGCTTCAGGGCGTTGGTGCAGGTCGCCATGGCGAAGGCGCGCACCTCCGAGCCCCAGATGTAGGCCAGGGAGAGGTTGAACACCCCTGTGGGGCCGACGAGGGTCGACCCTAGCCCCATGACGACGAAGTCCGGGGCGTTGACCGGGGCCCGCAGGGTCGCGAGCCCGGCCACGGCAATGATCCGCGAAACGCCGGTGAAGATCAGCAGGGCGGTGACGACGAAGACCAGGGAGACCCAGAACGGCGTCCCCATTATCGACAGCCACGCGGTCATGACCGCGGCTCCGCCGAGGGTCCCGGCCACGGCGCCGCGGTACGGGAGGATCTCGTCGCTGTCGTCGACGTGGGGGGCCCGGCCCAGGGCCTTGAGCCAGACATCCTTCAGGTGATCGCGGCCCGTCCACAGCCCCGCCAGCACCAGCACGAGCAGGGCTCCGAGGCCCTGGTACCCGATCAGGGGGGAGTCGCTCACCCCGTGGAAGTGCACCTGGTCGGACTTGATGCCCCAGAGCTTGAGCGCCGCCTTCTCGAACTTGGCGAGCAGGAAGAACACCCAGACCCCGGCCGATATCCTCGTGTCGATCAGGTAGGAGAACCCGACCAGGGCGTAGTTGACGTGGCCGCCCATGAACGGCAGGGGTACCGAGAGGGCCGGCAGGGTGATCGAGGGGAAGTAGTGGGACAGCCCCCTGAAGCCGCCGGCGATGAAGGGGACGGCCATGCCGATCAGCACCAAGGGCTGCCGGAAGAAGCCGTTGACGAGGCTTCCGGCCTCCTCGCCGCGGATCATCGCCAGACCTGCCTGGGCGATGGGATAGGCCAGCCGCTCCCGCTCCATCCACTGGCGCCGCAGGATCACCGCCATCGAGATCGTGCAGACGTAGAGGGCGAGCAGGAACACCGCCCACCAGGCCAGCGGCTCGGCCCAGGCGCCGTAGGGGATCTCCTGCCCGGGTTCGGAGATGCCCTCGAAGAAAGCGGCGTTTCCGGCCCCGTCGTCGACGAGGACGTTCCGCTCGGGGAAGAGGGGGAAAAGCTTCTCCCTCCACTGGTTCTCGGGGGAGGCGTAGTAGAAGATGGCGGTCAGGGTGGGCAGGAACTGCTCGATCAGGCCCATGGTGCAGATGGCCGAGACCATCGCCAGCATGGCGTAGACCATGATCAGCTCCCCCCGGTTGAGGGCGAGGCTGCGGCCGGCCCAGGCCATGGGCAGGTTCGCCAGGGCGCAGACCAGCAGGAAGGTGGAAAAGATCAGCCCGGGGGAAAGGGGATCGAGGCGCGTCAGCGGCCAGTAGACGAGGAACCAGGCCGCGGCCGCGAACAGGGCGAAAACCAGCGCTGTTCCCCTGCCGCGCGCGGCGAGCTTGAAGAGGAAGTTGAGCAGCCCGATCAGCAGAAGAAAGAGGAAGATGGCGCCCGGTGTGCTGATGTCGGCTGCGAGGTAGGCCCCCTTGATGATCATGTTGCCGTAGGGCGCCCCGATCGCCAGGAAAAAGCTGAGGAAGCTCCCGACCCAGAATCCCCGCCAGGTGAGGTGCTGCCGGGACTGAACCGGCTCGAACCGCGATTCCAGATGCTCGCGGTGGGGGGCTGCTATCTGCTTTCTCATCAGTTTCGGGCGGACTTGCGCCGTTGGCAAAAAACCGTGTTCCTCTAGGAGGAAAGCCCCAGCCTTGGTGGCTTGCCCGGACCTCGGGTGCCGTGGACCGGCTGGTTTTTGGAAGACCGGGCGTACGGCTTGAACACGGTGACTATGTAGTGTAGTAGCCGCGGAGGTTCCGAAATAGAGACCATGCAGATATGGTCAAGAATGGGGAGGTATGTGAATTGAAGCTGTACAAGCTGTCTTATGTTATGCACGATCCTTCGGAGGAAACGGAGGATAAGTTCATGGCCGAGATACCCGCTCTTCCGGGATGCAGGGCTTGGGGGGATACTCCCGCCGAAACGCTGGAAATACTAAAGAGCGTGGCCGCGGCTTTCATCGAGTCTTATGCGGATGGAGGAGATGAGATGCCTCCTGAAGTGAGTTCTTCGTTGATCGAATCTGATGACGCCACCGACGTATTGATCGCAATTTGAATTATAGAGAACTCACGCGCAAGTTGCGAAGGCTGGGTTGCGAGCTTGACCGACAAGGCAAAGGCGACCACGAAATCTGGATAAACGTCGATACCCGTTCCAAGACGACAATCCCAAACTGGGGAAGTCGCGATCTGAAGATTGGTACTATCAGGGCAATTCAGCGAGACCTGGATATATCGGAAGAGGAATTCGAGCGGGCGTAATGCAGGCGTAATGTCTTTGTATTTCTATTCCAGATTTGACATGTGAGGACATGCTGGTTGTACCTGGACTTTTGCAAACTCCACTTTTACTGAAGTTTGAGATGCGCGACAATTCTCTGCTCTGTTGACCCTATCGTGGCTTGGTCCACTACCAGGAGATGGTCGCCTGACAAGGAACAGGGCCACGGCCCGGCGCCGTAAACCAGGGAACGCCACTATCGATCGATTTCGAGGGCTGCCTTGATGCGTCCCCACGTGCGGTCCCGGATAGCGCTGTCCGCTTGATCGCGGCTCAGTAGCATTACGTCAGTGCCGAATAGATTGTACCATTTTTCGCCTCCGGCATGCGCGCGGCATAGCGCACGTCGACGCGTTGGGGTTCCTCCGCCTCGGGATTCAGCGGCGTCAGGTAGGTGTCGACCCTGCCCACCCCCGCCTCTTTCCACGCCGTGGGGGCGCTGTCGGTTTCGCTGTCCATCGGTCGTTCGGCGGGCCGTCCGCGCTTGGGTGCCGGTTCCCGCAGGGGCACGGTACCTCCGTCCCAACTGACCACCAGGGTGTCGCCCTCGGGAGCCAGCGGCGCCGCTGCTTGCAAGGCCAACTCGAGGTGTTCGGCGTGGTTCTCGGCATACTGGCCGACCCGGGTCAACAGCTGCTGAATGGCGGTGCGCGAGGGCGGCTCGGGCAGCAATTCACGCAAGCTGTTCTCGACCTCGGCAGGGACCATGCCGGCGCCCAGAAACGCCGTCAGGCGCTCCAGCTCCGGCACCATGAATCGCTTGACCATGCCGCAGCGCTCGTCCAGAGGCACCCGGCTCGGTCCGCCGCGATCGCGTTGGTATAGCCGCCGCGCCACCACAACCTTGCCCCACAGGGTCACCCACTCCTTGTCGACCACCTGCTTGAATCGGTACACCTTCCCCTGGTGTACCACGGTGTCGTCGTCCAATTCACAAGCTTGAACCAAGCGTTGGAAACCGCTTCGACCGATGTCGTCCAAGCACGATCGAAACTCCCCCAGCATCCGGCGAAAGGCATCCGGTCCTGCTTGCCCGGACTGCAGGCGATGTTCCCACTGCCGGACATTTTCCTGCAGGTTGGTCAGGCGAGCGCTCAAATCGTGCGTATCTTCCATCTGGGACCCCTTTCCGGTTTTTGGGCGTAAGTGCATATACCCAAAAGTACAACTCGTACCCGGACTTGGGGTCCCACTCTTGTTAAAAAGTGCGTAAAGTGGAGGCCTTGAGACCGTAGGTAGTTCTTCCAGTTCTTACCGGGACTACATACAATTGATAGGGATCGTACGAGAAGTCATCCATTTCGAAATCGATCGTCTTCAGAGTCGGTTCGCCCAGCAAGTCGGGCCATTCATCGGTGGTGCCGTCTCGCAGATCGATCTGGGCAAGCATGTCGTCGGTGATCTCCAGGATCGGAACCACCCGGTCCCCTTCATGCGCGATCGCCCAGTGGGAAGGAAAGCGGCGCATGTTATGTCAGCGGTAAGGAGGAGGAACGGCCTCCTTCCGCCGGATTGATGAGAGACTTCCATTTGAAAATCCTTTCGTCCCGAACAACGAAAAAAGCCCGCGACCAAGTTCTTCTTCAGACGGTGAAGGTAGCTTGCCTGACAGGGACTCGGGCAACGGGCTCTGGGGCCGGTGCCGGCGGTACAGGCCGCGCCGGAAAGCAGGCGGCCTATCGATCGAGATCGAGGGCTGCCTTGATGCGGCCCCAGGTGCGGTCGCCCACAGCGCTGTCGGCCTGATCGCGGCTCAGCAGCATTGCGTCATTGACACCGGGTCCGTATCCCAGCCCATACCTCGCCAAATAGTCGGAACTATCTCGATCCCATACTCCCAGCCCAAATCCAATCACCTCTCCGGCCCTGAGGTCGGACACCACGCTGCTATCCGGTTCGAGGGCTATCAGCAAATCGAACGGGGTCACGAAGAATTCTATAGTCCAGATTGTAGGCTGTTCTCCAATCACATTACCACCTGCTTCACAATACGGTAGATGGATCATCCAGTCTCCAAGGGGTTCGAGACCCGAATGCGTAACCCATGGCAGAATCACGGTGGGACCCTCGGAAACCCACGGGGTCGCATAGTAGCCTTGAATTTCCAATCGGTGACTCCCCTTCCCTATGAGACTTTCCCTAAGAGGCCCGCTGTGATCCCCGTCGACAACGAATGTTATCCTGTCCCTACGCGAGTTTGGTCCGAAAGGAGGACCTGTCCCTCCCCAGTACTCGTTATCGACGAAGGCCCCCGCGAAGTAGATGCGATCCAACTCCGCGTGCCAGCCCAACCATATGGCGAAGTCAAAGTCCGCGGGATCGTACTCAGTGGAGAGATCGCTATCCGTTTTGAAATCGATTGTTTTCAAGGTCGGCGCCCCCAACAAATCGGGCCATTCATCGGTGGTGCCGTCTCGCAGGTCGATCCGGGCCAGCATGTCTTCGGTGATCTCCAGGATCGGATACACACGTTCGCCTTCATGCGCGGCGACGTAACGGGGAAGCAGTGCGGCGCAGGCCATGGCGGCGATGAGGAACAGCCCCCTGCCGCCGAATAGATGGGCGATCTTCACTTTACTCGTCCTCCTTTGTCGTCCTCTCGCCCCGAGAACCATACGACAAAAGCCCGCGGCCAAGTCCTTCAGGCGGCGAGGGCAACTCGCCTGACAGGGATTCTCGGGCCACGGGCTCTGGGGCCGACGCCGGCGGTACAGGCCGCGTCGAAAACCAGGGACCGACCTATCGATCGACCTCGAGGGCTGCTTTGATGCGGCCCCAGGTGCGGTCGCGGATGACGCTGTCGGCCTGATCGCGGCTCAGCAGGATTGCGTCGGTGTCCAAGAGGCTGTACCACTTGATATCCTGCCCGACCTGATCTTTATCGTATACGTCCACATAAAGTCCAATCACCTCACCCGCTGTGAGGTCGGATACCACGCTTTCATCCGGCTCGAGGGCGACCAGCAAGTCGAACGGGGTCACGAAAAATTCCATACTCCAAATCGTCGGATTCCCTTCAATCACATTTTCACCTGCTTCACAATACGGAGGATGGATCATCCAGTCTCCAAGGGGTTCGAGATTTTCATCCACATGCGTAATGTATGGTATAATCACGGTGGGACCCTCCGAAATCCATGGAGTCGCCATATAGAATTGAATTTCCGATCGGTAAGCCGACTCACCATAATCAAAGAAGTCAGCCGTAATAGGCCCGCTGTGGTCGCCGTCAACCCCTAATGATATTTTGTCCTGGCTTGCATTTGTTCCGTAAGGAGGATGACCTGTCCCCCAGTACGCGTTATCGACGAAGGCCCCGGCTAGGTAGATGCGGTCCAGCTCCTCGTGCCAGCCCAGCCAAATTGCGAAATCGAAGTCCGCGGGATCGTACTCCGTGGAGAAGAACTCACTATCCATTTGGAAATCGATCGTCCTCAGGGTCGGCTCGCCCAGCAAGTCGGGCCATTCATCGGTGGTGCCGTCTCGCAGGTCGATTTGACTCAGCATGTCGTCGGTGATCTCCAGGATCGGAACCACCCGGTCCCCTTCATGCGCGGTCGCCATGTGAGGAGGGAGGGAGGCGCATGTGACGGCGGCGGTGAGGAGGAGGAACGGCCCCCTGGCGCCGAATAGATGGGAGATTTTCATGCGAGTCTGTCCTTTTCTTTTCCCTCTGGTTGCATAAAAACAGGACATTTTTCATCTCTGAACTGCCACACTTCACTTGCGGCGCCTCTGAAAATGGGGTATTGATGATGTCGACCAAGACATTTATCGACCCCTTCCAGGAGGACACCGCAAGTGAAGTGTAGCAAACAAGCCATTTTAGCCCGTTTTCACAAGCTCCCGCGTCTTCGCTTCGAGGATCAACAGCTTACCTCCTTTGCAGGAACGATTGTTTTTCAACTCCTCTTCCAGCGCCTGGATCTCAAGGCTCGACTGAAGCCATGCTTCCCCGCCAATAGCTCAGCGATCTTTGGTCCCCATCTCATTGTAATGTGGCTCATCTTGCATCTGCTGCTGGGCTTCCGGCGGCTGCGAGACGTCGATTATTACCGGGACGATCCCGTGGTCTTGCGCTTGTTGGGCGTACGTCGCCTGCCGGATGTGGCCACCGTCAGTCGCACGCTGGCGAAAATGGGCCATTCCAGTGTCGAAAAAGTGCGCCACCTGTCTTCGACCTTGGTGGTGCAAGCGCTCCAGCGCGAACGCTGTCCTCGCCTGACCCTCGACTTCGACGGCTCGGTGTCCTCCACTTGTGGTCATGCTGAAGGTACCGCGGTCGGCTACAATCCCAAGAAAAAAGGGGCGCGCAGCTACTACAACCTGTTTTGCACGGTGGCCCAAACCGGTCAATTCTTCGATGTCCTTCACCGGCCCGGCAACGTCCATGACAGCAAGGACGCTCATGAATTCATGATGAACGTTTTCGATCGCGTGGGCGACGAACTGGCGCACCCCGTGCTCGAGTCCCGACTGGACAGCGCCTTCTTCAGCCAACACACGCTTACCCTCATGGACCTGTATGGCGTCGAATGCACGATCAGTGTCCCTTTCGAACGCTTTGCGCTACTCAAGGACAAAATCGAGGCGCGCCAGCGCTGGTGCTATCTCGATGAGCAATGCTCCTATTTCGAGAGTGACTGGAAACCCAAAAGCTGGCCGGCCTCGTACCGGTTTCTCTTCGTGCGCCGTAGGGTACGGCGCACGACCAAGGAAGCGCTGCAACTGGATCTGTTCGAACCCCGAGCATTCGATCACGAGTACCGCGTTGTGGTTACCAACAAGCCGAGCCTCGGCACGTAGCGTGCTCCTCTTCCACTATGGCCGCGGCGCTCAGGAAGGGATCTTCGCCGAGGCCAAGCAACATGCCGGGCTGGATCTGATCCCCACCCGACGGCTGCTCGGAAACCAGATGGTTACTTTGGGTGCGATGATGGCCCACAACCTGGGGCGCGAAATGCAGATGCTGGCGCAGGCGCGATCCAACTATTCGCGTGGCAAACGTCCGGCGGCGTGGACCTTCCAGACCCTGGGCACCTTGCGTCAGCGCTTCCTGCATCGCGCCGGGCGTCTCACTCAGCCCAAGGGAGAGTTGACCCTGACCATGAACTCGAATCCAAAAATCGAAAAGGATCTGTTGCATTTTCTCGATACACTGAAGGATGCGGCCTGACCACAACCACCTCCTTCAAGCTGATTTATGCAACGTTAGGGGTTACTGACGGCTACTCGATGGGTCTTCCATCGGATGCCTCCGTTAGTACTGACCAGGCGAACTTCCCAGTGCGCAGGGTAGTGTAGGGGCGGCAGCTTTCTGGGAAAAGGACGTGGCGAAGGCTGGTAGAACTCGACCGGAGGTCTTTGTCCCAAGGCCTCGTGGGGTCGTTCCTGGTTGTATTCGTGACGGAAGCGGGTAAAGCGGTATTGCTGTCCGAAGCGGGACGCGGCGGGGGGAATCGTCGCCTCCCGCTTGAGCGTGCCATGCAGGCGTTCGTGGCGCCCATTCTGCGGCGGGCAGCCGGGCTGGATGCGCTCGGGCAAGATGCCGAGCCGGATCCACCAGACCGACAGTTGGGAGAGCCGTCCCAGCGCCTGGGAGGAGGCGAAGGGGGCGCCGTTGTCGGTGCGGAGGATGCGGGGCAGGCCGTAGGTGCGGAAGAGCCGGTGGAAGACCGGCCGGCTCAGTTGCCCCTGGGGCGCGTCGAGGGCTTGGCACCCCAGCAGGAAGCGGCTGTAGCCGTCGCGACGGTCAGCGGGTAGCAGTAGCGGCCATCCAGGGTCTTGAACTGCCCCTTGAAGTCGGCGGTCCAGACGTGATTGGGCGCGCTCAGGGGGGTCTGGGGTGGCCCCGCAGAGCCCCGGCCGGCGCCGCGTCCGCGGCGTCGGCACCAGGCCATGGCGTTTGAGGATGTCGCAGACGGTGTGCGTGCCGGCCAGGGGCGATGCGGCTGCGATCGCCAGAGGAGCGCCAGCAGCTTCTTGGCCCCCCACGTCGGGTGTGTGCGGCGCGCCTCGAGAATCGCCTCTACGAGGTCGGAAGACGTAGCGTGCGGGCAACGGACCGGTCTACGCGACTGCGCCATCAAGCCGGCAGCGCCTGTGTCGACATACCGCTGCACCCACTTGTAGCCGGTGGGACGGCTGATGCCGTAGCGACGGCACAGCTCGGAAAAGGGGAAGAAGTCCTCGAGGTAATCGGCGATGAAATGCATTCGTTGGTCCATGGCTGAGGTTTCGTTCCAGGGCATGTGAGCACCTCCTTGAGATGCCCAAAGGTGGGCGAAACTGTAAATCATGTACCTGGACTGATCTGTAAAACCATGTACCTGGACCGTACCAGATTGAGCCTAACCGTTCAGTCCCCTGGCAGATTGGGGCCGGGGGCGGAATGGTCGCAGGTTGGTATTAGCGAATGGGCGGATGGGTGTAAAGGGGGCATAAAGTACGAGCGCAGAAAGCCTCGTGTGGGTACATTCGCCCCCCCCCCCCCCCCACTGCCCGGATGAAACCGCGAGCCGGACGATGGCACGAGTATCGATTACGCCGAGCCCCGAACCGGGGACGATGGGGGGCCTGCAGGCCCTGTGGGATGAGCCTGCGCCGCGCACGCCGTTGCAGTTCCTGCAGCTGGAGAGACGCGTGTGCGCGGCCGCGGGTCGGCAGGCCGACGAGATCCTGGGACACCACCTGATCGGGGCGCACCAGGACGCGGCGTTTGTCGAGCAAGCGGTGGAGGCGGCGCGGCAGCGCCATGACGGGGTGCTGCGCCACAAAGGTCAGCGCACCACGTCGGTATGGGTTGCCGGGCGGCGCGCTGTGCGTCGTGGAGACCCCCTACCTGCGACCGCAGACGCCTCGCCGGCCGGGTCGCAAGCGCACGCGGCGGGGTCCCACGGGCGCGGGCGTCTACCCGGTGCTGGAGGCGTTGGGGATCGCCCACCGGGTGTCTCCGGCCACGCGGAGCCAGATGGCCTTGTACACGGTACAGGCGGGCAGCTACCAGGAGGCGGTGCAGTTGCTGGCGGAGCAGGGGGTGCCCGTGGATGTCACGACGCTTCGGCGTGTGGCGCAGAGCACGGCTCGCGCCGACATCGCGCTGCGGGACGGGGCCTTGGCGCAAGCACGGCGCACCCCGGTGGCCGCGGACGGTCCGCTGGCCGGCCTGCGGGTGCGCGTCAGCATCGACGGAGGGCGGGTGCGCACCCGGTCGCCGCACCCGGGTCGCCGGACGAAGAAGGGACGCCACCGGTTCGACACGCCCTGGCGGGAGCCGCGCGTGCTGTTGATCGACGTGCTCGACCGCAACGGCCGGGCCGACCCGCTGCGGCGGCCTCTGTACGACACCCTGCTGGAGGATGCCGAGGCGACCAGGGCGCTGATCATCGGCTATCTGCGCCTGCTGGGCGCCGCCCACGCCCAGAGGGGGGTGTTCATCGCCGACGGCGCGGAGTGGATCTGGGAGCGCAGCGACCAGATCCGTCAGGAAGCCGAGATCCCCACCCGGCGCTGGGTCGAGGGGGTCGACTTCTACCACGCCAGCGAGCACCTGCACGACGCCATCGAGTTGGGTCGGGATCGCAACGCCTCGGAGCGCCGGCAGCAGTACGAAAGGCTGCGTCACGTGCTGCGTCGCGATGCGGACGGCGTCCACAAGGTCATCGAAGCCCTCCAAGCCGAAGCGCGCGGCCGGCGGGGTCGGAAGATGAACACGGCCATCGACTACTTCGAACGACACCAGCATCGCATGGCCTACGTCAAGCTGACTCGTCGGAAGGTGCCGGTGGGATCGGGGCCTGTGGAGAGCGCCATCCGCCGGGTCATCAACCTGCGCTTCAAAGCCCCCAGCACGTTCTGGGCCACCGAAACCGTCGCCGACCTGATGCATTTGCGCGCCGCCTTCAAGTGCGGGCGCTGGCACGAACTGAGGCACCGGGTCCTCACGCAGACCTTTCCCGTGCCCTCCTTCGCTCGGTTGCCCCGAGACCAGCTCGACACCGTGTCCCCACAAAGAGCCAAAGAGGACCCGGAAAACCCCACGGCAGGCAACCCTGCAGCCGGTTCGCAGACGAGCCTGAACGCCCCCGTTCCGCCATCGCGTCCTTAGCGGATGACGGAGCGGGTTGAAGGCAGCAGCGAGGGCGCCGGCTGCTTAGACACGGCAGCGTGACAGGCCATTCTGAGATAGGCGAGGACGTTGCGTTGTTGCTGGCCCAGGGTATCGCGCACCGTGAGCAATCGCTCTACGAAGCGACTGCCTCCGGCACTGTGGGTGCCGAAGCTGGTGTGGCGCCACAACACGCCATGGCGAAGCGCTCGTTCGGCTTCGTTGTTGGTCGGCTCGACGCCGGGGCGGCGTGCGAAGGTCCACAGGGCCGGCCCGAGGTCGAGGAGGTTAGCGCAGGTGGCCGCCGTCTTGGCGTCGGCGAACTGCTGCCCATACCCCAAGTAATTATGAAACCGCCCACGCAAGCCGCTGACGTAGACCTGGAAGCTGGACCGTTGCAAGGTGCCGTCGCGGACCCGGTGCCACCAGGTAAACACCTGGTCGCTGGCGTCCAACAGCCGTTGTCCGACCCAGGCGGCCTCTCCGCCCCGGGCCACGAACTCCTCGAAGGTGCGCCGCAGATGAGCCCAGCAGACTTGGCGGCGTCGAAGCGGCAGATGCGCGTAGGCCGAATAGCGATCGGAGCCGACCACCGCCCGGTTACCCGCACCCAGCACCTCATCGACCCCGTCGCGTCCACGGCTTGGGCGAATGGCGAACACGGTGACGCCGGCCGTGACGGCGGTCCACAACCAGGCCTTGGCGCGGCGCTGGCGCCAGCCGGTCTCGTCGACGTTGACTATTCCCTGTCGGCGAACGAAGGCGCGCGCCTCCTCGACCGCACCCGCCAGGGCCGCGGCCACCTCCTGTTCCAGTCGGCTGACCGTACCCAGCGACACCTCCAGGCCGAAGGCGTCGGACAACAGCGCCCGGATAGTGCGCTTGCTCAGCCGGTAGGCCCCGGCCAGCAGGCCCACCCAGGGCCTGCACGCTGGGACCGAAGGTGTGCCGCGATACCCCCCCCCCCCCCTCGGGCCAACCGGCTTCGGTCAGGCGGTCGCAGTGACGGCACCGCAGGGTGTGCAGCTGATACTCGATGATCTGGGCCTGCACGGGGGGGAGGACGACTTCCTGGTGACGCTGCGGATGGGGATCGTGTCCGCTCAGCCGGTGTCCGCATCGGTGGCATGTACTCGGCTTGACGGGGATCAGTTGGTCCACTTGCTCGACCGATACCCACGAGCGGCCGTGCCCTTCGTGGCCCGGCTGCCCGCCCGGCGAGCGCCCCGAGGATCGGCGACGGGAGGCGTCGGTGCGCCGGCGAGGAGGAAGCGCCCGATTCCGACGAGGCGGCCCGGGCACCCCGACGGGATCGTCCCTTGCGGCGGGCCAATTCCTGCTCCAGCTCGGCGATCCGCGCCGCCTGTTGTTCCACGATCTGCTCAAGCTGGACAATGCGCTGGCGCAGGTCGCTTTCGGAATCGCACTCTCAGGAGGTCTTTTCATGGGGGTCGCCGTATCCGGAGAATCTGCAACACACAACCAATCCCGAAATACCGACAAACCCCAAAACCCGCGTAGGTATTTCTTTATATGGTGCGCCGTGACAAGGCGCCATCCTTCAGCGGGTGCGAATCCCGCCCGGCAACTGTCGCTCCAGCCGGTAGCAGTCGGAGCGGTTGAAGGAGGTAACGACTTCGACTGAAGCACTTCGATGAAACGGGTCGCCTTGGGCGACTCAGCGACCATGCGGGCCGCAATGCGAGGGAACGCCGAGCAGGCCTCGAAACAACTAATGCGGAAGCCGACCCGCCCGTATAACGGGGAAGGCTGCCACCGTGTCGGGAAGTGAGCGACGCACACACCGACCGGTTCCGCCGGGGTAGTGGCGGCGGCACGCAGGGAAGAGGAGGATGGAGGCAACACGGGAAGCCCCGGCGGTGGCGTGGCACGCGCCAACTGACAACCCGCGAGGGATGGGTCGGGCCGTCCGGGGTGGCGGAGAGGCCCGTAGTACCGAGGAGGCCGGGTAATGCCGGTGGAGGAAAGGGGCCTCAGTTCGAGAGCAGCGTTGGAAGGAGGCCAGGACATGGGGACTGGCGAAAGCCTAATAGCTCCAAGTAGGGTACAGAGACTCCAGATGGCGCTACATGCAGGGAAGGCATGATCTCGTCCGAGAGCCCAGTGCGGGAAACTCGCACGCTGGGTTCGATGAGCGGGGTGTGGAAACGGGGCATGTCAGGCTATTGAGGCACCGGCAGACGAAAGAGGCGGAAACAGATAGGCCGCTCCTAAACCACCGCGCCACATCTCGACTCTACCCTTTAAATCCTGCTGTCCGGCTGTCCAAAAAATGGGGTCCACCTCTGGTCTTTGTTAGCTCGAATATGGTTTTCATTCCCCTCAGATACTCTCCTCGGGGTTCGGGCCAATAGTACCAGGGGAAAGTTCAACCTTCCGCCAGGAGCAACCAATACGGGGGGAAGAAGTGGGCCAGCGAGGTTCTCCAGGGAGAGTCCGACGAGTACCTGCGAGCCTGGTTCAGTTGGCGTAAGTACCGGTTTGACAAGAAGATGCAGAGAAGACTATTTTTGCCGACCCTATCGACGCTTCCCGCTCCGTTCCGTACTCTGCACTCTGTACCAAATCCCTGCGGCCCCTTGAGGATTGAAAAACGCCTAGACCTTGAAGCGGTTAAAAGACAGTCGTGCAAATGATCGTAATACAACCTGACAGCCTATCGTGACAGATTCGAACAAGCAGATCTTTACGCGCAACTTCTGCATTATCGCCCATATCGATCATGGCAAATCTACCCTGGCCGATCGCCTTCTCGAGTATACCGGAACGCTTGCTCCCAAGCAGATGCAGGACCAGGTACTCGACAACATGGACCTGGAGCGCGAACGCGGAATCACCATTAAGGCGCACGCCGTCCACATGCAACACCGGACGCCGGGCGGCGAAGAGTATGCCTTCAACCTGATCGATACCCCCGGGCACGTAGACTTTGCGTACGAGGTTTCGCGCAGTCTGGCCGCCTGCGAGGGGGCTGTTCTCGTCGTCGATGCGACTCAGGGTGTGGAAGCACAGACCGTGAGCAACCTTCTGCTCGCAATGGGTCACGACCTGGCCGTAATCCCCTGTATCAACAAGATAGACATGCCAAGCGCTCAGGTAGACAGCGTTCGCCAACAGATCGCCGACCTGATCGGGGCAGGAGCCGATGATGAGTTGATCTGTATCAGTGCAAAGGAGGGGATTGGGATCGAGGAGGTGGCCGCGGCAATCGTCGATCGAGTCCCGCCGCCTTCAGGTGTGGAAGAAGGTCCGCTGCGGGCGCTGATTTTCGACTCCCTCTACGACCAATATCGGGGCGTCATCTGTTTCATCCGCGTCGTGGATGGAGAGATTTGCATAGGCGGGAGGATACGCTTCCATACCACCGGAAGAGAGTACGAGGTCGAGGAGATCGGGCGACTGCGAATCGAGAGGATTCCATGCGATTCCCTGCAGGCGGGAGAAGTCGGGTACCTGATTGCCGGCGTTAAGAAACTTTCAGAGGCTCGGGTAGGTGACACTGTAATCGGCTCGGAAGCGTCGACGGTCGCACCTCTGCCGGGATACATGCCGCTCAAGCCAATGGTTTTCAGCGGCGTATACCCGGTCAACCCGGACGAACACGCCGAACTGCGGGATGCGCTGGATCGACTGGGGTTGAATGACGCCGCTTTCACCTATGAACCAGAGACCTCGCCGGCGTTGGGGTTCGGTTTTCGTTGCGGATTCCTCGGACTTCTGCACATGGAAATCGTTCAGGAAAGGCTGGATCGGGAGTATCGCATCGACATCATCACCACCTTGCCGAACGTCCGCTACGAAGTCTCCACCAGGAAGGGAGAGGTTGTGGAGGTCGACAACCCCTCACTGCTGCCGTCCCTGTCGGAGATTGACGAGATTCGCGAACCCATGCTGGACGCGCAGATACTCGTTCCCAGCCAGTTCATTGGCAGTGTCATGCAGATTTCGGAAGACCGCCGCGGTTCGTACGTCAACACCGAGTATCTGGATGGCAGCCGAGCGCTCCTCCATTACGAGCTGCCTCTCGCTGAAGTCGTCGTCGATTTCTACGACCGGCTGAAGTCGGTGTCGCGGGGGTACGCGTCGTTGGACTACGAGCACAAGGAGATGCGGGCAGGCCCCCTGCAGCGGGTCGACGTACTGATCAACGGAGACCTGATGGACGCACTGGCCGTGATCATTCACCGCGACAAGGCGCAGGATTGGGGGCGCCGGTTGTGCGCCAAGCTCAAAGAGCTGATTCCGCGGCAGATGTTCGAAGTGGCGATCCAGGCGGCGATCGGAAGCAAGGTGATCGCACGCGAGACGGTAAGGCCCTTCCGCAAGAACGTGATCGCCAAGTGCTACGGAGGCGATGTAACGCGTAAGCGCAAGCTGCTCGAGCGCCAGAAGGAGGGCAAGAAGCGAATGAAACAGTTCGGCAACGTCGAAATCCCTCAGGAGGCCTTCCTGGCCGCGCTAAGAATCGAGGACTGATGGCGGCGCGGGCAAGACCTGCCGCTAGCGGGCGCGGTACCACCACGAAAAAAAGAGCGAGCCCGGGAAGGCTGGTGCGTAGGCAGACAAAGGGGAAGGCAGGGAGAAAAGCTCTTGTAATCATCGCGGTAGGCGCAATGGGGTCGATGGCGGCTCTGTTTCTCGACAGTTACCGGATTCCTTCCCGATCCATGGAGGACACCGTTCTCTATGGCGACTACCTCCTGATCGAAAAAATCTCCTATGGAGCCGAGATTCCGTTCACAAACCTCCGCTTTCCCTTCGTGCGGGCCCCGCGCCCCGGAGACGTGGTGATTTTTCGGGCGCCGGACAGCCAGCGGCTGTACGCCAAGAGGTGCGTCGCCGTAGGCGGGCAGAGAGTGGAGGTAAAGAGGAAGGTGCTGTATGTAGACGGTGTCCGGCCTCGGGATCCACCGTTCTCCAAGTACCAAGATCCCCGTGTATACGAACCCTCGCAAACTCCCAGAGACAACATGGGCCCGATCGACGTTCCCGACGGCCATCTGTTTCTCGTGGGCGACAACCGCGATAACAGCCGCGACAGTCGTCACTGGGGATCCCTGCCTAACGAACTCGCCGTCGGGCGCGCGCTCCTTGTGTATTGGTCGTCCGAACCCGAGGTCCCGAACTTTGGGGACGAGAACGCCCGCGTTTTCCTTTTCGAGTCGGTTCGCTCTCTGCCTTCGCGAATCCGATGGTCGCGGCTGGGAAGGGCGGTTATTTAGGGGAAGATGCCCGCCTCCCTCCACAGGAAACCGAACCGGGTGGGGCTGTACGTACATATTCCATTCTGCCCGCAGCACTGTCCCTATTGCGGCTTTTCGGTGGTCGTGGGAAAGCGATCCCTCCACGGGCGCTACGTCGATGCAGTCTGCAGGGAACTTGCCCGCCGAGGGGGGGAGACCGGAGCCCCATTTGCGACCGTGTTTTTCGGCGGTGGAACGCCAAGTCGACTCGACCCCCGGCACCTTTCCCGGATCCTCGAAACCGCTGACAGCGCCTGTGGGATCGAAGCGGATTGCGAGATCAGCATTGAGGCAAATCCGGGAAGTGAGGATCGGGACCATTTCGGTGACTTCCGGAAGATCGGGATCAACCGCATAAGCATCGGCGCCCAGTCGTTCTGCGATTCGAGCCTGAGAAAGCTCGGTCGTCTTCATTCCGCCGCTGACGCGGAGGCTGCGTTCGGATGCGCTCGATCCGCGAGGTTCGCCAGCGTCAATATAGATCTGATCTTTGCGGTTCCCGGGGTCCCTCGCAGCGATTGGCTGCGGACCCTGGATACCGCCTTGCGGCTCTCCCCCGACCACGTATCGACCTATTCGCTGACTATAGAGGAAGGGACGGCGCTGGAGAGGCAGGTTGCTTCAGGTCGCGTACTACCGCAATCACAGGAGGAGGAGGCCGAGCAGTTTTCCCTGGGGATCGAAAGGCTGTCGCAAGCGGGGTACGAGCAGTACGAGGTCTCGAACTTCGCGAAGCCCGGCCATCGTTGCCGTCACAATTCTGCATACTGGTCCCGTGGGGAGTACCTCGGCGTCGGCATGTCGGCGCACAGCCACCTCGGGGGAGTTCGCAGTTGGAACCACGCGAATCTGCACGACTACATAAGGGCAGTGAAGGAAGGGGAGACCCCTGTAGCTGGACAGGAGGTAATCGACCTGTCCACCGAAAACAGAGAACGCCTGTTTCTGGGACTGCGCACCAGGGACGGAGTGGCCTTGTATGAATATGAGCAGTTGCGGCTCGGGCGGGAGTTGAAGCGGATTCCACTGGTGACGGAGGGCTATCTCGAGATGGGTGACAGCCACTTGCGGCTCACCGCAAAAGGGATTCCGGTGGCAGACGCGATCAGCGTCGAGATTGCGGAGCTGTTCGAGCGCTGCGTAGGGGAATCGGCGTGAGCGTTCGCGTGAAAGTGCCCGCCTCCACCGCAAACCTGGGACCGGGCTTCGACTGCATCGGACTGGCGCTCGCCCTCCACCATACTCTTGTCGTCAGTGAGCTGCCTGGAGCCGGTGTCGATGTCTCCCTGATCGGGGAAGGCTCCGAGTCGCTTCCGAGTGACGAGACCAATCCGATCTTGATAGCCATGTCCGCGGTCTTTGAAGAAACCGGGTACAAACCTGAGCATCTACGAGTCGAGTCTGACAATCGCATACCTATGGCGCGGGGTCTTGGCAGCAGCGCCGCAGCGACGCTGGCGGCCTTGGCCGCAGCTTCCGCCTTGGCTGTAGGCGAGGTCGACCGGGAACAACTGCTGGCGCAGGCATCGGCCCGGGAGGGGCACGCCGACAACGTCTGTGCCAGCCTTTTCGGAGGTTTCTGCGTGACCGCTCACGCAGCAGGTGCAGGCGATTTCGTGCGACTTTCCGGGCCTCCGGGATTGGAGGCGGCGGTAGCCATTCCGGACTTCGAACTGGAGACGATCCCGTCGCGGGCAGCTTTGCCCGCCACAGTTGCCTTCGACGACGCGGTTGCCAACCAGGCCCGGGCCGCCCTTCTCACCGCCGCGGTCGCCTCCGGTGAAGTCGAACTGCTGGCCTGTGCGATGCGGGACCTGCTGCACCAACCGTACAGGGTCGGGCTTGTCCCCGGAATGCAGGCGGTGTGCGACGCCGCTGTGGAAGCAGGGGCCATCGGAGCGGCGCTGAGCGGTTCCGGCCCATCTGTGCTCGCCCTCGTTAGGGCCGGGGACGAGGTTCCCGGAAAGGCGATGCAGGAAGCCTGGAGAAACCATGGCATCGAAACCCGAGTTCTGCAGCTCCCTTTCGACGACGCTGGCATGGTAGTGGAAATCCATGGGTGAATCCGAACACGGTCTCCGCGACGAGCAGAACCTTCTCGACTACCTCTTCGTACTGGTCAGGTGGCGCCGCTTCATTGTGGTATCGACACTGACTGTTACGATCGCCGCGGTTGCCACGAGTCTGGTGCTGCCCCAGACCTGGACTGCGCAGACGAAGCTGCTCCCTCCCGAAGAAGAAGGAGGCGCCCGGATGGGGCTGTCTCTCTTGGTTGGGAACGCGATGCCGGCAGGTCTTCGCGGTCTGGTGGGCGGCGCCACTCCATCGGAGCGACTGATAACCCTGCTCGAAAGCAATAGAGTCGCCGGCGGTATCGTCGACGAGTTCGAGCTGGTCTCCCTTTACGGAGTGCCCCACCGCGACAGGGCGATCGAAATCCTGCGCGAGCAGATCGAATACGTAATAGAAGACGACGGCTCGCTGACGATTCGTGTCAGCGCGGATGATCCCCAGCTTGCCGCGGATCTGACCAATGGGGTGGCCAGGCAGCTCGACAGCGTCAATCGCCAGTACAAACGCCAGCAGGCACGCGACCTGAAGGAGTTCCTGGAAAAGCGAATCGAGCTGACCGAAGAGGAGCTCAGGCTGAGCGCGAAGTCGTTGCAGTCGTTTCAGGAGCTACACGGGTTGGTCGATCTCGAGGCCCAGACCAGCGCCGCCGTCGATGTCCTGAAGGGAATCGTCAAGGAGTTGGCCGAACTCGATTTCGAGCTAAGCCTGTTGGAGCTCCAGCTGAATCCCCAGCACGAAGACCGAAAGCTGCACGAGTTGAAGGTGACCGTCCTGCGGGAGCAGGTGCAACAGCTCCAGGGGAATTTGGCAGTGGCGGGGAGCGACCCTGGACAACCGGGATACGCGGAGCCGCTCGAGTTTCTCGGTCCACCTCTTCGGGAACTTCCCAAGTTGATGCTCGAGCACTCCGAACTCACCCTCGCAGTCGAGTTACGCGCGGAGATCATCCGTTTCCTCGGGACCAAGTTCGAAGAGGCGAAATACCGCGAGGCCCTCAACACTCCCACCCTGCAGATCCTCGACCCGGCGACCCCTCCCCGTACCCGCAGCGGCCCACGCAGAACCCTGATGGCAGTCGGAGCCTTCGCGGTGAGCGTGCTCCTCAGCGGGGTTCTGGCGTTTCTCTTCGAGTCCTTTTACCGGTTGGACGGGGAAAACCAGGACAAGCTCGCTTCCATCCGCAGGGAGCTCAAAGGTCGATAGTTCCACCTCGTCGCCGGTCGAGGTCTTCAATCGGCCGAATCTGCGTACTTCCGGAGTAGGAACCCTATCCTGATGGATATGGTAATGAGGTCAGGTCGCTGCCCTGGCTGCTTTCACACAAGAAGTTCCCAGGCAAAAGAAACCTCGAGATTGCAATGAGGTGGGGAAAGGACGACGCGCCGCCTTTGGGACGGCAAAACGGACTAGTGGCGAGCAGGGCACCCGGGCGGTGAATGGTGGGGGGAGCAGGATTCGAACCTGCGAAGGCGTACGCCAGTAGATTTACAGTCTACCCCCGTTGACCACTTGGGTATCCCCCCTTCCGAGGCGGCAGAAGAAGGTAGCTCACCGCCCCGAAGTGTCAACAGATCCACTCCTTGGCACCGGTCTACTCACCGTCCCGATACCCCGGTATCCGTTGCGCGGGCAACGGGGTAATTTGCCGGGTTGCGGCGGTTTCTCCAGTTTTGATTTGCAGCGATTCACAACCCCAGTTTTTCCGAGGAGCATCGATCTGATATGGCGCAAACGGTTCGAGTCGCCGTCACCGGCGCAGCGGGACAAATTGGTTACGCCTTGCTACCCCGACTGGCCTCGGGCGAGATCTTCGGGCCGGATACCAAGGTCATCCTTCATCTGCTGGAAATTACACCGGCCTTGCCCGCCCTCGAAGGTGTGGTGATGGAACTCGACGACTGCGCCTTTTCCCTTCTTGCCGACGTCGTCACTACCGACAGGGCCGAGATCGCATTTGAAGGGGTCAACTGGGCCTTGCTTGTCGGGGCAAAACCTCGCGGCAAGGGGATGGAGCGGGGGGATCTCCTGCGGGAGAACGGTCCGATCTTCGTGGGCCAGGGACAGGCCTTGGCGAGGGCGACAGGGGATGTCCGAATTCTTGTGGTCGGCAATCCCGCCAACACCAACTGCCTGATTGCAATGAGCCACGGAGTCAAGGCCGGTATTCCCGCTGAGCGCTTTCACGCCATGACGCGGCTGGACCAGAACCGGGCCATGACCCAGCTCTCCAAGAAGGCGGGCGTCCCGGTGACTTCGGTATCCAACGTGACGATCTGGGGCAACCACAGTGCCACTCAGTATCCCGACGCGGAAAATGCCCGCATAGACGGCAAGCCTGCAACGGACGTCATCGACAACGAGGACTGGATACAGGGGAAATTCATCGAGGTCGTCCAGCAGCGGGGTGCTGCCGTAATCAGCGCCCGCGGGCTGTCGTCCGCGGCATCGGCAGCCAACGCCGCCCTCGATCACGTGATCAGCCTGCAGTCTTCGACGCCGGAGGGGGACTGGTTTTCCGCGGCAGTGCCCTCGGACGGCAGTTACGGGATCGCCCCGGGAATCATCTTTTCCTACCCGGTCACGAGCAACGGCAACGGCAACTGCAGAGTCGTTCAGGACCTTCCACTGAGCGACTTCGCGCAGCAAAAGATCGATGCCACGACCACCGAGCTGCGCGAGGAAAAATCGGTGGTCGAAGACCTGCTGTAGGATCGGCCAGCTCATCGAAGAATACACCGGCCCACAGGCGCAGTACTACGACCAGTACTTCACCGGGGTCGACGGCGACCTCGACTTTTATCTTCTCGCCGCCGAGCAGGCTGGTTCGCCCATCCTCGAGTTGGGGTGTGGCAGCGGGCGTATCCTGATACCGATAGCAGAAACCGGCAAGGCCGTAGTCGGCATAGAGCGCTCGGCTCAGATGCTCCGCCTGTTGCGGCCAAAGCTCGCTGGGCTCGAGTCCTCCCGCCGGGGAATCGCACATGCCATCCGCGGCGATATGCGCAACTTCCACCTTCGGGAGCGGTTCGCCCTGGTTCTCGCTCCGTACCGCGCTTTCCAACATCTCCTGACCGACGCAGATCAGCGCCGCTGTCTGCATCGAATCCGCGAGCATCTGAGCCCCGGTGGGGCGCTGGTATTCGACACCTTCGATGCGTCATTGCTCGCCGAGCAACCTGAGCCGTCGCTCGACACCAGGTTTGAAGTTGCCCGCGGCCTCACCGTCGAAGTCCGCTACACACGCCATGTAGATGCAGATACCCGACTTCTGCGGCAACAGTTGATATTCGACGAGCGCGACGAAAACGGCCGGTTGCTGCGAAGCCGGACGACCGGGCTGTCGTTGCGCTGCTGTTCCAGAGCTCACACGGAAACAGTGTTGCGCACCAGCGGTTTCGAGGTGGCGGCGTTATACGGTGGCTTCCGCGGGGAGCCGGTCGTCCAGGGGGGAAATCTGGTCTGGGTAGCTGTCAGGAAAGGATGAAAATCTCAGCGGAAACAAAGGAGGAATTCATCGAAAATAGACCGGAGTCTGACAACTGGTCGGGGATTTTCACCATAATCATTACCCCATTTACGGATTCCCTGGAACTCGACGAAGAGGGACTGCGAAGGCAGGTAGAGCTCTGTGTCGAAGGAGGGGTTCGCGGCATCGTCGGGCCTGCGAATGCGAGCGAATTCACGACCCTGTCCGACGACGAGCGCAGGCACTGGCTGGAAATCGCCGCAAATGCCGCGCAGGAGCGGGTGCCGGTGATCGCCTCGATCACCTCCGGCCACGAACTTCCCGCTGCCGAGCTCGGCAGGTTCGCCGAAGGTCTGGGAGCGGCAGGAGTGATGTCGATGCCGCCCCTCGTGTTGCACCGCGAACCGGACGGATGTTTCCGGTATTACGAATATCTCTCCAGGCATCTGCGCGTACCGGTCATCGTACAGAATTTCAGCGCCCCGCTCGGGACCCCGATGAGCCCAGAACTGCTGGCGCGGATCTGCCGGGAGTTGGAGGGGGTCGACTATATCAAGGAAGAGGTGGCACCCGAACCCCAGCGGATCTCGGCGACGCTGTCAGCGACCGGCGCTGATTGCAGGGGCATTTTCGGCGGTCAGGGAGGCATCTTCCTCATAGATGAATACCTGCGCGGAGCGACCGGAAACATGCCTGGATCTCACAATGCCGACTTGCTCGCTTCAATCTGGAACAAGCTGGAACGTGGTGCCGAGGAGGAGGCCCGTGCTCTTTTCGAACGGATTCTTCCCTTGATGAGCTACGAGAGATTGTACGGACTGGCCGTCTACAAGGAGGTTCTCGTGAGAAGGGGCCTCATTGCAACGGCAAAGAGAAGAGTGCCCGGCCCGGACCTGGATACGTTCGACCGCCGCGAGCTCGATCGCATTCTCGGAGATCTCGACTCGTTTCTGAATCTCTGACCGCGCCTCACGATCAACCGGGGCGAAGCTTGGCGCACTCCTCTCATTCATCCCGCAAACCGCTCTGACCAGCGTGGTTGAGGGCCCGGGCGGAGACACCGAGGACCCCGAGAAATCCCTGGGAATCGCGGTGGTCGAACTCACCGATCTCCTCCATCGAGGAGGTGTCGGCGTCGTACAGGCTGTGCGGCGCATCCGCGGCCGCCCGAAAGGACACGTTCCCCTTGTAGAGTGTCGAGGAAATGGTTCCGGTGGCCATGCGGCTCAGCTGTTTTATGAAAGCCCAGGAGGCCTGGGTCGCGGTGTCGAACCCGTATCCCTGATAGATCTGTTCGGCGATGTGGGACGATATCTGATCGTACAATCGCCGGCAGCGGCGGTCGAGGATCAACTGCAGCAGGTACTCGTAACTGCGGCCCAGTAGCTCCATGCCGGGCGCCTCGTACACCCCCCGGGATTTGATGCCGACAAAGCGGTTCTCGACGGTGTGCAGTCCGATCCCCACGCCATGGCGGCCGGCGACCTGGTTGCAGCTCTCGATCGCTTCGACAGGGGTAACCTCGCGCTTTCCGAGTTTCACCGGCACCCCCTTTTCAAAGTGGATCTCGAAAGCTTCGGGCTGGTCCGGTGCATCCACGGGAAACCGTCCCATGCCCGGATCGATTCGGCAGGCCGGGGTGGCGAGGTCTTCGAGTTCACCCGCTTCGTGGGTCAATCCGAGCATGTTGGCGTCGGTCGAATAGGGGGAGCCGTGAGTCGCCCTGACCGGCAGGCCGTGATCACGGCAGTAGTCGATCATCTGCCGGCGACCCCCGAACTCCTGAAGGAAAGCAGGGTCGCGCCAGGGAGCGTACACGCCGATTGCGGGATCGAGCATCTGAGCCGCCAGTTCGAAGCGCACCTGATCGTTACCGCGACCGGTGCAGCCGTGGCCCAGAATCGAGACTCCACGCTGCCGCAGCACCGGGACCATTGCCGCGACAACCACGTGGCGGGCCATGGCGGTGGTGTTCCAGTACCCGCCTTCGTAGCGTGCCGATGCCTGAATCAGCTGCAATCCCGCGGTGGCGATTTCAGGCTTGAGATCATCGAGGATGGCCTCCTTTGCGCCGCATGCAAGCATGCGCTCGCGCACATCTTCGACTTCATCTTCATCCGGCTGTCCGAGGTCAGCGGTGTAGGCGATAACCTCGACTCCCTGCCGTGCGAGCCAATGGGTAATGGTGCAGCTGTCCAGTCCTCCGGAAACGGCCATGACCACGGTGCGGCCCCTGAGATCGCTCGCCCTGATTTCCATGTGGTTTGAGTCTCCCTCTCGATGTGATGACCGGAAGAGCCTGTTATTCGCCCACTCCGGGATAAGTGAAGTTAAGTAATAATTATTCCTCTGCAAGAATAATTATTACAGATAAGATTCCTAAGTATGAAGCTACTACCACCCGAAAATCACTTGGTTGGGGGCTTTGCCCAAACCGGAACGGACACACGCCCCGAAGCCGTGCAAATCAGTGAAATCGGGCCTTGTCTTCCATCGGAAGGCAGACCCCTTCCCTTGACAAGGGGGGAGGCGAGTCCTAACCTACACGGCCTCGTCAGATTCTCTTCTTTCACTGTAACTCCCTCAGTTTCAACAAGATGTCGATGGATTTCTGGACCGCTGCAGGGGTCATGGTGCTCTGTTTTGCCGTCCTGGGGAAGTGTGCCGACTGGATGGTCGAGGGAGCCGTGGATCTTGCCCGCCGCCTGCAGGTACCCGCAATACTTATCGGCATCGTCATCGTCAGTATCGGAACCACTGCCCCCGAGCTGGCGGTTTCGGTACAGGCCGCTGCTTCAGGTAAGTCGGAACTGGCTCTGGGGAATGCCGTCGGTTCGGTCATCTACGACGACGTCCTCGCGCTTCCCCTGGTGGCGCTGCTTTCGCCGGTAGTGGTCCTGATCGACAAGGCGGTATTCAGGGCCGCGGCGGTTTTCCTGATCTGCGTCGATGTGGTTGCCTACGCCCTTTGCTTCGACGGCACTTTGTCGCGTTGGGAAGGGCTTCTCCTCGTGGCCGGTTTCTGCGGTTACCTGGTTTTCACTTACGTCCAGCGACGGCTCAATCCCAGCCAGGATGACGTGCCTGAAGGTGTACCGGAACGCTCGTTGTTGCGGATACTGCTGCTGTTTGCCGTCGGGTTGGGGGGGGTCGTCGTCAGCAGCGAGTACATCGTCGAATCAGCGGAGGTGGTCGCTCTCGGCCTAGGAGTCTCCGAGACCGTCGTCGCCCTCGGCCTGATCGCCCTGGGAACTTCGGTCCCGGAAATCGCCACCTGTGTCGCCTCGGCCCTAAAAAAACAGGGGAGCGTCGCGGTCGGGAATATCCTCGGGGCGGATATCCTCAACATCTGCTGGATAGCAGGGGCCTCGGCTACCGTCAACGACCTGAAGGTGGAGAAAGAAGTCATCCACTTCATGTTCCCCGCCATGCTCGTCGTGGTCTTTACTATGTTGGGGCTGATGCGGATCGGATACCGTTTCGACAGGTGGAAAGGCGTCGTCCTGCTCGGACTGTTTGTGGTGTATGTCCTGCTCCTCGTCCTGAAAAGCCCCGCATAGGAAAGAAGGGAACATTCGATGGACCTTGAACTGAAAGGCAAGGTCGCTCTGGTCACCGGCGCCAGCCGTGGCATCGGCCTCGGAATCTCACGCTGTCTGGCCGCTGAGGGAGCCGATCTGTTTATCTGCGCCCGAACCTCGGAACCGCTGCATGCCGCCGCGGCGAAGCTTTCCGAGGCCGGGGTCGAGGTCGGCTCCGAAGTCGCCGACGTAACCACCCCGGATGAGGCAGAACGCGTGGTCGCGGCGGCCAGCGACCGGTATGGGGGGTTCGATATCCTCGTCAACAACGTCGGTGGTTCGGTATGGACACCGTTCGCCGACATCACGGACGACGAGTGGGACCGGGTATTCTCCCTGAGTTTCTTCTCGGCCGTACGTTTGTCGAGAGCGGCAGTACCGGTCATGGAGAAACGCCGCGGCGGCAGTATCATCAACATCTCCTCGATTTTCGGTCGAGAGACGGGCGGTCCGGTCTCCTACAACGCCGCCAAGGCGGCGATGATCAGCATGACTGCCAATTTTGCAAGGGAAGCGGCTGAGAAGGGGATCCGCGTCAATTCCGTTGCCCCGGGGTCCATTGTCTTCCCGGGCGGAAGCTGGGAACGCCGCCAGGAGGAGAACCCCGAAGGGATCGCCAAATTCGTGGAAGACAATATCCCTTCGGGCAGGTTCGGCACCCCCGAAGAGGTGGCCGCAGTGGTCGCCTTCCTCGCTTCCCCCCGAGCCAGCTGGGTGACAGGAGCGTGCATCAATGTCGACGGGGGACAGTCGAGGTCGAACATCTGACCTCCCCCACCCACCGGCCTTCGGGAGCCGGCTCGGACTTCCTCGAATCGAAAACGAATTCCAGGCCTCTGTCGCTGCATGGAGTCGACCTGAACATTGGCTTGGTTCCGCCCAGGAAGCATGGAATCCCTGACACCGGGAAGAAGCCCCGCGGAACGGCAGATTTTGCCGAGCTATCCGGAGGGAATGATTCATGCGATTCCCCTTACCGGTTTTTTTGCCACAACCGTTTCTCTGATACCAGCTTTACCAGATCAAAAAACACCGGGTAGCCGGGGAAATGACCGATGCGGAAGCTGCTGACGGGGGGGTGGTCGGTTGCAATTTTTTTCGTCGCCGTCGTCATCGACCCGAGTTCGGGCGCCGAGGGTCGCCATCGGACCGATTGGGTTGACGGCGAGAGCCTGTCGCTGCGACGGCATTACAACGCTGTGGCGGCGGCCGTCGACACGATCATGCGGCAGCTCGGTCGCGACCGTGTCGATGAGCTCACCAACGAATCCGCCCCCAGGAACCTGCTGCCGGACGACGCACAACTCGTACTGTTGTTCTGGGCGGATGACGAAGCGGAGTTGTTCCTCAACGGCACCCCGGTCAGCGCTACCCGGTTGATCCCGACCCGAGTCGAGATTCCCGAGTTCTATCTGCGAAAAAACAACCTCTTTCAGGCCCACTGCTGGGACACGGACCGGGTGGAGAGCGGTTTCATGGCAGGTCTCTACGTCGAGTGGAGCGACGGGGGCCTGAGTCCGGTGGTGACGACTCGTGAAGGGAGTTGGAAGCGGGGGAAGGGGGCGCGCGGTAACCAGATGGCCGAGGAAATTTTCTACACCCACGCACAACCGGATATCCCGGAAGCAAAGGTCGTCTGGGGGGAGAAGCTTTTCGGGGAGATCTGGCTGAGTGCACGCTTCTCTGCCGAGGATGTTCGCGCAGCCGGACGCCGCGGGGCGGCAGTTCCTGGCCTGCCCCCCACCTGGGGAAAAGAACAGCCGATGGATTTCCACGTCGCGATCAGCCGCTTGGTTCACCTCCAGCAGGAGCGCCGCCGGTTGGCACAAGCCCTGGAGCAGAGGCACACCTGGGTGGAGCCGTACTTGCGGTTCAGGGGCTCCCATCGTTCGCCGATTGCCTTCAGCCTCGGCAGAAGCGAACCCCTTTCCGAGGAGCCCGAAAACGTGGTCGCATCAGCCCGCCTGGAAAAATGGGTGATGCAGTTGCCCCAGAACGACCGCGAACTGGTGCTGCGGCCTGCGCGCCAGTTGAAGGGGGTGTCCGCGGCCACCCCCCAGGAGTTTGCCCTCCGGTCTGGAAAGGGGGGGAAAGACCGCCGTCTCGACTATCAGCCTCCCCGCGACCTCGGACCGCAGGGTAGTCGTCCGGTCGCCATGCCCCCAGCAGAGGGAGCACTCGGGATTGGGAGAGAAGAACCCGACGCCCGGTTGTGGCTGGTGTTCAGTATGCTGGCTGTCTACACCGGGGCAGCCTCCCATCGGTGGTGGAAGCTGTTCCGCGCGGAATCGAGTTCGAAGGAAGCTGGGGTTTGGAATAGCTCGTGAACTGGCTTTCCTACGTCGTCGCCGTCCTGTTCCTTTTGGCCTGTGGGGCCAGTGGCAGCCTCGTGTTGCTGCTCCGAGCCCGCGGTCTTTCTCGACGCGAGCGGGAGTACGGAATCGTCACCCCCCGGCTGCGAGAAATTGCCAGCGTTCTGGGGGCCCTTGCCGGACTGACAATCGGCACCATTGTCCTCTACTTCGCCTCCCAGACGGCCCGCTTCAACCTCATCGAGTGGGTGGGGCGAGGATCGTATTTACTGGTAGCCGGCGCGGCCTCCGGCCATCTGCTTGTTCTTATACGCACCGCCTTGCACTTGCAGTCCGAAGAGGCTGCCTGGGCCTCCAGAGGAAGCCCTCCTCGGGGAACCCTGACCTTCCAGCGCCTGCATGCCCTGTCGAAATTCCGTAGTGGCCACCAGCATTACGCCGACATCAAGATGCGGGATGACGGGGCGCTCGAAGAGCTTGTTGGGGTGCTGGGAACGCCGCTGTTGAATGTCCGCAACGATCTATCGCGGATTCCCTTCTATGGCTACCTCGGAACCGTGTGCGGTATTCTGCTGATGGCGCAGCAACTGGGTTTCATCAACGAGGCGACGGAAACCTTCAAGGTGCTGAGCTCCATGGCGAGCGGCCTCGTCCTCGCTTTCCAGACTACATTGGTAGCACTGCTCGCTTTTCTGCCGCTTCGCAAAGCCACCGACTACCTGATTCGGCGGCTGGGCAGACTCGAGGAGATGTGGCTCCAGGCTCGCGAAGGAGCGCAGACGTGAGCCGCTTCTTGCGCAAGGTCGACGCCGATGTAGTAGAACACGACATCAGCAAAGAGCTGTTTCTCGGCATCATGATGCTGACACTCTGCCTCGGCATCATGATTCTCAACGTATCCAAGCCGGTTTGGCGGGTTCACAAACAGGATCCGCGGACGGGGGACGTGGTCGTCGTCTACGGCGACCGCGAGTTCGGGCTGTCGTCGGACGGAACGAAGATTCTGCGGGGCATGAGCGAATCGGACTTCCGCCGCCAGGTTGCGTCCCTGATCAGCGAACCGGAAACGGACCTTCACCTGTTTCGACGAGGCGGGAGCCGCGAGCGGATCGTGCGCCATGCCGCGTACGCCGATTCCCTGCTATCAACGGACCAATCGGGAAGGAAGGTTAGAACAGCCGTTTTCGTCCACGGCTGGTAGAGGGAAACAGTCCCGCCGCCGATGGGACTCAGCGCCGACGGGACTGAATGTGGAGCGGGGATTCTACGGCTCGTTTACTCTTTCATTATGGCGAGCACATCGACGCCGCCGAGCATCTCGTTGGAGAAAGTCAGGATCGCCATTCCCTCGCTCCGGTCCAACTTGTAATCATCCCCTTTCTTGAGCGATCCGTAACGATCCACGAGGGCTTTTAACTCCCCTTCGAGCATCAGAGTCTCTCCGACTTTGACCAGCTTTACGGCGGGGTCGTTAGGCTCCGGTTTCTTCGTCATCTTGAACGACTTGCGGAAACCCCGGCGGAACGCCCGTGACGACTTCAGGTATCCGTTCTCTCTCAGGAACGGTTCTGTTGCGGCATAGACGCGCACCGAAGTTTGCGCCTGCAGCAAGGCCACAGCGTCCTCTTGGGCACCGACGAGATCGACCTCCATGCGCCGGATTTGATCCTCCTGCCGCCGGATGCTGGTATGGGCATCGAGCAATGTCGCGTTCAGGCTTTCCGCCTGCCGTCGCAGCTTTGCGATGGTCTGTCTATCCGCCTGTTTTTCGCGCTTGAGATTCTGGATTTCAGCGGTGAGCTGCTCGTTCTTGCGCTTGTGATCGCGGGCGAGATCCCGCCATTTCTTGACCGCCTTGTTGAGGCGCTGAACCGACTGCAGCAGCTTGGTGTCAACCCGCTGCAGGCTGTCGACGCGGGATCTCATATCGTCGATTAGCATATTGGACGACTCGACCGTGTAGTTCAGGCTGTCGATGGTCGTGTTGGCTTTGGTCAAATCCTCCTGCAGCTCGGCAATCAGGATCTCCTCCTCGGAAGGTCCGCAGGACAACGTCAACAAAACCGCACATGCAAAGGCGACGGCAACACCGCTTCTCCAGAAAACACGCATGTGTTTCTCCAAGCAATAAGGGACCGGGGCTACTTTCTTTTCCATCTGTACAGACTGTCGACCTGCGCCATGGTTCGCGTCATGTCGCGGTAGAGTGAGGCCTGGCTGCGGGCCACGGCGTCGATCTTCCGGGTGTTCAGGTCCTGGACCTCTGCGGTTGAACTCACCTTGCCGATCAGGCTGTTCTGACTTGCGCTCAATCCCGACACCTGCTTGTTGAGACGGGCAGTCTCGTCCTGAATGCGTGCTAGTTGCTTCTGCATCCCCTTCATCGTGCTCCGGTGAAGGTCGAGAACCTCGCGAATCCCCTCATAGCGCTCCTCCTCTTTGCGGAAGCGCTCAGCCGCCTGTCGGTTCTGCCCCTCCTGGTACTGCAGGCGGTCGCGGTGCTCTTTCTCCAGTTTCGCCTCGATTTCGCCGTATCGCGCATCCAGCTTGCCCAGCCTGTTCCGGGTCTGCTTATGGGCGACCTTCTCGTTCTGGAGGCGAGAGCGCACCTCGAATTCCGAGGCGGTAAGGTCTGCCTTCTCCGCCAGCTGACTGACCAGGCGCTCGCTGAGATCGCCAAGTCGTTCAGTCACCCCCTTCATCTGCTCCTGCAGTTCGCGCCGGTGTTCCCGCTGGCGCTCATGGGCAATGAAGAGTACAAGGCCCATTACCAGTCCGGCGACTGCAGTGGTGTAGGCACCAATTCCGAGAACATGCTTGCTCTCGAAGCGCTCCACCATTTTCAGGAGTGCCAGCACACCCCCCCAGAGCAGGAGCAGGCCGGCAACTATGGCGGCAAAGATCGTTTCCACGCTGGAGGTTCCGGTTTCAGCGAGTCTGGTTCGTCGCGGATTCCCGGGGCAGGTGGCGCGATGCAGGAAGGGATGTCGGATGAGGAAGGGAACTGAAACCTAAAATAACACCGGCACGAGCCGATTGGCAAACGCAGGAAAAACCGCTATGCAGTTTCCTACAGAGGCTCTCCTGTCAACATGTGGAGAGGTCCTTCAGGTCCGAAGGTCTTTGGCGGACAGTCGACTATCCCGCCGGCGATCATCTTTTCCAGGATCCGGGCCACTCCTGCGATCACCGGCTCGATCAGGCGCTCTCCTTTCTCGCGAGTTGCCAGGACTCCACCCTCGTCGACGATATCGGCGGTGTGAACCCTTTCCGGGGCCAGAACGTACATGGTCGAGGTTTCGTACTCGCCTGCATGACCTGGCAATCTTCCCAGTTCCATGGTCTGTTGAACCAGCTCCGGATCGTACACGTCCCAGTAGGACTGGAACCTCAGGTTGATTTTCAGCTTGTCCCGGTACTCGTCTATTCGTCTCATCAGCGGCTTTACGTTGCCTCCGTGACCGTTCAGGATGAGGATGTTCGCGACACCGGCCCTCTGCAGGGATCGGCAGACGTCGAACACGTACTCGCAGAAAATCTCGGGCCTGACCGTGAGGGTTCCGATGTGCTCCATCCAGTGCTCGGATACACCGATGGATATGGGAGAAGCAACCACTACCCGCGGCAACAGGCGCCTAGCGGCCTGTTCGGCCATGTGAGCACAGTGCAGGATGTCGTGTATCATCTCCAGATGTTCGTTGTGCTGCTCGGTAGCACCCGTAGGTACGATTGCTGCCTGTATCGTGCCCGCCTGCATGCGCTCGCGAAACTCCTTGCGCGTCAGATCTCCTACAAATACACGTTCATCTTTCACGAACCCTTCTCCTTTTTGAGGGGGAAGCCTTAATTATCGAGAACTGGGTGCTCAGAGCCAGGCTGCAGATCCGTTCCCATCGATTCTGGTTGCCTGCCGCCATGCCTTGGACTCCCCAAGACATTCTCTGATCCGTCTCCCAAAGTGCACCTCGAACCGGGAGCAGATTGGTCCCGGGCAACGGCTGTACAACACCTGCACCTCGGCTTGTTCCTTTAAACCTCCCTTCGAAATCCTTCGATGTTCATATCTGCCCGCCTTGAAGGCGGGGATTGATGCGCCTGCTCCGGAACACTCCATTCTCCGAGTGGAATCGCGACTTTACGCTGCTGGCAACGGCCGTTTTCGGTGTCGGCATTTTTTTCGGCGTCCAGTTGACCCTGTTCAACAACTTCATCGTCGAGCGCTTGGACATCGATGCACACGAACTCGGCTGGGTGGAGTCGCTTCGGGAGATTCCCGGTTTTCTGAATGCCCTTTTCATCGCCTTGATGATTCGTCTGGCCCCCTCACTGGTTGCAGGGGTGGCGCTGGCGATCATGGGGGTGGGCCTGATGGCGTATGCCGACGTGAGCTCGGTGCCGAAGCTGGCCGTCTATTCGTTGGTGTGGAGCATCGGTTTTCACTGCTGGCTCCCGATGGAATCTACCTTGGCCTTGCGCTTCTCCCCGCCCGGAGGAAAAGGGAGGTGGCTCGGCCAACTGCGCGGCATAAACAGCGTCGCCTGGCTTATCACCATCGGCGCCTGCATGGTCCTATTGGAGCGGATCAGCTTTGAAGGCATGTACATACTCGCAGGTGCGGCTACCATCCTCGGAGGCCTGGCGCTTTTTTTCGCCTCGCGGGGACATTCCGGGGTTGAAGAGAAGGGGTTCGTGCTCAAACGCCGTTATGGTCTCTACTACCTGCTGCAGTTTCTCGAAGGCTGCCGGCGGCAGATGTTCCTCACCTTCGCGATTTTTGCACTCGTCAAGGTTCACGGGATGCCGGTCGGAACCACCATGGTCCTGGTGCTGATTAACCAGGTGCTGATTACCATTTCCGCTCCCATGATTGGACGCCTCATCGATCTTCGGGGAGAACGGCAGATGCTCAGCATCGGCTATTTTCTGGTGATCTTCGTCTTTGTGGGGTACGGCCTCATCGAAAACCGTCCGATCCTTTACGTCCTCTACTGTATCGATAATCTCATTTTCTTCGGCGGCATCGCGCTGACCACTTATATAAACAAACTCGCCCTCAAGGAAGACCTCAAGCCGACGCTGTCGATGGGTGTGACGATGAATCACTTTGCAGCAGTAGCAGCGCCGTTGCTAGGCGGGTTTGCCTGGCATTACTTTGGCTATCGCGTGATTTTCTTCAGTGGTGCGTTTCTGGCCCTGCTCTCGCTGGTCGCCAGTCAATGGGTCAACGCAAGCGAGGGTACAGAAAGAGAACCGTGACTGGGGAATCCGGTGCCGAAACGATTGGGGACAGGCGCTGCTGATCCGAAAATAACCCCACGAGGAGCGAGAGCAATGTTGAAGGTTGGCGCCCGGCCGCCCGGGTTCGCCGGAGAGACCGGTTTTGACGGATTTGCCGAGTGGCTGGCGGAGAACGGGTTCGGGGCGGTTGATACACCGCTTCTCACGAGCGAGATTGCGGCAACTTGCGAACGGTTAGGACTGGAGATCGGCACTTCCGATGCCCGCGGGAGCGGGCTGCTTTCGGCCGACGAAGGCAAGCGGGGCAATGCCCTCACGACCCTGAAGGAGGACCTGAGCGACATGGCGAGCCATGGCGGAAAAACCTATTTCGCCGTTTTGATGCCGGATGATCCCAGCCAGCCGCGCGCCAGGTCGTTCGAAATCTTCGAGAAGGTGTATCCCGATGTGGTGGAACACGCTGAGAAGGTTGGGGTACAGATCGCGATAGAACCGTGGCCAGGGCCTGCGCCATATTATCCCAATCTCGGGTGCAGTCCCGAAAGCTTGCGCCGCATGTTTGCCGCCATTCCTTCACCCAATTTGGGAATCTGCTACGATCCCTCTCATTTCGCCCGCATCCAGATCGATCACGTGCGGCTCCTGCATGAGTTCGCCGATCGCGTGCACCACGTTCACCTCAAGGATACCGAGATAATCGACGAGAACCTCTACGAGTGCGGTATCCTGGGGCCGACCTTCGAGTCGCAGTACGGATTCGGCGAGGGATGGTGGCGCTACACCATTCCGGGGGAGGGAATGGTCGACTGGAAGCTCGTTATCCGGCGGCTGGAGGATGCCGGTTTCGATGGCGTCCTCAGCGTCGAGCTCGAGGACCATTACTTCTGGGGGACCGCCGATCTTCAGAAAGAAGGTCTGCTGCGCTCGAAGGAGTTCATTGAGCAGACCCTTAAGTCGGGCTCATAGGGGGCGCAATGGTTGGTTTTGCGGTTGTCGGGTTGGGCATGGGCAAGGGGCGGGCCCGCATGATTCAGGAGACCGAAGGAGCCGAGCTATCCCTCGTGATCGACACGAACGAGGCCCGCGCCGCTGCAGTGGGCATGGAGTTGGGAGTCGACTGGGCTCCGAATCTGGAAGACGGCCTGGGCCGCAGCGACGTTGACGTAGTCATGGTGATGACCCCGAGCGGACTGCATGCAGACTTGGGGTGCATCGCGGCCGCAGCGGGAAAGCATGTAATCACCACCAAGCCGATGGACGTGTCGACGAGGCAATGCGACCGACTGATCGCCGCAGCCGACTCTTCCGGTGTGAAGCTCGCCGTGGATTACCAGAGCCGCTACGTCGATACCAACTACCGTGTCGCCCGCGCCATCGAGCTGGGATACCTCGGCAGACCGCTGCTCGGGGAGGTCCGTTTCAAGTGGTTCCGCTCCCAGGGGTACTTCGAAGGCGGCGACGGCTGGCGCGGCACTTGGGCCATGGATGGAGGCGGAAGCCTCGCCAACCAGGGGTCGCACCTGCTCGACCTGCTGCTCTGGTTCATGGGAGCACCGGAACGGCTGTACGCGGAAACGGCGATCCTCACTCACGACATCGAGACCGAAGATCTGGGTATGGCCATTATCCATTTCCGCAGCGGTGCCAAAGGAGCGGTCCTCGGCACCACGACGTTTCCAGGGCAGAACGCCTACTTCAGCGCCGAGGTCCACGGCACTGATGGCGGGGTTCTCATCGACGAGGCCCTCGACGGCACATGCCGTATCATCGGCGAGGGTCTGGAGGAGAGGATGAACGCCATTGATAATCCGCTCGAAAGCGTGGTCGCAGATATGGTCTACTGTCTCCAGCAGGACGGAACTCCCAGGATCGATGGGCGAGAGGGTCGCAGAACCGTGGCCCTGCTTGAGGATATATACAGGTCGTCGCGAGAGGGCACCCCGATCGACTGCATAGGAGGATGAAAATGACAACCGCTGCACTCGTCGGCTTGACGGCCCCGCACAGCAAAGGCTGGCTCGAAACTCTGAGAATCACCCCGGAAATTGAGCGCTTGCTCGTCTGCGATCTCGAGGGAGCGGTTCCCGAGAGCGACGACGGAATCGACGGGGTGTACTCAGGTCTCGATGCAATGTTCGACTCCGTGAGACCCGACTTCGCGCTGGTGTCGGTACGCAACGACCAGGCAGCGGATGCAGGGAGTCGATTTTTGTCCGAGGAAATCCCGTTGATTATCGAAAAGCCGGCGGGCCGCACTGCTGCCGAAATTGCAGAGCTCAACGTGCTGTCGCGCCTCCATTCGACCCCTTGGGCAACCGGTTTCACCAATCGTCTTGCCCCGGCCGTTTGCGAGATGCGCCGCCTCGTGGCCGCCGGTGCCCTGGGACGCGTCGTCTCCATCGAGGGGCGCATGGTGACCAGCTCTGTCGATCAGCGCAATAAGGACCACTGGCTTTTCTCCAAAGAGGTTGCAGGCGGCGGGATTCTTCACTGGCTGGCCATTCACACCATAGATCTTATCCGATTCATCACCGGTCTGGAGTACGATTCGGTCAGTGCTCACGTCGCAACATTGTCGGAAACCGGGGTAGACGTCGAGGATACGGCGTCGGTTTCCTTCTCCATGTCGAACGGAGCAGTGGGTAGCCTTCACGCAGGGTACATGTTGCGCAAGCGCTACGGAGACATCAGCCTGGCGGTGCGCGGAACACTCGGCGACGTCGCTTGGTCCTCCTATGGATTCGACGGGGCCGGCAACACGGTCCATCTCCAGAGCGAAGCCCCGGGATGGGAGACGATTGCCCGCCAGAAAGTGGACCTGGAGCCTCAGGGCGGACCTGGTTACGGAGGCCGTGTCGGCACCGAGTTCGTCGCTCGCTTTCTGCGTTGCTCGCAGGCCCGGGAGGAGTTCGTCACCGACGGAGAGGATGCTCTCGGAGCGATGCGGTTTGTCGAGGCAGCCTATGCATCTAGCGCCAGCGGGGAGTCCATCAAGCTGTGAAGTGAAGGCAGTTAGCACCGCCAACCACCAACAGGGGAGGCGGACATACCGCAGACTGTAGCCCCATGACCGCGAACCTACTTGGACGCCCCATTCGCGTCGCGATGATCGGCTGCGGGGTGCAGGGCACGAACCACTCTCGAATCCTTCAGGGTCTGGGACCGGAACTGGTCGAGGTCGCCGCCCTGTGCGACTCCAGCCCCCAGCGCCTGTCCGAGGCTGCATCCTCTTGGCCAAAGGCACGAACCGCCTCGAACTACCGCGAAGCACTGGATGCGGCCGACCTCGACCTCGTCATCATCGCTACGATGCCGAACACCCATGCTGAAATCGCCATTTCCGCGATGGAGAGTGGGGCTGCCGTATTGTGTGAGAAACCGTTCACCCTGTCGGTTCAAGAGGCGGTAGCGGTTCTGGAAGCGTCGGACAGAACTGGACGGCAAGTACAGCTGGGGACCAATATGCGCTACATGCCGGAGTGTCGTTTCCTGCGCGATATCGTCGCCTCCGGGGATGTCGGAAATGTTGTCGCATGCAAAACGTGGGGATGTCATTTCTCGCCGCCGGTTTGGGGTCCCCACTACCGGCGCGAGCTCGCCGGTGGAAGAGTACTCGCTTCGACCCAGGTACATGCGCTGGATCTTTCCATGTGGGTGGGTGGGCTACCCAATCCGGTCGCCGTGAGCGATTTCAGCGGTCGGCTAATTTCCTGAAAAGCGGGGTGTGCTCAGGCCGGGGAGGATGTCAGGCGCTCCTACGACACTGAAGATCTTCTCTTTGCACTCGTTCGTTTCGATACAGGTGCCGTCTACTCTCTCGAAGGGAACTGGTGTGACGAACGCAAGGACAGCCATGGTTTCGAGCTGATTACGGAAAGAACCACTCTGTGCAACACATCTTTTCAAGTGCTGACGAAAATGGCCAAATCACAGATCGCACGCCGAAGGGTGGGGAATTCGAAAACTTGAACGACTGGCAGGAAAGCATTGGGAGGCAGGACGAAGAGATCATTTCAAGGTTGAGGGAGGGAAGGCCGTGGGGGATGCAGGATGCCAGCCAGCTGCTTACCCTTCAGAAGGTGATCGACGGGTGTTACGAATCCGCTAGGCTCGGGCGCGAAATCCGGATCTGAAGGGCATTGACCCTGCCGGGGGCCGCTCCTATTTTCCATCCATCCCCGCCTTGTATTTCTCTGCAGCAAAAGCCGATTCTAAAGGCAGAGCCTGTAGCTCAGTCGGTAGAGCAACGGACTTTTAATCCGTAGGTCCTGGGTTCGATCCCCAGCGGGCTCACCACTACATCGTGGAAGCAGGTTGTAGAGGTTATCTCAGTCAATTAAAAAAAATTTGCGATCCCCCCTGTCCGCAGTAGGACCTTTGATGGTTTGTCTGCGTATTAGGTTTATGCGTTTGCCGCTTTGAGCCGTATTGACACGACTGGAATGGAGATAGAGAGATGGAGGTTCTCGGGATCGATATCGGCGGCACCGGAGTCAAGGGAGCTGTCGTAGATACGGCGACCGGTCAACTCGTTCGCGATCGCTTTCGCCTGCTAACACCGCAACCGGCGACCCCGAAAGCCCTTTGCAGAACGGTCTCGGAGGTTGTCGCCCACTTCGAGTGGTCCGGGCGGGTGGGTTGCGGGTTTCCGGGAATAATCCGCAAGGGCGTTGTTCGCAGCGCCGCCCATGTCTCCAGGAAATGGCTCGGCAAAAACGTCAAAGAGAACCTTGACGAGGCTACCGGATGTTCTTTCCGAGTGCTCAACGACGCGGATGTCGCAGGCCTTGCCGAGGCTCGATTCGGAGCGGGTAAGGACGAAGTTGGCGTCGTTCTCCTGCTCACCCTGGGCACCGGGATCGGATCTGCCCTGTTCATCGACGGAACCCTTGTTCCCAATACCGAGTTCGGACATGTCGAGCTGAAAGGGCACGACGCCGAATACTGGGCTGCGGACAGCGTGCGAAAAAAGAGGAAGCTTGGCTGGAAGAAGTGGGCCAGGCAGGTAAATCTTTACCTGCAGTCGATGGAATTCTACCTCTCTCCCGATCTGATCATCATCGGAGGCGGGGTCAGCAGGAAGCATGAGAAGGTCATTCCCCAGCTGGAACTCGACGCTCGAGTCGTTCCCGCACAGCTTCGCAACGAAGCCGGAATCGTAGGCGCGGCAGTCGCCGGTGCTGAATAGCCAGCGTTGCGAGGAGAAGTCAAGCCGAATCTCCAGGCCTTTCTTCCCCTGCTCTGGAGTTAGACCCTGCTGACTCGCTCATCCTACATTGCGGTCAGGAGTATCGAAGCCAATGAGATACCGAACCGGACCGTTGAGTCACAGCAGATTTTCCACTATTTTCTGGGAACGGAATTGCAGTATCTACACTACATCAAGACGGCAGACCCAGTCTCTGAATAAGGATTTGCGCAGTTAAATGATTCGCGGCGACAAAGAATTGATCGTAGTGGGGGATCGCGTGCTTATCAAACTCAACGAGCACGAAGAACGGACCGAGGTGGGGCTTTACCTCCCTCCAACCGCTCTCGAGAAGGAGAATGTCCAGTCAGGCAAGGTGGAAGAGGTGGGACCGGGAATCCCGTTGCCTCCCAGAACGGACGAGGACGAAATGCCGTGGGCATCGGAAAATATGGAACACATGCGGTTTATCCCCCTGCAAGCCCAGAAAGGGGATCACGCGATTTTTGCTCGTAAGGAAGCGGTTGAAATCAAGTTCGATGGAGAGAAATACGTCGTGGTGCCGCACTCTGCGATTTTGGCGCTAGTGCGGTCTACAGGTCTTCTCGATGACGACCTCGTCTGACGTGCTGTCAGTGCCATAGCCCAACTACACCAGAATTGAAAAGCGCCCCGTCACCGACAAGGTGACGGGGCGCTTTTCTGGTAGCTCGAAAGACTCTATTGCGTCCCGATATCGAGGAACTCGATCGGGGCAGGCGTTTCCCAGTCACGCGAGACATAGTCCTGCATCGTCAACGCGAGAAGAATAAGCAGCCAGAAAAAACCTGCACCGGCGAAAACCCACATCAGCGGCGTGTTGTAGCGCACGTGCATGAAGAACAAGACGACAATGGAGGCCTTGAATATGGCGATCGACAGGGCCAGCGGCGTGTTGAGCGGGCCGAGTTCGACGAATGCGGCGAGCACCGTGACAACCGTGAACACGAACAGCAGGCTCAGTACAATGAAATATACTCTTACCGGGACTACATGGCTTGAATCCATGGGTCGCGTCCGATGAGGTAAAGCAGAGGGAAAAGGAAAATCCAGACGATGTCTACGAAGTGCCAGTAGAGCCCGAAGTTTTCGATCGGAAAAAAGTAATCCTTGGTGTATCTACCCTTCAGGATATTGGGGATCAGCCAGAGCATGATTCCCACACCGATAATCATGTGCAAGGCGTGCATGCCGGTCATCGCGAAATAAAATGAGAAGAAGATCTTCATGTTGCCGGCCAAAGGCCCGTCGTATTGGAAGTTCAACCCGGGAATCAGGTGGTGGTGAAGCTTGTCTGAGTACTCGATCACCTTAACTCCCAGAAACGTCAGGCCCAGGACCATGGTTCCGAGCAACCAGCCCAGCATGCCGCGGCTGCTCCCCTGCTGCGCTGCCCGCACGCACATCGCTACCGTGAAGCTGCTGCCAATCAGAATCGCGGTGTTGAAGGCTCCCCACCCGATTGGAAGGTGGTTGCTCCCTTCTATGAAGGCCGGCAGATATTCGTAGCGGTATACCGTATAAGCCCCGAAAAGCCCCCCAAAGAACATGATCTCCTGGGCAATGAACGCCCACATCCCCATGTTGGACGCGGCGTACTGCTGCTGCAGGTCGTCGAACTGGTGATTGAGTCCGGCGGGATGGGCGTGGGTGGTCATGGGTGTGCCGTCTCCCTGGGCACGCCAACCTGATGCGGTTCTGCCAGAGTCACGTCTTCTTCTTCGTAAGCGTACGCCTCGGAAGTAACTATTGGCGTGCTTTCGAAATTGTGCGCCGGGGGAGGGGAGGCAAGCAATTCCCACTCCAGCCCTTTTGCTTTCCACGGATTGGCGCCTGCCCGCCGACCTCTGAAGAGCGACCAGACAAGGGTAATCATCATTATCGCGTACCCGACTCCAAGCACGGAGGCTCCGGCAGTGGACATCACGTGCAGGATCTGCCATTCGTCGGGATACACGTGGTACCGACGAGGCATGCCGAGGTAACCGAGCACGAACTGGGGGAAGAAGGTGAAGTTGAAACCGGAAAAAATCAGCACCGCACCTATTTTGCCCCACCCTTCGGAGTACATACGGCCTGTGATCTTCGGCCACCAGAAGTGCAGGCCACTCATGAAAGCCATCACCATGCCGCCGACCATCACGTAGTGAAAATGGGCGACGATGAAGTAGGTGTCGTGCAGGTGAATAACGGTGCCCAGAGTAGAAAGGAATAGTCCCGTCAGTCCGCCGATCAGAAACAGGCCGATGAAGCCGAGGGCATACAGCATCGGTGACTCAAGGGAGACCGAGCCGCGATACATCGTCGCCGTCCAGTTGAAAATTTTCACCGCCGTGGGAACGGCGATCAGAAAGGTTATGAACGAGAACACCATGCCGGCATACAGCGATTGCCCGGTCGTGAACATGTGGTGTCCCCAGACGAGGAATCCCAGTACCGCGATCGCCAGACTCGAGAAGGCCACAAAGGAGTATCCGAAAACCCGCTTGCGACAGAAGCAGGCGATGACATCGCTGATTACCCCGAACCCGGGCACGATCATGATGTAAACGGCAGGGTGCGAGTAGAACCAGAACATGTGCTGGAATAACACGGGATCGCCGCCGAGAGCTGGGTCGAAAATGCCGATACCGAAGCCGCGCTCCAGAGCGAGAAGCAAAAGGGTGATCGCTACCACCGGGGTACCCAGCACCATGATCAGGCTGGTTGCGTACTGCGCCCAAATGAACAGCGGCAGGCGAAACCACGTCATGCCGGGAGCGCGCATCTTGTGAACGGTAGTGAGAAAGTTGACTCCCGTCAGGATCGACGAGAAACCATTGATGAACACCCCAACCAATGCGAGAATCACGAAGGAGTTGGAATAGGTGCTGCTGTAGGGGGTGTAGAAGGTCCAGCCGGTATCGACGCCTCCCATGATGATCGCCAAGGTCGCAAAAGAACCTCCGACTACGTAGCAGTACCAGCTCGTGAGATTGATTTTGGGAAACGCGACGTCCCGGGCGCCGATCTGTAACGGAATGCAGAAGTTGCCGAGCACGGCCGGCACGGACGGGATAAGGAAGAAGAAGATCATGGCCACACCGTGCATAGTGAACAGCTTGTTGTACGTCTCGGCCTCGACCAGGTCGCCTTCCGGGGTCAATAGCTCGAGCCTGATCAGCGAGGCAAAAACGCTGCCGATCAGGAAGAACAGGGTGAGAACGACCAGGTAGAGAATCCCGACCCGTTTGTGATCCATCGTCAGGAGCCAGGACTTTATGCCGTAGGAGGCGTTCAGGTAGTTCGACGGCCGACCGTTGCCCACTGTCTCAGCCACGGTAGTAGTCATGATACCGCCTCGGTTGTACGCGATCGCTGCATACCTATTCGCTCTCGCTGAGAGATTTGATGTAGGTGATGATCTGGAGCAAAGTTTCTTCGCTTATCTGTCCCTGGAACGTCGGCATGATCGGTTTGTACCCGTTTACTATCTTCGTCTGGGGGTTCAGCACCGACTCGCGAATATAGGCTTCGTCGGCGACCACTGTCTCTCCCGACTCGAGCTGCACTGGATTGCCGAAGACCCCCACCAAAGTGGGTCCCCTTCCGATCGATTCCGCCTTGTGACATGTATGACAACCCAGCTGCTGGAACTGGCGCTCGCCCGCTTCTGCCATGGTTTCGCCACCGACACCGCCGCTCAACCAGTTCTGGTACGCGTCGGGCTCCATCACTACGACCTTCCCAACCATGGTCGAGTGCTGTGTGCCGCAATACTCGGCGCAGAAGAGGTGGTACTCACCCAGCTTCGTCGCCTCGAACCACATGGTCGTGTAGCGGCCCGGTACGACATCCCGCTTCGTGCGGAAAGCAGGGACTGAAAAGGCATGGATGACATCTTCTGATGTCATCGTCATGCGCACGGGAACACCAATTGGAACATGGAGCTCGTTGATCTCTCGCTTTCCCTGGGGATGCTGGATTTTCCACATCCACTGTTTGCCAATTGCGTAGACGTCGATGCCGTCCCCGGGCATGCGGTAAAGCCGGAAATAGACGTCGGCTCCGAGGGTGAATACCCCTAGGGACATGACAAGGGGAACGATGCTCCAAGCCAGCTCCAATGGAATCGAGCCATGGACGGGTTTCGGGCGCTCGTCGTCTGAGCGGCGCCTGTACTTGATCGCAAACACGACGATGGCGCCGGTAACTCCTGCAGTAAATAGGACCGACAAAGCAACCAGCAGGAAGTACAACGCGTCCACTTGCCACGCGAACGTGGAGGCGAGTTCAGGGTGCAGTTGGAAATCTTTCGACATTTGGCGAATTGGCGGCTTAGCGGCTTAGTTGGTATTCGCGAGCGGCGAGACGCCGTTCCCTTCCAGCGGCCGGGAATGGCGCCGCTCTCGCCGCAGCATGGCACCGACAAAAACCGCCAGCCCGAAAACTGTGACGACCCCCGCAACGCGTAAGGAGTTGAGAACTGCGAGGGTGTACTTGCCAGTTGCCGGATCGTACTGAAAACAGAGCAGCAGAATCTGGTCAACCGGATTTCCGATGCGATTCTCAGAAGCCTCGATCAGTCCTAGCCGGAGATCTTTTGGTGCGTATTCGACTCCGTAGAAGTACCGGGAGAGCTCGCCCTGTGGGGTGACGATCATGATGCCACTGGCGTGAGTATAGAGATCCGTCTCTTCGTCGTACTGGTAACGGAACCCGACTGACTCGGCAAGCTGTTCGATCTTCTCATCTGATCCGGTCAGGAAATGCCACCCTCTGGAGCCTGTGTCTCGGCGGTATTTTTCGGTGTATTCCCGTTTCTTTGCAGCGGCCAAGGAAGCACTTTCTCCTGGGTCGATACTCACTGTGACGACGTCAAATTCCTCGCCCACACTGAAAGCCAGCACTCTGAGGCTTCGCAACAGTCCGTTGAGCACTTGGGTGCACAACATCGGGCACTCATAGTACACCAGCGCAAACACTACCGGTTTGGGGCCGAAGTAGTCGCCAAGGGCAACAGTTCTACCCGTTTCGTCCACAAACGTCAAGCCGAGCGGCAAATGCTCTCCCAGGCGCTGCTCAATACCGATTTCGTCCCCGACCCCGCTCTCCAGCCGCTGAGCATCAGCCGGAGACAAAGCCAGCAAAACAGCGGTTATCAGCACCGCCCCGGGTTTTTCCGGCATCAGCGTTCCGGGAGCCGCCATTTGCTATTTCTCCGCCTCGTCGGTCGGTACGACGCTGCCGGTCTTTTCCGGAAGACCTCGCTCGGCGAGGATTTCGATTGCCCGAGCAATCGGGATCCGAACCATTCCCTGGTCGCGGTCGACCCAGTCGTAAGTTATCAGGACGTGATCCTCGATCTCCCGCAGCGACCGTTTCTGTTTGGGAGGATCTACCTGGATCCTCGGTTCGGAGCTCACAGCTCGGGTTTGTGAAAGCGGATGAGGCTCGGGCTCCAAAAGCGGCTGGTAATAGTTGAGAACCTTGAAAAGTACGACGATGCCGACAAAGGTACCGGTTACGAGCACGGCCATTGCAATGCCGACGTTGACAAGCGGTTTCGGAGCGGCATCGGTGATCTCGTGTCCGGCGGCTTCCGAGGTATGGTGATCAGCCCCGTGCTCAGCCATGGTGATCCTCGTCTGCCTCGGCAGCTATCTCTTCGAAATTGAAACGCGGGTCGTTCAGCGGTACCAGTGATCGTTTCTTGAGTTGCCCGAAAAACACGTAGAACCACAATCCTCCCAAACCGACAGGGATGGATATGTCCATCCAGCTCAGGGTGACCTCAGGTTTGCCCAGGGCCGGCGCGGTGATCCAGAACAGATCGACCAGACGCATGACGATCAGCCCCGCGGCCAGTGTACAGAGGACGGGGATTCTCGCCTTGATCCGGCTCGAAACCAGAAGCACAAACGGAAAGGCGAAATGCAGGAGTATGAGTGCGTACCCGACATTCTGCCAACCCCCTTTGAGGCGGGTGTAGTACCAGGTGATTTCCTCGGGCAGATTGCCGGCCCAGATGATCAGCAGCTGGGAAAAGGAGGTGTACGCCCACAACATCACGAAGCCGAGCATCAGAGTTCCCAGATCTCTAAGGCGTTCGTTCGTCAACAGCGCATTGAGCGGGGCGCGTTTGGACAAGCTGACTGCGATGAGGATCATGAAGGCCCAAGTCAACAGGATCTGGCCGATGATGTAGATGGCGGCGTAGATGGTGGAGAACCAGTGGGGCTCAAGCGACATTATCCAGTCGATTGCAGCAAATGTTGTCACCACCACGAAAATTACGACTCCTGGGCCGCTGAGTACCTGCAGTCTGCGAGTCGGGTAGGTCTGATCGGAGATGTCCTGCTGGGCAGACCAGCGATTCAGGAAAAAAGCGAGCGTTCCCCAGATTGCGAAATAAAGGACCGTCCTGATAATGAAGAACGTCGGGTTCAGGAAGGCCTTCTTTTTCTGGAGAACAGGGTCGTTGGCGACGACTTCCTCGTGCGACCACTCGTACAATTCGTGAATGCCGAAGGCGAGAGGAACGGCAAGCAGGAACATCAGGGGCAGGGTGCGGGTGCCCGCTTCAAGAAGGCGTCTGATGGCGAACCCCCAGCGGCCGCCGGCGAGGTGGTGGATCATCAGGACGACCATGCAGCCGAGACTCAAACTTACCCAGTAAATGAAGGCGAGCAGATAGGATTTGAAGAACTGCTCCTGATGCGTTGCGTAAGCGAGCAGGGCCAGTGTTATCCCTATCACCCCTACCACGAGGGCACGCCTAGCGAACGAGGTGAAATCGGGACCTAGAGCTTCGCTCTGACGAATCAGTTCTGCGTTCATTGCAGCTGCGCCTTGTCTTCAGCGGGCAGACCGTCAAAGTCGGCGTTCTGGCTGAACTGCAGAGTGCGTACGTAAGCTGCGATCGCCCAACGATCGTTTACGGGGATGCGGGCAGCATAACTGTACATCGCGCCGAATCCGTTGGTCATCACGTCGAAGAAGTGGCCGATCGAAGCCTCCTGAAGCCGGTCCTCGTGATAGGAAGGGGGCTGTTTGAGCCCCCGCTTGACGATCATTCCGTTCCCTGTGCCGGTTCGGTCGTGACAAGGGGAGCAGAAGATGTCGTAACGCTCTCTTCCCCGTTCCAGCAGGTTGCGTGTAACGGGAATTGGAACGGTCGTGGCCGGTTCTCCGTTGACGATGCCTCGGAAATAGTGGTCGTCGAGCCGAAGATGGCCACGCGCAACTGTGCCTTCGATTGGTTGCCGGGATGAAAGCCCGTCTTCGAAGAAGGGGGATGCCTCCAGCGGTTCGTAACGTGGCTGGTCGTACATCGCCTGCCGCAACTCGCAACCGGAGGCAAACAGCACTGTCGACACCGCGGCAACCACCCCAAATGAACGGCCTGGAATCCGCGGCGAGCGCCAACGGAGTGTATCGTTCAGGGTTGTGAGTCCGCGTCTGTCAAGAATCGACATTGGAGATATTCACCGGGTTGAGAGACTGCAGAAAAGAGCGCGTCTCGTCGGTGTCGAACTGCGGATCTGCGGACTCGATGCAAAGGAAAAACCGGTCCTGGGTGGCGCGGGCAAACTCCGGTACGTTGAAAACCGGGTGATAGGGCATGGGCAGCCGGTTGGCGATCCACAGGCCCAGGAAAGTTCCTATTCCGGCGAACAGAATCGTCAACTCGAAGGTAACAGGAATGAAGGAGGGACCACTGTGCAGTGGGCGCCCCCCGACGTTTATGGGATAGTCGATGACATGGATCCAGTATTGCAGACCATATCCGCAAACCGCCCCGAGGAGACCGCACACAAAGGTCAGGACAGGTAAGTTGGTGCGGTGAAATCCGATTGCCGCGGCCAATCCGTGAACCGGGACCGGGGAAAACGCGTCGATGCGGCGGAACCCGGCGGAGTGCGTCTTGTGAGCTGCGGCGAGAAGATCCTCGGGGTTTTCGAATTCGGCCATCAAGCCGTAGGTCGACGATACAGTCGGATGATTCATTGGCGCCTCAGTGCTTCCTTTTCCCGATCGGCACCAGCGTGCGGATCTCGTGAATGGCTATCAAGGGCCACACGCGGACGAACAGGAAGAAGGCAAACAGGAAGAAGCCGATTGTGCCGGCATAGGTCGCCCAGTCCCAGACCGTCGGATAGTACATGTCCCAGGAAGAGGGCATGTACCCGCGATGGAGGCTGACGACGACGATGATGAAGCGCTCCAGCCACATTCCGACATTGATGAACATCGACACGACGAAGAGCCACAAGGTGCTGAGGCGGACCCGTTTCGACCACAGCAACTGAGGTACCGCGATGTTGCACAGGATCAGCAGCCAGTAGTAGGGACCGTACGGCCCGTACATGCGGTTTGCCATCATGAAGCCCTCGTACACACTGGCGCTGTACCACGCGATCAGTTGCTCCATGAAGTACCCGTAGGCCACTATCAGCCCTGCAACAAGCATCACTTTGCCCATGTTGTCTAGGTGTCGATCGGTGATGAAGTCCTCCAAGCCGTACAGCCGTCGCAGGGGGATCATCAACGTTAGGACCATGGCAAAACCGGCGTAAATTGCGCCTGCGACGAAATAGGGCGGAAAAATGGTAGTATGCCAACCCGGTATGATCGACACCGCAAAATCGAGGCTGACGATGCTGTGCACGGAAAGCACCAGCGGGGTGGACAAGCCCGCCAACATCAGGGAAGCCATCTCGTAGCGCTCCCAGTGGATGGCCGAACCGCGCCAACCCATCGACAGCATGCCGAAAAATACCTGAGGAACCCGGTGTTTCGCACGATCCCGGAACGTCGCAAAGTCGGGAATCATGCCTAGTATCCAGAACAGAAGCGAGATCGTTAAGTAGGTGCCGACGGCAAATACATCCCAGATCAACGGGCTGCGAAACTGCGGCCAGATGTCCATCGAGTTGGGATAGGGGAAAAGCCAGTACGCCGCCAACCACGGCCGCCCGGTGTGGATCAGCGGAAACATGCCTGCACACATGACGGCGAAAATGGTCATCGCCTCGGCGGAGCGATTGATTGATGTGCGCCATTTCTGCCGGAAGAGAAGGAGAATTGCCGAGATCAGGGTGCCTGCATGTCCGATCCCGATCCACCAGACGAAGTTGATTATAGCGAAACCCCACCCGATCGGGATATTGATGCCCCAGATACCGACTCCTTCGTACAGTAGATAGGCGATCGCGACCTGAAGCAACCCTACGAGAATGAACCCCACGAGGGCCGCAAGAAACCACGGTATCGGGGTCTCCCGCGTCAGAACGACGCCGCTGATCTTTTCGGTGATCGACGTGTAGGAGGTCTGACCCGGACCTAGTTCCGGCGCTGGCGGAGTGTAGTTTTTGGCCGATGGCGGTGCCGCTTCAGACATGAAGCCCCTTTTCCCCCATCATGTCCCTTTCATTAGTACATAAGGGCAACAGGCCTTCGGACCCACCAATCTCATTTCAAGCCTTGCCAATCTCGGGATTCGGATTTGCAACGCGGCCGAGATAGGTGGTTCGAGGTCGCGTGTTGAGATCGGTCAGGATGCCGTAGTTGAGGTCCGAAGCCTTCCAACGGGACACCTCACTGTTTGGATCTTCGATGTTGCCGAAGCTAATCGCCTGCGTCGGACAGGCCTGCTGGCAGGCGGTCTGTATCTCCCCGTCGGAGATAGGGGTCCCCGTTTTCTTTGACTCGATACGGGCGGTGTTGATTCGCTGCGTGCAATAGGTGCATTTCTCCATGACGCCGCGGTAGCGCACCGTCACATCGGGATTTCGCTGTAGTTTGAGACTTGGAGTGTCGCGGTCGGAGTACTGCAGGAAATTGAAACGGCGTACCTTGTACGGGCAGTTGTTCGAGCAGTACCGCGTGCCCACGCAGCGGTTGTAAATCATGTCGTTGAGCCCCTCTTCGCTGTGTGTAGTCGCAGTTACGGGGCAAACCAGTTCGCAGGGCGCGTTCTCGCACTGCTGGCAAGGCACGGGCTGGTGGTAAATTTCCGGATCGTCGAGGTCGGTGTAGTAGCGGTCGACGCGAATCCAGGACATCTCCCGGCCGTTGAGGACCTCTTCTTTGCCGACAACCGGAATGTTGTTCTCCGCTTGGCAGGCTACAGAACAGGCGTTGCATCCCATGCAGGCGTTGAGATCGATGGCCATACCCCACGAGTAACCGGTTGACGACTTGAACTCATCCGGGTTGTAAAGGGTGAGTTCCTCGGGGAATTCGTGAGCTTCTTCGTGGACGAAGTGGGGGTTTTTCTCGTAGTGCTTCAGATCCGCGTGGCGGACAAGTTGGCGATCCTCCATGCTGTGGTGGTCTTGCGTGCAGGCGAGGGGCTGGCGGTCGAAGGTCTTTGCCCACTTCAGGTCGGTTGTGCTCCACATTCCTGAGCTGGAAGTGAGCGGATAGGCGTTGAAGCCGGCATCGTCGCCGACGCGGCCTGCGCGGGTGCGACCGTACCCAAGATGTACGGCAAGAGTGCGTTCCGCCTGACCGGGAACGATCCAGACCGGAGCCCTGACCATACGGCCCTCCCGGAGCAACTCGATAACCTGCTCATTGGCAACTCCCAGTTCCTCAGCGGTTGCCGGACTTACCAGAGCGGCGTTGTCCCAAGTGAGCTGGGTGATCGGCCTGGGCGTCTCCTGGAGCCACCCATTGTTCGAAAATCGTCCGCCACCCAGCAACGGGTCAGGTCGGACTACCAGTTCGATATTCTCTTCATCCTGAATCACTCCCGTGCCCTGCGGCAGCTGCAGCGAGCGCCGAAGACTCACTTTTTTGGCAGACAGTGCGGTTCCCCCTACCAGGCCGTCGTGCAGGGAGGTTTGCCAGGACCGGTCGAAGCTGCCCGATAGGGACAGATGCTCCTCCCACGTCTGCCTTACGATGTCCAGAGTCGGTTTTCCGCTTTCGCCAGACAGTACCGCAAGCAGGTCGTGCGACGATTTGCCGTTGAACAGCGGTTTAATCAGGGGCTGGATTATCGAAACCGTGCCATCGTAGGCTCGACAGTCGCCCCAGGATTCAAAAAGGTGAGCCTGGGGTACATGCCAGTGACAGGCTCGGGAGGTCTCGTCAGCCACCAGACTGAGCTGAGCTCTGAATTCGACGTTGGCAAGCGCCCCCGCGAAATCGAGGTCAGGTGGGGCGTCGTAGACCGGATTTCCTCCGATAATCAGCAGAATGCCGACCTCGCCCGCTTTCATGTCTGCAACGAGGGTGCTCAGGGATCCGGTGTGATCGACAGATTCGACTTCCAGAGGATCGGTGTAGTGAACTGTTTCGCCGACGTTCCCTAGAGCCTGGTTGATGGCGTGGGCCAAGGCATGCACCGCCGGGGACTGCTGCGGTCCGGCAACGACAATACTGGCACCGGCGTTTTTCTTGAGGTCACGGGCCAGGGCAGGTACCCAGTTGGCTGTGTCTTCGAACGCCGGGACGTCGCTTTCAAGGTGGACGCCCAGTTCCCTGGCCAATGTTGCGGCGAAGCGCTCGATCGCGCCGCTGTCGAGAGGCAATCTGTGATCCGCCATGCTTCCCGTCGGCGATGGAATAGTCTCGACGGCATACAAGCGGTTCAATTCGTTTTTGCCGTCCCGCACCCGCCTTCCAGCGGCGAAATCTCGTGCATACCGCACGGCGCCGGGTCCAGAACCGCAGAAATCGGCGTCGAGCGACAGGACAACTTGGGCTTTGGCGAAATCGAACCAAGTATTGACCGGCTCTCCGTACGCCAGCACGGATCCGGCACGGGCGGCATCGCGGTTGGCAGGTTCGTACTGGTGCCATTGCATTGCCGGCAACTGCTCGCGCAGGGACAAAAGCTGGCGACCGAGGGTCGGGGAGGTAACTGTCTCGGTCAGAATCCTCAAACCGTCCCCGTTCTTGTGGCGGAACATGTCGATTTTTTGAGCAAGGCTCTGTACGAAGTTACCCCAGGTACTTATTCTGCCGGCGTTAGTTACAACCCGAGACCGATCCGGGTCGTAGAGCTCGAGAACCACTGCCTGGGTGACCGGATCGGTTGCTCCCAGACTGGCGGGATGGTCTGGATTTCCCTCGATTTTGGTAGGACGGCCCATGTGGCTCTCAACAAGTATGCCGGTGCCGACCCCGCCCTGCGTCGAGGCGGTCGCGAAATAAAGCGGCTTGCCGGGAATGACATTCTCCGGAGCCCGAACCCAGGGAACGATTTTCTCTTCGGGCTGGATGGTGCAATTTGTCAATCCGCCGAACGCAAGGGATGCTCCCATCACCTTGAGAAAGTTGCGACGGCTTACGGGATCGGGCCACTCCGAAGCGCGTTCCGGGAACTCGCGGTGCAACATCTCCCTGAACTCCTCGGTGGCGGCCAACTCGTCAAGGCTGCGCCAGTAATCCCGCCCCCCGGATTTCGACAGGGCGGCTCGAATCTCGCTGAGTTCCAAGCGTTTACGACTTATGGCAACGGGCGTATCAGTCATAGGTGGCACACCGAGCAATCGCGCAATTGGGATGTTTGAACGCCGTACTCCGCAACCAGCCTGCGCCCCAGAGTCTCCTGGTCGGAGGGCGGTATGTACTGCATGTTGAACACTTCCTCTCGAGGTCTGATAAACTGCTCAGGAGCCCGGTGGCACTCGAGGCACCATTCCATGTTCAAGGTATTTTCCTTGTACATAAGGGGCATCTGGTCGACCTGACCGTGACAGCTCTGACAGCCTATCCCCTTGCTGATGTGGATATCGTGCTTGAAGTAGACGAAATCGGGCAGGTCGTGGACACGAGTCCAGCGCAACGCCACACCGTCCCGGTAACTGGCGCGCACAGGCTCAAGGATCGGAGCCTCCGTCCATATCATCGAGTGGCATGACATGCAGGTTTCGGTAGGAGGGATACCGGCAAAGGCGGAGGTTTCCACTGTCGTGTGACAATACCGGCAGTCGATACCCATACCAGTCACATGGTGCTTGTGACTGAACGGAACCGGCTGATCCTTCGGTACGCCAACCTGACTTACGTAATCTAACCGGTTGATATTTAAGAGGATAGCAAGAAGAACAGCTACGGTGAGCCCGCCGCCAACGATACTGACATTGGCGACCCAGTTCATACTCCTTCCGAATACCTGCGGCATGTTTGGTGCGGTCCGGTCTCCTCCGCAGTGGGCTAACCTGTGGCTGGGACTGCGTTTACAGGCTGTTTGGGGGAACGTCGACGTTTTCGAAGTAAGGGGTTGGTAAACCTATGGCCGCTTTTTCGTGAAGTCAACCCAGGGGGGTCAGTAAATCAGAAAATCCCCGGAGGCAACTCTTTGACCCGAATAGGACCGGATCCTGTGGGGTCCAGATGTGAACTGCCTTGCCATCGACCCTATATTCAATATAAAAGGGATATCAGAATAAAAGGGATTCAGAAAGCCCCCGTAGCTCAGTAGGATAGAGCAACAGATTCCTAATCTGTGGGTCCCGTGTTCGAATCGCGGCGGGGGCACCGTTTTCTGAGGAGGAGGCCACTGCCGAGCCCGGTTTGCTAGCTGCTACTGATTGGTCCCGTCGATTCGTCTGGGGAAGGTCTCAACCCTTGGAAGGGAAGAGGCGTGAGTATGAATCGCTCCCTCACGGCCATCGATTCCCACATGTAGCCGAGGAGCTGGTAACCTTCAGGGTCTCGGGTCGAAGGTTTCCCGCCGCGATTGGAAGCTGACATCGTTTTTGCCAGCACTCGAGGCTGCACGAAAGAAACGCAGCGACCGACCATGCTTTGGGTAACTTGGCCGGAACTCGGGGGTTGTCCTTCGGCACAACCGCCCCCGGGTTACCCCCAAGTCAACCGGCCTGGATGAGCGCGGAGGGTTCGTTTGGGTGGGAAGAAAACGAAATATAGAAGCGGGCCGAGTTCAATCGAAAATCTGGCATAACGTGACGCCATCGTGAATCCGCATCGATGCTGACGCTCTACGATACCGCAAGGCGACGGAAGGTTCCCTTCGAACCGATAGATCCAAGCCAGGTCCGCATCTACAGCTGCGGCCCCACCATCTACGACTACGCCCACATCGGAAACTTCAGATCTTTTGTTTTCGCGGACGTTCTCAAGCGCTACCTGAAATACCGGGGGTTCGAGGTGCTTCACGTGATGAACCTCACCGATGTCGACGACCGCATTTCGGAGCGCGTGCAACAGGAAGGTATTTCTCTGCGGGAGTTCACCGACCGCTTTGCGGAGGGATTCTTCGCTGACTTAGAGACTTTGAACGTGGCCCCCGCGGAGCACTATCCGCGCGCGACCGACCACATTGCCGAGATGTTGGATTTGATCCAGACATTGCTTGACAAGGGCATGGCTTACCGCCGTGACGGTTCGGTTTACTACTCGATCTCCAAGTTTCCCGGCTACGGGCAATTTGCCCGTATCGACACCGCCGGCATGCAGCATGGCGCGCGTGTCGACAGCGACGACTACGACAAGGAGAACGTGCGTGATTTCGTCCTGTGGAAGGGCTGGACGGAGAAGGATGGCGACGTTGTATGGGACTCCCCCTTTGGCCGCGGCCGTCCCGGTTGGCATCTCGAATGCTCGGCGATGTCCAGGAAGTACCTCGGGGAAGAGTTCGACATTCATACCGGAGGCGTCGATCTGGTTTTTCCCCATCACCAGAACGAAATCGCCCAGAGTGAAGGAGCCTCGGGCAAGCCGTCCGTACAGTTGTGGATGCACAACGAGTTCCTCAACATCAACGGCGCGAAAATCTCCAAGAGCCTGGGAAACCATATTCGATTGCAAGACATCGGTTCGACAGCCGAGATAAAGGGTTTCCGATACCTGCTGGCGACCTCGCATTACCGGACGCTGCTTAACTTCTCTGACGCTGCCGTCAGGTCCAGTATGGCGGCTCAGCAGCGGCTCGCGAAGGTGCGGGACCGCGTACGAGAAATCGCAGCCGCTGGCCGGGGACCCGGTGACCGACTCTGGCAGGATCGGCTCGCCGCCGCTCGAAAGGGGTTTGAGGAGGGAATGGACGACGATTTGAACTCGCCGCGGGCAATCGCGGCCGTGTTCGGTCTTATCCACCATGTCGAGCGACATCTTTCGAATGGCGATCTGAAGCCTGAAAACGCCGGGGCGGTCATCTCGTTTCTCGACGAAATCAATCAAGTATTCGGTATTTTTTACGAAACCCCCGGAGATGGGGACGAGAAACAGACTGATCTACCTCCTGAGCTGAAAGCCCTGTTTCGGCGCCGCATAGAGGCCCGCGAAGACAGGGATTGGGACCTCGCAGATCAGCTCAGAGAGGAACTCGGGGCTGCAGGTGTCGAGGTCAGAGACGGCCGCGAAGGTTCGACCTGGGAGTGGAAACGATCGCCGAAAGAGTAGATTGCGAATAGTCCGCCGCGTCGAAACCGGTTCGCCGGCCAACGGTTGGGTACTCAGATTTTCAGGCCATTTCCGAGATCCACAGTTCGTCAGCATTCCCGCGGTGGATGCCTACCAGGCACCTTGAGTAGGAAAGAAGCTCGGTGAAAGAAGAGGCGACAGTTAGCGGCTTGAAACCAAGGGATATCCCTGAATTGGGAGAGGATGGGGTCGGTGTCGCAGGGAGTATCGGCAGCATTAATCGGTTCAGATCCGCCCTCGACACCCTGTCACCATTCAGCACTGTACTTAGTCCCAGAGTTCGCCAGCTTCTCCACCGGCTTGCGCACGCACTCAGGGACAAACCCCCCGACATCAGAGCGATGCGGGGATCACGAGCGCCCCAACAGGCGCTCTACGTATCTCGAGCTCATCGGACAGCTGGTGGGGGAGTCAGGTTCGCTCTCTCAGCAACCCGAAGGTTCGATGTTGCACGAGTACATCATCAAACGCCTCCCCGCAGCCGACCACCCCTGTCTGCACGTTTGCGACAGAGGGTGGCCCCCGGCATTCGAGGTGCGGGCTTTACTCGAATCAGACCTCCGCTGCCTTCAGCAACTAGCGCGGACCCCGCTCGCCGAACTCGTTCATTCGCACCATAACCTGATTACCCAGGCATGCAGCGAGGTTGACTCCCCTTGGAGATTGGCGACTTCTGCTGAAAAAAAGGGGTCGACGAGGCTCCCGTGGGACTTGACCGAGGACCGGATCGAGCTCGAAACCAGGTTCCGCCAAGCAGCCGATTGGGGGACTCTAGTCGAACCGCTGATCGAACTCGTCCGCGCGCACGGGGCCGGCCTCTTTCAGGGTACACCCGCCTTTACCCTTTCAGAAAGCGGAAATCAACTGAGGCTTGAGCCGGTTCCCGAGTTTGACGGTTTCAGCCTGGATTGGTGGCAAGGGAATGATTCCAAAGTAGCAACCATAGTGGCAAATACCGAGCATCTTCTGAGCGGCCTTTCGGCACAAAATGTGCTTATTTGGGGACCGCGCGGATGCGGCAAATCTTCATTGATCCTCGGGCTCATATCCAAGTATTTCGCTCGCGGATTGCGCGGAATTCAGATACCCCCCCACCTGCACGGGCATCTGTCGGAAGTCTATCCCTTGGTGAGGGATCGGTCGGAACGATTTATCGGGGTGCTAGACAACATCTCCCTTGACGCCCGATCTCCCTCTTTCAGACAGCTGGCAAGCGCCCTCGACGGTGGCCTCGAAAGGCCTCCGGAGAACCTCGTGTTCTACGCGACATCCAATTTCAAGGATCTCATCGACCGCGAAGGGGACAGGCCTGCCGGGCCGCCCCGGCAGCAGATCGATGGCATTCCAGGTCCTGGCGACGTAATCGCGACGACTTCCCCCCGCCCCGAGCTCTACGATCCCCAACAGTATCAGCGTCTCGATGAGCGAAGGGCGATAGACGACCGCTTCGCTCTCAAGGTTTTCCTGGATCTACCAAAAAAAAGCGAATACGCTCGGCTTGTGCTGGCGTATGCGGGACGGGCGGGAATCGCCACCGGCGCCGACGAGGTGCTGGCCGCCTTCAACGTCTGGCGAATGCGCCACAACCACGACCTTGTGGGGGGACGTACAGCCCGCGACTTCATCCAGTGGTTGTACGCGCAGGAACAGTCGGGAACCGGTCCCAACTGACGGCCGGCTTTGACCGCACATAGAACGGCGAAAGTGCGGATGGGCAAGTTCAGAAATCGACCGTTACTTTTGGGTATGGAGGTAGGGGCGGAAGGGTATCCTCAGCGAATTCCAGGGACCGTTGGAATCCAATACCTCGACAGCTCGTGCCCTGCAACCGGCCACAGCTGTGACAAGACAGTTGTCGGAGGAGTGATTTATCATATTGTTAATAAACAAATTATGCTATTTCGAGAAGCTCGACTTCGTAGCCGTCGGGGTCATCGATAAAGGCCATTTTCCCACCTGAGCTGAATTTATCGCGCCAGCCGTCAGGCCAGACCTCGATTCCTGCTTCTTCAAGCTGGGCGCACGATTCAATCAGGTCTGAGACTCCTATCGCAATGTGCATCAGGTCTTCGGGAACATTCAGCTCGTATTCTTCTGACCAAGTCAACTCGAGGGTGTGGTCGTTGCCTGGCAGCTCCAGATGGGCAATCTGATTTCCGGCGGGAGATCTGTCGGACCGCTTTTCCACCCGGAATCCCAAGTGGGTGCAGTACCAGTCGATAGAGCGCTCCAAGTCACTAACCCGGATTCTCGTATGCAGGAAGCGGGACATGGTATCCTTCCTCAATTATGTTCTTGATGTCCCTCGGGCACCCGTTTCCCAACAGGTTTCGGGGGAGGGCGGTACTAACAACCTTACGGATGGCCAGTGGCGGAAAAACAGTCGAAGGAAAGCAATGGTTGGTGCCGAAGGAGGGACTCGAACCCACACGGGGATAAACCCCACTGCGCCCTGAACGCAGCGCGTCTACCAATTTCGCCACTTCGGCTCGCAATGATTGGCGGGACAAAAGCTAGTTGAGGCACTAGGCAGGGTCAACCCTGCGAGTACCGACTCTGGTACACGGCTATGCTCGCATCGAAGAAAACCAACCGGAAAAAGAATGAGACCGGTACCAGGCTGATCGCCCAGAACCGCAAGGCGTGGCACGATTTCGAGGTCCTGTCGACAGTGGAGGCCGGCATCGAATTGCGTGGCACCGAAGTCAAGTCCTTGCGCGACGGCAAGGTCAACCTCAAGGACAGCTACGCTCGCGTAGACAAGGGCGAACTTTTTTTGCTCAATCTGCATATCGGGGCCTACGAGGCCGCCAACCACTTCAACCACGACCCGGACCGCCCACGAAAGCTCCTGCTTCACAGCTGGGAGATCAGGCGCCTTGTCGGAGAAACAGACCAACGCGGTTTGACTCTGGTTCCGACGCGATTGTATTTCAAACGCGGCAGAGCCAAGGTCGAACTCGCACTCGCACGGGGGAAACGCGTCTACGACCGGCGTCGCGACATTGCCGACCGCGACGCCCGACGGTCTGTGGATCGCGCCCTCGCCGAGGCCCGGAAAAGTTGACGGCTACAGCTCATCTGGCCACCGAGTCCTGCGCCGCCTGCACAGGCAGGGGAGTGCGCTACGACCCAAAGGTGGAAGTCGGACGCTTCGGGACCCTAAAGCTGTGCGAATGCGTGGAGCGGGCATGCTGCTGTCTCGGGGATCGGCCGTATCAGTACTGGGACGAAAACTCGAGGTTGGTATGGTGCCCTTGCGCTCCGGCAAGGAGGCGGCTGTCGGAGATCCAGCGACTGTTCAAGCTCGCCGAGGTACCTTCCAAGTTCCGTTGGAAATTCCAGGACGATTTCTTCCTTACGACTCCGGACGGCGTGACTATCGCGGTGGCAACCGAAGCGCGCGGATATGTTTCGACCCTCCTGGACGGAGATGAAGAACCCCGCCGCGGCTTCGTCCTGATCGGGCCTCCGGGCACCGGCAAGACCTTGCTCGGATGCATCATGCTCAACGAGCTCATCCTCCACCGGGCACGCGCCGGCCGCTTCCTTAGCCTGTCCCGCAAGTACTTCCAGCAACTTCGCGATACCTTTTCCGAAAACAGCGACCGCCACGGGCAGACTTGGCAAATCCAGCAGGAGTTGAGCCGGTTACCCTACCTGCTTCTCGACGATTTCGGTATTCAGCGCGGTACCGAATTTGAGATGGAGAAGCTGTACGAACTCGTCGATGCCCGCTACAGTGAGGAGCGCTTTACCATAGTCACTACCAACCAACCTCTGGACGAGATCAGGCAGCAGAGTGCCCCCATCTATTCCCGCCTTACCGAGATGTGCCGTTTTGTCAACATGGAAGGAGTCGATTTTCGCCAACAGCTTCACCCGGTGCGTTAAAATGACTGATTCCCGTGTAGACGGGCGCAGGCCCGACCAGCTCAGGCCGACCACGATCACGCGATCCTACCTGGAATCGGCCCCAGGTTCGGTGCTGGTCGAAAGTGGGGAAACCAAGCTGATCTGTACGGTCTCGAGTGAGAACCGCGTCCCTCCGTTCGTAGAGGGGACGGGAAGAGGTTGGCTGACCTGCGAGTACGGAATGCTGCCCGGATCTTCCCGACAGCGTATTCCGCGCGAAACCGCCACGGGCAGGCCCAACAGCCGCACGCGAGAGATTCAACGAATGATCGGCCGTTCCCTGCGTGCTGTCACTGATCTCCAAGCTGTTGGAGAAAGGACACTATATGTAGACTGCGACGTGATTCAGGCTGACGGGGGGACGCGGACAGCGGCCATCACGGGAGGGTATGTCGCCCTCGTGGAGGCCATTCGCGAGATGAAGGCCGGAGGTGTCCTGGAAAGTGATCCGATTTCAGGACAACTAGCGGCAGTCAGCTGCGGACTCGTCGACGGGGAGGCTCTGCTCGATCTATGTTACCAGGAAGACACTTCCGCTACCACCGACATGAACGTAGTCATGACACGGGATGGAAGGCTCGTCGAAATCCAGGCAAGCGCAGAGGGGGAACCCTTTACGCGGAATCAGGTGGACGGGCTACTCGATCTGGCGACCAAGGGGATCGCCGAGTTGCTCACTCTCCAATCCGCAGTCCTTGGTGATCTCCTTGCCTCCGAATGAGTTGTAGCCGATGGCCTGGGTGTAATCCCAAGCGTGAACCGGCTTGACAGCCGTATGTGGACCCGTCTATGTTTGTAGCTCTGCTGTTGCCGTGACCAAGTCCTCTTGCTACATCGCGTACAATCCATCGGCCTTTGCCGGTGTCCTCTCCTCCGCACACCGGGCCGCATCCTCTGCGACTCAAGTATCCAGCATGTGCGAAAACTCCCCTTAAACAGCAAGGACGACGCATGGCCGAGATCGCGAAAACATTCTGGGACATGGAGGACTCTCTGGGTTCCTATCTCGGGGAGATAGCCAACTCGATCCCGCTTTCCTCCTCCGAAGAAGTCGATCTTGCGCGCAGGATCAAGGGCGGCGATGAAAGAGCTCGCAATTCCCTCGTCGAAGCCAATCTGAGGTTCGTGGTCAGTGTCGCAAAAGAGTATCAGAATCGAGGCGTCCCCCTTGTCGACCTCATCAGTGCCGGCAACATGGGACTGATTACGGCTGCCGAGAGGTTCGACGAAAACAAGGGGTTCAAGTTTATCTCCTATGCGGTCTGGTGGATCAGGCAAGCCATTCTCCAGACCCTCGCCGAACAATCCCGCACAGTGAGACTCCCACTGAACAAAATCGGGTTGCTGTACAAGATATCCAAAGCCTCCCGCCTCCTGCAGCAGGAACGCACCGACGATCCGAACCCCGAAGACATAGCCAACGAACTTGATGTCCCCGTTGAGGACGTGCGTGAAACAATGATGTGTGGCCGCTCGGTTCGTTCGCTTGACGCCACTTTCAAGGAGGAAGAGGATCACAGCCTCCTCGACATCCTTCCCGACGACCGGCAAGAATCCCCCGAAAACCTCGTTATGCGGGGATGTCTGCGCGGACAAATCGATTCAGCGCTAGGGTCGCTGGTGGGTCGCGAAGCCGAAATCCTGCGGCTTTATTTCGGACTGGATGGCGAGGAACCGATGACGCTCGATCAAATAGGGGTACGTTTTGGCCTGACGAGAGAACGCGTCCGCCAGATCAAGGAAAAAGCTCTGCATCGACTGCGGCACCCCAGTCGCTGCGATCAGCTAAAGACCTACAGCCGCACCTAGTTTTTAGGTTCCTGCGCGAGTGATGCTCCATAAAGCCGGCGTCTCCTCCGGCACCCATGTCGCGCCCGTAATCTCATTCTCCACTTCTGTTTGTTCTCCCCACACTTTCTGAGGAAGCAACTATGCCCACAGAGGTCATGGAAGAGGAACTTCTGCGCTCGATCGAGGAGATAGAAGACCGGATCAAAAACATTCAAAAGCAGGTTCGGACGGTGATTTCATCTGTGCAATCCGAATCCGCACCTGAGGAGGCACTGAAAACTCGGGTTCATACCGCCCGCACTGGGACCATTCGGTAATTTGAAGGGCAGGGATGGGGTGATTTTTCTCTGTTGTGCGTAGGTTGCACTACCGGTACTTTAAAGAAATCATATGCTTACGAAGTTCCGAGGCAGAGACGGAGATCGGCAGAGATCCACAAATTTCCTCGTTTCTGACGGACCCGGTCTGACTTCCCGCCCACGGCAGCACAGGATTCGAACCGCATTCCGCCGGCATATGCTTTACCTTCAGCCGGTGGGAGTTCTTGATCAGTGGGGGTCTCTCAATACCGAACAGCTCTTCCACCAAGATCCAGGATAACCCTTAGTGACACGTCCATTCGAAAAGGAGATGGAAACCGCGACGCAGTTGGCCTGGGTAGCAGGCAGGGCGACTCTGCGCCATTTCCAGACCGGGGTAGGGGTTGAGTTGAAGGCCGACGCGACGCCGGTTACTGCGGCAGATCGGGAGGCGGAGGAGATCATACGCATGGGTCTGCAGCAGGCTTTTCCGGAAGACGGCGTGCTCGGTGAGGAATTCGGTGAAATAGCGGGGTCCTCTGGACGATGTTGGATCATTGACCCGATTGACGGGACAAAATCGTTTGTAAGAGGTGTTCCTATCTACGGAGTCCTAGTCGGGTTGGAAGATCAAAGGGGTGAAGTGGTGGTTGGGGCGGTGTACATTCCCGCTCTCGACGATATGGTGCATGCCGCCAAGGGACACGGCTGCTGGTGGAACGGGAGGCGCGCACGTGTCTCGTCGGTTCAGGATTTCAACGAGGCCTGCGTCTGTTACACAAGCAGTCGCAGTTTCTTTCAGCAACATCCGGATTACGACTTCCATGAGCTGGCCGGGAAGGTGGGATTGCTCAGAGGGTGGGGGGACTGTTACGGGCACCTGCTGGTCGCCACTGGCCGAGCGGAGGTCATGCTCGATCCCGTCCTCAGTCCCTGGGACTGTGCTCCTTTGGTACCCATTCTGCAGGAAGCCGGGGGAACCTTCACCGACTGGAGAGGGGAAGCCACGATTCGCGGGAAGGATGGGGTTTCCACGAACGGCCACCTCTTCGATGAAGTCATGAATCATCTTTCACCTGCGAATCTCCAGCAATCTTGAATTCCGGAGGTTCGTGCCATCTGTCTTGAGGGAGGTGATTCTGGCTGATACTGCAAGCCAACTGGACTTTGTCAGATGAAATGCCATCTTTACCTTGGTCTCGCAGGGATTTTGCGACCGCGGCCAGCACAATGGCGGTGGCACCGTGAATCCGCCTGCAGTTTCTTCGGAAGTCTGGACTCCACGTGATTCCGGAAATCCGCAGGGTTCATCTATGGAGTCGGGCTCAGCTGGCGAAGTTCGCCTATTTCAAGATCCTGTCCGGCTTCCCGGAAGCCATTTCGTGTTGCCGCTGTCTATTCGGCCGCATTCATTCCGTTGCAGGTCGGCAAGTTGAAAAGGTGAGCTGTTCAAGCGCGTCGCCAAAATAGCGGGAGGTAAGACAATGAAGATCACTAAAGCGATCTCACTGGCGGTGGCGTCAATTCTGTTTTGGAGTTGTAGCGGACCGCCGGACGAATTGACACCGTACGTTGTCCGGTATGAGAACATGCAGTCGATCAACAGCAAACTTGAGCGCTACCAGGGGTATCTGAAAAGCCCTGCCCTCGAGCGCCAGGCGCGCGACATCCGCGAAATCATTCAGGCGTACCACGACAGCTTGGAGAGCTTCGGGAAAACCAAGAACAAATTTATCAAGGCGAGCCACAATAACGTAAAGAGAGCCGTGGCACGGGCCCTGACACAGCTGGTTCAACCCGATTTTCCCACCTTCACGATCAGCGCTCAGAAACAGATCACTTTGATCAAAGAGCGAGTCATCGACCACTACGACAGCTTGGACAAAATGTGGCACGAAGCAGGCAAGACCGAGCCGTTCCCCTTGAAATGGCCCGGTCAATAGGCGACCCAATAGGTGGTAGGGAACAAGGTGGCTACTATTCCGAAAGACGCCGGAAACCGCCATCAGTCGAAGCCCCGAGCGCGAAATCCTTCCGTATTCACGGGTAATTTCCTGCCCCGCTTCCACCCTCAATCGGGCGACTGTAGCGTTCCCCCAGCATGATCAAGCTGCTATTGATCCTCATCCTGGTGGTGGTTGCAGCTCATGTCGTTACCAGTTTTTTGGGAGGGGATAAACGATCCCGAACCTTAGACGGCGCGGGAGTTGATCGAGATAAGATCAACCGCGACAAGGCAATCGACGTCGAATATACCGAAATTGCCGAAGAAAATGGCGCCGGGAGCGGCCGCTAGCAACCTGCATGGTTACGTCGACCCGGGCGAAAAGAAGGAAGACCGGCGCAGTTTCGCCCGAAACCCTACGTTCGGAAGTCGAGCATGGCCAGCGACTGCCCTATTACCTGCTCTCCGGTGAAGAGGAGTTCGAGCGTGACGGGACCGCAGATTGGCTGGTTTCCAAGCTGAAACCGGATGCTGCGCCGGATTTCAACACCGACCTGATCTACGGAGACGCCTTAGAGGTTCAGAGACTGCTCGAGTGTTATTTCGCCTATCCAATGCTTGCCAGCCATCGGCTGATCGTGCTCAGAAAATGCGAGAAGATTACAGCGGATCAATGCAAACAGCTCGATGTGATCGTTTCCGATCCGCAAGGGACATCCACTCTCATCGCCGTAGGCGGGAAGGTGGACATGAGGCGCCGACTCTACCAGCAGATGGGAAAATTGGGCCTACGCGTCGAGTTCAAAACACCTTACCAGAATCAGGTTTCACAGTGGCTTATCCGTCACACCCGAAACCGCAGCCTGAAGCTCGAGCCGGAGGCCGCGAGTCTGCTGGCCCTGTACCTGGGAAACAACACCCGCCGATTGGCAGGCGAAATAGACAAGCTGTCGATTTATGTCGGGGATGGAAAACCGATTTCCGCAGAGGCGGTGGTCGAGTTGGCGGGAGTCTCCAGTGCCGCCAGCGTCTTTCAGCTTGCCGATGCCGTCGGTCGCCAGGATTTTTCGACCGCGCAGGAGATGCTTCACGGTATGTTGGGCCAAGGGGAGGAGCCGCTCAGGGTTCTGCCGATGCTGAGCCGTCACCTGCAACTCCTTCTGAAGGCCAAGGATCTCGAAGATCAGCGACTCTCCGGTTCCGAGATGGCCCGGAAAATAGGGGTTTCTCCTTACTTCCTGAAATCCTACCGCCACCAAGCTCGCCAGTTTACGAGTGATCAGCTCTGGACGGGAATGGTGATTTTGCTCGAAGCGGACCGGCTTTTCAAGTCGAGACGTCGGAGTCAGTACCAAAAAATACTTCAGTTGTGCCTCCAGCGGCTTTGCCGGCTGCATTCGTAGGACCCCGTGGCAGGTGCTGACGTACCCACATTCATTTTCTCCATAACCTGTTCAAATGGATACATTTTTGCCCTTATCCTCACCAGATCACTCGGGGGCCAAGCTACTCCTTCATGAAAGGCCCATTCGTGTTCGGTTGACATGGTCCGACCCCCTCGTTATATTGTAAACAACATCATAACCTGCTGATAATTTGTCAGTTACAGCATCGAAAACAGTTTGCGCGCCGGTGCGTGCCGTCACCTTCAGACTTGAGAATGAGCGACCCGATTGCCTTGACCGATGACAACTTCAGCTTCGAAGTGCTGCGCGCCGAGACACCCGTCCTCGTTGACTTTTGGGCTGCTTGGTGCGGACCCTGCAGGATGGTCGCTCCTATCGTTGAGGAGTTGGCCAACGAGTACGCGGGCCGTGCCAAAATCTGCAAACTCGATGTAGATGATGCGCAAAAAACCGCTGGGGAGTATGGAATCCGCAGCATTCCTACGCTGTTGATTTTCAAGGAGGGCAAGGTGGCCGACCAAGTGATCGGAGCGGTCCCCAAGTCCCAGATCAAAGAGAAGTTGGACGCGGTCATATCGGATTGAGTTCAGATCGACGTCGGCCATATGAGTCGACTGGCGATGGATGATTTCCTCTCGTTTGAAATTGCGGCTCCTCCACCGACAGGGAGTCGCTCTGTTTTCCAATCAATCTCATTGTCCCATTTTGCCATGCAGTGCCAAGGATGGGACAATCCACGCAAGGTCAGGAGCTAGTAGATTTTTTTTGAGGCGATTTGACAGATGAGCTTCAAAATGCTAATAATCCGAAAATCCAATTTTTTCACGGAAGTGAGTGATTTTTCACTGGTTACGACATTTCTTCCGGCAGAACAGCGACCGGGGTGAACAGCGGTCGCAAAAAGGAGGTTTCGACTCTTGAGTCCACTGAGCCTGAATAACACAGCCATTAGCACGCTTGCGGAAAAGCTCGTCATGGCACGAAAGCTGTACGGCAATGACAGCAGCTATGCAATCGGCTTAATGGCAGGGGTGGAAACGGTGCTTGACAACGACGGAAACCTCCGAGAAATCCAGGACCGGGTTATCGAAGTCGAATCGGGTAAAACACCTTCCGCAAAACCTGCCCAGGAGTCTCCGCGCGGAGGTCGGGGAGACTCGGTGCTGGTCGAAAACAGTTGGACCAAGGGCTCTGTAAAGTGGTTCAACAACGACAAAGGTTATGGTTTCATATCAACCGGTGCCGAGACGGATGTATTCGTGCACTGGCGCGATATCTCATCCTGGGATCGCAGCCTCTCACAAGGTGACGAGGTTGAATTCATGGTGACCAAGACAGCCAAGGGTTTTCAAGCGATCAACGTTATGAAGAGCAGTGAGGGCCAGGAAGGGGAGAGCGAAAGTGGCTCACCTACAGCTCCCTCTCGGACGACCGCGGCATCGAATGACCCTGAAGATCCCCATGCCTCCGAGGAAGGTGGTGTCTCCGATGAAGGCCAAGCTGCCTCGGTGACACATGGGCCACCAGGAGGAGTGCTTGCATCCCAGGAAGGGGAGGGCGAAGCCGGTTCAACTGCGGACGAACCTCAGGGATCTCTGTCCGAAGGTGAGAATCAGGAGTCTGGAGTTGCGAGGAGTGCCGATAGTTCGGCACCTAGCATCGAATCCCGGCCCGAAGACATGGAGGAGTCTTCATAGTCGGATCGAGCGAGGCACCGATGTTGAAAAAACCGAGAAATACAGTCACATGCTCGTTCTGTGGCAAAGGAGTCACCCAGGTCGAAAAGATCATCACCGGGCCGTCGGTGCACATATGCAACGAGTGCGTGAACCTTTGTAACGAGGTTCTGGAAGAAGAGGAGGCGGAGGAGCCCAACGGACATGGCAATCCATTGCCTAAGCCTGCGGAGATCAAGACCCAGCTCGATAAGCATATCATTGGCCAGGAGCGCGCCAAGAAAGCACTCTCCGTAGCGGTCTACAACCACTATAAGCGGATCTATTCCGGCTCATCCGAGGTCGAGCTGACAAAAAGCAATATTCTCCTTCTCGGTCCTACCGGCACAGGCAAGACCTTGCTCGCCGAGACCCTGGCCAGAATCCTTCAAATCCCCTTCGCCATAGTTGACGCAACTGTCCTCACGGAAGCCGGCTACGTCGGCGAAGACGTCGAGAATATCCTGGTGCGTATCTTGCAGGCCGCGGATTACGATGTCGGCAAGGCAGAACGCGGAATCCTGTTTGTCGATGAGATCGACAAAATCGCGAGAAAATCAGGTAACCCCTCGATTACGCGCGACGTGTCTGGAGAGGGTGTTCAGCAGGAATTGCTGAAGATTCTCGAAGGCACCGTTTCGGGAGTGCCCCCAAAGGGAGGCAGGAAACACCCGGAACAGCCGCTAGTCCAAATAAACACGCGAAACATCCTGTTCATTTGCGGAGGGGCCTTCGATGGACTCGACAAGATCATCAGCGCCCGGACCGGCCGGCGTGCAATGGGATTTGGAGCTGACATGGAAACTGCCGGCTATCAAGACGTCGGCCACCTGCTTTCCCGTGTCGAGCCTGAAGATCTCATTCAATACGGGTTGATCCCCGAGTTGATCGGACGCCTCCCTGTCGTAAGCTCTCTACACCCATTAAGTGCACAGGCGCTGCTCGACATCCTCGTAAAACCGAAAAATGCCCTTGTGAGGCAGTACCAGAAACTGTTTGAGATGGACGGCCTCATACTGAGGTTCTCGCAAGGGGCTCTCGACAAAGTCGTGAAGCTTTGTCAGGAAAAGGAGATGGGGGCTCGAGGGCTGCGTGCGGTGTTGGAAACCGCGATGTTCGAGGTGATGTACGAACTCCCCTCCCGAAGCGATATCAAGGAGTGCATCATCACCGGGGAGTTCATCGACGCCAAAGGCCCTCCTACATTTGTCCACAAACGCAAGCGGGCATGATCAACCGCGCGTAGACAGTCACCGGCTCTCATCCAGTTTTCAAAGCCCCGTGTCAAGCGGCACGCGGTGTCAGCCCCCGGGATGCACCGCCATCGCATCCTGAGGCAGCGGTCGGCAACCATCGCTTCTACGCGGCGATTCTTCACCGAAGCGGGTTTTCTCGAAGTAGAAACGCCAACACTGGTAGCCGCCCCGAATCCTGAGTGTCACATACTTCCGATGCGTATCCGGACTGACGGAGATCCGGCATCGGAGAGCTATCTGATATCCTCGCCGGAGCCTCACATGAAACGGCTTCTGTCCGAGGGGTTCGATCGTATATTTCAAGTCTGCCGATGTTTCAGACAAGGGGAATGGACGTCGAACCACAATCCCGAATTCACCATGCTCGAGTGGTACCGAGCCGGCGGAACGTATGAAGGGATAGCCGCGGACGCGGAGAATCTCGTCCGCTCCGTTGCCGCCGATGTCCTCCACTCGAATTCGTTGGTCTTCGACGGTACCCATGTCGAGCTCGACCCGCCGTGGCCGCGCCTATCGGTGGTCGAAGCCTTCAGTCGCCACGCCGGTCTGAAAATCGATTTCTCGTGGTCCAGGGAGAAGTTCGCCCGAGCAGCTGCGGCTGCGGGCTGCCTAAGCACGCATCTCGGCGACTCATGGGACGATCTATTCGCCAAGCTGTTGGTCGAAAGGGTAGAACCGGCCTTGGTGCGCGAGCCCAAACCTGTCTTCCTGATGGACTACCCAGCGCGTCTGTCGCCGATGGCAAGGCAGAAGGAAAACGATCCCCACACTGCCTTACGGGTCGAGCTCTATATCGCAGGCCTGGAGCTGGCGAACGGCTTTAGCGAGCAGAACGACCCCAAGCGGCAAAGAAGAACGCTCATGGCCGAACGCAGTCACCGGCCATGCGGCCAGCGCAATCCCCTCGACGAGGGTTTTCTGGACTCACTACACCGAATGCCGGATGCCGCGGGTATGGCCCTCGGAATCGACCGTCTCGTCATGCTGATAACCTCTGCCCATTCCATTCAAGAAGTCGTTGCATTCCCCGAGCAAAGCGCTCTTTCATGAGCAGCATTCTAATCCTCTCTGGTGACAAGGCAATCGTCGAGCAGATTGCGAAGGCGATTTCCACGGGAAGTCACGTGATCAGGGCGCTGCCACCCCAGGCAGGGACCCCCGACTACCTCACCACCGCGGGCGTGGACTTGGTGTTTCTGAGGGACCGCTCCGACTCCATGACTCCGGATTATATCGAGACCGTTATCGGCCGGTGTCGTTTACAGGACATCCCCGTTCTGCTGTTTCGAGAGTCGGGAGCCCGCCAACAACCGCAGTATCTCGACTGCACCGTCGGCGACTATCTGTCCCTGCCTGTCGACTTGGGCGAGGTCGCCCGGCGGACAGAACTCCTGCTGAAGGTCAGGCAGCGTCTCGATCAGCTGCGCGCACAAGCCGTTTTCGACGAGCTGACCGGGGCGTACAACCGCCGCTTCCTCGATGAGCAGCTGAGGGTGCGCCTCGGGGAAGCACGGCGACACCGAACCCCTGTTTCATTGATTCTTTTCGATCTTGATCACTTCAAAAAAGTGAACGACACGTATGGACACCCGTTCGGAGACACTGTTTTGAAGGGCACCGCCGAGCTGGCGAGACGACAGATGCGCAAGGAAGACATCTTGGCGCGATACGGCGGGGAGGAGTTCGCCGTGATGTTGCCCCACACCGACCGTCCAGGGGCGGCTGTTCTGGCGGAACGGTTGCGGGCCGCGGCGGCCGGGCACTTCCACTCGAACGGGGGGCGAAGCGAGCGGGTTACAATAAGCCCTGAGGGTCGCATCCTTTCCGCTGGATGAGGGGGATTCGGTGGAGGAACTGATCGAATGTGTCGATTCCCGTCTTTACAAAGCGAAGGATTCGGGCCGCAATCGGTCGGTATTCGATTGAGTCGGCCACCGGGCCGGGATAGTCCTCCGACCAAGGTCAGCCCGTGGCTGGTGTTTTCGCTTCCAGTTCGCTCGCAGATTCGAAGATGCCGTCGATCAGTCCGAAATCCTGCGCTTCGTGCGGCGACAGGAAGTAGTTCCTCTCGGTAACTTCCTCTATCCTCGCCAGGGGCTGCTCGGTATCGGCTACCAGGATATCGTTGAGTCTCTGGCGCCAGTCCATGATCTCCCGGGCCTGAATCTCCATGTCCGCAGCCTGACCGCCGATGCCTCCCCAAGGCTGGTGCAGCATGATGCGCGAATGCGGAAGGGCATGGCGCTTTCCCCTGGCGCCTCCGGCCAGCAGAATTGCGCTCATGCTGTACGCCTGCCCGACGCACAAGGTCGCTACGTCGCAGGGGATGTGCTGCATGGTGTCGTAGATGGCAAGTCCCGACGTGATCAGTCCACCGGGGCTGTTTATGTACAGGGAGATGTCCTGCTTGGGGTCTTCCGATGCGAGAAAGAGCAGTTGCGCGATGACGAGGTTGGCCTCGCTGTCATCGATCGGCATGCCGATGAAGACGATGCGCTCCTTCAGCAACCGTGAGAAGATGTCGTAGGCACGTTCTCCTCGTCCCGTCTGCTCAATGACTACGGGAATTACCGCCATGTGAAGCTGTAGTCGTCCTGTTAGTGCGGGGGGTTGATACGCGAAAACTACTCCTGCGGACGATAGATAGCTGCCGTGTTCTTGTCAACCGCGGCAACGTCTCCCCGCTTTAGCGGTCCTTTAATTGACAACGATTTCCGGGACGCATAAATTCCCGCTGATTCAATACAACAGCCCGAAAGGCAGTGGCAGGCAGTGCCGCAACAGTTCGACTTTCCCAAATCCCCCGTCCCTTCCCTGAAACTGAACCCGCGAACCGTTTACCTCGTCGTCGGTGTTCTTTTCGGGCTCTGGCTTCTCAGTGGAATCTACACCGTAGCTCCCGACGAGAAGGCGGTGGTGTTACGTTTCGGCAAGCTGCACGCCGTCGTCGATCCGGGGTTGCACTATCACCTGCCATCGCCGATCGAAAACCGCATCACGAGATCGGTTACCCAGGTGTATCGCGAAGAGATCGGATTTCGAACCTTCGATCCGGGCCCCCCGGCGCGCTACAGCCCCAAGCCCAAGGAATCACTGATGCTGACAGGAGATGAAAACATCGTCGACGTCGAGATGGTGGTTCAGTACCGCGTCTCGAGCGTCGTCGATGCCCTCTTCAGCGTCGCCGGATTGGGGGTTTTCGAGGATCGCAGTGTGGGTCTGGTGCACGATGCCAGCGAGGCCGCCCTCAGGCAGGTTGTCGGACGCCATCGGATCGACGAGGCGCTGACGGAAGGGAAGCTCCGAATCCAGACGGAAATTCACGAGAAACTCGAGGAGTTGTTCGATCGCTACCAGTGCGGACTGTCTGTGGAATCGGTGCAGTTGCAGACGGTGGGGCCTCCGGCCCAAGTCGACGACGCCTTCAAGGATGTCGCCAGCGCCAAGGAGGATCGCGAGCGCTTGGTCAACGAAGCCCGGGGATATCAAAACGACGTCATCCCCAAGGCCAGGGGTGAGGCGCAACGCCTGATCAAGGAGGCCGAAGCGTACAAAATCCAACGCATTCGGCGAGCCCAGGGAGATGCCGACCGTTTCAGCTCCGTTTATGCAGAATACAAAAAAGCCCCGGCCGTCACGGAGAAGCGTCTCTATCTCGAGACGATGGAAACGATCCTTCCAAACCTGAAGAAGTACATTATTAAGTCCGACAAGAAGGGCGGGCTCCTCAACATCCTCAACCTCGACCAGTCCCGGAATTAGCAGGGAAGGAATTCACCAGGTCCAATGCGTTCCGCTGCAGCCCTCGTCGCCGCCATTGCAATCGCCGTGTTCGGCGCCAGTCTCATCCTTTTCACGGTGACCGAGATTCAGCAGGCCGTCGTCACTCAGTTCGGTGAACCTGTCAGAGTGATCACCGAGCCTGGTTTGTATTTCAAGCTTCCCGACCCGATTCAGAAAGTCAACTACTTCGACAAGCGCCTCCTCGACTACGACGCCAACCCAGATCCGATTTATACCAAGGACAAGAAAATCCTCCTTCTCGACAATTACGCCCGCTGGCGTATCGTCGAACCCTTGGTGTTCATGAAAGCGCTTCGCACCGTCGACGAGGCGACCGCCCGCCTGGACGACATCGTGTTCTCCGAGCTGCGCAAGGAACTGGGTCAGCACGAGCTGACGGAAGTGGTGGCGAGCAATCGCGAGGAGATCATGCTCGACGTGACCACGCGATCCGATGAAGCGGCGCGGCCGTACGGCATCGAAGTCGTCGATGTGCGCGTCAAGAGGGCGGACCTTCCGCCTGAGAACGAGGCTTACGTATTCAACCGCATGAGAGCCGAGCGCGAGCGGGAAGCCAAGACCTACCGAGCCGAAGGTGAGGAGCAGGCATTGAAGATTCGCGCCGAGACCGATCTCGAGGCGGCGAGTATCAGCGCCGAGGCGTACGAACAGTCCCAGGGAATTCGCGGCGAAGGTGATGCGGAAGCCCTCAAGATCTACGCCGCGGCGTACAAGAACGCCGGCAAGTTCTACGAGTTCACCCGCACTCTCGAGGCGTATGAAAAATCCCTCACCGAGAACACCGTCCTCGTACAACCCCTCGACACAGAGTTCTTCAAGTTCCTGCAAGGTCCAGATTGAGGCGAAAACCGACTTTCGGTTCGCCTCTCTCTTGGCGAAGCTCCTTCTGACAGAAATTCCCTGGATCTTCCGGAAACCTCCGGGCAAGGCGGCTATTGTGAAGTGATGCCCGTCCAGCTTGTCGGGATCACGGGAAACATGGGCGCCGGCAAGTCGACCTTTGCGGCAATGCTCGCCAAGCGGGGCGCTCTCGTAGTCGATGCCGACCAGGTCGCCCATGAGGTGCTCGAATACCCGGAAGTGGTCGAGGAGGTGACCGCTTCCTTCGGTTCTGGAGTACTGGACGCCTGTGGCCGTGTCGACCGCACGAGGCTCGGCAGGGTTGTGTTCTCCGATCCCGGGAAACTGCAGACTTTGACCGCAATACTGCGTCCGCTGCTCGAGCCGGAGCTCTGGATGCGGGTCGATGCCTGCCGGCGGGCCACTAAGGAGCCGGGTGCCGTCCTCCTCGATGCCCCCCTGATTCTGGAGTGGGGAGTTCAGGATCGGTTAGACCTGCTCGTCGCAATGGTGGCGGACGAATCGGCAGTGGGCCACCGCCTTGTCTGCAGTCGCGGCACAACCGCGGAAGAGATCGCCAGGCGCACCCGTGCGCAAGCGCCGGTCTCGGACAAAGTCGCCGCCGCAGACATCGTGGTCGACAACAGCGGCACCCTGGCGGAGCTCGAGGAAGCCGCCGATTTCCTGTGGAAAAAGGTGACCCTTTGAAAACGACCGTCCTCAGGGGAACCCATCTTGCCGAGGGAGCCAGGATGGTCCCTTTCAACGGCTGGGAAATGCCCGTTCAGTATCTCGGCATCGGTCAGGAGCACCTCGCCGTCCGTTCCGGGGTCGGCATTTTCGATGTCTGCCACATGGGTCAGCTGCGTATCGCCGGGCATGGAAGTATCGACTTCCTGCACCATCTGCTCCCCATCGATGTTGCCCGGATCCGTGTCGGGGCAATGAAATACGCGGTCATGTGCAACGAACAGGGAGGAGCTGTCGACGATCTGGCGGTGTATCGCCTCTGCGAAACGAAGTTCACCCTCGTCGTAAACGCCGGGCGAATCGATGCCGACCTCGAATGGATAACCAAGGCTTCCCATCGTACCGAGACCGTCGTCGAGGACAGAAGCGCAACAACCGGGATGGTCGCCATCCAAGGTCCCGAAGCGGAACGGGTAACCGCCGCTCTCGTCGGTCCCGGAGCCACGCAGCTGGGTTATTTCCATTTCTCAGGGTTCTCATTCGCCGGGTCCGATCTCATCGTCAGCCGCAGCGGGTACACCGGAGAAGACGGGTTCGAGATCATGTGCCCTGTTTCCCTGACCCCGGAGCTGTGGCGAGCAGCCCGCGGCCTTGGGGCGACACCGGCCGGCCTCGGTGCCAGGGACACCCTGCGCACGGAGATGGGGTACTGCCTGTACGGCCACGAGCTGAACGAGGAGACCACCCCGCTGGAAGCTGGTCTCGACCGCATCCTCGGCCTCGATGACAGGCCGGACAGGGATTTCATCGGACGAGAAGCCCTTGTCGCCCTCCGCGCGCGGGGTGTGTACAGAGAGTTGACCGGCCTGGCGGTGGAAGGGCGCGCCGTGCCTCGCCCCGGGTATGAGGTCCTGGCCGATGGGGAAGTGGTCGGCTCGGTATCGAGCGGTACCTATTCGCCGAGCCTGCGCAAAGGTATCGCCCTTGCCTTCGTCGACCCAGCCGCGACTGCCGGAGGACGGCTCCAGATCGACATCAGGGGCAACCTCCAACCCGCTGAAGTAGCGGCGCTGCCGATGGTCCCGAGCCGGGTACGGACGAGGCGAAAGAAGAAAAAGGGATGATGGAGGGTCGCGGTCCCGCCAACTCGACTGAGGGGGTGGCTGCTTCGGAGAGTGGAGGATTCCCGGGCCGGCACATAGGTCCAGGTCCTCGAGAACAGGACCAGATGGTGCACAGTCTCGGGGCGGAACGGCTCGATGAACTGATTGAAGAAACGATCCCATCCACCATTCGTTCGCAGCGGCAGCTCCATTACCAGGAGGCGGTCAGCGAACGCGGCCTCCTCAGGGACCTGGAGGAGATCTCTCGCCAGAACGAGAGGGTGCGCTCCTTCATAGGTACTGGGTACGCGAGCTGCATCACTCCACCTGTCATCCAGCGCAACATCCTCGAAAATCCCGCCTGGTACACCCAGTACACGCCGTACCAATCCGAGATTGCCCAGGGACGGCTCGAAGCTCTGCTGACCTTTCAGACCATGATTTGCGATCTCACCGCCCTCGAGCTCGCAAACGCCTCCCTGCTCGACGAAGGCACGGCCGCGGCCGAGGCGATGGCAATGATGAAAAGGCAGCAGCGCAGGAACCACTCGCGGGCCTTCTTTCTGTCCTCTGCGTGCCACCCGCAGACCAAAGCGGTGCTGCGAACCAGGGCGCGGCCGCTGCAGATCGAAATAATCGAAGGGGATCACGAGAGCTTCGACTTCGGTGCGCACCCTGTGTTCGGCTGCCTGCTGCAGTATCCGGCTAGCGACGGCGCCCTATGCGACCACCGTGAATTTTGCTCCCGCGCCCACGAGAATGGTGCCCTCGTGGCCGTCGCCGGGGAGCTACTGGCCCTGCCGCTGCTGACGCCGCCTGGGGAGTTCGGCGCCGATGTCGCGGTAGGGAGCGCGCAGCGCTTCGGCATGCCAATGGGGTACGGCGGCCCGCACGCCGCCTACCTTGCGGCGCGGGAAGAATTCAGGCGCCAGGTACCCGGCCGCATCATCGGCGTATCCCGCGATGCAATGGGAAAAAGGGCGCTGAGGATGGCCCTGCAGACCCGGGAGCAGCACATCCGCCGCGAGACGGCGACCAGCAACATCTGCACGGCCCAGGTGCTTCCAGCGGTGGTGGCTTCATTCTATGCGGTCTACCACGGTCCCGAGGGGTTGCGCGCCATAGCCGCAAGGATTCACCACTTGTCCACCTGGCTTGCCGGGGTGGCCGAACAGCTCGGGTATCGCCTCGTCCACCGCCAGTTTTTCGACACCATCCGCCTGCAGGCAGACAGCGGCGCGATCACTTCCGCAGTCGAGGGCGCCCGGGCGCGGGGGATCGAGCTGCGCCGTTTCGACGGCGAGAACATCTGCATCACCCTCGACGAGACTACACAACCCGAAGATGTCGACGAGGTCTGTGCGGTCCTTGCGGCTGCTTGCGGCAGCGAGCGTCCGACCGATGGAGCCCCGGAGCCGGACTGGGAACCCCCGGCGTGGGATCCGAGCCTGGTGCGGGAGAGCCCTTACCTGACTCATCCGGTGTTTCACTCCTATCGCTCGGAGACCGAGCTGTTGCGCTACATGCGTCGGCTCGACGCCCGCGATCTCTCGCTGACCACCTCGATGATCCCACTGGGGTCGTGCACCATGAAACTGAACGCAACCGCGGAGATGATGCCGATCACCTGGCCCGCGTTTGCCGACGTTCACCCATTCTCACCGGTCGAAAAGAACCTGGGGTACCAGCGGATCTTCACCGATCTGGAGGAAATGCTTTGCGACATCACCGGATTGGCCGCTGTCTCCCTGCAGCCGAATGCCGGTTCACAGGGGGAGTACGCCGGACTGCTGGTGATATCCAGATATCATGGAACCCGGTGCGGGGGCCGGCGCGACGTCTGTCTGATTCCCGCGTCCGCCCACGGCACAAATCCTGCTTCGGCCGCCTTGGCCGGCCTGACCGTGGTCGTCGTGGCCTGCGATGCGGAGGGCAACATAGATCTCGAGGATTTGCGCGCCAAGGCGGACGCCCACGCCGACCGCCTGGGTGCCTTGATGGTGACGTATCCGTCGACACACGGGGTGTTCGAGGAAGGGATCGGCGAGATCTGCGAGGTCGTTCACGACCGTGGGGGCCAGGTTTACATGGACGGGGCCAACATGAACGCCATGGTCGGCCTGTGCCTGCCCGGCGACCTCGGGGTCGACGTCTGTCACCTCAACCTGCACAAGACCTTCTGCATTCCGCACGGTGGCGGGGGCCCGGGGATGGGGCCGATAGCCGTGGCCGAGCACCTGCGTGACTTCCTGCCCGGACATCCCATAATTCCCGTGGGCGGCTCCAACGCGATCGGGCCGGTCGCGTCAGCCCCCTGGGGCAGCGCCCTGATTCTCCTGATTTCTTGGGGCTACCTGCGGCTGATGGGAAGCTCGGGCCTCCGGAACGCTACCGAAGTCGCCATGCTCAACGCCAACTACGTGGCCGCGAGGCTCGATCCACATTACCCGGTCCTGTACCGCGGCTCCAGCGGGCGCGTAGCGCACGAAGCGATTCTCGACCTGCGGTCCTTCAGGTCTGTGGGAATCGAGGTCGACGACGTAGCCAAGCGCCTTATGGATTACGGCTTTCACGCTCCGACGGTCCATTTTCCCGTTCCGGGGACATTGATGGTCGAACCGACAGAGAGCGAATCCAAGGCGGAACTCGACCGTTTCTGCGACGCCATGATCGCGATCCGCGCTGAGATCGCCGAGATCGAGGCGGGGAAGGCCGATCCGCTGGACAACCCCCTGAAGAACGCGCCGCATACGCTCGACATGATCCTGGACGAAGACTGGAACTACCCTTATTCCCGGGAGCGCGCCTGCCGGCCGGCCCCGTGGACGAAAAACCACAAATTCTGGCCTTCGGTTGCCCGCGTCGACAACGCCGCCGGAGACCGCAATCTCGTCTGCACCTGTCCGCCGGTAGAATCGTACGTTGGCTCGGAACCGGGGACACCGTGAACCACAGGAGCGCCCTGATAACGGGAATCACGGGACAGGACGGATCCTATCTCGCCGAGTTCCTGCTGGCGCGGGACTACCGGGTGTACGGACTGATCCGCCGCAGCAGCACGGTGAATTTCGAGCGCATAGCCCACATCCAGGATGACATCGAGATTCTTTCGGGCGATCTGCTCGACGAGAATTCCCTGCAGGGCGCCATTCAGGAGGCGCGGGCGGACGAGGTCTACAACCTCGGAGCGCAGTCGTTCGTCCCGGTTTCGTGGGAGCAACCGCTGCTCACCGGCGAGATCAACGGACTCGGTGTTACCCGGCTCCTGGAAGCGATCCGCATTGTCGACAAAAACATTCGATTCTACCAGGCCAGCAGCAGCGAGCTGTTCGGCCAGGTCCGCGAAACTCCCCAGAACGAGACCACCCCTTTCCACCCGCGATCTCCCTACGCGGTCTCCAAGCTCTACGCCCACTGGATCACGATCAACTACCGTGAATCGTACGGCATGCACTGTTGTGCGGGTATCCTTTTCAACCACGAGTCCCCGCGGCGCGGCCTGGAGTTCGTTTCGAGAAAGGTGACCCGCGGTGTAGCGCGGATAAAGCATGGACTGGCCGATCAGCTCGCTCTCGGCAACCTCGACTCCCGCCGCGATTGGGGATTTGCCGGGGATTACGTCGAAGCGATGTGGCTTATGCTGCAACAGGAGCAGCCGCAGGATTTCGTCATCGCAACCGGGGTCGACCGCTCGATCCGGGACTTCTGCGAGGTCGCCTTCGCCTGCGCCGGACTTCACTGGGAAGACCACGTCGTGGTCGACGAGAAATTCATGCGCCCCGCAGAGGTGGAGATCCTTCGCGGCGATGCCGGCAATGCCCGCAGGGTTCTCGGGTGGGAGGCGAAAACCAGCTTCGAGGAGATGGTTCGGATGATGGTCGACAGCGACTTGGAAGCGGTCGGCCGTGAAACGCGCTGATATTCCCCTCCGGCTGGCAATTGCCTCGTGCTTCCTGCTGGGGTGGTCCGGTTGCCCGGGGGACCCCGCGGTCACCCGCAAGGAGGTGCGAGCCGCCCTCGGGATTCCGCAGTTTCGCAACCCCCTGGAGGCCAGGCTGGTGTCGCGCTGGAAGAAACGGGATACCGTGATCGAGTCGGTCCGCTTCCAAGGCAGGCGGGGAGATTTCATCCCGGCGCTTGTCTGCTATTCCGAGCTCGCCCGCCACCGCCCGGCGCCGGCCATACTCTGCATGCCGGGCAGTCCCAATCGCAAAGAGGACCTGATGCAGCCGTTGCAGCTGCTGCCGAGGTGGGCACGGCGGGGCTTCTTCGTCCTCAGCATCGACAGGCCATACCACGGCGAGCGCGGCGGCGATTCCGGAGCCGCCATCCGGCGCAAGGGCCTGGTCAAGGTCTGGGGGGAGTATGTGCACGACCTCATGAGGGCGGTCGACTACATCGGTACCAGGCCGGAAGCTGCCCGCGGCCCCATCGGCATGCTCGGGTTGTCGATGGGGGGAATGGAAGCGCTGCTGATCTCAGCCCTCGACCCCCGAGTCGGCGTCGTGGTCTCGGTAGCCGGACAGCTCAGCTGGGAGGAAATCTTCGCTTCCGGCTCTTGGCGCGTGGTTTTCCCGGGGCTGCCACTTGCCCGCGAACTGCGCCGCTCCGCGGCTTCCAACGCCGCGGCTCTGGAAGCATTCCGCAGCCGTTATCCCGGGCTGGAAACCATAGATGCCTCCAGAATCAGCCAGCTTCTGGCGCCCAGGCCCCTGCTGCTGATGACGGGAGCCGAGGATCCCTTCGTGCCCCCGCCGAGCACCCGCCGTACTTATGAAGAGGCGGTTCCGTTCTACGAAAGCGCCGGGGCCGCCGACCGCATCGCCCTGTGGATCGAACCGGATACAGGGCATGCCTTCTCCAAACCGATGGAGGAGCGCTCCCTGCAGTGGTTTGCACGCTGGCTCGAATCCGGAAGCTGACGGCACCCGGGTAACAGCCTCAACCCCCTCTGCGCAGTCCCTGCGAAAATTTCCTTATCTGGCTGCAGATGCGGTGAATTACCATGGCGTCGCGTCTCTCCAAAGGAGTCCTGGTAAGGAAGCGCCGCAGCACCCGGGCGAAGGTTCCCGGGTCGTCGTTGTATGCCTTGAACCCGATCGCTGCCATGGCGTCGAGAACGTTGCGGATGAGGCGCTCGGTCTGCTGCGCGGTGGCCAGGTCAGCCTCAACAGGTCCTGCCGCTGGCAGGCAGGAGGTTTCCCAGGCGTGGAAAAGCTCGTAGGCGACGAGCAGCACCGCGTGGGAGAGGTTGAACGAAGGGTAGGGGACCGCGGCGGGAATGCGCAGCAGCCAGTGGCACTGCTCGAGCTCCCGCGACCACAATCCGTCGCGCTCGCGCCCGAACACCACGGCGACGCGATGGCTGCGGGCGCATTCGCAGGCTTTGCGAAGGAGGCTGCGGTAGTCGTCCTCCAGCTCTCGCAGGCGGCCCTCTCGGCAAGTGGTCCCGATTACGAGATTGGCCTGCCGGACAGCGGCGCCCAGATCTGGGAACACGGTGCAGTTGTCGAGGATCTCCCCCGAGGCATGCGCCATCCACCGGGTCTCCGGAACGTCCCAGTTACCGGGATTGACAAGCGACAGCTGCCCGATCCCGGTGTTCCTGAGCACCCTCGCCACCGCCCCGATGTTGCCGGGTGTTCCCGGCTCGACCATGATCACCGAGATGTTGCCGAGAGGAGAGCGGGGCGGCCGGTCTTCCATCGTCGAATCCGTTTCCATGGCGGTATCGCAGGTGGGTGGGCGTCGTGTTTTTTCGAAGCTACGGTAGCGCCAGGGCTCGGCAAAGGGCCGGTCAGGCCGCTTGCTCTTTGCGATGCCGGCCGTACATTGGTCGAATCAGTTGCGGCCCGTCCACTGCAGGCGCTCCCTTTTCCAACTCCTTCGGGAGTGCCAAACCACCCTCGAATACCTCCTGCATTGCGATCCATCAATGGAAGGGAACTCCCGCTTTCTTCCCGCGGGAATCCATCCGACCCCTCGCTTTTGTCGGCGCAGGACAGACCGGCAGGCGCCGGTCATCGGGGCGATGCTTCCGCTGCCTGCGAAATCGACACCCACCCACTCGCGGACGGCGTGAATCTCCACCTTCATCCCACCTCGCAGTACAAATCTACCCGCGTGGACATCTTCCTGACTTCGGAACTGCGCTCCCCGGAGGCGACGGAGCGCGCCCTGATCGCGCGCCTGCTCGAACGAGGTACGTCCTCGCTGCCGGACGTACGCCGCCTCAACTGGTTTCTCGATGCCCTCTACGGGGCGGGCTTCGGGGTCGGTGTGGATCAATTCGGGGGCAGCCATATCCTGCACGTTACCCTCGAAGTCGTCGACCCCGGCTACCTGCCGGAGCGGGAAGATCTCCTTGGACAGGGCTTCCGCTTTCTCCGCGACGTGCTTCGCGACCCCAAAGTCGAGGGCGATCCATGCGGTTTCCCCGAGGCGGTGGTGGACCAGGAGAAAGCAGCTCTGAGGAAGGAGATCGAGTCCGTTTTCAGCGACAAGACGGCGTACGCCCTCCGCCGCTGCATCGAGATCATGTGTGCGGGAGAGGCGTACGGAATAGCCCCCCACGGCAGGTGTGAAGAGCTGCCGCAGCTGAAAGCCGCCGGCCTGCTTGCGTCTCACCGAGATGGCCTGAAACGGCACGGAATAGACATCTACGTCAGCGGGGGGGAGCCGCCCGACCGGGTGCTCGGTCTTTGTGATGAGCTGTTCTCGTGGCCGCGTGAGTATCTCCCTCCCTTGCCGGCCCTACCCGCGGCACCCGGCCGCGGAGTGAGGGAAGTGGTGGAAGAAGAGGCGATTCAGCAGGGGAAGCTGGTGTGTGGATACCGCACCGGCGCAACGGTCGTCGACCCCGCGTACCCGGCAATGCTGCTCCTCGACCTCCTGCTGGGAGCGGATCTTCATTCCCGCCTGCAGCGGTCGCTCAGGGAGGACAGGGGGCTCTGTTATCACGTCGCCTCGTTCATCGAACCGCTCTGCGGGCTGCTGTTCATCGAGGCCAGTGTCGACGCCGTCGACTACGCGGAGACGCGCCGCCAGATCGATTTCCAACTCGACTCCCTCCGCGATCGCGGTCCCTTGCCGGAAGAGCTGGAGATGGCGAGGGCAGCGGCCCTGCAACGCCTCTCTTCGATGGGCGGGGACCGGGAATCGTTGGTCCGCTTTCATTTCCAGCGTCGCCTCGCCGGGGTGAGCGCGTTGCCAGCCCACCTGGGCGAGCAGCTGCGATCGGTAACTTCCGAAGAGATCGCCTTCATGGCGCGCAAAACCGCTTTGGACACGACATTTTTCCTCGGTAACAGGAAAACTGAGGCCGCAGGTTGAGCGGAGGCAGCGATCTCCTTGCGCCTGAATGAAATCCGGAACCCCCGAATCGGCGAGCGCCTGTTGGTGGCAGCTGGCCGCGGCCCGATCCCCGTGTACGTCCACCCGAAGCCGGAGGCACAGCAGTCCCACGCCCTGCTCGCGGTCGAGTACGGAGCTATCGACAGTCTGTCAGTCGGGGCTCCCCCGGGGGTGGCCCACTTTCTCGAACACCGTCTCTTCGAAAAAAAAGAGGGGGATATCAGCGCGCGGTTTGCAGTGCTCGGCGCCGAGGTCGACGCGCAGACCTCGTTCACGCAGACCTCGTTTTCCGTCACCTGCGCCGAAGGCCTGACGGGCAGCGTCGAGCTCCTGATGCGATTGGCGCTCGAACTGCACCTCACAGAGGAAGGGGTCGAGCGCGAGCGGCGCATCATTGCACGCGAGATCGAGTTGTTCGCCGACAACGTCGAATCGGTCTGCTTCGCCAACGCCCTGCGCGCCCTGTACCCGGACCATCCGATCGGCATCGACATCGCGGGGACTCGGGCGAGCCTTGCGGAGATCGACGGCCCGATGCTGCGCGCCTGCCACGAAAATTTCTACTGCGCCGGACGCATCTCAGTTTTCGCATCGGGAAAGGTGCAGCCGAAGGAGCTGTGCGAAGTTGTCGATGCGTATTCCTCTTCTCTTCACCGCAATCACGCCGGCGAGATGCCCGTGAGGCAGGCTCCAGTTCCGGCGCCCGACCGGGTCTGTTCCCGGCTCGCAGTAGCGCGCTCGCGCGTGTACGTGGCCTTTCACGACAGCGAGTGCGGAATCGATGGGACCGAACTGCTCAAAAAGGAGATCTGCCTCGACATGGCCGCGGACATCCTCTTCGGCCCGTCCAGCGAGTTCTTCGCCGACCAGTACGAGGCGGGAGAGATCGATGGTGAGAGTTTCGGCTGGGAAGTCTACGCCGATCCGGCGTTCGTCTTCGCGTTGATGGGGGGAGACGTCGCCGATGCGGGACGATTCGAGGAAACAGTACGGGAGCGTTTGTCCCGGGCAGTTCGGGACGGGATTGCGAGCGCCGACTTCGAGCGCGCCGCCCGCAAGGCGTACGGTACGCTGCTGTTTCGCTACGAGGATATCGAGAGCTGCGCCGCCATGGCCCACGGCGCGGTTAGCCGCGGTGCGCAGCCCTTCGACTACGCGGCAGCTCTGGAGCAGGTTCGCAGACAGGATGTCGAGCACTGCCTGCTGACCTGCTTAACACCGGAGCACTGTGCCGTTTCCGTGGTCGAACCGATGCCCAGGTCTTCAACGGGGCAGTTGGGTTCGTAACATGCCCTCGCGCGCCGGCACGGAGAAGATCCACGATTTCTTCATCACCACAGTCTCCGGCCTCGAAAAAGCGGTGCTCGAATCCCTGCGCGCGCAGCTGGCCGGGGCGACGGGTTTCGAGACCGAGTCCGACCGCCGCAACGGCCGGATTTACTTCCACTATACCCGCTCTCCGGTAAAATTGACCGCGGTGCGTTCCGCCCTGGCGGCCGCCGGGGTGGTTTCGCGATTCCGTGGTGTGACCGTGGGCGGGCCGGGACTCGAACGCGTCTGCGAGCGACTTCGCAGGGCCGACCTTTCCGCGGCCAGGAACCTGGTCAGGGCCTGTCATCCCGAAACCGACGTCGACAGCTACCAGCTCGCCTGTACCCTGTCCGGTTCGCACCGCTTCACGCGCGGGGATGTGGAAGACCGGGTACGCGCCATCCTGACCGGCGAGCACGGCCTTGAGCCGGCCGGAAATAGTGCCGGGCTTCGCTTGAGGCTGCGGATCTCGGGACCGGAGGCCCTGTTCTGTGTGCAGATCGGTCCCCGGCGGCACCCCGGGGGACCGGAGCGGGGACTGTCCGAGGCAATGATCGCATCTCTGATGGCGCTGCTGGACCCAGGACCGGAGGACGTCGTTCTCTGCCTTAACTGTCAGGAGTCGGGACTGGAGGAGTTGTCCCGGTCAGGGCCGAGACGGGTCTTTGCCTTGGGCGACCGCGGCTTCAGCCTGCCTCCGAGAACAATTCCGGGTGTCCGCCGTGTCGCCGCTGCCCCCGCTGCTCTGCCTTTCGAACCGCGGTCCGCAAGCTGTGTAATCGACGGCACCACCAGAGCGGGGATTCTCGACAGACTCGAGGCCTTTGCCGCGGTTCTCGCACCTGGCGGGGTGGCGGTGATCCCGTTTGCCGACCTGCACGGAGTCATGGCCGGGTTGCGCACGGCGCAACTGCCTTTCGAGATTCTCGCGGTCCTGCCCCTGCATATCGGAGGACGCCCCTTCAAGTGCTGCATCCTCGAGTGCCTGTGGTGAGCGGTGGCATAGAGGCCCAGGGTGAGATCCCGATGACGAAGCATGAACCTCCGTACCACGGCTCGGGTTACATGAACCCGGCCCAGGCCCGTTCCGGGGTCGGGCGGCAGCTCCTGCTGACCCTGTTGCCCATCGCGGCAACCATCTGCAGTTGCAGCGGAGAAATCGACCGCAGCGATGAATTCGGCTTGGACGAGGGCGGAGGTCCGATCGAGGTGATCGTGCTCGACTCGAGCTCCTTTCAGTACGAGGAGACCCCGAAAACAGGTGCCCTTGTGGAGGGGGAAGGAGAGAAACCTTCCACAGGCTCAGCTGGCTCCACCGGACCATCCGGAAACTCCACCGGATCCACTGGACCCGGCGATAGAGGCGAGGGGCTGCTCACTGGAGCAGTGGCCTACGAACCGGACGGGGCGTTCACTGTTCAGGTCGGGGTGTATGCTTTGGCCCTTAAGGCCGGAGAGCGGGTGGCGGAACTGAGCGCACTGGGATATCCGGCGTACGCGATCGCTCAGCCGGATGGAAAAGGGGTCCGGGTGCGCATCGGTTATTTCCGGACGCGCGAGGATGCGCGGGCGTTTGGCGACATTTTTTCGGAGGATCACGGGTCCGATTACTGGATCGACCGCCGCGTCAATGAGCTTTGATCGGTCGCGGCGCCGCGTTCTCTGTTGCGGAACCTTCGACCATTTCCATCCTGGGCACGAGTCCTTGCTGTTCCAGGCCGCGGCCCTGGGCACGGAGCTTTTCGTGGTTGTTGCCCGCGACGAGAATGTTGAACGAATTAAAGGCCGGCTTCCGGATCACCGCGAAGAGGAGCGCAAGGCCGCTGTCGAGGGTGCCGGAATCGCCGATGTCGTCAGGCTGGGAAACAAGGGGGCGAATCTCCTTCAGGTGGTCTCCGAGATTGCCCCGGACGTGATCGCCCTCGGGTACGACCAACGGCCTCCGAAGGGTCTGGCCGACGCATATCCACACTGCGAGATCGTCACCTTGAAGCCGCACCGGCCCGACATCTACAAATCGTCGCTTTTTCGCCGGATGGGGGAGTGAGGGATGTTTGCCCGGGCCGCCGCTACTCCAGGTAACCCAGGTCGCGCAAACGGCGTTCGACCAAGCCATCCTGCCCCGCTTCCAGTGGCGTCGGCAGAGGGCGACCTGCATACTCGCTGCTCTCCAGGAGCCGGCGATACCTGCCGGTATACGCGGCCACGGTCCGCGGCTGTGCCACCGGTTCCAGGACGCGGTCCGTTAGTGTCTCGGTAAGTACACCCGTCCCGGAGCCTTCGTCGAAGACGAACTTCCTGCCCTCGTCGAAAAGGGCCCACAGCAACCCCCTCTCCGGTTCCTTTTCCGCTTCATCTCCGGGCATCTCGATCCCCCTGCCCCCGCCTTCCAGGGGAACGATCTGGGCGAGGTAGTGCTCGCTTGGTCCGGCCGCTTCCCACAGCGGCCGGCCGAATCCCCGGTAGTCGCGGGGCACCCCCAGCAAACTCAGCACCGTCGGGAATAGATCGATGAGGGACACCAGCCTCCTGTTTACAAACCGGAGGTTGTCCCGGAATGGAACGTGCAGCAGCAAGGGGACGCGCAGGACGCTGTTGTCGAGGGTCTGTCCGTGATACGGCTCGGCAGCCGTCCAGCTCTCGCCGTGGTCCCCGAAAACGAAGATCGCCCATTCCGCCAGGTCGAAGGATTCGATCAGCGGGGCGAGTTTGCGCTCGAAGACCTCTTCGACGGCGCGCCGATATCGGGCCGTGACCAGGTCGAGGTGGCCAGCCGCGAGCAGGCCGGCGGTTTCTCCGAGCGCCATCCCGTCAGCCGCCCCGTACGGGGTATGAGTGCTCCAGTAATGGAGGAGGGCGCACTGGCTTCCCGGCGCCGAACCCAGGCGGGAAAGCACCAGCCTGACACCCTCGTCGGCCCCCGGCGCGAGCGGTTCGACCGGGAGGCCGAGATCGAGTCCCTCGAAGATTTCCGCGGCTTCCGACAACGCCGTACAGGATATTCCGGCGCCGCGGCAGAAGTCGAACAGCATCGGAAGCCCTCCCCGCTGGCGGCTGTGGCGCTGCGACAGAATTCCGTGCTCGAAGGGGTATAGCCCCGTAACCAGGCTGAGGTGCACCGGCCGGGTTGCCGAGGAGACGGAGAAGCAGTTCGGCGCGAGGCCGAAAGCCGCGGTCAGACGATCGAAGCGGGGTGTTGCGACATCGGGATGTGCGCGCGAAAGGTGATCGCCGCGCAAGCTGTCGATCGATACCAGGAGCAGGTTCACGTTAGCAGGCCGCGGCCGGCGATCTCCCACACGCACTCGACGACGCCCCGGCGCAGTCCGACGAAGCGGTCGTGAAGAAAGGTGGTGCTGTCGCTGTACCAGGGCAGGAGCTCGATGCGCTCTCCGACTTCGGGGCCCGGACACCCGTCGGGGACCGTAAAAACACCGTGCTCCGCCGACAGGTAGCGCAGCTCGAGGTCCTCCCGGCCGAGGGCGCGCGGCGCGCTCTCCGACTGGGACAGGGTCTTGAACCCGGCGTCGAGGACCACGTGGCTGTGCTGGCGGCTGCTGACCGTCGCCAGCACGGTGAGGGCGAACTGCAAGTCTTCTACGTGGCAGCTTTCACGGTACATCGCATCCATGAAGATGCCGCCGCCGGCCTGCAGCTCGGTGATCCCCTCGAAAGCCGAGGTGATGGTATAGGTCCCGGTGCCTCCGGCGCTGACGATGTCGCAGCGATGGCCCTGCTCAAGGAGAACATCTCTGCTGAGAACCAGCTTTTCCAGCGACTCCTGGCAGGCCCTTTCCTTCGCTTCAGGAGGCTCGATCTCCAGCACGTGGCCCTCGTACCCCATGATGCCCTCGAGGCGCAGTCCCGGCCTTCGCGAGATCGCTTCGGCGAGCCGGACCACCTCCTTCCCGGGGAGGCAACCGGTGCGGTTCATGCCGATGTCGACATCTATAAGCACCGGGATGGTCGTGCCCGCGGCGACCGCTGCCGCGGCCATCGGGTCCAGCACGACCTCGGTGTCGACGATGGCGATGACGCGCCCATGTTTCTGAATCTCGGCGAGACGGCGTTGTTTGCTCGCGCTCCCTAACTGGTTGGCGAGCAGGATATCGCCGACGCCGTGGGACACCATCATTTCCGCTTCACTCAGCTTCGCACAGGTGATGCCGGTGGCCCCGGCGGCCACCAGCAGACGGGCGATTTCCGGTGATTTGTGCGCCTTGCTGTGCGGCCTCCAGCCGGTGCCTTGATCCCGGCAGCGGGCGGCGATGGCGGCGATATTCGACTCGAACCTGTCGAGATCGATAAGCAGGATGGGAGTGTCGAGCTCCTCCTTGTCCAGGCCGACCAGGGACCGGGGTGAAATCGCGGACCTGGGTGTCATGGCAGTAGTGAAGTTCGAGGCCATTGGCCGGAGTGAGGGGCGCTGACGGAGACTCCGGCCGGAACCGGGTGGCTCGAAGACGGTAGGTTGCTTTGGAGACAGAAATCCCGACCTGTCGGCGGCCTGCCCGGACAGGGGAAGTCATCCATGACATTTCCTCTATTTGAAGGCATGCGGAAGGCCCCAGGTGTGGGGGTAGAGCAGCTCGCTGCCGTCCAGGGCCAGGGGTGCGAGCTCCTTCATCAGATCCCCATGCAAAGGCCCGGCCGCGACCGAAGACAGGTTCTGCTCCAGCTCGGCCTCGGAGAAGGTTCCGAACAGGGTCACGTCCGCCTGCGCAGGACCGAAGGCGGCGAAACGCAGGGCGCATTCGGACAGACTGATTCCGTATTCACCCGCCAGGCCCCCGGCCTTCCGGGCGCTCTGCTTAAGCGGCTCCATGTGCGGGGGATAGCTTTCGGTGCGGTGGGAGAGGACCCCCTGCAGGAACACCGAGCGCAGCACGACCCCCAGCCCCTGTTCCCGGCAGTCAGGCAGAACCTGATGCTCGAGGGTTCTGTCGAGCAGGTTGTAGGCCACCTGGATCGTCTGAAACGGCTTCCCCTGACCAACTACCGCCCTGGCGTCGGAAGGGCCGTAGCTGGTGGCGCCCCAGAAGCGCACCTGGCCCCTGGCGGTCAGAGACTCGACTGCTTCGAGCAGGGGAGCGCTGATCTCCTCGCGGGCGAAGGTATCCTCCTCGACGTACACCTGCACCAGATCCAGACTGTCCACCCTTATTATGGCGAGACTGGCGGCGACCGAATCGCACACATGCTCGGCGAGCTCGGCCCCTTCGAGCTGCGGCCCCGAAGCAGAGGCGCGCAGCTTCACCTTGGTGGCGATGACGGGGCGGGATGCGCCCATGCCCGAGAACGCCTTCCCCACCAGCTCCTCGCTGCGCCCGTACCCGGCTGCGGTATCGAAGTAGGTGACACCGCAGTCGAGGGCGGCGTGCAGCAGTTTAACGCACTCGTCGTCGGGGGGAGGATCGGGAAGCCCGATCCCGTACGGCAGTCCGATTTCCACGGTCCCCAGCCCGACCCGGGAAACCTCGAGATCCGTCTCGCCCAGCATGCCGTATTTCATGAGGCGGCAACTGCCCCTCTTCCGCGTCCGGAATACCTGACCACTTCCTTGATCCGGCCTCCTTGCTCGGCGAGCATGACCGCGGCGCGGCCGCTGTCGACCCCGCACAGCTGCATGACGATGGCCACCTTGAGATCGCCGCCTGCGGCGTCAAGGCAGGCTTGGGAGGATTCCCTGGTGATCCCGGCCACCATCTGCAGGATGCGCAGCGACCGGTCCCGCAGCTTGGCGTTCTTCGGCTGCAGGTCGACCATCAGGTTGCCCAGGGTTTTTCCCAGCCGGATCATGGCTGCCGTGGAGATCATGTTGAGAATCATCTTGGTGGCGGTGCCCGCTTTGAGCCGCGTCGATCCGGTAACGACCTCGGGGCCGACCTGTGGCGCGATGCGGACATCTACGCAGGAAGCCACTTGTCCGGGGACACCGCATGTCAGCAGGATCGTGTCCGCACCGAGGGCGCGCGCCTCGCGGAGACCGCCCAGAACGAAGGGGGTGACCCCGCTCGCGGCGATACCAATCACGCAATCACCCGCCCCGACCTGGCGCCGGCGCAGCTCTCCGGCCCCGTAATCGCTCCTGTCTTCGGCTCCCTCCACCGCGGCAAAGACCGCCTCCGGACCCCCGGCGATCACCGCCTGGACCATGCCGGGATCGGTGTTGAACGTCGGAGGGCACTCCGCGGCATCCAGAACACCGAGGCGTCCGCTCGATCCGGCGCCGATGTAGAAGAGCCGGCCGTTTTCCCTGAGGGCGCGCACTACGAGTTCTACCGCCATGGCGACTTGGTCCAGCTCGTTCTCCACGGCCGCGGCCACCGAGGCGTCCTCGCGGTTCATGATGCGCAGCATCTCCGCGGTGGAAACCTCGTCGATGCGGGTGCTGGCCTCGTTGCGCTGCTCGGTCGGCAGGTCCGCCCAATGTGCCACGGTTGGTTTCGAGAGTCGGTTGTGGGTGATCTTGGAGAAGGGCGTTTCAGGCGCTGAAGAGCGCAGTCCATCCTGTTTCTCGTGCAAGTATATCACTGCCGCGTCCGGCCTGTAAAGGTCTGCCGCCATTGCCATCGTTCGATGCGGCCCCCTATATTGAACTGATTGCAGAACACGCAGTTACACCGAAAATCCCCGACTTCTGAAAGCCGTCCATGTCGCTGAATCTGCCCACGAAGTACGACCCCGCCTCGGAAGGGGAATGGTACTCGTTCTGGGAGCGCGGCAACTTATTCGCCGCACGTGTCAATCCCGGGAAAAAACCTTTCTGCGTCACCATTCCGCCCCCCAACGTCACCGGCGAGCTGCACATGGGTCACGCCATCCAGCACGCTATCCACGACAACGTGGTGCGCCGTCGCCGCATGCAGGGGTACGAGACCCTCTGTCTGCCGGGAACCGATCACGCGGGAATCGCCACCCAGATGCAGGTCGAAAAGCGGCTCGACGGAATCACCCGGTACGATCTCGGACGCGAGCAGCTGCTCGAACGGATCTGGGCCTGGAAGGAGAAGTACGGCGACACCATCTACCGGCAGCTGCGCCAGCTCGGCTGCAGCTACGACTGGAGCAGGACCCGCTTCACCCTCGACGACGACTACGTCGAGGCCGTGCTGCTCGCCTTCGAGCGCTTCTACGACAACGGCTGGATATACCGCGGCACGCGCATGATCAACTGGTGCCCTTCCTGCCGCTCGGTGATCTCCGACCTCGAGACCGAGGAGCGCCTGCTGCAGGGCCACCTCTGGCACATCCGGTACCCGGGGGTGTCGGGTACGGAAGGCGTCGTCGTCGCCACCACGAGGCCGGAAACGATGCTCGGGGACAGCGGTGTCGCCGTCCACCCCGAGGACAGGAGGTGGCAGGGGGCCGTGGGGGGCAGGGTGCTGCTGCCGCTGATGGAGCGCGAGATCCCCATCGTCGCCGACGAGTACGCCGACCCCGAAATGGGCAGCGGCGCCGTAAAGGTCACCCCGGCGCACGATCCCAACGACTACGAGATCGGCAAGAGGCACGACTTGGCGGAGATCGCCGTCATCGGCTTCGACGCGATGATGACCTCCGCTGCGGGCCGCTTTGCCGGGCAGGAACGCTACGAGTGCCGGAGCAACGTCGTATCCGCCCTTGAGTCGGCGGGCCTCCTGGAAAGGACGGAGGAGTACGAGCACGCAGTGCCTCACCACGACAAGTGCGGCACCGTCATCGAGCCGCTGCCGATGGAGCAGTGGTTCATGGACATGAAGGCCCTGGCAGAAAAGACCCACCCCTTCCTCGAGCACCGGGAAATCGCCTACGTCCCCGACCGCTTCCGGGATTACGCCATCGACTGGCTCGACGATATCCGCGATTGGGCGCTTTCGCGTCAGATCTGGTGGGGCCACCGCATCCCCGCTTGGTACTGTGTTACCTGCAGCGGCGGAGGCATCACCCCGTCAGGAGACCTGCCGCGCGACCGCGCCCTGGCTGAGGGCAGCTTTCAGGTCTCCGTCGAGGCCGGGGCAAAGCCCATCGTGCAGAGGGAACCGCCAGATCTTTGCGATCAGTGCCGCGGAAGCGAGTTCGTCCAGGATCCGGACGTTCTCGACACCTGGTTCTCCTCCGCCCTCTGGCCGTTCGCCACTCTGGGATGGCCGCAGAGCGAAGAATCCCTGGATTATTTCTACCCGACCGACCTGATGATCACCGGCAGGGACATCCTCTACCTGTGGGTCCTGCGCATGGCCTTCACCTCCCTGGAGCTCACAGGGAAGGTCCCGTTCAAAACGGTGCTCGTTCACCCCACGGTGATGACCAGGGACGGGCGCCGCATGAGCAAGAGCCTGGGAACTGGGCTCAACCCGATGGACCTCGTGCGCCTGTACGGGGCGGACGCGACCCGCTACTCGCTCCTCCACCAGGCAGGAGCGATGCAGGATATCCGCTTCGATGCCGAAATCGCCGACAACGAGGTGAAGTCCTCGCAAAGCGCGAAATCGGGCCAGGCGTTCTGCAACAAGCTCTGGAATGCGGCGCGTTTCGTGCTCCTGAATCTCGAGGGGTACGAGCCGGTGGAGGAGCCCAGCCCCAGCGCCGAGCTGGCGGACCGCTGGATCCGCAGCAGTCTGGCCCGAACCATCGATCGCGTCGACGAGCACCAGGAGAAATTCCGCTTCAGCGAGGTCACGCGCGCCCTGTACAGCTTTCTGTGGAACGACTACTGCGACTGGTACGTCGAGCTGGCCAAGCCGCGCCTGCGGGGCCCGGCGCCGGAACGCGCCCTGGCGCAGGAGATCCTGGTCGAGGTGCTCGAGCAGGCCCTTCGCCTGATGCATCCGGTCATGCCCTTCATCACAGAGGCGATCTGGCAGGCATTGCCTCGGCACGCCGCGTCGGGAGAAGCGATCATGACCGCGGCCTGGCCTGCTGCCCGAAGCGAGGACCTCGACGAAGCGGCGATGGCGGCGATGACCCTCGTGCAGGAAGTTGTCTCGGCCATCAGGAACATCCGCGGCGAGTTGCGGGTACCTCCCGGCAGACGGATCGACGTCAAACTGTCGGCGGGGCCTGCCTCCGCGGAACTGCTCGGACGCAATCTCGGGTACGTCGAGACGCTTGCCCTGGCCGAGACCGCGGAGGTTGGCAGCGGCTTCGAGAAGCCCCCGGAGTCGGCAAGCGCCCTGGTCCGGGATGTCGAGATTCACGTTCCCCTCGAGGGTTTGATCGACGCCGGCGCGGAACGCAGGCGCCTGAAAAAGGAGATCGACAAGCTCGACAGACTGTTGAGGGGGTTGGATTCCAAGCTGAACCAGTCCGCCTTCCTCGAAAGGGCTCCCGGGGAGGTGGTGGAACGTGAGCGGCTGCGCCAGACCGAGTACAGGGAAAGCCTTGCCAGACTCGAGGCCAGCCTGGATGCCATCGGACCCTGACGGAGAAGCTCCGGCCGGCGCATTCCGCACCTGACGCGCAGGGGAAATCCCAGCCGTTTCGACTCATCGAAAGACAGGTTGCACAGCGAGCAACCGGCAAGCCCTGAAGTCCGGAGATGAACAGGACAACCGGGAACTAGGATCAGACCTAAGTGTCCTTCGATCTCTTCACTATCCAGACCCTGGCTTTCGAGCTGAATGCAAAGCTCTCCGGAAACAGGATCGAGCGCGCCGGCTTCGCCCCTGGGCAGGGAAGTGGGGGAGACGACAATCCACCGGGACGCCAGCCGGCCCTCGCCATTGCCTGCAGCCGGGACTGTCACTTGTCGTTCGAGCTCGGGACGCACGGATTCGTCCGCCTCCGCTGCGCTCCGATGCCCGCGGCCTTCGCCCTCCACGGCAACCCCGAGCGCTACCTCCAGGGTGCTGCCGTCGACTCGGTGCAGGCGGACCGAAGGGATCGGGTTCTGAGAATCCGGCTTGGCCGCGACAACCGGCGGGGGGAAAAGACCTATGGCCTGTTGCTCGTCGAGCTGATCCCCCCGCGCGTGCAGGCGGTGCTGGTCGCGGAGCAGTCGCGAGCGATCAAGGGGATCTGGCGAGCCCCTGACAAAGCCGGGCAGGGGCGTCGGCTGTGGGAGGGCGGAATCTACTCACCCCCCGGAAGACCTCGGCTGCTGCCAGGGGAGGACTCCATTGACCGTTTCGCCGATGCCCTTGCGGAAGAAATGCGGAAACAGCGGGGAAATCTGCCGCTTGCCCTGCAGCGGACGATCGCCGGGGCCGATCGCGGGGTAGCCGCGGAGCTGCTGTTTCGAGCCGGATTCACAGCGCCCCGGGAAGAACCGGACGGCCCTCAAGCGACCATCGACGACGCCCTCATCGGGCGGCTGTGGAGCGTCGGGGCGGAGATATTTGCCGAGAGCATCGTTGCAACCGGCGGTTTCCTGTTCACCGATAGGGAACGGCTGATGGTTTCCTCCCTGAGGCCCCGGAGACCGGTGGAGGATCTGCGTCGTTTCGATTCGATACTTTCTGCCTTGGCGGAATGGCGCTCCAGCCGGCAGCGGACCGAGGCCCGAAAGGTCGATTTCAGGCTCGCGCGGCAGGCCCTGACCCGCGAGCTGCGCCAGACGACGCGCTCCCGGGAAGCGGTCGAGGGGGATCTCGACGAAGCAGCCGAGGCCCCTTCCTTGCTGCAGCGGGGAAGCCTTCTGCTTGCCAACCTGAACGAGGTGAAGCCCGGGACCGCGCGCCTGGAACTTCCGAATTCCTTTTCGGCCTCGGAGGCGGATCACCTGGCGATCGAGCTCGATCTCCGTTTTTCGCCGGCGGAAAACGCGGCGCGGTTCCTCAAGCGGGCGCGCAAGCTCGAAAAGCGCCTGCATGTGCTGCCGGATCGCCTGCGGCGGGTGCTGCGGCTGGAACAGGGCCTGCGACGGATGCTGGCGAAATTGGAGACCGATTCAGAGGAACTTCCGGCGGATGTGAGGGAATGGATGGAACAGCGCAGACCCGAACAGAAGCGGGGGAGAGGAGATCCTGCCAGGGCCCATCCGAGACGCTATCGCACCAGCAGCGGCTGGACGGTCTGGGTCGGGCGCAACCAGCGTGAAAACGATCAGCTGACCCACCGCATGGCTTCGCAGGAAGACCTCTGGTTTCACGCCAGCGGTTACCCGGGCTCTCACGTGGTGCTGCGGCGGGAGGGACGCAAGGACGAGCCGGGCGCGCGAACCATCGAAGAGGCCGCGGGACTGGCGGCCTACTGGAGCAAGGGCCGCTCGGCGAGGAAGGTGCCGGTCGTGTACACGCGGGTGAAGCACGTGTCGAAGCCGCGAGGAGGTGCCCCGGGGCTGGCCGTGCTCAAGCGGGAGAAGACGGTGATCGTTGCGCCCCTGCTGCTTGCGACCGTGGAGGAGGTGCCGAGGTGAGCCTGACTGCAGGCATCGTCGGCCTGCCGAACGCCGGCAAGACCACCCTGTTCAACTCCCTGACCTCGGCAACGGCCGAGGCATCGAGCTACCCGTTCTGCACCATCGATCCGAACATCGGGGTAGTCGAAGTGCCGGATGAGCGACTGCGGATTCTCGACGAGCTGTTGAAGCCTGCAAGCTGCACCCCGACGAGTATACAGTTCACCGACATCGCCGGCCTGGTGCGGGGTGCCAGCAAGGGGGAGGGCAGGGGAAACCAGTTCCTCGCCGATGTCCGTGAGACCGATGCCCTGGTTCACGTGGTCCGCTGTTTCGAGGACCCCACCGTTTCCCATGTCGAGGACGCCCTGAACCCGGCGCGGGACGTGGATACCATCGAAAGCGAGCTCATGCTCGCCGATCTCCAGTCCATCGAGGATGCCCTGCCCCATCTCGAACGGGTGGTTGCCACCGATCCTCGCAGCCCGCGCCGGGCCGAGCTGGAAGCGCTCAAGAAGATGGAAGCCGGCCTGCTGGAGGGTGTCCCCGTGTACGCCAGGAACGAGCTGACACCAGGCGATATGCGGGCGGTGCACAGCTACAACCTCCTCTCTGCAAAGCCCGTACTCTACCTCGCCAACGTCGGGGAAACCTCCAGGCAGGAGAACGTTCTCGTCGATCAGCTCCGGGCCAGGGTAGGGGAGGACCGGGTGCTGGCGATCTGCGCCCAGCTGGAGGCGGAGGTGGCACAGCTCGAGGAAGGTGAGGAGAAAGGGGAACTACTGGCCGAAATGGGACTGGAGTCCAGGGGGTTGGACCGCCTCGTCCTCGCCGCTTACAAGCTGTTGCGGCTGATCGCCTTCTACACCATCGCCAACGAAAAACTTCAGGCATGGCAGCTCCCCTCCGGGACCTCGGCCGCGGCCGCGGCCGGAAGAATTCACAGCGCCATGGAGGAGGGCTTCATCCGCGCCGAAGTTACCACGGCCGAGGGCCTGGCCGCGGCGGGCGGAGAGTTGCAGCGGCTCCGACAACAGGGAAAGCTGCGCACCGAAGGCCGGGATTACGTTGTTCGAGACGGCGACGTCATTCAATTCCTGTTCCGCGGCTGACCGCTGCGTATCCAGCTTGCAGCACAGCCCCTCCCCGGTTCCCCTTGCTGAGGCTGCCCTCGGGATTGCCGCACCTCCGGATTCAGCGGCAACATGCCACAAATCGGGCCAGTACAGGCGGCACCGCTTGACGGGCCTGCCGCCTCCAGCTAGCTTTTTTACTCTTTTGCTTGCCGCAACCCATTCCCCAACAGTGAATTAAGCTAACCCGTGTGCGGATTCACCGCGATCTTTCCCGCCTTGGCAAAGACGGCCATTTCCCTTTCTCTGCTGTTACTGCTCCTCCACCTGGTTGCGAGCCCGGGCGAGCTATTGGGAAATCTGCTCGCTGCCGAACCCCTGCTTCTGATGGTTGCCTTTGCCGGCAGCCTCGCCGGCGTGGCAATCCAGTGGCGAAAATGGCACGAGCTCCTCGTTTCGATCCGACCGACGACCCGGGCCGATGAGAGCTTGCGCTCCCTGCTCGTGGGATTCTCCCTTGGAATGGTATCGCCGGGAAGGGTGGGGGAGCTGGGCCGCGGCGCCTTGTTCGAGGGACGCCGGGTCGAGGGCGTTGTCCTGGCCGGCGCCGACCGGGCCTGTTCGGCCGGAGTCACCGTCGTTGTCGCGGTCCTGGGGCTGGCCTTCATTAACCCGGCCGCCGCCCTGGCCTGTGGAGCGGGTTTGGCTGCAGCGGGAGGGCTCCTTCTCCGGCATGGGGGAGCATTACCGCCTCTTCTGCAGAAATGGACGGCCGCCACACCCTGGTTTTCAGCTGCCGGCAGGATGGCAACGGCGTTTGTCTCTATCTCCAGGACTCTGTTTCTGCGCGTTCTGCTCTTGTCACTCCTCTTCAACCTGCTGTTTTTCGCCCAATTCTATCTATTGGCCCTGAGCTGGATCGAGTTGCCGCCGCAGGGGATCGCCGCCATTCCCATAATTTTCGGTTTGAAGACCCTCGCCCCTGTTGGATTCCTCGATCTCGGCCCCCGCGAGGCAGCCGCGGCTTTCGTCTTCTCGAGCATCGGCCTCGATCCGGTTGCCGCCATCAATGCTGCCCTTCTGCTCTGGCTGCTGAACGTGACCCTGCCGGCAGTCGCAGGCGGCGCCTGGATATCGGTAGAGGCGGCGGCAAAGCTGTTTAAAAGCGCCGGACGACCCCAGGCCTTCCCGCGAGCGAGTTTTCACCTGTGAGTGGTGCGCCTGCCCGGTCCTTCTGCGAGCTCGAGGGGACCGCAACCCGATGACGGAAGCGGGGCTCCGCGAGGAAATCTGCGAGGTGGGTCGGCGGATCTACAACCTCGGCTTCGTGGCTGGAAACGACGGCAACATCTCGGCACGGCTCGGAGAGGATCGCCTGCTGTGCACGCCGACCGGCGTCAGCAAGGGGTTTCTCACTCCCGGGATGCTCGTTGTATGCGACCTCGACGGCAACCGGGTCGATGGGGACCGGGAAGTCACTTCGGAGATCCTCATGCACACCGAGTCCTACCGGCTCAGACCGGAAACCGGGGGAGTCGTGCACGCCCATCCGCCTACCGCAACCGGGTTCGCTGTCGCCGGTATCGAAATGATGGAATACATCCTGCCCGAGGTAATCGTGAATCTCGGGGGAATCCCGATGGCTTCGTACGGAACTCCGGGGGGTCCGGCGGTTGTCGAGCCGATGATTCCACTGCTGCGGAAAAACTACGACGCCCTGCTGCTGGCCAATCACGGCGCCGTGACCCTGGGAGCGGATCTGATGGATGCGCACTTCAAGATGGAGACCGTCGAGTTGTGCGCCCGCATCGCCCTCGTAGCACGTCAACTGGGTCGCACGAATACCCTCGACAACGACCAAGTACAGGCTCTTCGCGACAGGTTCGGGGCTGGGGGCAAACCGGACGCAGGAATGCGAACGGATTCCTGAAGCCATGCCAGATCCCGACATGAAAGCGGTGAAGGTGATGCCTGTGAACGCTGTTCTTCTCGCCGTGGCGGTATTCCTGTGCAACCACGGACCGACCTTTGATGCGGGGGCGCAGACTGCAGCGCCCGCGGACACCCAAGTCACCGAGCTGCCGCCGATGGTACGGCTGGTTCAGGAAGCGGAGTTTCTCGCCGGACGCGGGCAGCTCAAACCCGCCATCGCTCGCTACGAAGAGGCGCTGAAACTGGGTGCCGGAAGCGCCGAGGTGCTCAACCGGCTCGGTACGCTCTACCTGGCGGATGGAAAGGTTGCAGAGTCGATCGCCGCCTTCAAGCGCTCCATGGCGGAAAGACCGGGCCAACTCCAGGTATATTCCACCCTGGGAGAGGCGTTCCTCGCCGCCGGGCAGCTCGATTCCGCCATCGCCGTCATAGAGAAAGCGCGCCGGCTGGCTCCACAGGTTTCGGCGATTCAGAGCTCCCTCGGGTTTCTCTATATGCAGGCCGGAAACCGGTCGAAGGCCAAGACCCACCTCGACTCCGCCCTGCTTCTCGACGACCGCAATCCGGAAGCGCACCGCTACCTCGGGTTCCATTACACCCGGGTTGACTCGCTGGAGAGGGCGATCGTCCAGTATGAAACCGTAACGGAGCTGCTCCCGCGGGACGTCGAGGCCTACAACAACCTCGGCTTCCTGCACTCGCAACAGGGGCACTACTCCCGGGCACTGTCCTACTACCAGCGCGCCAAGGAGTTGTCAGCGGATCCCGACGTGATACATGCGATTAACCTCAACATGGAAGCCCTGCGTGAAATCATGGCCGGCAAGCTGCGGGCCCGCATGATCCTGGTCGATTCCGAGGCCCAGGGCCGCGACCTGCTCAAGCGGATCGAGGCAGGTGAGGATTTCGGCCAGCTGGCCGTCAAGTTTTCGAAGGCCCCGAACGCCCGCGACGGCGGTGACCTCGGGTTCTTCGCGCCCGGGGACATGCTGGAGGCAGTAGAAGAGGAAGTGCTGAAACTGCAGGTCAACGAGGTGAGCGGGGTGATCCGCATTCCCCAAGGGGTGATGCTGCTGCAGCGGCTGAATTGAAGAACGGCCGGAAGCAGACCAACTGCTTCCGGCCGCAAGGGAGGGTGCGAGCCCAGACCGGTAGGGCCCGCATCAGGTAGGACGCCGCAGGGGCCCAAGGGTTCCGCTTTATGTACCCAGCACCGAACAAAACCGTCGCTGTCGGGCAGCACATCTGAAATACAACCCACACATGGGGTGCAAACTTATTGTTCTACAAATAGATACAAATAGATACAAAATTTTTATGACACAGTTTTCAGAGATGGCGTTCGGGTGTGGATCCGGAACCTTTATAACAGCAGGGCCAGCTTGGACCCCGAATCGGGAGCCAGAAGCAAATCCCCGGCTACAAGGACTCTCCTGGAGAATTGCGATCCTGAAGGGTGCACGACCCCACCTGAACCGAGCGGGAAATTGCTACGGGCATCCTTTCTATTGAGCCGTTCCTTCTCGATCCGGGTGCAGGCGGAACTCTCCTTCGCCATTGCGCTGGCAGCGGTGCTGGGCCTCGTCAAGCTCAAGCTTCCCCACCTCCTCTACGGAGGCTCGGTGAGCCTGGATACGGTTCCATTGTTCGTCGCCGCCCTCAGGCACGGTCCGTTGGCAGGGGGGATGGCAGGCCTGGCATACGGTGTCGTTCACTTCGCCATGGCCCCCTACTTCGTGCATCCGATCCAGTTGGTTCTGGATTACCCCCTGGCCTACGCGACGGTGGGAATCGCCGCCCTTGCAGCCCTTGGGCGAGCCCCGGAAAAACCCCTTGGCTGGCCTCGCCTGGCCGTGGCAATCGCAGTTGCCGAGGCGATTCGACTGGGCCTCCACTTCCTGTCCGGCGTCGTCTACTTCGGCCACCTGGCGCCGCAGGGCATGGAGGTATGGCGATATTCCCTGGGGTACAACGCCAGCTACCTCGTCCCCGAGGCCGTCCTCGATATCCTGCTCGTGCCCATGGTGCTGCGCCGACTCCCCCCTTCGGGAGGAGCCTGATCCGCATGCTCGGCAAACTTTCTTACCCTGGAGGAATTTCGTGAACCTTGAAAAGAAAATACCTGCAAGACTCGATCCGTCGCAGCGCCTGCTCATGGGCCCCGGGCCGAGCAACGTCCACCCACGTGTGTACGCCGCCTTGGCGGCCCCCGTGGTCGGGCACCTGGACCCACAGTTTCTCGATGTGATGGAGGACTCGAAAAATCTTCTCAGGCAGGTGTTTCAGACGCAGAACCGACTGACCATCTCGGTTTCCGGCACTGGAAGCGCAGGAATGGAGACATGCTTCACCAACCTCATCGAGCCTGGGGACCAGGTCGTTGTATGCGCCTGCGGGGTTTTCGGCCAGCGCATGCAGGATGTCGCGGAGCGCTGCGGTGCCGAAGTCTTCACGGTGGCTGCGAAATGGGGCGGCCCGGTCTCCCCGGACGAGGTCGCGGAGACACTCCAAAAAATCCAGGGCGACGTAAAGCTCCTGGCCATAGTGCACGCCGAGACCTCGACCGGGGTCTTGCAGCCCCTGGAAGAGATAGCCGCCCTCGCTCGCGGCCGCGGGGCCCTTCTCGTCGTCGACGCCGTCACTTCGCTGGCAGGCATCGACATCGGGGGGTGGACTCCCTAGGCATCGATGCCTGCTACAGCGGCACCCAGAAGTGCCTGAGTTGTCCCCCCGGACTATCACCCGTAACCCTGAACGACCGCTGCCTCGACCTGATCCGCAACAGGCGGGAGAAAGTTCAGAGCTGGTACCTCGACCTGTCGATGATCGAGCAGTACTGGGGAAGCGACCGCGTGTATCACCACACCGCTCCGGTGTCGATGAACAACGCCCTCAGAGAGGCACTGGCCCTCGTTCTCGAGGAGGGCCTGGAAGCTCGCTGGACGCGGCATGCGAAGAATCACCAGTGCCTTGGTCCGCGGACTGACGGCGATGGGCCTCGACCTCGTCGTCGAGGAGCCCTTCCGGCTCCCCATGCTGACGACGGTGCGGATTCCCGACGGGGTCGACGACGCCGCTGCCCGACGCCGCTCTGTTGGAGGAGTTCAACATCGAAATCGGCGGGGGGCTCGGCGACTTCAAAGGAAAGGCCTGGCGCCTCGGTCTGATGGGACACACCTCGAGCCTGGAGAATGTATTTCTCTTTCTCGCGGCCGCGGCAGCCGTGCTGCACGGCCAAGGAGTGGCCGCGGATGCCGGTGAGGCGCTCGAGGCCGCCCTGTCCCCGGGTTGAGCCCGGTTTTCGGGACGCCTCCCAGAAAGTAGATGGATACAGTTCGGGACGTGCTGCGGCCTCGTCTGTAGTCCCCTCTGACAACAGCTGCTGGCGAGCGCTCGTTTTGCGGGTGGGGAAGGCTGCTCCATTTCTTGCAGGTGTCCTGCGCCAAAGGTAGATTTTGAACCTTTCCCCCGAAGGGCGGAACCCGGAATCGGCGCGACTTCCAAAACTTTGCACGACCGAAGGATCATGGGGTATCAGGCCTGGTTTCAGTGCATCAAGTGCAACGAGACCTACCCGCTTACCGAAATGGTTTACGAATGCGGGGAGTGCGGGGGTTTGCTGTCCGTCCAGCACGACATGACGGAACTGCGGAAGAAACCTGGGGCCGAATGGCGCGAGCTTTTCGACCGCCGCTACATGCGTAATGATTTTCCGTTCGGCAGCTCGGTCTGGGGCAAGCAGGAGATGGTTTGCCCCGAGGTCGAGGAAGAGAACGTCGTGTCGATGTACGAAGGGGGGAGCAACCTGTTCTGGGCGGAGAGGCTGGGCCGCGAGATCCGGCTGGAAGACCTCTGGGTAAAACAGTGCGGGAACAGCCATACCGGGTCGTTCAAGGACCTGGGAATGACGGTACTGGTCTCCATGGTGCGGCAGATGCGATCGGAGGGAACCGACATCCCGGCTCTCATCTGCGCTTCTACCGGGGACACCTCCGCCGCCCTGGCCGCCTACGGAGCAGCCGCCAGCATTCCGGTTATCACCTTGCTGCCAAAGGACATGATATCCCTTTCGCAGCTGATCCAGCCGATCACGAACGGTGCTCTTACGCTGTCGATCCGCACTGATTTCGACGGCTGCATGCGGCTCGTCCAGGAAATCTGCAGCCGCGAGAACCTCTACCTTGCGAACTCGAAGAACTCCCTGCGCATCGAAGGCCAGAAGACAGTTGCGATCGAACTGACCCAGCAGTTCGATTGGAAGATTCCGGACTGGATCGTCATCCCTGGGGGCAACCTAGGAAACGTCAGCGCCCTGGGGAAGGGGTTTCTCGAAATGAGGGAGATGGGAATCATCGACGATCTGCCGGGCATTGCCGTCGCCCAGTCCGCCAAGGCCAACCCACTGTACCTCAGTTACCTGGACCACTTCGAGTCGTTCGCATCGCAACGTGCCGGCAGCACCCTCGCAAGCGCCATTCGCATCGGCAATCCCGTCAGTTGGGAGCGGGCGGTCCGCGTCCTCAGGCAGTTCGACGGTGTCGTGGAGCAGGCGACCGAGCAGGAACTGTCCGAAGCCGCTGCCCGGGCTGACCGCACCGGGCTTTTCACCTGCCCGCACACGGGAGTGGCGCTGGCAGCCTTGTTCAAGCTGGTCGAACGGGGCATCATCTCCCCGGACGACACTGTCGTCGTGATCTCCACGGCGCACGGTCTCAAGTTTCCGAACTTCAAGATCGACTATCACTCCGACAATTTGCGCGAGGTTTTCGGCGTCGTTCCCCGGAACGCCAACCGGCCCGTCGAGGTCGACCCCGATTTCGAGCAGGTGCGCGCGACGGTGCTGAGATCGATCGATGCGGTTCCCACTCCAGCCGGTTGAATTGGGGAAATCGTTGCCAGAGAAATCTGTCGACTCGCGGGAAGGGGAACCCACCGCCGCTGCGGACGCTCCATCCAGGGCGCGGCCCGGAGCATCGACGCGTTCCGTTCACGGGGGGGAGGATCGGGCAAAAGGAGCCAAGTCCCTGACCACCCCGATAGCGCAGACTTCGACCTTCGTCTTCGATACGCTCGACGAGTTCGAGGCCTACAAGGCGGGGGAGCGGACGCAGTACGAATACGGCCGCTACGGCAACCCGACCCTGGCCGCCGCGGAAAGTAAGCTCGCCGATCTCGACCACGCGGCGCAGGCGCTGCTGTTCTCCTCCGGGATGAGTGCCATCTCGACCGCGCTGCTGGCGATGCTGCGCTCCGGCCAGCACCTGGTCGTTATGGAGGACTGCTACCGGCGCACCGTGCAGCTGTGCAACGTCCTGGGCAAATTCGGCATCAAGAGCAGCTTCGTGCGCCCCGGAGATTTCGACGAGCTGCAGCAGGCCCTGCAGCCGAATACGCGCCTGATCTTCACCGAATCTCCCACCAACCCGCATCTTCACGTCGTCGACCTGGAGAAATTGGTCTTCTTCGCCAGAGAGCGCCGGCTCAAGGTCCTGATCGACAGCACTTTCGCAACGCCGGTGAACCAGTGTCCCCTCGACTTCGGCGTCGACCTCGTCTTCCACAGCGCCACCAAGTACCTCGGGGGACACAACGACCTGATGGCGGGATCGGTGTGCGGCGCGGAGGGGATCATCTCTGCAATCAAGGAGTTCCGCGACATCGTCGGTACCATTGCCGACCCGCAGTCGAGCTACCTGCTCATCCGGGGACTGAAAACCCTGGCCGTCCGCATGGCCAGGCAGAACGACAGCGCGCTGAGAATCGCAGCCTTCCTCGAAGCACACTCCAAGGTCAAGCGGGTCTATTACCCGGGTCTTCCCAGCCATCCCGATCACGAAGTCGCCAGAAGACAGATGCACGGGTTCGGGGGAGTCGTCAGTTTCGACCTCGACGGCGACCTGGAGACGGCGAGGAATTTCGTCCACAGGTTGACGATACCCTACCTGGCACCCAGTCTCGGGGGTGTCGAGACTCTGGTATCGCATCCGGCTACGATTTCGTACTACGATCTGAGCTGGGAGGACCGGCAGGCCATCGGAATTACCGACGAGCTGATACGGTATTCCGTCGGCATCGAGGACCCCGAAGATCTCGTTGGTGACATGGCGTCGGCCTTGGCTGCGGTTTGAGGAAAAAATCCTGCCCGGCGCGAAGGTTTGCGTATTCCTGATGGTGGTAGCGTTTCATCGATCCAAGATTTGGCGACGTTCTCACGGTTCCCGTTCCCCGGTTTTGGGCTAGTGTCCTGTCCAGTCAATATCTGCAATTCTTCCGCCGATCCATCCCGGCTCGCGGCCCAATTTTGGCAATCTATCTCCGGGACAGGACACTATTGGGTAGGCGATGAAGGGTGAACCGGCCGGGATCCCGGCCTTCGAGCAGTCGTTTTCGGAAGTCGGTCCGCATCGGCCCCGGCGCCTGCGCGGAAACCGCCTCATCCGCAGCATGGTTCGCGAGACCAGCGTGCGGGTCGAAGACCTGGTTATGCCCTTCTTCGTCTGTCCCGGGGAGGGGGTGCAGCTCGAGATCCGGTCGATGCCGGGGAACCACCAGCTCTCGGTCGACCTCTTGGTCGAGCAATCCCGCGAGGTCGCCGGCCTGGGGATTCCAGCTGTCCTCCTGTTCGGGATTCCCGGGGAAAAGGATGCAGTGGGCACTTCCGGCTACGACCCGAACGGTATCGTCCCAGCGGCGATTCGTGCAATCAAAGACGCCGGCCTGGACCTGCTCGTCATCGCCGACGTCTGCCTTTGCGAGTACACCGATCATGGGCACTGCGGCGTTCTCGGGGAGCCAGCGATCGCCGCCGGCCTCGAAGTCGACAACGATCGCACGGTGGAGTTGCTGGCGAAGGAGGCTCTCGTTTACGCCGAGGCCGGGGCTGACATGATTGCTCCCTCCGACATGATGGATGGGCGCATCGGCAGAATCAGGGCGGTTCTCGACGGCAACGGTTTTACGCACCTGCCGATCATGTCGTACGCGGCCAAGTACGCCTCCGCATTCTACGGCCCGTTTCGGGAAGCTGCCGGGTCGGCGCCGCAGAGGGGCGACAGACGCGGCTACCAGATGGATCCCCCCAACTGCCGGGAGGCTATGCGGGAAATCGAGCTCGACCTGGCGGAGGGTGCCGACATCATCATGGTCAAGCCGGCGCTCGCCTATCTCGATGTGCTGCGCGAAGCCCGGCGGCGTTTCGATGTCCCCCTGGCTGCCTACAGCGTCAGCGGAGAATTCGCCATGGTCAAAGCCGCAGCGGAGAGGGGCTGGATCGACGAGGTACGCATCAGAGACGAAATTCTGCTGGGTATCAAGCGGGCGGGGGCAGACCTGATCATCACCTATTTTGCCAGAGATGTCGCCGCCGGCCTCGCCTGATCAAGGAGTTTTCGTCGGCTCTTCGGGCGGTTGGACAGCGGTAGAGGGATGATGAAGAACTACCTGAAAATCATGGCGGGATCGAGCAATCCGAAGCTCGCCAGGGAAATCTGCGAATATCTCGACTGCCCCCCCGGACGTCTGTCGGTCGATCGCGCCTCGAACGACACCATCAAGGTGCAGATCAACGAGAACGTCCGGGAAGACGACGTCTTTGTCGTTCAAACCTCCTGTCCGCCGGTGAATGACAACTTCATCGAGCTCCTGCTCATCATCGACGCCCTGAAATACGCCTCGGCGCGCCGCATAACGGCGGTGTTGCCGTACTACCCATACGTGCGTTCTGACAAGAAGGACGAGCCGCGCATCTCGATCAGCGCGCGCCTCGTCGCCGATCTGCTTGAAACCGCAGGCGCCGACCGCATACTGACCATGACCCTGCACTCGCCCCAGATCGCCGCCTTTTCCCGTATCCCCGTCGATCAGCTGTGGGCGACCAACCTGTTGTGCAATCATCTGTTGCGGACCCGGGATCTCAGCAACGCGGTGGTGGTTTCTCCCGATGTCGGCAGCGCCCACGAGGCGAACTATTACGCCCGCCGCCTCGAGCTTCCTCTTGCAATCATGGACAAAAGGCGCAAAGGAGACGACGAGGTCGCCGAGGTGCAGACCGTCATAGGCGACATCGAGGGCCGGGACGCACTCCTGTTCGATGACGAGGTCCTGACCGGCAGCTCGATGATGGAAGCCATCCGCCTGCTCAAGGAGCGCGGGGCTCGACGCATCCTGGCCGGATGTACCCACGGCGTTTTTTCCGGTGATGCCATTGCACGCATCGAAGCCTCCCCGGTGGAGCTGTTTCTCAAGACCAACACGGTGCCGATGCCCGCCGAGTCAGAAACGGGAAAGATCGAAGTGATCTCGGTTGCCCGCCTTTTCGGCGATGCTATCAAGGCCATCCACCACGGCGAGTCGGTCAGCCGCCTGCTCGACTGACTGTGCCGCACCCAAACCTCGAGGACCGACATGCCGAGCAGATTCAGCATCATCTCCGAGTTGTGGGCCTTCATGCAGGTTCGCAAGAAGTGGTGGCTGGGACCGATTTTCGCAACCCTTGTCCTGCTCGGAATGCTGATCGTTCTCACCGAGGGGTCTGCCCTCGCCCCCTTCATCTACACGCTGTTCTGATATCCTTCAGGTCGCGAAACCGGTTTCGTGCAACCACCTGGTCCGTCTCTTTGACTCCCGGAACTCGGGCAACTTATCTTAATATGCTACAGTGAGTTCCGTCGTTTTTCGATGTCCTCTCCGCGGCAATTTCAGACCCCTGATCGACGGCCTAATCGTATGGACAGTCACAGTACTATCCAGGTCGATCGGCTGGCTGAATTGATTCGGGACATCCCCGACTTTCCGAGGCCGGGGATATTGTACCGGGACATTTCCACCTTGCTCAAGGACCCTTGCGGACTGAGGGCGGCAGTGGTGGCCATGGCCGCCCCCTTCGAGCCATCCGCCGTCGACATGGTCGTCGGGGTGGAAGCGCGCGGGTTCATCCTCGGGGCTCCCATCGCCGTTTCCCTCGATTGCGGGTTCGTTCCGGTGCGGAAGTCGGGAAAGCTGCCTGCGGCCGTCGTCGGTGAAGAGTACGAACTGGAATACGGGACCGCCGCAGTCGAAATTCACCGCGATGCCCTGAAACCGGGGGATCGGGTACTGGTCGTCGACGACGTTCTCGCCACGGGCGGCACAATGGCTGCTTCCTGCCGCCTGCTCGAACAGCTTGAAGCAAGTATTGTAGCTGCCTGCTTTCTCGTTGAGTTGAATGCTCTCCGGGGGCGCGACCGGCTCGCCCAGTACCGCGTCGAGTCGGTTATACAGTATCGCGACTGAAGACAAAGGGGCCTGATGGCAAGAAGTGAAAGACCTACCAGAGCAGAGCTCGAGGAAGACCGCTTCGTCGAGTGGATCATGCAGGCCGCGGACTTCCTGAAAGAGCGGATGCAGTTCGTCATTGCCGCGGCAGCAGCGGTAGCGGTGATCGTCGTGCTGATAAGCTATCTTCGCAGCGCTGAGGAAGAGGCGCGCCTGCAGGCGTCGACATCGTTCGGCCAAGTGTTGATGGCGGACGCCAACGGGGACGTTGCGCAGGCGTTGGAAATCGCCGAAAACCTGATCAGGGAACACCGTGGGACCCCAGCGGCGGCCCAGGGGGTGGTCTACCTGGCCAACCGCTACTTCCGCCAGGGTCGGCTCGACGAAGCCCAGCGCCTGTACGAGACCTACCTGGAAGATTACGGAGATGTCGACGTTCTCGTGTTCGCTGCCTGGAGCGGGGTAGCGGCCTGCATCGAATCGCAGGGCCAGTTCGCCCAGGCCGCCGAGAAATACGTGCAGTATGCAGACCGGTACGATGGGCAGCAGGCGTCCCTGGCCCTGATGAGCGCTTCTCGCTGTTACGCTTTGGCAGGTGAAACCGCAGCGCAGAAGAAGGCGCTGCGGCGAATCGCGCGGGCTTTTCCGACGTCTCCCGTCGTCGCAAAAGCCCGCGAGCAGCTGAGGAGGCTGTGAACTTCTCGCTGTCAGCGGAGGAGAAATGACCAACAAGCTCAAGGTCTTCGCCGGCAACAGCAATCCCGACCTCGCGGCGCGAATCTGCGGTTCGCTGGGGGTGTCACCGGGGGGCCTCGAGATCATTCGCTTCAGCAACGAAAATCTCAAGGTCAAGATCTGCGAGAACGTCCGCGGCTGCGACGTCTTCTTCATTCAGACCTCCTGCGCCCCGGTTAGCGAGCACCTTATGGAATTGCTCATCGCCCTCGACGCGTTGAAGTTCGCGTCCGCCGGACGGATCACCGCAGTATTGCCTTACTACCCGTACTCGCTCGCAGACAGCAAGGACGAACCTCGCATATCGGTCGCCGGCCGGCTGATGGCCGACCTTCTCACCGAGGCCGGTGCGGACCGCATTCTAACCATGACCCTTCACAGCCCGCAGATCATGGGGTTCTGCAGAATCCCGATCGATCAGCTCAGCGGGGTTTCTACCATATGCGAGAACTTTCGCAGCCGGGACATAGAGAATGCTGTCGCGGTGGCACCGGATATCAGTCGCGCCAAGGTCACGGAGGGGTACGCTCGTCATCTGGGAATGCCGCTCGTGGTCCTCGACAACCGGCGAACTCCAGAGGGGAAGCTCCGGGTCATGGGCGCCATCGGGGACGTCGAGAGGAAGAATGCCATTCTCTTCGACGACGAGATCATTACAGGAGACTCCGTTATCGCCGGCTCCGAGGCCTTGAAGGAAAGAGGCGCTGAGACGATCTACGCCGGATGCGTTCACGGCACCCTCGCTGAATCCGCACTCCTCAGGATCGACAAGTCCATTCTGGCCGGGTTGACGGTGACCGACACCATCCCCCAGGCTCCGGAGGAGGGGCATCCGAAACTGACCGTCTGTTCCGTAGCCGAACACTTCGCCGACGCGATCAAGGCGATTCACGAAGAGACCTCCATCAGTGCTCTTTTCAACTAGCGGCGCAACAATAGCTTGGGGGTCAAAAATCCGTCTCCGGGAAGGGGTAGGCAGCGGGACCGCCGCCGAGATCGGCTGGTGAAATACGCCATCCTCGCAGACATACACGCCAACCTCGAAGCCCTCGAGGCGGTCTTGATCGCGGCCGAAAACGAGGGAGCGGATCACTTCATCGCCGTCGGCGATATCGTCGGGTACGGCGCGGACCCTGTCGCCTGCATCAACCGACTTCGCGAGAACGAGTTTGTGTGCGTGCTCGGAGATCACGACCAGGCCCTTGTCGACGGCAGACAAGTTCGTAGCTTCAACGCATTGGCCCGCAACACGATATTGCGATCACGCGATCTCGTTTCCGAAGTCGAACTCGACTACATCCGCCATTTCGGATTCCGGCACGTCGAATTCGATGCCGTTTTCGCCCACGCCAACCCGATCAGGCCGGAGAACTGGCTGCACATGATTCTGCACCGGGACATCGCCTGGTGCCTCGAGAGGCTGGACTGGAGGGTCGCCTTCGTCGGCCATACCCACTACCCGGGGATCTATTGCGGTACCGGCAGCCAGGTGACGTCGTTGACTTCATCGGAAGTCTCGGTGGGACCGCATCGCTACCTCATCAACCCCGGGAGCGTCGGACAGCCTCGAGACGGCGACCGCAGGGCATCCTACGCCCTTTGGGACGTGGACGCGGAGTACGTCCAGTTGCTACGGGTCGAGTACCCCGTCGAGAGGACCCAGGAGAAACTGCGCCAGGCGGACTGGCCCGAATACCTTGCCGAGCGCCTGGGAAGAGGGGAATAGTCGAGGATGAAGGGGCTTGTGTTGCGGGTATCCGGATTGCAATCGACCGTCGAGGCGGATGGCAGGAGCTGGCAGTGCGAGATTCGAGGGCGGTTGAAAGCCGGGCGGCGAGACGTCCAGTCTCCTGTCGCTACCGGGGACTGGGTTGAATTCGAGCCTACGACCGAATCGACCGGCGTGATCGAGAACCGGCATCCCAGGCATTCCAAGCTCTCCCGGGCGATGTCGGGACGCCGCCCATGCGAACAGATTCTCGCCGCGAATGTCGATTGCTTCGCTGTGGTTGTCGCCGCCCGCCAACCCGCGGTCAGCCCGGGGTTCATTGACCGCGCCCTGGTGATGGCCCAGGAGGGAAAGGTCGAGCCCCTGATCTGCCTCAACAAAATCGACCTCACAGAGGGCCCGGCTGTGCATGAGGTCGAGCGCATCTATGGGAACCTGGGATATCGCGTACTTCTCACCTCAGCCAGGACAGGGGAGGGAATCGACGAATTGACACAATTGCTGGCCGGCCGCGTCTCCGCCCTCGTCGGCCAGTCTGGGGTCGGCAAATCGAAGATTCTCAACTGCATTGATCCGAGCCTGAACCTTCCTACCGCCGGGTTGATGAAGAGACACGACCGCGGGCGCCATACCACTACTTCCATACATCTTCACCGGCTGCCTCGCGGCGGTTACGTCGCCGACACCCCTGGGGTAAAGTCACTGCAACCTTGGGGGGTGAACCGCCGCCAGCTCACCAAGTATTTTGTCGAAATGGTGCCGTTGACCGGACAATGCCGGTTCCGTGACTGCACCCACATCCACGAGCCTGGATGTGCGATTCGGGACGCGGTGAAATCCGGGATGATAACGGAACTGCGCTACGAAGGCTTCAAGCGCATAAAGGAAAGCCTTCCGGAGCCGGCTGCCGAATGTCGGAACTGACGATAGACGCCCTGCTGAAACGGTACGGGCGCCCGCTGGGCCTCCGTCTGCTGGCCGGCGACAAGGGGATGGGACGAACCATCAACAGTGCGGACGCCCATCGTCCGGGCCTGACCCTAACCGGTTTCGTCGAGATCTTCACGTTCGCCCCGGTTCAGATCCTCGGCAATCTCGAAATCGACTACCTGCGCAGCCTGCCGCCGGACCGGAGGCTGCAGGCGCTGGAGATCATCTACCAGTTCGAACTGCCCTGTATCGTGGTGACCGGCCGCGGGCGACTTCTTCCCGAACTGAGGATACTCGCCAACAAGAACAACATCCCCCTGCTCAGAACGGAATTCGACACGACCAAGTTCATCCACCTCCTGCATTTCTACCTCGACCCGGTTTTCTCTCCCCAGGTCACCATGCACGGCACCCTCGTCGACGTCCACGGAGTCGGTCTTCTCGTTGTCGGTCGCAGTTCCATTGGCAAGAGCGAGATTGGCCTTGATCTGGTGGAGAGAGGGCACCGCCTGGTCGCCGATGACACCGTGAAAATCACAAGGCATGCCCAGGGTATTCTCGTAGGACGCAGCCCGGAGCTGCTGCAGGATCACATGGAGATTCGGGGTATCGGCGTCGTCGACGTCAAGAGGCTGTTCGGAATCGGGGGCACCCGCCGGCAGAAGAGGGTGGAAGTAATGGTTACTCTGGTAGACTGGCAGGCGGACTTCGACTACGAGCGCATCGGGATCGACGACAAGGGGAAGTTCATCCTCGGGGTCGAAGTTCCAGAGATTACGGTGCCCATCTTCCCCGGGAAAAACATCACCGTGATAGCCGAAGCCATAGCTTTCAACTACCTGCTGCGTCTCGACGGCTATAACGCCGCCCTGGAGTTCAACAAGCGGCTGATCAGAAGGATGCAGCGCAAGAAGCGTGGCGATTCCTGAACATGCCCGCCTCCTACGGTGCGCGTTGATCTCACCTGGGTACCAGGATATCTTCCAAAAGTCATCCGGGCTTTCAGCTACTCCCCCCGAAATTCGGCTCGCAGACCTTCATTTCCCAGAGCAGGTCGATGCCCCACCCGGTGTTCGAACTGGCGATCGTCGGTTCGGATCGCATCGCCGAGCACGAAACAGCGATTCGTAAGCAGCGGCATCTGCGGCTGTCCACCCGCGGTGGGGAATCCTCCCCTGACCGGATATCGAGCCCCGGGACGTTTGGAGATTTCGATTTCAATGCCGATATCCGGGGGGTTGTCGTCTGCACACCGGCTTCCGAAAGGGAGTACTGGGCTCTCGAGAGCGCTCGGGCCAACAAGCCTGTCCTCGTCGACGGGCAGCTGGCCGGATCGTCGGCGGGACTGCAGGAATTGCGGCGCCTCGACCAGCGCATGGGAGAGCTGGTCCTCATGGCCTCGCCCGTTCTGGCAGCCGACATCGCAACCGACCTGCTGGCAGCACGCTGCCACATCGGGCGCTGCCTGTACATGGATCTCCACATGAGCATACCGAAGGAGACCCTGCCGTCGACGCGCTCTGGCGTCTCCTTCCTCGGTGCAACCGAGCTTCTCCTGCTGAGCGAGCGTTTCGCCGGACCTGTCGATTCGGTCCACGCCCGTAGCCGCAGCCTGCTGACCAACCGGCCCAGCGAAGACGCGGTCTGGGCAATGCTTCGTTTCGTCAACGGCGTCGAGGCGGTGCTTCAGGTGCGCGGACTCGACTCAACGGAACGAGTGACAATCACTGTCCATGGAAGTGAGGGTACCTTGGAGCTGACGACCAGCCTCTCGCGGCAGACCGAGGCAATCCGGGACAGGCAGTACGAAAATCTGGTGCAGGTCCTGACGGGACGCGGCAGACCGGCGTGCGGAGTCGGGGACATCTACCGCTGCCTGTTCCTGGGCACCTGGCTGGAGCAGTCGGCCAAGCAGGACCGGGAGCTCTTCAGCTCCGACGTGAGAGTGGAGTGAGCCGATGCTGGAGCGCGAACCGAAAGTTGGACCTTCTTCCCGGCCGGACTCGGAGACTCCGGCCATAGGGCCGGTCAGGTTGGCCCTGATGCTGGCCTCCGGTCTTATGGCCGTGCTCGTTATGATCAACGCACTGGGTGGGGAAGCGACCCCGGTGGACGAGGATCGTTTCCTCGAGCTCTCTCAGGCGGGAGTGGTGGAAAGTATCGTCATCCAGGGGCCAGCGAGTCTGACCGCGGAGCTGCGCAGCGCCGTTAATTTGCGCGATGCAGGTGACCCGCGCGCTCCCGAGTACGTCGAAAACCAGGGAGGAACGGCCGCCAGCTCTGTCTTTGTCGAGTTCAGCCAGCCGATCTCTGCAGCGCAGCGGCAGGTGTGGGGCAAGCTCGGGATTTCCGTAAGGGAAGGGGAGCCGGGTACGCACCGCAAGACCGGACTGTGGGCAGCCGTCGTGTTCGGCATGCTCGGGCTGGGGATCTGGCACCTGGTCGCCCAGGCACGCAACAATCTCCGCTTCGGCAGTCCTCGACAGATGCTGCAGGAAGTAGAAAGCCAGTTCCGCGAAGGACTGATCTCTAGAGAGGAGCGCGACCTCAAGGTGGAGGAAATCTCCGCGCGCCTGTAACTCCGGTAAGCCCCCGAAACCATGAGTGCGACCATACACAGACTGTCCGAAAACGTAATCGGCAAGATCGCCGCGGGAGAGGTGATCGAAAGACCGGCCTCAGCGGTCAAGGAACTGGTCGAGAACTCTCTCGATGCGGGCGCGGAACGCATCTACGTCGACATCGCTGCCGGGGGCAGGCAGCTGATCCGCGTGGCCGACGACGGCGCCGGGATGACCGCCGAGGACGCCTGCCTGTCGGTGGAGCGCCACGCCACCAGCAAGATGCAGAGTCCCAGTGACCTGTTCGCCATCGACACACTGGGATTTCGAGGGGAGGCCTTGGCCAGCATCGCCGCGGTTTCCCGGGTGACCATCGAAACCTGCAATGGGGGAGAGGGAGAAGGCACCCGAATCGAGGTGGAAGGTGGAATCCGTACTCATCTCGGTGCCATCGCCAGGGACAGCGGCACTACGGTCAGTGCACGCAGCCTGTTCTTCAACACCCCGGCGCGTCGAAAATTCCTCCGTCACATGGACACCGAAGCCCGTTACATCACCCTGTGTGTCTCCCAGTTGGCCGTCGCCTATCCTGAGGTGGCGTTCCGCGTGACCCACAACGACCGCGTGACCCTCGACCTCCACTCCGGTGACCGCGCGAAGCGCGTCTCGGAGGTGGTTGCGGTCGACCCGGCGCTCCTACTGCACGCAGCCTCAAATATCGATGCGGGAGCGGCCGGTCGAATCTCGGTAGAGGTGCTGGCAGGATCCCCGCAAATATGTCAGCGCAGTCGCACCCGGCAGTACGCGACAGTCCGCCAGCGGCCTGTTTACCACCGGAAATTGAACTCCGCGGTATACGAAGCTTACGGCAGCCTGTTGCCCCACAATGCGCACCCGGTTTTTGCGCTCTGGCTCGATATCGATCCCAGGACCGTCGACGTAAACGTCCATCCCACCAAGAAAGAGGTCCACTTCTCCTCGGAAGGGGATCTCGTCAAAGCAGTGCAATCTATTGTGCGACAGGCACTAGACGTTCCTGAGGCAAGCGCGTTCAGAGCTTCTTCCGGAATCGGCTCGACGGGGGAGAGACCTGCTTACGGGACATCTACCGGGGCAGCGGGCCACGGCAGGGTCCTGGAGACTCCCGCCGAGCCGTTCGGTCCGGAACACGATACCAACCTCGATCAGCTGTCACTTTCCCTGTTGCCACCGGTCAGGTTGGGGACCGCTGAAAGTGCTGGTCAACCTCTGACGGGGCAGGAGATTGACCAGCTGTCATCGGACGCAGAGTCAGCGCCGATTTGGCAGATCCACAACAAGTACATCGCGCTGCCGACCTCGGACGGCATCGCCATAGTCGATCAGCACGTCGCCCACGAACGCATCCGTTTCGAGGAGGTGCTGGAGGAGCTCGACCGGGAGCAGGGAACCTCCCAGCAGCTGTTGTTGCCTCTGACGCTCGACCTGTCACCCGTAGAGATGATTGCTTTTCAGGATGCTCGCGGCTTGTTCGAAAAAATCGGCTTTGGAGCACGTGAATTCGGTCCTACCAGCCTGATAGTGGATTCCATCCCTGGCGAACTCAGGAATTGGGGTGACGGCGCAGTATTTCAGGAGATCATCAGCGACCTGATCGAGGAGAACGAGACTCGTTCGACGACAGGGCAAGCCCTTGCGGCATCGATGGCTTGCCACACTTCAATTCGGGCAGGAGAACGCCTGAACCAGGAAGAGATGCGGACCCTCGTTCAGCGATTGCTCAAGGCGCGTGAGCCTTTTGCCTGTCCTCACGGAAGACCCATAATAATCCGGATTCCCCTCAGTAATCTCGACAGGCTGTTCGGTCGCACCTGAACAGCCGGAATATGTAAATCCCTTGGGATTTAGTGAGGATTTGTTCGGAATTTCCAGAACACCCTGTTCTGCGGAATATCAACTGTTCCTTGGGACCTCGACCGGTCAGGAACCGTAACGGATTCTCGCTACGGCGCCGCGCGCTGCCAACTGGCCGCGCGCATAGTGACCGGGCATTTGCGGCGATGTCCAACGGCCGGCAGTCTGCATCTCCGCAATCGAAGCGCCTCCCGCAGCAAGAGACTGGGCGCCACCTACCCGTAGGGAGTGACCTGAGACATTTCCCTCGATTCCCGCCGCGGCACACCGGTGCTTGATGATATTCCGGACTGATACGGTGCTCAAGGCATGTCTTCCAATCCGGTCGCCGCGGTGAAGACGCCTGAAAACGGCCCCCTCGTCAATCCCGGCTGCATCCATCCAGGTCTTGATTCTCCATGCGGTCGGCGCGCCAAGGAACACAACGACCCCGGCTCCTTCCTGGTCGGTTTTCGATTGGCTTATCGTTAGCCGGGCGGATCCGTCGCTTTCAAAGAAGATGTCCGCCACCTGGACAGCGGAGATCTCCGAAACGCGGAGTAGACCGTCCGAAGCGACCGCCACCAGGGCGGAGTCTCTCAAACCGGCCAACGAGCCATCGGAAGCTACTGCCGCGGCGGCGTCAGCCTGGGCAAACTGGACACCCTGCACCTGACCCCGTCCGCGGCCCTTTCCCGCGCGACGAATTCCTCCCAACACTCTGTCCGTGGCCGGACCGGATGGGGAAGTCCCACCTTGCAACTTCGCACGGAACTTGACCGCAGCGACTACCTGGGAGCAGGTCGCCGGAGACTTTCCTGCGGCGTGCAAGCCCGCGATATAGTCGGCAAGCAATCCGTCCGTCAAAGGATGGCCGGCAAGGTGCCTGTCGATCCTCCTCAACGCGTGCTGGTAAGCCCGGCGGGTGTTCTCGGAAACGCTGGCCATGACCAAATCCCGCACTGTCCCGGAATTGGCAAGCCCTTGAGGGGATTCTGTTGTAGTCAGTTCCATTGCATTTCTGGTTGAAATTACTTTTGTTAACTGTAATTATACAAAGTTTATTTCCAGGAGTCAAGCAAGGGGTGTCTTGGCGGGCTGTTCACCAGCCGAGGCGAGATTTGTTTACAAAATAATTTTTACAGGTAATTCTTTTTCAGAAAATCGGACACCCCAAATCAGCCAGGATCAGACTACGATATTGAAAATTCTTCCCGGGACGTACACAAACCGCCTGGGCCCCCTTGAATCCGGAAGGTAGCGGCGCACGTTGTCAAGCTCGAGGATCAACTCTCTTGCCTCGTCTTCGGTAATCCCGGCAGGAACTTCAACGCTCGCCCTAACCTTGCCGTTGACCTGCACAGGCAAGATAACGGTCTCCTCGACCATCAGATCTGTCTGGGGCCGCGGCCATTCCTGGACCGAGAGATTCCCGTCGCCGAAACCCCAGATGCTCCACAGCTCCTCTCCAAGGTGAGGGGCGAAGGGTGAGAGCATCAGAATAAGGGAACGCGCCATCTCGTCCGAAACAGCCTCCTTTTTTACCAGGTCGTTGTTGAGCTCGATCAAGGCCGCGATGGCGGTGTTGAGCCGCAGTCCCTCGATATCATCCGTCACCTTGGAGATCGTCCGGTGAAGCTTCTTGCGCAACGCGACGTCTTCCTCTTGTCCCGAAGGCATCCTTCTGGCCCTTCCCTCCTGAGAAACCAGGTTGCGCCACACGCGCTGCAGAAAGCGCTGCATTCCGCGTATTCCCTCCATGCTCCACGGCGTGCTCTGCTCGAGGGGCCCCATGTACATCTCGTACAGGCGCAGGGTGTCGACGCCGTACTCCTCCCCAACCTCCTCCGGGGGCAGCCCGTTCTTGTAGCGCTTCCCCATCTTGCCGCCGGAACGGGTCAGGGGCTCTCCCGTCCGCGAGTGGAAGGGCTTGCCATCGCGCAGCTCGACCTCGCGGATGTCGATGTAGACGCCGCGGGCGTCGGTGAAAGCATCGGCCGTTATCATTCCCTGATTGAACAGCTTCTTGAACGGCTCGGGTGAGGAGACGTGCCCCAGGTCGAACAGCACCTTGTGCCAGAACCGGGAATACAGAAGGTGGAGCACCCCGTGCTCGGCGCCGCCGATGTAGAGATCGACCGGCATGAAATGCCGCTCCTTGTCAGCGTCGCAGAAAGCCTCTGGGTTGGCGGGATCGATAAAGCGCACGAAGTACCAGCAGGATCCCGCCCACTGGGGCATAACGTTCAGTTCCCTCTCGCATTCGATTTCATTTAGGGAGACCACCCGCCAGTCGTCGCCGGCTCGCCCCAGAGGCAGCGAAACCGGAGTGTCGGGATCATCCGAGGTTTGCGGACGGAAGTCCTCCATCTCTGGGAGCAGGACAGGCAGGTCGGTAGCGACCGAATAACCCTCGGGGGTGGTAGCCAGCGGGAAGGGTTCTCCCCAGTACCTTTGCCTGGAAAAGATCCAGTCGCGCAGCTTGTAGCGAACCGCAAATCGTCCCACGCCAGCGCTTTCCAGTGCGGAGGTGATTGCTGCCTTTGCCCGGGCCGTCGACAGGCCTGTGATGGAGAAGTCGCTACCGCCATCGGCGGACGAATTGATGCTGGTGCCATCGGCGGTGAAGCACTCCCCCGCTTCCACCCGGGCGGTCTCCGGCGCCTGGACGACTTGGATCACCTCGAGATCGTATTTGCTCGCAAAATCGAAATCGCGGTCGTCGTGCGCGGGAACCGCCATAATGGCGCCGGTTCCGTATTCCATCGAGACATAGTCGGCGACAAAAACCGGAATGACAGTGCCGCTGGCCGGGTTGCGGGCCCATATCCCTGTGAAAATCCCCGACTTCTCCCGCTCGTCGATTTCCCTTGAAACTTCAGTGACTCCCACCGCCGCGGCGACATAGTCGGCAACTGCTTCCCGCGGTCCGGACGCCTCCCAGTTCTTCCAGCTTTCTCTCGTGCCTTCGGGCCAGTGTTCCGGAACGAGATACTCGGTACTGTCGGGATCGAGGAGCGGGTGGCCGGGAGCGACCACCATGAAGGTTGCCCCGAACAAGGTGTCGGGACGAGTCGTGAACACTTCCTGGCGCGACGCCGTTTCGCGGGATTCCGGCAGCAACAGGTCGAACAGAATTTCCGCCCCCTCGCTGCGCCCGATCCAGTTCCGCTGCATCAGCTTGATCGGTTCCGGCCAATCCAGGGCGTAGCGGCCGCCGCGTCCGTCGGGGAGGTCCGTTGAATCCAGATCGTGCAAAAGGCGATCGGCGTAGGCGGTGATACGCAGCATCCACTGCCTCAGCGGCCGCTTGTACACTGGGAAATCGCCGATTTCGCTACGGCCCTCCCCGGTGACTTCCTCGTTGGCAAGGACCGTGCCCAGCCCAGGGCACCAGTTGACCGTCACCTCCCTCTGATACGCCAGCCGGTAGTTGTTTAACACCGCGGCCCGCTCCGGTTCCGTCAGCTGGGACCAGTCGGCAGGTGAACGGTCTCTGCGTTCCCCTCCCGGAAGTGAAACGAGGGTTTCGAGATCGCGGTCGGAGAGAGCACGCCGTCCATTGGCAAGTGCATCTTCCAGCTCCCGGATCGGCACTGCCTTTCCCTTGATCTCGCGACCTGCGGCGTCCGACTGAACCGCTTCCGGATCGAACCAGCAGTCGTAGAGCTGCAGAAAGATCCACTGGGTCCAGCGGTAGTAGTCCGAGTCCGAAGTCGCCAGCTCCCGATCCCAGTCGTAGGCCAGACCCAAGGCCTGAAGCTGTCCGCGCATGCGATCGATACATTCGCGTATCGCCGTGGACGGATGCACGTTGTTGGCGATCGCGTACTGCTCCGCAGGCAGGCCGAAGCTGTCGAATCCCATCGGGTGAAGAACGTTGAATCCCCGCATCCTCTTGAAGCGGCTGTAGATGTCGCTGGCGATATAACCCTTGGGGTGGCCAATGTGGAGCCCGTCCCCGCTAGGATAAGGGAACATGTCGAGGACATAGCACTTGGGCCGGGAATCGGCGAATGGACTTTCCCCGGGACCGTGCGTCTTGAACGTCTTCTCCCTCAGCCAGCCCTGACGCCAGCGACGTTCAATCTCCTGAAACTGATAGCTTCCCCTCTTCATCTCTGTTGTCTTCAAGGTCGTTGTCTCGTCCGATTTGACGGACCTGCTCAAGGATACAGCCGCTGCAGCATCCGAGGAAACGGTATGGTCTCGCGCACGTGCCTGATCCCACAAAGCCACCCTACTACACGTTCTATCCCCATCCCGAAACCGGAGTGCGGCACGGAACCGAATCGGCGCAGGTCGAGATACCACTCGAAGGCCGCTCGCGGCAGGCCGTGTTCTTCGAGACGCTCCTCGAGGACCGGGAGATCATCTTCGCGCTGGCCGCCGCCGATGATCTCCCCGTATCCCTCGGGAGCCAGCATGTCGACGCAGAGAGCGAGCTCGTCTTTCTCCGGATCTCGCTTCATGTAAAATGCTTTAACCTCCGCAGGGTAGCGATGCACGAGGACCGGTGAAGTGAACTGTTCCGAAAGAAGGGTTTCGTCGTCTCCGCCCAGATCGGCTCCCCACTCGATATCGCTGCCATTGTTCCGAAGGGTTACGACCGCCTCGTCGTAGGTCATGCGTGGGAACGGCTTCGACACCGCTTCCAGGGGGGCGAGGTCACGCTCCAGCACGGCGAGTTCGTCACCGCCCTGTTCGAGTACCCGCTGGACAACGAAACAGAGGAGGTCTTCCGCCACCTGCATGTTGCCGTCGAGGTCGCAGTAGGCGATCTCCGGCTCCATCATCCAGAACTCCGTCAGGTGTCGCCGCGTCTTCGATTTCTCCGCCCGAAAGGTCGGTCCCAGACAGTAGACCTTTCCGAAGGCCATAGCCGCAGCTTCCATATACAGCTGACCGCTCTGGGTAAGGAAGGCAGTGTCCCCGAAATAGTCGGTCTCGAAAAGCGTGGTGGTTCCCTCGCAGGCAGCAGGAGTCAGAATCGGGGCATCGATCAGGATGAACCCCTCCCGAGCCATGAAGTCACGGCAGGCCTGGATGACGTAGCTGCGGATTCTCAGCGTAGCGTGTGGGCGCGAGGAGCGCAGCCAGAGGTGCCTGTTCTCCATCAGGAAGGACACCCCGTGTTCCTTCGGTGAAATCGGGTATTCGGCGGCCTTGTGAACCGCTTCGATCGAGGAGACCCCCAGTTCGTAGCCGAGCGGGGAACGCTCATCCTGGCGCACCACCCCCCTGACGATAATCGCTGACTCCTGGGGCAGGTTTCCGGCGCGTTCGAACACCTCCACCCCGACATCCCCCTTGAACAGTACACACTGGATGAGACCGGTCCCGTCCCTGACCTGAAGAAAGTGGAGCCTGCCGCTCGACCGCTTGTTGTAGAGCCATCCCCTCAGCTCGACTTCGCGGCCATCGACGGCGATGTCCCGTATTTCTACTCGTTCCATAACTTCCGGAAGGACCGTTTGTTCAGTCTGCCCCGCTGCGGGGCGTCTACAACCAAAAGACTACCGAACAGAAAGCCTGCGCGGTAGTCTTTTTCAGTTGCCCGTGGGCAAGTGGCTATGTTTCCCCGGACCTGATCAGCGGCTTCTTTCGAAGTTCCTTTCCCTGCTGCGGCGGATATTCGGCTTGTCGAGAGTAGCCTTGTGACTGAGTCGAATCTTTCCCGAGTTGTCGATTTCGAGAACCTTCACGGCAATTCTACCACCTTCCTCGACGACATCTTCCACTGATTCTACGCGCTTGTGGTCCAGCTCTGAGATGTGGAGGAGCCCTTCCTTTCCTGGGAGGATCTCTACAAAGGCCCCGAAGGGCATGATGCGCTTGACCGTCCCTTCGTACTGCCGACCGATCTCGGCATCGGCGGTGATAGCTTCGATCATCTCGCGGGCGCTAGCCGCCGCTCCCGATTGGACGGAAGAGATCGTGATCTTGCCGTCGTCCTCGACGTTGACGGTAGCGCCCGTCTTCTCGATCTCCCGAATCATCTTGCCGCCCGGGCCGATAACCGCTCCTATTTTCTCGACGTCGATTTTCATGAACTCGATGCGAGGGGCGAATTCGGACAGCTCCTCGCGGTGGCTGGCTATGGCTTGGTTCATGATTTCGAGAATCTGCAGACCTGCCTTACGGGCACGGGCGAACGCCTCTTCGAGGATTCCGATCTCCACACCCTGGATCTTGTTCTCCATCTGGATTGCAGTGATACCGTCGACGGTACCGGCCACTTTCAGATCCATATCCCCTAGAAAATCCTCGGCTCCCTGAATGTCGGTCAACAGCTCCCATTCCTCCCCTTCGCTGATCAACCCGACACCGGAAGCAGTGACTGGGTTCTTGATCGGCACTCCGGCATCCATCAGCGCCAGCGAACAGCCGCATACCGTCGCCATCGAGGTCGACCCATTGGACTCTTCGATATCGGAGACCAAGCGAATGGTGTAAGGGAAAGAATCAACCCCCGGGACTACGGGCTCGATGGCGCTTTCGGCCAGGTGTCCATGCCCGATCTCCCGCCTTCCGGGCCCGCGCGGGAAGGATACTTCCCCGGTGCTGTAGGAGGGAAAGTTGTAGTCGAGGAAATACGACTTGAACGACTTGCCACTGAGGTCGTCAATCATCTTCTCGTCGAGCTTGCTGCCCAGGGTCGCCACGCAAAGGGCCTGGGTCTGGCCACGCGTGAACAACGCCGAACCGTGAGCTCTCGGAAGTATCTGCGTCTCGCAAGTGACCGCCCTGACCTCATCTAGGGCCCTGCCATCTATGCGACGCTTTTCCTCGAGAACCATGCGCCGCATGTCCGCCTTGATCAGACCGTAAATGATATCGTCGATCTGCTGGCCCGACTCGGGGAAGCGTTCGGAAAGAGCTTCACGCGTATTCTTGTAGATCCCGTCGACGAGGTGGTGGCGCTCCTCGCGGCTGGTGGTGTGGTTGGCTTCGGTTATGCGCTCAGCCGCCAACTCGCGAACCGCGGCCTCTAATTCCGAGTCAACGGCGGGCGCTTCAATTGCCATCTTCTCCTTGCCGGCCTGGGAGATGAGCTCTTCCTGAAGGTCGATGAATTTCACGATATGCTCATGGCCGAACTTCAGGGCCGCAAGCAGGTCCTTTTCGGAAACCTCGTGGGCGCCCCCCTCGACCGTCCCTATCGAATCCCTGGTCCCGGACAGGATCAGGTCCATGTCGCTTTCGTCGCGCTGGCTCACCGTCGGGTTGACAACGAACTCGCCGTCGACGCGGCCGACGCGGACCGCACCAAGTGGTCCTGCAAAGGGGATGTCCGAAAGGCCCAGTGCTACTGAACTGCCCACCATTCCCAGCACATCGGCGTCGTTTTCGTTGTCTGAGGACAGGACGGTGATGAAAACCTGGACCTCGTGAGCAAAACCTTTCGGAAACATCGGGCGAATCGAGTGGTCGGTAAGGCGAGCGCTGAGGGTTTCCTTTTCCCCCATCCGCCCCTCGCGGCGGAAAAAATTGCCGGGGATCCGTCCTGCGGCATACGATTTCTCCCGGTACTCCACGGTCAACGGCAGAAAATCGCGATCGGTCGCGTCTTTCGACCTGCAGGCAGTGACCAGACAAATGGTGTCCGCATATCGGACCCATACCGCTCCATGCGCCTGTTTGGCTACCTTTCCGGTCTCCAGGGACAGGGTGCGCCCACCTATTTGAGCTTCTACTTTGTGAATCATCTGCTTTCTTCTCGTTTCTCTTTTTTTCGTTTCGTGTGACTTCCCCACGTGATGCGGATGCCCCGGTGCGGGGAATTTCTCCAATGACTCGCGGAATCAAGGCCGCTTGTGAAACGGCTGCCGGGGTTGCCGGAACACGACGATCGCGTTATGTCGCAAGCGGAGGCAAGTCGCCGAATGAATCTTCAGCCACGGGAGACGCACGGCGAGCTTCCACCGGCCCGACGTTGATCAGCGCCGAAGTTGGAGATCCTTTATGAGCTGCGCGTAGCCTTCCGGGTTTTTTTTCTGGTAGTATTTCTGCAGCCGCCTGCGCCGCCCAATCAATTGCAGCAATCCGCGACGAGTCGCGAAATCCTGGCGGTGAGCCTGCAAATGGACGGTGAGGTTCCCGATCCGCTCCGACAGGATCGCAATCTGCACGGTCACAGCCCCCGAGTCAGTTTCGTTCTTTCCGTATTTGGCGGTCAGTTGCCTGGTACGCTCTGCAGTGATGGACAAAGCCTGCCTCCATGGAATTTCGAAAGTGTTAATCCTTAACGGCGGTTAGTTCAGTGGACTGAATCAGCTCTCGTGCTCTCTCGACATCCCTTCCCAGCTGTCCGACCAAGGTATCCAGGTTGGGAAAGCGCCGTTCGTCTCGCAATTTCTTGACTGTTCGTATCCGCAAAGTCTTCCCGTACAAATCTCCGACGAAATCGATGATGTGGGCTTCAACAGCCAACTCTCCCGATGAAAATGTCGGTCTGACCCCCACGTTCACTACCGCGGGATGTTCCCTCTCGGAACCCTCCCAGACGGCCATTGCCGCATATACACCGCTCTCGACAATCTTCTCTATGTTCCCTTCGACATCAAGATTGGCGGTAGGAAAGCCGAGCGACCGCCCGCGACCGTAGCCGGCTACCACCTTGCCAGTCAGCATGGACATCCGACCCGTATCAGAAGACCGGAGGGGTCAAAGCTGCTATTTGTCAACTCCACCCGGCAGGAGGACCTTGGACGGCCGCAAACTCGACCGGCTACCATCAACCCAGGACCCCAGACCGCACAGGCGTTCCGCCTCGTCATACACTGCGCACGTTTCGATCTCACCATCTTCCAATTCCGCGCCAGTTTCGAGCGCTGTTTCGCTAATCGATCCCGTAGCGACGGTTCCGCCGTGCAAAAACGTATTAACCTGCCTGCACGACAGCGTAACCGCAGGGAGTGAACTCAGTGCACGCCAAGTCGGTACGAGTAGCTCCTCGAGCCGCCTCCCATCAACTGCCTTCTGCACTTCTTCCACGGTCAGGGCAACCGACAGATCCAGGCTCCCGACTCTCATCCTGCGCAGGTCGGCCACATACGCACCGCAACCCAGGGCGGCGCCAATATCCCTTGCCAGCGAACGAATATAAGTTCCCTTGGAGCAGACAACGCGCATTTCGAAGTCGGGATATTCACACTTCAAAACCTCGAGCTGCAAAATACGAACCGATCTTGCAGGTATCTCAACCGCCTTTTTCCGGCGTGCCAGATGGTAACTGCGAACGCCGCCTACCTTCACCGCGGAGTAAGCAGGCGGGACTTGCCTGATATTACCGCGGAAGCGGACCAGAACCCCGTCGACTTCATCATCGCTTGGAACCCGGATTTCAGCGACCGGTTCGATGGCGCCCTCAGCGTCCCCCGTATCGCTTGTGGCTCCGAGACACAAGCGCACCAGGTATTCCTTGTCGGTTCCTGCAATTGCTTCGCTCAGTCGAGTGTAGGTGCCAAAACAGAGCACCAGGACCCCCGTGGCGAGTGGATCGAGGGTACCGCAGTGACCAATGCGATGCAAACCAAGGATCCGACGTATCCGGGCGACAATATCATGCGACGTCGGTCCTGCTTTCTTGTCAATGACGAGAATGCCTCGACTGGCCTTCATCGCCACCGCCGGCAGATCCTGTTGTGGGAACCGCCTCTTCTATGAGTGCGGTCAGTCGGGCCGCCCTCTCCGAGGTGTCGTCGTAGGCCACACTGACTTCGGGAACCTGACGCATGGAAATCCGCTGCGCCATCTCACGCCGGATATGGCCGATGGCATTCTCGAGCGCAGCAAGCGCCTCCCTCTTCTGCTCTTCCGACCCGAGAACGCTGACGAACATCCGCGCGTGTTTCAGATCCGGTGACACCTCCGCGTCGACTACCGTAGCCAATCGGACTCGGGGATCTTTAAGGTTCCTGACGATATCACTGAACTCACGGTACAGGGATTCGCGAACCCTGCCGGCCCGGTGCGACACACCCATCGTTTTGGGCTACCGTTCTTCGACCGAAGCGTCGAGCACCTGCACCCTGCCCTCCTCTTCTATATAACGGATCGCTTTGGAGATCACCTGGTCGGCGTGATCAATTCCATTGCTGACGATGGCGAAGGCCACGGTACTTCGCTGCCAGAGCTCGCTGAAATCTACTTCAGCAACGGAGAGATTGAAGCGGTTGTGCAGGCGATCCTTGAGACTCTTCAAGACCTGTCGCTTGTCTTTCAGCGATCTGCTTTCAGGCAGGTACAGCTGAACTTCACCTACCAATATGATCACTTTCCGGTACGTTCATTTCCAAATGGGGAGGGTATCAAAGAGAGCGGGCTGATTCCACTACTTCCAGAACTTCAAGGGAATCCCCTTCGACAATTTCGTCGAAACCCGCTACCGCTACTCCGCACTCGAATCCCTCGAGCACCTCTCGCACATCGTCCTTGAAGCGCCGCAGAGAAGCGATTCCGCCTTCAAAGACCGACTCGCCATCGCGCATCACACGGACCTGGTTGTTGCGCGTAATCTTCCCACTCTGGACATAACAGCCCCCGATCTTGCCATCCCGGGAGGAGGAGAAGATCTGTCGAATCTCAACGGTTCCGATTACGCGCTCCTGGAGCTCTGGAGCGAGCAAACCGGAAAGTGCGGCGCGCAGCTCTTCGAAGACCTCGTAGATGACCTCGTAGTTGCGAATGTCGACGCCGTCCCTGGCGGCAACCTCTCGCGCTTTCGCCTCCGTCGGCACGTGAAAGGCAATGATGATCGCGTCCGACGCCGCCGCCAGAAGCACGTCGGATTCCGATATCTGGCCGACGCCGCTGTGAATGACCGAAATGCGCACCTCTTCATGGGTTATGCTGCCAAGTTCCTGGGTTATCGCCTCGACGGAGCCGTCGACATCCGCCTTGACGATGACCTTGAGTTCGTTGATTCGCTTTTCCTGGATCTGGAACTGAAGATCGCCCAGGGTCATTCCGCGACTACTGCGGATTTCATGCTCGCGCTTGATCTGCTGTCGCCTCTGGATGATCTCCCGCGCCTCCCGCTCGGATGGAGCCACGGCAAAGTTGTCACCTGCCTGGGGTACTCCGCTTCCGCCCAGGACCTGGACAGGAATAGACGGCCCTGCTTCCCTGACTCTCTGCTGATGCTCGTCGAACAGGGCTCTCACCCGACCACCGTAAACCCCCGTTACGAACGGATCCCCGACGCGCAGAGTGCCTTCCTGAACAAGCACGGTGGCGACGGGACCCCTACCCTTGTCCAGCTGGGCTTCGACAATCGTGCCACGACATCTTCTGTCGCGCTCTGCCTTGAGCTCGAGGAGTTCCGCTTCCAAAATCATCAGTTCGAGCAGCTTGTCGATTCCCTGCCCCGTTATCGCCGAAATCTCCGCGCAGGGAACCTTGCCTCCCCAATCCTCCAACAGAACACCGCGCTCGCCCAGCTGCCGCTTTACCTTATCGGAATCGGCAGTCGGCAGATCCATCTTGTTGATGGCCACTACCATGGGAACCTGGGCGGCCCTGGCATGGTCGATGGCTTCGACCGTCTGGGGCATGACGTCGTCATCGGCGGCAACGACCAGTATCACCAAGTCGGTGACCCGCGCACCTCGGGCGCGCATCGCCGTGAAAGCGGCGTGACCCGGGGTATCGAGGAAAGTAATGGGTTGGCCGTCGGGGGCGCTCACCACGTAGGCGCCGATATGCTGAGTGATTCCCCCAGATTCGCCTTCGACCACATCGGTTTTCCGCAGGAAATCGAGCAATGACGTTTTTCCGTGATCCACGTGGCCCATAACCGTGACAACCGGGGATCGCGGTTCGAGCTCTCCGGTTACTTCTTCCTCGAGCCCGAGATCCTCCTGCAGTTCCTCCTCTTCTTCTTCTTCTTCCATCGGCCTCGCTTCAAAACCGAATTCGTCCGAAACGGTAACGATCGTGTCCATGTCGAGACGCTGGTTGATGGTAACGACCACTCCGAGCTGCAGACAGGTGGCGATTACCTCGGCGGAACGCACCCCCATTATTTCAGCCAACTCCCCGACAGTGGAAAACTCCCTGACCCTGATCTGTTGCGCTCCCTCTCGGAGTCCCTCCTCGCCCTCCTCGTCGCGCCCGCGATCATAGCGGCGCCGAGTTCTGCCTTCGGCGATCTCACTCAGCGTCTTGCGGACGTTGTCCTGAACGGACTGGGTATCGATTTGCCGCCGACGCCTCGGCCTTCCTCCGCCACGCCAACGACCGCTCATGTCGGACGCAGTGTCGGGAGCCGTATCTCCAGGTTTGCCGGAATGTTCACGACGCTCGGGACTATCGCCGCGTTTTCCCCGCCGCTTCGAGCGCCTGCGATCCCCCTCTTCTTTTGTCGGGAGCGGAGTAACTCCGGGAGTCCGTTGTCGCCCGATGATCTCCCGTACGCGCTGACCGGCTCCGCGTTCTCCCGATGCGTTGGTATCGCTTCGCGTCCGTCCGGCTCGGGCCTGACGTTCCTGTCGGCGCCGAGATTGCTCTTTCTCCTTCTGTCGCTGCACCTCCTCCTTGGAGGCGGTTTTTTCTTCTTCTATTTTCCGCGTGATCGCCTCGGTCATCTCGGGCGTCACGACACTCATGTGGCTCCTGACCTCGTGACCGAGCGACTTGAGCATCGAGATCAGCGCGTCGCTCGAGAGCTTGATTTCCTTTGCTACCTGGTAAACCCTGCGTTTTTCCAAAAGGAGATCCGCCCTTTACTTACTCGTTTCCTTGTTTTGGTTCGCTGTAGCCGATTCATCGCTCCGGATAGCATTGATCGACACTACTCCGGCGAGGGACGAATCTGCCTCTGAAACTGCCTCTCCAGAGTTGCTCGCATTGGCTGAGCTGTGCACGCCTGTAGATTCGGGACCCGCGTCATCGGGGGGGCTGGTTGGCGACTGTAGAACACCGGAGGCCTCAGCGGCCACACCGTCGTGTGCAGAATCTTCTCGATCCGGGTACGCCTCACTCGCCTCCGCTGCTGCTTCCTTGGCAGCTGTAGATTCCATCGCTTCCAACTCCTGGATCGTCGCAGGTCGCAACTCCTCCCCGCGCGCCTCGGCGGCGCTCACATACGCTTCGGCCTTCGCCTTGAGCCCGGCAGCAAGGGCCCCTTCTTCGCCTTCGAGACCGGGAACGGTCTGCAGAAGTTTGACCTCCACCTCCGCAATCGACCGGATCGAAATAAAGCCCGAACTCGCCAGACTGATGGCGATTAGCTCGCTGACTCCTTCGAGCTTTCGCAGCTCCTGCTGGCTCTCATCGATTCGCCGCCGGCGAGCCTGGTACTCTTCATCCGTGAGGATATCCAGTCCCCACCCGGTCAGCTGTACGGCGAGGCGGGAATTCTGCCCGGATTTTCCAATCGCCAAGGACAACTGATCCGTGCCGACGATTGCGGAGGCGCGTTGGCGCCGCTCGTCGACAATGACACGAGAAATCGTAGCCGGACTGAGCGCACGGGCTATGAATATCTGAGGTTCGTCAATCCAAGGCACGATGTCGATGCGCTCACCGCTTAGCTCCCGGACGATTGCCTGTACCCGCGATCCCTTCACTCCGACACATGCGCCAACGGGGTCGACCCTTTCGTCATTGGAACTCACGGCGATTTTCGCCCTTTCACCCGGCTCTCTGGCGACGGCGTGTATTTTCACGATACCTTCGGCGATTTCAGGCACCTCGATGGAAAAGAGCTTGCGCAGGAACTCGGGATGGGTGCGCGAAAGGAGAACCTGAGGGCCGCGGCTCGACTTAAGGACTTCGTAGATATACCCGCGAACGCTGTCCCCCTGGCGGTATCTCTCTCGCCGAATCTGCTCCTTGAGGGGAATCGCCGCTTCAGCGCGCCCGAGGTTCATAATGATATCACCGTGGCTGATCTGCTGAACGATCCCTGACTCGATCTGAGTCAATCTACCGCTGAATTCGTCGTAAATTCGGTCGCGCTCTGCCTCGCGCACCCGCTGGATAAGAATCTGCTTGGCTGCCTGAATCGCATTACGACCGAAATCGGCGAGGTTCAACTCCTCGAAGACGACCGATCCTAGCTGCGCCTGCTTGTTTATTTGACGCGCATCTTCCAGGTCGATTTCTAGTTCCGGCTCATTGACATCTTCAACCACGGTCTTGCGGGCCAGAACTGCCATATGGCCAGTATCTGCATTGAGTTCGACTTCGAAGTTGTCGGCATTGACAAAGCGCTTTTTTGCCGCCGAGACCAGCGCGTCGGTCAAAGTCTCGATAACCAGCCGACGATCCACGTTCTTCTCTCTGGCTATCTGACTCAGCGCTTCGACTATGTTGATGTTGTTCATCTGTCTCCAGGAAATTGTGAACAATTCTTTGCGTGGCAGGCTTCCGAGGCCGGAAAGACCGGGATTCGAGCGTTACCGGTCCAAATTACATTCCAGCTTCAATCGTCGCCTTCACTATTTCCGAGCGAGGGATGCGATTCACCACCTCTTTCTCGATCTGCAACTCGATCGCGTCGGGGTCCCAATTGGCCAGCCGCCCCGAAACCGAGCGTCCTGAATAGAGCAGCACTTTCAATTGTTTGGCCGAGGCTCGCGCGAAGTCGCTGTCGGTGACGAGGGGTCGGTCAAGGCCGGGAGAAGTAACCTCAAGTCGGTAGCGACCCGAAACCGGATCTTCGAAATCGAGCAGGTCGCCAATCTCCCGAGAGATCGACTCGCACAGGTCAAGCGTGATCCCATGGTCTTTGTGAACCAACACACGGATGGAGCGCGAGTTTCTCTTTCCCATAATCTCAACATCCACCAGCGATGCCTCGTAGTCGACGACAATCGGCTCAACAAGCTCGATCAGGAGGTGCCGCAAAGCCTGTGGATCAGCGTCGAGTTCACGATGGCGGTCAGAATAGATCTCCGGCGTATCGGGTTGCCGACTCACAGTCAACCTGCTCCACGCGGGAACGCCCTCCAACCCTCAGGAGTCCGATCAACAATTCGGAACTTAGAATCAGAAATAGACATAGAAAGATAGAGGCTTGCTTGGATTTAAGCAAGCTTGACTCCTTCGTATAAAACCCATTTTGAGGATGTTCAGCGATTCAGCACATTAGAGCGCCACTATATATTGGCCAACGAAGACAACGCATGCACTATATGTTGTATGACAAACCGGGCATTCTGAGCGACGTAGGGTTTTTACGAGAGAATCAAGCTTGACTCCCTCGTAACAACCCCGTTTTCAAGACAGATATTTTTCTTTGAAACTTTAGTTTCACCAACATGAAAAGAATCGAGAATGAGCGCAATTCGCCGCCATTAAGCTGCTTCAGCGCTCTATCGTCTGATGGCCTCGAATCGGGCTAATAGGTCCTTTTTTCGGCGCCGAAAGCGTCCTCCGGCCCCTTTTTCAGCCCCTTGCCGGGCTTATGGACACAGGTTTGGGCGCCAGCGCGCGCACCATTCCCTTGATCAGGTAGACGGCCAACTCCACTCTCCAGCGTCCGCGCACGCGCAGGGCGCCCAGACCGTGTCTTCGTTTGAGCTCCGAGACCGTGGCCTCGATGCCGGCGCGAATGCGATAGCGTTCCCGGAAGGCGCCGCTGGCGATGGCGCGGCGGCGGCGTTCGAGGTTGGCCGCCTTCAGGTCCACGGTTGCAGCGAGGCGCTGCCGACTTTCTCAGGCGCCTTCAGCGCCACCGGCACGCCGCCTTCGCCGGCGTCGTCGTCCTCCTCCGAGGGGCGTTGCTTGTTCGCGACCGCGTCGCACTGCTCGGCCAGCAGGCGCTGCAGCAGCGCGTAGGACTCCAAGCCCTCCGCCGCAGTGCCCGCAAACAGCTGATGGAGACGGTAGAGGTCGCGGGCGCACACCGGCAGCCGCCTCTTCCCCGTGCCGGAAGGCGCGTCCTGGTAGGCCGTGGCACTGCCGTCCTTCTTCAGGTAGCGAAGGAAGGCGCAGGCGCTTCGACACCCGCCCGCACAGACGCGGATGCTGAACCGCCAGGGTCTTCAGAAAGTGACGGAGGGTCTCACAGAACAGCCCCAGACGCGACAACACCGCGATGTTGCTGATCACGTGGGTGGAGTCCAGACGCTTGCCGGGTGACCTTCGTACCCAACGCTTGGAGAATGCGATCCGTGGTCGCCTCGAACGCCTGCCGGCCGCGGTCATGGGCCAGCAAGCGCGCGCGGAAGTTGTGCAGCGTGTCCTGCGCCAGGTGGGCCTCGTCCGGGGTCAGCTCCAGGTCGTGCTGCCACAGCAGGCTGAACTCCAGCTGCTCCAGCGTCTCGGCGTCGGTCAGAGCGAACATCTCCTTGAGCAGAAGAACGCCCAAGACCGTCGGCACCGGCTGGTTGGGACGACCGTTGTCGTCGCAATACAAGGACGAAAACTGCGCTTCGTCGATCAGCGCCAAGGCGTGCGCGCGAAAGGTCTCGGCCCAGCTCGCCTGCAGGCGCCGCTGCTTGGCCGGAGGCACCAGGTTGCGGCTCTCGAACAGGTTGCGTTGCGAATCCTTCTTACGAAACATCAGCCCCATCCACTAGAGAGGAAGTGTGTGACGGATTGGTATACCCCAATATACCAAGAACCCCTGATTATCAGGGCTGTGAGGGGGGGGTTACGAGAGAATCAAGGTTGGATTGTACAGATACGCAGGTATTGCCTATAATTTACTCTGGTTCAGGGCGTTGTCAGAAATAGCCCGCAGGTGTTCGGTCACGAAAGCAGCTTCAGGAGACTTTCGAGCTCAGTCCGCAACTCGGACAGGAACTGGAACACTTGCCGGTGATCAGTCTGCCCATTTGAGACCGCCCCAGGGGTCGAGGTTGCAGCGGCAGGCACCCTTGCATGTCGCTTGGCGGCAGGGGTCTGCAATGTGGCCGAGACTTCTACCTCTCCCGCAGCAACTAGGAATGCCCTCAGTGACTCACCGGCTCTGCGGACCAGCTCGGGCTCGTTCTTCAGTTTCTGCCGTGCACCGCGGGTCGAATAGCGATCATGGTGCAGGAGGCGCTTTATGAGGAAAATGATGCCGATATCGCGCTCGCGATAGGCGCGGTTCTTTCCGCGCACCCGGCGAGGCCTCAGACAGGAAAATTCCTTTTCCCAAGCGCGCAAGGTGTAATGCGGCAACTGGGTAATCTCTGCAACCTCGCCAATGCTGTAATAGAGTTTCGTATCCAGAGCCCGTCTGGATTCAGATGATCCGAATGGAGACACCTGTATTGAAAACTCCTAATTTGCTGATTTCCGTTTGTCCCGTCGGCTTCGCCAGAAGATCCTGAGAGGAGAACCCTTGAAATCAAATTCCTCCCGTAGGCTTTTTTCCAGATTTCGAGAGTAGGAATCGGACACCAGTTCGGGATGATCTGCAAAAACAACAAAAGAAGGCGGCGATATTGCCTGTTGTGTAGCGTACAGGATATTTACAGCACGACCACTTCTGCGAGCTGCGTTTTTCGCCGTGACTTGCCCAAGGAGCCTGTTCAGACGTGCAGTGGGCACTCGACGCCGCCGGCTGTCGAAGATTGCCGCGGCTGTTTCCAAACATCGAGAGACCCGGCTCCCTGTCAAGGCGGAAAGAACGACAACCGGAAAATCCCGCAGGAATGGGTATCGATCTCGGATGCTGTTGGCAAACTGTCCGGCGTCCTTCGGGTAGTCGACGACATCCCATTTGTTGATCGCGACAGCCATCCCGCTGCCGGAGTCCACGATCTTTGACATGATCCGGGCGTCCTGCGTCGTGACTCCCTCGGCGGCGTCGATGATCGCCAAGGTGACATCGGTCTGTTCTATCGCACGCGCCGCGCGTAGCGAACTGTAGTACTCCACCCGGTCATCTATCCGACGGCGCCGGCGCACCCCAGCTGTGTCCATCAGCAGGAAACGGCGTCCCCCCCAGTGGATGCGGATTTCGGTGGTGTCGCGGGTTGTACCCGGCCTTTGGTGGACGATGGAAACCCGAGATCCTGCGAGTCGATTCATCAACGTCGACTTTCCAACGTTTGGCCTGCCGGCAAGTACGACCCGGATTGCATCCGCCTCTTCCCCGGACCCGGAGGTGGCTTCAGGGACTTCGAACCGAGCTGTCAGGAGATCGAGAAGGTCCCCCGACAACCGCCCGGATGCCGCCGAAACTGGGATCGGTGTCCCCAACCCGAGGCTGAAAAAATCCCCCAACAAGGCCTCCTCCTGCCCAGGGGAATCGAGTTTGTTGACGACAGGGAGGGACTCTACACCGTTTCGTCGCAGCACCTCAGCGACTTCACAGTCGGTAGCGGTGGCACCGGAAGTGGCGTCGCACACTAGCATGACAATGTCCGCTTGCTCGACGGCGAGCTCTGCCTGCTCTCGCACCGCCGATTCAATGGCATCCTTTGAAAAGGGAACGAATCCGCCGGTATCCATCAGGGAAAACCGGCAGCCATTCCACTCAACCTCAACAGCGATGCAGTCCCTTGTTATGCCGGGGTGATCATCGGTAATTGCCTGCCGCCGACCTGCAAGCCTGTTGAATAACGTCGACTTGCCGACATTTGGACGGCCGACGATGGCCACAAGCGGCCGTACCAATCCGATCCGACGATCCCTTTCGGCCGATTTACCGCTCATCTTCCCGAGTCCTCGCCTCTTTGCCCGGACCCGACGAAAAAGCCGAACTCGGACAGCTGCCTGCCGTCGCCGCGGGAACGCACCGCCGAGAAATTACCATCCCCAAGGGAATTTCCAATCCCGCGAGCGAGGTCGTACTCTCCGATCGAGACCGGGATTCCTGTCGCAGCCTGTAGATCGGCAACGGTCATATCGTCGATCGTCAGGCCATCCCCGTTAATGCAGTTCGGGGGCAGTATCGCCAAGTCCCACGGGCTGTTTTTCAACGAGGCGATGATATCTCGACCCGCCAAAAGGCCGGAGACGGTGATTCCGTGCCCGAAGAAGTCGTTTTCGATTGGAACAAGGGTGGCCTTGGGTACGGCGAGATCCCTGAGCTCTTCGACAACGGGAGCCAGGAACCTAGCCGCCAAGGTTCCGGTTACCAAAGCCATCCGCACTGGAGTTCCCCGACCTGCATCTCGGATGGCAAGGTCTCGAAGGTGGAGCTTTCCCTGTTCCCAACGATCGAGAAACGCTCTCACCATACCGATGCCGTTTTCGATCTGGGGAAAGCTGTCGTAGTAGGGGATCTGCGGCGGCAGCCGTCCGCTAAGCAGAAACAGCTCGTCGGCAGCATAGATGAAACGCTCTCCGAGTTTGTTGACAAACCGCGAACCCCAAGTCTCAGCAGCATCGAGGTATTCGATGGCGAGTTCGGGCGTAACCGTCCGCAGCCTGGGCAAGTGAGAACGGAAACGGGTCAGCCCAACCGGGACCAGGGCTACGGAGCGCAGATCCGGATAGAATTCGGCCAAGTCACGGACGGTGCGCTCCAGATGCGACCCGTCGTTTATCCCGGGACAGATTACGACCTGTGCATGCATCTCGATTTCGTGCTCTGCGAGCAGTCGAATTCTGTCGAGTATCGGAACGGTTGGTTTCCTGCGGCCGAGAAGCTGCTGCCGGAGTTCCGGATCGGTCGCGTGAACGGAGATGTACTGGGGCGAAAGTCTCTGCTCGACAATGCGGTGGAGATCGGCGTCCCGCATGTTCGTCAGGGTCACGTACGATCCGTGCAGAAAGGACAACCGGTAGTCGTCGTCCTCAAAGTATAGGCTGCGCCGCAAGCCCTTTGGCATCTGATGCAAGAAACAGAATACACACTTGTTGTTGCAGCGCCTAAGTCGCATCTCATCGAAGTGAATCCCCATATTCTCGCCATGCACCCTGTCGACCTCGACGGTATAGATTTCTCCTTCGCGTTCTACTTCGAACAGGAGCAGGGGATCCGCGCTGTGAACCTGAAAGTCGATGAGATCGCGGATCTCCTCCCCATTTACCGCCAGAATGCGGTCCCCACTCCGAAAGCCTGCCCGCGCTGCGAGCGAACTTTCTTCGATATGCTTGACCGAAATCACGTCTGGCCTGACCCCCAGTGTATCAACCGTGGTAACAACTGCCAGAGAGGTGGGCTAAACGGTTGAATGTTCACGGACTATCGATTCTGACCCCATGCCACGTTTATCGGACCGACCTGAGCAGGCTGCCCCTCTGTATCGACGGTTTTTGGGGTTTAGGGTGAATCGGGGCCAAGTTCACTGGCATCGGTGAGAAGCTTCCCGGCGAGACCCAGATCGGCCCCCGAAATCAGGCTTCTGGGTCCCTTGGCCCGCTTGAATAAAGGCGCGTTCGGTGGGCAAATTAATGGAGCGGGAGACGGGAATCGAACCCGCGACATCAAGCTTGGGAAGCTTGCGTTCTACCCCTGAACTACTCCCGCTCCCAAAGACGCTGCCTTCGACCATCGTCTCTCGAACTACGGCGAGAAGGTTTTCGGGCAGCAGCCAGTTGAAGCCAACTCTATGTTGTTTAACGGTTTAAGATAACAGTTCCAAGATTTGTGTCAATGTTTTTCATCCTTGAAAGTGGAGGTATGCCATGCTATTTCAGCAGTTCCCTCGACGCCAGCCCACCTGAGCTGCAACTCGATCGAACGTCCCTTGTTGTCCAAGGCGGTTGAGATCGAGCCAGCGCAGGCGCCGGTCTTTTCTGAACCAGGTATTTTGGCGCTTGGCATACCTGCGCGAGCGCTGTTTGATCGCATCAACCTCTCTCGCCAAGTTGGTTCCTTCCTCGAGATGACGGGCAAGTTCATCATACCCAAGTGAACCGAAACCTGCACTGGATCTGGTGAATCCCATTTCCAGTAGCTTGGCGGTTTCACGCATCCATCCCTCGGCCATCATCCTATCGACGCGGTCATTCACGCGCCGGTACAAGGTTTCCCGATCGCGCCACAAACCGAACATCATCGGTGTATCTGGAAGCCCTGTCTGCGAATGCAGTCGAAAGTGTTGCGACCGATTTTCCGAGGTCCCCAGGGAGATCTCGAGGGCCCGCAGGATGCGGGGCGTATCGTTAGGGGATATGCTGGCATAAGCGATGGGATCGAGCTTGCCCAGTTCATGATGGAGACTTGCCAGACCTTCTTCTTCAAGCTTGCTTGTCAACGTTTTCCTAAGATCGGGAGTGGGGATGTCGGTCTCGAACAGTCCGTCTACGAGGGCTGACAAGTACAGACCAGATCCCCCTATCACTATCGGCATAGTCCCCCGACTGTGGAGCGCCGAAATCAGGGGTCGCGCCTCGCGAGCGAATCTGCCTGCGCTATAATATTCGTCGGGATTGCAAATGTCGATGAAATGGTGGACGATCTGTTCCTGGTCTTCCCGGGACGGCTTGGCAGTACCGATATCCATGAAACGATAGATCTGACAGCTGTCTACGGAGACTATCTCGCCATTGAAAGCCCGCGCCAATTGGAGTCCAAGGGATGACTTTCCCACAGCTGTAGGGCCGGTAATTACGATTGTTTCTCGTTTTTCTACGCGATCAGGCAAGGGTCGGTTCTGATGCCATTTCGGGCAAATCCGTTCCGCAACGACCCGCCTTGAGAGATGGAACCAAAAACTCCTGCAATCATGTTCTGATCAAAGGAGTATTAGGATGGTCGGGGTGGGCGGATTCGAACCGCCGACCCCCTGCTCCCGAAGCAGGTGCGCTAACCGGACTGCGCTACACCCCGAATGCCGACGTTGTGCACGTACTTAAATGGTAAATGGGCCATGAGTTGTTCACCCTGCGAGGGGCGATGACCCATGACCCATTTGTGAAAAGATGGTCGGGGTGACAGGATTTGAACCTGCGACCACCTCCACCCCAAGGAGGTGCGCTTCCGGGCTGCGCCACACCCCGACGACCTGTCTACCTCACGAAACGGAAGAAATGGCGAGCTATACAGGATTCGAACCTGTGACCTCTAGCTCCGGAGGCTAGCGCTCTATCCAGCTGAGCTAATAGCTCGCAACTGCGACCGAATCCCGGTCGAAGCGACCAAAACGCTTACAGAGCGCGCTTCTTGTGTCGATTTTTTCGCAAACGCTTTTTGCGTTTGTGTGTGTTGATCTTATGCCGCTTTCTCTTCTTCCCACACGGCATCTTTCTTTGCTCCTGTCGGGGAACCGCTATTTTCCACACGGCCCCTCAGTTCCTTGGATGGTTTGAAAACGGGCGCTCGACGCCTAGATATCTTGACCTCTGACCCGGTACGAGGATTGCGACCAGTTCGCGGCGCCCTGCTAATGGCTTTGAAAGTTCCGAATCCCCTGATCTCGATGTGCTCCCCACTCTGCAGCGCATCGACCACCGATTCGATAAAGCCATCGACCACTGCTGCCGTGTCGGTTTTCGTCAAGCCCGTGGCATGGGCGATCTGCCGAACGATATCAGCCTTGGTCAAGACCGCTCCTCCCTTTGTCAACCATAACGCGAAGGCTTCGAAACATCCTTCATTTAGGTATGATACACTGAGAAAACCAAAACGTCTGTTGGTCTACGATCCGTTCTGGAGCCCACCTCGAACTTCAATCGGATTTCTGAGCTAGTGTCCCGTCGCAGAGATAGATTGTCATAATTGGGACGCCGTGAGCCGGGCGCCTCGGCGTCCCAATGGCGACATATTTCTGCGACGAGACAATAGATCGAATACTGATGATAACCAAACCCACGGGGGTTGTCAAGGGACTAAAATGCTCATGAATCACGCTATCACGCTCAGGTCCAGACGCTTACGCCGTTTCATCTACAGGGGACGACCCGTCACCGGACGGCTGTGTCACCCATGACGAAAACCTCTTCCAAGTCCCAGAAGTCGACATCCGACTGCAGGAATACTGCCTTGAAAAGAGGGTCCTTCTGCTGTTCCTTGACCTCGGTGACATAGCCGACTGTAATACCCTTGGGATATCGACCGCCGAGACCTGATGTAACGACGCGATCACCTGGCTCGATAATGCTGCTTGCATCGACGTACCGAAGCTGAAACCTCCCCCCGGGAACCCACGAAATGATCCCTTGAGCGCGGCCCCGCTGTACCACGGAACTGACTCGGGAACGCATTATCAACTGAACTGTAGAAGCGTTCTCCCCGACGTGAATTACGTGGCCCACCAGACCCGCTGCCGTCACAACCGGCTGTTCGGTCTCGATTCCTGCGTTGCTTCCGGCGTTGATGACGATGGTGTCGTACAGCTGATCAGGGTCCCTCCCAATGACCTCGGCCGGAATCAGGTTGCTGAACGGCCTTCGTTGTGGAAACTCAAGCTCCAATCGCAGGCGGCGATTCTCTTCGGCGGCCTCTCGCAGTTGCATGTTTTCCAGTGAAAGACGGACGTTCTCGGCGAGCAGGTAGCGGGATTTCCTCTCACTCCGCGAATATCTGGCTACCCGGGAGAATAACCACTGCCCCGAATTCAGAATTGTGGACCGGGAGTAGTCGGAAATTTTGTTCTGGTGCACTTCGGGTAGTCCCATCATCGTCAGAGACAGAACTACTAGGATGAAGATGACAAGACGACTTCTGTTAGGCATTCAGCGCTCTCACGAGCCGCCCTGTTTCCGAACTGCCGACAGCAGCATACCCCTAGCGAGGCGCGAAATCAGTACCTCAGCAGCGTCAGAAAAGAACCTTCTGGTAGCGATCGAACTCATCGAGGACGCGCGCATTTCCGCGGACCACAGCGGAAAGGGGATCTTCCGTGTCTAGATAGGTAGGCAGGCTCGTCGCCTCGATCAAACGCTCGCGCAAACCCCGCAGCTTTCCCCCACCGCCACTGAGAACCATGCCGCGGTCGAGGATGTCAGCCGCCAATTCGGGTGGAGTCCTTTCCAAGGCGCGGCGCACCCCCGCAATGATCTGCTCGACAGGTTCACTCAGGGCCTCCCGTATTTCTCGGGAGTCTACGGTCAGCGTCTTTGGAATCGCCGCTACGAGATCTCTGCCGCGTACCGGCGCTTCCTCTTCGGGCTCCAGCGGAACGGCCGAACCGATCTGGAATTTCACTTGCTCCGCATTGCGGGGACCGATCAGCAGATTGTACTTCTTGCGCATCCACTCGATGATGGCGAGATCCATCTCATCACCTGCAACGCGGATCGATTCGGGAGTTACCATTCCGGACAGAGCGATAACGGCGATCTCCGTTGTGCCTCCACCGACGTCTATCACCATCGATCCGACTGCTTGCTCGACCGGAAGACCGATCCCGATGGCAGCCGCCATCGGTTCACTGACCAAGTAGACATCGCGGGCCCCCACCCTCTCGCAGGAATTCCGAACCGCCCGCTTCTCCACCTGGGTGGCTCCGGAAGGGACGGAGACGATGATCCTTGGCCGCACGAACAGCTTGTTGCGCTGCACTTTACGAATAAAATGCCGAATCATTTCTTCGGTGACTTCGAAATCGGCGATGACCCCATCTTTCAATGGCCGTATCGTCTCGATCTCGGAATTCTCACGGCCCATCATCTCTTTGGCTTCGGCTCCGACGGCAATGGTCTTTTTCGTTATTATGTGCCGCGCCACGATGCTCGGCTCGTTCAATACGATACCCTCGCCCTTGATGTATATCAGAGTGTTGGCGGTACCGAGGTCAATTCCGATGTCGTTGGAAAGAAATCCATTCAGGAAAGCCATTGCAGGAATACTCTCCCTCTTCACGCTCGGCGTTCACAAACAGCCGTTTGTTTGAATTTCGGGACTATGTGCTTCGGCTTCCAGCTTGCCGACGGGCCGGCAGAACGCCCAGAACCCCCCAGCCCTTCTCAGAATTCGGGGATCCGAAGGGATGACTCGCCGCGAAAAAAGCGTCTACGCGGAGGTGCCAAACAGAGCGCCGAACCTTCATTTCGACATATGCGAGGCGCGCGGAAAGATAAGGACACCGTTCGGGTTCGCCAACTGGCAACGTTTCGCATAGATGATGCTAACCTTATATTATTTCACGGCATAAGGATGGTCGCAGTTCCCGAACATCTACGTCTATGCTGACAACACAATAGTCGCAAGGGAGGCTCCAGAATGAACCGCGCTGCCCGCTCCGTGCTTCGAAAAATCGGCACCGATCCCAGTCTCGAGGCGGAACAGGAGCGACGCCTAGAAGGGGAAGCGGATGACGCCAAGAGTCGCCTGAACGAGCTTCGTCGCGAATCGGGTGCCGGCGAACCGGATGGATTGAGCCAAGTTCCCCAAGAAATGCTGAGCGAATCCGAGAAACGCCACGAGAAATACAGGCGACAGCAGGAGGTCGCCGGTCGGTTCGCCCCAGCAGCGGAACGCCTACCGATCATGACTTCAGACGAACGCAAGGAGCGCGACAAGGACCGTCCGAAGTGGAGGGCGACCAGCTTCGAAGGTCCGATCGAGAAACTGATCGAAAAATACGATCGTGACCTCAACGAGGTTCGGCGACACCTCACCCTTGGCCAGTCCATGAAGTACGAGTTCACGGATGACGGCAAGGTCCTCGACACAGAAGGCAACACCATATTCGACGGGGAAAAAATCCTCACGTCCCCGTAGCGCCCCAACTCCCAAGAGTGCCGAACAACCAACACGTCACTGCCACAATCCTCACTCGCACGACCTGAATATCACCCGCTTTCTACCCCCAATTTGTGCTGTTGCTCTACTCTGCTGCAACGAGAAAGCCGAGTCACCACCCGGACCATCGGAACAGATCGATCTGCTTGCGAAACGCGGCCGGGATCATCTCAAGAAGGGAGAACCGTTCCGGGCGATTGCCAGCTTTCGCATGATCCTGCACATCGATAGCCTGAACGTCGAGGCCCTTGTTGGACTGGCTGAATCGTTTCACCAGCAGAAAAGATCGGAATTGGCGGCCAGGTATCGGCGCAGGGCGACCTACCTCACCTATTCTCAAGGTCGGAATTCCCTCGCCAACAACAAGCTGCGCGACGCGATCACAGCCTTTGAGCGCACTCTCGCGATCGAACCGAACCATCCCCTCGCTTCGACAGGTCTCGGAGAAATCGCCCTGAAAAAAGGCCGAAGGGAAGAGGCACTCGAGCACTTCAAAAGCACTACCGAGTCCGCTCCCAACTACTCCCTCGGGTTTTTTTACCTTGGCCACACCCTTGCTGCACTAGGACGCTACTCCGAAGCGCGGGCGGCGTACGAACGGGCAATTGAACTCAACATCAACTTCCTCGATGCCTACATCGGCCTCGGAGAGGTGCTGATCGCACTGGGAGAACCTCGGCTCGCTGTAGAGCAGTTCGACAATGCCTTGCTGGTCGATCCGCAATCGACTGTGGCGAAATCGGGTCGGGATCAGGCGATGAAGGCTTTGTGAAGCAGAGGCCTTGTCTCGCGACGAATGGGATTCGGGCCGCGGCAGGCTTTCGCGCGCGAATCCCTCGTTTTCTTTCTCCCAGTTTTCGCACATTCTGCAATTTCCAACCTGCCAACGAGGTTTGACCCGCATGCGAACCGGTGAACGGGTGCGCACGCGCCGGCTCGGGCTGGTGAGTATCGTGGCGATATTCACTCTCGGCGCCATGCTCGGATGCGGCTTTCGGGTAGGCGACCTTCCCTATTTCTGGCATCTCACAAAAGGCCAGTTGAGGCTGATTCTCAACTGCCGACCCATCCCGGAACTGGTCCGTGAGAAATCTGTCGGAGCGACAGTAGTCGAAAGGCTCGAGTTCGTTTCCGACGTCAAAGCCTACGCTTTCGAGAAGATCGGACTGACTGCCTCCGACAACTACAGCTGTTTTTTGGACACCGAAGGCCTACCTGTTCTCTGGAATACAAGCGCCTCGCCACCGGACCGCTTCGAGCCTTACCAATGGCATTTTCCCATCGCGGGATCCGTACCCTACAAGGGGTTCTTCCGGCGTGAACTGGCGATCGCCGAAAGGGATTCCCTCAGAGCAGGCGGGTACGACGCCATTGCACGACCGGTAGCGGCGTACAGCACACTCGGGTTTTTTGCCGACCCGGTGCTCAGCACCATGTTACAGTATCCGGAGGATGCCCTTGCGGACCTCATCATCCATGAACTCACCCACTCTGCGATTTACGTTCCCGATCACACGGATTTCAACGAAAGCCTGGCGACGTACGTCGGAAACGTCGGCTCCCTCCGCTTCCTTGAGCACCGCTACGGAGTCGGCAGCGAAGCGGTGGCCCAGGCACGGGCTCGTCGCGCCGATGTCGAGCTGTTCCGGGTTTTCATGCAGGAGGTGGTCGCCGACCTCGACAGTCTCTACAACCAGCAACTGCAACGGAAACAGGTGCTTCGCTTGCGGATCGACCTTTTCCGCGCATGGCAGCGGCGATTCGAAGCAAAACTCCCGAAGTTTTCCGATCCTTCGCGATACCGGGGATTTCTCGAATGGGAAATTAACAACGCCCGCCTTCTATCTTATCGACGCTACAACAGCCGCCAGGAGCTCTTCGCTGAATTGTACGGCTTGACAGGAAACGATCTGCGCCAATCCTTGGAGTTGCTCAAAGATTGCGAGAATGCCGAGGATCCCTGGAGGTTCGCGGAGGATCTCCTTTCCCGAGTTCGCGACTTCGTCGCCCCCGGCAAGACATGATGGAGGCAGTATGAAATCGGTGCTGGATCGATTCCGTCTAGACGACTCCATCGCCATGGTGACGGGGGCCAGTTTCGGACTTGGAAAGGCCATGGCGGAGGGTCTAGCGGAAGCTGGAGCGGATATCGTCGGAATCAGCCGCGAACGGGTCAATCTTGCCGAGGTCGAGCAAGCGGTCGAAGCCTGTGGGGGCCGTTTTCTCGCCCTGGAGTGCGATGTCGGCGACCGACGCCAGTTGCGGAAAGCCGTATCCGCTGCCCACGGCTGGCAGAAACGGCTGGACATCCTTATCAACAACGCGGGAATCATCCACCGGGACGCCGCCGCCGAACACCCTGAAGAAGCCTGGGACGAGGTCCTGCGCGTCAATCTTGACGCCGTCTGGTTCGGCAGCCAGGCAGCGGGCAAGCTGATGCTGCAGCAGGGTCGCGGGAAGATCATCTCCACTGCTTCAGTGCTCAGTTTTTCAGGAGGGATTCTCGTTCCCGGGTACGCCGCCAGCAAAGGGGCTATCGCGCAGCTGACCAAGGCGCTGGCCAATGAATGGGCACCTCACGGCGTCAACGTAAACGCAATTGCCCCCGGCTACATGGTAACCCGGAACACCACGGCTCTTCGGGCAGACAGCTCCCGCTCGCAGGCGATTCTCGAGCGCATTCCCGCGGGGCGCTGGGGCGATCCGGATGACCTCAAGGGGGCCGCGGTTCTGCTCTCCTCCGCAGCTGGCGACTACATTCACGGCCACCTGCTGGTAGTCGACGGAGGCTGGTGCGCCCGGTAGCTCAGGAATCCTCATGCACAGCTACAGCTGGACTCTCTGCTTTCTAATGGTATTAGCCGCGCTGGCCTCCACCGGGTGCGGTTACGCCCGCAGCAGCCTCGCAGGATCCCTGATGGCCGATGTCGCCGCGGCAACGGCGAAACACGATGACGTCACGCTTGTTTCCCAGGCAGTTCCGACGTTCCTGCTGCTGCTTGAGGGAATGATCGAAGAGGACCCCGACAACCGCAGGCTCCTGATCGAAGCTGCAAAGGGGTATACCAGCTACGGTGTCCTCGTCGAGGCCGAAGATCCGGAGCGCGCGCACCGGGTCTACAGCCGGGCAATGGATTTCGGTCGCCGGGCAGTATTGGGTAACGACCGCGCCGCAGGGCTCTTAAATGCCCCCTACCGGGATTTCGCAAAAATCACCATAATCCTCGACAGGAAAGACCTAGAGGCTGTTTTCTGGACAGCGAGCGCTTGGGGAGCATGGATCAGCCTGAACACCGGATCGATGGCGGCACTGGCGGATCTCCCGCGCGTTATACTGTTGATGGAATGGGTGCTGGAACAGGACGAAACCTATCAGGGCGGCAGCCCTCACATCTTTCTCGGCGTCTACCACGCCGCCCTCCCGCCGATGCTGGGAGGCAAACCGGAGAAAGCCCGGTTCCATTTCGAGCGGGCCCTGGAATTGACGGAGGAGCAATCGGCCATTGTTTTCGTCCAGATGGCCAAGTTCTACGCGGTGCAGCAATTCGACAGAGAACTCTACGTCTCCCTGCTGGAGCGGGCTCTCGCCATTCCAACCGGCTCGGCCCCGGAGCTGACCTTGCAAAACGAGGCTGCCCATCGCCAAGCCCGCCGGCTACTGCTGGCAACCGACGATATTTTCTAGAGTGAAAAGTCGCTTTGAAGGAGAAGGCGAACGCCTGTCTGGGACTGTATCGCCGTCACAAGCCGGGCGTCCAAGCCGAATCAACTTTATTTCGCCGCGGCCAGCAGCCAGTCTCCGACTCAACCCGGAATCGGCGAAATGGGCGACTGAGTCTGACCACGATTCTCCGAAAAGAGCTGTGGATACTACCCCAAAGACACCAGTCTGCATAGCGACCTCAGACCGCGCTACACGCAAGTACCTGATCTCCGCGACGGCGGCGATAGCAATCGGCCTGACGGGTCTCGCCCATGGCCAGACCCTCAAAATCGCCACCTTGGCTCCCGATGGGAGCGGCTGGGTGCAAACCTTTCGCGACATCGACAGCGAAGTGAGAGAACGCACGGAAAACAAGGTGCGCCTGAAGATCTATCCGGGAGGCGTCCAGGGTAACGAGGACGTGATGATCCGTAAAATCAGGGTCGGACAACTGCACGGCGGTGGATTCGGGGGAACCGGCACCAGCACGATCTTTCCAGACGTCCTCGCCCTCGAGATCCCCTTCCTGTTCGAGGGCTACGACGAGATCGAGCATGTCCTTGCCGGGACCCAGGAGTATTATCGCCGCGGGTACGCCGGCAAGGGCTACATCCTCCTCGGGTGGTTCGATATCGGTTTCGTGTACCTTTTCTCGCAGCAGCCGATCGCCGGGGTAGACGACATTCGCGGTCTGAAGGTCTGGCGGCTGCAGGGTGAGCCGGTAAGCGAGGTCCTGTTCGCCAAGATCGGCGTAACCTCCGTGCCGCTGTCGATTCCCGATGTGCTTCTCGGCTTGCAAACCGGCCTCGTCGAAGTGGTTTACACCTCCCCGGCCGCGGCGATCGTGCTCCAATGGTTCACCCGCGTCGGCTACTATACGACCCTGCCGATCAACTACGTTCTCGGCGCCTTCCTCGTCGACCGCCGTGCGTTTGCCAAACTCTCGGAGGAGCATCAGCAAATCCTCCAAGAGGTTTCCGAGCGCCACATCCGCTCACAGAGGATTCTCAACCGCTCAGAAAACGAGGATGCCCTGCGAGTGATAACCGACCACGGGGTTGTCGCGGTGGACTTTCCCGCTCTGGAGGTCGAACTGTTCAAGCAGGTTGTAGCCCATTCATTGCCCGAGCTCAAAGGTCGCGCCTTCTCGGACGAATCATACGAAATGGTTCGAAGATATCTGGGCGAGTACCGGCATCGTCAGGGCGAGGCCCAACCATAGGGGTAGGGTTATGTCGGATTACCGGGCTCCCTGGCACCGCATCGAAGACGGCGTCCTCGCCCTCCTGACATTCTCCCTCGTCCTGCTGGCGGTGGGTGAGATCCTGTTGCGCAACCTGTTCGGGTTGACACTGCTGTGGGGGGATCCGGCAATCCGCCACCTTGTGTTGTGGGCGGGTTTCGTCGGCGCGGGCGTGGCCGCCCGGAGTGGCAGACATCTGCGCATTGACGCTGTTCTGCGGGCGCTGCCCCCTCGCCTGCGGGAGTGGGCGGACGGCCTCGGTTCTCTGTTCGCATGCGGGACCTGCATCCTTCTCTGTCACCTCGCCGTGCGTTTCGTCAACGACGAACGGACCTTTGGCTCCGCCGGCGATCTCGCCGTGCCAACCTGGGTGCTTCAACTCATCTTCCCCGTTACCTTCGCCGTCCTCGCCTTCCGCTTCGGAGTGCAGGGCTGCAGAAACTGGCTCCGGGCAAAATCGCCGGATGAAGGTCCGTGACCGCCCTCGCCGCGGTCCTGCTCGCCGCTTCCGGCACCCCGCTGTTCGTCATCATCGCCGCGCTGGCCTTGGCCGGCTTTGCTGCCGGCGAGCTCGATCTCACCATCCTCTTCATCGAGATGTACAGACTCGCCGACACCCCGGTGCTGTCGGCGATACCGTTGTTCGCCTTTACCGGCTTCCTCCTCTCTCACAGTGACGCCGCGCGGCGTCTGGTGCGGCTCTCGGAGGAGCTGCTGGGTTGGCTTCCGGGCGGTCTGGCGATCATGGCCCTGACAGTTTGTGCGTTGCTGACGGCTTTCACCGGGGCCTCGGGAATGACTATCGTCGCCCTCGGGGGGCTACTGTATCCGGCCCTGAAAGCCGCCCGTTATCCAGAGCGGTTTTCCCTCGGCCTGCTGACGACCTCCGGCTCGCTGGGACTGCTGTTCCCTCCAAGCATACCGCTCATCCTCTACGCAATCGTCGCCGAAGCTCCCGTAGATCAGCTTTTCGTCGCCGGGATACTTCCCGGCCTCATGCTGGTACTGGCCCTTTCGATCTACAGCTACATGGTCGGGAGGCGAACTGCACCGGACCGGCGGCATGCGTTCTCCGCAACCCGCGCCCTTCGGGCAGTGCGCGCCAGCGCTTGGGAGCTCCTTCTGCCGCCGGTGGTAGTAGCCGGCATCTACGGCGGCTACATCGCAGTGAGTGAAGCGGCTGCCCTGAGCGCGCTCTACGTCTTCATAATCGAGGTCGCCGTCCATCGCGAAATCCCGCTGCGCCAACTGCCTGCCATCGCGCGCGATACCATGGTCCTCGTAGGCAGCATCCTCATCCTTCTCGCCGCGGCATTGTCATACACCAACTACGTCGTCGACGCCGAGATCCCCACGCGTCTGTTGGCCTTCATCCAGGGGGAAATCTCCAGTCGCTTTCTGTTTCTCATTCTGCTGAATCTCTTCCTGCTGGCAGTCGGCTGCATGATCGACATGTTCGCCGCCCTCGTAATCGTCGTCCCCCTGGTCCTGCCGATCGCCGCCGCCTACGACGTCCACCCCATTCATCTCGGCATCATTTTCCTGACCAATCTCGAAATCGGGTACTCGACCCCACCAGTAGGCATCAACCTCTTCATCGCCAGCGCTCGGTTCGACCAATCCGTGCTGACCCTCTACCGGGCATCACTCCCCTTTCTCGGGATTTTGCTGGCCGCCCTGTTGGTCATCACCTACGTGCCGGAATTAAGCCTGCTTTTCGTCGGCAAATAGATTGAACCGGCGACGCTGGCTCCCAGCCAAGGAGGACACCTCAAGAGTGGCAAAGATAAAGGAGATTCGCTGCATCAGGAGCCGGGCGGGCGGGCATTGGGTCATCGTAAAGGTGATCACCGACCAGCCAGGCCTGTGGGGGATCGGTTCCGCAAACGACTACCACCACTCTTCTGCCGTGGTAACGGCCATGGAAGAGGTGGTTGCCCCCCGTTTGATCGGCCGCGACGCCGCTGATATCGAGGATATCTGGCAGAGCACCAACACCAGCGCCTACTGGCGCAACAGCTCGATTCTCAATGTCCTCCTCGGAGGCATCGACATGGCACTGTGGGACATCAAGGGGAAAGAGGCCGGCATGCCGGTCTACGAACTGCTCGGTGGGCGCTGCCGCACCGCTGTGCCCTGTTACGCCCACGCCAGCGGGAACGATTTCGAGAGCCTCGGCGATGATATCCAGCGCTACCTCGAAGAGGGGTATCCCGTGGTCCGCTGCCAGATGGGCGGGTACGGAGGGGGCGGTTTCATCGAGTCGGAGCGCGCCGGGCGGCCGAAAGGCGCCTGGCCGGCCGCCCAGGTCTTCGATGACGAGGCGTACCTGGAAACCATCCCGAAAATGTTCGAACACCTCCGGGCGAGGCTCGGTTTCGGGCCCAAACTTACTCACGACGTGCACGAGCACCTCAGGCCGCAGAGCGCCGTGGCGCTGTCGAAGCTGCTGGAACCCTACCGCCTGTTCTTTCTCGAAGACGTGCTGCCGCCGGAACAGATCGCCTGGTTCCGGATGATCCGAGAGCAGTGCACGACTCCGCAGGCGATGGGTGAGTTGTTCGTCAACCCTCACGAGTACGTGCCCCTAATATCCGAGCGGCTGATAGACTACGTGCGCGTGCGGGTGTCGAAGGCAGGTGGGATCACCCCTTGTCGCAAGATCGCCGCCCTGTGCGAATTCTTCGGGGTTCAGACCGCCTGGCAGGAAGGAGGTGACAACGATCCCGTGAACCAGGCGGCTGCAATGCATCTCGATATGGCTTCCCCCAGCTTCGGCATTCAGGAGGAGAACCACTTCAGCGAAGAGGAACTCGAAGCCTTCCCAGGCCATGCAGTGCTGGAAGGCGGGTACCTCTATCCCAGCGACAACCCCGGGCTCGGCGTCGACATCGACGAGGAGAAAGCATCTGCCCTTTTCGACAGGCCTCGTCCGAGTTACGCCGCCGAGGATCGGCGTGCGGACGGTTCCGTGGTGCGCCCGTAGTTCCCCGTGCGTTTCCGGTCGCGTGCGACTATGGCGCTCGAGGGCGGTTTTTCCATCGGGAAGGTCGTCCCATCCCTCCTCGCACTGGCCCTGCTAGGTACCGGGCTTGCGGCCCCTTTCGATCTCCTTTCTCCTGCGGCCCAGCGCTCCCTCGGGGTGACTGTCTGCGCGGTGATCCTTTGGACTGCGCGGCCGATTCCGATCGAGCTGACCTCCCTCCTCCTGCTGCTGCTGATACCTTTGACGGGGCTGCTCTCCTTCAAGGAGACTTTTCAGCCGTTCGCCAATCCCGCGGTCTGGCTCGTATTCGCTGGTCTGGTGATCAGTCTTGCGCTCAGCTCATCGGGGCTCGATCGCGCCCTTGCAGCGAGGGCGAGGTGCGTGTTGGGAGGCAGCAGGTTTCGCCTGCTCGTTTCACTTCACGCCCTGGGCTTGGCCGCCGCGATCCTCATCCCTTCCGGAGTCGTGCGGGTCATGCTTCTGGTGCCCTTCGGCGTCGCCCTGATCGAGGGCGACCGCGGCAAAAACAACCCTCTTCTCGAAGCGACCATTCTGCTGTCGCTGGTCTGCAGCACCTACTACGGGGGCTGTGGCATCCTCACGGGGGCGGTGCCCAACCTCGTGGTCGCCGGACGGTTGGAAGAGGCAACCGGTCGCGTTCTCTTCTGGGGGGAGTGGCTGCAGTGGATGTTTCCCGTCATCGGTGTCATGCGCACCTCCCTCTGCGTCGGAGTGGTCTGGCTCCTTTTCGCACGCCGTCTGGCCCCATCCGACTGGGGACAGGAGCTGAGGACCCCTGCTCCCCCCCTGGACAGAAGCCAGCGCCGCATGCTTGGGATCCTGCTTTCGGGGGTAGCGCTGTGGGCGACCGATTCACTGCACCATGTGCCCCCCGTGTACATAGGACTCGTCCTCGTGGTTGCGTGCGTTCTGCCGCGGTGGGGACCGCTTCGCGTCAGTCAGATCCGCGAGGCCAATCTCCCCTTCCTGTTCTATCTCGTGGCGCTCTTCGGGATCGGCACGATCCTGCAACAGAGCGGCTTCACCGGGCTCGCCCTGGACTACATGCTTTCCCGCGCCGACATCGAGTCGCTCCCGGTGCCGGCGCAGCACCTGGCGATAACCGCAGTGGTGCTGCCCCTGGATTTCCTGATGGATATCGCCGCGGTAGCGGCCGTGGTGACCCCGACCATGCTCGAATTCGGCGGCCTCCTCGGACTATCACCGGTAGCCGCGGCCATGAGCGTCGCCATGGCCACGACCCTCGTTTTCCTGCCGTACCAGTCCGCGCCTTTCATGGTCGCCCTCGGGTCCGGGCGTTTCACCATGGGACAGCTCGTGGCTTGCATGATGACCATATCCATTTTCTCTGCCCTGGTGTTGTGTCCCCTCAACGTCCTCTACTGGCACGCTTTCGGGTTGATCTGACAGGCTATCGGTGCCTTTCTGCCGCTGGCGACCATCGATTTCAATGGTTATTATCTGCCACCATGGTTGCAGCTTGCCCCAGGTTCCGGATCGGCTCCAGCCAGGTAGTTTCCGATGTGGCTCATGCGGCTTCCCGTGTCGTCTCTCCCCTCCCCTGCTACAACATCGAAACACCACAATCGCAATGATCGCCCGATGACGGTCCGCGTTGCCAACGTTCTGGCATCTCGCTACGCGAGCCAGTCGTTGTGTTATCTGTGGTCCGAACGCGGCAAGATTCTGCTCGAGCGAGAGCTGTGGATAGCCGTGCTCAAGGCACAGCGCGATCTCGGCCTCGACGTTCCCGCAGCAGCTATCGACGCGTACGAGCGCACAAAGGAACAGATCGACCTCGTTTCGATCCGCCGGCGTGAAGCCGAGTCCAGGCACGACATAAAGGCGAAAATCGAGGAATTCTGCGCCCTGGCCGGTCACGAGCAGATCCACAAGGGGATGACCAGCCGCGATCTCACCGACAATGTCGAGCAGTTCCAGATCCTCAGAAGTCTACAGCTCATCGCGCCGAAGTACGTCCACCTGCTCGACTTACTGAGCCGGCGCAGCAGCGAGTGGCAGACCCTCGCCGTCGTCGGTCGCACCCATCACGCCGCGGCCCAGCCGACCACCATGGGCAAACGGCTTGCCATGTTCGGCCAGGAGATGGTGATCGCCTTCCGCCGGCTCGAGGAACTGATCGAGCGCTACCCCCTTCGCGGATTGCAAGGGGCAGTAGGTACCGGCCTGGATCAATTGACCTTGTTCGAAGGGGACGTCGACAAGCTCTCCCGGCTGCAGCAGAAGGTTTTCACCTATCTGGGGTTCCGGGGACAGCTCATCGCGGTGGGCCAGATCTATCCCCGCAGCCTCGACTTCGACGTCATCAGCTGCCTTTACCAACTAGGGGGCGGCATCGCCAATCTTGCGCGCACCCTGCGCCTTATGGCGGGAGCGGAAACCGCGACGGAGGGGTTTGCGGAAGGTCAGGTCGGGTCCTCGGCCATGCCGCACAAGATGAACACGCGCAGCAGCGAGCGCATCAACGGGCTGGAGGTTGTCCTTTCCGGGTACGTGCAGATGGCGGCCGGGATGGTCGGCGACCAGTGGTTCGAAGGGGACGTCGCCTGCTCCGTGGTGCGCAGGGTAGCCCTGCCCGACTCCTTTTTCGCTTTCGACGGCATGGTCGAAACCGCCCTGCACGTGGTTGACGACATGGGGGTCTACCCGGGCGCCCTGCAGCGGGAGCTGGAGAAATACATGCCCTTCCTTTCCACCACCACCCTGCTGATGGAATCGGTGCGACGGGGTGCCGGTCGCGAGCAGGTCCACGAGGCGGTCAGGGAACTGGCTGTCGACGCCGCCCTGCGCATGCGGGACGGCCGTGAAACCGACGGCAGCGGGCTGGTCGAGCGGCTCGGAGAGGACGACCGCATTCCGCTGACGACCCGGGAGATAGAGGAGATTCTCGGCAATCGCGATTTTGTCGGCGGTGCCCCCGACCAGGTGAGCCGCTTCAACGCGGAAGTCGATACTCTCGTCAAACGCTATCCGGAATCCCGGGAAGTCTCGAAAGGCCGCCTTTTGTAGGCGGCCTTTTTATTGGCGCACAACCAGTTGGAAACCAGGAAGGGGCAAGCTGGATGAAATACGGACGGGTCTTGTTGAAGCTGAGCGGGCGGGCGGTTTCGGGGGAGCGGGAGTTCGGATTCTCTCCCGAGTCACTGGAGCATATTGCCGACGAGATCCTCGCCCTGCATGCCCGGGGGGTTCAGATCTCGATCGTTATTGGGGGTGGCAACATCTTTCACGGCCATCTCGCCGCACAGTGGGGAATCGAGCGCGCCGAGGCGGACAACATCGGCATGATGGGGACGATCATTAACAGTCTGATGTTGCGAGGCGTCCTCAAAGGGCGCTCCAACTCATCCGTTGAAGTCCGCGTCATGACCGCCATCCCCGTCAACACGGTCGCCGAACCGTTCATTCGTCTGCGCGCCATCCATCACCTCGAAAAGGGCTACATCGTCATCTTCGCAGGCGGTACCGGCAACCCTTACGTCACCACCGATTACACCGCGGCGCAACGAGCCCTCGAAACCCGTTGCAACGGTCTCCTTTTCGCAAAGAACAGGGCACGCGGGATCTTCACCGCCGACCCACGGAAGGAACCGTCCGCCCGCATGTATCGCCGCATGAGCTATGATACGATCCTGCGAAACAACCTCACAGTGGTCGATCAGCAGTCCGTCATCCTTTCCCGGGACCACCACCTGCCGTTTCACGTCTTCGACTTCGCCGAAAAGTCGACGATCGCGCGCCTCTGCTGCGGCGACACCGAAACCGGGACGTTCGTAGGGGATGTCGAAGAGGACATTGTGGCGTAAGGCCTGTTTTCCGGCAGGACTCGGGGCTGCTCTGTTACCTCCTGGCACGGCAACATGCTTCCTGGCTTGCAGCGTTATCCATTCCCGGCGGGAGACAGCGCCAGAACGGTTGAATCCTTACAATTCCTGATATGGACCGGTAGTCTCCGTCGGCGGTTTCACGCCGACCCCGCAGAAACGAAGGAGGAACGAATTGTCAGCGGCTGAGAGCAAGGCAACCAACATAACTTGGCACGAAGGCCACGTGGCGAGGCCGCAGCGAGAGGCTCGACTCTGCCAGAGCGGCGTACTTGTCTGGCTCACCGGACTTCCCAGTTCCGGAAAGAGCACCATCGCCTTCACCGCCGAACACGCACTCGCCGCCCGGGGCTTCCACGCCTATGTCCTCGATGGGGACAACATCCGCCACGGCCTCAATTCAAACCTGGGCTTTTCCGCGGCGGACCGCGCTGAAAATATCCGCCGCATCGGCGAGGTGGGTAAACTGTTCGTCGATGCCGGTATCATCACGTTGAGCAGCTTTGTGAGCCCCTACCGGGAAGATCGCGACCATGTGCGCGCCAGTCTCGGGGAGGGAGACTTCCTCGAGGTCTTCATCGACACCCCTGTGAAGCTCTGTGAGGAGAGGGACCCGAAGGGGCTGTACGCCAAGGCCAGAGCGGGTGAAATCCCGAACTTCACCGGGGTATCGGACCCGTACGAGCCTCCCGAAAATCCCGAACTGGTGATCTCCACGGCATCGTGCAACCCTGAAGAAGCAGCTGCCATGCTGCTCGACCTGCTCGAGGGGCGCGGCAAGACCGGCCCGCCTCCTCGGAACCGCGGCGGAGATGGCGATGTCTCTGGTTGACCAGGTCCGATTAGATTCTTCAGGTCTGGTCCCGGCAGCGGTAACCGACTGCGAATCGGGGCGCCTGCTCGTTCTCTGCTACATGAACGCCGAGGCCCTCGAGAAGACACTTGCAGAGGGCAGGGTGCACGTATTTCGGCGTTCCCGGGGAGAGGTGGTTCCCAAAGGAGTCGACTCGGGCCACGTGCAGGAGGTCGAGGAGATCCGTATCAACTGCGACAGCAACTCCCTTGAAATCAGGGTGCGTCAGAAGGTGGCGGCCTGCGCATACGGCTACTATTCCTGCTATTTCCGGCGTTGGGACGAGGGAATCCAGGGATGGGTTGTCGACGACGAGCAGGTTTTCGATCCAGACGAAGTCTACCGCAAGCGCTAGTTCCATCGCTTGGTGTCCGGGCAGGAACAAGGCACCGAAAGAGATGCGGGGTCGCACGAAAGAAACGGTTGGATTGAGCTGCGATTTCCCCCTTCAACGCTGCTGCGTCCATCCGCGCCACATCGCGCGCACCAAAACCGTTGTCTTTCCGAATTCCCTTTGAGGAACCCCAATCGGGTGCCCAGGCTCCTGGTCGGTCTCCCGACAGGTCGGCGATAACCCCTCGTGGCCCCGGCGTCGCTCTGAGGCAACCACCGGCGGCCCCTATCTGGTGATCACTTCATTCAAACGGCTGGCGCGCTACCTCCTCAGCCTGGGGCTCATGGGGATGTTCCTGTACTGGGCTTTCCGGGGGATCGACTCGCGGGCATTGTGGGAGTCGGTCAAGCTGATCTCCCCACCCTGGGTCGCCGTCATCGTCGCGACTACACTCGGCACCATCGCCCTGCGCGCCTGGCGCTGGATCGCGCTGATGCGTCCGTTCACACGCGAGGTCACCCTGCTGGACGCCTGCCTCGCCCTCCTTATCTGCTACGCCGGAAACACCGTCATTCCCCGCTCGGGGGAGGCTCTGCGAGCGCTGAGTCTCAACTGGAGACGCGGAGTCAGCATCGGCTCCGTTCTGGGAACGGTGGTCGTCGAACGCACCCTCGACATGTTCTGGCTGGTGTTCCTGATCGGAGCAACCATACTGCTGCTGCGCGGACAGAACGACAACACCTTTCCCTGGATGGAGCCGCTCGCGCTGCTGGCCTTGGCCGGTTGTATGGTGACCCTGATCCTGCTGGTAGCGGTTTCAGTGTACCGCGACAGGGCCGTCGCCCGCGTCCACACCATCCTCGACCGGCTGTCGCACCGGCTGGCGGAACGGGCTACCGGCTTCCTCGATACGTTCGTGCACGGGCTTCAGGCACTGCACGCCCGGTCTGCGTACACGGAAATCCTGATCGCTTCGCTGCTGCTGAATGCCGGGTACCTGCTGATGATCTACCAGGCCTTCCTCGCCTTCGGATTCGACGAATCTCCCCATTTCCTGGGCATATTGGCCTCCTTCGTGGTCTCGGCGATCTCCTCGCTGGGGATGGTCATGCCTACATCCGGGGGAATCGGATCATACCACTTCTTTTTCGCCGAAGCCTTGAACCTACTGTACTCGGTTCCACTGACCTCCGCCCTCGCATGCGCCACCGTCCTTCACGCCATTTCCACGGCGACGTACCTGGCTTTCGGGGGCCCAGGCTTCTTCATCCAGCGCCACCTGAGCAGGGACGACGCCCTTGGCCGCCGGAGTTAATGCCGCCTGTCAGGTATTGAAGTTCACATCCCCCACCCGGGACGACCGGAGGACCTGTTCCGGGCGGCCAGGGAAATCGCCTGCGAACCTCACGCTCGCAGTTCTTGTTTCGGGAACTTCAGGTAGGGAGAGGAGACCCGTCCCGGGTTTCGGCTACAGAAGCGGGGAAGCGGAAGCCAGAGCGGTAATCAGAAGACCCAGACGATAAGCATCGACCCGCCCACGTATCCGAACGCCTCCAGCAGTCCCGCTCCAGTCCTCGGAGTCTCCGCGGTCTGTTCCTTCGCGAGACTCACCCCTGGGGCGAGCAGCAGATCGGTCAGTTTCTTGATGATATAGAGAGCGACCAGGCCGAAGAGGACGTCCGCGGCGAACGTCTGCAGGCTCTCCCCCCACCCTGCGAAATCGCCGCCGACCGAGATGCTGACGATGTTCCCCATGCCGACCAGAACCCCGCCGAAAGCCAGGCCTACGGCGGCGTTGTCGCGCTCGATCTCGTCGTGGATGCTGTGCGGCGTGGTCCATTCGTACAGCAGTCCCGCCATCAGCAGAACGACCTGGGCAATTGCCCAGAACGCGATTCCGGTCAACCAGGGTCCCGCCCCCTGCTGTATGGACAGAAGAATCAGCCCATTGGCGATATGTAATCCCGCCTCGACGAAAGCGGTCCCGAGGTTCTGGTCCTCGACCACCTCTCGGGTGTTGTCGAAGTGGGGCAGCAGCAGCTTTTCGCAGATAAAGCTGGCGATCAGCATCATCACCACCGTCTGCAGACCGAAGAGGGCTATGGAGGTCAGGTCCGCCTGCCATCCTGCGGATGGACCGGTGAGCACCCCGCCTAGAGCAATTGAGATCCCGAGCAGGTACCCGGCGGTGGAAACCGCGAGGGCGCTGTTGGAGCGCCCGAAGATCTCATCCTTCAGGGAGACCCGCCGGTAGATGCGGGTATAGGCGAACTTGGCGATCCACATCAGCACGAATGCTTCGAGGACGTAGACCGCGGAGCGGGCCATGAAGCTCAGTTGTTCCGCCATGCCGACCGTATCCTTCCCCGGCTGTCAGCCGAACCTCGGATTGTTCCGAGCCATATCACTTGATTTCCGGACATTTCATTTTCCCCGGCCGAATCCACCTCGCATGGAGGCGCTCCGGGCACGCGTGCCGAAGCCGCGGCCCCCGGAGCTTACACGCTGGCGGTAGCGATTGTAAAAATTGGGACGCGTCTTCTGCGTCACGCTTCCGCGTGTGCCGAAGGCCGACCGTCCCCCTTCCTTGGGGCCGAAGTACGGACGCCCGCGCTCGTGGTTGCGCCGGTAGTTCTGATAGTCGCCCCGGCCGATGTTCCATCCCCCCAGCATCTGGCTCATGAAGGCGTACTGGCCGTAAAACTGCCAGAATCCCCCGCCTCCCCAGTGTCCGTAGTGGGAATTGCCGACATACTGGTACCCCGGAGGATGAGCCTGCCTGACCCCGGTGGTCCGGCCGTCAGGGGATTTCGACGACACCACCATGCCCAGGTAATGCTCGTAGCGGGCGAAGGTCTCCTCGGGAACCTCCATCCACTCCGTGGTTTTCGGCTCGTACACGAGGGTGTCCCGCCCCGCGATCCGCTGTCCGGACGCGGTCAGCACTCTGAACCGGATGAAATAGTCGGGAAAGAACCCGTCTTCGACGCGCAGGTCGTCGACGATGAGCGAGTATTCCGGGTAGCGGCCCAGATCCCGGATCAGGCTGTTCACCGGATCGGCAGACCTGCCGCAGCTGAAGATGCCGGCGAAACAGAGGGTCACCCCTACGACCCGAAGCAAGCCGCAGGCGCCGCGGTCCCGGCGTGGGGCCGCATCGGAAGCAATCGGGGTGGGATCAGCCGGCAGGCAGGATGTTTGTGAACTGGTACTCTTCGACATACTCACCTTCGTAGGCGAAAAAATCGCGGTCCCCGGACTGGACGACGTAGAGGACGCGCGCGCCCTCTCCTTCGTAGCTCCAACTGACGAACTCCCGCGCCTCCGACGCTCCCGGGTCTCCCGTTGTCTCGACCATGGACCCGGACCCGGATTCAACCGCGGCGTACTTGCCGTCTTCGAACCAGACCTGCTCAGGGGGTTCCCCTTCGTCTAGGATGGTCCCGGCGACATCCCCGTCGACATCGCGCAGGGGAATGCGCCGGGTCAGGGTCCACTCCACCTTGCCGTCCTCGGCAGCACGCTCGAGAAAGCGCACCTGATCACCGCTTGCAAGCTGCCACTCTTCCGTCTCCAGGCCATCGTAGTCGTACTCGGTAATCGAGGTTACCTCCCAGGTCTGGAGATCGTAGTCGACCAAAAAGCCGATCCTCATCTTGTCGAGGGTGTAGTCGACCAGCGGGTCGACCTCGGGCTCTTTGTCGCGGCGCCACAGCTTTTTGAAACTCACCATATCGATTCGACCAGAGGCACATTCCGGGGAAGGGATTCGAGCAGCGGGAACGTCCCGAACCTACCAGCGACCCCAGTCCTCCATATAGTACTGCGCCAGGAGAGGCCGGTCCAGGTGATTCGCCTCCACCTCTACCGGTCTCATGTCCGGCGGAAAAACCGTCATTGGCCGCAACATTTCCCGCCGCAGGTAGCTTGTCGGCACGGCCAGGGGTGCCTCCGTCAAGGGAGGAAGGGCATCCGCGGCGAGGAAAAAACCCCATTCCCCCAGGGACGGCACCGGCACGTGGTATGGAACGGCGCGCAACCCGGACTCGGCCAGGGTTTTTCCGATGCTCCAGAAGGTCTTCCTCGTGAAATACGGACTGGTCGCCTGCGTAACCAGCATCCCCCCCCGAGCCAGATGCCTGCGGAGAAGCCGGTACCCTTCGACCGAATACAGCTTGCTCAGCGAATCGAACCGGGGATCGGGCAGGTCGACGATGATGACCCCGTAGGGGATTTGCTCCTGCTGAATGAACAGGAAAGCGTCCTCGTTGAGGATGCGGACTTGGGAACGGTTCAGGGCATTGCGATTGAGATTCGTCATGCGCACGTCGCGACGGGCGAGGTTGGTCACAGCCTCGTCGATGTCGACGAGATCGACTTCTGCGACGTCGGGATACTTCAACACCTCGCGTGCCGATAGGCCGTCCCCACCGCCGACGATCAACACCCTTTCCCGGCTGCTGGCCAGGGACATCGCGGGGTGGACGAGGGCCTCGTGATAGCGGTACTCGTCGGTGGATGAGAACTGCAGATGTCCGTCGAGAAACAGGCTGATCTCCCCCTTCCACTGCGTCAGCACCACCTTCTGATACGGGGATTGAACGCTGTAGACGATACGATCGCTGTATAGGTTGCTTTCCCAGCGCTCACGCAGTGCTTCCGCGCGCAGCAGAAGGCCCCCGAGCACTGCCGCGAACAGGACGGATTGCAGTGCGAGCAAGCGCTTGCGCCTCCCGTTCAGGGCACCGCGGAAGGCGACCAGCAGGGCCACCCCGATACCGACGTTGATACCCCCGGTGACGAGCGCGGTGTCGAACGTCCCGAGAAGGGGCAGCAGCAGGTAGGGAAAGAGCAGGGCCGCGATCAGCGAGCCGAGGTAGTCGAGGGACAGCAGGTCCGCCAGCACCTGCCTCAGGGTTCCGTACTGCCTCAGGATGCGCGCCAGCAGCGGCAACTCCAGTCCGACCATGCCCCCGATGGCCAGAATGAAGAGGATCATCCAGTAGCGATACTGCCCCGAATACGAGAAGACCGCGTACAAAGCCGGCACAGAACACCCTCCAGCCAGCCCGAGCCAGAGCTCAATCGATATGAACTTGGCCAGAAGGTCGCGCTCGCAAAGCCTTGAGGCCCAGGAACCTGCTCCCATTGCGGCCAGAAAGAAGCCGATCGTCAGCGAAAACTGTTCGACGCTGTCGCCGAGGAAGTAGGAAGAAATGGTCCCGATGAGCAGCTCGTAGATGATGGCGCACGCCGCGGCGGCGAAAATCGATGCCAGCAGCAGCGCGACGCCGAGGGTAGATGTGGCGCTTTCGGCGGATGGAGGGGGCGCCTCGTCAGGCACGGGGCAACCCTTTCAGAGAGGTCTCGTAGGGGATATCGAGAAGATCGAGACACTCCTCGGCTGCGCGCATCCCGTGGAAGGCCGCCTCCTCAAACAGGGGAAGTCCGGACACGTCGCAGGTGGCGAAGCAGATGGCGCCGCAACGGAGCTTCCTGAGTTGAAGGTCTCTGCCCCACATGACGTTTGCTTCCGGCCTCACCATCGCGTGCCCCCACAGGTAGAGATCGAGGCGCTCGACGAGGTCCTCGAGTTCGGGGTGAGCAGGGGTCAGGTCGGACATCACAGCGTCTGCCCAGAACCTGTGGCCCCGGTGCAGCAGGGAGCGGCGGTCCTTTTCGGGATCGCGGGCGAACGGCCGGTAGTAGACCAGGGTCCTTCCACGTTGCGACACCGGTCCCTGATGGCCGGCGTCGAGGTAGCCGACGGAGGGCCCATCGAAAAGGACGTTGTCCCATGCCATCCGTCCGGGTGACAGGTCGTCGGCACCAACCTTGTTAAGGTGCAGGGCAGCGACCAGCCAGGGAGAGTAACGCAACCGGGACATCGCACGGCGCTGCTCCGCAGGCATTTCCGGGACGACAAAAGGAGCCGTGTGCAGCTTGCCGGCATAGACGACGGAGCGGGAACGCACCCGGTAACTCCGGCCGGATACTACGTCGACGCAGGCAAGCTCAGCCCCTTCGGAAGCGGGTCCGATCGCCACTACCGCGGTTTGGGTGCGTAGCTCTTCGGGCAGCAACCGCGTCGCCACCGCCTCCGTCAGGTAAGCGTTTCCCTGTTCCCAGGTCAGGGTGTCGCTGGGGTATTGGTCGGAGATCCGCGGGTCGTAGAGCCGGCAGGCGAAATAGTGGATCCCGGCCCAGGCCGAGACATCGCTGCTGAGACAGCCGTAATCATCCCGGCAACAGAAGTCCACCAGCCAGCGCAGCGGCGCGGCCGTCCACTTCCGGCTTTCCATGTAGTCGGCCATCGATATCCGGTCCAGATCACGGACCCCCGAATCCGCGGTGCTGTAGGCGGCCGGCATGGCGAAACCGCGGCGGCCGTCGCGGCCTGTCATAATCGTCCAGCGCAACATCTCGTCCTCGAACTCGCGCCCCTGTTCCACCGCTTCGGAGCCGGCGTTGCGGAGCGGGTCGAGCCCTTCTTCCCAATCCCCTTCGAGGAAGAGCCGCTCGCGCGGGAATTTGACGAGGTGCTCCGGATTAACCCGCGGCCTTCCGGCGGCGTCGTACCCGGCAATGACCCCGATGTCGGCGAGCAGCTCGTGGATGCAGTCGGCTTCCGCAGGAGGGATGTTGATGTAGTGTGCTCCCCACGGAAAAACGCGGCCGTCGGTCGACCCGGACATCGAGGTTCCACCGGTCCGGGGTTCGAGCTCGAACAGACATAGCCGGTCAACTCCCGCGGCCTTGAGCTTCCAGGCCGCGGCCAGTCCGGAGACACCGCCACCCACGATGGCGACATCGAGAACCGGCCCCGCGGCAGCGGGGAAATCCTCGGGTGCGTGGCGTGAGCGCAGCAGATGCCCGCGTTGCGCGGAGTGAGCGTTGGCGATCTCTCCGGGGATCCCGAAAGTGCGGTTTGGCCTGTCTCCGGCGCTTCCGCAGCCGAGGGCAATACCACCCGCCAAGGCCCGCAGGAAGGCTCTCCGCGTCAGAGGTCTCATTTGAGATGGCGGAAACGACCGCTGGGCGGGAGGTCATCCCAATGCAAGGACGCCCGGCAGTGGAGAGAAACCCGCGATGTGAGAAGGGTGGGAGTAGGTCCTTCCGGTCCTTCCGGTCGGGGCTACGACATCCCCATCTTCGACTTGAGCTGGGCCAACGAGTCGTTGGCCTTGGAGGAGGACTCCCCGGCTAGAGCTTTGTCGATCTCGTCGTCGACTGAGCGCGAGGAATCGGCCATCTCTCCGTACGCTTCGGCCAGCGACTCCTGCTCGTCCACTTTTTCCTTCATGCGCTCGAGCAGGGCAACCGTGCCGCGGGAATCGACGTTTGCGAGTCTCTGGTTGATCTTCCGGGTCGCGTCCGCGGTCTTGGCCCGCGCTTTGAGCATGGTCAGGTCGTTTTCGTACGAGGCGAGCTTCGACTTCAGCTCGTTCACGTTGGCCTGGATCTTGTCGACCATTGCGTGCTGGGCCTGGGCCTGCCGGGTCGACTCGAGGGCGCGGGTGGTTCCCTCCTCCTTGCGGGTGAGAGCCTCCGTGGCGAGACGCTCGGCATCGCCCATTTCCATGTCACCGGACTGCGCCTTCTGCAGCAGCAGCATCGCTTTGCGCTCGTAGTCGCCAGCGAGCCGTTTGGCGTCTTCGGCATCTTTGTCCATGCGAATGGCCAGAGCCTTGACTTCGGCCAGACTCTTTAGGCTGTCGGCGAGATCCTTCTTGAGGTCCCTGATCGCCTGTTCGCTGATCTTGATCGGATCTTCGAGCTTGTCGACAAGGGCGTGCGCTTCGGCCTGTCCGGTTTTGAACAGACGTTGAAAAATACCCCCCATGAGTTACCTGCTCCTTCTCTATTGATCTAGGTTTCGGACCCGGGCTGTTGCGCGAACCTCAGCAGCTCTTCCCCGTTCTCGGCAAGGCCGAGACTGAGGGCGTTGATGGTGGTTTCGAGCTCGTTGAGATCGAGAGTGTCGAGGGCGAGGGTGTTCCGGTACAAGAAGGTATCAGCGACATCGTTGAGGACGAAGGCGCCAAACACGAGCTCGCGGTTCATCTGCAAAATTCGTCGGTAAACCTCCGCCCCCGCTTCGGTATCGATTTTCATGATCAACTGTTCGAGCACGAGCACCGACTCTTCGCAGTCGATGACGAGGTTGTGAATACCGCGCTCGTGGTCGTTGATGATGACGATCTCCTCCTCGGGGATTTCCTCGTCGATCTCGAAACCCAGCTCGAGGACATAATCCTTGACCATTTCAAAGCGCTCCGACATCAATGCTCCTTCTCCCGGTTTGACAACGCGGTTTCAAGCTCCCTGTAGGCCTTCGTGAGTCGCGCCGTCAGCTCGCCGGCCGTGCGGCGCTTCTCCTCGTCCCGGGCATGTCTGTCTGGGTGGTATTGCTTCATCATCCGGCGCCATGCGGCGCGCACGGTCTCCAGATCCGACCCGTACGGCAATTCGAGGTTTGCGTAGTACTCGGCCAGAGCCGGGTCGACATCTGGCCCGGACCCCGTACGCTCCCCCTTGGAATCGGTGTTGTCCCCGTCGAACCCTTCCGCTTCGAACCAGGGTGCCTGCCCGGGTTGGCGATCCTGAAGCCGCGAGCGGCCGATCTCAAAGAGGCGACGGAAAAGGTTCATGGCCCTCGGTGAGCACGGTTCGAATATAGAAGCGCGTGTTCCCCTGGTCCATACGGAAACCGCGCTAGTACGGCAGGGCCGAGACTGCCTTGCTGATCATCGCCAGGGCCGCGCAGAACATGCCGATCAACGCCATCCCTACCCCGAAGCCGACCATCAGGACCATGGCGTAGCGCCGCCACTCCTGTTTGCCGTACCGCTTCCAGAAGTAGAAGCGCGCCATCAGGGCTCCTCCGATCTGCGGCAACAGGTCGTGGGGAATTCCGTTTACGCTCTGGACGTACCCCCATATCAGGAAAATCGGCAAGCCGAGAAATGCCATGGTGAAGTAGGCGACGAGGCCGAAACCCGCCGCGAACAGCGAGATCGGCCACTTGCGTCCGTCGAGCGGATGCTGCATGTCGGACTCGTCCGTAACCCCGTCGCCGTCGTCGTCCTCCCCGTTCTTCAGCTCTTCGTCGACCAGCCCGTCGCCGTCGTTGTCGAGCCGGTCCCCGGTGATGCTGAGATCGCGCCAGTGCGCCTCGAACAGCAGGGGAATGTCGGAGGACCGTTGCAGGAACTCGCCGTCGAAGGTCGGCAGGCGATCGACCTCGAAGTAGAACTCGACGGAATCCCGGGGAACCGTGCTCAGACGGGCGTCGAAGTTCGGATTCGGCGTGTCGATGGTTTCACCGGGCGGCGGCAAAACCAGTTCCGGGGCGGGTGGTTGCCCCTCGAAGGCCCTTTCCTGCGGCGGTGAAAAAGCCCGCATGTGCGGCGCTGCGGCAACATCGGGTGGCTGGCGGCCGCTGAAATCGGTGTAGAAATAGCCGGTCTTCGACCACTCGCCGTAGCGGCGCTTGTCGGGGTCCGGTATCTCGACGTCATGCGAGGCGCGCACCCGCCAGTACCACCAGTAGCCGTCCTGCAGGTTGTGCGGGCTCCACACGATCTGGCCTCGGGAGATGGCCGTGCCGTCGGCAAGGGACTCCCCTGCTCGCCAGCTTCGGCTGTACATCGTGCTGGAGTAAAAGAGCGCCTGTTGGTACGCCTTGAGGGGCCATATCAGTTGGGCATAGGGATAACTTTCCGAGGGGATCGGGCCGAGCCGCCACAGGAAGCTCCAGTACATCATGCTGACCACGAGGATGATTGGCAGCATGAAAAGCTCGGCCTTGAGAAGGCTCGTGAAGCGCATACCGGTCAACTCGACCACCCGGAACCCCTCGGCGTGGCCGCCGTAGTTCCGCGTCGGAAACGGAACGAACCAGACGTCTACCCCGCGGTACCCGGTTAGAAAAATGACGGCCTCGTTGACGTATGGTATGGAGACCTCGCGGCCGATCATACCGTCGAGGCGGGCGCTGACGAACGACATGATCGGGGCGTACACGAAGGCGATGCAGAAGAAGGTGAGGAGCAGTCCGGTGGTGACCAGCGTCGGGAACAGGGTTTTTGCGAGCACGATCGGATAGAAAGCCGCGAGCCCGAACAGCACCAGACAGACCCAGATGTTGAAATCGCCGCGCCCGAGGTGAGTCAGGCAGTACCCGCGTACCTCCGAGGGCCGATTACAGCCGTCGTGCCGGCAGGTTCTCGGGTATTCCTTCCGCTGACCTAGGATCCGTTCACGAGCTGCGGCGCGCTCGCGGCGGCCGCTGGCCAGGAGCTGGTAAAAGCTGATGACGGTGACCGCGGCCGTGATGCCTATGGAGAAGGCCTGCCAGAAATCGATGCTGGTGGCGATCATGGTGTTGATCGTCGTCATCCCCGGGGCCCAGCTCGGAAGCATTCCTTCCCAGTAGAGAAAGGGGCTGACGACGGTGTGCACGACTACCCCGGAGAAGGAACCGATAACCGCCCAGAAAGGCATCAGCAATCCGGCGAATATCGGGCCGAGGTGGAGGGTGATCCCGAGCGGGGTGGCAGGCAGGAGACTTCCGAAAAACGGCGTAAGGTCCCAGAACGGGATCGGGATCACCTGGATCCTGGAACCCATCGCCGCGGTCACCTCCGGGATCCCGACGTACACGGAGCCGAAGATCGCGCCGATGACGCCGCCGATGCTGAAAACCGGCCACTTCCATGTCTCGGCCTCGTCGCCGCTCTCCTCGGCGAGGGCCATGGCGGACAGGGCCGACATCGGCGCCGTCGGAAACGGCAGCTGCTCGCGGTCCGACATCAACCGGAACAGCAGGTACCCGGACGTGAACCAGGAAATGCGGCCGACGATGGTGCCGATGATGAGCAGGCCGATCGGCCACAGCCAGTCCGGGTGCAGGAAGGTGCGCTCGGCGAGGGCGACCGAGTCGGGCGGCGGCGCCCACCACGTCGGCAGCAGCTTGGAGATTCCGAACTGTTCCGCCTCCGCGGAGCGCACGAAATACTGGCGCCACAGCAGGTCGAGAAAAGCCCCTTCCTCGCGCGCCACAAGCGCGCTGCCCACGTACACGAGCAGGAAGATCTCCTGCCTCTTCAGCGACGTAAACGAGCGCTTGGCGACTTCGAGAAAGAGAATGACGGTTACCCACTGAGCGGCTGACCCAATCGACCCTCCCGTCACCAGGCCGAGGTACATCTCCCCCGGGGTCATGATCAGGGAGATGAAGAGGACACCGATGATCGTCCGGATCGTAAAGCCGTCCTCGAACTTGTCGGGTGGCTCGAGAAGCGCCCGGTACTCCTCTACCTCCTGCCACTGGTTCTGCTTGAGCTTGCGCCTGAAGTTCATTTCGTAGGTACGGGGGAGCCGAGCATGGCCTTGGCTTTCTCCCGATGATAATCCCGGGCGTCCGCCTTGAGGGTATGCCAGAGGAGGAACTGCTTGCGCAAGGTGTTCATGAAGCGCTGGTTGACCCGCTGCCAGTAGGTATCCTGGCCGCTCAGTCGCTGAATGAATACTTCCACGGAATAGATACCGCTGCCGTCGTTGGCTGGCAGAAAATCGAGCTGCAGGTACTGGCTGACCCCCATGTCGAACGGGGCGAGCCAGGTGAGCATCTGCAGAGAGTACTGCCGGACCCCGGGCGCCGGCTCCTCACTGACGAGAGTCACCTTTTCGGCGTAGAAGTCGCCGATCGACTCTTCCTTGTAGGCGTCGAAAAAGTTCGCCAGGAAACCGGAGATGCCCACAACCTCCCCGGAGCTGACCATGAACGGGAACTCGAACTCCCAGCGGTCTCCCGTGGGCCGGGGAGGCTTCCATCGTCGCACCAGGTCCGGAACCGCCGCTCGCGACGCGACCCGTGCCGGATAGACCGTAGAGGCGAGCACGATCGCCATGACTACCGCCGCAGAGGCCATCGCCGCGTACGAGGAGTAGTTCAAATTGACGCCTGCGGAGAGGTCGAAGGTGACAATCGCCTTTCCGAGGGTCTGCCCAAGCAGGTAACCCATCGTAACCCCGATGACGGCGTACACACAGGCCTCGGCAATGAACAGCAGGGCGATGTGCATCGGCGCCAGCCCGACCGCCGAGTAGATGTCGATCTCGCGAAAACGCTCGTACACCGCCCCCATCATGGCGTTGAGGACGATCAGTCCGGCGATCAACATCGGGATCAGCAGGGCCTGGAACCCCTCGACCGAGGTCAGCCCCAGGGAGGTGTACGAGGCAACCCTGATGCGGTCCCTTTCCGGGTCGCGCGTCCCCGCGAACAGCGTCATCGGGGTCTGGGTGATGAACCCTTCGATCATCCCCCGAATGTCGGCCCCGGATTCGAAACGCATGGCCACGGACCTCAGCTCCCCTCCTGCACCGCGCAACGTCTCGAAGGGCAGAATGACGACGTTGTCCGGATGCAGATGGACAAAGGCCCTGGTCTCTTCCTCCCTTTCCGAGGTGTCCTTGACGTCCTGCGGCCGGGAGCCCATCAGTTCGGCCGAGGAGCGGTGAAAATCGACGGGAGTCAGCGGTTCGTCATCGAGGTCGTGCAGGGCGAAAAGGGCATCGGCATCGAACAGTCCCCGCACTCGCAGCATGGCCCCGAGGACGCGCACGCTGTCTTCGAGCGTTGGGGCCGCACCGATACCGAGGATCGCCGCCATTTCGACAGGGATCAGGCAGCTCTTCTCTTCCGGGGAATCGAAATAGTCTCCGGCGACCAAGGCGGCGTGAACCCTCGTTACATCGCGTTCCTGCGGTGAGAGGCCGAGCATCGCGGTGGCCAGTGAGGAGCGTTCTCCGTGGCTGACCCGGATGTACTTCTTCGCCTCGGAGGGATCGGCGATGTACCAGTTGCGTGGGGAGAGGACGGCGCGTTCGCCGAAGTAGGACCTCGCCGCCTCAATCTTCCACCTTCCGATCCAGTCCCAGTTGTGATGGCGGATCAGGGCGCCTTCGTATGCCCCCTCGTGCGGGTGAGAAAAGGCGAAAAACTGGACGTCCGGCTTGAAGGAGGAGAACGACAGGACCGTGAAGGTCAGCAGGGTGATGGTGCCCAAGGTCAGGCTTGTCCGCAGCTTGCGCCTGCGCATGTTGGAAATCCCGAGCATGAAGGCGGTGTAGGCGGCGCTGAACCGGCTTATGTCGGTCTGGTGCACCCTCGCCTGCTCGGCGCGGTATTCGCGCAGGTAGCGGTTGAAGCGAGTCACCACCATCAGCAGCACGAAAACCGCCATCGCCATGATGGCGAAAGCGAGCAGGACGACCAGCGGATGGGCGATCGCGAAGGCGGGATGGACCTGGGAGAGGATCGCCCAGATCACTATCAGGACCGCGACCAAGCCAGTCAGTTGCTTGCGGATATCCGGCGAGGCCAGAAGCAGACGCTCGGCGAAGAAGGCTGCCGGAATCACCAGTGCGAGGAAAAAAACCATCCCAAGGATCACGTCGTTCAGGGTACCGATCACCGCTGGATAGGCCCGGAAGATCATCCCGCCCGCTTCGCGTATGTGGCTTGTGTAGTCGTCCCAGCGGTGCTCGGAAAGGGCAGCCTCAGCCCGATGCAGCAAGCGGCGCCCGTTCTCCTGAAAACGGGAAACGCTGTGGTTCTCGATGGCGTGCTTGCGCATGGTGTGGAGGCGCGCATCGTTGAGGCGCATCATGTCGCGAACGACGTAGAAGTCCGTCGGAGTCAGAGTGTCGCGTCTGAAGTGGTAGCCGATTCCCCGCGCCTCGCTCTCGTCGTTTCCGCCCGGGCTGTTCAGTAAATAGCGGGCACCCCCTAACGTTCCGGCCATGACTTTCAGGCCGTCGGTCTTCTCCGGAAGGTCGCGGTCCGCGTAGACCAAGGCTGCGAAGCTGCTGCGCGAGTACCCGAACTGCCGCGGTGCGCGGCCGCTGCGGTCGAGGATTTTGAAGCTGTCGGAGCTACCGCCAAGGCCGAAAAGCTCCCCGGGGACACAGGGAAACAGGACGAGGGTCTTCTCGTCCGCAGTCCACCGGGTTACCCACGATATCTTTCCGCTGAATCCCGGTTCTCCCGCAAACCTCTGCGCCCTTTTACTCAGGTCCGGGGCAAACTGGACCTCACCCGTCTCCGGATCCAGAACGAAGGCGGAAATACCGGTGGTTTTTCCGACCACGAGGCCTTTCAACGTCACGTCGCCGTCCTGGTTCGTCAGATAATAGCGTTCCTGTTGGACTCCCTTGTCGACCAGGTCGAACCCTTCGCTGACCACGGCCTGCGGCACCGGGCGGTTGGGAATCTGCGCCCGCCTTGGAAAGGACCGAACCTTGATCTGATGAGTCCGGATGTTGTCGCGAAGAACAGGGTCGAACTCCTCGATATTCGACAGCAGTTCCGGATCGTCGAAAGCCATCGACAGGATCCCGTTCAGAAACCGGATCTGGGCGGCCAGCTGTCCGAAGCGGACGCCCTCCGCCCGGTCGAGCGGACTGTTGAGGGAGAGCCTGGCGTCGTGTGTGGTGACGAAACTGAGGGCGAGTTGCCCGGCTTCCATCGCCACAGTTCCGCTCGTCGGCACTCCGCCGGGTGCCAGGGTGGACCAGTCGATCCCCTTGATCGGGCTGATGCCGTTGGCGAAAGCCGCGGTTGGCTCACGCCCCTGGGCCGCTGCAACATCTTTGGCGTTCCTGGTGAATCGGCGTGAGAATGGAACGAACAGCCGCTTGAGCTCAAACCGGTCCGAGTTGTTCCAGATGGCGACCTGGTCGGTCCGCGAGCTCAGGTCGAGACTGATGAAGAGATCGGCATTGAGCGGCTCCTCCATCCACTTGGCATATTCCTCGTTCTTTCTCGCATGGCGGTCGAGGAACTCGATCATGCCGCGCTGCCCTTGGAAGTGGGCCCCTGTCGCAGACAGGATCACCGTGCGGGCCGGCGGGTGCGCTTGCAGGTGCCGCGCCAACTCGAGGAGGGCGACGATGCTGCACGAGGTCTCCGCGGAGGGTGCGAGGGCGGGAACGACCGAAATTCCGTCGTAATAGGCGTCGACGACTATGGTCTGGTCCCTCAGCTCCGGGTCCGACCCGACCACCTTTCCCCATATGTTCCACGCCGGCTGCTCCCGCCAGTCCATGCGGCTGTGGATGACGACGGAAACCGGGTCGCCGCCGGCCACTCGGCGGCGGAGCTTCAGGCCGTTCTCGCGGTCGATCCAGAACCGGGGGATGTCCAAGGGGACGCTGGTGTACTTGTCGAGGGTCTGCAGGTAGCCGGTGTCCTCCGGCTCGATGAAGATAAAGGCGCGGGCGCCGAACCTGGCTGCCCGCGTCCAGTGGTCCCAGGTGTTGAACTCCATGAGCACCGCACTGCCCTCCAGCGGAAGTCCCTCGAAGTCGGCGTACTCCCCAAACCCTCCGTACACCAGCGACAGCTCGATCCCATCAACCGGTGTAGTGGTGGTGCGCACCTGGTTGGGCCATAACCCAAAAATGGGAATGACCATATCGGAGTCCGAAAGCACCAGTCGGCTGCCTTCCTCGATCGGTACCCCGACGCCGTACTGTTCGCGACGTATGTCGACACAGTCGCTGCGGCGCAGGTTTTCCTCGATGTAGGAGGCGGCGCGCGCATTCCCGGGGTACCCCGTGACACGGGACCCTGAGGAAAGGGTTTGTACGGCGGCCTCGACACGGGCGATGAGGTCGGGGGCGACTGTTTCCGGGGGGTTTGGAAGGGCCCCGGCCGAGGAGGCCACTGCTGCGGCAATGAGGGCGGAGCGGCAGGCGGGCGGCAACCTCATAGAGGGAATCCGAGGGCCCGCGAAATTACCACGGTGGTGGAAGACAGGCCCCAATACGGTTGGCATGGTTGAAGTAGGAGCCAAGGTATCCCTTCGCCACCGATAGAGCAATCTGGATTTCGGGCTCCCCCCTTACCGCGTTGACACGGATATCGCACCTGATCGACCTTGTTTCGTAGTTGGACCAGATCCCGAAGCAACAGGCATTGCCAGACTCCGTCCTCGAGCAGGAGAACGACTGAATGGGCGCCACTGACCGAAAAGCGGAGAAGCAATTCCTGCATCTCGCCCACCGATTTATGTCGCTTCCGACCGCCCCGTTTCGCGAGCAGTTCGTGATAGAGGCGATCTCGCGCCATGCAGAGGAGCTTGATCTATCGTTTCAGACCGATGCGGCGGGCAATCTCCTGATCGTTTACGATGGCGACCGGAATTCGGGACGAGCCCCCCAAGTGGTAATGACGGCCCACATGGACCACCCCGGGCTCCTCTACTCCCAACCTCTCTCCCCCCGCGATCACCTGTTCGAGCTCGCCGGAAATGTAAATGTCGATCTGGTAAAAAAGGGTGAGGTCGACATCTACGATCCGTCCGGAACCGCCGACCAGACCCCGGTCCGGGGGGTTATTGGCTCGTATTCCGAGCCAGTTGCAGGAGGGCCGGTTTTTACCGTCCGCATCGCCAAGGCGGATGGCTGGCGGGTAACCTCGGAGTCGTTCGCAATGTGGCGGCTTCCCGTGCTGCGGCGACAGGAACGCCGGCTTCGGGGCCGCGCCTGCGACGATCTCGCTGGGGTGGTGGTGGCGCTCGCGGTTATGGAACAACTGGCCCGCAGTCGCTCCAAGGTATGCGCCGGCGTGCTGCTGACGCGGGCGGAAGAGACCGGATTCGGCGGCATGATTGCGGCGGTAAGAGGCGATTGGCTACCGCGAGAGCCGATTTACATCAACATTGAATGCTCAAGCTGCCGCGCCGGGGCGCCCCTGGGGGCAGGTCCGGTAATCCGCGTCGGAGACCGCATATCGGTATTCGACCCCGTTCTAAGCGCCGGGCTGGAAGCCATCGCCAAAGGTGAAGTGACCGGCTCCGAGGAGCCGAGATTGCCGTACCAGCGGAAGCTGATGGATGGAGGCGCCTGCGAGGCAACGGTCCTGGCGATGGCCGGTTTCCAGGTGGGCGCGGTTGCCCTGCCGCTCGATCATTACCACAATTGGGGAAAGAAGCGGTTGCGACCCGAAGCAATCGACATCGACGACGCCCTTGCTCTCGTCAACCTCCTTTCCCGCGCCGCGATCTGTCGGGAAGGGGTGGCTGGCGTCGGCGAAGAAGCGCGGCGTAACATCGAGCGCCGGCTGGACACCCGCTACCAGGGCCAACGGTCGCGCCTGGAGGAAGCCCCATCACCTCGTCCTGTGGGAGCATTGCCATGATGGAAACCGTCGACCTCGGCCTTAGTGGAATCAGAACTTCTCGCCTCTGTTTCGGAACCGGTACCCAAGGGTGGCATCACCGTTCGAACCAGGGGGATCTCGGTATCGAGCGGCTCTCCTACCTGCTGCGCTACGGCCACGAACGCGGAATCACCTTCTGGGACACAGCCGACATGTACGGAACCCACCCGCATGTGGCCGAGGCCCTCCGCCAAGTGGTAAGAGAATCGGTGACAGTTACCTCTAAAACCGTCTCGCGAACCGCGTCAGAGGTGCGCTCGGACGTCGAGCGATTCCTGGCGGAGCTGGGAACGGATTACATCGACATCCTGCTGCTGCACTGCCTGACCTCGGCCCATTGGCCGGAGGAGATGAGTGGCCCCATGGACGTTCTCAGCGAGTTCAAATCCCGAGGTCAGGTGCGGGCCTTGGGCTGTTCCTGCCACGATTTCGGTGCTCTCCGGGCGGCGTCAGAATGCGACTGGGTAGACGTCAATCTCGTGCGCATCAACCCGGCAGGGCACGCGATGTGTGCGTCTCCCGATCGGGTCATTCCGGTGATCGAGGCGATGGACGCCAGGGGCCAGGGAGTCTACGGGATGAAGGTCATGGGGGGTGGAAGCGACTTGGCGGCAAATCCCGGCGGGGCGATCGAGTTCATTACGGGCTTACCCGCGGTACACGCCTTTGTCGTCGGAATGATGGACGAAGGAGAGATCGAGTCCTGCATCGAATTCTCAAACCTCCCCGCCCTGGTCTGAAACCGCCGCGGCTTTTGCCCGGCCTGACCGTTCTCCGGAAACCAACGGCGGTTCCCTAGACGATCGTCCAGCCTCCGTCGACGACGAGGGTGTGACCGGTCACCATGCTGGCGGCCTCGGAAGCGAGGAAAATCACCGGGCCTGAGATCTCTTCCGGTTCGGCGAGGTCTCCGCGCAGCAGATTCTTGGTACGCACCGCTTCGCGAAACGCCGCGCTCGCCTTAAGCGCCCCCTCCGCCAAGGGCGACCGCGTTACCGTAGGGGCCACCGCATTAACGCGGATTCCGAATTCCGCCCATTCCGCGGCCATGGTCCGCGTCAGGTTGTTCACCCCGCCCTTAGCACCGCTGTACGGACCCCGTTCAGGAGCACCCACGACGCCGGCCTGCGACGAGATGTTGACGATACTGCCGCCGTTGCCTGCCGCGATCATTTTCCTGGCCGCTATCTGACTGCAGAAGAAGACGTTCTTGAGGTTGGCGTCGACGATCTGATGGTAGAGTTCTTCGTCGTAATCGAGGATCTTGCCCAGCTTGTTGTACCCGGCGTTGTTGACAAGCACGTCGACGCGCCCGAACTCGGCGACCACCGCGTCGAAAAAAGCCTGTATCGAGGCGACGTCGACGACGTCCAGGGGATGGTAGAAACAGTTCCTCCCGATCTTTTGGATTTCTTCGGCCAGCGTTTCCAGCTCATTCAGGGTGCGGCTGCCGGCAGCCACGTCTGCCCCCGAGCGCGCCGCGTCGAGGGCAATCGTGCGACCGATACCGCGGCCGGCGCCGGTGACTACGACGATTTTTTCCTTCAGCTCGAAGCGTTCGAGGTGTCCCAAATTTCCTTCCTTCCGGTTGGTTACGAGGCCTGCGAAATCTTTATGGGCCTCAGGAAAGCCCCATGGCCTGCAGGTTCTTCAAGCTCGTGCCGAGGCTCTCGAAAGGGTCGCGCAGGCATTGGTCCTGCTCGACGAGATAATATTCGATGCCGGCTTCCCTGCAGGCGGCCAGGATCGGCCCCCATTCCAGGTTGCCTTCCCCGACCTCGGCGAACAACTGCCGGCTACCGCTCATCGCCATGTCCTTGAGGTGTACGAGGTGCATGCGCCCGCACAGCCGCCGAACCCAGGAAACCGGGTTCCCTCCCCCGTGTTGGATCCAGTAGGTATCCACTTCGAAGCAGAACACGTCAGGGTCGCTCTCCGCGGCGAGTATCTCGAGCCCGGTGCGGCCCCCGAAGCGCTCGAGCTCGAAGCTGTGGTTGTGATAGCTGAACGTCAGTCCTGCATCGATCAGGGGACGTGCCGTCCGCGAGGCATCGGCTGCGAAACGCGCGAACCCGTCGGCGTTGCGGTATTCCGCTGGCATGCCTCCGATGCCGACGTGCCGGCAGTTCCACAGCCGGTGTTCCGCGATCACCGACTCGACGTCATCCCGTACGCGGTCGTAGCTGACGTGGGTGGCGGCAATGGCGACGCCGGCCTCGTCGGCAAAATCGGAAATCTCCTGCGGGGTTCCGGCTCCGTGGCCGGATAGCTGCGCTGCGGTATACCCCAACTCGCTGACCCTCCTGAGGGTGGCGCGAATGTCCTCCGTGGTTTGGAGGTAATCCCGCAGGGTGAATAGCTGCGCCCCAATCATCGATGACACGGTTCACATCTCCATTGGCGGGTAGAACGGCCCTACCATAGGGATCGCCCCCGGCACCGGTCAAATCACTTCTCGATCAGCGTGCAGGATCGTTTCGTTGAACGAATCCCCGCAGCCCGAAGGCGATGCCGCCAATGACCGACAGGGCCGACGCGGCCATACAGCCGACCGTGACCGGGGCGCTCCAGGCCTCGGCCATTCCCCCCGCCAGTATGCGCCCCAAGGGGCCGAATCCGATGGCGATCACGAGGGTTCCCATCGCCCGCGCCCGCATCAGGTCGGATGACTCGACGAGAATGATCGTGCTTTGCATGACACTGAATCCCGCATGTCCGATGCCTACGGCGACCAGAATCGACAACGACACCGGCAACGAGTTCGATTGCGAGAAACCGATCAACCCCAGACAGGAGACCATGGAAGCGGCTGCGAAGATCCAGGCCTGGCTCCTGGTCCTTCTCAGCAAGGAAATCAGCAGCAGACCGGCCAGGTTTCCAAGGCCGCTGGCGGCCCCGAGCAAGCCGAGCCCGAGGACATCCGTTCCGAGGATGTCACGGGCGAATACCGGCAGCAGATCCAGGTATGGAAACGCCCACAGGTTCATTGCCACGGTTATCAGAAGAACCCCGAGGATGGCTCGGTTGCCGAAGACGTAGCGCAGGCCATCCCGGCAGCGTCGGGCGGAGTCGGCCAGACCTCCGGGTCGTTGCGGTGAGCGCGACCGGGTTCGGATGCCGGCCAATACCAACACCGAAACGCCTGCGGAGGCCGTCAGGGCGATCAGGGCCCCCCGGGTGCCGGTGACGGCGACGACGGCGCCTGCGGAAAGCGGGCCGAACACCCGGGTAACGCTCTGAAGCAGGTTGTCGAGGAACATGGCGTCCACCACCTTGCTCTTTCCCAGCAGGTCCGGGAAGAGCGAACGGCGCGTGGGCCAGTCCATGGACCAGACAGTGCCGGTAACCGTCGCCGCGGCCGCCAGATGCCAGTACGACAGTGACCCGTACAGGTGCAGAAGGGTGACCGTGCCGACGGAGAGAAAAGTGACGCTCTGGGCGAAAACGATAACCTGTCGGCGTTGAAATCGCTCCACGATCACCGGCCCGAAAACTCCTGCCAGCGGCATTGGGGCCGAGCGGAAAAAACCGATCAACGCCACCCACCAGGCCGAATCGGTCAGCTCCAGCGCCAGCCAGCCGATGACGACCTGCTCGACCCCCATGGCCTGCCACCAGAGGCCGTTGCTTATGAGCAGACGCAGGAAGTCGCGGTTTCGCAGCGGCGCCAGGAAGCCATTGCCCCCGGACCCGGAGCTTTCGAGGCTTCGGTTCAAGATCGAGGCCCGTCAGCGCGAGCAGGAGCTGCACTTGCGCGCCGCAGCTGCGAACAGCTGTACAGGATCGTTCGTAGGGGAGAAACTCAGCCCTGTTGACAAGGTCGATGCCAAGGCGAGAGCGGACTGCACCATGAGGGCTCTCCTCCTGCTTGCGATGCCCTCGAACTCGGGATTCTTGAAAATAATGGCGGGTGGCTCCTGAACGGAGACCTGTGCGGGATCCCGATCCGTTCCGCACGAACTGCCGAAAAGGCAGAAGAGGTGCCAGGCCCAGTTCCACCCGACCCGGGGCTTCGGCGGGGGAATCCCGAAGATCAATCTTCGGGAAAGACCTTGTTTGCAGAAGCAGACGGGCTGCTTCCCAATCAGGCGGTCCAGCCCAAAGTTCAGGGCATCAACTCGGAAGCGGGAGGTGTCGGGATGACATCTTCCCTGTCCGGGGTCGTTTACTCTTCGCGGCTCCCGTCGTCGGCGGTGGCGAGGGAGTCGGTGGCAACGGAATCAACACTGACGTCGGAGTCGGCGGTTTTTCCATTACCGGAAGAGTCGGGGCCGGTTTCCGAATCACTCTCGGACAGGGGTTCGGATTCATCCCCGCTGAGCAGATGACGCAACTCTTCCCCCTCCATTATCTCTTTTTCGAACAGCACCCCTACGACCTTTTCCAGCACCTCGCGCCGTTCGACGAGCACCTCCTTCGCCCTGGAGTACGACTCGTCGATGATGCGCGCTACCTCGCCGTCGATGCGCCTTGCGGTGTCCTCACTATAGAGTTTTTCCCCGTTGGGGATTCCCAGGAACTGCTGCTGGCGACTTTCGCGATGGGCGACGAGGCCGAGCCGTTCGCTCATGCCGTATTCCTTTACCATGCTCTCGGCAATCTGCGTCGCTTTCTGCAGATCGCTGGCAGCGCCGGTCGAAATTTCCCCGAAAACGACCTCCTCCGCGGCGCGTCCCCCCAGCAGGGCACAGGTGTTGTCGAGCAGCTCTTCCCTCGTCATCAGGTAGCGGTCCTCCGTCGGCATGTTCATAGTGTATCCGAGAGCACCGACTCCCCTGGGGATTATCGAAATCTTCTGAATGGGATTCGCATCTTCCAGCACTTCTCCAACGATCGCGTGACCGGCCTCGTGATAGGCGACGATGCGGCGTTCCTTCTCGTTCAGGACACGGCTCTTGCGCTCGAGGCCGGCGACGGCTCGCTCCACAGCCTCGCTGAGCTCATCCATGGTGATGGCCTGCTTGTCGCGCCGCGCGGCGAGCAGCGCCGCTTCGTTGACGACGTTTGCGAGATCGGCCCCGGCGAACCCGGGGGTCTGGATCGCCACCTTTTTGAGCTCGACCTCGTCGGCGAGTTTGGCATCGCGGGCGTGAATCTCGAGGATGGCGGTTCGTCCCTTTACGTCAGGCCGGTCGACGGTAACGGTACGGTCGAAGCGACCCGGTCGCAGCAACGCCGGGTCGAGAATCTCCGGCCTGTTGGTCGCCGCCATCAGGATGATTCCCACGTTGGTGTCGAACCCGTCGAGTTCGGTCAGGAGCTGATTCAGGGTCTGTTCGCGCTCGTCGTGGCCTCCGAATGAGCCGCCCCCTCTGGCTTTGCCAAGCGCATCGAGCTCGTCGATGAAGACGATCGCCGGAGCGTGCTTCTTCGCCTGCTCGAAAAGATCGCGAACGCGCGCCGCCCCGACTCCCACGAACATCTCGACGAAGTCCGAACCGCTGATCGAGAAGAAGGGAACTTCGGCCTGCCCGGCAACGGCTTTTGCCAGCAGGGTTTTTCCCGTGCCTGGCGGACCGACCAGCAGCACCCCCCGCGGAATGCGACCTCCGAGGGCCTGAAACCGCTCCGGGGTCTTGAGAAACTCGACTACCTCTTCCAGCTCTTCCTTGGCCTCGTCGATACCGGCAACATCGTCGAAGGTTATTCCCGTCCCCTTCTCCATGTACACTTTGGCCTTGCTCTTGCCGATCGACATCAAGCCCCCGGAGCCGCCCCCCATGCGGCGGGCCATCAGCATCCAGATACCGACGAAAATCAGGGCCGGAAGAACCCAGGACAGCAGTGTCGTGAACCAAGTGCTCTCGATCTTCCCGGAAAAGTCGATATCGTGCTCGGCGAGGAGGCTGACCAATTCCGGGTCGTCCACCCGGGTCACCACGAAACTCTTCTCTGCACCGTCTGAGAAATACCTGCCGGTGATCGAATCGGATCCGATGGAGACTTCCCGGACTGCTCCTTCGGCGACCATGGCGCGGAAGTCGCTGTATGGAAGCGTATGAACCTGGCCTTGGAGATAACTCTGAATGACGAGAAGGAGCAGAACGGTCAGTATCGCGTACGCGATCGACAGCTGCGTCCGGCGATCCAGTCTCACTGGAGAATCGTCCTAAGAAGTTGAAGAAACAAAAGTTACGTGCGTCGATGGAAAATAACTCTGCCCCACATCGCGGTCAAGCAAAGCGGCTGTGATCGCGAGCTGAGGCAGAGGCTCCGAAATAGAGCTCTGCTCAGGCCAGAAGACCCGGCGTCTCGAGAGTCTCCTTCAGACGGCCGAGAAAACGGGCACAGGCCGCACCATCGAGGGCGCGGTGATCGGCTGCCAGGGTCACCGACATCTGGGGGCGAACCGCCATCCCGTGATTCTCGATGGCCACCACCCTGTCTTCGAGGGTGCCTACGGCGAGTATGGCGACCTGGGGGGGATTGATTATGGCAGTGAAGCGAGAGACTCCGAGCATGCCGAGATTCGAAATGGTAAACGTGCCGCCCGCCATGTCGTCCGGCTGCAGGCGGCCGTTGCGGGCGGCATCAACGAGGCGCCTGGACTCCGCGGCAATCTGCTCCAGCGAAAGGTTGGGGACGTCGCGGACTACCGGGACCATCAGCCCCTGCGTGGTGTCGGCGGCGATTCCGATATTGACCTCCCCGAGCTGCGTCAGGGTGGTTCCGTTCAGCACGCTGTTGAAACGGGGCTGTTCCTCCAAAACCCGGCCAACCGCCTGCAAGATCAGGTCGTTGTAGGAGATCTTTTTCCCCTCGATGGCATACCCCTGGCGGAACTGCTGGAGCCAGACCCCGGATATCTCCATCCCGATGTGGATGTGGGGAATCTGCTGATAGCTGGCCGTAAGCCGTTCGGCAGCAACCTGCTGGGCTCGAGTCAACTCGACCGTCCCCGGTGCGTGGACTGCAACCGGCGCGGCAGCCGAGGCCGGTGCTTCGGGAGCTGCGACGGCCTTGGGAGCCTCTGAGCCGACCTGGGCTTTCAGGTCGGAGCTGACAATGCGCCCACCGGGTCCCGAGCCCTGAATGGATGCCAGATCGAGGCCGAGGGCGTCCGCCATCTTGCGCGCCTTGGGGGAAGCCCGATGGGGCCGCCCGTGGCCGGAAGGCGAGACCGGACCGGGAGCCGGCGAATCGCCGGAAACTGCGGGTGGCGGTTCTGACACGGGCGCATGCTCCGAGGTAATACTCCGCCCCACCTCTCCCTTTCCTGCCTTTGCCGCAAGTTGAGACTCGAAATCGCCGATCTCTTCCTCCGCATCGGCAATGATGCCGACCGGAGTGGCGACCGCCACCTCTTCCCCTGCCGGTACCAGGATTCTGCGGAGAACCCCGGAGGCCTGGGCTTCCACTTCCATTGTAACCTTGTCGGTGACGACCTCGAGCAGCGGTGCCCCACGCACCACTGCTTCCCCTTCGGATACCAGCCAGGATCCGATCGTCCCGGTCTCCATGGTGAGGCCCAGTTTGGGCATGACGACTTCCGTAGCCATCGAACCTCTCTTGCCTTGTTTATCGCCTGTTTGAATGCAGGGTTGTTGCTTGGGAAATGACCGCTGCCTCCGGCGACATCCTCGACTTTGCGGCAGTTTCGGGCGCTATGAGGTGCTGGACGGGGGCCGCTGCAACCTTCTGGCCTGGTCCAGTGCTTCAAGGATCTGGCTGATTCCCACGGCCCGCACGTTTTTGGCCTGAACGACCACGACCCGATCGTTTCTGGGACTGATCCAGCGCCGGGCATCTTCGTCGAAGATGGCAACCACCGGGACCCGCAGATAAATCGACAGATGCAGAATATCGGTGTTGCAGGAAACCAGTGCGCGACAACCTCCGAGCAACGCGGCAGCCCCGGACAGATCCTGGAGATCGAAGGCGAGAATGCGGTTGCCGTAAGTCGATTTAAAATAGTCGACCCGTTTTCTCTCCGCGAGGGTAAAGAACAGGATCGCCCTTGCACCCCCATGGATCAGGCCCCCGACCATGTTGTCGACCTGCCGCCTGCTCATCCCCTTCCCTTCCCGTCGCGACAGGTCGATGGCGACGACGTCGCCGACGTCGCCGGCCCCGAATTCTTCTGAGAGGTAGCGGAACCGCACCTCACGGGCACGATCCTGAGGGATCGACCAGCCGCCTTTCCCGCCACTTTCCAGGTCTAGCAGGCTCAACATCACCTCGTACTGCCTCCCCTCGAAGGCATGCCTGTCTTCGCACACGATCTCGAAGTTGAACCAATCTCCCGGATCCGGGCGACTGAATCCGACCCGAAGCCGGGCTCCGCTCCGGGCGCACACCTGACAAAGTCGGAAGCTGCAGTCCGGTCCCAGGCAGATAGCGAGATCGAATTGACGACCCCGCAGCGACTTGGTGAATCGGCGCTGGGATGAGTTCCAGACCGGACCGGAGTCCAACTCGGCGGTGATGACCTCGTCGACACATGAAATCTGCTTGGCCAGCCCCGCCATGTGTTCTCCACAGACGAGGGCTATTTCGGCGTCCGGAAAGCACCGGCGAAGCCCCACGTAGACCGGGACCCCGAAAAAGAGGCCGCCGGCGCGGTCACTGGGCAAAACCAGAATCCGCTCCGCCTTTTTGAGTTCCGAGAAAACGTCGAGTGTGTCTTTCTCGGAGGGTAACAGTGATCTCCATTTGAGAACCGCCCGCTCCCAAAAGGATCCTGTTATCCGGGCGCGATTCATTCTGAAGAATTTGACGTTACCGGACGCCGCCCAGGGGATCGGCTTTCACCCTGCTTGCCTTCTGTATCCGCCCGGGTCGCGGTATCCGCGGCGGTAGGGGAGGGGTGGAAGTGGCTGAACATCCCGGGCTGGAGCAGCCGATCGTTACGATTTATGTAGAAGGAAACCTCGTGGGGGGTTAGAATATCCTGCGCCTCAGGGCGATGTCAAAGGTCGCTCTGAGGGCAGTTGCAACCGACTCCCGCCGCCGGAATGAGGGAGGGAGTATTGTTTGGGAACATCAGGCCGCTTCCATGACCATCCCCTCCCGAGACTTCACGGCGACTACGTTCGTCGTCTGGAACCATAAGGTTTTATTGTTGTGGCACAACAAGATGCAATCATGGCTTCCCCCTGGAGGTCACATAGCGAAAGACGAGCTACCGGAGGAGGCGGCAGTTCGCGAAGTCCGCGAGGAGGCCGGGCTCGAGGTCGAGCTTCTCGGGAGTCCGAGGGTCGTCGGAAACGTTACTGTGCTGACGCAGCCCTCATGCATTCTCCTCGAGGATATCGAACCGGGACACCAGCATATCGATCTCATTTACTTCGCAGTGGTCAGCGGTTCCGGGGAGGTGTTCCTCAACGAGCGCGAGGCGGCCCGTTTCAGGTGGTATGACCACGAGCAGTTGCAGGGTGACGAGATCGCCGAAGACATCCGCCATCTCGGTCGGAGGGCGATCGCCGCGGTCCGGGATCACGGCGAACCGTCCCAATGGCCACCGGGTTCCTGACCCACGATCGGTTCCTCGATCACGACAACGGTCCCGGACATCCGGAGCGCGCCGACCGATTGTTGGCGATATGGAGTCGGTTGCGTGAGTCAGGCACCTGGGAGCGACTGGTTGGACTCGAGCCTGCCGAGGCCGACCGGACGAACCTGACCCAAGTCCACAGTGCCCATCACATCGACCTTATTGAGCGCCTATCCGCGACAGGAAGGCCTACCGGCCTGACGCCCGATACCGGCATCTCCGGGGCGACTTTCGACGCCGCCCGCCTGGCATCAGGCGGAGCGATCGCGGCTGTCGATGCCGTGGTTTCGGGTACTGTAGACAATGCATTCTGCGCCCACCGCCCTCCCGGTCACCACGCCGAGCGCGAACAGGCGATGGGATTCTGCTACTTCAACCACGTCGCCGTTGCGGCCAGGCACCTCCTCAACCGCCATGGAGTCCGTCGCATAGCCATTGTCGATTGGGACGTCCATCACGGCAACGGAACCCAGCACAGCTTCGAATCCGATCCCAACACCTTCTTTTTCAGCATCCATCAGTACCCCCACTACCCCGGAACGGGAGCCGCAGAGGAACGGGGAGTCGGTGCGGGTAACGGGGCGACGCTGAATGTTCCCGTCCCGGTGGGCACTGGAGACGCCGAATACGCCCACCTTTTTGCCGAGGTGCTGCGGCCTGCAATCGACGCCTTCGAGCCGGAGTTCCTGCTTTTGTCCGCTGGATTCGACGCCCACCGCGCCGATCCCCTGGGAGGGGTGCAGCTGACTGAGAAAGGGTTCGAGATATTGACGGAAACGGTGGCCGGCATGGCGCGCGACCATTGCGACGGTCGCCTCGTCTCCCTGCTCGAAGGGGGATACGACCTCGAGGCCACCGCGTCTTCCGTGGACGTTCACCTGCAAACGCTGCTGGGATAGGGCGGATCCCGAAACCAGTCCGCGGATCAGTTCGTAGGCCGGGTCAGGACGTGGATGTCGACCTCCTGTTCCTGTCCCCGCCAGCTTACCTTAATCGTCTCTTGGTGGTGGGTGTACCCCCGGTTGCGAAGACCCGAGATGAAAGTGGCGGCAACAGGCCTGCGCGGATCGCTCAGATAGAGCCTTCCCCCCGGCTTGAGGAGGGATTGCAGAAGGCGATTGAGGTAGCGGTGGTCGCGGCGTTCGTACGCGATATCGGACGCGACCATGCACTCGTGGGGTCTTCCAACCGGGTGCCGCCAATCGAGATAGGCGACCTGATGGCCGGGCCCTGCCCGGTTCCTGGCGGCGTTGTGGGAGGTGAATACCAGTGCGTCTTCGACGTAATCGGTCGCTTCGACGCGCCAACCCAGGCGCGCCAGCGATATGCCGACCAGCCCCAGGCCGCAGCCCAACTCGACGGCATCTGCCGCTGGCAATCGCCTGTCGAAAAACCATCGCGACAGGCCAAGGGCCGCCGGCCACACCTCGGCCCAGTACGGAAATCGCTGATTGCATTGCGGTTCCCTCTCGATGAGCCGGTCCAGGAGTGCGTAGGCATCCGCGGTCTCGACGATGGTCAGCTCAAGGTCCCTGCCTACGGTTACGACTGTCTCCCTGGTGTCGTACTTGCTCAGGGTGCGCTTTACGTGCCGCGGTGAATAGCGCTTCAAGCGCTGGATCCGTCAGTCCCGGTTGCGCTCTTTCCGGCTGGACGGGGGGCCTTCGCGCCACTTCGAGCCGCGGCCCTCATATGCCCGCATGCCTTCCACGATCTCGCGAAGGTCGCGCCGAAAATGGTCCGAGAACAGCACGAGCTTGGCCCGTTGCCGAACCGTCAGGTGGCTCTCCAGCCTCTGTTTGAACTCATCGTCGGTCACCCGCAACCGACTTTCGAGGTCCGCTACCTTCTCCATGGCGGCGAGCAACTCCGAGTCCTTGGGAGATTCTCCGCCCAGGATATGCCTGAGTTCGCGGGCAGCCTGTTTTCTCCGATCGCGCATCTCGTCCATTTTGCGGTGGTGCTGGCTCAAGAGCGGAAACAGAACCGCGGCCTGGTCGACATCGATTTGAAGCTGGTCGAAGAGCCTCCACATTTTCAGAAACTGAATGCGGTCTCGTGAACGCCCGCCTTCAGATGGCGGCTGACTCCACACCGCCTCTGTGAGAGAAAGCATCAGGAAAACGAAAATTGCCGCCATCACCTTGCCTCACTCTCTGTCAACGCGTAGAGATGTTCCCCCTCGACCAGCAACTGCATCTGTTCCAACAACTCCGCTTCGCTCGCCGTGTCGAGGAGGTACTCGGAGACTTCGGAATCGAGATCGGAGGGGCCGGCCACCACCAGGACTTCCCCTCCATATACTTCATCCTCATACAGGAGGAGGACTGTTGCCAGAAACTCTTCGAGGGCAGAAGAGCCGGCGGATTCACTGCCATCCTGGTCCGCGGAAAGGCCGGAAGCCGCAGGCTGTCCGGGTTCGACCAAAGAGATCCGTTCGCTGCCTGCCAGAAGCAGGAGCACCGTGGCCGCACCGGCAATCGCTCCCGAAAGAGCAGGAGACCACCGCCTCGCCCACGACCTCCGGCCGCTGTATTCCTCGATTCGACGCCGGACCCGGGCCCCGAACCCGGAGAAGACGAAGGCATCCATGGCGGGTACTGGAACGGCTGCGGTCGTCGCCAGGGTCTGCTCAAAGCCGGCCAAATGCCGCCGGCAGACCTCGCACCGTTCGACATGGCTTTCGACCAAGGCGCGCCGGTGGACCGGAAGACTCCCATCCAGATACTCGAGCAGGGCCTGTTCGTCGCAGGCCGAAGCTCTCGGCTTGTCCGCTGACATAACCCCTTCTCCGTAAGCGATTCCGCAGCGGGGCTCTCGACGAGGACAACGCGCAACTTGCGGACAGCGTGAAAATACCCGGCCCGCACTGCCCCCTCCGACGTACCGACCACTTCTGCGATCTCCCCGTGGGACAGGTCGTCGTAATGCCGCATCACAAAAATACTCCCCTGCCGGGGCGGGAGATCCCGGATCGTTGCCTCGATCACGGCGATCTGCTGCTTCATCACCAGTTCCTCTTCAGGGTCGCAACGATACACAAGGTGGTTTTCTATGTGGGTAGCCACCTTCGAATCGAGGTGTAAGAGATTCTCAGCTTGTTCTTGCGCCAATAATTGAGGTAAGTATTCAAGGCGATTCTGTAGAGCCAGGTATATAGAGAGGAATGGCCGCGAAATCTGTGCAGGGATTTGTAGGCTTTCACAAAGGTCTCCTGTGCGAGGTCCGCGGCCTCGTCCGTATCCCTGAACCATTTTGCACCAGAAAGCGATAGATCCGTTCCTGGTGGCGCCGAACGATGGCGTCGAATGAAGATTCCCGCCCTTGCAGGAACTGGTTCACCAGCTCGGCATCAGAGGGGATCTCGCTTGCTGTGGAAAATCGCTTGGATATGGCTGTTGAATCTCCAGTCATAACGCCTCTGCGCCTGCCCTGAAAGCTGCGGCACTCCTTTTTCGATCACGGCCTTTGACAACGCAGCCGGAAAGAGCGTTTAATCGGTTTCCTACCAGAATCCAGACGGTCCGGGAGAACTGGGTCATTCCTCCGCTTCGGCCGGCTCGCCAGCGGCCGAGCACTTGGCCTCGGCAATCAGGTTTTCGTTCATCTCGAAGGTGTTGTTGTCTGCATCTGTGAGACGTCCGCAGGGAAAAAAGGACCGCGTGTACATCGGATAGGCTTGGCTGCGCAGATGAGCCAGTCCCAGATGCCCGGAGCGCCGGCCGCGCTCCTGTCGCAGTGCTCCGATGTCGATCGTCGTCACCACAATTTTCTCTCCCGGTCCCGGATCCGCCTGGGCCAGAATCCTTCCCTCGTAGTCGACTACCATGCTCCCTCCCGGCCAGGAGAACGGAGGGTAATGGCGGAGCGAAGAACCCTGGTTTGCGCCGACGACGTAGGCGGTGTTCTCCAGTGCGCGACAGCGGTTGACCACCGTCCACCAGTCCATCGGGGGAGTGGCTCCCCATGGGTCCATGTAGGCGGAAACCCGGACCAGTATTTCGGCCCCATTGGCGGTCAACTGCCGTAGCGGTTCCGGGAAAATCCAGTCGTAACAGATCGCAGCCCCTATTCGGCCGATCGGCGTCGCTGCTACCGGGAACAGCTCTTCGTCGTACCCGTCCAGATCGTGCGGGCTGGCGTGTACCTCCCAGGGGATCCAGGGATTGACCTTGCGGTACTTCGACAGAATGCCGTCTGGACCAACCAGGCAGGTCGCATTGAATACCTTGCCGGGCCACTTCGGATCTTCTTCCAGGAAACTTCCGGTCTGAATGTAGATGCCGAGCTCCCGGGCTTTCTCGGCATAGCGCTCGGTGTGCTCGTTAGGAATCGGGAGGGTCAGTTTCGCCAGCAGGCTTTTCGCAGTCGGATAGATTGGAGCAGCGTGGCCGAACTCGGGAAAGGCGACCAGCCTTACGTCGGTAAAGGGCCGGTATCCCGTGACCGCCATGTCGATCATTTCGATCATGCGGTCCGTATTGCGGAATATCTCGCGGCGCGTCTCTGGGTTCGGTTGGTCGACCTGGCAGGCCGCCACCCCGTAACGAAGAGGGCCGTGTGTCGTCATGCCCCCGCTCTCTTGGTCTTCCACTCCTTGACTCTGCCTCTGCGGACCTCGATCAGCTCGGCCACTACACTGATCCCGATCTCCTCCGGAGTGTCGGCGCCGATGTTGAATCCGATCGGTGCATACACCTGCTCGAGACGGCTGCGGTCGCCGCCCCGGCCCTCGATACGATCCCAGAGGATAAGCTTCTTGCGCTCACTCCCCAGCATTCCGATGTAGCGAGCCGGCGTTCTTATTGCCAACTCGACAACGGTCTCATCGTGCTGGTGGCCGCGAGTGGCCGCCACGACGTAGGTCTGGTCGTCGAACGGAAGCTGCTCGAAGACCTCCTCGATCTCCGCGGCCACGCACTCGTCTGCCCGGGGGTGGCGTTCGGGATTTGCGAACAGCGGCCGGTCGTCGATGACGACGACGTAAAACCCGGAGTTTTTTGCCAGGCTGCAAATCTGCGCGCCGACGTGACCACCGCCAAAAACGTAGAGAACCGGAGGTGGCATGAAGGGCTCGAGATACACTTCGAACCCCTCAAACCGGGCCACCCCGAGTGCCTCGCGGCTGGGGAGGTCGAAGCCGAGAGTCTCCTCCCGCAGGTTAAAGACTCTCGGTTTCTCGCGCTGGAGCACTTCCCCTGCCCATTGCTCGACACGTTCGTTGAGACCGTCTACATCCAGACGCCCCAGACGGTTTCCGTCGGGAAACAAGAGCAGCTTGTTCGACTCGCGATCAGGCAGCTTCTGCGAAGCGAGCACGGTCGCCATCACGCACTCGCGACGCCGGGATTTTGACTCAACCACCGCGGCAAAAAGGTCCGGTTCGGTATCCGGCTCGATCGGTTCGGTGTAGATGCGCACCGTTCCGCCACAGTTTAGCCCGCTCTCTCCGGCTTGTTTCTCGGTCATTGTGTAGCGCGTCGTATGGGCGCGTCCGTTGGACAGCACCTCCCTGCCGACGTTGAGAATCTCCGCCTCGAGACAGCCGCCTCCTATGGTGCCGGCAACGCTCCCGTCATCCCGGACAAGCATCTTGGCGCGCTCACTCATCGGAATCGACCCACTGCTCTCCACCAGCGACGCCAGCGCTCCGCGCCCGCCCTGACGGCGCATCGCCACCACCTCTTGCAGGACGTCTTCCATTGCTTTCAGCTCGATTCAGTTCGACCGGGAGCCGGACTGGCCGGAGACCGGCACCGGACCCTCTCTGCTTTCCGCGATAGCGAAACGGGCGCCTAGGCGTGCGTAGTCCGCGGGCGTGTCCAGGTCTTCGAGTACCTCGGCTGCATCCACCTCGATCTCGATGGTGTCCTCGGCGTATTTCCTGGTAACGGTATTGAGCCCCTGGTCCGCCGTCAAAGCGAGTATCTCGTCCCCGTAGCCGCGGGAGATGTAGACCGGATGCCCCCTCTTTCCTTCATGCGTCGGCACTACAACCCCTGCCGCGGTAGACTGTGAGCACTGGATGATCCTCTCGACGACCCCAGTGTTGAGATCGGGTTGGTCGCCAAGGCAGATCAGATATCCGGCGGATTCCGGCTCCGCTGCCCGAACCCCCGCCTGTACCGAGGTCACCATCCCTTCGCGATAGCGCTCGTTCACGACACAAACGAGGTCCCGGCCTCGCAGCCGCCGCTGAACCTCTTTGGCACGATGGCCGAGAACTACGGCGGTGGCGAGTTCGAAGTCCCGTCTGGCAACCGCGCAAAGGCGTTCGACGACGGATTCGACCACCGTGTGCCCCTCCAAAGGAAGAAGCTGCTTGAATCGCCCCATACGCCGCGACTGACCTGCGGCCAAAACGATCGCCGTAACCAGCACTATCAAAGCCTAACTTGTTGTGGAAAATAGACTAATGGAGTTTATTGGGTGGTTTTTGCAGTGTCAACTCCCCCGGTTACCGGCCGCGAACCCGGTTGGATCAAACCGCGCTCGCAGTTCGTCTGGACGAACAAAACAAACCCGGGTCGGGGAGAAATCTTTCCGACGACTTGGGCACGCATTCACGCCACCGGGGTAAACTGCCGATGCCGCCGCTTTCGGGAGCACGGTTTTCTTGCACGGACCCATTCACTGTCTTATCATTGAAATTTTCCCAATTTACTCACCGTAACAACATTCCGCAGCCTCGCTTTCGCCGAAAGGCGAGGAGAGCGCCGCCCGGCAACGAGATGATTTCGACCACGCATGCGTCCTGTGCTGCATCTCCGGACCCCGGCCATCCCCCTCCTCGCTGGCGGCAAGAGAATCCGGGACGGAGAGGCTCTCCACGAATTCCTGCGGATACCGAACGGTATCATGTTGCCTACAGTAGCTGAAGAAACAGTAGCTGAAGAAATTTCAAACTCGGTAGAGAAGGACGGCATCTCCTTCATCTTCGAAACCCGCTCGCTTTCCGCGGTCGTCCGCTATGTCTACACTCCGATCGAGGGAAACCTCTCCGACATCGAGGTCGAGATCAACAATTCCGAGGCGATCAAGTTCGCCGAGGGGGGCGGCATTACGGTGGAGATGGGTGGAAAGATCTGGTCCGCAGACGACGAAGAGGTCGAGCGCCACTTCGTCTCATGTGAACCTGTCGGCGATTGTATCGAAGCGAGGTGGCATTGGAAGCACGGGGAAGAGCTCGCCGATTTCCTGTACCGTATTCGGATCCATCAGAAGTCGCTCATAGTAGAACTAGAGGGTGGTAACGGCAAAGCGACCGGAGTCGATCTGGGATACGTCTCTGGTGCCGTCCACCCGCGCGTAATCCAAGTTCCCTATTTCTCCTTCGGCGACGAATCGCCGCTCCTGCTCGCGACCTCGGGGGCATTTGTTTCCAGTATGCTGGACTGGACGGAAACCGCAGCCGCAGAACTGTACGCACCCCCGGCCCACGATTCGTCACATGAGATCCGACTCGGCGGGGGATGCCGCTACCATCCGGTTTCCGACGGCCGTAGGCGAGGGCTGCGCGAACGCTGGATTCTCACGGTCTCCCGCCAGTTCGAGGAGGTCCTGCCGACTATCCCGCTACCCCAGCGCCGTTCCCGGAGCGCGGAACTAGACGACTTGATCTGGTATCAGGTGCCGGCTCTGCCCCCTTCCGAAGAAGCCTACGTAGACGTTTACGAGCAGCTGCGCTCGTTCAAGCAATGGGGCCTGGAACAGCTTCTCGTCAACCATCCCGCCGATGTCTGGGAAGACGGCCTCGGTACGTCGTTGAGCGGTGCCGAGGCAAAGGGGGGAGACGACGCCCTGCTCGAATACCTGGAAGCGGTTGAGGACCTCGGTTACAGATACACCCTGCCTTCAGGGTACACGGAAGTATCTTCGGAAACGGAGGGCTGGGATAAAAGCAAGGCCGGCCTCGGCTCGGACGGAAATCCGATCGCCAGAGGTGGGAATCGCTATCTGCTCAAGCCCTCCACAGCGAACGATACCGCAAAAACGCATCTGCCGACTCTGTTTCAACGTTTCGAAGGAGCAGGGGCTTTCATCAATGGTCACGCCGCCACCCCGCCCTCTAGCCGAATCGATTTCGATCCGGACTCCCCGGATTCGGCCAGCTTCTCCAAATCTCTCGATCTGGAACGACATCTGCTGGAGGTGCTCCAGGAGATAGCCGGAAACTCATCGCGCCTCATAGTCGGTGAGGGTGGCAGCCACTGGATGTACGCCGGTTTGCTCTCCGGGTACCTGGCCGGCCTTTCCGGACCGAATCCGCACCGGATCCCACTTCTGCTCGATTTCGACCTGAAGCTGCTGCACGGTGCCCACGTCAACGCCGGTGTGGGAACGACTGGGCGATTCTTCGGAATGCATGAACCCCCCGTTGGCGAGCGCACCAGCCGCAGCCCTTGGCTCGATCGATACATCGCGACCACTGTTGCCTATGGGCACGCCGGGGTTTTGCCCGAAATCGAGGACTGGGGCTTTGCAGCGGCGATGAAAACCTACTACCTGCTGCTGAAGCTGCAGAGCCGGTATATGAAAACCGAAGTCCAGTCGGTTCTCTACCATCGTGACGGCAGTCTGCTCGAAGTTGCCGAGGCTGTGGTATCCGGCGTTTACGAAGACAGTCAGGTCGAGGTGCTGTATCGGAACGGCTTGCGCGTCTGCGTAAACGGGAGCTGGTCCAACGATTGGATCGTCGAGCACGAGACCAGGGAGTACAGGCTTCCCCCGGCCTCCTTCCTCGCCCATTCCCCGGATGGTCTTCTCGTCTATTCGGCGGACGCGGGAAAAGGACGGATGGACTATGCTGACTGCGGAGACTACTTCTATTGCGACACGCGTGGCGAGCGCACTTCCCTGGGCCCGGTCTCCCTTTCGGGAGCTGCCGCGGTGAAAACCGAAGCCTGGCAGATCGACGTCTACCCCATCGAATGCGAAGGGGACATTGAAATCAGGCCAAGAAACCTGTGGCCTGACCGCAGAATGCCGCGGCTCCGCATCCTGGCATTCCAAGAGGATGAAGACCACCCGCAGGTGATCGCCGCAAACGTCTCGGCGGAATCCGTTTCACTGGAGCCCCGCGAGGGGATCTGCAAATTCCGAATCACCCTTCCGGAATGGATGGTCGAACCCGGCAAGTAGTCTCCTACCCCCTGAAGACCTCGTTTGAAATTGAATCCGGGGAATCCTCGTCCGGGCAGGTAGAAGACCCTTCGTTGACCGCCCCCGGGACGACGGCGAGGGGCAACGGATCTCTCGGGTTTTGACCCGGCTGAAAAACACACCCGCATCCGGTAACCGGCAGGGTTCTGCATTCCTCAGAGTCTGTGCCGGAGAAGTGGCTTCCCCCCGGCCGGTTTGGTTGATGCGCCAAGCCGGAAGGATTCTCCAGCCCTACCGGGATCTAAAAAAACAGGCAGGCTCGCTTTCCGCCCTATTCAACACCCCTGAGCTCGCCGCCCAAGTGACCCTGATGCCTGTCGAGATGTTGGGAGTCGATGCCGCCATCCTGTTTGCAGACATCTTCACCCCGGTCGAACCTATGGGCTGTGAACTGACCTTCCAGCCGGGTCCGGTGTTGAAATCTTCTGTGCGCGCCAGGAGTGACGTCGATCGCCTGCACACCATCGATCCCGAGGACGATCTGCCTCACGTGAGGAGGGAGATTGAGTTGGTCCGCGCAGGGCTCCCGCCCGGCGTGCCGCTCATCGGCTTCGCCGGTGCCCCGGTCACCCTGGCTACCTATCTCGCCGAAGGCACGGGTGCGCGCGAGTTCACCCACTTCCGCAAGTTGCTCCACGCCGAACCGGATACTGCGGATCTCCTCTTAACCAAACTTACCGACGTAGCCATCTCCTACCTGAAGATGCAGGTCGACGCAGGGGTTGAAGCCGTTCAGCTTTTCGACACTTGGATCGGCCAACTCTCGGAAGTCCAGTTCGAACGCATCGCCCTGCCCTGCCTGGAACGGATCTTTACGGAGCTGAACCGGTTGCAGGTCCCGACCATCTATTTCGCCTACGACTCCGCCCACCTGCTGCCGCTGTTGCCGCGGACCTCGGCGAATGTCTTCAGCATCGACTGGCGCACGGATATACGCCATGCTCGCGATCTGCTTTGCCCCTCCATACCGCTACAGGGGAATCTCGACCCTGCCGCCTTGTTCGCACCGAGAGAGCAGGTAGTAGCGGCGACCCGGGTACTCCTGGACAAGACGCGCGGCACACCTCATATCTTCAACCTTGGCCACGGCGTCCATCCCGAGACACCGATCGATTCAGTGCGGGCAATGATCGATACCGTACATGGATACACCGGCTGAAGGACCCGCATTTTCAGGAGAAAATAGGTGAACAGCGAAGAACAGGGAGTTACCAGGACGCACGTTTTCTTCTGTGTCGACAGGGAAAGGCACGCTCAGTACGGTGGGGAGAAAGTGCTCCACGCCGAGCCAAAGACGATCACCGTACTCGGGAGGCGGGTGGATGGCTGGGTGATAACGACCGAACTGCCGGTGATCGACAAGACGATCACCTTGAGGGAGTCGCTGGACGGTGCGCAGAACTTGCAGGATCCCGAGTAGCCGGTCGTCGCTAGCCTGCCTTCGGGCGATTCGCGTTGGAAAATCCCATCAGTCCCGCCAATTGAGGCGGTCTTTACGCCAGGACGCGACCTCCTGAGGGAGGGCGTCCAACTCTTCTCCCGGTTTCAGAAAAATCCCGCTGAAGTCCCGCCGTGAGTCGAAACCGGGCCACAGTTCCGGAAACTCCTCGCGCAGCATCGTCATCACTTGGTTCAGAATTCCCTCGGCGTGGTAGGAAAGAACACGCTCCGTTTCTCCTCGGCCGGAATCTTCGAGGTGCTGGGCAAGTGGAGCACTGAGGAAAAAATCGAAAGAGATGACGTTGGAAGGGTTGAGGTAGAGGGAAACTCTGTAAGCGGGGTAGCTGAGGCGAAGTCCGAGAAGCTCCAACTTCAGGTTCAGCCATTCTCGCTCGGTGACGGAACGTATAATCGTGAGGTCTTCCGAGCGGAGTTCGGTCGATCCCGATGTAGGCAATAGAACCCCGGCGACGGCGAGGGTGCAAACAGCAGTCAGATAACGAATTCTTGGCATTTTTCGGACTCCGACCTTGTGACGCGTGCAGAAAAAAACGAGGCCCAGCGACAATAGCCGAACCTCGCGAGTTTAATCCCGGTTTTCTCTCGGACTCCTTCGGGTCCGCTATTCCGGGGGCGAGAGCATTTCCTCCATGAAACGGACAATGTCCCTGAATGATATGTAACCGACCGGAATCCCGTCTTCGTCGACGAGGGGGACATGGCGAAAGCCGTGAAGCCCCATCAGATGCAGGGCATGGCTGATGGGATCGGATGGCTTGAGTGCCGACGGTCCCGGCGTCATCAGACTCTCGACCGGAATGGCGTCGAGATTGCCAATCAACCCCACCACCTTGTAGAGGACGTCCCGTTCGGTAAAAATACCGGCGAGTTCACCGCCGTTTCCGGTCACCAGCACGCAACCCCTGTTGCGGCCTTTGAGACGCGATATCGCTTCCGCTACGGATGTCTGCGGTTCTACGCATTCGGCCGGTCGCGGGTTCAACTCAAGGAGCGGACGCGTAAAGATGCTCGTTTCCGCCGCGGTCTCGACGTCCGCCATGTACTGCTCGGAAAGGCTCTGGTTGCACTCCTCGCAAACATCGGATCCGGCGATGTTGTCGTACCCGCACGCAGGACAGATGACACCCTGGCTTTCAACATTTCCGGTAAATCCCGTCACTTGAAGCGTCCCGCCTAGAAACAGATTGACAAAATCCCGCCGCCCAAGCACCGACCTTGGCAAGACGACTGAACAAGCCGAACTGGTTTCGCTGTGGGAATACACCGAGCGAACGCCAGTCGATCTGACATAGTACCCCGGCATGGGGAGGTATCGGCAGCCCCCGCGAGCCGTGGGCATTTTGCCATCAGATTTCCTCCCAGGTATCTGCACTGTGAAGGAGGTTTTTCAGGTCACCCTCCCCGCTCTGCCCGATGGCGGTTTCGACTTGCATAGTCAGCAAATCCGTATACGCCGGTTTTTTTACGGCGCGAAGGATGCCGAAAGGCAACGGGAATTCCGGGTTCTCCATACGCGACAGCATGTACGCGTAGCTGGTGTTTTCGATCGCCTCCTTGTGCACGATCAAGTCCCTTTCGCTTATTCCGTTGCCCAGAGTCACCACCTCGGGATGCTGGCCGTTCATGCGCACACCCCGGTCACGGTCCTTGCCAAAGACCAAGGGCTGGCCTTCCTCGACGAAAACGATATTGTCGTCACGCACGTGGGTATCAGTCGTGTGCTGCCAAGCGGTCGGATGGTAGACGACACAGTTCTGAAAAACCTCGACGAACGCGGTTCCGTTGTGGTCCGCTGCACGCCTAAGGACCTCGCTGAGGTGCTTGGTGTTGGTATCCTGCGTGCGGGCAACAAAGGTAGCCTCGGCTCCAATCGCTACCGAGATCGGCTGCAGCGGATAGTCGATGGAACCCATCGGCGTCGATTTAGTGCGGTGACCGGTCAGCGATGTCGGGGAGTACTGCCCCTTCGTCAAACCGTAAACCCGATTGTTGAAGAGGATGATTTTCAGGCCGACGTTGCGCCGCAGGCAGTGCAACAGGTGATTTCCACCGATCGAAAGCCCGTCGCCGTCCCCGGTGATGACCCACACACTGAGGTCGGGATTGACCGCTTTGAGCCCGGTTGCGATGGTCGGCGCCCTGCCGTGAATGGAGTGTATGCCGTACGTGTTCATGTAGTACGGAAAACGACTCGAGCAGCCGATGCCGGAGACGAAGACCATCTGCTCGCGGGCAACCCCCACTTCGGGCAGTATTTTCTGCATCTGAGCCAGGATAGCGTAGTCACCGCATCCAGGACACCAGCGAACCTCCTGGTCGGACACGAAGTCCTTCCGCGTCAGCTTGCTTTCTGCGACTGCCTCACTCATATCGGATTCCTATGTCGATCACTTACCCCAACACGTGGTTGATCTTGGCGACGATCTCGCGGATCTGGAATGGCTGTCCCTGCACCTTGTTCAACGAAATCACCCTGACCGGGTAACGTCCCTGAATCAGCAGTGCGAGCTGACCCAGGTTCAACTCCGGCACCAGAACCTGGCGAAAACGTCCGAGGACGTTTCCGAGATTGCGTGGAAACGGGTTCAGATAACGAAGGTGGGCACTGGCTACTGACTTTCCCTCAGCGGCTACTTGACCAACTGCCGTTTTGATCGCTCCGAACGTACCTCCCCAGCCCAACACCAACAAATCCCCCTGATCAGGGCCTTCGATTTCCAGTTCGGGGATGAAATCTGCGATGCCGGCTATTTTTTGCGCCCTCTTGGCGACGATTTCTTCATGGTCGAGTGGAGCATACGACACATCCCCGGTGACATCCCGCTTGCCCAGACCGCCAATGCGGTGCTCGAGGCCGGGAGTTCCCGGCAGGACCCAGGGCCTCGCCTGAGTCTCGAGGTCTCGCATGTATGGCTGGTACCCTGCCGGGTCGGTGCGATGCTCGACGACGATCGGTTCGATCTCGTCGACATTCGGGATCTTCCAAGGCTCCGAGTTGTTGGCGAGGTAGCCATCGGACAACAGGTAGACCGGGGTCATGTAGCGTACTGCGATGCGAAAAGCTTGAAGCGAGAGGTCGAAGCACTCACCCGAGGTCGCCGCGGCGAGCACGGGAACCGGACTTTCCCCGTTGCGGCCGTACAACACGGACAGCAGATCCGCCTGTTCCGTCTTGGTGGGCAGACCTGTACTTGGTCCCCCGCGTTGGACATCGATTACCAGGAGAGGCAGTTCAAGAGCGACAGCCAGATTGACCCCCTCGCTCTTGAGCGAAATCCCGGGACCACTGCTTGCAGTGGCGGCCAACGCCCCGCCGAAAGCCGCCCCGACCACCGATCCGATGGCTGCCATCTCGTCTTCAGCCTGAAAGGTGAGGACGTTGAAGTGCTTTAGAGGGGCGAGCCCTTCGAGTATGGGACTTGCCGGGGTGATCGGATAACTGCCGTAGAAGAGCGGTTTGTTCGCCTTCTTGGCCGCCGTCACCAACCCTAGAACCAGGGCTTCGTTGCCGGTGATGCGGCGGTACGTGCCCGGTTCTACGTGCGTGCGGCCCGGGACGCGAACCCGGGACTGAAACGTCTCGGTCGTCTCGCCGAAGTGATAGCCTGCCTTGAGGGCGCGCGTGTTTGCTTCCACCACCCGCGGATTCTTGCCGAACTTCTTCTGGTAAAAATCCAGGGTCGTTTCGAGCGGCCTGTCGAACATCCAGAAAGCCAGTCCGAGCGCAAAAGCGTTTTTGCACAAGTCCTTTTGCTGGTTCGACATGCCGTCGATGCCCTCCAGGGCCCTGCGGGTCATCGACGTCAGAGCAACCTCGTGCAGTTCGTAGCCGTTCAGGGAATCTCCATTGAGTGGCGACTCTGCGTAGCCGGCTTTTCGCAGGTTGTTTTTCGTGAAAGCGTCGCTGTTGGCGATGATGACCCCACCCGGCTCCAAATCCTCGAGGTTGGCCCTGAGTGCTGCCGGATTCATGGCGACGAGAACCTGCGGTTGATCCCCGGCTGTGTAGAGATCGGAGGAGCCGAAGTGGACCTGGAAGCCGCTCAGACCGGGAATCGTCCCGGCAGGAGCGCGGATCTCGGCGGGGATGTCCGGAAAAGTACTGACGTCGTTGCCGAAGACCGCAGAGGTGTTGGTGAACTGCTCCCCTGTCAACTGCATCCCGTCGCCGGAATCACCGGAGAAGCGGATGACGACGGAATCGCGGGTTTCGGCCCCTTCATTTTTCCCGGAGGAATATCGCTTCGAAGGCGCCGAGTCGACCATGGGGGGGAGCTACTCCTGCTGAGTGGAGGAGAACGAAATGAGAGGGTGAGGCTGATCCGATGCCTGTCCCCGGGTGTCCGTACCGGCCATCATCTCATGCCCCTTCCCGGGTTGTCGGAATCATCTCGGGATCCGGGGGCAGGTTGTAGATCTCTCGAGGGAAATGATCGGTCAGGAACGTGATCATCGCCTGTTGAGACAAATTACCGATCACCGCCCCGGATTCGTCGCGCACCGGGACGTTGCGGTAATCACCTGCATTCATCAGGTGCAGGGCGTGACCGACCGATGTATCCGACGTAACTGACTGCGGATCGGCCGTCATCAGGTCATCGACTACGTTGTCGAGGGCGGATGGGTTGTCCGCTACCTTCAGCAAGACGTCTCGCTCGGTAAATATTCCGATGAGACCGTCTCCCTCGTCCTGGACAAGGATGGCACTGACTCGGCTTTGGCGCATCCGTACCAGCGCTTCCCGCACCTTGGCGCCGGTCTTGACGGTGGCGAAAGAGGTAAGATCGAGGTGGGCTACTCGCTGTTGCTGAAGATCGATTTCGACGGGCATGGAGGTTTGCGAAAACCGTGTAATACCTCGAAAACTATATGGTTACACCAATATACAATGGTGCAGTACGGCGTCAAGCGATCTGCATCCCGGCGTTATCCGGGAACGACTTTACACTGCACCTTCAGCCTTACTGTGAACCCCTTCGGCGACTACCAGGCCGCCGTCGGGGCCGCTGCCCGGACCAACAACTATGATCCAGTCTGCGCTTTGCAGCAGTTTAGGATGGCGATCGGCGACAATGACGGTGGCCTTTTTCGAAACAATCGCCGAGAGCAGATCTACCAGGATGGAGGCATCGTCCGGATGGGCTCCCGCGAGCGGAGCATCCAGAAGCAGCAGGTCCTTCTCCGATGCCCGCGAAAGGGCGACTTCGAGTTGAAGCCGGAGCCTTTCCGCCATCTCCAGCCTGCCGGTGGGCTGACCCAAACGGTATTCCCCCATGCCGAATCGGGAGAGCGTTTCGAGTCGAAAGGCGATCCTGGATTCCCGGCTGAAATGCTGTCTTGCCTCATGCACGGTCATGTCGAGGATATCGCTCGGCGAGCGGCCGCGGTGCGTGACCTCCAGAGCTTCTGCGGAGTACCTGCCTCCTTCACAGCCGGGGCAGGGAGCGGCCACATCGTCGAGAAAATCGATGGCGAAGCGGAGCTGGCCGTTGCCTTCGCATACCCGGCAGCGTCCACCCGGCCGGTCCAGGTGAAACCACTCCGGTTTCAGGCCGAGGGCTTCGGCAGTCGGCTGCCTGGAAAACAGGGCGGCAATCGGCCCCAGCAGTCCCAGTGTTTGAACGACTGGTACGTCCCCATGGCGCCGCAGATCCCGCAGGTCGGTCAGGCGACGGAGGTTCCCGGTCGACAGGGAGATCAAGCCGCGGCCAGCGCCCTCCCGACGCGCCCCCGAGCCTCCTCTCGCACCGGGAGGCCGCAGAGCTGGGGCAATTGCGTCTCGCAGCAGGCTGGTTGCCCCCGCTCCCGAGCTCCCGGTAACAACGACGAGCTTCCCCGTGGGGATCAAAATGTCGATGGTACGCAGGTTGTTGCGCTTTCCATCTCCGGCGCCGCAGATGCGGATCGAGGCCGCTGAATCCCCAGCTCCGGAGCATTCGACCGGGCGGACGGTTTTCTCCCTCGCAGGTTCATCCATCGTCCGATCGGGCGCTAGTAAAGCCTCCCCGCTGCGGAAAGCGAAAACCTGGTCGCTGGCGGCGACCACCGGGGGAGCGTTGTCCATCACCACAACGGTGTTGCCGGCAGAAACCAGCTCACCGAGGGTCTGCATTGCCAGACACAGGTTTGCCTCGTCGAGACCGGAGCAGGGTTCCACGATGTAGAGGATCCCGGTAAGGGACCTGCTGGCAGTCAGGGCAAGGACCAGCCGCAGCCACTCTCCCGAGGCCAGACCGGCAGTCGACCGCTGCAGCGGAACGTGATCCAGTCCCAGACCTGCAAGCTGGGAGAGCGTTCCTGCTGCCTCTTCAAGCACCCCTCGAGCGAGCGCGTCCCCTTTCACGGAGGTCGATTCGCCCACATACTCGAGCCAGCAGGCCGCCTGATCGATCCCCATCCCCAGGACATCTTCCGGCGCACTTCCCGCAAGCGATGATAGTACACGGCCGCTGTCGGAAACAGCATTGCCAGGCTCCGGCTGCTCTTCACCCGAGACGTCTGGAAACTCCCTGCAGCAAGACGTACAGGTGAGCTGCTGATTCAGGGATATGGTTTTTTTCTCGGCAACCAGCAAGGAGCGCCCGCCGGACATGGCACGGGCGGTGCGCAAGGCTTCGCCGATGCGATCGAGGGTATCCTCCCCGATTTCGACGCGGTCGACGACCACCTGCAAGGTATCCCCCAGCGGTGCCAGGGCGTCCGGAGCGACCTCCTCACTTCGTGCGACCTCGCCAGCGACCAGTATGCGGGCGAACCCGGCTCGCCTGACTTCCTCGAGCACTGCCGCAGGCTCGACCTCTGCTTCCAATGCTACCGGGGCTACTACCAGCGCGCGGGTCCCCGCGAAGTATTCGACCGCATGCCGTGCCGCCTCTGCCACAGAATACCCCGCGCAGCTGCCACCGCAGGCGGGACACGCCCACTCCCCATGTCGCTCGAACAGCAGGTCGACCACCTCCGTAAACCGGATGAATTCCGCAATCCTTCGACGAGGAGGGGTTCCGGGAAGCAGAACCGCGGGTGGAAGTCCCAGGATCTCGTCCACTTCCGCTTTCTGCAGACCGTCGTGGTATTCGCGCTCGAAAGTGGATAGTGCCTGCAGGTAGCGCCGCCTCCCCTCGCGATACAGAACGTCGACCGCAAGCGTCCGGGCACCGCATCCCGCCGGGCCCGTGAAGCAGATGAGCTGGCCGAGCGGAATCTCGAGATTCACTCCTTGCAGACATCCTTCGCGTGCACCGCGGATAGCGATCACGCCCCTTTCACTCACCTGCCCCTCCTTGGATCGCGAGCAGCCGGGGGGATGCATCTGACCCCGAACCGCCTTGTGCCACTGGGTTTGCTTCGTCTTGACGCCCCTTTCCAGCTGCCGTATGATTCGGCTGTACTGACCTCGCAGCAGGCAACAGTTCGTTGCCGGCCGGCCTGATGCCGACTCCACTCCCCTTACTGCAACTGGAGATCGAGTTCATGCTGGATTCCATGCACGACGGCGAAAACGCCATTCGCCTTTACTTCAGCGACATAACCGACTCCAAGCCGCTCTCGCGCGAACGCGAGGTCGAGCTATCGGCGCGCATAAACAAGGGTGACATGGAAGCCCGCAACGAGCTCGTACAGGCGAACCTGCGCTTTGTCATCGACGTGGCCAAGAACTACCAGAACCGCGGCCTGTCGCTGCCGGACCTGATCAGCGCAGGCAACCTCGGCTTGTTGACCGCGGCGGAGCGCTTCGACGGCACGCGAGGTTTCAAGTTCATCTCGTACGCGGTCTGGTGGATCCGCCAATCCATTCTGCAGGCAGTGGCCGACCAGGCTCGAACCGTTCGCCTACCGCTGAACAAGCTTTCTCAGCTGAGGGAGATTTCCGAAGCGGCCCGCAAGCTCGGGCAAGGACGCGAGAACGAGCCGAACGTAGATGACATAGCCGAAGAACTCGAGATACCTGCGCAGGATGTCGTAAACACGCTGTTGAGCGGACGAAGCGTTCGCTCGCTCGATGAAACCTTCGAAAAGGACGACGACCGAAACCTGCTCGATACCCTGACCGATGCCGCTCAGAGCATGCCGGACAGCGGCCTTGTCGGGGAATCTGCACGCGCCCAGATCGATGAGATCCTGCAGCACCTCGACGGGCGGGAAGGATATGTCATCTTACGCTACTTCGGCCTAGACGGCGACGAGCCGCTGACCCTCGACCAGATAGGGGACCAGCTGGGTGTTACCCGCGAGCGCATCCGGCAGATCAAAGAAAGGGCACTGAGCCGCCTGCGTCACCCGTCCTGCTACCCCCCTTTCTTCGGGGGGATCTCGCTGCCCGGGCTGCCCGAACTCGAAGAACCTGAACTACCCGGCTATCCGCCCCTGGAAGAGGGGCCGTCACTCGACCACTTTGCCGCGGAACCCCCGGAAACAGGTGCCCCGCTCGATACGGACTTACCGGAGAACGATTTATAGTTCTAGCTTCTCGTTGCGTGCCGTTCTGCAACTCCTCGTCGCGGTTCTGCCGCTCGAGGCCGTTGCGGGGGAAACTCCAGTCGCTCCCTTCCCCCACGATATTCTCGACCGCGTCCTGAACAAGCACGTAGCAAACACAGGTGCGGTGGACTATCGCGCCCTGAGTTCCCAGCCTGGCGACCTCGAAACCTACGTCGACAGCCTTGCCCTGGTAAGCCCCCAATCCCACGACAGTCGATTCTCCCGACCAGGCGACAGACTCGCCTACTGGATCAATGCCTACAACGCTCTGGTCCTGAAGGGGGTGGTTGCCGCATATCCCGTTGCCAGCGTTATGGCGGTCGGAACCGAGGGCTGGTTCTTCCGGGATCAGAAGTTCGTCCTAGGTGGAGTGGAAATGACCCTCGATCACCTGGAGAACCGGATCATCCGTCCGGAATTCAGAGATGCGCGTATTCACTTCGCCATCAACTGCGCCGCAGCGAGCTGTCCGCCGCTCGAGAATCGGGTCTTCGACGGCCCCACTCTCGAGCAGCGCCTCGATGGGGTGACAAGACGGTTTGCCCGCACTGCGTCCCACGTGCGCATAGACGGTGGTGGAAAGACCATCTACCTATCGAAACTCCTCGAGTGGTTCGCCACGGATTTCGAAGCGGGGTTTTCACCGCGGAATCCGGATGAACCCCGGACGCTGAGCCCGCAGCTCCGCTTCCTCCTCCCCTATCTGCAGGAGAGCGACGCGGAATACCTGCAGGCGAATCCCGACGTCGCCGTCACCTTCGTCGAATACGACTGGGCTCTGAACGACAGGGAACATTCCGAGCCCTGAACCGGACCGGACCAGAAGCTAGTGCATAATTGCATTAATTATCGTTATAACGTATATTGGGGTTATGCCCCGAAAAGCTACCCCCATTTCGTTGACGGAAGAGGATCGGGCCACCCTGGAGCTCTGGGCGCGGTCGGCTACCAGCGAACAGCGGTTCGCTTTGCGTGCGCGCATCATCCTGGCGGCCGCCTCCGGTCAACCGACCGATGCGATCGCGCAGCGGCTGAGGATGCGCACGGCCACTGTGAGCAAGTGGCGAACGCGCTTTGCCCGCCACGGCCTGGGCGGCCTGCAGGATGCGCCGCGGCCCGGTCAGCCGAAACGGTATGATGAAGAAACCGAGCACCGCATCCTCGACCTGGTGTCGCAGCCGCCGCCGGCCGGGCACGCGACCTGGACCGCCGCCCTGGTGGCCGAGACGTTGGGAGAGGTGTCCGTCCATCATGTGTGGAGAGTGCTGGGTCAGCATAAGATCTACCTGCAAAGGCGACGCTCGTATTGCGTAAGCACCGACCCGGAATTCGCCGCCAAAGCGGCCGACATCGTCGGCTTGTATCTCGACCCGCCGGAGAACGCGGTGGTGGTGTGTGTCGACGAGAAGCCGTCCATCCAGGCGCTGGAGCGCGCCCAGGGCTATTTGCGTCTGCCCCGGGGTGCGGCGCTGAGCGGCTTCAGCCATCGCTACCAACGCCACGGCACCACGACCCTGTTTGCCGCCCTCGAGGTGGCCACCGGCCACATCCAGGCCGGGCACGCCAAGAGACGCCGGCGCCGGGAGTTCCTCGACTTCATGAACGACGTGGTGGCCGCCTATCCGGCCGGCCAGACCCTCCACGTGATCCTGGACAACCTCAACACCCACAAGCCCAAGCGCGACCGCTGGTTGGCGCGCCATCCCAACGTTCACTTCCACTTTACGCCCACCAATGCGTGCTGGCTCAACCTCATCGAAATCTGGTTCAGCATCCTCAGCCGCCGCGCCTTGCACGGAGCCAGCTTTACCTCGCCCCGACAGCTGCGCAACGCCATCGCCGCCTACAATGCCAAGGCCCACCCCTGCGAGTGGAAGAAACAGAGGGTGTACCCGGGCAGGCTCCATGATACGTACGCTGAATTATGCAATTAGGCACTAGGTGAAAAAGGGATTGCTCGCCCTTTCTTCCCCCACGGTCGTCGCCGGTCCATGTCCCGGATAAAGGATCACCTGTTCGTCGAGCCCTAGGATGGCTTGGCGAACCGCCTGGCGCTGCTTCTCGTACGCTGCCCGACTTTGCGTGCCCCCGAGTGATCCGGCAAACAGGGCATCCCCCACAAAGGCGAACTGGTCGTGCACGATGGTCATCCCTCCCGGCGTGTGTCCCCCAGTGGCGGTCACTCTGAACCGGAGATTCCCCACCACCAAAATCTGCCCTTCCACCAACTCACCTTCGATCTTGGTGCGCAGACTCCCGAGCATGGCGGAATCCGCATGACTGATGAAGGCAGGTGCGCTTGTCGCCTGACACACCTCGGACAGCGCGCCAGTGTGATCTCCATGACCGTGGGTGAGAAGCACTGAGACGATGTCGAGACCCAGCGTCTCGACGGTCTTCAGTATTTTTTCCGCCTCGAATCCCGGATCGATGACCGTTCCCTGCCGGGTCTCGGCGCAGCCGACGACGTAGCCGTTCATCAGGAAATCACTGCCGAGAACCAACATTTCCACCACCGCCCCTTCGACGGGACGCCCTGCCGGGAAAAGCGGAAGATATCGTTTCCCCGCACTCCCCCGGAGTTTGTCGCGATGAAGGCCAAGGCTGTCGGCGAGGCGGTCGACCCCCTCGATGTCAGGCGTCAGGCGGTACGCCTCGATTTCGTTCAACTCTTCCACACTCAGTCCGGACAGACCGGAAAGCTGCTCCGCAGACATCTCCTGTCCCCGACGCGCTTTACCGACCACGTCCCCGAACTCGTCCTCAAGCTGCATGTACATGCTGCATCCCTTTCCCTTGGTCCCCGTCGGTTCGAGGCCGGGGGGGGGGGGGGGGGGGGGGGGGGGGGCGAGGCGCTTCTATTCCCCCAGATCGAGGGAAGTCACCAGTCGCTCGAAATCGCTGACCCAGAGACCGACGGAGGACTGTGAACCTGTCAGCTTCAAGTGGTAAACGGTACTTCCTGCCTGTACAATGGCGGCAAGCATGCGGAATTCGGGTATAGTTTTGCCTGCCATCGGACCCATACCCCCCATGAAGGTGCCGCTGATATCGACCATTGTCGCGGTGATTTCGCTGCCCCCGGAGACTTCCCAGCGATGTGACACCTTGGCGGTCGACGTCCCGTCCGGCTGTTCGAACTGGCCGTACCAGCGATTCACGTTGTCCTCGGTGCTGCCTCCTATTCCGGCGAAAACCGCCAATTCGGCGTCGCCGGCGGACGATCCTTCCGGTGCGGGAAGAACGTACTCTGCGATCCGCATGCTGCTGGAGGGAGGCCTCGGCCTCCACCCTTCCGGCACTTTGACGAGCAGGTTTCCCCAGCGTTCCCCGGAAGCAACGGCTGGACCGCCGGTGCTTCCGGGAAGCGGTGAAAGCCCCTTTTCACGCAACGCTTCATTCACCGGTTTTTCGCTGTAGTTCTGACTGCAGGCAAGCAGCGACAGGGGAATAATACACCTAATTAAGTAACTTCCCATACTATCACTCCCGTAACAAATTACACTGACAAAACTACATGGTTTCGGGGCTGCGGTCGATAATCGGGAGGAGAACGCAGTTCCGGCGAAGTATCAGACCGTTGTCAGCTTCGCTGCCGGTAGAGATCGGGATTCACAACGTCGGCCATCGCCTCGACATCGAGCCCTCCCCCGAGAAACTCACATACCCTCGACGCCTCACCGCGAGGGTCGGCATGCACCTCTCCGAATCGGAGGTAAAGAACCTGGAAATTCCCCGCATGTTCTCGCAGCCATTTGTCCATGGCTTTTAGGTGGTTCTCGAATGCGGCGCGCAAGCCTGCCTCGGCTTCTCGACTGGTGCTCTTTCCACCGCGGGCAAGCATTTGCCTCTGGGAGGACAGAAGCTCATCGAGGTCGCGGAGCATGAAGATCACGTGGTAGCGGCGGTCCCGCGGCAGGTCCTGCAGTAGCCAGGAGATCACCTTGACCGCCTTTCCGGCCGCTTGATCGAGGAACCCCGGATTCTTGGACATCACCTTTACCGGTTCGAACTCGAAGTACCCCTCAGGATTGTCGCAGTCGGCACCGCGAATCCCGTCAGTGAGGGGCGGTACTCCGCCGGCGGCGAGCATTTTCATCATCATCGAGGTCCCTGATCTCGGGATTCCCGAAACCACGACAGGTTCGCTCCGAATCACCCCTCCCGCCTGTCTCGCTGTTAGACCTCGATCTTTGAGGATGGGTTCGCTCCCAAGGGCCTCATCCCCTTGATCCGCTTTTCAAAGTAGGGGAAGAAAACGTGCTCAGGCAGGGCCGTGGGCACACCGACGGACCCTGACGCGATGGATTCCTTCAGAAATTGAAGACGATGCCGGCACTGATCTCGTTGTACTGCGCTATGTAGTCCTCGGTCTCGAGGTCGGCTCCCGAAATTTCCTCAACCTGCCTAGCAGCCTCGGCGACCACGGCCCCTCTAACGGAAAACACCTGGTATTGACGGAGGTCGAACCGTATATCAAACCGCTCCTGAACCTGGTATCGAATTCCACCGCCATAACTCAACGCAGTGTTCGTTTGCAGTTCGGACACGGCATTCAGCGCCCGCAGGAGGTCGGCGTCATCTATGTTCCCGGGGGGATCCGTGGCAGTCAGGGTCACTGCTCCCAAGCCGACCCCGGCAAACGGCTTCAGGTCGCCGGTCGGGAAATTGACCAGGAAGCGGCCTTCGTAGAATACCGCGGTCGTGGTCGTCTCCTCCACCCCGTGAATGTTCCGGGTTGGCCGCGAGATCAACAGTGAGGTTTCGCCTCCGAAGGTCGACCCTGATCTGCCCCAACGCAGGCCGAACCCGGGGGCGCTCTCCAGATTGACGTCCTCGTCGAACTCCACTGTACCCGCGAAGGCCGACAGGTCTGCCCCGGCCGGCACCGTCGCCAGGGTGGCTGCAAGGACAGCGGCGGCGGCAGTTCGGCGAGCTCGCATCGTGCAACTCCTTGTGGGAAACATAGTTGTCCACAGTTGGAAACGGCTTCTGGCTCGAATGGTACCGAAGCCCACCTCGATACGCAAGCAGCGATGCCCTTCGCTCAGTCTATTAGAGGACGCTCCAGGAACACCGTCACCCCGAGGTCGGCGTACATTGGCCTGCGGTCAGCGGTCCCGGTGCGAAAGCAGATCGCTGTTTCCGTTCCGGCGATTGATTTCGCGATCGCTCCGACACATTCCTCGACCGATCTGTATGGAGGATGGGGATGTGCCTCGATGTCAAACCCCAGATCGGAAGGCCCAATCGACAGGCAGTCGACCCCAGGTCTGGCGAGCTTGTGGGCGTGCAACGTCGCCGAAAGTGACTCTATCTGCAGCCAAAGCACGCCGTTCTCGTTCCACCAGTCGGCGTAGGCCCTGGGGTCGGGTAAAACGCCGATCTTGCGCCGCGCTCCTCCTCCCAGGCTCCGTCTCCCCACCGGAGGGTAGTAAAAGTTCTCGACCGCTTCATTGGCGGTCTGCCCCGTTTCAGTCTGGGGCACTTCGATACCTCCGGCCCCGAGGTCCAGGTAGTTGCCGATCAGCTGGCAGTGCATCGCGTGTTTGATCCGGAAGCGCACAGGAAGGTCGAACTCATCTGCCAGGGCACAGAATTGAACCAACTGCGAGTCATCGACCGCAGAATGCTGCCCGTCCGTGAACACGAACTCGTACGACTCCTGGTCCATGGCGCGCTCGAAGTACTCCTTGGTCGCCGAAATCGGAGCTCCCAAACCGATGACGGTTTGGCCGCTGCGAATTCGCTGCTTCAGTCCACTCGCTTTCACGATTTTTCCTTTCCGGTCCGAATGATTTGATCCGGGCGCGCGTCCGACCAGAGGTAAGGGTCCGCTATTGAATCGTCCGCATGCGCCGGAGGCGCCGGCCAAATCAATTGCACCAGCCTCCGAACTCCAAGCCTCGGCCCCTTGCCCCCTGGGACTCCCTCTTCGGAGGTTGTGATCATGCATCAGCGCATCTGTTCATCAGCTGCCGGGGCGCTCGGGTGGCTCCTCGCAGCGGCACCCGGGACTTCGCAGAATGCCGACACACTGGCTGCCCCCTCGGTCATTGGCTCGATTTCCGTTCAGGGAAACAGCCGCACTCGCACCGAGGTAATCAGGCGCGAGCTGTTATTCACCTGTGGGGAACCCCTGGACACCAACTTTGTGAGGGAGAGCGAGCGCAACCTTCGCCGGCTTCTTTTCCTCGGTAACGTGCGCGTGCGCATGCTGCCGGCCGCGTCGGCATCCGACAGCGTCGACATCTCAGTGGTAGTGAGAGACCTGTACTCGCGGGCAATATCTCCTCTCTTCTCCGGGGAGGTGGGCGAGGTCAGCTACGGTCTCGTCGCCCTCGATTACAACTTTCTCGGGCGTGGCCAAGTGGTTCAGGCGACCGCCCGTCGGGATGCCGTTTCGGGAACCAGCGCCGGCATGCTCTACCGGGAGCCGCGGTTGCTGGGTTCCCGCTTCGGTTTGCGCACCCAGCTCGAACTCGCCGAAGAAGGGCACCTCGCCACCCTTTCCTTTTTGCAGCCTCACCATTCCCTGTCGTCCCGGTGGAGCTACGGCGCGGCATTGCGCAGCTCGGAAAGCCTGGTACGGCGGTACTCTACTGGAAGGCTGACGGCGCGCTATCGCAGCAGCCTGGGGGCGGCCAGCTTCTGGGCAGGTCATTCGGCCGGGGATCGGATCAAGGTCAGATCGAGTGTTCGGCTCGAGGTCTCCGACCGGGCCTTCGACCCGACGCGTCCCTTCTCCCATGCGCCGGAAGACCGGAGACGGGTTGTCGTCAGCACCGGCATCCTCATTTGGCAGCCCCGGTATGCCCGGGCACGCTTCCTGCAGTTCCTGGGACGGACGGAAGACCTCCAGATCGGAAGCTGGGGCGGTGCAAGCCTCTCCATCTCCCACAGAGCCCTGGGCTCGAACCGAACCTATCCCGCGATCGCCTTTCAGGGAGCTCCCCGTCTCAACCCGCGGCCCGGCGTGTACCTGTTATCCAGTTTTTTCGCAAGCACCCGCATTGAAGACGGGGCCTTGGCTCACTTCATCACGTCGTCCCGATTCCAAGCTTACGTGCGGATTCTAAAGGTTCACAGCGTCACCTTCCGCGGCAGTTACGCCGCGATTGCGCGGCCCGAAGACCCAACGCAGTACCTGCTGGGGCTGAACCGGGGCCTTCGAGGCTATCCCCCGAGGAGCTTCGACGGCCGCCGAAGGCTGCTCTTCAACCTGGAGGCCCGCCCGACGATCAAACGCACCGGCCTCTACGTACTGGCGGGTGCCGTTTTTTTCGATGCCGGGGATGTGTGGTACGGAGGGGAAGAAATCGACCTGAAACCGGCTTCCGGCCTTGGGGTGCGGTTGGGATTGCCGCGGATTTACGACTCCCCGATCATGCGCGCCGACCTGGCTCGCGGACTGGCCAGGGGCGGTGTCTGGCAGCTTTCCTTCGGGATCGGTCAGTTCTTCTAGCGAAGTCAAGGCAGCGGTGCCTCCGCCGTGGAACCTTCAGCGAATCTCGCGCACCGACAGGCGAACTTTTTCCGGACTCACCCCCAGAATTTCCAGGGCTGTCGGATGGCGCACATCGACACCAGAAATGGCGAAGGTCCGGCGTTTGAGTTTGACGAGCGAGGTATTGTCGATCACCAGTTGGAAATCCTCCGGACTGGCCAGTAGCAATTCCCGTCGCGGGCCTGCCACTTTCACCTCCACCACGTCCGGATCGACTCCATCGAGAACATACCCTTCCGGCATGCTTCCTACCACCACCGGAACCGGGAGGGTTACTTGATCTACTGTCGAGCCCGGCACCAGCACCGTCCAACTGGCCAAGGCCAGGGCAAAGGCGGCAACCGCCTCCAGCCCTCGGCGCCATAGCTGCCGCCATTTTTCCCGACCCGGGCCCAGGCCCGACCTCGGGGCGAGTGTCGCCAAATGCCCGCGTAAAACGTCGATCAGATGGTCCGGATTTTCGAGGACCTGTAACTCACCAGCACTGGCCACCGCTACCGTTCCGCGCTCTTCCGACACCACCACGCAAAGCGCATCACAGCGTTCCGCCAGCCCCCGTGCGGCGGCGTGCCGCGTACCACCCGGTCCCAGGTGGGGATGATCTTCGGAGATCGGGAGAAGAACGGCGAAGCGTCCCAGACGATCTCCCTGGACGAGGACGGCGCCGTCGTGGCCCGGTGACCGGGGATCGAAAATACTCAGGAGGAGTTCTTCGCTGATCGCCGCATCCAGCGCTATTCCACCGAGCAGATGGCGTTCTACCGGCTCCCGGCCCGGAACGACCACCAACGCACCGATTTGCGCGCGCGCAAGGCGTAGCAAGGCGCCAGCCAAGGTGGCAATGCCATCGGTCCGGGTACGCGCCGGACGGCGGCGCAGCCCGAGGACAGCGATCTGCTCGAAGAGACGCCGAAGGTCATCCTGGAATACAACCACCAGCAGGATGACCACCACCGCGAAGAAGCCTTGGAAGAACCACGCGGTCAGCTGCAGTTCCAGCTGAAGTGCCAGGAGGTAGAACACCCCCAGGAAGGCCAGGCCGAGAAGGGCCAGGCTGGCATGTACGCGACGCGCCCAGGCCATCAGGGCCCAGAGCAGCAGGCTCACCACCCCCACGTCGGCAAGCTCGCCCCACCCTATCTCGAGCAGCGAGCCCAGCATGCAGCATCACTTCCGCGAGAAGGGTCCACGGCCCTCGCGGTGAAGGAGCGAACCAAGGCACCTGAAGAGGTGCCCCATCTTTCGACGGGCGTAGCCATACGCGCCGTATCGAACGCAACAAGGTTGCTCAGTTGGTGGGATAGAGCAGGGGAGAGATGTACGGAAAGGGCGTCCACGACCTCTCCTAGTCGTGGACGCCCCACTATGGCAACGGGTCGGAGGGCCTACTCAGAGATAATGATCTCCACCCGGCGATTTTGCCGACGCCCCTCCTTGGTGGCATTGCGGGCGACCGGTTCTTTCTCGCCCTTGGATTCGAGGCTCATGCGTCCGGCGTCGATCCCCTTGGACATCAAGTACTTCTGGACCGACACTGCCCGCCTCATACCCAGCCTGGAGTTGTACCAGACGCTGCCCGTGCTGTCCGTGTGGCCGCGCAGCATCACCCCGATCTCAGGTAGCTCCCCCAGATCCATGACAACGTCGTCGAGGATCCCCATGGCTTCGCTGGAAAGCTTTGCCGAATTCAGGGCGAACAGGACCACTCTTGGAGCCGGCATTTCCATCTCGGGCTCTTCGGCCACCTCTTCCATCGGGGGTTCCGGTTCGGGGGCCGGTTCCTCGACAGGGGGAGCGACCACAGGTTCAGCCACAGGAGCCACCGGGGCGAGTGGGCGCGGCGGCGGGCCGAAGCTGCCGAGAGTCAGCCCGACTCTCCCTTGCAGAGAGTCATCGTTGCCCCCGTCCTCGACCGCATTGACCGCGTCGCTGAGGACCATCGCATAGCCGACCGAGACTTCCAGGGCCAGATTGTCCGACAATTTGTACTGGATACCGATGCCAAGGGGAATCATTGGAACCCGGTCGATGACGGCGAGTCCCGGGGTGCGCAAAGGGGAAATTCCCCGCTGCTGATCTTCCTGATCCCAATCGTAGCGCAGGAGGCCGACACCGCCTGAAAAGAACAGATTCCACTGGCTGCTGGTGATGGGGCTGAACAGCAGTCGGCCACTGACCGTCCCCACATCGGTTCCCGAGTCCACGGCCTGGATGCGCTCGTATCCCCCGTTCAACTCGAACTGCAGTTTGGGGAGAAAACCGCGCCGCACATAGCCAGTCCCCCGAATGCCGATCTCGTCCTCCAACTCGGTGACAGGCAACAGGCCGCCCGCATTGATTCCGATGGAGAGACCAGGGGTCTCACCGGGATCGAACTGGGCTGGGGCAGGCGAGGCCAACATCAAACCGCCTGCGATGAGCGCGAGAACCGCGAGTGAGAACTGCTGGAATGAGTGCGTGATTTTCATATCTGTTCTCTTTCCGTTCAGTGGAAAATGCCTACGCCTTAATTATAATGCCTACGCCTTAATTATAATGGAGATTGATAAAGTTGGCGCAAGAAAATTTCGCGCTTCGACGCAATGTCCGGGCTTGCAGGCCGCCATCGGCCTCCCATGCGAGCAAATTCCGCCCCTTCGGGCGACCTAAAGATCCAGACTCAGACGTCCGTAGTAGAACCCCCCATTGGTGCCGAACTGGGTTACCCGCCGGCTGTACACGAAGCCGCGAGAGCCGATGTTGGCCTCTTTTTCGTGCTCGTCCGGGTAGGTGTTCAACAGGTTGTTGGCTCCCACCGATAGATTGACCCCCCGGGATAACCTCGCAGGCCACGTCCAAATCGATGAGGGTCTTGCCCCCGAAAGTCTCCTCGTGGTCCTGGTTGGTGGGCTTGTACTCGGCTGAACCGTAGTAAGTGGCCGCGGCCGGGATGCCGACACGTTTCAGGTTGTAGCGCGCTGACAGGTTGAACTTGGTCCGCGGCAACGCGTCCTCGAAGCGGTTCCGTTCCTCGCGGTTGAACAGGGTGCCCCTGATGACTTCGCGCTCGGCGCCGTTCGGCGAAAGGAAACAGGGCTGGCCACCCCATGGAGGCGTTGTTCGTATTCTCGATATTCCACTGGAAGCTGTTGCCCCCCTGGGCAACGCTGAAATCGACGTCCCAGGCCCCCTTGGCCCCGCGCACGCCGGCGCTGAAGGAGCGGTCCTGATATCCGGGTTGATCTGGGGAAGGAAGCCGTTGGGGTAGAGTTCGAACACCACCCGTTCCGGCTGGCTGCCCGGCAGGCGATAGAACCCGGTGGCCTTGCCCCTGCGGTACGACAGTCCTCCAAAGCTGTAGAGCTGGGCTCCTCCGCCCAGGGGATTCACGGCGTTGTAGAAGGTCGCGCCCACCGTGGCCTTGCTCTGCCCGATCTTCATGTTGAATGCGTCCCGCCGCAGGTCGTTTTCTTGCAGCCACATTGTGTCGGCGCCCGTGTAGAGACCGCCGCGGGCAGTGCGGCCGCGATCGAAGAACTCTCCGGTCACGTTGATGACGCCCCCGTTCTCAAGTGCAAAACCGTAGTCACGTCGGTCTTGACCTGGTCGCCGTCCCCTTCTCCAGTAGTTCCCATCAGGCTGTTGAGCTGGAGGCTTTCGGTGTTCTCCTTCAGAACGATATTGATCACCCCGGCGATGGCGTCCGAGCCGTACTGGGCCGCTGCCCCGTCGCGCAGGATCTCGATGCGCTCGACCGCGGCCTTGGGAATGGCGCTGAGGTCCACCCCGACCGTGCTCCGGCCGAAGGTGCCGTTGACGTGCACCAAGGCGCTGGAGTGGCGGCGCTTGCCGTTGACAAGCACCAGCACCTGGTCGGGGCCCAGTCCGCGAAGGCTGGAAGGGTTGATGTGGTCGGTACCGTCGGAAATGGTCTGGTGGGAGGCGTTGAAGGAAGGGGCCAGCTGGCGCAGTGTCTGGTTGATCTCGGTTTCGCCGGATTGGCGGATCTCGCTCTCCGAAAGGACATCGACCGGCGCCGGGGTCTCCAGGACAGTTCGCACGGTCCGCGATCCGACCACCACCACTTCGTCCCCCGTCAAGGTTCGCTCGACCAGCTCGAAATCGACCTCCACCGTGTCTCCGGCGGCAATCTCGACGGCGCGCCGGACGGACTGGTAGCCGATGAAGGTCACCTGCAGGGTATGGGCGCCTGGAGACACGCTCAGCCCGAAACTCCCCTCCCCGGTCCGTAACCGTTCCCCTGGCGGTGCCGACGACGTGCAGATTCGCCCCTGGAAGCGGACTGGCGAATTCGCTGTCGGTGACCTTTCCCCGAATCGTGCCCTGCCGGGCCAGGAGCGGAGAGACCGCCAGGACCGCAGCGCGGTTAGTTGAAGTGTGGGGCGCATCGATTGTTTTCCTTCTTTTTCATGGTTCCTTACGCTCTCACGACAGGGATCCCGGGCACGTCAAACTTCCCGAAATGAGGTGGTTGGATGGTGAGTCCACGATAGCCGGCATCTTAACAATCAAATCTCCAAACCTCAAAATCTAACGAACCTCAAAATCAAATCTCTCCCATTCCGCGATCCCTGGCCAGTTGCCGGCAGGACCTCTTCTGGTTCCGCTTCTCCTCCACCAGATTCCTCACCGGGCGGCGAGGCGCGTCACAAGCGCCCCCAGCCGCTCGAGCTCGCTTCCGGGCATGTCGGGATCGAACGGCAGGTACACGGCGTCGGCAAGCCGCTCGGCTCCGGGAGCCGGGGAGTCGCCGTCCGACACCACGCTCAACCGTTCCGACATGGCATCGAACCCTTGGCTGCGAAGGTGGCTCTTCACCGCTTCCCGGTCGCGGACGAGCACCGGGACCATCCAGTAGGCATGCGTGAGCGCGTCGCGGGTAGGCAGCTCGACCTCGCGACCAAGGGTCCGGAACAGGGCGCAGCCCGGTTCTACGCGGCGGGTGACCGGGGCTTCCCCCTCCCCCAGCCTGCGCTCAAGCAGACCGAGAAGTGCGGCACAGGGACGGCGGCGGATGTGGGGCATGAGCGACTCACGAGGAACGTTGCGAGTGACGGCGCGAATCCAGCTTTCGCGGTCGAAAACCAGAAGGTTGGCCAGAGAGACCAGGGCAGCGAAAATCGACGGCGTGGAAGCCCATTTCAGAACGCCGAAAAGCAGCACACGGCGCAAGAACTCCCGCGTCGGTTGGACCGGGTCCCGCTCCAGGATAGCTGTCATTTCGGCGCGCAGTTGCGGGTGGCGCACGCGGGCGATCGCCCCGCCGAAGGCCGTAGCGATCTTCATGGGTCCGAAGGAAAAGAGCGTCAGGTCGGCTTGCTGGTGGCCGGACCAGCCAGGTCCCGCGTACGCCTGGGCACAGTCTTCCACGACGGCGACGCCATACCGGCGAGCGACGGCTACCGCCGGCTCCACGTCGAGGCGGGCTCCGAACAGGTGGGCGAGAACGACGGCCCGGGTGCGCGGCCCGATAAGCCGTTCGAGCGCGCGCGCGTCCCACGCCGTCGTCAGCGGGTCGATGTCGAGAGGTACCGGCCGCAGACCGTGCTGCCTGGCGATGTGGGGCATGTCCGGCACGGTCAGGGCACTGAAGATGATCTCGTCTCCAGAGTTCCACCGCTTCGCCCGAAGGAACAGGTCGAACGCCGAGCGCGCCGTCAGGCATGTGATGGCGTCGTGGTCCTCGCACCACAGGCTCTCGATCCGTGCTGCGACCCTTTCCCGGGGCTGCGGATACAGGCACGACTTGAGGGCGAAACGCCAGTCGGCCCAAGTAAAATCGAACCGCTTGCAGGGCCAGATCATGCGCCGCGGTCCAGCCCTCCGGGCTTCCCCGGATTCAGGTAGATTGCCGGTCATGATCGAAAGGGAAGAAGTGAAGAACCGATCTTCATCCTGACGAAGGCTGGTGCAGTTCCTGCCATTCGTACGAGGCTTATTCCGGTTGAACCTCGTTCAGGTCCCCAGGAAACAGAGCAGGTCCCTCAATATTCCTCCTGATTGTCGCCTGTCTGCTTTTCAAATCGACCGTCACACCACGGGAATCAGGGCACCCCTGGAGTAACCCCGATTTCACGGACAGTTTCCGTTTGGGTTTGCACCCTTTGCCAGGTGATATCTCTCGTAGTTGGCGGGAGCCCGTTGTCCCAGGGCGGAATGCCGCCGATCAAGGATTGTACCAGGCTTCCAGGTACTCGAAAACCGCCACGCGGGCTTCAGACTGAGTAGCAAAGCTATGACGATTCATCAGCTCCCTCTCCAAAGTGGCGAAAAAGCTCTCGCACAGGCATTGTGGTAGCAATCACCGACCGATCGACGGTCGCACCCCGGCTTGGCGGCAGCGCATCCCGAAGGCCAAGGCGGTATACTGACTGCCGTGATCGGAGTGGTGAATCACCGAGCGCAGACGACGCTGGCCCAATGCCATGTCGAGGGCGTTCAAAACGAGCTGCGTACGCAGATGGCTCGCCATGGCCCAGCCCACCACCCGGCGGCTCCAAGTGTCGACCACCACCCTCAGATACAAAAATTCCGACCCCGTGGGGATGTAGGCGATGTCGGCGACCCACAGCTCATTTGGGCCGAAGGCCGAAAACATCCGCTCGAGGTCGGAAGCTACCCGGCCCTGCAGCTACGGCAGGTCGTGGAGATCTTGCGTCGGCGACCTACGTCCCGCACCCCGAGTTCACGCATCAATCGGGCCACACGCTTGCGGCCGACGGCTTGTCCCCTCGGCCGGTTCGGCCTGATCCTCGGCGCCCATCTATATGTTCCTCGGGAGCGTTGGTGGATCTGCTCGACACGCGCCTTGAGCACGGCATCGGCCCGGGCGCGACACGACGGCGGGCGCTGCAACAAGGCGTAGTAGCCGCTGGAGGAGACCTTCAACGCGCGGCACATCGCCGTCCGGAAAGTGGGCTTGGTGCGATCTCATGAACTCGTAGACGGACCGGAGTTGCGAGTCGGCCTCGCGAGCGAACCAAGCCGTGGCTTTTGCCAGAATGTCCCGTTCGATACGCAGTTGCTTGTTCTCCCGGCGAAGGCACCGCAGATCCTGCTGCTGCGGGGCTGGGCCCATCGCGGCGCACCACTTCCTCGCGTTCGGCCTGCATCACCAAGTTGCGGATCGTCTGCCCGGACGGCTCGAATTCCTTGGCCAGCGCCTCCGGGTTTCGGCTCGTACGAGTTCCACCATCTGTTGCCGGAAATCCGGCGGATACGGGGCATGCGATTTCGGCATGAAGGACATCCTCCTTCTCTTTCCCAAGAAATCCTCCTTCTCTTTCCCAAGAAATGAAGTATCCACAAAATCGGGTCAACTCCACCCCATCCCAAGTCGAGTCGTGCAGTACAGGATCTTGGAACACAACCTTGTTGTCAGGCCCGAGAAACGGAAACGTCCTGATCTTAGCCATCCCCTTGATTCGGTGATACCCACCATTCTGTATCCTCACTCACTACTGTCCGGTTATAAGTCGAATAAAGTCAACTGGTTACAAAGATGCTCTGATTGGTATTGGGAGTTGATTCTCGTAAGCAATTGTAAAATATCGACTTTCTCGAACAGCGAAACGGTGAAGAGTTGCAGGATTTCGGCCAGACGGCGGTCGACGTGTAGCTGCTTCTTGACGATGGCCACGAGCACGTACGTGCTGATAGCGATCCAGATCTGGGTCTTGACCGCGTTCTCGGAGGTGCCGAAGAACCCTTTGATTTGCAGATGGTGTTTGATCCACTTGAAGAACAACTCCACCTGCCAGCGGCATTTGTACAACTGCGGGATGGTCAAGGCGGGAAGGACGAAATGATTGGTGAGAAAAACGAACCGCTTCGCCGTCTCGAGGTCGAAGTAGCTGATGCGCGCAGGGCATCGGGGTAGTCTTGTGAGGTCCCGGGTCCGTGCAGTACGATGGTCTGGTCGCTGCGCAAGCCGGTGCTTTTGTCGACCGGGCGCGACATACGCCGAGTATAATCCAGATTGCGTTTGGCGCGGATGACAAAGAACGCGGCCTGCTGCGTGAAGGTATACAGCCGGGCGAAGTCGATGTACCCGCGGTCCATGATGTAGAAGGCGCCCGGTTCCAGAATCAATTCGTCGAGCAGGCCGACATCGTGCGTCTTCCCCTCTGTAATGCGAATAAAACAGGGGATATTGCCGCGTAGATCCATCAACGTGTGAAGCTTGATGGCGGCTTTGCGCTGACGGAATCGGGCCCACGGAAACAGCGAAAGACACCGATCGATGGTGCTGGAATCGAAGACATACGCGGTCTCTTCGAGTTGTACTCCGAAGTCGTCTTGACTGTATAGCTTGCGGGCGTGGCCAATGAGCACCTGAGCGAAGTCGGCGTAGATGCGCCAGTCCCGGTTCTCGTTGGCATCGGCCAGGGTGCTCCTGGAAACCGGGTATCGAAGGCCGGCATGATACAGCTTGGGCTGCATCGCGCGTAAACAGGTCTCGATGTCCCGTAGGCTTTCCCGACCGGTGAGCTGCGCAAAGGCCATGCACAGAAACTGATCGCGACACTTGAAGTGCCGTGTCCTGTAATTGCCATGGTACCGACGTACGCATCTGTTGAACTCGTGCCTGGGTAGGAAATCCATGAGCTGTGAGAATACCATTCGTCCCGTAGGCATCGGCCATTCCCTCCCTCGCTAAATGCAGCGCTGAATGGCCCAAATCTACGATCGATTTCAAATCGACAACGGTCATTTATTCGCACAACTCATTGTAGATGCATTACTTACACGATTTTTAAAAGCGCTCAACCGGACAGTAGTGATCCTCACCCAAGAATATGAAAGGAGCGGTCGAATCCCTCCTTCAAGGCTGCGCCCCGAATTCAAACACTCCTGGTACGCAAAAGACCCCGAAGGGATCGCCCCTCGGGGTCTTTCGATGATTGCCGCCGGAATCGGCGAAAGATGGCTCCGGCGGTAGGATTCGAACCTACGACCAATCGGTTAACAGCCGACCGCTCTGCCAGCTGAGCTACGCCGGAATTCCTGCTCACGTTTTGACAGTTGAACGTAGCCCCCACCAAGGCCACTGTCAATTCGGCAGATTACTATTCAGTCCCGTTCAATCTTCCCCGTAGTACTCCTTCAACACCTCGCTGCGGTTGGGGTGCCGCAGCTTCTGCAGAGCCTTCTCCTTTATCTGGCGAACCCGCTCCCGCGTGCGCCCGACATGTCTTCCGATCTCTTCCAGGGTCATCGGTTGCTGTCCATCGAGCCCGTAGTACATCCGCAACACGCGCGCCTCCCCATCCGTCAGCGTTTCCATGGCGCTACGGATCTCGTCTTTCAACTTCCCTTCCGACAGGACTTCGTCGCAGGCCGGAAGGGTTTCGTCCGGAAGCAGATCACCCAGACAGCGATCCGCTTCGCCATCATCGCATGGGGTCTCCAGCGACACCGGGCGTTGCGCCATCCGCAGCAGCAGATCCATGCCGTCTGGATTGACATCGAGCTCCGCGGCGATCTCGTCGCTTTCCGGAGGACGTCCGAGCCGTTGCTCCAGCTTTGTCAGCACTTTGTTGACGCGGGTCAACTCCCCGATCCGGTTCAGCGGCAGCCGCACGATGCGCGACTGCTCAGCCAGCGCCTGCAGGATCGACTGTCTGATCCACCAGACAGCGTACGAGATGAACTTGAACCCCTTCGAACCGTCGAAGCGCCTGGCAGCCACCATCAGCCCCAGGTTGCCTTCGTTGATCAGGTCCGAAAGCGGCAATCCGAGATTCTGGTACTGCTTTGCGACACTGACCACAAAGCGCAGATTCGCCTGCACCAAAAGGGTGAGCGCTCCTTCGTCTCCCTCTTTTATTCGTTTCGCAATCTCGATTTCGTCCTTCGCCGATAGTCCGACCGAGTCCTCGATCTCGTGGAAATACTGATCGACCAATGTGTCGGTCTGTAGCGTGGAATTCATGGGACACGCCCCTTCTCTCACAAGTGTCGAAATCGCGCTAAGTTCGCCCTGCCGCCTTGTAGGCAACCGATCGTTTCGTTAGGCGAACTCTCCGCACTTGCACCGCCGCTGCAACCCGGCGGTCGCTGTGCTGTTCGATCTACTCGAGGGAGGGGATCGAACACAGGGGAACCTGACGGCTGTCTCGCGGACGGTTCGTCAAGCGTGGGGAAAGGCGAAACAACTTCTTCGCGCGGGGAAGCGCGAAAGGGAGTCGGAACTACAACACCAAGGGGAGTGTTAAAACTACGACAAGGAGTTAAGACCGATCAACCCAAAAAGGCTAATTGCTGTATAGAGAGAAAAACCGGGGAGCTATTGTCACCATTGCGATGTGGGTTCTGGTCGTCGTCGGGAGATCGCGAGCGCAGAAGCCGTATCGCCAAGGGAGATCGCGTTGCGCAAGACAAAATTCCGCCAAAATATAGGATAAGCGTCAGATTTTACAACACTTTTTTATCCGGTTTGTTCCCGCCTGTTTCGCCTGCCGGGTCCGTCACCCGCGGCAGGAACCGCTCCGGCTTCCTGCCTTACCGTTCTGCGGGGGAGTTTCACATGGACCGCATCGAAAAACAAGGGTGTTCTTCCACTGTGAAAGGATGCCTCCATCAGGGGTCCGGCTAGCCATGTGCGCTGCATTCTCACTCGCAGATCCGGGTGGCGCTGGATGGATTCCCTTCCAGGCAGCCACCGGCATTTTACATATTGGAAACGAACTGCCAGCGTGGTCCCGTTCAATCAAATGACTGCTTCGAGTTGTACAGGAAATAGGTCCGCCGGTTCATTCTGTTCGATTGCAAAAACTCCCACTATATTCTGCTCTCCTTGGCGAACGCAGGAAAATCCTTTATCGGAGAAGGCTACTTGAGTAGTGTCGAAGGTTGTCCATTCCGTCTCGATGGCAAGCGCGCCGTAATTACGGGAGGAGGTCGGGGTATCGGCCGCGCCACGGCGATTGCCCTGGCCCGCTGTGGCGCTGATGTAACCGTGGTCAGCCGCACACGCGAGCAGCTGGAAGCTACTATATCCGAGGTTCACGAGTTCGGAGGAACTGGGGCCGCTCTCGTCGGCGACATCGGCGATCCGGAAAGTGTCGACGCCCTCGTCAGGGAACTAGGCAGGAAAGGTGTGTTACCTGACATTCTGGTGAACAACGCCGGGATCAGCCCTGTCGTCAAACGGACACAGGAAATCGAGCGCGAAGAGTTTGCGCATGTCCTGGGGATCAACCTGAACGGAACTTTTGATCTGCTGTGCAGGCTTGCCCCGGGGATGCTCGAGCGTGGGAGCGGGTCGATCATCAACGTGACGTCGATTGCCTCCGAGCGGGCCCTGCCGTTGCTCGCTGCCTACAACGCCAGCAAGGCTGCGCTCGACGAGCTGACGCGAACGATGGCGGTCGAGTGGGCGCCTTCGGGAGTGCGCGTCAACTCCGTCGCTCCCGCGTACATCGAAACCGAGATGACGGCCGCTATCCGGGAGCGGGAGAAACTCAAGCGGGCCATTGTCCGGCGCACCCCGATCGGCCGCCTTGGCAAACCGGAGGAGGTGGCCTGGGCGATTGTATTTCTCGCCTCGGAGGAAGCCAGCTACATCACCGGCCACACCTTGTTCGTCGACGGCGGCTGGACCTGCCTTTGACACTCCCCCCGACGAAGGCGACCGGCTACTCCTTCGAGTCGGCGATCGCCTGCAAGGCGAGCTGCTTGCAGCGGTCGATGTCGTAGTCGCGCAGGATCGTGATCTTCTGCGCTTCCAGCGATCCTTCGGCATGGATCGACAGTAGCTCGTTGTAGCCCCCAAAGTCGGAGGCGGTGAGATCCCGAACGAGGTTGAAAGCCCGCAGGCGGTCCTCTGTCGCTACCCCCCCGGCTCCGCCGAGGAAACGCTCGATGTACTCACGGGTATCGGGATTCTCCAGATCCTTCTCTGACGGCCCCGTTACCACCAACCCTCCGGCGATGTCCTGCACCCAGCAGACCGCCTGGTGGTAATTGCTGGCAAAGTAATACTTGGCAAGGTTGGTCAGGATGATATTCGGCACAGCCAGGCCGTGATCGGTTATTCGGCAATCGAAGGCCGCGGCGCGACCGAGCCCTCGCACGGTTTCCGTCCAGGCGATCAGCTTCGTCAGCTTATCACGTACGTGGCTGGGTTTTTCGATGCCGTTGTACTCCGCCAGGAGGGCCGAGGCTCCGATGAACAAGTCGCAAAGGGGTGGCTTGTATGACACCGCGGTGAACCGGTGGAACTCGACGAAAGTGTTGGCCAGGAAACCGGCGGCTTGCCACTCTCCTTTGAGAAAAACGTTCTCGTTGGGAATGAAGACATCGTCGAAGACGGTCAGGGTGTCGACGAGCCGGTGCCGTGAGCTGACCGGGTGGTGAAATCGGCTCGGCTCGGGAGAGCCGAACGGACTGGCGATCAGTTTGACCCCCTCGGCGCCCACGGGGACCGCGAAGGCGACGGCGTACTCTGAGTCCCCCTCGCCGATGGCGCGCGTGGGGATGACGATGAGGAAGTCGACAAAGGGTGAATTGGTGGTGTGGGCCTTGGCTCCGCGTACGACAATGCCGTCGCTGCGCTCTTCGACGATGTGGACGTAGTAGTCGGGGTGTTCCTGCTGAGAAGGCAACAGGCTGCGGTCGCCCTTGGCATCGGTCTGGGCCACCGCCAGGGCGAGATCCTCGCGTCGGCATTTGCGATGAAACGCCGCAACCCGTTCGCCGTAGTTCGTTCCCGCCTTGGAATCGACTACCCTGGAAACGAGATCGAGGGCGAAAAGAGCGTCGGTGCCGATCTCCTTGATCAGCAGCACCACGCTGCCGCCGAGACGGGTCGAGCGCTCGATCATCTCCCTGCGGTTGAGCAGATCCTCGGTACATGCCGGCTTCTTGAAATAGCGGCTGCTCAGCTCCCCATCCTCGTCTTCGTACACAAAGAGATCGCGATGGTCGGGATCTTCGGCGAGCCTGTAGTCGAGCGCCACGTGCTCGCAGCAGATCCCGAGGTCGGGGTGGGTCGTCACGTCATCGACCCGCTCCCCTTTCGAGTAGACCGCTCTCCCGTCCCGAAGGCCGGCCTTGAATTCCTCTTCCGTGCGCAGTCCCATCGCTCAGAAATCCTCCTTACCCGTTTCGCATATCGATTTCCACGATCCTTCGGCTCTTGGTTCATCAGTTTCTCAATGGTTTGCCGGTCTCGAGCATGTGCCGCATGCGCTCCCTTGTTGCAGGCATGCCGCACAGCTCGAGAAAGGTCTCTCGTTCGAGGTCGAGAAAATCCTGCTCGCTCGCTCCTGTGGGGGTCAGACCGCGACCGCAGACTACTCTAGCAAGGCGCACACCTACCTTGTAGTCGTGGCTAGTGATTTTTTCCGAATCGCGCTCGGCGGCCAGGACCTGATGCAGGCGGTCCGCTTCCCGATCTCCTGCGGTTTCGATCGCCTGCCTGACGGGCGGCTGGTACCCGGAGGCAAAATCTGAGCCGAGACGGAGAGCTTCGCCGACAATTCCGCCGTCGTTCATGCGAACCCTGTCTTCGGCCTGGACGAGCCCCCATTGCCTGCCCTGGTGGGCATTGTCGCTGAAGCGCCCGGAGGAAATCGTGCGAAAGGCGCGATCGATGGGGCGGCCGGCGCTCCGACGCGCCATTTCCTTGCAGCCGCCGGCGCCCGGGATGAGGCCGACCGAGGTCTCGACCAGGCCGATGCGCAGCTCCGCCGCGACGACGCGTGCCGAGGCCGAGAGACAGAGCTCGCACCCGCCTCCCAGGGCGAGGCCGCGGGCTGCAGCAATCACGGGAAAGGGGGCGAAACGCACCGCCATGCACGCCTTCTGGAAATCCGCTACATAGCGTTCCAGCTCGTCCCACCTGCGGGACTCTGCCAACTCCATGATGTAGGAGAGGTCGGCTCCGGCAGAAAAATTGCCGCCGCCCCCGTACAGTACCAGGAAATCCAGCCCCGCCCCTGCAACAGTGCGCTCGACCAGGGTCAGCGACGGGGGCCCGATCACGTTCAGCTTTCCGGAGAAAACCAGGACACCCGCTCCTCCGAGCCGCACCAGGCGGGCGTTCTCCGCTGCATCTGAAATCTCTCCGGCTGCAAGCAGATCCGCATCGGTCGGGTCGGCAACCGGCGCCGGGCAATGCCTTTCTTCGGAGAGTGAGTACGCCTGCCTCCCGCTGTCGGTGCTTGTATAGAACGCCTTGGCAGAAGACCGCGATATCGCCTGCAGCAGCCCGGGTACGGAGCGGCCGCTCTTCCTGAGATGAGCTGCCAGTCTGTCGGTCCCGATCAGGTCCGCGACCTCGAACGGCCCGGTCTCCCAGTTGAACCCCCACCTCATGGCGCGATCGATCCAGTCGACGCCTGCGGCCATTTCCGCGCCGTTTTGCACTGCATAGGAGACGACCTCGGCGAGATGGCCGCGGGCAAATTCCGCCAACTTTCCGCTGCTGTTCATCAACCCCTCGAGGCGGTCTCGTACCCCGCGACGGGAGGCGACCTCCGCCAGTTCTCCCCCGGGATCCACCTGCCTTCGCGGCCGGTACTGCATGCTGCCGAGATCGAGGACTTCGATTTGCCCTGCTTCATTCCTGCGGTAAAACCCACCCCCGGATTTTTCCCCTAGAAATCCCATAGCGATCATCGAAGTCAGAAATCCGGGTGCCGCGAAGGTTTCCCGCCCGGGGTCTTCGGGTAGGTTGTCGTAGGCCGTGGCGGCAACGTCCGCGAGCACGTCGAGCCCGATGATATCGCTGAGTCGCAGGGTGGCGCTGCGCGGCCTTCCGATCAGCATCCCGGTCGCTGTATCGACCTCCTCGGCGACCAGGTCCGACCGCTGCATGCGGTGGAGGGCATCCATGAGCGCGAAGACGCCGACCCGGTTGGCGATGAAGTTGGGTGTATCGCGGCACTCGACCACTCCCTTGCCGAGCTCCCGTTCCAGGAAACGCGTCATCCGCCGCAGGACCTCCGTGTCGGTGTCCGCCGCGGGGACGACTTCGACGAGCTTCATGTAGCGAGGCGGATTGAAGAAGTGCACCCCCATGAACAGGCGCCGGAACTTTTCCGTGCGGCCCGTTGACATCCCGTTGACCGACAGACCGGAGGTGTTGGTGCTGATACACTGAATCACCGCGGAGCCGGCAACGGCGTCGTCGACGCGGGCGAGCAGCTCCCTCTTGGCGGCCAGGTCTTCGACAATCGCCTCGACGATCCAGTGAGTGGTACGCAGGGGCTGAAGGTCTTCGAGTGACCGGCAGCGGATGGACCTGGCGATCTCGCTGGAGAAAAACGCCGGCGGCCTGCTGTTCAGGGCGCTGGCCAACCCCTCCTCGGCCAGACGGGTGGGGTTGCCTTCAACCGGGAGGTCGTAGAGATCGACGCTGAGACCTGCGTTGGCGAGAAACGCTGCAATCCGCGATCCCATCACCCCAGACCCAAGAACCGCCACCCTTGCGAACGGCTCGTTTTCCGACGCCATTACCGCCTCGCCATAAGGTATCAATCTCATGTCAACCCTTTTTGGTCCGAACTCCAGGGAGGGGAACTGTCTCGAATTCAAGAAGACCGGGTCAGGTGCCGGGCCGTATTCGACCGCACGCGTTTTCGGGCGGAACGGCGGATTGGCGCCAGAAAAGCCGGTTTGGGGAGCACGAAATCGGGCCCAGCCAACTGGGGAACTACATCCTCATGGGTAGCCCGGCGGCCTGCAGGTCCCCTCTACCGAGCCGTTTCTGAAACCGCACGCGCACGGTCCAGATCGCCAACGAAGTGACCGCCGCTACGACCACCACGAAATACAACCCTTTGCCGACAACCTGGACGAAGGAGCCGGTCGAGACAGTCGTCATCGCAACAACGAGAAGGATGGAGGTCATTATGGTGATGGTGAGCCATTTGAGCGCCCGTTGGCACATGACGATCAGGGCGGCACACGTCTCGGGATCGACAGCATTCCCTGGCCGTCTCCCCGAGAGAGGCTGAGGTTTTTCCGCCTTCTTTCTGTTTCTGGCCATGGTTCAGGTGGTTTGCATTATGTCCCGGTGGGAGTGCACTCATCCACGAGTGCGGAAGCGAGCCGTCTAGCTTCCCCGTCGGCTTCGAGCACGTCGCCGAGCGACACGACAGCCCCCCGCCCCGAACAGCCCACTGCCTGCTCGCAAACTTCGCGGTTGACCTCATATATGTCGAGAAAACCGATGCGCCCTTCGAGGAAGGCAGCCACGGCGATTTCGTCGGCGGCGTTGAGGGCGGCGGGTGCGCAGCCGCCCGTCCTCCCGGCTTCGCAACAGAGCCGCAAACAGGGAAACCCGGTCCAGTCCGGTTCCTCGAAGTGCAAGGCCCCGACGGCGGCCAGGTCGAGGGGCTCGAGGACGGCCGGTTCCCGCGCCGGATGGGTCAAGGCGTACTGGATCGGCAGCTTCATGTCGGTCCTGCCGAGGTGGGCGAGCCATGACCCATCTGCAAACTCCACCATCGAGTGCACGACCGATTCCCTGTGGACGAGGACGTCGATTTGATCGATCTCCACATCGAATAGCCACGAAGCTTCAATCACCTCGAAACCCTTGTTCATCAAAGTGGCCGAATCGACGGTGATCTTGCTACCCATCTTCCAGGTGGGATGAGCCAGGGCCTGCTGCGGCGTTACCGACATCATCTGCTCCCGAGTCAGGCCGCGGAAGGGTCCACCCGATGCCGTCAGTATCACCCGCTTCAGGCTCTCCTTCGGTTCCCCGTGCAGGCACTGCCATATGGCGCTTGGCTCGCTGTCGATGGGGAGGATCTCTCCTCCGTGTGCCTTGGCCGCATCCAGGATGATCCCTCCGGCCATGACCAGCGGCTCCTTGTTGGCCATGGCCACCTTCTTGCCTGCGCTGACCGAGTCGAGAGTCGGCAGCAACCCCGCCGCACCCACCAACCCGTTTATGACGACCTCGACCTCGTCGATGGTGGCAATCTCCCTGAGGCCTGGGATCCCGGACAGCACCGAGACCTCGGACGGCAGGCTCTCCCGCACCCGGGCTTCGTCCTTGCCGTCGGCGACGCTGACCCAGCGAGGCCGCCAGGCGCGGGCCCGCTCGATGAGCTTGTCTACCCGGCGCCCGGCACTCAGGGCGACGACGGGAAATCGATCCCGCCCCAGGCTTTCGATGACGTCGAAGGTCGAGTCCCCTATGGATCCTGTGCATCCGAGGATGGCTACCGCGGTGGAATCCGGGTTCATCGTGCGTTGCGGTCGTCCGTGCCGCTCTGGAAAGGACGCTCTCTCTTCCCGGACGCTCAGCTGGGAACGCCGCGCGGCCTTCGCTGCTGGGGGCGACGGTGGTTGCCGTGGCGGTTGTTGTTGCGCTGACCGCTCTTCGGCCGCTGGCGTCCGGTGAAACGAACCGATCGGGTCTCTCGGACTACCATCACTTTCACCTCACCCGCGAAGGTAAGCTCGTTCTTGACGCGCTCGGCAATGTCGAAGGCCAGGATTTCCGCATCGTCATCGCTTATGCGGTCACCGCGGACCATCACGCGTATCTCACGTCCGGCATTTATGGCATAAACGTCCTTCACCCCGTCGAACGAGTTGGCGATCTCTTCGAGCTTCATGATGCGGCGGGCATACCCCTCGAGATCTTCACGGCGTCCCCCGGGACGGCTCGACGAAATCGCGTCCGCCGCCTTCACCAGGAAGCAGATCGGATTGAGGCGCTCGTGATCCTCGTGATGCTCGGCGATCACTTCCTTGACGACCGGGTGCTCCCCGTACCGTTCCGCCAGCTCCACCCCGAGGTCGATGTGAGTGCCCTTCATGTCGTGGCTGACGGTCTTGCCGATGTCGTGCAACAGTCCAGCCCGTCGCGCCAACTTGACATCGACCCCGATGTCGCCTGCCATCAGCCCAGCCAGATGCGCCACCTCGAGACAGTGCTGCAGCTGGTTCTGACCGTAGCTGCTGCGGTACTTCAGGCGACCTACCGTACGCGGCACTTCCGGATGGTATTCGGCCGCCCCGATCTCTTTCAGCGCGCACTTGCCGGCCTCCACCATTTCCGACTCGAGTTCCTTCCTGGCCGCTTCTACAACTTCATCGATTCGGTTGGGCGTGAACCCCCCATCCTTTACCAGCCGCTCCATCGAGAGCGCGGCGACCTCCCTCTTGATGGGATCGAAGGAGGAAATCAGGACGGTATCGGGAGTATCGTCGACCACCACCTTGACACCCGTAGCGTTCTCGAAGGCCCTGACGTTGCGCCCCTCCTTGCCGATGATGCGGCTCTTGAGGCCCTCGTTGGGCAAGGCAACGGTCGACGTGGAAAAGTGTTCGGCCTCTTCCACTGCGCAACGCTGAATCGCCTGCGCAATGATTTTGCGGGCTTCGCGGTCGGACTCCTCTCGCGCCTTGGCGCGCTCGGCACGTATCATCGCCGCCGCACTGCCCTTCACTTCAGCGGACAGGTTCTCCAGCAGCTGTTCCTTGGCCTCTTCTGCCGTAAAGTTGGCGACCATCTCCAGCCGCTGCCGGTACTGATCGCGATTCTGGTTCAGTTCGGCCGCGGCCTCGCTCACCGACTTGTCGCGGGCTGCGACTTTGCGCTCGTCTACCTTCAAACGCGCCCATTCCTTGCGCAAATCCTCGCGTTTGCTGGTGATTTCGCGATCCTTTGCAGCAACCGCGTTCTCCCGCTTTCCGATTCCGAGGAGCTGGTTTTCCAGATCCTTTTCCTGCTCCGCCCTGGCCTTGTACCAGTTATCCTTCTCCTCCAGGATACTGATTCTTTGCGACCGCTCTTCCTCGGCGAGCCGGCGTGCTACGCGTTTCTCGGCTTCTTCCTCCATGCGCGCCTGGCTGCTTTTTTTCAAGAAATGGAAAACCGAAAAACCGATCCCTATTCCCAACAGCAGGAGACCGGCACAGAAGAGCACCGCAAGCCAGACATCCACACTCGGGATGAAAGACTGCGTCGAATCTACCATGGCTGTTCACCGTTGACATCCAGTTAGTCGGTTTTGACCTGTATTCATTCAGCCCGGGTTCGCGCTTTTGAAAATGCCGCCGGGTCCTGCTTCGGGTGAACACGGATCCTGCCTTCCCGATTTCTTCGGACACCGAACCGAGTTCGTGCGGGGTCTTCACTTGCAGATCTCCCGCGCCCTATGCATTGTGCCAGCAATCATCGCCCGGCGCTCTTGGCTTCTGAGCCAGCGTTCGCCCACATCCTCCGACAGCTCGTGGATGGGATCGAAAAACAGGAACAGTTCGCCGGGGCGAACCTCTGGACTGAGGAATACGGCAATCCCGAGTTCTCTGTCGTAAAATTCGTGAGAATGAACGTGACGCTTGCCGCCGCCGCCCATCGTGTCGACGACGAAGTTCGGCATGTGAAACCCTGCTGTAACGCCGCGAATCTCCTTCTCCAGCCGCTGCGCCGCGGCCAGAGTCGTGCGCAATTCCTCGACTCCTTTCACCATGTCGTGAAGGAACACGTAGTACGGCTGCACGTTGACGTAACCGAGCCGGAGCACCAGCAGCTTCATGGTATCCGGGTCGTCGTTCACGCCTCGTTGCAGCACCGCCTGATTGCGAACGACGATGCCCTCTCCGGTCAACCGGTCTAGGGCAGCTTTCGTCAACGCGGTTATCTCGCGAGGGTGATTGAAGTGGGTGTGAAGCGCGACCTGCTTGTGCTCGCGACGCCCGCGCTCGAACACGCTGCGCAAGGCCGCTACCCAAGGGTCATCCGTCAGCAGCTTCTGTGGCATGACCGCAGGTCCCTTGGTGGCAAAACGCAGTCTGCGGATGTGATCGATGTCTAGCAACCTGTCGCCGATGAGCTTGAGGTCTTTCGGCTTGAGGTTGTAGGCGTCGCCGCCGCTGATGACGATGTCCTCGAGCTCCGGGTGGTTGGCGACGTATGAAAAAACATCCTCCCAGCGCTCGGCGTTGACCCCGAAGCGGGCCTTCTCGACTTCTTCGGTGTCGAGCCCCACGGAATACGACCGGGTGCAGAACCTGCAGTAGACCGGACAGGTATCGAGCGCCAGGAACAGCCCCCGGTCGCGGTAGCGATGGGTGAGGCCGGAAACCGGCGAGTCTGCCTGTTCATTCAGGGAATCGAGCCTGAGCTCGGGATGGTCCGGCATTGCACGCGAGGCCAACGGCAGGAATTGCGTGCGCAGCGGATCGTCGTACGGCTCGCTCCAATCGATGAGGCTGACGATGTAGGGCGAGATGCGCACGCTCATCGTTGCGTTCCGCACCCCTCGCTCCGCGTTTTCGCAGAAATCGTCGGAGACCAGGTCCCCAAGAATTCCCCGGAGCTTGCGGACCGAGGTAATCGAGTTGCGACTCTGAAACCGGTGGTCGTTGAACTCCTCGGCGCTCAACCGCGAATAGGCCGGGATTCGACGCCAGAAATCGTCGTCGCGAAGCTGGCGGTGGTCGTCTGCCAAGTCGGAGCCAAGTGAGGTTAGAACCTCACCGGACGACTTTTTTACGGCTGCGGACCACGCCGCGTCCTGGGCAGGCGTAGACATTTGATCCGGGGGTACCAGCGCTGCCAGCAGTTTGGATCACTGGCGAACCGCGCCGGGCCCGGAAGAGAGGGGTTGTAATGCAACTGGCGAACCCTTCGACTGCCATGCAACTTCACATGGCAAAATCGCCCGGTTCGCTAGAGGCCGGGAATTTCGCTGACTGTGCCGCTTCTACGGCCGTCAATCCGGCAATCGAAGATCATTTCCGGCTCCTCGGCCGTTGGCCTGGAATCGATGTAGCAGGCTGACCGCGCAGGCGGCATCGCCAGTCTTGCAGCACGGGGCCGGGCCTCCGAACTACCTGCCTCTCTCCCGCGGCTTCCCCTACCCCGCCTCGCCGAAACGCCGCGCCACCTCGTCCCAGTTGATGACGTTGAAAAAGGCGGCAATGTAGTCGGGGCGGCGATTCTGGTAGTTCAGGTAGTAGGCGTGCTCCCAGACATCGAGTCCGAGAATAGGTGTTCCATCCCCCGTCATCAGGGGATTGTCCTGGTTGGCCGTGCTCATCACGCTGAGCTTGCCACCATTGGCGATGAGCCAGGCCCAGCCACTGCCGAAACGCTTGGCTCCGGCGTCGGAGAAAGCCTCCTTGAAGGAGTCGAAGCCGCCGAGGTCGCTGTCGATGGCCGCAGCGAGGTCGCCCGAAGGAGCTCCTCCTCCAGGGCCCATGACGGTCCAGAACAGGCTGTGGTTGGCATGTCCTCCCGCGTTGTTCCGAACAGCGGTGCTGATATCCTCGGGTACCGAGCCGAGATCGGCGATCAGCCCCTCGACATCCTTTGCCGCGAGATCGGCATGCCCCTCGAGAGCTGTGTTCGCGTTGGTGATGTACGTGTTGTGGTGCTTCGAGTGGTGTATCTCCATCGTGCGCGCGTCGATGTGGGGCTCGAGAGCATCATATGCGTACGGGAGATCGGGAAGACTGTAGGCCATGACTCATCCTTTCGTGAATTTGAACATTGGGGTGTGCGCTGCGAAAAATGCGGCACCGAGCAGTCGCTCCTGCCGGCAACGCATTCGAGTCTGAGAAATAAGCATTTCCGGGAACCGAGGCGAGGGAGTGGTTGCATCAACTCTCCGAGATCCGCCGCTTGGCAAAATCGGCCAAAGCCGCCCGAATGGCGTCCTCGGCGAGAACGGAACAGTGTACTTTCATGGGAGGAAGCCCACCCAACGCCTCTACCACGTCCTGCTTGCTGATGCGGGAAATCTCTTCGAGGGTGGCGCCGGTGACCATTTCGGTAAGGATCGAACCCGCGGCAATGGCAGCTGCGCAACCGAAAGTCTTGAACGATGCGCGCTCGGCGCGTCCGTCCGCAATGGACAGATACAAGTGAAGAACGTCCCCGCAGGCTGAATTTTCAGCTATCCCGACCGCGTCGGCGCTTTCAATGATGCCGGTGTTGCGCGGATTCCGGAAATGATCAAGAACGGTATCACTGTAACCGGCCACGGGAGATACAACCCTTGTAAGTAGCTGTTAATCAGTAGGTTCCGCTATCTTTGCAAGCGGCGGAAATGTACTCGGCTTCCATGCGGATGTCAACTGCGGAGGTCGGGCGTCAGGCACTGAGGTCGAGAGTACCTGTCCCTCCTTGGCTGTTCTGCCAGTAGGCGCGCGCATGCTTGACCAGATCCCACATCACCGTTTCGGAAGCAACCGCGTCTACCAAGCGGTACATGCTTTCCCTCTTCTCCTCTTCGATCAGACCAAGTCCACCCATCATGGTCAGATGGTGAACGAGTCCTGTCTGCAGCAAGGTACGATTCATTTCTGCCAAACCTATTGCACTTTCGGCCTCGAACTCCTCCATCAATCCCTCGTAAAGCTGGGCGAGTTCGTTCGACAAGGTGGCCTCGATCTCAAAAACCAGATCCATGGCAAGGGTCCTTTTGGGGATAGGTTCGGGGGATCCTCTGGCGGAAACCGGAACGTGCAAGTGCTTCTGCAAACTCCTGTTGGGACTCAACCCCTGCTGAAGCTGCGCGGAGGGCCGTCGATGATTGCCGTCGATGATTCATGACTCGGGAAAGGACTGGAGTGGTCCAATCAGGGCTCTCTCGACAACAGGCGCCAGCCGTAATAAAGAAGGGCCCCTATCAGGGCGATAGAAGCGGCTGCGACCAGGATGTTGAACAACATCTTCAGCGCAAAGAATGCGCCGATGGCCAGCATCAAGCCTCCCAGAATCTTGACCAACATCTCCTTTGAAACCTCCTCTTCTCAAGCAAGCCTGTGCCAACCTGACCATCGAAGGGCTTGCCGTGACAGCGGTGAAAGTCGCTCCAAAACCGAGGTCGGGCAATCGATTCCGGGATACAGTATCCCACTCAGAAAGACAAAAGGCTGACCAATTCCAGCCGGTCCGGGATACTTCCGGAGGTCCGCAAGAAAGTGAGCCGGAACTCCGTCGTCTTCCCTAATTTAACGGCTTTGTTGCCTTGCGGACGGCCGCCGTGGGGGAAGCGATGGAAACCGTGGTCGCCTCCCCTGGCAGGGCTGTCCGGGGGTCGTTATCATTGACCCCTCCTGTCTTCCGTCAACGGAAAACTTCTGTAAAATGTCCACGACCCCGGTCCTTGTCGGTCTTTGCCTCTACCTGCTGTTGATGCTGGCAATCGGCCTGTGGGCCAGCCGGCGGATCGCAGCCTCGGCGGACTACATAGTCGCCGGCAAGCGTTTGTCCCTCCTGCTGGCGACCGGAACCCTTGCGGCCACCTGGTTCGGGGGGGGACTCTGCATCGGGGCGGCCAGCGCTGCCTATTCGGGCGGTTTCCTGGCAGTCATTGCCGATCCCTTCGGCGCGGCGCTGTGCCTTTTTCTTGCCGGCCTCTTCTACGTGCGCCTGCTGCGGCGCATGGGCCTGATGACGATCGCTTCCTTTTTCACCAGCCGTTTCGACGGCCGCGCGGGATTGCTGGCGAGCCTGTGCACCATCCCCGCGTACGTCGGCTGGGTCGCCTCGTTGATGGTGGCCTTCGGCAGGGTGCTGCAGTCCCTGACCGGTATGGATCCCACGACCGGCATCCTGCTGGCCGCGGCGGTGGTGTTGGTCTACACCTGGGCCGGGGGAATGTGGGCTGTCACCCTGACCGATTTCGTCCAGCTGACCATCCTGATCGCGGGGATGCTGATCATTACGCCGATGCTGCTGGCGGACATGGGCGGCTGGTCCACCATCGCCGCGCGCATCCCCGAAGAGAGGTTCCACCTGTACCCGCGGGATGCCGGTGCTTCCGGCTGGTTCGCCTATGCCCGCGATTGGCTGGTGATCGGCCTGGGCAACCTCGCCGGGCAGGATCTGGTGCAGCGCTCCCTCTCCAGCCGCGACGAAAAGGTCGCCTGCCGCAGCGCCTACCTCGCCTGCCTGATCTACGCAACTATCGGACTGTTGCCGGTGCTCCTCGGGATGGCGGGATCGGTCATCCTTCCCGGCCTCGCCGAACCCGACCTCGTGATGATGGAGCTCGCTTCCAGGTATCTGCCCACAGCGGCGCTGGTGTTGTTCGCCGGCGCCCTCGTCTCCGCCCTGCTTAGCAGCGCCGACAGCGCCCTGCTCGCCCCGGCCAGCGTGATCGGCTGGGACGTGGTCCGTTTCTTCAACCCCAACGCGCAGGAGAAGACGTCCCTCCGCATCGCCCGCATTTCGGTCCTGCTGCTCGGGGTATTCTCCCTGGCACTCGCCCTCCACAAGACCTCGGTCTACGACTTGATGGTCGACTCCTGGTCGGTGCTGCTCGCCACGTTGTTCGTGCCCCTCACCGGGGGCCTCTGGTGGTCGCGAGCCAACGCCACGGGGGCACTGGCGGCGATCGCTGTCGGCTTGGTCTCCTGGCTGTTGTTCGTCTTCTTGCTGCCGCAGCTGCCCGGTGACCTGCTCGCCGTGCCTTTCGCCGCCGCTGCGCTCGTTGCCGGCAGCCTTGCCGGTTCGCAGCCTCCACGCCCCCTGACCGACGCCGAAGGCCGTGTTCTCCCTCCGGGGAACCGACTGGGATTGCCCTTCGGCAATTGGCAATGATCCGCGTTTCCCAAAGGCCGGCACGGACCGGTTCTTTTCGGGAACAAAACCGCTCCGCAAAATTCATAAAGCTGGTCCGTCGCGGAGGCGGACCATAATCCCACAAAGGAGGAATCGCCTGACGCATGTTTGGCAGGACATACCCGACGTTCACTCGCGCTTGGCCGGCGGCTGTCTCCATGGCGGTGGCCCTATTGTCACTTACCCGTTGCGCTCCAGACCCGGAAATCATTTCAGGGGACGGTGCAACGATGCTGCTCATCCCGGAAGGGAAATTCACCATGGGTGCGGAAGAGGGGGAGCTCGCGGATTTCGAAATGGGCAGGTACCTCAATTATGAAGCGGAGCGCCCTTCCCGGCGAGTTTCATTGGCCAGCTTCTACATCGATCGCCACGAGGTGACCAACGCTCGTTACCGCAAGTTTCTCGCCCACGTGAAGGCGTCCGGCGACGAGGCCTTTCGGCATTCCGAGCAGCCGGATGGATCGGATTACAACCAGGATCTGATGACGGAAGATCTCGCCGGCGACGACCAACCGGCCGTGTGCGTGTCCTGGTACAACGCTTATGCCTATTGCCAATGGGCAGGCAAACGCCTGCCTACCGAAGCGGAGTGGGAGTACGCTGCCCGGGGGGGAGATCCCTACAGGAAGTATCCCTGGGGAGGGGGAGAACCGGACGACGATGGCATCTGGTGGGCGAACTACCTGCCGGCTCGAGGACGCGGCGCCGACGGGTACCGTCTTTCGGCGCCCGTCGGGTCCTTTCCCGACGGCGTCAGTCCCTTCGGCCTTCTCGACATGGCGGGAAACGTCGAGGAGTGGGTCCAAGACTGGCACGACCCCTATTATTTTCGACGCACCAAGGAACACCGGAATCCCACCGGACCCGCAAGGGGGCGCAACAAGGTCATCAAGGGAGGTTCGTACGGAACCGACAAATGGCACATCCGCGTCGCCACCCGCCTGTTCGGGAGACCTGCGGACCGCAGCGTGCAGCTTGGATTCCGCTGCGCCAGCGATCTGTAAGGCGAGGCTGCAGTGGGTGACGGGAACTTCGAGCCGCACCGTGTAGGGGTCATCGCCGATACCCATGGCTACTTCGATCCCCGGATTCCCAACCTGTTCGCATCGGTCGATCTGATTCTTCATGCCGGCGACGTCGGCGGGCTGGAGATCCTGCGCAAGCTCGCCGAGATAGCGCCGGTCGTAGCGGTCCGGGGCAACGTCGATCCGGGAACCGATTGCGGAGATCTCCCCGAAGCCGCCTGGGTCAGCATCGGCAAGCTCGACATCTATATGACCCACATACTCACCCCTCCCAGCGCGGATTCACCCCCGCCCGTCGAGGCGCGCCTGGTTCTCTTCGGGCACAGTCACAGGCAGCACCTTTCGGAACGCGTCGGGACCTTGTATTTCAACCCCGCGAGCGCCGGCAGGAAGCGGTTCGCAAATCCTCGCTCGGTCGGCATGCTGGAGCTTGCCGGCGAGGAGGTGACCGCGACCTTCCTGTCTCTGGAATAGCCGGTAATTCAGCAGGGCGGAGAAATGGGTTGACAGCACCCCTTCTGCAGCAATAACTAGTTCCCGCCGGCAACGCCGTCCGGCCAGCGGAACAACAACTGCAACACTAGCGAACGAGGAAACGACGATGAAAATGCACGTAGGAGGCAGATGGATCGACAAAGCCGAGAAGATCGAAGTCCTGAACCCCTTCGATGGTTCCGTGGTGGACACGGTGCCGAAGGGAGACGCTGCCGACGTCGACGCGGCGATTACCGCCGCCGCAGAAGGGGCCAGGATCATGGGCGCGATGCCGGCGTACGAGCGGTATCAGATTCTGCACAAGGCTTCGGAACTGATGACCGAGCGCCTCGAGGATCTGGCGCGCACGATCACCATGGAAGAGGGCAAGGTGATTTCCGAGGGCCGCATGGAAGCGGCGCGCGCCACCGAGACCATCACCCTGTCGGCTGAAGAGGCGAAGCGCCTTACAGGAGAAGTCCTCCAACTCGACGGTGCCTCGAACGGTGCCGGCAAATTCGGGTTTACGATCCGCATTCCGGTCGGTATCGTCGCCGCGGTCACGCCGTTCAACTTCCCCCTCAACCTCGTCTGTCACAAGGTCGGTCCGGCGTTGGCCGCCGGAAACGCCGTCGTCGTCAAGCCGGCCACCGACACCCCGCTGTCGGCGCTGAAGTTGACGGAAATCCTGCTGGAGGCCGGGGTGCCCAGCGAGGCAATTCAGTGTGTGACAGGGTCGGGCGGCGTAATTGGGGACGCGATCTCCCGCGACCCGCGGGTGCGCAAGATTTCGTTCACCGGCAGCCGCGACGTCGGCGAACACATCTGCCGCCAGGCAGGGATCAAGAAAGTCACCATGGAACTCGGTTCGAACGCGCCTGTTATCGTCATGGACGACGCCGATCTCGACAAGGTCACCGACGCCATGGCGATGACCGGTTTCGCCAACGCCGGACAGGTCTGCATCTCGTCTCAGCGCGTTCTCGTCGACGACGGGGTGTACGGCGACGTCATCGATTCGCTGAAGCCGAAGGTGGAGGGCCTGCAGACCGGCGACCCGCTGGAGGATTCGATGAAGATGGGGCCGATGATTCGCGAGTCGGATGCCGCCCGCGTCAACGAGTGGATCCACGAGGCCGTGGGAGCGGGAGCGACGCTGGTCACCGGGGGTGAGCGGACCGGCACGCTTCACCAGCCGACCATCGTCGCCGACGTGAAACCGGAAATGCGCATCTCCAGCGATGAGCTGTTCGGTCCTGCGGTCGCCCTCACCCGGGTCGACGACATCGACAAGGCGATCGCCATGGCCAACGACAGCAACTACGGCCTCAGCGCCTCGATATTCACCGAGAACGTCAACCGCGCCATGAGGTTTGCGAGGGAAGTGCACTCCGGAAACCTCCACATCAACTTCGGCACTGTCTGGCGTGCGGACATGATGCCGTACGGCGGGGTCAAGGACAGCGGCATGGGCAAGGAGGGTCCGAAGTACGCCGTGGAAGAAATGACGGAAACCAAGATGGTGGTATTCCACTAGCGAAAACGGGCCTGGGGGTGGTGGTTGCGCCGCGAGGCCAGGGGAAGACAGCCCACCCGTAGTGTTCCAGGGCCAGGCTCAATGCCTGCAGGCCGGACGCAGATGCTTCGAGCATTCGCGGGGCGGGCGCGGTAAGGGGGCTCCTTTTCAGGAGCCCCCTTTTTTTTTGGAATCAGGCTCCCGCCCTTCGCAGGAAGGCGGTTCGCAATCGCCTGGCAAGCGGCCTGGGACGGCCGCATCCGATAGTCGCGCCGTCGATCGCGACTACCGGCATCACCTCGGTTGCGGTGCCGCAGAGGAAAACTTCGTCGGCGTCCAGGTACTCGGCGAGATCGCACGACTCCTCGCGGACCGGTATCTACAGCTCGCCCGCCAATTCGAGGATGACTTCACGGGTTATCCCTGGAAGGATGTGCGGCCCCTGAGGCGTCGTTTTCAGAAACGCACCGATCACGCAGAACGAACTCGTCGACGCCCCTTCCGTCACCCTTCCCGCGCCGTCGATCAGCAACACCTCGAAGGCGCCCGCGGCCGCGGCCTCCTGCTTGGCCAGGACGTTGGGCAGCAGGGACACGCTCTTGATATCGCACCGTTTCCAGCGCAGATCTTCCAGAGTGATAGTGCGGACGCCGCTTTTCCAGAGGTTGGGGTTAGGCCGCAGGCATTCCTGAAGGTCATGACTACAGTTGGGGCGATTCCCGGGGGAAACTCGTGCTTTCGCGGAGCGACTCCCCTGCTGATCTGGATGTAAATCAGGGTCTCTGGGAATCCAGGGCGCTCGATCCCCGAGGCAATCGACCTGGCAACCCTTTGCCCGGCGACGTCGTACTCGATTCCCAGCACGTCGAGACTGCTCTGCAGGCGTTCGAGGTGTCGGTCCATCTCGAACGCAATTCCGCCGTAGGTCGCCATGACCTCGTACACGGCGTCGGCAAACTGAAAGCCGCGATCTTCGACCGGCACCACGGCCTTCTCGACAGGAAGAAACGCCCCGTTGACGAAAGCGAGTTCGGGCACGGTCGGGGAAGTAAGGGGACTGCTGCTTTCAGGAGGGTTGGAGCGCCGTCCAGAGAGCGCGGTAATACCGCATCAGGCGCAGGGCGTCCGGGCTCTCGGGAATTTCGGCCAGACAGAACCCCTTGTAGCCCGATTCCGACAGCAGTTCGAACAGCCGTCGCCAGGGGTAGTCGTTCCAGAGTTCGGTGATGTGGACGAGGCGGATTTCCTCCTGCAGCAGGCCGAAATTCCGGTCGATCGACCCGTCCTCCACGTCCTGGGGGTTCGAATTCCAGCATACGAACAGATTGTCCGAGCCGGCGTAGTCGAGGATGGCGCGAATGTTCCGGGGCTCGCAGGTGACCGGTCCGTGCACCTCGAGTCTTATTTCGATGCCGGCGTCGCCGGCGAAACCGGCACATTCCGCGAGGGCCTGGCCGATCTGCTCGAACGTCCGCTCCCGCGGCACGCCTTCCTCGTCGTGAACGCGGTTCGGTCTCACCTTGACGCCCGCAGCGCCAAGGTCGGCTGCCAGGCGGACGTACTCCTTGGTGCCCTCGATGTTGCGGCGCACCTCTCCGGGGTCGACGGCGTCGTACTCGAAGGCGGACCCCAGTCCGGCCAGCTCCACCCCGGAATCCTCGAAACGGGCGCGGACCTCCGCACGCTCCGCAGCCGAAAGCCCGACCTCGACTCCGTGGGCATGGGTGGTGCGCAGCTCGACCCCCTCGAAGCCGGTCGCCTCGCAGTTGGCGATAATCGTGTCCACGTCCCAGTCCCTGGCCAGTTTGTAGGTCACGAGACCCAACCGCATTTCACCCTACCTCCATTGAAAAGTCCGTTGCGAAAATCCCCTTCTCTTGCTCCATCCGGGCATCCATGGCCAGCCAACCGACGTCGAGCGCAGACCGCATGCAACAGCTGTTCTCTGCCCCTGCTCATGAACGGCCCTCAGACTATCCGGAGCAACCAGCGAACGGCGTTGTGCAACAGCAGCTGCACCATCGGGTGCTGCAGGACTTCCAGGGTGTGGCCGTTGGCCAGGTAGGCGACGCGCCCTTTTCCATACTCGTACGCCCAGCCTGCGGGCGATTCCCTGCCATCTCTCCCGATGCTTTTCAAGAGCAGGTTAACGCGCTCGAAGTCGAACCACAGGAAGTGCTGCTCGTCGATGATCTCGAAATCCGAGACGCCTGCGGTGATGGGGTGGTCGCGCTGGACGACGCCAACGTCGAACGGCAAAACCGGAGGATGCCCCTGGTAATAGCCGCCCAGGACCCGCCGGTAGGGCCCGCTCCAGGGATAGGCCCACCCGGAATTGTGAAGGGGCAGGAAGCCGCCGCCCCTTCGCACGAAGGCCGCCACAGCCGCTTCCTGATCGGGCTGCATCCAGATTTCGTACGGCTCCTCGTACCCGTTGGGCCATTCCATGCCGTCACGGAGAATGGCGAGAAGCCGCTTGCCCTCGAGGTGCTCGTTATCCAGGCTCTTGAAATCGGTTGTGTACTCGATGTCGAGGCTGGACGACTCGAGGGCAGGTCCGACCCCTGCGAAGGCATCCTCTGCCCTGTGGTATCGATCTCCTGCCAACAATATCGCGTCTGCCATGGTGGTATTGGCCTGCTCCGTCGAAGGATGGATATCTTACGTTATTCGCGCGTCTTTTCAACATGCCCGGCCCCCAGACCGGGAACCGATACCGGATTCAGTGCTTAATCCTGAGGCAACCTTGGGACTCATCCACCGATACTTCCTGCCTGTTCTCTCTGATCAAGGGCAATTCCCCGTGCAATGGACAAGGTGTTTAAAACCCGCTGTCGAGATCGGTACCGTAGCTGCATTGGTTTTTTTCGTAGCTCCCTCCTGTAAGCCGTCACTCAGGCATGCCGACCTCTCCGGCAAAGACCTTGGACTAACGCATTCACCCGGGGAGCTCAGAGGCCGCGATCTCAGACATGCAGATCTCACCGGAGCCGTTCTCAACCGATTCGACCTGTCTGGGGCCAATCTGTCACAGGCGTATCTCGAAAGGACCGGATTGAGGGGAGCCAATCTCACGCGATGCCGGCTCCAGGGTGCGGTTCTCCAGGACGCGGATCTGCGCGAGGCCGTGCTTGTGCGCGCAAACCTGCGGGGAGCGGACCTCTACCTTGCGAGAATGGCCGGTGCCGTGTTGCGCGAGGCCACCGTCAGCAACTGCTACCTCAACGGAGCGGATCTGCGGCGGGCTGACCTGTCGTACGCCGACTTGCGCGGGAGCAAACTCTACACCTCCAACCTCGGTGAGGCCAGGCTGGAGTACTCCCTGCTCTCCGGTACGGATTTCACCGGAGCAATCCTCAACAACACCCGCTTCTACGGGGCGGCGTACGACGCCACCACCATACTGCCCTTCAGCCGCGATGAGGCAAAGGCCCGAGGCATGGTGTACGAAGGAACCGAACGGGGAGGTTTTATCCAGAGGTGATGATCGGGTGCTGCTCCATCCGCATCGCGGGACCGGAGCAAAAGATGGGCGCGGCTCGAAGGGGTGCCCGACAGGACTCTATCCAACCAGGACAGCGAGAATCCCCGCGCCGCCGACCAGTGTCAAGGCGGCCGATCGGTAGGACCGTTCCGAAACGCGCCGCCTCAGGCCCAATCCGGCCAGAAAGCCCGCGGCGATTCCGGGAAAGGAACATGCGCTCATGGCAATCGCGGCGATTTCCAACAAGCCCCAGGTGCGGAAAAAAAGGGCGATCGAGAAATGCAGGATGAGGAAGTAGCCTATGAGATCCGCTCTCAATGCTGCGTGCGGCCATCGCTGCTTGAGCCCCAAAAGCACCACTGGGGGGCCGGTCATTCCGCTGGCACCCCCCATCAAGCCGCTGAGCCCCGCAGATGGGCAGGGCGTTGCTCCTGAAGGGTTTCCCCGAATGCAGCGCCATCATCCCGGCCCCCGCCAAGGCCACCAGGCCCGTCGCAGTGCGCATCATGCCCGTGTCGAAGGTCGCTAGAACGTGAACACCCACGGGTACGCCGACCATGGCGCAGGCGTATAGACGCAATACGCGACCCGCGTTGATTGTGCGAAAACAGTTGACAGCCAGCAGCAAGGACAGTGGCAGCCAGCTGAGGACCACTACCGGCACAGCCTGGGCAGGGGGCAGAATCAGTATGGCTATCGGCGTTGCAATCATCGCAAAGCCGAACCCCGTCACCGACACGACCAGGGCGGCAAACGCGAAGAGGGAGTTGAGGATAATGGCGGTCGATAAGTCCATAGGGACTGATGGGGAGTTGCGAGAGACTGCGCTCCGGCCCTCACTAAGCCGGTTCGCAGGACGTCGGAGTCGGCCTCCGGCCCAGTTGAAGCACGACTCCGGTAATCAGAAGCAAGTGAGAGACCACGAGAGGTTTGGAGGCAGCTTTCGCCCAATGTACGCGGCGGGAATCGGGCTACAAACTGCCAGCCGGGTTTCTTTCAACGGCCTGCGTTCCCTATCCCCCCTCGTGGGGTGAATCGGCAAGCAAACGTCCCTGAATCGAGACGGATTCGGGGCGAGGGCCAGCCACGCGACGGGCTGTTGTTTCCAGCACGCAGGGCTGAACTTATTCCGCATATGAATGAGCATACCGAAACAGGCGGCCTTGCCAGGGCACGGGAGATCTCCCACACCCTGTATCCCCACCAGGTAGAAGGCCTGGCGTTCCTGCTCGGCCGCAGGCGCTCGATACTCGCCGACGACATGGGGCTGGGGAAGACGCGCCAGTCGATTCTCGGGTTGACCGAAGCCACCGACGGAGGACCGTACCTTATCGTCTGTCCGGCCTCGGTCAAGAGAAACTGGGTACGTGAGATCCTGATGGTTATTCCCGAAGCCGAGACGCATATCGCCGGCCCGGCTCCGGTACCCGAGCCGGGGTACTGCGGCTGGGTGGTCCTCAACTACGACATCCTTCACCGGCAGATCGACGCACTGCTTGCGCACGACTGGAAAGGGCTGGTGTTCGACGAAGCTCACTACCTCAAGAACCACCGCTCCATCCGCAGCCGCACGGCGACGCGCCTGATCTCCGAGGCCGCCTGCGACCCGGTCGTTCACGCCCTTACCGGAACACCGCTGACCAACAGGCCCCGAGACCTGTTTCCCCTTCTCCAACTGGTCGACCACTCCCTAGGGCGCAGCTTCCTGTCCTTCTCGAAACGCTACTGCAACGGCCACAGGAATGACTACGGGTACTGGGAATCGTCCGGTGCCAGCAACGTACAGGAATTATCCGTGCAGCTTCACGGTACCATGCTGCGCCGCACCAAAGCGGAGGTTCTCGACCTTCCTTCCAAGGTGCGGACCTGGATCGACATCGACGTTCCCCAGCGCGCAGTCGACCGCATGAACGAGGCGGTCGGGCGGTTTCTCGGCCCCGATGCGGAGCGCGACCGGCGAGGCTACAGGATGGGATCGGCATGCTCCAGAGCGCCCGCCGAACCATGGCCGCGGTAAAGGCGAGGCAGACCCTCGAATTCGCCAGAGGAGCTGTCGAACAGGGTGAGAAGGTCCTTCTGTTCTCCGGGTTCGTGAATCCCATCGAGCGATTCGCCCGCCACTTCGGAAAGCAGGCCGTGGTAGTTTCGGGGGAGGTGCCGCAGTCCCGACGACAGACCCTCGTTGACCGCTTCCAGGAGGAGGAGGATGTTCGCGTGTACGTCGGGCAAATCCACGCAGGGGGCATGGGGGTCAACCTGACTGCGGCCAACCAGGTGATCTTCAACGATCTCGACTGGGTCCCGGCCAATCACTTCCAGGCCGAAGACCGGGCTCACCGCATCGGACAGACCGGCACCGTCAACGTCACTTACATGATCGCTAGGGGTACGATCGAGGAATTCGTCCGCACGGTCCTGGAAACCAAGGCACAACTGGTCGACGACGTCGTCGAAGGTCGCTCCCTGGCCCCCGACCTCAACACCGACGTCCTCGCCGAACTCAAGCGAATGCTGAAGGTCCTTGGGCGGCACATGGAGACAGCCGGGGAGGACCTTTCCGCGGATGATCTGCTTCTTCGCATGCGGGAAGCGAGCGACGCCTATTTCGAGGACCAGGGTAGCCATTTTAAGCCGGGTCTTCGGGCGGCTCTCACCCCGGTATCGGACCAGGCGGTGCGCGCCCTGGGCAGTGTGCTGACGGGGCCGCGGCGACAGCTGTTCCGCGCCCGTAGCTCGCGCCAGGCAGGCCGCTTCTACAGGCTCGAAGTCGTCGGTTCTGACATCATCTGTGAGTGCAAGGGGTTTTCCTACCGCGGCGCCTGCACCCACGTTCGCGAGTTGAAGGCCTGCCTGGTCGCCGGCACGGAGCTGCCGGACGGCTTCGAGAGAAGCGAGTGAAGCGCTCTCCCCGAGGCTTCCATTAGACCCGGGAATGCGAACCAGGAAAATGCAAGGAGAATGCACGCCAGCGGCGGCCGCGTGCGCACGGCGCCGCACGACCGTTTGCCCCCGGCCAGGGGGCAACAATATCATGCGCTTCGGGAGACTCGAGAAATGACTCAGAAGCAGATCGACACCGCTTCGGTACGGGAACGCGACCGCGCCCACGTCTGGCATCCGCTTTTTCAACACAGCCTGCTCGAACACCAGGACCTGATGGTGCTCGACAGGGGAGAAGGCTGCTTCCTCTTCGACAGCGATGGCCGGCGATATCTCGACGGTTACTCCGGACTGTGGAACGTCAATGTCGGCTACGGACGCACGGAGATCGCCGCGGCCGTGCACGAGCAGTTGCTGCGGCTTCCCTACTATCCGCAGTCCCAGATCAACGAGCCCGCGGCGACGCTGGCCGCGCGCCTGGCGGAGATTCTACCCGGCGACTTGCACCATGTGTTCTATTCGAACAGCGGCTCCGAGGCGAACGAGACCGCCTTCAAGATCGCCCGGCAGTACGGCCGCCAGAAATTCCCGGGACAGAATCGCTACAAGATCATCTCACGATACCAGGGATATCACGGATTCACCTTCGGGGCGATGTCGGCGACCGGCCAGACGAGCCGGCGCTCGAAGTTCGAACCCCTGGTGCCCGGATTCCTGCATGTCGATCCCCCTTACTGCTTCCGCTGTCCCCTGAAGCTGACGTACCCCGGTTGCGGTATTGCATGTGTCGAGGAAGTCGAGGAAGTGATCAAACGTGAGGATCCTGAAACAGTAGCGGCGGTGGTTGCCGAACCTGTCATAGGAGGGGGTGGGGTGATCGTACCTCCCGACGAGTACCTCCCTCGCCTGCGAGCGATCTGCGACCGCTACGGAGTTTTGCTGATCCTTGACGAGGTGATCACAGGTTTCGGCCGCACCGGAGCGCTCTTCGCCGCCCAGCATTGGGACGTGGTGCCCGATATTATGACACTCGCCAAGGGGGTGACGAGCGGCTACCTGCCACTGGCGGCATGCGCCGTGCGTCCCCAAGTCTTCGAGACCTTTATCGGGCAGCCCGAAGAGCGGCGGGAGCTGGCCCAGGTCTCGACCTACGGAGGCCATCCGGCCTGTTGCGCCGCGGCCTTGGCCAACATCGATATACTGCTGAATGAGCGATTGACCGAGAACGCCGCAACAGTCGGTTCCTATCTGCTGGAACAGCTCGCTGCGCTGCAATCGCCGGTGCTGGGAGAAGTGCGAGGGAAGGGGTTGATGATGGCACTGGAGCTGACCGAGCCGGAAGGCATGGAGCTGCTTAACGCCGATGCGACGGCGGCGGTAAAGGGTGCAACACGGGACGCCGGCGTCATCGTCGGGCAGATGAGCCACGTGATCCCGGCTCCGGAGAGCATCCTCTTCCTGGCGCCCCCCCTGATCCTGACCGAGGCAGAGGCAGATATGATCGTCGAAGCAGTAAAGGCGGGGCTGCACGCAACGGCGTAGCACCGCTGCGTTCTCAACGCCCTTTGGAGAGATGGTAGACGATCAGGTCGGTCGCCTCTCCGGCGCTCATTCGGCCGGTGTTGATCGTCAAGTGGTAGAGCAGGAGATCGTCCCAGTCGGCTTCGTGGTGGTTCCTGAGGTACAGCTTGCGCCAACGATCGTGCTGTTCGACCAGCTCCTTCGCCTGATCGAAGCTGACATTCCGCGACTGCATCAGGCGCTCGCACCGGACCTCGAGCGGGGCGATGATCTTCACGTGCACGGCGTTGTCGCGGCCCGACAGAATCAACTGGCTGGCGCGGCCGACGATCACGGCCTTGCCCGCTTCGCCGTAGTCCTGAATCAGGGTGGTAATCAGGAGCTGGTAGGTACCGCGATCAAGGTAGGCGGCCTGTTCGCCTCCCTCCCTCTCGAGAACGTACGGGAATTCGAGCCCGAACTCGGGAAAATAGGCTGCCGACGAAAGGGGGAAACCACCCGGACTCATTTCGGGAACTAGCAGTCGCTTCAGGAAATAGCGCACCCTGCCCTCTCCCTTCTCGTCGTACTTTTCCACCTCCTCGACCGAGGTGTCGGTTATGCTGGCAATCTCCTCGACGAGCCGGCGATCGACATACTCGTAACCGAGGGCCTTGGCGACGTTCTCGGCGATGCGATCTCCCTCGCTGCCGAGCTGCCGGGAGACGGTGACTACATCCAGTTCCACGTCGGATCCCATCCTGTTCCGGTCGCTGTCAAACTAACCAATCCCCCTGCCAGTGGCAACAAATCGAAGCGTCCCGAAGCGGTGGGAAACAAGCGACGTGGAAAAAATATCGGATAGTGGTTATCTTTAGATGAGTATTGCAGTTACGGCAATTCCAAGGGTGGCATATCCCACCTTTGGAAGCCCCCGGAAGCCCACGCAATCGACATTGCCCAGAAGCGCCCTCCGCATCCTCGTAGCCGTACAGAACCCCGCAACTGAAGAGGCCCTTGTGCGCCTGGCAGCGACCCTCGCCTCGCTGCCGGGAGGACAGCTGCATCTGACCCATGTCCTGCAATCGAACGGCACCAGCGAGGCCGAGCGCAACCGGACACTGTCGCGGGCAGCATCAGTGGCAAGGGAAACGGGGGCAGATGCGGAGCCCCACCTGCTGAAGGGCGAAGACGTCACCGAGGTCATCAGTTCCGCGGCCAGGAGTTGGGAATGCAACATGATGGTCATGGGCTGGTACGGGGATGTGAATCGCGAGGCCGTTCTCTCTTCCGACAACCGGGCCCTGGCAAAATCCGTCGACCTCGACACGCTGATCTTCAAGGAGAAGAGCTTCCGCCCCGGGCGCAGGATCATCGTTCCGACCGGGGGCGGCAGTCACTCGCTCATGGGGCTGCAGATCGCCGCGGACCTCGCCCAGGCGTGGGGATCGGAGTTGCGCGTGCTGCGGGTGGCTCGCGACCGTGAATGCCGGCCGCGAGATCCGATTCTGGAGCGCTACTGCAGCCAGGTGTACGCCGACACCGAGCTGCGGCTGAAGCTGCTCGGAATCGGGGCCGACATCGACGTCGTGCCTTCCGTCGACATAGTGGAACCGATCATCGAACGCACCCGCAAAGACGACTTCCTCGTTCTCGGAGCTTCCAACGACTGGCGGCAGGAGGAGTTCCTGGCCGGCTCGATTCCGGATGAGATCGCCTTTGAATCCCCTTGCTCGGTTCTAATGGTGCGGTCGAGGTCAACCGAAAACAACAGGTTGAGCGGGATCTTTTTCGAAAACACCATCCGCCTGCAGCTGCAAACCCGGGACAAGTGGGACGCCATATGCCAGATGGTCGATGTCCTTGTGGAGGAGAGACAGATCCCCGCCTCCCAGCGCGACTACGTCCTCGGCTCGGCGTTGAATCGCGAGCGCAAGAGCAGCACCGCCATGGGGAGGGAGACCGCGATCCCTCATGCGGCGATCGAGAACCTCCCCAGCATCATCGGCGCCCTCGGAATCTGCCGCGAAGGCGTCGACTTCGACGGACCGGACGGCGAACCTGTGCGCTACATCTTTCTTCTCCTCACTCCGAGGCAGAACTACCGCAGCTACATTCCCGTGCTCGCCCAGATCGCCTCCCTGATGCGTGGAGAGGACACCCGCGCCAAGTTGCTCGACTGCCGCACCCCTGCCGAACTCACCGCCCTCCTGAAGCGCCGGGAGTCGGGCTGAGAGCCGCTGGAAAACCCTGTTTCCCCGCCCCTCGGATCCCCTGAAGGGCATTTCCTTCAAGGGGATCCCCCCCCTGCCCTCCATGCGTTGAAGAGCCGGCACCCCAGCTCCTACCCCGCCGCGGCGGCCATCGATCTTGGAACCAATACCATCCTGATGGTTGCGGGCCGGAGGAGGTCGCCACGCCCTGGAGACATCGAGATCCTCGACGACGCTCACGCCATCGCGCGGCTCGGACAAGGGGTCGATGCAGAGCGGAGAATTCAACCCGAAGCGATCGATCGCGTCTGCGGTTGCCTTCTGCGCTACCGTGACAGGGCGGCCGGCCTCGGCGCGAGCTTGATACGGGCCTACGGGACCTCGGCGCTGCGCGATGCCTCCAACAAGAGGGAGCTCATCGCCGCAGTGGTCGAGAGAACCGGGATCGAAATCGTCGAGCTCTCCGGGGAGGAGGAAGCCCGCCTGACCTTCACGGGGGCGGCGTTCGGACTGGGTCTTCCGGAGCGCTACGGAGTCGTCGATATCGGCGGAGGTTCCACCGAACTAGCGCTCGGCAAGGGTGACGGCACGGTGGAACAATCGATCTCCGTCGATGTGGGCGCTGTCCGCGTCAGCGAGCGGTTCTTTCCCTCCCTCCCTCCCTCGCCGGGGCAGGTCGGGAAAGCGGCGGCGATGATAGCCAGTGTGATGGCGGGTCTCTTCGAGGTCCCCTCGGGGATTACGGTTCTCGGGGTGGCCGGAACCGTTACGACACTCGGGGCGCTCGACCGGGAGACCGAACGCTTCGACTCCGCGGAACTCGACGGCCATGTCCTCGCCCGCAAACGCGTGGTGGAGCTGAGCGACATGCTTCTCGGGTTGGGCCTCGAAGAAATACAGGCCTTTCCTCAGGTGAGCGACCAGCGGGCCGACATAATCACCGCGGGCTCGCTCATCCTGCGCCGCTTCCTGGAACAGTTCGACCTGCCCTCGGTCATCGTGTCGACCAAGGGGATTCGCTACGGACTGTTGCAGCAGATGCTTGCCGGAGAAAGCAGAGGGCGGAAGTCGCCTCGAGACGTTTCGGGAGGAGGCCGTTCTGACGATCCTCCCGGGTGGGATCACCTGGACAGGCTGGGCCGTTGATCCATATCCGACATCCCGGGGGGATCAGGGCTTCCCCCCGACTCGGATGCCACGCTGTCCGCTTCTACACCCCACCGGTACGGACGGCCCTTCCAGTCGAAGCGGCCAAGCGCCCCGAACAGGCCGATGGCGACGATGTAGAGCGGATGACTCAGGGTCCAGGGCAGAAACTGCCAGTGGAGATCCCGGCGCTGGAATACCTGCCTGGACCGCGCGAACAGCGCTCCCTCAGCGGCGCTCTTCAAGAGCCAGGCAGCCGCGACGGAGAACCAGCTGACGGTCCCCCACCAGGCGAGGACGGGTGTCGCCAGGAGCATCGCACTCATGGCAAAGGTGCAGGCCAGGTAGGAAAAGAAGGGCGGGTCGAGCAAGGCTTGGCAGGAAGCGTTCGAAGCCCAGCGGCAGCGCTTGGCGAGAAGCCCCGACAGGGACGGGGAGGGCGGGTGAACCACGTGCCCGTCGGCATCTCCCGCAAACAGGATACGCCACCGTCGCGTGCGCCGGATGAGCTGCATCAGGAGGACGTCGTCGCCCGAACCCCGGTGCATGATGCGGCCGTATCCGCCGACCTCATCGTACGCCGCCTTGCGAAAGCCGAGACTCTGCCCCGACGCTGCCAGCGCCCGCCCGCGACCGGCGCCGGCCGCGGCCGCGGCCATCAGGTTGAGGTAATCGACCGCCTCCCAACCTCCCAGAGCTCCCAACCGGCCGGTGTCCCGGCGTATCCCGGAGTAGCCGATGACCATTCCGACAGTGTCGTCGTCGAAGCGGACCGCCATGGAAGCCGCCCAAGTGGGAGGCAGGCGGCAGTCGGCGTCGGTGGTCAGGACAACATCCCCTCCCGCCTTCTCGACGCCGAGCGACAGGGCCCTCTTCTTCGATCCGACCCGCCCCGGAAACCCGGACGTCCCGAGAATGGTCAGGCGAAGGTCGCGACCGCGGGCGAACTCCCTGGCGAGCTTCGCGGTGCGGTCGGTCGAGCCGTCGTCGACGAGGATCACCTCGTATTTCTCCGATGGCAGGGTCTGACGGTCCAGCCCCCGCAGGCAGGCGACGATGTTGTCCTCCTCGTTGCGGGCCGCGATCACAATCGAGATTTCCCGCCGGGGGTGGGTGGGCTTTTTCCGGATTCGATTGACATCCTCGCGGGAGGCGAGTCCCTGCCGGAACCAGATGACGGCGGCGGCGTAGACGGCAGTGAGCCCTGCCAGCGCGACCTCGATGCCAGACGCGTCCACCGCCTGCAGCCGGGCTAACCGCGCAGCTCTTTGACGAGCGAGAACATGCCGCGGTACCCCTCGGAGCAGTTGCGGCACATGTCGACCGACTTGCGATCAGCCAGGATTTTTCGCCGGAAGTCCATGTACGCCCGTCCGCGCCAGATGCCGCGGAAGTCCTGGCGGGGATCGAAGCTGTCCCCCATGCCGAAGTCTACGTCCTTGTCGAAGCAGCAGGGAGCCACGGCCCCGTTCCAATTCACCATAGAGGAATACCACAGCACCTTGCATCCCTTGCTGGGCTGACCTTTGACGAGCAACTCCCCCGAGGGGGAATCCTCATAGCGCCGATAGTCGCCGTCTTCGGGCAGAAACTCTTCCACTTCGTCCGGAGAGTACACCTGCGCGGTCTTGACGAGGAACTTCTCCGCGCCCAGTTCCCCTGCCAGTCGCTCCGCCTCGGCGATGTCCCCCTCGTTGTGGCGAAATACGATGAACTGCAGGTTGACGAGGGGGGTTCTGGAGCCGAGCTCCGATTTGGCCTGGGCCAACAGGCGGGCGCCGCGAATGACGTAGTCGAAACGCCCCCCGACGCGGTAGCGCTCGTACGTCTCCTGGTCGACTCCGTCGAGCGAAACGATGATTTCGTCGAGTCCGGAAGCGATGATCGCCCGGGCCTGCTCAATGTTGCGTATGTAATGGCCGTTGGTGCTTGTCATCGTCGGGATCCGTCTGTCCCGGGCGTAGCGAACCATGTCGACGAAACCCTTGTTGATGAACGGCTCCCCCTGGTTCCACAACATCAGAAGGACCAAGTGCTCACCGACCTCGTCGATGAGCCTCTTGAAGTCGTCGAGGTTCATGTGGCCGCGGGCCCGTTTCATCTCCCCGTTGCCCGAAGGACACAAAGGGCACTTCAGATTGCAGAAGTTCGTCGGCTCGATCATCATCATGAACGGCCGGCCCCAGACGATGGGACGACCCGTGGCCGACGAGAGTCCCATCGAGGCGAGCACCTTGCCCGCGTTCCACAGTCGTTTCCAGGTAAAGGCGTACCCGTAGCGTTCGATGTACCTGGGAATCGCCTTGGGGGACAGCAGAAAGGCCAATGGAATCTGTTTCCGGTGTCGGTGGTTGGCCGCGCGGGCCGATCGGCAGTGACGCCCTATGGCGCCGGGAATTCCTCTTCCTCCTCCCCCTCCTCGCGCCAGCGGAACCAGCCCGCGGTGCCGGCGGGCACGAACAGCAGGACGTACGGAATATAGAGAAATTCGAGAATCGGCAAAAAAAGGATCAGCCTGCGGTCTTCGGCTGTCGGGGCAAAGCTCCGCAGCAGGAGGAAATCGATCAGCCAGCGACCTCCCCAGACTGCGGGAAAAGCGGGCGGCACCTTTTCGAACAGGAAGGTCTGAACTACCCCCCACAGCAGGGTCAGGTGAAAGAGGTAGACGGCCGCGCCCAGCACCTTCGCCGCCCCTCGATAGTGCCCAGCCTTGGAGGCGTGGCGCAGTTTCTGGTGCATGAGCCCCGACCAGGATTCAGGTCCGGGATCACATGAAACCACCGCCTCCGGATCGCGGCAGAAAACGAATCGCCAGTCAGTGGCCTCGGCTACCAGCCGGGCAAAGTAGACGTCGTCGCCGGCGACGAGATGGCCGATCGAAGCGTACCCTCCGACCTCCTCGTACACGCGCCGCCTGTAGGCGAGGTTTCTACCCGTGCAGGAGAGCACGGCCCCCCTCCCGATGCTGCCGGCCGCCAGGGCGCTGACGGCGAGGTTGTCCAGGGCCAGTACCCGATGCCGCAGCCACCTCGTCCTGCGCGGCCTCGCGCACCCTGCGACCAGCCCGACCCCGTCGGCGAACATCGAGGCCGTTATGCGCACCCATCCCGGTGACGGCTCGCAGTCCGCGTCGGTGAACAGCAGCAGCTCGCCGGAGCTGGCGGCGATCCCCCGTGCCAGGGCGCTCTTCTTCGGGCACTCGAACTCCCCATCCCCCTGGCGCAGCGACACCGGCTTGAGAGCGGGCCACTTCCCGGCGATTTCCCGGAGAATTTCCGCGGTTCGGTCACTGGAGCGGTCGTCGACCACCACGACTTCGAGCCTGCCCGCATAGTCCTGGAGTTGAAGCGACCGCAGGCAGGTGGAGATCGAGGCCTCCTCGTTGCGCGCCGCGATAATAACGCTGACGTCGGGGGTCGTCCCGGAGGACGCCGGGGGCACTCGCCGGAGCCCCAGCAACAGCCATCCGACGGCAGCGGCGTACGTGCATCCGAGGAGGATCATCGCCGCCTGAAGCTCAAGCATCGATCACGAGGGGGAGGGGGAAGGCGAAAGGGCCTCCAGGGCCTGATCTTGCCCTGGAGGTCAGAAATAACCGTAACGGAGATCGAAGCTGACATGCCGGCTCGAGCCGTCGCCGTAACCCGTGCGGCTCTCCAGGGCGATGTTCGGCCGCCACCTGGGAGGCAGGGGGACGTTGGTTCCCCATTCATGGGCGTATCCGACCGCCACCCCGAGGGCGGGGCGCACCCTCCATTCCAGCATCAGCGACAGTTTCGTCCAGAGGTGGAGGTTTCCAGCGAGGAATTCCTTGGATTCACGGTCGTCCAACGGACGCCAGCCGCGGTGCAGGTCACCGCCGACATTGAGAATGGTACCGTCGTCCAGAATCTCGTTGCTCCCGTGGCGGGTGCGCGACAGGCTTGCGCCGAGACTCAGATCGCGGCTGAAACGGCGGCTCGCGGTGATCTCCCAGCGGTCTGAGTTCGGGCCGAGCGAATGTCCGAGCGGGGAATCGAAATGCCGGAAGGTGTTGATCGGGAACTTGTGCGTGTAGATCCAGGGCTCGATCCGCACGTACTCGGCGCGCAGATCGGTATCGCGCAAGCCGGCCGGATCGACCCACAACAGGCCCGTCTGCAGCGAGAATTTGTTGGCGAAGTCATCGCTGAAAATGCGCAGCTTCTTGATGTCGTCGACGACGTAGGCGAGGTAGAACTTCACCCCGTTTCCCGGATGGAGGTCGAAATCGATCCCCATCATCAGGTTGTCCTTGTCACCCTGGTAGCTCTGCGCCGCCCAGTAGAACATCACCGGGTTGAGGTAGGTCGGCTGCGGGGGGCGGTCGCCGTACACCAGGACCTCGTGGAATCCGACGTCGAGCCAGTCGAAAAAGGATGCTTCCACGCGGTGAGCGGCGAGGTACTTGCCGCGCTCCAAGGGACGCCTGACTCCGTTTACGATATACGACGCGGAAGTATCGCCGACGCCGGCGCATTGGGGGGAATCCGGCCGGTCGGGACATGGGCGGAGAGCCCCGGCGATGCTCACCAGCTTGAGTATTCCGAACTGCCCGCGCAGACGGATCAAATCGAATGCAGGAGCGTTGTCGCTCAACCCGAGGTTGTCGCTCGCCGCCGGGCCCCAGCTCGCCTGACCTTTTCCCACCTCGACCGTGAGATCCCGCAGCGGCGAAAAAAACAGCGCCGCTGTTCCCTCGTGGAAATCCGCTAGATTGCCCTTCAGCTGCGGAACCTCCAGGCGGCGCTCGAAGACGTCGTCCCTAATCTCGTAGCTGCGGGTCCCCTGCTCGCGCGTCTGCAAAAAGGCGATGCGGAAACCGACGCGTTCCCAGGCTTCACCCCAAAGCACCCCGCCAAGACGGTTGCGGTACACCCGCTCGCTGTCGGCACGGCCCAACCCGGAAAGGACGTCGATCTGATGTCGCAGCAGGAGATCGGCGAATAGCTCCCCCTGGGGACCGGCGTAGCGCACCAGTGGTTCGCCGCGGTTCACCCGTGCCGGCGCGCTTGCCCCGGAGCGGTCCGCCGCCTGGCTGCCTGTGGGGGAAGCGGCATCCTCGAGACCGAACTCCCGGCGCAGCAGGTCGAGCTCTGATTGCTCCACCTCGCTGAGGCGATCGCGGCGCTCCTCGATCCGCCGAAGGGCCGCGGCAATCTCGGATCGTGTGAACGGCTTGATGCCGTCCCCCAGGCGCACGAGCACCCCTTTCGTCTCACAACGTTCGAGAAAGCGGTAGCTCCAGTGAGCGATCGGAACATGGATGGAGCCACCTCCGGCCGCCCCGGAATGAGTGTGCGCCAAAATCGCGACGAGCGCACCTAAACCCAGTCTTGACAGTATCATACGTGCCGGATAGTTTGCCCCGCCCGCAAGCGGGAGAGATGTGGTCGAGGGACGGATTCCCCCCCGGGCTGCAACGATTCCCAAAAGTGCTCAGCCAGCCCGAGCGGGGCAAACCCCTGAAAAATACCCCAGTGAAGCGATCGGCAGGTGAACCGTGAGCAGATCCGCATTTTCGATTGATAAAATGGTAGGCAGAGAAATCCTGGATTCCCGAGGCAATCCCACCGTCGAGGTCGATGTCCGCCTGCGCGGGGAGCCTTGGGACGGGCCGCGGTACCCTCGGGAGCTTCCACGGGTGAGCACGAAGCGGTCGAACTGCGAGATGAAGACGATACGCGGTTTCTCGGAAAAGGTGTGTCTGGCGCGGTAGCCAACGTCGCGTCCCGGATCGAGCCCGTCCTGAAGGGGCGGGACGCCAGGGACCAGGAAGCGGTCGATCAGCTTCTCATCGATACCGACGGCACGGCTAACAAGGGGAATCTCGGGGCCAATGCCATTCTCGGCGCCTCCCTCGCTTGTGCCAAGGCCGCTGCGGCGCAGGCAGGCCTGCCTCTGTACCGCTATCTGGGGGGCGATTCGGCGCGCACCTTGCCCGTTCCCATGATGAACATCCTCAACGGCGGCCGGCACTCTGACAACAGCGTTGACTTGCAGGAGTTCATGGTCATGCCCGTCGGCTTCGACTCGTTTTCCGAGGGGCTGCGGGCAGGAGTGGAGATTTTCCACCGTTTGAAGGAAGTGCTGCGGTCCCTCGGTCACGCGACGGCGGTTGGAGACGAGGGGGGCTTTGCTCCCGACCTGGGCTCGAATGACGAGGCTCTCGATGCCATCATGCAGGCGATCGAAGGGGCGGGCCACCGTCCCGGGGAGGACGTGGTTCTGGCACTCGATGCGGCGGCCAGCGAGTTGTACGAGGAGGGAGATTACCTGTTCCGTTGGTCCGACGGCCGCAGCCTGCAACCGGGGGAGCTGATCGACTACTACGCCGGTCTGGTGGGCACATATCCGGTACGCTCGATCGAGGATGGCCTCGGCGAGGACGACTGGGCCAATTGGAAGCTCCTGACCTCCCGGCTCGGCCGGGGCGTGCAGCTGGTCGGGGACGACCTGTTCGCCACCAATACCTACCGGCTGCGACGCGGAATGGAGATGGGTGTCGGCAATTCGATCCTGATCAAGGTCAACCAGATCGGCACCCTGACCGAGACCCTGGCGGCGATCGACATGGCCCATCGAGCCGGATACACCGCGGTGATATCCCACCGCTCCGGCGAGACCGAGGACACGACCATAGCCGACCTTTCCGTCGCCGTGAATGCCGGACAGATCAAGACGGGATCGGCATCGCGCACCGACAGGGTCGCCAAGTACAACCAGCTGCTGCGCATTGAAGCGGACCTCGGGCCGGTGGCCAACTACCCGGGCGCAGAGGCTCTGGCCGGGTATTCCTAGCCCATCCCAACCCACCGGCTCAGACCCCCGCTCATCGACCCGTTTCCCTCGGATACGGGCGACGGCAATCCATGATGCTACCTAAGTTTTTTCTGATTAAGTTTTTCTGATTTGGGTGTTTTCTCGCTGTTCTGCAGCGAGAAATCCTCAACAGTGGTCAATGCGATCCGAGGACTGCGGCTAACATCGGGCGCTTCCGCGGAACGCGCCACGGCGATATCTAGCGCCAAGTATCCAGCGAACACTCCCGCCAGCACCCCGGCCCCGACCCCCCCTTCAAATGCGTTGAACAGCATCAGTGCAGCCAGAAGCGAGAGCTGCTCCGATTCGATGAGGTTTGCCCCAGGATGACGAGAACCGGTGGACCCCCTTCGCGACAGTAGCTTGACGACCGAGGCCGAGATGAATTTCACGGCTGGACGCAGCAGGACGACCACCGCCAACGTAATGGCGAACGATTCCCAGTCGATTCCAGCAGCCTGAAGCCGGTTACCGAGAAGCCAACCCAGGGCCAGTGGCAGACCGAAGCGGGCAAGTGGTCGGCTGCGTTCGACGACCCGGAGGATGTCGAGTCGCCTGAGAGTGCAGTTGATCAACCAGATGCCGGCCAACGCCCCCGTCCAGAGCGGCTGCAGACCAAGGGCCCCCGACATGCCGGCACCGACGAAAGCAAAGGTTGCCAGGAGGAAGAAAAGGGGCCCGGCAGGGTGATGTTCGCGCGAGGCAAGATCGCAGAGCAGGCCGATGAACCCGCCTAGTACAGATCCCCATAAAATTTTTTCAACCCCCTCTATTGCAATATTTTGAGAGAATCTTGAATAGGGTGAAATCAGCTCGAAGACAGGGGCCGGCACAAGCGTCGAAGCCACCCCGAGAGAGGCGATGGCTGCCACTGCTGAAAGGGATGGGTGCCGGAATTCCCGGCGATGCGCAGCCCGAAACGAACCGCGGCGTTGCCAGATCGAGGATGGACCCGCAATGCATACCGCGGCCAGAACCAGGGCTGCGGCCGGGGTAGCCAAGTTCCCACCGACTCCCGGAACCCTGCTCAGGGTGTACAGAAAGAGGGGTACCAGTACCAGGGCGATGAGGGATTGATATAGGCCGGGGAGCAAGCCTGAACCCCCTGCAAGGCGAAGGACGCGGAAATCCAGAACACAACCGCAGGTAAAGCCGATCCATCCTGCGAAAAAGAGGGAAACCAGGGCCGCGGCATCCCCAAGGCCGGACAGCCATGGCATTCCGCTACAGCCCAAAAGGAGCCCGACCAGGGCGCATAAATGGCGTTCACAGACAACCGCGGCAATCCCCGGACTGGCGGCCTCCCGCAGCAACGAGTTGCGTACCACATACCCTCCGTACGCTGCTACGATGGCGGCGGCGACCAGAAATGCCGGGGCCAGCGAGGACATTCAGACCGCCCCATCTATCGGCTGTCCCGTGTCGAGGTCGAGATTGGCGAGATCGGCAAACCGCCTGGGCAAGGCGTCGGCAAAGTCGCTCAGGGCAGCCCGACCACCCGTCATCATGCGGTGCGTCGCCTCTTCACTCGGCCGTTTCGGGTTTACGAGGCCTGCCGCATTTTCGAAGAATTCGATCGGCGCCAGGAAGCGGCCCAGTGCCCGGGCGAAAGGAGCTGTAAGGCCCCCTGCAAGTCCTGCCGCAGGGCTGTGTCCGGCCGGCTTGGCGGACCCCGTCCACTTGAAGATTGCCGGCATTCTTCCGACCCAGCTCGCCAGTGAACGCCATCCGCGACAAATGACTACGTCGTCGGCCAATGCGGGAAAATGCTCGCGCGCCGCCTGTGTGAGCTGACACTCTTCTCCCGTCCGCAGCGGCATATCGATCTCTACCGCCCACTCCGCAGCGGAGCTTTTTTCCAGGACATGGCAGTCCAACCCCCACTCCAGGCTCTTGTGCCACAGGTCGGACCGCCTACTCAGTGCCCCACTGCCTGCGGCGGCAAGCGCGACCTCCTCGTTTATCAATGGGTGAATCCGAATGTCGGTGTAAAGGTGGAGGGCCCACCCGGCCGCGAAGGCCTCCTCTGCCGGGGTTCGCGACAGGAAGAGGAGATGCCTGGCGAAGTCACCGGTGCTCTCGTGGTGAATGCGGTGGGAAAGGCGCCGGGGGCCGCCGGGGAAAAAACCGATATCGGGAGCTACCGATCCGGCCTGGAATGCGGTCAGAAGCAGGCCGTCTTCCTTCGGGTTTCCTGTCGCCAGCGCGGGGAACGCGCGGCGGGCGAGCCACAGGTGATAGACGCTTCCAGCCAATCGGGCAACCCGATACGAAACGCCGCCGGTGACACCCCGTGGGCCGGCGAGCGGAGGGAGTCAGAACGGGAGGTCGTCGGCGGCGTCGGTTCCACTCCCTTGGGCGAACCCCGAACCGCCGGAGTTCCCACCCCCTATCTCAGGGGGAGGAGCGGGGGGAACCGGCGGCCCCCCGGCGGCACCCTCAGCTTGCTCCCCACGACCGTCGAGCATCTGCATGTCGTTGACGACGATTTCCGTGGTGTAGCGCTTCTGGCCGTTCTGGTCCTCCCAGGACCGGGTCTCGATCCTGCCTTCGACATAGACCTTGCTTCCCTTGCGCAGGTACTGTCCTACGATCTCCGCCAGCTTTCTCCAGAAGACCAGGCGATGCCACTCGGTCCTTTCCTGCCGTTCCCCGTTGCGGTCGGTCCAGGATTCGTTGGTCGCCAGACTGACGTTGGCTACCGGGACGCCGCTCGGCGTGTACTTCACTTCCGGGTCGGAACCGAGGTTGCCGACCAGGATCGCTTTGTTGACACCCCCTCGGGACATTGGAAACTCTCCTTTCCTCGCAAACCAACCCGAGTCCGCGAGGGCCGCCACATCGCGAGCATGGACCGGTGGAGTTTATGTTCCGAGGTACGTAAACCGGTCGGTGAAACCGGGTCAAGAGATGCGTCCCGCAGTCCCTCAACGGATCTTCGCGGGCTTTCCCCTTGCCGATTCGTCCCGGCCGCGGCCTTTCACCCAATGCTCCAGTTCCACCTGGTAGGGGCTGATCGCACACCCGAGTGCCTTCGATTCTACATAGTCGCACGCCACATCACCTCAGCCCGATCACCCTCAATTAGCGGGAAGCCATCATGAGCACTCCAACCATGTACCATCGCCTGGGACTGCGTCCCTTCATAAACGCCCGGGGCACCATAACCACCCTGGGCGGCTCGATCATGCCCCCGGAGGTGGTCGGAGCGATGGTCGAGGCTTCTCGGCAGTTCGTACACCTCAACGAGTTGCACGAAAAGGCGGGTGCCCGCATCGCCCGGCTCACCGGAGCGGAAGGGGCATTCATTTCGGCCGGAGCGGCCTCGGGCATGTTCCTGGCCGGCGCCGCTTGCCTCACCGGCGAGGACCCCGAAGCAGTCAGCCGTCTCCCCGATACCTTGGGACGCGCCAACGAGTTCGTGATCTCCCTTGTTGACGGCCACTACTACGTGCACCAGGGGTTCCAGGTGTGCGGAGGCACCCTGGTCAAGGTTGGCACCCCCCAATCCGTACGCGCCCGGGACTATGCCGACGGGATCTCCGAGCGCACCGCGGCTTGCGTCTTCTTCCTGGGCAGCCAGTGCCGCGAGCAACTACCCGAGATCATCGAGTTGAGCCATGCCCGCGGAGTGCCCGTCATCGTCGATGCCGCGGCCCAGCTTCCTCCGCGCGCCAATCTGACCGAGCTGACCGCCATGGGAGCCGATCTGGTGATCTTCAGCGGAGGCAAGGGTCTTTCCGGGCCGCAGTCCACGGGCCTGATCCTGGGCAGGGCGAACCTGGTGCGTGCCTGCCGTATCAACAGCAATCCCCACTCGGCGGTGGGACGCGGCATGAAGGTGGGCAAGGAGGAAATATGCGGGCTGTTAAAGGCCGTGGAACTGTTCTTCGAGCAGGATGAGGAGGCTGTTGTTGCCGAGTGGGTGCGCCGCTGCCACCTGATCGCCGAAGCCGTGGCCGGTATCCCGGGGGTAGAGCCGGACTACCAGCCACCCTACGCCAACCAGTTTCCTCCCGCCTCCCCCCTGATTCACCTCGTCTTCGGCCCACACGCACCCATGACCGCGGACCAAATGGCCCGGGAGCTTGAAGCAGGGGAGCCGTCGGTAATGGCCGGGTGCGCCCGGAATGGGGTGAGTGTGGGGCCACAAACCTTGCAGGATGGGGAAGCTGAGATCATCGCAGCGCGGCTGCGGGCGATTCTGTCCGGGTGAGTTTCCGCCAGAGTGATTTATGAAGCAGGCGCCGCGAATCGAGGGCGGCACAAGCCATACAGACAACCACAGGAGCCATTCATGCACCTCAAGCATATGCGTCCCAACCAGCTAAGCGACATGGTCGCCGGGGGGAACCCTCTCCTGGTCCCGGCCGGCTGCATCGAGACCCACGGCCCGCACATGGCGATTGGCCACGACACCCTCATCGTCGAGGAAATCTGCGACCGCGTCGCCGCGCGCACCCCCTGCGCAATTGCCCCCTCCTTCGACTACGGCCCCACCGGCTACGCTCTTGGCGGCCCCGGGGACGGCACCATCGATCCGGACTACGACTCGTTTGGCCGCTATGTCAAGAGCATCCTCCGCAACTTCGTCGAGATGGGCTTTCGCAAGACCTACGTAATCGTCATGCACCAGGGGATGGGCGGCCCCCTGGCCCTGTCTTTCAGCAAAGCCTCCGCTCACGCCCCCTGGTACTGCCTTCAGGACGAAGAGAAAAACAGCCGCACGGCCAACGCCCGACACGGCCGGGAGATGTTGAACGCCGTGGTCCACACCTGGGTCGCCAAAATCGATCGGGAGCGCTGAGGACACCCGGGTCGATTTCTGTCTCCTTTTTTCGCTCACGCGGCCTCACGCGCATCCCGGATCCGTAGGGGACCCTCCGACCGGACCTCCCAACAAGGTCCCGGAGAGTACCCCTGATGGGACCCTTACGATGTCTCCTGCTTGACATTCCGCGCCTCCATTGCTATCCTGAACGAAGGCGCGACAGATTAAGAAGGCCGCGGAAAGTCTCCCTTTCCCCGGCATTTTTTTACCCCTTCTGGCGCGATCTCCTCCCGATTCCCCCGGGGTTCTCCCCCGCCTCAACCAGTCAAGCCGGGCGCGCCACCAAACGCCTTGGCAGAGGTCGGATTCCGACTTCCCAATCGCGTTCTCAAGGTCGAATCGGACTTTCACTGCCGGTTACTTGGGCCGCGTAGAAACATCGCTCATGGGATCTCCTGTAGTTGTGCTCGACATCGGCGCCTCAAAGGTCCACTGCTTGGTGGGTGAGGCTGTCGATGAGGTCGGGCTAAAAATAATCGGAATGGGGTTGAGCCCGTGTGAGGGAATCCGTCGAACCGTCGTCATCGACATGCCGAAAATGGTGGAGGCGATTCGTTCCGCCGTACGCGAGGCGGAGCGCTCCGCCGGCCTAAAGATCGTCGGCGCCTACGTCGGCGTGGCCGGCGAGGATATTGAAACACACACAAATCGGGGCGCCGTAGCCATTTCCGGAAGCTCCAACCCCATCGACGAAAACGATGTCCAGAGAGCCCTTGCGGCCGCGGAAGAAGCCTCCTCTCCTCCCGGAAGCGCGACCGTTCTTCATCGGTTCGTGCAGAACTACACCCTCGACGGCGAACACGTGCAGAATCCGCTCTGGCTCCACGGCAGCCGCCTCGAGGTGGAAACGCTCAGCGCAACTGCCCCGGCGCACGTATGCACGACGCTGCGGCGCGCCGTTTCCCAGGCCGGCGTCGACATCGCCGGCTTCATCCTGGAGGCAGTCGCCGTGGGTTCGGCGCTGCTGTCGGTGGACGAAAGGGAAATGGGAGTCGGCATTCTCGACATCGGCGCTGGAACTTCAGACCTGTCGATATATCGCGGATCGTTCAGGTATCTCGCCGAGATCCCCTTCGGAGGAGAGGACATCACAAAAGACCTCTCCGTCGTTCTCAACATGTCGCCGCGAGAGGCCGAGGGATTGAAGCGCGAAGAGGGTTGCGTCCGCTGCCCGGCAGAGTCGGCCGATGAAGCGGTTTCATTCAGTACCACAGCAGGACGGCCGCATACCCTGGTCAGACATCAGCTCAGCGCGGTCATCGAAGCGCGCCAGCAGGAGATTCTGGAGTTCGCAGCCAAGGAGATTAAGCATTCCCAGCAGGGGCATCTCATCTCAGCGGGCATGGTTCTGACAGGAGGCGGTGCACTGCTGGGCAACCTCGACAAGCTGGGGGAAGAGGTTCTGGGAATGCCGGTCAGGATCGGTTCACCCCAGGATGTCGTGGCCCTGGAAGCCTCGGACCCCACCTTCTCCACCCCCGTCGGATTACTGCGTTTCGCCACCGAGCAGCACGATTCACCTGGCAGCATACTGCCCGCCGGTTCTGGCCGCCGCGGCGGATTTTTCGGCCGCCTCACTAGGATTTTCAGCTTCCTTACGTAAGAGTACCGAGTTGCTGGATTCGAAGCCTGCTTCTGTCGCTTCGTTGACAGAATCCGCGGTGCCTGCGAATATTGGCTGACGCCGCGAGGTGCGGCGCCAGCCAATCGACTGCCACCCTAGCTCAGTTGGTAGAGCAACTCACTCGTAATGAGTAGGTCGCCGGTTCGAATCCGGCGGGTGGCTCCAATAAAAACAACAACTTACGTACTTTCTTGTCAGACGGCGAGTAAGGCCGTGTCAGTATAATGTCAGTAGACTGGAGGGAATGACAGGGCATGCGGATAAGGATGGCAGTAGCTCTGATCCTGGCGCTGCTGGGCTTTGCCGGGCTGGGCTGGGCGGAAACTTGGATGGGGCTTGAGATTGCCCCGGAGGATCGGTGCTCCCCATACGACCGGGACAAAGATTACCCTTACTCACAGTCCTTGGAGCCTCAGATCCTGGAGCGAATGGGCGGGGAGATCCGATGCCGATATACCGACCAAGTCTACGACAGCTTGAAAGAGACTGACATCGAGCACGTGGTCGCAGTTAGCGAAGCCCACGACTCCGGTCTCTGTGCCGCCGACGCGGAGACCAAGAGGACATTCAGCAGCGACCTGGACAACCTCACCCTGGCCGATCCGGACGTGAACCGCTACGAGAAGGCCGGCAAGGATGCTGCGGAATGGCTACCGGAGCTCAACCTGCTTTGGTACGTGGAGACCATCATCAAGGTGAAGAAGAAGTACAGTCTTACGGTGGACCGGGCAGAAATGGAGGCGCTCAAGGGAGTGCTGGAGGATGTGGAGACGGCCATCCGAGCATGTTCCTTTGGGGCCGTGAAGGACGAACACTTGAAGGAAACCCGATGATATACCCCCTCAAGGCACACTCTTTCTACATCCCATAATTTCGTATAACACAATAAAGGGACTGCCGCGGGAGCCCTTGGTAGGTCAGGACGTTCTCTTGTCCTCTCGACTCACTCAAGGCCCTGCCACTTCGGGCCTCGTCCAGGTCGACTCCGGCCTCCACGAGGGAGCGTAGCGCCTACGCCCTTCCGGTCACGTCCGAACACGGTCAGGCGGGACAGGGTAACCGTTAAGCCCGGCCGGTCCAGCTTGTAGCGGACCTCTTAGACCATCCCCTCAAGCACGTGCAGCACCACGGTTGCGTATGCGCGTCGGAAATGTTCTCGAGCACCCCCCATCCCCAGAGCTCGAGAACAGCCCGGGCGGAATGCTGAAGGAAACCAGGACCCGCTGATACGCGGAATCCCACAGCAGCGCGCCGGTTCGGCCGTGAGGTTGCGCGGCTGCCAATCGGACGACCCGGTTGCCCCAACACCACCCTGCTGTCGCGGGCGCTTTCCACGACGCCGTGGCCTAAATGTCCCGTGCGCTCTCCGTGGAGGTATCGCCCACCAGAAAATCAGTCCAACATATTGATTATTCTGCACTTACTAAAATTGTAAAAATGGAGTTATGCCTGGTGTTATCACATGCCGAATAGCCTGGAAGAGATCTGATTCCGTGTCGATGGCCGTGCGCCCCCGAAGACGCCGCCTCCACCAAACAACTAAGACAACTTGTTGAATTTAAACAACTTATGCAGGTTGGCAAACTGGGGTTATACTTTCTGTTATCACATTGGATGGAGGAACAGCAAAAGAATACCTTCCGTGGCCTGAAAACCACCCAGAAAGCCGCTTGGCATCTGTACTTGTCAACGGAGGATTTGGGTGTCAACGACTGCCCATTACGGCGGATTCGGCTACCGATGGCTCTCGATGTCGGTGGGAGTAGCAAGAGAGCGGGCATTACGGTGCCCTGAGTGGCGAAGATCGGGGCAAGCCGTCGACCTTCTTGTAGGTCCAGGGGGTGATCGGCGGCGCGTGACGGGCCACCATGTCGGCCGACTCCTCTCCAATCGCGGCTTCCACTGTCCGGACAAGGCATCGAGCCGCTGCCGCAGGATGGCCGCGGACGGCACCGCATCCAGGCCCAGCGCCTGGCAGAAAAAGGGGTCGGTACGAAATCCTTCCACGGCCTCGAAATCCGGCTTGCCCAGCGCCAGCAAACCGATCATCGACGCCATCACGTCGCCGTGAGAAACCTCGGGCTGAGGACGCTCCGCCAAGGTGATCTCATCCACCCGCGCGGCTAGGCGCGTGCACCCCATCAAGGCCCCGATCAAGGCCAAAACCCGAATGCGAGGTCAGCGCTTCTTCGCCCTGCGTAATGTGAAACGAAACCGGTCTCAAGAATTCACCTCCAGGGTGAGTCCAAATCCTCCTCTACTATATACCCTGGATTCCCCTCCGAAAACAACCGAAAATCTGGCTCTTGACTTCACGGATTCAGGATGAATACGATTTGGATGAGGTCCTTGGGGATGAACTAACAGGATGGATGATGGATATTTATCCCGGATCCGAGGTTAATCCCCATATACTTCCGGAGCCAGGTACGCAAGAAACGCTATGGAAAAGCCGATGCCCGAGGACAGATTGAAACCGAGTCAGCATCGACCAGCGCCCGGCCATCGTCGAGTGCGGTTTCGGGTGCTCTCGCCGTGGTCGGCCGGGAAACCGCGATGTCAGCCGGCAAGGTTCCCTAACATGACGATGGGGAAAATAAAGTGACGCGCGACACTCCGAACCGTGGAGCCGCGGACTGCGGCTTGGTGGCTCGTCTGTCCGAAGACGCGCTCAAGGTGCAACGCTATTTTCCGACGCTCATTTTTTCTCTGGAAGTTCCGGGCAGCGAGATTCTGAACGCCCACCTGATCGAGGCGATCTACGCCGAACGAGAACGCGACAGAACAGGGGTGCGCAAGTCGAACTTCCCGGAGCTGGGGAGTTGGCACAGCCACGTCAAGCTGCACAAGGACGTCACGTTTGCGGGATTGGTTGAATACGTCGACGCGGCCTCGGCCATGATGTGCCGTGAGCTCGGATATCACAGGTCCTATCAACTGAGAATCGGCACCATGTGGTCGATCATCAATCCACCGGGTGGCGTGAACCGGGCTCATATCCATCCCGGCTGCATCTGGAGCGGCGTCTACTACGTCCAGGCACCCAGGAATTCGGGTGGAATCGAGTTCATCGATCCGCGCACCCAGAACCTGATGAGTCCCGTCGAATACATCCCCGACACCAAGCGCCCACGAATCTGCTGGACGAAGGTCCAATACAAACCCGTGGCCGGAAAAATGCTGGTCTTCCCGAGTTGGCTGTACCATAGCGTGGGTCCGAATCGATCCAGGGCCAAGGGGAAGGACGCCGATCGGATCATCGTGAGCTTCAACCTGTCTCAGGAAAGGCGCAGATAGTCACGCACGGAAGCTGCGGTAAGGCGCCGGTACGTCGCTGCTATGGGATTTCGTAAACGGCTTCTATTATTGCGGGTTGTAGCACCATCATAATCATATATTTTCTCTCGGAGTTGTCCTTCTTCCCCAAGAGGAGCCAGAAATGAGACACCTAAGGCGATTTATTTCCCTCGTGAGCATAATGATCTTGATGACTTTGGGTCGGCCTTCCTCTCTTTTCGGGCAGAGTGTAAAAGACACGCCGTTGGGTGACCAGATCTCGCCCCTCCTTAGAAGCGAAGCTTCAGCATCAGTAGCTTCCAGTGACGACGACGACGACGAAGGCGACGAAGGCGACGAGGACGACGAGGACGACGAGGACGATGATGATGATGACGACGAGGACGAGGACGAGGGCGATGAGGGCGATGAGAACGACGGCGACGAGGGCGATGAGAACGACGAGGGCGATGAGGGCGACGAAAACGACGAGGGCGATGAGGGCGATGAGGACGACGGCGACGAGGGCGACGAGAACGACGAGGGCGATGAGGGTGACGAGGACGACGGCGACGAGGGCGATGAGGGCGACGAAAACGACGAGGGCGATGAGGGCGATGAGGACGACGGCGACGAGGGCGACGAGGGGGATGAGGGCGACGAGAACGACGAAGGGGATGAGGGCGACGAGGGGGATGAAGGCGACGAGGACGACGGCGACGAGGGGGATGAGGGCGATGAGGACGACGAGGGGGATGAGGGCGATGAGGACGATGAGGGCGATGAGGACGACGAGAACGACGGCGACGAGGGCGACGAGGGCGATGAGGACGACGAGGGCGATGAGGACAACAACGGAAGCGGAGGGTCGTCAGAAGCAACCAGGACATTCGCGCCGCTTAGGGGGGATTTCGATGACGATGGAAAAGTCAGTTTTTCCGACTTCTTCCTCCTTGCCGATGCTATGGGCAGCAGCGACCCAACCTTTGATCTCGATGGCAGCGGCCTAGTTGATTTCTCGGACTTCTTTCTGTTTGCCGACTCTTTCCCACCGTCGGCGCGGGCCAAGTTGCTGGATCTTGCGCGGGATTTGATCGAGCTGCCCGTTGGCGCCCAGTTGCACCAGAACGCACCCAATCCCTTCAACAGCGAGACGGTTCTTTCCTTCATCCTCCGGGAACCGGGCCCGGCGCGCCTGGAGATCCTCACGGTAACCGGGCAACGGGTGAAGGTCTTGAGCCATGGTGATCAGGAGGCGGGTTACCACCGGATCTCCTGGGACGGCTTGGATGACGCAGGCCAACCGTTGGCAAGCGGCGTCTACCTGTACAGACTGGCGACGACCGAAGGCGTATTGACCCGCAAGCTGGTTCTGCTGCGCTGACCGGGCCGATCCCCGAATGGCTTCGACCCCAAGAAGCCGCACGGAAATCGCCAGGGAGGTATTGACACGACAGGTCGATCCCGCCCCTGTCGTGTTCTTCAGAGTCCTCTTCGGCACGCTCATGGCCGTGGAGGTCATTCGATACTGGGTCCACGGCCGCATAGCGCGTTACTACATCGAGCCGACGTTCCTCTTTTCTTTCGTGGAATGGATCGAACCCGTCGGCGCAGGGATGTATCCGGTTTTCCTCCTCATGGGAGCTGCCGCGCTTTTCCTGGCGATAGGATTCCACTACCGGGCGGCGTCGATCCTGTACTTCGTTCTCTACACCTATGCGTTCCTTCTCGACAAGGCGCAGTACAACAATCACTACTACCTGATCTGTCTGCTGGCCTTTCTTTTCGCGGTGACGAATGCGGACCGGGGATTTTCAATCGACGCCGTGCGGCGCAGGCTTCCCTCCCAGGTTCCCGCCTGGCAGGTTTACCTGTTTCGCCTGCAAGTCTGCATCGTTTTTTTTCTATGCCGGGGTGGCAAAGATCAACTCCGACTGGCTGTCGGGTGAACCGGTCAGAACGTGGCTGGCCGCAAGGTCGGACTATTTCCTGATTGGACCTCTCCTGTTGAAGGAGTGGTTCGTTTTTTTGTACGCCTACGCCGGGCTGTTGTTCGATCTGGGGATAGGGTTTGCGCTGCTATGGTCCCGGACCCGGGGGGCCGGCTTCGTGCTGCTCCTCGGGTTCAATGTCCTCAACAAGTGGTTCTACGACATCGGGATCTTCCCGTATCTGGCGATGGCGACGTTCGTCCTCTTCATGGACGGTACCAGTATCAGGGGCCTGTTCAGTCGCTGGGTTCGCACGCGAGCCGTTGGCGGTGCTGTGGTGCGCGATCTGCTGGGGGAGCGGGTGGAAACGGGAGCAAATCCCCGCAAACCAAAACCCTGGACGGAACTGCTCTCCAGGTTGGGCCCGGTCGGAATCGGAGCCAAGGCGGTTCTGATTTCCGGGTTCGTTTTCGTGCAGCTCCTTGCCCCGCTTCGCCATTTCGCCATTCCAGGCCATGTGGCCTGGACCGAAGAGGGCCATTTGTTTTCGTGGAGGATGAAGCTGCGGGACAAGCGCTCAGATGAGATTGTCTTCTATACCAGAGACCCGCAGAGTGGAGGAGTTATCGATTTACCGACGGATAAGCTGACCAAAGGCAGAAAAGAAAGATGTCCACGCGGCCCCATATGATTGTTCAATACGCCAGACACCTTTCCGAGGGTCTCGGGAAAAGTGGCTTCGAGAACGCGCCCGTGTACGTCAGAACCTCGGTGTCCCTGAACAGCCGCGATCCCAAACCGCTGATCGACGAGAGAGCCGACCTTGCAAACGTGCAATTCCGGTCCTTTGTGCATAACGGCTGGATAACCACCCTCGAATAGTTGCCGCGGCGAGGGGTTCAGTCCGAATCGGATTACCTGTGGGATACTGGACCTGCACGTCGAGGCGCGGCTTGAGGCTTACGGGACACCCCTTGGAAACCGGCTCCTGCCATCTTTGGTAACGCCCGGCCTTTTCGGTCTCAAATCGAAGCCTTCGGGGACACGCGGATGCCGGAGGCCACCATTTCGAATTTTAGGACCTCCGCAAGCCCGGGCGGCTGCGCGGAGGATTCCGCCTGATAGTGCTCCTCCGCGCCCTGGTCAGCCACCTGCAACAAGCCATGGACAGTGGCCAAACGCCCGCTGATCTCTTGCGGCACTGTATAGGCGTAACTCCCATCCTCATGGCGCGCTACGTGCACGCGCAATCCCGCTGCGGTATCCAAGGCGCGCAACACGAGCCAGCAGCCGGCTTTTTGGCATACCTCATGGACGGTACCCGTAACGGTAACCGGCTGGTCCAGATACCTTTCGGGCTCAGCCAGGACAGCCTCTACGGGCAAGGCTTCCTGCGGCATGTCGGCTGCGCCGAAGAGATCATCCTCCGATGTGTCCAGCCGTGCGCAAGCCGCGCAAACCAACAGGAGCACGAGGCTCGCCCAACGCATGGTTTGCATTGTGGCAGCGTGTTTCATATCAAAGCTGTCAAACATCCAAGGAACAAGTGGCGTCGAATGGCGTCGAAATTTGCGATCCACTATCTGGTCAAAGCGTACAGGAGATCCAACGCCAAGTTCTCAGTGATTCCTATACACCTGCGGAGGTTCGTGATTTCTTGGCATTCTGAAAAGGAAAACTTTCCCTCTTGCCCCCTGCCAATCGACGCTCAGACCAATCAGCATCCCAAGCGGTCCCGGGGCCGCCCTGTCGAGTATCCGATGCCCGAGGCCATAGACGACACCCCGGAGAACGTCGCCAAGGCCATTATGCGGAAACCGCCGAAGAAGGAATGGCGGTATCTGAAGGAATCAGGGCGCAAGCGGTAGCCCACGGCAGCCTCGCGGTGGGAAAGTTTGTATATGGTTCCCTTCGAAATTCGGCGTCAAATCAGGCGCCCATCGGACCGAGCTGCCTGTCTACATACAGCGGTCTCCAGCGTCCGACCTCAGCGCCCTCTTTGGACCGGCCCCTCGGGGAATCCCCCTGGGGCCGGTCCCGCACGTGTTGGCGTCGTGCAGGTTGAGCAAGTTCTCGGCGAGCACCTGTCGCTCGTCCGAGTGCTTGAAGGAGTGGAGCAGGTGGAAAAGGGCTTCCCAGTTCGAACAGAGTAGACAGAACATCGAAATTAGCAAAACAGCCCGCACTCCCGCGCTGCCACCTATCCTATGACGAACGGATAAGGGCCCTGAGAGGGGCCCCCCCGCCCCCTTTCGCCCATGCAACCCATCCGGCACGGCACCTGGTGATTGAGTCATCAGGCACGGTGGCGGTTCTTTTGTCCCCCTTCCCCAGCGGGCCGTCGTTCGTCCTGCCGTTTCCCCCTCTCCCTGGATAGCCTCCAGCGCGGTATTCCACGCAAAGACGCCATGATCTGCTGCTGCAGACGCTGGTGGTGCGGTTTGCCCACGGCCAGCTCTGCCAGCCTGATCCAGGGAGCGCGCTCCAGCACGTGGCTTTCGGCCCTCTCCAGATGTGTTCTCACCGCCTCCTCGGTTAAGTCGAGAAAGCGCGCGATCTCCTTGCACGAACTCCCCTCGATATGGAAGAGCACCAAGATCAGGCGGCTTTGCCGGGGAATCTCGTCCAGGAGTTTCCAGAGTTTCCCCGGAACCTCGACCCATTTCTCGGGATACTGATCCTCCGACCTCAGCGCCCTCTTTGATAACATTGGCTCGTCCCTTGCAAGGCTGTTCTTTTTTCGGTTTCACCTTTCTGACGGAAATGGAAAGCGAAGTACTAGGTGATTGTGGAGAACGATGAAAACCTCCCTGTCGGCATTATGGGTTTCCAACGTGGCCCTGATCTTTTGGGTTCTCGCCTCTCCGCTGTTCTCCGAGATCTGGATGGGCCTGGAAGTCGAGCCCGAAAACCGGTGTTCCCCCTACAACCGTGATCGGGACTACCGTTATTCTCAATCTCTGGAGCCGGCCATAGCCGCCCGAATGGGAGGCATCCGATGCCGGTACACCGGCAAGACCTACCGAAGCCTCCGGCAGACCGACATCGAGCACGTGGTCGCTGTGAGCGAGGCGCATGACTCCGGTCTGTGCGCAGCGGATGCGGCCACCAAACGCAGATTCGCCAGCCGTCGAGCTCAGCCCGCTGAATCTTGTCGGTTCCCCAATCGGTCCAGTAGATCTTGCCGCCCGCGACATCGATGGCCAGGCCGTAGGGCTCGTTGAGCCCGGAAGTGACCAGGTCTTCCACAAAAGTATATACGTAACATGTTGTTAATTAGTCATCTATGAAAATAAATAAGGAGGGATTATTTCTGCCGTTATCACACGGGAGTTTTTCTTCTGTGCGACCCAGATGCGGGGATTTTACTGTTGAATTGCGCTACGGCTCGTGCGGTTTTTGAGGGTTTCACCGCCTCCCAGTATGCAGATTACCAATCCTGCTGACCGACGGACTCCGGATTCACGAACAGTTTGACGAGACTAAGGTTCTACGTCTTGGTCGGCCCTTACTTCTGGCTTCAACGGACCTGCGCCTACTGGATACTGGATGGCGGTCGATGAAGACGACGGCCTTTGTGGCAACTTCCCGCTATTGGATGTCGGCGCCACCTGGGGCACGGGCATCCGGGTCAAGATTCCCCGAGGCATAGCCTGACTGCATGGGGGCTGTTCATACAACCACGCCAACGTGGTCATTGCGGACGTAAATCGTCCTCCAGGGGAAGTCCGTCGACCCGACGAGGACGGCATTTATCCGCTGAATGACCGCCGGATTTTCCTGGGTTGGGGCCTCCCTGACAGTCAAGCGATTCCGGCCCTCCGCCGGAATGTGGCCCCGTTCTGGTTTCACACCATCGGAGGCGACTGCGGTTATTTGAAGAAATTGGGCACTGCCTTCAGGCGGTTCAGTATGTGATTAAATACCGATCAAATCCCCGCCCGAGCAGCACATCGTTGATTGGTGTCAGGCCGTAGCAGCCCTATTGAGACCGACCAGAACTTCCTGATCGAGCCCGTGGCGGGTTATCTCAAGAGCCTTGCAGCCTTCCAGCTCCCTCACTGGAGGTGGTGCAATCTCGAACGGGAAGAGATGAGGGCCTCGCAGCGCGCCAGACGGTGAGAGGGGTTTTTCGCCCTTGGCAGCGAGAACGGCCTTTACGGCCCAGATGATGAGGGGCATGTCATTGATAACCCGTTTGGAAGGTCCGCGATAAATCCCTTTGTCGACGGTCTCGACGAGTACTTCCCAGTCAACTAACGCCCGTACGATGCGCCTTGCAGCTCTCGATACGGTTTCGCGTTCACCCAGCTGTTCACGGACCCTGCGCTGCACTTGAGCCGCCGCAGCCGTCCCCTGCAAGTGAAGAAGTCGCCCGGTTGCTTCCGCAACGGTGCCGAAGAACGGGTAGACCGCCATGCACATACACCAATGCACTAACATTCGGTCACCCGCGGGTGGGCGTTGAAGGAGTTCGAGTCCTTCATCCCGGAGCCCTTGAAATTCGCTTGGAACCGTCACCCAAACCTTCGTCAGAATCGTGATGGCCTTTTCGCGGTTCCCTCGTTCCGAGTCGCTCCCCACCGACAGTCGGTCCCGCAGCCGTTCCCTCAGAGCAGCAACGATGTCGTCTCTCGAATTTCCAGCCAATGCGAGGTTCCCGGTGTACTCCAACCAATCCAGTCGGATGCGCTGGCTGAAACCGATCATCTGTTCCTTGCGTTTCATTTGGCCAGCCGTTCGATCTGAACCATTGGGACGACGACTTCCTCGATGGAAATGCCGCCATGCCCTACTGTGCGTTCGCCTTCGCGAACGAAAGCTGATCGACCCGGTGCCAGCAGTGCCCAATAGTCCTCAGGAAGCCCAAGCGCAGGCCACTCGAGCGCGTGTGAGAATCGTTCCTTTACGCGAGATCGCAAGAGCTGGTCCGGGTAGACCCGTGCGCGTTTTCCTTGAAGATCGGCGACCGCACCCTCCGATGGCCGACCACGGCCTTCCGCCTCGATGTTTCCGTGGTCTGAGGTAAGGGCCACATCGAAGCCGTGATCAAATAGAACATCGAATAAACCTGCCATGAATTGTTGATTCGCCCATTGATTAACTTGGTTGTGCATTCCCGCTGTGCCGAGCTCCCCCTCGGCGTCAATTGCCCGGCGCTTCTCGTTCCGGATGACAAAGGGCTGGACCCGCTCGCGGGTGACAGACCCGACATCGGGAAAGGCGTCTTCGTCAAGGAAAGAAACCAGCCTGTGAAAGGCTTCGGTCTTGCCTTGGTGCGGCGTTGCCGAAAGCAGCAGCAGGTATGGCGCCGCCCCGGCGAGACCCTTGCCCAACTTGTACCTGGCGACCTGATCCGTACTGCCGGCGAGGCGGTGCGCCTCATCCACGATCACCAAGTCCCAGCCGGCGGCGATCAGGTCCTCGAACCGTTCCCGATTGTATTCGTCCAACCTCTGCCGTGACCAACCGCGACGGCCTTCCAAGGGCTTCACAGAGTCAAGCGGCGTCACTACTTGATCATAGACGCGCCAGATGTTGTCTTCCCTGGCGATCCGGCGATAGGCGGAAAAATCGCTCGGGACGAGCAGCCGAAACTCCTCGCCGAAGTGGGTCTGCATCTCTGCCACCCACTGCGTCACAAGTCCTTTCGGCGCGATTACCAGGGTGCGCCGCACGAGACCGCGGAGCTTCAGCTCGCGCATGACGAGGCCCGCTTCGATGGTCTTGCCGAGCCCCACCTCGTCGGCCAACAGGTAGCGGACGCGGTCGTGCTCGATCGCATGACCGAGCGCCCTGATCTGATGGGGTAACGGGATGACGGATGCCTCGATCGGCGCCAGAAGCATGTCTTGGGACAAAGCGTCCGCCACCCTGCCCGCGGCAGCCACGTAGGAAACGGCCTCAGGCCCTTGGACGAGGGATTCGTCGGGCCGCTTCAGTTGCTCAGCGCGGACCCGGACGACGGCATCCTGGGCGGGAAGCCATACGCGACACGATGATCGGCTGGCCCCGGAACAGAAATACGAGTTCGACCTGCGGGATACATCGTCCTGAAGGGCCACTACGACGAGGAGGCAGTGGCGGAGTTCCACGCCGGCATGGGCGTGAGCTTCAGGCGATCCCCATAGACTACGCGACCTACACCCGGCTCGGGGTCGCCACTATTTCCTGGCTCCGCCGATGTCCGACCCCTGAGCACCCGTTCTGGAAGGGGGAGCATCGGCCCGACCAGAGCCCCAACCCGGAGACCGGCGGCATCGGTCGGGTCGACCCCGCCCTGTGCGGAACCGCCCGGTTCGACCTAAAATGGAAACTTGATTCTCTCGTAAAAACCCTACGTCGCTCAGAATGCCCGGTTTGTCATACAACATATAGTGCATGCGTTGTCTTCGTTGGCCAATATATAGTGGCGCTCTAATGTGCTGAATCGCTGAACATCCTCAAAATGGGGTTTATACGAAGGAGTCAAACTTGATGAAGCGGAAAAAACGGGGCCCGGCTCGGAAATCTTCCTGAAATCAATGGGCGCTCCGAAGAACTGACGCGGTCCCTGTTGCCCGGGCGGAGGCCCCGTACCTCCTTCGCCGGATACACAACCAACCCAACCCGAGGGAAGGGAACAGAATTGCTTCACCACCTCATGGCAAGCCCGGAATTACCGGAACGGAACGTGTCATGGGAATGAGACACTTCGCGAAAAAGTTTACTGTCCTATTCGTGCGCATTCGATGGTGGTCGGAGGTGGGTTGATCCACACTTCGGCCGGTATTTTCGGCGCCTTAGGAGGACCCTTTACAAAGCGCTCGGGATGTCGTGTGTAGGCATCCTCGAGGATGCGTTGCCGCGCTGACTGGAGCTCCTCGGCGCGCCCCTGATGTACTGCCTCCGGGGTCAGCAGGCCCAGTCCACTATGACGATGCTGGGTGTTGTACCACAGAAAGAACGAACGCAAATAGGTCCGCGCCTGCTCCGGGTCGGCAAAGCGGCCCGGGTACGTCGGTGCGTATTTCACCGTCTTGAACTGGCTTTCCGAATAGGGGTTGTCGTCGGCGGTTCGCGGGCGGCTGTAGCTGGCCAGGATCTCGAGATCGACCAGCAGCTGCGAGAAGGTCTTGGCCGTCATCGGGGCGCCCCTATCCTGGTGCAGGGTCAGCTGGCCCGGCTCGATGTCCTGCTTGTGGCAGGCGGCCCGGATCAGGCGTTGGGCGCGGCCGGCGCTTTCCCGGGTGGCCACCATCCAGGCGACGACGTAGCGGGAGAACAGATCGAGCACCACGTAGAGCGGGTACGTCTCCCATCGGCGCGGCCCCGCCAGGCGGGTGATGTCCCATGTCCAGACTTGGTTGGGGGCCGTAGCCACCAGCCGCGGCGGTTCGGCCCGAGGGTGGCGGCGCTGGCGGCGGCGTTCCCGCACCTCGCCGGCGCCGTGCAGCAGACGATACATCGTGCGTTGGGAGCACAGGTAGCGTCCTTCCTCCAGCAGGCTCGCGTACACGGCGGCAGGGGCTTGGTCGACGAAACGGTCCTCGTGCAGGGTGGCCAGCACGTGGGCGCGCTCCGCCGGCGACAGGGCGCGAGGCGAGCGCCGCGGCGCCGCGTCCCGGCGCGGCAGCGGAGGCTTTCGGTGCCGATAGACCGCCTGCTGGCGCACACGCGGAGCATGGTTTCTGACAGGTCGATCCCGCAGTAGTTCTGTGGCCTGAGGTCCGGATTGTTCCTGAGCAGCCAGCCGGTGCCGCAGCCTACATCGAGGATGCGCTGGCCGGTCAGATCGCCCAACAGGGCCCGGAGGGGCTCGCCTCCGTGGTCATTGGCCATCGCCTGATCGTACTGGTGGGCCACTTCGTCGTAGGGCGTCTCGTAGTGCATCCGGGCGCGGTTCAGGATGGTCGTATCCTTCGGCTTCCAGCCCATCGTCCAGTAGTAGTGCCCGTTGACCGTCAGGCTTTTGTAGTACTGCCGATTCCCGTACCGACGCCGGTAGCCGTAGGTCTGCACGGCCGTGACGACCTCCTCGAACTCGGCTTCCGGCCAGTTCACCCTGACGGTGTACCAGTGAGGTTTCTCCGGCATGGTCTTGGCAAACCGGAAAGAGGCCGCCCCTACCAGCTCGGCCACCCGGAACAGGCGCTCGTGCCCTATGGCATGATCGTTGTCGAACATCTCAGCCCAACAGGATGGCGATATAGCCAAAGAAGATGACTCTATCAGGATCAGAGATTACGAGTTCTCCGTCACTGACCGAGTAGGACGGCTGAGTCTGAAATGACGGCGTGAACAGATCCGCCCAGGCATCAAACTCCATCCAGTTGTACCCTTCCATGTCGTCCACGTTGACTTCGTAGCTTCGCTGGTAATAGACCGCTTTGACCGTGCTCTCTGAGATCGTGTCACTATCAATGGTCCATCCGCCGTTTCTGTAGTCGGATGAGAAAAGGGTGACGCGCAGGAAGGCGAATTGATCCCCCAGTGCGTTCCCGCTCGTATCGACCATAACGGTGTCGTAGACCGTCACGGTCATGGTGTCGGGGTTATCGCCTTCGTAGATGATGTTCTCCCCCGTGATGTTGATCACCACCTCACAGCCCGTGGTATCAGCGGCTTGTTCGGCGGCGGTCTTCGGGGAGTTGGCCGGGCCCATAGGGCCCTCGGGGCCTTGGCAGGCGAGCAGCAGGTAGGCGGCGATGAGGATGGCTGAATACTGCATGGTCCCTGTCTCCTTGAGGCGGGTAGGGGTTGACTTCCCGGCTCCGCTGTGGGGCCGGGCCTGTCAAGCCTACACGCCAAGAGACAGCGGGAAGGATCCTGCTATTTGCCAGACAAGAGGTAGCTAGCCCCTCATCTCGGATGGTACGGCTGTTCTATTCACAGGAGACCCGACATCAGGGACCCCTGGCGCATAGACTTGACGCACTCAATATAGTGAAAAAGGGAACCAAACTGAGCATTTTTCCTGTAATATCGCCATCAGACCGCAACGCCCCGCTCGCCCTCGATCAGGTCCTCGTAGCGTAACCGTTTTCCGATCATACCTCGGGCCAGCAGACACATCTGCTCGATGGTGTCCTTGTCGCGGATGCGGTGGCGGCCAGCAAACTCGTTCACGTACCGCTGCAGGTGCTTGAAGCTCATTCGGAAGTACGTCCCGTGATAAGCCCGTTTCAGCACTGCCCAGAAACTTTCGGCGCTGTTGGTATGGGCCATGCCCCTGACGTATTCACCGGCACCGTGGTTCACGGATTCGTGGTTTACCATCCCCTTGTAGGCGTAGTGCTCATCCGTGTATTTCTTGGCTGTCAGATTGACGTGGGCCAGCACCTGACCCTGTAGCGTATCGGTTTTCAGGTCAGGCACCAGTACGGCCTGAATCTCATTCGTTTTTCGATCCACGAACGTGACGACCGCCTGCTTGCCGACGGTTCCGCGCCCGGCGTGCAGCTTCTTGTCCGCGTGTTTGTTCTTCTCTTTCCCGCCGAAAAACGCCTCATCAATCTCCACCGGGCCATCGAACTTCTCAGCGGTGTTCTTCACGAATGCTTCCCGGATGCGGTGCATCAGGTGCCACGCTGACTGATGAGTGATCCCCAGATCACGATGGACGTGTATGGCGCTTGTGCCCCTCAGGTTCGTGGTAGTCAGATACAGGGCATATACCCACTTCTGGTACCCCAGATTGCTGGACTGCATCACGGTGCCTTTCCGTACCGAGAAGAACTTCTGACAGTCTCGACACCGGTAGGGCATCCTCGGGTGCTTCGAGACCGACATGCTGCACGAGCCGCAGTCAGGGCAATACCGCTCCCCATTCGGCCATCGCTGCTCCTCGAACCACTTTTCCGCCGCCTTGTCGTCGGGGAACATGCGAGCCAGTTCGGGGAGACTGATGCTCTTACGGTAAGCCCGTCCGGGGCCCTTTGTGCTGAAGTTTGTAGGAAATTTTGCCATATCACTATATGCTCGTTCGTCACTGTAATAAATATCGGGCATTTTGAGCTTTTTGTCAAGGTTTAAGTTGTTGTTTTTGAAGGGTTTAGGCTTCAAAAGGCGATGGGGAATCGCTCGTTTCGGTTCCTCCGGTACACCCGGTGGATTGCCCTTGACTTTCCGGCCATGAGAGTCGAAATTGTACATACTTAGCCCTCCTCTACTGAGGTTAGGTGAGGTCATACTGAGGTTAGGTGAGGTCAGCAAAAAGCTCAGTCCCTCGTTGGGTGGCTTTTTGCTGACCGGTGAAGAGAGAATCAGCGGAGTCAGCCGATCATGTCGTCGTAAGCGACCTGATCGGCTTTTTTCGTGCTTCTCTCGGGATTCTTACAAATATAGGCATTGGACGGCATGCAGGATACAACACACGCATGAGAAAGTGCTGAATATCAGGGTAGGGCGGGAAGGTACGCGTCCCCCCCCCCCCCCCCCCCCCCGCCCCGCCCCGCCGCCGCTGGTTGCTACGTGCTCAGGCGTTCAGTTCAACCCGCCAAATCTCGGCTTGACGGGCTGTTTCTCCGTCCGTAGAATTATGATAATCACAATTACATAGCGTGGAACCCACGCCACTTCCCACGATGCTGTTCTGGTGGACTACTTTACGCTGGTTGCACCTCGAATCATTACGTCAGGTACCAGTGCGCCCCTTGCCGCCATGTATTAGCTATTTGCTACTCTTGAGATGGGAGTCCTACGGATGGCAAACGTATTCGATGTAGCCGCCTGTATCCTTCAGAAACAGGGTCAGATGACCACATGGAAGCTCCAGAAACTGGTCTATTACTGCCAGTGCTGGTCGCTCGTGTGGGATGATGACGAGCTGTTCCCTGAAGAGATTGAGGCATGGGCCAATGGACCAGTCTGTCGCGATCTGTACCGTGCTCACGTCCGAAAATTCCGCCTGTCCCCTTCCGATTTAAGACAGGGAGATCCGGAAAAACTGACCGAAGACCAAAGCGAGACTGTGGGTACTGTACTGAATTATTATGGAAAAGAGTCTCCACAATACCTCAGCGATCTCACACACATGGAAGATCCATGGAAGAATGCCCGTAAGGGTGTTCCCGACAGTAAGCGTGGAAAGATCGTCATCCCAAAGGCAGACATGGCCGAATACTACGGCAGCCTTTTGCCAGACCCTGATTAAATGGCCAAGGGAAAGCCAGCCAGTCGACAGCTAAACCGGGACAAGTCTAACAGAAGAGAAGTCGATCCCGAGAAAGCTAAACAGGGGCGCGGGAAAGACACCGAATCACCTGATCAAGAAAAAATCGCATGGGCGTTCGGTGCGATGGACAAAGATGGAGATTGGGGCTGGCGTACTCAGGCAAGTGCAGCATGGTGGAAGGAACTCCTACCCAAATTACAGAATTTTGAGACCATGACTTGGATCCAGATCATGCAGGCAGCCGGTGGTAGGCGTAGAGGCAATAACCACCACCCTGTATCTGTTGAAGATCTGACTCCACAGGCGAGAAAGCGTCTTAGTCAAATCAAGCAGAATGATGTCGAGAAGTTATTTTCTCTGCGCTTAGATGGCACTAAGCGCATTTACGGAATACGTGATCGACGAGTCTTGAAGATGCTCTGGTATGATCCAAATCATGGAAATAACGCTATGGCTGTATGTCCAGCAAATAAGATTCGCACCTGAGCAGCGGTCACGGGGCCAGGCGGCCTTTTTCAGAAACCCCGGAACAGCAGCCAAAAGCTAAGAATCATCCCTTCGTTACCATCCCGTATAAGTTCCTTTTTTTGGATCTCGAGGATCGCCTGGGCCTGCTCCAGACGCCCCCGCAGACGGGCGTTTTCTTTGCGCAAGCGCTCGTTGTCGCTGGCCACCGGGTCCCGACGACGGCCCTGGGGGCCCCGCGGCGTGGCCAACGCCTGCAACGAGCCTTCGCGGCGCGCCCGTCGCCAGGCGGCTAGCTGCGAGGAATACAGGCCTTCGCCGGCGCAGTAAGGCGCCTACCTCCCCCGGCGCCCGGCAGGCATCGGCTTCTTCCAGTACCCGCAGCTTATACTGCGCACTGAAGTGCCGGCGCTTGGCCCTCTCGGGCACTTCCGGGTCCGGACGAGAACCCTCAGGGGAGGAAACGAGATAATGGTACATGGGGCTTGGGGAAAGACCGTCAAGAAGACAGCAAGCGTTCACCCCCTGGCGCATCACTGTATGGATGTGGCAGCGGTGTTTGAGCGTGTGGTGGAGTTGCCCGTCATCCGCGACCGGCTTGAGAGGGCTATGGATGCGCGGCTTACGGCTGCGGCATGCCAGCGGCTCTGCGCACTCGTCTTCCTGCATGACATCGGAAAGCTGCATCCGGGTTTTCAAGCGAAGGGATGGCAGCCCGGCATGTGGAGCTACCCGACCCGAGAACATCTGAAAGAAGGCTGGGCGTTCCTGGAGCTGGCGGCGAAATGGCCGCAGCACCCATTCCACGAAACGATGCAACGGATAATGGAATGGGGGGAGGCTGTCGTCCCTCTTTTTTCGGCGATTTTCGCGCACCACGGGCGCCCTGTAGAGCCACCGTCGGCTCCGATGCTTAAGGAGTGGCCGTGTCTTCCACATTACGACTGGCAGGCGGAGACCGGTGTGATGTGCGCAGCCCTTCATGGCTGGTTCGCCGGCGCTTTCGAACCCGGGGGTGCACCTCTGGCTGGAAAGCCGCAATTCCACCATGCAATTGCCGGTCTGGTGTCGCTGGCCGACTGGATCGGTTCGGATACGAGGTTCTTCCCTTTCACCGATCCGTTCGACCTCTCCTACAACTCGGTGACGCGTGATGCCGCACGGGATGCGCTGAAGACGATCGGTCTGGACCCGGGTGCTGTCGTCACTCGTCCCGCACCGAATTTCCCCACACTGACCGGATTTCCCGAGGCCAATCCGGCACAGGCCGTGGTGGGGGCTGTTGGGCCGGAAGCCCGGCTGCTGATCCTCGAAGCCGAAACCGGCTCGGGAAAGACCGAGGCTGCGCTGTGGCGCTTCACCCAACTTCTGGCGGCAGGAGCAGTGTCGGGACTCTACTTCGCTGTGCCGACCCGCGCCGCGGCCAGGCAGCTTCACGGCCGCGTGGACAAGGCAATGCGCCGGGTATTCGGCGCGGCGGCACCCGAAGCCGTACTGGCCATCCCCGGGATGCTGAGGTCCGGCGAGTTCGAAGGCCAAGGCCTGCCCCATTGGGAGGTTAGATGGGACGACGATACGACATCGGCCCCGCAGCGATGGGCTGCCGAGCACGCAACGCGGTTCCTGGCGGCACCGGTCGCTGTAGGCACCGTTGACCAAGCGATGCTCGCCGGTCTTCAGGTAAAGCACGCGCACCTGCGCGGCAGCTCTCTCAACCGCAGCCTTCTGGTCATCGACGAGGTTCACGCTTCCGACGCCTACATGACCGAGGTGCAGGCGCAACTTCTGGAAGGGCACCTAGCCACCGGCGGATACGCGATGCTGATGTCCGCGACCCTGGGCGCCCGAGCGCGGGTGCGCTGGACAGGGGAACCGTTGCCGGAGTTTGGTACCGCAAGGACGACTCCCTATCCGGCGGTGTGGGTGAAAGGAGAAAACGGTCCGCGTCAGGCGCCGGATGGAGGTCGACCCAAGACAGTACATCCGGAGGCCGTGCCGACGATGGACCCGGCGGAGACCGCACGCCGTGCCGTCTCCGCAGCGGAGCAGGGAGCGCGGGTCTTGGTGATCCGCAATACCGTTGACATGGCGGTCGACACTTGGCGCGGTGTTAGGGAATCCGGTTCCGAAACGCTGCTGATGCAGGCGGGGGCGGGGCCGGCGCTGCATCACGGACGTTTTGCCGTGGAAGATCGCGCGCTGCTCGACCAGACGGTGGAAGAAGCGCTCGCACCTCTTGGGACTCGGGAAACACAGGGCTGTATCGTGATTGGGACTCAGACGTTGGAGCAGTCGCTCGACATCGACGCCGATCTTCTGATTACCGACCTCTGCCCGATGGACGTGCTGCTGCAACGGATTGGACGGCTTCACCGACACGACCTACGCCGGCCCGAAGGCTTCGAGACGGCCCGCGCCCTGGTGCTGCTGCCGGAAGACGGGCTAGACCGCCTCACGTGCCCGGATTTCGTGAACGGGATTGGAGGGTGGGTAGCTGAGGATGGAGGGTTCAACGGTATCTATACCGATCTCGCGGGATTGGAGCTGACTCGACACCTGATCGAGCAACCCGTCTGGCGGATCCCGGAGATGAACCGCCGGCTCGTGGAGAGCGCAACCCACCCCGACCGCATCGGCGCCCTGATCGCTGAGAAGGGAGAGGACTGGGAACGGTACGACAGGCTCCACGGCGGCGCGAAGGCAGCGGAAAGAATGGTTGCCAAGCTTGTCGTTCTGGACCGCGAGGAACCGTTCGATGATCACCTACGGTTTCCCAATTCGGACGAGAAGATCATGACCCGGCTGGGGGAGGAGGGTGCGATCCTGGAACTCGATCCGCCGCCGGATGGCCCCTTCGGCTGCCCGGTGACGCGGATCGCTGTGCCCGCACGATGGTCGCAAGGAATTACAAAAGATGACCGGGTAGAGATTACGCGGGATGAGGCCGGTTTGATCCTGTCGGTTGCAGAACGCCGATTTCGTTACTCGCGGGAGGGACTGTCAAAATTCATCGGTTGACACATCAACCCCTACATGGTATATTGCTGTTCCAGTTAGAATAACTATGTAATAGGTTCGACTCCCAATTTTATATATATATTACTCATTTAGTGATGAGATTCAAAAACGGAGAATGCAAACGGAGAATGCAGGAGAATGCAATGGTAGGCATACGTTTTGAATTCGAATTGGCAAGACGACTCAAAGGCTGGCTCACTTCCAGACGAGTGACTTTGGCGGTAATGCTCGATTCATGCACTACGCGTTTTTCCCGAAACGGCCTTCGGGATAGTCCCGATGTCACAGGGTCGACCCCCCGCGATCGGGTGGATTCCCCATTGTTCATGGGGTCATCTAAGGCTCGGATCGACCGATGAACCTCACCACCGATCCAGTTCTGACCCTCGCGGGCGGCGAGAAGGTTACCCTCCCGGCCCTGTTCGCGGCAATGGCGAGGGGTGAGGTGCGCGGGTTTCCAGCCTTGCGGCCTCATCAGCGCCCCGCGTGGCACATGTTTCTTGTGCAGCTGGGCGCTCTGTCGTTGTGGACTGCGGGTCGAGACCGCCTGCCAGATGATGCCGCGAGCTGGACGGCGGACCTGCGGAAGCTGACCCCAGACTACCCCGACGATGCGCCGTGGAGCCTATTCATAGAAGAACGAAACAAGCCGGCCTTCCTTCAGCCTCCGGATCCGGGTGGCCTCAAGTGGAACACGGTGGAAACGCCCGACGCCCTGGATCTGCTAATAACCGCTCGCAATCACGACCTGAAGCAAACAGTCGCCAAGCAGGCGACGACGGAGGACTGGGTGTTCGCCCTGGTGTCCCTGCAAACATCTGCTGGCTACGACGGGCGGGGAAACTGTGGCATCGCGCGTATGAACGGGGGATCATCGAGCCGGCCTATGCTTGGCCTGACTCCCGCGCGAGACGGGGATCTATCTCTCGACCCTTCCGCATGGTGGGCGCGTGACGTGGGGCGCCTGGTTACTGCTCGTAAATCGGGGAAACCAGGCCTAGTCGGCAGGGTGGGCGGGCCAGCACTCCTGTGGTGTTTCGACTGGCCGGAAGGCCACCAACTCGACTTTCGTGAACTGGATCCGTGGTTCGTCGAGGTCTGCCGCAGGGTCCGGCTGATGAACACCAAGGGAGCGGTTTCTGCTCAGCGCAGTACGTCGAAAACCGCGCGAATCGACGCTAAGGCATTCAAGGGCAACGTGGGCGATCCGTGGGCTCCGGTCCATAAAACTGAAGAAAAGAGCCTTACGCTTGGCGGGGGTGATTTCGATTACAAACGGCTCTGCGAGCTGATGTTTTCCGGGGATTGGGCAGTACCCCTTCTCGCCCAGCACGGAGGCGATGAGACCGGAGACATGCTCCTGGTGGCAGAGGCTCTTTCACGCGGGAACAGCAAGACCGAGGGTTTCAAATCCCGCGTCGTACAAGTACCGGGAAAAGTCGTGCGATTTTTTTCGACGGAGACCGCCGCAAGTCTCTCGAAGGCGCAGCTGGTCGAGATCACCGGATTCGACGCAGCATTGCGGTACGCGATCGCGCTCGCGGCAGCAGGGGGGGATAGGGACGGCGTAAAGAGGGACCATTTCAAAAGGGCGGCCCCTGCGAGTAAACGATTCGATCGTACAGCTGACCGCCTGTTTTTTCCGAGCCTTTGGAGACGAGTTGAGGCGAGGGCTTTGACCGACCCGGATGCGGAGGAGACAGCAAAGATCCAGTTCCTGAAAGATCTGTTTGAAGCAGCAACCGCCGAGCTTGAATCCGCGCTGCCGGCCATCCCTTGCCCGACGATCCAGCGTCCGAGAGCGGAGGCACGGGCTTGGCGGGCCTTCGGGTCCAGGGTAGGAAAAGAGTATCCTGTGCTTTTTGAGAAGAAGGAGACCCATGGCGCTGCATGAAACTCCCACTGCGGCTGCAATCGATGCCGCCGCGACGCTCCAGCACCTCGACCCCGGCCCGCTCGCGGAGTTGCGTCGAATGGACCACGGGACGGGTGCACCGGCATTTTGGCGACTCGTAGCCAAACATCCGGCCACCATAGGTCGACAGGACAAACAGGAACAGTGGATGGGAATCATCCGCATCCTCGCCATCCTGACACCAAAGGGCAGGCGCCCACAATCCGTCGCCGCTTCTGGCGAAGACCCGGACCTGCGTGAGCACTTGCACAATCCCCGCCGCCGTCTCGGCGCCGTGCTGTGCGATGGCGGGGACCCGGACCCTTCCTGGCCAAGGGAAGGGGGAACGGTAAGGCCGATGTTGAGCGAATCCCGGCTGTCAAAGCTCATGGCCGCGCGCGGACAGCAACGTGCGATCCTCCTCAAACATGCGGCACAGATGATCTTGCGCAGTCGCCAAGATATTGGAGTCAACGTCGCCGATATCGCACTGGTATTACTCCAACCTGCCGATGGGCGGCGGTTGGCCGAACCTTATTACCGCCGTCTCGACCGTGCAGAGCTGGCGACAAAGGAATCCGAGAAAGGAACCATCCAATGACACAACCGCGTTTCCTGCAGATACACACGCTCAGCCCGTATACCGGTGTGCTTCTCAACCGCGACGACAGCGGGTTGGCGAAGCGCCTTCCGTACGGCGGCGGCTTGCGCACCCGGGTCTCCTCTCAGTGTCTCAAGCGGCATTGGCGGATCACCGACAACGACCCGCACTCCCTGCATGCCATCGACGGTGCACCAGCGGCCTACCGGTCTCGTGAATTGGTGACGCAAAAGGTCATCGGACCACTGCGCAAGCAATTCCCGGAGGAGGTCGTCGCCGCGCTCGAACGGGAGATCCAGATGGCGGTCTACGGCGACAAAGGCACCACAAAGCAAGGCCGTCAGACCTTGCTGTTCGGTGCGCCGGAAATCGCGTGGCTGTGTCGCGAGGCAGAGGGCCTGGCTGAGCGGGCCAATGGAGAGGCTGAAGTGGCAGCTGCGGCAGCACAGGAATGGAGAAAGGAGTTCCGCTCGAACATCAAGGCAATGCGCGACGGTGCCACGCTGCCAGCCGGCCTCACGTCGGCGCTGTTCGGGCGGATGGTCACATCGGACACCGACGCCAACATCACGGCACCGGTGCATGTCGCCCATGCTTTCACAGTCCACGAAGAAGAGCCGGAAAGCGACTACTTCACTGCCGTCGACGACCTCTCCGGGGACGAGCCGGGGGCGGACACCATTCAAGAGACCGAGCTGACCTCCGGCCTGTTCTACGGCTACGTCGTGGTCGATCTGCCGACCCTCTTGTCAAACCTCGGCGGGGACGTGGATCTGGCGGGGCAGGTACTGCACAACCTGGTCTACCTGATCGCCGAGGTCTCCCCCGGTGCCAAGCTCGGCTCCACGGCCCCTTACGGCCGGGCATCCTTCATGCTGCTGGAAGCCGGGGACAGGCAGCCCCGGAGTCTGGCCGAAGCCTACCGGCGCCCCTGCGAGCCCCCCCACATCGACCCGGCTGTCGAGGCCCTGTGTGCGCATCTCGCGTCCCTGGACGAGGCCTACGCCACCGGGGAGGAGCGGCGGGTGATGTCCCTGGTGAGTGGCGAGGTACCGGGGGCCGAACGCGGTTCCCTGGCCAGTCTCGCCGAATGGGCGAAGACTCTGCCGGAAGAGGCGGCGTCATGAACTTTCGCTGGCTGGTCCTGCGGCTTGAAGCGCCGCTGATGGCCTTCGGAGGCGTGGCAATCGACCAGTTCGGCCCGGTGCGGGATTTTCCAGCGGCCTCCATGCTGGCCGGGCTGATTGCCAACGCCTTGGGCTGGCACTGGTCGGACCGAGCCGAGAATCAGGCGATCCAGGATCGTCTGATCTTCGCGGCCCGGCGCGAACGGGAAGGGGACGTGCTGACCGACACGCAGAACGCACAGCTTGCCAAGACCGACAAGGGCTGGACGACAGGCGGGGAGCCGGAGGGAAGGGCAGGAGCCACCTACGATGCTCCCCATCGAAAAACCCGCGACTACCACGCCGATTTGTCCGTGCGGGTCGTGCTGCGTCTCGACCCGGAGGAGGAGACGCCAACCCTCGACGCCTTGGCCGAAGCCTTCGACAGGCCCGCACGGCCCCTGTTTCTCGGTCGCAAGCCCTGCCTACCCTCGGCGTTGTTGCTGGCGAATGGGCCGGACCGCTGGGTGATGGGGGATACCGCATTTGAAGCGCTTCGCAGGGTGCCAGGTGAAGGGGAAGGGCTCCGCGCACAGTGGCCGATGGGGCAGGGCCCGGAAGCAGGCGAAAGCGTGGGCCCTATCGTAGATCTGGCTGACATGAGGAACTGGCGCACTGGTCTGCATGGCGGATCGCGCCAAGTGGTAGAAGGACGGATTTCTCCGGAGAGGAACGAGTGATGGAACTCAATCTGGTTCGTGTACCGATCGCTACGCCTTCCCTCGCTCGCTGGGCGGGCGAGCGCGGCTGGGTCCGGCGGCGAGGCAACTTTACGGACTTCGACGAAGGCCGCGCCCTCCATCACCTCTTGAATGAAGTATTCGGACCGGGCTCGGTTCGGCCCTTTCGTCTACTTGTGCCGCCCCGGTGCACTTCGGGAAACCTGTATGCGTACTCCTCCATGGACGCGGATTCCCTGTGCGCAGCCGCTCGCGTTCATGCCCTGCCGGACCATCTTGGCGTGCTGTCGCCCGACCGGCTGGAGACCAAGTCCATGCCTCAAGACTGGCGACCCGGGCAACAGGTGGGCTTTGACGCTCGCGTGCGGCCCGTCAGGCGATTGGGTAGCGATCTGGAGAGCCCAGACGGGGTGATCGGCAAAGGCTCGGAAATCGATGCCTTCCTGGTGGAAGCCCTTCGGCGACACCCTGCAGAATCTGGTGGGATGGCCCAGCAGAACCGGACCCGCGAGACTGTCTATCTCGACTGGCTGACCGAGCAACTCGCCCCCGCCGCAGAGCTTGAGCGCTCAGCAAGCCGCCTTGCCCGGTTCCGCCGCGTCCGCGTATCGCGTGGAAACAGCGGACCCGAAGGCCCGGATGCCACGATCCACGGAACATTGACGGTGGGCGATCCAGACGCTTTTGCCTCGTTATTGGGGCGCGGAATCGGCCGCCATCGGGCCTATGGGTACGGCATGCTGCTGCTGCGTCCGCCCAACCGCCCGATCCCGGAGCGCTGAATGCTCAAAGGCCGGCTTGGCATCGACAGTGCCAAAGTCCCTTACAAGGACAGGGCCGGACTGCTCTACCTCGCGCGCGGAGCCCTGACCGCTCGTGACGGCACGCTCGCTTTCATGCAAGGGGAGGCGACCGAGGCCGACGCACTCACGCCCGGAGATCACGCGATCCCGCTTCAGGGGGTATCGATGATCCTGATCGGCCCCGGTTCCACTGTCAGTCATGATGCACTGCGGCTGCTCGCCCATGCTCGGACGGCCCTGGCCGCCATCGGCGAAGACGGCGTTCGACTCTACACCGCTCCACCCCTGATCCCAGATCATTCCGGTTTGGCGCGAACCCAGGCGCGGATTTGGGCGGATGAGGACCAGCGTTTGACCGTCGCCCGGCGCATGTTTGTCTGGCGATTGGGTGAAGTCCTGCCGCACAGTTCTCTCAATGTGCTGCGGGGGACCGAAGGCGCGCGGATGAGGCAGAGCTACCGCCTGCTTGCCCAGCAGATCGGGGTGGAGTGGAGCGGCCGGCGCTATGACCGCGCCCAGCCAAACGCCGCGGATCTCCCCAATCAGGCGCTAAACCATGCATCCAGTGCGGTGGAGGCTGCCGCCGCTATCGCCGTCGCTGCAACCGCGACCATACCACAATTAGGCTTCATCCACGAGGACCCCGGACAATCATTCGTTCTGGATATTTCCGACCTCTACCGGGACACCGTTACCATTCCCTGCGCCTTTCGAGCGGCCAAGCGTGTCGCCCAGCGACCAGGAGAGAACATCGAGCGAGTCACCCGCCGTCTAACGGGACAGGCCCTTGTTAGCGAACAGGTGATTCCCGCGATGATCGACCGGATCAAGTCCCTTTTCGACGAACCTGCGGAAGGGGAGTGATGGGCTAATGCCGACTACTATGGTCGTCACTCGAAGCGTCGAGGACCGTTACCGCGGCTTCCTTACTTCGATCATGCTGGAAATCGCACCCGGCGTATATGTGGCGTCGGATCTGTCGGCAGCTGTCCGAACACGATTGTGGTATGTGCTCTCATCCTGGTGGGATACGTTCGGGACAGGGTCGATCACCATGGTGTGGCGCGATACGCAAGCCGTCGGAAACCTGTGTTTCGAGAATCTCGGAGAACCCCCGAAAGAGATTGTGGACGCCGACGGCATCCTACTCGTAAAACGCAATTAGGCCCCCCTCAGCTCTACGTCCCGCCCCTAATTGGTACAGTGAACACTTGAACAGCTTCCCCCGCATGCGCGGGGATAGACCCTCAGGACCCCCAGGCAAAGCACCCTGAAACACGCTTCCCCCGCATGCGCGGGGATAGACCCGCTCCAGGTATTGTCGAAAATGTAACCGGGAAGCTTCCCCCGCATGCGCGGGGATAGACCCCTTACCAGCCGCTCGGAGCAGGAATGGTCGCAGCTTCCCCCGCATGCGCGGGGATAGACCCCCAACCCCTAGGCAGGGAGAACCACAAAGAATGCTTCCCCCGCATGCGCGGGGATAGACCCACGTATGGCACTGGCAGGGATAGGGTTTACGTGCTTCCCCCGCATGCGCGGGGATAGACCCTTGATACTTGTCGCAGACCAATTCAGGTCGAAGCTTCCCCCGCATGCGCGGGGATAGACCTGTGTTGGTTTCCTTGTCTCTGATCCAAAATTTGCTTCCCCCGCATGCGCGGGGATAGACCTCATTCAAGCGAGAGGGGAAACCGTGCCGATTCGCTTCCCCCGCATGCGCGGGGATAGACCCAAGACGAACAAGGCTTAATCGGACAGCTCGAAGCTTCCCCCGCATGCGCGGGGATAGACCCGAAGAGAAAGCCTGGCTGGTGCGGTGCTGGCAGCTTCCCCCGCATGCGCGGGGATAGACCCCCGTTCCCCACCGATGCAAGTTCTCCGACCCAGCTTCCCCCGCATGCGCGGGGATAGACCCATCGCCCAGCTGGTGCAGTCCGGCGCTGTGTTGCTTCCCCCGCATGCGCGGGGATAGACCCTGGCCCGGCTCCAGGCCGGGGGCGCAGTTGCCGGTTCCCCCGCATGCGCGGGGATAGACCCCCGCCGGGCAGAACTACGAAATCTTCGGCCGTGGTTCCCCCGCATGCGCGGGGATAGACCCTCACCGTCCTGCGGCTGATTAGACCGCCACCAGGTTCCCCCGCATGCGCGGGGATAGACCCCAATGAAGGTGACGACGCGCCGAAATTCTCGTGGTTCCCCCGCATGCGCGGGGATAGACCCCCGTCATCAGCAACAAGGACTGGAACGCTTTGGGTTCCCCCGCATGCGCGGGGATAGACCCTGGAAATCTTCGTTGGCACCGGATCCGGAACTGGTTCCCCCGCATGCGCGGGGATAGACCTTCGCTTCATCCCTTCGCGGCCGAAGATCCAGGGGTTCCCCCGCATGCGCGGGGATAGACCCAGGGAGAGATCGAACATGAAATATTGGATCAAGGTTCCCCCGCATGCGCGGGGATAGACCCCTGGGAAGACAAGCCTTCCTCACTTGGGGAATGGTTCCCCCGCATGCGCGGGGATAGACCCCTCTCGGGGAAGGCGGTCTTCAGAAAGTAAGTGGTTCCCCCGCATGCGCGGGGATAGACCCCCGCATGCGCGGGGATAGACCCTGCGTTTTCTCTTGTTCTTTCTCGATTACAATGGTTCCCCCGCATGCGCGGGGATAGACCCGTCAGAGATAAGGGAAAAAACCAGAAAATGACGGTTCCCCCGCATGCGCGGGGATAGACCCCCATTCAGGAGGGACAAGGCTATGAAGGAGATGGTTCCCCCGCATGCGCGGGGATAGACCCGTGGCACATCGTTTGCTATGGAAACAGGGTATGGTTCCCCCGCATGCGCGGGGATAGACCCCTGTGGGAGGACGACAAGATCGAGACCAAGGTGGTTCCCCCGCATGCGCGGGGATAGACCCGCTGCAACGTAGGTCGCGCAGGTTGCCGGAGAGGTTCCCCCGCATGCGCGGGGATAGACCCAAGGCGGCCCATATCTGACTTGCGGCGGTCTTGGTTCCCCCGCATGCGCGGGGATAGACCCCAGATGGGTGGAGGGGCCAACAACCTCACCATGGTTCCCCCGCATGCGCGGGGATAGACCCTCTCCAGATACATCTATCATTCGTACGAGATAGGTTCCCCCGCATGCGCGGGGATAGACCCCCACAAGCAAGGGAGACAATCCAAGAATGGGCGGTTCCCCCGCATGCGCGGGGATAGACCCTCGATACCACCTAAAGTAAGACAGGTACCGAAGGTTCCCCCGCATGCGCGGGGATAGACCGATGGGCAATGCGGTTGCCGATGACGTGGCGGCGGTTCCCCCGCATGCGCGGGGATAGACCCAGGACGAGAGCCTCCTCGTCAAAGGTGTCTACGGTTCCCCCGCATGCGCGGGGATAGACCCGAGATATTCGGCAGGGCGCGGGCCGCGGCCTTGGTTCCCCCGCATGCGCGGGGATAGACCCACGCCGGAGGACCATGACCAAGAGGTATCGCCGGTTCCTCCGCATGCGCGGGGATAGACCCCGGTCACGACCCCTTTCTTACGCGGTGCTTGGGGTTCCCCCGCATGCGCGGGGATAGACCCGCTCCGGACTACGCTCGCTCGGTCGCTGAATTGGTTCCCCCGCATGCGCGGGGATAGACCCGAAGAAGGACTAAAGGACGAAGACCCCATAATGGTTCCCCCGCATGCGCGGGGATAGACCCTCGTACATCAATTTCCAAGGCTTGATCCAGATGGTTCCCCCGCATGCGCGGGGATAGACCCTTTTCGACCTGTTCCACTATTCTTCCCAGGGCGGTTCCCCCGCATGCGCGGGGATAGACCCGTGGGGAACATCCGCCTTGCGGCAAAGGTCAAGGTTCCCCCGCATGCGCGGGGATAGACCCTTGTCGAGGCGCACGAGTTCGATCTGCTGGCCGGTTCCCCCGCATGCGCGGGGATAGACCCCTGACCGCGCCGACGATGACTCAGGCGGGGATGGTTCCCCCGCATGCGCGGGGATAGACCCGCGGCGCGTGTGATCGCCAGGAGTCGGAGTGCGGTTCCCCCGCATGCGCGGGGATAGACCCAAAGGGGTCTCCGACACCGTGGAAACCCAGATGGTTCCCCCGCATGCGCGGGGATAGACCCTCGGCATCAGCATTGCCGTATACGCCTACGTTGGTTCCCCCGCATGCGCGGGGATAGACCCGGGAGCAGAATTGCAATGGCGTTTCTTGGGCAGGTTCCCCCGCATGCGCGGGGATAGACCCGCGGCGTCGGCCAGCACCACTTGAACGGCTTTGGTTCCCCCGCATGCGCGGGGATAGACCCGGCGCCGACGGGAGCAACGAGCCCATCGGAATGGTTCCCCCGCATGCGCGGGGATAGACCCCTGCCATCCGAGTTTCTGGGCCTCCATGTACTGGTTCCCCCGCATGCGCGGGGATAGACCCGTGCCATTCCCCGGTGCGCCACCGATCCTTATGGTTCCCCCGCATGCGCGGGGATAGACCCCACATGACTCTCTTGCGCGACGCCATGGAACCGGTTCCCCCGCATGCGCGGGGATAGACCCTCAAAGCCGGCACTCCGGTCAAGGCGCGAGAAGGTTCCCCCGCATGCGCGGGGATAGACCCCATTTCCACCTCGGTATCGACGAGCACCCACAGGTTCCCCCGCATGCGCGGGGATAGACCCATTGATGTAGGAGCGGATCAAGCCCAAGTCGTGGTTCCCCCGCATGCGCGGGGATAGACCCCTACAAAATTATACACAGGGCGACAATTGGAAGGTTCCCCCGCATGCGCGGGGATAGACCCAACGCGCTGGTCGACTGGGGCATGTATCAGGTGGTTCCCCCGCATGCGCGGGGATAGACCCGTGGCCGACGATTGACCCGGCCGTAGAAGATTGGTTCCCCCGCATGCGCGGGGATAGACCGTAGGGCCGGAAGCGTTCCCAGCGGGCTTCCAAGGTTCCCCCGCATGCGCGGGGATAGACCCCTTGCCCTGGGTTCGGCAGCCCTCCAGGACACGGTTCCCCCGCATGCGCGGGGATAGACCCGATATGCACGTTGTCAGCGGGCTGAACGCCTTGGTTCCCCCGCATGCGCGGGGATAGACCCGAGGAAGGGCTACTAAAAGACACCCTTTCCGCGGTTCCCCCGCATGCGCGGGGATAGACCTTGGGAATACCGTCTGGCTTGCCCCGAAGAAATGGTTCCCCCGCATGCGCGGGGATAGACCCTGGCCGGCGGTGCGCCGGGCCATGGCCCTCGTGGTTCCCCCGCATGCGCGGGGATAGACCGGCCGCCCCTCTCGAACATGCCAGGCCGGTCTGGGTTCCCCCGCATGCGCGGGGATAGACCCGTGAGCTATCGCACAGTGACCAGAGTCTTCCAGGTTCCCCCGCATGCGCGGGGATAGACCCCTCCTAGACACTGACGAGGCGGATGGCACCAAGGTTCCCCCGCATGCGCGGGGATAGACCCGCCCTCTACTTCGTCGCCGGCCGCGGCCACGAGGTTCCCCCGCATGCGCGGGGATAGACCCCTGAAGATCCTCCTGAAGATCCGGCTGATCCGCGGTTCCCCCTCATGCGCGGGGATAGACCCGAGGCCGGCAACGGCTTGGACGTGGGGCAGCAGGTTCCCCCGCATGCGCGGGGATAGACCCCCCTGTGGTAGGGTTGAATGCCCGGATCTTATGGTTCCCCCGCATGCGCGGGGATAGACCCGTAGGCGGCAGTTAGACTTGCTACGGGTACGGTCCAGGTACATGGTTTACAGATCAGTCCAGGTACATGGTTTACAGTTTCGCCCACCTTTGGGCACCTCAAGGAGGTGCTCACATGCCCTGGAACGAAACCTCAGCCATGGACCAACGAATGCATTTCATCGCCGATTACCTCGAGGACTTCTTCCCCTTTTCCGAGCTGTGCCGTCGCTACGGCATCAGCCGTCCCACCGGCTACAAGTGGGTGCAGCGGTATGTCGACGCAGGCGCTGCCGGCTTGATGGCGCAGTCGCGTAGACCGGTCCGTTGCCCGCACGCTACGTCTTCCGACCTCGTAGAGGCGATTCTCGGGCGCGCCGCACACACCCGACGTGGGGGGCCAAGAAGCTGCTGGCGCTCCTCTGGCGATCGCAGCCGCATCGCCCCTGGCCGGCACGCACACCGTCTGCGACATCCTCAAACGCCATGGCCTGGTGCCGACGCCGCGGACGCGGCGCCGGCCGGGCTCTGCGGGCAAACCCCAGGCGGCCCTGAGCGCGCCCAATCACGTCTGGACCGCCGACTTCAAGGGGCAGTTCAAGACCCTGGATGGCCGCTACTGCTACCCGCTGACCGTCGTCGACGGCTACAGCCGCTTCCTGCTGGGGTGCCAAGCCCTCGACGCGCCCCAGGGGCAACTGAGCCGGCCGGTCTTCCACCGGCTCTTCCGCACCTACGGCCTGCCCCGCATCCTCCGCACCGACAACGGCGCCCCCTTCGCCTCCTCCCAGGCGCTGGGACGGCTCTCCCAACTGTCGGTCTGGTGGATCCGGCTCGGCATCTTGCCCGAGCGCATCCAGCCCGGCTGCCCGCAGCAGAATGGGCGCCACGAACGCCTGCATGGCACGCTCAAGCGGGAGGCGACGATTCCCCCCGCCGCGTCCCGCTTCGGACAGCAATACCGCTTTACCCGCTTCCGTCACGAATACAACCAGGAACGACCCCACGAGGCCTTGGGACAAAAACCTCCGGTCGAGTTCTACCAGCCTTCGCCACGTCCTTTTCCCGGAAAGCTGCCGCCCCTACACTACCCTGCGCACTGGGAAGTTCGCCTGGTCAGTACTAACGGAGGCATCCGATGGAAGACCCATCGAGTAGCCGTCAGTAACGCCTTGCGTCAACAACCCATCGGCTTGGAACCCATTGACGACGGAGTCTGGGAGGTGTGGTTCGGTCCCCTTAGACTGGGTCGCATGGACGAACGACAGCTCACCATCACCGACGCTTTGGCTAAAGCCGCTCGCCGGAAACTGTACACCACAGACCCAACGGTCGCCGTCCCCGTCACGCATGTCGATGTACGCCGGATGATCTTGGGGCACCGGGGCGATCCCGTGCCTTCTGACCTCAGCCTACGTGAAAGCCACGACGATGTTGTGCCGGACACAAGGCGCCTTGTCAGACGTTGGCGTCAAGTACCAAGAAACTCATCGAATTCCCGTTTTGCCTCTGTAACCGCCCAATCTTCGCAGGCATGGGCAGCCTGGGCGGTCGGCTCATTTCGATCTGTGGGAACCGATAGACCGAGCTGACGAAGTGAAAATTCAACCGCCTTTCGAAGCCGTGATGCCTCCCACATCCATTCCTCGGAGTTTAGATACAATATAGGCATCGAAGTTACTTCTCCCCGGCCGGCAAGCACCTTCAACAACAGGTCTCGTGATGCGTTGCGCCGGTGGCACTCAAGTCCGATCTCGTAGCGGAGCATCTCGTCACGGTAACGTTCCACCCGCTCTTGGACCAACAACCGTTGATCCGTTGTCAGTCCCACAGTTTCCCTGGGGCAGAGGATCCCCCGCTTTCCTTTGCTTCGCCGAGTCCACTGCACTACTCCAAAAAAGACAGCTATTCCAACGGAAAGAACACCCGCTATACCAACGAATACAGTGGTTGCATCAGGCATTCACATCCTCTTCGTACTCGACTTGAAGATTTTGGACTTCCAGTTTCCGTTTCTCCAGTTCCCGTAGTTTCTTCCTGAGTTGCACTTCTTGTTCTTTGTCCACCAAGTCACCCTTCTCCAGATCATCAAGCAGTTCTCTCCTTCGTTCAAGGATTTCACGGCAGCTATTCTCCATCGATTGAAGCGCCTCTTCGCCGAGTTTATTCAACTCTCGTCTTGTGTGTTCAGGTAGGTTGCGCAGAGCTTCTCCAAGGATACTTTCCAGTTCAGGCTTCAGGCGCTCAACCGCAGCCTCCCGCCCGGCGTCTGTATTGAAAATGCGCTGCCACCATTTAGTTGCTTCATCAACAACCTTATTAAGAGAATCTCGATCAAGATCCTTTATTAGTCTGTCTTCTGCGTCCTTGCAGATGGTCCGGGAACTGACAGGTAGCAGATAAACCCTGGGTACGCGGACACCGAGGCCACTTGCCAAGAGTGTGTCAGAAAGCTGGTTTTCCGCATTGTTTAGCACCGTCTCCATCTGATTCACCAAGACACGAATTCCCTTTGCCAGAATTATCCGTTCCTTATACAGCGCATCTTGGAGACCCCAGCGCGCTTGTCCTTCCAAGTTACGGATGTTCCCCACTGTTCTGATTATCTCGGTAATCCTTCGAGAGACGTTGTCGCTTATCGCAATAATACTGTCATCCAAGATACTATGGAACTTGTCGAGTTCATTTTGGAATCCAATCCTTGAGTTCCTGATATGTAAAGAAATGGAAGCGATACTATCGTTCACTTTCTTTCGTTCATTAGCCCGATCCGCATTGGAAGCGTTCACGGCATCGATGTTGCTCCTCAAGACGTCCTCATCCTGCGAAAGTCGTGAAGCAACGCGCTCAAAGACGCTGTCCAACCGGCGTTGATGGACTTGGATGATACCGCTTCCTCTGATGTCGATTATTCGTTGCTCAACGAGGGCACGGAGTTTCTCCAAGCCATGTAGTTCGGGTTCCAAGTAGCCCTTGGCAGACAGTTTCCCTGCATACCATTTCATATCCTCGCATAGCGGAAGTCCGGTCTGTTGCATTCCCGAAATGAGTGCCCCAAGGCCGCTGACGAGCACGATCTGATCGTCATCACCGAGGAGATTATTCATCCTCAAGTCGTCACTGTTCTGGATCTTCAGGATGTGATTCCAAATGGCCTCGGTATTGGGTTGTTGATCGCACTTGTTGACCGCGATGATACGCCGACGGGGGTCAATGTGCGCCAAATGTTCATCGATGAACTTTACGTCCGAATCGGTTATTGCTTGTCCCGCAAAGGTCACGTACACCACCGCATCGGCCTGCTGAATCCATTCCCGGGTGATCCTGTCACGCTCCGGATTCGGATCATCGGTCCCAGGTGTGTCTGCTACTGTAACCTGATGGAGCCACGGTCGATCTGCCCATAGTCGCACCAACTTGACATAAACGCTGAATATCCCTCCTTCATTGCAGACGGCCGCAAATTTGCCGAGCCCTTGAAGACCCTCTTCGGGCAGTACCCGAGCAGGTTCGGTAAGGATTTCGATTTCCTTGATACCTGCGGCGCCAGCAGTCTCTCGTGCCTCGGCAAGCTCTTCCTCTGCCAGAGTATCTGAGCTGCATGCATCCTTCACTTGTTGAAACTCGTCAGGTGTGTACAACGTAGCCTCTATGCGCTCCCGCGTATCCCCTTCCATGAGTGAGATCTTTGCCGTCATGGTAGTAACGTGACTGGGAAGCACCTCTTCCTCGAAAAGGAGGGCGTTTAGAAGGGTCGACTTTCCGCTGTTCATTGAACCACAGACTGCCACGACAAACCGGCCAGCATACAGGTTGGACTTGGAGTCGCGGAGAGCATCTATGTCGGCCTGAAAAAGTTTATCGGCTTCAATGATACGGTCGTACCACCCGCCGAGCAGTTCCTTGCGCTCCTGGTACTCTTTCAGATTCATCATGGCGTATTCTCCTTCAATTCTTCGATGCGTCGTTGGAGCTTGGCCATTTCACCGGATCTTCCTTGGTTCTGTGACAAATTTCTTTCGAGGAAACTGATGACCGTTTCTTGTAAGCGATCAATTTCGACTTGAACAACGTGGGTGAGTGCCAAGTTCAATTCAGGCGACAGCTGTTCATACCTATCAGATATTTCATTATAGAGTTCATCACGGGCTTCGTCGTCATCCTTGAACTCCTTACGGAAAAATCCCTTTTCTTCGACCTCCCAGCCACCATCTTTGGCACTTTCCTCAACACCTTTTTGAAAGCCACGAATCAACTTCACACATTCCTTCCTCAGTTCTTTAGCGAGTATGTTCTGAGGCGGGTCTGGAATAGTTCCGGTCAGCTTTTTCAAGAAAGACAACAGGTTTTTGTTCACATCAGATATTCGATTCCAACGATCGCGATCAGCCACTAACTTGTGCATCCTATCAAATCGGATATCGATCCTGTGAAAAGTATTAACGAAAAACCACCCCTCTTCCGTTCGTGGTGGACCCTTTATTACTATTTCATCGATTGCTTCATTTATAATTTCATCGACTTGCTCCAATATTTGGGATTTTGACGTATCGATCCTTTCAAGTGCCTTGCTCTTGATATCGTCGGTACGGTCGCTAACTCCACTGGATTCCCTTAGCTCCTTTTGAAGAGCTTTATCCAGTTGGAAGCAAGTTTGTTGCCACTCTTTCTGGAGTTCGGTTGTACTCCGCTGAAATTGCCTTTCAAGAAGAAGGTGCCGCTCCGCCGCTACGGACCGGACCATTTCTTCGAGTTGTTCCCGGGATGCTAGGCTGCTGTCCGATGAGGCGGGTGCTTCGTACACCTCGCCGTCGATTTTCATCCTGTAGATCTCAGTTCCCATCTCCGCACTTACCTGGGCCGACATCAATGCTTCGAATGGATCTCGGCGCATGAGCGCGTCGCGGATTCGTCGCATCGCTGCCTGGAGAGCATCGAGTGGAGCCGCATCGTCGGAGTCATCCAACCGCAAAGCAGAAATCAGGGTTACGTCACGAAACCGATCACCATGCCGAGTCTTGCATACCCTTTTTACCTCCGTACGCTTTGTCGGGGGCGATTCTTCAGCCTTGTTGAGCAGTAAGAATATCGGAGGAGGCGGCTCCTCTTCCGTATTTTTCCGTAACCGGTCCAACTGTTTCAACAGGCTTTTCCTCGGATTGCCAATGTTTGTGTCCATTAGTACGAAGAGCGCATCGGCTTCTGTGGCGGCAGTCTCCGTTACCCTCGTATCTTGGCTGTTGGGAGGAGGAGCGTTGAATCCCGGTGTATCAACGAGACGAATATGCTCAAGGATGGGAGAGTTCACGTAGATGTGAAAAACGTACGGTTCTCGGTCACCCCTCTTGTCTCGACAAACCAGTTATGCGAAGTTAAAACCCCGCCAAAAGGGTGCACGTCCGAGCACCTTTTCAGACAGGGGCCTGGCAGGTTGGCTAATGGGCCAGGGGGATCGGGCTGGGGCGCTGCTTGCCGAGTTCGCTTATGGGCGATTCGACGACGTGGAGGACCTGCGCCAAACGCTGGTAGGATCGGTCGAATCGTAGTGTCGGGGAAGACTTCTCGCACCGATGCGGCTGGCTCGCTTGCGCACCGCCGCAGGGGTCCGCCTCATCTGATCGGCGAGGTCCTTCAAGCGGCTGACCCACACATACTTCCCGTCGTCGTCCAGGCACAAGAGGAAGGGGCCTTGCGTTGCGTTGAAACGCGCCGCCCGGCGTATTTCCTCGTCCTCGGCTTCGGTCCAGGGCCTGCCGCGTCCTCCGCATCGCCGTTTCGCTCTCTCCTTCGGCGGCATCGCTCTTATCCCCTTCAATAATTCCCGCAATTCGGGAGATCGGCGTGGACGGTAACTCTCGGCGCCGATACGACTGGCGCGCTTCAACACGGCCGCGTAGGACCGCCCCAACTCTTCGGCGATCTGCCTGAAACGGCCATGATACCGGCGGCGGTGCCCCCGTATCGAAATCCCCTTGGCGTTCTCCTTCGCAAGGGCGCGAAGACGATCATCTTCTTCGCGTGTCCAAATGCGACCGCGTGCCATTCTCAGACCATGGTATCGAACTCATTCCAGTAGACGATCTCCCCATCCGGGACAGGGTCGCTGATCGGCTCCTCAACAGGCTGCGGAGGCGGAGGTGCGGGCGCCCTGGGCACCGGCGGCGTCTTCTCTTCGATGGGGTTTGACTGCTGCCGGTGCACGCCGATGCGCTGAGCACGTCGGCGCACGGCCTCGGGGGTTCGGCCGAACTCGTCGGCGAGCTGCCGAATGCGGTCCAGGTAGCCAGGATCCGAACCGGCAATCCGGCGGATTTGTGCGTCCTCTTCCGGCGTCCAGAGGCGTCCTCGAGCCATTGTTCACCCCTTTTTCGTGGATTTTCCTCATTCAGATCCCAATCGACGTTCGAATGGAATTATGTGATAAAGGAGAACAAGAAGTCCCATCCTGAAAACTCGGATAACTCCTTATGAAATATAGGGATAGTTTGAAATGGATAGTATTGTCATAAGTTGGATTCGTTTCTGCGAGGGTGCCAAAAGACAGCGGGAGGATACCCCCCTGACCCGGGGGTGTCTCCATTGTTCACCTTCACCAGGGGTTCCCTTGGTTTACCTTCTTTTTCCGGATATCATCTGTTGCAAGTCGAGGGGTTATGAGAAGGATCAAGGGTTTCACCTCGGCTTTGGTGTCGGGTGCCTCCCTTCGAGCAGTTTCTTACCCCTTCTCCCCCAACCCTTCCTCACTGGAATCGCCATCGGGGCGAATCGGAAGGCGGGAATCTTCGGGAATGATCCCCCCGAACGCCCGATATGGAAGTGATTCGCTTCCCCAGAAGACGAACCGAGAGGGGGGGTATACAACCCCCTCTCGGTTCCGTCCCTACTAGGATCGTAGGGACGTAGGGTAGTCCCCTTTTTTTTGATCTGTTCTTGTTTTTCAACGACTTACAACAAAAACCTGAGTTTTCAGTGTGAACGTTTGGCAGGGTCAGTGTGAATGTTTGACAGGTCAGTGTGAACGATTTTGCCACTGATCGTCGAAAAAGGAGGGAAGGGCTTTAGGGTCACCCCGTAAATTGAGTTGATCTGTTGTAATTACAATGGCTTACGATAAAAAATCAGCTCTTTTCAGCGTGAATGTTTAGTCAATTTGTAGCCTGTGGATCAAGTGCGAACCCGGTAACCGACGGTCTTCTCCGCCATTCCTTCCAGCCTTTTGCAAGCGACAGCCGCGGGCGGAGGCCCGGACCGTCAAGCCACCTGGATGGTTTCGGCCTCCTTTTACTTGGCGAAGGATTTCAATCGTGTCTCCGGCAGCGGCTGGTTTGCCATCTAGGCAGAAATACCCCGCGGCGCGTATCTCTTCCACTCGCTTCTTGTAACGGTGCCGCTCCAGGCTTCTACTCCTGTAGCTCTCTTGGGTCACGTTTTCGCCCGCGAATCGAAGCAACTGCCAGTTTTTGACAAACACCTCGGGGCCGGGCCCCCCGGAGTAGACAGAGCGAAAGCAATTCGACACTCGACCCCCCATTTTTCTGGCTGCTGTCGGACCATACAGCAACGCCAATTCAAGCCCGTTCAGAGTCCGGTAAAGTCCCGCGTTCCGAATACTTCCATGGAGGCCTGGCAAACGAGCTATGGCAGCTGACAGCTTGAAGTGCATCGGGCCAGCTTTTTCTATCCACCACAGTGGGGGACCGAGCGTGGCCACGGCACCGGCTGCTTGGGCATCGAAAAGGTCATATCGCCCACCATGACGGCCGACTTTCATGTGGAGGTGCCGCATGACTTGGTGGACGGCCCAGAAACGGCGCCGGTTCGCGGGGGTATCGCGGCCTCCTACCAAAATGGCACCCACGTCTTCGGTAATTATGGCGGGGGTAGACAAGGCATAAGCAATGAGCCCAAGCCGGCAGAGGTCGCTTCTAAGTGGCGATCGATAATCCCCAAGGTCTATTTCGGATAACAAGCCAATCCATGTCCCTTGCGTCGTATTTCCTTGCAGAGTCAATGGACCGGGAAACAGGGTTCGTTGGAGGGGAATGATTGGCTGGTAGCGCCGAACCGTGGGTCTCGAGGAAATCGATTCGGGCGATGGAGTTGCGACCAGGTCACCCTCTTGGTCGAGTCCCTGCAGAGGTGCTTCCATCAGGCTGACTACTCCTGGGAATCGGGCCAAGATGATAGACGGCGACTCTGGCGAACCCCTTGTCTCCTCTCTTGAAAGCAGGGTCGCCCCTACGAACGAAGGGGGAACGTCCTTCATTCGGCCGACTACCACGGCCAAGGCTGACAATCCTGGTGCGACTGGTGTTTTCTCCAAAGCCTCGATGACCCATGCCAGTGGTCGTGCATCGGGGTACCACCGTCTGCCGAGATTGTCGAAAACCGGCCGTAGACTTCGCCGTAATGACTCATTGAACAGGTGCTTGGCGAGCTCGGCATCTTGGGGCGGCCAGGATCCTTCCGGTGTCATCTCCTCTGGCAAGAAACTGCGTACATGTTCCCATATAGCCCTGCACAGGCTTTCCCATCCAAGGGGGTGAGTAATCCAATGGGTGACAACAGGGTCAGGATCAGGATCAGGAGTAGAAATCGAGAAGTCTATCGGTTGGCTTGGGGGTTGGCCAGGAGGTTTGTCTGGGAGTTGGGAGCGCTCCTGAATCGGCTTTCTACCTATGATTCCGGGTTCTCCCTCCCCCTCCTTCCCCCAAGTCCCAGATACTAGAAACAGACTGTCGTGCACCCGGTACCGTCCCGGCAAAGCGGGTGTTTCTACCAGCTCGATAGGAAGAAAGGGGTCCCGACAAGCGTAACGTCGGTCGTTGATCTCGCGGCCTTGCAGGCGCTCGGCTAGATCCTCGGCTTTGTCGTTTCCCGTCGCTTTCCACTCTTCCAAACGGTCAACATCTTCAAGGGCTGAACAGACCACGGCCACGGGATTTCTTTTCGCAATGTCTCGAGCGCGTTCGTTGCGCTTTTTCGCGATCATCAGTCTACTTCCCAATCCTTGGGATTCTGTTTCGAGGAGGGCTTTTTTCCCTTACGACTGTTTTTTTTTCGTACTTCCTTTTGCCATTCATCTACGTCTTTCTCAGTCATCTGTTCCTTCAGTTTCAAACCAAACTCCCCGTCCTTCTTGCACTCCTTCAGGCGGGCTCCCCAACCGGTGCGGCCATAATTCGCCTTGGCAGAGAATACAACACGCTCACTTTTCGATAGCGGATCACGCGCCAATACCAGCACACCGCGGGCGGCATCGTACCACGCCGCCGAGCCGCCTGCCGGATCCGCTGCCGCCGTTTCAAAGTCCCCATGAGCTATCGCCGAACGGGTGGCTTTGGAATTGTGGGCCACAATCAGGACACCGCATCCTGCCCGTCTGGCTTCCAGAGTCGTTTTACGCAGAAAGGAACGCACTGGACCGGTTTCCGATGTAGACACGTCGGCGAGTGCGGCCGACGCCGGGTCAATAATCAACATCACTGCCTCGATTCGACGGATCTGGTCCCACAGGTCGTCCCACTGATCTGACGGTTGACTGCTCCCTCCCCGTTCGGCTTCGGCCTGCCACAAAGGTTCCGGATCGGGCCATAAATACAAGCCGTCGGGAACCGAGCCATGGAGTTTGAGGCGCGCCGCTATACGCTCCGGGGCATCTTCGTAGCTGACCACCCCTACCCGACCGGGTGCTATTCGCAAGCCGCAAGCCGAGCCGAAATCTTTGCCGCTTTGAGCCGTGCAGGCCGCATGGGCCAATGCCAGCGATAAGCAAGACTTGCCGATACCACCGGCGCTGCTCAGTAGGCAGACTTCCCCCGCTGACACCACGACGTCGGCATAACGGTCTTCCGGGTTGTCACGCCACAGTATGGGGCGCGGTACTTCGGCGCCTTCCCACCCGGATGCGGGTCGCAGCAGCTGCGGCTTTTTCTTGTCAAGAAAGGCGAGCATCGCTGCCGGGTCTTCAGGGTTCTCCTTCCATACCTCGTGAGCAGCATCCAAGATCGCAGCAGTCGGGTCGGGCTCAGTCGGGCGGGGTTCCTTAGGTAGGGATACTGCCAAGGTGCGCAGTCGCTTCAGGAGTTCTGGGGCTGGGTTTTGGGGGTCATTACGGCGGGTTTCCCACTCGGTGAATAACGCGCGCGCGTTGTCTCGCCAAGGTTTGGCATTTGAGCCTTCGTTCATCTCTAATCCCCCCTCGTTCCCTATCGGCCAAACCAAGGGGGCCAAAGTCGACTTGGCGGCCATGTTTCGGCGGCCTCGACTTCGGCCATTTCGCGGGTCAGCCCACCATCGGTCTCCATAAGCGCCGCACGCTCGAGGCGTGGGTAGCACACCATGTCCGCCCACTCCTCTGCCAAATCCCCCTTGGTTCGCCAGTTTACCACCACTGACACCCCGTTGAACTCCAGGGCATCGCGCACCTTGGCGGCCGCTGTCCTTCCGGGGCCGTCGCCGTCGGCTTCAATGCGCACAGTGTACCCGTCCAGCTTGGCGTCGGGTTTCCTCAAGGTGCCACAACAACACCATACTTCCGCACCACTCCAACGCCAGGTTGCCGCTAATGCGTCAAGAGGACCTTCGACCAGAACTAACAGGCGTGTGTCGTGGGCGGTTCGGGGGGGCAATCGCAGAAAGGACCCTGCCAAGCGGGAACCCTTGGCGGTCAGGCGCTTTGCCGTTCCGAAAAACAGAAGACGCCGGGCGTTGGCGTCGAGGGCTTCCAGTTGAACGCCAGCCAACTCTCCCGTCGCCGTATCGAATCGATACACCAAGGCGCCGACAGCTCCGATTGGGAGAGGTTGTTCGACTTGTCGGGCGGCTTTACAGAACACCCATCTCACTGCGGCCGGCAGGGGGGGAGAGTTGGGCACGTCGATGCCGGGCCAACAGCAGCGTCCAGCCAGGTAGGCTCGGGGGACGGGGATTTCGTCGGCGCAGACGCTCAACTTCCACAGAACCCGGGGCCGGTCTCCAGCAGCCGTGCCTGGACGGTTCCGATCCGTTTTCAACCAAAGACGGGGAGGTTCTTGTCGGTTCGTCTGCGGTTCGACAGGCCGCGACGACTGCTTTCCATTCGCTGGTATCACTCCCTTGCCCCGCACCCAATCCAGAGCCTCGGAGCGATTGCAATTGAGCACTTTCTCGATCAATTCCAGTACGTTGCCGTGCTCCCCGCTCTTCCAGTCGGACCAAGTGCCAGCCAAACTTCCCTCAACATGCAATGACAGAGAGCGACCCCTGCCGTACCGCCAGTTTTTTCCGCTGTTCTCGATCGACGTGGGATCTCCGAGCAGCATGCGGGCAACATCCGGCATCAAGGCCGCCCAGTCTATGTCACAAGCATGGCGTTCCATCAACCATCACGACCAGGGGCCCTACCTCACCGGGTTGCATGTTGCAGCTCCGTAAGTCGCCGGCGAATACCACAGCACCTGCGGCTGACCTCGTTGCTTTTTCCGCTTCTTTCCCTGCCCCGTCCCAAAACGGGTTCGACCGTTTCCTTTTGACACGAGTCTGCCTACTTGGATTAATTTTCGTATTGAAAGGAATGATTATGGACGCTCCCGCCGTACCCATCGCCGTCAAACAAACGCAGTCGCTGGCTGCCTCCAAGCAGGCCCTCGAGCTCGTCGAGGCCAGTATTTCCGCCAACACCAAGCGGGCCTACAAGGCCGCCCTGAAGAAATTTGACGAAGCGGTCAGCGGCAGATCCGTCACCGATGAGGTCGTCGCTAACTACCTCGCGGCCCTGTACGCCAACGAGGAGTCGCCGGCCTCGCCGGCAACGTGCTCCCAGGTCGTTGCTGCGCTCAAGTTCCGGGCAAAACTGCAGGGGGCTCCGCCGCCGGTCGGTCCCGCAACCAGCCGGGTCCTTTCCGGGGTCCGGAGACAGGGCCGCGACCGAGGGCGGGGCCAAGTCCAGGGGGTGGATTTCGCGCAGGCGGACGCCGCAGCAGCCGTCGCCGGCAGCGACGAGTCTCTCCACGGCCTGCGCGATGCGGCCATCATCGCGGTCATGTCGGACGGGTTGCTGCGGGTTTCCGAACTCGCCGCCCTCCAGGTCGACGACGTCACTTTTGAACCCGACGGTGGCCGGGTCACCATCCGGCGCTCGAAAACCGACCAGGAAGGAACCGGGGTTGTGCTTTACCTGGGTCCTCCTACCGTGGCCAGGGTCAGGACGTGGATGGAGGCGGCCAGGATCAACGGCGGGCGGCTGTTTCGCCGCGTCCGTCGAGGCGGTAAGAGGGTCGGGGACCAAGCCTTGAGCACCGTAAGCGTCCGGCGGATCATCAAACGGCGGTGTGCCGATTCCGGATTGGAAGGGTCGGTGTCCGGTCACTCGCTGCGCGTTGGAGGCGCTCAGTCGCTCGCTGCCGGGGGCGCCTCCCTTGCCGAGATGCAGACGGCCGGCCGATGGCAATCGCCGGCAATGCCGGGCCATTATGCTCGGGGCCAGCTTACAGCTCGTGGGGCCGTCGCTCGCATCCGCTACGGCAGGTGAATTGGCGATTTCGTTCGTTCTGGCATTCCCCGATTCGGACTGCGAGTCAAGGACAGCGGGCCGGTTTAGGAAGCCACGCTCGATTTCCGAATCCATCATCCGATAGCGTGTGTCGACAGCCTCACGGCTCCGGGAATCTACCGGCCTTGACCGCGCGCGGCCTTGTCGTGAATCGCCATCGGTTCTGATGGCAAACTGGAACCCCCGCCGATCACACCCGTGAGGGGCTTTTTCATTTGTTGGATGATTTAGGCTCGACGCGGTGCTGATCGAGCCACTGATTCAATGCGCAACCCTCGTACAGCACTCGGTTCCCGAAGCGGATATAACTCGGCCCTTCTCCCCGATGGCGCCATTGAGACAGCGTGCCGCGCGTGGCGATCACCGCGAGGGCGGGATCGTCCGTTCTGTAGTATCTGCCGTCCTCAAACACGCTCTCGCTTCCTCAGTTCGTCCGGTCCAGCTCCTTCCGGATCAACCAGCATGACAATTACCGGCTTCGGGTGAAGGATGTTCCACCCTAAGCCCTGGGACAGGTTGAACCCGTTTTCCCGCATTTCTTCGACTTTTTCTTTCTCGGGTTCGCCCCAAAAGGCGCAGGCGCTTTCGAGTCGGATCATGGACGCGGGCTTGTCTGTCAACCATAGCTCAAGGGGAACCTCGACGTTTCGCACTCCGATTGCCTTGCGCACGGAAGCCCCGGAGATATTCCACAACGCCCGGACCGCCAAGGGGGTCAAGAGTTCGTCCTTTTGGTTTTCTTTATAATTTTCCGGCAGCCACTTTAAAACCGCTCCGCCGGTCACTTGCTTTCCGATTAAGCCCCGGATTCTGTTTTCCATGTTCCCCGTCCGTTTGTGGCGAGCTTGAATGAAGGGGAAATCTACAGAGGAGGTTGCGGTTGCGCAACCTCAATCTCCCCCATCATTGCCGCAATCTCCGACCCGACTTGCTCCCTGGCTTCCTTTACCGGATTTCCGACCGCCCTGACGTACCGGTCGGCCATCGCCGTCGTCTTGTGGCCGAGCAGGTCCCGCAGCACGTGGACCCCGATTCCGGCCGCAGCGGCCCGGGTCATCACCGTTCGCCTCAAATCGTGCAGCCGCACGCCTTCGATGCCGGCATCGGCGCATACCTGTTGGAAGTGCAGACGCACGTTGCGATAGGTGCAGGGGGCTTTTCCCGTTGCGCTGAACGTCCATTCACTGAAGCGGGGAAGCTGGCGGAGCACTTCGAGGGCAGGTGCCGGCAGATCATGCTGCCTCCGACCGGTTTTGGTCACCGGCAGCGTCAGCCGGCCCGACTCGAAATCGACATGGTCCCACTTCATCCTCAGGATCTCGCCGATTCTCAAGCCGGTCAATGCGGCGATTCGGATCGCGGCGACGACGGCGGGATTTCGTTCCTCGTGCCGATTCAGCGCCTTGGCGAGGGCGGCCAGCTCCGATGGCGACAGTACCCGGTCGCGCGGTTCCATCCGCGCCCGCTCGATTCCCCGGCAGGGGTTGCTATGCTGTGGCCTCCAACCCCACGCCTCGAACAGGTTGAACAACCGCGAGACGAGCGCGAGCGTCCTGTTTCGCTGCGCCTTGCCCAAGGGTGCGACCATTCGCTCGACGTGCTCGCGGGTCACTGCGGCGACCTTGCGCCGGCCCAGCTCCGGCTCCAGGTAGCGGCCGGCCTGCCATGTGTAGTCCCGCACGCTGCTCGAACTCAGGCGGCCGATGCGTACCCGCTCAGGTACGAACTCTTCGAAGAACCGGCGCAGCCCGTCGGCCACACTTGGGGCTTCCACCCGCGCCCGTTTTTCTTCGAGGGGGTCCTCCCCGTCCCGGATGCGCAGCAGTTGCGCAGCGGCCCGGTCGCGGACGATCTTCAAGGGGATTTGGCCTGCCCGGGCCAAGGTGATCCGACGCTCGCGGCCGTCGACGCGGTAATTGAGGACGAACGCCTTGGTTCCACCTGGAGCGATCCTGAGCCCCAGACCCTTGACTTCCCTATCCCAAATGATGCGAGTTTTCCGTTCCGGTTGGGCGTCCCGGATGATGCGCTCTGTCAGCATGTGTCAGCAATCTCCTTTTGCTGACACGGTTTTTCCTGTCGAAGGTGAGTAGGTCGCCATTTGTCAGCAATTTGTCGGCCAATCGACAAAATACTGACAAACCCGGACTAACACAAGATAAACGAGATAATCCTCTTAACCCATTGAGCCTGAGCAGAATACAAAGGAGATTAATACAGGATAATGCGGGGGAAAACCCAAAAAATTACGCTCGTAATGAGTAGGTCGCCGGTTCGAATCCGGCGGGTGGCTCCATGAATGAGAACAGGCACCTGACGAACAGCGTCCAGGTGCTTTTTTCATGATGTTTGTGCCGGTTGAACGGTATTGACTGCATGCACTCCGAAACTCTCCCCGAATCCCCACTCAAGCCAGGGTCTTCAAGCATCCCTGCAGTCCTGGGAAGATGAGAGGGGATGACGGCCGCGGACCTGCCGGACCTCAATGCCGGCCTCAATACCCTCAGCGCCCTGTTTCTCGGGCTGGGGTATTTCCAGATCCGGCGCCGCCGGACCCGCAAGCACATGCGCGCCATGCTGGCGGCGCTGTTCACCTCCGCCCTTTTCCTGTGCTCCTATCTCTTCTACCACTGGACCGTCGGGTCCGTACCCTATCCCCACCGGGACTGGACCCGCTGGCTCTACTTCGCCGTCCTGATTCCTCACGCGATTCTCGCCATGGTCATGGTGCCCTTCATCCTTCTGTCCCTGTGGCACGCATTCCGGGGGCAGTTTGGGCGTCACGCGCGGATCACCCGATGGATCTGGCCCGTCTGGATGTACGTGTCCGTCAGCGGCGTAGTCGTGTACGCGATGCTCTATAGGATGTAGCTGACGACTGTCCCGGGGTGCCGGCGGCCTGTATGCCGAAGCCGGACCTCCGCCGGGGCGGCGATTTCTTGACATCGATTCGGGGCTCCGGTACACTCGATCGTCCCCGCATCGATCGATGCAATACTTCCGCAATCTTCCGATTCACCCTGAACGACTTCACCGGGACCCTCCCTTCCATGAGTAGGTCTTCGAGGCTGATCCTCGGTGCAATGGTGGCGGCCGCGGTTGCCGCTGCATCCGGCCTCACGGCCGCAGCCTCGTGGCTGAACCAGCCCACAGGAGTCGCCGAGCAGATGGTCCGCATCGAAAAGGGGATGAACGCGCGCCAGATAGGCGATCTCCTCGAGGAGCGCGGGTTGGTGCGCAGCGCTTGGGCCTTTTCCTGGAACGCGCGGCTGCGCGGGCTTGCCCGCCAGCTCGAAGCCGGACGCTACCCTCTCTCCGGCGCCATGAGCAACCGCGAAATCCTTGAGGGCCTGCGGCAGGCGCCCCTGGAAATGGATCGCGTGACCGTCCCCGAAGGCCTGACCTTGAGCGAAACCGCGGCCCTGCTGCAGAAGCGGGGGTTTGCCGACTCCGCCCGTTTCGCCAGCCTCGCAACCGATCTGGAAATGGTCCGCAGGCAGGGGGTCGAGGCTGCGAGCCTCGAGGGGTACCTGTTTCCGGAAACCTATTTCTTCGACAAGGGGGTATCGGAGAAGGAGATAATAGATCGCATGGTCTCCGAGTTTTTCACCGTTGTCGACAACTCGTTGATGGCGCGCCTCGACTCTCTCGAAATGTCGCTGCACGAAGCGGTTACCCTGGCTTCGATTATCGAGGGCGAAGCCAGGTTGGAAAGCGAGCGCACGATCATTTCGTCGATCTTCCACCGCCGCCTCAAACTGCGGCGTCGACTCGAATCGTGCGCTACCGTCGAGTACGCCTTGGGCATTCACAAGGAACGGCTGAGCAACGAGGATCTGCAGGTGAAATCGCCGTTCAACACCTACCTCCACCGGGGCCTGCCTCCCGGGCCCATCGGCAATCCCGGCAGGGCCTCGCTGAGGGCGACGCTGTATCCCGCCGACACCGACTATCTGTATTTCGTGGCGCGCGGCGACGGCACCCATTCCTTCAATCGCACCAACAGGGAGCACGAAGCCGCCAAACGGGCAATCCGACGCGAGAAGCGCGAGCGCCGGAGCCGGGGGTAGCCGCGACATATGGCGCCTTGACAGCCTCTCCCCGACCGTGAATCCGATCACCGACCTCAACCCCGCCCAACGGGAAGCGGTTCAGTGCACCGAAGGACCGCTCCTCGTTCTCGCCGGCGCAGGCTCCGGCAAAACCAGGGTGCTTACATGCCGCATCGCCCATCTCATCGATGCCGCCGGTGTCCCGCCTTGGAATATCCTCGCCGTGACCTTCACCAACAAGGCGGCCGGGGAGATGCGGGAGCGCATCGAGGGACTGGTCGGCAGCGACAGCGCCGGCATCTGGATGGGCACTTTCCACTCGGTCTGCGCGCGCATCCTGCGCTACGAGTCGCAGGCTTTCGGACTCGATTCGTCGTTCACCATATACGACGAGGAGGACCGCCGCCTCATGATCCGCAAAATCCTGGCGGACCTCGAAGTCGACGAACAAGAGCTCTCGTGGCGCGCCGCGGCCGCCCGCATATCGCGCGCAAAGAACGGAATGGCGGACGCCGAGGCTTTAAGGGGACAGATCACCTCTTCCAGCCCGCCGCAGAACCGCATCACCGCCGACGTATTCGAGCGCTACGAGGCGGAACTGCGGCAAAACAACGCCTTCGATTTCGACGATCTCATCTGTGAGCCGGTGCGGCGGTTCCAGCAGTTCCCGGAGGTGCTCGAAAAATACCGCAATCGCTTTCGCTACATCCTGATCGACGAGTACCAGGACACAAACCGACCGCAGTACCTGCTCTCCAGGCTACTGGCCCGGGAACACCGCAACATCTGTTGCGTCGGCGACGACGATCAATCGATCTACCAGTTCCGCGGCGCCGACATCCGCAACATCCTCGACTTCGAACGGGACTACCCCGAGGCCACCGTCGTTCGCCTCGAGCAGAACTACCGCTCGACAAAGCGCATTCTCGAAGCGGCGAACGCCGTCATCCAGAACAACCTCGACCGCAAGGGGAAAAACCTTTGGACACAAGCCGACCAAGGGGATCCGCTCCGCGTCGGAGACTGCGGCGACGATCGCACGGAAGCGCGTCATATCGTCGCCGCGATCACCGAAACCTGTGGGACGGAAGGTCTGTCCCTGAGCGAAGCGGCAGTGCTGTACCGGACCAATGCGCAGTCACGGGCCCTCGAGGAGGAGTTGCAACGAGGGGGGATTCCGTATGTGATAGTCGGCGGCATCCGCTTCTACGAACGCAGGGAAATCAAGGATCTCCTCGCCTATTTCAGGCTGCTGGCGAATCCGGCCGATGACGTCAGCCTGCTTCGGATCATCAACGTTCCCAAACGCGGAATCGGCGCGGCCACGGTGGAGCGCCTGCGTGAGTTCGCCACCCGGCACCGGATCGGCCTCCTGCAGGCGGTTGTGGAGGAGGAGACCATCCCCGGCCTGAGCGCCCGCGCTGCAAACTGCCTCGAGCGCTTCGCCGGCACCCTTCGCGGCCTGCGCCGGGAGTACGAGCGCCTCGAGCTGCCGGAACTCGCCGAGCAGGTGCTGGTGCGGACCGGGTATCTCGACGCCCTCCGCGACGACCCTTCGGTGGAAGCCAGATCGCGCGAGGAGAACATCGACCAGCTGCTGGCGAGGATCGCCGAGTTCCACGAGTCAGGGCCGGCGGAATCGAGCGGTTCCGAAAGGCCCGGGCTTGAGGGTTTCCTGGAAGAGGTGGCCCTGATGTCGCCTGTCGACGAGGCAGGGACCGAGGCGGATTCCGTCACCCTGATGACCCTGCACATGGCCAAGGGGCTCGAGTTCCCCCTGATCGTGATCGCCGGCATGGAGGAAGGGCTATTACCGACGGCGCGGGCCATCGAGGAGAGCCGCAATGGTGGGGCCGAGATCGAAGAGGAGCGCCGCCTGTTCTATGTCGGCATCACCCGGGCGCAGCGCTTTCTGACGCTGACCTTCGCGCGCTGGCGCTACTCCTTCGGCTCCCTCAGCCCAACCGAGCCCTCCCGGTTTCTCGAGGAGATTCCGCAGAACCTGGTCGAGGCGGAGAAGGTTTCGCACCGCGAAGGGATAGGTTTCGCCGCCGCGCAAAGACGCGCCGACGCCGACCGCAGGCGGGCCTCCATGCGGACACGGCGCTTTCCTGCCCCGGAACCCAGGGCGGCCGTGAAAAAAGGCATCCACTATGATTTCGCCGAAGAGCAGGAACCCGCGGCCGGGGACGGCAACGACCTGCTCGCGGTCGGACGCTGGGTCCGGCACCCCGCCTTCGGCCGCGGCGAGATCGTCGACCGCGAGGGCAGCGGCGAGGATCTCAAGCTGTCGATCCGCTTCGGTTCATCGCGGCCGAAGAAAATAGTTGTGGCGTACGCGCAGCTGGAGCCCGCCTAGGGCCTCCCCTCGACTTGCCCGTGAAGGCGAAATCTCGTCTGTAGCGGAGGGGGATGAATCTCGGTTTCATTCCAAACCCCTTCATCTGCATTCTCCCCAATCCGGTCTCCGCGGCTTCCGGCAGGAGTCCGATTTTGCCACATTGAGCCACCCCGCTTAAGTTTGCTAATTGATTGTAAATCACAACCTTGGAGCAACTAGTGGGAGCGGCGGACCGCGGCCTTGACCAACCCCTTCGGGTTTCCTTTACGAACGTCGGCTGCAAGCTGAACCAGCATGAGTTGGAGACGCTGCAGAACGGTTTCGACCGCCGCGGCCATACCGTGGTCGGGGACGGGGATGCGGACGTCTGCGTGGTCAATACCTGCACCGTAACCGGCTCGGGCGACGCCGATTCCCGCAAGGCCGTTCGCCGGGCCCGGCGCAGGAACCCTGGGGCCACGGTGGTGGCTACCGGCTGCTACGCTCAGCGGCGCCCGCTGGAACTCACTGCAGCCGGGGCTCACCTCGTTCTCGGCAACGACCGCAAGGCCGACCTGCTGCAGCTGGTCGAGGGCTATCTCGCCGGCGATGAGGAGCTTCCGCCCCCGGAAGCGGTGGAAGCTCCCGTTGGTCGCTTCCTCGAAATCGAGGGAGCCGTAGCCCGGGGCCGCACCCGGGGCACCTTGAAGATCCAGGACGGCTGCGACGAGCACTGCACCTACTGCATAATTCCCGCGGTGCGCGGGAAGGGGATCAGCAGGCCCGCGGGAGAGGTGGTCAATCAGGCGAGAAAAATGGTGGAGGCCGGGTACCGCGAGCTCGCTATCACCGGCGTTCACACCGGCAGCTACGGCGAGGACAGCGGCAGGCCAAGCACTCTCGTGCCCCTGCTGAAGGAGCTCGACTGCATCGACGGCCTGGAGCGCGTCCGCCTCAACTCGGTGGAACCTGCCTACGTCAGTGAGACGCTTATAGACCACGCCGCTAGTTCGGCGAAGTTCTGCCGCCATTTCCACATTCCCCTGCAAAGCGGCGACGATGCCGTCCTGCGCCGCATGGGCCGCCGCTACCGGCGCCGCGACTACGCCGCCATGATCGAACGCATTCACTCGGTGATCCCGGATTGCGCCATAGGGGCCGACGTCATGGTCGGATTCCCTGGGGAAGAGCGGGTCCACTTCGACAACACCTGCTCGCTCCTGCGCGACCTTCCGGTCTCCTACCTGCACGTGTTCCCGTACTCCCTGCGTACAGAAACACCAGCGGAGCGGCTAGCTGGCCACGTGAGCCGCGGCGAAAAGGCCGAAAGGGCGCGGGAGCTGATCGCTCTCGGAAACGAGAAGCGTATGCGCTTCCACCGCCATTTCGTCGGCTGCAGGGTATATCCGCTCGTCGAGGACCGACGCGACCGGGTCAGCGGACTCCCACTCGGGCTGACCGACAACTACGTCAAGGTGGCCATCGACTCCGGCGGCGATCTGGCCCCGGGCAGCATCGTCGCCGCCGACGTCACCCGGGCCCGGGAGGACATGGTGTACGGGACCGCCGGAGCCGGGACATGAACGCTGCTACGGCCACACCGGGACAGCTGATCCCGCCGCAGGAGATCCTCCGCGAGCCTGCCGACCTCGCTGTGGCCCCAGCCACGGGCCGTAGCGCCTACATCGAGACCTACGGCTGCCAGATGAACGTCGCCGATACCGAGCTGGTGGCGACCATCCTCGGGGACGCCGGCTACAGGATGTGCGAACGCCCCGAGCAGGCCGACGTAATCCTGATCAACACCTGCGCTGTGCGGGAACACGCCGAGGAGCGGGTGATCGGAAGGGCCTCCCAGCTCAGCGGCCTGCGGGCACAGCGAGCAGGCCTGACGCTCGGAATCCTCGGATGCATGGCTCAACACCTCTCCAAGAGTCTGCCTCGGCGGGCCCCGTTCGTCGACCTGGTCGTCGGCCCGGATTCGTACCAGCGCCTTCCCGAAATACTCGCCCAGACCTCCGACGAAACACTGCTCGACGTTCGCCTTAGCCGCAGCGAAAACTACGCCGGCCTCGATCCGACCCGGAGCTCGGGAACCAACGCATGGGTGACGATAATCCGCGGCTGCGACAAGTTCTGCACCTTCTGCATCGTTCCCTACGTGCGCGGCCGCGAGCGCAGCCTCGAAGCCGCGGAGGTTCTAAGGCAGGTGCGCCGCATCGCCGCGGAGGGGTTCCGGCAGGTCACCCTTCTGGGGCAGACGGTCAACTCCTACCTGGACGACTCCGGTGTGGATTTCGCCGCCCTGTTGCGATCGGTGGCCGCTGTCGAGGGCATCGAGCGCATCCGCTTCACTTCTCCCTACCCGGTCGATTTCGACGACCGCACCATCGAGGCGATGGCAACTGTTCCCGAAATCTCCCCCTCCCTGCACCTTCCGGTGCAGAGCGCCAGCGACCGCCTGCTCGGGCTGATGAAGCGCGGCTACACGATTTCTCAGTACCGCGACCTCGTCGGCCGCTTGCGCGAGGCGGTCCCCGGCCTCGCCCTGACTACGGACGTCATCGTCGGCTTCTGTTCGGAGACCGACGCCGAGTTCGAGCAGACCTGCGACCTGATGAAGGAGATCCGCTACGACTCGGCTTTCATGTTCAAGTACTCCGAGCGCCCGGGAACGGCCGCCCACCGCGGCATTCCGGACGACGTGCAGGAGCAGGTGAAGGCCGAGCGGCTGCAGGAGGTAATTCGGCTACAGGAACGGATCTCGGGGGAGATCAACGAGGCCGCGGTCGGCCGCACCGTCGAGGTGCTTGTCGAAGGGCCCAGCAGGCGCAGTGCAAAATCGGGAACCCCTTCCAACTACGGGCGCTCCCCGCAGGGCAAGACCGTGGTTTTTCCGGAAGCAGCCGAGCCCAACTCCCTGATTGAAGTCCGCGTCGACCGGGTGACGTCCCACACCCTCTACGGAACGCGGATCGAGACCTGAACCCGGGCTCCTACAGCCCGCTGGCGAGCTCGTCGGTCCAGGGCCCGTCCTCCCCTTCGTCTCTCTCCCCGTCGCTGACCCTCAGTAGTTTCCACTCCGCGAACTCACCCGGGGTGCGGCCGCGGCCGCAGTACGACCGGTACTCGCAGTGGCGGCATTCGCGCCTGTCCTCGGTGCGCGGGAACCCCTCCGGTTCCCCGTTCTGGGCAAGGGACGAAATCTCGGCGATCGTCCTCCGCAGACGGTCCCCCGCTTCCGCGTGCAGGGCCTCGGAGTAGCGGATCGGCTCGAGGGCGTCCGGGAACCCGGCGTGCCAGTACTGGAGCTCAAGGCGCCCGGGATCGATCGACCTTGCGCCCGCTCCGTCGATCAGGGCGCCCCCCACTTCGGTGAAGACGTAACAGTAGACCGCGGTTTGCCAGCTGCGCTGCAGCTCGGCTTGCCGCGGCCGCAACCCGCCCGTCTTCCAGTCGATGATGCTTATGCTGGCGCCCCTGCCGGGCGCCGGCAGCACGATGCGGTCGAACTTGGCGACGGCGCTGAACTTCCCCACCGCTGCCGAGAGCTCCACTTCGCTGAGAACGCGCTCCCCAGCCCCGGGACGTGGGGCGGACTGCAGGTAGTTCCCCCACCAGCCTGCCAACACCGGGTCGCCGCGGGCCGCCACAGTGGCTTCGACGTCGAGGCCTAGCGCGGACTGCTGTACGAGGAGGTGAAACAGCTGCCCCCGCCGGGTGGCCTCCTCCCACTGTTCCTCCGAGTCGGTGACAGGAGCAGGCCATTCCAGCTCGTCGACGTAGCGCAGAAAGAACCGCCGCCGGCAGCGATCGAACGCCTGCAGCCCGCTCTGGCTGAAGCGGAATTCCCCTCCGATGCCGGTACCGGTCACTCCTTCCCCTTCCTCGAGGCCCGGGACCGGCAATAGGAACGCAGCACCTCGAACGCCGCGGCCCTGGGGGCGCTGCGTGTCCTTGTCGCCGCGGGTATCCGCCGGCTCCAGCTGATCGACAGATAGCGCCGGGCGCGGGTGATACCGACGTAGAGCAGCCGCAGGCGTTCGGCGATCAGCTCGACATGGCCGTCTCTCGTTGCCTCCGCACCGGTATGCCCGGCTTCTTCCCCGTGGCCGGAAAGCGCCCGTTTCAGCGCCGCAACCGCCATTTCGGCCGGGTCACCTCCCAGGTAGTCGTAATCGCCGCGAAACCGCTCCTCGAGGCGGCTGTGAAAGAAATCGCCGTCTACGCCTACGAGGTAGACGAGATCCCACTCCAGCCCCTTGGCGCGGTGCATGGTCGCCAGGCTCACACGCCCGGGAGCCGGCTCGAAGCCCCCCTCTCCTTCGGCCAGGACACCGCGCCCGCTGCTCAGCAGATCGGCAGCGAGCTCCGGCAGGCGCCACTCCGGGTGCTGGTCGCGACGGCGGCGCAGATGAGAGGCCAGCTGCTGCGCCCGGGCCATGTCCTCTCCGTCGAGGATCCCTTGGGCGACGGTGAGCAGCTGCTGCTCCACCGGTAGCGAGGAGGCCCTGAGGGAGTGCCCGAGGAAACGGGCGAACCCCTGTATCGCCTGCAGGTCCGCTTCCGGAACGGCGCCGACCGGGGGAAGGGAGTCGGTGACGGTCTCGCCCTGGCGCGGAAACACCAGGGTTTCCGGCCGGTAGCAGCTGCGCAGCAGGCGGGACACGTTCTCATCATCCGCTTCCGTTTGCAGGCCGTCCTCGGAGGACTGCAGGTACGGAGCAACCGAGGCGCAGGCGCGCTTGCAGGTGGCCGCGGTGGAGAGGGGAGGCGGCATACGACAGCACCCATTCTAGGGCGTCGCCGAGCGAGCGGGACGGCCTGCTCGTTTGCAGGCGCTCGTCGAAATCGACACGGAGCCGGGTCAGGTTTTCTCCGACTTCGTACCCGAGCCGGTTGGTCGGCACCAGGATGCCGAGGGTCAGCTCCGGGTGTCGAGCCGCGAAGCCAGCGGCCTTGCGGGCGACATCTTCGAGCTCCTGGTCGCGGCTGCCGTATTCGCGGAACAGGATCTCGCTCTCGGCATCGGCCGGATTCTGCTGCGGGTCCCCGGGATCGGTGGCCGCCATGTGCTGGCGGCGGAAGCAGCGGTTTCTCACCTGCAAAACCGGATGGTTGTCACAGGCCCAGTCGACGAGATGGTTGGCGACGTCGATGATGCGCCGGGAACAGCGCCCCGAGACCGCCATCTCCACCGCGTCGACTTCCCCCGCTTCCAGGAATCTCCGCAGGCTCGAGGGTTCGGAGGCGGTGAAGCTGCTCATGATCGCCTGGTTGGGATCCCCTACGCGAACCCAGTTGCCGTGCTTCCGTGAGATCCTGCTCCTGCAGCGGCAGGCTGTCCTGGGCTTCGTCCTCGACGATTACGGGCCACCGCTCCGCCAGCCTGTCCCTGAGATCGGGATGAGTCTCCAGCAGGTCGACGGCGAGGCGGACCATGTCGTTGAAATCGAGCCCGCCCATGGTCTCCAACTGCTGCTGGTAACTCCGGTACACGGATAGCCCGAGTTCGAGAAATGACTCCGACCGCCCGCCGGGTTGGAGGCTGGCAAGCTCTGCCTCGATTGCGGCCACGCCCCTGCGGCGGTTCTTGGCCTCGGAAACCACCCTGCGCGCTACGGCGGTCGCAATATCCAGCCAGGTCCTCTCCCAATCGGCAGGGTCGCGGTCGGCTGGAGCGAGCCGCCGCCACTCCTCGCGATGGCCGGCGTTCCATCTCCGCACCGCCTTTTCGAGCAGGTCGGCCCCGGCGCGCTCGTCCACGACCTGGAAGTCCGCGGTGGTCCCGGCCTGACCCGGGTGCGATTTGAGAATCCCGTACGACAGGCTGTGGAGGGTGCGGACGTCGAAGGCCGCCCCGAGAGGAGGAGCCTGACCGAGCTGCTCCCTGATGCGAACCCTGAGGGCGTCGGCCGCGGCCGTCTGGTAGGTCACAACGAGCACGCGGCCCCCGGGTGGAACGAGTGGAGCCGGACCCTTCCCCCGCTGGTTCAGCAAGTGTGCGGTCAGGGCGGCGACGGCAGCGGTCTTGCCGCTTCCCGGCACCGCGGACACTCCCATGCGGCTCCCCGCGTACTCGAGGATCTCCCGCTGCCCGGGACGGGGCCTGAAGTCGTTCATGGCGCCCCCGCCTTCCACCCTTCCCCGTCTTCGGCGAGGGTCGTTTCGATGGCTCGCAGCAGGGGGCAGTCCTGTGGCCCCCCTCCTACCGCTTCGACCTCACTGGCGCAGACGAACACCCCGTCCAGGCAACGCCGGCAGAGCCCCCTGACGAGGCGCTGCAGCAGCTGGTTGCGGCGCTCGCGATCCTCCGCCTCCGTCCAGCGAGCTCCACGTATCCAGGAACGGGAAAGCACGTGGGGGTTGGTCAAAGGCTGGTGGGGCGGCTCCCACCAGAAGATCGACCCGACCTCGAGCCAGAACTGGTAACGCGACACCTGCTCGTGCAGCAGATAGGTGTACACCGGAGCCACCAGCATGACCTTCCCGGAAGCGACAACCTCCTCCACCCCGGTCTGGTAGTCGGCCGACACGATCCCTTCCGAAAGCATGTCGAGGTAGCGCCTGCCCTCCGGCTTGTCGTTGAGACCCATTGCCGGAGCGGCCTGCCGGAACCAGGTGGCGGAGTTGATGAGTCGGGCGTACAGGGCCCCCTCCTCCGGCTTCATCTCGTCTTTCGCAAGCACTTCCCCGAACAGCTTGCGGAAGAAGTGGTCGATGCTTCCCGAGTCCGGATTGGCGTTCGCCCGAAGCCAGCGGCGCACCCTCTCCCAGTGCTCGATCCGGTCCGCGCCGATCCGCCCGACGATCTCGTCCGCAAGGCCCTCCGCGGACCGCAGCCGCCCGGACGCGGGGTTGTAGAAATGGCGCACGGCGAGGGCCGCTCGAACCGGATCCAGTCCGGTTACCAGGGCCATGGCCTCGGCCACGTCGTACGGGTGGGGACGGCATTCCCATTGGGGATGCGCCAGGGCGGCCAGCGTCAGGCAGGCGCGCACTTCCGGCTCCTCGCGCAGACTCTCGTAACGGCGCACTACGACGAAGGGAATGCCCTTCTTTTCGAGGGCCTCCGACATCAGGAAGCGCAGCACCCCGTCGGCGTGGGGTGCGACCGCGGCGATGCCGCCCGGATCCACCCCCGAATCCACCAGGCCGGAGATGGCGTCCACCACCCCATCGATCATCTGCGACCGGTAGTGGGTGAAAATGCGTCCGGCCACCGCCTCTCCGGCTGCCGGGGTGGGAAAGCGGGATCCGGCGCCGAGCTGAACGCAGATCGCCTCCCCGAGCTGGAGGATGGCATCCTGTCGCGGCCGCGCAGGAAGCCCCAGGGACAGCCCGGCCCCGGACGTCAGCCTGTGCGCCCCCTCCGGGGCGACTCCCATGAACACCCGGTACCCCCCCCTCGCCGTCGCACAGCAGAAGGGAAGAATCGCAACAGGCGAGGAACCCCTCGATCAGGTCCTGCGCCACCGGCACCGTCTCTTCGAGCTGGTCGACGACCAGGTGGCGATACCGATCCAGGGGCTCTGCGTGCGGTACCCGGCCAGAGCGGACGAAAAAGCGGTCGAACAGCTCCACTGCCAGTGAGAAATCGACAAGTCCGTGCTCGAGGCAGTGAGCGCGAAAACGGGCGATGCACTCTTGGGCCTGCTGGAAATAGACCCGATGGCCCGCCTCTCCCGCCCACGCCTCCTGCAGTCGCTTACCCACCTCTTCCATGGGGTAGCCATTGACCGCGGCCTTGTTGAGGTTGTCGAGAAGCTGCGACAGAACCCGCTGGCGCCTCACCGGAAGTCCCTCGAAATATCCGCGGTCGAGAAGGGGTGCGATCAGCTGCGACATCAGGTACTGCGCCGTCTCGAAAGTGAGCTTCACCGGAAGCCGCTCCCCGGCGCTCCTGGAGAACCCGGCCGCGGGAGCCAGCTTCGGCCAGAACAGGCCGACGGTGCGGTTGGCCAGCCCGTAGTAGGTCTGTATCTCCACCGCTCCCGCGGGACCGGCGAGAAGCCCCAGGCGGTTCAGCTCCCGGAGGCAGCTCCGCCGCCGGCCGCGGTTACCAACCAGGACCAGGACCGAGTACGGGGAGACCCCGCTTTCGATCAGGTGCTGAACGCGGGCGCAGACGAACTCGGTTGCCCGGCTCCCGAAAGGGGCAGTGATCGCCGCGGTGAAATTGCCTCCGACGGGGCCGCGCACGGCGCGCTCGAAATCCGGGGGGAGAAAGGGTCGATCCACCCCTGCCGGCACGCGCCCCGGACGGACACCCGACTCTTTCGGGTCCGAAGGTGGCGGCCCGGAGGCTTTTGGGTTCCGCTGCCGGTCATCGACCCGAACCCGAAACCCATTGTCGCTGTCCGCACTGCCCATCATTCCTGCTGCCTCATCGCCCCCAATACCTGAACTCGGCTGGTTACCCGTCTCGGCCCAGATGCTTCCTGTTCTGCCTTCCTACCTCCAGGTCACGGTGCGCGCAGTGCGCATCGGCCAGGAAGGGGAAGCAAGGTGAAGAATTCTCCTGTGTTGTCCCTTCTCGCGCCGCTTCCAAGGATTTCACCGACCAATCACCGGAAACAAACCAGGTCGTAACCAACAGAACGGTAGCTAAAAAGACCCGATTTTCTAAAACTTTACTATATCTATATGCCCAAGGAATGGACGCGAAATGCCACGATTGTGGCGGGCTGGTGTTTAGCCGCGGTAGTCAGTAGGTGGCGATGGGGGCCGATGGCGAAGACCGAGAGGGGTCTCAAGGTCGTCAGCATCGATGTCAGACTACAGCAACCGGTCGGCGTTCTCCGCGACCTTCCGAAAAGCGTCGGCGTACTGGCCTATGATCTCGGGCTCGTAGCGCTTGAACCAGGGAATCGAATAACAGCGCTCGTTGATCGATTCCGTGATCGGCAGGCTGCCGGCCGGTTGTCTGAGGTCCCGGTCGCTGTTGGCGATCCGCGTCGGCACTCCGTGGCCGTAGATGTCGGCTTCGTTGAGCACCGGGTGGAGATGCATCGCCGACACCCCGGCCCCGGGCCGCACCTGAAAGCCGCCACCGGCAATCTCTGCGTTCACCGCCTCGCAGAAGCGGGCGAGCGAAAGCCCGTTCAGCTCCTCGGCCCGGTAGAGGCCCCGGGCCGAGTAAAAGCCGCCCATGGCGCTGCCGCTGTCCCGTGGGGGCATGTGAGGACGCAGCCCCCTGACCCCCTCCAGCCGGTCCCAGAAGCAGTACATCGCCTTGCGGATCTCCGCCAGCCGGTCGCGGTATCGGCGCAGTTGAACGCGACCGACCGCGGAGGAGAGCTGGTGAATCCGGTACTTGCAGCCCCCTAGCGGGTAGCCGGCGAACGGAGCCAGCTCCGGATCGGAGAGGGTGCGGGAACGGGCGTAGTGGCCGAAGGCGAGGGCGCGGTTGAAGATCTTCTCCTGAGCGGTGACCAGGAACCCTCCCTCGCCGGAAACCAAGGACTTCCCGGACATTATCGACATCGCTCCGACGTCTCCGATGGTTCCGAGCAGCCTGCCCTTGTACTCTCCTCCCTGTGCGTGCGACACGTCTTCGATGACCTTGAGACCGTGCTTCTCCGCGATCTTCATGATCGCATCCATGTCGCTGGGGTAGCTGCTGAGGTGAACGGCGACGATAGCCCGAGTGCGAGCAGTGATCCGGTGCTCGATATCGGCCGGATCGATGGTCAGGGTCTGCGGATCGACCTCGGCGAAAACGACGGTGGCCCCGAGTGAGAAGGCCTGAAGTACCGATCCCCAGTAGGTCAGACTCTGGCAGATCACCTCGTCGCCGATCCCCACCCCGCATCCGTACAGCGCGCCCTGGATCGCCGCCGTTCCGGTGTTGTGGCACAGAACGTGGGGGAGGCCAAACCACTCCCCCAGCTCCTTCTCGAACTCCAGGGTGACGTCGAAGTCCGACATGGCGCCGCGGCGGAGGACATCGAGCACCGCTTCCTCGTCCTCCCTGGTAATTACGGGCCACCGGAACAGGTCGTTTGGATCCGCGGTCAGGGCAGGCTCCCCCCCGAGCAGGGCGAGATCGTTGCCTCCGACGTTCATTCAGGAGCCGGCCGCCGCGAGCCGTTTCTCCAACTGCCGGGTCGAGGGCATGCGGTCGTACTCCCACACGTGCCTGACCACGCCCTCCTCGATCCAGGCCAGGCGCGGCCAACCGTGGCCCGCAGTCAGGCGCATCCAGTCCGACGACGAAATCGTCGCTATGTCGAAGCGAGGTCTCATCTGCCCTATGAACTCCTTGAGCTCAGGGGAGTCCTGGGCGTACTCGTTGAGGCCGATGAGGCGCGGCAGACGGCTGGACGCCGCCCAGCGGTTGAGCTTGGGCACCTCCTTTTTGCAGCGCGGGCATTTCGGGTTGAACAGCTCGATGAGGTAGCTTCCCGAGCTCAGATCTACTTCGACTCCTTTTAGCTCCAACCCCTGCAGGGCCATTCCGGGCCTCAGGTCCGAACCTGCGAGCCGGTCCGCCTGGGGATAGAAGCGCACCCCGATGACCGCCAGTGCGACGAGGGCCCCGACGCCGGCGAGCAGGGGGGCCCGCGCCAGTCCGGGGCGCGGCCATCGCAAGGTCCCCCGCCACCACCCGAGCAGTAACAACCCGAGCATCACCGCATCCTCGGCCGCGGCCTGGCCTGGAGAGCGCTCCGCCAGGGCACCGAAGCAGCCGCAGTCAACGTTCGCTCCGGTTCGCCAGGCGTAGAATGTCAGCCCCAGAAACAGGGCCATCATCACCACGGCAACGGGATAAATCAAACGCGGCCTCCAGTTTAGCAGGAGAGCCAATCCGACCGCGGTCTCGACCGGGGCGAGGTAGATCGCCGCGGAGCCGAGATTGTGCCAAGCCTGACGGTCCACGGCGAGCATATCGAGATAGGAGACCACCTCCCAGTAGAAGATGACCGGGTCCCAGGATTTTGCGGCCCCGGCTGTCAGAAAGACCAGCCCCATCGCCAGCCGCGCCAGCGCGGCGAGCTTGGAAAGCAGTGATGCATTGAGAGGAACCCCCGTCATTTCGCCCCTGCCGTGTGAGTGCATGGTCATAGTCCAGTGTTTCTTTTCGCCATCAATATGGAGGGGCCCGTCTGCAGGCCCCGAACCCTCCTTCCGACATCTCCGAACCTAAGGAAAAAACCATGTAGTAGGGCAATCTCAATGACTGAAACTCCTCGAGGATGCCGTTCTCCTCCGACACCTCGCGTAGGCACGGCCCCCTTCCGAGTCTCGAAACGACCGATCAACAGAAAAGTCGAAAGGCTCGCCCCGGACCTCGACCGGGCTCAGGTTGGCGTCAACAGGCCGAACTCCCCCATTTCCGACAGGCATCGCGACGCGGAATGACTCCGGTTGATGGGAAGCGGTTTGACCCTGTGGTCTGGGGAATAGGCGGTCGCCAAACTTCGGCCAGGAGGAGAGGGGGTTCCCCTTCACTGGTCCCGGCCCTGTGGAAACCCGGGCTGTAACGGGGACGCTGCTGGAAATCCCGTGCCAATACTGACCTCGCCCTGTAATCGGCCCCGTTCCTTTTCACTCCACGACAGGGGTCTTCCTCGAGGCCGCAGGTTCGGTCGGCCCGAGGCCTCCTTCGTGCAGGGGCAGGTTAAGGCGGTGCAGATACCCCGTCCATCCAAGTATGGCCGGCTGCGTTCAGAATAAAGTCGGCGATTCCGGCAACGGTCCTTCTACTCCTTCCGCCCTGTGCCGCAGGTGCGGTTCCGCATTCCGAACCTAGCGTCGCATCCTACGGATTTCTTGAAAAATACCGTGGTGTACGGCGAGCGAAGACAACGCAGCGAGACGGGATTGAGGGGAAAAATCGCCGGATGAGGTTTTCATTGAACCGCGATTTCTCCATCAAGATTTTTCCCCCAAATGGATCGGCCTAGGAAATTGCAAGGGATTCCTGGGACACTACACTTAGGGGTAAACTCGCAACGCCATCGAAATACTGCGCTTGCGGATGTGGCGCGGGCGGCCGCGCCGACCACGCCGCTGTCAGCGGCGGCCGGTCTCGCGTCGGGGTCTGCGGCCGTAGCTGATCGGGGCATCCTTTTGGTGGTCCTTTGGTACATCTCGGGACGGCTCCCTGGCGGCTTCCTGAAACTCCCCACCGGAGACCCTGTTCTCCGCCTCGGATGCCTCCTTCGATCCGCCCTCCCCTGACCACCGCCCCCCCGGCCTCGAACGCTCACCGCGGCGGTCGACTGGGACCGCATCCAGACCACTCACCTCCCCCACGAATTCCGCGGGTATTTCCCGAGAAAGAACCACCTCCCCCCGGGCGTAGAACTCGATACCGCCCTCTTCGAAAGCCCGCTTGGCCTCGATTTCGACGACGCACGGTTCCCCCGCCTCGTGGCTGCGCGATTCGGCGATTTCCCTGGTCATGCTCAGGTGGAGGTAGGAGCGGTCGATCGGACGCAGCCCTTCCTCAGGCACCCTGCGGCCCGCATTTGCGGTGGTCCCCATGAACAGCTTTTCCGGCGGGTCGATCGGATCGTCGTCGATCTCCAGGTAAAAACTGTGGCCGTACAGTGCCCGGATGTAGTCGTCGACGATCTCGAACCGCTTTGGCTTCGAATCATCTACGAGCCTGCGTATATCCTCCTCGCCCACTTCCGAATACCGCTGCTGCACCGCCTCGGTAACTTCGTCGAGGGGAATGTACCCGTATTCGTCCATGTTGAGTCCAAATTCGTCCGGTCGGTGGCGCAGGATCAGGGACAGCAACTTCGAAATCCGCCGCCGGTCCACACCCTTCCTGGGTCTCTCTCTTTGCATCTCGCTATCTGTTCTGTTTGTGCGTTCGACAGTTCAGTTGTCTACGACCACTGATCGCGATAGGTATCGATGGCCCGGGCGATCTTTTCGTCCGACAGCGCCAGGATCTGCGCCGCCAGCATGGCGGCGTTACGGGCGTTGTCGATCCCGACTGTGGCCACCGGAATCCCCGGCGGCATCTGCACGATCGAGTAGAGTGAATCCAATCCATTGAGGGCTCCCGACGCTACCGGCACCCCGATTACGGGAAGCGTCGTATGCGCCGCCAAAACACCGGGCAGGGCCGCCGCCAATCCCGCGCCGGCGATCAGTACCCGCAGCCCCCTGCCGCGCGCTCCTCGGGCATACTCCGCGGTGCGCCCCGGGTTTCGATGCGCAGAAGAAACCACCATCTCGTATCCGACGCCGAGCTCGTCCAGAAGGTCGGCCCCTTTCCGCATGGTGGGTTCATCCGATTTGCTCCCCATGACCATGCCAACTTCGCTAACTGCGACAGCCATTCGCTCCACTCCCTGGTCCGTTGTAGGCCCGCGGCGCATAAGCTGTATCGGATCAACCAGTTATGGCCGCGCTGAAGCTCACTTGTCCGGGGGCAAATGACAAAAGGGGGCCAATCGCTGTCAAGAGGGGTCCGCGAACCCACGGGCGGCACCCCCCATGATGGGAACCGGAGTGTCAGGCCATTTTATTCCGCAGGATGGCGGGGTAGTCGAGGTCGCCATTCCAAGTGGAATCTTTCTCTTCGGCATCCTCGCTTGCTGCCCGGGAAAACCCGCCGAACTCCGGCTGCATCGCCTCCTGCAGTGTGCGCTGCTGCCGCTTGGAAACCGCTTTCTCTTCGAGGTTCTCGTAGCGGCCCGCCCTCTTGTTGAGGTAAAAGCCAGTGGCTATGACGGTTACGCGCATTTCGTCGACCAAGTCTTCGTCAATAACGGTTCCGAAGATGATGTTGGCGTCATGTCCGGCAGATTCCTGGATGATCGAGGCCGCTTCATTGGCTTCGTAAAGGGTGAGGTTCGAGCTGGAGGTAATGTTGATCAAGGCTCCCCTTGCACCCTCGATGGAGACGTCTTCGAGCAGCGGACTGCTGATTGCCTTCTTCGCAGCTTCGAGAGAGCGGTTCTCCCCCTTGTGAGACCCGACGCCGATCATGGCGTCCCCCCCTTCGGTGATGACCGTCTTCACGTCGTTGAAATCGAGGTTTATCATGCCGGGAATGGTGATGAGGTCAGAGATCCCGCGCGTCGCCTGCAACAGCACCTCGTCCGCACCGGCGAACGCTTCCTCGAGCGAGGTGTCGCGCGAGCAGATCGAAAGCAGGCGCTGGTTCTTGATAACTATCAGGGTATCGACGTGCTCCTGCATCTCGGAGATTCCGGTCAGCGCATTGCGCATGCGCGGAAACCCCTCGAACTGGAACGGCTCCGTGACGATACCCACGGTCAAGGCGCCTTGATCCTTGGCGAGCTCGGCAACGATGGGAGCCGCGCCGGTTCCGGTTCCGCCCCCCATGCCGGCCGTAATAAATACGAGATCCGTGTCGCTGAGATGTTCGACGACCTTGTCGCGGTCTTCTTCGATCGCCTGGCGTCCGATCTCCGGCTTGGCACCGGCGCCGAGACCGCGAGTGATGTTGTCCCCGATGATGAGGCAGTGATCGGCCTTCGAGACGTCCAGGTCCTGACTGTCGGTGTTGATGGCGACGAATTCGACGCCGTTAACTCCCGCGTCAACCATGCGGTTTATGGCGTTTCCGCCCGCCCCGCCTACCCCTACCACCTTGATGTTCGCTTTCTGATCGTAATCGAGAATCTTGAACGTCATTTTTTCCTCCTTTGAGGGACTGTAAGTTGAGGGCTGTCGCCGCGACTGTCCTCCCTCGGTTGATTTCTTCATGCCTATGGGGGTATTCACCGCCTACAGGAACATCGTTATCCAATTCCTCATGCGGCCGGCAGCTGTCCCAAGGAAGCCTGGGCTGGTCCCTTCCCGGTACTGGCGGAAACCGCCGCTGTCCGCCTTGTCGGCCGCCATCAGCACCAGCCCCAGGACGGTCGCGAAGCAAGGATTCGCCAAGCCCTCGCCGACCCCGTTGAACGCGGCAGGAACACCCAGCCTTACCGGTATTCCGATTGACCGCTCGGCGAGCTCAGCGGCTCCCTCGACGAGCGCCCCGCCTCCGGTCAGCACGATTCCCGCACCCAAGCGGTCGCCGTACCCGCTGTAGTCGATCTCGCGCCGGACCATGGCGAAGATCTCTTCCATGCGCGCCTCGACAATGGTTGCGAGATCCCTTCTCGCGACCTCTACCGGTTTCCGTCCCGACACTCCCTTCAGTTCGACGACGTCCTTTTTGTCGGCGCACTCCGGCAGAGCCGTCCCGTAACGGCACTTCAGGTCCTCCGCAAGGGGCCAACTGGTGCGCAGGCAGATCGCGATGTCGCTGGTTGCGTTCTGTCCTCCGACGCCAACCGCAGCGGTGCGGCGTACCGAGCCCTCGGAATGAATCGCCAGATCGGTTGTGCCGCCTCCGATATCGACGACGCAAACCCCAACCTCCCTCTCCTCTTCCCGCAATACCGCGCGGCTGGATGCCAGCGGCTCGAGGATGAGGCCGTTCACCTCGATCTCCGTTCGCTGGATGTTCCTGCTGATGTTTCGCACCGAGGTGACGGCCCCCGTGACGATGTGCACCGAAGACTCGAGGCGTACCCCCGTCATGCCAACGGGGTCACGGATGCCGGTCTGGTTGTCGATTGAGAATTCCTGAGGAAGCACGTGAAGGACCTCGCGATCGAATGGAATCGCCACGGTCCGGGCCGCTTCGACGACTCGGTTTCGATCCTCCTCGGTGATCTCGAGCCCACCGTCGCCTACCGCGATCGAGCCCCGGCTGTCGAAACCGCGAATGTGTTCACCTGAGATGCCGGCATACACGGCCTCTATTTCAATACCTGCCATCAGCTCGGCCTGGTGAACCGCCCCCTTCACCGCTTGCACGGTCTTTTCCGCGTCGACGACCATCCCCCTGCGCAAGCCATCGGAGGGCCTGTGGCCGTACCCGATGATCTCGATTCCTTCCCCTCCGAGCTCTGCAATGACGACGCAGATTTTCGTCGTTCCGAGATCGAGTCCAACCACTCTGTTGCCGCGGCGCATAGCTCAGCCGCCCTTCTGTCGACGACGGCCGGTTGCCGCGGCGAGACGCGGTCCGACGACGACCTGGCCGTCGTATCGCAGGTCGACGTATGCCGGGGGGGAATCCTTCCTCCCGTAGATCCGGTTCATCATCCGCTTCAGGAGACCCATGTGCCTCGCCGCCTCCGTGGCCGGCACCCTGACCTCCAAGCCGTCAGCCACCATCCGCAGAGCCAGGGCACCGTCCGACAGCGGCTCGATCGTCGAAACGTTGCGGCTGAAGGCGCTGTCGCCGCGCACCGCTTCCGTCAGCCAGCCCAGAACCCCGAAGAGGGACGAATCGGGGATCACATCCCCGGATTGCAGCGAGTCCCAGCCGGCGCTCCCACACCGGATCACGGGCAGGTCGAGATCGGCGATTCGCTCCCCGGGCAGCGGGCGGGGGGGCAGGACTATTCCCTCGGCATCCACCCCGAAGGGATCGCCGCCGGCGTCGAGCCACGCCAAGCGCCGCCGCTCTTCGACAGCAACGTATATTCGGTCGGGAGGACGCACGTGAGCGCGCGCGCTCCTGACCCATGGCAGCTCCTCGAGTCGGCTGGCCAGCGAATCGAGGTCGACGGCGAAGATACGGTCCCCCGCCCGCAGTCCGCTGGCGGAAATAATGTCCGCACCCGACAAGGTGCGGAGTCCGCGAACCTCGAGCGCGGCGAGCCGCAAATCCCTCGATCCGGAGATCGAGGCACCAACCCATGCTGCCCCGCCGACCGCGGCCGCGGCGACCACGGCGATGAGCAGCCTGCGACCGCGCATGCCGCTCCCCTCCCGGTGCGGATAGGCTCCGCCGACTCTCACCATTCGTCGGGCTCGCGAGCGTCGCGTCACGGTCGGGTCCCTGAACCGGTTTGCCTCGCCAGGAGGTCGACCGTCCTCTTCGCCACCTCTCCGATATCCCCCGCACCGAGAAAGAGGACGAGATCGCCGGGAACGCAGGCCGCCGCAACCGCGGCCGGGAGATCGAGCTTGTCCGGAGTGTACTGCACCGGTTCATACCCATGCTGCCTCATGGCATCGCGCAGGGATCCGGCGTTCCCTCCTTCTGCCCCGCTCTCCCGGGCTCCGTACACGTCGGTGAGAAAGACGCGGTCAGCCTCCATCAGGGCCGCGGCGAACTGCTCCAGGAAAACCCGTGTTCTCGTAAACAGGTGCGGCTGGAATGCCGCGGTTACCGGCCTCTTCATGACCCGGGCTGCCTCAATGGCCGCACCGACCTCCGTCGGATGGTGGGCGTAATCTTCGACGACGAGAATGCCGCCGGCTTCTCCCTTGATCTCGAAGCGCCGCTCGACTCCGGTGAAACCGGAAAGAGCCGACCTGATCGCCTCGTCATCGACCCCGAGCGAATGGGCTGCGGCGGCTGCCGCAGCCGCGTTCATCACGTTGTGGCGACCTGGCACGCCTACCGAGATTTCGATCGCGTCCCCTGTTCGTGAATCGGTACTCAGTCTGAAACGGCTTCCGTGCGCCGCGAGTCCGATCTCCCCGGCGCGGTACTCGTTTGACGGATCGATGCCGAAGGCCGCGACCGACTTTCCCGCCAGCCTTCCGGAAACGGCCCTGCACCCAGGATCATCGCCGTTGATCAGCAGGCTCCCGCAGGCATGCGTCCCTGAGGCGAAATCCGCAAAGGCATTGACGACCTCCTCTTCGCTGCGGTAGGTGTCCACGAGATGCTCGGCCTCGACGTTGGTAATCAGAGCCATCCACGGCTTCAGGTGCAGGAAACCGCGGTCGTATTCATCCGCTTCGAGGACGAGGAGCTCACCGCTTCCCAGTCCGGCGAGAGCGCGACCGTCTTTGCGGCCACCGATGAGGTGGGAGGGATCACAGCCGCTTTCCCGCAGGATCTCGAACAGCATGCTGGCCGTCGTCGTCTTGCCGTGGGTGCCGGCTACGGCTACCGTGCGGAACGAGTGCGACAGATCGGCTACCAGCCGTGCCCGGGAAACGGTGTCGATACCGAGGAGGCGAGCCGCGGACAGCTCCGGGTTTTCCCGTGGCACCGCGGCTGAGTAGACCACGAGAGAAGTTTCGTCGCAGACAAAATCTGCGCTGTGCCCGGCCTGCACATCGACGCCGTCCGCTTCCAGATTTTCCAGCGCCCGCGAGGGCTCCCAGTCCGATCCGCAGACCCTGCAGCCGAGCTGCATCAGCAGACGCGCCAGTCCCTCCATACCCACGCCACCGACGCCGACGAGATGGACAAGGGCGCCGGAGTCCGCCAAGGCGCGCAGTCGCTGGTCGTTCAGTCTCATCGCACCGCCACCGAAGCATTCGCCACGAGCGGCATTCCAGGGGTCGGCTGCGCGGCTCTCAGCGGCCTCAGCCTTCTCAGAAGGCTGCCGAACCGGGACTGGTCCCTTGCTGCGGATAAAGGTGAGGGGGACTGCCCGGTCTCTCGGGCGACCGCGGCGAGAATCCCGATGCCGCTGAGATTCCACAGCAGTGAGGAACCGCCGTAGCTGACCAGCGGCAGGGGCAGTCCCGTGGTCGGCAGAATTCCGGTGACCACGCCGACGTTGATCGCTGCGTACACCGAAATCATGACCGTGATCCCGGCCGCGACCAGAAATCCGTGATAGGTCTGGGCATCGCAGGCGATGCGATATCCGTGGATGGCGACGGCGGCGAAGAGGGCGATCACGCTCAGCGAGCCCGCCAGCCCCAGTTCTTCCCCGATAAAAGCAAAGACGAAGTCCGTGTGCGGCTCGGGCAGGAAGTACTTCTGGACGCTGTCACCCAGGCCGACCCCCAAAAACCCACCGCTGCCCAGAGCGAGCAGCGACTGGGAGACCTGAAAGCCCGCTCCCCGGGGATCGGCACCATGAAGGAAGCTGGTCAGACGCTGCATCTGGTAGGGAGAACTGACCAGGGACCAGGCGACAAATGGGACCACCGCCCCGGCCGCGGCGGCAAGGTGCCCCGCCCCGGCCCCTCCGAGCCAGAGCATGATCATCGAGATGACTCCGATGGCGATGGCCGTGCCCAGATCCGGTTGCAGGACGATGAGGACCTGGACCGCGCCAAGAATCAGCAGACGGGGCAGAAGCCCGGTGCGCCAGTCTCCCATCCGCTGCTGATGACGCACCATGACATCGGCTAGGTAGAGAACGAGGGCGAGCTTCACGAATTCAGAGGGCTGAAACGACAGGCTCATCCTGTCCAGGGGAAGGGGAAAAGGCAGCCATCGCGAGGCTCCCTTTCCCTGTCCGAAGATCAGAACCAGAACAAGAAGGGCCAGCCCAGCGAGGATCATGGGGCGGGCCGCCCGCTGCCAGATCCTCAGCGGCAGGCGAGACAGGATGAACATGATGCCGAGACCTATGGACGCCCTGATTATCTGCCTTACCAGGAAGAAGCTGCTGTCGGCGTAACGCGTTCCCGCCAGGACGGAACTGGAGCTGTAGACCATCACCACTCCGAGGCCGACCAGGATGACTGCGATCAGAAGGATCTGGTTGCTTGCGCGCTGTGCGGCATTCACGGTCTTGCCGATTCCGTTTCGACCCGCGGGACGTGCGGTCGACGCCGCTGCGACCCGCGGTCACAACTGCTGCGGTCACAACTGCTACAGATCCGCAAGCGGACCTGCGGTCGGAAGAGGGAGAAGCCGCGACCTGCGCCGTCACTGCCGAACTGCGCGACAGTGCATCCGGGCAGGGCGCGAGTCATTGCGTGGGGTGCCGGACACCGGGTGAGGAAACCCGGAGGGGCAGTGAAGCGGGGACTTCGCCTACCCTGACTCGCCCTGGGGCGAAATGACCGATTTTGAGAGGCTTTGATGTAAAATTTACAAAGGGTCTGCCTGAAGCGAAACAAGTAACTTCTCGGCGACCTCTTCGAAGGCCGCTCCGCGCGATGCCTTGATGAGGACTACATCTCCCGGACGAACCTCTGCGCAGAGCTGCACGGTAAACTCGGCCTTGTTTTCAATGTGCCGCGCGTTTTCGAGGCCTTCTTCAAGAGCTCCCAAGTGGGTAGATTGGCTGAACTGTCCGCACGTCAACAGCAGCTCGACACCCGCTCTGCTAGCCTGCCGGCCGAGTTCCGCGTGAAGCTCCGGTGCCGAGTCGCCGAGCTCGAGCATATCGCCTAGTGCAGCGACACGCCTGCCACCGTTCGCCAACTGCATATCGCCCAGCAGATCGAGGGCCGCTTTCGCAGACCCGGGATTGGAGTTGTAACAATCCTTGATGAGGCACGTCCCGTTTTTCCACAAAACCTCGGAGCGCATCGAGGCAGGTTCGAATCCGGCGAGAGCGCGTTCGATCTCGGGCGCCGGAACGCCACAGAGATCCCCTACCGCGGCTGCGGCCAGGGCGTTGTACACATTGTGCCTTCCGGGGATCCGGAGTTCGATGCGGATGTTCTGTAGAGAGAGGTGGCCGCGGCCCTCCTGGTCAAGGACAAGTCCCTCCCCACAAAAATGACTCTCACTATCGAGACTGAAGCCGAGGAGTCTCCCCTTTTTCCTCATGACCTCCCTGGCTACGACACAGTCATCGACGTTGACGAGAGCCAATGAAGACTCGTCCCCGATATAATCCAGGAGTTCCCCTTTGGCTTTGGCCACCCCCTCTACAGTTTCAAAAAACTCGAGATGCGCGGTCCCGATGTTCAGCAGGACCCCGATGGTCGGCTGCGCGATCTCGCAAAGGTAGCGAATATCGCCCGCCTTGCGCGCCGCCAATTCAACTACAATTGCTTCAACTTCGCCTGTCAAGCGCAGAAGCGTCAACGGCACTCCGACTTCGTTGTTTTCGCTTTCCGGCGTCTTGAGGACCCGCATGGTGCGTCCCAGGACTGCGGCGGTCATCTCCTTCGTCGTCGTCTTGCCGGCGCTTCCCGTGATCGCTATGACGGGAAGGTCGAACCGCCTGCGGTACTGTTTGGCGATCTCTCCCAGGGCCTCGAGAGTGTTGGCCACTCGCAACACCGGCTGGTCGCCGGAACCCTTACAGGAGTCTGCGATGGCGGCGCAAGCTCCCCGGTCGAAGGCCTCCCCGACGAACCGGTTGCCGTCGAAGTTCGGACCACGCAGGGCAAGGAACGCCTCTCCTTCCTGCAAGGTCCGGGTATCGGTACTGATGCCCGTGGGAGCAATGCCATCGGCTCCCTCTCCCACCCATTGCCCGTCGACCCAGCGACGAATCTCACCGGCAGTAACCCCTTCCATTCAGCCGCCCCCGCCTGCTGTCCCTCTCCGCCTCAACAACTCCCGGGCGACGTGGCGATCGTCGAAGTCGATGGCGTGGTCCATAAATATCTGACGGGTTTCGTTTCCCTTTCCAGCCAGCAACACCACGTCCCCGTCTCCTGCGGCTTGCAGCGCCCGGCCGATCGCCTCGCGCCGATCGGGATACAGGCGCGCCTTTTCCGGAGCGTTCATCCCGGCGGCTATGTCATCGATAATCCGTTCTGGATGCTCATTGCGGGGATTGTCCGAAGTAAGAAAGACCACATCCGCCAGCTCGCCCGCGATTCTCCCCATTTGCGGGCGCTTCCCCGGGTCTCGGTCGCCGCCGCATCCGAAAAGGCATATCAGCTTTTTGCCGGTGAGTTCCCGCGATGTATTGAGAACCGTCTCAAGACCGGCAGGGGTGTGCGCGTAATCGACTATCACTTCGAACGGCTGTCCTTCGTCAATGCGCTCGAAGCGGCCCGGAACGCCTTCGAACTCAGCCAGGGCCGCGGCAATCGTATCCACATCGATACCGAAAGTGAGGGCGCAAGCGACCGCAGCCGTGACGTTGGAGCAGTTGAAACTCCCCGCCAACACGGTGTGAACATCGAGTTTTCCCTGGGGAGAAAGCAGCGAAAGCGAGGTCCTTCCCCGCGTCCCGGAGGCAGACAACAACCGGACATCCGCATCTTCGCCCTTCCCGAACGTCAGCGCCGAACCATCGAGACTCCGACTCAGACGACTTCCGCAAGGGTCGTCGAGATTGACCGCGGCGCAAGGCGATGAGTGCGGCTTCAGGCGATCGAACAGCCTTCTCTTGGCCTCGAAGTACGCCTCTTCGGAACCGTGAAAATCCAGGTGATCGCGGGTCAGGTTGGTAAATACCGCGGCATCGAACCGGATGCCGTCGACACGGCCGAGGGCGAGGGCGTGGGATGAAACCTCGAGCGCCACCGCCGAGCGTCCGGCGTCGACCATGGCGCGCAGTTCCCGGTGCAGTTCGGATGCTTCGGGAGTCGTGTTCGCAAGCGGTTCCATGGAGTCCGAGGCGAGGCTGCCCAGCGTCCCGAGGTAACCGCAGGAACGACCGGACCGATCGATGATGGCGCGGATCAGCATCGCCGTCGTGGTTTTTCCGTTGGTTCCGGTAACCCCCACGGTGCACAGCTGGCGCGAAGGTTCTCCGTAGAAGCGGGCCGCGAGTTTCGCCAGGGCCTGGCGGCAGTCGCCGACCTCTATCACGGTAGCGGATCCGGTCCGGGCAGCTCTCTCCACTACCACCGCAGCGGCTCCGCGCGCCACCGCGTCTTCGATGTATTCGTGCCGGTCCCTTTCCTCGCCGCCGCTGATGGCTACGAAAAGGCCACCGGGACGCACGGAACGGGAGTCGCAGGCTATGCTGCCGATTTCGATACCGACCTCTCCCCTTACCCGGGCATCGGGCAGGACTTCCAGCAAGTGGCCAAGAGAACTCGCGGAGGTACTCATTGTGAATACGCCAGCGGCCGCCGGGCAAACTTGGCCAGCAGTACGGACTGCCGCACCGGCATGCCGGTCGGGGGAAAGAGGGCCTCGCGGGGGTGGCCGAGCGTGCATGCGACCCGGTCCGAGACCGCGGACCCCGGCGGCGGATCCTGGGAAATGACGGTAGTGCCTTCCCCGGCGAAGTGGACGGCCAGTCCTCTGATGTTCCCGTGGTAGCGGGCGGTTTCCGGGCTCAATCCCCGCAGGTCGGGGAGCACGGGAGAAACCCTGGCCGCCAAGGCGGGGGAAGGCCTGCTCTCCGGGGCGCGCGGCCTCTTGATCCCTCCCTGAAAGTAGACACGCTCCATGACGCGGCGAAAAACCGGGGCTGCAACCCGGCCGCCCCACTTCTCGGTTCGTGGGTTGAGCATCACGACCAGGCAGAGAAACTCCGGCTGTCGAGCAGGCAGGAACCCGACAAAGGAAACGATGTACTCATCCCTCGCGTACCCCTTGCCGTGTTTGGCAGCCCGTTGCGCCGTACCGGTTTTGCCCGCCACGTCGACTCCGGGGATCTTCCCCATTCGTCCCGTGCCGTCGCGCACGACTTTGGCGAGAATCTCCCTCATGGTCGACGAGGTCTTCTCCGAGATCACCCGGCGGATCACTTTCGGTTTCACGACGGTTCTTCCGCCTTCGCCATCGTCCATCACGCGCAGAATCTGCGGAGCCATCAGCTGACCGCCGTTGGCGATGGCTCCGAAGGCCTGCACCATCTGCAGTGCGGTGACCGAAACCTCCTGCCCGATGGCGATAGTTTCGAGGGAGCGATCGGACCACTTGCGCGCATGCCTGAGAAGACCGCCGCTCTCGGCCGGCAGGCCGAGAGCGGTTCGCGTTCCGAATCCGAAGTTGCGCAGGTATTCGTAAAACCTGGGGCGCTGTAGACGGCGGGCCATCTTCATCATCCCGATGTTGCTCGAATTCACCAGGACTTCACTGGCGGTGAGCCAGCCGTGCTTTCCCACGTCCCGGACATTATCGCCGTTGGTCAGCCTGAATGATCCGTTTTCACAGTAGACGAGGGTCTTTGGGATCGCCAGTTCCTCTTCGAAAACCGAAGCCGCGGTAATCGCCTTGAAGGTCGAACCCGGCTCGAAGGAATCGGTTATCGCCCGGTTGCGGCGGATTTCGGCTGGAAACTTTCCCGGTTCGTTGGGATTGAAGAGAGGAACACTGGCCATCGCCAGGATCTCTCCGGTATGCGGCCGCGAGATGATGGCATAGGCCCCTTCAGAACGGGTCGAATCGACGGCACGTGCGAGCTCCTCTTCGAGGATATCCTGGTATACCGCGTCGATCGTGAGAGTAAGGCTCGAACCGTCCTGCGGTGCAAGGTGTTCCCGATTGTGCACTGAAAGCTGCCGGCCGCGCGAGTCCACTTTGGTCAGCCTTTTTCCGGTGGTCTCCCGAAGGGCGGAATCGTAGGATATCTCCACCCCCTCGCGGCCCCTTTTATCGATATCGGCGAACCCCAACAGCTGGCCGGCCACCGATCCGAACGGGTAATAGCGGCACGTCCCCTTTTGCTCGCGAATGCCCTCGATACCGGAGGGGCGATATGCGGCGGCCTGCGTGTCCGGAACCTGCCTGGCGAGATAGACGAACGGCCCGTTACCGTTCAGCGCATCGAGTATCACTTCGGGTTTGCGGCCTGTTTTTGCGGCGAAATGACGGGCAACCTCTTGCGGTTGTCGAACCTCGGAAGGGTGGCAGTAGAAGGATGTCGCCGGGACATCCTGGGCGAGCACTCTCCCTTCACGGTCGAAAATGCGCCCTCTGCTCGCGGCGATATCCACCCAGCGGTCGTGCTGCTGCATGGCTTTTTCCGCGTAGCTGTGGTGCTGAACCGCTTGCACTTGCACCAGCCTGCCGACCAGAAGGGCCCAGAACATCGCCCCGGCAAGAAAAACAAGGCGCAGCCGGGAACGGCCTTGGTGCTTTCCCGCTTCCGGTGTCTTGCGCTCGCCTTGCCGGTCAGTCATCGCCACCTCCTCCGGCCAGCCGATGCGCCGGGTATCATCCTCAACTCCGACTCCGCGCGGCGAACAATGACTCCCGGCTTCTTCGCCCTGACCACCTCCGCCATCAGCCGGGTGCGCTCATCTCTGAGGGAGGCAATTTCCGCTTCGGCCCCGACGATGTCTTCCATCAATTCGGCGACTTCCACTTTGCCCCAGACGTACAGAATCGTCAGCGCAACGCTGGCGGCGACGGCGGTTACATAGGCTCTCAGTGTCTGAAACGAATACATGGCTCCGTTCCCGTTGCCGGTGTGCGGCCTAGGCGGGCAGCTTTTCGAATACCCGCAGTCCGGCGCTGCGAGCACGGGGATTGGCGGTTGTTTCCGCCGCGGTCGCCGTTCGCCTCTGGTGGACGGGACGGAACGACGGTTTGCCCCCGCACCTGCATACGGGGATCCGGGGGGGACAAGTGCAGCCCTTTATCGCCGTGGCGAACGCTGACTTCACGAGTCTGTCTTCCAGGGAGTGGTACGATATTACCGCCAATCGGCCTTTGCACGTCAGCATTTCCATTGCGGCACTCAGTGCCGATTCCAGCGCCTTCAACTCGTCGTTGACGACTATGCGCAGGGCCTGAAACACCCGAGCCAGCGTCTTGTTCGGCATCTGCGGATGCGTGGATTCCACCGCGGCCCGCAGGTCGCCGGTCGATCTCATTCCATTGCAGTCTCTTCGGATGCAGATAGCCCGGGCGATTCGGCGCGCGCCGCGCTCTTCGCCGTAGCGCCTGATCAAATCGGACAGGTCGGCTTCCGAGACCTCCGCCAGCAGATCGCCCGCCGGGACCCCGGCGCCGCGGTCCATGCGCATGTCCAGGGGACCGGTCTCCCGGTAGCTGAACCCGCGGCCAGGTTCGTCGATCTGGTGCGAGGATACTCCCAGATCGAACAGAAGCCCGGAGACGGCTGTCGCCTCTGCAGCCTCCTCCAGCAGGATCGGCAGGTCGCAGAAATTGCCTTGAAGGACCACCATGCGGCCTGCAAATTCCCCGGCAATCTGCCGCAGACGGGCGATCGCCTCCGGATCGCGGTCTATCGCGATGAGCCGGCCATCCTGGGCGAGTCGCCCCAGGATCGCGCGGCTGTGTCCCCCGCCCCCGGCTGTAGCGTCGACATACACCCCTGCAGGGTCGTTGACGAGGCCGGCGACGACCTCCGACACCATGACCGGCCGGTGGTATTCCATTGCGTCGATCCGTTTTCTTCAGAGTGTGGAAACTCAAAGCGGCAAGCCTTCCGCGGATTGGGTCAGTCCCGCCTGGGCCGGCGCCAGATAGGAATTCCAGGCTTCCGGTTCCCAGAACTCGAGCTTCCTCCCGGCTCCTGCGATTACCATCCGATCGGAGACGCCTGCACGATCGAGCAGCTTTTTCGGAAGGGTGGCCCTCCCCTGCCGGTCGAGCCTAACCTCCGCTGCCTGGGAGAAAACCACGCGGTAGTACTGGCGGGCATTCTGATCGGTCTGCGGCAAATCGGCAATTTTCGTGGCGATCTCGCTCCAGGCTTGATGTGGATGGGCGTTGAGACAGCCATCCAGCCCCCGGGTCACTACCAGAGTGTCGCCATCTTCGGGAAGCAGCTTGCGTCGCAACTCCGCCGGCAGGAAGATGCGGCCCTTGTCGTCGACCGGTACGTCGTATTCCCCGAGAAAAAACTGAGCCACTGGCCTCCGCCTTCTGCGAACCGCCTTATCTTCCCCCCACTATCCACCCTTTTACACCATTTTACACCCGAGATAGTATACGGTTCCCCAGAAAGGGATGTCAAGGCAATTATCCGGTCTCCGCCTTGGGGACGTATGTCGATTCTGCCCCGCCCCTTCCTAAAGAGCAACGGGTACCTATGGATGAGGAGAATGCGGGTAGATTTCCCAGCTCAGGCCAGCTCTACAACCTGCCGATTGATGACCATTCCCCGGGCCTGGTACTTCTCTTCGTAGTTGGTGGGAACCCCCTCCCACTCCGCTTCGACCGCCCGGAGCCGCGGGAACTTCCCCAGAACCTCGAACATGACCTCGAAGTACTCTACATGGTCGGTGGCCATCCACAGTCGGCCTCCAGGGATCAGGGTGCGCTCGATCTCGGCGATGAATTCGCTGTTGACCAAGCGGCGCTTGTGGTGGCGTTTCTTCGGCCAGGGGTCGGGAAAATAGATGTGGTAAGCCCTGATGGAGTCGGCCGGCAGGAAGAATTCGACGAACTCTCGCGCATCCGCCCGCGCCAGCCTGACATTGCCGAGCTGGCGTTTCAGACATCGCTGGTGGGCAATCCGCAGGTACTTGCTCGCCCACTCGACGCCGAAATAGTTCGTGCTCCCGTTGCGCTGAGCGGCATCGATCAGGAAACGCCCCTTCCCGATTCCCAGCTCGACCTCTACCTCGTTGGCATTGCCGAACAGGTTCTCAAAGTCGAGGACGGGATCGCCGTCGCACCGCTCCTCGAGATCGAGAATCAGGTTTTCAACTTGCCGGGTCATCTTGCCCCATCAGACAGGCAGGGGTTACCCTGACCACCATCGGAAAACAGCACGGGCGCTGCCCTGCATGCCACGAGCAGCGCCCGGATGATGGTTCCTGTTCCAGTTGCCTGTTATCCCGCCGCTTCGTGAGAGGGCAGGCCGCAGAACTGATCGTAGTCGATCAGCCCGGAAATCGAGGGGTTCTCCCCGCATGCCGGACACTCGAGGTCGCGGCGGAGCTTGAGCTCGCGGAAGGTCATGTCCAAGGCGTCGTAGAGCACGAGCCGGCCGACCAGAGAGGACCCCTTGCCGAGAATTAGCTTGACGACCTCGGTCGCCTGGATCACGCCGACGATCCCCGGCAACACTCCGAGCACACCTCCTTCGGCGCAGCTGGGAACCTCGCCGGGAGGGGGAGGTTCGGGATACTGGCAGCGGTAGCAGGGTCCCCCTGCGGCCGGATTGTACACGGTCGCCTGTCCTTCGAAGCGGAAGATGCTGCCGTCCACCACCGGCCTGCCCACAAGCACGGCGGCGTCGTTCACGAGATATCGCGTCGGGAAATTGTCGCATCCGTTGACTATGATGTCGTACTGCGGCAGGATCTCCATGGCGTTGTCCGAGGTCAGCAACTCGTAGTGGGCACGGACTTCCACTCCCGGGTTGAGGTCGAGGAGGCGTTGTTTGGCGGCCTCGACCTTCGGCTGCCCGACCATCGATTCGCCGAACAGCACTTGGCGCTGGAGATTGCTCTTGTCGACGACGTCGGCATCGACAAGGCCGATGGTCCCCACCCCGGCGGCTGCCAGGTAGAGCCCCGTGGGACATCCGAGTCCTCCTGCTCCAATCAACAGCACCTTGGCCTTAAGCAACTCCTGCTGCCCCTGCTCACCCACCTCGGGCAGCAGGATGTGCCGGGAGTAGCGCTGCAGGTCTTCCGCTGACAGGAGGCCGTTCTGCTCGATGCCGTAGCCGGCGTCTTTCCAGCCTTTGATGCCGCCGATCATCGAGCTGACCTTGGAGTACCCCATCTCCTCCAGATCGCGGGCGGCCAGGGCGGATCGATTGCCCCCGGCGCAGTAGAGTACGATGCTCGCGTTCCTGTCCATGGTGACATCTTCCTCGATGTTGAGCTCGAGGAAGCCCCTTGGGATCAGCTCGGCACCCGGGATGTATCCGTCCAGGACCTCGTCCCGCTCGCGAACGTCGATGAGATGCCGAACCTCCCCGGACTGCAATCCGCGATGTACCGACTCGGGGCTGACTTCGGATATCTGCCGCTTTATCCTGTCCAGCAGCTGACTTGAGGTGACTGACATTTTTAAACTCCTGAAAGGGATTTGTTATGAGGTTATGTACTGTTTTCCTGGGTTCGCCTGCAACTGTCAAATAATTATCTATAGCCTGTTCCCACCATGTGCAACCCCGCGGTCCGGGCGCTACCGGTCTCGCCTAAGCCGCGGCCACGGACTTCCGCTCCTTGGCGATCGCAGAAAGGATGAAATCCACAGCCGACTCGATCTCTTCCTCAGTCGTAAAGCGACCGATCCCGAAGCGCACGGTCTCTGCTGCGGCCGTATCGTCGAGGCCGATCGCCTTGAGGACATGAGAGGGCCCGGCGCGGCCCGATTTGCAGGCCGATCCGGAAGAAAACGCGACCCTGTCGCGCAGGCCGTTCATCAACCTCCCGCTGTCGACATCCACGAAACGAAGGCTGAGGCATCCCGGGAGCCGTCGCTCCGGGTGACCGTTGGCGACCGCTGTTCCCGCGGCTTCGAGTTTGCGCTGCAGGACCTCGCGAAGAGTGCGGAGCCGAGCTGCCTCCGCAGCCATCTCGAGACGGGCGATCTCACTGCCCTTACCGAGACCGACGGCACCCGGTACGTTGATGGTACCCGACCGCATTCCCCGCTCCTGTCCCCCGCCCTCGAGCTGCGCGGCAAGGCGCAGGCGCGGGCGACGATTCGAGCGCACATAGAGCGCCCCCTCTCCTTTCGGGGCATAAAGTTTATGAGCCGAGATCGACAACAGGTCGATGCCGAGGGCGTCGACATCGAGAGGGATCTTGCCCACTGCCTGCGCCCCATCGCAGTGCCAGGGGACGGCGAATTCGCGCGCCACTTCGCCGATTTCCACAAGCGATTGAATGGTTCCCAGTTCGTTGTTGGCTGCCATTACGGAAATGAGCAGGGTGTCCTCCGAAAGGGCCGCGCGCAGTTCCGCAGGATCGAGCATTCCGTACCTGTCGACGGGTAATACGACGATTTCGAAGCCGCGTTTTTCCAGCGACGCGCAACAGTCCAGGACCGAGGGGTGTTCGGTGGCACAGGTGATGATCCTGCCGCCGGGCCGGCCGCTGGCTTCCGCGACACCCTTCAGGGCGAGATTGTTTGCTTCCGTTGCACCGCTGGTGAAAACGATTTCCCGTTCCTTGGCGCCGATGAGCCGAGCGACCTCGGCTCGGGCCGCGGTCACCGCATCGGCAGCTTGCCAACCGAACCCGTGGGTCGTGCTCGAGGCATTGCCGAAATGCCTTTCCAGGAAGGGCAGGACGGCTTCCAGCACCCTCGGATCGACAGGCGTGGTCGCCAGGTTGTCGAGGTATATCGGAGCGTCTGGTGCAGGAGGGTGGCGGGTGTAACTAGGCGCTGAAGGATTCGCCACAGCCGCAGGTCGTGCGGGCATTGGGATTCTCGATCTGGAACCCGGAACCCATCAACCCGTCGTCGAAGTTCAATACGACTCCGTTCAGGTAGAGGCTGCTCTTGGGATCGACGAAGACGCGGACGCCGTTCGATTCGACCACCTGGTCCATCTCTCCGGGAGCTTCCTCGAATTCGAGTTGATACTGGAATCCCGAGCAACCGCCCCCGCGTACGGCCACGCGCAGGCCTTGGGTCGGGTTCCCTTCCTTCTCGAGCAGGGTTCTGATTTTGACGGCGGCGCCGTCGGTGACAGTAATCATCGCTTTTCAGGTTCCCGTTAAATTGCCGGAAGTCAGCTCTTATAGATCGCGCAATCGACCAGGTCGGGTACATCTTCGATGCGCTGGTACACCTCGCAATTTTGACAATCGCGCTCGAACACCTTGATCGAACACCGCAGACACCCCTTCAGTGCTTCGATCCCGCGTGCGGTGCGCTGCCGCATTTCGGTGTAGTGGGCGAGCTTGTATTCGATCTCGCGTTGCTGCGCGTCGAGAAGCTCGATCATCGCCGTGGCCAGCTCGCCCCCGGTCCCAGCCTTGCGTCGCAGGCTGAACATATCGCCTATGCGATCGAGCTCAAAGCCGAGCGCTTTCAGACTCTGGATGATCTCGAGACGACGCAACTGCTCGGAGGAGTAGAGCCGGAAGCCACCATTGGTCCGCTCCTGAGGCTCGACCATTCCGAGCTCTTCGTAGTAGCGTATCGTGCGGGTCGATACCCCGGCGCGCGCTGCCAGATCGCCGATCCGCATCATCATGGGGGGAAAACCTTGTCCGAGCTCAACATACCCAGGCTGACGTTTTTTTGGTTTTTTGGAATGTATCCACCCCCTTTCCGAGTGTCAACGAAGCTGCCCTGCCCACGTTCTTTTCGCGTCGGCGCCGTTGCTACCTGAAGTAGGGAAAAACATTCGGACGTAGGGGAACTTTCGCATGCCGCACAGGTTGTACCGGACCATATGCTGATGAAACTGCAAATCCGGAAAAACGCGCTCCTCCGCGGACTGCCTGGCGGCGTTGTGGCGGTGCTGCTGGCATCCGCCTTGCCCTCGCCAGGGGGGCCGGCACCGACGCTCCATCAATTCGATCTGGAGGGCCTGGTGGAGAATGCCGAGCGCATCTTCCTCGGCAGGTGCGAAGCCGCGTCGACACTGAAACTTCACAGGCTGATCTGCACGCGGTACGTATCGCCGTTGACGAGATGCTGAAAGGAGAGAAAGCGGACCGCATCGTCGTGAACCTGCAGGGCGGTCGCTCGAAAGAATCGGATTTTCGCCTCGTCGGGATGCCCGTGTTCCTTCCCCGCGAACGCATCGTCCTGTTCCTGACGGGGCCCGACGCCGCGGGAAACCCGTGGCCGGTCGGTCTCGCCCGGGGAAAGTTCCGGATCGAAAGCGACCCTTCCCACATCGGAGAGCCAAGGGTGTACCAGTCGCTCCCCGGCCTCTTCCTCTACACTTCCGAAACCGGCTCTGGCAGTGCCAAGGCGAGCAACCCGAACGGCGACGGACACCCATTGACCGAGTTTCTCTCCTCCATACGCCGCCTCGCCGGTTCCGAGTCGCCGGAGCCAGGCCGGGATGCTCGCTGACCGGTATTTCCGATCCGCCTCCCTGGCCGCGGCCGCCACCTTGGCGCTGGCCGCAACCTGGGCAGAGGGTTTCCTCATCCAGACGATCGAGGGTCGTTCCGGATATCTTCAGCTGACCTGGGCTTCGGAGCGGATTGCATTCTCACTCGACGCCGGGGGTACGAGGGATCTCGGCGCATCCCGCACGCACGGAATCCTGCGCGAGGCTTTCCAGGTGTGGCAGGAAGTCTCGACGGCGCGCATCGGGTTCGAGGACCGCGGCCTGACATCGACGTCTGCGAGCGGGCGGGACGGGGTCAACGTCCTTGACTTTCGACGAAACCGGGAAGTTCATACAGGCGCCCCCGGGGACGGGCCTGATCGCGGTCACCCGGATCCACTCGGATCCGGAGACCGGGAAGATCACCGATGCCGACATCGTCTTCAACGGCCGCGACTTCACTTTCGGGGATGGTGCGGAGCCGGGTGCCGTCGAGTTGCGCGACGTGGCCGTCCACGAGATCGGCCACCTGCTCGGCCTCGACCACACCCCTCTGGAGGGACCGCTAGCGATTCGCCCGACCATGAACCCGTTTTACGACGACGGCGGTCCGGGCGAAGGATTCACCCTCGAAGCAGACGACATCGCCGGGGTTTCGATGATGTACCCTGCTCCCACTTTTGCGCTTTCGACAGGAAGAATCGCCGGCCGAATCACCGATGTCGAAGACACCCCCGTCTTCGGCGCTCTGGTGAGCGCCGAGAATCAGTCTTCGGGTGAGTCCTACGCCACCTTGTCCGGAGCCTTTCCCGAACTCGGAAGCCGCAGCCAGCCCCGCAGGGGGGAATTCCTGCTTGCAGGCCTCCTGCCCGGCGGGTATCGCCTGCTATATGGCTGATTCCGCCGGTCTCCCTACCCGGTTCGGCATCGACAGGCTCTACCCCAACCCCTTCAACGCTTCGGTACGGGTCGAATACTCCCTGAATCGACCAGTTGCTGCCTCCGGTGATGGGGCTGCGCGCCTGGAGATCTGCAACCTGCTGGGGCAAGCGTGCGGATCCTGGTCGACGAAAGGACGCTTCCCGGCAGGCATTTGGTTTTCCGGGACGAACGGGACGGGACCGGACTGCCGCTGGCCAGTGGTGTCTATTTCGCCGTCCTGCGCACCAAGGCGGCCATGAGCAGCCGGAAAGTACTGCTTCTCAGGTAGCGGGGTCGGCCGCTACGACACCGCCCGGGCATCGTCGCGGATGAAACCCTCGACGCTGAGCGGGGTCGGCCGCTAGTAGCGAAACCCCGTATCACAAAAGATGGTCACCAGCCGTTTCCCAGGGCCCAGGGTTGCGGCCACTTTCAGGGCTGCGGCGACGTTTGCGCCCGAGGACGGTCCAACCAACAACCCCTCCTCTTTTGCCAATCGCCGGGTGTAGGCGAAAGCCGTCTCGTCCGTCACGCGGACGACCTCGTCCATGACGTGCCGCCGCAGAATCGGCGGCACGAAGCCGGCGCCGATTCCCTGTATGCCGTGCAAGCCGGGCTCACCTCCCGACAAAACCGGCGAGCGCTCCGGTTCTACCGCGATGACGCGGACACCCGGGACCTCGCGCTTCAGCACCTCTCCCACCCCCGAGATAGTGCCTCCCGTGCCGACTCCCGCTACAAATGCGTCGAGCTGGCCACCGGTCGCTTCGAGGATTTCACGCGCCGTGGTCTCGCGGTGGATTTGCGGGTTGGCGGCGTTGCAGAACTGCTGCGGCATGAAGATTCGCTCCGGGTTGGCGGCGACGAGCTCCTCCGCCTTCCGTATGGCCCCTGCCATATCTTCCGCGCCCGGAGTGAGGATGATGCGAGCGCCGTACGCAGCCATAACCGAAACACGCTCCCAGCTCATGCTGTCCGGCATCGTCAGGATGAGATCGTATCCCAGCGCCGAGGCGGCCATGGCAAGCGCGATCCCGGTGTTGCCGCTCGTCGGCTCGACGATCGCCATGCCCTTCTTCAGCACTCCCGCTTCCTCGGCGGCCCTGATCATGCTGAGACCGATGCGATCCTTGACACTGCCCCCCGGGTTGAGGGCTTCCAGCTTGCCGAGGATCTCCGACCCGTTCTCCGGCACGATCCTGGCCAGCCGGATCATAGGTGTGGCCCCGATGGTGTCGAGGATCGAATGGGCCGTTGACAGGGAGGTCAACAGGAACTATCCAAAATCGTAATCATCTGGAGCGGGACTCCGGGCTTTCGCCGCCTCCGCCTGCGGGACGTGCCCTCCCGGAATCGCCTCCGCAAGTCGCTGTGCGAGTGCCTGGGGGGATTCGATCGGCGGCGAGCAGACCATCTCCTCGCAGACGTACGCGGCTGGCCGGCTGCCGACGCACTTTCCGGCGAGCAGCGGCACCAGGCGCTCCGCCTCCTCGGGTGGCGAGTCGCCCCCCGCCCGGGATGGCCAACCGCACACCACCTTGTTCGGAAGGAAATACTCGTAAACAGCGGCGGCGAGTGACCGGGGGCCTGCACTCTCGCCGACAACGGCGATCTCGAGAGGGGTCTGCAACGAGAAATCCAACGCGCATCCCATCTGCGCGAAGGATGTCGGCGATCGCTCCAGAAGCCCTGCAAACGAATCAACCGTGCGAACCCCTATATCCCACAGCGATTCATCTCCGGTAAGCGCCCCGAGGCGCATCATTGCCAGGGCGGCCATTGAGTTGCCGGAAGGCGTGGCATTGTCGAACGGGTTCCTGCTGCGGACGATCAGGTCGGTGGCTCCTGCTTCCGTGAAGAAAAAGGAGGATCCGTCCGGGTCCCAGAATCGCTCCACCATTTGACCCGTCAGCTCGACTGCCGCCCGCAACCACCCAGAATCGTAGGAAGCCTCGTACAGATCGACGAGACCGTTGATGAAACAGGCGTAATCGTCCTGGAATCCACTCCCGCTCGATTTTCCGTCCTTGAAGGAATGCATCAGGGCGCCGGTATTCGAGCGCAATTCGGAAAGTATGAAGGTTGCCGCGGCGACCCCCGAGTCGAGGTAGCGCCGGTGACCAAGAACAGCTTGGGCCCGCGCCATGGCTGAAACCATCAGGCCGTTCCAGGCGACGACGATCTTGTCGTCACGACCGGGCCGAATGCGCTTCCCCCTGACCGCGAGCAGGAGTTCCCTGCCAAGCGCGACCGCGCGCTGCAGTTCATCGACCTCGACCCCGAGAAATGCCGCCAGGTCAGCCATCTCCGAGCTGACGTGGAGGATGTTCTTTCCCTCGAAGTTTCCCTCGGGTGTGACGTCGTAGTAGCGGCAGAACAGCCGCGCCTGTTCCGCGGGAAGGTGGCGCTCGACTTCCTCGCTGGTCCACAGGAAAAACAGACCTTCCTCCCCCTCGCTGTCGGCATCCTGGGTGGCGAAGTACCCGCCTCGGGGCTGCGCCATCTCGCGCAGAACGTAGTCCAGGGTCTCCTCCGCGACTCTGCGGTAGAGGCCCTTGCGCGTGACCTGGTAGGCTTCGAGGTAGGTCACCCCGAGCTGGGCGTTGTCGTAAAGCATTTTCTCGAAGTGCGGGACCAGCCAGCGCTCGTCCACGGAATAGCGGTGAAAACCGCCCCCTAAATGATCGTAGATACCGCCCCGGGCCATTTTTTCCAAGGTGCGCTCCACCATGTGCAAGGCGTGCTCATTCCCGCTACGAAGGTAGAAACGCAACAACTGCGAAAGCCCCATGCTGTGGGGGAATTTGGGGGCGCTTCCGAAGCCGCCGAACTCGGCATCGAAGGTCTGGCGGTGGTGCCCGAAAGCGGCGGCCTGGGCAGCGTCCGAAGCGGCGGACTCGCGACCTCCTCCACTGAGACCTGCAAGGTCGCATTGCCGCTGAAGGGCGGCCAGGAGACGCCCGGCCTGCTGCTCGATCCGGTCTCTGTGATTGCGGAAATGGTCGGCCACGGAGGCGATTACCCTGGGGAATCCAGGTCGTCCGTGGCGGTCCTCGGGAGGGTAGTAGGTCCCTCCGTAGAATGGCCGCAAGTCCGGAGTTAGAAAAACCGTCATCGGCCAGCCCCCACTTCCAGTCATCGCCTGAACCGCGGCCATGTAGATCTCATCGAGATCCGGTCGCTCTTCGCGGTCGACCTTGATATTGACGAACAGGTCGTTCATCAGGGCCGCAATGCGGTCGTTTTCGAATGACTCGCGCTCCATCACGTGACACCAGTGGCATGCCGAATAGCCGATGGAAAGCAGGATGGGGCGGTCAAGGGAACAGGCGGACTCCAAGGCCTCCTCTCCCCAGGGATACCAGTTTACCGGGTTGCCTGCATGCTGCCGCAGGTAGGGGCTCGTCTCCAGGGCCAGGCGGTTCCGCCTGTCCGGCTCGCTCATTGTCTTTTTAGGGAGGGAATGATGTAACCGCTTGTTGCAGCGGTAATTCCAGGAATGTAACCAGGCCGCCCCGGGGCGACAATTTGGCAAGTGTTACGAATGATACCCAGCGACGTCGCCTGGAGTTCACAGGCGGAGGCCCATTCATTCCGGCTGGTTTGCCCCTACCCCTTGCCCATCAAGGGGTTACGGCGTGCCACGAACTTTGGCATGGAACGTGCGAAATGGCTGCATCGATCATCCCCCCCCAACCCCCGATACCCAAGGGAGGTCAGAGCATGTCCGAACTGAGGATGCCCGCTGTGAACCAAGTCTCCATGGCCGGCAGGCTGGTTCAGGATCCGGAGTACCGTATCACCGACAACGGCAGTGCCAGGCTCAGTGCCCGCATTGCCGTCAACCGATCCTACCGCGACCACGACGGTGAATGGCAAGACGAAGCGTCTTTCTTCAACATCGTCGCATGGCAGAAGCTGGCCGAATTCGGCGCCGAGCGCTTGCGCAAAGGGACTCCCGTGTTCCTGACCGGTAGGCTTCGCAGCCACTCTTGGCGCGACGAAGAAGAGAACCCTCACTCGATCGTGGAGATTCAGGTGAGGAATCTCCAAATCCTGGAACGCACCGTTAATTCCGAGTCCTTGTCGAGCGTGGAAATCGACCAAGAAGGCGAGGAGGAACTGGAGCTCGGAGCCGTTGCTGCCTAGGTCGTTCGCAGGTCCGGAGAAAACCAAACCAGTGCGGAAGGGTTCGTCCTTGCGCACTGGAGCCCTGCTCGCAAGGAGTCGTGCGGCGAGCTTTAACCCCGTGCTAACTTCTGGAGGAGATTCCCTCGATGCAAAACGCCGGGGGAATCTGCGGTAATGGGCTCGCAGGCACTGAAACGAGGACTGTCAGAGGAGGGAGCGTCGGAAGAGCCCCTCCTCGACGCCTTTAGGCCGGGATCTCGAACAGCGTGGCTATGCCCATTCCGCCTCCAATGCACAAAGCGGCGATACCGCGGCGGGCCCGGCGCCGCACCATCTCGTGAATCAGGGTGACCGCGATGCGGGCCCCACTCGCTCCGACGGCGTGGCCGAGAGCGATCGCTCCGCCGTTGACGTTGACCCGAGCTTCGTCCCAGTCCAGCTCCTGACCTACGGCCAGGGATTGGGCGGCGAACGCTTCGTTCACTTCGAGAAGGTCGATGTCGTCCAGCGTCAAACCGGTTTTTCCCAACAGCTTGCGAATCGCCGGGGCAGGGCCGATCCCCATGATTCTCGGGTCGACTCCCGCCGTCGCCGTGGCGCTGACACAGGCGACGGGAACTGTGCCCTTGCGCCGGGCGCGATCGCCCGACATCAAAAGCAGAGCCGCGGCCCCGTCGTTGATGCCTGAGGAGTTTCCTGGGGTCACGGTGCCGTCATTTTTGAACGCGGGGCGGAGTTGCCCGAGACGCTCCAGGCTGGTGCCCTTGCGCGGGTGTTCGTCGACGTCGAACACCGATGGATCCCCCTTGCGCCACGGCACCATGACCGGGGCGATTTCGTCGGCGAACAGCCCGGCGGCGTGAGCGCGGTGATAATGTTCCTGGCTCCGCATCGCAAAGCGGTCCTGGTCCTCGCGAGATATCCGGTACTGATCTGCCAGGTTCTCTGCGGTAATCCCCATGTGGCAATCGTAAAAGCAGTCCCAGAGACCATCCATAATCATCAGATCGGTCACTTCTCCATGGCCGAGACGCTGTCCCCACCGACTCCCCTGAAGGCCGTACGGTACCCTGCTCATGTTCTCCGCCCCACCCGCCACCACGACTTCGGCTTCCCCGGTGACGATCGCCTGGGCTCCCAGTGCTATCGACTTCAGTCCCGAGCCGCACAGCTTGTTTATGGTCATCGCCGGCACGCCGTACGGCACGCCCGCCCCGACCGCGGCCTGACGGGCGACGTTCGGTCCCAGGCCGCCTTGGTAGATCGTACCCAGGACGACCTCGTCGACGTCGGCCGGGTCAGTCTGCCCCCGCGCCAGCACGGCCTGGACAACCGTAGATCCGAGTGATTGCGTACCGACCTCGCGCAACGCACCCCCAAAGGTCCCCGTGGCGGTGCGTACGGCGCTGACAACAACAGGGCTTGACATGGTCTTTCCTACCCTCACGATTTCGGGGAGAGGTCGCGTTGACCAAATGTAGGTACGATCCTATCTTTTGAAAAATCAACACCATAAGGATCATTCCGGGAGGGAGTGTGGGCCATTCTGAGAACAAGATCCTCTTGGAACACGCAGTCCTCAAGCAGGGTTGCACGGAGAAGGTACAACTCTGAAATACGGAAAACTCTCCGAGCGTTTTAGGTAAGGAGGGACCGCTCCGACACAGCCGAACAATTCGAGTGGCGAGGGCGGCGGGCCACCGGATCTTCGCCCTGATCGGTCGGACCTGACGTTCGGTTTCATAGTTTCTTTCGGGGCAGTAGCTCAGTTGGGAGAGCGCGGGCTTTGCAAGCCTGAGGTCGTCGGTTCGATCCCGATCTGCTCCACCAGCCTTCCATGGACATTGCCGAGGGTGGGGGCTCACCCTCCTTACCCGGTGTAGAGCACGGTCATGCTGACGGCGAGCCAGAGCAGAATCGCGGCCTGTAGCGGCCGATCCCGCCACAGTACTTCCTCCGGCTCTGCTCCTTCCTCCCTGCGGTAAACCAGGAACAGGTATCTCAGGACACCGTAGAGCACGAACGGAATGGTCCACTGCATGTTCCGGTCCGCCTGCCCCGGTTCTTCGTCGACTCCCATAGCGTACAGGGCGTAACAAATCAAAGTCGCAGACGTAAGGATGGAGATCACCTGATCGAGAAACGGAAGGGAGTATTCCCGCAGTGTGGCGCGGTGACGCTCGGCTCTCCCCCGCAGGTGCACCATCTCCTGCCGGCGCTTGATAGTAGAGACAAACAAGGTGACCGCGAACGCGCAGAGTACGAACCAGGTCGAGATGTGCACGTCGATCACAACCGCCCCTCCCAGGGCACGCAGGAGATAGCCGGAGGCGACACACAGCACGTCTAACAGTACGACGTGCTTGAGGCGGACCGAATAAGCGACGTTCAGGACCGTGTAGACCACAGTCACCCATCCGAAATCGCGATTGAGCAGGAAGGCGCAACCCCCACCCCCCGCGATCAGGAGGACGCTGGAGACGATAGCGGCCGGGACGGGAAGCGCTCCAGATGCGAGCGGCCTTTTCGATTTGAGAGGGTGATTCCGATCCTGTTCGAGGTCGAGTAGATCGTTGACCAGGTAGATGCCGCCGCTCAGGGCCCAGAAACAGAGAAAAGCGCCGAGGGCGCGACTAGCGAACGACCATTCCAGCAGATGTTCGGAGAAAACCAGGGCGGGAAAGACGAACAGGTTCTTGAGCCACTGGCGAGGACGCGTAGACAACAACAGGTCAACAAGCATACTGCAGTCGCGGCAGGCCAGCGTCCTGTCAGGGATGGATTGGTGAAAAAGGCAGCCGAGGCGCCCTCAACCCGCTTTGATCTTCTGCTCTCAAAAGCGGGTTCTTCACAGGCAATCGGGAAGTTCGGGGGCCGGAAGTGAATGGAGTAGTACAGGATTCCAGGACCGGCGAAACCAATGCACGAAATAGCGGTTTTGGGTTCGCCTGGATACATCCGGCGCCTACACTTCCATTATCTCTTTCGCCTTCACCTCGATGATCTCATCGACATGTTTAATGAAGTCGTCGGTGAGCTTCTGGATATGGTCTTGTGCGGAGCGGGCCTCGTCTTCGCCAATGTCTCCGTCATTCTTGGCTGCATCGACGAGGTAGAGACCATCGCGGCGGCCGTGTCTGACCGCCACTCGCCCTTCCTCGGCCCGGCTGCGGGCAACCTTGGTCAATTCGATACGGCGCTCACCGGTCAGTTCCGGGATAGGCAGGCGAATGATGGCACCGTCGTTGGAGGGATTCAGCCCCAGGTTTTTATCGGCGAGAATGGCCTTTTCGATGTCGGGTATCAGATTTGGTTCGTACGGACGCACTACAATCAGCCTGGGCCCCGGGATGCTGATGGCTGCCAGTTGGTTCAAGGGAGTGGGTGTGCCGTAGTAGTCGATACGGATGCCGTCGAGCAGGGAAGCCGACGCCCTGCCGGTGCGAATTACGGCAAGATCGCGCTTCAGAGCATCTATGGAGTTGCTCATCTGTCGCCGAACTTCCTCGTAGATCTCCTCCAACATGATCTTTGCCTCCAGCGAGGACCAAGTCCCGACAGATCGATCTCCCGACAGATCGATCTATTGACTACCCTCGCCCAGCCGAAACACCGAGAAGCGACTGATCGATATTTTCTCGCCGACCTTCGATGTCAATTCGGTGACCAAGTCTTCAATCGACTGGTCGCTGTTCTTGACAAACGGTTGTTCCAGGAGGCAGACCTCCTGGAACAACTTTTCCAGGCGCCCGGAGACGATCTTCTCGGCAATGTGATCGGGCTTGCCTTCGTTTTTCGCCTGTTCCAGGTAGATCTCGCGCTCGTGCGCAATCACCTCGGGGTCGATTGAATCTCTGTCGATCGCGCGCGGCTGTTCTGCGGCGATGTGCATGGCCACGTCCTTGGCGAACTGCTGAAAATCTTCGGTTCGCGCGACGAAGTCAGTCTCACAGTTTACCTCGACCAGGACACCGAGGCGATTCCCGGGATGAATGTAGGAAGTCACCAGCCCTTCGAGCGCGTCGCGCCCGGCTCGCTTTTCCACAGCTGCCATCCCCTGCTTCCGCAGATAGTCGACTGCCTTGTCGAGATCGCCATTAGTCTCCTGCAAGGCCTTCTTGCAGTCCATCAACCCGATCCCCGTCTGTTCCCGCAGCTGCCTGACAACCGCCGCGGAGATGTCCGTCATACCTGTGCCGCCTTTCCCTTTGCAGATTGTCGCCTGTGCTGCCTACGAACGCTCGCTAGGTCGCCCGGAACCGATTGCCGACGGACTGACGGGCGTCGGAGGCCTCGGACTTCCAGAATCGGAAGAAGTGGAAAGCGAGCCGGCCCCCGCAACAGCCTGGTCTACCGCTTCCCCATCAACTCCCTCGGCCGCCACTGCTTCGGCCTCATCGGAAGCGGCCCGACCTTCGATCACCGCGTCGGCGATCAACGCCGTGATCAACTCGATGGATCGGAGGGCGTCGTCGTTGCCAGGTATCGGATAGGTCACGAGGTCGGGGTCGCAGTTCGTGTCGACGATGGCGACCGAGGGTATCCCCAGCTTCCTCGCTTCGGAGATTGCCAGCTTTTCCTTTTTGATGTCGACTATGTATACCAGACCGGGAGGAGTGGCCATCTTTCGAATGCCGGCAAGCGTTTTGGCCATGCGCGCCCGTTCCTTTTCCAGCAACAGCACTTCCTTCTTTTTCAGCTTTTCGTAGGTGCCGTCCGTGGCGATGCGATCAAGATGGTCGAGGTGGCGGATGTTCTGGCGGATGGTCAACCAGTTGGTGAGCATCCCTCCGAGCCAGCGCTCGGTTACGTAGAACATCCCGGAGCGCTCCGATTCGCGCAGCACCACATCGACTGCCTGTTTCTTGGTGCCGACGAACAGAACCGATTTTCCTGCCCGGGCGGTATCGACGACCGCCTGGTAGGCTTCGCCCAGCATCGTCACCGTCTTCTGCAGATCGACGATGTGAATGCCGTTGCGCTTTGTGAAAATGAACGGTCGCATTTTGGGATTCCAGCGTTGGGTCTGGTGGCCGAAATGCGTACCTGCTTCGAGAAGATCGCGTATCGCTACGTCGGGCATGTCACACTCACTTTCGTTCGGTCGATGGCACGGGGGCCACAGCCCTCATCCCCCGAACCTGAACTCCCCTGCAAAGAGACCCTCGTGCGCAAAAAGGACCTGCTGTAACTCTTCACAAGGGCCATGTCATGAACTGCCGAAGGCATAGGAGATGCATCGGAACTTGAGGCGAGGAAATTGCCGGCTGGTCGATGGATTGAAAGTCGTCCAAACCACCCGCGGTTTGTCTTGCGCCCTCCGCAGTCGCGGAAAACTCAGCGCTTGGAGAACTGGAAACGCTTGCGGGCTCCGGCCAAGCCGTACTTTTTGCGCTCCTTCTCCCTGGAGTCGCGGGTCAGAAAGCCCGCCTTTTTCAATGCCGGACGCCAAGTCGGATCGTACTGAATCAGCGCTCGGGCGATGCCCAGACAGGCGGCTCCTGCCTGTCCCTGCAGACCGCCTCCATGCACACTTATCTGGATGTCGAACCGCTGGCGCGATTCGGTCAGGTCGAGGGGTTGGACCATCATCATTTCAAGGGCGTCCCGCCTGAGGTAATCCTCGACACTGCGGCCATTCATCGCGATCGTTCCGGACCCGGGTCGGATGCGCACGCGGGCGACGGACGTTTTCCTGCGGCCGGTCGCCTCGAGAGTCTGTTCAGCCGTCATCCCGCCCTTTCCCCATTCAGAGGGCCAACTCTTCCGGCTTTTGCGCCGCGTGCCGATGTTCGGGACCAGCGTACACCCGCAGCTTCTTCATCGTCTGCCTCCCCAGCACATTGCGCGGCAGCATTCCGCGAACCGCTTTCCTGATCACGCGCTCGGGGTGTTTTTCCATCATCTCGCGGTAAGTCGTCGTGCGGAGGCCTCCGGGATATCCGGTGTGGCGGTAGTAAACCTTCCGCTCCTCCTTGCGACCCGTCACCGCGACCTTTTCGGCGTTGACGACGATCACGTGATCCCCCATGTCGAGATGCGGTGTAAAGGTCGGCTTGTGCTTGCCGCGAAGTACATGGGCGATCCGCGATGCCAGCCTGCCCAGTGTTTCGCCGCTCGCATCAACGACGTACCACTTGCGATCGATTTCGTGCACCTTGGGCGAGTATGTCTTTTCCACGCCTTGCTCCGCAGCGAGCATTCCTTAGAAAATAGACCTTTTAACTTAAGGGGGACATTGTTGACTGTCAACATGACGCCGGCGCCTCCAGGCCCGGAACAGGGCGAGGGCGACCAAGGTGGCGATCCCCGCGAGCACCGTTCGGTTGTAGTCCCCGAGCAGTTCGACGGCACGCTCCCAGTTGTTTCCGACGAGCAGCCCGGCGTAGATCAGCAGGCCGTTCCAGATCGCCATGCTCACCAGCCCCAGTCCCACCACCGGTTTCCAGCCCATCCCCCCCATTCCCGCTGAAAGCGCGATCACGGAGCGGATGCCGCTGAGAAAGCGGTTGGCGAGCACCAGCCAGGCGCCGTAGCGCTCCAGCCATCGGCTCGCGCGCTCGAGGCTCTGTACGGAGGCTATGCGAAGCCGGGACTGCAGGATGCGGGCCCCGTGTCTGGCGCCGAGCGCGAACATCACCGAGAAGCCCAGGGTTCCGCCGAGGCAGGTGCATACGTACACTGGGATCCACTCCAGCACGCCGCGGCCGACGAGATAGGCGCTGAAGATGACCACAACGTCGCCGGGCACCGGGGGGATGAGGTTCTCCAGGAAAGCGCTGGCCACCAGTAGGATATAGGCCCACAGCGGATTCCATCGCCCCAATTCGGCAACCGCGCTGTTGATGAATTCGACCAATTGCGAGGGCGGCTACTTTTCAACCTGGGCTACGGCTTGCGCCGCCATGCCCTCGGAGCGCCCGATGAATCCGAGCCCCTCGGTCGTCGTCGCCTTGACAGAAACCGCCTCCACGGGAATCTGCATCGCCTCCGAAAGCTTTCCCCGGATGGCGTCCATGTGGGGAGCAAGCCTCGGTTCCTGCGCCATGACCACCGCATCCACGTTGACCACCCGCACCCCCTTTTCGCCGAGGAGATCGCGCACCCTGGCGAGCAGCACCAGGCTCGAGATGCCGCGATAGCTCTCGTCGTCGTCAGGGAAGTGCCGGCCAATGTCGCCGAGAGCGGCCGCTCCCAGCAAGGCATCGATTATGGCGTGAGTGAGAACATCGGCGTCGGAGTGCCCTTCCAGACCTGCAGAGTGGGGAATGGTCAACCCGCCGAGTATCAGCGGCTTGCCCGGCACCAGGCGATGAACGTCGTATCCCTGCCCCACCCTCGTGCAGGAAACGACTGCCGTGGCTTCCGGACTGTCTGCGGGTTTTTCCAGACCGCGCTTGTCCATGTACCATTCGGCTTTCTCGAAGTCTTCGGGAGTCGTCATCTTGATGTTAACGGAATCGCCGGGAACGACGCGTACCTTCACACCCATGCGCTCCAGCAACGTCGCCTCGTCGGTCGCCGGGCCGGCACCTGCTGCGGCACTGTGGACGAACGCGGCGAGGAGGGAATCCCTGCGGAATCCCTGGGGGGTTTGCGCGTTCCACAAAGATCGCCGGTCCGGCGTCCCGACGACCACCTCCCCGCTCACTTCCTTCACGGTCTCGATAACAGGCCGGGCCGGAATGGCGGCCCCGGACTGCTCGGTCGCCTCGATTACCCGGTCGATCAGCTCTCCAGTGACCAGTGGACGCACGGCGTCGTGAATCAGGACGATCTCGTCCTCCGCCGTTGTCGCGCTTAGGGCGGAGCGAACCGAGTCGCAGCGCTCCCTGCCGCCGTCGACAGCCTGCCGCAGCTTGGAAAAGTCGCCGGCAAATTCTTCATATCGGGCGCGATCGGCGGGATTGAGGACGACGATGATTCCCCCTACCGATCGGGTCTCCTCGAAGCAGCGCAGCGTATGCCACAATACCGGCTTGCCCAGCAGTTTCCGGAACTGTTTGGGTACCACGCCCGGCATCCGCGTCCCGCGGCCGGCCGCGGGAATCACAACGACGACCTTGCCTGCTGTTTTGCTGGCTTCAGACATGGTGGTCGGGGCCCTTCCTGGCCGGGAATTCACGAGATGAACATGGCGTCGCCGTAGCTGTAGAAGCGATATCCCGCGGCTACCGCTTCGCGATAGGCGGCAAGGACCGCATCCGTTCCGGCGAACGCCGACACCAGCATGAGCAGGGTCGAACGCGGCAGGTGGAAATTGGTCAACAGTGCATCGACAGCCCGGAAGCGATAGGGGGGCAGGATGTAATATTCGGTCCATCCGGCCCCGCCGCGAACCAGGCCCTCCTCCGACGCCAGCGTTTCCAGAGTCCGCGCGGTGGTCGTACCGATGGCGACAATACGGCCTCCTGCTCGCTTTCGACGACATATCTCCCCGGCCTCCGATTCGCCCAGCTCGTACCACTCCGCTTCCAATCGATGTTTGCGAGGATCGGTCTTTCGGACCGGTTCGAATGTTCCGGGTCCGACGTTAAGGGTCAAGGGGATTACCCCCACCCCCACCTGCCGCAGGCGACCGATCATGTCCAAGGTAAAGTGAAGACCCGCGGTCGGGGCAGCGACCGCTCCCTCGCTGCGGGCATATACCGTTTGATAGCGCTCGAAGTCTTCGGAAATCGGACGCCGCTGAAGGTACGGGGGCAGCGGGACCTCGCCATGGGCGCGGATGATTTCCCGGTCCGGCCGACCACCTTCGAATCGAATGCTGAGGCGGCCGTCCGGCCCGATCGCAAGAACACGAATGGCCGCCCCGGGACGGTCTCCTGCGACGAGTTCCAGCCTTTCGGATTCCTTAAGGCGCCTTGTCGGCTTGCCGAGGGCTTGCCAGCAGCCCTCTTCGGTACGGTGAATCAGCAGCAGTTCGATCCGCCCCCCACCGCTCATCCTGCGGGCCTGGAGCCGCGCCGGAAAGACCTTGGCGTCGTTGATGACGAGGGCGTCCGCGGGGCTGAGCAGATCGGGGAAATCGGCGAATTCAAGGTGCTCGTGCGAGCCGCCGTCGCGACGCAGATGCAGAAGACGCGAGCCATCGCGAGCTTCCGCAGGATGTTTGGCTATCTGGCTCGGAGGGAGGGCAAAGTCGAAATCGGATAGGTCCATCGAAAAGGGGCGAAGCCCAAAAAGCGGAGGAGAGGGAGACCGGAAACCGGAGGGCCCAACCTACCCGGCTCGCCTGCAGGGGTCAAGCAGAGTGGTCGGGGGAACAAGGCGGAGGGAGCGGTCGACGCGGCAGCGGGAATCCGGGATGTCCCGGTGAACAGGGCCATCGCAACGCTGAAGGGAATAGCCACACCGGAACCGGGGATCCAAAGCTCCTGTCCGGCAAATCGGAATTACCGGGAATGACGGTAAATCGTGGAGAGAATCTTGAGGCCTGCCCGGATGCTTCCGGCCACTGTGCCGCTGATCTTCGACTCCCCAATGCGCCTTCGATAACTGACGGGTACCTCCACGATGCGCAGGCCCCTTTTTGCCGCCTTTATCTGCATCTCCACCGTCCATCCGAAATCGCGGTCCTCCATTCCCAACTGCTTGAGTGCCCGCCGGCTTATTGCCCGGAAGGGACCGAGATCGGTGTAAGACACCCCGAACAACAGGCGGATCAGCGAAGTGGCGAGAAGGTTGCCGAGCCGGGACTGGGGGGGAAGGGCGCCTGGTTGGCGACGGCCCAGCACTCGGGAACCGATGACGAGGTCCGCCCGATCGGCCCAGATGGGGGTCAGCAGTCGCGCCATTTCTTCGGGATGGTCGCTGTAGTCGCCGTCCAGGAAAACAACGACGTCGCACTCCCTGAGCGCGGCAATACCCGCCAGGCACGCCTGGCCGTACCCCTTTCGAGGTTCGCTGACCACCTCTGCGCCGGCCTCCTCCGCCCTGGCCGCGGTGTCGTCGGTCGAGCCGTTGTCCACGACTACGACCTGGTCGACCACAGCATCGATCTGCCGGCCGTCCGCGAACCGCTTCGGTATGTCGGCGAGCACCCTGCCGATCGCTTCCCCCTCGTCGCGAGCCGGTATGACAACACCGACCGACCGCCTGGGCAGGGAAGCCTGGGAAGGATCACCGAGAGACATACCTCGCGTTCGCGCGGCTAGCGCGAAAACCGGAGGGAAGGGAGGACCGCGAGCAATCGCGGGCCAAGTAAGGCAGGAGCCCCTGCGCAAACGGCCGCGTACCCCCGGTCCGCATCAGGCTGCCCGCTGGAAATGGAAATCAAACTGGTTTTCCACCAGCTCCCGGAAGGGAGTCAGCTTGAACCGGGGATCGGGGGATCTGCTACAAATGCGTCTCGATCCAGGAGAGCAGCGTGTCGACGACTTCGGGGTCTTGCAGCATGTCAAGCCCGTGTGCGTCCTGACCTGGGAAAACTTTCAAGTATTTCGGATCGCCTGTGCGGTCATTCAGGTACGAGGCGAGGGCTGGGTAGGTCAATATCTCCGTTTCGCTGATCTGTCCAAGAATGTCGTTTTCGGAGACGAGGAACATCATCGAGTGCGGAGAGAAGTTCTCCACCTGCTCACCGACAGCGAGCAGTTCCAGCGTACGGGGATCCAAGACTCCGGGAGAGAGGGCGACACCTGCCCGGAGATCGTCCGGGAAAGCCCCCATGCTCACGTAAGCGACATTGCCTCCTACTCCGGCACCGACGATGGCGACGCGGCCGATGTCCGCGGAGGGCTCGGTTTTCAACCAGTTCAGGGCGGCGCGGACATCGAGGTGGAAGTTTCCGATATCGGAGATCAGCAGGACCTGCTGGGGGCGGCCGTCGTCCGGGTACGGAGTGTTGCCGTGGCCGCGCAGGTCGATGGCCAGGGGGGAATACCCCTCTTCGAGGAGCCGTTCGAACAAGCCGGCGATCAACCATTCCAGCCCGCCGAAGAACCCGCTCATTTCCCCGATATCGTGGACGAGGATCACCACCGGGTTCGGCCCGGGCCCCGTCGTGTGACCGTAACGGGCGCTGATCTCGACGCTGTCCACCGTTGTGAAGGTGACATCCTTGACTGGATAGACAATGCCCGGTCCGGTGGGAAAATCCGGCCCTTCTATGGCGATTTCGTCGTCCTCGGTGCCGCAGCCTGCGGCCAGCAAGAACACCAAGGGGAAGAGCAGTTGCCGAACGAAGGTTTTCATGCTACTCCTGTGGTTCTTCCCCTTGCGAATTTCCCTTGCCATTGCGTACAGCGCATGGATTTGCACAGCTCGTAAATTTAAGGTAACCAGGGAAATCGAGCGGTGCCAACCAATACTACCTAACTCCCGGATCGATGATTCGCATACGAGACCTGCGTTTCTCCTTTCCCGGTGCCAGTACGAGCGCCCTGGACAGGGTGAGCATCGATATCGCACCCGGAGAGCGGGTCGCCGTCATCGGACCGAACGCCTCGGGCAAGACCACCCTTGCCCGCTGCCTGAACGGACTCCTGCTGCCGGGCTCCGGTTCGGTAACGGTCGATGATCTCGACACCCGGAATCGAGATTCGCTCCCGTCGCTGCGCCGCCTCGTGGCGATGGTGTTTCAGAACCCCGACGATCAGCTGGTCGCCACCACGGTGGAAACCGAGATCGCCTTCGGGCTGGAAAACCTCGGCGTTCCGCCCCCGCGGATGCGGCAGCGCGTTGCCGAAGTGCTGGATCGCTTCGGGCTGGAGCGCTACCGAGGCCATCCGCCCCACCTGCTGTCGGGCGGAGAGAAGCAGCGCTTGGCCATCGCCGCGGGTTTCGCCCTGCGGCCTCGCTATTTCGTCCTGGACGAGCCGACCTCGATGCTGGATTCGGTTGGTCGCGCACAGCTGCTCGACGAAATCGATGAACTGAGCTCGAGAGAGCGGATCGCGACAATCCAGATCACCCAAGATGCCGAAGAAGCCTGTCGCGCCGATCGCGTGATCGTGATGGAACGCGGCCGCATCCTGCTCGATGCGGCCCCCGATGCGGTCTTTGCCGAGAGGGAACGCCTGCAGGAAATCGGTCTGGAAATCCCCTTTCTCTTCGCACTCGCCCGGAAGGTTTCGGCTGCTGGTGGAACGGTTCCCGTGCGGCCGTCGCTCCCCGATCTCGCCAAGCGCGTGGTCGATCTGTGCGATGGAGAAGGCGGGTTTTGTTTCGGGAGCCTTCAGAGCGGTGGCATCGAAAGCATCGGCGAGACGCCCCCTTCCCTGCGGGTCGAAGACATCCACTTCTCCTATGAGGTAGGTCCTGGTCGAAAGATAGAGGCGCTGGAAGGGGTAACCGCGAACCTATCCACCGGAGGGGCAGTCGGGATCATCGGCAGGAGCGGTTCGGGAAAGAGCACCCTCGCCCAACATCTGAACGGGCTGCTCGCCCCAAGTCGCGGGCGGGTGCTGCTCGACCACAAGGATCTGTCGCACCCTTCCGAGACAGCCCGCATCCGCAGACGCATCGGCCTGGTTTTTCAGTACCCCGAGGTTCAGCTTTTCGAGGAGACCGTCGCTGCGGACGTCGCATTCGGTCCGGTGAGCGCCGGCTGCGACGCCGGCGAAACGCAGCGTCGCGTACGCGCGGCTCTGGCAGCCGTGGCGCTGCCTCACGAGCAGTACGGTGCCCGCCCCCCGACCGCCCTCAGCGGCGGGGAGCGGCGGCGGGCGGCCATAGCCGGAGTGCTGGCCATGGAGCCGGAGGTGCTGGTCATGGACGAACCCACCGCCGGCCTCGACCCCGCCGGGTTCGCCGGCCTCCTCAACCTCCTCGCCAAGCTGCGAAAACAGGGAGTCCTTCTGGTGCTGATAACCCACGACGTCAGACTCGTGGCCGCGGCGACCGCCTGGGTCGTCGCCCTCGACCGGGGACGGGTCGTGCTCGAAGGCAGAACCGAGGAGGTGCTGACCCATCCGGATTTCAGCCGCCTGACCGGGCTGGAACCTCCCCCCGCGGTGCGCTTTGCACAGCAGCTGTCGGCGGCTGGTCTTCCGGTCCCCCCGGGCATCACGCGCCAGAAGCAGGTTCTGGATTTAGTAGGCGCCCTGACTGGAGTTGCCGATGAGTGAAACAGTCGTCATCCGCAATGGGCGCGTCCTCGACCCCGGGAACGGCTTAGACGCCGTTGCCGATGTCTGGATTGAGGACGGAGCAGTGCGCGCGGTAGGAGCCGGACTGCAGATTCCCGACGGGACGGCTTCGCTCGATGCGAGCGGCATGCTGGTCACCCCGGGCTGGATCGACTCGCACGTCCATTTCCGTGAGCCGGGTTTCGAGGCCAAGGAGACCATCGCCAGCGGCAGCGCCGCCGCGGCCGCCGGGGGATTCACCGCGGTCGCCACCATGCCCAATACCGAGCTGCCACCCGATTCCGCGGCCGCCCTTGCCGACCTGCAGGCACGGGCGGCAGGGGCCTGCGTACGCGTCTACCCGATCGGCTGCGTCACCGAGAGGCGTGCGGGGAAACGCTTGGCCCCGCTGGCGGATCTCGCCGCCGCAGGGGCGGTGGCCTTTTCGGACGACGGCGATCCGGTAGCCGATGCGGGCCTGATGGAAGCGGCCCTCGCGGTCTCGCGGCAGACCGGGGTTCCCCTGTTCCCGCACGAGGAGGTCAAGGAGTTGACAGCGGGGGGCTGCATGCACGAGGGAGCGGTTTCTCGGCGCCTCGGAGTCCAGGGCATGCCCTCGGCTGGGGAAGAGGAGATGATCGCCCGCGACATCGGGCTCGTCGAACGTTGCGGAGGACACCTGCACGTAGCGCACATCAGTACGGCTGGCTCGGTCTTTCTGGTTCGCGAAGCCAAGGGAAGGGGGCTGGCAGTTACCTGCGAGGTGCTGCCGCACCATTTCGCCCTGACCGACCAGGCCGTCGCGGAGCAGGGCACGGCTGCCAAGATGAGCCCCCCGCTGCGCGGGAAATCGGACGTCGAGGCGATGCTCGCCGGACTGCGGGACGGCACCATCGACACGATCGCCACCGACCATGCCCCTCACACCGCCGCGGAGAAACGACTCCCGCTCACCGAGGCGCCGTTCGGCATCGTCGGACTGGAAACCGCGGTCGGCCTGACCTTCACCTGTCTGGTCGAGACCGGGGTCCTCGGCGCCGCCCAGGCGATCGCAAAATGGACCACCGAGCCGGCGCGCATACTCAAGCTGCCGGGAGGGCGGCTCGACATCGGCGCACCCGGCGACGTGACGGTCATTGATCCCGCCAGGCGCTGGACCGTAAGGCCGGAGCGTTTCCGGTCGAAGTCGAGCAACACCCCGTTCGCAGGCTGCAGGCTCACCGGCAAGGCGGTGGCCACCATAGTCGGAGGCCGCGTCGTTCACGACGAGATTTCAGAGCGAAAAGAAGGGTGAGGACTGGAAAGCGTCCTCGACATGGGTGACAGCGCCTTCCTCCTCCCCGGGCCCTAGCTGCACGGCTATAACGTCGAACCTCACCTCGCATTTCCGGGGGATACCGCGGCGGCGTATGAAATGCCTGGCAGCGCGCGTCACGCGTTCCTGTTTTTGGGCATCCACCCTCAGCTCCGGGGGGTAGAGCCGGGATTCGCTCGCCTTGACCTCGACGAACACCAGGCAGTTCAGTCCGCGTGCCACGATGTCGACCTCCGCCCCGGCGCCGCGGTAGTTGCGCTCTAGCAGGCGATACCCCATGCCAACCAGGTGATCCGCGGCCAGCTGCTCGCCGCGGGCGCCGATATCCCGCAAGCGCCTGCGGCGCTCCCGAACCGAAACCTCGAACTGTCGCTCCTCGTCCTTTGAAAGGGGAATCGCCGTCTTTTCGGAACGCAGCCAGCGCTCGAGGTCCTCCCAGCTGGTCAAAGCCTCCAGCTGCCGGCGTCGCTGCCGGAGGGCCAGGCTGGGGGCGGGGCGAAGGCGTTCTGCAACCGGCTCGAAAGAGCGCCGGTGCAGAGGACAGGGGCCGTATTTCTCGAGGGCCTTGCGATGGCGAGCGCTCGCGTAGCCCTTGTTACTGGCGAATCCGTACTGCGGGTATCTCAGATCCAGCTCGACCATCATCCGGTCGCGGTGCACCTTGGCGACGATCGCCGCCGCGGCGATGGATACCGAGCGTTCGTCACCGCGAACAATGGCCGTCTCCGGGAATGGGGTTCCGGGCTTGAAGGCGCCGTCGACGAGAACCCGATCGGGCCGTGGGTCCAGTTCCAGCAGGGCTTTTCTCATCGCCTTCAGGGAAGCCTGCAGGATGTTGAGCTCGTCGATCTCAGGGACCTCGACGGACGCTACCGCGGAGCAATGTGCCTGTTCGAGAATCTGCCCGAAAAGCCCCTCGCGCACCTCCGGTTGCAGCTTCTTCGAATCGTCGACCTCCCACAACTCGACGCCTGGGCGGAAGGCGACGGCCGCGGCCACCACTGGCCCGGCCAGGCACCCGCGGCCGACTTCGTCCACTCCTGCCACCACCTGAACCCCCGACTGCCAGAGTCGGGTTTCGAATTCCCGCATCCGTCGGGCGCGGGTGCACTCGGACTCGCGCCGGCGCATTTGCTCGCGGGCCCGAACGGCGATCCTGCGCACCCCTGCTCGCCGGTCGCGCTCGAGAACCCGGCAAGCACGCTGGTCGATGTCGGGGTGGGACCGTATCAGCTCGTCTACCTGGGAGACCGAGAGCCGTTCGACGACTCTGGGTGTTATGCGAGTTACGGCCGTGGCCATGGCCTCATCCCGTCCATAGTGCGATTGACACGGCCTCTGGGTCCTTTATGTTGACGCACGTGCATGCAAGTCGGTTGAGGGAAACCCTCCCGGTTTTTTCGGGTCCATAGTCTGAAGGGGATCCAATGTCGGTGGATAAAATGGCAAAGATTGCAGCCGCGGTCCTGGTGGCTGCGGGGTTTGCGTTACGGCCGCTGCCCGTCCCGGCGCAGACCGACATCGAAATACAGCCACTGACCCAGTCGGACACCCGGCTGTACCTCAACGACGGCACAGTCGTTATGGGCCGCCTGATCGAGCACAGCAAGGACCTCGTAATCGTTCAGGTAAAAGAGCAGGTCTTCACCTTCGAGCTCGAGGAGATCGACCGCATCGTAACCCTCGATTCTCTCGGAGCGGGGGCGCGGACCGTCTCCGTAATCGAGTTTCCGTATATCAGCTTTCTCGGCGGAACCGTCGCGTTCGGCCTGCTGTCGTGGCTGCAGTTCGACACCGCTTCGGACCGCGACCGCGACGCCGACCTCAACGCGGCCAGCGGCGTCTTCGAACGTGCCCGCGAGCTGCGCGACAAGGCCGAGCGCGCGCGTCTGCTGGGGTGGTCCACGACGGTACTGGCCGCCGGCAGCACCGTCGTGGCGCTGGTTCCGCGCAGGGAGAAACGGCGGATTTTTCCCGAACTCACGCTGCAGCCTCCAGCCTCCGGCTCACCCGGGTTTCTGCTGGCCTACAACAGACGCTTCTGATCCGCAAGCGGCTAGTGTGCCGCCCCGAGAGGAACCTGCCAATTCGAAGGCGGCGAAACGCACTCTTTCGTACTGGTACTCACGCACGCAGGCGCTATTTTGCCTCCGGGGGTTCCGACCGCGGGTCGGGAGAAGGCACCCTGGCCGCGATGAAGTCGACAAGGCCGCGCAAAGCCAGCAGGTAGCTGTCGCTACCGAACCCTGCAATCTGTCCGACGCACACTGGCGCCACGACCGAGTTCCTGCGGAACCGCTCTCGGGCGTGCACGTTCGTAAGGTGAACTTCCACCGCCGGGAGACCCGCCGCCGCCACTGAGTCCCTTACGGCCAGACTGTAGTGGGTGAGGGCTCCGGGGTTGATGACCACACCCTGCGCCCAGCCGCCGGCCTCGTGAATAGCGTCGATTATCGCGCCCTCGTGATTCGATTGCTCGATCCTGAGTTCGACACCGAGCTCTCCGGCAAGGGCTCGCAGAGCAGCATCGATGTCGGCAAGCGTTCCGGAGCCGTACACCTCGGGTTCGCGCCTGCCCAGCAGGTTGAGATTGGGACCGTGTACGACCAGAACTCGTAGCGCCACTGTTGTCCTGCCCTTCTATTGACCTGTCACTCGGATATGGCGAGCGGCGCGTTCCAGCACCAGCGCCGACAGAACCACGCAGGCGGTATCCGCCCGCAGCGTTCGCTCTCCCCAGGAGAACGGCTGCACACCCGAGGCGACCGCTGCCGCCTCCTCTGTTCCCGAGAAGCCCCCTTCCGGGCCTGTCATCAGACCGACGGAGGCATCATCCGCATTCAGGAACTCCCATTCCGGGTGCGCCTTCCCTCGGGGGACCGAAGCCATCACCACGGTGCCGCAATCGCGCAGCAAGGCAGCCAGAGCATCCTCGAAGTCACGTGGCTCCCTTACCTGAGGTACCTGGGAGCGACCGCATTGTTTTGCCGCCTCCCGCGCCAAGCGCTGCCAGCGCTGAGAACGGCTTCCGGTCGCAACCCCCCTTTCCGCCATCATCGGCCGGATCGAGGCCACTCCGACCTCCGTCGCCTTTTCGACGACATGATCAAAGCGATGACTGCCCTTCATCACCGCCGCGGCGAGATGGAGCCGCACCGGACTTTCGCCGCGCTCAGGCTCTCTGTCCATAATAAGGCCGTGCACCGAGGTGCGCTCGATTCTATCGATGCGCACACGGTAGAATCCCCCCTGCCCGTCGACAACCTCGACGAAGTCTCCGACGGAATACCTGCGGACAGTGACGTGGTGGGCTTCATCCCCCCGCAGCGTCAGCCGATCGGCGACGATATCATCGGGGTGTACGAGAAAGGAAGGCATTTTCTCCCTCTTGTGCGGGGGCTCACAACGGGCGGGCGGAAATACCGAGCCAGCAGTTCCTCTCCCAGCGGCGAACGACGGCGAGGCCTGCCTCGCACAACCGGGATTCGAATCGATCCCGCTCGGCGGCCAGAAGACCGGAAAACAGGATTCTCCCGTCGGCGGCGATCAATTTCCGCAAGACAGGCAGGATCGGAAGCTGGAATCGGCTCTCGAGATTGGCGGCGATCACGTCGAAAGGGCCCTCTCCGGCGGCCTCGACGCTGCCGAGGAGGACGCACACGCGGCCGCGGGCGCCATCCGCATTCGATCCGAGGTTGGCCTCCACGTTTTTCCGCGCACAGTTGACGGCGTCGGAATCGACATCGACGGCGACCACCTCCCTCGCATCGAGTTTGACCGCGGCAATCGCCAGAATGCCGGTGCCGGTGCCGACGTCGAGGCAGCGCCGCCCGCGCAGTTCCGTGCCCGCGAGCCCTTCGAGGCACAGCTGTGTCGACTCGTGGGTGCCAGTCCCGAAGGCCATCGCAGGCTCGATTGCGATGGCGATGTCTCCGGGGGAGGTCTCGACCTCGATCCAGGGAGGGTGGACGACCATGTCGGGGGTTGGCCGCACTTCCTTGTAGAAACGCCGCCATTCCGCGTTCCAGTCGCGGTCGGCGATGGAGTCTGAGTCGATGCCCAGTGGCGAGATTGCGCCCCCTTTGAGCGCCTCTTCAAGAGTAGAACGGAGAGGCCGCTGTGCCGAGGGAGGCTCATTCTCGAAGTAGGCGACGATTGTGGACGTGTCACTGGCCTCGTCGATCACCTCGACGCCGGTGCTGCCGCAGTCGAAGCAGAGTCCGACCGCGGCATCTACATCCTTGCCGCGTAAGGTGAGGGCGACGCGCTGCCAACTCGCCGCTGTCGGGCTCACGGGGCAGGCAAGTCCTCCAGCGACGCCAACACCCGGGCTGCGAGGGAGTCGAAAATCCGTTTCTCCTCGCCGCCGCTGCCTGCCGCTACCGGATGGCCGCGATCCCCACCCGACCGGATTCTCTGCGATATCGGGATCTCCCCGAGGAAGGTAATGTCGAGGCGCTCTGCGAGAGCCCGGCCCCCGCCTTCCCCGAAAAGACGATGGCGTTTGCCACACGACGGACAGTCGTAGTAGCTCATGTTCTCTATGAGCCCCAACACCTCGACCTCGACCTTGTCGAACATGGCGATGCCGCGCTCGACGTCGTCGAGGGCGACGTCCTGCGGGGTCGTGACGATTGCGGCCCCCGACAGGGCCACCGCCTGGCTGAGAGTCAGGGGGATATCTCCCGTACCGGGAGGGAGGTCGATGAAGAGACAGTCGAGCTCCCCCCATTCGACTTGGCCGAGAAACTGCTGCACAGCCTGCGCCAACAGTGGACCGCGCCAGACCACGGGGGTGTTCTCGTCGGCGATGAATCCCATCGACATGACGGCGACGCCGCGGCGGAGGATCGGAAGCAGGCGATCGCCGTCCGTCAACTCCGGCTGCTCCTTGATCCCGAGCATCAGTGGGGCGCTGGGCCCGTAGATATCGGCGTCCAGGAGGCCGACCCGCGCCCCAGTGCCGGCGGCGCTCAGCGCTAGGTTGACGCTGACGGTGGACTTGCCCACCCCTCCCTTGGCGCTGGCTACCGCAACGATGTTGCGCACTCCCGGAACGGTTGCGTTCGCGGGTACCGTGCGCGGCACCGAGGCCGTCCGTTCACCCACGGAAGGCGTCCCGCATGCGGTCGAAAAAACCTCTGCCTTCCCTGGCCGCACGATCCTTGTCGAGGCGATCGAGCTCCTCGAAAAGACGGCGCTCCTTCGCGCTCAGGTGGGTGGGGGTCCAGACCGCGATCTCGACCAGCTGGTCGCCGACGCCGCGACCGTCGACATCGGGAATCCCCTTGCCGCGCAGTCTCAGCACGTGACCCGACTGGGTCCCTTCCGGGATGGGCATCCTGACCTTGCCGACCAGAGTCGGCACCTGGGCGTTGTCCCCGAGGGCGGCCTGGCTGATGGTGATCGGCAGGCGGTAGAGCACATCGTTTCCCTCCCGCACGAAGTCCGGGTGCGGCTGCTCCTCGATGAAGACCTGACAATCGCCTGCCGGGCCGCCGCGACGGCCCGCGTCTCCCTCCCCCCGCAACGGGATGTAGTTGCCGCGACTGACACCGGCCGGAATCCTGACCGTAAGGGTGGCCCTGTCCCTTACGGTTCCCTCGCCGCGGCACTCGCGGCAGGGATCGGCAATGACCTTCCCCTCACCCTGGCAGGTGGGGCACGCTGTCACCGTCACAGACTGTCCGAAGAAGGAGCGCGAGACCTGCTGCACCTTGCCTACCCCGCCGCAGGTTTCACAACGGCGAGGCGAGGATCCGGAGGCGGCGCCCGAACCACCGCATTCGCCGCACCGCCCCTGGCGGTTGAGGTGAATTTTCTTCTCGACCCCGATAGCGATCTCTTCGAGAGTGAGCTCGACGGCGACCTTGAGATCCCGCCCTTTCGGCGGCCCGGACGGACCTCGCTGCCGGCGGCTGCTGCCGAAGATGTCGCCGAAGAGATCCCCGAACAGGTCCTCGAAATCAGAAGCATGCGTGAAGTCCGACCACTGGAAACCGCCTGAGCCGAAGTTGCTTTCGATCCCGGCATGGCCGTAGCGGTCGTAGGCCGATTTCTTCTCCGGGTCGCTCAGGACCTCGTAGGCTTCGGAGGCCTCCTTGAATTTCGCCTCCGCTTCGCTGTCCCCCTGATTGCGGTCGGGGTGGTATTTGAGGGCCTGCTTGCGGTAGGCGCTCTTGATGTCGGCGTCCGAAGCCTCTGGCTGAATTCCGAGAACTTCGTAGTAATCGCGTTTCGCCATCAGACCCGCCCTCCATGGCGGCCCTTATTTCTCGCCGCTCTCTTCACTTTCCCCCTTTTTCGCGGGAGCCTTGCCGACGACTACGCGCGCCGGCCGCAAGACCTTCTCCCTCAGCCGGTACCCCTTTTCCATCTCCTCCAGGACCGTGCCGGGCTCGCAGTCGGCGCTCTCCACCTCCAGCATGGCCTCGTGGAGGTTGGGGTCGAAGGGTTTCCCCGCGGCCTCGATCTCCTCGAGACCGTAGCCGTTCAGGATCGTCTGAAACTGGGACAGGATGAGCTCTACACCCTGTTTCAGGGACTGGGCTTCGGCGGCTTCCTGAGCGAGGGCCCGCCTCATGTTGTCCATCAGGGGAGCGATCTGGAGGAGAAGGTCGCGCAGGGTTTCCTCGCGCGACTCCGCCCGCATGCGAACCGCCCGCTTGCGGAAATTGTCCAGCTCTGCCGCGGCCCTCAGGTAGCGGTCGTAGTTGTCGGCGGCTTCGGCGCGGGCTTTTTCCAGCTCAACGAGGGACTCGTCATCCGGCGTGGTCTCCTCTTCTTCTGCCGGGGCATCCTCTTCGCTGCCGCGGTCCTGCCGTTCGGTCAGGTCTTCGGGACCGGCGCGGTCTCCGGGACCTGCTCCATCCCCGAGATCGGTCGACGCGGTCTCAGACAAATCGGGGGTGTCACCGGTCGACGGCGACTCCCGGGCGGCCGAACCACCCTCCGCCCGGGTCTCCTGCTCGCTGCCGTCGCTGTCGGATGGCGAGGTCTCCTCGCTGGTGAATCTGTTCATGGCGCCTGTCTGTTACTATGCCTGTGATAGGAAAGTGCTGTCGTCGGCCCGGTCGCACCGGCCGGTTTGTTTGTAAAAGGAAGGCACTGCCCGAACGTCAACCGACGAAGTCAGCGGTGCGGGAAGCGGTGTAGTTCAGCAGGGCTACGAGGCGCTTGTAGGGCATTCGCGTCGGCCCGATTATTCCCAGCACGCCAACGGCGTCCTGCGTGGTGTAGCTGGCCGTTACGACGCTGCACTGGCGCATCTCCATGGGCTCGTTCTCCTCGCCTATCGTCACCACCACGCCCTCGCGGCCAGCAAGCAGGTCGGCGAGCACTTCCTTGCGCTCCAGCAGGTCCACCAGCCCGGCGACTTCGGACGAATCGCTGAACTCCGGCTGTTCGAAAATGTGGCGCGCCCCGGCTACGAACAGGCCGTGGCCGGGCGGCGCCAGCAGCGATTCGATTTCGTCCAGCACGACCCGCAGGAGTTGCGGGTGTGAGGTCCTCATGCCGCCCAGCCGCTCTCTGGCAGTCGACCTGATCTCGCTCATCGTGAGACCGGCGAGACGCTCGTTGAGCAGTTGCCTGACGGCATTCATATCGGACTCCGAGACCTCGGAGTCGACCTCGATAACCAGGCTCTGCACCGGTCCGCGGCCCAAGACGGCCACCAGCAGCAGCTGCTGCGAGGTCAGCCGCACCAGCTCCAGACCCTGGAAAACCGCCTGTTCGAACCGGGGTGCCAGCGCCAGTCCGAGTTGGTTGGAAACGTCCCCCAGGATGGCGGCGAGCTGTCCGTGGATCTCGTCGGCGCGAACCTGCTGGAACACCTCTTCGAGATTGCTGCGCAGGGACTCGAACTCCTCTGCTGTCAGATCCAGTTTCTGCGTCTGTCCCTCGTCGACGAAGAAGCGGTAGCCCTCGTCCGTAGGGAGCCTTCCCGCTGAGGTGTGCGGTTGCCGAACGAACCCCTTGCGCTCCAGGCTCGACAGCGTCTTGCGCATGGTCGCCGGACTGAACTCGAAGCCCTCGCGCCGCAGGATGGTTCTCGACCCGACCGGGGTACGCAAATCGACATAGGCCCTGACGAGGGCCTCGAGGACGAGGCGCTCCCGTTTGGTCAGAGATTCGGAAAGCAAGTCCGGCGACCTCCGAAATGTGTTTGGAAATGTGTCGAGCGGCGGTATTTCCGGGGCGGCGCCCGATGGGCTGCGTACCACCTAAATGCGAGAATAAACACCCCCTTCCGCGCCATCGCGAGAAAGTACTGTCGCTACAGGGCATGTCAAGAGTTCGCCACGACCCGAAAGGGAGCGCCGCCCCTGGGCTTCCCGGGCCCTGATTCCGTCCTCGAGCCGGCCTCGGCATCGCTGTGACCGCGTTTGCGGCTGCCATGCCATCGGAACCGGAAACCCTGGTTGGAACCGGTCCGCAACTGACATAGTTTCCCATCCATGCAGCCCGTCCTCCCGGTCCGTGGGCGAAACGACAATAGCGCCTCGGGCCGCGGCTTCCCCAGCAATCGTCTATGAGATACACTGCCATTCCGTTCCCCATCCTGCTTTCCCTCCTCCTGTGCTCCCCTGTGCGAACCGAAGCGGAAACCGCTTCGAAGGGGCGGATGGCCGAAACCGACGCCGGCATGATCGAGCTGGCCGGGTTCTCCATCGACAGGTTCGAGTTCCCCAATATCGAAGGAGTGCTTCCGACCGTCGGGGTCAGCTGGCACGAAGCCCTGGAACTTTGCAGATCGCGGGGCAAGCGGCTCTGTTCGGAGCGGGAGTGGGGGATCGCCTGCCGGGGGCCGGAAAACTTCCGGTTCGGATACGGCGACGAATACGAACCCCGGCGCTGCAACGTCCCCTTTTTCCATGACGGGCGCTGGATTCGCAGCGGACCTGCGGCCAGCGGCCTCCACCCCGAATGCATCTCCCCTCACGGCGTACAGGACATGATCGGCAATGTCTGGGAGTGGACGGACGGCTGGTACGACGCGGACAGGCGGTGGCGGGTGGTGCGCGGAGGCTCCTGGTTCAACAGCGTCAACTTCGCCCGCGTCGATGGCCGTTACGGCCTGCGCCTAACCCCCGATTACCGGCTCGACCTGATCGGCTTCCGCTGTTGCCGGTCAGCCCCGGAGACACCCCCAGGGAATCAGTGACCCGGAAAGGCCGGCCGAGCCCTGTTCGGCGCGGGCTCCGTTTTTCCGCCGCGTTGTTACCGGCGCTGATGGCATAGGCCGTGGCTCCGGCACCCCGGTCCCCGAGCGAGGACGCCTACTGCTATGCAAGGGTGTCGTAGATCGACTCCAACGCTCGCGTCTGGCGGCTGGCGTTGTACTGGTTCTCGACGTGGGCGCGGCCCGCTCGTCCCATCGCCGGCCACCGCGAGGGATTCTCGAGCAGGGCCACCAGCCTGTCCGCCAGGCCTTCGACATCCCCTTCCCCGGCGAGCAGACCGCTGGTTTCATCGACGACGTACTCGGGAATATCGGCGTGACGGGTCGCCACCACCGGCATCCCCGCGGCCTGCGCCTCGAGCAGAATCACCGGGGCACCTCCCTCCCCGTCCCCATCCGCCGCGGTCCTGCTCGGCTGGAGCAGGATGTGACAGCGGCCCAGCTCTTCGAGGAGTCGCGAATAAGGGAGGAACCCCAGGCGCTCGGTGCACCGCCCGATTCCCGTCGCCGCCAGCGCTTCCTCGACCGCAGGCCGCTCCGGACCGTCCCCGACCAGCACGAGCCGGACGTCGGCCCCGGAGCGCTCGCGGGCGCGCGCGAGCGCTCTGATCCCGTCGGGGATCCCCTTCTTTTCCCGAAACGAGGCGCAGATCAGAACGCGGGTCTGCTCCCCGGCAGCCTGTGGATCGAACGGTATGCGGGCGAGATCGACTCCGAGATGGTGGACGGCGACCTTTTCTTCCGGGCACCCGATGCGGCCCAACTGCGCGGCCATGGAGCTCCCCTCCGCGAGAAACAGCTCTCCCTCGTGGAACAGGCGCTGAAATAGCGCCCGCCATTTCGGATTGCGGGCCGCCTGTGTGGCGTCGGCGCCGTAAAACGACGTCACCATCGGCAGGGCGGAACGGCGCCTGGCCCCCAGGCAGCGAACCCCCTGGAAGCCGTGGTGCGCGTGAATGAGATCGGCTTGGTGCGCCCGCAGCACTCCCTGGTAAAATGGGTACTGTCCGGTAATGCGGCGTATCAGGCGGTTGGCAGCCGACTTTACAAACCCGAACGACTCGGCGGTGAAGACCGCCGCGACAGGGTACTGCTCGAGGTTCCTGGCCTCCTGGGTGAGGGCGACCGCCCGGTACGACTGCAGCGAGGCCAGCTGGCTGTAGATCCAGGAGCCGGTCTCGGGAAGAAAGGGAGTGGCGCAGTGGGCTACGGTCTTCATCGCAGGTTCTTCATCCGGGAGCTGCCGCTATACTGCCAACTGATTCCCCGCCCGGCAAGGAGCGCGGGCAGGGTGCCACCCTTCCCCTAGGGAGCCCGTTGATCGCCGCGGCCGGGCGATCCTACATTCCGACCCTGCCTTCGGAGATTTCCCCGAAACCTGGTTATAAATGCATCCATGTCTAAGCAGCTCAAGCAACTCGCAGGAAGAAAAGCGGTCGAGCAGGTCCACGACGGAATGGTCGTCGGCCTCGGCTCCGGATCGACCGCGGAATACGCCATCCGTGCCCTCGGCGAACGCTGCGCTGCCGAGGGATTCAACATTTGCTGCGTGCCGACGTCGGAGGCATCCGGACGCCTCGGCCGGGAGGTTGGCCTGAAGATAACGAGCCTCGAGGAAAAGCCGGCTATCGACTTGACGATCGACGGCGCTGACGAGGTCGACCCCGACCTCAACCTCGTCAAGGGCCTCGGCGGCGCCCTTCTTCGCGAAAAGATCGTCGCCGCGGCGAGCACCAGGGAAATCATCATCGTCGACCCGTCGAAACTGGTCGACCGCCTCGGAACAAGAAGCCCGCTGCCGGTGGAAGTCCTCCCCTTCGCCTGGGCGCTCGCCCGCACCAGGTTGATGGAATTCGCCAGCTCCGCCTTGATGCGCCGCAACACCGGTGGAGGCGAATACCTGACCGACAACGGCAACTACATTCTGGACTGCAGCTTCGAGGAAGGGATCGGGAATGCCGCGGCTGTCGAGGAGGACATCAACCGGATCCCTGGAGTGGTGGAGAACGGCCTCTTCGTCGGCCTCGCTGACCTAGTCATCGTCGCGCAGGAGGATGGGACCTGTCGCGAATTGAAGTCCTGAGCTCGAGGTCCCAAGGACCTTCCCGCGCAGACCAGGTAACCCCTGAAACGCATTGTGCTCAGGGGCTTCCTGTCATCGAGATCTATTCCTGAGCCGGGCCGGGATTGTTCCGTCCTGGCCCGGGTAGCTTTTTAAAATAACCACCGCGTCCGCAGCGGAACCCCGATCCAAACCGCCCGGCTTGGAAATCGGAGATCCCCTCCCTCACCGACTGACTTCGACACCTGCCGGACCGGTGCCTCTGGCCTCCTCCAGTGGTTGCCTCAGGGTGCCGGAACCGGCTCCCTGTCGCTGCACCCCTACTCCGTGGCGATAAACGAGCTCACCGCCGTACAGACTGGCCGTGTACAGGACACCGCAGCCGGCAAGAGCGGCGATTACCAGGCACCGCAGGGCCCGGCCCTGGGTCCGTCCCCGCAGCTGCAGCGGCAGGCGTCCGAGGAGGATTGCCAGAAACAGGATGAAAGCGGCAGATCCCCAGTCGTCGTGGCGCTGCACCAGCTCGCTTACCGCCTCATCGTCTCGGTACGGCAGGGCCGCCTGGTTCCCGGTGATCACCGCTGCGGCCGCGGCTGCGGTTCCGAGCAGAAGCAGTGCGTATCCCGTCGTGTGCCAGGCCGGTCGCCGCCAGAAAACCGCGGCCAGGTCGACAAGGACGCCGACCGGAAGCAGGGCGATCGCGTAGTGGACGATCCAGGGGTGCCAGCTCATGGCCAGGTACGTTACCCGGCGCCCGCTGGAGAGGCAAGCAGGGCAGGTCGGTTGACACCCGCGCGGGCAGGTCAGTATGCTCCGGGATTATGCCATCTCGTAACCTGGAGCCTACCATGGCTACTGACCTGCAGCAGCACATCGATCGGACCGCTATCTGCGATACCCACGAACACCTGAAAAAGGAGGCGGACTGGGTCGACCAGGGTCCTGCGGACGTTCTCGTCGACCTCTTCACCAACTACGTTCCCGCGGACCTGCACACTGCCGGAGCCTCTCGCGAGGCGCTGCAGCGATTGACCGATGCGGGGGACCCGGACCTCGGGGCGCGCTTCGACGGCATCCGCGACGCCTGGGAGGCGATTCGTTTCACCGGGTACGGGGAGGCGGTGCGGATACTGGGGGAGGAGCTCTACGGCCTCAGGGACTGGTCGGCCGCGGAGTTCGAGCGGGCGCAGGCGCGATTGATGGAGTGGCGCCGGCCCGGGGGGCGCTACCGCCTGTTGACCGAGGTCGCCAACCTCGACCACACCCAGACCGACGACGGCTGCTGGCCCTGCCTGCCGGACGCCTCCGGACCGGAGTTCTTCTTCTACGACATCAGCTGGGCGGCGTTCTGCCGCGGCGACGTCGACCCCGAGGCGGTCGAGCGGGAAACTGGCGTTGCCGTTACCGATACGGCCACCCTGAGCCAGGCCATGGGGGCCATCTTCGACAAGTACGCCGCCTGCGCCATCGCGGTGAAGGCGCAGCACGCGTACAGCCGCACCCTCGCCTGGCGGGAACGCAGCGAGGCCGAGGCAGCCCCGGTTCTCGAGCGCGCCCTGGGCGGCGAGTCGCTGGCGCCGGAAACGCGCAACGTCCTCGGCGACTGGTGCTGGGCGCGGGGCTGCGAGCTCGCCGCGGAGCACAACCTCCCCTTCAAGCTCCACACCGGGTACTACGCCGGCAACGACCGCATGCCGGTCGATTTCATCAAGGGGGGCAACCTCTGCGCCCTGCTGGCGAGGTACCCGGAATGCCGCTTCGTCCTGATGCACATCGCCTACCCGTATTGCGACGAGCTCGTCGCCCTGACAAAGCATTACCGCAACGTGTATGCCGATCTCTGCTGGGCCTGGTCGATCGACCCGTACAGCTCCGGGGATTTCGTGCGCCGCTTCCTTCACGCCGCCCCGGTCAACAAGCTGTTCGCCTTCGGCGGCGACACCGGCAATCCCACCAGCGCCACCGCCTACGCCATCCAGACGCGCCGCTGGCTGACGCGCACCCTGGAGGCCGAGGTCGCCGAGGGGCTGATGTCGGAAGCCGAGGCGATGGAGGTCGCCACCCGCCTGCTGCGCCGCAACCAGCTTGATTGCTTCGATCTGGAAAGGACCCGGGCGGCCTGCCGGGGAGCAGTCGAAGCCGCGGCAGCGGGGTGAAGCAGGCCGGGCGGCCCGCCGCGGGCGGCCTGATATTCCGCATCTGCTCGAGGACGGACGGGACGCCGCGGTTTCGCTGAACTGTCCCCCAGGACCCTATCTTCTCCTTGAAATTCCTGCACTCGGGTCGCGCAGGTGTGGGCACTTCTCCCCTGTGAATCGGCTAGCCCCGAGCTAGTGCCTGCCCGATCCCGCCGAAAGCGGCCGAATTCATCCGAGAAAGGCATGGCAGAAGCGACATGACCGACATGAGACAGCACAGCAGAACCATCGTCGAGGGCCCCCACCGGGCCGGCGCGCGGGCGATGTACAAGGCCGTGGGGTACGGCGACGAGGCGTTGTCGAAGCCACTGATCGGAATCGCCAATACCTGGACGGAGATCGGCCCCTGCAACTACCACCTGCGCCGCCTGGCGGAGTTCGTAAAAAAGGGGGTTCGCGAGGCGGGGGGAACGCCGCTGGAGTTCAACACCGTGACCGTCTCCGACGGCATCACCATGGGTACGGAGGGGATGAAGACCTCCCTCGTCAGCCGCGAGGTGATCGCCGACTCCATGGAGCTGGTCGCCCGCGGCCACATGCTCGACGGGCTCGTCGCCATGACCGGGTGCGACAAGACGACTCCCGGCGCGGCGATGGCCCTGGGACGCCTGCAGATACCGTCGCTCGTGTTCTACGGCGGCAGCATCATGCCGGGGAAATTCGAGGGCCGCGACGTCACCATCCAGGACGTGTTCGAAGCCATGGGTGCCCACGCCAAGGGGCGCCTCGACGCCGCCGGCCTCAAGGGAATCGAGGACGCCGCCTGCCCAGGTGCGGGCGCCTGCGGAGGCCAGTTCACCGCCAACACCATGGCCACCGCGGTCGAGATGCTCGGCATCGCCGCCATGGGCAGCGGCTCGGTGCCGGCCACCGACCCGAACAAGCAGGAGGTCGCCGTGGAAATCGGACGCCTCGCCGTCGACCTCGTGCGCCGCGGGGTACGCCCCGGAGATATCGTCACCCGGGCTGCAGTCGAAAACGCCATCGCCGCCATCGCCACCACGGGGGGCTCGACCAACGGGGTGCTCCACATGCTTGCGATCGCGCGTGAATTCGGCATCGACCTCGAGCTCGACGATTTCCAGGAAATCAGCAGCGCCACCCCGCTCATGGTCAGCCTGAAACCGGGGGGCCTGTTCGTCGCCCCGGATCTCCACCGGGCCGGGGGCATCGCCCTGGTCGCCAGGCGGCTGCAGCAGGCCGGGGTGCTGCGCGAGCAGTGCCTGACGGTCACCGGACGCACCATCGGCGAGGAGGCTGAAGCCGCCCGCGAAACCCCGGGGCAGGAGGTGGTCCGGCCGGTCGACAAGCCGATCAAGGCGAGCGGCGGCCTGGTGATCCTGCACGGCAACCTCGCTCCCGAAGGCTGCGTCGTTAAGCTGGCCGGGTACGAGCGCACCCGGCACGTGGGACCGGCCCGGGTGTTCGAGCGCGAGGAAGAGGTCCTGCCGGCGATCGAGAACGGCACCGTCTCCCAAGGGGACGTGGTCGTCATCCGCTACGAAGGGCCGGTCGGGGGGCCCGGCATGCGCGAAATGCTGCACGTGACCGGCGCCATCATGGGAGCCGGCCTCGGAGACTCGGTGGCGCTGATAACCGACGGCCGCTTCTCCGGTGCGACCCGCGGCCTGATGCTCGGACACGTCTCCCCGGAAGCGGCTCGCGGGGGTCCGCTTGCCGCGGTTCGGGACGGCGACGAGATCACCATCGACACCGAGGCCCAGCGTCTCGACGCCGCCCTCGACGACGACGAGATCGCCGCGAGACTGCGGGACTGGAAGGCGCCGGAGCCGCGCTACCGGACCGGCGTCATGGCCAAGTACGCAAAGCTGGTCTCGTCCGCTTCCGAAGGGGCGGTCACAGGCTAGCTGGCGGGGGACGGCCGCACGCCAGTGGGTGCGTCTGCGATGAGGGGCAGCATTCTGTGCAGGGGCTGCGAGGCGGATTTCGGCTTCGCCATCCCCTTCCACCGCTGCCCCGAGTGCGGGGGAGCCCTCTCCTTCTCCCTGGACCGCGCCTTTCCCCTCGCCGAGATCGCCGCGCGGCCTCCCGGCATGTGGCGCTACCGCGAGGCCCTTCCGGCTTTCGAGGAGGTGATCTCCCTCGGCGAGCAGGCGACTCCCCTGGTCCCGGTGGCGCCTCGGGAGCTCGGACGGGAGGGGGTGCTTTTTAAGTGCGAGTACACCCTTCCGACCGGGTCCTACAAGGACCGCGGCGCCGCCACCCTCGTCAGCTACCTGAAATCAGTCGGTGTCGAGGAAGCGGTCGAGGATTCGTCCGGGAATGCCGGGGCCTCGATGGCGGCCTACTGCGCCCGTTCCGGAATCTCCCTGAAGGTATTCTGCCCGCAATCCGCCTCCGCGGGAAAGCTGACGCAGATCCGGCTGTACGGGGCCGAGCTGGTGCGGGTTCCCGGGCCGCGCCCGCGGGCGACCGAGGCATTGCTCGAGCACGTCGAGGCCACCGGCAGCGCCTACGCCTCCCACCTCTGGCACCCGCTCTTCCTCGAAGGGATTCGCAGCATGGCGTACGAGATCGCCGAACAGCTCGGCTGGGCGGCGCCCGATTTCGTCCTCTGCCCCGTCGGAGCCGGGAGCATCCTGCTGGGGCTGTTCGAGGGGTTTTCCGACCTGCTCGCCGCCGGCGTCATAGCGCGTCTGCCGCGGCTGGTTGCGGTGCAGGCGGCCAACGTCGCCGCCGTCTGCGACGCCGTGCGCACCGGCGCCGTGCGAGTAGAGCCGGCCTGCGATCCGCAGCCGACCCTGGCGGAAGGAATCGCCCTGCCGGCCCCGGTCCGGGACCGCGAGGTGCTGCACGCGATCCGCGCCTCCGGGGGAACGGCCGTCTCTGTCGTCGAAGAGGAGATCGCCGCGGGAGCGGCAACGCTCGGCAAGGCCGGCTTCTGCGTCGAACCGACTTCCGCTGTGGTCTGGAATGGGCTGCGGAAGCTGATCGAAAGCCCTTCCCCCCCTCCCCCCGGCGCCACCATCGTCGCCGTGCTGTCAGGGCACGGCCTCAAGGCCTCCCCGGCTCTGGCTGAAATCCTCCCCTGAGCCGGCGGACGGTTCCTCTGCTCCGGCTACAATCCCTGCCCTCGCGCAATTCCGCGTGAATCCGGTCGCGTTTCTTACCCGGATTTGCGCGCGCTGGCTTTGAGTTCCTTGAGCCGCTGCGCGGCTTCCGAGCTCCTGTAGAAATCGTCGAGAGGGAAGCAGCCGCTGACCATGCCGTTGCGCGGGGCGGTGGTGCAGTCGCTGAAGGTGCGGCAGATCAGCTTGCGGGCCAGCTGGCCCCCGCCGTGGAGCAGATCGTGCGGCAGGTCGGGGTACGACAGCACCATGCGGCCCAGACCGACGAAATCGACGGCCCCCGAACGCACCGCGGCCTGGGCGACGTGGGGCAGGAACTCCTGCAGGTAGCTGTAACCCGATCCCACGAACACACGGTCCGGGAACGACCTCTTCAGCCGGGCGGCGGCGGCGATCTGCCTGGCCACCCCGGCGAGCGGGTCCTCGGGCGGCTGGTACCCGTCGGAGGGCGGGAACAGCGCCGGACGCTGAATGTGGGGGTTGTAGTAGGGGCTGCCGCAGGTGAGGTTGACGAGGTTCACCCCCCACTCGCCGAGGGCGGCAATGAAGCGGCGGGGCTCGTCGAGATCGATTTCCAGCGGGTCGCGGGGGTCGAGGCCGAACCCGTACTGGTAGGGCAGAAGGGTGTCGAAGGGTTCGGGGACCCCGGTACCGGGCTTGCCTCCGACTTCGCCGGGACCGGCTCGAAACGGCACGAAGTCATAGACACTAAGGCGCACTCCTACTTGAAGTTGAGGTGCCTCACTATTGATGCCCTCGACGATTTCCCGGCAAAAGCGGGTGCGGTTGTCGAATGAGCCGCCGAACCTGCCGGGGCGCGTGCGCGCGCTCAGCAGCTCGTGACCGAGATAGCCGTGGCAGTGCTTGACGTCGACGAAGTGGAACCCTGCGTCGCGGGCGATGCAGGCCGCTTCGACGTAGAGCTCGATCAGCCGTTGCAGGTAGTCGTCGGTGACGGGTGCATGGCCGGGGTCGAGTCCGAACCTGCGGTCGAGGATGGGGTGCCGGTAGGCGATGCAGGGCTCCATCCGGTCCTTGCGGAAGGGCCGGCAGAAGCGTCCCGAATGGGTCAGCTGAAGGCCGACCACGAGGTCGTCGGCAGAGCCGAAGCGCTCCCGGTGCGCCGCGGTGAGGATCTCCCACAGCTCCCGAACTCCGTCGCGGGTCGTGGCGCAAGCCATCAGCTGGTTGGGATTGGCCCTCCCCTCGGGGCACACGGCAAACGCCTCGCCTCCCCAGATCAGCTTGGCGCCGCTGCGCCCGAAGTTGCGCCAGCGGCGGCGCACGAAATCGGTGGGCATGCCGTCCCCGGTGCCGTCCCAGCCCTCCATCGGCTGGATGGCGAAGCGGTTTCCCGCACGCCTTTCGCCAATTTCGCAGGGCTGTGCCAGCGGCGATTCGGGTGCCGGCAGCGGTGCCTCGTCACAGGGAAGCGAGGCCCCGATGGCCTCGAGGTGGGCGCGGAAATCGGCGACCTGCCGGAAGGCGGACACCCGCGGATGCCGGTCCCGGCGCCGCGGGGCCTCTCCCGAATCGGTCTCAGCCATCGGGGCTTCGGCGGTCGCGCGCTTCCGGGCCGGACCTCAGCAGGTGTACGGTCCCCGCGATTCCTGCAATCATCAGCGTCAGGCTGATAAGCTGCGCCCCGGTCAGGCCCCAGGCCACGACCGGATTCAGGCGAATGAACTCCACTGCGAAACGGGCGCCGCCGCTGAGCATCATGTAGAGGAAAAACGTGGTGCCGGGCACCCGCAGGCGCATCCGCGTCGACCAGAGGACGGCGAAGATCGCCAATCCCATCAGGGTCTCGTAGACCGGGGCCGGATGGACTTTCTCGTAGGTGGGGACGACGCCGTCCGGGTAGGCCATCCCCCAGGGCAGATCGGTAGGCACGCCGTAGTCGCCGTCGCCGGCCAGCTGGCAGCCGATTCTGCCGATGGCGTAGCCGATCGCCAGGCCGATGCCGACGGCGTCGGCCACCTCCGGCAAAGGCGCACCGCGGCGGCGCACCACCCAGATGACCGCGGCCGTCGCCAGGAAGAAGCCGCCGTGCCAGGTTAGGCCGCTGCCGGAGAACACGGCGCCGAAGGACTCGCTCCAGGTGGCGCCCGGTGGAAGCTCGAAGAGGATGAAGTAGAGCTTGGCTCCGGCGAGGCCGGCGAGGATGCCGGCGGTGAGGATGGAGGAGGCGAGCTCGGGGTCTATTCCCTTGCGGCGCAATTCCTTCTGGATGAAGAAGTGGCCGGTTAGGAAACCGAGAACGACCATGGGACCGAAGGTGGGCAGCTTGAAGCCGCCGATTTCCAGCCAGTAGGGGTACATCAGCCCGTCGCCCCGGCGGCGCTGTTGCCGCCTTCCTCCGCTTTCCCGGCGAGGCGCGCGATCTCCCGCCGCACCTGCGCGGTGACCTCCCTGTAGACCTCGTAGTTCCCCAGGCGCTGGCGGCGGGCGGCGTACGGGGCCATCTCCACGGGGGGTCCGAAGTTCAGCCGCACCGGGTTGCGGCGGGGAAAACGGCCGTGTTTCGGCAGCGCTTCCCGGGTACCGAGGACGTGCACCGGCACGATCGGCAGGTCGAGCTCCACCGCCAGCAGACCCACCCCGGTCCTGAACGGCTGCAGCCGGCCGCTCGGGGACCGCGTTCCCTCCGGAAAGACCAGCAGCGGCCTGCGCACCCCGATCAGGCGGCGCAGGGCCAGCAGGCTTTCGAGGAACTCCTCCTGCCGGTCGAAGGGGACGGCGTCGAGCATGGTGTGCAGGAACCAGCTCAGCAGCGGCGACCTGGAGAAGTAGTCCCTTGCCGCGGCGAGGCTGAGGCGGTCGACGTGAGGCCTGACCGCCAGCAGTATGGAGGGGGCGTCGAGATGGCTCGAGTGATTGGCTGCGATCACGTAGGGACGGTCGGCTGGAAGGTGCTCCAGTCCCCTGGCCTTCAGCGAAAAATAGAGGCGGAACAATCCCCCACCGGCGCTCCAGAATGCTTCCCGCAGGGCGCCGGAACCGCCTTCGGCCGGGCGCCGGTGTTCCCTGTTCCCGTCTTCTCCCCGCAGCGCCCGGGTCCAGTACCCGCCCTCGTTCACGGAGGAAACGACCTCCTTTCCCGCGTCCGCAAACAGAGGCTCCAGTTTATCCATCAGGCTTCTCAGCGTGGGGCTGCGGTGGATCTCCCGGGGAAGCGAACGGCCGAGCGTCTCCTCGACGACCGCGGCGAACTCGACCGACATCAACGAATCGAGCAGGCTGTTGAGGGGGGCGTCGCCGTGGGCGAGCACCTCTGCCGCCGTCAGTCCCGTTATCCTGCTCAGCAGGTCGTAGACCGACCTCTCCCACGGCGCCAGGCTTTCGTCGACCTCGACCTCGGCGCCATGCAGCTGATGCTGCAGCTCCTCCAGCACCCGGGTCCGGTCGACTTCACCGGCGTGGTTGCGCGGCAGCGGCCGGCTGCGCACGTGCAGGCGTTGAATCCGCTGGTAGGTCGGCAGGTGGCGGGAAATCCCGTACGCCGCCTCCTTCACCCTCGCGGCCGCGGCTTCCCCGGCCCCCTCCTCCAGGACCGCCACTCCGTGAGCTTCCTCGCTCAGGGTGCGCGGCGACCTCACCCCGACTACGCTCAGCTCCGCCACCTCGGGCAGGCCGCGGTACAGCCCCTCCACTTCACCGGGGTAGACGTTTTTGCCCGCGCCGGTGACGATCAGGTCCTTGCAGCGGCCGGTGATGAACAGGTACCCGTCGTCGTCGAGGTAGCCGATGTCGCCGCTGTGCAACCAGCCGTCCATGAGGACCTCGGCGGTCAGTTCGGGACTGTCGAGATACCCGGGCATGACGTTGGGCCCGCGCACGAGGATCTCGCCACAGCCGCGGGGATCCGGCTCGTCGATGCGCAACTCGACCCCGGGCAGCGGGATTCCGACCGATCCCTTCCTGGTCTTCCCCGGCGGGTTGACGGTGACGATGGGGGACGTCTCTGTAAGGCCGTACCCCTCGTACACGGTAACCCCCATGCGCCGGTAGCTCTCGAAGATTCCCGAAGCCAGGGGCGCGCCCCCGCTGACGACGAGCTTGAGCCTGGAAATCAGGGCGGCGCTGTCGCGATTCAGGGCGTTGCGCTCCTCCTCGCCGTGCCTGCCGAGACGTTCGATGCGATCGGCGAGGATTTTCAGCAGCCGGGGCACCGCGAGCAGCGCCGTCGTGCCGGTCTCCCGCATCGTTTCGAGGATGACCCGGCTGTTGAGGGTCTCGAGGTAGGTGATCGTCGCCCCGCTGAGCAGCGACATCAGCAGCGAGCCGGTGAACTCCAGGCCGTGGTGGAGGGGGAGCAGGGAGAGGACGCGGTCCCCCCTGTCGAGGCGCTGCACCTCGGCCAGGGCGAGCAGATCGGAGAGGAAATTGCGGTGCGTCAGCACCACTCCCCTCGGTTCGATCGCGGTGCCGGCCGTGAAGATGATCGACGCCTCCATCTCCGGGGTGACCTCGGGCGGTTTCCGGTCCCCCTGCGGGGCAGGCTGCGCCTCCTCTGATGCCCCATCCGGCGGCGGGGACGGCCTGCCTTCGTTTTCGAGGTCGAAGACAGGCAGCGGCCAGCCGGCCAACCCCGACCCCGCTTCGGGGTTCAAAGTCTCGAAGCAGGGGCGCGAGGCGATCAGGCCCCGGGCCCTGGTGAACGCCGCCAGCTTCCACACCTCCTCCCCGCGGGTCTGCGGGTCGACGGGAACCACCGACAGACCGCCGACCGACGCCGCCATGTAGGCGATCACCCACTCGGGACTGTTTGCCGCGTACAGCAGCACGCGGTCGCCCGACTCGAGCCCGCAGCGCTGCCACAAGTCCGCCTGGGCCTCTGCCCGGGCCAACAACCCCCCGAAGGCGACCTTCCTCCAGGAATTCCCGCGCTTCATCTGCAGGGCCGTGACCTCCCCGTAGCGGGCGCACGACCAGCGCAGCAGGTCGGGAATCGTCTGCAGCTCTTCCTCCTGCTGCCAGCGCTCCTCTTCCGAGCCGACCTCGGCCGGCGCCTCGCGGAAGATCTCCTCTTCCCCGGCGTCCCTCAGGACGTGCCGCCTGAGTCCGGGCAGATGGACGTCGCAGATGTAGCGCTCCCAATCGATGCGCTCGACGTCCATGTTGAAATCCTGCCGCTCCCCTTCCGGCAGACGCGCGTAGAGCGAGCGGGCGCGGTCGGTGGCAAAGCTGCAGGTCAGGTGGGTGTACGGATGGTAGATGTCGGCGTAGTACAGCACCCTCTGGAGACGGATCTTCATCGTCGACAGGAGCCGGCGTTTCTGCGGGGAAGCCCAGCGCCATCCCGAAGGCAGGCGCTTGAGCCACCAGGAATGAAGCGCCAGCGGCAGCGAGTACTTGAGCCGGAATTTCAGCCGGAAGCGGCGCACGCCGGGGTAGGTCCAGCTCGCCAGGTGCGGAGCGCGGCCGTCGCGGCCGAGAAGCGGGTTGGCGCTGAAGTAGGTCACCAGGCTGTCGTAGAGCTGGGAAATCCGCACCGGGTTCCGGCTCGCCGTGGCCGCGTGGTAGACCTGCACCTCCCCGGGGGAGGCCTGGGTCGCCGCGGCCAGGGTGGTGTTGACGACGACGTCGACCGGGACGATGTCGAGGGCGAGATCGGGCCGCGCCGGAAAATCGGGCAACAATCCCTTGCCGTACGCCGCCACCAGGGGATCCATCACCTTCAGCCCGGTGATCCACCCCGGCTCGGGATCCTCGAGGGAGCTTTCGATGATGCTCGGCCGCACGATGACGAGCGCCTGGCCGTCGCGGTTCCCGACCAGCAGCTGCTCCCCCATCGCCTTGGTGAAGGTGTAGACGTCGTTCCAGCCGTGCTCCCTGGCGCGCCGCATGCCCTCGTCGACGAGGCGGCGCTCGATCCAGTGCCTGCTTCGGTCCTCGGTGAGCTTCTCGAGCCGGCTCTTCGACAGCGGCCGGGTGCGGTGCTGCCGCAGGATGGCGCGCTCGAACCCGCGGCGGAGCGCCTCTCCCCGGCCCTCCTCGTACACCCCCCGGCAGAACTCCTCGCAGTCGGCGATCTCGCGCTCGGGATCGAACGGCGCCGACCCGGCACCCGGATTCGCCATCTGGCTGATGTCCCGGTCCAGGGGCAGGGGCTCCTCCGGTATGACCCCGGTAAGGCGGCCGTTGACGTAGGCGGTGGAGACGTGGACGAAGTCGACCGGCTTGCGGCAGCCTGCGGCGAATTGCAGGAGGGCGAGCGGGCCGTGGGTGTTGAGGCGGATCGAGTCGTCGAGGGGCTCGTCGAAGACCACGGTCGCGGCGCTGTTGAAGATGGTGTCGATCTCCTGGCGCAGGCGGTCGAGCATCGCCGGTTCGACCCCGAAGTCCGGCTTGTCCGTGTCCCACGGGACGGCAACGACCTTGGCTGCCTGGGGCGCGAATCCTTCGGGATCTCCGTCGCGGTGGCGGCGGAAGACCGCGTCCTCCGCCAGCATCCGCTGCACCCGCTCTTCCGCGGAAAGGGTCTCGCCGTTGCGGCCGCGGCCCGGGCGGGCGAAGGCGTAAATCCGCTCCACCTGCGGCAGGTCGCGAAGGATTTTCGCGATCAAAGCCTGGCCCAGGAAACCGGTGCCGCCGGTGATCAACAGACTGCGGCCGGCGAAATACTCGCGGATCATCTCGAGACCTGTCCCGTCATCTCGCGGCACTGCCGGCGCTCGCCCACCCCACTCGGGGGCCTTGCGAGACAGGTGCCTCGGCGGCGCAATCCTGGCAATCCATTTCCGGGACGGAACACTTATTGTTCATCCGGGTCGGAGGGGTCGTCTTGTTCATCCGGGTCGGAGGGGTCGTCGGCGCGGAGGCCTTGAGTCGAGAGGTCCGATCCGTTGCCTTCCTGTTCTGTCCGTTGGCGGTCGGAGCCCTGCGGGGGCTCGAGCCCCTGCCCGGTTATGTACGGGTGCCGGAAATGCTTTCTCAGCGCCTCCAGGAGCGGCTTGTCCAGCCGGTCCGGGGCGCCGTCGCCGCTGCCGGTTCCGTCTTCGGGACGCCTCGCCATTGCCATTCCTTCAGGTAAACTCACTGAAGATACGGCGCCCCGTGGTGTCAGCAATTTGAACGGCGGCAGCACCGCCGCGGCAGGGGAGCCCGCACAGGAATGGAAAAGAATCAGACCGCCACGGGACGCTGGGCCATCATCGCCAATCCGGCCGCGGCCCGGGGCCGCGCCCCGCTCCTTGCGGCCGCGGCTTCGCGCTACCTTGGCGAACGCGGGATCGCCGCGGACCTGTTGGTTTCGGAGGGCCGCGGCCACGCCTGCGAGCTCGCCCGCAAAGCGATCGCCGAAGGAGCCGGCCGCATCGTGACGTGCGGAGGGGACGGCACCGTCAACGAGATCCTGCCCGCGGTCGCCGGCTCGCGGGCCGCTCTCGGACTGCTGCCTTGCGGAACCGCCAACGACTTCGCGCGCGCCCTCGGGATACCGCGGCAACCGCGTCGGGCGCTGCGCAACCTGGTCGAGGGACGCGAGGTCCGCGTCGACCTCGGGGCCTGCGGCGACCGCTACTTCTGCACCGTCGCCGCCTGCGGGTTCGACGCCGAGGTCAGCGAGGCGATGCGCGAGGGCCGCCGCCTGCCGGGAACGGCAGGGTACCTCTGGGCGGCGCTCCGCCACTTGTTCCGCTTCGAGCCGGCGAAGGTGGCGGCGACGGGGGATTTCGGCCGCCTGGAGACCGAGGTGCTGCTGGTCGCCGCGGCGGTAACGCGAAGCTACGGCGGCGGCATGCGGATCGCTCCGCACGCCGATCCCGCGGACGGGAGGTTCGACGTCGTCATCATCGGCCCGGTCGCCAGAAGAACGGTGGTGGCGATGCTCCCCCGCCTGTTCCGGGGCAGCCACGTCGGGCATCCCGCGGTGCGCATCGAGCGTTCCTCGTTCCTCGAGATCGAGACACCGGGCGGCGCCCGGCCGCTGTACGCCGACGGCGAGCCCCTGGGAGAGACGCCGGTTTCCCTGCGCATCGCCCCGGGGTCGCTTCGCGTCATTGTTCCGCGGCCCCCGGCCCTCGGGATGCCGCCGTGACCGCAGCGCGCCGCCGGACATTGGCGATCCAAAAAGGGAGGCGGCGAGTCTCTCCTTGCCCGCATCCGCTATTTTCGCCAAATTACAAGACCCCCCACAGCAGCGCTCTGCCCCCCCCCCCCCACTCGTCCCATTCCCCCCTTTTGAGCCGTGACGCCCCATGGCATCCCGGGCCCAGAAAATCCGTCTGGCCGTCTTCCTGCTTTCCGCCGCCGGCGTGCTTCTGCTGTTCCTGTTCTACGTGGCCGGTCGCAGCGTCCTCACACCGCGGCAGACCTACTTCATCGATTTCCCCGATTCGATCGGGGGACTTCGGCGCGGGGACAAGGTCAAGTACCTCGGGATCGAAGCCGGACGCGTCGAGAACACCTCGATCTCCCCTGACGATCACTCGGTGATCGTCGTCGAGATCTCCATCGAGGGGGACAAGGTCCCCAACGTCATCCGCGAAGACACCCGGGCGCGGCTGAAAAGCGTCGGCCTCACCGGGTTGAAGCACATCGAGCTCGTCTCCGGATCGCCGGACTCGCCGGTGCTCCCTCCCGATTCCCGCATAGCCTCGAGTCCGACCTTCCTGTCGGAAATGGGCGACCGCGCCGAGGAGCTGACCGACAAGTTTGGAGTTCTGCTCGATAACGTGACCGAGATGACCGACCGGGAAAACAGCGCCCGGCTCAACCGCATGCTCGCCACGGGCAGCGAGTTCACCGCCAGCGCCAACGAGTTGATGAACGACAACCGCCGGCAGATCGACGAAAGCTTCCGCAACCTCGCGGCCATGACCAGGTCGCTCGCCGGGGCCGCGGCCTCCCTGCACACAACCATGGACTCGGTGAACGCCCTGGTCACCGACGGCGAACTGCGCGGCACCCTCACCGACCTGCGCCGAACCAGCCGTTCCCTGCAGCTTCAGATGGAGGGGCCGGTTCCGCAGCTGCTGGCCAACCTCTCGCGCATGGCCGGCAACATCGACACCACCTTCATGCGACTGGACCGCACCGTGATGCAGGGCCGCAGGAACTTCCTCGACGCGATCCAGGACCTCCAGGAAACCATGCTCAACGTCCGCCAGGCGACGGAGCTGATCCGGGAGAACCCCTCGATCCTGATTCGCGGCCGCGCCGATCGCTAGCTCCGTGCCGATGCCTGTGTCCATCCCCAGTTGCTCCCGGTACCTGCGGTCGGCGGCGATCGCCCTTGCCGCCGCCTTCATCTCCTGCACGAGCCTGATCGGCGGCAAGGCCGAGATCCGCGAAAAGCGCAAGTTCATCATAGAGTCGGCGCCGTTGTCGCTGAACCTGCCGAACTCGGAGCGCCCCTACGCCCTGCACGTCGAGGTCGGCAAGTTCGACATCTCCAGGCTGTACGACCGCAACCAGATCATCCTCAGGCAGTCCGCCGAGGAGGTCCGCGAGAAGGCCCACCACTCCTGGGCGGTGCGGCCCAGCGAGATGATCACCGACGCCGTCGAGGGCTACCTGAAAGAGGCCCGCCTGTTCACCGATATCCGCCAGGACTTCGTCGACGTCATCCCCGACTACCGGATCACCGGCACCGTCAAGTCGCTGGAACGCCTCGACAGCGGCGACCAGTGGTACGCCAACTTCAGGCTGTCGGTGCAGCTGGTCGACGGCAGGAACGAGGTCGTCAAGAGATGGGACTTCGACGACGAAGCGGAGCGCGTGTACCACCGGGATTTCGTGCACACGGTGACGGCATTCAACGAACTGCTAAGGCGCTACATGTACCGGGTGATCCGCGACATGGACCACATGTTCCTCATCCGCAAGCTGCAGCGGGAGAACCGTCCGTACCAGCACATCCTCGACGTGCCGAACGGCCGCGCCTCCGCCCCCGCCGACACCGCGGTCAGCGACAGCACCCGGGACGCCCCGCATCCCGACTACGATATCATCCCCGGAAAGGGCCTGTAGCATGCGCTGTTGCCGCTCCGCTCCCACGGCCCTCTGCCTCGCGTTCCCCGCGGTCCTGTTCGTTGCATTCGCCGCGGCCGACGAGAGCACCTGGTCGGCGCCTCCGGGGCGCGTGCAGCTGGCCGAGGACCCGCAGCTGATCCCCAAGGGGAAGGGGATGCTGTTCGTGCCGATGATGAGCGTTCCCCACGGCAACGAGCCCAGCTACCAGATCTACAGGAAGGGCGGCGACCTCGTCGGTTCCGCCAGTCCCGGAAGCGGCGTACTGCTGCCCCCCGGAAGCTACCGGGTGCGCATCGGTTCCGGGGCGATCTCGCAGATGATCAAGAAGACGGTGGAAGTGGTGGAGGGGAGCAGCACCCTGCTCAAACCGGACTGGTCGGCCCTGGTGATCGACGTCATCGACCAGACCCGCACCCCGGTCAGCGAATCGTACGAGCTCTACCAGGAGGAGACCCAGGAGAACTTCGGCCAGGGGCTCGGCATCGAGGAAGAACGCGGGGAAAAGGTCCGCACCTGGCTCCTGAAGCCGGGCGTCTACCACGTCGTCAGGGTCGGCGAGTCGTTCTCGACCATCCGCAAGTTCAGCGTCCGGCTGGAACCTGGAAAGCTGGTGCAGCGCGACCTCGTCTACGACGCTTCCTCGGGGAACTTCATCGGTTTCTACGCACGCCCCATGCTTCCATACGGGACCGCCCGAATCGCCAGGAACGTCACCTCGCAGACCGAGCTCAGCGGATCGACACTGTTCCACACCTCCCAGAACACCGCCGGCGAGGACATGTCGAGCACCTCGCTGTCGCTGCAGGTCTTCAACCGGACCCGCTACAGCACCGAGCAGCACTTCGCCAACCTGCGGCTGATCTTCGAGGAGGGGGCCACCCAGGAGGGAGACAAGGGCTTCCACAAGTCGATCGACAAGCTCGAGCTGCGGGGCACCTACATCTACCGCGTGTCGACCGCGTTCGGCCCCTACCTGCGCGGGGTGCTCAACACCAAGCTGTTCTCCGACGACATCACGTTCGACCGTCCGTTCGCAGGGGATTTCATCAAATACGGCGCCCTGGAGGACACCCTCAACATCATCCCCAACCCGGCGGAGGTGATCCTGTCCCCCGCGTTCTTCCCCCTGCGCCTGCGCCAAGGGGTCGGGATCAACTCCCAGCTGGTGCGCTCGTTCGCCCTCAACGCCGACGTCCGCCTCGGTTTCGGAGCCCGGCAGACCTACGTCTCCCACTCGTTCGAGCTCGCCTCGAACCAGCGCTCCGCCACCGAGCTGGAGAACGCCTTCAGCAGAGGCTTCGAGGCGGTGTTCATCACCGACGCGCGCCTGGCCAAATCGATCAACTTCGACTCGGAATTCGACATCCTGATCCCTGGGGGGAACCGGGACGACTGGGTGTTCAGCTGGCAGAATCGCCTGCGCATCTTCCTCACGAGCTTCATCAACCTCGACCTGGTGGGGGATCTCGAGCGCGAAGAGACGCTGAAGCGGCTGCAGGGACGGGAGCAGATCCTGTTGCGGTTCTCCCGTTTCTTCTGACCGCCCCCGACCGATGAGCGAGGTCGCTGACATCGACGCGGGCATTCGCCTCACCGGCCCCCTCACCCTGGAGACGCTGCCCGGACTGGGAAGCCGCTGCCGGCGTCTGATCGACAGCCATCCGCACACCCGTTTGTCGGCCGACGTCACCGCGGTAAGCGCCATCGACACCGCCGGGGTCGTTTTCCTGCGCGGCCTGCCTAAAGCGGCCGGGGCTTCGGGCAAGGAGCTGGTGGTCGGCCCCCTTCCGGAGAACCTTCAGCCGTTCTACGACTTCGTACGGCCCCCGCAGGCCGCGGCCAGCGAAGCGCCTGCGCGTCCTGCGCTCGGCCAGCGCCTCGGCGACGCCGCGGAGGATCTCGTCGACCGCGCCGCGGATTTCCTCTACCTCGCCTCCGACCTCACCTGGGTCGCAGCGGCGGCGATCTTCCGGAGATTCGGCATCCGCCGCGGCTCCTTCGTCGATCAGGCGGTCGCCATCGGCTCCCGGGGCCTGCCGATCGTCGCGCTCATACTGTTCCTCGTCGGCGGGGTATCGACCCTGCAGGCCGCGGCCCAGCTGCGCCAGTTCGGCGCCAACATCTTCGTCGCCGACCTGCTCGCCATCGGCGTCAGCCGCGAGCTCGGGCCGCTGATGACGGCGATCATCGTCGCCGGCCGCAGCGGCTCGGCGATCGCCGCGGAAATTGCGACGATGAAGTTCACCGAGGAGATCGACGCCCTGCGCACCATGGCTCTCGATCCCCTGCGCATGGTAGCCGTCCCCAAGATGTGGGCGATGCTGCTGACGGTTCCCCTGCTTACGGTGATGGCGGTTTTCTGCGGCCTCCTCGGAGGGACCCTCACCGGGGTTCTCTCCCTCGACATCGCCCCCACCACCTTCGTCGCCCGGATCACCGACGCCCTCCAGCTCAAGGACATCCTCACCGGCCTGGTCAAGAGCGTCTCCTTCGCCTGGATCATCACCGTGATCGGCGTCCACCGCGGCCTCAACTCCACGGGCGGAACGACCGGGGTCGGGGTCTCCACCACCTCGTCGGTGGTCAGCTCGATCTTCGGCATCATCGTCCTCGACCTCTCCTGGGGTCTCTTCTTCTACCTGTGACAACGTCGATGGCAGCGGATGCGCAGGCGGTCCCGGCGATCGACATAGAGCGCCTGCGCGTGGCCTACGGGGACCACCTCGTGCTGCGCGACGTCAGCCTGCGCGTCGGGCAGGGAGGGATCGTCGTCGTCGTCGGGGGCAGCGGCTGCGGCAAGAGCACCCTGCTCAAGGCGGCCATCGGCCTCGTGGAGCCGAGCTCGGGGGCGGTGCGCCTGCTGGGTTCGGAGCTGCGCTCGCTGGAAGAATCCCGGCAGAGAGAGCTGAAGAAGCGGATCGGGGTGATGTTCCAGTACGGAGCCCTGCTGAACTCGCTGACGATCGGCGAGAACGTCGCCCTGCCGCTGGAGATGCACACCGACCTCGAAGCCGACCTGGTGCGCGAAGTGGTTTCCACGCGACTGCAGCTGGTCGGCATCGGGCAGGCGATCGACCGCCTTCCCACCGAGCTTTCCGGCGGCATGCGCAAGCGCGCCGCCCTTGCCCGCGCCATGGCCCTGGAGCCGGATATCCTTTTCTGCGACGAGCCGGGTGCCGGGCTCGATCCGGTGACCGCGGCCGAGGTCGACCGCCTGCTGCTCACCGTCAACCGCAGCCTCGGCGTAACCCTCGTCGTCGTCACCCACGAGCTGCTCAGCATCGAGAGACTCGGGGGGGACCTGCTGATGCTCGCCGGGGGAGAGGTCCTGTTCTCGGGCCGCTCCGAGGAAGCGCGCCTCTCCGGCAAACCGGAGCTGGCGGGCTTTTTCAACCCGCAGTGATGCCGCCGCGCCCCGGCTGAATCCACCCTTCGAGTGCTGGTCCCGACTTGAAATCGATTCCCCCCTTTCTCGCCCGCTTGCCTGACCGCTTCCGGAAAAACGGGTTGGTGCGCGGTTTCCGGGCCTCCTACCTGGCGCGGATCTGTCGCCCCGGCACCGTCTTCGACGTCGGCGTCGGGCGCGGCACGGAGGAGCTGTACCGCGCATTTCCGAAAGCGAGAATGCTGCTGATCGAACCGCTGACCGAGTACCGCGAGGCGCTCGAGCGCATCTCGGGGAACTACGATTGCCGGATCATCGACAAGGCAGTCGGTAGCCGCTGCGGGCCGGCCGAGATCGCCGTCGACAGAGGCGACCCGCACAAGTCTTCGTTGGGCCGCCTCACCCTCCCGGTTGCTTCCGGCCGTCCCCTGAGCGCGCGCGCCGTCGAGATGACGACCCTGGATCAGATCCTGCGGGAAAACCCGGATCTCGAGCCCCCCTTCCTCCTCAAGATCGACACCGAGGGGCACGAGCTCGAAGTGGTCGAAGGGGCGGAAGAGCTGCTGCAACGGACCGAGGTCGTCATCGCCGAGGTATCTGTAGCCGAGCGCTTCGAGGGCGGGTACCGGTTCGAGGAGTTCGTCGCCGCCATGGGCGCCCGCGGCTTCCGGGTCTTCGACTTCCTCAGGGTCCGCTACGTCAAGGGGGCGCCGGGGACGCGGTTCGCCGACGTCGTTTTCAGGAAGGCGGAGGCGGGGTGAGGATCGTCCTGATGGCGGCGGTGTCCGCGGACCGCGTCATCGGCCGGGACGGCGCCATTCCCTGGCATTACCCGGCCGATATGCGCTACGTCAGAAAGACGACTATCGGCCACCCCTGCGTGATGGGGCGGAAGACCTGGGAATCCCTCCCACACCGCCCGCTTCCGGGGCGGCCCAACCTCGTTCTCACCCGCCGAGCGGACTACGAGGTCGCTCCCGGAGTGATCGTCTGCGCCAGCTTCGAAGAGGCGCGACGACGCTGCGGGGCGATGGCCGCGGAGCGCATGTTCGTCCTCGGAGGGGAAGCGGTCTTCCGCGAGGCGATGGCCGTAGGGGACGAGATGCTGATCACCCAGGTCCCCGACCGCGTCGAGGGAGACGTGCATTTCCCGGAATGGGACGAGGAGCAATGGATGCTGGCCGGAAGCCGAGAGCAGGAAGGCCTGCGCTTCGCGAGGTACGTTCGCCGGCGCGACCCCCATGGAACCCGAACCGAGAGAGAAACGGAGAGCGATGTTTGAACACCTGGAGCAGGCGCCGGCCGACCCGATCCTGGGTTTGACCGCCGCTTTCAAGGAGGACCCCGACCCCGGCAAGATCAACCTCGGGGTCGGCGTGTACTGCGACGACCGGGGGGAGACCCCGGTTTTCGCCGCGGTGAAGGAGGCGGAAAACCGCCTGCTGGCCGCCCAGTCGACGAAAAACTACCTGCCGATCGACGGCACCGCGGACTTCGGCCGCGAAGTGCGCGAGCTGCTTTTCGGGCCGCAGCTGGCCGCGGAGTACGGCGCCGCCGCGGTGACCGTGCAGGCCCCCGGCGGCACCGGGGCCCTGCGCCTGGCCGGCGATTTCCTCGAGCGCCTGGTCCCCGGGGCCACCGTCTGGCTCAGCGAGCCGACGTGGGCAAACCACTCCAAGGTGTTCGCCGCAGCGGGTCTGCAGACCGCCACCTACCCCTACTTCGACGCCGGGGCCAACAGCCTCGACTTCGATGCCTTCTGCACGGCATTGGAATCGGTGCCGGCAGGTGACGCCGTCCTGCTTCACGGCTGCTGTCACAACCCGACCGGGGTCGACCCGACCCCGGAGCAGTGGCGGCGGATCGGGGGAATCCTCGCTGCCGGCGGGGCCGTGCCGCTGGTCGATTTCCCCTACCAGGGGCTGGGAACCGGAATCGAGGAGGACGCCGCGGGGTTGCGCGAGCTGTGCGCCTGCTGCGGCGAGCTCCTGATCGCCAACTCCTTCTCGAAGAACTTCGGCCTCTACCAGGAGCGCGTCGGCTCGCTGACCGCGGTGACCGGCTCCCCGGAGCAGGGCGCTTCCGTCCTCAGCCATCTCAAGACCTGCGCCCGCAGCAACTTCTCCAATCCCCCGGCGCACGGGTCCGCCATCGTCACCGAGGTCCTTCAGGACCCGCGGCTGCGGTCGGACTGGGACCGGGAGCTCGGGGAGATGCGGGACCGCATCAACGGGGTGCGCCGGCTGTTCGTGGAGACCCTGAAGGATCAGGGAATCGAGCGGGACTTCGGCTTCATCGAGCGGCAGCGGGGGATGTTCTCCTTTTCCGGACTGAACCCCGGGCAGGTGGCCCTGCTGCGGGAGAGACACTCGATCTACATCGTCGATTCGGGGCGCATCAACGTCGCCGGGATCACCTCGGCGAACATCGACAGGCTGTGCCGGGCAATCGCCGAGGTGATCGCCGAAAACTAGCCGTTCAGGGAGAGACAGGCGTTCGGGCCGCAGGCAGGCGGAGCCCGGTTGCCGGGGGCTGCGCGGGATCCCGGCAGCCCGGGAAAGCTGTCAAACAGGCTCGGTCGACAGCTCCCGCAGGCGCCCGACGATCCCCGGGAGCAGCTCGAGACAGCGCGCCACCTCCGCCCCGGTGTTCCCCCACCCCAGGCTGAAGCGAACCGACGAGGAGGCGAGGCGCGGCTCCAGCCCCATGGCGAGCAGGACGTGCGAGGGCTCGGGGGCCCCGGAGGTGCAGGCCGAGCCGCTGGCAACCGCGATTCCCTCGAGGTCAAGACCGAGAATGACCGCCTCCGCCTCGACCCCGCGAAAGGCGGCGTTGCAGGTGTTCGGCAGGCGGCCGGGATCCCCGCCGGCAGCGGAAGCCCCGGCGCTCCTGCCGTTGATCTCGACAGACTCCAGGCTCGCCAAGATGCCCGCTTCGAGCTGGTCCCGCAGCCTGCCGACCCGCTTGGCCGGGGTCTCTCCGGGCCCTTGCAGTTCCTCCTGGGCGAGGGCCGCGGCCGCCCCGAAACCGACGATTCCGGCGACGTTCTCCGTTCCGGCGCGTAGCCCCCCCTCGTGGCCGCCGCCGTGGGCGAGCGGGTGCAGCGGGATCCCCGGGCGCACGCAGAGGGCGCCCACCCCCTTGGGGCCGTTTATCTTGTGCGCCGAGATCGAAATCAGGTCGGCCCCGAGGTCGGCCGCCCGCCACGGCAGCTTGCCGAACGACTGCACCGCGTCGACGTGGAAGAGGCTGCCCCGCTCCCTGGCCGCGGCGGCGATTCCGGCGACCGGCTGCAGGCGCCCGGTCTCGTTGTTGGCGTGCATGACCGAGACCAGCAGGGTCTCGTCGTCGATCAGCTCCTCGACCCCCTCGGGAAGCACGGTGCCCTCCGCATCGACCGGGGCGTACGCGACCTCCATTCCCAGCTCCTGCAGGTGCTCGCAGGCATGCCAAACCGCGTGGTGCTCGATGGAGGAAGTGACGATGCGGCGGCGCCTGCTCCCTGCGGCGCGGGCTGCCGATACCACCCCCTTGATCGCCCAGTTGTCCGACTCGGTACCGCCGCTGGTAAAGCATACCTCGCCGGGGGCGCAGCCGAGGGCGACCGCCACCTGCTCGCGCGCCTTGTCGACATCCGACCTGGCCCGGCGCCCGGCCGCGTGCAGGCTCGAGGGGTTCCCGGCCAGCCCGCCGAGGTGGGGCATCATCGCTTCGAGCACCTCCGGCCGCACCGGGGTGGTGGCGTTGTGGTCGAAGTAGATCATGTCAGTTGGGCTGGACCTCGAAGGAGAGGGCGCGCACCAGAATCGGGGCCGCCGAGTGGACCTCGGGCACGCTCTCGAAGGTATCGCCGTTGGAGTAGGTGAAGGTCTCGGAGTCTCCGCTTTCGATCTCCCCGGTGCGAAGCACCTCGACCACGGGCGAACCATCGAGCTGGTTCTGCAGGAACCCGGCGAGCGTGGAATCCAGCAGTTCGAGACCCTGGAAGCGATTGAGGTGGCCGTTGCTCACGAGATCGGCGATCTGCTCAAAGAGATCTTCGCGGAGCTCATCCTCCAGGCGCTCGGCGACGACGAAATAGAGCGTGTACACCTCGTTTTCCTGGTCGAGATGGATCCAGCCGTTTTCGCCGCCGGGACCGTACTGCAGGCGGGTAGCGTACACACGGTCGCCGGAGAAGATTCCCTCCCGCCCTCCGTTCGAGAGCTGCAGGAAAGCCCAGACGGCGCAGGTCTTGCTGACCCGAAACCGCACCTGCAGCTGGTCTCCGCCGCGCAATTCTCCGCCCTCGCTCACATCGACCAGTTGCGGGAACTCCCCTTCGAGTCGCCGCACCAGCAGGTGGAAATCGATGTCCGCGGCAAAGTCCGAAATTGCGGCCTCCCCTCCGCTGCCCCGCAGCTCGGCCAGGGCGCGCCCGCGGCGGTCCAGCTCCCCTTCCGACACCCTGCCCCGGGCACTGCTCAGAACCGTGCCGTCCGCCCGGTCGACGAGCACCAGACGCAGGTACGCCCACGGCGACTCGTAGCGCACCTGTCCGCCGAGCAGCCGGGGGGCCTCTAGCTCCTCCCATTTCCGGGGCAGGAAGGACCCCATCGACCAGCGCAACGCAGGCTCGCCCCGCAGCTCTTCGAGAAGGCCGATGTCGAGGGCGACGGGCAAACCGTGGGACAGGGCGGCAGACATCAGGGCCTCGTCGAGCACCTCGGTGCGCACCGAGCGCCTGCCGTCGCCGTCGCGAAAGCCGAGCAGGGCGACCCGCGAGTCCTCCGGGGCCCCGGACGCCGTCGCAGACACCATGTTACGAAGAACCTCGGCCACCCTCTCTTCGGGGGGATGGGCAGCGAAGAAGCTGCACCCACCCCAGCCCAGGACGAGCCCGGCAAGCGCCGCGGCGGCCGCAGTGCGGCGCAAAACTCGCCGGAACTTCGGGCCGCGGTCAGGGCCTTGGGACCTGTCGAGGGAACCGGGAATCACGATCGACCCCACTTGCCGGCAGATCCCGGAGCACCCAGGTCAATGCCTTCGTGGTCTAGGGCCTTCATTTCGGAAAATCGAACACTCATTTGTCGTTGCCGTGAATATAACATTCTCGAGGCTCCGGAAGTCGGCTGGCGTATGACCGAAACCATCGCCCTGCACCTTACCCGCCCTGCACCTTACCGAATCGAAGCCCCGTCCCGGGAGCGAGGCCGGCTCGACGAAGATTCCCTTCGAGGGACACACGGAGATACGTCGAGATCGGCCGCGGGCCGATGGAAAGAGGGAAATTACCGCTCGAGCTGCTGAACGACGGGCAGGAAGTAGTCGCCGGCCACCCTCTCCCAGCTCATTTTCGAGGCGATCTCGTACCCCCTGCGCAGGTTGTCGGCGAGATGGTCCCCGGCGAGCCGCAGCAGTTCGGCGAGCTGCCTGGCGGCCTCGCGGCTGCGAGCCTCCTCCGCCCGGCGCCGGGCGTCCGCTCCGATCTCCAGGGCTCCGGCGAGGTCAGGTTCCCGGTCGAGCCGGGTGTAGTCGGCGCGGATGTAGCCGCTGCCGGCCCCCCCCTCTCCGGCGCTGGCCTGCAGGAATCCCAGGCAGCCGCAGACATCGCTGACGACGCTGAGGCTCCCGAAACCGATCGGCTCGATCTGGGCTATCCCGAACGGCTCGTAGATCGACTGCCCGAACTCGGCGTCGGTTCCCTGCCGCAGGTCGCTGAAATCGATGCCGGGCATCCCGCCCCCCCAGGAGTCGGGGTCGATGCCGAACTGGTTGACGAACACCACTTTGACGGCCCGCGAACGGGCGTTGAAGCGGCGCACCTGCTCGTCGAAATCCTCCTCTCCGCCGGCGAGGTCGGGGAAACCCTCGCGGTGAACGAGCGGCCAGCCGTACTCCGCGGCCATGCGCCTGACCGCCGCGGCCTCCCGGCGTCCGGCCGCGGTCGCCAGCACGACCAGCACGGCGCTGCGGCCACGCCCGACCAAGATCTCGTCGAGGGCCCGGCAGACCAGCAGGTCCCGCCACAGCCCCTTGCTCTGCACCATCCTCGACACGTGGGTGAGGACGTAGTCGGCCCGGAAACCGAGAAGCCGCTCGGCGAACTCGGCGAGCCTGCCGCGCGGCCGACATCCTGTCTCCGGGGGAGATCTTCTCGGCCTCGACGTCGTTGTACACCAGCACCGGCGGGTCGGAGCGGAACTCGCTGCCGAGGAAGGCGAGCTCCCGCATCACGAGGTCCCCCACCGCCAGGACCTTGTCGCAGTGCCAGGCGAGGCGCACCAGGGCGTGCTTGAAGTAGTCGTCCTGGCTGCCGAAGACCTCCTCGAGCCCGGCCCCGTTTTCCGCGGCGGCGCGCAGGGCGTTGTAGAACATCACGTCCTGCCCGGGGGACCCCTCGACAATACGGCGCACCGTGGCGACCTCGTGGGCGTGGAACAGGGTCGCGAAGCGGGGGTCTCCGGATAGAATCGACCGGAAAGCGGTGGGAAGCCCCATGAATTCGTGCGCCACTACGACGCAGCGCGACGGGGCCGGAACCAGGCGGGCGACGGCGTCGAACGCCGGACCGGCAAGGCGCACGTACTGCTCGTATTCCGGATCGGCCTCGTAGCGGTCCGAGGTCAGCCCGAAGCGCCTGTAGAGCTCGTGCTTGAATCCGCCCAACCTCTTTGGTGGGGTGGTTACGTCGACCAGAACCACCTCGGTCGCAACTCCTTGGGCGAGCGGCCGCCGCCCGTACACCAGGCGCACCCCGTGCTCCCTCTCGACTTCCTCCAGGGCAGTGGCGGCCGCCGTGTCCCCGACGCCGGCGAGGCGGTCGTAGAGCAGAACTCCCCGCGGCCCGAGCGGCTGCCCTGCCGACGGATCGAACAGCGGTCCAACCAGGATGGAGCGCTCCACCGACTCGCGGTACGGCCGGCTCGCCAGCAGGCCCCGCAGGACAGCGCCTGTGCCGCCGATCTTCTCGACCGCTTCGTGGGTTACGTGGGCGATGGCCGTCAACGTTGCAGCGTCATTCGAGCGGGTCCCTGACTGCATGACGTTCCCCGGATCTCAAGCCGAGATTCCTCGCGTGGACGCGAGCGGGAGTCTTCGGGGCCATGTTCGCAAGGTGGGTAGAGAAAGGCCGAGCCGTATCGCCTTTCTTCATGGATGGCAAACGGCTTTCGGTGCGCGGCGGTCCAGAGACACGCCGGGCCGGTCAGGAGGACAGCCAGTGAATCAGACGCACCAGGGGCGGCATGAGGTTGCCGGCGAAACAGGCGGTCAGCACCACTGCCATCGCGATCACCGGCACGAACGGGATCGTCTCTTCCACCTCCACGAGCTCTTCCGCGGACTGGTGCCCGCCGTCGACCAGGGAGCGCAGCCTGGAGACCTGTCTCCCGGTGAGCGGCTTTCCCCCGTCGCAGACGAGTCCCTCGCTTCCCTTTGGAGCGGCGACCTCCAACCTGTGTACCGGTATCGCGCCGGGGTGCAGGTAGCGTACCGGCAGGGTCTGCACGTAGGAATGGTTGTGCCAGCGCCGCACGAACAGGTAGGCCACTTCGAGGACCCAGGCGACGCCGAGGAGCTTGAGGTATGCGGCCCAGCCGCCGAACGCGAAGGAGAAGTAGGCCAGGGCCGCCAGCCCCGGGATCGCGATCAGCAGCCAGCGCCGGTTTTCAGCCAGTGGTCGACGAGGCGGTCCCCGATCAGCAGAATTCCGAAGGTTTCGAGGGGAGGCAACGGGTGGTCCAGCGCCAGGTGCCCGAGCCCCAGGGTCAGGCCCAGGATCCCGGCGAGCCGCACCGCGGCCTTGCCCGCCTCCCGCATCCCCGGCGGTTCGAGTTCCCCCGGCCAACCCCACAGGCGCCGGCACAGAGGGAGGAGAAGAAGCACAAACAGGTAACAGGCCAGCACGTTGAGAAGCAGGGCCCAGGGCGTGGCCTGCGGCGACAGCGCCTCCGTCCTCGCCGACAGGGAAGGCGGCAACGCCACCACCGCCGCGAAGAAGAACTTGGCGTCTCCCGAAGCCCAGAAATGAAACCAAAGCAGGGCACCGGCGATCACCACCGCGGTGCCGGCGTTGGCCAGGACCCGGCCCGCGGTCACCACCTCGAGCTGCACCATCAGGATCTGGCCCGCGACGCCGGCGAGCACCAGCCCGAGGACATACGGGTTCGGTACCCGCCGCGTCGAGAAGTCGACGTGACTCAGGTACAGCCCCGCGAACAGGAGAGCGGAGAGCATGGCCGCTTCAGTGAGAAAGACGGGATCGTCGTAGAGATTCATCTGCTCCCCTTTTCCAGCACCCTCAATCTCGCCAGCACCCGCTCGATACAGCCGGCGCCGCTTTCTCCCGCCTTGATGATCCCGCCCCCGTCGACGAGCAGGGCGCTGGGAACCCGGTCGACGCCGTAGGCGCGGCCCACGGACAAGAGGCTGTCGTACCCGGTAAAGGCCGCTATCTCGTGGTCGGCGAGCTTGCGCTTCAGCTCCGCTCTCGACCCGGCGCCGACTATGAAGACGGGCAGCTTTTCCGCCGCCTGTCTTACCGATGGATAGGTCGCATCGCATGCCCTGCACCCGGTGTCGGTGAAGAAGATCAGCGAGGAGACCGGCCTCTCGCCGGGACCCGGCGCACCCGGATGCGGCAAGGTGAGGGTCTCGCCGTTCAGTCCCGGCAGAGAGAGTCCGGGCGCCGGCATTTCGAGAAGAGCGGCGAACGGTTGCGGCTTCAGGGGCCGGCGGATGGGCTTTGGCGTATGGGTTCAGGTCGGGGAAGATGACAGAAAACCCTAACGTTGCATAAATCAGCTTGAAGGAGGTGGTTGTGGTCAGGCCGCATCCTTCAGTGTATCGAGAAAATGCAACAGATCCTTTTCGATTTTTGGATTCGAGTTCATGGTCAGGGTCAACTCTCCCTTGGGCTGAGTGAGACGCCCGGCGCGATGCAGGAAGCGCTGACGCAAGGTGCCCAGGGTCTGGAAGGTCCACGCCGCCGGACGTTTGCCACGCGAATAGTTGGATCGCGCCTGCGCCAGCATCTGCATTTCGCGCCCCAGGTTGTGGGCCATCATCGCACCCAAAGTAACCATCTGGTTTCCGAGCAGCCGTCGGGTGGGGATCAGATCCAGCCCGGCATGTTGCTTGGCCTCGGCGAAGATCCCTTCCTGAGCGCCGCGGCCATAGTGGAAGAGGAGCACGCTACGTGCCGAGGCTCGGCTTGTTGGTAACCACAACGCGGTACTCGTGATCGAATGCTCGGGGTTCGAACAGATCCAGTTGCAGCGCTTCCTTGGTCGTGCGCCGTACCCTACGGCGCACGAAGAGAAACCGGTACGAGGCCGGCCAGCTTTTGGGTTTCCAGTCACTCTCGAAATAGGAGCATTGCTCATCGAGATAGCACCAGCGCTGGCGCGCCTCGATTTTGTCCTTGAGTAGCGCAAAGCGTTCGAAAGGGACACTGATCGTGCATTCGACGCCATACAGGTCCATGAGGGTAAGCGTGTGTTGGCTGAAGAAGGCGCTGTCCAGTCGGGACTCGAGCACGGGGTGCGCCAGTTCGTCGCCCACGCGATCGAAAACGTTCATCATGAATTCATGAGCGTCCTTGCTGTCATGGACGTTGCCGGGCCGGTGAAGGACATCGAAGAATTGACCGGTTTGGGCCACCGTGCAAAACAGGTTGTAGTAGCTGCGCGCCCCTTTTTTCTTGGGATTGTAGCCGACCGCGGTACCTTCAGCATGACCACAAGTGGAGGACACCGAGCCGTCGAAGTCGAGGGTCAGGCGAGGACAGCGTTCGCGCTGGAGCGCTTGCACCACCAAGGTCGAAGACAGGTGGCGCACTTTTTCGACACTGGAATGGCCCATTTTCGCCAGCGTGCGACTGACGGTGGCCACATCCGGCAGGCGACGTACGCCCAACAAGCGCAAGACCACGGGATCGTCCCGGTAATAATCGACGTCTCGCAGCCGCCGGAAGCCCAGCAGCAGATGCAAGATGAGCCACATTACAATGAGATGGGGACCAAAGATCGCTGAGCTATTGGCGGGGAAGCATGGCTTCAGTCGAGCCTTGAGATCCAGGCGCTGGAAGAGGAGTTGAAAAACAATCGTTCCTGCAAAGGAGGTAAGCTGTTGATCCTCGAAGCGAAGACGCGGGAGCTTGTGAAAACGGGCTAAAATGGCTTGTTTGCTACACTTCACTTGCGGTGTCCTCCTGGAAGGGGTCGATAAATGTCTTGGTCGACATCATCAATACCCCATTTTCAGAGGCGCCGCAAGTGAAGTGTGGCAGTTCAGAGATGAAAAATGTCCTGTTTTTATGCAACCAGAGGGTAACGCCTTGCGTCAACAACCCATCGGCTTGGAACCCATTGACGACGGAGTCTGGGAGGTGTGGTTCGGTCCCCTTAGACGGGGTCGCATGGACGAACGACAGCTCACCATCACCGACGCTTTGGGTAAAGCCGCTCGCCGGAAACTGTACACCATGTTGCCGGACTATTCTGTACAGGATGTACCCGACCGCTCAATCCTATTGCTGGTTCATTGGGCCGGCTAAGGCTCTGCTAACATCGGCAGATCACACCTGAAGCGGTGGCCTGGTTCCACGTGACAGGAGGAACAGAGATCGAAACAAGCTGTGTTTCAGTTTTTGCCTGCACGTTCGTGTGGAAGCCCCGAGAGGAGATTTTGTGGTGGACATGGAACCTGCCACCCCAGCCATTCCTCCAAGACTCCGCACAAGTGGCAGGTGTAAGGGATCCAATCCCTGGCTTTGGCTACTCTTTATTTATCGCTCAGTTGCTCCACGGTTCATCTGCCGGGGATCCTGAGGGACGGGTGTAACGGAGAAAAACGTGGCCTCTTCAAGGCTTTGTAACAGGAACTGCTCCAGATGGGACCTGAGTTCGGCCTGATGAAACCAATCCGGTATCTCTACCTCGTTCCACTTTCCAGCTTTTCAGCTTGTACGAAGAGGACTGAAAATTTGTGCCCTTGCACTCTAGCTCCATGTGTATGCCGACCCTCTTGGACGGGGTCCAACCCCTTCCCTTACACCTTTGACATCCGGACTTGCAGAAAGCACCGAATGGACGAGGAGGTCCTCCTTGCCAAAATGGAATAGCGCCGCTATATTCCGCCTCCTGTGCCTGTTCGAGATCAGCGATCCATTTGACTTCTTGTTGACTTCTTGACTTCGGTCCCGGACAGTTGGGATAGACTGATCGGATATTGATGCCGAACGGGAGAAGGGCGCTTCTCGAAAAAGAGAGGAAGGAACAGCGTGCCCAAGCTGAAATCTTCAAAAAAACGACTCGCCAAGAGCTTTGCGCTGAGAACGAGAAATCGAAGCTACGTATCAGCAGTACGAACGGCCGTGAAGACTGTCTACACGGCAGGCGATGCCGAGACGGCGCAACTGGCCCTCATATCAGCAGTGTCCATAATTGACAAGACTGCGAGAAAGGGGAAACTCCACTCGAAAAGGGCAGCGCGCACCAAGTCGAGGCTTACGAGACGAGTAGCTAGTGTCCCGTCGCAGAGATAGATTGACAAAATTGGGACGCTCAGGCGCCGGCTCACAAGGCGCCTGAGCGAGTCGTACCGAGTGTGTACGGCGAGTGAAAGCAAACGCCGTGAGCCGGGATATCGGCGTCCCAATGTCGACATATTTCTGCGACGAGACACTAGTATGGCCTGAGCAGGTGGCAACCAGACGCGATCCTGGATCGACCCCGCGCTTCCTCAGTGAGGCTGCGGGGTTTTTTGCGATCAGTAAGTAGAAAGCACGCAGTTGATCGCTGTTGTATGTAAAGGACAAGGTCGAGTAGCTCAGCCATTCGGCTTTGCCCTCACAGATCCGTACCTACGGCTTTACCGCATACGGCTCCTTTCGAAGGTAACGCGTTGCACCAAAGTCACAACGGGCCGCAGTGGGTGATCCGGGGTGGCGGCAGAGAGAAGAACAGTAGCAGGTCCTGAAAGCGGTTCCATGTCAGCCCCCCGTCGACTTCGCTTGCGAAGACTGCGAAACAACAGTCGCTTGACCTCGTAGTAGAACGAGTTCAAAGCCTTCGCAACATTCTAAACTTCGTGGCTGACTTGCTGCATCCCATACGACTGAGGTGGACCCCGGAATTCGGACAGTTACGTTAGGTGGATCCAACCCCTCTACGGAAGGACTGGAGACATGGGAAAACGACGTAGCTTTTCCACCCAATTCAAGGCCAAAGTCGCCTTGGAGGCCCTGGTCGGCGACCTGACCCTGGCCGAGCTGGCTGCCAAGCACAACCTGCATCCGAACGTGATTGCCCAATGGAAACGGCAGGCCCGGGAGAGCCTGCCCGAGGTCTTCGCCCGCAAGACCTCTTCCGGCGCCGCCGACCATGAGGCGGAGGTGAAGGCGCTGCACGCCAAGATCGGGCAGCTGACCGTCGAGAACGATTTTTTGTCACGCGCCTTCGGTCGTTGAGCTGCGACCGAAGGGAAGCGATAATCGATCCGGATCATCCCCGGCTCCCTATCGTGCGCCAGTGCACCTTGGTCGCCCTCTCGCGATCCACCTAGTGTCCCGTCGCAGAAATAACTAGCGTAATATCCGCTTCGTGGGTATTTTTCTCCAAGGACCTTTTCCGAAGGAGAGCCCCGATGCGATCAGGACGCCCGTTGGTTCCGTTTGAATTGAGTGAATCGACCCGAAAGCAATTGCAATCCCTAGTCCACTCCCGCAGTACTCCCCAAGGTCTGGTTCGTCGGGCAGAGATCGTTCTGCTGGCCGCCGACGGGTGGCCCAACCTGGCCATTGCCAGCTGTTTGTCCACTTCGCCGGCGACCGTTGGAAAATGGCGCAAGCGCTTTGTGGAGCAAGGTCTCATGGGCCTGTATGACGAGCTGCGTCCGGGGGCGCCGCGCTCCATCGATGACGAGCAGGTGGCAGCGGTAGTATACAAGACGCTCCACGAGAAGCCCGAACACCAGACCCAGTGGACGGTGCGCTCCATGGCGGCCGCGTCGGGGATATCCAAGGACACGGTGCATCGCATCTGGCGCACTTTCGGCTTGCAGCCCCATCGGCAGAAGACCTTCAAACTGTCCACCGATCCCTTCTTCGTGGAGAAAGTGCGCGACATCGTCGGTCTGTATCTGCATCCTCCCGAGCATGCCCTGGTGTTATGCGTAGACGAGAAGAGCCAGATCCAGGCCCTGGAGCGCACTCAGCCGTTGCTGCCTTTGGGCCTGGGCTATGTGGAAGGGGTAACCCACGACTACAAACGCCATGGCACGACCACCCTGTTTGCGGCGCTCAACATCGAGAGCGGAGAGGTCATAGCGCAGTGTAAGCCGCGCCATCGGCATCAGGAATTTCTCCAGTTTCTTGGCCACATCAAGGCTCAGGTACCGGCGCATCTGGACATTCATCTGGTGGTCGATAACTACGCTACCCACAAACACGCCAAAGTAAAGCAGTGGCTGGCTCGACACCCCCGCTTCCACCTCCATTTCACCCCGACCTATGCGTGCTGGCTCAACCAGGTGGAGATCTGGTTCGGCATCCTCACGCGGCGGACGATTCGACGCGGCTCCTTCAGGAAGGTGAAGGAATTGATCCGTCGCATTGAGCACTTCACGGACCATTGGAACCAAAAGGCCCACCCCTTCGTATGGACGGCCACGGCCGATTCCATCCTCGCAAAGATCAAAAGATTTTGTGAGCGAATTAATGAGACAGGACACTAGTGCACCGCGGCAGAAAAGTGTCCGCCTATTCAGGCGACGAGGGCGCGGCCGGTGTAGGTCCACTTGAAGGGCTTGGCCAGGGTGCGGTTGAAGTATTCGATGAAGGCCAGAACGCGCTCTTTGAGCTGGTCCACCGAGGCGAAGCTGGCGCGCTTGAGCAGACGCCGAACCAAGATGCTGAACCCCAGTTCGATCTGGTTGAGCCACGAGGCGTGTTTTGGGGTGTATACGAAGCGAATGCGATGGCGGGGATCGGCCAAGAAGGCGGCCCGGCTCGCGGTGGATCGCAGGATGCCCCGACGGTCCTTCTTCCCCAGATCTTCACGTCACACAGGTCGGCGACCAGGCGGACCAGGGATTCGGATGGGTGCGTGTTGAGATGGTCGACGATGAAGATCCACTCCCCATCCCAGTCCCTCGCCAGCGTCTGCCGCACGTGGTGGGCGAAGTCTTCTTCGGTGCGTGTGGAAGACAGGGTGGGCGCCACGATCTGCCCGGTGGCGACCTCGAAGTTGGCGATCAGACAGTGGGTGCCGTGGCGGATATAGTGCTGCTCCTGACGCTCGACGTATCCGGGCACGGGCCGTCGGGTAGGATGAGCCCGCTGCCTTTGCCTGCCTGCCGGTCTTCTCGTCGCAGCACATAGCGATGATCTGTACGATCTGCTCCGCACGGAAGTCCCCCCGGCGCCCCGAACGAGGCGCGTCCACCAGGAGAGCCCCGATGTAGCGGCTAAGAGCCGCCGGCGAGTGCTCCTCGGCGCGCGCCAACGGCTCTCGGGCTCGAGCCCAGCGTTGGCGCCACAGGCTCACCGTGTCTCGGTTCAGGCCCAACTGTCTCGCCAACTCTTTATTGGTTTTTCCGGTGCCGGCAGCCAGGATGATCCGAGCCCGTTCGGCCACGCGTTGCTCCCCTGTGGGCCGACGAATCCGACGCTTCAACTCCTCCTCCTGGCCAGCACTAAGTTCGATGATCGCGGCTTTGCGACCCATGACGACGTGCTCCTGGCAACTGGCGGGGAAACCGTCGTGGGAAGCGGATGAGATGCTACAGGGGTACATCCGACACCCCCAAAAGATACCTATGCGGACACAATTTCGCCCGGATGCACTAGTACTACGCGGGTCGAGGGGAAAATTCCTTCAACCGGCAGTTGATGCGCGGCATCGACGAGCAGTTTCTGGCCACGCCATGGTATGGGTCCCGGCAGATGACCCGTCACCTGCGGCGCCAGGGTTATGAAGTCGGCCGCAAGCGGGTGCGTCGACTGATGCGGCAGATGGGGCTGACGGCCATCTACCGCAAACCACGGACATCGGCGCCGGATGGATCTCATCGGGTCTATCCGTATCGGCTCGGCCATCTGGCGATCGATCGGCCGAAACCAGGTGTGGTGTGCGGACGTGACCTATATCCCGATGCAACGAGGTTTCCATTATCTGGTGGCGATCATGGACTGGGCGACGCGCACGGTGCTTTCGTGGCGGCTGTCGAATACCCAGGACAGTGCGTTCTGCCGGGAGGCCCTGCAGGAGGCGCTGGCCCGCTACGGAAAACCGGACATCTTCAACACCGACCAAGGCAGTCAGTTTACAAGCCGGGATTTCACCGAGGTCCTCGAGCAAGCCGGGGTAGAGATCTCGATGGACGGCAAGGGCCGATGGAGGGACAACGTCTTTATCGAGCGTCTCTGGCGCTCTCTCAAGTATGAGTGTGTCTATCTGCACGACTTTCAGGATGGACGGCAGGCGCGTCAGATGATCGCAGCTTGGCTTCGCTAGTACAACGAAGAGCGGCCTCACTCCAGCCTGGCCGAAGAGAGGACGCCGATGGAAGAATACACCCGGCGCAGGGCGGCATGAACGCGACAGGAAACGGGCGGGTGGACAAATGTGCCAAGGGCGGGTGGACTATCCTGCGCCCAGCGAAAACGGCTATCCCGCAGAGTCGGAAAGGAGATCTCAGGGAAACCCGGAACAAGAAGGACAGGGCAGCAAATTAACCACAAGGAATCCACCTTAATCCTGCTGTCCGGCTGTCCAAAGAATGGGGTCCACCTCTCGGATCAATCGTAGACACCAGCGCTCAAGTATCTCAAACCGCTGTCGCAAAGGATGGTCACCACCTGCTTGCCCTCCCCCATTTCTCGGGCAACCTCGACAGCTTTGAACACGTTGCCTCCGGCTGATACACCTACGAGCAAACCTTCTTCGCGTGCCAAGCGGCGCGACATGGCATATGCGTCGTCGTCACTCACTGTCCGGACCTCATCCAGGATGTCAATGTCGAGGACTTCGGGGACAAACCCTGCACCGATTCCCTCGATATAACTGAGGCCGGGGTCTCCACCGGACAGTACTGGAGATCCCTCCGGCTCAACCGCAACCACCCGCATTTCGGGTAAATCTCGCTTTAGGACTCCACCGACGCCCGTAACCGAGCCACCGGTACCTACACCAGCCACAAGCGCGTCCACCTGCCCGTTCATCTGTTGCAGGATCTCACTACCCGTTGTGCGTCTGTGTATTTCGGGATTTGCCTGGTTCGCGAACTGCTGCGGGAGGAAGTAGTCAGGGTTCTCAGCCTTCAACTCGATGGCCCGTTTAATGGCACCTCGCATACCCTCAGACGCAGGTGTGAGGAGAACCTCTGCTCCATACGCCTGCATCTGCAGCCGTCGCTCGCGGCTTGCAGTGTCGAACATGGTGACGATCAGCTTGTAGCCCTTGACCGCGGCAACCATTGCCAACCCGATACCTGTGTTGCCACTCGTCGGTTCGACGATGGTACCCCCCGGTTTCAGGTCTCCCGCTTCCTCCGCGGCCTCAACCATCGCCAGCGCTATACGGTCCTTCACGCTTCCTCCAGGGTTGGCTGACTCGAGTTTCCCCCACACTTCGGCCGCCTCTTTTTCAACCACCCGATTGAGGCGCACGATTGGGGTAGCCCCGATCAACCCGAGGACATTTTCAACCGTTTCCATGAAACCGCCTGGATCTGTTCCGGAGTTGCTGGAATCTCCGCAGTAGTCCGCTCAGGAAAATTCCAGTTAAGGGAAGATCTTCTTTGGAGGATTCGGTGGCTGCGCGAAGCCCCATATGAGGCATTCCTGCGGGAAATACAACGGCGGAGCCAGTTCGACCCCAAGCCTGTCGAGGCTTACCTGTCGCATCCTCCCGCTATGGAAGGCACGATAGAAACATTGTCGCCGTCCTTGAGTTCCGTCCCTTTGCCGTCCAGGAAGCGAATATCCTCGTCATTTACAAAGATGTTCACGTAGGGGCGAATCTCTCCCGACTCGTCTAGCAGTTTCTCCTTGATGCCAGCGTGGGCGTTTTCAAGGCCCTCGATAAGCTCTTCGACGGATGCCGCATCGATCTCTACTTCGGCCTGATTGTCCGTCAGTTTTCGGAGTGGAGTTGGAACGTTTACGGAAATTGCCATATCTACCTCCTTTTGCTGTGTGGGATCTTACTCGCCGTTTGATTTTCCAGTGAATTGTTGGCATCGATTCCGCTCGAGATTGAGAAGCCAAGGTACGGCCTCTCCAGAATTGTCAAGGCCTCCCGAGATTCACGCCCTGCCGACTTCCACGCCTGCTTCTGTGAAATCCCGCTTTTCCTCGTCCCATGCGAACGCCTTGTGGCCGCGGACGCCGTCGCCGAATACGGAGACGACAAGATACACGGCATTGGGAAAGGCCGGCTCGTCCCAGGCCATGGCGCGTTCCTTGTCCTCATCGGAGAAGTAGGCATTGCAGTCGATGTGAGAATGATAGAATCCGGAAACCCGACCCCCTTCGCCCTCGACCGCGGCAATGATCCGAAATTGTTCCTGAGAATCAATGAAATAGGCGATGCGGGCGTCCCGAGGGTACCGCTGTGGATCTTCCTGGTGCAGGCGATCTTGGATGTTCGCACACGGGTGCACCTGCGATATCGCACTACCGCTTCCTGCCGTAAGGATCCCGCAGCACTCGACCGGGTGCTGCTCCACTGCATGTTGGACTACCCGCCTCATTCCTTGCTGGCTCAGTCTAAGAACCGGCATTCTGAACCAACCTCCCTAAGCCTCCACATTTCCGGCTCCTTTCAGTGTCTCGCGCCACATTGGCGTACTCATGTACTTGTCCCCGCCATCGCAGAACACCGTCACGACCACCCCTTCCTCAAGCCCACGTGCCACTTCGACCGCGGCCCAGTAGGCAGCTCCCGACGACTGCCCAACGAGCAAACCCTGCTCCCTCGCCAATCTCAAGGTGGTGTCGTATGCAATATCGGTATCGACCGTGATCTTGTGATCGAGAAACGATTCGTCATAAATCCGCGGCACGATGGAACTCGCCATGTGTTTGAGGCCCTCGATCCCGTGAAAAGATTCCGGCTCGACGCCCACGACCTTGATCGCACTGTTATTTCCCCGCAAGCCACGTCCAGTCCCCATCGCGGTTCCGCTCGTACCAAGTGTCGCGACAAAATGGGTGACTCGCCCTCCCGTGTCGCCCCAAATTTCCGGTGCCGTGGTGTCTCTGTGCGCTTTCCAGTTCGACGGGTTGTTGTACTGATCCGGCTTGAAGAAGTCACCGGGGCCGTTCTCGTAGATCTTTCGCGCCTGAAGAATTGCGCCGTCCGAACCCTCACCCGGATCGGTCAGAACGACCTCGGCACCGTACGCCGAGAGGATGGCCTTTCGCTCCCGAGATACGCTCGCAGGCATCGCCAGCAGTACGCGGTACCCGAGGGCGGCGCCGATCATGGCGTAGGCTATTCCCGTGTTTCCCGATGTCGAGTCGAGGATGACCTTGCCCGGGACGAGTGCCCCGCAAAGCTCGCCATCCCGGATCATGCGCAGAGCAGGCCGGTCCTTGACCGACCCACCAGGATTGAAGAATTCGAGCTTGGCGTAAAGCTCGACGTTTCGCGGGATTTCCTCGTCGTACAGGCGGAGAAGTGGGGTCTTGCCGATTTGATCGACTACCGACGCCGTCCCAGTCAAGCGCTGCTCTGAACCTTTACCTGCCGATCGTCATTCACTGCTGCCCCGAGGGCATGGTTCAATATAGCCTTGGACAATAGACTGTCAACGCGCGCTGTGAAGGCACCTATCTTCCGTGAACACACTGAGTTGCAGCATATTCGCGGCACCTGATGTCGGTTGACATTGGCAGGGGTTCCCCATATAGTTGAAAGCTTACGCCGGCATCAATGCAGTGCGTCCGGATCGGAATTCATCTTCTCTAATCAGCAGTGTGGATATGCGTGACATCGTCGAAGGTCTGGGCGCGTGGCAGCGATCGCACAACTGCGGCACGCTGACGGCCGGTTTCCTCGGGAAGCAGGTGACACTCATGGGATGGGTGGCGACTCGTCGCGACCACGGGGGGGTTATTTTCGTCGATCTCCGAGACCGCAATGGGGTGACCCAGGTCGTTTTCAACCCCCAGAACAATGCCGAGTCTCACCACAAGGCCGAATCCCTGCGCAACGAGTTCGTCATCGCGGTCCAGGGTGAGGTTGAAAACCGCCCCGAAGGCATGATCAATCCCCGGCTAAAAACCGGGGAGATAGAGGTGAATTGCCATTCACTGAGGATCCTCAACACGTCCATCCCGATTCCGTTCCCCCTCGATGACAGTGTCGACGTCGGCGAGGAGGCGAGACTGCGCCATCGTTATCTAGATCTGCGGCGCTTCCCTATGCAGCGCAATCTGCTGATCAGGCATCGCTGTTACCAGAAAACCCGCGACATCCTGGATTCGGAGGGGTTCATCGAGGTCGAGACCCCCTTTCTGGTTCGCAGCACTCCTGAGGGAGCCCGGGACTTCCTTGTCCCCAGCCGTGTAAACCCGGGCAATTTCTTCGCTCTCCCCCAGTCACCGCAGATGTACAAGCAACTGCTGATGATTTCGGGATTCGATCGCTATTTTCAGATCGTCAAATGCTTCCGGGACGAGGATTTACGCGCTGATCGGCAGCCGGAATTCACCCAGATCGACATTGAAATGTCGTTCGTCTCCGAAGACGACATTATGGGCGTATCGGAGCGCATTACCCGCGGTCTGTTTGCCGAAATCCAAGGGATTGAATTGCCGGATCCATTTCCTCGCATGGCTTATTCCGAGGCGATGGACCGCTACGGCAGCGACAAACCTGACATTCGTTTCGACCTCGAACTCAAGGATGCCGGGGCTGCGGCGGCTGCATCTCAGTTTCAGGTCTTCCTATCCGTGCTTGAAAAAGGTGGTCAGGTAAAGGGCATCAATGTAAAGGGGGGCAGCGAATTGCCCAGAAGCCAGATCGACCAATTAGTCGCCTTCGCGCAGGATGCCGGGGCAAGAGGGCTGAGCTGGATCAAACACACGGTCAACGGTCTCGAATCTTCGATTGTGAAGTTCTTCCCCGATCATTCAAGAGAACTTCTGATTTCCGAGTTGGGATCAGAACCCGGAGACCTGCTGCTGCTGGTGGCCGACGACCCGGTGGAAGTGGCCAAGGTTCTCAACGCCTTACGACTGGAGTTGGCGAGACGACTCGACCTGATCGCGGAAAACGTCTGGCGCCCGTTATGGATTACCGAATTTCCCTTGCTGGAGTACGATGAGGAAGGAAAGCGCTGTACAGCCGTCCATCACCCGTTTACGTCCCCACTGGAGGAGGACATCGCCATTCTTTTCAGCGAGCCGCTGAAGGCTCGTGCTCGTGCATACGACTTGGTGCTCAACGGCACAGAAATCGCCGGGGGCAGCATGCGTATTTTCCAGCGGGGTCTGCAGGCGAAAATTTTCGAATTGCTGGCCTTGGGCCGAGAGGAGGCCGGGGCCAAATTCGGCTTCCTGCTCGATGCCCTCGAATACGGAGCCCCTCCACATGGTGGTATCGCATTCGGATTTGATCGCGTCGTTGCCATGCTCGCTGGAGAGGACTCGATTCGGGAAGTCATCGCCTTTCCCAAGACCAACCGGGCCATCGGCCTGATGGAACGCGCACCAGGTAGGGTCAACGAGGTCCAGTTGCGCGAACTCGGCATCGCCACCCTGCCTGGATAACCTCGAAAAAACAGGGGTTCACCAGCGTCTCACCCATGCCTTCGAATCGCCGTAACTCTTTGTAAGAACAGTAATTCTTCAATTCTTGACTTGACATCCCCATTTGACGTTTTTACCTTGAGGCGCGCAGTAAGCACCAGCAATGTCAGCGCCCTCCCGAGCAGATCTGGAGAATAATCGATGACTTTCAGCAAACTCCGAAAATCAAGTGCCCTTTTCGTTCTTGCCGCCCTGACACTTTCCCTGACCGCAGGATGTGCACGCGGCCCTTCCCAGAAGGAGTTGGGTGTGCTGGAAGAGAATCGCCAGGCAACGGAGGCAGCCGAGCAGCAGGTCACCCAGAAAAAGGCAAAAAAAGCCGAGTTGGAGCGTCAGTTGGCCGAGCAAAAAGCTGAAAAGAAGGCGTTGGAGGAAAAGAGGGACGGTACTTCCGAGGCGCTGGCTGGGATGTCTGGCGAATAACGCCGCAACCTTACTCAACTGAAATGACGCATGCACAGTACCTGTGGTAAGCGATGCAATGATTTGAATTGAAAGGTTACGAGATGACGAAGAGAATGCTGGCCGTTGTCCTGATCCTGTCTGCGGGGACTGCTTTCGCACAAGACAAAATGACCCGCGAGGAGTACGAGGCCCAAATGGCCGACTATCAGCAGCGACATGAAGCTGCGAACTCACAGATTGCACAGCTGGATGCCGAAATTGCCGCGCTGGATCAACAGATCGCCGCGCTCGATGACGAGATCGCTGGGATAATTGCCGATATTCACAATCTAGTAGGTGCGACAGCTGCCGAGATCAGTGATTTTGGCAACACTCTCGATCTCCTCCTTCGCCAACTGGAAGGTTTGACCGCCTTGGCCCCGGAAGAGCTTGTGCGACATCAAGGGGAAGTCAAGGATGTCCTCGCCCAGGTCGAGCAATTGAAGACCAGCAAAATCAGCGCCATACCTGAAATGGCCGCAAAGATCCTCCGCCTCGAAACCCTCATCTCCGATCTCCAGATCCGCGATGTCGTTTCGATTGTTTACGAGGTTGAAAGGGGGGATAACCTTTGGGCCATCTCGGCGGACGACACGATTTACGGAGACCCATACATGTGGCCCCGGATTTACCGCGCAAATACGGAACAGATAAGCGATCCAGACATGATCTATCCAAAACAGAAGCTTTCGGTTCCGTTTGGCGTTTCCGAGGGTCACTACCTCGTCACACGTGGTGATTTTCTCTCGAAGATCGCTGCTGCGGTGTACAACGACGCAACCATGTGGCACAAGATCTACAAGGCCAACATGAAACAGATCGTCGAGCCGAATATCATTTTTCCAGCCCAGGTCCTTGAGGTTCCTGCGAACTGATTTTCGCTACATCCTCTCGCATTCAGGGCGATTGACCGCGGATTCAGAGCGATTGGCCGCGTCCTGACGTTCTCAAGGGGTTCGAGCAAACTTGGAGACAGGTGCTCGGACCCCTTTGTGGTTTTGTTTCCGGTCCCTTCGAAAATAACAACCCTGCAACAATTCTCCCGTATTGGCGGCTAACAACCCCCCTTCGCCACCTGCTTGAAAACGCTAAAAAAGACAATCTCCCTTGCCGAGATAAACCCCTTCGTTCTTTTCGGCAGAAATGACGAGCATCTCGATTCGATCGAGCGCAACTGCCGCGTCAAGATTGTTGCGCGAGGAGACCATCTCCACCTCAACGGTCCACGAGAATCGGTCGAGCACGTATCGGGGCTACTTGGGTATGTCGTCGAATCAATCCGAAGGAACCCGCGCTTGAGCGAGGAGGATGTAAAAACCATTCTTGACCAGGATCAGATCGATCCGGGCCATTACCCCCCCCTTCCGGAAATCGAGGACGACGGCGAAATCAAGACATACAGGAGAACCGTAGCCGCGCGTACCGTTGGACAGGCGCGCTACCTGAAGGCGGTCGAGTGCCACGATGTTGTTTTTGCGATCGGCCCTGCGGGCACCGGCAAGACTTTCCTGGCAGTTGCCGCAGCTGTCGCCGCGCTTCGCGAAAAACGGGTTTCACGAATCGTGCTGGCCCGGCCTGCCGTCGAAGCAGGGGAAAGCCTGGGGTTTCTTCCTGGAGCCCTCGAAGAGAAAGTCGACCCTTACCTAAGGCCTCTCTACGATGCTCTTCAGGATCTGCTGGAGCCGGAACGTCTCTCGCGCTTCCAAAGCGTGAAGCTCGTGGAGGTGGCTCCACTGGCCTTCATGCGGGGACGTACGCTCAACGACGCTTTCATCATCCTCGACGAAGCTCAGAACACGACTGCTTCTCAGATGAAGATGTTTCTGACGAGAATGGGTGCACACTCCAAAGCGGTGATAACTGGTGATGTCATCCAAACGGACCTTCCCGGTTCCCAGCCATCCGGCCTCGTCGAAGCGCGCCGAATCCTGTCCTGCGTAACGGGCCTGGCATTCGTTCACCTGACCGAACGCGATGTTGTTCGTAATCCACTGGTCCAACGGATCATCAAGGCCTACGAAACCCACGACAACAACTCCGATTCGGACTGCCGGTAAGGGAAAACGAGGACCCCCGAAAACCGGGAAATCACCTTGCATATTTTTTCGACCTTCCGACGCTGGCGGGCGGGCACTACGGGCTCGATAGCCCAATCGAGGTCAGGAGCAGGAAAACAATACCGCTCGCGTGGGATGCGGCTGTTTCGCGCCCTGCTCGCTATCGCCGTGATGGGTCTGCTGACCTACCTCTCCCCGTTCCAGCGACCGCACGGAATCAGCGAGCTACGAGAGGGAAGCGTAGCCCCGGAGCGAATAAACGCCCCATTCCTGTTTCTTGTCCGCAAGAGTGACGAAGAGCTGGAAATCGAGCGCAGCGGAGCCGAAAAGACAGTGCCGACCGTGTTGCAGCTCCATGAAGAGGTAAAGAAGCTGCAACTGTCCCGCTTCGACTCGGTGTTGGCCGTGCTGGTGCCCAACAGCCGCATGCAGATGCCGGACTCGCTCAAGTATCGTCGCCTGCAAAGGGAGCTGCCGGGAATTGTCCCCTTGCTGTCGGAGACCTCTCTCAAGCAGCTGATAACCCTGATCTCATCGACTACGGCCGACTCTCTCGATCTCCTGCAGCACACGTGGGTTCAGTTGCTGACCGACCTTTATTCCACTGGAGTCATCGCCAGCAAACAGGGAGATATCGTCGCTGTCACTGCTCAGGTTCGCATCGACGAGACGCCATTCTCAATAGAACTGCTGCACAACGAGAGCGACCTGAAGCGCGGGCAGCTCATGTCGCTGATCGAGGCGTACCAGGCGTTCGAGGAACGCGGCGTTGCTGAAGCCGTTCAGGAACTCCTGACTTTGTTCGTTTACCCCAACCTGAGTGTCGACCAGAGCGAAACGAGCCGCCTGCGCGCGGAAGCGCGCCGCAGTGTTGCCAGTATCAAGCGCCGCTATCTCCGCGACGAGATGATTATCGACAAGAACCAGAAGGTTGAGGCGGTCCATGTCGAAGCACTGGAGGCGCTGGCCCAGCAGTTTACGAGCGAGGAGCTGAAACACCCGACAACCCGCTACTTGCAGAGCATCTCGGCTGCCGTGATCGCTGCCTTTCTGCTTTTGACTTTCGGTTATTACCTAGCGACCCGTGAGCCTCAGATTTACGCAAGCGCCGCACAGCTGACGCTGTTGGCACTGATCGCCATGGCGACTGCGGCTGTCGCCGCCTACATCCACGCCAACGAAATCCAGACCTATTTCGTGCCCACTCCCTTGGCCGCAATGCTGATGACTATCCTGTTGAGCCCCCAGGTCGGGCTTGTGGTCTCGTTTCTGCTCGCGCTATTCATCGGCAGCTTGTTTGGAGATTTCTACGTCACCCTGGTCTTTTCCTTGACGTCCGCCGTCTCCGTCCACGCGGTCAGACACGTCCGCCACAGGAATCAGTTCTATCGCGCCATGATATTGCTTCCGGCGTCGTACTGTCTTCTGATAGCGGCCACCGATCTGCTGCGTTTCGTTCCGTACGAAGAGATCTACGGTCACGTGCTGCCCGGAGTTATCACAGGCTTGTCAGCGCCAATCGTAATCCAGGGCCTGCTCCCCATCTTCGAGAGTCTGTTTCACATCACGACCGATATAACCCTCCTCGAGCTGTCGGACCTCAACCGACCCTTGCTGCGCGAGCTGGCCATTCGTGCGCCTGGCACGTACACCCACAGCTTGGTCATGGCCAACCTTTCCGAAGCTGCGGGGCAGTCGATCGGCGCCAATCCGCTTCTGGCGCGGGTAGGGTGTTACTACCACGACATAGGAAAAATGCTGAAGCCGGAGTACTTCACCGAGAATCAAAGTCTACAGGGCGCCCGCAACCCTCACGATCATTTGACCCCCAGCATGAGCATGCTGATCATCGACTCCCACGTGAAAGACGGAATCGAGCTGGCGCAGGAGCACGGGCTACCCAAGGCCCTGATCGATCTCATTCCTCAACATCACGGGACCACGGTACAGGAGTACTTCTACACACGTGCCGTCGAGCTCGGAGTGGAGAACGTCCGACGCGATGATTTTCGCTACGACGGGCCGAAACCTCAGACCAGGGAAGCAGGCATTCTGATGCTGGCCGACTCGGTCGAATCGGCGGCACGCACCCTGAGCGAACGCACCCCGGACCGCGTGCGGCAACTCGTTCGGAATATCATTCAACAAAAATTCACCAGTGGAGAACTGGATGAATGTCCGCTCACCCTGAGGGATCTTCACCGCATCGAGGAGAGTTTCATTCCGGTTCTGATGGGAACCCTGCACGGCCGCCTTGAGTATCCGTGGCAGAAAAAGGGCGACCTCAAGGAAAAGAAGGATGCTGAAAGTCCTGTGCTGCGACGAACCTGAATTCGCCGCTTCGGCTCGACCCTACCTCAAGCAGTTGGCCGGGCGGGTGATGGACCGTCACAGGATCAGTGGCGATATCGACCTGATACTATCCGATGACAGCCAACTTCGCCGGCTCAATTCGACGTTTCGGGGAATCGACCACACTACCGACGTGTTGTCCTTCGACTACTCCGCAAGCGATGAATCTCCTGAGATGCCTGCGACGATTGAAGGAGTCCGCGGAGAAATCTACATTTCGAGAGCGCGCGCCGCCTCCCAAGCTGCCGACATGGGCGTCGGGGAGCTCGAGGAGATCGGACGGCTGATGGTTCACGCCCTCCTCCATATCGCCGGTTTCGACCACGATACTCCCGAAAAGCTGGCTTTCATGGAGTGGGAAACAAATATGTTTACAAGCCCAAACCCCCAGACTGTCCTGGCCGGCAGTGTTGCGCGAAAGGAGTAGCCCGCTTTTTTGGAACCCCCGCAAATAGCTGAGTTAGTACTGTTTGTCCTCGCCTCTATAGGGCTCTTTGTCTTGGCTTCTTACGAGGCGACCTTCACTTCCCTCTCAAAATCATCCCTCGAGCGCATGCATGAGAGTGGCGTACCCCGGGCCGCTACCATGCTTCGCATCCACGAGCCCAGGCACCTGCTCCACCTCATGGCAAGGATCGGCCAGACCCTCGGGGTCGTAATTCTTTCCGTGTCGATCATGCATTTCCTGTTGTCGTTCTCATTTCCGAAACTCGTTGCCGCCATGGCGGCGGGAATCGCATCGGTAGCGGTCGCCTTGATCGCCAGCCTTGCTCGCAGGGTGCGCTTCGAAGAGGATGGCGAGGAGGCGAAGATTCCAAGCCTGGCGTTACTTTTCGCACCCATTCACCTGCTTCTCTGCGTTCCAGCCCGTCTCGTAGAACGGGTCGCACGCAGCGATGCTTCTGAAGAGGATTTCAAGGAAGCGCGCGAGGCGGAGCTGAGAAACATCGTCGACTCAGAACAGGAGACGGGTGTGTTGGAGGAAACCGAACGCGACATGATTCAGGGGGTGTTCGGCTTCCATGATCGGGTTGTCCGGGAGGTGATGATTCCCCGGGTCGATATCACCTCTCTCGAGGTCTCCTCTTCACTGGGTGACCTCCTTCGCGTGATCGAAGAGAAGGGCCACTCGAGGGTACCCGTATTCGAAGAATCGCTGGACAAGATCCGGGGAATCGTCTATGCGAAGGACCTTCTGCGGATGCTCGTTCACCGCCGCGATATCGGCATGGAGATGTCGGTGGCTGAGCTGATGGCAGAGGATGGAAAGGGGTCGAACCCCTTGCCGTTTGCCCATGAGCCGTATTACATCCCCGAAACAAAGAAGATCGACGAGTTGCTCCGCGACCTGCGCGCCGCACGAACGCGCCTGGCAATTGTCGTTGACGAATACGGCGGAACCGCCGGATTGGTCACCACCGAAGACCTCGTCGAAGAGATCGTGGGTGAGCTGCAGGACGAATACGATGCCGAGGAAGCCCTTTTTGAGTGGCGTCCCGGCGATATTCTCGTCGTCAATCCGAGAATCAACATCGACGAGTTGAACGAAATCCTCGAAAGCGACCTTCCCAGCGACGGTTTCGACACTCTGGGAGGGTTCATCTACGATCATCTCGGGGAGGTGCCGGACGAGGGGCAGACCGTCCGGATTCCGGGCCTCGACATCGAGATCCTCAAAGTGGAAGGACAGCGAATCGCCCAGGTGCAAATGAAACGGGTGCCCATGGCAGGCGAAGTCCTGGAGCAGTAGGGGACCGCAACGCGCCGGTAAGCGATGGGCTGTCGGCCAACGACCTGTTGCATCCCGATTACCCCTCGAGTATATTTAATTTCGTGATGCGGGGTGGAGCAGTCTGGTAGCTCGTTGGGCTCATAACCCAAAGGTCGCGGGTTCGAATCCTGCCCCCGCTACCATTTCCGGGAGTCGTCGGCTTTGCCGTCGACTCCTTATCTATTTTTAGACTTCCCCACAACTGCTTGCGCGAGAGAAGGTTCCCTTTCGCAAGTTTCATAGCCAATGAGCCCTTTCCGCCGCATCAGCGACCATACAGCAAGTGTTAGGAAGCCCCAACGCGTCTGCTTGGACGAACGTTTTCTGGCCGAATTCCTGCCTGAGACCCCTCTCGACCGCGTCGAGAGCCAGGAGTTGCGCCAGCAGGTCATGCAGGCGCTCGGAGAACTCACTCGAGACGAGCTTCAAGTCGTCGAGTTGCGCTTTCAACACAAGAAGTCCCCCGGACAGGTCGCTTCCAAGCTGCGGATGGACAGGAAAGCCGTCGCCGCCCTGGAACGCTCCGCCCTGGATAAGATCCGTACTCCCATCATCAATTACATGGAGTCGTGAGGAGGAAGGGCGTCGGCGAGCTGCGCCGCCGGGGACTCCTGACTCTTCTCCTTGCCGGGGGATTTTCGGGGACGCTCTACTCCCTGAGCATCCCATCCATCGGCATCGATCTCCTCGCATGGATCTGCCTCGTGCCCGCGATGCTGCTGTACGGCTTGAGGCGGAACATTCCACTCGGCGCGGGCCAAATATTCCTGATCGGCCTGGGATCCGGCATCGCAGCTGGGGTTGGTCGTATCTACTGGATTGCAGAGACGCTGGTAAACTACGGCGGACTGAACCAGATGCAGGCGCTGGCATCGACCGCTGCTCTCATTCTCTACCTGGCCCTCTATCCGGCCTTCTTCTTTCTCATATGCCGGTCGTTGCCGTCGAGAAGTCCCACCTTCGGCTGGCTGGCCGCGTCGGTCTGGGTTCTACTCGACTGGGCCCAGTCCTGGATCCTCACCGGATTCCCCTGGCAGCAGATCGGGTATTCCCAGCATCAGAACCTCCCCGTGTTGCAGTTCGCATCCGTCGCCGGAATCTACGGTCTCAGCTTCGCCGTAATCCTGGTCAATGCCGCTGTTGCTCAGGTGATCCTGATGCCCCGACGACTTCTGTTTTGTGCAGGTCCGGTCCTGATATCGATGGTTGGCCTCTTGGCGTACGGCCATCATCGGCTCGCGACGGTCCCGAACGAACCTACCGCCGCAGAACAGTCCCGAGTTGCCGTCATCCAGGGCAGCATCCCTCAGGACGCAAAGTGGAAGGCCGACCGGCAGCGGCGAACCACCGACCACTACATCGAGCTGACGCACGAATTCATGGAGGAGAACGCCGGCGAAGAATACGACCTGATCGTTTTCCCGGAGACCGCCTTCCCCTACTACCTGACCGACCCGGTTTACGAAGAGTACAGGGAGCGAGTCGCCGGATTAGCGCGCCAACTGGACACCCCGATACTGGTAGGCAGCCTCGAAGGGCGCAGGGGCGTTGCCGGACATCCGATCTACAATCGCGCCTTCCTGATGGATCGGAGGGGCGAACTCGTCGATTCCGCCGACAAGGTTCACCTGGTGCCATTCGGCGAATACCTGCCGCTCCCGCAGCTTTTCTCATACCTCGATCAACTCACCGCCGAAAGCGGTCGTTTCACCCACGGGAACTCGCATCGCGCCATCGGGCTGCCGGACGGTGATCTTCGCCTCGGCGTCTTCATCTGCTACGAGTCGATCTTCCCAGAGATCACTCGAACCCTGGCCCTGGACAATGCAAACCTGCTGATAAACACCACCAACGACGCTTGGTTCGGCCACACCTCCGCACCGTACCAGCACATGGCCATGGCCGCGGTGCGCGCAGTGGAGTGCGGGTTACCCATGGTGCGAGCTGCAAACACCGGAATCTCCGGGGCAATCGCCCCAAGCGGCAGGGTGCTGGCGGCTACAAACCTGTTCGAAACGACGGCCATTGCGGTCGACCTGCCGCCACCCGCACCAGCGACCTTCTACGTGCGCCACGGGGATATCCTGTTGCTCCTGTGTGTGCTCGGACTAGCCATTGCGGCTGCAGTCGCCCGGATACGACACGGAGTTGACAGGGACCGCGCCCGCAAGGAGCTGGCTCGGTACGCCGCTGACCCCCGACCTCTATCCCGGCCACTCGTCCTCCTACACGGGTACGACAGCAGCGCCCGGCGCTGGAAACCGTTTCTCGACACGGTGCATCGCTGCTTCTCCAACGCCGACACGCAGGTGTTTTTCCCGGACTTGAACCGGGACAAGCCGTTGGCGGAACTCATCGCGCACGTACCGATACAGCCGGGTGCCGAAGCCGATTACGTCGGCCACAGCCTCGGGGGCCTTGTTGCGATTCAGCACGCCCGTGAAAACAGCCGCAGCCGCGTATTCGCGCTGGCGACTCCGTTTCGAGGAACGTGGGTGGCTGCCGTTTCAAAATGGCTACGGCGCAGATTTCCACGGCTTCTCGCCGACCTCGCTCCAGGCAGCGGCTTTTTGGACAACGCCGAATTCGCCGCGATGGCCGATCGCGTGACCTGCTTCCGAATCGACGGCGATCCGGTGGTTTCACCCGCGTCCGCCATGATCACATGCAGCCGACACCAAGCCTATTCCGGTGGTTGGGAGGTATGGTTGCCCGAGCGCCATCGCGCCGTGCTTTCGGACCCCCGAGTACTGAGAGATATCGTCGCCGCCCTGCGTGAGAGCTGATCTGCATTTCCCAAGCAAAAGGCCCAGAGCCCACTGCGAAAATTTGAAGGGATCAGCCGGAGAATCGCCGATTCACAGGTCGCAGCAGCAGCCCCGGTCCATTGATGATAAGCCGTTCACCCGAGTCTGACGTGAGAACCCCCGGTTCCACAAAGGGTGATCGTAAGGAACCGGATTTGAGGGATTCCGATCTGGCGGAGCTCCTCCTCTGTCGCCGGATCCCACATCAAAGGCCAAGGCTGCTGGCGGTTTCGTTCCCGGCGCGCACCTTTTCCATTTCGCGAGCAACCACCTCCTCTGGAATGACCGCACCCCGGCCGAGCAGGTAGCCCTCCACGGACGGCGGGCGGCTTCTTGGCCAACCCGTTCCGCGGTTCTTTCTTTATGCGGAGGAGAACGGCTCGATTACGGGAACGTCCACCCAACGGCGCTCGCTCGCCGCCTTCACCACCATGTCGGCAACCAGCTGCGCCCGCATCCCGTGGTAGAAGGAGGGCACGCACTCGCGGCCTTCCCTGATGGCGGAAACGAACTCCCAGGCCTGGTCGTAGCGGAAAACGGTCGTCGGGACTCCCTCGTTGGGATCGCGCAGCGAAGCGGGACGCTTGAGGAATCTTTCTGGAACTGGAACGGTTCTGTACGGGCTGCGGCGTTCCCCGAGCTGAATCTCGTAAGGCGTGTGCAGGCGATAGGCCCCGGAAGCCCTGGTGCCGTTCAACTCGGCGAGGTCGTGATCTCCCTGCGGCCCGTGTCCCTTGGTCAATTTCCCCATCTCGAACACGGCCGTGGCGCCGCTTTCGAACTCGGCGATCCAAGCGACCCAGTCCTCGACGTCCTGGGGAGGACAAGGCTGTCCGGCCTCGGTTCGGTCCCGGCGCGCCAGCTGCTTCATGTGCGCGCAGACCGAACGAATCGGCCCCAGCAGATGCTCGGCAAAATCGATGCGGTGGATGCCCATGTCGCCGAGCTCACCGGATCCAGCCCGGTCCTTGTATTGCCGCCAGCCGATGGCATGCTCTCCCCAGTCCTGAAGCCGTTGAAAACGGGCATGCCTTATTTTGCCCAGCTCTCCCGCATCGACGAGGTGCTTGAGATAGGTCATTCCCGGGACGAACCGGTAGGTAAATGCGGTCATGTGCCGGCGGCCGGAGCCAGCGGCCATCTCGTAGATCCTGCGGGTCTCTTCGTAGTTCATTCCTAGAGGCTTCTCGCACAGGACGTGACACCCCGCTCCCAGGGCTTCCTCGATGAGATCCCGGTGCAGATTGTTGGGTGTAGCGATGGCGACCGCGTCGAGCTCCGCCTTTTGCAGCGCCTCGGCAAGGGTGGGGTACCCCTCGGCAACCTCCCATTGGCGCAACCTGCTGGCGAGAAGGCCTGGGTCGGCTTCGACCAGCGCCGCCAACTCCACCCCGGGAATGCGTGAAAAGCCGGGATAGTGAACCTGCTCGCACACCCCCCCTGTCCCCACCAGCCCGACGCGCAGCGGCCCGTTGCCCGCCGCGGTCATGCAGATCCCTCCCCCGCTACCACCGCCGCAGAGGCCCCCTCTCTGAGCTCGCCTTCCCGGCGGAGCAGCCGGTCCATCATTGCGTGCAGACGGGGCAGGTCCGCCTCGGCGACCGGCTCGGCAAACGGAACCACCGGCCCACCTGCCAGGCCGGCGTACTCCATGGCGGCGTGCAGGGCGGAAGAGCTGTAGCGGGCGGAGTCCTCGCCGCGCAGGTCTTCGAAGGGAACCATTTCAGCGCGCAGGCTCGCCGCGACCGCGGCCTCCCCGGCACGAAACGAGCGCAACAGCTCCAGGCTCATTCTGGGGACGAAGTTGGCCATGCCGGAGCTGAACCCGACCGCCCCCGCTTCCAGGTAGGCGATGCAGGGATCTTCCGCCATGCCGCAGATCATCGCCGCGTGCGGTGCCGCCTTGGCGGCAATCCTGGAAAACGCGGATAAATCGTCGACCGCGTACTTGAGCCCAACTACCTCGTCGAGACGGCAGAGCTCGACGACGTGGTCCACGGGCATGATGTCGAGCCTTCGCTGGTACAGGAGGACGGGCAAGCGGATGCCTCGGGCAAGCTTCTCCAGACCCGCTTTCGCACCGTTGTCCGAAGCGGGACCGACGATCGGCATGATCATGACGCCGGCGGCACCCGCGGAACGGGCGATGGCGGCCATTTCCAGCGAGCGCCCGTACCCGGGACCGATTCCCGGCACGACAACAGCCCGGTCAGCTGCCTGATCGACAACGGCGCCGACTACGGTTTCGTACTCCTCCAGGCTGGCGTCGTACACCAGTCCGGTTCCGCACATCGGCATCAGAAAGCCGGCGCCGCTCGCGATCAGGAACTCGGCGTTGCACCGGGTACCTGCGACGTCGAGGCGGGCATCCCCCTGCCGGGGAGTTATGGCGACGACCAGAACAGTGGCGCAATCCGCGGCGGTGATTTCGGTTCTTGGCATGCGGTCTCTTTCACTCCCACCTGGTAGAAGAGGTGGTCTCCTTGAAGAGGTTGTACTTCTCGAGGTAATCTTCGCGAGGCGGCGAGAAAATGTCGACGATCCTCACCGGCCCCTCCACCACCTCTCCGGAATGAACGACATCGGGAGGAACGATAAAGGCGTCACCCGGGCCGGTAAGCCGTTCCTCGGAGCCGATGCGGAAGCGGAAACTGCCCTGGAGAACGAAGCCGGCCTGTTCGTGGGGATGACTGTGTTCAGGTATTTCGCAACCCGGCTGGAGATCGAGAAACGACAGCATGATCCCTTCTCCAGCAACTATGCCGCTGAATGCCTTGGGGAAAAGCTCCAGCTTGGGAAGCTCCTCTTCTTTTATGAAAGCCATGTCGTCCTTGTCCATGGTTTGGGAAACAGCGGGGTCACCGGGAGCTGACGAAGGTCCGCAGCCAGGCGTCGCTACGGTAGCGTTTCCACAACGTCACCAACCTCCCGAGCATCAGCACAATGTACGCCAGCCAGGCTCCCTGCAGCCCCCCTTCGAGCTGGAAAACCAGCAGCCCCACCGCGGGGAGAAAGAAAAGCAGCGCCGCAATGAGCATGGCTCGAGACAGGTAGGCGACGTCGTTGGCACCGATGAAAATGCCGTCGAACACGAAAACCGCGGCATTCATTGGCTGCGCCAGGGCGAGCATCGGGGTGAGCGGGACGATAGCGGCGACGACCTCGCCGTGTTCGGTAAAAACAGCCGCCAGCTCATTCATGCCGATACCGAAGGCCATCGCAAAACAGGACCCTATTCCGATTCCCCACACCATGATGCGCCTGCAGACCCGGCGGGCGCTCGTGAAATCACCCGCTCCGAGGCTGTTGCCGACCAGGGTCTCGGCGGCGTGGGCAAAGCCGTCCACGGCGTAGCTGACCAGGCCCCAGATCTGCCAGAGGATGGCGTGGGCCGCCAGTGAAACCTCCCCCAGGCGCGACACGACTGCTAGCAGGAGGAACTGGGAAAACAGGAGGCAGAGCGTGCGGGCCAGGAGGTAGCTGTTTGTCGATATCTGGTGCCGCATGGCACCGCGGTCGAACAGCTGCCCGACCGCCTGCCGCAGGTAATCCCGGTATTTCGCAGCCAGTGCCAGAAGGCCGATAGCCAGCCCGACCGCGCTCGACAGCAGGGCCGCCCAGGCGGCGCCGACGACCCCCATTTCCGGCGCCCCCCAGTGGCCGAAGATCAGGGCGTAATCTGCGGCCACGTTCACCAGGTTGGTGGCGAAGGTGATGTACATCGGAACGAGAACGTTGGCGGTGCCGAGGAAGAACCCGATGAGAACGAGAACCGAGAGATTCATCGGCACGCTCCAGATGCGCACGTCGATGTACTGCTGTCCCCAGTAACGGACCTCTTCGCTGCCGCCGGCGAGCTCGAAACCGATCCAGGTGATCGGTTGCCGCAGCAGCAGGATGGCCGCGGCGATGGCCAGCGCCAGCAGCAGGCCGCGGTACAGACTCTGGGCGCAGGCCCGCCGGTCGCCGGCGCCGTGGTACTGGGCGACGATCGAAGTCGTCCCCATGCGCAGGAAACCGGCGCCCCAGAAAATGAAATCGAGGATCACGCTCGCCGTGGCTACCGCACCCAGAAAAGCCACCTGTTCGAGATGTCCTATCATCGCCGTATCGGCGATGCCTATCAGCGGCACCGAGACCGCGGCCAAAAGGTTGGGGACCGCCAGTCTGAGGATGCGCCTGTTCAGGGTGAGGGACCCTGCCATCAACGGTCCTCCGCCCCGACGGACTCCCGCACAGATGTGGTGATCATGGGGGGAATGCTGACTGACGGAACGGGTGATTCAACAGGTGGGACAGGGATCCGGGCTCCAGCGGAAGCGCCCGAGGTCGACCATCCCGCCCCGGAATTCGATCCCCTCCAACTCGAGGAGCTGGCGCTGCAGGTCGTGCAGCCTGGTCCGCTTTCTCGCCGACACCCCGCCCCTGGCGTTGATCACGCGGTGCCACGGCAGCTCGAGCGACTCCGGTATCGCAGCGAGTGCGTACCCGACCTGCCGTGCGTTCCCGCGCAGGCCGGCGAGAGCGGCTACCTGGCCGTAGGTGGCGACCCGTCCATAAGGGATATCGGCGACAACGGCGTAGATGGCGCGGCGGCTCGGGTGCATCCCCTACTGGCAGTTCGGCGATTCCGGCTGGTCGGCTCCCTCGAGGAACTCGAGCGCCTTTGCATAGCTGCGCTTCTCGAGGAAATGCCGGAGCATGGGCGGGGCCTCGGTCCCCAGCTCTCTGCCCAGGTCGTCGATTCTGGCCAGCTTTCTCGCAATATCCTCCCCTCCTTGCTTCCCGCCACCGGCGATCGACGCCATCATATCGTTCAGGACCGCGTGAAGCTCCTGCAATGAAGCCATTCTTCTGTTCTCCAGTGCTGTTTTCGGGCCCCTGTCCGGGCATTTTTCCCCATGTGCGAGTCCTGTCGAGTGGAACACCCGGACAGGCCCTAGGCCGCCATGATGAGGTAGCTGACCCAGTCCCGGTTTGGGTTGGCGATGCTGTACTCGCAGCCGGGAGGGAGGTGAACCATGTCCCCTTCGGTGAAGGCAACCTCTTTCCCTTCGACGGTGATCACCCCGGAGTTTTCGAGCCCGTAATAAACCTGCTCGAGATCCTCATGTCTGCGCGTCGCCGACCTGCTTTGCGGCTGCACTGCTTCGCGGTCGATGAACGCCATGCCGCGAAGACAGCCGGAGTCCCCCTCCCCGAGGGGGCCGAGCTGGTGCCAGCGGATGGCTCCGCCGCCGTCCCCCTGCGGGCTCGCCCGGCGCCAGTTGCGGATGGCGATGCCGCCGCCGTCCTCCTCGACAGGCATGCTGATCACGTGATGCTCGAGCCAGTCTTCGTTCATGTCGTTGAACATCTGGTGGTACAGACCCGAGGGCAAATAGACGGCATCGCCGCTCTCGACGGGGAACCGCCTGCCGTCGAACAGGACCTCACCCGACCCGCTAAGGATGTAGTACACCTGCTCCAGGCGGTCGTGCTTGTGATGGTCCGAGGTCTTGCGGCCTTGCAGGGCGTGGCGGGCGAAACCGCCCAGCCGGGTCAGGCGATTGCGGTCGTCGTCGGAATCTCCCCCGTCGCCTGGCCGCAGTCCCCCCCAATGAACGGCGCTCATGTGGGAGATGTCGGGCTGGACTTCTCTCCAGTTCTTCACGTAGGCCAAATCAGTCTTCCTATCGGTTACAGGGAGGCGATGCGCCGCATGCGCTCTCCCAGGTCGACGAGGGCGGACCGGTCACCCCCGACTTCGTGAATGAGCGAGGAGGCGTACCCTACGGCGCGGAGTTCCGCCATGACGGTGGGCCAGTCGGTGTCCCCTTCCCCGAGGTTGACGAACCTGTGCCCGGCGCGGTCGAAGTCCTTCAGGTGCACGCGCACGATGCGCGATCCCAGGGCGCGGATCCAGTGCTCCGGGTACCCGTACGCCATCATGTTTGCTGTATCGAGATAGATGCCGACCCACTCGCTGCCCACGGCCTCGACCAGCCTGACCGCCTCGTCCGGACTGAGCAGGAACCTGTTCCACACGTTCTCCAGCCCGATTGCCACCCGGTGTGCCTCCGCCTCGGTGGCGAGCCGCGTCAGCGCTTCCGTAAGACCGTTCCAGGCTTCCCGGTAGGTGCCCTCGACCGGCAGCTGTCCCGGGTGGAGAAGCGTCGCCCCGGCACCGAGGGTAGCGGCAATCTCGAGCGCGCGCGATATGCAGCGGCAGCACTGCTCTCTCTCCACTGCCTCCCGGCTCAGCAGGTTCCCCCGCTCGGAGAGGTTGGCGATCACGCTCGCTATCTCGACACCTGCCCCATCACAACGAGTCGCCACCCTGGCGAGGTCAGGCTCGCTCATATGCACGTCGAGATCCTTGTCGGGACTGAAGACAAGCTCCAGCGCGTCGTACCCGGCCTCCTGACAAAGCTCGAGTGTATCGTCCAGACTCATCCGACCCAGAACGATCTGTGTTACGCCGATTTTCATCCCCGGATCACCCCGTTCGTTTTACTCGCCCAAACAGAGCAAGCAAATGGCAAACACGTCATGCGGCAAGCCCTCCGACCCTTCGGTGCCGTGAGGCCGCCGGTTCATCCCGGCCCCGCGACATCGGCCATTTCCCCATCCCGCATGCGATTGCTCCTCCGGGTAGAAGAAGGGTCAGTTGCCGAAATAGTGGTGAAGAGAAAGGGCTGAAACAGACCCGAGCTGGCCACAAAAAACTTGCGAGGATGACTGTTGTCCCAGGGTTCCGCGAGCCCTGGCAAACTGCTTGTCGCCCCCTGGAGGTCGCCCTATTTTCACGCCGTCACGCGACATACGGCAATGAGAACCCAGATCGAATTTTCAAACAAGCGCAAGGAGATCGGCACATGCCTCGAGTGAATAAATCGAAGTTCCAGATCGGCGTCGTCGGAGTCGGCCGCATGGGCGCCAACATCGCCAGGCACCTCAAGGACTCCGGTTTTCCGGTCACCGTCCTCTACGACGTCAAGCCTTCCCTGGCAACCCGGCTCGCCAAGGAGCTGGAAGCGAAGGCAGTGAAAAAGCTGGCGAACGTCACCGCGGCCGCCAACACGATCATCACCGTGGTTACCGATGACAAGGCGATGCGCACGATCTTCTCGCAAAGCGGCGACAGCCTGCTCGTCGGGGCGGAGAACAGGACGTTCATCAATTGCGCCACCATTACACCCGACGTCCATCGCGAGATCGAGAAACGGGCTGCCAAAGTCGGTGCATCCGCGCTCGAGGGGTGTATGGCGAGCAGCATCACGCAGGCCCGGGAGGGGACCCTCTACCTGATGTGCGGCGGAGAGCGCGAGGTTTTCGACAGGGTTCTGCCGGTGCTGAAATCCATGAGCAAAGCCTTGCGCTACATCGGCCCCACAGGCCAGGCAGCCGAAGTCAAGGCGCTCGTCAACATGGTGATGAACATCAACACCGCGGGTCTGGCCGAAGGTCTCGGACTCGGAAAAGCGCTCGGTCTCGACCTGGAGATGCTCATGGAGGTCTTCTCCCAGACCGGGGCCAACTCGAGGGTGCTCGAGACCGACGGAGAAGACATGGTGGCTCGCGATCACGAGTGCTACTTCTCTGCCGCCCACGCGGCCAAGGACTCCGGCATAGCCCTGTCCGTGGGGCGCAAGGCAGGCCTGGATCTGCCGTTGGCGCGCACGACAAAAAACCAGTTCGACCGCATGATAAAGATCGGCAAGGGGGAACTCGACAAGTCCGGTGTGGCGGAACTCACCTTCCCGGGCCGCTCGGGAACCCGGAAACAGAAAAAGAAAAAAAGCTGAGCCTGCCCGAATTCGATTTGCAGGCGAGATCGAGGACAAGAACCGGACTCTGCAGGTGAATACCTGGCTCCTGGTCGGAATCCTGCTTCCTGCGACGGCGCCACGGACCGCCTTGTACCGGCACGGGCGGCGCGAACACATCCCAACGGTGTTGGAATATAGATAGGAAGCCTGATTGATCGCCGAGTGATGGGTGACGGACGGAGTAAATCCCGTCCGTCCGACTTCGGGCAGTGTGGTGGGGTTCAGACTGGTTTACCGGGCCGATTCTTCGGGCCTCGGCACGGCTTGCGTCGTCGTAGCGGGCGACGCGTGGTGGTTCCAACCGCGGAGGACCAGGTTTTCGCTGAATCGATACAGGTCTTCCTTTCGGTCTTTTCCCGAGAACATCCTTACGAACACCACCTTCCGCGGCCTGTCGGTCTGGTTGGAGACGGAGCCGTGCACGGTGAAGTAGTGGAAGAATACCACGTCCCCTGGTTGCGCCTGGATCGGCTTGGCCTCCTCGAACGGAAACTGTTGGTGAAAGGCCGCGTCGTTGGCAGACGAAGCTTGGATGCGTCCATGCTTGTGGGAACCGGGGTAGACTCGCAGGCAGCCCATCGCCTCGGTGGCCTCGCTGACGTGGACCATGGCTCCGATCATGGTGTCGTTGACCGTCGGCAGGTAGCTCCAATCCTGGTGCATGCGAAAAGGGCCAACGGCTTCGGTGCGCTCCTTCTGAAACAAGGTGGTGTGGTTGAGAACGATGTCCGGCCCGATCAGCTGCTCTACCGGATCGAGAAGCCTGCTGTCGAGGATGAGTGACATCCACAGCCCCGAGTACTGGTGCACATTCCGAGAAATGATAATGCCATCCTCGTTGACCGGGTCGCACTGCAGCACGATGCGATCGAACTCCTCTTCGAGCTTGGCCATCTCGTGCGCCGGAAAGAGGTTTCTCGCCACGCAGTAGCCGTTTTCTGCAAAGAAGTTTGCCAGAGCCCTCATGGATCCTCGGGTCTCTCGCCGGGGTGAACCGCAGTGGCGCTGGCTATGCGCCAGCGCCCTTCGTAATCACAGGCTTCATAGAACATTCGGAAGCGACCGCCTGCAAGGTCCGTCACGCAGGGTTCGGAGGCCTTGGCCTTGTCCCATCGGCCTCCGTTGTCGATGCAGATGACCGGATCCTTGCGCCAGTGCAGTCCATCCGGTGAAAAGGCGCTGAAGATTCTGCCGTGGAACCTGGAACCGGCCGGAACTTCCGGGGCAGACACCCATCCGGCATAGTACATCCGGTATCCGCCCCGACCCAGACGCAGGACTTCCGGCGCATAGACCTCGTACGACTCGAGGTCGCCTTCCCGAGTCACGCGGACCCCCGGTTCCAGATCGAACTCCAGGCCGTCCTCGGATACCGCACTCACGATATTGTGATCGTTGAAGGAACTGGCGTAGAGACGATACCGGGTTCCCCCTGTACCAGGATCTCGGTCCAGATAGAGGCACCTTGGCGATCCGTATGAGAAGCTCTTGCCTCCGAGTCGAACACCTTCCTCGCGCTCCCAGGCGATACCGTCCTCCGACAGAGCGCTGACGATGGCGCTCCTGGGTTCACCCCCTGCCTGCTCGGTCCTCCCCTCGAAATACATCCGATACCGGCCATCCGGAAGAGGGACCACATCTGGACTCCAGACCCAATGCTCCGCCCCCTCGCCGCCGGCATCCACCCTGACCCCCGGTTCTTTTTTCCAGGTCGAGCCGTCGACGGAGAAGGCACTCAGGATATACCCCTTGGACTCCAGGTTCGGTCGCTCCGGTCCGAAGCCATGGTAGTACATCCGGTAGCCTCCACCCATCTTGACGACGTTGGGAGTGAGGGCTCGATCCGCATCAAGTGGACCGTCTGAATCGATCGCCACCTCGGGATCCTTGAGCCATTTGAGCCCAGGGTCCTTCTCTTGGTAATGGACCGATCTTGCCATGGGATCGGAGGTTTCTGGTTTAATCGGTGCCGCGCACTTGGACGCATCCGAGCATCTCTTTTCGGCCACTTTTTTGCCTTTTGTGTCTGGTGCAATTGCGGATGATGCACCGGATTGAATACTTTCCCAGTCCGTTTTTCTACCTGAAACCCATTGGATAGCCGTTTGACATCTACACCAGTTAAAAGACTGCGAACCGAAGTAATTTACAACAGCTTACGATCCATTTGCAGGTTTTTTTATGGTTGTGCTTCAGCGATGAGATATATTTCAGCATAACGAAACTTCAGAGAAAAAGGTGCTCTTATGAAAGCTTGGAACAGGTGTATTTCGATGCTGATCGCAGCGGCCTTCCTTGGAACCGCACCGCTACAGGCGCAAACGACCGGTGCGATCGCCGTCACCGTCGTCGACAACCCCAGCGGACAGGCCCTTGAAGCGGCCCTGATCTACATCCCGGACCACGACCTGGGAGGATCGTCGGACGAGCAGGGACGCTTCACCCTTCTCGACGTCCCGGTGGGAGATCATGAAGTGACGGCCGAACTGATCGGCTACTCCCGGGCCACCGCGACCGTAGCCGTGAAAGCCGGCAGGGTAGCCATCGTCGAGCTGCGCATGGAACCCGCGGCGATTCTCTTCGAAGAGATCGCGGTGACCGGCACCGCCTTCAAGGAGTCCCCCATCAACCTGCCCTACGCGGTGACGACGGTGAGCCGGGAAAAGCTCAAGGAGCAGGGCTCGCCCCAGCCCGTCGATTTCTTCAAGAACCTGAGCGCCAGCCATGGCGTCATCGGCGAGCGCAGCAGTTGGTACAACGCCAACCAGGCCGCTACCCTTTCCGAGAGCATCGCCAACGTCAACCTGCGCGGTCTGGGGGCCTCGCGGACCCTGGTGCTGTTCAACGGCCGCCGCCAGACCTATGTGCCGGCTCGCCTTATCGGTGGACGCTTCGTCGACGTGAATGCCATCCCTTCCATCGCCTTGGACCGGGTCGAGGTGCTCAAGGAGGGGGCTGCGGCCATCTATGGGTCGGATGCGGTGGCCGGGGTCGCCAACTTCCTGACCCGCTCCGACTTCACGGGGTTCGAAGTCTCGGCCAACCACGAGTATCTCGCCGGTGCGGGGGATACCGACGCCGGCGCCATTTGGGGCGGCAAACTCGGCGGTGCCCATGCGGTTGTCGCCGGGGAATGGCGGAAGCGCCGGGAGCTTCCGTCCACCGAAAGGGACTACCTGCTGCAGCCGTGGCACGGCGGTGGGCAGCGCCTCGGATGGTCGAGCCTGGGCAACCCGGGCACCTTCGCCGTTGGCGCTCCTGCCCCATGGACGGCCGCCATCCACGCCCCTCTCTGCGAGCAGTTCGGGGGATATCGGGAATCCTGGACCTGCCGCTTCCGCTATCAGCAGTACGAGAATCTGGTCGAGGAGATGAGCCATATCCGTGCCTTTACCGAAGTCAACGGTGCGCTCGATAATGGCACGGAGTATCACTTCGAGGGTCTGTGGGCCCAGGCGGATATCCCCAATTGGTACACCACCCCTTCGTACCCGCCCTTCCCACTGACGGACACCAGCATCATGGAGGTCGCCCCCGAGCACCCGGGCAGGGGGGCCTTCTGCGAGGACTATGGTAGTACTCAGGACAGTGTTAGGGTCGGTGACAGGAACGTCAACTACTACGACGACTGCCAGGGCGGCGAGAACTGGTATTTCAACGGCCGCCCGTTCGGCAACTCGGGTCCCGGGCGCAATCTTGGCCGCGACTCCAGCACGTGGCGCGTGGCGGCATCCGCTAATGGCGACTTCATGTCATTCGGTGGTCGAGAGACCCACTTTGATGTAGGCCTGTCCTATTCCCGCACCGAGGGCAACTACAACCTGCCGGGGGTGTACATCGAGCGGATCTTCCTCGGCTTCCGCGGGTTCGGGGGCCCCGGCTGCGGCGTCGGCGTGGAGGCGGATCCCACCTCCCTGGCCGGGATGCGGCTCGGCCCGCTCAACGGCCAGGTGGACGGTCAGGGCGACTGCCAGTACTACAACCCCTTCGGCAATGCCATCGAGTTCACGGATCAACATGGCTCGGATTATGTAACCCAGGCGAATCCCTCATACCGCGCCAACCTCGCCAACAGCCCCGAGCTGCGGCACTGGCTGGCAGATAATGAAGTCGATCTGCAGAGCACCGCGGACATGCTGGTTGCGGATGCCACGCTGACCGGGACCTGGATCGAGAACGTGGCCAGCTACGCGGCCGGTTACCAGTTCCGCCTGCTCAATGCCAGCGGCGATCCCAACGACGAGGGAGACGTGACCATCAACCCCTGCCCGGTCGTGGGCGATGACGGTTGCTCGGAGGAGGACAAGTTCGGGCCCTATGCGTTCACCAACGTGAATCGGCCGTACGATGAATCGCAGACGGTGCATCGCCTCTTTGCCGAGATTCCCCTGAGCCTGGGGCCGCGCTTCGACAGCCAGCTCGCCGCCAACTACGAGTTCCACGACGTGGCGAGCAGTTTCAATCCCAAGTTCGGGTGGCGCTACCAACTGGCCGAATCCTCCGCCCAATCTCTCTTCCTGCGCGGCTCGGTGCAGACGACGTTCCGCACGCCGTCGCTGGACGATGTGAACGAAAGCCCCCTCTCGACGCTGGAGTGGATCAGCGAGACGGGCGCCTATCAGACGGTGGACCGAATCGGGAGCAAGGACCTCAAACCCGAACAGGCATTCACCTACAATGCGGGCCTCGCCCTGATCACCGAGGCGGGCCATGAAGCGACCTTCGACTACTGGAGCTACGATTTCAAGGATGTCATCGGTGCCATGCCGCACGGGGCCATCACGGCCCTGTATGATGCGAACACGGAAGCCCTGAAGCAGTTCATCGTCTGCCCGGACGGGGTCGGATCCGGCACCTGCGCGGCCTCCGAGCTCGAGCGGGTGCGAGTCGATATCGTCAATTGGCCGGGGGTAAAGACTTCGGGAATCGACTTGCACCTGGGCACGCGGGCGCCCGCGGGTTCGGGACAGGTCGCCGCCAGTCTGGACGGCAGCTATATCCTGGCGTACGAGACAAAGGCCTTGATGCTGGACGACTTGGAACTGCAGAAGGCCGCTGACGCGGCGGGCTACCTGAACTTCGGCAATCCCATTGCGACCTCCCTTCCCAAGTTGAAAGGGCGGGCCTCGGCCGGCTATCACTGGAAGACCTACAACCTCGTGAGCTACCTGAACTACATCTCTTCGTACGAGGACCGGGGATCGATGGCCTCCGACAATGCTGACGTTAAAGATCTATTCGGTACCATCGACCCCTTCGTCACCTTGGATGTGAGCTTTCTGTGGAGCTTGTCCCAGGGCGTCAACATGGTGCTCTCAGGGATAAACCTTCTCGACACCAGGGCGCCCCTGGTCAACATAGAGCAGGCGTACGACGGCTTTACCCACGATCCCAAGGGCAGGCGGGTAAAGCTGGCTGTCACCTGGCAACTGGGGCTGTAAAGGGTCCGGGAAAGACAAGTCGGCTGCGAGCCGGCGGAACGCTGTCGAGAAAAGGAGCGGTCATCTGAAGCCTCGGAGCAGTTCCCTTTCGAAGCTGATCGGCGCCACACTCCTCGGGGCCGCAGCCGCGGTGTGGGCGCAGTCGACGGGTGGTATCGCCGTCACCGCGTCACCGTGGTCGACGACGACAGCGGACAGGCCGTGGAAGCGGCCCTGGTCTACATCCCCGCCCTGGACCTGGGCGGCTCGTCGGACGCTCAGGGGCGTTTCGAAGTTGTCGACGTGCCGGTGGGAGAGCACGAAGTGAGGGCGGAGCTGATCGGCTACTCCCGGACGAGCGCGACCGTATCGGTGCAGGCCGGGAAGACGGCGGCCGTCGAGTTGCGACTGAAACCTGCGGCGATCCTGCTCGAAGAGACCGCGGTGACCGGCACCGCCTTTGTAGAGTCTCCAATCAACGCGCCCTATGCGGTCGCCGTGGCCAGCCGCAAGGCCCTCGAGGAACAAGGATCGCCGCAGCCGGTTGACTTCTTCAAGAACCTCGGGGCCAGCCACGGGGTGATCGGCGAGGCGAACAGCACCATCGACCCTTTCCTGACCTGGGACCTGAACTTCCTGTGGAACCTGTCCGGGAAAATCGGCCTCACCTTCTCGGCGCTCAACCTGACCGGCGCCGAGCCGCCTCTGGTCAACCGGGAACACGCCCACGACGGCTTGACCCACAGTTCCAAAGGCCGGCGGTTCAAGCTGGCGGTCTCCTTCCAGCTCCCCTCCGAGACGGGAAAGCTGTTCTGAACGGAGATCCCTGTTATGAAAACCGCTCTGCAGCGAGGAGGATGCCCCTTTCCAAGCTGGTACGCCCGTTTGTAGGCGACGGCCGCTTCGGCCGAGCCCGCTTGCTTCGCCTCCTTCAAACCGGACAGGGATCGTCCCGAGCCGGCTGATTCGCCCAGCCTGGAAACCGGCGCTATTCATACCTGCCCTGCCGGGAACAGCGGCAACCCATACCCACCACCCCCAGTGTCTTCAGGGGCGAAAACAAGCCCTTCGGCATCGTGAGGGGCGGGCGAGGAAACCTTTGCAATGAGACAAGAGGAAAAGCAACCGCTACGGCCTGACGACGTACAGTACCGGAAGCTGTTCGGTCTGGAGATTCACTTGACTCCTGTGTTCGTGATTTCCGGTATCACCATCGTCGCCTTCGTCATCGGGACGCTGTTGTTCCGGGAAGCGGCAACCGAAGTATTCAACAATACCCGCGAGTGGCTCACCACGAGGTTCGACTGGTTCTTCATGTCAACCGCCAACCTCATTCTGCTCTTCTGCCTGTACGTGGCATTCTCCCCTCTCGGCAGGGTGCGCCTCGGGGGCGCCGGAGCAAAACCGGAGTACTCCAACACGACCTGGTTCTCCATGCTCTTTGCCGCGGGCGTGGGGATAGGCCTGCTGTTCTACGGGGTGGCGGAACCGGTCCACTATTTTCAGAACCCGCCGCTCGGGATTGCCGCCGGAACCGAGGAGGCGGCCGCGGTCGCCATAGCGGCAACGGTCTTTCACTGGGGGCTCCACGGATGGGGCATATACGGGCTCGTCGGACTCGCCCTCGGGTACTTCGCCTACAACCGGGGACTTCCCTTCACCATCCGCTCGGCGTTTTACCCGCTGTTCGGCGACCGCGTCTGGGGCTGGCCAGGCCATATCATCGATACCTTCGCGATCTTCGCCGGGCTCTTCGGGCTCGCCACCTCGCTTGGCCTGGGGGTCAAGCAGCTGACCTCGGGTCTGAACTACCTGTTCGATGTTCCCGCTACCGGCACCACCATGGTGGTGCTGATCGTGGTGATAACCTCCATCGCCCTGGCATCGGTGCTGGCAGGCCTCGATGCCGGCATCAAGCGGCTCAGCCAGCTCAACCTGATCCTCGCCTTCCTGTTGCTTGCGGCGGTCATCCTTCTCGGACCGACGCTCTACATTCTCCAAGGCATGTTCTCCGCGTTTGGCAGCTATCTTGCAAAGATCGTGCCTCTCAGCAACTGGGCAGGGCGCGAGGATACGAACTTCCTGCATGGCTGGACGACGTTCTACTGGGCGTGGTGGCTCGCCTGGGCCCCCTTCGTCGGCACCTTCATTGCCCGCATCTCGAAAGGCCGCACTGTTCGCGAGTTCATGGTTTTCGTGCTGATCCTTCCGGTCGTTTCCTGCCTGCTGTGGTTCGGCGCCTTCGGCGGCACCGCCCTGCACCAGCATGTCGTCGATGGCTATACCGGGGTGACCGAAAACGTCGAGGCGTGGAGGCTGGAGATCGCCCTGTTCAAGATGTTCGACGAACTCCCGCTGGGTAAGCTGCTTTCGTCCCTTGCGATACTTCTGACGGTCCTGTTCTTCGTCACCTCTTCGGACTCGGGATCGCTGATCATCGACACCATCGCCGCCGGCGGAAGGGTCGATGCCCCGGTAGCCCAACGCGTCTTCTGGTGCACGATCGAGGGACTGGTCGCCATAGCCCTCCTGCTCGGCGGAGGGCTGAACTCGCTGCAGGCCGCCTCGCTTGCATCGGGCTTCCCGTTCGCCATCGTCCTGCTGGGTATGGCGGTCTGCGTATGGACGGGGCTCCGGAGCGAAGTTCGCGAAGCCCGCTGATTCGCTCCCGCAAAACCAGGGATGGTTATGGAAGTGGGGATTGTCCTTCCCCGGAAACAGATGGCCATGGTTCAGGCGCCGAGGCGGATGGATCGGAAATAGAATGGCCAGATATGGACAGGGACAGGGCTTACCCTGAGTAGAGAGTGCCCGTTTTATCGGGGGTATTTGAGGGTCAGCCGACGGGCGGTCAGCGCAGGGCCGATACTCCCCCGCCGGCGAGGGCCCGGGCTATCTCTTTCTCGACGTCCCCCTGCTTTACGAAGGTGATGTCGCCGGGGGTCTCCTGCACCAGGATGCCGTGGGCCGCCCCCCACTGCACTGCCTCTTCCGGTCCCTTGCCGTTCAGCGTGGCAGCGACCACACCGGATGCGAAGGAATCGCCCCCTCCGGTGCGGTCGGCGATCTCGACGTTCTCCCGCACCACTGCCTGGTGCACGGCGTCGCTCTCGACGTCGTAGAGCACCGCCCCCCAGTCGATGCGATCGGCGCTCAGGGCTCCGCGCAGCTGCGTGCCGATCAGCCTGATGTTGCCGTAGTCGCCGGCGACCTGCCGCAGCATCCCGGTGTAGGCGTCGAGCCACACCTCGAAGGGGGCGTCCTTCGGCACCGGTTCGGTCTCGTACCCGAGGGCGTCGTCGAAGTCGTCGTGGTTGCCGACCAGGAAGTCGACGTGGGGGACGATGCCGCGGTTGATTTCGCGGGCCCGTTCCTTGTCCGGCTCGACCTTGGAGCGGTAGTTGAGGTCGAACGACCGCCCGACGCCGTGCTCCCCCGCTTTCCTCATCCCCTCTTCGGCCAGGGCCGCGGTCTTCGGCGACAGCAGCGTGTAGATGCCGCCGGTGCTGAACCAGCGTGTCCCGACCTCGCCGAACAGGTGATCCCAATCGATGTCGCCCGGGCCGATCTCCCGGATCGGGGTGTGGGCGCGGTAGTATTCGGTCACCGAGGGAAGCAGCCCTTTCCCCGCCCAGGTGAAGTTGACGCCGTTGTGCAGCGTCCCCTTGGCGTCGGTGCTGTATTTCCCCTTTCCGGAGTTGTTGAACCAGATGACGCGGCCGGTGTCGAGACCCACCTCCCTGAGCTGGTTCTCTATGTTGCGGCCGACGCCGTCATCGACGAGGGCGGTCAGGACCGCGGCTCTGAGTCCGAAGGTGTAGCTCAGGCCGACGGCGACGTTGGTCTCTCCCCCTCCCTGCCATATGCGCGCCGTCCTCGCCCTGGCGGTCGGTACGTCTCCCGGATCGATTCTCAGCAGCACCTCCCCCAGGGAGACGGCGTCGTAGCGCGTCTCCGCGGCGGTTTTCAGTTGCATCGTCGCCATTGCTCCTCCTCGGAGTTACAGTCTGAGGCCGACCCGTGCGTGCGGGTGGGCCAGCGATTTCTCGAGACCTTCGAGCACCGCGACCGGGCCGATCATGGTCTCGTCCGTCTCCGAGGTCTCACCGGTCGCGAACATGTGCACGAACTCCCGGACCCCGGCGAGGTACATGCTCCTGTCCATGGAGATCACCGAATCCAGGCGCCCCCTCTCCCCGATCGCGGATACGTGAAAGGCGGGAGTGCCCGCGCCGATAAGGTTCATCGTTCCCACGGATCCGTCGCGATACAGGACGGAGGCGGTGTGGTTGCTGCCGCGGCCCCGGGTGACGCAGCCGCGATAGAAGTCGTACCCCAGCAGCCGCACCAGCATGTCGACCTGGTGGATGCCGTAGAAGAAGATGCCCCCCCACTTCGACCTGACGTCGCACGGCCCCGTGGTCGTAACCGAGTGCAGGGTCCCGAGGCGGGCGACCTTCTCCTGCAGCGACCGGAAGCTCGTCTGCCTGGGCAGCACGGAGAAGGAACATACCGGCACCGAGAGCGCCCGCGCCCGCTTCAGGAACCGGCGACCCTCCGCGGTCCGGCAGCAGAACGGCTTGTCGATGAACAGGGGCAACCCCTCTTCGAGAAACGGCCGGGCGGGCGGCAGATGTTCGGCGCCGTGGCGGTGGTCGACCACCACTCCGTCGACCTCGCCGATCATCTGCTCCGGCTCCCGGACTATTGAAGGAATCCGCCCCGGTTCGGCCGCGGCGCGGGCGTACGCCGCGGTCTCGCCCCAGACATGGGTTACGCGGGCGCCCGGCACCCTCCTGTCGATATTGAGAACCTTGGCGATCGCCGCGGTGTGGCTGTTCTCGGCGCCGACGATGCCGATGCGGATCATCTCAGGCCTCCACTCGCGGGACGGTCACGAGAACGGCCACAGTCGCAGCGCCGTCTTCCCGAGCACCCATTCCAGGTCTTCGGCCGGGAAGAACTCCATCTCGTCCCTGACCACGCTGAGGGTCTGTCCGTACTCCGCCTTGCCCAGGCAGACGGGCCAATCGGTTCCCCACATGATGCGCCGTGGGCCAAAGGACTGGTACACCTCCTCCACCAGGCCGTGGGTGTCCGCCCAGGGATAGGCCTGGCGGGAAATGTTCCAGGTGTGCGAGATCTTGACGTAGACCCTGGGAAAGCGCGCCAGCTCCATCAGGATCCTTCTGCCCGCGGCGTCCTCGGGATGGACGTCGGCCATGTGATCGATGACTACGTCGAGGTCGCCGTGGGCCTCCAGCAGGGGGACCAGTTCCCGGAGCCGGAGCGGCCCGGTCAACAGAAGCAGGGGAACCCGGAGAGACTGGGCGCGGGCGAAGATCGGCGACATCAGGGGGCCGCCGAACCAGTCGCCGGCGGCGTCGACCGAGGGAGAGAGCCGCACCCCGTGAAGGCCGTGCTCCTCCGTCCACATGCCGAGGTGGTCGGAGGAGGCCGGGTCTTCCGGGTCGATTCGGCCGACGGCCATGAACTTGCCGGGGTAGCGGCGCACCGCGTCGGCGACGTAGCGGTTGTCCCAGCGGTAATGGATGACCTGGACAAGCACCGTCCTGTCGACGCCGTGGTCGGCCATCTCCCCCAGCAACATCTCAGCGGTGCGATCCTCTCGCGGCGGATTGGGGTTTTCCGCCGGCCAGGGAAATTCCGGATCGTTGATCCATACGTGGGTATGGGGGTCGACTATCAAGTCGTCACCTCGTCATCTGAAACCGGGCGGAAAGGAATGGGTGAGGCTGGTGGGCGCTGTTGCTCCCGGTCTGGGGCAGCGATATTTTCGACGGCTCGCCTCGACAGCAACCGCTGTTCAATAAAAGCAGCAAAAGCAGCCGCCTCAGGTGAAACCCGTTTTTCCGCCAGGATGAGGGGCGGCCGCAACCCGAACGGATGGAGTGCGATACGCTGCTCCGCCTCGGGACACTCAACCAGACAAGTGCCCATGGGCCATCGAAGCTGCTTCACTTTCAGGACCCACGGCGGGATCTCGGCCGGTGAGGAATGGATCTACGACGGCGATGAGCCGATCGCTCGCTTCGAGAACTGCCTCATCGAGCAGCCGGAGCAGATTCTACGCTATTTCGATGCCAACCTCAAACCGATAAATCTCCGCGATCTGAAGCTCGCGCCCGGGGGCAGACCCCTCGTCGCCGGGGTGCAGATGTACTGGAAGCTCGGCCACTTCAGCACCTCCGAGCTGATCGACGTCGCCGTCACAGGCGAGGGAACCGAGCGCCTGACCATGAGCGTCCTTTCCCGGGACCAGGGCGCCGCGGCCACGTCGCTGCGGGTCCTTGTGCTGACGTACGACGGGGAATCGGGCTCCTACGTCTACGACTTCACCGCCCGCCTCGACCTCCACAGCCCCGAGCTCTTCGACCGCGCCGAGGAAGTCCTCTTCGAGTACAGCGATCCCTGGTACAGCGACATTCCGGCTCCGTCGATTGAGTTTCCGGGCATGTGGAAGAAGCGCTACTCCCACCTGCTCGCCGAGAAGGCGGACGGAGGTGTCTGGCAGATGCCGCTCAACCATCAGGCCGGCATTCCGTCGCCGCAGGGGTTCAAGCGGGGCGGCCTCTTCGTTCTCGCACACGACGAGGGCAACAACCCGGCATTCGAGTTCGTCGGCGATACCGCGGAGCGGACTGCCGTCGGGGTGTGCAACTGGGGCTACGACATCCACCTGGGTGCCCGGTTCTCCCGAGACGAGCTGTATGACGTGCCGTCCCCGAGGTTTCGCGTCAGGCTCTGCCCGGACGAACACGCCCGCCGGCTGCAGGAGCGGGCGGAGCCGGTGCCGCCCGTTCTCCATCAGGGATTCGCCGAGCTTCCCCGGTACGAGCGCAGGAGCAGTTTCGAGAGCGGATTGCGTCTCGACGAACCGTCCAGCGGCCCCACCGACCCCTGGGTATGGCTTCCCGGGGGAGAGGGGTTGGAGTGGTGCCGCGACGAGGGGCGCTCCGACCGCTTCTCCCTCAAGATCTCCAAGCGGACCGCTGGGCCGTCCGAGTGGTGCCTGCCCCAGGAATCCGAGGGGATGTTCATGCCGAAATGGCGCGATTCAACCGGTTTCCGCATCTCAGTCTGGGCGAAAACCGAAGAGGTCGGGGGCCGCGGCGCCTCCCTTTCGGTGACATGGAACGTCTTCCACGCGCCGCAGCGCTTCCCGTTCGTGCGTTCCGAACACCTTGCCGGAACGAACGACTGGACCCGTCTCGAGGTGGAGATTCACGGTCCCCCGCCACCGCAGATCACCGCGATCCTCATCGTCCTCCGCCAGGACGGCCCCGGCACCACCTGGTTCGACGACTACGAGCTCGAACCGCTGTCGGAAACCGCCGGCCGGCATATCCCGGCAACTCCATGACAGAAATCGCCATACTCAACGGCACCGTCATCGACGGGACGGGCGCCGCGCGCTTCAGGGCGGACGTCCTCATCTCCCGCGACCGCATCGCTGCGGTCGGAGACCTGTCCCCTGCCACGGGCGCTCAACGCATCGACGCCTCGGGAATGATCGTAGCCCCGGGATTCGTCGACACCCACAACCACACCGACGCGTGGCTGCTGAAGACCCCCCACCTGCTCGCCAAGACCTCTCAGGGGTTCACCACCGAAGTCATCATGGCCGACGGCATCTCCTACGCCCCGGTCGACCGCGACACCGCACCTGAGTGGATATTTTACATGAAATCGCTCAACGCGCTGTCGTACAGCGAGTACGACGGATGGAATACCCTGGGCGAATACATGGATCGGGTCGATGGAGCCAACGTGCAGAACGCCATTGCCCACATCCCGTACGCCAACGTCCGCAGCATGGCATGCGGCTTCGGCCGCGGCGTCCCCGACGACTTTCAGATGACCCTGATCCGGCGGGAGATCGAGCGCGGCATGATCGAGGGAGCGGTCGGCGTCTCCACCGGGCTCGATTACATCTCCCAGTGCTTCGCCACCACAGACGAGCTCGTGGAGGCGTGCGAGGTCATGGCGGAGCAGCGAGGCCTCTACGTCACCCACATGCGCTACCGGAAGGGGATCATCCCCGCCCTGGAAGAGGCGGTCGAGATCGGCAGGCGCGCCGGGGTTCCCGTGCACATATCGCACCTGAAAGCGGCCGACCAGGAGACCATCGAGCAGGTTCTCGAGTACGTCGACGGAACCGCGCGCCACGAGGTCGACTTCTCCTTCGACGTGTATCCCTACCTGCCGGGAAGCACGATGCTGAACTTCCTGCTCCCGTACGAGATCTGGGAAGACGGACCGCTCGCGGCGATGAGCAAGCTCAAAGACCCGGCCCTGCGAAGGCAGTTCGCCGCCGACCTCGAGCCGACCCGCTTCCCCCACACCCATATCGCCTGGCTGCAGAGCGCGGAAAACGCCTGCCATATCGGCAGCTCGGTCGCCGAATACATCGAGGCGGTCGGCAAGGAGCCCGCCGACGCCCTCTGCGACCTGCTGATCGAGGAGGGGCTAGCGGTGCTGCTGGTCTTCCACCACGGCGACGACTCGCTGATCTCCCCTTTTCTCAAACACGACCTCTACATGATGGGTTCCGACGGGATCTACTTCCCGGACGGACAGGTGCATCCCCGGGTGTACGGATCGGCACCCCGCCTGCTGGGACCCTGCGTTCGCGACCAGAAGCTGTTCTCGCTGGAGGAGGCGGTTCACAAGCTGAGCGGCCGTCCCGCGGAGCGCTTCGGGCTGACCCGGCGAGGCCGAATCGCCGAGGGGTGCCACGCCGACGTCGTCCTCTTCGATGCGGATACCGTCGCCGACCGCGCCACCTACGAGAATCCCCACCAGCTCCCCACCGGTATCGACGCGGTGCTCGTCAATGGCGTGCCCATAATTTCCGAAGGGGCGGCGGTCGATCCCCTGCCGGAGGTGCTGCCAGGCAGGGCGCTGAAATTCAACCCCTGAAAGGGCCGCAATGAACCGACCCCCGGAAGAATTCAGACGCATCGCCGAGAAAGACCTGCTCATCCTCGCGACCGCCAGCCTGCAGCATGCGGGCATGCCGGGAAACCAGGCCTCGCTGCTGGCCCGCTGCCTCGTCAACTCCGATCTGCGCGGGGTGCGCTCCCACGGGACCCGCGCCCTCGGCGGCTACTGCGGCTCGCTGCGGGGCGGAGCCGTCAACACCGACCCCGAGATTCGCGTCCTCAAGGAGACGGACGTGGCGATCCACATCGACGGGGGCGGCGGCCTCGGGTACTCGCCGATGATGATGGCTACCGAGGGGGCCGTCCGGAAGGCCCGCGCCAAGGGGATCGCCGTCGGAGCCGCCTGCAACATCGGCCACTACGGCTCCGCCGGGCACTACGTGCGCCGCGCCATGGAGGAGGGCTGCACCGCCTTCTCGGTGCAGGGGTCCTACCCGCAGTACTACGAGTCGAACGAGGGGAAGCGGGCGATGTACTACGGCAACCCGCCCCTCAGCTTCGGCCTGCCGAGCGCCTCGGAGCCCCCGGTCGTCCTCGACTGCGCCACCTGCATCATGGCCGACAACTGGCGGGGACCGGAGTACGAGGCGCTGGAAACCCTGATTCCGGCGGCGTTCTTCAAGTCGATGGGGTACACCGCGGTCGCCTCCGCCCTCGGGGGGGTCTTCGTCGGCCTCGCCGACGAGGCCTGCCAAGAGACGAAGCGCAAATATCCCGCGGCTAGGCTCGGGGGCATGGTCTGGGTGATGGACATCGGCCTCTTCTGCCCGCCTGACGATTTCCGGCACGGCATCGACGAGATGGTCCGCCTCGCCCGCGAGCAGATGATTCCGCTGCAGGGATACGACGAGACGAACCTGCCGGGGGCGGTCGAGGACCGCCTGGAAAAGGATCAGCGGGAGAGCGGCATCCGCATCGGCACGGAGGATGCCGCGCGCCTCGACGAGCTGGCCGAGGAGACCGGGATCGCGATCGACTGGATGTAGCTGTCGGTCCGGAAGTCTCGAAAAACCCTTTTTCCAATATCCAGAGGCCGTTTCGAGAATCAACCAGTCCGAACGGCATGGACCCCTATCTCAACAAGGTCATTTTTTGCAAGAGAGCTGGTCTCCTGCGGTAAGGCGGTAGAAGTAGACGCCGGCGGCCACCGGGCGACCCTGCTCGTCGCGTCCCTCCCAGTCCACCTCGTGTATCCCGGCGTTCAGGGGGCGGCTCGGTACCTAGGCATGTCCGGAGTGTGAATGATCTTTCAAGGAATCCTTTTGTTTTCGAGCCAGAATGTTGTGTGCGGCCTTTCCGATGTAGACCGGGACCTCCGAACGGATGTTTCGGGCCAAACCGTAGTGGTCTTGGTGGGGATTGCGAGATCACGACCCCCAGCAAGCTGTCATCCGGCTCCCGAAAACCGGAAACCTGAGGCAGCAGGCCCTCTTCCTCCAGCGCGTCCAAGGGCAGGCCCACGTCGAGCACGATGCGCTTACCCTGCGCCTCCATCTCGATACAGGTGCCCCGATTTCCTTGGTCCCCCTGTGAATGCAAACCCCATATTTGGTTACCCGGGGGGTACCTGAAATGTGAGGAAATCTTCACACTCCCGCGCTCTGCCCAACCCAGTCATAGAGCAAGTCCCCGGAATACAACGGACGCGAGCACGGGTGGTCCGCCCATTGCTGTGGGACCGGCACCATGCCGGCCACACCTGTCCGCCCACCCGCGTACCGCCGCCGCGAACCGGAAAAGGAGCCCCTCTACCGGATCCTCGCCGGGCATCTGGAAACTTTTCTCCAGCACACCCGAACGTCCGAGCACCGACTGCCGCTCCACGTCGAGAAAGAGATGCGCGCCTACCTCGAATGCGGCGTTCTGGCTTGCGGGTTCGTGCGGGCCCGTTGTGAGGACTGCGGGGCGAGCCGGGCGGTTGCCTTCTCCTGCAAGAAGCGGGGATTCTGCCCCTCCTGCAGCGGCCGCCGCATGGCCGATACGGCGGCGCGCCTGGTCGACGACGTGCTGCCCCGGGTGCCGGTGCGCCAGTGGGTGCTCAGCTTTCCGTACGAGATTCGCTACCGCCTCGCCTACGACGGCGAGTGGGTCTCGAGGGTACTGGGGGTATTTCTGCGCGTGGTGGGCCGCTGGTATCGACGCCAGGCGCAGGCCCTGGGCTATGACAGCGGGCGCTGCGGCTCGGTAACCTTCGTCCAGAGATTCGGTTCCTCCTTGAACCTCAATCCTCATCTGCACGTGCTCCTGCTCGACGGGGTTTATGTCGATGGGGACGAAGCTCGGGTTTTCGTAGCGGCCCCGCCGTTGTCCGACCCAGACGTGCAGCAGATCGTGCAGACGAGTGCGCGCCGCATCATCCGCCTGTGCACGAAAGGCGGCCTGCTCGACGCCACTCAAGCCGATCGGCTCGCCGACGAGGAGCCCGTGCTGGCCGCCCTGACGGCGGCCTCGGTGGGTGGGATCATCGCCACCGGGGCACGCGCAGGTCAGCGCTTGCGACGCGCCCTCAAAGATCCGGCCACCGGGGTGCGTACGGCGCCCTTGTGCGTTGCTTCGCGCGGCTTTTCCCTGCATGCGGCAACGCGGATCGCGGGCCCTGACCGGCAGGGGCTCGAACGCTTGTGCCGCTATGTGGCCCGGCCGGCCCTGGCCTCGGGGCGCCTGCGCATCCTCGATTCGCAGCGGCTTTCCTTCGCGCTCAAAACGCCGTGGTCGGATGGCACCAGCCATCTCCTGCTCTCGCCGATGGAACTGCTTGAGAAGCTGGCGGCTCTGGTCCCCCCGCCCCGGTTTCATCTCCTGCGTTACCACGGGGTCCTGGCCCCCCGGGCCCGGGACCGCGGCCGCATCGTGCCCGCCAAACCAGGTGAGGAGTCGACGGCGGCGGACCGCGATTCGAGCGCTCCGCCCTGCGCCCATCGCCTGGGCTGGGCGGCCCTGCTCGCCCGCGTGTTTTCTGCCGACCTCAGCGAATGCGCAGCCTGTGGCGGTGGCCTGAGAATCATCGCCGCCCTGACCGATCCCGCCTCGGTCCGGACCTATCTGGAGGGGGTAGGGCTGCCGGCACGGCCTCCGGCAATGGCCCCGCCGAGGGCCCCGCCGCAGCCGCAGTTCGAGTTCGCCGCCTGACCTGCCTTCTCGACCCGCCTCCGGCGCCGGCCGTACGGGGGGTGTGCCCTCAACGGTCCCTCAGGCCCCGGATTGATCCTGATACGGGCCGACAGGAAACAAAACCGAACTGCGAGCTCTGTCGAAGGACCTGCAAACGATCCTCAGGAACCTGCCGGACCCTTACGGTGCGTTCAGCGCCTTGGCCAAGAGTCCAAAAAGGTGCCTTGGGGGTATCCATTTAACCGGACCGCGTCAAGGCCTCAATCTGGCGTTTAGCCGACCTCCACGGCCGGTTCGCTCGCGGGCGCTCCAGGCTCGTGGGATGACCACGCCGTTTAGGCGGCACGGGTGGCACCTTCTTCGGCCGTGGGCTGGCGATGAGATCCTGATAACGCATCGGCTCGTTGGGCGACAGCCAGTTCGAGCACTCGGTAGAAGACCCTGCCACGGCTCCGGGAGCGGCGGCGGTTGAAGCGGAACACGAACTCGTCGAGATAGCTGACCAGATGGGCGTCGTCGACGGAGCCCTGGTGAGTCCCCAGGAGCCAACGCTTGGCCAGCGAGGCAACCCGATGCACGGCGGGCAAGAGCTTGACGGGATCGTCGCCACGAGCGCGAGCCGCGCCTTGGCTTCGCCGATCATGTACGTAGCCGAGTTGCGCCAGTCCCTGATAAGGCGGCCACCCGTCGGTGACGATCGCGAAGGGCTTGCAGATTCGGAGCCGCCAGGTACAGATAGTTGTTCGTCTTCTCCAGCATCAACGGCTTGTCCCAATCCACCTCATCGCGCTCCAGGCCGAGGGCAGCTGCGACATCGGCCAGCTCGTACTCCGTGGGCACGAGGTCGATATCCGGACAATCCAGGACGATGCCGGGAGCGGGCGCGGCCTGGAAGTCGAGGTGTGTCTTCAGGACACCGGCGTTGGTCTCGACGGAGAGTGCCTGTCGACCGTCTGCGCCGATGCCGAACAGCCCGTGCGTGGCGATGGTGTGCAGGGCGCCGACGGTCGCGTGGCCGCAGAACTTGATCTCGTCGCCCGGGGGCGTGAAGAACCTGAGCTTGACGTCGGCCTGCTGGCTGGGCAGCAGGAACACGGACTCGGAGAGATTCATCTCGCGGGCGATCCTGCGCATCTCGTCGTCGTCCAGCGCTTCGCGTCGCGGACGACGGCCGTCGGATTGCCGCCGAACAGCTCGGTCGTGAATGCGTCGACCTGGTGTACTTGCAGCGTTTTCACAGCGGATCTGCGCAAAGGATTGCTCGGATCTGTCAGTGTCATGTTCCGGTGACGGGTGCGGACGCCAGAGCCCGCATGTAATTGTTGGACACGACATCGATAAACGCTACTTATTTATCCTATACTCTTCGTGGGGGCAAGGGAGACAATCGACACCCGCCTACCTCGTACAGGGCGATATCGACGACATGGCTGTCTGCGGACGTGCCCGATGCTCCGGTTCGGCTGAACCCCTCGGATTCGGCACGGATTCCACGTGGCCGCGGGGATGAAAACAATTTGCACAGCACCTCATCTGGGATATATGTTGCGCCACGCCGGACGACGACGTCTGGGACGTCGTATGGGCGGCACAACTCTCGAACAGATCCGACTATCTGGGGTATCTGGTGACCTTGACCTTACAGACCTTTATCACGATTATCGCCGGTCTGGAGTAACCGATGCCACATGTCAAACCGTCAGAAAGGAGGTCAAGGGTAGAGTCGTGTGGCTCATCATCGCGAACCATTTCTTAACATTCTTTACACGTTGTGAGGATATCCATGAAAGCAAAGTATCTGCTCGTAGCAGCGATGGGCCTCATGCTGGGGTTATCGACCAGCGCCTCGGCCCATTCTGCTGTTCAATCGACGGACGTTTTCGCCGCGGCGTTCCCTGCGGGCACTGAGCCCGTGGTCGATGGTGATCTGGGTGAGTGGGACTGGATCAGAGAGACCAGTCTCAGAGACGTCTACACCCTTTCCGCTCAGGATTTCAACTACCAGGCCCGGGGTGGAAACCCGGACGGTATCGCGGAAGATTTCTTTCCAGCCGGTGACAACACCAATCTCGAGGACTTCAACTTCAACATAACCCTGGGCTACGGTCCGGGAACCAATCTCCTGTACCTGGGGATTGAGATCTTCGACAACGACCACGTGCGCTGGGCGACCCCGGATCAGTTGTGGCAAGAGGACGGCTTCAACATGTGGATGGATCCCGACCACGATGATGAGTTCGGCGGCACCAGTGTTCCCCCTCGACCCTTTCAGGAGATTCTCTTTGCTCCCCAAAAGCTGGATGGAGAGAATGCGTTGATCGAGTCCGATGGCAACTCCTGGCAGGTTGCTCACGATGAGCTCATTTGCGCCGACCCGGGCAGCTGTCACGACAATCGGGTATTCGACGTTGCCTTCACTAACGACGGTCCGGAGTTCGGAGAAACCACCACCTTCATCGAAGCGTGGGTCGAACTCTACAACTACCTGGATCCTGACGAGTCATTGCATGCCTCAGACAGCGACCCCCACATCATGAACCCGGAAGGCGTGATCGGATTCAACATCTATTTCCAGGACATGGACACGATAGATGGCGAAATCGCCTACACCAACCGTTACTTCAATACCGAGAATACCGGTGACCCAAACGGGTTCGGGGATGTATTCCTGGCGCCGCTCGAGGCGGACGCCCCGACGGCCGTCGAATCGACGACCTGGGGTCGAATCAAGGCGGCGAATGTCAACTGAAGAGTCCATGGCGAGATGACCGGGCGGCAACGCATTTCACACCGTGCGGCGCCACGGGATTCTGCCTAGACTCAAAACTGCAACAAGGACATTCACGGTCTGGAGGAGAGAGGGTCGCCCGATCCTCCCTCCTCCGTCTTGCTGGCACTTCCAGCTGCTTCGAAGTTCGCGTACCGAAATCAGTTGGATTAGCGGATGTTTTTCATTATAATGGCAGGATGCTTTTCTCTGTCCTTGTATTTCAGCCAGGATTAAGACACGGTAGCGCCCCCATTAACCGGCTGGGTTGGTGGGTTGGGTTGTTCGCGGGCGGTCGTTTCGATTCGAGAGCATATGATGGGATCGCGCCGATGTGATGGCCCTGGGGTCCCGCGGCGGGCGCGCGCCAGCACGGTCCGTCGTAGGCGCTGTAGTGCGCTGCTCTCAAGGTGCGACGGCACTTTTCGCGGCCTCGCGCTGGTTGGCCTGTGCTGCTTCATACCCAAAGCTGCGGACAGCTTTGAAACCATCGTCGTCGGCGGTGGCTCTGATCCCTGGCAGGAGGGCGGCGACGGCATCGATCCGGAATTCTGGATCGCCCCCCAGGAGGTCGAGGTCGCCAACTCCGTGGGCGGAGCCATAGACTTCACCTCCCTCCCCGGCTCGATCCTTCCAGCTTTCATCGACACGACGGAGAATCTCGCGCTCGGAGCGCTGGCCCGCGGCGGATCCATCAAAGCGCCCAACGTGCTGGAGCAGAGCCGCACCGAGTTGCAGAGGATTCTCGGCGACATCATCGATGGCAGTCCCGGCAAGGCGTTCGAGCGCAAGAGCACTGATACGCAGCACGTAAACCCCAACGGGATATTCATCGTCCTCGACCTCGGAGGGCGTTTTGGGGTGAACCGAATCCGCTTCTACCCGCGCAATACGATCCTCGAGAACCCGGGCACACCCTTTCACTTCGATTACCTCCGCGGCTATGAACTCAGCACCAACGATGGATCAGCGGCCACGACTACGGAAGCCGGGGATCCCGTTTTCGCAGTCCTTCATCGGGAGGATCAGAACAAGGATGCCGTAGTCGATTTCCGCTTCGATCTGCAATTCGTCCGCTATCTCGAGTTGAAGTCGGTGACGACGGTGGGGTTCGAAATCGATGAACTGGAGGTCTTCGGCAAGGGGTTCGTGCCCGAGGCGGTATTCCTGTCGGACGTCATCGATCTCCGCAGGCCCGCACTGTTGGATGCGATCCGGTGGTCGGAAGAGGCGATCGGGGACTCAGCGTTATCCCGATTGCTGATGAGAACCAGGGTGGGCGATGACGCCACCCCCCTGGTCTACACCAGGATCATTGAGGGCCTGGGCACGGAGACGCCGCTCTCGGCAAGAACGGGCGAGCCCCTCACCTTGGAGGAGTACGACGAGCTCGGAGTGGCGGCAAAAGGACCGGTGAAACCCGACGCCGAAAACTGGAGCCCCTGGTCAGCACCCTACCCCGAGGACGCGGGTAGTGGAACGCAGATCGCTTACTCCAGGCCCCGCCGATTCGTCCAGTTCGAGGCTTCGATCCGCAGCAGCCTTGCGGCCACCCGCTCTCTGAGCCTGGTGGAAATGGATTACACCATCACTCCTCTGGCTGCCGCTCTAACCGCGGAGATCTTTCCGCGCTCGGTCGAGCCGGCGGTGCCGACACCGTTTACCTACGCCGTGCGAGCCGACTTGTCTCGCGGCGTGAACTCCGGCTTCGACCGCTTGGTGATTGCCACACCGGAAGCCGTCACTCGGGTGGACAGGATCGAGTTGCGCGACGCAGACGGCATGGTGGTGGCAGGGCAGGATTTCGGTGATTTTCTGGCCGCGGCGCACCTGCCGTTGCGCCGCGGCGAATTCGGCATAGAGGAACTGCACCGCGATCGTCTGCACATCAGTTTTCCGAAGATCACCGTCGACCAGACCCTGCTGCAGGTACAGTTCCACAGCAGCGTATTCCGTCACAGCACCCCGTTCGTGGGACAAGCGTTGAACAGCGAGCTCCCGGAAGCGAGGCAGCCACTGGAGCCGGGCAATGCAACGGTGTTGGCCGCAGACGATTTGGACAGCTCGTCCGGTCTGGCGGTGGAGACCGTCCTGGGAAACCGGTTGATCGCCGCTCTGGTTGCCACACCCAATCCCTTCACTCCAGATGGAGACGGGATCAACGAGGTGACGACGATCTCCTACGGTATCCTCAAGCTGGATCTCGGCAGGCAGGTGCAGGTAGTCATTTTCGATCTTTCCGGACGCCCCGTGCGTTCGCTCTACGACGGCAACGACAGCAGCGGAGAGTACCGGTGGGCCTGGGATGGAACGGATGACAGGGGCAAGCTCCTCGTCCCGGGGACTTACCTGTTTCGCGTGTCGGTGGAGGGAGACCTCGAGCACCAGCGCGCCGTCGGGGTCATCAATATGGTGTATTGAGTTTCTCCCGGCCGATCTTTGAACGATCGGGTCGGGCAGATGCTCGTACCGACACCATCGTGCAGATGGGAGCGGAAAGTGATAGTACCCTCAGGCAGAGCTCGATGTCCCGTGGCAGGGATCGCAGCGGTACTACTGTTGCTCGTCGACCCCTCGACGGTTGCTGGCGAGGATTTCGGCAGCCGCCTGGGGGCCCGCCGGGGCGGCGAGTTGACCTTTGTTCCGCAGGGCGCAGGAGTGTTGTTCAGCGCGCTCGATCCGACGGTCAAGCGCTGGTACGTGCCGCAGGAGTTGTTCAATGAATACCGGTGGAAACAGTGGGAATACTCCAACTTCGCGAGAGATCCGTACGAGCGCTATGTCGATATTGCCCTCGAGGGTAACTACTTCTACGATCAGTTCGGTGAATTCGTCTCCAAAGGTTGGCTCATCTACGATTGGCGGCAGACCCAACCGCGCCAGTTCGGCAACTCCATCTACAAAGACGGTCGCTTCAGCAGCTGGTTCAGTCGGGTGCTCATCTCCGCCGATCGCAAAGACGAGCACCACTTCAGCGTCACCGTCGGCCAACCGATCCGTACGACATTAACGCCGATGACGTTCTCCAAGGTCGCCTTCGATGGCATTCAGGCGGACTATGCCGCGGACAAGTACCACGCCACGGTGGTCCTCTCCCGCGTCAACAGTCCCGGATTCACGGGATCGGGTATACCGGTCGAGCAGACCAACAGCACCGTTCTGATGGGCGGACGGGCGACCGCGCAGGTGGGCGATTTCGCTACCGTCGGCGCGACGTACGTGAATGGGCATCAGGCGCAAACCCTGCATGACAACTTCCTCGAGGACGTGTTCAGCGGCAGCCTCACGGTGGACCAGAACGCGATTCCCATCTCGTGGATCGAGATTCACCTCAAAGATGACTCACCTGAAGATGGAGAAGGAGGGGCGACCTATTTCCCAGCTGGATCAGACATCATCATCACCTACGCCGACGGGGTCGAGGAAGAGGGTGAGTCCTTCGGTTTCACCCCGATCATACAGGGGGGATTTTCCGGTCTGGGGTCCATCTCAGCAGACGGGGAGGAGACCATCCGGATCCGCTACGACTTTGACAGCCAGGCCTTTCTCACCGGGGCACACGCCGGCAAAGCCGATATCGAGCAGATCCGCTTCCGCCTGGTCCTGTCGAATGATTACCAGGTATGGGCCACCTCCAATCGCCAGAGCAACCGCTCAGGACAACCGGTCCTGTTGCTGATCACCCAGGCCAAAGGCAACGTCAAGGACAACTCCAGCCAACGGCTCGTCGAATTCGAGTACGGCTTGCCCACCAGCAACCAGATCCTGGGGTACACCCTGGAGCTCCACGATGTTGAGGGCTTTCAGCTCTACTTCGAACACAACATCAATCACCGTTTCCGAAAATACCCCAGTGTCGGACTGCAGTCGCACCCCACGTCGTCGGGGATCCTGGGAGACGAGTTTGGCGAGGCGTGGATGATCAACCTCTCCCGCCAGAGCTACCCATGGTTCTTCTTCGCCGAGGGCTTCAGCATGGACCCCGAATACGCGACCGATATCTTCCTCACCAGCGGCAACGGGGTGATGGATTACGAGACGGTGAGATTGGGACGTTTCGAGTTCGTGGATGACAACGATGACCAGGATAGATTTCCTGACTGGGACCGGGTCTTTGAGCCCCATGAAGACGCGGTTTTCCCGGGCTGGGACGAGAACAACGACTTCGTTTCCGATTTCAATCAGAATGACAATGATCTGCGTCCGAACCTGATCCCCGACTACGAGGAGCCCTTCCTGCGCATCGACGTCGATCCGCCGGAGTTTCTGTTTGGAATCGATCTGAACAACAACGTCTGGATCGATCGCTTCGAGAACGACGAAGCGGCAGACTATCCCTACAAGAAGGACCACCGGGGGTACAACGTTTATGTCGGCACCCACGTGACTCCCGAAACGAGATTGAGCGTCGGCCAGGTGCGGGATCGTTTGATCTCGTCGAACCAGGAGAATGTCACGACCTACGGTCTGGTCACTCTGGAAAAGGATCTCGCCGGTTTGGGGAGGCTGCGCCTCTTCGACATGGTCAAGAGGGCCGAGGACGACATTCCGGATCACCTATTGCAGTGGGTCCAACCCTTCGATTCGCGGGGCGAGCACCAGCAGTTGCGCGATCAACGCCTCGCTCGGCGCACCTGGATCAACACGGCATGGTTGGGCTTCGACTATACGGCCATCCGCCGGTTCAGGCTGGACACCAAACTCAAATACGAAGTGTATGACCAGCGGGGCGAGAAAAGCGAGATCGATGCGCGGGGGGTCAGACCGAGCGACTATTTCTTCGGCTTGGTCAACAGGGCGAGCTATGTCTTCCAATTCGGGCGCTTGAGAGTACAACCCAATTGGAAGAGCCTGCTGCGCCTGCAAACCTATGACATACTGCGCGCCGAGAAACGCCGCGAATGGATGCAGATCTACAACCTGCGTCTCAATTTTCCGCTGCTCTCCGGATCGACGATCGATCTGGGCGTCGAGCACATGCGTTTCAATGACCTGCGCAAGCAGACCGACGACGACTTCTGGGAAGTCGTTTGGGCAGCCCAGCTTTCGAACACATCCGCCTATCTGGGATATCTGGTGACCATGAAAACGGGCTTCGACGTCAGCACTCGAAAAGCAGCAGACTCGGACGACACGACCAACATCCTGCAGTCGTTCATCACCATCATCGCCGGCCTGGAGTAACCATGGCCGCATTCATTGCCACGGAAAGGAGGTGCAGAGTAAGGTCGTGTGGCCCTTCCACGCAAGGGAATATTTCATCAATTAACCAGTGAGAGCAATCATGAAAGGAGCAATCATGAAAGCGAAGTATCTGCTCGTAGCAGCGATGGGCCTCATGCTGGGGTTATCGACCAGCGCCTCGGCCCATTCTGCTGTTCAATCGGCGGACATTTTCGCCGCCGCGTTCCCCGCCGGCACTGAACCCGTGACCGATGGAGATCTGGGTGAGTGGGACTGGATCAGAGAGACCAGTCTCAGAGACGTCTACACCCTTACCGCTCCGCAGTTCAACTACCAGGCGCGGGGTGGAAACCTGGATGGCCTCACGGAAGATCTCTTTCCAGCCGGTGACAACACCAATCTCGAGGACTTCAACTTCAACATGACCCTGGGCTACGGTCCGGGAACCAATATGCTGTACCTGGGGATTGAGATCTTCGACAACGACCACGTGCGCTGGGCGAACCCCGATAATTTGTGGCAGGAGGACGGCTTCAACCTGTGGTTGGATCCCGACCACGACGATGAGTTCGGCGGCACCAGTGTTCCCCCTCGGGAGTTCGAGAAAATTATCTTTGCTCCCGAAATTCTGGATGGAGAGAATGCCCGAATCGAGTCCGATGGCGCTGACTGGCACGTTGGTCACGATTCGATGATTTGCTCCGGCCCGGACACCTGTCACGACGATCGGATATTCGACGTTGCCTTCACTAACGACGGTCCGAAGTACGGAGAAACCATCACTTTCGTCGAAGCGTGGGTCGAACTCTACAACTACCTGGATCCTGACCGGTCATTGCATGCCTCAGACAGCGACCCCCACATCATGAACCCGGAAGGCGTGATCGGATTCAACATCTATTTCCAGGACGTGGATTTTGTAGATGGCGAAATCGCTTACACCAACCGTTACTTCAATACCGAGAATACCGGTGACCCAAACGGGTTCGGGGATGTATTCCTGGCGCCGCTCGAGGCGGACGCCCCGACGGCCGTCGAATCGACGACCTGGGGTCGAATCAAGGCGGCGAATGTCAACTGAAGAGTCCATGGCGAGATGACCGGCGGCAACGCATTTCACACCGTGCGGCGCCACGGGATTCTGCCTAGACTCAAAACTGCAACAAGGACATTCACGGTCTGGAGGAGAGAGGGTCGCCCGATCCTCTCTCCTCCGTATTGCTGGCACTTCCAGTTGCTTCGAAGCGGGGCGTGAAAACATGGCGCACCTCAAATATCTGGCTCTGTGGCGGCTGGCCATCTGCGCTCTGGCTCTGGTGCTGGTCGTCCCGGCGCCATCCCGCGGACAGGGGTACTCCGTTGAGAGCGGCCGCGTGGTCGTAAACACGGCGAGCCACTGGGAGGACTGGACCCACCCCGAGGGGGTCATCGACATCGCCGACGGTGTGGTAAGACCCTTCTTCATCCGCAAGAGCATCGACGCCGTAGCGAATGCCGCGCAGTTCGGCGGGGGCATACGTGCCGCCGGCTCAAACCTCCTGCAGGCCGCCAGGATACTGGACCCGGAGCTGAGCACGTTCTGGGAACCGGACAAGGACGCGCCGCTCGAGGACTGGTGGGTTGAGGTCGACCTCGGACGATTGGTAGTCGCGACGAGGATCGTCGTGCGCTTTGTGGAAGAGGGCATGGGAGATCCGTTCAACCGCTTCGCCGTCCTGAGTTCAACGGGGACGGAAGTCTCGGCCGGCGTCCTGCAGTTCGATCCCGTGGGCAAAGCCCTGGCCCGCGGACGGCGGGTATTCGAGTTCGAGTTGTCTCCCGAACCAGACCCGATGGGATGGACGGGAGAGCCGATTCGCTTCGTACGCCTCGATGTCACGGACAGCCGTCGGGGTCGGGCGGAACAGATCACCAAGGCACAGTACGAGGCTTTGGCGGCCAATGACCGGGGTGACATTCAGTACCATGTCAGGAGTCTGGCCGGGATAGAAACGCGGGCCAGCCGCGAGATTTATCAATCCGTGGCGGCGGAGCGCCGGGGCTCGCTGCACTATTTTCGGCGCGAGCGACCGCGCCTGGCCCACGTCGAGGTATGGACCCTGGGAGACAACATCAGCCTGGGGTGGGAACAGCGCCACGGCCGCGTGGAAGTGGATTTCAGAGGCGGAAACAATCCGACCCATCTCTTCGACGGCGACTTCGAAACCGGGTGGAGGAGCAAAGCGTGGGTGGGATTCCCGGACCGCTCCAGACTCGAAGTCGATCTGGGCGCCCATTTCTGGGTAGATACCTTTCGCTTGCTCTTGAGATCCACGTTGCTGGGTTACAGGCTCCAGGGCTCCGATGGTTCCACCGCGCCGGATGGGACGTTGATCTGGCAGGACTTGAGCCCGGACTCGCGCACGATTCTCAACAACACGGCCAAGCGCTACGAGGAAGGTTTCGCTCCCTTGAAACTGCGTTATCTGGCCTTCCAAACCCTGAACGCGGCAAGGATCAATGACGACCATCGGCTCGTCCGCGAGATCCAGCTCTTCGGCGAGGGGTACGTGCCGGAGGTGACTCTTACTTCGGAGCCGATCGAACTGACACAAGCGGGAGAGCGCACGGCGAGAACGCGAAACCTGACTTCCATCGAATGGACTGCGGTAAACCAACCGGAGACTGACGTGGTGATTCGGACCCAGACGGGCAATGGGTTGACGCGACAGATCACCTACTACAACACGAAAGGCGAGCCAGTCTCCAAGGAAGAGTACGATAAGATCCCCAGTTTCAGACTGAAGGATACGCGCCTCGAGACTACCTTTGTCGAGGATGCAACCTGGAGCAATTGGAGCGAGAGGTACATCCAACCGGGCGAACGCATCAAATCGCCTAGTCCGCGCAAGTTTCTGAAGATCGAGACGACGCTGTTGACGGACGATCCAGAGCTCTTTCCGATGTTGGAGGATATCACAGTCCATTTTCGCGATGCTCTGGTGCAAGGCCTCGTCGGTGAGATCTGGCCGAACCGTGACGTGGAGCCGCTCCTGCCGCATGAATTCGAGCTCTTCATCGCACCGCAGTTCGTCGGACGGGAGGAAGGCTTTGACCAGATCCTCGTCGAAAGCCCGCCCGGTATAACCATGGAACTGTTGGATCTGAGCATTGGCCAGGAAGCGGATTCTCTGACGACGGCGAGCGAGTTCTCGCCCACGGATTCGGGCAGCTTCAGCGACGACGGTGGCCTGGTGGTGGACGTCTTGAGCGATCGCGGCGACTCACTGTGGATCGCTCTACCCGAAGTCCTCGCCACCCGGGCGCAGGCGGGGTTGGTCCGCCTGCGTTTCAAGGCCAGCGTGTTCTTCCACGGAACCACCTTCGACGTTTCCGTCAGCAACAGCGCGGCCCCGGGTGAGTGGCAGGGCGTCGATGCGGGGGATGCTACTTCGCTGCGGCCCGGTCAGACCCTCGCGGTCTCTATTCCACTGGAAAGCAGGAGCCTGATCGGCGATGTGACGATCCGGCCAAACCCTCTCACGCCCAATGGAGACGGCATCAACGATGAGGCGCGGATCGGGTTTTCCGTCTTGAGGTTGAATGTCTCGAAGGCTGTGGGCGTTGAGATATACACCCTCTCGGGGTTTCTCGTGAAGGAGTTTTCCCTGCAGCGAGCCATAACCAGCGGCCGCTACGATGAGATCCGCTGGGCGGGCGATGATCTGTCCGGCTCTCTGGTTCCTCCGGGGATCTACCTGGCCAGAATCCACGTCGACACGGATGCAGACGATGGTGAGGACGCCACCGCGCACCGCTTGATCCATGTGGTGTATTGAGCGCAGAGAGGATAGACATGGCGGCCAAAGGCATGCATCTGAGGATCATCATGGTGACCCACGTGCTGAGCGTTCTGATGACGCGAGACGGCCTGGCTTTGGAGCGGTATGTCATCGGTGGAGTGGGGGGACAACCGTGGGCCGAGGCGGGAACCGCCTATCTGCTGGAGAGCGAGTCGACGGAGATTTCCCCCATACATATCGCACCAGATGAGAACATCGGACCCGCCAGCTATGACCTGGGAGGCGGTTCCCTCAATTGGGGCTTTGGCAGCACCGGGGAAGGTGATGCCAACGACATGGCGAAAGACGCCATGTTCGACCGCAGCGACACCACGGCCTTCGTGCTGTTTCCCAGTGGCGTCTCCGGCATATTTCGCAGCTACCGCGCGCGCCTGATGCTGGAGCTGGGTGGTAGGTTTCCGGTCAACCGCGTGCGCTTCTTTACGCGCCCGGACTTCCCCTTCCGGGCCCCCGACGACTTCGATCTCTACGTGAGTCCGGACCAGAGCGAGGCGCGACTTGGCCCGATCGACGACCTGGTGTGGACCCAGGTTGCCGCGGAACAGGAAAACAGGAATCCCGAGGTCGAGATAACGTTTCCCGCTCAGTGGGTCCGACGCGTTGTGCTGGATGTCAAGTACCTCGATGTCCCTAACACCCAGGTGACCCAGGGAAGACTCCCCGGTGAGCACAACTGGGAGATCGCCGAGTTCGAAGTGTATGGGGAAGGTTTTGTGGCGGAAGCCTCGTACACCTCACACATTATCGATTTCGTGGACCCTGCCATCTGGGGCAAGCTCCGCTGGCCCGGACATCGAGATCCCGAGGCCAAAGTGCTGGTGCGCACGCGGACCGGGACCGACGCTACTCCTGACGTATTCTGGCGCAACACCGGGGTCGGTGATGAGAGCGAACCCGCCGATCTGACCCGCGCGCAGTACGACCGCCTGTCCGCTGCCGACAAAGGACCGATCACCCCGGATCTGGAGCATTGGAGCTTCTGGTCTGCGCCCTACGAGTTCGAAGCGGGCCAGGAGGGAACCCCCGTCGTCTCTCCCGGACCGCGCCAGTATTTTCAGATCAAGATCGATTTCCTGCCCACGATCACGGCCGGAGCCCGCATCGATTCCCTCGAACTGGAGTTTGACACGGTGCGAGCGGCAAAAAGCGTGACCGCTGAGATCTGGCCGGAAAAGGTGGAACCGGCCAAGGTGGAGACCTTTGTCTATTCGGTGCGGCCTGTCATTGAAGAGGGCGACACCGGTTTCGACAGGCTGAGAATCTTCACTCTGGTGGAGGCCGAAGGCGTGCGCTCGGTTCGCCTAGACGGACAGGAGGTCGACCTGGATGCGTTTGTGCCGCAAATCGGCGCAGACCAACTGGTGGTCAGCTTCCCCAAACTCGAGCAGAGGGACACGTTCGCACTGGTCGAGGTCGAGTTCGAGGTGGCCGTGGTGCGGTACGGGATGCAGTTCAACGGCTGGGTGTACGACCACGAGCACGTAGAGCAGGGCGGGATTCCGCAACTGGTCGAGGCGGGCGATGCCACGGCCGCCTACGCGGGCAACTCGCTGTCGGTACAGACCGAATTGGGCACCTCTGTGATTGCCGCCGTCAAGGCCGGGCCCAATCCCTTTACCCCGAACGGAGACGGCATCAACGATCGACTCATCCTTTCCTACAGTCTCCTGGGGCTCAACCAGGCCACGCCGGTCACTATCCAGCTGTTCGATCTCAGCGGCCGGCGAGTCAGCGTCCTTCACCGGACACAGGCCGTCAACGGCATCTACGAGACGATTTGGGACGGTACATCCGACGACGGCCGACTGCTGCCGCCGGGTTCCTACCTCTACCGGTTGTCGGTGGACACGGATGAAGTGGAAGCGGTGCACACGGGTGCCGTCTCTGTCGTCTACTAGTGCGGGCTGACCCCCTGCCGTCCTGCCGATGGATCAGCCTGTTTTCCCGGCACAACGCAACAACACTTCGGCCGCCATCGTCAGAGGTTGCACCGCCCGGGCCTTGATCATCGGTTTGGGGGGGGCTCTGTGCATAAGCCTGGGCTCGACCTACAACGACATGATCATCAAGGGCCCTCCGTTGGCCCGTTGGAGCGTCACGCCAGCAGCGATCTTCCTGTTCTTCATCCTCGTCGCCGTCGTCAACACCTTCCTGGGTCTCATCCACCGCCCCCTGGCACTGCAGCGGGGCGAGTTGGCGGTGGCCTACGTGCTCATGGTGCTGGGCAACACCCTGTCGGGCGGGCTCTCGGGATATGTTTTACCCGTCATCAGTGGGCCCTATTACTACGCGACGCCCGCCAACAACTGGCGCGAGGATGTGCTCCCTTTCCTGCCGGATTGGATAGGCCCTCGGGATGCCGATGTCATCCGCGACTTCTACGAAGGCAACCCTACCGGCGGCATACCCTGGGAAGTATGGTCTCTGCCCTTGCTCCTGTGGCTCCTGTTCGCGCTGGCGCTGTTCCTCGTCATGGTCTGCATGATGGTGATCCTGCGCCGGCAATGGGTGGATCACGAGAAGCTCGCCTACCCCATGGCGCAACTCCCGCTCGCCATGATCGCCGACGACAAATGGGAAAGACTGGTCAAGCCGTTGTTCCGCAACTCGGTGATGTGGTTGGGTTTTGCTTGTCCTTTCGTGTTGGCGTCGCTGGATGCCCTTCACAGTTATTCGCCTACCTTCCCCCGCATCGTACTGTCTGTGGGAAGTTTCCAGTTGTTTTTCGAGCGGGCGGGCATCGGCATGCATTTCTACCCGTCCATCACCGGTTTCTCCTACCTCATCCACCAGAATGTGGCCGCCGGCCTGTGGTTCTTCTACCTCATCAGTCAACTGGAGCGCGGCGTCTTCGACGCTGTGGGCTGGTACACGCCTGAGAGCTCGGTCGGGAATTTCAGCCAGTACCTGGACCCCATCATCCTGCACCAGTGCATGGGGGCTATGGTCGCACTCGTGCTCGGATTCCTCTGGATAGGCCGGGATCACCTCAAGGCTGTGGCCCGCAAGGCGTTCTTGGGCGATCCCGAGGTGGACGATTCGGATGAAATCGTCTCCTATCGAGTGGCCGTCGGCGGCCTTCTAACTGGCCTCGCGGGCATGGCTTTCTGGTTGTGGCAGACCGGCGTGCCCGCCCCCTACGTACCGCTGTTGCTGTTCGGGGCCTTCGTCGTATTCCTCACTGCCACGCGAGAAGCGGCCCAGGGGGGTGTGGCGGCGATGTACGCGCCGACCGTGGCCCCTGACATCGCCGTCTCCGCGGTCGGGGGATCGATTCTGGGACCGCACGGCTTGGCCGGACTGGCCCTGACCTATCCGTGGAGCACCGGTCGGGCGACGATGATGATCATGATGGTGGCCTGCGCCAACGGACTGAAGGTGATCAGCGAAGTCGATCTACCCCATCGCCGGCGCCTGTTCGGCGGTATCGTCGCCGTCATCGTCTTGAGCCTGACGGCGACCGTCAGTCTGATCTTCTATCTCAGCTACCAGCACGGAGCCGTCAACCTGAACTGGTACTTCGAGGTCTTCGCCAAGTACCCGTACGAGTTTATGGCGAAGAACGTGGGCAATCCCACGGGACCGAACCTGAACGGGTGGATGCACAAGGGCCTGGGAGCCGGCTTGATGGCAGGACTGTTGGTACTGCAGCATCGCTGCCCCTGGTGGCCCTTCCACCCTCTGGGGTTCCCGATCGGCGCGGTCTTCGGCCGCATGTGGTTCAGCGTGTTCATCGCCTGGTTGGTCAAGGTCCTGATCCTCAAATACGGCGGTTCGAGGCTCTATTCTCGCATGAGACCGCTCTTTTTGGGCTTGATCCTCGGGGAGCTGGTGGTCGGCGGGTTCTGGGTCGTCATCGACTCCATCACCGGCATGCAGGGCAATCATCTGGAAGGGGTGGTTTTTTGAGGTTTGAAACCAGTATGTTCAATCCTCCTCCTCTGCGGGTGTGTCTCTGAGACCCGACCCGTAGCCGACGACCCTGCAGCTGACGGCGCGACAGGTCCCGCTGTGGCGCAGGTTCGGTTCGTGGACGTCACGGCCGCATCGGGTCTGGCCTTCACCCACGTATCGGGCAGTCCCCAGCAACGCTACATCCTGGAGACCACGGGTGGCGGAGCGGCGTTCGTGGACTATGACGGTGATGGTTTCCTGGATGTCTTCGTCGTCAACGGCACCCGTGTCGAGGAACAGCCGGAGGAGGCTCACAACCGGCTCTTCCGAAACGTCGAAGCAGCGAGTGGGCCGGGACGGCGGCAGTTCCGGGAGGTGACGGAAGAAGCCGGGTTGAAACGCTCGGGTTGGGGCATGGGTTGCGCCACCGGCGATTACGACAACGATGGCGATGTCGATCTCTACGTCACCTACTGGGGAGCGAACGTCCTCTACCGCAACGAAGGAGACGGGACGTTCGTCGACGTGACCTCGTCCGCGGGGGTGGGAGACGAGGGTTGGGGTTCCAGCGCTGCGTTCGGGGACGTGGACGGGGATGGCCAGCTGGATTTGTACGTCGGCAATTATCTGGTCTTCGACCTGGCAGCGCCGCCCAACGACGGCCTGCCCTGCGGGGCCCTCAAAGGGTTGAAGGGCTTCTGTGGCCCTGTCGGGATGGAGGCGCAGACCGATGTGCTGTATCGCAACGAGGGCGGGGGCCGGTTTGCGGATACAGGTCCGCAAACCGGCGTCGGCCAGCACGCTTATCCCACGCTGGGTGTCGTTTTCGGAGATTACGACCAGGACGGCGACCAGGATATCTACGTGGCCAATGATGCCGAGCCCAACCTGCTGTGGCGCAACGACGGCGGCTGGCGCCTGAGTGAGGTGGGCGCCGTCGCCGGCGTGGCCTACAGCGAGGACGGCCGGGCCCAGGCCGGGATGGGAGTGGACTTCGGTGATTACGACAACGACGGCGATCTGGATCTGTACGTGACCAACTTCTCTGACGATGTGAATACGCTGTACCGGAACCGGGGCGACGGTACCTTTGCCGATGCCACGGCTCTGTCTGGCTTGGAAGGAACGGCACGGCCCTACCTGGGCTGGTCCACGTCCTTTTTTGACGCGGACAACGATGGTTGGCTCGACCTATTCGTGGCCAATGGCCACGTCTATCCGCAGCTGGAAGAGCATCCGTCGGTGCTGCGCTACCCGCAACGGAACCTGTTTTACCACAATCAGGATGGCGTGTTTAGCCCCGTCGATGCCGGTCCGGGCATGGAGGTTGAAAAGGTCAGTCGTGGGACCGCCTTCGGGGACTACGACAATGACGGTGATGTGGATCTGCTGGTGATGAACCTGAACGACGCACCGACATTGCTGCGCAATGAGGGCGGCAACGCCAACAATTGGCTTGGTCTGCAGCTGGTGGGCACCACGAGCAACCGGGATGCGATCGGGGCCCGGGTGCGGGTGCAGGCCGGGGATCTGGCGCTGGTGCGGGAGGTGCAGCGCGGCTACGGCTACCAGTCTCAGCACGACCCGCGTCTGCTGTTCGGCCTGGGGTCGCGCCAACAGATGGAATGGGTGGAAATCCTCTGGCCTTCGGGACGACGGCAGCAGCTGGAGGGTCTGCCGCTGCGTCGTTATGTTGTGGTCCGCGAAGGGAGCGCCGACGTACTGGCCGGCGACGTCGTACCGCAGGATGAGTCAGCTGGCACGACCCCCTCATCACCCGTTGCGGCAGGCTCGGCCGCCCCTGCTCCGCAGGTCGGGCAGCCGGACTGGACGGCGAAGGATTATTTCCGGGCCGGGGTTTCGTTCTATGAGCAGGCGCGTCACGGCGAAGCTCAGGCGGCGTTCGAGCAGGCCGTCGAGCACGACCCCGACTATGCTGTCGCCTACATCAATCTGGGCATAATGCTCTACTTCAAAGGCAGCTACCAGGAGGCCGCTGTCGCGGTGGAAAGAGCAGCCCGGCTGGATCCCTCCCAGGCCGAGACATTTAGCCTGCTGGGCAGGTTCTATCTCGGCCTCAACCGTCCTGACCTGGCGCTCGTGGCTTTGGGCAGGGCCACCCGGCTGGCTCCGAGCGTCTGGGAGTATCACCATTGGCGGGGACTGGCTTTTGCGCGCGCCGACAGCACCGAGGCGGCCGTGGCTGCGTTCCGTCAGGCGTCCAAACACGCACCCTGGGAGCCGTGGCCTCATCAGCGCCTCGCCCGGCAGTACAGCGAGTTGTCGCGGCCGCAGCTGGCAGCCCGCGAGCAGCAGCTGTTCGAACAGCTGGCTCCCCGCAAGCAACGGGTGGTGAGGTACCGAAGGGAGATCGAGGAATACCCCGAGAAGGCCGCTCTGCACAACAAGCTGGGCCGCGCCTACCTCGAGCAGGGTCGGCCGCGGGATGCCATGCGTCAGTTCGACCTGGCCGTCGAGCTCGACGCGGAGTTCGGGTTGGCGCATTACGGCCGCGGAGCTGTGTTGCACCTGCAAAAGCGAACAGCCCTCGCCATCCTGGCCTACCAGGAGGCCTGCCGGGTGCAGCCGGATCTGTTTGAGGCCTTTCACGATCTCGGGCTGGCCTACAGTCAGACCGAGCAGTACGAGAAAGCCATCGTCGCTTACCGCAAGGCGCTGGCCCTGCAGGGGGACCGACCGTTGGTCCACAGCAACCTGGGCGATATCTATGCGACGCAAAGGCGCTTCGAGCAGGCCGCACGATCGTACGAAACGGCGCTCGAAATGAACCCAGGCCTGACTCGGACCCGCGATCTTCTCGGGCGTGTGTATGCCGCTCAGGCACGGCTGGAAGAGGCGATTCGGGAGTGGGAAATGGTGTTGCAGCAGGACCCCGACCATCCGTATGCTGGCAGTCTCCTGCGCCAGGCCCGCAAAAAACTCTCACAGAAGTGATATGACCTTTCACGCCTGGGATGGGCACATGAAATACTTCCGGATGGCCTGCTTGGGCGTCGCTTTCCTCTGTGGTGCATGCGGGGAGGCTGGCCCGCCACCCGCGGGTGAAGCCGTCGTCGCCCGCGTCGGCCGTCAAGAGATCACCGAGGCGCATCTGCTCGCCTATGTAGAGCAGTTGCCTGACAATTTGCGCTCTGAGGAGACCGGGGATGCGGCTCGTCGGCAGTATCTGCAGGCCCTGATAGACCGCCAGGTGCTGCTCATGGAGGCGCGGGACCTCGGTCTTGACACCACCCAGGCGACGCGCCAGTCCGTCCAGGAAGCACTGGACAATCGCGTGCGCAGTCTGTTTCAGGCGCGGGAGATCCGTCCCCAGATCGAGATCACGGAAGACGAGATCCGCCGCCACTTCGATGAGGAGGGGTACGCGCGCGAACGCAACCTGCATGCGATCATGGTCAAGTCGCGCGCCGACATCGACACCGTCTTGGCGCAGCTGCAGACAGGACGCCCCTTCGCGGAGGTGGCCGCCGCCTATTCCCTGGACCAACGCTCGGCCAAACAAGGTGGCGAGGTTGGCTTCATCGGGCGCGACAAGGTGCAGACGTACTACATCCCACCGGAGGTATTCCGCACGCTGCCCGCCGGCGAGATCTCTGCACCGATGCGGGCTGGCAGCGGCAACGCCTGGCATGTGATCCGTTTCGTCGAAGAGCGCCCCGCGGTCTACGAGAAGTACCACCCGGTCATCAACGCCCGGCTCTTCAGCGAGCGCCTGGCCCAATTGAGGGACGATCACGTTGAACGGCTCAAGGAATCGCTGCGGGTGCGCCTGGAGCCTGCGGGTGTGGAAGAAGTGGTCGCTGCCTATGGCCAGAAGAATCCCGATGCGCTCGCCGGGCGTCCCACGCATCTGTATGTTTTCGACGGAGGGGCCATCACCGTCGGCGATGCCCGCGAGGCGTTGCAGAAGATTCCACCGCGCGGTTTGGACGACAACACGCAGGCCGTCCGCGTTTTGGAGCGAGCCGTCCTGCGCCCCGTCCTGCTCTCCGAGGCAGGGCGTCGTGCCGGGCTCTACGAGGAGCCGGAGATCCACCGGCTCGAAAAGGAAACACTCGAGAACATACTGCTCGAAACGCTCGGAGGAACCGTCTTTGCAGAGCAGGCAGACGTATCCGAAGAGGAAGTGCGGCAGTATTACGCCGACCATCGGGAGACCTTCCATCACGAAGAGGCCTTCGTGGTGGAAGAGTTGCTGGTGCCAACGGAGCTGGAGGCTGGGCAGTTGAAGGAGCAACTCGCCGGCGGCGCCACGTTCGCCGAACTGGCGGACCGCAGCCTCAGGCGCGGCGGACGCGAGAGCGAGGGACGGGGCCACTTTCACCCGCGCGAGAAATCCGCGTACCCCACGATGGTACCGGCTGTCATGGCGGCCCCTATCGGGCAGCTCGTCGGGCCCCTGGAAGTGAAAGGGGGATATTCCGTGTTCACCTCCCATGGACTGCAAGAAGGTGAGGCCATGCCCTACGAAGACGCGCGCCGGTGGGCTCGTAACATGCTGCGGCGAGAGCGCGAGGAGCAAGCGCTGAATACCCTGCTACAGCGCCTGCGCTCGGAGTACGCGTCGCAGATCGAAATCGACGAATCCCGCCTGACCGAAGCCCTGCCCGACAGCCTGGTGCAGGGCTGACCGATCATGGCACGATCTCCCGCCTTCGCCAGTCGGTCAGGGCGGCCCGTCACGGAGCGATAACCATGGGTCAATCTTTTGCGGCTGTTGTGAAGAGCACCGTCCCGATCGCACTTGGCTTCTTCCTCGCCTCCTCCTGCGGCAGCGGCTCCGACCACGATCCGCAGGCGGCAGGCGGAGAAACGCCCACCCCCCCGCGCCCGGCGGGACACGAGCGCATTGTCGCACTGCTGGAAGACGTGGGCAGGCGAGCCCTGGACGAGCACCCCTTTTTCAGGGACAGGGAGGCGCGTGAGCTTCGAGCCAAGTGGGAACGGCTTCCACAGGATGCGCCCCCGCGTCAGATCTGGGACTTGAGCGTGACCCTGGGCATGCGGGAGTTGTGGTTGGGCCGTGTGCAGGAAGCGATCGAACATCTGCGGCGAGGCTATGCTTTGTTGAGTGAAATCAATGTGAAGAAGTCCGAATCGGAGCGCACGATCTTTTATCTGGGCGTGGCCTATCTACGGCTGGGCGAGGTAGTAAACGGCTCCCTGCGCCCCAGCCCCCACAGCTGCATCATGCCGCTTCAGAACGGGGGATTGCACACCGACACCGAGGGTTCCCGTGCCGCCATCGAGTATTTCAGTGAGCTCGTGAACCGGGACCCGAAAACCCGCCTGGCAGCGGTGGCTCGCTGGTTGCTGAATGTGGCCTACATGACCCTGGGCGAATACCCGCACAAAGTTCCGCCGGAGCACCTGATCCTGATCGAGGACATTCTCCAGCAGGAGAGAGGTTTTCCCCGGTTCGCGAACATCGCCACGCGGCTCGGCCTCGACATCTTCGATCTCGCCGGCGGCGCCATAGTCGATGACTTTGATAGCGATGGCGACCTCGACCTGGTCCTGTCGACGTGGGACACCAGCGGACCGATGCACTACTTCCGCAACAACGGCGACGGGTCGTTCACCGACCGTACCCGGGATGCTGGCCTTACGGATCTCTACGGCGGGCTGAACATGAGGCACGCCGACTATGACAACGACGGCGACCTGGATATTCTCGTGCTGCGCGGCGCTTGGGCGCTTGAATCTGGCCAGCATCCCAATTCTCTCCTGCGCAACCAAGGCAACGGAACGTTCACGGACGTGACGTTCGAGGCGGGACTGGGCGATGCCCATTATCCGACGGCGACGGCCGATTGGGCCGACTACGATAACGACGGCGACATCGACCTCTACATCGGCAACGAGACCGCGGGTGGATTTCGGGCTCCCTGCCAGCTGTTTCGCAACGACGGCGATGGGTCCTTTACGGATGTAGCCGGCGAAGCCGGGGTCCAGAACTACGGATTCACGAAGGGTGTCACCTGGGGCGACTACGATGGCGACCGCTTCCCCGACCTCTACGTCTCCAATATGGGTCAACCCAATCGGCTCTACCGCAACGACGGCGATGGGTCCTTCACAGACCGAGCGCCTGCGTTGGGCGTGACGGAACCGAAGAAAAGTTTTCCCGCTTGGTTCTGGGATTTCGACAACGACGGTGCGTTGGACCTGTTCGTGTCGGGATGTCCTGACTTTGCCCAGGTAGCCGCCCACTACATGGGGCAGAAGATGGAAAGAGGTTTCCCGAGGCTGTACCGCGGCGACGGCAGGGGCGGTTTCGAGGATGTCACCGCCGAGCAGAGCCTGGCCTATCCGATGGTGACGATGGGATCCAACTTCGGCGATCTGAACAACGATGGTTTCCTCGACTTCTATCTGGGCACGGGCACTTCGACCTATGAGAGCCAGATTCCCAATGTGATGTTCCTCAATCGACAGGGCCGAGGCTTCGAGGACATCACCATGGCCGGGGGGTTCGGACATCTGCAAAAGGGCCATTCCGTCGCGTTCGCCGACCTCGACCATGATGGCGACCTCGATGTCTACCAGCAGATGGGTGGCGCTTTCCCAGGGGACAGGTTCAACAACGCCCTCTACGAGAATCCGGGATTCGGCAACCACTGGATAACGATCGAGCTGGCAGGCACCCGCTCCAACCGCGCCGCCGTCGGCGCCCGCATCCGGCTGCAGATCGAAGAGGGGGGGCGTTCACGTGCTATCTACCGCCACATCACCAACGGCAGCAGTTTCGGCAGCAACCCCTTCAGGCAGACGATCGGCCTGGGCCAGGCGGATGTTGTTCGTGAGCTCGAAGTCTACTGGCCCGCGTCGGACAGCCGACAGCTCTTCAGGAGCGTTGCCGCCGAGCGTGTTTATCGTATCACGGAAGGCGAGAACGAGTACGAAACCCTCGATCTGCCGAGGATGGTGCTGGGGGTCGGCCAGTAATCATACCAACCCAATTTCACCGCGTGAGTGGTAAGCTCGATCGGGTCGCTGATCGAGCAACCACCGGCAATGTGCGGCAAGCCGGTCGGCTTCGGGCCGCAGATGGCCGTCGAACGGAGTGACGACCGGAGACAGCACTCCGCGGCGTTCAACGTCAGTCATTGACTCCTCATCGTTGGAAATATTGCATATTCTTCCGCCCGTTGCATGACCGCCACCCCTCTGTGAGAGGATCTATGACACCGGAAGAGAGATTCATCTTTGATCTCGATGGTTACCTCGTTGTCAAGAACGCGTTGAGCCCAACCCAAGTCGAGGAGCTCAATGCGCTCGCCGACGAAAGATCGGAAGGTAACTTCAACGAGTGGGAAGAGTTCAGGGTTGACGACGTCTCAAAATGGGGAGCGCCCTGTCTCGCCCTCGTCGACTTAGCTAAGTACAACCGCGTAGTCGATCGCCGCGCTCTCGAGGACCGCGGTGACCTTGTCGATGACACCGGCTTGCCGCAGGCCCTTGTCGGTGACGATGAGAACGCGGACACCGGCCGGCAGCACCTCGGGCAGGCCATCGATCGATCCGGGACCGTGTATCAGCCGCGTGGGGCTGCGGAATTCGAGAACTTCCTGGAAGGCCAGGCCATAGCCCTTTCTGTACGATGGGGTTAGGTGGGCAGAAACTCGGCCCGTGCCCCGGGGGGGGTCAATAAAAATGCCGGCGGGCGCCGGAAGACATCGCGACCCTCTCGAGACGCTGGCAAGCCACCTCCGGTAGATCCCGTAAGTGCGTTACCGCCCGCGACCCGTCCGGAACCGGACGCCAGTTCCCCGTCTGGGCGTCGAACTCTTCCATGGCTCCCGTGCCGACTACCGTCGTCGTTGGTGTAGAGGCCGTAGTGGTCATACCTGATCAGGTCCGGCTTGACGATGTCGACGTGAGCCCTTCAGGGTCCAGCCTGCCAGCGGAATGCCGCTGACTTCCGGCATCTGGCTGCGGCGTCATGGATTGTGTGTGCAGTCAATGCCCGGCCTGTAGGCGTAGCAGTTTGCCGCCGCCGGCCACAAGGGTCACCTCCGCCCGCGACCCGTCCGAAACCGGACGCCAGTCCCCCGTCTGGGCGTCGAACTCCTCCATGGCTCCCGGGCCCACAACCGTCCTCGTGATCTCCAGCCCGTGGTCCAGGTTCACGACCAGGACGTGTGTCGTTTCGCCGGTGGACCCGAAGAAGCCCCAGAGGAGGCCCTTTCTACTGGTCCCGATCGTGTAAGGGGGATCCACCGTAAACGCAGCGTCGGCCGGCAGTTCATCGACAAACCCGCCCGCTGGCTTTTGACCGGAGTGGTACACGGCGAGGGAAGTCAACGGCTGCAGCTGCTCGGCGACGGCGATGAACTCGGCGTGGTTTTGGCCCACGGCCTCGCCCAACGGAGTCAACGGCGCTGCCGCGTCGGCGGCGGCACGCTCCTCGGTCCACTCGATGTCTTCGAATTCAGATATGCCTCCGTGGAAGTCGCTGTAGGCCCAGTAGGTAAAATGCATGATGCCCTGACCGCCGTAAGCCAGCGTGGTGTAGCCCAGGTACCTGCTCTCGTCGCCGTTGGGCACGCGGTGGGTCTCGCTCAATGAAGCCGCCTGAATGACGTTGATGAAGGGAATGCCGCCGTAGAGTGCTGCCTCACGTACGAGGGCCAGGTTCGTGAAGTACTGATTGCCGTCGTTGTTCGTGCGGAGGTTGTAGTGGTCATAGCTGATCAGGTCCGGCTTGACGATATCCACGTACTGACGCAAGTGCTCCCGGTAGGCTTCGACGAGGCCTCCCGAAGTGCCCAGCGCCCCAGCGCTGGCGTAGGTGGGAAACAGATTGATGTGGGCAAGGTGGGCGGGATCGCGCTCGCGGATGTACTCCACCAGCCTGGCGAACTCCGGAAATCTGACCGCACTGGGCTCGTCGACGATTCTGTAGGAGTACAGGGCGGGATGGTCCTTCACGGCGTCGATGACCGCGTCCATCGTCGCCTTGCGTTCCGGGTCGTCCAGGTAGCTGGGCTCTCTCAGGGCGTAGTCGATCAGGTCTAAGCGTAATCCGTGCGCGTGGGCGACGTCGAGATCTTCCACAGTGCTTCCCCAGGCCAGGGTGAAACCCCCGTCGACCAGCTTCTGGGCCATCCCGTGTGTCAATGGACCCCATCGACCCCCTCCACCGCCGGGGCCGTGGTAGTAGCCGACGATGGGAGTACCTATCTGCCATTTGCGCTGTACTGTGAAATCGAGTACCGAGTCTTCGTGTAGCACGAGGCCGCGCTGTTCGAATGGCACAATTCCCGGTTCGGTAATGCTCACTCGATAGGTGGGCCGATTTTGCTGGACGACCACTTTGCCTGTAGCTGTACCTGCTGGACCTGGTGCAGAAGGTCCTGCGGCCCCATCGCTGAGAACCATCTTCCTGGTTTCAGCAAAACCCCCTGAAGTGAGTTCGTAGAGGTACACCCCAGCGGCCGCCCCCTGGCCTGAGTCATCCAGGCCGTCCCAGGTGGTCGAATGGGACCCGGATTCCTGCCAGGCATCGACCAGAGTGCGCAGGCGCTGGCCCAGATTGTTGTAGATCTCAACCCTGGTGTATCCAGGATCCGGGAGACTGTAGGTAATGACGGTGGAGGAGTTGAACGGATTCGGATAATTCTGATGCAACTGGAAAGACGAGGGCGTCGTTTCATCCTCCTCTATCACTGTGGGAATGACGAGATCAATCCGGTATCCACCCTCGTCGTCCGTAACATCACTGTACGCCTCCAATGGATCGTCCTCGTTCGTGAAGGTGATCTCGGCCCCGGCAACGGGCTCGTTGCCGGCCGTTTCCACGGTGCCCGAGACGACGATCCCCCCCCACGCCGGTAAGCCGACGAGCGAAACCAGGGCATACAGGGGCATGAGGACTGGGCGGCAAAATGGTTTGACCGAAAAGTCGTTGCAGATTGTCGTTCGCATGGATTCTCTCCACGATTCTGCCGAAGAGGCAGCGGGAACTAATCTACACCAATCTGCGTTGATGCCCTACCATGTTAGACGACAAAGAAACCTCGTTAGACGACAAAGAAACCTCAGCATAATTTTCTGTAGAAACGAATAGCCAGGCTACTTCCAAAGAAAGGAGCCTTGTGCTCCGTGACCATGAGAGCGGCCGACGAGTGGCCGCAGTGGCGGGGCCCCGCAGGCGACGGTGTGTGGCGTGAAACTGGAAGCACCCCTCATCCCCCCGAATGAAATGGTCATCTCGATCGCATCACCCGTCTCGATGGCGACAGGCTCTTCGTCCCCGCGATCAGCTCAATCAGCGGGATGGCGTGGTGTGGTCGCACCCGGCCTTCGCCAGCAACGACGAGAAGCTGGTCTGCGCCAACCTGGGGGCCGGCTCACCGTAGCATCGCTAGCCCTGCGCGACGCAACCATCAGAGGAGGCAATCGCATGACACAGGCCATTCCAACCGCAGGGCTGGGTCGCACCGGACTGAAGGTCACGCGGCTCGGCTTCGGCACCGCCATCAGCGGCAATCACGACGACGAGCGCTGGGACGAATTGCGTCTCCAACCAGGTCGCTTCCGCCTCACATCGGTCAGCTGCCTCACCCAATATGCTGACTCCGCCTTCAGGCGATAGAGAGCGATCTCATACTGCTCCTTGAGGAGCGCTGGAGTTCCGTTCCGTGGATGCGCTGCACCGACTGAAGAAGTGAAACCCCTCACAGTAGTAGCGATGGATCTCTCCAGCACACCCGAACGTCCGAGCACCGACTGCCGCTCCACGTCGAGAAAGAGATGCGCGCCTACCTCGAATGCGGCGTTCTGGCTTGCGGGTTCGTGCGGGCCCGTTGTGAGGACTGCGGGGCGAGCCGGGCGGTTGCCTTCTCCTGCAAGAAGCGGGGATTCTGCCCCTCCTGCAGCGGCCGCCGCATGGCCGATACGGCGGCGCGCCTGGTCGACGACGTGCTGCCCCGGGTGCCGGTGCGCCAGTGGGTGCTCAGCTTTCCGTACGAGATTCGCTACCGCCTCGCCTACGACGGCGAGTGGGTCTCGAGGGTACTGGGGGTATTTCTGCGCGTGGTGGGCCGCTGGTATCGACGCCAGGCGCAGGCCCTGGGCTATGACAGCGGGCGCTGCGGCTCGGTAACCTTCGTCCAGAGATTCGGTTCCTCCTTGAACCTCAATCCTCATCTGCACGTGCTCCTGCTCGACGGGGTTTATGTCGATGGGGACGAAGCTCGGGTTTTCGTAGCGGCCCCGCCGTTGTCCGACCCAGACGTGCAGCAGATCGTGCAGACGAGTGCGCGCCGCATCATCCGCCTGTGCACGAAAGGCGGCCTGCTCGACGCCACTCAAGCCGATCGGCTCGCCGACGAGGAGCCCGTGCTGGCCGCCCTGACGGCGGCCTCGGTGGGTGGGATCATCGCCACCGGGGCACGCGCAGGTCAGCGCTTGCGACGCGCCCTCAAAGATCCGGCCACCGGGGTGCGTACGGCGCCCTTGTGCGTTGCTTCGCGCGGCTTTTCCCTGCATGCGGCAACGCGGATCGCGGGCCCTGACCGGCAGGGGCTCGAACGCTTGTGCCGCTATGTGGCCCGGCCGGCCCTGGCCTCGGGGCGCCTGCGCATCCTCGATTCGCAGCGGCTTTCCTTCGCGCTCAAAACGCCGTGGTCGGATGGCACCAGCCATCTCCTGCTCTCGCCGATGGAACTGCTTGAGAAGCTGGCGGCTCTGGTCCCCCCGCCCCGGTTTCATCTCCTGCGTTACCACGGGGTCCTGGCCCCCCGGGCCCGGGACCGCGGCCGCATCGTGCCCGCCAAACCAGGTGAGGAGTCGACGGCGGCGGACCGCGATTCGAGCGCTCCGCCCTGCGCCCATCGCCTGGGCTGGGCGGCCCTGCTCGCCCGCGTGTTTTCTGCCGACCTCCTGGAGGAAGCGGTTCACAAGCTGAGCGGCCGCCCCGCCGAGCGCTTCGGGCTGACCCGGCGAGGCCTCATCGCCGAGGGATACCACGCAGACATCGTCCTCTTCGATGCGGATACCGTCGCCGACCGCGCCACCTACGAGAATCCCCACCAGCTCCCCACCGGCATCGACTCGGTGATCGTCAACGGCGTCCAGGTGATTTCCGGGGGAACTGCAATCGATCCCCTGCCGGAGGTGCTGCCGGGCAGGGCGCTGAAGTACCACTCATGAAAGGGCCGCGATGAACCGACCCCCGGATGAATTCAGACGCATCGCCGAAAAAGACCTGCTATTCTTCGCAACCGCCTGCCTGCAGCATGCGGGCATGCCGGGCGACTAGGCCTCGCTGCTGGCCCGCTGCCTCGTCAACTCCGACCTGCGCGGGGTGCGTTCCCACGGGACCCGCGCCCTCCGCGGCTACTGCGGCGCCCTGCGGGACGGCGCCGTCAACGCCGACCCGGAGATCCGCGTGCTCAAGGAGACGGACGTGGCGATCCACGTCGACGGCGGCGGCGGCCTCGGATACTCCCCGATGATGATGGCGACCGAGGCCGCGGTCCGGAAGTCCCGCGAAAGGGGGGTCGCCGTCGGAGCCGCCTGCAACATCGGCCACTACGGCTCGGCCGGGCATTACGTCCGCCGCGCCATGGAGGAGGGCTGCACCGCCTTCTCGGTGCAGGGGTCCTACCCGCAGTACTACGAGTCGAACGAGGGGAAGCGGGCAATGTATTACGGCAACCCACCCCTCAGCTTCGGCCTGCCGAGCGCCTCGGAGCCTCCCGTCGTCCTCGACTGCGCCACCTGCATCATGGCCGACGACTGGCGCGGACCGGAGTACGAGGCGTTGGAAACCCTGATCCCGGCGGCGTTCTTCAAGTCGATGGGGTACACCGCGGTCGCCTCCGCCCTCGGAGGGGTATTCGTGGGCCTTGCCGACGAGGCCTGCCGGGAGACCAAGAGGAGATATCCGTCCGCCAGGCTCGGAGGCATGGTCTGGGTGATGGACATCGGCCTCTTCTGCCCGCCTGACGATTTCCGGCACGGCATCGACGAGATGGTCCGCCTCGCCCGCGAGCAGATGATTCCGCTGCAGGGATACGACGAGACGAACCTGCCCGGGGCGGTCGAGGACCGCCTGGAGAAGGATCAGCGGGAGAGCGGCGTCCGCATCGGCACGGAGGATGCCGCGCGCCTCGACGAGCTGGCGGCGGAGACCGGGGTCGCGATCGACTGGATGTAGCTGCCGGTCCGGAAATCGAAAAGCCTTTTACCAATCAGAGGCTGTAATGAGGTGCCCCCAGGCCTGCCGGGGTTTAAATCGCCAAGTGTCAACTGAACGACCACCGGCTTCAAGCCGGTTGGTTCGTTGTTCGGCTGAAGCGACTGAAGGAATGCGGAGTCAGACTGTTTCACATGGCTCATGGCCTGCGGCCATTTCGCTGCTACTGCTCCACCTGAAGGCAAGGGGTTTCAACCTTCCCCGGAAGAGACGCAAAAACCTCCGGATGAGGGGAAAATGAATCGATTACTGATTTTGTTGATCATGATAGGCGTAGCTGGAGCACACAATGGGCACCTATTTCCCTTCTATGAGCTTACGGATGAGATGCTGGAAACGATTGATATACATGATGGACTAATCGACGAGTGGTATGAGGTCGGCGAACCCTGTATGACAACGCTGGATTTCAAGACTGTCCGGGACCAAGTTCCGTTTGATCCCTCCAACCTCGATTTCCAAATCTGGCTGGCTTGGCACGAGGAACTTAATCGGATTTATGTGGCTGTCATTGTCGCTGACGATGAACACAAGAACTGGGATAGGATAGACTTCGCGGAGGACGGCATTGATTTCTACCTCGATGCCGATCACAGCGGCGGTAGAGGGTACTTGGATGTGTTGCTAGATGGTACGGAGGTGGCGACAGAGAAGGTGCATCTGATGTGGGGACAAACGCAAAGGTATCGTGCCATTCCTCAGGCAACAAGCGAGGGGACACGGATAACAGGTGGGGGATATGGGTGGAGGATTCACCCTCCTTACGGAGACGCAGGTGGAGAAGCTGCCGGAGAGAATCCCACAATTTGGATAATCGAGATGTATGTTACGCCATTCAATCAATGGGGATACAGCGTGGAAGAGACTACTTTCGGTGAGCTGTCCGCGCATCGGATCGTAGGATTCGCCCTGGTTATCACCGACTACGATCGCTCTAAAGACCATACGGGTACTATAGAGTGGAACCCGGAAGCCATAGAGGATATGGAGGCGCTTCATTATCTCGGCCGCCACGTGGCCGAGATCTTCCTCGATGGACTGTTGTTTCCCGCTCAGGAAACAGCCGTCGAGTCCCTTGCCTGGGGACGGATCAAGGCATCGCTGCAATAATGGCCTTCTACATCCTCCTGCTCCTGCTCGCTCAAGTCAGAGCCCACGATCTGAGCGGGAGCGTATACTGCTCGCGGGATGGTGAAGCTCGCCGGCTATCGGATTTTGGAGCCGTCACCCCGATATGGTCACCGGACGGCCAAAGCATCTGCTACGTCCAGCAAACCGATGATGAGAGCCTGTTTCACCTCATATCGCCTACCGGTAAGAATCTGGAGACCATACCCCTACCCCCGCCATTGACGCTTACGGGAGGCATGTCCTGGCATCCCAACGGAAAGATCGCCTTCGCCGCAGGTCAGGGGGAGTCGTTCGACATCTACAGCCTGAATCTACAGACCGGACAAACCCGACAGATCATGTCGGATGGCATTCAGCCGGCCTGGTCTCCGGATGGCCAGCTACTGGGCTTCACTACGTACCGGGACAGCAACCTGGAAATCTATCTTGCGGACCACGAAGGACGCTTGCGGAATCTGTCCCGTCACGACGGCCTCGATGCCCGTTCTTCATGGGAGCCCGGGGGAACCCGCATCGCTTTCGAAAGCACCCGGTTCGGTAATCTGGAGATCTGTGTAGTTGACGTCGTCAGCGGGGACATAATTCGCCTGACGAATGACCCAGGCAAGGATTGGAATCCGGCCTGGGCTCCTGATGGCCGGATCGCTTTCGTTTCTGACCGAACCGGGGAAACCAGGATCTTCACATGGCGGCCGACGGGGCGAACGTCACACAATTTCCCCAAGGACATGCGGGTGACTGGCAGCTGTCCTGGTCACCCGATGGAAAAAACCTATGCTTCGTATCCAGCAGGCCGGAACCGTTCTTTGATTGGCTGTTCCGATTGTTCTGACTGATGTGAACGGGGGGATCCCGAGGCGGGATCCTCGCCGGGCATCTTGACACCTTTCTCCGGCACCGCCCGAACGATGCCCCTCCGGGTAGAGCCGGCGGGGCCGTCGCCCTCAACCGATGACACCCTCGGTCCGCAGGCGGGCAAGCTCCGACGCTGAAACCCCGACCAGCTCCCGGAGCACCTCGTCCGTATGCTGCCCCAGGTCGGGAGCCGGGCGCGGCTCGAGCACACAATCCCCATCCGAGAACTTTAGCGGCGAAGCGGGAACCGCGATCGAGGCTCCCGCGGCCGGTAGCTCCTGCCGCCTGATGGCGCCCCTGGCGGCGACGTGGGGATCGGCGACCACCTCCCCTATGTCGTGGATCGGTCCGCAAGGTACCCCTGCCTGCCCGAGAAGTTCGCACCATTCCTCCACCGGACGACGCGCAAGCCGGACGGCCAACAGCTCTTCCATCTCGGCGTGGTTCCGGGTGCGCAGCTCGTTGGTCGCGAAGCGGGCGTCCTCGCACAGCTCCGGCGAGCCGATGGTCTCGCACAGCGACCGCCACAGGCGGTTGTTGCCGGCGGCGATCACGAGATACCCGTCCGCGGCCCGGAAGAACTGGAACGGCGTGATCGCCGGGTGGCGGCTGCCCAGGGGCGCCGGCACCTCGCCGGAGACGTCGTAGCGGGCGATGGCGTTCTCGAGCAGGGCGACCTGGCAGTCGAGCATGGAGACGTCGAGGTGCTGGCCCCGGCCCGTTTCCCGGGCCCGCGCCAGGGCGGCGATCATGCCGATGACCCCGTAGAGGGCGGCGCTGAGATCCGCTATCGAGGAGCCGACCCTGACCGGGGGCTGACCCTCGATCCCGGTGATGCTGGCGATGCCACTCATCGCCTGGATGATGATGTCGTAGGCAGGCCGTTTCGCGTACGGACCGGTCTGCCCGAAGCCGGATATCGAGGCGTAGACAAGGCGGGGGTGCTCCGCGTGCAGCCTGTCGAAGTCGAGCCCGAAGCGCGCCATGCTTCCCGGGCGGAAGTTTTCGAGGAGCAGGTCGCACCTGCCGGCCAGGGCGCGCGCCAGCTCCTGCCCGCGCTCGCTGCGCAGGTCGACGGCGACGCTCTTCTTGCCGCGGTTGACGCTGGCGAAGTAGGCGCTCTCGCCGTTGACGAATGGCCCGAACCCGCGCGCCTCGTCCCCGGTCCCGGGAAGCTCGACCTTGACTACCTCGGCTCCGAAATCGGCGAGGACCATCGACGCGAACGGGCCGGCGAGGACGCGCGTCAGATCGAGGACGCGAACTCCGTTTAACAAACCTGCCTGTTGTTCCTGTTCCATCTTTTCCTCCTCAGGACGGGGGCTGCAGCAGGGAGGCCCCTTCCCCCGGGGCGACGACGCTCGACTGCAACTCCATCTCGATTCCCGTGCGCTGGCGAATCGCGGCGGCCAGTTGCCGCGCCGGGGCCCCATCGACACAGTCGCGGCGCACCAGGCCGCCGGCCCTTCCCCCCCAGCCGGCGCCGAGCCGCTGCACCGCCCCGGCCTCCTCTCCGCCGACCTCCACGAGACAGCTGTTTACGGCTTCCACCACGCGGTCGTACTCGGGGGTCATGCGGCCGTACCCTCCCGCCAGGAAGCAGAGGCGCCAGCGCCCGTCTCTTGCGGCGACCCCGGCGGCATGGCGCGCCAGCAGCTCGGCATCAACCTCCTGGTCGCGTTCGCCTGAGTGGGAAAGGCGGATCAGCCGCAGGGCGCTGCGCATGTCGCCGCGGCGGAGGAAGTTCTGCATCATGTGCACGCGGTCCTGCTCGGCCAGGGCGAAAGCGGCGCGCCGGCGCAGCAGAATCGGATGATCCGCGGACAGGTGCGGGTAGCGGTCGGCGACCTCGCGGTCGCGAAAGTCGGAGAACTGCGCCTCCCTGCCGGCGTCCCCGGCCCAGCGTTCGACCTCCCTCAAGGAGGTGCGCCGCGGCAGCGCCCGCAGCAGCTCGAAGATCTGCGCCTGGGAGAGACCGAGGTTCCCCGGGGTCACATCCCGCAGCAGCCGCAGGCACCCCCGTCCCCCGATACCGGAACAATCCGCGTCTCTTGCGAGCACCGGCAGGATCAGCTCCCGCAGGGCGAACACCGCGAGCGGATAGGAGATTACGGTCTCGTCCTTGGCGGCCTCGTCGTAGCGCCGCGGAACGCCTGTGTCGAAGCTGACCGCGGCGTATTCCGGCGGCAGCCGCACCCGTCCCTCGTCGCTGGCCGGCAGCGCCCCGACCGCTACCAGCTCTCCTTCCCTGCCCATGATCATGCCGCCGTGATCGGAGCAGCCGCCGCGCGTCCCGCGCAGCCACTCGGAGATGCCGATGCCGTCGACGAGATCCTCCAGGGGCATATCCACCCGAGGCCTCAGGCCGTTTACTGCCAATGCGGCGCAGGCCGTCGACACCACCACCGCCGAGGAGGACGACATACCTCCGGCGGAGGGGACATTGCTCCAGAGCACCCCGTCGAATCCACCGATGCGGCCGCGGAAGCGGCTCGACAGATAGGCCAGCTGACCACGAGGCAGCACTCCCCAATCCGCGGCCAGGCTGCTGCCGGTCTCCTGCTCGCGCCGGGAGCAGACGCCGCTGGCGAAATCGATGAACGCCTCCCGGGAACGGACATCCCTCCCGGGGTCGATGTCGCGCAGGTCGAGCTCGACAGCCGGGAACGGATCCGCGGCACCGGCGCGTTCGCCGATGGAACGCAGGCGGACGCCGGTCCCCGAGGAGCCTTCCTGCCGGCCCGCTACGGTTATGACGTCGGCGCCCCTCACCGCCATGCGCAGCGACGGCATGCCGCCGTAGTCGAGGTGCATCCCCATGAGGTTCATCTGCCCGGGGCAGCGCGCCACCGCAACCCGGGAGGCCCGGCCGTACGACTCGGCATAGGCATCGAGGGCGCGGGCGTACCTCCGCTCCCACAGGGCGACCTGACCTGCGCCGTAGAGGCGGGAGAATTCATCGGCGAAGGCGCCCTTGTCCAGGGCCTCCCTCCACTCCTGCCAGGAACAGGTGTGGCTGGCCATGGAGGCAGGGGCCCCCCTACAGGGTCCCGGAAAGCGCTACGGTGACCCGCCGCAGGGGGCGTACCTCGCGCTCGGACAGGATGTAGTGGTAGCGCAACAGGTTGTCGACGCGGAGGGTGAGCGTCGCCAGGCCGACCCGGCGCTCGACGAAGGCGTCGACGAGGTACACCGGCAGGTGGTCGCGCCCGCACTCGGCGAACAGTCCCGACACGCGCTCGAAGCGGCTCGTGTAGCGAAAGCTGAAACCGCCGCGGCTCATCCCCCTCCCCATGCCGAGGCTCGAGGTGACGGCATGGCGGGACCGGTACGGCAGCGGCGCGGTGTCCCCGGGACGCAGGTCGTCGTGGCAGTACGGCGGCAGCGGCACCCCCTCGGCGAGGAACTCGAGGGCGTCGACGTAGGTGTAGGAGGCCTTCCATTTCGCCCCGAACGGAAGCGCCAGCTGCTGCTCCAGCTCCAGCCCGCGAATGCGGGCGCGCGAGATGTTGCGAAAGCTGGCCCGCGGGACGACCACTGAGGTCGGTTCGGGCCTGGCTTCGATCAGGCCTTCGAACTCGTTCCAGAACAGGGCGCCGTCGATGGCGAGCGCCCCTCCGAGGACCCGCCTGATCCCCGCCTCGTACGACCAACTGCGCTCCGAAGCGAGGCCGGGATTCGGACAGACGAGAATCCCCGAGGCATCGGCCTGGACGTGGATCTCCGTGACCGAGGGGGCCCGGAAACCGCGGCCGGCCGAGAGCCGGATGGCGCCGGGGGCCGCTTTCCAGGACAGCCCGATCTGGGGGCTGAACTGGGCCTCGGTGTGCGCGGCGATCCGGCGGTTAGCATCCGCTGACCCGCACGGCCCCCCGGCTTCCGAACCCTCTCCTGCACCGCGGCGGTGAAGATCGGCGCGCATGCCGAGGGTGAGCTCGAGGTCCCGGAAGTCCACGACGTTCTGGGCGTACAGGGCGGTGTTGAGAACGGTGCGCTCGCCGAGGAAATCGGCCGGAGACCGCGCCAGGTCGTAGATCCCGGTGGCGCCGACGATGACCCCGCGGCTGCCGAGCCGTTCCCCGATGTCGAGCTGCAGTTCGGTCCCGATCTTGTGGCCCGCCGACGCCAGGCCGCCGGCTGCCCGGGTGTTGTCGAAGTCGGTGCGGAAATAGAACCCCCGCCACCGCAGGTTCGTCCCCGGATTCACGAGGTGGGTCATCTCTGTGTTGAGGTTGAGCTTCCAGGAAACCGTGGCGGCGTCCCGGTCCCCTTCCGGTACCAACAGCGGGCTGGCGCGGTCCTTCCACTGCAGAAAAACCGCGTGATCGTCGTACGCCCAGTTTGCCAGTCCGGTCCAGCGAGTATGCCTGCCGAGCTGACGGGTCCCCTTGGCGAACAGGTTGTAGCGGGTCGACTCGCCGTTCTCGCGGTACCCTGTGCCGCGCTTGTGGCCCGAGGAGACGAGGTAGCCGCCCGCGGCGGTCGTGCGGGAGTGGCTGACGTCGACGCCGCCGAGGTACATGAGGTCCCGCCACTTCCAGGAGGGATGCGCCGGCTGGTCGTAGAGGCCGCTGACGAGGCGGAAGCGGGTCTCGGGAAGCTCCGACGGGGAGCGAGTCAACACGTTGATGACGCCGCCGAGGGCACCGGTTCCGTACATGGCCGAACCGGCCCCCTTTATCAGCTCGACCCGCTCCACTTCGGTGACCGGGATGATGTCCCACTTGATGTCCCCCTGGTCGGCCGAAAGCGCCGGAACCCCGTCCAAAAGCAACAGCACGCGGCTGCCGGTGCCGCGGCTGTACCCGCTCGAACCGCGGATGCTGACCTGGCTGCCCACCTGGCTGACACCGGGCAGATGGCGCAGGGGCCCCGACAGGCTGAAGGAGTTGAAGCCGGTCAGCTCCCGCCGGTCGGTCACCGACATGCTGATCGGCGCCTCGGCGAACGGCTGCGGCCTCCGCGTCGCCGTGACCACTACTCCGGGCAGCTCCACCGCGGTCTCCTCGAGGAGGATGCTGCCGAGATCGAGGGATTGCCCCTCTCCGACCTCGATGTCGAAACGGAGCGGGTGCGGTAGCCGACAAAGGAGATGACGAGGAGCTGCGGCCCCGGCTCGACCGCGAACCGGAAGCTGCCACCTTCCCCGGCGAGCGATCCCTCTCCCGTCTTTTCCAGGTAGACGTTCGCCCCGGCAAGCGCGGTGCTGTCGCCCGCCGCCACAATCCGGCCGCTGATCTCGGCGCCGGTCGCCGGGGCCGCCGATGCGGACGAAAGCAGGCTGCCGGCCAGCAGCAACAGGAGGAGGAAACGGGCGGCCGTCATCACTGCGAGCCCCCCTGGGCGGCCTCGATCAGGGCCTCGGGCAGCACCGCGGTGCAGAGGGTGGAACCGACCTCGGGGGGATCGGCGACCAGACCGAGATCGACGGTGAGGTCGATGCCGGTGGTGACGCGGCCGGGAGAGACCTCGACCGCCCCCGGAAGCGAATCCCCCTCGACGTGATAGCACCCGAGGAGGGAGGTGAAGTCCCAGAAGGCGTCGGGCCGCCGCCAGGCGACGATGATCCAGCGGTACACCCCTTCCCGTTCGAGGGGCACGAAGTAGTCGTAGCTGCGGCTTCCCAGGGGGGCGTCCTGATCGGCGCCGCTGAGGCCGAACAGGTCCGTCGCCTCCTCGGGGAGATCGCGGTACACGGCTACGGCTACCTGGCCGATATCCTCCGTCCACTCCCCAAGGAAGGTCACGGTGCCCGAGATGCCGGTGAGCGGCGGCTCGGCTTCGAGGCCGCGGTCGCAGGCCGCGGCTGCGAGAAAGGCGGCGATCGCCGCGCCCACTGCCAGGGCCCGGGAGCGGCAGGCTTGCGGGAGGTGCCTACCTGGTGTCCTCGCCGTCTGCATGGCTCTCTCTACGGAGTCACCACCCGGTGGGCCCGGCAGTAGCGCTCCAGGGCCTCCAGGTCGAGTTCGCACCCCAGCCCCGGCCGCGACGGCACCGGGACGAAGCCGTCCCGGAACAGGATCGGCTCGAGGATCAGGTCGTCCTCCCGGGTCCAGGAGCCGACGAAATCGGAGGCCATGGTGCAGTTCGGGGCCAGGGCCGCACAGTGCACGTAGCAGGTGTCGACGATGCCGAGATCGTTCCCCGACCCGTGCCAGCAGCGCATGCCCCCGGCCGCGGCGACCGCGGCGTTGCGCATGAAGCCGACCGGGCCGCCGTTGAGGTTGAAGCAGTCTACGAGATCGGCCTTCATCGCCGCCAGCACCTGCCCGGGGTCGCCGAGGTGCATCGCCAGCGGCAGGTCGATCTCCTCGTGAATCAGGGCGTACCCCTCGACATCGGCCTTGGGGATCGGATCTTCGAAGACCTCGACGTTGCCCAGCGGCGCCAGCTCCCCGGCGAGGGCGATCGTCTGCTCGGCGGTGTGGAAGCGCTCGTTGGGATCGACGGTCACCTTGAACGAGGGGCCGGCGGCGTCGAGCATTGCCCGCAGCCGCTCGACCATCGGCTCCTCGATGCGGCACTTGATCTTGACTCCCCTGAATCCCTGCTCGAGGGCGCGCTCGACCGTCCGCCTGCCGTCCTCCGGGGTCTGGTGGCCCATCCAGTAGTCGGCGCGCACGCGCTCGCGCACGGCGCCTCCGAGCAGGGCGTGCAGAGGCAGCCCGCGCATGCGGCCGACCAGGTCGAGCACCGCCATCTCGAAGGCCTCGTACGCCTCCCCGGCGGCGATTACCAGCATCTCCTCGGTGCCGTCGGCCGGTTCGCGGAAAATATCGCGCAGGGTGATCGACTCCGGATCGCGGCCGACGAGGCGGGCGGCTCCCGCGGCGACCGTCGCCGCCTCCGTGCCGCGGCCGGTCTCCCCGATCCCGGTGAGCTCGGTGCCGGTGTTGATCCGCAGGATCTGCTTGGGCACCTGGTCCCAGCCGGTCTCCGGCACCCACTCAGGGCTGTGCACGCGGCCGGGAATCGTCGGCACCACCACCGTCCAGATGTCGATCGAGGTGATCTTCACGTGGCATTTCTCCTTTCGGACAGGCGCGAGCCGGCGCAGCCGGCAGCGCAGACGAGGAGGTTCAACCCGAGGCCGACCACCCCGGCGTGAAAACCCCAGATACGCGCGTGGCCCAGCAGGGTCGCCCCCAGGCCGAAACCGAGGCCTGCGACCATCCCGGCCAGGACCGTCGTCGCGCGGAGCCGCGGCCAGTAGAGGCCGAGGAAGAAGCAGGGGACGATCTGGATCAGCACCTCGAATTTCAGCTCCAGCAGTCTGATCAGGGTTTTCTCGGTGCCGATGGCGACGACCACGAGAACCGCCACGATGGTCCAGGAGCAGAGCTTGCCGACCCGGGTCAGCTCGGCCTGGCTGCTGCCGGGGCGGATGTGAGCCTGGTAGACGTTGCGGGTGAACATCGACGAAATCGACAGCAGCGCCGAGTCCGCGGTCGACATCAGGGCGGCCAGAGCCGCGGCGAACACGAGCACGACCAGCCAGTACCCGAACGCGGACTGGCCCATGATGAGGGCGCAGAGCCGCGGCAGCAGCTGGTCGGTCGCGGTCCCCTCGAGGCCGGGGATAACTACCGCCCCGGTGAGGCCGCAGACCAGGGCGATCAGGGTGGTAGTCAGCGGCATGAAGGCCATCAGCGCCAGGGCGCGCTTGAGCCCGGCGACCGAGCGGCCGGAGAAGAGGCGCTGTATCGCCTGCGGGTAGATGGCGGCGCCGGCGCCGACAAGCACGACGTAGCTGAGCCAGGTCGCGCACTGGCGCAGCGACGGCGCCTCGACCTTGGCGGGATCGGCGACGGACAGCCGTTCCACCACCGCGGTGAAACCGCCCCCGAGTCCCGGGATCATGAAGAGCAGGGCGGCGAAACCGGTCAGCAGGACGATTCCCTGGATGACATCGGTCCAGGCGACGCTGCGCATGCCCCCCAGGGTCTCGTACACCACCATGATGAAAGCCAGGGCGACGATCCCGTACGCCGAGGGACGGCGCCGTCGGTCAGCCCTTCGACCGCGGCCCCCATCGCCTTCAGCTGCGCCAGGGTGTAGTTGGCGAGGGCGTAGACCATCATCAGGGTGCTGAGCAGGGTCAGGGAACGGGAGCCGAAGCGAAAGGAGATGTAATCCCCCGGAGTGATGAAATCCTGCCTGCGCGCAACGGCGACGAGACGGGGCGCGTACAGCAGGTACCCCGGGATGATGGCGAACATGAACAGCAGCGAGACCGTCCAGTCGAACCCGATCCCGTACGACTTGCCCGGGTACCCGAACAGGGTGTTGCCGCTGTACTGGGTCGCGTACAGGGTCAGGAAGAGAACGGCGAAGCCGAGGGAGCGGCCGGCGAGGTAGAAGTCGGCGAGACTGTCGCCGCGGCGCTGCCGCCTCCCCCACCAGCCGATGCCGATCATCGACAGCAGGTAGAGGGCGACCGCGGCAAGGGCGCCCGGGCCGAAGGCGAGCGGATCGGCTGCCGAGCCCATTCTTCACTCCCCGTCCCGCCAGCAGGCGGCGATCACCCAGCAGGTCCAGCCCGCCAGGAGGACGACGCAGAGGACGGTCGCCGCAGCCCACAGCGGGAACCCCAGCAGCAGCGGTCCTCGGTACCCCGCCGGCCAGTACCAGGGAATGGCGAGCGCCAGCAGCAGGGCGTACACCAGCCAGACCCAGGGTTTCCGCCGCGGCTCCGACCGCAGTCCGGCCGGCGCCAGCGGATCGGAGCAGTTCCTCCTGTCGTTCACGTCCGCCTCATCGGGCGCCGTGGAACCAGTCCTTCATCGTCGGGTACAGGCGCTCGTAGCGGGCGAAGGCCGCGGCGTAGGCTCGCGCTTCCGGCTCTCCGGGGCGGACCGTCTCTCCCAGCTGCACCACTTTTTCGCAGGCGGCCTCGAAGCTCTCGAAGAGGCCGCAGCCGACTCCCGCGATCAGGGCCGCCCCGACCGCGGAGAGGTCCTCGGTGTCGATAACCCGCACCTCCCGTCCGAAGACGTCCGCCTGGATCTGCCTCCACAGGGCCGAGCGCGAGCCCCCCTCTCCGATGCGCACCTCCTCCAGGGAAATGCCGATGCCGGAAAAGCACTCGAGGGCGTTGCGCAGCTCGAAGACCACCCCCTCCATCACCGCGCGGATCATCTCGGCGCGGCCGTGCCGCAGCGTCAGTCCGACGAAGCCGCCGCGCGCTTCCGGGTCGGGGCACGGGGTGGCGGAACCTTCGAGCCAGGGCATGAAGAACAGCCCCTCGCAGGCGACCGGGGCGGTCTCCGCGGCCGCGGTCATCTCCCCGTACGACATCCCGAAGGTTTCCTTGGCCCAGGTGAAGGAAGCCCCTCCGGTGTAGGAGCACCCGAGCCAGGCGTATTGCCCCGGGACCGGGTGGCACATCGGCCAGAGCTTGTCGACGCCGCGGGGGTCGAGCTCCTCGACGCAGGTTACCGCGTGGGCGGCGGTTCCGATCCCCAGCCCCGCGGTACCGGGCCGGACGATGCCGCTGCCAAGCACCATGCAGGGTATGTCCCCTCCCCCGGCGCAGACCGGGGTGCCGGCGCGCAGGCCGATCTCCGCGGCGGCCCGCGGCGTGACGGCACCGACGACCTCGGAGGACTCGACCGCGGCCGGAAGCTTTTCCGCGTCGATGTCGAGAAGATCGAGGATCTCCTCCGACCACTGCCGCCGCCGCAGGTCGAAGGCCGCGGTCACCGAGGCGTCGGAGATTTCGCTGGAGGCCACACCGGTCAGGCGCAGGCGCAGCCAGTCCTTCGGCAGCAGGATGTACGGAGCCCGCCGCAGGAGATCTGCTTCGTGGCGATGCAGCCACAACAGCTTGGCGAGGAAGTTGACCGGGGTTACGCGGCTGAAGGCGCGGTCGCGCAGCAGGTCGCCGGCGCGCTCCTCCGCCCACCGGCACTCCTCGGCGGAACGGTGATCGAGCCAGATCAGGGAGTTGCGCAGGCAGGCCCCGGAGGCATCCGCAACCACGGCGCCGTTGATCTGGCCCGACAGCGCCACTCCGGCGACGTCGCCGGGGTCGGTCCCGGTTTCGGCGAGCAGCGCTTGCACCGCGGAGCAGGCGGCCCGCCACCAGTCCTCGGGATCCTGCTCGACCCAACCGGGCCGCGGCTTCAGCAGCGGATAGCCGGCGCTCTGCTTTCCCAGCTCGCGCCCGCTCTCGTCGATGAGGACGACCTTGACGCTGCTGGTGCCCTGATCGATTCCCAGTACCGTAGGCATTTTCGGGAGTTGTGATCGTTTCGAGTTCGCGTCCCGGAGGTTACCTTCTGGCCCCACCCTGCCCATGCCTGACGTCAAGCCCCCCGCTGACAAGCCCGCACTCGACGCCCTCGTACTGTATAGAAACCGCCCGGCGAGGGTCAAGAATACCCGAAACGACCGCATCGAGATCGAGGTCGACGGCGGTTCCCGCTTGGTGCGTCCAAAGGACGTGACCGAGCTGCACCCGGGACCGCTTGCCGGCGGCGACCTCGCCTCTCTCGAAGCGGGGTCCGCGGACGCCGATATCGACACCGCCAGGGAGCTGCTCGAGGAGAGCGGGGAGGGAGTCGATCTGCCCACCCTCTGCGATCTGCTCTACGACTGCTTCACCCCGCCGGCGGCCTGGGCGACCTGGAGGATTCTCAGCGAAGGACTGTGGTTCGAGGGGACCCCGGAGCGAATCCGCGCGCGCCCGGCCGCGGCGGTAGCCGAGGAGCGCAGGCGGCGCCTCGAGGCCGAGCGGGAGCGGCAGGCATGGAAGGAATTCCTGCAGCGCCTGCGCAGCCGCACCTGGATCGAGGAGGACGAGCGTTTCCTCGCCGAAACCGTCCAGATGGCCCGGAGACGCCGCGGCGGCAGCCGCGCTCTGCGTGCCCTGAAGAGGAGCGAGTCCCCGGAAAACGCCCATGCCCTGCTCCTCGAAATCGGCTTCTGGAAGGAGGGGGACCTCCCCTACCCCGAGCGCTGCGGCGCCGTGCTCTCCCCGCCCCCGGAACCGGGCCCTGTCCGGATCCTGGAGGAGGGACGGGTCGACCTGACCCACCTCGAGGCCTGGGCGATCGACGACGAGGGGAATGACCATCCCGACGACGCGGTCAGCTTCGACCCGGCCGACGGCAGCGTCTGGGTGCACGTCGCCGACGTCGCCGCGGCCGTTGCCGGCGGCAGCGAGCTCGACATGGAGGCGCGCGGCCGCGGGGCAACCCTGTACATGCCCCACCTCACCGTGCCGATGCTGCCAGAAACGCTGATTCAGCGGTTCGGCCTCGGCCTGGAAGAGCGCTCCCCTGCGCTCTCCTTCCACCTGCGGCCGGAACCGTCGGGAGGGGCGGCCCTGATCGAAATCGCCGCTAGCACCATAGGGGTCACCCGCTTGACCTACGGGGAGGCCGAGCGGCAGCTCGAGGGCGGAAACGACAGTCTCGCCGCCCTCAAGGAGATCGCCGATTGCTCGGCCGGCCGCCGGCTCGCCGCGGGAGCGGTCGCCATCGACTGGCCGGAAGTCGACATCCGCGCCGACGCCGGGTCCAGCCCCGCGGTTATCGACATTTTCCCGCTGATTCGCCGGGCCAGCCGCGGCCTGGTCGCCGAGCTGATGATTCTCGCCGGAGAAGGTGCCGCGAAGTACGCCGCCGACCACGGGCTGCCGTTCCCCTTCGTCCTCCAGGAGCCGGCGGAGACACTGGAAGATCCCGAAGCTGGGTGGGGACTTGCCGGGGCCCTGGCGCTTCGCCGGCGCCAGCTGCCCGCCCGCTCCTCGGCCACGAAGGTGGGGAGGCATGCCGGCCTCGGGGTGGAAGCCTACAGCCGGGTTACCAGCCCTCTGCGCCGCTACCTCGACCTCGTCGCCCACCAGCAGCTGCGCCTGCACCTGCGCGGAGAGCGGACCCTGAGCGAAACGGAGATCGTCGAAAGGATGGGGGCTGCCGAAACCGCGGCCCTGTGCGTGAGGAAGGCGGAGCGGATGAGCCGCCGCCACTGGACCCTTGCCTGGTTGGGGCAGCGCCCCGGCTGGCAGGGAGAGGCGGTGGTCGTCGATCACCGCGGCTCGCGGGCAGTAGCGGTGATCCCCGATCTCGCCCTGGAGATCGAACTCCAGGGAGGTAGCGAGTTGGATTTGAACGAAGTGGTTCAGGTACGGCTGGCGAGCGTCGACCTGCCCCGGCTCGAGTCTCGCTTCGACCTCGCCGGCAGGGGGGGTTCCAGTTAATTGCCCCCGGCTTGGGGGCCGCCAGCCTCGAACCTCGCGAGCTCGTCTCCGCTCATGTGGCGCACGTGCCTTTCCGCGGGAAAGCTCCCTTCCCGCACCCCCTCGACGAAGGCCCTGATGGCCCGCACCCCATCCGCCTTGCTGTCGGCGAGCCGGTCGACGTGGCGCAGCTCGAGGTCGGCGGCGCCGAGCAGGTCGGAAATGACGATCACCTGGCCGTCGGTGCAGCGGCCCGCGGCGATGCCGATCGTCGGGATGGACAGGCGCCGGGTAACGGCCGCGGCCACTTCCTCCGGCACCGCCTCCAGCACGAGGAAATCGGCTCCCGCCCGCTCGAGCTCCAGACTCCGGGAGACCAGCTCCGCGGCGCTCTCCGCGGTCTTCGCCTGCAGCGCCCGCTCCCTTTGGAACTGGGGGGTGAGGCCGAGGTGCCCCCACACATCGAGACCCTCGGCGCTCAGGGCGCGGACCGCCTCCTGCTTGAACCCTTCGAGCTTGACCCCGTCCGCTCCCAGCGAGGCCAGGCGCCGGCCGTTCTCCACCGCCTGCTCCGGAATGTCGGCCGAGCCGAAGGGCAGGTCGGCCAGCAGGTAGGCTTCCCTGACCCCGCGGCGCACCGCCTTCAGGTGGTGGGCCATGTCCTCCATGGTCACCTCGGTTTCGCTGGCGTACCCGAGAACGTTGGTGCCGACGCTGTCCCCGACGAAGACGACGTCGACCCCTGCTTCCTCCTCCCAAAGGGCGGTTGGGTAGTCGTAGCAGGTGAGAACGGAGATTTTCCGCCCCCCCCGCTTCATCTCCTGCAGCTGGGCCTTGCCGGCCATCAGCCGAACCGCTCCGGCCGGGTCAGGGCCAGGTCGATCCCCGGCTCCTCGCCGCAGACGATTTCGCTGACGAGCTCGCCGGTGACCGGTGCCAGGGAGACCCCGATCATGGCGTGGCCCGCCGCCACCGTGAGGTTGGCGAGACTTTCCGGACGTCCGAGCAGGGGCAGACCGTCCGGGGTGCAGGGCCGCATGCCGCGCCAGATCTCGACCATCTCCAGCTTTGCAGGGTCCAGGCCCGGCATGTATTCGGGAACCGCCTTCAGGATGGCGGCCACCCTTACCGGATCGAGGTAGAGGGTGAGCCCGGACAGCTCGAGGGTGCCGGCGAAGCGCAGGAAATCCCCCATCGCCGACACCCCCACCCTGGCCTCGGCCAGGGAGATCGGGACCGACGGCGCCTGGGGCGGGCGTTTGAAGGTGATGCTGTACCCCTTTCCCCCCTGGATCGGCAGGGACAGGGAGAGGTCGCGCGCCACCACGGGGGACCAGGAACCCGCGGCCAGCACGATCTCCCCGGGGCTGAAGTCGCCGCGCGTGGTCTTCACCAGGGAAACCCGGGAGCCGTTGCGCTCGAACCCGAGCACCTCGGTGCCGGTGCGGATGTCGGCCCCGAGAGCGGCTGCCTGCGCCGCCAGCCCGGTGACGAAACGGTGCGGCGACAGGTTCCAGTCCTGGGGAAAGTGGATGGCTCCGCCGATCTCCAGCTCGGTTTCCGGCACCAGCTCCTGGGCTTCTTCCCGGGTCAGGACGTTGGCGACGACCCCGGCCTCGTTGAGTATCCGGACCTCCGCGTCGTCTTTGCTGAAGCCCTCCTTTCCCACCTGCAGATAACCGTTGCGGACCAGGTCGAAGTCGAACCCCTCGATGCGGTCGAGCTCGTCGTAGAGCTGGAGGCTGGCGAAGCTCAGGTCGCGCAGCAGGGGCACGGAGCGGCGCACGTGGCGGTGGTTGGCGGAGCGGTAGAACCGCCACAGCCAGCGGATCAGCTGCGCGTCGATGCGGGGACGAATGTAGAAGGGGCTGTCCCGGCGCCGCATCCACTTCAGCCCCTGAGACACTACCCCGGGAGCGGCCAGGGGCACGCTGTGGCTGGGAACCAGCAGGCCGGCGTTGCCGTAGGAGCAGCCGGAGCAGATCTCCCCCTTCTCCACCAGGGTGACCGCGACCCCCCTGCGCGCCAGGTAGTAGGCGCTGGCCACCCCGATTGCTCCCCCTCCGATCACCAGGACGTCGTTGCGGTCGCCGCTGCTCATCGTTGCCTCCTTGGTCTCCTGTCCCCCAACCTCGCCATTTCGGTCAGTAATTCATACCTGAAAAAAGCCGCGTATGCCCCAATCAACTCCGGGGAACCACGGCCGTCCATCTCACCATCTCTTCCACCGGGGCCGGCCGGGGAGACAGGCGCAGGGAACGCGGCCTGCCCGTGGCCCGGTACGCCTGCCGGGCCCAGGCCGCGGGAAAACCGGGACCCGCCCCGTGGAGGAACAGGCGGCCTGGAGCCGTGAGGGCCACCGCGGTGCGCACGTCCCCGGCGCTGCGCACCCCGGGCACGAAACAGTGCCGCAGCCAGCTGCGGTCGTCGAAGGCGAAGGCGGCCAGCGACAGGCAAGTGTTGGCTACCCAGGGCGCCAGGGCGCGCCCCAGGAGCGCGCCGATGCCGGTTCCTTTCAGCGCAAGCAGGTTGACGGACGTCCCTCCTGCGCGGTCCCGGGCGAATGCCAGCGCCGTCAGGATGTCCTGAATCTGATTGGCTGCCGGGGTCCGGTTGTACGTGAAATAATGGTGGATCTCCCCGGCTTCTGCCTCTACGGGGGAGGGGGCTTCACCGGTTCCGAACAGGTCGACCGCGAGCACCTGCTGCCCCCTGCCGAGGAGCGCGGCTACCAGCCGCGGCATGCGCTCCCCGCGCCAGCCCGCTGCCTTCCCCGCCGGGTGCAGCAGCAGGGTGACTGGGGCGCGGTCCTGCAGAGGCAGGCGCGACACCAGGATCGCCGGCACCGAATCCCCGGCCCCCGCGCGGCCGAGGGCGAAGCGCTGCAGGTAGCCGCCTTCAATTCTCGAACGGCCGCAGTCGCGGGCGGCGACCTCGTCCGGAAGGTGCGCGGCAAGGGCGTGTTTCAGGGCCGGGCCCATGGCCTCGCGGAACCTGTCCAGATCCTCCGGGGTGCGGACCTCGAACGAGCGCATCCGGCTTTCCGCCCGCGCAATCAGGGCAGGGACGACAAGGTTGCGGCGCAGCGCCGACCGCGGCCGGGAACCGCGGGAGAATACCCGAAGGTCATCCTCCGCCTCGACCAGCAGCGGTGCTTCCGGACGGCTGCGGCGCCGCGACCCCAGCAGCCAGCGCTCGAAGAAGGCATACATCGCCTCGCGGCTTTCCCGGTGGTAGTTGTGGGGGGCATCGAAGCGCACGGCCCTAACTTTCGCCGCGGCGCCGTAGAGTTCGTACACCGAACGAACGAACGGGTACTCGTGCTCGAGGGTGTGGGCGGTCCAGTCCCCGGTGGCGGCGATGAGCAGCTGGGGCCTTGGAGCCGCGGCCGCCGCGATCTCGACGTTGTCGATGTCGACGCGAAGGTGGCTCTGGTTCTCGCACAGGCAGCCCCCCTGCATGTGAGCGGATACCATGTTGACCGGAACCGAGGCGGTTACGCGGTCGTCCACCGCAGCCAGCAGGAAGGTCTGGGTGCCGCCCCCCGAAGCGCCGGTGCAGCCGATGCGGCCGGCGTCGACATCGGGCAGGCTCTGCAGGAAATCGATGGCCCGGATGCTGTTCCAGAGCTGGATGCCGAGGACCCCGATCCCCCACAGGTCCTCGCGGGAGCCGCCGAAAGCCCGGTGGGCGATCTGGCCGCTGTCGAGGTACCCGGCCATGTCCCAGGAGAAGCTGACGAATCCCCGCTTTGCCAGCTCGATGCAGCGGCCCGGGACCGAGCAGGCCTCCCCGTTCTCAAGGCGGCCCCCCGGCCAGTGTCCGTGCGGATGGGCGATCCCGGGGAAGCGGTTCCTCCCCGGCCGCAGCGGCCGGTAAAGATTGCCGCAGACCAGGTACCCCTGGAAGCTCTCGAAGAACACCTTCTCGACGGAGTATCCTTCCCTTTGAAGCGGCTCGAAGATGTGAGGGTTGAGCGGCGTCCTCTCCGGTAGCGGCAGCAGTCCGGCGCAGGCGAGGATGTGGTCGCGGATGTATGCGGCGCGTTCCTCCCACTCGGCGCGGCTGCGCACGGGGGTAAGGGTGCGGGGGGTGTCCTGGGAGATCGAGCGGGCCCGCAGGTCGGGCAGGAGGTTACCGCCGCAGGCGGTCAGGGAGGTGATCGGAGTTCCCACGCAAGATCCTATTGAGGCCGCCCCCCCTTTGAGGGAACCTCCCCGAGCAAGGGAAAAAGAGCACATGGGTCATGGAACCCGGAAAAAGCGCATGCCCAAGCCTTCGCCGCGAAGCCCCGGGGAGACGTTGTGGCGATTCGCCGACCGCAAAAACCAGGCGGAATCGTCGAAGCGGCCGCCCCGGATGACGCGGGATGTGCCGGTTTCAGGCCCCTGAGGGTCCACCCGGGGCGAACTTCCATAATAGCCCCCGTCATACCAATCCTGCACCCACTCCCAGACGTTCCCGTGCATATCGTGCAACCCCCAGGGATTCGCACCCTTCAGACCCACCGCATGAGCATACTCCTCACCTACCTCCAACGTATTGGCATGATACCACGCATAATCGACAAGCTGACTCTCGTCATCCCCGAACGACCACCGCGACCTAGTACCCGCCCGACAGGCATACTCCCACTCCGCTTCACTCGGCAGACGATACTGTGCCTCACCCGCGGCACTATTTAACATCTCTATTAACGTCTGCACGTCCTCCCAGGAAACATACACCGCGGGATGAAACGGGTCCTCAACCACGTTGTTTCTTCCAGTCCACGGCCGCGACCCCATCATCGCCTCCCACTGTCCCTGCGTCACCTCGTACTTGCCCAACCAGAAGCCCGTGCTGATTTCCACCTCATGCACCGGACCTTCATGATTTGACCGACTTCCCTCCGAAGACGGAGAGCCCATGGAGAACGTCCCCCGTTCGATCCGGACAAACTCCATCGCCGCCCCACCGGGCAGAAAAAAAATCTCCGCATCGTCCGGCAGGTCGGCCCCTTGTTCTTCCAAAAGGCGCACTAATTCCCCATCACCCGCCATGGCGGCTATCCTCAAGGCCAGCCTTAAAGCCCAGGTGCGAGGAGTGTCCCCGGAGCCGATGATCTCGGGGAAGTACCTGTCTGAGAGGTCTGAAACGGAAAAACCAACCTCGATCCCCTCATCCTGCAGCTCGGTAACGACCTCCAACATCCTGACCTTCCACAACGCTTTCTCACCTTCCCACACACAAGAAACAAAGCAGGCCCCGTAGTCGTCCGATTCGCCGGTTGCAACCGCAAGAATGCAGCCGTCTTCACACCCTTCACGAACAGCGGCCACGTCCGCAGCGAAAAGCGCAGCCTGGGTATCGGGTTCCGCGACGGGGTCCGGCCCGGATTCCGGGACAGGCCCCGTACCCTTGTCCTCCTCCCCGCAGGCCAGCACCAGCATGAGCAGCGCAAGCACAACTCTACTGATCATTCAAACTGCCTTCCTTGGAAGATCGTGGCCCTCGACGGTGTGTCCCATCAAGAGACAGGGCCGGATCGCCAATCCAATAAGCGTCAGCACCACACCGGGCTGCAACATCGATCCCGTCCCCTCGACAGGATCTGATCCGTCGGACACCCCCTTGCGGGTCGACCCCTTGGAGGCGCATCGACATGAGCCCCCGTGTACAGGAATACAGGGCGCTTCTGGGGTTATCGTTTCGTAAACCCATCCAATGCCACCAATAGAACTCCGCGGGTTCGTCGCTTCCCACTCCCGAGCGCGGCGTTGTGCATGGGCAAGGTTCTCCCGCGTCCGCCGTCCCTGGTCAACTGCGAATCGGTCTTAACCATGACCGGTCGTCTTGCGCCACCACCGAACCGCCTCGCTGGGTGGCGGGCACCGCCGCGACTTTCGGAACACGTGAGACCGAGGTTGTTCTGGGTGGGAGCGTGCCCCTGCCCGGCGGTTTGTCGCCACTCCCTGACCGCTTCGGCGTCATCCTGCGGCACACCGCGGCCCCTGATTAACATGAGCCCTTAATGGCTTGTTGACTACATCCCTTCCACGTTGTGACGGGCAAGCTCGGTGCAGTACCTGCCGATCCCATCGAGATCAGGGAACAGACTGAAACCGTTTATGTTCATCAACCGCAATTGATGCATAAACTCCCTTTTGAGGTCAGAACTTATCCCGTCGGGGATCACGAGCTTGGTGAGAACCCCAGGGTGGTTTCGTAACCCATCTGCGTGGTCTATATGGGGAAGATTGCTGTAGGAAAACAACCCTTGTTGTCTTTCCATGCGGTCCGTGAGGAGGTTCGTATCCGCGAAGGCAACCAAGTGCGGTAGATCTTCGCCGTACAACATCCCCTCCATTGTATTCCGGTCTTCAATGCTTGCTTTTGATCCCAGATAATTGACGAATTCCCGGTACTCGGGTGTATTACACATGTAGCGGTGAAATTTGGTTCGATTCAAACACCACACAGCGCCTGATTTACATCCGGATTCACAGGCAAAGTAAGCGGCTACAAAGGGAGATTTTGTCCAGTCCAGTATTCGCGTGGGGGCCCCGTGGTGGCGCATTTGTGCCCACCACTGGAGGATGTTGTAATGCCGAATGAGTTCTCCAAAGATATTCGGGCTAAGTAACGTGGTGGATCTCCCCTTAAAAACAGCATGCATCCTAATCTCGTTTTCCATTGCATTGGAAAAGCAGTCCCATATTCTTGCGAGACTGGGCTGCAGGCTCCATGAGGAGTCCTTCTGTCCTCTGTACACGAACTCCTCGGGAAGGGAATCCAGTTGAGAGACTTTAGACAGAAACCCTTCCCACCTTTCGATTTCGACCTCCTCCACATTGACCTCTTGATCCATCTGATCTCTCCTGAAGTCTGGAATAACATTCTTGAGAAGGTTAAACGAATTTCCACCAGTGATGGGAGTACATGTTGGGGCGCGGCACTTTGGATGCTACTGCGACATCGGGTGGTCCGTTTCCCATTCACGCGCGCGGCGGTGTGCCTCGACGAGCGCCTCCGTGGTAATCTTTTCCGCGACTGCGTCACGGGCCTTTTTCGACCGCTCGCGATCCTCTCCAGTTGCACGGGCAGTAGCCAAGTTGAACCACATGTGTGAAGTGACGTAATCCTGCGGCACACCTCGACTCTGGTCGTACATGACTCCAAGGTTGAATTGGCCTTCGGCGTGACCCTGATCGGCTGCTTGTTGGAACCACCGAACCGCTTCCGCATAATCCTTTTGCACCCCCTGACCATTGGCATACCTGATTCCCAGGTTGAACTGTGCTATGGCGTTTCCCTGCTCGGCTGCCATACGGAACCACCTTACTGCCTCGGCATCGTCCCGAGGAACCCCGCGAGCCTCCGCGTACCTTAACCCAAGATGGACCTGTGCTATGGCATCCAAACCCTGCTCCGCCACGAGGCGGTACCACCGATCCGCTTCCGCATAATCCTGATCCTCGTCTCGGAGGTGACGGCCGAAAAAGATATTGACACTGGTCCGCGCTTCAGTCTTGTCCTGATCGGCTGCCATTCGATACCACCGAACCGCTTCGTCATCATCCTGTGGCAGCCCGCGACCCAAGAAATACATCAACCCAAGGTTGGCCTGTGCTAAAGTGTTGCCCTGTTCAGCTGCCAAGCGGTACCACCGAACCGCTTCGACATCGTCCTGTGGAACGCCAAGACCTTCGTCGTAACTTAATCCGAGACTGACCTGCGCTGAAGGGTTCCCCTGTTCGGCTGCTTGGAGCCACAACCGAACCGCTTCCGCATCGTCCTTAGGCACGCCGCGACCATTTTTGTACATGAACCCGAGTCTGGCCTGCCCTTCGGCGTAGCCCCTATCTGCTGCCAAGCGGTACCAACGAACCGCTTCCACATCGTCCTGTGGCAAGCCGCGGCCCTCGGCGTACATGAACCCGAGACCGACCTGCGCTGAGGCATCCCCAGCCGTCGCTCGGGCACGCAGAAGAGCTTGGCTCGCTTGGTCGCAAGCCTGTCCGCTGAAAACCGCGAGACAAGCGGCAACTGCAAATACTGCAGGCCCTGAGTGGTGTCCTATTTTCAAAATCCGACACTCCATTTTTTTCCTGAGGCACTCGAAGGCGACCGCGTCGTAGGTATCCAAAGACAGATGCATCGCAAGTTTCGCATCAACGATCCTCGACCTCTCGGGATACGCTTTTTTCGAGCGCCTGCAGAATCCAACTGTTCATGCTCAATCCGCTCTCGGCCGCAAACTGTGCCACGCGCTGGTGCAGATCCGGACCGAGCCGAAGGTTGAGCTTGCCTGAGAATGGCTTTCGGGGCTCGGTTCCATCTTCCTCGCAGGAAGCGAGGTACTCCTCAATGGACCGGTGAAACTCGCGTCGAATCCCCTCGACGTCGGTGGCTTCAAAGGTGGCAATCGGGTAGGGGCCGCTGTTGACGACCCGCCCGTGAAGTCGGCCCACGGAATCGTCGAATTCTATCTTGGCGGTGTATCCCTTGTATTCCATCATGGCTTGACTCCCGTGGCTTCGAGGAAGGCGGCTATGTCGCGTACCGTCGCCCTGCCTGTCTCCGGCTCGGGGTGGGGGCGGTGAACCACCATCCGTTCTTTTCCCTTCTTCAGAAGCACGCGCGACCCCGAACGCGGAGAAACTTCCGATGCCCGGGACTCACCGCGGCCACCAGATGACACGGTCCATGCGCGGCCGCGGGTAGATGATTTCCCCCGGTGCCGGACGGTCCGCGGCGCGTTCGAGGGCGAGGTGGATCGGCTCTCCACCCCATTCGGCCAGCACCGACACCCGCGGTCCCGCCTCCTCGACGACGAGCACCCGCGCCGGCTGTTTCCCGCCTGCCGGGTCGAGATCCTCAGGCCTGATCCCCATGACCGCCTCGGTCGAGGCAGGAGGGGACTCCGGATGGACCCGGCCGATCTCGAGCCCCGGGGAATCCCCGGCTTCGGGACGACGCACCTTGCCCTCGGCGACGGTTACCGGAAAGATGTTGGTCGCCGCCAGCCCCAGCTGCCGGGCCACGGCCGGTGAGGCGGGACGCACGTACACCTCCCGGGGAGTGCCCTGCTGCCGCACCTTCCCCTCCGCGAGGACGAAGAGCCTGTCACCTATCGCCAGCGCCTCGCTCCAGTCGTGGGTGACGTACACCATCGGCAGGCCGATCTCACGCCTCAGGAGCACGAGCTCGACGCGCAGCTCCTCCCGCAGTTTGGCGTCGAGATTGGTCAGCGGCTCGTCCATCAGGAACAGCCGCGGGCGGCGCACGATCGCCCGCCCGATCGCCACTCGCTGCATCTCCCCGCCGGACAGCTGTTCGGAATCGCGGTCGAGCAGGTGCCCGATCCGCAGCATCCCCGCAGCCCACTGCACGCGCTCGCCGATCTCGCTCGGCGTCTCCCGCCGGCCCGGGGCGCGCAGGGGAAACTCGAGGTTTCGCCGCACCGTCCAGCCGGGGTAGAGGGCGAAATTCTGGAACACCAGGGCGACGTTCCGCGCCGCCGGAGACCAGCCGCCGATCTCCTCCCCGTTCAGAAGAATCGAGCCGCTGTCCGGGGTCTCCAGCCCGGCGATGGTGCGCAGCAGGGTGGTCTTGCCCGCTCCCGTGGGCCCGAGCACCACCCCGGTCTCGCCGGCGCCGATCGCCAGGTCGACGCCGCGCAGGGCGGCGACGTCGCCGAAACGCTTGTGGAGGTTTGCGATCTGCAGCATTGCCACGGTCAGATCCTGCGGCCCGTGTCGCGATCGAAGAAGCGGAGGTGCTCCTGGTCCAGGGCGACGCCGAGGGGCTCGCCGGGACGGTATTCCGGCCTCTCTGCGGATTCACCCCCCAGGCGCATGACGAGCCGGCCGAGCGGGGTGTCGAGGTGGAGGTTGCGATGGCTGCCGAGCAGCTCGTCGACGACCACGGTGGCCGCAAGCGGGCCGGACGGGTCGGGGCGCAGGAACTCGGGACGGATCCCCAGGGTGACGGGCCCGGGCCTGCCCCCTTCCACCGGAAGGCGGCCGGTGCCCTGGGGATCGCAGCGGCTGGTGAACACGGCGGGTTCCCCGCCTATCTCCCCTTCCGAGAAGTTCATCCCCGGGCTGCCGATGAAGCGGGCGACGAACAGGTTCTCCGGGGCGTCGTACACCTCCGCGGGCGATCCGGCCTGGCAGACCTGGCCGCGGTCCATCACCACCACGCGATCGGCGAGGCTCATCGCCTCCTCCTGGTCGTGGGTCACGTACACCGTGGTGATCCCGGACTCGCGCTGCCGCTCCCGGATCAGCTCGCGCATTTCCGCTCTCATGCCGGCGTCGAGGGTGCCCAGGGGCTCGTCCATCAGCCAGAGCCGCGGCCGCCGCACCAGGGCCCTGGCGAGGGCGACGCGCTGCTGATCGCCGCCGCCGAGCTGGCCGGGACGGCGCCCGGCGAGGTGGGACAGCCGCACCTGCTCGAGCAGGGCGCCGACCCGTTCCCGGCGCTGCCTCCGATCGAGGCCGTCGCACTCGAGGGGAAAGCCGACGTTCTCGGCGACGGTCAGGTGCGGGTACAGGGCGTAGAACTGGAAGACGAAGCCGACGTCGCGCCGGGCTGGCGGGAGGCCCTCCACCTGTTCCCCGGCGATCCGTATCTGCCCGCGAGTCGGGGCTTCCAGGCCGGCGAGCATGCGCAGGGTCGTGGTCTTGCCGCAGCCCGAAGGTCCCAGGAGGACGACGAACTCCCCTTCGTCGCAGGCGAGGTCGATGCCGGCCACCGCCTCGACGCCGCCCGGGAAGGTCCTGGTCAACCCCTCGATCTCGAGGAAGCTCATCCCTCCCTCCCGGACAGGGGCGGGCTCTCCCGGCCGCGATCCGCCCCGGTCTGCATGCGGCTGGTCGCGATGTGGAGAAGGGTGAAGGCCGCGGTGACGAAGAAACCCCAGCGAAAGCCAGCGGCCCACCAGGGCTGCAGCATCATCGAGATTCCCGCGGCGAGGCCTGCCCGCGCCAGGAGGTCGAGACCGCGGATCATCGCTTTATCGTCCCCAGGGTCACCCCCCTGAGCAGGTGCCGGCGCACCAGCACGGTGAAGAGGACGATCGGCAGCACGAACAGCAGCACCCCGGCGCCGATCTGCGACCAGGGGAGGCCCTGGACGTTCCCCTGCAGCCCGGCGAAGTAGACCGGCACGGTCACCGCCTCCTGGTTGTTGAGGGTCATCGCGAACCCGTACTCGTTCCAGGCCGAGATCATGCAGAACACCGCGGTCACCGCCATCCCGGGCAGCACCCGCGGCACGACGATGAGCCGGAAGGCGTGCAGCCGCGAGTACCCGTCGACGAGGGCGGCCTCCTCGAAGGCGGCCGGCACCTCGTCGATGAACCCCTTCATCAGCCAGACCGCCAGCGACAGGTTGAAGGCGGTGTAGAGGAGGATCAGCCCGGCGTGGGTGTTCTGCAGGTCGAACTGCCGGTACATCATCAGCACCGGGATCACCACGGCGAGCGGCGGCAGGAAGCGGGTCGAGAGGATGAAGAACAGCCAGTCCCGGGAGCCGGCGATGCGGAAGCGGCTGAATCCGTAGGCGCAGGTCGTGCCCAGGGCGACCGCCGCGGCCGTGCTCACGAGGCCTATGAGGACGGTGTTGAGCAGGTAGTGGAAGTAGTCGTGCCGGGCCCCGGCGTAGCGCTCGCCGAGGCGGCGGTAGCCGTCGAGGGTGGGCCTGAACCGGACCCCGTGGGCGGGTTCCTCCGCGGCAGGGAGGAACTTGGCCGTCGTGCTGATGCTGTCCGCCTTGGTCTTGAACGAGGTCAGCCCGAGCCAGGCGAGCGGCATCAGGGAGATCGCCCCGTAGACCGCGATGAAGAGAATCCGCAGGGGGGTCACGCCGCCTCCCCGGTGCCGCGCTGCGGGTTGCGGCCTTGCAGGCCGTGCAGGTAGCGGATGAAAACCGTGCCCAGGGCGATGACGACCACCAGGACGACGTAGGAGTACGCGGAGCTGAGGCCGACCTTGCCGTCGCGGAACATCACCTGGTAGAGCAGCGCGCTCAGGGTCTGCGTGGCGCCGTCGTTGGGGCCGGTGATCGCCATCACGAGGTCGAACTGCTTGATCGCGTCGGTGGCCCGCAGCAGCACCGCGAGGCCGACCAGCGGCGCCGACATCGGCAGAACGATGCGGCGGAACAGCCTCCAGGGGGAGGCGCGGTCGATGGCCGCGGCCTCGTAGATGGCCGCGGGAATCGAGTTGAGGGCGGCCAGCGAGATCAGGAGCATGAAGGGAGTCCACATCCAGATGTCGATCATCAGCACCGAGAGCAGCTTGAGGCCGGGGTCGGTCGTCCACTGCGGCTGCGGCAGCCCCAGCGCCCCCAGCGCCTGGTTGAGGACGCCGTAGCTGCCGTTGAGGATCAGCTTCCAGAACAGCCCGATCACCGCCGCCGGCAGCATCATCGGTAACAGCAGCAGGGTCAGCACCGCGGGCTTGCCGCGAAAGTCGGCGCGCAGCGCCAAGGCAAGCCCGTACCCGAGCAGCAGCTCGACAGAAACCGCGGCGGCGACGAACAGGGCGGTGGTGCGGAAGGCCGCGGCGTACCTGGGGTCGAGGAAGACGAAGCCGTAGTTGAGGGTGCCGATCATCCGGTAGTCGCCACCGGTCAGCTCGGCGTTCGAGAAGCTGAGAACGATGCTGTACAGGAGAGGGAATACGTTGACGCCGATGAGCACGGCGAGGGCGGGGGCGACGAATCCGTACGCCAGCAACCTGCCCTCCCCGCGTTGAGCGGTGCCCCGGAGACCCCCGGCTGCGGACGCTTCCGTCACTCTTCGGCGGGGAGTCCGCTATTCGAGCAGGCCGGCCTGGCGCATGATCAGCTCGTGCTCCCCGGCGAGCTGATCGAGGGCGGCCTGCGGCTCCTTCGCCCCGTCGAGCGCCTCTCCGAGATTGCGCTGCGCCGCGGCGAGCAGCTCGTTGTAGACCGGCACGTTCCAGAAGTCGATCAGGTAGTCGAGCGACTGCGCGAACACGGCGTTGAACGGGTAGGCCCTGGCGAACGCCTCGCTGGCGAGCAGCTCGGTGTTGGCGGTGAAGCAACCCGGATAGGTGATCCACCGTTCCTGCACCTCGGTGCGCTCGAACCAGGCGATGAACTGTTTGGCGAGCTCCTGCTGCTGCGCGGAAACCTTGGTCGAGATGCTGAACCCCTGTCCCCCGAGGCTGATGACGCGGCTGTCGCCGTTGCGCGGCACCAGGAAGAACCCCGCCTTGTCCCCCATGGCGTCGACGATCCCGGGGTAGAACGGGAAGTAGTCGAGGACCATCGCCGTAGAGCCGTTCATGAAGGCGTCGAGGACCTGCATGTAGTCGGCGCTCACCCCTCCCGGGGGGGCGAACTGCAGCAGGTCGATGAGGAACTGCAGCCCGGCGACCGCCTCGGGACTGTTGACGTGGCCGGCCACCTCGAAGGTCTCCCTGTTCCCCCAGGAGCCGCCCCAGGCCCCGAGGAAGGGCTGGAACCCCATCACCAGGGAGTCGTAGCCGCGGCCGGTCAGCAGGGCGCAGCCGTAGCGTTTCTCCCCAGGGCGGTGGAAGAACTCGGCGACCTCGCGGAACTCCTGCCAGGTGTCGGGGGGCTGCAGGGTGCGGCCGTACTTCGCCGCGAACGCCGCCTGCTCGGCCGGGTCCTCGAACCAGTCCCGGCGGTACACGAAGCCGAGCGCGTCGGTCTCGCAGGGGGCGGCGAAGTACCTGCCGCTGCCGGAGGGGTACTCCATCAGGAAACGGCGCGCCAAGGGGTGGATGGCCTCGATGTCGACGTGTTGCGGCAGCCAGTCGGTCAGCTCGAGGTAGAGGCCGCGGGTGGCGCCGCGGCCGATCCACTGGCTGTCGCCGACGACGATGTCGAAGTCGGTCTGCCTGTTGCCGAAGTTGAGGAACACCTGGTCCTGGTACGAAGCCCAGGGAATCTGGTGCACCTCGACGGCGATCCCGGTCTCGGCGGCGAACTCGTCCCCCAGCTTCTGCAGTCCTACCGCGGGATCCCACTGGGCCCACCAGATGGTGATCGATTTTTCGGCCTCGGCGCCAGCGGGAGGACACCAGAGCAATGCGGAGAATACGAGGATGGTCAGGGTTCTGGATGTCGCAAGCATTTCGAGCCTCGGTCGGGTTGGCGGTTTCTCAAGCGGCCGCGGCCACGGCCTTGCAGATGGCGCGCACTCGCGAGGGCGAGTCGTCGAGGTGCATGCCGATCAGGACGGAGCGCGCCAGGATGTCGAGCGAGTCGCGGCACATCTCCTCGGAGTATTTCACCCTGCAGCGCCGGTTCGCGGGGATCTTGAACGGGTCGAGGGCCGGGTGGTGGGACCCCTGCTCGCGCAGGATCGGGTGCCAGCGGGTGTACACGTGGCGCCCGGTGTCCATCGGCAGGAACGAGCGGACCCCGGCGGCGGCGACGCTGTCGGAGAAGCGGCGCGCGCTGCCCTCGTCCTCGAACAGGAACCCGGCGTGGGAGCCGCACTCGTGGTCGATGCTGTTGTAGCGGATCGACTGCAGGCCGGCCTGCTCCCCCGCGGCGATCACCTCCTTCTTGTGGTTCCGCAGGCGCGACAGGATGCCGTCGATGCGCCGCAGCTGCACGTTCATGATGGCGCCCTCGAACTCGGAGGCGCGGAAGTTGTGACCGGCGAACTGCACGTCGTCGCTGTGTATCTCGGGGTTCCAGTAGTAGGCGCAGCAGTCGGCCGCCACCGAGGCGCGGTCGAAGACCTTCCTGGTCTTGGCGACGAAAGCTCCCCCCTCTCCGCAGGAGATGTTCTTGAAGAAGTTGAAGCTGAAGGCCCCGGCGTGGCCGATGGCGCCGAGCTTGCGCCCGCGGTACCCGCCCCCGACCGCCTGGCAGGCGTCCTCGAGCACCAGCAGGCCGCGGCTGCGGGCGATCTTCATGATCGCGTTCATGTCGCAGGACAGGCCGCACATGTGCACGGGAATCACGGCCCGGGTGTGCGGGGTGATTCTCCTTTCGAGGTCCTGGGGCGACAGGGTGAGGGATTCGTCGACGTCGGCGACCACGGGAATCGCCCCGGCGTTGAGGACCCCGAGGGCGGTCGCCATGTAGGTGTAGGCCGGCACGATCACCTGGTCGCCGGGGCCGACCCCGAGACCGACCAGCGCCGTGTAGATCGCCGAGGTGCCGCTGCGCGTCATGCGCGCGTAGCGGACGCCGACGTGCCGGGCCCAGCGCTCCTCGAAGAGATCGCACTCCCCCCCTTCGTAGCGGTACATTTTGCCGCTCTCGATCAGCCTGCGCAGCCGCTTCAGCTCCGCTTCGCCCATTCTGTACATCATCCTGCTCCCATGTCTGCGGCGAGCTCCCGTTGCCGCGGCGCTGCGCCCGCGGTGCCGATGCCAACGAGCTCGAGGGGGACCCAACCGCGCACGGAGTTGATCAGAAACAGCTCTTCCGCCCCCTCCAGCTCGTCGATGGCGATCACCCGCTCCTCGATCTCCCCCTCTTCCAGCAGCCGGTTGCGGTAGGTCCCGGCCAGCAGCCCGCACTCCCGCGGCGGCGTCCATCGCCGCCCTTCCGAGACGGCGACGATGTTGCCGATCGAAGCCTCGGTGAGCTCACGGCGCTCGTTCCACAGCAGCACCTCGCCGGCGCCGCAGAGGGACCGGCGTTCCTCGTAGACCTGCCTGTTGGTCGTCTTGTGGTAGAGGAACGCGTCGCCGCTCGACACCGGCTCCCGGGCGATTTCTGCGCTCAGCGGGCAGCCTTCGGCGAGGGGGAGCGGCCGGCTCTCAACCGCCACCTCTCCCGCTCGCGACAGCACCAGTCGAACCCGGTGGCTGCCTCCCGCCGGCCGCAGCCCGCGGGCGTGGCCTTCGAGGGCGGCGAGCACCTGCTCTTCGTCGCAGGCGAAGCCGAAGTAGGCGGCGGAGTTCCGCAGCCGGGCGAGGTGGCGGTCGCGGAGAAAGTATCCGCCCTCCCGGGAGGAGGCGCCAGCACCGGTATCGAGCCGCAGGGTCTCGAACAGATCGAACGGAGGCCGGCGCTCGGTGAGAACGCGGGCCTTGAGCCGGCACTCCTCGAACTCGGCGGCCGCGGCGGAGTAATGCGTTACCCCGCTGCCGACGCCGTACTCCGCCTGTCCGCTGCCGCGATCGACGCAGACCGTCCTGATGGCGACGCTGAAGCAGGCTTCCATGGCGGCGACTCCCCCTGGCGGGGACCCGCGTCCGCCCTCCTCTCCCGGGGAGAGGTAGCCGATGCACCCCGTATAGATGCCGCGCGGCGCCGTCTCGAGCCCGGTGATGAGCTCCATGGTGCGCACCTTGGGAGCCCCGGTGACCGAGCCGCTGGGAAACAGGGCGGCGAACAGGTCCCGCAGGCTCGTGTCCGGCTCTATCTCGGATTCGACCTGGGAGACGAGCTGGTTCACGGTCTCGTACCGCTCCACCTGCCACAGGCTCGGGACCACGACCGATCCGGCCGCGGAGACGCGCCCGAGATCGTTCCTCAGCAGGTCGACGATCATGACGTTCTCGGCGCGCTCCTTGGGATCGGAGGCCAGCTCCTCGACCAGGGCCCGGTCCTCCTCCAGCCAGCGGCCGCGCGGGCGGGTCCCCTTCATCGGCCGCGCCCGCAGCCGGCCATCCTTCAGGGAGAAGAACAGCTCGGGGGACGCCGACAGAATCGCGTGCGACCCGATGTCGATGAAGGCGCAGTAACCGGAGCGCTGAGCGGCGCAGATGTCGTCGTAGAGAGCTGGTAAATCCCCTGCGACCGGGGCCCGCAGGCGGGTGGTGAAATTGATCTGGTAGGAATCGCCGGCGACGATGTAGCGGTGGATCTCCTCCACCGCGGCGGCGTAGGCGGAACGCTCCATCGAGGATACCCAGGGGCCGGCAGCGCAGGCACCCGCCGGGGGGGCCGGAGGCAGGTTCCGGGATGGCTTCCGGCGTTCAGAGAACAGGCCGAACCAGAGCAGGGGCAGGGTTCCGGGTGGCCGGGTACGCATCGCCTCGTCGAGGCCGGGGGCCGCCTCGTAGGTGACGAACCCGGCGGCGTGAAGGCCGCCGGCAACCGCCCTTTCGACCTCCTCCAGGGCCCGGGGAACATCGGCGTGTGAGCCGGCCTCGACCTCCCCGCAAAACCCGGAAAAGCGGGAGGCCCAGCCGCCAGGGCCGTCGCCCCGGGAATCGAGCAGCACCGTCGCAGGGGGCACGACCTAACCGCTGCCTCCCGTGACGCTCCAGATCGACCCCGTGGTATAGGTGTTGCGCTCCGAGCAGAGAAAGGCCGCGACCTCGGCTACCTCCTCGGGATCGGAGTAGCGGCCTACCGGGGTGCCGGGATTGGCGAGGTGCTCGGCCGAGAAACGCGGCACCACCATCTCGGTCAGGGCGCGGCCAGGTTCCACCCCGTTGACGAAAACCCCTTGCTTCGGATAGGCGTTGCCCAGGGAGCGCACGAAGCAGAAGAGGGCCGCCTTCGAGACACAGTACGGGACCTGGTTCGGGGACCCGCCGCGGGCGCTGGAGATGATGGGGAGGCAGCGGCCCCAGCCCCCCTCCAGCATGTGGGGGATGGCGGCCTGGTGAGCGTAGTAGGCGCCGTACAGATTGATCTTCAGGACCTTGTGGAACTGGGCCGGCGACTGCTCGAGGATGTCGGCAATGACCAGGTCGCGGCCGTCCGCGGCCAGGCGCAAGGCGATGGCGCGGCCGATTCCCCTGGCCCCGCCGGTTACGAGGGCGACGCGGCGCTCTTCGGGAGCGGCGAACCTGAGCTCTGCCACGGAGGTTCCGGTCTGCGGTTCTGGAAAGGCAGGTTGTGTGCAGGGATGCTGAAGCGGCCGATGGTCAGGCCGCGTTCCAGCCAAGCCCCGGGCCATCGGCGGCGAAGGCCGTAGCCTGAACCGCGTTTGCCGCGGGCTGACAGGGGCGATAATATAGCCGCTCTGCCCGCAGGCATTCAACCGCCGGCGGCCGGCCCGCCAGGGCCTTTCCAGTTCCGAAAAGCGGTGGTGGACACATGAAAATCGAGCGCCTCGAGTCCCTCTACCTCGGCAGCAACTACCTGGTGAAGGTCTACACCGACACCGGGCTGACCGGCCTCGGGCAAACCGCCTGCTGGGGGTATCCGGAGGCGGTCGAACGGGTCGTCGACGCCTTCGGGCGCTACCTCGTCGGCCAGGACCCGCTGCGCATAGAGCACCACTGGCAGCACCTCTACCGCATGAGCCCGTTTCGCGGAAACGCCGTGGCCGGGGCCCTCAGCGCCATCGATATCGCGCTGTGGGACATCAAGGGAAAGCGCTTCGAGGTTCCGGTCTGGGAGCTGCTCGGAGGGCGCTGCCGCGACAGGATCCGACTCTGTCTGATGGCCGGAGGGCCGACCCCGGAGGCGATGGCGGAAACCGCCCACAGCGCCGTCGCCGAAGGTTTCACCGCCCTCAAGTTCGACCCGATCGTCTCTCTGCACCCCGACAGCGGCCTCGACCGCATCGTCAGGAACGCCGAGGCCCTGGTAGGCGCGGCGCGGGAAGCCGGCGGCCCGGATCTCGATCTCGTGGTCGAGGTGCACCGCAAGCTGACCCCCCTCACCGCCCTCGCCGTGGCCGAGGCCCTCGCCCCGTTCAACCTCTACTTCCTCGAAGACCCGATCCAGATCGACAGCATCCAGTCGCAGGCGGAGATCGCCCGCCGCACCAGCGTGCCGATCGCCAACGGCGAGCGCCTGACCACGGTCTGGGAGTTCCGCGAGCTGCTCGAGGCGGGAGGGCCGCAGTACGTGCGCCCCGACGTCGCCCTCGCCGGCGGGCTGACCCACTGCAAGAAGATCGCCGCGATCGCAGAGTCGTATCACTGCGCCGTCGTCACCCACAACTTCCTCGGACCGCTGACGACCGCGGCCTCCCTCCACCTCGACGCCAGCATCCCCAACTTCGTCACCCAGGAATACACGAAGAGGGACGAGGCGCCTGAGAACGCCATCTACCGCTGCGCCCACCGCCGCGAAGGGGGCTTCATGACTGTTCCCGAGGCGCCCGGCCTCGGGGTCGAGCTCGACCCCGGTGCAGAGGCCGGAGCCTTCTCGCCGATGAACACCGGCACGACCCCTATCTCCGAGGACGGCTCGGTCGCCTACGCGGTGTGAACCCGGGTGATTCCATGAGCGACCCCGCAGCAGCGGGCACCGGTCCGGGGAATTTCGACTTCGCCTGGCACCCGGACCCGGAACAGGTCGCCGGCAGCAACCTCGCCGCGTTCATGGAGCGCGCCGGCGTCGGCTCCCTCGAGGAGCTGCAAAGGCGCTCCACCGAAGAGGTCGGCTGGTTCACCGAGCAGGTCATCGAGTTCCTCGACATCCGCTTCGCCAGACCCTGGACCCGGATCCTCGACCTGTCGCGGGGAAGGCCGTTCGCGCGCTGGTGTGTCGGCGGCGAGCTCAACATCGTTGAAAGCTGCCTGGACAAGTGGCTGGCGGACCCCGTAACGGCGCGGCGAACCGCCCTGGTCGCCGAGGACGAGGAGGGGAACGCGGCAAGCCTCACCTACCGCGAGCTGGCCGACGAGGTCGGCCGCTGCGCCAACGCCCTGCGCTCCCTGGGGCTGGGCAAGGGGGACGTCGTCGGCCTGTACATGCCTATGTCGGCCGAGATCGTCATCGCCCTTTTCGCCGCCGCCCGCATCGGGGCGATCCTGCTGCCGCTGTTCTCCGGCTTCGGGGCCGGGGCGGTGGCCGGCCGCCTCGAGGACGCCGGCGCCAGGGCCCTGATCACCGCCGACGGATCCCGCCGCCGGGGACGGCAGGTGCCGCTCAAGGAGACCGCGGACGAGGCCCTGAGACAGGCCCCCTCAGTCGAACACGTTGTCGTCCTGCGCCGACTCGTTACCCCGGACAAGGGCGTCGGGATGGTCGAGGGACGGGATCACTGGTGGCACGAGCTGCTCGAGGGCATGCCGGCCGCCTGTGAGCCGGAGCCGACCGCGGCAGAGGACGTGCTGATGCTCATGTACACCTCGGGCACCAGCGGCCGCCCCAAGGGGGCGGTACACACCCACTGCGGGTTCCCGGTCAAGGCGGCCCAGGACATGTGCTTCGGCACCGACGTTCACCCCGGCGATGTCGTTCACTGGGTGACGGACATGGGCTGGATGATGGGGCCCTGGCTCGTATTCGGCGCCGCCCTGCTGGGAGCGACCTGCGTCCTCTACGACGGCGCCCCCGACTATCCGGGCCCCGACCGCCTGTGGAAGCTGGTGGAGACGCAGAGGATCGGGATCCTCGGGCTCTCCCCCACCCTGGTGCGCAGCCTCATCCCCCACGGGGAGGGGCTCGTCAGGCGCTGCGACCTCTCCTCCCTGAAGTTGTTCGCCTCCACCGGAGAGCCCTGGAACCCGGACCCCTGGAACTGGCTCTTCGAAGTCGCCGGGAAAAGGCAACTGCCCATCATCAACTACTCGGGGGGCACCGAGGTGAGCGGCGGCATCCTCATGGGCAACCTGCTGCAGCCGTCGAAACCGACCGCCTTTACCGGGCCCTGCCCCGGCATGGCCGCGGACGTGGCCGGCGAAGACGGCGAACCGCTCCGCGGCGAGGTCGGCGAGCTCGTGGTGCGCGCCCCCTGGATCGGCATGACTCGAGGCTTCTGGAACGACGAAGAGCGCTACCTGCGGACCTACTGGTCGCGCTGGACCGACGTCTGGGTGCACGGCGACTGGGCCGCCATCGACGGCGACGGGTCCTGGTACATCCTCGGCCGCTCCGACGACACCATCAACGTCGCCGGCAAGCGCCTGGGCCCCGCGGAGTTCGAGTCCATCCTCGTCAACCACCCCGCGGTCGCCGAGGCCGGCGCCGTCGGCGTCCCCCACCCGGTCAAGGGAACGGAGGTCGTCTGCTTCTGCGTGCAGGTGCCCGGCAGCGCCGCGGACGACCAGCTCAAACGGGAGCTGCTCGACAAGGTCGCCGCCGAGCTCGGCAGACCGATGCGCCCCGGAGACCTGCTCTTCGTGCCGGACCTGCCGAAAACCCGCAACGCCAAGGTGATGCGCCGCGTCATCCGCAGCGCCTGGCTTGGGGAAGATCCCGGGGATACCTCCAGCCTGGTGAATCCCGAAGCGATCGCCGCCATAACGGCCGCTGCTGCCGGCAACGGCTGACAGGGAATCCCTCCTCCCGACGAGAAGCGTCGCGTCCGGCCAGGGCTAAAACCAGGCGGCCGGGGCGCGGCAGCGGTCGAGCATCCCCGCCCACAGGGGCCACTGCCTGACCGCGGCGTGCAGCAGCAGGATGAGGAGGAGCTGCAAGGTCGAGGAGAGGATGAGGCGCCCCTCCGGAACTGTCCCCTCCGCCCAGGGCGCCCGCCTTCGCCCGGAGATGGTGAAACCCGCCCAGAGCAGGAGGGCGGCAATGCTGACCGAGGCCCCGATGCGGAAGCTGGCCGGCTCGAAGCTGAAGACCACCTCCCGGTCGGCAGGCCTCACGGCGACGGCGCGAAAGACATGGTTGGCGAGCAGCAGGGGCCTCTCTTCCCCGTCGACGGCCACCCGCCACCCGGGATAGTGGCTGTCGCTCAAAACCAGGAACCCCGGCTCGTTCGGCGCCACCGCGACCTCCACGCGGCGCGGGTCGTAGCGGGTGATACGGGCCTGGCCCGCGGGAAACCGCCGGTCAGCGGGGGGCGCCCCCCCGGCAGCGGTCTCTTCATCCGCCCGGAGCCCAGGGTCCCTGTCCAGGATCACCTCGCGCTCCGGTCTGAACCGGTGCCCGCGCATGTAGCGCAGGCGTTCTCCGGCACCGGCAATCACCTTGGCGTCGCCGACCAGAAATGCCCGCGGCAGGACGCGGCTGTTTTCGTACAGGAACAGCTCCCCGCCGTGCAACAGAGTCAATCCCGCCTGCCGGAGCGGGGCATGGGTGACGACGAAGCGCGCGTTGGCAAGGGACAGGAATCCGGGATACCCCCTGGCGAACTCCCAGTGCCGCGACAGGTGCAGCGGACTCCACCCAGGCAGCGAGTTCGCCAGGCCGTAGACGGAGCCGGTGTACATCCGCAGGGTCTCCGGGTAGGACCGGTAGGAACCGAGGTCGTGAACCCACCCGGAGTGCCAGTCGAGCCCGCTGCCCCGTTCGGACACGAAGCTCGCGACGCGGAAGCGCCCGGCGTGTGGAAGCTCAACAGCTGCTGAATCGGCCGCGGCAGCGATGCGACGGGCCATCCGGGGCGGCTCGAGGTACACCGCCGGGTCGATGACGCCGTTGAAGGAGCGGCCGAAATCGGCGAGATCGGCAAAAAGGACCAACGGAACGGCCCAGCCCGCCCAACGCCGCCTCCGGCCGGGACCGGCCGCGAAACCGAGCGGCACCGCGGCGGCGAGGATGAGGCCGCAGCGCAGCATATCGGAGGAGAGATCCTCCCGGTAACGGCCCGCGGCTTCCGGCTTCGTATCGGAGTCCGGCCTCCCTGACACGAGGTCCCCGTTGACGCCCGCGGCGAGGGCGGCCACGAGGGCGGCGGCGACCAGCGAGCCCAGCCACCACCTCCTGTGCTCGCCGCTTAAAAGCCGGTCGAGTCCGAGGCCTGCCAGCACCGCGGCGGCGAACGCCCACCAGAGCAGGAAGCGCGTGGGAATCCTGAAGAAGCTCAGCCCCGGCAGCTCGTAGAGGATCTCGTAGAGGACGGTGTACCTGCCCAGGGAGAGGAGCAGGGCCGCGGCGGCGAGGGCGGCGAAGAAGGGGGCGTGCCGGTTGCGGTTTCCGCGCAGCGCCAGGGGGGCGAGCAACAGCGGCAGCACGCCGACGTAGGGACAGAGCTGGATGAAGAAACCGGCCTCCCTCCCCCAGTAGGAACCGGTTGCCGAGTTGCCGAAGAAATCGGGCAGCAGCAGGCAGACGAAGCGCTCCGGGGGCAGCGACATCTTGGCGAACTGCTCGTATTCGAGGCCCTCGGAGCGGCCGGACAGCTGCACCAGCTCCCAGGTCGGCAACAGCTGCACCGCGGCCATGCCGGCACCGAGGGCGAACGTTCCGGCGACGGCCGCGGTCCAGACCGCGGGGGGCGAGGTCAGGCGGCGGCCGGACCCGGGGCCGGACCCCCGCATCCCGAGGCCTCGATACAGGGCGTAGAGGAAAGCGGCCGCGGCGCTGTACAGGGCTGCCTGGGGGTGGCCGGCAAGCAGCTGCAGGGCGAAGATCGCGGCGGCAAGACCGAGGCAGGGAATGCTGCGGCGGCGCGCCGCCAGCTCCAGGGCCGCGAACAGAAACGGCATCCAGGCCGCGGCGTCGACGAAGTTCTGCGACATGGCGCGCACTACCGCGTAGCCGCTCAGCGCGAAGGTCAATCCGCCGGTCAGCGCCCCTGCCCTGCCGGCGCCGATCAGGCGCAGGTAGGCAAAGGTTCCCACCCCCCCGAGCCAGAGGTGAAAGGCGACGTTGAAATTGATCGCCACCCAGGTCGGCAGCAGCAGCGCCGTCAGCAGGTTGAAGGGGTACAGGACCCCGGCCTGGCCCTCGGCAAACAGCGGAAAGCCGCAATTGATCCCCGGGTGCCAGAGAGGAAGCTCGAGCTGCCTGAGCACCTGGGAACAGAAGTGCCGGAAGGGGTAGTTCTGGACCATGACGTCCTGGACGAAGAAGGCCCCCTGGAGGGTCACCGCCTCCCGGAAATACATGGCCACCGCGAGGGCCAGCAGCAGAATCGGGACGGAGGATTTCGCCATCGGTCTCAGCGGCTGGAGAGCGGGCGGGGGTCCGGAGTCACTGCCTTCAGCGCAGCCAGGACTGCCGGTGAAGGAACTCGGCGATGGTATCGGCGGCCAGGGCGTGCCCTGCGGCGTTCCAGTGGCTGTCCCTGTGGAAGAGGGTCTCCGTGACCGCGGCGGCGAGGAATGCCGGGGAGAGGTCGAGAAAGGGAATCCCGTGCTCGGCCGCGGCCGCGGCGAGCCGCCGGTTCGGCTTGTCGAGGGCGTACTCCTCCTCGAGCATCCCGTACAGGGCGACCTTGGCCTGCCAGTCCTCCTGCTCGATCTGGACGATCGCCGGGACGTACACCAGCAGCAGTTTCGCATCGGCGCGGCGAACCAGGTTGTCGAACTCCAGCAGCAGCCGTCCCGTCGTTCTCCAGGCCTTCTCGAAACGGTCCGCACCGGCGCCGGTGCCGTACAGGGCGATGTAGAACTCCCGCCGCTGGGCCGCGGGGACCTCCGGCGAAAATGCCTTGCGAAGGAGGGCGGCGAGGTGCCAGTGCTCGAAGGCGTACCGCGAGACGCGCTGGTCCAGCGGAAGGTCCCTGTCGAGGTCCCAGTAACGGGTGCGCCGCACCGGAACTCCGGTCAGCCTGAGGCCGTTCCCCGGACCGAGGACGAAACGGGGTTTGTACCCCCTCTCTATGCCGATTCCCCGGTTGAGAGCGTTGTTCCACAAGTCGTTTCCGTAAAACAGGAGCAGGGCGATATCGGGGGCGTAGGCGCGCCAGTGGCGCTGAAACAGCAGCAACTGCTGGTCGGTCCCGTACCCGGCGACGCCGAAGTTGAATACCTCTCCCGGGATCCCTCCCTCGGAGAACCGTTCTTCGAGCTGTTCGCTGACCGCCTGCTCGGTGTCGACGCCCCAGCCTTCGGCAAACGAGTCCCCGAGGAGAAGGAGGCGGTTTCCCGGCGCCCCGGAGGAGTCGGTTTCGCTGTCGCGGAGACCGCGTGAATTGATTCGGTACTCGACGTCGAATTCGGGGCTTACCAGCCTTCCGTGCGAGTTGGGAACGTGACGCCAGCCCAGCTCGCTGTCGAACTGCCAGACCCGGGGCCTGCGGTGCAGTTGCGGAACCGCCAGGGCGAGAAAGGCCTCGGCAAGCAGCAGGCCGCAGATCAGCCCGAAGAGGGCCAGGGCCCAGATTTTCATCCACCGCCGGACCGCGGAAGCGTCTCCGCCGGTGGGGTGACTGTGCGCGGCGTCAGGTGTGATCGCGGCCTCGACCGATGGCGTGGAGGTTTTCTCGAAGAGGGGTGAAACTAGGCGCTTCCGGCCCCGGCTGTCAACGTGCCCGCTTTGCCGAGGACCATGCCTATGTCTATATTGTCGAAAGAGTTAGGACAGTTTCAGTGCCCGGATTTCGAGTCGTGTACAGCCCCCCTTCGCAATCTCGGTTTTTTCCGCGATTTCCCTTTTTGCGGTGAGCAGGATCCTGGTTACGGGAGGCGCCGGATTCATCGGCTCCCACACGGTCGACCTCCTCGTCGAGCGCGGCTACGAGGTGCGCGTCCTCGACTGCCTGCAGCCCCGCGTCCATCCCGAGGGCTGGCCCGAATACCTGCCGGAGAAGGTCGAGAAGCTGCGCGGGGACGTCTGCGAAAGGGCGGATCTCGAAGCGGCCCTCGAAGGGGTCGACGGCGTATTCCACCTCGCCGCCTACCAGGATTACATGCCGGACTTCAGCACCTTCTTCCGCGTCAACACGGTGAGCACGGCGCTGCTGTTCGAGATCATCGTCGCCAGGAAGCTGCCGGTCTCGAAGGTGGTGCTGGCATCGTCGCAGGCCGTGTACGGCGAGGGGACGTATTCCTGCGACGAGCACGGCCGCTTCCACCCGGTGGCGCGCGCCGCCGAAGCCCTGGCGCGAGGGGACTGGGAGATCCACTGCCCCGAATGCGGACGCACGGCAACCCCGCGCCCGATCGACGAGGCGGTGGTGAATCCGCACACGGCCTACGGGATTTCGAAGTACGCACTCGAGATGACCGCTCTGAGCCTCGGCCGCAAGTACGGCATCCCGGTCGCCAACATGCGCTACTCGATCGTGCAGGGACCGCGCAACTCCTTTTTCAACGCCTATTCCGGCATCGCCCGCATCTTCACCCTGCGGCTGCTCAACGACCAGCCCCCGGTTTGTTACGAAGACGGCAGGCAGCTTCGCGACTACGTGTACGTCGGCGACGTCGCCCGGGCCAACCTGCTCGCCTACGAGGACGAGCGCGCCGATTTCCAGTCCTTCAACGTAGCCGGACAGCGCGCCCACACGGTGGCGGAGGTGGCGGAGCTGTTGACGAACATCTGCGGCAAGCAGATCGAACCGGTTGTTTCGGGGGAATACCGTTTCGGGGACACCCGCCATACGGCCTCGTCCGCGGCCAAGCTCTCCCGGCTCGGGTGGCGCGCCGAGAAATCTCTCGAAGAGATCCTCTCCGCGTACGTCGACTGGGTGCGCCAGCGAGGTTCCGGGGGGGCGGATTTCTACGCCGGCAGCTCGCGGGAAATGCGCCGTCAGGGCATCTTGCGCACGGCGCGAGCCTGACTTCTATTCGATTTCGATCTCCAACCTCCCCCCCGGTCAGGGCGGAAGTCGCGACCGGCGTCACCATCGGATCCCGGGATTGATCACTACCAGGGCCCCCCTCCGCATCCCGCTGGGCGGAGGCGGCACCGACCTGCCTTCCTACTACCGCGAGCACGGCGGCTTCGTTCTCAGCGCGGGGATCGACAAGTACGTCTACATCCAGCTCAACAAGCTGCAGGTTGAGGAGTTCATCCGCGTCAAGTACTCGAAGACGGAACGGGTCGATCACCCCTCCGATATCGAGCATCCGCTGCTGCGCGAGTCGCTGCTCCACACCGGCACGAAGGGCGGCGTCGAGATCGGCGCCATGGCCGATCTCCCGGGCCGTACCGGCATGGGATCCTCCGGGGCCTTCACCGTGGCTCTGCTCGCCGCCCTTTACGAAAACAAGCTCGAACGCGTGCCGCGGCAGGAGCTGGCGGAGCAGGCACATCACGTCGAGGCGGTGCGCGCCGGGCAGCCCGCCGGCAAGCAGGACCACTACCTCGCCGCTTTCGGGGGGGTGACCCTTCTCGAGATCGATGCCGGCGGGGAGGTGGCGGTTTCCACCCTCGAGCTCGATCTGCACACGAGGGAGGAGCTGCGCAACAGCATGCTCCTCTTCTACACCGGCATCGAGCGCGAGAGCTTCGACCTGCTCAAGCAACAGGAGACCGACACCCGCAAGGGGAACGCGCAGGTCATCGACAGCCTCCACGAGGTCAAGCGGATCGGCCTCGAGATCAGGCAGGCCCTCGAGGGCGGCGAGCTCGACCGCTTCGGCGTCCTCCTCCACCGCCATTGGGAGACGAAGAAGCTGCGTTCGGGCAGGATGTCGAGCGGCGACATCGACAGGTGGTACGATTCGGGACGGGGCGCAGGCGCTCTGGGAGGCAAGCTGCTCGGTGCCGGCGGCGGCGGGTTCCTGATGTTCTTCTGCCCCGCGGAGCACCGCGGCGAATTGCGCCGGACCATGGCGGCCGAGGGGCTGCGCGAGATGCGCTACCAATTCGACAGGGAAGGCGCCAAAGTGCTCATGAATGCCTGAGAAGGGGGCATTCGGGAAAAACGACATGGACAACAACGGCTACATTGAGGAGTACCTCGCGACCATGGCTGCGGTGATCGACGAGATGCCGCGGCAGGAGATCTCCGCGGCGATCGACATCCTGTTCGAGGCCTGGCAGAACTCTTCGACGGTGTACATCGCCGGCAACGGGGGCTCCTCCTCCACTGCCTCCCACTTCGCCTGCGACCTCGCCAAGTGGACGGCAGCAGCGGGCAAGAAGCGGTTCCGGGTCATGGCGCTGACCGACAACATGCCGATATACAGCGCCCTGATGAACGACGAGGGGCCGGCCTCGGTGTACGCCGAGCAGCTCGAGCCGTTCGTTGCCGCCGGGGACGTGCTCATACTCATCAGCGTTCACGGCGGTTCCGGCGAGGGGAACGCCGGCGCCTGGTCGCAGAACCTGCTGCGCGCCCTGGGGCTTGCGAGGGAACGCGGGGCCCGCACCATCGGCCTCAGCGGCTTCGACGGCGGCGCCCTGAAACGGATGTCCGACGTCTGCATCGTCGTCCCCATCGACTCGACGCCACAGGTGGAATCGTTCCACCTCGCCATGGAGCACCTCATATGCGACCGCTTGCGGGAGCGCATCTCGGAAGCCTGAAGGGACCTTCCCATGGAATTGTTCATCGACACCGCCGACATCGAAGAAGCCCGCGGGGCCGCCTCACTCGGGGTGATCTCGGGAGTTACGACCAATCCCAAGCTGGCGGCCACGGCCGAGCCGGGCAGCTTCGAGACCAGGGTCCGCGAAATCCTCGCCTGCTGCCCCGGGCCGGTCAGCGTCGAGGTGGTGGCCGAAGAGGTCGGGGAGATGCTGGCCGAAGCCGCGGAGTACGCCTCCTGGGATGGACGCATCGTCGTCAAGATCCCGATGTCGCTGGAGGGAGTCGAGGTCATCCACAAGCTCGAACGGGAGCGGGACATCCGCGTCAACGTCACCTGCATGATGAACTCGAGCCAGGCCCTGATGGCGATGATGGCCGGGGCGACCTACGTCAGCCTCTTCGTCGGCCGCATCAACGACCTCGGCAGCGATTCGGGCCACGCGATCGGAGAGACGGCCGAATTCATCGAACGGGGCGGGTTCAAGGCCCGCATCATCGCCGGCAGCATGCGCCAGGTGGGGGATATTCCCCGCGCCTTCCTCGCCGGGGCCCACATCGTCACAACTCCATTCAAGTTCCTGCCGCAAATGGTCCACCACCCGCGCACGACCGAGACCATCCGGGAGTTCAAGGAGGCCTGGGACGAGGCACGCCGGAAAGGCGGCTTGTCCTGACCTCCCCGAGCAGCTGGCCCAGGTGCGGTCCATGAGCTCCCTGCAGATCGGCGACATCTCCGTTACCCATATCGACGGCGGCCGCTTCCGCCTCGACGGGGGCGCCATGTTCGGGGTCGTGCCGCGGCCCGTCTGGGAGCCGCTCTGCCCCACCGACGACCGCAACCGGATTCCGATGGCCTGCAACTGCCTGCTGCTCCGCTGCGCCGGCGAGTACCTGCTGGTGGAAACCGGGTGCGGGGACCGCTTCAGCGAGAAAGAGCGGGACATCTTCGCCATCGGCCCGGGACCCGCCCTCCTCGACAACCTGAGGGACGCGGGAGTGGAGAGCGACGAAATAACCCATGTCATCCTGACCCACCTCCATTTCGATCACGCCGCGGGCAGCCTGGCCGCGGCGGAGGACGGCAGCCTGCGCCCGGCCTTCGCCAATGCCGTGTACTGGGTCCAGAGGCGGGAGTTCGAGGACGCCCTGTCGGGGCGCAGCATCATGCGCACCAGCTACGCCGTCGCGGACCTGCGGCGCCTCGCCGAAAGCGGCCGGATGCGCTTTCTCGACGGCGACTCCGACATCACCGCCGGGGTCCGCACCTGCATCACCGGAGGCCATACCGCGGCTCATCAGGCCGTCGTCGTCGAGGATGCGGGGCAGACCCTCCTCTACCCCGGCGACCTGGTCCCGACGCGCCACCACCTGTCCCCCTACTGGATCATGGCCTACGACATGTACCCCCACGATACCCTGCGGGAGAAGAAACGCTGGATCGAGGCGGCCTGCTCCGGCGAGTGGATCGTCGCCTGGGATCACGATCCCGACTCACCCTGGAGCACCCTGAGAAGGGATGGAAAGCGAGTCGTCGCCGAAGCGGCCTCCTGAGGGGTTGTGGCGCATTGTGCAGGGCTGGTGCATGCCCTATAATTGCGCCCGAAGGCGAACGCGGTTCGCCGTCATAGCCATGTCTTTCGAAGTCATCGACCTGTCCGACAAGCACCGCCACCTGCTCAACAAGCTCGGCGAGTTGATCCCGGATCTTAACCCCGAGACGCCCGAATCCCTGCAGCGGATCTTCGGCCTCGGGTTGATCGCCCTGACGATGCAGATCACCAGCAAGGCGCGCGCACAGGACAAGGAAGATCTGGTCGAGGAACTCGGAGAGCTCGCAAGGGAGATGGTCCAGGCCGAGAAATGGTAACCTCTTCCGGAGTCGAGGCGGCCGCCCCCTGAGCCGGCCACGAAACGGTCGCCTGAAAGAAGTCTCCCCGCTCCAGCGTAGACATCCGCTTACACCCGCTCGCTTCGCACCACCCCGCAACCTTACCGGCAACTCCCCCTGATGAAACTGCCGAAAAGCTCAACTGAACTGTTCCGTCTCGATGGCAGGACCGCGCTGGTCACGGGGGCGAGCAAGGGCCTGGGAGAGGTGATGGCTACCGCCCTTTCCGGGGCCGGGGCCCAGGTCGCGGTCACCAGCCGCCACCTCGAGGAGCTGCAATCGACCGCTGAGGCGATCGAGGCCCACACCGGCAACCCGGTGTTCGCCATCGAAGCGGACGCCCGCGACCGCGCCCAGGTCGACGCCTCCGTCGCCGCGGTGTGCGATCGTTTCGGCACCATCGACATCCTCGTCAACAACGCCGGCATCAACATTCGCGGTCCGATCCTCGAGCTGAGCGACGAGCAGTGGCAGACCGTGCTCGATATCAACCTCAGCGGACCGTTCTACTACTGCCGAGCCGCTGGAGCGGCGATGGTCGAACGCGGGTTCGGGCGCGTCATCAACCTCGGCTCCACCCTCTCCTCCATTTCGATAGCGGGCCGCACTCCGTACGCTTCCAGCAAGGGGGGAATCGTGCAGCTTACGCGCACCCTCGCCCTGGAATGGGCGCGTTCCGGAATCACCGTCAACGCCATCTGTCCCGGACCGTTTGCGACCCCGATCAACGAGGTTCTGCTCAAGGACCCCGAAGCGGCGCGGCAGATGCAGTCCAAGGTCCCCATGGAACGCTGGGGCGATCCCGTCGAGCTGGCGACCGCGGTGCTGTACTTCGCCTCCCCCGCCTCCAGTTTTACGACCGGCTCGACCTTGCTGGTCGATGGCGGGTACGTCAGCTGGTAAATCTGACGGAATCCCGATGCCGACAGCGGAACTGATAGCGGAAAGCCTGGCGTCTCCCCAGGGCCTGGCGTTCGATGCCGACGATCAGCTTTTCGTCGCCGAGTCCGGGGCCGGTCAGGTTACGAGGATATCCGAAAGGGGCAGGCTGACCCCTTTCGCCGAGAAAGGGGGGCGTCCGATGGGAATCGCCTTCGACGACTCGGGCGACCTCTTCGTAGCGGAGAGCGGCAGACATCACCTGCTGCGGGTGTCCCCTGACGAGGCGGTGGAGGTGTACGCCAGCCAGTGCCACGGCCGCCGCTTCTCCGGGCCGCGGGATCTCTGTTTCACCCATGAAGGCGGAGTACTGTTCTGCGACACCGGCTCTACGGCCAACCGCGGATCGCTCTTCCACTGCGACCTCAAGGGAGAGGTCGAGCAGTTGGCGGGAGACCTCGCCTTTCCGGCGGGGCTGGTGCTGCTCGACGACGCGGTGACCCTGTTCGTCTTCGAGCAGGGTGCAGGGCGGATCGTCAGCTTCGAGCTGGAGGAAGACGGCAGCGCCCGGAACCGCGAGGTGTTCGTCGAACTTGGCGGCGGCGCACCCGGCTCCCTGCTGCTCGATTCCCACGGCATGCTGCTGGTGGGACAGGAAGGAGTCGGAATCTGCGTCGTCGACCCCGACGGGGCGATCGCCGACAGCTGGGAGATCCCCGGGCGGCATCCGACCGGGATGGCCTTCGGCGGCATCGACTTCGACCAGCTCTTCGTCAGCGAGGCCTCAGGGGCCGTCTACCGCCTGCAGCTCGACGAGCCCGGCCAGCGGCCGTTCGCCGGACCCCGCTCGGTATAGCCGCTCGAACCGGCCGGCGGCAAGACCCCTCTCTCCAGCCCATCTCCCGAGTTTTTCCGCGTGCAGGCCCGGGTGGCCTCCGTCCCTTTCAGCGTTCGTCCAGTTCCCTCCCTCAGGAAGGATCGTTGCGCAAGGCGCGCTTGCAGGCCATGCCGTAGAGGCGGGCGAACAGCCGCGGCGCGTGTCGCCGCACCCTGATGGCCTGTGCCGACAGCGCATCGGTGATCGACAACCTGCTCTTGCGGCGGATCGCGGCCGCAACCAGCTCCGCGGTCCGGGCGGCGCTCCTGGAGGGCAGCTGGTCGAAGCGCACCTCCGGGGTGCCGCTTATGGAGGCGAACTCGGAGCGCACCAGGCCGGGCTCGACGGTGGTGACGTCGATGTTGTCGGCCGCCAGTTCGTGCCTCAAGCTCTCGGCGAGCGCGGTGACGGCGAACTTGGTGCTGCCGTACACGGCGTGGTTCGGCGCCGGGAGCTCCCCGAGCACGCTGGAGACGAAAACGAGATGTCCAGAACCCCGCGCCACCATCGCTGGCAGGAAGGCCCGGGTCACGTAGACAACCCCGGTCAGGTTGGTGCGGACAACGGCGCCAAGTTCGGCCGGATCGGCTTGAACCAGAGGGCCCCAGGCGCCGCGCCCGGCGTTGTTGACGAGCACGTCGACATGGCCGAACTCGGCCGCCACCTGTTTTTCCACCTCTTCCACTTCATCCCAGTTCCCGACGTCGCAGACGCACTCGAGCGGCGGCGTGCCCCCGGCCTTCACAATCTCCCCGGCGAGACGATGGAGGCGCTCCGCCCGCCTGGCGAGGAGAGTGAGGCGCGCGCCCTCCTGGGCGAGCTGAAGCGACAGGTGCCAGCCGATTCCCGAGCTCCCCCCGGTAACGACCATGTGGCTGTCACGGAAAGAAGAACTCAAACCTCATCTCCAGGAGAGCCGGGGCCGGTGAGGCCGCCGGGCAGCTGTCGCCGGGGCGCCTGACCGGCCACCCGGGCCCACTCCTTGCCCGCATGCGCGAAGGCTGCGGCTCCAGACTCCCATCCAACACTCATCAGCTCGCATGGTTCCCGATTTGGGAAATACAACTGGATTATTTCCCATAATAGAAATATCTAATATAAATCATTTTAAATCAATCAGTTACTACTCATGAGAAAATGGAATAGATCGTTTTTTTCTCACTATTGAGAAAAAGTTCATCGCCGGAAGGATTCGGGTTTTATTTCCCAACTTATTGATTATACTGGTCTTTGGAACCATTCGTGATACGGTGGCACAATCATTGCATGTCAATTGTCCGCCACAACGGAAGGCCACGCGGCCTTCCCTACCCTAACCAAAGGAGACCAACTCATGGCGAAGTCGAAGATTCAGCCTCTTGCCGACCGCATCCTGGTCAAACGATTGGACGACGAAGAAGAGCAGAAGGTCGGGGGGATCATCATCCCCGACACCGCGAAGGAGAAGCCCCAGGAGGCCGAGGTCGTAGCCGTCGGACCCGGCCGGCTCGAGGACGGCAAGCGCGTCGCACTGGAAGTGAAGAAGGGGGACCGGGTGCTTATCGGGAAGTACTCCGGCACCGAGGTCAAGCTCGACGGTGAGGAGCACCTCATCCTGCGCGAGGAAGAAATCCTCGCGATCATCTCGTAAGCGGAGAGAGTGGACATCAATGGCTGCCAAACAGATAGTATTCAAGGAAGAGGCGAGGGAAAAGATCCTCTCCGGCGTCCAGCAGTTGAGCCATGCCGTGAAGGTGACCCTCGGCCCGCGCGGGCGCAATGTCGTCCTGGCCAAGAGCTGGGGCTCTCCCACAGTGACCAAGGACGGGGTCACCGTCGCCAAGGAGATCGAGCTTCCGGACGCCTATGAGAACATGGGCGCGCAGATGGTCAAGGAGGTCGCCTCCAAGACCAGCGACGTCGCCGGCGACGGCACCACCACGGCCACCGTTCTCGCCGAGTCGATCTACATCCAGGGCCTGAGGGCGGTGACCTCCGGGTTCAACCCCATGGAGATCAAGCGCGGCATCGAAAAGGCGGTGGCCGCCGCGGTCGCCAGCCTCCACACCCGGAGCCGGAAGGTCAAGGAGCACAGCGAAGTCGCCCAGGTCGGCACCATCTCCTCCAACGGCGACACCTTCATCGGCGAGCTCATCGCCGATTCCATGGACAAGGTCGGCAAGGACGGCACCATCACCGTCGAGGAAGCCAAGAGCACGGATACGACCCTCGACGTGGTGGAGGGGATGCAGTTCGACCGCGGCTACCTGTCCCCGTACTTCATCACCGACCAGGAGGCCATGGAGGCGATTCTCGAGGACTGCTACCTGCTGATCCACGAGAAGAAGCTGAGCAACCTCAAGGACCTGCTGCCCCTGCTGGAGAAGGTCTCCAAGGCGGGCAAGCCCCTGCTGATCATCGCCGAGGACGTCGAGGGAGAGGCCCTGGCCACCCTCGTGGTCAACAAGATTCGCGGCACCCTCCAGATCGCTGCGGTCAAGGCCCCCGGTTACGGTGACCGCCGCAAGGCGATGCTGCAGGATATCGCCATCCTCACCGGCGGCACGGTGATCACCGAGGACCTCGGCATCTCCCTCGAAAGCGTGCAGCTGAGCGACTTGGGCGGGGCCAGACGCGTTCACGTCGAGAAGGAGAACACCATCGTCATCGAGGGCTCCGGAAAGCCCGCCGACATCAAGGGACGCACCGAGCAGATTCGCGCCCAGATCGAGGATACCACCTCGGACTACGACCGCGAGAAGCTTCAGGAGCGGCTCGCCAAGCTGGCCGGGGGGGTCGCGGTGATTCGCGTCGGTGCTCCAACGGAAGCCGAGATGAAAGAGAAGAAGGCGAGGGTCGAGGATGCCCTGCACGCGACCCGCGCCGCGGTCGAAGAGGGGATCGTTCCGGGTGGGGGCGTTGCCCTCGTGCGCGCCGTCGCCAGGCTCGACGAGGTCGAAGCGGACAGCGAAGACGAGGCGATGGGCGTGCGCATCGTTCGCCGCGCCCTCGAAGAGCCCCTGCGGCAGATCGCCGGCAACTCCGGGCAGGAAGGGGCCATCGTCGTCGAAGAGGTTCGCAGCAGGAAGGGCAGCTACGGGTACAACGCCCACAGCGAGGAGTACGGCGACCTTATCCAGATGGGTGTGATCGACCCGACCAAGGTCGTGAAGACGGCGCTGAGCAACGCCGCGTCGATCGCCTCCCTGCTGCTGACCACCGAGGCGCTGGTGGCCGAGGAGCCGGAAGAAGAGGCCCCCGCGTCCCCAGCAGGCGGTCACGGACACCCGCACTAGCAGCGGGTCGCAGCGTTTCCCGGCAGTGGCGGGCGGGGGCTTCGGGCTCCCGCCCGCTTTGCTTTTTCCCCTCAGCGCCCCCGGATGACGGCGAGCTTTCGCAGCTGCGTTGCACCCTGGTGAGCGACGCGCACCAGGTACAGGCCGGCATCGACCGGTCTCCCTGCCGCGTTGCGGCCGTCCCAGCGAACCCCCCCGTCCCCGTCCTCCTCCGACTGCGTCCAGACCACCTCTCCGGAAATCGTCGCCACCATGACCTCGGATGCGACCGGCAGGCCGGCAACGGTGACTTCGCCGAGGGCCGGGTCGAACGGGTTGGGAAACACCGATACCCCGGCGAGAGAGGCGGCGGACAGCAGGACGAAAACCGCGCCCTCGATGGCGCGCCCGGTGCCGTCGGCGAGGTCGACTACGGCGACCTCGTAGCTGCGTCCCGCGGCCCGCAGGGGCGTCTCTTCCGAAAGGACGAGAACGATTCGGCCGTCATCGAGGATCAGATCCTCGATGCGAACGCGGCCCCCGTCGACGGCGAAGTGGCGGCCGGCGAACCCGGACCCCCCTGCCGCTTCCTCCGCGTTCAACGCGACCGGCTCGCTGAAGTGCAGGACGAGGCGTGTCGGGGTTTCGGGGTCGGCGCGCACCAGGCGTATCGCCGCGGCCGCCGGGGACAGCTCGAAAAGGAACCGTTCCGACTCGAGGGGGGTCCCCCTGCTGTTGCGCAGGCCCCGGGTCGCCAGCGCCAACTCCCCCGCGGACGGCAGAGCGGAAAAGGTGAGCAGAACCCGCGTGGCGCCGGCGTGCACGGCCGCGGAGCCGGGGATGCCGAGGCCCTCGATCCTGTAGCGGAAATGCTCGCCGATCTCCCTGCCCATTTCCGAGTCGAACCACACCGACAGCTGGTTTTCCGAGGCGCGCAGGACCGCTTCGATCCGCGGGTTCGGCTCCGGGGTAACGGTGACTTCCCGCGACCGGTGGCCCGCTTCCCCCGAGAGCGAATCCAGGGCGGCAACCGCGTACCTGTAGGCATTTCCGGCTGAGACGTCCCCGTCTTCATGGCGGGTGTCCCGGAGCGACTCCACCAGAACCTGCAGGTCCGGCTCATCGCCGTCGGCACGAAACAGGCGGTAACCGCCCGCCGCTGGCACCGCTGTCCACGAGAGCAGGACCGACCGCTCGCCACCGGCATGAGCCGAGAAGCTCGCCGGCGCATCGAGGCGGGGGGACCGGTTGTCGCCCGAAGGCAGCGAATGCACCTCCAGGGCCTCCCCGGAGTTGGCTACGAGATCGACGACCCCGTCGGCGTCGACGTCGGCGACCAGAGGCCGGTACACCCTGGCGACCTCCATGTGCCAGACAGGCTCCATGGCGCCGGAGGGATCCGCTCTCAGCACATACAGGTTGGGCACCAGGGCCAGGACGATTTCCGGAACTCCGTCGCCGTCGAAATCCCCGGAGCTGATGCCGTTGCCGGCGCTCGCCCCGGCGACGACCTCGGCGCTCCAGCGCGGTTCGTAGCGGTTGTCCCCTGAGGCTTCGTAAACCGCCGCCTTCCATCTCGTCTCCCCCGGGTCGAACAGGTCGGCGGCCAGGCTGGCGACGGCGAATTCGAGGCGCCCGTCGGCGTCGGTGTCGAACGGCCCTCCCACCACGCGGCTGTCTCCCGATTCCAGGCGCTCGTGCCAGGTGTGGCGCCAGGTGTCGTCGCCGATGCTCTCGTAGATGAACAGATCCCCGTCCTCGTCCCCGGCGAGCAGCTCGAGGCTGCCGTCGCCGTCGAGGTCCGCGGCGACCTGGCGGTCCCCGAGGCCGTCCAGACCCTCCGATGGGTTTGCGAGGGCTCCGGTCTCCGCGAAGGAATCGTCGCCGCGGCTCTCGAAAACGCGGAACTGCTCGGAGCGGCTGGAGCGCAGGAACATCTCCATGCGCCCGTCCCCGTCCCCGTCAGCCACCTCTCCTCCCCAGACCTGGGTGACCTCGAAGGCCACCTCGGTCGGAAAGGCGCCGGGCTTCGCGGATTCCAGCAGGCGCACCCGCTCGGCATCGACCGCCATGATCTCCACCCTGTCGTCGCCGTCGAGATCGTGGGCGTTCCACGGGATGAACGGCCTCGAGGAGAGGTGAACGGCCCTCGAACCGGAGGGCAGCTCGAAGAAGGCGGTCGGATTGTACCCGGCTCCTCCGTAGCCCATCGCCACGATCTCCGGGATTCCGTCGGCGTCGAAATCGGTCGGCCGCGACAGCAGGTACCCGTCCGGGAGTGTGCCCGATTGCCTCAGCGTCCAGCGGCGGATGCCGGTGCCGCCGATGTCGATGTCCAACCTCCCGGCGCTTTCCCAGGCGTCGGCTTCCGGCACCACGACAGCCCTGTACTCTCCGTGCAGGAGATCTTTCGGCAGGGACACCGAGTGCTCGAGTCGATCGCCGCCAAGGGGAATCTGCAGTACCGTGTCCCCCGATGCGGGCTCGAGAAGAATCACCGTCCCGGCCGCAGGCGCGCTCGTTTCCCAGCGCAGGATGTCCGTCCACCCCGGTCCGTTCAGGACGCGTTCCAGGCGCAGATCCGACACCGCTGCCGCGTCCTGCCGGAGATCGAGCAGAAGCCGCTGCGAATGCCTGTTCCCCCCCGCGACCGCCAGCAGCCGCAGCAGGTATGGGCCAGGGGCGAGTCCCGCTGTAGGCCAGCTGACCTCGAATCGGTTCTCGCCGGCGCGGGTTCTGCCGCTGTGCAGGAGCTCGGTGGACTCGGGAAACGGGCCCCGGCCCCAGCTGAGGTCGTACTCCACCCCTTCGCCCCAGACGCGGCCGCGAACCGTAACCTCCCCGGCCCGGACTGCGCCCGAAGCCGGCTCGGTGATGGCGACCGCGGCCGGCTCGCCGATACGGGCTGCCGCCATCTGGACGAGGCCCGAACCCGACCAGCGGTCCCACCCCGGGGCGGCGATATCTGCAGCGCTGTTCGCCAGGGCGCCGCGCACCTGCACCGCGGTGAGCTGCGGCTGGCGCGACCAGGCAACCGCAGCGACCCCTGAGACATGCGCAGCCGCCATCGATGTGCCGGAGCGCTCTGCGTACCCCCCGCCGGGCACCGGTCCGTGGACGGCGAGCCCGGGGGCGGCGATGTCGACGCTGTATCCCCAGTTGGAGAAAGCGAGCGGCTGACCCTCGTCGTCCGCGGCGGCCACGGCCACGACCTCCTCCATACGCGCCGGGTAGAAGACCTCGTCGTTCCCCTCGTTTCCGACCGCGGCCACGACGAGGCAGCCCGCGGAGCGGGCGTAGCGGACGACATCCCCGATGACGGGGGAGAAAACCGGATCGCCGAAGCTCATGTTGAGTATGTCGGCGCCCTGGTCGACGGCGTACACCGCGGCCGCGGCGATGTCGTCATCCTCGAGATAACCGGAGCCGGAAACCGTGAAGCCGGCGCGCAGGACCATCACCCTCACCCCCGGTGCGACCCCGGCGACGCCGATGCCGTTGCCCGCCGCGGCGGCGACGATACCGGCCACGTGCGTGCCGTGCCCGGACTCGTCATCCGGGTCGGGGTCACGGATGCGGAAATCCCCTTCGCCGGGCAGCCCGGGTGCGTCGGTGAAATCCCAGCCTGTCACGTCGTCGACGTAGCCGTTGCCGTCGTCGTCGACCCCGGCGAGCCCGTCCGCCTCTACCGGGTTGAGCCACAGCTGGGAGGCGAGGTCGGGATGCTCGCCGTCGATGCCGGAATCGATGATGGCGACGACTACCTCCCCACCCGTTGCAAGCGACTCGTCCCAGCCGATGGCTTCGAGGTTCCCCTGCTCGGCAAAAAGCGGATCGTTCGGGGGGGAGGCGAAGGAGCGGAGATAGTTGGGGTGGGCTCGCGCCACGACCGCGCGGCCTCGAAGGTCCCGGGCAACCGCGGCGGGATCGATATCGGCGCTGTATCGCAACAGGCTCCAGGCGGCCATTCCCGAGGCGCCGGCGCGGGCCTTGGCCGCGGCCAGCGGCCGTGCGGAAACCACGGGGGTCTCCTCGACCCAGCCGTATTCCGGAGGCAACTGGTCGAGCAGCGGCGGCGATCCTGCGGTGATCTTTGCCGCGGTCCCCTGCGACCACTGGACCAGGACCTCGCCGGGGGCATACGGGATTTTCTCCGCTGCCGCGGGTCCGGAAACGACAAGCGCCGCGGCCCAGGCGATCGCCGCGGCGGCGCAGGAAGCCGGGCTCAGTCCGCGATCAGGGATAGGAACTCGGACCTCGTCTGCCCGTTTTCCCGGAAGCTTCCCAGCATGCGCGAAGTCACCATCTCTGAGTTCTGCTTCTCCACCCCGCGCATCATCATGCAGAGGTGACGCGCCTGGATGACTACCCCCACCCCGAGGGGATCGAGCAGATCCATCAGCGAGTCGGCGATCTGCATGGTGAGGTTTTCCTGGATCTGGAGGCGCCGGGCGAACACGTCGACGATGCGCGCCACCTTCGACAGTCCGATCACCCTGCCCCTGGGCAGATAGGCTACGTGGCACTTGCCGAAGAACGGCAGGACGTGGTGCTCGCACAGCGAGTACAGCTCGATGTTCTTGACCACCACCATTTCGTCGGAGCAGGAATCGTAGATGGCGCCCCCGACGGCCTCGGCCGGGGAGGACCGGTACCCCTGGGTGAGGTAGCCCATGGCCCTTGCCGCGCGCGCGGGCGTATGGGCAAGTCCTTCGCGTCCGGCATCCTCCCCGATCTGTTCTATCAGCGTCCTGTAGGTGCTCTCCATTCCCATTTTCCGCCTCACGTCGAATCGCCTGCGTCTCGTGTCCGGGCAACCACGAGCGCCGCGGTCGACCGCATGACAATGTACGTTTGAAGGGCCCTGCTCGCAGAGGTACCTTTCGTCGTGCAAGCTGCGATTTCGCCGACCTATTACCGGGAGATCCGCATTCCCATGACCGACCTGGCAGCCAGATCCTGCAAGCCGTGCGAAGCCGGCGTGCCTCCGTTGACCGAGGCGGAAATCGAGGCCCACATCGCCTCCGTCCCCGGGTGGAAAGCGGTCGCCGGCCGCATCGAGAAGAGGTTCCGTTTCCGCAACTATTTCGAGACGATATCGTTCGTCAACGCCGTTGCCTGGCTCGCCAACAGGGAGAACCACCACCCCGATCTCGAGGTCGGATACAGGGCCTGCAAGGTGAAGTACCGCACCCACGCAATAGACGGCCTCTCGGAAAACGACTTCATCTGCGCCGCCAAGATCGACCAGCTGCTCGGCGGATGAGCTCTTTCCCAACCCTTGGCAGATGCTGATATCGGAGATCTTCCACACCCTTCAGGGGGAGGGTCGCTACACCGGCGTACCGTGCATCTTCATCCGCACCTCCGGATGCAACCTGAGGTGCTCCTGGTGCGACACCCCCTACACCTCCTGGAACCCGGAGGGCAGGGACATGAGCGTGGCCGCGATCATGGCGGAAACCGAGGCCTGGAGTGCCGTTCCCTACGCGGTGATCACCGGCGGTGAGCCGCTTCTGCAGAAAGACCTCGCCCCTCTCGTCGAGGCGTTGAGAGAACGCGGACACCACACCACCATCGAGACCGCAGCGACGATCTTCCAGCCCGAGGTGCGGCCCGATTTCTTCAGCCTCTCCCCCAAGCTCGCCAACAGCACCCCGGGGCGGCGCCACGCTGCGGAGCGGGCCCTCCATCTGCGCAACAACCGCTTCGAGCCGCTGTCGCGGTACCTTGAGTCGGGAATCGATCTCCAGTTCAAGTTCGTGCTGCAGGAAGAGGAGGATACGGCCGAGGTGGTGCGCCTCGTCGAGGAGCTTTCGATCCCCCGGCGCCAGGTATTCCTGATGCCGGAGGGGGTAGACGGCGAGCAGCTGAGGGCCCGCGGGCGCTGGGTGGCCGAGGTCTGCAAGCGGGAAGGCTTCAGCTACAGCGGCCGGCTGCAGATCGATCTGTGGGGCAACACCCGCGGAACCTGACGGAACCCAACTGCTGCCCTCCGGTACTTGCACCGCTCGCAGGAGAAGCCGGAGGAAGTCCGGTTTACAGAGATTTTGACCCTGACTATCTTGCCCGCCTGTCCCTTCTCACGCAGGACCGACGCCCTCGGCGAGCGCTCACCCCAACCAGCCTGAACCGGAATGCCCGCCACCTACGGCGTGCTGCTTGTCAGCTTCAGCCGCCACAGCCACCAGGACACCTTCGTCCCCCTCTTCCGCAGCCATCCGCGCCTGCGCATCCTCGCCGTCTCCGACGAAGCGGACATCGAGCCCCATCTGCAGGACCTGAACCGGAAGCGGGCCCGGGAGATCGGCGTTCCCTATGTCGAGGGGGTTGACGAGGCTCTCGAAATAGAAGGGGTCGACATCGTCAGCATCGGCCACGAGATCGAGCGCCGTTCCGACCTGGCGGTGCGCGCCGCCCGCGCCGAAAAGCACCTCTGGATCGACAAGTTCATGGGCGGCAACCTCGACGAATGCGACGCCGTCGTCGACGCCGTGGCCCGGTCCGGGGTCAGGGCGATCGTGCCGAGCTACACCTACGGCACCCTGGTGAGCCGGTGCCGCGAGCTGATCGACAGCGGCGACCTCGGAGAGCTGCTGGGGGTTCACTCCGATATCCTTTTCTGCAAGGGCTGGCCGGCCCCCGACCTGTCGGTCCCCGACGACTTCCTGCCGGCAGGCCGCTGGAAGTTCCCCGACATCAAGCGCGAGCTGCTTACGGTCGGGGCCTATTCGGTGGGACTGGTGCAGCGCTGCTTCGGGCCGATCAGGCAGGTGCTGGCCCACGGCGGGGCGCACTTCTTCGCCCAGCATACTGCCCACCGCGCCGAGGATTTCGCCACCATGACCCTCGTCGATGCCGGAGGCCGCGTGGCGACCCTGTGCGCGGGAAGGGTCGGGGTGGCCACTCATGCGGCCGGAGGGCCGTCGCGAGCCTGGCTCGTCGGCAGCCAGCGCAGCGCCCTGGTAGATGCCAAGCGCCCGCTGCTGGAAACGACGCTCAGCCGGACCATCACGGCCTCCGACTACCACCCTCCCGCCGAAGATCCGATGCAGTGGCACACCCCATCGCCGACCACGGCTTCCCCCCTGGTAGACGATCCCTGCCTCGCCAACGGCCTGGAGGATCTCGTGGCGGCGATCGACGAGGAGCGGCGGCCGCTCTACTCCGTGGCCGAGGCCCGCGACCACATGGAGATCCTTCTCGCCGGATACCGCTCCATCGTCGAAAACGGGCCCGTGAGCCTATTGGAAAGGGGTGGCTCGTGAGCGGCGCGGTCTGCCTCATCGCTGGCAGAGACCAGCGGCCCCTCGTCGAGGAGCTCGCCGCGGGCCTGGAGGTCGCCTCCGTCGCCGGCCACGGGCGAATTCCGGGAATTCCCTCGTTCGACACGGTCGACAGCGCCCTGTCCGCCACTGATGACAACAGAAGGATCGCCTGTTTCCTGTCGCCGTACCGGAACCTCGAGCGCGACGTCGGCGCCGCCCTGGAGGCCGGCTTTCACGTGCTCTGCCGCGGCCTGCCTGCAACCACTTCAGACGGTCTCGAGGCGGTTCGCGGGACGGCCCGCAAACACGGACTGGGGTTGAGCTGGGGGGGTCTGTACGAGCATGGGAGGGCGCATGCGCGGATGCTGAAAGCCAGCGCCGCAGACGACTTCGGCAAGCCGGTCTTCCTGCGCGCCGCGGTCGAAGCTGCGGGGGTTGGAATGACGGCGATCTGGTGGGCCCTGGCCGATGCCTGCGACCAGGCTGCGGCCCTGACCCGTTCCGATCCAACGCGCCTCCACGTCACCGCGACCTCGGCGGGCAGGGTCGCGCACGCGACGGCTACTGTTTCTTTCGCAAATCGCGCTACCGCCCAGCTCTCTGCGATCCGGGCCGGGGCTCCCGAGGGGGATTACCTGTTTCTGGGAAGCGGTGGAATCCTGACCTACGCCGCCGCGGCCAACCGGGTCGTCGCCTTCGGACCGGGGGGCCAGGAAGTGCGGCAACCGCCCGGCCTGCGACCCGAACCGGAATGGCTTCGAGCCTTCTGCCGGGCCGTCGTCGAAGGTGTCGCTGTCGAGCCGACTCCCAGCGAGGAAACAGCGGGAGCCCTCGCCCTTCTCAGGTCGATGCGCAAGGCCCGGCGCTCGGGTGAGGTGGTAGAAGTCCGCCTGCGCTGATTCCCCGGTCCCGCCTGCTCCCTATCGGCGGTCCGCCCCGCCTCGCAGCTGCTGCAGACGTGCCTCCGCCTGCGCCCTCGCTTTCGCCGCGGACTCGATCTTGACCTGCTCGTACCCGCGAATCGAATCGGGTGCCTCGGCGATCTCCACCGCCCGGGTGCGATCCCCGGCAGTGGTCCCGGGCCGCGACAACAGCTCGGCCACCTCCTGCAGCAAGCTCCTGTACCATGTCACCAGCTCGCGCTCGAGCTTCCTGCAGGGGGTGCGGCCGAAGGGATCCCAGCGCGTGGCGCGCAGCCCCCGCAAGGCGCGCAGGCAGGAGAACAGCGGCCGGAACCAGGGGCCGACGGCGATCTTGCCGACCCGGAAACGCCTCAAGGTGGGGGGATTGAGGTAGTGGGAGATTCTCACCTCCCCGTCGAACATCCCTGCCAGTCGCTCCGCTGATACCCGGTCGAGGGCGAGCCGCGCCACCTCGTACTCGTCCTTGTATGCCATCAGCTTGTGCAGGTTGAGAATCACCGCCCGGGTCAAAGGCCGCGGCCGGTCCCCCCGCGGCCCGGCTTCGACGGCGGCGACCGAGCGCACGAAATCGACGTACTCCCTCGCGTACGCCTCGTCCTGGTAGGAAATCAGATCGGCGATCCGGGTGCTGAAACGGGCTGCCAGCTCGGCCGGCAGGTCGATCGACTGCAGCGCCTCGTCGTGGAGGGAGCGCTCGCTGTCACTGCCGAGCCTGCCGCGGCTTTCGCGGATGAGGTCCTCCTCGTCGGGGGCGACCGGGCCGACGTGCGCCTGCATCCGCCCCGGGTCGGCCACGGCAAGGCGGCCCCAGCGGAACGCCTGAACGTTGGCCTCCACGGCTTTGCCGTTCAGGGCGATGGCCGCCTCTATGGAGGCCGGCCTCAGGGGAAGACGCCCGGCCTGGTACGCCGCTCCCAGCAGCAGCATGTTGGCGTACAGGCTGTCGCCGAACAGCTTCTCCGCGAGCCAGAAGGTGTCGATGTAGATATTGTCCGACTTGCGGCTGCACTGATCGATCAGCCCGGCAAGGTGATCCGGATCGGGGAATTTCCCCCCGGGATTCCGGTTCATCCGGGCCGTCGGAATGCGCGTCGAGCTGACCAGGGCGACGGAGCGATCGGATGAGGCGAACTTCAGGTTCCCGGGCTCGGCGGCGCGCAGCAGATCGAAGCCGAGATACAGGTCCGCGGAACCGGGAAACAGCCGGTTGAACACCGGCTGGCGGCGGCGGCTCAGGACGATCGGGGCTTCAACCGGGCCGCCCTTCTGCGCCAGGCCGGTGTTGTTCGACAGGTACACGTTGAGCCCGTCGATCATGCCGGCGTAGGCGACGAGGTGGGCAATCGTCACCACCCCGGTGCCGCCGCGGCCGACCGCGAAGATGGTGTAGTCCTCGGTTCGCAGGTCGAAATCGAGCGCCGGTTCCGGCAGATCGCGGAGCGGCTCCGGGGTCGCACGGCGCAGCCCCACGGAGTCGGAGCGGGGGGTGACCTTGACGAACGAGGGACATTCCCCGTCGACGCAGAGGCCATCCTGGACGCAGCTGGCCTGGCGGATCTGCGTCTTCTCCCCGAATTCGGTCTCCGTACCGTAGAGCGCGGCGCAGCCCTCCGACTGCCGGTAACAGTCGCCGCACCCCTCGCACAGCCTCTCGTGAACGAGGATGTAGCTCTCGGGCCGCTCGCCCAGACGCCGCCGCCGGCGCCCCTTCTCGGTGGCGCATTCCTTGTCGAGGATCAGCGCCGTGGTGCCGCCGACTCCCTTGAAATGGGCGAGCGCCTCGGCGTGGCGGTCGAGGCCGAACACGCGGACGTTCTCCCGGTTCAGAGAGCGGTAGCGCTGCGGCTCCTCGCTGACGATCCCGACCTGCCGCACCCCGAGGGCGAGGAGCTCCCCGGCGACCTCGGCGACGCTGCGCTGGCCCCCGGGCCGCTGTCCTCCCGTCAAGGCAACGGCGCCGTTGAACAGCAGCAGGAAGGTGATGTTGACGTCCCCCTGCACGCAGCTCTGAACGGCCCCCCTGCCGCTGTGGAAATAGCTGCCGTCGCCGAGGTACTGATAGCTGTGCCTGTTGCCGTTGAAGGGCGCGGTGCCGCTGTAGATCGAGCCTCCCGCACCCATGGTCGGGATGTAGAGCACCCCGTAGTCGTAGGCCTCCATCGCCCGGATCGAGCTGCAGCCGATGGCGCCCCCGGGCTTCTCCCCTTTCAGGTCGCGAAAGCTGTTGTAGGGACATCCCCCGCACGACATCGGGGCGACCTTCGGGACCTCGGAGTAAGTGCGCCCGAGGATATCCTCCAGCCGGCTGTACAGCGCGGATGCCGACGACGGGGCCGAGGGGAGGAGACGCGGTCCCAGCAGCTGGGCGATTCCTTCGGGGTCGACTTCCCCCCAGGAGGGCACGAACGGTTTTCCCTCTTCGTCGTACTGACCGTACACCCCCTCCACGGACGAGCCCCAGAGGGCGGCTTTCACCCCCTCTTCGACAAAGGGTCCGGGCTCTTCGACAAGGTAGATGGTCCGCAAGCCGGGGGTGCGGGCGAATTCGCGGATGATCTCCTGGTCGAGCGGGTAGGTCACCGACAGCTGCAGCACCGGGACCTCGGCGCCGAGGATCTCCAGCGCCTGTCTGACGTCGGGGAAGGACTTGCCGGTGGCGATGATGCCGGCCGCGGCCGGGCGGGTGCCGTTGGCCGGGTGAATCCGGTTGAGCCGGTTGAGCCGGACGTACTCCTCGACCAGGGGGAGCTTCTCCTCGACCAGCTCCTTCTGCATCGGCAGCGCCCCGAGGGCCATGACGATCGGGTTGAACCGCTTCTCGAAGTCGTCCCCCGGCAGGTGTATGTCCGGGCGTACCTCGTCGAGACGGACCGTTCCGGCGCCGTCGCAGAGCGGGGTCGCGAGCTTGAGCGCCGTCACCACCCCGAGGTGGCGGGACAGGTGGATGGCGTGCATCCCGAGGCTGAGGATCTCCTCGATGCTGGCCGGGTAGAAGATCGGAACCATGCTGCCGCGCAGGACCCAGTCGCTGCTGCCCGGGGATACCGAGCTCTTCGAACGGTGGTCCTCCCCGCACAGGAGCACCATCGATCCGCTGCCGCTGGTACCGGCGAGGTTGGCGAGCCAGACTTCGTCCGGGATCCACATGGTGCCGTGCGCCTTGCCGTACCAGAAGGCGTCGACGTCGGCCGAGGGTGCGTACTGGGTACCGAGCATGGCCGAGGCCGCGGTCTTCTCGTTGATGCCGAACTGGTGTACCGTGCGCCCGCGCCGGTTCAGGACCTCGAGCTGGGAGACGATTTCGAGGTCCAGCCCTCCCAGAGGCGACCCCTCGTACCCGGAGACGTACGTCTGGTTGACTGCGCCGGCCCCCGACTGCTGCTCGTCGCGGCGCTGCTTCTCCACCAGCAGGCGCACGATCGCCTCGATGCCGGTGAGAAAAACGGTGCCTTCCTCCAGCTCGTACTTGTCCTCGATCCTCGTATTGGCAGGGATGATCCGGGTCCTTTCTGCTTGTTTCAAGTCAGTATATGGCCCCCTGTACAGGGCGGCAAGGAACTGCGAACCAGGGCAACTGCGGGCAGGGCAAGCATGTCGGCGGCAAAGTTTGCCCCGCCGCCGGGGGAGCCGTTAATTAGAATTCATGGCTGAAACAGTAGATGAACTGACGATTCAGTACGAAGAAGACGGGAAGGTTTTGCGCAAGCAGCTCGACAAGGAGGTGCTGAGCAAGGGATCCTGGACGACGATCATGTTTCTCTACCAGGATCTCGATCGCAAATCCGGCGAATACGGCCCGCAGAAGGTGTCGATCAGGCGCTACCAGAAGCGCGACGGATCCTACCTGCCCCGCAGCAAATTCGAGATCTCGAGCCCCAGGCAGGCCCTGGCGATTCGCGACAAGATCGGGAACTGGTTCCCCGAAGACTAGAGCCTACGCACGCAATTTCGGGGGGAATCGGGTCGGCGCTGCATCACGGCGCGCGGCATGGCCCGTTCGCAGTATTCCCCCCCCGTATGGCTCCATCGCGCACCTCGCCGGCAGGGTTCCCGGGGCCTTCGATTCCCCAAGCTGTTCCCGGAACACCCACTACACCTCCGTGCGCACGACGTCGATCGGCACGCGGTGCCAGCCGGTGCGGCCGTCGTAGAGATCGGCCCCCTTGTCTTCGGCCGGCTGCCTGTCCCCGGCGTTGTCGGTGGCCCGGGCGACAATCTCGTAGCGGCCCGAGGGCGGCAGAGGCCACTCGTAGCGCCAGGCTGTCCAGACGTTTTCGCGCGGGTGGTTGAGTACCTGCGCCTCTTCCCAGGTAGCCCCGCCATCCGTGCTCACCTCGACGATGTCGACCTTGCGCTCCCCGGCCATGGCGATCCCGTGTATGGAGAACACCGTGTCGGCATCCCCGCGTATGGTCTGCAGGCGCATTGTGACCCCGCCGTTGGCCGGATCCTTGACGTCGTCCCACAGCGACAGCGGCGAATCGATTCGCGAGTTGATGGTGGCGATCGCGTCGTCCGACCATTTGAACGGCTTGTTCTTCGGCTTGCTCTCCCAGTAGCCCAGGTAGACCTCGTCGATCAGCTCGATTCGCGTGATCCACTTCGGCATCTTCTGGCCGTAGTGACCCGGGTTTATCAGGCGCACCGGGAAGCCGTGCTTCGACGGCAGCACCTCGCCGTTCATCTCCCACACCAGCAGACATTCCTCCCGCAGCGCCCGCTCCAGCGGGATGGAGGTCGTGTAATCGTCGACGCTGTAGAACTTCACGCGGATGGCGTCCTCGCCGACACCGGCCATGTCGAGCAGGTTGCTCAACGGGGTGCCTCCCCATTCGGCGTTCCCCACCAGGGGCCCGCCGATCCAGTTCCCGATGCACTGCATCGTCATCGTCTGGCGCACCAGCGGCATGGAGGTGATCGCCTCATAGGCCAGCGACTCCACCGCGTTGTCGACCAGCCCGTCGACGCGCAGGCTCCAGTTGGCCGCGTCGATCTTCGGGTCGTAGTTCTGCCCGTTGATCGACTGCAGGTAGAAGCGGCTGTTCGGGGTGATCCTGGCCTCCGGCATCTCCTCCATCGGGGTGTCGGGGGGCATGTCCATGGGCGGTGCGGTGGGCATCTCCCGGAAGGTCACCTTGTTGCTGTCGCACCCCCACTGCGGGACCAGCGCCGAAATGGCGACCACTACCGCTCGATTGCAGAAAACGCCGGCGGCTCTGTTGCTTCTTCATTTCATTCCCTCTCCCGCGTTGCATCAGTAACTGCAGGAAACGCCGATGCCGAGGGAGGCACCGGCGCCGATGTTCTCTCCGGAAATCGTGCGCTCGGCCAGAACGTCTACCCAGAAGGGGCCCTGGAGGTTCCAGGCCGCGTTCAGGCCGGCCTTGGCGAAATCCCCTTCCGACACCTGGACCGAGCCCCCGACCACGCCGAGATCCTCGGTGTCCTCGCTCACCCGGGTGTCCTTGCCCTCGACGTACGCCTTCGCGAACAGCCTGGGATGCGGAGTAACGCCGACCTCTACAAACCACGGTACCTGGTTGGAGTACTCGCCCCCGCGCATCCGGTACCCCCCCTCCAGTCCGACGTACAGCGGCAGCGGATACAGCGAGCGGGCGGCCAGGATGCGCACTTCGGCGTCGATCTTCCCGGTTCCGAACGGGGGATCGTAGTCGGCGTGGTATCCCGTGGGCAGCTTGAAGGTCACTAACGGAGAAAGGACGACGGGGCCGTCTGTCAGCTGGTACCTGGCCCCGATGTCGACGTCGCCGATCCCCCTCGTCTCCCTCTGCACCAGCCGGTTCTCCGACACCAGGACTCCGGCGTTCGCCTGCGCGATAACGGTGAGGCGGTGACGGAGCCCGTACTCGGCGTAGAGAAACCCCTGCGAGCCGTCGAAGGAATCGTTCTCCTCCCCCATGGGCTGGCGGTCTCCCATGTCGTTGTAGACCTCGTCCGACGAGTAGGAAATGCCGGAAAACTTGAGGTAGAGGCTTCCCTTTTCCTGGCTCCAGGCACCGGCGAAAAGCGGGGGGGCCGCCGCCGCCAGCGCCAGGAAAGCCAGCGCCGCGGGAAAACCTCGGCGATCGAGCATGGAAGGCATTTTCATCACACCGGAATCACTCCTCCTTTTCGGGATCAATGCTGCTGCCGTTGCGGATGCGGTCGTAGAAGGCGATCAGCTTCCGGGACTCGAGCCCCCAGTTGTAGCGCTCCTCGACCAGGGCCCGGCCCCGGTGTCCCTTTTCTGCCGCGGCGGCAGGAGCTTCCAGCAGTCGCGCGATCTCCCGCGCGTGAGCCGCCGGATCCGACGGGTCGGCGATCGCTCCCCAGTCCCCCTCCTCGTAGAAGGCCCTGATGGAAGGCAGGTCGCTGGCGACCACCGGGATTCCGCAGGCAAGGTACTCGAAAAGCTTGGTAGGGATGAAGGGAGCGAGGTTCTTCACGGAAACCTGGCCGGGAATCAAGCCGATCCGGTGGCGCCGGATCTCCTGCCCGAGACGGTCGTAGGGGACCAGCTCCTGCTGGCAGAGGATGCGGTTCTGCAGACCGCAGGTTTCCAGGCGGCCGCGGAAGTTCGCCTCGTCCTGCCCGGTGTGGAAGCGGCCGATGGCGCGCAGCCGGACCCCGGGATGCGTCTTCCCGAGCTCGCGCATGACGTCGACGAGGAAATCGCTGCCGCGGTCGGCCGACAGGGATCCGAGGTGAAGGAGCTCGCACTCCTCCGGATGTCCGCTCTCGGCGAGGCGGCCGTTGGCTTGGAACCATTCGAGGCGGGGAAAGTTCTTCACCGCGGCGAACGGCCGGTGGCCGAACCTGCTCCCCTGTTCCTCGACCACCCCGAGCACGCCGCTGAGATGCCTTGCAATGAAGCGCTCCAGGCGGTCGAGGGCGGCCGCTAGCGAACCGCGAAGCATTCCGGGGACCCAGCGGCGAACGTACGCCGTCTGGGGGAAATGCTCGTGGCAGTCGTAGATGACCTCGCTCCCCATCAGGCGCAACAGCAGCCCGAGCGGCAGCAGCTCGGGATCGTGGAAGTGGTAGATGTCGGCGCGCATCGAAGCGGCCTTGCGGAACAGCCTGAGGGCGTTGCCGAGGCGCCCGGAAAACCCGCGGCCCCGCGGAACGGTCACCACCCGCACTCCCTCGCGCACCCCCTCCATGTCGCGAGAACCCGGGCCCGCCACGCAGACCTCGTACCCGGCTGCAGCCAGGCTGAAGGCCTCCTTGTAGTAGATACGCTGGTCCAGCGGGCTGTGCACGTTGGTCAGCTGGCAAACCTTGGCCGCCCGTTGAAAATGTCCATCTGGGCTACGGGCCCTGACGGCCTCGGACCCTTCGGCTACGGAACGCTCGGAAGGGCCTTCCGTAGCCGGCGTTGCGCCCCCTCCCCGGATCCCCTGCGATTCGACCCGGTTGCGCGCCTTGTCTTCGGCGGCCATGACCCGGCCTCGCCTGCAGAGCAACTTAATCAATGGGCTGTCAGTTCCTCGCACTCTCCAGCACCCTTCGCGCGTACTCCGCTCCGCAGTTGAACAGCAGGTCGAGGGCGGTCAAGTTGGCTTCGAAACCGGGAAAGCACTGGCGGTACTCCGGGTGCTCGAAATCGACGAACCTCAGCTCGACGCCGGCCTCGGCGAAGCAGGACTCCTCAAGGTAGCGCCCGCGAGCCCCCTGCGCCGGCGAGATAGACGTCGCAGCCGCAGGCGAGCGCCATGTCGGCGAGCCGCTCGCTCCGTTCCCGGCGCAGCTCCATGCTCGAGCTCAGCCGCGCCTCCACCTCGATGCCGAGTTGGCCCCGAAGGAAATCGCAGAGGGCGACGTTGACGTCGACGAGGTGGCGCCACCGCGTCTCCGCATAGAAGCTCGCCAGGAAAGGCGCGAAGTCGTCGAAATGGGCACTGCTGCGGTAGTTCCACTCCAGGGTCCTCCAATGCTTCGACTGCCAGTTCGAGCCGTTGGTTTCCACCTGCCGGATCTGCTGCCCCCCTTTCCTCCTGGTCCTGACCGGGACCGTCAGCCACTGCCATCCCCCGGCGGTGCGCACCCGCACCCGGTTCGTGTACCCGTGCTTGCTGAACTGAACGTCGTCGGCGAGGACCCATACGTCGGCCTGCGCGACCCTGTGAAAGAGGCCGAGCCAGGGCAGGTAGTTGGGCTGGTGGGCGGTGAGAACACGGCTTCCGCCCACCCGGCGCCCGCTTCCGGCAGGGCTCATGGCAGGACCCACCGCAACACGTCGAAGGCCTCGGCGTATTGGACGGAGATCTGGACCCCGCGGCTTCTCGCCCAGCTCCAGATGAAATCCTCATCGCTGTATGGCCGGGATTGCTGAGACCGGTAGCACCTGAGCGCCGCGACCTTGGTGCCGACGTGGCGGCGCTGGAGCACGACGAAATGGCGGCAGTCGAAGCTGATGTTGTTCCAGGGAAGCTCGTACGCCAGCACAGTCTCCATCTTGAAGGCGCGCAGGCCCTCCATGTAGACAGTCTGGTGATCCTGGTGCAGGTCGTGGCTGCTGGGGAGAAATACGGTCGAGGGTCGCAGGTCCCGCCGCAGACGCACCAGCTCTTCGAGGATCTCCTGGCGGACGTGCGGGAGGTGGCGGACACGGTACTTGTAGACCAGCAGGTTTTCGCTGGCGATCCCGAGCGCGCGCGTGCCTTCCCTCACCTCGGTCTCCAGGACGTCGGGTGGAAACTCCGCAGGCACCGACTCCTCCGCGGTCGAGAAGGCGGCATAGAAAACCTGGCGCCCCTCCTCGATCAGGCGGCTGATCGTGCCGCCGCAGCCGAATTCGCCGTCGTCGGTGTGCGGGGCGAGCACCAGGACGCGGTTGTTATCCTCCGGCACGATCTGTCTCCTCCTTGCCGGCGTCAATCCCGAAGACGCGATAGACCGCCTCGACGACGTCGTCGAGGTAGTGCACGGCCGGTCCCGGAAGCGAGGATTCGCCGATCAACCTTGGGAGGTTGAGCATGAGGCCGGTGAAATGGCAGACAGCCAGCTTCGGATCGATCTCGTCGATCTCCCCTGCAGCGGCCGCCTCCTCGATCAAGCCGGTCAACATCTGCCCCTGCCGCGCAGCGACCTCCCGGATCTCCGGTGGGAAATCGTGATCCTTGAGCAGGACGTAGGAAAAAGCATCGGGGAAGCGGTCGAAATACTCGAAAGTCATCTGTATCCAGGACCGGAATTTGGATGGTATCGATCCAGGGCCATGAACAATCTCCTGTTTCTGCTCCGCCATCTCGGCGACGATCTGACAGTACGCCGCCTGGCACAGCTCCTCCTTGCTGGAGAAGTGGCGGTATATCGCCCCCTCGGTGACTCCGGCCTCCGCGGCGATACCCCGGACGGTGGAACCGCTGACCCCGTGCCGGGCCGCTTCCCGGATGGTAGCGGCGATGATTTCATTCCTTCGGTTCGGTCGCATCTGTAAGTAAACAATAACTTACTTACTTGGAAGGTGTAAAGAAGGCCAGTCCGGGATCCCTGTTCTTCAGTCGAGAGCCCGCACCAGGGACTCGCAGACCAGGTCCACTTCCTCGAGGCTCATGCCGGTGTGCAGCGGCAGGGTCAGGGTTCTCGAAAGGATCTCCTCCGCCACCGGACAGTGGGCCCGGATCTCCCCCGACTGTCCGGCGAAATACGGCTCGAGGTGGCACGGGGGCCAGTAGATGCTTCCCGTGGCAATCCCCTGGGCGGAGAGGGCCGCGGTCATGCGGTCGCGCCGCATCCCAGGAGGCAGGACCACGGGGAGCTTGTAGTGCGAGTGAACCTGGTTCTCCGGGGTAGCGATCAGCCGGATGTCCTTCCGGCTTCCGAGCCGTTGCCGGTAGCGATCGGCGAGACGGGCGCGCCTGGCGATGATCTCATCGAGCTTGCGCAGCTGGCTCAGGCCGAGAGCCGCGCTGAGCTCGGGGAGGCGGTAGTTGCTGCCGAGCCGCACGATGCTGCGGCTGTCCGCGGCCTGCCCGTGGGAGCGGAAGCTGCGCGCGAAGGCAGCCAGTTCGGGATCGTTCGTCGTCAGCATCCCCCCTTCCCCGCTGGTCATCACCTTGGAGGGGTAGAAGCTGAAGGAGGCGGCATCGGCGAGGGCTCCGGCGGCGCGGTCCCCGATCCGGGAACCGTGAGCGTGGGCGGCGTCCTCGAGCAGGAAGAGGGAGTTGGCGCGGCACCAGGCGGAGATGTCGTCGATGCCGGGCACGATCAGCCCGGCCAGGTGAACGGCGATGACTGCACGGGTCCGACCGGTCAGCAGCCCATCGACCTCCCCCAGGCCGCTGCAGAGGGTCGACGGGTCGAGATCGGCGAAGACCGGGGTTCCCCCGGCGAGAATCACGGCGTTGGCGGTGGCTGCGAAGGTGTTGGTCGGTACGATCACTTCGCCCCCCTCGACGCCGAAATAGCGCAGGGCTACCTCCAGGGGGGCGGTGCCGGAACTCATGCCGACGGCGTGGGCTACCCCCACGTACTCGGAAAACGCGCGTTCGAAGCGGTCGAGGAACTGCCCCTGTGTCAGCCTGCCGCCAGCCAGGATGGCGCGGAAGTCCTGGAGGAGACCTTCGATGTCCGCGGCGTAAAGGCTCGGACTGCCCTTGTCGATCCTGTGAGTCATCGATTTCCCGGTCCTTACGTCGCAACCTCCCGGGCGGTCCCCCGATGCCATCGGCACGGGTCGCAAACCCCGGTAGCGGCATCCGGCCATCCGGCGAAAACTGCTTTGACAGGCTCCAACCGACCTCCATATAATCCCCAGAGCGAACGGCGCTTACTTCCCAGGAACCTGGAAGTCCAACATGACCACCCCGCCCCAGCGCAACCCGACGAGGACGGTGCGGATCGGCAGCACCGCGATCGGCAACGGCCATCCGATCGCCGTTCAGAGCATGGCGGCGACGCGGACCCAGGACATCGAGGCCACGACGAGGCAGGTCCGGCTCCTCGAGAAGGCCGGCGCCGACATCATACGGGTGGCCATCGACAGCCGCAAAGACGCCGAGGCCCTGACCCGCATAGCTGGCGAGACCGACACCCCGCTGTCCGTCGACCTTCAGGAGAACTACCGCCTGGCGACCGCGGTCGCCCCGCACCTGCAGAAAATCCGCTACAACCCGGGCCACCTGTATCACCACGAGACCGAGCGGCCGGTGCGGGACAAGGTCGCCTTTCTCGCCGACACCGCGGCAGGGAACGACTGCGCGATTCGCGTCGGCGTCAACTGCGGCTCCGTCGACCCGGAGCAGGTCGCCCGCTTCGACGCGGAGGATTCGATCTCGCCGATGCTCGCCTCCGCCTTCGAGCACTGCGAGATGCTCGACGACCTCGGCTTCACCCGCTACTGCGTGTCCCTGAAGGATTCCGACCCCAACAAGGTCATCGAAGCCAACAAGCGGTTCGCCGCACAACGCCCCGACGTGCCCCTCCACCTCGGGGTCACCGAGGCCGGCATGCCCCCCGACGGCATCATCAAGACCCGCATCGCCTTCGAGCAGCTGATCTCGCGGGGCATCGGGGACACGATCCGCGTTTCCCTGACGCTGCCCTTCGACGACAAGGGTGAGGAAATTCGCGTCGGCAGGCAGATCCTCGACGACATCGCCAACGGCCGCTTCCGCTCCGTTCCGGAATTCCGGCCCGAGGGGTTGAACATCATCTCCTGTCCTTCCTGCTCCCGCGTCGAGAACAACGCCTTCGTCGATCTCGCCCTCAAGGTCCGCGAAGTCACGGCGTACGCCGAGCGCCACTCCATCACCATTGCCGTGATGGGCTGCCGCGTCAACGGACCCGGAGAGACAGACGACGCCGATCTCGGGCTCTGGTGCGCACCGACCTTCGTGAATCTCAAGCGCGGCCCGGAGCTGATCGGGCGCTTCTCCTACGACGAGGTTCTCGACCGTCTCACCTCCGAGGTCGACAGACTGATCGAGTCGGCAGGCTGACAGGGCCGCTGACCTTCCTGCGGCCCCAACCCCTGGCATCTTCTTCGGCCTGCATGCCGGGCGGTATTCGCTCGCTGAATGGCTTGCCGGAAATTCCTCGACCGGCCACCTTGTCCCCCCTTTAACCGGACCCCAACGACGGGCGGCATCTTGCGGCCATTGACGATTGGAGCCGCGGCGATTGAGAAGCCAGAAAGGAGCCGATTGTGAAATCAGGTGAAGTCAGACTCTGGAAGCTGACCCGCAAGCAGGTGCGCGAGCGCCTCGCCTCCGGGGAGCTGAGAGGGGCACTGCTGCCGACGGGAAGCACCGAGCAGCACAACGAGCACCTCGCGATGGAGCACGACACGGCGAGCGCCGTGTACGTCGCCCACCAGGCCGCCCTGGCGCTGTACCCGTCGGTGGTCGTGGCGACGCCGATTCCCGTCGGCATTTCCGAACACTGGATGGAGTGGAAGGGCACCCTGAGTCTGCGCCGCGAAACCTTCGCCGCGGTCGCCTTCGACATCTGCGAGAGCCTGCAGCGCCACGGCATCGAGCACATCATGATCGTCAACGGCCACGCCGGCAACGGACCGCTTCGGGAGCACATGGAGGAGTTCCGGGAGAAGCTGGGTATCGACGTCGAGTTCTGCTCCTACTGGGAGTCGTACCCGCCCGAGTTCGTCGCCGAGCATCTCGAGTCGGGGGACTGCCCCGCCCACGCCGCCGAGTTCGAGACCTCTATGGCGATGGCGGCCTTTCCCGAAAACGTGCACTGGGAGGACGTCGACTACGACCGCGAGCGGTTCGACATCAAGGCCGACAACTACCGGGACAAGGATCCGATCTACTACCGGGCGGCCCGCGACCTGGCGACCGCCCACAAGGGCAGGGTGGTCTCCGACTACGCCATCGAATGGGTGGCGGGAAAGATGAAGTCGATCTGTTCCTGAACAGCTCCCCGAAAAGCGGAAAGGCAGACGATCTGCGATGAAAGAGATTTCCCCGATAAGCGAGGCCTTGGCCGCGGGCAGGCCTTCGGTCGGATCCTGGCTCAACATGGCCTCCCCCCTGGCGGCCGAAGTCATGGCCGCGGCGGGGTACCCGTGGCTGTGCGTCGATGCCGAGCACGGCCCCTTCGACCTCGATTCCATCACCCACACCTTCCGCGCCATCGAAGCCCGCGGGTCCGTGCCGCTGGCGCGGGCCTGGGACCACGAGCCGGCCACCGCCGGGCGCCTTCTCGATGCCGGAGCCCTGGGAATCGTCTTTCCCCACGTCAGCACCCCGGAGCAGGCGGAAAGGCTCGCCTCCTCGGTGCGCTATCCGCCGCGCGGGCTGCGCTCCTCCGGCACCGGCCGCTGCGTCACCATGTCGCCCGACTACCGCGGCCGCTGCGACGACGTCATTCTCTGCATCCCCCAGATCGAGGACATGGAGGGGATCGAAAACAGCGAGGCGATCGCCGCGGTCGAGGGGGTCGACATCGGCTTCCTCGGCCCCGGGGATTTCGCCCTGTCGATGGGGGTCGAGGCGGGCCACCCCGATCACGAGGCGGCCCTGCAATCGTTTCGCCTGGGCTGCGAGCGCGCCGGCAAGCCGTGCGGGATACCGGTAAAAAGCGCGGTCGAAGCTCGCCGCCGGATCGCCGAGGGGTTCCTCTTCATCGACCTCAACAGCGACCTCAGGCTGCTCGAGAGCGCGGCGCGAACGGCGTATTCCGAGGCGGTCGCCCCTTGAGCCTGCCCGTTTTCCCCTGCTGATCCCGTATCCCGGTTTCTCCGGGCCTCGACCCGACCTGTGAAAATCACCCGGCTGGACGTGACCCCGATCGAGCGCCGCGGCCTGCTGCTCGAGATGCGGACCGACGAGGGGCTGGTGGGCCTGGGCTCGCCGATGAACTACGAGCACGGTCGCACGGTCGCCCGCGCCGTCCACGACATGGGGGGATTACCTGATCACAATGGGGGGATTACCTGATCGGCCGGGATCCGCGCCAGGTGGAGGATCACTGGCAGGCGCTGTTTCGCTCCAGCTACAGCCGCCAGATGCCGATCCTGCTCGCCGCCCTCAGCGGCATCGAGATGGCCTGCCTCGACATTCTGGGAAAATCGCTCGACACCCCGGTTTGGAGGCTGCTCGGGGGAAGCTGCCGCGACCGCGTCAGGGTCTACGCCGCGGCGGCTGGAACCACGCCGGAGGAATTAGCCGCCAGCGCCAGGAAGGCGGTTCGCGAGGGGTTTTCCGCGGTCAAGCTGACTCCCTTTCCCGACCCGGTACGCTACATCGACACCCCGGCGGCGACCGCCGCGGTGGTCAGCCGCGTCGCCGCGGTGCGCGAGGCGGTCGGGAGTGAAGTCGACGTAGCCGTCGATTTCCACCGCGCCGTGAGTCCGGCGATGGCCCGGCTCCTGCTGCGCGAGCTCGAGCCGCTCTCCCCGATGTTCGTCGAGGAGCCGGCGCATCCCGAGAACGTCGACGCCCTGCTGGAGATCGCGCGCTCCACGACCATCCCGATAGCTACCGGCGAGCGCAACACGACGCGGTGGGGCTTTCGCGAAATCTGTGAAAAGAAGGCGGCCGCGGTGCTGCAGCCGGACATCCGCCACTGCGGCGGCATCCTCGAGATGAGGAAGATCGCCGCCTACGCCGAGGTCCACTACATCGCCCTCGCCCCCCACTCGGCTGCCGACGCCGTCGGGGTGGCTGCTTCCATTCAGGCAGCGGCGGCGATCCCCAACCTGCTGATCCACGAGTTCGGCGGCGGTACCGGGGAGGGCCTGTTCAGGAACCCTCTCGTTTTCAACCAGGGTTACGTCGAGCTGCCCCGGGGTCCCGGGCTGGGGATCGAGATCGATCCTTCCGGGTTGGAGCGGCACAGGCTGCGGGAATGGCGGCTACGCCCCGGGCGGCGGGACCCCGGGGACGGTTCGGTCAACGACATCTGACTCCGTGTCCTGACCGGCGGAGGGCGTTGCCTCCGTTGGTCGACCCCTCGGGACGACCGGTCAGAACCTTACGAGCGGGGCGACTCGGCGGAAGGACGCAGTGATCCTCGCCCTCTTTCGTACGCATACCTAGGCGCGCAGCCACTAGACGCGGGTTCCGTCGGCTACGACCGCATCCTTGGGGACGACGACGATGCCGTCTCGGATGTAGTACCCGTCCCCGTCGGCGCGTTCGACGTTGCTCTCGTTGGCGATGATCACCTTTTCCCCGATGCGGGCGTTCTTGTCGACGATGGCGCGGTGAATGACCGTGCCGGCGCCGATGCCAACCGCCGGCAGCCGGCGCGACAGGCGCCGCTCGTGATCCTGCGGCGACTCGTAATAGTCGGCCCCCATCAGAATGGTGTTGTACAAACGCGCGCCCCGGGCGATAGTGCTCCTGACGCCGATGACGGAGCGCTCGATTTCCGCCTCGCTGATCCGGCAGCCCTCGGCGACGATGCTGCGGTCGATGCGGCAATTCTCGATCCGGGAGCCGGCCAGGTAGCGCTGGTGGGTGTAGATCGGCGCGCCCGGCTTGTAGAACTCGAAGGCCGGCTCGCGGTTCGTCAACATCATGTTGGCATCGTAGAAGGCGCGGATGCTGCCGATGTCCTGCCAGTAGCCGTCGAACCTGTGGGCGAACACGGCGACCTTGCCGATGGCGTCGGGAATGATGTCCCTGCCGAAGTCATCCTCGTCGTTGGCAATCAACATGCTGGTCAGGACCGGGCATTCGAACAGGTACACGCCCATCGAGGCGAGGTACATCTCTCCCCTTGCGCGCCGCGCTCCGGGAGTCTCAGATCGTCGAGGGCCCCCTCCGACTTCGGTTTCTCCACGAAATCGACGACGCGTCCATCCCCGTCCACCTGGAGAATTCCCAGCTCCGGGGCAGCGTGGCGGGGAACCGGTTTGACGGCGATGGTCACGTCGGCCTGCCGCTGTCTGTGCTCCTCGACGAAGGCGCGGTAATCCATACGGTAGAGATGGTCGCCCGAGAGAATCAGGCACTCGGTTGCGTTGCGCGACATGATGCGGTGCATCTGCCTGCGCACCGCGTCCGCGTTGCCCTGGTACCAGTTGGTGTTCTCCATCGTCTGCTCGGCGGCCAGTATTTCGACGAATCCGTCGGAAAAGCTGTCAAAGCGATAGGTGGCGCTGATGTGGCGGTGGAGGGAGGCGGAGTTGAACTGGGTGAGGACGAAGATGCCCTCGACACCCGAATGCAGGCAGTTGCTGATCGGAATATCGATCAGGCGGTACTTGCAGCCGATCGGCACGGCCGGCTTCGAGCGGAACTTGGTTAGGGGAAACAGGCGCGTTCCGCGGCCCCCTCCCAGGACGATGCTGATGACCCTGTTCACACAATTATCCGGTGATGGTGCTCCGGCTACGCAGGGAGGAAACTCATCCCATCCCGCCAGGACCGCAAACGGGATCGGGGCCAATACCATCCCCCCGGCAGCATGCTCCGTAGTCCACTAAACCCTTGTCCTGCGACATCGAACGGCGGTTCATGGGGAAGCGGTGGAATCGGGTCCATGAGGGGATGATCGGTTCCCGCAGCCGTGCCTGGCATCAGTTCCAGATCCGCAGAACCGCCGCGGCGATGGCGAAGTAGATCGTCAGCGACAGGACGTCGTTGAGGGTGGTGATCAGGGGCCCGGACGAAACCGCGGGATCGATTCCGAGGGCCCTGAAAAACAGCGGCACCACCGCGCCAAGCAGCGCCGACAGGATGATCGCCGCGGCCATGGCAATGCCGACGCAGGCGGCGACGACCCCGGCCTCCGCCCACATCCCGGCCACCCCTCCTACCAGCAGCCCGAGGAACAGCCCCATGCCGAGGGCCGTGCGCAGCTCCCGCCACACCACATGCATGAGGTTCCGCTGCGGGAAGTTCTCGGTCGCCAGGCTGCGCACGGTGACGGTGGATGTCTGAATCCCCGAGTTCCCCCCCATCGCCATGATCGCCGGCACGAACAGGATCAGCGCCCCGAGGCGGGACAGGAGATCCTCGAAGCGATCGATCACCGCCCCGCACGCCAGGGTGCCCGCGAGGCAAAGCAGAAGCCAGGGCAGCCGCCGCCGCATGACCGCGAAGGTCGAGTGCTCGCCGATCTCCTCCGAGCTCATCGCCGCCATCTCGTAGATGTCCTCCGTCGCCTCGTCGCGGATCACGTCGACGATGTCGTCGACGGTGACCTGCCCGACGAGCTCCCCACCCTCCTCGACCACCGGCACTGCGAGCAGATCGTACTCGGCGAAGATGCGGGCGATCTCTTCCTGATCGACATCGACCTGCACCGATATCGGACCCGGCTCTACGAGATCCTCGATGACGGTCTCCGGATCGGCCAGAAGCAGGCGCCGCAGGGACAGAGTGTAGCCGCGTCCGCGGCGGCCAGGGTCTGCGCCGCCAGGCCGGCGCCAAGCAGGCCGAGAATTCGGGGGCGGCTCTCTTCCCCGAGACGCCGCACCAGGTCGGCGAGGTCGGCGGCATGGTGGCTGTTGAGCACGAGCCGCAGGGTCCCTTCGTCTCCCCCCCGCAGCAGCTCCCCGCAGGTGTCGGCCAGGGTCTGCCGCTGTTCCCGCAGGCTTCCCGGCTCCAGCCTCTCTTTTCGCGGCTTCAGTACCGGCGGCGTGGATTGTGACATGGGCTCCTGATCCTCCTGGTATGGACTGGGTTCGACGGGGGCTCACCGAAAGGTAGGGAGAGCCCGTAACAGCTGTGTGTCACTTTGCCCGACGCCGCGGCGATCCCTGGCAGCCCGGTGAAAAAGGCCATCCGGGCTGTGCCCGGTTCTTGGGGTGCGGACCTCCGGGTTCGTGAAAACGCTCGGAGGAGCGTTCCGAATACGGGGGGTTGTGCTCCATCCCGATCCCCTGCGATTCGACCCGGCCGCGCGCCTTGTCATGGACCCCAGCACCCGGCCTTGCCTGCAGCGCTAGCTTATCGACCGGGCCTGCTCAGAGGTGCTTGCTGGGAAAAAAGGCGATCCGTAGACTCACACTACCCAAGAAGGAGCATGGCGGATGCCAGGAAAACTCGAAGGCAGAACAGCACTCGTGACCGGTGGCGGGCGCGGCATCGGCGAAGCGATATGCCGGCGCTTCGCCGGAGAAGGCGCCCGCGTGGCGGTCGCCGATATCGATGCGGATACCGCGGAGGCGACCAGCGCCGACCTGCCGATTCCCGGCTTGCCGATTCGGATGGACGTTTCCTCGACCAGGGAGGTCCGCGAAGGAGTCGATCGCGTCGCCGCGGAGTTCGGCCACCTCGACATCCTCGTCAACAACGCCGGATACCTGGTACACACCAAGGTTCACGACTGTTCTGAAGAAGAGTGGGACAAGCAGATCGACATCAACCTGAAGGGGATGTTCTTCTGCTCACAGGCGGCGCTGAACCTGATGATGCCTCGCCGCCGGGGGGTGATCCTCAGCATGAGCTCACTCGCCGCCAAGAACGGAGGGCTGGCGGCCAGCGCTCCCTACGCCGCGGCCAAGGGGGCGATCTTCACCTTGACCATCACCCTGGCGCGCTACGCGGCGCCCCACGGCATCCGCGTCAACGCCCTGGCACCGGGAGTCATCGACACCCCGATGACGCGCGGCCTCTCCCCCGACCACGCCGACCTCGCGAGCACCATTCCGCTTGGAGAAAAGGGGCAGCCCGAGGACGTTGCCGCCTGCGCCCTTTTCCTCGCCTCGGACGACGCCCGCCACATCACCGGTGAAACCGTGGACGTCAACGGCGGGCTCTTCATGGATTGATACTGCAGGGACTGCGGCCGTGGTCCCTTGATGAACCGAACTGCTACAGGAGAGTGCGGCTTGCGGCGTGCCGCCTTTCAGGCGGGGGCCCTGCCTCCGGCGAGCTCCTTCAGCAGAGCGCGGTACCCATCCTCGCCACCGCTTTCCCACGCATCGAGCAGGACGGATCCGACGATGGCGATCTCGCCGCGGCCGTGCAGGAGCTCGACGTCCTCCCGCTGGCGCAGGCCGAACCCGACGGCCAGCGGCAGCCGGGTCGCCGATCGGCAGCGATCGACGAACCGGTACAGGCCCTGTTCCAGCTCGGTCCGTTTCCCCGTCACCCCCTTGCGCGCCACAGCGTAGACGAAACCGCTGGCAAGCTCGCCGATTGCAGCCAGGCGATGCTCCCTGTTGGTGGGGGTCATCATCAGGATGGGGCTCAGACCGTTGTCGCGGCTGAGGTCGAAGAGGTCCCCGTACTCTTCAATGGGAAGGTCGGGGAGGATGAAACCGGCCGCGGCCGCGGCGCGCAGACGCTCGCAGAAGACCTGGTGGCCGAGCTTGTACGCAGTGTTGTAGTACCCCATCATCAGGTGGGGAATGGAAAAACTCGCCGTCGCCCGGGTCATGAAATCGAAGTACTCGTCCACCGAGAGCCCGGCCTCGAGGGCGAGCTGGTTGGCGCGCACGAAGGTCGGACCGTCGGCGACCGGCTCGCTGAACGGCATCTGCAGCTCGACGAGGTCGACCTCCACCTCCTGCATGATCTCGAGCATGCGCCAGTTCGCTTCGAGTGACGGGAAGCCGACGATCAGGTGGGCCATCAACAGGATGGCGCGGTCGTCGCGAACCAGCTCCGCGCGTACGTGATCTTCTATTGTTTCCTGGCGCAAATGAGTTCCCATGGAGTCGGGCGGAACAGGCAGGACCTGGGGGCATAGTCCAGGCGGCTTGAAGAAGCCCGGCGAGAGAGTGCAACGCCGCCAGCCGGCGTGATATTCACAGCCGCGACGCCTTGTCCTTGAGGAATCCCTTCCACTTCTCATCCTCGAGAGCGTCGCCGATCGTGAAGATGTCCTTGTCGCCGCGGCCGGAGAGATTGATCAGGAGGATCCGGTCGCCCCGCAGCTCGGCCGCCTCGCGCAGGGCTCCGGCGACGGCATGCATGCTCTCGAGCGCGCCGACGATCCCCTCGCTGCGCATCAGCCTGCGCAATCCGGCGATCACCTCCTCGTCCGTTGCCGCTTCGAAACGCACGCGTCCCGATCGGTGCAGGTGGGCGAGGATGGGACTTACCCCGATGTAGTCGAGGCCCGCCGCCACCGAGTGCGTGTCGAGCATCTGCCCCTCGTCGTTCTGCAGGAAGTAGGTCTTGTACCCTTGGGCAACACCGGCCGAGCCTGCCTTCCCGGCAAGGCGCGAGGCGTGGTGGCCGGAATCGAGCCCAAGCCCGCCCGCCTCGACGCCGACCAGCTCGACCTCGGGATCGTCGACAAAGCCGAGGAACATTCCGGTCGCGTTCGAGCCTCCGCCGACGCAGGCGTACACGCGATCGGGCAGACGGCCGCACTTCTCCAGCATCTGCTCGCGCGACTCGCGCCCTATGACGTGCACGAAGCGGGCGACCATCGCCGGAAACGGGTGCGGGCCGCAGGCCGTGCCGAGCACGTAGTGGGTGTCCTCCATCGAGAAGGCCCAGTCGCGGAAGCACTCGTTGATCGCGTCCTTGAGGGTGGCGGTGCCGTCCTCGACGGAGATGACCTCGGCCCCGAGCTGCTCCATCCAGAAGACATTGGGACGCTGGCGCTCGACATCCTCCGCCCCCATGTAGACGGTGCACTGCAGCCCGAAGCGCGCCGCCATGGTTGCGGTGGCGACGCCGTGCTGTCCGGCTCCGGTCTCGGCGATCACCCGCTTCTTGCCCATGCGGCGGACGAGGAGTCCCTGCCCCATGACGTTGTTGATCTTGTGAGCGCCGGTCTGGTTGAGGTCTTCCCGCTTGAGGTAGAGAGAGGGACCGTCGAGTTCGGCAGAGAGGTTCTCGAGACGGGTGATCGGGGTGGGCCGGCAGGAGTAGGTGCTCATCACGCGGTGGAAGTCCTCCCAGAAGGAGGGATCCTCCGCGGCCTGGTAGAAGGCATCGGTGAGCTCGTCGAGAGTGGTGCGCAGAATTTCGGGAACGAAGGCGCCACCGAACTCGCCGTAGTACCCATCCCGGCTGCCGGGGCCGATCAGGGAAGCGAGGATGCTGCCGGCTGGCGGTGCGGACACTGGCTGGTAGCAGGCCTCAGCCGAGGCCAGCCCGCCTCAGGGCGTCTGCGAGCGCATTGCCCGCCACCTGGTTGTCGACTTCCTCGGCCTGACGCTTGCGGAACTCCTCGAGATTGCTGTCCGCCTCCATTTTCTCCGCCCGCTTCATGGAAAGGCGCAGCCGGCGGCGGCGGGAATCGATCTCGAGAACGGCGACCTTGACCTTGTCGCCGATGGAGACTACATCGCGTGGGTGGTTGACGCGGCGCTCGGCGAGTTCCGAGACGTGGACCATGCCGCGCACGTTGGGCGCGAGTTCGACAAAGGCGCCGTAATCCTCGACGGCGTCAACCGTGCCCTGCACGATTTCACCCTTCTCGAACTGCTTGCGCACCTGATCCCGGGGATCCTCCTCCAGCGCTTTGATCGACAGCGAGATACGCTCCTTCTTGGGGTCTCCCAGGTTCTTTGTCCTGATGACGCAGACGGTGATCTCCGCACCCTCCTCGACGACCTCCCGGGGATGCTCGACGCGCTCGTGCCGCATCTCCGAGACGTGAATCAGGCCCTCGACCCCGGACCCGAGATCGACAAACGCCCCGAAGGACTCCAGGCGGGTAACCTTTCCCTTCAGCCGGGCCCCTTTTACGATCTGCTGCCGGACCTCGGCGGCCACCTTGTCGACCTCCGCCTGCAGCAGGGCGCGGCGCGACAGCACGATGTTGCGTCCGTGGTCGCGGTAGCGCAGGATCCGGAACTGCAGCGTCTGCCCGCGGTACTCCTCGGTGCTCTTTACGGGACGTGTGTCGATCTGGGATTTGGGACAGAAGGCGCGCGTCCCCTGAATTTCGACGCCGAGGCCCCATTTGTTCACCGCGGTTACCTTTCCCTCGACCGGCATTCCCGACTTGAAGGCTCGGTAGAGCATGTCCGCCTGCCGCTGATCCTTGCTCAGAAATCGGGAGAGGACGATCTCCTCTTCCGTGCTGACGACGTAGGCCTCGAGCGGATCCCCGGTGCCGAAGACCATCTCTCCCTCGTCGTTCATCAGCTCGCTCGCCTGGATGACCCCTTCGCTGCGGCCCCCGAAGTCGACGAAAGCGTTTTCCCCTTTCACCTGTGACAGCACACCGCTGATTTTCTCGCCAGGGACCAGTTCCTGCGTGCTGCCTATACCGGGAGAGGCATCGAGCATGGCGGCAAAATCCGCGGATTCCGGGCCGCCCTCCGCCTCTTCGACAGGGCCGCTCTCGCCGTTCCCCTGGTTCATCCCGGGAGGCGGTATCTCCTCGGGCGGCATGGACTCTCCCGCAGACCGGTCTGCCGACACGGCACTCTCGACCGTGGCGGTGGCTTCCGGGGGGCTCTCTTCTGGTTCTCCCGCCAGGTGGGTCGGAGCGGGGGCCTGGTCTTCCCGTGCCGGTTCTTCTGTTGAAGGCTGATTCATCTGGACGCTTCCTCCCTTGCGGAGTCGGCCGAGGGGACACCGGTGGGGATCAGGTGAGCAGAAGTACCTTGCCCGTCGTGAGCCTGCCCTGAAGTGCGCGATGGGCGTCCGCGGCCTCGGCGAGCGGATAGCGGGCCCCGATTCGCAGGGTGAGCTCGCCGCTGTTGATCCAGTTCAGGACATCCCCGGCGCGTTGAAGAAGCTCGTCGCGGGTCAGGGTGTAGTGGGTCATCGTCGGCCGCGTCACGAACAGGCTGCCCCCGGCACTCAGGAGCTGCGGATCGAAGGGCTCCACCGGACCGCTCGACTGCCCGAAGAGGACCATGTAGCCGCGGGGGCGCAGCAGCTCGAGCCCCTTCAGGAAGGTCGTCCTGCCGACCGAATCGTAGATGACGTCCACCCCTTCGCCCCCGGTGAGCTCGCGCACTGCTTCTCCGTACTCCACCTCGGTGTAGCGGATGACGTCGTCGGCACCGGCCTCGCGGGCGAGCTGCTCCTTCTCCTCCGTCGACACCGTGCCGATGACGCGGGCGCCGGCGCGCTTGGCCATCTGCACCAGCAGCAGGCCGACGCCCCCCGCAGCGGCGTGCACGACTGCGACCTTCCCCGCGGACAGGGGGTAGCTCCCGTGGGCGAGGTAGTGAGCGGTCATGCCCTGGAGCAGGGCCGCGGCTCCGGTCTCGACCTCCACCCCGTCCGGGAGCGGCACCAATTGTTCCGCGTCGACGCAGGCGAGCTGGGCGTACGAGCCCATGACCCCGGCATAGGCGACGCGGTCTCCGGGCGAAACACCCTTCACCCCGGAACCGATTTCCCGCACCACGCCGGCCCCTTCCATCCCGGGGGTGCAAGGCAGGGCGACGGGATAGAGACCTTCGCGGTGATAAGTGTCGATGTAGTTCAGCCCGGCCGCTTCGATCTCGATCAGGGCCTCCCCCTGCCCGGGAGCAGGATCGGCCACCTCTTCGTATTGCAGGACCTCCGCACCGCCTGTCTGGTGGAAACGCACCGCTTTCATCTCAAACCGCCTTCCAAACGTCCTTGCCAGCCCGCGACCGACAGATTCCGCGCCCGTTCATTCGTTGCTGCTGCGACCGCAACAGTCAAGTTCCACTAAATCCGAAACTTAAGGTCGAGACTGGTTTTCGACAATCGAGGATTCGGTGCGCGGTTGCCGCAGGAACAGCACCGGGCTGTAGGCTCCGAGGAGCCTGCGGCGCCACCAGTTTCCGCTTTCTCCCCGTTCCTTTCGATCGGTGAAGCGGTAGTCGTACAGCAACGCCCGCACGTACCTCGGACGGGCAAAGGGACTGGATTCGATCAGGCCGGTCACCTCCGGGGAGCCCTGAAGCAACCGCGCCATCATGCGCTCGAACCAGGGGGCGCCCTGGTAGGTGCGGAGGGCGGCGAACCACATCTGCCAGTCGAGCCTGGGCATGTGGGGGGCAACGAAGGAGGGAGGGCGCCCCTGGTTCCCCGGTTTCCACTTGAATTCGTACGCCTGCCAATCTTCCCCGTCCATGCTGCACTCGACGACGATCTCCGGCCGCTCGGTAGTCATGACGGCGAACAGCCCGTAGCTGTTGGCGAGACGGAACGGCGCGAGCGATCGCCGCGTCTCCGCGAGAAATGAGGGCCTGGAGACCGGCAGCCCGACCGTGGCCGCCAGCTGCATGCTGCTGAGGAGCAGCAGAAGCAGGATCAGGGGCGGGACCAGGTACTCCCAAGGGAAGTGCCTCCTGTGAGGACCGGGCCTCGGCCCCGGTTGCGGTGCGCCCGTGGGCGGCGATTTCCCCGGTACGAAACGCTTGAAAAAGCCGTCATCGAGCAACGGCACGCAGAGGAGGAGTACGAGCAGGTTGAAGAACCCGTAGTTGCCGGTCGCGACGATGACGACCTGCAGCAGGGCGAAGGCGGCCGCGGCACCCAGGCGGGCGCGGCACCCGGCGAAGATCGCGAACGGGGCGACCAGCTCGATGGCGAACGTCGCCAGCACCTCGCCGCTGTGAAACCACTCCGGGAGGTTATGGGCGTACCAACTCGTCCAGGACGGCAGCGGCTGCGTCTCGTAGTGGAAGTCCAGGGCGCGCAGATCCCTCCAGGCAGCGTCGCCGCTGGCGAGCTTGACGAACCCGGACGAAAACATCAGCCGGAACTGCAGCCAGCGCAGCAGCCACAACACCGCTCGCGAAGGGGCTGTCCACACCCATTGCGGCCGCCACGCCGCGGGCGACCAGAGGATGGCCAGGAAGCCGGTTTCGAGGAGCAGAAGGTCCCACTGAAAAGACAGGAATATCTGACCGGCGGTGAACAAGGACAGGTACAGCGCCCAGAGTCCTGCCGCGCACACCGCAGGCGCCGCCCCTGCGAGCAGGGTGAGGGCGAGAGCCACCCCGAGTCCGCACTGGACGTCGAGAGCGGCGTCCCCGGAGCCCACCCAGCAGAATGTCGGAACCCGCAGCCAGGCCGCATCCCCGAGCACGGCCCCGGCGCGCTCGAGGTACTCCCTCACCGGCAGGATTCCCCGGCTGCCGACAAGCCCTTGTATCTGCACCCACAGCGAGCCGAAGGCGATCAGGTACACGACGGCGAGAAAGCGCAGGAACAGGGCCCGCACCAGCGCGCAGTCCCCGGATGGTGGTATCAGCCGCCGGATCGCACCGCTTCGGATCATCGGTTCAGGCCGGAAACCGAGACCAGGGCGCCGCTGCCCCGGCCCGGGTCCGCGCAGCCGATGAGGAGCTTGAGGGCGCCGTCGAACCCCGCGGTCCCAGATCCCGGAACGGCCAGGCCGGTAATCCGGGTCCCCCGATCCAGGCGAAGCCGCCAGTGCACCCCTTGCAGCTCCTGCCCCCGCTGGACGAAAGCGGTCACCCCACCGTCGACGGTGGCGGCGATCAGCAGGTCGCGGCTGCCGTCCCGCACCGCGGACAGACTCAGCAGCCGCCGCGCCTCGGCATCGGCCGGCCGGGAGAAGGAGAGCTCGGGACCGCGGCCGGCCATGACGTACACATCGAGCCGGCCGCCGATCTCCTCCACACCGGTCTCGACAACGAGTTCGCCGCGGCCGTCCCCGTCGAGATCGGCGAAACAGAGGTCCCCGACGTGGGCCCGCAACGGCGTGTCGGAGAGCAGCCGCCACGAACCGTCCGCGGACACCGAGGCGACGCGCAGCAGCGTGCTTGCGCCCCCCTCCCCGGAGGCTTCGCTCCAGGTCTCCGTCCAGGCGATCTCGACCTCGCCGTCGCCGTCGACGTCCCTGCAGTCGACGCGATTCACCCCCCCGGCAGCCGCTCCTGTGAAAGCGGGTACGCCGGTTTGGGGTACCGGGACGAGGCTGCCATCCCGAACTGCAATGACCGCCAGCTCACCGCCGCCGGCGACGATCAGCTCCTCTTTCCCGTCGCCGTCGAGGTCGGCGCCGGCAACGTCCCTGACGGCGTCGAACATCGAGGCTGCCAGAGGCGCCGAGGAGGCGTCCGGCAGCACCTCGAGGCGGGCGGAATGATGCCGGTTCCGGGGAGAGAAACCCCCCACCCGCCCCCCGACAGCGAGCTCGGCATCTCCGTCGCCGTCGATATCCACCAGGGCGATGCGCGGCGCCCCGATCTCCATGTCCGGGCGCATGGTCGTCCAGTCGATGGCGCTCGCGGGAGCGGAGAAACCTGCGGCGATCGCGGTCAGCAGAAGGAGCGGCCTCATGTCATCTCGATTCCGGGGTATTGAGGGGCCAGCCGCGGGTATCGATGTGGATCCAGGGGTTTGCACGGCCCTCGATCGTCAGCGACGCCGGCTCGAGGAAGCTGACGTCGAGAAATTTCGCCAGGTTGAAGAGGTCCTGGGCGGCCTGCTGCGACGGGGCGCGTATGTCGACCGCGTCTCCGTACATGTGGCGGCTGAACAGGGCGCCGCCGATTTCCGCGTTGTACTCCGGACTGCGGAAGGTCGAGGAAAGCACCAGAGGCCCCCCCCATGCATAGCGCAGCTCCTGGGCGTAGAAGGCGATCTCGGGATCGACGTAGATGCTGAGATCTCCGTTGCGCTCGGGAATCCGGACGTACTCTACCAGCTTGAAATTTTCACTCACTTGTTGCTGTCGCAGCGCTTGGGAAAGGGTCTCGACATCGATGAAAAACTCGACCGGCCGGTAGTGGACTCGGCGCTCCCTGCCGAACGGAAAGAGGCCGCCCTCCTCGTCGGGGTAGGACTCGGTCAGTGGACCGTTCCCGGACAGGCCCTCCAGTCTCAGGCCGCTGGGAAAAATCACGCGGTCGGAGTAGGGAGGATCGGACGGTCCGATCACGGGGCGGCTCCCATCGGTGGCATCGCTTGAGCGCGTCCGCACCTCCTCGAGCGAGTCGACCAATCTGCCTTTTCCCTGGTCGCACGCCGCGGCGGCGAGGGCTGCAGCGCAGAGTGCGGCCGCGGCCGAGGCGTTCACAATGCTACTTACCCTCGAGCACCTTGATCGCTCGGCTGGCCATGAAGCGCACGCCGGAGTCCTCGTCCCATACGGCGAGCTTGCGCAGCACCGGCCTCGCCGCCGGGTTCCCCAGCTCGCCGAGGGCCATTGCGGCGTGCTTGCGAACGTGCTGGTTGTCGCTGCCCGTGAACTCGATCAACCTGTCGTACGCCCTGGCGGCGCGCAGCCTGCCGAGGCCGACCATGGCGGCGTTCACCACCGAGTAGCTGGTGTCGTCGAGGGCTTCCAACAGGGAAGCGACCGCAGTGGTGTCGCCGATCTCGCCGAGGGCGTGTGCCGCTCCCATGCGGACCCAGGAATCCCGGTGCCGCAGCTGTTCGGCAACCGCGCCGATCTCAGCGCTCGCCTTGAGCTTGCCGAGGGCATCGAGGGCGCGCAGCACCACCGACGGATCGGCGTCCCCGAGAAGGGCGGCAAGTGGTTTTTCCGCCCTTGGGCCGAAGCTCAGCAGCGCCAACTCGAAGTCGATCCGCTCCTCCCCGCCGCGCCGTTGGAAGAGCAGGACCAGCAGCGGAATGACGGTGGTGTCCCCTGCGGCGACCCCGCGGTTGATCGCGGCCCTGACGGCCGCGGTGTTGGCTGGATTTCCGTACTCCCCGGCGAGAAAGGCCGGATCGCGGGAAAACAGGTGCCGCGCCAGAAGCTGGCGCACGGAGTCGGAGGACGAAGGGCTCAGAAACAGGCGGCGGAACTCCGAATTGGAATCGAGCGGCCTCTTCTTTCCGTCAGCGCCGGGGGGCGCGGAACTCGCCGCTCCCTGCGCAGCCTCGGCCGCGGGCTTCCCGCCTTCGTCCGTTCCCTCCCTGCAGCCTCCGCAGACGACCGACAGGAGCGAAATCAGCAGCAGGGCCTCCCCCATCTTCGAGGGTGGGATCGCGGTCCCGGCCGTTTCTTGACCGCCTGCCGGACCGGCCCTAGGCTTGGCTCCGCTCAGAAAGCCCTTGTTCGCGCACACACTCACCAAGATACCCACTATGGCCAGGAAAAAGCTCAATCTGCTGTTCTTCGGCGTCGACAGCCTGCGCGCCGACCACATGAGTTGCTACGGGTACGAGCGCCTGACGACTCCCCACATCGACCGGCTCGCCTCGCAGGGAGTCCTCTTCGAGCGCAACTACGCCCCCCACATACCGACCACCTCGGCCTATACTTCGATGCTCAGCGGGCGCGACTGCTTCTCGACGACGGTGGTCGCCCTGCGCCACAAGACCGAGGTGCCCGCCGACGTTCTGACCCTTCCCCGGATACTCGGCGAGCACGGGTACAACACCACCGGCGTCGGCTGCGGGGGCAATGTCGGCATGCGCGGCTTCGACAGCTACCTCGAGTACGCAGGCTGGGGCAGCTGGGCGGAGGGACGCAGCCCCAAGGCGGAGAATCTCAACGAAGTCGCGGTCCCGGAGCTCGAGCGCCTCGCCGCCGCGGGGAAGCCGTTCTTTCTCTTCCTGCGGCACATGGATCCGCACGCTCCTTACCTGCCTCCCGCCCCTTTCGAGCGCCTGTTCTACAGCGGCGACGAGCTCGACGCGGACAACAAATCGATGGAACCGGTCTGGGCTTTCAAGCCGTTTCGCGACTTCTTCGCCGAGTGGATGCCCCCCGGCCTGACGGACGCCGAATACGCCGTCGCCCAGTACGACGGCGCCCTCGCCTACATGGACGCCTGTATCCAGCGCCTCCTGACCCGTCTCGACGAGCTGGGACTGCGGGACGACACCCTGGTGATATTCAACGGCGATCACGGCGAGACCCTCTACGAGCACGAGTGCTGGTTCGATCACCACGGCCTCTACGAGAACACCTTGCACGTGCCGCTGATCATGCGCCTTCCCGGACGCCTCCCTGCCGGCCGCAGGGTTTCCGGGTTCTCGCTGCACCAGGATCTCATGCCCACGATCCTGAAGCTGCTGGGAATCCCGGCGCGCAGAATCCCGTTCGACGGCACCTCGTTGCTGCCGCTGATCACGGGAGAACGGTCCTCGAACTACTCGGATTTCTACATCACCGAGTGCACCTGGATGCGCAAGCACGGGTGGCGCACCCCGGAATGGAAGCTGATCCAGGCGCTTGAGCCCGACTTCCACTTCAAACCGGAGCTCGAGCTCTACAATCTCGTGCGCGACCCCCTTGAGCTCGAAAATCTAGCCGACAAGGAGCCGGACATCGTCGCCACCCTGCGCGGCAGGATGGAGGGCTGGGTGGCCAGAAGGGAGCGCGAGACCGGGCGCACCAATCCCATGTACACCAACCTCGAGTGGCACGGAACCGACAATCCGGGTCCATTCGAGAGCTCACAGCAGGCGTACGACACCCTCCATATCGGCTCGGTCAAGGCTGCCGACCGCCTGCAGGCGGGAAAGCGCCGCACCGCCAGGAGCAAGGGAAAGCGGAAAAAAGCGGGCTCCCGCTCATCGGGTGGCTAAGCTGCATCCGGGAAGAGCAGGTAGGCGGAACTCCCCCTGATCCTGGGTGCCGCATTCAGGGTCCGTTTGCTCTTCGGACGCGGTGAAACCGCGACGGTTCTGCGGGAGAAACCCTCTACTGGCTGGCGGCGAAGTCGCGCATGAAATCGGCGAGGGCCCGGCAACCCTCTTCCGTCATGCCGTTGTAGAGCGAGGCGCGCAGCCCCCCCACGGAGCGGTGGCCCTGCAGCCCGACGAATCCCTGCTGTCCGGCCGCAGTTGAAAAGCGGCTCCGCAGCCGCGGGTCCGAGAGGTCGAAGGTGACGTTCATCGCCGACCGCGAGGAAGGCTCGGCGAAGCCCCGGTACACAGGATTGCCGTCGATGACGTCGTAGAGGATGCGCGCCTTGCGGTTGTTGCGCATTTCCGCGGCATGGAGGCCGCCGGACTCCTCCAGCCATCCGAGGACGAGATCGAGCACGAACACGGCGAACACCGGGGGGGTGTTGTAGAGAGAGACGGTGCCGGCATGGGTCGAATACCGGAAAATCGCCGGTATCGAGTCCTCCTCCCTCGAAAGGAGGTCGCGGCGCACAAAAACCAGCGTGCACCCGGCGACTCCGCCGTTCTTCTGGGTGCCGCCGTAGGCCACTCCGACCCGCTCCCAGGAGAAGGGCCGCGCCAGCAGGTCCGAGGTGAGGTCGACGGCCAGCGGAACCTCGCCGCTGTCGGGGTAACCGCGGTACTGGGTGCCGACGATGGTGTTGTTGCTGGTCAGGTGGAGGTACTCTGCGTCGGCATCGAGGCGGAGAGAGTCCTGCCCCGGGATGTAGCTGTATCCCCTGTCGGCGCTCGAAGCGGCGATCCGCGTCTTCCTGCCGAGACGCGCGGCCTCGGCCTCGGCCTTCCGCGACCAGGAGCCGGTATCGATATAGTTGGCCGAGCACCCCCGGCGCAGCAGGTTCATCGGCACCATGGCGAACTGCTGCGAGGCCCCTCCCCCCAGGAGCAGTACTTCGATGCCGTCCGGGATCCCGTAGAGCGCGCGGCAACGCGCCAGGGCCCGGTGGTGGATCTCCTCGTACTCCGGGCTGCGGTGGCTGATCTCGACGATCGAAAGGCCGTCGGGACTGGCGGCGAAGTGGTCCCCTACCTGCTCCCTGACAGGTTTCGGCAGCAGCGCCGGACCCGGGGAGAAGTTATAGCTGCTAGGCTCCCCGGCATCGGCCCTGCCGCCCTCCATCGCCGCGAGCGGTTCCGCGCTCGTCACACGTGTTCCTGAAGGTCGAAGACCTGCTCCATCAGGGCCCACCACTCCCCTTCCTTTGCCTCCGGCACGCGCTCCTGGAAGGTCCTCATCAGTTCGTCCCATTCCGCGGCCTTGGGATTCTGCTCGATGTAGCGTGGAAAGTCGACGTCGGGTTCGAACTCGTCGACAGCCGTCATGTACATGAACATGCGGCGGCCGAGAAGGAAGATTTTCATGTCGGTGATGCCGACCTCCCCCAGTCCCTGGAGTGGCTCGGGCCAGGGGTTTCGGTGGTACTCCTTGTATTTCTCAATGGTCCCGGCATCGTCGACGAGATTGAGGGTCAGGGCGTATACCTTCACGATTCAGCTCCGTTTCAGCTCTTGCCTGACAGCGGCGATTGTAGCGCGCCTAGTGAGAGAGGAGGTGGGCGGGCAGGTGGTCGGCGCGGTTCATGTACTCGACCACGACCCCGTCGTCGAAGTCGATTCTCGTGATCGCGGTGTTCTCGTGGTGGTACTGCAGACCCCAACTCGGCAGGTGATTCGCCAGCGCCTTTATCAGGGCGCTCATGAAATCGCCGTGCGACACGACCCCTACCCGCAACGGCTCGCTGGAACGGGAGGTGAGCTCCGCGGCCGCGGCCAGGGCCCTGCCGCGCCCCTCTCCCGGGGTTTCCTTGCCGCCCAGCCACCAGCCGCGATTCCCGATACCATCGCACGCGAAACCGGAAAACCGACCGGCGATCTCCTCCCGGGTGCAACCCGGGAAACCTGTGGCCGTGCCGTCATCGTTGTCGAGGAAGATCCCCCCGATCTCGTGAACGTCGGTCCGGACCTGGGGGGTCAACCCCAGGGCCCGGGCGATCGGTTCGGCTGTCTGCAGAGCCCTGATCATCGGGCTGCAGCAGAGCACGTCGAGTTTCGGTCCGCTGTCGCGCTCGGATTCCCTAAGGTGGCCTCCGGCGGCGAGGTGGGCGGCGGCGAGCCGTGCCTGCTCTACACCCAGTTCCGTCAGTTCCGGATCGGCGACTCGAGCGGTGACGTCTTTCAGGGCGTTGTTGAACGATTGTCCGTGGCGGATCAGGAACAGCTTCATGCAGTCGCGTCGGATGCTTGACACCCGGATTGGGCAAATCTACAATCCCCGCCTTCCGCGGCGGGAAATTGCGATTCAATTGACCATGTAGAACGAAAAGTAAGAACGAAAATGAATATTACTGTAACGCGTGGTGAAATTCAAAAGCGCAAGGAGCCAGCGCTGATCCTCAACCTGTTCGAGGGCGTCGAGCGGCCGGGAGGAGCCACCGGCGCCGTCGACCGGGAGATCGGGGGGCTGATCAGCAGGGCGGTTGCCGACGGGGATTTCGCCGGCAAGAAGAACGAGACCTTGTTGCTGTACACCCATGGCCGCATCGAGGCGCCCCGCGTCCTCGTCGTCGGACTCGGCAGGAAGGAATCGTTCGACGCAGAGACCGCGCGCCAGGCCGCGGGAACCGCGGCAGCGGCGCTTCAGGACCTCCGGGTCGAGAGAGCGGCGACCATACTCCACGGCGCAGGCGAGGCCGGACTCGACGTCGAGGAGGCGGCCCAGGCGGTCGCCGAGGCGAGCATCCTCGCCTGTTACCGCTTCGACCAGTACCGGACCCGGGAAATAAAGGCCTCGCGGCTGCGCGCCCTCGCCATCGTCGAGTTCGACCAGTCGAAGCTCGCCGCGGCCCGCCGCGGAAACAGGACAGGCCGCGCCATTGCAGAAGCCGCTTCCCTCGCCCGCGACCTCGCCAACCACCCAGGCAACACCGCAACCCCGACCTACCTGGCGAGCATCGCCCGCAGGATCGCGCGCAACCGCAGCCTGCGCTGCCAGGTTCTCGACGAAACCGGCATGCGCCGGCTGGGCATGGGGGCGCTGTTGGGGGTGACCCGCGGCAGCAGCGAACCTGCGCGGTTCATCGTCCTGGAGCACAACGGCTCCAAGGCCGGAAAACCTCTGGTTTTCGTCGGCAAGGGGGTGACCTTCGACAGCGGCGGCATTTCACTGAAGCCGGGCGACCGCATGGGCGACATGAAGTTCGACATGTCCGGAGCCGCGGCGGTGATCGGGGCGATGCAGGCGGTTTCCGACCTCGACCTTCCCCATCACATCGTCGGCCTGGTGCCGGCGACGGAGAACCTCCCGGGAGGCAGAGCGTTCAAGCCCGGGGACGTCCTGAAGACGATCACGGGGAAAACCATAGAGATCGACAACACCGACGCCGAGGGGCGGCTCATCCTCGCCGATGCACTCGGGTATGCGCGCCGGCTGAAACCGGCCGCCATCGTCGATCTGGCGACCCTGACCGGTGCTTGCGTCGTCGCCCTGGGATCGCACGCCGCGGGCATGCTCGGTAACGACGAGGAACTCAAGGAGAAGGTGCTGAGAGCGGGGGAAGAGACCGGTGAGCGCGTCTGGCCGCTGCCGCTGTGGCCGGAGTACCGCGATCAGATCAAGAGCCCGGTCGCCGACATGAAGAACACCGGCGGGCGCTCCGGGGGGGCCATCACCGCAGCGGCCCTCCTGCAGGAGTTTGTCGATTCCCCCTGGGTCCATCTCGATATCGCCGGCACCGCCTGGACCACCCGGACAAAACCCTACATACCCAAGGGGGGCGTCGGCTTCGGGGTCCGCCTGCTGACCCGGCTCGCCAGGGACTGGAAGCAATCGGGATAGCGCCCCGGCCCCTGCCGCTTCCAGCCGGATGCGATGATCCTTTCCGACGCCGCCATTCGCGACCTGCTCTCCACCGGAGAGTTGGGGGTCGATCCCCACACCCCGGACCAGATCCAGCCCGCTTCCATCGACCTGCGCCTCAGCGATCACTTCCTCAAGGTGGACGAGAACCGCCTCGAAGTGATGCGGCTCGATCAGGAGATCACCTACCAGGAGCTGCACCAGGAGGAAATCGTGATACCGCCGCACTCCTTCCTGCTGGCGGGGACCCTCGAGTCGATCCGGCTGCCCGACAACCTGACCGCCTTCGTCGAGGGGCGCAGCTCCATCGGCCGCATCGGCCTCTTCATCCAGAATGCCGGCTGGGTCGATCCCGGTTTCTCCGGCACCCTGACCCTGGAGCTGTTCAACGCCAACAGGCTGCCGATTCGCCTGCGCAGCGGCAGGCGCATCTGCCAGCTGGTGTTCGCCCGGCTCGACCGCTCCGCCTCCAACCCCTACAGCGGCAAGTATCAATTCCAGACCAGGGCCACCGGCAGCCGCATCGCCCTGGACCGCGACAGATAAGCACCTGGACCGGCGTTTTTCCGCGGGGACACCGCCGCTCCCGCAAGCGCAATGAACCTTCCAAGACGGCGGGGCTTCGCCCTGTCCGGGCGCCGCCGGGCTCTTGCCGCCGTGGCCCTGCTGGCCGCGGGTCTCGCCGGCTGGCTCGTCGCCGACAGCTTCGACGTGCTGATCGCCTTCTCCCACGAACGCCTCCAGGCCGCGGTCGAAGATCCGCGCTGGCAGCCGGAGTGGGGCTTCCGGGGACAGCTGTTCACCGCCCTCGCCGCGGCCGCCCTTCTGCTCGCTGCCCGCGCGGCGACCTCGGCGCCGAGGGGAGTCGATGCCCTCCTTCCGGCGGTCGGCCTGGTCTGGACCCTGCTCCTGCTGCGCCTCCTCGCCCTGTTGAATCCGGTCACCAACCTGTTTCCCTGGCTGACGCTGCTATGGTCTCCGCATGCCGGCTGGGCGGTTGCCGGAGCTTGCTGCATCGCCGCGGCAAGGGGACTGGCCGGCTCGGGGGAGAGCTGGTCGAACCGCTTCCGGCAAGGCTTCCGCGCCCTGCCCGACTACGGCATCGCCGCGGCAGTCGCCTGCTTCGCCTTCCTGGCCTACGCGGCGTACGGCATCTACATCGGGCAGATGACCATGATGCACGGGGACGAGGGGCATTACCTGAGGGTTACCCAGAGCCTGCTTCGCGACGGCGACTTCGACCTCTCCGACAACCTGGGGGACAGGGACGTCGCCGAGTACCACTCCGTTCAGTTCGACGTGCACAAAGCGCCGGCCTCACCCCCGGGAAAGATCCACTCCGTGCATCCGATCGGGCTCTCCCTCCTGCTCGTTCCCGCCTATTGGACCGGGCTGGAGCTCTGGGCCAATCCGAGGCTGGCCTGCATCCTGTTCACGAACCTGCTGACCGCGGCCTCCTGCGGGCTCGCCTACCTTTGGCTCGTGCGCCTGCGGCTCCCCCGCTTCGCGGCCCTGTCGAGCGTCGCCGCGGCAGCCACGACGACCCCGCTTTTCCTCTACAGCACCCAGCTGTACCCCGAAATCCCCGCCCTTCTGGCGGCGCTTTTCACACTGCTGCTGTTCAGCCACTGGCTCCTGCCGGGGGGAGGCTACGCCCGCCTGCCCGCCGAGCCCGTCCTGCTGCCGTTCCTCGCCCTGATCCCGGCAGGCCTGGTTCTCCTTCACCCTCGCTACGCGCCCCTCGGAATGCTGCTGGGCGGGCTCGTCGCCCTGCAGGCCTTCTTCAGCACCAGGAGAAAGACTGCCATTGCGGGGGTGGTCGCCGCGGCGGGCGCCTCCCTTGCTGGAGTCCTGGCCTACCACTTCGCCTACAGCGGCGACTGGATGGGACCGTTCCGCCCCGGCAACGCCTGGAACGAGAACGCCCTGGACCCGGCGACCTGGCTGGTGTCGCTGCCCGGCCACTGGCTGCACCGCACCAAGGGACTGGTCAACAACTCCCCGGTCTTTCTCATCGCCATTGCCGGCCTGTTGGCGCTGGTGCGCGCCGGAGACCGGCGCCTGCTTGTGGTCGCGGCCCTGTACACGGCCACCGCGGGGGCGAACGGCATCCACCCGGACTGGGAATTCGGCTTCTGTCCGCCCGCGAGGTTCCTGGTGACCGCCCTGCCGGCCCTGCTCCCCTGCCTGGCCGCGGGCATTGCCGCCTCGGTGCGGTCCGCGACAGCCGTAGCCGCCTGCCTGCTCGCCCTGACTGTCAGCTGGGACAGCGTAGTTTCCGCGCTATTTGTACCGGAGCGCGCCTATGACGGGATCCACCTCGGCTTCCGGAAAATCGCCGGTTTCTACCCGTTCTCCATCCATTTCTTCGACGGAGAAATCACCGGAATACCGTACCTCGCGGTATCGTTCTGGCTCGGCCTGCTGGCTCTGTCCTTGGCTGCCGGAATCTTTCAGTGCCGCGGCCCCCGCCTCGCCATCGCCGGCCTCGCCGCCCTGATGCCGGTAGCCTGGGGGTATTCGGACGCCGTCGGGGCCGCGATCCAGAAGCGCAGCTCGCCGGGACTTGGGGTCTTGACGGAGGCGGCAGACGGAGGCATTCGCGCCTGGCGGCGCTCCCGGATTCTGACCGCTGAATTCCACAAAAGCGAAACCGGAAGCGAGCGGGACGGACGCTACTCGGCAAAGGGCCCTTCGGATCCCCCCGGCCTGTTGGCCTCGTACCGCCTGCCGATGTGGCAGCGGGGGGTCTACCGGGCGGAGGTTCCGGTGGGGTCCCGCGATCGGTCCGAGGACGCTCCGCACACTGCGGTAGTCAGCCGTCGCGACGTCCTGCCTGTCTCAGGACCCTGGGAACAGCGGCTGTTCAAGGCCATGGGGGCCGAGCAGGACACGAGCCTTCTGGCCCTGGCTTTCTATCTCGACCGACCCTCTTTCGGACACGCTTCCCTGCTGTTTTCAGGAGCCGGCGAGCTGTCGCTGGGTCCTTTGAAATTCAGCATGCTGCCGGTTCGTCTTGCCCTCGCCGCCGACGAGGTCCAGGTCTTCGACGAGCAGCACCGCCTGGGATCAGACGACATGGTCCTGGTCGCCACCGACCCTCTCGACCAGGGGCGCTACCTCCTCGACCTGCGGCTCAGCGGTTCGACGCTGCCGGCGCTTTTCGAGCGCCGGGCCGAGCCGATCTTCGCCGCAATCTTCCCAGCGGCCAGCGGGGGTTTCGAGGCGGTCGAGCAGACCGCCCGGCGCTGGTTCTCCGAAGACCGCACCCGCGCCGAGGATATTTCCGGGTTCACCATCCCCGTTGCAGAGGGGGTTTTCTCCCCTGCCTGGCTGTCGCTTCCGTTCACGGGCGGGGCCTACCGGCTCGCCTTTTCGCTCGCCGGCACACAGCGACTGCTGGTTGCAATCAAATACCAGGGGGACCACGAGATCCGCGTCGACCGGGTCCTGATACGAAAGCAGAAACTCCGCCACCAACCGAGAAAAGCAGGTTGACCGGGAGACCAAAGATGATCGATGCCGGTGAAATACATCGCCAAAACCTCGTCGTGGATTCGCACAACGACAGCACCGTCGGCCACATCCGGCGCGGCAACATCGGACTGGCAGGAGAGCGCTCCGCAGAACGCAGCCGCCGGGGCGGCGCCATTCGCCACCTGCGGGAGCAGATCGACCCTGCCGTCTCCCCGTTGCAGCTCGATATTCCCCGGATGCGCAAGGGCGGCATCGATGCCGCCTTTTTCGCCGTCGACGTCACCAACGCCTGGGACAATCACCTCCTCTACGCCCTCGACGGGCTGGCCTGGCTCAAGCGGGAGATCGCCGCCCACGGAGACGACATCGAGCTGGCCCTCACCGCCGGGGCCATCACCGCGGCCAGGGAACGGGGCAGGATCGCCGCGCTGCTCGCCGTGGAGAACAGCGACGCCCTGCAGCGCAGCGTGCAGATCATCGACTCCCTGTACGATATCGGGGTGCGCACCATGACGCTGACCCACAGCACGCGCTCCCACGCCGGGGACGGCTGCGAGGTCGTCGGAGGAGGGGGCCTGACGGGATTCGGCCGCGAGTTGGTCGCGTCGATGAACCAGCGCGGGATGCTGATCGACGTGTCGCACCTGAACGACGCCGGGTTCCGGGATGTCCTCGAGCTCTCGAGCGACCCGGTGGTCGCTTCCCACAGCTGCTGCCGTCGCCTCTGCGGGCATCCGCGCAACCTCACCGACGACCAGCTCCGCGCCCTCGGCGAAATGGGGGGCGTCGTCGGCCTGACCTTCGTGCCCCGGTTCCTCGCCGAGGAGAACCCCGGCCTGTCCCATCTTCTAGACCACATCGAGCACGCCGCCTCCGTGGCTGGTCCCGGGGCCGTCGGGCTCGGGTCGGATTTCGACGGCGGCGGCACCCTGCTGGAAAGCGCCGCGGACTTCCCCCGCATCACCGCCGGACTCGTCGACCGCGGGTTCGGGGAGGAGACCTTGGAAGGAATCCTCGGCGGCAACCACCTGCGCCTGCTCGCAGCGGCCATCCGGTGAGCAGGCGGCTGCCGCCGGCTCATGGCGAACCCCCCGGTTTTCTCAGGGCAATCGGGGTCTAGATCGCGGGAAATACCCGAGGGCCCTGTGAGATCCGCCCGGGGCATCCGGGGCCGGTGGCCTGGCCGTGCTCGCCGGGAACAGCCTTCCGAAAGCGTGGACGGCCACCTGACGAACGACCGTCCGGAGGCTCAGTCGCCACCGCGGGAGGACGTTCACGGGCCGAGGTTCAGAGCGAGTACAGCTCGCCGTACTTGGTTTCCAGGTATGCGATCAGGGGAGCGGTCGACAGCGGCTCGCCTGCGACCTCTGCGACCAGCTCCTCAGCGGTGAGCCGGGACCCCCGGGAATGGATGTTGTCGCGCAGCCAGGCCAGCAGTCCGGCGAACTCCCCGCGGCGCACGTCCTGCATCAGGCCGGGCATCTCTCGGCGGGCGCAGGCGAAGAACTGGGCCGCGTACAGGTTTCCCAGCGAGTAGGTCGGGAAATAGCCGATCGCTCCGGAAGACCAGTGGATGTCCTGGAGCACGCCGACGGCGTCGTTTTCCGGACGGATGCCGAGGAAATCCTCCATGCGGTCGTTCCAGCGCTCAGGCAACTCGGCAACGGCGAGCTCTCCGCCGACCAACTGCTGCTCCAGCTCGAAACGGAGCAGGATGTGCAGGTTGTAGGTCACCTCGTCCGCCTCGACCCGGACAGGGGCGGCCTCGACGTGATTGACCGCGGCGTAGAACTGCTCGAGCTCCACGTCCTCGAGCTGCCGGGGGAAGCGGCTCTTCAGCTTCGGCAGGTAATGCTCCCAGAACTCGCGGCTGCGCCCGATCATGTTCTCCCACAGGCGCGACTGCGACTCGTGGATGCCGAGAGAGACCGCCTGGCAGAGGGGAGTTCCCATCGCCTCCTGCGGCAGGCCCTGCTCGTACAGCCCGTGGCCGCATTCGTGGATGATCCCGAACAGGGACTCGGCAAGGGCACCGGAGCTGTAGCGCGTCGTCAGGCGGACGTCGGTCGGGGCCAGAGCGGAACAGAAGGGGTGGACGGAGACGTCGAGGCGTCCCGCCTCCATGTCGAAACCGAGATCGGCCAGGACCTCGCGTCCGAACCCCTCCTGGGCCCCGACCGGGAACTCGCGGCCGAGCAGGTCCGGCCTTTGCCTCCCCTTGGCCAGGATCGCTTCGGCCAGGGGAATCAGCCGGTCGCGCAGTTCTTCCAGCAGGGGCGCGACCTCCTCGACCCGCGCCTGCGGCTCGTACTCGTCGAGGAAGGCGTTGTAGATCGAACCCTCGTACCCGACCAGGCCGGCGACCCTCCCCTGCAGCTCGAGAATCCGGGTCAGCCAGGGGGCGAAGGTGCCGAACTCGGACCTTTGCCGCGCCTCGACCCAGGCCTCGTGAGCGCGGGCCTGCGTCACGGACAGCTCGACGACGAGCTGCCGCGGGATCTTCAGAGCCCGGTCCTGCTCGCGCCCGACCAGGCGCAGGTTGGCTGCGGCGTCCGCTTCGAGAGAATCCCCCGACAGCTCTCCCACGAGGTCGACGAGGAGGCCCGCAGTCAGCTTCTCGTGATACAGCCCGGCGAGGAGGCCGATACTGCGCGCCCGCTCCCCGGCGCCCCGCCGCGGCATGCTGGTTTCCTGGTCCCAGCCCAGCAGCGCCCGGGCGTGGCCGAGATCGGTCAATTCTCGGGCGAGGCGTAGAAACTCCGTATACTTGGGGCTCACCTGCGGCACCATTCCAGAGAGAGGCTTCCGAGTCATGAAAATCGCGCAAGCGGAAGAAATCGTTCTCAACATCCCATTCTATGCCGAACACGTAACCCGCGCCATGCAGAGGGCGCTGACCCACAACGAGCGGGTACACGTCTACCGGGTGGAGCTCGACGACGGCAGCGTCGGGTACGGAGACGGAGCCAGCGGCGGCGACCTCGAACGCCTGAACGGGGCAAACCCGCTGGCCGTCATTCAGGACGACGGCCTGGGACAGGGTCTGCAGATGGCGGTGATCGACGCCGTCGGCAGGGCCACCGGAACGCCTGCGCACGCCCTGATCGGAACCAGGGTCCGGGACCGCTGCCCGATCTCCTGGTGGGACATCGACATGTCTCCCGCCGACTGGGCCCTGGAGGCCAAGGAGTCGGTAGCCAGGGGGTACACTTGCTTCAAGATGAAGGCGCGGCCCTGGTGGGACATCGTCGAGCAGGTCGAAACCGTGAGCGAGGTGGTGCCGGCGGATTACAAGTTCGACATCGATTTCAACGGCTTCCTGCTAAATCCGGCGCGCGCCGAAGTGATGCTGCAACGGCTCGACGAGGTCCCCAACGTGGGCATGTACGAAAGCCCATTCTATCTAGGCACTGACCTCACCGGCGCCCGCATCCTGCGCGAGCGGGTGCGCAAACCGATCGTCGAGCACTTCCGCGAAGAGGTCCTGCACGCCCACTGCAGCGACGGCTTCGTCGTCGGCGGGGGCATCACCGGGTGCAGGACGCAGAACGCCCTGGCCGCGAGCTTCAACAAGCCGTTCTGGCTGCAGCTGGTCGGAACCGGACTTACCACCGCCTTCGCCGTGCAGCTGGGCTCGACCCTGTCCCACGCGCAGCTGCCCTACATAACCTGCAGCGAGCTGTGGGAGCACGACCTGCTGAGCGAACGCCTCGAGATCGTCGACGGGTACGCGGCAGTCTCGGACGCCCCCGGGCTGGGGGTCGATGTCGACGAGTCCGCCATCGAGCGCTACCGCGTCGATCCCGGGGCGACGATTCCGACTCAACAGTACCGGGAGCGCAAGCGCATTCTGCGGATCAGCTGGCCAGGGGCCGGTGGCGGCAGGCGCACCCTGGATTTCACCGACGAATCGCAATACCAGCAGGCCTTCTACAAGGGCAGCATCCCCGGGTTCGAGCGCGGCGTCGGCCTGGAGGTCATAGAAGACGACGGCAGCCCCGGCTTTGCCAGGAAGCACGAGAAACTGCTCGCCTCGGGGCGCTAGTGCCTGCCCGGCAGTCGGAAAAGTCCCGATCGATACCCCCGGACAGGACTGGAAGGTCTGCGCATCTCGCAGGCAAAGGCAGCAAGCTGATACCGGCCTAGTCGAGAAATCCCGCGCGTCAGGCTGCGCAGGGTCCCTGCCGCGGGCTACAGATCTTCGTAGGCTGTCAGGCGGTAGCCGATGCCGACGTAATCGAGAAGCCGCGTCAGGCTGCGCAGGGCGACGCCGAAGCCGTCAACGCCGCTGTAACCCCCGAACTGCCCTCCGCCCCTGAGATGGGGCTCGAGGTCGAGGAAGACCCCCGGGACCCCGAGGCGCCTGAGCTTTCTGTCGAGAGCGGGGATGCGGTTCCTGAAATCGAGCAGAATCGCCTCGTGCCCCGAGTCCCCGCGGTCCGCGGGGACGAAGTTTTCCAGCCGCTCCTCGTCGACGAATCCCTTCCACTCCAGGGCGGGATCGATCCTGTAGTCCTTCACGTGCAGCCAGCCGATGCCGTTTCGCATCGCCCGGTACTGTTCGAAGGTCTCGACCGCGGTCAGGTTCTGACTCGACAGGTTGCCGCCGTCGAAGATCAGCAACAGGTGGGGGTTCTTCACCTTGCGGTGAAGGGCGCGCAGCAGGTGTCCGGACTGCCCGACGAGATTCGCTTCCACCTCCAGTCCGAAGAAGACGCCGCGGCGCTGGCAGAGCGAGGCGATCTCCCCCAGCCTGTCGGCCGCGGCGTCGACGTGCCCGGCAGGGTCGTCGCCGCGGGGATGGTAGAAGGAGAATCCCCTGATCAGCCTGGTCTCGAACTCTTCGGCGAGATCGATGGCGCGGGCGACCTCCTCTTTCAGGTAGCGGCGGAACGGCACGTACTGGTTGCTCGAGCCGTCCTCGCGATCGAGGAGCTTCACCTTGCCGATGGGGGAGCCGATGGAGGAGACGCGAACCCCGTAGCGGGCGTGCAGCTTCCGCAGGCTGCCGATCTCCGCGCGCGACAGCTGCATGACGTTCTTGACCCCCTGTCCGGCATCGATCCAGCGCAAGCTGTAGTAGCTCATTCCGAGGGCGGCCAGCATGGTCAGCTGCGCCTCGGCCTTCTTGTCTTCGGGACCTTCGTCGGCGAAGCCGCTGAGGATGACTTCCGGACGCTCGGGCATGGGTACACTTTCCCTGGCAAGGGTGAAGCCGACTGCCGCGTTCGCTAGCCCGAAGGCAGGCAACCCCTGGCGAGCGCGAACGCGCCCTCGGCACGGGCTGCCCCGGCAGTGGGGGTGGGCGGAATATAACCCGCAATCGGCAGCGGCACTGTCCGCGGCCCAAAAATGGACACAAACCGCATGCCGCCCCTTTCTTGCCGCAAACACCCCGGACCGCCCTCGTGAAAGCTGCGATGAAACCTCTTGCCACCATTCACGTACTCCCCGATCTGCCGGCGCCGCTGGCCCCCCTGTGGGACCTCAGCTACAACCTCTGGTGGAGCTGGAGCACGGAGGTTCTCGAGCTGTTCTTCGACATCGACCCCGAGGTTTGGTTCGAGTCGGGACGAAACCCCCTGCGCTTCCTAGCCTCTTTGAGCCAGGACCGCCTGGCCGCGGCCGATGCAAACGGCGAGCTCGCCGCCCGCATCGCCAGGCTGACCTCCGCGTTCGAGGAGTACGTGTCGAGAAAGACCTGGTTCGACGAGAGGTACGGTGAGAACGGTTTGCAGATCGCCTATTTCTCGCTGGAATTCGGAATCGCCAGATCCCTGCCGATCTATTCGGGGGGCCTCGGGGTGCTCGCCGGGGACCACCTGAAGTCGGCGAGCAACCTCGGCCTCCCCCTGGCCGGGGTCGGTCTCCTGTATCGCCAGGGGTACTTCCGGCAGACGCTCAACCCGGACGGCTGGCAGCTCGAGACCTATCCCGAGAACGACTTCGACCGCCTTCCGGTCCAACCGGTCACCGACTCCTCGGGGGCCGCCCTGACCGTCGAGGTCCCCTACCCTCACGGCGCCGTAGCCGCCCGGATATGGCGCGCCGACGTCGACCGGGAGGGTCTCGGCCCTCACCCGGGAGCAGCTCCTCGGGCTCGGACACGCCGACCCCGGCGACCACGACAGCGATTTCTGCATGACCGTGCTCGCCCTGAGGCTGTCCGCCCAGGCCAACGGCGTCAGCCGGCTGCACGGGGAGGTGGCGCGGTCGATGTGGGGTCACCTGTGGCCCGACCTCGCCCCTTCCGAGGTACCGATCGCGGCGATTGCCAACGGGGTGCACAGCCAGACCTGGGCGTCCCCGCAGATGGCTGGGCTGCTCGACCGCGAGGCAGGGTCTCTGCCTGGCGCTTCTCCCCCGACTGCGGAAAGGACATGGAGGCGGTTCGCCGGATCCCCGACGGAGAGCTGTGGCAGATCCGCCAGGTCCGCCGCCAGCGCCTGCTCGACTTCACGCGGCGTCACCTGCGGAGTCAGTTCCGGCGCCAGGGCGTCCCCCCGGCCAAGGCGGAGCGATCCCTGCAAAGGCTGGACGACAGCGTCTTCACCCTCGGTTTCGCCCGCCGCTTCGCCACCTACAAGCGCGGCACCCTGCTGCTGAGAAACCCCGACCGCCTCGCGGCCCTGATGGAGAGCGACCGGCAGCCGCTGCAGGTACTGTTCGCCGGCAAGGCCCATCCCCACGACCACGCCGGCAAGGAGCTGATCCGCGACATCGTGGCGCTGTCGCGCCAGGAGCCGTTCGCCGGGCGCCTGTTCTTCCTCGAGGACTACGACATCAACATCGCCCGCTTCATGTTCCAGGGTTGCGACGTCTGGCTCAACAACCCGAGACGCCCCCAGGAAGCGAGCGGCACCAGCGGCATGAAGGCGGCGATCAACGGCACCCTGAACATCAGCGTCCTCGACGGCTGGTGGGAGGAGGCCTGCGAGCTGCATCCCGGATGGGTTATCGGCCGCGGCGAGGTGTACGAAGACGCCGACTACAAGGACGAAGTCGAGTCGAATGCCCTCTACGACCTGCTAGAAACCGAGGTGATCCCCCTGTTCTACTCCCGCTCGCAGGACGGGATGCCCCATGGCTGGATCGAGCGCATCAAGGAGTCGCTGGCGACGCTCGTTCCGCAGTACAACACCAACCGCATGGTGCGCGAGTACCTCGAGGATCTCTAGACGCCCAACCACAGACGCTGGGAACAGCTCAACGGCGAGCGCGAGCGGATCGCCAGGTTGAGCGAGTGGAAGGCCGGTATCCGCTCCGCCTGGTCGGAGGTGCGGATCGAGGAGGTCGAAGCCGACTCGCCGCAGCGGCCGAAAGTCGGCGCCCGCATACCTGTCTCGGCGAGCGTCCGCCTCGGATCCCTGGCACCGCATGACGTTCGCGTCGAGCTGTTTGCCGGCCGCGTCAACGCCCGGCAGGAGATCGTGCAGGGAGAATCCACGGCGCTGCAGTACTCGAACTCCGATGGAGACGACAGGCACACCTTCACCGGAAGCTACCGCTGCTCGACCCCGGGATCCCACGGCTACACCCTGCGGGTCCTGCCCGACCACCCCGGTCTGCAAAACCCCCTGGAGATGGGGCTGGTGCGCTGGGCATAGGGACAACCTCATCCTGCGATGCCGAACAGGGTGGTGACGGACGCTTCAGGCTACATAGTCCGGCCTGCCGGAGAGGGGGACGCCGGCTCGGTGGTAGGTTTGTCAGAACTATGGGCGGAAGAAGGCTGTACGACCGGCTATGCCCCGTTGTCTGAAGGGGACGGGCATTTCCGGTCCTGGCTGGAGGGCGGCTATTTTTTCGACCCGGCGACCTACAGGAGGTTGCTTGCCGAGTGCCGGCTTCCGGATCGAGCGGAAAGGTGTCCTGGGAGGCGGAGGGATTCCGCGAACCCCGCGCAGGAGGTCTACCCAATTTTCTTTGCTGTCAGAAACGAGCCTTCCAGAAGAGCAGCGCTCGGCGGCGGGATCCACGCGGAATTGCGCGCGCAGTAATCAGAACTCAGGCTCCTGCTCTCTGCGGTACCCAGGAGCGAGGTTCTCGAAGGAGGCGCAGGCGGCGTTCCACATCAGCTCCACCGAGTCGGTGGGCCCGTTGCGCTGCTTGCCAATGATGATCTCTGCAGTCCCCTCCTGGCTGCCCGCCTCGTCCGATTTGACGTACAGGTCGGGGCGGTAGATGAACATCACGACGTCGGCGTCCTGCTCGAGCGAGCCGCTCTCCCTCAGGTCGGACAGCTGCGGCCGCCCCCCCGTGCGCGCCTCGGGTGCCCGCGACAGTTGCGACAGGGCGAGCACCGGTATGTCGAGCTCCTTGGCGAGCCCCTTCAACCCGCGCGAGATCTGCGCCACCTCCTGCTCGCGGCTGTTGACGTTCACGTGGGTTCCCATCAGCTGCAGGTAGTCTATGACGATCAGGTCGACGCCGTGCTCGCGCTTCAGGCGCCGGGCCTTGGCCCGCGTCTCGAGGATGGTGATGCCCGGGGTATCGTCGACGTAGATCGGGGCCTGGGCCAACTTGCCTACCTGCCTCGTCAGGCGGAGCCAGTCGTCGTCGCGCAGGCGGCCGGTTCTCAGCTTGTGCAGATCGACCCGGGTCTCGAGGCAGAGCAGCCGCTGCGCGACCTGCTGCTTGGACATCTCGAGGCTGAAGATCGCCACCCCGGCCCCGGTCTCGACCGCGGCGTTGCGGGCCATGCCCAGGGCCAGGGCCGTCTTGCCGACGCTCGGACGCGCCGCGAGGATGACGAGATCCCCCGCCTGCAGGCCGGATGTCAGGTCGTTGAGATCGGAAAAGCCGGTGTCGACGCCGGAGACCGCGGAGTCGCGGTTGTGGGCCCGCTCAATCTGCTCGTACGTGTCCTCCAGGACCGCCTTGATGCTCTCGAAGCCGCTCGTAAGCCGCCTTTCCGAGAGGGAGAAGATCCGCTGCTCTGCCCAGTCGAGGAGCTCGTACACCTCGGTCCGGCCCTCGAAGGCCCGGTCGGAAACCAGCGCCGCGGTTTCGATCAGGGAGCGGCTCAGTCCCCTGTCGAGGACGATGTTTGCGTGGTGAACGATGTTGGCCGCGGTGGCGACCTCGGCCGCCAGGGTCGACAGGTAGACCAGGCCTCCCACCTCCTCGAGCTCGCCCCGTTTCTTGAGCTCCTCGCTGACGGTGAGCTGGTCGATCCCCTCGCTGCGATCGAAGAGGGAGATCATGGCGGAGAAGATCCTGGCGTGGGGATTGTGGTAGAAGCAGCCCTCGTCGAGAATCTCGATGGCGCGCCCGACCGCCCGCTGATCGATCAGCATGGCGCCGATGACCGCCTGCTCGACGTCGACGGCCTGCGGCGGCAGGCGGTCGAGGCCGCGGCCGTTCTCCGGCCTCCCCTGGTTCACGGCGATTCTCCCCTTTCCGGAACGGTCACAGCTCCACTCCGTCGTACTGGCGCCGGAGCCACTTGATGTCCTCCCACGTCTGCCGTTTGAAACCGGCATTGCGCAGCAGGGCGGCAGGGTGATAGGTGACGATCACGGGAATCCCCTCGTACTGGTGCAGGGTGCGGCGCAGCTCCCCAAGCGGCGATGTCGTCTTGAGCAGCGCCTGCGAGGCGACGCGCCCGAGGGCGCAGATGATGCGCGGCTGCACGATCTCTATCTGCCGCTTGAGGTAGGGCTCGCACTGGTCGACCTCCTCGGGCAGGGGATCGCGGTTGTTCGGAGGCCGGCACTTCAGCACGTTGCAGATGTAGACGTCCTCTCGCCGCAGCCGCATCGCCTCGATGATCCGGGTCAGCAGTCCGCCCGCCTCCCCGACGAACGGCAGCCCCTGCCGGTCCTCCTCGGCCCCCGGGGCCTCCCCGACGAACATGATGCCGGCCTCGGGATTCCCCGAGCCGAACACGAAATTCTGCCGCGAATGCCCCAGCGGACAGGCGGTGCAGTTGCAGATCTCCGAGTGGAAGGCGTCGAGCACGGCGGCGGCGCCTGCCTGCCCGACTTCCCCTCCCGTCGCTTCCGGGAGGGGTTCTGCATCTCCCAGGCCGGCGGGGAGAACGAAGTCCGGCCCCTCGAATGCCACGAGGTCGTCGAGGAACCGCGCCGCAAGGCCGAGGGAATCGCCGCCGCTGCCAGGGCGCTCTTCTGTCGCTGCCATCGAGATGAAGTTCGGTGTGGGGGTGGTTTCAGGACGGAAAATGAGGGGGGTGCAGCACCCTGTCAACCGGATTTCCGGCGGCGCGCAAGCAGCTCGCGAGCGCGGTCGAGCAGCCGGTCGGCCACCTCCATTTTGCTCATCTTCGGAAGCGCCTCTTCCCTGCCGTCGGCATCGATCAGGGTTACGACATTGGTGTCGACGGCGAACCCGGCCCCCTCCTCCCGGAGGTTGTTGAGGGCGATGAGGTCGCTCTTCTTGCGGGCGAGCTTGGCGCGCGCCCGGGCGCTGCCATCCTCTGTCTCCATGGCGAAGGAGACGACCACGCGATTCCCCTTGCTCGCCCCCAGCTCCGCGGCGATGTCCGGGTTCGGGACCAGCTCCAGGGCGATCCGGCCGGGCGCCCGCTTGATCTTGTCTTCGGAATACCCCGCGGCGCGATAGTCGGCTACGGCCGCGGCCATGACGGCGATGTCGGCCTCCCGGAACCACTCCCGGGCCACGTCCAGCATCTCCACGGCGCTGCGCACCTGGGCCACCTGCGCCTTCCCCGGAGGCTGGAGGTCCGTCGGTCCGCTGATAAGCTTCACCGCGGCGCCCCGGCGGACAGCCCTGGCGGCAACGGCGTAGCCCATCTTTCCGGTCGAGCGGTTGCTGATGAAGCGGACCGGATCGAGATCCTCACAGGTAGGTCCCGCGGTGACCAGCACGGTGAGCCCTGCAAGGTCCCCTGACTCGCCCGGCGCCCGTCTCCGGTGCGTCTCCAGGAAATCCTCCACCTGACCGACTACCGCCTCCGGGCTCGCCATGCGCCCCTTGCCGTGCGCCCCGGAAGCCAGCTCCCCTTCCTCCGGATCGATCCAGCCGACTCCTTGCTGCCGCAGGAGGCGGGCGTTGCGCTGCACGTGGGGGTTTTCGAGCATCCCCTCTTCCATCGCCGGGGCGAGCAGGACAGGCGCCGCAGCCGTCAGCAGCACGGAAGAGAGCAGGTCGTCGCCGATGCCGTTGGCCATCTTCCCGATGGTGTTGGCCGTCGCCGGGGCGATCAGCAGCAGCTCCGCCCACTCACCGAGGCCGACGTGGAGGACGGGGAACTCGTCGCTGCGTTCGAACAGATCGATGTGAACGGCGTGGCGGGTCACGACCTCGAGGGTGGTCGCGGTGACGAAACGGGCCGCGGCCGCGGTCATGGCGGCGCGAACCTCGGCCCCGGAGGTGACCAGCAGTCTGGCGATCAGGGGTGTCTTGTAAGCGGCAATGCCGCCGCTTACCCCGAGAAGGATCCTGCGTCCCTCGAGTCCCATCGTTTCACCCGCTGCCGGGGAGGCGCTGGGCGATGCGGTCGGCCACCTGCCGCGCCGCATCCTTTCCCGAATCGATAACGAGGTCGTAGATCGACAGATCGCGGATATCGATGCCGTGGTGATCGCGATAGCGGGTCCGCTCCGACTGCTCCCTGTGCACCATCTCCTGCAGCGCCTCCTCGACGGACTGGCCGTCGCGGTTGCCGACGCGGTCGGCCCGCACCGCCATGTCGGCGAATATCCACACCTTCAGCGCCGGAAGCTGCGCCCGCACGACCATCCAGCCGGTGAGGCGGCCTTCGAGTATCATCCCCCCGCAGCGGGTGCGGACCGCCTCGGTCATGCGGGCGTCGAGGCCGCGGTCGAGTTCGGGATCGCACTCGGCGCGGCGGCAGAAGACGGCCATGGATTCCCCGGCTTCCGCGGCCATCTCCCGGAACGTCCTGCCGGCGTCGAGGTGCCGCCATCCGGTGCGCCTTCCCAGGAGCTCGCACACGGTGCTGGTGCCGGAGCCGGGAAACCCCCCTATGGTCACGACGTCAATCGCCTTGGTACAGGCCATGGTCGCCGCGGTCACGCCAGGTTCTGGACCTGCTCCCGCATCCGCTCGATCTCCTCCTTGACCGCCAGCACCTCGTGTACGATCTCCGTTGCAGTCGCCTTCGAGCCGATGGTGTTGGCCTCCCGGTGCATCTCCTGAAGCAGGAAATTGAGGCGCTTGCCGACGTCGCCGCCGGCCTTCAGGGTTTCCGCGAACTGCCCGGTGTGGCTGCGGAAGCGCACGAGCTCTTCGGCTACGTCGCTCCGTTCCGCCATCAGCACCACTTCCGTCACGAGGCGGTCCTCGTCGATCGCGCCCGGCTCGAGCAGGGAGGCCACCTTTTCGCGCAGGCGGGTCAGATGCTTCTCCCTGCAGCCGGCAGCCAGGACCTCCATCTCCCCCTGCCGTTTTTTCAGGGAATCGACGCGGGTGCGCAGATCCGCGGCGAGGGCCTGCCCCTCCGTCATCCTCATCTCGTTGCATTCCCGAAGTGCCTCTTCGACGGCCGCCAGCACCAGGGGTGCAGCACTATCCGCATCGAGTTGGACCGGGTCGTTGCGAAACACGCCCGGCATCCCCGCCACCGATCCGAGGGAAATCGCCGGTTCGATACCCTCGGCCTCGGCGAGCCGTCTCAACCCGGCGATGTATCGCCTCGCCGCCTCCAGGTCGAGTACCGGTCCGGCGTCGTCGACCCCCGGGGATTCCTCGAGCTCGACGAGAACCGTCACCTTGCCCCGCGCCAGGACCTCCTGAACGCGCTCGCCGATGGCGCTCTCCATGTCGCGGAGTGGAGCGGGACAGCGAACCTGGACGTCGAGAAATCGCCCGTTGAGCGAGCGCACCGTCGCCCTAACCGCGGCACCGGGCCCTTCCGCCCTGCCGCTGCCGAAGCCTGTCATGCTGATGATTTTTCCGCAACTCATGCCATTGACCTCGGTAGAAAACCGGCGCCAGGCCCGCAAACTCCCGGGCCGGGGCTAAGGTCCCGAACCTGGGTCCACCTGTACCCGCAACGGTCTGGAAAACCCTCCGAGAAACGTCCCCCCGGAGCCCTCGATTCCCACTTTCCAGAGGCCCTCGGACCCGGTGATCCAGAGCTGCCGATGACTGGCGTCGACATCGAGATCCCGCCCCTCCCCGACCGGAAGGCTCTCCCAATGTACGCGAAGGGCGCCGTCGCGGCCGAAGGCGGCGACCCCGTTTTCCCCCAGGACCCAGCAGTCTCCGGTGGCCGCATCGACCTCCAATGCGACCCCGGTTGCGAAGGGAAGCTCGATCTCCACCGCGGGGAAGCCGACCTCCAGTCTCGCAAGGCGGTTCCCGTCGATCAGCACCCAGGCCTCGGAGGGAAATCGCCGGCCCTGGTCATCCTCTCCTTCCGAGGCGGGTGAGGTGGCGATCGCACCCGGTGAATCCAGCCCGGTCCAGGCCGCTATCCGAGTGCCGTCGCGGTGGTAGAGCAGCACCCGGGGTTCGACGCTGTCGACGATCCAGCAGGCGTCGAGGGCCGCGGCGAGCGCCGACGGTTCCTCGAAGTGGGCGTCCACGGCAGTCAGCCGCAGGGAATCGGAGGCCGCGGCGAGATCGGCCCACCAGACGCGGTCCCCCTCCGCTTCGATCATCCAGCCGAGACCATCGGCCGCGGCGAACTCCCCCACCCCCTCGATGTCACCGGGGATTTCCTGCAACTCCCCTTCCGGGTCGATCCGGTAGAGTCCGCCGAATCTCAGGTCGCCGACCCAGCAGGCGCGGTCCTCGCCTGTCACGGCAATCGAAGCGAGGGAGGGAAACCGGCCCTGTGCGAAAACCGAGCTGCGGCCGTCCGGGGCCAGGCGCCAGACCAACCCACTGCCGGGGTCCCCCACCCAGGCGAACGCGGTCCCGGGAGTGGCGCGTTCGGTCACTCCGGAATCCCGCTCCCCTTCCCCGGCGATCACGAGGCCGAGCCGGTACTCGTAGACGGTGCCGTTGACGACATCGCGGTCTTCGTAGGAGGTCTGCCCGGAGGCGAGGGCCACGGCTGTTTCCCCCGATCCGGCGGTCCGGCGATACATCCGCAGTCCGACCAGATCCTCGAAGTAGGTGAAATCCCAGGTCAGGGTGACCCGCTGGTCGCCTGCGGTGGCCTCGAGTGCAGTGACCCTGTCGATGGGGTTTTCCACCATCGGGTCGAAGGGGTTGCGGTGCTGGCGGTCGCTGCAGGCCAGAGCGAGCCAGGCCAGCGCAAGGCATGCCGCAGAGCGCAGGCGCACGGGGGGAATGGCAGTCACGTTCAGAAAAACAGCAGGTAGACGGACCATACCAGCCCCGCTTCCATTACGGCGAAGGCGGCCCCGGCGATGCGGTCGTAGCGCTCCGCCTCTTCGAAGTGGTTCTGCTGGCGCTGCCGACCCGCGGATTTGAGATAGGTTTCGTACGCGTCGTCCGCCCGGTCCTTGCTGAAGCGGGCGACCGCGGCCGCAGAAACCGTTACCGCGGCGCTGAGGTAGAGGGGCGCCGAAAACCGGGACCGATCCCCCGGCTCCCGGTCGCCGCCTGATCTGCCCTGATGCCGTGACAGCGGGCTCCGAAGAGCCTGCCCCGGCCCCGGGAACGGCAGCTGCCGGTGCCCATCCCGTTCTGCATCCGCAATGAACAGGGACGCCAGCGGCGCCTGCGCCGAAACCCTTGACCGATTCCCCTGCTGCCAATCGCCCACGGCTCTGTCCTGCTGCCGGGACAGCGGGTTCCCAAGGGCCTGCCCCGGCCCCGAGAACCGCGGCTGCCCATCCTGTTCTGCATGCGCCGGTATCCCGGCTGCGACCAGAGGCGGAGCCCCTTCATAAAGAAACGGGCCGAGCCGTGAAAACGTCTTGCTCGAGAAGGCCGCCGCAGGCTCGGCCCTGGATTCCCCGGCGAGCGCGGTTCTGTCGAAGGCGTACCCCGGCAGCGCCGCCAGCTGAATAGCTGCCAGCGCCGAACCGAGCCGGTGCAGGGCGTCCATCCGCCGAGGCCGCGGGCCTGCCCCTGCTTCGAAACCTCGCTTGTCCCGGAGGCGCACCCCTATCTCCTCCCGAAGAGGTAGATTGTTCCCGAGTCGGTCGCCAGGGCGACGGCGTCGCGCACTGCGACCACCGGCCCGGAGACCGGTCCGTCGAGCCTGAACTTCCACTCGAGATTTCCGGTATCGATGCGCAGGGCGTAGAGGAACTGGTCATTGCCTGCCGCGAACAGGATCCGCCCGGAAGCGGCCGGGGTGGAGCGGATCGCCGCGCCGGTCTCGAAGCGCCAGGCGATCTCCCCGGTTGCCGCGTCGATCCCGTACAGCTTGCGGTCCGAGCAGCCGGCAACGACCATCCCTTCCCCTGCCGCCAGCCCGGGCGCGGGAAGGGATGAGAGCGCCGCTTTCCAGAGGAGGTCGCCGGAAGCGCCGGCCAGGGCGAAGACGTCCCCGGTTGCGGATGCGGCGAACACGCGCCCTTCGGCCACCGCGGGACGCCCGCAGAATCCCGAGCCCAGGGCGCGGGTCCAGCGCTCGCTGCCGTCGGCGAGCCGCAGGGCGGTGACCGCGCCCTCGCTGTCGCAGATGTAGGCGACGCTGTCGGCAAGCGAAGGGGGAGTGACCCATCTCGCCGCGGGCTCTCGCGACCACAGCTCGCCGCCGTCGGCCAGGGAGAGCGAAAGCAGCGGCCCGTTCTCCCGCACGATCAGCAGGGTGTCTCCCCGCACTACCGGTGCGGAGCAGAACCTGCCCGGGCGGCTCCAGACGGTTTCGCCGCTGCGCCTGTCGACGGCGCGCAATGCCGGCTTGCGGCCGAGCTCCCCGAGCAGCAGCAGCTCAGAAGAGGTCCCGGCGACCGCGGCCGGACCGCAGATAGAGTTGTCGAAGCCCTTCCGGGACAGGGGGAGCCCGCTGCGGCGGTCTAGGACCGCCAGGGTAGCGGTCTTCGTCAACTGCAGCATCAGCTCCCCGGAGAGCAGGGCCCCTCCGAGGGGAGCGCTGTCTATCTGCTGGCGCCAGCGCAGCCGCAAGGGCGGCTCCGGACCGTCGCTGCGAAAGGAGGAGCCGCTCGGGGAGCCGCTCTCCTGCAGCCACTGGCTCGCATCTCCGATGGTCGAGGGCAGGAAAAGCAGTTTCGGCTGGCAGCCCCACAGCGCCAGGAGTGCCGGCAGTCCGGCGGCGCTCAACTTTACAACCCGTAGAAAAAGCCCATCCGGGCAGCGGCCGGCCCCCACGGCCTCCACGGCCCCGCCTCGCCCGCCGCGCCACCTCACCAACGGGCTGAAAAAAAACGCCGGCGTTCCGACGCTCAGAAATCCCATCCGAAAAAAAAGTCCCAATGGGTGTTGTCCCCGATCGATTTGAAATCGGTGCGGCGCGAGGCGTCCAGCCGGAAAACGAAGACGCCGCCCAGTGCGACGCGGACGCCCGTCCCGAAGCTGCCGCGCCAGTCGCCGAAGCGGTCGTTCCAGGCGTTGCCGGCATCGACGAACAAGGCGCCGCGAAAGGCGCTCAGGTCGATGTTTCCGAACGGGAACGCCAGCACGATGCGGTCGAGCAGTGGAAAGCGAAGCTCGTGGTTTGCGAGAAGGAGGTTGTTCCCCCAGAGCGAGCGCCACGGGTATCCCCTGAGGGTCCAGCTGCCGCCCAGGGAGAAGAACTCCGGCACTTCCCCGCGGCTGTGCCTGGCCATGTAGCGCACTGCGAAGCTGCTGCGCCGGGACAGGCGCAGGTAGCGGCGATAGTCCCCGAAGAGGGTCACGTTGAAGCGGCGGGAGCTCTTGAAGTCGACGCTCTGGCCTGCCCCGAAACTGTAGCGGGTACCCTCCAGCGGCCCGGTGGGAATCCAGAAGCTGCCGTCGTGGGTGTAGCTGACGTGGTTCGACATCAGCCAGCCCTTGAGCCTGCGGCCCTGGAAGCTCCGGTCGATATCGGCGTGGCGGACCGAAAGCCGGGTCACGATGCGGTTGTTGCGGCTGAAGGGATAGCTGAACTCGGTGTAGGCGCCGGTACGCTTCTCGCGCACGAAGCGGCCGAAGCGGCTGGAGAAGCGATCGTTGAGGCGGTATACCCCCCAGGCGATGTTGAGCTGACGGGCGAGGTGGAGGCGGCCCAAGGCGAGATTGAGGCCGTTGAAAAAACCGACGTCGCTGCCGGATATGTGAGACAGGACGAAGTAGAACTGGTCGTTCCCGAGGATGTCGCTCAAGGCGATCTGGATACCGCCAGAGGTCCCGAAAACCGGGTCCTGCGATATCTGGCTCTGCGCGATGTCGAGGCTGAGGTGCTTGCGGTAGCGGCTCTTGACGATGGCCCCGGAAGCGCCCGATCCCTCGAGGGTCCAGCCCGAGTCCGCGGCCGCGGCGAGGGAGTCGAGGTCCGTGGGCTCTCCGGGCACGGATTCCTCGTCGCTGCCGGGTGGTTCGAGGTCGAGCCGGTAGATCTGAAAGCCGCCGCCCTCGAAACCGGTATAGAGAAGCCCGCTTTCGTCAGGCAGCCAGGCCGGGTCGAAAACGCCGGTGAGAACCCTCGTCAGTCTGCGCAGGCTCGCCGCCCCGGGGTCCTGCAGGTCGAGCTGAAACAGGTCGTACCTCCCGTCCCGATCCGAACTGAAGGCAATGCGGCTGCCGTCGGGGGACCACGCCGGGTGCAGGTCGTTGTTCTTCCCCCGGGTCAGCGGGCGCACCTTCCGGGCAGCGAGATCGTACTCGAAGAGGTTGTAGTACCCCTCGCGGCCCGCAGCCTCCCAGCGGTCCGAGCTGAAAACCAGGCGGTCATCGGCGGGATGCCAGTCCGGGTCCCGGTCGTGAAACAGGTCGGCGGTCAGGCGCGTAAGCTCACCGCTGGCGACGTTCACCACGTGCAGGTCGGAAATCCCCCCCTTGCCGGCTCCGGAAAAGGCTATGCGGCCCCCCTCCGGCGACCAGGTCGGGCTCGATATGGCGACGACGTTTTCGAACCGCATTGTCGCCGCCAGGCGTCCGGCGCCCAAGTTCCAGACGTGCAGGCGGTCGCGTCCCATGCGCTTGGCGGAGAAGGCGAGGAAGCGGCCGTCGGGAGAAACGGCGAGACTGCTGTTCAGCTCGTGAAGGGATTCGTACTGCGGCAGCCGCGTGCCGGCGACGACGACCTCCGGCTCGGCACCGACCCCCTGCAGAGGCGCCCGGGCGATCTGGGAATGCCCGCGGTGATTGTGAAAAAACAGCACCTCCGGCTCTCCGCCGTCTGACTTGCCGCCAGGGGCGATCTCCGGCTTTAGATTGAAACCGGCATGGGTGACCGCCTGGGAAATCTCCCCGGGGGGATCGCTGCTTTCAATATCGGGCAGGTAGGTCTTGCGGAGGTAATAGGCCCACTTCTCGTCGAACTCGGCGAGCGGATCGCCGGTGGTGATCTCGAACACCTCGGCGAACTCCTCGGACCGCCACCAGTTGCCGAGAAGGCGGACGAAGACATCCTCGCCGTAGCGGGCGGCCATGAATTCGCAGATCGACTGCCCCTCCTTGTACATCTGGAAGGTGCCATGGATGCGGTGCATCTGCGCGATCGGCACCAGGCGCTGGGAGAACAGGGCGTCGCGGATGATCATGTCGCCGTAGCTGTCCCACGACCCGGACCAGTACTCGGCCAGCCCCTCGGAGAACCACAGCGGTCCGCGCCGGAAGCGGGCGGCACCCCTGGCCTTGAGCACGGTACGGATGCGGTCGAACATGAACACGTGCACGAGCTCGTGAACGAGGACGCGCTCGAACTCGGGAAGCGACCCGCTTAGCGGCAGGGCCACGCGCCCCTTCAGGGACTCGGTGAACCCGGCCACCCCTTCGGGAAGGAAGCCCGGTATGATGTTGGTCTGCTCGAAATAGACGTGCGACGAGTAGACGATCAGGGGTATGCGGCGCTGCACGGTATGGCCGGAAACCTGCTCGACGGTGCGGTATCCCTCTTCGGCCATGCGGGCGGCATAGGAGGCGAGCTCCTGCTCTTCGGGATAGAAGTACAGGTCGAAGTGGGGGGTCTCCATCTTCTGCCAGTCGAACTCGTCGAACTGGACCTTGTTCTTGCCGAACTGGTACAGCTGCGCGCTCCCCCGCTCCGGGCCTGAAAGGCCTGCGGAGAGGAGAATGAGCCAGCAGAAAATGCGCCCGGTCCGCATCGCTACCCCGGTCCAAGCAGACCGCCGAAGCCGGCGGCGGCGGTCAGGGGGCGGCGGATGTCGACCTTCCTGCCTTCGCGGAGGCCGTCGCGGAACGCCTCGCTCGCCGACACGCCGGAGGTGGTTCGGGTCTGCACGTACGGGTTCAGGTGGCGGTAGTATGCCTGCAGGCGGCTGTCCCCCTTCCACACGAGGTCATTGGAACCTCCGGGGCGCCAGGCGTTGGCCGCGGCCTCGGCTTCGCGGGGGAGCTTGTCGTGGAATCCCTGCGCGACTCCGGCATAGAAGCGCATGCGCTCGCGATTTCCGGTAAGACCGTTGTCGCGGCGGTACTGATTCCACAGCCGCGGCAGCAGCGTCCCGAGGTAGTCGTGGACGTAGGAGGCCATGGAGAGGTTGGTCGGGGTGCCGAACAGCTGCAGCACGGTTCCCATCCTGTCGCGCTGGGGGTGGTAGGTTCGCGCCCACAGCACCTCGACGAAGAAGAACTCGTTGAGGATCGCCGCCACCCACAGTTCCCACGTCGACCGCCGCCCCTTGACCTCGCCGATGGCCATGCAGTCGAAGTTGCGCTCGCGGTCAAGGGCCACGAGATCGACGTTGTACTCGAGCAGCATCCTGCGAGCCTTGTTCACCGCGGCCTGGGCCTCATGCTCGTTGGGACTGGTTGCCAGCGAGAGGATTTTCTTGAGGACGCGGACGATGCGCTCATCCTTTTCCCCCGCAGGCCGTTCACCGGTTGGAACCGAGCTGGCGCGAGGGGAGCAGCGCAGGATTTCGCAGGCGCGCCGGAAGGCCGGACCGTGCGGCGGTTCGTCGGCGTCGAGGACCTCCTGCGCGTACTGGTGGGCCATCTCGTGGCGCAGGGTATCCATGACCTCGAGCCAGGGATCGCGGCGCACGTGCTCGACGGAGATGGTGATGCGGCGCATGGCAGGGTCCCAACTGCCCAGCTGCCGGCAACCGGAAGCGAGCGTGATGAGCGGCCTTCGCAGGCGGCCCCCGGCGTACTCCTCGTTGTACTGGGAGAACCACAGGTAGAGCTTGCGGTTCCAGGCCGCCAGCAGTCCGGCGGCGATCTCCGGCTTCATCCCTGCACCGCGATACTCCCTCAGCGCAGGGAGCGGATGAACGCCGGGGTGAAGCTGCCTGTCGCCACCTCGTCGACCGGCCCCTTCATCGTCAGGTCGAAATCGTCGGAGACCTCGATCTCGAGGGCGCCCCCCGGAGCCTGCACGGTGACCGGGCTGCCCACCAGTCCGAGGCGGACCGCGGCGCTGGCCGCGGCGCAGGATGAGGAGCCGGACGCCTGGGTCTCCCCTGCCCCCCTTTCCCAGATGAGGATGTAGATCGATTGCGGTCCGAGCGGAACGGCGAGCTGGACGTTGATGCGGCGCGGAAACAGCTCGTGGTTCTCGAGCCGGGGGCCGAGGTCGAGAAGCTCGCGGCGCGACCACTCCTGCCCCTTCTCTCTGAACAGGACGCAGTGCGGGTTGCCGACGCTGACCCCGGTGAACCGGAGCTCCCTGCCGTCTACCGGGATCGGCTGGTCGATCAGCTCCTCTGCGGCCAGGGTGCAGGGCAGGTCCGCCGGGCGGAAAGAGGCGCCCCCCATCGCGACCGTAGCGGCGCCGGCGTCTCCGTGGCGGTCGATGTGCAGCTCGATCTCGACGAGGCCGCCCACGGTATCTACGGTGAAGCGCCTGCGGCGGGTCCTTCCGGTCGAATGCAGGTAGCGCCCGAGAATGCGCAGGCCGTTCCCGGACTTTTCAGCTTCGCTGCCGTCGGGGTTGTATATTCTGACGCCGAAGTCCGCTGTTGCGGTGGGGGCGACGGCGAGGATACCGTCGCTTCCCAGACCCCGGTTGCGGTCGCACAGCGCCCTTATGGCACCTGGTGTGAGCTCGAAATCGAGATCGCCGGGATCGAGGGCGATGTAGTCGTTTCCGAGCCCGTGACCCTTGAAGAATCCGTTTCTCACGCCGCCGCCCCTTGTGACCATTGGCTGTTGTTTTCCATGAAGTTGGACGACGAGGACAGAACGGTCAACGACGCTTCCGCTGGGGGTGAAGCCAGCCTCCGGCCCGCCATCGACGTCCGCCTGCTGTGCGCCTTTACCGCCGAGGCGCAGCCGCTGGTCAGGGGCTTGCGGCTCAAGCCTGCGCCTGCCGGGAGACAGGGGGGGCCGCGGCTCTGGGAAGGGCATTGGCAGGGTGTCGACCTGTCGCTGATCTCGTGGGGCCAAGGAGCCGCGGGCGCTGAGGCCGCGGTGCGAACGTTCCGCGGCGAAGGAGAAGGCCGCCTGCCCTGCGCCTGGCTCAACGTCGGCATCGCCGGCCATCAACGGCACCCGGTGGGAACCCCGCTGCTGGCGCACAAGATCAGCCGGCGCGACCTGGAGACCGCCAGCTTCTACCCGATGTTCTCCTTCACTCCCCCTTGTCCCACGGTCGAGGTCGCCACGGTCGCCCGGGAGGAGCGGGAGTACCCCGCCGACGCCGCGTACGACATGGAAGCCCACCCCTTCTTTGCCGCTGCCAGCGACCAGACGACGCCGGAGCTGATTCACTGCTTCAAGGTCGTATCCGACAACCCTTCCACCCCGGCGGCGACGGTGACCGCGGCCAGGGCGAGGGCCCTTATCGGCGCCCACCTGCAGCTCGTCGCCGATATCATCGCGGAGCTCGCGGCGCTCCTGCGCCTCCCCGGGCCGCTGACCCCGGCCGACCCGGAATACCGGTGCCTGCTGGAACGCTGGCACTTCACCGAGACGCAGGGGCACCAGCTGCGGCTGCTGCTGCAACGCCTGCGGGCCGCGGCTCCCGGCATCGAAGTCGTGGCCGGCTTCCAGGGGCAGGGCCCGCGCACGGGGGCGGAGGTGATCCGCCTCCTGAAGAATCGCCTGGCACTGTCGCTTCCAGGCCGGATGGGGTGACGATGTTCGATTTCCTCTACGTCGAGGAAGCGGTGCGCGACTGCGAGCGCACGCGGGAGATCTGCCGGCGCTTTCCCACCGCCACCATCGTCGACTGTGCCCGCTACGGCGAGATCTTCAACCGCTCCGGCCAGAGCTTCAGGCTCCAGAAACGCAACCCCGCCCTCATCCTCGCGGCAAAGCAGGGCCGGCGGGTGCTGCCGGCGCCCCCGGGCTACGGAATCGGCAGCAGCAGCAATTTCTACTTCTCCCACATGCTGAACTGCCTGTACGATTGCCGCTACTGTTTCCTTCAGGGAATGTACCGCTCCGCCCACATGGTGGTTTTCGTCAACTACGACGACTTCATGGCAGACATCGAGGAGGTGTTCCACGCGGACGCAGCCAGTGCAGAGCAGCTCGTGGAGCCCCATTTTTTCACCGGCTACGATTGCGACAGCCTGGCGATGGAGGGGATCACGGGATTCGTCGAAGACTTCCTGCCCTTTTTCGCTGCTCACCCGGAAGCGCTGTTCGAGCTGCGCACCAAGAGTGTGCGAACCGCCCCTCTGAAATCCGCACTCGGCAACGTCGTCGTCGCCTACAGCCTCAACCCGGGGGAGCTGGCCATGTACGAGAGTGGTGCTCCCCCGGTGCGCAGCCGCATCGCCGCCGCGGCTCGGCTTCAGCAAGCCGGATGGCCCGTCGGCCTGCGCTTCGATCCGCTGATCTGGTGCCCCGGTTTTCACCAGTCGTACCGGGGGCTTTTCGCCGAAACCTTTACCGAGGTGCGCGGGGACCGCGTCCATTCCGTCTCCCTCGGCACCCTGCGCCTGCCCCGCCCCTTCCACCGCCGCATGGAAGCGCTCTACCCCGAAGAAGCGCTGTTCGCCCGCGGCCTCGAGGAAACCGCCGGGGAGACCGGGTATCCCGGCCGCCTTCGCGAAGAGATTCTCGGTTTCTGCCTGGAAGAGCTGCGGCGATACGTCCCGGAAGAGGTCCTGTTTCCGTGCCTGAGCACCTGCGCCCCGGAGTAGCAAAATGAGCCGGACGGTCCTGGTGACCGGGGCCAGCGCAGGGATCGGCCGCGCCGTGTGCGAGGCTCGCCTGGAAGCCTGGGATCGGGTCGTCGGCCTCGCCCGCGATTTCGGCAAATTCCCCTGTCAGGGGCTGACAGGTTTCGATGCGGTCGAGATCGACCTCGCCGACCTCGACGCGCTGCCTGGCCGGCTGGCCGGGATCGCCGCGGCTCACCCGGAGATCGACGCCCTTGTCTGCAACGCCGGAGAGGCGGTGTTCGGCCACCTCGAGCAGTTTTCCTACGACCGGATTCGCCGCGCTCTCGACCTCAACTTCACAAGCCAGGTCTTTCTCGTGCGCGCCTTTCTCCCGGGGTTCCGGAGGCGCGGCAAGGGGGATGTCGTGATGATCGGTTCCGAAGCTGCGGTCAAGGGCGGACGCCGGGGTTCGCTCTACTGCGCCGCCAAGTTCGCCCTCCGCGGGTTCGCGCAATCGATGCGCGAGGAGACCGCGGCCAGCGGAATCCGCGTCGCCCTCGTCAATCCCGGAATGGTGCGGACCGCCTTTCACGAAAACCTGGAGTTTCGCCCCGGATCCGAACCGGGCCAGCACCTTTTGCCGGTCGATGTCGCCGCCGCGGTATCACTGGTCCTCGATGCTCGGAAGGGCGCCGCCATCGATGAAATCTACCTCTCCCCGCAAAAGCGGGTCATCGACTTTGGATGACGGGACTAACCGTTCTGTTTCAGTATTGGTGAAGGAATGCCACTTTACCCGCAATCCAAAGCGCTCTCGGCAGGCTATCGAGCGGCTTTGGGGAGGGCATCGGAAGCATTCCCGGAGGAACGGTCCTCCCGGCCCATGCGCCGACCGGCTGTTGCCTGCACAGCCTGCGGGGTCGCCCTCAGAACCTGAAACCCAAACGGACGAAGGGCGTCGCCGAAGACGGACCCCCGGCATCGCCATAGAGGGCGCCGGCGTCCATCCGGCGCTCGTGGTAGGAGTTGATGGCCTGTACCTGATCGCGCAGATGGAGAAGGGACCCGAACTTGGCCCACACCCCGATCGGCACCCAACCGGCCGCCCCATCCCTACCGGTCAGAATTCCGGTGGCCACCGCGGCAGCGGAGAAAAGCAACAGCGAGAATCCCTGGCGGGATTCCCCGATGTAGAAGAATCCCCCTCCCGGGATCAGCGTCTCGATCGTCAGGGCCGCCACAAGCGAACGGCGAGGCTGGTACGCCGCGAGGCGGATGGGGATGCGGCGGCTTCCGAGCTCCCGGATCGAGTGGAACTGATCGAGCGAGTAGGTCGCCGGACGCTCGTGCAGGGCGCCGATGACCTCGCGAACCGAGATTTCCTCCCCTTCGATCGCGACGACCCGAATCGCCCGAACCTTTCCGGACTTGAGAACCACCTCCCCCCAGGATTCGTCTTCGGCGATCTTTTCCAAGGTCGCCACTATGAAGTCATCGTCGCCGTAGATAGCCTTCGGAAACACTGACAAACCCATGACGAGGACTGCAATTATCATGTTGCAGCACAGCAATTTCCTTCGGCACATGTGAGTCTGCCTTTGAGATCGGGGAGGAGCGGTGTTTGCGGGACGGGTAGAGGTCTTTTCCTGTCTGTTTAGATTACCGGTGGCTCCCCGGAATTGTCAAGGTGGGCGCCGACACAAGCGCCCGCTTGCCGGAACGGAAAGCCCGAAAAAGCCAGGAGAGGATCTTTCTTGACCATGAGACCCGAGCTGGCGGCCGCCGTAGCCGCGGCCCGTGAAGCAGGCCGGATTCTGCTGTCTCATTTCGGAGCCGCAAAGGAAATTCGCGACAAGGGGAAGGAGTCGGGCGGCCGGTCTTCCCGGTCTCCGGGAGCCGCCCGCTACGATCCGGTCACGCAGGCGGACCTGGAGGTTGACGCCTGTCTGCGCGAGCGGTTGACCGCTGCCAGTCCAGGCTGCGGCTGGCTCTCCGAGGAAAGCGTCGATTCCCCCAGCCGCATCGGGAAGCGTCGCCTGTGGATCGTCGACCCGATCGACGGCACCATCGAATTCATCGACCGGATCGGAGAGTTCGGCACCTCCATTGCCTTGGTAGAGGATGGGGATCCGGTCGTGGCCGTCGTCTTCAACCCGGTGGCAGGGGAGCTGTTCAGCGCCGTGCGCGGGGGTGGCTGTTTTCTCAACGGCAAGCGGGTCTTCTGCACCGCGGCGAACCGGCTTGACCGGGCAACCTTGATCGTCAGTCGCAGCGAAACCGCCCGCGGCGAGATCGATCCGTTGCGCCCCCACTTTGCAAGGGTGCGTCCCGTCGGCAGCGTGGCCTACAAACTCGCCCTCGTTGCCGCGGGGCTCGGCGACCTCAATGTCAGCCTAAAGCCCAAAAACGAATGGGACGTATGTGCCGGTGACCTGCTCGTGCGCGAGGCCGGGGGCCGCATGCTCGATCTCGAAGGGCAGGTACGGCGTTATAATCAACTCTGCACGCTGGTCAAGCCCGGACTCGTGGCCGGCAACGAGTCCCTCACCGCGCAAATGCTCGAACTCCTGGCGCGGTTGCCGGAAGGCGCAGCATGAGAGGCAGCCCCGCAAACGCCGAGATCGTCGATTTCCTCAACCGCCACGGCGCCTTGATGGAACTCAACGGTGACAACCCGTTCCGCGTGCGCGCCATGACCAATGCGGCGCGCATGATCGAGGAACTCGGCGTCGATGCCGCAGCCATGGCAGCCGACGGCAGACTGACCGAAATCGAAGGGATCGGCAAGGGGGTGGAGGAACTGGTTACCGAGTTCGTCCGTACCGGATCGGCGGCTGCCCACGAGGACCTGAAGAGAAAGATCCCCGAAAGCCTGCTCGAAGTTCTGCGGATTCCGGGGCTCGGAACCAGGAAGGTCAGGGCACTCTACGACGGCGCCGGAATCGAATCTGTCGAGGAACTCGAAAAGGCCTGCCGGGACGGCCGCCTGGACCGGCTCGGCGGTTTTGGGGCAAAGACTCGGGAGAACATTCTCGCCTCGATCGACCGCCTGCGGGAGTTTGGAAAAAGCTGGCTGCTACACGAGGCCGCAGCCCAGGCCGGGGAGTTGTGCGAGGCCTTGCGCGCCCTGCCGGCGACGAAGAGGGCCGGCATTGCCGGCAGCCTGCGGCGCTGCAGGGAGACCGTCAAGGATATCGACATCGTCGCCGGCAGCGACGACCCGGCCGCGGTCTCGGCTGCGTTTGCCGGCCATCACACGGTGCGCGAAGTGATCGCCAGGGGGGACACAAAGACCTCGGTGCGCTTGCACAGCGGCATCCAGGCCGACTTGCGGATCGTAGCGGACGCCCGGTTCCCCGCCCTTCTCCATCACTTCACCGGCAGCAAGGACCACAACGTCGCCATGCGGTCGCGGGCCCTCGGCCGGGGCATGCGCCTGAACGAGTACGGGCTCTTCACCGGATCCGGAGAGGCCGTACCCTGTGCGGGCGAGGCCGATCTCTTCGCCGCCCTCGGGCTGAGCTACATCCCTCCGGAGCTGCGCGAGGGCCTCGGCGAGGTCGAGGCCGCCGCCGAAGGAACGCTTCCCGACCTCATCCTGCCCGGGGACATTCGCGGCATGCTGCACGTGCACACCTCGTACAGCGACGGTAGGGACAGCGTCCCCGAGATGGCCGCGGCGGTCCGCGGGCGCGGTTATTCCTATCTCGGCATCTGCGACCACAGCCAATCCGCGGGGTACGTGTTCGGACTAAAGCCGGAGGAGGTGGCCGAACAGCACCGGGAGATCGATGCCTTGAACGAGACCTGGAAAAACTTCCGGGTTTTCAAGGGTATCGAATGCGACATCCGGCGGGACGGCAGTCTCGATTACGATGACGAGCTGCTCGCGGGGTTCGATTTCGTCGTCGCCGCCGTCCACAACGGGATGAACATGGACGAGACCAGGCAGACGGAGCGGGTTATCCGCGCCATCGAGCACCCCCGCACCCGCATCCTCGCCCATCCCGAGGGCAGGATCCTCAATCAGCGACGGGGCTGGGAGATCGATATGGACGCGGTCATCGAAGCCGCCGCGGGCAACGGCGTAGCCCTCGAGCTGAACGCGCAGCCGAACCGGCTCGATCTCGACTGGCGCTGGATCAGGAAGGCCCGGGACCGGGGCGTCCGGATCGCCATCAACACCGACGCCCACCGGATCGGCCATCTCGATTTCATCGGGCTGGGGGTGAGCCTGGGCCGCAAGGGCTGGCTCGAAGCGGCCGACGTGATCAATACGCTCGAAACCGGTGCCATCGCCGACCTCTTGGGTTGAGGCCGGCCAGGCTGCGTGGAACAGGGTGTGCCGCTGATCTCTTTCAAGAAGGGTCAGCGCAAGGAGGACGTCGCCAAGCAGCCCGGTCACGGCTGGCGCGGGAGGTCGTCGGCTCGCCGGCCCGCGGTTTCGGCCTCCCCCAGGACCCATTTGCGGAAAGTCCGCACCTCGGGGCGCTGCCGGGCCGGCGCGGTGGTGATCAGGCAGCAGCGTTCAACCGCCTCGGCCTGGCGCTGGAAGACGGGGACCAGGGTTCTGCATTCCAGCTCCTGCGCGATCAGCCTCGAGCGTCCGATGGCGGCCCCGAGCCCGGCCACTGCGGCCTGGACCAGCATGCTGTAGAGGCGGAAGCCCGAGGCCCGCCACAGGTCGGGAGTGGACTGGCCCTGGCGGGCGAACCAGTACGACCAGTCGGCGTCCCATCCCAGGTCGTAGAGCAGGGGCCAGTGGTGCAGGCAGGCCGGTCGGCGGGGCCGTCCGCGCGCCGCGAGCAAGGCCGGGCTGCAGACCGGCAGCTGCTGCTCCTCGTAGAGCGTCTCCTCCAACAAGATGTCCTCACGCCGCGTCAGCGGGCGCGGGGCCGCGGTCTCGCCAGTGTAGGCGAACCAGGCGTCGAAGTCGCGGCGGTCCGGATCGACGCCTCGGTGGTTGGTCTCGACCTCGATGGCGATGCCGGGGTGGGCGGCCTTGAAGGTGGCCAGCCGCGGCACCAGCCACTTCTCGGCGACCGCCTCGACCGAGACGATGCGCACGCGGCGGGGCCAGCGGCGCTGCCGTTCGGAGACGCCGTGGAGATCGCCGAGGATGCGCTGCACCTCCTTCAGGTAGGCCTAGCCGCGGCGGTTGAGGCGCACGCCCCGATGGCGGCGGTCGAACAGGGGGACCTCGAGATGCTTCTCCAGCCTGCGGACGCGGTGGGCGACGGCGGGCGGGGTGACCCCGAGTTCGGCCCCGGCGCGGGCGAAGCTCTGGTGGCGGGCGGTGGCCTCGAAGAAGCGCAGGCTGTCGAGTGGGGGCAGGAGCAGCACGGCAGAGAAACCTCTGGAAGGGCTTGGACAAATGGCTGCTATGGGATCGCCCATTTTCGCGTGGGCGGCAGCCGGTATGCTAGCGGGAAACCGCGGCAGGAGGGGCAAGTCCCCGGGCCGCGGTTAGCATCTTATGGGCAAATATAATATGTGCAAAGGCATAAATTTTAGGGATAATGGAAACAGGCCATGGACATAAAAAATATAGTGCAAATAAACCTTTCCTTTTTAGGAAAATCATGTACTCTCAAACATTTGGTGTAACCGTTCAGTCCCCTGGCTAATGAGCCCCAGGAGAGGAATGGTCGCAGGTTGGTATTAGCGAACGGCGGAGTGGGTTGGAGGCAGCAGCGAGGGCGCCGGCTGCTGGCGCACGGCGGCGTGACAGGCCATCCTGAGATAATCGAGGACGTTGCGCTGCTGCTGGCGCAGGGTATCGCGCACCGTGAGCAGGCGCTCTACGAAGCGGCTGCCTTCGGCACTGTGGGTGCCGATTGGGGGTAAAAAAGCACTCCGTTATGGATTCCAGTATCCGTGCTTTTTTACCCCCAAAAGCTGGTGTGACGCCACAACATCCCATGACGAAGGGCTCGTTCGGGGTCGTTGTTGGTCGGCTCGACGCCTTCTCTGCGCACGAAGGTCCACAGGGCCGGCCCGAGGTCGAGGAGGTTGGCGCGTAACCGTTCAGTTCCCCTGGCAGGTTGGGGCGGGGGCGGAATGGTAGCAGGTTGACTATTAACGAATGGGGGAGTGGGTTGAAGGCAGCAGCGAGGGCGCCGGCTGCTTAGACACGGCGGCGTCACAGGCCATCCTGAGATAGTCGAGGACGTTGCGCTGCTGCTGGCGCAGGGTATCGCGCACCGTGAGCAGGCGCTCTACGAAACGGCTGCCTTCGGCACTGTGGGTGCCGAAGCTGGTGTGACGCCACAACACGCCATGGCGAAGGGCTCGTTCGGCGTCGTTGTTGGTCGGCTCGACGCCGGGCCGGCGTGCGAAGGTCCACAGGGCCGGCCCGAGGTCGAGGAGATTGGCGCAGGTGGCCGCCGTCTTGGCGTCGGCGAACTGCTGCCCATAGCACAAATGAAACCGAAAGCGCAGACACAAATCGTCGATATAGTCCTGGAAGCGGGCGCGGGACAGGGTACCGTCGCGGACTTGATGCCACCAGGTAAACAGCTGCTCGCTGCGGTCCAACAGGTGTTGACCGACGCGCTCGGCCTCTCCGCCCCGGGCCACGAACTCCTCGAAGGCGCGCCGCAGGTGAGCCCAGCAGACTTGCCGGCGTCGCAGCGGCAGATGCGCGTAGGCCGAATAGCGATCGCAGCCGACCACCGCCCGGTTATCCGCACCCAGCATCTCATCGACCCCGTCGCGGTTACGTCTTTTGCGGATGGAGAACACGGTGACGCCGTCCGTCACCGCGGTCCACAACCAGGCCTTGGCGCGGCGCTGGCGCCAGCCGGTCTCGTCGACGTTGACGATGCCCTGTCGGCGAACGAAGGCGCGCGCCTCCTCGACCGCACCCGCCAGGGCCGTGGCCACTTCCTGTTCCAGCCGGCTGACGGTACCCAGCGACACCTCCAGGCCGAAGGCGTCGGACAACAGCGCCCGGATGTTGCGCTTGCTCAGCCGGTAGGCCCCGGCCAACAGGCCGACCCAGGCTTGCACGCTGGGACCGAAGGTGTGCCGCGATACGCCCTCGGGCCAACCGGCTTCGGTCAGGCGGTCGCAGTGACCGCAGCGCAGGGTGTGCAACTGATACTCGATGACCTCGGCCCGCACCGGCGGGATGACGACTGCCTGGTGACGCTGCGGATGGGGATCGTCTCCCGTCAACAGGTGCCCGCATCCGTGGCACGTACTCGGCTTGACCGGGATCAGTTCGTCCACCTGCTCCACCGATACCCACGAGCGGCCGTGTCCTTCGTGCCCGGGCTGTCCGCCCGGCGAGCGCCCCGAGGATCGGCGTCGGGAGGCGTCGGTGCGAGGCGAGGAGGAAGCGCCCGATTCCGACGAGGCGGCCCGGGCACCGCGGCGGGACCGCCCCTTGCGGCGGGCCAATTCCCGCTCCAGCTCGGCGATCCGCGCCGTCTGTTGTTCCACGATTTGCTCGAGCTGGACAATGCGCTGACGCAAGTCGCCTTCGGAAATCGCACTCTCAGGGGGTCTCTTCATGGGGTCGCCGTATCCAGGGAAATCTGCAACACACAACCGATTCCCGAAGATACCGACGAACCCCAAAACCCGCGTAGGTATTTCTTTATATGCTCAAACTACTGCAGGGGGGACTGAACGGTTACGTTGGCGCAGGTGGCCGCGGTCTTGGCGTCGGCAAACTGCTGACCATACCCCAGGTAATTATGAAACCGCCCACGCACGTCGCTGCCGTAGACCTGGAAGCTGGACCGTTGCAGGGTGCCGTCGCGGACCCGGTGCCACCAGGTAAACAATTGCTCGCTGACATCCAACAGCCGTTGGCCGACCCAGGCGGCCTCTTCGTCCCGGGTCACGAACTCCTCGAAGGTGCGCCGAAGATGAGCCCAGCACACTTGCCGGCGTCGCGGCGACAGATGTCCTTAGGCCGAATTTCAACTCCTGGTTCGATGTCTGGAGACGGACCTACCTCAAAAAGGAGGGTCTTCCTGAATGCAAAACCTTTTTCTGTTGCTGGTCCTTATTTTGGCTGGCTCTGTCAGTCCGGGGGGATCCATATGCTGTCCCTTTCCCCTCCCTAACGGGCTTGAAGTGGGTGATCGTTGGACCTATTGGTGGAACTATCCGCATGGGCAGGACAGTTTAATCACCGTCGTTGGCAGCCACGAATTGGGGGAGCAGATTTATTTCTAATTGAATGACGGGGGCTTATACCGGGTAGATGAAGAGCATCGGACCTGGAAATACGATCCCATTTTGGAAAGCGAGGCGGTGCACCTGATCGACCGAGGCCGTCACCGTCACCAGTATCTGCTGGAACGGCGTGCTCACGACGGAAGCGATGGGATCTCATTCGGCCGCTACCTCCTTTATCATGAGTGCGACGAAGATCCGGGCCTTTTTATCTGGAGGCGCAGTACTACATATCCTGCAACTTGGCCCACACACCGCATCAGGGACGCCCAGGAACGTCGGCAACCGCTGCTGATCGTGGCCGACGATCGGCGCATCCGGGACGCGCGCGATAGCATGCCGAAGCGGAATATAGATATATACCAGGATATGCTCTTCGATCCGTTTCCGGTGGTGGGAACCACCACTTTTGTGATTGGGAGCACCACTTTTTCCCAGGGGCCGGTCGATGCGGTTTATTCCGACAGGGCCGACATCGGTCTGCGCCAGACCACTTCTAGCGGGAACTTTGATGGCGAGCAGGTGGACCCAGGGGAAGTCGGCTTGGCGATCACCAACATCACCCGCACCGAGGTCACGGGCAGGGCGGATCGGATCAGAGTGGACGTCATCTTTCTTCCCAGGGCTCCGGCCAACTTCACCGTGGAGGGGGGCGACGGGGCGGCCACCCTGCGCTTGGACGATCCGGACGACTTCAGCCTCGATAGATGGGAGTATCAACAACAAGGCGGGAGCGACTGGGTGGAGATTCCCGTCGACGACGACCAATTGACCCGTGACGAGGCGACGGGGACCCTCTCGTATCCGGTGATGGGCCTGACCCACGGGGAGATGTACAGCTTCTAGGTGCGGGCGCACAACGCCGCGGGGTGGGGGCCGGCCGCGGGGCCGGTCGAGGTGACGCTCAACACGGCGCCGGAGGTCCTGGGTGACCGGAGTCCCTCGTTCGATGAGAACAGCGAGCAGCCGGTGGCCACGTACACGGCCACCGACGCGGAAGGCGACGCGATCACGTGGTCCCTGACGGGGGCAGATTCCGCGGCGTTCGATCTCCCCGCCGACGCTACAGGCAATTCGTTTGACCTTACGTTCGGGACGGCGCCGAACTACGAAAATCCGACCGATGCCAACCTGGACACGGTCTACGAGGTCACGGTGGTGGCCACCGACGACGGTATGCCGCCGCTGCCTGCGAACTATAGTAACAGGACCAGGTGCGCATGAATCACATCGGGCACCTGCGGTTTACAAATATTTCGTTAACGCGAACGATGGAAGAGAGGATAAAGCATCATGGAAACGAAGAAGATGATGATCAGCCTGACCCTGGCCGCCCTGCTCGGGCTGGGCGGGGCGCTGCCGGCCGCAGGCACCGACTATGCGGTTTCGGACTACCTGCCCCTGGCCGTGGGCAACTCCTGGACCTACGAACATTCTGTCGTTGGGAATCCACCTTACGATGACGATGAAAGGGACTTATGGGACAGGACTCAATGGTCTACGTACACGGCACAATACCCTTCGATTCCCCAATTCACGATCACGGTGGAGCGCACCGAGGTGATCGACGGTAAGACCTATTTCGTGATCAGCGGCATGCCCGCCAACTGGCCGCCGGCGCCGCCGCATTTCATCGCCGGCAAGAAGCTGCGCTGGGAGGGCACCCACCTTATGGAACGCACCTCGGATGGAGAGCATGCGATCTTTCGCTTCGACGGCACTACCTCGACGATGGTCCCTTGGGAAGGAATGGATCTGTACGAGACGGAATACGCGATCCCGACGGTAGAGGGGGACAATCAAGTCAAGGTGGTGGCGGGATGGGAACCGGTGCCATGGTATTCGTTCACGTTCTGGGGAAACGATGAAGGAGGGCGTGGGTGCGGCTTTCTTTGGGGGTATGGTTCCGGCGGATGCGGTTGGAGGATTAGCGGATCCGATGTTGCCATAGTATCCCAAAACCGTGTGGCTCCCCTTCGGGGGGTAATCGGCGGCAACCGGGTGGAATTTTCCGATGCGTTGATCCCCACCTCTTCGTCGTCCTCTTCCTGGGGCAGAATCAAGAATACGTTTTTCGCCCATGACGGGAGGACCAGCCCATGAGTCGCCCTTTCTTGTTCATCGCCCTCCTGCCGTTCCTCGGGGCGCACTCGGTCCTGGCCACTGGGTCCCCAGACACCTGGGATCGATCAATGACTCTGGACGTGGTCCTGGTCACATTTCAAGATGCGACCACGGCCAACCCCATGACCCCTATGTCCTGCGTGAGCAATAACACGCCTCAGGTATGTGATTATCATAACCATGACCTTCCCTACGGGTACAACGCGAATAGGGAGCCGTCGAGCTCAAGTTACCTGCTGCGGGACTTCGAGCGGCTTTTCAGTGGTGGCTACGGTACCCTGCCGGATTTTGTCGGGACCAGTCAGACGGTCGCCGATGACAACCATACGCTGCCGGAGGTGTTCGGCAGTGTGCGGGCCTACTTCGATTCCGTATCCAACGGGATGCTCGAACTGAACGTGCGCATGATCAATCCTGCTGATTCGCAGGGCAATCCCCGCTGGATCGAGCTGCCGCGCACCAAAGCCGAATACGCCCGGATTACCATAAATAATCGAACAAGGCGGCCTGATGACGGGTACGCATGAATCACACCAAGAGCGGACAGTTATCTCCTTTAAGGACAGTAATCAAAAATTAAAAGGACGGAGGAAAGCATCATGGGAAAGAAGAAAATGATGGGCATTAGCCTGACCTTGGCCGCTCTGCTCGTAGCAAGCTGGGCGCTGCCGGCCGCAGCCACCGACTACGCGGCCTCGAACTACCTGCCGCTGGCCGTGGGCAACTCGTGGACCTACGGACATTCTGTCGTAGGGCTTACGCCCTACGATGAGGATAAGAGCCATTGGCCTACGTACACGGCGCAGTTCCCTAAGAGACCCCAATTCACGATCACGGTGGAGCGCACGGAGGTGATTGACAGCAAGACCTACTTCGTGATCAGCGACATGCCGGACCACTGGCCGCCGGCGCCGCCGCATTTCATCGTCGGCAAGAAGCTGCGCTGGGAAGGCACCCACCTTATGGAACGCACCTCGGATGGAGAGCATGCGATCTTTCGCTTCGACGGCACTGCCTCGGACTACACTACCTCGACGATGGTCCCTTGGGAAGGAATGGATCTGTACGAGACGGAATACGCGATCCCGACGGTAGAGGGGGACAATCAAGTCAAGGTGGTGGCGGGATGGGAACCGGTGCCATGGTATTCGTTCACGTTCTGGGGCAACGATGAAGGGGGGCGTGGATGCGGCTTTGTTTGGGGGTATGGTTCCAACGGATGCGGTTGGGGGATTAGCGGATCCGATGTTGCCGTGCTATTCGAAAACGATGCGACTCCCCTTCGGGGGGTAATCGGCGGCAACCGGGTAGAATTTTCCGATGCGTTGATCCCCACCTCTTCGTCGTCCTCTTCCTGGGGCAGAATCAAGAATACGTTTTTCGCCCATGACGGGAGGACCAGCCCATGAGTCGCCATTTCTTATGGATCGCCCTCCTGCCGTTCCTCGGGGCGCACTCGGTCCTGGCCACTGGGTCCCCAGACACCTGGGATCGATCAATGACTCTGGACGTGGTCCTGGTCACTTTTCAAGATGCGACCACTGGAACCGGGGTATATCACTTGCACGACCGGCCCTACGGCACCAATCCCGGGGAGTCGGCCGATTCCATATACACGTTGCGCGACTTCGAGCGGCTCTTCAGTGGCGGGTACGGCGTCCTGCCGGATTTTGTCGGGACCAATCAGACGGTGGGTGACGGCCATGTGCTGCCGGAGGTTTTCGGCAGTGTGCGGGCCTACTTCGATTCCGTATCCAACGGAATGTTCCAGTTGAACGTGCGCATGATCAATCCTGCTGACTCGGAGGGTTATCCCCGCTGGATCGAGCTGCCGCGCCCCAAGGCCGAATACGCCACGATTATGATAAATGATCGAACCCGTCGGCCTGATGGAGGATTACGGGGGGATCTTTTCTGGGACGATGCCTACGAGACGGCGATGGACTCGGTGCGCTGCTGGAACCCTTCTTCGAACGTCCCGGGGGCAAACTGCGGGGTTTCGGCGATTTCCACGTACGCAATTACCGGAATCGGCCCTGGCGCCACCGTGGCTCAGCGAGTGGGGCACAAGGTGGCCTACCTGTATTCGGGAGCCACCTTCAAGGGGAGATCTCCTGCCGGTCTGCTGCATCCGAATGCCGATCTCCATACAGAGACCCATCCGAGTAGTTCAGATGAAGTCGGTTACCGCTACGTGATGGGGGAGCGGGAGGGCAGCCATAACGATGACAACCGAACCATTGACGAGTTCGCTCCGATTTACACCCATGCCCACGAAATCGGCCACCTGTTGGGGCTTTATCACGGTGGGGGCGGGGTAAGTGTTCCCAATCCGTACATGCCTGGCTCAACCTCTACCGCCCGGGGGGGGCAATATGCTCCACTGGGTGTTGATGCAAGGCAACGGAGCGGGGCCGGAAGTGATAAATAAGGCTATATCCGGATTCTTCAAAGGGCATTTTATAGCGTTTACAGAGGGAGATTTCGAGGGTTTCACACTGTACGGAATCGGGCCGGAATCTGCGCCGGGATATCGAGGTCTCCGACACACAGATAAATCAGGTCGGCAAAGGCATCCAGAGATTTAAATCCACTGGCGCGGTTCTTGAGCATGCGCACGACGCGGTTGAGGCCTTCGGCGGCGGCGTTGGTCAGGTGCGTACCGATGAAGGCGGTGATGCCGGCCGCCTGCTTTCGCACGGTGCCGACGAACCTGCGCAAGGGTTCCAGGCGGCTGCGCAGGGCCGCCGTCGTCCACTTCTTGAGGAAGCGTTCGGCGGCCCAGCGCGCCTTGTAGCGCCAGAAGTGCTCGAACTCGTCCTTCAGGCGCCAGGCGCGGTAGATGCGGCGGTTGGCCTTCTCCAGGGTTTGGAGCGTGCGCCGGTCCTTTCGCGAGCGCTGGGCGGAGTGATGCAGCAGCACCCAGCGCAGGCCCTTGAGCAGCTTGCGGTCCTCGCCGCAGGCTTGGCGCCACTGCTCCTTGCGCACCTCGTCGACGGCTTCGTTGAGGGCCTTGACGACGTGGAACCGGTCCAGGACCAACTCGGCGTTGGGACAGTGCCGGCCGATGGCGCCGATGAAGGTCTCGCTCAGGTCGCAGCAGGCCCAGCGGATGCGGTCCTTCTGGGAGGCGCTGAGATGGTCGCGGAAGAACGCGTCGATGGTTTCCCGTGCCTTGCCCTGGCCGACCCACACCACGCGGGAGCGTTCCAGGTCGTAGACCAGGGTGGCATATTTATGGCCCTTGGCGTAGGAGATCTCGTCGATGCCCACCGTCTTCAGCCCGCGGATGCGATGCCCCGTACGCCGGCGCTCGATGAGCCGGTGCAGCTGATCCGACAGCGTCGACGGGGCCAGACCCAGCAGGCGTGCGGCGGCGGCCTGCGTCATCCACTGGCAGTAGGTCAGCAGCAGGTATTCGAAGCGGTAGCTGACCCGGGCCGAGCGCGCCGCCCAGGGGGCCTCCTCGAGGCGACGGCCGTGGGTAGGGCAGCGGATCTCCCGGGGGGCGTGGTGCAGCCACACGGTACGGCCGCCGACGCGGACATCGCGCCAGCGGCGGGGCTCCAGGACCTGAACGATGCGGCCCCGGAGCCCGCACTCGGGACAGCGGCAGCCGTTCTTTTGGGGCTTGACCTTGACGACGACAGCCGCTTCTTCCCCGCGTCCTTCGAACCACACGCTCACCGCGCGAAACCCCTTGAAGTTGAGCAGCTTGGAGACGAACTTCATAGCGGTCATAGGTCGCCTTCTCTCTTTCCCTTTGGGGAGTGCTTGATGGGGATACACCAAGCATAGGGAACGACCTATGGCCTTGTCATGTACTCAGAGGAACAGCAAAGGCTCAGGTACTGCCGTACTTACGTTTCGGCGTTGAAAAACCCGGATAGAACCATAAATAACGGCTACCATACGCCCTACCGCTCCTGCCCCCCTCCAATCAATCCCTTCTACCAGTGGGACCTTGGGTGGATCACCCCGACCCCTATCACCGGATCCCAAGACAATTATGAAATAGAGCCCGGCACGGTGCAGCTTATCACCCGGGGCGATATCGAGTACCCTGCTGGAGCGTCGTTCGCACGATGGTCAAGGCCCCCCTCACGACAGCGGAAGAGGAATCTCATTCGGCCGCTACATCCTTTACCATGAGTACGCCGAAGATCCGGGTCTTTTTATCTGGAGGCGCAGTACTACATATCCTGCAACTTGGACCACACACCGCATCAATAACGCCCAGGAACGTCGGCAACCGCTGCTGATCGTAGCCGACGACCGTCGTATTGGCAACGCGCGCGATCAAGAACAAAACCCGAGTATACCCGAATACCAGGACATGCTGTTCGATCCTTTTCCGGTGGTGGGAACCACCACTTTTACGATTGGGAGCACCACTTTAACCCAGGGGCCGGTCAATGAGGTTTTTTCCGACAGGGCCGCCATCGGTCTGCGCCAGACCACTTCTAGTGGGAACTTTGATGGCGAGCAGGTGGACCCCGGCGAGGTGGGGTTTGCGGTCACCGACATTACCCGCACCGAGGTCACGGGCAGGGCGGACCGGATCAGAGTGGACGTCATTCTTCTTCCCTCGGCTCCGTCGAACCTGACGGTGGCAGCCGGCGGCGGCGCGGCCATCCTGAGCTGGGACGATCCGGACGACTTCAGCCTCGATAGATGGGAGTATCAACAACAGGGCGAGAGCGACTGGGTGGAGGTTCCCGTCGACGACGACCAATTGACCCGTGACGAGGCGACGGGGACCCTCTCGTATCCGGTGATGGGTCTGACCCACGGGGAGATGTACAGCTTCGAGGTGCGGGCGCACAACGCCGCGGGGTGGGGGCCGGCCGCGGGGCCGGTCGAGGTGACGCTCAACACGGCGCCGGTGGTTTCAGGACCTGGAACCCCCTCGTTCGATGAGAACGGCGAGCAACCGGTGGCCACGTACACGGCCACCGACGCACAGGAGGACGGGATCACCTGGTCGCTGACGGGGGCAGATTCCGCGGCGTTCGATCTCCCCACCGAGGCTACGGGCAATTCGTTTGACCTTTCGTTCCGGTCAGCGCCCGACTACGAGAATCCGACCGATGCCAACCTGGACACGGTCTACGAGGTCATGGTGGTGGCCACCGACGACGGTGTGCCGCCGCTGCCTGGGAGCTAACAGGAACAGATGCGCATGAATCACCCGGATCGGAGACCCTAAACTTTAACTCTTCAATTTGAACGATGGAGGAAAGCATCATGGAAAAGAAAAAAATGATGGGCATCAGCCTGACTCTGGCCGTCCTGCTCGGTCTGGGCGGGGCGCAGCCGGCCGCGGCCACGGACTACCAAGCTTCGGACTACCTGCCCTTGGCGGTGGGCAACTCGTGGACCTACGAGCACGATTACTACGATCCAGGCATAGACGAAAGCCAATGGTCTGCATACACGGCTCAGTATCCCTCGGACCCTCAGTTCACGATCACGGTGGAGCGCACCGAGGTGATCGACGGCAAGACCTACTACGTGCTCAGCGACATGCCGGACCACTGGCCGCCGGCGCCGCCGCATTTCATCGCCGGCAGGAAGCTGCGCTGGGAGGGCACCCACCTGATGGAGCGCACCTCGAACGGCGAGCAGGCGATCTTCCGCTTTGACGGGACGGACTACCAAGTCTCTACGGATGAGGGGGATTTCCAGGTCACGGTGAGAACGTCGTATTCAAATCCAGTACCAAAGTATGGTTTCGACTTTAATGGTGGAGTAGGGGGTGGAGTCCGATTCCTTGCGGGCTATGGTATCGAGAGAGCTGTTCAAATTCGCTTCAGTATCGATGTCACAACGTTCATTAACGAGGTAAGACCAGTCCGGGCGGTGATCGGGGGACGTCAGGTGGAACATGCCGACGCGGAGAAGACCCCGATCGACACCTCTTCCTCATCGTCTTCCTGGGGTGGGGTGAAGCAGACGTATTTCGCCCATGCTCCTGAAGGGAGGACCAGCCGATGAGTCGCCCTTTCTTGTGCATCGCCCTCCTGCCGGTGCTCTGGGCGTATTCGGCTGAGGCCGCCGGGTCAGCTTTTACCGGGAGGGCGTCTACTACCGCAGAGACGTTCCCCTGTACGCTGGACGTGGTGCTGGTCACTTTTCAAGATGCGACCACCGGAAGCGGGAATTATCACTTGTATGACCGGCCTTACGGCACCAACCCCGGGGAACCGGCCGGTTCCAGCTACACGCGGAGCGACTTCGAACGGTTGTTCGTCGGGGACACGGTCACCGTGGCAGGCGGCCATGTGCTGCCGGAGGTGTTCGGCAGTGTGCGCGCCTATTACGACTCCGTATCCAACGGGGACTTCGAGCTGAACGTGTGCATGATCAACCCGGCCGGTGAGGACGGCTATCCCCGCTGGATCGAGCTGCCGCACACCAAGGCCCACTATGCCGAGATAACCAGCATTCCTCTTAGCAGAACGCACCAAGAATTCTTCGACGAGCTCTACGACACGGGGATGGACTCGGTGCGCTGCTGGAACCCTACGCCATTTCCAACCGATCCTGACCCGCCGACCTGCGGGAGGAATTCAGCGGTAACCGGGTACGCCATAACCGACATCGGCCCTGACAACTCCGTGGATCAGCGGCTGCGCCACAAGGTGGTCTACCTGTATTCCGGTGCCACCTTTAAAGGCAGAGATCCCGCCGGCCTGCTGCATCCGCAAGCGGACTTGCATACCCGGACCAATCCGAGCCGATCATCTCACGTCGGCTACCGCTACGTGATGGGGGAGCGGGAGGGCAGCCACCGGAATGAAAACCGCAGCATTGACGAGTTCGCCCCGATTTACACCCACGTTCACGAAATCGGTCATTTGCTGGGCCTCCCTCACGGCGGGGGTAAGGTGAGTGGCTCCAACCCCAATCCTTACGTGCCTGGCACGAACTATGCAACTCCCAAGGGGGCCAATCTGCTGGAATGGACCTTGATGCAAGGCAACGGGTCCGGGCCGGAAGTGGAAGAAAACGGCTACCATACGCCCTATCGCTCCTGTCCCAATCCGATTAATCCCTTTTATCTGATGGACTTGGAATGGATTGACCCGCCCACCCCTATCACCGAATCCCAGGACAATTTCGAAATAGGGCCCGGGACGGTACACCTGATCGACCGGGGACGTCACCAGTATCTGCTGGAACGGCGTTCCCACGACGGAAGCGATGGAATCTCATTCGGCCGCTACATCCTTTTTCACGAGTTCCAAGAGGATCCGGGTCTTTTTATCTGGCGACGAAGAACCTTTGCAACCCAACCGCTGCTGATCGTGGCCGACGGCCGGCGCATCCGGAACGCGCGCGATCAAGAACAAAACCCGAATATCCCCGAATACCAGGACATGCTTCTTCGATCCATTTCCGGTTGAAGCTACCCCTGTGACGGGAGGGAGCGTCAATTTTACCCAGTCGGCGGTCGATGCGGTTTATGACAACATGGCCGACGTCGGTCTGCGCCAGACGACGGAGAATGAAGATCCCCCGGGGGATGCTGGTCGCCAAACAGATCCCATGGAGGTGGGTGTGGGTTTTGCGCTCACCAACATCACCCGCACCGATGTCACGGGCAGGGCGGATCGGATCAGGGTGGACGTCACTTTTCTTCCCAGGGCTCCGGCCAACCTCACCATAGAAGCCGGCGACGGCTCGGCCATCCTGCGCTGGGACGATCCGGACGACTTCACCCTCGATAGATGGGAGTATCGGCAGGGCGGGGGCGGCTGGGTGGAAGTTCCCGTCGACGACGACCAATTGATCCGCGTCGAGGCGACGGGAACCTTCAGGTATCCGGTGGACGGTCTGACCAACGGGGAGATGTACAGCTTCGAGGTGCGGGCGCACAACGCCGCGGGGTGGGGCCGGTGGCGGGGCCTGTCGAGGTGACGCTCAACACGGCGCCGGTGGTTTCAGGTCCTGAGACCCCCTCGTTCGATGAGAACAGCGAGCAGCCGGTGGCCACGTACACGGCCACCGACGCGGACGGAGACGCGATCACCTGGTCCCTGACGGGGGCGGATTCGGCGGCGTTCGATCTCCCCACCGACGCTACAGGCAATTCGTTTGACCTTTCGTTCGGGACGGCGCCGAACTACGAGCAACCGGCCGATGCCAACCTGGACACGGTCTACGAGGTCACGGTGCAGGCCACCGACGACGGTATGCCGCCGCTGCCTGCGAGCTAACAGGACCAAGTGCAGCATGAATCACATCGGGCACCTGCGGTTTACGAATATTTCGTTAACGCGAACGAAGGAGGAGCAACATGGAAGCGAAGAATAAAATGAACATCAGCCTGACCCTGGCCGTCCTGCTCGGACTCGGCTGGGCGCTGCCGGCCGCGGCCACCGACTATGCGGTTTCGGACTACCAGCCGCTGGCCGTGGGCAACTCGTGGACCTACGAGCATTCTCACTCTGGCCTGGATAGAAGCCAATGGTCCGCTTACACCGCACAGTTCCCTAGGACACCCCAGTTCACGATCACGGTGGAGCGCACCGAGGTGATCGACGGCAAGACCTACTACGTGATCAGCGACATGCCGGACAACTGGCCGCCGGCTCCGCTGCTTTTCATCGCCGGCAGGAAGCTGCGCTGGGAGGGCACCCACCTGATGGAGCGCACCGGGGACGGCGAGCAGGCGCTCTTCCGCTTTCCCGCCGAGACGGACTACGAGGTCTCAACGGACGAAGGGCTTATTGAGGTCTCGGGGCTCATGTGGAGCAGTCATCCTGTGCCGTTATATACGTTCGAATATCCTGTTCCCAGCCTGGTGGGGGGAATAGGGGGAAGCGGGTTCCTTGCGGGGTATGGCATGGATGGATGCGGTGATGAAATCTTCTCAATCGATGTCCCCCTATTTGGAAACGGTGTATTTGCGATCCGGGCGGTGATCGGGGGGCGTCAGGTGGAATATGCCGACGCTTGGAGGGGGAGGACCCCGATCGACACCTCTTCCTCATCGTCTTCCTGGGGTGGGGTGAAGCAGACGTTGTTCTCCCATGCTCCTGAAGGGAGGAACAGCCGATGAGTCGCCCTTTCTTGTGTATCGCCCTTCTGCCGCTGCTCTGGGCGAGTTCTGTTGAGGCTGCCGGGTCGCGGAATACTTGGAGATCCCCCACTACCCTGGACGTGGTGCTGGTCACTTTTCAAGATGCGACAACTGGAACCGGGGTTTATCACTTGCACGACCGGCCCTACGGCACCAACCCCGGGGAGCCGGCCGACTCCAGCTACACGTTGCGCGACTTCGAGCGCCTCTTCAGTGGCGGGTACGGCGTCCTGCCGGATTTTGTCGGGACCAATCAGACGGTGGGTGGCGGCCATGTGCTGCCGGAGGTGTTCGGCAGTGTGCGGGCTTACTTCGACTCCGTATCCAACGGGATGTTCCAGTTGAACGTGCGCATGATCAACCCGACCGATGAGGACGGCTATCCCCGCTGGATCGAGCTGCCCGAAACCAAGGCCCACTATGCTGAGATCTCCAGCACTTTAAGTAGACGCCGAACTTTCTTTAATGGACTCTACGCCACGGCGATGGACTCGGTGCGCTGTTGGAACCCTACGCCATTTCCAACCGATCCTGACCCGCCAACCTGCGGGAGGAATTCAGCGGTAACCGGGTACGCCATTACCGACATCGGCCCTGACAACACCGTGGCTCAGCGGCGGCGCCACAAGGTGGTCTACCTGTATTCCGGTGCCACCTTCAAGGGAAGATCTCCTGCCGGCCTGCTGCATCCGCAAGCGGATTGGCACACAAGGACCACCCCGGGTATGGCCGACGACGTAGGTTACCGCTACGTGATGGGGGAGCGGGAGGGCAGCCATCGGAATGACAACCGAACCATTGACGAGTTTGCTCCGATTTTCACCCATGCCCACGAAATCGGCCACCTGTTGGGCCTCTACCACGGCGGGGGTTTGAAGAACGGACCTAATCCGTACATGCCTGACTCAACCTATATGAATGACGGGGCGGCCAACCTGCTGGACTGGGGTTTGATGCAAGGCGACGGAGCCGGGCCGGTAGTGGTAAACAGGGGCTATCATTCGGTCTATCGCTCCTGTCCCAATCCGATTAATCCCTTCTATCTGATGGACTTGGAGTGGATCGACCCGACCGAGGTCATCGAGATCATTGGGAATCAGGACGACTACGAAATAGCGCCCGGGACGGTGCACCTGATCGACCGGGGCGCTCACGAGTATCTGCTGGAACGGCGTGCTCACGACGGGATAGACGGGATCTCATTCGGCCGCTACCTCCTTTATCATGAGTACGACGAAGATCCGGGTCTATTTATCTGGCGGCGTGAGACATTGCCTAGATCCACGACTGCCCGAGAACGTGCGCAACCGCTGCTGATCGTGGCCGACGGCCGGCGCATCCGGGACGCGCGCGATAACGAGCCGACCCGGGATATACATCGATACCAGGATATGCTCTTCGATCCGTTTCCGGTGGTGGGGGACACCACATTTATGATTGGGACCACCACCTTCACCCAGGGGCCGGTCAATGAGGTTTATGACAACATGGGTGGCGCCGGTCTGCGCCAGACGACAGCTACCGGGAGGGATGGCGGTGAGCAAACAGATCCCATGGAGGTGGGTTTTGCGCTCACCAACATCACCCGCATCGATGTACCCGACGGGGCGGATGAGATCACGGTGGACGTCATCTTTCTTCCCAGGGCTCCGGCCAACCTCACCGTGGAAGCCGGCGATGGCTCCGCCATCCTGACTTGGAACGATCCGGACGACTTCACCCTCGATAGATGGGAGTATCGGCAGGGCGGGAGCGGCTGGGTGGAGGTTCCCGTCGACGACGACCAATTGATCCGCGTCGAGGCGACGGGGACCCTCTCGTATACGGTGATGGGCCTGACCAACGGGGAGATGTACAGCTTCGAGGTGCGGGCGCACAACGCCGCGGGGTGGGGGGCGGGCTCGGGACCTTTCGAGGTGACCCTCAACACCGCGCCGGAGGTCATGGGTGAGGCAAGTCCCTCGTTCGATGAGGACAGCGAGTCGACGGTGGCCACGTACACGGCCACCGACGCGGAAGGGGACGCGATCACGTGGTCGTTGACGGGGGCGGATGCCGCAGCTTTCAGCCCGCCCTCCGACGCAACGGGCAATTCGTTTGACCTTTCGTTTCGGTCACCGCCGAACTACGAGAATCCGACCGATGCCAACCTGGACACGGTCTACGAGGTCACGGTGGTGGCCACCGACGACGGTATGCCGCCGCTGGATGCGAGTTATCCGGTGACGGTGCCCTTGAACAACGTCGACGAAGAGGGCACGGTGACTTTGTCCACGACTACGCCCCTGGTGGGTCATCCGTTGGGGAGCGCGCTCGGTGAACCGGATGGGGGCGTGACCGATCTCCGGTGGCAGTGGCAGCGCCGGTTGAGTGGTACGAAGAGGTGGGAAGACGTCTCTTCGAGCCGGGCCCGGTCCGAGGAATTCCATCAAGGGCAGGGGTATACGCCGAAACCGGGGGATGTGGGGTATGAACTGCGGGCGACGGTCGGCTATACCGACGTGCATGGCCCGGGCAAGAGGGCGCAGAGCCCCGAGTCCGCCCCGGTGGTGGACGTGCCTTCGGCGCCTCGGAACCTGGAGGCGGCTGCGGGGAACGCCCGGGTGGATCTGAGGTGGGATCCGCCGCTCACCGACAACGGTTCGGCGCTGAGGGGGTATGGGTATCGCTACGGCAGCGGCGGCAGTTGGACCCCGGGGACTCTGGGGCTGACGCCGAGTCACACGATCGATCAGTTGACCAACGGCACGGCCTACACCTTCGAGCTATGGGCGGTCAACGGGGCGGGGAACAGCGACCCCACCTCGGTGACGTCGACGCCGCTTGGAGTTCCCGACCCGCCGGTATTGAGCGTGGAGGAGGGGGACGGCCGGGTGCGGCTGCGGTTTGTACTGGGGTCGGACAACGGGTCGGGGATCACGCGCCGGGACACGCGGGTGTATCGCCTGGTCGACGGGGCCAGGCTGTGGCCGTTCGGTGAGCTGTGGTTCGAGACGGCCGTCGACCCGAGCTCGTCGGATTACCCGCGTCGGTTCACCTCGGGGTACAGCGAGGGCTGGCAGGGTTTGACCAACGGGTTGGAGTACACCTTCGAGGTGCGGACGGTCAACGAGGTGGGGACCAGTGCCCTCGCCCGGGTCACGGCCACGCCCCGGGGGTCTCCTCCTCCCCGGCCGGTGACGGTCACCTACGGGGCGTCGTCCTACGCGGCGCAGGAAGGGGGCGAGGCGGCGACGGTGCGGCTTTCGGCGCCGGCGTCTCAGGCGCTGCGCATCCCGATTGCGGTCAATCCCCCGTCGGGGGACTACAGCCGTGATCCGGGCAGCGGCCACCCCTTGTCCTTCTCCCGTTGACGATCCCGGTTCTTTGGTCGAAGGAGAGGCCTGAACCATCGTCGCGTCCATGATAGTACCCTCCCTGACCAGCAAACCCCGGTACGAGGGTCGGGACTCCCGGTGCATCCAGGGGGATCGAGCTGGTGATCTGCTATGTGTGAGGTGTGTCGCAAAATGCGACTCGCGTTCCAAATTGCAACACATTCCCCGTCCTGCTTCTTATTCTTTTCTATAACTTATTGATAAACAAACAGTTGCAGTTTCTTCTGCCACAGGGCATTCGGTCTTCGGAGCGATGTACGTGTCGCATTCTGCAACGCTTCCCCAAATCTTGCAAGGAGACTCACATACGATATAACTCTTGCATTTGCAATAAGTTAGTCCGCTTTCTAACAGATTGGCACAGGATTTGCAGACAAGTCTTGATATGCAAGACTCTTCCCGTCGCTGCTGAACGATTGAGGAGAGGAAAACACCATGGAAACGAAAAGATGATGGAAACGAAAAAGATGATCAGCCTGACCCTGGCCGAGCTGCTCGCAGTGAGCTGGGCCTGGGGGGCCGTAGCTGCCGACTGTGAGGCCGCGGACTACCTGCCGCCGGCCGTGGGCAACTCGTGTATTTACAAAGATTCTGCCCATTCGGCCATTGGGGATACCAAGGCTGCCCAGGCGGGGCTGATTCTGGAGACGTACGCGGATTCAGCCGGTGACCTCGCCGAGGCGCCGCCGGCAGGGGTGATCCTGAAAGGCGGTCAGATCGACAGCAGCACGGTGGAGGTGGGCGCCTTTGATGACTCCCTCCTGAATGAAGGAGGAAAAATGAGGCTCCTCCGGAGAATCTGTGGGTTGAGGAGGGGAGGCCTTGACGATGGGGATAGAGGGTCGAGACGGCCTGCGCGTCGAGGGGATCGATGCGGGATCCCCAATGCGTGAGGACTGTCGCAAAATGGGACATTCGTTGAAAAATGCGACACATTCCCCGTCCCGTCTCCGAATATTTCCTATAACTTGTTCAAAAACTTACAGTTGAAGTCTCCCCGCAACAGGGCATTCGGTCGTCGGGCGCGATGGGCGTGTCGCATTTTGAAACACTTCCCGAAATTTTGCCAGGAAACCCACATACGATATAACTCCCGCATATACCGTATGTTAGTCTGTTTTCAAAAAAATTGGCACAGAATTTGCAAACCGGATCTTAACAAGCAGGGAGGGTACAGCGCGCCCGAACCCGGTGATCTACGGATAGGAGAGGTAGGCGCCCAATAGCAGAGATAAAGGGGGCAAGGGGGGATATTTTTGCTCCCAAACAAATTTAGGTATTGGTATTGACAAGGGCATATTGGCGGGGTTTCTTGTACGGGCCAAGCGAAACCCTTCGCAGTTAGGCGCAATTAAACTTAGGGCGCGGTGTGTAGCGAATGATGGAGTGGGTTTTGGCAGCGGCGAAGGCGTCCTGTGCTCGTGCACTTCCCCGCGCTCATGCAAAAGGGCCCGAATCACGTAAGCGGTGGCGGTGTCTGGACGCTTGTTTTGGCAACCAGAGGGTCATCTTGTGTGCGATGATATCAGTAGAGTAGTCCATAACTTGGGACGTGAAATTCAGATGCTTGCCCCGGTACCCATAGGAGGCTATTCGATGAAATGTCGTGGGATGAGATTGCCAATGTTCATGCTCGTTTTTTGGTTGGCTATTCAGCCGCTGTGGCCGTCCATGAAATCGATGAGCCCGATTCTCTCCGGTTATTTACTTTGGCGAAGGAGATAATGATGGGAATATTCACATGGGTAGAAATTTTGAGAATACAGCCTACGTACATATGAAATAATAAGCCAATGGCGTATTTGCGTGAAAGGAGAAGCATCATGGTGAAACGAATGATGGCTTTTGCACTTCTGAACTGGATTGTTGCTGTTCTGCTGCTGGTCGGCCTGCCTTCCTGGGGACATGAACCCGACGGGGTGGTCTACGAGGCGTTCGAGTGGCCTCCCGGCATGGAGCCTGTGATTGACGGCGTCGAGGAGCAGTGGTGGCTTTCTGAGTACGTCATTCCAATCTCGCGGAGCCGAAACGAGGAGGGTGAATTTGCCGACACCACAAACAGCACGGTGTACTCCGAGATTCTGGTGAGCTGGAGCGACGCCACCAACCGGCTCTACATCATGGAATGGCGATTCGACGATTCATGGACCGAGGGGGATCTATTTCTCCTGAAGCTGGATGGAGATCATGGCGGCGAGCAAATCTGGTACAGTCCGAAAGAATACGGAGACGCCCGTAGCGATGGATGGAGCAATCGCTACGGCCAGATGTACGCGGTGGAAGTTCCCGAATACGGCGAGAGGAACCTGTCCCACTTCACCCCGGCCACCTGGCACATCGAGCACATTGACATCGCGTATTCGTATCCCCGCATAGGGGCGACCATTGGATGGCCATCCCATTTCGATTTCACTTCGCCGCTGTACATCGAGTCAAGTTGGGTCCTGTGGGATGTTTTCAGATGGAATAACCCGGAAGAGTCCGTCGTCACGGACCTGGAAGAGGGCAAGATCATCGGCCTCGGATGGCACCATGTCGACGTGGACGAGAACGATCCCAACATATCCACTGTATGGAGAAGCAGTGGGTGGAATGCGGAGATCGATTCGTGGGAATACTTCATAACCGGCGCGACCCTTTCTGATTTTCTGCTTGTGCGAGAAGACATTTTCTATGGCCATACGTTCTGCTTCCAAGATTGCCCTGACGATGGGTATGAACCCTCCGTTGTAGCTAAGCGATCCTTGGGCGCTATCAAACATTCGTTCCCGGTTCCATAATCCGTTTAATTCCCTCTTAAAAGAAAGAAAGAACATGATTGCCGTTTGGATGTTGCTCGCTGTTGTCGGCTCCACCTCCGTCGTCTGGAGCCAGGACTTTGTGTGTGGTTGGGAAGGCGATCCCGTCCCCGTCGAGGGCACACGGGGTGGCTCCACGGCTCCCTACGATCCCACCAAGTTCCAGCGCAACACGCAGGAAGTGCTGATTCTGCTGGGAAAATTTCAGGGGGAAAACGACCGGGCAGTGGTCAATCTGAGCGACCGGTACGGCGCCGACAATCAGAGCTTCACCTCCTTGCTCACCAGGGATCACAACGGCAGTCTGACCGACTACTTCCTGGAGATGTCCCTGGACGCTCTGACGCTGACTCCATCGGAGCCGATCAGCACGAAATTCTACGAATCGGACGACGATAGTATCGACGATTATGTCGGCTCCGATTGCGAGGACGGCTGGGGACCGGGCGTCGAGAGATTCGTGCGGGAGGTAATACAGGAGGCCGAGGGGGATTTCGATTTCACCCTAGCCGATGTAGTAGGGGTGGTCACGCCTCCCCAGTTCGGATGGGAATGCGGCCGCAACGGCACCATTTTCAAGAACCTCGCCCTAGAGGACGAAGACGGAAACGCCTTTACCGTCGACGGCCTCTCTTCAATCGAAGCGGTGATGACCGCGGACTACCGGACCAGCATGGCATTCATGGTCTCGGTATTCGCGCACGAGTACGGCCACATCATGGGACTGCCGGAGCTGTACGACCGAGACCGGATTACTCAGCCCGAGGACGGGGACGACCCCATACCCCATGATGATGTGAACAGTCTGGAGTCGGCCGGGATCGGCCTCTGGGGCATCATGGGGCAGGGAGGATTGGGATGGAACTTAACCATTAATTCCGGGCCCAATATCATGAGCGCCTGGTCACGTGCCCAGGTAGGCTGGTCCGTTCCGCAGGTGGTCAACGACGACCGGCTGAACATCCAGCTGGCCGACATCCACCTGCATCGGAACAACATGTACAAGGTGCCCATCGCCGAGAACGAGTACTTCCTGATTGCCAACCGGCAGAACCGGCACAGTTCCACCCCGATGCTGGGAAGTTACTACGAAGACCTGGCTCCGGGGGAAGGCGGCCTGGCTATATGGCACGTCGACGACAACATTACGGCCTACCCCGACGCCGTGAGACATGAGAAGCACAAGCGGGTCGACCTGGAATGCGCCGACGGGTTGTATAGCGACCGGGGACATCCGTCTTCGATGCCCGATCCGGTTTCGGGAGGCGACAACCTCGACTTCGACGCCTGCGGTGTGAGAGACGCCCAGAACAATTGCGATACTGCCCTGGATCAGTATAACGGCAACAACGGCGACGGCATCGACCTGTGGGACGGCCGCGCTCCCCGGGTTCGTTTCGCTCCTGACACCAACCCCACGACTCATGCGTATGAGAGAAGAAGTTGGGACGGCGCCGCATCCAGTATGCTACACAATCAGAACGTGTTCAGCGGAGTGCACATCGAAAACATTCGAAAGCTGACGGCCACGCCGGGACGATGTCCTTCGATGTCCGGTTCGCACCGCTCCCGCCGAAGTCTCTGGACAAGGCGGTCGGTGAGGGTCTCGTCGCTCTGACCTGGGAACCGCCGGACTCGAATCCCGCGATCACCCCGGACCCGGCTCCGGTTGCCTCGTACAAGGTGCGCTACCGGCCCAGCTCGTCCACGTCCGTTACGGACTGGAACGAGGTGTCGCTGAGCCCCAGCTCCGCTTGTTCAAACTCTATGTGCTCCCACACGGTGACCGGTCTGACCAACAATACCGAGTACACGTTCGAGGTGTTCGCCGTATCGGAGGGGCTCTCCGGCGCCACTGGAAAGAACGGCGCGGTCGTGCGCATCAACGGCACGCCGGAGATCAGCATTTCCGGGAAGGCGGTGGCGAAGTTTCCCGAGGTGATCCGGCCCCAGAGCGAGTGGCCGACATTCGTGGCCCGGTACGAGAAGAGCGGCTCGTACACCTGGTCCCTGAGCGGAGACGACCACACCCATTTCCGGCTTGAGCCCGAGAACGATACCACCGCAGGGTACCGGGAGCTGCACTTCGTGAAAACGTCCGCGCCGAACTTCGAGCAGCCCGGCGACAAGAACACCGACCGGTTGTACCTGGTGACCCTCCACGCCATTCCCGACGGAACCGGGCCGCGCTCTCAAAATCGCTACATGAAGCCAGTCGTGGTCGAGATCGAGAACGCGGACGATCCCGGCGTCGTCACCCTGTCGAACACGGACCTGCATGCCGGAGACAGGGTGACCGCCTCGCTGGCAGACGTAGACCGCGTCAAGGAGGAGACGGTGACCTGGCAGTGGTTCCAGGTAACCTACGTGAACGAGGGGTACAACATGCTTGACCCTATCCCAGGGGCTACCTCGGCCACGTACACGACGGACGGCGGCGACGTCGGGTTCAAGCTCAGCGCCAAGGCCAACTACATGGACGAGCACATCAAACCAGACAAGCCGGAGGAAATACACGACGCATACGGCCAAACGGACCTCGTCCGGGGCCCTGTCATTCAGAAGGCGACGGTCCCATTCGCCGAAGGGGGCTCGGGCACGGTTCATGAATGCGTGGTCCACGACGCGGACGGCAACGTGACGCAGGCGTCCTGGTCTCTGGACCCGGAGCGAAACTTGGATGAAGCCGCCTTTTCCATCGCAACCACCGGCGAGCTTGCCTTCGTGAGCCCGCCCGACTACGAAAATCCGACTGCGGTCAATCCGTCCGAGGACACGCTTCCCTATCGAAACATGTACGCCGTGAAGGTGTGGGCCGATGTGAACGGCATCCGGGTCAGCGGAACCATCAACGTGAACGTGACCGACATGGACGAGGACGGAGTGGTCACGATCTCTCCTGATCCTCCAATCGCAGGACAGCAGTTGAGGGCTACGTTGGTCGATGACGACGGCATCACAGTCGAGCCTTACTGGACCTGGGATCGACAATTTTCAGGAACAAGAGGAGGCAGCGATCCTCTTACTATAGAGGAAAGCTCTGTTTTCACTCCCAGCCAAAACTTCATTGGATCTCACTTACAACCAACTGTCAGATACAGTGACCGACATGGAGTCAAAACCGTTGTCGGGCCTATGAGCAGCCCCGTGATCTACGTGCCTTCCGAGCCCAGGGAACTGACCGCTACGGCCGGCAACGAGGTGGTGGACCTGTCGTGGATCGCTCCTGCCAAGGACAACTATTCTGATATTTCAGGGTATATCCTTCGCTGGGGCAGCGTCCCGGCCACGTCCGACGGAAGCATCCCTGGCGACGACGAAATTACCTGGACCACTGTGAACCTGGGGGCGTCAATCACCAGCCATCAGGTGGAGAGCCTGAGCAACGGCACGGAGTACAGCTTCGAGGTGCGCGCCGTCAACGGGGCGGGGGCGGGGGCCTCCGCGAGCGTCACGGCGACGCCGGAGAGGGACACGCCGGGCCGGGTGGAGTGGAGCACGACTCAGCCGCAGGTGGGTCAGGAGCTGACGCCGACGCTCATCGACCCGGACAACCCGGCGCTGGCAGAGGCGCGCTGGCGCTGGCGCCGGCAGAGGTGGTCTCGGTCCGATGCCGGCGATTCGCTGTCGGCGCCGGTCCCCGGGTCGCGCTCCGGTGAATCGAAACTAGGAGTGATCGCCCGCACGCGTCAGTATACGCCCCGGGTGAGCGATCTCCATCAGTGGTTGTGGGTGGAAGTCACTTATACCGACGACTTCGACCGGCACCGGGTAAGCGCGACGGCGTCGAGGGCGGTGGGACCGGGTCCGCCGTGCGCCCCCGCCAACCTGAAGGCGGCGCCCGGGGATGGGCAGGTGACGCTGACTTGGGAGGCGGGCTGCAACAACGGGGGCACCATCGACAGGTATCAATACCGTCGTCTGGACGCGCGGAAATGGGTGCGGGTGCCCGGGGACGGCTCGGCCCGTCGTCAGCAGGTGACGGGCCTGACCAACGGGGAGGCGCACACGTTCGAGGTGCGGGCGGGGAACCGGCAGGAGTGGGGTCCTGCCGCCCAGGCCACGGCCACGCCCGCGGCGGCGGAGCGCACGGTGTCTTTCGCGGCGGCCGCGTATCAGGCGAGTGAAGGGGGGGAGGCGGCGACGGTGACGGTGCGGCTGTCGCCGTCTGCGTCGGAAGCGCTGCGCATCCCGATTGCGGTCAATCCCCCGTCGGGCGACTTCACGGTGGCGGGGCTGACGGACGGAGCGCTGTCGTTTTCTTCGGGCGCGGAGCGGCAAACGTTTACGGTCGCGGCGAACCAGGACGACGACTGGGACGACGAAGAGGTGACGTTGGGTTTCGGCACGCCGCTGCCGGAGGGGGTGAGCGCCGGCGATCCTGCCCGCGCCACGGTGACCCTGTTCGACGACGACGATGCGCCCGGGGAGGTGACGGTTAGACCGGCGACGGCGCAGGTGGGCACGGAGCTGACGGCGACGCTGAGCGACGCGGACGAGGTGGCAGAGGTGACGGGCTGGCAGTGGCATCGGCGGGCCTCGGATCAGGCGGCCTGGACCGCGATTTTGGGGGCCACGGCGGCGGCGTACAGGCCGGTGTCGGTCGATGCAGGGCAGTATCTGCAGGCGACGGTGAGCTACACGGACGGGCACGGTCCGGACAAGGGGGCCGCGAGCGCGGCCATCGGCCCGGTGACGCCCCGTATTACGAGCCTGACGATCGCCTACGGGGACTCGACGTATCGGGCGAGGGAAGGAGGTTCCGTGACGGTGACGGTGAGGCTGTCGGAGGCGGCAGACCAGTTGCTGAAGATCCCGGTCGCGATCGAGGCGGACGAAGGCACCGAGCCGACCGATTTCAGCGACGATCTGTCCAACGACACGCTGTCGTTCACACAACACGTTACTCTGCAAACGTTTACGATCACGGCGAACGAGGATGACGACACGGTCGACGAGAGGGTGCTTCTGGGGTTTGGGGATCTTCCGGAGGGGGTGGTTGCCGGCACGCCGGCGAGCGCCACGGTGACCCTCGTGGACGGCACCGGCACGGTGACTTTGATCTCAACGACGCCGCAGGTGGGCAGGCCGCTGACGGCGGTGCTCACCGACCCGGATGGGGGCATCCATGTGAATACGTGGCATTGGCAGTGGCGGGCCCGGGATACGGACGAGTGGGAGCGCCCCCCCTGCCGACGACCCGCTATCCGGGGCTGACCAGCTTTACGCCGCAAGCCGAGCATGTCGGGAAGCGGCTGCGGGTGACAGTCTACTACACCGACGCCCACGGCCCGAACAAGAGCGCACAGAGCGGGGTGACCGAACCGGTGACGTCCCCGCCCCTGACGGTTGCCTTCAGCAGCTCCTCGTACCAGGCGACGGAAGGGGGCAGTGCGGCGACGGTGACGGTGCGGCTGTCGCCGGCGGCGGCGCAGCAGGAAGTCACCCTCCCGATCGTGTTCGATCCCCCCTCGGGCGACTACAGCCACGATCTGGGCACGGACAACACACTGACGTTCGCCCAAAACGTTTCCACTCAGTCGTTTTCGGTCACGGCGTCCGAGGATGCGGACACGGACGACGAAAGGGTGACGCTGAGCTTTGGCGCCCTGCCTTCGGGGGTCGTTGCGGGCACGCCGGCAAGTACGGCGGTGACCCTGATCGACGACGACACGCCCGACCCGGGCGATCCGCCCGATCCGCCGGACACCCCCGGCACGGTGCGCTTGTCGCCGACGTCGCCGGAAGTGGATCAGGAGGTGACGGCCACCCTGGTGGACGTCGACGGCCACTTGGAGGTGGTGGCCTGGCAGTGGCAGCGGCGGGCGGACGCCAGTTCGGGGTGGGTGAATATCGACCGGTCGGCGCGCATCCCCATTGCGGCCACGTCCCGCTACACGCCGTCGTCGGCGGACCGGGGGCAGCAGCTGCGGGCGACGGTCGGCTACACGGACGGGCACGGGTCGGGCAAAAGCGCCCAGAGCGCGGCGACCTCGGCGGTGACGAAGCCGGACACCCCCGGCACGGTGCGCTTGTCGCCGACATCGCCGGAAGTGGATCAGGAGGTGACGGCCACCCTGGTGGACGTCGACGGCCACTTGGAGGTGGTGGCCTGGCAGTGGCAGCGGCGGGCGGACGCCAGTTCGGGGTGGGTGAATATCGACCGGTCGGCGCGCATCCCCATTGCGGCCACGTCCCGCTACACGCCGTCGTCGGCGGACCGGGGGCAGCAGCTGCGGGCGACGGTCGGCTACACGGACGGGCACGGGTCGGGCAAAAGCGCCCAGAGCGCGGCGACCTCGGCGGTGACGAAGCCGGACACCCCCGGCACGGTGCGCTTGTCGCCGACGTCGCCGGAAGTGGATCAGGAGGTGACGGCCACCCTGGTGGACGTCGACGGCCACTTGGAGGTGGTGGCCTGGCAGTGGCAGCGGCGGGCGGACGCCAGTTCGGGGTGGGTGAATATCGACCGGTCGGCGCGCATCCCCATTGCGGCCACGTCCCGCTACACGCCGTCGTCGGCGGACCGGGGGCAGCAGCTGCGGGCGACGGTGAGCTACACGGACGGGCACGGGTCGGGCAAAAGCGCCCAGAGCGCGGCGACCTCGGCGGTGACGAAGCCGGACACCCCCGGCACGGTGCGCTTGTCGCCGACATCGCCGGAAGTGGATCAGGAGGTGACGGCCACCCTTGGTGGACGTCGACGGCCACTTGGAGGTGGTGGCCTGGCAGTGGCAGCGGCGGGCGGACGCCAGTTCGGGGTGGGTGAATATCGACCGGTCGGCGCGCATCCCCATTGCGGCCACGTCCCGCTACACGCCGTCGTCGGCGGACCGGGGGCAGCAGCTGCGGGCGACGGTCGGCTACACGGACGGGCACGGGTCGGGCAAAAGCGCCCAGAGCGCGGCGACCTCGGCGGTGACCGACGTGCCCGAGCCGCCGGACCCGCCCACCGGGGTGAGTGTGAGCGCGCCGGACAACATGGGCCATGAACGGCTGTCGGTGAGCTGGACGGCGCCCGACAACAGCGGGCGGCCGGCGCTCAGCGGCTACGACGTGCACTACTGCAAGACCAACGAGGTCTTCTTGTGCGACAGCTACGGCATCTGGTCCTCGCAGACAGTCGGCGGCGGCGCCAACAGTACCCTGCTGATCGGGCTGTCCTCCAACACCGGGTACACGGTGCAGGTGCGGGCCCGCAACGCCGATGGCACCAGCGCCTGGTCCTCGCGGGCCACCGGCCCCACCCACTCGGCCGCCGCCAAGGCCCTGGCCGAGCAGCTGGCCGTGACCGGGTTGGACGGGCTTGCCGCCCTGGCCGCCCCCAACCCTTTCAACTCCAGCACCACCCTCTATTTCCAGCTGACCGAAACCCAGGGGGTCTCCCTGGTCATCTACAGCCTGGCCGGACAGGTGGTCAAAACGCTGCTGCCCGGCCGCACCCTGAAAGCCGGGATTCACGAGGTGTCCTGGGAGGGCCGCGACGACCAGGGACGCCCGGTGGCCGCCGGCGTCTACTTCTACCGGCTCATCGCAGGGGACAAAGCCCTGGTGCGCAAGATGACCCTCCTGAGGTGACAGACCCGGACGGTGACGGCCATACCTGTCGGAGACCTATCGAGGCTTCGCCTCAGACCGCCGAGGCATGTCGAGCTGGCCTCCCCTGGCTGGGGTACATAGAAAAAGCTCCAGTTGCGCGGCGGTGGTCCCCGGAGGGACCCCGGTCAGTGGGACCGTCTGAGCGGTCGGTTGGCCGTGAGGCCGTGCCCAACTGGAGCCTGACCATGAATATAGCCTCCTCTTCTGTGGCCGACATCCTGAACAAGCAGTGACCCTCCAGGTCGAGAGCATCGACCGCATGTACCTCATTGCGAAAGGGCCAAACTCGCCGCTTGAAACTTGACTCAAATGCCACAAAACCGCGCACCCAAGCAGGCCCTAGGCCAGACTGACCTCTGCCCCCGCCATCTGGCTGCGGTAGATGCCGTCGAGAATCGTCATCACCTGCAGCGACTGCTCCGCCGGCACCGGCGAGGGCGCGTCCTCGGCGACGGCCCGGGCGAACTCGACGCACTCCTGGGCATGCGCCTCGAGACCTTCCGGCATCAGTCTCACCGCCCTGTTGTAGAACTGGCGCGTCCGGTAGTTGGTCTCCAGAATTTCGCACTTCGGCCAGTGCAGGCCTCCGGCAGTCCCGTACAGCCACATCTGCATGTCCTCGCCGCTCGTGTCGTGATGCAGCAGCCAGCTCACTTCGAGGATCAGGGTCGCCCCGCTGTCGAAGCGAACGAACGCCGCGGCGAAGTCCTCGACGTCGAATTCCGGGGGGATCGAGCGGCGCCCGCCGCCGAAGGCCCCCTCCTGGCTGGCGATCTCGGCACGGGCGACGCCGCTGACCGCTGCCGGCTGCGGGTTTCCCATGAACCAGAGGGTGAGGTCGAGGATGTGAACCCCGATATCGATGCACGGACCGCCCCCGCTCAAGCGCCGCTGCACAAAACCGGAACCGGTCGGAGCGAATCCGCGGCGCAGCATCCAGCTGCGGGCGTGATAGATGTCACCGAGAACCCCGAGGTCGATTTCCGCCTTCATCGCCCGCGCCGAGGGCTCGAAGCGGAAATGCTGGGCCGTCATCAGCTTCCTTCCCGACTTGTCGCGCGCAGCGATCATTTCACGCACCAGGTCCGGAGTCGGCGCCAGGGGCTTTTCGCAGATCACGTGCTTTCCCGCTTCGAGCGCGGCGACGGCGAGAGGGGCGTGGTGCATGTTGGGAACGCAAATGTCGACGATGTCGATTTCCGGGTCGGAGAACAGCTCTTCCTGGGTCGGGTACAGCCTGGAGACGCCCTGCTCCTCTCCCCACGACCGCAACACCGCAGCGTCGATATCACATCCGGCAACCACCTCGGCATGTCCCGAAGCCCGCCAACCGGGCATGTGAGACCGCGATATGCCGCCCACCCCGATGATCCCGACCTTCAGCGCCGCCATACAGAATCCTCCTTTTGTCCGAGTTTCCCTGCCTGGCGGAAATCAAGCGAATAGCAGGCGGCCATTCCACTGCCCGCAGAGCCGATCGAGCCGGGTAACGCTGGTGGTGTCTAGCGCCTGCGAAGATCGCCGAGGCGAAGCAGGTTCCTCCTGGGTGAGACCTGTTGCAGGTGGACCCTGACCGGATCCCCCGGGTGGGCTGACATCTCTGTCGCGGCTACGTACCCCTCGATGTCGAAGCCATCGAGCAGAACCGTGTACCCCAGACCGGAGCGCCGTATCACCGTCGCCTGGAGGTCGGCGCCCTGATGCGGCTGGAGCGCCGCCAGAAGCCAGTAGCGGCGGCCGTGTCTTTCGACCCTGCGGGCCGCTTCGATTCCCGCAGCGCATTCTCCGAGCAGACGTTTCAGCTCTTCTTCGCAGACCAGGGCACTCCCGCTTTTCGCGGCGATCAGCTGTCTCTGCATGACGAGGTGCTCATAGCGGCCGAGCGGTGCCGTTCCGGCGGCGCAACGGGACAGGCCGAAGGCCTCGTGTTCCGCCGGTTTCACTTTTATCGACTCGGGTGTGCCCGCTTTTCGCAGCAGGTATGAACGCAACCTGAGGGAGTCCACCGATTCCCTGCCTGCCCCCGCTTCGATCGGGGTATCCCCGGGCAGAGGCCGAGTCCTGTACAGCGCCGGGATCCGGTGTTCTTCACACCAGGCCCCCAAATGCTCGCTGGCGACGTTAACACACTCGTCGAGGACCGTCTTCTCCATGTTGTCGATGCGGGAAATCGTCACTGTGCTGTCGGCGACCCGAATGCCGGGCTCCCTATCCGGCACCCTCTCCATCGGCAGCCTGCCCTGCCGGCGGGCGCGGAGTTCCGCGGCGATCCCCGCCAGGGCACGCAATCCGCCCGGGGCCCGTCCTCCCGCAATGGAGGCCTCGGAGGAAATCATGCGCGGGCGGATGCGGCGCAGGGCGATGCGGCAGTCGCGGATGCGCAGATCGCGTCCCAGCACCACTTCGATCCGCAGGGACGGTGTTGCCCGCTCGCCGCGGAAGCGCAGGGCTTCCTCCAGGGCGGGGGGAACAAGCGGGATGCGGCGGTCCGGCAGTTCGATGCTGGTGGCGCGGTCAGCGGCGTCCCTGTCCAGGGCACTGCCGGCCGGAACCGCAGCTGCGACCAGGGGCAGGTACACCTGCAGCCGGAATCCCCGAATCGTGCGCCGCGCCAGAACGGCAACAGCCGCAGACGGATCGGCCGGATCCGCGAAGGCGTAGGGCCGTCGCCAGACTCGGGTCGCTGCGAACCTGCCGACCACCGCTGGGACCCTGTCGGCTTCGCGCAGGGACTCGGGAGAGAATTCCAGCGGCACGCCGCACCTGTGCAGCTCGAGGTTCTCATCCTTGTCCCAGAATCCCAGCTGCACGAGCACATCGAAGGCCGCTCCGGGACCGTGAAGGTGGGCCCTCTCCATCAGGACAGCCGACTGCGAGCGCCGCCGACTTCCGCTGCCGAAAACGGCGGCTTCCCGCAACAACCGAACCGCTTCCTCCGCGTTTGCCGGGCGTGGGTCGGGGGCGGCCCCGTCGGCGACCCGGCGCACCCATGCCGCCACCTCGGCAAGCTCTTTCTCCTCCTGTCTTTTTTGCGACTCGAGCTCCCCAGTTCGAGCCAGTGCCTCGCGGGAAAGCGGGGACCACCCATTTGCGTGGCGGGCGAAGAACCGGCCCTCCCAGAGAGCGCGCAGAAGGACCGGACGATCGTCCGGTCGCGGTGAACGGAAAAGGAGCTCGGCGAGCTCATCCAGCGACCACACGCGGCGCTCCCCCTCCTCTGCGGCAATCTCCCACAGCGGCTGAAGCTCGACAGCGAGGCTGCGGGCGTGGCGCTGCTCGTCGATGCGGCGGAGATGGGACAGAGCCTCCTGTCTCGACAGGGTGGGCACCTTGCTGGTCGACAGGTCGAGGATCTTGTCGCGCCGCAACCAGCGTTCGCGGCCGCGTACGTCGATGACGAGCAGACGGCGGCCGGGATGCCGCAACACGGCTCCGAACCAGAGGCCGCCACCGTGTGTGAATTCGACGAGAGATCCGTTGGCGAGGTTGCTGTGAGACGGGACGCGGCGGCCGAAAAGCTGCCGGCCGACTTGCGATCGCACCCGGGGATCGTCGTGGCTCAGAAGATCCCGGACCCATGTTGGCATGGCTACCTCCTTCAGTCAGGTGCCCGTGTACCCCCGAAATCTTCGGCACGGGCCGGCTATCATGTATTTCTTGCCTGGCCTGGAAACGGACCTGCGGACGGACATCGAAGCAATGCCCTCGCGAGCGCCCGGGAATTGCCGGGAGGATGCCCCGATCCTACCGTATCTGCCGGCCGGCACAGTGTCAATCGCAATTTCCCGTAGCGCGGGCGGAACCGGAAAAGGCGGCATGGAACAGTTCGAAACCATCGCACGCGAGCGCATCCACCGCATCGAGAAGGGCGTGCTACTGGGACGGCGACCCCGGCAGTTGGGATGCAACGCCCGTATCTCCGTCCATGGAGACGCGGTCAGGGACCAGGTGGTGCGGATTCGGACCGCCGGCGGGGGGATGGGAATCGGGTGGTCGGGAATCGCCGAAAAGCAGGCCGCCGAACTGGTCGGCAGGACTGTCGGAGAGCTGTTCTCGATGCCGGACGGGGCCAATCATGCAGGGTTGCCGATCGACCTGCCGCTCTGGGACCTGTGCGCCCGCCTGGCGGGCTTGCCCCTCTACCGGCTGCTCGGTCCGCGCGGCTCGCGCGAGGTAGAGCTGTACGACGGCTCCATTTACATCGACGATCTCGAGTTGAGCGACGCCGAGGCGCGCGCCCTGTACACGCGGCAGGTGCAGTCGGGATGGGATGCCGGCTACCGCAACTTCAAGATCAAGGTCGGGAGGGGGGCTCGCTGGATGCCTGCCACCGAGGGCCTCGCCCGCGACGCCCTGGTGATCCGGACCGTTCGGGAGGCAGCGGGAGCGAATGCCAGGATCCTGATCGACGCCAACATGGGCAACACCCTCAACAGCGCCAAGCAGCTGCTGGCGGAGACCGCGGACGCCCGCATCTACTGGTTCGAGGAGCCTTTTGCCGAGGACCTGCCGCTCAATCAGGCGCTTAAGGAGTTCATCCAGAAGAACGGCTACGACACGATGGTGGCCGATGGGGAATTCCATCCGCCCCCCTACTTTTTCGACCTTGTAGAAGAGGGTTGGATCGACATCGTGCAGCAGGATTTCCACCAGTACGGGCTGACCTGGTGGCGCGCTGTTTCAGCCCGGCTGGAGGGGTGTGCAGCGCGCTGTGCTCCCCATACCTGGGGCAGCTACGTCGAGCGCTTCACTCACGCCCATTTTGCCGCCTCCATACCCAATTTCGACCTCCTGGAAGCGGAGCCGGCCGATCTGCCGGGGCTGATCGCCGACGATTGGGAGATGGTCGATGGCCGCCTCATCGTCCCCGATACCCCCGGATCCGGCTTCGACATCGAGGAGGCGGTCTGGAACAGGGCCGTCGAGGCGAGCGGCTTCAGTCTCTCGGCCTGATTCACCTGGCGCCGCTGCGGTTGCCGGGCCCCGGCCGATCGAGCCATCCGGGCAGGCGCACGGCCTCCGAATCCCGCCACGCCGTGAGGTAAAGGGAGGCGGTAAACTCCGCCGCGGTCGCGGCCTGCTGCAATCCGAACCGGGCGGCAGGCCCTGACAGCGGCTCGAAATCATCTGCCAGCTCGTACACCCGGCCGACGTTGTCGTGATTCTCCGCGAACCGGCTCATGACAGCCGCCATCAGGTCGCCGAACGGCTGCGGGCGGCAATCGGCTGCAAGGGCGTCCGGGTCGGGGGCGAGCCGATCGATAACAGAGTCGACCTTTTCGTGGATACCGGCGTGAAGCTTCGATCCGCCGCCCGACGAATCCCCCTCCGCTTGTACGTAGCCGTCGTAATGAATCGTGAGATGCAGGGGCTGGAACAGATCCTGGGCGTAGTGGGCCAGAAGTCCGGCGTATACCAGGGCCTTGCTTTTTGGCGCCTCCAGCCCGGGCCAGCGGCGGTGTTCCGCCAGTGCGAGGGTCAACTGCTCCGTCCACTCGGCGACGGCATAGGGCAGGAAACCGACCTCGGAAGGGCTGACCCCGACCTCGCGGCAGAGCCTCACGAATTCGTACCGCGTCGCCGGCAGGGGCCTGCCGGCCAGAAGCTCGATGTCGAGAAAATGTTCGGGATGCTCGCGGTCGCGCAGGTTCGGCAGGGACCGGTTTTTTGCCAGGTCGGGATCGTAAACGCTGCTGGCGACCAGTTCCTCCCCTTCCTTCAGAAACGCCGGCACTTCTTCCGGAAGGGCGCGTATGGCCGCCCTCGTGATGATCTCGTGTCCATCACCCCACCACCCACAGGCGCTTCGCCCGGAGACAGCGATCAGGAAAAGGAGGAAAAGCACCTGGAAGGGCATCGCCGAGAGTCAGTACTCCAGCCTGTTTACGTCGACGGTCCTGCTCCAGGCCTCGAACTCGGCATTCATCGTTTCGGTCCAGCCGCGGTCTATTTCACCCGGGCTGTAACGTCCCTCGCGAATGGACTGTTTTCCCCAGTAATCCCGCAGGCGCGTCATTTCGGACGATTCGACCACCTGCCGGGCATACTTCGCAGGGATGAAAATGACGCCGCTGGATGTTCCGAGCACGATGTCTCCGGGCAGCACCGACGCCTGTCCGACGCGAATCGGTCCGTTGATCTCCGTCAGTGTGACCTCGCCGATGCCGGTCGGGTGAAGCCCCTTGGCGAAGACGTTGATCGGCAGCTCGCGGACCCGCTGGGTGTCGCGGATCGAGCCATCGACGACCAGTCCGGTGCCTCCGGTGTTGGCGGCGATGGCGGTGCCGAGATTGTCGCCGATAAAGGTGCCGCGGACGATCTTCCCGAAGAGCTCGACGACGAGGACGTCGCCGGACACGAGGGTGTCGATCACCCACGAGTTCTGACCGCCGACGCGGCCTTCCCTGCTGCCTGCCGCCTCCGTGACCTGGTGGAGATCGGGGCGATGAGGAACGTAGCGGCAGGTCACGGCGCGCCCGGTCAAGACGCGCTCCGGGTGGAGATTGATCCAGTCCCCTTCGAACTGGAAGTGGTACTCCTGGCCATGCAGGACGCCCCAGGCCTCCTCGGTCGTCACCTTCTTCATCCGTTCCAGGATATCATCGGGAACCATCGGGCGCCCGTCCTCGGACCGGGCCCCTTCGTATTCGGAAGTCAGTTCGCGAATTCGTTCTGCGGACAGCAATTCCATCGGCGCAATCCTGCGTTGGAGACTTCTATTTTTTTGTAGGAGCAGGTTCCGCTGAATTCGGCGGCCGTATTCAAGCGCCAAGGGAGGGTTGCCTGTTTCAGGCGGCACCGGCAGGTACTTTTGCTCTTCGGGGCAATATGACCCCACGCCGGATCGAGGGTCAAGAAAGGGTTGGTGGCAGTTCCATCATCTACCCTTTCGAGGTCCGCGGCATCCGGGGCCTTCCTGCGGGTGCCCACTAGAACGGCAGATCGTCCGCTCTGAAATCGGAGATCCCCGGAGCCGCGGGAGAAGCCGGACGGGTAATTGCGTCGAGCTCGAGCTGGGTTTCTTCCCCGCGCCCGTATTTCATGTCGAGCTCTCCGGGGCCCCCGGCGGCGTCGATGAGCTGGAGATCGGTGACCATGATCTCCGTGACGTAGTGCCGGCGCCGGTTGGCGTCCTCCCAGTTGCGCGTGTGCAGCCTGCCCTCGACGCGGACCTTGCTTCCCTTCTTCAGGTACTGGCCGGCGATCTCGGCGAAGCGCCTCCACATGACGAGCCGATGCCACTCGGTGCGCCGTCGCCGCTTCCCCTTGTTGTCGGTCCAGTCGTCGTCGGTCGCCAGGCGCACACTGGCAACCTGCGTCCCCCTCGGCGTGAACCTGATTTCCGGATCGGCGCCGAGATTCCCGACCAGTATGACCTTGTTGATGTTTCCTGCGGCCATCCCCCACCTCACTCTCCGCCATCTCCGGAGAGATGCCCCCTGCCCCCGCGTTTGCGACGGGACTGTGGAGTCTGGATTCCGAAGCGCCGGCAAAGCCGGCCGAAACTGCTCGGAGCTATACCCAGAGCCAGGCCGGCATCGCGATTGCTGGCGTAAATGCGCGCTGCGCGCTCGATGCGGTCGCGATCAAATCTCTCCAATTCCCGATCCTCCTGTCGGCTTTGCACATGATTGGACAAGTGCACATAATTTTACTAACCAAATGTGCATATGTCAAGGCCATTCCGTGCGGTAGGCCACCAGGAGATCGCCGGCGCTAATGGATCTCGACTCGAGCGAAACGCTGTGTACCGGAATGAGATATCTGGATTCAACCAGCCGGGGGTACCAGTTCGGCATGACGACGACGAACTCCGGTCTCCTCGCCACCAGGAATTCCAGCACGCCCCCGTCGGCAGCCTGCCGCGGCCGCAGATAGGTCAGCACCTCCGGGGTGATCAGTCCCGCGGTATCGATGATCCGCCGCCCGCTGAAGTACCCGAGGGCCCCTATATCGTGTGTCGCCACCACGGCATCTTCCGGAGCCTCCCGGGCGATCCAGCGGGCCATCGGCACGTGCATCTGCTGAATATCGCGGACGTTCTCTCCGAACTGCCTGGCCCCGCCCGGCTGCATGAGCAGGGCGTTGAAGACCACCGCCATCCAGGCGAGGCCGCCCGGCCGGAGGACCCGGGATTCCCGCACAAAGCCGGAGGAGCTCGAACTGCACAGCCACACCAGGAAATCGCGAAGACCCATGGTTCCGAGAACCGCCATCAATGGAATCAGGTGAGCGAAGTAGCGGCCGTGCTGAAAGGTCGCTCCCTTGTACGGGGCCAGTACCCCGCGGACCAGGGGAAGCGCCAGGATCAGAACCAGGAGGAGCCGCTCCGGGCCCGCAGGCCGGCGCCGCGCCGCGAAGGCCCCCGCGAGCGCTCCGGCAGTCAGAACCGCGTTGTTCGTCACGCTGTACTCGATTGTCTCAACTAGTTGCACCAGTGGGTAGTAGACGAGGCATTTCAACACTTGAAGGACATCGAGCCGGGCCAGTGCTCCCGGCAGACCGTACGGTCCGACCTTGGCGTAGTAGGTATTGGGAAACGGATGTCCTATGGTGGCGAAGTTGAAGGCGACGAAGGGGGCGAGCAGCAGCGCGAAGAGCAGGCAGGGCCGCGCCAGGTCACCGAGAACCCGGATCCGGGGGCCCGGAGGCATCCGCAGCCAGCTGTCGAGGAGGAGGACCGGAAACAGGAGCAGGCATTCGGGCCGCGCCAGTGAGGACGCGGCGAGCAGGACGGTGGCTCCCGGCCCGGGTGGCGCCCCCCGGGAGCGCAGACAGAGCCAGATGCCGGCAGTCGCGGCGGCGGCGTACAGGGTGATCTCCATGCCCGACAGGCTGCCCCAGATCAACCTCGGGGTGGTCGCCGCGGACAGACTGGCGAGCAACGCCCAGCCGCCGCTCAATCCCGCCTGGCGGGCGAGGAGGAAGGTGAAGGTTGCCGTTCCCCACAGCAGCAGGACGCCCACCAGCTTCGCCGCCATCACGACATCGACCGGCAGCAGGTGCAACCCCGCCAGCAGGACGGTCCACAGAGGGGCGGACGAGGCCGAGACCGGTTCTCCCGCGTTGAAGTACATGCCATGGCCGCTGCTGAGGTTGCGGGCCATCTGCATGTGGATCCAGGAATCGTCGAGGGGAAATCCCCAGGCCCGGTTCAGCTCCCACTCGGCAAGCAGCCAGGGGACGACCGCGGCGCTGACCGCGAGGCCCATGACCAGCGCCGACCACCGGCCGGACAGGGATCTGGCTGGAGGGCTCATCACCTGGCCGGGGTTGCCGGGGGGTCCCCTGCGGCAGGGGTAGCGACCGGGTTCACCGGGTTTCTCCGAAATGCAGTCGAAATCATCGGGCCTCGGACAGGGTCCGCTTCGCCTCTGCGCGGGCGGCCTGCATCAGCTCGAGATCCCGCAGAGGGTCAGCGACGACGAACCCGGGAATGCCCGCCTGCCTGGTTCCGAGCACCTCCCCCGGGCCGCGGATCTCGAGGTCGAAGCGGGCTATCTCGAAACCGTCGTTCGTAGCGCAGAACGCCCGCAGCCGCTGTTCCGCCCTTGGCGAACCCTCCCCCTCAGCGGCCCCGGAGTAGTCGATGAGAATGCAGTAGGCCTGCCCCTCTCCCCGGCCCACCCGGCCCCGAAGCTGGTGCAGCTGCGCCAGACCGAACCTCTCGGCGTGCTCGATCACCATGACCGTCGCTTCGGGAACGTCGACGCCCACCTCGATGACGGTAGTGGCGACGAGGACCTGCACCTCCCCGCGGGCGAAACGCTCCATCTGCCCGGTCTTTTCCGCGCTGCCCAGGCGCCCGTGCAGGAGTCCGACCTCGAACTCCGCCAGGGGCCCGGAACTGCTCACTTCCTCGAAACCGTCGACCGCCGACTTCAGGTCGAGCTTTTCCGATTCCTCTATGACCGGGTACACGATGTAGACGCGCTCCCCGCAACGCAGGCGGCTGGCGGCGAACTCGAGGATCCTGGCACGGCTGGCGGGGGTCCGCAGCTCGGTGCGCACCGGCTTGCGCCCCGGGGGTACTTCGTCGAGGACGGAGACTTCTAGGTCGCCGTAGAGGGTGAGGGTGAGGGACCGGGGAATCGGAGTCGCGGTCATGACGAGGATGTCCGCAGTGGGGGCCTTCTCGTACAGCCTTTGGCGCTGGGAAACGCCGAAGCGATGCTGCTCGTCGACGACCCCGAGGCCGAGGCTGCGGAACCGGACCTCGCTCTCGATCAGGGCGTGGGTGCCGACGGCGACCGCAGCCGACCCGGTCTGGATCGCCGTCAAAACCTCCTCGCGGACAGCTTTTCTCTGCCCTCCGGCCACCAGCACGGCGGCGACCCCGAAGGGGTGCAGCAGGGACTGCAGATAGTAGAAATGCTGCTCTGCGAGGATTTCGGTCGGTGCCATCAGAGCGGCCTGGTACCCGGCCTCCACCGCGGTAAGAATGGCGCAGAGGGCGACCAGGGTCTTGCCGGAGCCGACCTCCCCGTGCAGAAGTCGCCGCATCGGCCGTGGGCTAACCATGTCCGCGGTTATCTCGGACAGGGTGCGCGACTGCGCCCCGGTGAGCTCGAAGGGGAGGGAGGACAACAGCCCGGGCACCAGCCTGGTGCTTTTGCCGAACTGGTGCCCCCGTTGATCTCCCGCCCTCTGCCGTCTCTTCAGGAGGGAGAGCTGCAGAGTGTAGAACTCTTGGAAAGCCAGGCGTCTCCTCGCCCTGTCGAGCGCGTCAAATGATTCAGGGAAGTGTATGGTGCGGAGGGAGTTGTGCAGTTCGACGAGATCGTTTCTCCGGCGCGTGTCCGGGTCGAGGGACTCCTCCGTTCCCGGCAGGTACCGATCGAGGGCGGCTCTGACGATGGCCCGGAATCCGCGACTGCGCAGGCCGCGCTCCTTCATGTCGGCGGTGGTGGCGTACAACGGGATGATACCCGCGGTGTGAATGAGCCCACGATCCCCTGCTGCGGAGAGGAACTCGTACTCCGGATGGGGCATTTGCAGGCGCCCCCGGTACTCTTCGACCCTGCCGCTGAGAGCAAGGAGATCGCCGACTTCCGCCCTGACGTACTGGCCGCCCTGGAACCAGACGCAGCGGAGGGTTCCCGAGCCGTCGCTGACGTCGACGGTGGCGGGCAGCGGACGGCCCCTGCGGCTGCGCGCGAAACCTGGGGAGGCGCAGGCCGTGACCGTGGCGATCACGGTCACCTCCCCTCCTGCAGCGAGCTCGGAAATCATCGCCACGGCGCTGCGGTCGAGGTATCGCCGCGGCACCCTCAGGAGCAGGCCCGCCACGGTTTCGATCCCGGCCTCCCTGAGCGCCTGGCCCCGCCTGGAGCCCACGCCCGGAACTTCCTCGATTGCCGTGGCCAGCTGCGACCCGTTCAGCCGAAGCACCTGTTACTCTCCGGGATCGCCCCGGCCCGAAAGTTGGTCCGCGCCCTCCCCGGTGACGAGGCCGCTTCGCAGCGACCGCAGGGCAATCCGGGGGGAGGGAACGACTCGCAGGCGGGCTTGGAGCCCACGGAAATCGATGCGGAAAGGCCTGTCCCGGGTTTCCGGGACCGCAGGCGGAGCGCTTGACAGAGGGAAACCGCTCCTGTATATACCCCTCTTTCTCCCCGCGCAAATCGGCTCCCTCCCTCCCCGGGTATTCGAGCTCTCACGAAACCATGCAGCGACCCTCTTTCGCCCAGTTCCTCACGGGCTCCGGCTCGCCGGGCGGCCCGCTCTTCCTTTTCGCCTATTGCGGGATGTGGCTTCACCTCGTCGTCGGCATCCCCCTCTTGGTTCTGAAGCTCGAGGTGCCGCTGCCGGACGCCGTCGGTTCGATGGCCATCAGTTCGCTCAGCGCCGGAATCATCCTCTACGCAATCCTTTCCCGGGAGTACGGATTGCTCGTCACCCTGATCCCGTACGGACTCGGGATGGCGCGGGCATTCGCCCCCGAAACCCGGGGCGTCGACTTCCTGCTGGCCGCCATCATCATCCTCTTGGGCTCGGGGCATCGGGTGTTTTCCAGTGAGTACCGACACTACAGGCGGGAGGTTTTCGACGGGGACGAAGGAATGCCGCTGTGGATCACCGCTCTCACCGGCGCGGTCCTGATGCTGCTGTTCCTCTGCGGATTTCAACTGCTGTAAACCGCGACATTTCCCGGGCGGAAGCCGTAGCGACTCCGGGAGGAGCCCGCGCCGTTAGCGGATCTTGAGGGTCGCCAGGCCGCACAGCGCGAGGATGCCGGCGACGATCCAGAAGCGGATTACGATCTTGGTGTCGGCGATGCCCCGCGCCTGAAAGTGGTGGTGGATGGGGGCGCTGAGGAAGAATCTCCGTCCCAGCCACCTGATGCCGATCTTCTCCTGAATCAGCACCGACAGGGCCTCTCCGACGAAAATCCCGCCGACGATCAGGAACAGGATCTCCTGTTTCACCAGAACCACCAGGGTCCCGATTAGCCCGCCGAGCGCCAGCGATCCGGCATCCCCCATGATCACGTTCGCGGGGTAGGAGTTGAACCACAGGAACCCGAGGCAGGCTCCGAACACGATGGTGCAGATGATGGCGACCTCTCCGGCCCCCGGAATGAACGGAAAGATCAGGAACTCGGAGATCCTGGCGTGGCTGGAGACGTACGCGAAGACGCCGTACACCGCCACGACGAAGGCTACGGGCACCACGGCGAGGCCGTCTATGCCGTCGGCGATGTTCACCGAGTTGGAGATGGCGATGATGGTGAACACGATCAGCGGCACGTACCCCCACGACAGATCGACTACGGGGTTCTTCAGGAACGGCAGGTAGAGCTGCGTCGCCAGCCCCGGGGGGAGCGGCGACAGCCAATCGGAGACGAAGACGACGGCGAAGACGATGGCGTAGAGAAACTGCAGCGCCAGCTTGGCGGTCTCCGACAGACCGCGATCGTTGTTGCCGTGGCGGACCTTGAGGTAGTCGTCGATGTATCCCAGGGCGGCAAACCAGGCGACCGCAGCCATGCACATGAGCACGAGCGGATTGTGCAGCTGGCACCAGAGCAGCACGCTCAGGGCGATTGCCGCCACCAGCAGTCCGCCCCCGTAAGTCTTGGCAGGGTGATCGGTAACCGGAAAGTCGGTGTATATGCGCGACGTGTCGCGCTTGCCCGAGCGGTAGAAGTAGAGGATTATGCGCCAGCCGAACAGGATGGTGAACACCAGGGCGGTGATGGCGCCGCCGATGGCGCGAAAACTGATCGAGTCGAACAGCCGCAGGTAGGAGAGGGACTGGACCGATTGCAGGTAGTCGCCGAGATAGACCAGCACGGAGTTCCCTTATCCGCCCCCGGCCCTGAAGGCGTCGGGCGCCTCCGACGCATCGGCAGGAGAGTCAGCGAGCTCGGCGAGTTCGGAAAGACTCTCTTTCAGGGGGAACTCCGGAGTGAAGTTCGGCGACGTGGCGAGCACCTGCTCTGCCTCACCGGCCATCTCGGCAGGGCTCAGAACCCCGCGGCGAAGCAGGTTCTGCAGCGCCAGCACCACCTCGTGCCGGACCTGCCAGTCCGGGTGATGGTAGAAGTTCCGCAGCAAGCGGATCAGCCCGGGATCCCCCCCCACGGCCCCCAGGGCTCGTATCGCCCTGGCGACGACTCGCCGGGAGCGGTCCGACAGCGCATTTACGAGGGCGCTCTCGATGCGTTCGGAGGGCTTGCCGGCCTCCCCGAGCAGATCCGCGGCCGCGGCCCGGACCTCGAAATAGGGATCGGTCTCGAGGGCAACCAGAAGCGCGGCCTCGACCTGCGGCTCTCCGGCGACCCGCAGCCACCGCAGTGCGATCTGTATGGTGTTTCGCCTCAGAATCCCGGAATGCCGGAAGTCGCCCCCCAGCAGTCTCTTTAGGGCCCCCACCTGCCGGCGGTCCTCGAGGATCTGGAGCAACAGGTCGAGCCGGTCCCGGTGCTCGAGATAGCCGGCGAGCTTGACCCCGACGTTGCGTTTGCCGAGCGGAATTTCGTACCACTCTCTCGACGAAAGGTAGCGGTCCGCCTGATAGCGCAGGTAGGCCAACTCGCGGTCGGGGATCCCCTGGGCTCCGCCGGCCGCTTCCACCCGCTCCCGCACCTTTCTGACCAGGGCGTTCGGATCGCCCGGCAGCCCTTCATCTCCCGGGGCCTCGAGGTTGAGGGATGCCGGCCTTCCCCCCTCTACCATGCTCTCGAGCTCTCTGCGGATCAGCTCCAGGCTGTCGCGCCGCGGCACCCCCTGCGCCGCGGCTGACACCCGGCGCCGTTCCTCGGGGGCTTCGAGCAATCCCTCGATCGCTGCGGCGAGGCGTTTGCCGTCGACCTTGGTGGTAACGCCCCCCCCTTCCCACGCAGCCTCGGAGTAGAGGACGACCGCGGCTCCCCGTTTCTCCATCTCGCGGGCGTTGATCGCCTGGTGATCGTCCGCGGATGTCGACAGTGGAATGATGACGGCAGGCAAGCCGCAAACGCCGATTTCGGTGAGCGTTGCCGCACCCCCGCGGCAGACGACGACATCGGACGCGGCGTAGAGATCCTCGATCTGTTCCGCGTAGGGCAGCCGCCGGTACCAGTCCGAGGTGTCGCCGGCCAATCCCGACTCGCGCAACCGCTGCTCAGTGTCGGCGACTGGGTCGTACGTCGCCTCGGAGACTCCTCCGGGGGAGGTGGCCCCGGTGACGTGCAGGATGAGCAGGTCCGAACGTTGCCGCAGCCTCGGCAGCGCCTCGACCACGGCGCGGTTGATCTCGCGCGACCCCTGGGAACCGCCGACGACGAACAGCACCTGGCGCTCCGGATCGATATCGAGCCTTTTGCGGGCGGCGGCTCGGTCGAGCTGCAGGAGCTCGCGGCGAACCGGGTAGCCGACCACCGCGACGCGCCCGATGTCGAACCAGCGCCCCGCCTGCTCGAAAGCCACACCTATGCGGTCGGCCAACCGCCCCACCGTGTGGTTGAGCAGTCCTGGATGGGCGTTGGGTTCGTAGAGGAACATCCTGGCCTTGCAGACACGCAACTTGCGCAGAATGCCGAAGGCGAGCATCACCGGAGCGCTGACGAAACCGCCGGTGGTGATGACCACGTGGGGCCGGAAGCGGAGCAGAATCAGCAGGGCGCGGCCGACTCCGGCGGCCAGGGTCAGCCAGAACAGCATCTGGGGCAGCGCCGAGAGGGAGCGCGGGTAGGGACGCGAGCGCACGTAGCGCAGCGCGTACCCCCGGGCCGGAACGATCCTGGATTCAAGCCGGTTGCGAACTCCGACGTAGAGGAACTCCGCGTCGGCATGCAGGCGGCGCAGCTCGTCGGCAATGGCAAGTGCAGGATATACGTGGCCCCCGGTGCCGCCGCCGGTCAGGAGGTATTTCACGTTATCGGTCCGTCGCTTGCCCCCGTACCGGAGAGGAGGGGGCGGAAATACGCCGCCGGCAGATCGACCCGATGGGGCGAATGCCTTGGGGGGCCGGCAAACGGATCCGGGAAACCGGTGGGGATGTGCAGGCTGGGTGGCGAAGGAGGCATCTTCCGCCCAATTGTAGCAAGATCGCCGAAATGCGACAAGCGGCTGCACTCCCCTTCAGATGTCGGTCACCGCGGCCTTCGGCATCCATCCTCCGCTGCCGTTGGGCAGCCGCACCAGGTACCATCCTTCCTCATCGCGGTCGATGCGCACCTTGGTACCCTCGTGAAGCACGAACACCGGCGTCTGGTCGCCGCCAGGTCCGCTGCGGGCGGTCGCCTCCTGGGCGGTCACGATGGCATGGTTCGCCGATTCGTGGGTGTAGATGCGCGAGGCGAGAAACAGGGCTGCAATCACCCAGGCAGCTGCGCATGCGGCCAGCAGCCGCAGTTGCACCCGTGCAGCCTGGGGCCGCAGCCAGCGCAGACAGGCGAGCACCCAGACGGAGAGCAGGGTCGCGGCGAAGGCGACCGCGAGTTCGTCGAGGGTGGGAAAGGCGTAGACCGCGGCGGCGAAGCGGGCCAGCGGATTCTCCTCCGCGGGCGGCTCCCGGTCCCTCTTCACCTGGCGGGCGAAGCGCAGGTTTGCGAGTATGTCCGGATCCCTCGGCTCGAGCCGCACGGCGCGCTCGTACCACACTATCGCTTCACCGAGGCGCGAGACCTTGAAGCAGGCATTGCCGAGGTTGTAGAACAGGCGGGAATCGCGAATGCCTTCGCCGGCGATCCGCAAGTAGGTATCGCGGGCAGCCTCGTACTCGCCGGCGCGGTAGAGGTCGTTTCCCTCGGCGAACAGCCCCGCGGCCGCGGATTGCCCTGCCGAAGGAACCGGTGTGCAGGCGCAGGCGACCGCCAACGAGGCCGCGAGCAGGGACCGGGTCTTCACGCCAGCACCCTCTGCAGCCGTTCCATCAGCTCCTCGGCGCGATCCTGGGTGCGCCTCATCTCCTCGGCCGAGGCCGCACCGGTGGCGAAGCGGGCAAATTCGCATTCCTCCAGCAGTTCTCCGAGATCCTCCATCGTCTGCTGCGGCGTCCCCCGGCCCCGCAGCTCCACAGCGCACTCTTCCTTCTCCAGCCCCGCGGCCGAGCGGTTGAGGTGGTCGGCGACGAACTCCAGCACCGCCCGGTGGATCTCCGCATGGAAATCCGGAGCCGGGGCGCCTCCGGCCAGCATCCGGCGCGCCGTTTTCAGCCTGCGTCCGGCCGCGCCCCGAGCGCCCCGGCGGCGCGCGTAGGCGATGTCCCCCTCGAGCCGGCGCCGGTGGCGCTGCCAGACGTAAAGACCTGCGTACGCCAACGGCATCAGCGACTGCACCAGCCAGAAAGTAACGCTGCGGTACAGGTACCCTTCGTCCCCCAGCTCCCCCACATCCGGTTTAATGTGGCGAATGTCGGTCCCGACGACCTCGATCTCCTTTCTGCTCAGCAGGTAGCGGGTATCTTCCCCGCTCTCCTGCAGGTCGCCGCCGACGGGAAGCTCGCGGGGATCCGTCTGCAGCGTCCGGTAAGCTCGCACCTCGGGATCGAAAAAGGCGAAACGCGCCGGGGGAATGGCGAGAGTCCCCGGGGCTTCGGGAATCAGGATGTACTCGAAGGTCTTGGTGCCGCCGTAACCGCTGCCGGTATCTCCCGACTCCTCGGACACTTTCGGGTCGTACTCCTTGAATCCCACCAGGTCCCCGAGCAACGGCTCTCCGACCGCGCCGATATTACCCTTCCCCTGAATCGAGATGGTGAGAGTAACGGGATCCCCGGCCCGCGGCGCCGGTGGCTGCAGGGTCGACATCATCCGGTAGGTTCCCACCGCGCCGTCGAACTCCGCGGGCCGTCCCTTCGCAGGCAGGGGCAGTACTTCGACGGTGACCTCGGGGCTGCGCACCAGCAGGGTCCGGCCGCGGCCGAAGAACGGATCGTCGAACAGGGAGAAAGCGTCGAACAGGCTGTTCCTCCTCCTTCCCTCGACAACGCTGCACCGGATCACCAGAGGCTCGATTACGTGCTCCCCGGCGCTGGCCGGAAACAGGGCCACCTTGCGCAGCGGCACGACATTGAAGGCGACTCCGCCGATCACCTGGCGTTGCGGTTCCAGGCGCTGGGCGACGAACAGATCCTTGGTCCAGAATCCCGAGAACGCGGGCACCTCCTCGAAGCCGACGTCCCGGAGCTGGTAGCGGTAGCACAGGTCGTAGGACAGCAATACCTGTTGGCCTGCGTAAACTTTCGCCCGGTCCTGCTCCACCCGGACGAACAGGTTGTCCTCCAGGGACTGCGGTTCGGCCTCTCCCTTTCCCTTTGCCACGATTACCTCGATCGCTTTCGTCGAGTACTTCCTACCCCCCAGCTCAAGTGTAGCCGGCCCGATGACGAAGGTCCCCTCGCGGCGCGGGTACAAGGTGTAGGTCAGCTCGCGGGCGTGGGTCACGCGGCCGTTGACGATCTCGGTGCGCACCCCGACCGAGGGACCGTACACGTCGAATTCGTCGAGCTTCAGCTGCGGCGTCGGGACTTTCGGGAAGTTCTGCGAAGAGGAGATCGACAGCGTCATCTCGATCGGGCGGGATCTGGTTGTCCTGGTGCGATCCAGCGAGGCCGTGAACTCGACCTCCGCGGCGGCGAAGGAGGCTGCCACCACCACTCCGGCCGCCGCCGCAATCAGTCGCCCAAATTGCAAAGCAGTCCTACCAATCCTTGACCTGGGCCCTGGCCTCCACCCGAAAGCGGCGGCGCTGGGCCTCCTGCTCGCTGTCGGCAAAGGCGTCGAGCAGCTGTTCGGCTTCAGAGGACTGCATCTGACCGGGAATCGGCTGTTCCCCTTCAGGCTGTCCGGAATCTTCGGGGGCTTCCCGGGGTTGCGAAGACTGCTCCGGCTCCTCGTCTTCTTCCCGGGGCCCGTCCTGCCGGGGCCCGTCCTGCCGAGGATCCTGTTCAGGGTCTCCGGAAGACTCGTCGGGTTCTCCCGAATCGGAGGGCTCGGATTCCTCCGGCTGTTCGCCCTGCTGCTGCTGTTGCTGCTCCTGCTGCTGCTGTTGTTGATGTTGCTCCTGCTGACGTTGCATGCGCAGGGCGAGCTCGAGATTCGCCTTCCCCGCCTCCTCGTCGAATCCCCGAAGGATCGCCTCCTTGAACGCCTCCACCGCCTGGGGATACGCCTCCTTCTGGTACAAGGTGTTGCCGAGGTTGTAGAAACTTCGGGCCGACAGGGGCGGCGAGGACGACGCCCCTTCGAAGGCGCGGCCAGCGGCCTCGAAGTCCCCTTGCTTGTACAACGCATCTCCAACGTTGAACAACAGCTCCGGGGAATCCGGGTCCTCTATCTGCGCCTGCCGGTACTGATCCGCCGCCTTTTCAAAACGGCCCTCGTTGTAGTGCTCGAGCGCCTCGGCGCTGCGCTCCGCGGCCTTGTCTCCCACAGTCGACGCGCCTGCGGGGGCCGGGATCGCCGCGGCCAGCGCCAGAACAAGGACCGCCCGGCCACCGCGGCGGGGCTCGACACGCCCCCCGGCTCGGAGATTGGGGCCCTTCATTCGAAACGGCCCCTCCATTCCCGCCGCTGTTGCCTCCGGTCGCCCAGGAGCGACTCGAGAGCAAAGCAGGCGAGGGCGAGAGCAAGCGGGATCTGGTAGCGCTCCTCGTAGCGCGTGAACCTCCGGGACTCGAACTCCTTCTGATCCATGTTGGCGATCTCGCGGTATATCTCTTCGATCTCCGCCCCGCGCAAACTGCTGCGGTAGTACGCCCCCTCGCTGAGGGCCGCCACTTGGCGCAGCACCCCCTCGTCGAGCCGCGTCTTCACGGGATTACCTGCGCGGTCGCGGTGAAAGTCGACCCCACCCCCGTCCTGCCTGATCGGTATCAGCTCACCGTCGGAGGTGCCCATGCCGATCGCGAATATGCGTACACCCTCTGCCGCGGCGTTGTCCGCGGCCGCTATCGGATCGGCGACGTGATCCTCCCCGTCGGTGAACAGCACGATCGCCTTGTGCTGGCGGTCCCCTTCGTCGAAGCAGCCGCGCGCCAGCTCGATCGCCTCCCCTATCGCCGTTCCCTGGACCGGGATGCTGCCGGCGTCGACGACGGACAAGAGCAGCCCCAGGGCCCCGTAGTCGAGGGTCAGCGGACACTGGACGAACGCCTTGCCGGCAAACACCACGAGGCCGACGCGATCCCCCTCCAGCCGGTCGAGCAGCTCCCCAATCTGGTAACGGGCCCGCTGCAGCCGGTTGGGGCCGATATCTTCGGCCAGCATGCTCCGGGAGACGTCGAGTGCGACGACGATGTCGACTCCCCTGCGCTTTGCCATTGTCAGCTCGGCTCCGAACTGCGGGCCGCCCAGGGCAAGTGAGAGAAAGGCAAAGCCGCTGACGGCGATGCAGTACTTCCAGTGCTGTCGAACCACGCTGACGCTGCGGGTCAATCTGCCGGCCACCTGCGGCGCTGCAAAGCGGGCAAGGGCGCGACGCTTGGCGGCTACGGCCCAAAACGCGAAAAGCACGAGCAGCGGCAGGGCCATCAGCAGCCAGAGATTGTCGGGGTGGGCGAAGCGCATCGGAGTAGGGTCAGGGGAGCCGGCGGAACCGGGTGTTGGCCAGGATGAACCCGAGCAGCAGCAGAGTTGATCCGGTCCAGAGGAAGCGTCCGTAGCGTTCGGAAAAGTCGAGATAGATGGCGCTCGTCACCGGGGTGGTTTCGAGCTCCCCTATCTCCTCGTACACCTGCTTCAGCTTTTCGCGGCTGGTGGCGTGGTAGTAGTGGCCCCCGGTAGACGTCGCGATCTTCTTGAGGATCTCCTCGTCGAATTCGGGCCCACGGCCCCGTCGCCCTGGCGCCTGGTTGCTCAGGCCGCCAACGCCGATCGTGTACACGCGGATGCCGGTTGCCTCGGCGACCGCGGCCGCGGTCATGGGGTCGATCTCTCCTGCGTTGTTGACTCCGTCGGTCAGCAGGATGACGACCTTGCTCTTGCCGTCGGCGTCGCGCAGCCGGTTGCAGGCATTGATCAGGGCGACGCCGATGGCGGTGCCGTCCCAGCTCCTCGAGGCGATCCCGATATCTGCGAGGAACTCCAGGAGGACGTCGTAGTCGAGGGTCAGGGGACACTGGGTGAAGCTCACGCCGGCGAACACGACCATGCCGATGCGGTCGCTGTGCCTGCCGGCGATGAACTCCGACACCACATCCTTGGCGACCGCGAGCCGGTTGGCGTCACCGAGATCACGGGCTTCCATGCTTCCCGAGACATCGAGAACGAGCATGATGTCGATCCCTTCGGCGGTCACGTCGACGACTTCCTTGCCGGCCTGGGGGCGGGCCATCGCCAGGATCAGGCAGCCGAGCCCGGCCAGTCGCAGCACCACCAAGGCGTGGCGCAGGTGCACCAACATGCCGGGCTTCAGGCCCTCGAAAGACTCCAGACTGGAGAAGCGGATGCTGCCCCTGTCACCTCGCTCTTCGACCAGATAGCGGTACAGGAGCAGCGGCAGCAGCACCAGTGCCAACAGCCATACCCCGTTTTCGAAACGCAGATACTCCTCCACTCGGCTATCCCACGCCCGGTTCGGAAGAGCCTCCGCTGTTTCCGATGGCACCTCCGGTCTCCGCTTCCCTCACCCCTTCCGCGGCCGCGGCCTGCGCCGTAGCGGCTCTCGCCTGTTTTCGCAGCCAGTCCTCCAGACCCTGGACGATCTCGATCCCCCTTTCCGGTCCCGCTTCCGCGTCGCCGGTTTCCGGGACGTGACGGGCGAACTTGACGAGATCGGCATCCCTGAGAAAGAGGGCGACCCGGCGTTCGATCTCTCCGGGAAAACCGGGGATGCGGGCGAGTGCCCCTTCGATCTCCGCAGTCGTCCGTTCGAGCGCCTCCACCCCTGCCTTGTCTTCGAAAAACCTCCGCAGCGTTTCCGACAGCAAGGTGTAGTGCGTTTTGTAGGCGCGGCGCGCAACCAGCCCCATGCCGGCGATCTTCCTGAATTCGGCGATGTAGTTGACAGTCGGAGGAGGCGGTTGAACCGCGTCACCGCGATGCCGGCGATCGAGGAAGAACACCTTCAGGGCCCAGGCCGCGCCCACCGCGGCCAAGGTGGCGAGCAGGGCGGCGACCCAGACCGGAATCCCGCCGGAGATCACCAGAGGGGGAACGATGTCCCGCAGTTCGTCATCTTCCGGGTCGCGGACCGGCACGATTTCTACAGCCAGCGGGGCGGTGCTGCGGAACAGGGTGTCCTTCCCCGCGGCGGCGAATCGGACCGGGATAGGGGGGATCGTCAGCTCACCGAGGTCGAACGCCCGCACCTTGTAGGTGGCGACCGCTTCGGTCTCCTGTTCCGAGACGGAACGGCGCTCGACTTTGGGCGAGGCGGAATCGACCTCCAGCTCTCGCGGAAAGACCTCTTCCATCTCGGGAAACGACGGCGAGTACCCGGCCGGGTATCGCAGCCTCAGGGTCAAGGTCAGGGGCGCCCCGATGTTGGCGGCCGCCGTATCGAACTCGGCGGCGACATCGAATGCCCCGGCTGGGATCGCGGGTCGCTGGGCGAAGGCGTGGACGCCGGCTACGAGGAGGGTGGCGAACCCGCTTGCCCAGAGCCGGAGCGGACCGCGGTGCCGCAACATCCTCCCGTCCTCTATTCGGCAGTGGTGTCGTCCGCTGCGCCCGTGGCGGGCGCTTTAGACACGTCGTCGAGGCCGAGCTTCAGGTCCTCGAGGGCATCGGTGCCGATCCGGAACACCGAGGCCACGCCCGTGCGCATGAGATAGGCGGTTCCGTCGACCTCGCCGATCCTGATTTCCACCCTCTCTTCGAGGTCGTCGGTGAGCTGAATGCGCACGGCGGGAACCTCGAGGCCGTACGGAGCGAGGTCGATAGCGGCTTCCTCCGCGGCATCGGAGGTGAAGGCCTCGACCTCGATGCCGTCAATGTCGCTCAACAGGCTGTTGAGTTTCCACGACTTGGCCTCGCGATCCTCCGGTGCCGAGATGTGCCAGCCCCCGGTCGTGTCGCGCTCGGCAGTGAACGCGGCCTCGCCCCCCTGCCAGAGCTCGATCTTCCCGATCGCGTCGCGGTCGTCCACAGCTACCGGCTGCTTGTCCCGCAGGTCGAATGCGCTCTTGCCGGCAGCGTTGACGAGGGTGGAATCGACCAGGAAAATCGGCGCTCGACTGGGGTCGAGGGCGTAGTGCAGTCCGTCTTCCGCTTCCAATCCGATGACGAGCCGCTTCTCGGCCCGCTCCTCACCCAGCAGAAGGGAGACCTCGAGTATCGGCTCGGCAAGGCCGCGATTCGCTTTCTCCTCCTCTCCCGGGGTTTCGCTCACGAAGGCCTCTGCCTCGGAGTTCGAAATCTCCTGCAGCAACTCCTCCACCGCGGACTCGTCCGCGGGCCGGTCGACCGGCATCAGCCGCCAGCTCCCGTCGTCCCGGACGATGGCGAGCTCTTCTTCGATCGCGAAGCCGGTCAGGCCGATCTCGCGCACATCGTCACTGTCGAAAGCCAGGACTCTCCGATCTCTCAGGTCGAAAACCCCCTTGTCGAGGTTGTCGAAGCGCCAGGCGCGCACGGTGAATATCTCGGGGTTCTCACCGCTGCGACGCGCGTACGCGTAGCGTTCGGTCGGACTGTCCTCCCCGAGGAGGACAGTGTCGAGAACCGTCTCTGCCAGCTCGATCAGAACCCGCAGCCTCGGCCTCCCAAGGCCGTACTTTGCTGCCAGCTCGGCGTTGCCTGCCGCCGCTACGCTGTCCTCGACGACACGCTCGATCTCGGTTTCGCGCAGGTTGCGCAGATACCTCTCGATCGCCTTCTGGTCGGCGTCGGCCGCTACCGGCCCCTGCAAGCGCCAGCCGTCCGGCGTCTTGGCCACCGAGATGGCGGTATCGGCGCGCTCGATTAGGATCCGCGTCGCTTCGTGGTCGCTGAAGTCGAGAAGCTGCCTGGCCTTTTTGGCCGCTTCTTCGCGCTCCTCCCCACCCTTTATCTCGTAGAAATAGACGAATGCCAGCAGGGCCGCGAAAACGGCGCTGATGACGAGGTTGGTTTTGAACCGCATCTCCTACTTCTCCGTCCCGGTATTCGGAGTGAAGTCGCTCTTTATCCAGACGAGGATACAGGCATTGGCAATCCACCACCCGGCGGATACCAGCTGCAGGGTCTCGTTGGGAATCGCCGCGAACCCGACGCCGACGACGATCGCGCTCAGGGTCAGGGCCGCGGGCCATGACCAGGGTTCCTTGCGGTGAAGGCCGTAACCAGTCATCGCCAGTCCGACCAACAGGATGAAGTAGCCGAGCCCGGCGAGGATGTCCCCGTCCGCAATCGCCACAGTTGCCAAGGCGAAAAGGCCGACTGTCGCCGAGAAGTGCGAGTACATCAGCCAACGGACAAACCCGGACGAGTAGGCCTGGTAGCCGCGGCGCAGCATGATGACGAATCCGGACAGGGCAACCGCGAAAGGCAGCACGAACACGGAGACCCACAGCACCACGTCTCCCTGGTTGCCGACGAGGTTGATGGGGTTGGAACCGGGACGCTTGAGCGGGATCGTGAGACGATCCTCGCTTTCGGTCACCCATTTCAGGGCGCCTATCAACAGCTCGCCGTTGGCCTGCTGGCCGAAGTGCTGGTTGCGGGCGAAATCGGAGTCGCCGAAGACCACGAGACGGGTCTTGTCCCCACTGGCGGCGCTGTCCGGGTCGGCCTTGACGGCGACCGCCAGCGACAGCGGCCCCTGGCGGTCGCTCTCCGGATCGAACTCGACCTGCCCTCCCTCTCCGGCCAGCGGCGACAGGTCGGTCTCCGCCCAGCTGCTGCGGTGGGTGTAGGCCAACGCCGTGATCTCGGATCCGGCGGGATCCTGCGCCGGGGAAACCGAGCGCGCAAACGGGAAGAAGCTCATCGTGCCGGAGCCGATCTTCCCGGTCACCGGGTGGTTGCCGTACTGGAGCACGACGGGAACGGAAACATCGGCGCCGAGAAGCTGCCCGATACCGCTCAGGTCGACGACGAAGTCGTTCCCGAGGTCGATACCGTACCCCTCCAGCACCGATTCGAGCCCGGTGTCGACACCCGGGTCGGCGAGGAGGACGGCGTCCTTGCCCCTGCGGAGAAGGGCTTCGAAGGTCACCGCCTCGGTGCTCGACAACGGCTCCTTCGGGCCGAGGAGGACCAGCGTCTGCGCAGCAATCGGGGCGCCGTCCAGCCTTACGCCCTCGTCGATCTGCAGATTGAGCTCCTTCAGGCGCCCGTTGAGAATGCTGAACCCCTCGCCGTCCACTTCCGTCAGCATTCCCTCGCCATGCCCGCCGACGAATGCGATGCGGCGCTCGCGTGCCTCGAGGGCGCTCTTGATCGCGTTGCTCAGCGCCTCTTCGGTCTGTTCCTCGATGCGTTCGCCGTGCACCTTGCCGTCCCCGGACACCTCGACGAGGGAGGTTCCGCGGGTGGTTACCCCGTGCTGTTTCCACTCAAGGGAGCGCTGCTGCGGATCGACAATCTCGTAGTCGAAATTCCGCGTCTCGTATTTGTACTCATCCATCAATTCCCGGAAGCGCATCGACTCCATCTCGGAGGTAAATGCCTTGACGGAAATGAAGCGGTCCTGCCGTTCGGCCCGCTCCAGAAGGTCCCGCGTCTTCGGCGACAGCGTGAACAGCCCGTCCGCGGTCACGTCGAGGCGGCTGTGATAGCGGTCGCCGATGACGTTCACCAGGGTGACGATACCGAGGGAGAGCGCCAGCCCGAGTCCCGCGGCCAGGAGATCGGGAACACTCCAGCGGCCCTTGCTCGAAACGACGAAGAAGCCGGCGAGCGCCACCGCCAGCGGATAGAGGATGACCCCGATCCAGAAAATCCATTCCGCCTGGCTGTCGGTCAGCGCGATCGGGTTGAAACCGGCCTCGCGCGGCCGGATGGAGATCAGACCCTCGTCCGCGGCCAGCCAGCTGATCGCGTTGAGGACGAGATCGCCGTTTCCCTGCAGATCGAAATAGCGGTTGCTGGCAAAGTCGGAATCGCCGAAGAGGACGAGCCTTCCGCCGTCCTCCCTCATGGCAGCGACTCCGAGGGCTACGGGCCCGGTCCGGTCGACGCCCTCGTCGAGCGACACGGTGCGTTTCCCCTGCCCGGGCTGGAGGGCGCTGAGGTCCCGTTCAGCCCAACTCTGGCTGCTCGTCATGACCAGCTCCGCACCCTCGACTGCCTCGGTTTCGACGAAGCGGACCGAGCGCGCAAGTTCGAAGAATGTCATGATTCCCGAGCGGTGCTTGCGGACCAGCGGATGCTCCTGGTCGTAGCTGACGGCGACGGGAATGGTGAAATCAAGACCGAACAGGCTTCCGATTCCGCTCGTGTCGATGACGAAGTCGTCGCCCAGCTCGGCCCCCCACGAAGAGAACAGCTCTTTCAGTCCGCTCTCGTGCGCGGGATCCAGGAGGGCGATGACCGCGCCTCCGGCGTCGAGGTAGCGGGCGATGGCGTCCGCCTCGGTGCTGAAAAAGGGAGACTGCGGCCCGGCGATGATCAGCACCGCGCAGTCGTCCGGGACCTCCCCTTCCCTGGCGAGGAAAAGGGAGTCCTCGAGCACGTAGTCGATCTCCTGCAGGCGGTCGCGAAGTCTGCTGAGTCCCTGGTCGGTCTGGGCAACCCCCTTCTCGCCATGGCCGACGGTGAGATAGACGAAGGACTGGCGGTCGCGGGTCACCTTGAGCATCGCGTTGGTGATCTCCTTCTCGGTCAGCTCGGTTACCCTCTGCTGCTTTTCGCCCGACTCCACCACGACGGTGTTGTAGCGGCGAATGCCGTAGTCGCTCGTTCTCTGCGGATCGCGGTCGGGATCGACGAGCTCGAAATCGAAGGAGCCGCTGTACGTCGAGTACTGCTTCAGCAGGCCCTCGAGCTTCTCGTCTTCCCCCTTTTCCATGAAGGCGAGGACACGCACGTCGCGGTCGAGCCCCTGCAGCGACTCCACCGTGAGTGGGGAGAGGCTGTGAAGCTTGCCCGCGGTGAGATCGTACCGCTGCGGGTGGGAATTGGTGACGAAGTTGACCATGACGACGATCAACAGGACCAGGATGCTTCCCCACAGAGCGTTGAGCCAGCTCGAGTACTGCTTGAAAAGGGCGGGGTTGATCGCGGCGCAAACCGCGATCAACAGCACCCCGGCGCCGAGGCAGGCCAGCTGGGCGCCCGTTTCCTCCGTGTCGAGGGCCAGCGCCAGCCCCCCCATGAGGGCGAGAGCCGCTCCGGCCAGGCTGATATGAGTGGTGTACGCTTTCATCGCGCCTCGATAGCCGCCCCCCTACCGCCGCCAGCGCCTCGACTCGATGACGCGGCCGGTGGCGAACAGGGTGAAGAAAACGAAGCTCAGGTAGAAGACGACGTCCTTGGTGTCGATGACACCGCGCTGGAAGTCCTGCAGGTGCTGGATGATCGACAGGTACTGCAGCACCTTGGCCAGCGTCGGACCGGCGAAGCTCGCCGACCAGTCGATCAGCCACAGCAGCAGGAGAGCGCCGAAGGCGAGCAGCACGGCGACGATCTGGTTTTCGGTGACCGCGGATGCCAGGATGCCGACGCCGATGAAGGTGGCCCCGAGCAGCAGGTATCCCAGGTAGGCCGACCAGATCGGTCCCCAGTCCGGTTCGCCGTACACCTCGAGGATGCCGCAGTACACAAGGGTCAAGGCGACGATGGAGGTGTAGAGCGTGAAGCAGGCGAAGAACTTGCCGAGCAGGATCTGCGTCGTCGAGATCGGCGACGTCATCAGCAGCTCGATCGTTCCCGTCTTCTTCTCCTCGGCGAACAGCCGCATCGTCAACATCGGCACCACGAGCAGCCAGATAAAGTCCATGACCGCGAAGAACTGGGTCACCACCATCTCGTTGAGGTTGAGCGGCGGCATTCCGCTGGCGTCCATGTACTGCGCCCGCTGGCTGTACTGCAGGCACCACCAGTTGAACTGCATCAGGATGTTGCGGAACAGGTAGCCGGACAGGAACAGGAACACTCCGGCGATAACGTAGGCTACCGGGGATACGAAATACGATCGCATCTCTTTGGAGTATACGGCGAGCAGGTTGCGCATCTTCAAGCCTCCTCCTCGGTGGTCAAACGCAGGAAAATATCCTCGAGGGTCATCTCGAGGCCGCGCAGCTCGCGCAGTCCGTAGCCTCCGTCGACGAGCCGCCTGGCGACCTCGTCCCTGATCTCCCGTCCCGGAGTCGCGGTGACGATGAAAACGGAGTCGGTGCCGCCGGGGCTGCCGGCCGTGTCCTCGCGCACCTCGATTACGCCCTCCAGGCCCTCTATGGCCGAGCGGATCTCATCCGCGGGCCCTGCAACCTGGGCGCGCAGCATCTCCCCTTCCTTCAACTCGGCGATCAGGCTTTCCGGGGTGCCCTCGCCGACTATGCGGCCGGCGTTGATGATCACCACCTTCTCGCAGGTCATGCTGACCTCGGGCAGGATGTGGGTGCTGAGGATGATGGTGTGATCTCCCCCCAATCCCCTGATCGTCTCGCGGATCTCGATGATCTGCTTCGGGTCGAGTCCGACAGTAGGTTCGTCGAGAATGAGTACGCTCGGGTTGTGCACCAGCGCCTGGGCGAGCCCGACCCTCTGCCGGTAACCTTTGGACAGGTGGCCGATCACCTGGTGGCGGACGTGGGCGATACCCGTCCGCTCCATGGTCTCGTCCATTCGAGCGCTGATCTCGGAGCCGGGAACCCCCTTTATCCTGGCGACGAAGCCCAGGTAGGAATCGACCGTCATGTCGCTGTAGAGGGGCGGCAGCTCGGGGAGGTAGCCGATGCGTTTGCGGACCTCGAGTGATTCTTCGACCACGTCGTGGCCGTCGACCGATGCGCTGCCGCTCGATGGCGGCAGGTAGCAGGTCAATACCCGCATCGTAGTCGTCTTTCCCGCTCCATTGGGGCCGAGAAAGCCGAGAATCTGTCCCTTGTCGGCCCTGAACGACACGCCGTCGATGGCCGGCACGTCGCCGTAGTACTTCGACAAGTCGTTGACTTCTATCACCCTTTTGCTCCTCCTGTTCTTGCTCGCAGCAGGTTTGCTAATTGCGGCTCATGCGCGCCTTGAAAAAGTGGATGAGCGGCTCGATGTAGGAAGCGGACGTATCGACGCGTACCTCGTCGACACCGAGGCTTCGGAACAGCCGTTGTCGAGCTGCCGCGGCGCGGGCCTCGGCAGCCTGAAAAGCCTCGCGTACGCGGGGGTCGCCGCTGTCGACGAGAATCTGGTCGCCGGTTTCGGCGTCGTGCAAGGTAAGCATGCCGGCGTCGGGAAGCTCCGCCTCGCGTGGATCGACGAGGTTGATCGCTATGGTGTCGTGACTCCGGCTCAAACGCCGCAGCGCCGGCTCGTAGCCGTTGTCGCGGAAGTCGGAGATAATGAACATCACCCCGCGGCGGTGTACCACCCGGTCGAGGTATTCCAGCGCCGTGGCGAGTGAGGTCCGGCGCCCGCGAGGTTCGAAATAGAGCAGTTCGCGGATCACGCGCAGGACGTGGCGGCGCCCCTTCTTCGGCGGCACGAAGACCTCGACCGCGTCCGTGAAGATCAGCAGCCCTACGCGGTCGTTGTTCTTTATGGCGGAAAAAGCGAGCAGCGCCGAAATCTCGACCCCGATCTCCCCCTTCATCTTGTCGGCGCTGCCGAAGGCGCCCGACCCGCTGGCGTCGACCACCAGCAGAACCGTCAGCTCCCGCTCCTCGTCGAAAAGCTTGACGAACGGCCGGCCTGCCCGGGCAGTTACGTTCCAGTCGATGCTGCGAACGTCGTCCCCCTGATGGTACTCGCGAACCTCGGCGAACTCCATTCCACGCCCCTTGAACACCGAGTGGTATTCACCGGCGAACAAGCTGTTGACGACGCTGCGAGTGTGAATCTCGATCAGCCGGACCTTGTCGAATATTTCCTTGGGAATCAAGTCGACCTCACGGAACCTCGACGCCGTCGAACAACCGCCTGACGATCTCCTCGGAGTCGATCTCCTCGGCCTCTGCTTCGTAGCTGACTGCGATGCGATGGCGCAGCACGTCGGCGCCGACCGCCTTGACGTCTTCCGGGGTTACGTACCCCCGCCTGCGGATGAAGGCGTGGGCCCGGGCCGCCCGCACCAAAAAAATCGTCGCCCTGGGAGAGGACCCGAATTCGATGAGAGCGGCGAGCTCGGACATTCCCGCACCAGCGGGGTTGCGAGTCGCGTGCACGAGGTCGACAGCGTAGTCCTTGATCTTGTCGTCGACATACACCAGGCGCACCGAGTTGCGGAGCGTGCGTATGTCGTCGAGTGAAACCACCGGCTCGACCTCGATGTCGCCGTCCTCGGCCATGCGATCGAGAATGGAACGCTCTTCCTCGCGCGACGGATATCCGACCTTGACCTTGAGCATGAAACGGTCGATCTGCGCCTCGGGGAGCGGGTAGGTGCCCTCCTGCTCAATCGGGTTTTGCGTCGCCATCACCAGAAACGGGTCGTCCAGGGGATAAGTTTCGTCGCCGATCGTCACCTGGCGTTCCTGCATCGACTCGAGAAGAGCGCTCTGCACCTTCGCAGGGGCCCGGTTTACCTCGTCTGCGAGCACGAGGTTTGCGAATATCGGGCCCTTCTTCGGCCGGAAGGAACCCGAGATCTGATCGAAGATGAGCGTGCCCGTCAGATCCGCGGGGAGCAAGTCGGGGGTGAACTGGAGCCGCTTGAACTCTCCGCCGATGATCCTGGAAAGGGTGCTCACCGTCAGTGTCTTGGCCAGTCCAGGAACTCCCTCAAGCAGGACATGGCCGTTGCACAGAAGCCCGATGACGAGACGCTCCACCATGTGGCGCTGGCCGACGACCACACGGTCCATCTGTTGCAGGATGCGATCGACCGCCTGGGAATCCCTATGGACGCGTTCCGTTATCGCGTTTATGTCGGTATCGATCGTCACGAAAACCTGCCTGCGCCCGGCGACTGCCGTCGGGACGTGACGCGACGCCTGGTTTCTTTTTTCAGCCCTGCTGGTTGCCCGATACGGGCGTTGGTGGGAGGATCTCCGGTCCGGTGGGTGAGAGGAACTGCCTCGGTCATCAGTTATTTTTTTGGTGAAAACGGGAGTCGGCTTTACGGCGAGCTTGCCCCTTCCTGGAACTTGACCCATTCCTCGGGAGACTTGCCGACGTTGGGCAACAGCCGCCGGGCGCTGGCGGCCAGTTCCGAATCGGGATAACGGTCGATCACCAAACGATAGGACTCACGGGCGCGCGCGTATTCTTCGAGGTACTCCTCGGAGATGAACCCGATCATGAACTGGGCGTCGTCGGCGTACTCGCTGCTGGCGTACTCCTCGAGCAGCCGTTCGTAATGCCCGATCGCGCCTCGCATATCCCCCTCCTGCTGAGTGATCATTGCCAGCATTCGGAGTGCTTTCGGAGCGGACTCGTGCCGCGGATAGCGTTCGAGGAAATCGCCGAACCGTGCGACCGCCACGTCCAGCGAGGTGCTGTCGGTCCCAGCGGCCCGCGCCGCGGCTTCGGCGGCCGCCATCGCCTGTTCCGGGGTGTCCTGCGAACAGGCGGTCCAGATCAAACAGGTCGCGGCGGCAACCGCCATGGTCGCACGGCCGATCTGCCGGGATTCCCTGGGCGATCCCATATTCGACCCACGGACCGACCTGCGGTTCCAGAACTGCGAGCTGCTGGCGTTGTTTTCGGCTGGGTTGTTCAATCTTCCCTGGAGGCCTTTTTTTTCCCGCCCCTGCTGTCGGCGTTTCCGGAACTGCTCGCCTTGCCGTCGGATTTGTCCGGCTTGTCCGAAGACGGACTCGACTCCTTCGCCGCTTTCTCCGCCTGCTTGTACCCGTCGCTTCTGTAGTCGGTGATGTAGAACCCCGAACCCTTGAAAAGAAGTCCGCCCCCGCCCCCGATCAGGCGCTTGACCTTGCCCCGACAGCTCTTCTGTCGGCATTCGGTCAGAGGGTCGGCCGTGATGCTTTGAAACTCTTCAAAGGTCCTGCCGCATTTCTGACATTCGTACTCGTATGTCGGCATGGCGTTTTGGCGGAGTAGGGCGGTCCGTAGGGCAATTCGGCCCGAGGCGGTTTTGGTGCGGGTGATTTTCTAAAAAGACTCAAATATAGCCTCACCCCGGAAGTGCGCAAGATCAGACTGGATAAGCCGTTAGGTGCCGGTGAGGAAAGCCGGCAGGCAGGTTAATCCGCTCTGCGGTGGGATGCTGTCAGGGAGCAAGCCCCGGAAGGTCGCCGTTGCTGAATGCCCTCACCCGCCCGCGGGAGTCGATCCTGAGCAGGGTCAGCTCCGTATTTGCTCGCCGGTCATCCGGGAAACTGACACGGCCAACTGCCCCCTCGTACCCCCGCACTCGCGCCAACCATTCCCTCAGGGCCGCCCGCGTCTGGTGTCCTTCTTCCCATCCCTTGATCACCATTCCGGCGGCGTCGTACCCATAGGCCGCAAGCCCGGGATCGCGGCCGAAGCGGGTGCGGAATTCATCCGTAAACGCCCGGGACGAAGCGGCGCGGTATCGACCGGAAACAAGCACCCCCCCTTCGACGTACTTTTTTTCGATCCGGCTCATCTGACCGATCTCCTCCGGGCGATACCAGATATCGTTGCCCAACACCTTCCCCTCCAATCGAAAGAATCGCAACTGCGCAGCGATGGTGCGGGCGTCGTCAAAGCTCTCCACGACCACCGCGATGCCGTCGATCGTATCGATGAAGATCTCTGTCGAATCCGAAGGTTCCTCGGTCATTTCAAGGCCGGCCTCCAGGAGCTGGTAGAACGTCTCCTCCCCGGCTAGTGTCGTATCGAGAACGGCAAGGGACAGCGAGTCGAGCACGGCGAGGGAATCGACCGTGTCCGAGGACGGCATCTGGCGGAACCCAGCCTGCCTGAGGGCCTCGAACTGGTTCTTGAAATCGGTCGTCTCTTCCGGAACGTACCAGTCGCTGTGTACGACCTCGCCGCCGTTGCTCTCGGCCAGTTCGACAAAGGCGCGGTGGAAATTCCACCCGTAGTCAGTCAGCGGGGCGAGAACGGCGAGGGTACCGAGCCCGAGGACGAGGGTGGCGTACTCGGCCAGGGCGCGTCCCTGGATCTCCGGCACCACGTTCAGCTGAAAAATGTGCCCCCCGAGCGTGTCGAGACCGCTCTGCTGCGCCAGCGGCGCGATCAAGGGGATGCCTGCCGCTTCCGCCACTACGGAAGCCGCGACACATGCGGGACTGAACACCGGGCCGATTATGGCGACCACATCCTGGTCCCGGGCCAATGACTGCACGGCCGAAACCGTCCGCAGCAGGCTGCCGCCAGCCCCTTGCGAAATGGAAACCGAAGACCCTTGCGCTCCCACGAGCCGGCGCTCCCCGGTGTCTACGACCTTGAGCTCGAAGGGCTTCCCCATCCGGTCGTTCGCCATGTGAATGCCAGCGAGGAGCTCTTCACCCACGTAGCTCCGGGACCCGCTCAAGGGCATCGGGATGCCGATCGCAGGCCTCCCATCCGGGTCCGCCGACTCCGACGCGGTGATCACCCCTGATTCGGCGGGCAGTCCGCCGGCCCTCCATTCTCCTTCCGCCGCGTTCCCCGGAGTGCCGCCGGAAAGCGTCCTGCGGGCGAGGGCGGCGAAAACACCGTTCTCCACGCTGTCGAGATAGGCGGTGAGGACGGCGCGGCTGCGGCCGTGCCACCCCAGGCGGGCATACCACCGGGCTTCGCCGAACAGCACGGCGTCCCGAAAACGCTCGGCGCCAACCAGCCGGCCGATTCGCTCCCGTTCCTCGGTAGTGATCACCCGATTTCTGACGATAGCCGCCAGCCTTTCGGCGGCGCTCGCCTGCAGCGACAACGGCCCCGGAGTCGCCAGCAGGCGGGCGTACTCGGCTGCTGCTTCGCGGTAACGTTTCAATTGGTACAAACAATCCCCGGCCACAAGGCGGGCATCCGCGGTGTAGCGACTACCCCGATAGTCGATTTCGATTCGGCGGGCCGCCTCCAGGGCTTCCCGGTACCGTTCCAGGCGCATCAGGGCTCTGCTCACCAGCAGCAGCGCCGCGGATGAGCGCTGATTCGAGTGCATGGCGCTGACTTCTTCAAGAGCGCTCAGCGCTTCTCCATAGTCCCCTTCGGCGTAGGCCGCCAAGCCGTTGGCGAACTTGCGCTCGGCCTCAGGGGAGTATGTCTGTCTCGGAAGCGGTTGTGCCGAGGTGGGGCTGGAAAGGGAAGCGACGGCCACGAGGCTGAACGAGAGAGCCGTCGCAAACAGGGCCTCGCCTGGAGTCGGCGCGCCCGGAAGGGGTCTGGTCCTGCTGAATAAGAAACGCCACATCTGTATGTGGGAGCGTAATTTATGCGCGAGCAAATCGACTGTCAATCGTTGTCGCCCGCGGCGGGCTCCGGTATATTCGGTGCTCGCCGACCAGTCAATTGCGGGGGGTTTGTCATGAATGTGCGAATGGAAAAGCCAGGGATGGACCCGGAAAAACTACGGGAGTTTCTGTCGCAGCAATACGAGAAAACAGCTGAGCCCTCTCCTCATTCGGAACCCGCCGGCAGCGGGGATGGCGAACTGTCTTCTCCACCCGGCGAAAAACTGAACTTCAGCCTCAAGCCGGAGGAACTTATAGCCTATCTCGATGAATACGTCGTCAGGCAGGAGAAAGCCAAGGCGATCCTCGCCACCAAGATCTGCACCCACTTCAACCGTCTCAATCTCCCGATCGATGACGAAGAGGTTCTCGTGGGATCGATAAAGAACAACGTGCTGATGATTGGCCCGACCGGTGTCGGCAAGACCTTCCTTGTCAAGCTGATCGCCCGCCGGCTGGGAGTACCGTTCGTAAAGGCGGATGCCACGAAGTTTTCCGAAACAGGGTACGTAGGAGGCGACGTCGAAGACCTGGTGCGAGAGCTGGTATCCGAAGCCGACGGCGACATCGAGCTCGCCGAGCACGGGATCATCTACATCGACGAAATCGACAAGATTGCCTCGACGAGAACGACGGCAGGCCCCGATGTCTCCGGCTCAGGGGTACAGCGCAACCTTCTGAAGCTGATGGAGGAAACAGAGGTCGATCTGAAAGCCCCGCACGACATCTCGTCGCAGATGGAATCGGTGATTCAGATCCAGAGAACCGGTAGGGCGGAGCGCAAGAAAATAAATACCCGGAACATCCTTTTCGTCGTCAGTGGGGCTTTCGGTGAACTCCAGGAGATCATCGCGCGACGCCTGAATCGCGGAGCCATGGGCTTTCGACTCCGTGACACGCGCGCCCCGGCGGAGGACGCCGTGGCCGACGGCGAACTGTTTAACGAGGTCCGGGCAGAAGACCTGATCGATTTTGGATTCGAATCGGAGTTCATCGGACGCCTTCCCGTCGTTGCCGTGCTCCATAGCCTGGACTGCAATGACCTTCTCGAAATCCTCAGGGGGGAGAACAGCAGCGTCATACTGTCGAAAAGGCGGGATTTCAAAGCCTACGGAATCGATCTCGATTTCACCGACGAGGCCTTTCAGAAACTGGCGGAAATGGCTTTCGAAGAGCAGATCGGGGCACGCGGGCTGGTCAGCGTGGTCGAGAAAGTCCTGCTTCGCTTCGAAACCCGGCTGCCTTCTACGGACCTCGAGTCATTCACCGTGACCGAACGCACCGTCTTCGATCCCGAGGGTGAATTGAAATCCATGCTTGTAGATACCAGCCTGCAAAGCTTTTCTGCGAAGTTCTCGTGCGACTACGGTATTCGCCTGAGTTTTTCCGGGGAGGCCGTCGAAGCGGTAAAGAAAATCGCCAGAGAACAGGGCCGGTTGCCTGGCGAGGTTTGCGCCGAGCTCCTTTCGGACTACGGCCACGGCCTGCAGCTGCTGGAATTGAAGCAATTCGAAATCACCCCGAAGGTGCTCTCCCGGCCGCAGGAGGTTCTGAACCAGCTTATCAAGGACCTGTACAGTCCGGCTGCAACCGGGGATCCCTGAAACGGAGATGGTCGGTCTTCCGGCTACGACCGCTTCCGGGTGAGAAGCCGGGCGGACTTGCCGGCAGGCGGCCCCGGGCCCTCGCTCCCGGTTCGGTGGCGTGATTTACCACGGCCCTTCAGTCCGTATTCTTTCTCTTTTCTGTACAGCGTGCTGAGGCCGATCCCGAGCACCGCGGCGGCTTGGCGCCGGTCGTAGCCGACTGCTTCCAGGGTGTCGGCAATCGCCTGCTTTTCGATCTCCTTCATCGTCATCCCGGCCTTTACGAAAACAGCCGGCCTTCCCCCGGGGTTCCTTATGTGGTCGGGAACGTCCTCAATGTCGAGCCTGCGGTCGGAGGTTCGCATGACGAGCATCCCCTCTATGCAGTTCTTCAGCTCCCTTACGTTGCCGGGCCAGTCGTATTGCCCCAGACAGTCGACTGCCGCCGGAGTCATGCCGACCGCCCTTTGCCGGTTCTCCTCGGCGAATTCGCGAATGAACTCGTCGATCAGGATGGGGATGTCCTCGCGGCTTTGCCGAATTGGCGGAACCTCGATGCTGATCACGTTCAGCCGGTAGAACAGATCTGCCCGATACTCCCCATCGGAGACCATCGTTTCCAGGTCGCGATTGGTGGCGGCCACCAGGCGGACATCGACTTTGCGCGTCTCCACGCCACCTACCCGTTCGAATTCCGAATCCTGTACGACGCGGAGCAGCTTGACCTGCGTCGGCATCGTCAAGTCCCCGACTTCGTCGAGAAAGAGGGTGCCTCCGTCGGCAAGCTCGAAGCGACCCTTGCGGGAGGCCGAGGCGCCGGTGAACGCCCCCTTCTCGTGGCCGAACAACTCGCTCTCGACGATCGCTTCGGGAAGGGCGCCGCAATTGGTCTCGACGAAGGGGCGATCGCGGCGATTGCTGTGCTGGTGGATGGCTTTAGCCAGTTCGCCCTTGCCGGTTCCTGTTTCTCCCAGCAGAAGGACCGTGGCTTTCGAGGGAGCGACCTGCTCGATCTGGCTGTATATCCGCTGCCACATAGAGGAGCGGCGCACCACCCCCCCGAAGCGGTAGCGCCTGTCGAGACGGCGATGGAGATCGTAGACCTCGTCGACGAGGCGCTGGTGCGAGAGACCCCTTCTCAGGACGGCGTTGATCTTGGCGAGAATGAGCGGGCGGACCTGGAAATCGTACGCCCCTTGCCGCATCGCCTCGGTGCCGAGTTCGATCCCCTCGGGGGTCGTGTTGGCGACCGCTATCGAACAGATCTCGGCATTGCGCTGCAGGGAGAGTTGAACGAGCCGTAACCCATCTACCCGCTCGGCCTGGAGATCGCAGATCAGTCCATCGACGCCCTCCGTATCGAGGATGTCGTAAGCCGACTGACTCTCGCGGGCCCACAGCACCTCGTACCCTTCCTCCTTCAGAAAGGCGACCAAGTGCCTGGTCTCGTCGGTTTCCCCCAGGACGACGAGGACGCGCGCCTGCACGGCAGAACCGAGCGCATGCGGAATGGTGTGATCTGTTGCCATCTCAAGGGGACGAGGTATCGAAGTTTCCTCGCACCTTTCCGAATGTCTTATTCCGTCGCCTCGAACGCCATCACCTGTCAGCTGAGCAACGTCGTCTGGCAGCCCGGTTCCCGGGCTCATGCCGGCGTCAGGTGAGCGATCGTTTCGCAATGGGGTGTCTGGGGAAAGAGGTCGATCGGCTGAAGGGACGGTACTCGAAACCCGCCTTCGCAGAGAACCCTCGCGTCAGCGGCCAGGGACGTTGGGTTGCAGGAGACGTAACCGAGGGACGGGGGTCTCATTCCGATCAGGGCCCGCAGCACCGACTTGTAGATTCCCGCGCGTGGGGGGTCCGCGATCACGAGATCGAATCTCCTGTTTTCCGCCATCAGGACGGCGATCACCTTCTCAACACGGCCCGCCCTGAAGGTGCAGTTTCCCCCCGTTCCGTTCTTTTCGGCGTTTCTGCGGGCGTCGGCAACCGCCTCCTCGACCTGCTCGATTCAAATCACCCTGTCGGCCCGTTTTGCCAGGTGAAGGCTGATGCCTCCTGTCCCGCAGTAGAGGTCGAGGACAGTGGCGCCGGTCAGATCACCCGCCAGCGCCAACGATCTGCTCGTACAGAACCGCTGCCTGACCGGTGTTGGTCTGGAAGAAGGCCGCTGAAATCTCGAACCCGATCCCTCCGCAGACTTCCGAGATCCTGCCGCTTCCCTTGAGAACGAACTCCCGTTCTCCGATGGCGGCCTGGGCCTTTCCCCGGTGCAGGGTCACGACAAAAGTCGTTATCTCCGGAACCCTTTCCAGGACACAGCGAACCAGGTCTCCGACTCCCTTGTCCGGGTACTCTGAGACAACCAGGTTCACCATCACCTCGCCGGGATTCCTGCCTTCCCGGACCACGCACGGTATCGAGAAGATCCGGTTCGACAGCTGCGACTGGAGACGGCAGTCGAGCACGTCGAAAATCCGGTAGTACGTCAGTTTGAAATCGAGTTATCCACACCCCAGGAAGTGTAGTATTTACAGTAACATACCTTCCTTAAGGGGGCGCGGAGTCCTTGGGAGGATGGATTGGTCTTGACTCCGTCCATCCTGTGTGCCAAGGGTCAAGATACTCCGCGCCCCCAGCATTTCGGGGGACAAGGGAGCAGGGCCGGTTGTGTGGGAGCGAGCAGTCCGATGCAGCTCGCTCCGATAAACCATCGGATTGGCCCTGCCCCCCACTTGACATTGCCAGCTTGCGCCTCCAACCACAGGAGGCAGATATGGAAAGCGGAAAGCTCAAACCAGGATGGCAGGAGGGCATCAAGAAGCTGATCGCAGAAGCAGACCGGCAGGAGGAACTAACTCCGGGTGACGGGGAGGATTTGAGAGGTGCCCCCCCCGCCTCCACGGGATTCGAGAGCGGCGATCCGGGAAACAGCGGATTCAAGGTCATTTCGGAGAGAACGGAGCGTCTTTTCAAACAACTGGAGCTGGGCTTCGAGCGCATCAATGCTCTCCGCAAGGCCAGGGGGCTCCCACCCGTCTAAGCGCATCAGTTTCTCCAGCTTTTGGGTTGCCTCTTCCACCTTAAGTGAGTTAGTGACAGGGGTGTTCAGATACTTTTGAAGCCTCTGTATTTCCTTGTCGAACTGCGCCATCGTGATTTTCTCCAAAGGGTTAGGCGGTGGCGATTTGCGGCCCCTGGCTGTTACGAGCAGCCGGGGCCGTGTCTATGTTCAGCATTTTTTTCAATTTCATATCTGTCTGTTTGTAATCTTGCACGGCAGATCCATCTGCAATTGAGCCCGGCAGAGCTATTGGTATAGGGCTCCACTTGCCGCCACTGGTCCGATAGTCCCACATGGTTCCATCATCGCAAATCACGATGTAGGAGCCATCAAAATGTCCACGCACCATTGCTACAGGCTTTCTGGGTTCCGGAACTGGGACTTCTTGTTGACTATCGTCACACACTTTCCTTCTCCATTTTCCGGTAGGTTTTGGGACGATCTGGCTTGGGAGCCCTGTAGTCGATCAGGTCCAAGATCCAGCCTATGTCGTAGGGCCATTCGAAGATACCGGCTTTCATGGCCGGGGTTTTTCCGTCCAAGCTCATGTGAGGGCGGATGAAGTTGTAGTACAGGAAGTAGAGGCTGCACATGTGAACGTGGTTCTGGAACTTCTTGCTGAATCCGTTGGTGCTTCGAGTGAACCGCCTCATTCCCATTCGCATGGTGAGGTTCTGACGTTCGACATGTGAGGTAGTGATGTGCTTGGGATCAGGATCACCCTTTATCACCGATTTTTCGCTAGTGACTTCGATGGGGAGGGTAAATTTCCCATCTGGAGTATTCGTCGGATACTTGAAAGATTTCACAAGCTGGCTGTAGTCTACGAAGTTGCCGAAAGCCTTATCTACGGACTCTTGATAGGACCCCAAACCGTCAGTGGTCAGTTGCACTCGATAGGCAAGTCGACTCTGGAGGTCCTTCATGAACTTCTCGCCGGTTTCAATGGTGCGATCCCCGATCTGGTAAGAGACGATCAACTTACTTTTGGGATCTATGGCAGTCCAGGTCCAGATGTCCCCGGCAAAGGGAGGGGGATTCTTGGCCGTTTCGACGTTCTTCTTCTTGGCGTAGCAGAAAGCCCATATCTCATCGCACTGAATGCGCTTCGCCCTGACCATGCGGACATTCCGGTCATGGAACTCGGCAGCGGCTTCTCCAGCGTCAACGAGCAGCTTCTTGACGGTGTTGAAGGAGCATCGGACAAGGCGGGCAGTGGCCTGCATCGAGTTGCCTTCTACTAGAAGATTCAGGACTTGCTCACGGTCTGACCTTGGGAGGGTTTTCATGCTTGCACAGTTCCTTCTTTGGGAGGGATTTCATACAAATATAGTACGAAAAAAACCGTGCAAAATCAACGTAATCCAGTTAAAAAACAACTATTTATGGCTTCAATGAGGCCGGGGTCCGAAGACCCCGGAAAGGCAATGGCAAGGAAAGGATATTATATACAATCTTACCCACGGAGACTGGTAAAGCCTACCGCTTCCGTCCTGATTCCTCCAGGTAGCATGTCATCTCCCTTCGCGAGCCCGATCCCTCACTCGCCTTCATCTAGGATCAGACCAAGCATTTGTCTACTCGCATCGAGCTTTGCAGGTATCGGCAGCTTTACCGGACCGGGCAATACAGGCTCTCTTGTCACTGTCCCAAAACCGGGAAAAGCATACCGGTATACTGTCCTCGTAATCCTGCTGGCAATAACTGATACACCGCGCCTTAGCCTCTTCTGCGGAACAGGAGCTGGCAGGATTGGAACGGCTGCATCCATAGACCAACACAGCGGCCGCGATCAACAGCAGTGCGGGTGTCATGCGACCTCCTTGGTCAGCTGTCGGAAGCGTCTACGGCGGGGGTCAGTCACCGTACAAAATCGAAGGGTGGCCCCACTTTAGATCCCATCCTTTCGCGCCGACGATATAGCGGTGGAAAGAAACGCCCGGATCGGTTTTCGTAGCTGCTTGTAGATCATCAGCTTGGTTCTGCTCGTTGGGTGAATCCATAGTATCGACTTCAACGATCCATATTTTGCCGTCCTTGTAGGCGACTATATCGGGAATTCTACCGTTGATAGATTTCGGAGTTGGATGCGTATCTATGTGGTCAGCTTCAACATCACAACCTGCTTGCTCAAAAACCTCGACGATTTTGTCCACAGCCAAGTTGTGGACTGTCTGTTCCCATGCCATTCTGAAATCTCCTTTTCGGTCTGCATCAGAGTAAGGCACACCTGATGCCAGCTCATCGCAAGGCCGTAACTCCCTGTTTCCAGGGAGACCAAGCATTGTATCAGCAGCTTTCTATTGTCACTGTTCCATTTCTATGCGACTACTGTAAGGACTCCCCCACAGGCATACCGAGAGTAGAACCCAGATATACCAGTGACCGCTTGTGTGCTTCGGAGGATATTGCCGGCTGTAGGTGCGGTAGAGGTTCCACCACCCAACCGCTAAGGGGATCGTCAAGGCCAAGAGAAATGCACCTACATCCTTTCCCATTTAACTACCGTTGGTTTTGTTATGATTTTCCGTTTTGTTCATCATTGCGGTCGAGTTCTGATCCTACTTTGTTTCCCGCCAGTAACCCCAGTGCTCCCACTATCGCCCCTAGGGGAATCGTCGCCGGCGCAGCCCAGCCACCTGTAGCGATACCTATACCAGCCCCGATCTTGGCTCCAATAGCAGCGCCAGCGGCTGCTCCGCCTGCTGTTCCAACCAATTCCTTTTTCCTTTTCTTCTTCATGTCCTGTCTCCTTTTTCTGTCTCTGCCAAAAAAAAGACCGCGCCGGGGTCTAACCTATCGCACCGAACTCCCCCGAAGCGGTTGGCGGCGAATCTCGCCGCACGAAAAATTCCGTTACTTCTTTTTCCGACCCGAGCCGGATTTGCGGCCAGACTTCGGCTGATCCTCTTTAGCAGAGGTCCCGGTCACCGGGACCCTTACGTCTTCCTCTTCCCCGGTGGCGATGCGGCACACCTGCACCGCCAGTGCAATGGGGCTGGACGGTCGAACTTCGCCGTTAGGTCCTATGGGCATGATGCCATCCTTTCCGTTAAGGTGTAACGAACGATGCGGCATCGGATTGGGAATGTCAAGCTAATACTTCGATAATCATAGAGGGATCACGGCGGAAAATCCGCGAGGGCTGCCCGGCGATTGGATAGGCTTTCTTCTCGGACGTCCTCAGCCCTCAGCGGTGCGTTCATGCGTTCCCGCAAGGCGGCTCCCAAGGCGGAAAGGGTGCGTTCCCGGTCGCCTTTGCGCAGAAGAGCGTGCAAAACCTCTTCGTTTGGCTTCGGGGATCGCAGTTCATCGGAAATGGCCTTCGGCAGGGCTTCCTTCGCTCGGCCTTGTTGCCTTTGGGGTTCCATCCAGTTTGACGGTTTTGGCACGGGGTGTTCAGTCATTTCTCCTGGTCAAAGGCAGTGTGGTATCTTTTTGTCAGCAGAACCACGTCCTTGAATGTGGGGAATATGAACCGTTTCGCCCGGCTATCTCCAGTAGCTGTCCAGCGGTTGATTTCGAACCTGTTGCTCTCCCGGGATTTCAGGTGGTCGCCGTCCGGGTCCTGTGCGTGCGCTTGGAGTTGCAGGCCGACTTGGATGAGGTCGTGAGCCATTTCGAGTAGTTCAGCCCGTAGGTCTTCCGCGTCAGACATTGGATTCTGTTCCCCTGTTCAGGTTTATTGGCCGTGCCGGGGGTCTGAGACAATACCGTTACTTCGGATGGTTCTCCAAATGCTCGACGTGGTATTGCCGTAACTCCGTCAACTGGCCTTTGATTTCCGTAAGAGTTTGATCCGTGTTATTCTGACTGGCCTTGATCCGCTTGCCAATGGCCTTATGGGCTTTGTTGTTAGTTTTGTTGGTCGTCTTCAGCTCGCTTTTCAGGTTGTTGCGCAGTGCTGCATACAGGGCCACAACAGCCAAGACAATGGTCCCAACGGCAATCCAGATTTCGGAAGTCATGGGAGGGTCCTTCGTTGGGTTGGTTCAAAATTTCTTCACGTACCGGAGGTTCGGTCCCTGATTCGGTTCTTTGTCCTTCTATTGGCCCAAATGGACAATCCTGACAGCCCGCCACAGGCCAAGCCGAATAATCCCAAAAGAATCGCGCCCCCCCTAGATCCATGAGGAGTTACAAGAAGCGTCACCGAGGCGCCAAATGAAGCCGTGGCAATACCGATGCAGAACGTTCCCATCCACCCTATGGTTTCGAGACCTTCGACCTCTTCTTCGGTCAGGGAATACATTCTAAGCGTTCTCGTTTCTTGGATGACATTGACGTTGTTAGCGGAGGATGGTGAAATCTCACCTCCGCCGCCCTTTTCAGACACTGAGTTCTTGCTCATGCTTTGAGTCGGAAATGGGTTTTCCCAGATTTTTAATCCCCATCACGACGGCACTGAAAATCCTGGTAAATCCACACTTCCCGCAATGGAGCAAGATGGCGGGGAAGCACACCCTTCCATGGGGGGACTGTGTTGTCCCGAGCGACGTAAGGCTCATTAAATGTGTATTAATGAACCACCTGTTACTACGACATTGGGAACAATTGGGACTTATCCCATTGTCTTCCATCCATTCGTGTATTCTATCTATATCTTCTTCCGTTAGCTTACCATCAGCCTCGGGCATTCTCAAGCCTCCTTAGATGACCTTACGATGATCTTACAATGATCTCATTTCGCCGTTCTCCTCACTCCACTCCTGTTCTGCCATCCAGGTGGCGGTCGAGGCGGTCGTTGTGACGGTCGATTCGGCTTCCAATGTCTCGCCAAAAGGCACCCAGAGCTGCCAGTACCACGAGCATGGGAATGATTTCCGTCCAAGTCACCTTGGGCCTCCTTCAGGAGGGATCAGCTGCCGTTGACGGGTCCGGGAGTGGGGCATGGATCGAGCCGGCCTTCCACTCTATACAACCCCTTTTCCACATAGTCAAGGCGCACATCGATGCGGGCCAGAGCCTTGCCCTGAGCAGACAGTTCCTACTGCATGGCGTTCATCCGGGTGTCCATCAGGTCCATTCTGGAACTCAGGCTGGAGCTGAATCCCCACTGGCTGCCGATGATGGCAACCAGAAGTCCCAAGAGCACCAGAACGTCCTTCCAGTTCAGTCTGCCGTTCATCTTGGGCCTCCTTCAGGATAGGTGGTCTCCCACCGCTACCCTGAATTTCTCGCCATGAATAGGGAATGTCAAGCCAAAAACCGCTTGTGGACGCCCGTGGGGTACTGTAAGGTATGAGCCGTCCGCTTCTCTACACGCAGGATCCGACTGAGGTCGGGTCTCCTGCTGAATGCAATAGCCAGTAGTAGAACCCGGCCAAGGGGTCGCACCCCGAGGCAAGGCGAATAGGCAGGACTTTCCCGCGCGTTCCTGCGTGTCAGGGAGGTGGACAAGGCCCGGCACCCTTTTTTTCGGGGTGTCGTGGTGGCCGAAAAGTCCACCTCGAAACGCGGGAAATCGGTCGTGCAACACCCCTCCCAGAAGCATCTCAGTAGCTACAGATCCACCTGTTCGTCACTGTCTCAAGGGACGGTCCCGGTGTGCCATACCTGGACGGCTGTCCACCGGAAGGGGTTTGTCCACTCCTTCTTGCGGGAATGCCGTAGGCCGGGACCGCTCTGCTTTTTTCTGTCGTGTCTGGTGCTGATCGGTTGCGCCAGAGACAGCAGCACCACTCCTGAATCTGCCCCCCCTGCGGAGTCAGTCTCCAGACCAGATCCAGACGATCTGGACCTTTGGAGCTACGGTTACAACAGCAGCCAAAGGGTGCACATCTTGAGACACACCGCCACCTCAGAAGGGGTGGACTGCACGATGTGGATTGAATGCAGGGGGACTCCCAGCTTCCCGGACTTGTATTTCTGGATTCCCAGAGGAGACTTCAATGGTTGGGGAGGCACACCTGGATACGATGGGGATTGGCCAGATCAACCGGTCATAAACCTGACATGGGGAGAAGAAAATCCAGAACCTACCAAGATGAATTTGAGCAAGAACACCTTCACTTTTCAGGACCGGAAATGGAAGGACAAGATGATGTCGAACGACATCCTGTTGATGGAATTGCCGTGGGAACAATACGGCTCACTGTATTTCTATTTCGATCTCAGAGAAGGAAGACAACTCCTCAGCTACCACTGCTTATGAACCACATCCATACCCCTCCCAAGGAGCAACTCGATGACGCTTGCCAGTGAGCTGGTGAAGAAGCTGGAAGAAGAGCTGTCAGAGACTCAGAAAAAGCTCAAAGCAGAAGAGCAGAAGTCAGACAAATGGAAGAAGAAGGCAGGCGATAGATGGCAAGAGATTGAACGTATGAAACGCAACTCGGGTTGACTCAATCTATCAGCAGACCGCAGCATTGAATTACAAAACCGAGGACCAAAACAGATACTCCGACCTTTGCTCTTCGAGAATCCTTGAGCAGTTGCTGGACCATTGGGAGCTTCATGTGGTCTTCCCTTGTCTCTCCTACCCATCGTGAAACTCCAAGCTCGATGGCCTTATCCCTGGACATGATAATGCCTGAACCCAAAATCACAGCTCCAACAATGTCCATCAGGAGACCAGCTACCTGAATTGATTCAGTAGACATGTCAACCGGTCTTCTGTTTGGGGTCGAAGTGGATTTCCTGCTTGTCCGTGGAGAGGAAGAGCTGGTCGAGGTACCGCAGTCTGGTGTTCACGGTAGGCGAGGGAGGCACCTGCACCTTGCCGGCATGAGACAGATCGGTCCGGGAGGTGTGAGCTTCCCGGTCGGTCAGGGCGACGATGTATTTCAGTCGGGCCATAGCAAGTGCTCCGGGAGTAGGATGTAGACCGGTTCCTGATTCCAGAAATCGCCTAAGCCTGCAGCCATGTGGGCTTCCATAAGGGTACGAATACCTGTGGCAAGTTCGATATCCAGTGTGGGGTTGGCCAGAGATTCTCGACGCATATGGGCCATATGGCGCTCATGAGCTGAACGTCCCAAGAGAGGGGGGCAGGTCGACTTTTCGGCGTCGGATGTCTTCTTTCTTTGCTCGTCGTTTCAAGTCTGAGTAATTCCGTCCAGATTGGTGTTGATTTTTTTTCTCAGAATGGTATTTTTCAAGTGCCATTAGGCACTCCTTTCTTGAGAGGGAAGGAAACGAAAGCAAGGGACTGGAGATAGCCTATGCCAAGGCTTTCGGTCCCTTCTTTCATTTTGGGGTCAAAACGTCATCATGCTGGGCAATATACGTACTTTGTTCCCAAATCTCCAGGTTCAGCCACGGAATGTCCAGGACGAATCAGATATCCCTAAAAAAATCAACCATTTACCTACTGTTTGTGGATAGAATTGTGGATAACCCAGGTTCAGACTGACGTACTACCGAAAATCCGGTTGTAGCGACCGCGGTGGTGCAACCCCAGCAACGTGCCGCCTCCGCAATCCCTGCCGAAGAACTCCATCTTGTTGCGGTAGAAAAACGGGGCGCGACTCGCAATAATCGGCCTTTGCTCGTCGCAACGGAGACCCTGTTGCTCCAGTGCATTTTGCAACCATCCGTTCCTTCAATCGCAACTGGTCGCCGTAACGGAGGTCCTACCAGCGGCACCCGCCGCACCCCGAAGTTAGGGCATTCGGAGGCTACCCGGGGGATCGGGGTGCTCGTTATGCGGTCCGCAGTCGCCTCCCAGATTCTCCCTTTCCTCCTGCGCACGGTTCGCTTCCACACGATCCCCGGGCAGCGTCCGGCGAACGATGAACTCCGAGTCGTCGATCCTGGCCCAGCCGTCACCCTGGGCCGTTAACTCGCGGATATCTAGCTCAATCCTGTCTCCGCGTCTTGGCACTGGCCGAAACCGTTACGGTGCTGAATGATGGTGAACCGAGGTACATGAAAAAGCGAGGCGCACGAGATGATGCCATTTTCACCATCAAAAGCGCGCCTCGCCTTTCGGTTGAGGGAGTGGACGCTCCCGGCCGGGTGGTTCACCCAGGGTCGTCCCTATTCTTCTTTCTTTTCCGTTTCCTGACTCGCGGTTGGACCTGACGCCGGAGCACGGCTACCTGGCCTGTCGACCAACTCGATTATGCACATCTCGGCACCATCGCCACGCCTCGGCTCACCCTTGACAATCCGTGTGTACCCGCCGCTGCGGTTGGAGTAGCGCGGACCGATCTCGTCGAAAAGCTTTGCCACTATGCGCTTGTTGGCTATTGTGCGCAGCACCTGGCGACGCGCATGCAGATCGCCCCTTTTGGCAAAGGTGATCAGACTCTCGGCGGTTCGCCTCAGTTCCTTCGCTCTCGCCGTTGTTGTATGGATAGCCTCGTGTTCGATCAAAGAGGTGACCATGTTGCCGAGCATCGCCTTGAGATGACTGCGATCGCGGCTCAGCCTGGCCTTTTTGTTCCTGTGTACCATTGCTTTTTCGTGGGATCCGTGGTCACGCCTCGTCCGACCACGACGAACCGGTTCGGGATGAGTTGCGTCATTCCTCCGCCAAGGCGCTTTCGGGCTCCTCGTCCAGCTCGACGTCCTCGAAGCGCGAGATGTCCATGCCCCACGCCAAATTCATTTCGTCGAGGATTTCGCCCAACTCGTTGAGCGACTTGCGCCCGAAGTTGCGAAACTTGAGCATCTCCGCTTCACTGCGCGAAACGAGTTCGCGAAGATTCGTAATCCCCGCGGCCCGGAGACAGTTTGCCGATCGCACCGACAGTTCGAGGTCGTCAACCGGCATGGCGAGCAGCTTGGCAATGTGCTTTACCTGGTCATCGACTTCCCTCTCCGGATCGGGCACCGGTTCAGTCTGGAAATTTGCGATGAGATCCAAATGCTCGATCAGAATCCTCGCGGCCTGCGCCATGGCGTCTTCCGGCCGCAGGGAACCGTCCGTCCACACCTGCAGATTGAGCCGGTCAAAGTCGGTGCGACGGCCGACGCGAGCGTGCTCGATGTCGTAATTGACCTTTAGAACGGGGGAGAAGTTTGCGTCCATCGGAATGGTTCCGATCGGCTGTTCCGGAAGCTTGTTCTCCTCGGCGAACACGTAGCCACGCCCCCTGCCGACCGCTACCTCCATCTTCAGGTGTACCTCTTTGCCGAGGGTTGCGATGTGGAGATCCGGATTCAACACCTCGACCGCGGAATCGACCGTAAGGTCCCCGGCGACCAACTCCCTCGGCCCCTTGGCCTCGATTTGCAAAACACGGTCCTCTTCTCCGTGGTAGCGGATGGCGACCTCCTTGAGATTCAGCACGATCTCCGGCAGGTCTTCGCGAACTCCCTTGACCATGGAGAACTCATGCTGCACGCCCTCGACGCTTACCGACTTGATGGCGGCCCCCTGAATTGAGGATACGAGGACGCGTCTGATCGCGTGTCCCACGGTCACGCCGAATCCGCGCTCCAACGGCTGCATCGTAAACGAGCCGTAGGTGTCGGTAAGCGTGTCCTTGTCGACTTCAACGAGACGCGGCATCTGAAGACCATCTAATGCCATATGGCTACTGACCCCCGGTTTGGTTTGGTTGTGAAAAGATGGACGCTGTTTCGGCCACGAACTTGGTTCGCCCCGAAATCCGCTTCCGTCAATTACACGCGTGAGTAGAATTCGATAACCAGCTGCTCTTCAGCCAGTGTGGGGATATCCTCTCTCGCGGGACGTTCCAACACTGACCCGCTCAGGTTCGCCTTGTCCACCGACAGCCAAGGAACCGTCTCGCGAGCGCGCCGCAGCGACTCGTGAATAACCTCCAACTGGCGGCTTTTCTCCGAGACATCGATCACGTCACCCGGCCTCGTCAGGTAGGAAGGGATGTTGACGCGCCGGCCATTGACCGTAAAGTGGTTGTGCTTGACCAACTGCCTTGCCGCCTTCCGCGACGGGGCGAACCCGAAGCGAAAGACCACGCTGTCGATGCGGCTCTCAAGCAGCCTCAAGAGGTTTTCTCCACTTACTCCCGGCACCCGGGTAGCCTCTCTGTAGTAGCCGCGGAACTGTCCCTCGCGGACGCCGTACATGCGCGCCAGCTTCTGCTTGGCGCGCAGCTGAACGCTGTACTCGGACTGCTTCCGCCGCATGCCCTGCCCGTGCTGCCCCGGTGCGTAGCTGCGTCGTTCGAAGGCGCACTTTTCGAGGCTGCAGCGCTCTCCCTTGAGAAACAGCTTGGTGCCTTCTCGGCGACAGAATCTGCAATTGGGCCCTGTGTATCTGCTCACGTGAGTTCAGCCTTTCGCTCGTTTCGGTTACCTCACACGCGCCGCCGCTTTGGCGGCCGGCAACCATTGTGGGGAATCGGAGTGACGTCCCGAATCGCGGAGACCTCCAATCCCGCGTTCTGTAAAGCCCGAATCGCCGAATCGCGGCCCACTCCCGGACCCTTTACCCAGGCCTCAACCCGACGCAGCCCCATGTTGATAGCCTCTTGGGCCGCTCGCTCGGCCGCCAGCTGACCGGCGAACGGGGTCGACTTCCTGCTGCCTCGGATGCCGACCTTCCCGGGGGTCGCCCAGGAAATGACGTTGCCCTCAACGTCGGTCAGAGTGACGATGGTGTTGTTGAAGGTTGAGAATATGTGGGCTATTCCCAGCGCCTCGACCTTTTTCGACTTCTTGCGCCGCCGTCTCGCTTTTTCAGGTGGCATTCGGTATCCCTTTGAAGGCAGTCAACTTCGGTTCGAAGGAGCCCTCGGTGTGATTTCGCCCCGCGAGGGACCTACTTCCTGGGCGCCTTCTTCTTGCCCGCAATCGACCGCCCTGGCCCCTTGCGAGTGCGGGCGTTTGTGCGTGTGCGCTGGCCGTTTGCAGGCAATCCCCGCCGGTGTCGCAGTCCGCGGTAGCACCCGATGTCCATCAGGCGCTTGATGTTCATGTTGACCTCTCCGCGCAGGCTCCCCTCGACCTTGAACTTGCTCTCGATAATGTTCCGCAGCCGCGTCAGCTCTTCGTCGCTGAGCGCGTTGATCCGGGTGTTCGGATCGACGTTCGACTCGAAAAGGATCTTGTCGGACGATGTTCTCCCGATCCCGTAGATGTATGTCAATCCCACCTGTACTCGTTTGTCTCGAGGCAGGTCGACACCGGCTATACGTGCCATGATCTCTCTCTCTCTCCTTGCAAGCTCTCCCAGCTTAACCCTGGCGCTGCTTGTGCCGCGGATTGCGCTTGCAAATCACTCTGACGGTCCCGTTGCGACGGATGATTCTGCATTCGGAGCAGCGCTTTCCTACTGATGCCCTGACTTTCATTTCTCTACCTCTACCTCCGGCGGTTCTCGCCTCATTGGCGCCTTCCGCGAATCTTGCCGCCGCCCTTCATGAACCCCTCGTAGTGGCGGGTCATCAGCTGCGATTCCAACTGCTGCAGCGTATCGAGAGCGACCCCGACGATGATGAGCAGCCCCGTGCCGCCGAAGAACTGGGAGAAGGACTGGGTCACCTGAAACTGGCGCGTCACGAAAAAGGGGAAGATCGCCACCGCTGCGAGGGCGATGGCGCCCGGAAGCGTGATGCGCGTCATGATGCGATCGATGTACATCGCCGTGCGTTTACCAGGACGCACCCCCGGTATGAAGCCTCCGTGCCGCTTCATGTTGTCTGCGAGTTGATTCGGATCCATCACGATCGCGGTGTAGAAATAGCAGAAGAACACGATCATGGTAGCGTAGACCCCCCAGTAGAACAGGGAGTCCATGGTGAAGAAGGCCCCGAGCCACTGCATCATTTCGTTTTCCGGAAAGAACTGGGTCACCGTTCCGGGCAGAAACATGATCGACTGCGCGAAGATGATCGGGATGACACCGGCCGAATTGATGCGCAGCGGAATGTGAGTCGTCTGTCCGCCGTAAACCCGCCGTCCGACAACGCGCTTGGCGTACTGAACCGGTATCTTGCGCTGCCCCTGTGTCAGCAACACTACGAAGGCGACGATGACGACCATCAGAGCGACGAGGAATATCTCCTCGATCAGGCTTTTGCTGAAGCCGCGGTTGAGCAGGTAGTTCTGCCACTCGCTCTTCACCGCGAAGGGCAATTCTGCCACTATACCGACGAAAATGATCAATGAAATCCCGTTGCCGATGCCGCGCTCGGTTATCTGTTCGCCGAGCCACATGATGAAAATCGTTCCTGCCGTTATCGTCAGCATCGTCATCAGCCGGAAACCAATGCCCGGATCGATAACGGCATCGAGGCCCGAACCCGGGCCGCGTATGCTCTCAAGGAAGTAACTGACCCCCAAAGACTGGGCCGCGGCGAGAAACACGGTACCGTAGCGGGTGTACTGATTGATCTTGCGGCGTCCCTCTTCCCCTTCCCGTTGCAGTTTCTGGAAAAAGGGAACCACCGCGCCCATCAGCTGCAGAATGATCGAGGCGCTGATGTAGGGCATGATACCGAGGGCGAAAACCGTCGCTCTGGTGAAGGCACCGCCGACGAACATGTCGTACAGTCCGAACAGGGTGTTGCCCCCACCCGAGAAGAACTCCTGCAGCACCGCGGAGTTTACTCCCGGCACCGTAATCTGGCCGCCGATCCTGTATATGATGAGGATCCCGCATGTAAACAGAATCTTCCGCCTCAAATCGGGAATCTTGAAGCAGTTTTGAAAGCTTTCGAGAAGAACCGGCATGTTTATGCGTCAGGTGGCCTATTTTCCAGCCTTTCGGCGCTGCCCCCGGCTGCGTCGATTTTCTCCCTTGCCGAACTGGAAAACGCATGCGCCCTGACCTTCAATGGGCGACTCAACGCGCCAGTTCCCAGAATCTTGACGGGAAGAGTCGCCTTGCGAATAAGCCCGGCGGCTTTCAACTCGGGAGGACCCACCTCCCCTTCGAGGCCACGGGACTCGATCTCAGCGAGGTTGACAACCTGGTATACACGTTGAAAACGCTGGTTGGAAAACCCGATCTTGGGAAGCCTGCGGTACAGCGGCATCTGTCCGCCCTCGAACCCCACGCGGCTTCCGCGCCGTGCACCCGAACGGGACCGCTGTCCTTTGTGACCGCGGCCGGCGGTCTTGCCGGTGCCACTACCGACACCCTTGCCGCGGCGCTTGGTCGCTCGACGAGCCCCTTTCGGCAGCTTGAGATTACCCAAATCCATAATGTGAGAAACCGTGCTGTTTCCTTCGACCGATTACCCGTTGACGATCTCCTCGACTTCCAGGAGATGGGAGATCGACCTGATCATGCCCCTGATCTGCGGAGTGTCCTTGTGGAGCACCTCCTGATGCATTCGTCGGATGCCGAGGGCGTGCAGCGTCCGCTGCTGCTTCCTCGCCCTCCCGATAGCGCTCTTCCTTTGCCTGATCGCGAGTTTCATCGCAGGCCTTTGACCGCAACGCCGCGCATTCTCGCCACCGCATCGACATCTCGGAGCTCGCGAAGACCTTCCATCGTCGCCTTGATCGTATTCTGCGAATTCGAAGAGCCGAGCGACTTGGTAAGGATGTTGTGAACTCCAGCGAGGTCGAGCACGATACGGATGCCGCCACTGGCGATTACTCCGGTTCCCGGAGACGCCGGTTTCAAAAGCACTTTGGCGGCGCTGAACTTGCCGACGATCTCATGGGGAATTGTTCCGTCGACTACGGGCACCTCGACGACGTTCTTCCTGGCGTTTTCGGTCCCCTTGCGTATCGCCTCGGCGACCTCGCCAGCCTTCCCCGAGCCCACACCGACATGTCCGTTGCGGTCACCGACCACAACCATGGCGGTAAAGCTGAAATTGCGCCCGCCCTTCCTCACGTGTGATACACGCCTGACGCTGTTCTGTACCACCACCTCTGCCAGTTCCAGATTGCCTGCGTCGATTCGCGCCAACTCCGGACCCCCAGTCGCTTTCTTTTTTCCGCCTGCGGTCATTCAGAAATTCAACCCGCCTTCGCGGGCCCCATCGGCGACGGCCTTGACAATGCCGTGATACAGAAACCCTGCGCGGTCGAAAACCACGCGGTTGATCCCCTGCTCTTTAGCCTTTTCGGCGATCATCTTGCCAAGTTCGCGACCCTGCTCCACCCGCTTGGCACCGTTCTTTTCGAAATCTCGAGAAAGCGTCGAAATTCCTACGAGCGAATGTCCCGAGTGATCGTCGATGATCTGGGCTTCTATGTTGCGCAGGCTCCGGTGCACCACCAGGCGGGGGCGCTCCGGACTTCCGACGACCGTCTTACGTCCCCGGCTGCGCCGGCGCGCTCGTGCGGCTCTCTTCTTGGCAATCTTTCCCGGGTCCATCTACGGAAGTCCTCCGACCTATGCGACCGCGGCTTTGCCGGCCTTCCAGTGGATGATTTCGCCTTCGTAGCGAATGCCTTTGCCCTTGTAGGGGTCGGGCTTGCGCTTTTGACGAATCTCGGAGGCCACCTGGCCGACCTTCTGTTTGTCTATTCCCGAGACGGCGATTCTCGCCTGAGCGCCGCCAACCGGATCGACAGCGGTGACCTCGACGCCTTCCGGGGCCTCGTATTCCACGGTGTGGGAGTAGCCGATATGCAGAGTCAGCTTCCTACCCTGCTGCTCGGCGCGAAAACCGACGCCGTGTACGTCGAGAAACTTCTGGTATCCGGTGATGACGCCGACAACGGCGTTGGCGATCAGCGAACGCGTAAGTCCGTGCAATGCCTTCGACTCCTTCTCATCGGAGTCCCTGGTGACAACGACAGTGGACTCGCCGGCCTCGACCGTAATTCTCTCGGCCCGATAGCCGACTTTGAGCTCGCCCTTTGGACCTTTTACTAAGACCTCCGGCGGCGTCACGGCGACTTCGACTCCCTGTGGGAGTTCGATTGGTTGTTTGCCTACACGGGACATCTTCCTGCTCTCCAGATTTCGACTTGCCCTGCCTTCCCGGCGCTACCAGACACTGCAGAGAATCTCACCGCCGACCCCGGCCTTGCGCGCATCCCTGTCGGTCATTACGCCGCGCGACGTCGAGAGAATCGAAATGCCCAAACCGCTGCGCACGCGTGGAATTTTTCCTTTCGTCGCGTACTGTCTCAGTCCCGGCTTGCTGACTCTCCGCAATCCCTGAATTATGCTGACCGAGTCTTCGCCGTAGCGCAGGTAAAGGCGCAACTGGCCCTGTTTCCCGTCTTCGTAGAAAGCGAAGTTGTCGATAAACCTCTCTTCCGCCAGAACGCGGGCAATTTCCCTCTTGAACTTCGAGGCGGGGATGTCGACACGCGGGTGTTTTGCGTGGCATGCGTTTCGAATACGCGTCAGGAGATCGGCAATCGGATCGCTCATACTCATCGCAATAACCTACCAGCTCGCCTTGGTCACACCGGGGATCTCGCCCTGCAAGGCGAGCTCGCGGAAACAGATCCGGCACAATCCGAACTTGCGATAAACGGCCCGCGGTCGGCCACAGCGCTGGCAGCGAGTGTACTTTCTCACCTTGAACTTCGGTTCGCGGGCGGCCTTGATCAGGAGGCATTTCTTCGGCATTCGCTATCCGTTTCTTCGCGTTCTGGTCAGTTGGTGAACGGTGCCCCGAACTGCCGCAACAGCTCCAGGGCCTCTTCGTCGGTTGCGGCCGAGGTGACGATAGTTATATCCATGCCGCGAATGCGATCGATCGCGTCGTAATCGATCTCGGGAAAAATGATCTGCTCTCTGATCCCGAGCGTGTAGTTTCCGCAACCGTCGAAGCTGCGGTTCGACAAACCGCGAAAGTCCCTGACCTGAGGCAGCGCGAAATTGACCAGCCGATCGAGAAATTCGAACATGATTTCGCGACGCAAGGTGACCATCGCCCCTACGGGCATTCCCTTCCGCAGTTTGAAGTTGGAGATGGCTTTCCTCGCCCTGCGAATCGTCGCCCGCTGGCCAGTGATGGCCGTGAGTTCGGCAACGACATTGTCGAGCAGCTTCGATTCCTGGGCTGCCTCGCCGACACCGGCGTTAACCACGATTTTCTCCAGCTTCGGCACTTGGTTGACATTGTTGTATTCGAACTTTTCGCGCATAGCCGGAACAATGCGCCTTCGGTAATCCTCTTTCAGCCTAGACATCCGCGTCATCCCGAGTCGATCATTTCGCCGCTACGCACCGATACCCGCATGCTGTGACCGTCTTCAAGACGCCGCTTCCTTATGCGCGTCGGCCGGTTCGTCTGAGGACAGACGATCATGACGCTCGAAGCATGGATTGACGCTTCGCGCTCCACGATTCCCCCTTGCGGATCCCGCTGCGTCGGTTTGGTGTGTTTCTTCATCATGCGTATGCCTTCGACGATCAGACGATCTGTCTCCCGGAAGACCTTAAGCACCCTGCCCCTCTTTCCCTTCTCGTTGCCACTGATGACTTCTACCGTATCTCCCTGTCGGAAGTGCATGTCAACGCCCTCGCTAGTTTCAGGTCGCGGAGATATCCGGTGGCATCCCAGGTCCGGAGCGCAATGTCCGGATAGGGAACGGCGGAAGAGAAAACTGCCGAGATGCGAAGGAATCGACCGCGATACGCTGGTAATTTCCGAGACCCGGCACTGGGCTATCTACACCACTTCAGGAGCCAGGGAGACGATGCGCATGAATTGGCGGTCTCTCAGCTCACGGGCCACAGGACCAAAAATGCGAGTTCCACGCGGCTCGTTGTTTGTGTCGAGAAGGACAGCGGCATTGTCGTCGAAGCGGATGTAAGAGCCGTCTGGCCGACGAAACTCCTTCTTCGTGCGCACGATTACGGCCCGACAGACCTCCCCTTCCTTAAGAGGGCCGTTCGGAGTCACGTCGTGTACTGCCACGACAACCATGTCACCAACTCCAGCGTAACGCTTCCTCGAACCGCCGAGGACGCGGATGCATTTGCCTCGTCGCGCCCCGGCGTTGTCGGCCATCTTGAGGACAGAATATTCCCTTACCATTAGATGGTCGACCTCTTCAGTCCTCTCATTTCCCGCCCTGTGCTTTTTTTACAATCCCGATCAGTCTCCATCGCTTCGTGCGACTCAAAGGTCGGGTTTCACGAATGCGCACCACGTCGCCGACTTCGGATTGGTTCTTTTCGTCGTGGGCCACGAATTTGGCAATCCGCTTTATTCGGCGTCCATACAGTCTGTTTGCCAAACGTTGATCGATTTCAACGACGCGTGTCTTGTCATTTCGAGCCCGCACGATGGTGCCTTCGAAGATCCGACCGCCTCTGTCAGCTGCTTCTCTCATTCGTCTCTCACAGAGCGGCTAGCGCCGCTACGTTGCAATGATCTATCAACTGCCCGCTTTTTCGTCCGAACCCGAGGGAAGCACGCGGATGCCGAGGTGATGCTCGCGCAGTACGGTGCGCACCATTGCGAGTTCACGCCGCACCTCCCGCAGCCTGATCGGACTGCTCAACTGACCCAAGGCGTGCTGGAACCGCAGGTTGAAACGCTCCTCGGTCAGCTCATCGAGGCGCCGGGTCAATTCCCTGACACTCTGTTCTCTCAGTTCACTCGATTTCAAACGCCGCCCGTCCGCTCGACGAATTTTGTCCTGATCGGCAGCTTGTTTCCGGCTTTCCGCAAAGCTTCCTTGGCCATCTCCAAGGGAACACCTGACAGTTCAAACATGATGCGCCCAGGTTTTACAACCGCGACCCAACCCTCGGGAGCCCCCTTTCCTTTTCCCATTCTCGTTTCAGCCGGTTTCTTGGAGATCGGCTTATCGGGGAAGACGCGAATCCACATCTTTCCGGTTCGACTCATGGCGCGGCTAATCGCGATCCGGGCAGCCTCGATCTGCCGGTTGCTGATCCATCCCGGCTCCAGCGCCTTGAGTCCAAACTCACCGAACGAGACCATGGCGCCCCCCTTGCTCTGCCCTCTCATGCGGCCACGACTCTGCTTGCGCCATTCGGTTTTTTTCGGCATCAACATGGGTTGTGCACTATCCCTGTCTTTGTCCGGTGACGTCGGTTGTCATTTCGTCCTCTTCGACGACCTCTCCATGGCAAATCCAGACCTTCACCCCTACCGTCCCAGATATCGTGAAAGCAGTCGCAGTGGCGTAGTCGATGTCAGCTCGGAGCGTGTGCAGAGGAACCCTCCCCGCGGGCTCAGAACGTTCGCGCCTGGACATCTCGGCTCCGCCGATGCGACCTGAGCAGACAATGCGGATTCCTTCGGCACCCATGCGCATCGACGATGCAACCGACTTCTTGATGGCGCGACGAAAGGCGACTCTCTGCTCCAGCTGACGTGCGAGGTTGTCCGCGACCAGTTGGGCGTCCAGTTCCGGTTTCTTCACTTCCTGAATATTCAGCGACACGTCCTTGGCGGTCAGCTGCTTCAACTCGTCCCTCAGCTTGTCGACTTCGGCACCCCGCCGACCGATGGCGATTCCCGGACGCGCGGTGAATACTTCGATTGTCACTCTCTTGGGACGGCGTTCGATGTTGATACGGGAGACACCGGCCCTTTGCAGGCGCTGGTGGATGTACCGACGCAGCATCAGATCCTCCTTGAGGAGTTCCGGGTATTCCTTGTCGGTAAACCAGTTGGAGCGCCATCCCTTGATGATGCCCAGCCTGAATCCGTATGGATGTGTTTTCTGACCCACTACTCCTGCCCTTGTTTTTTCACGTTCGCATGATTTGCCGCGGGACCAGTCTCGTCGGTTACGATGACGGTAATATGGCTGTGGCGTTTGCGGATCCGATGAGCGGCGCCGCGGGCGCGCGGTCTGATCCGCTTCAGGTCTCGTCCTTCGTCGGCGAAAACCGACCCGACGACCAAGTCGTCGGCGTCGACCGGGTTCTCTTCGTCCTGATTGATGGCATTGGAGATGGCAGAGCGTAGAGTCTTTTCGACGGTTTTGGCCACCGCTCTGTTCGAAAACCGAAGAATGGTTAGCGCCTCTTCCACAGGCCTGTTGCGGATCAGATCGATGACCTGACGCACCTTGGTGGCCGGAACGCCGACCTGTCTGGCAACTGCTCTCGCTTGCATCGGAATTCTCAGCGGATTCCCGTGGTGCGCTCCGTTGCCCGGCCACCGTGACCACGAAAGGTCCTGGTCGGTGCGAATTCCCCGAGCTTGTGTCCGACCATATTCTCGGTGATGTAGACCGGGATGAACTTGTTGCCGTTGTGAACGGCGAGCGTATGCCCGAGAAAATCAGGTGTTATGGTAGATCGTCTGGACCAAGTCTGCAGCACTTTTTTTTCGCCCGTTCTGTTCAGGTCTTCGATTCTAGCAGCCAGCTTGTCGTCGACAAACGGACCCTTTTTCACTGATCTGGCCATATGCGTTCTCTGCCTGGCTGCCTACTTGACTCGGCGCCGGCGGACTATCAAGGCGTCCGACTTCTTGCCCCTGCGGCGAGTCTTGCGCCCCTTGGTAGGCTTACCCCATGGGGTCACGGGATGCCTTCCTCCCGATGACTTTCCCTCGCCCCCGCCATGCGGATGATCGACCGGATTCATCACCACCCCTCGGACCTTCGGTCGCCTGCCAAGCCAGCGCGACCTACCTGCCTTGCCGAGAACCACGTTGCGGTGATCCGCATTGCCTACTTGACCCAACGTAGCACGGCACTGCACCGGAACTTCCCGGATCTCGCCAGAAGGCATTCTCAACTGCGCCCGGCGTTCGTCTCTGGTCATGAGTTGAACCCCGACCCCGGCACTGCGGGCAAGACGGGCGCCCTGCCCGGGGTTCAGTTCGATATTGTGAACCCTCGATCCAACGGGGATCCTCGATAAAGGCAATGCGTTCCCAACGGCGATCGGAGCCTCCGGGCCCGAGCTCACGAAGCTGCCAACGCTCAGTCCCTGCGGAGCGAGAATGTAGCGCTTTTCCCCGTCCCGGTAGAAGATCAATGCAATGAATGCCGAGCGGTTCGGATCGTATTCAATGGTCGCCACCTTCCCTTCAACCCCGTCTTTGTCACGCTTGAAGTCGACAATCCGGTAGCGGCGTTTGTGACCGCCTCCGCGGCGGCGCATTGTGATGCGGCCCCGATTGTTGCGCCCACCGCTTTTTGACAACGCTGCAGTCAGGCTCTTTTCGGGAGATGAAGCGGTTACTTCATCAAAGGAATTGACCGTTTTGTAGCGCTGCGTCGGCGTGATCGGCCTGAATCTCTTGACAGCCACTATACGGCCTCGAGGATTTCGATGGCGTCACCGGCGCGCAAGGTGATGTATGCTTTTTTCCACGCACTCGTGGAACCTGGGAACATCCCTTGCCTCTTGGGCTTGCGACGCACGTTCACGACCCTGACGGATTGGACCCTGACATCGAAGATCGATTCGACCGCGTTTCGGATCTGGATCTTGTTGGCCCGGCGATCCACCTTGAAAGTGTAGGTGTTCCGATCGCGTAGATTCGTCGCCTTTTCGGTGACGACGGGGGCGTGCAATACGGTGCGTGGATTGTTCATTTACCAGAGTGAATCCCGGCAAGTGCGGCTACCGCCCTCTCTGTCAGCAACACTGTGTCGGCCAAAACCACGTCGTAGGTCGAGACACTGTTGACAGGCCGTATTTCCACACCTGGAATATTTCGGCAGGACTTGACCATTGTCGTCTGGCTGTGAGGTGTCACAAAAAGCACTTTCTCTCCTTCGAGTCCGATCGCCCCCAGCACGCCGAAAAAAGATTTGGTGCTCGGCTCGGGAAACTCGAAATCTTGGATGACTTTAACCCGCCCACTCCGGCATTTCAGCGACAAGGCGGAAGAAAGCGCTTTCTTCTTCAGCTGTTTGGTGAGTTTCGACGAGTAGGTTCGTGGCTTGGGTCCGAACGCAACACCGCCGCCGCGGAGCAAATTGGTGGCGGCAGTCCCGCGCCGAGCCTGACCGGTGCCTTTCTGGCGGTGGTGTTTGCGGCCGGTTCGCCTGACTTCCGAGCGGGTTTTCGTGGAGGCAGTACCCTGTCGTTGGTGGGTTTCGTAAGCCACAACCGCGCTGTAGACGGCGTACTCGTTGACCTCGGCATCAAAAAGGTGTTCCGGGAGTTCGGCGACGCCGACTGTTCCTCCCTCGATATTCACCACTTCAGCACTATTGCCCACGGCGAGCCTGCTCTCAGACCTTAATTTCGATGCCGATTCCGGCAGGAAGATCGAGCTTCATCAGGGAATCGACGGTTTGCGGCGTGGAATCGTAGATGTCGATGAGGCGTTTGTGAATACGGGTCTCGAACTGCTCGCGCGATTTCTTGTCGACGTGCGGCCCGCGCAGCACGGTGTAAACGGTCCTGTCGGTAGGTAACGGTACCGGGCCAGCGATTCGCGCCCCGCTTCGCCGGACGGTCTGAACGATTTCGTCGACAGACCTGTCCAAGGCGGCATGGTCGTATGCCTTCAATCGGATGCGTATTCGATCTACAGCCACCGCGAACCCCCGCTTATCCCGGCTTCCCTATTCCGCGATGCTGACCACGACGCCGGACCCGATCGTGCGGCCTCCTTCGCGGATCGCAAAGCGCAACTGCTCTTCGACCGCGATCGGAACGGGAGTCAAGTCGACATCCATCGTGACGTTGTCGCCGGGCATGACCATCTCCGTTCCTTCCGGGAGAGTGATCGCTCCCGTAACATCAGTCGTGCGGAAATAAAACTGCGGCCGGTACCCCGTGAAGAACGGCTTCTCCCGACCGCCTTCCTTACTCGTCAGCACGTACACCTCGGCTTTGAACTTGGTGTGCGGAGTTATGCTACCGGGCTGGCAGAGCACCATACCGCGCAACAGTTCTTCCTTTTCGACGCCGCGCAGAAGCAACCCGACGTTGTCGCCCGCTTCTCCTTCATCGAGGATTTTTCGGAACATCTCGACGCCGGTGCAGACCGTCTTTCGGGTCTCCTTGATGCCCACGATTTCGACATCCTCTCCCGTCTTGACGCGACCGCGCTCGATGCGGCCGGTGCCGACAGTCCCACGGCCGGTGATGCTGAATACATCCTCGATCGGCATCAGGAAGGGCTGGTCGACAGGTCTTTCCGGCATCGGGATGTACTCGTCGACATGTTGCATCAACTCCTCGATCGACCCGACCCCCATCTCGCCGTTCTCCCCTTCGACCGCTTTCAGGGCCGATCCACGAACGATGGGAATGTCATCACCTGGAAAATCGTACTCGGACAGCAGTTCGCGCGTCTCCAGTTCGACGAGATCCAGAAGCTCGGGATCGTCCACCATGTCCACCTTGTTCATATAAACGACGATCCGCGGAACATTGACCTGGCGGGCAAGCAGGATGTGCTCCCGGGTCTGAATCATGGGTCCATCGGCGGCGCTGACCACGAGAATCGCGCCATCCATCTGGGCGGCGCCGGTGATCATGTTCTTGATGTAGTCGGCGTGGCCAGGACAGTCTACGTGGGCGTAATGACGGGATTCCGTTTCATACTCCTGATGGGAAACATTGATGGTAACGCCTCGCGCCTTCTCTTCCGGTGCGTTGTCGATGTCGTCGACCGACTTTGCCTCGGCGAAGCCCTTGCTGGCCAAGTTCAGGGTAATCGCCGCGGTCAAGGTGGTTTTTCCGTGATCGACATGCCCGATAGTGCCGATGTTCACGTGGGGTTTCGTTCGTTCGAATTGTTGCTTCGCCATGTTGTCCTTAAGTCTCCTTGTCTGTCTATTGCTAATCAGTTTACGAAGCGTAGCCGGATCATCGACCCGCAGACTCTACGATTTCCTCGCTGATCTGGGCCGGAACCCGCTCGTATTTTGCGAACTGCATGCTGAAAACCGCTCGCCCCTGCGTAAGTGATCTCAGGCGCGTCGCGTAACCGAAAGTCTCCGACAGGGGGATTCGCGAAACGACGACCTGGGCGTCGGACCGCGTGTTGACACCCTGAATTTCGCCGCGATGGGAAGTAAGGTCGCCAATCACTTCGCCGAGATACTGCTCCGGGACGACGACCTCAAGGTCCATGACAGGTTCCATCAAAAATGGCTTCGCCCTCTTCGCCCCGTCCCTGAAGGCCATCGAGCCGGCCACCTTGAAGGCCATTTCGGAAGAGTCGACCTCGTGGTAGGAGCCATCGAGCAAGATGACCTTGGCGTCTTCAACGGGATAACTCGCAATCGGGCCGCTCGTCATGGCCTCCTGAATTCCCTGCTGAACCGAGGAGATGTATTCGCGCGGAATGGCGCCGCCTGTGATCTGCGATTCGAAAACCATGCCACTTCCCGGCTCCCCCGGCTCTATTTCGATTTCCACATGGCCGTACTGGCCGCGACCACCCGTTTGGCGCACGAATCGACCGGTAGCTCGCACCCCCTGTCCCAGACCTTCTTTGTATGCAACCTGCGGCTTGCCGACTTTCGCCGCTACTCTGAACTCCCTGAAAAGGCGATCCAGCAGGATCTCGAGGTGCAATTCGCCCATCCCTGAAATGATGGTCTGCCCGGTCTCTTCATCAATGCGCACGACGAAGGTCGGGTCTTCGTCGCTGAGCTTGGTGAGGGCAGCGAACAACTGCTCCTGATCGGCGCGGGTTTTCGGTTCGACCGCTACGTGCAGGACCGGCTTCGCGAATTCGATTTTCTCGAGCAGGAGGGGATGACTTTCATCGCAAAGCGTATCGCCGGTGGTGGTGTCCTTCAAGCCTACAACGGCGACTATGTCGCCGGCGTGCACAGCCTTGCGCTCGGTGCGGTCGTTGGCGTGCATCTCGAGAAGGCGCGAGACGCGCTCGCGTTTGCCCGTCCCCGGATTGTATACGTACGACCCAGCTTCCAGGGTTCCGGAATAAACCCGGATGAAGGATAGTCTGCCGACAAAGGGGTCGGTCATTATTTTGAATGCAAGGCCGGCGAAAGGTTCACAATCGGCGGCGACGCGCTGCACGACCTCTTCCCCGTGCGGCACTGTACCGGAAACCGGCGGCACGTCGACCGGGGACGGCAGCAGATCCACCACCGCATCGATCAGTTTCTGCACTCCCTTGTAGCGGAAGGCACTTCCACAAACCACCGGCACCACCTTCAGCGAAATCGTCGCCTTTCTCAGCGCCGAGACGAGTTCGCTGCGCGTGATCTCCTGCCCTTCGAGAAATTTCTCGAGCAGGTGATCGTCGAACTCGGCCACTGACTCGAGCATTTTCTCGCGATACTCGAGCGCCTGAGGCAGCAAGTCGTCAGGGATCTCCCCTTCGTGAAACTTCGCACCCAGCGACATCTCTTCGTAGGTCGTCGCCTTCATATCGATCAGGTCGATCAATCCGGTATAAGTTTCGCCGGAACCGATCGGGAGCTGAATCGGGACGAAGTTGCTGCCTAGCCGGTCGTGTAGCATCTCGAGGACACGCAAAAAATCGGCCCCGTTTCGATCCATTTTATTGACAAATGCGATGCGGGGCACCTGGTAGCGGTCGGCCTGTCGCCAGACCGTTTCGGACTGCGGCTCGACTCCACCGACGGCGCAAAAAACTCCGATTGAACCATCGAGCACCCGAAGCGAACGCTCGACTTCGGCAGTAAAATCGACGTGTCCGGGGGTGTCAATGATGTTGATCTGATGGCCCTTCCACTCGCAGGCCGTAGCAGCCGAGGTAATCGTTATGCCGCGTTCGCGCTCCTGATCCATCCAGTCCATGGCCGTGGTTCCGTCATGGACTTCCCCCATACGATGCAGGCGCCCGGCGTAGTACAAGATCCGCTCGGTCGTAGTCGTCTTGCCCGCATCGATATGGGCGGCGATGCCGATGTTCCTAGTAGCTTCTATGGTGAAAATGCGTGCCATGAAATCGCTTTGGGATTCGACTTAGAAACGGTAGTGGGCGAAAGCTTTGTTGGCTTCGGCCATTCGGTGAACGTCATCGCGGGCACGCACGGCCCCTCCCTCCCCCTTGGAAGCCGCGAGAAGCTCGTTGGCGAGCCGGTCGGCCATTGTCCGTTCGGAGCGCTCGCGTGCGTACCGTATGAGCCACTTGATCGCACGCGTGGTGCGTTCCTCAGGACGAACATCGAGGGGTACCTGGTAGGTCTGCGATCCCACACGCCGGGATTTGGTGATGACGATCGGCTTGCAGTTTTCCACTGCCTTCAAGAACACGTCGATCCCCTGCTGATCCGACCTCCGGGTTACCATCTCCACGGCGTGATAGAAGATGCGTTCCGCCACGCTCTTCTTGCCCTTTGTCATGAGACAGTTGATGAAACGGGTTGCCAACACACTGTTATATTTTGGGTCTGGAAGGATCTGGCGTTTGACGGCCCTGCGCCTGCGCGACATCAGGATTCCTTCCTCGCTCCGTATTTCGAGCGGCCCTGTTTGCGCTCGGACACTCCGCTCGTGTCGAGGACCCCGCGAATTATGTGGTAGCGGACACCCGGAACATCCTTGACCCTGCCGCCACGAACCAGAACGATAGAGTGCTCCTGGAGATTATTACCCTCACCCGGGATGTAGGCGGCCACTTCCTGTCCCGTGGTAAGCCGAACGCGTGCCATTTTTCTCAGCGCCGAGTTCGGCTTCTTCGGAGTCGTCGTGTAAACGCGGGTACAGACGCCGCGCCGCTGTGGACACCCCTGCAGGGCAGGGGCATCTCGGCGCTTCGACAATTTCTTGCGGCCCTTTCGGACCAGTTGGTTGATGGTCGGCAATCTTTACCGGGTCCGTTCTCGTCTTATCGGATTGCTTTGAAGCAACTGATGGCATCCATCCTACAATTCAAAGCCGTCTGCATCCACTCGTCCCCCTTGGCTGCCTCCAAGGGGCGTAATCGTTCTGAAGCCGAGTTTGTGATAAGCCCAAAAGCTAACCACAATTCTAGTATGCGTCAACAGACAAAATACCTAGGTATTCTTCACCATCATTCGCTGAAGACGGTCGCTTCTTCAGCTCTAAAATCGCTGTCCGGCACTTCGCCGTTCCCGGCATTCTCCGGGACCTCATCGACCTCCGGTTCTAGATCGGTGTAGGATACGGTACGGTACATCGAGGTGCCTGTTCCTGCCGGAATCAGCCGTCCGATAATCACGTTTTCCTTCAGTCCCCTGAGGTGGTCGACCTTGCCCTGAACCGCCGCCTCCGTCAGCACTCGCGTAGTTTCCTGGAACGAAGCTGCGGAAATGAAGCTGTCCGTACGCAACGAGGCGCGCGTGATGCCCAGTAGTATCGGCTGACAGGTTGCCGGATCGCCGCCGTCCGAAATGACCTTTTCGTTCTCCCTGTTGAACCTGATCTTGTCGACCTCCTCCCCCTCGAGAAAGTTGGTATCGCCTGGATCGAGAACACGCACCTTTTGCAACATCTGGCGGACGATGACCTCGATATGCTTGTCGTTGATCTCGACGGCCTGCAGGCGATAGACATCCTGGATCTCGTTCACAAGGTACTCCTGAACCATGTGAACACCCTGGACCTGCAGAATGTCGTGAGGATTTACCGCACCCTCCGAAAGCCGCTCTCCGGCCTCGATTTGATCTCCCTCCTGTACTCGCAGGTGCTTGCCGTACGGCACCAGGTACTTGCGCTCTTCTCCCTCCGGGGAAGTCACGAGCACCTCGCGATTTCCGCGCACCATGCCGCCGAACGAAACAACTCCGTCGATCTCGGAAATCACTGCCGGTTCCTTGGGACGCCTTGCTTCGAAAAGCTCGGCTACCCGAGGAAGGCCGCCGGTAATATCACGCGTCTTGGTGCGCTCGCGGGGAATCTTTACCAGGACCGTCCCGGCGGGAACCTCGTCACCGTCGCTGACCAGCAGGCGAGCACCGACTGGGATGATAAATGATCTCGTTCCCTCTTTGGGCGACACCACCTCCAGTTGGGGACTCAACGAGCGGTCACGCTGCTCGACGATGACGCGGGCGGTCATGCCGGTGGTTTCGTCGAATTCATCCCGCAAGGTGACGTCTTCGACGATGTCGGTAAAACGAACCAGTCCAGCGCGGTCCGCGACGATACCGTGATTGTAAGGATCCCATTCGTACAGAACCTGAGAGGCATCGACGAACTCCCCGTCAGCCACTTTCAGATTTGCCCCGTATGGAACGCTAACTGTGCCGCGGCCGCGATTTTGCTGGTCCCGCAGTTCGATCACCCCGTTGCGGCCGACCACCACCTGCCCGAGATCGGGGTGGTGGACGGTGACGATATTGGTGAATTGCACGGTACCGTTGCGACGGGCGTTGATCTGAGATTGTTCGGCGATGCGGCTGGCCGTGCCTCCGATGTGGAAGGTTCGCAAGGTCAGCTGCGTACCCGGCTCCCCAATGCTCTGCGCTGCAATTACGCCGACGGCTTCGCCAACGTTCACGATCTTGCCGGTAGCCAAGTTGCGACCGTAACACTTTGCGCAGACCCCGCGCTCCGACTCACAAGTGAGAACAGAACGAATGCGCACCCGATCGGTCCCGGTCTGGGCGATTCCATTCGCATCCCCCTCCTCCAGCAGGGTGCCGGCCTTCACCACTACATTGTCTTCGGCGTCCACGACGTCCTCCAGAAGCACACGGCCAAGGATGCGATCGGCCAGAGGTTCGACGATCTCCTCGCCGTCCTTCAGGGCGCCTACCCACAGGCCTTGCCCGGTTCCGCAGTCCTCTTCGCTGACCACCACGTCCTGGGCGACATCGACCATGCGGCGCGTCAGGTATCCGGCTTCGGCCGTCTTCAGAGCTGTGTCGGCAAGTCCCTTACGAGCTCCGTGCGTCGATATGAAGTACTCAAGAACGGACAGCCCTTCTTTGAGCGAGGCGATGATCGGCGTTTCGATGATCTCACCGACTGCTCCCGTGAGTTTCTTCTGAGGCTTGTTCATCAGGCCGCGCATGCCGCCTAGTTGTTTGATCTGGTCCTCGCTGCCCCGGGCGCCGGAATCCTTCATTATGAAGACCGAGTTGAAACCCTCCTCTGCATCTTCAAGCGCCGACTGGACAGCGCGTGATACCGACGAGGTGGCGTGGGTCCAGATGTCGATGATCTTGTTGTAGCGCTCGCCGTCGGTAATGATGCCGTTGGCGTACTGCTCTCGTACCTTTTCGACTTCGCTCAGCGCATCGTTGATGATTTCATCCTTTTCAGCCGGTACGACGACATCATCCACGGAAACCGTTACTCCAGCGAGCGTCGCGTGACTATACCCGAGATGTTTCAAATCGTCGACGAACTCCGCCGTACGGCGATTGCCCATCACGCGGTAAACCTCCCCGGTGATCTTCTTGATGTCCCCCTTTTCGATGTTCTGATTGACGAATTCCATCTCGGGGGGCATCGCTTCGTTGAAGATCAATCTTCCAACGGTGGTGTCGACAAGATTCCCTTTGACGCGGACCTTGATCGGCTGGTGCATGCCGATTCGCTCGCTATCGAATGCGGCGATCGCCTCGGTCGGGCTTGAGAAGCGGCGCTCAACTTTGTCCGCGGCGCTGAAACGGACCTTGGTCAGGTAATAGCTACCGAGAACGATGTCCTTCGGATCCATCATGATCACCGGCTCGCCGTCTGCCGGCTTGAGCAGATTCTGCGAAGACAACATCAACAGCCGCGCCTCGATCTGGGATTCGAACGAGAGGGGAACGTGTACGGCCATTTGATCGCCGTCGAAATCGGCGTTGAAAGCGGCACACACCAATGGGTGCAACTGGACCGCTTTGCCCTCGACGAGAATCGGTTGGAATGCCTGGATGCCGAGACGGTGAAGTGTCGGGGCGCGGTTGAGCAAAACGCAGTGATCCTGGATGATCTCCTCGAGAATGTCCCAGACCTCGGGCCGTTCCCTCTCGACCAGCTTCTTGGCGCTCTTGACTGTCTGGACCAGGCCCTTCTCCTCGAGCTTGCGAATCACGAACGGCTTGAACAGCTCCAGGGCCATCCCTTTTGGAAGGCCGCACTGGTGCAACTTGAGTTCTGGTCCGACGACGATCACCGAACGGCCGGAGTAATCGACGCGTTTGCCCAGCAGGTTCTGGCGGAAACGCCCCTGTTTTCCCTTGAGCAGGTCGCTCAGCGACTTAAGCGAGCGGTTGCCGTCACCACGCACAGCCCGGGAGCGGCGGCCGTTGTCGAACAGGGCGTCGACCGCTTCCTGAAGCATGCGCTTCTCGTTGCGCAGTATAACCTCGGGAGCTTTTATGCCAATTAACTTCTTAAGGCGATTGTTGCGATTGATCACGCGTCGGTAGAGATCGTTGAGGTCGGATGTCGCAAAGCGGCCCCCTTCAAGGGGGACCAGGGGCCGCAGGTCGGGGGGAATCACCGGAATAACGTCAAGAATCATCCACTGCGGCCTGTTCTCGGACTGGCGAAAAGCCTCGACTACCTTCAGGCGCTTCAGCGCCTCCTGCTTGCGCTGAATCGATGTTTCCATGCGCACTCGCGCCCGCAATTCCGCTGAGAGCTCTTCGATATCGATGTCGGCGAGCAGATCCTGCACGACCGGGGCCCCCATGCCGACTATGGGGTCATTGCCCTGCTCGCGCACATCCATCAACTCCTCTTCGGTCAGCAGTGCCATCTTCTCGAGATCGGAATCCCCGGGATCGATTACCACGTAGGACTCGTAGTAGAGGATGCGCTCGAGGTTGCGCATCGACACGTCCAGCAAGGCCCCGATGCGGGAAGGCAGCGACTTGAAGTACCATATGTGTGAAACGGGAACAGCTAGCTCGATGTGGCCGAGCCGTTCGCGACGCACCTTGGCTTGGGTCACTTCGACGCCGCAGCGATCGCATACAACGCCGCGATAGCGAATACCCTTGTATTTGCCGCAGTGGCAAGTCCAGTCCTTGACAGGTCCGAAAATGCGCTCGCAGAAGAGGCCGTCGCGCTCCGGCTTGAAGGATCTGTAGTTGATCGTTTCCGGTTTTGTAACCTCACCGTGCGACCAGGACCTGATGGTGTCCGGCGACGCGAGCTGAATGCGGATGGAGTCGAAGTCCGTCGGCTTTCGAGAGTTGGTCATCTTGATCACGTTGCGCTCCCTTATTCAGTAAGGTCGAGTGCGACCGGATATTCTCACGATGGGTTCGCTGGGCCCGCGGAGTCAGCGAGTCAGTAGGTTTCCGATACCATGCTGTCTTCCAGAATCACGTCGAGGCAAAGACTCTGAAGCTCCTTGACCAGCACATTGAAGGATTCTGGAATCCCCGGCTCGGGCGGGTTCTCCCCCTTGACGATCGCCTCGTAGATGCGCGAACGGCCGGCCACGTCGTCCGACTTCACGGTAAGCATTTCCTGCAGTGTATAAGCCGATCCATATGCTTCCAGGGCCCAAACCTCCATTTCTCCGAAGCGCTGCCCGCCGAACTGCGCCTTGCCGCCCAGCGGCTGCTGCGTGACCAGCGAATACGGTCCGATCGAGCGGGCGTGGATTTTGTCCGCAACTAGGTGCGTAAGCTTGAGCATGTAGATGTAACCCACGGTCACCCTTTTGTCTAGCAATTGACCGGTGCGCCCGTCGAACAAGGTCGCCTTGCCGTCCTCGGGCAACCCCGCCTCATTGAGCATTGCTTTGACTTCCTCGAGCGAAGCACCGTCGAACACGGGAGTTGCCACGTGCAGGCCGAGTGCTTCGGCAGCCCAACCGAGATGGGTCTCGAAGATCTGGCCCAGATTCATACGCGAAGGCACCCCGAGAGGATTGAGAACGATGTCAACCGGCGTGCCGTCGTCGAGGTAGGGCATGTCCTCCTCGGGAACAATGGCTGCGACCACACCTTTGTTGCCATGACGGCCCGCCATCTTGTCGCCGACAGACAGCTTCCGCTTCTTGGCGACGTGCACCTTGACCAGCTGAAGAATGCCCGGGGGCAGCTCGTCTCCACGGGTCAAGCGCTCGATCGCCCTCTCGGTCTGCTCCTCGACCAGCTGGATCTGCTCGGAGGTATAACGAAGCAGAGTGTCCACGCTGTCACTTTCCGATTGGCTCTCGGTCCACCCCTGGTCGGCGACCAGGGTCGAAAAATCGACCTGTTCCAGCAGTCGAGCGCTGATCTGGGTTCCCTCGCGGACGACTACGCTGTTGTCCTCCTGGCTGAGCAGGGTATTGAGTTTGTGACCGCGAAGCAGCTCGACAAGCTGGCGGTCGCGTTCTTCACGCAAGCGCTTACTATTGCCTACCGCTTCTGCCCGCATTTGGGCAATCTCCGCTTTCTCCTTCTTGCGCGACGCGTCGCCGCGGTCCTTGCGCGAGAAAATTTTGCGGCCTATGACGACCCCCTCCATTCCGGGAGGGGCCTTGAGAGAGGCATCGCGGACGTCTCCGGCCTTCTCTCCGAATATGGCACGCAGGAGCCTCTCTTCCGGCGACAGCTCCGTCTCCCCTTTCGGGGTCACTTTGCCCACGAGGATGTCTCCAGGGCCGACCTCCGCTCCGATCCGAACGATCCCTTCATCGTCGAGGTTGCGCACCGCCTGCTCGCTGACGTTGGGAATCTCGCGGGTAATCTCCTCCTGGCCGCGCTTGGTGTCGCGCACCTGCAGCTCGAACTCCTCGATGTGAACAGATGTGAACACGTCCTTCTTCAGCACGCGCTCGCTGATGACGATGGCGTCCTCGAAGTTGTAGCCGTTCCAAGGCATGAAAGCAACCAGAACATTCATACCCAAAGCGAGGTCACCCGAATCGGTAGCCGGGCCGTCAGCGATGACTTGGCCCTTGGAGACCTTGTCGCCAACGCGCACGACCGGCCGCTGGTTGATACAGCAGTCCTGGTTGCTGCGGCTGAACTTGATGAGCTTGTACTCGTCCGTGTCCGCGGTGTCGAGGGGTGAAAGCGGGGTACTGCTGCGCTTGTCGCGCTCTACGACGATACGGTCAGAATCCACCGTCAGGACTACTCCTGGGTTGCGCGCGAGGATTACTGCCCCTGAATCGCGGGCGACTTTTTCTTCCATACCGGTGCCGACGAGCGGGGCCTCCGTAAACAGCAACGGCACAGCTTGGCGCTGCATGTTGGAGCCCATCAGCGCCCTGTTGGCATCATCGTGTTCGAGGAAAGGGATCAAAGCCGCAGCGGCACTGACCAACTGCTTCGGAGAGACATCCATGTACTGGGTCTCTTCGGGGGGCACCATCGGATAGTCGTCGCGCCGGCGCGCCTTGACCAGAGCATTGGCAAACTTTCCGTTTTCGTCGACCATTTCGTTCGCTTGGGCAATCGTGAAGCGATCTTCCTGATCCGCCGAAAGAAACTCGATCTCTTGCGTTGCCATGCCGTTCACCACCTTGCGGTACGGTGTCTCGAGGAACCCAAAAGAGTTGACACGGGCGAATGTACTCAGAGAAGAGATCAGGCCAATGTTCGGGCCTTCGGGCGTCTCGATCGGACAGATGCGGCCATAGTGGGTATAATGAACGTCCCGCACTTCGAAACCTGCGCGGTCCCGACTCAATCCGCCTGGCCCGAGAGCGCTCAGGCGTCGCTTGTGGGTCAGTTCGTCGAGAGGGTTGTTCTGCTGCATGAACTGGGAAAGCTGGCTACTGCCGAAGAATGCCTGAACCACCGTGGACACGGTACGGGCGTTGACGAGATCGTGCGGGGTGATCTGCTCGTCGTCCTTGAGGTTCATGCGTTCGCGTATCGTACGCGACATGCGCGTCAAGCCGATGCTGAACTGGTTTGCCAACAATTCGCCCACAAGGCGAACTCGGCGATTGCCCAGGTGGTCGATGTCGTCGGTGAATCCCTGGCCCATGCGCAACTCCAACAGGTAGTTGATGATGCACATGAAGTCTTCGAGGTGAAGGATGGTGCTTTCGACGGGGACTTCGAGCTCGAGCCGGCTGTTGATGCGATGCCGTCCGACATCGCCCAGATTGTATCGCTTGGCGTGAAAGAACAGGCGATCGAGCAAGCCGCGGGCGGTCTCTATGTTAGGGGGATCCCCAGGGCGCAGCAGATTGTAGATGCGGGTAAGGGCATCTTCTTCGCTGTCGCTGGGATCCTTCTTCAGGGTGTTTTCAAGGACCCCGGGATCGTTCGCATCCGGACCGGCAAGCAAGCTGACGGTATCGATGCCGCTTTCCTTCAGCGCTTGGAGGTTTTCTTCGGTGATCTCCTCGTATCCCTCAACGATCACCTCGCCGGTATCCCTGTTCACGACGTCTTCCCTACCGAGATAACGTCCGTTTAGTTCGTCTCCCATCTCCTCTTGCACTTCTTCGCGAAAAAGGGACATAACCTCGCCGTTTTTGGAAAACCCAAGCCCCCGCAGGAGAAGGGTTACCGGGAGCTTACGGCGCCGGTCGATGTGGACATACATGATGTCGTTTATATCCATACTGAACTCGAGCCACGGGCCTTTTGAAGGCAGGATGCGGGCCGAGAACAGTCGCTTCCCGTTCGGATGCATCGTCTCGTCGAAAAACACACCTGGCGAGCGGTGCAGCTGACTGACGACAACGCGTTCGGCGCCGTTGATGACGAAAGTGCCCTGCTCGGTCATCAGGGGAAGCTCTCCGAGAAACACCGACTGCTCCACCACGTCTTTGACCGGTTTTTCGGGACTGTCCTTGTCCCGGGTCACGAGGCGGAGCGTAGATCTCAACGGCGCTGCAAACGTCATTCCCCTCTCACGACATTCCTCGACGCTGTAGCGTGGATTTCCGATCGAGTAGTCGGAGTACTCGAGGGTATAGATGTTATGTGTGTCCGAAATGGGGAAAATACTTTCAAACACAAGGTGCAATCCCCGTCGCTGTCGCTTTTTTGGATGTGTCTCCAGTTGCAGGAACGACCGATAAGACTCGATCTGCACTTCGAGCAGATTCGGCATGGCGACGACTTCCTTGATTTTGCCAAAGGACTGTCTGTCGATACCGCTGTTATTTTTTCCGCTCAAGGCTGGACCTCCTCTTTGAGGTGGATGGAGACGAACAGGCTACTTAACATGCGGGCGCCACGCAGAGCATACTGCCTGCAGTCACAGATAGCCGCCGGCATTCCCCGCAGGGGAGAGGGATGGAATGCTCGGAAATGTCGCTGGACCCTGACGAGTCGCAGTGATGGGATTTTAGCGGGCAACCCCGGCAACCGTGGTGAAATCGCTTTTTGAAGGGCGCAGCCGCTCGGGCATTGGTCTACTGGATCTCCACTGTACCGCCCACTTCGGAGAGCTTGGTCTGGATCTCCTCCGCCTCCTGCTTGGTGATTCCTTCCTTCACCGCCTTGGGGGCTTCGTCGACGAGGGCCTTGGCTTCCTTCAGGCCGAGACTGGTGATCTCCCGGACCACCTTTATCACCTGGATCTTCTTGTCTCCGGCGCTGGTCAGCACGACATCGAATGAGTCCTTCTCTTCGGCGGCGACCGCGGAATCATCTCCATCTGCGGGAGCGCCAGCCACTATCATCGGGGCGGCCGCAGATACGCCGAACTTTTCCTCAAGCGCCTTTACCAGTTCAGCGAGCTCCAACACCGTGAGACTGCCTACGGTGTCGATGATTTCTTCAATTTTCGGGCTCACTGTTGCCTCTTCGCTCATTGTCATGGACCTCCATCATGAGTTGTCTGTCGTTCGTTGCGCTTCTGTTCTTCGATAGCCGACAGCACGCCTACTACACTTCGCAGTAAACCGGTCAGCGTGGAGCCGAGCCCGTAAATCGGACTCTGGACCGAGTTTACCATCCTGCCCAGCAATTCCTCGCGCGAGGGCAGCTTGGATAGCTCCACAACCCGGTCGGCAGTCAGCACCTGTCCATCCATGTAGCCACTTTTGATGGCGAGCTTGCCGCCGTCGTCGATGAACTGCTGCAGTATTTTTGCCGGCGCAACAGGATCGTCGAGGGCAAAGGCCATAGCCGTCGGACCTCTCAGATAGTCGGTCAACCCCTCCAGCCCGGCATCCTCGACGGCGAGCTTGGCAAGCCTGTTCTTAACGACCTCGTATTCGACCGAAGCGCCGCGGAGCGAACGCCGCAATCGCGTCACCGATTCGACGTCGACTCCGGTGAAGTCGGCAAGGAAAATGGACCTGGCTTCGGACATCTTCCGGGACAGGTTGGCGACCGATTCTCTCTTTTCTTCTGTGGGCATCGGTTCCTAGCTGAATCCTCTCATGAGCGGCCTGAGCGCTGCTACAGGGAAATGGATGAGGGGTCGATCCGAATTCCGGGGCCCATCGTCGAGGACATAACCGCTTTTTTGATGAACTGCCCCTTGGCCGAAGCCGGTCTGCTGCGCAGGATGGCCTCGGAAAAAACCTTGGCATTGGCGAGCAGATCCGATTCCGAAAAAGAGAGTTTACCGATCGGAGCCTGAGCATTGTTGCCCGATTTGCTGTCCGCGCGATACTCGATGCGACCTGCCTTGGATTCCCTGACTACCTGAGCGATGGCGCGGGTTACGGTCCCCGTCTTCGGGTTCGGCATCATCCCTCTCGGACCGAGGATCCTTCCGAGTTTTCCAACTTGCCCCATCATGTCGGGCGATGCGACTACGAGATCGAAATCAAGCCATCCGTTTTGAATCTTTTCGACGATATCCGACCCACCGACAAAGTCCGCCCCGGCGTCGGCTGCCTCTTTCACAAGATCCCCCTGGGTGATGACCACAATCCTGACTTCCTTGCCCGTTCCGTGCGGCAACATGACCGTACCGCGAATCGATTGGTCAGCCTGCCGACCGTCGATCCCGAGATTGAACGCCAACTCTACGGACTCGTCGAATCCACGTTTGGGAAAAGACTGGACCATCTTGATGGCCGCTTCGAGTGTCACGGCCTCGCGTTTGTCGTAGATGGCGATAGCCTGCTTGTAGCTATTGCTTCGCTTGGGCACGTCATTCTCCTATCCTTAGGCACCGACTCCTTAGGCACCGACGTTTCCCGCTTCATTTTGCGATGCCTCAGCTTGTTGCAGATTTTGCCCCGGGGAGGCGACGATCAGACCCATGCTGCGGGCAGTTCCAGCGATCATCTCCACGGCGGAGACGACCGAATCGGCGTTAAGGTCTTCCATCTTCGTCTCGGCAATCTCGACTAATTGGTCGCGGGTCACGGTACCGACCTTGTCGCGGTTCGGGACTCCCGATCCCTTCTCGATACCTGCCGCTTTTTTTAATAACACCGAGGCCGGCGGAGTCTTGGTAATGAAGGTAAAGCTGCGGTCGGCATATACGGTAATCACCACTGGTATGATCAACCCCTGTCCGTCCTGAGTGCTTGCGTTGAACGCCTTGCAGAACTCCATAATGTTGACGCCGTGTTGACCGAGGGCCGGCCCCACGGGAGGAGTTGGGCTCGCACTTCCGGCCGGTATCTGCAGCTTAATGACTGCGAGTTCTTTTTTCGCCATAGGTATTCGTTCGCCTCACCAAATCGCCTGTTTGGCCCTTCGCTCAGCGGATGGCTGAACGCTCTTCGGCCGGCTCTACCTGCAGGACATCGAGTTCGACGGGAGTCCCGCGCCCGAAAATGCTGACCATTATCTTCAGCCTGCGTTTCTCGGGAATCACCTCCTGAACCGTGCCGACAAAGTCCTTGAACGCCCCGTCGTTGACCTTGACCTGATCCCCGACCAGGAAAGGGATCTCCTCAATCTCCTGCGACTTGCGGCGATCTATATGGCCGAGAATGTGGGAAACCTCTTCCTGAGTGAGTGCCTGCGGCTTGCGAGCAGGCCCGACGAAATTCGTTACTCCGGGTATGTTGGTCACCACGTGCCAAGCGTCCTTGTTCATCTCCATTTCGACGAGTACGTAGCTTGGTAGAAAGCGCTTCTTCGTAACGGTCTTCTTGCCCCCTTTCATCTCCACGACCTCTTCGGTCGGGACCACAGCCTGGTAGATGGCTCCTCCCGCATCACCTGATTGGATCAGCGATTCCAGGTAGGTCTTGACCTTGTTTTCGTGTCCCGAGTAGGTGTGCAGGGCATACCACTGCTTGAGAGCTTCCTCGCCTGCTGTGGATTGAGACTGCGGAGGGGGGGAATTCACGTTAACGACGAGGGCCTCAGACAAGCAGGATTGAGCGCACGTAGGACAAAACCAGGTCGAATAACCCGATGAAGATGGCGAAGGCTATGGAAAACACGATCACAATGGTGGTCGAATTGACCAGTTCGGTTCGCGTTGGCCATATGACCCTCGTAAACTCCGTGCGAACTTCGACCAAGAAAGTGGTGACTTTTTCCCACATCCCCCGTAGCCCGGATTCCCACTACCTGCTCTGGAAAAAACCAGGCCTGGCAGGACTCGAACCTGCAACCGCTGGTTTTGGAGACCAGTGCTCTACCAATTGAGCTACAGACCTAACAGACTCGTGTGTCGGTCGACCCGCATTAATTCAACGGGTCTCTCGGTGAGACGTGTGTTTGCGGCAGAACCGGCAGTATTTCCTGTATTCCACGCGGCTGGGATGTGTGCGCCTGTTCTTGGTGGTCGTGTAGTTGTGCCTGCTGCAACTGTCGCATGCAAGGTGTATTTGGTCGCGTGGCATGCCGGGCGTGCCTCAATTCAGCTGACGTTACGTGGCGATACAGCCCGCAAAGACCAAGCCGTATCTTGGTCTAACTTGATTCCAGCTATGGAGTTATAAATAACGAGAGTATCTGGAGCCGATGACCAGGATTGAACTGGTGACCTCGTCCTTACCAAGGACGCGCTCTACCGACTGAGCTACATCGGCCACGTAACCTGAAAATGGAGCGGGAAACGGGACTCGAACCCGCGACATCGAGCTTGGAAGGCTCGCGCTCTAGCCAACTGAGCTACTCCCGCAGCGTTCGCAACCCGGCCCCTTCGGACATCCGACCAAGCCGCATTCACCAAAAAGTTACAGACTTAATAAGGTAAGAAACCTGAATTGGTGTGTCAATATAGTCCAACAGATAGTGCTGCTCGGCACAAATGAACCACTTCACTTTATTACTATCAGGCCATCAGGGCCTTGCCCGTGGAGGTCCATTTGAACGGCTTGGCCAGGGTGCGGTTGAAGTATTCGATGAAGGCCCGAACGCGCTCTTTGAGCTGGTCCACCGAGGCGAAGCTGGCGCGTTTGAGCAGGCGCCGGACCAGGATGCTGAACCACAGCTCCATTTGGTTGAGCCACGAGGCGCGTTTGGGCGTATACACGAACCGAATACGGTGCCCGGGATCGGCCAGGAAGGCAGCGCGGGAGGCTTTCGAGCGCAGGATCCCGGAGCGCCCCGCCCCTTCTTTCCCAGATCCTGATCAAGGTCGCACAGAACCGCCACCAGATGCACCCGGGATTCGGACTGATGCGTGTTGAGGTTGTCGACGATGAAGATCCATTCGCCCTCCCGATCGGTCCTCAGCGTCTGCAAGAAGTGGTTGGCGAAGTCCTCTTCGGTGCGCGTCGGGGCCAGCGTCGGGGCCAGGATACGACCGGTGGCGACCTCGAAGTTGGCGATCAGACACTGCGGGCCGTGGCGGATGTAGTGCTCCTCCCGGCGCTCGATATATCCGGGAATCGCCGGCGTGGTAGGATGCAGGCGCTCCGTTGCCTGCCTGCCGGTCTTCTCGTCGCAGCAGATCAAATGCACCCCGTGCTCGTGGAGCGTCCGGGCTTGCTCATACAGGGAACAGACCGTGGCCACGTTAGGGCCAAAGGAGTCCGCCTCCTCGGGCGCCGGATTGAGCCAAGACCGGGTCCGATGCGGCTTGAGGTCCGCCTGCTTTTAAAAAACGACCCACCGTACGGGTCGATATGCTCGCCACGATGTTTCGTTTCACCGCCTCTTCGGCCACCTCTCGGGCCGTCCCGTGGCTCACCGGGCGTTGCGCGTCCTGCGGCAGCTCACAGGCGAGGGCGATAATGGCGACGATTTGCTCGGGGGTGAACACCCCCGGCCAGCCCGCGCGTGGGGCATCTACCAGAGTCTCGGTGATGCAGCGGCTCACATCCGACCGGCAGGCGCGGTGTTCGGCCGCGTGCAAGCGCTCCTGGGCCGCCGCCCAGCGTCGGCGCCACCGGCCCACCGTCCCCACATCCACCCCCAGGTCCCGGGCCAGATCCCGGTTGAGCCCCCCTCGGGCCGCGGCCAGCACGATGCGCGCCCGTCGGGCCAGACGCTGCGCCCCCGTGGAACGACGAACCAACCGCTCCAAATCTCTTGCTGTCGAGCGCTGAGCTCGAGGGCCGGAGCGATTCGCATGGGGTTGACGTACTCCTTTGGTGTATCGTACGGGGAGGCCGTCGTGGGAAGAAAGGGCAATCAGGGGGGACAGCCCTTGTACTCAGGGGGGGACAGCCCTTGTACAAGGATAATAAATAGCTACAATTGTGCCGCAGGACACTAGTGGTTCACCTATGTAGTAATGCTGGATAGAGGCGGTGCAGCTTGATGCGCGCATCGTCGGTGGTGAATTGCCATTTGACCCTCGTTGGACTCTTCTCGCGTTGGGAGAGCCAGGCGTGGACTTCTTTGCTCAGTTGCTGAATCGTGCCGATGCGCCGGTCCAGACACTGCCGGGAAAGCACCTTCAACCCGATTTCGGCCATATTGAGCCAGCTACCCCGTTTCGGGGTGAAGTGAATATCGATTTTATCGGCGATGCGTTTGGCTTCTTCGGGCGCAAAGACGTCGTACAAAGCCGCCTTCTGGTGCGAGCTCAGATTGTCCATGACCAAGGTCAGGGCATCGGCTTCCGGGTAGCAGCGATCGACCAGATCTTTTCATCACCTGAGCCCAATCTTTCTTGGTGCGGCGCTGCGTGACCTGGACTTGGCAGCGGCCGGTAAGCGGTTCCAGCATCATGAATACGGTGGCCACGCCGTTGCGGACATAGTGATGATCATACCGAGCCGCATGTCCAGGAATCGCCGGAAGAGGGGCCCGCACCTCTCCCACCAGCTGTTTGCTCGTCTCGTCCAGGCATACCGTGGGACGGGTGGGATCGTAGGGCCGGGTATAGATATCCAGCACATCCTCCATGGCCCAAACGAATTCGGCACTGGGGGCGCCCGGCAGGCACCACATTTCCTGCCGCCAGGGCTTCAATGCGTTTTTTTTAGCGTCTTGCGGACCGTTTCCGGGCTGACCCGGTCGACCACCTCCAACGAAACCAGGCGGTCTGCTAACAATTTGAGGGTCCAGCCCTTCCTTCCCTCCGGCGGCGGGCTACAGGCCAGCGCTACGAGACGAGCCTCGGCTTCTCCGTCGGATGGTCTTGGCCCTGCGGTTCGTCTGCTCCTTGCGTTGGAGGGCGGCCTCCAGGCCTTCTTCGACAAATCGTTTGCGCAGGCGCTCGACCGTGCTGGAATGGACCTCGAGAGCGTGCCCGATCTGTTCGTCGGTCCAGCCGTCTCCCTGCGATCCTTGATCCGTCTTCAGGAGAATGCGCGCATGCCGCTGCTTGAAAGCAGCCGCTTTCCCCTTGGAGATGAGTCCGTGCACATAGGGGCGCTCCTCCGGGGTGAGAGTGACGAGGTATCTCTTCTTGGGCAACGCCGTACTCCTTTTCCAATAAAGGGGATCGGTAAAAAGGATACGGCTGCCACTTTTATTCCGCAATTCTAAATGGATCGACCACTAGTGTATCGTCTCAGAAAACTGTCCGCCTATTCAGGCGACGAGGGCGCGGCCGGTGTAGGTCCACTTGAAAGGCTTGGCCAGCGTGCGGTTGAAGTACCCTACGTGCCAATATAGAGTGAGGCACCTTCCCCATCCGAGTTTAGTGTAGTTTGGAGGGCGGAAAGGAGAGCGATAGAGGATGGCTTCCCGTACTGGAAGAGCGGATCGAACGACGGTACCCGTGGGAGGGTCCTCCCCTGAGGGTTCTCGTCCGGACCCGGAAGTGCCCGAGAGGGCCAAGCGCCGGCACTTCAGTGCGCAGTATAAGCTGCGGGTACTGGAAGAAGCCGATGCCTGCCGGGCGCCGGGGGAGGTAGGCGCCTTACTGCGCCGCGAAGGCCTGTATTCCTCGCAGCTAGCCGCCTGGCGACGGGCGCGCCGGGAAGGCTCGTTGCAGGCGTTGGCCACGCCGCGGGGCCCCCAGGGCCGTCGTCGGGACCCGGTGGCCAGCGACAACGAGCGCTTGCGCAAAGAAAACGCCCGTCTGCGGGGGCGTCTGGAGCAGGCCCAGGCCATCCTCGAGATCCAAAAAAAAGCCTCCGAGATCCTGGGCATCCCCCTGAACCGGCCCGCCAACGGCGACGACGCATGAGCGCGGCGGTCGAACAGTTGGCGGGTACCGTCGGAGTGGCCCCGGCTTGCCGCGCCCTGGGGGTGGCCCGCGCTTCGGTCTATCGGCACCGCACCCCCCCGCGGCCACGCCGGGACGCGGCGCGGCGCCGTTCGCCTCGCGCCTTGGCCCCGGAAGAGCGCGCCCAGGTGCTGGCTACCCTGCACGAAGACCGTTTCGTCGACCAGGCCCCGGCCGCCGTATACGCGAATCTCCTGGAGGAAGGACGCTACCTGTGCTCCCAACGCACGATGTATCGTCTGCTTCACGGCGCCGGCGAGGTGCGGGAACGCCGTCGCCAGCGCCGCCACCCTCGGGCCGAACCGCCACGGCTGGTGGCCAGGGCCCCCAACCAGGTCTGGACGTGGGACATCACCCGTCTGGCGGGCCCGCGTACATGGGGGACGTATCCGCTTTACGTGGTGCTCGACCTGTTTTCGCGTTACGTCGTCGCCTGGATGGTGGCCACCCGGGAAAGCGCCGGCGGCGCACGGCGCCTGATCCAGGCCGCCTGCCACAAGCAAGCCATCGAGCCGGGGCAGCTGACCCTGCACCAGGATCGGGGCGCGCCGATGACGGCCAAGACCTTCTCGCAGCTGCTGGTCGATCTCGATGTCCTGGCCAGCTACAGCCGGCCGCGAACGGCCGACGACAACCCCTATTCGGAGAGCCAGTTCAAAACCGTCAAATACGCGCCAACCTACCCGGGCCGCTTTGCCGACCCGGAGCAGGCGCGAACCTACTTTCGCTCGTTCTTCCTCTGGTACAACACCCGCCATCGCCATAGCGGATTGGGCCTGCTGACACCGGAGGCAGTACATCACGGGCGCGCCGAGGAGCTCCAGTCTGCGCGGCAACGCGTCCTCGATGACGCCTGCACACGACATCCCGAGCGCTTCGTCAACGGGCCCCCTCAGGCGCCCAGGGTACCGGCCGAGGTGTGGATCAACCCACCTCCGAAAACCGTCGAATGTGCACGGATAAAACAGTAAACTTTCACGCGAAGTGTCTCATTCTCATTGACACGTTCCGGTATTCGATGAAGGCCAGAACGCGCTCTTTGAGCTGGTCCACCGAGGCGAAGCTGGCGCGCTTGAGCAGACGGCGGACCAAGATGCTGAACCACAGGTCGATCTGGTTGAGCCACGAGGCGTGCTTGGGGGTGTACACGAAACGAATGCCATGGCGGGGATCTTGCAGGAAGGCGGCGCGGGTGGCTTTCGAGCGCAGGATCCCGCGTTGTCCTTTCTTGCCCAAATCCTCTTTCCTGTCGCCCAGGGCCGCTACCAGGCGGACCAGGGATTCGGATGGATGCGTGTCGAGGGTGTCGACGATGAAAATCCATTTCCCTTCCAAGTCGGTGGCCACCGTCTGTAGTACGTGGTTGGCGAAGTCCTCTTCGGTGCGCGTCGACGACACCGTGGGGCGTACGATGTGCCCCGTGGCGACCTCGAAGTTGGCGATCAGACACTGCGTGCCGTGAGCGGACATAGTGCTGCTCCCGGCGCTCGACGCTCCGGGAATGGGGAGGCGGGTAGGATGGGCCCGTTCCAGGGCTTGCATGCCGGTTTTCTCGTCGCAACAGATCAGATGGACTCCCTGTTCATGGAGTTGGGCGGCGTGCGCATACAAGGAGCATACCGCACTCACCTCGTTGCGAAACTGTTCGGGGTCCTCCGGCGTTGCGTTCTGCCAATAGCGACTTCGATGCGGCTTAAGATCGGCCTGATTTTAAAAAACGCCCCACCGTGCGCACCGAAATCCGGGGCACGATCTTGCGCTTCACCGCCTCTGCGGCCACCTCCCGGGGGGTCCAATGACTGACCGGACGATCCGACGGCGCTTGCGGATCTTCACAGGCGATGGCGATGATCTGTATGATCTGCTCCGCACTGAAGTCCCCCCGGCGACCCGAACGAGGCGCGTCCACCAGGAGATCCCCGATGTACCGACTCAGAGCCGCCAGCGAGCGCTCTTCGGCGCGCGCCAGCCGCTCTCGGGCTTGAGCCCAGCGTTGGCGCCACAGGCTCACCGTGTCTCGGTTCAGGCCCAACTGTCTCGCCAACTCTTTATTGGTTTCTCCGGTGCCGGCAGCCAGGATGATCCGAGCCCGTTCGGCCACGCGTTGCTCCCCTGTGGGCCGACGAATCCGACGCTTCAACTCCTCCTCCTGGCCAGCACTAAGTTCGATGATCGGGGCTTTGCGACCCATGGACGACGTGCTCCTGGCAACTGCCGGGGAAACCATCGTGGGAAGCGGATGAGCGGCTACAGGGGTACATCCGACATCCCAAAAGATACCTATGCGGACACAATTTCGCCCGGATGCACCAGTGGTCAGGGTGTGGGACACTACTCAACAGCTTCTGGGAGCGGAAGTTCCGCCAAGGGTCGGTTGCCGCGGTCGGCTTTCAGCGGGAAATGCTGACGATCTTGTAGTAAAGGCGTCCCGCAGGAACCTGAATTTCGACCTCCTCCCCCTCCTGGTGGCCGAGAAGGCCTTTCCCGATCGGTGACACAGTGGAGATTTTTCCCTGCTCGAAGTCGGCCTCTTCTGGAGACACCAAGGTGTAGGTAAGTTCTCTATTTTTCTCGAGATCGAGCAGCTCGACCGTAGCCCCGATGTACACCTTGTCGTCCGGAATGTTCTCGTTCTCGATGAGTCGAGCCCTGCTGAGAACCTCCTCGAGTTTGTTGATCCGCTGCTCAAGGAACATCAGGCGCTCCTTGGCCGCCGAGTATTCCGCGTTCTCGGACAAGTCCCCGAACTCTCTCGCGTGCTGGAGAGCCGCCCGAACGGTCGGACGTTCGGTTCCCTTCAGTTCACGCAGTTCCTCCTGGAGCTTCTGGTAGCCTTCTCTCGACAGGTACACTTCGCTCATTGGGATGACACTCCTGGTCTCGAGCAATCGCCGCAACGTGTGGATCCCCCTTTGTCCACCACTGCGAAAACCCAATACACGAACTCCCCTCCGATGCCTTGGAAGGGGTGCATATAAAAAGCGGAAGCGTTTGGAGTGATTCGCCGCTTCCGCTCATGCTCATGGTCGTTCCGTATGTAGTGTGCCAATATAGGCAAATGGTCCAGCTCACGCAACCGACAGTCGCCATTCCGGAGGTAGAGATTTTCAGTCGCCATTCCGGAGGTAGAGATTTTTCGCCGCTTGCATGACACGGGCGTGCGTCACCAGATCCCGACACTCCCGTGCAGGCCGGAGTGGGGCGGACAGGTCACTCCCTCCTCTCTGGGAGCCGGTGAGAATTTCCAGGCAAGCCGTCTTTCGGGGGCATCCCGGTGAATCTCCGCGTGCTCCCCTTCTCCCTATCCACGAGCCCCAGGCGATGCTCGTCTATCCTATCCGGTGTGGGAACTGAACCGATCGATCGGCATCAAGCCGGCACCGGCAACCTGCTGGACCTGGGGCTGGCTGGCTGAGGGAATCATTGCCAGCACGTTCAGCGAGCGGTCGAAGCCGCTCACCTGCGGCATCGGTCTCCCCCTGTGGGGAAAATCCCTCGACGACTGAAAGCCTGGCCGAAATTTCCTAGTCTCGCCCTTGGCTACCACCCCATCCCCGTTCCGGGGTGCCACGCCGTTCAACTTCATCCCTTTCTGCAAAGGATCCGCACTCCCACTCACCTTCAATCGTCAGGATTGCCGTGCCCTACCCACTGTTTCCTGGTCGGACGAAGATTTTGCAGTCTCGACCAGGGTCAAGCCCTCAGATTCAGCGGCAGATTCCGATTGCCGCGACACGCTTGAAGTGTATCTTGACTCCATCGTAAAAACCATAGTGAGGAAACGCTACGGCATTTGGCACTGGAAATACCCGCACTGTAGCGGAGTATTCCGACAGCATTCTCTTCCTGACAGGTGCAAGTTCAAAACAACAATTCTTGACTTCGAACCGGAAACATGGCTGGAATTGCCCAACCGACGGAGGCACCGAGCCTCGTGAACCGCTCCAGCGCGGAACTTGGGGTGGAAACTGCAGCCGCGAGAAACCGGACGGCTTTCAGGGATATCACGCACTACACCCGTCTTCTGTTCTCTGGCGCGGATCACCTCGGCATCCTGCACCGCCTGACAACCAACCATTTTCTCGACCTTCCACCGGGCGATGGACTCGAGGCGGTGTTCCCCGACAATCGGGGCCGTATCGTTTCCTGGGGAAGCTTCACCCGCCTCGATGGTAACAACACCCTCCTTGTGATTCCCTCCTCCAACGGGGGGCGGCTGGTCGAGTGGCTCGACCGCTACATTTTCAACGAGGAAATCTCGATTCGAGACCTGACTCCCGAGACGACCGCGATGGACGTAATCGGGCCCGAGTCACTCCCCATCCTTTCCGAAGTTGCCCCGGTAATGAAAGGTGGCGGTACGATCCCACCCCATCGCCTGATCTCATCCGAAGGCCAGAAGCCGAGGTTCCTCGGGCTGCACTATGGCCGCCTTCCAGGTGTCCGGGTGATCGGAGATTTTGCTGACCTCAGGACCTTGGGTTCGCGAATGCATGGCGCGGGAGCCGTTCAACTGAGTGATGGCGGTTTTGAAACCATCCGGGTCGAAGAAGGTTGCCCGGCACTGGAGCGGGAGTTGACGGAGGATCACAACCCCTGGGAAGCCGGACTGGATCGAGCAATCCACCTCGACAAGGGGTGTTATCTGGGCCAGGAAGTCATCGCCAGGCTCGACACGTACGACAAAGTGAAACAGCGGCTGGTCGGACTGCGGATGCCAGCTGCCGGTCGAATCGACGGATCCTCCAGGCTGGTCTCGAGCGATGGACGCATGGCGGGCAAAATCACTTCCTCGGCCCTTTCCCCCACCCTGGGTTCACGGGTTGCCCTCGCCTACGTTCGCCACCAGTTCTGCGCTCCCGGTACCGAACTGGCCTTTGAGGAAGTGGAGGGCACCCCTTCTCCTGTAACCGTCAGCGAATTGCCGTTCCCGGTTTAGCCGCTTTCGGTTGTCAGCGGCCTTGGTGGGATGAACCCTTCGCTCCCGACTACCGGACACCGCAAGGTAATCCATGTCGACATGGATGCGTTCTACGCCTCGGTCGAGCAGCGGGACGACCCTTCTCTCGCCGGAAAGCCAGTGGTTGTCGGTGGCGACCCAAGTGGCCGCGGGGTGGTTGCAGCGGCCTCCTACGAGGCTCGCGTATTCGGGATTCGTTCCGCCATGCCGATGAAGAGGGCCCTGGCGCGCTGCCCTCACGCTATTCGCGTATCCGGCGATTTCGGAAAATACCGTAAAATTTCGGAAACTCTTCACAAGATCTTCAGCGAATACACGGATCTCATCGAACCGGTCGCTCTCGACGAAGCCTATCTCGACGTCACCAACAACAAGCTCGATGTACCCCTTGGGCACCGGGTCGCGAAGATGCTCAAATCCGATATCCGGCGACGGCTCCGACTCACTGCCTCGGCCGGACTGGCGCCCAATAAATTCCTTGCCAAGGTGGCCTCCGACCTGCGCAAACCGGACGGACTTGTCGTCGTCATGCCGGGGCAGGTGGCTGATTTTCTCAAAGATCTTCCGGTTGGCAAAATCCCCGGAGTCGGAAGAGTCACGGAAAAGGAATTCATGGAGATGGGGGTCGGAACGATCGGTCAGCTCGCGCAACTAGGGCTGGAGAAACTAACTGATAAGTTTGGCAAACGGGGCCTTTACCTCCACCACCGTTCCCTGGGTCGAGACGATGACCCGGTCAGACCCAGGCGGGATCCAAAGCAGCTCAGCAGCGAAACGACCTTTGCCGAGGATGTTTTCAGTGCCGACGAAATGCGAGCGACCCTGCAACGCCTGAGCGAGGGTGTGGGCGCCCGCCTCCAGCGCCGGGGACTGCGGGGTCGCATTATCACCGTGAAGATTCGCTACCCGGATTTCGAAACCGTTACCCGGTCAAGGACACATGCAACAGGGCTGTTTGACGGCAAGGTGATTGCGGATCTCGCCGTTCAGTTGTTACAGCGTTCTCAAGCCCCCCAGCGGGGTGTCCGGCTACTTGGCGTCGGTGTCTCCGGTTTCACCATCCACAAACCGGCAAGCTCACAGCTGGACCTGTTCGGGAGCCCGGCTCGGGAATCACACTGAAATAGCGAAACGCACTTGCAGATGTGGCCCGGGGGCCATCGGGTAGATACGCAAGCCCATTTGCCCACGCCGAAAACCGGTGTATTGGGCGGTCTGCCGCAGACCTAATAAAGGGACCCCTAACTCTACCATGTCCGGGCGGTTATCCCGGACAGAACCGGGATGGACGCGACACCCCCCGGGGGTTGTCCAGTGGTTAGGCCTGCTTCCCAGGGGGGTCGAGTACTCCTTATTCTGCCAGCCAGAAAGGAATTGCGGGGGTCATCGCTTGCCCCCGAGGGTTGATTCATCCAGCCAGTGTTCCACCTCGCGCCCAGGGAGTGACGCTCGGGCGGATGGGTGTAAAGGGGGCCATAAAGTACGAGCGCAGAAAGCCTCGTGTGGGTACATTCGCCCCCCCCCCCACTGCCCGGATGAAACCGCGAGCCGGACGATGGCACGAGTATCGATTACGCCGAGCCCCGAACCGGGGACGATGGAGGGCCTGCAGGCCCTGTGGGATGAGCCTGCGCCGCGCACGCCGTTGCAGTTCCTGCAGCTGGAGAGACGCGTGTGCGCGGCCGCGGGTCGGCAGGCCGACGAGATCCTGGGACACCACCTGATCGGGGCGCACCAGGACGCGGCGTTTGTCGAGCAAGCGGTGGAGGCGGCGCGGCAGCGCCATGACGGGGTGCTGCGCCACAAAGGTCAGCGCACCACGTCGGTATGGGTGCCGGGCGGCGCGCTGTGCGTCGTGGAGACCCCCTACCTGCGACCGCAGACGCCTCGCCGGCCGGGTCGCAAGCGCACGCGGCGGGGTCCCACGGGCAGCGGGCGTCTATCCGGTGCTGGAGGCGTTGGGGATCGCCCACCGGGTGTCTCCGGCCACGCGGAGCCAGATGGCCTTGTACACGGTGCAGGCGGGCAGCTACCAGGAGGCGGTGCAGTTGCTGGCGGAGCACGGTGTGCCCGTGGATACCGCGACGCTGAAGCGGGTGGCGCAGAGCACGGCTCGCGCCGACATCGGGCTGCGGGACGGGGCCCTGGCGCAGGCGCGGCGCACCCCGGTGGCCCCCAACGGTCCGCTGGCCGGCCTGCGGGTGCGCGTCAGCATCGACGGAGGGCGGGTGCGCACCCGGTCGCCGCGTCCGGGTCGCCGGACGAAGAAGGGACGCCACCGCTTCGACACGCCCTGGCGGGAGCCGCGCGTGCTGTTGATCGACGTGCTCGACCGCAACGGCCAGGCCGACCCGCTGCGGCGGCCTCTGTACGACACCCTGCTGGAGGATGCCGAGGCGACCAGGGCGCTGATCATCGGCTATCTGCGCCTGCTGGGCGCCGCCCACGCCCAGAGGGGGGTGTTCATCGCCGACGGCGCGGAGTGGATCTGGGAGCGCAGCGACCAGATCCGTCAGGAAGCCGAGATCCCCACCCGGCGCTGGGTCGAGGGGGTCGACTTCTACCACGCCAGCGAGCATCTGCACGACGCCATCGAGTTGGGTCGGGATCGCAAAGCGCCGGAGCGCCAGCAAAGGTACGAGAGGCTGCGTCATGTGCTGCGTCGCGAAGCCGACGGCGTCCATCAGGTCATCGAAGCTCTGAGACCCGAAGCGCGCGGCCGGCGGGGTCGCAAGATGAACACGGCCATCGACTACTTCGAACGACACACGCATCGCATGGCCTACGCCAAGCTGACTCGTCGCAAGGTGCCGGTGGGATCCGAGCCCGTGGAGAGCGCCATCCGCCGGGTCATCAACCTGCGCTTCAAAGCCCCCAGCACGTTCTGGACAACCGAAACCGTCGCCGACCTGATGCATTTGCGCGCCGCCTTCAAGTGCGGGCGCTGGCACGAACTGAGGCACCGGGGCCTCACGCAGACCTTTCCCGTGCCCTCCTTCGCTCGGTTGCCCCGAGACCAGCTCGACACCGTGTCCCCACAAAGAGCCAAAGAGGACCCGGAAAACCCACGGCAGGCAACCCTGCAGCCGGTTCGCAGACGGGCCTGAACGCCCCCGTTCCGCCATCGCGCCCGTGACGCTCTCCCGACCTTCACGCAGCTTCTGTTGTTCCGTCCGCTATCGGAAAGGTCGAACTCCCGTGGGGAATGACCGCGACTGCCGGGTCGGGTCCCACCCTCTCCAGCCCGGCTTGCAGGGCTGTGTCGAGACTTTCGAAGCCCACAATTCCGCAGGCATCCTGCAGCCTGGGCCCCATCGCCGACACGAGGTAGACATCCGCTCGCACCAGGACCGCCGCGATGGCCGCGGCCTTGTGCCCTCCCAGAATGAACTTGCGGGCGATGCGCTCCAGCACCTGCTCAGGCTTATTCGCCTGTCGCATCCACTCTTCGAAGGTGGAATTTCCGTAGCCCTCCAGGCACTCGGCCACCCAGATGACGACACCCCGGTCCCTGACGACTGCACCGGCGTTTTCGAGCGCCTTTTGGGCCTGGTAGAGATTCAGGTCAGACGGCAGGCCGCCTGCACTCACGACCACGATGTCGGCCTTGCCGTCAATCGCCACGGCGTCTCGCCGGGCCAATATGCGGCATCCGCGGCGATGGGCATGGGTTGCCTCACCAGCTACCGCGGCAACCAGCCGGTGGTCGCTGTCGACGATGGCATTTAGGATGAAATCGAGGCCGACCATCGCCGCCCCTTCCTCGAGGTCGGCTCGGACCGGGTTGTTTTCGAGAACACCCGCCCGGGCTCCCGGCTCGACCATCAGACCGTGGTTGGCACTTACGGTCTCTTCGCCGGCGCACCCGGGGAGAATCGATTTCGCTCCCCCTGAATACCCGGCAAAATAGTGGAACTCGATATTACCCAAACCGACCCGGACGTCGGCGTCCACGACAGGTCGAAACAGGTCCACCGGTGTGCCGGCCCTGGTCCATCCGACACGAACCACATTGGCCGGGTCGTGGTTGACGACTTTTACCGAATCATACACATCGGGTCCCACGAGTTCGCGCAGTTCCTGGCTCGACAGCGGCCGATGCAGGCCCAAGGCCACCACGACCGTAATGTCCACTGTGGAGATACCACCCGCCTGAAGTTCGCCGAGAATCGGTGGCAGCAACCGACGGGATGGACAGGGCCTCGTGTTGTCGCTCGTTATCACAGCCGCTGTCTGCCCAGGGGTAACCACCTCCCGCAGGGGGGGACTTCCAATCGGTTCCCGCAGCGCACGGCTTACAATCGCTTCTCCGTCGGCATCGGACGCAACGGCCGATGGCATCAGCAAGTCGACCGTTGCCGCTTCAGGCAGAGAAAGCTCCAAGACCCGCTGTCCAAAGGGGAGGTCGAAGATTCGGCTCATCCCTCGCCCTCCGGGTGCAGGTTCTTCTGGTAGAGGCCGACGCTGTAGAACTCGTACGAGGCGGCCTTGTCGGGAAAGTCGACGACGTGGACGGTGAAGCGTGCTGGCAGGCCGCACTCCGGCATCTGCTCGTGGAAAAAGCTGCTGTACGCCTGGGCGTATTCATTGTAAAGGCGCTGCTGTTCGTCGGCGAACCCCTGCGGATCCAGCACCGGATTAGGCGCCTTCGGCTGCGCGGCGAAAGCGTGCACCTCGATGAAATCAATCTTGGAAATTGAACCGCATATCCCGGCATCACGAAGCCATTTCTCCCAGCACCTGAACACCAGTTCCACCTCCACGGCCGGATTCATGGTATGGACCTCGTCGAGTCCCAGAATCCCCGTCGCGGAGTGACCACCGGTCAGGCCCGCAAAATGAATTCTGAGATCGCCATTCCCCAGATCTTCGGTGACCAGAGCCGATAGAACCGGTTTTTCTCCACTATAGAAATAGGTAAGCTTGCCGCGCCGTTTTACTCGAAATGCCATCGGGTTCAGACCTCCATCCCGTCGATCACGCGATCGGCGATCGCCAGCGAACTGGTCGCTGCCGGAGAGGGTGCGTTGAGAATGTGCACGAAAGGACCCTCGCTGAGGATCTCGAAGTCTTTTGCGAGATCCCCGTTGGGGAACACCGCCTGTGCCCGGATTCCCGCGGGAGCGGGCACCAGCATTTCCGCCGCGACGGCGGGGATGAACTCCTGCAGTTCGCGGACGAACGCCGCCTTGCTCAGCGAACGGTACATCTCGGCCATTCCGACCTTGCGCCAGTGCCAGGCCATTCTCAAAAACCCCCGGTAGGTCACGGTTTCGAAGAAATCGCGAACATCGAAGTCCCAGAACTCGTACCCCTCGCGCGCAAAGGCGAGCACGGCATTCGGCCCGCACTCGCGACCTCCCCCTACCATGCGGGTGAAATGGACACCGAGAAAAGGCAGGTTGGGGTCGGGGACTGGGTAAATGAGATGGTTGCACAGATGATGGGCTTCCGGTTTCAAGGCGTAATACTCACCCCTGAAGGGCAGGATCTTGGCTGGGGGAAGGCCTCCGGCTTTCTTGCAGAGGCGATCGCTGTGCAAACCCGCGGCATTGACGACGAGGTCGCCGCGAAAATCCCCTGCATCCGTCGACACGATCTGCTGCTCCCCGTCACGATGGAAACCGGTCACCCTGGTAGCGAGGCGAACTTCCCCATCGGCTGCGGCTACCAACTCCGCCAGCCGATTGGCCACCCCCCGAAAATCAATGATGCCCGTGTCGTGAACGAGGATCGCCTGCGTACCCCGTACGTGAGGCTCGCGGTCCAGCAGGGCCTCACGTCCTATCAGCTCGCAGTTAACTCCGTTTTGTCGCGCGGTCAGAAACAGTCTTCGCAGCCTCTCCTCTTCGGACACTTCCTTGGCCACGATGACCTTGCCGCAGATTTCGTAGGGAATCCCCTGTTCGCGGGCAAACTCGGTCATCGACCGCAATCCCGCGCGGCAGAGGAGGGCCTTGGAGGAGTTCGGTTTGTAATAGGGAGCCGCGTGAAGCACCCCGCTGTTGCGCCCGGTCTGATGAAAGGCGAGCTCTTTCTCCTTCTCCAGAACGGTAACCCGAATGCCAGGAAAACGAACCAGCATCCGGTAAGCAATGGCGAGACCGACAATCCCCCCGCCAACGATGAGAATGTGGCAATTTATGGAAAGGGAAACCTTGTTCAACCAGACCTTGGTTCAGTAATATGATAAACCGGATCGCTAGCGGATGAGTTGCGAGCCCTTCTAGCGACGAGGTGAGGAGATGGTCCTCTGGTTGGTTTCAAAAACCGGACCGTTGAAAAAACGCGTGTAGGATCATTAAAATCAGATAATTGCGCAACTCCCGGACGGCGACCCTTCGGTGCACGCCACTTGCCTTCTTGCCAATGGGAGCCGCCCGCCAGTCGAGTGCTAACTGAAAGAGGCAGAATGGCTTACGACAATTTGATCAACCTCCCCGAATTGGTTTTCGGGGCGAATCTGGTGTGAAAAAGGGACCTTGCGTGCAAAATGCTGAAAAAACCAAAAAGTATGCAAGAATGCGCAAGATATGGTTGACATATTTTCAGGCACACTATATATTGTGATCCGCCACGTGGTAGTGCGCGCAACAGAGGGGGCTTCCGGGAGTAAGGGGAGATCGCGGAAGTCCCCCATTTTTTTGTAACACTCTCTGTCAATACCCTTCCGTGACCCCATTCCAGCCAAAAAACAGCATGTCCAAAAAAGATGGTGTCCTAGTCCACATCTACGACTACCACTTCCGCCTCGGAAGTGATTCCAGAGATCCCAAGTACATCGAGAAAGCCGCGGCCTATCTCGACGAAAAAATGCGCCGGGCTGCCGAGGAAGCGGGGAAAAGATCACCCTTTGAAATAGCGATTCTTGCCGCCATGGAGATCGCTGAAGAGGTGCTTGAGGAACGCGCCAAGACGGAGCGCATGCTCAACGAGGCGGATGAACGCCTAAACACATTTACGGAGCGTCTGGAGAGCCAAAGCGGATCGACGGAAGAATCGGTTGGTCCGGAAGAATCCAGGCCCGAATCCGACCCGATCATCCAAGACAATCCTTCAGGCGGATCAAGACCCCGTTTCTAATACTGGCTATTGGAGGATTCCTTCCGCCAATTTGGCGGGGTAGTACCTTCCGATTTCGTCTGTCTCCACCACCCATGACCATTGTTCCCCAGTTGCCGACTCCTGATCGGGAACTCGATCAGATACTCGTCATGTCCGTGGAACTCGAACTTTGATCACAGCTGAACGGATCGACTCCTTCTCCATCGAGGGGTACCTCGTCATTCCTGATCTGCTGTCGCCTGCCGAAGTCGAGGACTGTTGCGCGGAGGTGGACAGATTACATCAGGTCGCTTCGGAACTCAGGACGCTCGGGAATTTGGCGGGGAGCAGTTTTCAACCGGAACCTCATGCTCAGAGCGTTTTTCACGGCGACCGGGAAATCCCGGTGCTTCGAAAAATCGAAGACACGGGGACCCACTCGGACCTGTTCAAACAACTTGCCCGTCACCCAAGGGTGGTCAAAATCGCCCAGAGGTTGCTCAATTCCCCCGATCTCTTGCTATTCCGAAGTACGAAGTACCTTGATGCTCAAGCCTGCGTTTCACGGTTCTGCCCACGCACTGCATCAGGATTCTGCGTACTGGCCCCATCGATCCTCCTGCTCTCGTTACCGTGAGCATTGCCCTGACCGAGGCAACAGCGGATAACGGCTGCTTCAAGATCATCCCGCACAGTCACGAATGGTGCCTTCAGGATTGGGGAAGAATCCTCCTCAGGCAGAACGAGTCTCTCACCGAGCGCGAAGATATCGACCTCGACACCCAGATCGACGTTCCTCTGGCTGCCGGTTCGGCGCTCTTCTTCCACAGTCTCCTGGTTCATGGTTCGGGACCGAACAGTTCCCCGAACGCCCGCAATACGGCACTTTACGCCTACTTTTCGCCCCATGTCCGCTATTGCCCCAAAACGGGACCAGCTGAGCGTTCCTTTCCTGTCGTCTCTGGCATTGGCGGATGCGAGGAGCACATCTTGGTTGCATCGGTTTAAGGGGCCAAGGTGCTGGTAGCAGGCTGGTATTCGCGGACAAATCAAGCGCGAGCAAGGGATGCATCCGGGACGGATGTAACAATCCTGGGCTCAACTCCGGGATCGGCAACGTCGAATGCCTGTCAGGACTGCCTTTCAGGCAGGACGCCTTGCAGATGCTTGGGTTGGGACGAGCTGTAAGAAGCGGATTCTGTATGCCGGGAGCAACGGATTCGGTACAAGGCGTCGTCAGGTCCGGGCAACAGTACGAAGCTGTGTATCTTGGGGCATGGGCAAGGGCAACCTCGCCCTGTTTTGAAGGAGGGATCGCGGAACTCGATCCCTCCTTCAAAACTGAGAGGCAATCGGAAAGGGGTCGGTAACGGAACTCTCTTCTCTCAGGATCTACAGGGGGATATCGCCGCCTTCCGAGCTGGCGAAACCAAGCGTTACAAAGGCCGCAAGATCATGGACATCTCGCGGCCTTCCATTTGCGGATGCTGGTGGACTACGGCGACGTCGAGAAGTTTCTCCGCGACTTCCTGCATGACTTGCCGGCCGCGGTCGCGGTAGGCCACCTGACGGCCCAGGAAGCGCATGCTGATTTTCACGAGGTTGCCCTTGCCGATGAACTCGCGAATGTGACCGAGCCGGTACTCCATGTCGTGCTCGCTGATGTTGGCGGTCTTGATTCTCACCGTCTTCATCTGCACAGCCTGCCCCTTTTTTCGAGCCTCCTTGGCTTTTTTCTCTTTGTCGAAGCGGTATTTGCCGTAGTCCATGATACGGCAAACTGGCGGTCTGGCTTCCGGCGCGACCTCTACGAGATCGAGATCCGCTTCCTCCGCCATCGCCATCGCCTGTGATGTTCCCACGATGCCAACCTGAGTTCCGTCGGAATCAATCAGTCGAATCTCGGGGACCCGAATGGCGTCGTTGATTCTCGTAAATGACTGTTGCTGTTTGGCGATAAGGTACCTCCTGCAGTTTGGGTTGTGACGTTTGGCAGGCCATGTCGACTCGCATTCAGATGCGATTTACCCGCAAATATAACCGCCTGCCCTCCGGGAGAAAAGGCGTGATCGGGCTGGTTTTCTGAGGTGTACCCCGTCAACTGGACAGTAAGTGGACTGAAATAAGGCACCTTTGGGGTATCCATTTAACTGGACCCACTCTTGATGGCCCGCCACGGTCGGTTCGCCCCCGGACGTTCCAAGCTCGCCGGGCGTCCACGTTGGGTCGGTGGTACGGGTCGTACTTTGCGGGGGCGCCGGCTGGCGACGAGATCCCGATAGCGCACCGGCGCGTGGCCGACAGCCAGCTCGAGCACGCGATAGAACACCCTACCCCGGCTGCGAGAGCGGCGGCGGTTGAAGCGGAACACGAACTCGTCGAGGTAGCTGATCAGGTGGGCGTCGTCGACGGAGCCCTGATGAGTCCCCAGGAGCCAACGCTTGGCCAACGAGGCTACGCGATGTACGGCGGGCAACAGCTTGTTGGGATCATCGCCACGAGCGCGCTCGGCGCCCTGGCTGCGCCTTTCATGTTCGTAGCCGAGCTGCGCCAGTCCCTGATAGGCCGGCCAACCGTCGGTGATGATCGTCGAGCCGGGTTCAATGTGGTCGATCACGAAGCCGTGAAGGGACTGGGCCGACGCATCGGCCAGAGGCGAGATTCGGCAACGGCCAAGACCCTTTGGCTCCCGGAGCTCCACCGCGATTCCGGTCAGCACCTTCTTGCCTTTGGCGCGGCCTCCTGCCAGCCCTGGATCGACCCCGCCGATGTAGGTCTCGTCCACTTGGACCGCCCCGGTCAGCAACTCACGACCGGGGCGTACCAACACCGACCGCAGCCGGTGCAGCATCGCCCATGCGGTCTGATACGAGCCGATCTCCAGCACTCGTTTCAAGCTCAACGCCGAGATCCCGTCCTTGCCGGTGGCGAACAGCCAGCACGCGGTGAACCACACCGTCAAAGGCGTCCGGGTTCGGTCGAAGATCGTACCGGCGGTCACCGAACTCCGCGTTCGGCACGCCGAACACTTGAACCGGCCATCGCCCAGGTGCCAGCCGTCCTCGTGTGCGCACGCCGGACACAGGAAGCCGTCTGGCCACCGCAGCCATGCCAGGTAGTCCAAGCAGTCCGCATCGGTGGCGAACCAAGCCTGGAACTCGCCCACGGATCTGGGGTAATGTACCCCGGCGCGAGGAGGATCCATGCCTCATAAGCTACGATAGGTCCAGTTAAATGGATACCCCCAAAGGTGCCTTTCTCATGCTTCCTGGAACGGGGTTGTTTCCCGTACCGAGTATCGGTACGGACTGGAGGATCGTTCTTCTCCACAGTGGCCATTTTGGCCTAACCGAGAGGGAGAATACCGGCACGGATGTGGGGGCCCCCTCAGACCGCCCGGTAAACCTGGACCGGCGTGGCATACCCCAACGCCTGGTGAAAGCGGTCCTGGTTATAGAAGTCGAAATAGCGATCCACCCCATGGCGGATCTCGGCCACCGTCTCGTATCCCTTCAGGTAGATGTCTTCGTATTTGAGCGAACGCCACAAGCGCTCGATGAAGATGTTGTCCCAGCAGCGCCCGCGGCCGTCCATGCTCATGCGCACCCCGGCTTCCTCGACCCGCTGGGTGAACTCGCTGCTGGTGAATTGCGATCCCTGGTCGGTGTTGAAAATCTCGGGCCGTCCCTGGGACAGCGCCTCGTCGAGCGCTTCCAGGCAGAAGGCCGCGTCCAGGGTGTTGGCCAGACGCCAGGAGAGCACGTAGCGAGAGAACCAGTCCATGACCGCCACCAGGTAGACGAAGCCGCGGCGCAGGGGCAGGTAGGTGATGTCACTTGCCCATACGAGGTCGGGCCGATCGATCACCCGCCGGCGCAGCAGATAGGGGTAGATTCGGTGCGAGGCGTCCCCTGCCGACAGCCGGCGGCGCACCGGGATCGCCTGCAGACCCAACACCTGCATGAGCCGGTGTACGCGTTTGTGATTGACGGCATAGCCCTCGTGTCGCAACGCCTGCTCGAGGCGACGCACGCCGTAGAAGGGATAGCGGGTGTAGAGGCGATCCAGGGCGTGCATGAGCTCGAGGTCGAACGGGTTCCGGCGGTCGAGGCCGATAGTAGTAACTGGAGCGCGACAGCCCCAGCAAGGCGCACTGGCGCGCCACGCTCACCCGTTCATGGCCGGCTTCGATCATCGCCCGGCGCTCAGTCACCGAGAGCTTCGTGTTTTTTTTTCAGCCACTCCAGCTCCACCTGAAGGCGGCCGATCTGCTGATAGAGTTCGGGAATCAACGCTGTTTCGTCCTCCTTGGCGGTCCTCGAACCGGGGCGTTGGAAAATCTCAGGCAGGCCGCGCCACCAACTGCTTCTTCCATCCGCGAATCAGGTTGGGATGGAGGGAATACTTGCGCGCCAGCTCGCTGATCGTGTACTGCTCGCGGGCCGCCTCAAGGGCGACTTTGGCCTTGAACTGGGGGGAGTGAGAGGTGCGTTTCCTTGCCATCGGCTATCCTCTGGAGGGAATGATTTCTCAAATATCGCACCTTAACCAACTGTCCAGTTTTTGGGGTACATTACATTCCCCCTGCTGCGGCATTGTGCAGAACTCTCCGTTCGCGGTTCTTACCCCCCGTTTCGATATCGGTAATTGTTCCATTGTGAAAGCCTGAGAACCAGGTATGCACACCAACGACGTATATGGCATTGGTCACGCTCTTGTCGATCTTCAATACCCCGTAGACACCGGGTTCCTCAGGGATCACGGCATTGCCAAGGGAGTGATGACCCTGGTTGAGGAAGATCGCCAAGTGAAACTGCAGGCCGCTCTGGCGGCCTCCCCGGCGAATTCCGCTTCCGGTGGATCTGCGGCCAACACGATGATCGCCCTTGCCCGCTGCGGCGGACGTGCCCATTACGCCTTTCGGGTTGGTGATGACCAGTGGGGGGACTTTTACTGCCGCGACCTGAGCGAGGCGGGGGTCGGAAGCGGATCCACGGCCCGGGGCCGCGGCAAAACCGGCCAGTGCATGGTTTTCGTTACTCCAGACGCCGACCGCACCATGAACACTTTCCTCGGGGCGAGCGCAGGAATCGGTCCGCGCCAAGTCGAACGCGAGGTTCTTCGCCGCAGCCGATTCGTCTACCTCGAGGGATACCTGCTGACCTCGGAACCTGGGATGGAGGCATGCGATCTCGCCCAGGGCTGGGCACGTAGCGAGGGGGTCGGAATGTCGCTGACGCTCTCCGACCCGACGATCGTGCAGGCATTCGGCGAGCGCTTTAACCAGCTGGTCCATAACTGTGTCGATCTGCTGTTCTGCAACGAAGAAGAGGCACTCGTCTTTACGGGAGCGCCGGAACTCGAAAAGGCAGTTTCCGAGCTCGCGCACCGAGTTCCGATCGCCGTGGTAACGCGGGGGGCCGACGGGGTGGTGGTCTGCGCTGGCACAACCCAGATCCAGGTCGACGCCGTACCCGTACAAGCCGTCGATACAACCGGGGCCGGGGACAGCTTTGCAGGCGGCTTCCTTTTCGGGATCTGCCGCGACTTCGGAATCGCCGACGCCGCCCGACTCGGCTGTTTTGCTGCCGCGGAGGTAGTTTCCAAGCTGGGGCCACGCCTGGAGCGGACGTTGGAAACAGAGATCGACACCGTTCTGGCCGACACTACGCCAACTTGATCATGGAGGAAGACTATAGTGAAGGTCATCGTTTACTACGGATTTACGGAGGAAGAACTGCACGACATGAAGGAGATGGTCTCGCGCCATGGAGACCACGAACTGGTGCACGCCAGCACGGACGAAGAAGCCCTGGCGGACATCACCGACGCCGAGGTTCTGATGGGTCATTTCCCCGCATCCGTAACCAGCGCCGGCAAGCGGCTCCGGTGGATCCAGTTCGTTCAGCGCCGGCATGGACAAGCTCCTGGACCCGAGTATCGTGGGGCGGGACCAAGTCGTCATCACCAACATGGCGGGGCTTGTACGCGCCACAAGGGGGTGAACACGCATGGGCCCTGCTCCTGGCCCTGGCGCGCGGGATCCTTCCTGCCGTGCAGAGCCAGATGCGCAGGGAGTGGAAGGGAGGCGCCGCGGTGGAGTTGACAGGCGGCGTGCTCGGTATCGTCGGTCTAGGCGGATTTGGGCTGGAAACCTTAAAACGAGCCGCGGGATACGACATAAAGGTCCTGGCTCTCGACCCGGTTCGCACCGAACCTCCGGTGGGCGTCGCCGAGGTCGCCCCTCCTACGAAAGAGAACCTGCATTCCATGCTCGCCCGTTCCGATGCGGTGGTGGTCGCCTGCCCGAGAACGAAGGAAACTTGACTCCTTCGTATAAACCCCATTTTGAGGATGTTCAGCGATTCAGCACATTAGAGCGCCACTATATATTGGCCAACGAAGACAACGCATGCACTATATGTTGTATGACAAACCGGGCATTCTGAGCGACGTAGGGTTTTTACGAGAGAATCAAACTTATCACATGATAGGCCGCGAAGAGTTGGCGTGCATGAAGGAAACCGCCTACCTCGTCTGCACCAGCCGCGGCGGAATAATCGACGAAGCCGCCTTGTTGGAAGCCCTAGAATCCGGCTCCATCGCCGGCGCCGGCCTCGACGTCACCGAGGCCGAGCCCTTGCCCGCCGACGATCCGCTCTGGAACGCTCCCAACCTGGTGCTTACTCCGCATCGCGCCGGCGCTTCTCAGCACCGACCGCGCAAGGTCTACGAGTTCTTCTCGACACAGCTCGAACGCTACCTCAAGGGGGAGCCGGTCCTGAACCTGGTCGACAAACGCCTGGGATTTTGAAGGCCGGCTAGTGGTTCACCTATGTAGTAATGCTGGATAGAGGCGGTGCAGCTTGATGCACGCATCGTCGGTGGTGAATTGCCATTTGACCCTCGTTGGACTCTTCTCGCGTTGGGAGAGCCAGGCGTGGACTTCTTTGCTCAGTTGCTGAATCGTGCCGATGCGCCGGTCCAGACACTGCCGGGAAAGCACCTTCAACCCGATTTCGGCCATATTGAGCCAGCTACCCCGTTTCGGGGTGAAGTGAATATCGATTTTATCGGCGATGCGTTTGGCTTCTTCGGGCGCAAAGACGTCGTACAAAGCCGCCTTCTGGTGCGAGCTCAGATTGTCCATGACCAAGGTCAGGGCATCGGCTTCCGGGTAGCAGCGATCGACCAGATCTTTTCATCACCTGAGCCCAATCTTTCTTGGTGCGGCGCTGCGTGACCTGGACTTGGCAGCGGCCGGTAAGCGGTTCCAGCATCATGAATACGGTGGCCACGCCGTTGCGGACATAGTGATGATCATACCGAGCCGCATGTCCAGGAATCGCCGGAAGAGGGGCCCGCACCTCTCCCACCAGCTGTTTGCTCGTCTCGTCCAGGCATACCGTGGGACGGGTGGGATCGTAGGGCCGGGTATAGATATCCAGCACATCCTCCATGGCCCAAACGAATTCGGCACTGGGGGCGCCCGGCAGGCACCACATTTCCTGCCGCCAGGGCTTCAATGCGTTTTTTTTAGCGTCTTGCGGACCGTTTCCGGGCTGACCCGGTCGACCACCTCCAACGAAACCAGGCGGTCTGCTAACAATTTGAGGGTCCAGCCCTTCCTTCCCTCCGGCGGCGGGCTACAGGCCAGCGCTACGAGACGAGCCTCGGCTTCTCCGTCGGATGGTCTTGGCCCTGCGGTTCGTCTGCTCCTTGCGTTGGAGGGCGGCCTCCAGGCCTTCTTCGACAAATCGTTTGCGCAGGCGCTCGACCGTGCTGGAATGGACCTCGAGAGCGTGCCCGATCTGTTCGTCGGTCCAGCCGTCTCCCTGCGATCCTTGATCCGTCTTCAGGAGAATGCGCGCATGCCGCTGCTTGAAAGCAGCCGCTTTCCCCTTGGAGATGAGTCCGTGCACATAGGGGCGCTCCTCCGGGGTGAGAGTGACGAGGTATCTCTTCTTGGGCAACGCCGTACTCCTTTTCCAATAAAGGGGATCGGTAAAAAGGATACGGCTGCCACTTTTATTCCGCAATTCTAAATGGATCGACCACTAGGGGAGTAACCCAACCCCCGCAGGTAAGCACGGGGTCGCAGCGCTGCGCCGAGCCTCGCTGATCGGATCGTCCACTCCGGGCACCGGCTCTCCCGGGCAACTGGTGATCACGCCATCGTAGCCCAGGCCATCCAGTGTCTTGAGAACTGCGGGAAAGTCGATGTTTCCCGCGGCCCCGACGTCACACCAGACCGGATGGTAGAGACCGTCCTCACCGCGTGTGCAGGAGCTGAAATCCTGGAGGTGGACGTAGTTGAGCTGGCTCCAGAAATCCCGAATGGATGCGACGGGGTCGTAACCCCAGAGCTGGGCGTGGGAGACATCGATGCAGAGCTTGGCGTTTTGCAGGCAGCTCATGTACAGCTGCCACTGGGCGATCGAGTCCACCAGCGTGTTGGTGTGAATGTGATAGCTTACCTCCAATCCCCGGGCAGCCGCATACTCCGCCCACTCCTCTGCACCCTCTGCGGCACGGCGGATCTCGTCATCGTCGGCCTCCCTTCCCACCGGCTTGGCGCCACTCATGAACATGAAGCATTGGACCCCCATCTCCGCGGCGAATTCCATACGCCGGCGATTTCGCTCAACGTGCGCTGAATCCCTGTCGTCAGGCGATCCGACGGCGGTAAAGACCGTCAACGGCATGCCTGTGTTCGCGCATACCTGCTTGAGACGGCTGGGGGTTCCGAGCCAGTCGAGCGGCAGGCGCCCTTCCCAGCTGTCCCACCCGGCTTCCCTCAGTGCGACTAAGGCAGGCTCGAGATCCGGTAACTGCCACCTGAGGGTGCTGTAGGCCATGTTGAATGACATCGTCCTCTCCTCGTAACGATTTGCCGCCGGCTGGTTACCAGCGCTGTGCCAATGTGTAGAAAAGCTGGGCGCCGAGGCCCACAAGAAGGGCCGAGAGCAGCCGCAGCAGCAGGGGGCCCTGCACCAGGGTGGACAGTTTGGCGCCGATCTGGGCTCCGACCATCACGCCTATCGCCAGAAACAACGCCTTGTCGCTCTGGCCCTCGAAGCGCCCCCCCGAGGCGTGCACGAGGGTGCCGGCAAAGGAGACGATTGTGAGGGCGAAAAGCGATGTGGCGGTAGCGACGTGAGGGGTGAAGCGAAGGACCTTCACCATGACCGGAACGCGGATTATCCCTCCTCCGATTCCAAGGATACCCGAAATGGCCCCAATGTAGGCGCTGAGAATGCACCCCAGCCGCAATTGTCGCCTCGTGTTGGCATCGGTATCCGGTGAAACCTTGGTGTTCGCTTTCCGCGAACGCGGGTTGATGAAGGTGTAGCCGCCGAGCAGGACCAGGATCGCCGCCATCAGCGGATCGAAGTAGAGTCTCGGCACGTGCTGCGACAGGTAGGCTCCCGCCATTGCGGTGGGGATTCCCGCCAGCGCGAAGGCAATCCCTGAAACGTAGTCGATGCGGCGCATCCAACCGTAGGTGACAGAGCCGGAAAAGGCGGTGAAGAAAATCACCACCAGGGACAGCGAGGTAATCTCGCTCGCCACTTCCCCCTTGTAGAGAAGCACGAGAACTGGGACCAGAATGACCCCACCCCCGGCGCCGACGAGACTCCCCACGGTGCCGACAACCGCACCCAAGGCCACGAGAAACAGGAATTCAGGCATCCCCCACTTACTTGGAGCGACCTGCACTCCACCGTATTCGAAGCAACTCGCCGAAATTTTTCAGCATGCCGGTAATTGGTTTGAAGCGGCTGTCGGGATCGTCACGCCAAACTATCGGAATCCGCACGAGGTTGTACCCGGACCGAACCGCCAGCAAGAGGATCTCGACATCGAACATGTAGCCGTCTACGGATTGCTGCTGGAAAAGGTCCCTGGCCACAGGTTTTTTGAAGAACTTGAAACCACACTGCGTGTCGGGAAATCCAGGGAGCCCCACGCAGGTCCGGAGCATGTACCGAAACAGTTCCGAACCCCATTTGCGGTACGCCCTTGGAGCTTGCGCGATGTCGGTACCGGGCAGCGTGCGGTCCCCCAGAACCCCGTCGACTCCGGGATTGCCGAGTTGCTCCATTGCCTGATCGAGAGCGCTGATTTCCGTCTTGTTGTCGGCGTCGATAAAACCGACAGCGGCGCCCCGGGAATGCAATACCCCTTTGCGGATGGAGTATCCTTTGCCGCGGTTCCTCTCGTTGCGCAGGCAGTGGATGCGCTGGTCCCCTCTTGAGGCTTCGCCGGCGATCGCCGCGGTCGAATCGTCGCTGCCGTCGTCTACGACGACGATCTCACACCCCCATGGGCGATCATCGAGAAAGGAGGTGATCGCGTCGAGGGTTTCGCTGATTTTTCGGGATTCGTTGTACGCAGGAACGACGATGGAAAGATCCATGAAATTCGCGCAATGTAGGATTGGGGTGGATCAGGGTCAAAGTGTTTCGATGGCCGGGATGTCGGTTGCACAGCTCCCGCTTGCCCTGGTATATTGCGGCCGATTGCCACCCATCCCCACGCCGTTCGAGTCTTGATGCAGCGTGTCCATCACCGCCGATTGACAGAGCTGTGTGCGCAAGTCCTCGCGCACTACCGCGTGCCTCGGAAGGACGCCGAATTCGTCGCCGGCACCCTCGTCGAGTCGGATCTGCGCGGCATCCACAGTCACGGCAGCATGAGACTGGGCCGCTACGCCCGCGAGCTTGAGTCGGGACTTACCAATCCTTCACCATCGATACGCACCGCCGCAGAGGGGCCCGCCTGCGCGCGCGTCGATGGCGACGGCGCACTCGGACAACTGGTTGGACGGCAGGCCCTGTCGGTATGCATCGACAAGGCGCGGGCAAGTGGATCGGCCACGGTGACCGCTTGCCGGTCCCGGCATTTCGGAGCTGCGGGGACGTACTGCCTTTTGGCGTTGGAACAGGACATGATCGCCATCTCGATGACCGTTTCCAGTCCGCGTCTCGCCCCGACTGGGGGTACACGGCCGATGTTCGGGACCAACCCGATCGCCATGGGAGTTCCGGGCGATCAGAATTTTCCCCTGGTCATCGACCTCGCCATGAGTTCCATCGCCGCGGGAAACCTCGAACTCGCCGCGTCCGGTGGAGAAACGTTGCCCGAGGGTGTAGCCCGGGATTTAAACGGGGAGCCAACAACCAACCCCCAAACAGCACTCAGTGGAACCATCGTTCCCATCGGCGAGCACAAGGGATACGCACTCACCTTGTTGATCGAGCTTCTCGCCGGCCTTCTCGGCGGCGCCCCCTATTTCGGCGTCGACCGCGCTGCGGTGCCTCGGCACATAGGTGAAAAAGGAATCGGTCATTCATTCATCTGCATAGACCCTGCTCGCTTCATGCCCGCGCCCCAGTTCAAAAGGCAGGTAGCAGAGATGGTGGCTGCCATAAAACGCTCCCCGCGCATGCCGGGAGTGGATGAAATCTTCGTGCCGGGCGAGTTGGAGGAGAAGCGCCGCCGGGACCGTTGCGAGACGGGTATTCCGCTTGCGGCTTCGACCCTATCCCTGCTGCAGGACCTGGCTCGTAAGTGCGGGGTGACCGCAACCCTGGGATAAGGGGCATCTGTGGTCCCTCGCCATTTCACTCGAGGAGCCTGTCGTGAGTGAAACCATCTTCTCAAAGATCATCAAAGGTGAAATATCCGCCGATATCGTCCACGAAGACGATCGCAGCATGGCGTTTCGCGACATCAATCCCCAGGCACCGGTCCACATTCTGGTCATCCCGAAAGAACCACTGGCCGGAATTCAGAATGCCGGGAAGAAGGACGAGTGCCTGCTGGGTCATCTGCTGGTTGTCGCCAGGGAAGTAGCGGCTGGAGAAGGCCTTACCGAACGTGGATTTCGATGCGTCATCAACGCGGGAGTTGACGGAGGGCAGACAGTGGACCACCTGCATATCCACGTGCTAGGCGGGCGCCGGCTGGATTGGCCCCCCGGATAAAAAAAAGCGGCCTTGCAAGCCGCCACTCCCATTTGCCTTGGTTGTTGTCGCTCGAACCGGAAGCGCTAACGCCCCTCGGGATCTCACTGTTTACGGATCGTCACGTATCCCTCGGAAGCGCCGGGAACGGCCCCCTTGACGAACAGCAGATTCCGGTCCAGATCGACCCCTACCACGACAAGCCCCCGGGTCGTAACTGCGCGGGCACCCATGTGTCCAGGCATTTTCTTTCCCTTCCACACCTTTCCAGGGGTTGTTCCCTGACCGATCGACCCGGGATGGCGAACCCGGTCAGGAGTACCGTGGGAGCTGTTTTTCCCGGCGAATCCATATCTCTTGACGACGCCTGCAAACCCCTTGCCTTTGGAAGTGCCGCTGACCTTCACCCTGTCCCCTACCTCGAACTGGCTGACATCGAGTACCTGTCCGACCTCGACGTCGATTGCACCCGCCGACCTGAATTCACGCAGGATTCGCTGAGGGGAGACGTTGGCCCGGGCAAAATGACCTGCCTCGGGTTTGTTCACTTTGCGGGGGTCGATTTCTTCGAAACCGAGCTGAACCGCGGTGTAGCCGTTGCGCTCGGTCGTGCGGACATCGACGACGGGGCAGGGACCTGCCGCAACGACGGTGACGGGAACGAGCTCCTCCTTGTCGTTGTATACCTGGGTCATCCCCAGTTTTTTACCGATCAGCCCAACCATGCTCGTGAGTATCACTTGCGGTTTTTGCGCCCCGCCCAACGAGGTTCGCCGGTTTGCGGTCGGAGTTATGGCCCCTCGCGCCACCCCGTGAGATGCATCTAAGTTCCTTTCCGGAAACGAATTTCCGAAGATACAGGCAGGCTCTAGATTTGGCAAGATGAGCACTCAAGGACACCTGACGGTCATGCGCTCCGGGGCGCTGGGTGATGCCGTCCTGACACTGCCGGCAACGGTGGCTCTCCGCCGCGGGTTCGGCGATTTGCCGATCCATCTCGTCTTTCCTCGAATGATGGCCGACGTCGCCGGCTCCGATTTATTTACCGACGTCGGGGGGGCTGCTGTCGCCTCTCTTTTCGATTCCGCTTCGGACATCCCTCACACCACACGCGCAGCCCTCTCCGGCAGTCGCTTTCTGCTCGCCTATTCCTCGCGCGGCGACGAGCTTGGCAACCGCCTGCAGCAGCTCGTTGCGGGAGATGTCGTCGTCTGGGATCCCCGTCCCCCGGCAGGCTTTGCACAGCACATCACCCGCCATCTGGACAACCCCCTGAGGGAGTTGGGTATGCCGGTTAACGAGTGGCAGCCGCGCATCCCCGTGCGACCCGAACACCGCATGCAACTGGAACGGAACCTGAACGCGGACCTGATGGCGGTCTTCCGCCGCCGGGAAGGGGAACTGCTGGTCGCCGTTCACCCGGGCAGCGGAGGAGTGCACAAGTGCTGGCCGAAACAGAATTTCGCGGGGCTGATAAACGAGTTGCTTCGCGCAGGAGTCCGAGTCGTCGTTCTCCTCGGTCCGGTCGAAGCCGAGGCGAAAGGGGACGCCGAAAAGCTGGTTTTTCCTGGTGTCTACAACATCTCGCCCGGGACCGTGGGGCAACTAGCAGCAGTGCTCGAGCGCGTAGACCTGTTCGTCGGCAACGATTCTGGACCGGGGCACGTGGCCGCCGCGGTGGGAACGCCTACGGTATCCCTGTTCGGGCCGACGAATCCGGCAGTCTGGAGACCGCTGGGGCCAAAAGCCGAGGTACTCGCCTCGGAAAACCAGGATATCGCCTCGATCCCAGTCGCCGTCGTCGTCCACACCGTCCTCCGTGCACTGGAGGAAATGTGATGCGTGGCTGGTTCCGAAAAGACCCGAATAGCAGGTACCCGGAGGGGAACGACGTCGATTTCACCGCGGACCGTGAGCGCATGGTGCAGTCGCAGCTGGTTGCCAGGGGCATTGGAGACCTCGGTGTGCTTGCTGCTTTCCGACAGGTTCCGCGACATCTGTTCGTCGCCCCGGAATTCCGCACGCGGGCATGCGAAGACCACCCTCTGCCGATCGGTTTCGATCAGACAATTTCGCAACCCTTTGTCGTCGCATACATGCTTCAGGCTCTCGCATTGCGAGGGACGGAACGCGTCCTGGAAATAGGCACAGGCTGCGGCTATCAGACCGCCTTACTGGCGGAGTTGTCGTCCTACGTGTGCACGATGGAATTCTACCCTGAGTTGTCCGAGCGCGCCCGCAGAACGCTGGGACAGCTGGCCTACACCAATATCTCCTTTTCCGTGGGCGACGGAACCCGGGGGTGGGCTCACTGTGCCGGGCAGGAATTCGATGCCATAATCGCTTCGGCCGCCCCCCGGGAGATCCCGCCCAAGCTCTGCGAGCAGCTATTGCCGGGAGGGCGCATGATTCTGCCAATCGGATCGCTGAAACAGGAACTCGTGCTGGTGCGAAATTCGGGCGATCGGCTCGATCGGGAAACGCTGATACCGGTGCGCTTCGTCCCGATGCAGGAAGAATGAAACCGCCCGGGCCCCAGGGTCAGTTGACCTCGCGGATGATTTCGATCATCACCTCCGCGGTCCCAGCTGACACTATCTCCAGTTCCAAGGCCGCGGCGAAGGACAGATCGAGAACCCTTCCCTCGATGAACGGCCCGCGGTCGTTCACTTTCACGATCACCCTTCTGCCGTTGGTCAGGTGGGTGACCCGGATCATCGTTCCCAGCGGCAGCACGCGATGAGCGGCGGTCATTTTGTACATGTTGAAGGTCTCGCCGTTCGCCGTCTTGCGGCCGTGGAACTTCTCGCCGTAATAGGAAGCCACTCCGATCTGGTAAGCGTTCTCCCTGGAGATCTTGGAAACGTCGACCGGGTGGGCGGTCTTTCGCGGCTTCGCGATTCGCCCCCCGCGCCCGGCGGAAGCGGAGGATGCCGCGATTTCCGAGGGGGTATTCCTGTATATGGGTTGGGGAGTGCAGGCAGTGTGGAACACCCACGTTTGGGTCCACAACAACAGCAGGGAGAACAGGGTGCTGCGGGATCCCGTCGACCGCGCGCTGGCCACCGTGGCTACGTCCCGTCTAGAGCTACGTCTTCAGAGTACCAACGATCGCGTTGATGTCGTCGATGCCGTTCTTTTCGCAGTGTGCGCGCATGCCGTCGACGACAGCAAGGGCGGCATCCGGGATAACGAACGTCGCGGTGCCCACCTGCACACAGGTGGCTCCTGCGATCATGAACTCGATTGCGTCCGTCGCCGTGGATATTCCCCCTGTTCCGATCAGCGGCACGGCGACCGCGTTCCGTACCTTCCATGTCATTGCCAGCGCCACCGGCTTGATCGCAGGACCCGAGAGGCCGCCGGTGACATTGGCCAGAAACGGCCGCCTCTCCCGGACATCGACGGCCATACCCACCAGGGTGTTTATCAGCGAAATGGCGTCCGCCCCGGCCCCTTCCACCGCCTTGGCGATCTCGCCGATGTCCGTGACGTTGGGCGTGAGTTTGGCGATTACCGGCAGCTTCGTAGCCCCCTTGACTGCAGCGATGACCTCTGCCGACGCCTCCGGCCGGCAGCCGAACAGCATTCCCCCGTCGCGCATGTTGGGGGAGGAAATGTTCACTTCCAGAGCCGCGATACCGTCGAGAGCATCCAGCGCCGCGGCCATCTCGCTATGCAGCTCTGCCGTAGGGGCGGCGATGTTGACGACGACCTCGGTGTCCAACTCCCGCAGGTAGGGCCACTTGTCGGCGATGAAACCCTGAAGGCCCGGATTCTGCAACCCGATCGAGTTAAGCATCCCTGCGGGGGTTTCCACAATTCTGGGAGGGGGATTTCCGGATCGTGGCTCTGGGGTGATCGTCTTGGTCACCAAGCCCCCTATCCGTCCCAGGTCGAAGAATGGTTCGAGCTCTTCGCCATACCCGCACGTCCCTGACGCCAGGAGCACCGGGTTTCGCAGTTCGATCCCCGCGAACCTCGCAGCCAGCTCAACCATTGCCACCCGGGCCTTTCCTGTCGCACCGATCCCTGTGGGCGCGATTCCTGTTCGCGGGAAAGGCAGCGGCACTACGGAAGCGGGTGCACATCTTCCCAGGCGATCTCGCGGGCATCGTACACCGGACCGTCGGCGCAGACGCGGCTGTAGCGATGGTAAGGGGAGTCGGTTGCAACCCGGGGAACGACGCAGCCGACGCAGACTCCGAACCCGCAGGCCATGTATTCCTCGAGCGACGCGAAACAGGCAATGCCGCGAGCCCGGCAGATCCCCGCCACCGCGGCCATCATCGCCGATGGTCCACAGGTGTAGACCGTAACCGCGGATAGGGCGTCGAGCTCCTCGACCAGCAGATCGGTTGCAACTCCCCTCTGCCCGGCGCTGCCGTCGTCGGTCGCGATCCGGTGTTCGGAAGCGGCCGCGGACAGGAGCTCTTCCGGCAGCAGTTTCGCCGCCTCCCGAGCACCCACAAGAAGCCGCACATGGTGCCGTGCACGCAGGCGTTCACCCAGGAACAGCAATGGAGGAACCCCGATACCTCCCCCTACCATAACCGCGGTCGCTGGCGGATCCGGGAAACCAATCCCCAGCGGTCCAAGGCAGCGCAAATGCTCCCCCTCGCGGGCGCGACTCAGCAGGGAGGTTTTGGGGCCCATGTCTTCGAACAGAACCTCGATCGTTCCTTTCCGCAAATCCGCGGCGCTGACACTGAGGGGCACCCTCAACAACGGCGCCATCCCCCCGCTACCCACCTGCAGCTGGACAAACTGGCCGGGGATAACTCTTTCCGCCACCGCAGAATGGTAAAGGCGGAGGCGGTAGAAATCGGCGGCCACCTCTTCGTTCGACTCCACCAGTACCTCGAAATCGGAGGGAGACGTGTAATCGCTCATTCGGTCTCCTGTTGTCCGCTTCCGGAGTCCGTCGCCTGCCGCTGGACCGGAGGAGGTACGGTTGCGACAGGCACCCCGTCATTCGCCGCCACCGTTTCGGGGAGTATCGAGTCGGCTCCACCCGCAACGGACTCCGAGGTGGGCCGAGGATCGGTCCCGCGGCTGGGGTAAAACGGAATCGCAATCTCCACCCACACCTCCGCCTTTTCCCCGTCCAAGTCTATCGCGGGAAAAAAGACGTACTGGCGAGCTGTCTCGAGGGCTTCGGGAACCAGCGACTCGTCCCCGACAAAGGCCTCGACAACGGCTGGTTTCCCCTCGACCGTGACGAGGATATCGACGATGACCTCAGCCGAATCCACTTCGGCACCAGCCGGCAGAACCGGCAGACTGCTTTTGCGGACCACCGCCTCCTCGCGCAGGGGAAGCAGCGACCTGGGCGGAGCGTAAAGATCTTCAGGCGGGGGAAGGGGCAGGTCGATCTCTTCCAGGGTCGACATGTCGAGATCCTCGGATTCCAAGGTGGGGAACTCGTCCCTCAAGGAGATGACGGCAGGATTGTCCCGGTCCTTGCGGAGGATCTCGCGCAGATAGTGGTTGGAGGAATCGGCGCGGCCTTCCCGGGTGTGAACGGCGAACAGGCGGTAATAGACGCCGACCAGGTTCCCGCGCATCCTCAAGGAGTCGTGAAAGTAGTCGAGGGCGTCGTCGAAGTAGGCCCCTTCCCATGCTATTTCCCCCAGTCCGAACAGGGCTTCCGGACTCCGCTGCTTCTCCTGGAGACAGAGTTCGTAATACTCCCGCGCCGTTTCCAGGACTCCGCGGCGATGAGCGCGCAACGCAAAACCGAGATACTTGCGGGCAAGCAGCACTGAATCGGCCGTGTCCGGCTCGACGGCGATCGTCGTTACCTTCTCACCCGGCTTTTCCCCCCCACGAAGCGTAATGAATTCCCGCTCCAGCTTGTCCAGCAGCCCCTCGGCACGCGCCTCCCCGCGCTCGAGCGCGTGCGTGGCCAGGAGGGTGCCTGGGAACTCCTCTGCTATTCGCGCGTACCTGTCCTCAGCCGCTGTGGTGTCCCCGGCGACGTTCTCATAGGTCCAGGCGGTCAGCCACAGCGCCCTGGCCCCGGACTCGGTTGCCGGATACTCCGCGATCAGCCGGTCGAACTCCGGCATGTAGCGATCCAGGGAGTCGATGTCCTCCAGACGGATCTTCTCGATGCGTTCGTACTCCTCCAGGGCGCGCTGTTCCGCGGTGACGTCCCTTACGTGGCCGAGCAGTTCCCTCGCCGCATTGGCGTGTTCCGTCAGCGGGAAATCCTGGACCAGTCGCTGCAGCCAAGAGGCCGCAGACTCCTCGTCCCCTTTCATTTCGGTATGGATCCAGGCGATGCTGTAGAGGGCCCTGGGAACCTGGTGCGATTCCGGGAAACGCCGCTTGAATTCGAGATAGAAGTGGATGGCCGAGTCCGGCATTGCGAGGCGGTCCCGGTAGATCTCGGCGACCGCCAGGATGGTCTCGTCCAGTTTTTTCCTGGGATCCTCCCATTTCTTACGTCTGCCTGCGGATGAGGTCCGCGATCCTGCCTCCCCGTCCTCCCCGTTTCGGACGCCGGACGCCGCGGGCACCTCCGTCATCCCGATACCGGCCAAGGCTTCGTCGACCTCGTTCCCGGAGTGGGTCGTGTCCGTCGAAGCGGTGGCGTCGGCAGCCACAGCAGCGCTGTCCGCCGGGATCACCCCTGGCATCTCGATACCAGGGAAGGCCTGGTCGACCTTCCTGCCGGAGATGGCCGTGTCCGCCGGGGCGGTGGCGACATCGGCCAGTTCCGCGCTGTCCGCCGGGGGCACCGCGGTCATCTCGATACCAGGTAAGATCTGGTTGACCTCCTTGTCGAAGATGGCAGTTTCCGCTTGCCCAGGTGCATCCCCGGCCACTGCCGCACTGTCGGATTCAGCGGCCAGGGCCAGCGCCAGGGTCGCGGAATCGGCAGCTGCTGCCTCTGCGGCATCCAGGGAATCCGCCACATGGATCTTGCGCAGCAGCTTTTCCGCCTCCTTCAGGTCGGACAGGGTTTCCTTCGCGAGCTGAGCCGCCTCGGAATTCCTCTTCTCCGCCGACACGGTCTCGAGGTATTCCCGCGCCAGGACGCGGTCGGCGTTGCGGCTCAGATAGATGAGAGAGGTGCGGTAAATCGCCATCGCCGAGGCGTCGGTCTGGGGAAAATCATCGCGGATCCGGGTGAATTCCTCCAGGGCTTTTTCCGGCAGACCCTGGTCTTCGTAGTACTGACCGATCAGCAGTCGGGTCCGGCCTTCGAAGGGCCGGAAGCTCCCGTCCTTCAGCAGTTGCCAGTACGTATCCCTGGCCTTTTCGACCTCTCCCATCTGGTACAGCAGCCTCCCCTGCTCCAGGCGCGCTCTGTACTCGGTCCGTTTCGTTGGGGATTCGCGCAACACCTCCGCGAACGCCTCGGCGGCCGTGGCGAACAGCGAGGAATCCTCCAGTGCGACCGCGGCCTCACCGAGCCGGAGCCAGAGTTCGGCGCGGTTCTCCGCTTTCGGAAAGCTCTCCAGAGTCGACCTGTATTCTTGGATCGCGGAGGCATACTCCTCCTGCTCGAATGCCATCTCGCCGAGACGGTACCCGGCGAGGGCGGATATTTCGGCGTCCGTGGCCGCGCTGAAAAGGGCGCGATACAGGCTTCGGGCTTCGGCGAAGTCGCCCTGGCCCTCGAAACAGAGCCCGCGCCAGTACCGGGCACGGGTGAAGTACTCGCTTTCGGGGAAGTTGGTCTCGAGATCCCTGAACGACCTCGCGGCATCGCGGTAGTCACCTTGCCAGTAGAACGCCCTTCCCAGCAGGAACATGGCGTCGTCTACGAGATCGCTGTCGCGATGCTTCTCAAGCACCTTGGAGGCCTTGCGAGCCGCCTGTTCGTACAGGTCGTTCGGGGCCTTCCCGCCTCGACTACGCTGTTGGCTTCTGTAAGGCCGGGCTCGACGGTCCTCCCGGTCTGTCCTCTCCGGCTGCTGCTGTTCGATTGCCTTCCTCGCCTTTTCCGCCTGCCGGAAATACCTCTGGGCATTGTAATAGGTATTGAAATAGACGCAGCCACCCAGCACGGATGCGCAGAAGAAGAGCAGCGCAGCCGGAGTCGCGGGAGAAATTCGCAAGGGGGCAATCACCTGTCGGCGGGGGCGTGATAGTCCTGTAGTGCCCGCACCTTCAGCGGTGTGCGCTGCAGCGCCTCGATACCGGCAGCGGCGGCGCGGGCACCCGCAAGGGTCGTTGTGTACGGTATCGAGTGCATGATCGCAGCCCGCCGCACGGCGTGATCGTCGTACTGCGACTGCTCGTCAAGGGGAGTGTTCACCACCAGTTCGATGGCGTTGCTGCGGATCGCATCCACCACATGGGGCCGGCCCTCGTGGACCTTCAGGATCATCTCCGCGTCCACCCCCTGGGCGCGCAGAAACTCGCAGGTTCCGCGCGTCGCCAGCAGCTGGAACCCGGCCTCCTGGAGCCGGCGGGCAATCGGCAGAACCTCGAGTTTGTCGCGGTCGTTGACGCTTATGAAGACGCGGCCTGCCCGGGGCAGCATGGAGCCTGCCCCCATCTGGGCCTTGAGAAAGGCCTCCCCGAAATCGTTGCCGATACCCATTACTTCACCGGTCGATTTCATCTCCGGCCCCAGGAGGCCGTCGGCGCCGGGGAACTTGCTGAACGGCAGCACCGCCTCCTTGACCGATATGTGAGCGGGAGTGATGTCAGAGGTGATCCCCTGCTCACGGAGACTGCGCCCAGCCATCACCCTGGCGGCAATCTTGGCCAGTGGTTTTCCCGTCGCCTTGCTGACGAACGGCACCGTGCGCGATGCCCGCGGGTTCACTTCGAGGACGTAGACCCGCTCGTCGCAGATCGCGTACTGGACGTTCATCAGACCGACCACGTTGAGGGCAAGCGCCAGCTTCGTCGTGTAGCGGCGCAGCAGTTCGAGGTTCTCGTCTGCGATTTGATAGGGAGGCAACACGCAGGCGCTGTCCCCGGAGTGCACACCGGCGTGCTCGATATGTTGCATGATCCCGGCGACGAGAACCTCCTGTCCGTCGGCGACCGCATCGACGTCGAATTCCTGAGCCCCTTCGAGGAAGCGGTCGATCAGGACAGGGTGCTGAGGAGATACAGAGATCGCCGATTCCATGTAGGTCTCGAGCCGGCTCTCGTCGTAGACGGTTACCATGGCGCGCCCCCCGAGCACGTACGACGGCCGCACAAGCACAGGGTAGCCGATGCGCTCGGCGACGTCGCGCGCTTCCTCGAGGCTTCTCGCTATGCCGTTCTCAGGCTGCCGGATGTCGAGACGGCGCAGCAGGTTACCGAAATGCTCGCGGTCCTCGGCGCGATCGATGCTCTGCGGGGAGGTCCCGAGAATCGGAACCCCTGCGGCTTCGAGATCCAGGGCGAGGTTCAGGGGCGTCTGACCTCCGAACTGGACGATGACCCCGAACGGCCGCTCCCGTTCGACGACAGCAAGGACGTCCTCGACGGTAAGCGGCTCGAAGTAGAGCTTGTCGGCGGTGTCGTAGTCGGTACTCACCGTCTCGGGGTTGCTGTTGATCATGATGGTCTCGTAGCCGTCTTCCGCGAGGGCGAAACAGGCGTGAACGCAGCAGTAGTCGAACTCGATACCCTGCCCGATGCGGTTCGGTCCCCCGCCGAGGATGACGATCTTTTCGCGGTCCGAACGCCTGGACTCGTTCTCCCTTTCGTAGGTCGAGTAGTGGTAGGGTGTATAGGCCTCGAACTCGGCGGCGCAGGTATCGACGGTTTTGAATACCGCCTCTACACCTTGTTCCCGGCGTTTCTTGCGCACGGTCCCCTCGTCGCATCCCTGCAAGTAGGCGAGCTGAGCGTCGCTGAATCCAAACCCCTTGGCGCGCCGCAACAGGGCGGCGTCGTCGAGTATCGGGCGTTCGCGGACAGCACACTCGACTTCGAAGATTTCGTAGAGGCGATCGAGAAACCACATGTCGATGCGGGTCAGCCTGTGGATCTCCTCGAGCGAGAACCCCTTGGCGACGGCGACCTTGATATGGAACAGCCGCTGGGAGCTCGGGTTGACGAGCCGCTCCCGGACTTCCTGATCGGAAACCTTCAACGGGTCGAAGTCCTTGCCGTCCCCGCCCCAGCCGGAGCGGCCGATTTCCAGGCTGCGGAGCCCCTTCTGCAGCGACTCGTGGAACGTCCTGCCGACGGCCATGGTTTCTCCCACCGACCTCATCTGGGTGTCGAGGGCGTCGGGAGTCTGCGGAAACTTCTCGAAAGCCCAGCGCGGGATCTTGGTGACAACGTAGTCTATGGTGGGCTCGAAAGAGGCTGGGGTTTCCCGTGTTATGTCGTTGGTGATCTCGTCGAGGGTGTATCCTACCGCCAGCTTTGCGGCGATCTTCGCGATGGGGAAGCCCGTCGCCTTGGAAGCGAGGGCCGAGCTGCGCGATACACGAGGGTTCATCTCTATTACAACCATGCGCCCGGTGTCCGGTTCCACGGCGAACTGAATGTTCGATCCCCCGGTGTCGACGCCGATGCGCCGAATCACCCGGATCGCGGCGTCGCGCATCTCCTGGTACTGCTTGTCGGACAGGGTCTGGGCAGGGGCCACGGTGATGCTGTCGCCGGTGTGCACCCCCATCGGATCGAAGTTCTCGATCGAACAGATGATGACGACGTTGTCGTTGAGGTCGCGCATCACCTCGAGCTCGTATTCTTTCCACCCCAGTACCGACATCTCGATCAATACTTCCCCGATCGGACTCAGATCGAGTCCGTGGCTGACGATGCGTTCGAACTCCTCGCCGTTGTAGGCGATGCCGCCACCGGATCCCCCGAGCGTGAAGGAAGGGCGAACGATCGTCGGATAGCCGAGCTCCCGCTGTCCTTCCACCGCATCTTCGAGTGAATGCACGAAGTGGCCGGCCGGCATTTCCAGCTCGGCCTCATCCATTGCCCGCTTGAAAAGCTCGCGATCCTCGGCGGTGCGGATCGCCTCGAGGCGCGCGCCGACCAGTTCCACCCCGAAGCGTTCGAGAACTCCACGCTCCCCGAGTTCCACCGCGGTGTTCAACGCCGTCTGGCCTCCCACCGTCGGCAGCAGCGCCTGGGGCCTTTCAGCCTCGATGATCGCCTCGCACACCTCCGCGGTTATCGGTTCAATGTAAGTGCGGTCGGCGAACTCGGGGTCGGTCATGATAGTCGCCGGGTTGCTGTTGACGAGGACGATCTCGTACCCCTCTTCGCGCAGCGCCTTGCAGGCCTGGGTACCCGAATAATCGAACTCGCATGCCTGACCGATGACGATCGGACCGGAGCCGATAAGCATTATTTTGTCGATATCAGTACGCTTGGGCATACCTTGGCAGCTGGGAATGGACGGTTGCCGCGTCCTGCCCCCGAAATACCACATTGCAGAGCATCGGTGCGGTCTCTGCGGAGGGATGCAGGGTCAGTGAACGGGGAAATTCGGCGAAAAACGGGGAGTGTTTGCCGGCGCGGCGCCAGTCGCCCTCGGAAAATCTCCCTGTTGCTGTCACATCGGGGGGCAGGCGGGTATCGAAAACGTCTACGACTTCTGAATGAAGCCGAGCCAGATAAGCAGAATGATCAGGCCGATCGTCGTAGCGTAGCCAATTTTGAGCAACTGCAACTTCATGGCCGCCCAATCGATTTGCCAGCGGGTTGGACGCGACCGTCTGAACCGGGGCCTGAAGGGTTCGTCGATTTCGCCTTGGAAGCGGTGCTCGTCGATCATCCGCACCAGCTCCGGATCGTACTTGGCGATGGCGCGAAGGATCAGGCGCTTGCGACGCGCGACTTTCTCGCAAAATTCGTCCGCAGGCAGGGCCTTGCGCGAAGCCGCGGTAGCCCCATCCGGTTCACCCTCCCTTGAGCCGTCCCCACGGTCGGCGATCAGAATCACCGCCTGCTCGCGCTCGAGATTCTCCGCGAGACTGGAAACAACGTCGCGATCCTTGATGTTTTCGTGGATGACGGCGTAACAGGTATCGATGAACCGCTTGAAATCCTGGCGGATTTCCCCTTCCGAACGGCCTAGGAGATAGGACTCCTCGATTATCTCTTCAATCGCTTCTCGGACTTTCGTCATTTCCAGTACCGGAACGGGTTTGGCAAAATGTCGACCCGAGCAAGACCGCCAAGTATCGGGGAAAGCTGTATTGGGGAGTCAGCGACGCCCTGAAGCCACTCGAGATGGCAGCGAGAGTGGATTCTACTTCGCGACGGCGGCATTAGGGTACTCGATCCCCCCGGGTAAGTCAAGCGGTGTCTGGTCGCTCCATACCCCCGCGTTTTTGTCCGAATACCTCGAGGATCGCCTCGGGAACCGCATCCTGAATATCGCCTGCAACCAGCCCCCACTCCCCGATGCGGCCAGCGGCGATATCCCCGGCGCGGCCGTGCAGAAAGGCGCCACAGCATGCCGCTTCATCGATTGTCAGCCCTTGGGCGATCAGCCCTGCGATAAGCCCGGTCAGGACGTCCCCGGAGCCGGCGGTCGCCATGCCGGCATTCCCCGAGGGGCAGACGTAGGTACTTCCGTCCGGCAAACCGACACAGGTAGGGGCGCCCTTGAGGAGGACGACGGCTCCACAGTCCTGGGCGAACCGGTTTACGTTCGCAATCGGATCCTCGGCGACTTCCTTCTTCGACAAACCGGTGAGTCGGCAGAATTCCCCCAGGTGGGGAGTCAACACCCTGTTCGGGCCCGAATCCGGTCTCCATGCGGATTCCCTGTATATATCGGAATGACCAGCCAGAGCATTCAGCCCGTCGGCGTCGACGACGGCCGGCAATTCCTCGCAGGCCAATACCCGGCGCACCAGTTCGGTGGTCTCCGGATGGGTTCCGAGACCGGGTCCGATCGCCAGCACGTTGGCGCGGGCGGCGATGCGGCGAATTTCCCCGAATGCCCTCAGGGACAGGCACCGGCGACGCCGGACCTCCGGCATGGGGCAGGTCATGGGTTCGGTCAGCTTCATCTCCAGAATGTCATTGAGGCTCTCGGGAATGGCCGCGGCAACCCGTCCCGCCCCGGTTCTGAGCGCCGTCATGGCGGTCAGTGCCGCGGCCCCGGTCATTCCCGCGGAACCGGCTACCACAACCACCGACCCGCAGTCCCCCTTGTGAGCGTTTTCCCGCCGACGCGGGATCAGTTCGGCCGCGGCCGCCTCCGAAATCAGGAACCCCGCCGCCGGAGCGGATTCAACCACCTCCTCCGGAAAACCGATTTCTACGAGGTGAAGCCGGCCGCAACGGCTGCGACCGGGGTGGAACAACTGACCGATCTTCGGGAGGCCGAAGGTGACGGTGACCGCGGCCTTTATGCTCGCACCCCGGACTTTGCCCGAATCAGCTTCGACTCCCGAGGGTATGTCGACGGAGACGACGGGTCGCCCACTGTCGTTGATCGATTCGATTATCCCTGCGGCATCATCCCGGGCAGCTCCCCGCAGTCCGGTACCCAGCAGGCAATCGACCACGAGATCGCACTCGGCGAGCATGTCCGCAGCACGGACCCCAGGAAATTCCCGTACCGATGCCCCTGTGGCGACGAGCAGGGCGTAGTGGTGGGCGGCATCGGGCGAAAACGCTGCCGGTTCGCAGGTGGTAAAGGCGTGAACGGGAACTCCCGCCTGGTGCAGCAGGCGTGCTATTGCGAAACCGTCCCCACCGTTGTTTCCCTTGCCGCAAACCACCGCGATCTCGAGCCCTTCGAGGCCGTTCCACTGGGAGCGGATCGTCTCCACTACCCGGAACCCGGCGCGTTCCATCAACTCGATCCCGGGGATGCCGTGCCCATCGATGGTCGCCCTGTCGATGGCGGCCATCTGCCTGCCGGTAACCAGTTTGGTGCACTCAACTCTCATTACCGTTCCTCAAGGTGGAACTGCACCCCTCCGCTTCCGGGGACAGGCGTCGCACCCAGGCGCTCTCCATCAGGGCAATGGCCGCGGAGATACCGCACAGCAGTCCGATTCCCGAGGCCAGTCCGAGGAAAAGCAGACTTGCGACGAGGGCGAGTAGAACCAGCGACCGGCCCGGGTTGGCAACAACGAGGAGCAGACTGCTGCGGCTGGCGCCCCGGAGGCCGGTCACGCCGGCGAGCAACATCGGTACGACGTATAGCGAGACCAGGAATAACCCCAACAACAACCAGCCCATGAGCCCGGAAAGAACCGCTCCAAGCAATCCGCCAAGGTGGTGATAGAAGATGAGGTTGACCGCCAGCAGGCAGGTCGTCGCCATTATTGCCAGTCCCGCACTCTGGGCGCGCAGGGCGTGTTGGGGCAGCTGCCCGGCCAGGGACCTGAATGAAGCCCCGCGACCATCGAGCCACTGTTGGGATGCGAGAAACAAAAGGACCGTCGGGGGAGCAAACCAGACGAACTCGGTGGCGAGAACGATGGCCAGCACCTGGGCATGAGGTGCCCAATCCCCCTGAAGGGCCGCCCCGTACAGAACCGCAGCCGCGGCGACGGCGAGCCAGGGTATCGAGAACAGCGACCACAGGATGTTGATGCAGATCAGGCCACCGAAGTGGTCGTACGCGGCGCGCAGGAATTCCTTGAAAACATCCACCCGCGCTCACACCCCCGTAAGCATGAAGTGGGCGTAGGTCTTCGCCGTGCTGGCGACATCCCGCAGGCGGACGCGCTCGTCCGCACCGTGGGCCCGCCGGCCGTCGACCCCGTAGCCGATGGCCGGAATGCCGGCTTCCTCAATGAAGAAATGGAGGTCGGTAAATCCGCTCGTGACGCGAAATCCCGCACTGCGGCGGCGCACCGCCTTGACGGAACGGGAAAACCGCTGCGGAAGATCGTGAGCGGCATCCATCACGCAGGGGTCGATCCTCAGTGCCGTTTCGACCCGGCAGCGAACCTGCGGCTGCGTCGCCGCCCCCACGGCAATGCTGGAACGCAGCTCCCGTTCCGCCTGCCCGAGGCGCTCGTTGGGGGGAACCCGCCGATCGATGCTGAAGGAGGCATCGCCCGGAACCGTATTGACCTTCTGGCCGGTTCCTCCGAAGACCCCCCCGATATTCAGCGTCGGATAGCGGTCCTTTCCGTTGAAATCTCGGTACCTTCTCGCGGCAGTAGCCAGTTCCTTCTTGTGTCGCTGCAGGTGACCGGCAACAGCGAGCATCGCTTCAAACGCGTTGCGACCCTGGTCGGGGTTCGAGGCGTGCGCCGGTTTTCCCTGAAGGTGGACATACAGCCACATTACCCCGTTGTGACCGAGGCCTACCCGCGTGCCCGAAGCTCCCTCGCACACGACGGCGCTCTCGGCATTCACCAGTCCCTGGCGAACGATGTACCCGGCACCCAGCTCTCCGCCCGTCTCCTCGTCGGCGGTGAATGAGCACTCGATGTTGAACGCCGGCTGCGCTCCGCTACGGCGAAGGCAATCGATGGCAGTCAGCAGGGCGACGATCGATCCCTTCATGTCTCCGGAACCGCGCCCGTACATCCAGCCGTTCTCCTCCTGTGGCTGAAAGGGGGGGAACTTCCATTTTCCCGCTGCCGGGACGACATCGTAATGAGCGTTGAAGTGGACGGTGCGCCCCGCACCCACGTCCCACCGCGCGATCAGATTGTAGCGGGGATAGCCCGCAGCGATTCCCGCCCCTTCGGCGGTATTCGCAGGCACCTGATGAACGCGCGTCTCCATGCCGAGGCCTGCACAGGATTTCTCCAGACAGTCCACCATCTCCCCGTAGCGTTCCCCGGGAGGATTGACGGTGGGGATCGCTACCAGCCTGCGCAGCCGGGAGGCAATACGGCTGCCGGAACGATCCACCTGTTCGAGGGCTGCAAGGGTCATTCCGGTTCACCCGACTCCTTCCGAGGATTGTGCCGCCCCTCCGGTGGTCTCCGTTGTTTCGGACTCCCTGATCAAGGTCGAGCTCAAATCGCTGCGGAACAGGCTTTCCGGCACTTCGACGAAGAGATTCGCGAAGCGCCGGGGAAGGTCGAGGTCGCTCACGGTCGCGAACCGATTCTGTTGCAGGCGACCGGCGACGTAGAACCGGCACGAAGCCTGATCCAACTCGGACAGAGCTTCGGACACCGCCGCTTCGCGGCCCCCGTAATAGGCAGTATCGAGCAGCCGTACCGCGGTATCGTAGCCGATGGCGAAATGGCAGCCGGGAAAGAGGCGCGCTTTTTCAACAAAGGTGGCTGCCCTGGTTACGAAGACCGGCAGCGAGGTCGTGTTCAGCCTGGCGAGGACTTCTGCGTAGGTCAATTCTGGTTTGTCGACGTTGGCGATCGACAGTTCCAGCATGGGGGGGAGTCCGCTCAACTCCCCCGCGGCCCGCGCCAACCCCAGATGACCTTCGTGTTGAGGATTGAAGGAGCCTGACAGAAGCAGACGCTCATCCGCTCGGGTTGGTTTTGCGGGTTTCCCGCCGGCACCGGTGGAGGGCGGATTCCAGACGGCTACCTCCCGCTCTCCACACATGACATCTTCGATTTCCGCCACTACGGGGAGACGGCGGCGGCGGAGCTCCCACCAGGATTGCGAGCAGGGGTATGCAGGAACCGAAACTCCGCATGCCCGGGCAAGTGCGAAAACCAGTTCCCTGCTCAACACATCCTCCTGATCGAGGCGGCCGGCTTTCCCCTTCTCGAAGGCAATCGACAAGGTCTCGTAGGAATCTCGGGAGCGCACCGCGATCCGGGCTCTGTCCTCGCCCCGCCGCTTGCGGGTCGTAGCGAGAGCGGCTGTGCAGCCTGCGCCGATGCAGTCGGGAGCTGCCCCCCCCGTCGGACCTGCACTGACGAGTTCCACGGTCCGGCAATAGGCGCGGTGGGCCATCAGCCGCGCGGTCTCCTCATTGACCGGAAACGGTCTCGGCAGACTCAGGAAGCCTTGGAGGGCGCCGGGGTGGTAGGGCACCTGCACCTCGACGACGGCGCGCGAGGCACCCGGGTGATTCACCAGCCACGGAATCGCGACGCTCCCCCCGCCGGTGGCCGCCAGGCCGATCCTGGTGGCGGAACCGATGATGCCCTCGACGGCATCCCAGATCTGGCGCGGAGTGCTCAATGAACCAGTCGCGAGGACGCGTCGGCAGTCGGAACGCCTGCAGTCTCACTCTGCCAACGACAGGGCATAATCGAACACGCCCCGAACACCCCACCCGAGGAGGAACAGTCCGCTGGCGATATTGAGAACGAGAAGGGGCCGCTTCATCTGCAATTCTGGCGGTAGGAAGCGGCGGTCTGTCCAGACCATCAGAAGGCACCAGAGTCCGCACGTCAGCACGCCGCCGAAGATGGCCGCCGGGGTTACGATCTGAACGGGATTCCCCCCCAGCCACATGATGGCGACTCCAAAAATGCCGCAGTAGGCGACCACCCAGATCCGCAATTGCGACAAGGGCATGTCCCTGACCTTTGCTACTAGCGGTCGCAGACACTCATGGGTCGTGCGCACGTACAGCTCGTAGGCTCCCATGATCGTCCCCATGAAGGCGATGAAGATGCCGACCTGGTAGAGATATAGAAGGCGGGGATCCAGCCGGGTCAGGAATTCCGCCTGCACCGAGAGCAGCTGCAGGCCGGAGGGAACGATCTGCTGCGGATGGAGGATGACGGCCCCGAGGATCATGAACGCCATCGTGAACAGGACGATACAGGCGAAGGATCCCACGGAATCGATGAGAGGTGCGCGCAGCCAGATCCGCCCCCTTTCCAGGTTGTCCGGTTGTTCGTTCAACGGAACCCCGGAGGAGCCCCCGATCACGCGCTTGCCCAGCAGTCCCCAGCCCTTCTCACGCAGCATCCCGATATAGCCGAAATAATCCTGGGTGCCCCCGCCGATGGCGCCGAGATAGGTACCGAGCTCGATCCAGGGGGACCGCGACCCCACTTCGGGGTATTTCTCCAGCAGCCATGGCTGATACGCCGGAATGCTCGGCACGATTGTCCCGTATGCTACGGCCAGCCAGTCGGGATCGGTGACGAAGACCGCGATCAGTATGAAGACCAGGAGCAGACCCACGATCAGGGTTTGGACGCGCTCGAGCATTGCGTAGCTCTGCACCATGGTCAAGGCGATAGCGGCGGCCACAAAGGCAGTGCCCCAAACCCGCGGATCCCCCCACACCTGCTGTTCCCCGAGGCCGAAGATCCAGACCGTGAGGCCACCCAGCATCTTCGGCAGCCCCGACAACCAAAGTGGGAAGCAGAGCAGGGTGCCGATTACCAGGACCCACACCGCCCAGCTTTGCGGTCCGGGCAGGTGCTTCCAGCGCTCGATCGGATGCTCCCCTGTCAGCGTGATGTAGCGGGCGGCGCTGTAGACCTGGACGAATTTCATGATGCCGCCGCCGACGAAACACCACAGCAAGGCATATCCGAACACCGCCCCCCCGCGGGAGGCGAAAACCGTCTCCCCGCTGCCGATGGTGACCGAGGCGATGATAGCTCCCGGACCGAAGAATTTCAGACAGGCCCAGGGGCTGCGGCGGCGCAGCGTTTCAGGCGGTTCGGGGTAACTCAGGGGCTGGGGCATTCGGGAAGGGCTCGGTGTCGGCGGTCGGCATCCGGAGGTATGGCCTGCCGCGGGTCGATGTGGTGAAATCGGGCGTCCATTATATCGGGGCCCCGGCGGGATGTCAATCGCCATTCGAACCCGCAACCGGCGGCTGACGGGGGCTCGATATCGCTCTCCACGGTGGTTGACACTTCACGCCCCACCACCTTAACGTACCGGAACATTCCGGCTTGAAGTTCAGATTCTGCGCCGCTTTTCATTCGGCTCAGCACCGGCTCCTGGAGCCGGTTGCCCGGCTTCGCCTGCAAGGCGACCTCACCACGACTCCTGGACCAGGGGGGACATTCCCATGAGCGAACCAAAAACCTGGAAAGAGAAACTCGGGGATCGAATTCCGGAGGGGCTCGGTACTGAAATAGACCAGTTCGAGACCCAGCTCGAATTGCGCAGGCAGGACAAATTAGACGAGGTGATTTTTGCCGAGACTCGCCTGCGGCGGGGAGTGTACGGTCAACGGTACGACAACGGCCAGCGCTTCGACGGTTCGCAGACCCAGGCGCTGTCCTATCCGGAAGAAAGGACCAAGGGCCCCAACACGGTCTGGCACGCTCCCGGCATGCAGCGCATCAAGATTCCCTTCGGTGGGTTGACCACCGAGCAGATGGACATGCTCGCCGAAACCGCTGAGGAATACTCGGACGGAATCTGCCACATAACGACCCGACAGGACGTGCAGCTTCACTACGTTCACATCGACGACACCATCGACCTGATGCGGCGTCTCGCCTCGGTCGGGATCACGACGCGGGAGGCGTGCGGCAACTCGGTGCGCAACGTCACCGCCTGCCCCCTGTCAGGAGTTTGCCGCTCAGAAGCATTCGACGTGACACCCTATGCGAATGCCCTGTCGAAATTCCTCCTTGGGCACCCCGATGTTCAGGATTTCGGGCGCAAATTCAAACCGGCTTTGTCGGGCTGCAAGCATGAAGCATGCGGCTTGACGAACCTTCACGACCTGGGCTGCATAGCGGTTACGAAAGTCGTCGACGGCGTCGAAAAGCGCGGTTTCGAGTTGTATGTCGGGGGCGGCCTGGGAGCCGTTCCCCACCAAGCGCAGCTTTTCGACGAATTCCTTCCAGTCGATGAGCTGCTGCCGACAACGCAGGCGATCTCGCGGGTGTTTGCGCGCCTCGGGGAAAAGAACAACCGTGCCCGCGCGCGCATAAAGTTCCTGGTGGCCAAACTCGGCATCGACGAGTTCAAGCGCATCGTGACCGAGGAGCGCAAGACGCTGCCGCAGGACCCACGCTGGACCGAGTATATCGAGGATTTGCACTCGCACGACGAACAGGGTCTCAGGCCGGGTGCTGCACTCAACGGTGCCGAAGCTCCAGAAGGTTTCCCCGAATGGCACGAGACCAACGTCTACCAGCAGCGGCAACCGGGGTATGCCGTTGCCACAGTTTACCTTCCCCTCGGGGACATCACCTCCAACCAGTTGCGGGGCCTGGCCGACATCTGCCGTCGCTACGTCAAGGACACGGTGCGAACGACGGTCGAGCAGAATATCGTCCTCCGTTGGGCCAGCGCGGCGGATCTGCCCGCGCTTTACGGCGAGCTGAAGGAACTGGGACTGCACGGCCGCGGCGCCGGCACCGTGGTCGACGTGACCGCCTGCCCCGGCACCGACACCTGCAAACTGGGGATCGCCTCCTCTCGCGGTCTGGCGGGCGAGCTGCGCAAACGGCTGGCCGAGAACTACCACAACCTCGATGAGGCTGTGAAGGACCTGCACATAAAGATCAGCGGCTGCTTCAACGCCTGCGGCCAGCACCACACCGCCGATCTCGGGTTTTACGGTATCAGTCGTAAGATCGGCGGCATCACCGTGCCCCACTTCCAGGTGGTGCTCGGAGGCATGTGGAGGGAGAACGCAGGCGCATTCGGTCTACCCATGGTCGCGATTCCGTCGAAGAACGTTCCCACCGTCGTCACCCGGCTTACCGAGCGCTACGTGCAGGAACGCGAAAGAGGCGAGACCTTCCAGTCCTTCATCGGCCGTCGGGGCAAGCGCGCAATCAAGGAGATGCTCGAGGACCTGACCCCGGTGCCGGCGTACGAACAGGACTCCTCCTTCTACCGCGACTGGGGAGACACCCGGGAGTTCACTATCGGCGACATGGGCAAAGGGGAATGCGCTGGCGAAGTGGTACCTCTGGCCTATTTCGAACTATCTGCTTGCGAGCGGGAGTTGTTCGAGGCACACATCCATCACGACGACGGCGACTTCGAAAAGGCTTACGGCACCGCGTTCAGGGCCATGGTCCACGCCGCCAAGGCACTGGTGAAAAGCCAGTGGCTCGACGTGCCGGAAGACGCGGACGTCGTCGTCGAAGAGTTCCGCAAGCGCTTCGTCGACACCGAATTGTTCTTCGACACCTACGCCAAGGACAAGTTCGCACGCTACCTGCTGCGCATGCACGAAACACCCGTCACCGAGTTCCGCGAGGAAATCTCGTTCCGCGCTATCGAAGAAGCAGGGCTGTTTATCGAAGCGGCGTACGCCTGCTACGACCGTAGCGCGACCGCGGAAAAGGCGGTTTAGGCAGACATGGACCTGCAGCGGATCGAAGTCAAGTTCTATCTCGAGGAAGGATCGTCGATAAGCGCCGATGATGCCTTTCGCGTCTTCAACGCCTGGATTCCGGAAACGAGCGCAGAAACCCTCGTCGACGTCGCCGACTACAGCCATGTTCCCGACGGACCGCGAACGCTGCTTGTCGGGCACGAGCACAACTACGCACTCGACTGCAGTGACCGCCGCCTTGGACTGTACTGCGCCCGCAAGATAGAAATCGGTGGAGGGATCGAGGAACGCCTTCGCTCCGCCTTGATGACTACACTCCAGGCATGCCGAAGGCTGGAAAGGGAATCGGGGCTCGCCGGGAAGGTTCGCTTCCGCGGGGATGAGCTTTTGTTGACTGTCAACGACCGGCTCAACGCACCCAACACCGAGGAGACGGCTTCGGTGCTGGAACCGCATCTCCGCTCCGTCCTCGGCAGCATATATCCGGGCGCAGAGGTTGCCACCGATCGCGACCCCGACCCCAGGCAGCGCTTCACCCTGCGAATCAAGGTCGCCGGGGATTTCGATGTCGACACGCTGCTGGCAAACGTTCGTGGCGATTGATCCGACACCTTCGCCAATCGAACCCCTCCCCCTTGCTGCCGCTTCTGCAACGACCTGCTTGCCGGAAACCCGGGTAATCTTCTCCCTTCCCTCTCCCCTGTGAATGGCGGGAGTCGTGCTCGCGGCCCGTTTTCTTGACAGTTCTATTTCCCCTCTGTATATACGAACTATCCGGTTGTTATTTCGCCGCTGGGACAATTTCTGACAAAAAGCAGGAGGGAATAAATGACGTACGTCATCGCCGAGCCGTGTATCGATGTAAAGGACAAGGGCTGTGTCGAGGTTTGTCCCGTCGATTGCATTCATCCCACGGACGGTGAGGGTGTCAACATGCTCTACATCGACCCTGACGAGTGCATCGACTGTGGGGCCTGCGAGCCGGAGTGCCCGGTAGAAGCGATCTTCGCCGAGGAAGATCTCCCCGAAGAGTGGCACAACTATATCGAGATCAACGCCAACTACTTCAAGAACAAGTAACCGTCGACCAATTCGTTCGATTGCAGGCAGTGGCGACTCGCCACTGCCTTTTTTCGTGCCTGGCGCAACCGGCATTCCCCCCCGTGCGGGGGCGACATCCGGCGTTATATGAGGATCCGGGCCGTGTTGACGTTTTCGGCAATCGGCCTCTATCTTTCCCGGCTTATCATAGGACTCGAATAACGTCACGCCCCGGGGCGGCAGCTGAGACGACCATGGCGCAAAAGCAGAAATCGAAGACATCCGGCAAAAGGAAGACGGCCAAGTCCCCGGTGAAAAAAGCCGGGAACTCTGGAAAGATCCCCCCTGCCCGTACCGGCTCAGGCCCCGTCCGCCGCCGGGAAACAGCGAAGATCGACTCCGATTTGGCTTGGGGTATGTACAGGAGGATGTGGGAGATACGCAAGTTCGAAGAACATGTATGGGACGTGTACACCCGCGGACTGATGCCGGGGCTGGCGCATCTGTACATAGGGGAAGAGGGGGTCGCAGTGGGCGCCTGTTCGGCCCTTCGCGAGGAGGACTACATCACCAGCACCCACCGAGGACACGGCCATTGCCTCGCGAAGGGAGCTGCCCTGGACCGGATGATGGCGGAGATCATGGGCAAGGAAGCCGGATACTGCCGCGGCAAGGGTGGATCGATGCATATCGCCGACTTCTCCGCAGGCAACCTCGGTGCCAACGGCATTGTCGGGGGGAGCTTCGGCATCGCCACCGGTGCGGCACTGTCTGCCAAGATGCGCGGCTCAAACCAGGTTGCCCTCTGTTTCTTCGGTGACGGAGCCGCGAATCAAGGCATCCTTCTCGAGACCGTGAACATGGCCGTCATCTGGGGGCTGCCGGTGGTCTACATCTGCGAAAACAACCAGTACGGGGAGCACACTCCATTCGACAAGGTCACCGGGGTCGATCAGATAGTAAAGCGGGCCGCCGGACTGGGGTTGGAGGGTGTCCGGCTCGACGGTTCCGATGTGGTCGAAATGTACAGGGGAGTTTCCAAGGCGGTGGAGAAAGCACGCAGTGGCAACGGCCCGACCTTCATCGAAGCCGACACCTACCGGTATCGAGGGCATCACGTCGGCGACGACGCCGGGTACCGCACCAAAGAGGAGCTCGACTGGTGGATGCAGAACAAGGATCCGATCAACCGCCTTGGGGAGCAGATGATCGCCTGGAAGATGGCGAGCAAGTCGGAGCTGAAGACGCTCGAAGAACAGGTCGAAGACGAAGTCGTCGAAGCGGTTGAGTTCGGACGCAACGCCGAACTGCCGCCGCCGGAACAGGCCTTTGAGGATATCTATGCCTGAGATCGCCGAAATCAGTTTCAGAGAGGCCATCATCGAGGCTATGGCCGAGGAAATGCGTCGCGACGAGACAGTCTTCCTTATGGGCGAGGATGTCGGCAAATCGGGCGGCATCTTCAAGTGCAGCGAGGGACTGTTCGAGGAGTTCGGCGGGGAACGGGTTATCGATGCTCCCATCGCGGAGGCTGGCTACATCGGTGTAAGCGTCGGTGCGGCGATGACGGGAATGCGTCCAATTGCAGAACTGATGTTCGGCGACTTTTCCCTGTTGACGATGGACCAGTTGGTAAACCAGGCCGCCAAGGTCCGCTACATGACCGGGGGCCAGTGCAAGGTCTGCCTGACAGTGCGTCTTTCGATGGGTGCAGGGCGTTCTTCCGCCGCCCAGCACTCGCAGAGTCTGCACGCCTTGTTTGCCCACATCCCCGGGCTCAAGGTCGCTGTGCCCTCCTGTCCCGAAGACGTGAAGGGGCTCCTCAAGACCGCCATTCGCGACGACAACCCGGTGCTCGTTTTCGAAGACAAGATGATGTACAACGATGTCGGTCCGGTACCTCGCCAGGAGTACACCATACCGTTCGGGGAGGCGGCGATCCGCCGCGAAGGCAGCGATGTCACCCTGATCGGAACGTCGAGCATGGTTGGAGTTGCACTCGAAGCGGCCACGGCCCTGGAAGCCGAAAGCATCAGTGCCGAAGTCCTCGACCCCCGCACCCTGTTCCCGCTGGATACCGAAACGATGGTCGCGTCAGTGCGAAAAACGGGGTACGCCGTCGTCATCGACGAGGGTTCCGCCCGCTACGGAGTCACCGGCGAGATCGCCTCCCGAATAAGCGAGGCCGCCTTCGATTACCTCGACGCGCCGGTGATGCGAATCGCCGCTGCGGATGTTCCCGTGCCCTTCAGTCCGTCCCTCGAAATGCCCACCATTCCCAGTGTCGACCAGGTCATCGAGGCCGTCCGCTCGATGAGGGGAAAACCTGTGCTCGCTTGACCGGCGAGCGCATTTGTCGCGCCTCCAGCCGGAACAAACCCATACCGTGGCCACCCGACCAGTATGCCTCGTGTCCGGATCCAGCAGCGGGATCGGGGAGGCCATGGTCCGCTGTTTTGCCAGCAACGGCTACGACGTAGTCATCAACTACCATTCCGGGCGCGAGAGAGCCGAGGAGATCGCCGGCTCGATCCGCTCCCGGGACGGGGTCGAGGTCCTATGCATCGGTGCGGATCTGGCGCAGCGGGACGAGCCGTTCCGACTCGTCGATGAGGCGTTCGAACAGTTCGGGAGACTCGACGTCGCCATCAGCAACAGCGGCATCGTCAACTACCTCAAGGATGACAGCGGCCAACTGCAGCGATTCCGCTTCCACGAGTGCCCGCCGGAGCATCTCGACGGCGAGATGGAGCGCGTCCTCAACCTCAACTTGAAAGGGGCCTACCGCCTGGCGCAGCGCGCACTGCAGCATATGATCGCTCAGTCAGAGGCGGAACAGGCCCGGGGTAATCAACCCGCACACCGCAGTATTCTCTTCATCACATCGATCTCCGACGTGGCTCCGGAGTCGACCCGCATTCCGTATGGAGTAAGCAAGGCAGGACTGAATCACGCCGTCATCGGCGCTGCTCTCGAAGGCGGACGCTACAACATCACGGCCAACGCGCTGCGTCCGGGAGTCATCGACACTCCGTTGACGCGCCGCCCTTCGGGACTGTCCGACCCTGACTCGGGCGAGGAATTCACGGTGGCCGATACCTACGGCCTGATGGCGGAAGGGGGCGCCCAGGCGATCCCCCGCATCGGCACAGCCGGGGAAATAGCGGAGGCGGCCTTCGCTTTTATTCGCCTGCCGTTCATGACCGGTCAACTGATCGCCGTAGACGGCGGCCTGACCTTGGCTGGAGCTTTTGGGAACCGTGAGCTGTTTCTCAGGGAGGGCCTGAAAAAAAGAAGGGCCCAGCTTCGCTGAGCCCGACCGGGATATCCCAAGGGAGCCCTGTGCTGCTAGTGCTCCCTGATGCTTCCCATACGGATTTCGATATCCTCGCGGTTGGCGATCCGCTCGAGTTTGCCGTCGCGGATCCAGGCCATCCGGTCCGCGGCGGTGAGCATCTTGTCATCGTGGGTCACAGTGATGATGGTAGTGCCCGATCCCTGCTGCAGATTCTTCATGTGATCGATGATTTCCTGACCGGTTTTGCTGTCGAGATTGCCCGTCGGTTCATCGGCCAGGATTATGCGGGGCTTGTTGACGAAAGCCCGGGCGATGGCGACCCGTTGCATCTGTCCGCCGCTCAACTCCGACGGCAGGTGATGTGCCCGGTCATCCAGCCCGACGATGCGCAGGCACTCCATCGCCCGCTCCTCTCCTTCCGCCGTGGACATGCCGGCAAATATCGTCGGCAGCGACACGTTCATCAGGGCGCTCATGACCGGCAGCAGGTTGTAGGTCTGAAAGATGTACCCCAGCTCGAAACATCGGACCGCGGCCAGCTGCTGCGGCGACAGGGATGCGAGATTGACGCCTTCAATAAGCACCTGCCCCGAGGTCGGAGTCTGCAGGGCCCCGATCTGATTGAACAAGGTGCTCTTGCCGGATCCCGACGGCCCCATAATGGCGAAAAATTCGTTTTCCAACACCTGCAGGGTGAGCCCCCTCAGCGCGTGGACATGAGTGGATTCGTCCCGATTCCTGGCGTTGTACACCATCGTAACATCTTGAACGTCGACGATTATCGGTCCAGTGTTACTCGCCATGAGGCTGTTTTTTTCTGGTTGTATGTCCGGGGATCACGAAGGCGCAGACCGCAGCGGGCCGCGGCTGACGAAAGGCCCAATGTACTTTCCCGGACTGACATGGTCAATCACGGAAATCTCGTTGAAATACCCGGAAATGCACAGGACAAAGACGGGCCCGACACCCGACCCGGAGCTCTCAGCCGGCCGCTTTTTCGCGCTGGCGATTGATCTCGTCCCGCAGCTGAGCGGCTTTTTCGAATTCGAGGGCCGCCGCGGCCTGGGCCATCCGCTTCTCCAGTTCGGCCAGGAGCTCAGCGGCGTCCTCCTTGGCGGCACCGTAGTTGGCTGCGGATTCACCCACCGCCTCTCTCTTGTCTTCCCGGGCGTGCTCGAGGACGGAGGTCGTCTGCAGGATGTCCTCCGCGGAGCGCAGGATCGTTTGGGGCACAATGCCGTGTTCCTCGTTGTACTCCTGTTGCAAACGGCGGCGGCGATCGGTTTCGGCGATCGTACGCTGCATCGAACCGGTCATCTTGTCGGCATAGAAGATCACCAGTCCGGCGGCGTTTCGCGCCGCCCGCCCTACGGTCTGGATCAGCGATTGCTCCGAACGCAGGAATCCCTCCTTGTCGGCGTCGAGAATGGCGACGAAGGACACCTCGGGTAGATCGAGACCCTCGCGGAGCAGGTTTATTCCCACAAGCACGTCGAACTCCCCCAGACGCAGGTCGCGCAGGATGCTGACGCGATCCAGGGTGTCGACCTCGGAGTGCAGGTAGCGCACCCGGAAGCCGTTCTGATCGAGGTACTCCGTCAGGCGCTCGGCCATCCTTTTCGTCAACGTCGTCACCAGCACCCTCTCCCTCCGCTCGGCGCGCCGGCGAATCTCCTCCATGAGGTCGTCGACCTGGTTTCCCAGAGGGCGCACCTCGATTTCCGGATCGACGAGGCCGGTGGGCCGGATCACCTGCTCGACGATTACTCCTCCCGACCGTTCGAGTTCGTACGGACCCGGCGTCGCCGAAACGAAGACGGTGTCGCCGACCTTTTCTTCGAACTCCTCGAAATAGAGAGGACGGTTGTCGTACGCAGACGGCAGGCGGAAACCGTGCTCGACCAGCATGTCCTTGCGCGACCGGTCTCCCCGCCACATGCCGCGAATCTGCGGGATCGTCATGTGCGATTCGTCGATCAGCAGCAGGAAGTCCTCGGGGAAATAGTCAATCAACACGTACGGCGCCTGTCCGGGCTCGCGTCCGTCCATGTAGCGGCTGTAGTTCTCGATCCCGGGGCAGGTGCCGATCTCGCGGATCATCTCGACATCGTATTTTGTGCGCGTCTCCAGCCGGTGTGCTTCGAGGAGCTTGTCCTCCGTTCGCAGGTCGAGGAGGCGGCCCTCGAGCTCGTGCAGGATTCCCTCGCAGGCCCGCTCGGTCTTGTCCTCGTCGGTGACGTACGCCTTGGCCGGATAGAAGGTCGCCTCTTCTCTCTTTTCCCGCGTCGTGCCGGTTACCGCGTCCACCACCGCAATCGCCTCCACCTCGTCCCCGAACAGCTCGATGCGGACGGCCCTCTCCTCAACGGCCGGGACCACCTCGATGATGTCCCCGCGCACGCGGAAGTGCCCGCGCTTGAGCTCGAGGTCGTGGCGGCTGTAGTAGATGTCGATCAGGCGCCGTAGGATCTCGTCCCGCTCGACCCGGTCCCCTACCCGCAGGGTCAGCTTCTGTTCGCTGAACTCGACCGGCGATCCCAGGCCGAAGATGCAGGAAACGGTCGCCACGATGACTACGTCGCTCCGTTCGAGCAGAGACGTCATCGCCCGCAACCGCAAGCGGTCGATCTCCTCGTTGAGGTCGACCTCCTTCTCGATGTAGGTGTCGGTCGCCGGGCGGTAGGCTTCCGGCTGGTAGTAGTCGTAGTAGCTGACGAAGTACTCTACCGCGTTGTCGGGGAAATACCCCTGAAACTCGCCGTACAGCTGCGCCGCAAGAGTCTTGTTGTGGGAGATGACGAGAGTCGGCCGACCGAGCTGCTGGATGGCATTGGCCATGGTAAAGGTCTTGCCGCTGCCGGTGACTCCGAGGAGGGTCTGGAACTGCTGTCCGCCGGCGACCCCGGCTACCAGCTCTTCAATGGCCCTGGGTTGATCGCCGGCAGGCCGGTACTCGGAAACCAGGTCGAATCCAGACACGCTGTGGTTGCTCTCTATGAATCCGGGGGAAGAAGGTGTCGTCCCATCAGCGGGGCGAAATCAGTGCAGGTGCCGGGAACCGCGGCCACTGCGCTCCTCGACCCACGGCCGGACATCCCTTCCAGGTTTGGGGGGCAGGGCCCTGCGATCCTTCAAGTTTTCCAGGAGGATACCGGGTAGGAACCTAATCTATCCGGGGCATGCAACGGGTGCAATTTTAAGGCGCACCCCTTCCAATGATCGGACTAAAGTGCCGTTTCTGCATGAATCGCAGTCGCTGTGGCAGTTTTTCGGTTTTCCACTACCGACTCGAAAACGGTGTAACTTTATATTAAATAAATGTATATCGGATAACCGACCAGCTGGCACAACAATTGCGACAGGTATCTCGACCAATCACCTGCACGCAGTCTCATTTCAGATAGAAAGAGGGAAAGTCGATGGCAAAGGTAATCGGCATTGATCTGGGCACGACCAATTCGTGCGTGGCCGTTATGGAGGGCAAGGATCCAGCCGTGATTTCGAACGCCGAAGGGGGGCGCACCACTCCCTCGATGGTCGGGTTCGCGAAAGACGGGGAGCGCCTTGTCGGCCAGACCGCGAAACGGCAGGCGGTGACCAATCCACAGAATACGGTCTTCTCCATCAAGCGCTTCATGGGCCGCCGCTTCGAGGAGGTGTCCCAGGAAATCGCCGAGGTTCCGTACGAGGTAGCGAAGGGAAACCGCGACCTGGCGGTGGTCAAAGCCGGCGGCAGCGAGTTCACTCCCCCGGAGATATCGGCGATGGTGCTGCAGAAGATGAAGCAGACCGCCGAGGACTACCTGGGAGAGGAAGTCAGGCAGGCGGTCATCACCGTGCCGGCATACTTCAACGACGCCCAAAGGCAAGCGACCAAGGACAGCGGCGCCATCGCGGGGTTGGAGGTGTTGAGAATCGTCAACGAGCCCACTGCCGCGGCGCTCGCCTACGGACTCGACAAGGAGGGGCGCAACGAAATGATCGCCGTGTACGACCTCGGCGGCGGCACCTTCGACATCTCGATTCTCGAGCTGGGGGACGGGGTTTTCGAGGTCAAGTCGACCAACGGCGACACTCACCTTGGCGGCGACGACTTCGATCAGCGGGTCATCGACTGGATCGCCGAGGAGTTCGAGCGGACCGAGGGAATCGACCTGCGCAAGGATGCCATGGCGCTTCAGCGCCTCAAGGAGGCGGCGGAAAAAGCGAAATGCGAGCTGTCTTCCGCCGGCGCGACCGAAATCAACCTCCCATTCATAACCGCCGACCAGACCGGACCCAAGCATGTCCAGGCCACCCTCTCGCGGGCGAAGTTCGAGCAGTTGGTCGAGAACCTCGTGCAAAGGACGCGCGTCCCTTGCGAGCAGGCCCTGCGCGACGCCGAAATTACCCCCTCGGAAGTCGACGAGGTGATACTGGTCGGGGGCTCGACGCGCATGCCCAAGGTACAGGAGCTGGTGCAGGAGCTGTTCGCAAAGGAGCCGCACAAAGGCGTCAACCCGGACGAAGTGGTGGCGATCGGCGCGGGCATTCAGGCAGGTATCCTGTCCGGAGACGTCGATGACGTGCTGCTTCTCGACGTCACGCCCCTGTCGGTCGGCATCGAAACGCTGGGCGGCGTAATGACCCGCCTGATCGAGCGCAACACCACCATACCGACGAAAAAGAGCCAAGTGTTCTCGACGGCGGCAGACAACCAGCCCTCCGTCGAGGTGCACGTCCTGCAGGGGGAGCGGGAGTTCGCCAGGGACAACCGCACGCTGGGGCGGTTTCACCTCGACGGGATTCCCGCGGCGCCGCGCGGCATGCCGCAGATCGAAGTGACCTTCGATATCGACGCCAACGGCATCCTCAACGTCTCCGCCCAGGACAAGGGCACCAACAGGGAACAGTCGATTCGCCTCGAAGCTTCGAGCGGCCTGTCGCAGGAAGACATCGAAAGCATGCAGAAGGATGCCGAGGCGCATGCAGAAGAGGACAAGAAGCGGCGCGAGCAGGTCGACAAACGGAACGAAGCGGATCAACTGGTGTACGCCAGCGAGAAATCGCTCGGCGAGCACGGCGACAAGCTGTCGGCGGAAGACCGCAAGCCGGTGGAGGATGCGATCGCCGAGCTCAAGAAGGTGCTGGAAGAGGACGGAGATACCGCGGCGATCGACGCTGCGGTCCAGAAGCTGAACGCCGCCTCTCACAAGCTGGCAGAGATTTTGTACCAGGAGGCCCAGCAGCAGCCGGACGCTGCCGGCGGCGATGCACCCCCCGGATCCGGCCAGGAGTCCGGAGGTGAAGCAAGGGCCTCAGGCGCCGTCGATGCCGACTACGAGGTGGTCGACGAGGATTCCGAAAAGAAGAAATAGCCCCCGGCCGCGGGGAGGGCGAACTTTTCGGAATCACTGCCCGCTGCGGGTAATACGGGCATCAAGCCTGAACGGACGTCCCGGCATTCGACGTGGGGACTGCGAAGCGCTGAAGGATGCGGAAAATGAGAGGGGCCCGAAGAAGTCCGGGCCCCTTTTTCTACCAGGGTGAAGTTCAGGGATGGAGAACAAGCTTGATCCCTTCCTGCTTCTCCATCATGTCGAAACCGCGGTCCCATTCCGCCAGCGGCAGCTCGTGTGAAACAAGCTTCTCGCAGTCGATCACGCCCTGCTCCATCAGTTTCAGCGACCGCTCCCAGGCCGGCCGCCTCTGCCCGATCCCTCCGCTCACCTGCAGTTCCTTGTAGGCCACCTTCTCGAAGTCGACCTGCACCGGCTTCCCGGGAAGCCCCATTTGCGACACCTTGCCCCGTTTGCGCACCATGTCGAGGGCGAGGTCGATGGCAGGTGCCACCCCGGCGCATTCGACCACGACATCTGCGCCGTAGCCACCTGTCAGCTCGCGCGCTCGCTCCGCGGCGTCGTTCTCGTCGACGACTGCGGTCTCATCGATCCCCAGCTCTTCGGCAAATCGGAGGCGTTGGCGATCCCTGGAAGTGCCGCAGACCATCACCGTTCCACCCTCCGCCTTCGCTACCAGGGCCGAGAACAAACCGACCGGTCCCGGTCCGATGACTGCGACGAAATCTCCTGCAGCCACCCCCGCTTGTTCGATTACGGAGTGAACGCAGCACGCCAGGAGCTCGGTTACCGCCCCTGCCGTGAAGCTGACGTTGTCCGGCAGGCGATGGACGAAACCGGCGTTGACGTACGGGGCAAAGCAGCCGTTGTGGTAGTAGCCCATCACCCTGCGGTCCGGACAGAGGTTGTAGTGTTCGCTCAGGCAGTAGGAACAGCTGCCGCAGATCTCGATGCTCGGTTCACCGGTGACGCGGTCCCCGACTGCCACCCCATCGCCGACCCCGGCCCCTATTTCGATCACGACGCCGCTGAACTCGTGGCCCATGACCACCGGGGTGCGGATGTTGTAGTTGATCGTGTCGTGGAGGATGTGTAGATCGGATCCGCAGATCCCGCTCGCCTTCACTTCGATCTTCACCTGCGAGGGCCCGGGAGGCTGCTCCTCGACGTCGCGAAGCTCCACGAACCCGCGGCCGCGCTGGTATTTGACAACTCCCTTCACCTTCCGGCTTTCCTCCTCGTCAACTACTGCGTTTGCACGAACTTCAGGCGATCGCCGGAGGCGATTTGTCCGCTGCCGATCATCACGACTCGCGAGACACGCGCCCCGACGACGTCGGCAACCTCGACCAGGCCCACGCTCACCAAGGTGTCCAGCTCTTCCTCGATTGCCCGCTCGGGCCCGGGGTAGACCTCGAACCGGTACCCCCTGTGCACGGCGTTCTCGCTCCCCAGGTTGATGAATATCTCGTCGCCGTACACCGACAGGATCTCCGCCGGTTCGCTTCCCAGGCGAATGTTCCCCGGGAGAATCAGCTCGGAGAGCTTGTCCGCTACCTCGACGAGCGCCCGAAACGTCGCCTCACCTATCGGAGTGGCGCGAAAATCGTCGGAGCCGAACACCATCTTGTCGAGATTGACGAACTGGAAGTCCTGCTCGCGCGGCTTGCCGAACAGGTCGAGTCCGATATCACGGTCGGTCGTTTCCTTTTTCGAATACAAACTCCCGATCGTCGACAGGTCCCCTCCCCGCATCGCGGTCAGCTCAAGTTCGGCGATGCCGCTGAAGGATTTGTACCCGGCGAGGAGCGGATCTCCGACATGGAGCCGTTCCATGTTGTAGTCGAGAACCGTTCCCTTCAGAAGGATGTCGGCGCGCAGCATGGCGGCGACGCGTAGAAGCTCCTCGTCGGGCCAGTGATCGCGCGCACCGCCTGCGACCTGCCGCACTGCGTCGTACGGAACGGAGCGCCAGACATCCTGCGATCCCAGTTCCTCTGTCAGCAGGGCTGGAAGCTCGTTTTCTATATCCCACACACCTTTACGAAATCCGGACACGTCCTTCATCGGCAGGACGGCGATCCAGGGCTTTTTGCTTTCCGGGGCGGTCTCCTCGGCCGGCAGGCTCTCCAGGTAGAGTTCCAGAGGGGTCCTTTGCGTCTCGTCCGGCTCCGCGGTCGCGGCAGGTTCGGGAACCGGTTTTGTAAGCGGGGCGCAGGAGACGAGAAAAAGGAGTGCGGCTCGGATGATTATTGGAGGCCGGATGAACACTTTGGGCAGTCCGGGGAGTAATGTGGTCGATTGGAAACAAGGCCCCGTTCCCGAGGCTGTCAACGGGATTCCCGCGCCTGGTTCCCCTGGGAAATGAACCGGTGCCGATCTGTCCGGGCGATCCACGGGCTAGTCCCAGGCCAGGATGACGGCCATCGTTTCTCCGGGCCGGTCGTAGAGCAGGTCGAACGCCCCCTTGGCCTCGGTGAACGGGAAGCGGTGGGTGATCATCCGTTCCGTGGCGATGGCCCCTCTCGCCAGTAGGGACATCGCCTCTACCGAGCTCGCCTTCCTGGCATCGAGGTCGATGTACCCTCCCAGCAGCCGCCGGCCTTGGATCCGGTTCGAATGAAGGGGCAGCGGCTCGTTTTCGTAAAGACCCAGCACGTGCAGCAGGCCGCCTCGTTTCAGCATCTCCTGGGCCTGCTCGAATGCCCTGGCGCCGCCCGGTCCGCCAACCGCTTCGACGACGACGTCGGCCCCCTCTCCGGTGAGACCGCGGATCGCCTCGACGGGATCATCAACGGAGGCGTCGACCACCTCGTCGGCGCCCAGGGCACACGCCAGGTCGCAGCGCAGCGGCAGGGCGTCTACGGCGATGATCCGGGGAGCGTACAGCTTCCTCGCGACCTGCATGCACAGGCTTCCCACCAGCCCCTGTCCCAGGATCACGAGGGTCTCCCCCCGGGCGATACCCGCCTCCTGCATCCACCGGACCGAGCTGGTCGTCAAGGGCCAGAAGGTAGCGGTCTCGAAGCTGACCCCGTCGGGAAGCGGGATGATGTCGCCGCGGTGGCGCTCGACGTCGACAACGACGTATTCGGCATGGGGCCGCACGGAGGTGACGCGGTCCCCCGCGGCGTACCCGTCGACCTCGGCGCCCACCTCGACGACGAAACCGGCCTGCGAGTACCCCATGATGGCTGGGTCGACAGGGCTCTCCCTGGTGTATCGGGCGCCGATCTCCGAGCCGCGGCTGATCAGGGTGCGCTCCGTCTTCACGAGGACCTCTGTGGGGGAAATCCGGGGAGTCTCGACCTCCTCGACGACGATGTTGTGCAGACCCTCCGGTTTGGCTACACGCCTCATGATTCCTTTTCCCAGCTCCCGGTTTTCTGCACTGCCGGCGTAGAGTACGGGACCGAAAGAACACCGATCGGCCGCGTCTCCATGACCTTCGCAGTACCCCGGTATCTACACCGACTTCGCGGGAGGGTTACGTCGCCCGGGAACGGCCACTCCTCATCCCTCACAGGGAGCCGACCCATTCCTCCGGGACGTACCGTTCCAAGGCCGGCAGGTTGGTCGGTGATCCGATTCGTTCCGGGCTTGGGGGTCACCGTTGCCGCCGCCCATTCCCTTATTCAGGAAAGTCGAGGTCGCTGACGCTTCTGCCCTGATGGACGATGGCTGCCAAGGCCGCGGTCATTCCCGCGGGGTCTCCGCTCTGCCATACGTTGCGCCCGAGGGCGACCCGGCCCCGCACGCCATCGCCTCGGCCACCATCTCCAGGGCCTCGCGCGCCGTCTCCTTGCGCCGCCCGCCCGCCACCACGAGCGGAACAGGACAGGCCCTCCACCAGCAGCCGGAAGGTTTCGACATCGCCAGTGTTTGATGTCTTGACGATGTCGGCTCCAGAGCTCCGCTCCCGCCCGTGCCGCCAGCAGCTCCGCCCCGTGACCCTGCCGGGCAAGCAGCTCTTCGGTCGGGTAGATCATCGCCAGCACCGGAAATCCCCAACGTTCGCAGCGGTCGACGACGGTGCGAACGTTCTCGAGCATGTGGATTTCGTGCGGCGAGCCGATCATCACCTGCACCGAAACCGCGTCGGCGCCGTTCCGCAGGGCGACTTCCACCGTGCTGATCAGGGTGAGGTCGTTCTCCGCGGTGACGATGTTGGTCAGGTTGAAGACAGAGCCGCACCTGTTGGCGTACTCCCTCCAGATACTGCGCGCCAAGCCGGCGTTGAAGATCATTGGGTCGGCGCCGCCGGAGACGACCTCCCGAACCGTGGCTGCCGGATCCTCGATACCCGGGACCGGGCCCTGAATCACCCCGTGGTCGAGCGGCACCATGACCGTCTTTCCGGTGCCTGCGTTGACTATGCGCACGTAGCGCACGGTTTTTCCGACGTCGATCATGCCCGGGCAGTCTCACCTGCTGCCCGCCGTGTGTCAAGCATCCTATCCTCTCGCATCCAGGAGCGGAATCCCGGCAACACGCATATCGGCGACCTCGGGAAAATGGCGGTAATGTCTGAGTATAGACCCTACAAATGGCCAGCGGCTCCCCTGGAAATCGTTCTGCCCGGGCTCGTCAACAGCAATCTCAATGCTTCCATGACGCTCTCCGAACCGGATCACGAGCTCGACCCCGGTTCATGCGCCGGGACCTCCCCATCGAGTGGGGCCGTCTCTCCTGTCTCCATCGGCCTGGAACCGGTCCGACTCTTCATCCTGCCGGCAGCTTCGACGACAGCTCCGGATGCAGGGAGATCGTTTAACGGCTCGACGAGGATGCAGCTCGTCGTCGTGGAGCTGCAACGTATCCTGGTCGCACAGGGCCAGGTTATCGAACTGCCGGGGTCACCGCGATCCGGTCTGCCGGCCGCAACCGCCGTCGGTATGCTTCCGGGGTGCGTCGCTCGACCGAGGCAGGGAGCCCCTGGCCCCGGTCGGCGCAAGGATGGGGGCCCGGAGCGGCGACACTCGATTCCAGCCAACAGATCCGGCAGGATATTCCCTGCCGGGTGCTGCCGGACCGGTGTGGGGCCCTCTCCGTAACGGTTCAGGCGTCAGGGCAGTGAATCACCGCCACCTCGCCGAAAGCGAGCTTCAACTGGAAGGCGCCGTTGACCAGGGTCAGTGGCCGTCCAGCGAGCAGATCGCGGGCCTCGTCTGCCTTCCAGAGCAACCCCACCGTCGTCCTCGCCGTCCGCTCTTCGAGGTTCAACAGAAACACCAGCGACCCGCCTAGTCTCGACTGGCGCCGGTACGCGACCACGCGGTCGCCGCTGATATCGAAACGGGACTCGACCCCGGCCTCCCGGGCGGACGGCAAGGGCCACACCCTCATCGACCACGGGGACCCGGCGAGGGCCCTCCCGGCTGCCCGGTAACGGTGGAGGAGCCGGTCGCCGCCAGGGAGACCCCGTACCACGTCATCCGTTTGCCTGCCGACTGCACCCCGACGACCCGGTCTCCGATAGCGCCGACGGCCTCCATGCCGCTGCCCGGTTCGAGGATGCAGTAGGAGGTACCGGCGGGCAGCCGGAATTCTCCGTATGGCGTGGCGAGAAGATTCCTCCCCGCTGCGACATCCTGCTCGTTGACCATGTCGAGGTCGGCGATGCGGCAATCGATCAGGTCGCCGAGCCCTTCCGGAGGACTGAAGCTCCAGTGTCCCTTGCCGGCGAAGGTCGCGAAGTACCCGTCGGCCAGGAGGCGCGGCCCCTGTTCCTGCTCGAGCACTCCCCGCAGCCGCGCCAGGGCGCCCTCCTCCATGACCGCGAAGTTGGGAAGGTACACCAGCTCGTACCCGACCAGTCCGTCTTCGCGGTGACGAGATCGACGGCGACGCTGTGAGCCCACAGCGCCCGGTACATGCCGCGGTGGTGCTGTAGGAACTTGAAGCCGGCGTCGTTGAAGTCGAAGACCTGGTGGCTGCTGCCGCTGTAGGCGATGGCCATGTCGGAGCGCGGGATCGACAGCGGCAGGTGGTCGGAGATCGCATCGATCTGCGCGATCGTCCGCTCCGCGGCGGCGAAGCGTTCGGTCGGGCCGCCGTCGAGAGCCATGATGCTGAGCCCGGGAGCTTCGAAAGTCATGTACTCGGGCCGGTACTGCCAGAACATGGCGCCGGCACCCCCTTCGATCAGGGTCAGCCAGATGTGCATGGCCGACTCTTCACCGATCGTCATCTTCTCGCGCGGCATCAGGCCGCCGACGAAGCTGCCGTAGATCTCCTCGTTCCACCAGCGGCCGTGCCGCCCCATGGCGCGGCACCAGTGAAAGCCGTAGGCCTCGCAGGCCAGGCTGTACGGATCGCCGCTGGTCAGGCGGTCCGCCGAGTGGTGGGACAGCCCCCAGCTGTCGATGGCCGGGCTCACGGTCTCGTGGTGGGGCATCGGGTAGGAGCCGCCGTGGGAGCGCTGCTCGTGGCGGCCGTCGAGCTCGTCGACGAGGTCGGCCATCCAGCCGAGATGGTCGGCCATGTTCTCGCAGTGGAACTGCCTGTACAACAGCATCTCGACGATGGCGGCGTTGCTGCGCGGCGGCTGCACGTCTTCCCAGGAGCGGTGGCGACGCAGCAGCTTCTCGTTCAGCTCGTCGAGGGTATAGCGCCGGTAGAGCCAGTCCTTGTACTTGGCGATGGTGTAGTCGTTGTACGGCGGGTACGGCTCGGGCGCCGTCCAGGCCGCGGCATAGCCGATCCCGTCCCAGGTGCCCCAGATACCCATCGCCTCGTGGTCCCTGTAACGCGGCACCAGCTGGCGCAGGTAGCGCTCGACGTACACCCGCCACATCGGGTGGTCGAAGTTGTGGGTCATGCTGCCATGGGGGGAGAAGTCCCCGGCCACGTCCTGCTGCACGCTGCCGTCCCGCCAGACAGCGCGCATGTCGGGGTGCTCGCGCAACATCCAGGCGGGGGCGGCCATGTGGGTGCCCAGAGGAGTGTCGAGCCACACCTTGAGCCGGTATTTCCCCGCGGTGTCGAACAGCAGGTCGAGGTCGTCGAACTCGTACCGGTTCGGGAGCGTCTCGACCCAGTTCCAGCTGTACCAGACACGCACGATGCTCATGCCCGCGGCGCTAATGCGGCGGAAGTCCGAGTCCCAGAATTCCGGGGTCGGGGTCGGCGGGCGGTAGTACTCGGTGCCGACGGGAAACGGTTTTTCGAATGTTGCCCCGTACTCCTTGTCCCTGCTGCGCAGCTGCATCCAGGAGTTTTCCGCGGCCACCGTCTTCCCCATGACTAGTCTCCCGGTGCAGTTGCCAGCAGGCCGCCGTCGACGGCCAGCGATACCCCGGTTATGCAGGCCGCGGCGGGAGAGCAGAGAAAGGCGACAGCACGGCCGATATCCTCCGGAGTGCCGCGGCGGCGCAAGGGCACCGAAGAGAACAGGTGCTCATCGATGCTGCCCCGTTCCGGCGGGGGCGTGCCGATCACGTGGTCCGTGTCCATGTGGCCGGGCATGATGGCGTTGCAGCGGATGCCGTGCTCCCCGAGGTCGACAGCCATGCTCTCGGTCAGGCGCAGGACGCCGGCCTTGGCGGCGCCGTAGGCGGTATCCCCTTTCCAGGCGCGCTCCCCGTGAACGGAGGAGGTGCTGACGATGCAGCCCCCGTCCCCCTGCACCACCATGGCCCGAACCGCCTGCTGGCTGCACAGGAAGAATCCCTTCAGGCCGATATCGAGATTGGCATCCCAGTTCTCCTCGGTGAGCTCGAGAAACGGCTGTCCGGTACCGCCGTAGGGGTTGTTCACCAGTATGTCGATGCGGCCGAAGCGTTCGAGGAATGCGGCGAACATGCTCTCGACCCGGGCGCTGTCGGAGATGTCGCCGGCAAAGAACGCGGCTTTGCGGCCCCGCTCGCCGATCAGGCGCAGGGTCTCCAGGGCGTTGGCGTCTTCTTCGAGGTCGTTTATTCCGACATCGCAGCCCGCCTCCGCCAGAGACAGGGCGATCCCTCTGCCGATGCGGCGCCGGCCGCCGGTCACGAGTGCTTTCTTTCCTTCCAGGGAATGTGGATCTGGCATCGTATGCTCCTTCGGTTTGGTGGCGCAGAGCGCAATTTCGCTATTTTCAGATGCTGCCTTCCAACAAATACTGGCTGCCATTTCCCAAAGTTCACAGAAACGCCGGAGCCAAAATGAGAACCACCGACGAACAGATCGAGTTCTTCAAGGAAGAAGGGTACGTCGTTGTCGAAGGGGGACTTACCGACGCCGATCTCGAACCCCTCATCCAGGACCACAACGCCATCGTCGACGGGATCGCCCGCGATCTCCAGGAACGCGGAGAGATCGACGATCTCCACGAGGACGAGCCATTCGAAACCCGACTCGCCCGGCTTGCCGAGGACTGCAATAAAGTCGACGGCTGTCCCGATATCGGCGTCACTCGCCGCCGCGCTACCTTCGAGTTCCTGCGCAACGAGAACCTCGTCGATCTCATCGAGCCCTTCATCGGTCCCGAAATCAGCTGCAACGCGGTTTCCCACGTGCGCCCGAAGATGCCGTCGACGGACGTCATCTTTCACCAGGACGCCGTATTCACCACCCGGGAAGCCGCCGGCATCCTGCAGGTGACGGTCTGGGTGCCGCTGGTCGACGCCACCGAGGATAACGGCTGCCTCCAGGTTCTGCCCCGGGTGCACCGCAACCGCATGGTATACTGGACCTACCACCGCGACCTTCCCGACGTCGATAAGGCGACGCTGCCGATGAAGAAGGGGGACGTGCTGTTCGTGCACAAGCTGACCCCGCACGGCTCCGGCCCCAACAACACCGACGGCGTGCGCTGGAGCATGGATCTGCGCTACCAGAAGACCGGGGAGCCGTCACCGCGGCCGGAGTGGCCCAGCAGCGTGGTTCGCAGCCGTCGCGACCCGGGGTCGGAAACCCGGTACGAGGACTGGCGCGACCAGTGGGCCGCGGCCCTCGAAAAGACTCCGAAGCAGATCCACTACGACCGGCCTTCGCAACCCCTGCCTTTTTCCGGGGAGATGTATTTCGCTTAGCGGGGGAGAGTTCATGCGGACGGTTACCTCCCCGGCGGCCTGCCTGGAAGCGGATCGCCATGGTCTTCCCTTGCCCGGCCCGACCACCTCGCCTCCCGGTCCCCTTTCTCCCTGAATTGACGAAGGCTGCCGAGGTTTCCGGGCGGTCCGTATTGGCCGGATGCGGATTGCAGCCGTAGCAGATTCCCGGTCACAAGCCGTAGCAGAAGTCCCTGAATCCCTGCGGATCGCCTCGTTGTGAAGAAATCCACCCTCGTCATCCTGATCAGCGCGGTCACCGTCGCCATCTCCATGGGAGCCCGCCAGTCCTTCGGCCTGTTCCTGCAGCCGGTGACCGAATCCCTGTCGACGGGCCGGGAGACCTTCAGCCTCGCCATGGCACTGCAGAACATCCTGTTCGGGCTGCCGATCGCCGGAATGCTCGCCGACCGCATCGGTCCGCGCCGGGTAGTGGCCTCCGGCGCTCTGCTGTACGCCGCCGGCTTCGGCCTCCTCGCCGTCGCTACCGCCCCCTGGCTCACCTTCCTCTCCCTCGGGGTCCTGGTCGGTTTCGCTCTCAGCGCCACGTCCTACGTCGTCCTTCTCGGCGCCGTGGGCCGGGTGGTGCCGGCCGAAAAGAGGGCAACCTCCTTCGGCATGGTAACCGCGGCCGGTTCCTTCGGGACCTTTGCCGTCGTCCCGCTGATCCAGTGGCTGATCGACACCGTATCGTGGCAGGCGACTCTGCTGTACGGCGCCGCCGTGGTCGCTGCCATCGCCTTCTTCGCGCTCGGATTCCCGCCGGCATCGCAAGCCGAGGGTCCCCGCACCTCCGACCTCGAGGACGACTTCTCCCGCCTGCTGTCACAGGCGGGCAGGCATTCGGGCTACCTGCTGCTGAACGCCGGCTTCTTCGTCTGCGGTTTTCACGTCGCTTTCATTGCCACCCACCTGCCGGCTTTCCTCGGCGATCACGGGCTCCCCGAGATGGTCGCGGCCGCGGCCCTCTCCCTGATCGGGCTGTTCAACATGGGGGGATCCTATCTCTTCGGCCGGCTCGGAGATCGCTACCGCAAGAAATACCTTCTCAGCTTCCTCTACTTCGCCCGGGCCCTGGTCATCAGCGGCTTCCTGATGGTGCCCGTCACCACGGCGACCGCCCTCATCTTCGCCTGCGCCATCGGCTTCCTGTGGCTGGCGACGGTGCCGCTGACCAGCGGTACTGTCGCCCAGATTTTCGGACCAGCCAGGCTCTCGTCGCTCTACGGGATCGTCTTCTTCAGCCACCAGGTCGGGGGATTCCTCGGGGTCTGGCTCGGGGGCCGCATCTACGATGCCACCGGGTCGTACGATGCTGTCTGGGTCGGGGCCATCGTTCTCGGAGTCGCGGCGGCGATCGTCCACCTGCCGATCAGGGACCGGGCTCTGGGCAGCCTGCCGGCTGCGCCTGCATCGGCATGACGGGCGTGCCCGGAAGTGCTTATCCTTTGAATTGGATTGAACAAAAAAGAAGCGACCGCCAGATACCTATCGCCTGGGGGATGGAGAAGGAGATGCCGGAGCGCAGACAGAAAGTGATGATTCTTTACTTGTCCTACTCGGCGCTCGACAGCCCGGTCAAGGGATGGACCTTCTACGACGGGACCGGGAAAGAGCACCACACCACCGGCGACAGCAGCGAACCGCCGTACGAAACCGGCCTCGACGCCCTGCTCGACGGGTGGAGGGTAATCCAGTTCCCTCAACTGATCCCTCCCTACCCCGACACCGAGTACACCACTTCGTTCCAAAAGAACGAGTTCATCTTCGAGAAACTGGAGGAGATCGACTGATGGTCGACAAACAGTACCTGCTCAACTCGAGCCAGATGGCCGAATTCGTGGCCCGCGGCGTGCTTCAGTTCGACGAGATCGTACCCGAGGAGATCAACCGGGCGGTGATCGCCGAGATCGACGGCGGCGGCATTACCAGCCAGCCTGCTGGCACGCCGTTGTCCAAATGCTACCCCGACCCTTCTCCTGTCGGGGAGATGCTGAGGATGCCGGAAATACACGGAATCATCCAGAGCCTCGTCGGGGCCGATCCCCTGTTCGACCATCAGGCCGTTCACGTCCGCCAACCGAACGAAGGCAAGGCCCAGGGGCTGCACGGCGACTCGATCATCGACATGCGAATGCACTTCGACATCCAGCTGATGTACTTCCCCCACGACGTGCCCCTGGAAATGGGCGGCACCATGCTGCTTCCGGGAAGCCACTTTCGCCGCGTCAACGAGCTCGACGTCGGCCGCTACCAGAACTTCCTCGGGCAGCTGCCGATGGTGTGCAAGGCGGGCACCCTGGCGGTCGTCCACCACGGCATCTGGCACTGCGGGCGGCAGAACAAGACCGACCGCGTCCGCTACATGTTCAAGATCCGCCTGAACCCGACGGTGCGGCAGCTGCGGCTGTGGAACACCGGCGACCTGGACCAAGGGGGAGCGCCGGAGATCATCTACGGCGGATCGAGCCACAGGGAGGACAGCATCCCGACGATCCTCAACCGGCAGGAGCCCTGGTTCGAGGCGGCCGACGGGCGCCTCGAGATCGTCAACAGGATCAAGCTGTGGAGGTTTCTTACGGGCGACGGGAATTTCGACGCCCACTACTGGCTGACGAGGCTCGAGAACATGCCGGAGAACCTGTCGGAAGCGGCCTGATCCCCCCATCTGTCAGTGGCTGCGGGCGCCATTCGGCGGCCATCCGGCGCCGCTGCCGCCCGGCATCCGCTGCCTCGTTTCAACCCGGACTCAGGCGTTGAGGCTCTTGCTGGCGAGCCGATCATCTTCGGCCGCAAGCCACTCCCCGTAGTCCCTCGGCATGGGGCGGGGATCCTCGAGGCCGTGTTCCCGGCGCCAGCGCAGCAGCGGATGGCTCCGGTCTTCTTGAGGCAGCTCGATCCGGCGGCCGTACGCGGCCGACTCGAACAGCCCCATCATGATCTCCAGTACGTGCAGCCCTTCGGCACCGCTGCATTCGTGGTCACGCCCCTCGTCGAGGGCTGACACGTACTCTTCCACGAACCAGAAATCCTCGGTATCCGCGGGCCCCTCCGGGTCGAAGCCAGGAGGCAGCACCGGGGAAAGCTCCTCCCATTCACGACCGCCGGGGGTGTAGTAGGGTGTCGGCAGGTAGAGCGCGTTTCTCCGGTCCTTTCTGTACAGCAGGCTCTCCATCATCAGGCGGCCTTCGCTCCCGCAGATTTCGATCATCGGGGTAACCCTCTCCGGGTAGCGGTGGTGGAGCAAGGTCGCGGTAACCCCGCGGTCGAATTCGAGGATGGCGCTCAGCCGTTCCCCGGCAATGACCCCCATGCCGAGAGGGGAGCGCAGCACGTCCTCGGGAGCGACCGGGCCTCCGCCCGTCATCGCCGTTGCGGATACGGCGCGGCAGTGCCCGGCCACCTTGAGCATCATGTTGATCATGTGGGTGCCGATGTTCATCAGCCCGAGACCGCCGTAGTACCCCTTGCCGTATCCGTGCAGGTGCTGCACTTCCCCGATCCGCCCTTCCGCGAAGGCGTTGGCGATTGCACGCATGAGGGCTCCGGTCCTGCCCTGGTGATGAACCGCGATTCGCACCCCTTTCTCCGCCGCCTTGGCGACAACCTCGTCGGCCTCTTCCAGGTCGACGCACAACGGTTTCTCGATATCTATGTCGACGCCGTGCTCGAGCACCCGCATGGCGAGGTCGTGGTGGAACTCCGTTCCCGTGGGGATGGCGACAATGTCGGGCGCAGTTTCCTCGATCATGGCGTCGAGGTCCTCGTAGCGGGGCTCGACACCCAGTTCCTCTCCCAGCTGATCGCGTCGTTCCGCCACCAGGTCGCAGAGGCCGACCAGCTCCGTTCGCGGATGCGCGAAGTAGGCCCGTGCTGCGGCTCCGCCCCTGCCGCGGCACCCGAGGATGGCGACTCGGTAATTTCCTTCCCTCATCTCCCTTTACCTCCTGGCTCGTGTTTGTGTGGATGGAACCTGAAAAATGTGCACCTGTGGCCGCAACCCATCATGCCCGGCATCATGTACCTGGCATCAGGAAATACCGGAGCCAACCCAGGTTGCGAGCCGGCCCCTTCCCCCTTGGGCTCGCGGGGGGTTCTGCCCTCGGCGTTGGTCGCAGGGGACGAATTCCCGTAGGTTGCCGGATGACCGAATACCCGAAACGGAGGATTCAGGATGGCCTGCTACATATACGTCTCCATCATGGATGAGAACCGGGTCGACGTCTACTCCATGGACGGTGAAACCGGAGCACTCGACCTGGCCCACCAGACCCCTGTGAGCGGTGGACCTGCCGCCATCGCCATCGCACCGGCAGGGCGGTTCCTCTACGTGGTGCAGCGCAGGGCCAGTCAGTTCGCGAGCTTTTCTATCGATCCGTGCAGCGGATCGCTGAAGCACCTCGGAACCATCGCCGAAGAGTCGGATTCCGTGTACGCGATTTCCGACGCCACCGGCAGGTTCATACTCACCTCGAGCAACGGTGGCGCCCGTGCGAGCAGCTATCGCGTCGGAGAAGACGGGGCCCTGATCGCCCCCTCGGCATGTACGGTCCATTCGATTCGTGGAGCGCATTCGGTCCAGGTACATCCCAGCAACCGGTACGTGTACGTGCCCCACTGCATAACCCAGAACGCCATCTTCCAGTACACATACGACGGCGAGACCGGCGAGATCGCGCTGCAGGATCTCGGCGTCCTCGTCCCACCGGCGAGGACCGGCCCGCGGCACATCCGCTTCCATCCCCGTCTCGAGGTGACGTACACGACCGATGAGCAGGGAAACAGCATTTCGGCGTACCGAGTTGCCGAGGACGGCCGCCTGTCGCCGCCCTTCCAGACGGTTCCGACCTTGCCCGCCGATTTCGACCCTGGCGGAAACTCCACCTCGCAGCTGCGCGTTCACCCTTCGGGGAAGTTCCTCTACGCCCCCAACCGCGGGCACGATTCGGTTGCCTGCTTCGCCATCGATCCGGCTTCCGGGGAGCTCACCCTCATCGGTCGCGTCCCGACCGAGCCCCACGTGCGCGGGTTCGACATCGACCCGCAAGGGAAGTTCGTCTTCGCCGCGGGCGTCGACAGCGGCAGGATGTCGGCGTATGAAATCGACCGCAGGTCGGGGGAGCTCGCTTTCCTCGACAGCTACAAGGTGGGAGAGAATCCGATGTGGGTTCTTGCCTCGGAGCTGTAGCTTGGGGAGGCGAATCCCTGAAGAGGGAGGAACGCGCCTTCCAGGTGGATCCGCCTTGACCGCACCTGCGGCAACCCCTTTTTGTTCGGCCAGAAGGGCACCCCACAGATGACGACCTCATCCGATCCACTCCCCGGCATGGAAAGAGGGACCACCCTCCACCGGTTCATAACCGAAGAGCAGCGCCGGTTCCCGGAGGCCAGGGGAGGGTTCTCCGAGTTGTTGCTGGCCTTGGCCATAGCCGGAAAACTGATCGCCAGGGAGGTCAACAAGGCAGGGCTGGCGCAGGTGATGGGCCTGACCGGGCGCGTCAACGTCCACGGCGAGGAAGTCCAGCACATGGACGAGTTCGCCAATTCCACGATAATCCATGCCACCGACCACACGGGCCACCTGGCCGGCATGGCCTCCGAGGAGATGGACGACGTCTACACCATCCCGGCCAGGCATCCAAGCGGCGATTACCTCCTCGTCTTCGATCCCGTGGACGGCTCCTCCAACATCGACGTCAACGTCAGCATCGGGACGATATTCTCCATCTACCGCCACATGCGCAAAGGGAGAAGGCGGCGCCCCACCGAAAGGGACTTCCTCATGCGGGGTACCGACCAGGTGTGCGCCGGCTACATCATCTACGGTTCGAGCACGATGCTCGTCTACACGACCGGGCGGGGAACCCACGGATTCACCCTCGACCCGACCCTCGGCGAGTTCCTGCTCTCCCACCAGAAAATTCGCATCCCCTCGCGCGGCAGGATCTACAGCGTCAACGAGGGGAACGCCGACAAGTGGTTTCCCGGGGTCCGCAACTACGTCAACAGCCTCAAGGCGAACGACAAGTCCAGGGGCCGTCCCTATTCGGCGCGCTACATCGGCTCCCTGGTATCCGATTTCCATCGCAACCTGCTCAAGGGTGGCATCTTTCTCTATCCGGGGGATCGCGAATCGGAAAGCGGCAAGCTGCGGCTGCTCTACGAGGCGGCTCCCCTCGCTTTCGTCGTCGAGCAGGCCGGTGGACGCGCCTCGACAGGAAGCACGCGCATACTCGATCTCGTCCCGGAAAGCCTCCATCAGCGTACTCCCCTGATAATCGGCAGCGCCGACGACGTAGCCGAAGCAGAGTCCTGCATGCAGGCTTAGCCAGCCCCGAGATCGGGACTGGTTCGATTCTGCGACATTTCCTGCCACTGCGTTGAAGCGATCGGCCCAGGTGCCAGGCCGGACAGCCGGCCGGCAGGAGATCCAAACAGGAGAAAGAAGAATGCCAGAGACCGAATACCGGCACCGCACCGACAGCGTCGAGGTGAAGTTGCGCCTCCTGGCGGCGGCGCACTCCAAAGGCAACCTCGATGTCGCCATGTCGCTGGCCGAGTCGATCAAGGAGACACTGACCTTCGAACGCCAGCGGCACCTGTCCGGCCATGGCAGCGGCGAAGCGGTCCCCTCCCCGGCTTCGAGCTTCGGGCGGGTGGCCGGGCTGCCGGACCCGTGGGCGGACTGGGCGCGCGGATGGGCCTTCTACAAGGTGCTGGAGGTCGCCGAGAGCGCCGGCCTGGGAAGATCGAGGGAGCCCGTCGAGACCGCCGTCGAGTTCGCTGCCGACCAGGTAACCGATCTGCGCCGCGAGCTTCGCGTCGCCAGGATCGATGACGAAAGCGGGACCCTGCGCGAGGTGCCGAGCCAGGTTTGTCGGGAAGTGTTCGCCGGCGAGGTGCGAAGCTGCCGGCTGCTGCTCCAGGTCGATCTGCCCGCAAACGGCCGCGGCCGGTACCTGATTCTGTATGGCAACCGCGACGCCGAGTTGCCGGAGTATCCTACCGATCTGTCGGTCAGCGGCGAGGAGTTCGGCCTGAACATCGCCAGCAACCACTTCACCGCCCACCTTTCCGCCCAGAACGGCCAACTGCAACGGCTGCAGTTCAGACGTGGCTTCGGGATCGTGCCGTACGGCGCCCCCCTGGAGCTGTACACCGGGGGAGAAGGGCACGGCGAGCCGCCGGGTATCGACTGGGGCCATGATTACATGGGTTCCGGCAACTACCAGAAGTTCCGCGTAACCGGATGGTCCCGCTGCCCGAACTACGAGGTGATTCGCGGCCCCTTGTGCGTGCAGGTGCGCCGCTGGGGATTTCCTCGATCTCCCCTGCACCCGGTGTTTACGCCGAGCCGGCTGCACATTGACCTGACCTACACCTTTTTCGCCGGGGCTCCCCTGGTTCCTTAAGGAAAGCCGCATGGATGCACTGGCGCGCTTCGAGACCAACGTGGTGCGCGACGACGAGTGGCTGTTCTACGGACTGCCGTTCAGCGACTCCGTCTGGATGGACCGCGAGGGGATTCTGCACGAAGGGGAAGTGCCGGCTTCCCACGAGAACGACCAATGGGGCGTCGGGTTCTTCCGCCGCGAAAGCCGCGACGCTTTCATGGCCCTGTGGCTGGAGCATCGTTCGGAAAACTGCGGCCCCCTGGACCACAGCGGTCCTCCCAATCTCAGCTACTACGGCCGCGGCCAGATCTGGTGCCGGGCCCCCATCCACGGCAGGACTGAGCTGCAGGAGGGGTCGGCGCTCTTCCAGAAGAACGCATACTTCGCCTCGCACTACCCCGAGGAGAACGGCCGCGAAATGGTGCAGGACCTGCGCCGTCGTCTACTAAACCCGCTTTCGGTTTCGGAAGGAGAGCTGCCCGAGGTGAAGGCGACCGCCAACGGAAGGTTGGGGCGCCCGGGCGAGACCGGCCTGACCCTTGCCGGCGCCGCCGACCTCGCGCTCAAACGCTCGGTATGGGAGGCCCTGCGCCAAGTCGAAGACGATCAGCTGATGGCGATCGACAGCAACGTGGTCGACATGGGGTACATCTACGATCTGCGGGTCGACGACGGAGTGGTCAGGGTCCTGATGACGATGCCGCACCGCGGCCGCCCGAAGTACCAGTTCATCGGCAACCCGATCCGCGACCGCGTGCTCGGAGTGGACGGGGTACGCCAGTGCATCGTCGACTTTACCTGGGAGCCGGAGTGGACCGCGGCTCGCCTCACCCGGACTGGGGCGCGGGCACTCGGCCTGTAAAAAAACCCCGCCGAGCCTGGCTCGACGGGGTCGGTACTTCTGATGTGGCAGGCGCCCTACTCGGCGGCCGTCGCCTTGACCTCGGCCCAGCTCACGGCCTCGACGGCGGTGGCCGCCTGCGGAGCGATCAAGCTGACGGTCGTCATCGGCGACGAAACCCATTCGCCGTGGACATCGACGTCGGCGGTTACGCCCCAGCCCGTGGGCTCGGCATCTCCCGTCCCCATGACCACGCGCTGAACCTCGCTGTGGAGCACGGCATCCACCGTGACCAGCGGCACGAAGGAAGGCCGTAGCTCGTCGAGCTCGACCACCTCTCCACTGGGATCGACCTGGTGGTCGACGAGAATCTCCCAGTAGATCGTGTAGCGCGTCACCTCTTCGACCGAATCCCACATGATCAGCATGAACTGTTCCTGCTGGTGTCCGTAGGGTTCGGCGACGACTTGGGAGGGCGCCGGAACGTCGGAACTCGGGCACTGCCCCCAGGCCGCGCCCGCGAAGGCGAGAACGACGCCTGCTATCAGCATCCGTTTCTCCATGAGATCACCTCCTTGAAAAGAGGATACCATCTGCCCCTAACTGTACCGTTGTTTTACACAATATCCAAGGGATAAAATGTTCCCCTTGACACCGACTCCCCCGTGACAGGGCACGCCCCCATCCAAGATGAGGTTCGACGGCTACTGGCTCCCCGGAATTGCCGCCAAATGCAACCTCGGACGAGCCATTGCACCGCCTCTTTTCAGGCACGCAGGCGGGTGCTCAGGGGACGGCATCGCCTCATACCGGCAGAAAGGCTGCTCTCCCCCGCGCCTTTCTTTTGGATCGGCGTTCCCCGGTTCTATCTTAACCGCTCATGAATCCCTCCTGCCTGGCCCATTGCCTGACCGATTCGGAGCGCACCCAGTTCGAGGAACAGGGCTACCTCGTCGTTCCCGACGCCCTGCCGCCCGACCGCACCGAGGCCCTCCGGCATGCCTGCGACCGCCTGATGACCGAGAAGCAGGGCACCTATGGATTCGGGCCGCACGATGCCTTCGACATTCCCGACATAATCGGCGAAGACCCCCTGTTCCTGGAACTGATCGACTGGGAGACCACCTTCCCCAAGGTTTGGGGAATACTCGGCTGGAACATCTGCATCTACCACTCCGGCCTGTTGGTGACCCCCCCGGGCGACCCGGACCGGCTGCGGTCGGCCCCCACCGTGGCCTGGCACCAGGACAGCATGCGGGTGAACGACGAAATCGAGGCTACGCCGCGCCCGCGGCTTTCCATCAAGATCTTCTTCTTCGTCAGCGACATGTCCGAAACCGGCCGCGGCAACACGCTTATCGTCCCGGGATCGCACCTGCACGACGAAATCGACGTCCCCGAAGACGGCCGCTCCAGCCCGGAGGGGGCGATTCCCCTGTGCGTGCCGCCCGGCACCTCCGTCATCATCGACCGCCGCATCTGGCACAGCCGCAGCGTCAACAGCTGGCACGATACGCGCAAGATGCTGATGATGGGCTACAGCTACCGCTGGCTGCTGCCGAAGGACCACATGACCGTCGAGCACCTCTACCCCGGCCTCGACCCGATCCGGCGGCAGCTGCTCCGCGACAACCCGAGCAACAACAGCACGTACGCGCCCGAAAAGGGCGAAGCCCCGCTGCGGGAATGGCTCGAGGAGCACCACCCCGCCGACGCCGCATGGACAACGGGAAATCGGCGCCGGCAGTCCTACCTCCCGGCCATGCCCGGGGTCAAGGCGGCCCGGTGATCCACCGGCGGGCAATCCCGGCACTGCCTCGACAAATCGAAAGATGGAAATGGCAACGGAAAACGGTTGGACCAGAGTAGCGGCTTTTAAAGAGCTATAACCGGGAGGCGCCAAGGCCGTCCGGGTCGGCCAAGGGCGCAGCCTCGCCCTGTTCAACGTCGAGGGCCGCATTTACGCCACCGACAACCAGTGTCCCCACATGGGCTACCCCCTCACCAGGGGGATCGCCCGCGGAGGCGTCCTCACCTGCGACTGGCACGGGTACAGCTACGACATGGCGGGCGGTGGCTGCTTTACGGGGGGCTGCGACGATCTCGACACCTTCCCGGTGCAGGTGCGGGACGGGGCTGTCTTCGTCGACGTGGCCAGCGGCGGCTCGAAGCGCCCCGACGCCCACTTCCTGCTGCTGCAGGAGGGTCTCAACAACGGCGACAGCTGGACGCTGTCGAAGGCGATCGCCATCCTGCTGGCCAAGGGTGTGTCTGAGCGGGAAACCCTGGAGCTGATCGTGCGCCACATGGGCCGGCACATCACCACCCACCGGCACGAGAACGGGGGCCACGACGTCGCCCAGTTCGTCAACGGGTTGAACGTGGCGCGGCGCTACGAGCCGAAGGACCGCCTGATCCCGCTGATGATGGCAGCCTCGGCCGCCGCGGGAACGGCCGGGGACCGCCCTCAGGTGGAACCTCTGCCGCCGCCGGTCGACTGGCCGAAGCTCGCCGGATGGGTTCGCTTCTTCGCTTCCGACAAGATGCCTGAGGGGATCGAGAAGTGCCTGATAACCGCGCGCCGCCTGCAGGGTCACGACGGCGCCATCGTTCCCCTGCTGCTGGAGTGCGCGGTGCTGCCCCACTTCCTGGGGCAACAGGACAACCTGAGGAACCTCACCCATCTCGCCGAGCTGCTCGACGAGTTCGGATGGGATCTGAGCGAGGAGCTGGTCTGCAACCTCGCCGGAAAGATGCTCGGCCGCGGCCGGCCCGTTCCGATGGACGTGCTGCGCGAGGCCATGGATCTGTTCACCGCCGCCGATGCAGTGATCGAAGAGGCATCGAAGCAGGGCGGGGGCGGGGATTTCGACGAGAACGCATTTTCCGATGCCCTGGTGAGCGGGGATATCGCCACGACCTTCGGGGCCGTTTCCGAGGTCTTGAGACAGGGGGCCTCGATAGACCGGATCGCCACGACCATGGTGCTGCTGGCGGCCGACCGCATGGCGCGCACGCCGGTCGGCATGAGCCCTGGCTGGCACGACCTGGCATGGGAAATGGCTCTGGGTTCGAGCCTCAGGTCAATTGAGAAACAGGCCGGTTTCGCCATTGCCGCGCGCGCCTGCTATCACGCGGCCTGGCGCTTCTTCGACAACCGCTGGCTCAACATCGACCAGGAAACTACCGGAGCTCCCCGGCCGCGATTCCGAACCGGAACCGTCGGAGAGCGCCGCATGCGATGGGGCGCTGCAGGCCATCCTCGAGGCGGTCGAGTCGATCCGGATCCGCGACATCGGGCGCATGACCCGCGACTACCTCAACAGCGGTCACTCCGGGAACCGGCTGCTGTCCGAGCTCGGCCTGACCATTCTCAAGGACGACAACGGCTGGTCGCTGCTGCACACGCTGCGCACCGTGTTCGACGAGTGGGAGCACTGCGCAGGGCATCCGGCCCGGGGCCAGCTTCTGGTCGGCCTGGCCCGCTGGGCGACAGACGCCCGCCGCAGCATCGGCTCCCAGTCGGCCGCGCAGACGGCGCAGCGTTTTGCCCGCGGGGAGACCGCGGTCGAGCTGTACGATTAACACAGCCGGCGGCGTCCGCTGCGCAGACTCCCTGCCCTGCTCAAGAATCCAGCCGAATACACCCTCGCACCGGAGGATTCATCGCCTCCATGGGACGGCCACGGACGGAAAACAGGCGGACTCCTGCCCCCGGGCCTTTACCTGCTGCGCCTTACCGTGAAGGCGGACTCCGGAACCGATACCGCGGTAGCCTCCTTTCCGCTGATCTACTGAACCGCGCGAGCGCCCCGCTCATTGTTGCGATCCGGTTACGAATCGCCGGGGCACTACGTCCTTTGCGGTACCCCGCACAGTCCCCTTGGCGACACGCAATCGTCCCAATTCCGTAACTCTCCCTCCATCGCTGCCGCTTACCATTCTGAAGCTGTGGGATCCACTTCATCCCCTGGGAGAAATCACCTCGTCATGCGACAGAATCAGAGATCGATCCGGATATTCGGCGCCCTGCTTGTAGACGCCCTGCTTCCCATCGCCGGGCCCTCCGAAATGCGCGCACAAACCGGTATTGTAGCCGGCGACGACGTCGACGGCGAAACGGGAGACCCGCTCGTCGGTGCGTACGTCTTCCTCAAGGAGACCGGGTTCGGCAGGTGACCGGAATCGAGGGGGACTTCAGGATCCCCTACGTCCCGGCCGGCACCCACGAGGTCGAAAGCTCGACGATCGGCTACAACACCGTGACCGTAACCGAGGCCGTGGTCGCAGTCGGCGAGGTTCTGCGCCTCGATCTCGTCCTGACCTCGGAGGCGAATCGCCGTCGACGAGGTGGTCGTCGAGGTCCGCCCTGCGCAACACCGAAGCATCCCTGCTCAAGGAGCGTCAGAAAGCCCCGGCGGTGAGCGATGCGATCAGCTCCGAGGACATCTCCCGCGCCGGCAGCGGCGCCGCCGCCGAAGCCATGTCCCACGTTACCGGGGCACCGGTGATGGAAGGGAAGTATGTCTACATCCGCGGGCTCGGCGATCGCTACAGTACCGTGCAGCTGAACGGCGCCGAACTCCCCAGCGCCGACCCCAACCGCCGCGCCGTGCCGATGGACCTGTTCCCCTCCAGCATGCTGGAGAACATCGTCACCGTCAAAAGCTTCACTCCCGACAAGCCGGGCAACTTCACCGGCGGCGCCGTCAACATCGGCACCCGCTCTTTCCCCGACGCCTTCACTCTGTCGATCTCCGCGTCGACGACCTTCAATACCCAGAGCAGCTTCGAGAGCGGTTTTCTCACCTATGACGGCGGCAGCTACGACTGGCTCGGCATGGACGACGGAACCCCCGACCTGCCGGATCAGCTTGTCGATGAAGGGATCGAAATCCCCGACATCGGCGAGGCCTTCGGAGACCTTCAAATCGCCGAAGAGCTCGACCAGCGCTTTCCGAGTCGTTCTCGCCGACCATGGCGCCCGAGACGCTGCGCGCCCAGCTCAGCAACAGCAACTCGTTTGCCGTCCGCAACCAGGTCACCCTGCTCGGGAAGCCCCTCGGATTCCTGGGAAGCATCAGCTACAACCGCAAGCTGGCGCACTACGATGGCGGCAAGTCCGGCCGCTGGCAGTTGACCGGCAGCGTCGAGAGCGTCGAAGGGCTGACCAACAACTTCCTGCTGACGACACGCGCAGCGCCGAAGAGGTGCTCTGGGGCAGCCTGCTCAGCGCCACCTACCGGTTCCGCCCCTCTGGTGGGGCTTCGGCTTCGGGTAACACCCTGGAAGCGATCGCCCCGGACGACTGGACTCGGGAACATCTGGTGGCAAACGGCAACGAAGTCGTCGACCCCCAGCTGACCGGAATCTCCCGCACCAACGACGGCGGCCTCGACCCCCGCCCGATGTCCGGCAGCCCTGCCCTGTCAGGCGCCGGGGTGCCTCCGGATGACGGTTTCTTCCAGGCAGTCGGCTATCGCGGGGCCTTCGATGCCGACAATCTCTGGGTGGCCGGCTGGACCTTTCTCGACGACCTCGGAATCCTCGTTCAGGGCGTAGCCACTGTCGTCGCTTCCGAGAGCGCCCTCACCGATGTGCCGTCCGATTTCTCCCTGGTTCAGAACTATCCCAATCCCTGGAACCCGTCCACTACCATCAGCTACTCGCTCCCGCAGCCAGGAGAGGTCCGGATCAATCTCTACAACGCCCTCGGCCAGCACATCGGCACCCTGGTCAGCGGCTTTCGCCAGGCGGGAACCTACCGGGTCGAGCTCAGTGGCGACGGCCGCTCCAGCGGCACCTATTTCTACCGTCTGCAGTCTCCTGCCGGTATCGAGACCCGCAGCATGACACTGTTGAAGTAATCACGGTTCACGATTCCTCTCCTCCCCCTGAGGGTCCTCCCCTCAAGGAGGAATCGGGTACGGCCGGTCCCGGGCTTCACTCCGGGGTCGGCCTCTTTCATGTACGGGGGCGCTACTTGCAATCGTTGACCGCGAGTCCCAGGTACGGGTATCGGTCACGCCGATATCTTGACACCTGTGCGCCATGGCCCCAACCTGATCGCCATGGAAAAATTGGTGCCGATGAAGCTCGGGGCGGTCCTCGCCTTGCTCGCCCTCTGCTACGGCTTCGGATTGGGAGGTGTGTTCGGGGCCTTCGAAGAGGACATCAAGGCCCATCTCAAGGCCGAAGGGGAAGCGGTTCTTTCCCAAGCCTACGGGGGCGACACCACAAAGATGCAGAAAGTCGCCGACAAGTCCTGGGTCTACTTCAAGCGCGCCCACCTGCACGCCAACGGCCTGGGAACGGCCGCGCTCGCACTCATTCTCCTGCTCGCATACCTACCGGCCTCCTCCTCGACAAAAAGGCTGGCCGCCCTAGCCCTTGGCGCAGGGGCCGTCCTGTATCCGCTGTTCTGGATGTGGGCCGGGCTGAGAGCCCCCGGGATGGGCGGCACCGGCGCCGCCAAGGCTTCACTGCAATGGCTGGCGGTGCCCTCGGCGGGCCTGTGCATCCTCGGTCTGCTGTGGGTGCTGGCCGTCGCCCTGAAGGGCTTTTTCGCATCGCCGCAAGCCGCCGGCGACTGACTCAGGAGAAGATGATCGCCGCGTCCGCGATGGAGATCGCGCAATCTTCGAACTCCGTGCCTGATCCGGAAGCCAGGCAAGCCTAACTTCCCGGATGGACCGTTCGTTCCCGGCGGGGATCGGCTGCCACCTCCGAGTAGAACAGGCGCTGGGCGGGCGTCATCCGTTCAAGCGCTTCCCTGGGAGGCCAGAAAGCTCGCCACTTCATCCCTGCGTGGTTGTACTTGTAGAACAGATTCACGCGATCGCGGTCGCTGTTCCAGGGAGAAGCACCGTGGGCCAGCGCCTCGGTGAAAATGACGACCGAACCGGCCTTGCACCGCACGTACCGCAGCGCCGGGTTGTCGATCCTGCCATCCTTGAAACGGCACATGTCATCCGGAGTGGGAAAGTGCGAGTTGTGGCTGCCGGGAACGCAGATGAATCCGCCTTCCTCCTCGCTTGCGTCGGTCAGGTTGAAGGCCACGACAGTGTGGCCGGCGAAGATCTGCCCGTTGAAATGGCGATACATGAAATTGGGGTCCACGCCACCGCCACCTCCGTGCAGATCCAGGCCACCGAACCCTTTGCGGCGAATCAGTGCATAGGTGACTTCCAGCCGCAACTGCGGACTGATGATTTCGTTGAGGATGTCGATGACAGGGGCGAGGTCGATCAGGTCTGCAAAGATCGAGCCTATGCTGGTCAGATCTCCGACCCCGGTCTCGCCGGGCTCCGGTTCATAGTGGTTGACCCCCCTGGGCAGCTTGTCGCGGGGAGTGTCAATGACCTCGTGGAGGGCGTCGATCAACCGTTTGCAGTGGTCGCGTGAGAGCACGTCCTCGACTACGAGATAGCCGGCGACATCGAAAAGGTACCTCTGCTCCTCGGTCATGAATCATCACCTACCGTTCCGAGTGGGGCCGGGTATTGCGTGCCTTCGGGCCCCGAGGACCTCGCGGACGACCTGCGCCACCGCCTCGATATCGCCGTCGTCGACCCCGTGATGAGTTATGAACTTGACGGCGCCGTTATCGAGCACGCTCACCCCGACTCCTCGAGCGGACACACGCTCGGTGAACTCCTCCGGCGTCATGCAGCCGATCTCCACGCGCACGATGTTGGTCTGAACCGTCTCCATATCCACGCCAATGCCGTCCATGGAGGACAGCAGCCCGGCAAGACGCCGGGCCCGCGTGTGATCCTCCGCGAGTCTGGGGATCATGGTCTCGAGGGCGACGATGGCGGCGGCAGCGAACATGCCCTCTTTGTGGATGGAGTGTGAGCCGAGAATGCGGTGATTCTCCCGCGCTTTCTCGATGAACTCGGCCGTGCCGCACAACAGAGAGCCGTAGGGTGCTCCGATTCCCTTGTTGAGGCTCAGACTCAGCGCATCCACGGGAGCGGCCAGGTCGCGCAGAGAAACGCCGAGTGCTACGGCGGCGTTGAAGAAACGAGCCCCGTCGACGAACACGGCAGCATCGTGGTCGTGAGCAACCTGCGAGACCCGGGTCATGTAGTCCAGGGACAGGGCCGTGCCGCCCGCCACATTGTGCGTGTTTTCGAGACAGACGACAGCCGTGCGGGGATGAAAGCCGTAGGCAGAATCGCCGAGAGCAACCTCAATGTCGTCGATGGTCATTTCCCCGAGCTTGTTTCCGCGGATGAGCCTGGGAACCGCGGCGGCGAGGGCGGCGATATTGCGTTCTTCCACCCACCAGAGATGGCACCGTTCCTCCATGATGGCCACGTCGCCCCGGCGGCAGTACCCCATCATGCCGAGCAGGTTGGACACGTTCGTCGTCGGGCACAGAAGGGCCGCCTGTTTTCCCGTCATCGCCGCACCCATCTCCTGCAGCTGGTTCACATACGGGTCCTCTCCCCAGGCGGGCCAGCCGAATTCGGCGGCCCGCATCGCCTCCCACATCGCTTCGGTGGGCGGCAGCAGGAATTCACCCCGAGTGTCGATTTCCGGTTTTCTGCGATCTGTCACGTGTACCTCCTTCGCTGGCCTGCCCGGGGCCGAGCGCAAGACCGATGGCGAGAATGTGCTATTGTCGGCCGGAACACAATCCAACAGCGGGCTGCAACGGCCTCATGGCGCGGTGGCAGGTCGCCCAGGTGAACTCCACATTGCGGCGTTCCTCTCATTGAGCCCTGTTTTCCTATCTTCACGGCTACTTCACTATGCTGCGGGAAACCCGGTCCGGGCATAGAATCAAACCCGGATACAGCAACAAAGTCCAACGGCGATGGGGAAACAGGACAGCGCTGTTCAGCAGACGTATGACCACATCGAGTCCGCCTCGCCCCTGCTCTCGGAGCCGGGATCGAAGGCGTCGATCTCTCGCAGCCTCTGGCCGATGGCGTTGCCACCGTGACCCTTGAGAATGAGAAGCTTCATGACCCTGATCAGCACTGAAGATGTCGAGCAGTTTCGCGACCTGGGTTTTTTCGTCACCGGCGTCGTTTTCTCTCCCGAAGAGCTCGAGCCGATGGCCGCGGAAATGGACCGGGTGTACTCCGATCATGTACGCGAGGCGGAGGCCCTTGGGGATGCCCCGGCGGTGGAAAGCGCTCGCGGACGCCGCTCCTTCAGCCAGTTTCACATCTTGAGCCCTGTGGCCTTCCAGTTCCTCAAGAAGCCGATTTACCTGGAAGCCTGCCGCCGCCTCATAGGGGAGGATGCCGATCTCTACTACAACCAAGCGACGACAAAAATGCCCGAGGGTCGCGGCAAGGTTTTCGACTGGCACCAGGATTCAGGTTATACGCCGACGGAACCCCTGGAATACATCACCTGCTGGACGGCGATCTCCGATTCCGACCTGGAGAACGGCTGCATTTGGATCATACCCGGATCCCACAAGCGCGGTGTTCTGGAGCACGTGCAGGAAGAGGAGGACGAGCAACGCTACGCAGGCAGAAACGCCCGGGTGGATGACGACGGGGCGATTCCCGTGGAGATGCGCGCCGGCCAGGTGGCGGTGTTCTCCTCGCTGCTGCTGCATCGCAGCGGGCCCAATACCTCCAGGGACCGGCCGCGGCGGGCTTACGTGCCCCAGTATCACGTGCCCGACCTGATCCTGGTGCGCACCGGCGAGCCCTGGGGGGATCGGCTGCCGGTGCTGCGGGGCGGCGAGGCGGTGCCGTAGCGGGAGGTGGTTGGCGCCAAGGGCCTGGCTCTAACTGCTTGAAACCTGAACCCCGGCATGTGAAACCGGGGTTGAAATCCATGTGCCGGAGCCCCTGCTCCGTCTCCGGCGGAAAAACGTTGGTGCCCCAAGGAGCTCGGAACTGCCGACGGGCACCTGTCCCCCTTCCCCTCGGGGTTTTCGCCCACGCCCGGTTTCCTCAAGCCTCCCGCGAACCACCTCCTCCAACGGCGCCGGTGCCATGCCACCTCACCTTCGAATGGCCCCAAGCCGTGTGACCAAAAGGCGGCCTTCCCGCGGGTCGATGGAGCCGAACCGGCAACCATCTTCACCATGGATCAGTTTGGAAAAAACCACGTATGAGTGGGAATAGAGCAAGGATCCCAGTCTCCAGACTCTGTCTGGTAGTATGCCTCGTACTGGGCTGCGCCCTGCGCTTTGCAGGGTTGACCCGGGGGGACAGCTCCTTCGTCCTGCCCGGACCTGACCAGTCGGCCGAGGGGATGGCGTTCTACCATTTCCATCCCGACGAAACCACTTTGGTCGGGGCTGCCCTGGGTCCCATCGACCCGTTCGCCCCAGAGCTGACCAGCTACGGCACGCTTCCTGTCTACCTCTTGCGAGGCGTCCTCGAGCTGAACCGGATCGTCCTGGGCCGCGACTTCAAAACCCAGGAATCCCCGGAGGACGTCCGCTATGTCTATCTCACCGCTCGCATCCTGGCGGTTCTGGTCTCCTGTCTGACGCTTTACCTGGTATGGCTGGCAGGTCTCCGCTGGTTCGGCGAGCTGACCGGGCTGCTAGGTGTCTTCATCGTTGCCGTAGCCCCGCTGGCGATCCAGCTCGCCCATTTCTATACCGTCGACGGGCTGTTCGCTCTGCTGGTCCTTGGGGCGGTTCACGCCCTTTTGAATGCACTCGAACAGGATGACAGGCGGTGGTTCATATGGGCCGGTGTGCTGATAGGACTCAGTGGCACTGTACGCATGATCGGCTTGACGGTGGGGCTCGCGCTGCTGGCCGGCCACTTCATTCGCCAACGGCAACTCAAGGCGGCCCTGTCTCCCCAGGTCTGGCTGGCAGGCCTCGCCGCGGGGCTGTCACTGCTCGCGCTCCAGCCGTTTCTCGTTACGGATTGGGAGCTGATTTTCCGGGAACGATCGGTATTCGACCTGGGCGGCGCCGTGGAAGTTGCCCAAGGGAAACGCCTCATGGGCTGGAGCCTGGTAGATGTCCACACCGTCCCGTACCTGCATCACTGGACCCACCTGTTGCCCTTGGGAGTGGGTTGGCCCCTTACCATCCTCTTCGTTCTCGGGATTTTCCTGGGCCTTTGGAAAAGAAACCGAAACAATGGACTGATCCTTCTTTGGGCGGGGATCTACTTCATCCTGATCGGCGGATTGCATACAAAACCGATACGATATCTTCTGCCCCTGCTCCCCTTCCTCGCCCTGTTGGCAGCCGATTCCTGCGTCTGGATCATCCGCTCTACCCGCTTCACCCTGGTGCGCAAGCTCGCCGTCGGCATCTGCGCCGCGGTGTTCCTGTACAGCGCGCTGTACGGCGTCGCCTTTGCCAGCCTCTACACCCGGGAGGACAGCCGCATCCAGACTGCCCGCTGGATAGACGACAATGTCCCGGCCAACAGCAGTATCGGAGTCGAACGGGGCGCCTTCTCCATGCGGGGCATGATCGATCCCGCAAAATTCCACATCGGTGCTTTCCAAACCTTGATGCTCTTCGAATTCCGCGGATTCGCGACCTGCAAAGGAGAGCTCTATTGGCTGAAGAGGCAGTTGGACGCTCTGGACTATATCGTCATTACCGACGTCAACCGCTACCAGCATTTCACCGCCGTCCCGGAGCTGATTCCGGGCGGGGCAGCATTTTACCAGGCGCTTGTGGAGGGCGATCTGGGGTTCGACCTGGTCCGCCGTTTCAAACATTACCCCTCCATCGGCGGCCTGGAATTCCGGGACGATGGAAGCGAACCGTCGTTCACCGGCTTCGACCACCCGGCTGTCATGGTCTTCAGAAAGGATGAAACAGTGTGGCAAGCAGCCTGGACGCATTTTCAGGAGCGGATGCCGACAAGCCCGAATTGTGCCGATCCTTTTCTGGAAACCGCGGCTTCTGCCCTTCGGGAAGGGGACCTCAACGCAAGCCTGCAGGCGATCTCAGAAGCGAAAAGGCAGTTGCCCCAGTCGAAGGTTGCCCATCTCGTCGAAGCAGAGGTTCTCAGGCGGATGGGGCAGTCAGACAAGGAGGCCACTGAACGGTACCAAACCGGGACCGTGGATCGCTTCCGGTATCTTAATTTCTGGGCTAGTGGAATGAGTCTGGTCGAACTTGGCTTGCCCGGCTTGTCCTTTTCCGTACTCGAGGAAGGGGCTCGCAAAGCCTCTCAATCCACCAGCGATACATCCTGGTTGGCGAACCAATATTCAATTCTATCCCTGAATCTATACGACCGCGGAGCAAAGGTAACCGCCACCGAACTTCTGTTGTTGTCAACCCGGATTCATCCACTTCCCAAGGCGTACAATTTCCTGTCACTTATCGCACTTCGCGAGAACAGCCAGGGGAAAGCTGCAGAGTTTCTCGAGCAGTCCTTGCAGTTGGACGACAAACAAGCGCGCGTGCACGGGGGTTTAGGGCAGATCTTGGCCCCCATCCCGAATCGTCGGGACAAGGCGTTGTTCCACCTCCAAAGAGCCATCGAGCTAGACCCCGGGCTGGAACCGGAACTGGCACAGTGGATCGAGGCATTGGAGGCAGGAAACACGGATTTGTAAAGTCGTTCCCTCAGCCCTTCGCGGAACCTAAATCAGGACCCCCACTTGCAGTGCCCAGGACCTGAAAGGCCCTGGCTGAAATCGTCCGTTGTCGTCCTCCCGGGAGAGATGGTTGAGGTTGCAGGTCATCACCTCGACGTCTGCCGGACCGCACCTTCCCAGGGGATCGAGGACTCCGCTCGAAACTGCCGCCTGGAGGGATTGCACCCGTTCCGAAAGTCCGAGGCGCCCAGTGACCCGGCGCCGACAGGGCGAGCAGCGCAACACCCTCACGGCCTGCCGTCCTCCCGCTGGCCCGCAACCTTCAGGGAAGGGGCCGCTGTCTCGCCGCTCGGGGGCGGAAGGCAGGCGACCCGGTGGTACTCCTCGATCAGGCCGTCCAGAACCGCTTCCCAGCTTCGCCCCTCCGCCAGCGAGCGCGCCTTCGCCGACATCTCCCGGCGCCTCCCGAGGTCGTGGACCAGGCTGCGGACGCTGTCGCAGAATGCCTGCCGGCTGTGTGCTTCGAACAGGAAACCGGTTTCCCCGTTGCGGACGATGTCGACGACTCCTCCCGCTCTCGGGGCCACGACCGGAAGCCCGGAGGCCGCGGCTTCGAGTACGACGTTGCCGAAGGTCTCGCTGTCCGAAGGAAAGGCGAAGATGTCGGCGCTGGCGTAGGCGCTGGCTAGCTCCTCCCCCTGCAGGTATCCGGCGAATACCGTCGGCGTTCCCGCGAAGGACCGCTCGAGCTCCTCCCGCGACGGGCCTCCGCCGACGATCGCCAGGCGCGCGCCGGGAAGCCCGGCGAGCAACGGGCGCAGCCAGTCGACGCGTTTCTCCGGGGCCAGTCTGCCGACGTAGAGGAGCAGAGGCGCCTGGGGATTGCCGCCCGTAAGACGATGGCGCCACTCCTGCGAGGCCTTGTCCGGGGAGAAGCGGTCCGCGTCGACGCCCCGCGTCCAGAGCTTGAGATGGGAGAATCCCCGCGCCTCGAGATCGGCAAGCGTCGCCGTGGACGGACACAGGTTGAGCGCCGCCTTGTCGTGAACCCATCGCAGGTATCGCCACAGCGGCAGGGCCAGGGCGGGGAATCCGTAGGTGCGCGCGTACCCCGGCACGTCGGTGTGATACGAGGCGACGACTGGAAAGCCCGACCTCTCCGCCCACCTGGTTCCGGCTACGCCGAGCAAGACCGGGTTGGCCACGTGTACGAGATCGGGTCTGAAATCGAGCAGGGATGCACCGACGTCGGTGAAGGGGGAGACCACCCGCAGCTCTGGGTACATCGGCAGCCCGACTCCCCGGTGGTAGATCACCCTGGCGGAAGCGAAGGTTTCCGGGCCCTTTCCCGGGGCGATGACGACCGCCTGATGCCCGCGTCTTTCCAGGTGCCGCAGGAGCTGGCAGAGGGTATTGACCACCCCGTCGATCTTCGGCAGGAAGGTCTCCGTGAACAGCGCGATCTTCATATCCGGTTTCCGCTACCCCGCGGCGTCAAGATGATGAAAGGAGGGGGCAACCGCCGGCAGGTTCCCTCTCCTCTTCTTTTCAAGCGGATCAGGCCGACCCCGGAACCGGCTCGATCTCCGGCATCGGCAGGCGCGCGCCGGACCCCTGCGCCGGCGGGACCACCTGACCCAGTCCACGAGCTCGAGATTGCCCTCGAAATCCTCCAGGATCGCCGTGCAGCTTTCGACCCAGTCCCCGGTGTTGCAGTAGAGCACGTCGCCGCGGTTTTCCAGCGCAGCCATGGGGACGTGCCCGGCGAGGATGGCGTCGCATCTCCGGGCGGGGCCAGGCGGCACAGCTCCGCCATGAAGCGTTCGACCGCTGCTCGGTTTCAACCTGTCCAGGAAGTCGTGAAGGAATTCCGTCTTGCAGTCCCTGGTTCCCAGGTGAAGGTCGGACAGAAACAGCGACCGGTAGGCCATTGCATTCTTCCTGGTTGCGGTGGCTGGCCGCGGTGGAGGATCGCCTGCCGCTGGGCGGGGGAAGCCTTGGGCTGGGGAGATGGCCTGGCGACCGCGCGTATCGCTCAAGTGGTATTGTCAAGATACCGGCCCATTCACACGAACGTGTTCTCGTACGGCTTCGAACTCGTCAACGTTATGTGACAGCCGGGCGCCGCCGGGGTTTCCGGGATTTTCGAACCGGTCGATGAGTCATTGCGGTTGCGATTCGGTCACCGCCACCAGTATCCGGCGCACCCGTTCGCAGACCAGGTCCCAGGTGAACCTCTCCTCCACCCTCGACCTGCCCTGCCGGCCGAGCCGGTCCGCGTAGTCGCGATCGTTCAGCAGCTTCCGCACCGCCGCGGCTGCCTGGTCGGCGTTTCCGGGTTCGACGAGGAGACCGGTGCGGCCGTGCTCGACAGCGTCCGGGATTCCCCCCGAGCGGGTGCCGAGCACCGGCCTGCCGCAGGCCGAGGCGTCGAGAAAGGCGATACCCAGGCCTTCGACGTCCGCCCCGTCCCTCCTCGACAGCATCGCGAACAGGTCGCAGGCCCTGTAGTAGTCCGCCACCTCCTTCTCGTCGACCTTGCCGAGGAAGCGAATGCGCTCCCCCACTCCCAGTTCCCCCGCCAGCCTTGCGAGACGCTCCCGGTCCGGCCCGGTTCCCCCCACCAGACAGAGGAGGCCCTGCATATCCCCGAGCCTGGCCACGGCGCGGATAACGGTGTCGATTCCCTTGTGGGGAGTCAGCCGGCAGAGAGTGAAGAGGAGGTGCCTGCCCTGAAGATCCAGGCGCCGTCGGGCAGCGGCCCGGTCACCTGGACGATAGCGGTCGGGATCGGTGCCGCAGCCGACCACGGCGATGCGATCGGCCGCCACTCCGTCGTCTGCGAGCAACCTCGCGGTGAACCTGCTGTTGGCACAGAGGCGGTCGCTGTTCCTCAGGGTCCATCGGCGCAGCAGTCCGTAGACCCTCCTGGCGACCTTGCCCGGGACCGGTTCGTGGAGGAGCTCCCTTCCGTGCGCCATGACCACGATCCGCCGGGGACCGCCGCAGAGCGCCCGGATCAACAGCGAAGGGACCGCAACCTGCCACTGCATGTGAACGGCTACGTCGGCGCGCCGGAAGAGGGCGTACCGGATCAGCGCCGGCAGAACGGCGACTGCCAGCCACTCGGGGGGGCAGCGGACTCTCGTCGTCGGTACGCCGCTGCTGCTGTCGAAGACGCGGTCGCCGGGATGCGCCGGGGCCAGCACCCTCAGGCCGGAACACCGGCTCCTCAGCCTGCCGGCCAGCTCGCGGGAAAAGGTCTGAATCCCGCCGACTGCCGGGGGGTAGTCCTGGGTTAACAGCAGTGCTCGCACGGTGTCCGACTAGGCTGCGGCCGGCGGCGGAGTTTTACGGCCGTCGAACGCGGTGGACGCCACCCGTTCGAGCAGCGCCGGCACCGGAGTCCAGAGCAGCAGCAGGATGCAGACGAAGGCGTCGAAGCGGATGTTCATCGCCGCGGTGACCCCGAGGTGCATGGCGACGAGGGCGGGGATGACGGCCACCCGGGCGCGGGGCAGCCAGAGCAGCGGTCCGCTCAGCTCGGCGAGCAGCCCGAACGCCAGGATGGCTGTTCCGGCCAGGGTGTGCGAGTCGGCCAGTTGCTGCAGCAGGTTGGGGGCGAAGGCGCCGTTCGTCGACAGCAGATCGACTCCCCTTTCGGCGATCCACATGCGCAGGTGGACGCCGTCGGCCCACCCCGGACCGGAGGCGACCAGCTTGCAGACCGCCGCGGAGCCGTACCCCAGGCCGATGAAGAACCAGAGCAGGCCGATGCCGGCCCGTCGCTGCAGGCGCTCCTCGCGGAAGAGCAGCGCCCCGGCACCGAGGCAGACCAGGCTCATGCCGGTCAGGTTCGATCCGTGCGAGATCTCCCCCAGGCAGTAGCGCGAGGCGTACTGCAGGTGCAGCAGCAGGGCGCAGGGCAGGTAGGCCGCCTTGTGGACGGCGAAGGCGACGGCACACAGGGAGGTGATCGCCGCGGCGTTCCACAGCGACAGTCCGTTCTCCGACATGAAGGAGAGGTCGGCGTGCTGGGCGATCCCGAGCGGAAGAACCGCCGCTTCGATCCGCGGTATGTAGAGGCCCCAGCTCCACGCGAACCAGCATGCCCAACCGGCGACAGCGAGCTCGAGAAGCCGGAAGCGGAACCTTTCTCCTGCTGTTTCGTCTGTATGGAAATCGAAAATGCCGGGTTTCCACCATTCACCTGTTAGCATCGTATCCGCCTCCCAATGCCGGATTCAGACGCGCCCCGTCCGCAGTGAGACAGAGGATGGGGGTCGCCGAGACCCGTGGATGTCTTCCGGCGATGCCGCCGTCCACCCGGTACAGGATCAGGTCGCGTCCCCCGAGGTCTACCGCCGCGAACATCGACGCCAGTCCCTCGACGCTGGCCTGGTTCCACCGCGCCGTCTTGGCCGTGTAGTTGGCGAGGTCGTTCTGGAATACGCCGATGTCGCGCAGCGCCACCTGCCGTCCCGGCAGGGCGCTTATCTCCCTGGCTGCCCACAGGGAGTCGGGAACCTGCTCCACCTCCCGTACGAGCGCCCGCGTCCATGGGTGCCCCGCCCTCGAGAACATCGGGTAGATGCTGAACGGCCAGAACTCTCCGGCGTGGGCCGCACAGGTCAGGACATAGAGACCCAGCAGAAACAGCAGGGCGCAACGGGCCCTCCTCGGGACGTGTAACGAAATCGCCATTGTCATCTCCCTGTCACGCCTCGTTAACGCCGTGTCGATACATACGGTTCCGGGGAGATTCCCCGGTTTCTCCTGACCGAGCGGGCTGAGGCAATCGCGGTTTCCAGGCTCATCACCCCGGGACGCAGCTTCATCGATTCCTTCTGCCGCGGTCTGCGGCCTTTTTTCACACCGCTGAACATCCTCCTCACCCTGTCGATGGGGAGCCTGCTGCTTTATCAGGTGCTGGAAATCGGCGCCGCCGAAGTGCTCGCATCGCTGCCGGACTCCCCCGCCTTCTACGCCATCTTCGCGGCGATGTTCGCGACCCTGCCGGCCTGCGAAGTCTGGATCTTCCGCATCCTGTGGGGACTTCCGGTGCGGCAGCTCGCTCCGGCCGCGGTGCGCCGCCGGATATTCAGCAGCCAGATTCTCGACTACTCCGGGGAGGCGTACGCGTACGTCTGGGCGAAGCGGAGGACCTCCCTTTCCGCGGCCGCCATCCTTCGCACTCTGAAGGACAACGTCCTTCTCTCCTCCATCGCCTCCACCCTGTTCGCCGTCGTCATCCTGGCGCTGCTCCTGGGAACCGGAGTCGTCGCTTCGCCCTGGTGGGGCTGGACCCCGTCCGGGATCGAGGCGGCCGCGGCGGTCGCCGGCTCCGCGGGCCTCTCCCTCCTCCTCTGCCGCCGTTTTCTCAACCTCGGCTTCGGCACGGCGACCGCGGTGTTCGGCATTCACGCCCTCAGGCTCGTGCTCGTTCACGCCCTGCAGCTGCTGTTGTGGGTGTCCGCCGATCCCGGGGTGCCCCTTGAGTCCTGGATCTCCCTGCTCGCCGTGCAGATCGTCGTCGCCCGGATTCCCTTCCTGCCTGCCCGGGATCTGCTGTTTGCCAGTGCCGGGGTGTTCCTGGCCGCTCAGGTCGAAATCGCCTCCGCGGTGGTCGCTAGCGTCCTGCTGACCACGGTATTCCTCGACCGCGCGGTGAACCTGGTCGCCTGGTGCGCCCTGGCGATTCCCTTTCCCAGGCTGCTTCCGCAAGCGGCGCAGCCCGCCTCGCGGTTTCCGGCACGGGACCTCGAACCCGTGGAAGCGGCGCGCGAATGCCAGGTTGCTGCACGTCCGTAAGCTCCCCATACACATCCCGAGGCGATTTCCAGGTCCGGTCGCCGCTGGCGGCTCTCACAACCCGCCTCCCACACCTTCCCATCATCGGAGCCACCATGCCTGCAGAAGAGATCGAACGCCACAAGCTCAAAGTGCTCTTCGTGTCGCACACCTTTCCTCCCGCGGACCGGCCCCTGGCCAACGTCGGCGGCATGCAACGCGTCGCCGTCGATCTGCACGGGGCCCTGGCGCACCACCCGGAGGTCGCGGTTCGCGACGTAGTGCTGCGCAGCTCGTGGCGCTGGATCTACGTGCGCACCCCCCCCCTACATGTTGCGCGCCTACCGCGCAATAGAGAACGCGGCCCGTTCCGGCGCCGTCGACGTCGTGTTGTTCTCGTCGATGATCCCGGCTACCCTCGCCGCCCCGCTGCAGGGCTTGCTGCGCGAATCCGGGGTCGCGACCCTGGCGATCGCCCACGGGCAGGACGTCACCTGGCCCTTCGCTCCGTACCAGCACGTTCTGCAGTCCGGCTTCGAGGCGCTCGACGGGGTCGTCGCGGTCAGCCGGGCAACCGGCGAGCAGTGTCTGGCCAGGGGACTTCCCCCCTCCAGGCTTCACGTCCTTCCCAACGGAATCCGCGAGGACCGCTTCCGCGGCGCTCAGTCTCCGCGTGTCGGCGACGAGTACGGCCGCCGGGAGCTGCTGCGCGCCCTTGGCTCTCCTCCGGACGGCGACTCCTTCCTGCTCTGCAGCGTCGGCAGGCAGGTCGAGCGCAAGGGCTTCAGCTGGTTCGTCGACGCCGTGATGCCGGAGCTTCCCGACAGCATTCACTACTGGCTGGCCGGCTCCGGGCCGGAAGAAAGCAACATCCGCGGAGCCGCCGCCCGGCGCGGACTGGAGGAGCGCGTCCGCCTTCTCGGAGCCGTGCCCGACGAGCACCTCCACAGTCTCTACTGCGGATCCGACCTGTTCATCATGCCCAACGTGCCGGTGCCGGGAACCATGGAGGGGTTCGGCGTGGTCATGCTCGAAGCGGGACTGTGCGGGCTGCCGACGATCGCCTCGCGGCTCGAGGGTATTCAGGACGTCATTACCGAGGAGGAGAACGGGCACCTAGTCCGCAGCGGCCACGCCGGCGATTTCCGCGACGCCATACTCAGCTACTACACCGATCCCCGGAAGCTCGACGCGGCACGCATCCGTGCCTCCGAAAAGACGCGCCAGTTCCGCTGGCCGGTGATCGCCGACTGCTACGTGCGCCTGATGGAGCAGTTGGTCCACGATCTCAGGCCGGCTTCCCGGCCCGCTCCCGGAAGCGGCCGCTTGGTTCCTTCCGCGGGCTGAAGCCGGGCAGCTGCCCGCGGTCGGACAGGAACTGCAGGATCGCCGGGGTCACCAGGAGGGCGGCCAGCCAGGTCGTCGCCAGGCCGGTGATGGCCAGCATCCCGATGGTCCGAAGACCAGGGTGGAAACTCAACAGGGGGCCGGCAAAGGCGATCGCCGTCGTCAGCGAGCCGACGGTGATGTGCTCTCCCGTGGAGGCCAGCACCCGCCGTATGGAGCCGGGTCCTTCCTCCCGGTAGCGGTGGGCGAGATGGGCCCCGGCGTCGTTGCCGATCCCGAGAACCGCCGGCAGCACGATCATGTTGTAGAAGTTCAGGCGCAGGTCGAAGACGGCCATGGCGATCACCATCCACAGAACCCCGACGAACAGGGGCACGAGAGCGATCGCGGCCCAGCGCAGGGAGGTGAAGTTCAGCCACATCAGCAGCATCACCAGCGCCCCAGCGGAGGCGACCATCCAGGGGGATTCCCGGCGCACCAGCCTGAGAATCTCGGCCGCGGCCAGGGAGGGTGAGCCGGCGTGGAAAACCCTTCCGTCCGCGCTCTCCACGGTCCCCACATCCTCGAGGAAGGCGATGGAGTTGCGGCCGTCCGACAGTCCCACGGACGGGGAGATGCGCACGAAGTGGCCGATCTCCCCGGTGCTGGTGAGGAACGGATTCTTCAGGGAGGAGGGAATCTCGTCCGGGGAGAGCGGGTCGCGGGTCTGCGCTGCGGCGCGCAGGCGCGTGAGCTGTTCCCCGCCCGCGGCCCGCAGCAACGGCTCCTCGAGGGTCGACCTGATGGCGGCGATGCGCAGCAGCTTGGCCCGCTGTTCCGCTTCCTCCATCGGGAAGCGGTCCTGCAGGGTGACGACCCCGGCGATGGTCGGGGTCAGGGTGTCGGCCGCGGCGCGCGCGCTCACCGCCGCGGCCGCGGCGCGCGCTTCCGCCGGCGAATCCGCGACGATGTACGCCTGGTTGCGCCCGCCTCCCGGCGGAAAGACCTTCCTGATCTCGTCGCGGCGCTTGTTGTATTCGCCGTACACCGGCTCCAGCTCGCCGAACCGGTACTCGAACTCCGTTCCCGGAAACGCCAGGACCCCGATCAGGACCGAGCCGAGCGCCCCTGCCGTCACCAGGCCGGCCAGGGGAAAACGGCCGTCGCCTGCCACCTGCGGCTCCACCGGTTTTCGGGGCGCAAGTGAGAGCAACCCGAGCCGCTCGCAGACCGCCACCAGCGCCGGCATCACCACCATCATGGCCAACAGCGCGAACGCGATTCCCACCGTGGCGATCAGCCCGAAGTGACTGAACCCCCTGAAATCTCCCAGCACCAGGACGGCGAGCCCGCCTGCGGTGGTCATGGCGCCGACCGCTATCGCCTGGCCGGTGCTGGCGAAGGTGACCTCGATGGCATCCGCCACCTCGAGGCCGTTGCCGCGCTCCTCGGCGTAGCGCGCGTAGAAGTGGATCCCGTAGTCGATTCCCAGCCCGAACAGCAGCAGGGCCAGGATCGAGGTCATCAGGTTGAGTCCGCCCAGCCACAGGTAGGTCACGGCAAAGGTCCAGCTCAGGCTCATCAGGAAGGGCAGACCGATCACGACCGCCATGACCGGCATGCGCGCGCAGGCGGCCGCAAGGGTCGCCCCGCGCGACCGCGACCCTGAAGGGGCGTACGACTTGTAGGAGAAGTAGAGCACCACCGTACAAAGGACGGCGAGCACCCCGGCTCCGAACGAACGCCCGACGTCGCTGGAAATCGCCCTGACCTCGTGGAACCGCCGCAGCAGGCGGCCGGCCGTGGTGACCTCCATGGCGGGGTGAAACCCCTCCGGCTGCAGGGCCGCGGCCAGGGAATCGAGGGCGGCGTACAGCTGCTGAATCCGGGCGAAGTTGGTCTGGGAAACTCCGGGGTGAAACTTCACCGCGAGCACCGTGCTGTCCGCCGACACCGGGTACTCCCCCTGGACCAGACGCGCGTAGATCTCCTCCAGGCGCCTGGACAGCGAGTCCTCCCCGGCCGCCTCCCTTTTTTCAAGGTCGAAATAGAGCGGGCTGGATTCGAGCCGCGCCCGCTCCAGCCGCCTGCCGAGGTACTCCTCCAGGGCATCGAGCTCTTCCCCGGTGGCGAAGTAGAGGGCGTTGCGCTCCAGGAACCCGGTGTCCCGGCGGAATTCGCAGCGGCTGAAGTACGGCTCACCCCCTGGAGATTGCAGCTCCATGGCTGCGTCGATCAGGGATTCCGCGAAGGCTCGATTGGCGGCGAAATCCGGGCTCGATACGGCCACGGCGACATCGTCCTCGCCGCCGATCGTCTCGCGCAGCCGCTCGAGCGCCCGGATGGTGGGATACTCGGAGGGCAGCAGGTTGGAGAGCTCGGCGTCGATCTCCAGGCGCAGGGCCAGCGGCGCGCAGACGAGGGACAGCAGAAGGGCCGCAGCCAGTACGGCGTGGCCGTGGGTACCTGTATAGCGGACGAAGGGCCGCAGGCGCCGGAAGAGGGTAGTCAGCAAAGGTCAGCGCCCGGGAGGCAGCAACAGGATGTCGTCGAAGTCGCTTTCGGCGGCCAGCTGGGTCGAGTCGGAGTCGTTCCACAAGGCGATGGCGACCGGCTCGGAAGCCGGTGTCCCGCCGAACAGGGCCCGGTAGTCCTCGACGACGTCGCGCGCCACGGTCTGCCAGCGCCCCACTCCGTCCCGGGCGCTCGAGGCCACCAGAACCTTCAGGGTGCCGTACGACGCCGTCGATCCGACCGGCAGGGTCGAGCTGTAGGTGTACTTGATCGTCCGCGGGCGCCCGAGCCAGTCCCGGGACAGAGTGACGTAGAGGGCGGCGCCGGTGTCGTTGGGGCCGCGGCGGTCCTCCCGGGCGCCTTCGGGCAGGACGTGCGCCCTCCAGCGCCACTGCAGGCGAGGGTGACTGCCGAGTCGCCAGCGGTACCCGTCCCCGTTCGGCAGGATGATCCGGATCGCCTCCCCCGCGGTGTGGGAGCGGACGAAGGTGTTGTCGTCGCCATCCCTGGCGATAAGGAAGCGCTCGGCCGGGCGGTTGAACCTCGGACCGAACGGGACCAGCCTGCGCTCGTGCAGGTACTTCCACCCGGAAGGATGCAGGCCCGGGGTCTGCGATTCGAAGTCGGCGACCACGATCGGCCCCGGGGCCTTCTCCGCCCGGGCGCCGTCGGCGACGAGGAGGCAAACGGCAAGGCCGGCGCAGAATACCTTTCCGGACAGGCTCAATCCCCAGCCTTGTCGGCGCCTTCCCTGCCGCGGGCCCGGGGCGGGGACGCTTTCAGACCTTCGCCTCCAGAACCGGTTTCCGTTGCCAGGGTTGCTCGCGAAGTTTGAGCTGATCGAGGCGGCGGCTCGCCAGCCTCGGCCCGAGGAAATCGTAGAAATACCAGTCCTGCAGGCGGTGCGGGACCAGGTGGTAGAGAGTGCGCTCGAACAGGTTCCAGCGCACCCGGCAGCGGTCGCCCCGCCGGTTCGAAGGCCGGCACCAGAGGTCGACGTGATGAACGGCGTACCCGTATCGGAACATGCGGTTGAGGATTTCGTGATCGAGAAGGACGTAGCTCCAGTAGCGCGTAGAGAATCCTCCGGCGCGCTGCAGAACCTCCCTCCTGAGAATCTGGCCGTACCCGCCAACGAAACCCTGGCGGCGAAACAGCTTGGCAAGCATCACGACTGCTCTTCTGCGGAGCCGCGACGGCATTGTTTCGGCCTCGGCTGCAGGCAAGGCCATCAGCGACACGGCGCTTTCGGGATGGTCGTCCGCCAGCTCTTCGCACAGGGCGAGGTAATGAGGAGGGTACCAGGTATCGGCGTCCGCCAGCACCACGAAGGTCCCTGCCAGGTGAGCGCACCCGGCTTGCAGCGCGTGGATCTTGCCGGGGCGGTTTTCGGTCAGGTGGATGACTTCCCCTTCCCAGCCGGCCAGGGCTGAGCGGCATACCGATGGCGAGCGGTCGGTCGAGCCGTTGTCGACCGCGACGATCCGTTCCGGCGGGCGCGTCTGCGCTCGCCAGGAGGCGAGGGTCCGCTCGAGGAAAGCCTCCTCGTTGTAGTACGGTATCAGGACCGTGAAGGTCTGGGGCATGAAGGGGAACCCTGCCGGGGAGGTAGGGAACGGTTCTCGCGAGAACTTTCGTAGTAAAGGAATGCGTGTTACGGGCAGGTGAAGGTCTCTCGGCCGCGCGACGCCGTCCCGTTACGGTTCCGAGACGCCGGGGCTTCGGTCACCCGCGTCGGGTAGCCGGGCACGCCCTGCGGGGTCGGCGGATGCACCGCAGCTCCGGAAGGAGCGGATGGGGAGGATGACTGGGATCTTCATGCGCGCCCTGGGCAAGGAGGGAATCTGGAAAACGAGGATCACCCTGGAACCCGGAACTTGCGAGTACCGTTTCGTCGTCGACGGACAATGGTGTAACGACCCAGGCCGCGCCGAGTTCCGCCAAAACCAATACGGCGACACCGACTGCGTAGTCAGGGCAGGTAGTATCGGGCCGCCCAGACGCCTTGAGGGCCGGGTTCCCCGGCCGCCCAAATGCTGCAATCTGTCCCCGGCAGGACACCGCTCTCGCGGAAAGCGTCACACCGGCCGCCATCTGATGAGCGCCCCTCCGTACGCGTAGTGCCCGTACGCGGTCAGCACCGAGCCGTCCCCCAGGGATACCGATGCCTGGTGCCCGTTGGCGCAGCCGTACCACATCTCTCCCGTCTCCCAGGTGACCGCGCCGAGCTCCTTGTGGTGCAGGTGCGGCCAGTCGTCGAGGATGTACATCCTGTCCGTATTCCAGGTCAGGCCGTGGTCCCCGCTGACCAGGGCGTCGCACCCCAGGCGGTAGCTTGCCAGCTCGCCCCCCCTTATATCGAGGCGCCGCACCGCGGTCAGGACGAGGTCGCCGTTCGCCAGGCGCAGCAGGTTGGCGTGGTGCCTGCCCGCCTCGAACACCTCTACGAGCCGCGACCAGGTCCGCCCGTTGTCGCGCGAGATCGACACCCCGGTGCCCATGAAGCTGTCGTAGTGGTAGCGGATCCAGCGGGCCGGCACGTCCATCCGCTTGGCAGCGACGATCCAGCCGTTCGCCGCCCTCACCATCGCCCCGTCGGAGCAGCTGCGCTCCCAGGTCGTTCCCTCGAAGCTGTCCGTCCACTTCCATTCCTCCGGATAGCTGTACTGCTCGCAGGTGCGGCCACCGTCGAAGGACCAGCAGACGAAGGCGCGGCTGGGCCAGGTGCCGAACGGCTTCCCCTCGGCATCGTCGGGGCGATGGCCGCTGGTCCAGCCGATCAGGACCGGGCGCCCGTCCCCGTCGAAGTCGACCAGGGCGTTGCCCTCGCTGCTCCACGGCTGTCCGTTCGGCGCCACCGGGAGGGGGTGCCGTTCCGGCCAGGTGCGGCCGTAGTCGTGGCTGAAGTACAGCCCCGGACCATCCGGCCCTTCTCCGTGCCGGTAGAGGCTGCCCCCGCCGAGACAGGTCAACCGTACGGGGGGACCGAAGCCCGCGGTTTCGTACTCGCTCCAGGTAGCCCCGCGGTCGGCGCTTATGGACGCCACAGCCTCCCCGTACACCGACGGACCGCGTCCGGTCCTCGCCGCCCCCATCAGCAGGATCTCGCCGTTGTTCATGGCGGCCAGCCCGAAGGGGAGGACCTTCACCCCCCGGTAGCGGGGCACGAACCGGTACTGCGCCGGGTGAACGACGTATCCGCCCCTGCCGTCACCCCGAAGGACGCGATGCTCCTTCCAGGAGAATTCCGTTTCTTTTGGCATGAGAAACCATTCCAGTCGTTTCGTTCCGTTTGAAATCCGCTCTCCGATAGTGTAGTAGACCGATATTGAGACAACTACCCCTGTCCTTGGCTTCCCGCACCGTCACCGGGTTTCTCGTCGCTGCCCTTGTTGCCGGATCGCTTCTCCGCCTGAACGGCATCGACTGGGGCACGGATCCGGTTACCGGCGAGTTTCACGCCTTTCACCCGGATGAAAGCACCATTGTCAGGAACAGCCGCTGGGTAGGAACCGATCTGCGGCAGATCCAGATGCCGTACGGGTTCTTCCCCGCCTACTTCCTGTGGGGGGTCTCCAGCCTTGCCGGCGTCTCGCTCTCACCTGATAGCAACAGCGGACTTCGGGAAGCCCACCTTCTGGCCCGGTCGATCACCGCGGCGATGTCCGTCGCCAGTATCTGGGTGGTCTTTCTGATTGCGCGCACCCTCGGGGGAGGACTGACGGCCGCGCTCTCCGCAGTACTGTTGGCTTTCTGTTACGGGCACGTTCAGCAGGCTCACTACTACACGGTCGATCCGCTGCTTACCGCGACCGCGGTTCTGTGCCTGTACCTGATTCTGCGCATGCCCAAGGCCGGCGCTGCGACGTACGTTGCCGCCGGCGCCCTCGTGGGAATTGCCGTCGGGACTCGCCTGGTCGGCGTGCTCCTCGTTGTCCCCTTCGTCGTCCAGCACCTGCCCCCCGACTGGTACCGGCGACCCGCCCGCGTCTTCCACGCCCTTGTATCGGTCCGCACCGGCCTGTTCCTCGCCGGCCTTTTTGCCATGGCCATTGCCTGCGAGCCGTTTTCCGTTCTGGAACCGAGCCGGTTTTTCGGCGACGACGACCTGCTCACCTGGAGGCGGAGCCTGGACGTTTCCCTCGGAGAGGTGGTTTTCGCGTGGTCGCTCTACGACATCGGAACGAAGCCGTTCCTTTTCCACCTCACCGATCTTCTCCCCTACTCGCTTGGCCTGCCGCTGTTCGCGGCCGCGGTCGCCGGATGCCTCCTGGCGGTAATCCTCCGAAACAGGACGGCACTGGTGCTGCTGTCCTGGGTAATCGTCTACTTCGCCGCGGTGGGAGGCCACCACCTGAAACCGGTCCGATACGTACTGCCGCTGCTGCCCCCCCTCGTCGTCCTTGCGGCCTGGGCGTGCGCCCTCTGTGTGCGCCGGGTGCCGTTCCGCCCTGTCGCGTACGGGGTGCCTGCCATCGTGATCTCGGCGTCGGTGGCCATCGGGCTCACCACTTGGAACATCTACCACAGGACCGACGCGCGGATCGATGCGGCGAAATGGATTGAGGCTCGCGTTCCCGGAGGAGAGAGGGTGCTGACCGAGGTCGGCGGATTCCCCACCCAATGGATGGTCTCACCCCCGCGCAGAAAACGGACGGTCAAGGCGAGCTATTTCATTCATACCAAGAACTGCGGCACCGAGCTCGCCCAGATTCAACACGTCAGGAGACTGCTGGAGGACGTTGGCTGGATCGCCCTGGTCGAGGAGAACCGGGAGCGGCAGTTCCTCGCCGCCGCGGGATCCTATCCGGTCGGGTATGGCTTGTACGCCCGCCTGAAATCCGGAGGTCTCGGGTTTTCCCCCGCGGCCAGGTTCAAGACGAATCCCGGGGTCGGTCCGGTCGAGTTCGGCAGACCGTACGACGAACCTACGATGACGGCATTCGACCACCCCACCGTGGTAATCCATCGCCGCGACGACGAAGCAGCCGTCGAGGAAGCCCTTGCGGAATGGGAAGGGCGCTGGAATAGCGAAGACGAAAGGCTTCTCATCGCAGGGGCAGAGGCGATCCGATCGGGACGCACCGAGGAAGCGCAGAACCATCTCCGTCTCTTCACCCGGCGCCGTCCCGATGTTCTGGTCGGGCAGTTCCTGTTGGGAAAGGCACACGGGAGCGGCAGCTCGTTGCAGATTAGAGGAGTTCCCTATCCCTCCTGCATGGAAGCGGTGCTGAATCAGCTGCTCGGATTGCGGATGCCGGAACTGGCTCTGGAGACGGCCGAGTTGTTCATCAGCCATGCTGCTTCCAGAATGCGAACTGCCCCCCTGGTCGACCTGTATCACTCGGCCGGGCTGCTCGCCAGGGACCTCGGAGAGCCGGAACGCGCCGCCGATCACTTCGAGAAGGCCTTTTCCCTGAATGGCCGGCACTGGGAATCGAGACTGGAGTACGCCCGCCTCTGCGTGAGGTTGGGCCGGCTGCGCGTGGCCGAGGCTGCCTTCGAGAAGGTTCTCCGCGCCAACCCCGGCAACACCGCGGCCATCAAGGGGCTCGCACAGTTGCGGACGGGAGCTGTCGAGCTCCCTTGACGATTCCCCACGTCCGGCGCTCGATCGCCGTGACGGCACCGGTCCCGCCCTCGAGGGCAGGATCGGGAACCCGGCTCGAGGCCAGAAAATGCAACTCGATATCTCTTTCCCCGCCCGCGATCGGGCCGAGGTAGGATGATTCGTTGAAGATGTGGTAGGTGAACGTCTCTACTCGAAGCGGGGGGCGCTCGCCCGGGCTTTCAGGCTGATACGGACAGATCCCCCTGTCGCTGCCAAATCCGAGCAGGCGCTGGCGCAGAAAATCCAGAAAACCGCGGTCGCTGAGGAATTGCATCGAATCCTTCAGCAAGGGAACTCTGGCATCCCAGGGCAACCTCCAGCTCCTCCTCGGTCATTTCCGCAACAGCAGGTGCGAACCTCGACAGGGTGTGGTAGATGCCGTCGGTCACGAACACAATCGTCGCGGATGGCTCGAGATTCCCCGAGGTTCCGCGCAGGACATCTCGGAATGCCTCGCATAGGCAAAGGAGGAAGTTGCCTCCTGCCAGATAGACCGTCGACCCCTCCGGAAACTGGAGACGGTGCTCGCCGGATGGGCTGTTTACTATCAATCCCACGTCGTCGTCAGAGAGGAAGTAGTGGCGGGCGGACTCCCGCGCATTGAGGGGATCTTTGGCGAAGGGGCCGTCGTGGACCACCATGATCGCCTCTTCCGTGGCGACCGGTGGGCGAGAGCTTCAATTCCTGCCCGGGACTTCTCGCGCAGATCCCAGGTCGAGGTGGGGTGATTCAAAAGGAGGGCCCTGTCACCGGGCCATTCGTTGGGGTCCGACGCGCGAATATCCCAGCGCATCTGGGAAAATGCTGGTGACAGGGAAGCGGCCAGGACCGCAAGAGAAACGACACCGCTGCTCTTCATGATCGGCCTCGCTGCCGGCAAGATAAGGAAAAAAACGACCTCCCCCACACGCCACTGACCTGCATCGGCAAACCTGATTTGCCCGGCGACAAAGCCATCGGTGCGGATCAATCCCCGCTGATCCCCGTGAGGATACCCATGCATCTTGACCTGCATTTTGTCCGCCGCTGGCAGAGCAGATTCGGTGGTCCATTCAGGTCTGCGGCCGGTCTCCCTCCAAAGCGACCCTCACCCCCGGAGCAACATGGTTTTTCGGGTCAACGCATTGCCGGACCGGCCCTGGCCAATGGCGGCGGAAGCGAACGGAGCCGCCTGGGGGGGAGCCGGTCGGCAGTAAGGCCGCGCCTGACTGGAGGCCATTGAGGACCCTCGTGCCCGACTTTGACGGTTCACCTCCAGCAGGAATACATTGACAGCAGCGGTGACGACCATGCAGACCGGATACGACAGAGACCGTCGAGGGCTCGCGAATCTCGCGGTGTTCTGCTTTGCCGCCCTGCTGATCGGGCTTTTCCTCACTCTCCCGTCCAGCCATCAGCTGTTCCACGCAGGATCGACGGAGCCGGAAAACTGCCCGGTCCGCATGCTCGAGAGCAGCCTTGTGCTGCTCGTCGGCGTCATCCTTGCAACCGCCCTCCTGCTCGCCGGACCCCGCACCAGCCACGAGGTCATCTGGTCCGTCCCGCTGCCGCTTTTCTTCCGCGGCTATTCTTTCGGGAATCGCGCCCCACCCCGCACCTGAGCATCCGCACTCGCCTCACGTAGTCCTTCCCGCCATCCGGACGCCTCGGCCCAAGGGCTCGGCGCCCATCTGGATCGGCGGTGTGCGGATGCGTTCTCCCTATCCCGGTCCGCCCAAGAACAAGCGGCAGGCCCACTGCCCCCTGCCTGTTCCGACCGGTATCACATTGATCACAATCCCCGGGACCTCGGGTCACAGGGACATCAATCTGGAGAACCGTACCATGCTCAAGATCATCTCGACAGCAGCACCAATTCTCCTGTCACTGCTCCTTGCCGGCTGTGGCGACGACGACAATCCCGTAGACCCCCATGAGGGGGAAGAGCACGCCGAGGCGTTCGGCTTGGTAATCCTCGGCAGCGGCGAGGAGCTCGTCCGCTTCGAGAACGGCGAGGTAGAGGGGGACATCGAAGTCGGGCACGGCCTGGAAACCTCCCTGCTGTCCGTGCGCTTCATCGACGAGGACGGCGACCAGTTCGTCCCGGACGCGGACGACGGCTATGCCCTGGATTGGGAAATCGCCGACGAGAGCATCGCCGAAGTCGAGCAGCACGAGGAAGACGGCCCCTGGGCCTTCCACATCGCCGGTCTGGAAGAAGGGCAGACCACCCTGGTGGTCAAGCTGAACCACAACGACCACGACGACTTCGTCTCGAAGGATATCGAAATCCACGTCGAAGAAGGGGGTCCGGGCTTCGAGGACTCCCACGCCGACGAGGATCACGACGAGGAAGGCTAGGAAGGGTTGATCCTCCGAGCGTTTGCTGTTGCGGCATGCCTGCCGGCAGCGCCCTTGTACGCCGCTGCAACAGGGGCGCTCGCCGGGCACGTCGTAGACGCCGACAGCGGTGAACCTGTAGCCTGGGCCACCGTGGCTATCGAGGGGATCAACCATGGCCGCGTCAGCGACAGCAATGGATACTTTCTCTTCCCCGCCCTGACCCCGGGTGCATACATCCTGCAGACGCTGCACCTCGGGTACCGCGACGCCCGGTTCGAGGTGCGGGTCGAGCAGGGGGACACCACCCACGTCGATCTCAAGATCGGCCATGAAGCCCTGCACATGGATGAGACCGTTGTCGAGGACGAGCACGAGCGGCCGGTTTCCCCGCTTCACAAACCGGAAGTCGTTTTCAGCGGCAGCAAGCTCCGTCAGAATCTCAGCCGCACCATCGCCGGGACCATCGACTACGAGCCCGGCGTGGCGCAACGCACCATGGGCCCGGCGCCCGCCCGTCCCGTAATGCGCGGACTGAGCGGCGACCGCCTGCTCGTGCTCGAGGACGGGGAGCGCACCGGCGATCTGTCGGCGTCGTCGTCGGACCACGCGGTGGCGATCGAACCAATGACCACCGAGCGCATCGAGGTGGTGCGGGGCCCGGGAACCCTGCTGTACGGTTCCAACGCGTTGGGAGGAGTCGTCAACGTCGTCCGCGGATACGTTCCTTCCGAACAGCCGCAGAAGCGAAGCGGTTCCTTCGCCTGGCAGGGGGAAAGCGTCACCGGCGGCCTTTCCGCCGGACTGGTATTCGAACAGCCGCTGGGACCGCTCGCCCTGCGTTTCGACAGCAGCCTGCGCCAAGCCGGGGATGTCTCGACCCCGCGAGGCACCCTTGCCAACACGGACATCCGCACCGGCAACGGATCGCTGGGAGTCAGCCTGGTGCGGCCGTGGGGCCACCTCGGCTTCTCCGGCAGCCTCTACGATTCCGAGTACGGCATCCCTCCCGACCCGATCGGCTCTCATCCGTCGGGGGTGTCGATCCTGCTCGAACGCCAGCACCTGGAAACGCGCGCCGAGCTTCTTGCGGTTTCCGACCGGATCAGGCAGCTCGAGCTGCACCACACCTTCTCCCGCTACCAGCACGGCGAGTTCGAGGCCAGCGGATCGTTGGGAATGGAGTTCGGTGTCCTGACCCACCATCTCGCGAGCCTCGCCCGCCTGAACCCGGTGGGTCCTTTCGAGAACGGCGCCGCCGGGGTTTGGTATGAATACCGCAACTACGCCGCCGCCGGCCTCAACTTCACACCTCCGGCCACCGAGTACGCCGCCGCCTGCTTCACCTACCAGGAATGGGAAAGCGGTTCCTGGGCCGCTAACGGGGCCGTGCGGTTAGACGTGCGCCGCGTTCAGCCGCGGGAGGAGCGGGATTCCCGGATGGTCGGCCGCATACAGCGGCGGGACTTCGCGGGATTGTCGGGCGGCCTGTCCGCTCACTACCGCCCCATGGAAGCTTTGACCCTCGGCACTACCCTGATGCGCACCTTCCGGGCCCCGGGGATCGAAGAGCTGTTTTCCGAGGGGCCGCACCTGGCCGCCTACTCCTACGAAGTCGGCAACGGCTCCCTCGACAGCGAGCGCGGACGGGGGATCGAGCTTTTCGCCGACTACCACCACCCTCGGGGGCATCTCCACCTCGCCGTCTTCCGCAACGACATCGACGGCTTCATCTTCCCCAGAAACACCGGCGTGCTCAGTCAGCGGCGCGCCGACCTGTTCCTGTACCGGACGGTCGGGGAGCGCGCCCGCATGCTGGGCGCCGAGGTCGCCCTCGACTGGGACCTGTCGCGGAGCTGGAAAACCGCTGTCACCGCGAGCCAGGTGCGTGGTGTATTGAGTGACAGCGGAGACGAGCCGCTCCCCCGCCTTCCTCCGCTGCAGGGCCGCTTCAGCCTGACCGGCGAGAAGGAATCCCTGAGCGGCACGGTCGCGCTTCGCCTCGCCGCGGCCCAGAACCGTACCGGTGAATTCGAGGAACCGACCGACGGCTACGCCGTGCTCGATCTGTCCGGGCAATACCTCGTCCATTGGCGGGGGCGTCTGCACGCCTTTTCGGCGACCCTGGAAAACGCCACAAACGCGGTCTATCGCAGACACCTCAACCGGGTCAAGGAGATCCTGCCCGAGCCTGGCCGCAACCTGCGGGTGCTGCACAAGCTGTATTTCTGAAACCGGCGGCCAAATCCGCCGCGGGCAGGATCAACCCCTGACGATCGGATTGGACGAGAAGCAGAGCAAGGGACCTGAGGGTCGGAGACAACTCTTTCGCCTTTCCGCGGTGACCGTCGGCCGGAGGTCCGACCACCCCTTTATCCAGGAGCGGGAGAAGTAGCAGAGCACGGCCCGCCGGGCGCGGTCGGTCCTGTTCGGACCGGGCCTTTGCCAGGTGCTCGACAACCAGATCGCCATCGAACCGGCGGGACCGGTAACGGCCTACCTCCCCGTCGAGCGGCTGGCGACCCATGGGGCCTTCTTGCGGCTCTTGTGGCTGCCCGGCACCACCCGTGTGGCCCCGTTCTCGGGGGTGAACCGTCGACCATCCAGACGATCTGCGTCGTCAGCGCGAATTCAGGCAACGGCTCGGGCAGCTGGCCCGGGGTTACGTCGACGTGCCAGGCGCCTCCATCGGTGTGGGGACCTATGCTGTTGCCACCGACGTCGGCGAGCACGCAATCCTCGTTCAGGACACCCCGGGCCAGCTTCAGCAGCACCGGGGCTTCGGCGAGGCGGGCGAAGATCGGGGCACGGGTCGCCAGCTCATGGAGGTACACCGTACGGCCGCCGTCCTCGATTGCAGGCCGGTGAAGGAAGTTCTTCAGCACCTTTGCGACCGGCAGGGGGAACGGCGTATCGTAGTTCTCGTGGCGGTATGCCGTACCAGACGCATGATGCGTCCGTACTCCTCCTCGGGACAGGTCGGGTAGGAGCTGCGGAAGAACGCCTCGATCTCCGCGTCGTCAGGGTGGGACGGAGCGGAATCGCCGGGATCCCAGGGGTCGTTCAGCGCCTGTTCGATCTCGCGGTCGGTCTCCGCTTGGAGCTCGGCCAGCTCCGCTTCCTCGAGCAGGCCTTCGACCACGGTGTATCCGGATTCCCGAGTTCATGCAAATGGCGGTCGATGTCGATTGAATCGATCATACTTGCATCTTGGGAAGACCGCAGGTTTACAGAAGATCCGACCCATCGGTAGGCTGCCCTCCCGCTGGAACAAATTTATGGGAGGTATGTCTCCCTCTCGGCCTCCATGCGCACGAGGTTTCATCCACATCTTCGAATCGCACATCCACTGCCATGGAACTACTCCTTTGGCAAAGACTGGGAAGCTCGAAGCGCCGCCGTGTTCCGGCCAGCGGTCAGGTACTCCTCCCGCACCTCCGGAGGCAGGGTTCGCCACACCAGAAAACGCTTGCGCAGCACGTCTAGAAAACCGGTGTTGAGCCGCCTCCACGAAGCCATGTCCCCGCTGATCCGCTGCAGGTGGATCTCGATCCGATAGATCCCGGCAATATCCTCGGTGGGGACCATGCGCAGGGATACCTGCTGACTCACTCCCAGATCATAGGGCGCCAGCCAGACCATCAACTCGAGGCCGTAGTCCGGCTCTCCGGCAGCTCCGTCAAGGCGTAATTCCACGGTTTCGGTCATGAAATCGCCGACTGATCCTTCCCCATAGGACGAGAATACTCTGTGCAGATAGCTGCATATCCCCACCGCGTCGCCGGCGCTGATCGCAAAAGGGAAATCGAAGTGCCAGTCATCCCCTTCGGGCTCTGGGAAGTGCCATCGCCGCGTCACGTCGGGAACGGACATGGCGGCGGCTCTGCGCGCCGGGTACAGGGTTGAGATGACCACCACGCCCATGACTATACCCGTGGTGGAAATAGCCGAGAGAGACGAATAGTTCAGAAACATGCCCCCCAGCAACCCGTAACGCGCCAGGGTCAGACTCACAGTCTGACCCACCAGGTAGCCGAAGACCGCTCCCACCGTGGCAAAGACCAGGGCTTCGGCGATAAACAGCGCGGCGATGTGATTGGGAGCCAGGCCCACGGAACTGTAGATCCCAATCTCCCGGTCGCGCTCGTACACCGCCCCCAGCATAGTATTGAGCACGATTAAGGCGGCGATGAGGAGTGGCACAAACAGGTTGCCCATCCCGGAAAGGGCAGCAGCGCCCATCGAGGTGTAGACCCGCACCCTTTCTCCCTCGCCCACAAAGAGCGGCACGGCCACGCGCGAGACAAACTCTTCGACCCGGTTGAGCATTGCGTTGGGTTCGGCAAAGCCCGCAATGGCGATCGAGCGCAGGCTACCTCCCATGTCCACAACCTGCCGGTAGGGGAGCAGGACCACGTTGTTGGCCATCAAGTGCGCGAAGGATTCGATCGCGGCGCTATCCATCAGGCGGGGGTCCAGCTCGGCCATTTCCGCCATTTTCTGGGCTTCGGCCACCGTATCCACCGGCATTGGACTCTCGTTATCCAGATCGCGCAATCTATCCGCTGCATCGCCGTCGAAAAGACCGATGACCCGATAGGCTCGCCCGAGGAGCCACACATCGGTCTGGCCCACCTCCGTGGGGTCTATGCCCAGGATCGAGGCCATGGCCTGCGGCAGGATGCACACAGTGTCCTCGCCGGGGAGAAACCAGCGACTCTGGACGCCTGTCAGCAGGCTGTCGATCCCCATCGTCCTATCTTCGGGCGTCAGTCCCAAGAACCCATTAGCAAAGCTGGCAAACGATCGGCCTGCTTCTTTTCGCTCCAGGTCGATGTAGGCCCGTTCTCCGATGACCGGAGAGATATACCACGAGCGCGGCATTACCCGAGCGATCGCCCCGAAGGCGCTGCGGGCGTAGTCCAGAACGGATAGCTGCAGGCCTTTCCAGCCGGGATCGCGCAGCAACACGCCCTGGTAGGAAGGGGTGTTCGGGCGCGGGATCTGGTAAAACTTCAGGTAGCTCTGCACCGAGGTGAAAGCCTGGGCGGTAAAGGTCAACAGGGTCAGTGTGACAACGGTGAGCAAGGTGCGCAGCTTGCGCTTGCGCAGATTGGAAATTCCCAGGGTTACGGCTGCAGCGGTGGCGCTCAGCCGTCCGATATCGGTTTCATGGACCCCTGCGGCCGCCCGCTTGCGGCTGCCCACGGCACGGATGAATCGCCCCAGAATCATGAACAGGGCGATGCTGCCGATCGCGAAAATGACAAAGGCCAGGAAGATGATATAAGGAGAGGTGCTCAACTTGAAGGCCGGATGGATAAACCGCATGATCAGGAAAATGGCGGCAAAAAATCCGGCCGCTCCCGCGACCTGTCGACGCACATCGGCAAATCCAAAAAAGAGGCGCTCGCAGAAGAACGAAAACGGCAACAGGAGCGCAAAGTAGAAGATCACTCCGTAGACCGTGTCGTCGGCTGTGGCCTTTACGTTCGGGTATCCCCTCGCCTCCAGTCCCCAGGCTTTGCGAGTGGCTGCCTTGAACCCGCTGTACTCCTGTTTTTCGAGGTGGACGCGGGCTTGCTGCAGCGCCATCCGGGCCTCTTCGTGCAGGTGCGCGAACTTCTGGTTGTGGATCCCATAGCGGGCCAATTGTTTGATGCGGATATCGTCCAGAATCCACATGTCCCGGGCAGCCGCATAAGACGGCCACAAAACTCTGCCTTGGTCCACCGCGTATCCCCTGCCATGAGCTTGCCCGAGCACATCTTCGTCGATGTCCTGCGGCTGGACCGGATGCTCCAACCAGGCCTCGGGTGTATTGCTCAGCAGGTACCTCACCCCGAACAGGCTAGTACTCATTAGGATCTTCGCCCGGGTGTGGGGCTTGGCATAGACCACCGCGGCTAGAGTGACCTTGCCTTCCTCATCGCGCTGGTTTTCGACGTAATCCGCCCCCCAGGACTGGGGTACGCCGTCCCGCTCATCCAGCACTTTCACATAGTCCAGAACCGAGAGATAGCGCGAGTCGACGATCTCGAAAAGGCTCAGAGCTCGACATTTGAACAAGACCTGCAGCATCTCGTTCTCCCACCAGCCCCAGGCATGCTGCATAGGATAGGTTTCGTCCCCTTCCGGCCCCATGTCCGGAGCCGAAACGATTTCACCCCAGGGATCGATTTCATAGGCCCTGATGGTGTTGCTCAACCTGTTTCGCATGATGTCGAAGTGAAAACGACCTTCGGTGTCCGCCTGCTGGACGATCAGGGTGCGCACCCCGCCGACACTGTTGGGGCCCAATTGCTGGTAGGTCACTAACGCCCGGGGTACCGGGGCCTTGGGGACAGCGAAATTCACCTCCCGGTCAAACCAGTAGATCCCTCCTCCCAAACTGTGCCCGTAGTCTTCCAGTTCCAACTTGGTAGGCTTGAGCAGATCCGCATCCCGGACAGCCCACAGGACCATGCCGGCAAGCGTCTCAATCTGTCGGGTCAAGTTGACCAGATCCACCTTCGCCGGTTCGTCCAGCGGTGTATCGACCCACCAACGCACATCGTTGGGAGTGGCCACCGCCAGGGCTTTTTGGCCTACAAAGGAGGCCGCCTCGCTGGCAAAGGCCAGGGGAGTGGGCATGTAATTCTTCCAAGTGCGCTTGGCCGGTGCCACCCCTTCGAGGTGGCGCGTGGTGTCCGCGAAGATCTCCTCTACGGCCAGGCTCAGACGCCTGGAGTAGGACGTCAGCATGTACTTGACATAATTGTCCGTCTTCCACGTGGGATTGTAGAAGGTGCCCATGCCGAAAGTCGCGGTCCGGCTGTTGTGGCTCGACAAATCCAGGGAGAGCATCAAATCAAAGTCAATGCGCTCCCTTGCGGGTATGCGCTCGCGAAAATATTCGCTGCGCCGGCTGTGGCGGTAGAGGAAATCGTTGATCCCGGCCAGGCCTTCGAAATGCCCCGAAGTAGCCAGAAATAGCACCGAGTAGTAGGGACGGTAGCGCTGGAGAATCTCTGCGAGTTGCAGCAAGGCGACAATACCCGCGGCGCTCTCCGCCCCGGGAGCGAGAGCGGGCACCACGGAAATGGCGTCGTAGTAGGCCTGGAGAACGATGACCTGGTCTTTCCAATCCTGCGGTCTCTCGCGACTCTTGACCGGCAGCGGCGCTTCCCTTCCTGGTAGCCACCCGTAGATATTGCGGGCTTCCACCGCCTCCCAGTCCATCCGGGCCTTCAGGTTCACCTGGACCGGCCCCTGGCTGGAGCTGGCCAGCAGATCCTCGGCATCCTCCCGCTCGATCCAGAAGCGCGGAATATCGACGGATACCTTCAGGAATTTGTCCGCTGCCTGCTCCCGACTGACGAATCCATTATCAAAAAAGATGATGGCCTGGGCGCCCAGAGCAACTGGATTCAGGTAATTCTGGCCGCTGTCGAAGTCGAGCAGGACAATGCTGCCTTCCACCGGTTGCCCATCCAGTTCCTCCAGATCTCCCCTGCCGCCGTGGATCAGGGGGCCGCGCACCCCGCCCTGCGGTAGCGCAGGAGTGCGCACGCCGTTGGGCCACAAGCAGTAGAGTTTTTTTGACTCACCTCCTTCCACCACCAGTTCGGCCCCCCGGTCCAGGGGTACGGTCACCTCGAAGGTATCGGTGCGAACACCCTCCAAGCCCAATTCCTCGAAGCGCCTCCGGATGTAGTCGTAGGCCCGCTCAGCGCCTAGATAGCCCGGCACCCGAGAGTCCCAAGCGGCAAAAAGCTGGATCTGGCCTTCGATCTCGTCCCGGGAAATTCCAGCGGCTGCCAGGGCGCGGATTTCCCGCGCGCTATGCGCGGGCACGAGACGGGCTTCTTTGGGCTTGGGCGGGGTCCAGCCGAAGAGGGGGATTACCGCCTGGTTGATCTGAGCCGGGTCGAACACCCCTACCGCCGCGATCATCCCCAGAGCCAAGCTCAGGAATAGAAGGCCTAAGACCTTGGACATAGATGTGGGAATCAGGCGTCTGGCCAGCGAAACATTTTCCTCGGCCGCGCGTCGGCTCTGGCTTCGTCCCAGGATCTGATCCAGGTCGCGTGATCCGGCAGGGGATTTTCGCGGCTGCGCACCAGCAAACCGGGGAGAGGCCGGCCCGATGGCTTGCGCGCATCGTGCCAGCGCAGGTCCAGACTCCAGCGCACCGCATCCGTGCGATTGGGCTGCGATCCGTGTGGGGTCCGGCAGTGGATGAAGATCAGGTCGCCTTTTCTCAATGACAGGGTAAGGGGTTCCCCTTCGGGCAGACATTCATCGGCAAGTCCCCAGCCGGAGATACATTTCACATGACGCCTGATTTCGCCTCTGTGCAGCCCGGGATAGACCTGCAGGGTCCCGTTTTCCGGCGTCGAGTCCACTAGGGGAATCCACGTAGTTATTACCAAGGTGTCATCCGCCTCCGGCAACAGCACGGCTGCGTCCTGGTGAAACGGGGATTCCTGGATCCAGTCGGTGGACACATCCTCCTCGGGGAGCTTGGGGCGCACGTGGTGGGTCGGGTTGCAGTAGATCTCGGGCCCGAGGAGGCCTTCGAGCATGTCCAGGAGGTTCTCGTTGTGGAGAAAATCGAAGAGGGGAGGGCGCAGGTTGGCCGGCAGGGAGACCCTGCCCTGCAGCGAGGAACCGGTTGCCCTGCTCAGGCAAGAGATGCGCCGTTCAAAAGGTTCGTCTTGGTACAGGTCGGCGATTTTACCCTCGGCATGGAGTTCCTGAGCCACCTCGCCTACGAGAGCGTCCAGATCCTCGATCAGAGGCTCCAGGTCTTCGTCTCCCAAGCCCCCTTGCACCACCAGACAACCATCTGCGTGAAAGGCCTCTATTTGTCCCTGTGTTAGTCTCATGAGAAACACCTCCTTATCAGGCGTGCGAGCCGCTTGCGGAACAGCCCAGCAAGAGAAGAATTAATAAAGGATATACTCCATACCGCTACAGGCCGATCTCGCATCCGGACATATTGCCGGCCGGCCATCGACACGGCTTCTTAGAACACCACCTGAGAAACCGACTTGGAAATCAAGGCAATGGCAATCGAGGTCATGCCGATCAAGCCCACCCCACACGAATAGCCAGCCAGCAGGATGGGCGCGTAAGCCCGCCAGCGCTCCATTCCGAACCGCTTTTGCAGGTAGAAACGACCCAATAGCGCCCCCATAAAATTGGGAATGACGAAGTGTGGCCACTGGCCCAAACCGGCGACAAAACCGTAAAAAATGGCCACGGGCGCATGCAGAGCCGCCAGTCCTCCGTAGAGTAGAGCACTAAACACCAAGCCCACGGAGATATAGTCCCAGCGGACGATCTGGGTCACCAGGCTCTTTCCAGCACCGGGCAGGGTCGATTTTGCCCAGAACGCCTGCATGGCGGCGTGAAAAGGCCAGAGCTTCTGCACATAGGGATAAGCCGAGGAGGGAATGACACCCAGCTTCCAGATCAGGGACCAGAACAAAAAGCTGCAGATGAACATGATCACCAGGGTCAGAGCCACCAGCCGCACCAGGCTGCCGAACCGGGTCCGGGTCAATTCCAGCTGCTTGAACAGCTGCACTTCGTGAGCCCACTGGAAGATGGGAACCGGAGCGAACCAGATGGCCGCTCCCTGATAACCCGACAGGTAAAAAGAACCCTCGCGGAGGTAGGGAAAGCTCACCCCTTGAGGGCTGCCCGTCAGCCCGATCATGCGGGCACCGATATAGGAATAGACAGGAGTCCACACAAACCCGAAGAACAGGGTGATCCACACTGGAAAATCAGGTGCGAGCCAATACACCATGACCACAAACCCCAAGGTGCTGAGGGTCCAGATGCCCAGCGCCGTCCCAATGCGAATATCCCCACGCTCTCGAGATGGCCCCTCCTCCGGCATCCGCCGCTCCTGGACCGCCTTGCGCATGGCCCTGCCCGCGGTCCAGAATCCCACCACTGCCACCACAATGGCTCCGCCAATGGAAAAACTCAGCCAGAAATCGAAGGAGTTGGAGATCATGGTGGGAATAGCCGACATGCCAGGGGACCAGGTATGCAGAATCCCGGTGGTGTAGAGGATGGGGTTGGCCACTAGGTTGACCAGGATCGAGGAGGCAAAACTTCCCACCACCACCCAAAATGGCAGCACCAAACCGACGAGCAGGTGAAACAGATCGGTTGCCAGTCCCAGTACGGCTGCCGGTAGCACCGCTTTCAGGGGCACGGTGATATCTGCGAATGGAATCGGCAGAATGGACACGGTCTCGGTCAGGAAGACGCTCGAGAGCGTGGGCACGACCACGTAGATCCCCCCCCACACTGAACCGATAAAGGTGCCGGTGCTGAACACGTGCCAGCGCCAACCCTCCTGCTTGGAAGAGGTCTCGGCCAGGGCCGTGGCGCCTCCGGCCTGGACATAGGCCATGGGAAAGGGCAGGCGTTCAATGTCGTGGGTGATCCTGAAGAGGAAATACCCCAGGGACAGCGCATTGATCCGCTGGAGCACGACCGCCAGAAGCAGGATGGCGATGGGTTCAATCCAGGCCTGGTGCAGGAAGGTGCGGTCCAACAGAGCTTCCGCCCCTCTGGGGGGTACGACCCAATCGGGTATGTACTGGTCCAGACCGTCGGCCTGGGGCGACTGGATCAGGTATTGATCCCAGATCAAAACCCCAAAAGGTCCGCCAAACAGGTCGGCACCGGTCCCCAATTTGCCCCCCATCATCACCAGGCCGCCGGCCACCCAGTAGAGAATGATGATTTCCTGAGTGCGCAGGCGCACAAAGGTGCGCTTGGCGATCTCGATGAACAGAATAAGGGTCACCCACTCGGCCCCCCCAGCCATACTCTGACCGGTGACCAAGCCCAGGTAAATCGCTCCGGGGAGCATGACGAAGCCCACGAAGAGGGCCGCCCAGAGGGTTTTCACATTGAAACCCGGCTCAAAGGGAGCGTCCCCGGGCGCAATCTCGAAGCGCTCCTTAGTCTCCCTCCGATTCTGAAAAACCTCCCCCAAGAAAACTCCTTTTCTAAAGGATCAACCAGCAGGTCCAACAGACCTGGAATATACAGTATCCCTCCTGAGCATTATATGCTTTTGACCAGATAAGCTTTTGACCAGCCTATTTTCCCCTTTGCCCAATCCTTATTTTTGCGCTTACATTTCGGATCTTGCTTTGCAATATGCAACAGGAAACCCCATCCTCACCCAAAGGCCTGACCTTTCGCTCCATGCTCCTGGGCATTGCCATGGTCCTCGTGGTGTGCGTGGGATCCCCGTATTCGATCTGGATCGTCGGCTCTTCCGAACCAACCTGGTCCTTCTTTCCCTGGGGTGTGGGTTTTCCCTTTGTCCTTCTCTACTTTGCCAATGCCCTGTGCCGGCGCCTGAAGCGGTCCTGGGCGCTCAGACCAGCCGAAGTGGTGACCATTATGACCATGGGGCTGGTGGTGAGCGGCATACCCATCTTCATGGTGGGGTGGGGCTTGGCCATTATCGCCAGTCCCTACTACGGAGCCACGCCGGAGAACAATTGGGCCGAATACTTCCACCCCTACCTGCCGGAGTGGGCCATTCCACAGGACGAAGCGGGGGCCATGCGTTGGTTTTACGAGGGGTTGCCGTCCGACCAGGGTTTCCCCTTTCAGATCTGGATCGGGCCGCTTTTCTGGTGGACCAGCCTGGTTCTGGCAGTCTATTTCGTCTCCTTCTGCCTGGTAGTTCTCTTCCGCAGACAGTGGATCGAGTACGAACGTCTGACCTTTCCGATGACCGAGCTGCCGCGCCTGATGGTAGAGGAAAGAGATGACGCTACCGTCCCCCTGCTGCACTCCCAGAGCTTCTGGATAGGATTTGGCCTAGCGCTGGGCATCATGCTGTTCAACATCATCAGCTATTTCCATCCCGGTTTTCCCCAGCTGGCCATCCACCGGGCAATGACGCTGCACATTACCCCGGACTTTCCACCCATCCACCTGATGATTTACCTGCCTGTTCTCGGTTTCATGTTCCTGGTCAGTGCCCATATTTCTTTTAGTATCTGGTTTTTCTATTTGCTGGCTACCGTGCAGGAAGGCATCATCAATCGGATTGGCTATGATATAAGCTCTCCAGAACCCTTTGCCTGGGGTTTGCAGACCCTCAACTGGCAGGCATGGGGCGCTTTCACTGCCATGGTGTTGTGGAGTGTGTGGATGGGCCGCCGGCACCTGTCAGCGGTCTTTCTCCACGCCTTTAAAATCGGCGAGCGCATCGACGACCAGGAGGAGATGATATCCTACCGCGCCGCGGTTTACGGCACCCTTGCAGGACTGGTCTACGTAGTGTGGTGGCTGTGTCGCTCCGGCATGGATTTTCACGTGGCGCTTCTGGCGGTGTTCGGAGTTCTGGTGGCCTATATCGGCCTCACCCGCCTGGTCGTCCAGTCCGGACTCTACTACCTTACCATTCCGATTCCAGGTCAGTCGTTTGCCCTGGCTATAACCGGTACTGCCATTGCGCCCACCAATCTGGTGGCCGTATCAGTATCCTATTCCTGGTTCGGAGATGTGCAGTCCATTTTCATGCCCTCGGCGGCCCACGGTGCCCGACTCAACGAATTGTACGGCCGGCACCGCCGTCTCTTGGGGATCGCCATGGGCCTGGCCGTCCTGATAGGGTTTATTGCCTCCCTGTATTTCATCCTCTACATATGCTATCAGTACGGAAGTAGCAACTTGCGGGGCGCAGTGTGGCAAGCGGGTGGCGGGATAGCGTTCGGGGGGATGCTCTACCACATCGACAATCCCGCGTCCACGAACTGGTGGAAATTGTTCCTGTTCGCCATCGGACTGGTGGTCTACTCGGTGCTGTCCTTTTGCCACTACCGCTTTTCCTGGTGGCCCCTGCACCCAGTAGGCCTCACAGTATCTACCTTGTGGATGATCCGCAAAACGGTGGTTTCCGTATTCCTGGCCTGGGCCATCAAGAGCGTGGTCATGTACTATGGGGGGGTCAATGGGTATCGCAAGATCCGCCCCTTCTTCCTGGGGCTGATAGTGGGTTATTTCCTGGGGATAGGGACTTCATTCACCGTGGACTGGGCGTGGTTCTTCGGCAAGGGGCATCCCATTCTCAACTAGTGGCTACCCGAGCGCGGGCCCTGACCAACCGCTAACAAACTTCGGCCGCACTGGCTAGAGCCTTTTCACATTTCCCTCGTATACCTTTATGAGCTCAGCGTATTTTTTCCGCAGCTCCTCCAGGTAGTAATTGAAGATACTCCCCTCCTTCTCTTCCTTCACCGCTCTCACCACCATCCCCTGCACCCACTTGTTCGCTAGAGTGTCGAAACTCTCGGCATATCTGTGGAACACCTTGAAGATCGAATATCCCCCCTTTGTCTCCACAGGTCCCTGCAACTCGTTCAGTGGAGCATTCATGGCGGTGTTCATCCACTCCTCTCCGTACAGGGGATGCTGTATATCGAAGACCCTGAGGACGCCCTCCTCCACATTGTAGCGGCGAATACTGTACTGGCCTATCAGTTCGGACAGTTCGGCCCCTGTCTCGATCTGCCGGACCAGATCCCTGGCCTGGTCCGGATCTTCGACCAGCAGCTCCTGGAGGTGGGCCTGGGCGGGAATGCGAAAGCGCCGCTTGTGCGATTCGTAGTAGGCCGCCAGATCCTCTTGGGCCACCAGCAACCTCTCTTCCAGGACCAAGTCGCGCAAGTGGACGAGCACGAGGTCTTCCTTCTCGGCTTGCAACAACCGGCGAAAAGCGTCGGTCTGATCCACCCCGCGTCCACGGCCATCGCATGCCATCACCTCGACAGGCAAAAGAGTTCTTTTTAGTTCGACAATTACTTCTTCCTGATTTATTTGTCGCAATTGCGCCTTTGCCGGCTCTACAGCCTCTATCACCTCTTCCACGCCCAGCACGACATCGCCGAAGGTATATACTGGCAAACGAAGCCGCTCCTCGGGTAGGGTACTGAGAGAACGTCCATCCTTCAAAACCTGGACGACCACCTCCATATTTTGTGGATGGGAGCGAAAATCGAGTTCTGTCCTGAGTCGCCTGAGATACCTCTCGCGCAGTATATCCACTTTGAGATCGTGCAAATAGGTTCTGATTTTGTCCCGCACCTCCTCGATTTTCACCCTGCGGCGCTCCCTGGCCCTGGCGATGACATGGCCTCCTCTGAGGGGGATGGGTCCGGTTGTTCCACCTTCCGGGAGCACGAAGACCCTGCGCACCACTGCCTTGGGGGCATCGTAGGGAGAGTAGGTGAAGTGATCGGACTTCCCCGAAGGCAGGCCCATCATGCGATCCACCGCGTGAAGACGAGCAACTTCGGCAAAATCCATTCCATTTTCCAAAAGATCCACCACCTTTTGGGCGGTCTCCTCATCGGGCACAAAGATTTCCTGGCTCACGACCTGTACCGACCAACCTGCCTGCTGGTAGGCCTGTTCGATCTCCTCCTCCTCTACGGAGACCTCGTCGTAGACTTCGAGCCGCATCATCTCATCGTGCAGCTTCCTCTTTTTCTCCTCTTCCAGCCGCTCTAAGACCTGTCGATCCTCTTCCAAGCCTTGCGCCCGAGCTTCTGCGAGCAGTACCCGGCGATCGATCAAGGTCTGTAGATGGCTCCTGTACTCTTCTGCAGTCCGGGGACTGGAGGGCCGCCCGGAGACAAAAGCGCGCAGATCACCGGCCGTGATCCGGTCCTCGCCGACCTTGGCCAGGAAGGCGGAATCTTCCAGCGGCTGGGCGCATCCGCCGAGCAAGATCCCCCCCATCAGGAGCAACCACACAGCGAACCGCCGTCTTCTCAGATCCGGACATAAAGAACCAGGAGCCGGAATCCGCTTCCAGCTCCTGGTTGAAAAACGCCCCGATGCTGCAATTCTAAGCACCCGATTGCTCCTCCGCCACCTTTATGACTCCCTGGTCCACCTTGAAGCGGAACTCGACATCGACGGTATTTTCCGGATTGCCGCTGGCGTCGAAGGAGAGGACAAATTCGTTCATTTTGACCACGATTTCCTGATTTCTCTCGGGCAGAGGATCGAAGACCAGAAAACCCGTGAACTGGCTTTCTTTGAAGATCGGACGGTGGCGGTGGTACACGGTCTTATAAACTACGCCCATGCGCTCCAGATTGAGTTCCTTTTCATTGCCCGAAATGCCCAGCTCGGTCCTGTAGTATTCGCTGAAAGTGTTTCCCCCCAGGGGATTGGTCCCTTTGCGGCCGGGATCGTAATAGCGCAAGTTTTCCCCCGTATCAGTGATCAGGATTGATTTGGCCGGATCGAACTCGATCTTGGCATAGGTTTTGTTGATCACGGTCACCTGGAACACGGTAAAGCGCGGGGGGATATACCCTTTGTCAGGGTCTTTCTTTTCGTGGGTATAGGGATTGACGTGCCGGGCATCGAACAAAGGCGGGAACCGCTGGTTGAGTTCGTCGTCGGTGACGTGCTTTATTTTGATGAGGGTCCCTTCCTTGCTGAAGACCACGGAATTATCTTCCAGATCGATGTAGTAATCCCCGCGTCCCTCCGGCAGGAGGGGCTCCATGTGCATCTGGTATTTCAATTTAGGTGGAATCAGACCAGCACAACCACACGCGAACCCCACAGCCAACAAAACTAAGATCACAACCGCGCGATCTCGTCTCATGAACACAGCTCAATCCTCCTGGTCTCGATGGTGAAAAGATATGATTTAGTTGGGATGGGAAAGCTGGACCTGACGAGCAGCTTTTTGCCTTTTGGTTTTGGCCGCATCTTCGGTCTCCACGTCGATCTTCTCGATCCCCGCCTGGACGGCTATTTCCATCGCATCTATGACGAAGCCGTGGGGCGTCTTGGCATCGGCAGTGATGATCAGGGTGGCAGAGCCTGTGCGGCTCTTCTCTCCCCGCAGCAACCCGGCCAATTCCCCCATGCCCACCAGGCGACTGTTGACTTCGAGCTGCCCTTCGGCCGAGATTCTCAGATTCAGTTTTTTCTCCGGCTTGAGCTTGTCGTAGTTCGTCGCCTCCGGCAACTCGATTTTAAGCTGGGTGGCCTTGACAAATACCGTGGTCACCATGAAGAATATGAGCAACAGAAACACCGCATCAATCAGCGATGTCAGGTTCAATTCGACCTGGTTGGCTTCTTCGCTCAGCGACCTCCTACCTCGGGCCATAGCGCATCATCCTTCCCCGCCTTTGGCAAAGGCAACTCCTTCAATGCCCTGGCCGCGGGCTATGTCAGCGACCTTTACTACCTCCTGGTGGGGCACCGTCCGATCCGCTTCCAAGATTATGTTCTTGGAATTGTCGGTCTTCATCACCTGGCGTATCTTTTCAGCCAGCCTCGCCCTTTCGGTGACCTCGCCGTTGACCTGGATTACCCCACCCGGCTCCATTACGATGTTCATGTCCTTGGTCGCCCTAGATTCACTGCTCCCGCTGCCGGGCAGGTCCACGCTAAGCCCTTTGGGGTTGACAAAGGTGGTGGCCACCATGAAGAAGACCAGCAGGAGAAACATGCAGTTGATCAAAGACGTCAGATCCGGATTTACGTTGGTCTCGAAGCGGGCCTTGGTCCTCGAAGAGCGCCTTCTTCGCGCCATTTCGCTCTCCTACGCTTGTCGTTGCGGGTGTAGCCGCGTCTTTACGCAGCCATCGTGTAGGGTTGAGAGGTAGTCTTTTTAAGGTACCAGTTCCAGAAGGCCTCCCATCGTTTCGATTGCACGTGGACTCGTAAGTTGAGAATCTGCTGTCCGCCTTCGCGCGTCCAGCGCATGCCGCTTCGTTTGAGTCGATGACCGACCAGGGTCTTGGCGGCCGCCTCTACGGGACCACTGGAGAGGATCAACTCCGAAGCGTGATAGCCAGCGTAGTCCATTTTATCCCGGTTGGTGCGGAAGTAGCCCAGTTCGGTGGTCGCCTGACGATGGCGTTGTGATCCTTTTGGGAGTTGGGCGGCGTGATAGAAGTCGAGGATGCGGGTGAAGCCGCTGAACACCCGGTGTTCCTCCACGGTGCGCCAGATCTCGCGCTTGCCGTCTGCCAACACCACCCGGTGCGCATAGCTACCCTGCTGCAAGGCTCGACCTGTCTGGCTCACCAGGCCCTTGACCAGGGTTTTCATCTTCGCCTCGGGCATGCGCGCGGCATAGCGCTCGTCGACGCGTTGGAGCTCTTCGCCCTCGGGGTCCAGGGGCGTCAGGTAGGTGGCGACCATGCCCACGCCCGCCTCTTTCCAGGCAGTAGATAGTAGATGCGCTTTCGGTATCGCGGTCCATCGGTCGTTTGGGCGGTCGTCCGCGCTTGGGCGCCGGTTCCCGCAGGGGCACGGTGACGCCGTCCCAACTGACCACCAGGGTGTCGCCCTCGACATCCAGCGGCGCCGTCTCTTGCAATGCCAGCTCGAGCTGCTCGGCGTGGTCTTCGGCATACTGCCCTACGGTAGTCAACAGGTGTTGAATGGCGGTGCGCGAGGGCGGCTCGGGCAGCAATTCACTCAAGCTGTCCTCGACATCGGCCGGGACCATGCCGGCGCCAAGAAACGCGGTCAGGCGCTCCAACTCCGGGACCATGAATCGCTTGACCATGGCGCAACGCTCGTCCATAGGCACGCGGCTGGGGCCGCCGCGATCGGGCTGATACAGCCGCGGCGGCATCACGACCTTGCCCCACAGGGTCATCCACTCCTTGTCGACCACCTGCTTGAATCGATACACCTTACCGTGGTGTACGAAGCGGTTTCCAACGCTTGGCTCAAGCTTGGGGTCTCTCTTTATTAAAGAAATGCGTAAAATGGAGGCTACACCCGTCGTTGCTGACCGGACTGGAAACGCACTAGCAGGGTATTTGCAAAAGCGTGACAGTAGAGCTCAACACTCTTGAAGATCTTATCCGCCCGCCTCGACAAATAGCGGTGGAAGAAGATGGTCGGAATTGCCACGATCAGACCGCTGGCCGTGGTGATGAGGGCTTCCGAGATCCCACTGGCCACCGCCGCAGGGTCCCCGGCACCCGCCCGAGAAATGGCGTCAAAAGCCCGGATCATCCCCATAATGGTCCCCAGCAAACCCATCAGCGGCGCCAGCACCCCGATCGTTCCCAAGGCATTGAGCCCGCGTCCCAAGTAGTCGACGCCGGATTCTTCAGTAACCAAGATCAACTCCTGTCGCATATCCTCGATATCCGTGCGGTTCTCCAGAATCAGGGTATCGTAGCGCTTGAGCAAAGTGGCAAAAATGTAATTGAGCACTCCACTGCCCTGTCTGAAATGATCCACCGCCCCTTCTTCTCCCTGGGCTTTCAACGTCTCTTCGGCCGCATTCAGCTCCTCTTCCCCTTTTTGTTCGTCGGGTACCCGGAACAATCCCCAGAGCCTGTCGATGATAATCCCTACAGCTATCAGCGAACAGAGAAACAAGGGCCACATCATGGGGCCTCCCTTAAAGAATGAATCCACCAGAAAATTCTGTGCCATGTAATCCCTCCTAGAGGCTAAAATTAATGCGAATCAACTAAGAGATAGAATTCAAATATAGGACTCCTTAGAGCCTGTTCTCCACGATCCAGTCGTGGTGCTGCTTGGCAAAGCTCACGACATCGACATTTTCGGGACTGTCTTTTCCCTTTTCCAGGATTTTCTGGTAGTTCTCTGCTGCCTCCGACCACCTCCGCATGATTTCGTAGGACAGTCCCAGGTTGCAATAGGCTGCCAGCTCGGTATAAGTCCCCGGGTACTTCTCAACGATCTTCTCGAAGCCGGCTATGGCTTTGTCGTACTCTTTCGCCTCAAAGAACTTCATCACCTCACCGTAATCCAAACTGGCCTGGATCTCCCTCAGTTCTGCCACCAGGGCTTCGGCCTTGGGAGCCTCTGGGGAATCGGGGTATTTTTCCACCAAACGATTATAGGCCTCCAGCGCTGGCTCATAGGAGCGGATATTGTAGTAGTAATCGCCAACGGAAAACTGCGCCTTTGCTGCGAACTCGCTCTGGGAGTGATACTGCACCACATTTTTCATGGCTGTCACCCCCTCTTCCATCTTTTCCTGCTCAAAATAAGCCCACGCCAAGGCGTACTGAGCCGATGCGCTGTAGGTCCCCTGCGGATACTGCCTCAGCGACTCCTCGTAGGCCTTGGCCGCCCGTTCAAAATCGCGCTCATTGTAGTAGTTCTCACCGATCAAAAACAGCACCTCTTCCTCGTAGATGGAATCGGGATAGCGCTGAGCGAGGACTTCGAAAGCTGCCGCCGCCTTTTTGAACCAAGTCAGTGCCTGGTAGCTGTGGGCCAGATAGTAGTGGCCGTGGATGCGATTGGGGTCCTGCGGAAACCGCTCGATGTAACCCTCGAAACCCTTGGCTGATACTTCGTAGTCTTCGGCGTTAAACAGGGCAAAGGAGCTGGAAAAAGCCAGATTGGCACTTTCGCCGGATTGGGGATACCTCTGCAGCCCGGTGGCAAAGATCGATGCCGCTTCCCGATACTGCTTTTCCTGCAGGAGGGAATTGCCGATGATGGAATAAGCCCGTTCCTTGCGGAAGTACCCGGCTTTGTCGTCGTCCTCAAATTTCAGGTCGAGCAATTTCTGGGCGTGGTGCATGGCCTGGGCAAAATCCTCCATATCGTAGTATAGTTCGGTCAGCAACATCTGAAAGGTAGCTGCTTCATGAGGATCGTCGCTGGCGGCGATGAGTTCCTCGTAGTAGCGGGTAGCTTCCTCCTGCAGGTCCAGGCGAATCATGGTGGCTCCCAGCGTGCGAAAGGCGCTATCCTTGAGGCGGGGCGCTGGATCGAGCTGCAACAATTCCTTCATATCCCTCAGGGTGGCCTCGTAGTTGACTCGAGCGCTAGCCGTATCACCGGCCGCATCCTGCTGCTTGGCCACTTCGTAATAGGCGCTGCCGCGGGCCAGGAGTCCACTTTCGGCGATATCCGCCGGCGGCGACTTTTCGAGCGCCCAGTTGAATTCGCGGATCGATGCCTCGTAGTCGGCCTGAGCAAAATGCACTCTGGCTTTTATATAGTGAAACTGGCTCTGTAGTTCCTTTTCTTTTTTTTGTCCCAGAGCCTGGCGCAGGACGGCCTCGGCCTGGGCGTAATTTTGTTGGCCTATGTATAATTCGGCCAGGTCGACCTGTAACTGGGTCCACTGGTCAAAACCCGGTTCCACGGCTTCAAACGAGCCGATCGCCGCTTCTATATTCCCCAACCTCTTGTAAGTGAGCCCCAGCTCCATGTGGGCAACATTGCGCTGGTCCGAGTCGGGATACTGCTCCAGAAGGGACTGGTAGAGGATATTGGCTTCCTGGTAGTTGCCGATCCCGTACTCGATTCGGGCCACCTGCATCAGGGCAGAGGGTGCGGCCCCATGTTCCGGGTAGCGCTCCACCAGTTGCTGGTAAAAAGGCTTGGCCTCAGCATTCTGGTCTTTCAGTTGCAGCGAAAAAGCCATGCCGAAGAGCACATCTGGAACCAAGTCGTTGTCACTGTACTCGTCCAGTAACTGACGGTAGAGGGAAACGGCTTGGTCCAGCGCTGCAACCGATCCTGCGGGATCCTGTTTGCGCACCTGCTGTCCGTAGGACTGGTAGGACTGGGCAATGCGGAACAGGGTCTTGTCGCGGGAGAATCCAATCCTGACCGCCACGTCACTATAGGCGTTGAGATAGATCCGATACTCCTCCGCCGCCTTATCGTACTTTTCTTCATCGTAGAGCAAACGGGCCACAGTGAGCTGGGTCCGGGCCTGGAAGAGCTTGTCGTCTTCGACCTTTTCAATAGCGTTCTTGTAGGCGGCAATAGCAGCCGCAGTACCGCGTTGCTGGTGGATTAGCTCGGCTCCGCGGATATAGGCGTTCTGCACCAGGACGGGCTCGGCCGCGTACTCCTCGATCACCACAGAATAGGCCGCGAGCGCCTTTTCTATCTCGCCCTTCCCGGCGTAGATATCCCCCTTCTTCAACTGCGCCTTGGCCACCAGCTCGCGGGTAGTCTCCTTGACCACCCCTTTGAGCTTGAGGGTGCTCATCTCGATGAGCTCCTCTTCAGACATCTGGGAGAAGTCATAGCGGGCGATCAGGCGATCGAGAAAATTCAGGGCCATGTCGTACTGATCGAGCCGCTCGTAGCAATCGGCGATCTGAAAGATGGACCGGTCTGCGCTCGACCCTCTGGGCGCCAGGGTCAGCACCTGCTCGAAGTTCTCGATGGCCACCGGGTAGCGCTCCAGCTCAAAGTAGGACCAGGCCATATCGTAGTAGACCGCGGTCTCGTACACGTTGTTGGGGAAATCGCGCAGCAGTTTTTTTCCTTCCTGAATGACCTGCAGGTAGTCCTTCAACTGGTAGTTGGTCGTCAATGTCTGGTACTGAGCCATCACCCGGGTGCGCTCTTCGATATTTTCGTCTTCGATGATCTGGTGGAAATACTCCAGGCTGTGGTTGAGATCCTCCAGGGCCTCCTCGTAGCGCTCCTGGGCTTCTCGTTCTCTCTTCTCTTTCTTCAAAAACTCGGACCGGCGCAGTTTTTCGAGCCCTAATTTGTTGTAGGTATTGCCCAACTGGTAGGTGGCCGCCACCCGCACGGGAGAAATGAACTCGTCGACATCTACGGTCACTTCCCCAACCTCGATCATGGCGTTGCTCTCGATGGAGAGGATGGCCTCGTAGTGTTTGATAGCCTTCTCGTAATCGCCCAGGGCATAGAGTTTTTGGCCTTTGCCGAAATTATCTTGCAATTGCTCGGGCGAAAAAAAGCGAGTACTCAAGCCTATGGCCGTACCCATCGCCGCGATGATCAGCAGGTTCACGAACAGCATTTTTTGGTCTCCGTCACCTGATGGGTGGTACCTAGAACCCAGCTATGATATCGAAGAAGAGAGCGGACGTGTCGAAGTCGTCTCCAGATCGCGACTCGTCGTCGTATTCCCTTGAAACCGTTAAAACGCCGAACTGAGAGGCCAGGTTGTAGCCGTAGTGGTCGGATTGATTGCTCACCATAAGCACCAGGTTCCACTCTTTGTAACCCTCGAGTTTGTCCGCCCGGTCCAACTTGCGATAACGCCAGAATGGAAAGCCTTGAAAACCCAGTTGCAGGTTTGTTCTGGACGTCAGGTCGTAGCGGGTCCGCACCAAGGGCGTGTAGATCGAAAAGGACTCTTTGCTGCCCTTGCCGGTCTCCTCTTTTAGCTGGTCGGAGTGCTCCCGCAACAAGAGATGTTTGAACATGGGACGGACGGTCAGATTGCCGGCCCGCAGGGTATAGTCCACCTTGTTCACCAGGGTTATATGCGACAGGATATTGTCCTCCTGGGCCGTCCCATCGCCAAAATCCTCTTTTTGCTGGCTGTTGCGGATCCACTTGATGCTGTTGATGAGATTGAGACCCGTTATCTTTTTGTAATGGGACTGGAGGAACAGGGTATTGACCACACTCTTTCTCATGGTCAGCGGATCCCGATCCGGTGGCAGGATCTGGGTATTGAGATCCCGCTGGTCCATGAATTTGCCCGTCAAATGGGGGACCGGACTTTCGATCCGCAAGGTTGGTCCCACATTCCTCCAGATGTAGACAGGGTCGGGGATGCTGTCCTCGACCCATTTGATATCGTCGTTGATGCGGATTTTCCCGAAGAGAGGAAGAACGCGGTTGTACTCGTAGCGCAGGTAGTTTGCATTGGCCTCACCGCCGCCGGCCGGACTCTTCATGCGGTACGCGCCCACCGAGATCCATTCGCCAATGCGGCCGAGCCCGTCCTTGAGGACAAGGGCGTGCCACCCCTTGCGATCCCGGCGGTAGGGGTAGTCCGGCAAGGCGTCGTTCTCGCGGAAATCCACCACCCCATTGTTGTTGAAGTCGAGGCCGTAGATAAATTCCGGGGGCTCGGCGTCGTAGAAGAGGATGGGCTCTTGCCAGTCGGGAAGGCCATTGATGTTCTGATCGCTGTCCGGTACCAGATCCTGGTTTTCGTCGAGCCCCGGAAAAATACCCGAGTCCCTCCGCTCCTGACTGGGGTTTTCATTGGTGTCCTCATCGCGCCACTGATCGTTGTCGTCGTTGTCCGCCATGACGAACATCTCCTGCATCACGGGACAAATCTGGCAGTCGTCGGAAAAGAAGGGAATTCCCCCGCGGGTACTATCGTAGTTGCCGCTGAAGTCGGGGTCGAGCTCGAAGACTTCGGCGCCCAGAGCCACCGGTCCCAGAGCCTTTTTTGCCGTGAGGAAATAAGCCCATCTGCGCTTGGAAAAACGATCGCCGGCATTACTGCCCACAGGGAAAATGAAGTACTGCGGGTTGGTGGCGAATTCTCCCCTTATGGTCAGATCTTTCAGGGTGATTTCGCCGTCGAGCCCGTAGAGCTCCTGGCCGGTGGGAATGCCGTAATTGATTTCGACAACCGTTCTGGCGGCGTCATTGCCCTTGGAGCGCAAGACCGTATAATGGACGTTTGCCGGATCATCCCCCTGGTCCCACTTGTACTGCAGGAACGGATTGGTGGTGCCGACGAGGGGATCGGGAGCCGTGGGCCAGCGCTTGAAAATGTCTTCCCCAGCTTCCCGGGCCTCGATCGGGCTTAGCAACGCCCCATCCCCCTGGAGACCGGTGAAGGGATTGACGTATCTACTATCTCCTGGAGAGTACTCTTTGTCCACGTTTTTTTCGTGGACTCCCTCGTCGAAAAAGAGGTGGTCTTGCTTCACGCTAATGCGGTAATCTCCAGCCACATCGACCCTGAAGCGGGTCGATGTAATGGTCAAACCCGCAAGGGACTCATCCGGGTCGCTGGCATAATTCCCGGCGGGGGGCAGGGCGTACCCGGGCATCCGGAACTCAAAGAGCACCCGCTCTCCCCGCCCTGCTGCTTGGCGTCCTCCACCGGCAACGGACCTTCCTACCACACTCGGTCTCAGGCTCGGATCGAAGTCCGGATCTCCTTCGATGCTGGTCAGGCGCACAGGCTCCCCCATGCGCTCCCCGACGATGATGATGTCCACACCGTAAACCGTAGCCGGGGTGCTCTCCACCTCCGGTGAGTCGTCTTCGATGACCACGGTGATATAGGAGGGCGGCAGCATACTGTAGGGCGTGTCCCCCTTGATAAAAGACCCCTTCTCATTGAAGGTGTCCGCCATGTGCTGATTGAAATAGGTAGTTCCCAACCTCAGGACACTGCCCACCTTGGTCTCCCAGTGACCTCCGAATATCAGGACTGGGGACCGCTCTTTGGTGGACTGGAAGGTGGAGAACTTAGGGTTCCTCAACTGGGCACCCCCCTGACTCAGGAGCAGAGTGAACCTGTTGTCCGGAGAAGCCCCGTCGAACTGGATGCCGAAGAAACGGGGATCTTTGAAGGTCAGATCCGTGAACTTGCTGCGGATATCTTCTCCCAGGGTTACAGCGTAGTTCCAGCCGCGGTAGGAATCGGAGAGAATCATCAGGTTGTTGAACCACCCCAAGTACTGTGCGGTTCGGGAATTGATCTCACTGAATCCGGGACGCTCGAACTCCCAAGTGAATACCCTGTATCCCCGCACCAGAAAATTGCCCAGTCGATCGTAGCGGTTGCGTGCCGAAACCACCGTAGGGTATGGATCGTACTCCTTGCGTCCATAGTTCAGGTACGGCTCGGGCTGGCCCAGATTGAGGAAATCCCGGCTGCGCAAAAAAGTCTGGGCTTCGCCATTCCCACTCAAGCCCCCCCAACACAGCAGAGCCGTAAGCAAGGCCAGTACCGGGGTTTTTTTCTCGCATTTCATAATCGACATCCTCACCATGTGCAGTCTGATTAAACCAACTTTTTCTAGTGCGGCAAAGCTCTCCCTGCGGATCAATGGGCGCGGTATGCGAATCCTGACTGGTGAATGCCCCCCAGCCCGGTCGAGTGCAGGGGATAAGTATAGGCGTAGTCAAAATACCACAGTTTCCACCTGAACCCCAGACCCAGATCCACTTCCTTGGCCTCCCGGTCTGAGGAGAGCAAACGGCCACCCAGCCGCAAGGCAACCCCGCGCGCCCGGGAAGAAAGGGGGGTCTCATAACCGGCCCGCACCTCGGTGCGCCCCCCGCGCCGTTCGATATCGACCAGGACCTGCCGTCGATCCAGATTGACGCTGGCAGCCAGGACCACCCCTCTCGGGGTTTTGCCCGCCGGATGTCCGCTGGCGGCGATATTGGCGCGGTTGATATTGGTCAACATTAACCCCAGGCGCATATAGACCAGACGGTGAATCCAGCCCACTTTGTAGATCCCTCCCAGATCCGCGCTCCAGGCCCGATTCGACAATCCGCTGGTTTTCCAGCCGCTGTAGCGCAGGCTACTGCCCAAGGCCAAGCGCTGGTGCAAGACCCTTCCATACCCCACAATCCCCACCTGTTCGCGCCAATCTTCAACCCCCAGGCTCGACCACCCCAGCTGCAGGCTTCCACCGCCCATCGGCAGCACTGCTCCCAGTACATTCAGGCTCGGGCTTTCGTCCAATCCGGAATAGAGCTGAGCGTGAGCCGTGCCCACCCGGTATTTCTGGGCCCAGGCATTGGCGGCTGGATTGAACCAGATGGCCTCCGCATCCACCCCGGCAGTAAATGCCGCCCCCATGCCCGAACTCCGGGCTCCCCCACCGGTGATTTCGAAAGCCGGATACGCCGGCCAGGCCAGGGCCATCAGCAACCAGCTAATACGCCACAACCAGTGTACCTGTGCGGCTGGTAGCATCGGCCCCGGCTCCCACCCGGATTTCGTAAAGGTAGAGCCCCGGATTCACGATCCGTCCATCCCGGTCGCGTCCGTCCCACTCAAAGTGATAGGCGCGGGCGCTCCCTTCCTGGCCCAAATGCCGCACCCGCTCGCCATCGAGGGTAAAGAGCCGCAGCACGACCCCTGTAACCTCCCGGATATTACCCACCACAAAGCGAAAATCCATGGTTTCTCGTTCCAGAGGAGAAAAAGGCCTCGGCTCGACCTTTACTTCGCTCAGCAGGCTAGGCGGTTCCCCCACAGCCAGGACGACCGAAGCCGCACCGGGTGCTTCCCGGCTGTTTTGCCAGTTCACGTACCCGTCCTGTCCCTCCTGTTCGCGGCAGCCTACCTGTAGTTCCACCCGGGTCCGATCTTGTAAAAACAGCGCCCTGCCGAAAATTTCCAGCCTGCCCGAATCCACGATGCGCTCGGCGGCGGCCAATTCGAAGAAGGTGCGCTCCTCGGTGGGGATACTGCGCCAGCGAAAACCCTGTTCCAGATTCTCGTCGTAGACCAGAATCCTGCCGTTGTAGCGCAATTCGTCGACGGTCAGGGCTATGCCCTCCAGCCGCATCAGGTCAATGCCGTAATTCCCAGGTTCAAGTTCGAGCGCAGCCGTGTAAGTCAGGGTTGTCGGCTCCCCTTTTTGCGCTGTTTCCGGCGCCACTTCCCCCAGGATCTGCCGGGCTACCAGCACGGGATCGTAGTCCACCTCCAGGCGCTGGAGGAACGGCGTGTTGAAGGGCGCCCCGGTCTGCAATATTGCCTGGTACTGAAAGCGCCGGACCGGCTCGGCTCCGGCAAAGAGCTGCTCCCCCTCTCTATAGCTTTCCAGTTCCTCCCACTCCGGCAGATCGCGCTCTTCCTCCGCGCCCCGGAACTGCATTTGCACCTGGGTCTGAGGAGGGGTCTGGACCTGCCAGCGGATCCGCCCCGGGTTCACCGACTCGGGGCTGGTCCATGCGCCCGCGATCCGCCCTTTCTCGGCAAATCCCGTCCCGAACACCTCGATCTCCCCCAGGGCCACCCAGTTGCTGCGATCCTGGCGAATCAAGGTCAGGCGCACAAACCGTCCCAGCCGCGAAAGGGATTTACCTGTTGCGTCCAGGACCGACCAGGTCGAGTCGGCGCGGGTGTCTATATCCAGTAGGAAATTCTCCGCCTGTTCGGCAAGGAGCCGCCAGGTGTTTGGACTGTTCTGGGTCGCCGTCTCGATCCGGTAGCCGCGCACAAAGTACTCGGTCTGCAGTTGCGCCGACTCCCCGGCCAGAATCCGCACCCGGGTGATGGCTCTGTCCAGGCCCAGGTCCACAGTGAAGTTTCGCCCGAACACGTGGGGTGTGCCCGAAAGCCACTCGCTCCGTCCTATTTCGATGCTGCCGTCGGTCAACGGCACCTCCCTGTCCAACTCATTCACTGTCAAACGTCCCAGCGCCAGATTTTGGTCCCCGTCCAGGAAATTTAGGATCACCAGACTATCGGGATGCACCTGCACGTTCTCCAGATCGGCCAGTCCAAAGTCCTCTACCTTCCCGGCGGTCCAGCGGCGCAATTCTCCTTCAACGGGACTCCATTTCCCCCCCAGAATCATCAGACAGAGACCGATCAAGAGCACCTTAAAACAGGATCTTCTGGGTCAGGTAGGTAACCACGGCTACGGCCATGGCCTCTTCCAGTTCTTTGGAGTTGAAAATCATCTCCATGCCCACCTGCAGCGGTTGCCTTTTCAAGCTCTTGCCACTTTTGAGGTCCTTGATTTCAACCTCTACCTCTATTTTGTTGGTCTTGCGCGAAAACTTCTTCTCGACCCTCTGACTTCGGAGAAGGGCCTTGCCGGTGATTTCCAGCTGCGCCTCTGCGGACCCGGCCAGGACCAGTTCAAATGGATTGTCGACCAGTCGCACATCCTCCAGGTCCTCTACCTTGTCCAACGCCACCAAGACCCGCACCTGCTCGCGGCGCAATTCGCGCAATACCGATCCGGACAGATCTTCGATGCGCGAGGGGCGGGAGATCGTGACCAGCTCGTTGCCCACCTGGGCCAGGGTATTGGTAACAGCCGTACCCGCGTTGGGATCGCCGCCCCCTATCGACGCCCGCGGATCAATGACGCTGGCCTTGCTCTCTACCTGGAACTCCTTGATGTAGATCTTGATGGGCTCTTTCGGGGGGTTGGCGAGGCTGGTACCCTTCAGCATTTCGTACTTCAGGCCCCCACAACCGCCTAGGACGAGCCCTGCCAGCAGCCCCAGCCCCAGGCTCTTCAGCGCCCTTTCCATCTACTCTTTCTCCATTGGCTTCACACCTTGGACCACATTGAAGTGGAAGGCCAGATCGGTCCATTCCACGGGATTGCCATACCCCACCTCATACCGGTCGAAGGCCAGGATGAAGTTGTTGATCTCCAGGGTAAAGGACTTGCTCTCCGGCGGCAGCGGCGGAAAGGTCAGCTTGCCGGAGTACTTGGAGCCCTTGCGCACTGGTTTTTCCCGGAGGTATTCGCTCTTGCGCCAGATATCGTTTCTGTCGTATTGAGCGTGGTAGTTGACCGCGCCGGCGTGGCTGCCCCACTTCAGGTAGCTGTAGTCGAAAAAATGGGGATAATCCTGCCATAACCCCTCGTTTCCCGGCCCCTTTCCCCCGGAACTGGGGACCGAACCTGTTTTTTGTCGGCAGTAGTAGAAGTTGCCATTGTCCAGGCGCAGAATCGCCTGGGTCGGATCCAGTTCAACCCGCTCCCGGGTGCGATTGATCAGGGTTATATCAAAAACCGTCCACAGCGGCGGGGCGTAGCCCAACTCGGGGTGGGTCCAGCCGGTCAGGGTATAGGGGCTGTAGCGCGGATCGTACTCGGCGTCCAGCATCTCGTCGTTGTAAAACTTGACCTTGACCTGTACTCCTTCCAGGCTCCACACCAGCGAACTGTCGACTGGATCGACATAGTAGGCATCAGACTCGGACAGAACCGGATCAGCCTCGACGTAGTACTGCAAACCGGGCGGAAAGGTCAGACTGCATCCCCCCAGCCACAGCAGCGAGACGACGCATCCGAGCATCGATGTTCTGGTCCATTCCATACGCTTTTCAAAAAGGAGAGATGATTTCCACGAAAAGGACATTCTGTTCCAGGTTCCGCTCTTCAAAGAGAGTGTAGTCCCGCCGGGTGCGCTGATAACCCATGAAAATGGTGGAAGCGCCCACCCCGAAGTAATCGGAGGTGATCCGCAACATGGCGGTATAGTCTCTCTGGCCGAAGGTGCGGTCTTTTTCGACGCGATCGTGGCGCTTGTAGGGCACTCCGGGAAAGCCCTGGGCCCCAACCAGGAAGTGGGTATTGCCGGTCAGTTTGTACTCCGCCATCACAATCGGAATGTACTCGGACGAGGAGAGTCGGGCATCCTCCTCGGTGTCCACGTCCTCGTACAACAGGCGGTGCTTGAATTTGGGACGCACCGTCAGGGCGCCCCTGATCCAGGTGTACTCGATTTTGTTGATCAGGGTGAAGCGCGTGCGGATATCGTCTGGCTGCAGCAGGCCGCTGCCGTCTTCCAAGGCGATTTCGGCCTGGCTGTTGCGCACCCACAGCAGCGAATTGTTCAGATTTACATTGCGAAAACCCAGGTACTGCAAATCTACGTAGAAGGTGTTGACCCAGCTGTCGCGCATCAACAGGGGATCCGGAGTGGCAGGCCGGAAAAATCCGGGGTGCTCCGGCGGGCCATCCGGCTTGTTCAGCCAAGGTATGATATCCGCGTCGTCGGGCGGCAGGTGGAAGATATAGTTGTGGTCGGCGATATCGTCTTCGACTTTCTTCACATCGTAGTTGATCTGCAACTCCCCCACCCCTCGCTGCTGAATTTCATAGGCATAGCGCAGGTATACGGCTTCGGCTTTGCCGCCGGCGGCGATTTCGCGGTTGGTGTACGCGCCCGCGGAAAGATTCGTCCCCAGGCCACCCAGACGGGAAACAGACAGAAAGAAGTGGCGCCCTTTCTGGTCGCGTCGATAGGGATAATCCGCCAGGTCGTCGTTTTCGCGGAAGTCCGGCAACCCATTGTTGTTGAAGTCGATGCCGTAGACAAACTCCGGGGGGTCGGCTGCGAACATCAAAAAGGGCTCTTCCCAATCCAGTTTGAAGTTCTCGTTCCGGTCCAGATCCGGAATGTTATCGAAGTTTGCGTCCAGTCCCGGGTACACGCTGGAGTTGCTCCAACCCGGGTACAAAACCCCTGAAGTGGGCACCTCGCTCAGGTCATCGTCCGGCCACTGATCATCGTCGTCGTTATCTTCCACCAAGTAGTATTCCTGGGTGCGCGACTCCACCCGCTGCCCCGGGACAGGCTGCCGGTCTACGTGGAAGGCCATACCGCCACGGCGGCTGTCGTATCCGCCGCTGAAATCGGGCTCAAGGCGGAAAATTTCGCCGCCGAGGTGAACACCCCAGAATAGTTCTTTGAGGCCTTTGAGCCAATAAGCCCAGGCTCTCTGGGTGCTGCGCTGGCCCTCGTTGTCGCCCACTGGGAACATGTAGTTTTGCAGGTTGTGCGCCACCTCGCCTTCCAGACCTACGCCCACCAGATCGGCCTTCCAGTTGACCGAAGCCAGACTCTGTCCAGTGGGCATGCCGTAGTCGAAGGAAACCACGCGGCGGTTTCCCCCGGTAGCGGACCGCCCCTCTGATCTGAGGACGGTGTAATAAGGCTCTTCGGCTTCCCTGTCGATGTCCCACTTGAACGGGCGCTTGGTTCCCGCTTCGGTGCCCACAAAAGAGGCCGGCCACTCCCATTCCTCGGGCGCAATATTGCCGTTCCGATCAATCTTGGGAAAATCGTGCTTCTGGCGCACCCCGATGCGGTAGTCGTCGGCCACCTCGGCGGTGAACCGGGCCGAGCGCACGGTGACATCGTCGGGCAGGCCGAACTCGTAGATCACGGTCTCCTTGCCCATGGCCTCGCGGCTCCCGTCGGCCTGCGACACCCCCCCCGCGACCACGGGCCGCAGCGAGGCATCGAAGTCGGGATCATCGGGGTCGCTGCTGAGCCGCACAGGCTCCCCGTCCCGTTCGCCCTCGACCACGATATCCAGGCCGTAGACCTTGCCGTTGAACTGTTCCTCCAGGGGAGAATCGTCGCCGATAAAGACCCGGATGACTCCGGGACCCAGCATAGCGTAGGGCAGGTCGCCCTTGAGGGCGCTGCTGTGGGGAGAAGACGGAAAAGACATGAGCTGGTTGAGGAAGGTGGAGCCCATACTGGCGTAGTCGCCTACTTGGTGCTGCCAGTGGAGGCCATAGACCAACACGGGTGCCAGATTGAAAGTCTCCCCCTGTGGTATGCCCCAGAAGGAAAACATCCCGTTCCGCCCACCGCGGCTATAGAACACGGTGGCGCGGTCCCGCCCGTTACCCGCGTCGAGATCCAGGCGGGCAATCCGCATGTGCCCCTGAGCCAGGGTCAGGGGCGTGAGGTAGGTGCGCACGTCCCGGCCGACCGTGGCGGACCAGTGCAGCCCCTTGTAGCTGTAGTGACCCAAGTGAAGGCTGCCCCCTCTCGGCGAGCCCCATCCCGCCCCCGATTTGTGGTCGATGAAACTGTACCCGGAATTATCCTTGCCGCTGCGCGCCTCCACGATTGAAAAAGACCGCTGGTAGTGCGGCCCCATGTAGTTGCCCAGACGGTCCCAGCGTATGTTTCTGTGCCACCAGGGCCGACCGGTATCCACGCCCCAGGGTATAGTTTCGCGCTGCCAGAGGATGTACCTTTCCTCGGCGTGATTCTGGTAGGGGACGTTGTCTCCAGTGACTAGAAAGAGCCGGTTTGGCCCTCGGCCGTAGCGGTCGAGCGGACCCCTGATGAAGGGGGGTCGCTGCTGCCACTCTGGCACCAGCCCGTAGGAAGGGTGGGGGCCGGCCGATTCTGGATGGCGCTGTGCCTCTACCCGGACGATAAGGCCGGCGCAGAGCAAGCAGAGGAGCAACGGCCATGCCCCGGGGCTATGACCTTTGCTTTTGGGCAGGTAGGACATCCTGACTCCCTCGTTTCCCACAATCCGACAGGGTACTTTAAGCATAAAATTGGGGGACGGGCGCAGTGCCCGCCCCCCAAAAGAGTCGAGATACTTCAACCAGGTTGTACTTTAGGGAAACACCCTCTTTTCCTACTGGTTAAAAGTAGACTTGATCCGACCCCAGGAGTCCTTTTCGACCGCCGTCGCCGAACCGGCCGGCGTGTCGGTAAAGACGATGGTCGTGTAATAGGACTGGTCGCCACCCGGAGCGCCATAGCACACCAGCTGACCGCCGTATCCATCGTTGTTGTCCGGATCGAGGATGAGCCAGTGGAGACCCATTTCCGTACCCGCCTCGGGAATGGCCGGCAGGTCGAATCTCAGCAGGGTCTCCCAGGCGACCTTGCCCTCAATGACGTAGTCGGCCTCGCCGCCGAACTCGTCTCCGGCATCCCGGAAGCTGTATTCAAAGCCCTCTACCAGGTCGGGATCATGAGTTTGAGTGCGCAACCCTTCGACCAGGTATTCCCAGGTGATGTTCACCGCGCTGGCATCCATGGGAGCAGCCACGAAATTGATGATGTTCATGGTCGTGTGCTGGCCATCCGGACCATAGGGCGCCTTGGAATTGGTCAGGTCCAGGTAGATGCAGGTGCTGTCGCGCTCCCACCAGCAGAATGGATTTCCTTCGTTTTCTACATCGCGGACATTGTCGCGCACGTGCGCAATGTACCACCACGCATCCTCGTCCCAGGCGTGCCAGCTGTTACTCCAGGAATCGGCATCCGTGCGGGCTACGCTGGCCTCTTCGCCTTCGCTCTGGTTGAGCTGGTTGCCGCTTACCAGGCTGATGCCGTTTTCCTGGTCGGCCCAGCCGAACTCGGCTCCTTCCGCATTAATCGAGGAGGGCGAGCAGGGAAGCTCCAGGGAACCGGCCCATTCTTCATCGCCCCTTACGCCATCCAGGGTGGGTGGGCTGGTGAATTGAGGCAACTCGAAAACGCGAATCAGACTCGGATCGGCATTCTGTGCTTCGCCCGTGGTCGGAATGCCCAGGAGCGCTACGAGCGGCAGGAGCAGGAAGAGTGCTGTCTTCATTGTTTCCTCCATGAAGGAATGGCTTCGGGTTTGTTATTCGGAAAGGGAATGCGCCGCGATCTCTTCTGACAATGCCTCCTTTCTTCATAAATATGAGCTAACATGAACTCTACGATTGGCGGGATCAATGGGCAATTTGTCATAAAATAGAATAGATGTCAAGAAAAAAATAGACTTGATCCTCTTTGCTTCTTTCGCCTAGTTTCACCAAGGAAGTCGAACCCACAAACTAGATGGCGGCCCTGTAAGTCTCTATTTTTCGGCAGATCTTTTTCTGGTAATGCGCTGTTTATTCGGAAGTTACGGCACAATTCCTGATCGATGTTGGCCAGAAAATAGCGACGCAGAATGGCCAAACTGGTAAACAAATGAGCACACTGTCCACTAATTGACAAAGATGAAAATATCAATCTTCACCAGCCTGACGTCCATCTTCTGTGCCGCATTTTGTCCGGCTTTTCCCCAGCCGCAAATCCACACCATTGGACTCGCTATTACGGATTTGGTGGAACAGGAAGCCCTTCCCGCCCACTTGCGGCGTCAGCACCCTTTATTGATGGAGGCATTGCACCGGCAGATGGCGACCCTCTTCGAGGATCTGGGCCGTTTTCAGACCTTCGATTGGCGGGTGAGCTCCGATCGGGACAGGTACCTTTATTACGGGAAAGAATCCGTCGATTTTGTGGCGCACGTAATCGTTCACAGACTTTACAGAGTCTATAGCAATAAGATCGTGTACGCCGGTCCCTTCGAAGCCCCGACCAACTTGAGCTTCCCCTCAGCCGAGACGCAGAATGTCGAAGTGCTGTCCTTTCCGCTGGTATCTGGACGGATTGAAATAAAGCTGGTGGATCCACTAAAAGACAAGATATTCTGGTCGGCGCAACGCGACAGCAGCAGCATCGTTCCACACGATGAGTTCCGCTTTATATACAATCCCAGCAAGTATCCCGGGGTGACTTCCCCCACCCTGATCCAAGCCTATCTGGCCGATATTCTGCGTCTGCAGCATTCCAACCCCGTAGTAGAACGCGCCCTGTATGCATCGGATCGCTGGTACATCTCCGAACCCGAGGACGATGTGGAGACCGCCCGCGGGGTGCTGGCCGATCTGGTCCGGTCTTTTTACCCTGAACTCGATGGCAACCTGCCCCTCGAAGGCCGCATCGAAGCCCTTTTAACAAAAAAGAAAAAAGGCAAACCGACCTACTTACTCAACATCGGTTCCAAGCATGGATTGGTGCCGCGCCTGCGCTTGGACGTGTGGCGCGACACCCCTAACGAAGAGAAGATAGGCCAGATCGAGATAGTCCAGTTGAACCCCACCAGCGCTATCGCCAAACTCCGCAAACTTGAGAAGAAGATCCGCAAGCGCGGTGAGACCCTGCAGCCGGGCGACCGGGTCATCTCCCGCAGGCGCGATTCCACCCGCAGGTAGGGCCTGGACCCGTTGTTATGTATCTAGTTGCGATTATTTTTATAGATGTATTAGGTTGTATTAAATTGATGGGTCGAGAATATATGAGATTGTGAGATTGCGGCGCATTATTCCAACACCCGAGAAAGTGAACCATGTCCACCTTGCCCCCTGATTCCCGCTTTTCCAGCCCCACCTCCGGCCTGGATCCGGCGATCCTGCTGCGCCCATTGCGCAAGGTCTTCTTGCTGTCGCTGGGAGCGGCCCTGGCACTGCATCTGGCCATCGTCGCTATCAACCCCTTCGAGCAGACCGCCCAAAAAGCCCCGCGGCCCCTGACCACCAAGTTCATCAAGCGCGAGCCGCGCCTGACCAAGCCGCTGGAACTGCGCAAGCTGCCCCAACCCAAACGCCAGATGGTCCGCCGCCAGGTGCAGCTGGCCCAGGCGCGCATGGATCAGGTCCAGGCCACGGCCACCTTCAACACCCGCGGTCTGATCACCCAGGTGGCAACCGCCGCCCCCCAGGCGCGTCTGGGGCAGGCCGGTCCCAGCGCCACCCTGGCCTCGATGAACCTGGAGCCGAGGCTGTCGGCGGCGGCGGTGACCGGGGTGCGCTCGCCGGACAACAAGATAGACCTGGGTCTGGAGATGATGGATGTCAACAGCATGGACACCGGGCGCTACCGGGCGATGGTCATCCAGGACCCGGAGGACCCCCAGGCGCTGAAGGGTTTCGTCAAATTCGCCTCGGTCACCTCGGCCCGCTCCATCGACTTTGGCAGTGGGGGCGGTTTCGGTCAAGGGTCCATCGACAGAGCGCGGGATGCGCTCAACCAGTACACCGGCATTCAGTCCGAATACGTCGGGCTGATTACCTTCGACGACGAGCGGCTCCTCGAAGTGCCCATCATTTTCCAGGCCAATCCCGGCAACGAGAGCGAAAAGGAGCGTATGGTTCAGTACCTGCTGGCGGGCGGCTTTGTCTACGGCAGCGTGGGCCTCGGGGACAGCCTGGAGAAGTACGGCGGGCTGGTCAGGGGGAGGGATTTCTGGTCCGAACGGCTGCCGGACGATCATCCCATCTATTCGGCGTTTTTCGACCTGGAGCGAGGGGGTCCCCCGTCGCGGGGGGGAACGGCAAGCGGCAAAGCCGGCACCATCAGCTGGGCCGCGACGACCGGCTACTTTATCAAAGGCCGCCTGGCCGGCATCACCTTCTCCAGGGCGGGTTGGACTGAGTATTTGATAGTCAACATCATCGTCTACGCCCTGACCCAGGAAGGATCCATGACCCAGCGTCTCATGCACATGGTGAATTGATGCCGCCTGCAGCCTGTACTTGGGTCCTCTGCTTTTTTTTTGTCCTTCTGGTTCTGGCGCCGGCCTTGGCCGCCCAGCCGCAATTCACCGACCAGACCGAAGCCTCCGGCATCGCCTTCCACAACACCTTTGGCGACCCGGAAAAAAAGTACATCCTCGAAGCGCACGGCACCGGGGCCGCCTTTTTCGACTACAACAACGACGGCGACCTCGACCTCTACGTGGTCAATGGCTCCACCTTTGCCACCTACCAGCACAAGAGCGGCCCGGGCAATGTCCTCTACGCCAACAGCGGGGACGGCACCTTTGTCAATGCCACTGCCCGGGCCGGCGTCGGTGACGCCGGTTGGGGTGCTGGTTGCGCCGTGGGCGACTACGACAACGACAACGACCTCGACCTCTACGTGACCAACTACGGCCCCAACATCCTCTACCGCAACTACCGCAACAAAGGGGACGGCCGCTTTGCGGACATCCGCGCCGGAGTCGGCGGCGACGACTACAGCGCCAGCGCTGTCTTTTTCGACTACGACAACGACGGCGACCTCGACCTCTACGTGACCAACTACGTGATCTTCGACGTCCACGATATGCCCGACGAGACCTTCCAGGAGGAACACTGTGTCTTCCTCGGCGGGATCCGGGTCTACTGCGGCCCCAAGGGTATGCCCGGTGCCGGAGATATCCTCTATCGCAACGATGGCAACGGGGTTTTTGCCGACGTCACGGCCTCCGCCGGTATCAGTGCGGCCAACGACTACTACGGTCTGGGCGTGGTGCCCGCAGACTACGACAACGACGGCGACCTCGACCTCTTTGTCGCCAATGATGAAACCCCCAATGTCCTTTTCCAGAACAACGGCGACGGCACCTTTGAGGATGTGGCCCTGCTCGCGGGAGTGGCCTACAATGCCGACGGCGACGAAGAGGCCGGCATGGGAGTCGATTTCGGGGACTTTGACAACGATGGAGACGAGGATCTCTACGTGACCAACTTTTTCAGAGAGACCAATACCCTCTACGAGAACGAAGGGCAGGGCACCTTTACGGATATCACTACCCTGGCCGGTCTGGCCGCGCCCACCCTGTCGCTATTGGGCTGGGGGACCCGATTTTTCGACTACGACAACGACGGCGATCTCGACCTCTTTGTCGCCAACGGCCATGTCTACCCCCAGGTCGATCAGGTGCCCGCAGGTAGTTCCTACCGACAGCCCAACCAGTTGTTCAGCAATCAGGGTAAGGGAGAATTTCTGGAAGTATCGGCCCAGTCGGGTCCGGGACTGAGCATCGAAAAGGTCAGCCGAGGCGCCAGCTTCGGAGATTACGACAACGATGGGGATGTAGACGTGTTCGTCGTCAATCTGAACGACGCACCGAGCCTGCTGCGCAACGACGGAGGCAACAGCCACAACTGGCTCACTATCCAGGTCTTCGGCACTCGGGTGAACCGCGGCGGTGTCGGCGCCAGGATCCGCCTGGTGGCCGGTGGGAAACCCCAGTGGCGCACCATCAACGGCGCTTCCAGCTACCTCTCCCACAACGATATCCGGGCTCACTTCGGCCTGGGCAAACAGGAGAGGGCAGATTTGATCGAGCTTACCTGGCCCGACGGCTCCACCCAGTCAGTAAGCAATGTGCCTGCCAACCACTTCCTGGTCGTCCGCCAGGGGGAAGGGCACGCCATCCTGAAAATGGGCGCCAGCCCCTACCGCCCTGAGCCGTTGCGTTGAGGCGGTTCTAAGGCCCCTGCCCGAGCTGCTCTAGCTTTTCCCTGGCAGGAGCGAAGTTCGGATCCATTTTCAGAGCCTTTTCGAACAGCTCGCGGGCCCTCTGATTGCGTCGGTACTTGAAGTGGACCAGTCCCAGGGCATAAACCGCTTCTGCATCGCCCGGTCTGCGCTCAAGAGTCTGCTGCCGGGCCTTTTGTTCTTTTTCATATTGCTTCAAACCTTGAAAAACCTGCATCAGCTGACGGCCTTCTTCCCGGCGTCCCTGCCTCAGGTAGAGCCGGGCAAGACTGTAGTAAGCCGCGGCGTGGTCGGGATCTATTTCAATGGTTTTCAAGTAGAGAGCGGGAGTCTCCGGGTCTCCCAGCATCTCCAGCACAACGCCCAGCCGGTAATAGGACTCGGCGTAGGTGGAATCTGCTTGTATGGCTTGCCGGTAGTAGATCCTGGCTTCCTCCAGCCTGCCCTCCTGCTCGCTGATAAACCCCAGACCATAGTAGGACTCGAACCGTCCTTCCCCCAGCTCGAGGGTCCGCTGATAGGCTTGGCGCGCATGGGCATAATCGCCCAGATCCATGTAGCTTTTGGCCAGTTGCATCCGTACATACCCGTCTTCGGGCACCACCTCAAGCGCCCTTTTCAGTGCCTGAATAGCCTTGCCCGGCTTGTGTTGCAGGTTGTAGACCAGGCCCGTATTGCTCCAGGCCTGAAGAAAGTCTGGCTTCCGCTGCAACGCCTGCTCGTACTGGTCGAGTGCTTTGTGGTAGAATCCTTCCTGCTGATATAGATATCCGAGGTTGTAATAGACCTCGGCAAAATGGGGTTTCAGCCGAATAGCCTGCTGGTAATTGGCCTTTGCCTGGGGAAAATTTCCCAGATGATCGTGGACGATGGCCAGACCGATGCGGGTCTCGAAGAGATCGGGATCCAACTCCAGCGCCCGGTCGAAATATTTCAGGGCCTGTCTGTACTGCTCCCGGGCGGTGTAGACCATCCCCAAATTGCTCCAGCCCTGGGCCAGATCCGGCCATTCCTCCACTGCTTGCCAGTAGTGGGGCTCAGCTTCGCCCAGCCTCCCCTGATCGCGCAGGATATTGCCCTGTGCATTGGCCGCTCGGGCCCGCTTTTGGGTCTGGTCAGCTTCCCAGCGGAACCACCCGTAGCCTCCCAGCACCAATAGCAGAAGCAATCCCAGGATGACCGGTGGAAATCGGCGGCCGCCTTTAGAGACTTTTTTGCCGATTGCCTCCTTGTGGTTTTGCTGTTTCTGGAGTCCACGATTGGAGTCCATATTATTGATCCTTTACGTCGAGCAATAGCTTTACCCCCTCCTGACGTTCAAAAAGCGCAAAGGCTTCCCGCCACTCATCCAGGGGGGACTTCCAGGGAGATCAGACTGGCGCTATCGATCTTGCCTCGCTCCATGAGCTTGAGCGCCCGCTTCCAGGCTGTGGGCTTCTGGCCCAAGGAGCCGGTGAATTCGAGTTCCTTAAAAGCCACCTGCTCCAGATCGACCTGGATCGGCCGTCCGAAGAAGCCCGTCTGGGTGTAGCTGCCCTGCTTGCGCACCAGCTCCAGCCCCAGGCTCACCCCTGCTTGCGCTCCGGAACACTCCAGGACGACGTCTGCACCGTAGCCTTCCGACAGCTGCTTTATCTGCTCCACCGCGTCATCCCGTTCCACGTCGATGGCGTAGTCCGCACCGAGCTGACGGGCCAGTTCCAGCCGCTCCTCGTCCCGGCTAAGGCCGCAAACAAAGGCAACCCCCCCTAGGCCTTGACTACCTGGAGACAGAGAAGGCCCATGGTTCCGGGACCGACGATGGCTACCAGGTCCCCGCCCTTATCCCGGTCAATTCGGTAACCGCATGGACGGCGCAGGCCAGGGGGTCGGTCAGGGCTCCGGTGCGAAAATCCACCACCTCTGGTAACCTCAGGACGCAGCGGCAGGTACCAAGCAGGTCCGGGCAAAGCTGCCGTCGTGCCAGTAGCCCATGGACTCTCGCTGGATGCAGAGGTTGTAGAACCCGGTCCGGCAGTAGCGGCAGGTCCCGCACACCCTCACGCTGGGCATAGCCGTGACCCGCTCCCCGACATCCACCTGCTCTACCTGATCCCCGATCTCCACTACTCTGCCGCTGAACTCGTGTCCCAGGACCACCGGGACCTGAATGGAGATCTTGATTTCGTCGTGAAAGATGTGGAGTTCCGAGCCGCAGATCCCCGTGGCCTCCACCTGGATCCGCATCTCGTTGACGGTCAGCTGGCGCTCGGCTACCTGGCGTACCCCCATGTTGCCCTGGCCGCGGGCGTATTTCACCAGTGCTTTCATTTCTGCTGCCTCTCACTCGCCAAATGTGGAGCGCCAGCCCGCACATCCGGCCTGCAGCGGTTTTGCGATGCTACTGAAAGTGTATAGGGTCCCCGGAGCCCGCAACAGAGCCTTTTCCGACGCTTCAACCCTCCTGGAAAATTTGCTCTGTTGAGCTTTTCTTTTTTAAATTCCTAGTCTGCCTTCGAAGCGCATTTTTCTTGGCCCTTTTGGGCTTGCTGACGCTTCCCGGGCGCGCTCCGGAATCCGAGCCTGTCCGCAAAGAAGTCGAGCTTGAGGACTGCGCCTCCAACCAGAGACACCGGCATCTCGACGTCGATCAGGTTTTGCGTTTTGTGGAGGACGATTAAATTTTGGCTCCGGTTGCCAGATGCCTGATTTGCCTGGCCAGCTGGCTGGTTGGCTGCGCTTCGGAGCCTGCCGATTCGCTCAAAGATACGCCCGCCTCTGATCCCTCGCAGGCTCCGGAGCAATCCACAAACTACGCCAACCAGGCCACCGCCCATTTCCAGGCCGGCCGCTTCGATGCGGTCCTCGCCGTCTGTCGAGCCGGCTTGGAACTGGATTCGACGGCGGTTGCGCTCTACAACCTCCAGGCGGCGGTATACTCGGCTCAAGGACGCTATGCCTTGGCCATCGAAGCCCTGGAAAAGGCCGTGCATTTTCACCCTGACTACGCAACGGGCTATGTCAATCTGGGGGGTATCTATACCACTTTGGGCCGCTATACAGAAGCAGAGGAAAATCTGCGACAGGCCCTCGCCCTGGAACCCGCCCACTCTGCAGTGCACCGCCGGCTGGGCGAAATTTACCTGGGAACGAGCCGGTACGGGGACGCTATCCGCGAGCTGGAGCAGGCCCTGTACGTCTATCCACAAGATGCTACGCTCTACTTTTTTCTGAGCCAAGCCCTCGAAGGAGACGGACAGGAGGAAGCTGCTCTCGAAGCCCTGGCCACCAGTACCCAGCTCGACATGGGCTTTGCCGAAGCCTACTACCGGGTGGCCGGACTGGCGCGCAAATTGGGTCGCCCCTCCCAGGCTCGATCCGCCCTGAAGCGCTTCCAGCACCTGCAGCAGATCGGGGACGGCGACCCGGATGTCCCCAAGCAGATGGAGAAATTGCGCGACTCCATCCTGAATGCCCCGGAAAACCCCTTCTATCACTTTAGACTTGGCGCGTTCTTCTCTCGGCACGGCTATATCGACGAAGCGCTGAACAAATTTGACAAAGCGATCCGCCTGGATCCCGGCAACCTAATTCTGCTCAATCAGATAGCCAGCATCCTGATCAAGCAACAGCGCCTGGCCGAAGCCCTCCGCTACTGCGAGAAGGCCCTCGGCCACCAGCCGGACTTCTTCCCGGCCCTGATCAACGCCGGCAGCATCCTGAGCATGAGCCAGCGCCGCGAAGAAGCCCTCAATTACTTCCGCCAAGCGGTCGCCGCCTCACCACAGGATTCCAGAGGTTGGTACTACCTTGGCCGGGAACTGCTCCGCACCGAGCGCCAGAAAGAAGCCCGGGATGCGCTGCAGAAAGGATGGGATCTGAGTCCGTCCGATAGTCCCCTGCGCCAGCAGCTCGACGACCTTCTGGAAAGTCTGGAAGACGATTAGAATGGATGTGAATTCCTTCGCGGAACCTTGAACGCGCCGCGCGACCTCGTACCCCAAATCGCCCGGGCGAGCAGTGCCTCCTGAGTCGCTTCTTCCCGGTGAAACTCCCCGGCAATCCGGCCGGCCTTCAGCACGTAAACCAGGTCGCACTATCCCAGAATTTCGGGAAATTCCGAAGACATGACCACAAGGGCCAGTCCCTTGCAGGCCAGCTCGTCCAGAAGCGCGTAGATTTCGACTCTGGCTCCCTCGTCGATGTCCCGGGTGGGTTCGTCGACGAATAGAACCTCCAGATCCTCCTTCATCAGCCAGCGCGCGATCAACACTTTCTGCTGGGTTTGGCGATGCTCTGCTGCCTCGTAGGCGTCTGGATCGACAGTTGTTCGATCATCTCTCCGACCCGTGCTGCTTCCTGTTTCTGGCGGATGCGGGCCCGGCGGCAAAATTGCCCCAACGAAGCGATGCTCATGTTGCGCCCAACACTAAGATGGGGGAAATGCCTTCTGTTCTCCTGCCTTCGGGTACCAATCCGATCCCCAGCCGCCGCGCTTCCGGAGGCGAATCGGGAGGTACCGGCTTTCCTTCCACCAGGATGTCCCCCCGACAGACGCTTATCGGCACCGAAAACGGCCCGGGTCAGTTCGGTCCGTCCGGCTCCTATCAATCCCGCAAAGCCCACGATCTCGCCTCGCTTTACCCGAAAGGACACTTTGCTCACGCTGGAGGTCGTCAGATTGTCGACCTCCAGAATGACGTCTCCCCGCCCGGTATGGCAGGACCTCCAATCTCAGCGCCATCGGCACCCGCGTCCGGGTCCGGGTAGGGGATCGGGTCCAGGAGGCCGAAGTCAGCAGCGGCATCGGTTTTGGCTCATCCAACAGCTGGCCGCTGGAATTCGGACTGGGCGTCCGTACCCAGGTCGACGAGTTGGAAATCTTCTGGCCTTCGGGTAAAACCGAAAAGCACCAACACCTCGATGCCGACCAAGTCCTGCATTTTACAGAGCAAGCGCCGTAGCTTTGCGTTGCCCTCAGCCGGCGGATGGCCAGACCCGCGGTATGTCATTCCCTTACCGCCCCCGCCGTCAATCCCTGCACAAAGTACTTCTGCAGAAAGACGAAAAGCACGATAGGCGGGAGGCTGAAGATCAGGGAGGCGGCGAAGAGCTGGTCGTACTTGTTGACGTACTGACCCAGAAAAGCGGCGCGCAGGCCCACGGGGATGGTGAGCGCCCGGGTCTTGGTAAACAAATAGGCGAAGAGGAATTCATTCCACGCCAGAAGAAAAGCGAAAATGCCCACTGCGATAACGGCCGGGGCGGCCAGGGGCAATACAATGCGGTAGAGGAGCTGCAGACGGTTGCACCCGTCGATGAGGGCGGCCTGCTCCAAGTCTGCGGGAATGGAGCGAAAATATCCGTTCAGCAGCCAGGTGCAGAAAGGGATGGCGAAACCAGTGTAGACCAGCACCATGCCCGCGTGGGTATCCAGCAGCCCCAGGTTGCGGATCACCTGGAAGAGCGGAATCAGAATCGAACTGCCGGGCAGCATCTGGGACATAACCACCAGCATGAGCAGGACGGTGTTCCCCCGGAAGCGAAAGCGGGCGAAGGCATAGGCAGCGCAGATGCTGAAGATCAGGGCGACCAGAGCGGTCATCAGCGAGATGACCGTACTGTTGAAGAGGTACTTGAGAAAGGGCGCTGCATCCCAGAACTCGACATAAGCTTTGAAAGTGATCGACCGGGGAAAGATCAGCGGCGGACTGCTCGCCACCTCCGCCAGCGGACGCACCGAAGTGGTGACGACCCAGATCAGCGGTGCAACCAGAAAAAACGTACCCAGCCCCCCCAGGCTGTAGGCCATCCAGGCCCTGAGTGCGTCGCGGGTTTTAAGCTTCATGCCCCTCCTCCTTGAAGATGGTGCGGATAAAGACGACACTCATACCCAGCAGAAACACCAGGAGCAGGAGACCGGCGGCCGCACCCCGGCCTAGGAGCAGGTTTTCGAAGGCGATCCGGTAGATGGTGATCGGCAATACCTGGGTGCTCCTGGCCGGTCCTCCTTCGGTCATGATGTAGATCAGGGCGAAGTCGTTGACCATCCAGATCGTGGCGAAGAGGAAGACCACCCCGATGACGTGCCTGAGCTGCGGCAGGGTGACGAACCAGAAGCGCTGCAGCAGACCGGCGCCGTCCATGTGGGCGGCTTCGTAGAGTTCGGCAGAGATGCTCTGGAGGCCGGCCAGGAGCATGATGGTTATGTACGGCATGAAACGCCAGATATTCGCCACGACTACCGCGGCCATGGCCGTGTCGGGGTGAGCCAGCCAGGGCACGTTCGCATCGATCAGGCCCAGGGTGTGCAGAAAATAGTTGACCAGTCCGAAGCTGTCGTGAAATAGCCAGCGCCACATGTAGCCTGTTACCACCGGTGCAATAGCCCAGGGGACGATGAGGAATGCGGTGAAAACAGGTCTGTATTTTTTGATTTCGTTGAAGATAGAGGCCATCCCCAACCCCAGGACAAAGACCAGTGGCAGGGAGATCAAAGTGAACTTCAACGAACTGACTACGCTGCCGATGAAAGTCCGGCTGCCCAGCAGCTTGGCGTAATTGGCCAGACCTACGAAGTCGCCGCCGCCGCCTTTGATCAATTTCACCTTCTGCAGGCTCATGACCACATTCCCCACGACCGGATAGAGGGTTACTACAGCCAGAACCGCCATCCCTGGCAGGAGGAAATAGTAGGGGGTCAGTTTTTTGCGCCTGAGCGCGGCTCTAAAAGTCATTGAGGATCTCATTGACCTCCTCTGCGGCGAGGTCCAGAGCCTCCTGAGGACCTATGGTCCCGGTGAAGGCGGTGTTGACCGCAATGGCCAGAATGATCTGAATCTCGGCAATCCGTGGATGGCTCGACCAGCCCAGGCCTACCTGGGCCTCTGAGAGCAGGACATCCAGGTCGATATACTCGGATTCGATTTCTCCTTCGTACGCGGCCTTCTGGGTGGGCAGACCCGTCATGGCCGGCTCGAGTCTCAGCAGGCCTGGATGGTCTGAGAAAAGGGCTTTGAGCACGGCCCAGGCCTCTTCCTTCACCTTACTGTAGCCGGCAATGGAGACCATGGGAACGTCGAGCAATGTGCGGGGAGGGTGACTTTCGAGGGGACGGGCAGGACCGGGGACCGGGGCCAGCGCCAGCTTGGAAAGATCGAAATCATACTGGTTGTAGACTACGTCCTGCCACCAAGGTCCTTCAATGGAGATCGCCGCTTTCTCCGTGCACCAGTGGGCAAGGTTCTCGTCCCAGAGGTAGGCCGCACTGGCGGCGGGTAGGAAGCCCTCCCGCTGCATATCCACCAAAAAGCTGAGGGCGGCCACCCCGGCCGGTCCATTGAAGGCCGCCCTAGTCTGGTCCTCGTTCAAAACCCGTCCACCGGCTTTGCACAGCAGGGGAAAGAAGCGGTAGGAAGTATCCCCTTTGGGCCCGCCCGGCATGGTGAAAGCGTGAATCCCGCGCTCTTTCAGAACCGGTCCGAGGGCGCGCAGTTCTTCCCAGGTGGAAGGGGTTTCCAGGCCGTGGTCTGCGAGGATTTTTTTGTTTACCGCCAAAACGAAGGGAAGCATGGTAATGGGTAGACCATAGTGCTTGCCCTCAAAGGCCACCAGCTCCATGACATTGGGGAAATAACGCTCCGCTATCTGGGGAAAGTCCGGGAAGTTATCCAGAGCGTACAGCCCTCCGAGGCCGCCGAATTCGGCCGAGTAGCGGTGGAGAATGTGGAGGAGGTCCGGGCCTTCACCCATGATGGTAGTGCTAATCAGGCTTTCCCGCTGGGTGAACCAGTCTTTGAAGTGGAGATCGACCTGGATGTCTTTGTGGGTGGCGTTAAAGGCCCCGACCGCCTCCCTGAGCCAGGACTGCTGGCCGGAGGTGCCACCGAAGTGCCAGTGCACCACCACGGTGGGCTTTCCTTTCCCGGGCCCGGCCTCTCTCTGGCAGGCAGGACCCAAGAAGGCGACACACAGTGAGAAAAGGAGGTATTTGACCATCTCCCATCTCATCAGCTCAAACCTCCACTTCGCGTCCCTGTTCAGCCGATTCGTACATGCCCACCAGAATGCGATGCACGGTAAGGGCATCTTTGTAGGTGACGATGGATTCGCCATTTTCCTAGATGGTCGCTATGAACTCTTCGTGCGCGGCGGCGTACTGGTTCTTGGGCTCGGGCTCTGCGGCCAGCTCGACTGGGACGATTTTTTCGCGTTCTTCAAGTTCCACGGGTCCACTGTCTTTAGCCACTCCCAGGGTCCCATTTTTCTCGAATCCGGTCTCCCGTCCGCCGGGATGGGTCAGCCAGCTCCCCTCGATCGACATGGATGAGCCATCTACAAAGCGCACGTGAGCGTGCCCGAAGTCCTCTACTGTGACTTCGCAGATCTGGCCCTCAAAGTGAATCGGCGGATCAGGCATTTTGTCGATCCGGCAGTTGGTCGATCCACTCACTGTCACCGGCTCCGGCATCCCGATAACCCACAGTGCCGCATCTAAGATGTGTATCACCGTGGCTCCCATCACCCCGCCAAAGAAATATTCCTTGCGGTGGTGGAAGCGCCCCCAAGGGTAGGCGTAGGCCATGACGTGCCCTCCCCGGACCCGAGTGTGGTAGACTTGTCCGAGTTTGCCTGCGGCGATGAAGTCTCCGAGGGCTCGAAAGGCGCGATTCTGCCGCATCTGAAACCCCATGGTGAACAGCTTTCCGGTTTTTTCCCCTGCTTCTACTATGGCTTCGGCCTCAGCTATGTTCATGCACAGCGGCTTCTCGCACAGGACGTTGGCACCGGCCTCAAAGGCGGCTATATATACTGTGCTCGGCGTGATACAGGGCCGGAGAGGCGACCACCACATAGTCTGGTTTCTCCACCTGCAACATGGCCCGATAGTCCGCATAGGTGGCGGTCACTCTGTACTCTGCGGCAACGGCTTCCAGAGTAAAAGGATCGGGATCGACCAAGGCGATGACTTCGGCATCGGCGGCCATGCCCCAGCGCTCTGAGATGCCCTCTGCCCATGGCGCCCCCACCGATTACAGCGGTTCTGACGCTCATCTTATTCCTTCACTTGACGGGTTTATCGGGACGGCAAGTCCTATCCCAAATGCATGGCCTCGCCGCCGAGCAAAAAACTACGGGTGTCGTAACGACCAGGACGCTGTACGGGCAGCTGGCCCGATTCCACCATCAGGTCGAGTGGATTGTCGCGGGTCTGCAGGGGCAAATACACTTTCTCGTGACAGCGTGCCGATTCAAAGACCCCCATCATCATATGCATGGTCCACAACCCGTTTTCCGCCTGGTTGCGGTGGACGCAGCGGCCTTCGATCCAGTCGACTAGTTCCCGGGCCTGGGCAGCCATAGGTTCGACATTTTCCACTTCCACGTCCTTCCAGCCTTTGGTCTTGACATTGAAATAGCGTATCCAGCCATCGTCGAAGTCAATCACGCCCTCAGTACCCTGCACAAAAGCCCACTTTTGCTCGGGCACCAGATCCGTCTGGAAGGTTCCCTGAACCCCACCTGCAAAGCGCAGAAATCCCGCCACGCAGTCTTCGCAGCGTACACTGCGCTCGTAGCGGTCGGTCTTGCGCTCCACCTGACCGAAGACCCACTCGACTTCGGGATTGCCCAAGATGTAGCGCATGCAGTCCAGCCCATGGCTGGTGGCATTGAGCAAGCCCGTCAGACGGGTATGCGACACCCGCTCCACTTGGCCGACGGCACCCTTGGCAATGAGCTCTTTGGCCTTGGTCCAGGCCCCCAGGAAGCGGCGCTGGAAGCCAATGGCCAGTTTGACCTGGTTGCGCTGACAGGCGATCACCATTTCCTCGGCCTCTCCCAGGGAAGTAGCCATGGGCTTTTCGGTGAGAATAGCCTTGGGCTGGCGAGCTGCTGCTGAGATAGTCATCTCTGCATGCAGCGGGTGCCAAGTGCACACACTGACGATATCGGGGCGCTCTTTGTCCAGCATCTCCCGGTAGTCCCCGTAGATTTTGGGCACGCCGAATTCTCGGGAAAACCGCTGCCCCCTGGCCTCGTCGGGATCGGCCCCGGCCACCAAGTCGATCGCATCCACTCCGCTGTAGCCCCGGGCGTGCGACCCGGCTATGCTGCCGCAGCCGATGATGGCCGCCCGGTAGCGAGATGGCGACTGCACCGGTCTCTTCTTCCGCTTTGCTTCTGCTTGGGCCTTTGCCATATTCCCTCCCTTGCCGCCAAGCACAATTTTGGACCCTTAGAGCCTATAAAAAAATCCGCGTGAGGCCAGGCCGGAATTTTCACATAGGCCCTTAATCATAGCGACAACCGCTACCTCGAATCAAGGATGATTTTGGCGCGACAAGGCGACTGTCCCCGCTCTCGCTTGACACCAATCTGCCGCAGACCATAACTTATGCCTGAATCCGTGATCGTTTATTAGCGAGTGGTCAAGTTTGGTATTTAGCTGAATCATGCGCTTTTCAACAGGGGATTTGGGTGTCAGCAACTGCCTATTACGGCTGATGCCGCTGTCGATGGCTCTCGACGTCGGTGGGAGTCGCAAGAGCGGGCATACCGGTGCCCTGAGTGTCATCACGTCGCCGTGAGAAAACTCGGGCTGAGGTCGCTCGGCCAAGGTGATCTCATCCACCCGCGCAGCCAGGCACGTACGTCCCATCAAGGCCAGCCCGGAATGCGACGTCAGCGTTTCTTCGCCCTGCGTAATTTGAAACGAAACCGGTTTCAATGCTTCACCTCCAAGGTGAGTCCAAATCCAGCTCTACTATACCCTCGATTCCCCTCGGAAGACAACAAAAAATAAAGGCCTCCACTTCACGGATTCAGGTTATGGCCAAGTCGCATGAAACCCCGTGCATAAACCTGCTGCGCATGCCTGAAAGTCCCGCTCAGACCGCGGCCAGTGGCCTCACCCTGCGCTCCCTGCTCCTCGGGATCGCCGTAGTGGTGGTCGTGTGTCTGGGAACCCCTTTCGGGAACTGGGTCCTGGGCTCTTCCGAACTCACTTGGTCCTACTTCCCGATCGGCGTGGGCTTTCCCTTTACCTGCATCCTCTTTCTCCACATCCTGCTAAAGTCCATAAACCGGAACTGGGCCCTGCGCCCAGCCGAGTTGATCACCATCGTGGTCATGGGACTGGTGGTCACCCGGATTCCCAACTTCCTGTGCGGCTATCTCCTCGCCATTCCCACCACCCCCTATTACTTTACATCCGCCGAAAACCAGTGGGGCAAGTACGTCGTACCCAACCTGCCCCAGTGGCTCCTGCCCAGCAACGCCGGGCTGGCCATGACTTGGTTTTTCGAAGGTTTGCCCCCGGGGGAACCCGTTCCCTGGAGCACCCTGCTGGCGGCTTGGATCCCACCCCTGTTTTGGTGGCTGAGTTTTCTGTGGACCCTGTTCTTCGTCACCTTCTGTCTGGTCGTCATCTTGCGCAAGCAGTGGGTCGAGCGCGAGCGCCTGGACTTTCCTCTCATGGAAGTACCTCACGCCCTGATCGCCGATGCCGACGGCCCTGCGCGCGTGCCGGCCATCCTGCGCACCCGGCTGTTCTGGATCGGCGCCAGTGTGCCGCTCTTCGTCGTCTTCTGGAACATCGCTGGCTTCTTTTTCCACTACGTACCTCAAATTGCCTGGGACTATCCGGTGCAAATCGCCCGTGGCTTTCCCTCTCTCAACATCCGGCTCTACTTTCCAGTTATCGGTTTTCTCTACTTTGCCAAGCTGAATGTGTCGTTCAGTCTGTGGTTCTTCTTCGCGATCTGTCTGGTAGAAGAGGGTATCTTCAACCGCTTTGGCCTCGGCGTTACTGAATCGGATGCCTTTGTCTGGGGCCTGCCCTCCACTTCCTGGCAGTCCTGGGGAGCCTTTGTAGTCATGGTCTTGTGGGGGCTGTGGATGGCTCGCAGCCACCTTAGAGACGTTTTCCTCAAGGCCTGGAATCCCCGCTATCCCGTAGACGAATCCAGGGAACTGCTCTCCTACAGGGTAGCGGCGTATGGGCTGGTGCTGGGCTCGATCTACATGCTGCTGTGGCTACACCGCGCCGGCATGTCCTTTCCGGTCGCCGGCCTCTTTCTGGCCGGAGTGCTCATCGCCCATCTGGGTATCACCCGTCTGGTAATCCAGGCCGGGGTCTATTATCTGACCACGCCAGTGGTTTCCCAGGCTATGACCATGGCAACCTTTGGCACCAACGCCATCTCCGCCTCCGGCCTGGCCACCCTGGGGCTGTGCTATTCGTTTTTCGGCGACGTGCAATCGCTGTTCATGCCCTCTGCAGCCCACGCTGCCAAACTGCATGATGCCATGCGCACGACCCGACGCGGCCTGGGCCTGGCCGTGCTTCTGGCCGTCTTCCTGGGTTTTATCCTCGCCTTGTCCTTCATCCTCTACAGCGCCTATGACCAAGGTGCTTCCAACTTTAATTCCTGGATCTACCGGGTTTCGTCCGGGGCCGGAGTACTGGCCTTCGACAATGTCGTAGCCAAGATAAAAAATCCGGTCGGACCCCACCTGCAGAAGCTGGGTTTCTTCAGTGGGGGAGCCCTGGTTATGGCTGTGCTGACCTTCATGCAGTACCGCTTTCCCTGGTGGCCGCTCCACCCCATCGGTCTGCCCATCGCCGCCGTCTGGATGATCCGCAACCAAGTCGGCGCAATTTTCTTAGCCTGGGCGGCCAAGAGCGTCATCATGCGCTTTGGCGGTATTGACCTGTACCGACGAGCCTCGCCGTTTTTCATTGGTCTGATCCTCGGCCATTTCCTCGGCGTGGGCATCTCCTTCATTGTCGACATGATCTTCTTCCCCGGCAACGGCCATGGTATCCTCCACGGCTAAAGGAGTGCGCCATGAGACTGAAATTCGCCATCCTCACAGCACTTGTCCTCGGCTGCACCGTCAGAGCCGAATGGAATGCGGATCTTCCCACTATCCACGTGCCTTTCCTCGAAAAAGCCCCCCACATCGACGGGGATCTGAGGGAGTGGAAAGAGCTGGCCTTCACCGACGGGGTGTGGGATATCTATCGGGTACAGCATGCTTCCTGGTATACACCTGAGCTCAACCGCCTGACAGATCACGGCAATGAGCCGAATCCGGAGGAAGATCTGGCGGCGCGCTACTACACCGCCTGGGATGACCAATACCTCTACATGGGTGCCGAGGTGCGCGACAATGTAAACGACGTGGACGATCCGGAACACGCGCCCTATCGCTGGTACTTCAAAGACTGCGTCGTCTGGTTCATAGAAGCTCCCTGGGACAAAAAAGAAGAGCATTTTGGCCAGGGCGACCATGGCTTCTGCTTCGTGATCGATACTCGCAAGCCTGCCTACGGAGCCTGGTGGCGCCATGGAGATACCATGAGAGAGTACCTAGAAGAGCCCTTGCCCCCGGAAGCTGTGGACTACGCCATCCGCATGGACCCCTGGGGTAGGAGCAAGGCAGACTTCACCCTCGAAGCCCGGGTGGATATGGCTGCCACCCTGGGCAAGAGCGATCCGCAGTGGAAGCCCCCACAGATCGGCGATGTCTACGGGGTGCAGATCGTCCATACAGATCCGGACGGAGGGGCCTACGGCGGCCATTTGCTGGTCTACGGCGAAACCGATGACGATACCAATTGGGGAAAAATGATACTGGTCGGGCCGCGGCAACCCCTGGAACGTCGGGAAAAATAGATCCTGCTCGGCGAATACCTCAAGCAAAAGCTTCGAGTGCTCGAACCGAGCCTTGCGGCCATGAGCGGAGAAGGCGCTGCCCGACCCGCGTGGCGTCCACGGTCACCGGAGTCAAGGTGCTATGGGCTCGACCAAGAAAAGTACCTGGTTGGCGCGCACGTTCTCGAGCACCTGCACCCTGCCAGAGGGCCAGCGCACCTCCAGGCGCTCCACCTTGTCGTTGATTCCCATTCCGAAAAATGGCGCCTTCTGGCTGGTAGATAGGAATCCCGATCCCGATTTGACTTGGCGGAAGAGTCGCAAAGCGCCTGCCCGCAGGTAGATCTTGGCCCCGATGCCGTCCCGATTGCTCTCCCTGCCCTCCAGTTCGACCTGCAGCCAGTTGTTGGCGTTGCCGCCGTCGTTGCGCAGCACCGCCGTCGGTCCTCCCGAATTCACCAGCACGATATCCAAATCGCCATCCCCATCACCATCACCGAAGGCCGTCCCCCTTCCCACGTAATTCACCCTCAACCCCGGTCCCAGATCCCTGGTGCGTTCCACGTAGCGGCCACCGCCTTCGTTGTGGAAAATCTGAGCTTGCTGGGCATAGGTTGCCAATTCGTCGTAGTCCTCAATATTGTCGTGCACATGGCCGTTGGCGACGAAGAGATCCAACCAGCCATCGTTGTCGTAGTCGAAAAAACCTGTCCCGAATCCCAGGTAGTTGAGGCTGGTCTCGCCCAGGCCGGCCTGGAAACTCACCTCGGTAAAATAGAGTCCGTCGTTGCGGTAAAGCGCGTTGTTTTCGAGCTGGTAATTGGTGACGAAGAGATCTAGATCGCCGTCGTTGTCCAAGTCGCCAGCATCCACGCCCATGCCCGCCTGGGCAGCCCCGTTGGCACTGAGGGCGGTACCCGAGCTCAGACCGATTTCCTCGAAGCTTCCGTCGCCCTGGTTTTCGTAGAAGAAATTGGGTGTCTTGTCGTTGGCAATGTAGAGATCTTGGTCGCCGTCTTCGTCCAGATCGGCGGCGACCAGCCCCAGGCCGTTGCCGGCGCGCACGATCCCGGCCGCCTCGCCCACTTCTGCGAAACTCCCATCCCCGTTGTTGCGGTAGAGAAGATCGCGGGTAGGCGAGTACTTGAGAGGATCGCAGTAGAAGCGAAGGTCCATGTCTCGACAGCCGCACCAAGGATGTTGGGTTTCGATGTCGAATTCAACATAGTTGGCCACACAAAGATCCAAATCGCCATCGTTGTCGTAGTCCACGAAGGCTGCACTGCTGCCCCACAGTGGGTTCCCAAGGCCCGCCTCTGCCGTCACATCCGCGAAGTACCCTCCGTCGTTGCGGTAGAGGACATCCTCGCCCAAGTTGGTCAGGTAGAGGTCAGTGTCTCCGTCGTTGTCGTAATCTGCCGCTGCTACCCCCATTCCGTAGGCTCGGCCAGGGACATTGGCTACTGCCGTCACATCGACAAACCGGGCTCCATCATTGCGGTAGAGCCGGTTCAGAGCATCCCCCCTACCCTTTGTCACATGGCCGCTGTTCACCAGGTAAAGGTCGAGATCGCCATCCCCATCATAGTCGAAAAATGCCGTCCCCGAACCCGTGGTTTCGGGAAGCATCTTCGCGCTGCTCATACCGTTCTGTTGGACAAAATGGATGCCCCACTCCACTGTCACATCCACGAACTGCACTTCGCTTCCTCGGGCTTGTCCGTCCCGGTACAGGCACATGGCCAGACACGCGAGTACCAATCTGCAAATGAACAAACCAATTCCCCTGTAGGGTTGGTAGCCAGACTGCGCTGCGGTAGAATTGTTCGCGCTCGCTGTGCCCGGCGGGTTTTGCAACCTCGAGCGAACGTCGATTTGTTGCGTAACTCGCTGAGCGATCAGCAGGTAAAATCACAAGCCTCCATCCGAAGCAAAGGATATCTCCGGGAGGCATTGAGATTTTAGGCTGCTCTAAGCTCCTTCATGCTTTAGCCGGTTACTGCGTGTGGATGTCTTTTATTCTTATTTTTTTCTGTCTATATAATTATACCACATTTTTAGCGAAATCGCGCTTTGCGCAGTATCGATGTAACCTCCCTCTTTCGTACAAAATGACCAAGGAAAGGAGCAGTTGGATGAGTGAATTAACAACAGTTCAAGGTTGGCGACGTAGTGCAACTCCGCAGTGGCGGACCGCATATGACAGTTGTCGAGATTGTGTCAGACGGACGAATTGTCGTCACTTGGTTCAGTAGATCAAATCAGAAGAATGGTGAGTTTAGTCCCGATACGTTGGGGCTGGTGGAAGACGAAGGATTGTGATCGTGCCGGAGCATAAAAAAACTTTCCGAGCCACCCCCTAACGACCGATCCGACTCCGGCTGCGGGACGAAGAAAAGGATTACAGCATGAACCCAGGAGATCTCGTCAGACATCGAGATGGTGGCCCTAATATGGAGTTGTCGTTTCAGTCTCCGGCGAGATTGAAACCGCAGAAGGAATCCACGTATTACCAGTGACTGAATTCAAAATGGAAATGTTGGAGACTGTTCAGGGATGAAGTTTTCGCCTGCGTAGTTATCGATATAATTCCCCTTCCTAAGGGTGGTTATGATTGAGGCATCGCTTTGAGCGGAATGACCCGCAAATTGAGGATGAACTGAGCTGCGGGTGGTCACCGCAGAAGCAAGCGAGCCCATGACATGAACCATTCAGAATATTGCCAGCCGGCCGGCGGGTCAAGAAAAACAGAAAAAGGGGGCATCTTGCCCCTATTTCAAGCCGGATTGCATGCACTAGAACTGCCGACAACCGGCGGTCGGACGCTCGACCATCCGGCCCAGACAACTGGGGAACCCTGGCCAATGGGACCCATTGTGTTGATGAACAACGGTTCCTATTTTCCCCTTTGCTCTCGGGTTAGGAGACGGTCGACTTTTTGGCTGTCTGACAGACTCCGCCGACCCTGTCATCAGGAGTAGTTCCCATGAGTTCTTCTTTGCGGTTTGCCGCTCCTACCTCCAGTCTCGCGTGCCGATCACCACACATACGCGGACGCTCCAGATGGACATCAACGTCATTCTCTATGCTTTCACCCAGGAAGGCTCAATGACGCAGCGCTTGATGCAGATGGTAAACTGAAACCGGCGCATCGGTTGGCTCGGTGCTGTGCGTCCCGATGCATATTTCGCCCATAGTTGCATCGTCCCTTTCCATCCTCGTTCTGACCTGTTGCGGCGAGCGCCGCGCTCAGGTTCACGTCAGTCGCCTCTCCGACCCCAGCCGGGAAGCGCGGATGCAGGCCAGCCGGGAACTGGTCGAAATGGGTCCTGCCGCCGTTGAACCTCTCATCGCCGGGGCCGCCGCGTCGGGCTCTGACAGCTTGGAATACATCAGTGCCCAGATCCTTGGGCGCATCGGCAGTCGCCGCGCAATCCCCTTCCTTCGGCAGTTGACAGGTCGAGGCAATCCTTTCGTGCGGAGGGAAGCAGTAACCGCACTGGGACAGACAGGTGACGGTGGACTGATTCCCCTGTTGTCGAACATTCTCCAAAGCGACCCCGAAACCGAGGTGCGCGCCTCCGCCGCGAAAAGCCTGGGCAATTTCCGCGATACTACTGCAGTGCAACCTCTGGTCCGTGCCTTGCGGGATACCTCGGCCGAGGTGCGTCGACATGCCTTGGCTTCTCTCCATTACCTCTGGACTGCGGATGCGGAGCGGGCGGCGATTGATTGCCTACAGGACCCGGATGAAACCGTGCGCTTCATCGCCGCACAGATGATGGGAACCCACCGCACGGGCAAGGCGCGCGATGCCTTGTGCATCGCCCTGCACGATACCAGTCTCTGGGTGCGTACCGAGGCGGCTCGTTCCCTGGGATTACTTGGCGACAGCACGACGGTGGAAAACCTTGAAGCTCTCCTCAGGCTCGAGGGAGGGCCCGACCACGACGCCGCCCTCCAGGCCCTGAGGGTCATTACAGGGATGGACTACGTCCTTGTTGAATGACTTGCAGCGCTGGAAAGCCTTCCCCTACGCGGGATTGATACTCCTGTTCTGGGGCTGCCAGGACTTCATCCACGCGCAGCCCCGAATCCGGAGGGTTGGAATCGCAATTACCGACCAAGTAGAGCGGAGGGGGCTGCCTCCCCACTTGAACGAGTTGCACGACAAGGCCCTCCGCCACCTGTACGACGGGGTGCGGGATCATTTAAACGGATTGGGGCGCTTCCAGACCGTCGCCTGGAACGCCGTCGGCGAGCGCCGGAAATACAGATACGTCGGCCCCGGCCAAGTCGATTTCGTAGCCCACGCCACGATCTACAAACTTGAAAAGATCTACCGCAACGAGACGCTGTACAATAATCCGGGCTACCCCGTCAATTTCAAACAAGATGGAGATAAACCCTACGAGATTATCTCCAGGCCGGCCGTCACTTCGAGACTCAAACTGGCCCTGATTGAGCAGAACAAGGGCAAGGTTGACTCCTTCGTATAAACCCCATTTTGAGGATGTTCAGCGATTCAGCACATTAGAGCGCCACTATATATTGGCCAACTAAGACAAAGCATACACTATATGTTGTATGACAAACGGGCATTCTGAGCGACGTAGGGTTTTTACGAGAGAATCAAGGTTATTTGGTCCGCCATGCGCGACAGCACAGTCCTCGTCCCCCACGACCCCTATATCTACCTGTACAATCCGAAAAAATATCCGGGTCTGTCCCACCCCGCGCTGATCCGCACTCACCTGTCCAGAATCATCCGGAGCTACCTTCAATAGGTGTGGAAAAAGAGAAAAGGCGACCCTAACCTTCCATTATACAGTTCCAACCAAAACCGCCCGGTAGCCTCCGGGCACGGAAGGAGAGAGTCGCCATGAGAGAATCTACGCTGGAATCTGTAGCCCCGGCCATGCCCACGTTCGCCACGTTGGAAAACTGGGCCCGATCCTCGATCCAGGATCTGTTGCAACGGGTTCTGGAGGAGGAGGTGACGGAGTTTCTGGGGCGGACGCGCTACCAGCGACGGTCCGCCGTAGACGGCACCCCCGGCTCCCGCAACGGACACGGCAAACCGCGACAGGTGTCGTTGATGTCGGGCACCATCGAGGTGAGACGGCCGCGCGTTCGGGGATTGGAAGAGCGCTTTGAGAGTCGTATTCTGCCGCTGTTCATGCGCCGTACCCACGAGGTGACCCGGATGTTGCCCGAGCTCTACCTGCACGGGCTGTCTCAGGGTGACTTCGAACTGGCTTTGCGGGGGCTTTTGGGCAACGGCGCTCCCCTGTCGGCTTCGTCCATTGGCCGGCTGCGGGCGCAGTGGGAGGAGGAGCTGGAGACTTGGCGAGAGCGACGTCTCGACGACCGCGAACTGGTGTATGCGTGGGCGGATGGCATCTACGTCAAGGCCGGGTTGGAGAAGGACAAGGCGGCCCTGCTGGTCGTCATCGGCGCCATGAGTGATGGCCGGAAAGAGGTACTGGCCGTGTGGCCCGGCCACCGCGAGTCGACGGAGTCCTGGCTGAAGGTCCTGCGCGACCTGCGCGATCGGGGTCTGCGGGCCCCGCTGCTGTTGATGGCCGACGGGGGCCTCCCAATTTGGAGCGCCACCGAACAGGTGTGGCCGCAGGCATCGCACCAGCGCTGCTGGAATCACAAGATCCTCAACGTGCTCGATGACCTGCCGAAGCGGGTTCAGGGAAAGGCTCGGGCGTTGCTGACGCAGATCCCTTCGGCCGAGACGCGCCAGGAGGCCGAGAAACGACGTACCACGTTTGCCCGCCGCTACCGCGACCGGTATCCGCAGGCGGTAGCCACCCTCGAACGCGACTGGGAGCGCATGGTCACCTTCTACGACTTTCCCAAGGAGCACTGGAAACACCTGCGCACAACCAATCCGGTCGAGAGCCCCTTTGCTTCGGTACGCTTGAGGACTAATGCCGGAAAACGCTACAAACGCGTCCAGGGAGCGACCGCTCTGATTTGGCGTGTGTTGATGGTGGCAGAAAAACGCTTTCGAAAACTCAATGCGCCCGAATTACTGCCCCTCGTCTACGCCGGACAACAATACCAGGATGGGAAACCCATCAAGAACGAAAAGACATCCACCAAGAGAAGGTTGAAGCGGGCCGCCTGATCTCATTTAATTTACACACCTCTTGACGTGACCTCATCATCCGCCTGCAGAACGTCAACACTTCGGTGGAGCGGAGCATGGCTCAGTCCGGCCGCTGGTTCGTTTCGTCTCCCCAAAAGGATATAGACGCTTCCCAGGAGCTTCTCGCTGCCCTTCTTGCTTCGTTCCGCGCGGACCTGACGGAAACCTGCCGCTCGAAGGCCGCATCGAGTCGATTCTCCCACTGGACACAAAGGGAAGGACCCAGGTCTTGCTGAATATTGGAGCCCTGGACGGACTATTCCCCCGGTTGCGGCTGGAAATATGGCGTCCCGAGCCATCGGACCAGAAAATCGGACAGGTCGAGATCGTCGAGGTGGATTCCAGTTTAGCCGTGGCAATGGTGCGCAAAATCGAAAAGAAGCTCCGCAAACGCGGCGAGGGCCCAAATCCAGGTGACCGGGTTATCTCCAGGAAACGTCCCTCCCTGCTTTATTGAACCTGTGGCGAAAAGCGACTTCCCTTTTTGCCTGTCCTGGCTGCGTGGCAGGGAACAGGAAAACCATTCGAGCCAGTTCCTTCTTCACCTTGCCCTGGTCTGGACTCTTCTGAACCTTCAGCCGGTACCCGGGGCAAACAAGCTGGGAGCGGAGGTTCCTTCGTCGTTGCCTCAGTTCACGGATCAGACGACGGCTTCGGGAATCGACTTCCACCACGTTTCCGGAGGACTCGAAAATAGCCTTTTTCTGGCTCTTCCACACGGTTCCCTGGGACCCGAACATCCGGCGTTTCCAGGGAGGCCACGTCGACTGCCAGCTCGCCTACAGCCTCAACGGATGGCACTGGCACCGCGGCTTGCGAGATCCCTTCATCCCCAACGGTCCCCCCGGCGAGCCGGACTCCGGCTGCGTGTACCCCGGCTCGATCGCCGCAATGGCGGACGGCTCTCTGCGGATCTACGCCTCGGCCTGCACCCACGAGCACGGCGTCCCGCCTGCCGGCTCCGGCTCGATCACGGTGTACCGCCTGCGTAGAGACGGGTTCTGTTTCCTCGAGAGCGGCGGCGGTCCCGGGCTGGTCGGAATTCGCCCTGTCTACTGGAACAGCGGCGAAGTCGAGCTCAACGTGGCCAGCCAGGGGGGCCGGGTGCGCGCGCGGGTAACCGACCCGATGGGGGCGCCGCTGGAGGGGTACGGCTTCGAGGACTGCCAGCCGTTCTCCGGCGACGACACCGCCTGGACCCCGGCCTGGAAAGACGGCAGAAAATTGTCGGCTTTGAGCGAACGCTTTCTGCGCCTCGAGATCGAGCTCGACAGCGCCCGCCTGTACGCGATCCGTGGAGACTACGTGAAAACCATGCCGCGAGACATCGCGCGGCACCGGGAGTACGGCGACATCCTCCAAGCCCGGATCGGCTGGTAGCCCGCTCGCCGATCGCGCAGGGGGACCTCCAAACGACCTCGGGGTCGACCCTCTCTGCCGTACGCGTGCAGTGCGCGCCGCCGGGGCGGCTGAGCGATCCGGCAGCAGCTGACCCCCGATTCGCGGCGCGGCGTCCGCACGGGAAGGTCAGTCCCAGGTGAAAAGGACCTTGCCGCACTTGCCGCTGTCGAACAGCTCGAAAGCCTCGATCGCCTGGTCTATGCGAAACCGGTGGGTGACGAGTCGTTCCAGCGGCAGCTCTTTCTCCAGCACGAAATCGACTACCTCCTCGTACAAGCCGATGTTGTAGAGCCACGAGCCGGTCAACGTCAGCTGCTTCATGATCATGCCCTGGAATGTCTCCACCCGGAATGTCTCACCCACGCCGACGATCGCCAGGCGCGCGTATTTTCCGGCGCACGCCATCATTGCTTCCTGCGCCTTGGAGTGACCGGAATAGTCGGCGCCGGCGCTGATTCCCTTGCCGTTGGTGAGATCCAGCGTCACCTCCGCCGGGTCGCTGTTTGAAGCGTCGATGACCTTCCACGCCCCCAACCGGCGCGCCAACTCGAGACGCTCCGGAACCAGGTCGACCCCGATCACGCGCGCGCCGCGCGCCGCGGCGAACGCAACCGCGCAAAGGCCGACCGGGCCGAGGCCGAAAATCGCCATCGTGTCCTCTCCGGACGCCTCCACCCTCTCGATCGACTGGTAGGCCGTGCTCCCGACACAGGCGAGCACTGCGGCATTCTCGAAACCGAGAGCGTCGTGCAGGGAGAGGCAGTTCCGCTCCGGAGCGATCACGCAGTCCGCGGCCGAACCGTCGTACCTCGTTCCGTAGCTGCCGCGCTGAGGGCAGAACATGATGTCGCCCAGACGACAGAAGCGGCAGGTTCCGCAGCCGACGTGCGGGTAGACCGAAACCCGGTCGCCCGGCTGGACTGCCCTCACTCCCGCTCCGATCTCCTCTAACGATGCCGCAGGGTTCATGCCCCGTTATCGTATCTGGAGATCCCCCGAGCATCTCCCGGAAGGCCACCAGGTCTGCCCAGCTCTTGCGGTAAAAGTGCATGTCCGTGCCGCAAATCGAGGAGGTCTTCATGCGCACCCGCACCTCTCCAGGGCCGGGGTCCGGGGTGGGAAACTCCCTGATTTCGGCTTTTCGATCTCCAGTGAATACCACCCCTTTCACAGTGTCCTCCTCTTGTTAGTTAGGTAGAACTTTTTGTTAGTTAGGTAGAACTTTTTAGTTAGGTAGAACTTTGGTCCCGATCGGTACAGCTCGACTTCGCCTTCGACAGCCATCCGACAGATCCCGTCGAAACAAGCGGACCTTCAGGCGAGCCCAGGTAGCGGGCGGCCGGACTTGCTCACAGAACCGGTTTGCCGCGGCCTATGCAGGCACCATCGGTTGCGTTCCATGTCCGTTGAGGTGGTCATACAGCCGCTACCCTCTTTTCGAGCGCTGCCAGGCCATCGACCATCCGCCTGATTCGCGGGCTCCTGCTTTCCAGCAGGGCTCGATGAGGGTGAAAGATACCTGGAGACTGTTTCAGCTCTTTCAGCTCGGCCTCGGTCCGGGGTCGCCCGGCGAACTTCAAAACGATGGTTCTCCGCCTCCCCACCTTGCCGTACACGGAGTGAAATATCCAGGGGTTCACGATCGCGATGTCGCCGGGAGCCGTCTCTACGGCGCACCCGGGTATGTCCTGGCCCTGCAGCCCGAAAAAGAGGGGGTGTTCCTTTGTATGCTCTTCTTGGAAAGGCAGGAGGATGTCGAACAGGGGCGACCGGTGCGACCCCGGGATAACGCGAAGTGCACCTTCCTCCCGGGTCAGCGGGTCGAGGTAGAGCATGATCTTCAACCGCCGGGAGGTCAGCTTCACCCTCGATTTATCCCCGTCGGTATGCCAGTGGTGGACCGGTCCGTTCCGGTCTACGCCGCGCATACCTTCAGAACCGACCCACAGAAAGCGATCTCCGATCAGGTCGCAGGCCGCCTCGTGGATGCGCTCGTCATCGATCAGCCCCATCAACTGCTGGCTGCGTTCGACAAACCCGGCTTCCCATATCACTTCATCCTCCTGCGGTTCGCGCCCGAGAACCCGACGATACAGCCTCTCGGTCTCAGCGATGAGCTCCCCGGTTTCGGCGTTGGAGAAGGCGCCGCGCAGGATCAACAGGCCGAACGCCTGGAAATGGCTGATTTGCTGATCTGTCAACATCGGATATTCCGGTCTCCTCGGAGCCGCCGAAGATGGGCAGAAATGTGCCGGGGTTGGCAGCTCTACCCGTCACCGCCTTGATTCTGCAGCTGTCGCAAGTAAGGATCTGCGTCTTCCCGGTGCTCGGCCAGCAAGTCCGCGTCAATTCGGATCGGCGCTCCCGCCAGGGTGGCCAGCGTGACCGCATCGCTCGGCCGCGCGTCGATTGCGGCATCGCCCCCGTCATCGTGGATCCCCAGCTCTCCTATGAATGTGCGGTCGCTGATGGCGGTCACCCCGGCGTGCGTGATGGTCGCGTTCCCCGTTTCCACGAGATTGAAGAGAAGCCGGTGCGCGGGAAAGCGGTCGATCTGTACATCTTCCACAGCCTCGTAAAATGCCATGGCCTGGCAGAAGTCGACAATTATCGTGAAGACGGAGGTCGAATCCGGGTCGATGAAAATCAGCCCCACACCGCTCCGGGCGGGATTCCGCGCGAAGGCCAGGAACCGCAGCGATACCGGTTGCGACTGGGACTGCCGCGCCGCTGGCGCTGGCTGCCCGCCGAGGGCTGCTTGTCCTGCCGGTACCGCCGATTCCGATCGGTCCTCCAACCCCAATGTCAGGTGCTCGAGAAGGGCGGCCGTTCCGACTATGTCCGCGAAGGTACGCTGTGCCGACAGCCAGCGCGTCCCCCGGGGAGGCCTCCAGGTCCACCACGGTGATCCCGTGCGCAACCGAGACGTGTGCGATGGCGGAATCTCCGATGACGTCGATCGTGACGCTCGGGACGGCGAGTCCGAGCTCATCGGCGATCGCCTTGAACAAATCGTGTGTCCGGGGTCGAGGAAACGGGATTTCGTGGATCTTGTCGTAAACGACATCGCCCGTGCAATCCGCTATCGGAAGCTGCACCACGCGGCCGTCCGGCCGCAGCAGAACGACGACTGCCGATCCGTCTTTCCGATACAGTACTTCCTCTATTGTCAGTTGCTCCGGGACAGGCTGCCCGTCGCCGCTGGCGGTGACCGTCTCCTTGCCGTCGTCACCGCAGGCGAGCAGAAAAACCCACACGAGCGCCGGAGGCAGCCAGGAGCGCAGGGGTACGATCCTCATCCGTGGAGAACCCGGTGCCCGTTGGCCGGGGAAAAAAGATCATGTCTGTGATGGAAGAGATGCCCACTCTTGAGGAATTTGCCCGGAATGGGGCGGCTGAAGATGGGCGAGTCCCAGGGGGGAGCTCAATGTCACCCACGCGCCTTGTCAGCCTCTCGGCGGCCCCCGATTTGTCGCTGGATTCCGTTCGGACGGGCGACCACGGGATTCTGTCACGTCCTTCCCTTTATGCTTCGGCGCGTCCACAAGTCGCCCGCGGATATGGTGCCCTCGGTCGACAACGGCGCAGGCGACTGCGATCGCAGAGTCTCGATGTTCGCACATCACGAACAACGCTGTGCCACCGAAAAATTAGCATTTTATTCTCCTGATATCTTATCTGATAGCGACGGGAAGCCTCTTCTGAGATCGCGCCGGCTGCCCCCTGTGCACCGGGCCATGTCCGGAAGTACATATCGAAATCCTCTTTCGACGGAGCACTTACCTATGTACAACACCATTTGGACCTATCTGTGGGATCTCTGTGACGACGGGATCGCCGAATCGGTCCGCTATCTGCGCAATGAGATCGGCCTCGACGCGATCAGCGTCGCCACGGCCTACCACACCTTCCAGCAAGTGCGGCCTCACCGGCAGGGCCGCAAGTTGCTCACGGGGGACTCCGCCGCGGTCTACTTCCTTCCCGACGGCAGCTTGTACGGCGATACCGCCATCAAGCCCTACGTCGCTCCCCTGGCCCGCGACTCCAACCCCTTGCAGGAACTGGCCGAAACCTGTGCCGGACAGGGCCTCGATCTCATCAGCTGGACGGTCTGTCTGCACACCAGCCGCCTGGCGCGGACCTATCCCCAGTACGCCCAGCAGACCGCGTACGGCGACAACCTCGGCTGGATCCTGTGTCCTGGCGAGGAGGAGGTGCGCGCCTATGTCTCCGCCCTCTGCACCGATCTCGTCGCCAACTACGGAGTCAGGCGGGTCGAGCTCGAGACCTGCAACTTCGGCGGGTACGGGCATTCCCATTTCCACACCAAGGACGGCGTGCCCCTCGGCACCGTCGGAAACTACCTGTACAGCCTGTGCTTTTCTCCCGGTTGCGTCGCCAGGGCGAAACAGCGAGGCATCGACGCCGCGGGACTGAAATCGTGGGTCAAGCGGCAGCTGGACCAGGTCTTCGCCTCGGGGAAGGGGCTGGAAGGAGAGATCCCCTCATTCGTGGAGTCGCACCCCGAGTTGGCGGCGTTCCAGGAGATGCGGGAAGATCTCGTGACCTCGCTGATCGGCAGGATCAAGGCGGACAGCGGCGCTCCCGAGGTCTCCTTCCTGCTGATGGGAGACCGCTGGTTGGCCGGCATCAGGCCGGAGAAGATCGCCGGGCAATGCGACCTCCTCGGGGCACTGGTTTACACCGCCAGCCCGGAGGTCCTCGAAGAACGGGTCAAGGGAGCCCTCGAGCAGTCGCGGATCGAGCCGGGGAGGCTGGTCGTCGGATTGCAGGCCTATCCCCCGTGCGCAGGTGACGCGGAAACCCTCGCAGCCGTCTTCGCGCGCGCCCGGGAATGCGGGGGGGGAACAGTTCTCCTTCTACAACTACGGCGTCATGCCGCGCCCGAACCTCGATTGGATCCGGCGCTGCGTGAGCAGCTGACGCCGGATCGCGGTTTCCAGCACGCAGCCGGAGGTGGGGCCGGGAGGAAGGCCGCTCAGCCGGCCAGTTCCCCGAGTGCGGCCAACGCCGCGTCGTAGTCGGGTTCGTCGGTCACCTCGGGAACAACCTGTGAGTAGACGACCCTTCCACTAGCGTCGAGCACGAAGACGGCCCGGGTCAGGATTTTCAACTCCTCGATCATCATCCCCCAGTCCTCTCCGAACCGGCGATCCTGGTAGTCGCTGCCGGTGCGCATGTTGGCGATCCCCTCTTCGCCACAGAAGCGGGCGATCGCAAACGGCAGATCGCAGCTTACCGTCAAGGCGTGGACGCGGTCCCCGAGACCGGCGAGCTCTTCGTTGAAACGTCTCGTCTGCACGGCGCAGACCGGGGTGTCGAGGGAGGGCACCACACTTATGATGGAAGGCTTTCCCTCGAGATCGGCCAGGGTAATGGTCTGCATGCCCTCCTCGAAGTAGTGCAGAACGAAGTCGGGGGCCTGCTGTCCGACGTGAAGCTCCTCACCGGCTAGGGTCAGGGGTCCCCCCATGAAGGTTACGACTCCAGTGCGAGCCATGATTGTTTTCTCCTTTGTTCCGATTTCTGCCGGTTTGAGACCGGGAAACATAGACCCGGAATGTCTGTCTGCAACTCTTAGGTTGCAGACAGAGCTCGCCACAACCACCGCCAGGCCGGTTCTTTCCCTGTCCGCGTATTACAGTTATGGTTTTTACGATGTCAGACACCGACGAAACATGTGATTTCCAACATCGACCGGAACGGTTTCCAAGGAAGGCGAGGCGGTTCCCCTGTTCAGCAGGCACGGAACTTCAATTCCAAAGGAGCGATTCGTGAAGAAAGCAATTCCTTTATTTGTGCTGATCTGCCTGCTAGGAGGGTCGGAGCCGGGGTCTGCAGGACAATTCACTCCCTACGGCTTTATCCGCTTCGACGCCGTCCTCGACGACTCCAGGCTGTCTCACCACCAATACCCCAACTGGGTGAAGTCCGAGCCACCGGGCGCCGAAGACCACGGCAATCTGACCATGTACCCCCGCCTCACCCGGATGGGGGCCAGGTTCACGCCAGTCGAATTGGGGGAGGACAGCGAGATAAGCGGGGTCATCGAAACCGACTTCCAGAACGGCGGCAGCGAATCGCGTCAGATTCTGCGCCTGCGGAAGGCGTATTTCAACCTGAGGAAAGGAAATTGGCACTTCCTGGCCGGCCAGACCTGGGACCTGATTTCCCCCCTGTTCCCGGCTGCCAACAACGACGGAATGATGTGGAACACCGGCAACCTGGGCGACCGCCATCCCCAGGCGCGCCTCACCTACAAACCCGCAACGGGCTTTTCCGCAGCGGTCGCCCTCGGCCAGACCGGGGCGGTGGACAAGAAGGATCTCGACGGCAACGGCATTCTAGATGGTTGGGAGGCAAGGATGCCCTTCCTGCAGACGCGGGTCGGGATGGAGCAGAAGAATTTCAGGGCCGGCGCCTGGGCCCATTGGGGGACGGAGGAGACAGCCACCCCGGTGGCCGGCAGTTCCAGCTTCACCTCGACCGTGGTGGGACTGGACTTCTCGGTATCCCCGGCCGACAGGCTGGCCATCGAAGGAGAGGGCTGGACCGGCAGCAATCTCTCCGATATCCGCGGCGGCATCGGCCAGGGAATCAACACGGAGACCGGAGAGGAGATCGCGTCCTCCGGCGGCTGGGTCCATGTCCTGGTCAAGCCGAGCGAGGGTTGGAAGCTGTATGCCGGAGCGCTCATGGACACCCCGGATGAGGAGGCGGTGCCCGAAGGGGGACGCACCAGGAATCAGGCGGTCTACCTGGTGAACCGCTACCGGCCCTGGAAGAACTTCCAGGCCGCGGTCGAGTATTTGCACTGGACGACCGAGTACAAGCAATCGCACGACGGGGCGGCCAACCGGGTGGATCTCCATTTCACCTACAGCTACTGAAGCCTCCCGCGGCCGGCGGACGTCGAACGTGGCTGATCATCTCTACCCGCTGACTGCCGAAACGGTCTGGTCGGCGCGCTTCCGGAACCTTGGAAGTTGGGGCGGCCAGTGCCCGCAAAGAAAAGATCCAACCTTCACCATGCCGACTCCGAAACTGCTGGGCAGGTGATCGATTCTCCGGCCGGGAGCGTGTGGTTCCGCTTTCCCGCGGTGAACCGAGACGTCGAATTGGTCGGAGTTCATTCTGGCCACCCCCCTTATTCCACTATAAGGTTCATCAAAGCAAGGTCCTTCAAAGCCGCGGGACAGGCCTCGTCGTCGCCATCGTCCTCGCCTACGGGGCCTCGCGCTTCGAATCGCGCCCGGTGGTCGAGATGACACGCAGCGCGCGGGAGATGGCGAGCGGCGGATACGGCGGACACATACCGGGAACGGCGTTGGCAGCCAGGGAGCTTCACGACCTCGCCCGGGCCCTGCGAGACATGTACAGCCAGATCCAGGACCGCGTCGCCCAGCTCAGCACGGAGAAAACCCGGCTCGAGGCGATTCTAGACAGCGTCTCGGAAGGGATCCTGGTAACCGACCCGGACAATCGCGTCGCCCTCGCCAATCCGGCCTTGACGCGTATGTTCGGGCTCGAGAGCTGGCGTCCCGGCATGCCCCTGGTCGAGCTGGTACGCAATACCCGGGTCGAGGATAGCGATCGCCGAGACCTCGAACTCGGGAAGGGGGACGGCACTCGAAGTCGAGCTCAGCGGCGAAGAGCGCCACATCGACATCAGGGTGGCGCCGGTCGTTTCCGAGCGGCTCGGCCGGGGTACGGTGGCCGTTTTCTACGACATCACCCGCCAGCGCCGCCTGGAGACCATGCGCAAGGATTTCGTCGCCAACGTCTCGCACGAGCTACGAACCCCCCTGACCGCGATCAAGGGCTGCGCCGAGACCCTCGTCGACGGCGCCATCGATGACGATGATGCGGCCGCACGCTTTCTCCAGGTCATAGCCACCCATTCCGACCGTCTGACCAACCTGCTGAACGATCTCCTCGACCTCTCACGCCTCGAGTCCGACGAACTCGAAATCGAGGCGGCCCCCTGCAACGTGCGGGCCCTGGCGGAGTCCTCGATAGAATCCGTTGCCCAGATCGCCGCGCGCAGGGGCATCGCCATCGACGTCTCCGTAGGTGCGGAGATTCGTGCCCTGTGCGATCGCAAGCTGATCGAGCAAGCCCTGATAAACCTGATCGAGAATGCGGTGAAGTACTCGGCTGAAAACGGCCGCGTCGAAGTCGGAGCCCGCATCCTGTCCCGGGCGGAGACCTGGGCCCCTTTCTCGCCGAAAGAAGCTGGAGCGGCGGGGCCTCGCCCCCCTGGCCGACGGCGGCGAAAAGAGGGCGGGGGCCATCCTCCTCCAGGTCGCCGATACCGGGATCGGCATCCCGTCGGAGGCGGTCACCCGGGTTTTCGAGCGCTTCTACCGCGTCGACAAGGGCCGTTCCCGGGAAATGGGGGGGACCGGCCTCGGGCTCTCCATCGTCCGCCACGTGGTCGAGGCCCACGGCGAGCGCGTCTTCGTCGACAGCGAGCTGGGCCGCGGGTCGACCTTCGGGTTCACCCTTCCGGCCGCCTGACGAACCTGCGGGGGCGGGGACAGGGACGCACAACAATCGGAGATTGCCTTCTTCTGCTGCTTCCGGGCGCGGCTTCGCCAATCACATCCACCCGACACCTCGCCGGCTTGACCGGCCCACGGAGAAGAAAATGAACGCACCTGATGTCGAACTGAGACCGCCGGAGGGATTGGAGCTCCCGATCCAGGGGCCGCCCTACGGACGCCCACCTGCCGAGCTTCTCGAGGCGATGCAGGTGGTCAGCAGCGCCACGGCCGCGGCCATGCTGCACAAGATGGGAATTCGCCAGACCTTCATTCAGGGACCGCTTCCCCGCACCCCGGGCGCCAAGGTCGTCGGCTCCGCCCTCACCCTGCAGTTCATGCCCCAGCGCGAAGACGTCGCCTCCGGCGCGGCCCAGGAAAACGTCGAGAAGTCGTCGGCGCTGTGGCAGGTGTTCCGCCACGTACGGCCCGGGGACCTGCTCTGCATCCAGGCATACGGAGACATGTACACCGGCTGCGTAGGCGAGATGTTGACGACCTATTTCAAGGCGCAGGGAGGAGTCGGGCTCGTCGCCGACGGCTGCGTTCGCGACTGGCCCCACATCCGGGAGATCGGCCTCCCGATGTGGCTGCGCGGCTTCACTCCGAACTACGCCTCGCAGACCCACCTGTTTCCCTGGGCCTGCAACGTTCCGGTCGCCGTCGCCGGCGTCCTCGTCATGCCCGGAGACGTCATCATTGCCGACGACGACGGAGCCGTGGTGGTGCCGCTGCAGATGGCCGCCGCGGTCGCGGAAATCACCAGGGAGCACGAAGACTGGGAGAGCTTCAGCCGCATGAAGCTGACCGAGGGAGGATCCCTCTACAAGTACTATCCCCTCAATGACGAGGGGCGCGAGGAGTACGAAGCCTGGCGACGCGGGGACGGGAGCTGAACCGGACCCATGCGGCACGCCGTGCTCCATCGCGACGAGAACGCCTACTCTCCGTGGCCGGTTCTCTGGCAGCTTCCTGACGGCAGCATCGGGGCCGGCGTCGTCACCTCCCCTGTCGGCAGTCATCCGGGGGCGTCTGTTTTCGGGAGGTTCCTCCCCTTCGTCTCCCGGGACCGGGGCCGCAGCTGGGAAACGAGCGACGATCCCGCCCACCCTGCCAACTGGCCCGCGGGGACGGCGGACGAGCAGATGGACCGCTTCGCCGCGGTCCTGCCGGACGGGACCTTCGTCGCCGCAGGCGCCTGCGGCTTCGAAGCCTGGGATGCCGGCCGCCTCGAAGAGGCGCGCTCCCTGGGCCGCTGGGTCCGCGAGATCCCGGAGCGACCGGAAAGTATCGCGGTGCAATCCCCCTTCCTCTGCTGTCAGCGCTCCGCCGACGGGGGGCGGACCTGGGAGCGGCGCGAGTGGGAGGTAGCCGGCGTCCAGGGGATGTGGTGCTTCAACCGCGGCACTCTGATGGCCGATGGAGCCATCGTCGTCGGCGTCTACGGCGTCGACCACGAGAACCGCGAGCGGCCCTACGCCCTGCGCTCCGCGGACCGCGGCCGCACCTGGCGACTGCACGACCTGTGCGCCCACGCAGCCGCGGTCCCCGCCAGCGAGGCGGCGTTGTGCGAGACCGCCCCGGGCAGGCTGACCGCCATCGTGCGCGGGGAATCCGGCCCGCAGGACCACCATCTCCTGCAGCTGTGGTCGGAGGACGGAGGCAGGACCTGGAGCGAACCGGTAAAAACCGGGATCTGGGGCCACCCCGCCCACCTGCTGAAGCTCGAGGACGGGCGCATCCTCTGCACGCACGGGTACCGGCGCCAGCCGATGGGGGTGCGCGCCGTGCTGAGCGAGGACGGCGGCGAGACATGGGGCAGCCCGGTGGTCCTGCGGGATGACGGCGGCGGCCACTCGCCTCATCGCGGCGAGGGCACCGGCGCCGGGGACGTCGGCTACCCGGTTTCCATCCAGCTCGAGGACGGCGAAGTCCTGACCGCGTATTACATCACTCCCGCGGACAACGTCACGCATTCCGCGGTGACGATCTGGAGACCCTGACCGCCGTCACCGGGACGACCCCTGCACCGCCCCGGGTCTTCTCCCTCGGGCGCGGAAACAGGCCGCGACGGTTCCCCGGGAGGTCAATCGACGGCGAGCTTCGCCCAGCGCGCGTGCACGAGGCTGGCGCCGGTGCACCACCAGATCGCCAGCAGCTCCCCGCTCGCCAGCGCGATCAGCGACGGGGCGCCGTAGGCGATGGTGTCGTGGCTGTGCGGGTACTTCTCGGAGCTGTCGTAGCCGATGGTCGTCCAGCCGCTTGCGTCCCACACCTGTACCTGGCTCTCGAGGTTCCAGGTTGGGCCGAGATCCTCCGACAGGGCCACGTGGAAACCGGGACTGCCGGCCTCGCGGCAGGTGTAGATAGCGGCGAGGCGGCCGTCCGGCAGTTGCGCCGCGCAGTTGGTCTGCCCAGGCAGGTTGGTCTCGACCGGTTTCTGCCAGGCGCTCGCCGCCGGATCGGAGACGGTAAAGTGATTCCTGAGGTTGACCGGCCCCTCGTCGGGGAGGGTCATGTCCGCGGCCCACAGCAGGGAGAAGATCCGGCCGTCCGACAGCTTGAGGGCGCGGCCGTGCCAGTACCCCTTGCCCTCCCCGGCGCCATCCGCCATGACCGTCATGCCGCGCCAGGTGCGGCCGCCGTCCGGGGACGTGCATGACCACATTCGCGGCTCGTAGGCCCCGGAGTCGCCAAAGGCCGGCCACTGGTCGAAGGTTGCCAGCCAGCGGCCGTCGTCGAGCTCGATCAGGCCCTGCGCCGCGGTGAGGTTCATGCCTCCGGGCAACTCCTGGACCTGCGGATCCGACCAGGTGCGGCCGCCGTCCGGGGACGTGAACAGGATCGGCTCGTTGGCGATCAATCCGGCATTGTCGCTGAAGAGCCGCACCTCCGGGTCGCTGCGGTCGATGCGGAAAGGGGTCACCGTCAGGGTGCCGTCGCTCATCCGCGACAGGAAGCTGGCCATGTAGGAACAGGGCCGGTCGTCCAGCGAGCGGTCGCGCAGGTCCCCCTCGTCCTCCCAGGTACCGCCCCCGTCGAGAGAGCGGAGCACGCCGAGAGTGTTGTTCGGCGCATACAGGCCGTCGCCGTGCTGGTACACGCACAACAACTCCTTCTCGGAGAGCTGCACGACGTTGGGATAGAAGATGGAACCGTGGCGGTACGCCGGCTCCGGGTTGACGTGGAGGATACCGCTGTCGACGATGCGCATGAGCTGACCAGTCTTGTTTCGGGTTCTGTCGGGTACGGAACGTCCGCCCTATAATAGGCGCCCTGCAGCAGGGGTCGCCATCTCCGGATCAAGGCGCGGAAATGATTCTCTTCTCAGGGCTCCCGGGACAGCGGCGAGACTCCGGGGAGAATCCATTGATTTTGCAAAGACAGCAAAGCGCCCTGCGGCGGGGAAGCACCCTGTACGCCCACTTCGGACCGGAGCGGCTGTGCTGGGCCTCGGACTACCCGGTGGTGCTGCCGTACATGACCTACCGGCAGTCGCTGGAGGCGGTGCGCACCCACTGCTCCTTCATTCGCGAAAAGGACATGGACCTGATCCTCGGCGACAACATGGCCCGGCTGCTCGGGCTGCAGGAGTGAAAGGCTGAATCGATGCGGGACATCCGCTGCAACCGGAGTTCTTCCAGGGCCATCTGTCGCTCGAGCATGGGGACGGCTGGATCAAGCCCTGGCGGCTGCCCCACGACCGCAGGGCGCTCTTCCCTTCCCCCGACGAAGCGCTGATGGCCAAGGCGGAGAACGCCAGCGGCGTGCGCCTGCGGTTCGCTACCGCCTCCACCACCCTGAGGCTCCGCTTTCTGCCCCTCGACGAAGGCCCCCCCGCAGGCGATCGGGGGCACTACTGTTTCGACGCCACCGTAAACGGGGAGCTGGTCGCCACCGCCACGGCTCAGCCCGGCGCCGGGGAGGTCCTGTTAGGGGGCTTGCCCGAGGGGGACAAGGTCGTCGAGGCCTGGCTGCCCCAGGAGATCCCGGTCAGCCTCTGCGGCCTCGCCAGCGACGACGGGGCTCCCTGCTCCACGGCCGCGGACTCGCGCCGCCGGTGGATCACCTACGGCAGCTCGCTGACCCACTGCACCCGCGCCCACGGCCCGGCGCGCATCTGGCCTGCCATCGTCGCCAGGCGGCACGGCCTGCACCTGACCAGCCTGGGGTTCGCCGGCCAGTGCCACCTCGACGCGCAGGTCGGCATGGTCATCGCCGGGCAGCCCGCGGACCTGATCACCCTGAAACTGGGGATCAACTGCATGCCGAGCGCCTCGTTCAGCGCCCGCACCTTTCCGGCCGCGGTGATCGGCCTCGTCGGCATCATTCGCGCCGCTCACCCCGACATCCCGATCGGCCTGGTTTCGCCGATCGGCTACCCCCCGCACGAGACCCGGCCGAACGCGGTCGGGTACACGATCTCCGACATGAGAGAGGCGATCGACGACGCCGGCAGCAGGCTGGCGGCGATGGGGGACCGCAACCTGTACTGTTTCGACGGCCTCGAAGTCTTCGGCCTCGAGCTGATTGCCCGGTACGCCGAAGACGAGTGCCACCCGAACGCCGACGGCATCGAGGTGATGGGCGACAACTTCGACCGCGTCGTCATGCAGCCGCTCCTCGCCGCCTGCGGCTGACCTTCAGGCAGGTCGGTGTCCTCTCCACACGGCGTCACCCATCCCGCGTACCGCCCCTCGGTGCGCGGCCGCAACGGCGCCGTCGCCTCGGGCGACCCTCTCGCCTCGCAGGCCGGCATCCGCACGATGCAGGCAGGGGGTAGCGCCGTCGATGCGGCGATCGCCACCGCGGCCGCCCTCGGGGTGGTGGAGCTGCCCATGTCCGGGGTGGGAGGAGACGGGTTCATCCTGATCCACGACGCCGCCTCGCGGCAGGTGTACGGCCTCAACGCACCGGTCCGGCCCCTTCCGGCGCCACCCGCGAGCTCTATGTCGAGCGCGGCGGCATCCCGATGAAGGGGATCCTCAGCGTTTCGATCCCCGGCCTCGTCGACGGCTGGCTCAAGGCGCACGAGCGCTTCGGAAGGCTGAGTCTCTCCGAGGTGTTCGCCCCGGCGATCGACCTGTGCGAGCGCGGATTCCCCGTCGGCGAGAAGCTCGCCGCCATGCTCGCCGAAGAGCACGAACGATTCTCTTCCGACCCGTTCACCCGCCCCCTCTTCGAGCCTCGGGGCAGGCCGCTTCAAGCCGGGGAACTTCTCGTACAGGGAGACCTGGGGACCACCCTGCGCCGCATTGCCGAGGAGGGCCGTTCCGCCTTCTACGAAGGGGCCATCGCCCGGGAGATCGCCGCCTTCAGCAGCGAGTACGGAGGACTGGTCACGGCCGCGGACCTGGCGGCCTTCGAGGCGCGCTGGGAGGAGCCGATCCACGTCGACTACCACGGGTACCGAATCTTCGAGATGCCTCCGAACTCGAGCGGCCACGTGCTGCTCCAGGAGCTCAACCTCGTCGAGCAGTTCGACCTCGAGGGGATGGGCTGCCTGTCGCCGGAAAGCATCCACGTCATGGTCGAGGCCAAGCGGCTGGCCTTCGCCGACCGCGAGGAGTTCATGGCCGACCCGGACTGGGTCGACGTGCCGCTGGCCGGCCTGCTCGACAAGCAGTACGCCCGCGAGCGCGCCCGCGGGATCGACCCCGGGCGCGTCAACCCCGACGTCCGGCCCGGCTCCCCGGAACGGCTGGAGGACACCACCTGTTTCTGCGTCGCCGACGGCGAGGGCAACGCCGTCTGCGTGTTGCAGAGCCTGCAGTCGGGATTCGGCTCCGGCCTGGTAGCGGGGAACACGGGGGTGCTGCTCAACAACCGCATGACCTACTGGCACCTCGAGGAAGGGCACGCCAACTGCCTGGCGCCCGGCAAGCGGGTGCGGCACACCATGAACCCCGTCATCGCCACCCGGAACGGCGAAGGGGTCATAGTCTGCGGCACCCCTGGCGCCGACACGCAGGTGCAGACCAACCTGCAGCTGCTGACTCACGCCATTCACTTCGGCATGACCCCCCAGGAAGCGGTGGAGGCGCCGCGCTGGCGCAGCCTGCAGAACCCGATGGAGTCGACGGTTCCGCACACCTGCGAGGACTGCCTGCAGCTGGAGAACCGCTTCGGCGCGCCGGCCCGGGATGGGCTGGAGAAGCGCGGCCACCGGCTGGAGATCCTCGGTGACTGGGACGGGCCGGGAAAACGCCCAGTTCATCCGCATCGATCCGGGAACCGGTGCCCTCGCCGCGGGATCCGACCCCCGCCGGGACGGGTATTCCATCGCCTACTGACCCCCTCCTGGATACTGCTGCCCGCCAGCGATTCACCTCCGCAAAGGTCCCGAGACGTCGGCAGTGGAATGCTTTCGGGAGGTACTGCGTGCCTGCTCGCCTGAGCCAGCGCACCGTCGAGAGCGGCCAACTGCCCCGCCCGACAGGCGCCTGAACGCGAGGTACGGAGTGGGTACGGCGAGCCTGGCAACGAGGCGATTCGGAATTGAGGGAAAAATTGCACAGATGAACTGGTTTGGATTGTACCGCGCTTTCCCCCCGAGACGCCGGCGGTGCCGTCTTCAGCAGGAAATGGTATCGGGCAGCACTAGGCCGAAACCGTCAGTCCGTCGAAACGAGGATCTGTAGCGCCTGCCTGAACGGCCGGATCGCCGGAAACCGTCACCACGTGCCCGGGACCGCCGATGCCGGGAACGGTATCGACGCTGTGCCCCAGGTTTCGCAACCCTTCCATGACCCGCTTCCCCGCCCTGCGTTCGACCTGCAGCGGCTCTGCCCCTTCCGTGTGCAGGCGCGCGGCAGCGAGGGCCTGCAGCGGATCGAGCCCGCGATCGATCAACCCCACCGTCAGGGTCACCTCGTTGTTGGGGATGGTGCGCCCGCCGGGGAGACCGTAGGCGGCGAAGGGTCGTCCGTCCCGCAAGGCAATGAACGGGGCCATGTTGTGCAGCGGCTGCTTGCCGGGTGCGATCGAGTTCGCCAGTCCGGGCCGCGGGTCGAAGCGGGCGACCCCGTGCCCCAGCAGCAGTCCGGTCCCGGGAACGGCGACCATCGAACCGAATCCCCCGCCGTGGGTCTGGGTCAGGCTCACCAAATTGCCGGCGACGTCCGCGGTCGAGATGTGGCTGGTGCAGCTGATCGGCTCCGAAGCGACGAGACGCCCAGATCCCGGGGACCGGAGCCCCTCTTTCATGCGGCGCCCGAGGCGGACGACGAGCTCGTCGGAGAGCTCGTCGGCAGCGTCGACATCGACAAATTCAGGATCGCCGTAGCGCTCGAGACGTTGGGGCCAGCAGAGCTTCATCGCCTCCGCGAGGTGATGCATCCGTTCGACAGCGGTCATCGTCCCGAGCTCGAAGGCCTCGAGCAGACGCAGTATCTGCAGCGTCGTCAGCCCTCCCGCGGCCAGGGGCGGGGTGAACAGCCGGCAGTCCCGGTAAGTGGCCGCGTACGGCTTCACGACGCGGGCGCGGTAACCGCGCATGTCCTGGGCGGTCAGACAGCCCCCGAGCTCTTCCACACGAGCGGCGATCTTCTTGCCCAACGGGCCGCGGTAGAAGAGGGACTGGCCGTCTTCCGCCAGCTCCTCGAGGGTGCGGGCCAACTCCCGGTTGGTGACCCGCTCCCCGCGGCGGGGAGGGCGCCCGTCCTTGAGCAGAAGGCGTGCGGTTTCCGGGAAATCGCGCCGCCAGTCCGCGGCGTTCTCCGCCAGCCCGAGGCGATTCCGGCGGCCCGGAACGTACCCGAAGCGCGCCGCGCTGATCGCCGGTCTGATCACCTCCGCCAGCGGCATGGTGCCGAAGCGGCGCAGCGCCAGGCAGAGCCCGGCGACCACTCCGGGAACGCCGACGGAGAGGGGGCCGAAGACATTTGCCCTTCCCGGAACCTGGTATCCGGCCGGGGCCGGCGCCTCCTCGATGGCGAACATCTCCTCGGAGGCCGCGGCCGGGGCGGTGGAGTTGCAGTCGACGGCAACGACCCGCCGGCGACCGGCGAGGTGGATGACCATGCAGCCGCCGTACCCGGCGATTCCGTTGTGCAGCGGCTCGACCACCCCCTCGGTGAAGGCGGCCGCAACCGCGGCGTCGACGGCGTTTCCACCGGCCCGGAGCATCGCCATGCCGGCACGGGCGGTCTTGGGATGGGGGCCGGCAACGGTCCCGAACCTTCTTCTTCGCTCTGTCACTTTCTCACCCTTTCCTTGCTGCAACAACTGGTTTGAGCGTTCCTTCTCGCCCTTGGCCGGCAAATGAAGCCTCCCTGCTGGGGGGCTTGCGGCGCCGGTCAGGCCGACCCGAGTGAACGCGGCCGGGAGAGACCTGCCTGAGATGCTGCCCCAACAATCGGCGGAAACCACCCGATGACCAAATTGCATATCCGGCGGAACGCCCTGGGGTTCGAGATCCTCGACGGAGAGGAACTCGCCGCCCTCTACAGGGCGACCGAGGAGCTGCCCCGCAGCGAGTCCCCCAAACCCTGTTTCGCCCCGATATACACCCCTGCCGGCGAACTCGTTACCGAGTACCGGCCGGCCGACCATCCCTGGCACACCGGACTATACTTCGGCTGGGTCTTCGCCAACGGCGCCAACCTCTGGGGCGGACCCTGGTACCTCCCGGAGAAGGACCGCTACGAGCTGATCGAAGGCACTCACGGGGTGCAGCGGCACGATCGGTTCACCCTGATCGACCAGGAGAATGGCGGCGTGGTCGCCGAAGAAAGGCTGAGCTGGCTCGACGCCGAGGACGGGGTCATGGCCGCGGAGACCCGCAGCTACCGGGTGCGCAAGGTTTCCGACCCCCTCGCCTACCACTGGGACGTCCGTACCTGGATCGAGCCGGTGGGCGGTCCGCTGAGGCTGGGGGCGTCGAGAAAGTCGCACTACAGCGGCTTCGAGCTGCGCACGGGGCCCGCCCTTTGCCGGGGACCGGCACCTCAGCAGCGAGGGCGCAGAAGGCCACGAGAGCATCATGAAGCAGCGGGCGCGCTGGGTGAGCGCCGCGGGCGCGGCCGGGGGCGCGGTAGTCATGATGGATCACCCGGACAACCCGCGGCACCCGGTGACCTGGTTCACACGCCGGAACCTCCTCGGAGCCGGGCTGCTGATGAGCGGCGACCTCGAGATCGAGGAAGGGGACGTTCTGAACCTCCGGTACGGCTTCGCCGCCCTCGCCGAGGAGCCGGCCGCGGCCGAGGTCGAGGCGCTTTACGCCGCCTTCGCCTCGTAACGACGGCCGATGAAATATCCCTGCCACGGTATCCGCTACCTTGGGAATGCCTTCCGGTCTCTTTCCCGGCGGACGGCAAAAGGTCCCGCAGGTCGCAGCAGATGAACTTCCGTTTCCGGCCGGACCGGTCGACTCACCCGGACTGGTGAACGCTCATACCAGGCGGAACCGCGGCCACACTAACCGGGACAGCTGTCTTAAGGAAGAGACATGAAGATTCGAAAAATCGAAGTCATCCAGATCGAGACGCCCCGCTACTACGAGACCCTGACCGGGTACTCCGGCAGGATCTCCGGGCACGTGATTTTCAAGGTGCACACCGACGACGGGCCCATCGGCCTGGGAGAGGCTTCCGACAGCATCGCGGACGACGTCGCCGCCATCGCCGCTCGCTGCAACGAGCTGCTGAAAGGACGGGACGCCACCTGCATTACCGAAATCAACGAGCTGATGCGGGGGCAGCAGTTCGGCAGCTCCGTCAGCGACGCCCACCTCGCCTCGGCCATCGACATCGCCCTCTACGACCTCAACGCCAAGGCCCGGGGCGTTCCCGCATATCAGCTGATGGGGGGCAAGGTGCGGGACAAGCTGTATTGCTGCTACCCGATCTTCGGGTTGCAGGTCGCCGAGGATTTCGAGCAGTCCGCGGGATTTCTGCAGCGGATCGTCGACCTCGGCCACCACCTGTTCCGCTACTACGTCTCCGGCGACAGCCGGGTCGACGACCGCTTCCTCAGCGAAATGAAAAGCCGTTTCGGAGACCGCATCCGCCTGAAGTCGATCGACATGTCGCTACGCTTCGACGCCTGGGACACGGCGCTCCACTACGCCGAGGTCCTGCGCCACCACGATCCCATTCACTTCGAGCACCCGAGCCGCTCGATGCGGGTCAACGCCGAGTTCACCAGGCGCTGGGACCTGCCCGTAAGTCTCCACATCGGCTCCCTGCAGGATGCGCGGGAAGCGGTCGATCTGGGTGCGGGCACCGCCTTCAACATCGCCTGCGTCTCCTCCGGCCCCACGTACATCCGGCGGATCGCCGCGGTCGCCGAGGCGGCTGGCTTCCGCTGCCTGATCGGCACCGACCAGGAGTCGACGATCGGTACCGCCGCCCAAGTGGCGGTGGGGATCACACTGCCCAATCTCTCGCTTCCGTGCGATCCCATGGGGCCGGTTCTGTACATGGAGTCGCCGGCGAAGGAGCGCATACGCGCCGAGGCCAGCCATCTCTACCCGCTCGAGGGACCGGGCTGGGGGGTAGAGCTCGACGAGGAGAAACTGCGCCGGCTCACCGTGGCGGCGGCATGACGCAGTCCGGTCCCCCTGCCCGGAGGCTCCCCCTGATCCCGGCGAACAGCGCATTCCGCGCTTCTTCCAACCGGCTTCATGCCCTGGTCTTCAAGGCTGTCTTTACCCCGGACTACGCAGCACCGAGAGCGGCCCGGATGCCTCCGGCCACCTCGGCCAGGAAAAGGAGAACGAGCCCGTGAAGATCGCTGCCGTCGATCTGTACGAAGTCCACGTCCCCGACCGGCCCTGGGCCTGGTCGGACGAGGAGAACGGCATGCCCGCCCACCGCCTCACCGGCAGCCTGCTGGTCGTGGTGCGCTGCGACGAGGGGGTCGACGGCCTCGGGGAGCTGGGGCTGCACGGGGTCGACCGGGGGACCGTCGCCGCCGCGGTCGAGGACTGGATCGGGCTCGATCCTCTCAGGCAGTCCCGGCTGGCGGAGGGGGCGGTCGCCGCGGCTGCGTACGAGTGCGCCGTCCTCGACATTCGCGGCAAGGTGCTGGGGTGTCCGGTGGCCGAGCTGCTCGGCGGCGCCGTCAGGGACCGGGTCCCGGTAACTCTGTGCACCGGATACAAGACCGTCGAGAACACCGCCGCGGACGCGGTCTGGGGCTGGGAGCGCGGCTTCCGCACCTACAAGATGAAATGCATCACCGGGACCCCGCATCCCGGCGAGCGCATCGACTACGTCGTCCATCGGGTCGAGGCGATTCACCGCGAACTGCCGGAGATGGATGTGCGTCCGGACATCCGCCGCCGGCTCGAGGAAGTGTGGGCAGCCGAAGAGGTGGCGAGCCGGCTCGAAGGGCACCGCCTCGATTGTCTGGAGTCGCCGATCATCACCGGCGCTCACGGCGGCAGCTTCAACGAATGGCGACGCCTCCGGCAGCGCATCGGCTTCCCGGTCGCCGAGCACACAGGGGCCGAGCAGCTGCTGGCCATGTGGTCGGCCGAAGCCCTGGACTACGCCATCATCGGAGCGCCGAGCGCCGTCGAGACCGTGCGGCTGTCGGCCATGGCCGAGAAACTCGGCCTCCCCTGCTGGACGCAGTACGTCGGTCTTGGAGTGAACAACGCCCTGGGTCTGCACGTCTGCGCAGCGGGTCCGAGCCTGTCCCGGCCCCACGATTTCGTCGGGTTCTGGGCCAAGCAGGACGACTGCGTGGTGGAGGAATTCCCCGTCGTCGACGGCGCCGTGCACGTTCCCGACGCTCCCGGACTCGGGGTCACCCTCGACATGGACGCCGTCAGGCGCTACGCCGCCCCTTGACCGCCTGCCTGGATCGCGTTCGGGATGCCATCTCTCATCGGTGTCGGTCTGCCAGAAGGCTTTTTTTTCACCTTCCGCCGATCAAACCTTCAGGAGGATCTCATGTTTCAGGAAGTGACCGCGGCCGCCATTTCGTTCGTCCCCGAGAAGTTCGGTCTGCAGGGCAACGCCGACCGACTGGAGGAGATGTTCCGCAAGGCCGCCGGCGGGGGCGCCCAGCTCGCCGTAGCCCCGGAAGGGGTTCTCGAGGGGTACGTCGTAAGCCCGATCATTTCCGGCGAGCAGCCGGCGGAGCGCATGAAGGAAGTGGCGCTGACCATGCGCAGCCCGGTGATCGGCCGTTTTCGCGAGCTGGCGCGGGAGTTGAAGATCTGCCTGGCCTTCGGGCTCGCCGAGCGCATCGGCAGGAATGTTTTCAACTGCGCCCTCTTCATCGATCAGACGGGCCGCATCCGCGGCAAGTACCACAAGATGCAGCTCGCCGAGGGCTCCCATCGTTCCTGGTGGTTCAACCGGCTGGGGAAGAAGAGCCGCGCCTGCAACACCCCCTTCGGGCGCTGCGGGTTCCTGATCTGCAACGACCGCTGGAATACCGACATCGCCCGCATTCCCGTCCTCGACGGGGCGCAGTACCTGCTGATTCCCTCCTTCGGCTCGCGCTCGAAAGAACAGGACAAGGCGGTGCTGGCGCGGGCGCGCGAGAACGGCGTGCCGATCGTCGAGGCGAACGTCGGAGTGACCCTCATCGTCAGCAAGGGGGAAATCGTCAGCCTGTCCCGCCGGGAAACCGCGGTGACCTTCGGGACGATCGAGGTTCCTGCCGCGGTCTCCCCGGCCAATCGCGATCGCCACGAGCGCGCCTTTCTGCGCTGGCGCAAATCGGAGATGCCCCGGCGCTACGCCAGCTACATGAAGCGGATCAAAAACGGGAAGGGAAACGAGGACCCGAAGCACTTGAAGCAGCGCCACGACTCCAAAGGGATGATCATCAGCGGCTGAGGGGGACCGCCAGGCAGTCCTGGGACCAGATACCCGCTTCGCGAAAGGCCGCGTCCAGGGTCCTGTAGGTCATGGCCGCGGCGGCTAGCGGATCGTAGGCCGGGGGGCGCTGCACCTGCATGCTGATCTCCGCGGTGATGAACCCGTTGTACCCCGCCTTCCGCATTTCCCGCAGGTACTGGACGTAGTCGAACTCCCCTTCCCCCGGAATCCGGCAGCGCTCGTCCTTGACGTGGGTGTGGACCGACAGCGGATGCGAAGGCGCTCGGCGGCCCCCAGGGTGTCGAGCTCGGTCGAGTACGAGCGGAATCACCGTGATCTCAACGCCCCTGGAAGCCGAGGGGGCCAGCTCCCTGACCGAGGTGTCGATCGGCAGGCCGGGCTTGGTCCAGGTAGAGAAACCGAGCTTCACGAGACCCTGCTCCCATGGCGGTCAACCCGGCCTCCTCCAGTGCCTGGCAGCCCACCTTCAGGAGGTCTGCGAATCGTGCCAGGACATCGCCTCCCCGCGCACTATGCCGGAGCGCACTTCGGAATATCCAGGCCATTCGATCGGCAGGTCGCCGTTTTCGATCATGTGCGCCAGCGGGTTGAGCTTGGTCCTAAGCGGCATCCGGATACGCTGCCGTTTCCGCGCCGATTCGAACAGTGCCATCATCACCTCCTGGACGGCGCGGCCGTGGTCGCCGCCGCTGATCGGGTTGTCGATGCGGCCCTCGACCCAGTCGATCGCCTCCTGGCACTGGTGCGCCCAGGAGTCGTGAAACGGCGCCCCGATCTCCTGCCAGCCGCGGGTCGAGGCATTGAGGTAGCGGGCGGTCCCGAACTCGGCGTTGTAGCGCGCCGACGGGCCTTCCGGCGAGTACATCCCCCCGTCGGAAGGGATCTCGGAATCCGGCTTGCGTCCGGTGGAGAGCTCCAGGATCCCTTCCGAGCCCAGCACGCGGCAACCCTGGCCGAGGCCGGCGGTGGCGATATCCCCGCCCTGGATCAGCAGCGTCGCCCCGTTGCTGCACCCGGCGATCCCGAGGGTGGAATCCTCCGCCGGCAGCCCCCGTTCGTAGGTGTCGGCGGTGCGCTCGGTCGTACCGACGACCCACTCGACCTGCGGATCGCCCATGAGAAACAGACCGAGGCGGATGTTGTGGGAGTTCGTGTTGAGGATGTTGCCCCCGCACTCGAGCTCGATGCGCCTGATCTCTCCGATCACCCCCTCGGCGATGAGATCCCGCGCCTTGAGCCAGACGGCGTGGTGGGGGCGCTGAAAGGCGATGACGAGCTTGACGGAGTTGCGCCTGCAGGCCATCAGCATGCGGTCGGCCTCGCCGAGGTCGCCGGCCATCGGCTTCTGGCAGAGGATCGCCTTCGGGCGCCGCGCGGCCGCGGCGATGACCATCTCGGCGTGCTGCTGGTGCCAGGAGCAGACATCGACGAAGTCGGGCCGCTCCTCGTCGAGCATCTCGCGGTAGTCGGAGTAACGGTGCTCCTCGCCGACGCCGAAGAAGTCCCCGAACTCCCGCAGGGCGTCGGGGTTGGTGTCGGCAAGGGCGCCGATCTCGACAGGCCGGCCGGGAACTCCGAGCCAGCCGCGGGTGTGAACGCGGCCGATGACGCCGCAGGCGATGATGGCGGTTCGGTACTTTGCCATGAACGATTTTCCAGTGCTGTGGGTTGGATGAGATGTGGTCGGAAGCCTGGGAAAGAGCACACCAGCAGGCGGCGTCAAGGACCGAGAGCAGATTCCCGGGACGGGCCGAGCCCGAGCTTTTCTTCCTCCGGCCGCAGCGCCTCGATGGCGAAGAGAATGTGCTCATCGAGCCCGACTCCGAGCTCTTCGGCACCCTGGGCGAGCTCCCCGCGATCGACGCCGCGGGCGAAGGCCTTGTCCCTGAGTTTTTTCCTGACGCTCCTGACCGTGAGGTCTCCCAGGCTTCGCGAAGGGCGCACCAAGGCACAGGCTACGAGGAAGCCGCAGAGCTCGTCCACCGCGAACAGGGCGCGGGCCACGGGGGTGTCGCGGGGCACCCCCGAGTAGGAGGGGTGCGCGAGGATGGCCCGGCAGAGCTCCTCGGGAAAGCCGCGCTCGCGAAGCAGAGCGACCCCGAAGGCCGGGTGCCCTTCGGTGGCGGAATGCTCCTCGTTCGGATATCGCTCGTAGTCGAAGTCGTGAAGCAGGCCTGCCAGTCCCCACGCCTCCTCGTCCCCGCCGTATTCGCGGGCGCAGGCGCGCATGGCGATCTCGACGGCGTACATATGCCGGCGCAGCCCTTCGGAAGAGGTGTAGGCGTGCATCAGGTCCAGCGCCTGATCGCGGGTGAAAGAGCCGGTCATTTCTGTTTCAGGATCCTTTCGGGACGGCCGTCCGCTTGGCCGGCAGTCCGGTTCGATATTCCTTTTCGTTCCATTCCGTCGCAAACAAGCGCAATGTGCGCACCAGGTTCAACGCCGGACCTACGATTTGACCGCGAGCAGACGAAGCCATCTCCACCTGATCCCCGGCTGCCTGTTCTCCCTCCGGGCGACCACGGCCGCGGCCCTCACCTTGTTCCGCCTCGGCGGGGCCGGCGAGCCGCCCCCCGACCTCGAGGTGGAGTACGAATTCGTGCAGCTTCCCTGGACCGGGGTCGACGAGGCGCGCTTCGGATCGGCCGCGGGCCTCGAGCTGCGGCCGGAATCGATCCGCCCCGAGAGAACCAATCCCGATTCCAACCTCGCCCCCCTTCCTGAAGGGGACCGCTTTGCCATCCTGACCCACTTTCCGGGCTCGGTGTGGGGGGGGGACCCGACTGGGTTCCGTGGGGGAGCGTGGGGAGGACGAGGGAGACCGCCTGAGCGAAAAGCCGGGGGCTGCCGGGTATCTCGACTACCTGCAGACCTTGATCGACAAGGAGCTGATGCTGCAGGAGGCGCGCCGTCTCGGCCTCGACCAGGATCCCCAGTTGCGCGGCAAGCTGTCCAAGGAAAGGGCGGACCGCATCATCAAGCGGTTTCTGGAGATCGAGGTCTACGACAAGATCGAGTACACCGACGAGGAGCTCCGGGAGCTGCAGAAGGAGACCGAGCGGGACCGGGCAATCCGGGTGCGGCGCATCGTCCTGGGCAGCGAAGAAGAGGCGGAGGAGATCGCCGCTGCCTGGCGCCAGGGCGCGAATTTCGACGATCTGGCTACCCGCACCCTTCTCGAAGAGACCGACCTGTTCGGCGGCAGACTGCTTCTCAAGGACGAGCTAGGGCCCGAAATCCTGCAGGAGGCGGTCTGGCCCCTGAAAGCGGGCGAGATCTCCGATCTGGTGTTCTATGGCAACCAGTACGGCGTCTACAAGGTAACCGAGGAGCGCGAGATTGACCTCGATGTCGTGCGCCAGCTGATCGAACCTGAGCTGTTCGGCCTGAAGATCCCGGACCGCATGAACGAGCTGGCCGCCGAGCTGAAACGGAATCTCGAGGCGCGGACCAACGAGACCGCCCTCGACCTCCTCGCCGAACGGCTAGTCGCCGGGCAACCGTTCTCCGACGAGGAGCGCCAAATGGTGCTGTTCGAGAACACCGGAGGGGCCTACACCGTCGGGGATTTCCTGGTCTTTTCCGAATACATCAAGATGGGGTACGGCGATTCGCATGGGGTACGGCGATTCGCGCCGGATCCTCGACTGGTTCGCAAAGGAGGTGGTCGAACCCCGCCTGCTGATTCTCGAGGCGGCGCGGGCCGCCGGGATCGACCGCGAGGAGGAGATGGTGTCGTGGTACCAGAGCCGCGAGCAGTCGCTGCTGCTGCAGGCGGTGAGGAGAGAAGCGACGGCAAACGTGCTCGTCGACGAGTCCGAGGCGCGGCGCTACTACGAGCAGAATCCGATAAAGTTCACTCCCCTGGAGTCGGTTACCATTCGCGAAATCCTGGTTGCCGGCGAATCAGAGGCCGAGGGCCTGCTTGAGCAGATGAGGCAAGGCGCCGACATGGGAGAACTCGCGGCGCGGCACACCCTGCGCCGACAGGGCCGGATCAGCAAGGGGGAGTTCCACATCCACCCCTTCGAAACAGGCCAGTACGGACCGGCGTTGGAAGCGGCCAGGGGGGCGGAAGTCGGGGATCTTCTGGGTCCGGTAGAACTGACCGTTCCCGCCTCCGACCTGCTGAAACCGGATCCGGCTTCGACAGCGGGGCCCCACTACTCCATCTTCGAGCTCCTCGACTCGACCATCGGTGCCGGCCCGGAGCCGTTCGGCAAGGTCGAACGGAGAGCGCGCGCCCTGGTCCGGAGGGACAAGGCGGACCGGGTTTTCTACGAGTTCCTGCTCGAACTGCGCTACGAGAACGAGGACAGGGTCCGGGTGTACGCCGAAAACGTCGAGAAACTGGCTGCGCACAGGGCGGCCTAGCCCCTTCCCATCTCCTTCCCGCGTCAGCCGCGACGTTGAAGCCACCCGCTCTTCCCCTGCTCCTCGCAGTCGCCATGCTGCAGAACCCGGCCGGCGGCGACCAGGAGCCTGTGGGAACTCCCGCCCCCTCCCCTATCTTCGCCGACGTCACGGCCGCGGCCGGCATCGAGTTCGTGCACCAGACCGGGGCCAGCGGGCACCGGTACTTCCCCGAAACCATGGGAGGTGGAGTCGCCTTCCTCGATTTCGACGGCGACGGCGACCTCGACATCTACTTCCCCAACGGGGCACCGCTTCCCGGATACAGCGATTCGTCCAAACCCGCCAACGCCCTCTACCGCAACGAGGACGGCCGCTTCACCGAGGTGGAGGCCGCGGCGGGGGCAGGAGATCCGGGGGGCTACGGCATGGGCTGCGCCGCTGCCGACTACGATAACGACGGCCGCCTCAATCTCTACGTGACGAACTTCGGGGCCAACGCCATGTTCCGGAACGAAGGGCCCGGATTCGCTGACCTCACCGCCCAGTCCGCCCTGGGAGACACCGCCTGGGGGGCCGGCTGTGCCTTCTTCGACTACGACAACGACGGGGATCTCGACCTCTACATCACCAATTACGTGCACTTCGATTTCGCCTCCGTCGATGAAGATCTAGACCCCTACCTGAAGTCGACGAAAAAGCGGCCCCGGGACGCCGGTGCCAGGATCAGCGCCTACCCCGACCCCGGACAGTTTCCCGGTGCCGAGGACCGCCTGCTGCGCAACGATGCGGGAGGCAAGTTCGCCGACGTCACCGGCCGTTCCGGTATGGTCGACACCGTCTCCATCGAGGGACGCGGGCTCGGCGTCGTCGCCGTCGACTACGACCGCGACGGTTGGCCCGATCTCTACGTCGCCAACGACGGCTCGCGAAACTTCCTGTACCGCAACCTCGGCGACGGCTCTTTCGAGGACGTCGCCAGCCTCGCCGGGGTGGCGTACGGTCTCGACGGGCAGCGCGAGGCCGGGATGGGAGTCGATGCCGGAGATTTCGACAGCGACGGTTCCGTCGACTTGGTGGTCACCAACTTCGAGCAGGAACCGTCCAGCCTGTACCGCAACCTCGGAAGCGGCACCTTCCTGCATTTCTCCTACCCGGCCGGGATCGGGCTTCCGACCCTGCGGCCGCTGTCGTTCGGACTTGGCTTCCTCGACTACGACAACGACAGCTTCCTCGGCCTGTTCATCGCCAACGGCCACGTCCTCGACAACATCACCCGCTTCGACCGCTCGCGATCCTACGGGCAGGCGAATCAGCTGCTCCGCAACCAGGGCCCCGATCCCCAAGGGCAGGTCCGTTTCAAAGATGTCTCGGCCGCGGCGGGAGAAGGTGTCACCGCCCGATGGTCAGCCGCGGCACCGCCTTCGGGGATTTCGACGAAGACGGGGACGTCGACCTCCTCGTCGGCAACGTCGGGCAACGGCCCAACCTGCTGCGCAACGACCTCGGCAGCAGCAACAACTGGCTCCGGGTGAAAGCGGTCGGCCGCGACAGCAACCGCGACGGAATCGGCGCCCGCGTCAGGATCGCCGCAGGAGATCTGCGCCTGGCCCGGGAGGTCAGGGGCAGCTACAGCTACCTCGCTAACAGCGACCTGCGCGTCAGCTTCGGACTGGGAGAGCGGGTAGTGGTGGATGAGGTCGAGGTGAAGTGGCCTGGCGGCTTGAAAGACCGGTTGACCGGCGTCGAGGCCAACCGCACCGTCGTCGTCGTCGAAGGCGGCGGTTAGCCGGAGGAAGGGTTCTGAAGACGAGTCCTGATCCACGCCGGGAGCGTCAGGGACCCATGCCACGCCCCAGGGCCATCCCCGAAAGCTACCGGCACGCCGGCGCTGGTCGAGGGAAACCGCATCGCCCGCTCCTGGATGGTGATAACGGCTACCAGGGATGGACTACGCCACGAACCACGACTTCTGGCACCCGGTCGAACACGGCCGCTGTTTTCATAACCGCGCGGGCAGGAGACAAGCCAGCCGTTCGGGCAGGGAATGCGCAATGCCGGATCAACTGCCGGCTCACAAACCACTGGAGGAAGATCGTGAAAATTCTCATCACCTCGGCGCAGAGCGCGCTGGGGCGTGCCCTCGTTGACGAGCTGACCGGCGCGGAAGAGCTGCGCCTTCTGGAGAGCGAGGCCTTCGACCCCCCTGCCGGCTGCGAATGCGTGGCCTCCGACCACCTGGCCCCCGCCAGCCTGGAACCGGCAGTGGCCGGTGTCGACGCCGTCGTCCATACCGGGGAGCTGCCGCTGACACCGCCCCCCGACGATGCCGGGAAGCTCGACTGGTACACCCGAGGAACCTACGACCTGATGGCGGCCGCGGTCGCCGCCGGCGCCGGGCGCTTCGTGTACTGCGGCACCCTCGACCTGTTCGAAAGCTATCCCGGCAACGTCTACATCACCGAAATGCACCAGCCTTTCCCGCCGGCTTCCGGGGAGACCATGTGGCGCTACCTCGCCGAGTTCACAGTACGCGAGTTCACCCGAGACCACGCGATCACCGGCACCTCGCTGCGCCTGGGCACGCTGACCTTCGAGGAGGATGCCGACGCCACCGCCCCCGACCCCGGCTGGCTCGACCCTCGGGATGCGGCGCGCGCCGTGCGCACCGCCCTGGCCCGCGACTCCAGCGCCGAGCTCAACTGGGTGCGGCGCTGGCAGGTCCTGCACGTATGCGCCGATCCCCCCAACCCGCGGTTCCTGATCGGCGCGGCGATTCGGGAGGGGTTCGAGCACGACTTTGCCGCTGTCTGGAAGGGGGGTTCCCGATGACCACCGCTTCCCCCAGAAAAGTCAAACGGGTCGTCGTCTTCGGGGCATGCGGCAACATCGGCCCCTTCATCACGCCGGGCCTGTCGGCGGAGTACGAGCTGACTCTGACCGACGTCGTCCCGCATCCGGACGGTCACCCGGTAGTAACTGTCGACATCCGCGACCCCAAGGCGGTGAGCCGCGCCTGCGAGGGACAGGACGCAGTGTTCAACCTCTGCGTCGTGCGCGACGATCCGGTTCTGAGCTGGGAGGTGAACACCCGCGGCGTCGAGAACATCAGCCGCGCCCTGGTCGAGCACGGCATCCGGCGCGTCCTGCACACCGGCCCGCAGCTGGTGCGCCAGTGGTACGACCACGACTTCCGCGTCGGCGACGTTCCCCCGGCTCCGGGGACCGGACACTACTGCGTGACGAAGTTCCTCGGCATGGAGATCTCCCGGGCGTACGCACGGCAGTACGGCATCGACACGGTCTGGTTCCTGTTCAACGGGTTGGGGCCGAAGCCGGACGAGCCCCGCGAGCGGGCGGCACATCCGCCCTTCACCATCGTATGGGAAGATCTCGTCAACGCCTGCCGTCTCGCCTTCGAGGTCGAAGAGCTGGAGGACCACTACCAATGGTTCAACCTCAACAGCTACCTCGAGCAGGGGAAGTATCCCGTCGACAAGGCGCGGCGTATTCTCGGGTACGAGGTCGGAGAGAAGGTGGAGGAGTACTTCCGCAGGCCGCCGGAGGACCTGTAGCTACTGCTTCAACACGATCGAGCCGACCACGGTGATCCAGGTGGCGACGAAAAGACCGACCATCCGCCACTGCAGCTGATCCATGCGCAGGTCGAAGCGGCCGAATCCGGCATTCGTATCGGCTCGCAGCTGGCGCAGATCCTCCTCGACGCGGGTGAGGCGGCTGTCGACCTGCTGGAACACGTCCCGGGTGGTGAGATCCTCGGACATGCTGGAATTCCTCAGGATTTCAACCAGATTGAGCCGAGGACGGTGATCCAGGTGACGACGAAGAGACCGACCATCCGCCACTGCAGCTGATCCATGCGTTGGGTAAGGCCCTGTCGCCACTGATCCAAGCGCTGGGTGAGCCACTGCTGAACCTGGTCGATCCGCAGATCGAGGCGGCCGAATCCGGCGTTCGTATCCGCTCGCAGTTGGCGCAGGTCTTCTTCGACGCGGGTGAGCCGGGTGTCGAGCTGCTGGAACACGTCCCGGGTGGTGAGATCCTCGGACATGACATTTCCCTTTTCGCGAGTATAGCTGTGGGCCCGGCAGTTGGCAATTCGCAAGAATCGTGCCGCGCCTGAAACCGTATCCCGCACCTGCCGGCGCGAGAAATGCGGCGGTCCACCGTAGCCGATCGGTAACTCGCTGCCCCGGAGAGGGAACACTCCAAACCTCACTGCCGGTCCTCGAGCCGCTCGAGTTCCTCAGAAACCTCCAGCCAGCGCTGCTCGTGTCCGGGAAGGTCGGCGGTCAGCTCGGCGTGCCGCCTAAGCCATTCGGCAAAATCCGGATCCTTCGGGCTTTCGGGCAGGCACAACCTGCGGTCGAGCTCGGCGAGCTCCTCCGTGCACCTTTTCAGCCTCGCCTCCGCGGCCGACACCTCCCTGCGGATCTTCTTCGTGCGGTTCGAGCGCTGCTGCCGCTGCTCCGCCTCGCGCCGTTTCCTCTCCGCCGTCTTCCTCCCCTTCCCCGCGGCCTTCTTCGGCTCGACGGCCTTCGGAGGCCCACCCTGCTCCCGGGCTTCAATGCGCTCGAGCCACTCGCTGTAGTTGCCGTGGTAGAGCACCGCTTCGCCCGGTTGGATCTCGAGAATGCAGTCGACGAGAGAGTCGAGGAAGTCGCGGTTGTGCGAAACCACCAGCAAGGTCCCCCCGTAGGTCGCCAGCCCGTTCTTGAGGGCGTCGCAAGCTTCGAGATCGAGGTGGTTGGTCGGTTCGTCGAGCAGCAGCATGCCCGGTCTGGACAACAGGATGCGCGCCAGGCTGACGCGGGCCTTCTCGCCGCCCGACAGCACTTCGATCCGCTTCTCGAGATCGCTGCTGGAGAGCCCGAGGCTGGCGGCAAGGGAGCGCACCCGTACAGGGGCGTTGCCGAAGCTCTGCTCGTCGAGGTAGTCGAGGGTGACGATCTGCAGGGGCAGCTCCTCCATGCGGTGCTGGGCGAAAAAGCCGGTGCTGACCTGGTCGCTGCTTCGCAGGCTGCCCGACAACAGGGGCAGCTCTCCGGCGCAGCACTTCAGAAACGTCGACTTGCCGGCACCGTTGACGCCGACGATGCCGATCTTCCGGCCCCCTTCGATGAGGCACTGCGGCAGCTCGAAAAGGGGATGCCCCGCGCCGTACCCGAAAACCGCCTTCTCGAACTCCAGCACGCGGCTGGGCAGGCGCCGCTCCAGCTCCAGGCGAAAGCTGGCCGGGCGCCTTGAGACCACCGGCATCGACTCCCTGAGCTCCTCGATCTGCTGCTGGTAGTGGTCGGCGGTCTTGAGGCGGTTCTGCGCCTGGCGGGCTTTCGTCGCCTTGGCGCGAAACCGCCTGGCGAAATCCTCGAGCCGCTCTACCTCCTTCTGTTTGTTGGCGATCGTCGCTTCCAGCTGGTCTATGCGCTGCTGCTTGAGCGTCTCGTACTGCCTGAGCGACCCGGGCCACAGGGTCAGTTGAGGCGGCGCGAACTCGAGGATGCTGCGGGCGAGACGCTGAACCAGCCGGCGGTCGTGGCTGATCAGCATGAACGAGTGGCGGTACTGCTCGAGGAACTCCTCGAACCACTTGACCGAGCGGATGTCGAGGTGGTTGGTCGGCTCGTCGAGGAGCAGCAGATCCGCCTCCTGCAGCAGCAGGCCGGCGAGGTGACAGCGGATCCGCCAGCCACCGCTGAGCTGCACCGCAGGCTGGCCGAACTGACCGGAACCGAAGCCGAGGCCGGCGAGCAGCTCCCTCGCCGTCTGCTCGACCTGGTGGCCTCCGAGTATGCTGAACTGGTGCTCGATCTCCAGGTAGCGCTCCACGAGCTTCTCGTTCGGGGATTCGGACAGCTGCCCTTCGATCCGGTTCATCGCCTCGCGCGCTTCGAACCAGGGGGCGAACTCCCGCAACGCCGCCTCGAGAACCGTGTCTCCCTGGCGGGGCAGCCACTCCTGGCGCAGCTGGGCAACGCGATAGTTCTTCGGCGTCCTGATTTCCCCCTCGTCCGGCAGCAGTTCGCCGGCGAGCATGCGGAAAAAGGTCGTCTTGCCGGCCCCGTTCGGGCCGACCACTCCGATGCGCTCGCCGGGGCCGACGGCGAAGCCGGCGTTCCGGAAAAGTACCTGGTCTCCGAACTGCTTGGCGACGTTGTCTATCGATATCATCTGGAATCAGGCGAATTCGCTTATGACTGCAGGGCTTTCCGGCTGCCTTGGCAGGGGCCCCTGCGGCGTCCTCTCAACCGGGTACGGCCGGCCCCGACGCCGGTCCCCCCACCTAACCCGCAGGGGGCTCCCGGCACGGGCCCGGACAGTCCTCAACCTGGGAAAGGACATGATTTCCGGCGCCGCCGGCTTCCTCATGAAATGCCGCGGTGCAACGATCGACCCGGATACCCGGCGTCTTCCTCGACAGCCGAACCCTAGTCCACCCCAGGGCCCCTCCAGGCCGCCAGCTCCTCGTTGAAGGCGAACACCTGCGGCAGGCCTCCCGAGTGCAGGAAGAGGAGCGTCCGATCTCCTGCGAACCCACCCGACCTGATGCCGTCGATCAGCGCCGACATCGACTTCCCGGTGTAGTTGGGATCGAGGATCACCGCCTCGGTCCGGGCCACGAGGTGGATGGCCTCGAAGGCGGCATCGGTCGGTGCCGCATACGCCGGTCCGGAGAAGCCGTCGACGATCTCGACGTCTTGCGGGTCGAGGGGAAGCGGCAGCTTCATGAACTCCGCGGCCTGCCTGCACCGTTTCACCATCCCCTCGCGGACTTCGTCGACGTTGCCGGGGCTGTAGAGGACCATCGAGGCTTTCCAGTCGAGCCCGAGGTTCTTCGCCAGCAGACCCAGTCCCGGCAGGGAGGCGCCGACCAGCCCCCAGACGTGAATCCGCTGGACACCGTACGCCGCGAGCTGGGACATCAGCTCGAGGCCTGCCTCGACGAAGCCGATGGTCCCGATGATCTGGGGGAACCAGTCCTCGTTGAGGATGTAGGGTTTCCCGCCCTGGCCCCGCACCCTGGCGGCGATGGCTTCGGCGCAGGCCGAGGAATCCTCCCCCGCGGAAAGGCGGTGGATCTCCCCTCCCATCAGCTTGACCAGCAGGAGGTTCCCCTGCAGCGGGCGCTCCGTCTCCCCCACGGATAGGAGGATGTAGCGGATCCCGGCCTTGACGCATGCCGCGGCAGCGACCCTGGCGTGGTTCGAGTGGAAGTTGTTTATGCAGATCAGGGTGTCGAAGCCCTGGTTCCTCACGTGCGCCATCTCGAACTCGAAGTGCCGCGACTTGTTGCCCCCGTAGGCCAACCCGGTGGTATCGTCCCGCTTCACCAGCAGGCGCGGACCGCCGATCCTGCTCCGCAGTCTCTTCCACTCTTCCAGCGGCGTCGGGATGTGCGACCACCTGATGCGGGGGATTTCCGCCAGGTTTGCCCGTATCTGCTCGGGAGTTGTCGCAGGTGTCATGGTGGTGCCTTTCGATAAAAACGTCAGCTGTCGAGATCAATCCGGAAATCGCGAGTCGACCGGGAGGATTGGGGCCTTCCCGGCTTCCACGTTGCAAGGGGAACCCCGCCCGGCGTCCTCAGGACTCCCCGGCAAAGAGCCCGGCCAGGCGCGCCAGCGGCAGGTTGCCCCCACTCAGCACCCCGGCAACCCTCTTCCCCTGCAACTCCTCCTGCAGCTTGACCGCGGCGGCCGTAGCCGCGGCCCCGGCCCCCTCCGCCAGCTGCCGGGTGTGCCTCGCCAGCAGGCGGATCGCCGCATTGATCTCCTCGTCGGTGACGAGCACGAAATCGTCGAGCAGCTCCCACATGAGCTGCATGGTCATCGCAAACGGCACCCGCGTCGCCAGGCCTTCGTGCTCGGTATTCATCGCGCACTCGACCTCCAGCCGTCCTTTCTTCCAGGCCTCCCAACAGGCAGGTGCCGAGGCGGACTGGACGCCGATGATCCGCGTCCCGGGCCGCTGCTGCTTGACGGCCAGGGCGATACCGGTGGCGCCGCTGCCTCCCCCTACCGGGGCGATGATCACCTCGACGTCGGGGAAGGCGTCGGCGATCTCCAGGCCCATGGTGCCGACTCCTGCGATCAGCAGCGGCTCGTTGCCCGAGTGGACGTAGCGCCGGCCCTCGGCCGCGGCGACCCGCTCGACCTCCCCGCGCGCCTCGTCGAAGTCCCGCCCGAACAGGCGCACATCCGCGCCGAGGGCGCGCATCGCCTCGATCTTCACCGGGTTGGCGTTCCGCTCCGGGGCGTAGATGATCACCGGGATGCCGAACAAGCCGCCGGCAAAGGCGATCGACTGCCCGTGGTTTCCGGTGCTCGCCGTGACCACCCCGAGGCGTTTGACGCCGTCGTCGAGGTTCCCCAGCAGGTTGACGCCGCCGCGGACCTTGAAGGCCCCCACCGGCTGCACGTTTTCGCACTTGACGTAGTAGTCGAACCCGAGCTGCTGCGACAGGGAGTGGGCCTTGATCAGCGGAGTCGGCGGCAGGTAGGGGGCGATGAAGCGGCGGGCGGCGACCACATCGTCGCGGGTCGGCAGCTCATGGTCGGGGTACAGTTTCATCCGGCGCCCTTCCGCTCTTGTCCGAGCCGGAGACAGGGGTTCGGCATCTGGGGGCCTCTCCGGGGAACCGAGGAAACGGCGAGGATTCCCGACCGACCCCCGGCCGCCGCTTCCCGCAGGTTGGGCCCGAAAATCCCGGCTGCTCCCGAGGGCCCGGACCAAGTCCCCTTCATCGGTTCCTCATGCATTGCTCCGCCGCCTCCAGGACGCGGCCGTTGTCGTACGCCCCGAGCAAGCGCCGGCTCCCTTCCGGGTCGGAGGCCGAGGGGCCTGCCGCCTCGATCAGCAGGGGCATCGCCCTGACGACGTTGTCGACTATGGAGATGCTGGCCAGCTTCGCCGTGCGCGACAGGGGGTTGAGATCGACGGTCACCACCTCCTTGCCGGCGGCGCGCAGCACCTGGCAGCGGTCGCCATCCTCGAGGGGCACGAAGACCACGTCCGCCCGGTGGATCCCCTCCGGGTGGACGTACCGCCTGTTGGAGTCGATCCCCTCGAGAAAGGTGTCCGCGGCAGGCAGCAGCACCCGGGTGGCGCCGCTTGCGACCAGCAGCTTTTCGATGGCCCGCTCGCGCTCCTGCGATCTGTGGAACAGGTTGACCTCCAGGGGGCAGGAGAGGGCCGCGGCGAGCGCCACCAGCCGATCGGCGACAAGGGCCGCGGCGTTGCCGTTGACCGACAGCACCGGCCTCTGCGCGGCCGCCAGCATGGCCGCGGCCGCGGCGACCGCCTCCCGGGCGAAATAGTGGGTGCGCTCCCCGAGGAGGTAGTCGAACGCCTCGCCGCGGCCGTGGGCGATCAGCCCGTGTACCGAGGTCACCCCGCGGTCGACGCCGGCGACGACGGCGTCCCGCAGCCGCAGCGATTCGTAGCGCGGGTGGGTTTCTGGAACGTCGGCCATGGTCAGTCCAGCACCCTGGCGGGGGCCAGGGCCAGCGCCGTCTCGGTCGAGCCTGCGAACGGGGCGGTGCTGAAGACGGCGTGCCCGAGCATGATCATCGAGGCAGACCCTCCCGAGGCCTCCACCGAAGCGACCGCCTCCCTGACCCGGGGATCGGTCATCAGGCCGCTGTCCCCGGCGAACTGCCTGGAGATGCGCACGCACTCGGCGACCGCCACCCCCTCCCGGCCGGTCAGCCCGGACAGCTGCCGCAGGGCGGCGTCCGCGGCCTGGTTCACCGAGGCGCGGCGGTCGGGATCGGACAGCACCTCCCGGGTGCTTATCGGCCCGAAATACCGGAAATGGATCGGCTCCCCCTCCGCAACCGCCAGGCGCTGCGCCACCAGCGGCGCCCCCGGCCTCAGCTTGACCAGGCATCCGCCGTGGTACTGGGCGCAGACGTCCCCGAGGCCGGTCAGGTTCTCCACCTCGGCCACGTGGGCGTGCAGTGCCAGCTCTTCGGCGGCCATGCCGAGGCCGAGGAGGCGGTCGATGGCGTACGCCGCGCCGAGGGCGGAGGCGCCGCTCAGGCCGAATCCGCAGCTCAGCGGCAGGGCCGACTCGACGGAGACGTGGAAATCGCGGTCGCTTAGCCGTCTGGTCAGGGTCGCCACCGTCGGGAAGCGGATCTCCTCGCCGTTGAAGGTGACCGCGGTACGGGAGGATTCCGAAACCATGACCTCGGCCCCCTCGGTAACGGTGAAGCTGAGCCCGAGGGAGTGCATCTTCTCCGGATTGTCGTCGGCGATGATCTTGAAGAGGCCGGAAATGCTTCCGGGTGCGAAGGCGGTGGCCGACCTCATGAAGGGCGGCCTGCGGGGTTCGCTGTACTGGACGCGGATCGGCTGGGTGTCATTGCGGTTCGCAGCTGGTCGCCCGGCCGATCAGCTGCCGGCGTTGACGCCGGGACCGCGGCGGTTGGCCTCGAGCGACATCAGGTCGTCGGCAGCGACGTTGCCGATGTTGACCTCGGTTCCGTAGCGGTCGATCAGCTCGCACCGGAAGCGATGGACGTCGCTCGCGGTCACCCCGCCGATCCAGGGACCGGGAAGCTCGAACATCACCTTCTCCAGACCGGGGGAGGCAACGATGTCCTCGACCGCTGCCGATGTCGCGCTGTCGTCCGCCAGCAGCTCGGCCGCCTCCAGCAGGATGAGCCGGGCCCCGCCTTCGAGGCATATCCTGGCGTTGTCCAGCGGAGGTATGGAGTTTTCGAGCCCTCCTTCCTGCCGACCTCGCCGAGGACCTTCAGGCCGAACCCTTCCCTTGCCCTGCGGATCGTCGCCTCCTTCCAGGCCGCGGTGGCCGGCAGCAGGTTGTCGGAGACCTCGACCCAACGGTAGCCGGTCTCCGCGACCGCTTCGAAATAGCGCTCGAGCTTCCCTTCCGTTTCCGCATACTCGAGGTACTGTCCGCCCGGAAACGGCTCTATGTCCCCGGCGAGATAGGAGTCGATCTTGCCCTGCAGAAGGGGGCCTGAAAGAAGCCGGGAAACCCCGACCGCCACTTTGGCGAAATCGATACAGGAACCGCCGGCATCCAGCAGGTCCCTCTGCCGGTTCGGTCCCATTCCCCAGTCGACGACCATGGTCAGGCCTGCCGGCCGCGGTTTTTGCGAACGCTGCCCCGCCTGCTTTCCGTCCAGTCCCTCGAAACGCTTCGCTCCATTGAGCCTATCCACTGAATCGCTTGTCTTTGATGTCGAGAAACTACGATGCGGCAGAAAGCAGATAAAGCTCCATCACCCCTCCGGCGACTCGCCTGTCCGCTTCTCGCCGGCATGCTGGCTGCCGCGGGACCTGCTGCTTCCCAGCCGCAGCTGACAGCCCACCACGAATACCAGTTCGGCAACCTGCCCGGGTCGGAGCCCGGCGATCTGCGCACGGTCTACCAGCAGCTGAACTTCGGTTTCGAAACCTCGGGATTCCTCGCCAGCCTGCGCAGCGAGGCCTTCCGCTCCAGCGCCGGCGGGCGCGACTACTTCCACCTCGCCCAGAGATCCCTCTCCTACCGGCAGGGAGGTTTCGAGGCGACCGCGGGGACCTACTACACCCTCGTCGGCAGCGGACTGCTGCTGCACGCCTTCGAGCTCCCCGGAGTCGTCACCGAAAACCGCGTCTCCCGGAGGCGCTACCAGATCATGCGCGACCTCGACGGATTCCAGGTCCGCTACCGCCGGGGCGACGTCGACCTGACGTTTCTGACCGGCCGGTCGGTCGACAGCGAGCTCGCCCCTGGCCAGAAGGGACCGGAGCGCCGCCAAGGCCGCGTTTCCGGGGGGGCCTTCAGCGCCCGTCCCGTGGCCGGCCTCGAGGTCGGGATGGGAGTCCTGGACTTCGACGGCGAAGAGCGCGGGGCCACCACCCATGCCCGGGTCCGCTTCGGACCGCTGCTGAAAGCGCTCGGGCTGCCGGACTGGTACGGCGATCTGTACGGCGAGTACGCCCGCATCGATCCGGCCCTCGACAGCTGGTTCTCCCTCGACCGCGAGCACGCGCGGGCCCTCTACCTCTCCAGCACCTTCACCGGGGGGACCTGGGGGTTGAGCCTCGAATTCAAGGACTACGACGACTTCAACTTTCCCGCCATCAACAACCCGCCGACACTGATCCGGGAGCACGAGGCATTCCTCCTGAACCGGCAGACACACACCCTGCTCCCCGACGACGAAACCGGGTTTCAGGCGGAGCTGACCTGGGCCCTGCCGCGCCAGGTCGGGCTGATCGCCGCCTGGAACCTCGCCACCCGCCGGGGTTCCCGTCCCGGGGAGGAGGAGAAGTCGTTGAGCGAGTACTTCCTGCAGCTCGATTCCCCGGTGGGGGAGGAGCTGTACTGGCAGGTCTTCCTCGATTTCGCGCGCAGCCGCATTCTCCAGAACGAGCGGCGGGTGACCGCGGGCACCCGGTGGGACTGGTCCGCGGGCTCGCGCTACGCCGTCGCCGCCGACCTGCAGTTCCAGGACGTCGACCGCCGCTTCGGCAGCAGGAAGTTTCCCTACGAGAACCTGCTGGCCGCCGCCGAGGTCAGCCGCTTTCCGGCCTGGACCTGGTCGCTGCAGTTGCAGCGGTCAAACGACCCGCTGGAGGCCGGGGCCTCGCAGTCGGGCGCGACTTACTGGTGGACCCTGGGGGCGAGCTTGCTGTTCCGCGACGCCCACACCGCCACCCTGTTCGCCGGCAAACGGCGCACCGGTCTCGCCTGCACCGGCGGGACCTGCTACGAAGTGCTGGGGTTCGAAGGGATGGAGATTCGCCTTACGAGCAAAGTGCTCTGACCGGCAGAAAACGCGGGACAGCCTCAATGGCAGCGCCGGTTGCCCGAGGGCCTCCGGATTCATTCGATCGGCAAAGGCTGCCCCGGCACCTGCCATTTGACCGTACTGTAGACTTGGATCATTTCACACACCAGAAAGGGGGAGCAATGGGCGAGACACCCGGCCGCAGAATCGAAACGGAGGGGGCATTCAACATCCGGGACATTGGGGGCTACCCCACGACGGACGGACGCCGGGTTCGGTGGCGAACCTTCTTCCGCGCCGACAGCATGCACAGGCTGACGGCAAACGACCAGCAGACCCTTCTCGGGTTCGGGTTGCGCACCGTCATCGACCTGCGCCGGACCCGGGAGCTGGCGGAGCTTCCCAACGTCTTCGCCTCCTCGTCGGAGGTGAACTACCGCCACCACAACCTCGTCGGCGACGAGCCCCTCCCCTATTCCATCGCGGACGGCACTCCTGCGGACCGGATCTTCGGCTCCTACTCCTCCTGGATCGAGCATCGCGAGGAACAGGTGGGCGAGGTACTGGCGATCCTGGCTGGGCGGGAGGCCCTGCCCGCTCTTTACCACTGCGCCGGGGGCAAGGACCGGACCGGGGTGATCAGCGCCCTGCTTCTCGAGCTCGCCGGTGTTGCGAAAGAGACGATTGCCCAGGACTACGGCCTGACGGCGAGGTATCTGTGGGATCGCTGGCAGTCGGAGCCCCCCGAGGTCGAAGGGGGAGCGGTCCTTCGCGACTGGCGCGACTACCAGCGCGAGTTCTGCCCGCCGGAATGCATGGTCAAGGTCCTCGACTTCCTCGAGGCCCGGTACGGCGGGGCCGAGGGGTTCGCCCGGTCCGCCGGACTTGGCGACCGGCAGATCGACAGCCTCAGGGTGGCCCTGGTGGAGTAGGCTGTCTGCCGGCGATGTATCCGGCCCGTCGACGATGCAGCGAATTATGCGCAGCCCTGTTTGGGGGGCGCTGCGATGCCCGGCCCAATTGTTTTCGGGTGGAACCCCGGGGCCGGCCGAAGGTGCCCACCTCCTTCAGCGCCTGTCCGCCGGCGTCGCGCCGGAGGGTTACTTCAGCAGGGTAACCTTCCGGGTAACCACCCGGCTTTCCTGTCGCACGGATGCGAGGTACACCCCGCTGGCGAGGGCATTCCCTTCCTGGTCGCGTCCGTTCCAGGTCAGGGAGTGCCTGCCCACCTCGAAATGCCCCGACCAGTCGCGCACCACCCGCCCACTCAGATCGGACAACACCAGGGTCAGCGGCCCGGCCGAGTTCACCGTGAAAGACAGCGTGGTTTCGGAATTGAAGGGATTCGGGAATGCCTGCCCCACCTCGAACCGGGCCGGAAGCTGCGGCGAAGCCGCTACTTCCGTGGTCACTTCCTCCACCTCTTCTTCCTCTTCCTCCAGGAATTCCGCGAGGTCCTCGAGAGAGGCTTCGATCGCCTCGCGGATCTCCCCGTCGACGAAGCGCTCGCCGAGCGGCCCGGCCCCGGAACGATAGCGGACGATCCCCTCGTGATCGATCACGAAGTAGTAGTCCTGCCCGACGCCGTAGTCACTGCCTACCTGGGACCCGTTGACGAGCATCGGGTAGGAAGCCAGCCCGTCGTCGATCCACACCGCCTGGACGTTGGCGGGATCGGCGTTCCAGATGTCGATGCCGAGTGCAATCAAGCGGTCGCCCCCGTAGTCCTGCCATATCGCTTCGGAATTCGCGGCCCCCGCGATACAGTACGGTCAGGTGTTCCCGAGGATGTTGAGAAAGACAACCTTTTCGTCGCGAAAGTCGCCAAGTGAGACGAGCTGTCCGTCCACGGATTCAAGCTCAAATTCGGGGGCGATATCCCCGGCGACCACCTGCGCCTGGGCCCCGCCCGGCCCACCGACCAAAAATGCACTGCACGCGACCGTTACGGCCGCCCGCCATCGAGTCCTGTTCCTGGTTTTCATTCGCTCCTGCCTTCCGTCGAATCGGGTTGCGCTGCCAGCAGCTCCGCCAGCTTGTCGCGGAGCCCGGTTTCGTCCCCTGGTTTGTACCCCACGTGCCTGTAAACTACCGCCCCTTCGGTCGAAATGATCAAGGTAGCCGGCAGGACGGAGAGCTGAAACTGCTTCATCACCTCTCTCGTGTGGTCGAGCAGGACCGGCAGCTCTAGCCGGTGGCGCTTCAGGAAGGGCCGCACCTTGGGCTGATTGCGCGGCCCGTCGGTGTTCACGGTGTATACCCCGACCCCGCGCTGGCGGTATTCCTCGGCGATTTCCTGCAGCTTCGGCAGCGCCTTGATGCACGGCTTGCACCACGTCGCCCAGAAATCGAGAACCACCGGACCCTGCTTCAGTGCCTCCTGCAGGGAGAACTGCTCGCCGTCGAGAGTCGGCAGCGTGAACTGCGATTTCTGAGCAGCCGCGGCCGCGGCGGAGAGAAAAAGACACGATCCGATCGAGGCAGCCAGGGCCAGAATGCGGGACAGGGAACGGCAATTCGACGCGATGCTTCCGGATCTTCGCTTCACTCGCCTGACCTCCGGGGAGCTTCGGCCGCCCCCGTATCCGCGGGAACCACGGACTGGACCAGTCCCGGCAGCATCATTCCCGGAGGCATCGGAATACAGCGCCCCAGCGATTGGTAGCCGCAAACCGTCCCGTCTATCCATGTGGCGCCGATCAGGGAGCACCCTTGGAACCTGACCCGCCCCAGGCGGGCCCCCTTCAGGTTTGCCCGGCGCAGATCGGCAGCGAAAAAGTTGACCTTGTCGATGACAGCTTCCCCCAGATCGGCCCCCACCAGCCGCGCGCCGTCGAAGTCGACATCTCCCAGGCGCGCGGACTTCAGGACCGCCCCGTCGAGCTCCGAGCGCACGAAGCGGGCCCCGCGCAGGTCCGCGCCGCTGAGCACGGCGCCCCGCAGGGTCGCCCGCGTCAGGTCAGCTCCGGAGAGGTCGGAATCCTTCAAGCTCGTGCTGTCGAAGCTGGCGTCGCGGGCCACGGCCTTTCCGAGATCGGCCCCGGACAGGACGCTGGCGATCGCATCGGCGCCGGTGAGATCCGCCTTCCGCAAAGTCGCCCCTGACAGGCGCGCCCGGTTGACCACCGCACCCTTCAGGTTTGCCCCGGAAAGCCGGGCCCCGGTCAGGTCCGCGGAGGTGAGGTCCGCGGCGCGAAGGTCAGCGCCGCCCAGGTCCGCGGCAGCCAGCCGCGCCCTCCTGAGATCGGCTCCGGACAGGCTGCAGCCGGGACAATCCTTGGAAACCACTATCGTATCGGGGCGTACGAACAGCGCCCCCACACCCCTGCGCCCCTCGCCCTGGGATACGCACAGATTGTACCGCCCCCGGGGAATCTCGGCAGTGGCGGACGTCGTAGCGCCGCCGACGCCGAGCAGAACCGCTCCGGAGGCATCGATCAGCTCGACCCGGCTCGAAGGGTGGGCCCAGGTTCTGATACGCAGGGTTCGCTGCGACCGGCGCTCGAAGACCAGGGGAATCACGTCCGTACCGATTTCTCCCGTATCGCCGCGATGGGCCTGCTCCGCCTCCGGGCTTTCGAGGTGAAGGAGGACGACCTGGCCTTCCCTCGCCGCCGCCGCCCCGGTATTGCCGAGCGAGCGTTCGTCGAGGTGGCTGATCCCCGGAGCGTAGTCCCCCGGCTGGCCGGCGCGGGAGTAGCAGCCGACAAGGACAGCGGCCAGCAGCAGTGCGCTACCTGCGGTCTGCTTGCCAGGGGGAAACCGCCCTTTCATGTTTTGTCGCTCACCATGCAAGAGATGCCATGCCACTTGAAAACCGGTTGAGCAGCGCTCTCGACCGGATCGGCGTCGAAAAAATACACCATCGCATCTTCCCCCGCGCGCATGGGGACACGGTGCGGCCGGGAATCTTTTTGCCCGGCACCGGAGGCCGCATCCTCGGGAGGTCCGGCTGCAAGGCAAGGGGCGCCCTGGAGAACCGAGCCCACGTGCAGCCGACGCTTCAGAGCCCCTGGAGTGCCCGGGGGGCTTCCGTGCACCGGGATCGGCGCCGGTGAGCCGCGGTCCCCTGGCGCCGGGCCTGCGCGCCCCGGACTTCGCCCTGCCCTGCCCATCCGGGGACCCGGTGCGGTTCTACGGCCGCGCCGGCGGCACCCCCTGCGCCCTGATATTTGCCGAGCGCTCACAGGGGGCCGCGGCCGAGGAGTTCGCTACGGCCCTGACCCGCGGGTGCGAGGCCAGGGTGGAGATCCTTGGGGTCATTTCCGGCGGCGACAGCGAAATCGGGGAAACGCCGTTCTCCTTCGACACCTTCACCGAGCCCGGAACCCCGGTCAGCGAGCCGTACGGGGTCGCCTCGGCGAAACCGAGAGTCTGCCTGCTCGACGAAAACCTGCGTATCCTCGGGTGGTACGGTCTCGCGGACCCGGCGCGGGCGGCAGCAGAGGTCGGAGAACTCCTCGCGGAAGACGGACCCGGGCGGGAAGGGAGGCTTGTCGAATCCCCGGCCCCCGTGCTCATCGTCCCGCGGGTGCTCGACGAGGCCTGGTGCGCGGAGCTGATTTCGAAATGGCGGCGGGATGGGGCCGCGGCCACCGGGGTGGAGGCCAGCCTCGGCGGGCGCCGCGCCGATGTCGTCGCCTGGGACCGCAAGCGGCGGCGCGACCACGTCGTCAGCGATCCCGGGCTGTTGCAGCAGCTGACATCGCATATCGGGCGCCGGGTCATCCCCGAGCTGCAGAAGGCCTTCGCCTACCGCGCCACCCGCTTCGAGGGGTTCAAGATCGTCTGCTACGGCTCCGCGGAGGGGGGCTTCTTCCACGCCCACCGGGACAACCTCAGCCCCTCGACGTCGCACCGCCGTTTCGGGCTCACCGTCAACCTCAACGACGGTTTTCAGGGGGGTGAGCTACGCTTTCCCGAGTACGGCCCGGACCTGTATCGCCCGCGGGCGGGAGCCGCCATCCTCTTTTCCAGCTCGCTTCTGCACGAGGTGCTGCCGGTGACCGAAGGGGAGCGCTTCTCGCTGCTGTCCTTCCTGTTCGCAGCCCCGCGATAGGGCCGACCTTCTCATTCAGCCCGCCGCTCGGCGACGTGGCGGGCGATCTTCTCCCTAGTCTTGGCGCCGAGTCCCTTGACCCGGTCGAGCATTCCCGAGGCCAGGGCGGATTGGAGGGCATCGAGGCTGTCGATGCCGTGCTCGGCGTACAGGGTGCGGGCCATCTTCGCCCCAAGCCCCGGCACCTCGGCGATCTCGAGGAGAGTGATCGGTCTGTGCTCCGCCCACTCCTCTTTTTTGGCGCAGGTGCCGGTCCGCAGGTACTCGCCGATCAGAACGGCGATCGTCGGCCCGACGTCGGGAATCTCCCCGAGGCGGCCCTCGGCGTGCAGACCGTCCACCGGCTCGGAGTACCGAGATATGGTGTAGAAGAGCCGCTTGTAGACCGCGGCGTGGGTCTCCTCGTACCCCCCGATTACTAGGAAATCATGCAGGCGCGCCAGCTCCTCCGCCAGCCAGTCGTTTCTGTGCCAGCGCTTGCGGCCCTTGGCGTCCGTGTAGGAATCTGCGGATTCCGTATGCGGATCCTTCATTACTCCCCGGATTCAGCAGTCCAGTTTATCGGTTAAAAAACTCGAGCCTCGCAGAACCAGCGGACCAACTGCTCCCGGTGCAGGACCGCAGTGTTAGGCGGTCAGGTGCTCGTCCAGAGAGGCGAGGCAGCCTTCCCAGCCGCTCTGGTGACGGGCGCCCACATCCTCGGAACTGAAACCTTCGTGGATCAGCTCGATCACCGTCCCCTTGCCGCTGCGGCGAAACTCGATGGTGACTGTTGAAACCTCCCCGTCCATGCTGGTCTGCTCCCATTCCCAGGTCATTACCAGCCTGCGGGGCGGGAGGATTTCCCGGAAAGTCCCCTTGACGAACATGTGATCCCCGTCCGGCGCCTGCATCTCCAGGCGATAGATGCCGCCGACCCTCAGGTCGACGTCGGCGCTCGGCGCGGTGAATCCGGGCGGGCCCCACCAGTCCATCAGCTGCTCCGGATCCGTGAAGGCGGCGAACACCGCTTCCGGCGGCGCGGCTGTTTTGTGGGTGAGACGCAGGGAAAAGGGGCCGGGTGCCGTCATTTCAATTCAACCTCAACCGACTCGTGAATCGGGGTGTATCGGGGTTGTCCGGGCATGGTTCAGAAGCGCAGGATGGCGATCGCAAACAAGTCTCTCCTGTAGTTGGCATCAGACCGACGGAAAAAGGTCCTTGAAAAAGGGCTCCTCTGGAGAATCTGTGGGTGAGGAGGGGACGCTGCGGGGATGGGCATAGAGGAGGCCAAGGTAGCACAGGCGCATCATCCCCGGTATGTTGGGACAGTCCACCAAGACCGATCCCAACTACCTGTGGAGGGAATGATGCGCCTGATCACGGTACTCAACCGGTGCACGACGTTCAAGCAGTTTGTGTTTGAGGGCAGTCATTTTGACAGGCACGGAAGGATGATGGTGAGGATCAGACCACGGAAAAATTCCAGGGCCGCGTGCAGCGGCTGCGGTCACTTGTCCCCCACCTATGACACGGCCACCGAGGCACGGCTGTTCGAGTTTGTTCCCCTCTGGGGGTTTCCGGTCTTTCTGGTGTATCGCATGCGCCGGGTTGCCTGCAAAGCCTGCGGCCGGATGGTCGTCGAGAAAGTCCCCTGGAGCACGGGCAAGCACCACCTGACCGACCTCTACCGGCTGGGGGCAGGGAAGTTTCTCCAGCGCTGGTGTTTCCGTACGATGAGAAGCAACATCGAACCCGATGAAAGACATCGCCAAGATGCTGCGGCGTCATCAAGAGCTCATCCTAAATTGGTTCAGGGCCAAGAAGCAGTTCAACAACGGCATTGTCGAGGGCTTGAACCTGAAATGGAATCTGACGGTGAGAAAAGCATTCGGATTCCGCACCTTCAAGGCACTCCAAATCGCTTCGTTCCATCAGCTTGGCGATTTACCCGTACCCCAATTCACCCACGAATTCTACTGACGAGCCATCAATTTTACCGACTACGACATCGACCTCTCCTCCAAGAAACGGGGCCGACGAAGACTGGCGCTTCGGGATACGGCTACTCACTTGGCATGGAGGCGGGCCGCCGTATCGCGTTTGGTGAAAACCGAAACCTGATACCGAGAACGTGGTTGGTTCACACCACGGGTTTCCGTGGACAAATTCACGGATCACGGATGTATATATTCACGGATCACGGATGTATATGATGTATATGGTGAACGCGCGCGTGTTTTACCCCACGGCCGATCGCTTCGGTGGAGGCTTCGGGTTGGTGGCCGAATGGACGCCCGTCTGGGCTAAAAGAAGCCTGTCACTGCGGGGGTGTCGCTGGACACCGAGCGGACCTTCCTGGGAGCCGGGACATCCGTTCTGGTATCGGGAGAGAGGCTGATCTCCGAAGCCGCGAAAAACAGCCTGCTCCTGGGTCTGAGCGGCACCTATCGCCAGGGCCGCTTCGCCCTCGGGGTCGAGACCTCAGCCGGGGCGGCTTTGGGATCCGGCCTCATGGAATACTCCGGGTTCCTCCATTTCGGAGTACGGTTTTAGCAGGAAGAAGCCGCCGGGACTGAGGGACGTACGGTCGCTGGAGCCGTTCCCGCGGCAGGTTGACATGTACCCCCAAGGCAGCGGCCGCTTTGCGGGGTTTACCCGGGGCGAAGCTGTCGCAGAAAGCCGTCGAGATCCGCGTCGAAACGCTCGCAGAGCCTGGCGACTCGGCCGGCGATCTCCCCGACTTTGAGCGGATCGAGGTCCGCGGTGCAGGGGTGGCGGAACAGATGCCGGAAGCGGCGCAACTCGTCGAGGATTTCCGCGGTCTCAGGAGACAGCAGGGCGGGCCGAATGCCCTCGATCCGCAGCTTCATGCGGCGCAGCAGGCCGGTGTGGTAGCCCTCCCCTTCCACCTGGTTCTCGAAGGTCCCGGCAATCTCCTCGAACAAATGCTCGAAGCCGCCGTAGAGGTTGTGGAGCTGGTAGGCCATGCTGTCCACCCCTTCCGGTGTATCGGCGAAACCGGAGCGCCGCTCGAGGATCCTCTCCGCGAGGCTGTGCAGCTCCTCCCGCCGGCTGTCCAGTGCCGCCTGCAAGACGGCGAACGAATCCCTATCCATAGACCTCGAGCCCCGCTTCGGTGAACGACTCGGCCGCGGGATGACGGTCGAGGTCGATGACGTCCACCTGCCGGTCGGTCGCCTCCTCCAGGGCCTTCATCACGTCCAGAAAGCGCATGCGAACAGCCGCTGACCGCGACGTCGACGTCGGATGAGCTGCGCCAAGCCCCCGGGGTCTTGAGGGAACCCACGATGTAGGCAGCCTCGATCCCATGCTGGCGGCGAATCCGCCGCAAGACCTCCTGCACCCGTTTCAGCAGTGCCTCCCGCTCCTCCTCCAGCTTCAGCCGCCGGCTCCTCAGGGCCTCGTCCAGTCTGTGCGTGTCGAACATGAAACCTCCGGCAGATGCGCCTCGGTCAATCTCCACTTCCTTGGAATCTCAGGGGTCGAAGGTCGGACTACAAGCTACTTGGCAGGTCGACCCCATGTGTGACAGGCAGGTTCACCTCCGCGGCCATCGTCCCCAAGCCCGAGCTGATCTTTGAAGAGACCGATCGCATTCCCGGCTCGATACTGGATATCGTCGCGGGTCGGGTATGCCTGACAAGCTCGTGCAGGAAGATCGTGGTCGAGTATCCAGGGGCAGATCCCGGGTATCGCTGAAGTTCTGAGACCCGCGGCTGCTCAGCCGGTGTATTCCGGATTGGGAGGAAAGGAAGGCCCGCCTGGACGCGGTCGTGCCCCGGTGGCGATCTGAGAATCAAGCCGCAGCAATCATCTGCCCCAGTGCTGTAAACAACTCATCGCAGTGACCGCACCGTTTCATTGCCTTGTTCGCATCAATCCGTGCCAGCAGATCGCTCGCATGCCTGATCTTGTGGTAGGGCCCCTTCTGCGTGCGCTCCGTCGCCTGGCTCAAGCGGCGTATCAAATCAACCCTTGACACTGTCTCGAGATTGGCCGCCCTCGGAAGGCCCTGCCCCCTGAAACCCTGCCCGTAGTAGCTTGCCAGAGTTTCCGGGTCAGCGACGATCCAAGCCTCCATCGCCTGCACCATCAGGTGAACGGCATCTTCGTTGGCAAAGCTCAGATCCCATTTGTCCCCGGATCGAAGGTGGTCCCGGGCCGACTGGCTCACCGGCGCCTCGGCGTCGACCAGAAGGACATTCACCACATCATTCCCGTTTATGACGGCATTTCGAAATCCTTGGAATGCCTCTTTGCGTGGGCCGCAACAGACCAGCTTCCAGCGTAGCGCCTTGTTCCTGGCTGCCTCTTTGAGGGGCTGAAGAAACGAATCCATCCCCTGGCGAAGAGCTGCCCGGTTTTCCTTGCCGACACCCCCGCCTTCCATGTAGATGGCGATGTCAGTCACGGGTTGGCGCCAAGCTCCCCCATCCGCCAAAGGTCGCCAAGCCTGTATTCGTCCAGCCAATCGGCGAGCTTTTCGGGGTCGAGCCGACGCAACACAGTGCCAGCCCCTGGCCGCTCGCAGGCGACGATGGAGGCCGGCTGATGGGTCAGCGCCGACACAAAGGCATCGGAATGCGTCGTGACCACCAGTTGCATACGCCCGGAGGCTTCGACGACAAGGTCGGCGAGCAGCGCCACGGCGTCGGGATGCAGTCCGAGCTCCGGTTCTTCCATGCAGACGAGCGGGGGCGGCGATGGGTTCAACAGGGTCGCCAGCATTGCAATGAATCGGATGGTTCCGTCGGACAGCCGGGTTGCGGGAATCGGGGTACTGAAGCCGGATTCGTGCAGGAAAAACTGTAAGGTCCCCCCGGAAATCGAGGTGGACATTCGCTCGAACCGGGGGAAAAAACGTTTCAGATGCTTGTTGAATACCGGACCAGCCTGGTGTTCAATCTGGTTGAGCACCAAGGCCAGATTGCTGCAGTCGGGAAGCAGCCATTTCTCCGGAAGATCCGCTCGTTGCGGCTGCCGCAACGCACCGTAACGGCCGAACGTCCACTCGCGGAACGTTTGGATTTGCTGAAACTGCCATCCGAGCCAGAAGAGTTCCGGATATAGGTCCGGATCCTTGCGCTGCGCTAGGACGGATTGATCCAGCGAGTGCTCTTTCGACGGAACAGTTATCTCCTCGGTTGATCCACCCGGCGGTATCCTCCTGCGAATGTTGATTTCTGGGTGACCCTGCTGGAAGATGAAATAACAAGTTGGCTCTACTCCCTTGGGAGACCCTTCCTCGATTTCCTCGTGGATGATGTTGACAAAAGGTCCAATAGTGTTAAACGAGATGCGATACCTCAACGGCTCGTCCGTCATCATATTCGGACCTGTTTCTACTTCTACAGTCGCAGGTGACGAACGTTCATCCCCTTTCCACAGCCACTCCTTCGCACCGCCGCCGTCCCGGATCGCAGCGGCGAAGTCCGTCGGCGTGGCGCGCAGGAGCTCCAGCACCTCGATGAAGTTCGATTTCCCCGACGCATTCGGACCAATAAGAACGTTCAATGGCTGCAGCTCGAAGAACTCCATATCGGGGGGAAACGACAGCAGCCCACCCATGCGAAGCCGTTGGATGAACATCGGATTTACCCTCCTTGAATTTCAGGCATCGAGCACGCCGATGGTCGGACCGAAGCTGTCCTGGTACGCCTGCGCGTCGAGGCGGCAGTCGATCAGCGTCCCGACGTCCGCGGAAAAAGCCGCTTTCAGCGCTTCCCGAAACCCCTCCGGCGTATCGACGGTTGCCCCTGCGAGTCCGCAGCACCTGGCCACCTCGGCGTAATCGACCCTCTGCAGCTGCAGCTTGTACTCCGGCATCCCGCGCGCCTTCTGCCTCCACTTCATGGTTCCGAGAGCGTCGTCGTTCAGGATCACCAGCGGCACCGCCACCCCGACGCGCGCCAGGGTCTCCAGCTCTCCGAGCCGCATCAGCAGACTGCCGTCGGCGCCGAGTCCCATCATCGGGATCTCCGGGGCTGCCAGCTTTGCCCCGAGAATCGCCGGTATCGTCAGGCCCATGGTGCGCCCGCCGCTGGTGCCCCGGTAACTTGCCGGATCGTCGACCTTCCACAGGCGCTCGAGAATGGTGATGTAGATCCCGGTCTCCGAGAACAGCACCCCTCCCGGCGGCATCAGCTCCCTGGCGATCTCGATGATGTCTTGCGCCGCCAGCCGGGCGTGCGGGGGCCGCGCGAAGTGCGGCTCCACCGCGGCGTCGATCGCGGCCAGATCTGCCATGGGAAAGCCGTCCCCCGCCGTCGTCAGCTGCGCGATGGAGGCCTTGAGGTCGCCGTCCACTCTCACTTCCGGTTCGGGAGTGAAGGAGAGGTACCCGGGTCGGGCCACGAGCTCGCAGACCGGCAGTGGAAAGCTCCACGGCACGTGCGCCATCATCGCGTCCGCCCCGGCGAAGAGCACGGCGTCGGCGCGCTCGAGCACCTCCATTTCGACGGTGTTGGCCACCCAGCTCCCGGTCATCACTCCGGCCCAGCGGGGGTGGGACTCGGGAAAGGCACCGCGTCCGTCCATCGTCGACAGCACCACCCCTCCGATGCGCTCGACCAGCTCGACCAGCTCCCGGGTTGCCCCTGCCCGGGTCACGTCGGCCCCAGCGACGACTGCGGGTTTGGCGGATCGTTCGAGAAAGGCCCGCGCCGCCTCGATGGAAGGGGCCGGCGCAGGCGGGTCGACACTGGCCGGAAGGGGCGCCAGCGGTCCGTCGCAGTCCGCGGCTCCGAGGTCGGAGGGCAGGTCGAGGAGGACAGGCCCGGGGCGGCCGTCGAGGGCGCGGAAGGAGGCCTCCCGCAGCATCCCGGGCGCGGCCTCCGGGTTCAGGGTGCCGCTGTACTTGACCACCGAGCCGAACAGCTCCTCGTGGGCGCACTGCTGCACGAGCTCGCCCCGGGTCACCGTCGACGCGGAGGACTCGCACAGGCAGATGACGGGCGCCCGCTCGAAGTAGGCGTTGACCGCCCCGCCGGCGAGGTTTCCCGCGCCCACCCCCTTCACCGACAGCGCCAGGCCCGCGGTCTCCTTCATCAGGCCGTTGCAGGCTCCCGCTATCCCCGCGGCCGACTCGTGCGCCACGGACACGAACTCGACCCCGAGCCGGCGGCCGTACTCCATCAGGTCGAGAGGACAACCACCCCCGGGAATCCCGAAGAAATGGCGAATCCCCCTCTCCCGTGCTTCGCTGATGATCAGTTCTGCAAGTTTCACGGCCGCTTCAGACCTCCTGTCGACAGGACTCTTGAGTATCCTTCTGTGAACCGGTAGGTTCGCCCCGCCCCGGCCGGGGCGGAAGGCAGAATGTAGGACCGATACCTGGGGGATGTAACCTTTGGCGATGGACCCTGACCCAGCCCTGCTGCGGGTCGGCAACGACGTCGTTTACCGGCGCGACCCGCACATAGCCGCCCACCACCTGAAGCGGCGTTTCGTCGACCGGGTCTGCAGCGCCGGAGAGGCGGAGCGGGTGCGGACGAGCCGGGAGCCCGGCCTTCTGCTGTGGTCGCTGTGGGCGGCGAAGGAGGCGGCCTACAAGGCGGTCGTAAAACTGCGGCCCGGCACCCCGTTCGCGCACAGGCGCTTCGTCGTCGACGAGTCCCTCTCCGCGGTCCGCTACGAGGATCTGCAGCTGTCGTTGGCGGTGGAAGCGAACGAGGAGTGGGTGCACGCCGTCGCCTGCACCGGTGAAGCCGACATCCTGTCGCCAGTGGAGCGGAAGGAAGACGGAACGAGCCAGAAGGAAGCGGTCCGCGCCCTCGCTCTCGGGGCCGTGGCGGCGCGCTTCGACCTGCCGCGGGACCGCCTCGAGATCGTCCGGCCTCCGGATGCCGAAGGACGCCCCGACCCTCCCGAGCTGCTCCTCGACGGCCTGGCAACCGGGGTCGACATCAGCCTGTCGCACGACGGCCCGTTCGTCGCCTGTGCGGCCATCCGCCGCGCTTAGCGCCTCTCAGTCCGAGGTCAGCCGCTCCCGCTCCCGGCGCTCGATCTCGCCGAGCCGGGCCACTTCCTTCAGGACCTTGCGTCCGACCTGCACCTGGTTGCGGAACAGCCTCGGGTCGACCCCGTCGAACTCCGACATGTCGACCGGGTCCCCGTACACGACGATCACGGGCCGGGCGCGTCCGAAGTTCCGGCGCGCTTCCTCGGCCGGGTTGTCGCTCAGGCCGTTGATGAAAATCGGAATGACGATCGGACGGGCGTGCAGGACGACGCGGCCGAACCCCGGCTCGGCCGGCAGCAGCTCGTAGGGATCGCTGTTCTTGTTGCGCGTTCCCTCCGGGTGGATGCCGACCAGGGTCTGAGGCGACTTCAGGCGCTCGGCGAGGAAGTCGAGCCCCGCCCGAGTCACCCCCCGCTTGTGGCGCGGCCGGAAGATCGGCGGGAACATCGACATGGTGCTGAAAGCGAGGTTGGAGAGGATCCCGGGCACCGTGTCGTACAGGAATGCCGAGCGCACCGGGAAGAAGAACTGGTTCCAGTGCACGACGTGCCGGTACAGGTAGCTGGCGATGATGTACTGGTCGAAGTAGGTGCGGTGGTTGGAGGCGATCAGGACGCCCCGGTCGGGACGCAGGCCGACCATCCTGTCCATGCCGACGAGGTGGATGCGGCGGCTGGTCAGCAGGGTGACGAAGTGCCGGTGGACGTTTCTGTTGATCCAGTGGGTGGCGGCGCGGAGGCGCGGGGATTCGTTGATCCTGCTCGCGAACGCCAGGGCCGTGCGCTCTACCCGGGTGAGGGTGGCCAGATCCTCGGGGGGTATCTCCATGAAGTCACGGGAGAACGGCGGTGAGGCGGGGGGAGTCCCGCCTCGCGGCTTCAGGTATCAGCCGGTCGTGGCGATCAGGTTGACGGCATCGCCGACGGTCGTCACCCGGTCGGCGGCGTCGTCGGAGATCTCGATGTCGAAGCCGTCCTCGATTTCGAGAACGATGTCGACCAGCCTCGCGGAGTTGACCTCGAGATCTTCCTGAATCGAGGTCTCCATGGTGACGTTGGAGAGCGCTTCCTCGTTCTTGGCGAACGGGGTCAGTATCTCGACGATTTTTTTGAAAACTTCCTGCGTGTCCATTGCAGCGATCCTTTGATCCGTTTCTTTGGCGGTGACGGCCGTCCCGCGGCAGAGCCGATCCGCTTCTGCATCGCTTTCGGTGCGGCCGGCATCGCCGGCAATTTTGCGGCCTTTCCCAAGCGGGTATCACCGCAGGCCCACTTATAAAGTTACGGGATTTTTCGGAAAATCACACAGCCGTTCACGTCTCCGAAGCCGAAGCTCGCCTTGGCGACCGCCTTCAGGCCGGGGAGGTCGACGCACTCGTGGGGTATGCGGCCGGCGTAGGCTTCGAGGTCGGGGTGCAGGTCTTCGCAGTTGATGGAGGGGTGGACGAAGCCGTGGTGGAGCTCGAGGACCGAGGCGACGCACTCGATCCCCCCGGCAGCCCCGAGGGCGTGTCCTATCAGCGACTTGGTCGAATGGATGTAGGGCATGTCCGCAGGGTCGAGCCGCAGCGCCCGTGACCAGTTCCCGACCTCGTGCGGGTCGGCGAAGGTGGCGGTGAGGTGGCCGTTGATCGCGCCGATCTCGCCGGCGTAGACCCCCGACATCTCCAGGGCGCCGCGCAGGCAGCGCTCGACGCTGTTGGGGTTGGGGGCGGTCATGCTGCCCCCCTGGCGATGGCCGCCGCAGTTGAGGAAGACGCCGGCCACCTCGGCGTAGATGCGGGCTCCCCGCTCGCGGGCGGACTCCATCTCTTCGAGCATCAGCATGCCGGCCCCCGACCCGGGGATGAAGCCGGCGGCGCTGGCGCTCATCGGCCGCGACGCCGCCTCCGGGTCGTCGTTGCTGTTGCGGTTGAGGACGCGCATGGCGTCGAACCCGGCCCATATGTAATGGCTGTGCCCCTCCGAGCCCCCGGCGAGCATGCGCTTCGCCAGCCCGTCCCTGATGCGGTAGTAGGCCTGCACGACCGCCTCGGTGCCGGTGTTGCAGGCGCTCGAGTTGGTGCTCACCTGGTTGCCGAGGGCGAGCTTGCCGGCGATGCGGGCGCTGTTGCCGCTCGACATGATCTGCTCGACCATGGTGCTTCCGAGCCGCCTAACCCGCCCCGCCTGCGTCCTCGGCGCCAGGGTTTCGGCGATGGTGTCTATGCCCCCGATCCCGGTGCCGATGATGCCCCCGGTATCCCAGTCGGGCTCGTCGCCGTCCCCGCGCATCTCCAGGCCGGCGTCGTTCCAGGCGTCGATGGCGGCGATCGCCGCGTACACCATGTTCGCGTTCATCGCGAACAGCTCTTCCTCGCTCAGGTAGGCGGCCTGCAGCTCCTCGACGCCGTCGGGGATGCCGCCGACCTGGCAGCCGAACTTCAGCTCGGCGAGTTGCTCGTGAAAGCCGATCCCGCTGCGGCCCCGGCGCAGGGCCTCGGCGAACTGCTCGAGGCCGTGACCGTTGGGAGCCAGCACTCCGAGGCCGGTGACGGCGACCCTGGTGTCATTTCCGTTCACGGGGCACTCCCATTCCCGAAAAGGTCCCGCCGGCGACCCAGGTGCCGTCGGCGAACCTCAGTTCCACTTTCGATTTCAGTTTCCGGCGCCTCCAGAACAGCTTCTCCGCGGTGATGCGCACCGTGGCTCCGGGCGGGACTACCTGGGCGAACTCCACCTCGGCGTCGGTGAACAGGCTGATGGTCCCGGCGACCTCCTCCTCGGGAACCTCCATGCCGAGCAGGTGGATCCCCAAAGCGACCAGCCCGGTCTGGCACATCGCTTCGATCAGGATCACTCCCGGGGTCACCGGGTTGCCGGGGAAGTGGCCCTCGTAAAAAGTCTCGTCCTCGCGGAAGGTGTACTCGCCGACCGCGGTCGACTCCCCGAGCTCGACGAGGCGGTCGATGAAGCGAAACGGCCGCTGCTGCGGGATCAGGGCGAGCACCTGCTCCGGGGTCAGCATCAGGCGCTCCGGTCCATGATGCCGCCGACGCTGTTCGCCGAGCGCTCCGGGTAGTCCGGGTAGCCGATCCCGAGGAACGTGCCGACCTTGGCGTCCTTGACGGTGTAGATGTGCTCGCCGTCGACGAGCACCCGGGCGCTGCCGATCGCCACCGCGGAACCGGACTCCTTCAGCTGCGAGAAGCGGCGGATGTCGACCTCGTAGCGCACCACCTCGTTGTAGGGCCGGATCTGGCCGGCGAACTCGACCTCCTTGCAGCCGAGGGCCCGCCCCGAGCCGGGGGCGCCGTTGGCGGCTATGTAGAGCCCGACGAGCTGCCAGATGGCATCGACCCCGAGGCACCCCGGCTGCACCGGGTCGCCGCGAAAGTGACAGTGAAAGAACCAGTCTGCGACGCCGATCTCCTGTTCCCCGACGATGCGCCCGCGCGGGCCCCGGCGGTGCAGCTCGACGACGCGCGAGATCATCAGCATCGGCGGCGCCGGCAGGCGGATGAATTCGTCCGGCGGATCCTCGACCAGGGTGCCCTGCGAGATGCCGAGCAGCTCCTCGGAGGTGAAGTGGCCGCGCTCTGTGAACTCGGAGTAGAGCATGGCTTCAGCAGACCTCGATGCGCAGGCTCGACCACGTCAGCCCGGAACCGACGACGGCGAGGATGAGGCTGTCGCCGGAGGCCAGCTCGTCCCAGCGCTGGGAGAGGACAACTGGGGCCCCGGCGGCGCCGGTGTTGCCGAACTCGGCGACGTTGTGCCAGTGGGACTCGCCGTCGAGGCCCGCCCGCCTGGCGACCCCCTGCAGCATCAGCAGGTTGGCTTGGTGGCCTATGAACCGGAGGGTCCCGCCCGCGGCCTCGGCGTGCCCGCAAGCCTCGGGAAACATCTCCCTGACCAGGGAGATCGTCGTCTTGATGGCGAAGCGCTGCACCGCGTTCCCCTCCTGGAAGAAGTGGCCGTGGCGCGGGATGCGGACCGCGTCCCAGCGCTTGGAGTCCGCCCCCAAAGTGCTGGCGACCACCCGGACCGGCGCCGCCTCCCGGGAGGAGAGGACCGCGGCGCTGGTTCCGTCCCCCCAGAGCACGGCGTTGGCGCGGTCGGAGTAGTCGATCGCCCGCGTCGTGTTCTCGGGGTTGACGACGAGGACGAAGCGGGGCAGCCCCTCCATCGAGCCCAGCATGTGCAGCTGCGCCCCGAAGCTGCAGCAGGCGGAGTTGATGTCGATCCCCGGGGCGTCTATGCCCGCGGCCGCGGCGACGCGGCTGGCGTCGGCCGGGATCGCCATGTCGGGATAGCACCCCCCGGATACCACCAGGCCGATCTCCGCGGCGGCAACGCCGGCGCGCTCGAGGGCCATGGCCGCGGCCCGGGCGGCGGTGGCGGCGTTGTCGTACAGGGCCGCCTCCTCGGCGCCGCGGGGGTCCCGGTTGTGGGTACTGCGGATGTAGTCGAGGGGCAGCACCGTGCGCCGCCGGCGAATCCCCACGCGCTCGAGGATCCATTCGTCGCTGGTGCCGATGTCGAGATCCTCGAGAAAGCCGTTGTCGATGACGTTCTCGGGATGGAAGTGACCCATGCCGTGCAGGAACAGGGAGGTCAACGATTATCCCGCGATATGCTCGCCGCCGTCGGCACGGACGATGGTGCCGTTGATCCAGCGCGCCTCGTCCGTGCTCAGCAGGAAGATGACGTCCGCCACCTCCGCGGCCGTGGTCAGCCGCCCGAAGGGATTGCGCAGGGCCGCGGCGGCTTTCAGGTGGTCGCTGCCGGGAATCAGCCGCAGGGCGGCCGAGTCGGTCACTCCCGCCTGAACGACGTTGGAGCGGATTCCGTGGGGGGCGTACTCCGCGGCGATGGCGCGGCTCACCGACTCGAGCGCCACCTTGGCCGCGGCCACCGCGGCGTACCCGCGCCAGGCGACCTCGTTCCCCTCGCTCGTCATCGCCAGCACGCGCGCGTCCCCGGCGAACAGTCCCGCGGCGAACACCTCCCGGGTCCAGGTCGCCAGGCTCGTGCCCATGCTGTACACGGTGCGCTCGAAATCCTCGTCCTCGAGCACGGCCTTCGCGTCGTACGGGGGCGGGTTGGCGAGATGGACGAGGCTCCTGGCATCGTCGCTCGAGAAAGCCGCATTCACGGCCTCGGCGAGCCGCTCCGGGTCGACGCCTAGCTTTTCGGCCAGCAGCCCGCGGTCCCGGGCCCCGGTTTCTCCGAAGGACTCGGTGAGGGGCGCCATGAGCCGCAGGTTGCCGAAGGCTATCGAGTGCAGCATGGTGCGCACGCGGCCGCGGTCGTCGAGGCGCTCCACGAGGGCGCCGATCACGGTCTGGCGCCCTTCCTGCGACAGGGCGTCGAGGTTGAAGGAGAGGAAGTCCCCCTCGAAGCGGCGGATCGCATCGAACTCCGGCTCGATCCCCTTCATGGCGCCGCGCCGGTCGCGGTGGACGACGGCGACACTCATCCCGTGGCGGGCGAGCTTCCTGGCGGCGGCGAGGCCGAAGCCGCTGGAGCCCCCGAGGATCAGCGCCCACTGGTCGGTGTCGAAACGGATGCTCAAAACGGGTTGAGATTCTCTCTGGCAGGTGTGAACTGAAAGGGAGAAATCTGTGGGACCGGGGGGCGACTGTCAAAGCCCGGATCGCCCGTCGGCGCCTGCTTCCGCCGGTGGCCGGACGTTGCACCCTCGCCCGGCATGCCGGAATATTGATCCGCTTTTCCGCTGCCGCCGCAGGAAGCCGTCACCGCCCCGGGAAGAGAACATGAAAATCACCCGCATCGAGCAGTTCATCACCGCGGTCCCCCACATACCCGAAATCGAGAAGAGCCGCCCGGGAGACTACCGCGAGCGGCCGATCCCCATCATCAGGGTGCATACCGACGAGGGGATTCACGGCATCGGCGAAGGGGGCCGCGGCGACAGGTTGGAGAACGTGGAAGAGTGGCTCGGGGTCGATCCGCTGAGCCTCAACCTGACGACGATGGGGGGCGCCATCGCCATGGCGATGTTCGACATCGTCGGCAAGGCCCTCGGGGTGCCGGCCAACAAGCTGATGGGGAGCAGACACTGGGACGAGGTCCCGGTCGGCTGGTGGTCCCCCCCGCTCGAGCCGGCCGAGTTCGCCGCCATGGCCGAGACCGGTGTCCGGCTCGGCTACAAGACCCACAAGCTCAAGGCGCGGCCCTGGAACATCGTCGAGACCGTCGAGCTGATGACCGCGGCCGCGGGTCCCGACTACGGCATCATCGTCGATCCCAACATGACCTTCGAAACCCTGCAGGCGACCCTGCGCATCGCCGGCAAGCTGGAGCGCTACAACATCCAGGCATTCGAAGACCCCTTCCCACGGCTTCCCGGGTGGCACCAGTACCGCGACTTCCGCCGCCACTCCACCATCCCGCTGGCACCCCACATCGCCGATCCCCAGCTGATCATGAGCGCCATCCGGGCGGAGGCGGCCGACATGTTCAACACCGCCGGCGAGGTCGAGCGCGCCAAGGGGAACGCCGCCATCGCCGAGGCCGCGGGCATGCCAGTCTGGCTGCAGGTGGTCGGCCTCGGACTGGGGGTCTCGGGAGCCTACGGAACGCACGTGCACTCGGTGATCCCGAACGCGACGATCCCTTCCGACAGCCTGCACTTCACACGCGAGAACGACCTGATCTCCGGCGCCCTGACGCCGAAGAACGGGCTCGTCAAGGTCCCCGACACCCCCGGCCTGGGGGTCGAGCTCGACATGGACGCGGTCGAGAAGTACCGCGTCGGCTAAGGGAGGCGGGCCACGCGGCTGGCAGCCGCAGGGAGTCCGCGGCGTACGGGATTGAGAACAGCACACGAGGGGCCGGACGCGGCCCGATGCAGGCGATCGATCAACAGCCTGATCGGCCAGGAGATGGAAGCAGTGGAAGAATCGAGACGGCAGCAGTTCCTCGAGGACGGCTACCTCATCCTCCGCGACACGGTTCCCCCGGAGCAGCTGGGCGAGTTGCGCCTGACCGCGGAGCTGATGGTCGACCGCAGCAAGGAGCTTTCCAAGGCGCGCCGCGACGGCGGCCCGCTCGGCGGCGACTGGTACCAGGGTGTTCAGCCGCGCGTCGAGATCGACGAGGCGGTCGAGCCGGAGACCGCCGGCCTCGTCGATTTCCTGCTCGGGCCGACGGTGCGCGGGGTGAGCCAGGAGCTGATGGGGGCCCCGGAAACCGCCATCACCGGCATGCAGATCACCTGCAGCGGCCTGATCGATTACGGGTACACCGACTGGCACCGCGACTCGAGCGCCCGCGAGCAGGCGCCCCTGTGCGGCCTTCAGGACGACCTGATGGCGAACCGGCCGGGGTACGTGCAGTGGAACATCCCCCTGTACGACGACGACGTCTTCTGGCTGGTGCCGGGAAGCCACAAGCAGCCGACCGACGAGGAGCAGCGGCGGCAGCTGCTGATGGATCCCAGGTCCCGGCTCAGGGACGGCATCCCGATGGAGCTGAAGGCAGGGGACGCCGTCGTCTACCCGAACGTCGTCATGCACTGGGGCAGCTTCTACTCCAGCAGGCTGCGGCGCACCCTCCACCTCGGGTTCCGCTCCTTCGGCGGCGACATCTTTCCCTACTCCCACTTCACCCACTGGGACATGGGCCTGGGGTTCACGAGGCACCTGTCGCAGCCGGCGCGCTCCTGCTTCGAGCGCACCGTCGAGCTGTTCGACCGCGAGGGGGACGAGATCGAGCGCACCCTGCGGACGGTGATCGACGGCGACGGCGACCGCTTCCGCAGGCAGGTCGCCATCCTGCACCCGGGCGCCGAAGGGCGCATGACGACGGTGGTCCTGCTCTGCCGAATCGCGGAGAAGATCGCCCTTGCCCACAGCCCCGAGATTGCCGGGCTGCCGGAGGAGGAGCGCAACCGCGCCCTCTCCGGGCCGTCGGAGGGGCACTATTACAGCGGCCTCGGCACGCGTTTCAGCGACGGGGAGGCCGCGGTGCTCGAGAAGCGATTTGCCGTCCTGACGGCGCGGCTGGAACAGGACGCCGCGGCCGTGCACGAGCGCTACCTGGCCGTGCACGACGAACTGAAATCAGACGCGGAAAGCCCCCCGGACTTCGAATCGCGGCCGCTGCGGCAGTTCCACTGCGACATGCCGGAGGGGTTCGGCATCGACGAGTTCGTCGACAGCTGGCAGGAGACCGCGGCGGATCCCCGGGCTGCGGGAGCCCCGACCTCCTTCGCGCCACCGGGGTTGCGCCGCTGAAAAACCGGCCTTCAGGTGCCGGGGCAAGAGGTGACGGATGGATGAAATGCAGAAATACCTGTTCGACCTCAACGGCTACCTCGTCATCGAGGACGTGCTGAACGCCGCGGAGCTCGCCGTCCTCAACGGCATCGTCGACGGCCGGGAGCTCCCTGCCGATTCCCGCCTTGTCTCCTATGCGGGAGGCCGCCACACCTGCCCCGGATTCCTCGACTGGGGGCAGCCGTTCGTCGACCTCCTCGACCACGCCGCCGTCCTGCCGGTCCTGCGCTTCCGGCTCGGGGACTGCTTCCGGCTCGACAGGCTCTACAGCATCGTCACGAGCCCCGGGCAGCCGATGGGAAAGCTGCATTCCGACTACGGCGCCTCGTCGCCGCTGGCCGGCTCGGTTCCCGGCGAGTACTACCCCTTCCCTCTCAACGAGATCCACAGCGGCTTCGTCGTCGTCTCCTGGAACCTCACCGATTCCGGGCCCGGCCGCGGCGGTTTCTGCTGCCTTCCCGGCAGCCACAAGAGCAACTACCGGCTGCCGCGGCAGATCGCCGAGGAAGGAGAGGACTCCCCCCACGTCGTCCTCCCCGAGGCGCCGGCCGGCTCGGTCACCCTGTTCACCGAGGCCCTGACCCACGGCACCTCGGCCTGGCGCGGACCACACCAGCGCCGCACCCTGCTGTTCAAGTACTGCGTGTCGCAGATGGCATGGGGGAGCGGCCGCGTCCGGCCCCCCGCGGGCTGCGCCCTGACCCCGCGCCAGCAGCAGCTGCTTGCCGAACCCGCGGAGCCGTACCGGTTCTTCCCGTCCCTGTTCGAAGTGGAGGAAAAGAGCGTATGAACCTCGCCGATCTCGGGGCCCCGGCCGGGGCTCTCTTCAAGGAGCGCGGCCAGACCGTCGCCGTGGCGGAGTCCTCCGCCGGAGGGGTGATTGCCGCGGCCCTGCTCGCCGTTCCCGGGGCATCGGCCTACTTCAAGGGAGGGGGCGTCGTCTACACCGGGGACGCCAAGCAGACCCTGATGGCGGTGCCGGACGAGGCCATGGCTGAGGCGCGCGCCGCCACCGAAACGCACGCCCTCCACCTCGCCCGCGCCGCCAGGCAGAGGCTCGAAGCCGACTGGGGCGTCGGCGAAACCGGGGCCGCGGGCCCGACCGGAAATCGCTACGGCGATCCCCCCGGGCACACCTGCATCGCCGTCTCCGGACCCGGGCAGGTGGAGAAGGCGATCACGTTGGCGACGGGCAGGGACCGCCGCGAGGAGAACATGTGGGCGTTCGCGAGCGCCGCTCTCGACCTGCTTGCAGAGTGCCTGGCCCCCGAGTAAGGTCCGCCGCGGCCAAAGCACCTCCCATATCCTCGGGTTCCCACCGGACGGCAGGAGCCGCCCCAATATCCTGGGAATCCTCCCCGAGGAAGACGACCCGGCGATCATCTCCTGGTACGGCAACCAGTGCTTCGAAGTCGAAACCCCAACATGCACCGGCTGGCCGCACATGGAAGCCCTTTACCTTCCCCCCCGAATAAGAATCAATCCCTGACAGACCGCGGTCAGGATGCGGAATCGGAATGGGGTTCACCTTCGGGATCCGAGCCGATCCGCAGGACGTGGCCGTCGAGGTCCTCCACCTTCATTTCGCAGGCCCAGGGGAAGTTCGTCGGCGCCATCTTTATCGCCGCGCCGCTCGCCTTGTACTCCTCGTAGATCTCCTCGACGTCCTCGACGCCGATCCAGAGCCAGGTTCCGGGCTGCCCCTGTCCGCCCTCGCACAACATGATGGTGCAGTTGTCCCGCGACACCGACCCGAAATCCGGCGGATCGCCCCAGTCCCAGTCCTTCCTGAAGCCGAGCACCTTCACATAATGATCGATGCTGGCGGACAGGTTCTCGACCCTCAGGATCGGTATGATGCACTCCAGCATTGCCTCACTCCTTTCGCTTGACCCCCTGTCATGCCTGGTCTACGGTAGGTGAAATCGGTTAAAGATGAATCCCGGCGCCTTGCGTCCGGGGCACTAAACAAGGAACTGTCCATGCCCCCCTGTCTCCTGGACCGGATCGATGCACCCAGCGATCTAAAGGCTCTTTCGCATGAAGAGCTGGCCCAGGTAGCGCAGGAGGCGCGTGACACCATCATCTCCGTCATAACCGAGCGCGGCGGCCATCTCGCTTCCAACCTCGGGGTCGTCGAGCTCACCCTGGCCCTGCACCGCGTCTTCGACAGTCCCAGCGACGCCATTGTCTGGGACACGACCAACCAGTGCTACACCCACAAGCTGGTGACGGGGCGGCGCGACGAGTTCAAGGACATCCGCCTCGAAGGCGGCCTTTCCGGGTTCGGGGAGCCGGGCGAAAGCCCGCACGACACGCTCGCCGCCGGGCACGCCGGCACCGGGCTTTCCATCGCCCTCGGCATCGCCGAAGCCGCGGCGAATCGCCACTTGGACTCGTGGACCATCGCCGTGGTCGGAGACGGGGCGATGACTTCCGGGTCGAGCTTCGAGGCGCTCAACAACATCGTACATCTAAACCCCGGAAAGTTCATCGTCGTCCTCAACGACAACGGGATGTCGATCTCCGAAAACATCGGCTTCCTCACCAACTGGCGGAAACGCCTGATCACCCATCCCGAATACCACGCCATCACCGGGCGCATCAAGGCGCTGTCGAAGAAGGTGCCCTCGGGCGAGGGGATCTATCACCTCGTCGAGAGGTTCGGGGACGGCCTCGCCGGTCTGATCGTGCCGACGATGTTCTGGAACGAGATGGGTTTCCAGTACCTCGGCCCGGTGGACGGCCACGACTTCGAGCAGCTCGAGGAGACCTTCCGGCAAGCGAGAACTCCCGGCGACTCGGTGCCCCTGGTACACCTGGTGACGCAAAAGGGCCGCGGCTACGAGCCCGCGGAGCACGACCCGGTAAAGTTTCACCAGCCCAGCTCGCCGCTGGCGGACACCCCGGGAGCGCCCACCTACTCGCAGGTGTTCGCGCGCACGATCGCCCGCCTCATGCAGGAGGACGAAACAGTCGTCGGCATCAGCGCGGCGATGCTCGAAGGCACGGGGCTGGCCGAGGTCCGGCGCGACTTCCCCGACCGCGTTTTCGACGTCGGCATCGCCGAGCAGCACGCCGTCAGCATGGCCGCGGGAATGGCCTCGAGGGGACTCAATCCCTTCGTCTCGATCTACTCGACCTTCCTGCAGCGGGCGTTCGATCAGATAACCCACGACGTCTGCCTGCAGAACCTTCCCGTGACGCTGATCGCCGACCGCGCCGGCATCGTCGGCGAGGACGGCAAGACGCACCACGGCGCCTTCGACATCTCCTACCTCAGGTGTCTTCCCAACGCCGTGGTCGCGGCCCCGATGGACGAAAACGACTTGCAGCATCTCGTCTACACCGCTTACCGGCACCGGGGTCCCTTCGCCATCCGCATCGCCAGGGGAGCGGCCACCGGCGTTCCCCTCGACGGCGACCTGGTCGAGCTGCCGCTCGGCAAAGGCCGCGTCGTCAGGGAAGGAAGCGACGTCGCGATCTTCGGCCTGGGCAAGCCTGCCCGCGCCGCGGTGGAAGCAGCAAAGATGCTGGCCGCACACGGCATCTCCTGCGGCGTGGTGAACCCGCTTTTCATCAAACCGCTCGACGTCGACCTGCTGCTCGAGGCAGCGCGTGGAGCGGGCCGTATCGTCACCGTGGAAGAGAACGTGCTAGCCGGAGGGTTCGGCTCCGCCGTGCTCGAAGCGCTCGCCGGAGAGGGACTCGACGAGGTGTCCGTCCACCGCATCGGCATGCCGGACTCCTTCATCGAGCACGGCACCGCGGCGGATCAACGGAGCCGGTTGCAGCTCGACGCCGAGGGCATCGCCCGGCAGGTAATGAGTGCTTTCTTTCCCGAGGCGGGGACGGAAGAAACTTGACCCCACCGGCCATTCTGACGACGCAGGTTTTTTTACGAGCGAATCTAATTTCTGTTAAAAGAAAATCGGAGAGCGGGCGGGACTGAGGAGAAAAGCGATGCGGGCCGCGGCGGACCTGGTCCGCCACGGCCGCTATTGAGGATTTTCGCCCTCGGTGCCTGAGGGCGAAGGGTCTATCTAATGTTCAACAACCGGCTCCACCGAGTCGTTCCCGTGGTGGCGAACCCGGTCGACGTACGACTGGCCCTTGTTCCAGGCCTCGCCGACTCCGCGGCGCACGGATTCGCGGGATTCCCGGCCGCTCCTGGGAGCCAACAGCATGCCGGCTGCCAGTCCCACGGCCAGGCCGCCGACCGCGCCGACACCGATGAGTCCTAAAGAAATTCCTATGGTTTTCATGTAGCTGTTCATTTGAATTCTCCTTTGTGAAAGCAAGGGACTTTTGTTTGAATAACTATAGCAGCCGGAAGCATCTTCCCAAGGCACCGATGGTTCCGGCCGCCGTTCGAATGTCCTCAATGATATAGGGACGGCAGTTGATCCGTCAATAAAAAAACCATGAAAATCACCGGCATCAAAACCGTCATGATCGATTCCCCGGGGCGCAAGTGGACGATCGTACAGGTCCACACCGACGCGGGGATCACGGGCCTTGGGGAGGCCACCTATTCAAACAAGGAACCTGTGGTCTGCGCCGCGGTCGAGCATATGAAGCAGGAGCTGATCGGCCGCGATCCGGCGCGCATCGAATACTTGTGGCACCACACCTACCGCCAATCCTCCCTCTCCGGCATCTGGCGCATGAGCGGCCCTGTCTGGATGAGCGCCCTTTCGGGGATCGACCAGGCGCTGTGGGACATCAAGGGCAAGGTCGCGGGACTGCCGTTGGTGGAGCTGCTCGGCGGCCTGTTCCGCGACCGCGTCGAGGTCTACACCCACTTCGGCGGCGGCACCCCTGAGGAGTCCGCGGCCCAGGCCCGCGACCTGGTGGAGCGCGGCTTCTCCGCCCTGAAAGGAGGTATGGCCGGCAGCAGCGCAGACCGCTTCGACCCGTACCTCGACAACGATCCCCTTCAGACCGCGGCCCATTTCGAGGCGGTGCGCGTTAGCGGTCGGACCCGCCACCAGGCTGTTGGTCGACTGTCACGGGCGCCTGACCGTGGCCGCCTGCATCCGCCTCGCCCGGGCCCTGGAGCCGTTCGACCTGTACGCCCTGGAGGACCCGGTGCCGCCCGACGACTTGGGCGCCTACCCCAAGGTCCGGCACGCCATCGGCATCCCGGTGATGGGCTCGGAGCGGCTCAACACCAAGAGCCAGTTCCGCCAGCTGCTGGAGCTCGACGGCATCGACATCGCCCAGCCGGATCTCATCTACGCCGGCGGCATCACCGAGGTGCGCAAGATCGCCGCCATCGCCGACACCTACCACGTCCCCGTCTCGCCGCACAACACCAAGGGGCCGGTCGGCATCGCCGCGGCTGCGCACCTGATGGCTTCCATACCGAACGCCGCTCCCATGGAGCTGGTCACCGGCATCGACTGGCGCGACGAAATCATCGCCGAGCCGCTGGCCGTCGAGGAGGGATGCCTGCTCCTTCCCCGGGGGCCCGGCCTGGGGATCGAGCTCGACATGGACGGAGTCGAAAAGCACCGCTGGCGGCCATGAGAGACGCGCCGGGATGAAGCGGCGACAAGCAGGGATGGATGCGGCAAGGAGGCATCGATGAAGGTGGAAATCAACACGGCGTCCCTCGCGCTGGTACGAGGGGACATCACCAGGGAACGAGTCGACGCGATCGTAAACGCCGCCAATGAACGGCTCATGGGAGGAGGGGGCGTCGACGGCGCCATTCACCGCGCCGGGGGACAGGCGATCGCCGCCGAATGCGGGGAGATCCGCGCCAGGCAGGGCGGTTGTCCAACCGGGCGGGCGGTGATAACCAGCGGGGGGAACCTTCCCGCCAGGTACGTCATCCACACTGTCGGACCGGTGTGGCGGGGCGGGAGCGCCGGCGAACCGGAGCTGCTCGCAAGCTGCTACAGCGAAAGCCTGGGGCTTGCGGTCGAGCACGGCATCAGGACTATCGCCTTCCCATCGATCAGCACCGGGGTGTACGGGTACCCCGTTGCGGAAGCTGCGGCCATCGCCCTCGATACCGTGAAGCAATTCCTCGAAACACACCACGGGATCGACGATGTGCGTTTCGTCCTCTTCAACGACGAGGCCTGCCGCGGGTTTGCGGATGCCCTTGCGAAGATGGGGCTGTAAGGCACGCTGGGGTACCGTGGTCAGCTATTCAGTGCAGCGCGACAATTCCGCTGAATCGGGCCGGCGGGGCATCTCCAGGGAAACCGCGGTTCAATCCAAACCAGATCATCGGCGCCAGTTCTCCCCCCGATCGGTCTCGGCGCCCGCGGTTTTCAGATGCCCTCGCAAGGATGGATTTGTAAGGCACCCCCTGCGTGACCGGCGGCGACTGCAAGGGCCCGGCGGGCAATCGAGCGTGAATTTCCCCCCTCGCTTTTTGCGCTCAGGAGCTGGCAGGGCGAACGCGGGGACCGTTCAGAAATCTTCCCAGCCAGGAATAGCGGACCAGGAACTGGTAGGCCAGCAACAGAAGGCCGGTGACTGCTGAAATCACCAGGGCGAACTTCAGCGCCGAGGGAAGCGGCCAGTCCCGCACCGCCAACTGAGCGCCGATGATAAGCGGCACGTGCGTCACATACAGCCAGTACGACGAATCCGATACATAGCGAATCGAACTGTTTTCGCGGGCGCAGAGTTTGCGGAACAAGCCGATGCAGGCGAAGGCCATGGTCCAGGGGTAGATCGCCTGCAGCGCCACCGCCGCGGTCCGGGCCATGGCCGGGCCGAACATCTCCTGGCGGAATCCGAATGCGCCCGTTGAGAATTCGAGCCCGAGCGGGAAGAGGATGAACAGCCCCGAGGGAAGCCCCAGCCACCACCATTTCCCCACCCTGCCGTCCTGGTCGTCGCAGTCGAAATACAAGGCGCCGAAAGCGAAAAAGAGGGCGTAGTAGAGCAATACGTGCGGCATGGGCAGAAGGCCCAGGGAGGTATCCGGTCCGAAGCCGGGCACGACCAGTCCCATGAGCGACTGCGGGATCAAGGTCAGGGGGATCAACCAGAGAAAGCGGACGGGCGAAAGAACCAGCCACTCGGGGGGCCTTGCACATCGCAGCCAACCAGCGAGGCGGACGCAGAGCGCGAAGACGAGGACCAGCCACCAGAGGAACCACAGGAACCACAAGTGATGAAACACCGGTGTTGCAAAAACCGGCGCTGCCATCGCTCTGCTAAACTTGAGCGCGGCCGGTTGCTCCTCTGCCTTGCCTGTCTTTTCCCCATCGTCGCCAGTGGATGATTGTTCGAGCAATCCGGCGATCCGGGCCCGGCCGGCCTCGACTTCCCCCTGGTCGATCTCGATCTGCAACAAGCCTGCCAGGTACCGGGTCAGTTCCCAGCCCGCCTCCAGGGCACCCCGGGGCGTATCGCCGTTGTGGTTCTTCGCCTCGGGATCCGCTCCGTGCTGAAGCAGCAATTCGGCTACTTCCGCACGTCCCAGGAAAGCGGCCGCGTGCAGGGGCGTTCCGCCATCCCGGCCGCGGCCGTTGACCGCGGCCCCGTTCCGCAGCATCCAATCGACGGCTTCGACCCGGCCGGCCAGGGCCGCCCATACCAGGGGAGTCAGCCCGAATGCCGGGTCCAACCCGTCGATGTCGGCCCCGTCCTGGAGGTGCCGTCCCATGGCGGAGAGATCCCCGTTCCGGGCCGCGCTCCGGATACTGTCCACCTCGGCCCTGGCCGCCTTGGCTTCAACTGCAGATGCCATGGCCCAGCCGCTGATCCAGTTGAGCGCGGGAACGATGGTCACCAGCCCGAGCAGGAACGGCAGCAACACGCGGCGAAAGCGGTGAGAGAGCACTGATTTCAGACCGCGGCGGCGCCAGAGCATGGCGGTGAAGAAGCCGCTCAGCACAAAGAACACCGGCATGCGGAAGCCGTGTATGGCAGCGAACAGCAGCCCGTAGATTCCGCTCTGCCGCTCGTCCTGCACCGGCCAGGGGAACAACGGGGCGAAGGACAACCCCGCGTGCAGCAGGATGCCGAGCAGCATGGCCGCGGCGCGCAGGGCGTCGAGGTCGTAGCGGCGAGGGTCGGGAGCGCTGGTCATGAAGGATGGTCCGGGTGGAGCGGCGGTCCATTACGGCCTTGCGGCATTGTCGAGCGGTGGTGGCCGGCCACAAGGGGTAATGAAACAACTGCGTGGCTGGTACTGAAGTTTGGAGATGACCTGCCTCGCCACGAACAGGCCCTTTGAATGGCATTGTTTCACGCCGGGCCAGGATCGTCCAAGAAATGGAATTCCCCAATAATCAGATTCCCCACCGCGCTGAGAACGTCAGTCGAAGATTTCTTGATAAAGGACAATATCGGTCAGGCCCAGGTCGGCGGGGCCGTCGTAGTGCAGGAGGAAATCCACGTCTTCTTCTTGGAGAAGAACGAACTGCAATCCGCGGGCACGATTGGCGGCGAAGGGGATCGACAACCACCAAGGCGGGTGCACCCCTTCCTGCATCGGACGCAGGTAGTCGGACCTTTTCACCGTTACCAAGTTCCCCTTGGCCAATTTGGAATTGAACCAATCGGGAGTGGCAGAACCGGAGTACACGGCAATCCTGAATGGCACGGGGTTTCGCTCGAAAAAGGTTGCAAAGGCAGAAAAAGTTGGAGCGGTCAGGTTGAAACCGACCTGGTATTGGCCTGCAGGAAGACCAGAAAAACGAACGGCGGTTTTTAAGGGGCGCTCCTGCAGTTGGTACGCGAAGCGGTGAATCTCGGCGGTTCTCGGTTCGGTCTTGGATGGCGTGAAAGTGGCTCGGATCCCATTCAACTCCAATTCACCATGTCCCGAATACTCGCTGTAGATTCGGTGAATTCCAGGCTTATTAATCCTGAATATGAACAATTGATTTCCATCGACCTCGCCGCCGATGAGCGGATGGCTGGTGCGGTTACCCCAAAAGGAGACGACTGGCAGCGTATACCCTAACGTTGCATAAATCTGTTTGAAGGCGGTGGTTGTGATCAGGCGGCTTCCTTCAGGATTTCGAGGAAATGCAACAGATCTTTTTCAACTTTTGGATTGGAGTTCAGGGTCAGGGTCAACTCGCCCTTGGGCTGAGTGAGGCGCCCGGCGCGTTGAATGAAGCGATGACGCAGCGTGTCCAAGGTTTGGAAGGTCCACGCCGCCGGACGTTTGCCACGCGAATAGTTCGATCGCGGCTGCGCCAGCATCTGCATTTCGCGTCCCAGATTGTGGGCCATCATCGCACACAAAGTAACCATCTGGTTGCCGAGCAACCGTCGGGTGGGGATCAGATCCAGCCCGGCCTGTTGCTTGGCCTCGGCGAAGATCCCTTCCTGGGCGCCGCGGCCATAGTGGAAGAGGAGCACGCTGCGTGGCGAGTTCATCTTGTTGGTAACCACAACGCGGTACTCGTGATCGATGTGCCGGGGTTCGAACAGATCCAGTTGCAGCGCTTGCTTGGTCTGACGCGGCACCGCACGGCGCACAAACAGAAACCGGTAGCAGGCCGGCCAGCTTTCCGGTTTCCAGTCACTCTCGAAATAGGAGCAGTGCTCATCGAGGTAGCGCCAGCGCTGGCGCGCTTCGATCTGGTCCTTGAGTACGGGAAAGCGTTCGAAAGGGACACTGATCGTGCATCCGACGCCATACAGGTCCATGAGAGTGAGCGTGTTTTGGCTGAAGAAGGCGCTGTCCAGTCGCGACTCGAGCACGGTGGGCGCCAAGGCGTCGCGCACGCGATCGAAGGCGTCCATCATGAACGCATGGGCGTCCTTGCTGTCATGGACGTTGCCGGGCCGGTGAAGGACATCCAGAAACTGTCCGGTTTGCGCCACCGTGCAGAACAGGTTGTAGTAGCTGCGCGCCCCCTTCTTTTTCGGATTATAGCCAACGGCGGTCCCTTCGGCATGACCACAGGTGGAGATCACCGAGCCGTCGAAGTCGAGAGTCAGACGGGGGAAGCGCTCACGCTGGAGCGCTTGCATGACCAGGGTCGAAGACAGGTGTCGCACTTTTGCGATACTTGAATGGCCCATTTTTGCCAGCGCGCGACTGAGGGTGGCCACATCCGGCAGGCGACGTAAGCCCAACAAACGCAGGACCACCGGATCGTCCCGGTAATAGTCCACGTCCCGCAGCCGCCGGAAGCCCAGCAACAGATGCACGATGAGCAACAACACAATGACATGGGGAGCAAAGGTCGCTGCGCTTTTGGCGGGGAAGCAGGACTTCAGTCGAGTCTTTAGATGCAAGCGCCGAAAGAGCAGTTGAAAAACGATCACTCCCGCAAAGGAAGTAAGCCGTTGATCTTCGAAGCGAAGACGCGGGAGCTTGTGAAAACGGGCCAAAATGTCTTGTTTTCTGAACCTCACTTGCGGTGTCCTCCTGGAAGGGGTCGATACAGGTCATGGGTGACAGTATCAAATACCCCCTTTTTCAGAGGGCGCCGCAAGTGACAAGGTGCACTCCGGAGAAGAAAAAAGCCCTGTTTTTATGCAACCAGAGGGTATATCCATGCGTGAAGACAAAATGGCCCGAGACCTGCCCATCGGGAGGTCCGACACGCAGCCCAGGGAAAGTCAACTGGTAGATACCGAGAAGAGTGCCCACTATTCCCGGAACACGTGAGAAATTTACCATTCCGGCTGAAGTCGAACCGGGCAATGCGCGAAAGCTGCCATCCGGTTGGGCTTCCTCTGCAAGTGGCTGTAGCGATATTGGGAGATTGAATTTCCGCGAAGCCATTTCGGATGTCGTTTCCGTGGTTGACAGGGAGGCCATATAGGGCGACTGGCTCGAAGGTAGCCGGGCGGCCAGCGCGTCGCTCCGACTCCATAAAAAAGGCGCAAAAGCGACCGCAAGAATTAGCCCCCGGCGGATTATGCCCGACTTGACCAAGTCTGGACCATTGCGGAAAAACAGGGTCCCCAACAACAGCCCCCAGAAAGCGATGTCGAGTAGTGGCATCTCCTCCTGGTCCGGGAGGAAGAAATGCTGGTGGAGCGGATAGAAGTGGTTGATTGAACGGTTCAGCAGATTGCCACCGTTGTAACCGTTCTCGGGCAGCATCAAGGTATCGAGCACTCCTTCGATGCTGATGGCAAGGGGGAACGCCGAAAGGAAGGCGGTCGTCGCCGAGCGCTTCACCAGCGTCAGACCCATGGCAAGCCCCAGGACCAGAACGGGCAGTGCCGTCATAAGGAAACGGGCGGGAAAGCAGAAGCCAAAGACCCAACCAGGGTGCAGGCCGTTGACGGCGGCGGTGACTGCATAGAAGCCGGCCGCCATGATCGCGCGACGATCGCGCAAACGCGCCAGGGACAGCAGGCCCAACAGCGCGAAAAGGTAAATCGGGGAACTGTTGAGAATTCCTTTCCTGACGTGCAGCCAATGGCCGGGAAGCGAAATGCTCCAGGTGGCGATATCGAGAGCGCCTTCCTTCCAGGCATTTCCTGGGCGGAACGGCCCCATCCAGTCGCCACTGAATGCGTAGTTGAAGGAGAACAGGGCATACAAGCCGCCTGCAGCGACCAAGCCGACCACGGAAAGGGCAAGATCCCTCCTGGGGCTGTGCCAAGCCTGCAGCAGGACCCCCGCGCCGCAGAGGAGGCCCAAAGGAGCAAGGCGCGGGTGCAGGAAGGGGAGGCAGCACAACAGCAGGGTCAGTAGCCCGAGCAGTGGCACCTCCCAGCGCCCCCAGGACCGGTACGAACCACCCGGCATCTGCCAGTGAGCGAGTGCAACCAACGCGACCAGGGCGATCAGCAGAGCCGGGACTTCGGGGTAAAGCTGGTTGGTGTAGTACAAAAACGGCCCGGTAACCGCCATGATTCCGGTGGCCAGCAGTGCCGCCCAGAGCTCGACCCCAAGTCGCGTCAGGTAAAGAAAGGTCAGAGGGACGCACAGACTGGCCAGCAACGCCATGAACAGCGCCGCGGCCAGACGCGGGTTTTGCCATTTCTCCAAACCCCACCAGTAGGCAGGCACGAGGGCGACGGAGAGGCCGATGGGATGCACTGAGTGCACTTTGCCCTTTGGTGAGGCGGGGGCTTTGGGTACCGCGAAATGGGAGACATGGAATTCCCCGATCTGTTCGGCACCGAGGTTGTTGGCCAGATCCATGTCGCCGTCGTGTAGCAGGCTTTGGGTAACTCGCAGGTACTGGCCCTCGTCGCCATGGAGCATGGTGACTTGGCAGAAGTAGAGTGTGTAGAGGAAGTAAAGAGGCAGGCAGAAGGCCAGTAGCGCACCGGCTATAAGCGCGGTGCGAGGTGCTTTGTGCCCCTGGGTGGACGGCAGATGCACGTAGCCCATAAAGACAAGCGCCACAGCCCACAGCGCGTGCGGGGACCAGAGCAGAGTCAGGTAAGGGAAGACATAGACGACTGGATCGAGGAGAGAAACCAGACGTAACGCCAGCAGGACCACGACCAGCAGGGCAGCGCGATGCAGGCGATCCTGGAGTTGCGGCCCGCCAGGGAAGAAGCGATAGCGCACCCATGACAGAACCAGCCCGACAATTCCAAGGGCCGCAGGGCCGAGGGGCCATTGCAAACGATATTCCCCTAGGGATACCGCCAGGTGCAGCTTGTCGGTGGCCGCGGCGATGAGGGGCTCGAATCCACTCAGAGCCAACCAGGCGCAGAAGACTCCAACCGCCATCCCCAAGTCGAGGAAAAAAGGCCTGGAGGAGGAGAGGACGATCCGGTAAACGGAGTTGAAAAAGTTTTTTTGTGACACTCAGATAACTTCCGGTTTCAGCACGTAAGAACAGATCCAAATGCCCTCGGGGGGCGCATCGTGCCGCCCCTTGCGAACCATCAACGGAAGGGCTCGTTGGATAACGAAACGCAGGTCGGGCGCCCCCGCTTGAACCAGGCAAGGGCTGGGTCAGAGACGGGATACCCCTCCTTCAACTGATCCCGTGCACTCTTGGCTGCGGCCCCCCCTCAGTTCGAGGGAAAGGCCTCGCGATACCGCTCGAAAGCCGCCGCGGTCCCGCAGAGGTAGATCGCGTCCCCCTCGGCGAGCCGGAACGAGGGGGGGAACTCCATGACCACCTCGCCCCCCCGCTCGACGGCGACGACGGAGCAGCCGGTGCGCTCGCGGATCCGCGTCCGCGACAGCTCCTGCCCCGCCAGTTTCCCGACCTCCTTCCTGGTGAGCCGGATGCGGGGCTGGTGGAAGACGACCTCGCCGAGGACGTAGCGCGACAGCAACTGGGCGGAAACCTGGCTCACCGACAGGGCGAAGTCGGCCCCGGCCTGCTGGATGCGGCCGGCGTTCTCGACCAGCAGGGCGCTGGCGATGATCGGCACTTCCGGGGCGTGATCCCTGATCACCCTGGCCGCCAGCAGTGCGGCGCTGTCGCTGGCCGCGGTCAGCACCACGACCCTAGCCCCGGTTACGCCGGCGCGCTCGAGTACCCGGGTGTCGAGGACGTCGCCGACGATGGCGACCCCGGGGCCCTCGGTCTCGGCGATGACGCGCACCTCCTCGCCGGCATCTGTAAGCATCCCGACGAGGTTCTTGCCCACCTCCCCGGCGCCGGCGACGACGATGGGGCCTTCAGCGGCGATCGGCCGGCTGATCTCCCCGAGGCGGCGGATGCTGGCGGGACTCCCGGCGGCGACCAGGATGGTCCCCGGCTCGAGGGGGCGGTCGGAAGGAGGCGGTGTATCGAGTATGTCGCCTGCCCAGCGGCCGACGATATGGGCGCCGGTGCGGGTGTGGATCCCGGTCTCGGACAGGGTCCTGTTGGCGAGAGGGCCTCCTTCGGGCACCCGCATCTCGGCGATCTCGAGCAATCCCTCAAGCGGCTGGGCACCGGTTACGCGCGGGCTGATCCTGCTGCTGGCCCGCACCGCCAGGGCTCCGGCCAGCAGGTGCGTCGGTGTGAACGCCGCGGTCGCCCCGGCCAGCTGCATGGCGGCGCGCCGGTTGGGATTGTCGATCAGGGCCACCAGCGGACCGGAGAAGCCGTGCTCGCGCGCCCCCGCGGCAAGCAGGGCGTTGAGCTCGTCCTGTCCGTTGGCGATCACGGCCCGCGCCAGGGCGAGGGGCTCGAAGTCGAGGGCCTCCTCGGCCAGCGAGGTGTACACGACCTGTTGCCCCCGCGCCTGCAGCCGCCTCGCCTCCTCCTCGTCCTCCTCGATGACGACGACCGGCTGATCCCGGCTCGCCAGCTCCCCCATCAGGGTGTCGACCTCGGGGCCGTACCCGTAGATGACCACCGCGTCCGGTTCGGCGGGAAGCGCCGAGGGAAGCCTGCCCCCGGAGAGCTCGGCGACGAGCGGCGAACCGAACTTGTCGATCTGCACCACCCCGCGGGTGGCGTCCTTCTGGCGGGCCGCTTTCCCTTCGAGCAGCACAGCGCACCCCTTGAGCGCCAGCGGCGTGAACAGGTTCATCAGGAAGGCGGCGAAGATCAGGGCGGAGAAGACGGACTGGTCGATGGCGCCCTGGGCAAGCGCCAGGGAAGCGAGGATGAAGGCCACCTCGGCGCGGCCGCACATGCCCACCCCGACGGTGAACGCCTCGCGCGCCGGAATCCCCATGCGCAGGGCCATGGCGCCGGCGCTGAGGATCTGTCCGGCGATCACGGCGACCGTGAGCAGGACCATGAAACCGACCGAGGAGGCGCTGATGTCGAAGGTGACCGAGAACCCCAGGGAGATGAAGAAGATCGGCCCGAGGAAGGAGTAGGCGATTCCGTAGGCGCGGTCCTTGACCACCTTGACGAGGTTGGGATGGGCGACCTTCTCCTCGAAGAACAGGCCGGCGAGGTAGGCGCCGAGGATCATGTGCAGGCCGATCGCCTCGGCGAAGAGGCCGGCGGCGATGGCCGTCAGCAGCACGAAGGTGAACCCCTTGCCCCCCTCGGAGCGGAACGGCAGCGACAGGCGCGGGTAGAGGAAGCGGCCGACCAGCACCGAGACGGCGAAGAACCCGGTCACCTTGCCGGCGGTGAGGGCGATGGCGGCCGGCTCGAACCCCCCGCCCGACAGCAGGCCGAGGACGAGGCTGAAGAGCACCAGGGTCAGCAGGTCGTTGATTACGCAGCTGGCGAGGATGAGGCGGGCGACCCGGGTGTTGTCCAGCCGGAGGTCCTTGAGGCACTTGAGGGTGACGACGACCGCAGTCGCCGTGCCGATGGTCAGCCCGACGAAGGTGGCGCCGACGAGGTCGAGGCCGAACAGGAGCGCCACCCCGAAGCTGATCGCGAACGGCACCGCGGCCCCGGCCAGGGCGATCCCGAGGGAGCGCTTGAGGGCGTCGAAGAACTGCACCGGCTGGGTCTCGACGCCGGCGTGGAACATCAGGAAGAAGATGCCGATCTCGGCGAGCAGCTCGATCGCATGGCCGGGGGCGATCAGCCCGAGGACCGCGGGCCCCACCAGCACCCCGACGATCAGCTCACCCATCACCGTCGGCAGTCCGAGAGGGCGCAGGGTGACGGCGACGAGCCAGATGCCGGCGAGCAGGATCAGCAGATCGAGGGCGATCTCATGCATGGCGTTTCAGCCGCTGTGGGCGCCGGCGTCACGGGACCGGTTGGTGGCCGCTGATCTCCGCTATGCGGGCGGTGATGGCGCCGGTCAGCAGCTCGAGGCAGCCGGGGGCCAGGCAGGAGGGCTCCTCCTGGTACAACCCCAGGCCGTAGCGGTCCTCCGGAAGCAGGTAGGCCAGCTGGGGATCCCCGGCGACAGGAGAAAGAAGCAGCACGAGACCGGGAAAACGGCGGCGCAGCTCCCGCGTCAGTTCGTTGTACGGTTCCCCGGAGCAGGTGATCCAGACGGCGTCGCCGAGGCGGAAGACCGAGTACCGGTACGGAAACGACGCACCCTCCGGCAGGTCGGCCAGGCGCCCCAGCCAGCGGCGGCAGCGCTCCGCCCTGGCCCTGGCGTCGCGCGCCGCGGCGGCGTCGCCGGCGGCCTCCGCCTCTTTCTGCTCTGCAGTGTGGCGCTCGAGATCGAGGCGCAGCCGTTCCTTGTCGGGCAGCTGCCGGTAGGGCAGATCCACGGTAAACGCACCCCCCGCCCACTGTGAGACAGCGGCGGTGCGGCTGCCGGCGAACGGGGTCCAGGCCCAGGTCCCGAGGGTGGCGCCGGATTCAACCGGACCCCGGTAGGTGAAGTCGCAACGCGCCGGACCGAGCGACCAGTACGCCGACAGGGCCGCGTGCCCCAGTTGCCTGCCGTTGCGATCGGCGGTTCCGGTATCCCCCGTGAACCCGTCCCGGGGCCCGAGCTCGCCGCAGGCGCCCTGGAAGAACACGCACGGCGCCCCGGTTCCGGCTTCGAAGACTTCCCGCATCGCCCCGGCGAAGTCGGGGCTCAGAAGGCTGTTCTCCCACGCCAGCGTGGTGGGATGACAGGCGTAGTGGACGATGCCGAGCCGCTGCCTTCCCGCCTCGTCCTCGACGCGGGCCACGAGCACCGTGTCGTCGGCGGGACCGTCGGGGTTGTACCCGGTGACGTAGATCTGCCGTTCCCCGTCGCGGTAGTCGCGGTTCGCGGCCATGTCGCAGCGGCCCGCGGCGTAGGAGATGGTGGCGGGCCGCAGATCGTCGAGAGCCTGCCGCGTCAGCTCCTCGACCCGAGCCTTGAGCGAGTCGAGGTAGGGCGCGATCAGCTCGCCGCCGGGCAGCGGCATGCGATCCGGCAGGAAGAAGCCGGCCGCATGCGAGTGCGAGTGCGTCACCAGCACGCGGTCCGGCTCGATACCGGCGACCGAGGCGATGCTCTCGATCAGTACGCGGGACTGGGCGTTGCCGAGCAGTACCAGGTCGAGCTGCAGGCGCGCCAGGCCGTGGCCGTCCCCTTCGGGCGGCTGCAGGACCATCATGTCGGCAACCAGGGGGCGGTGCACGCCCGAGGCTCGGTCGTGCCGGGCCGCCCCCCACATGCGGTGGTATATCCCGATGGGTGGCGTTACGTCGGCGCGGGCGTACCCCAGCCGTAGAATCGACGTGGGGGTGCGCACAATCCGGGTCGACATCTCGTCTCGGTCTCCCTCAGTGCTGGTCAACTCCGACAGCTCCCCCGCTGTCTTCCGCGTATCGGATCGACAGGCGGACCCCGCACAGCCAGACCGGATCCCCCTTCTCGAGGGCGATCTCCACCCTGTTCGCTCCCGCTGCCAGCAGCGAGGGCTGGACCGCGAACTCGAGCTGCTCCTCCCCTTCCAGCGGCGTCTCCGCCAGGCGGGAGGGGTACTCGTTCCAGTCGGCGTCGTACCCAGTGTTCGTCCACGGGGCCGCGGGGGCCGCGCCCTCCATCCAGTCGAGGGAATGGCCGTTGAGCGCCAGCGAAAAGCTGCACCCGCCCGGCCCGGCATCTTCCGAGGTGTCGAAGCTGAGCCCGAGCACCGCGGAAGCGGCCGCGGCCGTATCCTCCCCGGATAAGTCGATGTCGAGAGCCGCCCCGCTTCCCGGGACCGTCTCCTGCAGGCGGACCGGCAGTTGCGCTCTCGGGATCGCGTTGAAGAAGGAGAACCCGAGCTGGGAGTTTGGAAGCTCCCGGCCGGAGCTGTCGACCTTGTAGCGCTTGCTCCTGCCGGCCAGCTTTGCCGGGTCGGCGAGCTCGGCCAGGAACTTCCGCTTCCACTCGTTCGGCATGCTGTAGTAGTTGAAGAAGTACAGCCCGTCGACCCCGGCGGCCCAGTAGCGCGCCGCAACCGCCCTCATCGTCTCCCGGTTCAGCATCGGGCTCAGGGCCTCGAAGCAGCCCAGCACCCGGCATCCGGTCCCCTCGGCCGCCTCGACGAAGGAGGCGACCGGCGTCTCGAACGGAATGAACCCGCCCCCGGCGATCAGGATGTCGGCCAGCCCTTCCCGCATCCAGAGCTCGGCGTCCAGCCCGATGCGGCGGCTGTCGGCCAGGGTGGGAGGAACGCGCACGGCGAGCTCGAGGCGGCGCCCGCGGGAGGCCGCGGCGGCGTCGAGCCGGGAGCGCACCCGGCGCACCAGGTCGGTGGCGAGGTAGCGGTGCGCGAACGCCTGCTCAATGCGGAAGAAGGCGGGATGGCGCATGAAGTCGAGCTCGATGCCGTCGATGTCGAAGCGGTCGATCAGCTCGAAGAGGATCTTCAGCATGTGGGCGCGGGCCCCGGCCTCGGCGTAGTTCAGGCCTGTGCGGATCCCCCACTCGAGGGTGCCGGGCGGCAACTCTCCGCCGGCGTGGCCGATCAGCAGCTCGGGATGCTCGCGGCGCAGGCGCCCGAAGTTGGGGGCGGACTCCTCGATATCGTAGTGCTCGTTCATGCGCACCGACGGGAAGAAGCGCATCCCCGCCTCGCGGCAGAGCCGCGAGATCACCGTGACCGGACCTCCGTGGTTCTCGGTGAGCCAGCGCAGGTTGTCCCGCTGCAGGCGCTGTCTATCGTCGAGATCCTCGTCGCCGTACCCGTCGCCGAGGCGCTCCCCGACCTCGGTTTCGTAGTCGTACACCTCGTGGCCCCCGACCGACCACAGGAAGACGCCGACCGGAGAGCCCTCGTAGGGGGCGATCATCTTCTCATGCATGATCTCCGGGGTGATGGGAGGTCCGTACGTGCTCATGATCCAGCCATCGTCGTTGAACAGGATGAGAGGCGGTCGCGATCTGGTCATCTGTCGTTCCCCTGAATTCCGGGTGAGGAGCTCATTACGTGGTTTACTGCATCCGTCCTGCGGCCGGCGTTTGCGACCTCGCCAGCAAACCCCTTCGCAGCAGGCTGCGGTGTCCCGTTCCGGAGGCAACCTGCAGAACCCGGGGCCCCTGGCGCCGGAACGGCGCTTCCCGGTTTAGCGCCGCATGGCGGGAACAAGGGCCTCCGCTTCACGGTACGGGAAAGCCGGGGAGCATACCAAGGTATTCGCGGGACCGCCCCTTGCTATTATTCAAAAAGATACAGTCTTCATATCCCGCAGCGGTTTCCCGACAACCGACCGGCCCCGGTGCCGGCCAGCAAAGGCGCGCAGCCATGACCATTCCCCTCGACCAGATCACCTCCATGCCGGCGTACTCCCCGTATTTTCCGCCGCCCCCGGCCCGCTACCGCAACGTCCGTTTCCAGTACGTCTGCTTCCGCGCCGACGCCGCCGCGGTCGACCGCCTGCTGCCGGCCTGCTTCGAGCCCGCGGCGGACGGCTTCTGCGCCGCCATCGGCCTGACCGTGCCCTGGTCGGCGAACTACGGCGCCTTCGACGAGTCCGTTCTCGTGGCCAAATGCCTGTTCGAAGGCCAGGTGGGGTACTTCGCTCCCGTCGTTTTCCTCAACTCGCGCAGCAGCATTCCGGCGGGGCGTGAGATCTACGGCACCCCGAAGGTGCATGCCGATCTCGAGGTGCGAATGGATGAGCGGGTCATGGTGACCGACACCTTCGTCGGCGGCGGCAACGCCCTCTCCATTCGCTCGACCATGCATTGCGAGGCGGCCCCGGAGGAGCTGCCCGACCTCTCCCCTTCCTGGCGGCTCAAGGCGATCCCCAGGGCGGACGGCACCGGGTGCGACGTGCTGCAGCTGATCGACGGGGCGGGGGCGAGCCGGGAGGTGACCGTCCACGTCCGTCGCAAGGGGGACGGCGTCGTGCGCTTCGAGCCGGTGCCGGTGTACGACCTGTCGGTGCTGGAGCCGCTGGAGTACTTCGGGGCCTTCTACGTCGAGCAGGATTACACCGAGGGGTACGCCCAGATCGTGCGCGACTTCCTCGCCTGAGGCGCTCGCTGCTGGGGATTGATTTCCCGGCCCACCCCGGCGGCGGCGCTTCGGCTCGGTGCCGCCAAGGTTTACATGCAACCGGGATTGTTTTTGTTCCCCATTTGTGGCACATTTCGTCGATTGACAAGGACGGAGGAAGCCATGGCAAAAACGGAAACGATCCGGGCCCGCGTTGAACCGGAGTTGAAGAACCTGGCCGAGCAGGTCTTCTCGGAGCTGGGGCTGTCCCCCACCGAGGCGATCACCCTGTTCTATACCCAGGTGACCCTGCATCGGGGGTTGCCATTCGAGGTCCGGGTTCCCAATGCCGAGACTCTCGAGGCGATGCGCCAGGCCCGCGCCGGAGAGGGGTTGACCGAATACGCCGACCTGAAGGCGCTCAAAGCCGGACATCGCTGATGCATGCGCCTTCTCACCACGACCCGATTCGAAAGGGACCTCAAGCGGGCCGGTAGACGCGGTAAGGATCTCAATGCGCTCTGGCGGGTGGTTGAGCGACTCTTGTCTCGGCAGCCCCTCGACCCCAGGCACAGACCGCACCGTTTATCGGGTGAATGGTCTGCCTGCTGGGAATGCCACCTCGAACCGGATTGGCTGTTGATCTGGGACCAGCGCCCGGATGTCCTCATCCTGGTGCGCACCGGAACCCACGCCGATCTGTTCGACTGATCCTGCCGGGGGGAATGTTCCCACCGCAGTACCTGGCATGACCGCGCCCCTCGCCGCGAACCCTCAATCGAGCTCGTCGAAGAAGGTGACGTCCGCCCCGAAGCTGTCCATCGCCGCGACCTCGTCTCCGCGCAGGCGCACCCGTATGTCGCGGGTGCGGTGCTCCATCACGATCTCCTCTTCGGTCAGCGGGAAGTCGATGGCGACCTCGCGGTTGACCGGGGGCTCGGCGATCAGCAGGTACCCGTCCGACCACCTCGGCTCTCCGGTTGCCCCCGCGACCCGCACCTCCTCCCGGTTCACCCAGGGCGGGATGCGGACGAAGAGGGGGGCTGGCTTCTTCACGCGCACCGCGAGACGGCCGTGCGTGTACGGAGACTTCACCCGGACATGGCCGTTCTCGTGGTCGAACAGCAGGTTGATCCAGTGGCCGGACTCCTCGAACCGCGCCGCCTCCCGCAGGGCCTCGCACAAGGACCCAACCGAGCCGCCGACCACGTCGGTGTTGAAGCGCAGGAACCGGTTGCCGAGCGGCTCGTGGCCGTACGGGGCCGGGAAGCCCCAGGAGCCGCGGATGCGATTGCGCACGTCGCGCAGGTGGTCGGACCCGTCCGGGTTCTCCGGGTCGCGGATCCAGGAGACGTCCCTGAGCTGCGACGGCAGCAGGTGGCAGCGGAGGATCCGTTCGGCGTCCTGGTAGTACTCGCTGAAACCCCAGCGCCCGAGGATGAGGGCGGTCTCGAGGATGTCGCCGGTGTTGTTCATCTCCCCCTCGTCGGCGCGGGACTCGTCGAATCGCGCTCCCTCTATCGACCAGCCGACCTCGTCCCGCAGCTCCCGGAGCCCGTTGTCGAAGAACGCCTTCACGCGGGCGAGCAGGGAGCCGTCCCCGGTCAGGTCGGCGAGCTGGGCCAGCGACGACATCACGCAGGTCGTCGAGTGCACGTGGCCGCCGAAGCGCTCCATATCGTAGGAGCCGTCCTCGAGGTAGACCTCGGAGACCAGCTTTTCCTTCAGGGCGCTCGCCAACTCCAGGGCCGGACCGGACCCGGTGACGCGGAAATACTTGACCAGCGGCCCGATGCAGCGGCCGACCCCTTCGACGACGGTGCGGTCGTCGTCGACCTGCACCCCGTGCTCCCGCTCCATGCGTTCAGAATCCCAGCGGCCCCCGGGAACGAAGTACTCGAGGACCGCGCGGATGCTCGCCTCGGCCAGGTCCCGGGCCCGCTCGGAGTTGCGGTACTTCACCAGCGGGTACAGGGCGTGAAACCCCTCGCGCACGTTGTGGTCGTTGAACTTCACCGGCTTCCCCTGGTAGTCGACCCGCTGCTTCGGCAGGGCGAGGGTGCCGCCGAACGAGAAGAAGGCGGCGCGCGCGTGCTTTTCGATCGCGTCCTCGTCGATCTCGACGCCGGCCGCGTCCTCGGCGTTCAGCAGGCCGTTGAGATGCCGCCCGGGTATGTGGTCCTCGATGCTCATGCCGAGGTAGCAGTCCGGCCGCACCGCCACCCGGAAGAAGGGGATGTCCCCATCGTCTGCGTTGAAGAGGTTCTGCATGGTGTGACAGCCGAGGCGGATCGCCGCGGGAATGTCGGTGGTGTTGACGTCACTAAGCCTGGCCATCGGGTGGTTTTCCTTGGACTTGAGGAGCTACAGGGGAAAGAGGTGAAGTGTGCTGGTATTCTGCGGCTGAGGACCGGGACCGAATGCAGGTGAAAGCGGTTAGCTGGAGGAGAGCTACTTGAGGAATAGCAGCCGCCGTGTCTGCACACCCCCCGAATAGTGCAGACGGGTCAGATAGACCCCCGCCGATACTGCCGATCCCTCCTCGTCGCGGGCATCCCAGCCGGCTTGGTAGAAGCCTGGGGGCTGGAACTCGTCAACCAGGGTGCGAACCCGCTGTCCCAGGGTATTGAATACCTCCAGCCGTACTGGTCCGGAAGTGGCCAGATGATAGGGGATCCGGGTGGTGCTGTTGAAGGGGTTGGGGGTATTGGGCTCCAGGCCGCTGGCGGCCGGAGCCTTTGGCATGGTGCCGTGCGTCAAGACGGAAGTCGGGATGGGGATGTCCAGGGCGATGCCCGTTGGAGCCGGTGAGCTCCCTTCCTCAAAAAACACGGAATGGATTTCCTCGACCTGTGAGCCATCCAGGTTGGACCGATAGATTTCCAACCACTCCGGTCTCGGGCTGAAAAATTCCGCAGGGAGCCCGTACGTCAAAACCCCCCAGAAAATTTTGTTCCCGGCCGGATCCAGAGCGATGGCCCCGTAGTCACCCCATTCGGCAGCAGTGACGACTTCTTCGACCTGCGAGCCATCGAGGTTGGACCGTTTTATAGTGCCCCTGCCCCAATCAGTGCTCGTCCAGTATAGTTTGGACCTGCCTCTGTCCAAGGCAATGGCCCCGTAGTAGTCAACCTCATCAGAAGCAGTGACGATTGCTTCGACCAGCGAGCCATTGAGGTTGGACCGTTGAATGGAACCCTCCTCCGTCCAGTATATCTTGGACCCTCCCCGGTCCAAGGCGACGGCATCCGGACGATCCAACCCTGTGACGATATCCTCGACCTGCGAGCCGTCCACGTTCCCCGCCTGAATTTTCCCTGTTCCCGAGTCCGCCCAATAGATGTTCCCTGTTCCCGAGTCCGCCCAATAGATCCTGTTCCCGCCTGACAGGGCCATGCCTTTGGGTTGATCCAACCCTGTTATCAGGACTTCGATTCCTGAGCCGTCCAGGTCGGACCGGTGGATGGAGCCCGCCACAAGGTCACTCCAGTACATCTTCCTCCCCCTTGCGTCGAGGGCAATGCCGTACGGCCCCCTAACTTCCGGGGCAAAGAGGTCCTCGACGTTTGTGCCGTCGAGGTTTGCCCGGTGGATCGTGCCCCTGTTCCCTGTCCAATAGAGCCGGCCCTGGTCCAGGTCGAGGGCAAAGCCCATCACCCCTTCCCATTCCATGAGGTGTTCGATGTCCGAACCATCCAGATTCGCCCGCCGAATCGCACCGGCTTCCGAGTCAGTCCAGTAGATCTTGCCACCGGCTACATCCAGGGTGATGTCTGTGCCAAAATCCACCCATCCCGTGACCACCTCTTCGATGTTGGAGCCGTCCAGGTCGGCCCGCTGAATGGTGCGCTCCCACAGGTTCGTCCAGTAGATCTTTTCCCCGCGTACATCCAGGGCGATATCCTCGAGATACCAAAAACCTGTGACCACCTCTTCGACATTGGACCCGTCCAGGTCGGCCCGCCTGATTTTCTCCCAGGCCGTCCAGTACATTTTGCCCTCGACCAAGTCCAGGGCGAGGCCCTCTGGATGATCCAGATAGTGAGTAAGTCGTTCAATGTTTGAGCCGTCCAGATTCGCCCGCAGGACTTCAGCAGTTGTATAGTCTCCGTGCGAGTACAGTGCCGTCCAATATATCTTGCCCGCATCCAGATTCAGCGCAATGTCCGATATCCCTGTCCATCCTGGAAATCTATCTCCTTCTATGAGTGTTTCGGTGTTGGAGCCGTCCAGGCCGGACCGATGGATGCCGCCCGCCCGCCTGTCTGCCCAGTAGATCTTTTCCCCGGGTACATCCAGGGCGATCTTGTCCGGACGCCTCAATTCCGGGTTGACGAGCTGTTCGACACTTGAGCCGTCCAGGCTCGACCGATGAATTCCCCGCTCCAAGTGCGTCCAGTAGATTTTGCCCTCCTCGACCGGGGACTGACCGTAGCTCAGGCCCTGCACGCCCAGTGCCAACCCTACCACTGCCGGAATCGAAGCGCTGACTTTTCGACGGGAAATCGGGTTCATCATCGGATAAACTCCTTCGTGGGTCCGGCCTCGTCCCTTCTGCAGATGCCCTTCTTTCGAGGGCGGACCTCCCCCGGATTCGGGCGGGAGGCGCCCGGCCTCGCAAAGGCGCGAGAACGGGCTCTGCTGCGGGCGGCACCATGGGCATGAAACCGATCTTACAGCGGTAGCGTACGGATTTGAAATCAGGTCGCCAGATTTCAAACCAGCACACCCCTACAGCGAAGTATCCCCGGGCGGGCGGTAGATCTCGAACGGCCCCGAGGGGCTGCCGAAATTCTCCGGCTTCCAGTACCAGACGTGGCCGAAATCGGCGCCGGCCAGCAGCTCCCAGCGCCCGTCGCCGTCCCAGTCGACCGCGGCCGGGTGGGCGCCGTGGCGAAAGAACTCCTGCGGCTTCCCATCCGCGCCGAACAGCAGCACTTGCGGGCGCGCGAAGAGGGGCTCCGCGTTGGTTCCGACGTTGCGGCAGAGGAGGACGAAACTGCCGCGGAAGGTGCTGCCCGGCTGCGGGCCGACTCCGAGCATCAAGTCGAGAAGTCCGTTCCCGTCCCAGTCGACGACCTGGATCTTGGAGCGGCCGCGGCCGTCGCCGCCCTGCGGCGTGTAGGGCCCGTGGGTCTTGATGGGGTCGCCGTCCTCGAAGCGCAGCTTCTCCCCCGGGAGCAGGCAACAAAAATCCCCCTTGCCGGCGCGCCGGTAGAGCGCGAGGTCGAGGTCGAGATCCATGGTGACGACGTCCGGCAGGCCGCTGCTACTGAAGTCGCCGAGTCCGGGCTGCACGCGCCACGGCGCGAAAAGGGGCTCGTCTCCAACCCGCAGGCGATGCGGCGGGTCGAGCTTGGGTTCGCGCGCCGTGCCCCGGTTCGGGTACCAGTCGTAGAGCCCGAGCATGCTGCCGGCGACGAGGTCGAGCAGGCCGTCGCCGTCGAAGTCGACGAGCACAGGGTTGCTGTAGCCGCCGATGTTGCCGTCGAGAGGGCCCTGCGAGCCGCCCCAGTGGTGGCCGGCCGCGGGGTTGGGCCTGGCGGTGTAGCGGATCTCGTCCCCTGCGGCCCGCACCCGTTCCGGCGGCGCGAAGCGCAGCGGATCGGTGGAGAGGGTTTTGTACCAGAAGACGTACCCCTCGACGCTGCCGACGAGGAGGTCGGCGCGGCCGGTAGCGCGCCAGTCCCCGGCGGTCGGGACGCTGAAGCAGCCGCCGTTCACGTGGGGGTTCCGCTGCCGGAGCTTGAGCGGCTCGCCGTACACGGGACGCCCCCCGGTGTCGCGGCCATGATAGCGGCACCTGTGGACGTTGTTGGCGATGTCGCTGGCGAACAGGTCGGCGCGGTCCCCTTCGAGAGCCGCGGTGGTGATCCGGAGGAAGTTGGCGCGGCGCGAGAACGGGGCGCCGTGCAGGGTGAACAGCTCGGCCGGCTCTCCCCACTCCGGGACCTCCCCGGGCTGCAGCAGCGGCAGGTGCCAGACCGGCCCGTAGTAGTCGAGGATGAGCAGCCCCGCGGACGGGTCGCCGCCGTCGACCGGGCAGAGCGGCCCGCCCGGCACCTCGACGTCGAGCTTGCCGCAGTACTCGAACTCCCAGCTCCCGGCGGAGCAGGCGTTGCGCAGCAGGTGCAGGGACCAGGGGCCGATGATCCCCTTCCAGGTGCCGTCGAGGCGGTAGCGGTCGCGCTGGTCCTCGGCCGCCGTGTCGACCCCGGGCGGCAGCCAGTAGTCGCCGTTCTCGTGGACCGCGGCGACCAGATCGAGGCGGCCGTCGCCGTCCCAGTCGCAGGGGGCCAGGGCCGTGGCCCAGTCGATGCCGTTGCCGTCCGCATCCGGGCCGCCGCTGAAGGCAACCGGCTGCCCCTGCGAGCGGTGCGTGGGAGAGCCGCCGGCCAGGGACAGCATGACCGGGGGCATGCGGGAGTAGGGACGCGGCCCCAGCAGGACCTCGGGGAACCCGTCGCCGTCGAAGTCGCCTGCGACCTCGATGCGGCCGCAGAGCCCCTGGTCGCTCTCGTCCCGCTGGTGGGACCGCGACATCTCCCCCCAGCGCTGGCCGCGGTCGAGCACCGGGGTGCCGTCGGCGAGCGGCTCCTCGAAGCCGTACACGAACACCGCTCCCCCGGAGTCGACGAGCTCGAGGCGGCCGTCGCCGTTCCAGTCGACCAGGTGGGGGTTGCCGTTGGCGAGGAAGGCGTCCCCGGCGGCGGCGGAATCGCCGAGCCGCAGGGGCGAGCCGTCGCCGCTGTTTCCGCCTTCGACCGGCCTGGGAAAGCTCATAGCGTCCACCCGGAACGAATGCGCTCGATGAAGCGCTTGCCGTTGCCGGAGAAGTGGTCCTCGATCTCGCCGGACGTGAGCCCGAGCATGTCGGCGACCTGCTTCTCCTGGCGCAGCTGCTCGTAGATGACGAGGGTGGCGCGCGGGTCGCAGTGCGGCAGGTCGGGGATGCCGTAGAACTGCGACCAGGCCCGGGCCCAGGTGACGTACTTACCGCGATCGCAGCCGGCGACGATGTTGTCGGACCCGAACATCACCCGCGAGCGGTCCTCGTGCTTCATCAGCAGGAAGTGGCTGTAGAGGTCGTTCACCGCGGAGGTGTCGTACCAGATGTTTGGCAGCCCGGTGAGGAACTCGATCGACTCCTCCATCATGAAGGAGTTGAAGGCGCGGGCGCAGTGGGCGAGGATCCACTGCGCTCCCGGATAGTCGCGGGTGTAGCGCTCGAGGTCCTGCTGGTTGGCGGGGTCCGCGGGCCCGGTCGGCATCGACAGGTGCATGGTGATCGCCAGCTTCATGTGGTGGGCCAGCTCGATCAGGTGCTCCGGCAGGAAGTCGCGGATGCGGGCGCTGGCCGGGTCCGGGGCGAAAAGGCGGTACGGCTTGAGGCCGAGGAAGCGGTGCTTCCTCACCTGCGCTTCCACGTACTCGGCGCTCATCTCCGGGGTGACCAGCATGTTGACCGCGGAGGCCGGGTCGGCGCTCAGCTCCTGAGCCATCCAGTCGTTGTGCCCTTCGGCGTCGCAGCCGACCACCGGCGTGCCGAGAACCAGGTAATGGATCTCCCGCCCCGGGTAGAGGTTTCCCGCCCATTCCAGGTGGTCGCGGTAGTCGTGCTCGGCGCGCAGGCCGGTCGGCTCCCCCTGCTGCGAGCCGCGGTGTTCCTCCGACCAGATGTGGGTGTGCATGTCGTAGATCACCGGGGGCACGAACCCCTCCAGCTCCCTGTTCCAGATGTCGCGGTCGAAATCGGTGTACTCGTATCTCAAGACCCTTCCTCCCTTTCCTTCAGGCGGCAGCAGCGCACGTACGTGACCTGTTCCTCGGTAACGTAGAACGCGGCGGCGATGGTGCCGTCGGACAGCTGCGCGACCGACGGCGTTCCGAAAGTGAAATGGTGGTACGCCTGCAGGGCGTCGGCGACGGTGTCGCGCCTCATGGCCAGCACCGGGGCGCTGCGGACGCGGGCCGGCTCGATACCCCAGAGCTCAAGGTGGTTCCCCTCGTCGAAGCTGGCGCCCCCGTCCTCGGAAAGCAGGGCGCGCACCCCCAGCGGCTCGCGGCGGTGGTTGGTGACCGCCAGTACGCGGCCGCTCTGCAGGCCGAGGACGTCGGTCACCTGGCCCCAGAATCCGGCATCGGCCGGTTCGCTCCAGGTCTCGCCGGCGTCCTCCGAGCGGGAGGTGTGGACGTTGACCCCGACGTCCTGCTCCAGGTCATGGGTCCAGTAGGCGGCCAGCAGCCGGTCCCCTGAAAGCCGCGTCAGGCGCAGGTCGAAGAAGTAGAGGCCGCCCTCTCCCGGCCCCTGGATGCGGCGCCACGGTTCCCACGAACGGCCGCGGTCCCGGGAGCGGGTGATTGCAGCGGCCCAGTCGGGAAGCCGGTCGTCGCTGCCTTCATCCCCCCACTCGCCCGCGGCGATCAGGCTTCCGTCCGACAGGGTCGCCAGGTTGCCCCCGGGTCCCATGTTCTCGAAGGGACGGCTGCTTACGGCCTGCAGCGGTGACCAGGTGTCGCCGCCGTCCAGGGAGCGGGCCGCCAGCAGTCCCCACTCCTCCCGGCCGGTCGGATAGTGCACGCAGGCGACCACCTCCCCGTCCGCGGCGATCCCGAACCCCCCGGGCAGCCGCACTCCCTCGCCGGCCTCCTCCGGCGCGGGCAGCTGTCCGGCGCGGTCCCAGGTCTCCCCGCCATCCCGCGAGCGGTGGATGACCACCTTCCCGTCCCCGCTCTCGCGCGCGCTCCCGTGCCGGCACATGCACAGCAGGGTGTCGTCGGGCAACGCCTGGATCGACGGGAAGGCGACGTACTCGCTGGCGAGGTTGGGGTGGGGATTGCGATAGATCGTGCCGTGCCCGAGGACTTCAAGACGTGCCATGCTCACATCCCGCTGTGTTCGTAGTGGCCGAGGTCGGGGTCGACGCAGTCGCGGTGAAAGCTCTTCCCGTGTGGAAGCTCTTCCCCATGAGGTTGGGCGAGAATCCGCGGCGCTCCCGGGTCGATCGCCCGTCGGTCTTCAAAGAGAGCCGGGTTCAAAATAGCCCGGTGCGGTCCTGAAGCGAATCACTTTGAGGAGGGTGGAGTTCGAAGGGCACGGAAGTCGCCGATACGGGTATCGAACCTGCACGCGCCCGGCGGACCCGCCCGGATCTGCGGACGTGCCGTTGCGTCGGAAGGGTATTGGACAACGGTTGCATTTCAAGCATATTATGTCCACTAATTGTGGACATAGATGCAAATTATTGCGGAACAAGATGCCTGGAACGCCCCCATTATTACGGCAGCAGATCGATCGGGATGTCTTCGATTACCAGCAGTTGGTCGCCTGTCTGTCCCGATTCAGCAAGCCACGGGACAAGATCCGCAGGTTGTTGGCCAGCGGAGAGATCGTGCGCATCAGGAAGGGACTGTACGCCTTTGGCGAGCCCTTCCGGCATGCCCCCATCAGCCGGGAACTGCTGGCCAACCTCATCCACGGGCCTTCCTATGTAAGCCTGGACTACGCGCTCAGCTACCACGGGCTCATACCGGAGCGCGTCTCCACGGTCACCTCGGTGACGGTGGGACGATCCCGCGCCTTCACGACGCCCTTCGGCACTTTCTCCTATCGCCGCCTGAGCCAGGGCCGCTACGCCGTCGGAGTCCTCCTCGAAGAGCGGGGGGACCTGTCCTTCCTGATCGCTTCCCCGGAAAAGGCCCTGGCGGACAAGGTCTGGACCGACAAGCGCTTCGACGGAATCCGCCTGGGGGACTACGGGCCGTACCTGCTCGACGACCTGCGGCTGGATCCCGACCGCCTGGCCGCCCTCGACCAGGTTCGCCTCGATTCGGTAGCGCGAGCCTGCGATTCGCGGAAGCTTCACCGGCTCACGCGCTACCTGCAGACGCTGAGGGAGCAAGGCCATGCATGATGCCATTCGCACCATGCTCGACCGCTACGCGTTGCAAACGGGCGACGATTGCGTCAATGCGCTCCGGGAAATACTGCAGGAACTTGCCCTGCTCGGTCTCTGGCGCAGCAAGTTCTTCGAACACGCGGCCTTCTACGGGGGAACGGCCCTGCGCGTGCTCCACGGCCTGGATCGCTATTCCGAGGACATCGATTTCTCGCTGCTCGCGCCCGACCCGGGGTTTTCGCTCGGGCAATACGGCGAGTCGCTCGCGCGCGAGATCGGCAGTTTTGGTTTTCGCGTCGAGTTCGAGCAAAGGGCGCCGACCCGGCGGACAGCAATCGAGTCGGCCTTTCTCAAGGCGGATACGCTCGCCCAGTTGCTCGTCATCGAAGCCGGCCCCGACCTGCTCGCCGGCCGGCATCCCGGGTCGGCCCTGAGGATCAAGCTCGAAGTCGACACCGATCCTCCCGGCGGCTTCGAGACCGAAAGCCGCTATCTGCTGCGCCCCATGCCGTTTGCGGTGCGTACTTATCGCCTGCCCGACCTGCTCGCCGGCAAGCTGCACGCCATCCTGTGCCGGAAGTGGGGGACGCGCGTCAAGGGCCGGGACTGGTACGATCTGGCCTGGTACGCCGGCCGTCATCCACGGGTGCGTCTGAGCCATCTGGAGGCGCGCATGAGGCAGTCGGGCGATTACCCGGAGGAGGCACCTTTGACGAGGGAGCGCCTGATGGAACTCCTGAACCAGGCGGTCGACGGGCTGGATGTCGATCGCGCCCGTGAGGACGTGATCCGGTTCGTCCGCGACCCGCGGAGCGTCGAAATCTGGTCGAAGGATTTCTTTTTCGAGGTCGTCCAGCGCATTGAAAGCTGATTGAAAGCTGACGGAGAACCTCCGCTCACCCCGGCTGCCGGGTCTTCACCGGAACCGGGCCCTGCTCATATCCCGCTGTGTTCGTAGTGGCCGAGGTCGGGGTCGACGGAGTCGCGGTGGAAGCTCTTCCCCATGAGGTACTTGATCTCGAGCTCGAGGTCGCGGAGCAGCACCTCCCCGAGCAGGTGCTCATCCCGGCGGGTCAGGGTCGCGGCGAGCCGGTTCTCCCCCCGGACCGGCCACTGCTCCGGCTCGAGGCGGAACACGAACCAGCAGGTCGGGCCGCCGCGGTGGCGCGGCGCGCTCATGCGGTAGGCCTGGTTGATCCTGCGGCAGATCCTGCCGGGCAACCCGGCGCCGTTGAGATCGAAGCGGATCCGGTCGATCTCGGTGACGTTGGAGATGCCGGCGCGCAGCAGCACCTCGTGGACGCGGCCGCGCTCGTGCCAGTGCGGCAGGTCGTCGCTGATGACGAAGCGCGCCTCCGCGGGCTCGTTCAGCTCCATGACCGCGGGCAGGGCCGTGGGGGTCAGCGGATTCCACGGCGTGTCGATCTGGGTCGGCACGTAGTAGTACTTGTCCTTTGCCGCCATGATGTCCGGGTGCGGCAGCTCGCGCAGCTTCTCGTAGAACTGCCCCCCGTACGGCCACTGCTGGAACCACTGCGCCACGTAGAGCCCGTCGACCCCCTGGTCCCAGTAGTTGCAGGCCGCGGCCCGCGTCATCGCCACCGGGCCGTCCCCGATGCGGTCGTTCCCGACGCGGGCGTGCAGGACCGCGAGCACCCGCGTCTTCGTCCCTGCGGCCGCTTTCAGGTACGGGGTGAAGTCGAGGTTGGGGTCGAGGCGCTGGGGGCCGGTTATCGGCTCCGGTGCGAGGACGTCGACGATGCCGAGGCGGATCCACTCCTCCGGGTCGAAGCCGATGCCGGCGCAGTCCTCGAGGCTGAGCGGGACCCGGATCACCAGCTCGCGCCCGTCGCCGCCGCGCTTCACCTCCTCGTGGATGCGGCCGATCCAGTCGGTCATGGTCGCGCGCCCGGCCTCGACCTCGTCGGGGTGGAAGAAGAGGAGGGCGTCCTGGTAGTTGAGGTTGAGCTCGAAGCCGTCGACGGGGTACTCGTTGACCGCCTCCTCGACGATGGCGAAGCGCTCGTCCCGCACCTCCGGGTGCTTGAAGTCGAGGCCGGTGACTCCTGGCAGGCCGGGGTCGAGGTCCCCCCGGGCGCCGACCTCGAGGTGGGGGTTGTCGAAGCGGAAGTTCGAGCAGCGGACCGGGCAGAACTCGCCGCCGCCGTTCTGTACCAGCAGGGTCGGGTAGATGAGCACCCCCTTCTCCCGGCCGCGCTCGCAGACCAGGCGCAGCGGGTCGAAGCCGGCATCGATCAGGCCTTTGGCGTTCTGGTGGGCGCGCTTGAAGACGAGGTGGTCCCACTTGTCGACGTTGTGCCCCCAGAGCTCCCCGGCCCGGGTGTCGTGGAGCATGGTGCGCCCCTCGGCGAGGCCGAACATCAGCGCCTCGACCGAGGTGGTGGCCAGCTCGTCGACGCAGGCCTGGTACTCCTCCGGGTACATCGGCGGCTCGTACCGGTAGATGTGCGGGTGCCGGCCGTCGTGGTAGTAGACGATCTTCGGTTTCGCCATGTGATCTCCCTTTACCTGTGCCAGTCGTACTCGAGCCCGAGGGTGCGGTCGGCCAGGGGCAGATCGACCCGCTCCCCGCCGGCCGCGGCCGAGAGCTTGAGTCCCACCTCCACCTCGATCGCCCGGGCGACGCGGCGCCCGGAGTTCTTCGGCTCCTCCATCCTGCCCTCGATGCAGTCGACGACGTCGGCGAGGCCGAAGACCGTGCCCAGGCCCAGGAGGTCCTGCTGCGGCTCCGGCCACGGCATCTCCACCAGGCGGTCGGCGCCGTCGACCTGCCGCTTCTGAAACAGCCGCCACCGTCCGTACGGATCCTCGTGCAGGATCTCCCCCTCGCTTCCAGTGAGACGGACGAAGGGGCCGCCCCTGCGGAACTGCACCATGAGGCCGCTGCCGGTCGCCATCACCCCCTGGCCGCGGAACTCGCCGCTGGCCGGACTCGCGCGGCGGCTCGTCGCCGGTCCCCGCAACCCACTGCGGCTCGCTGTCGACGAACCAGGACCAGTTCTGGTGCTGCGACAGGTTGCGGTCCGAGACCGTGTCGATGGAGAGGAGCTCACCGATGGCGCCATCGAGCAGCAGCTCCTTGGCCCGGGCGAAGGCCGGGTGGTTGGTCGAGATCGCCCCGCAGCAGAGCGGCACCCCGGCCCCGGCGCAGGCGGCGACCATGGCGTCGCACTGCTCGAGCCGCTCGGCCATCGGCTTCTCGGTGACGATCCCGCGGGCGCCGTGCTCGACCGCGACCAGGGTCAGCTCCGGCCGCATCTTGGTGTTCGTCGAGATGGCGACGATCTCCGGCTTTTCGCGGCGCAGCATCTCGATGGCGTCGCTGTAGAGGGCCTCGACGCCGTAGCGCTCGCCGAACGCGGCCAGCCGCCGCGGGTCGCGCTCGGCCGCGGCCACCAGGTCGATCTCCGGGCGGTCGGCGAGGGCCTCCGAGTAGCTCGTCGTCCTGCCCTTGGGATCTGTGAACATGGTGTGGAAATAGAAGCGGCGGTGGACGTCGAGGTCGGGGGTCGGGCGCTCGATGTCGTCGACGTGCCAGACCCCCATGCGGTCGGCGAGGTCGTAGAGCAGGCCCATCCAGCCGAGGCCGATGACGGCGCCGCGGTATCTCGCCATCTCAGGCGCTCCTGCGCACGAAGCTCTCGGCCAGGGCGAAGACGCAGGAGCTGCGGTCCCCCCCTAAGGTCGAGCGCCGGATATCCCGGGTGTACGGGGCGCCGGCGACCGGCTCGCCGTCGATCTCGAGGGCCGCCAGGCCGCAGAAATGCAGCAGCGAGAACACGTAGTCGCCCGACGGGCTGTCGGGCCAGGGGCCGTTGCAGACGACGGGCGCCTCGACCGCCGCCCAGGCCGACAGGATCACATGGCCGCCGGTGTCGATGCGCCAGGCCGGATCGGTGCGCAGGTCCCCCGACTCGCTGAACTCGGCGTCGACGACGGGGATCTCCCCCGCCGGCCAGGAGCGGGTCATCGTCGCCCGCGCGTACTCCAGCACCTCGCGGTTGTCGGTGCAGAGCCCGGTGAACCGCCCCGGGACGTCGACGAGGGCGGCCACCCCGGCCCCGGCCGGGCACCAGCGGAAGCTGAACAGGCTGACGCGGCCGCTGTCCGTTTCCTGTCCGGGTTCTCGCAGGCAGTTGATCCAGTGCTCTCCGGTCCAGGTCAGCTCCCCCTCGACCCGGGGCCGGTTTCCCTCGGCGTTCATCCTCGATGCCTCGCGCGGTTCCGGTGCGAATTCCGCCGCGGCAGCTAGCGGACCAGGCGGCGGAAGGAGTCCTCCTGAAGGCCGGCCTGCAGCAGGCTGTCGATGTCGCCGGTGCGCAGGCCCCCGGCGATGACCTCGAAGGTCTCGCGCACCCCCGCGGCGGTGGCCGCCACCGCCTCTTCGTCGTGCGCCATGTTGAAGAAGAAACCGGTCGCCAGAATGAGGCCGCGGCGGGCGTTCTCCTGGACGAACAGGGTCGACACCTTCTTCGCCAGCTCGGCGTCGTCGATGTTGAAGCGAATGCCGGGATGGGCGGCGACACCGGCGCACTCGGCGTCGAGGCCGGCGTCCCGGGCCGCCTCGTTGATCCGCCCCATCAGGTCGGCGCCGATCTTCTCGAAATACGCTGGAGCGTCGAGTCGCCGCAGCTCCTTCAGGGTGGCGATGGAGGCGCTGATGCCGACGTTGTCGTCCCAGTAGGCGCTCGAGATGAACATGCCGGCCGCGGCCTGCATCACCTCGCGCTTGCCGACCACCGCCCCCATCGGGTAGCCGTTGGAGATCGCCTTGGCGAAGACGGTCAGATCCGGGGTCACCCCGGTGAACTCCTGGACCCCGCCCAGGGAGATGCGCCAGCCGCAGGAGACCTCGTCGAAGATGAGGACGACGCCGTAGCGGTTGGCGAGGTCGCGCACCCCTTCGAGGTACCCTTCCGGCGGCAGCTCCGAGCGCATCGGCTCCATGATGATGCAGGCCACCTCGCCCTCGTTCTGCTTCAGCAGGTCCTCGAGCATGTCGAGGTCGCCGTACTCGAAGGGGATCGAGGTCCCCTCGAGGGCCGCGGGAACGCCGACCGGATCGATCCCGGAGAACAGGTGGTCCTGCAGCTTCTCGCGCCCGAGGTTGGCCGCCAGGTACCAGTCGTGCCAGCCGTGGTAGCCGCTGAACAGCACCTTGTCGCGGCCGGTGGCTCCGCGCGCGATGCGCACCGCCACGGTGCAGGCTTCGCCTCCCCCCTTGCAGTAGCGGACCATCTCCGCGGACGGGACGATGTCGACGAGCAGCTCGGCGAGCTCCACCGAGTTCTCGTGGATGATGCTGTAGATCGATCCCCTGTCGATCGCCTCGACGACCGCGGCGTCGACCGTGGGATCGGCGTACCCGAGGATGATCGGGCCGACGGCGCTGCCCCAGTCGATGTACTCGTTGCCGTCGACGTCCTGGATGCGGCAGCCTTTCGCCTTCTCGGCGTAGATCGGGCTGACCCCGAAGGCGGCGCGGGACGGCCGCCGGCTGATCAGCTGCGAGATCCCGGGAATCAGCTCGGCGGCGCGCGCGTGGATCTCGAGCGAGCGGGACACGCGCGAGGATGTTTCCGTAGGTGCGGGTGCGGTCATGACAGTCTCCGTTGGTTGCGCCGCGGCTAGCGGCGGTACTTGTCCAGTTTCTCCTCGTCAACGGTTACTCCGAGGCCGGGCTCCATGGGCACGCGGATGCGGCCTCCCTCGAAACGCAGCGGTTCGACGAGGATGTCGTCGGTCAGTCCGTGATAGCAGGTGTCGCTGGGGCCGGAAAAGCCCGGCGTGCAGGCGGCGATGTGGGCGACCGCGGCGGTCTTGAGCCCGAAGTCGTGGCCGCAGTGCATCAGGCAGGGGACGTCCCAGGCCGAGGCGGCCTCGGTCACCTGCTTGACCGCCAGCACGCCCCCGGACGCGGTGGTGTCCGGCATCAGGAAGTCCGCGGCCCCGGCGGTCACCAGCGGGGTGATGCTGGCCGGATCGGCGATCCCCATGTTGACGAGGATGCCCATGCCGATCTCGCTGCGGAACTTCGCCAGCAAGGCGATGTGGCTGGAGTCGCAGGGGTCCTCGAAAAGGCTGACCCCGAGGTCGCGCATCCCCCGCATCTGGCGCTCGGCCACGTCCGGGGCGTACCCGGCGTTGGCGTCGGGGCGCAGCACCGCCTCCTCGCCGATCTCCTCCTGGATCGCCGCGGCGATGCGCAGGTCCTGCTCCGGGTCGTCGCCCGCCTTCGTCTTGATGTAGCGGAACCCCCACTCCTCGATGTAGGCGCGGGCGGTCTCGGCCGAGGCGGCAGGCTCCTTGATCCCCATGCAGGCGCAGAAGTCCGCCTCTTCCCGGACCACCCCGCCGAGCAGCCGGCAGACCGGCAGGCCGGCGCGCTTGCCGAGGGCGTCCCATTGCGCCATCTCGACCGCGGCGATCTCCTGGGCGCCGGCGCCGGCGCGCCTCAGCTTCGCCACCGCCCCCTGGACGTCGGCGGCGTGGTGGCCGGCCAGGACGGCGTTGACGTCGCAGCCGAAGGAACCGCTCCCCTCTCCCCAGCCGAGCAGGCCGTCCGAGGTCTCGAGCCTGGCGATCAGCCCGGTGGCTCCTTGAGTGCCGCGGTATTCGCCGCCCCGATGGCGCCCGACGTACGGACCGACCGGCGGCCGGTAGGGTATGAACACTTCGGTCAGGGTGATTCGCGCTATCAGCATCGTCTTCCCCGTGTCCCGGTTCAGGCGGTTCCGCGGCGGGCCCGGCTCAGGCCAGCCCGCAGTAGAGGGCGGCCGCGGCCGCGTACACCCTGGCGGCGTCGGCGAGCCTGCGCACCGACACCCACTCGACGTCGGCGTGCGCGGTCTCGTTCGAGGGCCCGTAGTAGAAGGTCGGTATTCCGGTGCCGGCGACATAGAGGTTGGCGTCGCCGACGACCCGCCGGCCCACCAGCTCCGCGGCGCTTCCGGTCACCCGTTGGTGGGCCTCGGCCACCGCGGCTACCGCGGGGTCGTCCCCGGGGATTTCGAACGGCTCCCGCTGGTGCTCCATGGTCACGCTCAGGTCGAGGTTGCCCGCCTCGGCGTACGGCCGCGCCAACGCCTCGAGCTCGGCCAGCACCTCGGCGGCGCCCCGGCCGCTCATCCAGCGGCGGGTCCCGGTCAGGCGGCAGCGCCGCGGCGTGCGGTTGAAGTAGTCCCCGGCCTCGGCGATGCCGAGGTCGATGCGCTCGCTGCCGGCCAGGGGATGGGTGCGGCCGCGGTCGAGCTCCTGCTGCAGCCGGTCGACGGCGACGATCAGCTCCCCCATGTGGCGGATCGGGTTGTCGGCGAAGTCGACGTACTGGGTGTGCCTGCCGCCGAGGGCGGAGGACAGCTCGATGGTGAAGACCATGGAGCCCATGCTCATCACCCAGAGCTCGTCGGAGCCCTCGACGATGAGGATGCGGTCCCCGGAAATGCGGCCCCCCTTGAGGTCGTCGATGAAGGCGCGCGGACCGTCCTTGCCGGCCTCCGGCTCCTCGTGGCCGACCACCGCGCTCAGCACCACGTCCCCGGCGAGCGCCGCCCCGGAGTCGCGCAGGGCCTTGGCCGCCCCGAGCATCGCCGCCATCCCCCCCTTCATGTCGGTCGTGCCGCGGCCGTACATGCGGTCCCCCTCGATTCGGCACGGGGGGCAGTCGCCGACGGCGATGGTGTCGAGGTGGCCGTTGAATACCAGGGCGGGCCCGCCGCCGCTGCCGGGAATGCGGGAGTACAGGTTGTTGCGCCCCGGGGTGACCTCGCGCACGTCGACCTCGAGCCCGAGGCCTCGCATCTGCTCCTCGAACAGGGCGCAGACCTCCGCTTCGTTCAGGGTCTCGCTCTCGACCTCGACCAGCTCGCGGGTGCGCTCGACGATCCAGTTTTCGTCGACCGCGGAGACCAGGGTGTCGATTCCCATCTTTCAGCTTCCTCCGTTGCGTTCGATACCTAACTAAGTGCCTGCTTGCGCAATTCCGCGTGAGTTCGGTCGCCGCAGCGCCCTCGTTCGTACGCTTGATTACGCGCGCATGCCCAGCAGGGCCTCGACCTCCGGGCCCGGGGGAATCTGGGCGGCCGGGTGCCGGACGACGTTGGCCCCGGCGATGCAGGCCGCCTCCAGGCAGCGCTCCGGCGCCGCCCCGAGCAGGATGCCGGCCGCCAGCACGCCGCTGAAGGCGTCCCCGGCGCCGACGACGTCGGCGACCTCGACCTCGAGACCCGGGTGGGAGTGCACCTCGCCGGCGGCGTAGAGGTCGGCGCCTCGCTCCCCCTTGGTAAGGGCGACCATCTCCAGGCCGTAGCGGTCCATGAGATCAGGCACCGTCCCGACCTCAGCCAAGCCGGCGACGATCTCGAACTCCTCGTCGGTCAGCTTGAGGATCGTCGTTTCCTGAAGCAGCGGCTCGAGCAGGTCGCCGGTGTAGTAGCCTTCGCGCAGGTTGACGTCGTAGAAGCGGTGGCGCGGCCCCAGGGCGAGGAGCCGGCCCAGGGCGCGGCGGTTCGCCTCCCGGCGCTGGGCCACGGTGCCGAAGTAGACCAGCTCCGGCACCGGGTCCGGGATGCGCGCCAGGTCGATGTGGTCCCACGCGGAGTCGTTGATCCGGAACTCCGGCTCCCCGCCGACGATGCGGACGTCGACGGTGCCGGTCGGCTCCGGGCGCTCGATGATCCAGGAGGTGTCGACCCCGGCCGCGGCGAGGAACTCCCTGATCTCCGCGCCCAGCTCGTCGCGGCCGACGGCGCTGACGATGGCGGTCGGGATGCCGAGGGTGCCTAGGTACCAGGCGACGTTGAGCGATCCGCCGCCGATGGCGCGGTGGTCCTCGAAGAAGTCGACCAGGGTCTCGCCGAAGGAAAAAGCGATGGGCGCGGGAGCCGGATCAGAACCCCCGTTGGTAATCAGCTCTTTTGTCAGTGGGTAGCAACTCTGCTCGGAATACATGGACGGAGATCGGGAGACAGACAGTTATTAATTCGCTGAAAGGTAAAGATTGGCGGCTCGATCTGCCTTTTCCTCAATAAATTCCAAGAACACCTGTCCTGGCTATAGCCCTCCCAACGGATCCATAGCTACCAGTCTGCCACAACATTACAACGGAAAGTATGTTCTCAACTCCATCATTCACTGCAACTATTACTTGCATACTGTCCAGACCTGAGAAGCAAGTTTGATCCTCGGCGAAAGGGACAATTTCGGGGAATTCGATTCGCCAAACTACAGAATCCGCGTGTGCTATTTTCCCAAGGTAATTAATTGATCCTAAAGCATATTGATCCTAAAGCATGTGGAATGTGTTCGATATAATCGAATTCTAAATTATCTAAGATAGGAAGTTTACTACTTTCTGGTCGAAGAATCTTCGATATAATCAGTGGATGATTTCCGTCGGAATATGATATCGTGGCCTATAAAGCTGCCAGATTTCACCATTTTCAAATAAGTTTGTCCAGATTTTTCGCGAGATTTCCAATAAAATTTGTCTCCAATTTGACTTATCACACAAGTGAATTCTTCGACTTCTTCTAGAGAGAGTCCTTCTCTACTATCCATCCCTAAAAAATTCGTCTTCACTCTCACTTCCGGATGCCCTACAAATACGATCACTTTATCCTGCGTAAAAACCGTAGAAGGAAGAAAAATAAAAATTAAAACGATTTTCAGGTGATCACAATACATGACAATCTCCTTCGGCTAGTGCCCATTACGTCTCTCCAAAAGTAGCTGAAATCGGGCATGGCACCGGGGGTGATTTCAATATGTAGATCCAAGGTTTCCGTTGTCATTTCAAATTACCTCGTTGCAGGGGCCACTCTCTTTGAGATGACTGGAGTATCAGAAGAAACCAAGATTCTACTTCCGGAAAAACTGCACCGCCTCTGTCCGTCCGGTCGAAAACTGGGCCATGGTTTATGTTATCAAGTACTCCGACGAGGTCTATGTCCTCTCCGTCAGCCTTCCGGACAGGTATTTATGAATTACGCTCGACAACAGCGTCTGATACGGGATACCCTCCTCACGCGCTCGCGCATGGGCTAGATTGAAGTCGCGTTCGGTGACCCGCAGGTTGACCCGTCGAGTCTTGTTGAAGGTGTTGCGGGCAGCTTGACGCGCTGTCTCAATTTCATCTTCAGCGCCATCAACCCGGCGCAGGTCGCCTCGCTCGAACTGCTCCAGGATCTCCTGCTCTTCGGGATTAAGTTGGCCGCTCACGATGATCGCCTCCTCTGATAGTCCCGCGTCGCCTTCCGGCTGGGGATAATTGTCTTCAGGAACCTCGTGCCGTCAGCGCCAATCACGAACGGCACGAGGTGGAGGTACCGTTCGATGTCCACGACGTAGATCATCTGTCCCGGATACCGCTCCTGATTTGGGTGTTCCAACACGTCCACAAGACCGCCTCGCTCGATCGCAGAGACGACGCGCTCGAATGAGACTCCCCGCTGCTCAGCGAGTTGTCGGTTCTTCTCCAGGTTCCAATCGAAGCCGGCAGTCACGTTTCCGATCTTCATCCATTGTGTGCATTTTGTCAACAGCCTTGGGCCCCGGAGGTCCGCATCCCAACCGGGTCAACCCTGGGGTGGAGCACATTATTCATTATCATTCAGCCGGATCATCAGCCGGTCATCAACAGAAGTGGAAACCGGCCCGGAAATCTCGGGCTCAAGACAGGTGATCGCGTCATCGTCAACCCCATGGCAACCCGGTAAAGGAGACGTTCCATGTCAGATGAGAGCGGTGCGAAATCCGCGGAGACAGTTCGACAACAGGTCAACGTCTTTGCTCCGACATGTCTCGATATCTGGCTGAACGAGCCCAGGAACGCTCCCGAAAGCAGGGCACCCGCCAACCTCCTGCGCCTGTGGTTTCCCGAATCGATCATGGCCTATGACTCCAATGACAATCTGCTCTGGGAGTACACGTTCGAAACGCGGAGTGCCTCGTGGCGGTACGTGAACCAGTCGATCGGCGACATGAAGAGCGGGCGGGCGATCCGCAAAGTCCTCGAAAGCGTCGACACCGCCGATGGACTCGCCCTTGTCGCCTGCAAAGCCCGGTGGCGGGAAACCGATATCGACCTCACCCTGAGAATCACCAATGTCGGTCCGATCGCATGGTCGCGCCTGGAAACCAGCATCTGCCTCCAGCGTCCCGCGGCACCGGACTACCTGGACGAAGCCGATACCCGGACGTATCTGGTCAGCGACGAGGGATTCGTCGCCAGTGCGGAGCTCGAGTTCCCCCCGCGTCGCAGGATGGTGTATGCCTGGGTGGGTGAAGAGCTTCCCGTGAGGAAGGGAGCCGGGCGCCGGCTGGTGGATCCCGCCCTTTTCGTGGTCTCAAAAGACGGGCGCTATGTGCTCGGGTATGCCTGGCAGCAGACGCGGCGGCTCTTTCTCAACCGGGCCGGATGCGTCAAATGCCTTCATTCCGACCCCGAATTCGGCCCTTCCGAGCCTCAGCACCAGCAGCAGCGACAGGGTATCGTATTCGTGAACGAGGGGACGCTCGAAGATGCGTACCGGCGCTACTGCGCGTGGAACGACAGGAGCGACCCGCCGACATAGGCGAGGAGGAACAGTAATGGCGGACGAACGGCTGGCATACGAACCGGCGACGGAATTGCTGAAGCTGATCGCGACGAAACAGGTCTCTCCCGTCGAGCTGGCGGAAATGTTCTTCGACCGTATAGCCCGTCTCGACCCGCGGATCGACTCCTTCCTCCTGGTGACCCGGGACCTTGCGTTGAAGCAGGCGCACGCGGCGGAGGACGCCGTGATGCGGGGGGACAAGCTCGGCGCGCTGCACGGCCTGCCGGTTCCCATCAAGGACACGCAGATGACCGCGGGCGTGCGGACGACCATGGGGTCCGTCGTGCACGAGGACCGGGTACCCGAGCGGAACGCCGCCGTCGTCGAGCGCGTCCTGAACGCCGGGGCGGTGATGCTGGGCAAGACCAACGTGCCGGAGTTCGGAATGGTGGGCACGTGCGAAAACTCCCTGGGTGTGCTGGGCAGCAACCCCTGGGATACCGACCGGACCCCCGGAGGGTCGAGCGGCGGAGCCGCGGCGGCCGTGGCTGCATGCCTGTGCCCGGCGGCAACCGGAAGCGACGGCGGCGGATCGCTGCGGATACCGGCCAACTTCTGCGGCATCTACGCCATCAAGCCGACGCAGGGTCGAGTGTCTGGTTACACCGGACTCGGCGGACCTCCGCTGCCGAACATCTTCTCCCAGTCCGGCCCGTTGACGCGGACGGTTGGCGACGCGGGGCTGCTGCTCCAGGTCATGGCCGGATTCGACCGCCGAGACCAGGCCTCCATCCGGCAGACTCCGCCCGACTTCATGGCGGCGACCGAGCGGGATATCGACGGACTTCGGATCGGTTGGAGCGCCGATTTCGGGTTCGCACCGGTCTTTCCCGAGGTCGTCGAGGTCACCTGCAGGGCCGCGATGGTATTCGAGGAGCTTGGCTGCGCCGTCGAGGAGATGGACATGGTTCTCCCCGAGCCGTACGACTCGTTCGGGCCAGTCCAGGCGGCGGGTTCGTACAACAGCCTTGCACAGTACCTGGAAGAGTACGGCGACCGGATGACGGAGTTCGCGCGCTTCTATATCGAGATGGGGTCCAGGGTAACGACCGGCGACTACCTACGCGCCGAAGGGCGCATTGCCGAGCTGAAGGCCACGTTCGACGACGCCTTCGAGACGTACGATCTCATCATGTCGCCCGTGTCCTGCTTCCCCGCCTTCCCGAACGAGACCTTCCCGGGCAGCATCACCGGGAGATCGTCGTTTCCCGTGCAGTACTGGAACGGGACGTTCACGATGCACGCCAACGCCACCGGCAACCCGGCCGCGTCGGTGCCCGCGGGTTTCTCACCCGACGGCCTGCCTGTAGGACTTCAGATTATCGGGCGCAGATGCGACGAGGAGACGGTGCTCGCCGCATCTGCGGCGTTCGAGCGCGCGCGTCCGTGGACCGGGCGCAGGCCGCCCGTGTCCTGAGGCGTTGACACTCGGCCATGGGAGGAGCCTGCGCGCTTCCCTTTGCCCGCCTTGACCTCACCGCCGGTGGGCATCGATCTGGCGCGCGACCTCGAGCGCAAACCGGCGCGCGACGTCCAACAAGCTGCGCAACTCATCCCCCGTCGGGGCGACCTCGTACGGGTGGTGGTGACAGGTACGACTCAGATCGGACCACGCGGCGAAGGTCTCGTGCGCCAGGTCGCGGTCCCTCAGGTAGACTGTAAGGCACAGCAGTTGCGCGCGCCCGCTGCAGCGCTCCAGGCCCGGCTCACGCAGGGCCCAGTATTGCCGCAGTGCTTCCTCGATTGCGTGTCGACCGAGAACCGCTACGACCCGCGGCCAGCCGTGCGCGGCGCTGCTACGCTCGGTTCCCGCCAGCGCGTCCGCCGCTTCGAGAATTTCGACGGGTGTCATTGGCGCTTACTACTTGCTACTGCTAATGGTTGCCCAGCCATCTCGTCAGACGTTCGGTCGAGCCAACCATCGACGAGATGTCCGGCAGGGTACCGTCGGCGCCCCCATGCGTTGCACGGTTTGCCCATTTGACGGCATCGGCCCAAGCCCGGTCGGAACTGTTGATTCGGGCCAGCACCTCCCCTGCGCGCCCGACGTCGTCGAACAGAGCGAGCGCCAGTTTCTGCATCAGCGTACGCGCGTCGTTCAGCACCTCGTCCGTGTCGGCGTGCGGCTCACCGCGCCCGATACGCCGCCGACGGACGACTTCCGTGCACGCCGCTTCGATGGCCAGACGGCAGAACAACGGTACGGCTCGCGCCGCAGCTCCCGACGGAAGATTGTCGGTATGCTGGAGCGCGCGGGCATCGCTCAGGTACTGAGTAACCGGGTCACTGATGCTTCGGCACGCCACCTCCGAGCCCGATTGTCGCGTAACTTCGATCACTTGTGCCGGAATCTGCAGCCGACGAACCGATTCCGGGAGTCGCTCGTCGTGCGTAAAGACCACGACCTGCCGCTCTTCCCCTACCATGGAGAGTACGCGCGCCAGACCGTCAACCTTGCCCGGGTCCATTGCCTGCACCGGATCGTCGATCACGACAAAGCCGAAGGGGGACTCTGGCAGCAGCACCCGCGGCAGGAACAGGCTCAGTGCAAGCGCGTGGATCTCCCCCTGACTCATCACGCCGAGTGCCTGACCGTCGGTTCCGTCGACGCTGACGTCCAGAACAAGGTGACGTCGGGTCGCGGCACCTTCGAGCTTCAGATGGTCGAGCCTTACGCTGCTGTTCTGCCTGAGCGACTCCCACACAGCCGCGGCCCCGTCCGCGATCGGACGAAATCGTTCGGCCCTGATCCGGTCGGTCTCCGAGTTGAGCCAATCCTCCGCGCGGCGCAGGTCGGGAACGGTCCCGGCCGCTCGCGCCGCGTCACGTGCTGCGGGCAGCCAACCGCGCAAGGTAGCGACGAGCGGACGCCAAGCTTCCTCCATGCGTTCCAACGCGGCGGCGGCCTGCTCTCGAAGCGAGTCCGCGGCGGCGGCGAGATTGTGGTGCTCCGCTTCCAGGTGTTCGATCAGGAGGTCGTCTGCTATGTCGTGCGGGAGATTTGCCCAGCGTTCCCAGGCTCCCAGCAGTCCGGTCGTGTCGACCCCGGCCGTGTCGTCACGCCCCAGTATTCTCGGCGGCCCGGTCAGCAGGGCCTGTGCATTGCGGCGCGCACCGGTGAGCGCCCGCTGAGCCTCGTCCGCGGCGGCCGCCTCCGTACGCAAACGCCGAACTTCCGCTTCGGTCCGCGAACGCCATGAGCCGGTCAACTCACCGGAGCCGCAGACCGGGCATGGCTGATCTCCATGCGTCGCGTGTAAGGCAAGTGAGCGGTCAAGAAGATCGGCGATCTGCCGGGCGCGGCCGGCATCGGTCTGCTCGGCGGCCCGCGCCGCTTCTACTGCCGCGCGCAACTTTGCCGCCACAGCCTCTACTTCTTCGGCGCCCGGAACCGCAAGGGCGGCAAGTCCGCGTAGCAGGGCGATCACGCCATCGCCCTCCGGTTCGACTGCGCCTTCCAGGACCAACTCGACGGCGTCGAGATCCCACGTGCCAACCCTCGGCTTGCTGATCGCCTCCGCACAGGTCCGCGCCCGTTCATCGTCGAGTTCTTCGAACTGGGAGAACCACTCGCGCCGTTCGTTCTCCGCTCCGCGAACCTGTTTGTCCCGCTCGAGTCTTCGCTCGCGCAGCCGCTGGCGCGCGTCGACCAGCACCTCGAGACCCAAGGCGGCCGACATCATATCGTACAGCTCGGTCGGTCGGTAGTCGGGGATTGATCCCAGTTCGTTGTAGGGGAGAAACGGGCGATAGGTCTTGATGACCTCGTCCCAGCCGAGCGCGGCGCGGGCATTGTCTTCCTGGACGCCGCCGACACTGTCGGCTCCGGCACCCAAATCCGCGGCGGGAGACCATTCCCGTCGTACGGTAAGCGGCTGTCGCCGGCCCTCGACCGAAAGCGTCGCCTCGATGGCCACCTGCCCCGTCCAGTGCAGGTTGCGCCACCCCTCCTTCCAGACCGCCGATTTGTCCTCCCACCGGCGGTTCTGGCCCGTCAGCAACAGCTCCAGCGCTTCGGCGAAGCTCGATTTGCCGCTACCGTTGCGACCCACAACCAGCGTAAGGCCGGGACCCGGGGTAATCCGCAGGTCGCAAACGGGGCCGATGCCACGGAATCCCTGGACAGAAATGATATCGAGGTACGCACGTCCCGCCGACGCGTGAACTGGTTCAGTCTCCGCAGCCGATGGTGCCTCCGAATCGCCGGCGGCCTCGAACAGGGCCCGTTCCAGCGCCGCGTCTCCCTCAAGTGCCGCGAGCACCAACAACCCAGCCGCAACATCAAGCTCTTCGTCCGCATCCACCCGTGCGCGGACCTGAGCGGTCAGTGCGCTATAGATATTCGACATGCGCCACCATTTCTTCCGCTTCCAATACCTGATATATCAACATCAAACCACGAACGATCTCACCAGTCGTATTTTCTTGAGAAGAATAAACAATTCCTTGATGGTCAGCTCCCGCAGTTGCAAGATGAAGGAAGTCATCATCCAGAGTGAAGATGACCCGTCCTTCTTCCTTGGCCCTCCTTAACAGTTCTTCGTCAGACTCTCCAAGCGTTCCCGCTTCAGGAACAGTCTGCACATCTACACCTCTTCGACGTAGCCCCATCACAACAGCTTTTGAGACATTCTCATCCGTGTAAAACTTAATCTTCGCCATGTTGAGCAAGTTCTTGAAGCTTTTTATGAAGCTTCGAGGAAGACCGTTGGCGTAACGAATTAACAAATGCTCGACTCTCTTCGAGCGACTGGTCGATCTCCTCCCGGTGATCGAAATAGTAAGCCAACGCGGCATATACATCCGCCAAGGTTATGTCGTAGTCGCTGGCAATTTCGTCGGCGGTTTTTCCCATGCGCTCGTGCCAGATGACGATGTTCTCCACGGTGATTCTGTGACCGGCAATGCGAGGTCTTCCGCCTGATATACCGGGGGTGATCTCGATATGTTGATTCAAGGTTTCCGTTGTCATTTCAAATCTCCTCTTTGCTTGGGCCCAGGTTATTGATCTTTCAGAGCCGCCATAAAACCTGCTCCGCTAGTGCATGTTCCCCCCGTGCTCGAAGCGAGTGCCCCGTCGTGGATCATTATGGTCCAGCGAAGCCCCTGGAACGACGCCACGAGATCTTTGAACAACATGTCCAGGCGTTCCAGTTCTTCGAAGACCTCGGCTCCAAATGCGTCCGGCCCCCCATTTTTCTGCAATGACTCCCGGATCTCGCGCAGTCCTTCTCTTTCCTTGCGGAAGTACTCCTCGCTTTGCTCCAGCGCAGGAACGGCTATGTCGTCCGGGTCCATCTCAAGGCCCGCAGGAAGGAACCTCATCCCGCGGCCGCCTGCTCGTAGGCGAGGCCGAACACCGTATCGGCCATCCAGCGCTTGAAGCCCGGGTCGTCCATGAATTTCTTGAACAGCTGGGCGTCGTCCTTCATCACCGAATTCATGACCCGGATCAGCACCTTGTCCCCCTCGATACGGGTGTTCTCTCGATCCGAGTTCTGCCGGGCATTGCGGAAGGCGGTGTCCGCGGCCACCCGGGTGGGAATGGTCTCGGTGATGAGCTGTCCTACCCGGTCGGCGTCGTCCCAGTCGGTGGCCCAGTGCTCGTTGAACGTCCTGAGGATGTTCGACAGCCGATCCAGCTCCGGCTCGGTGAGGCTGCCTCCGCCGGCAGCCGGCACCGGATCGACCTCGGCGTCCTCGTCCGCCAGCAGGATCTTCTGCATCGCCTGCTTCTCGACCCGGTAGCTGTCGAGGTCGATGGCGTCGAGGATGCCCTTCGACAGATCCTCTTCCTCGGGGGCCGGCAGCTTCGGGATCAGGAGGTTCAGGAAGATCGAGCGCTTCTCCCACCCGGGGTCGTTGTAGGGAAGCACGGACGACAGAAAGGCATAGGTGCGCGCGAATCCCTTGGCGTTCCCCTTGAACCGCACCTGTCCGTCCTCGTCCAGATCGCTCTTGTAGACGGCCACGCAGGCGTCGAGGATCGGGTCGAGCTGATCGCGCTCGGCCCCTCCCAGATAGCGCCGCACCAAATCGTCGACCTGCTCTTCGGAATAGACCTGGGCCCCGTCGAGGTCCGCCTGCAGGTCGTGCAGCTTGTCGGGGTCGGTCTCGTCGGCCAGGATGGTGGCGCGGTAGTAGTCGGCGAACGCCTCACTCATGGTGTCGGCGTCGTTGAAGAAATCGAGCACGAACACGTCGTGCTTCCTGGGATGAGCCCGGTTGAGGCGGGACAGGGTCTGCACCGCCTTGATGCCGGACAGGGTCTTGTCGACGTACATCGTGTGCAGCAGCGGTTCGTCGTACCCGGTCTGGAACTTGTCGGCGCAGACCAGGAAGCGGTAGGGATCCTCCTGGAACTGCGCGGCGATCTTTACCGAAGGGAAGCCGTTCAGCGACGCCTCGCTGACCTTTTCCCCGCCGAACTCGTGCTCACCGGAGAAGGCGACGAGAGCCTGGTAGCGGCTCTTGCGCTGCTGCAGGTAGTCGCGGATCGCGTGGTAGTACTGGATCGCCCGCTCGATGCCGTTGGTCACCACCATCGCCCGCGCCGCGCCGCCGATCTTGTTCTGCGCCAGCACCTGGTCGTGGAAGTGGTCGACCATGATCTCGGCCTTGAGCCCGATCGCGTGGCCGCTCCCCTCGACGAAGCGGCGCAGCTTCTTCTGCGCCTTCCTGACGTCGAACTCCGGGTCCTCCTCTACCGTCTTGGCGAGCTTGTAGTAGCTGTTCACCGGCATGTAGTGGGAGAGCACGTCGAGGATGAACCCCTCCTGGATCGCCTGCTTCATGGTGTAGCTGTGGAAGGCGTGGTGCCTGATTGTGCCGTCGGCCTGCGGGTCCGGGGCGCCGAAGATCTCCAGGGTCTTGTTCTTGGGGGTGGCGGTGAAGGCGAAGTAGCTGGCGTTGGGCAGCAGCTTGCGCGACTCCATCAGGCGGTTGATGCGGTCCTCGAAGGTCTCCCCCTCCTCCTCTTCCCCTGCCTCGGAGAGCGCCCGCGCCATGGCCGCGCTGGTTTGGCCGCCCTGGCTGGAGTGGGCCTCGTCGATGATGATGGCGAAGCTGCGCCGGCGCTGCTCGTTGCCGATCTCGTCGAGGATGAACGGGAACTTCTGGATCGTCGAGATGATGATCTTCTTGCCGCTCTCGATGAAGCGGCGCAGGTCGCCGGAGCGGTCGGCGTGCCCCATCGTCGCCGACACCTGCGAATACTGCCGGATCGTGTCGCTGATCTGCTTGTCGAGGATGAGGCGGTCGGTGACGACGATGATGGAGTCGAAGGCCGGGGCGCCGTCCCGGGCCAGCCCGATCAGCTGGTGGGCCAGCCAGGCGATGGAGTTGCTCTTGCCGCTTCCGGCCGAGTGCTGGATCAGGTAACGACCGCCCGCGCCGTGGTCACCTGCGTCGGCCAGCAGGCGGCGCACCACGTCGAGCTGATGGTAGCGCGGCCAGACCTGGGTCCGCTTCCTCCTGCCCGTCTTCTCGTCCTTCGACTCCACCACCTGGGCGTAGTTCTCCAGGATGTCGGTCAGGCTCTCCCGGCTCAGCACCTCCCGCCACAGGTAGCCGGCCTTGATGCCGCTGGCGTTGGGCGGGTTGCCGGCGCCGTCGTTCCAGCCGCGGTTGAAGGGAAGGAACCAGGAGGCCTTGCCGCTGAGGTGGGTGCAGAACTGGACCTCGCTCTCGTCCACCGCGAAGTGGGCGACGCAGCGGCCCAGCTCGAACAGCTTCTCGCGCGGGTTGCGGTCGCGCTGATACTGCTGGACGGCGTCGTCGACGGTCTGCTTGGTGAGGCTGTTCTTCAGCTCGAAGGTGAAGACCGGCAGGCCGTTGACGAACAGCCCGATGTCGAGCGCCCGCTGGGTCTCGTCGCGGCTGTAGCGCAGCTGGCGGGTGACCGTGAAGCGGTTCTGCCTGAAGCGCTCCTGCGCTTCCGGGTTGTCGGCCGAGGGGGTGCCGTAGAACAGGTCGAGGTCGTGCGCCCCGTGCCGGATGCCGTGGCGCAGCACGTCGATGCTGCCGCGCTTGCTGATCTCACCCTGGAGCCGGGCCAGGAACCGCCGGCGCGTAGGGCCGGCCTCGGGCAAGGCGAGGGATTCTGCTGCTTCGGGCTGGGTGGCGCGCAGGAAGGCGGAGAGCTGGGCCAGGTCGACGCAGTACTCGCGGTCGTAGTCGTGGTAGTTGCCGCCGGCCCAACCGACTCCGCCGTAGCTGGCAGGGGGCTCGCCCGCGGTGGGACCCGGGGGCGGGTCGCAGGGATGGCCGGCCAGCGCGCTGCAGATGAGGCGTTCGAGGCCGCGTTCGGAGGTGTCGGTGGTCCTAACGGTCATACCTGCCTCCTCCGACCAGACCATTCAATCACGTGTAAGTCCGTCGTAGTCCTGCCGGTTGGACCAGTCCCTTTTAGAGTGCTGGGACTTTCTACATTGCAAAGCAGAAGTCGTGCTCCTGGAACTGTGACACCTTCGCGCCGTGAAACGAGTTCGCCTGCGTTTTGTCGACTTCGGAAGTGACCCCATCGTCGACAAGCTGTACCTCGCGGCCAAGACCTCCCGTCAAGGAACGCAGCAATCCCTCTCTCAACTCGGGTTTATTCAATCGGCGCCCTCCGATCCGAATGACCATCCTCGCCCGTCCTGCCAATAGAGGTCCCAGTCCCGCCATGGACGCCTGGATGAATGTCCAGTAATTGTCCTTGTTGCGGTGTCGATCGTCTCCCCGCCCACGCAGCACCAACGGCTCCCCGTCGAGAAACCACAGCCGCAGCCACTGATCCTCGCGGTAGTTGGTGGTGTCGAGGTACGGCGGCGAGGTAATCACGTCGGTAACTCGACCTGTAAGGTCCGGGAACTTGCAGGCGGCCAGACGAGCGTCGGTCTGAATCACCTTCGCGGATCCCTCCGGGGGAGGGGTCCGGAATCGGTAATCGAGCATCCCTTCGAGGATCTCGAAGACATCTCGCGGCGGCGGGGTATATCCGAATTGCCTCCACCATCGAACCGAATAGTCAGGCTTCGTGCTGATAGTGCGCGGCATGCGGTTGCTGAAGTAATTGGGGGAGCGGTGGGACTCTCCATGCAGCGCACCGAGACACAACGCCGCGATGAACCGGTCGTCCCTGCGGTTGCGCCAATCCAGAATGGATCGCAGATAACGCACCTGCAGCAGTGTGTCCCGGTGGAAGCAAAGGTCGAAGAACTCTCCTAACCTGCCCTGCCACCCCAAGTCGTCCGGCTCGTGGCATCCCTGCCTCAACTCGTTGAGTCGCGTCCTGACTTTCGAGAATCCAGGCGGGTTGCTCTTGGCTCCCGAGACGCAGACCGCCACCGGGTTCAGATCGCAGCCGGCCGCTGCCCGGCCCTGGAGCAGCGCTTGAAAAACAGTCGTTCCCCGCCCGCAGTACGGATCGAAGACAATCCCGTTGTACCGACTCGCCGCAAGATGCTTCTCCACAAAGCACTCCGGGAACATCGCGAAGTAGGGACAGATCGAGTGGAACCGGTGTCTCATGCCGCTGCACTCGCCCGGTTGCGGTAGTCCGTGACCCAGCAGGCGGCCTCCACCAGCCGGTCGTACCCTTCGATGTTCACGCCGGTCACCACGAGCCGATCAGCCTCCTCGACACGACGGGGCACCCGCAGCCGGTGCAGCACGTTCCCCATCACGCGAACATCGTCGATGAACTGATCGTCGGCCCTCGCGAATGGTACGATCATATAGATCATGAAGTCGGTCACCGGCTGGGTCCTGAACCATCGGCTCTTGAACGCATCCATATGCCCCTTGAGAGACTTCGACCAAGCGTTTTGGCCGGTTGCGACCTGCGCTGCGGCGAGAGGGAACCCCGGCAGCCCATCGGGTTGCGGACGGGCAGCGAAAACATCGATCTGATCGTCTTTTGGCTGCCGCGGGGCTCCGGTCTGCGGCTCCACCCCGCCGTCGCGGAGGATTTCCCAGATCTGTTCCAGCTTGTTGAGGAACCCCGACCCGCCGGGTCGGGGAAAGCCGAAAGACCATGCTTCCCCCTGAACCTCTGCGGCCAAAGCCGCCGTCGCGAAATATTGAAAGTACTCCCGCAATTTCCCCACCTCTGCACAATCGGGATGAAGACCCGAACCATCGAGCATCGGCGTGAAGGCCCGCAGGTTCGAAAGGACAAGGCTCAGGATGTACGCTGCCTGCCCGAACGATTCATCGTCCATCTCGTACCACAACAGGTTTCCGTCAGAATCAAGCCTGAAGGGATAAGCCGAGTCCAACGCGTCCTGTCGCGTCTCGATCCTGTTCACCGCGCTTGAGACAATCTCTTCCTCTCCCTCCTGCATTTCCCCTTGCAGATCGCCATGATCCTCCGCCGCCCCGAGTGTCGCAGCGTTGGCGAGTTCAGAAGTCAGGACCGTGGAGTCATCTGCAAAGAATGCGGTTAACTCCAGAAAATCGGCGGCGAGATCGACATCGATCGACGGTCCGGAAACCGCGTCTATTGGTAGATAAAGAGGCATCACTCCCCCGCGCTGGCGTCACGGTACTTCCGGGACATGCTATGATACAGGCTATCCGCCGTTTCCTTTACATCCTCGGCGATGTCGAGCAGGGACCTGTCCATTCCGTCGTAAGCCCGCAGTGAACCTGTTGCTTCACGGACCGCATCCCGCGCACGCAGCAGCGACGCAGTAAACCGTTTGTCCACGGGCTCCGTGCTGGCGTGTGCCTGATCGAGATTACCCCTTTGCTCCAGGACATGTCGCCCCTCCGCGTGGGCGAGCACCTCCCCCAATCGCTTGATGTCCGGGTTCTGCGTAGTCACCACCGGCCGCGCGTCGTCCGACTTCGATCCATAGATCCAGACGAGCACCTTTCGAAGCTCATCCAGCTTCTCCCGGGGAACCTGATCCGGTTTCGGGTCGTGTCGCGCCCAAGCGGGTTCGAGGCCCAGATACTCCATGTACTGGGAGCGCGAAAGCGCAGTGTACAGATGGGAGAAATTAAACTTGCTGATGTGGCGATCTTCGACCTCGAACAGCCTCTCTTCATTCGCCTGCTCCAGCACGCAGATTGCCGACACCATCCGCTTGATCGTATCGTGCCGGTCGCCGATGGCAGTCGCGATCTGCTCGAGGTCCAACCCTTGAGATCGCCCCGACCGGTACCATTCCGCTGCGAAACGGGCCTTGGCGTAAGCGTCCCACTTGGCCGGGCCGTTGATGTGCTTATACCCGATGAACGCCCGCGCGTGCTCCCGGTTTTCGACGAGGTAGACCGACACTTGATCCAAGGTACTGCGCACCGCATCGTCGATCTCGGGCACCGCTATACGGGTATCTTCCGAGGACGCGATCCTGCCAACCAAGGCCGGTTCCACCAAAAGACGAAGCGTGGCGAGCCTCCGGTTTCCCTCAAGGACGATCAGCGTGTCACCTTCAGAGGCGCGCATGACGACGAGCGGCTCGATGTCGAGGTACCCGTTGGCGGATATCGACTGAAGAAGCTCGTCGAGCTCCGCTGAGCGGTAGAGCCGCGCAATGATCGACTCGTCGGATGCATCCTCCGCCTGGCCTAACAGCCGCGGGTTTCTACGATCCAGTCGAAGCCTCTCTACCGGCACCTTGGTGGTCGTTTCAAGTTCCATTGGCAACCGTCCTTCTCCATTTTCTGGCTATGACCGACACCAAGTTTCCACCCCACTACCTGACAGAGAGCATTCCCCAGTTCAACCGTCCCAGCGACCGACCATCTTGCACCGATACTGCGTTGGATGCAGTTCCGGCACATATGCCCCATAAGCGGGGGGGCCGTATCTCTTCTACAATGACCAGGTACTCAGTCTGTGACATCTCCACCATTCGTGTCAGTTCTATTTGGCACGCCTGCCCGAGGCCAAGTTCGGAGGTGTCGGTGGGCACTGTGAAGCCTATTGCTCTGCGAACGGGTTTATGACCCGGAGGCCATCGTAGTCCTGTTCCGAACTGAGGTCCTCAGAATAGACCACGTCGCAGCCGAGGGTCCGGGCTGCGGCAAGGATCGCGCCGTTCCAATAAGACAGCCGAAAACGTCGGCTGATGGCCACGGCCTCGAGAAAAACGTCTATCGTCATGGTCTGAATCCGGAACAGCAGAATCGGCTCCAGGAATTGCAATGCTCTATTGCCAGAAAGACTGCGGGTCCGTGTCGGCCGGGTGGCTTGGTGATAGAACTCCTGCAGCACCTGAACGGACGCGGCGAGGTCGGGTTCTGTCAGGACTTCCCGCGCCCGCGCCCGCTTGTCGGCCTCCTCCGGGACCTCACTGACGGCGTACAGCAGGACATTGGTATCTACGAATCGCATGGCGAGGTTCTGAGTGCTTCGGAGATGCTGCGCTGCCGCTCGCGCTCGGCGACAGCCTCGGCCCTTGCCGCGACGCGGTCGTACAACGCCTCTCTGGGAAGGTTGTCGGACATCCGCAACCCAATACCCTGCCCATCGAAGTTCGCGAGCACTTCCCGCAGCAGCCTGCACCGACGCTGATAGATGGTTTCGCCAGACTCGGCACTGGCTTCGCCCCCCCCATCCGGACCCGCCACCAGATGTCTCAGGTAGTCTCGCACCAGGGCCGATACCGACGTGTCCAGCTCCGCCGCGCGGATGCGGGCGAGCCGGTGGGTCTCTTCGTCGACGGATACGGTGATGTTCTTCATGGTCACAGCCTCACAGTTTCTGTGTAACACACTAGTAGGTGCTCATTGGCCGATGGGCAACACCTGCGGTGGCGGGGGAGCTTTAGGGGCGAGGTTGAAGTCCCTTAGGTAGACCGGCTGGTTGACCCGCCGGTCTTGGAACATGTTGCGCACTGTTTTGGTCGAGGCCGCGTTCGGTGGTGTCGGTTGTCATGCCGCTTCGCTCAAGACCGCGGCGAATTCGTCCGGCCGCGACCAGCGCGAAACCATGGACAAAGGCTCGACCAGCCGAAAATCCTCATCCGCCCAGACATCGGCGGTATCGTCAAACAACGAGACGAAGGTCAGGGCTTCCGGTCCCGCTGCGAGGTGATTCAGATCGTGCCAGGCGGCCAGCACGTGCTCGGAGACCCTGTGTGCTGCGGCGCGATTTCCGGTACTCAGCACCTGGACCAGTGAACTGCGCAGCCTGGTCCGGACGTGAAAATCGACCGTCCAGCCACGTCCCGACCTGCCGGCCAGCTTTTCGCCGCGGTCGAAACCGAATTCACGCTCTTTCAAGAAATCGGCTACCTCGTCCGTAATGGACAAGCCGCCCGGGGTTCGGAAGGTGAACCACAAGTCGGACACCCGCAGCGCCGCCTGCGCAACCCGGGTAACGACATGCGCCAACTCGTCACCGGGCCGGCATCGTGCCTGAAGCATTCCGCGGTAGAACTCCGTGCCGTGTGTCAGGCACGCATCTTCGATAGGCTGCTTCTGCTTCGGCGATCGGCGGAGGGCCGTCGACTGCATGCGAAGCCAGCCCGTGGTTTCCGCAAGATCGCTAACCGTCACCACGTCCTCCTGGACCTTGCAGAAAAGATCGATGTTGTCGCCGTCCGGGTAGAGGAACGGCGTGCGAATTCGCAGATAGTCGCCCTGCTCGGAGCATATGAACGAGGCTCCGATCTTCGCTGGATATCCTGGCACAAGTGGCTGTCTTTCATCACCACAACTCCTTCTGTGTCGCAGGCGGTTCTTCCAGTCGCCAAGGGGTTCCATGGTCAGACAGGATCCGCATGGGCTGCTTTGGTATCGAGGTCGCATGGCCGATAGGCAATGCCTGCGGCCGGATGGCCATCCTGATCTGGTAGGGGCAGGTTTCGAACCTGCCCCTACGGTCGGAACCCGGAGGCGGTTGCACCGATAGCCGAATAGGGCGGTGCACTATAGGACGCTCCAGCCCCTTCCCGCTGGTGTCGGTGGTCCGCGCTATGCCTCGTCTCTCATCGGGATGGGGACTTCCCGTACTTCACCGGGCTGAATTTCATCCAATGCAATGCGGATGGCTTCCGTTCTCTGCGAGATGCGCGGCCAAGCGGTGTTCATCAAAACGACCACGGCCACCTGTCTGTTTGACATCGAAGCCGACTTCTTCAGCACGGTCCAGCAAGTCTCCGTTGGACAAGCCGTCCCAACCGCGCTCCCTGGCCTCTTCAACGACATGGCCGAAAAGCCGGAGGCGCAACTGCCTGGGTGTCCCGTTATCAAACAGGATGCGCATGAACGACCTTTGCCCGGAGCTCCTGCGCCACGTGCTCCAGCACCGCCTTCACCTCCGTTTCATCCACTCCTCCGAACCACTCGATGAAGTCGTGGATGGTCGCACCCGCAGCAAGGTTCTCGAAAAGGGCGTATACCGGCAAACGGGTGCCGGTAAACACCCAATTGCCACTCACCTTGCCGGGTACGCTTTCGACCGCCGGGCACTTGCTCCAGTCTGTCATGCTGTCAACTCCTTTTCGATGGTGTATCAGCTACCGGCCCAACACTGCACGAGGCAAACAACCGAAACTGCGGGTGCAGCTCCAATCCGTCATATGGCCACCACCTATTTTTTGGGTGTAGCCGCGTTTTTACGCAGCCATGGTGTAGGGTTGCGAGGTGGTTTTTTTAAGGTACCAGTTCCAGAAGGCCTCCCATCGTTTCGATTGAACGTGGACTCGCAGGTTGAGAATCTGCTGTCCGCCCTCGCGCCTCCAGCGCATGCCGCTGCGTTTGAGTCGATGGCCGACCAGGGTCTTGGCGGCTGCCTCCACGGGACCACTGGAGAGGATCAAGCCCGAAGCGTGATAGCCAGCGTAGTCCATTTTATCCCGGTTGTTGCGGAAGTAGCCCAGTTCGGTGGTCGCCTGACGATGGCGTTGTGATCCTTTTGGGAGTGTGCGGCAATGGTAGACCAGGGAACGGATCAGGCCCTGAACGGCACCGGGCTCATGGCGCAGTTTGTGGCGCCATCGTCGATACCAGCGAAAAGCTTTTCCCGACCGCTTGCCGAAGAGGTGCTCGGCGGCCTTCGACAGATGCTGGGCGGCGTGGTAGAAGTCGAGAATGCGGGTGAAGCCGTCGAACACCCCGTGCTCCTCCACGGTACGCCAGATCTCGCGCTTGCCGTCGGCCAACACCACCCGGTGCTCATAGCTACCCTGCTGCAAGGCCCGACCTGTCTGGTTCACCAAGCCGTTGACCAAAGTTTCCATTTTCGCCTCCGGCATGCGCGCGGCATAGCGCACGTCGACGCGTTGGGGCTCTTCCCTGTCGGGATTCAGCGGCGTCAGGTAGGTGGCGACCATGCCCACCCCCGCCTCTTTCCAGGCCGTGGGGGCGCTGTCGGTTTCGCTGTCCATCGGTCGTTCGGCGGGCCGTCCGCGCTTGGGTGCCGGTTCCCGCAGGGGCACGGTAACCCCGTCCCAACTGACCACCAGGGTGTCGCCTTCGGGATCCAGTGGCGCCGCTGCTTGCAAGGCCAGCTCGAGTTGTTCGGCGTGATCCTCCGCATACTGCCCTACAGTCGTCAACAGGTATTGAATGGCGGTGCGCGAGGGCGGCTCGGGCAGCAGCTCCCCCAAGCAGTCCCGGACCTCGGCAGGGACCATGCCGGCGCCCAGAAACGCCGTCAGGCGCTCCAGTTCCGGCACCATGAATCGCTTGACCATGCCGCAGCGCTCGTCCAGAGGCACCCGACTCGGTCCGCCGCGATCGGGCTGATACAGCCGCCGCGCCACCACAACCTTGCCCCACAGGGTCATCCACTCCTTGTCGACCACCTGCTTGAATCGGTACAACTTCCCCTGGTGTACCACGGTGTCGTCGCTCATTTCACAAGCTTGAGCCAAGCGTTGGAAGCCGCTTCGACCGATGTCGTCCAAACACGAACGAAACTCCCCCAGCATCTGGCGAAATGCATCCGGTCCTGCTTGCCCGGACTGCAGGCGATGTTCCCACTGCCGGACATTTTCCTGCAGGTTGGTCAGGCGAGCGCTCAAATCGTGCGTATCTTCCATCTGGGACCCCTTTCCGGTTTTTGGGCTAAGTCGTTACCCCCAAAAGTACAACTCGTACCCGGACTTGGGGTCCCACTCTTGTTAAGAAATGCGTAAAATGGAGGCTACACCCTATTTTTTGATTCCCTGCTCTTCTGCCGATTCTTCGGCGTCGCCGGAGAGGTCTTCTTCAGGCAGTTCAGCCGACGCCTCGCGCACGTCGAGTTTGCCGGTGACGGCATCGGCGATCAGGCGGGTGCGGTATTCGTTGAGGAGGTCGATCTGACGGCGACTGCAATCAAGGGCGTTGTCTTTATTGGTCCTCCACTTATCTACGAAGTTGACAATGGCTATCTGCTCAGGAAAAGGCAACTCAGGCAACATCAATCGGGATACCATTCCCGCGTTCAGATTATCCATCGTGGCACCGATCGATGACAGACTCAGAGTATCTCTAACCCCTGGTGCATTGAGAACAAGAAGGAGATAGGCAGGTACGAATATTCCAGACCTTGGTCTAATCCGAAGGCTGCCCGTTCCGCAAAGCCAGCCAGCTTCTATCTCTGTAACCAGCGCGCATCGACCCATTTCTCCACGTCGCGCCATAACGATATCGCCAGGCTTTAGTTCGTGTCTTGACAATTCTTCTGCTTTTTTTTGACTAATCGAGATTGAGGGGTCTGGCTCAATGCTGCTATTACGCATATGCGACGGGTTAATGACCGGAATTCCACCACTTACATAGTCGCTGGCGTGCAGTTGGCTCCCAAATGGCCCTGTTTGGACTGAGTCTGCTGCTGCCCCCAGAGAAATTCCCCCCCAATGCTCTGGCACTTCCCGTAACCATTCTACGCCCAAGGACTTATAGGTGGGGTAAGGCAGACCGGTTCGGACGTCGATCTGGCCCGTGACAGCCTGGTGGATGACGGCCTGCTTCTGCTCCTCAAGCAGCCCAATCAGTTTCTGCTTGGCGCGGATGTAGCGCCGGATGCGCCGGTCGGCGTGGTCGAGGAAGCGGACGATGGCGGTTTGTTCCTCGGTGGGCGGTTTTGGGAAGGGCTCACATTTCAAAAGCTCCATTGGAATCCGCATGCGGTGAGACAAAATACCGTTGCCGATACGAACAAGACTTTCCTGAAACGGCTTCGTCTGAAAGAAGGCGTTCAGATATCGAGGATCATCATCTTTCAACCGCCTTTTAAGCACGTAATAAACTGGACTGAGACATCCCGTGTAAGGTGATAGTCCTACGGACCCGATAATGACATTCATGCAGTTCACTACGATGTCATCAGGCCTCACGACTTTGTATCTTGTGATGTCCTCTGACATCTTATTGCCAATGTTGCCCTTTTCAGAATAGGGAATTACGCCTCGGTCTCGCAGTACCGAGAGAACTTTAACGACCTTCCCATTGCTGTTTACCTCACCGCGCTCCTGCAGGATAGCCCCGAGTCGAGGGAGTTCCCAATGCTCCGGCACCTTCCCCAGCCATTCTACACCAGTGTCCTTCATCTCCGGATACGGTTTCAGTACGCCGACGTTGGGTAACTTCATACCAAGAGAACCTCATCGCGGACGAAGTGAAGGGGAATCAACTTGGGCCTCGGCATGGCGTCCTCGAAGTAGCAGTCAATGGCTTCCTTGACGGGGCGGCCGATCTCTTCAACTGTGTCTCCCTGCGAATGGATGCCATATCCAAGCGCACTTGCCGTGTAACCACCGTCCACCTCGTCTTCTTTGACCAAAAAAATGATTTCGGCGCTGGACATCGCTCGCTCCTGCGGTATCAGTTTCTCTCTCTTGGCTCAGTCGTCGCGACTATCCGTCGGCCTGCCCTGTGTTGATTGGCGCAATCGCGCGGCCAATTCTTCCAGCGCGGGGTCGGAATACCGCTTGGAATTGAACCACTCTATCCGTTCGTCAATCGTCATGTTGGCGGTCTCGGCGACACTGCGGGCGCGGGCTTCGCGCATGAATTTGACGCAGTCGAATTTCTTCTTGGTGGGACGGGCTTTAGTCATGGGCAATTTCCTCCGGAGTTCGAATGTCAATAGCAGAGTAGCCGTTCTCTCGATTTACCTTGTTGCAGACCCTGATGCGCCGCCAGTTCACCATGTGCCTGAAGTTCCAGCTCACCAGGACATCGGCCTTGGCCAAGGTCGCGAGAGCGATGTGCAGCGCATCGTTCAGGTTGGCCCCACCCATGGCCCCAGCCGAGATGTAGGCATCGGCAAGCTCTTCTGCCTCTCTTGAAGTGGCGAGCAGCTCCGCGTGTTCCGGGGGAACGGTGCTGGTTGCCTGCCTGACGGAGGGCGGAGCATCCGCAAGTTCATCCAGAGTGATGCCCGAGAGGAGCATCTTGGCTTCTCCTTGGCGAAACATCTCGAACAACTGCATCGATTGTTCGCGGAATTCATCGTCATGGCAGCCGCCGATCACCGAGGTGTCCACGTAGATGCGCGGCTTGCCGTACTCAGTCGGCGGTTCGCGCACCATCGGCAGATCGCCGAGCAGCCCCTCAGTCTCTTTCTCTATCTCTAGAATATCCGCCCCGATCTCCTGCAGCGTCCGCATCGGCTGGGGCTTGTAGAAGTACCGCGTGAAGCTGATCTCGTAGCCGATCCTCACGCTGTCCGGTTGAGACCAGGCGTCACCGGCATAGGGCAGGACCTCCCGCCGCAGGAACGCTTCGATACCCCCTTCTTCCTGCAGCGGAATCTGCTCGGTGTCGCGCAGATCGGTGTCCGGTTCGTACTCCACCACGACGGACCTGCCGTTGACCGTGGCCTCGAACCGGCCGCGCAGCGGGTCGGCCTCCGTGCCTCGTTCGTGGATCTTCCGGACGACGGGCGGCGCGGTCTCGCTGCGCTCGCAACTCTCCTTCAGCTTCTTGATCTCGGCGGCCTTGTAGGCGCGGTTGGAGTCAACTCCCTCAAGCCGCAGCGGCCGTTCGACCGTCACCTTCCAGTAGCCGAAAGCGGCGTTGTCGAAGATCCTGCTCTGCTCGCTCTCCTCGAAGGCGAGGAAGGTGTCGCAGATGCGCTGGATGTCCTCCCCGCCGAGCTCGCAGTTCTTCTTGCCCAGGTTCTTGCGCAGCGGCCGGTGCCACCCGGTGGCGTCGATCAGCTGCACCTTGCCCCGGCGATGCTCCGGCTTGCGGTTGGTGAGCACCCAGACGTAGGTGGCGATGCCGGTGTTGTAGAACATGTTGAGGGGCAGGGCGACGATCGCCTCCAGCCAGTCGTTCTCGATGATCCAGCGACGGATGTTGCTCTCGCCCTGCCCGGCGTCGCCGGTGAACAGGGAGCTGCCGTTGTGCACCTCGGCGATGCGGCTGCCGCCCGGCTTCATCTTGGAGAGCTTGTTGGCGAGGAAGAGCATCTGGCCGTCGCTGGAGCGGGTGACCAGGGAGTACTCGGGATCGCCGGCATGCTCGATCACGAAGCGCGGGTCGCGCATGTCGCTCTTGCCGCCCATGCGCTCCAGGTCGGTCTTCCAGCTCTTGCCGTAGGGCGGATTGGAGAGCATGAAGTCGAACTCGCGGGAGGGGAAGGCGTCGTTGGCCAGGGTGGAGTGCTCGGGGCCGCCCACGATGTTGTCGGCGGCGTCCCCTTCCCCCTTCAGCAGCAGGTCGGCCTTGCAGATGGCGTAGGTCTCGGCATTGATCTCCTGGCCGAACAGGTGGGTGGAGACCTGCCTGCCGCGTTCGGCGGCGAGTTGCTGCAGCACGTCCTCGGCCACGGTCAGCATGCCGCCGGTGCCGCAGGCCCCGTCGTAGATCAGGTAGGTGCCGGACTTGATCCGGCCGGCGACGGGCAGGAAGACCAGCTTCGCCATCAGGGTCACGGCGTCGCGCGGGGTCCAGTGCTCGCCCGCCTCCTCGTTGTTCTCCTCGTTGAAGCGCCGGATCAGCTCCTCGAAGATCGTGCCCATGCCGTGGTTGTCGAGGCCGGGGTGCCTGACCGCGCCGTCGGCGTTGTGCACGGGGGCCGGGCTCAGGTTGATGTCGGGGGAGGTCAGCTTCTCGATCAGCGTGCCCAGGGCGTCGGCCCTGGAAAGCCGCGATACCTGGTTGCGGAACTCGAAGTTTTCGAGGATGTCCTGGACGCTGGGCGAGAACCCGTCGAGCCAGGCGCGGAAGTCGGCCTCGAGCTGCTGGCGGTTGGCGCGGGCGCGCAGGTCGCTCAGGGTGAATTTCGAGGTGTTGTAGAAGGCCTCCCCGGCGACCTGCCGCAGGGTCGCATCCTGTTCGATGACGCCGGCGTCGTCGAGGGTGGCCTTCATCTCCAGGACCGCCTGCTTGCTGTCCTCCAGCACCGCGTCGAGCCGGCGCAGCACGGTCATCGGCAGGATCACGTCGCGGTACTTGCCGCGCACGTAGAGGTCGCGCAGGACGTCGTCGGCGATGCCCCAGATGTAGTTCGCGATCCAGTTGAGGTCGCCGTTGCTCATGTTCGGGCTGCTCCTCGACGGGGGCTTCGGGCGGTGGGTTGGTGCTGGTTATCGGGCATCATACAAAGATATCCCCCCGGCCGCCTTTACCTACCGGTAGCGCTCCTCGAACACCCTGACCCCGGTGCGCACCGTCGTCAGCGCCAGCTCCACCCGCTGCGCGAACGAGCCGTACATCCCCATCTCGGTGCCGAAGGCCATGCCGTGCCCGCGGGAGGCGTAGTCCATCAGGTTGAGACCCTCCCCGCGCCTGGTGGCGTCGAGCCAGAAGACCGCCTGCTGTGAGCTAGTGAACCACTTCGACGGGGCGTCGCCCTGCCCGGCGAGGGTGACCCCGGTGGCGGCGATCTCGCGGATGATCTCGCGCGCCGCCCGCTCCTCCCAGCGCTGGCTCTCCTCGTCCGGCTGCCGCCGCGCCGACAGCCAGAAGCGGTCCTCCATCAGCGAGGATTCGTGCAGGTCGAAGCTGATCCCGGGCTCGATCTCCTCCATGAGGCGGCGGGTCACCCGCGGCTCCACCGGCGCCCAGGCGGTGTCGTGGAAGCGGTTGATGTGCAGGATCTCGCCGTCGAAGCCGATGATCAGGGTGTAGGCGCGCCCGAAGTCCCCGGTCCCTTCGACACCGGGTTGGCCGGGGTTCATGTACACGCGGCGGCCGTACACCGGCTCGAGGACCCCCGGCTCTTCCCTGAACAGCCGCTGCAGCCGCTCGAAGAAGAAGATCTGGGTGCAGGCCCGCTCCGCGCGCGGGCGGCTGAGGGTGTACCCGTACTCGCCGATCAGCACGAGGACGAGGTCTTCCTCCTCGAACAGCACCTCCCCCTGTTCCCGCAGCAGGGACTCGAGCTCGTCGTAGGAGCCGAATTCCGGGGTTTCCCCGAGGCCGAGCCCGAGGGCGTGGGCGAAGCCGTTGAGGCCGGCCGGGTCGCGTGTCGGGATGACGTACACTGCGTGCTCGGTGTCGAGCCGGTCGATCAGCTCGACCGCGGCGCTGACCCCGGCGTGCTCGGTCGAGTGGCTGCCCGCGGTGATGAAGACGGCCGGCGCCTTGTCCCCGCCGCCGCGGGCGGCTACCAGGGGGGAGCCGTCGACGGTGTGGCCGAGGGTGCGCACCCGCGGGCTGCGGCGCCCCACCTCGTCGAGGAGCTCTTCGTATTTCCAGTAGATGTTCATGGTATCCTCAAGCGGTAGTGGGACAGGAAAGAAATGGACCTGGATAGTATCCCTTCTTGACAAGCGTCTGCATTGCATTCATATCAAAAAGCAAGACCTTTTCTCGCCCAGGGAGAACCTCCAGATGAATTGGGGTGATCTGATTGCAATCATCGCGGCGATAGGTGCCGCAACCGCGGTCAATGTGACCGGGTTTTTGTATCTCGGCAGCCGTATCGACACGCTGACGGGGAATATCGCGAGACATGGAGAGCGTCTGGTCCGAATCGAGGAACGGATGAAGATAGTCTCCGCCGAAGCCTTCCAGGAACCGCCAGGTCAGGGGCAGTAATGGACTGGAGCAGCTTCATCGCGCCTGGCATTGTCGGGGCTTTGCTCGGGCTGTACCTGAAGAGCATCAGCCAGCGTATCGACGAGATGGGCAAACGACTTGATGCCCTGCAGACCGAAGTGACTGCGCAAGGCAAGGCGCTTGCGCGAATAGAGGGCCGGCTCGACCCCTACGACCGCACAACGAGTAGCCCATCCCCTGAATAACCCGACAAGCCCTCGGAATCGGTCCTTTTCCGGGGGCCTTTTGTATCCCCCAACCGAATCGGAAACAGATACTGGAGCATTCCGCGAGACGGCGCGACGCGGATTCCGCGCGGGCCCCTGCCGGTCGTCCCCACGCGGAACTTCGCCCTCCGCCCTATATCGCGGTCCAGCCGCCGTCGACGTAGAGGGTCTGCCCGGTGATCAGGCCGGCCGCGGCGCTGGCGAGAAACACCGCGGCCCCGGTGACGTCCTCCGGCATGCCGACCCGCCCCATGGGAATGCGGGCGAGCAGGTCCTTCCTGATGTCGGGGTCGTCGAACGAGGATTGGGTCAGCGCCGTGAGGATGAAGGTCGGACCGATGGCGTTGACGTTGATGCCGTAGGGGGCCCACTCGATCGCCAGCACCCGGGTGAGGTTGACGACCCCCGCCTTGCTCGAGCAGTAGGCGGCGCGGTTGTAGTACCCGACCGCGCCCATGATGCTGGCGAGGTTGATGATCCGGCCGCCGCCCGACTCCTTCATTCGCCGGGCCATCCGCTGCGACAGGAAGAACAGCCCCTTGAGGTTGACCCCGAGGATGCGGTCCCAGTCCTCCTCGGTGACGTCGAGGGCCGCGGCCGGGGCGTTGACCCCGGCGTTGTTGACGAGGATGTCGACGCGGCCCATCTCCGCGCAGGCGCTCTCGGTGAAGGCGTCGATGCTGTCGAGGTCCGGCAGCTTCAGGGGCAGGGGGAGGGCCTTCCTGCCCCCGGCTCGCACCGCCTCGCAGACCGGATCGAGATCCCCCATGCGCTCCGGCAGCTCGCCGAGCACGCAGTCCGCTCCCGCCGCGGCCAGGGCGCGGCTGAGGGCGCTGCCGATGCCGCCGCCGGCCCCCGACACCGCGGCGACCTTGCCGTCGAGACGCATCGAGAGATCGCTCATCCCTTCTCCTCCTCCGGGGAGCGCACCTCCACCCCCATGACCTGCTCCCACACCTTGATCATCGCCCCCTTGCTCTCTTCCCCGAACCCGCGCGCCAGCGCCGTCTTGTAGGTCTGCATCGCCGCCGAGGCGACCGGCAGCGGCACCTGCAGGGCGTCGGCGTTCTCCATCACCGTCTTCATGTCCTTGAAGGCGGCCCCCATCGGGTAGCCCTCGTCGAACACCCCCCTGAGGGCGCGCTCGGAGAAGTAGTCGAAGCCGAAGCTCTGCCCCGAGCCCGTGCCCACGACCCGGCGCATCTTCTCCGGGTCGAGGCCGAGCCGCACGGCAAAGGGAAGCATCTCCGCCATGGCGGCGCAGGAGATGTTGTAGAGGACGTTGTTCGTCATTTTGGCGAGCTGCCCGTTGCCGGACTCCCCCATGTGAAGGACGAGGCTGCCGATCCGCTCCAGCACCGGCAGCACCGCGGCAAAGGCGCCCTCGTCGCCCCCCACCATCACGGTCAGGGTTCCCGCCTCGGCGCGGGTCTCCATCCCGGTCACCGGGGCGTCGAGGAAAAAGGCGCCGCGGCCGGCGAAGCCGCGGGCGGCGGCGCGGGTGTACTCCGGGTGGGTGGTGCCGCAGTCGACGACGATGTCCCCCTCCTCCAGGGATGCGAACAGCCCCCCTTCCCCGAACACCACCTCGCCGACGGCATCCGCGTCCGGCAGGGAGAGCAAAATGCGGTTGCAGGTCCCGGCGATATCGGTGACATTGTCCGCCGCCTCGGCGCCCCTGGCGGCGAGCTCGGCCACCGCATCCTCGCGCAGGTCGAAAACCGACGTGGGAAAGCCGCCGCAGACGTTGGCGGCCATGCGCCGCCCCATCAACCCGAGACCGATGAACCCGACTTTTTCCTTCACCCGTTCACCCCTTTCTCTTTCCTGACGCCGCCGACCCCGGCCGTCCGAAGCCGCCGCTCATGAGCAGATTCAAGCAGTTGGATCGCACCGACCTCGACGCCGAGCAGACCCGTATCTACAACGAAATCGTCGAATCCCGGGGCAGCATCGCCGGACCGTTCTACACCTGGCTGCACAGCCCCGAGTTCGCCGACCGCGCCCAGAAACTGGGGGAATTCGTGCGCTACCGCACCAGCCTGGGGCCGCGCCTGAGCGAGCTGGCGATCCTGATCACGGCGCGCTTCTGGGACTGCCAGGTCGAGTGGACCCTGCACGAGGGGGCGGCCATCGAGAGCGGCGTCAACCGCAACACCATCGACGCGATACGCCAAAGCCAGTACCCCGAGTTCAACCGCCGGGACGAGCACGCCGTCTACGACTACACCAGCGAGCTGCTCTACAACCGCTTCGTCCAGGACCGCTCCTTTGCCGCGGCCACCGAGGAGCTGGGCAAGACCGGGGTCGTCGAGCTGACCGGCCTGGCCGGCTACTACAGCATGGTCGCCCTGACCCTGAACGGATTCCAGATACCGGTCCCCGAGAACTACGCGCCCACCCTCGTCGACTGCCCCACCTTCCGGCGCTGAGGGCTACGCCAGCACCTCGCAGGCCTGCATGATCTGCTCCGGACGCTTGATCCCGAGCAGGATGCTGGTTATCCCCGGAACGCCAACGGTCTCCTGCAACACGTGCTCGTAGAGGCTCCGCCCCCGCTCCCGGGCCGCCTCCTGCAGCTTGCTCACCTGCCCCATGATCTCCTCGTCCTCGAGCTGCGGAATCCATGCCGGGAGGTCCTCCGCCCTGCTGCCCGCCGGGATCCCCCCTTCGTACTTGCCGCTCAGCAGGCCGCTCTCCAGCACCCGGTACGGGACCAGGCCGATCCCCTCGCTGCGGCACAAAGGCATCAGGTCCGCCTCGATGTCGCGGTGGACCAGGCTGTACTGGGGTTGGTGCAGCACCGGCCGCGGCCAGCCGCCGGCGTCGCAGGCCGCCAGCAGGTCCTTCGTCTGCCCGCAGTCGAAGTTGGAAATCCCCCAGGAGCGGACCTTCCCCTCCTCGATCAGGGCCGCCATCGCCGCTACGGACTCCTCGACCGGCGTGGCCTCGTCCGGGGTGTGCATGTAGTAGACGTCGATCCAGTCGGTCCGCAACCGGCGCAGGCTGCGCTCGCATTCCCGCCGCATGTGGGCAGGGCTCAGGCCGCGGTCGTCTGCCTTCGGCCCGACGGCCATCCCGACCTTGGTCGCGATCACCGCTTCCCGCCTGCGGCCCGCCAGGGCTTTCCCGAGGAACTCCTCCGAGAGGCCGCCCGCGGACCCGATGTAGCGGGTGTAGCCTTCGTACATGTTGGCGGTGTCGAAGAAATTGGCGCCGCCGTCGAGAGCGGCATCGACGATGGCCGCGGCCTCCGCTTCCCCTACCGGGGTGCCGAAGAGCATGGTGCCGGTGCAGACTGCGGAGACCTCGATGTCGGTATTGGGGATCAGCCTGGATTGCATGTCCGGTTTCCTGTCTTGTTGGGGGCAATGCGCCCCGCCCGGGCTTTCCCCGGTGCGGGCCGCCACTAAATAGGGCGCCTTGGCACCCGGGTTGCAAGGCGGCCACCGTCGGCGGTTCAGCGCCGGGCGGATCGGATTCCGGGAACCTGTTGCATCGCAGGAAGTAACATATCGGGCAGCGGCCGCTGCCGGGATCCGGAAGGATGAAGCGGCCCTGCCACACCGTACATGCGCGTCAGGAGAATAGTGAAAATCGTCCAGACGAAGACGGAGCAGGAGTGGGTCCGGAAAATCCGCAAAGGGGACGGAGCCGCGTTCGAAATGCTGTTTCGCTCGTACTGCCAGCCCCTGATCCGTTTCGTCCGCCGCTACGTGGGGGACACATCCATAGCGGAGGACCTGGTGCAGGATGTCTTCCTCGCCGTCTGGTCGAACGCCGTCTGGTCGAACCGGTCGCGGCTGGACCCCGCCGCGAGCATGAAGATCTACCTGTATGCCGCGGCCAGAAACCGGGCGCTGAAGCATCTGCGACACGGCGCAGTGGAGCGACGGAGCGCAGGAGATGTAGAACGGACGCTTCCCCGCCAGAAGACACCCGCGGATGAATTGCAGGGAAAAGAGCTGGCCGGCGCCGTTGCCGAGGCGATCGAAGCGCTCCCCGAGAGGACCCGGATCGTCTTTTCGATGAACCGCTTCGACCGCCTGACCTATGCCGAAATCGCCGGGATCCAGGGTGTTTCCATCAAGACGGTCGAGACCCAGATGGGGCGAGCCCTGAAATCCCTGCGCGACCGCCTCGCGCACTGCCTCTGAATTCCCTCCGCCGCCGATGCTGCGGTCGTCCCTTCCCTGGGTCGTTGCGGGGACGTTTCCCCCCTTGCCGGGAATTTTTTTGATCCTTGTCAGGGTATTCGCAGCCTCGGGGGTCATACAGATGAGCGAGCAGGGATATGTCAGGTGATTGCCCTGCTCACATGCTGCTTCATCTGAACCCGGAGATTCGTCGTGAAAAGAACAATCGGGATTTTCGCCCTGCTGCTTTGCCTCTTCATGCTCTTCCCCACCGAAGAGGCAGCGGCAGAGCAGGTCAACGGTGGAGGGGACGTGCTCAACGAAGTCCCCATCTGGCCCGTTCCGCCCGGGATGACCCTGGAAGAATACACCGACGCCAACCGCAGACTGGGGGTCGGCCTGGCCTTGATGTCGGTGCCGCTCCCCGGGGCGCTGCACTTCTATGCCGGTGAAAGCAGAGAAGGGTGGATGCATGTCGGCGCCGCGGTACTGGGGAGCGCTTCCATAGTGCTCGGCGCAGCCATGATCGACGAAAAGGAGAATGCCTGGGAAGAGACGGACTTTGAAATCGTCGACATAGAAGGAAGAAGCGGTGAGGTAGTGCGGTATGAGAAGATACCCATCGAGGAAGAAGGCGGAGTGTTTACCTACCGGCTGAAAAAGCTCGATCGCAGAATCGAGGGGGCCGGGGCTGCATTCGTGGCCCTCGGAGCCGGTTTGCTGGTGGGTCAATTGCTGCACGACTTGATCGACGGCATAAGGACGATCGAGCGAAAGAGGGATGCCGTGCGGTATAAATACGGCAAGTCAGCCGGCTATGAGTTGAGCGTGAATCCCAATGTGAATGTCGAGCGAGGCAGCCTCGGGGCGCAGCTGGCGCTGCGTTTTTGATTCGGTCCATCATGGCCAAGGACAGAAGCGACGACTGGGCCTTGCTGGCGCGTTATCTATCCGGCGAGTGCACTGAAGAAGAGAGGGCCGATGTCGAGGCGGCGATCGCCTCGGACCCTGAAAAAAAGCGCCTCGTCAACTTGATGCACTCCGTGTGGGAGACCACGGAGCCGCAGGCCGGCGGGTCTGATGTAAGCAGACTGTGGGGCGAGGTTGCCGGGAAGGCGGGGATTGCGGCAGGGTCCGATGCGGCCCGGAACCGCGGCCGCCAGGGGATCGGCGGGCGCCTTGTCGAGTGGTTTCAGCCGCAGCCGAAGCTCGCCCGGTACTACGCGGCCGCGGCTGTCCTTCTCATCGTCTCCTCGCTGGCATACTACGGGTCCCGGGAAACCGGGATCCTCCCGTCTTCCCGGGAGACCCGGTGGTTGACGCTGGCGGTCGAGAGCGGCGCCGGCGACGTGCTCACCCTGAGCGACGGCACGCGGATCCGGCTCGACGCCGGCAGCACCCTGCGCTACCCGGAGAGCTTCCGCGGGGACGAGCGCCCGGTCTTTCTCGGCGGGGAGGGCTATTTCGAGGTGGCGCCCGACGCGGACAGGCCGTTCAGGGTCCGCCTGGAACACGCTGTCGTCGAAGTGCTCGGGACCCGGTTCAACGTCAGGGCCTGGCAGCCGGAACAGAGGGTCACCGTCGCCGTGGCGGAAGGAAAGGTCGCGCTCATTTCCGGGCAGGAGAAGAAAGCGGTCGAGATCGGAACGGGTCAGATGAGCACGCTATCTGAAAGCGGCCCCCCCTCCGAACCGCGCCCCGCCGATATCGACATACACCTGGGGTGGATGCGCCGGGCGGCGTTCTTCGACGACGCCCCCCTGCGGGACGTCCTGTTCCAGCTGGAACGCTGGTACGATGTCCAATTCACTCTCGAGGACACTTCCATGGCCGCGGAACGACTCACCATGCACGTCGAGGCAAAGTCTCTCGATAGCGTTCTCGAGCTGATCTCGGCCCTGACGGGACTGGACTGCCGGCGTGACGACGGCAGGGTCCTGCTGGCATCGAGAGACAAGGGCGGATGATGGATCGCTTGACGAGAGCGATGCTCTGGACCATGGCGGCGCTCGCAATCGCCGCTCTGAACGACGCCGCGTCGGCGCGGCCCCCTGCCGTCCAGGTCGGCGGACTGAGGGTGCCCGAATCCATGCTCACGGTGATATCCGTCGATCTCGAGAACGTCCCTTTCGAGGCGGCCCTTGCAGCCATCGCGGCAAAGGGAAACTTCGACCTGAGCTACAACCGCAGCCGCATCCCCGTCGACGAGAAGGTAACCGTGAGCATGGAGGGGGTCCGCGCCCTGGATGCCCTGTCCTACGTGTTGGAGGAAACCGACACGGAACTTGCCGTTACCAGCGACGGGCAACTCGCGGTCGTTCCGTCGGCAGCTCCCGATGACCGGCGGGCGGAAAGGTCAGCCACCCTCAGCGGCTTCATCCGCGACCGCAGCGACGGCGAGCGCCTGCCCAACGCCACGGTCGCGGTCGGGGACCGGGAAATGGGCACCCTCAGCAACGCCGAAGGCTACTACGCCCTGCCCGGCATCCCAGCGGGAACCTGGGTTATCGCCGTGTCCTACATCGGCTACGCCGTGCACCGGGACACCCTCCACCTCGCCGCCGGCCAGGAGCTGCGCCGGGATATCGAGCTCGGTCGAGATGAGCTGGAGATGGAAGCCGTCGTCGTCGAAGCCGCGGCGGACCGGGTGGAAAACGAGCTGAGCCGGCAGTCGAGCGTCGTCGTCCTGCCGATGAAGTCCCTGCAGAAGATGCCTGCCATGGGAGAACCGGACCTGCTGCGCAGTCTGCAGCTGTTGCCCGGCGTCCAGACCGCTTCGGATTACAGCAGCGGCCTCTACGTGCGCGGCGGCGGACCCGACCAGACCGGCATCCTGCTGGACCAGGTGCGGCTCTACAACCCGTCGCACGCCTTCGGCTTCTTCTCCACCTTCAACCCGGATGCCATCAAGGACGTCACCTTCTACAAGGGCGCCTACCCGGCCCAGTACGGCGGCAGCCTCGGGGCCATCCTCGACGTGCAGAACCGCGACGGCTGACCGCCGCCGTTTCAGCAACAGCGGCGGCGTCAGCCTGATCTCCAGCCGCTTGATGAGCGAGGGGCCGCTGGGCAGGGGCTCGTGGATGGTGGCCGGCCGGCGCACCTACATCGACCCGGCGTTGCGGGCGGTGCGGAGAAGTGTCGACGGCCTCGGCCTGGGCTACTGGTTCTACGACCTCAACGCCAAGATCAACACCCAGCTGACCCCCGACGACAACCTCATGGTCAGCGCCTATGGGGGGGACGACCATCTCGACATATCGGTGAGCGACAACACCGACACCCTTTCCTTCGTAAACGAGTGGGGCAACCGCGCCCTGACCGGGCGCTGGACGCACCTGTTTTCGCCGGCGCTCTTCGGGCGCGCCATCCTCCTGTATTCCAGGTACCACAGCGACATCATCATCGACTTTTTCGGCACCCCCATCGAGATACGCAACAAGGTGCGGGACGTAACTCTCAAGGGGGATCTCGACTGGTTCGCCTCCCCGGAGCACACCTTGCGCGCCGGTGTCGACCTCACCCGGTTCCGCTTCGATTACGGGGTGCGCTTCGACGAGTACGAAGAGGATCAGGTAGTAGAGCCGTACCTGCTTTCCGCCTATGTCCAGGACGACTGGCAGGCGACGCCCCTGACCGAGGCCCGGCTGGGTCTGCGCGGAACCTGGTACGAGGAGGGAGGGCGCCTGTCCCTGAACCCGCGCTTCTCGCTCAGCCGGGTGTTGCAGGAGGGCTTGCGCGTCAAGCTCGCCGGAGGCAGCTACCGGCAATTCCTGCAGCTGGTGTCGACGGAGGGGTTCGGCGGCGGCGACGTCTGGGTCTCCCTCGACGAGACCGTGGATCCAGGGCGCTCTTTCCAGGCGGTCTCGGGACTGGAGTGGGAGCCCTCCGGCACCTGGCGGGTCAGCCTCGAGTCCTATTACACGGGCCTGGCCAACCTCGTGCTCCTCGACGAGGACCAGGAGGAGAACGCCGAGCAGGAGACCTCGGAGGACATCTTCAAGACCGGGGGAAAGGGCTACGCCACCGGACTGGAGCTGTTCGCCGAAAAACGGCGCGGGGCCCTGACCGGCTGGCTGGGCTACACCCTGGGGCGGACGCGGAGAACATTCCCCGAGATCGACGAAGGCCGCTCCTTTCCGCCCAAGTACGACCGGCGGCACGACGTCTCGTTGACCGCCAAGTACAGCTCGGGCCGCTGGACCTGGACGGCCAATTTCGTCTACGGCACGGGCCAGGCCTACACGCCGGCGGGGGCCCGCTACACCCTGCGCGACCCGGCGTCCGACCGCCCCGTGGACCGGCTCCTGGCGGCGCGGCGCAACAGCGCCCGGCTGCTTCCCTACCACCGTCTCGATGCCGGGGCGCGGCGCCATGTCCGGCTCTTCGGCGCCGAGGTCGAGTTCTACCTGCAGATCTTCAATCTGTACAACCGCCGCAACGAGTGGTTCATCCAGTACCACCCCGAGGATTCCGAGCGGGAACCGACCGTGGTCGGGATGCTGCCCGTACTGCCGACCTTCGGCTTCGACTTCAGGTTCTGACGATGCCTGTATTCCTGTTGCTTCTGACTCTCGCGCCGCTCCTGTCCTGTGACGCGCCGGGCCCCCTGGCCGCCGACCGGGATCCCGGGGAGCTGTTCGGCCCCGCCGAGGAGGAGCTGATCGTGGTCGACGCCATCCTCATCGTCGGCGCGCCGCTGCCGCCGGTCATGTTGCGGCGCACGGAGGCGCCCGGGGTTTCCTACGAGGCCGCGGCCGCCGGCCTGACCGGGGCCGAGGTTCTGATACGGAGGGGCGACGCCCTGTTCGAGTACCGCGCCGATCCGGCCATGCCGGGGCGCTACCTGCCGCCGGACAGTGCGCCGCGGGTCGAACCCGACCGCGTTTACGAGCTGCAGGTTGCGAGCGGGGACGCCCCTGTCGTGCGCGCCCGGACCCTGACGCCGGCGCGGGCGCGCATCGAGGAGCTGGTGTGGCTCGACGACGACCTGGAGACCGAGCTGCAGCAGCTCAGGCTGTTCTCCGAAATCGGCGACGGGGTCTACGACGCCGGGGAGAACCAGCTGGAGTACCCGGTGGGCGTGCTGATAGCCCGGCTCGGGGTCGGCGGGGAAACCGGGTTCTACCAGTTCGCCACATTCAACCTCGAGAGCTCCAGTCCGTATCTGTTCGACACCGATTGGATCGAGGAGGGAGACCTGGAGGAAGAGGAGGACTTCGAGCTGGAGCGCGACAACACCTCCCCCCTGTTTCGTGCCGAAGGAAGCGAGCTCTACGTCCCCTGGGACGGCATCTATTACGCCGGGCGCTACAAGGTCAGGCTCTACGCCGTCGACCGGAACTGGTTCGACCTCGTGCGCACCGACAACCTCGATTCGGAGCGCAGCGCCGGGGAGGCGGGCCAGTCCTTTCAGCGGCCCCTCTTCCACGTCGACAACGGGATCGGCCTGTTCGCTTCGGCCTCGGTGGATTCCTTCGGCTTCTTCGTCCGTCCCGAGGGGAGCCCGGCCTGCTCCGGGTGCGAGTGCTGGGGTTGCGAGGAGGCTTCTCCGAGCGAGTGATCGGGCGCCATCGACCGGACACTGCCGTCGGTGTACCGACCTCGCTACCCGGCCCCGGGCCGATCTCAGAAGATCAAGCGCGCCAGAAACGCAACGATGGATGTTTCACATCTCGCTTCAGCAATTGAAAGTTTCCATCTGCCAGTTTTTGAATGTTCGGAGGAAGTTTTCGATAGCATTCCCAAAACGAAGGAGTTGCGAAATGATTTATAGTTCCTTGCACTTTCCCAGCCCGGCAATCTCCGATGGCATGGTTAGCCAATCGATCCAACTTCCCCGATATAGCGTCTTCTTCGATCTGAAAATCCCAAGCTTCGGCATCAAATTCATCCAACCATTCCCTGAAACGGGCAAGGTCCTCCGGCGAAAGCCGGGAAACGGCTGATTGAAGTTCAGATACGGATTGCATGATTATTTCCTCCACTTCCCTGGCAAGGCAATTCTATTCTGGGATAATGTACCTTCCTTGTAGGTGCAGGACGAGTCCGGACAACATCTGTCTCGTCAAGGCCCGCTTGTTGTCTCGTCAAGGCCCGCTGCAACTGAAATGCTTGCTCAGGAAGCTGGATTTCGGCCTCCCCTCCCAGCTGTCCTCGGCCCCACGGCCCAGCGCGGTTCTCAGAAAACCAGCCGCGCCAAGCTGTGCCGGGGAAGCCTGAAGGCAATCCCGCCTTCCGTCGGCTCGACCTCCAGGCTGCCCGCTCCGAACCTCGACGCCGGCAGGAAATGGGCGCTGCCCAGGAGCGCGGCCTCCGACAGCTCCGGCGGCTCCTCCGCGTCAAGCGCGCAATTCCGCGTGAATCCGGCCGTCCTCGTTTCCTGCCGGACTCGCGCGAACACACAGGCTCCCCTCCCCCGGCGGTTCTTGTAGTACCGGGCGGCCATCCTTTCCTTCAACCCCTGCCGCGAAGGCAGACCACCATCAACTGAAAACCCGCTTCAACAAAGGGAGATTGTCATGAGTTCGGACACGCCCGGCCGCGTCGCCGGCAAAGTAGCCATCGTCACCGGGGCCGCCTCCGGGATAGGAGAGGCGACCGCCAAACGGCTGGCCGAAGAGGGGGCCTCGGTCACCGTCGCCGACATCGACGAAACCAACGGCAAGCGCGTCACCGGAGAGATCAAGGCCGCCGGGGGAGATGCCTTTTTCGTCAGGACCGACCTGAGCAGGACCCCCCAGATCGAGCGCATGATCGACCGCACCGAGCAGCACTTCGGACGCCTCGACATCCTCCACAACAACGCCATCGCCTTCCAGCACGGCTCGGCCACCGAGCTCGACGAAACGGGATGGGACCTGACCTTGAACGTCGGGCTGAAGGCGGTTTTCCTGGCGGCGAAGTTCGGCATCCCGGTGATGCGCCAGACCGGCGGGGGGGTCATCATCAACACCGGATCCGTTCACTCCCTGGTCAGCTTCGCCACCTGCACCGCGTACGATTCCGCCAAGGCCGGCATCCTCGGGCTCACCCGCGTCCTCGCCCTCGACTACGGCCCGGACATCCGCGTCAACGCGGTGCTGCCCGGGGCGATCCTCACCCCTTTGTGGGACAACCTCGAGGTGCCGGAAAAGGAGCGGCGCCGCTACGCCGACATGGTGCCGGCGAAACGGCTCGGCTACGGCGACGACATCGCCAACGCCGTGCTTTTCCTGGCGTCTGACGAGGCCTCGTTCGTCACCGGCACCCACCTCGTCGTCGACGGCGGGCTGCTCTGCCGCACCGAGTAGGGCGCCCGGGAGGGAGCCGGATGACCTTAAACGGACCCGAGAAGCGGTGGTGCGCCGCCCTCGGTCTGCTCCTGTCACTGACGATGTCGGCGAGGGCTCATGCCGGCGACCGCGTCTACCCGATTGCCTACCTCACCGACGAGGTGCCGGAGTAGATCCGGCTCGACGTCGATGGCATCCTGCTGTCCGCCGACCCGTCCGAACTGGGGGAAGGCAGCGCGGTCGAGTCGGTTGCATGGGGCCGGATCAAGGCTTCCCTGGAGTTGAAGTAGATGGCTCCCACCAACCAACCCCTCTCTCTGACCAACTCGATCTTGGCACGCCCCTCGCCCTGAGGGTCCTTCTCGGAGCCACTACCGGCCGTCCCGGGTCAGGGTCAGGACCTGATTGGCAGCCACCCCGGACAGCTCCTGCTCGGCGCCGTCCGGCCAGCGCACCGTCAGGAGGTCGACCTGCGCAGCCGGCCCCAGGCCGAAGTGAAGGCGGGTATCGTCCTGGGACAGGTAGCCGCCCCCGGCGCGCACCTCCCGCAGCATCAACAGCTTTCCGGACCTGGCCGTCACCCGCGCGCCGATGGCGTGGGTGTTCGGGCCCTGGTCCCGTAGCCGCAGGATCAGCCAGTTGCCGCGGTTGCCCCCGTCGTTGCGCAGCAAGGTGGGGGGCGCGTCGAGGTTGGAGACGACGATGTCGAGGTCGCCGTCGTCGTCGAGGTCCCCGAGCGCGGAGCCGCGGCTCGACAGCTCGACCTCGAACCCCGGGCCTGACAGCCGCGAGACGTCGATGAAGCGCCCCCCGGTGTTTTCGTAGAGCTGGTTGGGCTGGCGGTAGCTCGTCCCGAGGCCGCCGCGGTCGACCGCCGGGAAGACGTGCCCGTTGGCGACGAACAGGTCCTCGTCGCCGTCGTGGTCGCAGTCGAAGAAACCGGCCCCCCAGCCCAGGTACGACAGGCTCGACAGCCCGAGCCCGACCTGCCAGCTGGCGTCGCTGAAACCGGCGCCTCCCCGGTTCTCGTAGTAGGTGTTGTGGTCGTGGGAGAAATTGGTGACGAAGAGATCGATATCCCCGTCGCCGTCGGGATCGCCCGCGGCCGCACCCATCCCGGATTGTTCGCGCCCGTCCTTCTCGAAGGCGGCCCCCGCGACGACGGCGATATCGACGAACCGCCCGGCGTCGTTGCGGTAGAGCACGTTCGGCGTCGAGTCGTTGGCGACGTAGATGTCGAGGTCGCCGTCGTCGTCGTAATCCCCTGCCACCGCGGCGAGGCCGTAGTACTCGTACTCCAGCAGGCCAACTTCGGCCCCGGCGTCGGTGAAGGCCCAGCCGCTTTCCGGCCCTTCGTTGCGGAAGTAGAGGTCCCTGGCGCCGGGCAGGCCGTTGGGCCCGCAGAACACCTCCGTCAAGCCGCGCCAGGTGCAGTAGGCGTCGCGGTCCTCGGGAACGAAGCCGGGATCGAAGTCGATGTAGTTGGTCAGGTAGAAGTCGAGATCCCCGTCGCCGTCGAAATCCCCGAACGCCGCGGCCGATCCCCATCCGGGGTGGGCTACCCCCGCGGCCCCGGCGACCTCCCGGAAGCGCTCCCCGTTCCGGTAGAGGGCGTTGGCGCCGTAGTTGGCGAGGTACAGGTCGACGCGGCCGTCGCCGTCGTAGTCCGCCGCGGCGACCCCCATGCCCCAGCCGACGTGAGCGGCCCCCAGTTCTCCTGCGACCTCGGCGAAGCGCCACTCCCGGTCGTTGCGGTACAGGGCGGCGCGCGGCGCGGCCCCCTCGGGGACCCCGCCGAGGCGGGAGCCGTTGGTGAAGAAGATCTCGAGGTCCCCGTCGCCGTCCTGGTCGAAGAGGGCGACCCCCCCGGTGGTGCTCTCGACGATCAGCTTTTTTTCCGGGCTGCCGCTGACTATGGGGGTTGTGAGCCCCGCCTCGCCGGCGACGTCGACGAAGGGGGGGAACCCTTCCCCGGCCGCTGCGGAACGGCTGGAACCGGGCTGCTCCCGGGTCACCCGCTCCCCGAGGGAGGAATCCGCCGCGGCAGCCGCAGTTCCTGCCCCCGCGGCAGCGGTTGCGGCAAGGGCGATCCCCCAGAGGGTCAGCTTCGGTGAAATAGACGCTGCCCTTCTGCTGTCCATGCGCTGGCGCCGCTGCCTTTCACCAAAGGGACCGGGAACCTCCCGGGGCGTTGCGGGCACGCCTGGTGAATGGAGACTCCTCCGGCATCGGGCTCAGCTTGAGAACCGACGGCTCCGGTGCGGGAAACCGCGATCCCCTGCGGATTGCCGCGGCGAGCCGGCAGGCGGCCACACGGCGGGGGAACTCCTGGCGAATGAAGGTTTCGTCCGGAATCTGGCCTGCCTTGAGAACCGACGGCTCCGGTGCCGAATCCGTGATCCCCTGCCGATTCCGCAGCGAGCCAGCGGGCGGCCAAATGCCGGGAACTCCTGGCGAATGAAGGCTTCGTCCGGCATCCGGCCTCGGGGTCTGAAAAACCGGCTGCCCTGGCTTCCGAACCCGGAATCCCCATGAGAATTGCCGGAATCCCGGACCACGGCACGCACCCGCCGGGGCCAGCCGTCCCCGCCCTGCACCGAGGGCCGAAAAGCCCGCCCCTTGCGGCCGGTTCCCCTCCGCTCAGGCGGTGAAGAAGGCGACGACGGTCCAGCAGATCGCCGCCAGGCCGGCGGCGATGGAGGCCTGGGGAATCTGCGTCTTGACGTGGTCCATCAGGTCGCAGCCGGTGCACATCGAGCTGAGCACGGTGGTGTCGGAAATCGGCGAGCACTGGTCGCCGTAGACGCTGCCGTCCATGACCGCGGCGAAGCAGAGGGTCATGAACAGCTCGGGATGGGCGAGGCCGTGAGCCCCGGCGACCGCCCAGGCCAACGGCATGGCCAGGGGGAAGGCGACCGCGTAGGTGCCCCAGCTCGTGCCGGTGGAGAAGGCGATGACCATGGTCATGACCTGCAGCAGCACGGGCAGCAGGAAGTAGGGAATCGCCGCGCCGAGCTGCTCGACCAGGAAGATGCCGCCCCCGGTCTCCTTGCTGATGCCGCCGATGGTGATGGCGAGCAGGAGGATTACGGAACCGAGCACCACCCCCTTGAGGCCGTCGTGAAAGCCGGAGACGAGGTCCTTGAGCGACATCCCCTTGGCCAGGGCCATCCCAGCGGCGAGCAGCAGGGCCGTGCCGAAGGCCCACTGCACGTTGGGAGAGCCCCCGACGACGAAGGTGCCGACGGCGATGCCGATGAGGGCGATCAGGGGCAGGAAGAACTCCAGCACGTGCGGGGTGTAGCCTGCGGGCACGTTGCTTCCCTGCAGCTCCTTTGCGCTCAGGGGGGCGGCCCCGTCGGCGTCGAGCTGGCCGGTCTCGCGGGAGCGCTCCATGGCCGCCTTGAGCCGTTTGCCGAGGAACAGGGGCTTCTCGATGCTGAGGAGAAGGGTGCCGAGCACGGCGAAGATCGCGTAGAAGCAGAACGGCACGCTCTGGAAGAAGAAGGCGATGCGGTCGGTCTCGGTGGCGAGGAAGCTGACGCCGGAGACGAAGATGAAGGCCTGGACGTACCCGGGCCAGGCGTTGAAGGCGAGCTGGGAAGCGATCGGCGAGGCGGTCGAGTCGACGATGTAGGACAGCTCTTCGTGGCTGACTTTTTCGTTGTCGGCGATCGGCTTGACCGTGGTGCCGACCAGCACGGTGCTGACCGTGCCCCCCTGGAAGAAGACGACGCCGAGCATCCAGGCGACGAGCTTGGCGCTCCTGGGGCCGCGCACGAAGCGCACGGTCATGAACTCGGCGAACGCCTTCGCCGCGCCGGTGCGGGACCAGATCCCCATGAGCCCGCCGAGCAGCCAGAGGTAGAGCAGCAGTACCCCGGCGGAGCTCGTGGAGGCCAGCGAGGGGATCAGCACATCGCCGGTGAAGTCGTAGCGGCTCAGCACCAGGGCCCCTGAGAGGATGCCGCCGAGGAGGGAAGTGACCGGCTCCTTGGTCAGCCAGCACAGGAGCACGGCGACTACCGCGGGCAGCAGGGACCAGAAGCCCCAGTGGTGCTTCGCCAGCAGCTGGTAGTAGAAGGTCCGGGGCTCCCCCTCCTCCATTTTGACCGCGGAGACGAACTCCTTGGTCACCACAGGGGCCTCGCGCGAGCCCTTCATTCTCTCGGGGTTGAGCCGCGCGTCCTCCATAGGGACGGCTTCGAAATAGGCCGGCTTGTCCCGGTATATGTAGTAGAGCCTGCCGTCGCTGTCGCTGCGGGCATCGAGGGCGACCTGCTCGACGGTCCAGGTCGGGGCCACGTTGATGCCGACGATCCAGGAGACGATCAGGGCGATGGCGAAAACGACGAACTTGCGGATACCTGGGCTCATCTCTTTCTCCTACTTCTCCTATTGATCCAGATGAAGAGAGGGGAGCATTGTCGTGGACGATGCCCCGCGATACGGTGATGGGTCACCGGCGGCCGCGGCCCCGTGGGGCCATGGTGCCGGCCGCTTCGATAAAGCGGGTTGGTTATGTCGTGGTCAAGGGATCTGCCCCGGTCTCTGCCGCGGATTCCCGTGGCCGGTCCCGGCCCTGCCGTTCAGCCCAGCAGTTCCAGAACGTTGCGATGGGGCCTGCTGTCCAGCCCCTTTTCCGGCCCGCTTCCCGGACCGGGCTGGTACTCGTTCGGGTACCCGGCGACGTACTCGAGCGGGGTCACATCCCGCAGCAGGGTGAAACCGTTGCCCGGACCGGGTACGCGGATATTGGCGGTGACGTCGAGGGTGGCCCCGTTTTCGAGCAGCAGCAGCAGCACCGCAAAGCTGCGGTTGTGGTTCGAGGTGACGGCGTGAAAGACCGGAGTCTCGTTGCCGAAGCCCTCCCTGTCGGGCTGCGCCCTGCGGTTGGCTTCCGCCCCCGCGGCGATCAGGACCCTGGCGGCCTCGAGGGACCCGTACTCCGCGCAGACATGCAGGAGGGTCGCCCGCTGCAGGGGCGCCCCGCCGAAAAAGCCGCCGAATCCCCTGTCCCCCTCCTGGCGGAAGCCGGAGTGCGCGTCGACGAGCCCCGGATCGTCGGCCAGCCTCCCCTGCAGCAGGTCGATCCGGCCCCTGAGGATGTCCATCTCGGCGCCGTCCGTGTAGTTCGCGCCTGCCTGGACCAGGAGCTCGAGGCATTCCTCGCGGTGTTCGTGCTGATAGGTGTCGAGGACCATGTCGAGGGCGCTGCCGTCCCTGTCCCTGTAGTTCGGGTCGGCGCCGTGCTCGAGCAGGAACCGCAGGCCGTCGGGGTTCAGGCTCTCGCAGGGTCCCATGATGGTGCCGCCGCCGTAGTGGGTCGCCGGGTCCACCCCGTGGGCGAGCAGCTCCTCCATCACCGGCAGATTGCCCTGGGTGGCGGCGCGGGAGAGGGCGTCGTCCTCCGGGTCGGCCCCGCCTGCGATCAGCAGACGGACGATGGCGACCTGGTTCGGTCCCTCGGCGTTGTCCCCGGCGGCGAAGCGCAGGGGCGTACAGCGCCGGGAGCGGTCGGGGGTCATGTTGACGTTCACGATCTGCGGATGCGCCTCGAGCACCCTGCTCACACCGCCGACGTCGCCGGTGTTTATGGCTTTGCGCAGCTCTGCGATCGGAGCGGCGAGCCCCGCGCCGGGCTCGGTCGCATCGACTACTCTGGCCCACTCCGAATAGCCGTGTTCCCTGGCGATGACGTGCTGCGCTTCCTGCAGGGTCAGGTCCGTTCCCGCGGTCCCCGCCGGCACGCCGGACAGGCGCGGCAGGTGGGTGCCGGCACGCACCCGTGCCTGCGTCCGGCCGTCGCGGTATTCCTTCAACAATTCCTTGGCTTGCTTCTTGAGGTGGGCCAGGCTGGCCCGCTTCGGGAGTCGTCCAGACATGAGGATCCTCTCCTGCGAGAGCCCGAGGTCCGCTGGTTCTCAGGCAGAAGAAGGTTAGGTTGTCTCGACAGATCGGGAACGTGAGGTGGGTTCAACCCTTCCCGCGGACGTGGAGGCTCCCCCGAAGCACGAGCCGATTTTATAAAGCGCCCCCCGGCTGGTCAACAAAAGGGCAACCTGCGAGCCTCGAGGCCTGGCTGATGCCGGCACCCACCCCGGCCTCGGGAGATGGACGCCGCGGCTGCCCCGCGTCGCTCTCCTGCCTGAAGCGCCCCGGGCGGGTTCTGGCGGGGGCCGGGCGCAAGGCCCTGCGGACTCCCCGCACCTGAGGAAACCCATGCTCTCCGAGCCGCAAATACGGCAGTACACAACCTTCGGTTTCGCCGTCATGCGGAAGGTCCTGCGCCCCGGCGAGATCCCGCTCTGCGCCGCCGAGCTCGAGCGGGCCCTCGACGGAGACCCCGTTCATGGCTTCCCTGCTGGAAGATCCGCGGATTCTCGGCCCGGCGCAGCAGCTGGGCGGCGACGTTCTCGGACTGATCTCCGACGTCAATCGCCGCGTCGGCGACACCCCCTGGCATCCCGACGCCGACGCCGGTTTTCCATGCGGGGTCAAGTTCGCCTGGATGCTCGAACCGGTCGGGGCCGCCAGCGGCGCCCTGCGCCTGGTTCCCGGCTCGCACCTGAATCCGCTCCACGACGACCTGCGGTCGCTGCTGCTTCCCTTCCCGCCGCCCGGCGAGCCGCCGAAGGTCCCGGTAGCCGGGGTTCCCGCCCATGCCTGCGAGGCCGGGGCCGGCGACGTAGTGGTCTTCGACCCGCGGGCCTGGCATTCGAGCGTGGGGGGAGCCGACGGCCGCAGGCTGTGCACGCTGTCCTACCTCGCCGACCCGAAGACGCCCCCCCAGGAGGCCTGGGCGCCGAAATATGCCGAAGGGGTGGCGCTCATCCCCGCAAACCACGACCGCGCCGGCCAGCCGTGGTACGACCCCGAGTGGGTCGCCAACCAGGACCGCATGCCCCAGGCGCCGGCGTTGGATAGAGCGCCTGAAGGAGCTTGGTTTCTTTGAGGCGGCAAGGCCCTGACCCCCCCGCGTTGATCTCACCGTCCACTCGCCCGGGGCTCGCGCAGCCGTCCTGTTCGGCAGGGCCGCCCCTTTTCGTCCTCAAGCGGCGTTGCCCGGAATGGCCGCCTCGTTGCAGCATGTCATGAGCCCCCGCCTGACGAACCGCTGGCCCCTGCTTCTGTTCCCCCTCGTTCTGTCGGCAGAGCCGGCGCCTGCCCGGGACGGCGACGCCTGGACCCGCTACCACCGGATCAGGGACCGCCAGATCTTCGCCGACGTCCACGCCCACCCGAGCCGCTTCCACCGCGACGACGTCGAACGCGTGGGGGAGCGGGAGCTCTCCATCTATCGGCGCGAGGGGTTCGGCGTCGTGGTCTGCAGCGTCAGCTCCGACGCCCCTTTTCAGGGCGGATACACCAACCGGGACGGCAGCGAGGTGCCGCGGCTGGGCGGCAACGACTCCCACGACCTCGCTCCCGGCGAGGCCTTCGACTTCACCTTGGACCGGATGATGCGGGTCTTGAAGGCGGTCGACGACGGGGACGCGGCCTGGGCCTCGAGCCCGGGCGCCGTCGGGGAAGCCGTGAAGAAGGGGCAGGTTGCCCTGCTGCCGGCGCTGGAGGGAGGCGACGGCCTCGAAGGGGAAATCGCGAACCTGCGGCTGCTGCACCGCCGGGGCCTGCGGCTGCTGCAGCTTGTCCACCTGCGCGACAACGACCTGGGCTGCAACCAGACCGAGCCCTACCTCGAGGGCGGGCTCACCCCCTTCGGCAGGGAGGTCGTGCGCGAGTGCAACCGCCTCGGCATCATCGTCGATCTCGCCCACGCCAACACCCGGACGATCACCGACGCCCTCGCCATATCGAGCCACCCGGTGATTTTCAGCCACACCGGCGCCAACGCGGTCCGCGAGGCGGACCGCCATCTCGACGACGCCGAGATTCGGGCCATCGCCGCAGCCGGCGGCCTCATCGGGATATGGCCGTTCCCGACCTGGATGCCGGCGGTCTCCGACATGATCGACCACATCGATCACGTCAGAAGCCTGGTCGGCGCTGACCACCTGGCGATCGGCAGCGACTTCGGGGGCCTCTCGAGCTACACCCGGGAGTTCGGCGACGACGCCCGCTTCTCGGCGATCGCCATCGCCATGCTGGAGCGCGGCTACCCGGAGGACGAGGTCGGCCGGATCATGGGAGGCAACTTCTTCCGGCTCTGGGAAGAGGTGGGGGCGGCAGGTTCCGAGGGGAACCGCTGACGGAAACCGGACATCCCCGGCCGCCGCGCGTCACTCCCCCGGAAAATGCCCGCGGTACTCCAGCCCCAGGAGGTCGCGGGAGCGGGCGACGTTGCAGTACCGGTCCGCTTCCGGGTGGCTGGCGGTGTGCATGACGTCGAAATCGATGGTCTCGTTCTCCAGGGCCAGGTGGCAGGCCTCGGCCAGGTCGTGCCGGCACACCCAGCCGATGCCGCCGCTCGCCTGATTGCCGTCGCGGTTGATGCCGAGCCTGCTGTCGCCGATGCCGCAGGGCCGGAAGACGATGACGCGGGTGCCGTAGGCGTCGTGGTACTGGCGGCAGACCTCCTCCTGGAGGCGCTTGGTGATCCCGTAAAGGGTCCCCTCGACGCTGCGCACCTCCGACGACAGGAAGACCCCGTCCGGGCGCTGCACGACGCAGGAGCCCATCTGCACCACCCGCCTGAGCTGCCGGCGGCGGGCGGACTCCAGGATGTTCCACATCCCCTTGACGTTGACGAGAAACGGCTCGGCGCTGTCCTCGGGCGGGGCGTCGTAGCCGAAGAAGGCCGACAGGTTGACGACCCCCTCCATCCCCTCCAGGGCGCGGTCGACGTCATGGAAGTCGGCGACGTCGCCGTAGACCTTCTCCCCTTCCCAGTCCCCGTCGAAGCGCCGGTACACCTCCCAGGCCTCGGGGCCGAAGTCGAAGGCGCGCACCTCGTGGCGGCCGGCGAAGTTCTCCAGCACTGCCCCGCCCACCCATCCGGCAGCGCCGATTACGGCTACTTTCACAGCTCCTCCTCGATCTTTTTTGCGGTGAAGATTTCGGGTTGAATCCGGTTGTATTCAGCGGTGCCGGCTCGGCTCGTCGCCCATGTCGGGGACTGCGCCGGCTCGACCCGGTAAGGGAACATGCCATGCAGGAATACAAGGTAACCAACCTCACTCCTGGTTTGCTGCTGGCCGCACTTGCCATGCTGTCGGGCTGTCCGGGGTCTCCGTCCCGTTCGCTCACCCCTCCTGGGGAGCCCCCTGCCCGACAGGAAGCACCCTGACCGTACAGGTTCCGGAGGGTTCGGGGTTGATCGCCGAAGCAGGCAGCATCTACGGTCAACAGGGTACCGGAGTCGATCAGGGCAGATTGGGAACTCGCCGAAAGGAATTTCGACACGGATGCCATGATGGCATCCCTCGGGTCCCATGACGGTCGCTACATCTCCTCCCCAGTTACGGACATCCATCGGTTTATCCTGCCGCTCAGCGTCGTACTGAGGCTCGAAATCGCCGCAAACGACGATACCCTTAGCCCCCTGCCCTGAATCGCGGGCCGCAGCGATAGACCTCGGCAGGTTCAGCCATCCGACCTGCAGGGCTCGAAACCCAGCTCGACCAGCCTCGAGATCATCCGCCGGATGCGCGGGCGCTTGCTGTTCAGCGTCGCTTCGGTCGGCCGCACGCTCCACCGGGTCCTGTCGTGGATGTCCCTCACTTCCGCGACCTGGGCATCCGTCCGGGGGTTGCTGAAGAAGTTGATGGCGTGCTGATGGCGGCCGGGCCTGCCGCCGAATGCCCCGTGGAGCACGCATTCGGTGAAGACGACGATGTCACCGGGCTCCACTTCGAGGGGGACGCTGGGAATCTCCTCCGGAGCGAGCCCGAAGGGCCTGGAACCGGGGTCCGTGGCGGTCTGGCGCAGGGGCGCCAGCGGATCCGGATCGCAGGGGATGTGGGATCCTGGCACGACGCGCAGACAGCCACTGCCGCGGGTCAGCGGTTCGGGGTAGAAGCCGATCTTGATCCAGCGCAGGCCGCTGCGGAAACGGTCTCCCGCATGCCACGGCGTCGGCTCGACGCGCAGCCTGCCCTCCGTCTGATCGAGAACGAAGTCGGGACCGAGCAGATCGACCCCGATGCCGTAGATGCGGTCGTCGTCGAGCAGACTGAACAGGAACGGCCGCCGCTCGAAGAAAGGCTGGACGTACTCAGTCGTCTCTCCCGAAAACGCCCGCCCGCCCCGGTCCTCGTCGAAAACCTCCTCCGCTTCGCGCTTCAGGGTCGCCGCCTCCCCGGGGTCGAGGAGCCTGGGCAACAGGAGGAACCCGAAGGCTTCGAAGTGGGCTATCTGTTCCGGTGACAGCACCTCGGCTCTCTCCTTGCTGTGAAATGAAGCCTGCCGGCAGGAGCTCGCTTGCCGGCGCCGGCATTCATGGTACCGCCTGCCCCGCCATCACCCCCGTGCAGCGCTCCCCGTCGACGGCGACCTGCCCGTTGACCAGCACGAAGGGGATGCCCACGGGGTACTGCTTCGGGTCCTCGTAGGTGGCGGTGTCGATGACGCGGTCCGGATCGAACAGGACGACGTCGGCGAAACAGCCTTTCTCCAGACGCCCCCGCGAGCGGATACCGAACCGGCGCGCCGGGTTGTCGGTCATGCGCTGTATCATCTGCTCGAGGCTGAGGACCCCGAAGCGACGTCGCAGGCGGCCGAGGAAGCGGGGGTAGGCTCCGTAACAACGCGGGTGGGGCATGCTCCCTGTGGGGGTGATGTCGCTGCAGGCCATGTAGTCGGGACGGGAAAGCAGCTCGAGCGAATCGCGGCTGACCTGCCTCCAGAGGCCGGTGTTCACCGGCGGCGCGGACAGGTAGCCAATCTTCAGCTCCTCCTCCAGCAGCAGTTGGCACATCGCCTCCCCCAGCGGCAGGCCGCGGTCGCCGGCGACATCGGTCAGGGTCATACCCTCCAGCCCGGGGTTCTTCGGCAGAGAGGTGAACACGACCTCATCGAGGGGTTCGTACTCCTCCTCGAGAAACCGGGCTATGCGCGCCCGCTCCGCCGGATCGGCGAGCCTCCGGAGAATGGCGTCCGGCCCCCCCCTTCCTGGGCGAACCCCGGGAGGGAGGCGACGCAGATGCTGCTGCCGGCGGGGTAGGGATAGATGTCCAGGCTGCAGTCGACTCCTTCTCCTTCCGCCTTCGCCCGGTCGATGGGCCCCAGCAGGGTCTCCACCTGTCCGGCGTTGTGGGCCCCTGTCCTGAAGTGGGCGAAATGGACCTTGACCCCGGTTTCCCGGCCGATGTGTAGCGCCTCCTCGACGCCGTCGCCCCCCCAGGCGCGGTCGAGCTCGACCTTTCTCGGCTCGACCACGTAGACGCTGCCGGCATCGGCAACCGTGCGGCACAGGTCGAGGAACTCGGCGGTGTCTCCCCAGGGACTGGGATAGTAGCTGGCTCCCGTCGAAAAGCCGACGGCCCCCTCCTCGAGGCCTTGCGCTACCATGCGCCTGGCCTCCTTGGCGTCGTCGCCGGTCAGGGGCACGTCGCGGAACCCGAGGAGCTCGAGACGGATGGCCCCGTGCGGCACGAGATAGGCGGTGTTGATGGCGACCCGGCGATGGTAATGGCTGCGGAAAGCGGCGACCGAATCCATCGCCAGGCCGGGGATCGGTTCCCCGAGCAGGCCGGCAAGCCAGCGCCGGTAGGTGAGATGGTTGGCCGCCGACAGGGGCGCGAAGGACATTCCGTCGAGGCCCATGACCTCGGTGGTGATCCCTTGGCGCAGTCCGTTGGCGTGCTGCGGGTCGGCGAGCAGGTCCCCCTCGGAGTGGGTGTGGGTGTCGATGAAGCCGGGCGCCACCGCCAGGCCGCGGGCATCGATGGCGCGCGCCGCCTCGGCCTCGGCGAGATCGCCGACCTCCTCGATGCGCTCGCCGCGGATGCCTATGTCGGCGAGCCGGCCGGGAGCCCCGGTTCCGTCGTACACGGTACCGCCGCGGATGACGATGTCGAACATGCAGCCCTCCTGGAAATTCCCTACCGCCGGTTTTCCGGCACAGGCGAGTACGCCGTCCTCACGATGCGATCCTCTCGATCTCCCACTTGCCGTTCCTGACCACCGCCCTCGCCCCCCGCTGCTCCGGCTCCATGGCGGCGAACCTGCGCAGGCTCTTCAACCAGGCCGCCCGCCGCGGGTGCTTTCCGGCATCCGCCGCCCATTCCTCCGGCATGCCCGGAGGGTTCCAGGGGTCCGCGGAGTTGTCCCGCCGGCCCAGGTGACCGCGGGCATTGAGGATCGTCAACTCGACCTCGGCGGGCTTGCGGGGATAGTGGTAGTAGGTGAAAGAGCACATGCGCCGGCCCCGGGCGCCCCCCTTGCTGGCGTGGTAGGTACGCAGGTCGAAGGGTCCCCCGGGTCGGAATCGCAGACGACGCAGGGAACGGCGCCGATCCCGGCCAGGGCGGCCTGCCGCTCCTGCGGGGTCGCCGCGGCGCGGCTGAAGCGGGGGCCGATCGGGTCGACCGCGGCGACCCTGTCGTGGAAGGGGCGCAGGTGGCTGCCCGGGATCAGGCGCAGGGCCCCGGTATCGGCCCGCACCGGATCGAGGTAGATCGCGAACTTTATGCCGTAGGCCTCGTACCCACCGGCGTCGTAGTGCCAGACCGTATACCCGGCGTAGTGGTGCAGGAGGGGGTTGGCGCAGATGAGCCGGCCGAAGAGCTGCTCGCCGACGCCGGCGAGACGGTCGTCCTCGAACAGGCTGGCGGTGAACGGAGTGGAGGGGACCAGGCCGCTCATGTCGCGGGACTGGCCCTCGGCGAGAGGCACGAGGCGCGCCGATTCGGCTACGCGGGTGGCATGCTCCCTTCGCAGCAGGTCCACCTCGGCGGGGCTGAGCGCGTTCCTGAAGACGAGGAAACCGAAGGTGTTGAAGCGGCGGACCTGCTCCTCCGTCAACATCGGTGGATCTCCTTTCCGTCGCATCCGGGGATCTGGCCGAAGCCCGGGGCATTCCCGGTAGAATCGGGGGTTCCATGGCCCCTTGGCAGCCGACTATATTGCAATGCCGGTTTGCCTGCAATCTTTTTGCGGACATCACTCGAAGAGGTGAAAATATGCGCGATTCGATCACCGGAGCGGCCGCTTTTCCACGCCGCCCGGAAGGGTACAGTCCGAACCAGCGGCCCAGGCGCTGCCCGGCCGGGATCCTGCGCTGCCTGGCGGTTTCCCTCCTGCTCCTGTCGGTGTCTTCCGCGGAGGAGCCGGAGTACCCGAGGAAGTCGGGAGAGGACGTCGGCTCCTGGCTCGACGAGATCACCGGGAACATACCGCCCCTCCGGCACGACCGCGGCGATCGCTGGCCGCTGATCCTGTGGGAAGGGGTGGGGTTCGATCCCCTCGCTCCCGAGGTCCACGCGGCCCTGCTCGAGCGCGGAATCGTCCAGCACGTCCGCATCGATACGGCGATGATCGCGACGGCGAAGGCGATCCAGAAAGCGGGCGGCCCCGTTATCCTGATGGAGGGTCGCGGCGGGACCTGGTCGTACGAGCTGGGCGGCGACGAGAGCGAGTGGGCGCATCGATTCGACGACGGGTACACCCCCTCCGGAAGGGTGCGTGCCTGTCCCCACCGGTATGCCGGTTTCGCCGTGCAGGCGGAGAGGGTGCGGGGAATCATGCGCGCCTATGCCGAGGCCGGGGTCACCGTGGACGCGGTCTGGGCGGACTGGGAGGGAGACCCGTACGTCGGCAGCGCCGCCGGAGACCGCTACGAGCAGGCCAGCCACTGCACGCGCTGCCGCGCCGAGCTGCCCGCGGAGATCATCGGCGACGAGAAGAGCTTCCTCGACTACTGCTGGCGGCTCTACTCGCAGCTCTGGGGCGCCTGCCTCGCCCTGCCGGTGCTCGAGCGGTTCCCCCGGTGTGCGGTCACCAACTGGATGATCCTCTACTCGACCCCGGAGCGCACCGTCCGCCACTGGACCGACCGGGTCCTCGTCCCCAACATCCCGCCAGCGTTCACGGCGACCAACCCGGTGGCCTACGGCAACGACAAGTTCTTCCGCGCCGCCTGGCGCGAGGAGTTCACCCTCGACCGCGAGCACGTCGACCAGCTCTACATGCACCTGCTGCTGCGCATGGTATCGGACGACGCGGAGAACCGGCGGCACTTCGGGCCCCACGTGAAGAGCTTTCCCTGGGTGGACCGGTGGTGTCCGGACGTCGACGACCCGCAGATCCCGATGATGAGCCGGCCGGCCTACCGCGAGGCCCTGCGGCACATGTGGCTGCGCGGGGTCGACGGCATGCAGATCTTCCAGCCGCGGCGTCCGGAATACGGCGACATCGTCAGGGCCGAGGTGGAGGACGCGGTCGCGGTGTACGACGAGATGCTCGCCTACCGCGAGTTCCTCGACCGCGGGGAGGTGCTCAACACCGAGGTACCGGAGGTTCAGGACGGCGGCGTGCTCTGGTCCGGGCTCAGGGTGGGAGACCGGGCGCTGGTGCGCCTCTGCCGGCAGAGCTCCGGGGAGGGAACTTTCGAGATCGAGCCCTGGCCGGGAGCCGCGGCCGCTCTCGCCGCCGGCCCCGAGGGGCGGACCTTCCTGCTGGAGCGGACGGCCGCGGGGGTCCTGTCGGAGGAGATGCCCAGGTAACCTGCACCCGAGGTGCGAACTACCGACAGAGCCGTGAGGCAGGGAGCAACGCTACAGCGGAAGTGAACTCTGCCGAGATGGGGAAGGTTACGGGCAGGGCAGGACGGCAGCCACGGTGCCGGGTCAGCCCCGGACCTTGAGCTCCCGGGGTCAGTAGGCGACGGAGACGGGAATCGCCCGCTCCTTGTCGCCGGCATCCCCGTCGACGAGAATCCGCGCCAGGTACAGGCCGGGAGGCACCACCTGGCCGGCGTCGTCGGTCCCGTCCCAGGGGATCTCGTAGACGCCGCTGATGCCGGCCTCGTCATGCAGCCGCCGCACCCGGCGGCCCCCGAGATCGAACAGATCGACCTGCACGTCGCGGAGGGCGTCCACCTTCAGGAGGATGAACCGCACCACCGCCTCGTCGTTGACGGCGTCGCCGTTGGGCGTGAAGACGCCGGGAGCGATCCCGAGGTCCTTGATCAGGCGATCGGACTCGGAGAAGGCGGGAAGCTGCACGGTCAGCAACCCGGGGGCCTTGACCCGGACCCGCTGCCAGGGGCTTTCCCCGTTGGCCACCGCCCCCTCGAAGAGGGTGTTGTCGCGCTCGAGACGGGTTTTGAAGGAGGCTTCAACCGCAAACCGGGTCGGCGTCTCCATCTCGATCACCACCGAATCGGGAAGGTTCGCGATCACCTGCGACGGCACCGGGGAGCCGTCGATCCGGACCTCGACCGAGTCTACCACGTCCGGCGCCCGGATAAGTATGCGGTCGAACCCCGGATCGCCGAAGCTGCTTTGCGGCTGCAGGAAACAGGTGAACCGGGTCAGCGAGTCCGGGCGGGTGACGCGCGGCTCTATGCGTCCGAAGATCGCCTTGACCAGGGGATCGGCCTGCCGCAGGATGACGCTCTCGAGACCCGCGGCCACGCCGGGGTCGTCCGACTCCAGCCTGACCTCCAGCTGGACGAAGTCGGTCGGCGACGGCGAGGGAAACGGCTGTCCGGCCACCGGTGTCAACGGGGTCCAGCCGCTCCACTCCTCTTCGATGGGCAGCCGCTTCGTCGTCACCGGGCCCTTGAACGACTTCGGCAGGGAATTCCATTTATCCTCGGTCACCACCTTCCCCTTGTTGTCCTTGAAGATCGAGGTGTCGATCACCGCGTCGCCGCTGCGGCTGCGCATGAGGACCCGGGTTCCCGGGGGCGTATCGGCCACCCAGTCGAGCGCGGTCACGTAGCCGCCCCCGGTGGCGATCACCTCCGAGGTCAGGGTCACCGCGGGCAGGAAGCCCTCGCCGAAGAGCATGAACTCGCTGAAGAAGGCGCCGCTGACGTGCGCCCCGGTACCGTGGAACTGGTACCAGAAGACGTAGCGGGCTTTTGCCGGGGGATCCAGGGTGAAGTCGTTGTGCCGCGGCCAGCGGTCCTTGTTGTCGTGGTCGACGACCTGCTGCCACTCGAGATTGCGGCCTTCGACCTGCCACTCCTCGGTTCGGGTCAGGATGCTCTCCGTGCCGTCGGAGAAGTGGATCTGGTACCCCGGCATGCCGCTGAGAATGTCGAGGAACAGGTGTTCGATCCAGAACGAGGTTCCGAGATCGAGGCGGATCCAGTTGCCGGAGGAGATCCAGTCGTTGCCGAAGCGGGAGAGCTGGACCTGGGAGGTGACGACGCCGTCGAAGATCACCTTGGCCCCGGTGTTCTTTCCGGTCAGGACGCTGCCGCCCCGTTCGAGCGTGCCCATGGCAATGTTGTCGCCGACGGTCCAGACCTCGGCCTCGGCGAGGCTCGCCCCCTCGACCTTCTTGTCGAATACCACCTTGGCCATCTGGATCGGCCTGCCCAGCAGGATCTCCCCTCTCTCATTTGTCCAGGGGAGCGGGATCTCGACGATCTGCTCCTCGTTTCTGGCCACCGTCTGGTGCACCAACCGGTATTCCGGGAGCTTCGTCGCCGGCCTCGTCGCCCCGTCGGAAACGTACACCTTGAAGTCCCCGAAGGGGGGGCCGTCGGCTCCGAAGACCAGGCGCAGCTTCTTCGCCAGTACTTCGCGCCCCGTGTCGAGCTCGATCCACCAGGAGTCGACCGGGTCGTCCATTCCGGGGAGCCAGGCCGTGGCGGTGTCGCCGTCGATGGCCAGTGCCGCGCTGGCCTCGCTGGTGCCGACGGTGCGGATACCCCCCGTTCCCGCCAGGCGGCCGAGGTACTCGAACTCCGGGGCATCGAGCATGGCGTTGATGTCCTTGCGGATCGAGTCGGGACGGATGAGGCCGTCCTCCCCGAACCTGACCGCCCCGCCGGGATGGGTCCAGCCCGTCTCGGGGTCGAGGATTTCCCCGGCAAGGATGACCAGGTCCCTGGCAGCACTTGCCGGAAGCGCCAATCCGGCCAGCAGAATAATGAGTGCGATCATGGCCCTGCTTCCCGTCAGTTCTCGAGACCGGCGAAGACCTGGATGAAGATCACGTTGCCGGTCCGGGTGATATCCTTGAAATAGCGGGTTTCCTGCCGGAAGCCGACCTTGCTGGTCAGCGCGTAGCCGAGGTAGGCCGAGCGGTTGGTGTACTCGGTGGCCAGCACCAGGCCCTGGAAGTCGTCCTCCTGCGCCGCCGCCCTGACCGCGTCCTTGTCGAGCAGGTTGAAGAAAGCGGTGTACTCGATGCCGAACTCGACCGAGCTGCTTGCCGTGACCGGTTGCATCGCCAGCAGAGTCAGGGTCTCGCTCAACTCCTTCTGGCGCCGCCCTCCCTGCTCGAAGGGGGAACGGAAGCCGTAGCGGCTCTTGAACTTGGGAATCAGCTTGAGGCTGCTCACCTGATAGGAGGTGTGGCCGCGGTTGACGATGCCGAGGAACTCGGAGACCTCCTTCAGGCCGGGCCGTTCCTCCCGCTGGGAGTAGCGCTCGTACTTGATCTTGTTGACGATGGTGGCCCACCCCAGGCCGGTGTAGGTGAAATCGCTGTACAGGGTGTTGATCCAGGTGTCCCTGGCGACGAGGGGGTCGGCGAAAGCTACCATGGTGCCTCGCGTTCCCGGGGTCACCTCCCAGATCTCGAGGTTTTCCGGGATATCGTCCTTTACCGAGCGGATGTACTCGAAAAGGCGCCAGACGCCGGCCGGCATGTCCTGCTCGCTGGTCAACAGCGCGTACCAGGCCCGGTTCCTGCGATCGGTGGAGATCAGGTTCTCGCGGAAGCGGCCGGCCAGCACCCTGACCCCGCGGGCGATCTCGCCGCCGACGTAGGCGTTGTACCCCTGGTGATCCCGCTTGTAGGGGTAGTCCGCCTCGAGGTCGTTCTCGAAGCGGTCGACGACCGTGTTGTTGTTCATGTCGACCCCGAACAGGTACTCCGGGGGATCGACGACGTAGCGCAGGAAGGGCTCATCGTAGTCGGGGGTGAAGTTGTCGTTCTGGTTGAAGTCGGAGATGAAGTCGTTGTTGGCGTCGAGCCCGGGGTAGACTCCGCCGAGGCGCCGTTGGACCTGCGCCACCTCGTTGCTCGAGCGCTGGTTGTCCGCCTTGCGGATCCAGTCCGGCAGGCGGTCCTGGTCGTCGTTGTCCTCGACCATCTCGAACCAGTAGCGCTGCTCGTTGGAGTAGTCGATGATGCCGCTCTGGTCGGGAACGTACATGGTGGTGCTGTATTCGGGATCCATCGAGAACGCCTCGGCGTAGGCGAACCACGGGTAGAACAGACGCTGGGCGCTGACGTACCAGGCGTTGGACTTTTCCGAGGCCAGGGTGTGGTCCCGAATCCGGGTGTTGGCGTTGGGAAACCGGCGATGCCGGCGATTTAGGGCGAACTCGCTGCGCAGCCAGAAACCGTACAAGTCCTCCAGTTCGAAGGTCGCGCTGTAAATCTCGTTGCCTGTCGGCAAACCGTAGTCGAAGCGGACGACCTGCTGGTTGGTGGCGTCCTTTACGTTTTTCTCCGCCGCAGCGACCGGCAGAAACACCTCCTGCCCGAGATGGCCGAGCTGGCTGTTCGAGGTGACCTCGATGCGATAGTCGTTGGCCACCACCAGGTTGAAGGTGACGCGGCGAAACCAGTTCACGTCGCGCACTTCCTGGTCTTCGTTGACGTAGGACCAGCCTTCGAGGTTGTAGGTTAGGAAGATCTCCTCCGGGCCGCTGGCCTCCCGGCGCCCCTTCTTCACCGTGCCGCCCCTGACTGCGGGCGATATGTCGGCCCGGCGGCCGTCGATGAAGATCGACTGGCTGAAGAGCAGGGCTCCGCCCTCGCCGTCCTCGGGGGAGTCGTCGCGGAGCCGGATCGTGATTTCCCGGACGAGCTGCCCGTTCTGGTCCGTGGTCAGCTTCCCCTTCATCGAGTTGTCCGCCCAGTCGTGCAGACTGCGGCCGAGAAAGACGTTGGCGTAGGCGCCCCCCACGGTGACGAAATCGCCGACCTGCGCCGTTGCCCGGCCTCCGATCAGGGTGGCGATATCGGTGCGCGCCAGGGGTGGGAACCTTTCGGACTGGAGGGACTTGGCCGGGTCGCTGGCCCTCGAGGCGATGATGGAAACCGCGTACTTGTCGCTGAGGAAATCCCACTGGACGCCGTTGAAGGTCGGCTTGGAGAACGTCAGCGGGGTCAGCGTGGTCCTGATCTCCTCACCTATGGTCAGGGCTGTGTAGAACTGCCCCCGGGTGGAGGAGGAGACCAGGAGATTGGAGAACCAGCTGCCGAAGCGGGGATCCTTGTAGACGGTGCTGCCGAAGGCGCGAGGTTGATCCTGGCTCCAGTCGTAGATCCTCCAGCCCCGGGTGATGTAGTTGCCGTAGATGTCGTACAGGCGCGAACCTTCCAGCGCCACGTTGGTGTAGCGCTGGTACTGTTGACGCGCGTAGTTCGAATAGCGCCACTGCTCCCAGCCGTACTGGCTGTAGAGCTCCTGGGGCACGTACCACTTGCGGAACGTCGGGTCCGCGGCCGCCAGGTCGCTCCCCGGGCCCTGAATTCGCGACGGGTCGAACCCGGTGCCGTACTGGGCCGTAGCGAGTCCGGCGCTGCAGGTGAGGAGCGCACCGGTCAGAGCTGCAATCTTGCTCCGCATTTATCTACTCCCTTCCCTTCTGGCGGGTCACTTGCGGAAGCCCGCTCCTCAGTAGGCGATGCCGACGGTCGCCATCCGGGCGAGTTCCCCGGCGTCGCCGTCGAGCCTGATCCTGCACAGGTACAGCCCCGGAGGCAGCAACCTGCCCTCCCGGTCCCGTCCATCCCAGCTCAGCTCGAAATCGCCGCTTTCGACCTCCTCCGATAGAACCCCGGCCATCAGGCGTCCGGAGAGGTCGCGTATCTCCACCTCCAGCACGGCTGCGCCGATCACCTGGGAAACCTGGAAGGCGATGCGGGTCCGGTCGTTGACGTCATCCCCGTTGGGGGTGAGCAGGCGCGGCTGTATCGACAGGTTGGTCAGGATCCTGCCGAGCGACTGGTCGGAGCCGAGGACGGTCAGGTCTCCCACGGATTCTTCCTCGATGTCCTGCGGAAGCAGATCGGGGTCCCAGCTGGACCAGACCCGTCCGCCGAAAACGGTGCCGTAAACGAGAATGCTCGCATCGAAGGTCAGCTCCAGGGTGTCCAGGCTGCTGGCGACCCGGTTCTCCTCTCCGAGCAGCAGCACCTGGAGCGCCTCCCCGGTCCTCGATTCGTACTCTTCGCCCCTGGTCAGCAGGCGGTCCCCCAAGCGGACGCCGAGCAGCCGGACATCGGTCGGAGTGTCGAGCTCGATGGCGTCGAAGCCGACGTCGTCCTCCCCGATATCGGAGGCCAGCCGGTAGGTGAAGGTGGTATCGACCCCCAGCTCGATTCCCTCGCGGGGAGTGATCTGTCCCGCCACCTGGCGCGCCTGGGTCGGACTCGAGAATTCAAAGGCGATGGAGTCGAGCCGCGCGCGGCTGCTCCGCACCGAGGTCTCGAGGATCGCCCTGAACTGGAAGAACTGCTTCGGCCCGGTGGTCGCCGCCCTCTGTCCCGGCGCTTCGTACGGCGCCGACCAGAGCGTCCAGTTCTCGATGTCGTCTCCGCTGGAGCCCTGGGAAGGACCCTGCAACCTGCCCCAGGCTGTCTTGTTGTCCTCGTCGCTTCCCTTTTCGAGCGGCACCTCGGCGCCGACGTCGTTGATCTCGTTGTAGATCCGGGTGGTGGGGTCGCTGCCGAAGCGGGTCTGGATTACCGCCCGGGTTCCCGGGTCGGCTTCTCCCGACCAGAACAGGCGGTTGAAGTTGGCCGGCGCCGGCAGCTCGATTACCCGGGAAGTGTAGACGGCCCGCTGGACGAAGCCGTCCCCGCGGAGGTCGATCTGATCGATCTCGAACGGCTGGGGCGTGGTGACCCTGATCTGGAGAAAGCGGGTGTACTCGGGCTCGAAGTCGGAGTTGCGGACCTCGGGCTCGGAATTCGAGCCGACCTTGGCGAGGATTTCGAACCCGCAGGAAGCCTGGTTCGGGTTCCAGTAGGAACCGCTCGACCCCCCGGGGTCGCCGCACCGCTCCCAGATTTCATCCGAGTCGTCCCTGGTCAGGAGCTCGTACCCCTTGATGAAAAGATCGACGTGGTGGCCGAACAGCAGCGGCCTGAAGATAACCGTGGTGAGGGGATACGCTATGCCGAGGTCGAGATAGAAGGACACCCCGATGTTGCTGCGGTCGCGGTTGAAGCGGTCGAAGGACACGCCGTCCTCTTCCCCGTCGGCGAGGATCACCAGCTCGGAGCGCTGGCCGAAGGGCAGGTGATGGGTCCAGATGCGGCCGTCCCCCGGTTCGTCGAAGACCGAGAGGCTGGCCGTGCCCCTCAGCCGCCCCCGGGCATACAGGTCGTTCAGCAGATTGACGCTGGAATCGGCGCGAACCGGCTGCAGCCACCCCGGCTCGGAATCGACGTCCGCAGCCACCATGGATCCCCACTCCGCCCAGGGACGCTCGTCGTTGCCGACCGTGAAGCGGCCGAGCTCTCCGTGGGCGCCCGAACCCAGAACCAGGGCGCCGATCAGGAGCATCCGCGATCGCAGCGCGGAGGAGGCTTCAGGCATGGTTGCCATTCTCCCGTGCAGACCGGCCTCAGTAGGCCACCCCGACGGCCCCGAGCCCGACGTGGGTCTCCGCATCCCCGTCGAGGTGCACGCGCGCCAGGTAGATCCCGGGAGCCACCAGGGCCCCGGAGTCGTCCCTCCCGTCCCAGGGCAGCAGGAAACTGTCGTTGGCGACCTCCCGGTCGTGGAGCGTGGCCATGGGCCGGCCGGCGAGATCGTATATCCGCACCTCCAGCGGTGCTGGGCCCAGGACCTGGGCAACCTGGAAGGCGATCAGGGTGCGATCGTTGATCCCGTCCCCGTTGGGGGAGAAGACCGGCGGCTGACTGGAGACGCCTCCGAGTATGCGCCCCAGGGAAGACTCGAAGCCGAGCACGGTCAGCGCCCCCTCCCGGGCGGCTTCGAGGCGCTGGGGCAGGAGGGCTTCTTCCCAGCTCGCGCGCACGCGGCCGCCGAATACCGTGCCGTACACGAGCATGGTGGTCTCGAAGCCCAGCTCGACGACGTCCTCGTCGCTGGCGACGCGGTCCCCTTCGTCGAGCAGCCGCACCTCGAGGAGGTTTTTTTCGATTGTAGTTCCGTAGCTCTCCCCGCCCAGAAGCCTGCCGCCGACGCGGACCCAGCGCACGGTGGCCGGGGAGGGCATGTCGAGTTCCACGGTGTCGAAGCCGGTATCGTCCGGGTCGATCCGCGGTTCGATGCGATAGGTGAACTCGGAGCGCCGGCCGACGTCGACGGTGTCGGGGGATATGGCGGCCAGCACCTGCCGGGCCGGCGTGGGAGAGGAGTACTCCAGGGCGATGGAGTCGATCCGGGCCTGACTGGCGATCAGATCGGTTCCCAGATCGATTCGGAACTGGAAGAACCGGGCCGGTCCCGGCGCGACCAGATCCTGGCCCGACTCCCCGTAGGGATCGGACCATTCCCAGCCTGCGGTATCCTCCAGGGTCCGGGCGAAGCGGGTCCGCACGACGGCCTCGGCCCCCGGGTCGGTGTCGGCGGCCCAGAACAGTCGTCCGAAGTTGGCGATATCCCCTTCCAGCTCATGCATGTCGATGACTTCGGAAGTAAACGCCGCCTGCTTGACCGAACCCTCCCCCCTGATTTCGAACTGGTCCATCTCAAACGGTTCCGGCGCCGTGTTCCTGAACCTGATGTAGCGGATGTACTGGGGAGGGAAGCTCGAGTTCTGCACCAGCGGATTGACGTTGGTCGCTTCCTGGGTCAGCAGGAAGGCAGGGGACTTGAGATCTGGCTTGCCCAGCACATCGACCGCTTCCGGGTCGCCGTCGTTGGCGAACAGCTGGTAGCCGCGGACGAAATCGTCGTCGTGCGGGTCTCGAAGACGTGGATGAAAGCGGATCTCGTCTACCGGGAAGGGTGCCCCGAGGTCGATGATGATGGAGACCCCGGCCTTGCTCGAGGCGCCGCCGAGAAAATGGAGGAACGCCTCGTCATCCTCGGTGCGGCCGTCCGCCAGCAGGATGAGGTTGGCGTTGTCCCCGTCCCCCGTCGCCGCACCGGTGCCGTTCACGGTCCAGATGCGGCCGTCGACCCCGAGCCTGAAACCTTCGGCCCTGGGTTTTTCCCGGTGTACAACATGCCGTCGAGAAAAAGCTGGTGCAGGATATTGACGTCCCGCGTGATCCAGACCGGCGCCAGCCATCCCGGCCGGGCTTCCAGATCGACAGCCTCCATCTCTCCCGCCTGCGCCCAGGGACGCTGGGCATTGCCTACGACGAAGCGCTGAATTTCAGCCAGGGAGGGTGAAACGGCCGCCAATGAGGTCAGGGCGGTGAGGGTGCAGAGCCGTTTCATCAGGCCGCGGATTTTACTCCCGCTCCACCGTTCGCGCGAAGTGGAAAACCAGGTCGCGCGTCTCGATCGGCTCGCTGCGATAGTCGAAGCGCAGGGACACCTCTTCGAGCGCCACCGAGACGTTCTCGACGTCGTCGTGCAGCCTGGGGAAGACGACGAACCCTTCGACTTCCTGTCCTGCGAAGACCAGTTCGGACTCGGGGTACATGGTGCTCCGCAGAATGCTTACGCGCTCGTTGAAGTTGCTGCTGGGGATGCCGGCGTAGGCGGTGTTGTACGGGTAGTAGGATTCCTTGAGAAAAGAGACGCTGCGGGACGGGTAGATGCGGCCGTTGCCGCTGCCCATCGTCATGTTCTGGGGATCAATCAGCACCTTCGGGAAGGAGTAGTTCTCCACCTTGAGGAAGAAGATGGTGAAGCGCGACGGGGTACGGGTTTCTCCCTGCGGAATCCAGTTGCCGTAGGTGTATGGATTCAGGGAGTTCTCCTCGTCCCCGGAGTACTGCGGGAACTGCCGGTTCACCTCCTCGTCCGTCATCGCCTTGAGGCTCACCCGGAGCCGCTCGATATGGTGGGTGACCGTGCCGTCGTCGGCGATGCTGACGTTCTCGCCGTGCCGGACCTCGGGCAGCGGCTTCAGCGGGCCGGGAAGGAGGCGGTAGGCGCATCCGGTTGCCAGCGCCGCCACCAGCAGAACGGCCGCGAGGGAGAGCGGGACTGCGAGTCTGGCCGGGACTTTGTGCAGCTTCATGTCCAAAGCCTCTGATAGTGGAATGGAAGGGGGGCGAGAAATCCCGGATTTCCCGCCCCCCTTGTCGAACGGTGCTTCGTGCGGGCTGGAGCGTTGTGGATACTACTGGGCCAGCGCCGCCTTCACCCTGCCCCAGGAGCTGTTCTCGACCGCGGTCGCGGTGTTGTAGAGACCCTCGGTATCCTCGACGCTCAACAGGAACCAGTCGGCCAGCACCTCGCCGCCGATCTGGGAACCCCCACCGAAGTGGAAGCTGACGCCGCCGCTGTTGCCGCCGTCGGCGTCCTTGTCGGAGACGCTCATGGAAAGGCCGACGATCTCCCCGACCTCCCATTCGGCCAGTCTCGAACCGTCGATGCCGCCTGCGGAGCTGTTGGCGATGTGATCGAAGGGCTGGTACAGGTACTCGACATTGTAGGAGCCGTCGGCACCTTCGACCCAGTCCCTGCGGCTGAACTCCAGAAAGACGTAAGGAGGTTCGAAGGCCCAGTCCATCTCCTCGTGATCGACGAAGGCGCCGGTGATGCCGCCCAGTTTGGGCTGAACGTATATCTGCTGGTAATCGTGCATGGTGTCGAGCATCTGGCCCGTAAAGGAGACCTCGCCGCCGTGGTCGGCGTCGATGGCCATCTGAATGTTGTCCTCGGCCCAGCCCATGCAGTAGCATTCGTCCGGGGAGTAGAAGTAGTCGTCGACGACCTGGACCGCCCAGAGAACCTGGTCGGTCGCGGGGACCCAGGCGGGCCCGTAGATGAGCAGATCGAAGTCGTCCTTGGTCTTGAGTTGCTCGTCCTCATTCCACTTCCCGCTGGGAATGAACCAGTCCAGGTTGTAGATGTACTCGTCCGGGAAGAAGGCCCAGTCGCTGAGGTCGCCGTCGATGGCCGGGACCAAGTCCTGGCGAACGGCGGGGACGAAGAAGGGGTTGCCCTCGTCGTTCGGGCCGTACGCGTGTCCGCTGACCGTCCCGTTAACTGCGAGGATGAGGGCAAATGCTGCTAGGAATAAGCGATTCATCAGGTCGATCTCCTGTCAGTTGTTGTTGGGTATCTCAAGTCCGCTCGGATCAGGTGCCGCCCGTTTGTCGCCTCCTTCCGGTTTCAGGCGGGTTTGAGTTGTCCAACCGGACACTCACTACGCCGTCTCAGTATGCGTCCTGCTGTACTGCGAGTTCGATCAGGATGTGCTGTGTTCCCACGGGACGGTCCGGATCGGTGGGTACCAGCCGGATGATCGTGTTTCCGTCCATTTCGAACGAGATCTGGTTGCTGTCGTACTTGTCGGAATCCACCCGGAAATGAACCTCGGTACCGCCGGGAAGGAACTCTCCCGTCAGGTCGTAGAGCCTGCTCCGCCAGAACTTCCAGGGCAGCGCGTCGCTGACGTCGACCCGCTGCGGCTGAACGTCTCCGCCCCAGAACTTCAGGGCGATCGGATCGAGGTTCTCCACCTCCATGTTGATTCGGATCGTGCCGGCAGCCGCGTACCCCGGATCGAGATCGAGCATGAGGAACAGGCGGCCATCGCCGGAAGAATCCACCGTGTTGTGTGCACAACTCCCCAGCGTCATGCCCGACAGGGCGAGGAAAGCGCAAAACGCCGGGATGGGTGTCAGGCGGGGCAAGGGAAGGTGTCGCATCTCGGAAACATTGTTCTTTTCCTCTGCAGATGCGAAAAATCGGGGCTAATAAACAGGAGAGGAATAGTCAAGTCAACAAAAAATATCGGGCTCAGTCTTCCTTCGCAGCGACTTGGCGAAGGTTGTCTTCGAAAATCGTCACCCGGTCCGCGTATCTTTCTCTCAGAAAGGTGGTAAACTGGTCGAACCGATTGTTTTCCTTGAGTTTCCTCACCATCGTCCCGGCCTTGAATTCGACGCGTTTGTCCTCGAAGGTCTTCTCCTCCCGCTCATGGCCGAGAACGGTGAAGATCGAATACCCCCCTTCTACGGCCAAGGGACCCTGGAGCCGGTCGAGGGGCGCTGTTGCCGCCGCCTCCACCAGGCCGGGGTAGCGCGGCTTCTCATGGGGATGGAAATGGAACTCGCCGCGGTTTTTCCTGCCGGCGGCGCGCAGGGTGTGCTCGGAGGCCAGGGTCGGGAAGTCCGCCCCGTCCCGCAACCGCCGCAGCAGGTCCCGGGCCTCGGCCTCGGTTTCGACCAGGATCTCCCGTACCCGGATGATCTCGGAGCCGCGGAAAAACTCCGGGTGTTCCTCGAAATAGGCCTCCGCCTCCTCCCGGGTCACTGAAACCGGTCTCTTTACGGCCCGCTCGAGCAGCTCTTCGGCAAGCCCCCTGTCGCGATTCTCCGCGAACCGGGACCTGACAGGGGCGTCCATGCCGAGACGGCCCGCCTCGGCGAGGACCAGCTCGGCGGGGACCGCGAAGTCTCGCAGGAACGGCATGACGAGGCTGGTGTCCCCCAGGTCGATTTCGCTTTTGCCGCGATTGGCCAACTGGTCCAGGAGGCGGCCTGCGGTGATGCCGCCGCCGTCGAATTCCCAGATGACGGTTTCCCTGCTTACGCCGTCCCGGCCGGCCGCGGCCGCTTCCTGAAAGAGGCGATCCAACCCTTCCGCCACGGGCCCGGAGCGGTACTTGCGGGAAAGCTCCTCCAGGTGCCGCCGTCTTTCCCCGCGAAACATCTCCTGGCGATAGTGCTGGCGCAGGCTCTTCGAGTCGCCGTCGAACGGAAGGCTGCGCTCGGCAACCACCTTGACGAGACCACCGGAGCGGCCGAACCAGACAGGCTCGGACACCTCGTTCAATTCCAGGGAGAAGATGATGTCCTGAAGGGCGCCCCCGGTGAAGTCGGGTCCGAAGTAGCGGCCCTCGAGCCGGCGCTGCACCGCAGTCGGTTCCGCCCCTTCGCCGCGGAAGCTCTCGAAACCGGCCCCGGCGCGGATTTTTTCAAGGGCCTCGCGCGCCTCCGGAAGGGTTTGAAACTCGACGACCTCGAGCATGAGCTCGCGGTCCCTCCCGGAATCGTGAAAGAATCGCCGCAGTTCCCCGGGGGCTATCGCGAGTTCGGCCATCAGTTTCTTGTGGTAGAGCTGGGATATGCTCTCCTCGAGCCGCTTTCGTTGGCGCCTGAGGTAGTCCGGGTCCCGATCGAGCCCGGTCGCCCTGGCCTCCATGAGCAGAAGCTCCCGGTCGATCATGGATTGAAGGTGCTCCCGATGGCCGTCGATCCCCGGTTTCTCGGATTTCAGTTTTTCGGGCAGATCCTCGTAGTAGGCATTGTATTTTTCGATGGTAATGGCGACGTCGCCGACCTGGGCCAGGCGATCGCCCGCACCGGGGTCCTGGCAGGCCGCCAGAAGCAACCCCAGGAGCAGTACCGGGAACAGAGGGGGTGGTTGTCCGTGACTCATGGCCATTTCCCTTGGTAATTCCTGATTCGAGTATTGCGCGACCTCGAGGAAAATGTCGGAAAGCTTCTCCGTTCGCCCCGGATCGGAATCCGGGTCTCCCCCAATGGGTTGCGCCGATCGGATGGCAACATATCGACTTGGGAAACCCGCATCAACAACCCCGCTTGACCCCACCTGCCGAGCCGGACCTGGGGCCTGGTCTCTCTCTTTCACTTCTGTGCTCCCTGCCGCAGGTGAGGGGACCGGGTAGGCATTCCATGCTTCGCCGGCTCCTCACCGGGTTGATCCTGGCAGTGCTCGCCGCGGCCGGCTGCGACCGGGAAGGCAAGGGGACGGACGGCCCGGAAAGCGCCGACCTGGTAGCCGGCCTCCCGGGAGGCGGGGCCATGGAGTTCGTCTGGATCGAGCCTGGGAACTTGCGCATGGGGTCCCCCCTTTCCGACAGTCTGCGGTCCCCGGACGAGGGCCCGGAACACCGGGTTGCGATCACGCGCGGGTTCTACCTGGGACGGTACGAGATCACCCAGGGCCAGTGGGTGAAGGTGATGGGAACGGCGCCCTGGGAGGGACATCGCCTGGTGCGGTCGGACCCGCGGCACCCGGCGGTCAACATCACCTGGTACGAGGTGCAGGAGTTCATCCGCCGGCTCAACGCCGCCGCGGGCGAGGAGGTCTACCGCCTGCCGACCGAGGCGGAGTGGGAGCACGCCTGCCGGGCGGGGACGGCGACGGCGTGGTCGTTCGGGGACGACCGGGAGCAGCTGGACGAGCACGCCTGGTACCACGACAACGCCTGGGACACCGGCAGGGGGCATCCCCGGGAGGTGGGAACGCGGCGGCCCAACCCGTGGGGCCTGTACGACATGCACGGCAACGCCATGGAGTGGTGCCAGGATCGGGCGGCGCCGTATGCCGCGGCGGACCGGGTCGATCCCACCGGCGCGGCCGCGGGGCTCAACCGGGTGATCCGCGGCGGCGACTTCGGCAGCGACGCCCGCTACGTGCGCTCGGCGTTCCGCTGCAACCACCCCCCCGACGCCCGCGGCTACGGCCTCGGAGCGCGCCTGGCGCGGAGCCGCTGACCGGGCCGCGGCCCGGAGCGGTGGCCTCCGGACCGCCTGCGGGTCATTCCCTGTCCACTGGTCCAGTTTCGGGAGCGGCCGGCGGTCCTTCCCGTTCGACCGGTCCGCGGTGGCGCAACCCCCCCCGCCCCGACAGCGGAACCTCGGCCGCTGCCAGTGGCCGAGGGAGGTTCGTTTCCTTCCGCCGGCCCGCGTCCTGCTCCCCGGAGGATCGGACGGCACAGCCTCGGCGAGCTCAGTCCTGCAGCTGCCAGAGGGCGCCGAAATGCCCCGCCTTCAGGTAGCGGCCCTCGGTCTTCCCGAGGAAGCCCCCGTCGAAGATCGCGTAGTCGTAGCCCGCCGAGTTCGGGAACTGGACCGGGGCGGCGATGTCGAGCCCGGTCATGTGCAGGTTGGCGGTGCCGCGGTGGGTGACCCCGCCGCCGACGAGGACGTAGCGCTCGGGATTGAGGGGATTCGGGTAGATCACGTGGAGGGCTACGTCCTCCCCGGAAAAGCGCTCCCCCCCGGCGACGACGGCATCGCCGTCGAAGCGGACCGGCAGGCGCTCGTTGATCTTCCCGATGATCCGGTTCGACCCGGGGTTGCCGAAGAGGACGAGGTTGCGCTCCTCGACGTCGGCATCGGTAACCTCCGTATCGGCCACCACCCGGCACTCCCCGTCGGCCCAGATCTGCCACCAGGTCTGGGCGAAGCGGGCCTGCCTGCGGTTCGCCGCGGCCTCCGCCTCCGAACCGCCGCTGCCGTACACCAGCAGGAACGGCGAGTTGAAGGCCTCGAAGATCGGACCGGCCTGACCGGCGCGCTTCTCCATGGCGCTCTCGGACTCGCCGGCCTCCGCCCAGGAGCCGGCTCCCTTCCCGATGGTCACCTCCCCCGCGGGCCCGTTATAGCTTTCGGCCCCGTCGGTCAGGATGGTCACCGGCTCGTCCATGTTCAGCAGGTTTTCGTGCAGTTCCAGGGTGTAGCGCGAGACGTTCTCGACCTGCACGTCGACCTTGTTCCCCGGCAGGATCGCCGCCCGTATCTCGGCGGCCTCCCCGTGCCGCTCGAACTGGTCTATGCGCACCCAGTACGCCCTGTTGAACCGCAGCTCCTCGGTCTGGTAGATCACCTTGTGAGGATGGGAGTGGAGCCGGTGCCGGCTGAAGTAGTCGTAGAGCCGCGGGTCGTCGGTGCAGGCCTGGGTGCGCTCGGCATCCTGCCACCACCAGTGAGTGGCCTCGGGCGGCTCGTGGTAGCGGAAGGAATAGTCCAGTTCCTCGAGAATCCTTACGACCTCCCGCGACTGCTCTACATCGACCACCTTGTCCCGGGCTCCGTGGAAGACGTAGGTCGGCAGGTTCAGGGCGTTCTCGATCACCGGCAGGGCGAAGGAGTTGCCCCCGGCGAACGGGGCCAGGGCGGCGAACAGGTCCGGCTTGCGCAGGCCGATGTACCAGCTGCCGCGCCCCCCCATGGAGTGGCCGTAGAGGTAGATGCGCTCCTCGTCGATGTTGTAGCGCTCCTGCATCGCCTCCATCATCTCGAGGACGTCCCACATGCCCGCCTCCTTGTACGGCACCTCCCCGCGGGCGTTGGCCGCGGCGGTGAAAAGCCAGGGGCGGGAGGAGATCGCCTCGTGGGGTCCGGACGCCGCCTTGTACCCGTGCATGTTCAGGGCCAGGGAGTAGGCCCTCTCCGGGTCGTACTCGCGCGGCGCGATGATGCGGAAGGGCTGGATCGAGCCGTCGATCCTCGACCGGTAGGAGGTGGCGAAGTACTCGCCCCGGGCCCGCAGCCTCGGCTCGAGCCGGAAGCGCTGGACCTCGTCCTCGACGGTGACTACCAGCTCCATGCCGGTGCTGTCCTCCGGCCCTACCACCCCTTTCGAGCGCATGTGGAACGGAAGTTGCCGGGTGACCCCCGGGGCGATGGACGCGAGCGTCTCCTCGCTGGCCTCGAGCACCTCGTTGGCCAGCACCGAGGCGCGAACCTCCTTCAGTGGACTCGTGGTGAGGTTGGTGACGTTGATGGCGCCGAGCACGTCGAGCTGCTCGCCGACGACGAGGTCGGGAAGGAACAGGTACTGCTCCTCGCCGACGTGCCCTGCCGGGGTGCGGTCGGTGGCGTTGACGAAAAGCCTGGCTTCGGGCTCGAGGACGGCCAGGGAGAATTTCCAGGAACAGCAGCGGCGGCCCCCCTTCACCAGGATGCGGTTGGTCCCCTGCTTCAGCTCGACGGGGAACAGCTCCTGGAAGGGCTTGTAGTAGCGGCTGGCCAAGCTCAGGTGGACGAGCTCCCCGTTGACGCGGATCGCCATCTGGTCCTCACCCCCCATGGCGAGGAAGACGCGCCTCGCTTCCGGGCTTTCCAGCTCGGCATAGGCGTAGCCGACGCGGCGGCGGGTCTGCCTGCTGTCGCCGGTCGGGTTGGTCAGCTTCATGAAGTCGACGGAGCCGTTGTCCGCGGCCGTCTGCGCCTGGCAGCCGACCGTTTCCCCGTCCGGGCGCCCGAGCTCCATGCCCTCCTCGAGGCGGGCGTTCTCCTCCCCGCCCACGCTTTCCAGGTAGTCGATGTGGAGCATGTCCGGTGCGGAGACCCAGGGCCCGCACACAGTCCAGTCGGTGATGTACCCTTCGGCCGCGGCCGGATGGGGCTCCGCGGCCGAAGGAACGGCGAAGGCGAAGGCGAGAAACGCCATTCGAGCCATACCCCCTGGAACGGATGGTCTCATGATTGCCTCCCTCTCTCTTGAGGTGGAAACTCGATTCATCCCCTGCAAGGCTACATCCCCGGACGGGCAGGTCCAAATGGAATGGGTCAGTCGCGGTAGTTCATCGGCGCGGAGCGATCCCCGAGCAGCGGCCGGTAGTCGAAGTCCTGCCCGCGTTTCTCCTCGAACTCCTGCCGGGCCGCAGCGACCAGGGAGGGATCGGTGATCGCGTCTACGGCGCTCATCGCCAGGGTCTTGGCGGCGACCATCATCCCCTTGATCCCGATGCCGGTGCCCCCGGCCGCGGTCGCCTGCCAGCTGTGGGCGGGAGTGCCCGGGACCCAGGTCGCCGTGACCAGACCCGCGGTCGGCACGTTCCAGCTCACGTCCCCGACGTCGGTGGAACCTTTGCCGTGCCAGATCTCGTACTCCATGACCTCCGACTGCGAGCCGGGCTCCCGCTCCCCGCCGCCGAGGGTTGCCCGGATGCGGCGGGCGAACTCATCCTCTTCGCTCGTATACTCCACCCCGCCGACCTCGGTCAGGTTGGCGTGCACGACCGCGGCGAGGGTTTCGTTGAGCAGCAGGCTGTGGTTGCCGTGGATGACCTCGTGCTCGACCTGGGTCCCCGTGCCCAGCGCCGCCCCTTCCGAGGCCTGCACCACGCGCGGCCAGATCTCCTCGAGGACCTCGGCTTCCGGGTGGCGGACGTAGTAGTAGACCTCGGCGAAGTCCGGGACGATGTTGGGGGCGGTGCCGCCGCGGGTAATCACGTAATGGACGCGGGCGACGGAGGGCAGGTGCTCCCGCATCAGGTTGACCATGTGGTTCATCGCCTCGACGCCGTCGAGGGCGGAACGCCCTCGTTCGGGTGCAGAGGCGGCGTGGGTGGCGATGCCGCGAAAGCGGAACTTCGCCGACTTGTTGGCCACCGAGGTGCGCGGGCTGGCGTTGTTCCGGTCCGAAGGGTGCCAGTGAAAGACCACGTCGACATCGTCGAAAAGCCCGGCGCGGGTCATGTAGACCTTTCCCGACCCCCCCTCCTCGGCCGGGGTGCCGTAGACGCGGACGGTGCCGCTCGACCCGGAGCGCTCGAGCCATCCGGCGATGCCGATGGCGGCCGCCGCGGAACCGGTCCCGAACAGGTGGTGGCCGCAGGCGTGCCCGGCGCCGTCGGGTATCCTGGGCTCCCGTTCGGGGGCATCGGTCTGCGACATGCCGGGGAGGGCGTCGAACTCGGCGAGCAGGGCGACGACCGGCGCCCCGGCGCCGTACGAGGCGACGAAGGCGGTGGGCAGGGCGGCGACCCCGGCCTCGACCTCGAAGCCGGCGCCGCCCAGCAGGGACTGCAGGAGGGCGGAGCTCTCCTCCTCCCTGTATCCCAGCTCGGGGTGCTCCCAGATCTGCCGGGCGATGCCGGCGAGCTCGGAGCGCCTGGATTCGATCGCCTGCACCGCGGCCTGCTCGCCGGCCGGGGCAGGTCCGGGCCGGTTTTCAGCCTCCGGCGAGCCAGGGGAGGGCGCCGCCAGAACCGTTGCCGCCAGGGGAATGAAGACCGCTTTTGACGCTCTACGCATGTGCTGCCCTCCAGGAAATCCGGATGAATCGGGTGGGGGTGGGAGCGTGAAATATCGAGGCTGTCCCGCGGCGGCGCGACCGCATTCCGGAAGCGGAAGCCGCTTTCCTCGAAACTCCCCCCGGCAGGGGCGCGCCTCGGGGGCTTCCCCTCTCCCCTGCTGATCCGAGGAGAACGCCATTCCTTCCGCACCGCATTCCGGAGTCGCGGGCTACCGCGGCTGCAGCCTGCGAGCCATCGCTGTCGGCCTGGCGTCGGCGGCCTTCATGGCGGTCGCCATTCCCTACGGCGACATGGTGCTGAAGGGCTCCCAGATGGGCGTCTGGAACACCAACCCCGGTTCGATATTCCTGTTCTTCGTCATCATCGCCATCGCCAACGTCATCGTCGGGGCCGTCCACCGGCCCCTGGCGCTGGACCGCAGCGAGCTGGCGGTGGTCTACGTCCTGCTGCTGATCGCCAACACCCTGCCGGCGCGCGGCTTCGCCGGGTACGTGCCCCCGGTGGCCACGGGGGCCTTCTACTACGCCAACCCGGAGAACAACTGGGAGGAGCAGGTCCACCCCTTCCTCCCGCGCTGGGCAGTCGTCGACGACGAGCGGGCGGTGACGCGGTTCTACGAGGGGGACGCGGTCAATCCCGCCATACCGTGGGGGGAGTGGATCGGGCCGGTCCTCGCCTGGATCCTCTTCGCCCTCGCCCTCTACCTGGTGATGGTCTCCGTCTGCGTCATCCTCCGCAAGCAGTGGGTGGAGCACGAGCGGCTCGTCTACCCGATGATGCAGCTGCCCCTGCAGATGCTCGAGGACGACGCGCAGCGCTCGACGCTCAAACCGTTCTTCCGAAAAGGTCCGATGTGGCTCGGCTTCGCCCTGCCCTGCGCCATCGTCTGCATCAACGGACTGCACCACTACTACCCCAACTTCCCGGTGATCGACACCAACTTCGGCACCATCGAGCTGCTCAAAGGGGGCGCCCATCTGCGCTTCTACCTCAGTTTCACCATGGTCGGGTTCTCCTACTTCGTCACCCGCAGCATCGGCGCCGGACTCTGCTTCTTCTACATCCTGAACCGCCTCGAGGAAGGGGTGTTCCATCTCCTCGGGGTCGGCATCGACCCGGGACCGGTCGGCGCCTTCGGGCACTACGCCGATCCCATCGTCATGTACCAGGCCATGGGCGGAATGATCGTCCTCGTGCTCATGGGGCTGTGGAACGCCCGCCGGCACCTGTTCCAGGTCCTCCTAAAGGCGTTCACCGGGGCGCCGCACATCGACGACTCGCAGGAGATGATGTCCTACCGCCAGGCGGTTTTCGGTGCCCTCGCCGGGCTGATCGCGATGGGGGCCTGGCTGTGGCTGGCCGGCATTCCCCTCGTCGCCATCGCCGTGCTCTTCTTCGGCTGCCTCGTCGTCTTCCTGACCATCACCCGGGTCGTCATCGAGGGGGGCGTTGCCGTGATGTTTCCACCGATGACGGGCCCGGACTTCACCGCGGCGGCGCTGGGAACCCGGCTTCTGGGGCCGCACGGCGGCGCCGGCATGGCCATGACCTACGTCTGGGGAACGGACGTTCTCGTGCTGCTGATGACCTCCTGCAGCAACGGCCTCAGGCTCGCCGACCAGATCGGGCCGCGCCTGCGGCGCCTGTTCTGGGCGATTGCGATCATGATCCCGGTGACCATCCTGCTGTCGGTCTGGGTGCGGCTCGACGCCGCCTACACCCACGGCGCCATCAACCTCAACCACTACTACGCCAACTACGCCGCCCAGTACCCGTACCGTTTCCTGCAGGCCGTCGTCGCCTCCCCCGCGGGGCCGCACATCGACGGCCTGGTGCAGATGGGGTTGGGCGCCTCCATCATGCTGCTGCTGGCAATGGCCCACTACCGCTGGGTGTGGTGGCCCTTTCACCCCCTCGGCTTCCCGATCAGCGCCGCCTTCGGAGGAATGTGGTTCAGCGTCGTCATCGCCCTGGTGGTAAAGACCGTCGTGGTCCGCTACGGCGGGCCGGTCTGGTACCGGCGGACCACCCCCTTCTTCCTCGGCCTGATACTGGGCGAGATCGTCACCGCGGGATTCTGGCTGGTCGTCGACTTCTTCACCGGCACGCGGGGAAACGTGCTCGGCTCGTTCCTCAACTGACTGCAGCTCAAAGCCGCGAGCAGCCTGCAGACGGGTGCCGCTCCGTTCACCAGGCGGCGACCGCGCGCCGCGGCGAGCGGCCGTCCCCGATCCCCTCGATCACACCCCCTTCGTGGAGGCGGACCAGGCTGAAGTTGCCTCCCCAGCCGAGGTCGCCGACCGGATGGCCCCGGTCCGCAAGCCTGCCCGCCACCTCCTCGCCGATTCCCGCCTCCAGCGCCAGGCGGGCGGAGGCAGCCCTCAGTCCCGGGCCGTAGTAGCGCCAGCGCGGGGCGCCGACCGCTTCGGCGGCCGTCATACCCTCGTCGATGAAACGGGTCAGCACCTGCAGGTTCCACTGCACCTGTCCGTAGTCCCCGGGGGTGCCTCCGGCTAGAAGCGGTCTCCCCTCCTTCGCCAGGATGAAGCTGTTGAGGGTGAAGACCGGCCTCTTGCCCCCCGCGAGCCGGTTGGGGCTGTCCGGGTCGAGGCTGAAGTCCGTCATGCGGTTGTTGAGGAAGAGGCCGGTGCCCTCGGGAATGACCGCGGCCCCGAAGCCGTACCAGAGGCTCTGCACCACCGATACCAGGTTTCCCGCGCCGTCGGCGACGACGAACGTCGTCGTGTCGCCGTGCGGCTCCTTCGGGCGGCCGGCCGGAACCTCCGACATCGCGCGCGCCATCGATATCCGGCCCCGCTGCCGGGCGGCGTACTCGGCGGACAGCAGCCGCTGCAGCGGCACCTCGACGAAGGCGGGATCGCCGGCGAAGGCATGGAGATCGGCGAAGGCCAGCTTCATCGCTTCCGCCAGAACGTGGACCCCCTGCGCGGATCCCGGCCCGATCCGGGGCAGGTCGAATCCCTCGGCGATGTTGAGCGCCTCGAGGAGCAGGAACCCCTGCGATACCAGCGGCTGTCCGTACACCGTGTAGCCGCGGTAGGTCGCCGCGACCGGGTCCACGATGCGGGCCGGATACTGTCGCAGGTCTTCCGCGGTCATGAAACCGCCCCCCTTCCCGGAGGCCTCGAGTATGGCCGCGGCCACCCGGCCGCGGTGGAACTCCGACCTGCCGCCGGCGGCAATGGCGCGCAGGGTCGCGGCGAGGTCGGGCTGGCGGAACCAGCCGCCGGTTGCAGGTACCGCCCCCCCGGAGCCGGCCAGGAAGGCGGCCACCGACCGGGGGAACTGCTGCTCGAAGGAGCGGTAACGCCCCGCGGCCTCGGCGAACCAGGGGGAGACAGGCAGGCGTTCAGCGAGCTCGATGGCCGGCTGCAGCACCTGCTGCGCCGTCATGCTGCCGTACTCCTCCAGCATGACGGCGCAGGCGTCGACCGCGCCCGGGACCAGGACCGCCTTCATCCCGCGCTCGGGAACCCCCTCCGGAAAATCCTCCAGCCGGGCCCTCTTCGGGGCCGGACCGGTGCCGTTGATCGCCTTCACCTCCCCCCGGTCCGCGTCGTAGAGCATGATGAGGGCGTGTCCCCCGAGGTGGCTGTTCGACGGATCGACGACGTTCATCGCCATGGCGACGGCGACCGCGGCGTCGAAGGCGTTGCCGCCCCCCTGGAGGATCCGCAGGCCCGCGCCCGCGGCCAGCGGATCGTCGGCGACGACGACCCCGCGCGAGCCGAAGGCGACCTTCGCTGTTTCCCCGGAAACCGCCGCGGTCCCCGCGAGCAGGCAGACAAGGGCGCACCCCGCGGATACCGCGGCCCGCCTTCCTGCATGAGATACCCTGTCCATTGTCCGTTCCCTTTGGTATTCGCCGTGCCCCGGCGGAAGGCGGCTGCCCGCCTGCGATGTTTGCCGCTCCGGGCTCGACTGGAACCGCGGAGGTATGTCGGGGCCTTGGGACCGCGGCCCCGGCCCGTTGGGCGCCGCCCGATCCCGGGCCGAACCTGCCCTTGCAATCCGCAGCAAACCCGGCGCCCACAGCTTCACGAGACACCCCGTCCCTGTCCGTTCCCTTGCTGGTGGTCCCGGCCCTGCGAGGGCGGCGGCCTGCAGGTGAGGCCCGCGGGCTGAGATGAAGTGGATTATAACGAGGCGCCCCGGATCTTCCTTGTGGCACCACAGCCGAACTTCCCGGCACCCCACCATACCGCCCCGAACCCCCTGCCATTCCACCTGCAACCGCGGTTGCTTTGTGCCGCCCGACCCTCCCCCTACATTTGCCGCCCCACGCGAAAGGAGCCGATGTGCCTCGCAGAGCCTGGGAGATCCCCGAGCGGGAGGCCACGAGCGAAAGCGCCTTCCTGAACCGCCGCCGATTCCTGAAGGGGCTCGGGGCGGTGAGCCTGCTTCCCGGATGCGGGTACGAGCGCAGCTTCGAGCCGCGGCCCTGGCAGGTGACCGTGGACGGCCTCGTGCAGCAGCCGCGGACCTGGGCGTCGACGCCCTCATCGCCGGATGCCCCTCGAGGAGCGGCTCTACCGGCACCGCTGCGTCGAGGCCTGGTCCATGGCCATCCCCTGGACCGGGTTCGCGATGAAATCCCTGACCGACGAAGCGCGGCCCCTGTCTTCGGCGCGCTACGTGAAAACGACTTCCTTCCTCGATCCGAAGATCGCCCAGGGCCAGTGGGACGACGAGCTTCCCTGGCCCTACGTGGAAGCCCTGACCATGGATGAGGCGGCCAACGAGCTGACCCTGCTGGTGACAGGAGTCTACGGCCACGAGCTCCCCAAGCAGCACGGCGCCCCGCTGCGCCTGATCGTCCCCTGGAAGTACGGCTTCAAGGGGATCAAGTCGATCGTCCGCTTCGAGTTCACCGCGGAGAAACCCGCGACCTTCTGGAACACCGCATCCCCCGGCGAGTACGAGTTCGACGCCAACGTCGACCCCGCGGTCCCCCATCCCGGCTGGTCGCAGGAAAGGGAGCGCTTCATCCTCTCCGAGACGGAGACCGAGGACCGGGCCACCCTGCCCTTCAACGGCTACGGGGAGTTCGTCGCCGGCCTCTACGGATGAGGGATCGCCGCCCATCGCAGCCCGCCCAAGCCCTGCCGGCCCTGTGGAACCAGGGTACTGCGGCAGATGTCCGGTTTTTTCGAAGGGAGCCCGGGGGGAGCACATGCCGAACGGGTCCCCATCGGGCAGGGTTGCTGCTCCTCCTCCTCTCCCTCCTGATCCGCCTCCCCTGCTTCGGGCAGGAGGCGGAGGTCGGCATCCTCGGGGGGCGGGTGATGGACCCGGCCAGCGGCCTCGACGCGCAGCGCAACCTCTACGTCCGCGACGGCCGCGTCCTCGCCGTCACCGACAGCCTGATGCCTGCGGCCCGCACCATCGACGCCGGCGGTCTCGTCGTCGCACCCGGTTTCGTCGACGTGCTCGCCGGGGTCCCCGCGGCGAGGGAACCCCAGCGCTACAAGGTGATGGACGGGGTGACCACCGTCCTCGCCATGCACGGCGGCCCGGTGGACGCCGCAGGCTGGTACGGCGCCCTCAAGAAGGCCGGCTCCCTGGTCAACTACGGCACCACCGTAGGGCACGAGGAGCTGCGCCGCGCCGCGGGCGCCACCGACCCGTACGCCCCGGCGACCGCGCAGCAGCTGCTCGCCATGCGCGCTCTCGCCGCCGCCGCCATCGATTCGGGCGCGGTGGGAATCGGCTTCGGCATCAACTACGTGCCCGGGTCTTCCTACGAGGAGGTCCTGGCGATGTTCGAGGTCGCCGCGGCCAGGGGAGTGCCCGCCCACGTGCACTCCCGCTACAAAGGGTCGGTGTTTCCCGGCACCATCGTGCAGTCCCTGCAGGAGGTCATCGCCGCGGCCGCGGTCACCGGGGCCAGCGCCCAGATGGTGCACCTGGCCTCCTCCGCGGTGGGCTCGATGGCGACCTGCCTCGAGATGATCTCCGGCGCCCGGCGCAACGGCGTCGACATCATGGCCGACATCTATCCGTACCTGGCGAACTCCACCACCCTGCAGTCCCCCCTCTACGATCCCGGCTGGCAGGAGCGTTTCGGAGGCATCGGCTACGGGGACATCATGCTGGTGGAGACCGGAGAGCGCCTGAGCGCCGGGAGTTTCGAGCACTGGCGGCAGCGGGGGGCCCGGGTAATCACCTTCTTCATTCCCGAAGAGGAGATGGTGACTGCCCTCCGCCACCCCCACGTGATGGTCGCCAGCGACGGCGTCATCTCCGGCGGCAAGGGGCACCCCCGGGGAGCCGGCAGCTTCTGCCGCGTCGTCGGGCGTTTCGTGCGCGAGCGGGGCTGGCTGACCCTGATGGAGGCCCTGGCCAAGATCAGCCTGATGCCGGCGCAGCGCCTGGAGAAGGTCGCCCCCTCCATGCGCGGCCGCGGCCGGCTCGGGCCCGGGGCCTGGGCCGACATCACCATCTTCGACCCCAACGCCGTCATCGACCGCGCCACCTTCAGGGAGCCGGCCCGGTACTCCGAGGGCGTCGAGTTCGTCCTCGTCAACGGCCGTCTCGTCGTCGACCGCGGCGAGCTCGTCGAGGGGGCGGCCCCCGGACTGCCGATTCGCAGCGACCCGGAAACGGGCGGCGGCCCCGCCTGCTTCTGAAGTGGGATCTTCCGGCCGCGGGGCGGGGGCGGACAACGGCAGCCACCCCCGCGTCACCGAGCTGTCGACCCTCGCCCTGCTGCTGGTTTTCTCCGCGGCCGGCGCCGTCATCGGGCTGCAGCTCGTCACCACCCTCGGTGTCACCCCGAACACCTCGATAATCGGGGTTCTGCTCGCCATCGCCGCCTCGCGCCTGCCGCTGCCGGGGTTCGGCCGCTTCCGCTCCGTGCACCGGCAGAACCTCGTGCAGACCAACATCTCCAGCGCCACCTTCGGCGCCGCCAACTCGCTGCTGGTCCCGGTCGGGGTGCCGGTGCTGATCGGCCGCCCGGATCTCCTGGTGCCGATGCTCCTCGGCGCCACCTGCGGGATGTTCATCGACCTGGCGATGCTCTACTGGTTCTTCGACTCCCGCCTCTTTCCCGGCCGCGCCCCCTGGCCGGTCGGCATCGCCGCGGCGGAAGCGATCATCGCCGGCGACGCCGGGGGGAAACGCTCGCAGGTGCTCGGCCTGGGGGCGCTGGCGGGGGTGCTGGGCTCCTCGGAGATCTTCGGTCTGCTGCAGCCGGTGCTGGCATCCGGCCTGCCGATGGCCGCCCTGGGACTGGCGTTTCTCGGCAATGTCTGGGCCCTGTCGATGTTCGCGGTCGGCCTTCTGATCCGCGCCTATGCTCCCGTCGCCGGGGTCCTGGACCTCGACCGCTATCTGGTGCCCCACGGAGTCATGATCGGCGCCGGACTGGTGGCCTTGGCGCAGGCGGTGCTGTTCGTCGCCCGCCGGCAGCGCGGGACCCCTGAGCGGAGCGGAAATGACCGGGCCGGACCGGGGGAAGCCGGGGGCGCCGACGATGAGATCGCAGCCTTCACCCGCACCGACGGCGACGTCCGCCGCGGCCTGCTGGGGGGTCTCGGACTCTACGTGATCGCCGCTCTCCTCCTCGCCGCGGCCGGAGGCCTGTGGAGCGACATGTCGCCGCTGCAGCTCGGAGGCTGGATCCTGTTCGCGGCCGCGGCCTGCGTCGCCGCCGAATTCATCGTCGGGTTCTCCGCCATGCACGCCGGCTGGTTTCCCGCCTTCGCGACCTCCCTGATCTTCCTCATCGTCGGCCTCGCCCTGGGTTTTCCCGTGGCCGCCTGCGCCCTGCTGGTCGGCTTCGTCGCCTCGGGCGGGCCGGCGTTCGCCGACGCCGGCTACGACCTCAAGGCGGGCTGGCTCCTCCGCGGCCGGGGGCGGGACCCGCAGCTCGAGCGCGCCGGCCGGGGGCAGCAGGTGCTGGCCGCGGCCGTGGGTCTGCTGGTGGCCCTCGTCGTGGTGGCCCTGGTCCGCAACTCCTACTTCGGGCAGGACCTCTTCCCTCCGGTGGTGCGGGTCTACGCCGCAACCATCGAGTCCGGCATCGACAGCGGTCGCGCCGCCAGCCTCTTGATATGGGCCCTGCCCGGGGCCATAATCCAGCTCGCCGGGGGACCGCGCCGGCAGCTCGGCGTCCTTTTGGGGACCGGGCTCCTGATTCACAATCCCGCGGCCGGGTGGCTGGTGCTGGGCGGCATCGCGGTGCGCCTCATCGCCACCCGCGGCCGGCCGCGGCCGGGGCTCACCATCATCGGCGCCGGCCTGGTCGCCGGAGCCGCGCTGTGGGCTTTCGGCTCCTCGCTGGCGAAGCTCTGACGCCCGCGGCCTCGACCCTCCGTTGAAGCGATGCCCACCCACCCGATGGGCAGCCCGGTGCCGGGCGCTCCAGCATGCCGACCGCACCCCGGAGCATTGCCCTGGCAAGCGACCGCATTCGGCTGGAGGTCGCCGACGGAGGAGACTCCTCCCGGCGTTTTTCGAGCCGCACGCCCCGACTGTTGATTCTGTAAATTCATCTTCTGACACGGGACGGACTTGACCATGGCGCTCAAGCAGGTGCTCGAGGTGATCGAGCTGATCGACGCCCCGGAGATCGAGGCGGACGCGGTCGCCGGGATGTTCGCCTCGCGGGGACTCGAAGAGGCCCGGTTGCAGCCCCTGGAGACGGACCGCGGCTCCACCACCTTCGTCGAGGTGCGGATTCCGGGAAGGCGCGGCAAGGCCGCGGGAGGAGACGCACCCACGCTGGGTATCGTCGGCATGCTTGGGGGGGTCAGCGCGCGCCCGGAAGTGATCGGCATGGTCTCCGACGCCGACGGCGCCGCCGCGGCCCTGGCCGCGGCCCTCAAGCTCGCCGACATGCGCCGGGCCGGGGACCTGCTCGAAGGGGACGTGATCGTCACCACACACCTCTGCCCCGCGGCCCCGGTCACTCCCCACGATCCGGTCCCCTACATGGCCTCCCCGGTCAGCAACGAGGTCCGCTGCCGGCGGCTGGTGTCCGCCGACATGGACGCCCTGCTCTCAATCGACGCAACCAAGGGGAACCGCGTCGTCAACCACCGCGGAATCGCCATTTCGCCGACGGTCAAGGCCGGGTACGTCCTCAGAGTGAGCGAGCCGCTGCTGTCGCTGCTGGAATACGCGACCGGCCGTCCGCCCGTGGTCTTTCCGGTCACCACCCAGGACATCACCCCGTACGGAAACGGGCTGTTCCATCTCAACAGCATCCTTCAGCCCGCCACCGTGACCGAGGCGCCGGTCGTAGGCGTCGCCGTCACCGCGGAGACCGCGGTCCCCGGCTGCGCTTCCGGGGCCAGCCACGACGTCGACATCGAGCTCGCCGCCCGCTTCTCGGTCGAGGTCGCCAAGGGGTTCACCGCGGGCCGCGCCCCTTTCTTCGATGCAGGCGAGTTCGCCCCCCTGGTCGAGCTCTACGGCCCGATGACCCGCCTGCAGACGGTTGGAAAGGGGTGACGTGACCCGGCTCGGAGCGGTCACCGTCGGTCAATCCCCCCGCGACGACGTGGTCCCCGGTATCGCCTCGCTGCTCGGGGAGGGGGTCGAGATTGTCGAGTGCGGCATCCTCGACGGCCTGAGCCGGCCGGAGATCCGCGCCGGAGCCCCCCGGCCGGGGGAGGATCTCCTCGTCACCCGCATGGCCGACGGCACCGAGGTGCGCCTCGGGCGCGGCTTCGCCATAGCGAGGCTGCAGGACTGCCTCGACGCCCTGCAGGAGGAGGTCGAGCTGTTCCTGCTGCTCTGCACCGACCCGCTGCCGGAGCTGAGCTCCCGCCGTCCCATCCTCTCCCCGGGGCGCCTCCTGCTGTCGGCGGCCTCCGGCATGGGGGTCGGCAGACTCGGGGTGCTGACACCCGCTCCCGAGCAGGTGCCGATGCAACGCAAGCGCTGGCAAGGGGCCGCCGCGGAGGTCGCCGTCGAGGCCGCATCCCCCTACGGCCGCGGGGAACCGGTGCGGCTGGCGGCCGCGGCCCTCGGCCGCGCCGGGGTCGAGCTGGTGGCGATGAACTGCATCGGGTACGGCCCCGCGGCCAAGCGGATGGTGCGGGAGGAAGCCGGCTGTCCGGCGTTGCTCCCCTCTACCCTGCTGGCCCGCTTCGCCGCGGAGCTGCTCGAGGGGGGAGGATGAATCTCACTGCCTGGCCGCGACTGCCATCGACCTGGGTCCCCCCCCCCACCATGCGCCCCCGGCTCTCCAGGCCGGCTTCTCCGTCAGGGGACGTCCCGCTACCCGATATCGTTGACCAGCCGGGCCATCTCCAGACGGGAGCGGCCTTCAGGGACCAGTGGGCACAGGGTCGGTTGCGCCCGTCCCCTCCATGACTCGCATCAGCTCGCCGTGCCGCTTGCGCAGCAGCGACGACCCGCCGACCGCGGCAAGCCCCTCTTCGAGGATTGCCGCCCGTCCCCTGACATCCTCCGGAGGCAGCGCGATCTCCCGCAGCAGGGCCCGCCGGATCGCCCGGGCCCGCGCCGCCATGGCGAAAGAGCCCTCCTCCCCGAGCCGCATGTAGTAGCCGGGATCCTCGAGATCCCCGAGCGCGGAGGCGACGATGGCCCGGAAGGTCCGCACCCCCATCCTGCGCGCCGCGGAGAACTCGAGAAACGGGTGGCCGTCGGTCAGCGGCGGAGCCTGTCCGCTCCAGCCCTCCAGCCCTTTCGCACCCATCAGGAAGAGGGAGAGCAGGTCGGGGACCTCGCCCAGGCCGTTGAGCGCCAGGTGGGGGCGAATGCCGCGGCGCTCGATGCGCTCCTCCAGCTCGAGCGGATCGATCACCTGCGGCTCCCTGGACAGGAGAAGAATTCCGTCACGGTTGTCCAGCCAGAGCGAGGAATGGGGGAACGCCTCCATGGCGGAGCGCACCATCGAACGCACGTCCCCGGGGCTCTGGCCGTAGAAGGGCACCCACTGGGCTACGATTCCCCCGGGGTTCAGCACCCCCTCCGCTTCCTCGTAGAACCCGACCGTGTACAGGTTGGTCGTGCCGGCGCTCCAGGGCTGCAGCGGCTCGACGACGACGAGGTCGAAGCGCTTGTCCGTGGTGCGCATGAAGGCGCGCCCGTCGTCCCGGTGCAGGACCACTTCCGGCTTGTCGAGCAGGCCCTGATTGGCACCTGCGAACCAGCGCCTCGACAGCTCGATTACCCCGGGGTCGAGCTCGACGCAGTAGAGCTCGCGGACTCCGTGCTGAAGAATGGCGGCGAAGGTCTGCCCGGTACCCAGGGCGATCCCGAGGATCCGTTCCGGCGAGGCTGCGAGCAGGGCCGGCAGGTGACCGAGGATACGGTGGCCCCCCCGGTCGGCGGCCACCCACGAGGAGTTGATCCACAGCCTGCGCGCCCCCGCGGAGTCCTCGGTGACCATGACGTCGCTCGTCGAGCCCTCCCGGAACTCGAGGATCTTCTCCCCCGGCCCCAGGCGCGCCCGGTAGAGGTCGCGCGGGGTGTCGACCGCGGCGACCAGAAGGCAGGCCGCTGCGCACAGGCATCCCGGCAGCAGCCAGGACCGGAGGCTGGCGCCGGTTCCGGCCAGGAACCAGGCGCTGAGCGCCGCGGCTCCCAGGACGAGGAGAGCCGTGCTCGTACGCGAGCCGAGCAGGGGCAGCAGGGCGAACCCCACGGCCAGGCTGCCGGCGACGCCGCCGAAGGTATTGGCCGCGTACAGGGAGCCGAAGGTGCCGGCGCTGCGTCCGCTCCGCGACCGCGCTCCCGCGAGGATAGGCAGGGCCGCGCCCAGCAGCCCGGCCGGCGGCGCCAGGATGACGATCAGCAGGCCGAACTCCGGGGTCAGGCCGGTCGCCAGCTCGAGCTCGAGGGAGAGGTCGCCGGCGATCCCCAGCAGGGCCAGCGGCACTCCCGCAACGGCCAGGGCGGCGAGGGCGAGCAGGAGAGCTGCCCGGCGGCGTAGCGACGCCAGGGTCCCGGAACCGCGGAGGGTCCAGGCCGCCAGGCCCCCGCCCAGGGCGATGCCGATCAGGACCGCGGCGAGCACCTGCGCCAGCGCGTACACCGTCGTCGGCACGACCAGCGAGACCATGCGCGTCCACAGGACCTCCGCCCCCAGCCCGGTAAACCCGGCCAGGCAGGCGGCAGCGGTCCAGGCCTTTCCGGACCCGCCTCCGTCCCAGGCACCGGCCCCGGCGGACGGCGATTCGGCCGCGGCCGGCTCCGCTTCCCGGGCAGCGGGAGCGGGCAGCAGCGCGGCGACGGCCGCGGCGAGGAGAGCGCAGCCCATCCCGATCCAGATGGTCCGGGCGAGGCCGAACGACTCGATGGTCACGTACCCGGCGGCGAGGCACCCGGCCGCGGCGCCGGCCGTGTTCCACCCGTAGAGCAGGGCGGTGGCGCGCGACGTGCGGCCCTTGCCGCCGCGGCCGTGACTGCGGTCGAAGTGCTCGATGACCAGAGGCAGGGAGGCGCCGAGAAGAGTGGTGGGCAACAGCAGACAGGCCCCCAGCCCGGCGAGCTGCACCCAGAGGCCGGTTACCGGCGAAAGGCCGGAGGAGACCGCGAGGTCGCGCAGGGCGTGGGAAACCGGTATGACCGGCACCGACAGGCCGGCGAGGACCGCGGCGGCGACCTCGACCCCGGCGTACGCCAGCAGCGGCCGCGGGGCGCGCCAGCTCAGGCGTCCCCCGAGCCAGGCACCGAGGGCCAGTCCGGTCATGAAAACCGCCAGCACCAGGGCCTGCGCCGTGTGCGTGGCGCTCGTGATGCTGGCGAGCCACCGAGTCCAGGCGAGCTGGTAGATCAGGCCGCCGGCACCCGACAGCAGCACCGCCAGGTAGGCCATACGAACCTTATACCGGCTCGTCCATGGCGCAGCGGAAGCCGGCCATGGCGCCGGCCCCCTTCCAGGCGTCCCGGTAGGTGCTCTTCAGGTTGCCGGCCGGCGTCACCCAGGAGCCTCCGCGCATCAGCGGACCCCGGGTGCGAGGCTCCCCGGTAACGGCGCTCCAGGGATAGGCGGACCAGCTGCCTTCGACCAGCTCCCAGACGTTGCCGGCCAGGTCGTGCACCCCCTCCGGCGTGCAGCCTCGCGCCCAGGAGCCGACCGGGGTGGTGTGGCCGACGCGGAAATCGAAGTTCGCCCGCCCTCCGTCCGGCTCTTCCTCGCCCCACGGGTAGGTCCGCCCCTCGGGGCCGCGGGCGGCGATCTCCCACTCGTACTCGCTGGGCAGGCGTTTGCCGGCCCAGCGCGCGTACGCACGCGCCCCCTCCTGGTCGATGAAGACGACGGGGTGGCGCTCCTTGCCGGGAACCGCCGCGAAGCCGCCGGAGGATTCCCTTGCGATGCCGGCCAGGTCGGGATCGGCCATGTCCTCGTGGTAGTGGCGCCCGTTGTCCGCGGCGTTGAGAAAGGCGGTGAACTCGCCGATGGTCACCGGACAGCGGTCGATGCGGAAGTCGGGAACCGTCGCCGAGCCGGCCGGGGAGTTCCCGGGATCGGTGGCGTCCGGACCGATGGGGAAGGTACCGCCGCGGATGCGGACCATCTCTCCGGGCACCGCATCCGGCGCGTCCGCCGGGGGCGCCGCGAAGGCGAACAGCTTCTCCAGCCCCTCGTCGGGCGCCTCCGCCACGCTGCGGTCCGACAGGATCAGCCGTCCCCAGGTCTCGCAGACGTGCATGTTGTAGACCAGCACCGGCGACCAGGTCCAGTCCCACACCGGACCTCCCGAATCCTTCCAATCCGTGATCGGCCAGGTCTCCCGCGACCACGGATGCTGCACGCGGCTGAAGTTTGCCCGCAGGGTGCGGCCGCCGCGGCTGAGCGGAGCCCCCGAGCGGTCCATGGGGGCCATCGAGGCCCAGGGAATCGACAGCTCGATGACCCAGCCGGCGTCGGTGTCGAAGGGGTAGTTGAGGCTGCCGTCGACGCGCACCGCGGCGCGCATTCCCTCGAGACTCCAGGGGGGGCTTTCCGGGATCCTCGGATGGCTCAGGGGCAGGCCGCCGCGGTTGTACTCCTTCGGAAGCAGCATGTCCCAGACCGTGCCGAGGGCGTTGAACTCCAGCTCGATGTAGTCCTGGGCGTCCCCGTCGACGTCGATGAACATCTCGATGTCGTTGTCGTCGTAGATCTCCTCGTCCTTGTCGACCACGTGGGCGACCAGGTGGGGCTCCTCCAGCTCGACCGCCGCGTACAGATGCTCGTCGTCCCACAGCATGCGGGCGCGGGTGCGCAGGTGGGGTCTGGCGTAGGCGGTCGCCGATTGGATGTGCCCGAAGTCCGCGGTCCAGGGCGCCAGCTGCCAGCTCTCCTCGTCGAGCCTGCCGTCGACGGAGATGTCGCCGGCCGTCCGATAGACGACGTACTGCTGCGGCCGGAAGGGCCGCGGCTCATGGGTTCTTCTGGGCCGCGGATAGGCGAACCCCGGCTCGCGGTCGTATCGAGCCATCTCTCGCTCCTTTTCTCGACTCCCTGGTTCGGGCTGCTACGCAAGCCGGGCCGGCATCCGGTGTCAAGTGAAGTCCGGGGTTCGGGCGCTGGTGGAATCGGCCCGATCCCGTATTGCTTGACGGCAAGGAAGATCTACCCTTCTTCGGCATGATTCCTCCAGACCGGACCTACGGCATGAAGAACGCCATCGCCAAAATCCATGGTCGACGATTCCTTCATTAGTACAGTACGATGCGGAACCGGCAGCCGGCTCCTTCGAGCGCCTCGGAGAGCCGGCGCGCTGTCTGTTCGACCCCCCGGAGCAGACGTGAAGCAGGAACCGCAGCGGGTGTCGTTTGCTTCGCTTTGCCGTACAGGCTCCGGTACGCGCCTCTCTCCTGTGCTGGCAACCGGGCCGCAGAGGTCGGGTTTCGGCGACTGTTTTCCGGGACATGCACCAGGCCCGGAAAAAACAAAATGAACTCCCCCAGCCGCGGATGAGCCGTAAAGGCAGACCTGGCCGCGGCCGCGAGCACCGATGCTGTTCATCGACGACCATCACATCCACTCGACCCAGGGCCCGGAGCGGCGTTTCCATCGCCTGAACAAGCACCCCGGCAACCCGGTGAAGGTTTTCACCGACCCCTGGGGCTCCTCGGTCGCCAACCACGGCGGCTTCGAGCGCGATCCGGAGACCGGGGAGTTCGTTCTCTGGTATTCTACCGGACCGGCAGACCCCGCGAACGTTGCCGAGCGGCGCTTCGTCTGTCAGGCGCGGTCGACGGACGGCCTCAGCTGGGATACGCCGCCCCTCGGGCTGTTCGAGTTCCGCGGCAGCCGCGACAACAACATCTGCGTCCCCGGCTACACCTATGCAGGGGTCTGCGACGATCCGCACGAGCTCACCGGTCCGGCGATTCTGCGCGACCCCCTCGACCCGGATCCGTCGGCGCGCTACAAGATGGCCCTGTGGCGCTACAACCGCGGCCGCAACCCCGCTACCGGGGAGCCCCTCTACGAGTCGAAGGACACTCCCTACCCGACCGGCCTGTACACCGCGGCCTCTCCGGACGGCATCCACTGGCCCGCGCGCGAGCGCCTCGTCCACACCCATGCCGACGGGTTCGGCGACACCTACACCTGGATGCTCGACACCCTGCGCAGGGGGTACCGCCTCTTCGGCAAGCGCCTGTACTGGGACGACCGCTTCGCCAGCGGCAAGATCCGCCACGGCGGGCCGGGAACCTGGGTGCGGCTGCGGCATACCTGCTGGAGCCCCGACTTCGCCTCGTGGTCGCCGCATGTCCCCATCCTGCCGATCGACGGGGAGGATCGCCCCCGCGACCAGGTCTACATGAACAACGGCTTCGTGTCCGACGACATGTACCTCGGGTTCGCCCAGATCCTGCACGCCCTCGACGACTGGGCCCTCGACATCGACCTCGCCTGCTCCCGTGACGGGGAGGACTGGCAGCGTCCCGCAGCGGCGCGGCGCATCCTGCCCCGGGGGGAGGGGGAGGCATGGGACAGCGGGCGGATGGCGATGTTCCCCTCACCCCCGGTGCGGGAGGGAGACCTGCTGTATTTCTACTACACGACCGGCGCCCAGTATCACAAGCCGGCTCCGAGGCGCGAGCTGCCTCCTGGGAGGGAGCGGCCGAACGGCCTCTGCCTGGCGACCCTGCGGGTCGACGGCTTCGCCGGCATGCGCGCGGCCGGTTCCGGCAGGCTGCGCACGCGGCCGATGTTCATCCGGCACCCCGACCTGGTGATCAACATCGACGCCGAAGGGGGCGCCTGCCGGGTGGGCCTGCTCGACGAAGGCGGGGTGGAGCTGCCAGGTTTGGGCCTCGACGACATGGAACCGGTCGCCGACGACGCGGTCGAGCAGCCCCTGCGGTGGCGCGGCCGCGAGTCGGTATCGGAGCTTCAGGGACGCTGGATCTCCCTCGAGATCGAGCTGCGGGGAGCGGAGCTGTTCGCCGTGCACAACCGGACGCGGACCTGAGGAGGGAGTGGGGCCGGTGAAGGCACCGGGAGCCGGGCCATTGACGCGACGATCCACCCTTCCTTCCATCCGCCGATCGGCGATCTGAGCATGCGGATGTGGGCGAACCAGGTGAGAGATTCGGAGCGAGCGCAACAGGGAGATCGGGAGCGAGGGTGCCGCCACCGGATCGGACGCCGCTCGGGATCCACTGCCGCGGGCTGACAAGTGACACCCCTGCCCGAAACGCCACTGACGACGACCACGCTGGCCGCGGATCCCACCCTGTTGACCCGCGAACTGACGACACCGGGCGGCATATCCTTCACGGCCCGTTTGCTGCGCCCGGACGACGCCGCGGCGCTGGGCCGCTATTTCGATGGCCTGACCGATGCGATCAGGGAGATGTACGGCCCCCATCCCCTCGACAGCGGCCACGCCCTTCTCCTGTGCAGCGGGATCGACCATGCAAGGTGCCTGCGATACGTCGTCGAAATCCGCGGGAAGATCGAAGGGTACTTCATCCTCGCGTCGGGTCTCGGCGGAGGGGATGCCAGGCGCTACGCGGGCTACAACCATCCGCTCGAGGCTTCCGAGTGCTGTACCTTCGCCCCGTCGGTGGCCGACGCCTACCTGTCCCGCGGTATCGGCAGCACCTTGATGCCGCTGGTCGTCGAGGCGGCTCACCGAATGGGCAGGCGGAAGATCGTGCTCTGGGGCGGCGTGCGCGGAGACAACCCGCGGGCGCGGCATTTCTACCGGAAGTTCGGCTTCGAACAGGTCGGTTCGTTCTTCGCCGGCGGGGTCGACAACCTCGACATGGTGCTGAATCTCGACGCATGGTCCCCAGCCCCGGGGTAGTGCTCCGGTGTTTATTGCTGGAACTGTACCCACCGCAAATGGTATTCATCCAGCCTTGCGCAGACTTCCCACAGTGGACTCAGGACGGGTTCTGGCAAGGTCATGGATGGACTGGAGATTCAGCCAGAACTCGGGGCTCGTGCCGAGCGCCTGCGCGAACAGCCAGGCAGTCTCGGGCGTCACGCCGCGTTTTCCACGAGCGATCTCATTGATGCGCTGAGTGGGAACACCGATATGTCTGGCCAAAGCCACCTGCGTTACTCCCAGTGGATCGAGAAACTCTCTTTGCAGAATCTCGCCGGGATGGGCGGGAATCCTGTTTTCGGGCAGCATGGTTCATTCTCCGGGATTTCAGTGGTAATCGGCCAACCTGACGTCATGGGCGAAACCGGCCGACCAACGAAAGAGGATTCTCCATTGATCGTTGACCCGGATGCTGTGGAATCCACGCAGATTGCCTCGAAGTGTCTGGAGGCGATTGCCGGGCGGCGATCTCAAATCCTTGAGGTCATGGGCGGCATTGAGGATGTCGAGCTTGTCCAGGACGACCCTGAGCAAATCCTGGGGGAGTCGACGAACGCGGGCTGTTGATCGCCCGTGAAACAGGTCCTCAGTTGCCCTGTCACCGAATGTGGCTATCATTCGTTCACGGTATCCGGGATACCATGTAAGATACAGGCGGTCGGCTGCCCAGCAATCTTTGTGTTCCTAGCTCGGTTTTGCCCGGGGCTATTTCCGTGCTTGGCCAGGCGGCACCTGATGAGGGTTGCCAATAAGCAGATCGACGGCTCTTCCCGTGGTTGACAAGGCAGGGCGATCTTCAGGAAAGGAAACCCCGATGAACAGGTCTGATGCGGCTTCTTTCGACGAGTTCCTCGCCGGCGGGATCTTCACCTCGCCGGAGATCCGGACCAATCTCGAGATCCTCTGCGACGACTTCGGCAGCTGTTTCGCCGGCACCCCCGGGGAGGAGGAGGCCGCCCGCTTCCTCGAGGGCAAGCTGCGCGAGTACGGTCTCGACGATGTCCGCAGCGAGCCGTTCGAGTACTGCGGCTGGAAGCGGGGAGAAGCCCGCCTGTCGATGACCTCGCCGCGGCAGCGCGACCTGGAATCCCTGTCGATGCCGATGGCGGCCCCCGGCCGGGTCCGCGGGCGCGTCGTCGATCTCGGCTACGGCGCCCCCGAGGACTTCGAGGCCCACCGCGGCGAGCTCGCCGGCAGCATCGCCCTCGTCGCCGGGACCAACCCCCCGGGAGCGGACCGCTGGATCCACCGCACCGAGAAGTACAACCGCTCGGTCCTCGCCGGCGCCGCGGGGTTCATCTGGACCGGGCACACCGAAGGGGTCGGCCCCTTCACCGGGGCCGTCGGCTTCAACCGCTGGGGCCTGATTCCCGCGGTCATGGTGTCCATGGAGACCGGGCTGCTGCTGCGCCGGCTCATCGGCCGGCACGGGGCCGTCGAGGTCGAAATCGAGAGCACGGATATACAGGAACGCATGACTTCCTGGAACATCATCGGCGACACCGGCGGCGGGGGAGCCCGCGACGACGGGGAGATGGTCGTCATCGGCAACCACTACGACGGCCACGACATCTCCCAAGGGGCCGAGGATCCGAAGTCGGGGCTCGTGGCCGCGCTCGACATCGCCCGCGTGCTGCCACAGTGTGCCGGCCGCCTCGACCGCCGGGTGCGCTTCATCCTCTTCGGGGTCGAGGAGCTGGGCCTGATCGGGGCGCACGCGTACGTCGACACCCATGCCGCGGACATCGCCGACACCCGCTTCATGTTCAACCTCGATTCCGCGGGCGGACGTGGAAGCAAGGGGCTGATGCTGTACGGCCCTGACACCCATCCGTACTTCCGCACACTGGCCACGGCCGGGGACGGGCTCCATGTCGAACGGGAAACCTCGCCGCTGGCGGAACCGCCCCACCTCTCCGCCGACCACTACCCCTTCGTGGCGCAGGGCGTCCCCTGCGGCTTCATCCGCGACCCGGACCAGGGGGTCATCATCACGCGCTACTACCACACCCCCCACGACACGGTCGACAAGCTGCGGCTCGTCGACATCCAGCAGGCGGCCTTCCTGTGCGCGCGCCTGGCCTGGCGGGTCGCCAACGCCGGGGACTGGCCCGAGGTCAGGCCGGATTCCGCCGCGGTGGCCCGGGCCCAGGCGGAGTACGACGCCAGCCAGGTCAGCAGGCAGGTCGAGGCCCAGATCGAGGAGCTGCGGCGCCGGCAGCGGAACCCAGGGATGGGATGAGACGCTGCCGGTTCGCGGGAAGAGGTTTGCACGTTCAACCTTGGACTCCTCCCGCGGACGGGCGCCCAGGGGCTTGGTGCTGTACGGGCAAGACACCCTGCAGTACTTCCCCGCCCCGGCCTAGTCCCGGGAGAAGGTCTGTCTGTCGAAGGGGAAACTTCGCCCCTGCGGACCGGCCCCCGGCATCGTTCAGTCCCCTCCGGTTGTGTGAGCATGGATAACCAACTAACTGCAGGCCGCCGGAGGGGACCTGTTCCACGAGTCAATCTCAAGTCCAAGTCAGACCCATTTCACCCCAAACTTTTTAAGTGAGTTTTTGAGAATGATGAACTGCAATTGCCGTGGAAGGACAAGTCAGAGGGTCAGGAAGTGATGAATAGCGAGCAGGAGAACAGCCACCATGGGAGACGTAAATGATGAAAGCCTACCGCGTAGAGAAACAGATCGCCACAAACGGGGAACTAAAGCTTAGCGCCCTTCCTTTCCAAGAAGGAGATGTTGAAGTGATTATTCTGGATACTCACCTGTGGATCTGGCTGGCCGATGAAAACGAGCGACTGACCGAGGACCACAGGGATATTATTGAGGAAGAGCGGCGGGCGGGTCTTGGAGTATCGGCAATTTCATGCTGGGAGGTCGCCAAGTTGGTAGAGTACGAAAGACTGAAACTGGCCTGCCCTGTTGAGGAATGGATGATGGATGGACGCGGAGCTGGCCTTACCCGGTATTCAACAAATTGAATTGACTCCAAGGATTGCCGTGGCTTCGACCAAGTTACCCGGTGAATTTCACCGCGACCCGGCCGATCAAATCATCGTTGCTACCGCCCGTGAGTACGACTGTGAGCTACTCACGGTTGATCGAAATACTGCAGTACGCGCACGTAAAGACGCGGTAGGTTCACCCACTTTCCGAGGTAGATTTCCGTATCCGCTGTCCCCTGCTATAGCGCGATATGCTCGTTCCCATACCTCGAAGCTCGGCGCGTCCCAACAATCAGTCGCCTTCTACCAAACTAACAGCCCGTTGATATAGTTGCTCTGCAGGGAAGGCTGGGTCTTGGCGGTCGAAGACATGGCCCCTGCCTGTGCCTGTCTGCGTGCGGCAACGCACAGGCAGGCGTCGCACGCAGACAGGCGCGACCGAGTGTAATCGCAGGGGATTCGGGGAGATCATGCCATTGCTGTCGGGTGGTTGCGGTCGAAGATGAAGCCACTTGGTCCGGCACTGCCGGGGTCGGAATCGGGTTCGCTGACTGCAGGCCCCTAGTCCACCTGCTCCCAGGCGGGTCCGGACTCCGCGGCCGCCCACCAGCGCTCGAAGGCGTCCGAATCCTCTGCCTGGTCCCAGTGGTCGGCGGCGACCGGGGCGGCGTACGAGGGCACGTTGGAGGGCGCATCGAGCCCGTGCAGGCGCTCGAGCGTGCGCACGGAATCGGTGCTGCCGGGCTTGTCGGGATCGTGGCGGACGTAGACGGCGGTGCCGTCGGCATAGCGCACCCGAACCAGGAAACGCCCCCTTTCCAGCGGCTGCTGCGAGGCGCATTTCTCGAGCCTGGCGCGGTCGAGGGTGACCCCGAGTCCCGGTGCTTCCGGCACCTGCACGGTGCCGCCGACCACCGGCATCTCCCCGGCGGTGACATCCTCCTTCCACAGGTGGCAGAGGTTGACGTGATCGATGGTGGCCGCGGGGAAGACCGCGGCCTGGTGGGCGAGGAAGGCCTGGTTGATGACGCCGCCGGCGTTCTGCAGCATCAGCGGGGTGCGCGTCATCTCGGCCACCGCGGCCAGCTTGGCGGCGCTCCCCACCGGGGCATGGCCGCTCATGAAGCCGTCGCAGATCCTCCGGACCATGAACTCCGCGGGCCCGTGGTGGGTGATGATGGGGAGCTTGCACTTCTCCTTGAGCAGGCGGTAGCCGTCCTCGTCCCCCGGGTCCATGGGGTCCTCGATGCGGCCGGCCACCGGGAAGCGCTCGAGCTCCAACAGGATCGGGCAAATGGTGTAGAAGGAGAGGTTGGCGTTGAAGTCGTAGTGCACGCGGAACCCTTCCGGGGCCGCCTCCTGCATCGCCGCGGTCTGGTCGAGGACGTTCTGCACCTGGTCGAGGTGGAACTTGATCCACCGGTACCCCGCGGCCGCGGCGCGGCTCACCTCCTCGGCCATGTCCGCGGGGGGCCGCGCCACCGTCCAGGCCGCAACCGGCACCCAGGACCGCACCCTCGGCCCGATCAGCTTCCAGGCCGGCACCCCCAGCATCTTCCCCATCAGGTCGTAGGTCGCCATGCAGATCGGCAGGTCGACCTGGGAGTTGATCCAGTCGAACGGATCGGTGCCTACGTAGCGGCTGCGCAGCTCCTCGACGTCGCCGGCAGGGCCCCACTGTTCCCCCCAGACCCTCCAGGCCGTCGTCGGTCCTGACGATGAAGACGGTGCGCCCCTGGACCTGGCGGCCGTGGGTGCGCGCCAGGTAGAGGCCGTTGAAATCCTGGAATTCCGGGTAGATGTCGAAGGCTTCGATCTCGGTGATCCGGGCCATGCTCCCCTCCTGTCGATGGGCGGGGTAACCTACGTTCCCGGGATTTCGCCGTCTACGCGAAGCGGGCACGATCGAACCTCGGCTCGAGGCCGCAAGGGGACCGCCACACAGAGGTCCGCCAGACTTCTGCACCAAGGGCCCCATCCCCGTTCGAGGCCGCCAAGGGGACGCAATTTCTCCCTTCCGGCAGGCTCCTGCGGCAGGTAACTCTGTCGGGCGTTCGGGGCGCCCGGGGACGCAAATCCCCCTCTTGTGGAGGCTCCGCAGCAGGCCCCCGATTCGCCTTGACAGGTTCCCGCGGCGCCCTCAACTTGCCGCGGAGGCCGGGAGCTTCAGCGCTGCGGCGGACCGATGGCGGCGGGGTGCTTCATCCGGGCCGCAGAACCGGGGGCCGGTTCCGGCGCGGGAGTCCGGAAGGCATCTCCCCCACCTATCTTTTGGCAACGGAACTCGAAAGGAAGAAAGTGTTGAAAACATTCGGATCCGGTGATCACACCTACAGGGCGGTCGAAGGCTGGGGCCGCGGCCCGGACGGCTGGAGCTTCGGCATCGTGTCGGCGATGGCCGTCGACTCCGAGGACAACGTCTACGTCATCGACCGCGAGCCGAATCCCGCCATCGTCGTGCTCGACCGGTCCGGCAAGCTGCTCGACACCTGGGGCGAGGATTTCTTCAAGGTCCCCCACTCGATATGGATCGGCGACGACCGCGTCTACATGACCGACTGCGCGCTGCACACCGCCACCATCCACACGCTGCAGGGAGAGCTGCTGCAGACACTGGGCACCCCCGGCGAGCCCGGGGAGCCGGGCAAGCCGTTCAACGCTCCCACCTGGATGGTCCCCGGAAACCACGGCGACCTCTACGTCACCGACGGGTACCGGCAGAACTACGTGCACCGGTTTTCCGCCTCCGGCGAGCTGCTGTGCACCTGGGGCGGGGACGGCACCGGGCCCGGGCAGTTCGACATCCCGCACTGCGTCCGCGTCGACAGGAACGACCGCGTCCTCGTCGTCGACCGCAGCAACGCCCGCGTCCAGATATTCGACGCCGAGGGCAGCTTCCAGGAGGCCTGGACCCACCTGACGCCGGCCAACGACCTCTTCATCGACGGCGACGACACCGTCTATCTCGCCGAGTCCGAGAAACGGATCAGCATCCTCGACCTCGAGGGGGGCGTCATCTCGCAGTGGGGCGAGGAAGGGGAAGCGCCGGGCCAGATCGTCGACGCCCCGCACGGCATCTGGGTCGACTCCCGGGGCGACATCTACATGTGCGAGGTCCCCTGGACGCCGAACCGGCTGACCAAGTACGAACGCGTGAGATAACGGGGGAGACGGAATCGATGAAGGGTATGCAATGGCTGGCGATCTGGACCGCGGTCGCCTGCACGGCCTCCGCGAGCGGGGCGCTGACCCTGTTCCGCGTGGGGGGTGAGGGTCTGCCCGAGCCGGAGCTGGAAGTCCCCTTCGACTTCGTCCAGCTCTCATGGGAAGAGCCGGACGCCAACCGCTTCGGCGATGAGGTCAGCCTCGATCGCCGGCCCGCCTTCATCACCCCGGAGGTGAGCGACTCCGAGCTGAACCTGTCCCCCACCATGCTGCAGGGGAACTTCGTTTTTCTGGAGGGCGGGAAATGGGAAATCCCGGAACGGGTGCCGGGGTGGATGGACGTGCGCTTTTCGGTGCGCATGGCGGACGAGGACACCGAGTCCTACTACACCGATCACAACAGCATGATCTACATGTTCGACCTGCAGAGGCAGATCCATCTCCGGCGCGTCCGCTTCTTCACCCGCCCGGACGACGGCAACCTCGTCACCTGCGGCTTCGGCATGGCGGAAACCCTCACGGTCTGCCGTTCCGGCGGCATCGACCCGGTGCCGCGGTTCCTGATCGGCACCAGCAACGGCGACCCCGCCAGGGAAGGGACGCGGCCCTACACCCTCCCCTACGGAGGCCAGACCGAGCAGTCGCGGCGTTTCGACTTCCACGTCATCCACGAGGGGACGGGGAGCAAGGTCGTCGACCTGTAGTCGACAGCGAGCTCCCCTTCGAGGTCCCCCAGCCGGTGGTCGAGGGGGACGCCGACGAACGCAGCGACGGCAACCGCCTGCGGGTGGCCCTGACCTCGATTCCCGACAGCCCGATACGCAACCTCCGCCTCTCGTCGCCTGTGGTCACACCCAACGGCGACGGCGTCAACGATCTCGTCGAGATCGAGTACGAGCTGTTGAACCTGACCGGAAAGGTCCCGGCGGCCATAGGGGTTTACGACCTGTCGGGACGCAAGGTGAGTGAGATCGGCGTTGGCGCCGGCCCGGTCAGCGGGCTGTTCCGGGTCGAATGGGACGGCTCCGGGGAAGGAGGCACCCTGCCTCCCGGGCTCTACCTCCTGCAGTTGGAGGTCGAGGCCGACACCGGGCAGGACCAGGCCGGGCGGCTGGTCTCGGTCGCCTACTGAAGCGGCCGGCCCCGCCGGCTGCGACCCCCTCTGCAAATTCGGGAGCGGGCCTCTGCCCGTTCCCCGGGCGGCTGGCCCCGGTCGCTTGTGAAGCTGCCGGAACCACGACGGCAGCGACCCCGCCGGGCAAGCCGAGGTTCGCCAACCTTCCGCGGCCCCGGCCTTCAGGCGCGGCCCATTCCCCGGGTCTATACCCCGTCCTCGCCGTCCGTCAACCAGTCTAAAGAGAAGCGGGCGAAGATCGTGCGCGGCCCCATCCACAACCAGTAGAGCAGGCCGATCTCATTGTTGGCCAGCACGGTCAGGCAGGAGTACGCCACCGGTCCCTCGTAGATGAGCTTCGAAACCGGCCACGTCTTCCCCTCGTCGTAGCTGAGCTTGACCGTCATCCTTTCGCGCGCCGTGCTCGCCGGGTTGGAAAACAGGATGCGGCTCCTGCCGCCGTCTTCGGCGAACGAATAGCGGATCGAGCAGCCCTGGCAGTGGGAGTCGACGAGCTCCTCGTTATAGATCATCTCCGACCAGGTGTCGCCGCCGTCGCTGCTGTGCGCCATGCCGCGGCACTTGGGCCCGGTGTACTGCCGCATGTTGAGCTGCAGCGAGCCGTCCTCGAGCTCGACCACGTGGCACTCGTCGGTGTCGGGCGGCAGGCTGCCGCCGACCTTCCAGGTCTCGCCGCGGTCGTCGCTGTAGAAGACGTGCGAGTGCTGGGCGTGGTGGATGCCGCCGTGCTCGAAGTAGTCGAGGAACGGCTCGACCCTCTCGCTGTGGTCGCAGGGGATGAGGATGCGGCCCTTGTGCGGCTGCCGCTGCTTCTGGATTCCCGCCCCGGGACCGCAGGCGTAGAACCCCCATCCGGGCCGCCTCACCTGTTCGGTGATGTCGCGCCGCGGCGACCAGGTGGCGCCGTCGTCGTGGTAGTCGCTGTGGATGGCCTTGACCTGGTTGTCGTTGGCGAACACCCCGTCGCGGACCTTCTCCCGCTCCTGGTGGTTGTAGGTCAGCCAGATGGCGCCTGAGACCTGGTCGACGACGGCGCAGGGGTTGGTGATCTGCTTGCCCCGGGGAGACTCGGCGAGCAGCTGCAGGCCGCCCCAGGTGCGGCCGTTGTCGAAGCTGCGCTTGAGGACGATGTGGGAGGTGTAGCGCTCCTGCGGGGTCTTGCGGTTCTCCCGCCACGCCGACTCGCAGAAGGCGAGGAGCGTCCCCTTCCTGCTCGTGACGATGGAGGGGACCCCGTACTCGTCGAAGCCGTCCCCGTCGACGAAGACATCGGTCTCGAACAGTCCTTCGGTCGCGCTCATGAAATCGATCCTTTCGGTTGGTGATCGCCGCTGCAGGAAGGGCGGAGAATAGGACGGCTCCGGGGGCGCCGGCAAGCGGCCCGAACCGTGTCCGGAGTGGGCAATTGCCGTGGCCTGCACGCCCATCGCGAGCCGGACCGAGGTCAGCTTCCGCTGTTTCCCGGGTTGAATTCCCGCCTCGAACGCCGGCCGGGACGCCCGTGATGCAGGGTCCCCCCCTCATTCTGGGCTTGTGGTTCCAGGGTCGGAGTACAGCCAGGCGATCGGACGGATGACCATCTTGCGGTAGCGAGGCCAGGAGGGTGGATCCGTGGAAGCATCCAGCCGCGGGCCGAAATCGTAGAGCAGGGCAACTTCGTCCCCGAAGAAATGCGCGTTCGGGTACGACACGTAAATCATGCCGGCCGGAAGCTCGCCGAGTTCCTTCTCGCCGCGCACCATGCCGATTTCGTCGTCGGGGGCAATGCGCTCCGATCGATCCGCCGGACCACCGGCTTCCAGTGTCTTGAAGTGCCTCCAACTGACTCCGTCATCCGTCGAGACGGCGAGCGACAGCCGCGACCGGCGGAAACCGCGGCGGATCTCGTCGCCGCTCACCTGGTTCCACACGCAGAGCAGATCGCCGGTGGCCGGGATCGTGCGCAGGCGGCAGGGCGAATAGGAGCTGGCGAGTTCCGTCGGCTGCGGCAACGACCAGGTTAGTCCCTCGTCATCGCTGAAACTCTGGTACAGGCGGCCCAGCGTCGTGCGGAACATCATCAGGAGCCTGCCGTCGCGGAGCTGGACGGCGCCGGGTTCGTCGCAGGGCCACATGCCGCCGAAACCGTCCCGATGCCAGATCACGATGTCCTGGGGGCCCCGTTTCCAGGTGGCGCCCTCGTCGTCCGAGAAGTACACCTGGCTCGTGTCGATCTCCGGGCTGTGCGCGTGGCCCTCTACGCTGAAACGCTTCCCCTGGAAGGTGGCGTAGGCGCCGGCGCCCTTCAGCTCCGGAAACGTGCAGGTCGGACAGAACCGCGTGGGCAGAACCAGGCGGCCCGACCGGAGCTGGAAGAGCACGTCGTGATAGTTGCTCGAGGTCTCACCGGGCAGGTTGATGGCCGTCTCTTCCGACCATGACCCCCCTTCGTCGCCGGAGGTGCGGAAACGGAGCACGTACCCGGACAATGTTCCGCCGCCTCGACCACTGGAGCGACCGTAGAGGAGGCCGAGCCTGCCCGACTGCAGACGCACCAGGCAGGTAGGGTCGCCTGTCCCGACGATGGGGTCGCCGCCGGCCTGAAGGGGTTCGCTCGCCGACCAGGTTCCCCCGCGGTCATCGGAGTAGCTGACATGCAGTCCCGACCAGACCATCATCCACCGCCCATCCTTCAGCTCGACCATACCCCCGCGCCCTCCCGGGGCGCGGCCTTCAAAAACCTGGAAATCCGACATTGTTGGTGTCCTTTCGGTCAGGCGGTCAGCTCGAGGGCGCCGCCGATCTCGACCTCGATATCGAGGTCGGCCGCTCCGCCGTCCACCGGAAGCCGCAGGCCCTGCCGCTCCGCCAGGAAGCGGTCGCGAATCCCCACCTCGAGCCGTTCCGTCCGCCATCCCTCCAGGCGGCAGCAGAGCCGCCCCCTGCTGCTGCCGTTGAGGATCCACAGGCGCCGCACCTGCGGCGAGGGCAGCTCGAAAACTCCCGGGGCATCCGGGGTGAAGATGCCCCCCACACGGCCTCCTCCTCCTTGTGCACGGAGAACAGCGAGTGGTGGGCATCGGCGCCGAGCACCCGGTGGCGTCCGAACAGCAGCAGGTCGCGGTGCTCGCGGTACCACGCGAGCCAGGCGCGCACCACCCGCCTGTGCGCCTCCGGCAGGGCGCGCAGGTCCATCGACAGCATGGGGACGGCGCTGGTGACCAGCCCGGCCATGAAGCGGGCGACGTTCTCCACCGGCTCCTGCGGCAGCCAGTAGGCCGGGTCGGTGTGCGGGGCGACGTTGCCTTCGGGGCCGGCCCCGGGATCGAGGATGTAGCTCCTCAGACGGGTGCACATGCGGCGGATGTGGTCGCCGTCGAAGGGGGCGTCCTGGGCGCGGTGGCTGGTGGCGAAGGGGCGCGTCGCCAAGGGTCGAGTAGTTCATGCGGAACTCGATCAGGGCGTCCGGGCGCACCGCCGTGATCGAGCGGTGCATCTCCGCCAGCAGGGTCTGCACCGCTTCCCCGAAGTCGTCGATGTCGTGGGCGTGCGCCGCCTGGCAGGGCTGTGAGGCGAGCTCCCTCAGGGGATCGATGAAGTCGATCTTGAGGCCGTCGACCGGGTAGGTGCGCAGCAGGTGTCCGACCATGCGCGCGGCATAGGCGCGCACCTCCGGGCAGCGCGGGCAGAGGAACTGCTCGGGCCGCTCCTGACCCTCCGGGTGAAAGAGATGCCCGGCGACGAAGGGCTCCCGGACGATCTCGCCGAGGCGGAAGATCGGCGCGCACCAGAGCAGGATCCGGAGGCCTTCTTCCTGCACCTGGCGGGCCAGCCCGGCCATGTCGGGAAACTTGCTCTCGTCGGCGATGTAGTGCCCCGTCTCCTCGTCGAAATGGTCGCGCACGAACCAGCCGTCGTCGACGATGATCGACCCGAACCCCCAGTCCCTCAGCAGCGGCGCCATGCCGAGGATGTAGGCAGCGTCGACGTCCCCCTTGATCCCGTACCACGAGCACCAGACCGGGTCCCAGGAGGCCGCGGGAGCCCCGGCGATCCGGACCTGGTGAAAGCGGTCGTACTGGCGGGCGAAGGCGCGCACCGCGTCGAAGAGATGGCGCGGCGCCCGCGACAGGTAGACGCCGTCCCGCCACTCGGAGGTCTTGAGGGAAGGGCGCTTCAGCTCGACCGCGGCGTCCTCGTCATAACAGCTCTGGCGGATGTCCGCGGCGCGGACGTGATCCATGAAACCGATGCAGAAGCGGTTGCCGTCGTCGCGGTTGAGCAGGGCGATGAAGGGGAAGGACCAGGCGGCGAAGGTGCGCTCCTCCACGCCCCAGGGCAGGCTGATCAGGTCGCGCTTGCCGATCGCCTCGTACAGCGCCGGCACGAACACGCGGTGCAGGTCGACGGCAGGCACCCCGGTCGAGACCGTGCAATTCACCACCTCGAAGGGGGCTCCGTCCCTGCGGCGCAGCGACCAGCGAAGGAGCCGGCTGTCGGCATCGGGGGCTGTGACCTCGGTCCGCCACTCGTACAGGCCGCCGGCCCCCTGCCCCGGGGAGACCGGGTCGAACCCCTCCATGGGGGGATCCGTTTCGATGGATACGGTCAGCGTCAGACCGGAAAATCGAAGGTGTGCGGCATCATGCTCCTCCTCCAGGGGTTTGGTGATGCTTGAGGTCAACAGCCCGGCGACTGAGAGTGGTCCCGGCAGGTTTCTGCCGTCGAGCAAAGAGCGGCGATGGCCCTCAGCATCGGCGTCTGAATCGAGGTCAGGGGGACAGTCTGGCGGCGAGGAGGAAACCCCGGCGACCTCCGTGTAACCGCAGACCGCGAGCCACCTCCGGTACGTCCTCCAAGGTGATCTCCATATCGGGCGGCATGTACCAGAAGCATTGCGCGTGGAAGTCTCGGAAGGCGCGGCGGGCTTCGCGGACCCGGACCACGTCGAGGGCCTCCTCGGAGGAAAGGTGCCGGCGGCTCTTCCTGCTGTCTGTGCTCCCGGTCTCCGCCGGCCGGGTGCTTGAGTTCACTGAAGGGGTGTCCATTATCTGCGTGTTTCCATCATGGGTCTCTCATGTTTGAGGAAACATCGAGCAGGCACCTCCCGCAAGGAATCGGAGGCTAGCGTCCGGCCCCAATTGCCCGGCAGTTCGCGCCCCAAACCAGCGGAGCCAAAACCCGCAGGCTATTCCACCGAGTTGGCGGCGATGAAAGCCTCCATCTCGCGAAAGGCCTGGTCCCGCTTCTCCCGCAGATCGTCCCTGGGGCAGATCGCCAGACAGGTGGTCAGGCCGCCGTCCACGGTGATCTCCTGCCCGGTGACGAAACGGGCTTCATCGGAGGCGAGGTAGACCGCCAGGTAGGCGATGTCGACGGGCTCGCCGACCATCTCCAGGGGCTGGAAGCTCCAGTGCACGATGCGGCTGCGGTCGCCGAAGCGCTCGACGAATTCGGCGCGCGCCTCCGGCTTGAGGTTCTCCGGCACCAGGTCGCGGTCGCCGCCGAGGTAGATGGCGCCGGGACTGATGACGTTGACGCGGATGCCGAAAGGGGCCAGCTCCGCGGCCAGGGCCCGGGTGCCGGCGATGATGCCTCCCTTGGAGGTGGCGTACACCGTGTTGCCGGGGCTGCCCTCGATCCCGTGAACGGAGGCGACGTTGACAATCGACCCGCGGCCGCGCGCCTTCATCAGGGGGACGGCCAGCTGGCAGCCGAGGTGCATGCCGCGCAGGTTGGTGTCCATCAGGCGGTCGTAGTCCTCGTCCTTCACCTGCTCGACCGGATCGCCGATGCCGATACCGGCGTTGTTGAGGAGGATGTCGAGGCCGCCGAAGCGCTCCTTCACGGCGGCGAACAGGCCCTCCATCTGCTCACGCACCCCGACATCGGCAGGCAGGGCCAGAACCTCGCCGCCCGCTTCCTCGATTTCCGATTTCACCCGTTCCAGCTTTTCCGCGGAGCGCGCCGCGATGGCGACCTTGGCCCCGTGCTGGGCGAACAGCAGGGCGATGCCGCGGCCGATGCCCTGGCCGCCCCCGGTTATGACGGCGATCCGGTCCTTGAGTCTCATGTGCTCTTGTCTTTGGCTTCGGAAGTTATACGTCGGTCAGTTCGGCAGGTTCTAATCCACCGACCTGGCCCAGAACTGCATCATGGGCCTGGGAAGGTCGCTGTAACCCCCGGCCGGACATCCCAATACCTGATCGGAAACCCGGCGCAATTGTCGGTAGGTTCGCGAATGGGCAAAACGGCGATAGCCGATATATGCGCCTCCACCTCCTCAATCCTCCGTAAAGTAATCCAGATCTATCCTCTTCAATTCGAATGTGTCTTCTGTCGCCACACCGACGCCATGGTCGATCATGAGCTCGGCGAGCTCGGGTCCTCCGATCAGAATAATCTTGGTCTCGATATTCTCCACGTACCCATCAGCCTCGCGAGAGAATGTGGAAGTTGTGATAAAAACTCCCTTGCGTGCTCGCTGCCCTTGCAGAGCTCCGGCGAACTTCTGGACCTCGGGCCTGCCGACGACACTCTCCCATCGCTTTGCCTGCACGTAGATGATGTCCAGGCCCAAGCGATCCTCCTTGATGATCCCGTCGATGCCTTCATCCCCCGAGCGTCCTATGGCTTCACCGGCTTCTTGCCGGGAGCCCCCGTACCCCATGCGGACGAGCAGATCCACGACGAGGCGCTCAAAGAATTCCGGGGACGACTTCTTTATCGTTTCCAGAAGATCATCCGAGAGATTCTTCCGCAACGCCATATAGGCATCCTGAAGAGTTTCTTCGGGGGTGTTCGCGGGACTCTCACCTTCTTCGGTTTCGCCCACTTCTGGTGCACGCGGACGGGAGGATTGTTTAAATATTTGGAAATCATCGAATTGTTCGAGGAATTTTGCATTGATCCGAGAAGGTTTTTCGTCAAGGATTCTGCGGCCCCGGTCGGTAATGCAAAAGAAACCCCTCCTGGGAGAATCCAATAAACCGGCTTTTTTCAGATAAGTTCGCGCCCAAGCGACACGATTGTGAAGCTTCGATTGCTTGCCACTCGGCAGGAGTTCCCTTTTCTCATCTTCCGTCAGGGCAAAACGCTCTGCGAGTATATCGACAGCTTTGCGGAGTTGCAGGGTTTCGCCCTCCCCGGCCAACTCAAGCAAGGGCAACATGATGGATTGGAAATCTGGAACAGCCATGGAATTTCCTTTATGTGCAAATTTCTATTTGGTTCCTCAAGCCAACATCAGCCGCTCGCCCTTGGGTTCGGGTATTGGATCGCCGAACTCTCTGGCTGTTTCAATCCAGAGAGCCATCGCTTCATTGACGTTTCTGAGTGCGGCTTCTTGCGTGTCACCATGAGCCATGCATCCGGGAAGCTCAGGAACTTCGGCTACGAAGGCGCTGTCCACGTTACTCCAAAAAAGAATCACCTCGTATTTGTACATCAGTCTTCTCCTCCCAGTCCGTATTTAAGAATTACTTTTCGAACCTGCTGCACCTGATAGGGCTTCGCATGGCCATCGTCACGCTGTAGGTTGATTTTCTCCGCAACACCATCCTTCCTGAAGATATGGTGGCTTCCCCTCACTCGCTCCACGAACCCCAGATTTCGGAGCAGACCACGCAAACCATCGAAGCGGACACTTGCATCAGAGCGACCGCCGAGAATCCTCTGCAACAGCTTCTTGTGCTGGTTCATGCGCCAAGTTCCTGGGTCCCCTTGGGACTTCGCCCCCGATCACGGCTTCCAGGTCTCGGCCAGCTCCGCGTACTCGCGCGCCTGCCCGGCGATGTCGACCCCCACCTCCTGCGACCAGGCTTCGAGCAGCTGCCTGTAGATCGGCCCGGGCTTGCCGTCCCCCACGGGGCGGAAGTCGAATCGCGTGATCGGCACCATGCAGATGGTCGTGCTCGTGAACCAGGCCTCGTCCGCGGCGCGCACGTCGTAGGGCTCGATGTCGGCCTCGATCACCGGGTTGCCGAGCTTCTCGGCCAGCTCCATGCAGGCGCCGCGGGAAACGCCGCGCAGGATGTCGTGCGGTTTGGGCGTCAGGATGCGGCCGTCCCTGACCATGAAGAAGTTGTTCCCGGTGCCCTCGGTGACGAACCCGCGCTCGTCGGTGAGAAGGGCCATGGCCCCCTCCTCCATCCGGGTCACCTGGGTCTCGGCGATCTTGTAGAAGATGCGGCTGCGGTTCTTGGCCTTGGGATCGATGTAGCGGGCCGGGACCGACTGCTGCCGCGGGATGGCGAAGTGGGTCCCGGTGTCGAACCTGGAGGCCATGCCGCCGATGTGGCGGATCAGCGGGATGACGTTGATGGTGACGATCGGGGTCTCCCCCTCGCGCACCAGCTCGGCGTAGAGCCCGAGGACCCCGCGCGTGACGTCGTGCATGATCTGGAAGTCGTAGCCGCCGAGGGCCTCGCGGTTCTTCTCGATGGTCGCGAAGGTCGCCTCCTCCATCTCGTCGATGGTCATGTCGAGGTCGATCTCGGCGTACTTGATCGATTCGTACAGGCGCTCGAGGTGGTGGCGCAGCCGGTAGGGCTTCTGGTTGAAGGTCCGCGTCATCTCGAACACCATGTCCCCGAACATCAGGGCGGAGTCGAATATGGAGATGCGCGCTTCGTCCTCGGGGACGTAGTCGCCGTTGAAGTAGACCAGGCGCTTGGTCATCTGGAAATCCTTTTCGGTTTATGTGCGATTGAAGCCAGCTGCTCTGGCGCGGCCGGCTGCCCGTTCGGCCCTCAGTAGTTTCGAATCGGTCTCGACGGACCACCGTCGATGAAAGCCGGGGCAGCGTGACCCTACTTAATAACCCAGCTGCCGGCCGACCTCGTCGATGCTCTCGAGCACGGCCTCGACCGAGCGCCGCACCTCGGCTTCCTCGATGGTGAACGGCGGGCTGATGGCTATGTGGTCGCCGTTGACGCCGTCGATGATGCCGGGCGCCCCCGGCATGATGAGCACCCCCTTGTCGAAGCTGGCCTTGACCACCGCGGCGGTGACCCCCTGGCCGGGATCGAACGGGGTGCGCTGCTCCTTGTCGCGCACGAGCTCGACCCCGGCAAGCAGCCCGCGGCCGCCGCGCACCTCGCCGGCGATGGGCAGGTCGAGCCCCTCTTGCAGCAGCTCGTACATCAATCCTCCCATCTCCGCGCACTGCCGCACCAGGCCGCGGTCGTCGATGTACTTCTGCACCGCCAGCGCCGTGGCGCAGGAGAGCGGGTTGCCGCCGTAGGTGTGGCCGTGCACGAAGGCCCGGCTCCGGCTGTAGATGGCCTCGTAGATCTCGTCCGTCGCTACGGTCGCCGCGATCGGGGTGTAGCCGCTGCTCAGCCCCTTGCCGGTGGTCAGGATGTCCGGCACCACCCCGGGCCAGTGCTCGATGCCGAAGTCGACGCCGGTGCGGCCGAAGCCGGTGACCACCTCGTCGACGATGAGCAGGATGCCGTAGCGGTCGCAGATCTCGCGCACCCGCGGGAAGTAGTCGGGAGGCGGCGCCGCGCCGGCCGCGGAGGTTCCGAGGATCGGCTCGGCGATGAAGGCGGAGATGTTGTGCGCCCCCTCCTGCAGGATGACCCGCTCCAACTCATCGGGGGAGCTCGCCAGGCAGTCGCGGCACTCGCCGCAGTTGTCGCAACGGTAGGGGATCGGCGGCGGCAGGTGCGGAAAGTCCATCAGGTAGGGGCCGTAGTCGGCGCGCCAGCTGCTGCGCCCCGACATCGACATCGCCCCCACGGTGTTGCCGTGCCAGCTCTGCCAGCGGCTGATGACGCGGAACTTGCTTGGGTTGCCGGTCTCGACGTGGTACTTGCGCGCCATCTTCATCGCCGACTCGGTCGCCTCCGAGCCGCCCGAAGTGAAGAAGACGCGGTTGAGATCGCCGGGGGCGATGGCGGCGATCCTCTCGGCCAGCTCGACCTGCGGTTCGGTGAGGAACTGCGAGTAGGCGAAGCAGACCTTGCCGGCCTGCTCGCGCATGGCATCGGCGACCTCCCGGACCCCGTGGCCGATGCTGACCACGTGCACCCCGGCGCAGGCGTCGAGATAGCGCCGGCCTTCCGAGTCGACGAGGTACACTCCCTCGCCGTGCGATACCACCGGCCAGGACTCCTTCAGCGTGCGGTGGAAGATGCGTGCGCCCGTCTCCAGGGCTGCGGTCATGTCCAACCTCTTTCCCTTCTGATGCTGTTCTAGTGCTGGTCCCGCCTCGGCGGGATCTCCTGTTGTTTCAGCTCGCGGATCAGCTCGACGAGGCCGTCGACGGCCGCGGCGAGGAACCGCTCCCCCTTCTCCACGGTAGCCCGGGTGGCGTCTCCCATGACCCCGCTGGCGGTCTGCTGGCTCCAGTACGGAATCAGCCGCGCCGCCGAGCCCTCCGGGTGCCTCCCCGAGATCAGGTCGGTGCGGAAGCTCGGCGACAGCGGCGAGCGCTCGTCGACGGCCCTGCTCATGTCGACGAGCTCCGGCTTCATCGCCAGGTACAGGGAGGTCTCGTACTCGCCCGCGTGGGAGGTGCCGCCGTAGTCAGAGTCGCGGATCTCCTCCGCTTCCACCTTGACCTTGCGCACGTCCCAGTGGTTGACGGAGGCGCACAGGATGCCGCCGCCGTACTCGATCACCGACAGCCGCGCCGCCAAGTCGAGGGGGGAGGTGTTGCTGCCGTGGCCGTTGACGACAAGGATGCGCTTGAACCCGTGGTGGGCCAGCGAGCAGCAAACGTCCTTCACGTAGCGGATGAAGGTGTCCCAGCCGATCGTCAGGGTGCCGTGAAAGTCCATGTGGTGGGGGCTGTACCCGTGGGGCACGGCCGGAACCAGCACGGCCTCCTCCGGGATCTTGGAGACCGCCCTCTCGCAGACCCCCGTGCACAGCACCACGTCGGTGTCGACCGGCAGGTGCGGCCCGTGATCCTCGTAGGTGGCGACCGGCAGCACCGCGACCCGGTCCTGGGCGGCGGCATCCCTGATCTCGTACCAGATCATCTCGGCGAAGCGGTATTTCATCTTTCCGACTCTCCTTGCGCCTGTGCGCGAATGCGGGACTTCAGATCTACTCGATGCCGAGGCCGGCGTTGATCTCGGCCTGGTACCCCTCGAGCTCGCAGCGCTCGATCTCACGCAGGGTCACCGGGCGGCCGTGCCAGCCCGACTCGTACACGGCGGCGCAGATCGCCTGCGCCTTGAACCCCTCCATGCCGTCGACCTCGGGGCGGCCCTCGCTGCGCACGGCGCGGGCGAAATCCACCAGCTCGACCGCGACCGGGTGGGTCACTCCCCCGGGAAACAGCTGCTCCTCCCCCTCCTCGTCGAGACTGCCGCGGAACTCGGCTACCAGCTCCTCGTTCGACAGGTTTTCCCCCTGCCGCCCCCACAGGCCGGTCTCCCAGTCGAGGCAGCCCTCGCTGCCGTAGAGGACGCGGGCCCGGAACCCCTGCCCCGGGGCCGACCCCTGCCACGTCCACTGGACCACCACGTCGTCCTCGAAGGAGACCAGGGCGTGCGACGAGTCCTCGACGTCGACGCTCCAGGCGCCGGCGCGTGCGGCGACGACGTCGTAGCGGAACGGCTCGTACTGCCGGGTCACGGCGAACACCTGGCGGGGCTGCAGGCCGAGGTGGTAGCGGAAGAGGTCGGCGAAGTGGACGCCGCCGTCGAGCACCCAGCCGCCCCCGGAATGCTGCCGGAAGCTGCGCCACCCCCACTTGCCCAGCGACTCGGACACGTCCTGCCAGTAGAAGGTGCGCGGCCTGCCGATGCGGCCGCGGCGGACCGCCCAGTGGCGCGCCCGCTCTTCGGGGGAGCGGCGGTACTGCTCGGCCACGGCGAGCAGGCTGCGGCTGCGGGTGGCCGCGTCGACGATGCGCCGCGCCGCCCGCATCGTCACCCCGAGCGGCTTCTCGATGAGGACGGCGAGGCCGGCTTCGAGGCAGGGAACGGAGACCTCGTGGTGGGCGGAGTGCAGGGTGCAGATGTCGACCGCATCGAGCTCCGGGCCGCTGCCCAGCAGGTACTCGAGCCGCTCGAACACGGCCGGCTGCGAGCCCTGGACCTCCGCCACCTGGACCGCCCGCTCCCGGGCGCGGTCCGCGTCAGGGTCGCAGACGGCGACGATGTCGAGGGGGCGGCGGTCCGCCCGTCGCAGCTCATCGAGACCGCTCACGTGGGCCCCGGACATGCCGCCGCATCCGATCAGTGCGGTTCGTACCGGTTCCATGCGGGTTATCTCCCGGCCCGCTGATCGGCGATCCAGGTCATGCTCTCGCCGCGCACCAGGAAGGAGCGCTCGTCCCAGACGCCGGGGCGCTCGACCGGGATCCTCCCCTCTTCCACGGCGACGTCCAGGGGGTTGTCCCGGGTCTTCAGGGGCAGGTCGACGCGCTCGTGCATGCGCGCCGACTCGTACACCGCCATCATCACCTCGAGGGTCGCCTTGCCGACCTCGCCGGTGTTGCGGTAGCTGTCGACCTTGCCCTCGATCCAGTCGACGATGCCGTTGGCCTGGTCCGTGAAGGCGTCCCCGTAGCCGCCCCGGGCCTGCTCCTCCGGCTCGAACTCCTGCCACCCCGCGGCCTTCGCGGTCAGGTGCCTCAGGCTGTTGTCCGAGACCACCATCATGCCGTCGGTCCCGTAGACCGTGGCCCCGACCATGTAGTTGCCGCTGAGCTCGTTCTCGATCACCCCGGTGGCCCCGTTCTCGTACCCGATCAGGCCGCAGCAGCGGTCCTCGACCCGGTGGCCGAAAATGTGGTGGTCGGTCTTGCGCTCCACTCCCCCCATGACCCACAGCGCCTTCGGGTCTCCGAGCAGGCAGAACTGGCAGTCGATGCCGTGGGTGCCGGTGTTCATCATGCCGGCGCGCACCCCCGTCCACAGCCGTTCCGGCTCGCCGATGGCGCCGTCGGCTATGAGCCGGGCCCCCTCGTTCCAGGAGGAGTAGAAGCGGCGCTGGTGTCCTATGGCGAGCTTCACGCCGTTGCGCTCGCAGGCGATGATCATCGCCTCCCCCTCGCCGAGGGAGATCGCCATCGGCTTCTCGCACACCACCGCTTTGGGCTTGCCTGCGGCCGCGGCGATCGTCATCTCGGCGTGCTGCGGGTCCCAGGAGCAGACGCTGACGATGTCGAGCTCCTCTTTCTCCATCATCTCGCGGTAGTCGAGGTAAGTCGATTCCACCCCGAAGTCCTCGGCGTAGCTGGCCAGGGCCTCGGGATGGGAGTCGGCGATGGCCACGATCTCGGTCCGTTCACACCGGGTCCAACCGCGGCCGTGCTCGCGGGCGATGCGGCCGCTGGCGATGACCCCTACGCGATACTTTGCCACTTCATATCTCCTCTGTCGGTTAGCGCGCTCTGCCGCTGCGCAACGGGTTGTCTTTCGAGAACGGTGTTTTTCCGGTGTTGCGGACCCGCAGCCAGGACAGGTAGGGGGAGCCCCCTTCCCCGGCGCTGGCGAAGTCGCACAGGCGCACCTTTCCCCCGGCCCCCTCCATGTCGACGGCGACGACCGGGTCCGTCCCGTCGACTTCCGCCAGCTCCGGATCCACCTCCTCCGCATCGAGCTCGGGCAGCTCGGCCGGGTCGAGGCTGTTGAGGCGGCGGTCCCAGGTCAGCAGGACCGGGCCGCGGTACAGGGAGGTCTTGCCGCGGCACTGCTTCTCCCCGCGCCAGAAATGGAGGGAGAAGTCGAGGTCGAGATCGACGCGGTCCCCCCGCCGCCAGGTGCGGCTTACCTCGGCGTAGGAGCCGGCTTCGGCGGGGACCGGCTCGCCGTTGACGCGCAGGGACGTCTGCTTCGACCAGTGGGGGATGCGCAGCTTGAGGGCGAACTCCGCCGCCCTTGCGGGACTGACCCGCAGCCGTACCGAGCCCAGGCGCGGGTACTCCGTCTCCTGCTTCAGCTCGACCGAGGTGCCGCCGGCCCGCACCGTCATCGACCCGGGGCCGTACCAGTTGAGGATCAGCCCTCCCCGCTCCCTCATCAGCGCCCAGTCGCCGATCATGCCCAGCGCCCGCGGGCCGTTGACGCTGCAGCAGTTGAGCTCAGGGCTGCCGGCGCGCGCCTGGAAGACGATGTCGTGGGCGCTGGCGTTGCGCACCCCGTCCATCGGGGTGTTGTAGGTCACCCAGCGGCCGGAGCGGGAGTGCAGGCCGAAGCCGGAGTTGAGGGTCGCCAGCTCGATCTCGTCGGCGACGACGGAGCTGCCGGTCAGCTTGAGCATCTCGACGCTCATCGCCAGCCAGGCGACGGTGCAGCAGGTCTCGATGGCGGCCCGGTGGTAGGGGTTGCCCTGCGCCTTCTCCCCCGAGGTGAAGCCGCCGTTGTTGTGGCGGTCGAGCTTGACGATGCTCCACCAGATGTGCTCGAAGGCGGTGCGGAAATCCTCCTTCCCGGTGAGCCAGAAAAGCTCGGCCATCCCCATGATCGGGTGCAGGCTCTCCCAGCGCGGCTTCGGAGTGGCGTAGAACTCCTCCCCTGCCAGGGCGGTGCGCAGGTAGTCTCCGGCGGGGCCGTCCGGCCCGCGGGCGCCGAACTCGCCGGCGATCTGCAGGGCCATGTCGAGATAGCGCTGCTCCGCGACCTTGCGGTAGAGGAGGCAGAGGGAGTGGATGACGGCGAGGTTCATCTCGCTGCTGCCGGTGTCGACGAGGCGCCTGCCGCGCCCTTTGCGGCCGAGGAACTTGTCACAGACCAGGTCGCCCATGCGCCGGGTGCACTCCAGGGCCTGGCCGCTGCCGCTCTCCCCGTGCCAGAGCAACAGCCCGAGCATGGCGTGGTAGTGGCCCCAGGCGTCCCACGTCCTCATCCCCTTGCGATTGGGCGCTTTGCCGGTCAGCCGACAGGCGCGTGGCCAGGGGCCGAGGTACCCGTCCTCCGCCTGCAGGGAGGCGAACTCGGCGGCGAAGCGCCCGAGGTGGCGGCGCAGGTCACTCTCCCCGGTGAGCCGCAGGATCTGCACCGAGCTGGTCAGGTACTTGCCGGCGAACTCCCCGGCCCAGGGGACCATGTCGCGCAGCGGGTAGCGGTCGCGGTCGCGGAACATGTCGAGCATCGCCGGGTTGGCCGCCGGCGCCGGCTTCACCCACTGCTCGGTGACGTTGGCGAGGTACTCGGCGGCGAATCCCTGGAGGCGGTAGGCGGGCCGGGCCGGGCGGGTGCAGGCGGGTGTTAGGGTCATACAGGTATCCCGTGAACAGGTGAGATGAGTTGCAGGCTGATGCGCGGTGCTGCCGTTCCTAGTCGGGCCAGCGCGCCAGCACCGTCTTCTGCCGGGTGTAGAACAGCACCCCCTCGCTCCCCTGGACGTGCAGGTCCCCGAAGAACGACTGGTCCCAGCCGGAGAAGGAGAACAGGGCCATCGGCGCCGGCACCCCGAGGTTGATGCCGATCATGCCGCACTCGGCCTCGCGGGCGAAGCGGCGGGCCGCCCCCCCGTCGCGGGTGAAGATGGTGGCGGCGTTGCCGAACGGGATGCGGTTGACCCAGGCGATCGCCTCGTCGACGGTCGACGGCCGCATCATCCCGAGCACCGGGCCGAACAGCTCCTCGCTGAAAACCCGGTGGTTGGGGGTCACCCGGTCGAGCAGGGTGGGGCCGACGAAGAACCCCTCCTCAGGGATGCCCTCGCGGCCATCGCGGGCGACCTCGAGCTCCTGGTCCGGCGCTTCCTCTATGCAGCGGAACAGCCGCTGCCGGGCCGCCGGGTCGATCACCGGCCCCATGCCGGCGCCGCGGTCGGCCAGGGTGTCGCCGACCTCGAGGCCGTCCATGGCCGCCAGGACCTGCTCGCGCAGGGGCTCGGCCCCGGCGCCGACGCCCATCAGCAGGGAGCCGGCCATGCAGCGCTGCCCGGCGCAGCCGAAAGCGGAGCCCATGATCGCATCAATCGTCGCGTTCCCGGCCAGGGCCTCCCCGACGAGCCCGCTTTCCACCGCGTCCGGCATCGCCAGCAGCACGTTCTTGGCGCCGCCGGCCGACTGCACCCGCTTGCCGTGGCGGGCCGCCAGCTCGTACACCCGGCCGGCGACCCCGGAGGAGCCGACGAAGCTGACCGCGGCGACCTCCGGGTGCACGCACAGGGCCTCGACCACCTCCCTGCCGCCGTGGACGACGTTGAGGATCCCGGGCGGCAGGCCGGCCTCGAGGAACAGCTCGGCCAGGCGGTTGGCGGTGAGCGGCACCTTCTCGCTCGGCTTGAGGACGAAGCTGTTGCCGCAGGCGATCGCCAGGGGGTACATCCACATCGGCACCATCGCCGGGAAGTTGAACGGCGTGATGCCGGCACAGATCCCTATCGGCTCGCGCGTCGCCCAGCCGTCGATGCCGCGCGCCAGCTCCGGCAGGATCTCCCCCTTGGCGAGATGGCCGATGCCGCAGGCGAACTCGACGACCTCGATGCCGCGGCGGACGTCCCCCCGGGCCTCCTCGCGGGTCTTGCCGTTCTCGCACACGACCAGCCGGGCCAGCTCCTCGAAGCGCGCCTCGAGCAGCTCGCGGTAGCGGAAGAGCACGCGGGCGCGATCCGGGGCGGGCGTCCGCGCCCAGCCGGGGAAAGCCTCCCGGGCGGTGCGGACGGCGATGTCGACCTCCCGGGCCGTGCACTGGGGAGCGCGCGCGATCACGGCCCCGCTCGAGGGCTGGTGGACGGGGGTGAACTCAGCCGTCTCGGGCTCGGTCCACCTGTCCCCGATCAGTATCGGAACGACGGGGGCTGCCATGAGTAGCTCCGTTTTCTGTCGGCGCTCAGCCGGGCCCTGCGGCCCGCCTGGCGGCGAGAATGGTGTTGAAGAGCAGCATCGCGATCGTCATCGGCCCCACCCCTCCCGGGACCGGGGTGATGGCGCTCGCCTTCCTGCTGACGCTGTCGAAGTCGACGTTGCCGATCAGGCGATAGCCGCTTCTGCGGGTGGAATCCTCGATGCGCACCACCCCGACGTCGATCACCACGGCGCCCTCGGCGACCATGTCGGCGGTAATGATGTGGGGGCGGTCGGCCGCGGCGATCAGGATGTCCGCGGCGCGGGTGTGGGCGCCGATGTCGCGGGTGCCGGTGTGGCAGACAGTCACCGTGGCGTTGGCCCCTGGCCCCTTCTGCGCCAGAATGTTGGCCAGCGGCCTGCCGACGAGGGTGCTGCGCCCCACGACGACGACGTGCTTTCCCGCCATCTCGATGCCGCTACGCCTCAGCATCTGCACCACCCCGTGCGGCGTGCAGGGCAGGAAGCCCTCCTCCTGGCGCAGCATGCGGCCGAGGTTCACCGGGTGCAGTCCGTCGACGTCCTTGCCGGGATCGACGGCGTTGAGGACGAGGCTCTCGTCCAGGCCTTGGGGAAGGGGCAGCTGCACGAGGATTCCGTGGACCGTTTCGTCGGCATTGAGGGCGGCGATCAGTTCCAGCAGCTCCTCCTGCGGGACGTCGCCGGGAAGCCGGTGCTCGCGCGAGTCGATGGCGATCTTCTCGCAGGCCCGGCGCTTCCCCTTGACGTAGGAGAGGGACGCCGGGTCGTCGCCGGCCAGCACCACCGCCAGCCCCGGGACGAGGCCGTGCCACACCCGGAGAGCGGCAACCTCCCGCCGCATCTTCTCCCGCATCCCCGCGGCTATCTCGTTTCCGTCCAGGATTCGCGCAGTCATCAGGTTATCGGCGGGCTGTAGTAAATCGAAGACATCTGGAAACTATCGGTTGGCGGTACTCGATTCCGGCGGCACCGGTCATCGCCCGGCCGCGGCCACCGCCGGCGAGGGGGCCTCAGCCCGCGGCGACGAAGTCCCGGCCGACGGCGTCCCGGAGCGCCCCGGGGACCATCACCGAACCGTCCGCCTGCTGGTAGTTCTCGACGATGGAGATCAGCATCCGCCCCATGGCGCAGCCGGTGTCGTTGACGGTGTGGCAGAACCTCGGCCCGCCCTGTTTGCCCTTGTAGCGGATGTTGAGGCGGCGGGCCTGGTAGTCGGTGGTGTTGGTGTCGGTCATGACTTCCATGAACTCGCCGCTGCCCGGCAGCCAGACCTCGAAGTCGCGCTGCCGGTGGCTGGCGAGGTAGCCGGCGTCTCCGCCGCACTTGTCGACCGACCGGTACGGAAGCTCGAGGGTCTGCAGCAGCCACTCGTTGATCTCGCCGAACTCCTCGTACATCCGCTGCGACTGCTCCGGCGCGCAGACCGAGTTCATCTCGATCTTGTCGAACTGGTGCACCCGCTTGATCCCCTTGACGTCCCTGCCCCAGGAGCCGGCCTCGGAGCGGAAGCAGGTGGTGGAGGCGAACAGCCTGACCGGCAGGTCATCCTCGGCCAGGGTGCGGTCCATGAAGTAGCTAAAGTTGGCCGGCTCCGAGGAGCCGACGAGAAACAGCTCGGTCCCCTCCTCGACGTTGTCGGTTTGGATGGCGTACACCTGGTCCCGGCCTTCGGGGAAATGGGAGGTCCCGTAGAGGGAGCGCTCGCGCACCAGCAGCGGCGGCACCATCATCTCGTAGCCCCGGCGCAGGAGCTCTCCGGACAGCAGCTGCTGCAGGCCGAGCTGCATCCGGGCCGAGGCCCCGCGGATGTAGGCGAAGCGGGAGCCGGAGACCTCGGACGCCTGGGCGGTCTCCATGCCGACGGCCGGGCCGAGGTCGGCGTGCTGCCGCGGCGCGAACTCGCCGCTTGCGTGCAGGGGCATCGCCGGCATGGAGGCGGCGCTGTGGCCGCCGCTTCCCAGCTCTTCGCGGGGGCGGTACCCCGCACCGGGGATCCACACCTTCTCTTCGGGGTTGTCGGACTCGTCGTCCCCGTCCGGCATGCCGGGGTGGGGCCAGTTGGGAAACCAGTCGAGGATCTGCTGCCACTCGCCGCTGACCTCGCCGAACTCGGCTTCGAGGCGGCGCCCCTTCTCGCGCAGCTCCTGCCCCCTGCTGCGGGCGGCATCGGGGTCGGTCCTGCCGAGCCGGGCGAGCTGCTTCTTCTCGCCGTTTACTTCGTCGATCTCCGCCTGCAGCCGGCGGCGTTCCCCGTCGAGGGCGAGCCAGCGGTCGACGTCCGCTTTGGCCGGGTCGACGCGGCGCAGGCGGATCGCCCGCCGCAGGGATTCGGGGTCGTTGCGTATGGTTCGTACGTCGATCACTTAGATTTCACGCGCTGCTGAAGAGCGTTGTCATCGGCCCTGGCGGGTGCCCGATCGCTGTCTTTGCGACCGCGGGATGGAGCCGGCCGGAAGGGCCCTCCCGCGGCCGCTGCAAACTTAGGAGTTGCCATGTACGCTGTCATCTTCGACGTCGACGGAGTGCTCGTCGACAGCGAGGCGTTGAGCTGCGGCGCCTGGCTGCCGGTGTTGGAGGGCCGCGGCATAGAGTTCCGGCTCTCCGACATCGAAGATTTCATCGGGCAGAGCGACGCCGCCGTCCTCGATCACTTCCGGGAGCGGCACCCCGCCGTCGATCTCGGCGATCACCTGATCGACGAGAAGGAGCAGGAGTTCTTCGCTGCCGCCCGCGGCCGCCTGCGGGCCTTTCCCGGGCTGACGCGGGTGCTGCAACGGCTCCAGGCGGGGGACGTGCCCATGGCCGTCGCCTCCTCCGGCCGCCACGGGAAGATCCGCTTCTCCCTGCGCACCGCCGGCCTCGAGGGGTTCTTCGATGTCGTCTGCAGCGCCTCCGACGTCGCCCGCGGCAAGCCGGCCCCCGACCTGTTCCTTCGCGCCGCCGGACTCCTCGGCGCGGAGCCTCGTATTTGCAACGTCGTGGAGGACTCGGTTCCCGGAATCGCCGCGGCGAAGGCCGCGGGCATGAAGGCCCTGGGGTTCACTTCGTCGCATCCGGCCGGGGTGCTGCTCGGTGCCGGCGCCGACGCCGTTTTCTCCCACTACGACCAACTACCTGCCCTTCTGCTTGGGAAGGGTTAGTTGCCGGCGGGGGGGGGGGCATCCTCGACCTCGTGGGCCCCTGGCAAACGCGCCAACGCACTACCGGACCCAGTGCCGGAACAGCGGCCTGACCTCCTTGGCGAGCCGCTCGAACAGCTCCCGCGGCACCGGGGGAACCAGGTTTTCCTTCATTCCCCTTTCGTCGGCGAGCCTGCGGCGCTCGTCGCTTCCCGGCATCAGGCTGTCGAGGTTGAGCCACCAGGGGGCGAAGCGGATCGCCAGCCCGACCCGGGGTTGGTCCGACCGGTTGGGCGCGGCGGCGTGCCACAGCCGGCTGTCGAGCACGGCCACCGTGCCGGAGTCGCCGGTGAGAGCGGTCTCCCCTTCGAGAACGGACTGCGGATCGACGCCGTTGCCGCCGCTGGGGTTGTTGGGCTCGCGGTGGCTTCCCGGCGACACGAGGGTGCCGCCGTTCTCCCTGGTGAACGGGGAGAGCATCCACAGCGTCGTCAGGTGCATGACCATGTCCGGGTACGGGGCCTCGACGTGGCCGGCGTTGCGCTGGTTGAACGGCCAGTCCGCGTGCCAGTCGCCGCGGGCGTTGCCCGGGTAGTTGACGATCGAGGAGGTGTAGGAGACCCGGTAATGCTCCCCCAGCAGGGCCTGGCAGAGGGCGGCGAGCCGGTCTTCGATGAGGTAGGGGGTGAAGGACTGGCAGTAGCGGATCAGACCGGAGACGGCGCCGATGTTCGCAGGCGCGTCCGTGCGTTCCTGCCGGTGCAGGTCGACGGCGCGCAGGACGTCGGCGCCCACCGGGTCGACCTCGGCCGGGGGAATCACCTCTTCGAGGAGGCAGAACCCCTGATCTGCCAGCTGTCCCTCGAGGTCGTCAGTGGTTGGGTTCGCCATGGAATCTCCAGCCTGAGGCAGGCTGCGTTATTGTCCCCTGGCTGGCTGCCTTCGCGAAGCATACCTGCTCATGCAGGAACTCGGGGGCAAAATCTGCTCCGTTGCTCCATGAAAGCGTATGTCCTTCCAAAGTGAAAGATTTGAAGAATTTTTGGTCTTTCAACGGCTCGAAAACTTCACCAAATAACTCAGATGACAAATCGGCCTCGCCAGCAACTCCATCATTGAATGACAACCATACTCTATAGCCATCTATATATTTGGCTTGCTCAACATGTATGAACATGACCTACTCCAATGGTTTGATTTTTGACAATGGTTTTCGGTTCATTGCGGCTTCCCAGTTGGCCCTGAGTTCGTCTTGATGCAAAGAAGTACCACTCGAGTACGGCACTCAGTGCTCTCCTCGGGAATCTTCCGGTTACAACTGGACTTTTGCAAAAGGCAGAATTCCTGGGATAATCGGTCAAGGATAGAGGGTAGCGCGAATTCGATGGAACTTGGTATGTTTGGTAGGACGAAGGCATCCCCCGCCTTCGTTTCCCCTGGCCATGTGAGAGGTTGTTCATGCCAGGTATTGTTGATTTTCCCACGGTGGTTGAAGACGCGGTGGCAGAGTTCGGCGGCATCTTCGCCAACGCCCCGGAGCGCCGTCACTTTGCCGCGTATCTGACCGGGATGGTGGCCGAACGCAAAAATGTATCGGCGATCAACGCCGAGTTCGTCGAGACCACCGATCAGTCCTGCCTGAACCGCTGGATTACGCAGGTGCGATGGGACGGGAAATGGCTCAACGAACATCGCCTGGAATGGTTGCAGGAGCGTCCCTCGACGCGCTATTCGGGACGCGGGGTGATCGCCATCGACAACACCTTGGTCGGCCACAGCGGAGACAAGATCGAGGACGTGGGTTGGTTTTGGGATCACTCCGACCAGCGCTATATGATTGCGCATGACTACGTCATCGCCAACTACGTGTGCACCTCGGGGAAATACTATCCGGCGGAAGTGGCTGCGAATATCCCACCCGAGGATCGCAAACAGGTCAGCATCGGCAAGCGCAAACAATGGTATTTCACCAAGACCGTGCGCCTGCCCAAGCTCGATCACCGCGTTCGTTTGCTGATCCTGTGGGATCGCAAGAACGGCAGGGAAGCGGTCAAGTTTCTACTCACCAATCGCGTGCACTGGGAGATCAGTCGTATTCTGAACGTCTATCGCAAACGCTGGACGGGCACCGAGACTTTTCATCGGGACGGCAAGCACCATCTGGGCATGGGAGACTGTCAGTTACGCAGCGGCGAGGGCCAGACCCGGCATAGGTACCTCGTGATGCTTACGCACAGTCTGCTCAGGGCACGGAGGCGGCAGGGCCGTGCGCGTGACTGGGCTCATACCGTGCTAACGACCATTGGCGAGGCCTGTCGAGCCGTGTCGCGAGAGACGCTCAGTAAAACCATCACCTGGGCGGTCGAACAGGCCATAACAGTAGGGTGGACGCAGGAGAGAATCGTCGCACACCTAAAACTTGTGTAAAAAAGCGGAGTTTGCAAAAGTCCAGTGATAAGTGAGGGAGGCTGTTACAACGCACTCTTCGACCTTGAACTTGCTGGCTACTGCGGTAGTAGTAGCGATACGTAGCACGCGAATCAGGCAGCCTGTTTCCGGTTTTGAATGCATCCTGCGGTAGCCCGGCCACGTCTTGCGTATGCCGTCGATTACGGCACAGGCTTGATCTATGCGTTTGCGTTTCCAGAATCGTGATGGCATTGAAATACAAGGGTTTCCTGAGTCTTCTCCTTACCGAGCTAATGAGCTGCCTAATTCGCACGTTTTACCTGTCCCCAACTGATAGGAGTGATTGCCGTTTCGTCAGACAGCCAGGGCGACCAGGAAGGCTCCCAAGCCGGGAAGTCAAGTAAGACCTGGAAGTTACTGCCATCAGCATCGATTAGGAACAGTTGTTCTTCATCCTTTCTGTTGAATGCTATGCGCCTGGAGTCAGGAGACCAAGTCGGGTTAAGTCCATCCGTAAGGTAGCGAAGGTCAGAACCGTCAATTCCCATTAGCCAAATTTCTTCATATCCCTTAGGAAGGACTAATTTATTGCCATCCGGAGATACCTGAATGTCAGAATACCATTGATCGCTCGACAACAAAATCTGTCTATCTGTTCCGTCTGAATTCAGAATACCAACATGGCCTTTGTAGGTATATACAAATTGCCCGCCAGGAGACCAGTCTAAATTCCCGGCTGGTGTATACAGTTGGACATAGCCTGTTCCATCCGAATTGATAATGGATATATGTAGCCTATCGACAAATGCAATCCGTGATCCATCCGGAGACCAAACAGGATCATAATATGAACGAGTGGTGTTTTCATACTTTGGACGCCGCCGCAGCTCCCGAGGGTTTGATCCATCCGAATTGATAATCCAAATGTCTGTTGGATTGGTTACCGTATCGTAATGCAGAAATACAATCTGTTTGCCGTCTGGAGACCAATCAAATGATCCCGGATGTATCGGAATTCCTTCGACAGGGGCATCCGTTGTTAGTCTATCGGTTAGATGAAAAGGGGTGGCATCGGGAGCCGAATCGACAACATAGAGCCCGTCGCCTGTAGAAAAAGCGATCTTGCTGGTTTGGGAACTGCTGGGGACCCCTATACAGAGAATCCCCAACAGTATGATGGCCATCATACGGAGTCGTTTTTCTCCGTAATCTTATCCCAAAGGTCTGTGTCTTGATTGAGCTTACCCTCGCTGCCGGAGAAGTTAAATCCGCCGATTCCATTCACGTCCGCGTCATCTGCTGTGTCGAATGAAGCTGCGAATATACACTTGTTAATGGCGGTTGAAATAGGATGGTCTGGAGCCCACCACCATAATATGACGAGCGTCTTTTTCGTATCTCCAGCAAGGCGCTTCATTTCCGCAGCACAGTCGGTAATGCGCTTCTGGTTTGTCCCTGTATTGTCTTTGACGAAGGGGTCTGAGGATATAATGTCGCACCCCTTGGAGAATTCTTCCAGAAAGATCGGGTGCATAATGTTCAGGGAGCAGGGCTTTGCCGAAGTCTTGCCCTTGTAGTCATACAGCCCGTCGTATAGGTCCTTGAGGGATGTTACGGGAGTAACTATTTGCCCCCCTGGAACGAATTCGGCTCCCGGTCCCGAGTCTGGTTCATCTTTCAGACCCCAAAACAGAACTCTCGAATCGTTAGGGTGATTTCCTGTAGGCTCGTTAAACCAATCTCTAATAGTTCCTGTTTTCGAATACAGGGCTCCGAATGCCTTTGTATCGTCGTCGTCAATGATGCTCAAGGTAGTTTCTATGTCAGTCTGAATGACATTGAAGTGTGCAGCCTTAAGGATCGGAGAGTTTACCGCATTGCCGTTGCCGTTGTCGTAGGCAACCAGCATCATATCAGGCCAGTCGTCTCCGTAGTCGGGGGCCGGGACAAAATAGACATTATCAACCCTGTCGGTGCTGTCCGCGAGAAGATTGTCGTTTATGTCCAGTAATTGCGCCTGGACATTGTCTCCAGATATACTTTTCCTGGTCGGTGAGGCTGCAACGCTTATCGATGCGATGTAGTTGGGAGCTGTCGCATAGGAGACGGTATTGTTGACGTTTACCTTGAGCTTCCCGTCTAAAGGAGTTCCAGCCTGTCCTCGCGGCACCGTCAGGTATGCCCGGTAGGTCTGTCGGTTAGGTGGAGCACCACTTTTCGATGTATACAAAACCGGATCGAACTCCCGGTGGACAATCGGGTAAATCAGCCGGTCGGGACTGTTGGCAAAATACGGTGGAACATTGCGGCTGAAGCGTATCCAAGTATTACCGGAAGGCTGTTCGCCTGATCGAGTGGGGCTGGTAAGCTTGAATTTGTATATCCCTCCAGGGACAGAAGTCGGCAAGGCATCGGTGGGCAGTCCCCCCTGTATCAAAATAGGGATTCTGGTCTCCAGTCGCGGCTCCCCCGTATGTCTCAAGGGTAAATAGAGAGGTGTCGCTGCCGTCCTTGTATATGTCCAGCTTGGCTTGTTCGCCGCCCTTTTCCGATTGCAAGCGGACACGAACCGTCTCTCCTGTCGGTAGCTTGGGGATAAAGAAATACTGCTCTACCGTGCCAAGGTCGGAACTCGACCTACCGAACATATACCAGTTGAATCGCGGCTCCCAACATTCCATTGCATACCAGGAGATGTTTTTGAATTCCACCGTGTAATAGGTGTTGTTGCTGGTCGGCTCCACCCGTAGTCGATACAGCCCTTGTGGTCTGCTGTTGGGTATGTCCAGGGTAACGGTCTTCACGTCCCTTTAGTCCGGAAGGACCACGGAGCCGGATTCCGGGTTGCTGCCAGGGTCATCAAGGAGGTTATCGCACTGGTATAGGCTCGCTTTGAGGCCGTGAGAGTTCCCTTGGTCGTCCGCGTTGGTGACTGTGACATTCACCTGTCGTCCCGGAACAACCGGGACATCTACCCACAACAGGAAGTCTTTCCAGCCGCGATACGCAGTTTCAGTGTCGTTCACGACGCTACCACCGCTGTCGTTAGCTACGAGGTAGGTGCTACCAAGCTGCTTGAGTGCCATTTCCTTCATCTCCTGGAATTTCTGTGATGAAGGGATTCATATCCGGGATATGGTACGCAATGAACAATCGCAAATCAAGCTATTTGTCGGTGAACATCATCGGCTTGTCCCTAACCCATTATGCCACAAGGAGATAGATCAACCACTAAAAAAAGGAGCACAGAAAATGACGCAAGACCAATTAAAAAAAGCCCGCGATGCCATCGGCATGTATCAATGGGAGCTGGGGATCGCCCTCGGCGTCAGTGAGGCTGAAATCTGCCTGTGGGAGAAGGGCAAACGAACCATGCCGGAAAGGTATCTCCGGCTCATGGGGGCGGTCATTCACCACCAGGAAAGAGGATTGCGTATGAAGAACCTATCTCAAAATAGGCAAACTTAAACTTGTTTTCGAAATGACAGTGATGTACCTGGACTTTTGCAAAAGGCAGAATTCCTGGGATAATCGGTCAAGGATAGAGGGTAGCGCCAATTCGATGGAACTTGGTATGTTTGGTAGAACGAAGGCATCCCCCGCTTTCGTTTCCCCTGGCCATGAGAGAGGTTGTTCATGCCAGGTATTGTTGACTTCCCACGGTGGTTGAAGAAGCGGTGGCAGAGTTCGGCGGCATCTTCGCCAACGCCCCGGAGCGCCGGCATTTTGGCGAATACCTGACCGGGCTTCTGGTGGCCGAACGCAAACATGTATCGGCGATCAACGCCGAGTTCGTCGAGACCACCGATCAATCCTGCCTGAACCGCTGGATTACGCAGGTGCGATGGGACGGGAAATGGCTCAACGAACACCGCCTGGAATGGTTGCAGGACCCCCCCTCGACGCGCTATTCGGCGCGCGGGGTGATCGCCATCGACAACACCTTGGTCGGCCACAGCGGAGACAAGATCGAGGACGTGGGTTGGTTTTGGGATCACTCCGACCAGCGCCATAGGATTGCCCACGACTACGTCATCGCCAACTACGTGGTGCACCTCGGGGAAATACTATCCGTTGGAATTCCGTCGCTTTCGCAAGCGCCAGGAAGGGGAGACGGGCGCGTCCTTCAAGAGCCATACCGAGCTGTTCAAAGAGCTGGTGGACGGGGTCGTTTTCCGACAGATCCCGGGCGATTTCGCCTTCGACTGCTACTTCAGCAGTGTCGAGTGTCTCGATCACATCCATAGTCATGGGCGCGGCTACGTAGGGGCCCTGAAGAGCAACCGCAAGGTCGAGTTCAAGGGCGGCCTGATGAAGGCCGCGGAAGTGGCTGCGAATATCCCACCCGAGGATCGCAAACAGGTCAGCATCGGCAAGCGCAAACAATGGTATTTCACCAAGACCGTGCGCCTGCCCAAGCTCGATCACCGCGTTCGTTTGCTGATCCTGTGGGATCGCAAGAACGGCAGGGAAGCGGTCAAGTTTCTACTGACCAATCGCGTGCACTGGGAGATCAGTCGTATTCTGAACGTCTATCGCAAACGCTGGACGGGCACCGAGACTTTTCATCGGGACGGCAAGCACCATCTGGGCATGGGAGACGGTCAGTTACGCAGCGGCGAGGGCCAGACCCGGCATAGGTACCTCGTGATGCTGACGCACAGTCTGCTCATGGCACGGAGGCGGCAGGGCCGTGCGCGTGACTGGGCTCATACCGTGCTAACGACCATTGGCGAGGCCTGTCGAGCCGTGTCGCGAGAGACGCTCAGCAAAACCATCTCCTGGGCGGTCGAACAGGCCACAACAGTAGGGTGGACGCAGGAGAGAATCGTCACACACCTAAAACTTGTGTAAAAAAGCGGAGTTTGCAAAAGTCCAGTTACAACACCAGTTTCGATATCTACAGTGATTTCGTATTCGCCATAGGCCGCATGAAAATGAGCCGGTGGGTGATCGCGGATATACATGCGGATCACTATCCCAAGAAATCGACTTATTTCAGGCATGATCCGAACTGTCCGGCTACCATTCTTTTCTCAAGAATACGGGCCGCAATTTCGCTTCGGAATGGTCTTCAGGCCCGGTCGATCAAAGTACTCGAACTCAGCATCTTAACTGAAGTTCCAGGCATTTGTCAATCGATCTCTCGGGGGTGGGAAGGTCTGCTTTGAGGTTGGAATTGGCGATGGCGAGCCAGGAGGCGCGCAGATCAGGGATCAGGTGGCAATACCGTCAGGCTTGGTCCAGGCCAGCCCGATCCCCATTGGAAGGGAATCCTCCCCTCGGTCCCCTTATGCCGGCTGCGCCGCCGCCGTCTTCAGCTCCTCGTTGCGGGCGGGGTGGAAGTAGATCGCGAAGAGCACGGTCCCCGCGATGCTGGCGGCCGCGGCAATCGCGAACAGGGTCCCGTATCCGGATGCGGCGATCACCTGCCCGCCGAAGCTGCCGGTCAGCATGAAGGAGCACCCCATGGCCATCGAGCTCACCGCGGCCATCCCCGGCCGCCAGCGCGGCTCCACGATTTCCTGCTGAAAGACCGTCAGGGTGGGCAGCCGGATCGCCGACAGCGAATGCACGAAGAAGAGGGTGCAGGCCGCGGCAGCCCAGTTACCCGACAGCATGACCGGGAGCAGGGCGGCCGCCTGCAGCAGCGAGGTGGCGATAATGGTTGCCCGCTGACCCCGGGAGGCGACTATCAGCGGCGTCGACAGGGCCGCCAGCCCGCTCACCAGCATGGCGGTCGCGGCGACGGCTCCTATCAACGCCGTCGGCTCTCCGAGGAAGTCGTCCATGTAGACGTTGAAGAAGGTCTGCTGGGTCGCCATGGAGATGGCGCAGAGGAAGCCGGCCCCCGCCACCGCGGCCATGGGACCGCGGGGACGCGGCGACTCCCCATCGGAACCGCCGACCGCGAGGCTGCCCGGTGTCGGCTTTGTGGCGGCGACGGCGAGGGCGGCCGGGACGATCATCACCGCGGCGAGGAACAGCGGGTACCGGTACGGGGCCGGGCCGTCGAGGGAGGCCCCCATCAGGGCCGCGAAGGTTCCGGGCAGCACCCCTCCGACGAGGTTGCCGGCGAACCCGGCGATCGGCCACATCGCCGCCTGCACCGCGAACACGTGGATGCGCTCGACCCGCGTCGTGATCGAGAGCAGGAAGGGACCGGCGTTGACGATGGAGAGAGCGAACCCGAAGGCGCGCGGCAGGCGGGCGACTATCAGCCAGTCGGCCTGCCATGCGCGCGGCACGAACTCGGCGAAGGGCAGCATGGCGTTGCCGACGGCGACGAGCGCGAGTCCGAGGACGATCATCCGGCGCGCCCCCCAGCGTCTGCCCATCGCCCCTGCCGGAATGCAGAACAGGGCGTAGGAGGCCGCGCCGGCGGCGTTGACGAAGCCGACGAACCCGATGTCGTGCCCGAGGCGCAGCAGGTAGATGTTGAGAAGCAGGCTGTAGATGCCGCTGGAGGAGGCGAACCCCACCAGGGCTCCGCTCAGCAGGTAGAGGCGTACGTCGCGGTTGAAGGAGCGGACGATCTGAAGGTATTCGTGCAGCAATCAGGGCCCCGACTGAGAAGTGGACTGCCGGCACTCCCCCTTGGCGGCCCGTTGAACAAGTCCACCTGGGCTGCGGCCGGCTCGCCAGGTGCCGCCGGAAGGGATGGCTCCGCGGAAATTGCCAGGGGTTGAAGCCGGACACCGGAGCGCGGGCCGGGCCGCGCTGTTCCGGCCTCGCGGCTGTCGGCCGCCCTATCCCCCGAAGGTGGAGCTCTTCAGGACCGTCTGGGTTTCGTAGATCGAACCGGGCCGCAGGGCGGCGGGCAGGGGCATGCGCCAGGGCACCTTTTCCATGCGCGGCTCGACAGTGGGCTCGCCGCGCACGTAGGAGGCGCAGTAGAGATCCCAGTCGAGCTGCTGGCAGAGGGGCCACGCGTCGCCGGCGCAGTACTGAAGCAGCAGCAGGCGCCGGGGGTTCGCCGAGGAGTTCGGCAGCGAAGCGTGCAGGGTGCGCACGTGGTGGAGGGAGATGCCGCCGGCCTCCACCTCGATCAGCTCGGCTTTGGAATCGTCGAAGCCGGCCTCGGTGACGGCGCCGGCGAAGCAGCCGTCCTGGTGGTGGTCCCAGATCTTCCCCTTGTGGGAGCCGGGGACGACCATCAGGCAGCCGTTCTGCTCGGTCATTTCGTCGATCGCGACGCCGACGGCGAGCAGGTCGTCGTTGGTATGCGGGTAGAAGGCCCAGTCCTGGTGCCAGTGGACGGGGCTGCCGAACTCCCCGGACTTCATGTTGAGCTTGTCGCCGTTGGTGCGCATCGCGTCCCCCCCGATCAGCTGCGCGACGATGTCGAGGATGCGGTCGTTGCGCAGGGCCGCGGCGTAGGCCGGATGCGCCTTCACCGGGCTCTTGATGCGGCGCAGCTTGGGCATCTCCGGGGTGTGATCCGGCTCCAGGTCGAAGACCCCGTCGTGCTCGCTCACCTCCCGCGACTTCTCGACGAACTCCTCGGTGACCCGGCGCAGCTCGGCGACTTCGGCCGGGGTCAGGACCCCGTCAACGCTGCAGTATCCCTTTTCGTGGTACGCTTCGATTTCCTGTCGAGACAGCATCTCTTCTTCCTATTTGAGCTTGACGATTTCGCGCTGCGCGGCGCTCAGACGAGCGTCGAGGCCGGCGCTGAAGCGCAGCCCCTGGCCGCCCCAGTCGGGCATGTAACCTGTGCTGTAACAATAATAAAGGGTCCGTCTCGGACGGCGGGAAGTGTTGACCGTTGAACCGTGCGTGAGGGCTTCGGTGAAGATGATCGCGTCCCCCGCCCTCGCCGGGAGCGGCACCAGGGAGGGATCCTCCTCCGGGTGCGGGCCCCAGGGGCGCGGGAAGTTCGCCTTGTGGGTGCCCGGCACCACGGCGAAGCAGCCGTCCTCCGGGCCGCAATCGACGGTCGGGAACACCGCCTTGGTCAGCGTCGACATCATCTGCCCGTTGTGGCAGCGGTACTGGCACTTCGGATGGATCGGCGTGCCGTGCATGTGCATGTGCGTGTACCCGCCTCCCCAGCGATAGATCGCGTAGGTGTGGTTGAGGCGCCAGGGCCCGCCGGTGACGGTCTCGACCACGTCGAGGACCTCGGGAAGCTCCATCAGCGGCTGCATCGCCGCGTCGGCTTCCATGATGTTGGAGATGTAGAGCTCCCGCTCGGTCTTTTCGGTACCGAGGACCAGCGGCTCGGGGTACTCCCGCGGATCCATCCCCTCGAAGCGGTCGAGCACCCCGTTGCAGGCCGCCACGAGGTCGGGCGGGACCACCTGCTCGAGCAGGATGTAGCCGTTGAGATCGAACAGGTAGGTCTGCTCCGCGTTCATTGCCGACTCCCGACTATTCTCTGGTGAAACCTCATCCCTCGCTCTCCAGCGCCAAGTCCCGCTCCAGGCCCGCGCCCCAGGCGAGCAGCTCCTCGTCGCCGCCCACGGGGGCGATGAACTGAATCCCCAGGGGCATTCCCGAGGCCGAAGACTCGCCCGCGGGCAGCCCCAGCACCGGCATTCCCGCGTGGGTCCAGGGCAGGTTCATGCTCGGGTCCCCGGTGGTCGCCAGTCCTTTCGGAGCCGGGCCGGTGGCTGCCGGACAGGCCCAGAGGTCGATGCCTTCCGCGGCCATCTGGGATTCGAGCTCCTGGCGCAGCTCGCCGCGGCCGCGGCGGGCTGCTTCGACCGCGGCCCGCGACACGCCGCGGCCCTGCTCGACCAGAGCCGCGGTGCCCTCGTCGTAGAGGCCGGCGTACTCGTCGAACCAGGGCTCGTGGACCCGTGCCATCTCGGCGACCATCATCTGCCGGTGGCGGTAGTCGATCTCCTCGATGTCCTCGAACGCCGGGGCTTCGACGACCTCGTACCCGGCGCTTCGCAGGACCTCCAGCTGGTTTTCGAAATCCTCCCGGGCAGCCGGCTCGGTCTGGTCGAGATAGGGGCCCTCCGGCACCCCGAGGACCGGCCGGCCCGGGGCGGAAACCGCGGCCCGCCATTCGCCGCAGAGCACCGAAGCGGCCCGTCCCGCCGTGGCGACGTCCCGGGTGAAGGTGCCGATGGTGTCGACCGAAGGGGAGCAGTGGATGAATCCGGAGATGTCGATGCGGCCGTAGGTCGGCTTGAAGCCGGTGATCCCGCAGAACGCCGCCGGCCTGACGATGGAGCCGATGGTCTGCGACCCGAACGCCAGCCGGCAGTACCCGGCGGCCACGGCCGCGGCCGAGCCGCTGCTCGAGCCTCCGGGACTGTGCCCGAGGTGGTGGGGATTGCGCGTCGCCGCCGGCTTGAAGCAGGCGAACTCGGTGGTCACCGCCTTGCCGAGAACCAGGGCGCCCGCGGCCCGCAGCGCCCGGATGCACCCGGCTTCGGGCCCGGCGAGCACCTCCGGGGGCAGCTGCGAGCCGGCGCGGGTCCCGAAGCCGTCGACGTGGATGATGTCCTTGACCGCGACCAGCATGCCGAACAGCGGCATGCCGGCGGCGGGCTCCGCCGGCAGCCGGCCCGCCTCCTCCAGCAGGCGGGAGCGGCGGTCCGCCTCGGGCAGCAGCGCCCGGATGTCGCCGTCGAGCGCCTCGATGCGGCGGCAGGCCTCATCTATCTCTTCCCTCAGGCCCGGCATTCCGCCCAAACTCGCCCTGTCCGTGCCCGGTTCTACGCGCCCGTTGGAGTATCCCATCCCTCCTGCCTCCCTGTCATTGCCGCGGGTGTCCATGTCCAAAGGTCAGTGGGTCCATACATAGTCTCAGCCATGCGCTTCGCCCTGCACAGCTCGCAGAGCCAGGAAGCGGTATCGAATCGAAGCCGGTGCCACAATCCAAGCAGCGTCGAGATAGTTTGCCGCCGCCTTTGTATCAGGATTCCCAGAAATTGAGCAAAACCGATACGGCGCATATGAACACGAACAGTTCCAAAAGCCATTCAAAGCCGACACCGCTACCTGCCATTCAACAGCGATCCTGAAATCCTGGCCTATTTCCCGCTTTTGCCGCCAGCCCGCCCCATTACTTCCGGGGGCGCTTCTTCGCCGCCTTCTTCGCCGCTTTTTTCGCCGCCTTTTTGGGCGGCTTCCATTTGGCGAGGTGGCCCTGCCAGCTCTTCTCCAGCTCCCCCCTGATCGCCTTGACGTCGCGGAAGCGGTCGCCGAACACCGACAGGTGGTAGCCGCCGGGGATCTGCTCCGGGCAGACGAACAGCTCGCGGCCCGGGGTCGCCGCCTTCAGCCACAGCGCCAGCAGCTGGTCGGCGAACTCCATGCAGTCGATGAACTCCGGGGTCAGCTTGCCCCCCGGCCCGAGGGCGGGAATCATGGCGTGGTGCCCGTTGAAGGGGCGGAAGTGGATCTGGTTGGCGAGCTGCACGAGGTCGGGGCGCTCGATCAGGCGCTTGAAATAAGGGGGCGACAGGTGCTTGACGACGGCCGGGTGGGAGAAATCCCACGTCATCTTCAGCGGCCGCTTCTCCTCCTTCTCGAACCCCTCGGCCAGGGCGTAGGTCTTCTCCGGGGTTTCCGTGCAGGTGTCGCGGTGGACCTCGATCGAGACATCCATGTCGAGCTCGTCGGCGACCCGCATGACCTCGCGGGCGCAGGCCACCGCCTCCGCGGTCCCGGTGTCGTGGTCGAGCATCTGCACGTTGACGACGCGGGCGTTGTACTTCCCAATCCGCTTGAGCTTGCGCTCGGCCTCCTGCGGCCCGCCCATGTCGGTGGTGCAGGCGAAGATGAGCCCGGACTCCTCGACCACCTCGGGCGGGAACATGATGACGCGCCCGAGGAAGCCGTCGAAGCCGGCGTTCCTGATGCGCTTCAGCTTCTGTGGAAACGTCCACTCCACCCCCTTGGTGCCGTACCCGAGCAGGGTGCCGACCGAGCACATGTGGCGCAGGACCGGGGGCTCGGCCTGCTGTTTCGATTTTGCCATGGGATCTCCTTCCCTCTGTGAAACCGCCGTTGCACGGGAGCTTTGCCGGCAGGCCAAGATAGGCAGCGCGAGGGGTGGTTTCAACCGCCGGCGCCGCCTTGACTTGCGGATTTCGCCGCTCGTAACTTAGAGGAAAATCAGGTCCTTAGGGCAAAAATAAGGAGCGGTGATGAGGCGAACGGCCAGTCTTCTGGCGGTGATGATGGCAGTCTGGCTGCTGTGGTCGGGACAGTACAGCTGGCTGCTCGTCGGCTTCGGCCTGCTCTCCTGCCTGCTGGTCGCCCTGATCGCCCGCCGCATGCGCATCCTCGACCTAGAAGGCCACCCCGTTCACCTGGCGCGGCGGCTGCCGGCCTACTGCCTGTGGCTGCTCTGGGCGATCGTCCGCTCCAACCTCGACGTCGCCTGGCGCATCCTCCATCCGCGGTTGCCGATCAGCCCCAATATCATCCGGGTCAAGGCGAGCCAGCGCACCGATCTCGGCAAGGTCGTCTTCGCCAACTCCATCACCCTGACGCCGGGAACCCTGGCGCTCGAGGTCGAAGGGGACGAGATCGAGGTGCACGCCCTGACCCGGGAGAGCGCCGCGGACCTCGAGGCCGGGGAAATGGACCGGCGCGTGACCTGGGTCGAGGGGGAGGAATCCTGATGTTCGTCGCCGTTGCGGCCGCGATCATCTTCACCCTCGTGCTCGCCGTGGCGCGGGCCGTCCTCGGACCGACGGCCTACGACCGCATCCTCGCCGTCAACATGGCGGCGACCAAGACCGTGCTCCTGATCGCCGTGGCCGGCTTTCTCACCGGCCGCCCCGAATTCCTCGACCTCGCTCTCGCCTGCGTGCTCCTCAACTTCATCGCCGCGGTCGCGGTCCTGAAGTTCGTCGACCGGGGGGATTTCTCCGTCTCGGGAGAGGCCGACCATGGCTGAGGCGGTCGCCGCCGGCTGCTGGATCCTGCTCCTCTCCGGGTCGCTGTTCTGCGCCGTCGGCGGCATCGGCCTGCTGCGGCTCCCCGACTTCTTCAGCCGCGCCCACGGCGCCGGGGTCACCGACACCCTCGGGACCGGGCTGCTGATAGCCGGCATGGCGCTCTACCACGAAGGGGGCCTGCTGCTTCAATACTTCGACGGGGCCATCGCCGCAGGGGAGCTGTTCCGGGGCTCGCTGGTCACCTTCAAGCTGATCCTCATCCTCCTGATCCTGTGGCTGTCGAGCCCGACCGCCACCCACGCCATCGCCAAGGCGGCGCGCCTGTCCGGCCACGAACCGCTGCTCGACGGCGCCGGCAGAAAATCCTCGTGACCGAGCTGCTCAACGTCTGCCTGCTCGCCTTCATGGCGGTCGTCGCCCTCGTCGTCCTGCGCCTGCGCAACCTGTTCGCCGCGGCGATGGTGGCGAGCTTCTTCAGCCTGCTTTCGGCGGGGATGTTCGTCATCCTCGACGCCGTCGACGTCGCCTTCACCGAGGTCGCCGTCGGCGCCGGGGTGACGACCATCATCATGCTCGGCACCCTGGTTCTGACCGGAACGGAGGAGAAGGCCGCGGCTTCCTGGTCCCCCTGGCCCCTGCTCGCGGTGCTGGCGCTGGGCGGGCTGCTGGTCTACGGCACCCTCGACATGCCGCGTTACGGCGATCCCGGCTCCGCGGTGCACACCCACGTCGTCGGCCCCCGCTACATCGAGGAGTCCCCCGCCGAGATCGGGGTGCCGAACATGGTGACCTCGGTGCTGGCCAGCTACCGCGGCTACGACACCCTGGGGGAGACCGCGGTGATCTTCACCGCCGGCATCGGCCTGCTGCTGCTGATAGGGGCAGGTTTCCGCGGGCGCGGGAAGGAGGCCCCGTGAGCGACCACCTCATCCTGCGCGTCGTCGCCAAGCTGTTCATCCCCTTCATCCTGCTGTTCGCCCTCTACGTGCAGTTCCACGGCGACTTCGGGCCGGGGGGCGGCTTCCAGGCCGGGGTGATCTTCGCCGCGGCGTTTTCCCTCCACTGCCTGGTGTTCGGCATCGACCGAACCCGGCGCGCCTTCCCGCCGAACCTCGTCGAGTTCTGCGCCGCCTTCGGCATGCTCCTCTACATCGGCACCGGGGCCGCGGGAATCCTGCTCGGGGGGTCCTTCCTCGACTACAACGTCCTCGGCAGCGACCCGGTGAAAGGGCAGCACCTCGGCATCCTGCTCGTCGAGCTGGGGGTCGGGATCACGGTCGCCGCGGTGATGGTGGCGCTCTTCTTCTGCTTCTGCGGCAGGTCGCCGGAAGGGAAGGACCGGGAGCAGTGAGCGGCTGGTCCGGCCTCTACAACTACTGGGCCGTCATCTTCCTGATGATGACCGGCCTCTACACCGTGATCTCGCGGCACAACCTCGTCAAGAAGATGATCGGGCTGACCGTCTTCCAGACGTCGGTGTTCCTGCTCTACATCACCATGGGCAAGGTCGCCGGCGGCACGGCGCCGATCGTAGGGGCTCCCGGTGCGGCGTACGCCAACCCTCTGCCCCACGCCCTCATCCTGACGGCCATCGTCGTCGGCATCTCCACCACCGCGGTCGGCCTCGCCCTGATCATCCGCATCCACCAGGCCTACGGCACCCTCGAGGAGGACGAGATCGCCGCCCTCGACCATCCCCCCGCCGACAGCCGCCCCCCGGACGTTCGCCCCCCGGATCGCAATTGATCGGCCGGCACCTCCCGATCCTGCTGATCGCCCTGCCGCTGGTCTCGGCCCCGCTCTGCGTGCTCCTGCGCCGGCGCGCCCCGGCCTGGGGCCTGGCGGCCGTTGTCAGCTGGCTGACCCTGGGGATGGCCGGCGCCCTGCTCGCCGAGGTGCTGCGCTCCGGTCCGGTCAGCTACGCCCTCGGCAGCTGGAGCGCGCCCTGGGGGATCGAGTACCGCATCGACGCGGTCAACGCCTTCGTGCTCCTGCTGGTGTCGCTGATCGGCGCCGTGGTCGTCCTCTTCGCGCCGGGCAGCATCGCCGGAGAGCTGCCCAAGGCGCGCGGCAACCTCTTCTACGCCGCCTGGCTGCTCTGCCTGACCGGCCAGCTCGGCATGGTGGCCACCGGCGACGCCTTCAACGTCTTCGTCTTCCTCGAGATCTCCTCCCTGTCGGCCTACGCCCTGGTCGGCATGGGGCCGGACCGCCGCGCCCTGTCCGCCGCGTTCCGCTACCTCGTCATGGGCACCATCGGGGGGACCTTCTTCGTCACCGGGGTCGGCCTCCTCTACATGATGACGGGCACCCTGAACATGGCCGACATGGCCGAGCGCCTGCCGCCGGTCATGCACACCCGCACCGTGCTGGCCGCCTTCGCCTTCCTCAGCATCGGCCTGAGCCTCAAGCTGGCGCTGTTTCCCATGCACCTCTGGCTGCCGGACGCGTACGCGTACGCGCCGTCCGCGGTCACCGCCTTTCTCGCGGCCACCGCGACCAAGGTCGCCGTCTACGTCTTCCTGCGCTTCTTCTTCACCATCTTCGGCGGCGACTACGCCTTCGGCACCCTCAACCTCGACTACCTGCTGATCCCCCTGGCCCTCGCCGGGGTTTTCGCCGGCTCGCTGGCGGCCCTGTTCCAGCACAACGTCAAGCGCATGCTCGCCTACTCCAGCGTCGCCCAGGTCGGCTACATGATGCTGGGGATCGGGCTGTTCTCGGTGACCGGCCTCACCGCCACCCTCGTGCACCTGTTCAACCACGCCCTGATGAAGGGGGCGCTCTTCCTCGCCATGGGGTGCGTCGCCTGCAGGATCGGATCGGTCGAGCTGGAAGACCTGCGGGGCCTCGGAAAACGCATGCCGCTGACCGCGGCCGCCTTCGTCGCCGGGGGGCTGAGCCTGATCGGCGTGCCCCTTACAGCCGGCTTCATCAGCAAGTGGTACCTGGTGCTGGCGGCGCTCGAACGCGGCATGTGGCCGGTCGCCGTGCTCGTGCTGGCCGGCTCCCTGATCGCCGTCGCCTACGTCTGGCGGGTGGTGGAGGCAGCCTACTTCCGGGAACCGGCCGGGGAGTCCGGGATCGCCGAAGCGCCGCTGTCGATGCAGATCCCGCTGTGGATCCTGGTCGCCGCCAACTTCTACTTCGGCCTAGCGACGGAAACGACGGCCGGGGTCGCCGGGCAGGGAGCGCGGCTGCTGATGGGAACCGCCCCGTGAGTTCCGCCATGGTTCTGCTCGCGGTTGCGGTATCGTCCGGCCCTGCGCCCGGGGGGTGCGGGCTGCCCATGGGAGCGGCTCCGTGAGCCCCTCCGCCCTCATCGTCGCCGCGGTCTTCCTGCCGCTGGCCGCCTGCCCCCTGATCGCCCTCACCGGGCGCCGCCCCAACCTGCGCGAGGCGGTGACCCTGGCCGCCGGCGTCCTGACCTTCGGCGCCGTGCTGCAGCTGCTGCCGCTGGTGACCGCGGGGGAACGGCCCGGGGCAAGCCTCATGCAGGTGCTGCCCGGCATCGATCTCGCCTTCGAGGTCGAGCCGCTCGGCATGCTCTTCGCCATGGTCGCTTCCGGCCTGTGGATCGTCACCTCCTGCTACTCGATCGGGTACATGCGCGGCCACCACGAGAGCTCCCAAACCCGCTTCTTCTTCTTTTTCGCCGTCGCCGTCGGCGCCGCCCTGGCGGTCGCCTTCGCGCGCAACCTGTTCACCCTGTTCCTCGCCTACGAAGTGCTGACGTTCTCGACCTACCCGCTGGTGACCCACGCGCGCACCCCCGCGGCCCGGCGAGGCGGCCGCATCTATCTCGGCATCCTGCTCGGCACCTCGTTCTTCTTCCTGCTGCCGGCCATCCTCTGGACCTGGCACCTGACCGGCACCCTCGAGTTCGCGGAAGGGGGCATCCTGCAGGGGAGCAGCGGCACCGCCGTCGTCGCCCTGCTCCTCCTCTACGCCTTCGGAACCGGCAAGGCGGCGCTCATCCCCTTCCACCGCTGGCTGCCCGCGGCCATGGTCGCCCCGGCTCCGGTCAGCGCCCTGCTGCACGCGGTGGCCGTGGTCAAGGCGGGGGTCTTCACGGTGCTGAAGGTCATCCTCTACGTCTTCGGCCTCGACCTGCTGCGGGAGACGTCGGCCGGCGTCTGGCTGATGTACGCGGCCGGCGCCACCGTCCTGATCGCCTCGCTGGTGGCGATGACGAAGGACAACCTCAAGGCGCGGCTCGCCTACTCCACGGTGAGCCAGCTCTCCTACATCCTGCTCGGCGGCGCCCTGGCCAGCTCCTGGGGGATCGTCGGCGGCGGCATGCACATCGCCATGCACGCCTTCGGCAAGATCACCCTCTTCTTCTGCGCCGGGGCCATCGACGTCGCCCTGCACAAGACCGAGATCAGCGACATGCGCGGCATCGGCAGGCAGATGCCGGTGACGATGTCCTGCTTCCTCGTCGGCGCCCTGAGCGTCATCGGCCTGCCCCCGATGGGAGGCTCGTGGAGCAAGTGGTACCTCGCCCTGGGGGCGGTCGACGCCGGGCAGCTGCTGTTCCTGGCGGTGCTGATGGTCAGCACCCTGCTCAACATCGCCTACCTGATGCCGATCCCGATCCGGGCCTTCTTCCCGCGAGGAGAGGGCGCCGCGCCGGGTGGCGGGGCCGCGGGCAGCGGCGGCATCCGCGAGGCCCCGGCCTTCATGCTGGCGCCGATCTGCTTCACGGCCCTGGGATGCCTCGTTCTCTTCTTCTGCGCCGGCGGCCTCTACCGGCTGCTGCTGCCGCTGGCAGGCAAGTGACGCGGGCAGCGGCGAGGCGACCATGAACCGACCGACCGACAGCGGCCGGGGCTGGATCGAAAGACCGGGCAGCACCGGCAAGCTCTACCGCCTGCTGCTGGTTATCTGCGGCCTGCTCCTGGCGGCCGACCTCCTCGATGTTCTCGGGGTCTTCCACAAGCACGTCCATCACGACGCCGAGGGCTGGCTCGGCTTCTACAGCCTCTTCGGGTTCGCCGCCTACGCCTTCATCGTCGGCGCCGGTTGGGTCTGGCGCGCGCTCGTGGGGCGCGGCCCCGACTACTACGACCAGGCGTCGTCCGGGGGGACCGAAGGGGAGGAGAACTCCTCTTCCGGTGAGGACCCATCCCGCGATGCGGACTCACCATGCGACGAGGACTCGTCTCGCGATGGGGGCTCATCAAGATGAGCAGGCCCGTCCGCATCCTCCTGGCTCTGGCGGCCCTGGCGCCGCTGGCGGCGATCCCCGCTTCCGGCGCGGACCTGACTCCCGGGGCGATCATGATCCTCGGGGCGCCGCTGCTCGCGGTGCTGAGGGGGCGGCTGCAGCAGCTCTGCCTGATCGCCCTGCCGCTCCTGAGCTGCGCCCACCTGTTCGCTCTCGACCCGGGCTCCTTCGGGCAGCTCGCCGTCTTCGACTACACCCTTACCGTCGCCCGGGTAGACAGGCTCAGCCTCGCCTTCGGGTACATCTTCAGCATGGCGGCCGTCATCGCGGCGATCTACGCGCTCCACGTCAGGGACAGCCTGCAGCACACCTGCGGCGCCGTCTACATCGGCGCGGCGACCGGGGCGGTGTTCGCCGGCGACCTGCTCACCCTCTTCGTCTACTGGGAGCTCACCTCGGTCGCCTCGGTCTTCCTGGTCTGGGCCGGCGGCGGCGAGCGCGCCTTCCGGGCGGGCATGCGCTACCTCCTTATCCAGGTCGGCTCCGGGGTGCTGCTGCTGTCCGGCCTGCTCGTCCGCTACGACGCCACCGGCTCGCTCGCCTTCGACCACCTCGGCGACCCGGGGATCGACAACCTCGGCGGCACCCTGATCTTCCTCGCCTTCGGCATCAAGTGCGCCTTCCCGTTCCTGCACAACTGGCTGCAGGACGCCTACCCCGAGGCCTCGGTCACCGGCACCGTCATCCTCAGCGCCTTCACCACCAAGCTCGCGGTGTACAGCCTCGCCCGCGGCTTCGCCGGCGTGGAGATCCTGGTGCCGATCGGGACCGCGATGACGGTGTTCCCGGTCTTCTTCGCCGTCATCGAGAACGACCTGCGCCGGGTGCTGGCGTACAGCCTCAACAACCAGCTCGGGTTCATGGTCGTCGGGATCGGCATCGGCACCGAGCTGGCCCTGAACGGGGCGGTCTCGCACGCCTTCGTCCACATCATCTACAAGGCGCTGCTGTTCATGTCGGTGGGAGCCGTGCTCTACCGGGCGGGCACGGCGAAGGCCTCGGAGCTCGGCATGCTCTACAAGTCGATGCCCTGGACCGCGTTCTTCTGCCTCATCGGGGCGGCCTCGATCTCGGCCTTTCCCCTGTTCAGCGGATTCGTCACCAAATCGATGACCCTGGGCGCCGCGGCACAGGAGGGTTGGATAGTCTGCTGGTTCCTGCTGCTCTTCGCCTCCGCGGGGGTGCTCCACCACTCGGGGATCAAGATCCCCTTCTACGGCTTCTTCGGCCTCCGCGACTCCGGGATCCGCTGCCGGGAAGCCCCCTTCAACATGCTGCTGGCGATGGGAATCGCCGCCTTTCTGTGCGTCGCCATCGGCGTCTACCCGCAGCCCCTCTACGACATCCTGCCGCACGACATCGGCGAGTTCCACGCCTACACGGCGAACCACGTGATCACGCAGCTGCAGCTGCTCTTCTTCGCCATGCTCGCCTTCGCCTTGCTGGCGCGCCGCCACCTCGAGACGCCGGAGCTGCCGTCGGTCAACCTCGATTTCGACTGGGTCTACCGGAAGCTGCTTCCCGGGGCGGTGCGGTCGCTGGCAGGGGTCTTCGTGCCGGTGCGGGACCGCCTCCGCGACAACGCCGCGGCCACCGTCCTGGAGCTCGCCGGTTTCCTTCAGGAGCACCACGGCCCGGCCGGCATCCTCGGCCGCACCTCGCTGACGAGCGTCTCGGTCCTCATCGTCGGGCTGCTGCTGGCGCTGTCGCTGATTCTCTATTTCGCGGGTTCGTAGGACTCTCTCAACAATCGGCCGGTCCGGGTCTCCGACAGCATGGCCGACCCAGTCCGGGTCCGTTACCTCAGCAGGGTCATCTTGCGCACCAGGGCCTTGTCCCCTGCGGCGAGCCGGTAGAGGTAGACGCCGGCGGCCACGGGGCGGCCCTGCTCGTCGCGGCCCTCCCAGTCCACCTGGTGTATCCCGGCGGTCAGGGTGCGGTTGGGTATCAGGGTTTTGACCACCTGCCCGGCGAGGCTGTAGATGACCGGGGAGGCCTCCCCGGTTTCAGTCAGCTGGAAATAGAGGGTCGTGCTGGGGTTGAAGGGGTTGGTCACCGTGGCCCGCAGCTGCTTGCCGACATCGGCGGCCACCGGCGTGTAGCGGGACAGGGCTCCGGCGTGATTCGTAGTTCAACAGCGACGAACCGTTGTCCACAAGCGGCGTTCCAATTCAACACACCAGTCATTGCGGGACGCGTCGTCCTCGTCGTTGGACGAGCGGAAGGTGATCCCTGGAGAGCTGGCATCGAGAGTCCCGGCAACGATGAGCTCGGAGCGAGTGCCGTCGTTGTCGTTCTCGGTGTTGGTGTCATCGCTGTTGGCGACGAATTCGACCGTCGCCCGGGGATCGAGCGTCAACGTTATCCCCGACGGAATGGTCACGTCGCCGGTCAGGGTGACGGAATCATCCCACGGCTCGATGCGGAACAGTTTGCCCTCGCCGGCATCCAATTCAGACGCGTCCAGCGTCACCGTCGTCGTCCGCGTGCCCGTGGTCCCACACTGCGTGTTGACCACCATCAGATAGCGCGTGCCGTCCGTATGGGTGAAGGCGCCCAAGAAGAAGCCGCGGCCCTGCTCTACGGATTCACGAAATACCTCGCCGGCACGGGTTTCTCAAACTCAACGGTGACAGCACTTGCAGATGCCGCGAGGGAGGTGGTTCTCGTTCGGAGTGCCGGGCTGGAAGGGCCAGCCGCGCTATTCGCGGAGGCGTTCGGTCAGGCCGGCGTTCTGCCGGTGAGCGCGGCCATCGGCGCCTTCATCATGATATGGGGATTGTATACGCTGCTGGAGGGAAGCCGCCTTGGATACAAGCAGACGTGAGCACCTTGCCCCGCGGCGCGGTCAGAGCTGGAATCCGAGCAGGGCAATGCCCGTCATCGCACCGGGACGACCCCCGCCACAGCTCGAGTTCGCAACCCTGACCTCACGTTCTTGACCGCCGTTGCCAACGCCACCGGTACGCCCGAACGGTTGGCGCCTGGGCGATGGCCGCTTCATGTGCTGCGAGTGTGGGGCGCGCAGTTCGGTGACGGCGGGGACGATCTTTGACCGAACCCGGACGCTGCTGAGCGTGTGGTTCACCGCCTGCGGGTTGTTCGCTACCGGCAAGGACGGGATCTCGGCGTTGAGCTTGAAGCGGGTGCTGAGACCGGCTCGTACCAGACCGCGTCACCGACGGGTGGCCGGCCTACCAGGGACTGGCGCAACTCGGCTACGTGCATGATCGTCGCTCTCAAAGCGTAGCCGGTGCTCCCCTTGGCGGACGCCGCCCCGGGCCGTCCACCTGGGATACCCGCCTGCCCTCTCAGAACCCGCGATTTCTTTTCTGATTGGCCGGCCTCTGCGAAACGCCGCTCTGCCGCCAGCGTGCGCCGGCCGATGACAAAGCGGCCCCCTCATCTCAGCAGGGTCATTTTCTGTGTGAGGGATTTGTCTCCGGCGGTGAGGCGGTAGAGGTAGACGCCGGCGCCTACCGGGCGGCCCTGCTCGTCGCGCCCTTCCCAGAAGACTTGGTGGATTCCGGCTTTCAGGGTGCGGCCGCGAATCAAGGTCTTCACCACCTGGCCGGCGAGGTTGTAGATGACCAGGGAGCCCTCTGCGCTTTCGGGCACCTGGAAGTAGATCGTCGTGCTGGGGTTGAACGGATTGGGCGCGGCCAGGGCGGCCAATCCTTCCATGCCCGTCAGCACCATCTGCTCGGCCAGGGCCTTGGCCGCGGCCGAGCGGGTTATGGCCGATCCCGAGTTGGACCAAGGCCCTGTGCCCTCGCGGCTGGTGGCCTTCAAGCGGACGGTGTACAGGGTGTATGCAGGCAGGCCCGTCAGCGTCTTACTGGTCACCCGGCCGAGCGTCGTTTCCGAGCATACGGCCTGACGCGGCGCATCGGAGTCGTCCTTCTCCTCCTCCGGCGGATCCTCCTCCGACCGGAAAGCAGGGTAGCAGTATTGCATGGTGTAGCCGGTGACGGGCGCGCCGCTCGTCGGGTGAGACCAGCTGATGTCGAGTTTGCCCGTGCCCGACGAAGGCACCCTGACCGTCGGGACCGTCATCTTGCTGGGCGGGCCGATGTCCTGAACGATGGCGTTGATCAGCTTGTTGCTGTTAGCCGAAGGGTTGCCGTCGTCAGTAGCCCGGATCCTGACCACATAGATGTTGTTGGTATTCGCATCGGTGGGATTCTCGTAATCCGGCGCCGACTCGAACCTCAGGGTCAGGCTCGAACCCGACGAGGTGAAGGAGAACTCGTCGCTGTCCGTGCTGTAGATGTCCCAGGTAATGCCGTCCCCTTCGGCGTCGGTGGCCGTATACGTGCCCACGGCGGTGGTGTTCTCGTTGACATTCAGGCGCCCCGTGCCTGAAATCACCGGAGCCGTATTGGCCCGCGTGTAGGTCCTTCGTATGGCCGACCAGGGACTGTCTCCCTCGTCGCTGGTCGCTTTCACGCGAACCGAGTATCGGGTCCCGGAGCGCAGGTTCTCCAGGGTCGTGCTCGTGGTACCGGCCTCGAAGGGCAAGGTGGTCGTGGAGCTGCAGGCGTTGGTTTGGCAATACTGCAGCTTCCATCCTGTGACTGGGGCATCGCTGGCCGACGTGGACCACCCGACGTCCAGTTCTTCGTGTCCATTGGTAGCCGGAACCGTGACGGTGACCGTGGGCTTCCCCGGCGGCTCCACGTCCAGGATGTTGACGGTCACCGCCCGGCTGGCCGAGGACGACGACGAGCAGCCGCCCCGGGCCCGGATCGTGACCTGGTACTGGCGGGAATCGGTCTCGTAGTCGGGGGCGCTGCGGAAGCTCAAGGTGCCCCCGGAGAAATTGAACGCGCTCGCGTCGGCCCCTCCCAGCGGCAACCAGCGGCCGCCGCCGCCGTCCGGGTCGCTGAGGGAATAGCTGGCCACCGCGGTGGTGTTCTCGGGGATCGACTGGGACGTGGGACCCGAGATCGTCGGGGCACCGCAGTCGGTGCGGCCGCTGCCGGCGGCCCAGCCGCTGGTGCCCTCGTCGTTGGCGGCATTCACCTGCACTTCGTACGCGGTGTTGGGCGTAAGGCTCGAAATCGTCGTCGAGGTCCCGGTGCCCGAAAACGAGTGCGTGCGCCAGTTTCCCGAGGCCCGGTATTGCACGTCGTAGTCGGTGACCGGCGGCCGGCCGCTGGTGTTGGGCGCGTCCCATTCCACCTCCACACTCGTGCGCCCCGCCGCCGACACCCGCACATTGGACGGCGGTCCCGGCGGCTCGTCGACATCGGTCACGTTCACGGTTACCGTCTCGGTGTCGGACGCCCCCTTCGGGTCCGTCGCCCGGACGGTCAGGCTGTATGAAGTGGTCCCGCTTTCGTAGCTCGGGGCATTCTGGAAGCTCACCTCGCCGCTGCTACTGATCTGGAAGACGTTCCCGATCACGGACCAGGTGATGGCTTGGCCTTCCGGGTCCGTGGCCGTGAAGGTGGCTACGGACCGGGTGTTCTCCGGCACGGACTGCGTGCCGGTGTCGTCGATGACCGGCGGCCGGTTCGGCGCCTTCACCGCAGCGGTAGCGTCGCTCTGCGCGCTCTTGCCCGGACCGTGGGCGTCGGTGTAGCCGACCGTCGCCCGCAGCTGCTTGCCCACATCCGACGTCACCGGCGTGTAGCGGGACGTGGCCGCAATGGGGTAGCGCGGCGACCGCTCGATAGGCACCCACCCCGAACTCGCGTCGGCCCGCCGCTGCCACTGCCAGCTAGTGTCCGCCACGCTCCCGTCTACGTCCACCAGGGTGGCCGTCATCCGCCGACCCACCTCCGGCGACGACGTCGACAAACGCACCGTGCCGGGGGTGTCGGCCGGCCTCACCGACGACGTCACCGCGCTCTGCGCGCTCTTGTTCGGACCGTGGGCGTCGGTGTAGCCGACCGTCGCCCGCAGCTGCTTGCCCACATCCGACGTCACCGGCGTGTAGCGGGACGTGGCCGCAATGGGGTAGCGCGCCGACCGCTCGATAGGCACCCACCCCGAACCCGCGTCGGCCCGCCGCTGCCACTGCCAGCTAGTGTCCGCCACGCTCCCGTCGACGTCCACCAGGGTGGCCGTCATCCGCCGACCTACCTCCGGCGACGACGTCGACAGTCTCACCGTGCCGGGGGTGTCGGCCGGCCTCACCGACGACGTCACCGCGCTCTGCGCGCTCTTGTTCGGACCGTGGGCGTCGGTGTAGCCGACCGTCGCCCGCAGCTGCTTGCCCACATCCGACGTCACCGGCGTGTAGCGGGACGTGGCCGCAATGGGGTAGCGCGCCGACCGCTCGATAGGCACCCACCCCGAACTCGCGTCGGCCCGCCGCTGCCACTGCCAGCTAGTGTCCGCCACGCTCCCGTCGACGTCCACCAGGGTGGCCGTCATCCGCCGACCTACCTCCGGCGACGACGTCGACAAACGCACCGTGCCGGGGGTGTCGGCCGGCCTCACCGACGACGTCACCGCGCTCTGCGCGCTCTTGTTCGGACCGTGGGCGTCGGTGTAGCCGACCGTCGCCCGCAGCTGCTTGCCCACATCCGCCGTCACCGGCGTGTAGCGGGACGTGGCCGCAATGGGGTAGCGCGCCGACCGCTCGATAGGCACCCACCCCGAACCCGCGTCGGCCCGCCGCTGCCACTGCCAGCTAGTGTCCGCCACGCTCCCGTCGACGTCCACCAGGGTGGCCGTCATCCGCTGACCCACCTCCGGCGACGCCGTCGACAAACGCACCGTGCCGGGGGTGTCGCCGTCGTCGTCAACCAGCCTCACCGTAGCGGTTGCGTGCGTGCCCGTGCTCACCCTCTCCGGCAGATCCCCGAATCCCAACGCCACGGGAATTATATAGATAACTACGCAAGCGCAACTTTAGTAATCTCATCCGCGAATTTAAAGAAAATCTGGTATAATATAATAGAGAAAATACCAGAGAGAAGGACATCCCGGTCCTCAAAGTGTTTAGCTCGGAGCACGGAAGCATGTCAGATTGACACCGTGCATTAAGCTACTGGGGTGAGGAATCATTCCGTTTGGTTGACAAGCGAGCAAGGAGGGTGACTGAGGATTTCTCGGTTGCAGGCTGCCGGGAGCAGGCAGCGGGTTTGTCATCTTGCTGGCTATTCGAAAAGACTCGCCCTTTCCTTCGACCGATGATGAGTGAAGGGAACCGGAGGGACCTCCGTCTCCAGAAGGTCCCGGTAGGTCAGCCGTTTCCCCACCATCCCGGAAGCAAGCAGTTCCATCTGTTCCAGGATATCCATTCCTCGGATATTGTACCTGCCTGCGCGAACTCGTTGAGGTATCGGGGAAAATACTTCGGAGATACGTGGCAATACCCGTGATAGGTTCCTTTCGCCAGAGCATTAAACGATTCCGCACGGTTCGTTCCGGCGCCCCTGGGGACGCAGGTTCCGTTTTCGTGTTTCTCCATGCACTCACTGCACCTGTCTGGTTCTTCAGGGAGACCCAGCACCGACTCTTTTTCCCCAGGCGTTGTGGTGGGGCCATTGGGAGCAGTCTCGGCACCAGTGCCATACGTTGCTGCCTCATTTTCTTCGGTAAGTAGGCAATTTTTTTTCCTGATCGTTAAAAACACAAACGACGCTTGCACCGCTGTTGGGACGTCTCCGACGACCCCCCAACTGAGACGACGAGAACCTATAACCCTGAGCGCAAGATAGCTGGATAGCTCCATTGAGCACTCATCACATGCTCTCATTTTTTCCGCCGTCGCCGCCCGCAGGCGGGGCGTTGGAGAGAATAGGTTTTTTGCAGAGGCTGATAAATCAGTCCTCTACATATTTTTAACCAAATTAGTGTGAGTTTCGTTACTTACCGGGTGGGTTTGAGTCCTAACTCAACGGCTTATCCCTCTTGTAGTTCGGAAACCTCAACCTTTATGGATTTTCCTGTAACCACTTCAATAGTAGTTTCGATTAAACTTGAGTTTCTCTTTGCTCTACTTTTATGCACTGCGTTTTCAGGAGTAAAATGAAGCGTCAGTGTGTGTCCATCAGAAGTCATGACACTGGTATTGCAAAGAGCATCGTACAGAGATTGTCGGGATTGCTTAAAAGTTTCTACGACCTTTATCCAGTTTTCCTCCGAAAGGACAGTATTATTGGTCCCCACTTTATCCTTTGTTATAATTGTCCTGGACCTCCGAACCGATTTCTTCCCCTCAAGATAACGAATACAATCCTTAATCGACCTCGCATCGAATTCACCTCCAATTATGTGGCTATGGTTCCTTATAATTTCAGGTGCATCGGGAGAAGAGTTTTTATCGATGACAACGATAGCGGGGATTTCACCAAGAGGGTCATTTAAATTATCACTAATACCTTCCTCCAAAATTTGATTAATCTGTTCATCTCTAAATGAGTATCCGACAAATATCAATTTGTCAGCCTCCGTTGATATGTCCTTGAGATCACCATAAAACGAGCCAAAGGGAAAGGGGACATCCTTTAATGATCGTCCTTTAAACCCCGGATACAGTATTGCCATGTCTGCTGGATCGAAAAGTCTCCCGATTAAATCACTGCACTGTATTTCCTCGCCAACACGCCTCCAATTCGTTGATCCATGTAGCTTTGTAAGACTGCCTTTCGTTCTTTCAGACCTAAATGATATCCGGCGCTCCATATTCAATACAGTTGTTCCCCCTGGCTTGGTCACCATCCCGTCTTCTATAGGAAATTTATTATGAATTATGGTTCCCTCAAACACCTTGTCATAGTTTGTAGTGAAGATATTCAGAGGAAGAGATCCTATTCCCAAAAGGTTTTTAATAAACTCAGCCCAAAGATTGGTTTGATAAAATTCATCGCTATTATCCATCCCATATATTTCGTGAATTCTCTTCCATATCGAATTCCTTATATCCTTTAAGTCTGCTTCTGTCGATGCAGATTCATTCGGATTACAATACATCGTCTCATGATTAACGTCTTTCATCTTTGCACTCGTGGACATCATCCATCCTGGGAATTTTTGGGGATCTCTTATATCAGACAAGAGGTTTTCAAATTCTTGCATTTCCCATAGAACTTGCTCGATATCTACTATAACCTCCGTCCCTACGGTTCTATTTTTCCCCCGCAAAAACTCATATGCATTCTGAAACCAACGGGATCCCCAAATATCTGGTTCTTCTTCTTGGAGACGATGGAAAAACTCCACTGTAGTGGGAAACTTCTCTTTATCCAAAGCATACGACCCTCCAGCGCCAACAAATAGCAAGATCATAGAATTAGTCCCTTTCGCTATCGTTCCTTCTTCACAGCTCCCCAGCTTGGCGGGATCACTGTAGTCGTAATCTCCATTCCCGCAGTTGTTCCCCCGTAATTCTACCCGCTAAAAACAGTTCTACTTGCTCAGCGAATTCCCTGGGTATGGAAAGGAGATCCCTCACAACTCTAAGGTTGAACTCGCCTGAACTTGCAGGGAATAAGAACCACGTAGAATATCCCCTGGATACCGGATATCCTGCGGTTTCATAAAACCATCGAATCCCCAAAGAAGGGACAATTGCGCCGTTATCATGCTCCCACCCCAGCGCAATGACGGCCCATCTTTCATCTATGCTCTTGTCCACAACTACGTAGGTACGACCCCCTACCCTTCTCTGAGGAGAATCGATTTCCAATATCTGGTTGTCGTTCCTTATCGGGAACCTTCTTCCGCCGTCTTGTCTTGCCATTTGGTTCTTTTCTCTATCTTGACAGAGTTCTGCTCCTGTCATGGTCTCTGTTTCAGCCAGCCCCAGCTTGCCGAAGTCACGGCAGTCGGGATTTCCGGAGTCTCTGTCTCTGGGAGCTCGGATATGATGTCATCCTTCACAACCGCCACTGCCCACCGGAAAGCGTCGTTATCTAATGTCGCAAAGTAGATCAACCCCGCTGGGTAATCCATTGATGGGTTGTAGTGAAAGACGGCGCGGAACACCGATGTAGCTGTTCCCATTTCTACCGCCTTTTCCTAATCCAAATCCGTAAACGGACCTGATGATGACGTGTCGGTGTCCACCGACTGACTGCCCATCCGTTCACCGATTATGGTAGTATTTCTTTGCGCCGCTGTCAATCCCCTCCGTATTCGCGCCGTTGCGCTCGACGCGTGTTGCGGCCAAGTCGTGGGAGCAGTGGCGGGCACGGTTTCCCGTCTTCAATCCTTCTTGCCGGCGAATCAGGCCGATCCTACCAGCTAAAGGATAGGCGCAACGTATTACACCTACCCCTTTGGTCGGCACCTACCGGCTACGCCAGTGGTTCAAAACAATCTGAATTGCCTCAAGCGTTAGCTCCAATACCACGGCCAACCATCTTGGCATCATGATTTACCACCCCCTTTCTGTGGTGTGTCGTCGTCCCCGTTCTTTTTGAACCTCCCACGGTTGTCTCGATCCCGAGACCTTGCTGCTTCGCTCCTCTCGCGGTTCTGTTCTTCCTGTCGCCGAGCTTCTTCTGGGTTAACCCCGTTTTGGATATCCGACCCGGTTTCCGTTTTCCCAAACTCCCGCTTCACCACATTCAACCGCTCTTTCACCTTCCCCTTGATCCACTCGGAATGAGCTTTGTTGACAGCAAGATGGAAGAGGCGGACCCCCACCTCCCTGGCAACGACCACGGCGACAGCCGTTACTACTGGCTTCCAGGGTATGCCACTGTCCTTCTTTCCGTTCCTGCGTAATGGTTCCATGATGTTCCTTTCTACAGGTCTTTTGGCCTGCCGGTTTGTTTGCCCCCTATCTTTTCCGACAGAAGGTCGATGAGTTCCCGCACTCTATGTGTGGGAATTAACACTTCGTAGGTCCCGCCGTCGCTGCGGGAGCCTTGTATCGAGACACCAGGAGCATTGATCCAGGCGAGGAATTCGCACTTCTCAATGTCCCGTATCTGGATACAGCGATGTTCGTTCATACGCAGTTCACCTCTTTGTTAGGAGATAGAAGATGGATACACGACTACCAGCCGATTTCAGAGACGAAATCGCCAAGAAACAGAGAAAGGAAATTCAGAGACTACGGAAGGAGAAGGAACAGCTACGGGAAGAGCACAAAAAAGCCCCCGGATCGTCAGATACCGGGGGCGTGGTTTTTTTTCTCTGGTGGGGAGGGTGAGTTAGGGATCGGAGTCGGAACCGTTTCCAGCTGCCTCGATTCTCTTGACCGCATTCTCGATTCTATGGATGGGCTTGACGGCATTCTCAACTCTCTTAAGTCTATCGAGGACAGACTTAATCTCTGAATGTCTTTCAAGCGTGATCCGTATTGTAGCCTCGAATAAATCTATATGAGCATTAGCTTTTGAGATAGTCATATCGTGCGCGGAATAAAGCTGAACCAAGTTTCCTCTGATATGGTCTATATGCTTTAAAGTTTTAACTTCGAGAGGTTCTTCTTTTCTTCTTTCGTCTACCATCGTTTCCCTTTCTCTATGCCTTTTCGGGTATCTGTGGCGGATTGTCGTCTGAATCGTCGGGTTTGATCTTCGGCTTGTCGTCTTTGTCTCCGAATAGCTCCTCCATCTTTTCGTCGGCTTGTATTCTGTGGATAAGCTTTATGCTTGCGGCAATGGTAAAGATTGCCCCGGCCAGCACTGCAAGATCGTCCTGGAAGCCTATGACGGGGAGGTAGTCGGGAATTAAGTCGAGGGGATTTATGAAATACGCGAGAGCCGCGAGCACCACTGCCTTAGCCTTGGCGGGTGTGTCTGGATCGGATAACACGTAATACAGGACAAGGGCTTTCGAGAGTAGATCCTTGGCGATTTTCTTAGCCAGCTTAGCAACGGCTTCGATCTTATCCCAAAAGGTTTCTTCCGAGTAGTTGGGATGTTCCATGACTAATCCCTCCATCCTTTTTTTGCACCGCTCTTCTTGTCAGCTTCGTATCCTATTTTGTTTCCCGTCAGCCCACCAATAGCACCTACCAAGATGCCAAGAGGAACGGGTGTCTTAGCTGATTGTTACGGTTTCGGTGGTTGTTTTTAGGTTTTCTCGGTACTGCTGAAAGACCCGGTCAAGCGTTCCATTGTACAAGGCGCAGCGCAGGGCCAGAATGGCGTTGCTGTTTTCCTTATACCACCAAGCGCCCGACCGTTTCAGACGAACGTGGCCGATGAAGCGATGCGCCGATTCGATCGCCCCCGACCCGATCGGGTATCCGCCCTTGCGATGGCTGCCGAAATCGACCTGGTGCAGTCGCTTTTGCAGGTAGGTCAAGGCCGTGCCGATGGCCTCTCCGGCCTCTTCCGAGAGCGGCTGCATGCGCTGCAGACCCCAGACCACGCCGCTGCCCTCGCCGCAGAACAGGCGCGCCAGGGTCGCTTCCAGCCAATGGGCAGCACGCGCCGCATCGGCGCCGTATTGGGCCTCGGCCACCGCGTGCAGGTAGCTGCTGCAATGGTAGTAGTCGAGGATCTGACGGGCGCTCGGGAACAGCTCTTCCACCCACTTCCAGATCCACGGAGCGCCATCTCCGATGGCACACAAGCGCACCTGATCCTCCGGGATCAGCCCCGCCTCCTTGACCTGGCGCAAGGCCGCGCCGAAGGCCTGTTCGTTGCCCATCTGGTGCCAGGAGATCAGCTGCTCGATGCGCTCATCGTCTATCAGGTAGAAGCGAAAGCCCTTGGCTTCGTGGTATTCCCCCTGCCAACGCCTTCGCCGAGCCCGGCTCTTCTTGCGTCCGGGACGGGTGCCTTTGGCGGTCTGGGGACGACTGGGCACGTCGGCCGCGTCGATGGCCAACACCACGATCGGCCGCCACTTGCGACCGGCGGCGGCTTGCGCAATGCGATCCTGGATATCGGCCGCGTCCGGACACACCTGCAGCACGTCCAACGACCCGGTCTGTTGCAGCACCTCGTGAATCACACAATCGCTCATCGACGCGTCGGTGAGCTCGTCCAACAGTTCGGCGGCGCGCCGGTGGGGCATCTCCAGCCCCAGCTTGACCCCGGCCTGCTGCACGTCCCACTGCTTGCGCTGCGCCGACAGGCCCAGGGCCTCGTCCAGCGGATAGAACCCGTGGTGACAGCCAACGCAGTAGAAATAGGGACGCTCCAAGGTCACCGGCCCGAGCAGCGTCTCCACCGTGCGCGAGCGAGACGGGCGCGCTCGCAGCAGGCCTTTGCACTTGGGGCAGGCCGCCTCTTCCTGGGCCAGGAAATGGCCGTGGCGGCGTTCGACGAAGGCTTCCACCAAGGCCGCGGTGAGCCCGGAGCGCTCTTGAGACATCGCCGCGGTGATCTCCATCAACGTCGGCGCACAAGATCCGCGCTCGCTCATTTGCGTCTCCACCCGATCCAGCCATTGGTCCAAGGCTTCATGCGCCCGGCTTCGAAAGCGGTCCTGACTCTGCCGCTCCTGAAAAACTTCCAGAGAGAGAATCGCACTCATCGCTCCCCTTCTTTCTGAAATCAGGGGAGCGCGCCGCAGGGGATGCGGAAAAAGAAAGCAACTTACTGTAAAATATACACATACGCACCTGAATTGCGCTATAACAATTACTTAAGACGCCCAGAGGAACTGTCGCGGTTATTCCCCACCCTCCAGAAGCTAATCCTATAGCGGAGCCGATCTTAGCCCCCGCTACGGCTCCTGTCAGCAGTCCAGCTATGGTTCCGGCTGCTTCTTTTTTCCGTGGCATTATTCCTGACCTCCTATGATAGCCTTGAGTTCTCCCCAGGAGGTCTGTTCGATGGAAGTGGGAATGTCGGGAGTATCGTATTCCCATAGTTTTATAAGACTGTCTGTTCCGGCACTGGCAAGGTATCGGGAAGACATAGCGAGGGCCGTTAGTTCGTTAAATAAATACCCCTCTCTCCCCTCGTGATGTTCCAGGGTTGCAGTAGGTTCCCAGGTGACGGTGCTGAGTATTTCGATTGCCCACGATTCAGCTAACGAAACTGCAAGCAAATTGCTATCTGGAGAGAATGACATTTCTCCAACTGGCTTGTTGAAATACGAAGATATTCCCCAGGTATTAGTGTCCCACACTTTGAGCCTATTGTTGTTGGATATGCTGGCAAGTAACCGGCCATCGGGAGAAAATTCAAGATTAGTGACATCCCAATGGTCTGAGCCCAACAGGGTGACGATTTTCTCTCCTGTTTCTGTATTCCATATGTATATAATGTCGTCTGTTGTCCCTGTTGCCAGCATGTTTCCGCCAGGATGGAATGCCAAGAAAGAGAAATACGGACCGAATTGGTCTCGGGATATTTCCAGCTTAGTGTCGAAGGTTTCTGGATCTACAAGGTATACAATTATATCATTTCCGATTGCAATGGTTTCCCCGTCTGAGGATAGCGAAATCAGCAGAAATTCTCTGTTGGCGGAATAGGTTTCTTCTTCAAGGTTGATAATTATTGACCTACCGGAACGCAGGAAATCCGCCCGACTGTCTCCTCCAAAATCGTTTCCGATACGCCCACTGTTTATTAAGAACTTGCCATCGCGTGAGAACGTCATATGACGCCCACCGGTAAGGTTGAGCGGTTCTATCTCTTCCTCTCCGGATTCGATATTCCAAATCCTGATTTTCCCACCCCCGGTGCTTGCCAGACGGTTTCCATCTGGCGAAAACGCCAGTGAGTTTGTTGCGTATAACGATGGAGTATCTGGAATAAGAAATTCTTTATCGGAGGCAGATACTGCGGCAGCCAGCAGACACAGCAGTAGAAACGTCATTTGTCGATCCTCTTGCCGCTATGTCAGAGAAAGAGAGCCGTAGCCGCTACGCCAGAGAGGCCATCCGTAACGTCGAGAAACCCAGCCTGGAGCTTTCGCTATCCGGAAACGGCGACTACGGGAACTGCGCGTGGGCGGCAGTAGGGAATCTCTCTCCCCGAGCAAGGTGAAAGTAATCCCCGGCTCCCATTGGAGCCGGGTCCTTGCAACCTTGCCACGCAGAGAGCGGGAAGTCCCACCTATTTACCAAGTCTCAGGGAGCTACCCCTCGACTGGAAAAAACTGGCTGTTTTATTCAGCGGGAGACCCGACAAGCAGGACTCCACGCAGCAAGATTGCGAAGGAGATAGTAAACCTTCATTGATAACGACACAAGGGGAAATCGGTTACGGGTATGAGCGGTGAAAGATTACACCGAGAAGTGCCAAATGAAGTGCCAAATTTGCACGGCGAAGACGACCTTTGACCGGCAGCCCGGGAAGTTGGCACGACTCTTTCCGAAGCCCGTGGTATTCTCCGAAGGAAAATTCTGAAGAAAGCGGCGAGCAGCGCGGAAGCGGAGCCGGAGGGACTTCGCCCCCCGGCCTGACGTGGTTACTTCACCAGATTCCGATACAACAGCCGTTTCCCCACCATCCGGGCAACGACGTCTTCCATCTGCTCGATGGTGTCCTTGTCGCGGATGTTGTGCCTTCCGACAAACTCGTCTACGTATCGCTGTAAGTGCTTGGGGGACATGGAGTGATAGGTTCCCTTGTATCCTCGCTTGATATTTGACCAGAAGCTTTCGATGCCGTTGGTGTGGGAACCATCGGTAGAGAACTGGCCTTTTGAGTGAATGACGAACTCGGATTTTCCCGGCCACTTGAAATCCTTCAAAGCACTTGCCCCGTCGCTGTAAAGGGTGCCGTTTACTCTCAGGTGCTTCCGGGCGAATGCTCTCAGAATGTCCGCAGTTTCCGCAGGAATTACGCTCGCTGCGACCTTGCCGGTTTTCCTGTCCTTCATACCGACGACGATGGTTTTTCCATCCATCCATCGTTCCCGCAGTTTCTTGTCGGCATGTTTGTTGGCCTCCTTTCCGCCTATATAGGCTTGGTCGATCTCGCCTCTCTTGCTTCTGAGCTTCTCTTGATCAGACCATGCCTCCCTGATGCGGTGCGCCATGAACCAGGCCGTTTTCTGCGTCACCCGGAGGTCCCGGTGTAGCTTCATGCTGGACACGCCTTTCAGGCTGGACAGGTGCAGGTAGATGGCAATTGCCCATTTTTGATACGAGATATGGGAGCATTCGAGCACCGTTCCAGTGCGAACGGAGAACCGTTTGCGGCAGTCTCCGCACCAGTAAGCCTGCGGTTTGCGGTTCGGGCATTCGGAAATCATGCCGTAACATCCGCAATGGGGGCAGTATATTTCCTTGGGCCATCGAACATCCTCGAACCACTGTTCCGCCGTTCTGTTGTCCGGGAACTTCTCGAACAGCTCGATCAGGGATACGCCTTTCCTGTCGTTCCTTCCCGGCCCTTCCGGTACAAGGCCTCTTCCGGCTTTCGACCAGCGGCCCAGGAATCGCTTCAATAGTTTCATGAGTTCCTTTCTGGTGAGAATGGGGGGGAGCGGGTTGTCGGGATCGAGTCCCCCGCGCAGGTCGTTCCGAGACCCCTGGCAGGTTGACAAACGGCTGCAACGGGTGTCCCGCTCCCCTATAGGTCTTTGGAAACTGCCGGATCTCCGCTCAGGTGATTGTGAACGGGAATGATCGAACAGGTTCCCTAATGACGGCGGACTTGAAGACTTCCCGAGGATGCACCAGGGAGGCCGTCTGGCTGCCTAATCGAGGTTATTTCGGGGGGGCGACTACCCGGTTCCGGGCACCGGGGTGGAGGACGACAAAAAATCCCCTGTCGGCCATTCGAGACAGGCGGTTACGTCACCCGGGGTCACAAACGGTTACGGCCCGAATGCCCAGGTCAAACCGAAATCCTGAAATTGTCGGTGTTCACCGACAGTAGAAACAGGGTAGCGGTCAGCAGACCCGGGAAGGAATGACGCCTCCCCGGGCTCCCCTCTGAAGGGCACCGCCCTGTCCTACTTGCCCGATCCTGCCTCCGGGTTGTCGGTGTTTTCCCGGGATACAGGCGCTGCTGTCGTCCTTGCCTCGCCCGATCCCGGATCTTCGCTGTTTACCGAAAAGGCGCTGTGGGAGTATATCTGCTGCTGATCGACTGAAGTTGTTTCCTTGGGAGTCCCCTTTTCCTCAAGCTGGCGTTTGAGCTGCTTGTTTTCCTGGAGCAGCTCGGCGATCCTTTCCTCGGCAACGCGCAGTTCATCCTCGGTCTTGCGCAGTTCGGCAACTTCTTCCTCGGCTTTGCTCAGTTTTTTCCCGGTCTCGCGCAGCTTGTCGCGGAGCTGCTGAATCTCCTGCGGGGACTCGATTTCGACGGGAAGCGACGGAGTGCCTTCGCCGTCAGTGACTTCCTCCTGCTGCACGGATGAGGCTTTCCCTTCAGCCACATCGGGTTCGACCTCCCTGGCCGGCTCCTTGCGTTTCGAACGGGCAGGTTGCCAGGCCTTCAAAGCCTGATCCACCGAGTTAAATTTCCCAATTTGGGATATTTCATCATACTGCTCTGAGAGCTTCATCCATCGATGGGCCGTGCTCGTGGGGATGCCGGCGGACTTCAGCCATTCCCCCCACTTTCCATGCGGCAGCTCTTTTTTGACCTCGCACAACGCCCGGCCGCATTCCCAGACTTCCTTAATGGTGTTCCTGAAAAATCGATTGGCAGATTTCCAATGCTCGATTGCCCGACTCTGAGCATCGCTCAGGTCGGAGTTTTCTGCTTTCGTCTCCATTTTTCCCGATTCCTGTTCCATTGATATTCAACCTTTATTTGAGTGGAATCCTGTTCAGAGTTGCATACCTTGTGTGCCGGATGCCGCATTGCCGGGACGCAAATGCCCATAAGGTATTGTTTTAATAATTAGTTACTTCATTTCCTCATCGATTCGTTATTCGTCTTTCGGTGTCCTCCTTCCTCCTGCATATGAGTTCTCGCGGTACCCTGATTCCATCAGGTAATTCTTGGGGATCTCCCCGTAAGCCCTTCTTCCACAAGCATATAGCGCCTGCTTCCATCGTCCAAGCCTGAATATGGCTGGGTTGGATGTCCATGTCAAATCGGGCTGCTGAGGGAGTGGGCAGGTGGGAACTCGGGAATTCCTGCCCCCCTCTCAACTTCCTGTTCAGAGTAACCTGTGTGCGGAAATGGCTGATTTTCGTGATACGAAGGCTGTAAGGCGCTATTTTACAACAGGTTATCCGTTTTTCGTCTCTTCGCCTCGTGTCTCCCTTCCTGGCCCGACTTCCACGCCAAATCGGCTTCTGAACGGTCGTGTTTCACGGGCAAAGGCGCTGCTTTCGTCCTTCCACCTGCCCGATTCTCGATTTCCGCCGTTCAGGGCACTTGCGTCGTACACGACCCGACTTTCCTGGCCCCGAGCAGCCGAGGCGACACTGCACGGGTGAGCCGGCACTCGACGCCCCGGCGTCGGCATTTTCGTACGGGATCGATCCGACCTGGTTTTTCGGCAAGGGTCACGCGATACTGCATGGCTGAACCGGGCCACGACCCTTCCGGTGTCCTGGCTGATACTCGGGAGCCGATCACCGATCCACCGAGGGCAAGAGGTTGTTGACTTGTGGCAGGAGGGGAGGTTAACTTTCAGAAAAGATGCCCAATTGGGCACTATCGTCGGCGGTCACCGACCGGAGTGGAATCAATCAGACAATCCCGAGCTCCTTCATGGACACGCTTCCGCCAGGAGGGGCAACGATTACATGATCCATAACGTCGATTCCTACGAGATGCCCCGCATCGCGCAAGCGGTGCGTCAGACTGATATCCTCTTTCGACGGCGCAGGATCGCCGGAGGGGTGATTGTGGGCCAGCACGATGCCATCGGCACCCTTGAGAATCGCGGCCTTGAACACTTCCCGAGGGTGCACGAGGGACGCAGTCTGACTGCCGATGGAGGTGATTTCGTGGGCGATGACGCGGTTCCGGGTGTCGAGGTGGAGGACAACGAAAACCTCCCTGTCCGAATTCCGGAAATCATCCAAGCTGTCCAGGTAAGTAATAACGTCGCCGGGGCCGACAAGGGCCTCGCTGCACACGTCTTGCCATATCTGCTTCACGGTTCGTTCTACGACTTCGAGTTTCATACGAGGGTCCTTTCTTGAAAGGAAAGAGGAAAATGACAAACCTCCTGCAACCGGATGAGGCATTGGCCGTCATCATCGGAGACGCGCCGCTGACCCGGACGGAGGTAGTCAAGAAACTGTGGGGTTATATCAGGGAGAACGGATTACAGGACGCGAAGAATCCGCACTATATCAATGCCGACGACAATCTCAGGAAGGTGTTTGGCGGCAAGGAGCAGGTGACCCTGTTGGAGTTGACCAGGCTGGTCAACAAACACCTGTTCGTCGGCGCTGAAGGCGAAGCGGTAACGGACGAGGAGCTTGAGAGGGAGTTCGAGGAACAGGTGCTGGCGGGGTCTTACGAGACGCTGGGATGCTCGCCGGAGATCTCCGACGCGGAACTGAAACAGAAATACCGGGAATTATCTCGGGAATATCACCCGGACAGGCTGGTAGGCGAGGAGATTCCCGCAAGTATCGTCAAGCTCGCGAAGGAACGGAACACGAGCTCGCGAACTTCCCCTCCGTGCTTCTGGCGGTGTGCGGTGGCTTCCGGAAGGGTTTCGAACCGGTCAACCTTGCCTTCCTTCACTACTACCCAGCGACGGATAACCCATCGGGGTAGGTCTACTTCGTCGGGCATTTTTTGTCCTCACTCTTTTCGACGATAAGTGGAAAGTTATTGAAGACGACGCCCCCAGCACCGGGGAGTAGCAACCAGGAGCGCCGCCCACTATACAGAGCCTTGTAGATCCTCGCATATCTCGCACAGTATCCGCTTCGCGGTCGCTTTCGCGTCCTGGTAGGAGATGCAAGAATCGTTGTGATAGAACAGAAGCGTAATCAGAAATTGATTAGGCGATATTTCATATGCACCCTTGGGGCCAGGGGCAAGCTCTACCTCAATTACCGCCCTGGTCGTGCACTTCCCAATCGGGATTGATGGGATTTCGGTTGTTCGACCGACGAAGACATTGGTTACTTTTGCCATGTTCCTTTCTTCCGGAGAATGCTCAAATGGAGTTTCTTTTTTGGGAACTATGTCAGGAATTTCACCCAAACAGGCTGGCAGGGGAGGAGATTCCCGCAGGTGTCATCAAGCTGGCGGAGGAAAAGTTTCAGGAGATTCAAAGTGCTTACGCAGCCGTTGGTGACATCCCGGCGCTAATCCCCGTCAGCCCTGATCCAGCCCTTGTTAGGCTGGTAGTTCTGAGGAATCGTTTTGACGCTTGACAAACGAAACTCCAACTCGCGTACTTCGCCGCCGCACTCCTGCTTGTGCGCGGTGGCCTCTGGCAGGGTCTCGAAGCGGTGCACCTTGCCGTCTTTCACTACAACCCAGCGACGGATTACCCAGCGGGGTAGGTCTACTTCGTCGGGCATTAGACATTCCTTCCTGTTGGGGTTATGTGATTCTTCAGGACCTCGGTTAGCTCCTTCGCAGACACCTTGTCCCGATCCACCAGAGCGCGTAGAGTGGCATCTACGTTGATGTATGGAGGCTCGGCTTCCAGATTGTTTTCCTTGATATGATCGCCTACCAGTTCGATGATCTTTACCCAGGACAACGGGGTATCCCCGACAATGACAGCAAGCGCGGGAGAGGGTTGATGTAGTTCAGAAGTCATCCTTTTTTCACCGCCAGTTCCCTGATCTCCTCCAGGGCGGTTTCCAGGTATGGATCTATGATGCCCTCGCTTTCTCCGAACATTTCCAACAGAGCGAAGGTGAGACAAATAGCCTGTGGTGCCGACACCGGTAGGGCTATCCCTCCCATCTCGGGGTGACTGAAGAAGATTGCAACGCAAGCTGGCTCTGTGTCCGCCATCAGGTGAACTTTCTCGAAGGAGATTTCTCGATAGACGGATTCGATCTTACTTCTCGTTTCGTCTTTCATTGGGTTCCTTTCTGGAAAAGAGAGGAGGAACAGTCAAATGACTGTGCTTATCTGCCTGCTTTTGCTTGCCTCGGCTGCCTGGAGTATCGACCCTCCTGATTCGGTATGGGTAGAGAGCAGAGAAGATGGCTTTGTAACCCTTGCCTGGACCCTGGTCCCCGATGCGGGCGGGTATGAGGTTTACCGGGAAGTTGTTGTTACAACTGGAATAAATCAGAATGGAGAGGTAGTGCTCCTGGACGAACCTCTATTTGCTTTTGTGTTTTGGGGAACAGCGGAGCAGTCTGGCTTAGATCCAGTTCGGGTTAGGGTTGCGAAATTGGACAACGACCCTTCCCGGTGGGCTGTTTCGGCAGTGAAGGATGGAGAAGTATCAGAATGGACAGAGACGGCGGATATGCCGACTGCAATCCGCAAGCCAACCTGGGGAGAGGTGAAAGCGGGCAGGTAATTGTCTAACCTTTAAGGAGAAGTGCTATGATACTCGGAGTTTGTATTCTGGTGATGATCCTTGGGTTTCCAGGGTTCCCGTCTGAACCTGATGAGGAGAATAGTCGATGGGCTTTAGGACTCAGCCTGCCGGGTATGCATTCCGTTAGCTTTTGGCGTATGGGAGCTGCTCGGGACTGGGGAGTAGGACTATCCGCTATCGACAGACGGAGAACCTACCTATACCCCGAATTCGAACAGAAACCCTACCCCTCGTATGCAGGAGAAGAGCCGTTTCTACAAACGGACCAGGGGTTCTTTTTGCTCCCCCGTGGGGAGGAGTATCGCTCTATTTCAGCCAGTCTTACGGTGCGGCAATACCTGAGACGGGCAGTCGGAGACATACGGCCCTATACCTATGCCCAAGGAGGAATATCGCAAAGGAGCGACCGCAGCCTGCGGGACGACCCATCACCGGACCTTGGGTTCAACCTGGGACTCGGAATCGGTCTTCGATGGATGCCCTTTAAACAGGTCGGCCTAACGGCGGCAACCGGGCTCCGCTACTCCCGGAACAGATTGAATCAACAGGAATACCTTTCCTTTTTTGAACACACCATACTACAGGAATCCGAATACCGGACCGTGCACTTCGGAGGTACTCGGATTAAGGCTTTCTTTGCTTTCTAAATCACCCCTCCTTTACCTTCTTTCCCTGGTGGCCTTGGCTGCATGTGGGGGCACGGGCGAACCTTTGGGGCCGTGTCGGAGCAAGGCACCTCTGTCATGCCCACCGGTTAACGTATTGCCTTACTATCCAGAAGGTAGAAGTGTGCTTGTGTGGGACAAAAACCGCAGGCACCGGTACTCCAAGAATCCCATCACGGGAACAGCCAGTCGGATCTTTCCGGTTATCAATGCCCTCCGTGTATCCAACGGCGAGGAGATCGGGCCAGAGAATGTGGAGGAGGTAGCTCGAAAGATTCTAAGGGAAGTAGAGGAAATCAGTGGGGTCGATGAGACTCAGTTGAGACTTATTCGAGTGAGAAAGTCAAGGTTGTCCGGCTCATGGAGCATATCCTTTGAGCAGGTATATCGTGGCTTCCTGGTATACGGTTCTGGATACGGGGTGGCGATTAATCGGCACAATAGGGTCCCCTCCATAGGGGGCGATGCGTATAACGTAGTTATGACGACAGACCTCGAAATGCAGCCGACCATAACCTCTTGCCAGGTAGAGAGGTGTCTATTGGGCAATAGCGGCGATGCTGAAATCATGGATAGTCCGTCTCTTGTGATCTATCCTGATGCGAAAGAAACCGGGATTAGCTACATAATGGGTTGGGCTGCTTCAGTGTATGATGGAGATGATTCGCGCAGGGTAGTTGTGGATGCCTTCACCGGGAAAATCCTCTTTTCTGCAAGTCTGGTAAGATTCTAATCAGCTGGTCTTCTCCTACTTGCTATTTTCCCCATATTGATTCTGGTTTTTAACTCGCCAATAATGCGACCATTTTCTCGTATAGAGAAAGTCGTCTCTTAGCTTCTTCCCAGTCCATTGCTCCTAAGTCCATCGAGGATGTGCGGTCTCTGTAATCGTAGTCAAGTAAGTAAGTTGGCATAACAAGGAGGATCTCCTATGGGTACTGTTCAGTTCGAAATCTTCAAAGGCGAAGATGGTAAGTACTGGTGGCGTCTGGTAGTTATTACCAGAGGTATCTATGCTCCTGCAAAGGATATCATCGCCACGTCCCACCAGGGCTTCGATAGTCGCACCGCGTGCAAACGAGAAATAGAGAAAGTGATACAGGCGATATCTGATGGTCCTGATATTATAGAATCATAAGAGTAGAAGTCAAATACGAGAGGATAATTAATGACTAGCGAATACGTTGCAGAACTACGACTATCGGCTTGTCGATATTTAAGCATCCTTGAAGGTTTATTTGGGTCTCGTGATCCGAGATTTATTTTCGGAACAATCCGCAAGGCACTCAAGTCATCATTCGGTGATCGCCCGCGAATACATTTTCCGTGTAACTACTTTTTAACAGGTAGATGTATTGTCGATATAAATGTCACTGAACATCCTTGGGAACACTGTTGCATAGATCAAGGCAAATGGCAAGTTGCGCATGAATGTGTCCATCTTATTGACCCCGGAAAAGAGGGATCAGCAAATGTTCTGGAAGAGGGTCTGGCATCCTGGTTTCAAAATAATCAGGAATTCCATGATGACGCAGTTAATCGATACATCCATCGTAATCTTCAAGACCCTGAGAAGGATTATGAAACTGCAAGGCTGTTAGTTGTTCCTATCGCAACTGACATCACTCAGGCAGTGAAAGACATTAGAAGATCGGGAATGAGAATTCGAGACATAAAGCCGGATATTCTTGGCTCCTTTTTACCAAATATCGAAAAAGATACAATTAACGGCTTGTGCACCAAATGGCCTGATTTCATTTCCTGAGATACTGGGTCAGCGAAACTACCCCTTTTCTGGTATAATCCTTTTTTGAACACACCATACTACAGGGATCCGAATACCGGACCGTACACTTCGGAGGTAATCCGATTAAGGCTTTCTTTGCCTTCTGAGGATCGGTGAATCTGTTCGAATGGAACTATGAGACATCTGAAAGGAACAAGAGGATGAACTTCTGGATAGTAGGAGCGACATGGGAGGGTGTAGATATGGTTCCTGAGTTTGTAGAAAAGGGGATCTGAAAACTCGGGTGGGATTCTGCTGCAGAAGGCCCTAATACCAGGGAATACTACGACTACGCTCCACAGATGCGTCCAGGTGATCGAATTGCGATAAAAAAGCCTTCTTTTAGGAGTAGGCCAAGGTAATATGCAGATTCGTCATATTGGAATCATCCAGCAACCATTTATCTGGAAGGATGACATAATCAACCTTAATTGTTTCTTATGGATTAAAGCCTTATTGAGTAGGCGAGCGATGGAAGTCCCCAAGGTATTTCTATGGATCGTAGTAGTATTGGCCTTTGCGTTGTATGGATGTCTGCCGCTTCCAGTGATCGAAACCACTTACCTCGAATCCCCACCCTCCTAATCGACACCTTCCAAACCCGAGGTAGAAGTTGATTCCGAAACTGGCCTTGTCGTAAGCGTTAGGGAGTCCGGAGGTTGGAAGGTGAAAACCCGCCGAGACCCGCTTACCGGCGCGGTTAAATATTGGGAGTTGTCGTCTCCTGAGTTTCTCCCTGCCGAAATCATATTTGACGACTTTGGAGGGGACTACAGGGACTTCACTTGGTACGAGGGATACATCACTATTTCCTGTACTCCTCCGAGTGCTGAAGTTAAAAACGATGGGCGACGTGTGTCTTTCAGTGCTTACCAGTCGGGACAAAGGTTTGGCAAATTCGCTTTTTCGGCTTTCAGGCCGATTGAATTTGCCTTGGGAACCGATAAAGGAACAGCCGATGGACCTGGCAACATTCTTTTTAAATCACCGGATAACTCTTGGATCAACCCAGATCGGTTGCTGTCCGTAATGGTTGAAACCAAAACATCGGCAAAATGGAGCGCCAAGATGGGGTACCGTATGCGTCTGACGAACCAGGATCTTGTCCAGGTCCGCAAGTTCAAGAACAGCTATTGCTCGTCTTCCGATAGCCAGTTGACACCTGATGCCCCGTAGGTAAGTTGTATATAAAGCGAACAAGTCCTATTCCCAGAACATATCGCAGCCAGTGTTTCTTGAGACGGCTTCGATTTCTTTCGTTCTTTCCATTAGATAGTGGCAGAGGGAACCGAAAGGCGGGTCTTGACGAATCGGCAAAATGCCAGGAGTTCTCTTTCCGGCTCAAGGGACTACGCTCGTGGGGCATAGTTCAACAGACGGACAAGAGGCTTCAGCCAATTGCCTGCCAATCTACTCGATCCCCCCTGCCAAAAACTGTCCGTCATCGTCGGATGTTCTCTTTTCCTCTTCGGGGTCTTCCTTCTCGCTGCACGGGATGCATATGTGCTCGTCGGGGGTGGGCATATAGAACAGGTGATATGGCCTGATTTCCTGGCCGCATACGCAGCAGACCGTCTTGAAAACCATTTACTGCCTCGTGTCCCGGATTCTGCCCTCCTCGTCCACGAAGATCCGGAATGGCGAGGCCACCATTCTACGACAGGACTTGGTAAGGGCATGCACGCACTCGATGCAGATATCGAACTTCCTCCAATCCGTCATGCTGGCCGTTCCGACCTTGAGCTGCCCCCGCAAGTCGTCTTCGGAGGCGACCCCGTTGCAGATATCACAGATTGTGGTTCCCATTTTCGTTCTCCTTTCTCGGTGGATTTGATGCTTTGTAGGACAGGCGTAAGCCATTTTCCTGGTGATGGATGATCGCCCCATGAGGCAGAGATACCTTTCCGGCATCGTTCGCTTCCCCTTCTCCCACAGGCACACTTCGGCTTCACTGACACCAAGGGCGATGCCCAGCTCCCACTGCTTCATGCCCAAGGCGTCTCTCGCCCTTTTCAGCTGATCTTGCGTCATCTTCATTCTCCATTTCGAGGGGGTGATTTGTCGGTGGTCACCGACAGAAGGACACAGAACGGCCCTGAACCGGCCTGACGGGGCCGGGTGTTGACAGGTATTCGGGTTCCCGTTAGAATCGAAAACTGAGGTTCGAACGGTAGCGGATTCAGCGAGCGGGTCGCGGGAACTGCCTCTGCTTCACTTCATTGCAATGAGCATGGACCCGAGGGAGCGGAAGACCCTTGAGATGGCCTTTTCGCCGACGGCTCCACAAATGGATCGACGAAAGAAACCTTCGGGATGATCCAGACAAAGAGACATTGATTGGCATTTCAATGTCTATTCGCGAGAACCGTCGTGGAGAGCATGAAGACCCTGTACATGTGACCTTTTATTTTGCAACTCCAGGGTCTTACGATGGCGTCAAGAAAGCTATAAGTGAGAGCGGCGATCCTATCCCGGTGAGGGACGTAGATATTCAAATGAACCTGTCTGAATTCTTCTCTCTCTTCAAGAGATTCCAGGTAAAAATCTCTACCCGTGGAATTCTTGAAGGACGCGAAATATCCCTTGCCGAACTCGGGTAGCATATCGTCAAATCTCATTGAAGGGGTGCTCCGGTAGGTTCCGGATTGTATTCAGCCCTTTCCCTGGGCATTAGGCGCAATTCATCGGGATCTAATGAAGATCCAGGAGGATACTCCGGAAGCATCAAGACCCTGAATTGAAGGATCTGGACGAGTACGGCAAGGATCTTATCAGAAAGGGACTTCTACATCCAGAGGTAGAGAAGTATAATCTCAGAGGAGAACTTTTCCCCTATCCGTAGGGCCTGCCTTTTATACTACTCAGTTGCAGGGCTGCTCCGTTTTGCATGTTCACTGGGAGTGCAAGTAATCCCGTGTAATCCGAGGGACTTTTCCCCTCTATATACTGCCTGAACAAATCCGAAGACTGGGCATCGAGTAAGCCGACTGACTGAGTAAGAGCATCTTCAAGTACGGCAATTCTACCATGAAGGAACTCGATATGATCCTTCAGTTGGTCTTGTTTGGGTTTCATTTTGGGCTCCTTTTTAGTGATTTTTCGGGGCACGATACCTTCAAAACAGGCAGTTAGGGAGAACCACCTATGTCCAGCCCTCTTTCTGCTGGCCCGAGTTGTCCTTTGTGCAACGGGTACCTTTGTCCGCCAGAAGAAATTTCAGAAGAGTTGAAGAGGTTGAGCTTTGACCGAAACCTACCTGCTTCCGTGCGGGCTACTCGCATTGTAAATATCGCCGCTCGGCATGGTGGAAGCTGGTGGTGTGCGGCAGTCCTGGGATATTCGACAGTGCTGAGGAGGCCAAAAGCGATGCACTGGAAAAACTGGCTGCTTTATCCTGCCAGATCGAACAACCAGTTGCGCACGCGCTTCATTGGGTACTGGAGAGCTTCGGGGAGCGGTGAGTGGCAGAGGGAACCGAAAGGCGGGTCTTGACGAATCGGCAAAATGCAGGAGTGCTCTTTCCGGCTCAAGGGACTACGCTCGTGGGGCACAGTTCAACAGACGGACAAGAGACTTCAGCCAATTGCCTGCCAACCTACTCGATTCCTCCTGCCACAAACTATCCGTCATCGTCGGCAGTTCTCTTTTCTTTTTCGGGATCTTCCTTCTCGCTGCAGGGGATGCATATGTGCTCGCCGGGGGTGGGCATATAGAACAGGTGATATGGCCTGATTTCCTGACCGCATACACAGCAGACCGGCTTGAATACCATTTTTACGACCCAGCTTTGTAGGACAGGCGTAAACCATTTTCCTGGTGATGGATGATCGCCCCCATGAGACAGAGATACCTTTCCGGCATCGTTCGCTTCCCCTTCTCCCACAGGCACACTTCGGCCTCACTGACTCCAAGGGCGATGCCCAGCTCCCACTGCTTCATGCCCAAGGCGTCTCTCGCCCTTTTCAGCTGGTCTTGCTTCATCTTCATTCTCCATTATTCGGGGTTGTTTGTCGGTGACCACCGACAGAAGGACACAGAACCGGCCCTGAGACAGCCTGACGGGGCCGGGTGTTGACAGGGTATTCGTGTTCCGGTAGGATCAGGACTGGAGGGTGGAAATACCGTTGCAGAATTCAGCGAGCCGGTAAGGGCAACTGCGTTGACTCGCTAACTTGCCGTTTTCTGCAAGAAGGGTCGGTATGGACTCAGCGTGAGATTAGGGAAACGGAGAACGACAGAAGGAAAGCCGGGTCCCGGGTCGCCTCTGTCCGGAGGTGCTGGCGGAGTTGGATACCGTGATTCGGATGCAGTCTTTCGGATTCCTGAAGCGCGCCGAGCAGGTCCTGCAGTGAGGGAAATAAACGTCTTTCTCTATTATGTTATACCAGATTTTCAGCGAAATCGCGCTTTTGAATCGGTATTCTACCGCTCATGGACGCTATGATACAGAGCGCAGCTGGACTGCGGTCCGTTGGGGAGGAGCTGTGGCGTGAAGGCACATCTTCCGATCCCGGGACCGACAGGTTCTACGGTAGCCTGCAAGCTGCGCCCATTCTTCTGGCTCTTGGAATCGAGCTTGCATTGAAAGGATGGATCTACCGGGAGTCGAAGTGCGAACCCCCGTATATACACGACCTGCTCTGCTTATTCGAAAAGCTGGAACATGAAACCCAGGAACTGCTCGAAGATGCGTTTCAGCGTAACCGAGGCGCTGGAACTCCAGATGATCCGATTCACGAAATGGGAATACCGAAGAGTCGGCTAGAAGCACTGACGGCAAGGGATCTTACTTGCCCGCGTCTGTCGTCTCTGAGAGAGGTTCTCGAAGAACACCGTAACCTGTTCGTAAACTATCGGTATCCGTACGAGAGAACGCGCGAGCGCCCTTATCCTGGCGTTTTGAACAGAGTCCTGGTTGTGCTCATAGAGACCTACTGGTAGACTTTATTTATTGACAGAGGGGGCAGACAATCGGAAGTGTCCAGGAATCTGGAGACTGTCACATAGATGCGTAGCTAGTACGAGCCACCTCTGACCGATCCGACCTAAAGCTGCGAATTGCTAACACGAAAGTCATCGCGGTCTTGCGATACTGACTTGGGCCTCATCCTATCCGGAAAGATCGTGAATACTGACAGGAGTAAGGCCGTAATTGAAATTGCACCCCAGGTTGTCAGAATAGAAACTGCACATGGCTACCGCACTGGATTCATCTGTTACGCTGGTGAGCCTCTGCGTACTGTGGCAACGGCTTACCATGTCATAGACAATGCCGCAAACATCCCCTTATTTCCTGGCGAAGCAGTGAAAAAAACAAAACATCTCGGTAATCGTGGGAATTTCCCAAATTGTTGTTCGATGAGGAGGACATGATGGAATTTGAACAGGAAATGTTTGATGAACTTGGAGCTTTATGTAGATCAAAGGGATTTATTCATGTAATTCCATACTTCTATTTTAGAGACCATGTAATTGCCTATAACGAAAATGGATTGACTCCAGAAAATCTGGGGAATCTATATTCTTGGTCACGAATCACCCGAGCAGAAATAAACCTATTAATAGGATTGATTTTGCGCGGCCCTATAGACTTCTCCTTGCCAAGTCCTCACAAACTATCGGAGTACCTGAAACGCAGCGAAGAGATTTTAGGCAGTATACATACTTATAGCACTCGGCCTAATAGCACTCGGCAAAAAATGGATAATGACACTCGGCCAAGTGATCTAAGAGATATCGGAGATTCTATAGGGAAGGATTTGAAAGGTTCCGATTGGATTCGTGAGGCATCGTTTTATGCTATAGGCATACGTATCGTAACGTCAAAATATATAGTCATCGTAATAGAAAAACAGAGTTAGGAGAAATTGATGTCCTGGTTGTCTTTGGGCATCTTGCGATTGTCCTTCAATGCAAGTCAAAAAGGCTTACGCTTAAGGCGCGAAGTGGGGACACCAAAGCCTTTCAGAAAGATTTTGCGGGAGCAATAGGAGGTGCGGTCAATCAGGCATATTCATGTGCAGAATTGCTTTTCGACTCTTCTGTCGTTCTGGTAGATAATCAGGACACGGTAATCGAAATAGATACACCGCTAACTACTGTCTATCCTTTGACTGCGGTTTCTGATCATTTTCCAGGGTTGGCATTTCAGGTATGGAATCATCTGGACTTCAAACCCACTGACAAGACACCTGCTCCATTTGTCACAGACATATTTACCCTTGATATAATAACTGAATTCTTGGATTCTCCTCTCAAGATTCTGAGTTACCTTAGACTCCATGCCAGGTTTTATGACCGGATGCTTGCTGATCATGAGATCGTAGTATTGGGATATCACCTTGAGAATAACTTGTGGATTAATGAAAAATGGGATAGTGTTTATTTTGAGCCAAGTTTTTGTAGCTGCATCGATATAGCAGTAGCGGCAAGAAAACACGGAATGCCAGGCCCCAAGACTCCTGAGGGGATTCTTACTTGGTTCGACGGAACAATATTCGAAGAGATAATTCCTGAAATAGAAGGCAATCCTACCCCGGAATTGATAGAATTTGGGCTTTTTCTGCTTCAGTTTGGAAAGGCAGGAATAGTCAATATTAATAACCAGGGGACTCGCATATTAGAGATCACAAGGAAAGACAAAAAGATACACGGGTTTTCTGTTCCTTTTGAATCTGAATCGAAAGGATTGACGATTAACTGTGGTGTTTCTGATAAGGAATCGGCTGAATGGCTGTGGCAATTTTGCCTTGGTCGCAAATACGCCAGTCGTTTTGATTATTGGTTTGGTGTATCTCTTTATCCTGACGGGTCTCCACGCTTGGCCATTGCCCTGGATGACCCTTGGGAATATGATGAGAATATGGAAGAATTAATTTCAGAAATGCCGACAGATGCCGTGTCTTTAATATCGGATACTAAATAAAGACTTATGGTTCATTTACGATTCTCGGTTTTGTTCTCCCTTTTTGTACAGTGATGGTAATTCCCTGACACTCCTCCCCTGCTCCGGGGTAGTTGTTCAGGCCGCGCAGCGTGGTCATGCCGTTCATGTTGCGGCCTGATGAGGTGGTTGCCCCAGGCGGTATCCTCCTCGGCGAAGCCCTTCCCACCACCGAGGAACAGCGCAACCAGGTCGTATCCCTCCAGCGATATCCTCGACCCGCAATTTCCTGAACCTCCCAGATACACCGGTCCTGACCGACCCCCCAGCGACAGCTTGCAGACCCAGGGGATCATACGGAGCCTCGTTCCCGCATCCGCTCCTCTCTCGCTTCCAGAAATTAAAGTTTTCTCCGTCACTACCGGATTCCTTCGACTAAAGTTTCCCCCGATTTGCTTTTTTAGAAAATCCGGGTACACTAATGATAAATCGAAAAGGAATCCGTCAGGATCCGCTGCCGCTTCTCTGTCCCTTCTGTCGGTGCACGCCGACAGGTCACTTTCCCACTAACCGAAAGGAATCCTATGGGAGCGTGAATCACAATATTTTATGAGGGCCGCTGGTCTCAAGTTCGGTATTCCACGGCTCGAAGGTAATCAGAATGAATAACGGTATCGATAATGGCATCGAATTAACCCTAAAATTTCCAGACAATGCAACCGCAGAAGAATGGCTCGAAAAGGTCATATGGAGACGAGGCTTGCACTGTCCTCGCTGCGGGTGCTACGGCATGATATCGGAGTGTCCGGACCGAAAACCCCAGAAGTATTGGTGCGGCGACTGTCGAAAACACTTCAGCGTTCGCACCGAAACCGTAATGTCCCACTCCAAGATCCCTTTGGAGAAATGGGCCACCGCCTTCTACTTGCACGTATCCGATCCGAAGGGAATCAACGCCATGCAGCTGAGCCGCAAACTCAAACTCAATTATCGGTCGGCGTGGTTCATGCTGCATCGCATCCGGGAAGGATGGTCGGATCAGGAACCGCTGCGCAGCAGGATAGCCGAGATAGACGAAGCCTATTTCGGCGGAGACGATAAAAAGAAACACCGCAACAAGAAGTTCCACAAGCAATGGAGGTATGGTAATACCGCCGTGGCCGGAATGGTTGACCGGGAAACCGGGAACGTGGCCGCCAAAGTGATCCTCACTTCGGATCGCGAGACCTTGTTCCCCTTCGCAGAGGAACACCTATGTCCAGAGGGCACCCTAAACAGCGACAATGGCCCGGCTTATGGTGGCGGCTTCGGGTGGCCGGGAAGACACGAAACCGTCAACCACAAGAATGAATTCGTCAGAGGGGATGTCCATACGAACAGCATTGAATCGTTCTGGGCTCTGGCGAAACGAATCTATCGCGGGATCTATCACCACATATCTCCCAAGTATTTTCCCCGATACCTCAACGAGATGGCAGGGAGGTACAATACCAGAGGAATGGATATCCTGGAACAGATGGAACTGCTTGCTTCCGGGATTGTGGGGAAACGGCTGACGTACCGGGATCTGGTGGACACGGAGGTCCCTCCGGTTCCCTTCACTCATCATCGATGGAAGGAGGGCGAACCCTTCCGAAAAGTCAGCAAGGTGAAAAACCCCGGTGAAATCTAAGACCGCAACAGAGGCCATACTTCGGTTTCCTGCTCGTCCCGGATGCAGGGATGCTCTCCGGGTCCATGAAGACCTTCTCGCTGGGTACCCCGTCTTGCGCATCGGGGGTCGAACTGAGTCTGTCGATGGAGCGGCAAAATCTTTTCGAATAGTCAGCAAGATGACAACCGCTGCCTGCTCCCGTCAACCTGCAATCGAGGAATCAGCTTTCCCTCCTTGCTCGCTTGTCAACCAAACGGAATGATTCCTCACCCCGGCGGCTTAACCCGTGGTGTCAATCTGACATTCTTCCATGTTCGGGGCTAAACACTTTGAGGACCTGGATGTCCTTCTCTCTGGTATTTTCTCTACTATATTATACCAGATTTTCTTTAAATTCGCGGATGAGATTACTAAAGTTGTGCTTGCGTAGTTATCTATATAATTCCCAACGCCACCGACTCGTCGACCCGGTCGGCATCCTGAGTCGCCGTGATCGAAAACGACTGAGAGGTCGTGCTGCCCGAAAACGACAGCGTGTCTTCCACCCCCGGCCACGTCGCCGTGTAGTCGCCCGACTCAGGAGCTCTCGTGATCGGGATCTTCACCAACCGCTCCGCCGCCGCCGACAGCGACACCGTCACCGCCACCGACTCGCCCCCTTCGACGGCCTCATACGACGAGCGGCCGAACGTGACCGTCAGCCGCCGGGGTGCAACCAACTCGGCGTACTCCCTGGCCGCCACCTTGCCGGACCCGTGCGCGTCCGCGTAGTAGACGCGGGCGCTCAGCAACAACCCGGCGTCCCCTGACACCGGCCGGTAGGTCGTGTCCGACGCCACGCGCTGGTGAGCGCGGCCGCCGGGGCCCGGCTGCCGCGTCTGGCCACTGCCAGACCGCGCCGGTCACACCCCCGTCCGGGTCTCTCAGCTGCGCCCTCAGCTGATGACCGACCTGGGGCGACGTCGGCGGCGCCAGGGAGACCACGCCCGGATCGTCCTCGTTGGTGATGCGAACGGACACGCCCAACGTCGTATCCGCTGCCGGCGGCCCGGCGGTGCGGGCCCCCACGATCACGCTCCAGACGGTGTCCCCGTCAGCGTCCTTCGGGTGTTCGTAGTCCGGTTCCTTCGTGAAGCGCAATTCGCCGTCATCCTCGTCAATGGCCAGCGTGTCGCCGGCATCGGCCCCCGACAGCGTCCAACTCACCCCCGTGGCCGCCGTGCCGTCCGTGTACCGGGCCACGTAGGGTGCCACCAGGCCCGTGGCTCGCTCCGCGAACGTCGTGTCGGCCGCGCCCAGAATCTCCAGCCGCCGGACAGGAGGCGGGGGAGCTGTCGCAACGACCGGATGCGTTTCACCGCTCTGCGCGCTCTTGCGGTCCTCCTCGTCGGCGCTTGCCCCGTCCAGGTAGGAGGCGGTCACCCGCAGCCGCTTCCCCACATCGTCCTCCGTCGGCGTGTAATAGACATATCCCGGATAGGTGGAGGGAGGCGTCCGCGTTTCCTCATCCGTGGTGGTGGGCTCCCAGCCCGACGAGCCCAGACGCTGCCACTGCTGCGAACGCACGTCCACGTTCCCGTCCGGGTCGGTGAGCGTCCCCCTCACCCGCACGTCCACCTGGGGCGTCCCCGTGAGAAACTCGATCCGGCCGGGCCCCTCGTCCACGTTGGTCACCGTCACCTGAACGGTCAGCGGATTCGACAACAGCGATCCGTCGCTCGTGCGCAGGCTGACCTCGTAGACGTCGTTGCGGTCCGCGTCGGCGGTGCCCTCGAAATCGGGGAAGTCCGGCCTGTCGGCGAAATACAGCGTGTCGCCGCTGATCCGGAAATGAGCCGCATCCGGGCCTTCTTTCTGCAACCTGAGCACGTCGTCCGGATTCGGGTCGGTCAGCCGGTAGGTGGCCACCGAGTCCTCCCGGTCCTCGGCGAACAACACCGCGGTGGGACCGTCCGGAGGGTCCGGCGGCGAGTTGGTCGCCGGCTCCACCAGGGTCACCGCAGCGCCGGCCGGGGAGCCGGCGGTCACCTGCCAGGGCAGCGAACCGAACCCCAGCCTCACCCTCCCGTCGTCGCCGTCGCCGTCCGGTTTCGCCGTGATCGTGAACGTCCGCGCGGCGTCGCCGTTCGAGAAGGTCAGGGTGTTGCCGCTGCCCAGCCCGCCCAGGCTGTAGTCGTCCGACTCGGTGCCGGCTTCCCCGGTCGCCTCGATCGGAATGCCCAGCTGCCGGTCCGCGGCCGGTTCCATGCGCACCGTCACCGTCGCCGCAGCGCCCCCCTCGGCCGCCTGGTACGACTCGGCGCCGAAGAAGACCTGCGCATGAATCACCCGGGCGGTGGAATCGCTCTGCGCGCGCTTGTCCGGGCCGAGGGCATCCGCATAGCCGACCGTCGCCCGCAGCCGCTTGCCCGCATCCCCTGGTTGCGGCGTATAGCTGGTCAGCCCCGGATAGCGCCCCGCCGGCAGGGGGGGCTCCCACGCGTCCGTATCCCGGTCCCGGTGCTGCCAATGCCACCCGTCCACCCGGATGCCCCTATCCTGATCGGTGAGCACCGCGGTCAGCGGCGTGCCCACCCGCGGCGACGACGAGATCAGGGTCACCTCGCCGGGATCGTCCACGTTGGTCACCCGCACCGACACCGGCAAGGCCGCATCCGCCGCCGGCTGACCGTCGGCGTTGGCCTCCACCGTCACCTCGTAGACCGTGTCTCGGTTGGCGTCGGCCGGATTCTCGTAGTCCGGCGGCTCCTCGAAGCGGAGCCGGCCCGCATCGTCGATCGTCAGGGTGTCGGCATCGGCCCCCCCGAGGGACCAGGACACCGGCGCGACCGCCTGCCCGTCCGCGGAGAGCGCCCGGTACGGGGCCACGACGCCCTCCCTCCTCTCGGCGAAGGTGGTATCCTGGGTGCCCACAATCACCAGGGCGCCGGTCGGGCGCTCGGCCAGGGTCAGGGTGGCGCGCGACGGCGTGCCCGCGCTCACCCCGGCCGGCAACGGCGTCCCGAACCCCAGACTCACCGTCTCGTCGTCTGAATCGGGATCCGCGTTCGCCTGAATCGCAAACGACTGCGCCGTGGCCCCCGACTCGAACCACAGCGTGTCGGCCACCCCCGGCCACGTCACCGTGTAGTCGCCTTCCTCGGTCTCCGAATCCGGGGTCACCGAAATCGGGATCTTCAGCGCCCGGTCCGTCTCCGGCGATACCGATACCGTCACCGATGCGGTGCCCCCTTCCCTCGCCGAATACGATTCCCTGTCGAACGAGACCGTCAGGTCCGCCGGCTCCGGGGATTCTGCCACCGGGCCGATGGCCGCGCTCGCGGCGCTCTTGTCCGGGCCGTGCCCGTCCGTGTAGCGCACCGTCGCCTGAAGATACTGCCCTGCATCGGCCGACACCGGCGTATACGCCGCCGCCGTGGCCCCCGAAACCGGCGTCCAGTCCGTCGCCTCTGGGGCCCGCCGATGCCACTGCCAGCCGCCGATCGACACCACGCCGTCGGCGTCGCTCAGCGTCGCCGTCAGCTCCGTGCCCACCTCCGCCGTCGCCGGTCTAACCGTCACCACCCCGGGCGTATCGTCGTCGTCGACCAGAGACACCGTGGCGCTGGACGGCGTGCCCGCAACCACCCCGGAAGGCAGATCGCGGAAACCCAACGTCACCTCTTCGTCGACCGTGTCTGCATCCTGACCCGCCGTGATCGTGAACGTCGCTTCGTCCGCCTCCGGTGCGAACGACAGCCCCCCGTCCGTCAGCCCGGCCACCGCGAAGTCCCCCGACGGGGGATTGACCGCAATCGGGATGCGCAGCGCCTGAGACGCCGGCGCCGACAGCCGCACCGTCACCGTCGCCGCCTCCCCCCCTTCACTCGCCGAGTAGGACGACGCCCCGTAGGTGACCGTCACCGACGGCGGGGGAGGAGGAGGAGGAGGAGACCCCGCAGCCCGAGGCGTGGCCGTGACCCGGGCGAGGGCACTGGTCCCCACCCCGTTGACCGTCCGCACCTCGAAGGTGTACTCCAACCCGTTGGTCAAACCCTGCCAGCCCTCGCTGTACCCCGAGGTGAACCGACGCGGGTAATCCGACGAACTCGGGTCGACGGCCGTCTCGAACCACCGCTCACCGAACGGCCACAGCCTGGCCCCGTCGACCAGGCGGTACACCCGCGTGTCCCGGCGCGTGATCCCCGACCCGTTGTCCGACCCCAGTACAAACCGCAGCCGCACCCGGCCGTCCCCCTCCTCCACGCTCAATACCGGCGGGTCGGGAGCTCCAACCGGCGTCGCCGCCACCGAGGTGGAGTCGCTGTTCCCCGCCCCGTTGACCGCCCATAGCTCGAAGGTGTAGGCCGTGCCGTTGGTCAACTGATCGATCGTGTGACTCGTCGTCACCCCCAGAGTCCCCGGGGTCCAACTGCCGCCGCTGCCGTAGCGATACCCATACCCCCTCAGCGCCGAACCGTTGTCCGTAAGCGGCGGATCCCACCTCAGATCCACCCGGGCGTTCCCCGCAGCCGCCTCCAGGTTCCGAGGCGCCGAAGGCACGCCCCCAGGCGTCGCCGACACGACGAACGATTCCGGACCCGTCTCCGCACCCAGAAGCGCCCGCACCTGAAACTCATACGACACCCCGTTGGTCAGACTCCCCACCTCAACCGCCGTCACCGTCGCCCCGGCGCCGGTCGGTTCCCAGCTGTCTCCATCCCAGGTGCCGTCTTCCTGCTTGTACCGGTACGACCACCCCGTGATGCCTTCGATGCCGGCCGGCGCGTCCCAACTCAACCCGACCCCCCCGGCCCGCGCCTCGGCCCGCAAACCCAGCACCGTCACGGTGTTGGACTTCGGACTCGGCTGCCCCTCCGGTCCGACCAGATACGCCCGGTACCAGTAGATCTTCCGGTTGTCTACCGCCGCCACCGGGGCCGAGATAGTCACCGTGCTCGACACCCGACCCCGCGCTTGGGTCGATCTCGTACCCGGAGAATCGGTGAGTGTCTCCTCGGTAACGAGGTCCCCGATATCGGCCCCGGTCAGCTCTACACACGTCTCGTCCCCATTCGTTTCAGTACAGCGCTCCAGCACCACATCCTCGAGGGAGAACAACAAGCCCTCGGTCGAGGACGGAGACTCCGGTTCCGACTCCCGGAACGGAATCGGACCCGGAAAGGGGAACGATACCACGAACTGCATCCTCCCACTTTCCAGGAAGCGCACCCCAAGGACGGGCCCGGTCGGCCCCCATTCCACAGGCTGGATCTCGACGCTGTGCGCCGACTTGTCCAGGGAAAGAACGAGTCCTTCGCTGCTGCTGAACGCGTCCCGGTAGCGCACCGTCGCCCGCAGAACCCGATCTACGTCCGAAGGCATGAGCCGGTACCCCCCGGGGGGAGGATCAAGTAGCGGATCCGTATCCGAATCATCATCATCATCGTCTTCCCATGTCTCGCTGCCGGGCAGACGGCGCTGCCACGTCCACACCTCGTTCGTCACGGGAACATCCGGGTCCTCCAGCGCAGCCGTCACCACAAAACCCACCGTGGGCGTCGTCGTCGACAAGCTCACCGTGCCGGGATGGTCGACCCGCACGATCCGATAGAGCCGGGCGTCCCCGGCGGCCAGAGCCTGTCCGGTGACCGTGACGTTGCCGCTGGCATCGGCCACCAGGGTACTGGAAGTGCCGTTGCTGACGCTGACGTCTTCAATCTGGTAAGACCCGCTCCCGCCAGCGACGGACGCCATCTGAGCCACATCGAAGCGCAGGTCGAGGGTCTGGCTGGTATCGGTGGCGCGGTTGACGACCAGGACATAATCGGCCTCGTCGCTGTGGAACTGGCCGAACTCCAGCCGCGCCGTACTGCCCGTCACCTGGTCGATCAGCGTCGTATCCGCCGACAGGCCGTTCTTGTCGTAGTTGGCGTCCCAGGTCAGCCGCCGGTACTCCCCCGGGGTGACCTCCGGGTAGAGTTCGTCCCCGATGACTTTCAGCTTCTGGTTGATCGTCTTGACCGTGTCAAACATGGGAGACTTCTTGCGGTTTTGCACATCGTATGGCGAGAACCGCATCAAGCCGAAATACCAGTTTTGTCCCAATTTGTTCTCCGCCTCGGCTGCGTCCCAGTCGGCCTGGAAGTCGGATATGCAGGTTGGCATCTGGGACAAAGGATCGCGGTCGGCCAATTCATCCGCACATGAAGGGGCAGGAGGGGTTGTTGGTGGATTTGGTGACGGCACACCGGTCATGACCCCAAGGCCATTGGTCGCGTGCGAGTAGTAGACGATACCGGTAGCCCCCCTCGCCAATGCCATGTACGCCTGCACCGAGAGCTCGGCCTTGTTGGGTCGGCGAAACCAAGAGGAATGGAGGGGCGCGGTTCCCCCCCCACTCGTATTTCTCTCCCCCGTCCAGCAATTATTATCTATCCATACAGGGTTCTCATTTTCATCAAGTTCAATATCTCCATTTTCATCTCGTTCAAAATATCCAGCTCGGTATTCGTGGTTGACGTTGATGATGTGATACCACTCCGCCTTGCGGCCCTCGCTGCGCGCCTTGACGACCATGTTGCGGGTGCGATCCAGACTGCCGTTGGAACCGATAAGTTGATCGAGTTGTGTCTGAACTCTGCCTTCCGAAGTCGTGCCACAGTTGTAGATGTACTGCTCGTTCATGAGGATGTTAGCCGGTCCCGGATCCGTGTTCGGACGAAAGAATTTTTGGCGGAATTCATCCTGTTCGTCGTCCGACCAGGTTTCGTCCTCGTCGACGTCGACACTGCCGACCGCGACGATGGCGCGCGTGGTGTCTCGTTCGCGGATCGCTTCGATTACCTTGCCCAGGTTGGTGTAGGTAGCCGAGTCGTAGATGCCGCCCCGAAAGCCACCCTCGCTATACCAATTCGGATAACTCTCGTGCCCGACTAAGTAGCCGAAGAAGCCGGCACTATTCGTAGCGTTTCCCCACTTGTCGGACAAGGCCCTAACCTGCTGTTCCAGTCTATGCTCGACACTGCCGTTCATCATATCTGGTACGCCGGCAAAATCGATCAGGCGGTCTCCGACGGGATGCTTGCTGTAGTAAGGGCCACCCCCGGGGGAGGTGAGATCGCCGTCGCCGGCGGCCTGCTCCACGACAAGGCCGCCGTAAGCCTTGAAGGTGTCTATTATAGCCTGCTCCAGAAGCTGCATGCGGGTGTAGGCATTGTTTTCTCTCTCGTCTTCGGTGTTTCCCGGTAGAGCCTCGATATCAGAAAAATCATGGTGCCCATGAACATCCGCACGCCCTATCCGGGGCGTTTGGATCAGCAGGTTGACGCCGAGCTCCGCCAAGGAATCAGCATCGCTTTGCCTGAAGAACCGGTCGTAGGAATCCAAATCGGCCCCCGACCACCCGGCCGGCGACCACACGCCAATAACGAAACGCTCGATCGGGGCCTGGGCGCGCAGGCTCAGCGGCCACAGGGCCACCGACAGCAGCAGAATCAACCCAAGGCGCCACACGGCGCCGCCTTTGTTTGTCATATACCGTCGTCGCATGGTTCTCACCTTCACCTAAGCGTTAAGGGGGGTTGGGAAAAAGCCCGTTCCGGCCACCGGTCCGGGTTTAGGTTTGTTGGACAAGCGCGTCGCGCGCGACAAAGGGTGCGCGCCGGGTTTTCATTCCTCTACCGGCAGGCGCCAGCGCGCAAGTCGTTGGTTGGCTATCCATAACACGCTGCCGTCGTAGTACAGCTTTCGAGCCAGATAAACCCTACCAACGAAGGCATCCGCATTCGAGCCGGTAGGCGTGCGGTGCAATTGGCCGGACTCGAACACGCCGATCCATCCCCCTCCGTCCATCCAGATACGACCGGCGCGCTCTGCGGCCATCGAGGGCCTTCCCTGGCCGTAGAAAGAGGAGTACTCGTACTCCATCCACCCGCTCGCGGTCTTTTTTACCAGGAGATAGGGAGTTGAAATCCACAGCGTTCCTCCCGGGTCGACCAGCATGCCCACGCTGTTTACCCCTATGGGCGCCCCAAGGGAAACCTGGTACCCGCGCCACTCGCTACCGTCATACGAAATCAGCGAAAAGAAATCCGAAGAAGTATTGACGAAGTCGGGAACATCATAGACCGGCTTGCCCCACACCGTGCCGGTGCCGTCCACGGCAACCACATCGATCCATGAGTAGTCAGGCAACCCATCGGCCAACGAAAACCGCCGCCACTCACGCCCGTCGAAGCGTAGCATCAGGGCCGGATTCATCCCCCCCAAATCCACACTGTACCCTCCCATCCACACCGTGTCCCCCGTTCCTTCCCCCAAACTGGACAGAAATCCGATTCCGAAATCCTCCAAGCCGCTGTACTCCGTCAGCGTATCCCCCGATATGCGGCACACCATGTCGTTCGACAGATGGTCCGTCACCGTTATCCAGATCCGGCCCTGCGCGTCCCGACCGAGGTTCTGGACATACCGAGACCAGACTACACGCCGCCAAGAGGTGGTGCTGTCAGAGAATACATACAGCCCGGCTGGCTCCCTGGCGTATGCCCACAGCCGTCCCTGGGCGTCCTTGGTGACTTGGGAGAACTTGCCGGGATACACACCGAGTTCGGTGACCAGATCCGATTCGGTGACCGTCGGCGTAATGACGGTCCCCGAACCGGTTCCGATCCGTTGCCCAGAGTCTGTGACCGACCGGCCCGGCCCTATATCGACCCTTACGAGATTCGAAACCGTGCGCGTCTCGAAGGTGGAAGACGGGGTGCCCCTGGCCCCCGAGGGGCCCTCCACCAGCACCTCCAGGGTTCCCGTATCGTTTTGGGCGGTCGCCTCTAGCCGCATCCACAGCAGCAGCGCCAGGCCGGCCAGAGAAAGTCGTCGTATCTGTCGCATGGGTATCTCCCTCTTATTTGGGATGACTCCAACTATCCTATCCTTGATTCGGTGAAGCAGCGCCGTCGGGTTCGGTTCCTGCCTTAGCTTCGTCCCCGCAGAACGGCAAATCTCCTCCGTATCTGATGCCATTCAGCGCCGCGGGAACGCATCCGCTCAAGTCGTTGCCGAAGAGGCGCAGCTCTTCCAGGTTGGTCAGTTGGCCCAATTCGGGCGGGATCGAACCGCTCAAGCCGTTCCCCTCGAGGTTCAGCCCTTTCAGGTGGGTCAGCTGCCCCAGTTCGGACGGGAGCGAACCCCACAACCCGTTTTCGGATAGAGACAGCCCGATGATGCGGCCGTTGGAGTCCGTCTCGACGCCATACCATTTACTCAGGGGCACGTCGTAGTTCAGCCAGTTGGTTTTTTTCTTCCAATTCTTCCCGTGGTTGTTCGCCTTGTACAGCGCCGCCAGTGCGGATGCTTCCGGATCCCCGTCAGGTGGTTCGCTTTGATCGTCCCCGCAGAACGGCAAATCCCCTTTGTAGGCTTCCTTTTTGAGCGCACCGGGGACGCATCCGCTCAACTGATTGCCGCGGAGGTCCAGCACTTTCAAGTTGGTCAGCTGGCCCAGCTCGGCCGGGACGAAACCGCTCAACTGGTTGTTGGAGAGGGACAGGTATTCCAAGTTGCCCAGCTGGCCCAGTTCAGGCGGAATGGAACCGCTCAACTCGTTGGAGCCAAGGTCCAGCGTATCCAGGTTGACGAGCTGGCCCACCTCGGGCGGAATGGAACCCCCCAACCCGTTTTCCGATAGAGACAGCCCGGTGATGCGGCCGTCGCGGTCCGTCTCGACGCCGTACCATTCACTCAGGGGCACGTCGTAGTTCAGCCAGTTGGTTTTGTTCCCCCAATTCTTCCCGTGGGTCGCCTTGTACAGCGCGGCCAATGGGGCAGCTCGTTCCCGGCGTTCGCCGATATTGTCGATCGCTGCTACCGGATCGCTATATGTCAGGCTGCTGCTGTCGCGCTTGGCGCCCTGATCAGGATTATTGACCCCCTTGCTTTTGTCTGAGCACGAAAGCAGCAACGGCAATGCGAGCCCAGCGAAAAACAGTCGTCTCATGGCATTATTCTCCTGCTTGGCTTGTGATACTCTTTGATCCGGTATCTCGAAGGGCCTTCAGGTATTCCGACTCGGTACCGGGGTACGAGTCATTCGCATAGTGATGCTCGTACGTCCAGCGATTACCCACCGCCAATGGGACGTAGTCGTGCGGATCGAGTTCTAACCGGAGAGAATCGGGCTCATCGATTTCATGGACGGCCACAGCGGCTGAATAGCTAACCAAAAAAACGAGCATGAACATTGGCAATCTCATCCCACGACATTTCATCGAATAACCTCCTATGGGTACCGGGGCGAGCATCTGAATTTCACGTCCCAAGTTATGGACTACTCTACTGATATCATCGCACACAAGATGACCCTCTGGTTGCCAAAACAAGCGCCCAGACACCGCCACCGCTTACGTGATTCGGGCCCTTTTGCATGAGCGCGGGGAAGGGCACGAGCACAGGGCGCCTTCGCCGCTGCCAAAACCCACTCCATCATTCGCTACACACCGCGCCCTAAGTTTAATTGCGCCTGACTGCGCAGGGTTTCGCTTGGCCCGTACAAGAAACCCCGCCAATATGCCCTTGTCAATACCAATACCTAAATTTGTTTGGGAGCAAAAACATCCCTCCTTGCCCCCTTTATCTCTTCTATGGGCGCCTACCTCTCCTATCCGTTAGATCACCGGGTTCGGGCACGCTGTACCCTCCCTGCTTGTTAAGATCCGGTTCGCAAATTCTGTGCCAATTTTTTTGAAAACAGACTAACATACGGTATATGCGGAAGTTATATCGTATGTGGGTTTCCTGGCAAGATTTCGGGAAGTGTTTCGAAATGCGACACGCCCATCGCTCGCGACGACCTAATGCCCTGTTGCGGGGAGACTTCAACTGTAAGTTTTTGAACAAGTTATAGGAAATATTCGGAGACGGGACGGGGAATGTGTCGCATTTTTCAACGAATGTCCCATTTTGCGACAGTCCTCACGCATTGGGGGATCACCGCATCGATCCCCTCGACGCGCAGGCCGTCTCGACCCTCTATCCCCATCGTCAAGGCCTCCCCTGCTCAACCCACAGATTCTCCGGAGGAGCCTCATTTTTCCTCCTTCATTCAGGAGGGAGTCATCAAAGGCGCCCACCTCCACCGTGCTGCTGTCGATCTGACCGCCTTTCAGGATCACCCCTGCCGGCGGCAGGTAGTCCGCGGCCTCACAGTCGGCAGCTACGGCCCCCCAGGCCCAGCTCACTGCGAGCAGCTCGGCCAGGGTCAGGCTGATCATCTTTTTCGTTTCCATCATCTTTTCGTTTCCATGGTGTTTTCCTCTCCTCAATCGTTCAGCAGCGACGGGAAGAGTCTTGCATATCAAGACTTGGTCTGCAAATCCTGTGCCAATCTGTTAGAAAGCGGACTAACTTATTGCAAATGCAAGAGTTATATCGTATGTGAGTCTCCTTGCAAGATTTGGGGAAGCGTTGCAGAATGCGACACGTACATCGCTCCGAAGACCGAATGCCCTGTGGCAGAAGAAACTGCAACTGTTTGTTTATCAATAAGTTATAGAAAAGAATAAGAAGCAGGACGGGGAATGTGTTGCAATTTGGAACGCGAGTCGCATTTTGCGACACACCTCACACATAGCAGATCACCAGCTCGATCCCCTGGATGCACCGGGAGTCCCGACCCTCGTACCGGGGTTTGCTGGTCAGGGAGGGTACTATCATGGACGCGACGATGGTTCAGGCCTCTCCTTCGACCAAGAACCGGGATCGTCAACGGGATCCGGAGATGGGCTCTCGACCGACTCGACGATCACCGGCGACGACACCGAGATCGGCAGTCGCCCGGTGCGGGGTGTGTCCGCCCCGGGGACCAGCTTCAGGCTGATCCGGCTGAGAGCCCCCACAACCCGGGGGACCTACTACTACGGAGCCTGCGTGCCGCCGGCCTCGACCCGCAGGCCGTGCGAGGGGGTGCGGGCACCGGCCCGGTTGAGCGACCCGAAGGTCACGCCCGTTCCCACGGTCAGGTTGCCGTCATCGGCCACGATCAACTCCGGCCGGTCGTTTGCGTCGGTGCCGAGCGGCGCCAGGAAACAAACCGTCGTGTTGTCGGAAATCGTCAGGCTCGCGCCGTCCAGGACCGTGACGTCTCCGCCCACATGGACCGGGCCCGGTCCCCAGGTTTCCGTACCGTCAATCGGGCCTACCCAATGGTCGAAATAGACATCGACCCGCGCGCTCCCGGTTCCCGGGTTGTTCTCGTCACGGGTCACGCGGATGTTGCGGACCGCCCGCCGGGAAGATGGATGCGGCTCGAAGTCAGGGTGCCCCGGGTAGTAAGGGCGGGACCTGAATACACCTACATCAGGTACCTGAAAATGGCCGTCGTCCGCGGCCGTCACCTCCAGGCGCAGATTCGGATTGTCCAGAGCCGTGCTCGTGGGCAAGGAGTTGTCCGGGTCCTGGTAATACGCCATCGCCTGGAATTTTGCCTATAAGATGCTACGGGCCGGGGGACTTGCGTCCTGCCGCGGCTTCCCCCCAGAGACCGGCTTGCCGCCGACGCGAAAATGTGCGATTACATAGCCGCAATTTTCCAAAGCCCTTCCGGAGGTATCGCTGCCGTGCTGCTCCTGCCCCCGCTCGAAAGCCTGCGCTTCTTCGAGGCCGCCGCCCGCCACCAGAGCTTCGCCCGCGCCGCGGCCGAGCTCGGCGTCACCCCGCCCGCCGTCGCCCACCGCGTCCGCAGCCTGGAGAAGCATCTCGAGGTCCCGCTGTTCGACCGCCACCACCGGGGCGTGCGCCTCAACCGCCGCGGCCGGGCCTACCTGAACGAGGTGCAGCGCATCCTCGGCGATCTCCACGGCGTCTCCGAACGGCAGCGCCGCTGGCCCCGCCGCGTGCGCATCGTCTCGGTCGAGGCGGTCGCCGAGAAGTGGCTGGTGCCGCGGCTGGCCACCTTCAAGGCCGCCCACCCCGGCATCGCCATCGAGGTCGAGACCAACCACCGGGGCGTCGATCCGGACCGCCGCGACTTCGACGCCTGGTTCGCCTACACCGGCGAGACCGCGGCCCCGCGCCCGGTGACGCGGCGTGAGGACCTCTTGTTGGAGGAGACGCTCTACGAGGAGCAGCTGCTGCCGGTCTGCAGCCCGGCCCTGCTCGCGGCGCGCGGACGGCCCCGCCGACCGGCCGGCCTGCACCACTGGCCCCTGCTCTACGACCTGGGATGGGACGCCGACTGGTCGTACTGGTTCGCCCGCCAGGGCCAGTCCACGCCCGACCTGTGGCGGGCCTCGGGCTTCCGCCTCTACAGCATGCTGGTCCAGGCCGCAGTGGCCGGGCTCGGGGCCGCCATCGGACGCTCGAGGCTGATCGCGCAGGAGCTGGAATGCAGAACCCTGGTCCCCGTCTTCCAGCGCCAGGCCGAGGCGGTTGAACGCTGCTGCCTGATCACCACCGCGCCGGCCCGGCAGCGCCCCGAGGTGCGGACTTTCCGCAAATGGGTCCTGGGGGAGGCCGAAACCGCGGGCCGGCGAGCCGACGACCTCCCGCGCCAGCGGTGACCGGGCGCCGAACGTCCATTTCTGCAAGGGGATAGTGAGGCCCACGGGGGCCGCATCCGGGCCGGAGAGCGAGGGCCCCGGCCTGGGGGCGCGGTTCACCTTCACGATTCCCGTGGTCAAAGAGGCCGCAACCAGGTCCGCTGCGCGTTCCCGAAGGGCGCCGCTGACCGCGAGGGCCCCGGCCGCCGGCAGGTGCCCCCCGTTCGAGAAGCAGGCCGGCGGCTCGAGCGGCTGTCCCCAGGTCCTCGACGGCGACGCCGACCAAATACTCCGCTTCCGTCTGGTTCGGCGCGACGATATCGAACGCCCCGAAGGCGTCCGCCGGGATGCCGGCAGCCGGGGCCGGGTCGAGGACGACGCGGACGTTGCGGTCCCTGGCGGCCAATCTCCCGGGGTAAATCCGGCAGGCCGTTGTACTTGATCAGCGTCTGCGAATGCTTGCCGGCCGTCGCAGGCTGCGGGGGGTCGCAGCCCGGACCGATGCAACTCACTTCCCCGGGGGAAACACCTCCGGGTTGCGCTGCCGGAAGAGCTCCAACCAGTAGAACCCGGCGACGACGAGGGCGTGGTCGATGTCGCCGTTGCGGATCAGGCTTTCGATCCCGGCCAGGTCCACCTCCTCGACGGCGATCTCCTCGGCGGCGTCGAGCCGGGGCTCCCGCTGGCGACGCGCCCCGAGGGCGAGGAAGGTGTGCATGTGATTGTCCTGGATCGCCGGGTTGGCGGCCACCCTGCCGATCAGGATGAGCTCCCCGGCAACGTAGCCGGTCTCCTCGAGCAGCTCGCGGCGCGCGGTTTCCTCATGCGTCTCCCCCGCGTCGACCACCCCGCCCGGGATCTCCAGGCTGATCTCCCCGGTCCCGTGCCGGTACTGCCTGATGACGACCACCTTCCCCTGCGGGGTGACTGGGATGACGTTGACCCAGTCCGGCATGCCCAGGACGTAGAAGTCGTGCAGGGCACCGGTGCGCGGGGACCGGCGCCGCTCCCGGCGGAGCTTGAAGACGCGGAAGTCGCCGAGGTCCTCGCTGTCGGTCGTCGGCCAGTGTTCGGTCATCGGATCGGCTCAGACCTCGAGGGCCTGGCGCAGCTGGCGCAGCGCCGCTTCCGGGGTCGTCGATACATCTACCGCTATCGCCCCGGCAGGGATCTCGAGGGTCTCGAACTGGCTGCGCAGCAGGCTCCGCGGCATGTAGCGGTGCACGCGGTCCGCGAGGCGGGCGGCGATCACCTCTTCGGCGGCGTGCAGGTGGGCGAAGCGGACCTCGCTGCGGCCGGCGGCGAGGAGGTCGCGGTAGTTCTGCTTCAGGGCCGAGCAGGCGAGGATGCAGCTCTCGCCGCGGCCGATCCGTTCCCCGAGCATGGCGGCGAGGTGCTCGAGCCAGGGGCGCCGGTCGTCGTCGTCGAGGGGCACCCCGGAGGCCATCTTGGCGACGTTCGCCTCCGGGTGGAAGTCGTCGCCGTCGAGGAACGGCCACCCGAGCTCGGCGGCCAGCAGCTCCCCTATCGTCGTCTTGCCGCTTCCGGTGACTCCCATCAGCACGAGCGCCACCGGGGGCTCCGGCGCTTGCAATACCCTGCGGTAGAACTGCTGCAGCACCCGCTGTCCCGCGGCCGACACCGCGCACTCCACCGGGAACCCGGCGCCGCGGCCCAGGCCGCACGCGACCCGGCCGCGCGCCTCCGCGTCGGTCTCGACGTCGATCCGGTGGACGGCGGTCTCGCAGAGAGAGCTGTCGATGGCGAAAGCGACGGCGAGCAGGTCGTGGAGGTGGATGACCGCTCTTCCCTGGGTCTGCTCCATGCGCGCCATTCCCGTGCGCGCCGCGGCCTCGCAGAATGCCGCGGCCGGCGTGGGATCGGCGCCCAGCCGCCGCTGCAGGGCGGCGCGGGACAGCTCGACCTGGCGGGTGGCGTCGAGCGGCACCAGGGTCAGGACGGCGCCGGAGCGGACGACCGCCTGGGCCGCCTCCGGGTCGGCGTAGAAGTTGAACTCGGCGGCGGCGGTGACGTTGCCCGGTTCCACGAGGGCCCCGCCCATGACGACGATCCTTCCGGCGCGCTTGAGCAGGCCCGGCTCGCGGGCCTCGGCGAGGGCGAGATTGGTCAGGGGCGCCACCGCGATCACGGTGATCCCGGGCTCCTCCCGCAGGCGGCCCACCAGGTAGTCGGCCGCGTCCCCCGAGGCCTGGCCGGAAGGGGACGGCAGCTCGGCCTCGCCGAGACCTCCGGCGCCGTGGAAGTGCGTGGCGCGCAGGGGCCGGCGCCGCAGCGGCCGCGCGGCGCCGGCGTACACCGGGACGTCGCCGCGGCCGGCGAGCTCGGTGATCCTGAGGGCGTTGGCGACCCCGGCGGCCAGCGGCACGTTGCCGCTGGCAACGGTGATCCCCCGGACCTCGAGCTCGGGCGAGGCGAGGGCGAGCAGGATGGCCATGGCGTCGTCGACGCCGGGGTCGACGTCGAGTATGACTGCTTCGGGTGGCATTCGGGCGAGGCCTGTAGGCTCTTGCGGGAACCCCTTCGCCGCGGTCTCGGACAGCGGGCCTGAAGGTCGGTTGGTTAAGATCTGCGAAGTACCGGAATCGGGGGCGAACCGGAGCGATTCGGCCCTCGGCGAGACGCGAAAACCCGCCGCGAGGACGGTCCGTCCGCCCCACCCTGCACATGGATCCGCGTCCGGGGGAATCCTATCCAGCACCCCGGCGAGGGTCAAGCGCCTTCCCCCTGCCGCGGCGGCCTGGTGCCTGCGAGGGCAATTCCGCGTGAATTCGGGCCCGTTGCCTTCGCTCGCCGTACACCCCCGGTACGGCTCGCTCAGGCGCCTTGCGAGCCGGGCCCATCGGCGCCCTCGTTCGTACGCCTGCTTACGGGCGCAGGCACCAGGGTCTCGGGAACCCCCAGCAGCAGGATCGCCGCGGCCGCGACCCCGACCCCGGAGACGGCGACCGGGGCCGCGGTCAGACCGAGAAGATCGGCGACCGGGCCGACGACGAGGGGGCTGCCGGCGTTGCCGGCGTCGCCGATGAAGCGCCAGACCCCGAGGAACTCCGCCCGCGCATTCCCGGGAGCGAGGTCGGAGCCGAGGGTCAGCATGGTGCCCGAGCCGATGCCGTTGCCGAAACCGATCAGGATCGCCACCGCGGCGAGGCCGGCGAAGCTGCCGGTCAGGGGGATCGCCGCGATCCCGACTGCCTGCACGAGAAAGCTGGGGACCGAGGCGAACTTGCGGCCGAAGCGGTCCATCAGCAGACCTGCGGGGTAGAACATCAGCATGTCGACGCTGTACGAGAGGCTGGTGACCACGCCGATGTCGGCGGCGCCGAGGCCGAGCTGATCGGCTCCGTACAGGGGGATCAGGACGTTGCGGGCCGAGCGGATCAGCGACACGCAGAGGTGGGCGGCGCAGGCCGGCACGATGGCGTTGTGCTCCCGGATCATCTGCAACAGGACGCCCCTGCGGCGGCCGCCCGCGGACCGCCCGGTGCGCTCCGGCCCGTCTCCGGGGATCCACCGGGCCGCGGCCAGCAGCGCCAGGAAGGTGAGACCGGCGCAGGCGAGGAAGGGGACGCGCAGGCCGAATGCGGCGGCGAGGAACCCCCCGGCCGCGGGCGTGAAGAAGGAGGTCACCCGGTTGATTCCGCCCATGAAGGCGCTGGCGCGGCCGCGGCGGTCGCTGCGGATCGCCTCGGCGAGGAACGAGTGGCGGGAGATGTTCCACATCGCCGTGCCGATGCCGCCGGCGAACTGCACCGCCACCGCCTCGAAGACCGACTCCACCCACCACAGGCCCAGAAGCGACAGCGAGACCACGAGGCCGCCGGCGAGCATGACCCGCTTGCGCCCCAGGCGCCGGATCAGCACCCCGACCGGAAGGTCGGCGGCGAGGTTGCCCCCGGCGCCGGCCGCCAGGATCAGCCCGACGGTGGCGTAGGAATCGGAGAACTCCCCGGCGAACAGCGGCAGGATCGGCAGCAGCAGGCCCCGCGCCAGGCCGTTGATGACCGTGGGGGCGTAGAGGGCCAGCAGCAGCGAGCCGCGCGCCGGGGTACGGCTCCCCGTCATCGATCGCGAATCGCCGCGGGCACCGCCTGGCGCCGCCGGCCCCGGCTCAAGCCATCGGCTCGCGGCGTTCGCACAGCTGCAGGGCGAGGCCCCAGGGGTCGCGCAGCATGGCCATGCGATCCCCCCAGGCGTTCTCCGAGACCCCGCCGAGAGCGGTGGCCCCGGCCGCGGTCAGGCGCTCGTGGTCGGTGCGGGCGTCGTCGCTGGCGAAGGCGATGTGCAGCAGCAGCGGGTTCATCGACCCGTAGTCGGGGACCTCGTCCGGCAGGGCGCGGTAGATCTCGAGCATCAGGCGGCCGCTGCCGTCGGCGAGGAACCGGGTGTCCGCGGGCGGATCGCCGGCGCGCACGACCTGCATGCCGAGGTGGCGGCAGTACCATTCCGTCATGGCGACGGGATCCTCGACGTTGACGGCGAAGTGCTCGACGTGAAGTGCCATGGAACAGCTCCTCTGAAGCGGAACTCCAACAGCCTGTTGAAAAGGTCCATCCGGGCTGCGCCCGGCCCTGGCCTGCAGAGCAACTTCATCAACGGGCTGCCGTGCGTTGTCGGTGGAATCTGCAGGCGCTACGTTCTTTTCGATTGAAGTCCGCACGCCCGCGGCGAGACCGCAAATATAGAAAACCCGCTCCCTGCCTCGTGAAGATCGCCGTACTGCTCTCGGGAGGAGTCGACAGCTCCGTCGCCCTGCGCCTGCTCGTGGAGGAGGGAGGGCACGAGCTGCGCGCCTGCTACCTGAAGGTCTGGCTCGAGGACGATGCGGTGCTCGCCGGCGACTGCCCCTGGGAGGAGGACGTCCGCTACGTCCGCGCCGTCTGCGAGCAGCTCGGCGTCCCCTTGGAGATCGTGCCGCTCCAGACCGAGTACCTCGAGCACGTGGTCGACCACGCCCTCGGCGAGCTCAGGGCCGGGCGCACCCCGAGCCCGGACATCCTCTGCAACCAGCGCATCAAGTTCGGGGCTTTCCTCGAGCGGGCGGGAGATTGCGACGCCGTCGCCTCCGGGCATTACGCCCGCGTCGGCCGGGAGAACGGCCGGGCGGTTCTGCTGCGCGCCGCCGACCCGGTCAAGGACCAGACCTACTTCCTGTCGAGCCTCTGCCAGCAGCAGCTGCAGGGCCTGCTCTTCCCGGTCGGCCACCTCCGGAAACAGGAGGTCCGCGACCTCGCCGCCCGTTTCCAACTGCCCACCAAGAACCGCAAGGACAGCCAGGGAATCTGCTTCCTCGGCAAGATCGACTACCGCGAATTCGTCGCCCGGCGCCTCGGAAAAAAGGAGGGCGCCATCCTCGAGAAGGGGAGCAGCCGCGAGCTCGGCAGGCACCGGGGGTACTGGTTCTACACCATCGGCCAGCGCTTCGGCCTCGGCCTCGGGGGCGGCCCGTGGTACGTGGTCGCCAAGGACCTCGAGCGCAACCTCGTGTACGTCGCCCACCGCGACGCCGCGGAAACCCGGCAGCGCCGGCAGTTCCACGTCGACCGCGTCAACTGGATCTCGGGACCGCCGCAACGGACCGACCTGCAGTGCAAGCTGCGCCACGGCCCCGGGACGACCGGCTGCCGCATCGATCCGGGGGCGGAGCCGATGGCCGTGACCCTGGAGCGCCCCGACCCGGGTATCGCCAGCGGCCAGCACGCCGTGTTCTACGACGGCGAGCGCTGCCTCGGAGGCGGGGTCATCGCCTGATGCAGACACGTGACTGAGCCCCATCCCAGACTCCTCGAGCTGCTCGAGGGGGCCTCCGACATCCTCGTCTTCACCGGCGCCGGGATCTCCACGGCGAGCGGCATCCCGGATTTCCGCGGCCCCCGGGGAATCTGGAAAACGCGCCGGCCCGTGTACTACCAGGACTTCATGACCTCGGAGCGGGCGCGCATCGAGGCCTGGGAGTTCAAGCTCGAGGGCTGGGAGCAGTTCCGCGACGCCAGGCCGACCCCGACCCACGAGGCGATCGCCGGCCTCGAACGCGCCGGCAAGCTGCTGATGGTGGTCACCCAGAACATCGACGGACTGCACGGCAAGGCCGGCACCTCCCGCGACAGGCTGATCGAGATACACGGGACCAACGCCGAAATCGAGTGCCAGACCTGCGGCGAGCGCTCCGATCCGGAGCCTCGCTTCGAATGGTTCAGGGCAACCGGACGGCCTCCGGTCTGTCACTGCGGCGGGTTCCTGAAATCGGCGACGATCAGCTTCGGTCAGGACCTGGTCGCAGCCGACCTCGAGCGCGCCGCCGAGATGGCGGCAAGGACCGACCTGGCAGTGGCCCTCGGATCGACCCTGAAGGTGTACCCGGCCGCTTCCATTCCCCTGATGGCCGCCGAGCGCGGGGCGCCCTACGTTATCGTCAATCGCGGCGAAACAGGACACGACGCCCATCCCGGTGTCACCCTCCGGCTCGAGGGCAGCGTCGACGAACTGTTCGCCCCGGCATGCCGCGCGGCGTGCATGACCGGCAGCAATTCGGGAAACGAGTGAGATGACGGAACCAGGCCTCAAGTCGCTGTCGCAGACCCAGCTCGACCAGTTTCACCGGAAGGGCTTCGCAGTGGTCGGTCCCCTGCTCGAGGAAGGGGAAGTGGGCGAGCTGAGGGAGGAGTACGACCGCCTGTTCGCCGAGGCCCGCGAGACCGCGAGGATGCGCAACCTTGCCAGCGCCGACGGAGAGGCGACCACCCCGGCGGAGGAAGAGATGCTGCAGATCGTGCAGATGTGCGAGCGCAGCATCATCTACCGCCGGCTCCTGTACGACGACCGCCTCCTCGATCTGGCGGAAGACCTGATCGGCTCCAACCTGCAGCTGTTTCACGACCAGGCCCTGTACAAGCCGCCGCGCCACGGCGGCCCCATCCACTGGCACCAGGACAACGGCTACTGGCAGTGCGCGCCGGCGAACCTCGTCAGCTGCTGGCTGACCCTCGACGACGTGGACATCGCCAACGGCGCCATGCACCTGATCCCCGGATCGCACCTGCAGCCGGAACGGCACGAGCGCCAGGAGGGGACGCCGCTGTTCGACCTCGGCGACCGGGTCGACGCGGAACGGGCCGAAGTGATCGAGCTGCCCGCGGGAGGAGTGATGTTCCACCACTGCCAGACCCTGCACCACACCCCGCGCAACACCACCGACCGCGAGCGCCGCGCCTTCGCCATCCACTACATGAACCCGGGAACCCGCTCCCTCAGGGACGGTGAGCACATGCCGGTGAGCTTCTCGCGCCCCCTGCTGCGGATGCGGATGTAGACGGCGACGACATGAAACAGTACCACTCCCGCATGGACTTCCTGACCGTGCTGATCAACCTGCTGGCGGTCTTCGTCATCGACGCCGCGGCCCTGTTCGCCTCGTCGAAGGCGCTGGTGCGGGAATCCGGGCTCACCTCGTTCGGCCTCTTCCTCGGGGCGGTCTCGGCGCCGGTCGCCCTGATGCTCTTCTTCTTTCCGGTGCGCTACTTCCTCGGGAATTCCCTTCTCGTAGTCCGCAGCGGCGTCCTGCGCTGGCGCATCCCGGTCGAGAACATCCACCGCGCCGTGCGCCTGCGCAGCATCGTTCCCTCTCCGGCCCTCTCCCTGGAACGGATCCGCGTCGACTACTCGAAGGGGAACAGGGTCAAACGGATCTTCCTGTCGCCGGCCGATCGCTCCGGGTTCCTCAACGACCTGGCGATGCTCGACCGCGGGCTCTCCCACGACCAGAACGGCCTCGTGAGGTGGGCCGGCAGGATCATGCCGCTTCAGGCCCGCGACCCGGAAGTCCGCTGAACCCAGTTCAAGAATCCCCAGGCCCCGGACTCGCGGCAATGCATCGGGCTGTCCGGGATACTCCTGATGAAGGTGGGCAATGCCCCGGCCTCGGGCAGGGCAGGGCGGATATACAGGGGGCTCGAACCGGTTTCCCAGGGCGCGATCCCGCCCGGGCATGGCCCGCCGCTTCAGCCGCCTACCCGGGCAGCTGCGCCCAGGCGGTTACATGGGGAGGCAGAAGCAGCGGGCGCTTGGACGCCACCACTTCCTGACGAACCCGCTCCGCCAGGGTGTCGACGTCGATCTCCTCAGCGGTCGCGAGCCCGAACTCCACAATGAGGGGCTGCAGGCTGCGAAAGCCGTTGGCGATGAACAGGTACCCCGCCCACGACTCCGGACCGCCGACCGGAGACTCGAAATGCATGTAGGGCTCCGGCAGGCCCGCATCGACGAAGGTGCGGTAGAGTTCGAAGCCCATGCCGACGTGCGCCCCGGAACGCTCGAAAACCCCGAGAGCCCAATCGATCAGCTTGTTGGCCAGGGGGGTATCGGGGCGATGCATCTGCCTGTAGGGAGTGAAGTCGACCTCCTGGAAGGCGACGATCCCCCCCGGGCGCACCCGGGCCGCCAGCTGTTTCAGGGCCTCGGCCGGATCGGCCATGTACATCAGGACCAGTCGGCCGATCAGCGCGTCGAAGTCGTTTCCCAGATCGAGGGTGCGCGCGTCCCCCGCTATGAACTCGACGTTGGAAAAACCGGCTTCCTGTGCCCGCGACCGCGCCGTCTCGAGAATCGCCGGGTTGACGTCTACGCCTACGACCGAGCCTTCCGGACCGACAAGGTCCGCGGCGGTCGCCGCCACCTCCCCGGTGCCGCTGCCGATGTCGAGCACCTTCATGCCGCTGCCAATGCCCGCCTCCCAGAGAAGACGGCGGGTCACCGCGTCGTACAGCTGGGACTGCTGAATGAGACGATCCTCCTCCTCGCGGGTGCGTCCCATCGTGTATCTCGCATCGCTTCTCTCGCTTTTCGACTCGCTCATCGGGCTCGATTCTCCTCTTTTTGGGTTTCAGGGCGTCCATGGACGGGGTGCGGCCCGGGCTGCCAAGCGAAAGGCCCGGCAGTAGTTGGACAACCCCGCAGTTCGCGAGATGTTCCGGTATTTATAGTATCCCGCGGCAGGGAGTCAAACGCCGCGGCTCCTCCGGAAATGGCCCTGTTTGGCTGCCTCGACCGCATGTCCATCACCGATACCACCCCGGAGACGATTCGTGACCAGCGCGAAGATCGACAGCGTGACCGTCCATCTCGAAGACCCGGCATGGCTCAAGTGGGCGCTTCCCCTGTCCCTCCTGTTCTTGGCGGCCGTTTCCGTCTTCCAGTACGCCACGGGACAGCACCCGGTGCTGTGGCTGCTCGCAACGGCCCTCTCCTTTCTGGGCATACTCTTCGGGGGGCTGCGCCGTATGAGGTCGAACGAGGGCATGTCCGACGCCTATCTCCGCGTCGACGCCGAGGGAATCCGGATAAAGCGGCTTCTGTCCCGGCCCCGGCGTTTCCCCTGGGAGCAGGTGCAGCGGGTGTGGCTGCGGGGTTCGGTTGTGGAGGTGGACCTGCGGGGAGGCCGGCGGGAGCGCTACGTGCTCAACCCCCGGCTGCAGGCCGCCGTGCGCCTGCAGGAGCTGCGCGACCTGCTTGGGCGCTACAGGGACCGCCACGAGTTCCTGCTGGCTGTAGATGAGGTTGAAGCTGAGAGCGGAAGCCCCCGGCCGATGGGCTGAGAGTCCCAAGGACCACCAGGACGCCTATTGTCGATGCATCCCACAGGACCACAGGATACATTAACTGGAGAGGCCTCGATGACAACGACCAGAACGCAGTTTTCACCCTGGGATGCGGCGGATTACCTCGCGACCGATGAGGACATCGCCGCCTGCATCGAAGCGGCATTCGAAGATGGCGACGCGCGCCTGATTGCCGCTGCTCTCGGCGACGTCGCCAGGGCCAAGGGGACTTGGCTTGGAGATCATGGGTAGGTTTGCCGCCCAACTCGAAGTGGCTGATCCACAAGGCCGCCACTACGAAACAGTCGAAGTCATGGTGGACTCAGGGGCGACTTACACAGTCCTTCCGGCGTCGACCCTCGAACGCCTGGGCGTGGTTCCGCACGGCGCCCGGAGGTTCGTCCTGGCCGACGGCAGCCGCGTCGAGCGAGGCTTCGGCAGGACCTGGATGCGGCTCGACGGCCGCGAGGAGATCTCGCCTGTGGTATTCTGGGACGAAGGCGCCCAACCGCTGCTGGGCGCGGTCACCTTGGAAATATTCAGTTTGGGCATCGACCCGGTGAACGGCCGCCTGATTCCCGTGGATGCCTTCATGCTGGAGGTGGCGACCGGTCGAGCTCTCGGAGGAGAAGTGGGATGAATTCTGGCAACGACATGAAGGGGCGGTCGGAAAGGGATGTCGGGACTTGCTGGCAACGATTGCCTCGTGATCCTGGACGAAGTGCATCTGAGCGTTCCATTCGCGGAGACAATGGGGCAAGTAGCTGCGCTGAGGTCTGGAGGGCTCCCCCGGCGCTTGGCCGTAGTTGAGATGTCAGCGACGCCCAGCAACAAGGACGCTGAGCCTTTCAGGCTTGATCCCGTCGCCGATCTGGAAGGATGCGAGGAACTGCGCCGCCGGGTGCAAGCGGCCAAGGAAGCGGAGTTGGTCCCGGTGCGGAATCACGACGCCATGCCGGCTGCCGTTGTGAAGATTGTCAAGTCGATAGGCAAGTCGGAATCCGGCCAGTACATCCGTAGTGTCGGGGTTGTGGTAAATCGGGTGCGGACCGCCCGCGAGACCCATCAAGCGCTCGAAGGAAGTGGCTTTACCACTTTTCTAGTCACCGGGCGCATGCGGCCGCTGGATCGCATCGACACTCTGGACAGGATCGGCCCCGCCGTTGATCCCGACGGCGAACGGCGTGCGGAGGGATTGACCGTCGTGGTTGCGACGCAAGCTATTGAGGTTGGTGCCGACTTCAGCTTCGACGCGCTCATTACCGAGTGCGCCGCGGTTGACAGCCTTCGACAGAGATTCGGCCGTCTCGATCGGCGCGGGAGTTATTCCACCCTGACCGGCGGCGCCGCTCGAGCCTGGATCATAGGCCCCAAGTCAGTAGTTACCTCCAAAAAACCCGACCCGATCTACCGAGAATCCGTCAAGGCGACCTGGATGGAGCTCGAACGCCGTCAAACGGATGGTCCGATCGAGGTAGGACCCAGCTCTCTACAGGAATTCCCAGGCGAGGCAACTGCTCCGAGGGCTCAGGCCCCGTTGCTGCTGAAAACGCACTTGGACGCCTGGACGCAGACAAACCCGGAGCCAATCGTGCAGCCTTCCGTGGATTGGTTTCTCCACGGAATCGATCAGGGTTCCACTTCGGATGTCTCGATTGTTTGGCGATGGGACAGATCCGAGGAGGTGCTTCGGCTGGTTCCGCCCCGGCCGGCCGAGTTCCTGTCGGTTCCCATCGACGCTGCCAAGTCCTGGCTGTCGAACGGCCAGGAGGTGGACGTGGCTGATGTCGATCAAGTGTCTGAGTCTGGTCTTGATTTACCGACTACCAAGACAAAGGACACTGATTGGACGCGTTGGGAAGGATTTGGCAAGACTCCGGATTGCATCGGCGTCAATGAGATCCGTCCAGGTGACATCCTCATCGTAGATCCCTGTCGAGGCGGTCTGAGAGCCGGGACGTGGGATCCTTCTTCGGAAGAACCCGTTATGGATTTGGGGGACGCAGCACAAGTCCCCTACGGCCGCCGGGCAACCTTGCGCCTCGACCCACGATTGCCCGGTATGGTTGCTCCACCATTGCCGTCTGGCGAAACCGGGGCGGATTCGCCCGTTCATGAGCGGATTAACGAATGGCTCCAGGCTTTGACTGTGGAGACTGGCCAACGACTCGGCTGGATAATTGAGACCCTGGAGAGGTTAGGCGACAACTTTGAGGTAACCACGGTCGGCTTGGGTGAGGAGAGTTCGGACGAAAACTATTTCCTCCTGACAGAACGACACCTCATATCCAAAAAGCCGACGGTGGACGCTGCCACCATGGATGGTTCTGACAAGGCCGGGTCTTTGACTGGAACGGGTGTGACATTGAGCTGCCACCTTGACGGTGTGGGAGGCCGCGCCGGGCGCATCGCCGAGCGTCTGGGCCTTGCCTCCGAATTCGTGGAGGACCTGCGCCTGGCCGGCCAGCTTCACGACCTCGGCAAGGTGGACCGACGATTCCAGGCACAATTGGTGGGGGGTGATCCAGTGGACTTGGAAATGCTGAGCGAGCCGCTCGCCAAATCCCTGCATGGAGCCCGGGGAAGTCGAAAGTATCCGGCGGGAATGCGACACGAAGTGGCGAGCGTGGCATTGGTGGAGTCGAATCCGGACGTGCTCAACGGGGCTCATGACAGGGACTTGGTGCTTCACTTGGTCGGAACCCACCACGGGTGGGGGCGTCCGTTACCCCCCATAATTGAAGATCCGGAGCCTCAGACACTCACCTATACGTTTGCCGGACACGCCATCGAGAGGAATTCCGATCTCGTCGAAAGCCCCCTATCTCTCGAAATGACCGACCGATTCTGGCGCTTGATCGAACGATACGGCTACCATGGGCTGGCTTGGTTGGAGGCGATTCTGCGGCTGGCCGATCATCAACAGAGCGCCGACGAGGCCGAACAACCATGAACCAAACCCGTCTTACCGGTCTCGAAGGAACAAACCCGCTGGGCTTCCTGGCCGCCCTCGGTGTGCAGGTAGCATTCGCCCCGGAAGGTGAGCAACCGCGCCTTTGGTGGAGCGATGACATCATGCCGCACGCGGTCGTGGATGAGGAGTTCGGTCTTGAGCGCATTGCCGATCAGTGCATGAAGGCGTTCGCCTTGTGGAGAGACAGCCCCGCCATTGCCCCGAAACGGCCCGACGGATCGGACATGCCCAAAGGTGACGAGTTGAAACTGCAACCGGACGACATCCGTAGGTATCTCCAACTCATTGATGGGTGCGACCCGGGCGAAGGCTTGATTACCGCGCTCGTAGCCGAAGGAAGTCTGGACCATCAAGGCGTGGCCAAGCCTTCAGACTTCTACTTTACGGCGGGGCAGCAGAAGTTCCTGGCCACGGTTCGCCAGATCTTGGACGGAGTCTCCCAAGGTGACCTTCTCTCGGGTCTCGAAGGTCCATGGAATTATGAAAGCGTGCTCCCTTCTCTCGGCTGGGATGTCGTCGATGACCGGATATATGCTCTGCGAGCCAGCAATCCCTCTCCCGAAACAAAGTTTACCAATCCTGGCCCCGAGGCCTTGGCTATCCTGGGATTGAGCTTGCATCCCGTTTTCGGGAGCAGAGATCGAACTCTCACGCTAGGGTGCTTCGGCTCGTGGAAGGCGGGATCCTACTCCTGGCCACTCTGGCGTAAACCGGCCTCGGCTCATGCCGTCAAGTCACTCTTGGCGCATGGTTATGCCCCGGCTGCCTCAGATCGCGAACGCTGGTTCCGTTCGTGGGGTATCTTCAGGATTCTCCGGTCTCCTGTCCGCCGGTCCGGTCAAGGCGGCTATGGCACCTTCGGCCCTCCGGAGGTCGCGTGGCAGTTACTTGGATAAACGAAAAGAGCCGGCAATGAGAGAACCCGACTTGCCAAGAGTCAAGGATGTCGTCGAAGAGACCTTGAAAGAGCGATGCGGCGACGTGTTTAAACTGATTGCGGTAAGGCCGGACTTCGATGAATACGGTGGCGAGATTCTTGTTATCAAAGCTGTCTTCAACCAGGACCGCCTCGGTGCTCAGCGAACCTCCGGCCTGATACGTCACCTGCGTGCCAAACTGGCGGAGGCGGGCACGGAAGCGTTTCCGGTAATCTCGTTCATCGCCAGATCCGAACTGAGGGACCGCGACCTTGAAGCCCTCCGATCTTATTGAAAGGCGAAAGAATAAACGCCACCCATGTCCAGACGCAGACTCCCCATCGGCATCCAGACCTTCCGCGAGATCCGCGGGCAGGACTGCTACTACGTCGACAAAACCCCGTACATCCGGCGCCTGGTCGACGGGGCCAAGCACTACTTCCTCTCCCGCCCCCGGCGCTTCGGCAAGAGCCTGTTCCTCGACACCTGCAAGGAACTCTTCGAGGGCAACGAACCGCTCTTCGAGGGGCTGGACATCCACGAGCACTGGGACTGGTCGGCGCGGCACCCGGTGGTGCGCCTCGACTTCAGCAGCTCCAACATCCGGACACCGGAAGACGTGCGGACGGAAGTGGCGGCGCAATTGAGCGTCATGGAGAATCAAGCGGAGATACCCCCCCGCGACGACGACCCGTCCTTCCGTTTCGGGCGCCTGATCGAGGCGCTGCACGAGCGCAGCGGCCGGCGCGTGGCGGTTCTCGTGGACGAATACGAGAAGCCGATCCTGGACAACCTCGACACCCCCGAAACCGCCCGCGCCATCCGCGACTACCTGTTCGGTTTCTACGCGACGACCAAGTCGAGCGACGCCGACATCCATTTCAGTCTTTTTACCGGGGTTCACAAGTTTCCCCTGGCCGGACCGTTCTCCGGCCTCAACAACCTGATCGACATCACCCTGGACCCGCGCTATTCCGCCATCTGCGGCTATACCGATTCGGACCTGGACGCAGTGTTCGCCCCGGAGTTGCCCGGCCTCGACCGGGACGAGATCCGCGACTGGTACAACGGCTACAACTGGCTGGGCGAGGAGAAGGTGTACCACCCCTTCGACATGCTGATGCTCTTCGACAAGCGGGAGTTCGGCGCCGAGCGGTTCGAGACGGACGCCCCGGCGTTCCTGGTCGAAACCCTGACCGGTCTCGGGTTCCGCTCCACAGATGCGGACGACATGCTAAGTAGCCAGGACCTGCTGTCCTTGTTAGACGTGGAGGATATGACGACGGAAGCGCTGCTGTTTCAGGCCGGCTACATCACGATTACGAAGGATAGGAACCTTGGCGGAAACCTGTTCTGCTACATGGGTTATCCCAACCGGGCGGCGCGCTTTCGCCTCGACAGGGCACTGCGAGGGCGCAATTGAAGGAGAAACGCTACGCCGACAAGTACCGCGGCTTGGGCCGGCCGATCTACCTGGTGGCCGTCGAGTTCAGCAGGGAGACCCGCAACCTGGCGGCCTTCGCCGTCGAGCGGGCTTGAAGAGCCGGAACAAGCTGACATCCATGCCCCGACGCAGACTCCCCATAGGCATCCAGACCTTCCGCAGGATTCGCGAGGAAAACTGCTACTACGTCGACAAGACCGCGTACATCCGGCGGCTGCTCGACGAGGGCACGCACTACTTCCTCTCCCGCCCCCGGCGCTTCGGCAAGAGCCTGTTCCTCGACACCTGCAAGGACCTGTTCGAGGGCAACGAGCCCCTGTTCGAGGGGCTGCACATCCACGATCGCTGGGACTGGTCGGTTCGCTATCCCGTCGTGCGGCTCGATCTGGGCAGCGGGAATTGCATCGAGCCGGGGCATCTGCACGAGGACGTGATGGCCCAACTGGAGGACGAGGCGGAAGCAGCCGGCATTGCGACCCGCTACGACACCGCGCCAGCCCGTTTCCGCCACCTGATCCGGGCGCTGCACCGGCAGGTCGGCCAGCCCGTTGTCGTGCTGGTCGATGAGTATGACAAGCCGATCCTGGACGCGCTGGAAAGGCCCGACGTCGCCCGCGCCAACCGGGACTATCTGCGCGGCCTCTACGCGACGATCAAGTCCAGCGACGCCCACGTCCGGTTCACCTTGCTCACGGGCGTCAGCAAGTTCTCCAAGGTCAGCCTGTTCTCCGGCCTCAACAACCTCAAGGACATCACCCTGGACCCGCGCTATTCCGCCATCTGCGGCTATACCGAGGCCGACCTGGATACCGTGTTCGCGCCGGAGTTGCCCGGCCTCGACCGGGACCAGATCCGCGACTGGTACAACGGCTACAGTTGGCTCGGCGAGGAGAACGTGTACAACCCCTTCGACATCCTGCTGCTCTTCGACAGCCGCAAGTTCAAGGCCCACTGGTTCGAGACCGGTACGCCCTCGTTTCTGGTCGAAACCCTGTTCCGGCGCCGGATCGGCTCCTTGTCCCTGGAAAACATGGTGGGCACCGACGATCTGCTGTCGAAGTTCGACGTCGACGACATCGCCACCGAGGCGCTTCTGTTCCAGACCGGCTATCTCACCATCGCCCGCGCCGAGCCGCGCGGCGGGGAGATGTTCTATCGTCTGGGCTACCCGAACCGGGAGGTTCGGCAGAGCCTGAACCGAAGCCTTCTGAATCACCTGACGGGAAGCCCGCCGCAGCAGTCGGAGCACAGAGCCCGGCTCCACGACCTGCTGCTCGCCAACGACTTCGCCGGGCTCGAGACCCTGTTCCGCGCCTTCTTCGCCAGTATCCCCTACGAGTGGTACACCCGCAACGACATCTCCCGCTACGAGGGCTACTACGCCAGCGTGTTCTACTCGTACTTCGCGGCCCTGGAATCGGACGTCACCGTCGAGGACAGCAGCAGCCACGGCCGCCTCGACATGGCGGTCCGCTTCAACGACAGCGTCTACCTCTTCGAGTTCAAGGTGGTCGAGATGGCCCCGGAGGGCGCGGCCATGGCGCAGTTGAAGGAGAGGCGCTACGCCGACAAGTACCGCGCCCCGGGCCAGCCCATCTACCTGATTGCCGTCGAGTTCAGCAGGGAAGCCCGCAATCTGGCGGCCTTCGACGTCGAGCGGGTCTGAGGATCCAGAACAAGGTGATGGCCATGCCCAGACGCAGACTCCCCATCGGCATCCAGACCTTCCGCGAGATCCGCGAGCAGGACTGCTACTACGTCGACAAGACCGCGTACATCCGGCGGCTGCTCGACGGGGGCAAGCACTACTTCCTGTCGCGGCCCCGGCGCTTCGGCAAGAGCCTGTTCCTCGACACCTGCAAGGAGCTCTTCGAGGGCAACGAACCCCTGTTCGAGGGGCTGGACATCCACGAGCACTGGGACTGGTCGGCGCGGCACCCGGTCGTGCGCCTCGACTTCAGCAGCGGCAACTACCAGGCACCTGAAGACGTGCGGACGGAAGTGGCGGCGCAATTGAGCGTCATGGAGGACGAAGCGGAGGTAACCCCCCGCGACAACGATCCGTCCCTCCGCTTCCGGCACTTGGTCAAGGAGCTCCACGAGCGCACCGGCCGGCGCGTGGCGGTCCTCGTGGACGAGTACGACAAGCCGATCCTCGACAGGCTCGACGCGCCCGAGGTCGCCCGCGCCAATCGCGACTTTCTGCGCAGCCTGTATTCGACCGTGAAGTTCTCCGACGCGCACATCCGTTTCAGCTTCCTTACCGGGGTGAGCAAGTTCTCCAAGGTCAGCCTGTTCTCCGGCCTCAACAACCTGATCGACATCACCCTGGACGCGGAGTACTCCTCCATCTGCGGCTATACCGATTCGGACCTGGACGCGGTCTTCGCGCCGGAACTCCCCGGTCTCGACCGGGACGAGATCCGCGACTGGTACAACGGCTACAACTGGCTCGGCGAGGAGAAGGTCTACAACCCCTTCGACATCCTGCTACTGTTTCGACGCCGCCAGTTCGGCGCCTGGTGGTTCGAGACCGGCACCCCGGCGTTCCTGGTGGAAACGCTGTTCCAGCGGAGAGTGAGTTCGCTGGCCCTCGACGACATGCTGGGAAGCAGCGACCTGCTGTCGGCCTTCGACGTCGATCACATCGCGACGGAGGCGCTGCTGTTCCAGACCGGCTACCTGACCATTCGCCGCACCGAGCCGCGCGGCCGGCGGATGTATTACCGGCTGGGCTATCCCAACCAGGAGGTGAGGCAGAGCCTGAACGAGAGCCTGCTGAACCGCATGACGGGGGATGACTCGCGCCAGGAGGCGAACAGCGCCCGGCTCTACGACCTGCTGCTCGCCAACGACTTTGCCGGGCTCGAGGCCCTGTTCCAGGCGTTTTTCGCCAGCATCCCCTACGAGTGGTACACCAACAACGACATCGCCGGCTACGAGGGCTACTACGCCAGCGTGTTCTACTCGTACTTCGCGGCGCTGGGATTGGACGTTACCGTGGAGGACAGCAGCAGCCACGGCCGCCTCGACATGGCGGTCCGCTTCAACGACAACGTCTACCTCTTCGAGTTCAAGGTGGTCGAGATGGCGCCGGAGGGCGCGGCCATGGCGCAGTTGAAGGAGAGGCGCTACGCCGACAAGTACCGCGCCCCGGGCCGGCCCATCTACCTGGTTGCCGTCGAGTTCAGCAAGGAAACCCGCAACCTGGCCGCCTTCGGCGTCGAGAGGGCCTGAGCCTCCGGGACGCGCGCGAAAGGCAGGCAGCGGCCTGAATACCCATGCGCAATTCCTAGGGTCTATCCGGGTTTTTCAACGCCGAAACGTAAGTACGGAAAGTACCTGAGCCCTTGCTGTCCATCTGAGTACATGACAAGGCCATAGGTCGTTCCCTATGCTTGGTGTATCCCCATCAAGCACTCCCCAAGAAAGGGAAGGGAAGGCGACCTATGACCGCTATGAAGTTCGTCTCCAAGCTGTTCCAATTCAAGGGATTTCGCGCGGTGGGCGTGTGGTTCGAAGGACACGGGGAAGAAGCGGCCGTCGTGGTCGCGGTGAAGCCCCAAAGGAACGGGTGCCGGTGTCCCGAGTGTGGGCGCCGCGGCAAGATCGTACAGGTCATGGAGTTCCGCCGCTGGCGCGACGTCCGCGTTTGCGGCCGTACCCTCTGGTTGCACCACGCCCCTCGGGAGATCCGCTGCCCGACCCACGGCCGTCGCGTCGAGGAGGTGCCCTGGGCGGCGCCCTCGGCCCAGGTCAGCTACCGCTTCGAATACCTGCTGCTGAGGTACTGCCAGTGGATGACGCAGGCCGCCGCCGCGCGCCTGCTGGGTCTGGCCCCGTCGACCCTGTCCGACCAGCTGCACCGGCTCATCGAGCGCCGGCGTACGGGGCACCGCATCCGCCGGCTGAAGACCCTCGGCATCGACGAGATCTCCTACGCCAAGGGCCATAAATACGCTACCCTGGTCTACGACCTGGAACGCTCCCGTGTCGTCTGGGTCGGCAAGGGCAAGGCACGGAAGACCATCGACGCGTTTTTCCGGGACCATCTCAGCGCCTTCCAGAAGGACCGCATCCGCTGGGCCTGCTGCGACCTGAGCGAGACCTTCATCGGCGCCATCCGGCAGCATGGTCCCAACGCCGAGTTGGTCCTGGACCGATTCCACGTCGTCAAGGCCCTCAACGAAGCCGTCGACGAGGTGCGCAAGGAGCAGTGGCGGCAAGCCTGTGGCGAGGACCGCAAGCTGCTCAAGGGCCTGCGCTGGGTGCTGCTGCATCACTCCGCCCAGCGCTCGCGAAAGGATCGGCGCACGCTCCAAACCCTGGAGAAGGCCAACCGCCGCATCTACCGCGCCTGGCGCCTGAAGGACGAGTTCGAGCACTTCTGGCGCTACAAGGCGCGCTGGGCCGCCGAACGCTTCCTCAAGAAGTGGACGACGGCGGCCCTGCGCAGCCGCCTGCAGCCCCTGCGCAAGTTCGTCAACACGGTGCGCAAGCAGGCGGCCGGCATCACCGCCTTCGTCGACACGCACCTGACCAACGCCGCCGCCGAAGGGCTCAATCGCATTATCCGCATGGTCAAGAATCGAGCCAGTGGATTTAAAACTCTGGATGCCTTTGCCGACCTGATTTACCTGTGCGTCGGAGACCTCGATATCCCTGCGCAGATTCCGGCCCGATTCCGTACAGTATGAAACCCTAAAAATCTCATTGGGGAAACGCTATAAATACCACGTTGAAAAACCCGTATATAGCCAATTCCTACATCGTCAGCTACGACATCGCCGACCCCAAGCGCCTGCGGCAGGTTTTCAAGAAGATGAGGGCCTGGGGCGATCACCTGCAGCTCTCCGTCTTCGAATGCCAGCTCCGGCCCGTCGACCTCGTGCGCCTGCGGGCGGAGCTGGCCGACATCATCCACCACGACGAGGACCAGGTCCTGTTCGTCGACCTCGGGCCGTCCCAAGGCCGCGGCGACCGCGTCATCACCGCCCTCGGCAAACCCTACGTCCACTTCGACGCCCCGCTGATCGTCGTGTAGTTGATTTCAGGTATGGAAAATGCTCCGACCGCGGCCAGGCGGCCTTGCCCCGGCTCAGGCGAGAGTTGATTTTAAGTTAAACTTGAGAAAGGTACCCCGATGCCAGAGATAATCAGTGCCAAACAGCTTCGAGAGCGCCTGCAGGATGTCGTAGAAAAAGTGCGGCACGGGGAGCGATTTACCGTTCTGTACCGCAGTCGTCCGGCCTTCGACATCGTCCCGGTTGGCAGTCCACCTATCGAAAGTGTGCCGCTGGAATCGGATTCGCTATACCAGGCCCCAGCCGTTGGTGCATCCGAATCGGGGGACGCTGCCGCACGGCATGACGAGGTGCTGTACCGGTGAGGCAAATGTTCGTGGATACGGCCGCATGGGTTGCGGCCGCGGATAGCGGTGATACGGCGGGTTCGGCTGTACGGGAAGCTCGGGATCAATGGCTGTCGTCTGGAGGCCTGCTGACGACGACCGACTATGTGATCGACGAAACTCTTACCACCATCCGGTTCCGCCTTGGTCTTAATGCTGCTGAAGCTTGGTGGCTGCAAATCGACGGCTCGGTTCGACTGCGGATCGAGTCCATTGACGAACCGCGAAGAGAACGGGCGCGGTCACTCTTCTTTGGCTATCGGGATAAGGAATTCTCCTATACCGACTGCTGCAGCTTTGCCCTCATGCGAGAATTGCGAATTCGGCGGGCATTGACGTTGGACCATCACTTCCGACAGATGGGATTTGAAGTTATTCCATAACGCTGTTCCAGACCGGCTGCCTCACGGCGGCACCTTCACCGCCCTCGGCAAACCCTACCTCCACTTCGACGCCCCGCTGATCGTCGTGTAACGGAAACCATGCCATGAGCACCGAGCCGGCTCCCGCCTCTTCCCGCCCCGCGCTGCCCGACTACATCTCGGCGCGCATGATCAACGAGTACGTCTACTGCCCGCGGCTGTTCTACTTCGAGCAGGTCGAGGGAGTGTTCGTCCACAACGAACACACCGTGGAAGGGGCCGTGCAGCACAAGCGCGTCGACAAGGAGGGCAAGTCCGCCCCCGGTCCGGAGGAAGAAACGGACGAGCCGGTCGTGGTGCGCTCGATGACCTTGTCCTCCGAGAAGCACCGCGTCATCGCCAAGCTCGACCTGGCGGAGTTCGACCACGGCCGTGCCACGCCGGTCGACTACAAGCACGGCCGGCCCATGTCCGACGACGAAGGCGTGCAGGCGTGGCCGACCGACCGCGTTCAGCTCGCCGTCCAGGCGCTCGTTCTGCGCGCCAACGGCTACCGCTGTGAGGAAGGTTTCGTTTTCTACCAGAAGACGCGGCAGAGAGTGCGGATCGCGTTCGACGACGGGACGATCGCCGAAGCGGAGCGGGCCATCGCCGGCGCCTGGGACACCGCGGCCGCACAAGAGATGCCCCCGCCGCTAATCGACTCCCCCAAGTGCCCCGGATGTTCGCTGGTCGGCATCTGCCTGCCGGACGAGACCTGGAGCCTGTGGTCGCGGGACGACGGCGAGGCCGAGCAGCTCGACCTGTTCGAGACGCGTCCGGGAAAACGCCCAAAGCCGCGGGCCGGGGAACCCCGGTTGCTGGTAACCCCGCGCGACGACCTGCGGCCACTCTACCTCAACACCCAGAGGCTGCGCGTCGGAAAGACCGGCGGCCTGCTCCGCATCAAGGAGCGCGACAAGGTCGTCCAGGAGGCGCGCATCAACGAGATCTGCCAGGTCAACCTGATGGGCGCCGTCCAGATCAGCACCCAGGCCGTGCAGGAGCTGTGCCGCGCCGAAAAACCGATCTGCTACTTCTCCCAGGGCGGATGGTTCTACGGCGTAACCACCGGGCTCAGCACCAAGAACGTCTTTTTGAGGAGAACGCAGTTCCGTCTCGCGGAGGAGGCCCGCTTCTGTCTGCGGATTGCCAGGACGCTGGTCGCGGGCAAGATCCGCAATCAGCGAACCATGCTGCTGCGCAACCACGTCGAGCCGCCGAAGCCGGAGCTGCAGGAATTGAAGTGGCTCGTTGCCCGCGCCGAAACCGCGGAGTCCCTTGAAGAGCTGCTCGGTTTCGAAGGCTGGGCGGCGCGCATCTACTTCGGGCTCTTCGCCGGCATGTTGAAGCGCGACCGCTCAGAACAGGAGGACCCGGAGTTCACATTCGATTTCCAGGCCCGCAACCGAAGACCGCCCCGCGACCCGGTCAACGCCCTGCTGTCCCTCGGCTACAGCCTGCTGGCCAAGGACCTGACCATCGCCTGTTACGCGGTCGGCTTCGATCCGATGATGGGCTTCTTCCACCAGCCGCGGCATGGCCGGCCGGCCCTCGCCCTGGACCTGATGGAGCCGCTGCGGCCGTTGATCGCCGACTCCGCCGTGCTCAGCACGGTGAACACGAAGATGGTTTCCGAGCGCGATTTCGTGACCGCGGGACCGGCGGTGTCGCTGACCGCCGCGGGCAGGAAAAGCTTTCTGCGGGCGTACGAGGCACGGATGGACACCCTCGTCACGCATCCCCTCTTCGATTACCGCGTCAGCTACCGGCGCCTGCTCGAAATCCAGGCGCGCCTTCTGGCCAAAACGCTCGAGGGCGAGCTGGACGAATACCCGGTTTTCGTGACGCGATGAGCTTGCGAGCGGCGAGGCGACGCGCCAAGTCCCGCCGGTGCTCGCGTTGCCGCAAGTGACGTATTTTCAATGAGATCCATACGGGAGACGATCAGGGCACCAATCGATTTAGAGGGGGCGGCGGTCGCCGCTCGCATTTACGCTTCCAGGTGTTTGATAATACTATAGATAGGGTGCAGGCTGTTTCCGCGATCTATTGGTCGCGGCCTCATTGAAGCGACGATGCCCACTCCTACGAGCATGTCCGGCTCCCCCATGTTTCCGCGATCTATTGGTCGCGGCCTCATTGAAGCTCGTGTTACGTTATACGTGCACGCGTGCGGAAGGCGGTTTCCGCGATCTATTGGTCGCGGCCTCATTGAAGCTCGTGTTACGTTATACGTGCACGCGTGCGGAAGGCGGGTTTCCGCGATCTATTGGTCGCGGCCTCATTGAAGCCCTGCTCGTTGAGTCGGCCCTGGAGGATTCGGTCATCCGAGTTTCCGCGATCTATTGGTCGCGGCCTCATTGAAGCATCCGTTACCCGATGCGATCTATCGCCGGCTGCTGCGAGTTTCCGCGATCTTTTGGTCGCGGCCTCATTGAAGCGTATCCATTCGCTATCGGGACTGGATAGGGATTCCCCACGTTTCCGCGATCTTTTGGTCGCGGCCTCATTGAAGCCACTCGGTGATAAGGAACACCTCACGCAACCACTGCATGTTTCCGCGATCTTTTGGTCGCGGCCTCATTGAAGCGCGCTGTTGCATGGCGACAACTGCCCGGCGCGGGTCGGGTTTCCGCGATCTTTTGGTCGCGGCCTCATTGAAGCTCGGGCCAACAGGGGCAGGCAGGCACACCGTGAGAGGCGTTTCCGCGATCTTTTGGTCGCGGCCTCATTGAAGCTTTGTGCATCCGCATCGCGCAGCGAGACATCGTTTCAGGTTTCCGCGATCTTTTGGTCGCGGCCTCATTGAAGCGAGTAGACGATGGCCCTCTTCCCCCCGTCTCCCCGCACGTTTCCGCGATCTTTTGGTCGCGGCCTCATTGAAGCTCCAGGTTGAAACCTCGATGTCGTAAAGCGTCCATCCGAGTTTCCGCGATCTTTTGGTCGCGGCCTCATTGAAGCAAGTAACAGGGATTCATGGAATTTCGCAGGAGCTATGTTTCCGCGATCTTTTGGTCGCGGCCTCATTGAAGCCAATCGCCATATGCAAACCTGTGCCAAGTTCCAACGGGTTTCCGCGATCTTTTGGTCGCGGCCTCATTGAAGCGCTGCTCCGTCCTGGTCGATGTAGCTGATCGCGTCCGAGTTTCCGCGATCTTTTGGTCGCGGCCTCATTGAAGCCGACACTGAAGGAAAGTATGTCGGAGTCGATGTGTTCCAAGTTTCCGCGATCTTTTGGTCGCGGCCTCATTGAAGCCTGAAACCGCTCACCGCTTGCCTCGAACCCAAACCGGAAGTTTCCGCGATCTTTTGGTCGCGGCCTCATTGAAGCACCACGAAGTCAAAAGTGTCATCGGGGTTTTCGGTCGTTTCCGCGATCTTTTGGTCGCGGCCTCATTGAAGCGAGGCGGCAGGGACGCATGCAAGAGCTGCACGACCTGCTCGGGCGGTACAGGGACGGCCACGAGTTTCTGCTGGCTGTAGATGAGGTTGGAACTGAGAGCGGAAGCGCCCAGCCGATAGGCCGCTGCATCAGCGGCCAGCGATGGTCCGCTACGACATCGCCGACCAAGTTAATAGGTAGGGGCTAAAAGATTCAGAACCAGAGGGAATCTTGTGGTCGCGGCTTGACCGAAGTGATACTTTGGCCCGGACTTCTTACTTAAGAAAAATCACCTGCTCTTCTTTTCCGCGGCTACCTCATGCAGTCCGGACTGAGTGCGACTGTCTCCGGCTATCATTGGGTTGCGCAGCGCGAATCGTCTTCTGTGCAAACCGGCACATACTCCCACTCATATTTGCACGGTGGAGATTCACCACTTTCGCACAACTCAGTATCTTCGAACTCCTTGCAAAAAATACTGTTTCCATCTTCATCTTTATTTTCTGTCGAATGGTATTCTTCCCGTGGTACATTGTGGCCGCAAACTACCGTAAACGGGTGATTGTAAATCGGAATTGTGGTTTGCCCAGCCGAATTCCCATCTACAGTGTAATAGCCCCAACTTTTGCTGTGAAGAAATAGGTCTCCGGGTTGGTCCCCGGGGTAATTTTCCCCGGGACAGTAGCAATCAGTGGGACGACGAGGAGGAGGAGGTGGTGGTAGTGGTGGTGGTAGTGGTGGTGGTAGTGGTGGTGGTGGCTGCCCGTCGTCCGTGCCGCCGTCGCCCGTGGTGGTTCCATCCCCCCGACGCCGTCATCCGTCCCGTCGCCCGTGGTGGTTCCATCCCCGACCCCGTCATCCGTCCCGCCGCCCGTGGTGCTTCCATCCCCATCGTCGACCGAGCCGTCGTCCGTCGTCGTGCCGCCGTCATCCCCCTGACCGTCGTCCGTCGTCGTATCCGCCGTCGTCCATCCCCGACCGCCATCCCCCTGATCCCCGTCTGTGCCATCCGTGCCTCCGTCCCCGTCGGCGTCGTCCGATCCTTTGCCGCAGTCGTGCCGCCATCCCCATCGTCGTCGTCGGTCCCGTCAGCAGTCGTGCCGCCGCCATCGTCCCCCTGACCGTCCTCCGTGCTATCCGGCGCTTCCATCCCCATCGTCGACCGACCCGTCATGCCGTCGTGTCCGTCACCGCCCCTTTGCCCGTCGTCCGTGGTGCCTCCGTCGTCGACCCTTTCCGTCATCCACGGTCAAACCTCCGTCGTCCGTCTGTCCCGTCGTCACGAGGCTCTCTGCCATCGTCGTCACACCTTTCCGTCATCAGTGGTGGTGCTCCCGTCGTCGACCGTCCCATCATCCGTGGTGGTGCTCCCGTCGTCGGCCGTCCCGTCATCCGTGGTGGTGCTCCCGTCGTCGGCCGTCCCGTCATCCGTGGTATCTCCGTCCTCACCTCCGGTTCCGTCCGTGTCCGTGGGTTCCCGGCGCTCTCCGAAGTGGTCGGCGAAGATGAAGAAATCGTCGAGGTCGACCAGCCCGCCGTCCCCATCGAGGTCGTACTTGGGGGCCACGGTGCCGAAGTGATCCTTGAACAGCCAGTAATCCTCCCATTCGACCACCCCATCCCCGTTGAAATCGGGAAATACCATCACCCCTGCCGCAAGCAAGAGCCACATGGCCTACAACTCCTTCTCCCCCCCCGTAACCGTTCCCCTCCCGGATCGATGGGACCGGGAACAGGAACGCAGGGAGCTACGGTTACGGCGGTAGTTCGAGGTTGAACGCGGTGCTGCCGAAGGCTGCCGGGGGGAGAACTGCTCGGATGGCTCGCCTTCTTCGATGAAACCAGAGAGCGTGCCGCCGGGGAATGCGACACTAAAACACTAGCTTAAAATACGAAGACGGGGGAATTCTTGCCCCTGGGCTTTAAATCCCGTCTTTGCGATTCCTCAGGGATTCCCTGACAGGCGGGATCACATAGGAAAATTCAACCTTTTCTCCCGCTTGCGGAAGTAGGGCCGCATCGGCGCCGCGGAACCAGATCAGGACCGGCGGTTCGCCGCAGCTGCCGGAAGAATCGCCGGAACCGTTCAAGGCCACTTCCCCTTTCCGTGAGAATCCCCTGCAAGGGCATTTCTCCTAGCGCATCACCCGGAAGCGGGCGCGGTCCCGGAAGCCGTGGGCGTCGACGATCTCGAGCGCGTGGGCTCCCGGTTCCAGCGAAACCGCCATGCGGTGGCGGTTGACGGTCCGGCCCAGAAAGCGGCGATCGACGTACCAGAACAGGGCGCGGTCGCGATCCCTGTGGGCGGCGCTCAGGACGATCTTCCGCCGCTTGCCGTCGAAATCCCTGCCGGTCTGCAGGCGCGCCCCCGGGGTCGGGTAGAGGACCTTCAGGGGCCGGGTCTCGAGCTGCGCCGGGCAGTCCGCCTTGTGGGGCGGCGGAGCCTCGAGCGCCTGTCCCCGCTCCCGCAGGTACTGCACGACATCGGGGGGATAGACCGTTTGCCGCGCCGGGCGGTGGTCGCCCGGCTTCCAGCACAGCGAGCAGACCTGGCGGGTCCCCGCTCCGTTGAGGACGATCCCGCGATGGTAGGGGCAGCGGTCCATGGGCCGCATGTGCCGGGGAGCCCGGGCCCGGGTCGGATGAGGGCAATGGGGGCCGGCGGGCCGGCCGCTGTCGCGGCAGAGGGTGACGGTCGCCAGATCGGCTTCGGGCCGGGGAAACCAGGCGCGGTCGAGGTCCTTGGGCACGCGGTTGAAGATGTCGAACAGCAGGGGGCCGGCGGTGCGCGCCCCGCTCAGCTCCGGGTTCCCCTCCCCCGGGAAGTTGCCGACCCAGACGGCGATGGTCCACGAGGGACTGACGCCGACCGCCCAGGCGTCCCGCTGCCCGTAGCTGGTCCCCGTCTTCCAGGCCAGCGGCCACTGGTCCTGGTACTGGTGCCAGTAATGCTCGACCCCAGGCCGCCGCACCTCGCGCAGGGCCTCGAGCACGAGACAGGCGGCCCCCGGGCTGACGAGGGGCGCCGCGGCCGCCGGTTCCGCCTCCCCCTGCAGGCATGTGAGGGGCTCGATCCGCCCGCCTCGGGCGAGGCCGCGGAAGAGCCTGGCCATGTCCCGCAGGGTGACCTCGGCGCCGCCGAGAATCAGCGGCAGGCCGTAGTCGTCGGCAGGGCGCACCAGGGTGGAGACGCCGGCATCCTGAAGGAAGCGGTAGAAATTGAACAGGCCGTAGCGCCGCGAGGAGGCGCACCGCCGGGACGTTGAGGGAACGGACCAGGGCCTCTTCGGCCCGCACCAGGCCGTCGTAGCTCTCGTCGGCGTTGCGGGGAGAGAAGCCGTGATAGTAGGTGGGGACGTCCTTGACCAGGGTCCCGGGAAGGACCAGGCCCTCGTCCATGCTCAGGGCGTAGAGAAAGGGCTTGAGCAGCGAGCCTGAAGAGCGCGGCGCGACCACGCCGTCGACCTGTCCCTGGTGCTCCGGATCGAAGAAGTCCCGCGAGCCGACCCAGGCCCTCACTTTCCCGCTGCCGGTCTCGACCAGCAGGGCGGCGCCGTTGCCGATGCCGAGGTGGTCGAGGTAGCGCAGGTGCCGTGCGACCAGGGCTTCGAGGTCCCGCTGCAGGCCGGCGTCCAGGGTGGTTCGGACGATGCGGCCCCGGCGGGCGCTCGCCAGCGCCCGCGACAGGTGGGGCGCCGTCACCGGCAACGGAAAGGCCCGCTCCGGCACCGGTTCGGCCACCGCCAGGCGCAGGGTCTCGGCGTCGAAATACCCGGCTCGCTGCAGGCCGGCGAGCAAACGGTTTCGCTTTTGCGCCAGGCGCCGCGGGTCCGCAGTTGGAGAGACGAGCCCCGGGGCGTTCGGCAGCACCGCCAGGGTCGCCGCCTCGCTCCAGGTCAGCTCCCCGGGCTGCTTGCGGAAGTACCTGCGGGAGGCCGCCCGGTAGCCGACGATGTTGCCGCCGTAGGGGGCGTGGTCGAGGTAGAGGCGCAGGATCTCCTCCTTGGGGGTGTGCAGCTCGATCCTGAGCGCCAGCAGGGTTTCCAGGGCCTTGTTGAACAAGGTGCGGGGCTTGGGGCGCATCAGCCGCGCCACCTGCATGGTGAGGGTGCTGGCGCCGCTGCGGACCTGCCCGGCCTCGGCGTTCTGGTACAGGGCGCGGACCAGCGCCAGCGGGTCGATGCCACGGTGGCCGTAGAAGCGCCGGTCCTCGAACCGGAGGACCGCGGCGCGCAGCTTGAGTGGGACGGCGAGGCTGGAATCGGGGGGAAAGCACCACTGCTCCCCCTCGTTGAGGAAGGCGCGCAGGAGCCGGCCCTCGCTGTCGAGGATCAGGGTGCTGTAGTCCGGGGCGAACAGGGACCGCGGCAGGGGGAGGAGGAAATACAGGACCGCGCCGATGGCCGGCACGGCGAGGAGATACAGTCCCCACCTGGCGATGCGCATGGCACCGGATTCTCCGCGGCGGTTCGGTCTCACGGCCCCACAACGACCTTGCGTCCGGCCCGGCGGGCGCGGAAGTCGCGGTCGTACATCGCCTCCACCTGCGTCGGCGGCAGGAAGAATTCCCCCCGGGTCACCGCGTTGAGCTTAAGGGCGAAGTCGAGGCTGCCCCTCCGGGGCAAGTCGAAGAACCAGTCGGCGCGGTCGTCGCGGATATCGAGGTATTCCTCGGCGTTGAGCCGCCACTTCTTCATCCAGCCGGGGCGGGCATCGGGGGTCAGCCGCGTGTTTTCAATCTCCCATCCGGCAGGCAGCAGTTGGGTGAGGGCCACTTCCTCCAGGGCCTGCTCGCGGCTGGGGTTGCCGACGCGGATATGCCCCCAGAAGCTGGTCCCCCGGGACAGGGTGTCCGGGTCGATGCGCATCCCGTCCTCGTCGAGCCACTGCACCGTCAGCCTGATACGGGACTCTTGGTCCTCCACCTCGGCGCGCAGGGGCACCCCTTCCCAGTCGAGGGCGGCGAACGCCCGCTCCACCGAGTTGGTGGAGTCGAGCCGCACCTCGGCGTCGCCTCCGAAGCCGCTGGTGATCTCCAGCTGGTATCCCAGGGACTCGGTGCTGAAGGGCAGGGATTCCCCTCCGGGCAGACGGATGCTGCCGGTGAGCGGTTCCGGTGAACCGCCGCCCCGCTGCAGGGAGCGGGCGTACTTGCCCAGGGCCAGCAGCGCCACGCTCGTCGTCTGGGTGGAGTGCCATCCCCTTTTCATTTCGAGAGCCACCTCCCTGGCCAGCGCGTCGGCGGCATGCCAGCGCTCGAAGGAGACCAGGGCGTCGAGGATGAGGGCCCGGTCGCGCAGGTCCGAGCCGTAGGTGTTGCCCGATTCCCGGTACTGCTCGACCTCGACCCCGGCGCCGCGGGCGATCTCGTCGGCCGTCGCTTCGATCCCGGCGTGCAGGTAGGCCGCGGCGAGCATCCACTTCTCCGCGTTCTTCATGCTGCCGAGCTCGTTCTCCTTGAGCAGGTTCATCGCCCCTATGGCCGGATCGCCCGCCAGGGCCAGCAGGTAGACCCGGTACACGCGCGCCTTCAGGAGGTCGCGGGTCAGGGGGGCCTGGGCGTGCTGGTAGCGGAGCCATCCCTGGAGCATGTCGTCGGGCACGTGGTAGCCGAGTGCGCGGGCCTCGATCAGGAAGTGGCCGGCGTAGTTGCTGCCCCACAGCGAAGGGGAGCGCTGGCCCGGCCACAGGCTGAAGGAGCGGTCGGGCAGCTGAAAGCGCCGCATCCTCCGGATCGCCTTGTTCACGCGCTCGTCGATATCGGCGGCGACGAGGCCGCGCTCCTCCGGCTTCAAGTCGAGCAGGTCCTTGAGATACAGCTGGGGAAAGACCGAGGAGACGGTCTGCTCCAGGCAGCCGTACGGGTAGCGCACCAGGCGCAGCATCTGGTTGTCGAGGTTGAAGCCGGGGCGGCGGCGCACGCTGATCCGCGCCCGGTTGGTGCCGGGCATCCCCTTGTCCGGCACGGTGAAGGTCACCGACCCGCCGGGGCTCACCCCGCGCTCGTCGCTCTCGTAGACAGTCGGGGACGAGGCCCGGACCTCGATATCGGTCCGCCGCGAGGCGCGAGCCGAGGCCGCCGCGGCCTCCACCCGCACGGTCGCCGGCCCCACGGCCATGTCGGCCTGCAGCTCGAAGGTCAGGTCGCGTTCCCCCGCGCCGGCGAACTCTACCTGCTTGCGCGCCTCCCCGGCGACGGCGAGGGGACCCTGCACTTCGATCGACACCTCGACCGTCCCCAGGCTCCCGGCCATGGCGAAGGCGGTGACCGGCACCGCGATCCGGTCTCCGGGGCCGATGACCCGGGGCAGGGTCGAAAGCACCATCAGGTCGCTCTTGACCTCCACGGTCTTCTCGGCGTGGCCGAACCTCCTCCCCCGGGCACCCACCACCATGGCGCGCACGGCGCCGACGTAGTTCGGCATGGTGAACGCCACCCGGGCGCGGCCGGCCGCATCGGTATCGAGGGGGCCGGCGAACATGGAGACCGCGGGAAAGCGCCGGCGCCGCTGGCGCTGCGCCCGCTCCTGGGCGGCGAAACCGCCGCCGATGGAGAAGACCCGGAACGGGTCCCCCCTGGCCACGCCGATGACGTGGGCGAACAGGTCGAAGGTGCGCACCCCCAGGCGCCGTTTGCGGAAGAAGGACTCCCACGGGTCCGGGGTGTGGAAATCAGTCAGGGCCAGCAGGCCCTCGTCGACCACGGCGACGGTGAACGCCGCCGAGTCCGCGGCGCTGTGCACCTCGACCTCGAAAGGCTCCCCGGGACGCAGCAGGTCGGGCATGCGGATATCGAAACCGAGGCGGGTGCCCGGATCGTCGACCTGTATGGGAACCACCCCGAAAAGGCGCATGGGCCGGTCGTTCCCGGTCTGGGCGTGGGGCTGAATGAGGGAGACGGAGGCGTAGGCCGTGGGGATCATCCCGTCACTGACGGGAACCGGGATGCGAGCCTCCTCCCGGGTGCCGTCGAGGCGGTACCACCGGGAGTCGAGGACCCGGCCTCCCTGTTCCAGCGAGAACAGGATCGAGCCCTCTCCGGGCACGGGAAAGCTGACGACGGCCTCGTCGCCGGGCTGGTAGCGCTCCCGGTCGGTCTTCAGGGCCAGCACGCCGTCGCTGCCGCCTTCCGGGGCGCAGCCCCAGTGGTGGGCGCTCAGGAAGAAGGCCGCGGTATGGCCCCTGTCGTCGCCGTCGGCGACCTCTATCAGGTACTCTCCTCCCTCTTCCGGCTCGAAGACCAGATCGACCGGCGCCGGCGCGGAGAGGACCCGCTCCTCGGAGAGGAGCTCGGTGCCGCGGTCGCTCTTGAAGCGCCGCCGGAAGGCCTGGCGGTTCTCGTATTCCCACCACCAGTGGGTCATTCCCCGGTAGACGCGGTAGCGCAGGTTGCGGCCGGCCACGAGGTTGCCCTCGACGTCGGCCACGACCGCGGGGATGCGCAGCGGCGACCCGACCCGGGTATAGCCGTAGTCGAGCTCCGGTTTCTGCAGGCCGACGTAGTGATCGTACGGGTCGATGGGGAGCCGCAGCCGGCGGTGGTTGGGGCGGCCCCCCTTCTCCAGCACCTTGGCCGTGAGCAGGGCCTGCAGGGCGGAAGGCACACCTGCCATGTCCGGAAGGGTCCACTCGACGGCCGCCCGCCCCTTGGCGTCGAGCCGGCCCTTGAAGATCACCGCCTTCACCGGCTGGTAGTCGATCAGCTCGTTGGTGAAGCTGAAGCCCGAGAAGCCCGCAAAGGTTTTTTCCGCGCTCTGCAGGGAGACGGCCAGCTCCGCCTCCAGCCCGGCAGCGGGACTGCCGAACAGGTAGGCGCTGCGCAGCTCGGCCCCGAGGACCCCGTCCCTGCCCAGTCGCTCCTCGGCCACATCGATTTCGGTCTTGAGCCGGAAGGGGACGATGGTCTCGATTTTCAGCACATGGTCGAAAGTGCTGTCCCCGATCAGCACCCGGGCGCGCCAATTCCCCGTGGGATCGCCGGGACCGGTGGCGAAGGAGAAGCTGTACAGCCCTTCCCGACCCCCTCTGCGCACCTGCTGAAAGACCATCTGACCCCGGGGGTTGAAAATCCTGCAGGTGGCGGGATGTCCCTCCGGGAAGGTGAAGTCCTGGTGGCGGGCGATGACGGAGATGTTGATCTCGTCCCCGGGCCGGTACACCCCCCGTTCGGTGTAGATGAAGGCGCGGGTGCCCGGCAGCGACTCGGCGCCGCCGGTGTCGAAGCTCGACAGGTTCCAGGCCATGTCCCCCGGTTTGACCAGGCTGCGCTGGCCCCGGTGCTCGGCTTCGACGTAGAAGACCTCCTCCTCCACGCCATCGAAACGCGCCATCCCGCGGCCGTCGGTGGTGCCTCTGGCCGCGATCTGGTTCTGGTAGGTGCGCAGGGTGACCTCGACTCCGGGCAGGGGCCGGGCATTGTCGATGCGGCTGGCGTACACGAGGTGCTGGTCGTGGCCGCGCTTCCAGGTCAGGCCGATATCGCTGACGACCAGGGCCTTCCAGACCCTGCCGTGGGCCCTGACGTAGCCCTCGGATTGCGGATCGGAGTAGTAGGTGTCGTTGCGGCGACGCTGCTGGTAGTGCCGGCGAACCTCCTCGGCCCCGGCGGCCGCAGACCGGTACAGCATGTCGTCCCGGCCGAAGCTCAGGCCGACCAGGAAGAGGCCCCGTTCCCCCTCGGCGATCAGGGCGCCGAGATCGAGCTCGTGCTCCAGCCAGGCGTTGCGCCGGTCGGAGATCTCGAGGGTGTCGAGGGCGACCCGCACGCCGACGCGGCGCACGTTGTAGTCCCGGAAGTTATCGCGCCGCTGCTTGCCGCTGTGCAGGCGCTCGGTCTGCAGAAACTGCCCGAGGTTGGAGGCGTAGACCTTCTTCACCTCCAGAACCACGCGGGCCAGGTTCAGGGTGGCGAAGCGCAGCCGCTTGTCCCTCGACGACGGCAGGAACATCCCGTCGCGGGCGAAGCGGAGCTGCGGCTTGCGGTCGGCGAAACCGATCTCCCGCGGCGTCGCTTCCCCGGTGCGGGTGCCCCAGCGGCTGCGGATGCCGGCATGGACTTCCAGCTCATAGGTGCGTCCGTGGGCGAACTCCCCGTCGACGAGGATCTGCTTCCCCGAAGCCTTCAGGCGGACCGGCACCTCGGGCCGCACCTGGACGAGCCCCTCGATATCCTGGCGCAGGTCCAGCTCGTCGGAGAACCGCAGGGTCAGCCGCGGGTAATCCCCCTCCTCTTCCTTCTCGACCTTCTCCAGCCGCATCTCCTGCAGCGGGGCCAGGGAGATCTCCTTTCGGTACTCGTGGGAGATCTCCAGTCTGCCGTCGTCTACGGTCAGCTCGAAATTCTGCCGGGTCGTATCCCTCCGGATGGCGGCGCTGGTGAAGGTGAAAACCTTGCCTGCCGCGTCCCCCTCCCAGTCCAGGTTCAGCAGGGTCTCTCCCCGGCGCAGGGACACCGCCTCCCGCACCTCGGGAAGACCGGCCTCCTCGGTCAGCTCGAGGCGGCCCCCGTAGACCAGGTAGCGGGGGTCGTCGGAGGCCTTCAGGTCGAAATCCCCTTCGAGAGAGAGGATCTCGCGGCCGGCGACGGTGAAGTCGAAGTCCAGGGGCTGCAGGCCGGCGCGCCGCGGCAGGAGGGCGGCAAGATCGAGGCGGCCCCGGTACTGCTGGCGCGCCGGCAGGGACCGGTTGGGGCGAAAGACCAGCTCGCGGGTCGTTTCCCACAGGGCCATGCCGTCCAGCGGCGGGGTGAAGGTGAACACCCGCTTCTTCAGGGGGTGGCCGGCCAGACTGGAGTCGACGGCCGGCTTAATAAACCGGACTCTGACGGCGTCTCCCGACGACACCGTTCCCGACGTCACCGTGCTGACCAGCCGGGCGGTTTCCGGCGTCACCGTTCCCGGCAGGTCCTCCACCGGCTCCCGGGCGCAACCCAGGGCCAGGGCGGCCACCGGCAGGAGGCGTTTGACGAGGTATTCGGCGGTCCGGCTGCAAACTCGCTGATCCCGGGAAACCTTCCTTTCCGGGTTCGAAGTCGGTTGGTCCATCTGTGTCTCCTCCGTGGCTACTCTTTCGAACCTCGAGGTGCGAGGCCAGTTCCGGAACCGCTGCTCCGGGCTATCTGAGGTAGAGCAGCCAGCGTGTCCGGCGCCGCGGGCGTCACTGTATTGAATCGAGAACTTCGGCTACCGGAGGTGGTGCTGTTTCTCGAGCCAGTTTCCGGGCCACCAGGGCGTTCATGCTGATACCTGCCCGCGCTGCTTCCATCGCCAGCCGCCGATGCAGGCACTTGTCGATGCGCACGTTGAATTGACCGCTGTATTCCTTTCGGGCGGGGGCGACCGGCACCTGCTCACCGTGGGCCCGGTAGCTTTCCTTGGCCGCCTCCCAGGCTGCGGCCAACTCCTCCAGGGCTGCGGCCGGCGTGTCGGCAAAGGCCGAAATGGCGGGCATTTCCACCAGGTGCGCCAGCCAGTCCCTGTCTTCATCCTGAAAGAGATTGACCGAGAAGCCGTCGAAATCATCCTGCATCGCCCGATTCCTCCGCAAAATGCCGCAAGAATTGCTTGACTTGATAACCTTTGGCCCGGTTTCCCTTGGCCTGGATCGACAAGCGCACTCCTTGGGGCGAATACCAGATCCGGTGCGAGCCCCGTTGCCGGTCAAAGGTCCATCCGCACTGTGTCAGCAAGGTTTCGAATTCGTTGAAGCGCAACCCGTTGGGGGTTCGGATTGCCCTGTCGAGCAGCATTTCCTTGCTGACATAGTAACTGTATACGGTTACACCGAAGATGCAAGGAGGGTGGTTATCTGATCGTCCAGACCAGCTGCCTCAGGGTCTGATGTTGCGAGGCCCAAGGCATCTCGTGGTGTTGGATCTGGGTGAATGGGACCCGGCGACACCTTGATTGAATGGAACGCCCTGTCACGGGCCATCCACCTCCCGCGGGATTTGGACGCGGGCTTGGCAGTAGCCTGCTTGAAGGCGGCACTGGCCAGTTGCGAAAGTCCCAATCCGCGCCGGACGCCAAGCCCCGGCGCCGGCCCGGAGCCCCTCCGGCCTGTCCCCGTAACGGAGCCGCTACTTGAGCAGGAGCATCCCCATGCAGAGGTGCCCCTGCGGCGTGCTCAGGAGGGCGTGGTAGCGGCCGCTGGCCAGCGGCCGGCCCGCCTGGTCGGTTCCGTCCCAGGCGATTCGGTAGGCCCCCGGGTCGCGGTGGCCTTCGTCGAGGATCCGGATCAGTTGCCCGAGGCTGTTGTAGATACCGAGGCGCACCGGTCCGGCCGCGGCCAGTTGAAAGGGAATGACGGTGAGGGCGTTGAACGGGTTGGGGTGGTTGGGCTCCAGGAGGAACCGGTCCGGACGGGTCGGTTCGGATTCGACCGCGGTGGGCCACCCCTCCCCGGGAGAGAGGATCGGCCGGTCGGCGAGGTGGACGGCGGTCAGCCGGGCTTTCCCGTTGCGGGTGTCGGAATCGAGGTACATGCGCAGCAGCTCCCCCTCCCCGAGGGCCGGCCGGGCCCCGGCAAATGCGATCCGGGTGCCGCCGTCCCCGTGCCGGTAGTCCAGCAGAAAACCGGCCAGGTCGGCATCCAGCTCCACCCGCCCCCGGACGCCTTCGAGAAGCATGCTGCCGGACGGAGCTGCCGAGCGCTCGTCGATCCAGACCGCCAGGAAGCCCGGAGTAACCTTCAAGGCCAGCCGGGGTTCCAGGTTCAGGGTTTTGGATGCCGGGCTGAGGATCCGGGGATGGTTATCCGATCCGTCCTCCTGCACGGGAAAGCGGCTGATCAGGCCGACCCGATGCTGCAGAATGAGAGAGGCGTCCAGGGGGGAGATGCTGCCGGCCGCGGCGTCGAAGGCCTGGGCGTCGACATTGGCGGCGAGCGAATCGAGGCCCGTCAGAAAGGGCTCCAGCACGTGGGAAAGCACCCGGGCGGCGTCGAAGGTCTGCAACCGTCCGTTGCCGTCGGCGTCGCCGAAGAGGCCGACGATGGCCGTCGCCGCGGTTCGCACTTCGGGGATGCCCGTCTGCGTCAGGGCGTCCGCGTAGCTCACTTCGACCCGGTCCCCCCGGGCCACGGCCAAGCCAGTCCCGGACCCCGTCAGGGTTACCGGCAGGCGGCCGGCGAACTGGCTGTCGTCCGCACCCGCCTCCAGCAGGCTTACGGCGACAGGGATGCCCGCGAGGTTGCGCCGCGCCTCCACGGCGACCCGCTCGCGGACCAGTGGATCGAGGTTGAGGTCCATGTCGGTCACCAGAATCCGCAGCGAGTCCCCCGGCTCGGCCGCGGTTGTGACGGCCAGCACGCCATCCTCGCCGCCCACCGATACCGGGACACAGTGTTTCAATGCGCCTCCCGCGGCGTCGAGCTCGTCGTCGTAACAGGCCGTCAAAGCGCTGCCAGCTCCGACTTCGATCCGGTCGTTTCCAGGCACCGGGGTTCCCCGGACCGTGCCGAGAGAGCCCTGGAACAGACCGGTGCTGGCGTCGACTTCGAGGAGGTTCACCTCTTCGCTGTCGGCCCCCCCTTCCACGCGAACCGCCAGTTGGTCCGGAGCATCGGGGTCGAGATCTCCATCCCCGTCCCGCAACTTCAGGGTCAGGGCCGTCCCGGGAAAAAGCAGCAGGGGCTCGGCTTCGAGAGTGCCGGTGGCCCCGGTCCAGCGCAGCCGGCCGTCGGTCTTGAAGACCCCCAGGGCGCCGTCGTTGAGCAGGGCGTGGGTCAGGTAGAGCGGGGCCGTGGTGACCTGGCGGCGTTCCGCGGTGTCGAAAGAGAGACGCACCAGGGTGCCGTCCTCCGCCAGCGGATCGCCGGTGGAGGCCAGGACGATCTTGAGGGTGTTGAAATCGGTGCCGGCCGCGTTATTCACCTCGAGAACCCAGTCGGTCGTCAGGTCGGTGAGAGCGACCGCTGCCGGAGCCGCGGTCAGCAGGTCGGGGTCATAGGCCACGAAAAGCTCGACCGCGACGATGCCCTCGCCGGTGACCCCGGTCAGCCGCACCGGAAGGTCGATGCGCGTTCCGTAAGAGGCCGTCGTATCGGGCAGGACCAGCCTCGGGCCCGAGGGAGTGCCGCTCCCGGGTGTGGAGGGTTGGCCCGGACCCGGCGGGGATGCACCGGTCCCGGGGGTAGGAGTATCCTGGGCGGTGAAGTCGGCCAGGTTGTCGCCGGTGTCCGACCCGTCCGCGGCCCGGGAGAGACTCTGGCCCGCCTCCACCTGAGGCGCCGGAGTCCCCTCGCCGGCGTTGTGCTCGCCTGCATCTCCGTACTGAAGGGCGTCGACGACCTGGTCCTGGGGATCGCGCAGCTGAACCGCGTCGGGGCCGTTCTGCCAGTCGACGTTGGCGGTGAAATCCCGGTGAGTCAGGGCCGCCCCTGTGGCATTTTCGTGGGCCACGACCAGCAGGCCGTCCGCGGGAATGGTCGCCCCGTCGAGGGCGATGGTGCGATAGGCCTCCCCGTTGCTGCCGTTGACGCCGACCAGGCTCCAGCCGTCGAGAGCCGTCCCGGCCTCCCCGGCGATTTCGGTGAATGCCTCTTCCGCATCGCTGCCGGACCCGTCGTAGAGCACCTCCTGAATGCGGGGCGGGGGGTTCTGGCCTTCAGCCGGGTGAACGGTGGAAAGGGCGAGAGCCAGCAGACCGCTCGCCAGACCGAGGGTTCGGGGATATGAGGATGCAGCAGTGCGCTGTGTCATGGCCGTACCGCCTTGGATTCAGATGAGCTGGGATCAGGGCAGTTGGTGCGTCGGCCAGCTCTTCTGCACGGACCGTGCCAGCGCCGCCGGGGGGCTGCCCGGGGCAGGCCAACCTATTGTGGAGCAAGGCGATAGGACCGAGCCCCCGGGGGCGGTCCACCGGTGGGGGGTGTCACCTGTTCGGGGCACTGGGTGGGGCGGTATGGGTACAGTTCGGGGACGGTCGCAGGATCGCGGCTGCCGTATGTCCTCAGTGTTGCGGCTGTCTACCTACTGCATCGGGCAACCGCGTACCCGTTCAGGGGTGCCGCGCGGGGACCGGAGAACGGGGTCACCTGGCCTTCACCGGTGCTAGACGGAAAGGCAGGTGCCGGAGGTGTGGTGTCGCCCGAGTACAGTCAGGCGGCCAGGGGGTGCTCCGGGGAAATACGCGGTGGGCTACCGGAGCAGGAGCAGTCGCCGCGTTTGTACCCCGCCGGGATTGCTCAGCCGGCTGAGGTAGACGCCGGTGGCCACTGCAGCGCCCTGTTGATCGCGGCCGTCCCAGCGGACCTCGTAGGAGCCGGCGGTCTGGAATTCCTCCACCAGGGTGCGTACCGGCTGCCCCAAGGTGTTGTAGATCACCAGCCGCACCGGGCCGGCCACGGCCAGACGGTAGGGGATCTTCGTGGTGCCGTTGAAGGGATTGGGGTGATTGGGCTCCAGGCTGCTGGCGGACGGCGCCACAGGCGCTGACGCCTCCGCAACGTGCGTCGAGGCGCCTCCTGTATCCCACAGGAGAACGGTGCCGTCCCTGCTGCCGCTGGCAAGGGTGCGGCCGTCCGGAGAGAAAGCCACGGAACTGACCCGCTTCCGTTCCCCATACGCGTCAATGGACCTCTTTTTCCCGCCGGTATTCGAATCCCACACCTCGATCGGGCCGCGGCCTCCGCCAGCCAAGGTTCCATCGGAAGAAAACGACACGGAAGAGACCGATCCCCCATGCTCCAGGGTCGCCTGAAGCTGGCCGCCGAGGTTCCATAACCGGATGCCGTCGCGACTTCCGCTGGCCAGGGTGCAGCCATTCGGGGCGAACTGCTCATCGATGCAGCGCATCAACTGCCGGTTGAAGGAGCTGCCTGATCTGGCGGTGCGCTCAGCGCCTTGACCGAAAGTCCAAAAAGGTGCCGCATTTTACCTACTCCTTTGGGGTATATTCAGCCCTGAGCTGAGAACGTGTGTGCCAGTGGCGGACCTGCAAGGTCTCTGAGGCTTACATGCACCTGCCGATCCTTCCAACAATCCTCCTGGGGCTGACGGCACTCGGGATTCCCGCAACGGCGGCGGAGACCGAGGTACCCTTTGCCGCCGGCACCGACCACAGCGGCCGGGCGCGGGCGGTGAGCGATGCGGAAGGCCGGGTGATGATCGAGTCGCCGGAGTTCCCCCGCGGCCTGTGGGTGGACCTGACGGATGAAGCCGGGCAGGCCTTGGCGGGCATCCAGGTGGAGTATCAGGGCCGGGCCGACAGCCTGGTGGTCATCTGGTCCGTCGATCCGTCCGGTTTGCGGCAGGAGACGCTGCTGTGGACCCGCACCGACGGGGACGCCTTGCGCCTGACCCTCCAGGCTGCGGACCCAGCTGACCTGCCACCGGGCTTGGCCTCCATCGACTGGCGGATCGACCCGGGCGCCGAAGAGCTGCTGGTGCTGAATCCGGTGGAAGGGCCCCTGCTCGCAGGCTGGGGGGACCTGAGGGCTTTCCTGCAGGAGCGCTGGATGGGGCGCACAGGGCGGGTAGCCGTGCAGGTCGACAGCACCACCCTGGCCGTGGACCTGGCTCACCCGGAGCCTGTAGACCGGCTGGTCGGCTACCTCCAGGACCAATCCCGGAGGTCACTGGGAGAAGCGCAAGCCCCCCTCGTGCAGACATTCCTGAGTCCATACGCATTTGACGAGGACCTTGCTCTCCTCAAGGACTCGATTGTCCTCATCGCCTACCTCGTCCTGGTCCCGGGATCGGAGTTGGAACAGTGGGTATTGGGGTCATTGTCCAGATCCAGCGGCCCGGTCACCCTGTCGGAAGCCGCCGCGTTGACAAGGCTCGATGTCCCGGGCCGCAAGATCGTCGACGTGAGCCCTCTGGCGGCCCTGACCAACCTGGAAGCGTTGGTCCTGCGTTACAACGAGATCGTCGACCTGAGCCCTCTGGGCGGCCTGGCCCGATTGGAAGTGCTGGACCTGCGAAAAAACCAGATCGCCGATGTGAGTCCTCTGGCGGCCTTGACCAGCCTGCAACAGCTGCGGTTGGAGGACAACGAGATCGTCGACGTGAGCCCTCTGGCGGCCTTGACCGGATTGGAACTGCTGGCCCTGGCGGGCAACCAGATCACCGATGTGAGTCCTCTGGCGGCCTTGACCAGCCTGCAACAGCTGGGACTGAGCGAAAACCGGATCGTCGATGTGAGTCCTCTGGGTGCCCTGACCAGCTTGAAGTGGCTGACGCTTAATGACAGCGAGATCGTCGATGTGGGCGCTCTTGCCGCCCTGACTGGTTTGGAGGGACTGGTTTTGGCTGGAAACGAGATCGTCGACGTGGGTCCTCTGGCCGCCCTGACCGGCTTGAAGGAACTGGGGCTGCATTACAACGAGATCGTCGATGTGGATCCTCTGGCCGCCCTGACTGGCTTGGAAAGGCTTAGGCTGCGTGGGAACCGGATCGGCGATGTGCGTTCACTGGCCAACCTGACCCGTCTGGAATGGCTGGAACTGGGCGACAACCAGATCTTCGATGCGAGTCCTCTGGCGGCCATGACCCGTCTGGAATGGCTGGAACTGGGCGACAACCAGATCGTTGATGTGAGCTTCCTGGCGGCCATGACCGGCCTGGAAAGGCTTAGACTGCATTACAACGGAATTGTCGATGTGAGTCCTCTGGCCTCCCTGACCCGCTTGGAGGGGCTGGGCCTAAGTGGTAACCGGATCCTCGATGTGAGGCCCCTGGGCTCCCTGACCCGCTTGGAACAGCTTGCGCTGGCTGGAAACGGAATCGTCGATGTGGGACCGTTGGCCTCCCTCACCAGCCTGTTCCTCCTGATCTTGTCCGACAACCAGATTCAGGACATCAGTCCTCTGGCCGCCATTACCGACTTGGAAGAGTTGGAGCTGGCTGGCAACGTGATCGTCGATCTGACCCCTCTCGCCACCCTGAGCGAGCTTTACTATCTGAACTTGCGCAACAACCAGGTCCAGGACATCAGTCCTCTGGTCGCCAGTACCGGTTTGGGTGAGGGAAGCTATGTCGACTTGCGAAACAACCCCCTCAGTGACCTGGCCATGAAGGAACAGATTCCCGCCCTGGAGGCACGGGGTGTCGAAGTCGACTACTACTGACCCGACATCTCCGGTTCCTCTCCTGCTGAACGGAACTACCGGTAGCGTTTTCCCGGTTGCAACCGTTCCTCCACGACCCGTCATCCCCTGCTCAGGGCACCAGATAAAGACTGCCGACGCCATCGACGTCATAGCTCTGTCCCTTGGTCGGCCTCCACATGATCCACCACTGGCCGCTCACGCGCCTCACCGTGAGGTTGAACCGGATGCTGCCGCCCGGCGAGATCCGGAGGTTCCAGCGGCACCTCCCACTCGGCGCTCCACCGGCCATCTCCGACTCGGGCCCCGTACCTCACCCCGCGGGCGAGCCGTTGCCTCGCCTCCTCGCTCGCGCCCGTCTCGTTCTTGGTCTCCCAGGTCCCTTCGGTGTAGCCGCGCAGCACCTGCGTCTCCGCGAAGAGGTCGTCCGCCGCGTTGAAGGCGAGTTCCACGGCATCGCTGCCCCCCTAGACGGTCCCGAGATCGCGGGTCTCGGCGAGCTCGGTGACCAGGCCCACCCTGAGGGCGCTGCCGTCATGGGTCAGCCACGCCCACGCCGCCGGCTCGACGAGCGCTCCCGACACGTGCGCCTTGAGAACCATGGCTGCCTCCGGCGACAGGCCGCCCCACTCCTCCGGCTGCAGCTCGCCGTCCACGATTATCTCATAAAAAACATGCTATGGTATAGGAGAGAGACATGCAGCGTTTTGTTTCGGTGCCCGCGTTCCTGACGGTCTTTGCAATGGCCTCACATACCTCTGCTCAGAAGATGGATACTTGGCGGAAATTGGTTTTTTCGCCCGACCTCCTGAAGGACTCCGTGCTTGTTATTCAGGATGAGCGTGCGGACGTACTCACCGATCCACTTCGTTGGGGTATCCTCGAAATTCTCGGAGATGGGAAGTCCATTACGGAGATTTCGCAGACCCTGGAAGTAACCGATGCCCGGGTGCTCTATCACCTCCGACGCTTGGCACGAACGGGTGTCGTACGATTGGAGGAAGATGAAGGAGACCCTCGGGAATGGCGCTGTTTGCCGGCGGCAGGAACACTACGGGTCCGAGAGCCCCTTCCCGGAAAGGACCCAACTACTGAGGCCATACCAGCCGAGGTTGCCACCCAGTTCAATCAAGCATTTCGCGAAGCTGCCGAGGGCTTGTACGGTTCGACATTTCAGATGGCAGTCAACCACAACCGGGCACGCCTGTCTGAAGAACAAGCAGCAGAATTTAGTCGTCGAACTATTGGCTCTGATCGAAGAATACTTTCCCCCCGGGAAAGGGGACCGATCAGGCATCAAGTACGGTTTCCATGGGGTTCTCACCCCGATTGACCTCCACCTTCTTGGGGACTGAAAACCGGTTCGACGATTTGCTCTAAAGACTGACATGACCTTACCGCCGACCCCGGATGGTTCCCCGAGTACACCGAACCTGCGGTTCCTGTCTTCCCGGATACGCGGTCTTTCTTCAACGTCAACCCCACCGCTCGAGGCACCGTTCCTGATCGCCAAGTGTCCCGGCCATAGGTGAGTCCCCACCGGCGACGGCTTGCAGACCCAGGGGGGATCATTACCCCCTCCATCGGAGCTGGTGACCTTCCCGACCCCCGGTGCCAATCTGACATGCTTCCGTGTCGGAAACCTGAGCTTCTTCAACCGAAATCGGGGAGATGCGCTTTCCAGATCACCTGACTTTTTCAGCACGAATCCTGTGAAAATTGCCCGCCAGCCGACATCCCCCGTTTCCCCCTAAACAGCAAGGATCTGGATGTCCTGGTTCTCATTTTTCTCTATATGGTTATACCACACTTTTATTCATTTTGTTAGCTGACTTTTCGTAACATTCCGATGTAATTCCTTTTTCTTTGAGTGAATGAACCCAGTTATCACCATATGCCCGCATACAGTCGACCGCAGCTCGACGGTTGGAGGGGGTGGGTGTGACTATCCGCATTGCCCGCCAGCGGGAACAGTCCGGCCTCCCGCAAGCCGAGCCTTCCCGTTACGGGCTACCTGAGCAGGAGCAGCCGCCGAGTCTGCACCCCGCCGGGGTATCTCAGGCGGGCAAGATAGACCCCCGTAAGGGCACGGTGTGGACCATATCGTATACGTAAGCAGTGCGAGTTCGGAGCCGGCCTGTGCGCAAAATGGCCATGTAATTGACATTACCTCCCCCGCAATTTTTTTGGATAACCCCCAATTGGAACCCCCTGCGCCAACAACCCCTGGGAGCGACGGCGACTTGTGATCTCCGCATTCATCGAAACAGTCAACCCGCGTCCGAACTCACTCGGGAAACCGCTGGTTCGGCGGCTTGGTCGGATCCCGGCGGCCCTTCTCGTCGCCTGTGTGTCGGGCGCATCCTGTATCCACACGCAGGAGGCGGCCGAGGTGGAATTCAGCTTCTCTTTCCAAAGCGATGCCGAGGGGTGGAGCGCCGGATTCGCGGACCTGCCTGCCGACTTCGCCCCATCGATCTACGAGCTCGACTCCGGGCATCGCCGGCTTCCCGACGGCCTCGAAGGCAACGGCCTCTACATCCAGGGGCACAATCGCAGCGACGACCTCTTCATGTTCTTCAAGAGGCAGGTCGGCGGACTGAAGGCCGATGCGGAATACACCGCCGTCCTGTACCTCGATCTGGCGACCAACGTCCCGGAAGGTCTGGTCGGCATCGGCGGCTCTCCCGGGGAGAGCGTGTTCGTGAAAACGGGAGCGTCCACCGTCGAGCCCCTGGCTCCCGAGGACGACAACGGATACTTCAGGATGAACATCGACAAGGGAAACCAGTCCAACGGGGGCCGGTCGATGGTTGTTCTGGGACACGTCGCTCACCCGGAGGTGACCGGCGAGGAGTACCGCATCAAATCCCTCAACAACTCCGGCAGTCCGGTGCATGTCACCGCGGACGGAGAAGGCAGGCTGTGGCTTGTCGCCGGCACCGATTCCGGATTCGAGGGTCTGAGCGCCTTCTACTACGCCCGCATCGCCTGCACGCTCACCCCGGTGGAAACTCCGGGCACGGGGGCTTCCCTCCTCGGGGTCGAATAGAGTTCGGACAGGTCGGGTTTACGACTACGGCCTCCGGGCTTCCTCCGAAAACGCGCACACCCCGTTGGCCAGCCGCATCTGCCGCACCGAGCGGCACTCCGGCTCGAACAGCTTCGGGCTCGCCACCAGGACGCAGACGCAGCGGGCGCGGCTGGTGGCGACGTTGAGCCGGTTGAGGCTGTACAGGAACTCCATGCCGCGCGGCGCATCCTCCGGGCTCGAGGTGGTCATGCTGTAGACGACGGCCGCGGCCTCCTGGCCCTGGAACCTGTCGACGGTGCCGACCTTCGCCCGGCGGCCGAGCTTCAGCTGCAGCTCGGCAACCTGGGCGTTGTAGGGGGCCACCACGAGGATGTCCTCGAGCCGCAGCGGTTTCGATTTTCCGCCGACGTCCCTCCAGGTCACCCCCTCCCGGGTCAGCTCCGCCACCACCTCCGCGACCCGCGCCACCTCTTCCGGGCTGGTGCCCTGGTTCCCCTCGTGTTCCACCTCCTCCACCCACAGGCCGGCGCCGCGGTACTTCGTCGGCCCGGCAACGGCCTGGCGCTCCATGCCTTCGCGGGACGTCAGCTGCCCCTCGTAGAACTGCCGCGAGGTGAAGCCGCAGATCGCCGGGTGCAGGCGCCAGGTCTGCTCGAGGAACAGGCCCTTCTCCTCCGGCATGACGCTGCCCTCGCCGATCACGTGCTGCAGCGCCGACACGCCGGTCCCTTCCGGGTGGCTTCCCTTCTGCGGCTGTTCCAGCTGCTGCGGGTCGCCGAGCAGCACGAGGTTGCGGGTGCACGGACTCATGGCCAGGACGTTGGCGAGGCTCATCTGCCCCGCCTCGTCGACGAACAGCACGTCCAGCGACCCGGCGTACTGCTCGCGCGACCACAGCCAGGCGGTACCGCCCACCACGTTGGCTTCCCCCGCCTCGAGGGCGGCGAGCAGCGCGTCGTTGCTATTGGTCTCCTCGATTCCCTCGGGCGGCTTGGCCGAGAGCTCGGTCACCTTGTGAATACAGGCCAGTTCCACCCGTTCGTCCGCCGCGGCTTTCAGGGCGCTCTGCAGCAGGTTGTCGATCACCTTGTGGCTCACCGCGGAGACCCCCACCCGCTTCCCCCGCTTCACCAGCTCGACGATCATGCGGCCCCCGGTGAAGGTCTTGCCGCTGCCCGGCGGACCCTGGACCGGCAGCGTTCCTCCGTCGAGCTCGCCGGCGAGGCGGCGGGCGGCATCGACTGCGGATTCCCCTTCGCGGCGCAGCGGACCGGGGGCGTTCCGCCGTGGAGAGAGTCGCAGCAGCAGGTCGCGGCCGGCGCGGGCGCAGCTGCCGGCATCACCGGCGTCCACTCCGTTTTCTGCAACCCATTCCCCGAGGCGCATCAGGCTATCCCGCAATACGTTCGTGCGCACTACGCCGAACTCGTACAGGCAACGCGGACGGTCCTCTTCCCTCCCTCCCGCCTGCTTGACATCCACCGTCCCGGCGATGAGGTCGATGCCGACAAGGTTCCCCAGCTTCGCGCCTTCGCCGTCATACAGCTCCGCCCCTTCCCCGATCTCGACGATCTGCTCCGGGTAGGAGTACCGGTGGCGAGGGTTCCTCTCCTTTCCCACCTTGGGCAGCTGCTCCTTCCAGACGAGCCCGGCGATCGCCGCCTTCTCGTCGAGGAGCTCCTCCCCGGGCAGGTCGCGGAGCCGGAAGAACTCCCACCAGGCCGTCTTCTCCTCGCGCCAGTGCCAGTCGAGCATGTAGGCGAGCAGCCAGCGCCCCTGCTCTTCGCCGTTGCGCTCCTCGGGCAGCTGTGACACCCCCTCCGTCAGTTGCCGGCGCAGATCCTCCAGCTCCTGCTGCCGCTCCGTCAGCTCCTCCCCGGGCTCCCCTTCCTTCAGCTGCGGCCGCGGCACCTCTTTCCCTTCCGCGACGCGGGCCCGCAGCTCCTCCAACCACTGCCGCAGCCGCCACGTCGACACGCAGTCGTCCTCGTTGTACCCGCGCACGATCTCGCGGATCTCCTCCGGCGCATCCTGCCCCTGTCCGGTCTCCAGCAGCGCCTCCAGAAGGCGCTTCGGGCGGCTCACATCCGGCAGGGCGACGCGGCGCTCGTACCCGAAGAACCGCTCCAGCTCCTTGATCGAGTAGCTCTCGACGCCGGCGCGCACCGCCTGCCGCGTCACCCGGTAGAGGTCGACGAAGGCCTCGGCGCGCAGCAGCTCGTCCACTTCCTGCTCGCGCGTGGCGTAGCGGCCCATCAGCCGCTTCAGGGCTGCGGGCTCGTACGCGGCGTAGTGGTAGACGTGCATCCCCGGATGCCGCCGGCGCCGCTCCATCACCATGTCGATGAAGTGCTCGAAGGCAGCTTTTTCCGATAGCCCGTCGTGCGCCCAGGTATGGCAGTAGGCCGGATCCCCGCTGCTCCCGCCCGGGACTTCCGCCCACCCGAACAGGTACTCGAGGCCGGCCTCGCCGGCGAACGGGTCCCCCTCGAGATCGAAGAACAGGTCCCCGGCATCCGGCTCCGGCAGGCGCGTCAGGCCGCTGTCCTCGCAGACCTCGAGCATCTCGTAGCAGGGCTCGGGGCTGGTGCGGTCCTTCAGCTGCACGTGCGCCTGGTGCTGGGAATGGTCCAGGCTCTCGCGGCTGCCCCGCTCCGGTTTCAGGCCGGGTTCGAGAGGTTCGCGGCCGAATCGCGCGAGGGTGTCGATCTCCCACCCGGTCAGCTCGCTCCGCTGCCCGCGCGTGATCCCCGCCACCAGGCTGAGGTGATCGTCGGCGCGGCGCTGCCCGTCGCACAATCTCCACCAGTCGCAGACGTTGCAGTGCTCGCACGGCTCCGGGTAGGTGCCGGCTCCGTTGCGGGCCGCCTCCTCGAGGCGCGCCTTCACCCGACGGTAACAGGCCTCGTAGTGATCGACGCGGTACACCTCCGGCTCGAAACCGGTACCCGGGGTCACCACCTTGAGCTCGTCGGGCCTCCGCCCCTGCAGCCTGCCCAGCATCTCGGCGTAGAGGCAGAGCTGCAGGATGGTTCCCGGTTTCGTCTGCGCCGACAGCTTGGTATCCACCACCTCGTAGTGGTACTCCCCAAGGGTGCTTTTCCCAGGCACCCGCAGCAGCACGTCGGCGCGGCCGGTCCAGCACCCGTCCTCCAGCCAGGCCTGGGTGATGGCCCCGGAGCCCGCGGCCATGGCCTGGCGGGTCGCTGCGAGGTTCTGGTTTCCCCGCACCTCCTCCACTCGCACGCCCTGATCCCTGAGGTGGTCCAGGTAGGAGCGCTCGTGCTCCTCCCCTTTCTGCTGCAGCACCTCCAGGCCGGGGTCGTACCAGTAGGGTTTCTGCAGCTCACCTTTTGCCCGGCGCAGGTCGAGCTGGGTCTTGTGGCGGCAGGCGAGGTGACTGGCGAGGTCGGTGGCTGACAGCCTGAGACCGGATTCCGAGAAATGCATTTACCTGATTCCTGGGTTGGACAGCGGTGGAAGGCCGTTCGGGCTGCGATGGATTGGGCCATTCCACATAACGGCGGTTGGGTATGGTGGCCGCAAAGATCGAACAATCCCCCTGTACAAGCCGGGCAAGAGCTGACGAGCGCATTGGTCCCGTCCGCCACCGTCGTTGGTCCACATCCGGGCGGCGGTTACCCCGTTCCCTCCCCCTCCTCGGCGAACTGCCCCTCCCTTTCGAGCCGTTCCCATACGCGCCGGAACGCCTCGCTGCCGTCCTCCTGCCAGAGCTCGAAACCGATGCCGCGGATCGCCCCCTCCTCCGTGCCGGTCTCCCTGCCGACCTGGGGGAAGGACTGGGTGTACAGAGTCGTGCCGTAGGGCAGGCGCAGCACCCCGATACCCTTCGGGATGCTCTCGTACGGATCGGGGTTGGCCGCCAGCCTGTGCAGGGCCTCGTCGTCGACCTCGACACCGAGGCCGGGAGCCTCGGGCACGCGCGCGCAGCCCTCGCTCACCCGGATCGGCTCGCGCAGGACGTCCTCCTCGTACTGTTCCATCTGCGTGATCGCGTGGCCGGTTGCCGTGGGCAGCACCGCGGCGAGGTGCAGGACCAGGGCGGTGCTCAGCCCGTTGCCGACCAGCTGGAACATCACCTGGGTGTTGAGCAGCCCCAGAGCGGTGCCGCAGGCCAGCACGTTGCCGATGCCGCCGCCCCCGAGCATGTAGAGGTCGGCCATGCCGAGGGTGGCGTCCATGGCGGTTCCGAGCTGGCCGCCGTGCCCCATGATGAGGGGCATGCGGGTGCGCTCCCGCAGGTTGCGCCAGCCGTGGACGTCCCAGCGCGCCAGCGGATCATCGACGAACCCGACCACCGGGCGATCCTCGAGCTGCCGCAGGACCGGCAGCACCGTGGCCACGGTACGCGGCTGGCGGCTGTGGAGGGCGCCTCCGTTGAAGTCGTAGTGGATGCGGAAACCGGCAGGCGACGCGGCCTCGGCGCAGGCGGTATGCTCCATCACGTCCCACAGCGGCGAGGTGTGCATCTTGAGGATGGTGTAACCCCCGGCCGCGGCGTGCCGCACCTCTTCAGCGAACTCGGCAGGAGAGCAGGGCCGCGTCCAGGCCGCCAGCGACACGGCATCGCGCCGCTTCTGCCCCATCAGCTTGTAGGCCGGGACCTCGAGCCGCTTCCCCATCAGGTCGTACAGGGCCGCGACCAGGCCGTGGTTGAGGTTGCTGCCGACGAAGTCGAACGGGTCGCGGCCGATGACCGGCTCCACCGCGGACCGGGGCGGCACCGGGCCCCGCGTCTCCCCGTAGCCGACCAGCCCGGAGTCGGTGGCGACGCGGTACACGGCGATCTTGGAGACCTGCCCGTAAAAGGCGAAGTTGCCGCGGTTGCGGGCCTGGTTTCGGGGATGGATCTGGAAGAGGTCTACGTCGGTGATTTTCATGGGGGCCCGGGGCTCCCGGGGACAGCAACACGGACAGAGGCAGGCAGCCTGGAGGGGGACGTCAGAAGGCTTTTTCGCCGCCGGATTCCTTCAGGATGTGATGGCGGTGTGACGCGATTTTATTTTTCGGGCAACGGTAACGTGTCTTTTTGTCAGAGGGCTGTACCAGATCTCGTGACTGCCCTTCCCATCCCGAACTTTATGGCATCCCATATCCGTGAGCAGTCTTCTGACCTGCCTTGAAAAATCCGCCACTACACAAACTCAAGCACTGTTTCGCCGTGTATTTTGCAGGGAAGGGAGGCGGCCGTGTCGCCTGTAACGCCGTTCAGGCGCAGCAATTCCGGCACCAGGCTGCGCGCCTCCTCGATTATGCCATCGAGGGTGTCTGCTTCAATGACCAAGCCCGGGACCTCCTCACTGGTGGCAACCCATACCTTCGCTTCGGAATCCCAGATCGAACTTATAGTGATTTCCCCGACGGCCATATCGCTCCTCCTTGATTCGAAACAGTACCGGAGGTGATCAACGCGTTTTCCGCCCCTTGCTCCCTCTGGACAGGGGGCCTTGCTGGTCCGGGTACCACATGCCGATCAATCCGGCGCCGCCTCGCGGCGGCGGAGATCACCCTGCAAAATCGTTCTGTCAACGCGAGCCCTCGTCCAAACCAGCTGGCCGAACGGGATGCTGGGACATGGCTCCATTCCAGGCAGGACTTGCCGGGTGCAACCCTGAAAGTTTTCGGAGTGACGAGGGCGACGTCGACGCGGTCGGCATACCTGCCTCGGTGCTGAAAACAGAGAGCATTCTCCGCCACCCGGGCCAGTTGGTTACGGTGAAGGTCATGGGTGACATCATGGGACAGATCCGAATACATCTTCATCTCGCAGAAGCATATCCAAGGCTCGGAAACATCATCGAGCTCTATCCCGCCCTTGGTTTCCCCCCTGCCACGGATAGTGCCAATGGCGAGGTCGAGATGGGTGTTCCCCTCCTGTTTTCTCGGGGGCAGCGGCATGGCTTCCATCCATATCTTCGGGTAGCGCTGATACAGGTCGGCGCCAGTCAGGATTTTCGTGAGCCGGGCCACACCGTCGGCTCCCACAATCGCGTACCCGCAGGCGGCTAGAAAAAGTCCAGAGTTGCTCATCTCGGCCGGCTGAATTTCCGCACACCCGCTGTGCCAATCGTCCTATTCGACGCTGCCCAGAGAGAGGTACCGGGTTATGGCGCTGCAGTTTTCTCTCAATAATTCCTCAAGGGGTTTCATTTCTCCCTCCTTATGAACGATCCCGATGGTATTAGCCTTTGCCTACATCCGAGAAGTTGGTTATTACAACCTCCCCTTCAGGAAACTCGGCGACGATCTTCAGCTGTCCGCCTAACGCTTCGATGTAGGATCGAAGGGTCGAGATGTACATGTCCGTCCGCCGCTCCATCTTGGCGATGGCGGGTTGGTTTACCGTCAAGGTTGCGGCGAGCGCCTTCTGTGTCATAACCAGCGCCTGCCGCAGCTCGTGCAGCGGCATGGCGACCCGCAACTCGGCCTTCTTTTCTTCGACCCGCTGACGGCGCTCCGGCGTGAAGTCTTTGGTCAACTCACGAAAGGGACGGTGTCTGCTCATGGGATCAATCCTTCCTTTCGCAAGGTTTCAAGATGCTCGTCGTAGAGTCTATCAGCTACCGGCACGTACTGATCGTAAAACCGTTCGTTGCCCGTCTTGTCTCCCCCGATCAACAGGATCGCTACCCGTCTCGGATCAAAGGCATAGAAGACGCGGATCGGCTTACCGCCGCTTTGTATTCTGAGCTCGCGCATATGTCCGTGGCACGACCCACGTATGTCCGAGGAATAAGGGGGTCTATCCGGGTTTTTCAACGCCGAAACGTAAGTACGGAAAGTACCTGAGCCCTTGCTGTCCATCTGAGTACATGACAAGGCCATAGGTCGTTCCCTATGCTTGGTGTATCCCCATCAAGCACTCCCCAAGAAAGGGAAGGGAAGGCGACCTATGACCGCTATGAAGTTCGTCTCCAAGCTGTTCCAATTCAAGGGATTTCGCGCGGTGGGCGTGTGGTTCGAAGGACACGGGGAAGAAGCGGCCGTCGTGGTCGCGGTGAAGCCCCAAAGGAACGGGTGCCGGTGTCCCGAGTGTGGGCGCCGCGGCAAGATCGTACAGGTCATGGAGTTCCGCCGCTGGCGCGACGTCCGCGTTTGCGGCCGTACCCTCTGGTTGCACCACGCCCCTCGGGAGATCCGCTGCCCGACCCACGGCCGTCGCGTCGAGGAGGTGCCCTGGGCGGCGCCCTCGGCCCAGGTCAGCTACCGCTTCGAATACCTGCTGCTGAGGTACTGCCAGTGGATGACGCAGGCCGCCGCCGCGCGCCTGCTGGGTCTGGCCCCGTCGACCCTGTCCGACCAGCTGCACCGGCTCATCGAGCGCCGGCGTACGGGGCACCGCATCCGCCGGCTGAAGACCCTCGGCATCGACGAGATCTCCTACGCCAAGGGCCATAAATACGCTACCCTGGTCTACGACCTGGAACGCTCCCGTGTCGTCTGGGTCGGCAAGGGCAAGGCACGGAAGACCATCGACGCGTTTTTCCGGGACCATCTCAGCGCCTTCCAGAAGGACCGCATCCGCTGGGCCTGCTGCGACCTGAGCGAGACCTTCATCGGCGCCATCCGGCAGCATGGTCCCAACGCCGAGTTGGTCCTGGACCGATTCCACGTCGTCAAGGCCCTCAACGAAGCCGTCGACGAGGTGCGCAAGGAGCAGTGGCGGCAAGCCTGTGGCGAGGACCGCAAGCTGCTCAAGGGCCTGCGCTGGGTGCTGCTGCATCACTCCGCCCAGCGCTCGCGAAAGGATCGGCGCACGCTCCAAACCCTGGAGAAGGCCAACCGCCGCATCTACCGCGCCTGGCGCCTGAAGGACGAGTTCGAGCACTTCTGGCGCTACAAGGCGCGCTGGGCCGCCGAACGCTTCCTCAAGAAGTGGACGACGGCGGCCCTGCGCAGCCGCCTGCAGCCCCTGCGCAAGTTCGTCAACACGGTGCGCAAGCAGGCGGCCGGCATCACCGCCTTCGTCGACACGCACCTGACCAACGCCGCCGCCGAAGGGCTCAATCGCATTATCCGCATGGTCAAGAATCGAGCCAGTGGATTTAAAACTCTGGATGCCTTTGCCGACCTGATTTACCTGTGCGTCGGAGACCTCGATATCCCTGCGCAGATTCCGGCCCGATTCCGTACAGTATGAAACCCTAAAAATCTCATTGGGGAAACGCTATAAATACCACGTTGAAAAACCCGTATATAGCCGAATAAGGATGCGGCAGTTGAGGACCGCGCTCTTGGAGCAACTCCACCATTGCAGCAATGTCTTCCTGTTGCGAAGCCGAAAGTCCCAGCCACCATTCGCCAAACTCGTTTGTATATTCAACCTCCCACACCTGATTCTTTGATCTCGACCACAGCCAGCACGACGCCTCCGCGCAGGATGTCATTAGTGAAGATGATAGACGTAGCCCCCTGGCTTTGTTCGACTATATAATCGCGCCCTTTTTTCAGCTTGCCGAAGCGGGCTATCAACTCCTTCAGCCTTTGATCCGGTTTGAGGGCCAGAGATTCGCCGATGGATACGATTTTGACTCGGGGATCGTCGACTCCAGGTTTTTTGCCAAGCCTATATATTTTTCCCAAGCTCAAACCGCCGCCCGTTTCGAGAAAGCCGTCTTTCTTGAGACGCTCCTCGGTCCCTACTACAAAGGCCGAAACTTCCGTCTTCTCCATGTCGGCCCGTAGCTCGGCCTTCTTCGCTTCGACACGCTGACGGCGCTCCGGCGTGAAGTCTTTGGTCAACTCACGAAAGGGACGGTGTCTGCACATGGATCAATCCATTCAGTCATACATTCCTTAGAAGGAATGTATGGTCGCCATGGGGACATCGCAATTGCCCATTTGGTCGCCTTCATGGGTATGGAGCCCACGCGGCGCCTGTTCATCCTGCGTCCAGCGCCCTCTATATTGATCTTGCCGGGGGCATAGGCCGTCCCTCCAGAAATCCCCCGCACCACCAATCCTGCATCCGTCCATGGACCCATTCACCAACGCGTGCCCGGAGCTCCAGGCCCTCCTTGGAAAACGCCTGTCCGTGGCCGGCGAAGTGCTCGCCTCCCACTCGAAGGACGCCTCCCACCACCGGCCGCAGCCGCCCCAGGCGGTCGCCTTCCCGAACGGCAATCCCGAGGTCGCGGCCCTGGTCGAGATCTGCCGGCGCCACCGCCTGCCGGTCATCCCCTTCGGCAAGGGGACCGCAGTGGAAGGGGGCGTGGTCGCGGTCAGCGGCGGGCTCAGCGTCGACCTCTCCCGCATGAACGCCATCCTCGAGGTCAACGCCGGCGACCTCGATGCCAGGGTCGAGGCGGGGGTGACGCGCAAGCAGCTCAACCGCCATCTCGCGGAAGCCGGCACCGGCCTGCACTTCCCGGTCGACCCGGGGGCCGACGCCAGCCTCGGCGGCATGGCGGCCACCCGGGCTTCCGGCACCGAGGCGGTCGGCTACGGCACCATGCGCGAGAACGTGCTGGGGTTGACGGTGGTGACCGCGGACGGGCGGCTGGTGCGGACCGGCGGCCGCGCGCGCAAATCGGCCGCGGGGTACGACCTCACCCGGCTGCTGGTCGGCTCCGAAGGGACCCTCGGCATCATCACCGAGGTCTGCGTCAGGCTGGCGCGCCTGCCCGAGGCCATCGCCGCGGCGGTCTGCCCCTTTCCCGGGATCGAAGCGGCCACCGCGGCGGTAATCGAGCTGATTTCGGCAGGCATCCGGGTCGCGCGAAGCGAGCTCCTCGACGAGATCCAGATCGACGCCGTCAACCGCTACGCCGGCTTCGACCACCCAGTCACGCCGACGCTGTTCCTCGAGTTCCACGGCAGCGAGCAGGCTGTCGCCGAGCAGGCCGCGGCCGCCGGGGCCATCGCCGCCCGCCACGGGGGAGCGGATTTCCGCTGGGCCACCGAGGCATCGGAGCGGGAGCGTCTCTGGCAGGCCCGCCACGACGGGTACTACGCCTGCCTGGCCCTGCGCCCCGGCTCGGTCGGGTACGTCACCGACGTCTGCGTGCCGGTCTCACGGCTGGCCGACTGCATACTGCGAGCCAAGCGCGACCTTTCCGGCTCGGAGCTGATTGCCCCGGTCTTCGGGCACGTGGGGGACGGCAACTTCCACGTCGTCTACCTGCTCGACCCGCAGCGCCCCGAAGAGCTGGAGGAGGCCCGCCGTCTCGGGGACCGCCTGATTGCCCACGCCCTCGAGCTGGGCGGCACCTGCAGCGGCGAGCACGGCATCGGCATCGGCAAGCTCGACGCCCTCGAGCGGGAGTTCGGCGAGGGAGTGGAGCTCATGCGCGACATCAAGCGGGCCCTGGATCCGGACAACATCATGAACCCGGGAAAGGTGGTGCGGCTGTAGCCCCTCGGAGGGGCCGCGAAGGCCGCGATCGGCTTTACCCTCGGCAGGCGATTTTCTATCGTTAGCCGCCCTCGACGGCACCCCCACCCGCGCAGAAAACAGCCTCCCACCCGGAAAAAGCCTAATGAAGATCACCGACGTAGAAGTCTTCCACATCAACCCGCGCCTGGCCGACCGCAACGCCGGCCAGAAGCCGCGTTTCGTCGGCATCGACACCCAGACCGTGTACAAGGTCGCCACCGACAACGGCATCGTCGGCTACGGCGAAACGCGCGGCCACTCCCATCTCCCGGAGAAGACCCTCGGCGCGCTCGTCGGCCGCAATCCCTTCGAGTTCGTCAACGCCCCCTGGACCGGCGGCCTGACCGGGGCGCTCTTCGACGTCATGGGCAAGCACGTCGAGCTGCCGGCGTACCGGCTGATGGGAGAGAAGGTGCGGGAGCGCGTGCCGGTGGCGGCCTGGACGCGGCCGGCTTCCCCGGAGGACTTGGCGGCCGAGGTGCAGCGCGCCGCGGACGAGGGGTACACTCTCTTCAAGATGCACACCTGCACCTACTACGACGTGCTCGAGCAGCACCGGGCGGTCGAGGACGTCGCCCCCCCGGGATTCCTCATGCACTACGACTTCAACCACAACCGCACCCCGGACTCGGTGTCGCGGCTGATCGAGGAGCTGGAGAAGTCGCCGATCACCGGCTTCATCGAGGACCCGGTGCGCTGGCAGGACCTCGACGGCTGGCGCTCCCTGCGGGCGAGGACGCGGCTGCCGCTGGTGATGCACGTGCCCCAGCTCGGAGGCGGGCCGGAGATCATCCACGGCTGCGCCGACTTGTACATGGTCGGCGAAGGGGGTACCGGCACCCCGGTGCAGTGCGGCTTCGCCTGCGCCCAGGCCAACCTGTCGGTGGTGATCCAGATGACCGGCGGCACCCTGTGCAAGGCCCTGGCCATGCACCTGGGGGCGGTGCTGCCGAACCTGTCGCATTCCATCAACCTCGACGACCAGTACGGCGAGGACGTCACCGGCGGCCGCCTCGAGGTCGCCGAGGGCAGCACCCCGGTCCCCGAGGAGCCGGGGCTCGGCGTCTCCGTCGACGAGGCGGAGCTGGCGCGCATCGCCCGGAACCCGAAGACGGTGCTGCCGCGATTCATCACGGTGACGCGCCTGCCCCGCGGCGGGGTCTACTCGACGGCGGGCTGGCCCAGCGTCGAGAGCCTCACCGGTTTCGCCGAGGGAACGGTAAGGGGGATCCGCCTCGACATGCGCGACGACGACGGCAGCGACGAGTTCGACCGCCTCTACCGGGAGCTCTCGGAGCAGGGCCCCCGCTTCGACAACCCCAACGCCTGAGCGCAAGCCGGCCAGGTATCCACCACCCCACAAGCCGGCCGCCCTGTGCGGCCGAGCGATAACGAGACAGCTCGCGCTGTGCTCATGGGCGACATCGGATGACTCTCATCGACCAACTGACCCGCATCGGCAGCGGCACGACGGGCCGCGCCTCCTCCTGGGACACCAGCGGCCGCAACGCCGACTTCTGGGCCTTCGAGCCGGGGGAATCCCGGGTGCTCGCCGACCTCGACGGCCCCGGCGCCATCACCCACCTGTGGATGACCCAGCCGAACCACTACCGCGAGGTGCTGCTGAAGATCACCTGGGACAATGCCGGGCAGCCGAGCGTGCTCTGTCCGCTCGGGGACTTCTTCGGGCTCGGCCACGGGATCGTCAACTCCTACCAGTCGCTCCTGTTCACCGCCTCGACCCGCCGCGACAACTGCTTCAACGAGGGATGCGCCCTCAACAGCTACGCGCGCATGCCGTTCCGCGAACGCGCCGTCGTCGAGCTCGTCAACGAGAGCAGGGAGCTTCACCGCCAGTACTTCTACGTCGACTACGAGCAGGACGCCTCGTCGCCGCCCGAGGACGCCGGGTATTTCCACGCCGAGTTCCGCCGCGAGAACCCGTTCGGCGGCTGGGCGCACGACATCCTCGTCAACCACCCGGAAGCCGACGTCGTCAACAAGGAGCGCACCGCCTGGGAGAACAACTACGTCATCCTCGACACCGCGGGCCGCGGCCACTACATCGGCTGCAACCTCAGTGTCACCAACTTCCAGGGGACCTGGTGGGGGGAGGGGGACGACATGATCTGGGTCGACGGGTACAAGTGGCCCCCCGACCTGCACGGCACCGGCAGCGAGGACTACCTCAACCAGGCCTGGGGCATGCAGGACAACGCCTTCCTGCGCAACGGCTCGTCGATCCACGAGGAGAACACCGGCGGCTACCAGACCAGCTACGTCCACCACCTCGAAAACCCGGTCCGCTTCGAGAGGGAGATCAAGGTCACCATCGAGCACGGGCACGGGAACCATCTCTGCAACGAGATGAGCAGCGTCGCCTACTGGTACGCGGCGGAGCCGGGCCGGGTGAAGAAGCCGCCCGCGGTGGCCAGGCGCATGCCGGTGCTCCGCGACAACCGGGGAAACTGGCTGTATCAGCGCCGCAACCAGACGACGTCGAGGCGGGTCGAGCCGAACCGCGAGATGCGGGGGATGGCGGAGAAGTGGAAGAAGCGGGGCTCCTGATCCCTGCCGCAATCTCCTCACCCACCCGCATGCAAGGCGAATCCGCGGACTGCCTTGGTTGAACCGTCCTTCGAGCCGGCCGTCTTCGCGCCCTCGGGACTCGACGGGGAGGCCCTCTACTTCGCCTTCCGCGGCGACCGCCTGCTGGTGCGAATGGCCGCAGGCCGCCCCGAGGTTCCGCGGCTGGCTTCCTTCGCCGAGGCCCGAGTCGAGAGGCACGCGGGTCCGGGCGAACCGGGAGATGGCGGCCCTGAACCAGGGGAATCCCCGGGAGCCAGCGGGGACCCAGTCGGAGCCCCCGCCGAAAACCGGGGTTCTGAAGGCCGCGGACAAGGAGAAACCCAGGGAGCCGGCACGGGCGGGGACGAACCGTCGGATGCAGGTGGCGGCGGCAACCCTTCGGAATCCCCGGGAGCCGGCGGGGACCGGGCCGAACTGGGGGGTGCGGGCGGCCGCGACCAGGCAGAATCCCCGACGGGAGCCGGGCGGAGCGGGGCCCAACCTCAGGATACGGACGTTGGCAACAGGTCTGAATCCCCGGGAGCCTGCCCCGCCGAGCATTACCTCGGGGTCATCGCCGAGGCCCACCCCGGTGAGCACGCCGGCCTTGCCTGCATCGCCGTCGACCTTCCCGCCTCCGCCGAGGCGGCTGACGGCCTCGCCTTCGAGGGGCTGAGGCAGCTCTTCGGCCTCATCGACGACGAGCTGTTCGCCGTGGCCGGCCGCGCCTTCCAGGTCGTCGAGTGGGACCGCACCCACCGCTTCTGCGGGCGCTGCGGCGGCGCCACCGTCCACCACGAGCGGGACCGCGCCCGCCAGTGCCCGGGCTGCGGCCTGGTCTCCTACCCGAGAGTATCGCCGGCCGTCATCGTCCTCGTCAGCCGCGGCGACCGCTTCCTGCTCGCCCGCAACGCCAGCTTCCCCGGAAAGCGCTACAGCATCCTCGCCGGTTTCGTCGAGGCCGGGGAGACCCTCGAGGCCGCGGTGGTCCGCGAGATCCGCGAGGAGGTCGGAATCGAGGTTCGCGACGTCACCTACTTCGGCAGCCAGCCGTGGCCGTTCCCCCACTCCCTGATGGTCGGCTTCACCGCGGAGCACGCCTCCGGGGAGATCGCCATCGACGGCGAGGAGATCGTCGACGCGGGCTGGTACGGCGCCGATCCCGAGCAGCTTCCCGAGCTGCCGAACCGGATCAGCATCTCGCGGCGGATCATCGATTCGTTCCTGAACGCCCACGGGGTGCACCTCCCGTGACGGCCCGGGGCAAGCCCTTCACCCGGGCGCAGAAGGCCGAGGTGATCGCCAACACCCTCGACGAGCTGTTCCCGGCCCCGGCGATCCCCTTGCGGCACCGCGACCCCTACACCCTGCTGGTCGCCGTGGTGCTGTCGGCGCAGTGCACGGACGTTCGCGTCAACGAGGTGACCCCGGTGCTGTTCGCCGCAGCGGATACCGCGAGAAAGATGGCGCGGCTGACCGCGGCGCAGATCGAGAAGATCATCAAGCCCTGCGGGCTGGCCCCCACCAAGGCCAAGAACATCCGCGAGACCTCGCGCATCCTGGCCGAGCAGTACGGCGGAGAAGTGCCGCGCGGCCTCGCCGAGCTGGAGGAGCTGCCAGGAGTGGGGCACAAGACCGCGCAGGTGGTGGTGTCGCAGGCCTTCGGCATCCCCGCCTTTCCCGTGGACACCCACATCCACAGGCTGGCCTACCGCTGGGGGCTGTCGACGGGCAGGAACGTCGTGCAGACGGAGAAGGACCTGAAGCGCACCTTCCCGAAGGAACGCTGGAACGACCTCCACAAGCAGATCATCTACTTCGGCCGCCAGTACTGCCCGGCCCGCGGCCATGACCCGGAGGAGTGCGTCCTGTGCCGCGTCGTCGGCCGCAGGAGTCTGTTTCCTAAGCGGTAGGGTGAGGTGGGAAGGTGGGTGGGGGTCTGGGGGTCTTGAATCCTTCGGTTACCAGTACTGGACTCCGAACCGTTCGTTCAGGTTGTCCAGCTCCCGGTTCGCCTCCAAATGTGTAGGCCAAATCCGTTCCAGCCGTCGAAACTCTGGAGTGTGGCCTTCATGGAGGTGGACGTGCAGGAACTCGTGCCAAAGCAGGAACCTGATCGTTTCCGAGGAGATGTCGGGACTGTTCAGCAGGCAGTTGATGCGGATCCGCGGAGGCCGCTCTTCGTAGTAGGCCATCCCGTACCATCCCTTCAAGATCCGGCCCGTCCACTCAAGGTCCCCGGGGTATTCCAGCTTGGTGGGAAGCTCCAGCAACTTTGCCCCTGCATCGAGAACCTCTGCCATCAGTGGATCAAGGTCGTGTTCAGGTCCTTCCGACAGCGTCTCTTCGCCACGAGGGTGAAAGACCGGAACCGCCTTGGCTCGCTGAGTGGCCTCGTCGGGGTGGTCGATTTCCCATAAGGCGTCGTCGATGGCCGCCTGATACTCCCGCGGATTTGGATAAATCGCTTTCGCCAGAGAGGAGTCGGAATAGGTACTCTCCACGAGCTGTCGAGTACCGCGATACCCAAGTTCTTCCTGGACGATGCAACGAGCGACTTCGTGAGGATCGCACTGCTTCCGGTTGCTCAATGGATGGTATTCAGGATCTTCTCCCCCTTGCGCGAAATGTTCCACGATCATGCCGACGTGATGCCGCGATGGTGCAGGACTGTCGCAGTCGCCGAAGAACTCCTCGTACAGCGCATCCAATTCCTCCAGTCCTGAATCTGCTTTCCGGGATTTCAAGCACCCGACAAGGGCGTCGTAGCATGGGCGCTGATGTTCGTAAACGGAAATCGGAACGCGGATGCTCTCGTCCTCATCCTCCCGTTCGAGAAGAAACCAGCCATCAGGTACAGCCTCGAAGGCGTCTGCCTTGTGTTCCACCGAAAGGCGGCGCATCGTGGCTGCGACCGCCCGAATCGTCTCCCAGGGAAGGTGTTCGTACAGAGACTCCACATCGCGAATCGGCGCGCTCTCGATATCCTCGGGTACGGCGATGGCCTCGATATCAGGAACGAGATCAAAGGGGCTGTCCCAGTCGCTGAACCGATCCCATGTGTCTTCAAAACTCACAAGGAAAGCTTCGTGTGAACCACCCATTGCGGGACCCCGGAGAGCACGCCCGATCATCTGCCGCATCAGGATCTCGCTGTTCGTAGGCCTGGCCAGGAAGACCGTCTTTATCATTGGCAGATCGACGCCCTCCGTGATCATCTGGACGTTCACGAGCACGTCAAGGTCGCCATCCCGAAACCGCTGAGTCACGCTGGAAGATTCCCCGTCGCTTCCATCTGGTCGGTAGCTGGCGACGTAGTCCGCACGAACACCGACGGCTTTGAGCTCCTCCGTGAGAAGAGCGGCGTGCTTGACGTTGACCGCAAATACGAGGGTCGGCCCGTATTTGTCCTGCCGTTGCAGATAGTGCTCCACGATGGTTCTGTTGCGCTCGGACAGGTGGGCAATGCGGTCGAGCCAAGGTTCGCTGAGTTCTCCGAAACGGTCATAATGGCGCCGGTCCTCGTCGGTCAGCCCTTCTTCGATCTTCGCATTGGTCCGCACCACAACCGGAATCGGGCGGGCGAGGATTCTCTTCTCCACGAGTTGGGGAAGATCGACCTTGGCGATTACGTTGCCCCCAAACAGCCGGGTCAACAGGGGGCGTTCCTGCTCGAGGGTCCGCGTGGGCGTGGCGGTCAGGCCAAGAATGCGCCACTGTTTCTTCGCCTTGAACTCATCGATGATGTCCCTGTAGGATTTCGCCGGGGCATGGTGTGCCTCGTCGATGACGATGAACAGTTTCGGGTCATCCAGCAGCTGACTTCTGACTTCCGGATTTCGCGCAAGGCTTGAAACCGAAGCGACGACGACATCGTCCGCGGGATCGATCTGCGTCGTGGCGCAGTGTTCCCCGGATACGATCCGGACTCTTAGGCGTTCTTTCGTGGTCACGAGCCCCGAGAGACTGTGGAATTGCTCCGCTGCCTGGTTGAGAAGTTCGCTTCGATGCGCCATCCACAGCACTCGAAGTCCCTCATCCAGAACCCGCCTGCACAGCCAGTGAACTGCAGTGAACGTCTTGCCGGATCCGGTGGGCATGACGAGCATGCCCTGAAAAACGCCGGTGGTGTTGGACTCTGCGAGGGTCGTGTTCAGCTTGTCCCAAGCCTCGGCTTGGTAGGAGTGAGGGCGGGTCGGATTTTCCGGTTGGTCACCGGGGTTCAAGACGACAAAACGGCGTATGAAATTGAAATCAAATTGGGTCTATCCGGGTTTTTCAACGCCGAAACGTAAGTACGGAAAGTACCTGAGCCCTTGCTGTCCATCTGAGTACATGACAAGGCCATAGGTCGTTCCCTATGCTTGGTGTATCCCCATCAAGCACTCCCCAAGAAAGGGAAGGGAAGGCGACCTATGACCGCTATGAAGTTCGTCTCCAAGCTGTTCCAATTCAAGGGATTTCGCGCGGTGGGCGTGTGGTTCGAAGGACACGGGGAAGAAGCGGCCGTCGTGGTCGCGGTGAAGCCCCAAAGGAACGGGTGCCGGTGTCCCGAGTGTGGGCGCCGCGGCAAGATCGTACAGGTCATGGAGTTCCGCCGCTGGCGCGACGTCCGCGTTTGCGGCCGTACCCTCTGGTTGCACCACGCCCCTCGGGAGATCCGCTGCCCGACCCACGGCCGTCGCGTCGAGGAGGTGCCCTGGGCGGCGCCCTCGGCCCAGGTCAGCTACCGCTTCGAATACCTGCTGCTGAGGTACTGCCAGTGGATGACGCAGGCCGCCGCCGCGCGCCTGCTGGGTCTGGCCCCGTCGACCCTGTCCGACCAGCTGCACCGGCTCATCGAGCGCCGGCGTACGGGGCACCGCATCCGCCGGCTGAAGACCCTCGGCATCGACGAGATCTCCTACGCCAAGGGCCATAAATACGCTACCCTGGTCTACGACCTGGAACGCTCCCGTGTCGTCTGGGTCGGCAAGGGCAAGGCACGGAAGACCATCGACGCGTTTTTCCGGGACCATCTCAGCGCCTTCCAGAAGGACCGCATCCGCTGGGCCTGCTGCGACCTGAGCGAGACCTTCATCGGCGCCATCCGGCAGCATGGTCCCAACGCCGAGTTGGTCCTGGACCGATTCCACGTCGTCAAGGCCCTCAACGAAGCCGTCGACGAGGTGCGCAAGGAGCAGTGGCGGCAAGCCTGTGGCGAGGACCGCAAGCTGCTCAAGGGCCTGCGCTGGGTGCTGCTGCATCACTCCGCCCAGCGCTCGCGAAAGGATCGGCGCACGCTCCAAACCCTGGAGAAGGCCAACCGCCGCATCTACCGCGCCTGGCGCCTGAAGGACGAGTTCGAGCACTTCTGGCGCTACAAGGCGCGCTGGGCCGCCGAACGCTTCCTCAAGAAGTGGACGACGGCGGCCCTGCGCAGCCGCCTGCAGCCCCTGCGCAAGTTCGTCAACACGGTGCGCAAGCAGGCGGCCGGCATCACCGCCTTCGTCGACACGCACCTGACCAACGCCGCCGCCGAAGGGCTCAATCGCATTATCCGCATGGTCAAGAATCGAGCCAGTGGATTTAAAACTCTGGATGCCTTTGCCGACCTGATTTACCTGTGCGTCGGAGACCTCGATATCCCTGCGCAGATTCCGGCCCGATTCCGTACAGTATGAAACCCTAAAAATCTCATTGGGGAAACGCTATAAATACCACGTTGAAAAACCCGTATATAGCCATCAAATTCACCTTCGTCCTGATTGTCCTGATCCCCATACCGAATCATCGCTTCGCACAAGTACTGACGAAGGCGCTTCGAATTCCTGCACTTCTTGATGTAGCCAACGTACCCGCGTTGGGACCGCGGACGGCCCATGGGCCCGATGCCGATATCCAGCAGTCGCTCCACGATTTCCTTTGCTCCGGCGTATTCCGGCAGCCAGGCTCGTTGAAGAACCTCCTTCGTTTCCCCTACGAACTCCGGCGTGGGTCGTTTGACCTTCGTAGAGAGCCATTTCCTCGCTTCCGCGAAAGGGCCGTCGAATCCGATGGCATTGGCCAAGTGGAGGACCGTTCGATCGTTGAATGTGTCCCATGAAAAACGGTACGATGGCATCGCTTTATTACTCGCTCCTGTGTCGTTCGGCTTTTAGAAAAACAAGGGGTGGTTTTATCCCATCCCCGCTACCTTGACGAGCCTTCCGGCTTCGAAGATGGGCTTGAATTTGGATCGACAGCGCGTGCGTTTCGGTTTACGGGAATCTTCCCGCGGCCCGATGAAACCTTCAGGCGACTACGGGTTATGGTTTGGTTCCAAGTGGACCGCCCATGCAGGGTGTGATCCCCTGTGAGGTTCGGCAACGCCGTTCTCCGGTCATCCGTTTGGGCTTGCCGAGTTTTTCAAGTGGGTTTGAGGGTTTGCAGGTACTCCACGAGGCAATGAACCTCGGTCGAAGGGTCGTATCTTGCCGTCGCCTCGACATCTGACAGCGCGAGTCTCGCGTTGGACTTCGCGTTTTCCATCCGGTCTTCCAATTCTTCGAACACGCCTGCGTTACCCTTTGTGTAGCCGGGCAGGTACTGCCGCAGCTCTTTAACGCAATTCTCCGCCGCGGTCCTGTTGCCTGATGGGGCGTAGGGCCGACGGTGGTAGACAAAGTGCAACAGAAGCCAGAATTCGAAGCACGGCCATGAGCGGGCCAGCTTCAGTTTGGCGGAATGTGCTTCAAAAGTCGCGGTGTCGAAGTGCGCATGCTCGTCACGGTCGAAAACGCAATAGACCGCGTCGTATCGGTCTCCCCGTCGTTTCTCGTCGTCCCGCAATCTTTTTGCCCTATTGACCAGCGACCTGGGATCCGAGCCGCTTGCCGCAACATCGATGTTGGCGGTGCTCAGCCGGAACTGATCCACCAGGGACCGGAAGTACGACGGCTCCGTTTTTTCCCCCTCACAGAGGATGAGCACTCGATCGTACGGCTCCCGTTCAGGCCCCCTCCGTTGAAGCTGGCCACGTCGGCGTCCTTCTCGTCGAGCCATCGCTCAGTCTGATGGCTGGCAGCCCGACCCTCGGATGTAGGGAAGCGCTCCAAAACGCCCGGCCAGATATGCCTTTTCCAGGTTGTCAAAGCCCCTCCTTAGCCGGAAATCGCTGAGCGGAAAAAGGCTGGTCTCCAGGCGTTCATTGCGTTCACAGAACCAGATCTGATCTGATCGCAACAAACCCTGATCGAGAATAGACGTATCGTGGGTCGAGAAAACGAGCTGTGCTCCGTGCGGATTCGCTTCCGGATCGTGGAAACGGTTGACCAGGAACCGGACAAGTTCCGGATGCAGATTGTCATGCAGTTCATCGAACACAATGACGTTGCCTTCAGCAAGGGAATGGAGCCAGGGACCGGCGAGAGCGAACATCTTTTGGGTTCCGTCCGACTCTTCGTCTATATCCAGTTCCGCGGGCCTACCGCCTATCGGTTTATGCTCCAAGAAGATATCCACGGTCTTTTTTCTCGTGAGTTCTTTGGCGACATGCTCTTTCAATTCCTTGGGCATATCTGCGGGAAGCATATCCGGGGAGAAATCCTTTTCGACGATCCGCATGCCGGCAACCGCAAGATCGGCTGCCGCGAGAAACTCAACGACGCCGGCTTTGTCGTTGTTGTTACAGTATTCCAAGGAAAAACCGGGGTTCCATCCACCCACGTCGGCGATGTGGAGCCGCTTGCGGAACCAGTCGAAAAGGGGTTGCATCTGAGTGCTGTTGAGCGAAACAGCCGTCGACAAGAACAGTGCTTGGGGACGGGTTGCTCTTCTCCAGACCTCACGGTCCCCCGTGAGCTTCCCGCCGAGCTTCCAGGAGGGTTCACCGGACGTCTCGCTGCGGCTTCTCTCGAACCAGACCTGCATCCTTCCGCTCGGCCACGCATAAAGCCACTCGCCGGTCACCTCTTGGGGTGTGGCGGAAAAGCCGTATTGGTATCGAACGCCATCCGCGATACACACTACCTCGAAAGATGTCGGCCGGTCGTTGCATGCGGGATCGAATCGGAACGTCGTCACGGGGAGTCCTTCGAGACTGCCGGAGGCTCGGAGCACGATGTCGTGCATCGTCTGCAGGCCCCTGAGGAGATTGGTCTTGCCCGAGGCATTCGCACCGTAGATCGCCGCCGATCGCAGGAGCCGAATCGGTCGTGCGTCTTCGGAAAGATTGGGCACGACCACGTTGGAGTCACCATGCTTCTTGTCGTTGCCGGCGACGAGGCTGAGACGTGCCTCTTCCTTGATCGATCTGAAATTGGTAACCGAAAATTCAACAAGCATATTTCTAAGGTTCCGCGAAATTACCTCACCGGAAGACGCGAATCGTCTTCGGGCACCAAGGTTTTCAAATCAGGCATAATAAGGCGCCATCTATCGATATTCAAGGCGATTGGAACGTGCGAAAAGGTCACGCAAGGTCTCTGACGAGAATGTTTGCGGTTGCTCGAGGCGCGACGAAAAAAACCCCATCGGGCAGACCATCGCCGTCGGCAGCGGCTTCCCGGAGCCGCCGCGTGACGATAGGTGCGGCGATCCTCCTTCTATGCGCCTGCCTGCTCGCCCCGGGCCCGGGAAGCGCCGTCGAGTTCTTCGTCTCCCCGGACGGCGACGACGCCAACCCCGGCACCCGGAAGCGACCCTTCGCCAGCCTCGAGCGCGCCCGCGACGCCGTGCGCGCTTCCGCAGCGGGCGATACCGGAAGCGCAGGCGCTGCTGTCTGGATCCGGGGCGGCCGCTACTTCAGGGACGCGGAGTTCCGCCTCGGCCCCGGGGATTCCGGCGGCGAGGGAGCCCCGGTTGCGTACAAGGCCTTCGACGGCGAGGTCCCCCGCTTCATCGGCGGGGCCGCCATCGAGGCGGACTGCTTCTCCCGAACGGGGGCGGACTCCCCCGTCTGGCACCGGCTCGATGCATCCGCCCGCGGAAACCTCGTCGAATGCGACCTGCCCGCCCTCGGCATCGCCGGCTTCGGCGACCTCACCAGCGCGCACTACCGGCCGATCCACTCCGAGCTCAGCTTCAACGGCGAGGTCATGCCCCTGGGCCGCTGGCCGAACGAGGACTTCGCCCTCATCTACCGGGCCCTCAGCGAGACGACCTTCGTGTACGACCACGACCGCCCGGACCGCTGGACGGAAGCCACGGCCCCCTGAGTCAACGGGTACTGGCGCTACCTGTGGGCGAACAAGTACCTGCCGGTCACCGCCATCGACACGGTCGCCAACGTCTTCACCATCGCCGACCGCCCGGGGTACCCGATCGCGACCGGCCGCTTCTGGTACGGACTCAATCTCCTCGAATAGATCGACCTGCCCGGGGAGTGGTACCTCGAACGCAACCCGGATGCGCCCGGGACCTACGGCAAGCTCTATCTCTGGCCGCCGGACAAGCTGGATACCGCCGAGATCATGCTGTCCCTGCACGGGGGCGACGGCTCGGCCCTCGTCCGTCTCGACAGCGTCCGCCATGTCCGCTTCGAGGGATTGACCTTCGAGCTGACCCGCGGCGACGGCATCGTCATCGAGAACTCGCGCGACGCGGTGATCGACCGCTGCGTCCTGCGCAACATCGGCGGCCAGGGGATCACGACGGACAGTTGCACCCGCGTCGGCGTGCTCAACAGCGAGCTCTACGGCATCGGCTCCGAGGCGGTCCGCCTTTCGGGAGGTGACCGCCGCACCCTGACGCCGGGGGGCAACTATGTGCGCAATTGCCACATCCACCACTTCGGCCGCTGGAAGCGCACCTACTCGCAGGCGGTCCGGTTTGACGAGGGAGCCGGCAACGAGGCGACCCACAACCTCATCCACGGCACCCCCCACATCGCCATCCAGTACAGCGGCAACGAGCACCTGATCCAGTACAACGAGATCTTCGATTCCTGTTGGGAGACCGGCGACGCCGGGGTCATCATGGGGGACTGGGGATGGGACAGCCGCGGCAACCGCATCGTCGGCAACTACCTCCACGACAACGTCAGCCGCGTCCCGGGCCGCGGAGGCTTCAACGCCGTGTACCTCGACGGGTCCTGCGCCGGCGACACGATCGCCGGCAACATCATCTACGACTCCGGCGAGTTCGGGGTCATGCACAACAGCGGCCGCGAGGTCGTGATCGACAACAACGTCTTCGTCGGCGCCAAGGCGGCCATCCACGCGACGGCGCATGGGTGGTACGACACGACCAACGGCCACGCGATGAACTTCCTCGAGCGCATCCAGAAATTCGACTACCGCAATCCACCCTGGAGCCGGGCCTATCCGGCGCTCGCCGCCACCCCCGGCGACCGCAGCCACCCGGACTTCGAGCGGTTCAAGTTTCCCGTCGGCAGCGTGCTCGTGCGCAACGTCCCGTGGCGCAACCGCTACTGGCTCGACCCGCGCCGCCTGGAGGCGTACGACCACTACGAGCGCATCGCCGACAACATCGACGGGGAAGACCCCCGGTTCCTCGACGAGGCCGGGCGCCAGCTGGCGCTTCGCGGCGATTCGCCGGCGTGGGACATTCCCGGTTTCCGGCGTATCCCCTTCGAGAAGATGGGCCGCCTGAAGCCGAGCAAAGCCTCCCGCCCGCATCCCCCGGACGGGTACGACTACCCTCTCCCCGAGGGCGGAGAGGAAATGCTGCGCTGGGCTCCCGCCCTCGACGGAGTCGCCCGCGATCTCTATCTGGGCGAAGATCCCGGCGACCTCGAGGGCAAGCCGGCCTCGACCGGGATGCAGAGCGAGGAGTTCGCCGCTGCCAACCTCGAACCCGGGAAGCGGTACTTCTGGCGCGTCGACGAGCGGGGCGCCGGGGGTGAGGTCCTTGCCCGCGGCGACGTCTGGAGCTTCACGACCGGGCTCGGCCCGGATGCCCCGGCCGGGGCGGCAACCTGGCGCTTCGACACCACCCGTCTCACCGCTGACGTCGGCGGCGGGTTGTTACGCGGCGAGGTCGAAGACGGGGTCGCCGTGTACCGGTTCGATGACCTCGAGGTCCCGCCAGGAGTAACCGTGGTTGGCGCAGGGCAGCGCGCCCTGGAGCTGAGAAGCGCCCGCGATATCGCGGTTCGCGGCGTCATCGACGTTTCCGGCGAGGGCGGCGGGGACGGTTTCGCCGGCCCGGCTCGCGGAGGCCAAGGCCGGCTGGGAGGTTTCGATGGAGGAGACGCGGGCGCGACCGATTCCACCGGCAGCGTGGGAATGGGGCCGGGGGCGGGAGGTGCGAGCACCAGCATCTTCCTCGCCGACGGGGTGACGGCAGCGGCTTTCGCCGCACCGGAGGGGGCGGCAGCGGGGGCATGATCGCGCTGCAGGCCGAAGGCGCCGTCGAGATCGAAGGGCGGGGCCCTTTTCAGCGCCCGCGGGGGAAAGGGGGCGACTGCGCCTGGATGGGGGCCAACGGCGGAGGAGGCGGGGGCGGCAGGACCTCCATTGCCGCCCAGCGCTTGACGATCAGCGGCGGCCCGCACCCGCCCGGGCCGGTCCCCGACGCCCCCGAGCTGGTGGTTTCCGGTGGCCGCGGGGGGGGGGGGTATTATGCGGTTGACGCGGTCAACAACGCCGCTAAGGGTTCCGACGGCACCGTGTTCTTCAGGGTCAGCGAAAAATGAAACCCGGATGCGAGCAAACCGCACAGTTTCCCCTCCCTGAACCTAGGCTGCCAAGATTGGCGACAACCCGGAAATCATTCCCTTGATCCGGGGCGTTTTTCAAGCCCGCGTTCGATTGCCAGATCATCGGCGGCAAGGAAACGCAAACGTTCCGCAAACTGGTTAAATTCAATCCGGAAGAACTGGCCCACGCGTGAGAACCCATACATCAACACCGCCTACTGGCACAGCTCTTGGCTGCTCGTGTTGCTCGGATTGGAACCGGTAGGATGAGGTACGGCGATTCCGGCGCGTCGCCGCGGCCGGCATGAGTCGCAGTTTCGTCCTCCGGCGCGTCGCCCTCTTCGTCGTCGTCATCTGGGCCGCGGCCAGCATAAACTTCTTCATACCCAGACTGGCAACGGGTAGGGACCCCATCCGCGAAAAACTGGGACTGCTCGCGGCCACGGGCGGTCTGCGCCAGGAAGGCGTCGAGGCGATGGTCAAAGCCTACCAGGTCAAGTTCGGTCTCGACAAACCGCTCTACGTGCAGTACCTGAACTTCCTCAGCGACACCTTCCGTTTCGACCTGGGATACTCGCTGGCCAACTATCCGATTCGCGTTGGCCGGATGATCGGCGATGCCATGCCGTGGACGATCGGATTGCTGCTGGTCGCCACGTTAATGGGGTTCTCCGCCGGCACCTTGACGGGGGCCCTGGCCGCCTGGCCACGCGCGCCGGCTTTCTTCCGGCATGCCGTGTTCCCCTTGATGACGCTGTCGGCGATTCCCCCATATCTCCTCGGCCTGGTCGTCCTCTACTTCCTGGGCTTGCAGTGGAAGCTGTTTCCTCTTTCGGGTGGATATGGGCCCGGGACCCTACCCAGCTTCAGGCTCGACTTCATCCTGGAGGTCATGCACCATTCCACCCTGCCCGCGCTGGCCATCGTCCTGCAATCGATGGGATTCTGGGCTCTTGGCATGCGCGGCATGATGGTCAGCACCACAGGCGAGGATTTCATGGCCCTGGCCCATGCCAACGGCTTGAGACGGCCCACCATATTTCTTCGGTACGCGGTGCGCAACGCGTTCCTGCCACAGTATACGGCGCTGGGACTCTCCCTGGCATTCGTCGTGACCGGACAGGTGATTGTCGAGGTGATTTTCGCTTATCCTGGTGTCGGGACCTTGCTGTTCAAAGCCATCCAGGGGTCTGATTACACCGTTATCAACGGCATCGTTTTCATCACCATCCTGTCCATCGGGCTGGTGACGATGGTTATGGATTTCACCTATCCACTGCTCGACCCCCGAATATCCCATCACCGGCACGACTGATAGTGGAACGTCTGCTGGCCGCCCTGCTCTATCTGCGAGAGAGCCCCATGCTCGGTGGCGGGTTGGCGGTGATGGGCCTGATCCTGGTGTTCGCGCTGGCGGGTCCCCTCTTTGTGGACACCGATGCGGCGCAGCCGCTGTCTGCCACTCCCCGTTTGGCCCCTTCAGGGGCGCACCCGTTCGGCACGGACGATTCGGGGCGGGATTTGCTCGCGGTCATGGTCGTCGGCGTGCCGTTGACCTTGCGCATCGGCTTTCTGGCAGGGGCGGTCGGCCTCGGGATCGGCATCGTTCTCGGATTCCTCAGCGGCTACGTGGGCGGCAAGATCGATGCCGTCGTGCGGGGCACCGTCGACACGCTGCTGACGGTTCCCGGCCTCGTCGTGCTGATCTCCATCGCCTCGACCATTCGAGAGGAGATCAGTGTCAACCTGATGGCGTTGGTGGTCGCCTCTCTCGCTTGGATGTGGCCTACCCGGACCATCCGGTCTCAGGTTTTGACTCTGCGGACGAGAGCCTACGTGGACATGGCAAAGCTCAACGGCATGAACACGATGGAGATTATCTGGCGCGAGCTGGTCCCCAACCTGCTTCCCTACCTGGCCTCCAACCTGGCAGGCGCCGTGTCGTGGGCGATCCTGGCCACGATCGGCCTCGAAGCCCTCGGCTTGGGTCCGCAGAACGAGCCCACCGTCGGCATGACCATCTACTGGTCGATCACCTTCAGCGCCCTCATCCGCGGCCTGTGGTGGTGGTGGTCGATTCCCATCGTCTTCCTGGTGCTGCTGTTCGTCAGCTTGATCATGATCGCCGCAGGCCTCGACGAGCTGGCCAATCCCAAGCAGCGCAGGGCGGTCTGATGACGCGTTCGGGGAGCCGCATACTGCTGCAGACCGCGGGGCTGGAGGTTCAGTACGAGACGCGCCGGGGTATCGTCCGCGCCGTCAACGAACTGGACCTGACGCTCTACGAAGGGGAGCGCTTCGGTCTGGTCGGCGAGTCCGGAAGCGGCAAGACCACGGCCATCCTGGCACTGCTGCGCTTGATCGAGGCACCCGGACGTATCGCCGCGGGTGAAATCCACATGGATGGCGTCGATCTGTTGCAGCTGTCGGAAGAAGAGATGAGGCAGGTTCGACTGGCCCGCATCGCCATGGTCCCGCAGGGCGCGATGAATTCGCTCAATCCAGTCGCGCGAGTCGGGGATCAGATGCGACTGACGATACTCGAACACGAACGGGAGCTGAACAGGGACGACGCCGAGAGCCGTGTCGTCGAGCTGTTGCAGATGGTCGGCCTCTTGCCTTCTGTAGCGAAGCTGTATCCCCATGAGCTCAGCGGCGGCATGAAGCAGAGAGTGTGTGTCGCCACCGCCATCTCGCTCCGCCCGCGGCTGATCCTGGCAGACGAACCGACGAGTGCCCTGGACGTGGTCGTCCAGCGTCAGATCATGCAGACGTTGCGCTCGTTGCAGGAGCGCATTAACGCGACGGTCCTGCTGGTGGGACACGACATGGGGCTGATGGCGCAGTTCGTCGAACGCATCGGCATCATGTACGGAGGCAGACTGGTCGAAGTGGGAAATGTGCAGGATATCTTCCGCAACCCGCGTCATCCCTACACGCAGTTGCTGATATCGAGTATCCCTTCCTTCGAGACCCGGGGAGAGTTCAAAGGCATCCCCGGCGTCGGACTGTCGCTGCTGCACCCGCCCAGCGGCTGCCTCTTCCACCCTCGGTGTCCACGCGCCCTGGAGGAATGCGCGGAGGCGGTCCCAACTCTCAACCGTGTGACCGACACCCAAAGCGCCGCCTGCCTGCTGTACGGAGAGGAGCATCATGCCTCCGATACTTGAGGCGCGACGGGTCCGCAAGGTGTTCCACGGCGGCGGCGTATTCGGCCGCGGGTCGGAAACGGTGGCCGTGGAGGATTTCTCCCTGAGCGTGTCCCCCGAATCGCCGTCCTTCATCACGATCGCCGGCGAGAGCGGCAGCGGCAAGACGACGATCGCCCGGCTGCTCCTCGGCCTCGCAGCCCCCTCCAGGGGTCAGGTTCTCTATCAGGGCGACGACGTGCAGAAACTCAAGGGCGACAGACTGCGAGCCTTTCGCAAGGACGTGCAGGCTATCTTCCAGGATCCCTTCGAGGTGTACAACCCGTTTTACAAGGTGGACCATATCCTGACAACGCCGATCCGCAAGTTCAGACTCGCCGACTCGAAGGCCCAGGCCCGCGAACTGGCCGCCGACGCTCTGGAGACGGTGGGCTTACGGCCCGACGAGACCCTCGGTCGCTATCCACACCAGTTGAGCGGGGGACAGCGCCAGCGCATTACCGTCGCGCGGGCGTTGATTTTGAAACCTCGGTTGATTATCGCCGACGAGCCGGTGTCCATGGTCGACGCCTCCCTGCGGGCGACGATCCTCGAGAGCATGCATCGACTGTACAGCGAGTTTGACATTTCCTTCATTTACATCACGCACGATTTGACCACGGCCTTCCAAGTCACCGACAACATCATCATTCTCTACCATGGCGCCGTGGCGGAAGCAGGGCCGGTAGAGGAGGTAATCGATGATCCGAAGCACCCTTATACCAGGGAGTTGATCGGTGCCATCCCGGTTCCAGACCCGACCGTGGGATGGCTCGACGACAAGGTCGCACAGACTGCGGATGAAGACATGTCGACCGAAGCCGGCGGATCGGGATGCAACTACGCCGCTCGCTGCGTCGATGTCATGAAGCGCTGCCGATCGGAGGTCCCGGCACTATATCGGACCGACGCCGGTCGGGCATGCGCCTGCTTCCTGCACGAGGCGGCGCCCACCCGAGTGCAGGGAGACATAGCAACCCTCTTTACGGACTCGTGACCTGATCGCCGTAAATTGCGCGCCGCGGTGTCCGCGGCCGCTCGCACATTCCCCAGAACCTTGCGCGCAATTCCCCCCGACTCCGACGCCGTGTCCTCCTTCTTCCTGGGTTTTCGAAATGGAAGTCCCGGCAGGTCCACGGGAACAGCCGCGGCCGAAGAAAGTCGAGATCCCTGCGGATGATCCCTTTCGGAAAAGGTTTGTCAGCTCCCGCCCGTCATGCGTGGAATGCAGTGCCGCAGCGGCATCAACACACCATTCCCAATATCAGGACCATCGTTCATCGGCCGATCAGGATCGTCACCCGGTGCGGCTCGGTTCCCGGCGGCCGTTTCCGGGCTCCGTGAGCATCGCGCAGGGTGAACGGGTGATGCACGAGGATGTCCTGCCTGCCGTCCCTGTCGAGGTCCACCAGCCAGGCGAACTCCCCGTCGTGCAGCGACACCGCCACCTTCCTGGGCCGCCGGGCGAACAGGTCCGGCCCCGGAACTCCGGCAAAAACGTCAAGCTCTCGGAATTCGGGTTCGATCAGCAGGTCCGAGCGGCCGTCGCCGGTCACGTCCCCGATGAGCAAGGCCCGGTTGAATGCGCGCGGCCAGGCTTGTTGCGTCATGCGGCTCTCGTGCGTCCCCCCTCGGAGCAGGATGTCCAGTGGAACCCAACCCGGTTCGCGATGACTGGGCACACCGTCCAGCGCAATTCTGTGGATGGCGTTGGGTGCGTCCGGGAAGGGGCCGTCTCCCGTTCGGTAGAACTCGAGATTCAGGACGACGTCATCCCCCATGAACCCCTTGATTCTCTTCCAGAGACTGCTCTCGAGGAACCTCGCCTCGATAGTCGTGAACATCAGGTCGATATGGCCGTCGCCATCGAAGTCGTGACGGTCCATCCCGAGCTGAATGTTGCCGTCCGACTGGAACCTGGCCCCGGCCTCCGGCGCGAAAACGGTACCGCCACCGGGTGTCCGGGCGCCGAAATGCACCTCGCAGGCGGAACGCTTGCTGGAGATGCGACTGCCCTCCAGCGAGAAAACCACCAGGTCGGCGACGCCATCGCCGTTCAGGTCGGTCAACGAGTGCAGCGCCCTCCCCGTCATGTCTCCGGTGGCGAGCGAGGAGAGATCGTCCGATTCGAACTCCACCTCGGTTGTGAAGGTCCGGCCCACAGGGGGAAACAGACCGCGCTCGTCCTGGAGATGAACTACGAAGTGGTCCTCGTTCCAGAACACCAGGTCCCCGCGACCATCTCCGTTGTAGTCCATCTCGTGGATACGGCTCTGGCTCCAGGGATCGTATCGGTAACCGTCGGCTCCCAGAATCCGGCGCATGTCGGTGGAGGGGCCGATCTTCACCGGATCTGCGTAGGTTCCGCCGCTCATCTGGATGAACACCCGGAAGCCGTCGACATCCGGCACCAGAAGGTCGTCGCGGCCGTCGCCGTTCACGTCACGGGTGACGTCCACATGGGGAATTTCCGTTTTGCGAGGGGGGGCGAAGTTGGAAGAAACCGCAAGCAGCGGGCGCTCCGTCCCCGATTCGGGATCGAACCAGCTCAGGCGGCCGGGTTCGAAGGTGACCAGCCGGTCGCGGCCGCCGATGCCGGCCACGTCGACGAAAGCCACTTCGGGACGCAGGGTTGCCTCGAGTCCCGGAACCCAGGTGCCGTCGCCGAAGGCGTAGATGCGCAAGAGGCGGTCGCCGCTGTCTTCGACGGTCAGCACCGCAAGTTCCGCGACAGCCCCGCCGAGAAGGAATCCCGTCAGAACGGTCTGGCGTTTCGCCAGGCCGGTGACAACCTCGAACTGCTCGAAACCGAATTCCGCGGCAACAGATTCCCCTATCCAGGTTCCCTCCGGGGTCGTGAATCTCGACAGGAATACGGCAAGAACCAGTATGAAGAACCGGCTGCGTCGATACTGCCTCCGACACCGTTCCAGGGGAACCCTTTCCCCAGGGAGGAATCGAATCATTTTCATTCAATCCAGCCCCGGCCCAATTCCACCGCGACGCTCTTCTTGCCCTTGTCTTCCACCGCCTGATCCGCGTTGTCATCGCCGACGGGTCCGAGGATCTTTATCCCCGAGCATCCATCGACATCGACGGGCATCCCGACAAAGCGCGGCACCTCGTCCATATAGAGCAATCCCACCCCCGGACTCGGGAACTTCAGCGCATCTCCCGCGCCCAAAGCGGCCAGCTCTCAAGCTCTGGCCCATCTGCGCGATTTCCTCGACGCTGCATTTCCGACCGCCCTTTTCCCATACCGCGTCCGTCACGAAAAGCGGCGTGCCTTTGACAGCCGCCACGCACATCGCGTCGCTGGGCCTGGCGTCCAGCTCTGTCACCGTTTCGCCGCTGCGGACCACGGCCACCGCGTAGTAGACATCCTGCTCCAGTTTTTCCACCCGCACCTCCACCAACTCCGCCTCGAGCGCATCGAGAATGTTGGCCGTCAACTGCGCCCCCAACGGGCGCGGGAAGCTGATTCCTCGACGCAAATACTTCAGCGCGGAGCCCTCGGCCTCGCCGATCACCACCGGCAATCTGCGTTTGCCATCGCGGTCCAACAGCCAGACCAGGAACTGGTCGCCCTGGGAGATCACATCGGCGATTTCAACCTTGGTCATGTCCTGCTTCCTTTCATCGATATCGCCAGCAATAGCCCAAAAGCCGCTGAAGGCGGGTTGAAGATCGTCCCGCCTGGGAACTCACCCGGCCGCACGATCCGTTCTTTCAGGTCGCCGAGGAGTCGACGGCGGTTCGTAGCGCACTACCTCGATCTGGTCTTCGCCCCTGCGAGCCTGCGCCAGATCGTACGAAGCCTGCCGGCGCAGCCAGAACTCCGCGCTCGACCATCCCGCCTTCTCCAGGCGAATGGCCATCTCCGGTGAAACGCCCGCATGGCCGTTCAATACGCGCGAAAAGCGTGTGGCGGGCGACACCCAACACTCTTGCCGCCTCGGTGACGTTCAGACCAAGAGGTTCCAGGCAGTTCATCCTGATGCTGAGGCCGGGATGGGGGGGGTTCATGGCCATGGTTTTTCGCCTCTTCGCTAATGGTAGTCGATCAAGTCGACATCCCAGGCGTCACCCTCCTCAAAGCGGAAGATGATTCGCCGGTTGGCGGAAATCGAGATGCTCCAGACCCTTTCAGACTACCCTTCAGCGGATGAAGCCGATACCCCGGTAACAGGAACGCCCATACCCTGGCGGGCAGGGAAGCTCCCAGCCTAGGGACCGCTGAACCCGCGGAATTCTGGTAGCGGCACCCTGTTATGGCGATTATCTCGCCGGCGCGGCCGCGCTTGCGCCAGGGTTACGTCCACCGGCTCCAGCCCCCGGACCTGTTCATTCGAGGATCTCCGTCACCATGGCTCAGCAAAGGTAAGCCCGGCACGCCGTCATGAGCCTGCGAGCCGAGGCTGCGCGCAGCCGCCCCGATTTCATCCTGTTCGTGCCCCGAGGAGGAGGAGGCTATGGAAAGCCCCATACCCCGGCGCCGGAAGCAGCCGTACCACCTCCTGGGTCAAGGTCTGTGAGGCCACGGGCACTGCCGGGAACGGACCCCTGGTCGCCCGAGGCGACAGTGCACCATCGTAATCAATGGGGAGTTGAGTTCATGAAGGCGGCAATCATCTGTTCCATCGCGCTGTTCGGGTCTTTCGGCCATGCAGAAGCCCAACCCCTGGTCGAGGGCCGGGTGCGGCTTTCATCGGGCCAACCCGCGGCCGGCGCCCAGGTGCGGCTGTTCGATCTGTCCGATCTGCGGCGCTCGCTGGCAACGACGACCGATGAGACCGGGTACTTCGCCCTGCCCTCCGGGGCATTGCGGGTGCCCGCGGCCGGGGACCTCCACTTGGGGCCGAACTACCCCAATCCGTTCAACCCCTCCACAGTCATCCCGTTCCACCTGCCGGCCTCGACGCCGGTGCGGCTCGAGGTCTTCAACCTCCTCGGGCAGCGGATCGCCACCCTGGTCGACGGGGAGCTGACCGCCGGATATCACACGGTTCCCTGGAACGGCACGGACGCCGCGGGGCGGCCGGTCGCCGCGGGGGTCTATCTCTACAGGCTGAGCTTTCCCGGAGGGGCGGAGACCGGGTCGATGGTGCTGACCGACGGCCGGGCGGGTGCTCCGGGCGCTGGCGGGGGCGCTCCTGCCGCGGCCCCCGGGCAGACCGCGGAGTCCGCCCCGGTGTACGGGCTGACGGTAGCCGGACCTGGCCTGGAGGCCTTCGTAGACCCGGCCTTCCGGGTGGAGGCAGGCATGGCCCCGGTCGACCTCGTCGTCGAAGCCCTCGGGGGCAGGCCGCGCCCCAAGGCCGCGGCAGCCTCCGGGCTGTTGGGGGACGTCGACAACAGCGGTCTCGTCGATATCGTCGACGCCCTGCTCCTCGCCATGTACAGCGCCAACCCCTCCATCGTCATGCCCAACGGCGGCGACATCTCCCTGGGGGACGTCAACCAGGACGGCACGACCGACTTCACCGACGCCTGGCTCGTCGCCAGATACAGCCTCGATCCGTCCGATCCCTTGCTACCCCCGGGGATCGGAGAGCCGCTGGCTCCCCCCGCGGCCCTGTCGCCGGACCCGTCCACCGTCGAGTTCGGGAACGACGGCGCCTGGCACGCCTTCACGGTCCAGGCCGGCGAGCCCGTCGTGGTGGTGGCAAACCCGGGGGAGGGCGCCCCGCTGATGGAGATCAGCGCCAGGAGCACCCGGTTCAGCTTCTGTCCGGCCGAAGCCGGCGACGCCGTATCGACCGAGGACGGCAGCTCCATCTACCTGTCCGGGTGCGAGGCCGGCACCGGCACGGTCGAGCTGCGGCGGGCGGAGGACCAGTCGGTCCTGCGGACCTACACCATCGAGATCGAGGATACCGGCGGCAGCCCCCCCGACCTCGTCGTCGACCTCCCTGCGGTCAGCGACAGCAGCCTGAATACCGGACAGTCCTTCACCCTGAGCGTCACCGTCCGCAACCAGGGGGAGAAGGAATCGGAGGCGACCACCCTGCGCTACTACCGCTCTACGAACCGAACGATCTCCAGCTGGGATACGGAAGCCGGCACCGGGGCGGTGGGTGCTCTTTCCGCGGCCGGCACCGGCACCTTGTCGATCTCCCTGACGGCACCGGCGAGCCCGGGAACCTGGTACTACGGCGCCTGTGTCGAGAGCGTCAGCGGAGAGGGGAACACGCGGAACAACTGCTCCCGAGGGGTGAAGGTGACCGTCGGCAGCGCCGACCTCATCGTCGAATCCCCTGCGGCCAGCGACGCCAGCCCGGACGCCGGGGCGGCCTTCACCCTGAGCGCTACGGTCCGCAACCGGGGAGACAGCCGCTCGACCCTGACGGTGCTGCGCTACTACCGCTCGGATGACGCCACGATCTCGACCAGCGACACGCAGGTCGGCACCGACGCGGTGAGCTCCCTTTCGGGAAACGCCACCAGCCCCGAGTCGGTGCGGTTGACGGCACCGGCGAACCCGGGAACCTGGTACTACGGGGCCTGCGTCAGGCCCGTGCCCGGAGAATCCGACACCGGCAACAACTGCTCCGCGGCGGTCGAGGTGACCGTCGCAAGCTCCGACCTGGTGGTCGAGTCCCCCGCGGTCAGCGACGGCAGCCCGGAGACCGGGGCCTCCTTCACCTTGAGCGCCACGGTCCGCAACCAGGGCAGCAGCCAGTCCGCCTCGACCGTGCTGCGCTACTACCGCTCGCAGGACGCGGCGATCTCCACGAGCGACGCACAGGTGGGAACCAACGCTGTGGGTGCCCTCCCCGCCTCCGGCACCAGCGCCGAGTCGATCTCCCTGAGGGCTCCGGCGAGCCCGGCAACCTGGTACTACGGGGCCTGCGTTTCCCCGGTGTCAGGGGAATCCGATACCGGGAACAACTGTTCGTCCGCGGTGGAAGTAACGGTCACGGCCCCGGAGCCTCGGCTCTCGAAGATGTACTGGACCGACTGGGGAACCGACAGGATTCGCCGCGCCGATCTCGACGGCTCTCAGGTGGAGGAGCTGGTTGCCGGGGCGGGGCTTGAGGGCCCGGACGGGCTGGCCATCGACGCGGACGGCGGCAGGATGTACTGGACCGACGCGGGCACGGCCAAAATCCAGCGGGCCAACCTGGACGGATCCGGGGTGGTAGACCTGGTGACCTCCGGACTCACCATACCCGCGGGGATTGCCCTCGACACGGATGCCGGCAAGATGTACTGGGCCGACGCCGGCACCGGGAAGATCCAGCGCGGCAACCTCGACGGCTCCGGGGTCGAGGACCTGGTCACCCGGGACGACGGGCTGGCCTTTCCCACGGGGCTGGCTCTCGATCCGGCGGGAGGGAGGATCTACTGGACGGACCCCGGCACCGACAGGATCCAGCGCGGAAACCTCGACGGCTCCCAGGTGCAGGACCTCGTTACCAGCGGGATCGACAATCCATCGGCGATCGCCCTCGATTTGAACGGGGGCAGGATGTACTGGACCGACCGCGGCACCCGGAAAATCCAGCGGGCAAACCTCGATGGTTCTGGGGTGGAAGACCTGGTCCCCAGGGACCTGGATCTTCCCGGCGGGATGGCGCTGGACCTGCGTGGCGGAAAGATGTACTGGACCGACCGGGGCACCGGAAGGATCCTGCGGGCAAACCTCGACGGATCCGGGGTCGAGGAACTCCTGACCAGCGCGGTCGGGTTGGAGAATCCGTCGGGGTTGGCCCTGGCTCCGGAGGCCGGGAATTGAGATCTGGTACCGTGCGGAGTTTTTTATCAAAGGAGATGTAATTGATGAACGAATCAGCAATACGACTCCGTATCGAGCCTTTGGATGAAGGAGGGTTTCTCGCCACGAGCCCTGACGTTCCAGGCTTGGTTGCACAAGGTCGCAGCGTCACTGAAGTCGCGGAGATAGCACAGGGGCTGGCACGAAAGATTGCAGAGTCGTGCATTGAACACGGCGACCCCCTGCCGCACGCATTGAGATCACACCCGAAGGATCACACCGAAATCGATCTGATGGTACCCGTCAGCGTTCCGTAATGGGACGACTCTCCGGGTTCAAGTATCGAGAAGTCGTTTGGCGCCTGCGATATTTTTAGCACAAGCTTACCCTCCTGCGGTAGGCGCCTAAAAGAATCTTCAGCTTCGAATTGGCCAATGTGGCACCCATGCCGGACATGCGGGGGCGCCATTTCCAGGACATTGAAACTCTCCTGAATCCAGCGGCCAGGTTTTGTCCCCTTGCGAAAACCGGTCCACCCCGGCAACTGCCCGCCATTTCAACTTTACAGCAATTGTCTGCATTGCCATGCGGGGCAGACGATTGAGTCCTGTCAATGCGTAGCACTTAAAAAGCGGTCAGATTTTGTCCCCTTGCACTTTTTTCCGGCCCCCAGGTCGACTGCTCGCTTGTTTCAATTCTTTGGAATCTTATGCATCCCATGCAGGTCAGACATGAACCCTGTCGATCTGAAGCACGCTGAATGGTGTCGGTCTATGAGCCGGCCTTTCTGATTTTACGGTTTCGATCTCCAGATTGCGTTTGACGCGCCCCACGCGTCCTGACTAGGATACAGGCCATGCAAAAGGTGAACCCTGCATGATAACCAAAGGTGTCACGATGCTTCGATCCCTTTCCCTTGTCCTGGTGTTGACCGCACTGGCTGCGCCGGCTGTGGGGCAAACCGTCCCCACCGCAGCCGCGGAAACCGACACAACCGACGTCTACGAGACGCGGAACAACCACGTGCTCGCCTTTCCGAAGTACGTCTGGAACGCCCTGGTGTTCCCGCTCGGCAAGTTCACCATCTGGCTCGAACGGAAAGAGGTTCTCCAGCGGCTGATCGAGATGTTCACCTTCCAGGACATCTTCGAGCTGTATCCGAACGCGACCCTGGGTGGGGAAACCGGAACCGCCGGCGGATACGAGATGTTTTACACCAATCTGTTCGGACGCGGAAAAGGGATCTCGACCAGCCTGATCGCCAACCGCTCCAACTACAGCTGGGTCGTCCTGTACGAGGACCCGGGGATCGGCGGCGGTCCCTGGTACTGGAACGCCTCTGTCGAAGCGCTGAAGACGGGTTATGAGGACGCCACCATAAACGGCGAGCTGCGTGGGTCGGGGTCCCTGCTCGAGCACGAACAGAGAGATACCAGGATTTCTTTTGGGCGCCGCTCCAACTACGGCGAGACCGAGGGGTACGAACCGGAAGCGGTTCTCGAGCTGCGGCTGTCCCACGGCTTCCGCGAGTTCGCGGCAGGCGATCTCCACCCCGGCGACTTTCCCGGCCTGAACGAGTCGGTCAACCTGTTCTCGGTCGGCGCCATGGCGGCCTTCGACGACCGGGACTTCAAGCCGCCGGCCGCCTCGATCAGCCTTCCGCTGAACTACCAGCTGCCCGGGCGGGTCCTTCTTTTCGCCGACGACCGCTACTACAGCTTTCGCGACACCGCCTTCCCCGAGCGCGGAGGGCTCGCCCGCATCGAGGCGGATTACGCAGCCGGCTCCGAGGACGTCCGGTATTTCCGTTACACAGCCGAGCTCCAGCGCTTCTTCACCCTGTTTTTCAGGAACCGCATCCTCGGGATCAGGGCGCGGCTCGAGAAGGCGCATGCCCTGGGAGACGTCAGCTTCATCCCCTATTCCGACATGCCCACTCTGGGCGGCGATGGGCAGTTGCGCGGGTACCGGCGCGGATTCTTTCGCGACACGGGCAGCCTGCTGTTCAGCGCCGAATACCGCTACCCGATCTGGGACACCTGGAACGCCGTCCTGTTCTGGGACGAAGGGCAGGTGTTCGGCAAGTACGGCGACCTCGAACCGGGCGGGTTCGAGTACAGCTACGGCGCCGGCATCAGCGTGCGCACGGAGCGTTCCTTCCTGTTCGGGGTGCGCATCGCCCGCAGCAAGGAGGAGAAGGCGTTGACCGGCTTCTCGCTGGAAAAGGAGTTCTGATGGGCTCTCGGCGAGTCGCCATGCTGCTGGTTCCTGTGCTGTTGCTGCCGATCGCCGGCATGGCCGCCCCGGAGCTGACCGCCGATCCCGTCAAGTGGTTCGACGCCGACAACAAGCCGGTCCCCGAGCCGGCCGAGGCCGAGGAGAACAAGGTCTGGGACTTCATTGACAAATCCTCCTTTTACCAGGTCGGCAAGGTGCTGGACCTGGGGTGGACCGCGCGTCGAGTCGGAGACCTCCTCGGCGTCGTCGGACCGCGCCAGGCCGACAACGTCAACGCCCTCGACGAGGTCCCCAACTCCTCCTGGTTCACCAACCGGCACTTCCTGCTGCCGATGACCCTGGAAGAGCTGGCGGAAGGACCCGGTTTCGCCGAAGCCGACGACAGCGGCCCCTGGGAGATCGTCGCCGGCAAGTTCGAGGGGATCACCGCGGGTTTCACCATCAAGGACGCCTCGAAGCGGTACTTCCTGCTCAAGTTCGATTCCGAAGGGAACAACGAGATGGGATCCGGGGCCGAGGCGGTCGCCACCAAGGTGCTGTACGCGGCCGGCTACAACGTTCCCCACAACTCCGTCCTCTACTTCGATCCCGGACAGCTGCAGATCGGACCGAAGGCCAGGGTGCCGGCGAAAGACGGCGGCAAGCGGCCGATGACCCCGAAGGACCTCCGGGAAATCCTCGCCCACATCACCCCGCAGCCCGACGGCACCCTGCGCTGCCTCGCCAGCCAGTTCCTCACGGGAAAACCGGTCGGCGTCTTCAACTACAACGGGCGACGCAGGGACGACCCCAACGACCGGGTCGACCACGAGCACCGGCGCGAGCTGAGGGGGCTGCGCGTCATCGGCTCCTGGCTCAACGATGCCGACCGCCGGGCGGCCAATACCCTGGACATGTACGTGACCGGGGCGGACGGCCGCCGCTACGTCCGCCACTACCTGATCGACATGGGCTCCGCCCTCGGCAGCGGCAGCTGGAGACCGCACCAGCCCAAGCACGGCAACGAGTACATGGTGGACCCGCGCACGATCTTGCGGTCGCTGGTATCGCTGGGGTTCTACATGAAGAAGTGGGAAGAGCCGGTGCCGATGCCGTACATCTCGCTCGGATACTTCGAGAACGAGACCTTCCGTCCCGGGGGCTGGGTGCCGGACTATCCCAACCCGGCGTTCGAACGCTGCACCAACCGGGACGGGTACTGGGGCGCCAAGATCGTCATGGGCTTCCGCGACGACGAAATCCGCGCCATGGTCGAGAGGGGGCGCTACTCCGATCCGGGCGCCACCGCGGAGCTGACCCGGCTCCTGGCCGAACGCCGGGACATGATCGGGCGCTACTGGTTCGAGCGCGTCAACCCGCTGGATCGCTTTGAAGTGGAAGACAGCCGGCTTCGGTTCGTCGATCTCGCCGTGGAGGGGGAGCTGGTACCGCGCGAATCGCGGCAGTGGCGGTATGCCGTTGTCGATGCAGACGGGGACCGTATTGCGGAGCCGCGTGTTATATCCGAGCCGGTCATCCCGATCGGCGAGGAGGCGCGGGCGGGGCAGTTCTTCGGCTACCGGATCCGGAGCCGCAGCGGCGAGAGCGGGAAGTGGAGCAAGAAGACCACGGTGTTTCTATACAAGCACGAGGACGGCCGCCTGCAACTGGTGCGGATCGACCGGGAAGAGTGAGCGCAAGGAGAAAGGAATAGGGAATGGACGTTCTGGGGTTCGAGTTTTTCCAGGGTTTCATGCATTACCTCGGCGTGCTGCAGTGGCCGCTGGTCGTCGTCTTCCTGCTGTTCATCGCCTGGCAGATACGGGGTTTCGCGCCGGAGGAGCGGCTGCAGACCGGCCTGATGTTTTCCTACTTCTTCCTGGTGATCACGACCTTCTGGATCCTCAAGCCGATCAAGAAGGGGCTCTTCATCAGCTACTACAAAGAGGTCGGCGGCTTCGACCTGCTGGGCTGGTGGCAGTTCGACGCGGCGCAGGCCGAGCTGCTTGCCAAAGTCCTCAACATGGCGGTCGCCGCCGCGGCGGTCGCCGTCTTCACCCTTCTCGCCCGCTCCTTCCGTCGCCAGCAGCTCACCTTCATTCTGTCGGGCTTCTTCATTCTCTGTTACCTGGCCTACAGCTTCCTCCTCGACAATGCCGGCGGCGGCACCGTCTGGACCTTCTACCTGTTCGGCGACCTGTTCAGCACGTTGATGGTCGCCACCTTCTTCGCCTTCCTCAACGACAGCGTCGATCCTTCCTCCGCCAAGCGGCTCTACGGGCTGATCGGTCTCGGGGGGGTTTCGGGAGGTTTCTTCGGCAGCGCCGTCGTCGGCGTCAACGTCAAGAGCCTCAGCCCGGCGCTGTCCATGTGGTTGTGCCTGGCGATCGCCGTCGCCATCGCGCTTGTCGCCCTGGCCGCGGGCCGGGTAGTAAGCCGCAAGCTGGCGGCGCAGGAAACCGGGGGAAGCAAAGCGGAGGATGCATCCGATTCTCAAGCCGCCCAGACTGAAGATCAGCCCCAGGGGAATCCGGCCTGGGAAGGTGCGCGGCTCGCCCTGCGCTCGCGGTATCTACTGTCGGTGGTGGCCATCGTCGGTCTCTACGAAATGGTCTCCACCATAATGGATTTCCAGTTCACCTCGACGGTGCTCCACTACCTCGACGGCCCGCAGATCGGAGAGCATTTCCCGCGCGTGTTCACGTTCACCAACATGGTCGCCCTCGTCGTTCAGCTGTTTCTCACCAGCTTCGTGATGACGCGGTTCGGTGTCGGCCCGGCGCTGCTGTTCCTTCCGGTTGCTGCCCTTCTGGGTTCGGCAGGATTCCTGATCGCCCCGGTGCTCCTCCTCGGGAGCCTGTTGAACACGACCGACAACGGCTTCAGCTACTCGATCAACCAGTCGGCGAAGGAAGCCCTCTACGTTCCCACCACGCGGGACGAGAAGTACAAGGCCAAGGCTTTCATCGACATGTTCGTGCAGCGGTTCGCCAAGGCACTGGCCGTCGGCCTGAGTCTTTTGATTACGACCCTGTTTGCAGGGTATTCGAGCATTCGCTGGTTGTCGCTGGTGACCGCCGCCATCCTGTTGTTGTGGATCCTCGCCGCCCGTTACGCAGGCCGGAGTTTCCGCGAGAAGGAGGAGGGGGCTGCCGCGTCGGTGTGACAGACAGAAGAGACGAAACGGGACCGAAGTCATTCAGTCCCCCGGCGGCCGTGTGACGCCGATCCTCGGGGTGCTCGCTTCTTTGGTCGGAACGAAGGGCACGACCGCTCGATCCGTATGACCTGCGGTCTAAGGCCGTCCAAAAGCTTAACTCCGATCCGGGCAGCACCTGGAATAGCCTCAGCTGAGAACTGGGCGCTGTCATTCCGCTAGGAACGGATGGCGGTGGCAAACCTGCGAGGCGACCGTCGCCTTGCCCCCCTGATCTATCGTTCGACCCTGGACCGTTGGTAAGGTCCATGTTCTGAGTCTAATGGCTGATTCTATCTATATTATCCCCCAAAATAAACCCAGGGGGATTCGGCGGCTCCTGGAGGATGCTCTGCAACTTAAGTGCCTGCTCAAACATGGACACCGGGGATCGATGGTTCTCCTGAGGGGTGTTCGAGCGAGAAATGGCGGTAGGCAAACTCTATCCGGTCGTTCTTGCCGAAGGCGTCGACGATTTTCCCCACGATCTCGCTGGAGATGCGTTCCCGCTCCACCGCAATGGACTTGTACCGCAGCCGCATCGTTATGCCGGAATGAAAGAATTCAGCACGGACGAACGGAGTCTCTCCGGTCTCCTCGATGATCTCCGGGGTCACCTCGGAGGCGCAGTCGATCAATGTCTGTTCCGACAGCCGGTATTCCGACTGATAGGAGATACGGACCGGAACCTCGTCGAGTATGTACTTGGCTTCCTGGGAAACTGCGTAGTTGGTGACCATCTGGTCGAACAGTACGGCATTGGGGATAAGAACCGCTCGATTGGATTTTTCTTCCCCGCCGATAGTCCCGCCCACTTCCCCCAGAAGAATATGGGTGGGACTTATGTCCAGCACGTCCCCCCGCACTCCCTGAAGTATGATCCGGTCGCCGATCTGGAAGGGCCGTTTGATCATAACCATGAGCCAGGCGGCCACTCCGGTGACCGGCCGTTGGAGAGACCAGCCCAGGATCATGCTGAGGAAAGCAGCGCTTATCCCCATGGCCGCGAATGAACCGGACAAGCTGACGACAATCAGAATGATCCCCGCCAAAAGAAAGGTGTACTTCAACAGGGAGTGGACCCGGTGGATCTGCACCTCCCGGCGATTCTGGGCTCGCATGGCTCCCAGGACCACACCCTTGACCGTTTTGTAGATGATATAAATGACGACAAGCGCCAAAGTTGCAGGCAGGAGGTATAGTATCACTTCAAGGATATCCCTCACCAGTTCAGGGACATGGTGGGAGACCCATCCCTCGGTGCTGTTCAGCCAGTCAGTTATTACCTGTGGCATCGGTCGGTTCCTCTTTCCTCTTCCTTGGCGATGGTAAAATGCCTTTGGTACCTCGGTTTCATCGGGATGCCGCGCCAAAGGCATCCCGGTCCACGGCCGGTCCGGCTCCCCCCTTCCCTGACGCGCCGTCCGCGATCCTTTGATCAAAAAAGAAGCCTGTCATCTGCAAGCTATCCGGACAGAAAAGCGCGTCAACGCACCCGGGGTTCTGGTTCCGTGCCCAGGAAGGCCGCTGGCTTTACCGACGATCCGGATGCTCACATCGAGACAATCCGGTGCCTGATCCCCTCAAGGGTAAACCTGCCCATGCCCTGGCTACCATCCTCAACAGGGCTTCCGGTGAGTCGGGGCGGGATCCGCGTCTGTAGGGGAAGCGGCTTCGCTGGAATTAAAAGGGACAGTAACTGTCCGCATTGAGATTTTTTTTTACATGCTGGACGCAACGGACACCCCCTGTCCCCTTGGAGCCCATCTTTATCGTCGGGAGGATGAAGCTATGCTCATTGCCGATGCTATCCACAAGGCGGATCGACTCGAACAGATAAAGGTACTGTTCCGGCGGCGGCCCGAGGGGGTAGGGACCGGTGAAATCGCCCGGCTGTTGGGGGTCAGCCAACGGACCGCCCGGCGCTATGTGAAGGAGCTGTCGGAGCACGGACGGCTGCCGGTGTACCGGGAAGGCCGTGTCTGGAAGTTGGTGGAAGGCGGGCACATCGACCTGCTTCGCCTCCAGCTGAACCTCGACGAGGCCCTCTCGCTCTACCTGGCGGCGCGGATGCTGTCCGCCTACAGCGACAAGCACAATCCGCACGTGGTAGCATCCCTGCTCAAGCTCGCGGCAACCTTGCCCGACGCCATCGGGGCGCACGTCGAGCAGGCGGCCGTGGCGGTTTCCCAAAGACGGCTTGCCCCGGACTACATGAAAGTCCTCGAAGGTCTCACCCGGGCCTGGGCCGGCCGGCGGCAGGTACAGATCGTTTATCGCGATCCCATCACCGGGGCGCGCTCCGAGCGCCTGTTCGACCCCTTTTTCATCGAGCCTTCCTTCTTGGGCTATTCCTGCTACGTGTTCGGGTTCGATCACTTCCGCCGGGCGATCCGCTCCTTCAAGGTCGAGCGGCTGGAAGAGGTCGAGGTGTTGGATTCCCGTTTCGAGCCGTTGCCGGATTTCGATCCCTACGACTACCTCAGGCACGCCTGGGGGATCAGGGGCGGCGACGAGGTGGTGGAGGTGAAATTGCGGTTTTCCATGAACGCGGTCTATCGGGTGAATGAATCCGACTGGCCGGGAGTGATCGCCCGGGAGGAAGACCGGGAGGGGCGTTGTACGCTGACGTTCCTGGTCAATCACGTTCTGGAAATCAAGTCCTGGATCAGGGCATGGGGACCCGAGTGCGAGGTGCTGGGCCCGGAGGAGTTGCGCCGGGAGATCGGGGAGGAGATGAAGGCGGCGACGGAACTGTATACGAACAACCCGGGAGTAGGGAGCTGAAATCAGCGGCATGCGGCCTGGTAGCGCCCTCTCCCGAGAAATTGGTCGGCGATTCCGGATGGATACGGGATTCGGGTAAAACCTGATTGCTCCGCCGAGCCGGCACCAGATGCCCCGTCAGGGTGCGTACCTACCTATAGGATAGACCAGATGAAGAATGCAATCGGCGGTCTCATGTGGCTGTTGTCGAGCCTGCACGCAGGAGCGGAGCCACTTGTGGAGGGGCGGGTCAGGCTGGCCTCGGGGGGACCGGCGGCCGGGGCGCAGGTGCTGCTGTTCGACCTGACCGACCTGCGCCTGGCGCCGGTCGCTGCGACCACCGATGAAGCGGGGTACTTCGCGCTGCCTTTCGGAGGGTTGCGGTCATGGGTGGCGGTTTTTCCGGAGCGGTTCGAGTTGGGGCAGAACTATCCCAATCCATTCAATCCTTCCACCATAATCCCCTACCAGCTCCCGGCCTCGACCCGGGTGCGGCTCGAGATCTTCAACATCCTTGGACAGCGGGTGACGACCCTGGCCGACGGAGAGCGGGCGGCCGGCTTTCACACGGCTCGTTGGCACGCCACCGATTCCGCGGGGCGCGCCGTGGCCGCCGGGGTCTACTTCTACCGGCTGAAGGGCGAGGGGGTTCATCAGACCCGGCGCATGGTGTTGATCGACGGGCAGGCGGGGATTCCTTCGGCAGGGCCGGGCGGTCCGCCCGCCGCAGTCCTGGAGGCAGAGGAAACAACCCCGGTCTTCGGATTGGCCGTCTCGGGTGCGGGGCTTGTCCCCTACGTCGACCCCGCCTTCCGGGTGGAGGCGGGCATGGCTCCGGTGGACATCGTCGTCGAAGCTTCCGGCGGGATCCTGCATGCGAAGGTGGCCTCAGGCGGGATCCTGGGCGACGTCGACAACAACGGCCGGGTCGACATTTTCGACGCCCTGCTGGTTGCCGTGTACAGCGCCAATGCCAACCTCGTCATGCCGAACAACGGCGATATAACCCTCGGTGACGTCAACCGGGACGGCCAGACGGATCTCACCGACGCCTACCACATCGCCACCTACACAGTGGATCCCTCCGATCCGACGCTGCCCGCAGGAATCGGGGAGGCCCTGGTCCAAGGGACGGCATCGCTGTCCCCCCTTCCCTCCACCGTCTCCTTCCAGGACGACGGAGTCTGGCACCGGTTTACGGTCCAGGCCGGCGAGCCGATCGTGGTGGTGGCCAATCCCACCGGAACCACCCCGCGTGTGGAGATCAACACCAGCAGCGGCTCCAATTACTGTCCGGCGGAAGCCGAGGACGACCGGGCGCGCCAGGACGGTGAGGAAGTCTACCTCGCCGGCTGCTCCTCTGGTACGGGTACAGTTGAACTGCGACGGGCGTCCGACCAGACCGTCCTGCAAACCTATACCTTCACGATACAGGGACAGGGAACAGGGGGAGGGGGAGGCGGCAATGCCCCCGACCTGATTGTCGAGACCCCTACGGTCACCAACAGCAGCCCGACCGCCGGCGCCTCCTTCACCCTGAGGGCCAGAGTCCGAAACCAAGGTGCGGCCCGGTCCAGCTCGACCACCCTGCGCTACTACCGCTCCACCGACGCGACGGTTTCCACCAGCGACACCCAGGTCGGCACCGACCTCGTGAGCAGCCTGTCCGCTTCCCGAACCAGCTCCGAGTCGATCAGCCTCCGCGCTCCCTCCAGCGCCGGAACCTACTACTACGGCGCCTGTGTCGAGAGCGTCAGCAGCGAAACCAATACCGGGAACAACTGCTCCGCAGCGGTGACCGTAACCGTGGGCGCCGCACCGGCCCCGGATCTCCTCGTCGATGCTCCTACGGTCAGCAACAGCAGCCCGGCTGCCGGCGCCTCCTTCACCCTGAGGGCCACCGTACGAAACCAGGGTGCGGCCCGGTCCGGCTCAACCACCCTGCGCTACTACCGCTCCACCGACGCCACCGTTGACTCCAGTGACACCGAAGTCGGCACCGACCTGGTCAGCAGGCTGTCCGCTTCCCGAACCAGCTCCGAGTGGATCACCCTACGCGCACCTTCCAGCGCCGGTACCTACTACTACGGGGCCTGTGTCGAGAGCGTGAGCGGGGAAACCAATACCGGAAACAACTGCTCCGCTGCCGTAACCCTAACCGTGGGCGCCGCACCGGCCCCGGATCTCGTCGTCGATGCCCCAACGGTCACCACCAGCAGCCCGGCTGCCGGGGCCTCCTTCACCTTGAGGGCCACCGTCCGCAATCAGGGCGCCGCCCGGTCCAGCTCGACCACCCTGCGCTACTACCGATCCACCGACGCGACCGTTTCCACCAGCGACACCCAGGTCGGCACCGACCCGGTGAGCAGCCTGTCCGCTTCCCGAACCAGCTCCGAGTCGATCAGCCTACGCGCCCCCTCCAGCGCCGGGACCTACTACTACGGTGCCTGCGTCGAGAGCGTCAGCGGAGAAACCAATACCGGAAACAACTGCTCCGCTGCCGTGACCGTAACCGTGGGCGCCGCCCCTGCCCCCGACCTGGTCGTCGATGCCCCTACGGTCACCAACAGCAGCCCGGCTGCCGGGGCCTCCTTCACCTTGAGGGCCACCGTCCGCAACCAGGGAACCGGGCGGTCCGCCACGACCACCCTGCGCTACTACCGCTCCACCGACGCGACGGTTTCCACCAGCGACACCCAGGTCGGCACCGACCCGGTGAGCAGCCTGTCCGCTTCCCGAACCAGCTCCGAGTCGATCAGCCTGAGCGCTCCCTCCAGCGCCGGGACCTACTACTACGGTGCCTGCGTCGAGAGCGTCAGCGGAGAAACCAATACCGGCAACAACTGCTCCCCTGCCATAACCGTAACCGTGGGCGCCGCACCGGCCCCGGACTTGGTCGTCGATGCCCCTACGGTCACCAACAGCAGCCCGGCTGCCGGGGCCTCTTTCACCCTGAGGGCGACCGTCCGCAACCAGGGAACCGGGGGGTCCGCCACGACCACCCTGCGCTACTACCGATCCACCGACGCGACGGTCTCCACCAGCGACACCCAGGTCGGAACCGACCCGGTGAGCAGCCTGTCCGCCTCCAGGACCAGTGCCGAATCGATCTTCCTCTCCGCCCCGTCGAGCGCGGGCACCTACTACTACGGCGCCTGCGTCGTCAACGTCAGCGGGGAAAGCAATACCGGGAACAACTGCTCCTCCGCAGTGACCGTAACCGTTCCCGGGACCGTCACTCAGCCAACACCCCAACCCGGGGCGTCGAAGCTGTACTGGTCGGATTGGGGGACGGACAAGATCCAGCGGGCCAACCTCGACGGCTCCGGGGTCGAAGACCTGATTTCCGGTGCCGGACTCAACGGTCCGGACGGGCTGTCTCTTGATCTGGCCGGCGGCAAGATCTACTGGGCGGATGCGGGCACCAACAAGATCCAGCGGGCCAACCTCGACGGCTCCGGGGCCGAAGACCTCGTCACCGGCCTGGGGATTCCATACGGCCTGGCCCTGCACGTGGCCGGCGGCAAGATGTACTGGACCAACCGGCAGACGAACAAGATCCAACGGGCCAACCTCGACGGCTCCGGGGTCGAAGACCTCGTCACCAGCGGCTTGACTTTCCCCGGGGCGCTGGCACTCGACGCAGCCGGCGGCAAGATGTACTGGACGAACTCGGGCGCGACGAAGATCCAGCGGGCCAACCTGAGCGGCTCCAATGTCGAAGACCTCGTCACCAGCGGCTTGAGCAGTCCCACCGGGCTGGCACTAGACGTAGTCGGCGGCAAGATGTACTGGACCGACCGGGGCACGGACAAGATCCAGCGGGCCAACCTGAGCGGCTCCAATGTCGAAGACCTCGTCACCAGCGGTCTGAACACCCCCAGTGGGCTGGCCCTCGACGTTTCCGGCGGCAAGATCTACTGGGCCGACACGGGTACGGACAAGGTGCAGCGGGCCAATCTCAACGGCTCCGGGGTCGAGGACCTTCTCACCAGCTCCGACGGACTGGTCGATCCATCCGGTATCGCCATCGGGGGAACCGCCCAAACCGGGTCCGGAGGAGGAGGAGGAGGAGGAGGCGCAACGCAGACTCGGACGGCGTTTGAATCATCCACGCCATCAGGTTACACCCGAATAACTCTGGACGATGGGGGTCGGGTTTGGGGAGTTCCTACAAAGTACACCGCTGATTCCAACACCGGTACCGTGGCATATATGGTGCTGGGAGGACTGAAGGAATGCGCCTTCGCAAATGCGGAAGCCGACCGGCAGAGCAAAGTGTACGTCAAGACACAGTCATTGGGGCACCTGTCCAATTATGAGTCGGACACGGTGTGCCGGAAGACCAGTACCCAGTATTCTTCTTGGCCTGGGCTTCGGATCACACATATACGGTTTTTCGACGAAAGCAGTCCCACCAATGTCAGTGAGGCTGTTTACAATGCCTCAACCGGTCAAATAGAGCTTGGTGGCGGGGGTGATGGAGGCGGTGGTAGTAATGGCGGTGGTGACACCTCCCCGGCCCCCGACCTGGTCGTCGATGCCCCTACGGTCAGCAACAGCAGCCCGACCGCCGGCGCCTCATTCACCCTGAGGGCCACCGTCCGCAACCAGGGTGCCGCTCGGTCCGCCACCACCACCCTGCGCTACTACCGCTCCACCGACGCGACCGTTTCAACCGCAGACACCGAGGTCGGCACCGACCCGGTGACCACCCTGTCCGCCTCTCGCACCAGTTCGGAGTCGATCTTCCTTTCCGCCCCATCGAATGCCGGCACCTACTACTACGGGGCCTGCGTCGAGAGCGTCAGCGATGAGAGCGATACCGGAAACAACTGTTCCTCAGCCGTGACCGTTACCGTGGGCGCCGCACCTGCTCCTGACCTGATTGTCGATGCCCCTACGGTCAGCAACAGCAGCCCGACGGCCGGCGCCTCTTTCACCCTGAGGGCCACCGTCCGCAACCAGGGTGCCGCTCGGTCGGGCTCGACCACCCTGCGCTACTACCGCTCGACCGACGCGACGGTTTCCACCAGCGACACCGAGGTCGGCACCGACCCGGTGAGCACCCTGTCCGCTTCCCGAACCAGCTCCGAGTCGATCTTCCTCTCAGCCCCATCGAATGCGGGCACCTACTACTACGGCGCTTGCGTCGAGAGCGTCAGCGACGAAAGCGATACCGGGAACAACTGCTCCGCAGCCGTGACCGTAACCGTGGGCGCCGCACCTGCCCCGGACATAGTGGTTGGTACGCCTCGCGCAAACCCCAGCACTCCGACCGCGGGAGCCTCCTTCATTCTGAGCGTCACAGTAGAAAACCAGGGCAATGGTCAGGCGGCGGCGACTACCCTGCGCTTCTACCGCTCGACCGACGCGACGATCTCTTCCAGCGACACACAGCTGGACACGGACTCGGTGCCACTTCTTGGCACAGGTGGAGGGTACGTTGCAAATACCAATCCGACTGCCCCTTCCAGCGCCGGAACCTACTACTACGGTGCCTGTGTCGAGAGCGTCAGCGGAGAAACCAATACCGGAAACAACTGCTCCGCAGCCGTGACATTAACCGTGGGCGCCGCACCGGCCCCCGATCTCGTCGTCGATGCCCCTACGGTCACCAACAGCAGCCCGACGGCCGGCGCCTCCTTCACCCTGAGCGCCACCGTCCGCAACCAGGGTACCGGTCGGGCCGGCTCGACCACCCTGCGCTACTACCGATCCACCGACGCGACGGTTTCCACCAGCGACACCGAGGTCGGCACCGACCCGGTGAGCAGCCTGTCAGCCTCCAGGACCAGCTCCGAGTCGATCAGCCTCAGCGCTCCCTCCAGTGCCGGCACCTACTACTACGGCGCCTGCGCCGAGAGCGTCAGCGGGGAAAGCAACACCGGGAACAACTGCTCCGCAGCCGTGACCGTAACCGTGGGCGCCGCCCCAGCCCCGGACCTGGTCGTCGATGCCCCTACGGTCAGCAACAGCAGCCCGACTGCCGGCGCCTCCTTCACCTTGAGTGCCACGGTCCGCAACCAGGGAACCGGGGGGGCTGGCTCGACCACTCTGCGCTACTACCGCTCCACCGACGCGACGGTTTCAACCGGAGACAGCCAGGTCGGCACCGACCCGGTGAGCAGCCTGTCAGCCTCCAGGACCAGCTCCGAGTCGATCAGCCTCAGCGCCCCCTCCACCACCGGCACCTACTACTACGGGGCTTGCGTCGAGAGCGTCAGCGATGAAAGCGATACCGGAAACAACTGCTCCTCGGCCGTAACCGTAACCGTCTCTGCGACCGTCACTCAGCCAGAGCCCCAACCCGACGGGGCGTCGAAGCTGTACTGGTCGGACTGGGGCACGGACAAGATCCAACGCGCCGACCTCGACGGCTCCAATGTCGAAGACCTGGTGACAACCGGACTGGATGGACCGGACGGGCTGGCCGTGGACGCGGCCGCCGGCAAGCTGTACTGGACCGACGCGGGCACTGCCAAGATTCAGCGGGCCGACCTCGACGGCTCCAATGTCGAAAACCTGATCACAAGCGGTCTGGGGATCCCATACGGTCTGGCCCTGGATGTTTCAGGCGGCAAGATGTACTGGACCGACCGGCAGTCGTCCAAGATCCAGCGGGCCGACCTCGACGGCTCCAATGTCGAAGACCTCCTGACCCTGGCCGGATTGGCTTTTCCAGCAGAAATAGCCGTCGACGTGGCCGGCGGAAAGATCTACTGGACGAACCCGGGAGCGGACAAGATTCAACGGGCCGATCTGGACGGCTCCAATCTCGAAGACCTGGTAACCATAACCAGCGGTTCGGCCAGCCCCAACGGGGTGGCCCTGGACGTGGCCGGCGGCAAGATCTACTGGACCGACCGGGGCACGGACAAGATCCAGCGGGCCGATTTGAACGGCTCCAATGTCCAAGACCTGGTAACCAGCGGGCTGAGCGGTCCCAATGGTCTGGACCTGGACGTAGCGGGGGGCAAGATCTACTGGACCGACGCGGAGACGAACAAGCTGCAGCGAGCAAACCTCGACGGTTCCGGAGTCGAGGACCTTCTCACCAGCTCCGACGGACTGGTCGATCCATCGGGGTTGGCCCTGGGAGCCGAGAGCGCCAGTGGCAGCAACGGCGGTAGCAGCAACACCTATGGAGTGGGCGATGCGCTCCCGAATGTCCCCACCGGTTCCTTCTTTCCAGCGCGCCTTACCGGTGGTGCAAGTCTTACCAGCTCTGGGAGCACGACGACAATCACTTTCAACAATGGCGGCCAGATGGAACTGCAGGATGGAACCACTTATACCTGTATTGCAACAGGGGGATGCAGGGTCGAGAACGGACGCGTCACCATGGGGGAATTTGAATAGGCATTCCTGACCGATGAAAAGCCCAAGCACGAATCGGGAAAATCCCCCCGGGGCCGATCGTTCCATGGCAGGGGAATCTACTGGCTGGTAAGGGCCGGGGGCGTCCTGAGGCAGAAACTCACTTTTTCAACGGTGAGCGAACGGTTTGCCAGAATTCCAGCAGGGGTTGCGGGACATCGAAAGGAACAGGGGGCATTACCCTATGAAAACTCCCGTTTTTCTTTCTGCCTTCATGGGGTTGCCCGCTTTTTTTCTTACACCGCTGGCTGTCGCCTATGCTTCTCCTCTTCCACCCGACCGCGTGCATTTCTGCCAGCCCGTCGATCCCGACCAGTTGAACCGCCATCAGTACCCTCCTTCCGCAAAGCGCCTGCAGGATCTGAACGTCGGCGAACCGCGCACCGTGCGGCTCTTCTACTTCCTGCCCAACGACCGGCCGTATCGCACCGAGGTCGTCGATTCGCTGAAATCGGGGATTCTTGATCTCCAAACCTTCTTCGCCGACCAGATGGAGACGCATGGGCACGGTCGCAAAACTTTCGATTTTGAAACCGATGACCAAGGCGACCCGATCGTCCACCGCGTCGATGGGGACTCCTCCGACAGCCACTACAGCAGCCGAGGTTATACAGAGGGCGAGATTAAACGAGCATTCGACAACTCTGCCAATATCATACTGATCGTCATGGACGTTAGTGCCAGATCCGTGCATGGAGTCGGAACAGGCTCGAAGGGCAGCGGATGGGCGATGATTTACGGCGAATGGAACTGGTTTGCCGCCGCGCATGAACTTGGGCATTCCTTCGGTTTGCACCATGACTTCCGTGATAATGAATACATAATGTCGTACGGGCGAGCGGATCGGGCATCAGCGAAATTGTCACCTTGCGCCGCCAAGTTTCTAGCGGCGAATCCATACTTCAATTCCGATGTCCCACTTCAAAATGAATCGTCCCCCACGGTGGAGCTTGTTTCATCTTCTGAGTATCCTTTCGGATCAGCAAGTATGCCCGTCCAACTGAGAGTTCGAGATGATGATGGACTTCACCAGTTAATCCTGTTCGTGATGCCCAAAAACCCCTTTTTGGGCGGCACTCCCGAAGTGAAAGCGTGTCATGGATTGTCGGCTGAAACAGATACCGTTGTTGAATTCAACTTTGATGGCAGGCTTCCGTCCGACAACGTCGGCACTAGCCCTGAGGCTCATACGACGCTTTCCAACACGGTTCAGCATCGAATTCATGTCATAGCGGTCGATACAGATGGCAATCGGAATAATATCCCCAATAGCGATAAGCAGTTTAATCTTGAGGCAGGGCATTCGCGGCAACACATCGCCACAGTTGACCGGCCTTATTACTATGACATCGGCGGCATGGCGATTTCTCATGATGGCTCGCATTTGGCGATCGGGACGGGAGGTATAGTCGAATTGATGGACGCTACGGAAAGGGAACGCATAACCGACTTTCGCCATACCGAGGGCAACAGATACACGAACTGGTCCGTCGCTTTTTCACACGACGGGACGCTGCTCGCTTCCGGATCGGCGAATGGCACAATCAAGGTGTGGAACGTGAACACAAGAGAAGAAGCCGCCTCGCTCGACGGGCATACGGGCCAGGTTCTGGCTCTGGACTTTTCGCCCGATGGAACGCTGCTCGCTTCAGGGTCTCGGGATAACACGGTCAGGCTGTGGAACGTGGCAACAGAAGCACATGTCGCTACGCTTGAAGGACATACGGATGGGATTGTCTCACTCGACTTTCTTCCTGGTGGGAAGCTCGCCACCAAATCCTGGCGGGATGGAACAGTCAGGATTTGGGATGTGCAAACGAGGTCACAGAACTCCACCATTAACACGGATGCGGTTGGCACCGTGGCGTTGTCACCGGATGGTGCAACTCTCGCATCATCGATTTCCTGGGCCATCAAGCTATGGAGTCTGTCGACAGGAGTACAGACCGGCGCCCTCAACCATATGCGGGAATACAATTACGCGCAGCTGGCGTTTTCGCCCGATGGAACAATCCTCGCGGTAACCGCAAATGGATTGATTGAAATATGGAACGTTCCGACGAGAGAACTCCTGGCCACCATTTCAGGGGGACCGGGAGGGGTGGGAAGGATGTTATTTTCACCCAATGGAAAGCAACTGATCGGCACTGCGGACAAGGGGATCAAATTCTGGGACGTGTCCGAGTGGACCGCTCCCATTACCGCCGTCAGCCAGCGCACCTCTCAAGTTCGTGAGGCGATTCTCGGCGTAGTCCGCCTTGATTATCCGAACATCTCCAGCTATGCAGACATTACCGGGACGCATCTTGCGGAGATTACTGCCCTGTATCTCAACGATAGAGACATAACCTCCTTGAAACCCGGAGATTTTGAAGGGCTCACAAGTTTGGAAGAACTCCGACTGTGGGGTAATCAACTTACGAGTCTGCCTGAGGACATTTTCTCCGGGCTATCTTCCCTGGCAACGCTTCGCTTCGGCCTCAACCAGTTGACGACACTGCCAGCAGATCTATTGGAAGGACTCTCCTCGTTGACAGACCTTCGTATGATCGGCAACCAGTTGACCTCGCTTCCAGATGGCATTTTTGAAGGACTGACCGGGCTGTCCAGACTCGCTTTGCAGAGTAACTCTGTTGATCCCCTGCTCCTCACCGTATCCCTGAGGAAATCCGGAGAGGGGCAGTTCAGGGCCGTAGCACCTACCGGTGCACCCTTTGATATTGTCCTGCCGCTCAATGTTGCGAACGGCAGTATCAACGGCGGCGCAACTACGATCACCATACCTGCCGGCACTGTGGAAAGCGATGCGCTCACTGTGACCCGCACCCCCGGCACGACATTCCCTGTCACCGTGGATATCGGCACCTTGCCGGGATTGCCCAGTAACCATTTCGGTTACGAACTCGTCAAATCCGCCGACATGCCATTGGAGGTTATCGATCCTTTGGCGGGAGGCAACACCCCCGTCTGTGACCGCACGCCGCAGGTGCGCGACGAGATTGTGCGTGTGATTCCCGGCGTAAGCGATTGCCGTAATGTAACCGAAGCCCATCTCGCTGGGATCAGGGGACGTTTCACCATGAGCTACCCCTCCACTACAGTACTAAAAGCCGGGGATTTTTCCGGGTTGACGGCAGTAACACGTCTCAGCATAGAGAACACACCCCTAGATGAATTGCCGGTGGGGGTCTTTTCCGGGTTGACTGGACTGAAGACACTCAGCCTGAATGGCAACCAACTGACCAGCCTACCCACGGGAGTATTTTCCGGGTTGACGGCCCTGACCCACCTGTACCTGGACCATGGCCTATATACCACCCTGGCCGACGGGGTGTTTGACGGGCTGTCGTCCCTGACATTTCTCCGGATGAGTCACAACCAATTGACCACCTTTTCAGCCGAGGTGTTTTCCGAGCTGACCGCCTTGGACACGCTCTCGCTGCACAACAACAAATTTTCGACCCTTCCCGGGAAAGTATTCTCCGGGCTAAGAGCTCTGAGATACCTCGACTTGGAATACAACGAGTTCAGGACGCTCCCAGGGGGCCTGTTCTTCGGGTTGACATCTTTGGCAGATCTCGACTTGAGCTTTAACGAGTTTACGACGCTTCCAGCGGGTCTGTTCTCCGGGTTGACGGCACTGAGAAAGCTTTCGTTGTGGAAAGGCAACGCGGTCAACCTCGTACCCCTTACCGTGACGCTGGAGAAGGTTAAGGATGGTCAGTTCAAGGCGGTTGCCCACCCCGGCGCGCCCTTTTATTTGGTCCTGGCGATCACTGTTGTAAACGGCAGCACCAGTGGCGGCGCGACGACTATCACGATTCCCAAGGGAAGCGTCGAAAGCCAGCCACTCAATGTAACCCGCACCTCCGGCACAACCGCTGCCGTAACCGTGGATATCGGCAACTTGCCGGGATTGCCCAGTAACCATTACGGCTACGAACTCGTCAAATCCCCCGACCTGCCGCTGGAGATCATCGGTGACGTCACCGCCGCGCAAGCCTCGACGGATTTCAACGGCGATGGCCGGACGGACTTCGTGGATTTCTTCCTCTTTATCGACGCGTTCGGCGGCACGGACTCCCGCTTCGACCTCGACGGCAGCGGTACCGTCGATTTCGTCGACTTCTTCCAGTTCGTGGACGCCTTCGACCAGTCGGGGCAGGCCAAGTTGCTGGCGCTGGCCCAGGAGTTGATCGGCTTGCCTTCCGAAACCGACCTGCAGCAGAACTGGCCCAACCCCTTCAACAGCGAAACCGTAATCTCCTGGTTTCTGCTGGAGCCGGGTCCCGTGCGGCTGGAGGTCTTTTCCCTGACCGGGCAGCGGCTTGCGGTCCTGCACCAGGGGCCGTTGCAGGCCGGCTTCCACCGCATCCACTGGGACGGCCGCGACGATAAGGGCCGCCCCCTGGCCAGCGGGGTATATCTCTACCGGCTAGTGGGCGCCGAGACCGTTCTGACGCAGAAGCTCACCCTGCTGAGATAAGGAAGTTACCAGATGAAAACCCCACTCTTCAATCGAAAACTCATCTTGTGGACCATCGCGGCGATGCTTGTGGTATGTCTCTTGCCAGACACCAGCCACGGTGCAGGGACAATTGATGATGTTGTCGAAGGAATCGAAGACGTCACCGAAGGAATTTTCGACGTCACCGAAGGAATCATCGACTTCACCGTCGGCCTCGTGGAGGTCGCCGTCGAGGTGGTTGAGGTCGCCGTCGAGGTCCTCGACCTCACTGTCAGCCACCTTGCCACCCTCACCCTCCATACGGCTGCCGTCACGGGCGCAATCTTAACCCTGGACGGCGAGACGCTGATCAGCTCCAGTTACGACTTCACAATTGCAGTGTGGGATCTCACGACCGGGGTGCTCAAGGCTTCCCTGGAGCTTCTGTCTCCTGTCCTTAGTCTGGCCCTCTGTCCGATCGATGGCTGCCTGCTGGCCAGTGGGACCGAGGACGGAAAGCTGCACTTGTGGGAACCCGACACCGGGGAGCTCACCACTCTCATCGGGCACACCGCCGCGATCCTGGGCACCGCCTTCAGTCCCCGTGACCACAGCCGGCTGGCCAGCGGTAGTGCGGACGCGACCATCCGTCTCTGGGACGCGGAAACCGGTACCCACCAGCGGACGCTCACCGGGCATACCGACAGTGTCTTGAGCGTTGCCTTCAGCTCCACTGGCGACAAACTGGCCAGCGGCAGCGCGGACTCGACCATCCGTTTCTGGAACCCGGGGACAGGTGCGCACCAGCGCACTCTAACCGGGCACACCGAAGCCGTCAGGAGCATTGCTCTCAGTCTCAACGACAGCCTGCTGGCAAGTGGCAGTACGGATGGAACATTGCGCTTATGGAATGTTCTCACCGGGGAACACCTCGCCACGCTCGATCACCAGTCTCCCGTCCTGAGCGTGGCCTTCGGTCCCGGCGATACCCTCTTTGCCAGCGGCAGTGCGGACGGCAACGCGCGCTTGTGGCACCTTACTAGAGGACTCCTGGCCACACTCGGGCACGAGTCTCCTGTCCGCAGCGTGACCTTCAGTCCGGATCGCCGCATGCTGGTCAGCGGCTCAGAGGACGGCAAGGTCCGCCAGTGGCAGGTAACGTCCGTTGTAAAGTGTTGCCCCCGGGACCCCGGGAACGATTTCAACACGATGAAAGCGGCCGGAAACCAACAGCCACGAGGCATCTGGTCGGACGGCACCACCATGTGGGTGGCGGACGATGTGGACCACAAGCTTTACGCCTACGACATGGCATCCAAGACCAGGGTACCCGCCAAAGACTTCGATACGCTGAGAGCTGCCGGAAACCAATGGATAGGAGGCATCTGGTCGGATGGAGCAACCATGTGGGTGGCGGACAATTTGGACGACAAGCTTTACGCCTACGACATGGCATCCAAGACCAGGGTACCCGCCAAGGACTTCGAATTGGATATTCGCCCTACGGGCATCTGGTCGGACGGAGCAACCATGTGGGTGGCGGACTTTTGGTACTGGAACCTTAACCCCTACGACATGGCATCCAGGGCCAGGGTACCGACCAAGGGCTTCGAATTGGATATTCTCCCTGCGGGCATCTGGTCTGACGGAGGGACTCTGTGGGTAGCAAACACCAACAATTATTTCAAGCTGACCGCCTACAACCTGACCACCGGGGCGGAGGAACCGGTCAAGGATTTCCACCTAAGGGATGCCGGAAATACACTCCCGTACGGAATGTGGTCGAACGGCTCCACCATGTGGGTTGCCGACCGATTGGACAAGAAGCTGTACGCCTATGACATGCCAACCGATGGGGATACACCGGTCGCAGACGCACCCCAAGACCCAGGTACGGGTACAACCACACCGCCAACTCAAACCCCTGCCGCTACCGATTTCAACGGCGACGGCAAGACGGATTTCGTCGACTTCTTCCAGTTCATCGACGCTTACGGCGGCAGCGACGCCCGTTTCGACCTCGACGGCAACGGCACGGTCGATTTCGTCGACTTCTTCCAGTTCATCGATGCCTTCGATCCGCCGGAGCGCGCCAAGATGGTGGCCATGGCCCGGGATATGATCGGCCTGCCTGCGGAAACCCAGCTGCACCAGAACGCGCCCAATCCGTTCAACAGCGAGACCATCATTTCCTGGTTCCTGTTGGAGCCGGGTCCGGCCCAATTGGAAGTGTTCGCGCTGACCGGACAGAGGGTGGCGGTCCTGCGCCAGGAGCCGCAACAGGCCGGCTTCCACCGTGTCCACTGGGACGGCCGCGACGATGCCGGCCGTCCCCTGGCCAGCGGCATCTATCTGTACCGGCTTGTTACGAACGAGGCTGTTTTGACGCGCAAGCTCACCCTGCTGCGATAGAGACTGCACCAATGGGCTGGAGCCTGAATGACGGGGGCAATCAGAGGATTGATACGCTCACCAAACTCTTTTGGAAGACTCCCTCAAAATGTATCCTTGAAAAGGAGAAAGATATGCTACGGTTTATCCCGGTCGTGTACCTGACTGCTCTTATAGTGACTACGCCGCTTTTCCCCCAGCAGATGGAGGATGTCGTCCACTTGAAGAACGGAAGCGTCGTTCGGGGTACCATCATCGAGCGGATTCCCGGCCAATCGCTGAAGATCCAAACCCAAGGTGGCAGCGTTTTCGTCTATGCCATAGACGAGATCGCCCAAATCGCCAAGAAACCTGTGATGGAGACGGAAGAGGCCGCCACCGGGGCCGAAATCGGAACGCTCTTCGGGTTCTCTCACCTTTCTTCTGATGGCGATGGGATAACTATGATTGGGGCGCCGGGTGGCTTTATAGGTGGCTTCGGGACCCCTTCGCTTTACGTATCCTGGTTTCCGAGTGAAAAGCTGACCATTGGGCCCGAATTCAATTTCGGGCGTATTGCAGTAGACGGAGATGGCATCACTTCACTTTATCTTGGGGGCCGGGGTGCATTCTTTCCGAATAGCAACGCATTGCCCGGTGTCTACATACTAGGACAGAGCGCTTTAATCGTCCTGAGCGACGAGTACGACTCGGAGACTGATTTCTCCGCCGGAGCCGGCTTGGGTTATCAGTGGCGTCTGGGCCCTGCTTTCGTCCTTCGGGCGGAAGGGCGGTATCGGCTATGGTTTGAGGACGAAGTTAATGACTTCTCGCTCCTGCTCGGGCTGGGTACCAGACTCAATGGCAAATAGACAAAATGGTCGACATTTTTGGGGTTTGCGGCGCGTCCCGGCCCATTTTGCCCCTTGATTCGTAAGGAGGAACGAAATTATGCAGCGTTTTTTAACGGTTTTCTTTTTGACGGCGCTTGTAATTCACTCGCCGCTCCTCGCCCAGAAGATTGAAGATGTCATTCACCTGAAGAATGGAGAAACCGTTCGCGGCACCATCATTGAGCAGATTCCCGGCGAATCGTTGAAGATACAAACCGCAGACGGAAGCGTTTTCGTCTACACGATATACGAGATCGCCGAAATCAGCAGGGAACCGGTGATGAAAATGGAAGAAGGATTCATCAAGGCCAAAAAGAAAAATCCCTGGCTTGCTTCCGGCCTGTCGTTGCTGATTCCCGGTACCGGACAATTCTATAATGACCAATACGACAAAGGGCTGCCCCAACTCGGAGTTGCACTGGCAGGGGCAGGGTTTGTGTGGTGGGGTTTGAGGGATAATTGGGAGGAATGGGACAACCCGAAATCGTCCTGGAACCCGCTCCAGTGGGTCGATGAGGATGAAGATGATTGGACAATCTTTATCGGGGCTCCTCTTTGGTTAGGCAGCTTGATGTGGTCGGTGATTGACGCAAACCTCTCTGCCAATCGCATCAATCAGGAAGGTCAGCAACCTGATTTCAGCCATCTGCTGGAGTTTGGTGAAGACCGAGCCACGTTGGGATTGGATCCCGTTTGGGGGCGCTACGGGCCAGGTGCGAAACTGATGCTTCATTTTTAATCTCCTTGCCAGCGCCAGCCCTTTCCATCCTGGCCATGAGAGTTCAACAAAGTCCTGAACTTTTCCCGAGGCAACTGAATCAAAAAATGACTGATAAACTTTTCAAAACCCCGTTTTTCCAGCCAACCGCAAGGAGGAAGGCTATGAAATACTCCGCACTGTTTTTGCTATTGGCTTTCAGCCTCGCCGCATGCAGAGGACCTCAGGGCCCGCCGGGCAAGGATGGCACATCGGGCCAGATGGGCCCGATGGGGCCTTCAGGCGAACAAGGATCCCAGGGCGATCAAGGACCTGAAGGACCCAAAGGCGAAGGCGATCAAGGACCCCAAGGGGATCAAGGCGATCAAGGACCTCAAGGGGATCAAGGGGATCAAGGACCTCAAGGACCTCAAGGGGATCAAGGCGATCAGGGGCCTCAAGGGGAAAAGGGCGAAGGGGAACAAGGACCGGAGGGACCCCAAGGACCCCAGGGCGATCAAGGACCTCAAGGACCCCAGGGCGATCAGGGACCCCAAGGACCTCAAGGCGATCAAGGACCTCAAGGCGAAGGCGAACAAGGACCTGAGGGGCCTCAAGGACCCGAGGGACCCCAAGGACCCCAAGGCGAAGGACCCCCAGGACCTGAAGGACCCCAAGGGCCTGAGGGTCCCCAAGGACCTGAAGGGCCTGCGGGCACCGGAGATGGCGAACCAGGGCCTCCTGGCCCCGAAGGACCTCAAGGCGAACAAGGGCCCGAGGGACCTCAAGGACCCCAAGGCGAAGGACCCCCAGGACCTGAGGGACCCCAAGGACCCCAGGGCGATCAAGGACCTCAAGGACCCCAGGGCGAAGGCGAACAAGGACCCCAGGGCGATCAGGGACCTCAAGGACCCCAGGGCGATCAAGGACCTCAAGGACCCCAGGGCGATCAGGGACCCCAAGGACCTCAAGGCGATCAAGGACCTCAAGGCGAAGGCGAACAAGGACCTGAGGGGCCTCAAGGACCCGAGGGACCCCAAGGACCCCAAGGCGAAGGACCCCCAGGACCTGAAGGACCCCAAGGGCCTGAGGGTCCCCAAGGACCTGAAGGGCCTGCGGGCACCGGAGATGGCGAACCAGGGCCTCCTGGCCCCGAAGGACCTCAAGGCGAACAAGGGCCCGAGGGACCTCAAGGACCCCAAGGCGAAGGACCCCCAGGACCTGAAGGACCCCAAGGGCCTGAGGGTCCCCAAGGACCTGAAGGGCCTGCGGGCACCGGAGATGGCGAACCAGGGCCTCCTGGCCCCGAAGGACCTCAAGGCGAACAAGGGCCCGAGGGACCTCCAGGCGAACAAGGCGACCAAGGACCTGAAGGGCTTCCAGGCGAACAAGGCGACCAAGGACCTGAAGGGCTTCCAGGCGAACAAGGCGACCAAGGACCTGAAGGGCCTCCAGGCGAACAAGGCGACCAAGGACCTGAAGGGCTTCCAGGCGAACAAGGCGACCAAGGACCTGAAGGGCCTCCAGGCGAACAAGGCGACCAAGGACCTGAAGGGCTTCCAGGCGAACAAGGCGACCAAGGACCTGAAGGGCTTCCAGGCGAACAGGGACCTGAGGGACCTCCAGGGCCTGGAGGATCCGGAGACGGACCAGGGGGACAGGAACCTCCCGTCTTCGAGGCCACGGGAGACAGCGCCGCTTTGGTCTCTCTTTACTATACTGCGGGCGGGGAAGCCTGGACGGATAAGTCCCGGTGGCTCAGCTCTGCCCCCATCAGCGAATGGTACGGTGTCACCACCAACCCCAGCGGCCGCGTCGTCCTTGGGCTGGATTTAAGGGAGAATGCTTTGTGGGGGACGATCCCACCCGAACTGGGAAACCTCACCTTCCTGGAAACTCTGTACCTCTTCGGTAATCAGTTACGGGAGGAGATTCCACCGGAACTGGCAAACCTCGAAAACCTTAAATACCTGGGTCTGTCAGGAAACGATTTGCAAGGGGAAATTCCACCGGAACTCGGCAATCTCGAAAACCTGGAATTCTTGAATCTGGAAAACAACGAGTTGCAGGGGGAAATACCACCGGAACTGGGGAACCTCCTCAACCTGAAAACCCTGTCCCTGAGTGGCAACAGGTTGGAGGGGGAAATTCCTCCAGAACTGGAAAACCTCCAGAACCTGGAAGTTCTGGGCTTGAGCAGAAACAGGTTGGAGGGAGTGGTCCCGGATTTTTTGGCGGACTTCCCCAACCTGGAAGACCTGTTCCTCAAGGGAAACACCGAACTGAATGGATGCTTGCCGGAGGGGGCATCGGTGCCGTACTGCTCCATTCCAACGAGCTTAAAGGCTCTGCTGAAGGAGGGTGTACACCTCACTTGGGATCCCGTGGAAGGGGCTACCCATTACAATCTTTACTGGGAGGATAGTCGGTTCCAAGATAACTGCACAGTGAGCTCTGGTGGTTCAACCGAGGGGTTCTCCGGTTGTGAGGAAATAGCTACCGAAATCTTTGAGACAACCTACATCCACAATACCACCCGGGCGGAGTCCTTCCACCTCTACTGGGTTACTGCTTGTACCAGCGATGGGTGCTCGACCATCGATAGCAGGGAGGATCCCGGAGCCGGCATTTAGGATTGGATTACTTGAAAGAGGAGTACTCATCCGACCACTGTTCAGGCGTCAGCACAAACCCCAGGCTGGATGAGTACGCCTCTTCCCTGCCCGACGGCTTGGATCTGACTCGCAGGAAATACTCCTTCACCCAGGAAGATGGAACCCATGCTCGGACGGAGGCGAATCCCCCTTCTCGGGTTGCTGTTGGGCTGGGCCGCTTGTGGAGCCAGCGGCAAGGGAACCGGGCCGGAGCCGGTAGTTGAGCCGGAACCGGTTGTTGAATCGGAACCGGTAGTTGAATCGGAACCGGTTGTCGAATCGGAACCGGAACCAAAATGGAAGTGGTCTTGTACCGCTACTGCCACTGGCAGAGACCGCCTCTTCGGAGGGCAAGTTTCTGGCACCATCAGTGTCTCTGAAGACACCGAGGCAGAAGCCCGACAGGGTCTGCAGGACGCGGCCTGCTTGATATTCAAAGATTGTGGACAGCTTCAGAACATATCCTGTGATGAACGGGAGGAATCTTAGACGTGGGCGAACCACGCACCCGTGCCGGTTTACTTATTGCATCCGGAAGGAGGCAGTCGATGAACTACTTTGCGTTCATACCGTTGTTAGCTTTCGGCCTCGTCGCCTGCGAAGGACCTCAAGGGCCGATGGGGCCTCCAGGGCCCCAGGGCGAACAAGGGCCTCTAGGGCCCCAAGGCGAAGGCGAGCAAGGGCCTGAGGGACCGCAAGGGCCCCAAGGGCCTGAGGGACCCCAAGGGCCTCAAGGCGAACAAGGACCTCAAGGACCGCAAGATGAACAAGGATCTGCTGCCTCCCCTGCCATGTCAGACAGTACCGTACTGATCGCGTTCTACGATGCCGCGGGCGGACAGAGCTGGAAGGACAACACCAACTGGTTGAGTGAGGTCCCCATCAGTGAATGGTACGGCGTCACCACCAACCCAGGCGGCCGTTACGTCATCCGGCTCGATCTCCCGGAGAACGGGTTGTGGGGAACGATCCCGCCGGAACTGGGCAACCTCCCCTACCTGGAATTCCTCAACCTGCGTAGCAACGAGCTCCGGGGGGAGGTTCCGGCGGAACTGGCCAACCTTGGCAACCTGGAAACCCTGGGCCTGGAGAACAACAAGCTGCAGGGAGAAGTTCCGTCGGGATTGGGCAAACTTGGCAACCTGCTGGCGCTGGCCCTGGGGAACAACAAGCTGCAGGGGGAGATTCCAACGGTCCTGGGAAACCTCGAAAACCTGGAATACCTGAGCCTCAACGATAACAGGCTGGAGGGAGTGGTCCCGTCCGAACTGGGAAACCTCGAAAACCTGCAAATCCTGTTTCTCGATGGAAACAACCAGCTGAATGGATGCCTGCCCGAGGGGGCGTCGGTGCCGTACTGCACAAGTCCAGGAAACCAACGATTCGGGTGGGATGAGGAGACGATAGTCGTCAGTTGGGAACCTGTGGAAAGGGCTACCCACTACAATATCTACTGGGACGATTTCTTCACATCCTGCCATCTGGAGCAAAGCGGCAAGCCGAGCTGGTGCGAGGAACTTGCTACACAGGTCTCCGAGACGACCTACGTTCACACTGACGCACCGGAACCAGGCCTTTTCGACATCAACTACTGGGTCACCGCCTGCAACAGCGATGGGTGCTCGAGGATCGACACTGAAAACCCGGCCAGGTCCTCGGCGCAGTAGAAAAAAAACCTTGCAAGAGGGCATTCATCGGAAAACCAGCCCTCTTCATCTGAAAGGAGCAGGAAATGAAATATTTCGCGCTTTCTTTGATTTTCGCTTTCGCCCTCGCCGCATGCACAGGCCCTGAGGGCCCAACGGGACCTCAAGGGCCCCAAGGAGAAAAGGGTGAACCAGGATCTCAAGGACCTCAAGGCGAAGGCGAACAAGGGCCCCAAGGGCCAGAGGGACCCCAAGGGCCTCAAGGGGAACAAGGACCTGAGGGACCCCAGGGGGAAGGGGAACAAGGACCTGAGGGACCTCAAGGACCTCAAGGCGAACGAGGGTCGACGTACAGAATACTGTACTGGGCGGACTCCGATGCGGGCAAGATTCAGCGCGCCAACCTCGACGGTTCCGAAGTTCAAACCATCGTCTCCGGATTGGAGGATCCGGAGGGAATTGCCCTCGACGCGGGCAGTGGGAAGATATACTGGACGGAATGGGAGAGCATTAAGCGGGCCAACCTCGACGGATCCCAAATCGAAAGCCTCGGCACCGTATGGGGAAGTGACATCGCCCTGGACGTGACCGAAGGCAAATCTTACCTGGCGAACTGGAAAGGGATAATCTACCGCACCGGCCTCGGCGGTTCCCCGGTCGAAACCGTCGTCCCCGAAGCGGGTGCGTCAGAGGCCATCGCCCTGGATCTGAGCAGAGGCAAGATGTACTGGGGGGGCTGGCGCGGGGAGGAGATCAGGTGGGCCGACCTCGACGGATCCCAACTCGAAATCATCGTCACCGGGGTGGATCGTGCACGCGACCTGGCCGTCGACGAGGGGGGGGGCAGGATATACTGGGCCTCGGATGCCGGAGTTCAACGGGCCAACCTCGACGGTTCCCAGGTCGAAACCCTCTTCTCCGAACACAGTATGGGCATTGCCCTCGACCTGGGCGGGGGCAAGATATACTGGACCGAATGGATCGAGGAGAGGATTCGCCGGGCCAACCTCGACGGGTCACAGGTCCAAACCATCGTCACCGGGTTGGAGTGGCCGCGCGATATCGCCTTGGGTCCCTGAAATCTGAAATGAGCGGGAACAGTCCGGAAAGGTTGCGGTTGGACCCCGGGCTGTTTCCAAAGCTTTTCGACGGCATTCCGGAACCATAGATATTCATGAGCAAACAACTCTTACCCTGCGTCATTTATTTTGTAACGCCTTGGATTTTTAGTCCAGGGTTCACCGCGGCACAGATAGATGTCGATGTCGTTGCTGAAAGCATCGTCCGTGTCAGGGCGTACGAGAATAACCAGGTTGCGGTCGAGGGAGCCGGGTTTGTCGTCAATGAAACGGGACATGTCCTGACGAATGCCCATCTCGTTGAGGAAGCGGAGCGAGTAACGGTATTGTCCCTGAAAACGGGCGCCGAGTCGGTTCCCGAGCCGGTGTTCGTCGACCGCGAAATCAACCTTGCCCTTTTGCAAGCCGATGGTTTGGACCTGCCTCCCCTCAGACTGTCGGAAAAGGCAGCAGATACAGGCCGAACCGTCCGGACGCTGCGCTTCGATGTAATGGGGGGTGTCCGGCTTTCTCAGGGAACGATAGGCGCTTACGAAACCATTTTTGACAAAAAGGCGGGCCTCGCCGTGGGGCGCCTGCTGCAACACAATGCCCTGATAACGGAAAAAGCCTTCGGTATGCCCTTGTTCAACGAATGCGGAGACGTGGTGGCAATCAACATGCCGAACCCTCGCAGCGGACCGTGGCCGTTTCGGACAGCGAAACCGAAAGGAGCGGTTTTTGCCTTGAGCAGCAAAGACATGGTAGCTGCTCTCGACGACCGCAAAATCGCGCATCAGGCGGTAAATACTGAATGCCTGAGTGCTCTCGAGCGGGCGGAACGGGACAAGCTGGCGACTGCGGATAGCCTGAAGCTGGCAAGGGCGCAGGCCGACTCGGCTAGAAGGGCCGCAAAAGAGGCAAAGGAGAAAGAAGAGGCGGCCCGGCGGGAGGCGGAAAAGGTGAAAGCGCGAGCGGACGCTGCGAGAAAGGCGGCGGCCGAGAGCATTCAGGCAGCCAAAGCCCAGGCGGAAAGTCTGAAGATCGCGACAGCACGTGCCGACACCGCGGTAAAAGCTGCGGCCGCTAGCCTGCTGGCGGTTCAGGCCCAAGCCGAAAGCCTGGAGACAGCGAAAGCGTCGTCCGATTCGGCGACTGATGCGGCCGCCGGCAGCAGTAAGGAAGCTGCGCAGGAGATCCCGTTGAGCTTGAAGTGGGGAATTCCAGTCGGGGGGGCGCTGGTGTTGCTCACCCTTCTCGGTTGGCTGCTTGCCTCCAACCGCAGGAAGGAACAATTACGCAGTGCCGAGTCCCGTTTGAAGGCAGCGGAAAAAAACGCTGATGAAGCACACCAGGCTGCGGCCGCCGCACCGAAACCCGCCCCTTTCAGATGCCTGTTGGAAGGCCGGGACAGCTCCGGCCGGCCATTCGCATTGACCATATCGGCATTGGCATTGAGTGATCCGGCCGGCGTAACGCTGGGAAGAAGTCCGGAAAATGCCGATTTCGTCATCGACCACGATGAGGTCTCCCGCGAACACGTTCGCCTGAGGTACACAGGCGCCACCCTCTACGCGGAGGACTTGGACGCCCTGAACGGGACCAAGGTCAACGGCCGCCTGCTGAACCCGCATGAAACCGCGGTTCTGAGAAACGGGGATCGACTCGAGACAGGCCCGATTGTTTTCTCGGTGCGCCTGGTCCAGGAGTGAGCTGAAAATGAAAAGACGCAGACCGGAACTCACGATTTTCAACATGTCCGCGCTCGATCTGCTCGCATCCGCCCTCGGAGCTTTCATCCTGATTACCGTAGTGCTTATCCCCCTTTTTCCGAATCTGGAAATCCTGGGCCAGGTGAGGGGGGAGTTGGCTCAGGCAAAAACCGATTTGAAGCAGACGAAGGCAGACCTTGACCTCGCCAAGGCCGAACTGGACCGGAAAGAATCCAGATCCCGGTTGGACCAGGAAAAATCAGAGCGTGAAAGAACCGAATTGGAGCGAAAAAACGTCGAGCTGAAACAGGAAAAGACCAGGCTCGAGCAGAAAAAGGCATTGGCCCAACAAACAAAAACCGAACTTGTAGAACAGGTCCAGGCGTTGCAACAAAAGATAGACGACACGAGCGTTCTGCTCGGCATAAGAACAATTGCCAAAAGGTTCGTATTCGTCATAGATATGTCGGGGAGCATCTACCATCCTGGAGAGCACGACTACCGCCAGTTCATAACCCTGTCCATACAGGACATGCTCGCTGCCTTCAAATCCGAAATAGAGGTCTGCCTGATCGGTTTTCAGGCTCCTGAACGGGGAACCGCGTTGCATTTCTGGCCCGAAAACAAGGAATACTTCCAGGTCAGGAAGGATGCAGAAAATCAGCTGATAGAAAAGATAAACGACTGGATGGGAATGGTTGATGGCGTCACCCCCACCCGCGCCGCCTTGCTGGCGGCCATTGCCCTGCACCCCGAGGAAATCATCCTTCTGAGCGATGGTGCACCCTCGGAGGATTGGCGCACGGTCGTGCGAGCCGTAACCGCCGAAAACAGGCAGAGAATACCCATACACGCAGTAGCCGTGGGGAATTATACAGCCGACCGGAAATTCATCGATTTTCTCGTGCATTTGACAAAGCAGAATAACGGGTACGTGGTGGGAGCAAAACCGGGCTGAAATGAACAGCCCAGAGGAGGATAGGCATGGCGAAATCGAACATGGTCAAAGCGAAAATGATCAACTTGGAGCAACGCCTGATCGCCAGCGCCGTCAGTCTGACAGGGGGCATCTTATACATAGCGGCTCTGAGCTTTGTTTTCGATCGTCCCGATTCCATTGCAGGCGATTTCCTGTTGGACCGGAACTCCAAAAACTTCTCCTACCCGTTCACCATCCAGAACCTCATGTGGCTTTTGTTCTGGTTCGGTTGCGGTGAGCTCTGTGTGCGATTCAACCAGGCCAAATTGGAAATGCAGCAGATTTCCAAAGGTTACCTGCCGGAAGGGGATGAGGTTATGCTTCAGGCCCACGAATTGGGGCCCTTGCACCAGAAATCCATGCCCGTAGCCAGGGAGCGGACCTTTTATCTACCGCGTCTGATCGTGCGTTGCATTCTGCAATTCCAGGGAAGCCGCTCCGTCAACCAGGCCAACTCTCTACTGAATTCCTCCCTTGAATTGTTTCAGCACGAGCTCGATCTCAAATATTCGATGCTGCGCTATCTCGTCTGGCTCATACCGACGCTGGGTTTTGTAGGGACTGTCCTTGGCATCGCCCTGTCGTTGGACTATGCCGCCAAAATCGTAGACCCGCATGACCCGACCTTGCTGCGCCAGATCACGGGTCGGCTTGGCGTCGCCTTCTACACCACCCTGCTTGCCCTGGTCCAGTCCATTCTTCTGGTGTTTGCGCTCCACATTGCTCAAACCCGGGAGGAGATGGCCCTTAACCAATCCGGGCAATACTGCCTCGACAACCTTATCAACCGGCTCTACGAAAAGTAAGTCTCCGTCGAGACCTCTGCGCCTTTGGAAACCCCCAGGAAGGGAGGGAACCATGCCCGTTTTTCGCCGCCCCGATGGCAATATCACCGAGAAAAAGACCGAGAAATCCGAACAGGATTCCCCCTCGCCCGACCAGGCCAAAAGGCCGCTGCCACCGGCATCTCAGGAAGGCGATCAAGCAGCTGGCCCCGGGCGTTTCGATGCAGCCACCAAACGGATGGAGACTGACCATCCTCCGCTCGAATCCGGAGAGGAGGAGAAAACGCGGCTGGTGGGTGGTGGACGGGCGCGGCGGCCAGGCAAAGGGGTACGCCAGGAAAGCGCCGAAGAGGGCCGCGGTATGGATGATCCGGTTGTGGGATGGTTGGTGATCGTCGATGGGCCGGGAAAAGGCAGGGCCGTGCAACTGGGGTATGGATCCAATTCCCTCGGGCGCGGCGCAACCGACCGCGTCAAACTCGATTTCGGCGACGACCAGATTTCGCGAAACGGCCATGCGGTGGTCACGTACGATCCCCGCGGACGGAAGTTTTTCGTGCAGCACGGCGGCGGCACCAACCTGACGTATCTCGGCGACCAGCCCGTTCTCGCACCGACCGAGTTGCCGGCCCAGGGCCAGATCGGCATCGGAAAAACGGTTCTCCGGTTCGTGCCCTTCTGCGGCGTCGCGTTCGACTGGCAGGACTCGGAAGGAAACCAAGACCCTTGACCGAAGGCGGTCGCTGTGCCGCGAAGCAAATCCGCGGCAAACGGAGCTACCAGGAAGATGATTACGGCTTCGTGGATGCACGGGCCCTTGGAAAAGACCGTAACGAACACTCCCTGTTACTGGTGGCCGACGGCATGGGCGGGCATGTCGGCGGTGCTGCTGCCAGCGGCCTTCTGAGAAGGATCTTCGTCGAGGCCTACCCGCGGGCTTCCGGGTCGATCATCGATCGCCTCCAAGGCTGTCTCCAATCGGCAAATACAGCCATCGCCGACGCCATTGCCCAAAACCCCGAACTGGACGGCATGGGTTCCACTTTGGTCGCGGCTGTTGTCTCGAGCGAAGGCCTGAACTGGATCAGCGTGGGGGATTCCCCGTTGTGGTTGTTCCGCAAAGGCGCATTGGAACGGTTGAACGCAGACCACTCCATGGCACCGGTTCTCGCGGACCTGGTAGCTACCGGGAGGATGACCGAAGAGGAAGCCGCCCGGGATCCAAGCCGGCATTCGCTGCGGGCAGCGGTCATGGGGGATAACCTGCATCTGGTGGACGTATCGCGGCAGCCCGTTCCCGTGGAGAAAGGCGACCGGCTGTTATTGGCGAGCGACGGTTTGATGACCCTCGGCGATCGGGAGATCGCCGGTATCCTCGAGAAAACGCAGGACGCGTCATTGGAGGACAGCGCCGCGGCCCTTATTCAGGCCGTTAAAGCCGCCGGAAATCCCCGTCAGGACAATACCACCCTCTTGTTGTACTCCCCTGCCGAGGGCCCGGAAACAGCTGCTGATGTTGCTGAAGTTGAAGCCCCAGGTATGCCCCGATTGAAACGTTGGGCCAGACTGTTGGGACGAGCCGCAGGCTGGAAACGAAAAAGGTTCCAGCCGGAAGAAGGAGACGAGAGTGTAGGGCCGTCGCCGCTACCATCCACCCCCGGTTCCGACTGATGGGAGAGGAACAACAGCATCGCCTGGCGTTGCCGAAAGGGACTCGCATACGCGACTTCGAGTTTCACCGGGTTCTCGGCCACGGCGGGTTCGGGATCACCTACCTGGGATGGAATGTCACTCTGGACATCCCCGTGGCGATCAAGGAGTACTTCCCCGCGGACCTGGCTACCCGCGAACGGAACCTGTCGGTCGTTCCGCAGACGGACCAGGCCGCCCCCGATTTCCAATGGGGCCTGGAGCGCTTCCTGGACGAAGCCCGCATCCTCGCCCGCTTTCACCATCCCGGCATAGTCCGCATTCACCACTTCTTCGAAGCCCACCGCACAGCCTATATCGTAATGGACTACGTGGAGGGGGAAAGTCTGTCCGCGTATCTGACGCGCAAGGGAACGCTGAGCGAAAACGAGCTCCATGGCATTCTGGATTCGTTGCTGAGCGCGTTGGAAGTGGTGCATCGAGCAGACTTTCTGCATCGAGACATCAAGCCCGGCAACATCGTCCTCCGGGCAAAGGATGGCTCCCCGGTGTTGCTGGACTTTGGCGCCGCGCGTCAGGCAATGGGCGCGAAAAGCCGCTCGGTCACGTCGATAGTAACGCCGGGATATGCGCCGATCGAACAGTATTCGACCCGGGCGGCTCAAGGAGCCTGGACGGACATTTACGCGCTGGGGGGAGTGTGTTACCGGGCGCTGACCGGAGAAAGCCCTTTCGACGCAACGGACCGGATGCGGAACGACCCGCTGATTCCGGTGGCTGAGCACTGCGCGGGCAAAGCAAGTCCAAAGTTTCTTGCGGCGATAGACACTGCCCTGGCGGTAGATGCCCCGGATCGTCCGCAGAGCATTGCGGCGTGGCGAGAGTCCCTGAGCGATGCGGGGAAAGCGCGCAGGCCCCGGAAGAAGCTTCCATACAAGCTCGTTGCAGCAGTCCTGGGTCTGGCGGCTCTCCTGATCGGGGGCGAGAGGTATATGGAGCATGCCGAACAGGTGGCATTGGAGGAGAAACGCCGGGAGCAAGCGGCCCTGGAGAAACAGGCTCAGGAGCAAGCCGCCCTGGAGAAACAGCGCCAGGACCAGGCCGCGTTGGAGAAGCAGGAGCAGGAAAAAGCCGCCCTGGAGAAACAGCGGCGCAAACAAGCCGAATTAAAGAAACAACCGCAGGAACAAGCGGCGCTTGAGAAACAGGCTCGGGAACAAGCCGCCCTGGAGAAACAGCGCCAGGACCGGGCGGCTTTGGAAAAGCAGCAGCGGGAAAAAGCGGCCCTGGAGAAGCAGCGGCGGGAAGAAAAGGCTGCATCGGAGAAACAGCGCCGGGACCAGGCCGCGTTGGAAAAACAGCGGCAGAAGGAAGCGTTCGTCGCAGAGGTGGGGCGCCCTCCACATCCGGGCGGAATGAACGACGGCGATAGCGACCTGCATGTTGCCGCGAGACTGAACCTGCCACTGTTGACCGTATCTCTGCTCGAGCAGGGAGCCGATGTCCTCGCCAGGAACAAGGACGGCTGGACACCGCTCCACGTTGCCGCGAAGGAAGACGCTTCTGCAACCGCCGAAGTCCTGCTCGAGCAGGGAGCCGATGTCAACGCCAGGGAAACATTGTTTGGCTGGACGCCGCTGCACCTGGCCGCGGCCAAGGAAGATGCTTCCGCAACCGCCGAGGTCCTGCTCCAACAGAAAGCCGATGTCAACGTCAAGGACAAATTCGGCTGGACACCGCTGCATTCCGCCGCTTCAAACAATGCTTACAAGACCGCGGAGGTTCTGTTGAACAGCGGGGCTGATGTCAACGCCAGGGACAATCACGGTTGGGGGCCGCTTTACTGGGCGTCGCGGAAAAAGGCATTCCAGGCGGCGGAAGTCCTGCGCCGTTACGGCGGTCGAGAATGAAAATTACCCGGAACCCATTCTTCACAACCTCCCCGGATTCATCCGGCCCACAGGAGGATTCCCCATGAAAATTCCGGTTCTCGCATGTATAGTGTTTTTCGCTGTTCTGCTGTTGCCGGCCTCCGGCAATGCCTCCCCCTCCCCTATCGACTGGGCGCGTTCCTGCCGGCCGCTCGATGCCGAGAAGTTGGAGCGCGACCATACCGGCAGTCCGGCCGCCAAGTCGCTGACCGATTCGGACGCCGGCCAAACGCGCACAGTGAAGTTGATCTACTTCCTGCCCAACGACCGCTCCTTCAACTCCGACGTGGTCGACTCCATAAAAGCAAGGATTCCCCGCATTCAGACCCTTTACCGCGACCAGATGCAGGCTCGCGGATACGGCAACAAAACCTTCCAGTATGAAACCGACGACCAGGGCGACCCGGTAGTGCATCGCGTGGACGGGCCGGACTCCGATGCCAGCTATCTCCGCTCGTACCGCAGGGTCGGCGTCGGCAACGTGCTCAACGACCTGAAACCGACATTTGATTCCAGTAGCAGCATTCTTTTCATCGTCGTCGACCACAGCACTTACGACAATCTCGGTTGGGGAAACGTGGCGGGGTTTGGCGGGCAGTGGGGCAAAGACAGCGGCTATGCGCTTCTTCCCCCCAGCTTCACCGTCGAAACCGCGGCCCATGAATTGGGCCATGCCTTCGGCTTGCAGCACGATTTCAACAACGGCGCCAACATCATGTCGTATGGTCCGGGATGGAACCAGTTATCGGCGTGCAGCGCAGGGTTCCTGGCCGTGCATCCCTACTTCGATGCCGATGTCCCGATTGAAGAACAACAGACCTGGGACCTTCTGGCGCCGACCATCGAGCTTGTTTCACCCCTGAGATATCCCGCCGGGTCAACAAGCCTCTCCCTTCAATTCAGGGTCACGGCTTCAGGGGACCGGGGACTACAGCAGGCCCTTTTCTTCCTCAGATCGAGAGCGCCCCACCCTGCTGCGGGGTCTCACGAGGTGAAGGGGTGCCATGACTTGCAGGGTGTGCGGGATACCGTCGTTGTATTCCAACATGACGGGGTTATCCCGTCCGAGGGCTCCGGTAGTCTTTCCGAGTCCCCTACGCATTTCGTTTCCGTGCAGGGAGTCGATACCGAGGGGAATGCGAACAGCGGACCCTATCGCGACTCTCATTTCGTCCTGGCGGAAGATTCGCCGCACCATCTCGCCACGCTCTTCAGGTATACGCGAGATACTTCCCCGGAGATCTATGGCGCCGAGTTCTCACCGGATGGAACGATCCTCGCCGTCAATTCGTCCGCGGGGATCCAGATATGGAACATGGCGACGCGAGCCGTGGTCGCTACTCTCAGCGGGCGCAGCTCTGCGCTGGCGTTTTCGCCCGACGGGGCCACCCTCGCTTCCGGGTCTTCCTGGACCAACGAGGCCAATCTCAAGCTGTGGAACGTGGCCAGCCAGACTCTTGTCGCTACGCTGCCGGGGCATACGGGGGGACCTACAGGTGTCACTTCCCTGGCGTTTTCGCCCGGGGGGGATACCCTCGCTTCCGGGTCAGGGGATCAGACGATCAAGCTGTGGGACGTGGCGAACCAGACCCTTATCGCCACCCTTACCGGGCATACGAGTCATGTCTGGTCGGTGGCCTTCTCGCCCGATGGAACCCTCGCTTCCGGGTCGCGGGACGGCACGGTCAAGCTGTGGGACGTGGCATCGCAAACCAATACCGCAACCCTGGAGGGAAATACCGGCCGGGTCCTCGACGTGGCGTTCTCCCCCGACGGGACAATCCTCGCTTCGAGCACGGACGGCCCCATGCTGCTATGGAACGTGGCGACGAGGGATACTATCGCCATCCTCCAGGGTCATGGAGAGGCGTCCTTTTCCCCGGACGGGGCGACACTTGTCACGGGTGGAGGACTGGGCCAGATCCTGCTATGGAACGTGGCGACGGCGAAGAGCATCGCAAAGCTCGGGCATCCTGACCGGCTGGGGGACACCTGGGGTTTCGGGATCAACGGGGTGTTTTCTCCCGACGGATCCCTGCTCGCTTCGGAAGGCCTGAAGGGGATCGAGCTGTGGGACGCGTCCGAATGGACGGGAGTCTCTCCGGTGACCTCCGTTCCCGCTCACCCGGACAGTGTCGCCCTGGTTGCTCTTTACAATTCCACCAGCGGCGCCAACTGGCGGGACAAGACGAACTGGCTGGGCACCAGGCCCATCGGCGAATGGGAAGGCGTAAGAACGAACCTCGGTCGGGTATATGATCTGGAAGTCAGTTGGAACGGGTTGAACGGGCCAATTCCCTCTGAACTGGGCAACCTCACCTTCCTGTCTTCCCTGTACCTTTATGGAAATCAGTTGAGCGGAGAGATACCCTCCGAAATAGGGGACCTCTCAAACCTCAGGTATCTGGAGCTGAACCATAACCAGTTGAGTGGGCAGATCCCCTCCGAACTCGGCAACCTGTCCAAGCTGGAAACACTGTCGCTCCAGAGTAACCGGTTGAGCGGAGTGGTCCCCGCCGAGCTAAGCCAGTTGAGCGCCCTGAAGAGACTTTGGCTCTCCAGTAACCAGTTAACTGGTACCATACCGGCAAAGTTGGGAAACCTGACCAACCTGGAGGTCTTGGGGCTTTCCGGTAACCAGCTGACCGGAACGCTTCCTTCCGAACTGACCAGCCTTTCCGAGCTCGAGTGGTTGTTTCTCTCCGGCAACCAGCTGACCGGAACCATACCGGCGGAATTGGGAACCCTGACCAACCTGACGCGCCTGTACCTCTCCGGCAACCAGCTGACCGGAACCATACCGGCGGAGTTGGGCAACCTGACCAACCTCACGCACCTGTACCTCGCCGGCAACCAGTTGAGCGGGTGCCTCCCCGCGGGCCTGCGGGACGTGGCGAACAACGACCTGGCCCCGCTCGGTCTGTCCGACTGCGGCGAGCAGACCACGCATACCCAGGCCACGACCGATTTCAACGGCGACGGCCAGACCGATTTCGTCGACTTCTTCCTCTTTGCCGATGCCTACGGCGGCACGGACGCAAAGTTTGACCTCGACGGCAGCGGCACGGTGGATTTCGTCGACTTCTTCCAGTTCGTCGATTCCTTCAGTTCGTCGGGGCAGGCCAAGCTGCTGGCGATGGCCCAGCAAATGCTCGGATTGCCTGCGGGCCCGGAACTTCACCAGAACGCCCCCAATCCCTTCAACAACGAGACCGTCATCTCCTGGTTCCTGCTGAAGCCGGGTCCGGCGCGGGTGGAGGTGTTTGCCCTTACCGGACAGCGGCTGGCGGTCCTGCACCAAGGGCGGCAGCAGGCGGGACGTCACCGCGTTCACTGGGACGGCCGCGACGACGAGGGCCGCCCCTTGGCCAGCGGCGTCTACCTGTACCGCCTGGTGACTGGCGAGGGTATGTTGACTCGCAAGCTCACCCTGCTGCGGTGATTGGACGGGTGTCTCAGATGCGACCGCTGCCCCCCGACATAGCCCTCAACCGAAAGCACAGGACGATAACCTTATGAAAACCTCCGTTCTTCACTCCGTGTTTTTGGCGTTGCTCATTCTCCTGCTGTCGCCGCCCGCAGGCGACGCTTTATCCGGGTCACAATTGTCCCGCACTTCCAAACAGACAGCGCCTGAAAACCATAATGTGATGTTAAGGGTTGTACGCGTAACGCCAGAATGGATGCCCTATGCGTCCACTGGCGGCTGGACCGAGGCCGTTTCTGTGAAAGAAAGTGATGTTCTCAAATTTTACGAAGCCGCTATCTGGGAGGAGACCTCATCGGTCCACCTTTATGCATTCTCCAATAGTTACGATGCGGGATATGGAAACCAGCCAGGCGTCACCGTCACCGACGAGCAGAAGATCGCCCACCGGGAGCAATTCCTTATTCGCAAGTATACGGATATGCCGGCGGCGTGGACTGAAGAAAGAAGTGTCTTTCTGAAGTCGGCATTTGTGGATATGGCATCATATCTGGTAAATCAACACCCTGATTCCGATCATCATCTGATGTACTCCGGACACGGAGGCCCTGGCGGAAAGCTGTTTGCCGCGCAGTTATATGAGAATCACGCTAACGAGTTCCTGAAGTCGTGGACGCAGACACTGGGGAGACCATTGGGCGTGATTGACATGGGAGGACCCTGCACCAAGGGCAGTTTTTCAGACCTCGATAATTTCTCTGATTATGCGACATATTATGTCGCGTCAGACCTGCCCAACGGCGGATATACAATGGACCATTGGACTTATGAGAAACACCAAGAAACCGATCCCGAGACACAATATCACAATCTGGTTTCAACCAACGAAAGTCTGGAGGATGTATTAAAGGGTCGTATCGACCTGAAAAGAAAGGGATATGAATACTCACGAAACAACATGATAACGAATGAAGTCGCTCAAGCGAATTATCTCTATTCGTGCGCCGCGTTTCGCACCTTCAGCCCCGACTTCAAGACATTTCTCGGCAGCGCACATACCAGTTATAGTATTTATGATGCCTGTACCAGTATATGATCGATAATGGGGCTCCATCGACTCTGATTGCGCAGTTCACCAGCGTAATCGTGCATAAAGCGGACAACAAGGATTTTTTCGCGTGGAGCGAAGTCAGGAATGGAATTTCAATGCCCCATCCGGAAGTTACCCCTCCAGTCTCCACGGTGACGCCGCTCAGCGAGCGCACGCCACAGGTGCGGGATGCGATCGTGACCGAAGCGAGGCTCGCATCGTTCTACTCTCTCGCGCTGGACAGTTGGAACATCACCTCGCTGAAAGCAGGCGATTTTGATGGACTGACGTCATTGACAACGCTCAGCCTGTCCAACAACCAGTTGGGCACGCTACCGGCGGGTATTTTTAACGGGCTGACGTCACTGACATCGCTGGACCTGTCCAGCAACCAGTTGAGCGCGCTGCCAGCAGATATATTTGACGGGCTAACGTCACTGGCAACACTCAACCTTTGGAGCAACCCCCTGAACACGTTACCGGAGGGTCTATTCGAAGGACTGACGTCATTGACAACGCTCAACCTGGGTTACAACCATTTAAACAACCTGCCGGCGGGAATTTTCGTCGGACTTGCGGAACTGCAATCTCTCCACCTGTACGGAAACGCGACTGACCCGTTGCCGCTTCCCGTTTCAATCGAAAAGATTGCGGACGGTCAGTTCAAGGCAGTAGCGCCTACAGGAGCCCCCTTCAATATTGTGCTCCCGCTCATCGTTACGAATGGAACAATCGGTGGCGGTGCGGCGGGCAGCGTCACGATTTCCACCGGCACCGCGGAAAGCCCGCCCTTCACGGTGGCGCGCACCCCCGGCACGACGGCCGCTGTCACGGTTAATATCGGCACCCTGCCCGGACTGCCCACCGAGGTGAATCGATTTAACATTCCACTGCATCAGGGCTACACGCTCGTCAAATCCGGAGATTTGCCACTGGCAATCATCGCCGCCGCGGCGGCGGCAACGGATTTCAATGGTGACGGCAGGACCGATTTCGTGGACTTCTTCCTCTTTGCCGATGCCTACGGCGGCACGGACGCAAAGTTTGACCTCGACGGAAGTGGCACGGTCGATTTCGTCGACTTCTTCCAGTTCGTCGATGCCTTCGATTCGTCAGCGCAGGCCAAGCTGCTGGCGCTGGCCCAGGAGATGTTCGGTCTGCCCACGGGCCTGGAACTTCAGCAAAACGCCCCCAATCCCTTCAACAGCGAGACCGTCATATCCTGGTTCCTGCTGGAGCCGGGCCCGGCGCGGGTGGAGGTGTTCGCCCTGACCGGGCAGCGGCAGGCGGTCCTGCACAGGGGGCCGCAACAAGCCGGCCGCCACCGCCTTCACTGGGACGGCCGCGGCCACGAGGGTCGCCCCCTGGCCAGCGGTGTATACCTCTACCGGCTGGTGACGGCAGATGCGGTGATGACACGTAAACTCACCTTGTTACGATAAGCCTCTACCATGCGGACAAAGTTTAAAGCGAGCCCCAAAATGCTATGTCTCCAGTCCTTCCGAAGAGGGGTTGGATCCACCTAACGTAACTGTCCAAATTCCGGGGTACACCTCAATCAAACACCCAGTTCCAGGGCCCCACAAAGAAAAAAGATAGAGGCCTGGACAAACGGACAGAGGTTGTCCTCTTGGCGGTTATCTTGATGGATGGAGGTACAGCCATCCGCATGGGCAGTGATGCCAGAGGAGTGGAGGGGAATGAAAGCAGCCATCATCTGCACCATCGGGTTGATTGGGCCATGGGGCCATGCAGGAGCCGAGCCCCTGATCGAGGGCCGGGTGCGGGCGGCTTCCGGCGCCCCGGCAGCCGAGGCGCAAGTGCAGGTGTTCGATCTGAACGGTCTGCGCTTGGAGCCGCTGGGGCCAACGAGTACGAAGCCGAGTCCTTGCCCTTGGCGGTGGGCCACTTCTGGACGGACTCCTCTGTTGCGGAGGCAGAGATGCGGATTCCAATGAAGCTGCTTTCTGGTACCGTGGGAGGCTTCGCGGGGGGTCTCGGCGGGGCTGGCCTTTGGCTCGTCCTGGGCAACGAGGAAAGGTCATGCAACAGTTACTGCGATGACCTTGTTGCCCTCCTCCTCGGGAGCTGGGCGGTCGGGGTGAGCGGGCCGGATCCACACGACAGGTTCCTTCCAACCTTGGGAGGCAGCGCGGCGGCATCGTTCGGCAGCTTCTTCCTGGCGGAGGCAGGGCGCGGGCGCGGGGCGACTCTCTTGTGGTGGCCCGGTTCAATCATCATGGCAACGATTGTGTCGGAGTGGTTCCGCGACCCCCCCGAGGACCGCCGCCTCTCCTTCGGTCTTTCGCCAACGCCCTGGAGGGGATGGCAGGCGGCGACCGTGCTGCGATTCTGAACAGGGAATGAGAGCAGCCATCATCTGCACCATCGGGTTGATTGGGCCATGGGGCCATGCAGGGGCCGAGCCCCTGATCGAGGGCCGGGTGCGGCTGCCCTCGGGGGCCCCCGCGGCCGGGGCGCAGGTGCGGCTGTTCGACCTGGCCGATCTGCGCGCAGCTCCGATCGGGGCGACTACGGATCAGTCGGGCCACTTCACCCTGCCCCTGGGGGCTTTGCCGGGCACCGCCCTGCCGGAGCGCTTCGAGCTGGGGTCGAACTATCCCAACCCGTTCAACCCTTCCACCCTCATTCCGTACCAGTTGCCGTCATCGATGCACGTGCGTCTGGAGGTGTTCAACCTCCTGGGACAGCGCATTGCCACGCTGGTCGACGGGGAGCAGCCGGCCGGTTTCAACACGGCGGAGTGGGACGCCACGGATGCGGCGGGTCAGGCGGTGGGGGCGGGGGTGTATCTGTATCGCCTGAGCGGGGACGCGGGGAAGATCACGCGGCGTATGCTGCTGGTCGATGGGCAGGCGGGGTCCGTTTGGGCAGGCTCGGCGGCCGCCGCGAGGGACGAGGCCGGACCCGCCTGGGAGACAGCCCTCGCCTACGGTTTGACCGTCTCGGGTCCGGGACTGGTTCCCTACGTGGACCCGGCCTTCCGGGTGACGGCGGGCATGTCGCCGCTGGATGTCGTGGTGGAGACGCCGTCCAGTGCCCCTCGCGCGAAAGTGGCTTCCGGCGGGATCCTGGGCGACGTGGACAACACCGGCCGGGTGGATTTCCTCGACGCCCTGCTGGTGGCCCTGTACAGCCGGGACTCCAGCATCGTCATGCCCAACAGCGGCGACATCTCCCTGGGGGACGTCGACGCCGACGGCCGGGTCGACCTGTCCGATGTCTGGGCTATTGCGGCGTACCTCAACGATCCCACCGATCCGACGCTTCCGGCAGGGATCGGCGAATCGGTGGGTCCGGCCGCATCGCTGTCCCCGGACCCTGCGACAGTGACGTGGGCCGACGACGGGGCCTGGCACCCGTTTTCGGTGGAGGCTGGGGAGCCGGTCTCGGTGGTTGTCAACCCGGCGGGGACCACCCCAAGGCTGGAGATTACCACCCGCGGCGGCCAGGGCAACCACTGCCCCGCCGAAGCCGACGACGACGCTTCCCGCGAGGCCGGCCAAACGATCTACCTGTCCGGGTGTGCCGCGGGCAAGGCCACGGTGGAGCTGCGGCGGGAGGCGGACGGCACCGTCCTGCGGAGCTACACCTTCGAGGTGACCGGCACCGCCCCCGACCTCGTGGTCCGCCAGCCCAGTTTCGGAGGCAGTGTCCCGAGGGCAGAGTCCTTCCTGAGCGCCACCGTGCACAATCAGGGCACCGCCCCTTCACCCAGTACCACCTTGCGCTTCTATCAGTCCACCGATACAACCTTCACCACGGCGGATACTGAAGTCGGCACTGCCCCGGTAGTGCCACTCGGGGCACCGGGAGGCACAGTAGCCAATATCAGGCCGACGGCTCCCTCTGCGGCGGGCACGTACTACTATGGGGCCTGCGTGGACGCAGTGTCCGGGGAGTCGGATACGACCAACAACTGCTCCACTGCTTTGACAGTGATAATCGGCCCCGACCTGGTTGTGGACACGCCCACGGTCAGTAACAGCAGCCCGACCGCTGGAGCATCGTTCACTCTGAGTACCGCGGTGCGCAACCGGGGCAACATGTCATCCGTATCCACCACCCTTCGCTACATCCGCTCCGCCGACTCCACGATCACTACCTCTGATACGGAGGTAGGTACGGATCAGGTGTCCAATCTCGGTGTAACCGGGGGCGTCCCAGTTCAGTCGGTCGTTCTCACAGCCCCTTCAGACCCCGGCACCTACTACTACGGGGCGTGCGTGGACTCAGTGACAGGTGAATTCGATACTCCGAACAACTGCTCGGGTGCGGTGACTGTAACGGTTGGCGAGGCGCCCGACCTCGTCGTGGACACTCCCACCGTCAGCGAGAGTGCCCCGGTAGCAAGAACCTCCTTCACCATAAGCGTCACCGTGCGCAACGAGGGCAGCAGCCCTGCGGGCTCAACGACGCTACGCTACTATGGTTCCATCGACACGGACCTCTACCCGGAATTCCCCGCAACAACCTTCAATGAGTTGCCGTTTCACACGGACTCGGTAAGCGGTCTTGCCCCGTCGGGGAGCAGCACTCATTCCACCTCACGGAGGGCGTGGGATAGAAAAACAACGCGATATTACAAGGCCTGCGTGGACGCGGTGCCGGGGGAAAACGACGTCGCGAACAACTGCTCGGCAGCGGTGACCGTAGCCGTAGCCGGCACGCACGACCTGGTGGTAGATACTCCCACAGTGGACACCAGCGCTCTGGCGGCGGGAGCGCAGTTCACGCTGAGCGCCACAGTACGCAACCAGGGCAGAGGTCGTTCGAGTTATTTTACTACCCTGCGCTACTACCGTTCCACCGACTCGACTATCACAACCGGGGATACGGAATTGGATACGCGCGTCGTAAACCGGCTTGATCCATCGGAGAGCGAAGAGGAATCGATCAGCCTGACCGCGCCGTCCAGTTCCGGCACGTACTACTATGGGGCGTGCGTCGACCCGCTTGGGGATGAGGACGACATGTCGAACAACTGCTCCGCGGCGCTGAAGATCACCCTCGTCCCGGCAGATCTCGTAGTAGAAGCGCTAACGACCACCTACAGCAATTCGAACGTCTATTCCTCCTTTCCGGTGGACGTCTCGGTGCGCAATCTGGGAAATCTTGCATCGGGGCCCACCACGCTAAACTACTACCGCTCGACCGACTCGACTATCACAACCAGCGACGAGCAGATCCGCTCTGACTCCATTGGCGGTTTGAGTCCCGATGAAACCGTTTCCCTGCACAGCAGTCTACGAGCCCCGTCAGAGCCCGGCACCTACTACTATGGAGCGTGTGTGGTCTCTGTGCCGGATGAGTCCGATACCGCAAACAACTGCTCGCCCGCTTTGAAGGTAGTAGGAGGCCAGCTCGATCTGGTGGTTGAAACTCCTTGGATCAGTCACAGGAATGCCACCGGGGGTTCGTACATAGATATACATGCCGTTGTGCGCAATGAAGGCACAGGCCACTTACCAGACTTTACCGACTTTAAAGTGTACAGCTCTACGGACTCTACGACAACCACTGTCGGCGACGACAGCTATGAGGCCGGCTATATATGGCGGCCAATGGATATGTTTGCAAGTAGCGAAGGATTGACCGCGTCTCTCTGGGCGCCGGACACAGCCGGAGAGTACTACTATTACGCCTGCGTGGGCAGTACGAGAGGAGAATTGAGTGAAGCGAACAACTGCTCTGCAACGGTGAAGCTGACAGTGAGGCCCTCCGATCTAACGTTCCTCTTGCCCACAGCCTCCCCCAACATCCTGACCGCTGGAGCGAGTTTCACACTTCGTGCCACGGTGCTCAACGGAGGCGACGTACGTTCGGCGGACTCCGCCACCACAATACGCTACTACCGCTCCACCGACGCGACGATTACAAGTACGGACAGGTCGGTTGGCACCGACTGGCTAATCGTTCCGAGTGCACACGCAACCGAAGAAAAGTTGATCAGTCTGACCGCGCCGAGGCCAGGGACGTACTACTATGGGGCCTGCGTGGACCCGGTTTCAGACGAGTCCGACAGGACCAACAACTGCTCGGAAGCCGTGGAGGTGACCGTAGGCGAGAGGCCCCTGACGCTCAGGCTCACGAGTTGTTTCGTGCTTGAGAATCAGCACTTTGTCATGTTTGAGGTAAGGGCGAATGTACCCGTGTCAGATGTAGTCGTCCATACGTACCAAATAGAAGGGAGAAACAACAAGCTACATCTGATGGAAACGACAAATGTTGGGAATCTTTCCGCTGGGGACTCCTACGAGAAGCTGACATCGAGATATTTCCCAGCACACCTGAGACCATATCTGACGACCTGCACTGCAACTGTGGAGTGGGCCAACGGAACAGACACGCCGGGCTTTGATCCCACTACAATCATAGTTCCTGACCTTCCACGACCACCTCCCACATATAGACCTCCCGCATATGATCCCTCGGAGTTTCGAACTCCCACCGAACACCAAGTGTGGCAACTGTTGGTTGACATGCAAGGGACCGTCTATGGACACCATATATCCTGTGGCTATAGCGGACGGCCCCCCTGCCCTTCGCACGACCACATTGCGTGGTGGTCCGCGTTGCCCTCGAGCCTTCAGGGATGTGCCTTCCACGGGGGCTGCCACTTTCCTCAAGATTCCAAATAGGCACCGTTGCGAGCTGATCGGCGACTTCAAGAACCTGGGCCGGCCGTGGCGTCCGAAGGGCGACCCGGAGCGCGTGAAGGTGCACGACTTCGTCATTCCCACCCAGGGCAAGGCGATTCCCTATGGGGTCTACGACCTGAGCCGCAACGAGGGCTGGGTCAGTGTCGGGGTCGACCACGACACGGCTCACTTCGCGGTGAAGGCCATCCGCAGCTGGTGGAAACGCATGGGACGTGGTGCCTATCCGGCGGCGTCTCACCTGTGCATCACGGCCGATGCCGGGGGCAGCAACGGAGGCCGTCCATCACGGGCGCGCTGAGTTCATGATGAAAACGCTATTTGGAAATCGGAAACGGTTTGCATCAATCGCAGTTACGCTCTTGATAATTCTTGGCACACAAGTTACGAGTTATGCCGATATTGCCCCTGTGAGCGAGCGCACGCCGCAGGTGCGTGATGCAATTGTAGCTGCGGTACCAGAGGTAAACAATGCTGGAGATGTGACCGCAGCACACCTCGGTGCAATTGCCGGACTTTCCTTATACAGGAAGGGTATACACGCCCTGAAAGCAAGTGATTTTGACGGACTCACCGCACTGACAACGTTGTACCTGGGCGATAACCAACTGAGTTCATTGCCGGCGGGTGTATTTGACGATCTCACCGCCCTGACATGGTTGAGCTTGTCCTACAACCAGTTGAGTTCGTTGCCGGCGGGCCTATTTGGCGATCTCACCGCACTGACAGGGTTGGGCTTGAGCGGTAACCAGTTGAGTTCGTTGCCGGCGGGTATATTTGACGATCTCACCGCCCTGACAGGGTTGGGCTTGGACGATAACCAGTTGAGTTCGTTGCCGGCGGGTATATTCGACGATCTCACCGCCCTGACAGGGTTGGGCTTGGGCGGTAACCAGTTGAGTTCGTTGCCGGCGGGCCTATTCGACGATCTCACCGCACTGACATGGTTGGGCTTGGGCGGTAACCAGTTGAGTTCGTTGCCAGCGGGCCTATTCGACGATCTCACCGCACTGACATGGTTGAGCTTGTCCAACAACCAGTTGAGTTCGTTGCCAGCGGGGATTTTCGACGGACTCACGGCACTGACAGGGTTGCGCTTGTCCGGTAACTCAGTGAATCCCCTACTCCTTACCGTCTCCTTGGAAAGGGTTGGAACGGAGCAATTCAAGGCAGCGGCACCCGTAGGTGCACCGTTTGATATAGTATTGCCGATTAGCGTTTCGAACGGTAGCATTGCTGGCGGTGCAACATCCGTCACAATACCCGCGGGCAGTGTGGAAAGCGAACTTCTCACCGTGGCCCGAACTTCCGGCACGACACTCGCCGTCACCGTGGATATCGGTACTTTGCCGGAGTCGCCCAACAGCCATAGCGGCTACACCCTCGTCAAATCCGCCGACCTTCCTGTAGAGGTCCTCGGTGCCACCGCTGCGGAGCAAACCACGACGGATTTCAACGGCGACGGCACAACCGATTTCGTCGATTTCTTCCTTTTCGTGGACGCCTACGGCGGCACCGACGCCGTCTTTGACCTGAACGGCGACGGTACTGTGGATTTCGTCGACTTCTTCGCCTTTGTCGATGGCTTCGGCCCGTCAGCGCAGCCCAAGCTAGTGGCGATGGCCCGGGAGATGTTCGATCTGCCCTCGGGACCCCAACTGTATCCGAACGCCCCCAACCCCTTCAACAGGGAGACCGTCCTCTCCTGGCTCCTGCTGAGACCCGGGGCGGTCCGGCTGGAAGTCTTCGCCTTGAACGGGCAACGGCTGGTGACCCTGTGGCAGGGACCGCAGCAGGCCGGCTACCACCTCCTCCACTGGGACGGCCGAGACGACGGAGGCCGACCCCTTGCCAGCGGCATCTACCTGTACCGCCTGGTGACGGGAGAAGAAGTCTTGACGCGGAAGCTGACCCTTCTGCGATAAGGGATTCGCCCCCGGATTCGTCCGTCCACAACAAAGGAGGGTCCCGTGAACAGGGAGCTCTTCAGCAAGAAACTGATCGTCCTGAGTCTCGCGCTGCAGGCCGCAGGAAACACCTCCCCTCGAGGCCTCTGATCCGATGGCGTGACCATGTGGGTGGGGGACTACTCGGACGACAAGCTGTACGCCTACAATATGCCGACCAACGGCGCCCCAACGGACCCCAACATCCCCGGCGCGCCCTCCATCCAATCGGTGATGTCCGGCGCAGGTTCCCTCAGCGTGACTTGGAATGCACCCTCCAGCGATGGCGGCTTGGCCATCACTGCTTACGACCTGCGCTACGTGCCCAGCGACGCCCCTTCCAAGGCGGACGCCGACTGGACCGTCGTCCGCGTTTCCGCGTCCAAGAAACCGGATCGGACCAACCTTCACGCGAAGCGTCTCATTCCCATCGACACGTTCCGTAAACCCTTTTCATACATACGGAGGAAACCATGAAACTGTCTTCGCTGTCCTCGATGGGTGTCGCTCTCGCTCTCTTCTTCTATTCCTGCGACAGCACCAGCGACAGTTCGCCCACCGGCCCCGACTATGAAGACCTGCGTGAGGTCGGCGAACAGGACCGGACTGCCGCCCGGGAAAAGGCCTCGGCTGCCAAGGAGGAAATGGAGCGGGTCTTGTCGGACATCTACGACGTCGGAGAAGTCGACCTCGACCGGATCGACTTCTCCGAAGCCGAGCGGCTGTATCAGGAAGCCATCGCCGCGGACCCGCGCAATACCGAAGCGCAATTCGGCGCCGCCCTCACCCACCTGCTTGTTCTCGCCGCCAACGAGGACGTGCGCGCCCTTCAGGATTCGATCAACGCCTACACGGGCGACGATGAGGGCAGCGGCAAACTGGCCATCGTTGCGATGGACTTGGCCGCTACGGCCGAAACCGCGGCAAAATCGCCGCTGCTGGTGGCCAAAATCACCCAGGAGGCCATCGAGGACCCACTCAAGGTCAGCGATATCCAGAGGACGATTGAAGAAGAGATCCTGCCCGCCATCGACTTCTCCCTTGAACGCCTCCGGATCGTCGAGGGCGATCCCGATTTCACCTTCGAACTCACTCCGGAGATGCAGGGCGACGAAGAGGAAGAGCCGCGCGAGATCGACTTGGGCGAAGTCTATATGATCGACGCCAGTTTGCGCCTTACCAAAGCCGTCTTCCTGGTAGCCACCGCCTACAATTTTGATTTCGACGACAACGGCAGCTATGCCTTTCTCGACGACGGCAGCAACGAGAACGTCCTGCGGCACATGGAACGCCTGGACAAGACGGGCCCCTTCATGACCTTGAGATCGGCCGACGCCATGCCCGGTGCCAAAGCTTCGATATTGGCGGCCGTCGACAAAATGGAACAGGGTATGGCGGCCGTCCGGGCCGAGACTGATGATCAGGACGATGACCTCATCCTGGCCGATGATCTGGACGACCTGGACGAGGAGATCGACCTGTCGGACCAGGACGATCTGCCGGATTTCTTCCGCGACATCCGCACGACCGGCGACGCTCTGCGCAAAGCCCGCGAGATACTGGGAGGCACAGTCGAGATCGAAGCCGACTTCGACGGCGACGAGGACACCCCCGAACAAACCGTGGTCGTCGACGTCGGCCGGTTCTTCGACAATCCGATCCGGGACCTGCGCACCCTGCTGCCCTACCACACCTGGCACCTCGACCGGCTGCAGAACCGCAATTTCGCCGACGAACTGGTGCTGACCGACGCCGGCGGTGCGGCCCTGGAGGAATCGCCGTCGCTGGTCTTTCCCGATCCGTCTTTCGGCGGGGTGTTCAAAAGCATCGGCACCAACGAGGAATTGCTCGACCTCTTCGGCATTGAAGACGAGAACCACAACGAGAAGGACCTGCTCTACGAAATCGGCCTGGTCTCCGCTCGCGACGGCGGAATTGTCGTAACCAACGAGGACACCCTGTCCATCGAGGTGATCTACTCCGGTTACACAGGGGACGAATGGATTGAAAACAGCGTGACCGTTCCTGCCGGCGCCCGGGAACTGGACGTGGTGCGCAGTGAGTTCGGCCGGCCGCTGGCGGGGGATTACGGCTACGAGTTACGGATTGTGAGAGATGGCGTTGTCATCTTCGACAACAGCAGCGACTACGCCTGGATATTCGGGAATATCTACTGCACTGTCAGCGCGGATCAGCTGACCATTGAGGAGGCGGATTACGACCGGCACTATGAAACGCCCTGGAACGTGTACCAGTCCCGCACCTACCGGACCGCGGATGCTGAATTCGTCGACAGCGGCAAGCTGTAATGGACGGAATTGGATGGGACGACGAGGGTAGGATTCAGCGGGCCAACCTCGACGGCTCGGATGTGGAATCCTTGCTCACGGACTTGGATTTCGCGCCCCGGGAACTGGCCGTGGACATGGATGGCAGCCGAGCGGCTCCGGCCCCGTGAGTCGTGTGCTGCTCATGGCAAATTACACTTTCGCCTGCCCCTGTTACCGTTGTCTGTGGCCGCTGCCGATCCTGGCAATACTGTGCCACCCCGCACCAACCACCGCCGCTCCGCTGGACGCCTTGCGCACCCTGTGGACCACCCCTTCCGATTCATGGTCCGATCCAACCGACCTCGCCCGGGCGCGCGCCACACACACGGAACTCACCCTTGACCACCACCTGCTGATCCGCTCCCGAAGCCGCGAAAGCACCACCTGGGGCCTGTCCGGCCGCCAGGACCTGCCCCTGTTCCGGGGCACTCTGCGCCTGGAACTGGGGCGCGCGGGCACGGAGGCCCGCTTTACGTCAGATGCCGCCCGGCTCTCATCGAGACCAAATCGGCGCGGGTACCTCGACCTCAGCTATGGCCGGTCCGGGATCAATCGCCTGGATCTGGGTTGGAAAACGCGCCTGCGTCCCTCCGCGCCCGGCGTCGAAGGCGCCGTCGGTCTCCGTCTTCAGCTCCCCGCCGGCTGGACCGCCGCCGCCTGTCTCAGTCGCTATGCCGTGGACCATCAGGTGAGCTTCCACTTCAAATCCGACCGCTTCGACGCCGATGTCCCCGGTAACCGCTGGGCGGTCGGACTCAATTTACAGGGCGAACTTTTAAAAAAGGTTGCGGTGTACTTGCATGGACATCGGGGGAACCTGCCGGGAAATCTTCATACGGAAAGTTATACCCTGGCCCCGCGCGCCGACTGGTGGAAGTACGCTGGCTCGATCACCATCCCCTTCGGTTTCCCTCTTTCCCTGCAAAGCCACCTGCGCTACCGGCACCTTTCCAGTCGGCCCGAAGGCCATCTGCAGGGCCGGGGCTTCATGCGCAGCCGCGCCACCGGGCAGGATCTCGCCGGCTTTGTCTCCCTGCGCTACGCCCCGCGACGGGACCGGGAAATGGCGTGGGGTGTCTTCGCCAATCGCGGCGAGGTGGATGCAACCCGGGGCCGCCTGGAAAGCTGGCCCTTCCTCAACAGCTTCGCCTCCGTGGTGGGCGGCAAGGACTGGTCGTTCTGGGGCGATGCAGACCTGCGCCTCTACGGTGCCGACTTCGGCTTCCGCGGCCGCCATGCCCGCTGGCGCCTGGAAACGGCCGGCCGCCTCTTCCGCCTGCGCGTCGGCCTGTCCACCACTTCGCGCGAGCGCAGCAAGTTCAATATCGGGAGCCTGCTTTTTCCCGAAGAACATCGGTCCAGAGGCACTTTCCGAGCCGATGTACTAGATCTCGATGTCCGGGTCGAATACCGTTTCCCCACCTGGGGCCTGCGTTATGCTATTTCCCAGCTCGCCCCGCTGCGGGTGCATACCACTTTCCCTGCCGAATCGGCGGAGGACAGGCGCGGCGGCAGACAACAACAGCTCAGCCTGACCTATACCCCTGATCTGGAATAATCACATGGTACAAACCGGGCTGATCGTTCCATTGGACGCCTTTGGAGATTGTTGCTTTTACCCCTGGAAATTCCAGACGCACAGGAGCGGATCTCTTCCATGAAATCCATCTTCCTCCGGGGCGCCCTATTTGGGCTGTCTTGCTCCGTGTTCTGGCTTCCGCAAGCAGCCCATGGGTCGACTCCCCCAGCCGACAGCGGTCATTTCTGCGCCTTCGACGAACACCAGCAGTGGCGGCGCGACCACCCCAGCCCCGCGGCCAAGCCGCTGGCGGACCTGAACGTGGGGGAACCGCGCACGGTGCGGATGATCTACTTCCTGCCCAACGACTGGCCGTACCGCGCCGACGTGGTCGATTCGATGAAGACGGTGATCAAGCAGAGTCAGACCTTCTACCGCGAGCAGATGCAGGCCCACGGCTACGGCGACTGGACCTTCGGCATCGAGACCGATGCCCAGGGCGAGCCGCTGGTGCATCGCGTCGATGGGCAACATCCCTTCAGCCACTACGACAACACCCTCGGTAACGCCGTGGTCGCCGAGCTCGAACAGACGTTCGATCTCGATGCGAACATCTACTTCATCGTCCTCGGCACCGATGCACTTCGTCAGGGCAATGGTCAACCTGCCGGAGGCGTCGGGAGGCGGCGCACGAAGAACGGCGGTACCCTGGTGGTGCCGGACAGATTCGGTTTCTTCACGGTGACCCATGAGCTGGGACATACCTTCGGACTGTACCACGATTTCAGGGACAACCGGTACATCATGTCGTATGGCGGTCAACGCGGGGTCCTGTCTGCGTGTGCTGCCGAATTCCTGGCGGTGCATGCCTACTTCAATCCCGCTGTCCCGATTTCAGAGGGGCAGCCGCCAACCGTCGAGATAACTTCGCCCACGAGATATCAGCCGGGCACGAGAAGCGTCACGGTTCAGCTCCAGGTCAGAGATTCGGAGGGACTTCACCAAGTGAGCCTGATCGGCAACGCGAAGCCGTGTCGTGGATTGGCGGGTGAAGGAGATGCCGTGGTCGAGTTCGACTATGATGGCAGTTTTTGGGAACGCGGGTTCTCGACCCTTTCCGACCGTTCCAAGCATCACTTGCTCATTGTCGCCGTCGATGGCAAAGGGAATGTGAGCGAGACGAATTCGTTCCTTACGGAAATTTCGCCCTACGAGGTTGCCACTCTGAAGGGAGACGCGGATCACATCGAGTCGGTGGCGTTTTCGCCGGTCGAAAACATCCTTGCCGCCGGGCCGTGGGGTGGTGGTTCGTTCATACTGTGGGACGTGAGAACCCGAGAAAGGATCGGGACCCTGGAAGGGGCGGGGGGTAATGCGATTGCGTTTTCACCCGATGGGGCCCAGCTCGCAACAGAGGCCGGGTCTGCGATCCAGCTTTGGGACGTAGCAAGCCGAAAAGAGACCGCTACCCTGATAGGACGTTCGCATTGGGTCCGGTCCCTGGCGTTTTCGCCCGACGGCGGTCTACTGGCCTCCGGGTCGTCCGATAGCACGGTCAAGCTGTGGAACGTGGAGAGCCGAAAAGAGATCGCTACCCTGAGAGGACATACGAGCCAGATCAATTCGGTGGCCTTTTCCCCCGATGGGACCCTGCTCGCCTCCGGGTCCGGCGATGATTGGAAGAATGAAGTTGCCACGGTGAGGCTGTGGGACGTGGAGAGCCGAGTGGAAATAGCCACTGTTGGGCGTACGCTGGGGGCGGTATTGGAGGTGGCGTTTTCACCCGATGGGAAAAACCTGGCCTGGGCAGCGTGGCCAGATTTCCAGATAACGCTGTGGAACGTCGAGAGCCGGGAACCAATTACGACCTTTGAGGGATTTCGTCTGGCGTTTTCGCCCGATGGCGCCATCCTGGCTTGCTCCTCAGGGGGCACGATCACATTGTGGGAGGTGGCGGGAAAACAGATCGTCACTCTACCGAGTGCACATCGGAGTACGGATCTGTCGTTTTCGCCCGACGCCTCCATACTCGCTTCCGGGTCGTGGCCGCACGGCACGGTCACCCTGTGGGATGTGTCCGAATGGACGGGACCCCGTCCTCACGCGCTGGAGATCGTCTCCGGCGACGGCCAGCAGGGTGCCCCCGGGGCGGTTCTACCCCATCCCTTGGTCGTGGAAGTGCGGGACCAGTACGGCGATCCCCTGCCCGATGCGGCCGTCACCTTCACGGTCACCGCCGGCGAAGGCAAGCTGAGCGGCCGCTATTCAGTGGAGCATGCCACGACCGATGCCGAGGGCCGGGCAGCGCTGACCCTTACCCTGGGACCCAACCAGGGTCAGAACATCGTGGGTGTGTCTCTTGGTGGCCGCGAGCTGGCAACGTTTTCTGCCGAGGGGGTGGGCACCGCCGTGGCCGAACTGGAGGGAGACTACTCGACCTGGCATCTGCCTGACGGTGCAACCGCGCGCCTGGGCAAGGGGGCCATGGGAGAAGACGACCGGGCGGTGGCCCTTTCGCCGGACGGCCGCTGTCTGGCGGTGGCCAGCGCCATCGGGGTGTGGCTGTACGAGACGGCCAGGTCCCGTGCCATGGCGCTGCTGCCGAGTTCGAGGCAGGTCCATTCGGTGTCGTTCTCCCTCGACGGCACCCTGGCGGCGGGACTGGACAACGGCCGGGTCGATCTGTGGGAAGTGGAGACGGGGGAGCGGATCGGCACGCTGAGGCATGCGGAGTGGGGCCGGGTCACGGTGGTCTATTCGCTGGATGGGACGGCCCTTGCTTCCGGGAGGTGGGACCAAGTCATCAAGCTGTGGGATGTCGAGACCAGGGACCTTGTCGGTACCTGGGAGGTGCCGCGGGAAACCGAGAATTACTGGGCTATCTCGGTGGACTTTTCGCCGGATGGGACGCGACTGTTGTCGGGGTTCCAGGACGGCACGGTCCGGCTGTGGGACGTGGCGAAACAGACGGAGGCCGCCACGCTGGAAGGGCACAGGGATCGGGTCACTGCGGTGTCGTTCTCGCCCGACGGCACCTTGCTGGCTTCGGCCGGGGGGTGGGATGATCGCACGATCCGGCTGTGGGACGCGGCCACACAAACAGAAGTCGCCACCCTGAGAGGACACACCGGCGAGGTGCGCTCCGTGTCGTTTTCTTCGCCTGAGGGCGCCACCCTTGCTTCGGGGTCGTCGGACCGCTCGGTCCGACTGTGGGACGTGGCCACACACGAACAGGTGGCCATCTTCGAGGAACACGGGGACGGAATTCGTTCGGTGACGTTCTCGCGCGATGGGGTCACCCTCGTCTCGAGCGCCGCGGACGGCACGGTACTTCTGCGGGACCTGGAGACGGGCAATGCCGCTGGCCTCTCCGGTCATGCGTCCTTGTCCTCGATGGCGCTGTCGCCCGACGGCGCCATTCTGGCTGCCGGGTATCAGGACGGCACGGTCCGGCTGTGGGACGCGGCGACACGAGCCCGGATGGCCACTCTCGAAGGGCATACTTCCGGGGTCGCTTCCGTGTCGTTTTCCACCGACGGCGCCCTCCTGGCTTCCGGATCGTGGGATCACACGGTCAAGCTGTGGGAGGTAGGGTCTCGAGAACTGGTCGGTACCCTCAAAGGGCATATGGGTGGGGTCCGTTCGGTGTCGTTTTCGCCCGACGGCACTCTCCTGGCGTCGGCTGGGGGGTGGGGTGATGCCACCGTCAGACTCTGGGACGTGGGGGCTCGCGAGCTGCTCGGCACCCTCGAAGGGCATACGAATGAGGTCCTTTCGGTGGCGTTTTCTCCACCCGGCGGCGCCTTCCTGGCTTCGGCCGGCGGTTATGAAGACAAGACGGTCAAGCTATGGGATGTGGCGAATCAGCAGCTCATCGCCACCCTTGAAGGGCATGAGAACGGGGTCTATACAGTGGCCTTCTCCCCCGATGGGAACATCCTGGCTTCCGTCTCGAGGGATGGCACCAGACTATGGTCTGTAACGACCCGGGAACCGATCGCCAACCTGGAAGGCGCGCGGGGCCGATCGGCGGCCTTCTCACCCGACGGCAAGAGCCTCGTCTCAGGATCATGGGGCACGGTCTCGCTGTGGGACGTGACGACGAAGAGAAGAACTGCCAACCTGCAAGGGCATACTAGTACGGTCCACTCGGTGGCGTTCACCCGCGACGGCGCCACCCTGGCCTCCGGGGCACAGGATGGCACGATGCTGCTGTGGGATATACAGCTCCTGCAGCCGCGGCCCCATACCCTGACCAAGGTCTCCGGCGTCGAGCAGCAAGTGCCGGCCGGCTCTCAACTGTCCGCGCCGTTCGTGGTTACCGTACTCGATCAGGACGGCAATCCGCTCGAAGGGGCCACCGTCACCTTCGTGGTCTCTACCGGCGGAGGGACGCTGACCGCAGAGACCGCAACCACCGATGCAAACGGCCGCGCCGCCACCACCCTGACCCTGGGCCTCGATCCCGGACCGAACACCGTGACGGCGACCGTGGCCGGCCTGGACCCGGTGACCTTTTCCGCGGCCGGGTTGGCGATTCCCCAGACCCTTACGAAGCTCTCCGGCCACGATCAGCAGGGAGCGGCCGGCGCCGCCTTGGCCGGACCGTTTGTCGTCGAGGTCAGAAATCAGAAGGGCCAGCCGCTCGAGGGTGCCCAGGTCACCTTCGCGGTCACTGCCGGCGGGGGGAGGCTGTCTGTAACTACCGCCACCACCGATGCTGCCGGCCGCGCCGCCGCCACCCTGACCCTGGGCCGCGATCCCGGGAGAAATACCGTAGTCGCAAGGGTCGCCGAGCTGAAGCCGGTGATCTTCAGCGCCACCGGACTGGCGATTCCCACCACCCTTGAAGGGATCTCCGGCGGCGAGCAGCAGGGAGTGGCAGGAACCGCGCTGCCCGAGCCATTCGTGGTCGAAGTGAGAGATCAGAACGGCAATCCGCTCGAAGGGGCCGAGGTCACCTTCGGGGTCACCGGCGGCGGGGGGACGCTGTCTGCAACTACCGCCGCCACCGATGGAAACGGCTATGCCGCCACCACCCTGACCCTGGGCCGCGAACCGGAGACCGTCACCGTGGTGGCGACCGTGGCCGGACTCGACCCGGTCACCTTCACCGCCACCGCGGAAGCCACCGCCGACTTCGACGGCGACGGCGAGACCGGCTTCTCCGACTTCTTCCTGTTCGCCGACGCCTTCGGCGGCAGCGACCCCCGCTTCGACCTCGACGGCAGTGGCAGCGTCGATTTCGGAGACTTCTTCCTCCTGGCGGACCACTTCGCCGATCCGGCGCGCGGCAAGCTGCTGGCCCTTGCCCGGGAGATGATCGGCCTGCCCGACGGGCCGCAGCTGCAGCAGAACGCCCCCAACCCCTTCAACAGCGGGACCGTCATCACCTGGTTCCAGTTGGAGCCGGGTGCGGCGCGAGTGGAGGTGTTCGCTCTGACCGGCCAGCGAGTGGCGGTGCTGCAACAAGGGCCGGAGAAGGCGGGAGTCCACCGCGTGCACTGGGACGGGCGCGACGGTCAGGGCCGGCCGCTTGCCAGCGGTGTCTACCTGTACCGGCTGGTCACCGACGAAAGCATCCAGACGCGGAAGCTGACCCTGCTGCGATAAGGGATGCCCCCGCATTCGGCCGTCCACAATACACGAGGGTCCCCATGAACAGAAAGCTCTTCAGCCAGAAACTGATCGTGCTGAGTCTCGCGGCGAAGCTGGTGATATGTGCCTGCGCACTGGAGGCGACGGAGAATGACAGCTCACGAAACCGAGGAGCCGCCTACTCCCACGATCCCTCCAAGGACTTCGATACCCTGGATGCGGCGGGAAACGACGATCCCAGGGGCATCTGGTCCGACGGGGTGACCATGTGGGTGTCCGACACCGGTGACGAGAAGCTCTTTGCCTACAACATCATGACCAAGGCCCGCGACCCCTCCAAGGACTTCAATACCCTGCGCTCCGCGGGAAACACCGCTCCCAGGGGCATCTGGTCGGACGGCGCAACCATGTGGGTGGCGCACACCGGTGGTTGGAAGTGGGAGCTCCTTGCCAGTGATGACGACAAGATCTTTGCCTACAACCTGTCTACAAAGGCCCGCGACCCCTCCAAGGACTTCAATACCCTGGAGGGCGCAGGAAACACCTCCCCCAAGGACATCTGGTCGGACGGAGAGACCCTGTGGGTGGCGGACACCGATCTCGACCTGATTCTGGCCTACAACCTGTCCACCAAGGCCCGCGACCCCGCCAAGGATTTCAATACCCTGGATGCGGCTGGAAACGACTCCCCCCGGGGCCTCTGGTCCGACGGCGTGACCATGTGGGTGGGGGACTACTCGGACGAGAAGCTGTACGCCTACAACATGACCACCAAGGCCCGCGACCCCGCCAAGGACTTCGATACCCTGGATGCGGCCGGAAACACCTCCCCCCGGGGCCTCTGGTCCGACGGCGTGACCATGTGGGTGGCGGACACCTGGGACGACAAGCTGTACGCCTACAACATGCCGTCCAACGGCTCAACACCGGAGGCCAACGTCCCCGGCGCCCCCTCCATCCAATCGGTGATGTCCGGCGCAGGTTCGCTCACCGTGACTTGGAACGCGCCTTCCAGCGAAGGCGGCTCGGCCATCACCGCTTACGACCTGCGCTACGTGCCCAGCGACGCCCCTTCCAAGGCGGACGCCGAATGGACCGTGGTCGAGGATGTCTGGACCACCGGCTCCGGGGCGCTGAGCTACGAGCTGACCGGCCTGACCGATGGCACCCAGTACGACGTGCAGGTGGGAGCGGTCAACGACGCCGGCGAAGGTCCCTGGTCGGCAACCGCCACCGGAACAACGACCCAAGCGACCCAAGGGCAAGCCGCGACCGATTTCAACGGCGACGGCAAAACCGACTTCGTCGACTTCTTCCTGTTCATCGACGCCTACGGCGGCACCGACGCCCGCTTCGACCTCGACGGCAGCGGCACCGTCGATTTCGTCGACTTCTTCGAATTTGTCGATGCCTTCGACCAGCCGGGGCAGGCCAAGCTGCTGGCGATGGCCCAGGAGATGCTCGGGCTGCCCGCGGGCCCGCAACTGCAGCAGAACGCCCCCAATCCCTTCAACAGCGAGACCGTCATTTCCTGGTTCCTGTTGAGCCCGGGTCCCGTGCGGCTGGAGGTCTTCTCCCTGACCGGGCAGCGGGTGGCGGTTCTGCACCAGGGTCCGGAGAAGGCGGGAGTTCACCGGGTTCTCTGGGACGGCCGCGACGGTCAGGGCCGGCCGCTTGCCAGCGGTGTATACCTGTACCGGCTGGTCACCGAGGAGCGCGCCCACTCGCGCAAGCTCACCCTGCTGCGGTGATTTGCCGGGATCCGGGGGTGGGTTGCCCTATCTTTGTATTCCATGGTTCATATAATTTTAGAATTTTGGTATCACTGTAATTTTTCGTGGCCTTATTTCAGTGCTTCCGCTCTGAAGAACGCCCCGACTCACCAAAGAACGGAGAGTGATATGCTGGGGTTTATCCTGCTCGCTTGCCTTACCGCTTTTTCAGTGACTTCCCCGGTTTCCGCCCAACAGAAAGCCCCTCCGGCCCCTGAGACCGAACATCCTGCCCCGTCTTTGCAGGCCGTTGAGCCGGTAACCGCCCCGGCGGCCTGCCTGGTTGGTGAACATTCCGGTTTCCCGGAAGCCGACGCGCGGACCGCGGCCCTTCTCGTTTGCGGCGAGCTGAGCAAGCAGGGCATACCGGTCAGCGAGCCCGTTTTCCGTGCGCCGGACGCGGGGGGTATCTATCGGTTGGGTTTGCACCGCCTGGGGCAAAAGATCCTGGTACGCCTGAGTCATGAATACCCCGCCGGGACGGTCATTGTCGAGCGGCAGATCCAGTTGGGAAAAATCGAAGAAATGATCTCGGCGGCGCCGCGGTTGGTCGATGCCCTGGTCCACCGCAAGCCGATCGCTTCCACGGTCGACATGGAGAGTGTCGTCGAAGAGGAGGCTCGCAGGCACCGGAAGATACCCGGTGAATCCCTTTGGGATATAGGGCTCCTCGGGACCTTCGCCCTCATTACGGACGCCGACATGATAGCCAAGCCGGGCTACAGGCTCGGGTGGTTTCACGAGACCGCATCCTATGCCGTGGGGACCGAGTTCTGGGGTGCCGGAGGAGAGGATAATGAGGGCGACAGCTTTCACTTCTTCTGTTGGGGAATCGGCGGACGGTACTTCTTCAACAAGCAGAACTTCTCGCCCTTTGTGGGCGGTGGGTTCTCCCATGTCTGGGCCGGTTATGAACAAGCAGCATCGATGCGGGACAGATGGGAAGAGGAATCCGAAGATGGAAATGGCCTGGGAGGTTATGTCGTCGGTGGCATAGAGGCCATGCGTCTCACCAGTGTTCGCCTGAGGCTCGAATTGCGCGTGGATCGGCCCTTTTTCGAGTTGGAAACCCGGGACGTGATGCCGGTGACACTAGGTGTTTCCTTTTCTTTCCGCGGAGGAGGAGGAGTCGGAGGGATGTGGTTTTGAAACCGGCTCCAGTATCCGCATTCCTGATCTGCTGTGTTCTGGCCTGGTCGGCCGCAGCCGAGACGCAAACGGGCCATTCGGCTTCCCTGGCCTACGACCGGGCGTTGCTGCAGGAGGCGACGCGTTTCGGGGCGCTTGAGCTGGCTTTTCCCAAGGCCTGCGCGGCCTTGGCCGACAGCCTGCGGCAGGCGGCTGAGGAGGGGGCCAATCAGGCCAATCGGCACGGGTTTCAATACCGAATCGAGCACTTCTGCGGCTTCGCGGAGGGGCACACTCTGGTTCTCAGTCGCATCGTCGATCAGAAGCCGTCCGCGGACTTCGCCTACCTTTCCGGGTACGAGCCGGTGGAGCGTCGTTCCGAGGACGACTATTTGCAGGTGCGATCCATGAATTCGGGGGCGGTAGCGCTGCGGGAGTACTCCTTTGTGCGCTCGGGTTTTATCGTCAGGCAGGTCTTCGTCCAGACCCCCGCGGCAGTGTACCAGCTGGACGTACTCATCCGGAAAGCGTGGACCGGTGTCATGATCAAGACTTACGAGTCCGTGCTTTCTTCCATTCACATCACTCCCTGAGGAGGGATACCATGAAGAAGAAGCTGATCGCCCCGCTGCTGCTGGCCGTTTTCGTCCTGGCCGGCTGCGCCGCCCACATGCACGTGGTGGGCGAGGGAGCACAAGGGACGGAAGTGGTAGCCACACGGCAGTTCTACGTCATCAGTCTGGCGCCCCTCAACGAGGTGGATACGCGCGCCATGGCCGGCGGAGCCGAGGATTACACCATCAAGACAGCGGCCGGTTTCGTCGACATAGTCATCGCGACGGCCACTGGGGGGATCATCACGTCCCGCAAGGTGGTGGTGGAAAAATAGCCGGACCATAGCTGTCGGTTGTGCCGGGCCCTGGGTGACCAGGGCCCGGCTGTAGTGTGCAGACGAAACAGGCTCTGACCCCGGAGCCGTAGGAGCGAAAGCCCCAAGTGGAAATGAGGACCACAGGGTTTACACAAGCATCGACTATTCTATCCCACGACCCGCCCGTGTTGCCTGGCCTGCTGTCTTCCCCCCACCCCAGGCAGGCAACCCGGATGGGTTTTTTCAACGGATGGTCAGGAGCGCGAGATGGCAGATAAGAAAAAGGGAGATTCCTCCAAATCCTCCGGCAAGGGCAGGTTGAACCGGGTGGGTTACGAGAAGGAGCTGGCCGAACTCCAGATCGAGCTGGCCAAGCTGCAGGAATGGATACGGCACGAGGGCCTGAAGGTGGTCGTCATCTTCGAGGGCCGGGACGCCGCCGGCAAGGGAGGCGTCATCCGCCGCATCACCGAGTCGCTCAACCCCCGCATCTGCCGGGTCGTCGCCCTCGGCACCCCCACGGAACGGCAGAAGACGCAGTGGTACTTCCAGCGCTACGTCGAGGAGTTCCCCGCGGCCGGGGAGATGGTTCTGTTCGACCGCAGCTGGTACAACCGCGCCGGCGTCGAGCGGGTGATGGGTTTTTGCACGGAAACGGAAGTGAAGGAGTTCTTCCGCACCTGTCCCGAATTCGAGCGCATGCTGGTGCGCGCGGGAATCATCCTGATCAAGTACTGGTTCTCCGTTTCCGAGGAGGAGCAGGGACGGCGTTTCAAGCAGCGTATCTCGGATCCGACGCGGCGCTGGAAGCTCAGCGGTATGGATCTGGAAGCGCGCACCCACTGGGTCGACTACTCGCGCGCCAAGGACGACATGTTCCACCATACCGACATCAAGCAGGCGCCGTGGTACGTCGTCGACGCCAACGACAAGCGCCGCGCCCGCCTCAACTGCATTTCCCACCTGCTGAGCATGATCCCTTACAGGAACGTGCTGCCGGACAAGCTCGAGCTCCCGCCCATACAGCAGGATGACAGCTACGTGCGCCCGCCGGTCGATGACCAGACCTTCGTGCCCGAGGTGTACCCGGCGGTTGCGCCAGTGGCTGTGTCGTAAGCACAAGGTGGCGACCGGGAACCACATGCGATTCTCGGACGAGCGTCTCTGGCACGCATATGGGCTCACCCGCCTTGTCCCGCGCACGAGCGGCTTTCCGTGGGCGAAGGTATGATCTCGTCCGAGAGCCGGATGCGGGCAATCTGCACGTCCGGTTCGATGAGCGGGGTGTGGAAACGGAGCATGGCCCGGCTATTGAGGCACCGGCAGACGAAGGGCCGGAAACAGATAGGCCGAGCCTACACTACCGCGCCACATCCCGACTCTACCCCAAAAGTATTGGCGGTCAATAATAATAAAAGTAAAAGGTCCGCGTGGGGTGAATGCGAAGGGCGGGGGTGGGAAAACGGAGGAGACGGAAGTAGGGCGTAAACTTGCGAAGCACCTCGAAATTGCCCAACGAATGTGCGAAGTCGAAGTCCAGCGAGAGGTAGATTTCGCGCTGTGCATCCGGCAAATCGGGATACCAGCGACCGGGACCGCGGCTTTTGCGACCATAACCGTGCAGTCCCTGCGCCCCGGCTCCTACCGCCACCCCTAACCAATCGGGCCAGCGTTCGGCGGCATGCTTCGGTAGCATAGGCTTGGGGTTTATGACCATCCAGAACGTCATCCCCTCGTAGTCGTCCATAAAAGAAGGGGCATACGGATCCCCACTAGCTTGGCGTACGTTTCCATAGCGATAGAGCAGGGAGGGGAAATAGCTGAGCTTGAATTGGACCATTTGAGTCGCCGGTAAATTTGCGTGGATCAGGGGAACCAGTGCGCCGAGCACATCTCCCGTGGCATCGGGAATGCTGAAACCCCAATGACCATATCGCCCGTCGCGGTACTCGATATAAAACATCTCAGCTATGCTGCTGAGAGAACCGAGTAGAGCTGCGGTGCGTGGGGAAAAACCTATCCAGTGATAAAGATCGCCTGTGATCTGTGCAAGAAAGAGCCCCCACATAAAATGACTGGCGTGATCTAAATTGAGATAGGTATCCCCAGGCCAATCGTGAATGAAACGGAGAGAAACTTGTTCCCCTTGCCACCAAATGCTTTTCAGATACCGGAAGCCGGCCCAATGCAAACCAGCAGCACCGACACCTACATAGCCCAAGCGTTTAAGATCGATTTCCTGTTGTCGTGTTTCCGATGAGTCTGGTTGAGCAGCAGGAGTAGACGTAGCTGCAAGTACGAGAATGAGAAGAACCATTCCAGAATACTGTTGCAGGTATTGCTGGCTACTTTTGCCCAGCACTGTCGTAGGTCAGTCCGAGCGCTATTATCAGGCCGACCCGCCGCCGCCCCCGCCGCCAGACCCGCCGCCGCCAGACCCGCCGCCGTCAGATCCTTTGCCGTCAGATCCTTTGCCGCCCGATCCGCCGCCGCCCGATCCGCCGCTGTCCGATCCGCCGCTGTCCGATCCGCCGCTGTCCGATCCGCAGCTCGACGTTGGATTGGAGCCTTCTTCCCTATCTTCGTCCTTGTCACAGTCACCACAGCCTCCGCATGTGGTGATAGCCACGGCGGCTAGTAGGACGATCAGTATTTTCTTCATGGCATCCCTCCTTAGGGAATGGTTTGAAAGTCAGCCAAATATAGATTGGAGTCGGTCAGGGAGTGTCCGTTGTTTAAAAAAATCCTGAATCCGTGAAGCGAGACGGATCATCTATTGAACCTCCAAAGGGAATGACTTACTACCCAAAATAGCCAGGATCAGCCATCTTCAGCAGCACCGACATTCCGGTGGCCAATTCCAAGCAAACCATATGCCAGAATGGGCGGATCGAGGGTGGCGTCAAATTCATGTACTGAGCAGCCCGATCAGATAAGGAAGGCCGATCCAGACAAAATGGTTCTTCGATCATTCATTCTTACACTGGTGTTGACGGCGTTGGCTGCGCCGGCAGTCGGACAAACTTTTCCCATCGCGTCGGCAAAGACGGACACCGCCGATGTCTATGAGACCAGGCACAATCACGTTCTCGCCTTCCCGAAGTACGTGTGGAATGCCCTGACCTACCCGATCGGACAACTCACTATCCGGGCGGAACACAAAGGTCTGTTCGCCAACCGGTCGGGTAGAGAGGCGAAGACCTTCGGCCTGCTTCCGTATGGGGTTCTCGGTGGAGAGATGGGAGGAAACCTCGGTGGGGAGACGGGAATTGCTGGTGGGTTCACCATGTTCCATTCCGATTTGTTCGGGCGTGGAAACGGATTCTCCGCACGTTTGATCGCCAACCGCTCCAATTTCAGCGGGCAGGCCCGTTATGAAGATCGGGGGATCGGCGGCGGTCCATGGTACTGGAATGCGTCTGTCGAAGCGCTGGATACGAGGAACAAGGGGGCCACCATCAACGGCGCGCTGCGTGGTTCCGGGTCGCGGCTCGATTACAAGCAGCGCGACTCGAGGATTGCCCTCGGGCGCTATTCCAATTTTGGCGAAACCGAAGGCTATGAACCGGATACCATGGTGGAATTCCGGCTGTCTCACGGCTTCCGCCAGTTTGACGATATCGGCCGCCTGCCCAGCGATATCCCCGGCACGAACGAGGCCATCAACCTGTTCTCCATCGGCGGCCGGGTGGCCTTCGACGACCGCGACTTCAAGCCGCCGACCGCCTCGATCAGCCACCCCCTGAACTACCAGCTGCCCGGGCGGGTCCTGCTTTTCGCGGAGGGTCTCTACTACAGCTTTCGCGACACCGCCTTCCCCGAGCACGGCGGACTCGCCCGGATCGAAGCCGACTACGTCATCGGCTCCCAAGACGTTCGGTATTTCCACTACGCCGCTGAGCTTCAGCGTTTTCTCACGCTGTTTTACCGCAATCGGATTCTTGCCTTGCGGGCCAGGCTCGACAAGGCGCAGGCCCTGGGAGACGACAGCATAATCCCGTATTCGGACCTGGCAACGCTGGGCGGCACTCACCGGTTGCGCGGGTACCGGCGCGGGTCCTTCCGCGGCGAGGGCACCCTGCTGTTCAGCGCCGAATACCGCTACCCGATCTGGGACACCTGGAACGCTTTCCTGTTCTGGGACGAAGGCCAAGCCTTTGACCAGTACGGCGACCTCGGACTGAACCAGTTCGAGTACAGCTTCGGGGCCGGTATCAGCGTGCGCACGGAGCGCGCCTTCCTGTTCGGGCTGCGCATCGCCCGCAGCGACGAGGAGAAGGTGTTGGCAGGTTTCTCGCTTGAAAAGGAGTTCTGATGAGCTCCCTGCTGACAGCCCTTTTTCTGGCCTGTCTGCTGTCGTTGCCGATCGCGGCCCCCGCCGCCCCGGAGCTGACCACCGAACCGGTCAAGTGGTTCGACGCCGACAACAAGCCGATCCCCGAGCCGGCCGAGATCGAGGAGAACCAGGTCTGGGACATCGCCGACCACACCTTCTTTCACCAGGCCCACAAGCTGCTCGATCTGGGATGGACCGCCCGCCGGGCCGGCAACCTCCTCCGGCTCGCAGGCCCGCGTCAGGCCGACAACGTCAACGCCCTCGACGAGGTCCCCAACTCCTCCTGGTTCACCAACCGGAACTTCCTGCGGCCGATGACCCTCGAGGCCTTGGGCGAGGGACCCGGGCTCGCCGAACCCGACGACAGCGGCCCCTGGGAGATCGTCGCCGGCAAGTTCGAAGGCGGCACGGCCGGGTTCACCATCAAGGACGCCTCGAAGCGGTACTTCCTGCTCAAGTTCGACTCCGAAGGGAACAACGAGATGGGATCGGCCGCGGAGGTGATCGCCACCAAGGTGCTGTACGCCGCAGGCTACAACGTGCCGCGCAACTCGGTCGTCTACTTCGATCCCGGACTCCTGCAGATCGGCCCGAAAGCCAAGGTGCCGACCGGAGACGGCGGCAAGCGGCCGATGACGCAGACGGATCTGCAGGGCATCCTCGACAACATCATCCCCCAGTCGGACGGCACCCTGCGCTGCGTGGCCAGCAAGTTCCTCGAGGGCAAACCGGTCGGCGTCTTCAACTACGACGGTCGCCGCAGGGACGATCCCAACGACCGGGTCGACCACGAACACCGGCGCGAGCTGCGGGGGCTGCGCGTGATCGGCTCCTGGCTCAACGATGCCGACCGCCGGGCGGCCAACACCCTGGACATGTACGTGACCGGGGAGGACGGCCGCAGCTACGTCCGCCACTACCTGATCGACATGGGCTCCGCCCTTGGCAGCAACAACCTGATGCCACACCTGCCCAAGTACGGCAACGAGTACGTCTGGGATCCGCGCACGGTCTTTCGGTCCCTGGTATCGTTGGGGTTCTACCGCAAGAAGTGGGAAGAGCCGCTGCCGATGAACTACCCGGCGATCGGCTACTTCGAGAACAAGACCTTCAGTCCCGGGGGATGGGTGCCCACCTATCCCAATCCCGCCTTCGAGCGCTGCACCGACCGGGACGGATACTGGGGCGCCAAGATCGTCATGGCCTTCCGCGACGACGACATCCGCGCCATGGTGGAACGGGGGCGCTACTCCGACCCGGGTGCCACCGAGGAGCTGACCCGGCTTCTGGCCGAGCGCCGGGACATGATCGGGCGCTACTGGTTCGAGCGGGTCAACCCGCTGGATCGCTTTGAAGTGGAAGAGGGCCAGCTGCGGTTCGCAGATCTCGCCGTGGAGGGAGGGCTGGTGCCGCGCGCGTCGCGACAGTGGCAGTATACTGCTGTCGATGAAGACGGGGACCGGATTGCCGATCCGCGGCGGCTGGCCGAGCCGGTCATCCCGATCGGCGAGGAGGCGCAGCCCGGGCGGTTCTTCGGTTACCGGATCCGGAGCCGCAGCGGCGAGAGCGCCAGGTGGAGCAAGAGGACCATCGTGTTTCTCTACAAGCACGAAGCCGGCCGCCTGCAACTGGTGCGGATCGACCGGGAGGAGTAGGGATAGGGTTGTCGGGGCTACTGGCCCTTGGCCGGTTGTCCACAGTTTTTGTTCCATCCGCGTTTATCACCCCTTCCGGTAGACCGCCTGACACCATCCACCCTTCAGAAAACGGGCCGCTCGTGAAAACCATCTTCATCATCCTCGACTCCCTGAACCGCCACTACCTCGGCAGCTACGGTCCCTCCTGGGTGCGCACCCCCAACATCGACCGCCTGGCGCGGCGCGACCTGTACACCGGGCACGCCGGCTTCCTCGAGACGCCCTGGAGCCCGCTGCAGCCCTGGGACGACACCCTGCAGGCGGAGCTGCGGCGCCAGCGGCAGACCTACAGCCACCTCATCACCGACCACTACCACTACTTCCACAGCGGCGGCGAGTTCTACCACGTCCAGTTCGACAGCTGGGAGTTCGTGCGCGGCCAGGAGCGGGACGTGTGGCGGCCGCTGGTCGACCTGCCGCCCCATCTCGGCAAGTCGCAGCGCGGGTACTGGGCCAACCGCACCTTCAGTGCTTCGCCCGCGCCATCGAGTTCCTCGACGCCAACCACGGGGCCGGCAACTGGCACCTCCACCTCGAGTGCTTCGACCCGCACGAGCCGTTCGCCTGCCCGGCGAAGTACCGCGAGCTCTACGGCGACACCTGGGAGGGGGAGCACTTCGACTGGCCGGAGTACGCCCCGGTCACCGAGAGCCCGGAGGCGGTCGAGCATATCCGCAAGGCGTACGCCGGCACCCTGACCATGGCCGACGCCTGGCTCGGCAGGTTCCTCGACAGGATGGACGAGCTGAACATGTGGGAGGATACCGCGGTCGTCCTCAGCACCGACCACGGACACCTGCTCGGGGAGCACGGGTACTGGGCCAAGAACTACATGCTCGACTACGAGGAGCTGGTGCACATACCCCTCATCGTCTGCGCTCCCGGGATCGGACACCGCCGCGTGCCGGCGCTGACCTCCGCCCTCGACCTGATGCCGACCTTCATGGAGCTGCACCGGGGGGAGCTGCCGCCGAAGGTGCAGGGCCGCTCCCTCTGCCACCTGCTGCAGGGGGGCGGCAGCCACCACGACGCCGTGCTCTTCGGCTACTTCGGCAAGGACATCAACCTCACCGACGGCCGCTACAGCTACTGCCGGCAGCCGCTGCCCGGCTCCTTCGCGTACAACCACGCCGCGGTGCTGTGCACCTCACCCGACCCGGGCAGGATGGGGGCCCCGCTGCACGGGCGGGAAGAGCTGGCCGGGGCGGAGCACGGCCTGTTTCTGCCGCACACCTGTGGCATTCCCCACCTGCGCCTGAAGCAGCCGTCGCACCGGCACCACAACGCCCCCGACTTCAACCCGATCTACGATCTCGAGGCGGACCCGCAGCAGGAGAGCCCGGTCCGGGACGGCCGGCTGGAGGAGGAGCTGGCCGGGAAGATGAGGGAGCTGCTGCAGCGCTACGGAGCCCCGGAAAGCGAGTTCCGGCGGGTGGGGATACAGCAGGTGGAGAAATAAGCGGCTGGAGGCCACTACTTCAGAAAACAAAGCCTGACGAAACCTTATCTTTGAAGATTCCTTACGAAACTATGGGCCCCGGTACCCCGGAGAATTCTCCACATTCAGTCAGAGGATTGATGACCCAGCCCGAATCCGCAACGCAAGACGCGGTGCAAACGGCACCCCGCACCGCCATCCGCAACGTCGCCATCATCGCCCACGTCGACCACGGGAAAACCACCCTGGTCGACGGCATGCTCAAGCAGAGCAATGTCTTCCAGGCCCACCAGCAAGTCGCCGACCGCGTCCTCGACTCCAACGATCTCGAGCGCGAGCGGGGCATCACGATCCTGGCCAAGAACACCGGCATCGTCTACGACGGCACGACCATCAATATCGTCGACACCCCCGGGCACACCGACTTCGGCGGTGAAGTCGAGCGCATCATGAACATGGTCGACGGGGTGGTGTTGCTCATCGACGCCGTCGAGGGGCCGATGCCGCAGACGCGCTTCGTCCTCAAGCAAGCGCTGGAGCGCGGGCACAAGGCCATCGTCGTCGTCAACAAGATCGACCGGCCCGCCGCCCGCCCCGACGCAGTGGTCGACGCCACCTTCGATCTTTTCATCGACCTCGGGGCCAACGACGAACAGGCCGATTTCCCCGTGGTGTACACCCGGGCTTTGGAGGGCCGCGCCGGACTCGCACCCGATCGGCTGGGCGAAAACCTGGCCCCCTTGTTCGCTGCGATCGTCGGCCACCTCCCCCCGCCGCAGATCGCAATAGACGGTCCGCCGCAGTTATTGGTTACGACCCTGGAGCACAGCTCGTATGTCGGCAAGATCGGCGTCGGCCGTTTGAGCAGCGGTTCGCTGGCCGCCGGTCAGGCGATCATGCACATCGACGCCGAAGGCGAGATGCAGCCGGCCACGGTCGGACAGGTTTTCGTCTTCCGCAACCTCAAACGCGAGCCGGTCGAGCAAGTCCACGCCGGCAATATCGTCGCCGTCTCAGGCGTGCCCGCCATCGGTATCGGCGATACGCTGACCTGCCCGGAGCGACCGCTGGCGCTGCCGCCGATCAAAGTCGAAGAGCCTACCGTACGCATGCTTTTCAAGGTCAACGAAAGCCCCTTCGCCGGGCGCGAGGGCCGCTTCGTGACCAGCCGCGAACTGCGCACACGGCTTTTCGACGAGTTGGAGAGCAATGTCGCGCTGCGCGTGAAGGACCTGGATCGTTCGGGCGAGTTTGTCGTGTCCGGCCGCGGCGAGTTGCACCTGGCCATCCTGATCGAGACCATGCGGCGCGAGGGCTACGAGATGGCGGTGAGCAATCCCGAGGTCATCTTTCGCCCGAGTGCGCGAGGTATCCTCGAACCCGTCGAGCGGGTCTTTATCGAGGTGCTTGCCGAGTATCTGGGACCCGTCAGCGAAATACTCGGCAAAAGGCGCGGGCGGCTGCAGGACATCCGCCACGGCGATGACGGCGTAGTCTACGCCGAATTTCTGGTTCCCACCCGCGGTGTTCTCGGGTTTCGCCAGCCCTACCTGAATGCCACGCGCGGCACGGGCACCTTCAACACGCTCTTCCACGATTACGAGCCGGTGACCGGGGAGATCGACGTGCAGGAGCACGGCTCGCTCATCTCGCACGAGCGCGGCACCGCCAGCGCCTATGCCCTGGAGCATCTGCAGCAGCGCGGCACTTTTTTCATCCGTCCCGGGGAGGAAGTCTACGCCGGTCAAGTCGTCGGCCAGACCATCCGCAACGAAGACCTGGTCGTCAACGTCTGCCGCACGAAACACCTGACGGGCCACCGCGCCACGCCCAAGGCCATCATGGATTCACTCTCCCCCCCGCGCATCCTGACGCTCGACGAGGCGATAGAATACCTGGACAACGACGAGCTCCTGGAAGTGACGCCCAAGGCCTTGCGCGTGCGCAAGAGAGAGCTGCAGCACAGCCTGCGCTACCGCGCCGAAAAGAACGCCAGGAAAGAAGAACAGACCCCTGTCGCTCAGCAGCGGAGCGACAGATGAAGCCGGATGCGGCGGTAACGGATTCTCGCCCGGCTCATCGACACAGGCGCGCGGTGGGGAGCACTTCGACTGGCCGGAGTACGCCCCGGTGACCGAGAGCCCGTAGGCGGTCGAACATATCCGCAAATCGTACGCCGGCACCCTGACCATGGCGACGCCTTGCTCGGCAGGTTCCTCGACAGGATGGACGAGTTGAACCTGTTGGGAGGATACCGCGGTCGTCCTGAGCACCGACCACGGGCATCTTGCTCGGGGAGCACGGGTGGGCAAAGAACTACATGTTCGACTACGAGGAGCTGGTGCACATACCCCTGATCGTCTGCGCTCCCGGGATCGGGCACCGCCGCGTGCCGGCCCTCACCTCCGCCCTCGACCTGATGCCGACCTTCATGGAGCTGCACCGGGGGGAGCTTCCTCCGAACGTGCAGGGCCGCTCCCTCTGCCACCTGCTGCAGGGGGGCGGCAGCCACCACGACGCCGTGCTTTTCGGCTACTTCGGCAAGGACATCAACCTCACCGACGGCCGCTACAGCTACTGCCGGCAGCCCTTGCCCGGCTCTTTCGCGTACAACCACGCCGCGGTGCTGTGCACCTCACCCGACCCGGGCAGGATGGGCACCCCGCTGCACGGGCGGGAAGAGCTGGCGGAGGCGGAGCACGGCCTGTTTCTGCCGCACACTCACGGCATTCCCCACCTACGCCTGAAGACGCCGTCGCACCGGCACCACAACGCCCCGGACTTCAACCCGATCTACGATCTGGAGGCGGACCCGCAGCAGGAGACCCCGGTCCGGGAGGGCTGGCCGGAGGAGGAGCTAGCGGGCAAGATGAGGGAGCTGCTGCAGCGCTACGGAGCCCCGGAAAGCGAGTTCCGGCGGGTGGGGTTGCTCAATGGAGATTTTCCCTGACAAATTGGGATTTGACTGGGAAATGGTGATGGAAATCCTGATTGATTGGACACTACTCGACGACAGCGGCCATGACGACCTGTGGCATGAGGTGTGGTGCTTGTACGCTTACCAGCATCCGGATGACGACGATCTGTTCTACATTGGAAAAGCGGATAGATCGACGATATGGGATCGCCTTTACGGCAACCACAAAGACGTCTTGTTCCACGATATCGAGATGGAATTCGAGGTGCATCCGGACGAACTGCGGGTACTCCACGGTGGTATCGAACTCCCCGATAGTCGCCGTCGTTCGGCCGCCCTTCTGACTGATGTCGAAAGTCTTCTTATCATTCGCCTACAACCTTGGGGCAACGTGCAGTCGAGAGGCAGCCGGATTTCACGACCAGGTCTGAAAGTGGAGTGTGTCGGCGATTGGCCTTTCTCTCGTTCCCGATTTATCGACCGCGGGTAAGAGTTCTACAGCCGGCTCGGTACCCTCAAATTTTCCCATTCTTCAGTACAGGTTTTTCTGTTAAATTCTTTTTCAAGGGTTTTGGATAAGGAGAACGGAGTAAAGGGCTGTTTCCGACACGCTTCGCATTAATCGAAAAAAGAAAAATGGGATCTGCCCGAATCCCGCAGTCAAGTGGGTGCCCCCGGAACTCCGGGATTACGGATTCCGACAACTAGCATCCTGACCACGGCCAATGCTTGGCTTGGACAGTTCCTCGGGAGGATGGACGAGCTAAACATGTGGGGGGAAACCGGGGTCGTGCCGAGCACTGACTAAGGCCACTTGCTTCGGGAGCACGGGTACTGGGCCAAGAACTACGATGTTCGACTACGATGAACCAGTGCCCGCCCGAGAAAACAGCGCTGCATCCACCTTTTTCCGGCGCGGATCGTTTTTCACCATTGGCCATACATGTCGGGTCCGCAGCCAGTGCCGGAATGCCGGTATGTCAACCAAGTCGGCTACGACTTGTCGCCGGATTTGGTTTGGGAGGTACTGCTGATAAGGACCGACCGCAAGATTACTCTCAAGATTAGCGAAAAAAAAGCCGACAGCTTCCCGCACTACCGTCTCTTTCATATGAAGATTTCCCCCCGGGTTGAGTGCTGAGTTCCCTGCGACCGCCAACCCCGCCAGACCACCGATGGGACGAAGATCGGGCACGAGAGCGCACAACAAGGTCTGGTATCCGCTGCCACCGAAATGAAGCCACATCAACCCGTCCGGAGAATCGATGAGCGGCGCGTCGTCCTCGTCCAGACCCAACCCACGCCGTACATGCACAGCGAATTCTTGCCCGGTGGGCGCACTTCGCGCCATGTACCGGAACCCCTCCCGCACCGTTCCGCCGCCCTTCGGCTTCAGCACAATCTCCCCGCCCATCCCTTCCTGCACGTCCCAACGCTGTCCCCCAAGCGCTAAGTCACGATCCTCCGCGGGCCGTTGCGCGACATGGGCGACGATCTCGCCCGTGCTGCCGTCGACCACGGGTATGCCGCCGCCGGGGGAATCGAAGTTTGCGTGCATGCCTTTGCCGCCTTCGTCGAAGGCGTCACCCCATGACTCCCCAAGTGCAAGCCGCCCGTGATGTTCCACGAGGTACTCGGTGTTAACGAGACTCTCCACGATCGCTCCCGCGGTGACAGCCGGTTCCTCCGGCCAAACATCGCCCGCTAGGTCGAGAAGGTCGGAACGACGCCGGCCACGCGGTCTACCCTGCGCGACGAAGCTAGCCGTCTGTTGCACGAACACCGACCACCTGCGTCCATACCCCTGGCCCTCCAAGACGCCATCGCGGGCCGAGAGCAGCATGCTGGCGAGCGCCGCTTTTTCGATTTCCCTTCGCGGAAGGGCCAGAACTCGGGTGCGACCGATTCGCCGCCCCGCCCGCCCGATTCGCTGCAACAGCGAACGGGTGTCGGGTGGTGCGCCGATGAGAGCGACCAAATCGACATCGCCGATGTCCACGCCGACTTCCAACGTGGTGGTAGCCACCAGAACTCCATCTCGCACCGAGGCAAAGCCGCGTTCCGCACGCTCTCGACGATCACGGGACAAGCTGCCGTGGTGGGCAAACACCTCGATTTCGCGCCGCCGAGGCAATGCACCGGAGAGGTGGGCGGAGAACGTGTCGCACAGGCGGCGAGTCGGCGCGAACACGAGCGCCTTTCGCATGGACTCGCCGTGGCTGGACAGGGCCTGCCAAATCCTCCGCCCTGCACTTTTTCCGAATCCAGCGGCCGGTACAAGGTCCAGCCGTTCCCGCAGCGTTTCGATCGTCATTGATGCTTCGAGCGGAAACCACCCTGGAGCATCCGCTGGCCCGAACACCTCGACTTCCCGCGTACCCTCAACTCGCACCACCTCCGCCTCGGGGCCGAGCAGTCGGCCTGCAAGTCCCTCCGGATCGCTGATGGTGGCGCTGCCGGCGCAGAGTTGGGGTGAAGGCGGTCCACCACCTGTCGCCAGTTCGACGTGCAGTTGTCGCAAGCGCCGAAGACGGCCCAAGAGCCAGCTGACTTGGTCGCCGCGGGCGGTTCCGTCGAACAAGTGCGCCTCGTCCACGAACACCGCCATGACTCCGGCGAGCAAGTGATCCACCACTCTACCGGCTTGCAATCGGGCGTCGCGCACCAGCATGGAGTCGAACGACTCGGGCGTGGTGACGAGCACAAACGGCGCCTTGCCCTTATCTCGGTGATCGCTGGTTTGACGTCCGCAGGCGACACCGAGCCTGTCGAGAGGCCCCTCGATTCGCGCCGTCAGGTCGTTGACGAGGGCGCGGGTGGGTGCGATGAGAAGTACACGGACACGGGGTGCGCCCCCTCGCGCTTGGTTTAGTGTTCGCGCGATCAGTGGCGCCAGAATCGCTTCGGTCTTGCCGGACGCGGTGGCCGACGCAACGAGGACGTTTCTTCCCGATCGAATCGGTGGAACCGCTCGCCGCTGGATCTCGCGGAGCTCGCGAAAGCTTCCGAAGAACGCGGTGCCGACCATTCCGAGAGACCTGACGATGTCGCTGTCACTGGTCATGATTCCCGCATTCCTCGCGTGCATCCTCATCATGCGCGTTCAGCAGGATTGCCTTCCAAGTCGGACACGACATCCAGCAGTTCAAGAGTCCCCCGTACGAATCCCCGAGGTGTTGGGTCCAAGGTCTCGTCGTGATGGTGTTCTGCGAAGCGCTCGATCCGTCGTCTTACCGCCTGCGACTCACCACTGGACGTTTGCGTCGGGTACGCGCGCGCATACAGTTCTTGCAGTCGAACCCCCAACTCTTTCGTCTGCTCCACGCTTGGCCGCGGTGCTTCTATGCGCCTCATCCCGGCGATGGAACCCACCAAGTCTTGAACGGCATCCTTCCCATCACCAACGTCGTCACTAGCGGGCGCACTCCCGAATGCGAGCAGAATCGGACAGTTTCCCCGCAGAAGATCATCAAACGCTGCCAGCAACGACCTTCGGAGCCCCTCGAATCGCGTCGCGTACTCGACATCGACTTCATCGAATATGACGGCAAGTCCCTTGGCCCCGGTCAATGCGCAGAACCCCGCCCACCCTTTCAACAGATCACAAAACCGCTCGGGACGTTCATCCAAGCGCCGAGCCTTCAAGGGCGGCAAGCTGATCCAGTAGTGAAGTTGCCTGAGCTTCTCCTTGGCCCGAGTTGGAGCCAACGTCAGCATGAAGTAGTCCTCGAGCACTTCCATGGCTTCGGGTTCGTCAAGAGCCTTCTGCGGAATCTTGAAAATGGCGTCCGCAATTCTCCAGCCCACGCTTTGCCTTACACCTCCGTAGGTACGCCGGCGGCACAGGTCTGCCAATCGGTTGCCGACTCCGCACGGCGTCACCTCGCCTGGATAACGCAGGGAACCAAGGATGGCTTCCATGAGGCCCATTGGTTCCGACAGCGTGACGCCTTCGTCGTCCAGGATGACTGTCGCCGTCGCAAGGCCTCTCTCGGCAGCCAATCTGGTCAGGAGCGTGAGGAGATGGGTCTTGCCGGCACCCCACGAACCCTCGATAAGGACGCTTTGGGGCTGACGTCGGATGGCAGCGACAATTGCCTGCTCCATCTCGACTCGAATGTCATCGGTACCGATGCTCAACTCCTGAACATTCTCCTCTAGCACCTGCCCGAGCTTGAGGGCCAGAACTGCACGCCTTGCCGCCACGATATCCTCGGGCAAGGACGGCAGGGGCGTTCCGGCAAGAGGTGGCGGCGGTGCTTCCGGAGTCTCCTCCAACGATTCTCCAACGTCGTCAGGACGTTTCAGCTCCCGCAACGGTAACCAGGCCGCCACATAGCCGAAGTCGACGTTGACGCCCCGGTGCGAGTCGAGGGCAACTATGACGCCGTCGCCATACTGTGGGTGCCGGACGGCAATGCCCTGCCTCAAGGTTCAAACTCCTCATGGGCGTTAAGGGACTCAAAGGAACCCGAGTACCGCGCTATGAGTTCGTCGTCCTCAATCTCCCTCTCGCCTTCGGACAACTGGATGTCGAGCAGGTTGACCCAAGTCTTCACGAACAGTCTGCGGGCATCGACATCGAGATTCCTCTCGGTCGCGACTCGCGCCAAGCGCCGGGCGTTGATTCGCTGTAGTCCACGATCGAATGGTTGACCGATGGCAATCGCGCCCACTTCAATCAGCTTCTCGCCGATATTCGCCAGGAGGGGCTCCTGACTCTGTACCTTGTCGAGCGGCACCTGCGACGCGAAGTCGCTGCCCTGATCGAATGAGGCGCCCCGTACTGCGAGTCGCTGCTCCAGTGCCGGATACTTGCGAAATTCCTCGAGCACGTCCGGCGTCGCGGAGAAGACACCGAACAGTGGAACACCGCCGGACACGCCGGTCGGCGCATCCAGAATGACGCGCATTGCACCGAGGATGCGAAGGGCTGCCGCTCCCCTTCGGACCTGAAACAACGTTTCCACCTCGTCCATGAGAAGAAGTAGCCCGTGCACGCCTGCCTCTGGCAGGAACTTCACGAGGGAGAGCAACAGATTTCGACCGAATTGCCTTCTGCTGGCGGCAGGCACTCTCGCCAGATGCAACTCCTGCATTTCGCTTCGTCCAAGCGTGTCGATGTCTCCCTGCAACCAGCGCAGGGCGGCGTCTCCGACCGGCGAGTTGACACCGACACCGTCGGCAGTCGCTTGAAGTGCTGCCGCCATCACACGCCCGAAGGCATTCTCCGGATAATCTCGCTTCTGGATGTCAGAGACCCACAATCGGAAGGCCGCGTCGACATCCGGGACGCCGCGTTGCCGAATGTCGTCCCGTTTTGCCCGGGTCGTGGCGCCGAGAAGTACCCGCAGCCCCGGCTGGTCCTGGTCGGGCAACTGCAAGTGCTTGACGAGCTCCCTGTAAACGTCGAGCGGGTTGTCCAGACTGACCCCCTCACCGCACGGGACGTAGGCGACCGCGAAGTTCTCCTGGTCGCGGGCGCGAATGCCGAGAGTGAGAAGGAAGTGCGTCTTGCCTCCTCCGTATGGCGACAGAACCAGCTTGAAGTGCGCGTCGCTTCGGCATAGGCCCTGGAGGTACCGCTTGGCAAGGCGGTCGATCCACGGATCGATGCCAACCGAGTAGCTCGGCAAGACGTGCGAAGCTTGCGTCAGTTCCGTCGGAGCCTTGCCCTCTTCTCCCAGCTTGGCCCAAAGTTGATGGGCCTCGCTTTGGTTCATATCAGCCTCCCTTGGGTATCGGCAGACGCCACCTTTTGCGCGACCAGCCCGGCTGCATGCTTGACGAACTCGCGAACGCGCCCTTCGGTGATGTAGTTCGCGTACTGATTGGCGATCTCTTTCAATGAATGCGCGATGTGTCCCGCATCCGAGGGATGCAACCCCGCTGCCAATCCGATGTCGATAATGCGATCGCTCAAATCTGCAAAGAAGCGAGGGTCCTGTGGGCTGGGATCGGTCAATTCGTCGATGTTCACCCAGACCGCTCGGGGGTTGGAGGTCCCGTCCAACTCGGGTGGCCGGGCTCGTTCGATCCGCTGACAGAGCGCCCCGAGGTTCCTGCCTGCGATGTCGATGAACTCCTCCGTAACGGCGTAGTAAATCGCGCAACCGCGAAACGCGCCGGTCGCCATGTGGTCGACGAAGGTGCGGATATGTGCGAGATGCGCATGCTGGCGACGGCTGAGAATGGACCACGTACTCCGCAAGGCTGCCTCGGTCTCGTCAAAGAGCACCACCAGCCCGTTATAGCCCAACACCTGCGGGAGCGACAGCACCGAACGTAACCACACCGCCGCATTGCGTCTTACGAGCTTCCCGAGCGGTCGGGGCAGTTGCGGATGTTCCCGGTACAGTGTGCCCAACGTGACGCGGAACGTCGGCGTGCTCGCCAGAAGTGCCTCGAGCCGATCCGCCAAGTCCTCGTCACCGCCGCCGGCCACCGCCTCCGTGCAATAGGCGACGGCCAAGTTTCGGAAGTCCGGCGACAATGCGCGATCAGCTTTCAAACGTGCGATGACCTCCCGCTGCTTGATGGCGTCCAAGCCGGTAAACCGCGCTTCGATGGTCTTTGTAATCCCGGTGGCGGCGAAGAATCTGTGCGTTCCGGGCGGCGTCATGCCGGCCGCAATCGCACGGTAGGTCTCGACCAGAGACTCGAACGGCCTCTGGGAATCCACGTATGCGGTGACGCAGCCGAACTCGCTTGCCCATTGGGCCATCGCCTTGAGGAAATGCGTCTTCCCGCGCCCGTACGGGCCGAAGATGAACTGGATTTCCCCGCCTCCCGCGGCGATAACCGGAAGTGTCTCGCGCTTTATCCGATCCAGAGACTCGCTTAACCCGGCAGACACCCGTAGAACGGCCGCGCCGTCATCCGGCGGCGTACCCAGTTCAGCAAGATGCGCGAGCAACTCCAATGGATCGACATCCACGCCGCCTATGCCCTCTCGATCCAAAGGGCGCCTAGCTGCGGGCCGCCGCTGCCGTCGCCGTCGAGCGACGGCAAGGTGACGGTTGCGCCCCTGGAGATGGACGCCATGTTCGGCCCCTGATTGCGCAGGCGTTCGCCTCGGTCAGTCTTCCACCCGTCCCGGCCGAACCGGGCGAGGTCGAAGACGAACTGCGCCATCGAATACTCGGTGAAGGACTTCGTCACCGGGCGTTTGATGAAGCGCTCGTCGCGGCTCTGCCGTGCGAGCACGAACAGTGGGTACAGAGTGCGAATGGGCACCTTGCCATCTCGGTCCTTTTCCTGCCGCCGCGCAAGGTGGATGGCGTCCTTGATAGACTCGATGAAGTCCGGCCGTACGAAGGGAAACCCCTCTAGCTTCGACTTCTCCTGTTGGAGACGCGTGAACAAGCGCGCCCCATCCGGCTCGTCGAAGGTCGTAAGCTCCTCACTACCCAGCCGCAACGTCACTTGCTCCAACTTGTAGCTCACTTGAAAGCCGCCGGCGAAGTCGTACTCCTTTAACCGCTTGACTGGCCAGCCGGCTTCCTTTGCGGATCGAGCCAGTTGTTCTCGACGATGCCTGAGCGCCTCGTCTCGGTTTTGAGCGAGCGCGGAGCGCTGGCCATTCAAAACTGGAATCACCTCATCAAGGTTGATCCCTTTGAGCGCCTCGATTGCTTTGTCCAGAGTAGATACTTCTCCCAGACCCCTAATCTTGGGTTTCACCAGTATGGCTACGGCCTTACTCGCCTTGTCGAGCGCCTTTTTCGTGTCCACCAGAATCTCGTGCAGACGTTCATTCGTCTCTTCGGGATCTGTTTCAAAGAGAAGCTGTTCTTGCTTGTTTGCCATGCTTCGTCCGTTTCTCTGTTTCTGCAGTCCTCTCGTACGTTACGTCCGTCGAGCCATTTAAATCTTTGGGTTTTCGTTCCCGCACCAGAAATTGCTTCATCGCGATCCCGTAATCATCCTCCTTGGGCCGCATCTTCTCAATAAACTCCGCCTCCACCTGGACATGCTGCGCTCATTCCTCAGCGCACGGATATGCTAGCAGTGGGCGAGGCCCACGGTAGCGTAATGGCTACTTTCTTCGCCGAATCCTCCTGACCCCCTTAGACCGAGTTCAGGCAGGTGGGGTTGAGAGCCTGAGGGGCCTAGCCTGTTGCTAGACGCGCAAAAAGCGACGGCGCGAGTTCCGGGAAAGAAAATCTCTCCGCCCCGCGCAAATTCGCCTAACCAGCCCCCACCTCGAGGGTCGGTATGCCGGAGACATCCACCGTACGCTCCGCGACCGCCAGATCGTGGATGCGCTGCAGGTTCACCCAGAAGCCGGCGCCGTTGCCGAACAGCTTGCCGAAACGAACCGCCATCTCGGCGGAAACAGGCTGCTTCTCGTTCAGGATGTCGTACAGCGTCTGCCGGGATATCCCCAGCGCCTTTGCAACGGCTGTCCTGCTCATGGAGAGCGCAGGCAGTACCTCCTCGCGCAGGATCTCCCCCGGATGCACCGGATCAATGGAGGGGTGTCTTCTGATCATCAGTGATAGTCCTCAATGTCAACGTCCGCAGCACCGTCATCGTCCCAACCGAATGTGACGCGCACATTGGCCGTCAGGCGAACGGAGTAGCGGCCCTCACGGTCGCCCTTCAGGGGATGAAAATACGATCCAGGATAGTTTATCTGCCCGGGTCGCTCCGCCGCTTCGAGAGCCGCCATGATCCGTCGCAGTTTCCGAGTCCACTCTGCGTTCAGACCCTTCGTTTGCCCCCTTGTCCAGTAATGCCGAAGAGCCTTGTGGCGAATGCTTCCGATCATAACTCAATGATGTATTGAAGCGGTTAATTGTCAAGTGATGACTTACAGGCCGCTTGGATTCGGCTAAGCCTCACCCGCTCCGCCTATCCCGCCAGTACCCCTCCAGGCTGTCCCTCGGCTCCCACCCGAGAAGGCGCCGGGCCTTGCCGGCCCGCACCTGGTCCTGCGGCAGGTCCGCGGTGATGAAGAACGCCTCGCACTTCGACGGCAGGGCCTCGAGATCGGCCTCGAGGGCGCAGCGGACCGCGGCGGCCGCGTCCGGGAAGGTGACGGCGAACGGGTTCATCCGGGCTTGCGGCCCGCCGGCAGGGTGCGGCTCGCAGAACCGGGAGAAGATCAGCGTCAGGACGTGGATCGGGTGCTGTTCGGAGAACAGCCGGCAGATCTCCTGGCCCAGCGACTTGCTGAGCGCATACAGCCCGGTCCCGGGGTGCGGGGAAATCTCCTCGACGATGCCGAAGTCCCAGGAGAGGAAGCGCGGCCCGGCGAGGGTGAACCGGGGGCCGGTGTTGACGAAGCGGCGGTGCCCGGCCTCGACCGCGGCCCTGAGCGCGTTCCAGGTACCGCGCGTGTTGACGTCGAAGGCGGCGCGGCGGTCCCGCCGCGACACCGAGCAGTTGACGATGGCGTCGGTCCCCTCGGCCGCGGCCCGCACCTGCCGGTAGTCGCCGGCGTCGACCTGCATGGTCTCGTGCGGGCCGGAGACCGGCACTACGTCGGTGACGCGCAGGTCGCAGTCCCTTTCCAGCTCCCTGACGACGGGCGGCCCGAGGTAGCCGTTGCCGCCGAGAAGGAGAATTCGCGGCCTACCCGGCAAAGGCGACTCCTCCCCTGTCCTCGAGCTCGGCGTAGCGCCGGGCGAACCCGGCGCTGCCGTTGTCGTCGATCACCTCGAGGCTGGAACCGGCTTCGAAGATCGGCAGCCCGGCCTGCCGGTAGCGCCCGTGGAAGGCGCTGCGGTTGCCGGCGATCTCGACGATCTCGCCGCCGGCCCGGGTGTAGCGGTAGACGTGGCGGGGCTCCTTCACCGTCGTGTAGTCGACGGCGTATTTCTCGATCGCGGCCTCGTCGATCTCGACGCCGAGCCCGGGTCCGTCGGGAACCGGGTAATAGCCGCCCCTCACCTGGAGCGGGGTTTCGAGCAGCTGGGACTCGTAGATGTTCATGCAGGTGATCGCCGGCCACCGCGCCTCGCTGCAAACGGAGCCCACGTGGGCGGCCCAAGCCGTGGTCAGGCCGGAGCCGACCAGCTGCAGCCAGAACGGCTTGTTGGCGGCCGCGGCCACCGCCTGCTGCTGCATGATCTGCGCGGCCCCGCCGCCGATGATGAGGCCGTCGGCGATGTCGTCGCGGAGCATGACCATGACCGGGGGGCGGTCGACGTGCATGGCGACCGGCCGGTCGATCCGCGCCCGCAGGTGGCGGTTCCCGGCGATGTCCTCCTGCGGGATGGGGGTCTCGATCATCGCCACCTGCTCGTACTGCTCCAGCGACTTCAGCAGGGGCACGGCGTTGGCGGAGTTGACGAGGTGGCCGTTGAAGTCGAGGTCGAGCCGGAACTGCGGCGGGATCACCTGCTGTACCGCCTCGATGCAGGCGTGCAGATCCTGCCAGGGCCGTGTCTTCAGCTTGGCCGACATGTAGCCCCGGGCCACCGCGGTCTCGCACTCCCGCGCCCAGCCCTTCGGGTCCATGTCGCAGGTCCACCAGGAGATCGGGCACCAGTTGCGGACCCGGGGGCCGAGCAGGTCGCGGACCGGGACGTTCTCGTTCCTCGCCACCGCGTCGAACAGGGCGATCTGGACGCCGCAGCCGAGGCCGTCGTTCCAGAGCAGCGAGGCGGCTTCCCTGCCGAGGATGCGGTCCTCGATGTCGTCGGGGACGCGGGCGTGGGTGGCGTTGAGGATGGTCTCCCCCCAGCCGGCGACGCCGTTGTCCAGGGTCAGGCGGCACAGCTGGACGATCCGCCACGGGGAGATCCAGTACTTCAGGTAGCGGCCGGCGTGGGCTTCGAAGGGCACGTCGAGGTGGATGAGCTCGACACGGGCCACCTTCATTTGGGTCCTCCTGTCGCTTCGGTATATGTCACGGGACGGGTCAGGGATCCGGCAGGGGGGATTTCCACCCTGTCGAGGCCCGGCGCCAAATGTACGCAACCGATGCCGGAAGACCGGATTAGCCAGCGGCGGGTGCCTCCCGAGCCGGCATTGCTAGAATTGAAGTCGGACGGATCAGGAGCAGGCACTCCGACCGCCGAAAATCAATGGAATTATAGAAAAATTCCTGATTCCGCTTGATGAATTTGAGTATTGGTATGCCGGTTAGCCGTAAACCATGTCCTGGTTCTGCATGGACCCGTCGGCTTCTTGACTGCACGGGACATTGACAAGAATCCCATGATACTTGCCCCCGGAGGGGGAGCGGTCATCCTGGTCCTGCCTGCGAAGTCATGTGCACTGAATATCCCTGAGGAATCGTTGATGGTCTTGAGCGCCTACAGGTCCTATGTCAGGTCAGCGCATCAGCCTGACGGATCCTTACGACGCCTTCGTCATTGACAGTTGACAGCGAAGTCCTATATATTAAAGACTGCTTGGTCCTCCTAACGTGTTGGTAGGCAATTGGTTACAACAGGAGTCCGCCATGGTGGAGCAGCCAACTACCCCAAAGGTACCCCGACTGGGAGAAGAGGAGGGAAAGCCGGAGCAGTCCATGAAGGTAAACGACAACCCCGGTTAGGTTGGCCGGGCAACCTTCGCCATGCCCGGCTTCCGGATCCGTCACACAGGATCCGAAACCAGCCGAAGGAAAAAGCCCAAGACTAATGAGGTATCATCACCTACAGTGAGACTAAATGTCAACGGAGGGATAGCAAAATGGCCGAACAAGTGCAAATCCCTTACGTCTCCGATGTCACGAGACAAACCGCTTGGGAGCAAATGTGGGACATTGATAGGTACATTCGATACTATGGTATTCTTGCGGTTCGAAATCAGCGCAAACATAATTGGTTGCGTCTAGGGCTGATTGTTTTTGCGACTGCCGGTAGTCTCATTGCCTTTACCGAATCCTATCTATGGCTAACTCCTATTCTCATTGGGGCAATGACAGCCGCTTATACCGTGTGGGATCAAATAGCTGCATATCAAATGAGATCACAAGCGGCTTCAACCATTAAGCGAGAGCTGAATGAGTTATCAATCCAATACAGGTCCCTGTGGAACGCCATCGAGACCTATGACATTCTTGATTCAGAAGTAAGGCGTCAACTAGTAGCATTACATGAGAAAGAAACACAGATAACAAGCCGTGGAGATTTACAGGGGTTACATACGAATAACAGACTGAATAAAAAATGTTCCCAACAGGCATTTGACCTAATTGGCAATCAGGTAGAATCACCCAATGCCGCCTGAAAGAAGATTTGCGGGCCCTCCAAGACCCATTAAACCTCCTTCTGCCCCTCCACGCCCACAACCTCCTGCCAATCCTCAACCAGCGCAAAAACCTCCTCCTAAGCAGGACCCACCAAAACCGAAGGAATAACTGAATTGGACGTAGATGACTCCAAATTAGTTCCATACATGAATGAAGTATGTGTAGGAAGGAATTGGCCGGAGAAGAAGAAGGCTCTGGAAGAGAGCGAGATAGCGGAAAGTCTTGTTGTATCGACAAGCAAATACGGGGACTGGTGCCATCTCCTGCTTATATTGAAGGATCGATCAATACGGCGTATTCGCATTCAAAGTAGTGATCTCAGTAGTGATCTCAGAAAAAGAAATGCACTTGAGTTTGTAAACGATCTCAGGTGGTGTCTTTTGGGTTGATCTAATCGGCGCTTGTAGTCCCCGATCTCCAAAGCCCCCTCGATTTCAATCGAGCGGGCTTTTCTTGTGCTGTTCATTTCAACCGAGATGAGATCCTGCCGGACCCGTGACGACTGCGCCGCTCCCCACGGGACGAACATCTCCCGGTCGATCTGGTGCGCAACAGCCGTGAATGGGCACCCGCTCAACCGGAGGCGTCCGCTTCCCTTTCGATTGCGGCCTGCTCGATTCGCATGCGGCGGTTTCCGGTCTCGTACGCCGCCAGGCCCCGCACCGGTTCGTCGGGGCCGCGGCCGAGCCGGCCCCTGACGGTTACCCCGCCCGGCAATCGGAAGGAGTACCCGACCGGACCGTTCCCCGGTTCCGGGGATATGGTCCTTGCCGGAGGCTCCGGCCTGCCCTGGGGAATGACCCGGTAGCGTTGCCCCGCCACGGTTGCGAAACGCAGCAGGTCCCCTTCCAGCAGAGTTCCGACCCCGGCGGCCTCCCCTCTTCCTTCCGGCACAGTCACCTCAGCTGCGGAGTCTCCTTCTCCGGCCCCTGCATCGGTTTGCAGACAGGGTCCGCCCGTAGCGTCACCTTCCCCTGCCAAGGTCTCGTTGGCCGCCGCCTCCCCTTCCAGCAGGGTTTCGTCCCCGGCGGCACCCCCCCTTTCTTCCAGCAAGCTGTCCCCCGCGGCGTCCTCCCCTGCTCCGTCCGGCATGTTCCCGTCAGTTGCGGCCGCCCCTTCCCCATCCGGTATGGACCCGGCCGCGTCGGCGTCCCCGGCGGCCTTCCCTTCCCCGGCCCCGCTCAGCAGACACGGCCCACCCCAGGGATTGCGCAGGCGGCACTCCTCCCCGAGCCGCGACTCGATCTCGACGAGCTCCACCTCCCCCTTGCGGATCGACGACGTAACCAGGAAACCGCCCCGGGCCAGCAGGCGGAACGAGGCCTCCCATTCCTTCGGCCAGGCCGGAAACACGCTGATGACCTCCGGCTCCCCGGGCCGCGGGGACACGCTCTGCATCAGCCCCTGCTGCAAGGTCCCGGCCGCCATCCCGGAGGGCTCGAGGCCCATCGACTGGATCCCCTGCTCGAAGCAGCTGAGACCGTTGGCGAGGTAGGGCCTGTACACGCTGTAGTGGGCGGCGAGCAGGGCGGGCAGCTCCTCGCCGCGGCCGGCCAGGGGAAAAGCGATCGGGGTGCGCACCAGCGACGGCCGCCAGTGCCTGCCGGTCATCGCCTTGCGGTGGTTGGGGCAGAGGTCGAGCAGCCGCCGCACCATCGCCGCTTGCGCATCGTCGCCGCTTTCCAGGGTCCAGGCCTCGAAGGTCTCGACCGGGTGCGCCCAGACGTCCTCGCTCGGGAAGTCCTCCCCGGGGACGTCGATATGGCCGAGGTGGCCGGCGGCCCAGACGTCGTCGGCCAGGGTTCCGAAGGTCAGGGCCCTCGACTCCGGGTCGCTCCCCATCGGGTAGGGGGCGAGGTGCTCCAGCAGGTCCCGCCAGCGCTCCCGCAGGCCGGCGTCGACCCCGAGGATCTCCGCGGCGCGGATGGCGGGCCCGGCGATGCCGCGGATCGCCGCCAGGTCCTTGAGGCTGTCCTTCACCAGGTAGAAGGACTCCATGACGTTGGTCCCCTCCAGGTGGTAGAGGCCGTCCTCCTCCTTGACGGCGAGGTGCCGGTAGAGCTCGGCGGCGCCGCGCAGCAGCGGATACGCCCTGTCGCGCAGCCAGTCCTGGTCGCCGGTGCGGCGGTACCGCCACCAGGCGTGCAAGGCGATCTTGCTGCCTGTCGAGACGATGTGGCCAATGGCGGCGAACGGCCGCAGTCCCCGGCGCGCCTCCTCCTCCTTGTTGCCGTCGAACGCCGAGCTGTAGTAGAGGTGGGAGTCGTGCTGGCAGAGGACGCGGGTGCGCGCCGACAGGGTGCCGCTGCCGGCCCTGCCGAGGAAGTAGCCGCGGAACTCCCGGGCGCACTCTTCGGGCACCAGCACCGGTCCGTCCGCGGGGCTGGTCTCGGGGAACAGGGCGCCTGCCGCCACCCCCCAGCGCTGCCGGGCCGCCTCCTCGCACAGGGGCAGCTGGCGCGAGTACATGTCGAAGTAGGGCTCGCACAGGTCGACGGCGTCGGCGGCCTGGAGCGGCCGGTACATCATCTCGACGATCCAGTGCCAGAGCTGGGTGCCGAGATGGGGGATGTCCCCCTCGGTCTGGAAGATCAGTCCGGCCCCCTGCGGCACCGGACCGGGGCCGCGCGACGAGGAGGCGGCGTAGTACAGGTGCAGGGTGCGGACGCGCTCGAGGTAGTCGGCGAAGCCGTCGTCGCTGGTCAGGTGCACGAAGGACCGCGACCAGAACCGGTGCCACCATGCCGCGTGCTCCTCCCGCAGCGACTCCCAGGAGAGGCCGGCCGCGGCGTCGAGCAGCTCCAGGGCCTTTTCGCCGGTGCCCCCGGCGTCCGGGCCTGCTGTCGCAGCGCTGGAGACGAGCACCGTGCGGACTCCGTTCGCCGCAGGGAGAACCAGGGTGCGCGCCTCGGGCCGGCCCTTGGAGATCGCCTCGCGCTCGTTGGTGATACCGAGCGGCTTCTCGTCCCACAGCAAGGCCGCCGGCTTCCAGGCCGCCTCGTGCGCCTCGACCCGGGGCTCGGCCCCGGGGACCGCGACCGCAACCGCGGACCCGGCGCGGTACTCCTCGTCGCGGAAGAACCGCTTCTCCTCGAACTCCTGCACCACCAGCAGCTTGCCGTCCGGGTCTGAGAACCGGTAGCGGGCCGTGTGCACCCCGGTCTCGATCTCCTCAGGGATCCAGCGCTTGGCGTTCCAGAGATTGAGGGGCGTGATCACCTCTGGAGCCCGCCACATCGACAGGGTCACGCGGATTTCCCGAGGCCGCGGGCGCCGGTCGTCGACCTCTACGGCCAGCAGGTCGCGGGCCGAGGAGAGGAAGCAGCGCACCTGCACCCCGCCGCCGGAGAGGACGCACTCGGCGTCGTACAGGGAGAGGTGCTGGCGGAAGGCATCTCCGACAGCGAACGCCTCGCCGCCCACATCCACCTCGAGGCGGGCGCAGCCGCCGCGGTAGTCGACGGGGCTGCGGTGCGCGCCGGCGTGGTTGCGGTCCGAGGAGAAGAGGTCGCGCCGGTTGAGGTGGAAGCGCACCGAGTCCGGGGTCGTCCAGACTGTCGTCCCCATCATGCCGTTGCCGATCGGGGTCCCGTCGATCGACACCTCCGCGGGGCTGTGGTAGACGAGGTCGGCGCACGAGACCAGGGCGCGGTAATCGACTGCGATCCCGTCAACCATCCGGGGTGTTCCGGGGCGGGGATACGGCTGAAGATTTACCCATCCCGGGCCCGTGGAGCTCTGGTTTTCACTTCCCCCCGGCTGACCGTGGGGCTTTGCTTCGATGGGTCGCGTGCCGTATCGGGACATTTCTAAAGGTGTTATCCTTCCTTTGGTCCGGATTGGGGAAATCGGAGTTCGGCGGTTTCGCCCCTCCAGTCACACTGAAGCGTTTTCCGGCTTGATCTTTTCCCGGAGGAGCTCGATCCGGATGCCATCCCAACTCGATCACTCCTTTCAAACAATGCCTTCTCCGGCGCAACCAAAAACCGGTCGATGGTTCCTCTGCAAGCCAGCCCGCAGGCCGGCAGCCCGGAGGGAGAACCGGCCGACAGGGACCACGCCATGAACAGGGACGAGCTTCACGCCAAAGCGGTCCGCCTGGAGCGGGAGCTTCGGGAGACCCGCGAACTTCTGCGCCGGGCCTGCCACGACCCCGGTGCTTTCACCGCGGAGCTGGTGCGCACTCGCGCCTACGCTTTCAACGCCGCACGACCGGTCGCCGAGGTGGTGAGCGGTTGTGCCGATTCCCTGGACCGGTACGGGTTCTGCGTCATCGACAAGGTGATCCCGGACGGGGAGGTGGAGGCCATCCGGGAGGAGGTGGCAGCGGCCCGGGACGTCATCTCCCGCAACATCCAGGCGATCAGAGAGCTTTCTGATAAAGATGCGCCGCCGGAAGGCGCCGTAGGGGGAGTGGAGCTGCGCCCGGTGCGCCGCCTCGGGCACCCGCCCAAACCTCCCAACGACATCGTCCGGATGCCCCGCTTCGCCCGCCATCTGGCTTCCCCGGTTGTAACCGCCCTGGCGCGCTGCGTCCTCGACGACCACCTGCGCATCGCCCAGCTGCATCCGCGCATCGTCGAGGCGGGCAAGCCCGACGCAACCGGGGTGGCGGCCCACCGGGAACACCCCGTCGTGCGCGGATGGCACACGGACTGGCCCCACGACCTGTCGGCCTACGGCATGGGATCTCCCCTGGAAAACGCCGGCTGCATCCGCCAGCCTTTCCCGGACGTAACCATGTGTCTGGTGATGATCTGGTATCTCACCGACGTCGATGAAAACTCCGGCGGCACCTGGGCTGTCCCCGGATCGCACAAGGACAAACGCAACCCGCGCGGCCCCGGCGACGGCATCATGGTCACCGCTCCGATCCCCGGTGACATGCAAGTGAGGGCGAAGGCCGGATCGGTCTATATCCAGGACTCCCGTACCTGGCATGCCTCCCCCCGGTACAACCGCAGCGGCCGGGACCGGGTGGCCATGGTGACCCGCTGGTGTCCCTGGTGGTTGTCGGTCGACGACTACGCCCCGGGCGATGCCTTCAGCACCAGCATCGTCTGCCGGCCGCTCTCCCACGAGGAGTATCTCGCCCTGCCTGAGGCCCTGCGGCCGCTGATGAGGCACCTCTGTCCCGGTGAGCGGGACACCCTGCAGCAGCCGGTGCTCGACCGCTCCGAGGCGGCCCATCGTCAGAACCAGCGGGGATTCCGCCTGCTGGAGGAAAACCCGCAAGCCCTGGCACAGGCCAACGCCCACATCCGGGTCCCGGTGGAGGATCGGTGACGCCGGGGGAGCGAGAGTGCGCATGAGCCGCAAGAGCGAAACCTGCTTCGGCAGCCGGACAGCCGGGCCGCTGACCGAGTACGACTCGGAATTCGACGCCCGGGAAGCGGCCGAGTACGCCAACAGCCGCTACCGCAGGAACCTGGCCCCGTACCGGTGCGACCGCTGCGGCATGTGGCATCTCGCACCCGGCAGCAGGAACACCCCGAGCCGGCCGTGCGGCTACTGCACCGGCAGGGACGGCCTGCCCAAGGAGTCCTACCGCAGCCGCGAGGCCGCGGCCCTCCGGGCGGAGATCCTGCGCAAGGAAGAAGGGGCTTCGCTGCAGGTGTACGCCTGCCAGTACGGCGACGGCTGGCACCTCACCGGCAGCCGCCGGCGGCCTTGAGGGGCGTCACCAAGTTTCACCGGAACGGAAAATCATCATGCCCCCCGATATCGACCGCTGCGTCGAGGAAGTCCTGACCAGGGGCCACTGCCTGCTTGAGAACCAGTTTCCCCGCGACGCCGTCGAGGCCTGCCGCGCCGGGTTTCTCCCCCTTCTCCAGGAGGTGGCCCGCCGCATCCCGGAAGGGAACCGCGGCCCCAACCGCTGGGCCATCGGCCTGCCGTTCGCGCCCCCCTTCTATCACTCCGCCTTCTTTCTGGACGAGACCGTCAACCGGATCTGCAGCCGCATCCTCGGGGACGACATGCACGTCGTCTACTACGGCACCGACACCCCGGTCGCCGGCTCGGGGTATCAGAAGGTCCACGCCGACATACCGATGCTGTTCCCGGAGGACCCGGCCCACAGGCATCCCCCCGCGACCCTGTCGGTGCGCTTCACCTTCGGCGACATGACGATGGAGAACGGGCCTTTCGAAGTGGCACCGGGTATGCAGCACCTGCCGCGGCAGGAGACGCTCGCCCGGCTGGAATCAGGGGACCTGCCGCTCGAACCGCTGCTGCTAAAGGTCGGGGACGTGATCGTGTCGGACGCCCGCACTCCGCATCGAGGCACCCCCAACCATACCAGCGAGCCGCGGCCGTTCGCCGTCATCGTATACAACCGCTCCTGGTACTTCACCGAGTCTATGGACGCCCGCGAGCTGGAGGCCAACGAGAAAACTCCGAGGCTCACCGAGTCCTTCTACCGGTCACTGTCGGAGAAGGAGCAGTTCCTGCTGCGCCGGCTGAGGCGGGAGCGGGAGTAGGTTTTTCTGAGGCGGCCCGAAGGACTTCAGTGGACCTTGCGGGCGCGGTAGTCGGCCATGACCTGCTCGGTGCGGCGCAGGAGGTGCTCGTCCTTCTCGCTGCGCACCGCGGTCGGGTCCATCCCCGACCAGTCGTAGTACCCCTTGCCCGACTTCAGTCCCGTGTCGCCGCGCTCGACCATGGCCCTGAGATAGGCCAGGGCTTCCTCCCAGCCCCCGAGGTGTCTCCACAGGTGGCCGGCCACGTTCACGTGCATCGCGAGCCCGTTGATGTCGCGCTGCTTGAGGGGGCCGGCGGTGGTGAACCGCGGGGCCAGGCCCAGCTCGACGGCCAGGTCGATGGACTCGGCGTCGGCCACGCCCGTGACCAGCAGGTTCACGGCTTCGCAGATCACGGCGTGCTGCAGGCGGTTGCACAGGAAGCCGGGCACGTCCTTCTCGACGCGCAGGGGGATCTTGTCCAGCCGCCGCCAGATCTCGCAGGAGCGGTCCATGGCCTCGTCCGAGGTCCTGTTCCCGCGGATGACCTCCAGGACGGGGACGATGTGGGCCGGCTGGAAGAAGTGGGAGCCGGCGATGCGGTCCGGGTGGGCCATGCGCTCGCCGAGCTGGGTGATGGGCAGGCCGGAGGTGTTGCTCGCCAGCACCGTGTCCCGGGGGGCCGCCGCGTCCATGCGCCGAAAGACCTCCTGCTTGGCCTCGAGGTTCTCCGTGATCGATTCGACGACGAACTGCGCGGTGCCGACGGCTTCCTCCAGCTCCGTGGTGGTGCGGATGCGGCCGCTCACGGCTTCGGCCGTCTCGCCCTTCAGAAGCTCGTGCCGCTGCAGGTCGCCGGCGCCCCGCCGGATGTTGTCCATGGCCTGGTCCAGGGTCTCCTGGCGCCGGCTCGCCAGCACCGTTTCCCGGCTGCCGAGGGCCAGCACCAGGGCGATCTGGCTGCCCATGAGGCCGCCTCCGACGACGGCCGACTTCTCGATAAACAGATCCGGTTCCATTCTCTTCCGCCTCCTTGTGCGGGTTCTCCTGCTCACCTTCCAGCGGCCGCCCCGCCGGCGCCGCGACCGGCGGCCGGAGCCTGGAGCGTGCCCTTGACGACATGCAGCGATTCCTCGGCCGCCTGAAGCGTGCGGTCGACGTCGCCGGCGCTGTGCGCCAGCGACAGGTAGAGCTTGCCCCCGGGGGTGACCAGGACGCCGCGGCGGATCATCTCCACGCCGAAGCGGCGGGCGGCCCCGGCGTCGGCTCTCAGCCCGTCGATGTGGTTGCGGACCGGCGCCTCGGTGAACACCGGCTGCAGCACCGGACCGTCGCCGATCACCTGAAAGGGGAGCTCCAGGCGCCGGCCGGCCTCCTCCAGGCCCTGCCGCAGGCGGTCGGAGATCGCGAAAAGCCGCGGATAGACCCCCTCCTTCTCCAGCTCGTCCAGGGTCGCCAGGCCCGCGGCGCAGCCCACGGGATTGCCGTTCATGGTGCCGCTGGCGAAGACGTACCCGCTCTCCCCCTTGCGCCGGGGGTCGGCCAGGGCCATGACCTCCTCGCGGCCGCAGACCGCGGCGAGCGGATAGCCGCCGCTGATCGTCTTGCCGTACACGGCCAGGTCCGGGACCACGCCGTAGCGCTCCTGGGCGCCGCCCCAGGCGAGGCGGAAACCGGTGACGATCTCGTCGAAGATCAGCAGCACGCCGTGGGACCGGGTCACCTCCCTCAACCTCTCCAGGAAGCCCGGCTCCGGGGGAATGGCCCGTTGCAGGGGCTCGACGATTACGGCGGCCAGCTCCCTTGCGTGCCCGGCCACAGTGAGGGCCGCGGCCTCTGGATCGTTGAAGGGGGAAACGAGAACGGTCCTCGATGCGGCCCCCGGGATCCCCGAGGAGTCGGGTACGGGAGTCGGGTACTCCGCCGGGACGGAGGGGGCGGCGCTCTGCAGGGCGTAGTCGTGGGCCCCGTGCCATCCCCCCTCGAACTTGAGGACCTTCTCCCGGCCGGTGAAAGCCCGGGCCAGGCGCAGGGCGGTGAAGGTTCCCTCGGTTCCCGAGCTGCCGTAGCGCAGCAGTCCGCCGCAGGGAACGGCCTCGGTGATGCGCCGCGCCAGGCGCAGGGCGGGCTCGTTGAGGCCGTAGAAGGTCGAACCCAGCCCCGCCTGCTCGCGCACCGCGGCGACCACCGCGGGGTGGGCGTGTCCCAGGATCAGCGGCCCCGAGCCGAGGACGTAGTCGATGTACTCCTTCCCGGCCACGTCCCAGATGCGGCTGCCCTCGCCCCGGTGGAACACCGCGGCGACCTCGTCGGGGAGCCGGAACATCCCGAAGCAACCCCCCACCAGGACGCGCTCGGACAGCTCGATCAGACTCTGCTGCAGGCCGGCTCGCTCCATCTGTTCATCCCCTCCCGCGGCGGGCAGGCGCGACCGTTGCCCTCATCGTCTACAACCGCTCCCGGTTCATCTCGGTGCGATGAACATCCGCGAGCTCGAGGCCAACCCCCGAGACTCAAGGAGTCCTTCTACCGGTCCCTGTCAGAGAAGGAGTATTCTGCTGCGCCGGCTAAAGCGGCAGCCGGCGCAGTTTCACCTGAGGATCGATCCCTCCCCCACCCGCCTTACGGAGCAAACTGGTAGACAATCGGCAGCTGCGCCGGATCGGTGATCTCCGGGTCCGTGTGGTGGTAGATGTTCACGGCCCCGGTGCCGCAGTCGCCGAAGTCGTCGCAGGAGAGCGTTCCGAGGAGGCCCTCGAAGCCCTCCGTCGCCCCGATCGCCTCGCGCAGGGCGGCGCGGTCGACGTACAGCTTGCCGTCCACGACCTCACCGACGGACTCGATGGCGCTGAAAAGCAGAGTCCCGGCGTCGTAGGAATGCACCCAGTAGGGGGTACTCGGAGACTCGCCGTACGCAGCCGAAAACGCCTCGAGCACGTCGTCGACGCTCTTGCCGGTGGCCTCGTTGACGTTCGAGCCCACCGCCGGCTCCGGACCGGCAAAGTAGATCCCTTCCGACTGCGGCATGGCGAGGAACTCCGTCAGCAGGAGGGCCGAGCTGGTGAGGAGCGTCGCGTCCTCCAGCCCCTCGGTCTCCTGCGCCTGCTCGGCGAAGGGAGCGCCTTCTACGCTGAAGAGCGGGAAGTAGATCCCGTCCGGCTCGGCCGCGGCGAACTTCTCCAGGATGTCCGGAATGTCCATGATCCCTTCCTCGCCTTTCTCTATCCTGGCAGCGACCGGAACCTCCCCGCCGAGAGCGCGGAACGCATTTCCGAAGGCGACGGTGAGGCCCATGGTGTAGGGATCGCCGTCGTCCATGGTCACCACTTTTCGCAGACCGAGCTCATTGTAGGCGAAATCCGCTACCGCGTTCGCCTCGTAGAGGTCGTTGTTTGCGGTGCGGAAATAACCAGCGTGGTAGTTGGGACTCGCGTTTCCGGCGAGATCCGAGGTGAGCGCGGGGGAGGTGTTGGACGGGGAGATCATCACCAGCCCCGCCTCGCTGAACAGCGGCGAGGCCTCTACGGCCGCGCCCGAGCAGGTGGTGCCGATGACGCCGACTACCTGCCCTTCGGCGATGACCGTCTCGGCGGCCATGCGTCCGCCTTCTCCAGTGCACATGGCGTCCAGCGATTCGCCGAGGTCGACCTCGCGGCCGTGGATGTCGCCGTAGTCCTCGGCAGCCAGCTCGAGACTGTAGCGCAACGGCACGGCAAGCCCGGGCTCGTTGGTGTGCGAGAACAGCGAACGGATCTGGATGGCTTCGCCGGCGCCGATCTCGACCGCGCCGAGGGGTCCGGCCTCGAAGGCTGGCGCTTCGGTCCGCGACTCGGCCAGACCGGCGACAGGTGCGCTCAGGGTCAGGCTGCTGCTTATGCGCTTGCCGGACGGCTCGCCCGGTGAGTTGGAGGAAACGGGATCCCGATCCGAGCAGGCGCCCAGGACCAGGAGTCCGGTGAGCAGGAAAGAAAGTGGGATTTTCATGGGGTCCTCCTTTGTGAGGAATTGGGGTGACTGCCTCGGTAATAGCACGGCAGGCCTGGAATTTTCTTCGATTTTTTTGTCCGCTGCTGTATGAGCTCGTCTGAAGTCCCCCTCTCGACCCCTCAAGGCGCGAACTGGTAGACCACCGACAACTGCCCCGGGTCCGTGATCTCCGGGTCCGTGTGGTGGTAAATATTCACGCCCCCGGTGCCGCAGTCGCCGAAATCGTCGCAGGAGAGCACGCCGATGAAGCCCTGAAAGCCGGACGTCGCCGCGACACCCTCGCGCAGCGCCGCACGGTCGATGTACAACTTGCCGCCCTCGGCCAACGCAACGGATTGGATGGCACTGAGCAGCACGGTCGTGGCGTCGTAGGCGTGGGCCCAGAACGGAGAGGTAGGAGTCCCGCCATAGGTAGATTCGATCGCGTCGAGAACCGCGTCGGCGTTCTTGTTGGTCGCGGCATTGACGTTCGAGCTGTGGACGGGCTCCGGCCCTGCAAAGTAGATGCCCTCGGACTGCGGTGTGCCGAGGAATTCCGACAGGAGGAGAGCCGCGTCCGTGATCAGCGTCGCATCTTTCAGGCCGTCGACCTCCCTCACCTGCTCGGCAAATGGCGAGCCTTCCGCAATGAAGAGCGGGAAGAAGATGCCGTCCGGCTCGGCTTCGGCGAATTCCTCCAGGATGTCCGCCATGTCCGTGGTCCCCTTCTCGATCCTGGCGGTGACGGCGACCTCGCCGCCGAGCTCGCGGAACACCTTGCCGAAGGCGACGGTCAGGCCCATGGTGTACGGGTCGCCGTCGTCTATGGACACCATGCGCCGCAGACCCAGTTCACTGTATGCAAAGTCGGCCACCGCTTGCCCCTGATAGAGGTCGTTGTTGGCCGTGCGGAAATAGCCGGGATGGTAGTCGGGACTCGCGTTGCCGGCGAGGTCGGACGTGAGCGCAGGCGAGGTGTTGGCCGGCGAAATCACTACCAGCCCCGCTTCGCTGAGCAGCGGCGAGGCCGCCACTGCGGAGCCCGAGCACAAGGTGCCGATGACGCCGACTACCTGGGAGTCGGCGATGATCTGCTCGGCACTTGCGCGTCCGCCTTCCGCCGAACACCCGCCGTCTATCGGTTCCCCGAGCTCGACCTCGCGACCGTGGATGCTGCCGAAGTCCCGGACAGCCAACTCGATGCTGTACCGCGACCACTCGGCAACCGACGGCACGACGACGTGCGCGAGCACCGAACGGACCTGTATGGCCTCGCCGGCGCCGATCTCGACCGCGCCGAGGGGTCCAGGCTCGAAGCCGGGCGCTTCGGTTCGCGACTCGGCCAACCCGGCGACCGGGGCGCTCAGGGTCAGGCTGCTGCTGGTGCGCTTGCCGGACGGCTCGCCCGGGGAGTTGGAGGAAACGGGATCCCGGTCCGAGCAGGCGCCCAGAACCAGGAGGCCGGTGAGCAGGAAAGAAAGGGCGAATTTCATGGGGCCCTCCTTTGGGGATAGGGTTGATGCCTCGGTTGATACACCGTAGGCCAACGGCGAAAACCGGGAGGCAAGGGATAAATAAAGACTTGAAATGCGGACGGCTTTCCAGGCTCGGAAGGTACTCTCGGCATACGTCAATCAGTCCTCCGCCGAGACTATCTCTTCGAGATCGATTCGCTTACCCCGGCGTACCCCGGTAACAATCACCACATCGTCCCAGAGCGGGCGAACGATGTCGGTCATCAATCCTTCAGGAACCAGGATTTCATGAACGGACCCATCCTCGATTACACCCGATCTTTCATTGTCTTCCCAAAAATCGAACTGCTCCTTCGGCCTGCCGAGTTTAAGCGTAACGGCGTAGCTGGCTGCACGCGGCACGGACAAAAAAATCCCAAAGTCCTCCTTCAGTCTTTTCTTGGGACTTCCGTGTTCTCGATATGGACGTCCAAGCATGCGTTCGGCGGTACGAAGAACTAGCGTCTCGAAATCCTTAACCCGGCCTACAAATTCATCGCTGCTTGCCACACCGAAACCAACCGCTTCACCAGCGATCGACATCTGAACATCGGTTGCTTCCAGTGTCAGACCACGAAGGTCGAGATGCCTGCGGAAGTGAACCTGTTCCAGAAGATCGCGAATCTCCTCCGCTATCTCCTCCGGGGGATCGCCTGCCAGCCCCATGGCAAGAAGCTGCTCTGCAGCCCGTAGTTCCTCGCAGTCCAGGGCGAGGGAGCCGGCGCTTCGAAAGAGAACCGACCGATCCGGCTCCAGGTTCTCATCCGTGGCGAATGCTGCCGCGCGTTCGAGTTCCATGGCCTTGCGGAATGCCTCCCGAGCACTTGGCTGGTCTCCACTCCGGAGCCGAAATTGACCTTCCTCGGCCCATTCCATGGCCTCACGGTGAATCTTCGGAACGTTGCTCATCGGTCAACCATCCTCGCCAACGGCTTGCTGAATTCAACTACGACCACGATACCAGGAAGTCCTCCAGATACGGAAATCTGTCTGATTTTTTCTTGGACCCGAGCCGCGACTGTGCGAAGGTTTCCCCGGCGAATTCCCGATTAGTTCGTATCGACGATGGCGACGCCGTCGCTCACCTCGATAACCAGCACGCGGTCCCCGGGATTCAGAGGGGCCTCGCCCTCGGCCCGGCGCGCCAGGAGCTCGATGGTGCGGCCCTGGAGGGTTGCGGAAATTTTCCCGGTGCCGCCCATGGCAATGGGGACGGTGACTTCGGCTTCGAGGCCGACCAGGTCGTCCCCTTCCAGGGAACTGTCCGCGGTGGAGGTGCTCAGCCGGCTGAGAACCCAGTCTCCCAGGAAGGCGCAGACTATTCCTGTGCCCAGCGCCGTGAACAACGCCGCACCCGGCCCCATCAGCTGTCTTCCGAGCATTCCGGCCAGCCCGAAGAAGAAGGCGAAGAACAACAGCGTCCGCAGCCGCAGGAAGGCCAGCGCCCTCAGCCCGTCCCCCAGGCCATCGCCGTCTCCCCCGAAAAGCGAGGCACCGACGGCGATGCCGCCGACGATCAGCCCGCTCAGGTACAGGTAGAAGAGATCCACGCTACCCATCCTGGGCCGCGGGCTGGCGGTCCGCCTTCTCGGCGATGACCGAAGCGAGGTCGACGCCGGTGGTGGCCTTGATGCTCTCGAACAGCGCCGGCGCCAGCGCACCGATCTGGTGGACGACCGCGGGCAGACCGCTCTGGCTGCCGTTTCCGGAATCGACGACGGCGAGGTGGTCGATCTTGATGTCCTTGGCCATGGAGGTGATCTGCTCGACCAGGCCCGGAAGCATCTGGATCAGCAGCAGCTCCTTGCCGTTGGAGCCGGCAACGGTCCAGATATGGTTTTTCTGCTTGAGCACCTCGATCTCCGCGAGGCCGTTTTCGAGGATGTTGGCCGCGGCTCCCTTGGCTCGCAGCTCCGCGGAGTCGCGGTCGGCGCGTGCCGGCTCGATGACCTCGATTTCGAGCTGGCGCTTCTGCAAGGCCAGCCGCTCCTGCTCGACCTCCTGCTCGGCCTGGACCTCGGCCTTGCGGGCGATTTGCGCAGCGCGCTTCTCCGCGGCCAGGCCCTCCCCTTCCAGCTCGGCCTTGCGGACGCGGAGCAGGTTTTGCGCATCGACGATCTGGACCTGGGCCTCGGCGTCGGCGACCTCGCCGCGGCGGCGGGCACCGGCGGACTTCTCCTGCGATTCGGCGCGGTTCTCCGCCTCGGCGATCTCGGCTTCCTTGAGGACGGCGGCCGTGCTCTTGCGGCCGATGGCGTCGAGATAGCCGACCTCGTCGGAGACGTTCTGGATCTTCAGCGTGTCGAGGACGAGGCCGAGCTTGTGCAAATCGACGTCGGCCTCGCCGATCAGCGATTCGGCGAATTTGAGGCGGTCCTCATTGACTTCCTCGGGGGTCAGGGTGGCGAGGACGCCGCGCAGGTTGCCCTCGAGGGTGTCCTTGGCAATCTCCTGGACCTCGACGAGCTGTTTGCCGAGGAAGCGCTCCAGCGCGTTGCCGAGGAGGGGCTCGTCGCCGGCGATCTTGATGTTGGCGATCCCCTGGACCGACAGCGGGATGCCCCCCTTGGAGTAGGCGTTGGTGATCGAGACTTCGAGCGGAATCGTGCGCAGGTCGAGGCGGTCGACCTTTTCGAGAAGCGGGATGCGGAAGGCGCGGCCTCCCTTGATAACGCGGTAGCCGACATCGCGGCCGTCGGAGGTTCTGCGCTTGCGGCCCGAGAAGATGATGACCTGGCTGGGTTGGCAGATGAAGAGATTCGTCGAGATGATGACGATCAGCACGACGAGCAGCGCGGCAAAAACCAGGGCGAAGGTCAGGAGCATTCCCATCTCGTACCTCCTTTGGGTTTGGGGACGAATGGGCAGACAATGGACCGTTAATTTACCGATGTCCTGTCGCGCTTCCGAGAACTAATTTGCCGTGCCCACGAACGCTACACTGACGTCTCAGCAAACGCGTTGAACCATGCAACACCTGGCAGCATTGACCGTGCGGGAAGAGGCCGGCCTCGAGCGCCGCGCCTGGCCGCTGACCCGGGGAGTTCCCCTGCCGCAGGGAGCGGTGACCGAGCCCGGGGCCCTGCGGTTGCCGCCGCTTCCGCCTGGAGCGGCCGCGCCGCGGGGGAACGGAGATCCTCGACGAAGGGGAGCGGGCTGCCGGCTGGGCCGTGCTCGAGGGGGAGGAAGCCGGCCTCGGAGTGGCCCTGCGCCATATCGCCGAAGAGTATCCCAAGGCCCTCGGCCTGGACCCGGGGGGCATCGACCTGTTCCTGTGGAAGGACCCCGACGGCGGGCGGCTCGACTTCCGGCGGTACGCCGAGGAGGTGGCCTGGCACGAGGGGGAAGGGGTGTACAGCGACGGCCTGGGCACGGCCAAGACCTCGGAGTTCTTCCTCGACTACTTCCGCAGCGAGGACAGCGAACAGGCACCCTCGAGGCTGGCGGCGCTGCTCGACTGGCCCCAGGCCGCGGTCGATTCCGAATGGATGGCGCGCTGCCAGGTCGCCGGCGGTTTCGCCCCTCGCGACCCGGCCTCCTTTCCACGCTCCGAGCGCATGCTCGACGCCTTCCTCGAGTGGATGGCGCGCAGCATCGAGGCCAACCGCTGGTACGGCTTCTTCGACTGGGGAGACGTGCTGGTCGCCTGGGAGGAGTCGACCGGGGCCTGGCGTTTCCGCGGCCGCTGGGGCTGGTGCAACAGCGAGTGGGACCCGCGCCACGCCGTATGGATCCAGTACGCCCGCAGCGGGGAGGCCCGCTGGTTCCGCCTCGGCGAGGCGATGACGCGGCACTCCCTGGACGTCGACACCTGCCACTACCACCCCTTGAGGCCCTACATGATCGGCGGTTGCTTCCGCCACAGCCTCGACCACTTCGGCGACGAGCCCTGCGCCTCGCACACCTTCATCGACAACTGGATCGACTACTACCACCTGACCGGCGACCTGCGCACCCTGGAGGTGCTCCGCGAAGCCGGAGAGTTCTTCCTGCGCTACCGCTGGAGCGAGGACCCCCGCTTCTCCTTCAGTCTGCGCAGCATCGCCAACACCCTGCGCGGCCTGCTCTACCTGTGGGAGCTGACCGGCGAGGAGCGCTACAGGCAGCGCGCGGGCGAGGTCTTCGCGGTCGTCGCCCGCGGCCAGAACGAGGACGGCAGCTGGCACAAGCGCTTCCAGGTCTCCACCCCGGACAGGCTGCCCCGGCAGCTGCCCTGCGGCATGGCCACCGAAGGCACGACCCTGGCCGTGGAGATGGGCACCGCCGAGCCCTTCACCGGGGAGGAGCTGGCCGGCCTTTGGGGTCCCTCCGCCCGCGGCAGGAAGGTGCTGCCCCTCTCCGAGCTGAAGGGGTACCAGACCCACTACCTGATGATCGGGCTGGAGCTGATGCACCGCCTGACCGGGAGGGCCGACGTGGCCGAGTGCTACCGGCGGGCGGTGGACTGGTTCTGCGGCGGGCCGGGAGCGTTCGACGTTGAGTTCGCCTGGAAGCAGCAGTACGGCGGCATCCTGTGCCGCCACCTGGGATATGCCTGCAGAATGACGGGGGAGCGAAGCTACCTGGAGGTGGGCAGGCAGCTCCTGGTCCGCCTGGCGGAGTCGCAGGACTGGAGCGACGATCCCAGGAAGCGCGGCGCCGTGGGCCTGAGCCCGATGTACCTGAGCCTGCTGTTTTACGGGGTGCCTTACCTGCTGGGGGTGCTGCGGGAGGCGGGGCTGGAGGAGTGAAACCGGCTCAGGCGAAAGTAAGACCAGCCCGGGCAGGAACCTTACGACAACGCGCTCCCCAAGGCCTTTTCAGTCGCCCAGGGTGCGGACGATTCGCCCCTGCGGGTCAACCACGTGAATCGGTTCCTGCCTGAGTCCGGCGCCGCACGACAGCGCTGGCACCGCTCGCGGGGACGGTGCCAGACGCCCCATTAGGGGGTCGTCCCTGAGACCAAAGCCACCGCCCCCAATCCAGTCGGTGCGTAACACCAGGTTGTAAAATGCCCCCTTTCTCGTACATTGCACGTACGAGAAAGGGGGCATTTTTATTCATTTTGTATAGATCGGCTGAACGCGCTCTGGCCCAATGGTTTGCCGCCCCACAGCGAAAACCGCTGGTCATCCGCGGTGCGCGCCAAGTGGGTAAATCCACCCTGGTGCGGCAATTCGCCCAGTCCCATCGCCTGCACCTCAACGAAATCAACCTCGAGCGCCACCCAGACCTGGACCCCGTCTTCCAGACCTTGGACCTGACGCGCATCCGCCGGGAACTCGAAGGGCTGCTGGGTCAACCGCTGTTGGCATCGAACAGCGTACTCTTCCTCGACGAAATCCAAGCGACCCCCCACGCCCTGCCCGCCCTGCGCTATTTCTTCGAAGATCACCCCGAGTTGCCGGTTATCGCCGCTGGCTCCCTGCTCGAATTCGTCCTCTCGCAACACGCCTTTACCATGCCGGTAGGGCGCATTCAATACTTCCACCTGGGCCCGATGACCTTTGAAGAATTTCTCGCCGAACTGGACCCGCCCCTCTTGGCCTATCTGCAAGACTACATCCCTGAGCATTCCCTGGCCCATACCGTCCACACCCGCTTGTCGGCCTGTCAGCGGGAATACTTGCTGGTGGGCGGTATGCCCGAAGCCGTAGCCGCGTATAGCTCCACCCGCCGCTTTGCCGACGTGACGCCGGTGCATCAGTCCATCGTCGATACCTACCAGGACGATTTTGCCAAGTACTCCTCCGCCCGGGTCCGGCTGCGCCTGCAGCGAGTCTTCAACTACGTTCCCCGGACCGTGGGTCGCAAAGTCAAATACACCCAGATCGACCGCGAGGAGACCGCCCGCGAACTGCGGGCCGCCATCGACTTGCTGGTCAATGCCCGGGTCATTGCACCCGTCTTCCACAGTACCTGTTCCGGGGTGCCCCTCCACGCCGATGTCGATTGGAAGACCTACAAGCTCCTCTTTTTGGACATCGGCCTGATGAACCGTCTGTGCGGCCTGGACTGGCTGGCTCTGAAGGACCTGGACGACCGCCAACTGGTCAATGAAGGAGCCTTGGCCGAACAGTTCGTCGGGCAACACTTACTCTACCTGGAAGAGGGTCGGGAAACGCCTCGTCTGAACTACTGGTTGCGGGAAGGGAAAAGTGCCAACGCCGAAGTTGACTACGCGATTGCCCGGGGGGCTTGGATCGTGCCGATCAAAGTCAAAGCCGGCACCAGCGGCACCCTGCGCTCGCTGCACCAGTTCGCCTTGGCCAAAGGGACGCGCCTCGCGGTGCGCTTCGACCTCAATCCGCCCACCGTCCAGTCCATCCGGCATCAAGTGAGCGGAACGCGGCAGCGCGTGGAAATGACCTTGCTCTCGCTGCCGCTTTACCTGGTGGGGCAACTGGGCCGCCTGCTGGACCGGCTCAGGCAGGAGCGATAATCCAACGACAGCGGGCGGCATAGCCTATGCAGGAACCTTTTCCACGGCTAGCAACACCCGCCACGCAGCGTTACGTAGCGTTCACCTCGCGGCTAATCAGAAATTACTGGTTTGAACTCTAATTCATTGAGAACAAGCACTCTCACAGCCTCTACACGCTTGAGAGCGTTATCGTTGGTTAAAAAGACCTGACAGTTCGCCGTTTTAGCAGCAGCAATTTGCAGTGCATCGGGGGTGCGTAACCCATATTGTGCCCGAAGATCAGCGGCGTACCCGGCTACCTCTGCATTGACCGGCAACGTATAAAAGTTGGCACTGTGAAGCAATAAATCACGATATTGTTCTTTTAGATGAATTTGTCCTTGTTTCACAGGCTGAGTTAAAACTTCCGTCAAGGTAATAGCCGAGGTAAATCCTATAATGACCCTTGATCAATCCTGCGAAAAACCTCGGTAACCAGCACATCGTACTCAGGATGCGTTTCTATTAAATAGATGATGGGGGACCAATCCCAACGTCGTCACCTCGGCCAAGGCGTCGTCCAGTGGGATCACGGTTGATGGTCCCATTCTTCGCGAAGACCATCGACATACGTTTGGGCATCTATCCCTTGCCAAATCTCTTTGCCTAATCCACGCAGTTCCAGAATACTCCGGTTTTTGGGGGCCAGTGGAGCGGTGAGAGCCAAATCATGAGCCGTCATTTCCAACAGGCGCAAGCGCTCACCGGTAGGCAACGGTTTGACATATTTTTCATAGACTTCCTCCAAGCGATCCGTCATATCATGCTCCTTTTCCCGGTTTGACTTTCTCTTGATACGCGACACCGGAATTTAAGTTGCTTGGCGGGTGCTGTCGAGTTTCAGCAAGGTCAGGGTTCCGAGCGCCAACAAGTCACCGCTTCTCCCTAGTCCTCTGCTGCGCCGCTCCCGGTGTCGCTCAGGCCGTTGGTATCAACCAAATGGTCAATGAAGGGGCCTTGGCAGAACAGTTCGTCGGGCAACACCTGCTCTACCTGGAAGAGGGTCGGGAAACGCCCCGGCTGAACTACTGGCTGCGGGAAGGGAAAAGTGCCAACGCCGAAGTTGACTACGCGATTGCCCGGGGGGCTTGGATCGTGCCGGTCGAAGTCAAAGCCGGCACCAGCGGCACCCTGCGCTCGCTGCATCAGTTCGCCTTGGCCAAAGGGACGCGCCTCGCGGTGCGCTTCGACCTCAATCCGCCCACCGTCCAGTCCATCCGGCACCAAGTGAGCGGAACGCGGCAGCGCGTGGAAATGACCTTGCTCTCGCTGCCGCTTTACCTGGTGGGGCAACTGGGCCGCCTGCTGGACCGGCTCAGGCAGGAGCAATAAGGTCGCCCTGTTCCACGAATTCATCGGCGGCGTAGGCGCGTGGTCGCACTTCATCTATCAGTCGCCGATGGTGCGGTGTGATGCGCCCATGCCCAGCACCACGCCACCCATCGCGGTTGTTCCTCTTCTGCTAGAAATAGCCCTCAGCCATCTGTCCAAATTCTCGCGATCATTTCCGGATATCCACGATGGGCGGTGGGGGCGTTCCGAACGAACTCGGCACCAGCCTCTTTGCGGAAGCGCTGCTTGAAAATGAGACAGATCGTCCATGGTGATCGAACCTCTGCCGCCGGTTGCTTCGTAGAAATTGGAATACGTATTGCCACGCCAGACGGTATTGGTCTCACCGACATGGCTGATCCAGGATACGTCGTCGCTCCCGGAGCTTTCGACGCCGCCTCGGCTATGTGCTTCAAGCTGACCGGCGAGCGGGGCTACCTGGAGGTGGGCAGGGTACTGCTGGTCCGCCTTGCCGAATCGCAGGACTGGAGCGACGATCCGAGGAAACGCGGCGCCGTGGGCATGAGCCCGATGTACCTGAGCCTGCTGTTTTTCGGCGTGCCCTGTCTGCTGGGGGTACTGCAGGAGGCGGGGCTAGAGGAGTGAGGGCGGTGCCGCCCGGCTACCACCTCTCTATTCCCCCCAGGAGCAGCTTCCGCTCGTCGCTGCCGCTCTCCCGCAGGGCGGTGACCCGGGGGCCGTCGAACGGCTCGCGCGATTTCATCCAGGCGTCCGGTAGCACATCAGGCAGACCCGGCGCCGGGTGCCCGAGGTATTGGCCGCGCCCCGGTGGTAGAGCCAGCCATCGAAGAGAACGGCCTGTCCGGGGCGCGCCAGAACCCGCAGCTCGTCCGGGAAGCGGGGGTGGCCTTCGGGCGGCCGGAAAGGGACGCGCTGGCTGCCGGGGAGGATGACGATGGGGCCGTTCTCCGCGGTGATTTCGTCGAGGTAGTAGCCGCAGTTGATCTGGCCGGGCAGGCTGCCGTACGGCGTGCCCGCAGGGTCCATGGGCCAGGGGCCGTCCCGGTGCCAGTCCTGGTCGAGCTCGCCGCCGATGGTAACGCGCGCCGTGGCGCTGTGGAGCTGGACGCAGGTGCCGAGGATCGCCTTGATGCGCCTGAGCACGGGCGGGTTGTCGAGCAGAAAGGCGAACCCCTCGTCCTCTTCGAGAAGCTGGTGGATGAACTGCTCGCCGCTGCGGGCGAAGGCGGTGTCGAGGGCGGTCCGCAGGATATCGACCTGCTCGGCGGTAACGGCCTCTTCCACGACCAGGTAGCCCCACTTGAGAAAGAAGGCGACCTCCCGTTCGAGGGCGGGGTCGGGATCGGGGTTGAGGCGCCGGGGAACGGGAGTAGCGGCCAATTCAGGCAACCCCCTCGGCCACCACCGGATTGCGCAGCACGCCGATGCCCTCGATCTCGATCTCCACCACGTCGCCGGGCTGTACTTCCCCGACGCCGGAAGGGGTGCCGGTCATAATGACGTCCCCGGGCAGCAGGGTGACGGCGGCGCTGAGATACTCGATCAACTCCGCCACCGAAAAGATCAGGTCCGCGGTCGAGGTCGACTGCACGACGCGTCCGTTCAACCGTGTCGTCAGCTGCAGGTCCGAAGAGTCGAGACCGGTGGCGATCCAGGGGCCCAGGGGCTTGAAGGTGTCGAACCCCTTGCCGATCAGCAGGCAGCCGTTGTCCATCTCCGCCTTCTGGATCACGCGCTCGCTGACGTCGTTGCCGATGGTGTAGCCGAACACGTGGTCGAGGGCCCGGTCCGCGGACACGCGGCGCGCGGCCGTGCCGATGACCGCGGCCAGTTCCCCCTCGTAGTGAACGACCCTGCCCTGCCTCGGGTAGACGATGCCGTCGCCGGGGTTGCAGACCGCGGTCGCCGGCAGCTGGAACAGGATCGGCCGATCGGGCGGGTCATGGCCGCTCTCCGCGGCGTGGGCGGCGTAGTTCAGGCCGACGCCGATCAGGCGCGGGTTCGCCACGGGGGCCAGCAGCCGGACGTCCACGAGGGCGAGCTGCCCGCCCGTGCGGCACAGCCCGCCGTACCCGGGGCCCTCCAGCAGGTCCAGCATGCCGTCGCCGGCGAGGGCCCCGTACCTCTCCACGCCTTGGTGTTCGAAGCGGGCGATTCGTTCAGTCATTTTCCGCCTCCTCCTTCATTAGCTGGGAGTGCCCCGGGAGGCCGGGTCGCGACACAAACCAGGGGTCTCGTGTTTTCGTCGACGAACCGGGAGCCCGACCACGGCTACGCTTTCGGGCGAACCTCGCATCGCAGGAGCCGTCCGCGGACCGACTCAACCCAATATGGAAAGAGCCAGCCACCCGAAGAACCCGGCATTCGCCGCAACCAGAGCTGTGCCCAGCTTCCTGTGGTTCCGTCGGGTAGCAACCGCTGCCACCAGGTAGACGCCGACCGGAAACAACCCCCACAGGAAGAAGCCCGGCGATGCGGCAAGGTACGCCGACGCCGGGCCGACCAGGACCGCGGCCACGAGCAGCGGCGTTGGACGCCTGCGGGCCAGTCCGAAGGAGGCCGCCAGCACACTCAGGACCACCGCCGGCCAGAAGAGCAAGGCAGGCCAGAGCACCAGCAGGTCAGCCATGTAACGTGTGACGCGAGCCGCACGCGCTCGCCTGCGGCCGCCGCGCTCTCCGTGGAGCAGCGCCGAGGTCGATGCCCGCGGTTCGTCCCGAGGGGACGCCTTGCAGCGCCCGAAGCGCCGCGCGGTCTCGCGCTCCACCCAGCGTCAGGGTGTATGGAGAAGCGGTGCGTCGATCGCGACGACGACCGACCCGCGGCACCTGTAATCCGTATTCCATCAGCTTCGCGCTTCTTCTGCGGACACGCCGCGCTGGCCGCTCTCCAGCGCAGGGGCAGGTTCGATCGCCGGCGCCTCCTCCCCCGCCGCGAGCATGCGCCGGATCATCCGTTCCCGCATCGCCGCGGCCACCGCTTCATGCGACCGGAGCCCGACGAGGTTCCGCAGCTCGTAGGGGTCCGCCTCGAGGTCGTAGAGGTACTGCTCGACATACCGGTCCGATCCCGAATCTTCGCGGCTGCTTCCGGGGGCATCCACGCCGTACTTCCAGCGCCGGGTACGGACCGCCCGCCCCACCTGCGCTTCGCTGGTCTGCACGAAGACCTCCTCGGGCCAGCCGGCTCTTTCACCGCGCAGGAGCGGGAGAAGCGAGCGGCCCTGCATCTCGGCGGGAACCGCCAGCCCCGCGGCACCGAGAAGGGTCGGCGGTAGATCGACGAGACTGACGAGCTCCTGGATCTGCCCCCCGCCCGTGAACCCGGGGCCGTGGAACGCGGTCGGCACGCGGATCGAGCTTTCGTGGCATGAACGCTTGTACTCGTTGTTGCGCGTCTTGAAGTGGCAGCCGTGGTCGGAGGTGAACAGGAGGACGGTATTGTCGAGCAGGTCGAGGCTTTTGAGCGCGTCCAGGATCCGACCCAGCGCCTCGTCCAACCTCTTGACCATGCCGTAGTACCCGCCCAGATGCTGGTGCGCCGAGCCTCCGAGGGCGGCGAGGTCGGGCGGCATCCACCTCCCGGTGTACCGCTCCCGGTACCCGTCCGGGGGCGGATAGTCGTCGAGATGGTTCTGGTGATGCGGCTCGATGTACGAGGTGAAGAGATAGAAGGGCTCGTTCCTGTGCCCGTCGACGTACCGGATCACGGCATCGGTCAGCGCGTCCACGCGGTAGCCGGGAAGGTCGACCGGTTGATTGTCGTTGTCGTACAGGGTGGTCTTGTACGCGTCGGAGGTGAACTCGAGGACGTTGGAGGCCAGCCAGTAGTCGTACCCGCCGCGATGCCCGGCCGGCACCGGCCCGACGGCCTCCCTGGAGTAGAGGTGCCACTTGCCGATGTATCCGGTGGCGTAGCCGGCCTCTCCGAAGTGGTGTGCCAGGGTCTTCAGGTCCCCGGGCAGCGGGATGCCGTTCCGGTAGCATCCGGTGCGGGTGGCGTACATCCCGGTCTGCAGGCAGGAGCGCGCCGGCCCGCACACAGGCTGGCAGGTGAAGGAGCGCCGGACATGGGTGCCGCGCTGCGCCATGCGGTCGAAGTTGGGCGTCAGGTCGAGCGGGTTGCCGTGCAGCCCGGAGGTGTCCCACCGCTGCTGATCGGTGAAGAAGACGAGGACATTGGGTCGATTTGCTTCAGGTCGGGGCATGGCCTGCTTTTTCTCTCTATCTCTCTCTATTCGGTTTTTGGTTTCCCATCGCCTTGACGAGCTTGCCTTGGCGAGCCGGGAATCAGCGCCGACTTGCCCGTCAAGTCCAATACTTTCCTTTCTCCCGCCAGGACTTCCTCCAATTGTAATTCGAACTTTGTTTGTACCAGCGGGTTCGGTTCCGATTTTCATTTACTTCCTCCGAAGCACAGCCAGTTCTAGTCGAACTTCAGGAGACTCCCTTGAAAGCCGTCGTCCTCCACAAGGCCGGTGACCTGCGAATCGAGGAGCGGGAAGAGGGCGCCCCGGGTCCCGGCGAGGTCAAGGTCCGGATGGCTGCCGGCGGCGTCTGCGGAACCGACCTCCACTACTACAATCACGGGGGCTTCGGCACGGTGTTACTGAAGGAGCCGATGATCCTCGGTCACGAAGTCTCCGGCCATGTCGCCGCGGTGGGCCCCGGGGTTGAAGGACTCGCGCAAGGAGACCTAGTCGCGGTCTCTCCCTCGCGTCCCTGCGGGGACTGCCGCTTCTGTGCCGGCGGCCTGCACATCCATTGCCCCGACATGCGGTTCTACGGCTCCGCCATGCCGTTCCCGCACATCCAGGGGGCCTTCCGCGAAGAGCTGGTCGCCGACGCTTCCCAGTGCGTGAAGGCGGACGGGCTTTCCGCGGGAGAGGCGGCCATGGCCGAACCCCTGTCGGTGTGCCTGCACGCAACCCGCCGGGCCGGCGAGCTGAAGGGGAAGCGGGTTCTGGTTACCGGTTGCGGGCCGATCGGGGTGCTCTCCATCCTGGCGGCGCGCTGGGCCGGGGCTGCCGAGATCGTCGCCACCGACCTCGTCGGCAACGCCCTGAAGCACGCGTCGATGGCGGGGGCCGACCGGGTGATCGACGTTACCGAAGCGCCCGACGGGTTGGAAGCCTACACTGCTGACAAGGGGTATTTCGATCTGCTCTACGAGTGCACCGGTGCGGCCGCGGCCCTGTCCGGGGCCATAGCGGCGATGCGTCCGCGGGCAGTGGTGATGCAACTCGGGCTCGGCGGCGACATGGCCGTACCGACGATGCAGATCACCGTAAAGGAACTCGACCTGCGCGGCTCCTTCCGGTTTCACGAGGAGTTCGCGACCGCGGTGCGGCTGATGCAGTCCGGGGAAATCGACGTGAAAGCGGCGATCACCCACACCCTTCCTCTCGAGGAGGCCGAGCTCGCCTTCCGGATCGCGAACGATCGCAGCCAGGCGATGAAGACGCAGATTGCGTTCATGTGAGGCCCGGGCCCGTACGGGTCGAGGACTGACGCGGTCAGGGTCTACGCACGGCGAGCGCCACCACGGCTATCGATCACTCCACCGATAAAAGGAGCTTTTTCCAATCCGGAAACGTTCCCCGTTCAAGGAATTTCAGCAACGCCTTTCGGCCAAGCTCGTACCCTTGCTCTGCGATTTGCGCGGCCTCCTTCCGCTTCCCGCTCTTCCTGTCCCGGCCCCCATGCACGATCCCAGAACGGACACCATAGAAACGCTTCACCGCGTCGAACACTTCAACCCGAGTCTCCGGCTCGACGCCCAGAAGGTGTGCAGCCCTTACGGACAGCTTGTGGGTCAACTCGCCACCCTTCAGCTGAAACATCACTTCCAGTGCCACAGCTACATCAAGGATGCGGTCCTCCTGCCAGAAGCGCCCTCGATTGCGCCGCACCGACGAAACTAGCCGAGAGAGCGCCAGTTCCAAGAGATCACGCTTGTCCCCCCCGAAACTGGTCCATTCGCAGAACAGGCGACGGGCCTGCGTGACATGTTCCCATTTCAGCTCCTTCACCTTCCACCAATCCGTCGACACGAACCCCACCTTGGTTCCGGGCCCGAAGTTGGGATCCACGTCCACGAAATCCGGCGCACACGAGAGAATCTCCACCACCTCGATCCGTTGCGATGTCACAAGCGATAACAGGTTGAGAAGCACTTCGTCCGCTAGACCGTTTCTCCAAGAGAATTTGACCCGTAGCGGCGGGTCATTGACGTGCTTCGACTTCCTTGGGGTCACTAGGCAAGGGCTCCAGATCATTTTTCGAAACAGTACCAAGGCTTGCATATCCCTGTAGGGTGTAACGTCATTCCAAGGCGCAGGCTCCTCTTTCTTGAGCATTCCGCGCTTAACCGCGTCTTCATAAGACGCGAGGCCGGCGTCCGGCCCAAGCTCAACCACGCCGGTCATCACCAGTCCGCGAATTACCACAACATTGTAACCGGGCAAACGTCCTTCCGTACCAAGCGTCAGGAATCTGTCCATTTCCTCCGCTGCTGCCTCGTCTCCCCGTCTTGCGCCGATCGTCGCTGCCCGCTGCGCCAATTGCTTCAATTCGACGCGGAAACCCTTACCAGGCATCGTCACGAACGTCGCCGCATCTTTACCCTGTCCACCAAAGACCGCACCCACCCCCGGGTGTTTCACCACAAGCTCGATCACCTTGCTTGGATCCGCGTGGATTTCCGTCAGGTATTCTTCCAGCACCGCTCGCGCTTTCACGTCCACCCGAGCGCGCTTTGCCAGCTCCTGATACTCAGCGTTACCCAGGTCAGGCAGCTCCGGACGATGTGCAGTCAGCGTCCCTGATAGCGGGCCCAACGCCTCCCCAAACGCATTGCGCCATGCTTCTCGACTTGGATCACTCACAGCCACCGCGATAATCCCGGCCCGACTCTTTTAGCCACGGCCTAAGCGCTTCCCCCGAAACCCCAAGACACCAAAGTAGTAAGAGATTTGTGAAGCGCGGTGGAATCTTTCAGCACAGGTCGCACCCCTATTTTATCACGGGGAGCACCCTAAAGTTGACATCACACCCCTCTGTATCAGGCGGAAAATTGTCAACTATTGACCGCTCCTGGTAATATCTTTCATCGTCGTACTCTTACTTTTTTCCTTCACTATTGCACCTACTTTAGCATTGCTCCAACGTAACTTGCCTTGTCCTCTTCCTGAAAAAGGATGTTCCGCTTCCGCATTTCACTCTTCTCCATGCCCCACTTCCTTCGCATGGTCACGGAGGAAGTGTTCGAGACGATGTAGGACTCCAAGTGAACGTCGGGATCGCCCAGACGTTGTTCGATTTCTTTGATGGTCTCGTAGAACTGGATCTTGGGATCGCCGGGTCCGAGGTTACGGAGTCCCTTAGGGTCCACAAAGAGGACATGCTGTTGGCCGGCGGCGAGCAACCACAAGATGAAGTCGGGATGAAAGTTGCCAGCTTCGAAGAAGCCGATACCGCGGCCTTTGCTGAGGTTCCGTAGAAGGTAGAGTTCCCGGGTCTCAAAGAAGCCCTCCTCCTGGTCGTGGAACTCCTTCAGGTCCTCAACGAATTGTCGTTCGCCTTTGTTCAGCGGTGCGGGAGTGATCTCGACGATTTTCGTATCCAAATAGAGCAATGGCTGGTAGAGGTGCTTGCCGAACCAAATAGCCTTCATGCCATGAAACTCCCAAGGCTGCAGCTCACCCTTTTGGATGGCAGTTTTTAGCTCCTCGAGCTTGGCAACAATCTCATCTTGCGATTTGTCTATAAGAATGCGGTAGTAACCCTCGTCCGGGGAATCTTTCACACCGAGGAAATTCGGATCGTCATCGTCCAGATAACGATATTCAAGGTGTGGAAGCTCCCACTCCCGCTTGCGGAAGGTGTAGTAGCGCTCGGTGTATTTCTTGAGCAGCGCAACGGCAATCTCCTCCCAGAGGTGCACCTTCTCGTAGGAATCCCCGACCAGTTCCTCTTCGGGAATCTGCAAACGATACCAGCTCTGGTCTCCAAGCAGAGCCTCAACACCTTTCCGCGTGATATTCAGATTGTACCACCCGCGCTCGGCTTTGAATCGCTCCAAATCGAAGCAGATGCGGTCGAGGTCAAGGAAGGCCACATGGAATGGTGTCAAGTGGGTTTCGTTCCGTGAGCCATGGGAATCGCCACTGAGCAAATCAGATGACCTAATCGCCTGGATCTTTGGATACCAGTTGAGCAGTACCTGGTTTCTCTGAAGATATTCGGTACTCGAATCACTGGCTGGGTTCGGGGGGCCGACAGTCGGGACCGGCGCGAGCTTCCGGAAGGCATCGCCCAATTCGGTGCTGACGCCGTTAATCATCTTCTTAAGCCGGATCGTCTTGAGCTTCTGCTTTCCGAGGTCCTTGATTACCGGCAACAGGAACTCGATGCGGTCGTCGTTGGTGGGTAGACCTTCCTCTTCGAGGAAGTCCCGGAACTGCGCCATGTAGTCGGCATGGATACCGAAAATCCCGAGCGTCTCAAGGACACCGATGTGTTTCGGGCGCTCAATACTAGCAGACAGATCCGTCTTGCCGCTGCGCTTGAGGCTCAGGTCGTACCCTTTGAGCCGCACTCCTCGCCCGAAGAGTTGGATGATCTGCGCGCCTTCCCCTTTGCCCACGTTCATCAGACCCATGGTTGAAACGCGCCAACTGCTCCAGCCCTCGGTAAACTTCTTCGAGCCTATGAGCAAATGCACCGTCGATTCCGGCTGGTTGATACCATGAAATATCGATCCCGAGAATTCGCGCTCGCCTGTGGCAAGGCCTTTCTGTGGGTCTATCCGGGTTTTTCAACGCCGAAACGTAAGTACGGAAAGTACCTGAGCCCTTGCTGTCCATCTGAGTACATGACAAGGCCATAGGTCGTTCCCTATGCTTGGTGTATCCCCATCAAGCACTCCCCAAGAAAGGGAAGGGAAGGCGACCTATGACCGCTATGAAGTTCGTCTCCAAGCTGTTCCAATTCAAGGGATTTCGCGCGGTGGGCGTGTGGTTCGAAGGACACGGGGAAGAAGCGGCCGTCGTGGTCGCGGTGAAGCCCCAAAGGAACGGGTGCCGGTGTCCCGAGTGTGGGCGCCGCGGCAAGATCGTACAGGTCATGGAGTTCCGCCGCTGGCGCGACGTCCGCGTTTGCGGCCGTACCCTCTGGTTGCACCACGCCCCTCGGGAGATCCGCTGCCCGACCCACGGCCGTCGCGTCGAGGAGGTGCCCTGGGCGGCGCCCTCGGCCCAGGTCAGCTACCGCTTCGAATACCTGCTGCTGAGGTACTGCCAGTGGATGACGCAGGCCGCCGCCGCGCGCCTGCTGGGTCTGGCCCCGTCGACCCTGTCCGACCAGCTGCACCGGCTCATCGAGCGCCGGCGTACGGGGCACCGCATCCGCCGGCTGAAGACCCTCGGCATCGACGAGATCTCCTACGCCAAGGGCCATAAATACGCTACCCTGGTCTACGACCTGGAACGCTCCCGTGTCGTCTGGGTCGGCAAGGGCAAGGCACGGAAGACCATCGACGCGTTTTTCCGGGACCATCTCAGCGCCTTCCAGAAGGACCGCATCCGCTGGGCCTGCTGCGACCTGAGCGAGACCTTCATCGGCGCCATCCGGCAGCATGGTCCCAACGCCGAGTTGGTCCTGGACCGATTCCACGTCGTCAAGGCCCTCAACGAAGCCGTCGACGAGGTGCGCAAGGAGCAGTGGCGGCAAGCCTGTGGCGAGGACCGCAAGCTGCTCAAGGGCCTGCGCTGGGTGCTGCTGCATCACTCCGCCCAGCGCTCGCGAAAGGATCGGCGCACGCTCCAAACCCTGGAGAAGGCCAACCGCCGCATCTACCGCGCCTGGCGCCTGAAGGACGAGTTCGAGCACTTCTGGCGCTACAAGGCGCGCTGGGCCGCCGAACGCTTCCTCAAGAAGTGGACGACGGCGGCCCTGCGCAGCCGCCTGCAGCCCCTGCGCAAGTTCGTCAACACGGTGCGCAAGCAGGCGGCCGGCATCACCGCCTTCGTCGACACGCACCTGACCAACGCCGCCGCCGAAGGGCTCAATCGCATTATCCGCATGGTCAAGAATCGAGCCAGTGGATTTAAAACTCTGGATGCCTTTGCCGACCTGATTTACCTGTGCGTCGGAGACCTCGATATCCCTGCGCAGATTCCGGCCCGATTCCGTACAGTATGAAACCCTAAAAATCTCATTGGGGAAACGCTATAAATACCACGTTGAAAAACCCGTATATAGCCCTTTCTGTTCGCACAGTTTCACCAGCTTGGCGTCGTCGCCCACGTTGATGACACCGAAAGCTTCGTTTTCGGCGCCCAGCCGCAGGGCTACTTCGCCGGTTACGCCCCTCAGATTCTCGACGTAGAGCTGGCCCCCGCCCGGGGCGTTGAAGATCGTCGCGAGCGTTTCGTCGAAGACCTGCTCCGGCGTGAGTCCGCAGGTGTTGAGATACGCAAAGCGCCCGGCGAACAGGTTCTTACCCGTTGCGGTGACAAGGCCCTGATTGAGAACCTGTTTTATGCGCTGGATGCTTCCGGTGGGGTCTGCCACGTAATGGGCCAGGAACTGCAAGATTTCCACGATGTCCGAAGCGTCTTTCTTCGCGAGCGTCGCGGTTACCCGCCCACCAACGAAGATCCATAGAGGACTCTCGATGTTGAATGGCCGGAATGTGCTGCCTTGTTCGCGGTAGAGACGCTGCTGCTGGAAGAACGAGAGCAAGCAGGCCACGAGGTACAGCTCGAGGTGGTTCTGTTGCGTTCCCTGGTCGAGATTGAAGATCTGGTAGTCTTTGCCGAAGCCGTCTCCGTAGAAATAGCGGTACGAGTAGTCGCACAGCGTTGTTTTGGCATACAGCTCGGTAAGCCTGGGGTTGCCCTTGACCGCTTGCTCGAAGGTGGCCGAGTACTCGAACGAGAACCCTTCTTCGCACAATGCATTTCGAAAGCGCATCCATGCGCCTTCGTCTCCCCCGCTTGCGCCGCGGTGCCCTTCATCCACAAGGACCAAGTTATTCCCCTCGAAAGCGTCAATGGCGATTGTCTTATCGCCCATCTCGTCTTTAAGCTTGTGGATGTCGAGGATTTCTATCCTGTACCCACTGAACAGGCTACGGCCGTCTTTGTCGAACAGCTCAGCGTCGATTCCCGATACTTCGAACTCGCGCAAATGCTGTTTGGAAAGTCCTTCGTTTGGAGTGAGCAAAAGGATCCGGTTCAGTTCCCTCCGCCGACAATGCAGCTCCAGAACGTGCTGGTATTGCAGGATATTGGCGTGCATCAGCAGCGTCTTACCGCTGCCGGTTGCCATCCAGAAGGCGAGCTTGTTGAGCTGCGGCCTGGCTTCAGCGGCTTCGTCTAAGGCGGCAATTTGGTCGACCTCGGACTTTTCCGCGTTGTAGGCAGCCACCTGCACGTTCAGCTCTACAAGTAGCGCCTTAGGATCGCGGAAGTAGCGGTCCAGGTAGATCTCGCTGAAAAGGAGAGTCAGGTACTGGAAGTACTTCCAAACAATTGGCTCCTCGCGGCGGGTAATCCGTCGTTCGTTCAGACGTTGCGTGTGCCTGACGATGTTCTGGTCGTACTCCAGCAGCAGCTCAGGAGGCAGTTCCTCCAAGTTGAAAAACTGTGAAGTGAGAACGTGGTGGAAACGATGGACGTTGTCCTCGTCCAGCCCTTCCAGGGCCTCGTCCCGCAGGTGTTCCGCCAGTTCCTCGAAACGCGAAACATTGAAGAGGGACAGAACCCACTGGTTGAGCACAAGCTTGTGCGCGAATGGAACCTGAGGTCGGGTCTTGGCGCGGCGCGCCATTACACTTTCTCCATTTCGAACATCAGCCGATGGAAGTCCTCTTCGATGAGTCGCACCTTCCACAAATCATCTGGGCTCTTGAGGTTCTCCAAGTTGTTTCCCCCGTTGACATAGATGAGGTCAAATTCCCTTTCCTTGGCCGAATAGCCCTGCTTGGTGAACCACTCGTCGAGCACCAGGTTGTCGTGCTCCTGCTCGCCCGTGAGCTTCCGCCAGATGACCAGCGTCCTGCGGCGGTCGGGGGTGGTGCCGGTAACCGTACGAAACCAGTAGAGGCCATCCGTCTCCTTCTTGAGGCGGCCAAGAAGCCGCAGGCGCTCCTCGCTGTCGCGCCTGAATGTGGCACTGAAAGTCTGCGGCGCGGCGATATGCCGTACCGTGAGGCCGATCAGCCAGTTGAAGGTCTCCAGCAGATCGACATTTACCTCGCGGCTCTCATCCGATCCGAGACGCTTAACCTTCAGTTTGTAGGCGTTGGGATCGGTGAATGCCTGCGTGTTGAGCAGCGACTGGCTTCCGCGCGTCTCAACATCGAGCATGTAGCGCAGGATGTATTGTTCCTTGAGACCGCCAGGACCTTGTGCTTCGGAAGAGTCGAGCAGCAGTTGCTGCTTGTCAGTACGGCGGATCTCCAGGTTATTGAGCGCGTCTTCATAGGATTCGAGGCGGACGATCTTGACTATGCGCGGGCTGCGCTCGGCTTCCTCTGGCGAAGCTAAGCGCTTTGTCTTGCCGTCCTTCCATTCCGGCGTAAACGTGACCTTTTTGATGCGCGGCAACAACACTGTTTCGAAGTAGACGCCCATCTCGACGAGGATGAACTTGCGCCGACCGCCATCTCCACGGTTTAAGTTGATGGCCGCGTGGCCAGTAGTGCCGGAACCTGCAAAGTGGTCAAGAGCAAGCAGTGAGTCGGAGGCTGTAGGAGAGAGGGAGAGAGCTCTTTCGACTAGCGACGGAGGCTTCGGGTTGTCAAATACGGAGCTACCGAAGAGCGCCTTTACAATGTTGCCTCCGTCGTCGGTTGTCCCAGTCAGCTTGTAGTGCCAAACATCCACGGGCACCATCCCTTCGGAAGCTTCAGAAAGGAACGATTTTAGCCGGGGGTATTCGTAGCTGCCGTCGAAACCCCAGTAGAGCCGATCTTCGTTGATATGTTGCCTGTGGGACTCAAGGTCGTACTTCCATGCGTGAGTGGGATGCTCAACATCATGGTTCTGGATGGGGTTATGGATGGGGTAAACCAGATTGGGGCGCTGCTCTTTTGTGGCCGGGTTGACATAGGAAGAGCTGATCCACGGCCCCCGTGGATCGCTATCGGGGTTTGAGTAGTTGCTCTTGGACTTCTCAGTTCGAGCTTCGCGGATGACACTAAGAGCCTTACTGACTCGATAACTCAGCACAGTATCCTTCAGGCTGTAAAATCGCTTGGCATTGTTACTGCGCGTATACCGTTTCTCCCACGCGACGTCCGCAAGAAAGTTTCCGCCACCAAACACACCATCACAGATCAACCGCAGTCGCGACACCTCGACGTAGTCGATGGTCAAGAAAATCAAACCGGTTTCCGACAACAGACTTCGCGTGCGCGCGAGTCGGTCCTCCATCATGCTTAACCAGCTGTAACCGTTCAGTCCCCCTGCAGTAGTTTGCGCATGTAAAGAAATACCTAAGCGGGTTTTCGGGTTCGTCGGTATCTTCGGATTGGTTGTGTGTTGCAGATTCTCCGGATACGAGCAACCCCATGAAGAGACCCCCTGAGGGTGCGATTTCCGAAGGCGACTTGCGTCAGCGCATTGTCCAGCTCGAGCGGATCGTGGAACAACAGACGTCCCGCATCGCCGAGCTGGAGCAGGAATTGGCCCGTCGCAAGGGGCGATCCCGCCGTGGCGCTCAAACCTCCTCGTCGGGTTCCTCCACGCGGCGTACCGATGCCTCCGGCCGTCGCCGGTCCTCGGGGCGCTCGCCGGGCGGACAGCCCGGGCACGAAGGGCACGGCCGCTCGTGGGTATCGGTCGAGCAGGTGGACGAACGGATCCCGGTCAAGCCCAGCAATTGCCACCGATGCGGGCACCGGTTGACGGGAGACGATCCCCATCCGCAGCGCCACCAGGAAGTCGTCATCCCGCCGCTGCGCGCCGAGGTCATCGAGTATCAGTTGCACACCCTGCGCTGCGCTCACTGCCACCGCCTGACCGCAGCCGGTTGGCCCGAAGGCGTGTCGCGGCACACCTACGGTCCCAGCGTGCAAGCCTGGGTGAGCCTGCTGGCCGGGGCCTACCGGCTGAGCAAGCGCAACATCCGGGCGCTGTTGTCCGACGCCTTCGGCCTCAAGGTGTCGCTGGGTACGGTCAGCCGGCTGGAACAGGAAGTGGCCGCGGCCCTGGCGGGTGCGGTCGAGGAGGCGCGCGCCTTCGTTCGCCGACAGGGCATCGTCAACGTCGACGAGACCGGCTGGCGCCAGCGCCGCGCCAAGGCCTGGTTGTGGACCGCGGTGACCGAGGGCGTCACCGTGTTCTCCATCCGCAAAAGACGTAACCGCGACGGGGTCGATGAGATGCTGGGTGCGGATAACCGGGCGGTGGTCGGCTGCGATCGCTATTCGGCCTACGCGCATCTGCCGCTGCGACGCCGGCAAGTCTGCTGGGCTCACCTGCGGCGCGCCTTCGAGGAGTTCGTGGCCCGGGGCGGAGAGGCCGAGCGCGTCGGTCAACACCTGTTGGACCGCAGCGAGCAGCTGTTTACCTGGTGGCATCAAGTCCGCGACGGTACCCTGTCCCGCGCCCGCTTCCAGGACTATATCGACGATTTGTGTCTGCGCTTTCGGTTTCATTTGTGCTATGGGCAGCAGTTCGCCGACGCCAAGACGGCGGCCACCTGCGCCAATCTCCTCGACCTCGGGCCGGCCCTGTGGACCTTCGCACGCCGGCCCGGCGTCGAGCCGACCAACAACGACGCCGAACGAGCCCTTCGCCATGGCGTGTTGTGGCGTCACACCAGCTTCGGCACCCACAGTGCCGAAGGCAGCCGTTTCGTAGAGCGCCTGCTCACGGTGCGCGATACCCTGCGCCAGCAGCAGCGCAACGTCCTCGACTATCTCAGGATGGCCTGTGACGCCGCCGTGTCTAAGCAGCCGGCGCCCTCGCTGCTGCCTTCAACCCACTCCCCCATTCGTTAATAGTCAACCTGCTACCATTCCGCCCCCGCCCCAACCTGCCAGGGGAACTGAACGGTTACAACCAGCTGGAATGCTGATAGCGGTCCTTGTAGAGGAAGCCGTCAACGCCCGTGTTGTAAGGTGGGTCGGCAAAGACAACGGCGGTTGCCTGACGGTAGCGCTCCGACAATGTCTCAAGTGCCTGGAAATTTTCGCTGTGGAACAGTACGCCGTCTGTTTTCTCGTCTACATCGCCCAGCGCATCGAGTAACTGCTCTGTGAAACCTGAATCGAAGTGATGTGTATCCACGACTAGGGTCGGATGCCCCTTGAGGAATTCGGCTTTGAGCTTTTTTCTGTAACCAGGCGTAGTCAGGTTTCCTTCGATTTCGTCAATCCCAAGGAGATTCACCCACTCCTCTCGCTGTGCTTCATTCTTGGCGATCTCCGCATAGAACGCCTCAGGGATGCTGCCGACAGTAATGCAGTATCGGGTTTCAACCACGAATTTTTTCTTCAGCCACAGTTTCTTCTGGAAATCCTCAAGCTGGGCGAGGAAGTCGATGATCTTGCCCGCGATCTTGCGGATGACCTTGATCTTGGAGAGGTACTGTTCGACACGCGGCGCGGACTCGGTCTCCACGTCGTCGAGGTGCATTACTTCGTTCTTGATGTAGAAGTCCAGCTCCCGGCGAAGAAAAGTCCCAAGGTCCTTGTGGATGAAGTAGTCGAAGGTGTTGCGCGCGGCGTAGCGCTTGAGGTGCGCCTCCAAGCGGCTGTAGTCGGCTTCATCGCCGTTCGCCATGACGTGCGCCTTGCTCAGCTCGGTGGTCCATTCCATCGACACATTTCCAGTGGCTGCCAAAATGTTTCGAGTTGCGTGTTCGCTCAGGTCTTTCTGGACGGGGGGGTTTTTCTTTCCCTCGCGATCCTCCTCCGGCCAGTCCGTGATCGTTGCCGGACGGTACTCGAAGCGGATTACCAACTCCTTGCCCTGCTCGCCGTCCTCCTCAGCGATGAAGTCATGACCTGATTCCCCCGGCTCTGCCAGGATGAACACACGGTCCTTACCCTCTGCGGCCTTGACGTTACCGTGCTCACCCTCCGCAACGTCCGCCAGACGGAAGTGCACGCGCAGGGGCTTCTTTTCGTCGTGCGGCCTCAGTCGGAAAGCGTAATCGCGCAGGTACTCACTGGTCTTGATGTAGTACTGGTCCTTGTTGGCCCAGTGGAGCGTGACCTCCTCGCCCTCGTAGGGGATGGCGTAGACGCCCGGCTTGTAGACGCGCTTGGGGAGGAAGTCGCCCTCGGAGTAGTAGCGGCGGAAAAAACCGAACAGGTGGTCGTAGACCTCGCTCTCCAGGGCGCCGATATCAACGGCCTCGCTCTCGAGCCGGGCGCGCAGGTCTTTGACCTTCTGTGTCGTCTCCGGATCGACGCCAAGCCCTCGCGCCTGCTCTATGGCCGTGGCCAGATCTTTCTCGATCTCAAATTTGTCGGCGGTCCTGTATTGGCCGAATGCTGCCCGCACCTGCGGCAGCAGGTCCTCGTCAAGGAACTTCGACACCTCGGCGCTCTTAGCGTGCAGTACGCGGTAGATGCCGAAGTCCAGGTCGGGCTGGTCGAGCTGGAACAGCTCCTTAAGTAGCGTCTTCAGCTTCTCGTACCGTTGGCTCATCCGATCGGTTTCCCTTGTGGAAAGAACACTTCGACTTGGCAGCTCATGATTCTTCGGACCGACACTTAGGAAAATAACGCACCGTTTAATCGATACCCTGTCAAGTTGCAGATAGGACACACACGCCCTGAGACCGGTCTCCTCCTTGAGCCGCTCCCGCGCGTCGTTTCCGCGCGGCATGTTCTGATCCTGGCACAGCCACCAGGGGAAGTAGACGTTGATCATGCCCACCCGGGGACCGTCGCTGCGGTTGGCCCCTCCGGTGTGCCAGAGCCGGTTGTCGAACAGCAGCACGCTGCCCGCGGCACCGGTCACCTGGGTCTCTCCGGGATGGGGGATCGGCAAGTCGAGGCCGGCGGTGCGGTTGGTCGGCGCCCGGTGCCGGGAAACTCGACAAACCCCTTCACGGAGCCCATCCGGAGGTAGGGCCCGAACACCGCCCGCATGGGGGCGAGCAGGCGCTCGTGCGCCAGATACGGGGCGAATCGCCTGGTGGTGGTTGATGCAGAAGAGGATGAACACCGATTCGGTGTTGGTCCCCCGGGTCCGGCCGAGCCGCCTCGCCGCGGTCTCCTCGATGCTCTCCCGCACCTCGGTCACCTCGCCGGGGGGAATGATCCCCTCCAGCAGGGACCAGCCGTGCACCCGGTGCTGGAACAGTACTTCGTCGACACTCATCTGTCGCACACCGCCATGGACTTTGAGCTCACGCGTTGGTTCGCAAGGGATCTGACTTTCTTTGAATGGCCTACCGCATCCGGGCAAACAGTCCGGGAACATGGTTTACAGTCCCGGCAAGCGGCTGTTATCGTATGCCGGCCGCCGGGGCATCCGGCCGCGCACCCACACCTGAAACAGGAGCACGCATCGTGAAAGTCGCTGTCTGGGGCCGTGAGCTCGAGGACTCCTACCTGAAGTTCGTCTGCCAGATCGGAGCGGACGCCGTCGACGGGTTGCCGATACCCAACGAGCCGGGGAAGGGGTATTTCGATCTCGACGAGACCCTGAAGATCAAGAGGAAGATCGCCGCCTGGGGCATGGAGATTAACCGCGTCTCCCTGCCCTACCTGTCGGAGGCCTACGTCGACGACGGCGACGGCGCCGAGGAGGAGCTGGAAAACTGCTGCCAGTCCCTGCGGGTGCTGGGGGAAGCGAAGCTGCCCCTGGGCCGCGTCGGTTTCGCCCGGGACGTGTACCCGTGGATGCGCAAGGACCACCGCGCCGTCCATCGCGGGGGGCTACGTGTACCGCGGGGAGGGCGTCAAGGAAGGCACGGTTCCGCCCTCCGCCGAGGAGCAGGAGCGCTACTGGGGCCGGGGTCTGCCACGCCTACGGCAAGCTCGTCCCGATCGCCGAGGAGTACGGGGTGCGGCTGATCATGCATCCCTCCGATCCCCCGAGCCCGGACGCCCCCTTCGGCGGCCTCGGGTTCCACCGCCTGATCGACTCCTTCCCCAGCCCCAGCGTCGGCTACCTCTACTGCTGCGGCACCCGCTCCCAGGCGGGCGGCCTGCCCCTGGTGCTCGACGAGATCCACAACTACGGCCGCAAGAACCGCATCTTCATGGGTCCACTTCCGCAACGTCCGCGGCAGCATCGCCACGGCCAACGGCTTCGAGGAGGTGCTCCTCGACGACGGCGACATGAACATGTTCAAGATCCTGCTGGAGCTCAGGCGCGTCGGCTTCGACGGCTGCCTGAATCCCGACCACTGCCCGGCCTCGAGGGGACGGCCCCGAGGCCACCCAGTCCCTGGCCTACGCGGTCGGCTACATCAAGGCGATGCTCGCCGCCCTGGCGGTGGTGTAGGGAGGGTGAAGGGGGTGCGCGCCTGAAAACCGGAACCAGCAGTAGTTTTTCCCCGCATTCCACCCCAAGGAGGGTGCCGTGACTGCGACCATGACGGAACACGAGAACTACTACTTCGACGTGTGCGGCTATCTCATCGTCCGCAACGCCCTCTCCCACGTCGAGGTCGACACCTTCAACAAGGCCTTCGACGCCGCCGTCGACGGGTCGCTGCCGGCGAGCGCCCCGTACCGCTATCCCTTCCTGCAGCTGCGCGACCACCCGGTTCTCCGGCGCTACCTCTCGGAAATCCTCGGCGGGGAGTACTGCTGCGACGAAGGGCCGGAGTGGATCGGCGCCCCTGGGGCGGCGGCTGACGGCAGGCTATCCGGCGGCGGCGAGTGGGTCGACTGGTCGCGCGCCTACCGGCACCAGGGAGGGGTCCGCCTCTGCCAGGGGGTGCGAGCCCTCTGGGCCCTGACCGATGTCGATCCGGGAGACGGAGGCTTCGTCCTGATCCCGGCCAGCCACAACTCGGAAGTCGAGGCCCCCGAAGACGTGCTCGGCGGGCCGACGACATGGGGCTGACCTTGCAGCCGGACCTGCGGGCCGGGGACCTGCTGCTCTGCGCCCACTCGCTGGTGCACGGGGTGCGGCCCCGGAAGGGCTCCAGGCCGGCGCGGACCCTGGCCTGGACCTACGTCCACTCCCAGGTGCGGGCCCACGACTGGAGCGGCGGCAGCGAACCGGCGCGGGACTGGCTGCCGTCGCTGACCCCGGCGCAGCGCGCCGTGATGCCCGATCCGGACCGCGACGGACTGCCCCCCCCGCCGGTCCGGACCGACGGCGAGACCTCCTGGATCGAGGAGGACGGCGACGAAATCCACCACTCCTTCGATCTACCTGCGCGACCCCGAGGCGGAGATCGACGACAAGGAGTTCTACCACTGGGACCTGTGCGGCCACCTGGTCGTCAAGGGGGCGATGGACGCGGAGTGGCTGGCCGCGGCCAACGAGGCGATCGACCGGAACGCCGACCTCGTCAACGCCGGCCCGAGCGACGCGGCGCGGGATTCGAAGCGCCTCGCCGGCAGCCACGGCGCCTCGATGTCCGACCCCTGGCAGCTGCCCGAGCCGTACTGCGAGCCGTTCCGGCGCATGATCGCCCACCCGGCCCTGGTCCGGAGGCTGGAACTGGATCGTGGGCAGCGGCTTCGAGTGCCGCCAGTGCTCGCTGTTCGCCCACCGCAAGGGCGGGGTCGGCCACTACCTGCACAGCGGCACCGCAGAGCCCGGGGTCGGCAACCACTACCGTTTGCGGAACGGGCGCGCCTACTGCGAGCACCTCAACGTCGCCTGGCAGCTGCGCGACGTCACCGCCGCGGACGGCGGCTTCTGCTGCATTCCGGGCAGCCACAAGGGGCGCTACCCCCTGCCCGCGGGGATCGCCTCCTGCGACGACGACCCGATGCAGGTGGTGCGCCACGTCGGCATGGAGGCGGGGGACGTGCTGATCTTCCTCGCCGGGGCGCAGACCCACGGCGCCTTCCCCTGGCGCGGGGACGCCGACCGCAGGGCGGTCTTCTTCGCCTACCGGGGCCGCAACTTCAAGCGCTGAGCGGGTTGCTTCCGGGCCGCCGGGGACGCCCCCTGTCCGAAGATCGCGGCTACTTGCGCGCGTCGCGCGCCATCACGTGAGAACAGGTGAGGATGCGGCTGTCCGCGGTTACCACAGTGAGGTCGTGGACTCTCGCCGTGGCGACCAGGATGCGGTCGGCGGGATCCCGATGGAACTCGCCGGGCAGGTCGTACGCCCCCGCGGCTATCTCGTGGGTAAGGGAAATCGTTTCCGCAAGCAGCGCCTGCAGCGACTCCGAGATCCATGTCTGCAGCCGCCCCGCCAGAGTCAGCCGCCCCGCCCAGGCGAGCTGGGCGAGTTCCAGCGACGACACCGGGGAAACGAAGAGGCTGTTTTCCTCGGCAGCGAGGGCACTCCTCGTACCGGGGCCCAGAGTTTCGGGTGACTCCTGGGTCCAGACCCACACATGGGTATCCAGCAGGAAGTTCAACCTTCCCACTCCCAGTGGTCGGAGAAGTCGCAGTGGACGATGTCGCCGTGAATGGTCATGCGCCCGCGCAGGCTCCCCAGCTGCCGCTTGCGTGGAGTCTCCCGATAGGGATCGACCGTCGCGATGGGACGCTTCCGCAAAGTGACGACGAGGGATTCCCCCGTATCATGTACGGTCTTCAGCTCTTCGATGCACTTCGCCTTGAACTCGGAGATACCCATGGTCTTCATGGTCGACTTTCCTTCCACCGGAACGGATTTTTGTATTCGAACATCAGGGAATTTACACCTGGTCAAATGACCAGGTCAATTACGGGCCTAGTGCTTGCGCGCCCAGGCACTATAGCCCCTCCACGGTTCCCTCGATCAGGAGGTCGACCACGGCCCGGAGGGCCTCCTCCCGCGACTTACCGGACTGCAGCGCCCTCCGGTAAGCCTCCCTCTGCAGGTGCGAGCTGGTCCCCCGCTGGAGGATCCTGCGCGCGTGTTCCACCTCGGCGACGCACTCGAACTGTTCGGCATCTTCGCGAACGAGGTCGAGGAGCTCGTCGATCAGCTGGGCATACCCCACGATCTCGCCGCGGCCGAAGTCGACCATGCCTTCGTCGAGGCCGTAGCGCTGCGCGCGCCAGCGGTTCTCCTCGACCAGGAACGGAGCGTAGATCCGCCAGCGCTGATTGTCGCGGCGGAGCCTGAAGAGCATGCGGCAGATGCAGCGAAACAGGGCTGCGCAGCAGAGCGCATCCTCCAGCTTCGTGCAGACATCGGTGATGCGCATTTCGAGGGTGGGGAAACGGGCGTTCGGGCGCACGTCCCACCAGAGCTTCGTCGCGTCCTCGATCAGGCCGGCCGAGACCATCAGGCCGACGGTGCGCCTGAACTCCCCGTAGCTCTCGAAGCGTTCGGGCAGGCCCGTGCGCGGCAGCTCGTCGAAAACGCACAGGCGGTACGACTGCAGGCCGGTCTCGGTCCCCTCCCAGAACGGCGAAGAGGTGCTCAGCGCCAGCAGGTGCGGGAGGAAGTAGGATACCTGGTTGAGGATGTCGATCCGCAGGTCTTCGTCCTCGATGCCGACGTGGACGTGCATCCCGCAGATGAGCAGCCGCTGGGCGACGACCTGGAGGTCCTTGTGCAGGATTTCGTAGCGCGGCTTGTCGGTGTGCTTCTGGTCCCGCCAGCGGGCGAAGGGGTGCGTGGAGGCGGCTATCGGGGCGAATCCGTGACCGCCGGCGATCCCGGCCACGGTGCGCCGCAGGTGCTTGAGTTCCTCCCCGACTTCCCGGATCGATCCGCAGACCGAGGTCCCGATCTCGATCTGGGGACGCAGGAACTCCGGGCTGAAGTGCCCGGAAAGCCGGCTCTCGAACTCCGCGATCAAATCCGGGGACGGTTCGCTGACCAGGTTCCGCGAACCCCGGTCGACGAGCAGGTACTCCTCTTCGACGCCGATGCTGAAGCTCGGCTCCCGCAGGGACATCAGCGCACCTCGCTGTTCATGCTGCAGCCGGCAGGCACTTAGAACTCGGCGATCTCCTCCGGCTCGAGCACGATCGCCTCGACCTCCGGGGCGTGCTTCTTCAGCGCCTCGAGGAAAGCATCCGGCGTCGGGTCCATGGTGTCGAAAACGCCGTAGTGCGCCGGGATCACGTACCTCGGGTTGATCATGCCGACGGCGTACCCGGCGCTGTCCCCGCCGACCGTGAAGCCGCCCCCGCAGATATTGAGGATCGCCAGGTCCGGCTTGTAGTAGTCGCCGATCACCAGCTTGAGGTCGGAGCACAGGCCGGTGTCGGAGGAGATGTAGACCTTGAAGCCGTTCTCGAACTCGACGACGAAGCCGATCGGATCGCCGACGTCGTGGCCCTTGAGGCGGCCGTCGTCGAGCAGGACGATCTCCGAGGAGGTGTGCTCGCAGTGGACGCCGGAAACCGAGATGCCGTCGATCGGCGGCAGGGGTCCGCGGTTCATCCCCCAGCCGTTGTTGCAGAAGTTCTCCAGGCCGGTGTGCTCGCGGATGTAGACCGCGGTCTCCACCGGCGTCAGGATGATCGGGTCGAAGCGCTCGGAGAGGGCGGCGATGTCGCCGAGGTTGAGGTGATCGAAGTGGGCGTGCGTCTGCAGGATGATGTCGACGTTGCCGAAGGCGCCCACGTCCTGCTTGTACTTGTCCGGCACCGCGGGGTTGCCGTCGGGGAAGAAGTCGTTGCCCGTGAGCCAGGGATCGACCAGCAGCACCTTGCCCTCCGGCGAGGTCAGCTTGAGGGTGGCGAAGCCGATCATCTGCACCTGGACTTTTCCGTTGCCAGCCATGCCGTGTCTCCTTGCGAAATGTGATTTCCCGTTGGTCCCGTCCGCCGTGAGGTAAACAACTGCCATTCACCTGCCGGCGCTACCGCGGCCAGCTCCGACCGGAGGTGCAGCAGTTCCTGCGGCGGGTCGAGCTGCGGGCCCGGCGCAGTAACCAGCCTGCGGGAACGGCAGGAGGCGTTAGGACAGAGAGGGTCCTTTGATGTAATTCAGTCGGTCCGGCAAAACTGGTACCGGGAACCAACCCGGTCGTCCCAAGCCCGGGCGCGGTGTCCTGGGACAAGGCAGCGCATCGAAAGGGATTCGGAACATGTACCGGAACTGGTTGTTCGGAGCCGTCGCCGCAAGCGCCATCCTGCCGACGGACGGAGGGGCAGGTGAAGATTTCCTGGGCGGCAACGGCGGTTTCGAGCTGGGCGATTTCAGCTCCTGGACGGTCGTCAGCGGCCAGGGGTGGGACGTGGTGGAGTTCGATCATCCCGGCAAGAGCGGGCGCTTCTACGCCACGACCTGCAACGAGATATGGCCGGGCGACGGCGGCTGCAAGAACGGCAACGGCGAGCGCGACACCGGTGTGCTATCCTCCGCGGTCTTCACCGCTCCGGGGGGATTCCTCGAGTTCAGGATCTCGGGGTTCAACGGCCCCTCCTGCGACAACGACCTCAGCCACATCTCGCTCAGAAAAGCTTCCAACCACGAGGAGCTTCGGAAAGAGCTGCTTCCCTGCCAGAACCCCTTCAAGCGGCACCGCTGGAGCCTCGAGGACCTCGCCGGGGTGGAGGTCTATGTCCGGGTAGAGGACGCCGATGCCCAGTCCGGGTGGGCGTGGATCGCAGTGGACGGATTCCGGTTGACGAGCGAACCGCCGGACAGCCTCGCCCCGGCCGCTTCGGACAGCGCCCTTGCCCTTGCCGATCTCCAGACAGACGGGATCACCTTCACCTCGCGTCCCGACGGCTGGCAGGGGATCTACACCATCGAGGACGGCGAGGTGAGGCCCGCTGTCCCCCACGTGGACTGGAAACTCTGGAACCCCTCCTGGTCGCCGGACGGACGGGCGCTGGCCGCGGTGTCCAATCGCTTCACGTCGAACCTGGAGATATACCTGTTCTTTTTCGACCCCGACGGCGGCGCCGCGGGGTACCGGGCTCTGACGAACCACCGCGGGGCGGACCACCAGCCTGCCTGGTCTCCGGACGGTGCTCGGATCGCCTTCGTTTCGGACCGCACCGGGGAGGGAGATCTGTACCTGGTTCCCGCCACGGGGGGCGATCCGGTTCGGCTGACTCAGGGAGCGCCGGCCTCGCATCCCAGCTGGTCGCCCGACGGCGAGCGCATCGCCTTCTCACAGGAAGGGGACATCCGCTCCGTCGACCCCCTCACCGGAGCGGTCGCCGTGCTCTCCGACGCCCCGGAATGGGAAGCGTACCCCGCATGGTCTCCCGGCGGAGGCCGGATCGCCTTCTCCGCCGACGGGGAGCTCGCGATCCTCGACCTGCAACAGGGAACCCGCCGCCGGATCACCCGCGGCTACTCCCACGTAGCCTTTCCGTCCTGGTCGCCGGACCAGGCCTTCATCGCCTTCTCTTCGTACCGAGAGGGCGCTTCGGATATCTATCTGGTTGAAATCGCCTCGGAGCGCATCGCCCGGATCACCCATGCCCGCGACACCTGGGGCAACAGGGAACCGGTCTGGGTTCCCGAAGACCTTGCGGCTTCCGCTCCACCAGTAAGGGTGCCGCCTCGCCATGGCAGCAGAACGAAAGTCGAGGCGACCCTCCTGGGGGATGGGGCGGCCGGGCTGACTCTCGAGTTCACCCTCGCCATCGCCGGCCGTCCCGCCGACTACGCCTGGAGCGCGGTCACCGACTCGAACGGCCGCGGGGAGCTGACCATTTCCAGCGCCAAAAGAGTGACCGGCTTCTACCACGCCCGCGCCCGCAACATGGCGGGAGAGGTGGTGGGCAGGTGGCTCGGCATTCCCCTGAACGAAGGGCGCCGCCAGGTTCTGGAGCTGACTCTAGGAGGCGGGGTACGGGTGGTGGCGGTTGAACGGCTCAAGCCCGCGAGAGAAGAGGTGCCGCGGAAGCAGCCCGGACTGGTTGCCCACTACCCCTTCGACGGAGATGCCCGCGACGCCAGCGGCAACGGCTACCACGGCACCATGAGGGGCCCCGTGCCCACCCGGGACCGCTCAGGCAACGATGGCGGCGCCGTTCTGTTCTACGAAACCGACCACCGCATCGACCTTCCGCACCAGGTGCTCGACGGCCTGTTCGACGTCACCGTCTCCTTCTGGCTGAAGACCTCCAAGTCCGGAGCCCAGACGATCCTCAGCGGCGCCAACCAGAGCAACGACAACGAGCACATCGTCTTTTTCATCAGCGAAAGCCGGTTCCGCTTCTACTCGCATGGCAGGGCAAGACAGGACCAGCCCTGGTGCGACGTCGACCTCCAGCCGATCGACGACGGCGCCTGGCATCACTTCGCCGTGGTCCGCAATACCTCGGAGGGCAACGCCGACTTCTTCGTCGACGGCGTCGGCTATACCGATCAATGCGGATACTTGGAGTACGGGAGGCTCGTCATCGATGCGGGAGGGCTCATCCTCGGCCAGGACCAGGACCGGTTGGGCGGGGGGTTCGACTCCAGCCAGGTTCTCAGGGGCATTCTGGACGACCTCAGGATTTACGCCAGGACGCTGTCGGCCGCCGACGTGCAGGCACTTATGGGGGAAAGCGCACCCCCCGAGGCCGTGAAGGAAGAGGTGCCCCGGGAGCCCGAATTGGTTGCTCACTACCCATTTGACGGAGGTGCCCGCGACGCCAGCGGCAACGGCTACCACGGCGACATGATTGGCCCCGTGCCCACGCCGGACCGCTTCGGCAAGGAAGACGGGGCCGTGCTTTTCTCTGGAAGCGACCACCGCATCGACCTTCCGCACCAGGCGCTCGACGGCCTGTTCGACGTCACCATTTCCTTCTGGCTGAAGACCACCAAGTCCGGAGCGCAGTCCATCGTCAGCGGCGCCAACCGGAGCAACGACAACGAGCACATCGTCTATTTCCGGAACGAAAGCCAGATCCGCTTCTTCTCCCATGGCAGGGCCGACCCGAACCTGCCTGATTGTGACGTCGATATCCAGCCGATCAACGACGGCGCCTGGCATCACTTCGCGGTGGTCCGCAACGCCTCGGAGGGCAACGCCGACTTCTACTTGGACGGATTCGGCTATCTGGATCGCTGCGGAAACCTGGAATACCGAACGCTCCGGATCGATGCCGGAGGGCTCATCCTCGGCCAGGAGCAGGACCGGTTGGGCGGAAAGTTCGACGCCACCCAGGTTCTCAGAGGCGCGCTGGACGACCTCAGGATCTACGGCTGGGCGCTGTCGACCGCCGAGGTGCAGGCCCTCATGGATGAAAGCGCACCCGCCGCGGGCGGACAGGTGGCGTCCCATTACCTGCCGGCTTCCATCGGCCTGGAGCCCAGCTTTCCCAACCCCTTCAACAGCTCCACGCAGATCCCCTACCGCCTGGCCGGCCCAGGCCGGGTGCGACTGGAGATCTACAACGTCCTAGGCCAGCTGGTGCGCACCCTGGTGGACGAGGACCGGCCCGCCGGCTCCCACCAGGCCGGCTGGGACGCCCGCGATGGGCATGGCGCACCGATGGCCGCGGGGGTCTACCTGGCGCGCCTGCAGTACCCAGGCGGAGTGGAGACGCGGCGGCTCCTCTATCTCGAGTAAGCCACCGCGGCGCTGTCAATGTCCACACCGGCCCGGTGACCGACCTGCTGCAGGGACTGCGCCGGCAGGCACCCCGCCCTGTCCCACAAATCCACTTGCCCGCTCTCCGGCTGCCCGGTCCCGTCGAGGGCCCCGGGCCTGGCGGCGTTCCGGGAATGCCAAGTGGGTTCGGAGCGATGCACCCGGTCTGCAACACCCGCCACCGGAGGGCGTGGGGGGATCGATTTTCGAGATGGTTCCGCGGCCTCCCGCAGCTATTCGGCAGCCCCAATGCATCCCCGGCCCGCCCCTCCACCCGGCTACCGCGACCTCAACGCAGGCGCAAGCGGGCGAGCAGGGGGTCGTGGTCGCTTGGGGCGCCGGAGAACTCGCAGTTGAGGTGGACGACCTCGAAGCGCGGCCCGAGGTCGTGCAGGGCGCGGCTGACCAGCATGTGATCGAGCTCCTGGGAGTTGCCTTCGAAGATGTAGGAGTAGCGCTCCGTTGCCGGCAGGCCGGCGGCGAGATTGAACAGCACCTGCGGTCCGCGGCCGTAAGTGCCATCCAGGATGGCCATGGGGGTGCCGAACCGGAACTCGTTGAAGTCGCCCAGCAGCACGATCCTCGCCTCCGGGTCGGCGGCGAGCAGCCTGTCGACGTGGGCATTGAGGAAGGCCGCCTGGGCCTCGCGCTTGTCCAGCCCTCCGATGGATGGCGGCTGCAGCGCCCCGAACAGCGGCGACGAACCCCCCCTCGAGGTGAGGTGGTTGTTGATCAGAACGACCCGTTCGCCCGCGAACCGGAAGGTGGCCTGCAGGGGCTTGCGCGCGCGCTCGAAGGCATCCTCGCCTTCGTCGTCCTCGAGGCGGAGGGAAGGCCCCACCAGCTCCACCCTTCCGGGATTGTAGAGGAAGCAGACGCGGATGTTGCCGCCGGGCTGGCCTCCGTCCTTCCCGTCCGCGGGGGGGTTGTCGAGCGCGGAATAGGCCGGCCCGCCGGCGCCGGCAATGGCGTCGATCAGGGTCCGCAGGGTGCGGCCGGCCGCGGTGGTGCCGTCGTCGTCCGAGCCGCTGTCGTCCTGCACCTCCTGCAGGGCGAGGATGTCCGGGCTGTTGAGGTTGGCGACGATCTGTGCGGCGAGGGCGGCGAAGCGCCCGTCCGCGATATCTGCGTCCCCGTCGCCGTCCTCGGGATCGAGGTTGAGCAGGTTGAAGGAGGCGATCATCAGGTGGCTGGCGTCCCCTGACAGGGTAGCGCTCTCCCGGACCGGGGAGCCGGAGACCGGGGTGGGCGCCGTCGCCGGCAGCACCTCGAAATTGCCGAACCGGTAGCCGACCACCCCGGTGACGTCCCCCAGCCGGTCGCCGGTGTCGACCTCCGGCATCGACCCCGGCATCAGGCTGTCGTCGATCTGCAGGCGCTCCGGGTTGAAGTCCCCCGGGGCAATGGTGAGGCCGCCGCGGTGGTTGCGGCCGCTGGCCCCGGCCCCGAGATCGGCGACGACGTAGATCTCGCCGAAGCGGGTGGTCGGGGCCAGGGCTTGGGCCGCGACGATGGTCACCCGCATCCCTTCGAGGCTCTCGAAGAAGTCGATGCCGTCGGAGGCCGGGTCGAAATGTGAAAAGCCGTCGTCGTCGATGGTCTCGGTAGGAGGCCGGCGGCCTGAAGCCCCGACGAAGACCGGGTCCGGCAGCGGGTTCCCCGACGAGGCCAGGGAAACCGACGGGGACCCGCCGATCTGGGTGACCGACAGGTTGTTGGTGCGGGCCCCGCCGGGAACGTATTCCCCCACCTTCCCGGCGACCGAGACCGCGTCCCCCGCGGCGACCCGGGGCTTCTTCCGGGTGTAGACGAAGATGCCGTCGGAGGTCCGGTCGTCCCCGTCGCCGGCGGCGTCCTGCAGGTAGAAGCCGTTGGCCGCCACGGCCGTTACGACTCCCGAGGTTCGGACCCTGGCCCCGAGGTGCGGGGAGACGTGACCTGCCCCCTGGATCTCCCAAATCGACAGCACACCACCAAGCTTCACGGTCCTGCTGCCTGCTGCGCTCGGGGTGGACGCGGTGCGGCCGCCTGCGTCCCCGTCTTTCGCTTCCCCGTAGCCGACCGGCAGGTTCCAGCCCACCCACGCCGCGGCCAGCACCAACATCCAGATTCGTCCTGTCACATGAGCCTCCATCTCCACAGCGGCCCCGCGCAGGAACCAAGTGGAAGAAATGGGGTCCCCCAAAGTGGCAGAATCTGGGGGCCCCAATAGATTCTTGTTCCGGTTCCAACCCGGCCTGTCGACTCGTGGGATTCATCGAGGCTGCGAACCGGGACGAATGGGAACCTCCACATCATACCCCTGAACAAGGAGAACACATGAAGATTCGATTGGCGTTGCTCGCGCTCGCGATTTCCCTCTGGTCCTGTGGAGACGATGACGACGCTCCACTGGCCGCTCCGGAAGAAACGGTTCTGCGCCCGAGTGGGGAACTGATGCCCTGGGATCTTTCCGCGGTCGTGCCGATCGACTCGGTCCGCGCCATTCCCCCGGGCACTCCCCTGTACATGCGCACCGAGTTCGCCAACGGCGAGCTTGCCGACCTCGAGATGACCTTCGTCCAGGTGGTCGACGATTTCCTGCAGCCCATGCCGGTCATCATGGTGGAATCCTCCGATCCGGTGCTGATCCAGCTCGGTGGCATCGCCCAGGGCATGAGCGGCTCCCCCGTCTTTTCCGAGCAGGGCACCATGGGGGCCATCGCCTACGGTTTCACTGCCCAGGACAACCCGCCGTTCTACTTCTTCGCCACGCCCATAGAATGGGTGATCGGCTCGCAGGGAACGGTGCCCGCGGCCAAACCCGCGGCCACGTGGGACGGGGCCCGCATCACCCCCCTGGAGATCCCCCTGGTGAGCACGGGACTCCACGGTCCGCCGCCGGCGGGAGGGGGTTCGTTTCCCCTGGGTGAGGCGGTTTCCGCCGGTCTGACCCAGGAACGCCAGGAGAGCTTCGAAGCCGGAAGGCCCCTGGCGGTCGGTCTGCTGCTCGGTGAAATGACCGGAGGCGGGATCGGAACCATTTCGTACGTCGACGGCAACCGGATATACGGGTTTGGGCATCCCATGTTTGGAGTCGGCCCGGTTGAGCTTCCCATAATCGAGGCAAAGGTGCTCGGTGAAATTTCCAATCTCTCGGCTCCCTTCAAGTTCGCGACCCTGAACCCGACGGTGCGGGGTACCATAACCGAAGACCGATTGCCCGCGATTCGCGGCGTGCTCGACGAGGAGCCTGAGCTGGTACCGATCAGCAGCATGTACACCTTTCCATCCGGGAGCGAGCTCGAGCTCACGCACAGGATGCCCACCGTCGGTCTCGACCCGTATACCACGCTCAGTCTCCTCACGAATGCTTCTTTCGGTCCCTTGTACAACCGGATCGAAAACGACCCGGACCACAGTGTCCGCGTTACGACGAATATCTCCTTCGCCGGCACCGACTCAGTGCTTGCCCGCACCCGCCTGTACGCCGAGCCGGATGGACGGCTTACCTCCTTGATCGGCGCTGCCTCCGGCGATTTGTCATTCGCACTCTCCGAGCTGATGACGAGGAACGATTACGCCCTGCAGGTGGCCGAGGCCGAGGTCCACGTCGAGATGATACCGGAACCTCGCTTCGCCAAGGTGGTGGAGGTCACCGCGGACACCGTGGCCGGTCTCGGGAGCACGCTGACCATTTCCACTTCGCTGCGCGTGGGCCGGCGCCTCGACCGGGAAGTCGGGCTGGAGCTCGCCATACCGGATACGATTCCCCCCGGTTTCTACCGGCTCGAGGTCGCTTCCGCGGCCAACCTGGTGGATGACGAGGGAGGGGATTTCGGGTTCTTCGGACCGCCGGGATTCGGTTTCGGAGACGAGGGAAAGCTCGAGGATGTTTTCGTGCGTCTGAACGAACCGGACGAAAACATCGTCCTGAAGGCCCGCCTGACATTTTCCGCGCCGCCCCCTCCCCCGGAAATACCCGAGGGGGAGGCTCCCAGCGATGTTCCCGACACTGGACTGGGCGACATCCCGTTCTTCGGAGATTTCTTTCCTCCCGACGGCTCCCTGCCGACTGTTTCCACGGAGGAAGATGTGGGGCTGTATATCGAAGGCACACAGAGCATCGAGATCCAATTGACGGTGGAGTGACCGCCGGAGGCACCGGGGGCGGGCGGGAAGGTTGCCAATACCTCCCGCCTGGCTCCGGGCCGTCGGCCGGCAGTTCCGGGTTGGGGAAGGATTCGAAGAGGCCCGGCGCAAATCACCGGTTTCCGGGTATCAAAGACCCGCTTCGCGGCAGGTTCCTCACCGCCTGCCACGCTGGCTACCCTCAAGCCATCCCTGCCGAACTACTGCGGCCCCGCATCCCCGAACCGGGTGCGGATGTATTCCCTGGTGTCGTCGGGTGAGAGCTTCACGGTTCCCGGGCCGCTGCGCACGAAGAAATCGCCCCCCTCCTCCTTCTCCACCCCCTTCCACCTGAGGAACACCGGTTCCGGGCTGCGCTGGCAGCTCACCGCGCAGACCCCCTTGCCGCCGACGATCTGAATCCCCGGATCGATGCAGGTTCCGGCGCGGTCGCCGAGGCCGTTGCGCACCACCTGTGCGAGATGGCGCATGAACTTGTCGTCGTTTTCGAGCCGGTCGCGTTCGATCCCGACGACGGCCCCGTCGTCGGCCACGCCGAGCAGGAGATCCCCACCCTCGGTATTGAGGAATGCGGCGATGGTCTTGAGCGCGGCGTGGGTCACCCGTTGGTCGTCCTTGCCGTCCTCCACCAGGTTCCAGCGCAGCGTGGACTTGAACTCCAGGGTCTTCGACTCACCCCTCTGGATCAGCTCCTCGGCGCTGCGGTGGCTGTGGAGGTACTGGTCGAAGAGGAGATCCCTGATCACCTCTCCAAAGGCCCGGTCGTCGGTGATCCGCTTGTAGAGATCGAAATTGGAATCGACGATCTCCTGGATCACCTGACTGACCTTGTGGTCGAAGGTAAGCCGCACGTTGTCGCGCGTGTTCACTCTCGCCGCGGCGTCGAGGGCGGGGTCCCCTTCGAGCTTCTCCATCATCTGGCCGAGAGTGACGCGGTGCTCGGGCCCGAGCGCGAGCCCGAAGCGCTCGTTCAGCTCGGCGATGATGCGCGAAAGCGTCTCCATCTCTTCGGGCACGTGTCCGTGCGCTTCCTTCGTGCCGATGGGGTCGAGCACCCCTGCCTTGCGCTCGAGACCGATCTTGCCGCTGGCCGTCTCCTGAATCCGGTAGGACTCCATGTCGATGTTCTGCTGCACCTCGAGGGGCAGCTCGGCCCGCTCCGGGCGCAACAGGCGAAGCAGGTGCCTGGCGAAGACGTACAGCTTCTCCAGGTCGGAATCCGAGAAAGGCAGCACCTGGGACAGAAACGCGTAGAGCCCCACGAAGTCGGTGAGCTGCCCCCGGAAATCCTGCCGCTCTTCCTCGTGCAGCTCTTTGAAGCGCTCGACGACCGGATTCAGCAGCGGCTGCAGCTGGTCCTGCGCAGCGGTGTCATTGAAATAGAGTCTGGCGAAGCCGTCGACGTCGGCCGGAGCAAAGACCGGGAAAGCGGTCAGACGCGTCTGGATTTCGTAGAGCAGGTTGGGATCGGTCTCTTCCGACAGCAGGGTGGTCTCGTAAGTAGGGCTCGAAGGCGGCCTTGATCCCGTCGGCCTCGTTGGCGAAGTCGAGCACCAGGGTCCCCTGCTTTCCCGCCTTTGTGCGGTTGAGCCGCGACAGGGTCTGCACCGCGTTCACGCCGCCGAGCTTCTTGTCGACGTACATCGTGTGCAGCAACGGCTGGTCGAACCCGGTCTGGAACTTGTTGGCGACGATCAGAAAGCGGTAGTCCGGCCCTTCGAAGGTCCTGGCGGTCTGCGCCTCGGAGACCTTGTTCATGCCCGGCTCGGTGTAGGTTTCGCCCCCATCGTTTCGCCCCCATCCTTGACGGAACCGGAGAAGGCAACCAGCGCCTTGAACGGATTCCCCAGCTCCCCGAGATGCCGGTCCACCGCCAGCTTGTAGCGCACCGCGTGCAGGCGCGAGCGGGTGACGATCATCGCCTTGGCCCTGCCGCCGATCTGGTTCTGCACCTGCCCGGTGAAGTGCTCGATCAGGATGCGCACCTTCTCGCCGATGGCGTGCGGGTGCAGGTCGACATAGGACTTTAGCAGATGGGCGGCTTTCTGCTTGTCGTAGCGCGGATCCTCCTCGACCGTCTTCCACAGCCGCCAGTAGGCCTTGCAGGTGGTGTAGCTCTCCAGGACGTCGAGGATGAACCCCTCCTCGATGGCCTGGCGCATGCTGTAGAGGTGGAACGGCGCGAACGAGCCGCCGGCGCGCTTGGTTCCGAACAGCTCCAGCGTCTTGGGCTTGGGCGTCGCCGTGAAGGCGAAGGTCGACAGATTGGGCAGCCGCCCGCGCTTCTCCATCTCGGACAGGATCGCGTTCTCGAGCTCCTCTTCGGGGGTCTCCGCCCCGGATTCCTCGCTCTCCGCCTCTTCGAGCGAAGCCGGAGCCAGCACCGACTTCAGGCTCTTGGTGCTCTCCCCCGACTGCGACGAGTGCGCCTCGTCGACGATCAGCGCGAACCGCTTGCCCGGCAGCTCGTCGATCTGTCCGGCGATCACCGGAAACTTCTGCAGCGTGGTGACGATGATGGTCTTGCCCGCCTCGAGCGCATCCCTGAGCTGGCGCGAGGTGGTGTCGATGTTCTCCACCACCCCCAGGGTCTGCTCGAACTGGCGCATGGTGCTCTGCAGCGCGCGGTCGAGCACGCGGCGGTCGGTGATGACCACGATCGAGTCGAAGACGCGGCGGTCGTCAGCGTCGTGCAGGGTCGAGAGCTGGTGGGCGAGCCAGGCGATGGTATAGCTCTTGCCGCTCCCGGCCGAGTGCTGGATGAGGTACTGCTGCCCCACCCCGTTCTCGCGGGCGTCGGCGACGAGCCGGCGCACGCAGTCGAGCTGCTGATAGCGCGGGAAGATCAGCGACTTCCCGCCGGTCTTGCGGCCGGTCTCGTCCTCCTCCTCGACTTCATGGATGAACTGGCGCACCAGGTCGAGCACGCTGTCGCGCGCCCAGGTCTCTTCCCAGAGATAGGAGGTGGCGTACCCGGTCTGCGTCGGCGGAACCGGCGGGTTGCCGGCGCCGCCGAACTTGCCCCGGTTGAAGGGCAGGAAGCGAGTCCCGGCACCATCGAGATGGGTGGTGACGTAGACCAGGTCCGCATCCACGGCGAAGTGCCCCAGGCAGCGGCCATAGGCCAGCAGCGGCTCGCGGGGATCGCGGTCGGTCCGGTACTGGCGGATCGCGTCCTCGACGGTCTGGCCGCTGAGCGGGTTCTTGAGCTCGGCGGTGAACAGGGGGATGCCGTTCAGGAAACAGCACCAGGTCGAGGCTCTTCTCGTTCTTGACGCTGTAGCGGACCTGTCGGGCAACGGCGAAAAAGTTCGCCGCGTGCAGCCGCCGCGTCTCCTCGTTGAGCCCGCTGGCCGGGGCGAAATAGGCGAGCCGGAAGCTGCAGCCCATGTCCTTCACCCCGGACCGCAGCACGTCGAGGGCGCCGCGTCTCGCGATCTCCGACGATAACCGCTTGAGAAACCGCTCCTGCACCTGGACCCCGTAGTGTTCGGACAGCCTTTGCCACTGCTTCGGCTGCGTAGCCAGCAGGAAGTCCACGACGTCGCGGGGCAACAGGCACAAGGTTCGGTCGTAGTCCTGGGGCAGGCGCTGGTGATAGCCCCCGGGCTGCATCCCCCGGGCGCCCAGGGAAGGCCTGGGTTCGCCCGCCAGGGCCTCGCCGCCGGGAAGCTCCTCCTCGATCAGGCGCAGCAAGGCCGCCTCGATGGCGTCCTCGAAGGCTCGTTCCGAGATCTCGGGATTCACATGCCACCTCCCCGGGTTGTCGCGGCTTCAGGGTCCCGTCTCGGGGTGGACGGGGCATCCAGCACCTCGAGCACTGCACGCGCGCAATACACCCGGTTGCGCCTCGCCTCCCCGACCAGGGTGACGATGCCTGCCGCTTCCAGCCGGTCGACGGCGCGCCGGGCCGTGGTGTAGGCGACCTCCAGATTCTGGGCAAGGCCGCGCACGGACCAGAAGGGGTTCTGGACAAACAGCTCCAGCACCTTCTCCGATTGCCCCGAATGAACCCCGTCGATTTTCTCCAACCAGCCCTGAAACAGGTCGTCGATGCGTTGGATCCGGCCGACCGCGTCCCCTGCCTGGAGTTCTACCCCGCGCAGGAAGTACGTCAGCCACGCCTCCCACTCCCCGCTCTCCGCCACCCCTTGCAGGCGGGCGTAGTACTCCTCGCGCGTAGCTTCAAAGTAAGCGCTCAGGTAGAGAAGGGGTTCCGGCAGGAGGCCGCGGGCGACGAACAACAGCGAGATGAGCAGACGGCCAACGCGCCCATTGCCGTCGATAAACGGATGGATGGCCTCAAACTGCGAGTGTATGAGTGCGGCGTGCACCAGGGGGGGCAGGGTTTCGTCGTGGAGGAACTGCTCCCACTTCCCCAGGCAGGCCATCAACTCGACGGGCGGAGGGGGCACGTACCTGGCGTCCTCGAGGCCGTTTCCGGGCGGACCGATCCAGTTCTGGGTGCGTCGAAACTCACCCAGGGTAGCCGTGTCGCCCCGGACCCCCCGCATCAGACGCTCGTGCAGCTCCCGCACCAGACGGAGAGACAGCGGCAACGTGTTCAGGCGCCTTATCCCGTACTGCAGCGCCAGGACGTAGTTGGCGACCTCGTGCAGATCCGCTGCATTCCGTTCGACCCCTGCCCCAGCCTGCGCTGCAAGCAGTTCGCCCAGGGTGGCCTGCGTGCCTTCGATGCGGCTGGAAAGCACCGCTTCCCGGTGGAGGAAGGCCCGGATGAACAGGTGCGGATTCGATACAAGCCTGCCTTCTCCTGCGAGCCGGCCTACTGCCTGGGCGGCGCGGGAGAGCGCGGAAACCAGCTCCGCGTTCCAAGCAATAGGAGGCGGAAGGGGAGCCGGAACGAAGGCGCGGTACCCGCCGGGGCAAGGGAAGTACCGGTGTTTTTCCAGCTGACCCGGAGAAGGAGGAGTGACCTCACTTCACGGTACTGTATCAGTCTGAAAATTTCACCCGCCCCGGAAAGCCGATTCCATCACCCAGGTTTCCTGGCTAAAGGGTGTGCTGGTTCGGCCCCAATAGTCGCTCTTGGTGGGAGGTTGATCCACCCCATCCGCGTTATACATTTGTATAACATCCCACGCCAAGGAGGTAGCAATCATGTCCGCAGCCAATGGCATCCCTCGGGAGAAGGACGAAACAATCGAGTTGCAAAAAATACTCGACGATCCTTCCACGGAGTGGGTGTCCTGGAAGGAAGCAGAAGATGAGCTACGAGCTCGATAAACAGGAAAGCCTTGAAAAGGCTGAAGCAAATCCCCCAGCCCACGAGAGGGCGCATTGAGGAGGCCATCAGGGCCATTGAGAAAAATCCTTGTGCTGGGGAAGCCCTACGAGGGAATTTTCTTGGATTTCGAAAGATCAGGATTGGCCAGTTCGGGTTCTCTACAAGTGAATGAATCTGAGAAGCTGATCCGAATTGTGAAAATAGAACCGCGAGGCTCGTCCTACCGATAGTCGTCTTCTTCGCTCACCGCCTTGGGTAAAATTTTTTCCCCAAGTACATCTCCTCTGAACCCGGCTCTTTTCGAGAGATCGGGTTTATTTTTTTCCAGTTCGTCACATTATCCAAATCAAATCACTGACACATATGCTTGCCATTTATCGTTCTGAATTCGTAGATGTTATCTGAACAAGATTGCAGATATTCGGTTGGAAAACGGAGGAGAGTTTGTAACATTTTGTTACGAACTATAACTATTTGGAAAACTTCTTCGTAACGGCCGGATTGAACGTGACTTATGCGGCAGCCTGCCGCACGTCGATCTTGCCGGTCACCGCTGCGGAGATGAGGGCGGTGCGGAGTTCCTTGAGGCGGTCGATGGCCTCGCGGACTTTGGCGACAAGGGCGTCGATCTTGGCCGTTTCACGATCAAGGTACGAGACGATGGCCTGTTGCTCTGTCGGCGGTGGCGCAAGAAGGGGACTTGTAGAAAGCGTATCACTATTGACTTTTGGGATCGCAGAACGCAAGGACTCATCAACCATGAGCTTAACGAAAGCTTCAGACAGCATGAAATATTGGAGGAATTTTGTGGAGATTTGGGCATCTGTGACTGTTATGGGGTACATGTCCGCACTACAAAGCCAAGCACCCTCCGCAATGCACACTTTGTTAAGTGCCGGACGAATTTTTGAATAAACGATCTGACCTAGATCAACATGGTATTTTCCGCTTATCGCCCCTTGGTGTTCCGCGGTTTCCCGAAGTAGAATCATTCCTGTATCTGATTGAATGTGATTGGGTGCGATCAATGTTCGCTCGCAATAAGGAATTGTGGTCGGATCAACAAGGCCTTCTGCAATCTTGCAACAATTTCGCCAACGCTTCACCTCCCAATGCGCCGGGATCTCCCCCAGCCACTCAACACCGGAGTCCTTCATCGGCACGTCGGAGTCGAAGCCCTTGGTAACCGCCTGGTTGATGAGGGCAGTGCGCTTTTCCTCGAGCAGCTCGATCAACCGCTCCTTCTTTGCCACGAGGGCGTCGATCCTGGAGGTCTCGCGATCGAGAAAAGCAGCGATGGCGCGTTGTTCAGGGAGGGAAGGAATAGGTAAGAGAGCTGAGGTGTATTCGTCGACTCTCAGATTAGGATATGTTGATCCCGCAACCATACGTTTGACACGCTCGCGGGTGAGGTCGCTACTAAGTAGCAGAAAAAGGTAGCGAGGATTCGCAACTTGGACGTGTGCTATAACCCTTAATAAAAAATTGCTGAAGACGAACTCTGGCGTATTGCCATCCACTATGCCTGTTTTGCCGGAGATCACATTGGAGATCGAACCACTCGACTTTACAACAAGGATATCGCCTGGTCGACATCGAAATCGGTCGGCATCTTTGTGTGAGAATCCTCGCAGTGGCATGTCATCGACGGCGAAGTGTCCCTCCGTATCAATTTGTGCTGTCGTCGCCACTGCTAATACCCAATCACTGCTCTCAGGTTCTTCTCCGTAGCTGCCGCTGTTGTCTATCCTTGCAATACGCTTCAGCGGTAACTCGACCCAATGCGCCGGAATCTCCCTCAGCCACTCAATGCCAGATTCCTTGTAGGCCGGATAGGGCCTGTATCGCTCCGCACCCAAAGTGGACGTAATACCGCTATCCCCAATTGCAGCAGATCGCTTAGTCATCTATTCCGACCCCTTTGAACTTTGGCAGCGTTCATCGTCCAGCTTCATGACACCACGGCCCACCCGCCGGCCAGGTTCCAGTGAACCCGGACCGGAGCGCCATCGCATCCCACGGTTCTCTGAGAAATGACAGTAGGCGCTCGGCCACGATACCAAAATCCGGTGGCGCTCCAAGAAGCTCGTTCCTGTCCAGGTAATTACGCCAGTGCTCCGCCCGCTCGGCATCCTCATAGAACCGAGGCGTCAGAGCGACTGGCAGATTCTGAGAGATCGTGGTACGGCGTTTTTCGAAGGTTGCGCCCATGGCCCGTAGGAGATTTTCGCCATCGAAGGAAGAGTACTGTGCAAGCGCTTGAAGATCGTAAAAATCCTTGTAGCGGCTGTTCCGTTCACCGAGCACAACCATCGCGTGGAGCTTCTCGGCCACGACGGCTTCGGCTGGGTAAACACGGATTTGCGGATGTGGAGCGTCGAGCAGTGTTGGGTAATCGGCGTCAATCGGCGGCGGCTGGATGGCATTCCCAAAGCCGATATCGATCCTCATCCGTATTCGTGCGCCGGAGATCCTGGCCCAGAAGAGCGCTCGGAAGCCGTTATACTCTTGATGTTCGCGGAAGGGTTCGACCCCGATGTCTCCGCTGTCGAAAACAACTCCATCGTCGGCGGCCGGGGTCTCGAAAATGTCGCGGATGGTGGAGCGCACCTCGTTTGCCAGGGGGCTTCCGTGGCCGGTAAAATCGAGATCCCGCGTCGGGCGATAGACTGCTTCGCCCCAAAGGACAAGGAGCATCGCACCCTTCAAGACGTAGCGCTCCCGATGCTGCGATTCTCCGAGGCGGTAGCGAAATCGCTCCGCGGCATAGCGCTGCAGCAGGAACTGGAAGTCCTCTCCGGTTTCGCGGCTCCGGTTCATCAACCTTGCGCGAACCGATGCTCCCATGTTTCGGCGTTTCCCGCGTGTCATAGCGAGAGTGCTTCCAGGTAAGCCCGAATAACGGTCTGCGCACGGCAGACTTCGGCGGCGCGCACGATCTCATCCACGGTCGCAGCCCGCGATCGCAGGGCGTCGTGCAGTGCCTCGAGCGCGATGTCGAGTCCGAGCTTGTTGCGATAGCGAAAACAGTCCACCACGGTGCGGGCCGGCGAAGTGATGCGAAACGGCACCCTCTGCGCCGAATGGGAGGCAACGCCGTAGGTGAGCATCGCACCGGAGAAACGGACGATGCGCACGCGGGAGGGAGGATGCGCGGGCTTGCGGGCCTTGCGGTCGAGGGCGATCCAGACCTCGTGCGGCGACTGCGTGCCGATTTCGTGGAAGCGAAGCGCCGTCAGCAGGCAGATGACGGCATTCGGGATGGCCGCGGCTACCATCGCGATCGTCTCGACCTCCGTGGGTTCGACTTCGGATAGTCGGTAGAGGCCGTTTCCCAGGTTCTCGACGAGTCCCTTGGAGACCAGACCCTGAAGCCTGCGGTGAGAAAGCCCGAGCGGCGCGAGATCCCGAGGCCGGAAGTAGGTTCCGATGCCGGCTTCCTGGAGCTCAGCAGTGTCCAGTGCATTCGCCATACCCACAGATGATACTGAATGTCGGCACTTAATCGCAACTGCCGACATTTAATATCAGCCAGCCGGTCCGGCGGACGCGCCCTTCAAAACCCCCTCAATCGGTTCAGGAGATCCTTGCCATGCGGACATGCGGCTTCGACGAGTGTTGGATCGATTCGCGCCAGCAATCCGAATGAAGTCTTGCCCTTGGAATACGGGTTTGGGCATCGGGCGGTGGCCCTGTCCAGCGCGTCGAGAACCGTCTCCCTAGACAGGTCTTCCAACTTGGGCCATTGCCTGAGCGCGTTCTCTATAAACAGCGGACCGAAATAGCTTCGCAGTGCATCATGGTCCGCCAGAAACCAGGTTTCCATGACCTGAACCATCAGGAAGGCCTGATCGTCGCCGGCCCCTGAAGGTCTATTCCAGCCGTCGCGTTGCTGCAGATGCTGCCAGGCCGAGTGACCCGCTGCGACCGGGTCTTCGCTGTCCACGAGGAGCAGTGGGATGGTACCAGGCTTCTGCCCAGCGGCATCTGTCGCAAAGCGGTTGAAGGTGTCTTGCCGTGTGCCGCCCCGAACTACTCTCGGCATGCGGCCACGCAGCCCTGCCGCTGTGAAGAAACTGGTCCAGCCCTCGCGGAATTGCGCGCCAAGCCGCCGATTATCCCCACCCCCCTCGATGTAAAGCACGGCGGTCACCAACGATTCCCTCCCAGTTGCCCGGAGCTCCAGAGATTGCCGAGGGTGTAATCCTTCAGCCACTTTGCCAGGTCCTCCTTGTCGAGCCGTCGCATTTCGGTCCGCCCCTCGTGCTTTTCGCAGATCACGACACTTTCCGGGGTGTCGGTCAGCGCATCGACCATGACATCCGAATGCGTCGTCACGATCAGTTGACTGCGCTCGGACGCTGAGCGCAGCAGCTCGACCAACGTCGGCAACAGGTCCGGGTGCAGGCCCAGTTCCGGCTCTTCGATTACGACAAGGGGCGGGGGCTCGGGGTGCAACAGGATGGCGAGCATGCAGAGGTAGCGAAGCGTGCCGTCCGACAGGAGGGTGGCCGGGATCGTGCGGCTGTCAGCTTCTTCCAGGTACAGGGCAACGGTACCGCCCGTCACCGGGCAGGCGATGTCGACGATTCCGTCAAAAAGCTTCTGCAATGCAGTGACGAGTTGTCGTTTGCTGTCACCCTGGAAATGAGACAACACGAGCGCCAGGTTCGCGCCTCCGTCATCGAGAAAGTCGGCACGGTCGTGGGCGCTTTGGTTGCTGCGAAACCCGGCGGAAGGACCGAATGACCAGTTCCGGAAGAGGCGAATACGCTCGTATTGCTCTTTCAGATGCCACAGTACCGGGGCGTCGGGACTGGCAAACCAATGAAGGAATGAGTGTTCAGGTTGAATCTCACCTGCGAGATCGACGGCCCCCGGACGAGGCCAGGAGGCGATGCGAGGTGTCGACCACTGCCCCGAGCGCATATCCCTCTCGGAGTCGGCACGCTCCGCCTCTGCATTGGATTTTGCGATCTCCGCCGCGGATACCTCGTCCTGAGGGGGGCGGTAATAGGACAGCGAGACCGGTTCGTCGGCGTGTTTCTCCGATGGCTCGACCCGCTCGCCCGTCACTTCGGGGCGGCCGTTTCGATCGGCCAATGTCAGCGAGTGCCGAAGAACGCCGCCGTAGGGATAGCCGATCTCGGTCTCCATCGATATGGAATCCGGCGCCTCCGGGCCCTTCCACAACCAACCTCGAACGCCGCCCATGCGCGAGATCGGTTCGGTAATGCCACGGGGCGCAGCCTGAAGCAGCGCAATCGCTTCGAGGAAGTTCGACTTTCCCGAACCGTTCGGGCCGATGAGGACGTTCAGCGGTTCCATGGGCAGGTCGATCCCGTCGGGTCCGAACGACAGAAGGCCGGCGACTTTCAATCTGTGTATCAGCATGTCGATACCTCTTCCACGCAGCGGTCCAAATTATCCCGCCGACACGCCCTTCAGCATCTCCAGGATGTCCTTCTCGATACCCTGAATATCCGCCTCGATATCCCCGAGAGGCCGCGGCGGCTTGTACTGGTAGAAGTAGCGGTTGAAGTTGATCTCGTAGCCGATCAGGCCAACCATCCCGTCCCTGTGATCCCGCTTCGATGTGTCGATCCAGGCATCCGGCACATGGGGCTCGACCTCGCGCTCGAAGAAGGCGCGGACGCTGTCCGGCACTCCATCCTCTCCGGTGGGATCCTTTCCATCTGACAGGGGCACCCGCTCGGTGTCCCGCTGCTCCGGGTCGGGTTCGGGTGCGCCGTCCTTGCCGCGGCAAATCCCCGCGGTTTCGTCCCGCTCTGAAAGGGCATCGAGTATCGCTGTCTTGAGCGGAGCCGGGAGCTTCAGGCCGGCTTTCGAGGCCGCTTTCGCAAGCTCCGCAAGGAACGCCTCCCGGTCCTTGTGAAGGGTGCCGGGCAGGGTCTCGAGCATGGCCAGAACGGCTTCCTGCAGGGCGCGGCCTGCCTCCTCCTCCCTGACGCCGGCGTCCCCGCGCTTCTTCGATCTGGCAAGGTTCTGAAACCCCTTCTGGTCGCCCAGCCGGGCGATCCATTCCGGGTTCGCCTGGAAATTGAGCCGCAGCGGCCGTTCCACGGTGATCTTCCGGTACCCGAACCGGGACGTCGAGAAGACGCGGCTGACGACGGTCTCTTCCTCCTCTCCGTCCTTTGAGGGCTTGCGGGTCTCGCCGTCACGCAAACCGGCGAGGAGTTCGAGCACATCGGCTGCCTTATCCGGTGGTATCTGGCGCCGCTTGTCCCCGAGGCTCCGCCGCATCGGCGCCCAGAACCCCGTGGCGTCGATGAGCTGCACCTTTCCCCTGCGGGCCCCCGCCTTGCGGTTGCTCAGCAGCCACACATAGGTGGCGATGCCGGTGTTGTAGAAGAGCTGCTCCGGCAGCGCGATCAGGGCCTCCAGCAGGTCGTTCTCGAGGATGTAGCGGCGGATCTCGCTCTCGCCGCTGGCGGCGTCTCCGGTGAACAGGGGCGAGCCGTTCATGATGATGGCGATGCGGGTGCCCCCCTCGTCCGCTGCTCTGGCATGGGCGAGCATGTGCAGCAGGAACAGGGTCTGGCCGTCGCTGATGCGCGGCAGACCGGGGCCGAAGCGGCCGGACGCCCCGCGCTCGTGCTCGGCTTCGACCGCGGCCTTGTCCCGCTTCCAGTCCTTGCCGTAGGGCGGATTGGCGATCAGGTAGTCGAAAGACTGGCCGGCATGGCGGTCGTTGGAGAGGGTGCTTCCGAAAGCGACGTTTTCCGCGTCGCGGCCCGACGGGTCCTTCATGAAGATGTCGGACTTGGAGACCGCCCAGGTCTCCGGGTTCACTTCCTGGCCGAAGAGATGGATCTCCGCCTGCGCATTGATGGCGGGACGAACCAGTTGGCCGTTGCTGCTCATGCCCCCGGTGATGTGCTCCTTGGCGATCATCAGCATGCCGCCCGAACCGCAGCAGGGGTCGTAGACCGAGCGCACCACCCCGGTGCCGGCGATCTCCTTTTCGTCACCGGAAAGCATGAGGTCCACCATCAGATGGACGACGTCGCGGGGCGTGAAGTGCTCGCCGGGGTTTTCGTCCAGGGCCTCGTTGAAACAGCGGATCAGCTCCTCGAAGATCGTCCCCATGCCCGGGTTGTCGATCGCGTCCGGATGCAGATCGACGCTCCCGAACCGTTCCAGCACCTGGAACAGCAGTCCCGCCTCGTCGAGCTTGCTGATGGTGTTGTCGAAGTCGAACCGCTCCAGCACCTCGCGCATGTTTGGGCTGAAGCCGGCGATGTAGTTCCTGAGGTTGGCGGCGAGGTTCGGCGCATCGGCGAGCAGCTTGTCGAAGTCGTAGCGGGAGGTGTTGTAGAAACTGAAGCCGGATGTTCGACAGAGCTGGTCATTCAGGTCTTCAAGGCCCCGCTCCGACAGTTCGGCCTGCCGTTGCAGCACCTTCTCCTTGGTCGGTGCGAGCACGCAGTCGAGGCGGCGCAGCACGGTCAGCGGCAGGATGACGTCCTGGTACTTGCCGCGCTTGAAGCTGTCGCGGATCAGGTCCGCGACCCCCCAGAGAAAACTGACTATTCCGCTGTGGTTCATCGGCTTACATGGAGGATGTCGTGTTTACGCATCGCTTCGATTCCTGCACTCGCCTCTGCCTGTCCGGGAAGCCTCCCGAGACAGCGAATCCGGATGCGGGGTTCGCGGCCCCGGCCCGGGGTAGCCGCAACGGCTATCCGTCGAGCCGTACCTCGCGCCCGCTTCGCGCCGACTCGTACACGGAATCCTGGATCAGCTGCAGGTTGCGGATCTCGCGCGGGGTTTGCGACGGTTCGGTCCCCTCGCGGATGGCGGTGGCGAAGCGGTGGATCTCCCGGAACACGCTCTCCCCCCAGGAATGGCGCTGCCCCGGCTCGGCGTAGTCGGTGGGAGTGCGGTCGACGATCTCCCCTCCCTCGTCCATCAGGACCGACAGCGGGTTGAAGCGGACGGTGCCGCGCTCGCAGATCATCTCGAAGCTGTAGTGGGCGTCGAGCCGGTCGTGGGCCCAGGTGCCCTCGAGGACGAGGGTGGCGCCGGTATCGAGGCGGATGTGGGCCGCGGCGATGTCCTCCACGTCGTACCGGTCGCGCGCCTCCGCGTCCGGCGCGGTCTCGGCCCGTTTGTGCGGGAACAGCCGGTGGGTCGAGCCGGACACCGAGACCAGGCCGGGGCTTCCGGCGACCCAGAGGGCCACGTCGGCGATATGGATCGCCGTCGAGGCCAGGGCTCCGCCGGCGGCGATCTCGCTGATGTAATGCGGGCCCCACCAGGGAATGGAGGGGTAGTAGGTCCAGGCGCGGATGTAGGTGGGTTGGCCGAGCTTCCCCGACTCCACCAGCTCCCTGAGCATGCCGGCTTCCAGCATGTGCCGCATGTTGGTGCCGACCTGGATCATGCGCCCGCCCTGTTCCGCGGCCGCCAGCATCCGGTCCGCCTCGGCGACGTTCATGGCGAACGGCTTCTCGCACAGCACGTGGGCCCCGGCCTCCAGCGCCGCGACCGCGATCTCGCAGTGCGTCTGGGGCATGGTGGCGACGCTGACGAGGTCGAGGTCACCCGGCTCGAGCAGCTCGCGGAAATCTCCGGCGGTGCGCGCCCCCGGAAAGCGCTTCCCCGCGGCGGCGAGCGCCTCTTCTTTGATGTCGCACAGCGCCGCGACTTCGACGGTCTCCGGCATGCGGCCGTAGGCCTCGAAATGGCCCTTCCCCATGGCGCCAAGGCCGACCACTCCCACCCGCAGCTTTTCCATCCCGGCTCCTTTCTCTCCGTTACGCCTTCTTCTTCGCGGCGGCTTTCTTCTTTGCCTTCGCCTTCTTCGCTTTGGCCTTCGGCTTCTTCGCTGCCGGCTTGGCAACCGACTGCAGGAACTTCACCACCTCCGCGGCCTCCTTGCCCCCCTTCCGGGCATGGGTCATCAGCGCGATCCCGTGCGGCCCCTTCTCGTTGACGACCGCGGGGTTGTCGGCCACCACCGCCTGCACGATATCGAGCTTGCCCAGCATGGCCGCGGCGAACAGGTCGATGCGAGCCCCGTTTTCCAGCAGATACTCGGCGATGTCCCGGCGGCCCATGTGCGCCGCGGCTCCCAGCCCGGTCTCCCAGTCGCCGCCTCCCCAGTCCCAGGAGGAGTTGACGAGCGCCGGCTCCTGCGAGATCAGCTCCTTCACGCTGTCGAAGTCGCCGTGGGCGTCGTTGACGAACTGTTTCACCAGCTCCGGGGAGATGGCGGCTTTCTTCGGTGACATGGTCTTCTTCCTGTGGTGGGGTTGGCGGGGTTGGCGGCCTTTGACTCGCAGCGGCCGTTTCGGGCCGCCGAATCCGTTCGGGACGGGTCCTGGGTCCTGCCGGCCTTGCAGGTGGATCCTTCGACCGTATCAGCCGGAGGGGGAGGAGGCCGCCTCGAAGCTCGCCTCCACGTCGGCGCGATACGCCTCGAGGGGTGGCGTTTCCAGGCGTTCCACCTTCGACATGTCGTCCCAGCGGCGCAGCCGCACCGCGGTGTCGAGGTGGGGATGGCGTGCGAATTCCCGCCGCTCCTCGTCCGACATCGGACCCCCCTGCAGCTCGAGGCTCTTCTTGGAACCCGCGGACAGGCCGTCCCGGTACTCCGGCTCGACGGCGCACAGGTACCTCTTTGCCGGCACGTGCAGGCGGATCGGCTCGACGATGGCACCGGGAAGAAAGCCAACCATGTAGTCGGCCCCGATGACCTCGTGCTCGAGGTCATCGTGCTGGAAGTCCGCGGTCTCGTTGTGCTCGTCGAGCAGGAAATGCCCGATGTCGTGGAGCAGGGCGGCGGTTACCACCTGCGCTGCGGAGCCTTCCCGGCGCGCCAGGCGGGCGCACTGCAGGGCGTGCTCGAGCTGGGTGACGCTGCGGTCGTAGTAGATGCCTCCCTTTCTCTGCATGTAGGCGAAGAGCAGGTCGGTTTTCCGCGCTGCCGAAGGGCTTGCCTGCAGATCGGCGCGCAGGGATTGATCGATGCGTCCCGGGTTGTTCACAGTACCGTCCTTCCTCGAAAGTGCCTGATCTTGCTGATCATCCCGGCTTCCTCGGGATTCTCCTTCATCTTCTTCATGGCGGCGAGCTTGTCCTGGTAGTAGCGCTCGCGCAGGTCCCCCGCCGACAGGGCGTTGTAGGTGACGTAGAGCAGCCTGCGCGGCTGGCCGGTGTTGTTCGGAGGGCTGTGGTGGGGCGCGTACGAACCGAAGAACAGGATGTCCCCCGGATCGGTCGGGACCGCCACCCATTCCATCTGCGCCGCGGCCGTTTCCTCGATGCAGCCGTGCTCGTCGAGGGCGACGAAGCCCCGGACATGCAGACCCGGGCTGAAGAACAGGCAGCCGTTCTCCGGGGTAGCCGGATCGACCGATATCAGGCAGGTGACGTGGTAGTCGGCGAACTCGTAGGCCGGGGCGTCCTGGTGGGCGGCGTACCCGCCGCCGCCGGGGTACTTGTAGTTGATCTTCTCCTTGTAGAGGACGGCCGCTTCCCCCATCAGCTCGGAGACCGCCTCGACGACCTTGCCGCGGGTGAGCAGGGCCTGGAGATCCTTCTGGAACGGCGCGAAGTTCTCCGACCTCGACAGGCGCACCCCCGAACCGGTCCGCTCGAAGTGATGCAGCCATTCCCCGCGGTCCGGCGGCCACTCCGAAACCTCGGCGACCGCCCTGCCCAGCACGGCGACCTCTCCCGGCTCGAAGAAGCGCCTGATGCGGAGGAACCCGTCCTCTTCCCAGCTGCGTTTCATCGCGGCGCTGATGGCGGGGGCCGTTCCCTGCGGCCCGTCGAATCTGGACATATTGGAAAAAATATACTTTGGCTGTTGTCAGCTCTCCCCGGCCCGTGTTGAAGCTCGCTTTACGGGGGAGTCCCGGCAAGCGGCGCCGGGTGTCCTGTCCTGAAAAAACCGACGGCTGAAATCCTGGCGCCAAGGGGCCAGGGTCACAAGGCCGCGGCGCCGGCCCTCGGAAGTACCGAAAACCCCTCGTGCAGACACTCATCCAGCGCATCGGTCTTCCCCTGCTCTTCTCCGCCGCCTCCGCGGCCGGCTTCTGGTACGCCGGCGCCCGGTCCCTCGAACCCGGCGGCGACCGCGTCGAGGTCTCCTGGCTGATCCCCGTAAACGACATGAAGAGCAGCTACGAGGAGCTCGCCGCCGGCTTCCGCGCCCGCCATCCCGACATCGACCTGCGCATGATCTGGGTCCCCGGCAACCAGTACCAGACCAAGTTCAAGACCCTCTCCGCTGCAGGCGACGCCCCGGACGTCTTCTACACCGGCGACGTCTGGGTGGCGTACATGCTCCCCTTCCTGCGCGACATGACCTGGTACTTCGAGCGCGACCGCGAGGAGATCGACCTCGACGACTTCTTCCCCGAGGTCATCCCGGCGATGCAGCACAAGGGCAGGTTCTACTTCCTCGCCGTCCACATCAACGTCTCGATGCTGTATTTCAACCGGAAGCTGTTCGACGAGGCCGGCGTCTCCTACCCGACCCCGGACTGGACCTGGGACGACTTCTTCCGCGCCGGCGAGGCGATATCGCGGGTGCGCGAGGACGGCACCCGGATCTGGGGATCGGACATCAGCACCTCCTGGTGGGGGGAGTGGCTGATCTACGTCCGCCAGGCACCTTCTGGCGCATCTACAACCGCGTCGAGGACCTCGACTGGGACGTCGCCCTGCTGCCGAAGGGGCCGGCGCGCAGGCACGGCGGTGAGATCGCTGTCGGCGCCTTTGCCGTCACCAAAAACTGCCGGCACCCGGAAGCGGCCTGGCCGCTCCACATTCTGGTTCTACCTGATGGCGGGACCGGCGATCATCGGATTCCTGGCCTTCGCCCTGATCCCGATGCTCTACTCCCTCTACCTCAGCTTCACGCGCTACACCGTGGTGAACCCGCCCGAGTGGATCGGCATCGACCACTACTACGGCGCCCTCGTAGGCGGCGCCGGCCTGATGCTGTTTCCGCTGGCCTGGATGCTGATGACGAGCCTGAAGTCGTTCACCGAGGTCCTGCAGGAGCCGATGAAGTGGATCCCCGAGCGGTCGCAGTGGAGCAACTACCTCGTGGTGTTCCGGGAGTTCGAGTTCGGCAGGTTCCTGTGGAACTCGGTCTTCGTCACCGGGATGACGATTGCCGGGACCCTGGTTTCCTGATCGGCCGCGGCCTACGCCTTCGTCTTCATCCGCGTGCGCTTCAAGGGTCCGAATCGCCAAGGCGGGAGTCATCCTCGGAGGGGCCGGCACCCAGGTGACGCCGTGGAACCTGGTGATGGCGCTGACCACGGTGATGATCGTGCCGGTCATCGTCGTCTTCTTCCTGGCGCAGAAGCGGTTCATCGAGGGGATCAGCGCCTCGGGGATCAAGGGGTAGGGGAAGAGCTGCAGGTGCCTGGAACAAGCGCGGGGCGCGGGGAATTCTGCAATACAGGGGGAAGCTTGGGCATCAGGGCGGCGAGGACTCTCCGCAAAGTGCGGCTCACGTGGTGGCGCCGGACCGTACATGCAAAGAGGGTGCCGGGGCAATCCCCGGCACCCTCTTTTTTTTCCGAAGCGGTTGGCTCTACAGCGCCCTGACGTTCTCCGCGGCGGGGCCCTTCTGGCCCTGCACCACCTCGAACTCGACCTGCTGGCCTTCAGCGAGCGACTTGAAGCCGTCTGTCTGAATGGCGCTATAGTGCACGAAGACATCGTCTCCGTTCTGCACGCTGATGAAGCCGAAGCCCTTGGCGTCGTTGAACCACTTCACTGTTCCTGACTGGCGATCCGCCATAACTAACCCTCCCTGTGGGGCATGTGATTGCAGCAGGACGTTTCGAGATGGACTGGCGGGATGTAACTCAGAACAGCGCGGAACGACTGCCGAAAATACCCTCTGCGGGTGCAGAGAGCTTAGTCCGAATAATATATGGCCAATGTCGAAGGAAATCCAAAAGCATTTTGCCGGTCTGGAATACGTCGCTGTACCGGCGTTTTTACGCGGCTTGCGGCCGAGCCGTAAGCAGGGTGCCCATCTTCGCCGGCCGGTCCCCCTTGCCGGAGGCCGGGATTCAGGTCGAGATACCCTCCATCGGAGGGAAGTCGTACGAAGGCCGGTGGACGAACCGCTTCATCCCCATGTCGAGCTCGATGCGCGCGGCCGGTCCCAGCTCGACGAGAAGATGCCTGCCCCCCACGGTCACCCGCTGCTCTTCCCCACCGCCGTCGCTGCCGCGGACCTCGGTGAACTCGTGCTCGCCGAAGGAACCGGCCTGAAGCAGCACCGGACGGGCATGGACCGGATCGGTGTTGACGAGGGTGACCCGGGCCCCGTGCGCACCGGCGCGGTCGGCGAGGGCGGCCACGTGCCTGGGCAGCCCGGCGCGCCGCTGCTCCGGGTCGAAATAGCGCAGGTGGGCCTGCAGCAGGCCGCCGTTGTAGACCGCGGCCGGCGTCCCCATGGCCATCTGCACGAGAGCCTCCGGGAGCACCGGGCAGAGCCGCTGGAAGTGGTAGCACTCCCGCGTCTCCGGGTCGCTGTCGTCCGCTTCGAGCCGGTCGAGGGCGCGGCAGACGCTGCCGTAGGTCGTGTCGAGGACCTGCTCGGGAAACCCGGGGTTCTTCCCCTCGACGAACGCGGACCAGGCCATGGGCGGGCAGATCCCCGCCTTGCCGGCGCCCCAGTCCTCCGGCAGGCCGGCGAACCCCTCCCGGTCGGGAAACAGCTCGTCTAGGCGCGCGAGGTCCTCTTCGCTCTGGCTCAGGTAGTACAGGTGGATGTAGTGGTAGGGGTCCGGCGGCCGGTAGTCGAACCAGCCCCGGTCGCCGTGCCGGGACGGGATCATCTGCACCCCGTCGACGTCGCGGCGCAGCGACCACAGCATGTCGAGCTGCGAGCGGCAGAGGTCGAGATGGGACATGTCCCCCGTCATCAGGGCGGCGCAGCTGCCGGCCACGAAGGCCGGCTCGACGACGTTGCGGGCCCCGTGCGGCCAGCGCCAGCCGTAGTACCCGCCCCACCATTTGCCGTTGTTCAGCTCCCCGATCCGGCCGCCGGGTCCGATGTTGTCCGGCATGATGCCGCCGTTGGCGTCGCGGTGCTCCATCCACCTCTCCAGGTAGTCGAGCACCCACTGCCTGTACTTCTCCTCGCCGGTGTACAGGTAGGCGTTGGTGACCATGCTGGCGGCGTTCAGGTTCAGCGGCACGTCGCCGCGGGTCATGCGCTCGTTTATGAGTGCCAGGACCTTGGCGAAGATCCCGTCGTCGGTCCAGTCGACCTTGAACATCGGGTCGTCGCTGCCGGCGCCGGGTATGTCCTCGAAAGGGGAGAGGTAGTCGGCCAGGATCGGCCTGTGGTACTCCCAGTCGGCCTGCGTGGTGACGAATCGCGGGCCGCGGCTGCCGTTCAGCGGACCGCGGATCATGCGCCTGTCCGCGTCCCAGTTCGGGGCCAGGGGGTCCTCCCCGGTGTACATGGCGGCGTAGCGCAGGGCGCGGTTGCGGTCGATGAAATGCCCCGGGTCCGACATGGCGAGGTAGTAGATGTAGGTGTAGCTCTCGCTGTGGTGGAACCAGTCGAAGCCGGTGACGAACTCGCGGTCGACGGTGCCGTAATCCGCGTACTGCCAGGTGATGGCATCCCACTCCTTGCGGGCGGTGCGGTGGGTGAATTCGCTGCCGCCGAGGAGGTAGAAGAGCGGAAACGACAGGAAGGCCTCGTAGCCGTTGTCGGTGCCGTCCATGCTCGTCCAGACCGTGCGCTGGATCAGGGTGCCGTCCGGGCGCGTCGCATGCCTGGTGAAGCGGACGGCCGCCCGGTCCATCAGGTCGAACAGGTGGCGCTGGCGCACCGCCCAGTCCGGCGGGATGGTGCGGCCCCCGGCTCGCAGCACGGGTTGTGAGTGAAGTTCCTGGTTCACGGGTGGTTTCCTTTCAAATCGGTGAGGAGCCTGTCGGTTTTGACGGAGTGCCGCTTTCCCGGAGGAATCATTGGGGCCGCTCCAAAAGGGGCGCGCCGGGACCCCTGGGGAGATCCCGCCTGCAGCCGCAACCAAGCCATCGGTCGCCAGGCCCGGCCGCAGCCCCGACGGGATACCTGGACAGGCCCGGGTCCGTTCACGGAAGCGCCTCGAGGAGGCGGTCGATGTCGTCGTGGTTGTTGTACACCGAAGGGGACAGGCGCATCTTGTTGCCGAAACGCATCGCTATGTGGACGCCGTTCTTCCGGCAGGCGGCCATCGCCCCTTCCGGGTCGGGGACGGCGAAGGAGAGGATGGGGCTCTCGTTCCCCTTCGGCGTGATCGATTGGTAGCCCCTGCGCGGCAGCTCTTCCTGCAGGCGGCCGGTGAGCTCCCGCGAGTGGCTGCGGATGTTGTCGACCCCCAGACGCAATATGTACTCGATGCTCTCCCTGGCGCATACCACCCCCTCGTAGGAGGGATAGCTGACCTCGTAGGCGCCGGCGCCGGTCGCCGGGGAAAACGAGATTTCTTCGCTGTCCGGGTCGGCGCTGTCTACCCAGGGGGGATAGTTGAGAGACACCCCTCCGCAGGGCTGCGACGGCTCGAGCACGGTTCCCTGCAGGTCGGAGCGCACGTACAGGAACCCGAACCCCTTCACCCCCATAAGCCACTTGAAGGTCGAGCAGGCCGCGAAGTCGATCCCCATCGCCTTGACGTCGATCGGGACGCCGCCGGCAGCCTGCATGATGTCGGCATAGAGGTAGGCCCCGTTGGCGTGCGCCAGCTCCCCGAGCGCGGCCACCTCGGCGAGAAACCCGTTGACATTGGAGACCAGCGCCACGGAGATCAGGCGGGTGTCGCCGTCGACGGCACGCTCCATGTCGGCCATGTCGATCTGCCAGTTGCGGTTCTTGACGATCCGCACCTCGAGCCCGCGGCGCTCGCGATACTTGTAATTGTATATGCATGGATTGAAGGTCAGGTCGGAGGTGACGACGTTGCCCCCCGCCAGGTGGTCCCCCAGTCCGTTGAGGATGTTGCTCTCCGACTCGACGGTGCTGCGCGCGAAGGCGATCTCGCCCGGGTCGGCGTTGATGAGGCGGGCGAACAGGGTCTTTACCTCGTCCCGCGGCGGCGCCCAGGCCGGCCACCACGGCTCCCCGACCTCGTGGGTGACCCATTCGACGTAGCGATGCAGGGCCGCGGCCGAATGCACGCTGATCGGATGCGACGAGGCATTGTCGAAATAGGCCATGGTGCGCGCGCGCGGGAAATCCTCGCGCACCGAGGCGGGGAGGCCGCTCATATCCGCCCCTCTTCGGGCACGGTGCGGCCGCCGTCCCAGAAGGATGCGGGCACGGTTCCGGTCGGCCAGTACGGCCCTCCGGCGTATTCGTCCCACCGGTTGCCGCACAGGGAGCTGATGACCGTCCATTCCGCGGCGCCGAAGTCCGGCTCCGGGTGGTAGAGGAAGCGCTGCAGCCCCGCCTGCTGCGAGGCGGTGAGGATTCCGTGCAGGTCGCGCGCCTGCATCTGGTCGCCGCCGTGGGGCCCGCGGCCGGTGGAGACCCAGGCGATCACCTTGTCCGGGTCGCCGATGGCGTCGAGGGCGCGCCGCGTCTCGCTGTAGACCACCTTGCTGAAGAACTCGTCGGGAAAGCCCATCTCCATGTCCATCGTTGAGTTGACCCCGGGAAGCTCGATCCCGAGAAGGGCCTTGACCGCGGCGAAACAGTCCGCCTCGGTCAGCGACGGATTCCAGTTTCCCAGGCGCCTCACCCACCGCGCTATCGTTCCGTACATCCCGTCCATGCCGCGGTGCCAGAAGTAGTGCTTGGGAAAGATGTAGTCGAAGTACTCCGCCATCTGGTGGTAGTTCTGCCCGGTCAGTGACGACCAGGTCGCCGCCCGCGGAATCCCCCCGAGCTCGACCCTGCGATCGACGCCGTCGACCTGTTCCCGCATGTAGCGCCAGTCGGCGCGGGAGCGCTCCTGGCGCTGGCGCAGCCAGTAGAGGACATCCTCGTTGACGTCGAACAGGATCAGCGAGGCCAGCATGCCCCCGGCGGCGTGGTAGCGCACCATCTCCGGGCTGAGGTTGTGCAGGCGTTCGCGCAGATGGGCGATGCCGCGGCGGATGCGATCGACCTCGGCGCCGATCTGCGAGAAGCGCTCGTCCTCGCCGGGGCGCAGCTCGAGCAGCTCGCCGCCGTGATGGAAGGCGAGCTCGTAGTGGTTCTCCCCCGGGCCGTCGGAGATCACTCCGTGCACCTGCGGAAAGGCGTTCATCAGGTCCTGCACGTGCACGGTGGGCCCGATTCCGCTGAAAATGAGGATGCGCCAGCCGCGCTCCGCGGCGTTGTCGAGCATCGCCTGCAGCTTCTTCTCCTTTTCGAGATCGCGCGGGCGCGGTTCGGGAGGCTCGGCTCCGAACGCCTCGTACAGCTTGCGGTCCGGTGCCCAGGCGGGAATCTTGGTGCCGTCCTCCTGGAGAAACTCCATGCGGCCGACGGCGAGGCCGCGCACCCCGCCCTCCTCCCAGGCGTCGAAGCGCTCCTCGAAACCGTCGAGCCAGTGCTCGTGCGGACTGTCGCTGCAGGTGAACACCCAGAGTTTCATCGTCTCCTCCTGTATCCTCTCCGGTTGAGCGGCGCCGCCGCGGGGCGTAGAGTAGGTGGAGGAACCTCGGCGATGTCAAGCCGCGGCCAGGGGACCTGCGGAGGCGTATGGCTGCCTGGGAAAGTGCGGGAAAATCCCTTCCGTCCCGACCCGGCAACCTGAGAAAACGCGGCCGACCGCCTCACGACGAAAGCGAAGGAAACCGAAGAGGAAATGGGCGCCTGGACGACCATCGATCTGCCAACCTGTTCGAGTACCGGATTCGGGCTTCGTCCTGCCAAAGCCGCCGGTCCCGGCGTTGCCCTCGCTCAACCCATCTCCCCTCGACGAGCTGCTGGCCGCGAGCCGGATTTTCCACCGCGATGACTCCGACTCGCCGCCCACAAGCCGGATATCCTGACGGGCTCCTGGCGGGGTACGGTCTTCCCTACTGGCTCGACTTCGAGCGCCCGTCCTATCCCTCCCTCGAAGAGCGGGTGCAGGTCGACGCCGCAGTCATCGGCGCCGGCATCGCCGGCTTGAAGATCGCCGACTGCCTCAGCGGCCGCGGCCTCTCCTGCGCCGTCCTCGACGCCGGGAGAGTGGGGGAAGGGGCCTCTTCCCGAAACCAGGGGTGCATCGTCACCGGCCTCGGCATGCCCTACTCCGAACTGGTTCAAAAGGCCGGCCGGGAAATGGCGCGCGCGCTGGTGGCCCTCAGCTATTTCAACCAGGATCTGCTGGTCGATCAGATGGAGCGCCACGCCATCCGCTGCGACTACGAGGTTCTCGGCGAGACCGGACTGGTCCGCGGCGACCAGCCCGATGCCGGGCCGGTGCTGGAATCGCTCCGCGGCGACGTGCAGCTGCTGCGGGAAGACGGCTTCGCCGCCGAGCACCTCGATGCCGGGGAGGCGCTCGCCGCGACCGGCTCCCCGCTGTTCGCCGGCGGCATCAAGTTCCCCCGGGACGCCCAGTTCCACTCCGGCCGCTTCGTTGCCGGCCTCGGGGCGGCCGTCTCCTGTTTAAGCGGCGTTCGCCTTTTCGAGGGCTCCCCGGTGCTGTCGCTCAAGGACCGCGGCGGCGACCACCTCGTGCGCACTCCGCGCGGGGAGGTCCGATCCCGCCACCTCTTCGTGGCGGCCAACGCCCTCGCCCCCCAGCTGCTGCCGGAGCTGACGTGCAGTCTGCGGGCGGAACGGGGCCAGGTGCTGGTCACCGAGCCGCTGGCGGCCAGGCCCTGCCGCGGCTGTTTCGGCGGCGGGCTGGCCTGGTGGCGGGACATCCGCGAAGCGGACGGCCGCTACCGGCTGCTCTTCGGGGGGGCGCGGCGGCGGGACGAGCCGGACAGCCTGTTCAGGCAGTACGGGACCGACGGCAGGCGGAACTCCCGCCTCGGGAACGGTTTCCTGCCGACGGTCGCCCACCAGCGCCGTCTGCATGCGCGGCTCGCCGAGGTCTTTCCCCACCTGGCCGGTGCCGGCATCACCCATCGCTGGGGGGGCCTGCAGTCGTTCACCTGCGACGGGCTCCCCCTGATCGGCGCTCTCGATCCGGAAAGGCGCGTTTACGGCATGGCCGGCTTCTCGGGGATGGGGAACTCCTACTCCAATGTCGGCGCCGCCGGGGTGACCGGGGAGGTCGAGCGGCGCTTCGGCCCCGCGGTCGAGATGCTCCTGGCCCCGCACCGGGAAGGGGCGCGCTGGCCCGGACCGGACCCGACGCTGGCGCGCTCGGCAACAGGCGGGGTCTTTCGCCCCGGCCTGACCTCCCATAGTGCCTCCGCCTGATCCCCTGGAGGTCCCACTCGAACCGCGGCCGGCGCCTGGCTTCCCGCCTTCGACGAACCCGGAAGCTGAGTCGGCAGCACCCGTATCCAAACAAGAGGCCATCATGCCGAACTCGTACGACACGGAACAAGAGACCGGGGAGAATGCCCCGGCGGACAACGCCGGCCGCCTCACCGACGAGCAGGTACAGCAGTTCATCGCCGACGGGTACCTGACCGTTCACGCCGACTACCCTGCCTCGTTTCACGAGGGGATTTGCCGGAATCTCGATTCGGTGCTGGAAAGGGAGGGGAACCCGGGGAACAACATCCTGCCGCACATTCCCGAGATCGGGCAGGTCTTCCGGCACCCCGCGGTCGCCGGGGCCCTGACCAGCCTCCTCGGTCCGGGGTACATCCTCAATCCGCACCGGCATTGCCACCTCAACCCGCCCGGAAGCAGCGGCCAGTCCTGGCACAAGGACTGCTACGTCTTCGACCACAACCTGCGCCACCCGCGCTTCTCCTGGGTGCTCGCCTTCTACTACCCGCAGGAGACGACAGCGGAGATGGGCCCCTCGGGGCTCCTGCCGGGGACGCAGTTCCAGCGCACGATCAGCGATCCCGACCCCGCGGCCACGAGGGAACGGGAGGCGGGGATCTGCGGTCCGGCAGGCACGGTGGGGCTCATCCATTTCGACTCCTGGCACCGGGCCCTACGCAACGCCAGCGGCCGCGGCCGTTACATGCTCAAGTTCCAGTTCGCGCGTCTGCGCGAGCCGGCCGCCCCCACCTGGAACCACCGGAATCCCGCCTGGGCCCCGGGTAGCGGCAACCCCAATCCGCGCGTTTCCCGCGATGTCTGGGACTGGATGAGAGGAAGCAGTGCGAATGGAGCCGGCCGCCCGGCTCCCGGGACCTCCGCGGAGGGGGATTCCGAGGCCGCGCTTCTCGAAGCGGCGTACCAACTCGCGGCCGTCGGCGAGGCCGCGGTCCCCGAACTGACCGCGGCGATGCGGGAGCAGACCCTGGCCTCCCTCGAGGAGACGACGGCGAAAACCCCCGACAACGCGCACGGGACCAACCCGACCCCCGGCCCCGCGGCAACCGCCCTGACCTCGGCCGGTGGCGCCGCGGTTCCCGCCCTGATCGACACCCTGGGAGACCCCCACTGGTGGGTGCGAGCCGTCGCCGCCGGAATCTTCGCCCGCATGGGCGGCGAGGCCGCGGAGGCGGTGCCGGCCCTGACTGCGGCGCTGGGGGACGATCACTGGTGGGTGCGGAGAAACGCCGCCGAGGCGCTCGGGACCATCGGCCTGTACGGCGGCTGGCTCGTGGGGGAAATGAGAAGGTTGCTCGGCGACGGCGACTACCGCGTCCGCCGCAATGCGGCGCTGACCCTGGCGAAGATCGGCCCGGAGGCCGAGGCCGCGGTCCCCGACATCCTCCCGTTGCTGGGGGACGAAAACCGCTACAACCGCTTCTACGGGGGACTGGCCCTGCGGCGCATCGGCACCCCGAAAGCCGGCGAAGCGCTGCTCGACTCACTGTTCGAGTCGCGCTGGTGCCCGCTGACCACCAGGGACGACATGTACTGACGTTCTTGCGAAAGGAAGGCCTTGGGCGCCGGCTCCCGCAACGGACATTCAGGAGGATCGAAAGTGAAGCACATCATCGTCACCGGTGCCAAAGGGGGCACCGGCTTCAGCATCGTCGGCGAGCTCAGGAAGGCGGGGTACGAAGTCACCGGGGTCGACATGGCTTATCCGCGGCACGCCGACGGCGGCTACAAGAGGGCGGACGTCCTCGATGCGGCGAGCCTCAACGACCTGTTCGCCGGCGCCGACGCCGTGGTCCATTTCGGCAGCCTGCCGACCGATCACTGGTCGTCCTGGAGCACCTGCTTCGAAAACGTGATGATGGGGGGCTTCAACGTGTTCCAGGCCTGCGCCAACACCGGGACAAGGCGCATCGCCTACGCCTCGAGCATGGAGGTGTACGGCGATCTCGCCCGGCAGCCGCACCTGCCCGTCACCGAGACCAGCGCTGCGGTGCCGCATTCCATCTACGGATCGGCGAAGCTGCGCCTCGAGGAGCTCGCCTCCGACTACTGCCGCTGGCACGGCATGTCGATCGCCGGCTTCCGGCTCGGCCGCATCATCTACGAGAACTCCTTCGAGTGGCGGCTCAAAGCCCAGACCGAGGCCGCCGAGCGCTGCGCCGAATGTCTCTGGTGCTACGTCGACGCCCGCGACGTCGCCGAGGCCTGCCGGCTCTGGCTCGAGTCCGACCTGCAGGGGTTCAGGGCCTACAACCTCGCTGCCGACGACGTCTGCATCGACCTCCCGGCCGCGGAGCTGCTGCGGGAGCATTTTCCCGGCATTCCGGTTCGGGGAGAGCTCGGCGAGTTCCAGTGCCCGTACGTGTCGGACTCCCTGAAGCGGGAGCTGGGGTGGCGGGCCAGGTACGGCTGGCGCGAACTGCGCGCGGAGTGGGAGGCCGGCCGCTGAGCCTTCCCGAAATCAGCCGGCCAGCCCCAACTCTTCCACCAGGCGGTGGAGCTCGCGCAGCGTCAGCTCGTCGGTAGGAGGTACAGGATGGCGAAGTCTGGAGCTCTTGAAGACCCCGCGCAGCCGCAGGACCTCCTTGTTGACGTGGGGGCCGTGGAGCCTGAACAGCGGCGTGTACCTGTTGAATTCCCGTTCCGACTCTTGCTCCCTGCCGGCGAGGAAGAGGTCGATGACGCGGCGAAACATGTCCGGTATGTGGCAGTGAGGCATGGTTCCGACCGATCCGCGGCGCATCTCCTCGATCAGGAAAGCGCCGCTCATGCCCCCGAGGACGATCAGGTCGTCGCCGGCCGCGGCCACGGTCTCGGCGATCCGCGGCGGGGTCGGGGACGTCTCCACCTTGGCGTAGCAGACGTTCTCCGATTCCCCGGCGATGCGGGCCATCAACGCCGGGGGAACGCCGGCGGCTCCTGCGTCCTGGATGAAGACCGGTAGCGTCACCGCTTCCCCGATGGCGCGGAAGTACTCCGCGACCGGGTCGCCGCCTCCGGCGGCGGCAGGGGGTATCGCCATTACCGCGTCCGCCCCCAGCTCCTCGGCGCGGCGGCTGTATTGGACCGCCACCCGGGTCGACTCCGCCCCGGAATTGACGACGACCGGCACCCTTCCCGCGGCCTGCGCGACCACCGTCCGGGCCGCCAGGTCGCGCTCGGCTTCCGACAACTTGTTGACCTCGCTGCCGAAGGCGATGCCGAGTCCGTCGACCCCGGCGTCGATGGCGAAATCCACCTCCCGCTGCAGGTCCTCGACGTCGATGTCGTCCCGCGCATCGAACGGCATCGCCAGAATCGGAAACAGCCCCTTCATCGACCTGTCGACCATCTATCGATCTCCTTGGTTCAGAGGGATCCTCGTACCCAACTGGGCAGATCCGACAAAAAGGCGCCGGCAGAGCGGATCAGGCAAAGATCGCGCGGCAGGCGATGCCGCAGGGGTACCCCTCCTTCTGGATTCCGCCGAGGAACTGGGCCGTGCGGCCGGCTGGCGCCGTGCCCTCGTACCAGGCGCTGAAGGAGCCGTTGAAAGCCTGGATCCACTCCCGGTCGGCACTGGAATCCCCGCCGGCGACGACGTAGGCGTTGTTGAAGATGCCGTCCTCCTTCAGGCCGTTGCCCCCTGCCTCCCTGACGCGTCCGTCGAGCGACCCCAGGAGGGCGCCGGCGTCGTCACCCCCGGCAGCGCTCAGCAGCACCTCGGTAAGGCCGCCGTACTTCAGCGCCGTCCAGGTGCTGAAGCCGTCCGCGATCTCCCCGGAGCGCACGATCTCCGCCTCGCCCGAAACCAGGCGCGGCTGGATCTCGACCTGCCCCTTCTCCAGGGGGATCCTCGATACCGGGTAGATCAGTCCGGCAGGCCGCGCGTCGCCGTAGTACTCCTCCACCAGCTTGCGGACGATCTCCACCCGCTCCCAGGCCTCTCCAGGGGCGTAGTCCGCGGCGACCATGATCTCGATCCACGCGGTCTGCTTCTTCATGTCGACGCCGGCCTCGGCGAACGGCTTCTCCAGCTGTTCCTCGAGGATGAAGGTCGCCTCCTCGGCGATGCCGCCCCCCAGGGTGTCGACCATTTCTCCGTTGGCCTCGTGCAGCACCGTCTTGCCGCTCGGGTGGTGGTCGACCCAGTACCCGTGATCGATGTCGACGCTCCCCGAAAGCGACACCCCCGCTCCCTTGATCGCCTTGATCTGCACCTCGAACAGCGCCGCCGGATCGGGGAACCCCTCCGGGTGGGTGTGGCGCGCCATGCGGTTGGAGCGCAGAGGGCCGCCCGTTACCGCCTCGATCATGGCCGCGTACACCTCGTTGAAGGCGTTCTTCTGCTCGTCGCAGGGGCCCCAGTCGCTCGACGGGGTCGTCCACAGCACGTCGGTCTTGTACACGTCCGACCAGTGCGCGCCGCAGACCTCGAGGCCGGCGTTGAGGTTCTCGATCGTCCCCAGCCACTGGCTGCCGACGTCGGCCGGGTACTGGGTGCCGACGTTTCCGCTCGGCTCGATCAGCCGGAAGACGTTCTCCCTGTCGTCCTTCAGGATGACCTCGGTCGGGTTGGAAAAGATGGCGATCGGGTTGTGGCGGATGATGCTTACCTGGGCCATGGGTGCGGTCCTCTTCTGGTTAGGTCGGTTGGTGTTGAATCCGGGGGATACATCATCGGAGGCGGGGGTATATGGTGCAAGTAAGCAGGGGTCGGGGGAGACAGGGAATTTCCTTTCTTCTACGGGCTCGGGACCCCTTCCCAGGCTTGGGGAAGGTCAGAACGTCCCGGCGCCGCTCAATGTGGCTGATCCGGCTCGTCCTGATCCCGTGGACCACGAGAAGGTGGTTTCCCCGATCCATGGCCCGAGGAAGCACCGGGGTGCTAGTCCAGCAAACCGCTGAGCGCCGAAGCAGCTTCCCAGCCCGTGTCCGACTCCGCGAGCTGCTGGCGTTGTGTGCCTGTGAGCCACTCCGCCCGGCTCCCAGTGGGGTCGCGAGTTACCGCAAGGACATGGTCGATCTGCTCGGCCACCGCGCGGACGTGAGAGATCACACCGACCATGCGCCCCCCGGCCGCGACGGTTCCCAGAGCCTGGACCGCAGAGTCGAGGTTGTTGCGGTCCAGCGAGCCGAATCCCTCGTCCAGGAACAGCGACTCCAGCCTTCCACCGCTGCGCGCCATCATCTCCACCATGCCGAGTGCGAGCGAGAGGGAGGCGATGAACTGCTCCCCTCCCGAGAGGCTTGCGGGGGAGCGGGCCTGCCCGGAATCCCGATCGAGGACGCGCCACTGCTCTTCGGTCTCGCCGGGGTCGACGAAGGCGTACCTGCCGGCGCTCATCTCATCGAGCATCCGGGACGCATGAACCAGCAGACCCCGTGATCTCCGCAGGGTCAGCCACTTCAGGAACGCGCCGGGTTTGAGGGCATCCTCGAGATCGCCGAGCGCCCGCTCCTTGCCTTCGACCTCCGCGAGAAGCGCTCGGAGATCTCGGACTTCGTCGATTATTGCAACGAAGTTTTCCTCAGACTCCCTGGCGCGACGTTCTTCGAAGCGGGCGTCGTTCGCCCGGGTACCTGCGCTTTCCAGGACGGCATTGAGGTCGCGGACGTCGATCTCCGCGTCCAGCCGGTTTCCGAGTGCAGCCAGTTCCGTGCGTACGGCTTCTGCACGGCCCGCCGCGGCCCGTGCGGCCTCGTCCGCGGCCCGTAATACCTCCGCTGCCATGGTTTGAAGCGCGGCGATTTGCTGCCCCTCCAGCGCGCCAGCGTCACGGACAGAAACCGCTGGGGGAACGTCTGCGTCGAGCGCCAGCCTGCTGATCGACTCGACCAGGACGTCGCGGTGGGAATTGAGGTCATGAACAATCTCTTCGAGCGATGCTTCGACTTCCTCGGCTCGCCGTCTCGCCAAGACCGATCGCACGTTACGAGCATCTGCAAGTCTCATCTCCAGGCGTTGTCGTTCGGATGCGCGTTCCGCCAACACCTGTTCACGCTCCTGAGCCGAGTTCGTCTGCGCGTCTACCGGGATTGTGTCCACCTCGTGCAGGTCCGCCGGGTCCCCGGGCAAGTCCAAGCTGGGCCGGTACGCAGGTGGCACGGTGCGGACCGCCTCCATCAACCGCTCCAGGGCATCGTCCGCCGCCGTACGGGCGTGTTCCACCAACGTATCGGCGTTGGCAGCCCCCGTACGGGCGACGGTGGCGGCTGTCTCCTGACGGGTAGTTTCCGAGCTCAGATCCCCGTAGACGCAATCGTGTTCCGCCAGCCGATCCGCTTCTTCGGTACAGGCGGCCTCGAAGGGAGCGAGCAGGGTGTCGCGCGGGGGTACGGGCGCTCGCACATCCTGATCGACATGCCGGGCGAGCTCATTGCGCGCCTCCGTGATATGCGATTCAGCGGCGGCAAGGCGACCTCCAGCATCGGCGACCTGACGCTCGATGCCTGTCCGTTCCGTGCGGATCCTAGTCAACGCCTGCTCTGCCAGTCGAGCAGCCTGGCTCGCGGCGTCGGCTATCTGCTCCGCCTCACTGAGCCGGGCTCCCTCGAGGGGCTCCCAGTCGGCGGGAAGGTCGCGGCGGCAGATCGGGCACTCGTCCCCCGGGTGCAGGCCGTGTGCGGCGGACGCCGCCGACTCCGACCGCCGCGCCAAGGTCAGATGCTCCTGGGCCTCGGCTGCCGCACGGGTGGCGCGTCGTTCATCCTCCTGCGCGATCTGCAGTTGTTCTGCCAGGACGGCGTCGGCTTGTCCGAGTTCGCCAAGCTGTCTCTGCCTCTCTTCCAGCTCAGCCGCCCGCTCCTCGTACCGCGAGTACCCCATGTCGACCGCCGTGCGGCGCCCCTGCGCTCTCTCGACACCTTCGGCGAGTGGACCTCTGTTTGCGGCGTGCCTTTCCGCCCTTTCCCCGGCGCTCTCGGCCTCCGCAGCCAGGCGCTGCGCTTCGGCATGCTCTCGTGAGGCCTCTTCGACTGCGGCGCGGAGTTCCCGGGAAGCGTTTTCGCTGTCCGCGATCAGGCGGCCCATGCTCCTCAACGTCGTCAAGGCCGCCGCCACTTCCTCGCTCGTGGGACCGTCGTCTGACGGGATGCCCGCCAGCTCATCCTCCAAGTCCTCCTGCCGTTGCCTCAGGGCCGCTTCCTCTTCGCCGAGTTGCCTTTCAATCGCCGCAATCGGCGCCAGCCTTCCGGCGGCCCGCTCGGTATCCAAGGCGCGCAGCCGTTCGAGGACGCCGGAGGCCGTTTGCTGCATCTCTTCGGCGGCGAGCACGGTATCGAGCGCTGTAGTAGCCGCCCGTTCGTCCTCGGATGCAGCGGCGGCAAGGTCGCGGGCTTCGTCCAAGGCCTCCTGGAGTTGCTCCAGATGCGCTTCGGGATCTTCGGGATAGGCGGTGGCCGCCTGCTCCAACCGGACCCGCAGCGTGACGGCTTCCTGGCGGGCTTCCCCTGCGAGCCCCCCTGCCTCTTCAAGCTCGTCGGTGGGCCAGACCTGACGCAGGATCCGGCTCCGGTCGCGCGGTTCGTCCTCGACCAGCAGGCGGGCGAAGCGACCCTGAGGCAGCACGACGGTACGGAGAAACGCGTCGCTGTCGAGCCCGAGCAGCTCCTTGACGCGCTCGTTGACCCGACGGACCTGCTCAACCTGCTCGACCGTCTCCCCGGCGGCGCCGAACCTGCGGAGCTGGGCGTTGGGTTGGCCTACCGCACGGTCGCCGGCACGGCGCAACGTGCGGACGACCTCCCATGTTTCGCCGGACACCTTGAACCGGAGCACGACCCTGAGATGTATCGAGGTGTCGTTCATCAGCTCCTGGTTGGCCTGCGCCGTGAACGTCGTCTGCCCGTAAAGGGCATAGGTGATCGCCTCCAGGATGGAGGACTTCCCCGCCCCGGTGTCGCCGACGATGGCGATATGGTCCCGCCCGGTGAAGTCGATGGAGACGGGAGCCCTGAACGACCGCAGCCCTTCGATGGTGAGCCTGAGTGGACGCATGTCAGCTCCGGCTGCTGTTCCGCTCCGAGGCGAGGCGGTCGAGGATTTCCTGCGCGCCCGAAATGAGCGGCGTCAGCCCGAAATCGGGTCTCCTTCCCTGACCCACCCCGCCCAACGCCTGCTCGAACAGCGTTGCCACGATGTCGTGGGGCGCCCTGATCCCGCGCGCCGCGTTGTTGCGCCATTCGAGAAACAGCTCTTCGAGCCCGGGTTCGGCCTCCCCTTCGCGGTCCGGGTCAATAGGGCTCACCGGCCGGTTCTCAACTACGTTCATCAGCTCGAAAACAGCGCAGTTCGGCGACCATTTCAACAGCCGATCCGCCAGGTCCGGAATCGGATCGTCCGAGCCCACACGCGCCTTCAGAATGCAGCCGTCGAACCCGCCGTTTGCGGCGCATTTCTCAAGTTTCGCCAGGGTGCCGGCAAACTCTACGAGGGGCCGTCCGCACGGCAGGTCGTGCGTGCCCACCTGCACGCCGTCCCCGATCGTCACGAGCACCGCCTGCTTTGTCTGCTCGCGCTCGCCGAAGTCCAGCGGGACCAGCGAGCCGGCGTACCTTCCTTGCGCCTTTCCTCCCGGCAGGAGCTGCGGGTCGTGAAGGTGCCCGAAGGCGCAGTACAAAGCCTGCTGGAGACCATCGACGTGCGTGGCGTAGTCCTCTCCCACGGTAATCCGCCGTTCCGACCTGCCCGGCCGGGCGTCATGCACGAAAAGGTGGGCGGCGTAGAGGACGATCCCTCGTTTGCCCGCGCGTTGATGCGCGACCTCCAGCAGACCTTTGTTCAGGGTTCCGATGCCGTCGGCGTAGGTGCCCTCGAACCGGGATGGATCGTCGGTCGCGTAGTCGGCGATGGCACTGGGAGGGATGAATGGCACACACGCCACGGCGACCGGCTCCTCCGTGACCTCCGGATACTCAACCACTTCGGGTCGAGTGACCAGCCGCAGCCGCCTGGGGCTCGCCGCCCCTGCCAGCTCGTCGATCACGCCCAGCAGAACGGACGAATCGTGGTTTCCGGTCAGCACCAGCGTCGGTGCGGTTTCCGCAAGGCCACTCAGCGCCTTGACACCGAGCTTCAGGGCTTCGTGCGGGGGACGCGAGGCGTCGAAAAGATCGCCGGTGTGCAGGATCAGATCCGGTCGGGCAGATTTCGCGAGGTCCAGCAGTCCGCGGAGCGCCTGCACCTGGTCCGGAGTGCGGTCGTGCCGGCCGAGCTTGGCCCCCAGGTGCCAGTCGGAAGTATGGAGCAGCTTCACAGGTCGATCCGGGGACCGTCCAGGGCTTCGAGGTTCCCCTCGATCTTCCGAACCTGGGCCTGCTGGCCGTCGGTGTCCGTCGCCGCTTCGTCCGGGTTGGTCGCGAACGGCGGGAAGGGAAACCGGATCGGGATCGGCTCCGGCACGATCGGCTGGGACGCCACCATGGTGCCCGGCATGAAGCGGGTGGCGCGCTCGCGCAGCGCCGGAGTGAGGAACCGGTAGGTCTCGGACTCGCTTGCATCCAGCCGCCCGGCGACCTTCAGCGACGCGTTGCGGGGCAGCGCCTGGGCCACCGCGGAGGCGGCCTGCTGCGCCCCGATCAGCAGCACGCCCAGAGAGCGACCGCGTTCCGCGATATCCACCAGCAGGTCCTTCAGCGGCGAGAATCCCTGTGCCGGGGCGTACTTGTTGAGCTCGTCGAGGACCACGAAGCGCAGCGGCAGGCGGCCGGTGCCCTGCTTCTCGCGCCAGATCCGCTCCAGAAGCGCGCCCACCACGAAGCGCTGGGCGTCGTCGTGGAGGGTCGAGATGTCGACGACATGGAGCTTCGCGTTCTCCGACGAGACCGGCTCGAGACCGCACCCGATCAGGGGGCCGATGTGGCGGCGCAGCCGCAGAAGCCTCCGGAGAAAAGCCTGCCGCGTGCCCGACTGTGTGCGCCCGAACCACTCGTCGATCACGGCCTCGTCCTCTTCCGAAGCGATGCCTTCGAGCAGGTCGATGAGGTCGCCGAAGTCGCGAATTACGTGCCCAGCCCCGGAGGCCACCGAATCCGGGTCGCGCTCGGCGAGACGGTCGGGGTTGTAGCTCGTGTTGGGAGAAACGGCATGGGCGATCACCACTGCCCCGGACATATCCCCTTCCAGCCGCCGCAGGCGCCGCAGGAGCTGGATCCGGACCTGCTGCTCCACGAAGCCGACCTGCGTCGAGCGCTCGTCGTCGGAGGTGAAACAGAACTGCAGTAGCTGCTCGCGGATGAACTGCTCCGGAGTCCAGCCGTAGGGGTTCACGTCAGCGGTCTTGCGGGTCCTGACGTTGGAGACGGTGTTCGGCGACGAGTCGGATTGGCGGGGAGCGTAGAGGCGGACCGACCGAAACGGCGCGGGATTTTCGATGCCCAGGGCGCGCCATTTCTCCAACTCCTCCGGCTTGCCGGCGAACTCGGCGTTGGCCCGGTCCAGATGGAGCAGGTCCTCCCCCTTTGTATTGAAGACCAGCGCCCGGACGCTTTCCCGCCCGGCCCTTCCGCCCAGCAGATCCATGCCCTGCTCGGTCTCCAGCAGTTGGTAGAGCAGAAACAGCGCGTAGGAGGTCTTCGTCGCGACTCCCGAAATTCCCGAGATCGAGACGTGGCCCCCGGAGCGCCCATCCACGAAGCGCATGTCCGCATACACCGGCGCCCCTCCCAGGTCGAGGCCGAGGGGCAGCTTGCCGCGGATCATCTCGTCCTCGAAGAGGGCGACCTCCCGGTGTTTTCCGGCGGCCCGGGTCACCACTCCCCCGGCATGGGGGGCGAGGAACAGTTCCGGACTCACCCGCAGTACCCGCACCTCGGCTCGCCGCACCAGCTCTGCAGGAAGGGTCCGCTCGATAACGCGGCCTGTGTCCGAGGGAAGATCGGCTCCTTCGAAGCGGGAGAGCAGCTCGGTGACGATCCCGTAGTGGATTACCTCCCGCCCGTCAGGCAGCTCGGTGGAAACGGTGACCAGCTCGTCGAGCTGGATTACGGTGTCGGCTTCCAGCACCACGTGGAAGGTCCGCGAGTCGCTGTCCACCGAGCCATCGATGAGCCCGATGCGTTTTTGCTCACCGCTCACTTTTCCTGGCCTCCCATCATTTTCCTGTCGATTTGCTCCCTGCTTTATTGTTTCCCAAAGTCACTAAACAATTTCCCCTCTATGGGTCGGACATAATTTTAAAGAACTGATCAGCTCGATCAACTACCAGCCGAATGTCTTCAGTTCGATAAACCTCAGTGTAAAGCCGTTCACAGCCCACCGTTACACATTCAATAGCAGTCTTTTCCCAAAGATGTCTGCATGGCCATTATTTGACTAGCTTTAGAAAAGGTGTCGTCGTCTTGTGAGATCGCATCCTTTCGTTTACATCGGAAGCGAAACCTACCTTAAATCGGCCAGGATCCAATTCAGGCTCAAGCAAAATTAAATAGAACATCCCAGGGGATAGATCACTTTGGTCCTCATTTCTGACTTCGCCCTCCTCGACCAATAAAGTTTCCTCTAAGAGGTTATAATCATCTCTGGAAATGTGAGACAGCTTCTGTCCTCCAGCCTTCTCTGTTTTCTTCAAAACAGTGGAAAATCCCATACGCTTAACAATTTTGTGGATAGTCTGTCTACTACGACCGTGCTGTTTTGCTATTTCAGCAATAGATACCAAGTTCTGGTACATCACAATCCTAATCCTTCCTTGTTGAGCTCCATCACCGCCGCACGCACTGCGCGCAGGGCCAGGCGCGGGTCTCCCTGCAAATGGTGCAAATGGCGCTCCAGCCCGGCAATCGGGACCATGTTGACCGGCGCGCGTTCATCTCTATGGGGAGCGGAAGCGAACGCAGGAAGCCAGCCCGCGGCGGCATCCGCCGCCTCCACCGCCAATGCTTGGCCGACTCCGGCCGGCACCTCGATCCGCACGATCCCAGCCCACGGACTGGCCCACGGTCCCGGCATGCCCACCCGCAGGTAGCAGCCGTAGAGGTCGTCCCGCATGGAGAACAGACCGGAGCGTTCCCCGGAGGACAACCCCGGCACCTGGCCCCAAGCCTCGGGTTCCAGCATCGAGCGGTGATGGGTCTTCACGTAGCCGATGACAGGGAGCGTGCGGGTGCGCCGGATGTGGTGCAGCGGTCCGTCGATCACTGTAAGCCAGTCCCGAACGGAGAGCCCCTCGGCAATGGCGGCTTCGGTATCGCGCATCCGCCGGCGCAGGCGCTCGCGGGCGGCCTCAAGTTCGTTGCTGGTGATCGAGTCTGCCTCCCAGCGCCACCCCCCTGGTTGTGGCGGCAGCTCGACCCGGTGCCCGTCGGTGAAGATCGCCGCCCGACCCACGGTAACCTGATCGAAGCGCAGCGGCCTCTCCCCCTCGACCAGCACCGCACCGGCTCCCCAGCTTCCCGCCAAGCCCGTCACCGTTCCCCGGTCATCAGTACGTGTCAGGCGCGCCTCGACGCGCATGGTTCCGTCCACGAATGCCAATCGCCGCGGCCGTTGCGTCTCCGCGGGCCGATGGCCGCGAAACACCCCATCATCCTCCACCAGCTTGCATGCCTGGGCGTCGGCAGAATCGATGCCGACCTGAAAGCCGCCTCCGAAACCGGTATCGAACGGCTCCACGCCGATGGTACTATTCAAGCCCGGTCCTTTGCCAGCGCCACCCAGAATGCGAGCGGCGTAGCCGGGCTCGATACTTAAGTACACGTCCGATTTCAACAGATACACTCAATGGCCGCTCCCATCCGTTGCCATACGCCCGCCCGAACCCTCAAGGTGCTCAGGCTGCATACCGGTAAGCATTTCCCGGATCCTATCCCTCAGGCCGCGGTCTGAAAAGGCTTCCAGGCTTCGCCCGCGGCCGCGGCCTGGCGCTCCAGCTCGCTGCGCCAGCCCACCACCTCACCGGACTTGATGCGATTGATGTCGAAGCCGGCGTAGCGGTCCTCGAGCGTGTCCCCCAGCTTCTGCGTTTCCGCCCAGCGGTCCCAGGCCGTCTTCATCCACTCGTGGGGCAGGGCCTCGCGCACCGCGGGGTCGAGCTGCCAGGCCTGGCGCGCGTCCGCCACCGACGGCTCCCCGGTGAACGGGCCCTTCCACTTCGACCAGCCGACCGACAGGGTGTTGCGCTCGCGGTCGGGGACGGTGTGCCCGGTGTGGATCGTCGCCCCGTTGCGGATCAGGGCTTCGCCGGCCTTGAGCCGGATCGCCACCTGGCCAGGCAGGGGGTCGGTGCCGTTCCAACTGGGGGTGTACGGCACCCCCTTGTCCTTCATCCCCTGTGGCAGCAGGACATCGTGCTCGAGCGGGGTCCGCCACCGGTGGTGGCTCCCCGGAATCAGCTCGTGGCACTCGTCGTCGACCAGCGCCAGGAACATGCTGACGCCGTCCCGCTCTTCGACGAGCCTGGCGTTGTTGGCGCGGATCTCTTCCCAGCGGATCCTCTCGACTTCCTCGGAGTATGCCTCGGAGCCCTCCTGCTCGTTCCTCTGTGCGACGTAGGCCTTGCCGGTGCCCCACCAGGTCACGTCCCGATGCCAGCTCGGGCCGTTCTCGTGGCGCCGGGGATTGCACCACAGCAGCATACTCGTCATCACCATTTCCTCGGGCCCGAGGCCGTTGCACCAGGACTCGACGAAACCGAGGAAATCGGGCGAGCCGTGGAACTCGGCAAAGCCCGGCTCCCCGAAGGCGGGGTGGGTGAGGCCCCGGATCGCCCACGGCTCCTCCTCCCGGGCGCGGTGCACGTACCCCTCCGAGCTGTCGATCCTGCTGTAGCCGTTCTCCGGCGCACAAGCCTCGGTGACGCGGCGGCCGGCTTCGCGGAGGATGGGAATCCAGGGGTTGCCGACGAAGTCGTCGATGATGACGAAACCGTGCTCCTGCAGGTGGGCGAGCCTCTCCGGCGTGCCCCCGGGGGCGGCGAGGTCCGGCTTTGAGTCGGCAAAGGCGGTGGCCCGGTAAGACGGCGGCGACTGCGGCTGATCGTTCATTTTCGCTCTTCCTTGCTGAGAGATGACGGGAAAGAGTTCTACGTGCAGGCTACCTTGTCGGGCCTTGCAGCGGTGAAGCTCGTCTTGCCGGCGGGGCCGGGCAATCGGCCGGGTTCGAGGTGCCGGGGCCGGGCAACCAATGGGGGATTCGGCGAGCCTTCACTCACCTGCAGGGCCGTGTCCCGCGAATCCCCAGCGGCGCAGGAACTCCAGCCAGCGCCGGCGCCGCGGGCTGCCGCCGGGATCGGTCAGCCATTCGCGGTGGGGGCGCAGCAGCGGGAAGGTGTCGAACCGGGCCAGCTGGCTCGCGGTGAGGGTCACGGGCCCACCTCCGTCCAACGCCGGAAGCTCTCCTCGTCGACGTTGCGCCCGCTGACGACGACCACCACGTCCCCCTCTCCGTCGAGATCGACGGCCCCGCCCAGGGCCGCGGCCACGGCGATCGCCCCGGAGGGCTCGGTGCGCAGCCCGTGCCCGGCGTAGAGCCAGCGCATGGCGGCGCAGGTGGCGGCATCCGCCACGGTCACGGCCGCGGGCACGTGCCGGCGCAGGATCGGCCAGTTGTGCTCGCCGACGTCGTACGACAGCAGGCCGTCGCAGATGCTCTGCGGCTTTTCTATCCGCACCCGCTTTCCCCTGGCCAGCGACCGGCAGTAGTCGTCGGCCCCCTCCGGTTCGACGCCGACGATGGCGGCCCCGGGAAAGCCGCCGGCGATGGCGAGGGCATGTCCCGCCATCAGTCCGCCGCCGCTGACCGGACAGAGGAAATGCGAGATTTCGCGGTCCTGCCGGCGCAGCTCCTCGACGATCTCGAGACCTCCCACCCCGTTGCCGGCAATGACGTGGTTGTCGTCGTAGGGGGAGGCCTGGACCGCTCCGCTTGCGGCGATCTCCGCGGTCAGGCGGTCCCGCTCGCCGGTCAGGTGGTCGCTGGCCAGGTCGTAGGTGCGGATCTCGGCTCCCAGCGAGCGCGTCAGCTCGAACTTCACCTTGGGAGCGCTCTCCGGCATGACGATGACGACCGGCTTGCCGTAGCGCATGCCCGCAAAGGCGATGCCGGAGGCGAAGTTGCCCGACGAGTGCGCCACCACCGGACGGCTGCCGATGGCGGCGAGGTTGTTCTCCATCCAGTTCAGCGCCCCGAGCAGCTTGAACGAGCCGACCGGGGTCCAGCCGTAGTCCTTGAGCCAGGCGCGGCGGCCGTCCGCCAGCCCGAGCTTTTTCTCCAGTGGGTACGAGCGCACCAGCGGCGCCGGGGAGAGGTGCCGGCGGACCACACCGGCGGCGCGGCGCACGTCCTCAAGGGTCGCCGTTTGAATTGACATCCGGGTCACAGCTTCTAAACTCAGCGGGCCGAATCCGCCTGTAAAGAAAGAGAGGCCGCCTTCCCGCGGCTCTTCATCGGACTTACGCAAGGAACCAAGCGCCTTGAGAATCCGCAGAATCACTCCCTGGTTGATCCGCGGCCCGCAGCCCTTCATGGCCGCCGCGGGGGAACCGCCCGGGGCCGAGCGTCCCTACCTCTTCGTCCAGGTAGAAACCGACGAAGGGGTGACCGGATGGGGCGAGGTCACCAACTCCACCCCGGCCCACAACGCCGCGGTCGCCGCCCTGCTGGCGCAGGCCAACGAGCTCGTGGCCGGCGACGACGCCGGTCACATCGAAGCGATCTGGCACAAGATCTTCCGCACCTACACCTACATGGGGTCTCGCGGCGCCGTGACCAGCGTCATCAGCGGCATCGACATCGCGCTCTGGGATATCCGCGGCAAGGTCGCAGGCCTCCCGGTGTACGACCTCCTCGGCGGCCCGGTGCGGGACCGCATCTCCCTCTACGCCCACCCCAACGGCGGCACGTCGATCGAAGAGGTCGCGCGCGCCGCAAGGGCGATCGCCGACTTCGGGCACACGGCACTCAAGACCGACCCATTCCCGCTTACGAAAGAGGAGCGGACCTATTTCGGATATCTCAGCGGCGAGGTGGATGCGGCGACGGAGAACGCCGGCATCGAAAAGGTCGCGGCGATCCGGGAGGCGGTCGGCCCGGACATCGAGATCCTGATCGACGCCCACGGCCGCTTCGACGTGCCGACCGCGGTGCGCCTGGCGACGCGCCTGGCGGAGTACGACATCGGCTGGTTCGAGGAGCCGGTCCCCCCCGAGAGCTATGCGGCGCTCAAGCAGGTCAGGTCGGAGGTCCCGGTGCCGATCTGCGTCGGCGAGCGGCTGTTCACCCGCTTCGACTTCCTGCCGGTGCTGCAGGAGGGCTTGGCCGACTACCTGATGCCGGACGTGACTTGGACCGGGGGGATCACCGAGCTGCGGAAGATTTCCAGCCTCGCCGAGACCTTCTACATCCCGGTGTCGCCGCACGACGCCTCCGGGCCGGTGAACGTCCTGGCCGGGGCGCACGTGATGATGACGGTGCCCAACTTCTACAGGCTCGAGACCATGCGCGCCGACCTCGGGGCCTACGGCGCCTTCATCGACCACCCTCTCGACGTGCGCGACGGCTGTCTGCACCTGTCGGAGCGGCCCGGCCTCGGCATCGAACTCGACGTCGATTTCCTGCGCGCCCACGCCCTCCCGGTCGCCGGGGTCTGACCTACCTGTTCCCCGCCTCGCGGGCGAGCACCTTCACCGCCTCGACCAAAGCCTCGATCTCCTCCTCGCTGGTGTAGAAGGCGATGGAGATGCGGACCCCGGTCGGCTCGGTCATGCAGGTGGCTCGCTGCACGATCTGCCAGCGGGTCCTCAGCGCCTTGTCGAGGTCGCCGCCGTCCATGCCTTCGATGGCGAAGGTGACGATGCCGGTCTGGGAGTCGGGTCGACGCGAGCTGACCACGACGGCGCCCGGCACCTCGTCGAGGCCCGCCTTGAGCAGGTCGGTCTTGCGCACGCACTCCCGCCGCACCGCCTCGACGCCGCCGATGCTCTCGATGAAATCGATGGCGGCTCCCACCCCGGCGTAGAGGGCGTGGGCGGGGTTGCCCAACCTGTACTGGCCGGCGCCGCCCCCGGGACTGTGGGGATGCACGAGGGGCTTGAGCTTCTGCTGCGCCTCCCTGCTCACGTACAGAAAACCGGTCCCCATCGGACCGAGCAGCCACTTGTAGCAGTTGGAGGCGTAGAAGTCGCAGCCCATTCCGTCGAGATGCACGGGGATCTGCGCGGTCGAGTGGCATCCGTCCCACAGCGTCAGGATCTCCCGCTCGCGCGCCAGTTTGCAGATCTCTGCGGCCGGCACCGCCAGGCCGGTGTCGGTGGTGACGTGGCTCATGCAGATCATCCGGGTGCGCGGCGTCAGGGCCTCCTCGGTGCGCGCCAGCATCACCGCGGGATCGTGGTCGATCTCGACGACCTTGAGAACCACCCCCTCCCGCTGCTGGAGACCGAGCACGGCCCGGTGCGGAACCGGGTGCTCTTCGCTGGATATCACCACCTCGTCCCCCGGCTCCCAGGACAACCCGGCGATCGCCGCGGCGTACCCGTCCGCGGTGCTGATGGTGAGGGCGATCTCCTCGGTCTCCGCCCCGAGGAAGGCCGCCAGCTTCCCCCGCGCCACCTCGGCCGACTGGCACATCAGGGAATGCCACTCGATCGGCGGCACGTGCTCTTCGTAGAGCCTGTTGAAACCGGTTTCGATCGCATCCCGCACCTCGTTGGAGGGCAGACCGACCCCGCCGGTGTTCAGCTGAATGCCGCTCTGCAGGCCGGGATAGTGGGTGCGGATCTCTTCGAGGTTCACGGGCAGCGTCCTCCTTTTCGATTCACTGTCATTCTCCCATTTCGTCGAGCAGCCGCTGCACCACCTTCTTGCGGTGCAGGAACGAGGCCGGCTTCTTGAGCTCGTACAGGTCGGGTGAAATGCGGTCGCGGTACTCCTCCATGGGACCGCCCCCTGGCGACCAGGATGCGTACGAAGTCGTGTAGCGCACAAAGGCGGTGGTGCGCGGGCTCTCCTCCGTCCACCTGCGGGCGCCGTGGCAGAGCGCTTCCGTGAACAGCACCGCGTCCCCGGCCCGCACCGCCGGGTTGGCGACCAGGGGCGGCCCGTCGTAGATGGTGACGCGGTCCGGCTTGGGAAAGTGGGCCTTGTGGCTTCCCGGGATGCAGACGAAGCCGGTGCCGGCCGGCACGTCGACCAGGGAGACGCCGGCGTTGAGGAAGGTGGCGAATATCCTGCCGTCGGCCGCCTGGTAGTCGTTGGCCGGGTGGTGGATGCCGCCGCTGACGCCGCCGTGGAAGGGCAGGTCGTCCGTCTCCCTGGTGTTCCGCGCCAGGCCGGTGCCGGCGTGCTGCGGGCAGTTGTCGGTCAGGACCAGCACCACCTGCATGATCTCCCGGTTGAGCACCAGCCGCTCGAACACCTCGTCGGCGTACTCGGCCTGGAAGATGGAACGGGGGCTGGTCGGTTTCGTGCTGGCGTCGCGGTAGGTCGACAGGGGCGGGGGCAGCTCGCCCTCCTCCAGGGCGTGCCACTCGTCGGCGAGCCGCAGCATCCCGGCGACGTCCTCCGGGGATACCGCGTTCCGCAGCACCAGGTAACCCCTGGATGTCGAAATGCCATTTTTCCTCTTCGGTCAGCACGGGTCCTCTTTCTTCGGGGGCTGTCCTGGTCGGAAAGGAACCGCGATAAGGGCGGGACCGCCCGGGGCGCTCGCGTACCGGCGGACAGGACGCGCGTAATCTGGCCAGACAGGGCCTGCGGCGCCACCGGGGGGGCCCGGGTTCCCCGCCGCGCCTGCGACATTTTGACCATGATTTGCAGGGCCAGTACCTTGCGGAGAAACAGCAAACTGCCCCTCTTGCAGACCGCTTCGACATAAGCTTGAACACGAACTTCGATTCCTACATCGAGGCCTGGCGGGAGCGCCTGAGCCGCGAGACCGCCGAACTGGACGAGTCGCTTGCTCAGGCCCGCGCCAATGCGAGCGCCTGTGCCGCGCTGCTGGTGGAGAAGTTCGGTGCCTCCGAGGTGTATCTCATCGGCTCCGTCAGCGGCGCGGGGCGCTTCCACGAGAGATCCGACATCGACCTCTGCGTCCGGGGCCTCGACTCGCATCGCTATCTCCAGGCCCTGTCCGAAGCGGCTGAAATCGCCGGGCGGGACGTCGACCTCATACTCATCGAGGAGGCCCCCCCGGAGCTGGTCCGCGGCACGCAACGGGAAGGAGTTCTACTCCCCCGGAAGTTCCTGCTTCTCAAGGCTGACATCGACCGGGAAATTGCGCAGATCGAGCGCCTGCTCGCCGAATCCCGAAGCGACCTGGGCGGCGTGGGAGGAATCCCGAGCCGCCTGGAGGTGCGCGGGGTTGCGAGCGTACTTCACGATTTCTATTCGGGGATCGAGCGCGTATTCGAGCGCATCGCGGTCGAGCTGGACGAGGAGCTGCCTCGAGGGGGGGACTGGCACAGCCAGCTCCTGAACCGGATGGAGGAAGATGTCGAGGGTGTCCGCCCCCGGGTCCTGACCTCCGGCATGGCCGAACGGCTGCGGCCCTTTCTGCGTTTCCGCCAGCTGTTCCGGAACATCTACGGCGGACAGCTGCGCTGGGAGCGCAGCACCGAGCTGCTTCAAGAGGCGGATGAAGTGTGGCCGCTATTCAAGCAGCAGACAGAGGAGTTCAAGGGCGTGCTGGCGCAGCTTCACGACGGCTGCCAGTGAAGGAGTCCCTCCTCATCCGGCGGGGCGGTTCACTCACCCCGGCAAACACGCAGTAGGCGCCCCAGGCGCTGTCGACGTAGAGATCGAGGCTTCGGTACCCGGTGCCGCCGAAGTGCACGAGCAGGCGCCGGCTGCCGTCGGGATGCGCGAAGGGCTCGTGCGGCCAGACGATAGGGCGATGCCGCTGCGCGTCCGGGTGCTGCTCGCCGAAGCAGACCGCCTCTTCCGGAGTCGGCCGCCGCAGTCCGCGCCTGTGGAGCTCGGCGACTCCTTCTGCCGAGGTGGCGATCCGCCCGAGGCCGACCAGCTCGACAGCGACCTCCGCCTGCGGCCGCGGCACCAGCGGAAAGTTCTCCTGGTCGATGAAGGAGTGCACCCCGTCGTAGCCGCCGGCGCGCACGATCTCGTCCATCGTGCGGCTGCCGCCGACCCTCACCGGAAACCGCCTTGCTTCCGTCATGCCGCGACCTGCCGCGGTCACTTCACCATCACCTCGTAGACCTTGACGCGCCGGGCCTTTCCCTCGGGGCCCTCGACGTTCAGGGTCACCACGAACGCGCCCGCTTCGCCGTACTGGTGGATCGGGTGCGGCTCCTCCGAGGTCGTGCCGTCGCCGAAGTCCCACGACCAGGAGTTGATCTCCCCGCGCGAGCGGTCGGTGAAGGCGACCATGCGGCGGTCCATGTCCACGACGGTGTATTCGTACTCCGCCTCGAGCGACTTCAGGTGCTCAGGTTCCAGCGGCATCAGCCGGAAGGCGCACAGGTTCGAGGCGTTGTTGTCCATGCGGGTCTCGTGGGAGAGGTTCCAGAACCCCTCGTACTGGGTGTGATCCTCGTCGTAGTCGAGGATCGACCAGGAGAGCGCGATCAGGCCGTTCTCGACAAGCTGCGAAACGCTGGCCCGCTCCGGCCCGTCGTAAGGGGCGTAGTCGAACGGGGTGATCCAGCACTCGAGCACGAGGTTGCCGCTCTCCCCCTCCTTGAAGTCGTAGGAATAGGCATGGTTGGCGTACGGGAGCTTGCCGATCCAGGGCTGGCAGCCCCAGACGAAGACCCAGTCCCGCCCCTCCCCGGGGGGCGTGAAGATGTGGTAGTTCTGGGCGTGCACCCCCTTGAACAGGAAGTGGCTCTCCCAGGGGTCATCGATCTGCGGGTTTGTGATGTTCGGCCCCCCCGAGCGGTCGGCGTCGACGGCTATCTCGAAGAGGTCGCCGCGGGCGTAGTACATGTTCCAGAAATCGTCGTACGCCTCGTACAGAAAGTAGAGGCGGTTGAGGCCGTTGACCCAGCCGACGCGCACCCTGACATCGAGGTCCTCCGGGTCGTGGTTGGTCCCCTTCCCCATCACCGTGTCCTTCAACTGGTCGGTGCCGTAGACGTACTCCTCGGGGACCATCTCCCAGTCGTCGGTGCTGCCGTCGATGCGGGGGATCATGTCCGCGGGAAACTGGAAGATTTTGAACTCGGTGTCGGTGCGCTGCAGCGCCTCGGAAGCGGTCGTGCCGAGCAACAGGGCCGCCAGCATGCAGAGTACTTGCTTCATCAACTGTTAGCTCCTTTCGGTGTTCCTGTGGGATGACTCGCGGGGATTTCAATCTGGTTCCAGGCTGTCTATTTAATCGATCCGGAGGCGTACAAGATAACGCAGGGCAGCCGCACTTTTCGCCGCGGATGCCGCCGCCCAAATGCAAATGCTGGCACCACACCTCAGGTAGGTGTGCCCGCGGACCGGACTTCGCAACGAAGGGCGCGAACCCTTACCGCCAGTTCGCGGATGCGCGCCTGCAGATCGCCGATCATCCCCGACAGGTCGAGCGCGGCGACTTCGAGTCGTTTCCCGGCGTGACGAACCTGATGCACTACATCCTCCGCTTCGCCCCCGGCATAAACAAGCAGGCCCCCCGGCAGATCCAACGCGGTGGCATAGGCGAGAAGCTGGTACAGGTCGGCGTTGGGGACACGCTCATCCTGGACCCGCTTGTACTTGGCATCACCGACGAATCTGCAGGTACGGCCGTCCCACCACGACAGGTCGGGCTTCAACGCGACTCTTCCCCTCTCGTCGAGGAAGACTCCGGATTTCTCCTCGTCGGACCGGAACGTCCGTTCCGAAAGGCCCAGTTCGTCGCGGAGAGCCCGAGTCACGAATTCCTGGAACACTTCGTTCATGTCCATCAGGAAACCTGCTGCCCGAACGGTGCCGCGTCCGACTTCGATGGCGGCGTAACGCAGGATGAGCCGTGCCAGGGTCACGACCTCCCGGTAGTGCTCGTTCAGCCGGTCGAACGCGACCTCCGGGACAGCGTTCGGCGGGAACTCTTCGAGGCTCACGTTGTCGAGCCTGGCGCCGATCCCGGCCAGCGCGGTACGGGACCGGGGACGGATGCGCAGCCGGCCGAGACTCGCGGCCGCGGCCTTCACCAGCCTGTTGGCCAGCACATCCTCCGTGAAGTCGTCGTAACGGACTTCGATCGGCACCGGGAGAACGAAGCGCCGGCGAAGCTGCTCGCCGATGCGGATTCGCCCGCGGACCGTGTGCAGGGCCTCTTCCCTGATTTGATAGCCGTGGAGCAGCCCACCCGCAAACGCCCGCTGCGCCGCGGAGACGAGCGCGGGGGCCAGCGCTTCGACCAGGGTAGGTGCATCCTCGAAGTCGAAACGGTCCTCCCGGAAACGGATCCCGTCCATTGCGAAAGAAGCCAGGTAGAGCACGCGCGCGATCGGCAGCTTGGGACGGATTGCGACCGAGAGATCGCCGATTTCGAGCGCGCCTATGGTGGAACCGGGCGTCAGGTGGTACTCGTTCTTCGTCCCGGCTGCCGGCTCGACAGTGAGGATGTCGAGAAGCGCGTCTCGTTGGGAAGCTGAAAGCTGTACCGCTTCGCTTTTCTCGTGCTCCTTCAGGTCAAGCTTCGTCATTGTCCGGAACCCCGCCTTCTTGCTGTTCTTCCTCATCCTGCCTCGTGGCGCTCTCCCGTCGGAGTCTATCGAGATCGAACTCTGCGCGGGGGTCGCGTTCCCCGTAGAGGCGCTCTTCGATGTAAGGGAGGACATTGTGCTCCCAGATCATGCCGGCCTTGTCGTCGTCGAGCCTGTCCTTCTTAATGAAATAGCTCGGCCCGATGGATGCCTGCCGGTCGTCCAGCTTCTCGTTCGCCCGTTCGACCGCGTCCGCCACCCAAACCATTTCCGGCGCATGCTTCTCCAGCCAACGCCTGAGCAAGCCCTGTACAGGCGGCCTGTCGGGATGGAACTCCACGAAATGGAAGCGGCGGCGCAGGGCGAGATCGACGAGGGCGATGGAGCGGTCGGCGGTGTTCATTGTACCGATGATGTAGAGGTTTTTGGGCAGGGCGAAGGACTCGCTGGAATACTGCAGGTCCATCTCCTCGTCGCGGTACTCAAGCAGGAAGTAGAGCTCGCCGAACACCTTGGCGAGGTTGCCCCGGTTGATCTCGTCGATGACGAGGAAGTGGTTGGAATTCCGATCGGACCGGGCCGCTTTGGCCGCCTGGAGCAGAGGTCCGTTTCGCAGTTCGAAGCCGGGGTGTCCGTCGACAAGCCCGGGCCGGAAGCCCTGGACAAAGTCCTCGAACGCGTAGGACGGATGGAACTGCACCAGCTTGACGCGCTCCTCCGCCCCGGCGAGGCAGCGCGCCAGCTTCCGCGCGGCGTAAGTCTTGCCGGTGCCCGGCGGTCCCTGAAAGATGACCTGCCGTTTGTCGTCGAGCAGTTTCTCGATATTGCGAAGCTCTTCCACGTCGAACAGCAACTCGGCAGCGAGCGCTTGCAGGTTGGGCGCTGGTTCCGTGGAATCCATTGAAACCTCTACCTCCTCATCCCCTGTCTCAGCGTCATCGACATCGGCTGCATCCGGTTGACTGTCTGCCTGGATTCCCCAAACCACCGACTGGGCCTCAAGAGGATTACTGGGTCTCTCAAGTCCCTTCGAGCGCGCTTTCTCAACGAGGAACTCAAGGAAGTTCAAGGCATGCTCGTACCGAGTCCCTTCATCTGCCCTCCGGGGAAGGGAGGGATACCCGGTGAGTTTGTACGCATCGGAAAAGAGCTGCTCTCTGTAAGGGGGGTATCGATCGGGGTCCATCCCCATCAGCAGCACGGAGATCACGTTCAGGCGGACTCCCGGGCCTTTGATCACCTCCTCGGGAAACTGGCTGGCGAAAGAGCGGATGCGGGCACCCGGCCCTTGCTCGCCGGCGGACCAGAAGGCTAGCAGCGATGCCGATGCTTCGTCCGTGAATTCATCTAGCCAGCGGATGACTTTTTGCCCATTACGCCAGTAGACCAGGTTGTTCCGGTTGTCCCTGATCGCAGCCTTGAGGAGATCGAGCCAACTGCCGTTTCCCGCGAGCAGGGCGTCCCGGGCGGCCGCCAGGTTTTTTCCTATCTCACGCTTGTAGACTATCTCCTCGTCATCCAGGCGACCGCTGTCGACGTACTGCCGCACATCTTCGATGAAGCCGTCCCACTTGTTGTCTTCGGTCATGGTTCCCTCCTCGAAGCCGGACTGCACTTGCCGCGCAGTCGGCCAGGTTTTGGTTGTTTCCAGGCGCCATGCCGTCTCACCCACTCCCTGAGCAACCGGCGCGAATCCTGCCAGGGATAACAGCTTTTTGAAACAATCGGGTCAAGCGAGATTGTGTTGCCGCTGGTGCCGGATGACCCTTGGCGGGATGCGGAGCCCGCCGGCAATAAACCTCGGCGGCCCGCAGCGAAACATTAGATTCCCCGGCGCAACGGTTTTCCCAACAGACTCATCGGTTCCCCTGCAGAAAGGCTTTAAATGGACACAGGTCTTTTCACCCGTGAGGGCAGGTCCCTCGTCGGGCGCATCGGCAGCCTCGAGCTCTCCTGGGACCGCCACAAAGGCGGCCGCCTGTCGCTCTCGCACCGCCGCGGCGGTTCCCTCGTGCCGGTCGGCACCTTCTCGATGGAGGCCCGGCTCGAAGGGGCGGTCCTCCGTTCCGCGGACGACCCGGACCCGCGCCTGATTCCGGTGGAGGCAGGTCCCCACCGTCTCGTCCTCCGCGTCGTGCAGCGCCTGCGCGACGGCGACGGCATCCACCTCGGCGACGCCATGCAGGAGACCTGGGCCTGGGCCGACGGCCCGGTATACCTGAGCGCCATGCTGCGGCTCGTCCACCCGGGCAGAGGGGGCCGGCTGCTGGCAGCAGGCGCCAGTCTCCCCTTTGCCGGTGGCTGGAGCCCGGCAGGCGGAGATGGGATCCGCCTGGCCCACGAGAGCGGACTGCGCACCGCGGTCCTCAGCTACCGCGGCGGCGGACTCTGGGCCTTTCCTCCAGGGGTAGCCGAACCGCAACCCGCGGACGCTCGCAAAGCATGGGAGCTGGTGGAGCCAAGTGGCCCACCGTTCTACCGCTCCTGGGGCCCGTACTTCGAGCAGTGGGGCAGCCCTGCCGGCTGGTCCTCGCTACGGCTGGAGGAAGGACCGGCCCTGCGCGCCGCCTGGACGGAAGGGGACCCGTTGGACAGGGAGCCGGTCCAGGGTTTCCACGGGTTGCTCGCCCTTCTATGCGGCGAGGAGGACGAAGCCGTCGAGCGCCAGGTCCGCTCCTTCGAGCAGCCGCCGACCCCTTCCGTGACCGGGGGAACCGTCCTCTTCCACTCGCCGATGGATGGGTCGACCACGGTGCGCAAGACCGCTCCGCGCATGACGGTGACCTACCCGGCCGGCGGGACGGAGGGCCGTGCACGTCTCTGCGTCCGCGGCATCGGTCCCGGTCCCGCGGTCCGCGTCGGTGGAAGCGAGGCCCTGCCGTTCCCGGTGGCCGGCGGCGGCGTCGACGACGACCCGAACGGCCCCAACCTGGTGCGCCCCGACGACCGCCACGGACCGATCCTGACCGACGGGGACCGGGCCCCGGACGAGCTGCTGACCACCTTCGACCTCGCCGCGGGCCGCCAGACCGAAGTGGAGCTGGCCTCTGCACCGGGCGTGGCGCTGGCAACGCAGAAATGGGACGACCGCCGCAACCTCCTGCTGTTCTCGTCCGCCCAGCCCCGCGGCAACCTCGGCTCCCTTTGCCTGCGCGACCTGAAGATGCGCGACCTCAAGGTGCCGGGAGATACGGCGCCCTCCATGGCCCGCCTGCCGCTCTACTGGTTCCTCGCCAACGCCAACTCCGCCCACCACTGCCTCAACGAGCCGAAGTCGGTGGACCTGTTGGAAAACGGCCCGGACGCGGTCCGCCTGCGCATCACCTCCGAAAACCCGGCCGGCACCGCGGTCTCGGAAATCGACGCGACCATTCCCTACCTCGAGGACCGCCTGCGGTTCGATCTCAGGTGCCGCTTCAGCGCCCGGGAGACCTGGGACGTCGCCGCAATCCAGTACTGCAATTTCTTCCCCGAAGAGCGCCGCCACCCGCAGGAGTGGGGCACCGACCGCGTCCTGGTGATCTCCTCCGACGGGCAGCGGATGCTCGTCGACCACCGCGGCGCCGGGGAGCAGCGCATCCTGTCGGGCGAGAAGTTCCAGCAGTACGAGGGGAACCTGTTCGTCGCCCTCTACGGGGGGCCGCGCGGCGACATCCTGGCCCTGAGCCGGCCCCGCGGGATTCCCGGGGCGCGCCAGGAGTACGTGCTCTGCGAGTGCTGGCTCGACAATCACCTCAACCTCGGCTCCACGTCGGAGACGATCGCCGCCGGCACCTGCTGGGAGATGGACCTGACCCTGCTGCTGACCCGCCCCACCAGCGTCGACGAGGATATCGAGGCCCTCGGCCGCCGGGCCCTGGAAGCCGGGGAGCTGTGATCCAGGCCAGGGGAAACCGCTGCATGACCGGCACGTCGACCGGCCGGCAGGGGCTCGTTCGCGGGTTCCAGCGGTCCTCAGATCTCGCCGATCACCGCTGCGAGGGTGCGGTGGCGAACATGTACAGCCGGTCCTCGTAGTGGTGGATAACCATGTTCACCCCGTTCGCCCTCAGCGCTTCGGCGACCCCGGGCCACAGCTCGCGGTGGGCCTTCCTGTACTCGTCGGAGCCGCCCGGCTTCAACTTGAAGGTCTGTCCGGTCCAATACATCATCCACCTCTCTTTCCCGAGGATTCCGGCGCTTTCCCGATCCTTGGGGGAATCTATATTACCCGCCTTTCGCGGCCCCTTCCAAGGCCGTTCCCCTCGCTCCGGGAGCCATCTATCCATGCATATCGCCGTATTCGGCGCCGCCGGCTGGCTAGGCCGCGCCCTGCTCGGCAACCTGAAGGAGAAGCACATTGTCCGCGCCGTCGACCGCTCCCCGGATGCCTGGCGGGCCTGGGAGGACGTCGACGGAACCTGGGAGGGAGAGGTCGTTCACGGGGAGATCACCGACTTCGCTTCCGTCGATACCGCGCTCGAGGGGATGGACGCCGCGGTCCACGCGACCGCCTTCTTCCCCACGGACCGCCCTGCCGAGGAGGAGGCCGAGACCGCCTTCGCCGTCAACGTGCGCGGCCTGTGGAACTTCCTCGAAGCCGCCCGCCGCCGCGGCCTCAAACGGGTCGTCCACGTCGGCTCCTGCCAAAGCCGGCATCCGGACGGCCGCTTCTTCACCGCGGAAATGCGCCGGCCCGACGCCTCCCTCTACGCCGTGACCAAGCGGCTGCAGGAGGAGATGTGCCGCCAGTACCACGAGGGCCACGGCCTCTCCATCGTCGTCATGCGCCCCGACTACATAGTCGACAGCCGCATCGGCATGGGCCGCTTCCGCGAGCAGCTGGTGATGTCGCACCTGGGAAGCAGCGGCTGGGTCTGCCGGCACGATCTGGCGGATGCCTGCAGGCTCGCCCTCGAGTCGGAGAACATCCAATTCGACATCTTTCACACGGTGGGCGAACCCGAGGCCGACGCCACCTGCGACGTCGCCCGCTCCCGCGAGGTCCTGGGGCTGACATACCGGGGGGACCTCGCCCAGTACCGGACCGCAGAGAACCCGTAAACACGGAACGGAGACCCGACATGCCGCGGCGCGCGGACGCCCACATTCACCTTTTCGAGCACAGCCTGCAGGGCACCTTCCCCACCCGGCCGGGCGTGCAGATCGACGAGGCCGCCTGCTACGACTCGCTGGCCGGGGAGCACGACGTCGCCGCGGCCCTGATCGTCTGCCACAGGGGGGGCGGAAACGAGGGGAACAACGAATACGTGGCCGGCCTGAAACCGAAGTACGACTGGATCCGGCCCGCCGCTTACGTCGACCCGGGGGACCCCCCGTCGCTCGAAACCCTCGCGAAATGGCAGGACCAGGGGTTCGTCGGCCTGGTGATGTACATCGACCCGGAGAACGTCGCGGGCCTGCGGACCTTCCCGGACGAGATCTGGGAATGGATGATCGCGCGGAACTGGCTGCTCAGCGTCAACTCCAGGGGGGAGCTCTGGTCGGCCTGGCATGGGGTGCTCGAGCGCCACCCGCGGCTGCGCCTGGTGATGTCCCACCTCGGCCTGCCCGACCGGGTCGCCTCCCCCATCGGTCGGGAGCAGGCGCGGTCGGGGCTGAGCCACCAGACGGGCCTGGCCCGTTACCCGGAAGTGCGCGTCAAGCTCAGCGGGTTCTACGCCCTCACCGAACCCTGGTACGACTACCCCCACGAGCTCGCCTGGCCCTATGTCGAGGTGCTGATCGAGGCGTTCGGCGTCGAGCGGCTGCTGTGGGCATCCGATTTCACCCCCCACCTCAACCACCAGACCTTCCCGCAGACCCTCGGGCTGTTGTGGAAGATGCCCTTCCTCGGCGACGGCGACCGCGACCGCATCGCCGGGGAGAACCTGCTCGACCTGCTGGAAGGCTGAAGCCCCTCCCGCAGGCGCAGGGCAGGCGAATCGACCGATTTCCCAAGACAGGAAAGGAGCCCCATGAAAGTCACCGCAGTCGAACGCATCGTCGTCGACGTCCCCTTCACCACGCGCCAGCAGGAGATCACGCGCCAGTCGGTCTACAACTGGTCGATCCTCGAGCTGTGCAAGGTCGTCACCGACAGCGGCCACGTCGGCTGGGGGGAAACCGTCGTCCACTACACTTACGGCCGCGTCACCGACGACACGGTCGCCAGCGCGATCGGGCGCAGTCCCGCGGAGCTGATGAACGAGGACGGCCTCGGCGCCGGCCTGCAGATGGCCCTATTCGACGCCGTCGGCAAGATCCTCGAAGTGCCCGTGCACCAGCTGATCGCGCCCAAGGTGCGGGACTGGACCCCGATCTCCTGGTGGTGCAGCCACTCCTCGCCGGAGAACTGGGCCGCGGAGGCGGCCGAAGCGGTGGAGCACGGGTACACGAGCCTCAAGAACAAACCGCGGCCCTGGAACGACATCGTCGCCCAGGTCGACGCCATCTGCAAGGTGGTGCCGCCGCACTTCCACCTCGACCTCGATCCCAACGGCTCCTGGGAGAACGCCGCCAACGCGGTGCCGATCATGAAACGGCTCGAGGCCTTCGAGAACGTCGCCATGTTCGAGACCCCGATACCGCAGGACGACATCCTCGGCAACCGCCAGATCCGCCGGGCGGTCAACAGGCCGGTGGCCATGCACTTCGGCTCGCCGCCGTTCACCACCGCGGTGCGCGAGGAGGTCTGCGACGGCTTCGTCATCGGCGGCGGGAAGTCCAACACCGTCAGGCAGGGACAGTGCGCCGCGGAAGTCTCGATGCCGTTCTGGCTGCAGATCGTCGGCAACGGGCTCACTACCACCTGGGACGCCCATCTCGGGGCGGTGCTGACCCACGCCAAGTGGCCGGCGATCAGCTGCATCAACCTCTACAGCCACCACCTGCTGAGCGAGCCGGTGCGCGTGGTCAACGGACACCAGCGCGTCCCCGACGGCCCCGGCCTCGGCGTCGAGGTGGACGAGGACGCGGTCGAGCGCTTCCGGGTTCCGCAGGAGGTCCTCGACGAGCACGCCAGCCGGGGGGAGCTGTTCATCCACCCGAAACCGCGGCTGATCAACGCCGTCGTCTATCCGGACGGCACCTGCATTTACATGGACGGCCTCGCGACCCCCGGCACCTACGTAGAGGGAGTGCGCACCGAGATTCTCGACGACGACGGCTCGAAGGAGTGGGCGGAGCTGCACGGGCGGGTGCAGCGGGAAGGGCAGGTGGTCAGCCGCTGGGAGGGGTGAGGTGTCGAGGGTCGCAGAGCCCACGAGCCGGCGCCAGATCGAACGGGTGGAACCGCGGGGGGCAGTCGAAGCCTGATCCATTCCCGGTAGCTCCCGGGGGCGGTTTACGCTATTGAGTATTTTTACTCAGTAGTGTAATTTCCCGGGCATGGAGCCCTTCCAACGCCCCCAGGTCGACACGCTCGTCGAGCGCCTGGCCGAGCCCGCCCGCCACATCATCGCCCTCTTCGGGCCGCGCCAGACCGGCAAGACCACCATCGCCCGCCAGGCCCTGGGCCGGATCGACCTCGAAAGCCGCTACCTCGCGGTCGACGAGCCCGAGGTCCCCGGACTCCCCGCCCCGCACGATGAGGATGCGGCCACCTTCCGGTTGCACCCGGAGCGGGACTCGAAATGGCTGGTGCGCCAGTGGGACGCGGCCCGAGAGCAAGCGGGACGATCCCCGCGCGGGTCCGTGCTGGTCCTCGACGAGATCCAGAAGATCGAGGGGTGGTCGGAGACCGTGAAGGGGCTGTGGGACGCCGACCGCGCCCGGGACTGCCCCCTGCGCGTGGTCATCCTGGGCTCGGCTCCGCTGCTCATGCAGTCGGGGCTGAGCGAGAGCCTCGCCGGCCGCTTCGAGACCATCCGCGTCACCCACTGGTCCTTCGCCGAGATGTCCGCGGCCTTCGGCTTCGACCTGCCGAAGTACCTCTACTTCGGAGGCTGGCCGGGGGCGGCGCCCCTCGTCCGGAACCCCGACCGGTGGCGCGGCTACATCCTCGGTGCCCTCGTGGAGCCGAACATCGAGCGCGACCTCCTGGCCATGACCCCGGTGAAAAAGCCGGCCCTGCTCAAGCGGCTTCTCGAGCTGGGCGCCGACTGCTCCGGGCAAATCCTTGCTTACAACAAGATGCTGGGCGAGCTCCAGGACGCCGGGAACACGACCACCCTGGCGCGCTATCTCGACCTGCTCGCAAGCGCCGGCCTGCTCGCCGGCCTGCAGAAGCACACCGGCAGCCCCGCTTCGAGGCGGGCTTCCAGTCCCAAGCTCAACGTGCTGAACACCGCCCTGATGACGGCCGGCTCGGGGTACTCATTCGATGAAGCGCAGGCCGACCGCACCTTCTGGGGCCGCATCGTCGAGAGCGCCGTGGGCGCGCACCTGTTCAACACCGCCGAATCCGATATGCGCCTCCTCTACTGGCGGGAGGGGTCGAACGAGGTCGACTTCGTGCTGAAACGGGGGAACCGCGTGGTCGCCGTCGAGGTGAAGAGCGGCGAGGAGCGGAAGCCCACGCGAGGCCGGAGGCCGTTGCCGGGGATGGCTGCCTTCGAGGGGCGCTTCGGTCCCTGCGGCCGTCTGCTTGTCGGGGTGGACGGGGTTCCGCTCAACGAGTTCCTCACGGCACCCGCCGGTGAATGGTTCGAGGAAGCATGGGGGTGATCGTCTCCCGCACCTGCACCGAGATCCCGGACGGGGACGGGGATCGGCATCACCGCGAGGAACGGCAGTCCCGCCCTTTGAAGGAGTACCGGGATACGCCGGCCTACGTGCTGGTAGGCGATCCCGGCGCCGGAAAGACGACTGCCTTCGAGATGGAGTGCGAGGCACTGGGGGAGGAGGCCCATTGCCTGATCACCGCCGATAATTTCCTGAGCTACGACGTGAGTACTCTTCCATCCGAATGGCGGGAGAAGACGTTGTTCATCGATGGACTGGATGAAGTCAGGGCAGGCGCACAAGGAGCGAGCGAGTTCAGGGAGATCCGGAAGCTTCTGCGCGCGCTGGGCAAGCCGCGCTTCCGGCTGTCGTGCCGGGAGGCGGACTGGCTGGGGGAGAATGACCGGCAGCACCTGGAATCCGTGTCGCCGGACTCCCAGGTGAAGGTGCTGCGCCTCGATCCCCTGACGGATGCGGACATCGCCTCGATCCTGGAGGGCCGGCGGGATCTCGCAGGTGGCCGTGAGTTCATCAAGGAGGCGCGAGAGCGGGGTGTCGAAGGGCTGTTGACGAACCCGCAGACCCTGAGAATGCTGGCCGATGTCGTCGGCGGGGGAGGCGGGTGGCCGGAGAACCGCATGGAGACCTTCGAGAAGGCTTGCCGGCAGATGGTCCGCGAACACAACGAGGAGCGTCAGTCGGCGGAAGAGTGGAGAAGACCACCTGCTCCCAACCAGCTTCTCGATGCTGCGGGACATCTCTGCGCAGTTCAACTGATCTCGGGCGGGGCTGGGTACACCTTGCGCGGCGAGCCGGACGAAGAGTACCCCGCTCTGGACCAGTGCGACTATAACCGCCAAGCGCTCCGGTTCGCACTCGCCACGAAGCTGTTCAAGAGCGCCTCCAGCAACCGCTTCACGCCCGTTCACCGCCACGTCGCCGAGTTCCTCGGAGCCCGGCACTTGGCCGGGGTCATCGAGGACGGGCTCCCGGCCCGCCGGGTCATCGCCCTGATGGTGGGGGAGGACGGCGGCGTGGTCACGGAGATGAGGGGACTTTCCGCCTGGCTCGCGGCCCATTCCAGGGACGCCCGGACGGACCTCATCGAACGCGACCCCATCGGCGTCGGGCTGTACGGAGACATCGGGGAGTTCACTGACTACGAGAAACGGACGCTGCTGGAATCCCTGAACCGAGAGGGAGAGCGGCTTGGTTCGGTCCGGTGGACGGCTGGGGCCTTCGGCGCCCTCGCTGCGCCGGATATGGAACCGGTGCTGAGGGAAGTTCTGGAAGACGAGGACCGCGGCGCGGACCACCAGACGTTCACCGACTTTGTCTTGTGTGCCTTGCAGGAAGGGGCGCCTCTGCCAGGGCTCAGTGCACTGCTGATCGAAATCGTCCGCGACGAGACGAGGTGGCCTCGCGTCAATACTTCCGCCCTCAATGCCTTCATCCACAACTGCCCGGACAGCGAGGACAGAACAGGCGAGCTCAGGGGGCTGCTAGCTGAAATTCAAAGCGGCTGCCCCTCGGACCCGGACGACGAACTTCTCGGAATCCTGCTCGCAAAGCTCTATCCGCGGGATCTCCCGCCCTCGGAGGTGTGGGATTTCTACGGCAGGGGAAAACCGAATTTTTTCGGAAGCTACTACTACTTCTGGGAAATAGACCTGGTCCAGAACTCCTCGAATGAGCAGGTGGCCGAACTCCTCGACCATCTGACCAAGCGGCTTCCCGAACCGGTTTCCTCTCCAGAGGTTCTCCCAGTGTATCTCCTGGCTCGCGGCCTGAAAGCGCACGGAGACCAACTGGATCCTGCGCGCCTGTACAACTGGCTCGACGTGGGCTGCCGGAAAAAGGCCATCGGTGGAAACGCAACTGGAGCATTTGCTTTCCCCAGACGCGACGAAAGTATTAACCAGATCCGCTCCTGGCTGGAAGAGCGACCCGAAATCCAGAAAGCCGTCATCCTGGAGGGGGTTACCCACTGTCCCAATGAATTCAACCTCGCTGCATTTCGGCATCAGCACCTGCACCTGTCCAGCCTGCCGCCAGACTTCGGCCTCTGGTGCCTGGAGCAGGCGGTCTCCATGGCCGACGCCAAGCCGTTGGTTGCAGAGCACCTGTTGAAATGGGCATTAGGGGCGCATCGGGATCATGTAGGGGATGCGGGTCTGTCACTCGAAGTCCTGAAAGAACGGACACAGGAGAAGGCGAGGTTGAAGGACCGGCTGGATCAACTACTGTCACCTTCGCCCATTCTCAAGGAGCACCTGCAATACGAGGAAGAAGGACGCCGGCAACAGGAGGAGGAACAGCAGCAGTGGCTCGACCATGTCCGGTCCAACAAGACAGAACTACTCGAGAACCGGGCGGCGCCGGCGCTGCTCCACCATATTGCCACGCTGAATCTCCAGGGGCCGCAGACCCTTGAAAAAAGCCTCGCTAGCGAGCGGGACATGATCGATGCGGCCCTCCACGGCCTCCGGAACTCGATCCACCGGGAGGATGTCCCGGCCTTGGAGGAAATCCTGCGCCTCAGGGAGCAGAACAGGTTGCACTATCTCGGCGAGCCGTTCCTGGCTGGAATCGAGGAAGCCGCCAAGACGACGGACGTATCCCGATGGGACGCCGGCCTTGTCAGCCGGGCGATAGCGTTCCACTGCAACTGGCCCCTCTTGAACCGGAGCTGCAGATGGTATGAGCGGCTCCTGTCCGAGCGTCCCGAGATGGTTGCTCAGGTGCTGGTGAAATCCGCGGTCTCCGGGTTCCGCAGTGGCCGCGAGCACATCGACATGATCTCCAAACTCGCGCATGACAAAGGCCATGCCCAGGTGGCTCGGCACGCGAGCCTGCCTCTGCTGCGCGCCTTTCCGACGCGCTGCAGGTCGCAGCAGATCGAGGCGCTCGACCACCTGCTCAAGGCTGCCATTCAACATGCGGATCGGAGGTCCCTTCAGGGATTGATCGACACGAAGCTGTCACGGAAGAGCATGGACGACGCCCAGCGCGTGTACTGGCTGGCGGCCGGGGTCATCGTTTCTCCAGAGGTGTACGCGCCTCTGTTGAAAGAATTTTCAGAGGGGCGAGAGGGGCGGATCCGGCGTCTGACGGCCTTTTTCTCTTACCCGGGTTCCGTGAGATCCGTTGCCGATAAACTGCAAAGTCCAGCGCTGCAACTCCTCATCGGTCTGGCGGGAAGCACCGTGGGGCCGGATGAGCAGTGGAACGAAAAGGTGACCTACTTCACTCCTGCAATGGAGGCTTCCCGGTTTGCTGGTGACCTGATTCAGCGTCTCGCCGCCTGTCCGGCCAAGGAAGCCAGCGATGCGCTGGCCAGGCTTCTCGAGGACGAGTCCCTATCGCAGTGGCGCGACGTGCTGTCGCGGGCACAGGATGAGCAACGGGTGATCCGCCGTGACGCCGGCTATCGCCACCCCGATATCGCCCAGATCTGCAAGACGTTGAACGGTGGAATCCCCGCCAACGCCGCGGATCTCTCAGCTCTCTTGATGGACTTGCTCCAGGGGCCACCTGAGTGCCCTCGGTGCCCACGCGGACGAGCCGAGGCGCATGCACAAGGCTCTGTTCGAGGTGTGCCGCTCGCCCTGCAGATCCGGAGCGGCAATACCGACGGCTGGCGTCAGTACTGGAATGTAGATTCGAACGGGAGCCCCACGGGACCGAGGCACGAGGACGTGTGCCGCGACGCCCTGCTCTCCGCCCTGCGACACCAACTCCCCCAAGGGGTCGACGCCCAGCCCGAGGGGCAGTACGCCAACGATAACCGCGCCGACATACGGGTTTCCTTCCGGTGCTTCCAGGTGCCGGTGGAAATCAAGAAGAACATGAACTGCAAGAGCAGGCACCGCGACTTATGGAGCGCGATGCGAAACCAGTTGATCGCCAAGTACACCACCGACCCGGACACTGACGGATACGGCATCTACCTTGTATTCTGGTTCGGCAAGGAACACACCCCGCCGCCGCCCTCCGGCCGCCCCCCGGCCGGCCCCGAAGAACTGAGAGAGAGGCTGGCATCGGAAGCAAATCTGTCGCCCGTCGAAGCGCGGAAGATCTCGGTCTGCGTAGTCGACGTAAGTCGACCGGATGAATAAGCGAGTATGACCGGCCAACTCTTCACCCATTACTTCCTCACCGACGGCATAAAGGCCACCCCCGAGTGGCAGGCCTCGGCTGACCCGGAGGCCTTCGCCGCCTTCCGGGAGGCAGTGCTCCAGCGGTACGAGACCCTCAGCCGTTCCGCGGACCCCAACGAAGCCGCCACCGAGCAGGACCTGATCCGGCCGATCCTCGAGCTGCTCGGGTGGACCGACTACCTGCCGCAGCAGGGCACGGCCGGCAAGGAGGACATTCCAGACAACCTCCTTTTCGCCGACGCCGGCTCCAAGGAGCGCGCCACCGCGGAGCGCAACCCAGGTGGCCGCGCCCGATACGCGATCGCCGTCGAGGAGAGCAAGCGCTTCGGCCTGTCCCTGGACGAGCGCGACAGGGAGGCCGGCTTCCACGCCAGGTCCCCCCACAGCCAGATCCTCCGCTACCTGGCCACAGCTGAAATCGAGTCCGAGAGCCGGGTCCGCTGGGGCATCCTCACCAACGGCCGGGTCTGGCGCCTGTACGACTACCGCGCCCGTCCCCGCGCCAGCGGCTACTTCGAGGCCGACCTCGCCGACCTGCTTAATCCCGACAAGGAAGCGGATCTGCGCGTCTTCCACCTGCTCTTCCGCCGCGGCTCCTTCACGCCGCAGGAGGGAGCCGCGGCCTCCTTCCTCGAAGCCGCGCTCGCCGAGGGCCGCCGTTACGAGCAACATGTCGCCCAGGATCTTTCGGGTGTGGTGTTCGAAAGCGTCTTCCCGCGGCTCGTCCAGGCGCTCGCGGATGCCTCCCCGGCCAGCCTCCCCGAGGTCCACAAGGCCGCCCTGATCTTTCTCTACCGTCTGCTTTTCGTACTCTACGCCGAGGATCGGGGCCTGCTGCCGGTCAACGACTCCCGCTACGACGACTACGGCCTTCGCAAGCGCGTGCGGGATGACATAGCCCGCAGGATGGCTGAAGGGGACACCTATTCCGCGCTGGCCACCAACTACTACGACCGCCTCCAAAATCTCTTTCGGATCATCGACCGGGGAGACCCGTCCATCGGCCTGCCCCCTTACAACGGGGGGCTGTTCGCGTCGCAAGCCGCGCCCCTGCTGGAAACGGTCCGCCTCCCCGACGCCGAAGTCGCCCCGGTTATTTACGACCTCAGCCACGCCAGGGACGCAGAAGGCGAGCGCCGCTTCGTCAACTACCGCGACATGTCGGTGCAGCAGCTCGGCTCGATCTACGAGCGCCTGCTCGAACGCGAGCCGGTACGCGAAAACGGGGGCATCGCCATCCGCCCCAACCCGTACGCCCGCAAGGACAGCGGCAGCTTCTTCACCCCTCAGGAGCTGGTCGACCTCATCGTCGAACGCACCCTCAAGCCGCTGGCGGAAGAGCGTCTCAAAGCTTTCAAAGAGAAGGCTGCCGCACTCAAGAGCGACCGCCGGCCCAAGGACCAACGGCTAACCGAGCTGCTCAGGCTCGACCCGGCCGAGGCAGTCCTGAACCTCAAGGTCCTGGACCCGGCCATGGGCAGCGGCCACTTCCTGGTCACGGCGGTGGACTTCCTGTCCGACTACGTCGCCGAGCTGATCGAGAAGGTCGCCGCAGTCCCGGAGTGGCTCGACGGCGGGTACGCTTCGCCGCTGGTCGGGCGCGTGGCCGCGATCCGCAACGAGATCATCCGGCGTGCGGAAGAATCGAACTGGGTCCTCGACCAAGCCCAGCTCACCGACCAGGCCATCATCCGCCGCATGGTCCTCAAGCGCTGCATCTACGGCGTGGACAAGAATCCCCTGACCGTCGAGCTGGCCAAGGTGTCGCTGTGGCTGCACAGCTTCACCGTGGGCGCCCCGCTCTCCTTCCTCGACCATCACCTGCGTTGCGGCGACTCGCTGGTCGGCATGCGGGTAGCAGAGGCGGTGCGGGACCTGAACCGGTTGGGCGGGCTGTTTGCCCAAAGCGCCATCCAGGGCGCGGAGACCGCAACCGAAGGAATGCGGCTCATCGAGGAGATGTCCGACTCCGACGTGGCCGAGGTGCAGGAGTCGGCGGAGCTGTTCAGCGGGGTGGAGCGGACCACCGCGGACCTGCGCGGCCTGCTCGACATCCTCTGCGGCTGGCGCTGGCTCACGGCCGGCATGAAGAAGAAGGAGCGCGCGGCCTTCGAGGGACCGCTGGATCTGACGCTCGGCCGGCACCAGGCAGACGCGTACAAGCTGTTGGCCCGCGGGCCGGAGTTTTTTGGCGACGATTCGCCCCAGTCCGGGGAGTGGCCGCGGTTCGTCGAGTGCTGGAACGAGGCCCGCGCCATCGCCGACCGGGAGGGCTTCCTGCACTGGGAGGTCGCCTTTCCGGGGGTGTGGCGCCAGTGGCAGGACAGCCGCCCGCAGGGAGGGTTCGACGCCGTCATCGGCAATCCGCCGTGGGACCGCATCAAGTTGCAGGAAGTGGAGTGGTTCGCGACCCGTGATCCGGAGCTCGCCCTGGCGCCAACCGCGGCGGCAAGGCGAAAGGGCATTCAGCGGCTGCGCGACCAGGGATCGCCCCTGGCGTCCGCGTTCGACAAGGCCAAGGAGCAGTCGGAGGGCTTAGCCCGCATGGTCAGATCCTGCGGCGACTACCCCTTGCTTGGAGGCGGCGACGTCAACCTGTACTCGCTGTTCGTCGAGCGGGCCACCGCCCTGATCAGGCCGGACGGCTTCGTCGGTTTGCTGACTCCTTCGGGCATTTACGCCGACAAGACCGCGGCCCCCTTCTTCAAGTCCGTTTCCACCGGCGGGCGGGTGGGCGGCCTGTTCGACTTCGAGAACAAGAAAATCTTTTTCAAGGACGTTCATGCCTCTTTCAAGTTCTGCGCTCTCATCTTCGGCGGCGAGGACCGGCACTTCGACCGGACCGAATGCGCCTTCTTCCTGCACGACACGAGAACACTCGCCGACGAGAACCGCTGCTTTCCGCTGGCCCCGGACGACTTCGTTCGGGTGAACCCGAATACCGGAACGGCGCCCGTGTTCCGCAGACGCCGGGACGCCGAGATCACCCGCCGCATCTACGAGCGGCATCCGGTGCTGGTGGACCGCTCCGGGGGTGAGGAGGTCCGGGCGTGGCCGGTGAAGTACGTGCGCATGTTCGACATGACCAACGACTCCCATCATTTCAAGACCGCCGCCCAGCTTGACGCGGAGGGCTTCTACCCAGTGCAGGGCAACCGCTGGAAACGGGGGTTGGAACTGTATCTGCCCCTATATGAGGGGAAAATGGTACAACCCTTCGATCACCGCGCCGCCAGCGTGGTGATAAACCCGGAGAACCTGAACCGGCCCGCGCAGCCACAGGCAGCTACCAGCGAAGAACTGGCCGACCCGGATTGGGTCCCCAATCCTCAGTTCTGGGTCCCCAAGAAACCAGGGGAATGGCCCGAAACCTTGGGGTGGACCGTGACCTTTAAAAATGTCACAGCCGTGACGAACGTTCGAACTATGATCACATGTATAGCACCGCGCGCCGGTTACGGTAACAGTCTGCCAATCCTGTTTCCAATCGCTCCCGACAAGACAGAGGAATACAAGGAGGGGTCATATCTCCTGGCTGCGAACATGAGCGCATACGCTTTCGATTTTGTAACGCGGCAAAAGGTTCAGGGACAGAATTTGAATTGGTTCATTATCGAGCAACTCCCCGTAATCGCCCCCGCCGATTACGACCGCCAATTCGGCGCCACCACCGCCCGCGATCTCGTCAAGGACCACGTCCTTCGCCTCACCTACACCTCCCACGACATGGCCCCCTTCGCCCGCGACCTCGGGTACGACGGACCACCCTTCTCTTGGGACGAGGAGGAACGCCGCCACCTCCGCGCCCGCCTCGACGCCCTCTACTTCCACCTCTACGGCCTCACCCGGGAAGATGCGGGGTACGTGCTCGACACCTTCCCGATTGTCCGCCGTGAAGACAAGGTCGCTTTTGGGCGGTACCGCACCCGCGACCTGATCCTGGCCTACATGAACGCCCTGGCCGCCGGCGACACGGATTCGGTGGTGGCGGTGTAGATGGGCACTGTTGTGAGGACCGCGGCCACTTGGGATCCAGACCGCCTTGGCCGAAACGGTTCGACCCGACCAAGCCGTTTGGCGGCAGTTCCGTCGTAGAATCTCGGGCTCGCAAGGAAACATCGGACTCCTAACGGAGTGCACAGGATGACGGAACAACGAAACGACGAATTCCCCGACCAGCCCTTCCTCAACCGTGTTCGTGATGCGCTCTGGCGTCGTCCGGGTCAAGCGTCCGTGATGATCGGCAGCGGGTTCTCCCGGAATGCCAGAAAGAGCCGGCCCGATGTCGGGGACATGCCCTTGTGGTCCGATCTGGCGGAGGCACTATCCAAGAGCCTCTCGACCTCAGGAGATAAACCGGCGTGCGAGGTCGATGCCCTGGAACTTGCGCAGGAGTACGAGCAGGCCTTCGGACGGGCGCGTCTCCACCAGTTCCTCAACGAGTCGGTGCGCGACGAGGATTTCAGCCCGGGCGAGCCACACCGCAGGCTGTTGAAGCTGCCGTGGAGAGATGTCTTTACCACCAACTGGGACACCCTGTTGGAACGTTGCCTTCCGATGCCTGAGCGGGCGTACTCCCTGGTGACCTCGGCGGATCACCTGCCACTGCGCGCGCCTCCCCGCATCGTCAAATTGCACGGGTCCTTCCCAGGGACCTTCCCTCTGATCGTCACCAAGGACGACTATAGGAAATTTCCGAGGGTTTTTGCTCCCTTCGTGAACACCGTGCAGCAGGCGATGATGGAGACGGTCTTCCTTTTGCTCGGTTTCTCGGGCGAGGATCCGAACTTCCGGCGTTGGCTGCGCTGGGTCAGAGAGAACCTTGATGAAGCCGCCCCGAGGATCTATTGGGCCGGATGGCTGAAGCTGGACGAGTCTGCCCGGGCGAAGTTGATGAAGAAAAACGTCGTTCCGATCGATCTTGCCCGGCATCCGAGAGCAGGCATCTGGCCCGAGCCCCTGAAGCACGTGAAGGCGTTGGAATGGGTTCTCCGGTCCTTGGAGCATGGCCGGCCCTATCCACCGGAAGACTGGCCGAGCCATGTTGCGCCCAGCCGTCCTAGTGTGCTGGCGGACCTCGAGCCTGTGGAGCGGGTTCTGGTCAGGCACCCCAGGGAGGAACCCTCGGAAAAACCGCCGGGAGAGCCACACGAACCTGCGTATCTGGAGGAAATCAGAGCCCTCCTGCATGTCTGGCGTCACAATCGGAAGTGCTATCCATCCTGGCTGGTCATGCCCTCCGACGCGGCGCAGGAAGTTCGTGCATACACGGATCACTGGCAGCCACTCATCCTTGCTGCGTTGCCGCACCTTGCCGGCGGCCCCGAGCGTCTTGGCGCTCTCAGTGAGCTGGTCTGGCGGCGTGAGGCGGCACTCGATCCGCTCTTCAAGGATCTCGAGGAGGCCGTTGGCGGTGTTCTCGAGGAGATCGACTGCGAGCGTCGTTTGGTCGGCGGCGAGGTGCCGGGGGATCTGGATTGGGGCCGTGTTCGGCGTCAGTGGCGGACGCTGGCAGCGGCTCTCGTGACGGAGGCCCGATTCGCCTACGATCGCCCGAAGTTCATGCACTGGATCGAGCAGTTGGCACCGTTCAAGGAGGAAGACGAAGACCTCGTCGAGCGAGTACAGCATGAGAAATGTCTGTGGGCGTTGAATCAGCAGGACTATGAGAAACTTGAGGGGCTGGTTGGAGAATGGCACCCGCAAGCCTCGGATCCCGTTTGGCTGTTGCGGAAAGCCGCACTCCTGGCAGAATTGGGCCGTACCGATGACGCAAGGGAACGCGCCCTCGGCGTGCTGGAGACGGTGCGGAGGTGGCCTGACGGTCCGGAGAGTCTGGCCGGCGTCTCAAGGGAGGCATGGGCCCGGCGGCTCGCCCACGTGACCGACGAGGATAGAAAGGACACGATCTCGAGTTTGCGGGTGTTGGAATCGAGGTACCGCGAGTTGGCGCAATATCGATGCGACCCGACAGCTGAGTTACAAGCCCACGAGCGGGCAGTCTTGGGCAGCCCTCCGGTCGAGAAGCAAAGGCCGTTCGATCTCGGCAGGAGGACCGCCGAGGGTTTGAGCTTCAGCAACGTGGCCAATCATCGGGCTCTGGCGGCCCTGCGCGCGATCCGGTTCGTCGAGGTCGTCGGATCGCCGAGTTTCGTCAGCGGTGACCTCCTGGGCCGTGCGGCGGAAGCGCTCCTACCCTACAGCCCGGAATGGGCCTCCGCCCTTACCGTCCGCTGCGCGGACGGTGGCGCTGATCGGCGGTTCTCGAGGACCCTGTCGCGTTGGCGGATCGCATTCATGAAGCCGGAGTTGGCCCGGTCTTTGGCGGAATCCCAGCGCCGTACGATCGAGTTCGCACTCGAGCAAGTGGAACGCAGCACCGGTGCGGTTCAAACCTGGTGGCTCTGGAGCCAACGCCTGGAGGCGGCGATGGAGGCGTTGTCCCGGTTTGTTCTTCGCTTGAAACCCGAAGAAGTGGAGAGGGTGCTGCAGTTGGCGCAGTCCCTTTACCGCAATCCCCGGATCCACTCGCGCATTCAGTATTCCGAGCCCTTGGGCAATCTCCTGCGCAGGTCATGGGAGGCCCTTCCCGGTTCCCTCCAAGCGCAACATGCACTGGACCTTCTCCGCCTGCCCATCGTCGGTGTCGACGGATTTACTGTTGACATGGAGAACCACTTCAGGGATCCCGGTTACATCATCGACGCCGCAAATTCGGTACGGGACTGCCCTGCCCCCGACCGGTCCGAGGCCAATGAAAGTGCCTGGGTCGAAGTTGTTCGCCTCCTCGACAAAGGACTGGGTACCGAGGGCACGGCGCGAAAGCGGGCGGCGGTCAGGCTGGCCGTTCTGTCGCGTTGGCAGTGGTTGACGTCGGACGAGCGGCAGCGGCTTGCACGCGCGCTCTGGGACTTTGGCTTGGATTGCGATGGTCTGCCGAGGGATGCGGACCTGCACCCGTGGGTGTTTCTGAAACTGCCGGAGCCGGAGCCTGGGCTGGCGGAAAATCGGCTTCGCGCCGCGTGGGTAAAATCCGCGAACTGGGAGGACGAGAGTAGGGAGTCGCTGGAGAAGGTCCTTGCCGGCGCGGGGACTGCCCTGAGCAACCTGCCAGCACGCGGACACGAGATCACGCTCACTAATGCCGAGGTCGATTCACTCCTGGCAGCGGTTGATCGCTGGGCAGCGATGGGACCCTCGACGATTCTTCCATGGAACCGCCCCCATATGTTGCAGGAGTGGCGCAGCACCTTGAGGAACGTCGCGGCGTTGTTACTGGAGTTGGAAGTGAGCCCCACGACGGCACAGACATTGCTCGACACCGTGCGGAAGCTGGGCACTGAAAAAACGCCAGCATACGAGTTGGTGCCTGGCATTGTGAAGTCCGATCATGGCCTGGCCACCTCCGCCTCCGCCCTGCTGCGGGTCGGGCTCGGGGGTTCGACGCCTGAACAAAGTGAACAAGCAGCGAGCGCGTGGGGAGGTCTGTATTGGTGGCTTCGGGCTTCGGCCTTGGAAGATTCCGGTCTACCACGGGCACCTGACCACTTGGTATTTGAGATGGGCGAAATCATCGCGGCCCCCAGGTGGTTTGTTCTCTCCCAGGCTCTTGAGATTGCGGCATGGGTGTTCGAAGAGGGAATCGAGGAACACCGCGAGTTGCTGCGGCCACCCGTCCTTTCCGGTCTCGACTTTCTCCGGCGGGCCCTTGTCTTTCGGGAGATTTCACCGAATCCCTTGGTCGAACAACCCCAGGTTAACGAAGATGATGTCGACGTGCCTTTGCTTCGTTGGCGCTGTGTCCGACTGGCAAAGGCCATGGACTCTGCCGGATTCGGAGGCGAGACGGCTGTCGCAGGTTGGCTGAAGAACGCGGAGATGGATCCATTGCCGGAGGTGCGCCTCACGGTGGCAGACTGGGGCGACGGCCGGGTTTCGAAAAACGCTCCGGATTCAGAGTGAGTAAACGAGTCGACGGGACTGGGATTGGACTGCCGGTTTCACGGACAGCTTCCTTTATCGAGAACCCCTTGGCTCGGGCTGTATGCCTTCATGGACAACGCCTGAAATTGGTTCGTGGTTAAACAGGTCCCTGTGCTGAGGGCAGAGAAGTACGACCCCCGATTCGGCGCTACCACCGCCCGCGCCCTCTGCAAGGACGTCCTCCGACTCACCTACACCGCCAACGACATGGCCCCCTTGGCCCACGACCTCGGGTACGCCCGCCCGCCCTTCTGGTGGGTGGAGAAGGAACGCGCCACCTCCCCCCACGCCCCGACGCCCTCTACTTCTTCCTCCACGGCTTCACCCGGGAAGACGCGGACTACGTGCTCGCCACCTTCCCGATCATCCACTGCTAAGACGAGGCCGCCTTCGGACGCACCCCACCCGCTCGCTGATTCTGGCTACATGAACGCCCTTGCAGCCGGCGATACGGAGACGTTGGTAGCCGTGAAAACCGGAAAGGTGCGAGGATAACATTTGGGGTTGACAGGGTCTTGCTGATCAGACACCATATGGAATGCCAAGCGATCCAAATACTGATGGAGTTGGTGAATGGATATTGGATTTGTATGGGATAAAGGCAAGTACCAAGAAGTTCAAGACAAACACCAAGTCCGGTTTTATGAGGCAGTATCCGCATTTGATGATTCGAGGGGGTGCGAAATCGCTGATCCAGCAGGCCATGAAGATCGATGGATGTGGATTGGGGCAACTTTCAGCGGTCGCGTATTAGCTCTCGTTTACTCGGAAGAGAATTTACCGCTCTATCGGTTTATCACGGCATTTGATGCAAAAGGCAGATTCCTCGATGAGTACAAAAGAATTTGACTACCAGGCTTTCATGAATAGCTCTCCCGGCCTTGGTGAAATCCATCGTGGGCCTAAGGCGCGGGACCAACGACGAACAGCCTCCGAAGGGCGGATTTCTCAGTGTGAGGAATTGAAAGGGGTTTTCCAGATAATCCAGGAAATTACCAAAATCTCCGCCACCGGTGACTACATCTACCGAGGAGAACCTAAGCACTATAGCAAGGTGTCGTCGAGTCTCTATCGCGAATGGTCGGAGATTGATAAAGATATCAATGTGGTAGCTGTCCAAAATGAAATTCTGAAAGAAGCAAAGAGATTTGTTTACGATAATGATGAACTGGAAATCCTGACCCAACTCCAACACTACGGAGGAGCAACCAACCTGATAGACTTTACTACCGACTACCTTGTAGCCATGTTCTTTGCCTGCGATGGCTCCGATCTCCTAAACCAAAATGGTAGAATCATTTTGCTTGAGAAAAGCAGCGAGATCAACAAACAGCTTGAAATCCCTCGCAATCCCAGGAATCGTGTCATGGCTCAGAAAAGTATTTTTGTTCGGCCACATCGCGGATTTATTGAACCAGATCATGTCGTTAATATTCCGAAAGCTCTTAAAACCCCCATCCTAAACTACTTGTGGAAATGCCACGACCTATCTACTGCTGCCATATACAACGATCTTCACGGCTTTATCAAATTCCAGAAGATTCATCATCGTTCGCATTCCAAGTATTTCTCTGGGCTTCTATGTCAAAAAAAAGAGGCTTATCGCAAAGCCATTGAACATTATACGGAGGCAATTAAACTGAATCCTAGGTTAATTGATGCTTATTGTAATCGCGGAGCTGCCTATAGCAACGAAGGCGTGTACCACCTTGCCATTGAGGACTACAACAAAGCCATAGAACTGGACCCGGACGACGTAGAAATCTATTTCAATCGTGGCCTTGCTCAGACGGGCAACGGCGCTTTCGACCTTGCTATTGAGGACTACAACAAAGCCGCAGAACTAGACCCGAATGACGTGGAAATATATGTTAGTCGCGGTCTGGCTCAGATAGGCAAAGGTGCATATGATCTTGCTGTTGAAGACTACAACAAAGCCATAGAACTGAACCCAGACGATTCCAGGATCTATTTCAATCGAGGCAACGCTCACCTAAAGCAAGGTGAGTATGATCACGCTGTCCAAGACTACAACAAAGCCATAGAACTGAACCCTAATGACGCCAAAGCTTATTTTAACCGCGGAGTAATTTGGCTGTCCAGGAAAAATTGGCCACGGGCCCAATCAGACCTGACTGCTGCCAAGAACCTTGGCATTGATATTCTCTCGGCATTTCGTAACGACTACCAAAACGTCGAGGGATTTCAGCAACAATTAGGAGTTCGGCTGCCTGAAGATATCGTGGCAATGCTGACGTCATAGCAAGTCGCTGCCGCACCGAGAGGCGGCGTCTTCAGTTCCCACCCCCACAGACATCCGTTGCCCTCTTTTGCAGGGACCTTGAAATTCCCGCTTACCTCGGATGGGCTACACCCATTTTTTTCTCTACAGGGCGTGGGATCAGGCATCGGGGCACCCACCGACATTTCCTTCCGAAAGGACACCCCCGCTCCCAACTCAGAAAACCAGCCGGGTATAATCCTCCCACTGGTGGAAGCCCAGGGTCGTAAGGTGTGCCGTCGAGGAGTGCTCCGGGTCTTCCAGTCCCCCGTTGTAGTTGTAGCGGCAGACCGCGAAGGACCACTCCGCCCCCGGGCTCGGGGCTGAATCGAGGCCGAACGCCTTCCAGGGAATGCGGATCTCCACCGCCCACCTGTCCTCGAGCCGCCAGACCCGCCGCAGCGTCCCGCTGGCCGGTGCGATCACCTCCTCCCAAGTAACCTCCCCCGCAGTGAAGCGGTCCCGGTCGGGAATGTGGAGGTCCATCAGGAAGCCGTTTGGAGTGATGTGGATCTCCCAATAGTCGCTGCGCTCCCCACCCGGCTTGACGAAGAACTCGGCGACGTCTCCGAGGGTCCACATCCGCTGGTTGTCCGCGGTCGCCTGCGAGAAGATGTCGCTGTCGGTGAAGCAGGTGTAAAAGCTCAGGCCGTCTTCGGCGGCACCGACGCAGGCGCTTCCCCTTTCGGCCGGAAAGACCTCCGGCCCATCCCAGTACCGGCGCAGCGGAAGAAGTGCCGATTCCCGGTATTTCTCGGGCTGCTCGACGCCGAAGTCTTCGACGTCCCCGGAAACCCGGGGACAGCGGATCGAAGGGGTTGCCATTTCCAGAGCTCCTTTGACGGAAGGCAGGGGGAGATCCTCCCCGCGCGCGGCGATACGGGTCCCCTCCTGAAATAGTTGAGGCACTGTTCCGGTCCAGGAACGATGGCTGCCTGGGCCGCGTTTGAGCGGCTCGGAAAATTCCGCACTCTCGATGGTTCCTGGACCGATCACGCCGAATAAATGGAACCAGATACCGGCAATTAACATGGTCTCCATCTGCTTCCCCCTCGCTTGACGGCCGCCTTGCCCGGGCGGCAGTTTGGTTTCCGGTCTCGCTTCCGACCCTTTCTGATTACATGAAAAAGTGATAAAACCGGAAGAAACCCCACCAGTATTCCACACCGACGGGCGAATCCGGCTCGGGAAGAAGCCGGGGACCGGGACCGTCATCGTCCGCCTCCCCTTCGTGGCCTCGGTGGATGGTGCCGTACCCAGGCAGTGCTGCCCGGCACGATTTCATTCCCGGATTCGGGTTGTTGCATCCCGGCATCCGGCTCCTTTACCTGAGTTCGCTCGAGCAGGACACCGTACCGGTCCGCAACCTCCGCGGACCTGACCCGAAGACTTCGAGGTGACGACATGAAGATCAAGAGCATCCGCGCCGTGCAGGCCCGTTTCCCCGAACCTTTCGCTGCCGGCCCCGGCCAGAAGCAGTACAACACGGCGCCCCGTCCCTCATGGATGGAGAGCGGCCCGGTCGCCAACCCGATGACCCGGTACCCGCGCTACGCCGCCTACCGGCCATCCTGGACCCCGACCTGGAGCGGCTTCGGCTGCCTGGTCGAAGCCGAGGACGGCAGCTGGGGGTTCGCGACGGCCAGCCACGGGCGCCCGGTGGCGGCGATCATCGACGACTACCTCGGACCCCGGCTCGAGGGGGAATCCTGCCTGGCCACGGAGAAGTGCTACGACATGATGGTGCGCATGGGGGCGCCCCACGGCGCCGCCGGCCTGCACTCCTACGCGGTCAGCGCCGTCGACCTCGCCCTGTGGGACCTCAAGGGAAAGCTGCTGCAGCGTCCGGTGTACGAGCTCATCGGCGGCCCCGCCCGCGACGAGCTGTTCTGCTACTCGACCGGCGGCGACACCGACTGGTACATGGAGCTCGGCTTCCGCGCGACCAAGCTGCCCTGTCCGTACGGCCCGGCCGACGGCCTCGAGGGGCTGAGGAAGAACGTCGAGCTGGTGGCCGGCACCCGCGAGCTGGTCGGCGACGAGGTCGAGTTGATGCTCGACTGCTGGATGGCGTTCGATCTCGAGTACGCCGTCCGCCTCGGGGAGGAACTGCGGCCCTGCAAGCTCAAGTGGATGGAGGAGGTGCTGCGTTCCGAGGAGCTCGACGCCCACGCCGAGCTGCGCCGGCGGCTGCCCTGGCAGACCCTGGCGACGGGAGAGCACTGGTACACGACGGCCCCGTTCCAGCAGGCGGCGAGCCGCTTCCTCGTCGACATCCTGCAGCCGGACATCAACTGGGTGGGCGGCCTCACCGCGCTCGTCAAGATCTGCGCCATCGCCGAGGCGGCCGGCATCTCCGTCATCCCGCACGGAGGCGGCAACACCCCCTACGGCCAGCACGCCTGCTACGCGCTGCCGGCCATCCCCTGGACCGAGTGCTTCGTCGGCTCCGCTCCCGGCGTTCCTCCCGAGCAGGCGGCCCGGATACCGGGGGCAGCGATCCCGAAGGAAGGGCGGATGAAGCCGTCCGGCGCCCCCGGCTTCGGAGTCGAGCTCACCCTCGACCAGCTGTCTCCGTTCGACTACGGGTCTTCAGGGGGATAGTCCCTTCGGCTTCCCCTTCCGCCTGAGTTTCCCCACCGAACCGAAGTCAGGAACCCGACGTCGCCGAGAGGATGCGCTTGTCCTTGCGGTCGCTGGCCTCGTAGAAGAGGCGGAAGCGGCCGTCGGGCAGCTCGGTGACGCAGGGCTCGGAAACCATGTGGCGGTCCAGCGGCGCGCCGAGGTCGAGGCAGGGCTCAGGTTCCTTGCGCCATTCCAGACCGTCCGTCGAAGTAGCCGTGAAGACGCCGCCGTTGATCCCCTTGCTCCAGGCGGCGTAGTACATCCGGTAACTGCCGTCACCGAGGCGGACGACCTCGGGCGAGTATACTGCGACGTTTTCGCGTTCCGTCTCCTGAGCGATGCGGGCACCCGGTTCGAACTCCCACTGCAGCCCGTCGCTCGACAGGGCGCTGAGGATCTTCTTCCCGGCCTCCGGATCGGGGCTCCGCGGATGGGGATACCGGTGGAAGTAGAGACGGCGCCGGCCGTCTTCGAGGTAGAGGCAGCGTGGGGTGCCGTAGGACCATTCGCCGTCGCCGATGCGCACGCCTTCTTCCAACTCCCAGGACAGGCCGTCTGCTGAAACGGCGCTGAGGATGACCGTCGGCGCCTCGCCGCTGCGTGCTTCGTAGTACATCCGCCAGCGGCCGTCGGGCAGCGGCACCACGTCGGGGCAGAGGGTGCGCGTGGTGGCGTGGGGGCTGCTGAGGTCGACGCGGATCCCTTCCTCTTTGGTCCAGCGCTCGGCGTCGTCGGAACGGGCGCTGAGGATGTAGCCGACCGCATCGGGATCGGGATGAGCCGGTCCGAGGCCGGTGTAGTAGATGCGATAGCCGCCGGCCGGCAGCCGGACGACGTTGGGGGTCAGGATGCTGCCGGAGTCCAGAGGGCTGTCGAGATCGAGGGCGATCCAGGGATCCTTGGTCCAGTCGGTTCCGGGGTCGCGCTTGTGGTAGTGGACGGCGGTCAGGGGATCGAAGGGACGGGCCATGGCAGGGTGACTCCGGTGAAGGGAAGGAACGATATCGTCCAGCGGTCTCGGAGGCCAGGCGTCGCTAGCGGCTCTGCGAACCGCTGGGAGCTTCGCCGCTCCCGCGGGACCCTCGAAGACCCCTCAGCTCCGCGATCTTCCCCTCCGCCCCCTGGCGGATGAAGAGCAGCTTGTTGGCGGGGACCGAGGCGACCGTTTGCCCGCTTCCGTCCGGCCACCCGACCTCGACGGAATCGACCTCCTCCAGGGAACCGAGCCCGAAATGGGCGCGGATGTCGCTGGCCGACAGGTAGCTCCCGGAGCTGTCTACGACCCGCACCTGGGTGCGGCCCCCCGCCCGCACCCGGACCTCGGCGCCGGCGCCGTCGCGGTTGGACTTCGTCCCCTCGACCTCGACCACGAGGCAGTTCCCCTCCTCCCGGTCGTTGCGCAGCAGGGTGGGGGTGTCGTTGAGGTTGACCACCAGGACGTCGACGTCGCCGTCGTCGTCGTAGTCGCCGAAGCCGGCGCCGCGGCTGACCTTCTCGACCTTCAGCCCGGGGCCGGCGGCGGCGCTGACGTCGGCGAACCCACCGCCCCCGTCGTTGCGGAAGACCTGGTTCTGCTGGCGGTAGCTGGTGCCGGTCGGGGCGTCGTCCACCTCGGGGAAGACGTGCCCGTTGGCGACGAACAGGTCGAGGTCGCCGTCGTTGTCGAGGTCGGCGAACTGGGTGCCCCAGCCGAGCCGGGTCAGGGTCACTGCCTCGAGGTCGGCCTGCACCGTGAAATCGGAGAAGCGGCCGCCCCCCTCGTTCCGGTAAAGGGTGTTGCTCTCGCGGAAGAAGTTGGTGACGTAGAGGTCGGGATCGCCGTCGCCGTCGAAATCGCCGCTGTCGACCCCCATGCCCGCCTCCTCGTCGCCGTCGCCGCTGTAGGCGACCCCGGAAACCAGGCCGGATTCGGCGAACGTCGCGTCGCCGCGGTTGCGGAAGAGCAGGTTCGGTGTCTGGTCGTTGGCGACGTAGAGGTCGACGAGGCCGTCGCCGTCGAAATCCCCCGGGAGCACGCCGAGCCCGAAATAGATTGCCGAAGCCCCGACCCCGGAGCTCCCGGTGACGTCTGCGAAACGACCGCCGCCGTCGTTGCGGTAGAGGACGTCGGCGGCCCCCTCCATGCCGAGGGGCCCGCAGTAGGTCTTGATCCCGCCGACGTAGTCGCAGTCGACGCGCGGATTGTCGCGCAGGTCGAAGCGGACGTAGTTGGCGACGTAGAGATCGAGATCGCCGTCGTTGTCGTAGTCGAAGAAGGCAGCCCCCGCGCTGTACCCGTCTCCGGCCACCCCGGCGGCCTCCGCTACATCGGCGAAGCTGCCGTCGCCGCGGTTCCCGTACAGCAGGTTGGCGCCGTAGTTGGTGACGTAGAGATCGCGGTCGCCGTCGTTGTCGATATCCCCGACCGCGCACCCGGCGCCCCACCCGGCGTCGTCGACCCCGGAGGCCGCGGCGACGTCGGAGAAGGTGCCGTCGCCGTTGTTGCGGTAGAGGGAGTTCCCCGGACCGGAGCGCTCCTGGTAGGTCTCGAAGGTCGAGCCGTTGACGAGGTAGAGGTCGAGGTCGCCGTCGCCGTCGCTGTCGAAGAACCCGGCGCCGCTGCCGTGCGCCTCGAGGATGTACCTCTTCTCCATCCCTCCGAAGACGTTGAGCGCGGTGACGCCGGCGGCTTCCGCCTGATCGCTGAAACGGATCTGCGGCGCGCAGACCGAGGGAGCTGCCAGAATGGCCAGCAGGTGCGCGCCCGCCAGGACGAGCCGCACGGGAGCCGGTCGATTCGAAGGCCCTTCAGGGGTTGTAATGGCATCGCCGCAGGAGCCCCTGCGCACGCCAGGGCCGGACCCGGGATTCAACAAGCGGAAGTTGCCCGCACCAGGTTTTTCATCCGTTCTCATATGTACCGTAATTCTAAACGATCGAGCTGTTCGTCACCCGAAACGATACTCAGTGAGATGAGCGACGCGAACCCCGGAAGCGAAACCGGCGGCGGTTCTCCGTTCCCGGTCCTGACCCCTGCACAGCGGATGTACCTCGAGGTCAACGGGTACGTCGTTCTGAAGGAGTTCATATCCGGCGAGCGGGTGCGGGAGCTGCTCGACACCATCCGCCGGATGGAGGCGGAGTACCGCGCGACCGGCGCCCTCCCTGGCTCCGACTGCCACCTGTCGGCAACGAGCGAGGAGTACTTCCGCATCGACAACCTGCCCCACCTGGCTCCCTGCTTCTTCGACTACGTCACCGATCCCCGGATCGTCGCCGCGGCCGAGGAGATCACCGGCGGCACGGTGCGCCTCGAGCAGTCGGACGCCCACGTGCGCAGGCCGGGCGCCGCCAACGAGAGCTACGGGTTCCACCGCAGCATCAGCAACGGCTACGGCCACGTCAGCGAGTCCGGACTCTACCACTACTCGTTCGTCAAGGCGCTGACCAACCTCACCGACCTGGGGCCGGACGACGGCGGCACCGCGGTGATCGCCGGCACCCACAAGGTCCCGCCCGAAGTCGGCAGGGAGGAAATGATAACCGCGGCCATGGAAGACCCGCGCCTCATCCACCAGGTCGAGGCTCCAACCGGCTCCACCTTGCTGTTCTTCGAGTCGCTCATGCACTCCCACGGGATCATGCGCTCCGGCCGCGAGCGCGTGCTCGTGATCGGCGGCTACACCCCGACGATGTTCCAGACCTGGCGCGGGTACGAGCCGAGCGCCGATTTTGTCGCCACCCTGCCGGACGAGCACCGCGCCCTGCTCACCGGGGAAGCGCGCTACGGTGTGCAGCGAAAGGGCCGCGACCTCGGAACCCCGGCGCGGACCACGCCTGCAAACGGAGAAACCGGATCTTGACCACCTCATTCGCAGACCACCTCGAAGCCCGCTTCGAGAAGGAAGGGTACGTCCGTCTCGGACGGCTGCTTTCCGACGACGAGCTGTCGGCCCTGTGCCGGCGCAGCGACGACCTGATGCTCGGCAACGTCGTCATCGACGGGATCGTCTTTCAGCTCGACCCGGAAAGCCGGCGCTACCGGAACCTGCCGGGGGGAACCGCCGGTCCCTCCCAGCCCACCCTCGGCTACCGGCGCATCGACGAGCTTCACCTCGACCCGCTGTTCCTCGCCTACATGCAGCACCCCCTCTTCCGCGACCTGACCCGCCGCCGCATCGGCGAGAACGTCTCCGTGTTCCGCTCGATGTTCATGAACAAACCGGCCAGCAGGGGGACCGAGCTGCCCTGGCACCAAGACGTCGGCAAGGGCTGGGGGATCGATTCCGACCCCACCACCACGGTCTGGACCGCCCTCGACGACGCCACCACGGCTTCGGGCTGCATGCAGATCGTGCCGGGCAGCCACAAGCTGGGGATCCTCAACGAGGGGCACTTCACTTCCGAGGAGGACCAGGCCGCCCACTGCAGCCCCGGCAAGTTCATCGATCTCGAGGTCGAGGCGGGGGAGGCGGTGCTGATCCACAACTGGATGCTGCATCGATCCGGGATCAACAGGACCGGCAGGCCGCGGCGCGCCTTCAGCATCGCCTACATGGACGCCGCCACGAGAAGCCTCGACGGCGGTCGGAGCTTTCCGGTCATCTTCGGGGAAGGGGCCCTGGCCCCGCAGCAGGCTGCCTGATTCCCCCGGGCGCGGCGTCCTTCCAAGACGAACCACCTTCCTTTCGCCGAGGCGTCCGTCTCTCAAGCCTCCTGAGCGGGCCGTCCAGGGGGGTTGTTCTGCGAGCCGGGGAAACCCGGGAACCGGGAACCGATGGGACCACCGCACAGATTTTCCGGGTTGGATTGAACCGGGGATTTCTCCATCGAGATGAAGCGGCCGCCGAATTCCCGCGGAGTTGCGCGTGCGGGCGCTATCCCAGGCGGCCCCTCTCCCAGGAAGCGAACCAGTTCTCCACCGTCATCCCCGCGGGCACTTCCTCGAACAGGTAGCGGGTCTCGCGGCCCTGGAAGCCGGGAAGGACGGTCTCCTCCTCCCCCTGCATGACCTCGTCGACCGGCTCGAACCGCTGCCACAGCAGGCTCGCCTCCTCCGGTGTGAAGCGCTCCCCCAGCGGCAGGCCCCACTGCAGGGTCATCGGGTGGACCATCTGCATGCGGGTCTTCTCGGTTTCGGTGAGTTCCTCCGGATCCCGGCAGCGCTGGTTGTAGATGTGGCGCGCCGTCTTGCTCAGGCAGATCGTCGACTTGACGATCCCCTTGTCGCCGCGGCCGGGATGGAGCTCGTCGAGGGCGCCGCGGAAGGCCGCCTCGTCCCGGGCCATGGCGGCGCGGAAAGCCGCCTCCGCCGAGTCGATGTACTCCCGGGAGCGCCGGTGCCAGCGGGTGCAGGTCTCCTGCGCCGCCGGCGACAGGTACTCCATCCAGCGGATGTCGTCCCACTGCGTCAGGCGGGCGAATCCCCCGTGGACGGTGCGCCGCATCTTCGTCGTGTAGTTGCTGCCCCAGTGCAGGATCGGCAGGATGTAGGCGACGCCGTCCCCGGCGTTCAGGTGGGTCTGAACCCCGCCGGGAACCGGGGCTCTCGGGTTGGCCGCCATCGACGCGTTCTCCTCCCCGGTGTTCGGGCGCACGTGGGTGCCCGGGACGACCCAGAGCACGTCGTCGTCGTAGAGGGGAATGTTCCACTGCACGTAGCGCGGGCCGTTCTCGAGGATGTCGTCCGCATAGGCCATCAGCGGGGCGTTCAGCGGCGGGTAGAAGTCGCGGTGCCAGGCAGCCGGCCCGCGGTCGGAGACCGGGTTGCACATCATCATCATTTCGGTGTTGGGGGCGTCCTCTTCGGCCAGCAGGTGGCTGCTCACGCCCTGGGTGTTCTCGTGCAGCCACAGCTCGATGGCCGGGGCGGTCTCCCGGTCGTGCTCCGCACCCATGCCGTTGATGTGCAGGCGGGGCTGGTTCCCGGTCTCCCAGACGCCCCCGGGGGGATCGTCGGGGCCTGCCTGGCGGGCCCAGACCTCCCGCTGGCGCTCGACCAGGAGCTCGTGGCACCGCCGCATTCTTTCGAGATCCCCCGGCGCGATCACCTGTCGCAGGATGACGAACCCCTGCTCGAGGAACTCATCCCTGTCTGCTTTTATCATGACTCCCCCATCGCGAGCATCCGCCTCGCCGAGGCGATGACCTGCTTCGCTGTTTCTTCCGGCTCCTGCTTTTCCAGCTCGGCGTCGAAAGGCTCCACCGTCACCGGACCGTCGTAGCCGATCGCCTCGAGGCAGCGCACGAAACCCGCCGCGTCGATGATCCCGGTGGCGCAGGGCAGCCGCCGCTCGAGGTCCATCTGCTGATCGCGGCCGCGGCCTTCGACGCCGTCGTTGATGTGCACGAGGACGGTCTTCCGGTTGTCGAGAAGCCGGGTCAGCTCCTCCTCGGTGCCGCCGCTGGTGTACCAGTGGTAGCTGTCGAGCAGCACGCCGACGTACTGCTCCCGCGCCGGCGCGATCGCCGCCGCCAGGTCGAGCATCTGCGGCAGGGTGTGGACGAACTCGTACTTCATCTCGTCCCGCAGCGTCTTCGGTCCGATGAACTCGAGACCGAAACGGATGCCGTGGTCGGCCATCAGCCGCGCCATCGGCGCCAGGCGCTCGACGTGGAGCTGGAAGTTCGCCGCGTACTCGAGGTCGTCGCTGCAGGGCCGCGCCCCCGACACCCCGCGGTCGCAGCCGAGGCGCCGGGCGATGGGCAGCCACCTGCTCAGCTCATCCATCCGCTGCTCGTAGACCGCCCGCTCTCCGGCGTAGTCCCAGGGCGCGCCGAAGCTGCCGAACTCCAGGCCGGCCGAGGCCATCGCCTCCTCGATCTGCTCCAGGGAGAGGGTTTCCCTGCCCTCGCCGATGCGGCTCAGCGGCAGATCGATTCCGCCGTACCCGTGGCGGGCCGCCAGCGGGGTCAGGTCTCCCAGGGGCAGGTCGATACCGACTGCGTCGGGCTGCAGGTTGATGTACATGTCCGCTTCCTTTCGATCTTCCGGGGCGTCTGCTACCTGGGGCGCGCCGGTCTCTTGCGGCTACGCATCAAGCGGAAGCAGCGGCCGGGCCGCGGCCCCGAGCCGGAAATCTGCTGCATTCCCCCTTCCGCGTCGATTGGGGGCGATTGCTCCTGTCCAGCGCGGCCGCAAGCCTTCGGGGCCGGGCGCTTCGGCACTTAGAACAGGTCCTCGAAGGCCACCGGCGGCGACCCGGAGCCGGCTTTGATGAAGGAGATCAGGTCGAGGAGCTGTTGCACCGTGTAGCGGCTTGCGTAGGTATCCGGCATGGCGGAACGGGAGGTCTGCTGCTCGCTGAGGACCCTGTCCTTGCGGATGTTCCGGCGCACTGGCGGAAAGCGGGTTACGTCGAAAAGCTTGACGCGGGTTTCAGTCTCCCCGAGACGAAGGACCTCGAGCGTGTCCCCCGCGGTCGTCACCAGCTCGATGACGCGGCCGTCCGGGATTGCGAAGAGGTTCGGGGTCAGGATCTCCCGCAGCAGCATCCGCGGCGGTGCCGAGGCCAGCAGTCCGAGCTCGGGACCTACCGCCGACCCCCTGCCGCCGATGGCGTGGCAGTGGGCGCAGCCGTGATCGTCGCCGGAGTCGAAGAAGAGGGAGCGCCCCCTGCCGGAGTCCCCGACGAGGCCGGAGGTTCCGCTGGGGACCGGAGCCGGTTCGGTGGTTCTTCTCACCCGGCGGACGTTCGCCGCGGAGTATCGTCCGCCCCCGAACACCGGGTCGGGGTCCCCGGGGGCGAGGTCCGCCAGCGTCTGGATGAACGAGACGATGGAGGCGATCTCATCCTCGCTCATCCGGTCCCCCCAGCTGCCCATGGTCGAGTTGGGGATGCCGTCCCTGATAACCCGGCCGAGGTAGTCGGCGGGCAGCTTCCTGCCGCGCAGGCGCGGCCCCCGGCCGGCCCGACCCCCCTTGCCGTGGCAGTACCCGACCGAGCAGTTGCGGGCGAACAGCACCTGACCCTGGAAGAGGACGGAATCGTCGGCAGCCCCGGAACGCGCTGCGAGTTCGGAACCCCCTTCGACCTTTGAAGGCTCTTCCAGCTTGGAACGCCCTTCGGCCGTTCCGGGTGGATCCGCATGGTTCGAGGCCGCCTCCCCGGACACGGGTACGGCGGCGAGACATCCGCTGCAGACCAGAAGAACGGCGAGCAACCGACGGCAGTGCACGGTCACGGCTCGGTCCATCCCCGGATCGGCACCGCCTTTCCCGTGATTAGGCGACCTGCCGCGTCGCTCTGAACAGCTTCCTGAAAGTTGCGGCCGGCTTTCCGCAGACTTGGCCCCTGGGCTGGCCGGCCCCCCCGCTTCTCCGCCCTCGCGCGCCCCGATCTTCGCCCGGCCCCCTTCAAGACGGCTTCCACCACGAGTTGCCGGAATCGGCGGAACTGGCGCCGCCCCGGTCGGCAGCCACCTACTTCAGGGAAAACACGAAGAGCGCCCCGCCCCCGGGAAAGTCCTCCATCTCCGGCCAGATCTGCGGCAGCAGGCCGCCGACCGCGGAGCCCCAGCCGGAGGGCACGGCGATGTACTGGGTCCCGTCCACGGCGTAGGTGATCGGCGAGCCGCGGTGGCCCGACCCGGTATTGAAGCTCCACAGCACCTCGCCGCTCTCGGCGTCGAAGGCGAGGAACCGCCCCTCCGGGTCGCCGGTGAACACCAGGTTGCCCCCGGTGGCAAGCGAGGAGGCCAGCAGCGCGTACTTCGACCGGTAGGTCCACTTCTTCTCCCCCGTGACCGGGTCGTAGGCGTCGAAGTGGCTGTACGGTTCACCGTCCGGCGGCGGGCGCAGCTCAAACTCGGCGGCGATCCACTCGTCGCCCATCTCCACCTCCTGCTTCTCGGCGGTCACCTCCTGGCAGAACTCGAGGCCGGTCTGGTACAACAGCCCGGTCTTCGGGCTGTAGGCGGCGTGGTTCCAGCTCCTCCCCCCGCATATGGAGGGGCAGAGGAAGACAGGTACGTTCGGCGGCGGCTCGTTCCTTCCCAGCAGCTCGCCCTTCGCCCCGACCCCGGTGATCCAGGTGATGTTGTCCGCGTGCGGCCAGGCGCCGATGAACTCGCCGTTGGTGCGATCGAGGACGTAGGTGTAGCCCCCCTTGTTCGGGTTGATCAGCAGCTTGCGCATCTCCCCCTCCACCGGCAGGTCGATGAGGATCTGCTCGTACGCGGCGTCCCAGTCCCAGACGTCGTAGGGGATCTCCTGGAAGTGCCACTTCCGCTCCCCGGTATCCGGGTCGAGGGCGATCATGCAGTTGGTGTAGAGGTTCAGGCCGCGGCGGTCCTCGCCGTAGAAGTCCGAGGAGGGGTTGCCGATGCCCCAGTAGAGCAGGTCGAGCTCCGGGTCGTAGGAGCCGGTCAGCCAGGTCGAGCCGCCGCCCAGCTTCCAGCTTTCCCCGAGCCAGGTTTCGTTCCCCTCCTCCCCTTCGCCGGGGATCGTGTAGAAGCGCCAGGCATGCCTGCCGGTCTCGGCGTCGTAGGCGTTGATGTACCCCCGGTGCGCGGAATCCCCCGCGGTCACCCCGACCACCACCTTGTCCTTCACCACCAGCGGCGCCCCTGTGATGTTGCAGCCGCACTCCTGCCAGTCCTCGATGTTGACGTCCCACACCAGCTCGCCGGTCTCGGCGTCGAGTGCTACCAGGTGGTTGTCTATGGTGCCCATGAAGACCAGCCCGTTGCCGAGGGCGACGCCGCGGTTCCAGGGGCCGTAGAGGAGGCCGAAGTCCTCCGGTTTGGGATGGTAGTAGTGCCACAGCTCTACGCCGGTGACCGCGTCGATGGCGAACACCCGGTTCCAGGAGGAGGTGATGTACATGACCCCGTCGGCCACCAGCGGGGTGCAGGAGAAGCCGCCGTCGACGACCCCGGTCTGGAACACCCAGGCCGCGGACAGGTCGGCGACGTTGTCGCGGTTGACCTGGTCGAGGGGAGAGTAGCGCCAGGCGTTGTAGGTGCCGCCGTAGGTGAGCCAGTTCTCCGGCTCGCCGGCGGCGTTTGCGAGGCGTTGGGTGTCGATTTCACCAGCCTGCGCCGGCGCGGTTGCGAGCAGCGCGAGGGCGGCGAGGGCCGCGGCGAGTTTTCCCGTTTTCATGGCCTTGCTCCGTTTTCAGGTGATTGGCGGAACGGTCTCGACAAAAGCTGTTCGAGCGGGCCCTAACTAATCCCGTACCGGATGGCGGCGCAATCGGGGCGCGGTGCTTCCCCGGCGATTTCTCACGGCCCCGGCCGCTCACGGTTTCCTGTTGCCGGCCTCCCCTTGGAATGCAACTCCTCGGGGGCGGAACCGCCACTGTTGGCGGGAGGCATTCGTGGCTGCCCTGTTTCCTGGAATTTCCGGGCCTCTGCGCAGCCCTTCACCGGTTACCGACCTTGCCCGCGAAAGGGAGCCTCCGGGCCTCAGATGCCGACCCTCAGCAGTTGCCGGACTTCCCTGCGAAAGCGACCCCTCCCCGGGCGAAGGGGCGGATTCGAGGGCTACCATGCCCCGGCGATTTTTTCTGGCCTCTGCCGCAGACCCTCCGCGGTTGCCGGCCTCCCCCGCAGAAGGCGAGGCTCCCCGCCGGTGCGGCCGACTGTCGACCGCGCATTCAGGATGGCTCTTCCCCCAGGCGATACCCCGCTTCCCCTTGCCACAAGCGGCCCCTCACAGGGAGGCGCTACCAGTGTTGACGGAGCCCGGACGCCCCCCTAAGCTACCGGCCGCAAGGTGATGAAAATGCCCCGCCCCAGGCGCGGCGAACCCATTCCGGAGGACTCGAAATGGCAGTGGAACGAGACAGTGCAGCAGACGACGTGCAGCCCGGTCCGGTAACTGAAGCCCGGCGCCGCGGCCGCGGCCCCCTGATCTGGCTGGCCGGGGACCCGGAGGACCTGAAGGAGTGGATGCCCCTCGGCATCGCCGGCATCGTCACCAACACGGTTGTGCTCAACCAGATGGTCAAGAAGTACGGCCCGGTGATCGACGTCGTGAAGGCCTACCTCGACATCACCGACAAGCCGCTGGTGGTCGAAATCGACGGCCATAGCGTCGAGGAGCTGCTCGACGTCGGCGGCGTCTTCACCGCGATGTCGGACCAGGTCATCCTCAAGATCCCCTGCACCGTGAACGGCCTCAAGGCGTTCGCCGCCTTCCGCGACGAAGGGGTGGAAACCTACTGCACCACCTGCTTCTCGCTGACCCAGGCCGCGGCCGTCGCCCAGGCCGGCGTCAACCACATCCTGCCGTTCTGCGATCCCGTGAAAGCGGTCGGAGGGGATCCCACCAAGCTCATCCGCGAGTGCGTGCGGATGTTCGGCGGCTGGGAGCAGCGCCCCTTCATCCAGGCCGCCCTGATCCGCTCGGTGGATACCGCGTACGCCGCCTTCCGCGACGGCTGCGACGAGCTCGTCACCATGTGGACGGTCTACCGCGACATGATGGAGCATCCGCTCACCGATCAGTGGAACAAGACCTTCATGGACGAGTGGGTCGACATGCACGAGAACGGCATGCTCGAGGGGCTGCCTGTGCGCCTGTAGCCGGATCCTGCACCGGGATAGCAGGGAGTTCCCATGGAATGGCGCGATATCGCCAGGCGCATCGAGGCGGGTGAGGACGGGAAGACCGAATTCAAACGCGGCCTCGCTGAGCTTTCCGCAATCGGCCGGGCGGTCTGCGCCTTCGCCAACGCCGAAGGCGGGCTGATCGTCCTCGGGGTCGACGACCGCGGTGCTATCGTCGGGGTGAGAGAGGACCCGGATTCAGCGCAGGAACGGCTGACCGGCTTTCTCCACTCGGGATGCAGCGCCCCGGTTCCCGGACGCTGCGGGCGGCACCACCATGCGAACGGATGGGTGCATTGGATCGAGGTCCCCCGCCAGCGGGGGTTCGAGCCGCTTCACCATCGGGGGCGCGTCTGGATCAGGCGCGGACGCAGCAGCGTCGAGCCGTCGCCGACCGAGCTCCAGGAGTTGTACAACACCTTCGGCTTCGTTCTGACGGAAGAGCAGGTCATTCCCTCGGCGAGCATCGAGGACATCGACGCCGGAGCCTTCCGTTCCTTCCTGGGCGCCCAGGGCCTGGACACCGAAGAACAACCGCAGCCGGCCATCGCCGACGATCTGCGCAACCGGCGCATTCTCGCCGAGTTCGACGGGGCCTTGCGCCCTACGCTCTACGGATTGATGGCCTTCGGCAAGGAACCGCAGGCCCACCCCCAGACCGCGAGTTTCTTCGTCCAGTGCACCGCCTATATCGCCGAGGACCGGGCTTCGGAGGTCATTCTCGCGGGAGAGGGAAAGGGCCGTCTCGACGAGCAGATACGCCGGGCCGCCGGATGGGTTCGGGGGCTGGGATGGACCGAGCGCTACCACGGCCTCGAACGAGAGGACAGGCCGCTGGTCCCCGAAAAGGCGTTGCGCGAGGCAATCGTCAACGCCGTCGTCCACCGCGATTACGCGATTACCGGATCGAAGGTCCTGCTCGAGGTATTCCGGAACCGCATCGACGTGACCAGCCCGGGCACCCTCCCGAACCACATGAGGGTCGAGAACGTCCGCTCGGGCGGAAACCCCAGGTCGCGAAACGAGCTGATGGCGAACGCCGTCCTCGTCGCCCGCCTGATGGAGCAACGGGGACGGGGATGGCCGGTGATGCGGCAAGCGATGCGGGAGTTCAACGGCACCGAGCCGGAGCTCGTGCAGGACGAGGGCGGGAAGTTCGTGCGGGTTACGTTCCGTTTACGGGCGGAAAGGTAGGGGTGCCAGCCGTGGTTGAACTGCGGCCCTACCAGAGTGATCTGCTGCAGAAGGTCCAGGCCGCTCTGGCCACCGACGAAAAAGCGCGGGTGATGATGCAATTGCCCACCGGCGGCGGCAAGACCATCATCGCCGGGGAACTGCTGCACTCCTGGCTCACAGGCGGGCGCAAGGCGGTTTGGCTGACCCATCGCAAGGAACTTTCCGAGCAGACATGCGGGATGCTGACCGAGGCCCGGATTCCGGCAATGACCGACGTGAAATGGACGCCCGGAACCGATGCCCCGGCTATGAGTCATGGCGCCGTCATCCTGATGGCTCAGACAGTGGGCAGGCGAACCTCCAGGAGGGAAGTTTGGAACAGGTATAACGCCAACGACCTGATGGTGATTGACGAAGCCCACCACGCTGCGGCGGAAGGTTGGGAGCGGGCAATGCAGCAATGGCCGGGCCGCATTGTAGGTATGACTGCCACACCATGGCGGTTGTCGAAAAAAGAGGGATTCGACCACCTGTTTAGCGGGTTGTGCTGCGGACCTCAGGTCGCTGAATTGCAGGGAGACGATTGGCTGTGCGGTTCCCAGACCCTGTTGCCTCCCTTGGAGCGAAGGATCATCGGCGGCGAGTTGGACCGCACCGGAGATTTCACTGAAGCGGGAATTGAACGGACAAATCACCACAGTGTGATGACCGCGGGCGTGTGGGAATTCTGGAAAAAGCATGCCGGCGGCCGGCCAACCATCGCCTACGCCGTTTCAGTGGACCACGCTCATAACCTGACCGCCGTATTCAACAAAGACGGCATCTCCTCGGCCTCGATTCTCGGCGATACCAACAGCGAAGACAGAAACAAAGCGATAGCCGGTTTCAGGGATGGTACGATCAAAGTGCTGGTCACGTCATCGTCGCAACCGAGGGGTTTGACCTGCCCGATGCATCCTGCATCGTAATTGCCCGCCCTACGATGAGCCTTGCCCTGTACTTGCAGATGGTAGGCCGGGGATTGCGCCCGAAAGATGACACCTGTCTGATCCTGGATTTGGCTGCCAATTCAGTAACCCACGGATTGCCCGAGGATTACCGGGAATGGTCTTTGAAGCCGCGTGCAGAGGATTCGCCTGGTGAGGCACCGGTGGTCTGGTGTCCGGAATGCGAAAGCGTATCCCCTGCTGCCAGTCATTGTTGCCCGAACTGCGGATACGCTTTCGGTAAAGACTGCGGACGTTGCGGCAAATGGCGGGCATGGAAACGATGGGAATTTGAAAACCACTGCGGGGACGCCCACGAGTTGGTGTGCGACCTGTGCCACATTGATGCCCATATACAGGCGCATTTACCCGTTATCCCACCACTTGACGAGTTGGTTGGCCTTGAGGACATGGAGGACGGCCCTATGAATCCCCCTGACGACGACCTTGCCATCCGGCTGTCTGCTCTGCTGAAAGAGCTGTTGGAAGCTGAGCGGCTTAGCGTTACTGGTGCCAACAAGGATCGTCGACTCGAACTGCTTGAGAAGATTGAGCGGCGGGAAGCGGAATTGACAGATGATGACGAATTGGATGCACTGTTCGGAACATATATAGCTGACCTGCCAGAAACGAAGAGACCGAAGAGCCGAGTACAGGAACGCCGCATTTTCAACCGTTGGGAAGAGACCCTCAAGTCGGAACTGACGGACTGGAAAAAAAGACTCACAAACCTGGAGAGTCAGCCGATTGACAAGCAGGCAATATTCACCACCGCATGCCAAAAAACCATGCACCTGTTGCGGCGTGAAGCACATGCCGCCGGCCTACTGCCACCAGAAGGAAGATCAGAACCATCAGACCAGGATGGGGACAGTAGAAAATGGAGGGACAATAACTCCTCAGCCTCCAAGGCCTACTGGGCCTAAAGGGAATGAGGCCCTGAAAGATTATCTGATACCAGTTATCCGACTGATGAGAGATGGAAAACGCTACGCCGAGGCTTGCAGGTTAGTAGCTGCAAATCTGAAAGTCACCACGAACACCGTTCGCGATCGAACAACGCGGGGTTTGGGAATCAATACTCAAAATTTTAATGAGTATGTCGAGAATGGTCGGATTATTAGGTTATTGAAAAATATATATCCCCAGCATATTGAATTAATAAAGTCTGAATTGGAGCCTTTGTATTGTTGAAAAGCATGTTCAGAATTCGCCCAGACGACGCTGAGAGAAGGGCCCAGGCCTTCGGCGGCAGCCGCCTCGAGGAGATCCTGGAGGCGATGGACCGGGACGGCCTCGTCGTGCTCGAGGAGGTGGTGAACCCTGAGCACGTGGAAAGGCTGGCGGTGCGGATGCGGGCGGACATGGACGAGGTGAGGGGGCGGCGCCCGATCGGCGAGGAGTCGTCGAACGAGAGCCTGCCTCCGCCGTTGAACCACCCCTGGCTGTTTCGCGACGTCTGCTTCAACGAGTTCGCGATTCAGGTCACCCACGCCGTGCTCGGGGACGGGCTCTACTGGAACTTCTACAGCTCCAACACCGTGCATCCCCGCGAAACCCGGAAGCAGAACATCCATCAGGACGCCAGGCCCCTGTTCGTCGGGGAGACCGACAAGCCGCTGCCCCCGCACAACCTCGTTATCAACATCCCCCTGACCGACTTCACCGAGGCCAACGGCGCCACCGAGGTCTGGCTCGGCTCGCACAGGGAAACGCGCCGGCTCGAGGTCGGCGGGGGCGAGTACGAAGAGATGCTCGCCGAGCACCGGAAGCGGGACCTGATCGTACAGGCCACCGCGAAGAAAGGCTCGCTGATCATCCGCGACATGCGCCTCTACCACGGCGGCATGCCCAACCGCACCGGCGAGCTGCGGCAGATGATCGCCATGGTCTACAACCGCTACTTCTACCGCGTGCTCTGCTGGATGCCGTTCGCCAGGGGCATGGCAGATTTCTTCCGGCACCCGGTCCTGCAAGCGCTGTGCACCTTCTTCGATGCGGAAGAGCTGGGCACGGACTACGTCTACGAGCGGCAGAAGAAGGGGCTCCCCGAGCTGTCGCAGGTGCCGGGAGTCGTCTGCGGCGGGACCCGGGCCTGAAGCGAGCGACCGTTCCGAAGGAGCAAGCGAGGCCATTGCTACAGGGTTCAATTGCGTCACCTTCATATCCATTTCCGGGTACGTAAACGGCGCCGACACCATGCGAAGTCGGGCGACATTTTGCGCACCGAACCGAGATACGATACGATACTTCGAGTTTGAATCAGGAGTACCGGCTATGGTCATCGAGCAAATTCACATCCAGAACTTCAAGGCGCTCAAAAACGTCGAGCTGAGGAACCTGCCCTCGCTGGCGGTTTTCGTCGGTCGGAACGGGACAGGGAAAACCACCTTGTTTCGCGTATTCTCGTTTTTGAAAAACTGTTTGGCGAACAACGTGCGTGTCGCCTTGCAAAACGAAGGCGGTTTCAACGGATTCAAGGAAGTGATTACCCGAGACACCGACACGTTAGATAGCATTGTCATCGAACTCAAGATTCGTATGTCAATAGCCGAAAGAGAGCGCTTGGTGACCTATCGCTTGGAAATCGGCCTGGAAGAGGGAGGCCCGATGGTTCGCCGCGAAATACTGCGCTACAAGCGTGCTTCTTATGGAGCGCCATTTCACTTCATCGATTTTACCGGTGGCAAAGGCGCTGCGGTCAACAACGAAGAGGATTTCAGTAAACCCGACAAGGAGCTGACCAGGGAACAACAGGCGGTTGATCCGGACGTGCTGGCCATCAGCAGTCTCGGACAACTGGAGCGCTTCAAGGCCGCAAGGGCATTTCGGGATCTGATAGAGAACTGGCATATTTCGGATTTCCATATCAACGACGCGCGCGGCAGGAAAAGCCTCGAGCCGGGCTTTCATCTTTCCAGTTCCGGAGACAATCTGCCTTCGGTGGCCCATCATCTCAAGGAAAGTTATCCCAATATTTTTGCAGAAGTACTGGAAAAGATGCGCCAGAGAGTCCCCGGCATCTCTCGTATCGAAGCCAAAACCGCGGAGGATGGAAGCTTGCTGATTCGCTACGCCGACGGGGCTTTCAAGGATCCCTTTCTCGATTTCAACGTTTCAGACGGCACCATAAAGATGTTCGCCTATCTCCTGCTGCTACATGACCCTGAGCCTCACAAAATCCTCTGTGTCGAGCAACCAGAAAACCAATTGTACCCAAGGCTGATGAATATCCTTGCAGAAGAATTTGAGGAATATGCTCGCAGAGGAGGTCAGGTGTTTGTCTCCACACATTCACCACAATTTCTCAACGCCATACCGGTGGAGAGCCTGTTCTTCATTGGAAAACATGAAGGCGTGTCGAAAATCCTGCCTTTTTCCTCGGACCCGCTAGTCAGCGAACAGCTTATGGCGGGGGACAAGGCGGGTTACCTGTGGGAACAAGGAATGCTGAAGGGGTTCGCTGAAAGAGCCGCACAATGATCGTTCTCCTTACTGAGGAACCCTCCATGGAAGAATACTTGGAAATAATCGTTTCGGAGTTGTGGCCCAATTCCATTCCCGGGGTGGACTAGTTGGTTCTGTCCTTTCAGGGAAAAAGAGACCTCGAACAGTCAATTCCCAAAAAAATGAAGGGATGGGAACTATGGATGTCCGAACTTTATTATCTTGAGGGACAATGATGGCGGTGATTGTTTCGCGATCAAGCAAAAATTATGTGCTATAGCGGAACAATCTGATAAACCTTTTCACGTGGGAATTGTATGCCAGCAGTTGGAGAGCTGGCTGCTTGGCGACCTGCAGGCCATCAAGCAAGCCTATCCGAAGGCGCCCATTAAAGACAAGGCGAAGTTCCGGGACCCTGACCGGTTGACGAACGCCTCGCAGGAATTGGCGAACTTGATCAATGTCCGGGCAAAGATCGAACGGGCAAAGAACATCGGCAGGCATCTCAATTTTAAGGAAAACCGCTCCCGCAGCTTTCACGTATTTATAAACACCTTTACACAATTGGTCCACTCTGCTTGACAACCTGATAGCGCTCAATTCTTCGTTTCCGGTCCCGGCAAACCCTGCCAGCCAAGCAAAGGGGAAGTCAACAACTATTCATCCTCATGTCTAAGCCGACAGCCGGTCGAGGATATTGCGCGTGATGCGGTCCACCGCGGGATCGCCCCCCTTCAGCCCCATGCACCAGTCGGTGCACCCGGTCGTCACCACGGTTCCCCCGCGGCTGAAGGCGCCCAGGACCGCGGCCCCCTCAGTCAGCCGCCGCCCGCCGCCGGGGCCGTAAATCGCTTCCGAGGCCATGGCGATCGAGTCGTCGGCGTCGCTGAGGGAAGCCGGCGCGGTGGCGAGGATCTCGAAGCTGTCCGGGGTGCCGTCGCGGCAGGTCGGGACCGGCAGGCCGCCGGCCAGCTCGAACTCGCAGCCGTCGCACTCGTAGCTGACGATCCGGTCCTTCTCCCCGAGCAGGTCCCCCTGTTTGAGCCCGGTCCCGGCGAACAGCCAGTGGCCGGGGCGGTGGACGGTGTAGGCCCCGGTCTGGGGGGTTCCTGAAAAGAAGCCGTGGTACCCGCCGTAGGCGAAGCTGACCCCGGTGAGCCGGTTCTCGGGGCGGCCGATGAGGCGATGGCACCAGAGGGTCGACAGGGTGGCGTGGTCCCCGGAGGCGAAGTGCGGATCCCTTTCGATCTCCTCCTTCCAGCAGACCAGGGCGCGGCCTTCCTCCTCGCTGCGCACCTGCCACCAGCTGACGTTGCCGCTGAAGAAGGCGGCGTTGCCGCCGGCGCCGACGAACCCCTCCAGGCTGTCCCGCATCGGCGCCGACCAGTACTCGTCGTGCCCGACCGACAGCACCAGCCGGTACTCTTCCAGCAGCTCGGGTGTGCTCTCGAGGTCGCCGTTCACCGCGTAGTCGATGGCGTACCCGGCCGCCTCGGCCCAGGCGACGAAGTGCCGCTCCCAGCGATGCCAGCAGCTCAGCCAGGTCGAAAAGCCGTCGAGTACAAAAAGCTCGTCCTCCAGGTTCTCCACCGTCGACAGGAAGCCGACGTCGAGGATGTGCCAGCGCTCTCCGGGGCGCTCGACGTGCACCCTGGCCCAGGGGGAAACCGGAACCCCTCCCGCGGCCAGCGATTCGGCCAGGGCCTCCGAAACGATCCCCCGGTCGAGGTCCGCGGCGAACTCCACGCTCACCGGGAACAGGAACCGTTCCTTGCCGGGAAACCCGGCGAAAGGCCGCTCGAAGGAGAGCCTGCGCGCAGGCCCCTGCGGGCCGTTGTAGAAGGTGGAGCCGCCAAAGGAGTTGTAGGCGGCTTCCGTGTTGGTCGGCCGCTGCAGCAGGATCGCGGCGTCGCGCCCGGGATGGGCGGAGCGCACGACAAAGGCCGCCTCCCCGCCCACCCCGAAGCCGGCCTCGTCCTCTCCCCGCAGCAGGGCGCTGTAGTACCCGGACGGCCAGTCATCGGCTACCGGAACGGCGAACGACACCGGCCAGCCGCAGCCCCTCTCCGAGGCGTCCGCGGGCACGGGATGCTCCCTGCCGGGAAGGCCCCAGCGCCTCCAGACCACCTCCCGGGTCGCCCCGATACGGGCGATCTCCACGCCGTAGAAAGGCAGATCGGTGGAGACGCAGAAGCCGATCTCGCCCCCCTGCGGCACGCTGAGCCGGTCGGTGTAGGCGTGGATGAAGGGGTCCTGTGCGGTCATGACGCGTCCCCTCCCTGGCGCGACAACCCGAGGTCCCGCACCCCCTGCACGACCGCGGCGGCCCCCTCGCTGATGTGGCTGGTCGTATCGCCGAGGGCGAACCACTGCACCCCTTTGGCGAACCAGTCGCGGACGGTGCCGGGGTCGAAGCCGATGGAGGTGCGGACCAGCAGGCCGGAGGCGGAGGCCTTGGCGATCACGGTGTCGATCATCGCCGCGACCTCGGGGTCGTTGCGGTTTCCGTGCTTGCCAACCGACGCCGACAGGTCGCCCGGGCCGAGCACGATGCCGTGGACCCCGGGAGTCGCCAGGATGCCATCGAGATTGCGCACCGCCTCGACGTGCTCGATCTGGAGAATGCAGAGCACCTGATCCCCGGCGGCGGCGACGTAGTCGCCCGCCGAATCGAAGTACATCATGTTGCGGACCGGGCCCCAGCCGCGCACCCCCTCGGGCGGATAGCGGAAGGCCCGCACCGCGGCCGCGGCCTCTTCGGCGGTGCAGACCATCGGCACGATAATCCCGGCCGGCGCCAGGTCGATGACGCGCTTGATGAGGACGGCGTCGTTCCAGCCGACGCGGACCAGGGCCGGCACCTGGGCGGCGCGCGCCGCCAGCAGGTGGGCGAGCACGGAGGGCAGGTCGAGGTGGGCGTGTTCGGTCTCGATCCAGAGGAAGTCGCTGCCGGCCTCGGCGGCGGCCTCGGAAGCGAGCGGATCGGTCAGCGTGATCTCGGTGCCGACCACCGGCCGGCCCTCGGCCACCGCCTCTCTGAAGCGCTCGACATGGTTGACGGATTTGCTTTGCTGTTCCACAGGCACCTCGGCATTTCGGGCCGCCGGTCCGCCCTCCGGCGCTCCGGGGGCAGCCACGCTCGCGGCGGCCTCAGGGGGTTCTATGCTATCGCAGACGGGATTGCCACGGGGCCAACCCTCAACCCGCCAGCGGGTGAACGCGGTCCTGCAGCGGGATGGAAAGCCGCACACCTCCGGCGAGGTGGGAGGCATACACCCCCTGGACCATTTCGACGGTGTAGCGGACCGACCGGATGCTCGACAGGGGCTCGCGGTCCCCGGCGATGGCCGCCATCAGATCGCGGGCCAGAATCCTGTTGCCGGCGTGCAGGAAGTTCTTCCCCTGCACCTCGGCGAAATGCGCCTCCTCGTGCCAGCCGGGAATCGTCAAACGCTCCCAGCCGAACCCGAGGTCCGGCAGCACCCGCGGCGCCGGATAGAGGAACACCTCCCCCGGCTGGCGCAGCTCGAGGCGGGCGCGCTCGCACTCGAGCGCCACCCCGAAGAGGTCGCCGATGCCGCGCTCGGGAGCGGCGAGGCCCGCGGTCGAGTCCCAGAAGCCGCGGGCGCCGTCGTCGAAGCCGAACATCGCCGAGATCGAGTCCCCGGCCATGAGACCGACCGAACCGTTGCGGGCGTCGCCGGCGGCCGCGTCCCGGTCCCCGACGGCCACGTGCCCGCTGACCCAGCGCGGCGGGCCGGCGAAGGCGATCATCAGGTCGAACATGTGGGTGCCGTGCAGAAGCAGCTCCTCGCCGCCGCCGCGGCTGTCGTCCTTGGGTCGGCCCCAGAGGCGCAGCAGGCGGCCGTGCTCCCCGGCGGCGACCTCGCGGATCGCCCGCTGCACCGGCGCCATGGCCCGCCACTGGTGGGCGACCCCGACCTTGAGGTTGTCCGGCTCGACCGCGGCGAGGATGGCGTCGATTTCGGCGAGACTTCCCGCTGCCGGTTTCTCCAGGTAGATGTGGCAGCCCGCCCCGGCGGCCGCCTCGACCATCGGCACGCGCTCCCCGACCCACCCGGGGGCGATGACGCAGATGTCGGGCTTTTCGGCCTCCAGCATCCTGCGGTAGTCGGTGTAGAGCCGCGACACCCCGATCTTCTCCCCCGCGGCGGCCAATCCCTCGGGGTCGTGGTCCGCGGCGGCGACGACGCGCGCCTCCTCGAGACCGCGGAAGGCGAGGTCGAGGCCGTGGGCGAAGCCGCCGCGGCCGGTCGAGCCGATGACGGCGACGCGGTACCGGTCAGGCAAGGCCGCGCCTTCCCAGCACGAGGCTGCGGTCGTCGAGCGGCAGGTCGACGCGGACATGGCCGCGGCGGTGGGACTCCCTCAGGGCTATGGCGATCTCGAGGGCTTCGCGGCCGAACTCGCCGGGGCAGGTGCGCTCCTCCCCTTCCTCGATGGAGCGGCACACCCCCTCGATGGCGTCGACCATGGAGCTGCGCGGGTACCACGGATTGGGGAACTGCCGCTGCAGGGAAGTGCCGGTATCCGGGTCCGTCGTCCACAGCTCGAACTGCGCGTGGGCGTTGCGCGACAGGATGCGGCCTCGCTCCCCGATGAACTCGACCGTCCACTGGTACCCGCTGTGCTGCTCGCAGCGCGAGTTCAGCAGGGCCCGCACCCCGTTCTCGTAGACGACGTACCCCGAGCCCGGAAGGTCGCCGCTCCCGGCCGCCTCGGCATCGCTGTCCATGTGGCCGAAGACCCAGCTCGCCGGGGCCCCGGCGAACAGGCGCAGCAGCGCCAGGGTGTGGCTGCCGATGTTGGAGAGCGAGGAGGTGCAGTGGCAGACCATCGAGCGCAGCTCGCCGATGGCGCCGGCGGCGATCGCCTCGCGGGCGCTCGTGTACCAGCCGTACCAGTTGAGGTGGCAGGCGATCGCCAGGATGACCCCGTTGTCGCGGCAGGCGGCGATCATGGCGTCCGCCTCGGCCAGGGTCCGGCACATCGGCTTGGTGGCGAAGATCCCCTTCACCCCCGCTTCCGCGAGGCCGATCACCACCTCGGCCCGCTCCTCCGGACCGGTGGTCACGGCGACGAGATCCGGTTTCTCCCGGGCCGCCATCTCGCGGTAGTCGCGGTACAGGGCCTCGACGTTCCAGCGCCGCCGGAAGTCGTCGAGCTTGCCCTCGTCGACGTCGGCCGCGGCGACCAGCTCGGCGTTGCGCGCCTCGATGATGGCCGGCGCGTGCGCCCACGGCCACGGGTAGTGGGGCATGCCGATGTGCTCGTCGTCGATGGTGCTGCCCATGCGGCCGCAGCCGACCACCGCGGCGCGGTGGATCCTTCGGGGACGGGTCCGCTCTACCTCTCGGAACGCTTCACCGCGAACAGGTGCCACGTTTCGTGCCTCTCGCTTTCGTTTGGGGGACGGGAGTTGGATATTTCCGGCGGCTGCCGGCGACGGAAGATACCGGGCAGCAGGGGCTGCGACAATGCGCCGCGGCGGCGCTTTCCCGGACAGCTTCTGCCCCCCGAAACCGCCCCAATTTTCACTCCTCAGACAAGGACGAATCGTGAACGACTTCGAACAGGCTGTCCACGAGATCGAGATCTACGGCTTCACGGTGCTGGAAACGGTGCTCGACCCGACGGAAGTGGAACAGATGCGCGAGGCCCTGATCCGCTGCGAGCAGGAGGTCGGCACCGAGCAAACCCACCGGGGATCGGCGCGGCACGTCTCCAACCTGCCGGTGCTCGACCCGGTCTTCTTCCGCTGCATCGACCACCCGCGCACCCTGCCGCTGCTCGAGCACTTCCTCGGAGACAACCTGATCCTCGGCAGCCTCAACTCCCGCATCGTGCGCCCCGGCGACGGCTACCAGGAGTTCCACAGCGACATCCCGGTGGGGATGCTGAACATGGCCTCGCCGGTGATGATGAACACGGTCTGGATGCTCGACGACTTCAGCCCGGAGAACGGCGGCACCCGGGTGGTGCCGGGGTCGCACAAGAGCGGGCTCGGGGTCCCTCCCGAGGGGTTCGAGGTCGCCCACGTCGTGCAGCCGCCGGCGCCTGCGGGGAGCGTGCTGGTGTTCAACGGCCAGTGCTGGCACGCCGGCGGCGCCAACAACAGCAGCGCCAACCGCCACGCCCTCTTCGGGCACTACCGCAAGCACATGCTGGTGTTCCAGCTCGACCCGCACGACGGGTTTCCCGCGGAGTGGTACGGGCGGCTCAACCAGCGCCAGAAGGAGCTCCTGCGCATGCAGCGCGGGCTCGGGGCCCTGCACGCCTCCGACAGCCACTTCCGCTGAGCCGGCCCGGGGTCACCCCTGCTGCGGGATCGCGGCCAGCAACTGCGTCCAGGCCTTGCCGAGATCCATGACGTCGCCGCCGCAGATGACGAGGTCGCAGCCGGCCTCCATCGCCGCCTCGAGCAGCGGCCCGGGAAGGGTGAAGATGCCGCTGAGCTTGCCCGCGGCCCTGGCCTTCTCGATGCAGGAGAGCACCATCCCGCGCAGCCGCGGGTCGGTCATCTGCCCGGTGACCCCGAGGTTGACGGAGAGGTCCCCCGGCCCGAGGAAGATGCCGCTCAGCCCCTCGACGGCGAGGATCTCGTCGGCGTTCCCGACCGCGGCCTCGGTCTCGATCTGGGTGAAGAGGAAGGTGCGCTCGTTGGCGCGCGCCATCGCCCTCACCGGATCCTCGAGCCCGAAGTCCATGCCCGGGGTGCGGGTGTTGTAGCCGCGCGCCCCCACCGGGGAGTACTTGCCGTACTCGACCACCCTGCGGGCGTACCCGGCGTCGTCCACCATCGGCACGACGAGGATGCGCGCGCCCGACTCCAGGGCGCGCAGCACGTTGTTGCGCTCCCCGTCCGGCAGGCGCACCAGCGGGGCGACGCCTCCGGCCTCGGCCGCGGTGCACATCGCCTCGACGCGCTCGAACCCGGCGGGGCCGTGCTCCATCTCGATCCAGACCGCCTCCCAGCCGATGCGCGCCGCCAGCCTGACGAGAAGCGGCGAGCCGCTGTTGACGGTGACGCCGCGCACCCGCCGCGGCTTTCCCGCGGCGTCGAGAAACAGGTTGTCCATTGCTTGCTCTCCTCGGCCCGGGAGCCCTTCCTGCAGGAGGCTCCCGCAGCCCGGGTGGTAGTTGAAACAGGTCCTTCCGCTTGCAGATGCGCTTCAGAGTATGGGAGCCGGTGGCAAAAGTCCATCCGCCGCGGCCTTGCGTTCCGGGCGGCGGGGAGGCTTTATCAGCAGCCTGCCAGCCCGTGAACGCTCCCTCCCCGATTCCCCTGCGATTCGACCCGGCCGCGCGCCCGGCACCTTCTGGGTGCAGGACCCGCGCGCCCTTCACCGCGGCACCCCCAACACCTCGGACAGGCCGCGGCCGGAACTGGTGATCTGCTACTCCCTCTCCTGGTTCCGCATCAGCCGGCCGGTCGAGATCCACCGAGAAAGTTTCGAGCAGCTCGACGCACGCGGGAAGGAGCTTTTCAGCCGCGCCGAGGTGCTGTAGTCCGGCAGGGATCGCCGCGGGCGTGGCCCTGGTTTCGCGAACTTCATCCCCTGAATCCGGCCGCCCCGTTCCTTCCGGGCCTGCCCCCGAAGACGCGCTAACCCTCTTCGGCAAGCACGCCGTCGAACCACTCGAGCACGCGCAGGGTGCGCTCGGTGCTCAGGTCGCCGTGCTTGCCGTCGTACTCCTCGTAGATGTGCGGCACCTGCGCTTCTTCGAGGCGCTCGTGCAGGATGCGGTGCCCGAGGTGGAAGTGGTACTCGTCGCGGAATCCGCAATCGGTGAACAGGTGCATGCTGCGGAAGGCCGCGGCGTACCTCTCGTACGCCCGTACCGGGTCGAAGTGCAGCCACTTCCGCCACACCTCCTCGTCGAGGTCGCCGTTGGGAAAGCGGATCGGCAGGTCGCCGCAGTAGGGGGGGTTGTCCGGGTTGGGGGAATAGGCCGCGGCGAGGCCGTAGCAGATCCAGGAGTTGTAGTTGTCCCGGATCGGCCCGTTGAACCCCTTGGGCCAGGAGGAGTTCACCAGGTCGACGAGCCAGGGGACATGGGTGACCTCGAAGTAGATGTCGGCGCTACGGACCGCGGCCGCGGCGAAGATCTCGGGGAAGCCGCCGCCTACGTGGAAGGCCCCGATGCCGCCGCTCGAGACCCCGGTCACCAGGCGGTGGCTGCGCTCCGGCACGGTGCGGTAATGGGCGTCGACGTAGCCGACCACGTCGTCGGCCACGTAGCTGGCGTAGTTGCCGTTGATCCCCGAATCGACCCACTGGCTGCAGCCCCAGCGGTTGTGGCCGTCCGGGGCGACGAGGATCATCTCCCGGCAGCTCTCCCCCTGCATCCGCTCGTCCGCGGCGTGCAGGAAGGAGCGCCAGCCCGGCCCCGAGGAGAGGGAGAAGTCGTTGGCCCAGGACCACGCGGTGCCGCCGAAGCCGTGCAGGATGTAGGCGACCGGGTAGCGCCGCGACTCCGACTCGCCGTAGGAACGCGGCAGCAGCACGGCGAGGTTGCGGACCGCGGGATCCCCCAGCCTGTTGTCTTCGAGATGGCGCCCGTGAATGGTGTCGATCTGCAGTCGTTGCGCCCGTTCCTCCGGTGTCATCGGCAGCTCCCTGGTTGCTGTTTTGAGCTACATTAAACCCGCATTGCCCTGCGAAAACAAGCGACATGCCGGCGAGAGGATCGTCATGACCCCATTCGAACAAGCGGTTGCCGAAATCGAGATCTACGGATTCACCCTGGTAGCGGATGTCCTCGATCCCGGCCAGATCGAGGCCTTGAAAGGCGCCCTCGTCCGCTGCGCCGGGGAGGTCGGAGTGCACGGGTACGAAAACCGCAACGCCACCTCCGTGCTGGTCGCCAACCTGCCGGCGCGGGACCCGGTCTTTTTCCAGGTCATCGACCATCCCGCCATCCTTCCGATCCTCGAGCACTTTCTCGACAGGACCCTCATCCTCGGCAGCCTCAGCTCGCGCATCGTCCGGCCGGGCGACGGCGAGCAGGATTTCCACAGCGACATACCGGCTCACATGCTCAACCCGGTCTCCCCGGTCATGATGAACACCGTGTGGATGCTCGACGATTTCAGCCCCGAGATCGGCGGCACCCGCATCGTGCCCGGCTCGCACAGAAGCGGCCTCGCCGGCCCGCCGCAGGGGATGGAGGTCAGGCACGTGTTTCAACCCGAGGCCGCGGCGGGAAGCGTGCTGATCTTCAACGGCCAGTGCTGGCACGCCGGCGGCGCCAACAGCACCGGCCGCAATCGCCACGCCCTGTTCGCCCACTACCGCAAGTCGATGCTGATGTTCCAGCTCGACCCCCACGATGGTTTTCCGGCGGCATGGCACGACAGACTGAACCGGCGCCAGAAGGAGCTGCTGCGCATGCAGTCCGGCCTCAACGAAAGCCACGCCTCGGACGAGCACCTCGCCCGGTTGCTCCCCAGGAAGGATCGCGAGGCGGGATGAACTTCCCGGGGCTCGAAAAAGCCTCGGAAGGTTAAGAGATGAGTCGGTTTCTGATTGTCCTGATAATGGCAGGCGTAGCTGAAGCGCACAGCGGGAACCGCGTGTATCCCTTCTACGAGCTTACGGATGAAATGCTGGAGAAGATCGACTTGCACGATGGATTGATCGACGAATGGTATGAGATCGGTGAACCGAGCATGACCCTGCTGGATTTCAAGACCAACGGCGACATTATTCCACTCAATCCGTCCAATCTCGACTTTCGCATCTGGCTAGCTTGGCATGATGAGCCGAATCGTATCTATGTGGCTTTCATCATCAGTGACGATGAATACAAGAACACCCATGATTGGTCCAGCGAAACAGCGACTATGAGATGGCTTGATTTTAATGACAGCATCACCCTCTACCTTGACGCCGATCACAGCGGTGGCAGGGGATTAGTAGATATTGCAGGTGATGTAGCCGATGAGGAAAGAATGCGTATTTTCGGACATACGCAGATGTATAATGTAATTGCTCAAACGGTAAGCGGCCCAACCATGGCCGCGGGTAGTATAATCAGGGAAAGAGAGCCCCGGCATAATCTACCCCCCTATTGGGGATATTCTCCTACCCCCTGGCATCCAGAAGCCATTGATGATGACGATGCGCATCTGAGGCTTCATGATTATATGGCCGACCTCTTCATCGATGGGCTGCTGGTTCCCGCTCAGGAAACAGCCGTCGAGTCCGTCACCTGGAGACGCATCAAGGCGTCTTTGGAGTAAGACCCTCATCGTCTTTCTGTTCCTGCTCGGGTAACCGTTCAGTTCCCCTGGCAGGTTGGGGCGGGGGCGGAATGGTAGCAGGTTGACTATTAACGAATGGGGGAGTGGGTTGAAGGCAGCAGCGAGGGCGCCGGCTGCTTAGACACGGCGGCGTCACAGGCCATCCTGAGATAGTCGAGGACGTTGCGCTGCTGCTGGCGCAGGGTATCGCGCACCGTGAGCAGGCGCTCTACGAAACGGCTGCCTTCGGCACTGTGGGTGCCGAAGCTGGTGTGACGCCACAACACGCCATGGCGAAGGGCTCGTTCGGCGTCGTTGTTGGTCGGCTCGACGCCGGGCCGGCGTGCGAAGGTCCACAGGGCCGGCCCGAGGTCGAGGAGATTGGCGCAGGTGGCCGCCGTCTTGGCGTCGGCGAACTGCTGCCCATAGCACAAATGAAACCGAAAGCGCAGACACAAATCGTCGATATAGTCCTGGAAGCGGGCGCGGGACAGGGTACCGTCGCGGACTTGATGCCACCAGGTAAACAGCTGCTCGCTGCGGTCCAACAGGTGTTGACCGACGCGCTCGGCCTCTCCGCCCCGGGCCACGAACTCCTCGAAGGCGCGCCGCAGGTGAGCCCAGCAGACTTGCCGGCGTCGCAGCGGCAGATGCGCGTAGGCCGAATAGCGATCGCAGCCGACCACCGCCCGGTTATCCGCACCCAGCATCTCATCGACCCCGTCGCGGTTACGTCTTTTGCGGATGGAGAACACGGTGACGCCGTCCGTCACCGCGGTCCACAACCAGGCCTTGGCGCGGCGCTGGCGCCAGCCGGTCTCGTCGACGTTGACGATGCCCTGTCGGCGAACGAAGGCGCGCGCCTCCTCGACCGCACCCGCCAGGGCCGTGGCCACTTCCTGTTCCAGCCGGCTGACGGTACCCAGCGACACCTCCAGGCCGAAGGCGTCGGACAACAGCGCCCGGATGTTGCGCTTGCTCAGCCGGTAGGCCCCGGCCAACAGGCCGACCCAGGCTTGCACGCTGGGACCGAAGGTGTGCCGCGATACGCCCTCGGGCCAACCGGCTTCGGTCAGGCGGTCGCAGTGACCGCAGCGCAGGGTGTGCAACTGATACTCGATGACCTCGGCCCGCACCGGCGGGATGACGACTGCCTGGTGACGCTGCGGATGGGGATCGTCTCCCGTCAACAGGTGCCCGCATCCGTGGCACGTACTCGGCTTGACCGGGATCAGTTCGTCCACCTGCTCCACCGATACCCACGAGCGGCCGTGTCCTTCGTGCCCGGGCTGTCCGCCCGGCGAGCGCCCCGAGGATCGGCGTCGGGAGGCGTCGGTGCGAGGCGAGGAGGAAGCGCCCGATTCCGACGAGGCGGCCCGGGCACCGCGGCGGGACCGCCCCTTGCGGCGGGCCAATTCCCGCTCCAGCTCGGCGATCCGCGCCGTCTGTTGTTCCACGATTTGCTCGAGCTGGACAATGCGCTGACGCAAGTCGCCTTCGGAAATCGCACTCTCAGGGGGTCTCTTCATGGGGTCGCCGTATCCAGGGAAATCTGCAACACACAACCGATTCCCGAAGATACCGACGAACCCCAAAACCCGCGTAGGTATTTCTTTATATGCTCAAACTACTGCAGGGGGGACTGAACGGTTACCTGCTCGGCCAAGCCAGCGCGCACGGTCCAAGGGGAGTTCAGCCTCTGGATGCGGCAGCTTGCCGGACGGAGAGAGCCCGGTGATCGTTCGCGAGGTACTGCAGTCCTTGAGCTACAACGAGAATTCACGAGACCGACCCGATAACGGAGGATCGACATGAACTCTGACAAGGTGCGCTGGGGAATCATCAGCACCGCCCGCATCGCCGCAACCGCTTTCGTTCCCGCGGTGCGCCAGACCCGGCGGGGGGAGGTAACCGCGGTCGCCAGCCGCAGCCGCGACAAGGGGGAATCGTTCGCCAGGGAGCACGGGATTCCGCAGGTCTTCGACGACTACGCCAGCCTGCTGGCCAGCGACGGGATCGACGCCGTGTACAACCCCCTCCCCAACACAATGCACCGCGAGTGGACGGAGGCGGCCGCGGCCGCCGGCAAGCACGTCTTCTGCGAAAAACCGCTGGCGACCACCGCGGCCGACGCCGAGGCGATGGTGGCCGCCTGTGAAGAGGCGGGGGTGGTCTTCTTCGAGGCCTTCGTCTTCCTCTACCACCCGCAGACCCTGAAGCTGCGCCGGCTCATCGACGAGGGGGCCATCGGCGAGCTGCTGCAGCTGCACGCCCACATGAGCTTCCCCATCCAGCGGCCGACCGACAACATCCGCATGAACCGCGCCCTCGGAGGCGGCAGCCTCTACGACGGCGGCTCCTACCCGATCACCTTCTCCCGCTTCGCCTTCGGTGACGAACCGGCCGGCCTCCAGTCGAAGTGCCTGATCGACCCGGAGTACCACGTCGACACCCGCGCGACCCTGATCCTGGAATTCTCAGGAGACCGGACCGCTTCCATTCAGGGCGGGTTCGACGCCTTCGGGGGACAAGGGGCGGTGCTGTTCGGCAGGGAAGCGGCGATCGAGATCCCCAGACCCTACCATCCCCAGGAACAGTCGAGCTTCGTAATTCGATCGGGGGGGAGCGAAGAGGTGGTCTCCTTCGACACCGGGGTGGCGCCGTTCACGCCTGCCATCGAGCACTTCCAAGATTGCGTGCTCGACGGGGCGGAGCCGCTGGTTTCGGCGGCCAATGCGGTGGGGACGCTGCGGGTGATCGAGTTCGTGCTGGCTGGAGTCTGAGAGCCGGCAGAGGCGTTAGGCCAACTGGGCAGGACCCCGGGTAGCGCAGCTTTCGATGAGCTACTTTAACGGGCTGTACGATATTTTTTATGCTTATGAAATTCGAGTTCGACCCTGAGAAAAACCGTGCCAATTTTGATAAACACGGCATCGATTTCGTCGCAGCCCAGACCTTATGGGAGGACCCTGCGTTGCTCCAGATTCCCGCGCGAACCACCGACGAACCACGCGACATGGTGATCGGCCGCATTGCGGGCAAGCACTGGTCTGGCGTGATAACAAAACGGGACGATGCAATCAGGATTATTTCTGTGCGGCGGGCACGCCGAGAGGAGGTCAGGCTCTATGAAGGCTCGTGAGTTCGACGAGAAATTTGCAGAGGGGACAGACCTGATGCATGTCTTGGATATTTCTCAAGCCAAACGAATCAACCAAGTCCGGAAGCACGACAATACCGAGATGCGTATAGATCGTCTCGAAATCCGGAATTTCCGGTGCTTCGAGCACCGGGCGTTTGAATTCGACCCCCGATTCACCTTGTTGATCGGCGCAAACGCGACTGGCAAGACCGCTGTCCTCGAGGCCCTGGCCGTTGCCTTGGGGGCCGTATTGACCCCGGTTCCTGACGCAGCAAGCAGAGGGATCGGACGCCGAGACGTTCGTCGGATATATCGATTCGCAGGGGAGACCGGACACTTCGAGGATCAGTATCCGGCCCGCATCGAGGCAGGCGGATCGTTCGGTGGAAGGGAGCTGGTTTGGGTGCGCGAGTTGAAGTCTGCGAAATCCCGAACTACACGCGGGGAGACACGAGAAATCAGGCGAGCAATGAGTGACCTGATTCGTCAAAGCATCGACAACGACCATACCGTTTACCCCTGCATCGGCTACTACGGCACCGACAGGTTCGGACTCGGGCAACGGCGAACAGCCAAAGGGGTCGATCCCTCTGGGCGCAACTCGCGCTACATCGGTTACCAGGGTTGCCTGACCCCGACCTCGTCCCCACGGTACCTGACCGCGTGGATCAAGCGCCTCGCCCTCATCGAGGCCCAACGGGGGGAACCCCTGAAAACGCTTCGCGCCGTATACGAGGCCATCGCCGCTTGCGTCGAGAACGCCCTCGCCGCGGAGTTCGATTTCGAAGAGGACGACATCGTCGTCGAGTTCGGCAACGACACCCGCGCTCCCTTTCAAACCTTGAGCGACGGACAACGTAGCATGGGGGCCATCGCTGCGGACATCGCGATGCGCTGCTCCCAACTCAATCCGCACCTGAACGACCGCGCTTCCGCAGAGACGCCCGGCATTGTATTGATCGACGAGCTCGATCTGCACCTTCACCCACGCTGGCAACGTGGAGTCATTGAAGACCTGGGCAAGACTTTTCCCCGGCTTCAGTTCATCGCCACCAGCCATTCGCCGTTCATCATCCAGTCCGTAAGCGAAGGCGGCGTGATCAACCTGGATCAGGGGGATGACCTCCCGGAGACGCCGGAGTTGCAGAGCATCGAGGACGTCGCGGAAAACATCATGGGCATTGAACAGCCGCAACAAAGCCAGCGTTTTCAGAAAATGGTGGAGGCCGCCGAGGAGTATTTTCAACTCATTGAAAGTGCCTCGGCAGCGAACGACTCGGAAAAGGTCAAGAGCCTTCGAGAGCGGCTCGACGAACTCGAAGAACCCTTTGCAAACAACCCGGCCTACGTCGCTTTCCTGCGCTTGCAGCGGACGGGGAAGAATCTCCAATAATCCGAAACCTGGATGGACCGACTCATGCGGCGTGTTGATCGAGGATCGTGGCCCCTGGACGATCAAAACAACCCCAAGAGATTTCAGCCGTACAACAAGGCCAAGGCGGATCTGCTTGAGAGACTCGGTCGATACTGTAGCTATTGCGAACGCCGGGGAGACCTCCACATAGATCATGTCGTCCCCAAAAGCCATCGGCCTGACTTGGAGGAAAAGTGGACCAATATGCTGCTCGGCTGTAGTAACTGCAACGGTACCAAAAGCGATAACAACCGTTCGCGACAAGGTTACCTCTGGCCGGACAAAGACAACACGGAAGCCGCCTTCTCATACTTGCCCGACGGAATTGTTCGAGTGCGAAACAACCTTCCAGGACCGATCCAAAGAAAAGCGCAGAGGTTGTTTGATCTAGTCGGGCTTGGCAAGAGCCGGACAAAGGATCCTCGTGCGAAAGATTTGAGACGGCGAGACCGTCGCGAGGCTTGGCGAACTGCGGAGATAGCACGGCAGAATGCCAAAAATGGGGCCAGTGTTGACATGGTGATCACGTTGGCAAAGGCGACCGGATTCTTTTCGGTATGGATGGCGGTATTTGCAAACGAACCTCAGATATGCAGTCTACTGCGGAACAGCTTCCCAGGAACGCGATAAACCCCCGTGGCGTCAGGCCAGCCTCATCCCCGGACTGACTTAGCCCAAGGCTTTTCAGCTGCATCGGCACGGATTCATCGAGCAGCAGTCTCATAAGCCATTTTTTCGAGGACTTCTCTCGCCATATCGATCGCCCTTATTACCTGCTCGCGGCTTACCGACGGAAAATCGGTCAGGAATTCATCCAGATCATGCCCGCCTGGCAAATAGTCAAACAGGTTTTTCAATGGCACCCGGGTCCCATCGAAAATGGGAGTGCCGCTCACAAAGCCATCTTTGCTGTGAAATGGGCCGTTCTCGATTGTGAGTACCGGATTTCCGGTTGTTTGTGCCATGGTGTTCCTCCCAGTGTTTATACCGATCGGATGTAGGTAAAGGCGTCGGCGCTGGGCAGGCATTGGCGCAGGTGATCGGCGACGGTGCGCTTTCGGGTTGTCGAGTATGTGTGTGTCGTCCGTCATGGCTCCATTGTAGGGGTCAGACCAGTTGGATCGGACCCGGGTAGCGCCCGACGACTTCATCCACCGTCAACAGCATCATCCCTTCGATCTGCGCCTGGGCGACCAGCAGCCGGTCGAACGGGTCCTTGTGGATCGGCGGCAGCGTATCCACCGCCACCGCATGGGCGCCGGTTACCACGAGTTCCGTGTAGTTGTGCTCCAGCAATCCTCGGCGCAGAACGCGCGGGTCGACCCTGAAGTCTTCCCGTCCCAAGCCTTTCTTGATAGCAACCTCCCAGAGCGATGCGGCGCTGTAAACCAACTCCGACTCCGGATCTTCGATCAAACTGCGCGCCTCCGCAGGCAACCGGTCCGGCTCACCCGCGGCCCAGAGCAGGACATGGGTGTCGAGAAGGAGATTCACGCGCCGCCTTCGAACAACGCCTCGATCTCGGCGGAGCCCATCCGGTCGAAGTCGGGCGGTACCGAGATCTTCCCTTGCAGAAACCCCGTCCGGCTCGCGGTTGCGGGCTCCGGGGCATCCACCGCCACGACTTTGACCAAGGGCTTGCCTGCCCGCGCAATAACGAACGGCTCGCCTTGGACAGCTTTCTCAACAAGCCGCGAAAGGTGGGTCTTGGCTTCGTGCATATTGACTGTACGCATGGCCTTCTCCTAGGACTTAGTCCATAAAACTTAGTTCATTTCTGTCGTACTGCAAGGGACAGTCGGGAAACGCACTTCGCGGTACTCGGACCGGTGCCAGGAGCTATTCCTTTGCGATGTAGACGAACGTGGCGTGATTGCCGTGGGCGACGACCTTCCGCGTCTTGACCGTGTCGTTAATGGAAAGCACCTGCTTGGGTGGATTCCCATCGAAAGGGAAGTCCGCATTCGGGCGGCATCTCCAATATCCCAAGCCCTGATCCAACTTCAGGGTCCAGATGTCGCCCCCCTCCCATTCCAGTCGAAGCTCGCGGAAGTGAGGCGCATCGCCCGTCTCGAACTTGAACGGCCCCTTCCAACCCAGCCGGCCTCGGCCCGTGTCGATTGCCTGCTCGAAAAACGACTGTCGAGCCGCGTCATCTTGCCATTTGTCACCGATCGACCGTCCGTCCCGACTCTGGCGCCGATCACGCCGCATATCCCTGGTGAATAGCCGCAATGCCGTCTGAGAGTCCGCCCATCCTTCTCGCACCAAGCGAAGCAACAACTCGCGTAGTAACAGCCCTGCCCAAGGCGTGGCGAGATATCGATCGCAATAGCTCACGCGAGTCAACAGATCCTTACTGAATTGCTCCTTCAGCGGACTGCAATGATTGTGAATATGGGTCCAGAATCGAGAACCAAATCCTTCGATTCGTCCATCAAATTCTTTTTCAATGGGTAGTATCGCTACGGTACCGCCAGGCTGCGGGCGAAGTTTGTCAATTGGTACAACGTCGGTTTGAAGCTGTGGCAACGGGCTTTCAAACTGTGCGTAGACGGTCTGACCCCCCTCTGAGGGCAGACTCCATGCGACGTTCAGCGCCGAGGCACCCTCGCTCGACGTTGCCCATGCGACGTGTGTGTGGATTCCTCCAGCGGCGGCAACCATAGCACCGTTTGAGGAATCGGTGGTTGCCGCTGGCGTGATGTGCACTTCAATGTGGCCACGCCCCGCGGCAACCAGAGCAGCCAGTGAGTGGCAGCTTCCCTCATCGAGTTCTTTCATGGTGGCCGGAGCCACGAGCAATCGAACCAGCCGTTCGTCATTGGCCCATCGCAAGACATCTCGGTAAAGAGGGAAGTCCTCTACATCCCAGGAATCAGGGTCGCCGCCCACCCACAATCGAACCTCTTCCACACCGGGCTCCCCTGCGACTTCCGCAAGGTGGCGAACCAATGGGCGGGTCAAAGCACGGGAGTCAGGTCCGAGGAAGCGGTCGCCTTCCTTGAGATCAAGACCATCAAGGCGCTCAGCGGTCAGAAATTCGCGGGCTTTGTGTCGATCGAGCTTGGCCGAGTCGTACTGAGTGTCGAAGCTGAGAAGGCATCCGTGGCAAGCCATGTCGCATTTTTTCGGACAGTCAAGAACTTTAAGGGCCTCGCGCAGTACCGGGACGACGTGATCACGCAACGCCCCCACATAGCCATTGCCGCCCGTCGCAGCATCATAGAGAAATATCGATCGTTGAGTCGTTCCATCAGTGGACTTGCTCGGGCGTTCCGTTACGCCGACTTCCTCTTCCTCAATGCCAAGCCGGTGACAAAAGGAGCGCCGCAAGGCGATGCCGAGAGACAGGGCGGTTGTGGCATCGTTCAAGCCGGATAACTGCAACTCAAAGACATCCGTGATGCGGCTGCCACCCAGTGAAAGGCCGCGTTGGATGGCAAACCCGGTGCCGTCGCATTGGCTGCTACCGTCCGGATCCTTTCCGCCACGCAGGCGCGAGTGTCCGTCCTGAAACGCTTCCGGTGGGCCGGTCTCCGATGCCAGACCACTTTCGGACGCGGCACGGCCGCAACGCAGGCAGACCGCGTACCCGTGATGCCCAGCTCCCCTGCTGCCATGAAACAGATGACCGGAGTCGGTGTAGCGGAAGCGCCCCATGTCCGAGTTTGCCAGCGGCACCCACTCCGGGGTTGGACAACTGATCCAGGGCGGTTCCACCGGGATATAGGTCGGAGCGACGACGTTGTTGTGCGGCGAATGGCGGATATCGACCGCGAATCCCGCCGGTTCGAGGTACTTCTGGGACCTCACCGCACCGTCGCACTGCGGACACTTGTCGGGCGGGAAATGGGAATCTCCGGTGTTACCGCATTCATGACACCGCCAGACGTGGCGAAGTGACTGCACCTCGTTGACGCTCTCTACATCTGGCGGGATGTGCCAGTTGAGGGTCACGCCGCCGGACTCGTACACCCGCCCGTCCATGACGACTTCCGCGCCTGGGGCATACTCTCGAATTGCCATTTCCATCTGGCGAGAGGGGTACCCCAGCCTCTTTCCGAATGCCTCTTCCCGATCCTCCCGGTTTGTCTGCCTTCGTTTCAACTCCTCTATCGTGAGAGGCACGAAACTGACGATACCGATTGGGAATCCGTAGCCCGGCAGGAATTGCCGATTCGCAAGTTCTCGCAGCAGGTATTCGTCCTCCAATCGGCGGAGCTGGTGCTCTATTGCGAGGACCGCCGGGGGGCGTGATTGCCCTGGCTCATCCTCGAACTGGGCGGCGTCCTTACGCAGTGCGTCAACTTCGCGCCCCCACGCCGCCAATGCTTGGTCCAGGGCGGTCGCGGCGGCGTTCAACAATTGTATCGTCTCATTAGTCGCCAACCCGGTGCCCTGAATGAGCCCTCCCAAACCCTGTACAAGGCGTTCTTCCGTCTCTGCCTCGGCACGGCACCATTCGGCAAATTGGCGTCCGGGGCTTGACCCCGACGCCTCGTCAGGCTGGAAAAACCAGCCCGTCTTGAGCCGACGGACATCCCGGCCTTCCAGGAAGGCTCCCAGGCAAAGCGAATTGACGTGCCTCTGCACCAAGCGCTCACTGTCGAGGGCAACTCGGGGAATACCAGTTTTTGACCTGAAGGGCCATAGCGGATTGGCGAACACCTGTTCCCCGTGGGGGGTGCTCGGGCAGAGCGTGACCGCGAACGATACACCCTCGCCCCGGCGCCCTGCCCGGCCGGCACGCTGCAGGTAGTTGGTAGAGCTCGGAGGCGTGTTGTTCATGACCACCGCCGAGAGTCCGCCGATGTCGACGCCCATCTCCATGGTGGTCGAACAACTGAGCACGTTCAGATCGCCGGCCTTGAAGCGCTCCTCAAGGCCCCGCAAACGCTGTCCATCGAGCTGAGCGGAGTGTTCGGCAGCTTCGAAGTACTGGGTGTTGGCAACGATTCGATCGTTGAGGTTGGACCAGACACCGAGCTCGCGCACCTGCTGTACTCGAGGGTCGGTTTCCAGCCATTCAGCGATTTCCTCACGGCTGGCCTCGCGTCCGGACGAATCGCGCCAATACGGCCTGGGTACGCGGGGCAGCTCAAACTGACGACACTTCGCCGGTTCTCCGCGCTCTGGCTGGTAAGGCGACAGCCCATTTAACGTTGCGTCCAGCACTCGCGCGGTATAAGGACACATCTCGCCGGACGAGAGCTCGCTCAATACCGCGGTGTCGCGAAGCTTAAGCAGATAGCCATCCCCGACCTGTTGAAAGTGTGGGCGCAATGCCGTCCAAGCATGTTCGATCACTTCGTTGATCCTGTCTTTGCTCGACGGTGAGTCGTCCAGGCCAGCCGCTTGTTGAAGTAGACGGGGGATTCGGGAGGGTCTGACTCCTGTACGCAGCGACGGCCAGCGTCGTTGCAACCGCGTTAACACGCCATCGAATCCCGGGCCTTGAACGTAGCGTTTCCGAACCGGTATCCCCATCCAATGCAGATATCCATCCTCCACATCAACAGCGCTGACATCGCGCATGAAGAAATCGAAAACCATTTTCAGGAATACGGACCAATCCTCAGCTTGAAGCAGCCAACCGGCCGGCGGTGTCTTGCCTTCCAGAGCGGGGTAACGAAGCGAGATCATTCCCATCGTCTCGGCGGAGTTCATGCGCTTCGGTCGGCGAAAGAATTCGCGGTAAAGGCAGAAACTGGCAAACTCTTCCAGGGTGCCATGGATGTAAGTTGTTCCCCGAAAGTACTTGTGCATCCGGCGCAAGCTGGCGTCGTCCATCAGACGATAGATCGCGTCGTGCCACGGCAGCGTTCCGAGCCCGCTCGTTGCACGCTTCTGTTTGAGTTCGTCCTCCAGACGTTCGCGAAGGGACCTAAGCTCTAGCTTGTCTGGAAGACTTGCTATCTGCCGTTCAAGCTCACTGGTGTCCACGGTCTCCCTTTCGGCCGCCAGCGCGTGATAGAGGACGCTGCGAACCCGGTTCCGCTCCGCCTCCTGCTGAAGCCTCACCGCCAGGCGCGCGGAACCTTGTCGCGAGTCGCTGAAGCCCAGGAGCCTCCTGCCCTGGCTCGGAAGACCTGCCCCCGGACGCATCGGCGGCGTGTGCTCCAAGGCCGTAGGAACGATGGTCGATAGCGCAAAGGGTGCACCGATGCGCAACTCCCGGAATGGTCGACGTCGATTGTCTTTGCCGCCGCAGCGGGGACAGGTTATCGGACCTGTATCAAGCGGCGACAGGCGGACCGGGATTCCGCCGCTATCCTTGGAGAGAGTTTGATCTTGGCTCAGACGCCACTCTTCAATCTGCTCCTCGTCGAAGCCATGCCCGCAGATTAGCCTGCGAATGACCGACGGAGCAGGCGGCTCGGCTTCGTCATCTTCATCGGGGTCGATTTCGAGCTGAAACTCGTCAATGTCCGCCTCCTCAACGTAGGGCATCAGCTTCTGCTCTCCTGTCTCACCCGAGAACGTCTCCTCGGCAGACAGATAGTCCTGTCCACACTCCCCGCACACTACCAACTCGAATACGGGATAGCCGCAGTGTTCGCATTTGGTGTGGCGCTGGGGGAACAGGCCACCGAAGGCCCAACCATCTCCGAGAACCGAGTCGCGACCATTGCATGAGGGATTGACACACGCCCACAGGCCGCGCTGCGCCCGGTGAAAGAGATGGACGCGCAAGGGCAAGAACACCTCGTCATTTCGCCTGGCCGATGAAGCCATTTCAAGAAGTGCGGTCACTTTCTTGAAGCCGAGACCAGATTCCTCCTGTAAGGCTTTGAGCAGGATGGGTTCCTTGGCCAAACGGGCGCGAATTGACCTCGAAGCAGGATGGTGACAAAGAGCGTCGTACAACTGATCGGCATTCAGACCGTCAAGACTCGTCGCCATCTGCCTTGGATCAGCCGGTGGCAACGGCGGAACGAATCGCTCTCCGGTCACGACATGGACGCGATCCGCAGGTACACCGGATAGGTCCGCAAGAAAACGCTGCAAGTCGTTCTTGGCGTCAGCATCCCCAATCGTCGCCGAGGTGGCGATGAAGCGCACACTCCCGGAGTCCACTTCAAAGCGGTGCAGGACACGCCGGAGCAGCAATGCCATCTCGGCGGCTTGCGAGCCGATGTAGGTATGGGCCTCGTCTAGCACGATCCAGCGCAGCTTGCCGCGGGACTGCTCAAGTATTGGACGATCCTCGGTGCGTACCAGCATGTATTCCAACATCGTCGAGTTAGTGACGAGTATCGGTGCTGCCCCCCCACGGAGAATCTGCCTCGAAATCTGCTCTGCTCCTGCCCGCATTTGTTCGTGGGCCTGTGCCTTCTCAGGCGTCTCCCCGTTGTAGAGACAGAAGCGTATGTCGTTGCCGAAACCATTGCACCAAGCCCGAAGCCGGTCGCGCTGACTGTTGATGAGCGCATTCAAGGGGTAGAGGAACAGCGCCCGTACGCCGGTAAGGCCGCCGGCTTGGGTGCGTTCCCGGGCCAAGTCTTCGAGAATCGGAACCAGAAAGCACTCAGTCTTCCCGGAGCCCGTACCGCTCGCAACCAACACTGAACGGGGAACGTCTTCGAGAAGAAGATTCCAGCAGTCGAGTTGATGTTGGAAGGGTTTGCGGTTGCGGGGAAATGCATACTCCCTGTAATCCCGCGACGGTTTGTCCATCGCCGACACTACTTCTTGCCGGAGCAAGCCGCTTCGGACCAGCCCCTTCATGTCGACTTCGGCCAGCTTCCAACCAAACGCGGCTTCCAGTACGGGATCGGCCAGCAAGGCGCCGGGTTTGCCCGGCTCTCGTGCGTACAAACTCTCCAGATACTTGCGCAGCGCTGGGGAGCGCAGGCCCAGTTGCGAAAGGATGGCTCTGCCTGAGCGAGTGGAGAGATCCTGGATCAGATTCGAGATGCTGACGGTTTCGGTCATTTGTTGGCTTTGTCCTGCATGAGTGCAAGCTGGAACCAGGTGGCCTCATACGCTAAATCAAACCACTCCGGGTCGTGCGCGCGGATACGTTTGACGAGGAATGTCGTGCGGTCGGTCGGTTTGGAGTGAAAACAGCACCATGCGGCGACAACCGGTGTGTCAAAGACAGGTTGGCGTTTGCGGGGTTCGTCTTCGTGTTGCCAGATGGCTAGTTCGTCGAGCAACTTGCCCTGCTCCAGTTCATCCACCCACTCGCGGCGTCCGTCTCCCGTCGGCCAGTCGTCCATGCTAAATCGCAGGTTAAGTTGCTCCTGGGTCTTGTCGTCTCGCCTCCTCCGGGCTTCCTCGATGATCGGATCGGGGACTCTGCTACCCATCAATCGAAAGCCGATGTCACATTCCACGGTGTACAGCCCCCGAAGCCGATCGGTACCCTCCGAGAGAATGGAGTCTACATGGTCGCGTGCGATCTGCTCACCGTCTGGTGTGTCGGTAAGTTGAACGCGGAGTCGCTCAAACGCCTGCCTTGCTTCGGTCCACCAGACCTCACGCTGAATCAGGAGCCAACTGAACGGCAGTTCGTCTTCCAGCCGCCAGAGCAACTGTCGAGGAGCACTTTCGAGCCGGAACATGCAACGAACCAGAAGATTCGGCTTCTTCACCAGAACCTTGAAAAGATCGAGCGACGTGGCTGGAAGACCCTCAGCGCGCAGCAGCATATTAGTCAAAAAGGACCACTCTTCTTCATCTCGGGGTTCATCCGCTACGTCCAACATGGCGTCCATCGTTGCGGCGATGGCTTGTATCCGCGAATTCCTATCTCGCAGGCTCAGGGCTTCGCATAGACGGGGGGCCTCCGCGTCACTTGTTGACAGACTAACTGACTCGCTTGGCCTGCCGCCAATGACAACGGGGCGGATACGCACCCGGTCGTCGTGGCGGGCTACCACTAACCAGGGTTCATTGTTGTTTAAATCTTGCGGAAATATGGCACCGGGTGGGGTACCAGTCGGACTTACGACATCGAGAGACACAGGATCGGATTCTGGCCGAGCGATCGGCAAAACTTCAAAGGTCACCGTTTTTTCGTCATCCAGCACCGACGACACGTTGACCCAAGCCATGTCGGGGTCGTATTCGAGCACGGCTGCGAAACGGCGTATTTGAAGGGCATCGTGTTCATTCTGGAACTCATCCACAATGCGCAAGACGACGCTTGAGGCGCTGGACGACGATGCGGCGAGCAACAGCTGAATCATGGGGCGTAGGTCAATCAACGGTAGCTCATGGATCACGCCGATTTTTCGCAGAGGGCGACGGAAGTTAGCGATGCGCAAGTCCAGATCCGGTGCCTTGAGCCTACCCTCGATCCAGAACTCTCGTGTGTTGTCCGGCGACAGCGCGGTCGCCCGCACTCCGTACAGATCATCGACGGCATGTTCCCGGTCCAAAGGCTTGCCGTCTCGCAGGAAGCGCCCGCCGAGACCGGGGAAGGGCGCCTGCACGGCCAATTCCGAGGCCCCCTGCCAATGCAAGCGCAGTTGCACACGGGAAACTGGGTGGGCAGGATCCCGGGCGGCCACATGGACCCAAACCTCGTCTCCTTCAATTCGCGGGGTCACAACGACTTCCTGGCTGTGACCAAAAACCTTGACGGCTTCCGCCCCGTTCAACACCAAATGCCCCTCGCTCATGTCCGAACCGGGAGCGAGGGACAGTCGGAATTGTTCGGGAAGGATTCCAACGCGGCCATGATACCGAAGCTCTTCGCCGCGCATGTGCCGGATTTCCCATAATCCAGAAACACTGGGACCTTGTGCCCAATTTTCTCCTGTTTGCCTCCAACTGATCTCGTTTGCCGGCACGGCGCGCGAGGCTTGCTCGGCCTTGGCGATGCGCAAAGTTGGCGTACCGCGAAACAAGGGCCAGGCAGACTCGAAATCGTAGCAGCGCTAACCCACCAGCCGGTAGTCTTCCTCGACCGCCTGCCCCGAAGACGGCCTCACCACGCATCGACCGCTGCCCGTTTCAATCGTGGTCGGTTCGGTGATCCGCCAAAAAGCCCGGTCCAGGATAGGAAAACCTTCGGGCCCGGCGTTCCTGTCGACCACCGTACACTCATCGGGAACCAGTACCACAATCTCTGGTGTTCGGTTGCTGGCACTGCCCTCGCCAATGAAGGGACATTCATCGGAGTCGCCCCGGAACACCCACGGCAGCTCTCCCATGGCGGCGCCCCGGTAGGGAACCACTCCTTCGCCAACTACATCCCTGGAGAGGAACTGAAGGCGAACCTCGGCGGCCGCTTCGGCGTCCCAGATTTCGGCCTTAGACTGCGCGTCTCGTGGCACAAAGAGGAATTTGTCTGACTGGGCTGCGTACAAGCCGACATCGCGCACTCGATCGCCGTGCACACGTACCAGCAGCCTGGGTGGCAGATCACCCACCGACACGTTCAGGTGATGTGCGAGGTGTTCCGCAGAAATAGATGCGGGAAGTCGGACCCGAGCGCCAAGCCGCCACCCAACACCGGTTCGACGCAGAAACCGTTCGACGCGGAAGTCATCGACCTGGGTCGCCGTGTCCCGCGCCGCTTCGCGAAGCAGGCCGGTCAGAAGATCCCGAGCCCGCTCATTCTCGAGAGCAAGAGGGATTGTATTACGCCAATCCGGTCGCGCCTGATCGAGGGTGCTGATCGGATCTTCGCCTTGAGCGTCGCCCTGAAGATCAAGCACCGCCTCGATCAGGTCGGCTGCCAAGCGGAACACATAGTCCCTGCGCAGCGTCGGCGGGCGCAGCAGGTGCTGCTGATCCCGGGCAAGATCGATAGTGTCGTCAACGAACTTCCGATACTCAGCGGTGTGTTTAAGGACAGCGCGCAGGTATTGCGCAACCCTGCTGTCCGCGTCGCGGAGGAGGCCCAACGGCAGGCCGCCCTGACAGGCAAACGTTCCGAGATAGCGTACCGAGCGTACCGAGGTCGGCAATCGCACGAGATCGACCCGCCACCAGCGCAAAGCTGAGCGTACAGGCTCGTAGAGATCCGGATAGTGGACCCAGCCCCAACCAATGGACTCCAACAGCGGTTCCCATGCCCAATGGCCGCCGTCGTATTCGCGCTGCCACCATTCCGCCGAGTAGAGAACAAATGCCTGAACCGGCAAGTTGGCGGTGCTGCTGTCGTAGGGAGTAGTGTGCGAAAGCGCCTCGGCCAGGGAATCGAATTCTTCAGCGGTGCACCGATAGGCGTAGAGCGCCCGGCCATCCGGGTGCTCCAACCCCCGGCGGGGCAAGAATTCGTCGATCCAAATGGTTGGGTTCATGAGGGTCTCTTCCTGCGCGTTCCATCCCGGCTGCGGGAAAGTGTCCGCTATCCCGTTGGCCCGCCCCGGGGGGGCTCACCCCTGCCTGCGCCCGGCCTGGAGCTCCTGAGGGGCAATTAGATTCTTGCAGGTGCCCGCATACCGGGTGAGCTCCGCCATGCGCATGCGGCGGTTGAAATTCAGGACTGCTTGGACAATGGCTTCGCGGCCGGTCTTCGCTTTCGTGAACCGGATGGCGTCCTCGAGCTCGTCGTCGGGAATGTCGACAGTAGTTTTCATTGCTGATTCATATCCACGCTTGGGGACGCTGCCTCAGGACGCACTCCCCAGGCCCGCCGAAGTAGCATCGGCTCGTCGTGAAGAATGGCTCCAACCGGCCGTCCTCATCCGGCGTCAGTACCGAGCGCATCCAGGCATTCCGCCTGCCCGGATCATCCAGACCGTCAATATGTCCCGACTCTTCCTGAAGATCGTTCCACCACTTTTCCCGCGCCGACCTGAGCCGCTCCACGTTGAGGTTTAGAATCTCGATGGTTCGGGTCACCCGGTCAGGGGCAAAGCCGGCAGTAAGGCAGGCATTTTCGTCCGCCTCAATCAGCCCATTGTCCAGCACCCTCACCAGCGAGGGAATCGCCGGTAATGCTCGCGGGTCGACGAAGTTCTCTTCGTTCTGATTCCCTTTTGCCTGCCCACAGCTCGTTTCCACGCGCCTGGTATCCTCATCCAGTCCAGTCCCACCCAAGCAGCAGGCGACCATGTTGACTATGTCGAGGGCCTTCATTTCGCCAGATTTTTCATCGCTTTGCGGGACCACGTGCTCAACTTGACGACGCCCTTCTTTGATCTCGATCTCGCAGTAGGCGCAGAGTCCGTGCTGGTTCTGGGTCAGTGCTTCCCTGAGTTCACGGTACGCCGCTCCCGAATTGTGAGAACGGAATCCGACCCAATTCGGGATGTCGCCGACGCAATCGAGGTATTCGGAAAGGCCGGAAGTTGGCGCGCTCAACTCGCGGATGACCTTCATTCGCGACTTGACCGTCTACTTGAACAGCTTGCGCCGCTTGATTTCGAGGTTGGCGCGATTAAGAGCCGGATCGAGGGGGGACATTCCCTCCAGCTTGGCTCGCAGAGCCAAGGCTTCTTCGGATTCCCCCTTTCCTTCCCTGATATGGCACCGGTATTCATCCAAGGCTTCTGTGAAAGCATTCCTGGGAGGACGTTCTCCTACACGCATCACCACCGAAAGAACGTCCCCCGCCTCGGCCCCATAGGTCGCCCCCACGCGGTGCCCCGGCGACAATGCGGCCCCCATCCGGGTACAGTTCCACAATGCTCTTCGGCTCGACCGTGGTCAGCACCTGAGGACTGTGAGTCGAGACGATAAACTGCGCATTCGGGAACGTCCGCCGCAGGTCGTCGAGGATGCGTTGCTGCCACCCCGGATGCAGGTGCAGTTCCACCTCGTCGATCAGGACCACGGCCTCTGATGCAAGCGGGTCCTTCAGGTGCGGGTTACCCTGCGCCATCCGTCGCGCCAAGTCGGCCGCCAGCGCCAGCACGATGCGATAGCCCCCGCTCAGCTGGTCGAGGGAGAGCTTCTCTACCTGTTCTTGCCCTGATTTCCGGGACACCACGAAACGGGGCGGATTCAACTCGGTGCGCGGATCGGACACTTCCGGCAGCATGGACGAGATCGCCTGGCGAACTGCGTCCAACTCCTTTAGCTGAAAATTGAAGTCGCGCCGCTCCTTCTGTTGCCGCAGTTCCTCGTCTTCCTTGGAATAGAACCAGGTGAAGAGCCCCTCGAAATCCGTGCGAGCGGAAAGCGCCCCCTCCAGGGCGGCTAACCGGGGTACCCTGTGCTGAGAATTGCTCGGGGACAGTACTGATTGCGGCACACCTGCGACTGTGCGATCGGTACCATAAAAGGCGAAAATGGGCAAATCATTCTGATCCGCATGGCTGATATCGACTAGCGCCTCCTCCACGGCGCCCTGAAGAGCCAACCTCTCTTTCTCTTCTCGATCCGCATCTTTTCTATTTCCCTTCCACTCCGAAACGGTTCCCTCCACTGGGGCAAGCAAGACCCGCGGATCTCCCTTACTCTCGCGCCGATCCTCCTCGCAAAAATCAATGCCCGGTTCACAAGGGAACGATCGGAACATGTCCCGCAACCCCACCGCGATCGCACTCAAAACACTCGTCTTGCCGTACCCATTATCGCCGTGAAGCACGGTCAGCGACGGGTCGAGCTGCAGCTCGAGTTTCTCAAGCGCCCGATAGTTTTCAACCTTCACGGATTTCAATTTCACAGGCGCACCTCCTTTGTCTTGAATCTCGCCAGGGACGACCCACTCCCCCTGTCGGCCCGTACCTTATGGAACGATGCCCGTCTTCGAGTACCGGTAAACCTCCAGGACTTCCGCAACGGACTCGCCCCTTCCATCATTTTTACAGCAGGACCGCAACCCGTGTTCCGGTCATCGAACCCCGGATGCCATGAATTATAAAGGACCATTCAGAGACCTGGTCAACCAGTCAGGCTATTGTTCATCGAGGTCATGCCATCGACCAGGATACCCAGGAACGCCACACCGGTCAGGGTGCCCGCCAGTAGCCAGCACCTCATGATTCCCGCCCTGCTCATAACCGCCCTCCTGCTCGCGATTCCCGCCCACGCCCAGCGGCTCGGCGAGATCCGGGGGGCCGTCCTCGACCGGGCCACACAGCATCCGCTGCCCGGGGCCACGGTGGCGGTCCTCGATTCCGAGCGGGGAACGGTGGCCGACGCCGAGGGCCGCTTCGCCCTGCCGCGCATGCCCGCGGGGGTGCATCGCCTGCGCGTATCGATGATCGGGTACGCCGCCATGGTGCGGACCGACGTGGTCGTGCGCCCGCGCCGGGTCACCGATGTCGAGATCGAGCTCGACGCCGAGGTGGTCGACCTGGGGGAGGAGACCGTGGTCGTCGCCGACTACTTCTCCGATGCGGCCGGGGAGGCGGTCGGCGGGGTGAGCTTCAGCTACGAGGAGGTGCGGCGCTCGCCGGGATCGGCCGGCGACATAAGCCGCCTCCTGCAGGCCATGCCCGCGGTCAACATGAACACCGACGAGCGCAACGATCTCATCGTGCGCGGCGGCAGCCCCACGGAGAACCTCGTTCTCGTCGACCACGTCGAGATCCCCAACATCAACCACTTCCCTACCCAGGGGGCGTCGGGCGGCCCGATCGGCCTGCTGAACACCGATCTCATCGAGGACGTCGCCTTCTACGCCGGCGGCTTCTCCGCGGCTTACGGGGAACGCATGTCGTCGGTGACGGTCGTCGACTTGCGCGAGGGCAGCCGCGAGAAGCTCGAGGGGGAGCTGCAGCTCGGCATGGCGGGAGCCGGCCTGCTTCTCGAAGGCCCCTTGCCGGGAGGCCGCGGGTCCTGGATCGCCTCGGGGCGGCGCAGCTATCTCGATCTCATCGTCGATGCCATCGGCACCGGAGCCGTGCCGCGCTACAGCGACCTGCAGGGCAAGCTGAGCTGGGACCTGTCTCCCCGGCACCGGGTCTCCCTGCTCGGCATCGCCGGCTTCGACGCCATCGACTTCGCTCCCGGGGATACCGATGCCGACGAGGATTTCGTCGTCAACGAGACCGACCAGTACGTCGCCGGGGCCGGCTGGCGCTGGCTGTGGAGCCGCCGCGGCTTTGCCCGCACTTCCCTCGCCTTCACCTACGCCGACTTCGGCACCGACGTCCTCGACGGACAGACGCGCGACCTGCTGTTCGCCAACTCCTCGCAGGAGCGCCGGATCGCGCTGCGCAGCGACGTCACCTGGTCGCCGCATGCGGGGGGAGAGCTGCGCTGCGGGATCACCGGCAGCCGCGAGCTCAGCGATTTCTCCCTCTTTTCGGCGTCGCGGACCAACCGCGTCGGCGAGGTGGCCGGGGAGCTGCGCGTCGGCGAGGAGGTGAGCTCGAACAAGCTGGGGGCCTACCTCGGGTACGAGCGCCCCGTCGCGAAGGGCGTAACCGCGGAAGCGGGAGTGCGCTGGTCCTACTTCGACTACACCGGAAAAAGCGGCTTTTCGCCGCGGCTGTCCCTGCGCTGGCAGCTCGGTCCGCTCACCTCGCTGAGCGCCGCCTGGGGGCTCTACCGCCAGGACCTGCCTTCCTCGCTGCTGGTTCAGCACCCTGACAACCGCGACCTGGAGAACCCCCGCGCCGCCCACTACGTCCTCGGGCTGCGACGGCGCCTGACCGAGAACACCCTGCTAACCCTCGAGGGGTACCTCAAGCGCTACCGGGATTTGCCTTTCGACCCGGACGATCCCACGGCGTCGGTGGTCGACGCCTTCGCCGATTTCGGCACCCCGGCTCCCGGACGGCTGGCCGGCGGCGGCGAAGCCGAGTCCCGGGGCCTGGAGTGGATGGTCCAGAAGAAGCTCGCCCGCCGCCTGTACGGCACCGCGAGCTACGCCTGGGCCCGTTCCCGCTACACCGACCTAAGCGGACGGGAGCGCGACCGCTCCTTCGACAACCGCCACCTGGTATCCCTCATCGTCGGCTACCGGCAGGGGGAAACCCGGGAGTACAGCCTGCGCTGGCGGTTCGCCGGAGGCCGGCCCTACACCCCCTTCGACGAGGAGGCTTCGGCGCGCGAGGGAACCGGAATCGTGCAGCGCGACCGCATCAACGAGCTGCGCCTGCCCCCCTACCACCGCCTCGACCTGCGCCTCGACCATCGCCGGCACTTCGGGCGCTTCAACCTGGTGTCGTTCTTCACCCTGCTGAACGCTTACAACCGCGCCAACCTCTTTCACTATTTCTGGGACACCGGGGACAACCGGCCCGGCCGCATCAATCAGTGGAGCCGGATCCCGGTCGGCGGCTTCGAGCTCGAGTTCTGAGCGCCGTCGAGGTCCCCTGAGGCCCGTACCTTCAGCGCTTCAGGGCCTGCCTGACGGCGAACAGCAGGCAGAGCGGCGCCAGCGCCACCACCCCCATGGCCGGACGCAGGCCCACGGCCTCGGCCACCGCCCCGATCACCGCGGGCCCGGCGACTCCGCCGACGTGAGCGGCCCCGTTCAGCAGCGCGTACATCGAGGGGGTGGCGCCGGGAAAGCGGTCCCCGGCGCAGGCGACCGCGGTCGGGTAGCTGACGGTGATGGCGAGCCCGAGCACGGTCAGCCAGAAGACGGTGAAGGAAGTCCCCACCGGCAGGGCGGCGAGCAGGATGCTGGCGGCGCTGAGCAGGCAGCAGGCGGTCAGCACCGCGGGGACGCCGACCCGCGCCACGAGGCGGGCGCATGCCAGTCTGCCCGCGGCCATGGTCGTTCCCAGCAGCACCAGGCTGAGCACGCCGAGGGAGTGGCTGCTGCCCGCGGCCTTCTCGATGAAGTAGGGGAACCAGGTCGACGGTCCGATCTCGGTGACCGCGGAAAACAGGATGGCGACCCCTATCCAGGCGAAAGCCGGCTGCCGGACCAGGGAGCGCAGGTCGAGCCGGCCCGGCGCGTCCGCTTCCGGCCTGGGGAACCGCACCACGAGGGCCGCGGCGCCGAAGACCAGCACCATGACGGCGAAGGCCCGGAAGACCCCGCGCCACTCCGACCCGAGCGCGAACAGCCCCAGGACCAGTGCCGAGATCAGCACCATGCCGACGTAGAAGAAGGCGTGGAAGACATTCATCGCCCCGGTCCGGTTCGCGGGATGCAGCGAACAGAGCAGGGCGTTCAGCGGGGCCGCGGGCATGCCGCGTCCGAGGCCGGCCAGGAAGATGGCGGCGAACGCCTGCGGCCGGGTCTCCGCGGCCGAGACAAGCAGGTACCCCGCCGCCTGGATCAGGGCGGAGGCGGCCAGCATGCGGCGGTACCCGAGCCGCTCGGCGAGCCAGCCGGAGAACAGGGTGACCGTCCCCAGGCCCCAGAAAGGGAGCCCGAGGAAGAGGCCCATCTGCGTCTCCGAGGTGATGCCGAGCTCCGCGGAGATGGCGCCGAGACAGGCCGCCGGACCGACGACGATGGCGGCGCCGGTCGCCATCGTGTACCAGCAGAACAGCTCGATGCCGCGGCGGGACTGTCCGTCGGTGGGCAAGGCGGCTGTCAGCAACCCGGGCCGGGGCGGCGCTGGATCCCCCGACGCAGAGGGCTGGTGGGAATTCCGTGTTTCATTCGGTCAGGGACGGTTGCCGCGGCCTCCCGGCAAACTCGAAGGGTTCGCGACCGCCAGGGTCGGCCGCAGCCCGGATGGACGGTTGCAGCAGGCTGCCAGTACTTTCTCTGCCGCAGGCCCCCGGCAAAAATGTTCCAAGTTATTTCTCTGCCCGCCGCGGCGATGCGCTGCCGGCGGGACGCGACCACCCTCATCGATTCGGAGTTGCCTCGTGAAAGTCGACCGTCAGGAACTGCTCGATTACGGTTTCATCATCCTTCGCAACGTCGTCCCCGCCGCCGAGCTCGACGGCCTGCGGGAGCAGTTCGAAGCCCTGGTCGAGCGCCAGAAGGCGCTCTGGGCCGCCGAGAACACCGACACCTGGGAGTCGGGGGCGCAGCCGCGGCTCGGCCACTACGAGCGCCTGATCGACCCGGCGACCGCGGCCACGGTCGAGCTCTGGCAGCGCGAAAACACTCTCGGGGTCGCCCGCCAGCTCCTGAGCGTGCCGGAGCGGGCGGCGGTCTCCGGCATGATGCTGATGTGCAGCCCCCGGCGGGACCACGGCCCCGCGGCCTGGCACCGCGACATCCACCCCCTCGACATGGCGCCGATGGCGGTGCTGCAGCGGGACCTCATGGAGAACGGCCCCAGGTACCTGCAGTGGAACATCCCGCTCTACGACGACGTCGTCTTCTGGGCGGTGCCGGGAAGCCACCGGCGCCTCAACACCGCCGAGGAGAACCGCCAGCTCGAGAAGAATCCGCGCGTGCCCCTGCCCGGGGGCGTGCCGATCGAGCTGGCCGCCGGCGACGGAGTCGTCTACGTCAACTTCCTCCTGCATTGGGGCAGCAACTACAGCACCACCCTGCGCCGCACCGCCCACGGCGGCCACAGCATCTTCCCCTACTACTCCGACACCGGTTTCATGCAACAGCTCTCCCCGGAAGGCCGCGCCGCCTTCGAGTCCTGGGACCGGTGCAGCGCCAGGGCCCAGGACCTGACCGAGCAGGCCCTGCGGGCGGTGCTGAACGGCGACGCCGCGTCCTTCCGCGAGGCGGTCGAAGGTCTGCAGCCGGGAGCGGGGGAAAAGGGGAAGCTGGTGCTGGCCATCTACCTGTCGAAAGCCGCCTACCACGTGCACGTCCACAAGCAGCCTGCGGACTCCGGTCTGCCGAGGTGGGCCGCCGACGGCGAGCACCCGATCACCATCAACTGGGGCCCGCGGTTCGCCGAGCGCTTCACCGCCCCGGAAGCCGGGGAGATCTGGCGCAGGTTCGGCCCTCTCGACCGCGGCCTGCGCGCCGACGAGAAGCAGTTCGCGCCGGGGTACCAGAACCGCGAGCCGATGTACCACTATTTCGAGGACATGCCGCCGTTCAGGGTCGGCGACTTCGTCGCCAGCTGGGCGGCCTAGCAGCTCCGCTCCTACCTCAGGTCGTAAACCGGCTGGTCGGCGTAGTCGAGGTACTCGCACGTCCAGCGAACGGCGTAGATGTTGGCCTCGAACATCTCGAACTCGAGACGGCAGGATTTCCCCATGTCGACGAGGTCCTGCGAGGTCTTGTCCTTCCACCGCACCGGCGCGTGCAGCTCGTCCCCCTGAAGGGGAACACAGTCGTCGAAAGTGAAGCCTTCGAGGGGGTTGAAGTGCAGGTCCGAGGCCTGCACCCTGACGCGGCCATACGGCGCCTTGAAGTTGATGTTGAGATCTCCCCTGGCCGGTCTCATCCCCTTCATGCCGAATCGACCCGTGCCGATGCTGCGCAGGAAGACGAACCCGTCCTTGCGCAGGATGTGATGCTGCCACCCACTCGGACCCGGCTCGTAGTCCGCAGGCGGTCGGAGCATGTGCGACGGGGTCCATTTCCGCACCGCGAGGCGCAGCCGCTCCTCTTCGTCGCAGCCGATGATGAAGTAGTCGAACCAGCCGCCGCCGGGCTCGCCGTGCTCGAACCCCCCGAACAGCGACCGCCGGTGAGTGCGGTTCCAGAACAGGCCGTTCGTGCTGTATGCCAGCTCGTCGTAGAGATAGCCCGTCCACTTGCCGCCGCCGCAGCGCTCCCCCATGGCGGAGCGGAAGATGTGCAGGCACCCAACGAAATAGCCGTCGAAATCCTCCGGCGTCCCGCAGCCGTTGGTCACGCCGTACGGCCACACCCGCAACCCGTAGAACTGGGTTCCCGGCGGGTCGAGGCTGTCGGGCTGCATCATCGTGTACACGTCGGTCCAGTTCTTCAGGTCGGAAGAGCTCGTCACCGCGACCCGGCGGTCGGGGCAGTACGGCCGGATGACCATGTGCCACTGCTTCGTGATCGGACTGTAGAAGGGCGTCCTCGTGCCGTCGCTGCCCCCGGCACGGGTGAAGTAGGCGTAGTCGGGGTTGTCGAAGTGATCCCAGTGCACCCCGTCCGCCGACCACCCCATGATCATGTTGTGCCAGGGCTTGATGTCGTGCAGGGAGCGCACGTTGAACCCGGCCTTGTAGCGGCGCTCCGGAATGTCCCACGGATCGTAGCGCACTTCCTTGGCGCCATGCTCGAATGCCGCGTTCGGATATTCCTCGTAGGGCCTCTTCTCCCTGGGCAGGTTTGCGCGGCGCCACTCGAAACCGTCGTCGCTCTCGGCGAGGCAGAAGAACTCCTGCGGATTGCGGCCTGGCTCGGAGCGGTCCTCCGGGTCCGGCGGACTGGCGTACCACATGCGCCACCTGGTCGGCCATTGATCCCCGGGCATTTCCACGGTTCGCATGTTCTTGCCGAATTCGCCGGTGATCAGCGGCCCTTCCGGCCGGGGGCTGCCGAAACAGCGCTCCACATCTTGGATGTCGTCGATCATCCAATCGTCGAAGAAGAGGAAGCAACGGATCATCGGGTCTCCATTCTCTGCGCAGCGCGGGGGCTCGGCGCCTGAAAGGTCACGCCGGCTGCCCCCCGCGGTCGGTTTATTCCAGGCTGGAGCTGGAAAGGAATTGTCCGAGGTAGTCGATTGCGAGCCCGGTCGCCGTCCTCTCACTCCCCGTCCATCGCAGGGTGAGCCCCCCATCGAGCCGGCCGAAGATCCGCTCCGCCTCCCAGGTCGAGATCGGCGTGCGGAAGGCGCCGCATGGATCTATCGCGAGAGCGGATCGCGGAGACCAGGACTTCAGCGCCGCGGGACAGTCGGCCACCGCCGGCAGATTGCGCACCAGCACCTGGTGATGCCACGTCGCCCGCGGCTCCTCGAGCAGGAGCCGGTAGCTGGCCAGCGGCGCGTGGAGGATCAACCCCTGCACCCGTTCCGACGCGAAGGGGCTCGCGTAGAGAGCCCAGAGGGCAGCGACGCCCGAACCGGCAAGGACTACGGGAAGCCCGGCGAGCTGGTCGAGCGTCTCCGCAACTTCGAGCACGCACAGCAGATCGTGGACGCGTTGTCCCAGGAGCGGACGCCCGAGCATGCGCGCCGTCCACGAGTGCTCGCACTCGGTCGCCATCGGCCCCTCGTAAGCCGGGTCGTTGAAGCCGAGGATCGTCGCGTCGAAGGAGCCGCCCTTCTTCATCGCGGCGAAGTGAGGGGCGGTGGAGGTACCCCACCAGCCGTGGGCCTCGCCGCGGGTCAGGCCCACGCCGCGGGGATCGAAGGCGAGCACGTGACAGCCGGCTCCTCGCAGTTGCTCGATCATGCCCGCGGGTCCCGACTCCGCCTGCATGCCGTCTTCGTGACAGTAGAGGACGAGCGCTCCCTTGCTGCCGGCACCGGGTTGACTGAAGCCTGGATCGAAAAGCACGGCCGGTACGGTGATCCCCGGCTCGGCCTCGACGCGAAGGCAGGTGACTCCCTCCTCTTGCCGCCGCGCTTCGAACCGCGGCGGTGCCGAGAGGGGCGGAAGGGCGAGCGTCCGGCGCAGCTCATCGGCGTCGACTCTCTTTTCGCGGAGCGCCTCCATCGAAGGAACCAACTGTTCCGAGGCGACGTACCAGTTCTTGCCGCTGCCCTCTGCGGCAAGCTGTCCCGAGCGCGTCGCCCACAACGCTTCTTCGGGCTCTGGTTCCGCCGCGGGATCCCGGTCCGGTATCGGCAGCCCGAACCAGCGGCAGAACCAGTCGCTCGTCGCCCGCCGGATCTCGTCACTCAGGCCGTGCTTCCCGGGGCCCTCGAACAAATCGACCTTCCCGGCGTCGCCAGTCAGGGCGTAGATCCCCTTCAGGGCCGCCACCGTGTCGCGCGCCCCCTTGAGGGGGAAGTAATCTTCCTTAGCCGCGGCGATGAGAACCGGTTTCGGCGCCAGCATGGCCAGGAAATCGGCATACTCGAGACCGAGCTTGAGCAGGTTGTACGGGTACTGCTCGCTGTCGCCCGGATCGCGCGAGAGCAGGCGCTCGCGCACGCTGGTGACGAAGCAGATCGGCACCGCGGCGGCGATGCGATCCTCCACGGTCGCCGCGAACGTCGTCTGCGTTCCTCCGCCCGAACACCCGGTGAGCCCGATCCTGGCCTCGTCGACCTCGGGCCGGGAGGTGAGATAGTCGATGCTGCGCACGCAGTCCCAGGTGTACTGGCCCGACGAGCTCGTCCCCGCCAGTACGGCGGCGCGGTCGAGGACGTCGTGCTCGGGGTAGGTGAGCGTGCGATTGCGGACCCGGTCCCACATCAGGCGCTCTCCCTGGCCGAACGGATCGAAGCACAACACCACCATGCCGCGGCGAGCCATGTCGATGGCCGCCAACTGATATCCGGAATAGGCCTTGGCGATTCCGGAGTGGCCGCAGGCGAGGGCGATCCCCGGCGCCTGTCCGTCGAGGGCTTCGGGGAGGTAGAGATTGGCGGTTATCCGCAGCCCGGGAACGCTTTCGAAGATGACGTTCTCGACGCGGTAGCCGTCGCGGTCGAAACACTTCGTCGTGCGGGGCGCCAGGTCGCATTTTTCCGGAAACGGCCCGAACATCTCCCGGAACAGACGGCGCAGGCGTTCCCGCTCCCTTTGCCAGGAGTCGACGGTCAGATTGTCGAATAGGTGCCGGCGCTTTTCGAGCGCACCGTCGTAGAGCGACAGGTGAAACTCGAACAGCATTTCCCGCGACAGCCCATCCACGAGCCAGGGATAGGGAGTCTTCCAGCCGGGATAGTCCGACAGTGCTGTACTGGGCAGATCGGTTTTCATAGGGGCGGTCCTGACGAACTACGGCTTCTTTGGCCGCTGGTGGGTTGCTTTCGAGTCCATGCTTTCGGTCAGGCTATTGACCCAGTTTCTCCTCCCACTCCAGCAGCCCCTTCACCATCCCCCCGATGCGCGGCCTGTCGCTGTAGCGGTAGCTGTCGTGCAGTTCCGAGGCGTCCTGCCCGTGCGGCCGCAGGGCCTCGTAGTGGGTCTCCGTCTCCGGCCTGGCGGCGAACTTCAGGGCGATGTAGCGCCTGACGCTCTGCTTTCCGAACACGGCGTGGTAGAGGTAGTGGTCGAAGAAGACCGCGTCCCCCGGGTCGACCTCGAGAGCGTTACAGGAGAGCTCGTCCCCGTCGACGCCGAAGGCCGCCTTCGCCGTTCCCTGATGTTGCGACTGCAGGCGCAGCAGCTCGCGGTGGAAGGGGGCGTGGTGGGACCCGGGGATGACCCGCAGGGCCCCGGTCTCCCGGCGCATCGGCTGCAGGTAGATCATGATCTTGAGGCGCCGGTAGTCGAGGTCGATCTGGCCGGCGCGGTCGCAGTGCCACGGGTGGTCGTTGGTCTCGTTGAAGCTGCCGCACACCCCCTCGGAGTTCCCCCAGACGAACCCCTCGCCCAGAAGCTGCCCGACCGGCCCGTAGATGCGGTCGTCCTCGGGCAGACGCGCCAGCCCGGTTCCCATCTCGACGAAATTTGACGCCGACTGGTGGCTGGGTCCGGCGCGCTTGCCGGTGTTCGCGGCCAGCAGCTCGTCCGTCTCCCGGGCGATCTCCGCCATCTCCTCCGGGGAGAACAGCTGCCGCAGACAGAGGAAGCCGAAGGTTTCGAAGAAATCGATCTGCTGCCGGGTCAGCATGGCGCAAGCTCCGTGGTTGTCGCGCTTGTTGCGGATGCGCAGGTTTCGACGCCTTTGCCTCAGGGGATGGAAGACTTCCCCGGGGCGAAATCTTTTCCGGGGAACTTCGCGATTCCCCTCAGAGGCCTGAGGGCCCGCAGGGCTTTCGGGCGGCAACAAACGCCGAAAGAAAACGGAGGTCAAGAGAGATGAGCGAACAGCACGAGGTCCTGTTCGAGACCGACGGACGCCACTCGAGCGTCTACCTGTACGAGCCGGCGATGGGGATCCGCCAGTACGTCGAGCCGATCGACGAGGTCCTCGATCTCGGCATCGACACCATCAGCTACGTCGTCGGCGACTGCGCCGTCCTCCTCTACGCCACCGAGGCCGGCGAGCGCTGGGGGCACAACGCCGAGCTCGCCGACCACGAGGTCTGGTACCGCGCCGCGCAGAACTTCGAGGCCTTCCTCGCCGCCGGACACGACCCGCTGATGGTGGTCTGCGAGCATGCCCGGGCGCGCGGCTTCCGCTTCCTGCCGCACCTGCTCCTCAACATGCACCACACCCCGTACGACCGCGTCAGCAACTGCCGCGTCTCCGACTTCGAGAGGGCGCATCCCGAATGGCAGGTGGGGGAGGAACCGGACTTTCCCGAGGCGGAGTTCGATATCCCCAAGCGCCTCTCCTTCGCGGTTCCCGAGGTGCGCGAGAACCGCATGGCCATCGTGCAGGAGCTGCTGGCCCGGTACCCCGCGGACGGCATCGAGATCAACTTCCACGCCTACGCCCCCTTCATCTCCCGCCGCGAAGTCCCCGAGCACACCGACACGCTGACGGAATGGGTGCGCGAGATCAGGGCGACCTGCGACCGGGAAGCGGCGCGGCAGGGCCTCCGCAAACGCCTCGTCGTCAGGGCGGCCGCCAGTCTGTCGGGCAACCTGGCGATGGGGCACGACCTAGCCGCCTGGGTGGGAGAGGGGCTGATCGACACCCTCATCGCCATGCCGGTGGGCGGGGACTATTCCAGCGAGACCTCGCGGCTGCGGGAGCTCGCCGAGCTCACCGGGGGCACGGAGGTCAAGCTCATTGCCGGTCTCGACAGCATCGGCCCGGAGCAGGGCCCGCTCGTTCACAGCGCCGCGGTCGCCAATGTCTACGCCGCCGGCGCCCGGGGCATCCTCTACCACCGCTACTACCCGGCTCCCCATCGCTACCCCTACACCGCCGAGGATTTCGCCCGCCTGCGTTACCTGGCCTACCCCGACCTCTTCGCCCACAAGGACAAGACCTTCTACGTCGGTCCGGGCGCCGACCGCCCCGAGGCGGTCACCTACGGCCTCGGCGAGCAGCTGCCGCACCCCCTCGCCCCCGGCGAGTCCAGGACCGTGACCCTCGACGTGGCCGACGACGTCGCCGCAAAACAGGAAGCCGGAGAACTCTGGCGCTGCGAGCTGCAGGTGATGATGCACGAGATGCTGCAAGATGACGAGGTGCGCCTGTTCTGGAACGGCGGCGAGATCGACGGCGGCGAGATACGCAAGGCCGACTACGTCTTCCAGATGCGCCCCGGGGCGGGCACGCGGGGGTACCGCCTGCACGTCGACCTGAGCAGGGGGAGGGTGCCGGAGCAGGGGACCAACGAGCTGCGCGTCGAGCTGGTTACCAAGGACGAGCGCCTCGTCGACCCGGTCTCCGTGCACGACGTCTTCCTGGTGGTCGAGTACCTCAAACACCGGCACGCCCTCAGGGACGACGAGCAGTACGGATTGCAGACGACCTTCACGCCATGAGTTGATTCCGGCGGTAATGCTCGGCGAAAATTCAGCGGGGCCTCAGCTACCAGCCCAATTCCGTGTTCTTCTCCGCCTACACCTACCTGTCGCTGGCCGCCTATTTCGAGGACCTCGAGCTCAACGGTTTCGCCCAATGGATGAAGATCCAGTACCACGAGGAGCTGATGCACGCGGAAAAGATCTACGCCTTCGTCAACGACCGCGACGGCCGCGTGCGCCTGCAGGCCCTGGCGGCGGCGCAGATCGAGTGGGACTCGCCGCTCGACGCCTTCAAGTTCGCCCTCGCCGGGCGCGACCACGCCACCCACTTGGGGCGCGAGGTCCAAATCCAGTGCCTCGAAGTTTCGGAAGTTTCTTGAAGGTTTCTGGCTATCCGGCTGAGCTACAGGTGCCTGCTGCCGGCGATTCTTGCGCCGGACGCCTCCCGGCCGGGGGCCCCAATCGGTGGCCGGATTGGCGCGCCCGTAGGGATTGAAACCCCCGACCTGCCGGTTCGATGCGGCACCAGGAGCAGACGTCTTTATTCGTGCTTTTCCTTGACACGGGACGTCTGGACGTCTATGGTTGATCTGGCAAAAGGAGGAAATCCGTGAGATATGCACCGGGAAAGGTTCGCGACGCCATCCTGCAGGTTCTCGCCACCTCACCCGAAGGACTGCCTGTCAGCCAGATAGAAAGAAGGGTAACCCAGTCAATCGGGCCGACGCCCGGGTCCTCGGTAAGGTCATGCCTGCGGCTGAAGACGCCGGATACTTTCATCAGGGAGGAACGCGGCGTCTACAGGGTGAGGCCCGAAGTCCTGGCGGATTTCCAGGGCGATCTTCAGATCGACGCCGAGCCATGGCGGCAACCCTTCATCTTCGGTCAAACGACATTGATCCATGGTGACTGCTTCGCCTGGCTGGAGGAGCGTGGAAACAACAGCATTCATGCCGTCGTCACCGACCCTCCGTACGGACTGCATGAGTACACGCCCCAGCAGCAGTTGAAAATGCGCCAGGGAATGGGGGGCGTGTGGCGAATTCCGCCCTCATTCGATGGCCATGCGCGCTCCCCGTTGCCGCGGTTCACCATCCTTTCCGACCAGCAACGCGATCAGCTGGGCCGGTTCTTCACCCTCTGGGGCCGGCTCCTGCTTCCCAAGCTCGTACCCGGTGCGAACGTCGTTGTCGCCTCAAACCCCCTCCTCGTCCATATCGTGGCAGGCGCCCTGGAAGAAGCCGGCATGGAGTGCCGCGGCAGCATCACCAGACTGGTCATGACCATGCGAGGCGGCGACAGGCCGAAGGCCGCTCACGAGGAGTTCAGCGATGTGAGCGTGATGCCGCGTTCTATGTGGGAGCCCTGGATCGTCTTCAGGAGGCCCGTCGAGGGACGAGTGCAGGACAATCTGCGGAAGTGGAAGACCGGCGGTTTCCGGCGCCCATCCGAGGACAAACCGTTCGGCGACGTGATCAAGTCCGCCCCCACTCGGAAGAACGAGCGGGCCCTTGCACCGCATCCGAGCCTGAAACCGCAAGCTTTTCTCAGGCAACTGGTCCGCGGAGTCCTGCCGCTGGGGGAAGGGGTCGTCCTGGACCCGTTCGCCGGCGCCGGTTCAACCCTCGCAGCGGCCGAAGCGGTCGGGTACGAAAGCATCGGCATCGAGAAGGATTCCCACTATTTCGATGTAGGGGTTCGCGCCGTTCCCGCCCTCTGCGCCTTCGAACCGAACGGACGCCCTTAGAGCCTGTATATCCAGTTCGAGCGCAGCTTCTTCACTCCATCCTTGTGCAGCGTGGCCGTCCTGGTGCCAAGCTCGCTGCGCGGGTTCTTGCGGAAGTCCGTCGTGACCACGTGCCCCAGGTAGACCTCCCTGAACGACATCGCCGCCCGGTCCACGGCAGGTTCCCTCTCGGTATCAACGCCATAGACGAATACGCACATCCACTGCTCGCGCGCCCCGTGGGTGTCTACTGCTCCGCCCGCCTTCCGTGTGGTCTTGATCTCGATGCCGTCTTCTCCCGCCTTTGATGGCATTGTCCGGATATCTTCCCTGGACGACCAGGTCGGGGTGGCCGTTGAAATACCGGTTCTCGGTCAAGGTCCTCGAGTGCTTCGCGAGACTTGCCGTAATCATGTCCGACAGAACCCCGGACATGATTGCGGGGCGAAGCATGTCGTCGAGACGCTGCAGCCCCCTGCCTGCAAGGTGGGCGTTGACGTCGTAGAAGAAGTCGTAGACATCCTGCATTGCCATCTCGAAGTCCTCTAGGCGTAGCTCGTATGGCAGGTCTGCCTCCGGATTGAAACTGTTCGGGTCGACTTCGTTCCGTTCGATTGTCACCTCGCTTGCTCCATCTTCACTTTTTTTCGCAGGCCATCCTGACGGGAATGGCCGTCCCCACTGTCAGCCGGAGCGGTACTGCGCGAGCAGCTCGTAGTCCGGCTCCATCCCCAGGCCGGGGCGGTCCGGCACCGCCACGCAGCCCTCGGCGTCGAGCTTGAGCGGCTCCTTGAAGATGCGGCCCCGCAGCGGGTCGACGGTCTCGCGGTAGAACTCGAGGATCAGCCCGTTGGCGATCGCCGCCACCAGGTGGATGTGGATCTCCTGGGCGCCGTGCGGGGCGATGCGCAGGTCCTGCGCCGCGGCCAGGGCCGCGACGTTCATGAACTCGGTGATGCCCCCGAGGATCTGCGCGTCGGCGTTGAAGATGGCGGCCGACTCGTGCTCGATGAGGTCGCGGAAGCCGTAGCGGGTGTACTCGTTCTCGCCGGTGGCGATCGGGATCGGCGTCGCCCTGGCGACCTGGGCGTGGCCGCGGTAGTCGTCGGGGGCCACCGGCTCCTCGAACCAGAAGACGTCGAACGGCTCGATCTTACGCGCCAGCTCGATCGCCTCGTACGCGGCATAGGCGTTGTTGGCGTCGACGAGCAGCTTGATGTCCGGGCCGATCGCCTCGCGCACCACCCGCACGCGCTCGACGTCCTCGTTTATGGGCACGGCCCCGACCTTCATCTTCACCGCCTTCGCGCCGAGATCGAGGCTCTCCTCCATCTCCAGGGCCAGCTCCTTCAGCCCCTTCCCCTCCTCGTAGTAGCCCCCGGCGACGTAGGCCGGAATGCGGTCGGTGAAGCCGCCGAGCAGCTTGTGCACCGATTTCCCCAGGGCCTTGCCCATCAGGTCCCAGAGGGCGATGTCGATGGCGCTGATGATGTGCGTCGACATGCCGCGGCGGCCGACGATCTTCGGCAGCCACATGTTCTCCCAGAGGCGCCGGTAGGCGAACGGGTCCTCCCCGACCAGGGCTTCCCGGAAGTGGGCGACCAGGGCCTCGCCGACCGCTCCGGGGCGGGTGGCCGCGGTGCCGCCGCCCCAACCGATCCCCGACAGGCCTTCGTCGGTGTGCACGTGCACGAGGTTGAGCACCACCGTCTTGTAGGTGTACTTGCCGTTGCTGATCGGCTTCGGCTTCGGCCAGGCGTAGCAGTCGATGGTCACGTCGGTGATTTTCACTTTGCTATCCCACCTTTACAGGCAGCACCCACGCGCAGGGGGCGCCGGCGTCGTACTCGGCCGCCGGCTCGAGGGCGCCCCGTCCGTCGATGGCGAACGAGATCAGAATGTTGGACTGGTCGGCTCCCGAGAGCAGGTAATCGCCATCGGCGTCGATCCCGAAGGAGCGGGGCATCCTGCCGGCCGGCTGCTGCCCCAGCGAGGCGATGGCGCCGCTTACCGGGTCGACGGCGAACATGGCGATGCTGTCCGGCCCCCGGTTCGAGGCGTACACGGCGCGCCCGTCCGGATGCAGATGGAGCTGCGCGTTCGACTTCTCCCCCTCGAACCTCGCAGCCGGCAGGGTCGACTCGGTCTGAACCGCCTTGAGCTTCCCGCTGGTTTTGTCGAGGTGGTATACGGTGACACTGCACTCCTGCTCGTTGTCGGCGTACATGACGTCGAGGCGGGGATGGAAGGCCATGTGGCGCGGGCCCTGGCCGGGACCTGCCGCGGTCTTTCCGTTGGGGGTCAGCCTGCCGCTGTTCTCGTCGAACAGGAACTGGTATATGGCGTTGGCGCCTTGGACGTGGGGCACGAAGGCGTAGCGGTTGGACGGGTCGGTCGCCACCCAGTGGGCGTAGCGCTCGGTTTCGCGGCGGTCCGCCCGCGGCCAGCAGGCGGCGCCGTCGGCCCCGATCGGGTGCACGGTGACCAGACCGTCGCTGTAACAGGCCGCCAGCAGGAAGCGGCCGCGGCGGTCGGTCGCCAGGTAGCAGGGGTGGCAGCCTTCGAGATCGACCTCGCCGATCAATGAAAGGCCGCCGCTGCCCGGGTCGATTGCGTAGGTGGCGACGGCGATGTCCGACTCCTGCCGGGTCGTCACGTACAGGTGCCTTCTGTCCGGGTCCGTGCACATGGCCGAGCCGGCCGCGCGCAGCTCGATCTCCTCCTTCAGGATCAGGCCGCCCGAGCCGGGGTCGAGCTCGAGGATCAGCAGTCTCGGTTCGCCGCCTGTTGGGACGTAGACGTAATGGCCCATTTTGCGTCCTTTCTGTCGATTGTCAGCGGCCTGAAACGAAGAGGAGGAGCCGATGCAACGCAAGAACATCCCCGCCCCCGGAGAATTCCCCGCGGCCTACGGGTACTCCCGCGCCGTCAGGGTCGGCGATCAGATCCACGTCGCCGGCACCTGCGCCCAGCCACCGCACGACACCGGGGACGCCTACGAACAGGCCACCGGCGCGCTGCGGATCATCGAGAACGCCCTCGCCGAAGCCGGGGCCTCTCTCGCCGACGTTGTGCGCACTGTCGTCTACATCACCGGGGTGGAGCACGCCGACGGGGTGACGCGCGCCCACGGAGAGGCCTTCCGAGGCGTCATGCCGGCGTCGACCATGGTGGTGATCGCCGCGCTCCTCAAACCGAACCTGTTCGTCGAGATCGAAGCCTACGCGATCCTGTCGTGAAGGAGCGGTTGTCCGGTATGAACGGCGGCGCGGGGTCACAGCCGCCCGATTATATTCGATGTGCAAGGATGCGCCATGGAAACAGCCGAGCCGCCCTGGGCGATAACCCAGGAAAAGGTCGACGAAACAGTCGCAAGGATCGTGCAGAAGTGTTCGCCCCGCCGGGTCATACTGTTCGGCTCCTTCGCGCGTGGCGAGAGCGATCGCAACAGCGATCTCGACCTGCTGGTTGTGACCCGGCACGAGGTCGAGAGCCCGCGGCGAGAAAGCGTGCGGATTCGCCGGGCATTACGCGGCATCTCCATGCCCATGGATATCCTGGTCGTGTCGGAGAGCAGGCTGCAGGCTCTGGCGGACGCCCCCGGACTGATCTACCGCGAGGCACTGCGCAACGGCAAGGTCGTTTATGAGTCGCGGTGACAGCCTTCCGCAGTCCGCCGCCGAGTGGCTGGCGCATGCGGAAAGCGACCTGCGCCTCGGCCGGCTGGGGTCGGGGGAGGAAGAGATTTTACCTGCTCAGATCTGCTTTCACGCCCAACAAGCAGCTGAGAAAGCCCTGAAAGCCGTTCTTCTTTCCGCGGGAACGGATTTTCCGCTGACACATGATCTCGGGCAACTTCTCGAGCTGTGCGGCCACGCCGGAATTGAGATCCCTCCCGAAATCCTGGAGACCGACGGTCTGACCCCCTATGCTGTCGAGACCCGCTATCCCGGACAGCTTGACGAAGTCACTCGTGCGGAAATGAGGCACGCCCTCATGCTGGCGGCCGAGACGGTCGCTTGGGCTCGCTCTCTGTTGGACGAAGGGTAGTCCTCACGCCGGCTCGAAGGCGAGGAAGGTCCGCGCCCCTTCCGGACCGCCCCGGTGCAGGAACTTCACCTTCACCGGCATGCCGACGGCGAGTGTTTCCGGCGCCCTCGGGTCGACCCCCTCGATGCGGGCGACGACCCGCGCCCCTTCCCGCAGCTCCACGACCCCGGTGCAGTAGGGGTTGTCGCGGCCGTACCCCTCCTCGGACATGAACCGCGGCCCGATGGAGATGCTCGTGAACCCGGCCAGGGTCCCGGTCCCCTGCATCCGCTCCCACTCCATGCAGGTGCCGTAGCAGCGCGGGCAGAGGGATCGCGGCGGCACGAAGAGTGCGGCGCAGGAACGGCAGCGCGCCCCCATCAGCTTCTCCTCGCCGAGGAAGCGCTCGAACGAGTGGTCGTTGACCGGTCTGGCCGCGGCCCCTTCCGACATCCTTACCGCCTCTCCAGTATGGTGTAGGTGCAGGTGCCGCCGGTGCCGCCGAGGTTGTGGGCGGCGCCGAAGCGCAGGCCGCCGTTGCCGGCCTGCCGCGGTCCCGCCTGCTGCCGCAGCTGCTCCCAGATCTCGATCAGCTGCGCCGAGCCGGTGGCCCCCACCGGGTGCCCCTTGCACTTCAGCCCGCCGGAGGTGTTGACCGGCATGGCTCCGTCGAGACGGGTCAGGCCGTCGGCGGCCGCCCGGCACCCCTCCCCCGGCGCGAAGAACCCGAGGTCCTCGATGTGGATCAGCTCGGCTATCGAGAAGCAGTCGTGCACCTCGGCGACCCCGATCTCCTCCGGTCCGATGCCGGCCATGGCGTAGGCCTCGGCCGCGGCGGCCCGCGTCGCCTCGAAGCTGGTCAGGTCCTCCGCGGCGTGCAGGCCGCGGCCGCTTCCCTGGCCGAGACCGGCGACGTGGAGCGGGGCGTCGGTGAAGCTTGCGGCCATCTCCTCGCCGACGAGCAGCAGGCAGGCGGCGCCGTCGCTTATCGGGCAGCAGTCGAACAGGTGGATGGGCCAGGCGACGGCGGGGTTGGCCTTGGGGTCCCGCAGGAAGTCCTTTTCGTCCGCCCACCCGGGGACGGGCTGCCCCTTTGCTTTCGCGCGCTGGACCTTCCCCTTCATGATGTCCCCGATCGATACGTTGTACTGCGCCCTGGGATTGAGCGCGGCGTTCTCGTGGCTCTTGATGGTGACGTTCATCAGGTGCTCGCGGCCGGCCCCGTGCCTGTCGAAATAGGCGGTGGCGATGGTGCCGAAGACCCCGGGAAAGGTGAACCCGGCCTTGCGTTCGTACGGGACCGCGGCCAGGGCGAGCCCCTCGGCCACCTCCGCGGTGGTGCGCTTCGACATCTCCTCGACGCCGCCGACCAGCACCATGTCGTAGAACCCGGAGGCGATGGCGAACACCCCTTCGCGGAAGGCGAGCGCGCTCGAGGCGCATGCCCCCTCGGTGCGCGTCGCCGGCTTGGGCACCAGCCCGATGGCGTCGGACAGGATGGCGCTCCAGTGCGACTGCGCGACGAAGTAGTCGTTGGTGAAGTTGCCGAGGTAGAGGGCGTCGATGTCGCGGGGGTCCAACCCCTTGTCGACCGATGCCAGCATGGCGGTGAAGGCATCGGTAAACAGGTCCTTCGAGTCCCTGTCGTCGAACATGCCGAACTCCGACATGCCGGCGCCGACCACGGCGACGCCCCTGCCCAGCTTTCGTCTCTTTCCCATTTCCGGCCCCCTGTCGGTCACACGACCTTGCGCTCCCGGCCCTTCCAGTACCTGTCGCGCAGTTCCCGCTTGAGGATCTTTCCGTAGTTGTTCTTCGGCAGCTCGTCGACGAACTCGACCCGCTTCGGCTTCTTGTAGCTGGCGATCCGCTCCCGGCAGAAGTCGATGAGCTCTTCTTCGGAGACCTCGCCGCCCGGAACGGTGGCGACCACCGCGGTCACGGCTTCCCCCCACTTCGGGTCGGGCGCCCCGACAACCGCCACCTCGCGCACCGCCGGATGCCTGACGAGGACCTCCTCGATCTCGCGCGGGTAGATGTTCTCGCCGCCGCTGATGATCAGGTCCTTCGAGCGGTCCATCAGGAAGAGGTACCCCTTCTCGTCCATGCAGCCGACGTCCCCGGTGTGCAGCCAGCCGTTCCTCAGGGTCTCCGCGGTCGCCTCCGGGTCGCGCCAGTACCCCTTCATCACCAGGTCGGAGCGGGTCGCGATCTCCCCCATCTCGCCCGCGGGCAGCTCGTTGTCTTCGGCGTCGACGATCTTCACCTCGACCTCGGTGCGCGCAATCCCGGCCGATCCGAGGCGCGCCAGCTGCTCGGGAGTGCCGTCGGCGACGTGGTCGCGGTGGGAGAGGTAGGAGATCGTCATCGGCGATTCCCCCTGTCCGTACAGCTGCACGAGGCAGGGGCCGAGCTTGCGCAGCGCCGCCCGCGTGTCCTCGACCAGCATCGGGGCGCCGCCGTACACCAGCGCCTTCAGGGAGCCGAGGTCGAAGCGGTCCAGCCGCGGGTGGTCGAGCAGCAGCTTGATCATGGTCGGGGCGGCGAACAGGTTGGTGACCCGGTGCCGCTCGATCAGCCGCAGCACCTCTTCGGCGGCGAACGACCTGCCCGCGGGGATCACGTTGAGGGCCGCCTTGGCGACGTTGGGCAGGGCGTAGAGGCCGCTGCCGTGGGAGAGGGGGGCGGCGAGCAGGACCACGTCGTCCGGGCTGCAGCCCGGCATCATGTCGGCGTAGAAGCTCGACGTCATCGCCAGCAGGTTGCGGTGCGTCAGCATCGCCCCCTTGGGCTGCCCGGTGGTGCCGGAGGTGTAGAACAGCCAGGCGACCTCCCCGGGTTCGACGCCGGCGTCCTCGAACTCCCCGGATTCTGAGGCGAGCAGCTGCTCGTAGTCGAGGACCTCCCCCCCGGCCCCGGCGGTCGCGATCACCCGGGGGGCGCCTCCAATGAGCCCGGCGACCTCCTGCAACGGCCCGGCGAACTCGGGAGAGGTCAGCACCGCTTTCGCTTCGCTGTGGTCGATGATGTAGGCGAACTCGCGCGGGTGCAGGCGGAAGTTGATCGGCACCGCGCCGCAGCCGGCCTTGAAGCAGGCGAACATCGACTCCAGCATCTGCGGGCAGTTGTACATCAGCACGGCGACGTGGTCCCCCCTGCCGGCTCCGAGGCGCCGCAGCCCGTTGGCCAGCTGGTTGGCGCGCCGGTTGAACTCCGCGTAGGTCTGCTTCCCGGAGCCCTGCACCGTGGCCGGATAGTCCGGAAAGCTGCGCGCGGACTTGGTCAGTAGCTTGCCGATGTTCATCGCTGGCCGATGCTCCTTTCCCTCAAGCTCCCACATCCGCGGGAGGGCGGCAAGTGCTTGACCGGCATGGAGAGAAACGTCTTTGTAGGCCCCGCCAAGGAGGGAGCATTCCCATGTCGAAGAAATACACCGCGGCCATCGTCGGCTGCGGTTCCATCGGCCACGCCCATGTCGAGGGCTACCGGCGCGCCGGGGTCGAGATCGTCGCTGTCGCCGACCCGGTAGCCGAGGCACGACGCCAGTACATCCGCGAGTACGGACCCCTCGAGGAGTTCGGCAGCGTCCACGAGCTGCTCGCCGAGTCGCCGCCCGACCTGGTCAGCGTCTGCACCTGGCACCGGCTGCACCCGGAGCCGGTGATCGCCGCGGCCGGGGCCGGGGTCAAGGGGGTGATCTGCGAGAAGCCGATGGCGGTCTGCATGGCGGACGCCGACCGCATGGTCGAAGCCTGCGACGGCGGCGGCACCCGGCTCGTCGTCGGCCACCAGCGGCGCTTCACGCGCGGCTGGGAGCGCGCCAGGGAGCTGGTGCGGGAGGGGGCCGTCGGCAAGCCGCTCACCGTCGACAACAAGGTCGGCCACGGGTTGTTGAACTGGGGCACCCACACCATCGACGGGGGGCGCTTCGTCCTCGGCGATCCGGACCCGGTCTGGGTGATGGGGGCGGTCGAGCGCCGCACCGACCGCCACGAGCGGGATACCCCGATAGAGGACTGCTGCATCGGCCTGGTCCATTTCGACAGCGGCGCCCAGATGACGATCCAGTGCGACCTCGACATGGATGGGGCCTCGGCCGGGTCGTTTCTGATCCGCGGATCCGAGGGGATGATCGCCGTCAGCGAGGCCAGGGTGTCGCTGTTCAACGGCGAGACCGGGGGCTGGCGAGATGCCGACCTCGGGGAGGAGGAGATCGCCGCCATCGGAGGCAACACCAACGCCGCCCAGGTGCGCGAGCTGATCGCCTGGATCGAGGGGGGCCCGGAGCACCGCGGCGCCGGGTACCAGGCCCGGATGACCGTCGAGATCATGATGTCCCTCTACGAATCGGCGCGGCGGAACCGGGTCATCCACCTGCCGCTTCAGGAGCGGGAGTATCCGCTTGAGCTGATGATCGATGCAGGCGAGCTGCCGCTCGAGGAGAAGGGGCGTTACGACATCCGCGGCTTTCTCAGCTGGGAGGGGGTCGACTCCGGGCGCTTCGACGAGTTCCGAGACCAGGGCCTTGGGCACCACGAGATCATGATGCGGCTGCACGAGGAGAGGGAGCGGGCGCAGACGGGGGGAGCGGGGGCAAGTGGCGGGTGATTACTCGGGGGGCCGCTGCCGGGCTCCGGTGGCGGATTCCGCGCTGCATCCGGCACGGCCGAAACCTCTAGGTCCGCAACCGGACCATTCCGAATGCCAGGCACCTGCAAAGCGACCTGCCCCGGGGGCTCTCGCGGCAGGGGACTGCGCTGGGGGAGTGTTGGCCGGCCTCGGTGCAGCCGCTTCTTCCGGCCACGCGGGCGCCGGCCTCCGGTTGGAGAACCTTCCCGGCTTCCCCGCGCACCTGCGTTTCGATGAGTGCCCCCGTGGCTGACGCTTTCTCCGGCACCTGCAAAGCTGCCGGCCAGCAATGACCTCCGGGCCCCTCCTCGTCCTGGTGACAGGGCTTCCCTGCAGCGGCAAGACCGGCATCGCCTCCAGGCTGTCGGCCGAGCTCGCGCTCCCCATGCTCGCCAAGGACGACATCAAGGAGGGGCTGTTCGACACCCTTGGATACGGAGGCCGCGAGCGCTCGCTCGAGCTCAGCCGCGCCGCCTATGCGATCCTCTACCGCCAGGTGCGCCGCCTGCTGTCGGCGGGGCTGTCGCTGATCGCCGAGAGCAACTTCGACCCGGTGCAGGCCTCCGCGGCAGCTCGCGGCGATCCGGTCGGACCTCCCCTTCGGCATGTTCCAGATCCAGTGTCACGCGGCCGGCCCGGTGCTGGTGGAGCGCTTCCGGCAGCGGATGGAGAAGGGGCGCCACCCCGGGCACGCCGACGCCGAGCTCTTCGCCGAGATCCGCCCCCGAAACTCGAGCGCGGCAGGCTGGGGCTGCTCGATATGGAGGGCGAAAAAATGGAAGTCGATACCACCGATTTTTCAGCCGTCGACCACGACACGCTGGCCGCCGCGGTGCGCCGCGCCCTGAAAGCCCGTTGACCCGAACCGGGAAAGAGCGATGAACAACCTGCCCGCCATAGAGATCTACTCCATCGGAACCGAGCTGCTCAACGGCCAGATCCAGGACACCAACTCCTGGTGGATGGCGCGGCAGATCGCCGCCCTCGGGGGGTACGTGAGGCGTATCGCCATACTCGACGACGACGCGGAGGAGATATCCGGGGTGCTGTCCGACGCCTGCCGCCGCGGCACGCGGATCGCGATCACCAGCGGCGGACTCGGACCGACGCCGGACGACCTCACCGTCGAGGTGATCGCCGGTATCATGGGGGTGGAGGTCGCAGTCGACGAGAGCCTGGTGGGCAGCTTCATGCGCAGCCGGGGAATCGAAAGGCGGGAGGAGGTCAACCCGGGGTTGCTGAAGATGGCGACGATCCCGGAGGGGGCCACGGCGTATCCCAACCCCGCGGGAGTGGCCCCGTGCGTCGAGATCCGGGTCGGCGGGACCACCCTGTTCGCCCTGCCCGGACCGCCGCGCGAGGTGGAGGCCCTTTTCAGGCAGAGCGTCGAGCCGGTGATCGCCGAGCTCTACAGCCGCGCCCGCGTCTCCCGGCGCGTCGCCGTCAACCTGCCGGAGTCGCAGTGCGGTCCGATCCTGCAGAGCGTCATGGACGAGCTGCCCAACACCTACCTGAAGGCGTTCGTCGCTCTCGGCGAGCGCACCGCGGAGGGCCAGCGGCTTCCGGTCGACATCGTCGCCTGGGGGGACTCCGAAGGGGAAGCGGAGGAGCTGCTCGAACGGGCCCTGGCGATGTTCGCCGGGCAGGCCGCGGAGAAGGGAAGCGCCGTCGAGTCCGTGGAGGGCTGAATCGGGACGCCCTCGGAGCGGCGGTCATCCAGGGTGCCCTGAGGCCCGGTCAAGTACATGGCAGGGGATCTCCACCCACCCGTCGCCGTCGGCGTTGGCCCCGGCAGCCCATATCCACGGGGTGATGGTCGGGTGGAAGAAATCGGCGGTGCGCCCAAGTTTCGGCGCGGGGAACGGTCGAGGTCGAAGGGTGGCTTAGGCCGGCGGCTGAGCCGGGCGCCGCGGCGCTCCCTTCACGGCAACGAGGCCCGGTCGAGAACCCGGATCGGCGCTGAATCCGCAGCGCGAGGACAGTCGAGGTCGGGAAGGCCGCTGAGTCCGGTGACCAAGCGTCGCTAATCCGGGCACGGATGGCCGGCGGCCAATGTCGGCCCTGGCGGCCAATCCCCGGCGCGGACCGCAGGGTCGAGGGCGTCGAAACAGAACTGCGCCGCGGCCCAGGGATCGTACCCCTCCTTACCCCAGATCTGCCCGGTGACCTCGGGACAGAGATAGCGGTCCCAGCCCGCGGCCTTCACCACCTTCACGTACTCCTCGAGATCGAGGCCGCCGTCCCCGGGAAGCAGGTAGACGACGCGGCCATCGGCGTCCCTGTACCCGTCCTTGATGTGGTTGTGCGCCGCCAGCGGCACGTTGAGGTCGGCGCAGTGCTTCAGGTCCATCCCCTCGACCCGGAAATGGCTGAAATCGAAGTTGAGCCGCAGATGCTCGTGAGCGGCGCGCTCGATCAGCCAGACCGCCTTCTCCGGGGTCTCGAAGTCGCCGCCGGCGTGCGGCTCGATGGCGAGGACGGCGCCGTAGCGGGCCGCCATGTCGGCCACCTCGACGACCATCCCGGCGATCGCCTCCCTGCCGCTCTCCCAGGGCCGCTCGTGCCCCAGGGTCGACGCCACCACCAAGCGGCGCGTCGTCGATCTTCAGATCCCGGGCCAGGGCGAACGAGGCCTCGAACTGCGCCAGGGCCTCGGCGCGCCCCTCCCCCTCGGCGCAGGGCTTGAGCAGCGCCATGATGGCGGGGGTGGGAAAGCCGGCGCTCCGGAAAGCCGCGGCGAGGCGCCGGCGCGCCCCGGCGTCCATGCGGGCCGGCTCGGTCTGCCAGCCGGGCTGCACGGCCATCTCCATCCCCCGGTATCCCATGTCGCGCAGGCGCGGCAGGGCCTCGAACACGTCGACGCCCTGCATGCCGTAGGTGCTGTAGTAGAGGTCCATCCGGCCGGTTCTATCCCAGGTCGACGTCGAAGTCCGCGGGGTCGAGGCCGCTGTCCCCGGCCAGTCCGCGCAGGCTGATCAGCACGTCCTCCGGCATCTCGATCCCCTCGGCGAGCGCCTTCTCCCGGCGCTCCCACTCCATCTCGCCGGGCAGGAAGATCTCCGCCCCTTCGGCGAGGTCGGCGCTCTTGATCTCCTCCGCCATCGCTGCCATGCGCCGGTGGAACTCCGCGGCCGGCATGATGGCGCCGACGTCGATGGCGAGGAAGGCGTGCCCCTGGTTCGACGGCTCCGGGTCGTCGTACGACACCCAGCTGTGCACGCCGCTCATCACCGCGGACCCGCTGAGCACGGCCGTGAGGATCTCGACGAACACCGCCATGCCGTACCCCTTGTGCCCGGCCATCGGCAGCTGCGCCCCCTTTTCCGGGAAGATCGACGGGTCCGTCGTCGGCACCCCCTCCTCGTCGACCAGCCAGGTGTCGGGGATGGGGCGCCCCTCGTTGCGGGCGGCGAAGATCTTCGTCGCCGCGACGGCGCTGGTGGCGATGTCGAGCATCACCGTGCGCTGGCCGCCGGTCGGCGCCGCCCAGGCGATCGGGTTGGTCCCGAGGATGCGGCTCTTCCCCCCCGGCACGGTCATGCAGGGCTCGACGTTGCACATCGACATGCCGAACATGCCGTGCTCGGCGATCATGTTGGCGTAGAAACCCGGCGGCCCCGTAATGGCTGCTGCCGCGCACCCCGACGTAGGCCATGCCGGTCTCTCCCGCCTTGGCGAGGGCCAGCTTCACGGCGCGGCAGGATATCGCCGGCGGCATGCCGTCCCGGGCGTCGACGATGGCCCAGGAGGGTCCCTCGGCGACGACCTCCTCCCTGGCGCCGCCGTCGAGGCGGCCGCTGCGCGCGTTGATCATCAGGCCGCGGATCTGCCGCGTGCCGTGGGTGAAGGTGCCCCAGGTGTCGGTCTTGACGAACACGTGGGCGGACAGCTCGGCGTCCTCCTGGCCGATGCCGGCCCGGGTCATGGCGGCGACGCAGAACTTCTCGAGGTCTGCAGCTTGTATCCTGGTTGCCATTCGATGCTCCTGTGGATGCGGTATTCCGGTGCCTGACAGCCCGGTAAAAAAGTCCATCCGGGCGGCGCCGGCCCTTGCGACTCGGCCTCGCCTTCAGAGCAACTTTACCAACGGGATGCAAAACGAAGCGGGGAGAATCAGGGCCGCGGCCTCGGCGGGGTCAACTGCCGCGCGAGCGCCATTTCCCTGTTCGCAAGGAGGGACAGCGGCGGCTTGCCGGCGACGGGAGCAACCGAAGCTGGAGGTCGACAGGGGACTGAAGGCATGAACCGAAAAACTGGGCTTCCTGTCCCGGGAAGGGGTATATTGCCTTTCGTCAAGTCAACACACTGGCAGACGACCTCATGTCGCGCGACATGCTGAAAAACCTGCCAATCTGTGCTTCAACACCCCCTCACTGCCTGGAATCAATGCCAATCGGAGAAGAGTATTCCCACAACCTCACATTTCCGAGGAGGACGTTGTGAAAACGAAAATCACCGGCAAGTCGACGACTTTGGTCGCGCTTTTTCTCATGGCTGCAATGGTCAGCGGTTGTACGATCGCCAAGATAAGTGGTCGGGGGTCGATACCAATGATGCTCAACACTCCTCCTCAGCGAGTCGAGGTCATTGAGCACTTCACTGAGAGCAAGATGATCCTGTTTGACTACACCAGCGCGTTCGACGTCTCGGAGCTCCTGGCCAAGAAGTTGCAACAGAGCGATGGAGACGCCATAACCAACCTCGTGGTAAACGTTAAATCAGACTTCGCGTCCTTTATGGTGAACGTCTTCACCTTGGGCATAGCCAACGCCAAGATATTCTCGGTGGAGGGTGATCTGGTCAGGATCGAGGGGGGCGCAAGCGGCCTTCTCGGATACCATGAAGAAATAGCTGCCTTTGACAACCTGGACCAACTCCACCTGGAAAGCGCAGTTGCTCAGCATTCCAGCCTGGTGCGTCTCGACGAAGGCTTCGCCCTGGTGCGACAGAAGTGAGGCGACATACAAGAGATCCTTTGCCAAAACTCCACCAACTGTTCATTGAGGCATAAGGATCACACAGAGGATGCAGTTCAAGCCCTGGATTCCCGACGGGATTCAGGGCTTCTTCGTTGAAAAGGGGCTCAAACCAAACCCACGTCTTATGACCCTGCCCAGCCACCGGGTTTTGTTGTCGCTCCTCCGGCCGCACGGACTTTCGGGATCGAGAAGACCCCCCCAGCCTTCGGCCGGTGCACATTTTCCGTATCGAATCGCGCCTCCCGTTGGACCGGCTGCCATGCCGGCAACCCGGGCTGTCCGGGGATGGCCGCGGAAATAGTCGCAGACAACAGGGAGACAGGCAGCGATGAAATACCCCTCCAAGGTACCACGGCGAACCTACGCCCCGCAGCTGGAAGAACAGCTCCGGCAGCTCGAGACGGACGAGCTGGCGCTCCGCTTCGCCGAATCGCGGCGGCGTCTGTCTTGCGACCGCTACCGCCCGGTCTACCACTACGTCAACCCGGAAGGTCCCTCGAACGATCCCAACGGATTCTGCAGGTGGCAGGGACGGTTCCACCTGTTTTATCAGCAGTACCCCCCGGAGGACAGGCGCCAGCACTGGGGCCACGCCGTCAGTGAAGACCTCGTGTACTGGCGGGATCTGCCCATCGCCATCTATCCCGGCATCGAGGAGAAATGCTACAGCGGCAGCGCCCTCACCGAGGAGGACCGCGTCCTCGCCTGCTACCACGGCACCAGCGCCGGCACGATGATCGCCGAAGCTTCGGATCCCCTGCTCCTCAACTGGGAGAAGATCCCCGGCAACCCCGTCATCCCGGAGGACGAGACGGCCGCGCCCGGGGACCCCTACTGCATCGGCGACCCCTGTCTGTGGAAGGGAGAGAAGGGCTACTACTCCCTGTCGGGATCGCAGCAGGGCACGCGCCTGGTCGACTCGAAGCCGGTTGCCCACCTGTTCTTCTCCGAGGACCTGCGCCACTGGTCCTACCGGGGCCCGTTCCTGGAAGGCGACGTCTTCACCACCGCCGGTGAGGATTGTGCCGTGCCCTACTTCTGGCCCCTCGGCGACAAGCACCTCCTCGTCTTCGGCAGTCACCAGCGGGGGTCGCAGTACCTGCTCGGCGACTGGGACGAAGAGGACGGCAAGTTCAAACCGTTCGCCCACGACCGTTTCTGTTTCGGTCCGATAAACAACGGCGGCACCAACGCGCCCACGGCCGCGCCGGACGGCAACGGCGGCGTCTACATCATGCACATGCTCAGCTTCGGCCTGGACACCAAGGGCTGGAACGGCATGATGTCCCTGCCGAGCCGGCTCGGCCTGGGGCCGGGCAACACCGTCATCAACGAGCCCGTGGCCGCGCTCGAATCGCTGCGCACCGACCACCGGCGGATCGGTGAAACGACGCTGCCCGCCAACCGCGACGTGCCTCTCGAAGGTGTACGGGGAAATGCCATGGAGCTCGTGGCGCGGATCGATCCGAAGGATTCCCGGGAAGTCTGCATCGAGGTGCTGCGCTCTCCCGACGGAGAAGAGACCACGAGCATCCGCTATCTCCGCAACGGCGGAGCGGTAAAGACGAAAGGGCCGGAAACCTGGCACGACGCGCTCGTTATAGACACCTGCCGCACCTCGGTGCTGAAGGAGGTCCTCGCCCGTCCACCGGAGACGGCCCGGTTCAAGCTCGGCGACGGCGAGTTGCTGGAGCTGCGGATTTTCATCGACACGAGCATCCTCGAGGTCTTCGCCAACAGCCGGCGCTACATGACCGTGCGGGTACACCCGGGAGGCGACGACAGCCTCGGGGTCCGCATGCGCGCCCAGGGCAGCGATGCCGTCCTGCTTTCCCTCGATGCCTGGCGGATGAAGAGTATCTGGGAGAGGCAGTGAACGTCACGGGACCGGCGACCCGACGCTGGCGAACGCCTTTGCCGGGTGATACTCCCGGGTTTGCCATCCCCCCCCGGCCGCATCCAACAGCCGGAAGACGTCGCCGGCAGCGTGTTTGGGGATCCTGCCCTGCTGATGGGGACGATCCCGAAGGGCGGTTGCAGAAAGACTGCTGAGCGGGGGTGATACCCCCCGGCCCCGCGGCTTTGACGCTTGCCGGCCGCCGGAACTTATTGTCGCTCCCCCGACCCCCACGGACTCCCCGGATCGAGAAGAAGCCTTGAGCGCCCACCTGCCCAACATCCTGCTGATCATGTCCGACGAGCACGCCCCCATGTACAGCTCGACCTACGGACACCCGCTGGTGCGCACCCCGGCGATGGACCGGCTCGCCGCCGAGGGGGTCACCTTCGACAACGCCTACTGCAACTCCCCGCTCTGCCTGCCCTCGCGCATGTCGTTCATGACCGGCCGCTTCGTGCACCGGATCGGAGCCTGGGACAACGCCTCCCCTCTCCCCCAGGAGGAGGTCACCTGGGCCCATCTGCTGCGGGACGCCGGCTACGACGCGGTGCTGTGCGGCAAGCAGCACTTCTGCGGGCTCGACCAGCTGCACGGCTTTCGCGCCCAGCTGGCGCGGGACCTGCACGCCGAGCTGTGGACCGAGGACGGCGTGCCGCGCGGGGTGCCCGACTGGTCGCGGGGAACGCCGCCGGCAGCCAAGCCCTGGCCCGCACTCGCGGACGCCGGCCCCGGCCGGACCGAGGAGATCGACGTCGACGACCTCGTCGAGCAACGCGCCCTCGAGTACCTGCGCGACCCGGCGCGCCGGCGGCAGCCCTGGGTGCTGACCGCCTCCTTCATCGCCCCCCACTTTCCCTTCGTCGTGCCGCGAAGGTTCTGGGACATGTATCCCCTCGCGGAGATCGACCTGCCGGCGATTCCCCCGGGGCATCTCGAAAACCAGCACCCGGTGTACCGGCGCATGCGCAGCCACTTCGGCAGCGTCGACTTCCCCGAGGAGCTGGTGCGCCGGGGACGATCCGGGTACTACGGCCTGATCAGCTACCTCGACGAGAAGATCGGCAACCTGCTGCAGGCCCTCGACGACACCGGGCAGAGCGGGGATACCCTCCTCATCCACCTCAGCGACCACGGCGAGATGAACGGCGAGCACGGCATGTGGCGGAAGTCGAATTTCTTCGAGGCCTCTTCCCGGGTGCCGCTGCAGATCCGCTGGCCCGGGGAGATCGCTGCCGGAAGGCGCGTGCGCGAAGTCGTTTCTCTGGTTGACGTCGCCGCTACCCTGGCGGACGTCGCCGGGACGGCCGCCGAAGCCGAGCTCGACGGGGACAGCCTGCTGCCGCTGATGAGGGAGGGAGGGCCCTGGAAGGACGAGGCCTTCTGCGAGTACCTCGCCCACGGCGTCGCCGGGCCGATGGCGATGCTGCGCCGCGGGCGCTACAAGCTCAACTGCAGCCTCGGGGATCCCCCCGAGCTGTACGACATCGAAACCGATCCCGGCGAGTTCACCGATCTCGCCGGCGAGGCCGCCTTCGCGAGCGTGGCCGCGGAGCTGCAGGAGGACCTGCTGTCGCGCTGGGACCCCGTCGCCCTCGACCCGCAGGTCCGCCGCAGCCAGGCCCGCCGCGGGCTGATAGAGCGGGTCCACAACCCCGAGGTGCAGGAGGACGTCCAGGAGCTCGGGAATCAGCGCATTGGCGCGCGCCGATGAGAGCGGCTCGCGGGCAGGGTGCGCCGGCGCCCGAATTCCGCCGAGCTGTCACCGGGACAGGAGACCAGTGAATCCGATCGACGTCGAGACTGCGAAAACGGTTACCAGGTGCTCGGGCAGCTGCTCACCCGCGGGGAAGCGGAGCGCATGGCGGAGCTGTGCATGGCCCCCGGAGAACACCCCCCTGGTCCCGGCCGCGGGTAGTCGGAGGGGCTGGAGGGGTTCGCGGACCGCCCCTGTCTACCTCAGCAGGGTCATCTTGCGCACCAGGGCCTTGTCCCCTGCGGTGAGGCGATAGAAGTAGACGCCGGCGGCCACGGGGCGGCCCTGCTCGTCGCGGCCCTCCCAGGACACCTCGTGAATTCCGGCGGTCAGGGTGCGGTTGGGTATCAGGGTTTTGACCACCTGCCCGGCGAGGCTGTAGATAACCGGGGAGGCCTCCCCGGTTTCGGTCAGCTGGAAATAGAGGGTCGTACTGGAGTTGAAGGGGTTGGGCGCGGCCAGGGCGGCCAGTCCTTTCATCCCGGTCACTGCCAGCTGCCCGGCCAGGGCCTTGGCCGCGGCCGAGCGGGTGCGGCCGGTGGCCCGCGCCGACCAGCCGCTGGTGCCTTCGGCGTTGCGGGCCCGCACCCGCACCGTGTATCCGGTGTGGGAGGACAGTCCGGTCAGCAGGGTGCCGGTGGCCGAGCCGCCGGCCGTCAGCGAGGACCAGATGCCGTAGCTGTCGCAAAAGAAGACCTCGTTGGTCTTGCAGTAGTGCACGTCGTTGCCGCTGAGCGCCGGCCGGCCGCGGTTGTCCGGGGCCGTCCAGCTCACCTCCAGGCGCTCATGGCCCATGTTGTCCGGCGCGCTCACCCTCACCCCGGAGGGCGGCTCCGGCGGCTCGGACACGTCGGTCACCCTCACCCTCACCGTTCGCTCCGCCTGCAGCGACCCGTCGCTGACCTCGAGGGTCACCTGGTGGGACCTCCCGGCCTCGTAGTCGGGCGCCGTGTCGAAGGTGAGGGTGCGCGTCGTGCCGGTCCCCTCCAGCTGGAAAGCGCTCGCCTCCGTACCCGTCCTCGACCAGGTGATGGCGTCGCCGTCCGGGTCCCTGGCCGTGTACCGGCCCACCGGGCCGCTGCCGTTCTCGGCGAAGGAGACGCTGGTGGGGCCACTGGTGAAATACGGGCCCCGGTTGGGCTGGACCGGGGTCGCCGAGGCGCTGGCCGCCGCACCCGCCCCGGCCGCGTTGCGCGCCCGCACCTCGAAGCGGTAGCGAGTGCCGTTGCTCAGCCCGGTCACCGTCCGGGTCGTATTCGTGCCCACCCCGGTCCAGCCCGACCAGGAGCCGCTGCCGGCCCGGCGCCGGTACTCGTAGCCCGTCAGGGACAGGCCGCCGTCGGAGACCGGCGCCCGCCACGACAGCGCCACCTGCCTGTTGCCGGCTTCTGCGGTGAAATCCCTCGGCACCGACGGCACGGTGACCACCGGGGCGGTCTCGCCGCTGGCCGCCGCCTTGTCCGGCCCGTGCCCGTCGTCGTAGTCCACCCGCGCCCGCAGCTGCTTCCCCACATCCGCCGTCACCGGCGTGTAGCGGGACGTGGCCGCAATGGGGTAGCGCGCCGACCGCTCGATAGGCACCCACCCCGAACTCGCGTCCGCCCGCCGCTGCCACTGCCAGGCCACCGCCTCCAAGTGGCCGTCGACGTCCGTCAGGGTGGCCGTCATCCGCTGATCCACCTCCGGCGACGCCGTCGACAGTCTCACCGTGCCGGGGGTGTCGGCCGGCCTCACCGACGACGTCGCCGCGCTCTGCGCGCTCTTGTTCGGACCGTGGGCGTCGGTGTAGCCGACCGTGGCCCGCAGCTGCTTGCCCCGGTCGGCGGCCAATGTGTAGGTATCTTGTTGCCATGCCATTTAAGTTACCTGAACTATGATCTATCCAGAACCGGTAGGTGGTGTCGACTTTCGAAACACCATTCATTTCATAACTATGTTTGTCTATTTGGTAAGAAAGTTCTCCGACCGCTACAGCACGTACTATATTGTCAGTGTCACGTGGGATCATATCAACTCCCCCGTGAAAATGAGTTGACCTATACTCCATAAATGTTCCCGTTATTTCTGGATCTTGAAGCGGAAATCTATCGGATCCCAAGGAAGAGGAGCAAAAAGCACCAGCTGCAAAGATTGATAATCTAATCTTTTTCATCAGTCCCTCCACTATCCGTATTTAGCATCTGAAAAAGGTACATTCTATTATCCTCGCTGAATATTCCTTGGCTTCCATTCTTTAACAGCCTGAATTCAGCAATCCCCGAAAGATGTCGACCTCCGCTTTTTCTTCGGGCTTCAACAGCGTCAGGCTTAAGGATGCGTTTTATAGCATCTCGGAACTGCTGAGTTTCTCGGGCTTCTCCCTCACCGGTCCTCTTTTGTAGAAATTCCCCATGTTGATTCAAAATCATTAGGTCACCCATTTTGAATGCGTCAATAATTACCATATTTCCGTCTTCTGTGAACCCAATACTCCAAGGATCAAAACTATATTCATTAAATTGATTTATCCCAAACCGTTTAATAAGTACCCCTTCATTATCGAAAAAATTAATATATGGCAAGGGAGAAAAAGCAAATGCATTATAAAAAACAACTAAATAATTTCCATTTGGGGCTATGTGAATCTTCTCGTATCCGTCCCCTGACACTTTTTCCGGACCCTCTAAATCATTTTGCCCCAACTCAAACCGCACACTTTCATCAGGATTAAAACCGCGAACACCGGTAAGCCTCTTTTCCCATGCTCTGCTTTCGATTGTGTAAATAATAAAAAATTGGCCATCAGGGGCTGTCGTTCCGTACTCATTAACGAACACCCGTTTGTCCCCCTTCTCTACTTCAGGTACATTTTCCCGTTTGAGAGGTATTTTTCTTTCCACATTTCCTTGTGCATTTAAGACATATACAGATTTATATGTGGCCACCATACTTATTGGGTTTACCCTATCCTTATCCAAGGATACGCCGGCATCAGGTTCAATAATGTTATGGAAATATTCCCTCTGCACGATAATACTATCAAATTCCTTTTCCCAAATCATCCTCACTTGAAAGTTAGTCTCCATTCCCTCGGCATTAGAAACTTTCGGTATTAAAGAGATCACCAAAAGAACGACTCCAAGATTTCTGAAACTTTTCCAATTTTGGGAATTCATCTTTCGCACCTTTATAAGAAAATCGTTTTACACTTTTCTCACTTTAAATTGGTTAAAAACCTGAATCCGTGATCGCTTCTATAGCGAGTGATCCAATTTTATATTTAAGCTGGGTCATTGCACTCCTCAACAGGATTTGGGTGTCAACGACAGGCCATTACTGCGGATTCCGCTACCGATGGCTCTCCAAGTCGATGGGAGCCGCAAGAGCGCGCATACGCGTGCTTTGAGTGCTCCGGGGAGTCGAAGGCGGGGGAAATCGTCGCCTTTATTCACACACTCTCAGGCAGGTCCGTTTCTAGACATCGAACCAGGGGTTGAAGCACCCGAAGCTCAGGCCTAGACGGCGCCCATGCCGTACCCAGCGAGCGGCCTGATACATGAGATCCAGAATGACCGTGCGGAGCCGACGACGGCCGGCCTTTTTACGAAAAGTCACGTGCTTTTCCGGGGACAGATGACGCTCCTCGCGCAGGCTGGTCTGGCCGCACAGGCGCAGGGCGTTGTAGGCCATCATGCCCAGCAGCAACACCAGGGCGTTGGTGGCGAACTTGCCCGACGGCAGGCGTTCGAGGTCCATGTCCGTCTTCAGCTCGGAGTGGAATTGCTCGCAGGTGCTGTGCTCGCGGTAGAGCCGGATCACGTGCGCCGGCGGCGCCATCAGGTTGGTCCACCCGGTCTGCACCTCGATTTCGGGGATCAGCAGCGCCTGACCGTCGACGCTGATCGTGCGCCGCACGACCTCGTAAACGACGCGTTCGAAGGTGTCCTTGCGCTCGCACACCAGCGAGCCGGTGAAGATCTCCTTGCCGGGCCGCGGACAGGTGCGCTCGCCCAGGGCTTCGGCGTCCTCCAGCCAGGTCTGTTTCGATTCGCTGCGCAGGGTGCGCTTGACGATGAAGTCGGTCTTGGGAGTTCGGCGCAACTGCTGTACGGTGGCGATGTCGTCATGGGCGCTGTCCATGCGCACCAGCAGCTTTTCCTTGGTGATGCGGCGCGCCAGCCGCAGCGTCTCTCGAATAAAGTCCGGGGCTCCTTCCTGAGAGTGCTGGCGGCCTTCGCGCAGCTGGCAGTTGAGCAGATACCCTTCCTCGCCCAGGTAGGCGAAGATCGGGGCAAAGCCGTCGACCTTCTTGTAGGTCCACGACACCCCTTGTTTTTTGGTGTCCGAGTTGTCGAACACCGACACGTCGATATCCAGCGCGATCCAGGGACCGTAGCGTCCGTCGGCGACTTCGTAACAGGGGGAGAGCGGCGGCGCGTGACGGGCCACCATGTCGGCCGACTCCTCTCGAATGGCGGTCTCCCCCTGTGCGCCCAAGCCATCGAGCCGCTGCCGCAGGGTGGCCGCCGACGGCACCGCATCCAGGCCCAGGGCCTGGGCGAAGAAGGGATCGGTGCGAAACGCTTCCACCGCCTCGAAATCCGGCTTGCCCAGCGCCAGCAAGCCGATCATCGACGCCATCACGTCGCCGTGAGAAACCTCGGGCAGGGGTCGTTCCGGCAAGATGATCTCATCGGCCCGCGCTGGCAGGCGCGTGCGTCCCATCAAGGCCTCGATCAAGGCCAAGCCCGAATGCGAGGTCAGCGCTTCTTCGCCCTGCGTAATTTGAAACGAAACCGGTCTCAATTCTTCACCTCCAGGGTGAGTTCAAATCCTGCTCTACTATACCCTGGATTCCCCTCGGAAAGCAACCAAAAATCAGGCTCTCGACTTCACGGATTCAGGTTGCAATAAATTGGTTTTTCCTATGATGTAATTAATCGCGCCTTTCTAACCACATTTCCTTCCCCTCTCCCCCAAAAATGTGGATGAATTTGATGAAGCCTTTTCATTCTTTTTCCTAAATTATTTTTGGCAATGGATGTTGCACGGGCAGGGGGGACTCGCGTCCTGCCGCGGTTTTTCCCCCAGTGACCGGCTCCCGGCATCGCCATCGAGGGCGAGACCAACCACCGGGGCGTCGATCCGGACGCCCGCGACTTCGACGCCTGGTTCGCCTACACCGGCGAGACCGCGGCTTCGCGCCCGGTGACGCGGCGTGAGGACATCCTGTGGGAGGAAACGCTCTACGAGGAGCAGCAACTGCCGGTCTGCGCGGCGGGCCCCTGCTCTACGACCTGGGACGGGACGCCGACTGGGCGTACTGGTTCGCCCGCCAGGGCCAGTCCACGCCGGACCAGAAGACCTGCGCATGGATCACCCGGGCGGTGGAATCGCTCTGCGCGCGCTTGTCCGGGCCGTGGGCATCCGCATAGCCGACCGTCGCCCGCAGCCGCTTGCCCGCATTCCCTGCTTGCGGCGTATAGCTGGTCAGCCCCGGATAGCGCCCCGCGGGCAGGGGGGGCTCCCACGCGTCCGTATCCCGGTCCCGGTGCTGCCAATGCCACCCGTCCACCCGGATGTCCCCGTCCGGGTCGGTGAGCACCGCGGTCAGTTGCGTGCCCACCCGCGGCGTCGACGAGATCGGTGAACTCCCCGAGATCGTCCTCGTTGGTCACCCGCACCGACACCGGCAAGGTCGCATCCGCCGGCGGCTGACCGTCGGCGTCGGCCTTCACCGTCACTTCGTACACCGTGTCTCGGTTGGCGTCGGCCGGATTCTCGTAGTCCGGCGGCTCCTCGAAGCGGAGCCGGCCCGCATCATCGATCACCAGGGTGTCGGCTTTGGCATCGGCCCCCCGAGAGACCAGGACAAGGAGGTGCAGCGCATCCTCGCCGAGGTCCACGGCGTCTCCGAACGGCAGCGCCTGTAGCCCCGCCGCGTGCGCATCGTCTCGGTCGAGGCGGTCGCCGAAAAGTGGCTGGTCCCGAGGCTGGCCACCTTCAAGGCCGACCACCCCGGCATCGCCATCGAGGTCGAGACCAACCACCGGGGCGTCGATCCGGACCGCCGCGACTTCGACGCCTGGTTCGCCTACACCGGCGAGACCGTGGCCCCGCGCCCGGTGACGCGGCGCCAGGACATCCTGTTGGAGGAGACGCTCTACGAGGAGGAGCTGCTGCCGGCACCATACGACAAAAGCCCGCGCCCAAGTCCTTCAGGCGGCGAGGCCAAGGGCAGCTCGCCGGACCGGGTGGACTCAGGGACACGGGTTTGCAGGGGGGCGCTACTGATTGAAATCGATCGTCTTCAGGGTCGGCTCGCCCAACAACTGTGGCAATTCATCGGTGGTGCCGTCTCGCAGGTCGATCTGACTCAGCATGTCGTCGGTGATCTCCAGGATCGAATACACCCGGTCACCTTCATGCGCGGCAACGTACCGAGGAAGCAGTGCTGTGCCTGTGATGGCGGCGATGAAGAAGAACGGCCTTCTCCCGCCGGATAGATTGCAGAGCTTCACTTCATTCCGTCCCTTCCTTTGTCATCCTTTCCTCCTGAAACCATACGAAAAAAAGCCCGCGGCCAAGTCCTTCAGTCGGGCAAAGGTGGCCGCTCCGCCCGCCCGTCATGACTCGGCGGCCGCCGGCCCCAGCTCCGCCTCCACCCTCCGCAGCCGCCGGGAGATCCAGGTCACCGACAGCAGCGACGAGGCGACCGCGGAAGCGACGAACGTCCACCAGACCGCGGTCAGTCCGAAGCCCCAGTAGCGGGTCAGCGCGTAGGCGAGGGGCACGGCGATCAGCACCACGCGGAGGGCGGTGATGATCATCGCCGGCATGCCGCTGCCGAGGCCCTGGAAGACCCTGCTGCTGATCAGTCCCGCCGCTATGAACGGAAAGGCGACGACGAAGACCCGCAGGTAGGAGGTCGCCACCCGGGCGATGCGCTCGTCGTCGGTGAAGGCCCCTGACAGCTGCGGCGCGAACAGGTAGAAGCCGACGCCGAAAACGACGGCGAGCACCTCCGCCCTGAGGATGGTGTAGACCAGGGTCTTTCTGACCAGGTCGATGCGCCCGGCGCCGGAGAACATCCCCGCCAGGGTCACCTGGCTGGTGGCGAGGGCGAACACCGGCATGAAGAAGATCGAGTCCATGCGCCCGGCGACGCCGAGCCCGGCCACCGCCTCGGAGCCGAACACCGACACGATGCGGTTGTAGAAAATGCCGCCGCCCGAGATCAGCAGCATCGACGCCGAGGAGGGCAGGCCGACCTTGAGGATGAGGCTCGCCGTTGCCCGCGTCAGCATCCACGGTCCCGAGCCGAAATTGAGGAAGCTGCTCCGGCGCACGAAGAGGTAGAACAGGAAGAGCAGCATCACCGCGAACTGGCTGATGACCGTCGCCCAGGCGGCCCCGGCGATCCCCAGGCCGGCCGTGAAGATCAGGAGCGGATCGAGAGCGACGTTGAGGAGGGTGCCCCCGGCCTGGAAGAGGACGGGGGTCTTCGTGTTGCCTTCCCCGGTCATGATCGACCGGAAGCAGGTGTTGAGCACGACGAAGGCGAACCCGGGGGCGGCGACCTCGAAGTAGCGGACCGCGAGGGCGGCGACCTCGCCGCTGGCCCCCAGCGCCGCCATGATCCCCCCCTTGTAGAGGAGGGCGGCGGCGATGACCGCGGCGGCGAACAGGAGCCCCATGGCGATGGTCTGGCGGGCGGCGTCCTCGGCCGCCTTCTTGTCGCCGGATCCCAGCGAGCGGGCGATGGCGCTCGTCGCCCCGGTTCCGAGCCCGAAGACCATGCCGATGGCGAGGAACACTACCGGCATGTTGAAGCTCAGGGCGGCGAGGGCGTCCCCCCCGAGCATGCCGACGAAGAACATGTCGGTCAGGTTGTAGAAGGTGTAGACCGCCATGCCCATCATCACCGGCATCGACAGGGTCCAGACGGCGCGGCGCGGATCGGCGATGAACTCCCCTACCCGGCCCTGGCCCTTTTCCGTCGCTCCACTCATCGATCCGAAGTTACGCTATTGCCCCGGAAGGGGATCAAATAGGAATCCCGCGGGGTGCGGTGATCGGGGTTGGCCGCCGCGGAGAGCCTGGACGAAACCGCCGTCCCGGGCGCCCGGGCTCCGTGACATCTGCAATCACCCTGGGTTAGTTTCCGGACATCGCCCGGACAAACCGCCGCCAACATTCCGCGCTCCCATCCGGGGAGCCGGTGCCTTCCGGCGAAACCGGGAAAACCGATGCTGCCGCTCGCGGCCTCGACGGCACGGCCGCGGCCGCCTCCGACGCACAAAGAATCCGCCTGAAGGAGATGCAAGTGAACTACGACGCTACGACGCGAACCTTCGATTGCGAACCGACTCTCACCGACTTCGAGGTGCTCGACTTCTGCATCAACGGGTACATCATGCTGGAGGGAGTGGTGCCCGACGAAGTCAACCGGCGCGCCTGCGACTACCTCGACGGCAAGGTCCCGGCGAACCCCTCCTGGATCCCCGACGGCCTCGACGAGGAGCAGCTCGAGCGTATCCGCAACTCGCACGAGCCGAGCTCGATCTTCCTCGAGGACTGGTACCTCGAGCACGTGCTGCTCAACCCGGTGCTCTGCGGGGCCATACGCTCCCTCCTGGGAAGGAACGTCGGCCTGCCGGTGCTGGCCAGCCTGCACAAGACCGAAGGACCGAGAGAGGCCCAGGGATGGCACCAGGACGCCGACCGCGTCTTCGGCCCCGAGCTCGAGTTCGTCGAGGTCTTCTACTTCCCCCAGGACACCCCGGCCGAGCTGGGGCCGACCGAGTTCGTCCCCGGGACCCACTTCAGGATGCAGGACCACCAGGGGGACCACCAGGGGGTGCTCGCCTCCGGGCCGGCCGGCACCATCGGCATCCACCACCAGAGCATCCTGCACCGCCGCGGCGAGTCGACGCGGCCCGGGGTCCGGCGCATGCTCAAGTACAACTACTGGCGCACCGCGCCCCCGCAGAGGGACTGGGTGGCGGCGCCGGAGTTCGACTTCCGCAGCGCCTGGTACGGGGGCCACATCGTCGCCCGCTACGCCGCCCACATGTTCTACTGGCTGTGCGGAAAGGGGGAGGAGTACCGCATCGTCGGCGGCCAGGGCTGGCCGTGGCGCACGGAGAACCAGATCGGCCCCTCCTGGGGGTACGGCAGGACCGAGGGGTACCTGCCGGACTGGCGCGACGGCAACCGCGACGGGTACTCGCGTTAGACGCCCCCCGGCCGGGGGCGCCGGCTCCCGGTCAGCCAGGCGGCTCGACGTTGCGCCTCAGCAACTGCTGCTCCAGCTCCGGCAAGCTCTCCCAGAACTCCCGGCGCACCGGGTTGTGGTGGCTCAGGCTGACGAGCCGGTACCAGGAGCGCTCGAAGCAGAGCACGGCAACCGGACGCGGGGTCGCGGTCCTGTTCGGGGTGCCGCGGTGAAGGCAGCGGGGGTCGCGGATCAGCACGTCCCCGACCTTCATCAGCAGCTCCCGCCGTGCGAACTCGCCGCGCCCGATTCTCTCCAGCCCCTCCGGGCGCGGCAGGTGGTGGCTGCCGTCGGCGACCTCGAAAGGGCCGTTCTCGCGGCCGACGTCGACGAAGGAAAAGTTGACGGCGATGAGGGCCGGCGGCGTCACCAGGTCCGGCTCCTCCGGAAAGAGGGAGGGCACGTCGCCGTGCCAGTCCTGAAAGACGCTGCCTTTCGCCGGGGTATCCGTGGCGTACTGAACCAGCTCGACATCCTCGCCGAGGAGCTGGCGCACGACCCCGACGATGCCGGAATCCCCGTGGATCCGCGGCTGGTAGAAGGGGGGCTCGAACGGCAGCTGTATGTAGTGGCGCATGGGGCCGCGGTTGGGGTTGGCGCCGATCTCTTCGAGGTGGTCCTCCCAGACCGGGGCGAACGCCGCGGCGACCTCGGCCACCGCGTCTGCCGGGATCTGGTCCCGCAGGATGGTGTAGCCGGTGCGGCGCACCTCCGCGGCGCGCTCGGCCAGCTGTTCTTGGGTCATCTTCGATATTCCCGGAAGTGGCCGGACCCGCGGTCCCCTTGGTCCCTGTCGCGATCGCCCGCGTCCCGGAAGGTCCCGGCTCCCGCCAGCAGCCCGTCTACCGCTCGGCGACCACCAGCGACTGGTACTTCTCCTCATCCCATTCCGCCCCCCAGCCCGGCAGGTCCGTGGGAGCGAGGCAGCCGTCCTCGACCAGCGGCGCGTTCATCATCCCCCAGGTCTCGCCCTGTTTTCTCAGGGCGTCCGCGTCGAGGCTCATGTACTCGTAGTAGGTGGTGTTGTCGATGCAGCAGCCCAGGGTCGCGTGGATGTGGCCGTACACCCCGCCGGTGGCGTTCATCTCGACGGTGGTGTCGTACATCTCGGCGAAGTGGGCCATCTTGAGGACGAGGGTGGTGCCGTGGCGGGCGTTGGCGCGCAGCAGGTCGGTTCCCCCCTGGATCAGCCACTGCGTCGAGATCCCTATGTCGTGCATCAGCATCTCCGTCCCCATCACCGGAACCGTCAGCTCGCGGCACAGCTCCTGGTACTGGTTGAGCTTCTGCTCATGGAACGGCTCTTCCAGCCAGATGAAGTCGAGCTCCTCCATGACGTGGCCGACCTCGATCGCCTCGCGCAGGTCGTAGGAGCAGACCGGGTCGTTGAGCAGCTCGTAGTCCGGTCCGACGGCGTCGCGCACCTCGCGGAAGATCGGTATGTCGTACTTGCCCCCCTTGTAGGTGTGAAACTTGTAGGCGTCGATGCCGATCTTCCGCCCCTCCTCGATGTGGTGGAAGTATCCCTGCAGGTCCATGTCCCCGCCGGTGAGATAGCAGGGTATGCGCTCCCGCACCCGGCCGATGAGGGCGTGCACCGGCAGCCCCGCGGCCCTGCCGGCGATGTCCCACAGGCAGTTGTCGAAGTCGCCGAACCAGCCCGGTTTCTGGTACACCCAGCGCGTCCCCTTGTGGAACATCTGGTAGAGACGCTCGCGGTGCAGGGGGTTCTCCCCGAGGGCCATCGAGTTGACGATGCCGAGGTGGTAGCCATCCATCGTCGACACCGGGACGCGGCCGGTGATCCCTTCGTCGGTGCGCACCTCGAGGAAGGTCTCGCGCGGCTTCGACGGCGGCGTCTCGACCGGAATCCGCTCCGGGTTGTGGCCGGCGCGGTACTGGATGCGCCGCAGTCCGGGCACCTGCACGAGCTGCGGCATGCGGCCGGGGCCTCCCCCTTCGCGCAGTTCCAGGGTGACCATCTTGATCTCGGTGATTTTCATGTCTCGTCCTGTGGAAGGAGAGTCGGTGGCTATATTGAGCACCGCTTTTTTCCGCGCGTCAATTCCACAGCCGAACCAGGTCGACCGGGAGAAACCGATGCCCTCAGTGCGCCACATCGCCCTGCGCTGCCGCGACGTAGAGGTCACGCGGCGCTTCTACGCCGAAGTGCTCGGTATGCGCTTCGTCGACTACCGGGGCAGCGGCCCGGCCCTCGACATGAGCGACGGCTACTTCAACCTGACCCTGCTGCCCCACGACGGGGAGCGGCCCCCCGTGGTCGAGGGGGAGGAGTACATCCACTTCGGCCTGGTCGTCGACGACCTGCAGGAAACCTGGCGGCGGGTGCGCGCCTGGGGGGCGGATGCGCCGAAGACGGTGAAGGGCGGCGTGGCGATCAGCGCCGACGAGCCGCCCTCGGTCGCCTTCAAGGCCTGTGATCCCGACGGCAACGTCCTCGACATTACCAGCGACGAAGGGGAGTGGAGGATTTAGCCGACCGCTTCCGGGCAGGTTCCCCGGTTGAATCCGCGCTGCGGCTGTCCAAAGGGGCCACCCCCTGCGAACGGAAAGGGGCCGTTCCCGGCGGCCGGCTCGCCCAAGGTGCCTGGGCACCCATTCCGCGTGAATTCGGCCAACGCTGAATCCCGCGCTAGTGTCGCGTCCCACGGATGACTTGAAAAATTCCGGCGCTGAGGCGCCCGGCTCGCAAGGCGCCTGAGGGAGTCGTACCGGGGGTGTACGGGCGAGCGAAGGCAACGCGGCGAGACGGGATTGAGGGAAAAAATCGCACAGGATGAGGTTCCATTTAAAACCGCGGTTTTTCCCTCCAATGGATCGGCGCCGGAAATCGCAAGGGATTCCTGGGACGCGACACTATTCCTCGACTTCCACCCCCAGCTTCTTCGCGGTCGCGACCACGCTCTCCCAGATGTCGTCGGCCACCGGTATCCCCTCCCGCTCCCGTTCCGCCTGCGCCCGCGTCTCCGGATCGCCGGGAGCCAGCACTTCGCTGTGCCCCGGGGCCGGCGCCACCTTGCGCAGCCGCCCCGCCATCTCCGCGGCGCTCGCCCGAAACTCCTCCAGCGGCCGGAACAGGTCCGCCCTGATCGCCAGGATGGTGGTGCCGTGGTGGCGCATGATGTCGGTACTGCGGTGATCCTCGGCCCAGGTGTCGCTGCCGGTCAGGATGCGGCTCAAGTACTCGACTGCCACGTTGAGGGCGTACCCCTTGTGCGCGGCGAACGGCAGCTGGGCGCCCCCTTCCTCGTAGGCCCGGGGATCGGTGGTCGGCCTGCCTTCCCGGTCGACGATGCACCCGGGGGGCAGCTGCTCCCCGCGACGGCTCGCGTTCAGGACCTTCACCCCCGATATCCCCGTGGTCGCGAAGTCGAACATCACCGGATCCGCTCCTTCGCCGACGGGGAAGCCCATGGCGACCGGGTTGGTGCTCAGCACCCGCTCCCGCCCGCCGAAGGGGGCGGCCACCGGCAGGATCTCGGAAAACCCTCCGGCGACGACGATGCCGACGCATCCCTTCGCCGCGGCCATCTCGACGAAGTGGCCGACGCGCCCGATGTGATTGCAGCGCACCGTGCCGACGGCCGCCATTCCCCGGTCGAGCGCCTTCTCCACGGCGATTTCGGTGGCCACCATGGCGGTGGTCTGCCCGAAGGTCCAGTTGCCGTCCACGAGCGCGGAGACCCCGGTCTCGCGGATGACCTGCGGCCAGTTCGCCGGCAGCAGCTGCTCCGCCAGGATCTGATCGACGTAGAGCGGCAGGTGCCAGATGCCGTGGGTGTCGACGCCGCGCAGGTTGGACCGCACCTGGTGGTCGGCGAGACAGGAGGCGTTGCGCTCGTCCGCCCCGGCGGCGATGCAGATATCGAAAACCAGCTTGTGCAGCTTGTCAGCGGCTATGACGTGCATCCTGTGTCTCTCTCTTTCTTTCAGGGGGGCGGGCAGCAGGGCAACCGGGTGTGCGGGCAGCAGGGCAACCGGGTGGTTTCACCGGAGGGACTCAGCGGGCTCGGACGGGCCCGGTAGGAGGCCGACGCGGCCTCATGGCGAGCTCCGTTCCCGCCTCCCCTTCCGCATTGACGCGGCCCGGGGTCATCCTATGTTCCGACGCGCCGCCGGCCCGGTGAAGTCATTCTCGTTTCTCCAACAGGCCCAACGCGTTTCCGCATTTTGCAGCCGTTGAAAAAGTCCATCCGGGCTGCGGCCTCCTGCAGATCAACTTTATCGACGCGCTGGCAAGGATGAAGGCATGAAACTCAACGAGAGACAAGCGATCGGCAAACTCGGCCTGGAAGTGACCCGCATGGGGTTCGGCGGGGCCCCCTTCGGCAACCTCTTCAACCCGATCTCCGAGGAGGACGTCGCCGACTGCCTCGAGGCGGCGTACGGCGCCGGTGTCCGCTACTTCGACACCGCCCCCCTCTACGGCTTCGGGCTCAGCGAGAGCCGCTACGGCGCCCACCTGGCGCGCCGGCGGGACGAGATCGTCCTGTCGACCAAGGTGGGCTACTCCCTGGTCCCGAGGGAAAGCGGCGATCCCGAGGACGGCTTCTTCGTCGACCATCCACCGCTGAAATCGGTATTCGACTACTCCGCCGAGGCCGTGAAGCGCTCCCTCGGAGAAAGCCTCGAGCGCCTCCGCACCGACCGCATCGACATCGTCTTCATCCACGACCCGGACGAGGGCATCAGCCTGCAGCCCGGCTTCGATCCTTACGCCGTCAGCCATTTCAGGGAGGCGATGGAGGAGACCTATCCGGTGCTCGACGAGCTGCGCTCGCAGGGGGTGATCCGGGCGGTCGGCGCCGGCATGAATCAGTGGCAGGTCCTGGCCGACTTCGCGCGCGCCGGCGATTTCGACTGCTTCCTGCTCGCCGGGCGCTACACCCTGCTCGAGCAGACGTCGCTGGAGGGGCTGCTGTCGCTCTGCGTGGAAAAAGGGGTGCGCATCGTCATCGGCGGCCCCTACAACTCGGGGGTCCTCGCTACCGGCGTGGTCGAAGGGGCGTACTACAACTACGCTCCCGCCCCGCTCCACATCCTCGGCCTCGTCGCCCGCATCGAGGCGGTCTGCGAACGGCACGGGGTGCGGCTGCCCGCCGCGGCCCTGCAGTTCCCGCTGGCGCACCCGGCCGTCGCCTGCGTCATCCCCGGCGGCCGCACCCGCGCCGAAACCGAGGCCAACGCCGCCCTGCTCGAGGAGGAGATCCCGGCAGCGTTCTGGTCCGAGCTGCAGGAGCAGGGACTGGTGGACCCGGCCGCGCCGCTGCCCTCCTGAGCGGAGGCCGGGGCGCCCCGGAAAAAAACCCCTTCCCCTCGCCGCAGAAGTCGTCAGCCGGTCCGGTGAAGCCGCGGCGCCGATCAGGCGGAGGACCCGTCGAGAGAAACCGAATCGCGCGCCCCGCGGCCGGCCCGGTGGAAGTGAGTGCAGGCGATCCGGCCGGGGACCCGGAGGAAAGCACGGGATCACGTTCCGTCGCGGCCGCCGCATAGGACCTTCTGCCGCTGCCGCTCCGAAACCTCGTTATCTTCCACCGACGCTGCCCGAACCTGACATAACCGCACCACCAACCCACGAAAGCCGCCATGACCGTCGAAGCCCTGAAGAGCCTTGATCTCCGCCGAGAGGCCGCCCGCTACATGCCGGGCGGCGTCGGCGCCGCCGGCCGCATCAACTCCTGCCTCGGCTACGCCCTGCACATCCAGTCCGCGGAAGGCTGCCGCATCCGCGACGTCGACGGCAACGAGTACATCGACTTCAACCTCGCACACGGCGCCGCCTTCCTCGGATACAACCACCCGGCGACGAAACAGGCGATGGAGTCGGTTCTCGAAACCGGCATCCTGTGCGGGTACGAAACCGAGGCCCACGTCGAGCTGGCCCGCCGCATCACCGAGATCATCCCCTGCGCGGAAGGGGTGCGCTACGGCAACACCGGTTCGGAAGGGACGATGATCTGCGTGCGCCTGGCCCGCGCCCACACCGGCAAACGCAAGATCCTGAAGTTCTGGGGGCACTTTCACGGGCTCTACGACTACGTGATGTACAACTCCCACTCGCCGCTCACCCCCGTAGAACCCGGCAGCCTGATACCGCCGCAGCGGGAATCGGCCGGCATGCCGGAGGTGCTCGACGACCTCGTCGTCGTCGTCCCGTGGAAGGACGAGGCCGCTCTCGAGCACGCCATGGAGAAGCACGGGGACGAGATCGGCGGCATCATCATGGAGCCCATCAACTACAACCAGGGCTGCATCGCCGCGGATGCCGGGTACATGCGCTTCGTCCGCGAGCAGGCCACGGCCAACGGCATCGCCCTCATCTACGACGAGACCCTGTCGGCCTTCCGCACCGGCCCGGGCTGCGCCCAGGGGTACTACGGCGTCACCCCCGACCTCTGCGTGCTCGGCAAGGCGGTCGCCAACGGCGGCGCCGTGGTCGTAATCGCGGGCAAGGCCGAGATAATGAACCAGGTGAACCCACAAGGGGAGGTTTGCCAGAGCGGGACCTTCACCGGGAACCCGCCGGCGATCAACTGCGCCCTCGCTTCCATCAACGAGATCACCAGCTTTGGTTTCTACGACCACATGGAGATGGCTTCGCAGCGGTTGTATGCAGGAATGGCGGAGATCTTCGACCGGGCAGGGGTTCCCGCACGCGTGCAGGGGCTGGGCGCCCGCTTCGGAATCTTCTTCGGATTCACCGATCCGGTGGAACGCTTCGACGACACCCTGAAGCGGGACCGCGAAATGGGCACGCGCTTCATCCGCGCCTGCGCCGACAGCGGCGTCTACTTCCACGACTACGGCGACCTGGTCGCCGGGCATCACGGCGTTTCGGCCTCCCACTCCCTCGCCGATATCGACGAAGCCCTCAACCGCATCGAGGACGCCGTCGCCGCCATGTAGTACAACCGCTCCGGATCGCCCTATCCGTGGGTAGCGGTACTTTCCGGTCGCTCTCCTTCCACCTGCCGGGGCATTCCCGGAGTTCCACGGGTGGAAAACAAGGCCCCATTGTTTCCATGGGTGCCGAATTCGCCGTTCCTACTTATATTTTCAAAATCAGCCGCTATTGTGTGCCGGATTCGCCAGGCGCTTATATGATTGTCACATTGGCCATTTAACCAACTTCAAACTCTTGATTTAAGGAAGGAGCTTCATGCCTGACCTAGGTAAAGCATTCAGGGAAGAAATTTCGCGGGTGGCTGGCAAGGACCTGCGCGCTGCCGTAAACCAGCTGAACGAGCAAATCCGCAGCCTGCAGGGGGAGGTGTCGGAGCTTAAGTCGCAGATTGCCGGCAACCAGGGGACGACCGGCGAGCCATCCGGGCAGCCCGCAGGCGACGCCAAGCCGGCGTCCAAGGAGACAGTCAGCGTCAGAGTGACCCCGTCGTCGATCAAGAAGCACCGCAAACGGCTGCGCCTGTCGCAGGCCCAGATGGGCAAGCTGCTCGGAGTCAGTGCCATAACGATCTTGAACTGGGAGCAGGGCAAGTCGAAACCGCGCGCCGCCAACAGGGAAGCGATCGCCGAGCTGCGCACCATGAAACTGAAAGATGCCGAGCTGATGCTCGAGGGTATGAGCTAAAGAGGCAGCACGCCAACAACAGAACACCTCGCGGCTGACTATTCAGGTGTTTCTGTTTGTTCCTGGTTGGTGTTGGCACACGGCAGTTTCCAGTTGGGAGCCCCGCACGGCGGCTACGCTGGCTGCAGTCGGTATGTTTCGGATCCAGTTTCGCCCTTCACTCACCGAGTGGAGTCACAAACGGCAATGATCCTTCGGCAGTGAATTCGGGTGGCTTGGCCCCACCCGAATTCACTGCCGTTCTGCCGACCCCGGAAGATCCTCGCTCATCCCCCCTCGCTTCAGACCTGTGCAACCGCGGAACCGCCCGGGGGCGCAAACAGTCCTTCACTCTTCCCCTTTTCGAATCCACAAGCTCGCCGCTACCCGCCTTATTCGTTCGTCGCGCCATTCGACGTCGCTCCGGTAGCGGTCGCGTAACCCCTCGACGTACCTCTCGAACGCCTCCCTGTTCCTGGCCTGCCTGACCTGGTGCCGCAGGATCCGGGTCAGCTCCTCGAACGCGCGCGGCCTCCGGGGCAGCCGCTTTTCGACGCGCACGACCGCGAACCCGCCTTCGATTTCAAGCGGACCCAGAAGCGCTCCTTCTTCCGCTTCCCGGACGAGATCGAAGAGCCGTTCCCGTTTTTCCCCTTCCCCATCTTTCAGGTGTAAATGCCCGCCGGTTCCGTCGGCCCCCGGACGGATGCTGTGGTCCCGGGCCAACTTCTCCATGTCCGCGCCCGCCTCGATCCGCAGCCGCAGCGCGGCCGCGGCGGCCCGTGACTCGACCAGGATCTCTATCACCTCAACCGACGCCGGCAGCATGAACTCTCCCTTGACTTCCTCGTACCGGTCGCGCAGCTCCTCCTCCCCGGGAGGGCCGACCTGGTCCAAAACCTCCCGCCGCAGCCGGTCGATGAGCAGCTTCTTCTGCTCCAGCTCCAACGCCGACGCGAACTCCTCGGTTTGGTGAAGGCCGCGGCGCTCCGCTTCCAGCACCGCCAGGGTGTCGGCGATCACCCAGTAGCGGAGAGCCCTGGCGACTGAGACGCTGTCCACCAGGGCGGGGGGTTTCATCCCCTTTCCCACCAGGATTCGTCCGGCCTCCTGCGCGGAGATCACCCTGTCGCCCCCCCAGGTCAGGGCCGGGTCCTCCAAGGCGAGCCCGGCCCGGGGATCCTGCCGGCCCGCCCGCACCATCGCGACGACCGCTTCGGGGTGGTAGGCGACCGCGAATCTCTGTTCGAGCTCCTCGAGCCAGGCCTCGCGCCGCGCCATGGCTTTGCGGCGCTTCAGGGCCGCGGCGACCGCCGCCCCTGCCTGCTCGATGGGGACAGGGACCGCATCGAGAACCTTGAGCAACTCGAAACCGCTTCCCGCGGCCAGCGGTCCGGCGATTTCGCCCGGCGACAGTCCGCGCACCGCCGCCCAGAGCTCCCGGGGCAGCTCTCCGGGCCCGAGGTAGCGCCCAAGGTCCCCACCCCCTTCTGCGTCCGGGGCGGTCGAGCGCTGCTTCGCCACCTCGGCGAAGTCCGCCCCCTCGCCCAGGGCGCGTGCGGCCTCTTCCGCCTCGGCTTTCGTAGCGCAGGAGATATGGGCGATCCGCAGCTTCACGTCCCATCCGTCCCGCCGGTACGCCGCCTCGATCTCCTCCTCCCCGACGGAGACGGAATCCCCCAAGGCCTCGGCGAGGACCTGTTCCCTGAGCCGCTTCACGTAGATTTTGCGGAGCGGCCTGACGATCTCGGGTTTTTCAGGGTACCCGACGGCCCTCGCCTCGGCGAGCATCAGCTCGCGGTCGACGAGGCTCCGGAGCAGATCGCGGACCGTCTCCTCGCGCGATTCGGCCGCGGCCGAATCCTGCCTCAGGCCGTCCGGCAGCCTCGACGCGAACTCGGCAAGCTCCCTCTCTCCAATGGGGACGTCCAGCACCCGCACCAGGGGTTCGTCGGCGGGCCCGCCACAGCCGGTCAGGAGGAGGAGCGCCGGCGCCGCCCGGGTCACAGCTGGACCCCGGCATATATGGTGATGAAGCTCCGCGTCGTCACTTCCGGCCTGAGTCCCTCGGGGTCCGTGCGCACCAGCTCGAAACCGAAGGTCGTCATCAGGTCGTAGCCCATGTACGCGGAGGCGTTGCGCAGCTGCACCGCGGTCGTCAGCCCGGTCGAGCTGTCCTCGCTGTCGGGCGGAGGCGGGTCCCGCAGCTGCCTGAAGATCTCGTACTCGAGGCCCAGCTCGACGAAGCTCTTCCGCATCACCGGAAAGCGCAGCATCGCCATGAACAGCTCGGTCAGCTCGCGGCGCTTGAACTCGTCGGCGAACACCGGCACCTGGCGCCGGAACTCGCTCTTCCAGCGCGGCACCAGGGTCCAGCGGCCGAGCTCGAGGGTGTACTCCGCCTTGTTGATCAGGCCCAGGAAGGAGCCGTCCCGCCGCGTCCTTCGCAGGCGCAGCTCGAGGTCGTCGTCGAGCTGGTGGTAACGCTGCCATTTCAGTTTGTGAGTCAGCCTGATCCCGGCGGGAATCCGGTGGTAGAACCCGAGCCAGGTGGTGTTGATCCAGGTGTTCCTCGCCGGCAGCCGGTCCACTACCAGCTGCAGGGCTCCGCGCGTCCCCGCCGGCTGCCGCCACTGCAGGAGATCGTCGGCGATCGTGTCCCTGACCCGGCGCAGATCCTGAAAAACCAGGAGGCGGCCCCAGCGGGGGTGGTCCCGCTCTCCTGCCAGCGTGAGGTACGACGCCTCGGTGACGCGGTCGTCGGTCAGCTGATCCATCTGCAGGCGCCCGATCATCAGGCGCGAGTCCGGACCGAGGTTGGCCCCGCCGAACAGGTTGAAACCCTCGCGGTCCCGCTTGTACGGGTAGTCCGGCTCCTCGTCGTTCTCGAAGCGGTCGACGACGGCGTTGTGGTTCATGTCGACGCCGTAGAGGAACTCCGGGCGGTCGGCGTGGAAACGCAGGAACGGCTCCTCGTAGTCGGGAATCAGGTTGGGGCGGTCCTCGTTGTCGTTCTGGTTGAAGTCGGAGATGAAGTCGTTGTTCTCGTCCCAGCCCGGGAACACCTCGTCGTCGCCGGCCCCCCAGCCCTTGCGCCGCCAGTCCGGCCGCCGGTCCTGGTCGTCGTTGTCCTCTACCATCTCGTAGAGCTCGAAATCGTTCCCGAAGGCGAGCACCCCGGTCTCGTCCGAGGTGACGAACGAGGTCGAGTAGCGCGGCGAGACGCTGAAAAGCTCGACGAAACCGAACCAGGGCAGGGCCGTCTTCGACAGGTTGGCCATCCAGGCCAGCGCCTGGCTGCTCGCCGAGTGGTGGCTCTTCAGTCCGGGGTTGGGGTACTGGCGGAACTGGTGGTTGACGTCGATCTCGGCGTACCCCTTGAACCCGTGCAGTTCGGCGACCTCGAGGGTGAACCCGGCGATCTGGTTGGCCGTCGGCAGGCCGTAGTCGAGCGCCAGCACGCGCTGGTTGGAGCCGTCCTTGACGTTGCCCGACGCCTGCGCCGCCGGCAGAAAGACCCGCTGGTCCCGGTCGTTGTACTGGCGGTCGGACGACATCTCGATCAGGTAGTCGTTGGCGACCACCAGTTCCACCTGGACCTGTTCGATGTCCGTGGTGCTCGGACCGATGTAGCTGACGTCGGTGAAGTCGTAGCGCAGCTGGATCTCCTCGGTGCCGTCGGCGGAGAGATAGCCGCGGCGCTCGAAGCCGCCGTCGACGAAGGGACGGAACCCGATCTCGCTACCGCGCACCTCGTTCCCCTCTACGTCCCGGATGAGGATGTCGCTGGAGAAGAAGGCGCCGCCCCCCTCGTTGTCCTCGGGGGAGTCGTCCTTTATCGCCACGGCGATCTCCGTCACCGGGGCGAAGTTCATCGCCTCGGTCAACTGCCCCTGGAAGATGTCGCCGTTGACCGCCTCGAGCTGGGACTGCGAGTGGTGGGAGTTGACGTAGGTGCCGCCGATGCGGGCGAAGTCGCCGACCTGGGCGACCACCCTGCCGCCGAAGAGGTTGGTGTTGTTGGTCCGCGCCTCCGCGGCGAATCCCGACAAGTTGGGGGCGCTGGCACGCGACATCAGCACCGTGGCCTCGTACTTGTCGGAGGAGAAATCCCACTGGACGCCGTTGAACAGCGGCTTGGAGAAGGTCATCGGAGTCAGGGTGGTGCGGATCCGGCTGCCCACGGTGATCGCGTAGTGGTACTGCCCCTTGTGGTCGGCGGCGACGACGAGGTTGTTGAACCAGAAGTTGAACTCCCTGCTCTTTTCGAGGGTGCTGCCGAACGGCTGCGGATTGCGCTGCCGCCAGTCGTAGATCAGCCACCCCCGCGTCAGGTAGTTGCCGTACACGTCGTAGAAGTACTCCCCCTCGAGGGCGGTGCCGACGTAGCGCTGGTACTGGCGCCGCGAGTAGTTGGAGTACTCCCGCTGGCGCCACTGGTACTCGACGTACAGCTCCTGGGGCACGTACCACTTGTGCACCGCCGGATCGAGGGCGTCGGTGAGAATCCCCGGGCCGGTCGGCTCGAAGGTCACCCGTCCCCCTCGCGTCACCGTTCCCAGGCGGGCGCCGAACTCCTGGGCCTCGAGGCCGGCTGCGGCCAGCAGCAGACCGGCCGCGAAAATGAGAATCGGACGTGTCATCACCAAGCCACCGCCAGGACGCCGGAGTGGGTCTCCTCGAATGCATCCGCGGCGACCCGGAGCACCCAGACGTAGGTCCCGGGAAGCGCCCGGCGTCCCCCGGCGGTGCGCCCGTCCCAGGTGAAGGAAGCAGGCCCCAGGTCCCGCTCCGCCTGCAGCGAGGCGATGGAGCGCCCCGAGAGATCGTACAGGTCGAGGGAGACCGGCACCGACCGGACCACCTGCAGCAGGTTGAAGCGGACCCTCAGCTCGTCGTTGGCGCCGTCCCCGTTCGGGGTGACGACGCGGCTGTCGAGGACGATCTCCCCGACCAGCCGGCCGATCTGCTCCTTGGGGATCTCGACGGTGAGGTGGGACAGCTCGTCGATGTCGCCGGGCCCGAAGTCGACGGCGTTGCCCGGCTCGAGCCGCTGCGGCACCGTGGGGAAGCGGCTGTCGAACACCCTGCCGGTGAAGGTCGTGCCGAAGCGGAAGATCGGGATGTCGAAGGTCAGCTCGAGGACCGAGCCGTCGCGGTCGATCCTCGGCAGGCTGATGCGGAAACCGTCCCGGGTCGAGGACTCGATCTCGAACTCGACCGGGACGCCGGCGACCTGGACGTTGCGGATCCCCTCGACCGGGGCGTTGCTGTCGATCTCCAGGCGGTCGTACCCGTGGATATCCCCCCGGCCGCGCAGGAGCACGGCGTAGCGGAAGGTCGCCGGCTCCTCCGCTCGGGCCAGCCGCGGGAACACCTCGGCGCGCAAGGTGTCGGCGATCGGGGGCTGCAGGTAGTCGAACTCGAGCCGCTCGAGGAGCCGCGTGTCGAAGAGGCCCCCGGCGAACTCCATGCGGAAGCGGACGAATCGCCGCGGCGCCGGCGCCGGGTTGAGGCCGCGGTTCTCCAGCGTCTTCCAGGGACTCCAGTTTTCCAGGTCTTCCTGGAGCGTCACCTGCTCGGACCGGGGCAATCCCCAGTACTCCTCCGCGGTCACCTCGACGATGCGAACGGACATGAACTCCTGGATCCGCTGCAGAAACAGGATCGGCGTATCGTCGAGGCCGGAGCGCATGCCGACGGTCAGGTTGGAGAAGAGCTCCTCCCCCGCGACCTGCTCGCGCCAGCGGATCGACCCGATGGTAGCCGGCGCACCCAGGTCGATCAGGTCCGACAGGTAGGTGCCCTGGGGCAGGTACCCGGTCCCGTAGACCTCGATCTCGTCGACTTCGAACGGCAGCTCGGTCAGCGAACGCAGCTTGATCAGGCGCACGTACTGCGGGGTCAGCGGCACGTCGACCACCGGCTCCTCGTTGTCGTGCTCCCGCACCGCCAGGCGGTCGGGGACCCCCTTGATCGTGCTGGTCAGCTGCTCGTTCAGCCAGACCTCGTAGCCGCGCAGGAAGTCGTTGTGGAAGGGATGGTCGGGACTGGCGACCACGGTGTTGCGAGGGTAGAAGCGGATGCGCTCGATCCCCACCCGCTGCCCGAAGTCGAGGATGATCCAGATGCCGAACGCCGGCACCACCGGGTTGAACGGCACCGGCTTGCGCTCGAAGGCGACCTCGTGATCGCCGTTGACCGTGCCCTCGAGCTGCGCTCTGCGCAGCACCGTCGCCGAGGTCGAGGAGTTGGGCGCCGTGATTGAGCCCTTCCCCTCGAGAACCAGCCCCGCGATGTTGCGGCTGCCGTCGAAGAAGGTCGGGCTGATCCAGCCGCGCCGCGCCGCGAACTCGATGCCGTTGCCGGGGGTGTTGGTCGTGTCGAGGGTGGGGCTGAAGCGGCTGCCTGCAAGGATCACCGGATCGGTGCCGTCGCCGCCCTCCTCCCAGGGGTGCTCGCTGCCCCCGAGGACGAAGGTCCGCACCTCGGCGGCGGCCGCGGACAGCGCCAGCAGGAGACCTGCGGCGGCCAGCAGCCCGCAGCGAACCTCCTGCCCCAGTTGCGGTCGTACCCCCGGGAAGGCTCCGCCAGGACCGCGCACCGGGGGCCGGCCGGACGCCGAGACGCCCCCGGGGGCCCGCAGGCCCGGTCGCCTGGCTGCCGCCAGGGTCGGCTCCATCACTCCAACCCCGCGTTCACGGTGAAGAACATCAGGTTCGCCCGCTCCCGCCGCCCGAGCTCGAACGCCCGCCGCGTCCACTGCATTCCGGTGCGCGTCACCACCCGGTATCCCTGGTAGGCGACCTGGTTGGTCAGCTGCACGACCACCGTCCAGGTGCGCAGGTCCTGGTCGATTTCCGCCCGCCTCCCCTTCAGCATCCACAGCTTCGACAGCTCGAGGCCGGCCTGCAGCCCGGTGTCGAAGATCTGCCGGCCGTAACGGGCGAAGTACGACGCCCGCGTCTGTTCGGCGAGCAGCGGCTGCGACCAGATCAGGAAGACCGTCTCCTCGACGCTGGCCGCCTTCTCCAGGCGGATCCGGTAGGGGCGGTCGAAGCGCAGCTCGCTCTTCCAGCGCGGCTGAAAGAACCCGAGGCCGACCGGCACCGACCACTCCGCCTTGTCGATGAGGCCGACGAAACCCGAGCGCCTGCGGGCCAGCCTGCGCGCCACGGCCTTGTCGCCGTCGCGCTGGAGGGCGATGTCCCACTTGAAGCGGTGCATCATGCGCAGGCCCTCGACGAGGCGGTGGCTGAGGTCGGCGTAGAAGGAGTTCTTCCAGGTGTTGCGCGCCGCCAGCGGATCCTCGACGTCCCGCATGCGCCCGATGGCGCCGACCGGCTGCACCCACTGCTGCAGGTCGTCGGGGACGTCGTCCCGGACCAGGGCGCCGAAGTCGAAGACCCGCACCTTCCCGAACCCGGACAGCTCCCGCTTCCAGGCCGCCATCCCGTAGAGCGCCCGGGTGTGCCCGTCGCCGGAGATCAGGCCGCTGTTCTGGCCGCCGACGAGGAGACTGCCGCCCCCTCCGGCCCGCACCTTCAGGTAGAGGTTGTAGCCGCGGTGATCCCTTCGGTACGGATAGTCGGGGAGGCGGTCGTTCTCGAACCGGTCGATGGTTCCGTTGTGGTTCATGTCGGTGCCGAAGAGGAACTCCGGGCGGTCCGACCGGTAGCGCAGGAACGGCTCGTCGTAGTCGGGGAACAGGTTGAGGTTCTGGTTGTGGTCGTGGATGAAGTCGCCGTTCTCGTCGTACCCCGGCCAGGCCACCTCCCGCGTCGAGCGCTGGAACGGCCGCTCCCACTCCGGGACGGCGTTGAAGTCGTCGTCGTCGTCGACGAACTCGTAGAGGTCCGCTATGCGCGCCTTGAAGCGGATGGTGCCGTCGGACTGGGTTAGCCAGTAGGCGGTCGCGTAGGCGTCGTCGATGGAGAACAGCTCGGCGTACAGCTTCCACGGGAAGCGCTGATATGCGGCCTGGGCATAGCCGGCGCGCGCGTTGCGGGTCGCGTGGTGCTGGAGCCCCTCCTCGAGGTTGGGGTACTTGCCGTGACGCCGGTTCAGCACTGCCTCCCCCTGCAGCGACAGGCCGCCGAGGTCGACGACGTTGAAGTCGACGCCGATCAGCTCGTTCCCGGTCGGCAGCAGGTAGTCGAGCTTCAGCACCCTGCTGTTGCTGTTGTCGCGGACGTTGCCGCGGGCGCGGCTGACGGTGGTGAAGACCGGCTCGGCGTTGCGGACCTCGCCGTCGGTCTGCAGGTTGGAGGCCATCTCGACCCGGTAGTCGTCGGCCACCGCCAGCTCGAAGCTGACGCGCTGCAGGTCGAGAGACTCCATCCCGTGCTCCTCGCCGAGGGAGGCGAGGTCGTACTCGAGCACCGCGGCCTCGCTACCGTCCGCGGCGATCGCCCCTTCGCGCAGCACCCCGCCCTTTATCCTCGGCACCAGGCCGATGTCCCGGCCCCGGTGCACGCGCCCCGACTGGTCGACGAGGATGATCTCGTGGCGGAACAGCGAGGCCCCCCCGCTCCCGTCTTCCGGGGAGTCGTCCCGCAGGCGCACCCACACCTTCTTCAGCGGCTGGTTCTGCTTCGTCGTCAGCGCCCCGTGCAGCGGGTTGCCGACGTTGAAGTCGACCTGCGTCTGGGCGTTGTGAGCGTTGACGTAGGTGACCCCCATGGCGACGGCGTCGAGGACGCGGAACGAGGTGTGGCCGCCGAACAGGTGGGTAGAGTTGCTGCGCCGCGCCTGGTCCGGGCTGCTGGGGCGCGACAGCAGCAGCGACGACTGGTGGCGGTCGGAGGCGACCTCGAGCCGCAGGCCGTTGAAGCGGGGCTTGTTGAAGGTGAGCGGCGTCAGGTGGGTGGAGATCTGGTCGCCGATCATCAGGCGGAACTGGTGGTCCCAGTGCCCCTCCGAGGCGATGACGAGGTTCTGGAAGATGCTGCCGTAGAAATCGGTGGCGCCCGGGTCGGACGGCCTCTTGCGCAGGAAGCTGCCGTTGCGCAGCGACTGCTGCTGCTCCCAGGAGTAGACCAGCCAGCCGCGGCCGAGATGGTTGCCGAACGAGTCGTACCACTCGTCCCCTTCGAGCCTGCGGTCGAGGTAGCGCTTGTAGAATTCGGTCGCGTAGCGGGTGTCGGTGGCGAACCACGGATAGCGGTGGTACTCCGGCAGGTGGATGGGGACGTAGTTCTTGTGGACCTCCGGGACGACGTTCTCCATGCCGAAGGAGGGGGCAAGGCCCCGGGGAAGGGCCGACGGCGTCGCCCCGGGAACGGCGCCCGGGTACTGGGCCCAGCAGAGCTGCACCGCGGCCCCGGCAACGGCGAAGGAGGCCAGCAGCCTGCCCATCAGCGTCCGGTCCCGGAAGCGGATCCCCTGAATCCTGTGGCCCCGGCCTCGGGCTCGCGAGCCATCCGGGCGAGGCGCACCGGGTGCGTACTGCCCTCCAAGGCAGGCCCGCGGGACGGGATGGCGGGGAAGATCACCGATGGAACAGATGGAGTTGTTCTGGATTCTACCGCGATTCCGCCCATCACAATGAGCCGCACGAAGAAGGGGGAGATACTGTCGGGACAGGACACCCGTTCCCCCGCCATCAGTACGCCACCCCGACCGCGGCCAGGGCCGATCCTGCGGCATCGGCATCGGTAGGGACGGCGACGCGCACGAGGTAGAGGCCGGGACCCACCCGCCTGCCCTCGTCGTCGCTGCCGTCCCATGCGACGGCGTGCTGCCCGCTGGGAATCTGCCGCACTCCCCCGAGGTCGCGGACCTTGCGGCCGGACAGGTCGTACACCCCCACCTGCAGGTCGCGCTCCCCCTTGATCCGGAACACCGAGAACAGGATCCGGGTGCCCTCGTTGACGCCGTCGCCGTTCGGCGTGAACAGCGCCGGTTGCGCCCGTACCTGATCGAGGATGGGGGCGTCCTCGACGTCGGCGACCACCACCATCGACTCGCTGCGGACGTCGCCGACCGCGTCCCCTTCCGTGAAGGCCTGCACCACCCCGGGCCGCTGCGAGTTCAGCAGCTCCACGGTGAACGTGGTCCCGCTCAGGAACACCTTCGTCCGTATCTCCGCCCTGTAGAGCAGGGCGCCGCCGCTGACCCGGCGCGGCAGCTCGACGACCACCCCGCCCTCCTCCAGGGTCTCGATGCGGGCGCTGCCGGGCCACAGCGCCCTGCCGCGGCCGCCGCGCAGCTGCGCGGCGCTCCCGGACTGCAGCGACACCAGCTCGATCGGGGCCGCCGACGACGAGCGCAGCCGCATGCGATCGAACCCGGAATCGCCGCTCTGGAACTCGGGGCGCAGGTAGATGGCGAACTCCTCCTCGGCCCCGGGGCGCACTCCCTGGTTCGGCCAGATCTCGGCGAAGGTCTGCTCGACGAGCGGCGCTTCCAGCCCCAGCTCGATACGCCGGATGCTCGCGGCGCGCAGCGGGTCGGCCGTAAACAGGCGCACCTGCAGCATCAGCATGCGCCGCGGACTGGGGGACCTGAACGACTCCCCCTGGTCCCGGTAGGGCTCGCTCCAGGCACTCCAGCCTTCGCCGGTGAACTCCTCCGTGGTCGTGAATCCCCGGTTGCGCTCCGAGGTCTCCTCCCACTGCTCCTCGCTGATCTCGCGCCCGAACAGGTCGTAGTAGCGCTTGACCAGCAGCAGGTCGTCGCCGCTGCGGCTGCGCACCTCGAGACGCGTGCCCTCCGGCGCCTCCCCCTCCCAGTGGACCCCGGTGAAGATGCGCGACGTCCCCAGCTTGACGATGGGGGATTCCAGAACGACTTCGGAGACGTGCCCCTCGCCGTACGCCTGCAGCTCGCTCAGGCTGCGGTTGATCTCGGTCCGCGCCCCGGAGAGCTCGAGCCGGCGCAGCTCGATCAGCCGCACCTCCCGCGGCGGGAATCGCTCCTCGAGCTGCAGGAACGCCTCCCTGTTGTGGCGCTCCTCGAAGTCCTCCCAGACGCGGTTGCCGTTCGGGTCGACGGAGCCGTCCGATACGCGCAGCTGGTAGGCGGTGAGGGCATCCTGGGCGCTGAGCAGGCGGATGCGGTCGATCCAGAACCTGGCGCCGAGGTCGACGAGCAACTGGTTGCGATTGCGCAGGGGGTCGTACAGGCGCAGCGGGTAGAAGGAGGAGTAGAGACCGTCGGTCGAAACGGTGAGGACGATGTCCTCGAACAGGTCGGTGGCGCGGTTGCGCAGGCGCTGGGTCAACCCGACGGCGTTGTCCCCGAGAGCGATGACCTCGAGCTCGGCCACCCGCGGGCGCTCGTGCCGGTAGTGGCGGACCGGGCCCTGCTCCTCGGCCGGCAGCTCCTCCCAGGTTTCCTCCTCGACCAGGATCTCTCGGCCGGCGACGGTCTGGCGGAAATGCTCGACGGCCCCCTGGTCATGGGCCGACAGCAGGGCATACTCCTCAGCGGTGACCTCCTCGCCTCGCGGACCGTCGGTGTCGAGGGCCTCGAGCCAGACCATCTGCGCCACCTCGCCGGCGACGCCTGGAGGGAGCGGGCGCTGCCGCGGCACCTCGAACTCGAACTCCCGCTGCTCCTTGTTGCGGCGGGTCACCTGGGCGACGCGGTAGAACTCGGCGTCGTAGCGGGTCGCGGTGTTGGTGGTGGCGCGTCCGTTCGACAGCAGCACGCGGAACTTCAGGAAGGGGTCTCCGGCCCCTTCCCCGGCGAACTTCACCCGCACCCGGTCGGCGATCACCGCGCGCCCGAGGTCCACTTCCAGGAACCAGTTCCGCAGCGAGTCCGGATCCTCCGGCTCCCAGTAGGTAAGCGGGTCGCCGTCCATGACCAGCGCCGCGGTCTCCCGGCTGGTGCCGGCCTGGCGCACCCCCCCGACGACCGTATCCCCAATGGCGATCACCTCGAAGTCGGTGGCGTTCAGCATGGCGTTGATGCGGCGCCGCAGGAATCTCGGCCTCACTTCCCCCTCCTCGATCAGGTGCCCCCCCACGGCCCCCTTCCAATCCCGCCAGTGGCCGTCCCCGCGCACGGTCAGGCGGTTCCCGGCGACGGTGTAGCCGCGCTGTGCATCGGTCGCGCCGGCGCCGAGAAAGACCACGGAGAGCAGGATCCAATGGCGGAATCGGATGCCGAGGTTCACGGCTGAATTGTGCGGCCTTTTCGCGACCGCGGCGATCCTGTGCCGCCCTTTTGCCGGAATGCTCCGGTCCGGATGCTTCCCCGGGGAGGATAGCCGGCAGGTCCGTGGGCCGCGGCGGGTCATCAGTACACCACCGCCACGATCCCCTGCCGCACCTCGGGATCGCCGTCCCCGCGCACCTGCAGCCGGTAGATGTAGGTCCCGGGCGCCACGAGCGCGCCGTCACTGCCGCGGCCGTCCCATACCTGCCTGTGGTTGCCGACCGGCTGCACCGCCTCGACAGCCGCCACCCGGCGCCCGCTGAGATCGAACAGCGACAGCTCCACCTGCGCCGGCCGGGTCACCGTCAGCAGGGAGTAGCCGATCCCGAGCCCGTCGTTGACGCCGTCCCCGTTGGGCGTCAGCACCGGATGATCGAGCCCGAAGTTGGCGAGCAGCGGGGCGCGTTCCCCCTCTTTCTCCAGGGTGACGACCAGCCCCTGCGCCGCGGTCTCGGCGTCGGCGTCGCCCGGAATCGCGAATTGGTACCCCGTCTCTTCCAACGTGATGGTTCCCTTCGTGACCCGCTTCTCGATGACGCGGTCGTCGAAAACGCGGATCCGGAACGCGGTCTTGTCGCGGTACACGGTGCCCCGGAAGAACACCTGGACGAACGACCCGTCCTGCTCGACCGGGCGCAGCAGGTTGACGAGCATGCCCCCGGGGTGACGCCGGGAGGTGAAGGCGACGTTCCGGTCGTCGACCCGGACCTGCCGCACCCGCCGGATGTGGGCATCGGTCTCGATCAGGATGCGCTCGAAGCCGGTGTCGCTGCTGCGACCCCGGCTTCCGGAAGAGGAAATCTTCATGTGGGCCAGCATCGCCAGGGAGAACTCCGTCTCCACCCCCGCGGCCACCGTGTCGGGGCTCACCTCGGCGACGAGGCTGCGCACCAGCGGCGGACTGATCATCTCGAACACCAGGCGGTCGAGACGCACCCCGGGGGTGAACAGGCGCACCCGGAACTGCATGAAACCCTTGAGGTTCGGGGAGCGCACTATTCCCTGCGACACCGGCTCCCAGCCGGTCCAGTTGGGGTTCGGGCGGATGGGTCCTCGCAGGTGAGGGTAAGCCCTCATGTACACCGCCCTGTCCTTTGCCCGGACGATCTCGTCCCCATCCTCCTCGAGAAGGAAATACCACTCCGGTTCCTTGTCGGGCCCCACCCGGGTATGGATCAGCACCGGGGAAGAATCGACCCCCCTGCCTTCGTAGCGGACAAGGCCGAACACCCTCGATCCCGACCGGATCGGCTTCGAGAGGAACTCCCCCGTCGGCAGCGAGCCGTCCCCGTAGACCTCGAGCTCGGCGATCTCCCAGGGCCGCTCGGAGGTCGCGGCGATGCGGACGAAGCGCACGTCCCGGGACTCGAACCGCTTCTCGACAACGGGCTGAAAGTTGGGCAGGGCAGGATAGAAGGAGAACAGCTCCTCGAACTCGCCGAGGACATACGAGGGGTGGGTGGCGACGGAGAACTCCTGCAGAAAGCGGCGCTGGTTGCGCGGGTCGAGGCGGGGAAAGAAGCGCAGCCGGTTGACGCGGAAAGTGCCGCCGAGGTCGAGGTAAATCGGTGTCGTCCGCCCGAAACCCTCCCTCCGGGACTGCCCGGAGATCACGTCGGCGTCGTAATAGGTCAGCGGGTCGCCGTCGGCGAGCACCTCGGCGCCGGGGATCGATATCGCTGCCGGCCCCATGAACCCCCGGACGATCCGAATGACCAACCCCCCTCGCCGACTCATGGTCAGGGAGAGGTTGGCGTCCGGCTCGACACCCCACATCCAGATGGAGTCCGCACCGACACCGATGAAGCGGGAGGCCTCAAGTTGCTTGTTCCAGCCGCCCTGCCGGGAGTTCAGGCCGACCACAAGGGAGTCGATGGCGCCGGCGGATTCGACCAGGACGAGGAGGAGAAGAAAAATGGATGCGGGAACCACCGGGGTGAACTTCAGGGCAAGGAGCGGGAATCGGACCGCAAGCGCATCGTACCTCTTTTCCTGCGCTGGGCTCATTCCCGTTCCCTCCGCGGAGCGGGCCGAAAGGGGGCCGGCTCCAACCCAAAGGTTCACCTAAAAATCGCGGGTAATTTAGCGGAAACGAATACGCAAACCAACCTTGAAAAAAGATTTCCCAAGGACGGGATGTTCAGGACGTATTCTTTGTAAAAAAAACGGCTCATGGGTTCGACGTCCGGCTCCAATGCAATTCAGGATTGGATTTGCCCAAGACTCTAATCAATCATGGAAGCCTTGATTCGACCCCAGGAAACCGACTCCACCGCGCTGTCACCCGGGTGGGCAGGGTCGGCGGACAGCAGCAGCCCATCGAGAAATGTATCCGCCCGATGGAGAAACATGTTCCAGAGCGTGCGGTCGCTCTCGTCTGATCGCTGAACATCGAGCGCCCAATTACTCCACTCGATATCGCCAGGTGGGTCATGGTCAAAGACTACAATCGAAAAACCGATCACCTGTCCCGCGGCAAAATGGCTGACCACGCTCCCCTCGGGGTGGACCCACGTTTCCCCCCAGCGGTCGAACGGGGTCACTTACATCTCGATCACCCAGAGGATCGGCGGTTCTCCGGCCACGCCGAGGTGAGCCTCCGCAGACAGCCCGAATCCGAGGAGCAGAACGAGGGCGGCGGACAATTCCTTCTTGATACAACGGTTCACGAACTTTAAAAAACGGTTCACGAGTCCTTTACCTGTGGTCCGGAGACCTGGAAATCCCACGCAGATTCCGGCCTGCTCACGTAAAGTATGAACCCTCTATGTCCTCTGCGGGGGCCGTTCGAGCGAGGGTTCGAACTGCCTGGTGGGGTGGAGGAGTGGTCGCGGAGGGGTTAGGGTGAACGCCTGGTAGAAACGGAGGGTGCTTGCCTGGGAGTAGAAGCGGGGGATAACGGCGACTACGGCGGTCAAGTCGAGGGTCATGCCTCAGAAGCAGTACTGCAGGCTTGTGGAAATTCATACCCCCAACTCCGCCTGACAGTGAAAAGGATCACCTCGGCTTCGCTTCGCCGACCTCCCAACCCCCGGCGCTTGCCGATGGTGACCAAGATGGGCAATCAGCATAATGGGGGGGAGAAATAGTCAAGGGTAAGGGTTTTTTTCATGGGCCGATGCCAACGAATGCAGAATGATCGATAACCCCGGGAGTGAAAGATCCCGCGGCTCGGACCAACTACACTACATGCGCGAGACCATCGACTACTTGAGGTGGTTTCCGGTCGAAAGGCTGGCCTTGATACGGCCCCAGGAGACGCTTTCCACGGGGGTACCATCCGTACGGCCGTCTGCGCCCAGAAGAATCCCTTGCGCCCACAGGTTAGACTCGTAAGCCAACTTGTCCGGCTCGTCGAATGAGGCGTCCGGTCCGAGCAATACGTGGGCACGGTCGGCGAGGAGCGGCTTTGTCTCCGTGTCAGTGTCCATCATTGTCATAGCGAACCCTATCGTCTTTCCTTTGCTGTCGTTGCCATAATTTTTCGCAAAAGCGGAATATGTTTGTGCCTGTACATTCGAACTTTCCTGAATCACCATACTAGCATCACCAAATTCCCGAACGGTCCCGCCACTCTTGTCGCCGTCGACGGCAAAGGACACGAATGCATCGACGGCGGGCAACGGCAGAGGCCCATAGCGGTCGTACTCGGTTACGAGGACATCGTCCACGATTTCCGCGGCCACGAACAGGTGGTCGCCGGCATCGTGCAGGCCAGCCAGATGCGAAAGTCGAACGAGGAAGGATCGTACTCCCCACCTCCGTACGCCCATGGGGAAGTAACGAAATCCAAGGGGGTCAACGTCGGCTCCCCGAGGACCTCCGCCCAGTCTCCAACCGAACCGTCCTTGAGGTCGATTCGGGCCCGCATCTCGTCGGTCAGCTCGACAAACGGATACAGCCGATCCTGAAATTGGGCTTCGAGGCGAAGTGCCGTCAGCAACAGGGGAAGGGCAATACCAAACGACAGGGGTTGCATATGGGAATTCCTCCATTGATTATACCCGTGTGATCGGAACTGCGGTACTGAATCGAATCAAAAGAACATCGGCCATCCTCCCCCACGTAGCGACCGCGACCTGAATGCAGGTCGCCATTACGGCGCTGGTTCTTTAGAGAGCTTTTTTCGCTGAAAGTCGATGCCTGGCCCGCCATCATGTCCTGCTGAATTCCGCTCCCCTTCGCGGCGGCGCAGGGCGGCCTTCTTCTGCGTCGCCCTCACCCTGGCGATCCCGCACGCCGCCTATGCCGGAGCCTGGGCACAGAAAACAGGGGAGTACTATTTCAAGCTCTCGGCCCTGACCGCCACCTACCGCGAGGAGTTCGACGAAGCCGGCACGCGCGTCCCGCGCTCCGGGGGCATGGGGGAGCTCTCCGACTTCAGCCTCGGCGCCTATCTCGAGTACGGCATCGACGACGACTGGACCCTCGTCGCCTCCGCCCCGTACAAGCGGCTCACCGACGAACGCACTCTCGCCGCCGGCATCGCCCGCGAGTCGAACCGCCGCCTTGGGGACCTCGAGCTGCGCCTGCGGCGCCCGCTCCGGCTGCAGCCCCTGGTGATTTCGGTCGCCGCGGGAGGCAAGATCCCCCTCGGGTACCCCGCCCGTCTCGATACGCGGGTGCCGGTCGGCACCGGCAAGATCGATACCGACCTCCGCCTGCTGGTTGGGCGCTCGTTCCATCCCGTCCCGGCGTACGCCACCGGGGAGCTGGGGTTTCGCCTGCGGGGCGGCGACTTCGGCAACGAGACCTTCTTCAGCATCGAAACCGGTGCGAGCTCAGGGCGTCTGCTGCTGAAAGCCCGCCTCGACGGGGTGCGCACCCTGGGAGAGTGCGGCGCTTCCGGACAGGGGGGCCTGATCGGCGACCAGGACATCCTTAAATTGTCGCCGGGCGTCATCTACGGTTTGCCGGGTGACGCGGAATTGAGCTTCGAGCTGATACGGACCGCCGCCGGCTGCAACACCACGAGCGGCAACACCTGGATCTTGGGGATCGCGAGGAAACGATGACAGGCATACGACGCAGACGGGGCTGGGAAATCCCGGACCGGGAAGCGACTCCGGAAGAGGTCTTCCTCAATCGCCGGCGGTTCCTGCGCTCGGCCGGCCTCGCCGGACTGGGACTGGCCGCGGGCTGCGGCAGCGAGAGGACCTTCGCCCCCTTCGAGCCGGAAGAGGAGGGGGAGGCCTCACCGGCGGTGCAGGCGCCGGCGGAGCCGGATCCCGTCGCGGCCGACCCGGACCAGCCCCTGTACCCGGCGAAGCTCAACCCCGGGTTCGCCACCCTGGACCGACCCCTGACCGAGGAAGAGGTCGCGAGCAGCTACAACAACTTCTACGAGTTCACGCAGTCGAAGCAGGTGTACCTGTTCGTCGACGACTTCGAGACGCGGCCCTGGACGGTGGAGATATCCGGGCTCGTCGAAAAGCCGGCGACCTGGGACGTCGACGACCTGGTCCGCCGCATGCCGCTGGAGGAGCGGCTCTACCGCCTCCGCTGCGTCGAGGCATGGTCGATGGCGGTGCCGTGGACGGGGTTTCCGATGCGGGCCCTGATCGACCTCGTCAAGCCGCTGTCCTCGGCGAGGTTCGTCCGATTCACCAGCTTCCTCGACACCGGGAACGCCCGCGGCCAGTGGGACACCCCGGAGCTGCCTTGGCCCTACGTCGAGGGGCTGTCGATGGCCGAGGCGGTCAACGAGCTGACCATGCTGGTGACGGGGATCTACGGGCACGAGCTGCCGGTGCAGCACGGCGCCCCGATACGGCTGATCGTGCCCTGGAAGTACGGCATGAAGAGCATCAAGTCGATCGTGCGCATCGAGTTCGTCGCCGAGCAGCCGGCCAACTTCTGGAACATCGTCATCCCCCGGGAGTACGATTTCTGGCTCAACGTCAACCCCGAGGTGCCCCACCCGCGCTGGTCGCAGGCAAGGGAGCGGATGATCGGCATCTGGGAATGGCGGCCTACCCTGCTCTACAACGGCTACGGAGAGTACGTGGCCGATCTCTACGCCTGAGCTTTCCCGCCTCCGGTGAGCCCGACCGGGAGAGGAGCGGAGGTTCGCCCGCTTCCGGTGCGTAAACCACCGGCCGACCGCACTGGCCATGCTCTACGCGCGGCAGGGCCCGGCTCCGCTTCCCGGCACCTTTCTTCTACAGCTCTACCCCGACCTTGAGCGCCGCCTGCGTAAACATCTCCCAGACGTCCTCGGCGAACGGGATGCCCGAGGCCCAGCGCCTCCGCGTCGCCTCCTCCTTCTGACCGGGGTAGAGCACCTCGTCGAAACCGGCCGCAGGCGCGCTGCCGCTGATGCCGTCGAGGGTGGCGTCGACGCGGGTAATGAACTCCTCCATCGGGCCGAGGGCGTCGGCGCGCAGGACCAGGAAGGTCACCCCCTGGTGGCGCATCATCGGCGTCCCCTCCCCTTCGACGGCGTGGCCGTCCGCCCCGGCGAACACCCTTCCCATCAGCTCGACGACGGTCATGATCGCGTACCCCTTGTGGCCGCCGAACGGGGCCAGCGCCCCGCCGCCGTAGAAGTCTCCGGGGTCGGTGGTCGGCCTGCCCTCGCTGTCGACGATCATCCCGGGAGGCAGCTCTTCGCCGCGGCGCTGCGCGTTCATCACCTTCACCGCGGAGCCCTGGGTGGTGGCGAAGTCGACGATCACCGGGGGCCTGCCCCCACCCGCGGGTATGCCGACGCAGTACGGGTTGGTGTCGAGGACGCGGTCGCGGCCCCCGAACGGGGCGGCGCGGGCGTTGGTCACCGAGTACCCCGATCCCCAGATCATCGAGATCATCCCCTGCTCCGCGGCGATCTCGGCGTAGTGGCCGAGGCGGCCTATGTGGTTGGCCCTGACGAGCCCGACCAGCGCGAGGCCGTGCTCGCGGGCCTTAGTCGCCGCCAGCCGCACCGAGAAGTCGGCGGCGGCGTGGCCGAAGCCGACGTTGCCGGTGACCGTGGCGCGGTTCCCGGCGTCGCTGGGCACCTCGGGCCAGGCGTCGGGGATCAGCTCCTTCTTTTCGATCTGCTCGATGTACGACGGAATCTGGAAGATCCCGTGGGTCTGGACGCCGCACAGCTCCGCCCCTTTGAGGTGGTCGGCGACGATCTCGACGTTGCGGCCGTCGGCGCCGGCGGCGCGCAGCACGCGGGCGATGTCGTCCTGAAGGACGTCGGGGTGCCGGGTGATCATGGTTTCCTGCTTTCTGGATTCAGCGCTGTGTTTTGCGGGAGGATGCGGCAGCCGGGCCTGCGGCCCCGCCAACGCCGAAATAATCGCGAAAAAGAAAACCGGGGCCGCGGCGAAAACCTCGACCACGACGGCCCCGGACCGCTTCAGCGGACGAGAGCCGACTCAGCTCACCACGAGGTACGACAGCCAGCCGTCGTACCCCTCGTTGACGATCTGGTGGCCGACGCCACGCGGCAGGTACACCGTATCCCCTTCGCCGACCCGGTGCACCCACCGGCCGGCGATCACCAGCCCCTCTCCCTCGAGGATGTAGTAGACCTGCTCCTTGTCGTCGTGGACGTGGAAGTCGGAGGCCTTGCCGCGCATGACCGCCTGTCTGGCCAGGTAGTAGGCCTTCAGCAGGCAGGGCTGGTCGGTGTCGGGCTCGGGCTCGTCGACCGATTCCAGCAGCTTCCAGGTCACCGCGTCGCCGTGGACGCCGAAGGCCGGGGTCACGTCGCGCCAGTTGAGCACGCGCGGGGCGCTGCCTTTCCGCTCCGTCGGGAAGGTGATGATCAGGTGCTCGGCCCAGGCATCGGTGTTTTCGTTGAAGTACTGGTGCGGGGTGCCGGGCGGGAAGTAGGTGACCGAGCCTTCGCGCACCGGGTGGCGCTCGTCCCCGATCAGCACCTCTCCTTCTCCGGAGAGGATGTAGTAGTACTGCTCGGCGCTCGCGTGGGCGTGGCGGTCGGAGTTCTTGCGCCCCTGCAGCGAGTGCCGGGCGAAGGCGCCGATGTACTGCAGGCAGGAGGAAATGCCGTTGTCCCCTCCCTCCGCGGTCAGTATCGGCGACACGACGGCGTTGTCGTGCCCGAGGTAGGTGCGCGATTCCCTCCAGTTGACGACGATCGCTTCGGTAAGTGCCATGCGATTTCAGTATCCTCTCTTTCTGTCGCAAACGAACCTCAGGGGCTCTCCTGCGAGATAGCGGCCGAGGTTCTCCTTGAAGATCTGCCTGCGCCGCTCCCACAGCTGCGGCGAGTGGGCGGACGAGTGCGGCGAGATCAGCATGTTGGGAAGGTCCCACAGGGGGCTGTCCGGGGCGGGGGGTTCCGGCCACAGGGCGTCGCAGCCGGCTCCGGCGATCTCTCCCGAGGCCAGCGCCGCGGCGAGTGCCTCCTCGTCGACGATGCCGCCGCGCGAGACGACGATCAGGTGGGCGCTGCGCTTCATGATCCCGAACCGGCGGGCGTCGATCAGCCCCTCGGTCTGCGGGGTGCGCGGCGCCGTGACCACGAACCAGTCCGAGATCTTCAGCAGATCGTCGAGGCGTTCGGGGCCCCACACCTCGCGCACTCCCGGCGGCGGCTCCATCGGGGCGACGTCGACGGCGTACACCTCCACGTCGAACCCCTGCGCCCGGCGCGCCACCGCTCGGCCGATGTCCCCCATGGCCAGCACCCCCATCGTCGAGCCGGCCAGCTCGGCGACCCTCCATTTCTGCGAGTCCCAGCGGCGGGCCCTCTGGTCCTCGATCAGCCCGGGGATGCAATGGGCGAACGACAGGATCATGGCGAAGACGTGATCGGCTATCGGGATCACGTGGGTCTCGCGGTTCATCGTCATGACCACGGGGCTGTCGAGCAGCTCCGGGACGCGGCCCAGCTCGTTGTCGAACCCGATGCCGATGTACTGGTACCACTTCAGCCGGGTCGCGGCGAGAAACGCGGCGCGGCTGATCGTACCGAAGAAGATCTCGGCGTCCGGGGCCTGCGCGAGCTGCTCCTCCTCGCTGTAGGCGAGGGCGAACTCGACCTCGGGGAAGGCGGCGCGCAGGCCGGCGACGAACTCCTCCCCGAGGTCGTATGCTATGACTGCCTTCATCGGACCTCCCTGTTTTCGATGCATGGGGGCGCATTCTGCATGCGGGCGCAAATACCACCCGGCCCGGGACCGGTTGTCAACCCTTCGGAGAGGAATCTATATTCCGCCGCCGCTGCCCCAACCGGGAGCCTGTTCGCATCCCCGGGCGGCAATTCCGCGTGAATCCGGCCGCCGCTGCATCTTGAGGGAAAAATCGCGGTTCAATCCAAACCATTCATCTGTGCGATTTTTCCCTCATCCCGGCATCGGCGCCCTCCTTTGCGCTTACCGACACGCGCAGGCACCAGCTCCTCCGCCCGCGGCCCGGATTCGCTTCCCGGGCAGCTTGCCTGCAACGGACTGCCGACAACCCCAGTGACTGCCGCCGCCGAATACGACATCGACGCCAAGGTCCTCGAGTTCCGCATCAACGGGTTCGCCGTGTTCGAGGACCTGATCCCGCACGGGAAGATCGACCGCATCCTCGAAGCCTGGGAGCCGGTGCGCGACGCCGGCATCGAAAGGCAGGGGGAAAACCCGAGCCGGGGCTGGGGCCGCTACAACGTCAGGGTCCCCTTCCGCGAGCCCTTCGTCGACCCGGAGATCTTCGAGCACCCCGCGGTCGTCGCCTTTGTCCGGCAGGTGCTCGGCGACGACTACGTCTGGACCCATTTCGATTCCAACGTCCCGCTGCCGGGCACCGACTACCAGCGCTGGCACCGGGACGGCCGCGCCAACCTCTTCCCGGGAATCATGACGCCGGCCCCGGACATCGGGGTCAAGTTCCCCTTGTGCGACACCTCCGAGGAGAACGGCAGCTTCGAGGTGCTGCCGCGGGAAGACCTCGACGAGGTGCTCGGCAGGGGCGCCGGCATCAACCCGGCCTTCAAGCCGGTCCGGCTCAACCTGCGCAAGGGCTCGCTGTGGATGCAGGACGGCCGCAGCTATCACCGCGGCACTCCCAACCGCTCCGGCCGCCCGCGCGACGAGTTCTGCATGGCGATGTCGCGCCCCTTCCTGTTCAACGGCTGGCTGCACGAGCATACCGCCGGGCAGTTCCCGCGAACCCTGTGGGAATCGCTGCCCGACCACGGCAGGCAGGTGCTGCGGCTGATGCGCGTGGAGGAGGCCCGATGAGCCGGGACGTCGCCGCCAAGGTGCAGCAGTTCCGCATCAACGGGTTCGCCGTCTTCGAGGACTTGGTCCCGCACGAGAAGATCGACCGCATCCTCGAGGCCTGGGAGCCGGTCCGCGACGCCGGCATCGCCAGCCAGGGAGAGAACCCCCCGACCCGGGGCTGGGGCCGCTACAACGTGCCGGTGCCGTACGAGCCCCCCTTCCTCGACCCGGAGATCTTCGAGCACCCCGACCTCGTGGCCTTTCTCGAGGAGATCCTCGGAAAGGACTACGTCTGGTTCGTGTTCGACTCGAACATCCCGCTGCCGGGGACCGACTACCAGCGCTGGCACCGCGACGGCATCAACAGCCTGTTCCCCGGCATCGCCACCCCCTGTTACCAGGTCGGCGTCAAGTTCCCCCTGTGCGACACCTCGGAGGAGAACGGCAGCTTCGAGGTGATGCCGTGCACCCAGTACGTCGGCGAGCTGCCCGCGGAAAACCTCGACGACCTCTTCGGACACGGCGCCGCCTTCAGCGACCGCTACACCTCGCGCCGGCTCAACCTGAGCAAGGGCTCCCTGTGGGTTCACGACAACCGCGTCATCCACCGGGGCACGCCCAACCGCTCCGGCAGGCCGCGCGACGAGCTCTGCATGGCGATGAGCAGCTCATGGGTCTTCAGCCGCTGGCAGCACGAGAACACCCAGTCCCACTTCTCCCGCGAGCTCTGGGACTCCCTCTCCAACCACGCCAGGCAGGTGCTGCGCTGGCAGCGCCTCGAGGAGTAACCGCCCCATGCTCTACCAGAGACTGCGCGAACGGCAGGAAAGCGGCGACCCGATCCAGGTCGGCCTGATCGCCGCCGGTACCTTCGGCACCCAGATCGCCTCGCAGATGGCCGCGGCCCCGGGGATGCGCCTGGCGGTCATCGCCGAGCTCGACCCCGGCAAGGCGGTGCGCGCCTTCCGCACCGGCGGCGCCGGGGATAAGGAGGTGATCGAGGCGGACACAGCGGACGCCGTCGAGGCCGCCATCGCTTCCGGGCGCCATGCGGTCACCCGCGATGCCCGGGTCCTGATCGAGAGCGGCGTCGACGTCGTCATCGAGGCCACCGGCAACGTCGAGGCCGGAGCCGGCCACGGGCGCGACGCCATCGCCGCGGGCAAGCACGTGGTGATGGTGACCGTCGAGGCCGACGTCGTCGTCGGCTGGCAGCTGAAACGGCTCGCCGACGAGGCCGGGGTCCTCTACAGCGCCGCGTACGGCGACGAGCCCGCGGTCGCCCTCGGGCTCTGGGACTGGGCCCGCGCCCTCGGCTTCCGGGTGGTGGCCGCGGGCAAGGGGACGCGCTTCAGAACCTCGTTCCGCAAGGCCAACCCCGACGACGTGCCGCGGCTGTACGGCTTCACCGGGGACGACTACAACGCGCAGATGTTCGGCAGCTTCCTCGACGGCACCAAGCACGCCATCGAGATGGCCTGCCTCGCCAACATGTCCGGCCTCGTGCCGGACGTGCGCGGCATGCACTTCCCCTGCTCCGACCTGCGCGACATTCCCGACGTCGTCTGCCACCGCGACAAGGGCGGAGTGCTCTCGCGGGAAGGGGTGGTCGAGGCGGTCAGCTCCATCGACGAGAACGAGGCCGCGGTCGAGCGCAGCCTGCGCGGCGGCCTCTACTGCGTCGTCGACGGGCCGACCGGCTTCACCGCGGAATCGCTGGGGTCGTACGGGGAGATCATCGGCATGATCATCGGCAGGCGCAGCAACTACGCGATGATCTACCGGCCACAGCACTGGATCGGCCACGAGATGCCGATTTCGGTGGCGACCATCATGCTCGACAACCAGACCTGCGGCGCCCCGGTCGGGTGGCACGCCGAGGTCGTGTCCGCGGCCAAGAAGCCGCTGAAGGCGGGGACCGTCCTCGACGGAGAGGGGGGCTTCTGTCTCTACGGGCTGCTCGAGAAGGCCGCGGTGGCGAGAGAGGAGAACCTGCTGCCGGTGGGGCTTTCGCGCGGCGCCGTGCTGACCCGGGACGTTCCGGAAGACGGCACGATCACCCGGGACGACGTCGAACTGGCCGAATCCCCCGCCCTCGAGCTGCGCATCCAGCAGGAGGCGGGGCTCGCCGCGGGCTGAGCGCCTTCACGCTCACCGGCCGTCAGCCGGCTTCCCAGAAATAGACCTCCGGCAGGCCCTCGGGGTAGGGGTTCGCCGGGTCGTAGTCGGCCCCCTCGGCGTTCTCCATGATCGGGGCCATGTACTCCTCCCAGCGCACCGACTCCGGGCTGTTCTCCAGGACCGCGCAGGCCGCGGCGTAGTCCTCGACCTCCATGTACAGGAACAGCTGCCTCCCGGACATGAAGATGCTCATCCTGTGCACGCCGGCCCGGCTCATGTCGGCCTCCACCTGCGGCCAGACCTCGCGGTGGCGGCGGGCGTACTCCTCCTCCCGGCCCGGTTTCACCTGCATGACGAACGCTACCCGCTGCATCGCATGCCTCCCCTACTCGAAGGCGGCACGGAATTCCGGCTTGCCCCTGACGTCCACCCGCAGCCGGTAGACGGGGCCGCCCATGTTCGGCGCCCCGAAGTCGTACCCCGGGGGGGCGACGTCGCTCGGCCAGGAGGCGCCGGCGCTGGTGATGTACAGCTCGTCGAGGCCGGGGCCGCCGAAGGCGACCGCGGAGACCTGCTTCACCGGCATCGGCAGGCGGCGCTCGACGCTGCCGCCGGGATCGTAGCGGACCACCTGCCCGCCGTACCACTGGGCGCTCCAGACGAAGCCCTCGGCGTCGACGGTCATGCCGTCGGGGATCCCCTCGTCGCCGGGCACCTGCACGAACACCCGCCGGTTCTCCAGCCTGCCGGTGGCCGCGTCGACGTCGAAAGCGTAGATCCTCCGGGCGGCCGAGTCGGAGTAGTAGAGGGTCCCCTCGTCCGGGCTGAACCCCAGGCCGTTGGACAGCTCGATCCCCTCGGCGACGACCTCGACGACGCCGCTCGGGCCGAACATATAAAGCTTGCCGTCCCTTTCCTTGCCGTTCTCCCCCCAGTACATGGTGCCGGCGTACACCCGCCCCTGCGGCCCGACGATCATGTCGTTGAAGGAGAGCGCCTCCCCTTCGTGCTCCGAGGCGATGTTGCGGTGCTCCCCTTCCCCGCTCCACAGGAACAGCCCGCCCGCCCCGGAAAAGACGAGGCGGCCGTCGCCATTGAGGCCGATGCCGTTCACGACCAGGTCGCGGTTGATGATGCTCTTGGTGCCGGCGGCGTCCATCTGGTAGACGAGGGAGCTGCTGATGTCCGTCCACAGCAGGCGGTTGCGTTCCCCGTCCCAGATCGGGCCTTCCCCAATCAGGTTGCCGTCGTCGGCGATCACTTCGAGTCCTGCGCTCATCTCTTTCCTTTCTCCCTGGTCACCTCGCCTGGCGGCGGCGGCGGACAGGTTTGGGGCATGGCGGTTTGGCTGGGTTTTCGGGTTGGGAAACCGGGAGTAACAAGGTGGCTTCGTTGCGCAGGAACCGGGAGCCTTGGCCACCGGACCTTTGACGACACTTTGGAATGGGTGCGCTTCTCCTGGCGGGGCGTACCCGGCATGTGGACGAATCTTCACACTCCTGCGCGCTGACCACACCGTCCTACAGCAGGTTCCCAGGCTCCGACGGATACGAGAACGGGTGGCGTTCCCGCGGACGGCGGGAGCCGGCCGGGCATCTCGCTGACCGACGGAGACCTCAGGCTTCCGGGAAGATCGTCATTGACGAGGTAGAAGTCCGGGTGCAGCCGAATGGCCCCTGACCCACCGGGCGTGGCTTCTTCCGCCCTGCGGCCTCGCCGCGCCCACAGTCAAGGCCGCGGCCGCCGCTGCCACCGCGGCCAGGCAACCGATTCCTGAGCGGGCGAACCTGTCGCGTCGACGCCGAAGGGCAACTCGTACAGATGCACCGCATACGGCGCGAAGGAGTCTTCGAAAACTCCGTCCCTGACTTCCACGAGCCGATTCTCCGAACGCACCGCAGCGCCGTCCGCGGCCAGTCCGCCGGCAGGAACCGGAACAGTGAATCGCGCTTTGACCGGCGAATCGAAGCCGTTGACGGCGATCAGGAAATAACCGCCCTCGATCTGCCGCAGTGACAGGTGCAGCGCCGTGTATCCGAAATTGGCGGGTTCTTTGGATCCTTCGACGATTTCCGACACGAGCCCGGGCACCTCCGGCGCCAGGAGACAGGGAGCCAGAAGGCGCAGTTCCGCGGTCAGGTCCGCCCACTGCGCCCAGTACGCCGGCTCCGACTGGTTCGCCCACCAGTCCATGTCACCCACATTGTAGTGGAAGCTGAAGTAATTGATGCCGCTGATGCCGTGCGCCACGGCCAGGTAGGTCATGCACCGGACCTCGGTCATGGTCGGGGAACGATCGGCCGGGCCGCCTCGCAGAGGCCCCATCTGCACCCACATCCATCCCGGCTTCCCCGCCGCGCCTTTGACTACGCTGTCGGAGTACTGGGCAACATGGGTAAGGGGATAGAGGGGAACCGGGTAGACGTCGTCCGAGTGGATGTCGGCCACATCCCGGTAGTCCTGATGGTCCTTGAGACGCCCCAGGGCGAGGTTGAGCATCACCGGGTGAGCCGGGTCGAGCCGCTTGATCAGGTCGTACGCCGGCTTGAGCGCCTCGGGTGGAACCCTGTAGTCGCCACCGCTGCCGCCATGGTTGGGTTCATCCTCCAACTCCCACACCAGCAGTCCGGGGGCGTCGCGACAGGCCATTACTATCCGCTCGACCTGCTCCAGGTCCTCCCACACACCATTGCCGACGGAAGCCATCGCGTACATGCCGTTTGCATACGCGTCATCTATGTCGGCACGGAAGGTCCACGGCTCGGTCCGGTCCCCGTGGGTAGTGGCAAGATTGAAGCCCTTCTCCCCGGCCTCGGGCAGAGAAAAATGCCCGTGTGCGACCCAGCCTATACCCACCGGGAAAAACGGCTCTCCGTTTACGATCAGATGTCCTTGGCGGATCTCGACACTCTCCACCGGAGGGGGGGGCTTCGCCCACGCCGCCAATCCGCTCATAGCTATGGTCCCCGTAAGAATCAGCGCTGCTTTCAAAAGTTCAGACTCCTGGTTGAATGGATCATGGTAAACCGGATTACCCGTGAGGGACAGTCCCGAGGGGAGCCTTGCCCCTGGTACCCGGTAGGGCGGGGCCGCTACGAGTCCCGGGTTCTCCGCGCGAAAATGCCCCGCGGCCGCCGATGACGCTGCCGGCATCGATGAAGTTGCAGCCCGGCGTATGAGGAGCACCCTCCTCGGGTATGCGCACGGGACGGAATCTCAGTGCCCGCCTCCGGATCCGGTTCAGCTGCCTCCTCCAGACCGCGGTGGGCATCCACCAGATTGCTGACCAGCATCTCATGGATGAAATCGGTACCGAAAAAAATGAGCCATGAATCGGGGGCGTCGCAAGACTAGACCCAAAATAAGCGTGATGTACCCCCGCAGGCCTGTACAAAAAAGGCCGGAAAGGCTTATCTTTGTTGGAGTTAGCAAGGTTTCAGGTGAAGTCACTAACTCCCCCCTAGGAGGCCTTTCCGGTGAAGAGAATATCGACCAAACAGAGTCGCAGGAACAGTGCCCGGCGCCAGCGCAAGGTGAGGGCTCGCCACCAGAAAGCCGGCCACTGGTCGCCTCAGGCGCAGCCGATGTTCACCGCGGCGCCGATGCACTTGGAGATCGGCGCTCATCCCGAGGCGATGAGCTATGGCGGCATCGGGGTAGTGCATCGGCTGGTGACCAAGCTGGGCTTGCCCGAACAGATCGACGAGCGTCTGCAGCTGTTGAAGGTGCACTTGCCCTATCACGAGTCCGACCATGTGCTGAATCTGGCCTACAACGCGCTGTGTGGCGGTACGCGGCTGCAGGACATCGAGATTCGTCGTCATGACCCCGCCTACATGAACGCTGTGGGTGCGGAGTTGATCCCCGACCCGACCACGACGGGGGATTTCTGTCGCCGTTTCCACGCCTCGGATGTCGTCGACCTGATGGAGGCCATCAACGCGGTGCGACCCAAGATGTGGCAAGGGCGCGGGCAGGACCTGTTGGGAGCGGTCGCCTACCTCGATGTCGACGGGGTGCTGGCGCCGAGCGGCGGCGAGCGCAAGCAGGGCATGGACATTTCCTACAAAGGCATCTGGGGCTACCATCCGCTGATCGTGTCGTTGGCCAACACCCGGGAGGTGCTCTACGTGGTCAACCGGCCGGGGAACGTGCCCAGCCACACCGAGGCGGCCGTTTGGATCGACAAGGCGATCGCGCAGCTGGAGCCCCATGCTCGGCGCCTCTGCCTGCGCGGCGACACCGACTTTTCGTTGACGCGCCATTTCGACCGCTGGGCGGAACGGGTCGACTTCGTGTTCGGCATGGACTGCACCGCGGCTATGCGCACCCGTGCCGAGGCGCTCGAGGAGGCCTGCTGGCAGCGCTTGCAGCGGCGCTCGAAGGAGGAGACCCTGAGCGAGCAACGGCGCGACCGGGAGCGCTTTCAGCCGCGCGAGAAAGAGCGTATCGTCGCCGAGCGTGCCTTCGAGAACGTCCAGCTCAACTACGAAGACGTGGCCGAGTTCGAGTATCAGCCCCGCGCCTGCCAGCGCTCGTACCGGGTGGTAGCGTTACGCAAGAACCTGAGCAAGATGAAGGGCGAACACGTGCTCTTCGAGGAGATCCGCTACTTCTTCTACATCACCACCCGCACCGACCTGAGCGCGGCCGAAGTGGTCGCCTGCGCCAACCCGCGGTGTGATCAGGAAAACGTCATCGAGCAACTCAAGAATGGCGTCAACGCCCTGCGCGTGCCGTTGTACGACTTGGTCAGCAACTGGGCCTACATGGTTATGGTGACGCTGGCTTGGAACCTCAAGTCGTGGTGCGCGATGATGATGCACCGCAAGAGCGACCGCCAAGAGTATGGGAACATGGAGTTTCGTCGATTCCTCCACAGCCTCATTCTCATCCCCTGCCGCGTCATCCGCCAAGCCCGCGGCCTCACCGTGCGCCTGCTCGGCTATCCGCCGAGCCTGGATCGATTCTTTAGTACCTGGCGAACCATCGAACGCACGGTGTTCTGACGCGCACGTCGCATCAAGCCGATCCCCGGCATCCCGATGGCGGTCCGACCGGCCCGACCCTCGCCGCCGTCTGCCTACACCGTATCAACAAGAATCCCGAGGACACTTGTTCAAGCCCAAGGGGCCACCGCCTACCCCGAGGACGCGACCAACGGCGCCTCGGGAAGGCATCAACGCGACGATGAAGGTCGCCCTCGAAGAACACGCTTATTTTGGGACTAGATAGTGCAGTGATTGAGTTAATTAATTCGTGGCGGGGCCTGAGTGGTGAGGTGCCGTGCCGGAAGCGGTGTCGGCCCCCCGGTCTCGCAGGATCTCGACAACCCCCCTGCACTCATCGTCATCGCGATTGAGCGCTCGCCGGAGGGCGGTCTGTCCTTTGTTGTCGAGGGCGTTCAGAGCAGCGCCTCGATCCAGCAGCATTGCGGTAATGTCAGCACTGCAATCGTCGGCCGCCTCATGCAGAGGACTGCCGTATTGGTCGGGTTCGTGTCTGAGTTTGATCTGTTCATTGACCTTGGCCGGGTCCTTGTCGAGCTCGGCAACGAGCCGCTCGGTGTGGTTGAGCATGATCAGGTGACCGAGGTCGTAGCGCCCGCCCGCCTTTACCAGGGCTTCGAAACTGGGGATGAACGTAGGGTAACCCCGGGCGTGGGATCCCTCGTGCGCAGTGGCGTCAACAGGCGTGTTCCCGGTGGAGTTTATTCGATTGGGGTCCGCACCGTGAGCGAGGTACAACTCGACCAGGCGCACGTCGCCAAAAAAACCGGCATACCCCAATGCGGACTCGCCCGAGCCCCGAGCCTGGCCACCCTCCGCATCGACATCCGCTCCGTGTTCGATCAGCAGCTTGGCGATCTCGAGCTTTTCATCCGAAGCGGCGGAATACGCACTGACGATCCCATGCAGGAGTGTGCTTCCTTCCGAGTGCGCATCGGGAGACAGGATTCTCGCGGTGGCCAGTCCGGGATTGCGCGTCAGCAGGTCCTCTACGGAAGAAACATCCTGCCGGTTTGCGGCCATGACGAGGGCCAGCAGGTCAGAGACCTCCTCGGCTGAACGCGGTGGGTACTCCTCTCCCCCGTCGAAGGTGAAGGCTTCCATCACGACATCGCGCAATGCTACAGTCGAAAGTTCAGCCTCTGCCCCGGGAGGCTCGTAGTAGTGAATAAAGGGACGGAGCGCCAAGCCGAAGTGGGCTTCCCCGATCACCTTCGTCCGGCCTTGGCCCGCTCCCATCAGGGTGACTCCACTGATCAGTTCGGCAGGTTGATCACAGGTCCCCGGGGCGAGACGAACGGTGTCGCCGTAACTGGCTGCATCAAGGCCTTCCTGAATAGTTCGAAACGGACGAGACGCGCTGCCGTTGCCACCGTCCGTGTCTTTGTCCTTCGGAGTATCGGGGTCCACGTGAAACAGCGTGCCCCGATCTGCGAGGGACAGGTGCACGGCGACTTCCTCGCCTATCTCGACCTGGACCTCGCCTGTTTCCGGCAGCCCCCCCCGTCCCGAAGCGGTGATCGTGTAACGTCCGGGAAGCTCTGACAGCTGAAACGAACCGTCGGCGCCGGTATCGAATCGGTGCACTCGCGCATCCTGCCGCAGTTCGACTGTAGCATGACCGAATGGCGTCCCGTCTTCCCGACGAGTGATTCGACCTTTGATCGTTCCGGTAGTGGGCTCGGTCAAAACCGTCGCATCGGGCAAGTCGGAAACGCTCTTCACCAGCACCAACTTGCCCTGCAGGGCAGGATCTCCGCGTTTCGAGGCGCCCTTTGGCGGAAGCAGGTTCCAGGACACGTAAGCTGGATTGCCGTCTTCCGTGTCCTTGTCGACGGCGACGACGTCGAAGTCGATGGCCATGCCCCGGTCCAGGGGAAGGGAGTCCTCCAGCGATGTGCCCAACAGCTCCAATGCCCACTCGTACACGGTGACGTCGCCGACCCGTCCGAAGGCACCGCGGGACCGGGTTTTGTTGATGGGCAGGTCGCCGCCCAGATCGTCGTGAGTCAGGCTGGGATTCGAGCCGCCGCGATAGCTTCCGCCTTCGGGGCACAACATGTACTGAAATGGCAGCGTCCCTCGGCCCAGGAAGACCTCACACGCATCGGTGTTAGTACTCCATCCGCCGACCCTGATGCGATCGTCCCTGACGCGAATGGCCACGTAGATGAGCTGCTCTTCCAGACTGTATCCGACCATGAACTCCGGACTCAAGTCGGTACTGGTGTCCAGGTCGGTCCCGTCCACATCAGTGGGACCATACACAGCGGCCATCTCCCTGAGTTTGTACACCGGCAGGCCACCCGGCCAGTCGTCGAGTCGGCCGTCGATGGTGATGCCCGACAGCGGTGCGGCGAAGGCGGCCTTCCTCTCGGTTGCCACCTGCGCCGCGCCCGGTTGGAGGGTGACCGCGGCCAGGCTGGCAAGAAGCGTCGGTAGCATCAAGGGACTATAGACTCTCATGGCTGGATATATACTCGTCTCAACACCTCTGTTACGTATTTTGCGAGGTACATCAAGGCACCTGGTTTGGCCCTCAATCAAGGCCTGTGCACCCAACGCGGCCTGCTCGACGACACCCCAGCCGATCGGCTCGCGGAGGGGCCCGTGCTGGCCGCTCACGGCCGCCTCGTGCGAGGGACCACTCGCCTATATGCGGAGTTCCTGTTCCGCGGCACCGCTCCTGGGCAGGTACCGTGCCAGCAGGGCCGATCGGCTCATCCACATCTCTCCGACCTCGAAATCAGGGTCGCGCCGGTTGGTTTCCTCCGAACCCGTCCCGCCCGGGGTCCCGCAGTCAACCCGGCCCGGGCGCAATCGCTTCCCCGGACCGAAAAGGGCCATCAGGCCCTGCATGTACATCCGCTGCAACTCCAGCCGCCAGTTCTGCGGTCGCGCCTAGACCGAGAAACCCAACCGCCGGCCCCCCTGAACAGAAGTCCCGTGGCGGCAAGCGCCTTCACGGGATCCCCGTTGTGCGCAAGGGCTCCGGCTTCCGCCTGACGGGCCAGCGCCTCGAGGTCGGCGCGAATTCCTTTGATCGCCCCCCAGATCCGCCTGGAAACCGCGGGCCGGGCCGGCGGGTGCGATCCGGCGCTGAAGAGCACCAGCCGCAGCCACGCGCGGGCAAACCGGGGAACCCATCGGGTAGTCGGCGACCCGGCACCCGGCGCAGGCCCACCGGCTACGTACCAGCGCCGCCCGATCCCGACGAACCCCAGCGTCCAGCGCGCCAACATCCAGATCATTCCGAAACGCCAGGGCAGCGCGCGCATCCGCCGCGGCGAGGTGCGAATGCAGGATCCGTCGAGGTTCCGGCCCTGGAAGCCGGACCGCCCTGTGCGCTGCAAGCGGCCGTTGCCGGAGCCCAGCGATGCGGCCGCCCGGCGCATCAGTTCCAGATCCTCGGCCAGACGCAGCTCGTGCCGGAAGCCGCCGAGCTGGTGGAACAGCCGGCGGTCCAGGTAGAACATCTGGCAATGGATCCCGAAGACCCGTTTGCCGAGCTCCATCGCGGTGAAGAACCCCCGCTCCCAGAAATCGTCGGACTCGGCCTGCACCGGGATGCTGCCCCCGCGAGCGCCGCTACGCCAGGCGTCGGCAACGTCCTGGGCAACCGCGGGTCCGAGCGTGGAATCCGCATCCAGGAAAACCAGAACGTCGCCGCGCGCCTGCGCCGCTCCCCGGTTCTTGGCCGTCGCGGCGCCGCGCTGCGGTTCGTGGACCAAGCTCAGGCGAGGCGTTCGGCCGGGCGCAGCTTCCCAGCTGCGGGCCACGTCCGACGATGAGCATGCGCCGGTCGTGGGTGCCTGCCAGGGCTCGCGATGGCATCAGGTCGGGCCCCTGCCGGCTGCAATGCCATGGGGTAGCGCCGAAGACGTTGCCCACCGGCAGCGCCGGAAGACGTCACACTGGCTTTCCCAGAGCATGGTGGCGGCGTCTGTCTCTTAGGTTTGCATCGTGCAGATGGTGTTCATCTGAAGATGGCGAAAGTGCCGGATAAAGTGCGCCCCGGAAGGGCGGCGGCAAAGGCATTTCGTCACTACCGGTGGGCATCACCTGGATGGCGTCGTCGACTGGGGTGGCGGCAAAGGATTGGTTCCTCTTGAGCGGTTGTCGTTGGCCCAGGCCGATGCCCGTGACCACCCCGTGCAAAGGAAATCCCAACGCGGTGCGGAGCGGTTTGGACCAGGAAGATATCGCCTATATTCGCAGGCGGGGTGATCGCGCGTAGCCTGATCATCGGTCAGGTGCAATGGGGCTTGGTGGGGGAGCACCTACTGGGATGGCCATGGGTTTCGGCCTGATTTCAGCGCGGAGGGCACGTACCGATGAACGAAAATTCTACGATGTATTGGCTTATTTCAAGTCCTTTGGTAAAGGCTACCAAACCCGGATAAACGCCGTATTGCGCACCTATATGCAAGCCCAACAACAACGCCGAAAAGAGGTCTGAGAAGGAGATGGATATCGGAAAATATCGTGGCCTGCCGCCCCCGTCGCCGGCACGGACGCGTGGTCGGGACCGTGACGGCAATAGGCAACGAGATGTCGGAACGGGGTATCGCCCTTTCGGGTGTGGCACGAGGCACCACCCGTCAGCGGTGTGGAAATCGGAACCCGCCGGGGCCGCATCGAGCACGCCGGGCGGGTGACCGTCTATCGAGGAAGGCGTGATCACATATGACGGCACAGAATGCGAAGAACAGCTATCCAACCGAGCCAGTCGTGAACAAGGGGGAACTGCCTGACCCGTTCGTTGCACCGGGCGGCAAGAGGATAGCATCGAAAGAAGAGTGGCCCGCCTGTTCCCAGGGGTGGAGGGACATGGTCGTCGAGATGGAATACGGAGGCCTTCCGCCCGCGCCGGACGGGATCGAGGCCGAGACGCTCTGCCACAGCGCAGCCCGGCGACTGCCCGGAGGGCCGAACCTCTGGTCGTACCGCGTCCACTGCCATGGCGGCGAACGTCCGTTCAGCTTCAACGTGCGGGTCCTCTTCCCGAGCGGAGGGGGACCGTTCTCCGCCATCGTCGACGGGGACGGGTGCTGGTGGTACATGTCGGACGACGTTGCCGGACGGGTGGTGGAGAGCGGGTGTGCCCTGGTCATGTTCAACCGGACGGAAATGGCCGAGGACCTGGGCTACAGGGAGGTTCCCGACAAGACCAAGCGGAGCGGCGGGCTCTACGATCTGTACCCCGGGCGCGGGTTCGGAGCCCTGGCGGCCTGGGCCTGGGGATACCACCGATGCATCGACCTCCTGCACCGGCTTCCCTTCATCGACCCGGATCGCATCGCGATCACCGGACACTCGCGGGGCGGGAAGGCCGCCCTGGTGGCGGGGGTGACCGACGACCGGATCGCGGTCGTCAACGACAACGCCTCGTGTGCCGCGGGCAGCCCCCCCTTCCGGTATGTGGGGGACGGCGGGGAAAGCCTCGACATCATCGACGTCTTCCCATCCTGGTTCGGTCCGGGACTCCGTCCCTGTCTTGGCCGGGAAGGGGATATTCCCTTCGACCAGCACTGCCTCCTGGCCGCCATGGCTCCCCGGCCGCTTCTGCTGACCTTCGCCCTGGACGACCGCTGGTCGAACCCGGAGGGGATGGTGCAGTCCGCGTGGGCAGCCGGAGAGGTCTACCGTTTCCTCGGGGTGCCGGACGACATCGCCTTCCACCTTCGGGGAGGAAGGCATTCCCACGCCCTCGAGGACTGGGAGGTGCTGCTCGACTTCATCGCCTGGAAGTGGAACGGGCAGGAACCCGGGGCGGACTACAACCGCCATCCCTACCGGCACCTGCGACCGGCGTTCTCATGGAAGGCCCCCGATGCCTGAGGGTCTGCGAGCGTGTCCGGGTGCGCGGCTGGGAGCACTGCCGGTCCGCCCGCAAATCCTGGTTTCGAAGCCGGCGCCGACAAGCCGGCAGTCCAGAGGTTTCAGCTTATGAAGATCGTCTCGGTGGAGTGCCTGATACTGGACGGGGATTTCCCCTTCGTGAAGGTGCATACGGATGAAGGGATCACGGGAATTGGTGAGTGCTTCCGCCGGCAGCCAGGGGTGACGAAGGCTCTTATCGAGGAGCATCTCGCGCCGGCCATCGCCGGCAGGGACCCGCTGGATACCGGTCTGCGATTCCGCGACATGATGGAGGCGGGGGCGGCCGAAGAGATGGGAGGAGCGGTGTTCTGCGCCATCGCGGGGCTCGACATCGCGCTGTGGGACATCAAGGGGAAGGCGTTGGGGGTTCCGGTTTACAAGCTGCTGGGCGGCAAGATCCGCGACAGGGTGAAGGTGTACGCGAGCTCGATGCGGCGGGACCTGACTCCCCTGGAGGAGGGCCGGCGGGCCGCCTCGTTCGTGGAACAGGGGTACAGCGGGTACAAGCTGCACAGCGCCGTTCCCGGTGAAATCGACGACCCGGCCGACGAGACCATCAAGACGGTGACCGAGGTGCGAGCTGCAGTGGGGGACGACATCGACATCCTGGTGGACGTGAACGGGGCGTACTCCGTGCACCAGTCCATGTACATCGGCGCTGCCCTGGAGGACCTGGGAGTGTTCCACTTCGAGGAGCCGCGGCCGGCGCAGGACCTCGAGGGGCTGGCGCGGATCGCGGACGCGCTGACGATCCCGATAGCCTCAGGGGAGATGATCTACACCCACCACCAGTACCGCGACCTCATCACCAGGGGCAGGGTGGACATCATCCAGCCGGACATCGTCAAGGCCCCGGGGTTCACGGAGTTCGTGAAGATCGAGGCGCTGGCGTCGGCGTTCAGCATTCCGATCACCGTTCACAATACCCAGCCGATACTCAGCACGGTGGCCCACCTGCATTTCTGCGCGGCGAGCCCGATGGTTCCCTACTCGCAGGAGTACAACATCGAACCGATTTCGATACGGGACGAGTGGCCGATCCTCAAGGAGCCGCTGGAGGTGGTCGACGGGTACATCGCGGTGCCGGACGGGCCCGGTCTCGGGGTGGAGCTGGACGACGAGATGATTGGAAAGCTGGCAAAGTGATGGTGTGAAGCGGGAGGCCTGGCGTCCCGGCCAAAGGGCGGCCAACCGGCTTTGGGGCAACTCGTGATCATACTGCCGGATGACCGTCCAATTGGGGGCATGCCCGGGCTCACAACCCTTGCCTACCAGGACCTCGGGGAGATAATCCTCGATTGCCGGGGTCCATCATGGACTCAGCGCTTCCAGCCGATTGCGATCCCCTGCTCGTGATCGAGGGGGCGGCACTCCGTCTCTGAAAAGCCGGCCTCGGCCATCAGCGCTTCGATTTCCGGACCCGTGCGCTGGTCTCCAGTCGTTCCTTACATCAGCCCGAACCACTGAAACACCGCGATCAGACCTGCGGTCTTATCCTCGTTCAACAGGTATTCCTGCACGAGCACCGGCGAGCCCGCAGGCAGGGCCTGGTGACACCGGCGCAGCAACCGGATGCAGTGCTCGTCATCCCAATCGTGGATTATGTGGGACATGAAGAACACGTCGATCCCCTCCGGGAAGGGATCGCGGAAGAAGTCGGCGGCGTGAAACCGAACCCTCTCTTCCGTTTTGCTCTGCCGGATGGCCGCTTCGGCGGTTTTCCGACTGTAGGGCAGGTCGACGACAATCCCCTGCAAGTGCGGGCAGCGCTCAGTCAGGCCGACCAGCACCCCGCCGGTGGCCCCGCCCAGGTCCCCAACGGTGCGAACGGACTGAAGTCCACGGCCTCGGCCAGGGCGTGACCCCACAGAATGCGCCAGCCGTGGCGGCTCGGCGCAAAGGCGGTGCTGTCCTCTTTCCCCTGGGGATTGGCCAGCCACTCGGGCAGGGCCTCGGGCACGGGGGCGTTGGTGAGCAGCGCCTCCTTCATGATCCGGTACCACCAGTCTTCTTCCGGGTCGGGAGTCTTGGGCACAGTGCAAGCCCGGCCCCCCTCCAGCACCATCTCCCGCATCACTGGGTAGATGTAGTAGCGGTCGTCATCCATCCCCAGAACGCCCACGCATGCATTTGCCGCCAAGAGCACGGCGGGTGGGCCGCTCCTGAAGGCCGATCCGCCCGCTGACTTCTGAAACGGCAGCCGGCCCGTCCCGGAGGGCTTCGTTGAGACCGAATTCCTCGGAAAGAACCCAGGCGGTCCTGGCCCTTTCGACATGGTGAAACTTGTAGGCGAAGTAGGGATCGGGCCCTTGCCCAATGGTAAGCATGGAGGAATTCCCCCTTTGTTGAAAACAACCTATAATTTTTTGGGAAGGTGAAAAATCTCTGGAAAAACCGAAACAATGTTGCAGGCTTCTCCGCTAAGGATGGAAACCTACACCTCCAACTGCCGTTTCGAAATCAACCTATCAGGCTCACGCCAAAATAACAAAATACCTGCACCATGTCGCTTTCAAGACATTCGGGGGTTTTTCTTCAGGTTTCGGTAGGTAGAACCACTTGGCATCGAATCAAGTATAAAAGCTTTGGAATACAGAGTTCTGCTACTTGATGTTGGCTCTTTCATTCCCAAGATTGAAAAAGGAAAATAGGTCTTCAGGGCGGTACTTTCCTCTGTTTACCTTACTTATGAATTCCTCGTGTTCCTTGATGAGATCCTGATCCCTGACAACCGTTGCGGGTCTCACCAGAAGTTTTCTAAAATCTCTTAGCCATTTCTTTGATCGTTTGTTTAATCGAACAAATGACAGTGTCAAATCAATTCGGACGTCCTCCCGTGAAATTTGGATTAATTCGCTTCTTCCTTTGGCCGACAAATTCTCGGGATAAACGCCAAGGGTTGTCTTTTCCTTCCTTCGATAACCGGATGCTCTCCGATATTGCGACTCCACATTTTGTCCAGTATCTCGGAAATAGATATTTTCTAAGGCGGAAACCATCTGAAGCCTATTGACTTGGTACACATCCCTACGAAGCTCAATATCGACAACAGGCTTGTTTCTATTCCCCACTGAGTACACGTAAGAATCAAATAAAATGATCCCAAGCTCTGGACCGATAGGAAAAAACACCTGAAGGCCTTTGGATCCCCACCCGGTATTACTGCCTGTTTGGTCAAATGAGAATAACTGATTGTATAGGACTACCGGATTGTCGGATGTTACAAATTCGACATCTGTACGATTTACTAGCAGTTTGTATTTTAAATCAGTCAGTATTGGCAAGGCACTAGTTGCCATCCCGAGATAAAATGGCACTTTATTTCCTTCTGATCGGGAATTGTCCCTAAACAAGGGATTTCGCCATAAAAATAGTCCTTGTAGCATTGATTTTTCAAGTTTGCCCCTTGGATCCTTTTTTCGTTCGTAAGGTTCCATATATTTACGCTTCTTCCATCCGCTGAAAACTTCCTCAGGTAAAACCGAGGTACGAAATGCTGTTTCTTATTTTTTGCCATTCCATTTATCCCCCCTTTGCCATTCCATTTATCCCCCCTTCAAGATCGTTGGATTCGCGTACACATCAGGACGAATCTCGCTGACCGTACATCGGGGGTTCTTTTTCGCATCCTCGACGACCTGCTTCGAAACCTCGACGACGACCATCCCCCCGCCGCCGGTGGTGTGCTCCCCCACCAGGCGGCCGCTCGGATCCACCGCAAGGCAATAACCCGGAAACCACGCGCGGCCGCTCAGGCCGGCCTGGTTGGCGAAGAACACGTACAAGCCGTTGTCGACCGCCCGGGCTGGAAGCAGGTACATGACCTCCTCCACATGCGCCTTTACCTGCTCGCTCTGGTCGCCGTCGTCGCCGACCAGTTCCCCGTAGCCGCTGCCTCCGACCGGGAGTAGGAACAGCTCGGCCCCCTTCAGCGCGGCTGCCCGGAAGATCTCCGGGAATCTCACGTCGTAGCAGATCCCGACGCTGAAGGTCCAGCCCTGGGAGGTCACGACCGGCAATGTATCGCCGGGCAGGAACCACTTCCTCTCCGTCCCCTTCGGAAGGTGCAGCTTGCGGAAAGTCGCAAGGTGGCCCTCGGGCCCGACGATCAGGGCGCTGTTGAGAAAGCGCTCGCCGGCGGGCTCAATCAGCCCCACCACCGCGGTCATCTCCATCTCCCGGCACAGCGACTCCAGCCGCGGCCCGGTCACCGCCGCGGCGTACTTCGCGATCTCCATCGCCTCCGGGAAGGTCAGGTCCGACTTGTTCATCGAGCCGGTGACGCACTCTTCGGTGAACAGGGCGAAGGTCGCGCCTTGCGCGTGCGCCTCGCGCATCCAGTGCTCGACGCGCTTCAGGTTCTCTTCCGGATCCCCCATTTCGCTGTGCATTGCGATCGCGGCGACCCGCGCCGTGTCATTCATTCGTTTTCACTCAGATGCATGTGAGGGCTCCTGGCCATAAACCCATGCGAGGGCGGCCCCTCGGGTTCGTATGCAGCCGTTCGCCGCGTACATACTCGAACCCGGGAGGGGACCGCAAGCAGGTCCCGGGCCCCGGATCGCGATTCTCTGGGCATCGGCTGATGACCCGGTTCGACTGGCTGTCGGAATATCAAACCGTCGCGAGCGCCGGTCACCTCCTGTCGACGATCCACGCAGCCGGCGTAGCGAACCCCGCCCTTTCGCACCATTTTCCTGGGCCGGCACCATCCCGCCGGAAACGAAGCAAACCGCATTCGGAGCTCGCGGACAAATCAAATGAACGGCACCGAGCTCATCGCCCGGATACTCAAGACCGAAGGAGTCGAGTGGCTGGCCTGCTTCCCTTCCAATCCGCTGATCGAAGCCGCGGCCAGAGAAGGAATCCGGCCCGTCATGTTCCGCCATGAACGCGGCGCCGTCATGGCCGCGGACGGGTACAGCCGCACCAGCGACCGGCAGCGCTTCGGCGTCGTCGCGGTTCAGTCCCAGCCGGGCGCGGAGAACGCGATGGGCGGGCTGGCCCAGTCGTTCGCCGACAACGTTCCGATACTGATGTTGCCGGAGGGGGTGCAGCTGGACCGGATCGGAGTGCGGCCGAATTTCTCCGCCGCCCGGCAATACCAGGGCCTGGTAAAGCGGGTCGAGACGATCTACGCGCCGGACCAGGTCTCCGCGGTCATGCGGCGCGCCTTTCACGCGTTGCGCAACGGTCCCTCCGGTCCCGTGGTGGTCGAGATGCCCGCGGACGTGTGCGCCCGGGAAGTGCCGGCGGACGCGCCGGAGTACCGCGCTCCCGGGATGTCGCTTCAGGCGCCGTCGAACGGCGACGTGAAGGATGCAGCAAAGCTGCTGCTGGAAGCGGGAAAACCCCTGATATGGGCCGGTGCCGGCGTCCTCTTTTCCGGGGCCGGCAGGGAACTGAAGGAGCTGGCGGAGCTGACCGGAATCCCGGTGTTCTGCACCCTGGCGGGCAAATCCGCTTTCGACGAACGGCACCCCCTGTCGCTGGGCGCCGGCAGCCGGGCGATGAACCTGGCGGCCCGCACCTCGATCCTCGAATGCGACCTGCTGCTGGCGGTCGGCGCCAGCCTGAGCCGGTCCCCCTACTCTCACGAGATCCGGTCGGAAACCGTCATCATCCAGAACAGCAGCAACCCGGAAGACATCAACAAGGACGAAGCGGCCGCCGTCGGCCTGATCGGGGATGCCCGGCTGACCCTGGAAGCTCTCGTCGACGAGGTGCGAACCCGGGTCGGGAAGCCGGGCCGCGAGGAGCGGAAACGGCGGATTGCCGCGGAGATTGCCGCCCTGAAAGAGCAATGGCTGGCGGAGTGGACGCCGCTGCTGAACTCACCGGAACAACCTCTCAACCCCTACCGGGTTATCCAGGCGATCGATCGCACTCTCGACAGGGAGAACAGCATCGTCACCCACGACGCCGGCGCCCCGCGCGATTCGATGGTCCCCTTCTACACCGCCACCGCACCCCACAGCTACGTCGGCTGGGGGCGGACCACCCATTTGGGCTTCGGCATCCCCCTGATGATCGGAGCCAAGCTCGCCCACCCCGACAAGTTCTGCCTCAACCTGATGGGGGACGGCGCCTTCGGCATGTCCGGGCTCGACATCGAAACCGCGGTGCGCGCCCAGGTGCCGATCACGACCGTGGTGCTCGACAACGGGGGCATGGCGACCTACCCGGGCGGCTTTCCGACCGCCCGCGAGCGCTACGGGGTTTCGCAGATGACGGGGAACTACGCCGGGCTGGCCGAAGCGATGGGCGCCGCCGGCATCGTCGTCAAGGAGGCGGACGAGCTGGTTCCCGCCCTCGAGCGGGCGCAGCGGCTCAATGCCGAGGGGCGGACGGTGCTGCTCGACGTCCACTGCCGCATTGAGTTCCGGCAGTCGCGCTGGGACCGCTAGCGTGCTGAATGAGATTCCGACCCAACGATCCCCAACCCACAATCAGGAGGAAACAAGATGGCAGAATACCGCGGAGGCGTAATCGGCCTTGGCTACATGGGCATGCTCTACGACCTGACCTACAACAACCGCCACCCCGACCGCTACCACGTCGACGACATCGACCGCCCCACCCCCGAGCTCGACGTCCACCGCACCTTCCACCACTACGAGTACCCCGGCGCCTGGGTTCCCACTTCCTACGCCGAGGCTCTCGTCGACCGGCCGGAAATCGACCTGGTCGCAGGGGCCGACCGAGATCCCAAACGGATCGAGGTCTTCAGCGAGCGCTACGGCGTCGACGCCGTCTACACCGACGCCTATGAGATGCTGCGCGAGGAACGCCTCGACATCGTCGCCATCGCCACCAACACCAAGGGGCGCGCCGACCTGACCTGCGCCGCGGTCGAGGCCGGGGCCAGGGCGATCGTGACCGACAAGCCGATGTGCCACTCGCTGGAGGAGGCCGACCGCATGGTCAAGGCCTGCGCCGAAGCCGGAGTACCTCTCTCCTGCGGGGCCATCACCACCACCCACCCTTCCTTCGGCCACGCCAGGAAGCTGGTGCAGGAGGGAGCCATCGGCGAGGTAGTCTCGATGGAGACGACGGGACCGGGGGCCCAGCACCAGAACTGGTCCTACTTCCTCGACTCCGCCCCCGCCTGGGTCGTCGGCACCGGCCACCGGCAGGAGAACGAGAGCAACGAATTCCGCGGCCAGGGGTTTCTCGTCGCAGAAGACGGATTGATCGTCCATTTCCGTCGCGGCGCCCCCCAGCTTCGCATAACCGGCACCATCGGCGAGCTGGTCCACGACTGGTCGAATGGATGGCGCAAGTGGTCGGAAATGGAAGTGCCTCTGATGCCCGAGGGCAGGAAGATGGCCAAGGTTCGGGTCGAGCTGCCCTGGGACGGCCCGCAGACCGGCATTTACGGGGCGATCTTCTCACTCGCCGACGTCATGGACTGTCTTGCCGGCAAGCTCGACGAACCGAAGAATTCCGGCCGCCGGGTGGCCGTTGCCCTGGAGGCCAGCCTCGCCCTGAAGGAATCCTCCGCCCGCAACGGCGCCCGCGTGGATTTTCCCCTGGCCGACCGCTCGCTCCGTGAGGAGTACGACTGGTTCAGGTAGGACCGGGCACTCCGGGCAACTGCGACCGGCATTTCAGTCTGGCGCGGTCCCCGTATCTCGGTCCGGGAAGTCAGCGGCAGACGCTGGTGTTACGGCAGCTCCGAGCCACCGTTCCCCTAGTTGGCCACGAAGTGCCGGTAGAGCGGCTTCACCTCTTCGGGAAGCCCTTCGTACACGTCGCGGCGCAGCGGCTCCATTTCGTAGTTCTTCCCGCGGGTCTCCACCACCATCATCTCGTGCTCCGGTGTGCCTGTCTGCGCCGGATTCAGGTTCAGCCACCAGGGAGCGTAGCGCACGATCAGCGCCACCCGGGGGCTGCCGCTCCGGTTGGGGGCCACTGCGTGCCACTGCCGGCTGTCGGAGAGCAGCACCGCTCCCGCCCTGCCCTCGGCGTGGACCTCGGCCGGCTGGGGTGCCTCGTGGTCGAACCCGGGGAGGTCTCCCTTCGCCGGATTGTGGTCCTTCCGGTGCGTGCCCGGCAACAGCAGCGTCCCTCCGTTGGCGGCGGTGAAATCGGTCAGCATCCACAGCGACGACGCGTGCATCATCACGTCCGGGTAGGGGGCGGGGACATTGGAGGCGTTCGTCTGGTTGAAGGGCCAGTCCGCGTGCCAGTAGCCGCGCTCGTTCCCGGGGTGGTTCACCACGGCGTCGGTGCATGAGATCCGCAGCCAGGGACCGAAGAAGATCTCGAGTGCCCCGACGATCCGCCGGTCGGCCAGGTACGGCGCGAACGACTGGTCGTGGTTTATCGCCTGCTTGAGCACGCCGACGCCGCGGGCTCCGATGCGGTGGCCCCTGGCGCGGGTCGCCTTTTCCCTGGCCTGGTTGGCGGCGTCGTTGGCCTCCTGGGCCCGGACGACGCGCTCCCGAATCCTGCCGACCTCCCCGGCGGGGATGACGTCCTCGACGATACAGTAGCCGTTTTGCCTGATCTGCTCCGCTATTTCAGTTGGTTCCATGCGGCTGTCCTTTGCCCGAGTGTCGGGTCGGTTGTCCGGACCGAAGGAATGAGGAAACGCAATCCCCTGGCAAGTTGGATGGCCCTGTGTGTTGCATGATTGGCGCCCGGGTGTTCGGGCCGGCCGCATGGGCAACCCACCATGCATCCACATCAATAAAACGGCGGCTTTGCCATCGCCCCCCACTGCCGCCGGTTTTTCCTGCTCAGGTATCCTGCCCTCGTTCTGATCAGCTCAGAACCGCAGCGAGAACACCGTCCGCACCCCCGGTTGCGAGCGCACCGAGATGGAGCCGCGGTGCAGCCTCATGATCTGGCGGCACAGGCTCAGTCCGATTCCCGAGCCGTTCTGCCTGGTCGTGAAGAAGGGGATGAAGAGCTTGCCGAGCGCCTCCTCGACGATCCCCGTCCCGTTGTCCGCGACCTCGACGACGACCTTCCCCCGCGCCAGGTGAGCGCTCAGGTCGACGCGCGCCCCGGCGCCGCCCTCGGTGGCTTCGCAGGCGTTGCTCAGCAGGTTGATGAGGACCTGCTCGACCTGCCCCGGATCCGCGGTCAGCTCGAGGCCGGGGGGATCGACCTCGGTGTGAAGCTCGATCCCTGACTCGGCGAACTGGGGCCGCAGCAGCTGTTCGACTCGGGAGAAAACGCCGGCCACCGGGACGATCTCGAACGAAGGCGCCGGCACCCGGGTGAGGCCGCGGTAGGCTTCGACGAACTGCATCAGGCCCTCGCTGCGCCGCTGGATGGTGCCGACCGCGGTGCGGATGTCTTCGGCGGTCTCCCCGTCGAGGCCCCCTTCCTTCAGCATGCCGTCCGCGGTGGCCGCCAGCGAGGCGATCGGGGTGATGGAGTTCATGATCTCGTGGGTCAGCACGCGGATCAGGTTCTGCCAGGCCTCCGTCTCCTTTTCGTCGAGGTCGGGACCGATGTCCTGGAGCGCCACCAGGGTGTGCTCACGGTCCTCCGTGCGGAACACCGAGGCGTGCAGGGCGAGCTGGATCTCCTCCAAGCGCACCAGGTCGCGGCCCCGGGGCCCGAGTTTTTTCAGGGCCGCGGCCAGGCCGGGACTTACGCGGTCGAGGTCGGCGATGTCGCCCAACCGGGGCACCCCCAGAAGGCGCGTGGCGGCGTTGTTGATCAGCGACACCCTGCCGCCGCGGTCGAACACGAGCAGGCCGACGCCGATATGCTGCACCACGGTCTGCAGGTAGCGCGCCTGTTCCTCCTTCTCCGCCCGCGCCAGACGGAAGGCGTCGAGGACCTCGTTGAACGCCGTCTTGAGCTCGTCGAAGGAGGAGCCGAGACCGCCGGTGACGAAGGTCTGCGAGAAGTCGGCGTAACGGATGGCGGCGAGGAAGCGGGCCAGGTCGCGGTTGGTGCGGTCGACGAAATGGACGAGGCCGTAGATCTGGTAGAGCAGGAGGAGGGCGGCGGCGACGGTAACGGCGGGGTAGCTCCATCCTCCCGCCGTCGTGTGGAACAGCAGCCACAGGGTGGCGCCGAGAAGAAGGACGCGGAGCAGGATCCGCGCGCGGAAGGAGCGGCAGCCCTGAATCAGGCGGCGCGGCAGATTCGTCAGGTCCCGGACTTCAGAGGCCATGCTTCTCCATGCGGCAGCAGAGGGCGGTGCGGCTCAGTCCGGGTCTTGTGAAGTGCGTTGTGCCGCTGGTCGCCAACGATTGGGCAGGATTACGGTGGAAGGCTCAGCAGTACATCCGCCGGAATGCCCAGATGCTTTCTCAATGCGCCAACCTGCCGAAGGGAAAGAGGGCGGATTCCGCTGAAAAATTCCGAGGTCCGGCTTCTGCCTCCCAACCATTTCGCCAGGTCCGCCCGCGTAAGCCCCTTCTGCTCCAGGACGGAGTCGACCACTTCCTGGGGAGTGGCTGCTCGAAAGCAGGCACATGAGCGTCTTCATAAGCCTGCACCAGTACCGACAGGAACTCTAGCCGATCATACGCCTCGGACCCTGGCGGAGGATCGCTGTCGAGAAGGGCGTCGATTTCCGCGACGGCGGCATCGTACTCCTCCTCGTTCCTCAACAGGTGAGGTTGGGTGAAATCGAGCACTTCAGCCACTCAGATGTCGCGCCAACTCTTGGCTTCCACGAACAGCGAAAGATGGCCGATATTGTCTGTGACGATGGTGGCTCCGACTTCCCGGGCTTGAGCTGCAAGAATCACGTCGCAATCCAGTTCTTTGGATCGGCAGTCGGGCGACCTCGTTGTCTTGCTTCGGCCCATAACTGGGCGGCGCGCAACATAACGGCGGTGGTAACAGGCAAGTACGGCAGGGCCTGTTCGAGTTGGTCGAGGCGACAAACGCCCATCTCACGTCGGGCGCGGATTAACTCACGCCGTACTTCATAGTCGGAAATTTCGGGAATCATAACCGTTGTCTCAGTTGCCAACAGTTGGTCGAACCACTGAGCAAACGCGGGATTCTGCCGTGGATGGGACGCCTGTCCCAGAACTCCGGCATCGAACAGGAGTACGTCAGGCACTGCATAGCTTTCTATGACCAGAGCGGTTGACCTCCAGATTTTGCTTGAGGTTGGACCACGTTGCCTCTTCATAGCCGGATTCGTCGGCCAACCAGGCAGACAAGAGTCGTCGTGCCTTGGTATTTCCCTGATGCTGGGTCATGCCGTCTGTGCGTGCCGCTGGTCTTGCTACCTTTTCAGTCTGTAGATCGGTCATGCTTCCTCCTTCAGATTTCTTCCACTCGCCATAGTTGAACCTACTCTACACTGTGTCAGCCTGCCCAAAGGAAAAGGGCAGATCGGATACTGCAAAATCCGCAGGTAAGGCTTCTCACAGTCCATACCTCTCCATGCGGCGGTAGAGGGCGGTGCGGGTCAGTCCGAGCTCGCGCGCGGCCCGGCTGACGTTGCCCTGGTGCTTGCGCAGCACCCGCGCGATCACCTCGCCCTCCACCTCTTCGAGGTTGTAGCTGTCGAAGGCGAGGCTCTCCCCGGGGGGCGGAGCCGCGGTCAGCAGGAAGTCCGCCGAGGTCAGCTGGTCCCCTTCGCTCATGATGACGGCGCGCTCCACCGCGTGCTGCAGCTCCCGCACGTTCCCCGGCCAGGCGTAAGCCCGCAGGTGGGCGAGCGCCTCGGCCGTCAGTCCGGTCAGGGATTTGCGGTACTTGGCGTTGTACTGGTCGAGAAAGTGGCGGGCGAGCAGCGGGATGTCAGCGGGGCGCTCGCGCAGCGGGGGAATCCGGACTTCCACGGTGTTGATGCGATAGAGGAGGTCCTGGCGGAAGCTGCCGGCCGCGGCCATCTCGTCAACCGGCCTGTTGGTGGCGCAGATGAGGCGCACGTCCACCGGCACCGGGTGGTTGGCGCCGACGCGGACGATCCGCCGGTTCTCCAGGGCGGCGAGCAGCTTGACCTGCAGGGACAGGGGCAGGTTGCCGATCTCGTCGAGGAACAAGGTACCCCCGGAGGCGATCTCGAAGCGGCCGGCGCGGTCGCTGCGGGCGTCGGTGAAGGCCCCCTTGACGTGGCCGAACAGCTCGCTCTCGAACAGGGTTTCGCTCAGGGAGCCCAGGTCGACGGCGATGAAGACCTCGCCGGCGCGCTGCGAGCGGCGGTGAATCTCGCGCGCCGCCAGCTCCTTTCCGGAACCGTTCTCCCCGAGGATGAGGACGCTGGCGTCGGTGGCGGCCACCTTGGCGATCGTCCGGAAGACTTCCTGCAGGACCGGGGCCTCGCCGACGATCTCGGCAAACGGCCGGTCGAGGTCCGCTGACAGCCGCTGCTGCCGGGAGCGCAGGCGCCCCGCCTCCCGGCGCGAGCGGTGCAGCTGGACGGCCGCGGACACGGTGGCGAGCAGCTTTTCGTTCTGCCAGGGTTTCAGGGCGAAATCGACCGCCCCCTCCTTGATGGCGCGCACCGCCATCTCGACGTCCCCGTACGCCGTGACCAGCAGGACGACCGCGGCCGGGTCCTGCTCGCGGATCTGCCGCAGCCAGTAGAACCCCTCCCTGCCGCTGGTCGCCTCCTGGGTGAAGTTCATGTCGAGGAGGACGACCGCGGGCGACTCCTTCTCGAGGACCTCGGGAATGGACCGGGGATCGCTCTCGGTCCGCACCCGGTAGCCCTCCTGCTTGAGCAGCAGGCGAGCGGCGACGAGGACGTCCCGGTCGTCGTCGACTACGAGGATGAGAGGGGCGGTCTCAGGCATGGAAGTTCATGTGGCGAGGCCAAGGAATTCGCGGCCGCGGCCATGGAAAGGCCCCGAGCGCAGGCAAAGCTTCGAGACGCGGATTCCCGCCTGCGAGCCTGGGACATGGGAAATGCGGAGTTCGGGCGCCACCCCGCGCATTGGCGGCGGGGCCGCGGGTTCGGAGAATCGACGTTGCTGGGCCGCTGGGGAGTACCGCCTCCCGGGGGCGGGCCCGACGAGCCGGCACCGGGCCGGCATCGGGGCACGAGTTCTGGTATGGATTCGAGACGCCGCACTTCAGCATGCGGGCCGGGCGCTTCCGGCTGCGGCCGTGGAAAATGCCCCCGAACGCAGGCCAGGCTTGGAGACGCGGGATTCCAGCGCTCGAGCCGGGAGGCCTTGGCAATGGGAGTCCGGGGGCCACGCGGCGGCCGCTTGCAAGGGCTGGAGGAATGCCCTGGCAGGGTTCCAAGTGTACGCCAGCGGACACCAAGTGTATCGCCAGCGGACAGTCAAGGCCCCCCTTCCGTCGGGGCGATTCGTTTCATCCCGTTGTTTTCCAGAAGGTTAGGTGACATAGCACGCATTTTGCTTCGGCGGCATAAAGGACTGCGTCAAGATACAGCTGAAAATATCATGCCTGCGAACATCAAGGTTTTCCCAAAGAGCAAGGTCGAGCCTGCCGAATCCGACCCCGGCAGCACCCGCCCCGGCGGCGGCCTCGGCATGGACCGCAAAATCGAGAAGCGGCGCTTCACGCCGCGGCGCATCGCCCTGGGCGCTGCTGTTCTGCTGCTGGCCGGGCTGTGTGGATACGGCCTGCTCGCCGATTTCGGGGTGCGCAAGCTCAACGTCCAGCGCGACCGCCTGACCCTGTCGACGGTCGAGCTCGCCCCGTTCCTGGAGTACATCCCGGTGCGCGGCACCGTGCTGCCGTTGCGCACGGTGTACCTCGATGCCCTGGAGAGCGGCCAGGTGGTTCAGGTCTTCGCCGAAGAGGGGGCCCAGGTGGCCGCGGGCGACCCGCTGCTGCGCCTCGCCAACCCCGACCTCGAGCTGACCATCCTGCAGCAGGAGGCCGGGCTGGAGCGCAGCAGGGAGGCGCTGCTCAACGGCCGGCTGACCATGGAGCAGAACCTGCTGGCCTCGCGGAAGGGGCTGATGGAGATCGAGTACCGGCTCGCCGTGGACAAGCGCAACTTCGAGCGCTACCAGGACCTGCCCGCGGAGGACCTGGCCGCCATCATGTCGCGCCAGGAGTACGAGCGGCTGCGCGACGAGTACGAGTACAGCGCCCGCCGCATGGCCCTGACCCGCCAGACCCTGACCCAGGACTCGCTGCTGGCGGCGAGCAAGGTGGTGCAGCTGGTCTCGGCGGTGGAGCGCACCGGGCGCGATCTCGAAATCGTCGGGCGGCGGCTGGACAACCTGACGGTGCGGGCCCCGGTGGCCGGGCAGCTGACCACGCTCGAGGCGGAGGTTGGAGAGAGCAAGGGGACCGGAGTGCGCTTTGGACAGATCGACATGACCGGCGGCTTCAAGGTGCGCGCCGCCATCGACGAGCATTACATCGGCCGCGTCGGCCGGGGGCAACGGGGCAGCTTCGACAGCGGCGGTGAGACGTACGGCCTGGTGATCCGCAAGGTCTACCCGGAGGTCAGGGAGGGCCGTTTCGAGGTGGATCTGGTCTTCGAGGGGGAAGCGCCCGAGGGCATCCGCCGGGGCCAGAGCCTGCACATCCGCCTGGAGCTGGGCAACCTCGAGGAGGCGGTGCAGGTGGCGCGCGGCGGGTTCTACCAGTCGACCGGGGGCCACTGGGCCTACGTGCTCGACGCTTCCGGGGAGCAGGCGACGCGGCGCTCCATCTCCCTCGGGCGCCAGAACCCCCGGGTCTACGAGGTGCTGGAGGGACTCGAACCCGGGGAGCAGGTGATCACCTCGAGCTACGAGAGCTTCGGCGAAAACATGGACGTGCTGGTGTTGCGGTAAGCGCACCCTGAACAAGGAGAGGAAAGATGACCGAGACCGCGGCGAACACCGGAAACGGCAAGACGGCGCTGATCCGCACCGTGGGGCTGCGCAAGGTCTACACCACCGAGGAGGTGGAGACGACCGCCCTCGACAACGTCAACCTCGAGATCGCCGACGGGGAGTTCGCCGCCATCATGGGGCCGTCCGGCTGCGGCAAGTCGACGCTGCTCAACCTGCTCGGCCTGCTCGACAACCCGACCGGAGGGGAATACTGGCTGCTGGAGGAAGAGGTCTCCACCTACTCCGAGCGCCTGCGGGCGAACCTGCGCAAGGGGACGATCGGCTTCGTCTTCCAGTCGTACAACCTGATCAACGAGCTGACCGTCCATGAGAACGTCGAGCTGCCCCTGCTCTACATGGGCCTGCCGGGCCGGGAGCGCAGGGAGCGGGTGGGGTCGATCCTCGACCAGATGCAGATCACCCACCGCGGCAAGCACTTTCCGCAGCAGTTGTCCGGCGGCCAGCAGCAGCGCGTGGCGGTGGCGAGAGCCCTGGTCTCCGAGCCGAAGCTGGTGCTCGCCGACGAGCCGACGGGCAACCTCGACTCGCGCCACGGGGACGAGGTCATGGAGATGCTCACCGAGATGAACCGGAGCGGCACCACGGTGGTGATGGTGACACACTCGCCGGCCTACGCCGACTTCGCCCACCGGGTCATCCACCTGTTCGACGGAAGGGTCGTGACCGAGAACATCGCCAGGGAGCGCTGAAGCCGGCGACCCGGGGAATTGCAAGGAACGGGACCATGTGGAAGAGCAACCTGATCATTGCCCTGCGCGTGCTGGGACGCAACAGGGCGATCTCGCTGATCAACATCGTCGGACTGTCCGCGGCCCTGGCGGTGGTGGTGCTGTGTCTGCTGTTCGTGCGCCATGAGACCTCCTTCGACACTTGGCACGAAAAGGGCGACCGGATCTTCTACGTCCATTTAGAAGATCAGGACCCTGGGGCTGATTTTGGCAGCTTCAAGAGGAACACCGCCTGGATACGTCCCGGATTTCGCGAGGCGGTGCGCACGAACGTCCCAGGTATCGGCGAATCGATCCTGATGAACCGGTGGAACTGTATGGTTTCGACCGGCGAGACGACTTTCCAGGAGAAACTCCTCGCTGTAGATCCGGCCTTCCTCACCCTGTTCACCCTCCCGCTGGCCGCCGGGGACGCCGCGACCGCCCTCGACGATCCCCACAGTGTCGTCCTCGGCCACGAGACGGCACAGACGTACTTCGGCTCCGACGTTTCCCCCCGCGCCATGCTGGGGAAGCGCCTCCGGATGCACGTCGTCCTTCATAAACTGGAAACGACTCCGGAGATGGAAACGCATCACACTCCTACTCATACCCATACTCATACTCTTCCTACGTGGAAAGACACGACTGTTGAGATGGAACTCACTATCGCTGGAGTGCTGGCTCCTCTGCCCGGGCCTTCAATTCTGCATACCGATGTATTTGTACCCACCGCAACAACCGATGAGCTGCAAATTACGGGCACAGAGCTGGTTGCGGGCACAGGCGGGCTGTTTATAGAGATCGAAGAGGGCGTGAAACCGAAGGAAATGGAAACACGACTGGCACCTCTGGCGGGCGAGGACCAAATCTTCAATATCCGACTCGACCTGGTACCTCTTCAGGGGGCACACTTTGGACCCGAAATACAGGGAGCTTTCGCCAGCATCGGCAGCGGCAAGATCGAGCACTGCTACCTGCTGGCCGGGCTGGCCGCCGTCGTGCTGCTGATCGCCGCCATCAACTTCGTCAACCTCGCCCTGGGCCGGGCCATGACGCGGACGCTCGAAGTCGGCCTGCGCAAGGCGATCGGCGCCACCCGCCCCCAGCTCTCCATCCAATTCCTCGCCGAAGCCATCGTCGTCAGCCTGATCGCCGTCGCCGGAGGCATGGCCCTGGCCGAATTACTGCTGCCTGCCTTCAACCAAGCCGTGTCCCGGCAGCTCGAGCTCGAGTGGCTGTCCATCGAGACCGGGACAGGCGCTGTGACCCTGGCCTTGTTGGTCGGCGTTTTCTCGGGCTTCTACCCCGCCCAGGTCATCTCCCGGATTCACCCGGTTCGTGCCCTCTCCAGGAAGGTGCCCCAACTCGGCCGCGGCCGCATCGGCCGCGGTCTCATCGTCCTGCAGTTCGCCCTGTCGGCCTTCCTCGTCGTGGTGACGGTCACCATGGAACGGCAACTCGATTTCATGCGCACAAACCTGGGGTTCGACGGCGACCAGGTTGTATCGATCCGCAGCAAAGACTCTCTCAAAGCTTTGCAGATCGAGCGTCTCGCCGGCGAGATCGATTCCCGGCCGGGACTGGTCAGGGGGGTCGCCGGCACTCGGCCGACACTTGGCACTGGCTTCAATATCCCTATTTCAATCCAACTCGGTGAAAACACCATTCGCGCCACAGGTTTCCACGTAAGTCCGGATTTCCTGCGCGTCATGGGAATCGATCTCCTCTCCGGGCAAGGCTTTGGCCGGAGCGACGAGCCCCGTCTGCGAAGCGGCATCCTCCTCAACGAGACCGCAGCCCGCCTCCTGGGACCCGAGGACCTGATCGGCCGCACCCTGACTATACGCCAATTCCGCCAATTCGTTTCGGGTGGATTTATGATTGTAGACGGGAGTCTCTTCGGGGAAATGCCGGGAGGTGATGATGATGTAGTGATGACGGTCATCGGAATTGTCGAGGATTTCCACTACGAGGACATGCGCCACACCGTAGGGCCGGCCTTCCTGACCGCGGTCGAGCCCGGATTGCAGGGAGACGTCAGGTTCACAACCCTTTTCCGGCTCGACCGCGTCGACCTGCCTGCAGCCGTCGAGGAAGTGAAGGCGCTGTGGGAACGGGTGCTGCCGGAGCATGAATTGGAGGAAGTGCGCTTCCTCGACGAAGCCTTCGCAGCGAGATACGAAACCGAACGGCGGGTCGGCACGGTCATGAAGTGGATAAGCGCGATCGCCCTGATCATCTCCTGCATGGGACTCGTCGGGCTCGCCGCCCTCGCCGCGGCGCGGCGCACCCGGGAAATCGGCATCCGCAAGGTCCTCGGGGCTACCACCGGCAGCGTCCTGCTGCTGATGTCGCGCGAGTTCGGATGGCTCGTGGTGGCCGCCAACGCCATCGCCTTGCCCGTCGCCTTCTTTGTCCTCGACCGCTGGCTCGCCTTCTACGCCTACCGCATCGACCAGAGCCCGGAATGGTTCGCGCTGGCAGGTGCCGGCGTCCTCGCCGTCGCCCTGGCGACCGTCAGCGGACAGACCTGGCTGGCGGCGCGGACCAACCCTGCGGATGCGCTGAGGTACGAGTAGAGAGAAGGATGACCGCGAACATAGCCAGGGAGCGCTGAAGCCGGCGACCCTGGGAACTCAAGGAACGGGACTATGTGGAAGAGCAACCTGATCATTGCCCTGCGCGTGCTGGGACGCAACAGGACGATCTCGCTGATCAACATCGTCGGACTGTCCGCCGCCCTGGCGGTGGTCGTGCTGTGTCTGCTGTTCGTGCGCCACGAGACCTCCTACGACTCATGGCACGAAAAGGGGGACCGGATCTTTCTCATCTACTTTGAATTTGAACGCCTGGATCCTGACGACCTCTTCAACGACAGCACGATGCTACGTCCCGAGCTGCGTGAGGCAGTGCGCACTACAGTCGCCGGCATTCGGGAATCGGTCCACACGCACCGTGCATCCGGCAAGGTCTCGTACGGCGAGGCAACCTTCTGGGAATCTTTCCTCGCTGTCGATCCGGCCTTCCTCACCCTGTTCACCCTGCCGCTGGCCGCCGGCGATCCGGCTACCGCCCTTGTCGACCCCCAGGGTGTCGTCCTCGCCCATAAAACGGCGCAGAAATACTTCGGACCCGATGTTCCAGTCCATTCCATGCTGGGGGAGCGCATCCGGCTGCACGTCGTCCATCAGGATCACACGACGTCACCACCGAAGGAGACGCCTATCCAGGTGGAACGCACCATCGCGGGGGTGCTGGCCCCTCTGCCGGGGCCTTCTATTCTGCATCTGGATATTCTCGTGCCTACGGCAACGGTCGAGGAGCTGCAATTAATACGCGACAAAAACGGGCTCATTACTGTACTCGGCATAAACGGGCTGTTCATCGAACTCGAAGACGGGGTAGAGCCGGCCGAAATGGAAGCACTGCTGGCGACGCTGGCCATCGATTACAAATACATGGGCGGAAAGGTCCTACCCAAGCTGCTACCCCTCCAAGGCGCTCACTTCGGACCCGAAATAGAAGCGCCCGCCCGCATCGGCCACGGCAAGATCGAGCACTGCTACCTGCTGGCCGGGCTGGCCGTGGTCGTGTTGCTGATCGCGGCCATCAACTTCGTCAACCTCGCCCTGGGACGCGCCATGACGCGGACTCTCGAAGTCGGCCTGCGCAAGGCGATCGGCGCCACCCGCCACCAGCTCTCCAACCAGTTCCTCGCCGAGGCCATCGTCGTCAGCCTGATCGCCGTCGCCGGGGGCATGGCCCTGGCCGAAATGCTCCTGCCCGCCTTCAACCAGGTCGTGCATCGACAACTCGATCTCGAATGGCTGTCCGTCAAGACCGGGACATACGCCTTGACCCTGGCTCTCCTGGTCGGCGTTCTCTCGGGCCTGTACCCGGCCCAGGTCATCGGCCGGCTTCACCCGATCCGGGCCCTTTACGGAAAGGCGCCACAGCTTGGCCGAGGCCGCATCGGCCGCGGTCTGATCCTCCTGCAGTTCGCCCTGTCGACCTTTCTCGTCGTGGTGACGATCACCATGGAGCGGCAGCTCAATTTCATGCGCACCAATCTGGGGTTCGATGGCGACCGGGTGGTGCTGGCTCACAGTAACGGCGGTCTTGACGCTTTGCAGATTGAACGCCTCGCCGGCGAGATCGATTCCCGGCCCGGACTTGTCAAAGGGGTCGCCGGTACTTCGGCCGCACCCGGCACTGGTGGCGAGTTCCCCAAACCATTCCAGCTCGGTGGGAATACGTTCCACCTCAAGCCCTTCCGCGTAAGTCCGGATTTCCTGCGCGTCATGGGGATCGATCTCCTTTCCGGGCAAGGCTTCGGCCAAAGCGACGAGCCCGGTCGGCCGCTCGGCATCCTCCTCAACAAGACCGCGGCGCGTCTCCTGGGACCCGAGGACCCGATCGGCCGCACCCTGACGGTTCCCTATGCTGTTGATGTGCCGATATCGGTGATCGGCATTGTCGAGGATTTCCACTACGAAGACATGCGCCACACCGTGGGGCCGGCCCTCCTGACTACGCTCATGTCGGGAAGGCCGGGAAACGACAGGTTCCGGCACATCCTGTTCCGGCTCGATCACCGCGATCTTCCCGCGGCGCTCGAGGAGGTAAGGGCGTTGTGGAAGCGGGTTTTGCCGGAGTACGAGTTACAGGGCGTGAGCTTCCTCGACGACGCCTTCGCAGCGAGATACGAAACCGAGCGTCGCGTCGGCACGGTCATGAAGTGGATAAGCGCGATCGCCCTGGTCATCTCCTGCATGGGACTCGTCGGGCTCGCCGCCCTCGCCGCGGCCCGGCGCACCCGGGAAATCGGCATCCGCAAGGTCCTCGGGGCCACCACCGGCAGCGTCCTGCTGCTGATGTCACGCGAGTTCGGCTGGCTCGTGGTGGCGGCCAACGCCATCGCCTGGCCCCTTGCCTTCTTCGTCCTCGACCGCTGGCTCGCCTTCTACGCCTACCGCATCGACCAAAGCCCGGAATGGTTCGCGCTGGCAGGTGCCGGCGTCCTCGCCGTCGCCCTGGCGACCGTCAGCGGACAGACCTGGCTGGCGGCGCGGACCAACCCGGCGGATGCGTTGAGGTACGAGTAGAGGGAATGGTCGTGACTCGGCACATCTCGAAGGTGCTGGAACGCAAACCCGGACAGGGCTGCGTTCCGGAAGGGAACCGCCGTGCAATGTCCAGGCGCCGACGCAGGATGCACGGACCCCGACGAAAGGAGCCCTCATGCTGGCCAACTATCTGACCACCGCCCTTCGCCACCTTTGGAGAGAGCGCGGCTACGCGGCGATCAACCTCTTCGGGCTGGCCGTCGGCCTGGCCCTCTGCCTGCTGGTCATCCAGTTGGCCGCCTATCAGCTCTCCGTCGGCGATTTCCACAAGGAAAAGAACAGGGTTTTCCGCGTCATCGAGAAAAAGGACCCGCGCGATTGGCCGGCTGATTTGGGATTGCGCTCGGCAACTCTGCCGCTACCTCTTGGGCCGACCCTGAAGGAGCGAATGCCCGAAGTCGAGGAAACAGTCCGCATCGCCGGGGAGGCGCCGCGTCTTCTCAGAGTCGGAGACAAGAATGGGATTCGTGTGAGCGGGGTTCGTTGGGCAGAATCCAGTGTTTTCGAAATGTTCAGCTTGTCTCTCCTGCGTGGCGACCCCAAGACCGCTTTGTCGCGCCCCTACACCATGGTGCTGACCGAACCTCTGGCCCGGCGGCTCTTTGGAGAGGACGATCCCATGGGCCAGATCGTCCGCTACAACGAAGCCATCGATTGCACGGTTACCGGCGTCGTCGGCCAACTGCCCTCCAACTCATTGCTGCAGTTCTCGGCCCTGCTCTCCTTGGCCACTGTGCACCACACGCAAAGGGAAGAGGATTTGGGCTGGAAGACTTATGCCTACGAGACCTTCGTGCAGCTGAATCCCAATGCAGATGCCGCTACGGTAGCCGAGCGGATTTCAGATATCGTTCAGGAAGCCAGGGGGTTGCCCGAAGCTACCGATTCCTACTCGCTGCAGCCTTTGAAATCGATCTATTTCGACACGGAATTTTCCAACGGCATCGGCCCGAGTGGCAACCCCATGCACCTCGCTTTGTTCGCCACCCTGGCAATGGTGCTCCTGACGCTCGCCGGGTTCAACTACGTGAACCTGGCGACGGCGCGGGCCCAGGGACGGATACACGAAATAGGCGTGCGCAAGGCCCTCGGCGCCCATCGCGCCCAGCTCATTCGTCAACTTCTGGGCGAGTCGGTACTGCTGAGCGTCGGGGCCACGTTGCTTGGCGTTGCCATGGCAGAAACAGTGGCTCCGTTCCTGCCTGCGATTGGGGAATTCGATTTTGAACGGTCACCCCGCTGGACTATCTCGACCTGCGCCGGGGCTGCGGTGCTGGCGATAGCGGTCGGACTGGCAGCGGGCGCCTACCCGGCATGGGTCGTGGCATGCTTTCAGCCGGCGGTCTTGGAGCGCGGGGGCCGCCTCGGCGGCGCGCGCCTGCGCCGGGGTCTAGTAGTGGCGCAGTTCACCGTTACTGCGACGTTGATGACGATGACGCTGTTGATATGGCACCAAGTCAATTTCATCCAGAACCTGCTCCGCGAGAACTCCGTCCTGGGGCTGGAGCCGGAACAGGTTGTCATCGTCCACAACCGCCATAGCGGCGGCCTGACCGCAGACCAGGCCCGAGCTTTCAAAGCTGAGTTGCTTCAAGACAGCCGTATCGCCGCGGTGAGTCTCTCTACGACAGTACCTGGTCAGGGTGTTCGCAACGGAGGTACATCATCAGAGGGGAGGGGGAAATATCGATAAGCGAGTATGAAGCAGATAGCGACTTCATTGAGATCATGGGATTGCGCATGGTCCAGGGACGCCCCCTGACCGATGCGCCGGCCGACGCCAATGCGGTCGTGATAAATGAGACCGCCGTGCGCTGGCTGGAATTTGAAGAACCCCTGGGAAAGACGATCCCCGACGGCTTCCTTCGCCGCTTCATTCCCGGCCCCGATGGCCATGTCCACGGCCTGGAGAGGCCCGTCGTGGGGGTGATCGAGGATTTCCACTTCCGGGGTCCGCGCTACAAGGTTGAACCCCTGGTCATAGCACAACTCGACGAAAGGGTGGGAGTCATTATCGTGCGGGTGCAATCCGGCCACCTCGAAGAAGCCCTCAAAGTGATTGACGACAAGTGGTCCGCCGCCGCTCCCTACCTCCCCATCCAGCGCCATTCCCTGGAAGAGGTCGTCGCCAAACTCCATTCCGACGAACAGAGGGTGGGACGCACACTCGCCCTCCTTCTCTTTTCGGCCCTCGCCGTAGCCTCGGTAGGGCTCTTCGGGCTGGCCGCCCACGCCGCTCAAGCACGAACCAGAGAAATCGGCATCCGCAAGGTGTTCGGCGGCTCACCAGGCCGCATCGCCGCCATGCTGATTCGCGACTTCGCCAAACCCGTTGCCATCGCCTTCCTCCTCAGCGTGCCAATCGCTTACGGGTTGGCCGACCACTGGCTGCAGGACTTCGCCTATCGCGTGGAAATCGGCGTGGCCCTGTTCATGGTGTCGGGGGCTCTGTCATTCGTCATCGCCGGGCTGACGGTTGGCGGCCAGGCTATGCGGGCGGCCCTGGCCAACCCCGCAAGAACCCTGCACACGAAGTAACCGCCAAGAGGAGACCGCCATGATCGAGATGCACGACATCGAGAAGTACCACCGGACCGGCTCCCTCAAGACCTACGTGCTGCGCCATGTGCACCTGACCGTCGCCGAGGGGGAATTCCTGTCGATCATGGGGCCGAGCGGGGCCGGCAAGTCGACGCTGCTGCACATCATGGGCATGCTCGACGATCCGACCGCCGGCGAGTACCGGTTCCTCGGCAAACAGGTGGCCGGGCTGAGCGAAAAGGAGCGCACCGAGGTGCACCGGCGGCACATCGGTTTCGTCTTCCAGGCCTATCACCTGATCGACGAGCAGACGGTGTACGAAAACCTGGAGATGCCGCTGCTCTACCAGCAGGTGAAGAGGTCCGAGCGCAAGGCGCGGGTGAGCGAGCTGCTCGACCGCTTCCAGATGGTGGCCAAGAAGGACCTGTTCCCGCACCAGCTCTCCGGCGGCGAGCAGCAGCGCGTCGGCGTCGCGCGCGCCCTGATCGGCCGGCCGGGGCTGATCCTCGCAGACGAGCCCACGGGCAACCTCAACTCCAAACAGGGGGACGAGGTGATGGCCATGCTGCGGGAGCTGAACGACGAGGGCACGACGATCGTCCAGGTGACCCACTCGGAGAAGAACGCCGGCTACGGCAGCCGGGTGGTGCATCTGTTGGACGGCAAGATAGAACGAGAGGGAAGGTGCTGACCATGCTGCGCAACTATCTCCTGATTACCCTGCGCAACCTCCGCCGGCAAAAGCTGTATTCGACGATCAATGCAACGGGCCCAGCAATCGGCATGGGGGCTGCGAGGCTCGATCGCAACAAAAGACCAGAGAATTCAGGATGCTGCGCAGTTACGTCGTAATCGCACTGCGGAACCTGATGCGCGACAAGGTGGTGACCGGCATCAACATCGTGGGCCTGTCGGTCGCCATCGCAGTCAGCGCAATACTTGGAATTGGCGTGCACGGCATGCTTGCCGCGGATTGGAACCTCCGCGAGGATGACCGCCTCTTCCGTGTGGTCACCCGCGAGATCAGAGCTTCGGGTAATGTTCAACTCTCGGCCTGGCATCGCGAGGATCTCGCGCCAGCGCTGGCGGAAACATTTGCCGAGATCGCCAGCACCACGCGCGTCATCAAAACGTATATCCTGATGGAGGTCGGCGAGCGCCATCTCGAATACACAGTGGTCGAAGTTGATCCCCCGTTCCTGCAAATGTTCCACTACCCATTCGCGGCCGGTAATCCGGCCACGGCGCTGGATGGCCTCGACCAGGTCGTTATTTCCAAGCGGCTGGCCGAGCAGATGTTCGGGGATGAATTCAGGGACAACCCGGAACTCGTGGGCCGGCAGATCGTCCTGCACGGCAACGAGGGACCGGAGGCCTACACGGTCGCCGGTATTTTAGCCGATCTGCCGAAACAGCGAAGCCTGGATTTTGACGCGGCGATCCGCTTTGAGAACCGGACCAGGTACGGCATGGCCAGTTACTGGGGCGCTACGGCTTCCACCTACATCGCGCTTCACCCTCTTGCCGAGCGGAAGGCGCTCGAAGCGAAGCTCCCGGATTTCTCCCGCGCGTTTATTGCCCCGGACTGGGAACGCAACAAAGGCGTTCGCTGGAAGGACGATCCGGATGCCTTCCAACTCGAACTCCAGGACGCGCGGACGATCTACCTCGACTCCCAGGCCCAGACCTATTACGGCTATGAAAAATTCCTGCCCATCGAGGGAATTCTCGCCTTCGTCGCCTTGATCGGCGTCATTCTGGCCGTTGCCTGCCTCAACTTCACGACCCTCGCCGTAGCGGGTTCCATCGGCCGGAGCGCGGAAGTGGGCGTCCGCAAGGCGCTCGGCGCCAACAAGGCGCAAATCGCCATGCAGTTTTTGGGGGAGGGCGTCCTGCTGGCCTTTTTCTCCCTGATCGCCGGACTGGTCTTGGTGCAGTTGGGGTTGCCCACCTTCAATGCGCAATTTGGGCTTGACGCCTGGTCCGGGCTGGCCCTCCACGACCTGGGCACCTCGATTATCGTCGGCGGAGGGGTCTTGTTGGTGGTTCTGATCGGCATCGCGGCGGGCAGCTATCCGGCCCTGATAGCGGCGCGCATGCAGCCCTGGTCTGTCGTCCGCGAGGCCGGGCCGTGGAGAAAAAGCAAAGTGACGGGTGCGCTCCTGACCTTGCAGTACGGCATGGCCCTCCTCCTGATCTTCTGCACCATCGCCATTCATCAGCAGTTGGCCTACATCCAGTCGCGGAATCTTGGACACGCGGCTGATCAGGTCGTCGTTGTCAAGCTTCGCGGTGCGGACCCGACGCGGCTCGGCGAACGTTTCAAGGAGGCAACTCTTTCCCAGGCGGGGGTTGCCGGCGTAGCCCTGCTGCAGCGCGAGTTTCCGACCAGCCTCAGCACCGATCACCTCAGGCTGTCGGAGGGGGAGCGTATCACAGTGCATCATTTTGCCGTTGACCCCGACTTCTTCACGACACTCGGGATCAGCCTCCTGACCGGCCGCTCTTTTGAGGCCGGACGGCTGGCAGACCGGACGGAAAGTGTCGTCGTCAACCAGAGCCTCGCGGACGCCTTGGGCTGGGGGGAAGATGCCGTGGGGGAATTCCTGCCGGAGTACGGGGGGTACGGCGTAAGCGGATCGCCTGCAATCATCGGGATCGCACCGGATTTCCACTTCCGCTCCTTCAGGGAGTCGATCGAGCCCGCCCTGTTCCACTATGGGCCGGAAGCGTCCTTTGAGCGAGCCCTGGTGAGGCTGAATACGCGCGAGGTTGACGACACTCTCGCGGATCTGGAGCAGATCTGGGAACAGGTGGCACCCGAACAACCCTTTGAGTTCGAGTTTCTGAACCAGACATTTTCCCGTCAGTACGAGGAGGACAAGGAGATCAGCCGCACTGTTACCCTTGCCTCCGTCGTCGCCATCCTCATCGCCTGCATGGGCTTGTTCGGCCACGCGACCATCGTCCTTCAGCGCCGCACCAGGGAGATCGGCGTCCGCAAAGTGCTCGGTGCAACGGTGGGAGAGATCCTCTCTCTCCTGTCTCGCGACCTGACGAAAATGGTTGCCCTGGCCTGCCTGTTGGCGTTTCCGCTGGCCCACTTCCTGGCAGGCCAATGGCTGTCGCAATACGCGTATCAGTTCGGCCTGGGGCTGACGACCTATCTCCTCTGCGGGACGATCGCTTTTGCGATTGCACTGGGCACGGTGGCGTACGCAGGCTTCCGCGCCGCCCGTGAGAACCCCGCCAATGCGATGCGCTATGAGTAGTCATGGAAAACAAGGCGGTAATCGCCAAGAATCCCCGGAAAAGGACAGGAGCATTGCCATGAGCACGCTGAGCGTTCGATTGCCCGACTCACTACACAAGCGGATCAAGAAAATGGCGGAAGGGGAGGGGATTTCAATGAATCAGTTTATCACCTTGGCAGTGACGGAGAAGATGTCCGCTCTGATGACGGTCGAGTACCTGAAAAGCCGCGCCAGACGAGGTAACCGGAAAAAGTTCGAGGCTGTTCTGGAAAATGTGCCGGATGTAGAGCCGGAAGTATATGACCAGTTATAATGGAGCCTGACCTGCGGGTTATCCTCATCATGCCGAATCCCGAAACGAATGCCGACAATCTGCCGCAGATCCCGCTTACGGAAGAACAACGCTTTCTCTTCGATACCCGGGGGTGGCTTCTGATCCCCGGCGTTCTAAACGAATCGGAGATTCAGGAGATGCGGGAGTTCTGCTACCGGCTAAAACGGGAACCGCGTTCGATTCCCGAGCACCACCGCTATTCCATCGGAGGCCCCCTGGAGAGCCTGACCGATCATCCGGCGGTTCTCGGATTCATGAACGAGTTCCTCGCTTCCGGCTACGCCAACGAGAACTGCTATGGATTCCGGCAGGAAAGCACGTTTGTGACCATCCGCGCGAACGGGCACGACAACTTCCGGCCGCACGGCGGGCACGGGATGCTGAACTTCCCCGGCAACTCCCATACCTATCACCTGCACCACGACAAGGCCCACAGCGGTTTGACGCGCGTCGTCTGGGAGCTGAATCCGGTTCGGAAAGGCTGCGGCGGAACCATGTTCCTCACCGGCAGCCACAAGGGGGCGTTTCCGGCTCCGCAGTCGACCGCGGATCCCGACTCCCCGTTGTGGGAGGATTACAACTGTCCCGCCGGCTCCCTGCTGTTCTTCACCGAGGCGATCACACATACCGGGGCCAGGTGGACGGAGGAGAGCGTCGACCGGGTGGCGATCTTCAACTGCTACAACACCGTCGGCAACAAGTGGCACAGCTGGGAACCCCATCCGAAACACCTGGACGAGATGCCGTTCCAGCGGCAGACCCTCTTCCGGCCGGTCCACTGTGACAACAACACCCCGACGTTGGATACTGCTTAGGGATTTTGGGCCGCTTTGATTGGCTCGGTGGCATTGGACCGCGAAGAGCAGGAATCGAGTCCTTTGCTCACTCTGGATCCCCCTTCCCTGCCTCCCCGGTTAGTGCCTCGCCCCGCCGGCGCAGCGGGCCGTCCCCGATCACTTCCCGGGCAGCGGGAAACCCCTGGCGATCGCAGCGCATCACCGCGGCGATGCCGTCGAAGGAGAGATCTCCGAGCTCGTGCGTTCCCTCGAAGGCCGCCGAACAGCAGAGATCTTCCCCGGCGCCGTCCGGTAAGCGCACCCGCAGCCAGCCGCTGCCGGGCTCCCCTGCGGCCGACACCCGGGGCAGGCGGGAATCCCCGGGGCGCTGCGGCCACAGGACCGTCTGAAAGCAGACCGGGGGCGCGCCGCGCTGCCGGTAGACGACGCAGGGCGCCGGCACCGGTTGCGGCTGGTCGCCGCAGTACCAGCCCTGCATCGCAGGCTCGGAGCGTCCCTCGACCACCTCCACCTCGACGCCGTCGGTTGCCGCGGGGAGAATGGCGATGTTCGCCATCCCTTCGCTGGCGGTGCGAACCACGCCGCTCGCCGGGTCCGTGGCCACAGGCGTCGGGACGAAGTGGAACAGCTGTTCGTAGATATGCTCGCCGCTGCCGGTCAGACGGTCGGTGATCACCCAGTACTCGCAGTCCCCCGGCTCCTTCCCCTTCACGTAGATGACGCTGCGATGGTGGGCGACCGAGGTGTCGATCGGGCCCTCGTACTTCTCCGGCTCGAATACCGACGACATCGGCTCCCCGAACTGGCCCGCACCCCACCCGTGGTCGTACTCCCCCTCGAGATAGTCGCAGACCCCGGTGCTCACCCAGGTGTTTCCGAGGGGCTCCTCAACCGTTTTCGGGCCGGTGACCAGCCGCATCTGGCTGGCGCCGTCGACGATCACGGTGTTGTGGCCGGGGGTGTTGCCGAACAGGTCGTAGTAGGGGATTTCCGCGGCCTCGCGGGAGTAGCTGTGGATGCCGAGGTCCTCTATCAGCGAGCGCCCGTACGCGACCACCTCGACCGCGAGCTTGCCCTCGTGGGCGTGCACCTCTCCGAGGGGACCGACGTCGAACATCAGGTAGCTGGCCTGCTTCCCCCAGCCACTCCGCATCACCGCCAGACCCTGCCAGGCATACCAGGAGGAGGTGTGGTCCGGAGGAGTGCCGCGCTCGCCGCTGCTGACGGCGTACTCGAGATCGCCGCGGTCCCGGGGGCCGGCGATGCGGCTGACGTAGTCGCGCGGGGAGCGCCGCTGGCTGTCCCCGGTCCAGGGGCAGGTGCCGTCCGGCTTGGCGCAGTCGGCGAGGAACTCTGCCCGCTTCAACATCGCCTCCTCCACCTCCCCGGGGTAGGGCCAGCCGTTGTTCCGCGCCATGTCGACCGCCTCGATCGCCGACATCGAGGCGCCGATGATGTAGCCGAACGAGTTCTCCTTGGAGGTCCCGTCCGGGTAGAAAGCGCCTTCACCGAAATAGCCGCCGATCTGCTCCCACCCGAGGGCGCGCCAGTGCCCGGCCCGGCGGAACTCCGGCATGCCGACGCCGAGCCAGAGGATGCCGAGGCCGTTGTAGAGAAGCTGGTTCCCCGGGGCGGACCCGACTCCCTCCATCGACTCGGCGCAGGTCGTGGCCAGCCAGTAGCGCAGCCGGCACAGGTCCCGCGGCGGCAGCCCCTCCCAGGACAGGATGAAGGGAATCAGCTGCTGGTAGCAGCGGGCCAGCTGCATGTCGGGAAGCCAGATCCAGTCGCTGCGGCCGCCGACGTAGTCGAAGTAGTGGTTGAGGATCCTGACCAGCTTGGCGATGTAGGGCTCTTCTGCGGTGGCCCAGTACGCCTGCCCCAGGGCGAAAAGGAAGTATTGATACTGCAGGCTGAGGGTCCAGCGCCTTCCCAGCCCGTCGCCCGGGGGGACGTGCTCCCAGTTCCACTCCGGCCCGAGATCCTGGACCCCGTCCTCCGGGTGGTAGACCAGCATCACCTTGTTGGCGAGCAGCAGGTCGGCCAGCTCGACGACGTTGTAGGGGGAAGGGCGGATTCCCTCCAGGAGGTGGGACGTATACCCCTTGTCGAGGCTGACCAGCTCGCCGCCTCGCTCCCTGTCCCTCCAGGTCAGCTGCCGCGGGGTTTCGGTGAGGAAGTCGAACGCCGCTCGCCGCTCTTGCGGGCTCCCGCCGCTGTCTATCCAGGGAAGGACCGGGGCCTCGCGCCGGCGCTGGTAGGACAGGTACGCGCTTTCCGCGGCCTCGCCGTCCCCGGCCGCCATGGCCGCGGCCATCTCCTCCAGGCCGGGATCCGCGGGGTCGAGGAGGCTCCACAGGGCCGCGGGGGAATAGCCGCGGCTCGCGGGCGGTTCCGCGGTCATGTCACGGGACCGCGGCCCCTACCTGGCACCGCGGTGCTGCTCTGCGCGGGGAGCGGCAGTCGGGTGAAACGGGCGGCATGCCGCCGGGGGAAGGCGGTAGCAGTGAATGCCCCGGAAGGGCACGGTCAACCCGAGAGAATTCGTGCTCCTGGCGATGAAGTAAAGCGGCGTGTCGAAGTCGGGGATCTCCGGCAAGGATCACAATGGACCTGGATTATCCGGGCTTTTTTCAGACGTGGGAAAGGGCGGTGGCGAACCCGGGATTCCCCCAGGTTGTTTCGCGGTGGACCTGGACAATTCGCGTTCCTTGCCGCCGCAGGAAGGGCTGCGGTGGTGAACCCGGAATCCGGGAAGGCCGCAACCCCGGAGGGAATCCTCAAGGGGATTCCCCGGCGACGGCGTCGATGGCGCGCTCGATTTCATCGAGGCCCTCGACGCTGACCCCGTCGAAGTAGCCGCGGATCCGGCGCTGGGGGTCGACGAGGACCATCCGGGGGCTGTGAAACAGCGGCTGCGCCTGCGACTCCGGGGGAGACTCGCCGACCCCGAGCTTGAAGCCGGCCTTGCTGAGGTCCCAGATCTCCTCGCGGCCCCCGGTGAGGAAACGCCACCTGTCCGGGTCGGCGCCGTACTCCTCTCCGTACCGGCGCAGCACTTCCGGGGTATCGAAACCGGGGTCGACGCTGAAGCTGACCAGGGTGATCTCCTGCAGCAGGTTCTTCGCCTTCAGCCGTTCCTGCAGCTGCGCCATCGTCGCGGTCTGCAGCGGGCAGGTCGCGGCGCAGCGGGTGAAGATGAAGTTGGCGACCCAGAGGCCGGAGTCGAGCCGGGCGCTGCCGAACGGGGAAGCGGTATGGTCGGTGAGCGCGAAGTCGGGAACCTTGCCCAGCACCGGAAGGGCCGGGTCCTCCGCTTTCCCCTGCAGCTCGCGGCCCGCCTGCCCCCCGTCCCCGCAGGCGCAGACCACGAGGGGGATGGCGGCGAAAGCGAGCCGTTTGGCTGTCAGCTTCAAGAAGGTCCCCGCAGCCATCTGGCCCGCGATCTCCTGGCGTGAACGTACTGGAAATCGAATCGAGGATCGCGGAAGTACCCGCCCGTTCCGAGGGCGCGCGGGTACTTCTCGATCGCCTCGTCGACGAGGTCGACGCCCAGCCCCGGTCCGTCGGGAGGGGTCATGTACCCGTCGACCACCTGAGGTTGCGGCGCCATCACCTCGTAGCGCGCCGGGATGTCGCCGGTGCGGTGCTCCCATATCAGGAAGTTCGGGATCGCCGCGCACAGATGCAGGGAAGCGATCTCCCCTACCGGCCCGAGCGAGCCGTCGTGAGGGGCGACCTGAATGTAGTGGGCCTCCGCCATGCCGGCGACCTTCTTCATCTGCGCCAGCCCCCCGAAACGGCCGGCGTCCGGCTGGATGACGTCGACGATCTCGCGCTCGATCAGCTCGCGCGCCCCGTAGATGTAGGCGAGCCTCTCGCCGGCGGCGAGCGGGATGTCGATCGCCTCCGACACCCGCGCCATGGCCTCGACGTTTTCCGGGGCGACCGGCTCCTCGTAGAAGAAGAGGCCGTACTCCTCGAGGGCCCGGGCCATCGAGATCGCGTCGCGCGGCGTCATCCAGGGCATGCCGTGGAGGTCGACCATCAGGTCGATCTCGTCCCCCACCGCGGCGCGGATCTCGGCGACCTGGCGCACGCAGTTCTCGATGTCCCCCATCTTGAGCCCGGTGTACCCCTGGTCGACGAGCTGGCGCGCCTGTTCGGCGCTGTCGCAGTGGGTGTACACCCGCAGCCTGTCGTGCATCTTCCCCCCCAGCAGGTTCCACACCGGGGTGTCGAGGGCCTTCCCCTTGATGTCCCACAGCGCCATCTCGATCGCCGACATCGCCGCGGCCCCGGTGACGCCCGTCATCCCGTGGGTCTGCAGAAACATCCGGCTCCACAGGCGCTCGATGGCGAAGGGGTCCTCCCCGATCACCGCCGCGGCCTTGAGTTGGATCTCCGCTTCGACGCTCGGCCAGCCGACCGCCTCTCCGACGCCGTGGATCCCGGCGTCGGTGTACACCCGGCAGAACAGGAAGGCCCCCCTGCCCTCCTGCCCCGCGGTGCAGGTCTTGACCTCGGTAATCTTCATTGTGTGGTCCCTCCCCCGGCGGCCTCCGCCAGTTTACGGTAGGCAGCCATCTCTTTTTCCGCATCGAAGGCGCGGTTTCGCCGCGAGGAGAGCCGCGCCAGGATCAGGCGGGAAGCCTCGTGGCTGGAATCCAGACGGATCGCCTGCGCCAAGGCTTCGGCAGCGCGCTCCACCTCCCCGGACAGGAGGTAGGCGATGCCGAGGTTGTGGTACACCCGCGCATTCGTCGTACCGCGATCGAGGACCTGCCTGTACACCTCCACCGCTTTTTCGGTTTGATGCCGCCGCAGGTAGATATTGCCGAGATTGTTGAGAGCTTCGGCGTGATCGTTCCTGATGGAGAGACAGGCCCTGTAGGCCTGCCGGGCGGCCTCGAAACGCCCCATGCGAGAATACACCGCGCCGAGGTCGTACAACGCCTCCGAGTCGCCGGGGTTGAGAGCGATGGCGGTCTTGTATTTCGACAGTTCCTCGTCGCTTTCCTGCAGCCGCTTGAAAAAGCCGAGGGTGATCTCACCGCGCGCGGTTTCTCCCTGACCCAAGTACGCCTGGCCGAGGGTGTAGTAGGCTTCCGCGTCATCCGGGTTCTCGCGAATCGCCCTCATCAGGTGTCTTTCCGCCGCGGCCAGCTCTCCTTGTTCGAGCAACAAAGTGCCCAGTTGCGCGTTTAGATCGGCATTGGTCGAGTCCGATTCCAAACCTTTCCGAAGCGCAGCCCGGGCGGCATCGGTACGCCCTGTCCGGAGAAGCACCCGTGCCATCAGTACATGCAGCTCGTCGTGATCGGATTCGAGAGCTTCGACCTGCCGCAATTGATCCAGGGCCTCGTCGTACCGGGCCTGGATGTAAAGAATGTGAACGAGCCGCATCCTCAGCTCTGCATTCCCGGGCAGGGCTCGTGCACCTCGCTCGAGAGCCTCGATGGCCGGGCGAAAATCCGTGCGGCGCGCGTGGGTGCCCGCCAGGTTGTAATAGGCGAGCTCGTGCCGCGGGTCACGAGCCAGGGCCTGTTCGTAATGCTCGACGGCGCGTCCGAGCTGCTCGCGTCGGACCGCCAGGTTGCCCAGCAAGTAATGCGGTTCCGCGTTGCCGGGATCGAGCCGCAGGGAATGCTCGAGATGGCGCACGGCCTGGGCGAACGCCCCCCTGCAGCTGGAAACCTTTCCCAGACCGATATAGGCGGCTGCGGGCTCGGGCTCCAGCGCCAGCGCCTTCCGATAGTGGGCTTCGGCTTCCGCCTGCCGGCGGACCTGCAGCAGTGCGCCGGCAAGCTCCAGGTGCGCCCTGGCGCGCCCGGGGGAAGCTTCCGCCAGCGCCTTCAGACTATCGACGTCCCCCGGCACCGCCGCCCGGTGTCGCCGCAGCGACGCGGGCAAAACCATTGGCGCCCGCTCCCACAGCATCTCGAGAGCGGCCGTGCTCTCGGGGAACTTCCGTGTCGGCCGGCTTTCGCCCCCCCTCTGCGGCGATACTGCCTTCAGGGGCCCGGCAGGCTCGATCACCTCGAGAACCTGGTTCGCCGCCACCGAGGATATCTCCTGCCGTATCCCCGACGGCCAGCGGATGGCAACATGGTCGACGCTGTCGTGCTTTCCGAGGCCGAAGAACAGACGTGGATCGCTCTGAGAGAGATAGCCGCTGGCGCTCCGCGCCTCGGAGACCTGGACGCGCTCACCCGATCGCACCTCGACTCGAGAGCCGTACCCGTCGCGGTTGCTCTCCGTACCCCTCAAGCGCAGGGCGAACCACCTGTTGCCCGTCGAGGTATCGTTGCGCAGCAGCACGGCTGGCTGAGCCGTGTTGACGACGAACAGGTCGCAATCGCCGTCGTTGTCGTAGTCGGCCACGGCCGAGCCGCGGCCCACCATTTCCCTGTCGAAGAATGGTCCGGCGCTGTTCGACACGTCGGCGAACCTGCCCGTGCCGTCATTGAGAAACAGCTGGTCTCCCTGTCCATACGCCGCGGCTGCGTCGAACGCCGCGATGTTTTCGTCTATGTGACCGTTGGCGACGTACAGGTCCCGATCGCCATCGTTGTCGACGTCGAGGAAGTTCGTCCCGAAGGCGAGCCGATCGAAGCTGGCGGCCCCGATCCCGGCCCCCCTCGCAGCATCCTTGAAGCGGCCGGCACCGAGGTTTCTGTAAAGGGTGTTGCTCTCCCATTGGAAATTCGTAGCCACGAGATCGAAGAGCCCGTCTCCGTTCACGTCGGCGGCGTCCACACCCATCGTCCCCTCCGGTTTTCCGGCCTCGTTGTAGGCCACCCCCGCGGGCAAACCGATCTCGGCGAAGCCGGCCTCGCCGTCGTTGCGGTAGAGGAAATTGGGTGTCGCGTCGTTGCCCTGAAACAGGTCGGGATCTCCGTCTTCGTCGAAATCGAAGAACAGGACTCCAAGCTCCCGGCACTGGAGGTTGACCAGTCCCGCTTCCTCGGTGGCGTCGGCGAACCGGTCGCCGCCGTCGTTGCGATACAAGAAGTCCCTTCTGCCCGGATACTCGGTGGGAGCCAGGTGGCGCCGGGGCGTGACGAGCGAGCCGTCCGCCGACAGCGAGTCCTCCTCGAACGCGTATTCCAGGTAGTTTGCGACGTAGAGATCGAGATCGCCGTCCAGGTCGTAGTCCGCGAAAGCGCACCCCGTCGACCAGCTGTCGTCATCGGCGAGGGCGCTGCCACCGGTCACTTCGGTGAATCTCCACCCCTCCCCCCGTCCTCCGTTCCGGTACAGCCTGTTCGGCCCGAAGTTGCTCACGAACAGGTCGGCGTCGCCGTCGTTGTCGTAATCTCCAGCCGTGACGCCCATGCCGTAGCTCTCGTCCGCCACACCGGCGGTCTCCGCCGCCTCCCCGAAGGTGGCGTTGCCGGCGTTGCGGTAGAGGGCGTTGCGCGGTTGCGACTGCGATGCGTACCCCGGCAGGTCGGCGCCGTTGACAATGTAGAGATCGAGGTTCCCGTCGTTGTCGTAATCCAGGAATGCAGCCCCTGAACCGATCGTCTCGACCCCGTACTTGCGCCCGGCCATGCCGCTCGTGTGAACGAAGTGTATGCCGGCGGCCCTGGTGACATCCTCGAACCGCGGCGACGCCCCCGAATGCAGCCGGGTCCCACGGTCTCGAAAATCGCGGCCGGTTCGACCGGGAGACGAGTCTTCGCCGGATCCTCCCGGGCCTCGCGGTCCGCCAGATTCAGGTGAACATCCGAAGAGGACGAGAATGCAGGCGAGGGAAGTCCGTGACAGTCCTCGCGGCCGGCTCACTTGGGGCGGATCCGGAACAGATGGGTTGCGAAGGGTGGGTAGTGAACGGAGAAGGAACGGTTCGAGGCCGGGGGAGAGGGATGGTCCATCGTTCCGCGCTCCCCCTTCATGAAATTGTCGGGACGGCTCTCGAACAGCAGTTCGACCGAGTCGAGTTCAGCCGGAAAGGTCCAGGTGGCGTTCAGCGCCGCCTCGTCGATGTTCACCGTCAGCAGCACGTATCCGCCGCCGGGATGCGGCTTGAGCATGGCGCGGATGTCGGCCTCGGTGATCTGGCGCCCCGGTGTGTCGATCGTCAGGGAGTACTCGAGCTCGGGACCGACCGTGGGCGCCAGGAGGACGGGTATCAGCTCGTGCAGCTCGGAATTGATCTGCGCCGCCGCGGCCCACAGCGATCTCGACTGGAGCACCTGGGTCGCCGAGGCGATCGATGACCGCTCGTTCCTCTCCGCGTGTTCGGGATCCCCTGCCGGGGCCGGGCTTATGCCGATCACCTGTCCCCCGCGGGACTGCCAGCCGTCCCAGGCGAAGAAGATGATTCCGGTGGCGCCGTGAATCAGGGCCGCGTACACGGCAGCCCTCAGTTCCATCTCCGTAGGAAAGCGGAAATAGGAGTCCGCGGCGCCCAGCGGCTGCTCGAAGGCGGGGGCGATGTACCATACCGGCTTTTTCTGCTCTACCGCCGTGGCCGCAGCCCACACCGTTCGCGGCACTCCGACCGAGGGTGAGGACAATTCGCTGATCCTGGCCTTTGCGTTTTTGAACGGGTAGTTGTCGAGACTGGCGATGTCGCTCCGGCGGATCCACTCGCCCCAGCCGTTCTGCGGCGCGTCGGGCACCGGTGACATGTTGAGAAACACCGGCAGGTCGGGGAACAGCTTTTTCACCGCGGCCTCGTTCTTCTCCCATGTCCGCCGCCATCCGTTCTGGATTTCGTCGAGAGGATCGTTGTGCGTCTTTCCCGAGCCGGTGGTGAAGACGAAGGGCTCGTCGATGGCGTAGTTCGCCAGGATTCTCTCGCGCCGAAAGCCCTTCAGCGCCGCCCGCTTCTCCCAGAATTCGTCGTCGCCATACCCCTGCCAGAGGAGCTGCAGATCGTACTCCTCGATCTTCTGCACGGCCTTGTCGTCCGGCATGTGGGGTGCCTGGATGCAGTTGTACCCCGCTGTTTTCAAGCTGTCGAAGTCCGCTTCGCAGGCCCCGCTGTATATGCCGATCGGGAAGAACGACCTAGCTGGATCGTACTCCATCAACAACCGGCCCTGGGCATCGGTGTGCGGCACACCGTCTCGATACAGTGTCTGTACCCCGGCCGGCCGCGGCTGCCGCCTCCACTCGGGTACCGGTCCTTCCGCCGGGGCGGGAACGTGACCCCACTGGACGATGGACCCGTCGCCGCGCAGCGCCAGGCTGTGCCATCCACCGCCGGCGACGGCGACGAAATCGCTGCCTCCGGGGACATCGCATTGGCCGTACCGGTTGAATCCCCAGGCGCACACCGACCCGTCTTCGCGCAGGCCGAGGCAGTGATGCCTCCCCGCGGCGACGGCGGTGAACCCCCCGTCCCCTGGTTGTTCGACGATTTCTTCTTTCGGCCGGAACTCTCCCCACACGGCTGCGGTTCCGTCTCCCCTCAAGCCGACGAAGTGATACATGCCGCCGTCGATGGCGACGAACTCGCCGCCGGGGACATCGCAGGCGCCGCCGTCGGCGAACCCCCACGCGGCGACGGATCGGTCCCGCCGCAGACCGGCAGCGTTGCGTGTGGTCGCGGCCAGCGCGGTGAAATCGGCATCCCCGGGAAGATCGAGCTGGCCGTGGCTGTTGCGGCCCCACCCCAGTATGGAGCCGTCACCGCGGGCGGCGAGGCTGAACTCCTGGTTTGCGGCGACGGCGGCGAACTCATCCCCTTCGGGAGCCTCGCTCTCGCCGCACTCGTTCCTGCCCCAGGCCGCGAGCGTGCCGTCCCGCCTGACCGCCACGCTGTGAAAGTGCCCCGCGGCCATGGCGGTGAACTCGCCGTCCGGCGGACTTGCCTGGCTGTCGTCATTCCACCCCCATCCCGCCATCGATCCCTCGGCGCGCAGGGCCAGGCTGTGGTAGCCGCCGCCTGCGATCAGTTTGAACTCGTAGCCCTCCGGGGCAGCTGCTGTGGCCATCTTCTAGCTTTCGTCTGTAGAGGGACTCACCCGGGCGGAAACCCGGCGGATCTCGCCCAGGTGAGGGGGAGGAAAGGTCCGCGGTCTGACTGCTGCCATGTCACAGGTGCCGATTCTTCTCGAATTCCCTGTCGCGCAGGTAGAGATAGATCAGAGCCATGGCATCTTGATCCCGCCCGCTGGTGTTGTCGTAATTGCTGACCAGGGCGTATTCGTGATCTGCATACACCGGTATCCCGGTCGGACTCGAAAAAAAACCGGTCTTCTTCAAGCCGATCCTGTCGTCGAAGTTCTCGATTTCGCTCTCGAACAGAACTTCGTCGTTTGTCAGATCCTTCAGAATCATGGACTTGGCAAATGGATGCATGTGTACGGCTATGAAATGGATGGTTGTGTCGAACTGGAGATCCAGCATTTCGGTGATCAGGGTGCTTCTGGTTTCCTCGCCGGGTTCGAGTACCCAGTGATAGGTGAAGTTCTGGCCGTGCTCATCCCGGCGCACCATCTTCATCTGGTCCGATGAATCGATCCCCGGCAAGCAGGCCGCTTCTTCCTGTACCGCGTCCGCCTCCATCGTACCGAAGTACGCTTTCGTCCCCTCAAGCGAAGCGTAGACCGCAGCCTCCGACTGGTACAGAGGAATCAGCTCTTCGGTCGTATCGCTGTCTTCGATGTAGGAAATCACATTCTTGTAGCGGAGTTTCAGCGGACTGTGAATGCCGACGGTATCCACGTTCATGTTCAATACCTGATTGTCCAGCCTGAACTTTTCGTTTCCCATCACCGGAATACCGAAACCCTGCGCAAACTCCACTTCAACCTGACCCTGCGAAATCGTGAACAGCCTGCCGTATTTGTGCCTCGTGGATCTCAACGTTTTCGCCCCGCTGGTCGACGCGTCGTACTTGAAATTCGAGTGACACATGAACTCCTGGGACAGCTGTTTCCGGCCATCCGGGCTCACGACGACAGAGCGAAAACCGGTGATCCAGAACAGGTTTGCCTCATTCGAGAAGGGGACCGCCCAGCCCGACATCACAGGGCCCATCATCGATTTGTATATCCCGTCGACCGTAAACAGGCGCGACATGATCGTCTTTTCAGAAATCTCAGCCGGCTGCGTGTGCTTGCCGGTACATGCCGCACTTGCAAGCGATGCCGCAATCGAAAAGAGAACCATCCGCGATTTCATCCGATCCCCCGGGGTTATGGCGGGTGCTCCCCGGTACAATCCTTGCCGATGACGGAACCGGGAAGCACCGGCATGTACGGTAAAGTCGCTTTGAAGGCGGTGCCGGGCAATCAGTACCGAGGAGCTTTTTGCTGTCCAGGCCAATGAATTCCCGAACAAGCCGCCGAGGAGGCTTCGACCTGTTCCTCGTCCCGGTCAACGCAGCCGAGTCGCCGAACGCGGTCTCCGATGCCGGCCATGCCCAACCGCGTCCGCAGCGAAAGCGTTACGTCGATTTCGACCACGGGCGCGATTTCCTGCCGGGCCTACCTCGAAGATGCGACCGACGATCTTGCTGCAGCCCCTCCGATAGCGGCGAAGAGGAAGCCCGGTTGCTGCCGCCGACCCTGAGATGATTCGAAGCCGAAGCTCCCTCGGATTCAGCGGAGCCGCGCTCTGCATTGCGTGTGGAGTCGATGACGGACCCGACGCGGCCCGGGATTCGGTGACCTTCAACAAGGATATCGCACCCGTCGTCTTCCAGCACTGCGCCCCCTGCCACCGGCCAGGGGAATCGGCGCCGTTCAGCCTGCTCACCTACAGCGATGTCAGGAAACGGGCACGCCTCATTGCCGAGGTGACCGGAAAACGCTACATGCCGCCGTGGAAGCCGGAGCACGGATACGGTGATTTTGTGGGGGTGCGCCGATTGAGCGAGGCCCAGATCGGGCAGATTCGGCGCTGGGCGGAGGAAGGGGCGCCGGAAGGGGAGCCTGAGGAGCTGCCGGAGCCTCCGGAGTGGGCGGAGGGCTGGCAGTTGGGCGTACCTGATCTCGTGGTGGAGATGCCGCAGACCTACACCCTGCAAGCAGGCGGAAGCGATCTGTTTCGCAACTTCGTGATCCCCCTGCCGCTGACCGAGCCGCGGCACGTCGTCGCCGTTGAGCTGCGGCCGGGCAATCCCCGCATCGTCCACCATGCCGTCATCATGTTCGATCGAACCGGCGTCGCCAGAAAACGGGATGCCCTTGACCCCGGACCGGGTTTCGAGGGCATGGATTTCGGCCACGCCCTCAAGCCTGACGGGCACTTTCTCGGCTGGGCTCCCGGTACCATGCCGTTTGCCGTGCCGGACAGCCTGGCCTGGACGGCTCATCCCGGGACCGACCTCGTGCTGTTGCTGCACCTGCTTCCCAGCGGCAAGCCGGAGCCTGTAAGGGCGAAGGCGGGCTTTTTTTTCAGCGAGGAACCGCCGACCCGCACTCCCGTCCTGCTGCGGATGAGCCGCAGGGACATCGACATCCCCGCGGGTTCTCCGGACTTCGAAATCGAGGATACCTATCTGCTGCCCGTCGACGTCCACGTCCTGAGCCTGTTTCCTCACGCCCACTACCTCGCCAGGACCGTCGAGGCCTTTGCCCTGCTGCCGGGAGGGGACAGGAGGTGGCTCATCCGCATCGAAGACTGGGACTTCAACTGGCAGGACTACTACCGGTATGTCAGACCGGTCTTCCTGCCCAGGGGAGCGAGGGTGGTCATGCGTTACAGGTACGACAACTCCGGCTCCAATGTGCGCAATCTCAACGACCCGCCGCGGCGCGTTCTGTTCGGGGTCCGGTCGAGCGACGAAATGGCCGACCTCGTCCTGCAGGTGCTGCCCCTCGACGAGGCCGATCACGGCACCTTGAAGAGGGACTTCTCGCGCAAGTGGCTGGAGCAGGAAATCGCCGGCTACGAAACCCTGCTGGGAGTCGATCCCGGAAACGCCGGCCATCGGCTCGGTCTGGGGTCGCTTTACCTGGCCGCAGGCGACGCGAACAGGGCCCTGGGGCAGTTCGAGAAGGCGCTCAGCCTCGAGCCTGCCTACGCCGAGACTCACGTCAACATGGCGGTCGCCCTGGCGACGCGACAGCAGTACGCGCCGGCGCAGAAGCACCTGCGGCGGGCCCTCGAGCTGCGGCCGGACCATGCCGAGGCTCACTACAATCTCGCCATCGTCCTCGGACAGGTCGGAGAGCTCGACAGCGCTCTCCGCCACTTCGAGTCGGCTGCCCGCCTGCGCCCGGAGCGGGAAGCGGAGATCCGCGAGATCGCCGCCGGCCTCGCCGGCAGACTCGGTCCCTGAGGTCCGCGGGGCGACATTCCTGGACGAAGAGCGTCCCCTTGAACATCTACCAAGCCGATCGGCGTCGACGAGCTTCCACATATTGGAGATCCTCGCCGTTTTGTGGAGATTGTCGCAACGCGTCACGTACCGACCAGCGGAAACCCCCGTAAGGAACGCGATCAGTTGGATCCCCTGACCCGGCCCCTGGAGACGACATCATGCGATTGCCGCTGCTGCTCCTCGCACTCATCCCCATGAGCGGGGCTGCCTTGCAGTCCCCGTCGACACGCCCCTCCGAAGCGCCGGCGGGGAAGGGATTCGCCGCCATCGCCGCCGGCGCCTATCACAGCCTCGCCCTGCGCGGCGATGGCTCCCTGGTGGCCTGGGGCTGGAACGACTACGGCCAGACCGACGTGCCCGAAGGGGACGACTTCGTCGCCATCGCCGCCGGCCACTTTCACAGCCTCGCCTTGCGGAAGAACGGCTCGGTCGCGATGTGGGGGGTGAATCCGATCGGCCAGTTCCTCGATCCCGACGCGCGCCTGCAGGAACCCGCGGGCGGCGATTTCATCGGCGTCGCCGCCTCCAACTCGAACCGCTACGAGTACCACAGCCTCGCCCTGCGCGCGGACGGAACGGTCGCTGCCTGGGGCATGAACCGCTACGGGCAGATCGACGTGCCTCCAGGTGCCGCGGATGCGATCGCCGTCTCCGCGGGAGGCCGGCACAGCGTCGTGCTGAGACGGGACGGATCCCTGTTTTCCTGGGGATGGGACAGCGCCGTCGAGGGCACACCTGCCGGAGAGGATTTCGTCGCCCTCTCCTCCGGCGCCTACCACACCCTTGCTCTCCGGAAGGACGGCTCGATCGCCGCCTGGGGCGGCGACGAGCACGGACAGATCGAGGTTCCCGATTGCGGAGAGGCCGCGGCCGTAGCGGCCGGCAAGTACCACAGCCTCGCCCTCCGCTCCGACGGCAGCGTCGCCTGCTGGGGCCACAGCCAGTGGGGTCAGTGCGAGCCCCCGCCTGTCGACGACCTGGTCGCCATCGACGCCGGGGGGTGGCACAACCTCGGCCTGCGCCGGGACGGCTCCATCGTCCAGTGGGGCCGGGTGCCGCCGCAATGGACGTTCCGGGAGGTTCCCCGGTGGCGGCAGCCGCCGCCCCAGACCGCGGTCCAGACCGTGTATCGCAACGGCGTGCCCCACACGGACAGGCAGGGCCGCGTCATGACCGAGTACGACCCCGACAGATCCTTTCTTCCCATCGGCATCTACGGCGTCGGCCTCGATTCCGACTTCGCCAGCCTGAAGGCCGCCCATTTCAACACCATAACCCACATCTGGATCTCGCCGAAGGACCTGTACCCGCTGGCGCGCGAGCACGACCTCCAGGTCCTCATCACCGGACGCGGGAAGGGGGACCACTGGGTCAGCCACGGCGAATTCGTCGACCGGTCACACGTGCTCGCCCAGTACACCATCGACGAGCCTTACGTCTTCACCGGCGGCTCCGGACGCACCAGCGACGATCCGGTGGACGAGATCCAGCGAGGCTGGCGCGACGTCTACGACAGCAACAAGGAGGCGCTCCACCGCGTCTTTCCCGGCATGCCCACCTACGTCAACATGTCTCCTGAGATCGACGCGCCCCGGTACGGCTGGGGCGACTGGCTCCGCCGCAGCGACATCGTCTGCCTGGACAACTATCCCTTCAAGCACCGGGGTGTGCGCGTCAGCGAGCTCTCGTCGGATACCATCGGCATCCCGCGCATGGTCTGGGCCGCGGCCACGGCCACCGACGAGGCCAAGCCGGTATGGATGATCCTTCCCGGCTTCGAGCAGGCCAATCAGGACGCTCCCTGGTATTTCCGCTTTCCCGCCCCGGAGGAACTGCGCGCCGCGGCCTGGGCTTCAGTCATTCACGGGGCCACCGGCATCATCTACTGGACCTGGGACCACCGGGCCTGGCGGGCTACGCGGATAATCGGCATGCACGCCGACCCCCAGGCGCACCCCGACGTGCCGGGCTCGGCCTCCCCTCTCAAGCGCCTGCAGTCGAAGGCGGTCTGGGAAACGGCTGCCCAGTTCAATGCCGAGCTCGCCGAGCTGAAGCCCGTCATCCTGTCCCCGACGGTCGGGCCCGAGATCGACTACTCGGTGCGCATAACCAAGGGGTCGATGCGCACCCCGGCCGACATCCGCGCCCTGCTCAAGCCTCATCCGGATGGCGGTTTCGTGCTGCTCACCGTCAACATCGACGAGGCGGTTCTCAACGCCGAGTGGACCTTTCCCCGGGAGCTGGCGAGCGTTCACGCGATGTTCGAGAACGGCCGGGAGAACCTGTTGCCCGATGGGGAGGGGGGTGAGGGTGCCAACACCTTCTCCGTTCACTACCAGCCGTACGCCGCCCATATCTTTCGCGTCGTCATCAAGGATGGCTGAGTCTCGTCATACGAACTGGGGACGTTGGGGTGAGGGCGACGAGCGCGGAGCCCTGAATCTCCTCACGCCGGAGATCGTGAAGCGGGCAGCCGGCCTCGTGCGGGAAGGAAGGGTCTACAGCCTCGGAACCGCGGTTGGCGGGGATGCGGCCGCGGGACCGGGCAGGCCCAGACCCGCGCTCGAGGTCAGCCATCACAACGACGCCTCGCCCGGGAGAAGCGGGGGCGCCGAAGAGGTGCTCACCATGAACCTCCACACCTCGAGTCACATCGACGCCTTTTCCCATTCCTGGTACGACGGCAGGCTCTACAACGGCCATCCGTGCGACGTCGTTTCGGCCGAAGGTGCCTCCAGGTGCGGTATCGGGGAGGTGGGCGCCGTCGCGGGCCGCGGAATCCTTCTTGACATGCCCCCTCTCTTCGAGACCGACTGCCTCGATGACGGCTGCGCCATTTCACCGGGAGACCTCGACGCGGCGGTACGCCGGCAGGGGGTCGAAATACGTGCAGGCGACATCCTCCTGGTGCGAACCGGCTGGCAGGGACGCTTTCGCCGCGAAGGCGACAGCGTCCGCGACAGCTTTCCCGGCCTCGCGGCGACCTGCTGGCAATGGTTGGCCCAAAGGGACGTCTCCGTGCTCGGAGCCGACAACGGCGCCGTGGAAGTGTGGCCGCCGGAGGGGAAGCCGCTCCACCACTACCTGCTTCGCGATTTCGGGATACATCTCCTGGAGTACCTCGACCTCGAGGAACTGTCGGCCGATCGCGTGCACGAATTCTTCTTCGTGGCGGCTCCACTCCGCATCCGGGGCGCCACGGCAAGCCCGGTGAACCCCCTGGCCATCATCTGACCGGCTGCACTCCGACCGTCATTCCCATGCTCAAGGACAACGTCATCACGAGATGATGCGAGTGTCTCGGGCACGGCATCTTCTCGAACAGATTTTCGGCCTCGACCTCAGATCGCTGGCCCTGCTGCGCATCGGCCTCGGCCTCCTCCTGCTCCTCGATATCGCCGATCGCCTGCCGGGAGTGGCCGCTCACTACAGCGACGGGGGGGTGCTGCCGCGGGACGCTCTCAGGGAACTCGAGCAGGGGTGGATCCCTTCACTGCATTCGCTCAGCGGCGAGGCCGCCTTTCAGGCGGCGTTGATGGCGGCAGCTGCCGTCTTCGCCCTTTCGCTCGCACTCGGCTTCGGCACCCGGTTGTCCGCCGTCGCCTCCTGGATCCTTCTCATTTCCATCCACACCCGCAACCCGATGCTCCTTCACGGCGGCGATGTCGTTCTGAGACTGGTACTGTTCTGGTCGCTCTTTCTGCCGCTTGGAGCCCGCTACTCCGTCGATGCGGCACTGGACACCGGCGCGGGTGGAAAACGGCCTGCCCGGATCGTATCTGCGGGATCGGTGGCCCTGCTGATGCAGATCGCCTTCATCTACCTGTTCTCGGCGGCGCTGAAATCTCCCGACCACTGGTGGCACCGCGCCGATGCGGTGTACTACGCGCTGAGCATCGATTGGCTGGCCAAGCCGCTCGGCCAGCGGCTTCTCGCCTACCCGGAGCTCCTGCGGGTGATGACGAGGGCGACCTACCTTCTCGAGTGGGTTCTCCCCCTCTTCCTGCTCGTGCCGTTTTTCGTCAGCCGCGTCAGGGCCGCCCTCATCGCCTGCTTCGTCGGCTTCCATGTCGGACTGGGGCTGACCATGGAACTCGGTCTGTTCCCCGCCATATGCTCGGTGGCCTGGCTGGCGGTCATCCCGACGGCCGGATGGGACTTCCTGCAGCGCGAGGTGGAAACGCGGGCGGTAAAGGCGGTCCGGCTCTACAGACGCCTCTCCTCGAAGCTCGCGGGCGGGGCGCTCTTCTCCGGTCCCCTACGCTTCGGGCGGAGTCCGGTCCGGACGGGGCTCATCTCGCAGCTTTTTGCGGCTCTCGTCCTCGTATACGTAACCGCCTGGAACGTCAGGACCCTCGACCACGCGCGATACGCCCGTTACTTCCCCGCGGAGATCGACTATTTCGGGTTTCTCCTGCGGGTCGATCAGGTCTGGAACATGTTCGCGCCCTCCCCGACCAGGGAGGACGGGTGGTTCGTCATTCCCGCAAAACTCGCCGACGGCTCCCAGGTGGATCTGTTCCGCGCCGAGACCGGCCGGCCGCAAGTGCCGGCGCGGCTATTCCATTCCAAGCCCACCTCGGTAGCCGCGTCCTTTCCCGGCATCAGGTGGCGCAAGTACATGATGAACCTGTGGCTGAAACGAAATGCCCCTCACCGGCTCCACTACGGCCGCTATCTCTGCCGCAGGTGGAATTCGCAGCATCGCGGACCGCAGCGGCTGCGCACCTTCGAGATCGTCTTCATGAAGGAGGTCACTCTTCCCGACAACCGGACGCCGGCGGCGGAGAGAATCTCACTCTGGAAGCACGACTGTTTCGAGGCGGGGGACGGGCGCCCTTGACCTCGTTGCCCGGTGGGTGACCTGCGGGCGCCGGAGCATAGCCTCCCGACGACTCCCATCGCCTGAACTCACATCCGACTCCTCGCGGGCAGCGATCCCACGCTTGCATGCCCGCGGATCAATTCCTGAAAATGATGTTTCCCTCCACCCCGTTGAGCCCATCGATGAACGCCCAACCGCAGGCGGTCGAGAACTCGCCCAGGATCAATCCGAGAAAGAAGGGAATCAGGGTGCGGTAAAGGCGTATGCCTCCGTAGCGCAGAATGATAGCCTTCAATATCCACGCCGTGAAAATGGCCAGGCCGTTCCAGTAGACGATGGTCACCGTCTTGGCGATGGGAAATCCGATCGGGTTGAGGGGCCACCACATGAAGCGCCCCTTCAGGTAGAGGAGCCCCCACATGACACCCGCCCCGATGGCGGTGAAGAGCAGTCGCGGCGTGAAGCTCGGCTCCGGTGAGTTGTAGGCCGAGGCCATGTAGTCGAAGGGCCACTTCGGCAGCAGCTCGAACCAGTAGCCCTGGAGATTGATTCCCCCGTGGGCATAGGCGACCGTCATGATGCACCACAGCGATCCGGTGAGAGCGATGGCGACGGCCAGGAGCATGGCGAGCACGAGCCTCCGGTCCGCCTTGTCCTGCGTAGACGTGAGTTTGAGGCTGTGCATCACCGCGTTCATCATGTTGGTGATCGTGTCCCCGATCCACACGGTGGCCAGGCCGAGGCCGGTCATGTTCTGCAATTGGAGAGTGTCCGGTCCGAAGCCGCGGGTTATGAAAGCCTGGGGCACCATCGGCGATTGCAAACTTGGCAGCCCCGCTTCGCAGACGATGCGGGACAGGCCGATGAAGACCACCAGCGCCCCTCCCACCAGCAGGATGGCCACCAGCAGGGAAAGAAGGCCGGTCGTGGTCAGCCATCCCACCATCATCGACAAGCCCAGCACCAGGCCGGCGATTGCCACGCGGGGAGAGATCGGCTCCCGCTCTCTCCGCTCTCCGCGGACCGCGGCCCCGAAGATCTTCTTCAGATGCCCGCGCGCCGTCCACAACACGAAAAGACAGAGCACTGCCAGGGCCCCGGCCTGCTCGTGCAGCATGCTGACCGGAGAGCCGCCCGAGTCCCACACGTCGAGACCCATTCCGGCGCCGATCCCCAGGCGTTTCAGCACCCACTCCTGAGTCAGCCCGAGGAGGTGGAAGAACCAGATGCTGAAGGAGACGTCGAGCGGCATCAGGTAGGCCAGCCCGATGACGGGAAGATTGAGCCGGTACTGTATCATCACCTCCCCGTTCAGCAGCGGATAGGCGCCGCCCACCGCCATTCTCGGGAAGCCGTCGAAGTAAGCCCCGAGCGAGTTCCACGAGTGGAACAGCAAGGGAATCAGAAAGCCCACCCACAACAGCGGCCTCTTGAACAGGCGCCCGATGAGGCGGCTGCGATCGTCGGCATCCTCGATCATGGCCAGCGGCAGGCGGGTGAGCGGAAATGCGAGCCGTTCGTTCTCCACCCACTGGCCCCGCAACAGCACTCCGGTGCAGAAAAGCACCCAGTAGAAGGCGAGAATGAACAGTACCCACGCCGCCAGCGGACGCGCCCATGCAGCCCAGGGAATCGACACCCCTTCGGGAAGGCCCTCGTAGAACCAGCGCACCGCATCGCGATCCGCGGGCGCCAGCCATTCGTGGAGGTTGGAGACGAAGAGCTCGCCCCACATGTTTTCCGGCGTGGCGTAGTAGATGACGCCCGTCGTGACCGTCAGAAAGCTCCCGCTGAACCCCACGGTGACGATCACCGATCCCACGAGCATCATGATGTAGACGGTGACCAGCTCGGCTCTGCACAAGGAGAGCCGGGGGCCGATCAGCTTCAGGGCCGGCACCACTGCGGCGGAGAGGCCGAACAGGAAGAAGACGGCGATGATCGGCACGGCGTTGCCGGCCAGCTGCGAGCCCTTGACGATGAGGATTGCCCAGGGGCTGACGACGCTGATGGCGCCTACCAGCAGGGAGCCGGTGAGAACCGCTCTCCCGCTCACCCCGGAGGAAGGCCTGCCGCTCATGTCACCGCGTATCTCACGCCTCATGCGGATGGCTCATTGTCTGAAGATGATGTTTCCCTCGACGCCGCTGGCGCCATCGATGACGAGCCACAGGCCGGCGGTCGAGAATTCGCCGAGAATCAAACCGAGAAAGAACGGCGTCAGTCTGCGAAAAACGCGCACGCCGCCGTAGCGGAGCACGAGAAGCTTCAGGACCCAGGCGATGAATATGGCGAGCCAGTTCCAGTAGACGATGGTCACCGTCTTGGCGATGGGAAAGCCGATCGGGTTGAGCGGCCACCAGGCGAAGCGCGCCCGCAGGAACAGGAGCGCCGACATGATCCCCGCCCCGATGCCGGTAAACAGCGCTCGCGGGGCAAAGCTCGGTTCTGGCGAGAGGTAGGCCGAAGCCATGAACCGGAACGGCCACCTGGGCGCCGCGTTGAACCACCAGGGCTGCAGATTGATGCCGCCGTGAGTGTGGGCCAGGGTCATGATGCACCAGAGCGATCCCGCCAGGCCGATGACGACGGCGAGCAGCATGGCCAGGGGCAGCCGGCGGTCGCTCACCGCCCCGGAGGAGGCGAGCTTCAGGCTGTGCATTACCGCGTTCATCATGTTGGTGACCGTGTCTCCCATCCACACCGTGCTCAAACCCAGGCCGGTCATGTTCTTCAGTTGAAGCACGCCCGGTCCGAATCCGCGGGTTATGAAGGTCTGAGGCACCATCGGAGATTGAACGCTGGGCACCCCCACTTCACAGACGATCCGCGACAGGCCGATGAAGACGACCAGGGCCCCGGCGACGAGCAGGATGGCGACATATAGATCGAGCCCCGTGATCTTCAGCCAGGTCACCATCAGGACAAGACCGGCGGGGAGTCCGATCACGGCGACTCTGGGCGCCAGGGTCTCCCGCTCTCCGCGATCGCCCCGCAGAGCTGCCCGGAACAACTGCCGAAAATGCCCCCTCGCCGTCCACAGCACGAAGAAACACAACACCGCCAGGGCGCCGGCCTGTTCGTGCAGAATGCTGATCGGCGACCCGCCCGAATCCCACACGTCCAGGCTGCCGACGCTTATGCCGATCCGTTTGAGGATCCATTCCTGAAGGACGCCGAGAGCGTGGAAGAACCAGATGCTGAAGGAGATGCCCAGCGGCACCAGCCAGGCCAGCCCGATGACGGGAAGGTTGAGCCGATACTGCACGAGCACTTCTCCTCGCAGCAGCTGGAGGGCGCCTCCGACCGGGATCTTCTGAAAGCCGTCGTAGTAGAAACCGAGCCCGTTCCAGGAGTGGAAGAGGAGTGGTATGGAAAACCCGAGCCACAGCAGCGGGTGCTTCAGCAAGCGCTCGACGAGCCGGCCGCCGTCGTCGACGTCCTCGGTCATGGCCAGCGGCAGGCGGGTGAGGGGAAACACGAGCCGGTCGTTTTCAACCCACTGCCCCCGCAGCAGCACGCCGACGCAGAAGAGCACCCAGTAGAACAGGAGCAGGAAGGGGATCCACGCCGCCAGCGGTCGCGCCCACGCCGACCACGGTATTCCCATTCCGGTTGGAAGTCCCTCGTAGAACCACCGCACCGCGTCTCGATCGTCGGGAACCAGCCAGGGGTGGGTGTTGGGAGCGAAGAGCTCCAGCCACCTGTTTTCAGGGGTGGCGTAATAAACCGCCCCTGTTATGACGGTGAGGAAGCTGCCGCTGAACCCGTCGGTCACCACCACGGCGCCTGTGAGCATCATGATGTAGATGGTGATTACTTCCGCCCTCGAGAAGGCGAAGCGGGAGCGGAGCAGCTTGAGGGCGGGAACCAGTGCGGCGACGAGCAGGAAGAGGAAGAGAACGGCGATGACGGGCAGGGCATTGCCGGCGAACTGCGAGCCCTTGACCACGAGGATGGCCCAGGGGCAGACGATGCTGATCGCCCCTACGAGGACGGCGCCGGTCAGTACCGCCGCCCAGGATACTCCCGAGGATGGTTTGTCGCTCATGTCACACCGCGGCTTTCCGGCTGGCACCAGTCAGAGCGCGGTTGTGATGAGATTGGCGATGGATGGGTGCGAGGGAGGAACGGGCCTAGCCAGACATTCGCTTTACCGGCGAGGCCGAGCAGCTCGAATCAGTACGCCACCGGAAGGATTCGGTGCGCTGCTTCGTCGCGGGAATCGCTGGCCAGGCGCAGCTCCACGAGGTAGGCGCCGGGCGCCACCCGCCTGCCGCCGGAGCGGCCGTCCCAGCCGAACCTCTGCTGGCCGGCTACGGCATCTCTGTTCTCAGCGTAAACGAGGCGTCCTGACAGATCGAAAACCCGCAGTTGTATCGAACGCGGTTCCAGCACGTTCGCCAGGTTGAAGGTGAGGTCGAATTCGTCGTTGAGCCCGTCGCCGTTGGGGGTCAGTACCGCCGGCTCGAGGCGTAGATCGGTAATGAGATCGCCGCTGACTGGCAGCCTCACGACAATGGTGCTGCTCTCGATCAGCTCGTCGGCGTCACCGGGATCCACCCGCTGCCTGATGTCGTCGCGGTTGCTGTTGCCGAGAAATGCTTCGAACCTCGTCCCTTGGACGAACACCGACGATTCGAATCGCACCTCGACGAGCTCATTCCGTCGGATTGTCCGCGGAAAGGTGATTTGGAAGCCGCCTGCGAGGCTGTCCGGTTCATCGACCTCGACCGGATTGCCGTTGAGGAACACCTCGACGAATCGCACGGGCACCGATGAGGATACCGCCACCCGGTCGAGCTGGCGAGTACTGCCCATGGGGCGGATGTAGTAGGAGAACTCCGTCGGCTCCCCCGGCAGCACCTGAGTCGGGAAGATCTCCCCGAAGGCGCTGTCGGCAAGGGGCGCCGAAAACTCCACCGCCAGCCAGTCGAGACTGGCCACGGCGCTGGGCGAGTCGCCGACGAGGCGGACGCTCAGCTCCATGGCCTGGCGCGGGGAGGGAGACTGGAAGGCCTGGCCGGAAGAGGCGTAGATGTTGCTCCACGGGCTCCAGCCGTCGCCGGCGTTGCGTATCTCCGTCACCGGTCCTGCCCGCTTCTGCTTCTTCAGGCTGTTCCATCTCCTCTGGCTGACCGGCTGGGGAGGATCCTTGTTGTCGAACCATTCGGTGGTGTCGACGCGGATGTGATTCCCGGTACGGCTCCTGATCTCGATGCGGGTGCCGGGCGGCGTCTCCGCCTCCCAGCTGATGCTCATGAGATTCTTGCCCCCACTCAATTCGATGGGGCCGGAGGTGATCTCGATGTCGGCGGGATACCCCTCGCCGAAAGCCTGGTATTCATCGGCCGTACCGTGTCCGTAGCAGGGGCCGAACCCCCTCGACATGCCCTGGGATGCCGCCGCCTGCAATCTGTATCCCTCGTTGCAAGCCGCGTCCCAGGCGAGCCACCGGATCCGGAACAGGCGAGCCCGCACCAGCTCGAAGTGATGGTCGGCGACGCCCAACCGCTGGTCGCGCAGGGTCCTCTTCCCGGAGAAGTGCTTCGTCCATATGTAGCTGCCATCCGGAGCCAGCGAGCCGTCAGAGGTGAGCACCTCGTAGAACTTCAGGGTGAAATCGCGGCGCCCCATGGCATCGATGCTGTTGCGGAGTTCCTGCGTTCTGATGTTGAAGTTTCTGCTGACGTGATTCCCGTTTTCGTCGAGGACGATATTCCCCTCTGCATCTCTGACCGAATACGTGCCGGTGTGGGCGGGCCTCAGGGCCGTCCAGCCGTACATCCTCACCATGTCCAGCCAGTAGGTCGCGCCGAGATCCACCGTAAACTCCCACCACGTGTCATACGAATACCTCGCTTCCCGCTTGTCGAGAAAGCGTGTGAACACCGCTCCGTCCACGAGTGGGAGCACGTTGGCAATCGCTATTTCTTCTCTCGTCACATCCGGATCGAGGATCATCCGGGCGCTGCCGTTGTTCGCCGCCATGTGCAAGGCGACGTTGTCGCCTATGGCGTTGACTTCGACCTCCGTCAACCTGCCACCCGGCTCGAAGTCGAGCACCTCGATGCGCACCGCCCTGATTGCCGTGTACTCGAGCACCTCGCCAGGAGCGTAGGTGACCCGGTGCTGTTCGTTCTGCCTGATGATATCCTTGATCTTGTAGACGAGGGTGCCTTCGATCGGAATGTTGCCGCTCCCCTGCAGGGGTTCGCCTCCGGACAGCAGCACGTGGAAGAGCTCGAAGGGAGCCGCGGCTTCATCGAACACGAAGGTTATGGCATGGGCGCTGACGACGCGGCCGAGGTCGACCTCGATGTACCAGTTTTCAGGCGGGTCCTCGGGGTCCGGCGCCCATCCCGTGGCCTGGTTTCCGTCCGTGACGAAGCGGGCGTCGCGCTCGTTCGAGCCGGCCTTGCGAATGCCCCCATCGAATGCCCCGGCATTCAGTACGGCATTGATGTTCTTTTGCACGGGAGTGGGCCGGATGGTCCCGGTCCGATCCAGTTCCACCGCGCCCATGGGAAGCCGCCACTTCTCCCAGTCGCCGCGCGAGTCGAAACGCAACTCGTCCGCACCGGCAAACGCGGGAAGACAGAAGAGAACCCAGTACTTCAGAAGAGCATTCACGATCCGTCCTTGCGGAAAACGAGCAACATGACAGTCCGACGCGCCCTGCTTCGCAACGTACTTGTTCGGCCAGTGCCGGTCAAAGAAGAACTGCTAACTTCCACCCCCCTGCTCGCGCCATAGCTCGGCTGCTTGCCGAAGGGGTTCCTCGTGCACGACGATCCCGTTTTCATACCGCTTCCGCAAGCCGCCCAGGACCACCTGGAACAGCTTCTCGCGCATGTCGTGCAGGTAATCCCTCCTCACCTGCTCCCGGACCTCTTCGAAGCCCGGCTCCACCCCGGACCGCAGATAGCGCTCTTTGTGGATCGCGAAATAGAGCTTCTCCTTGTTTTCGTCGGCAGGGGCGGCTTCGGCCATAAGCTGCTTTCGCATCCGGCCCACCAGAAGATTCCTGCGGGCTCGGGCGACGCCGTTCTCTACCTCCGGCATCGTCAGAAGCTTCATCCGCAAAATCTCGTGAAGGGCCAGGGCCTCGCGGCTGGCGACCTGCGCCAGGTGATTTCGAAGCGCCGCGATGGTCGGAAACGCCTCCCTTCCGGATTCCCTGAGCAGAGCACGGCACCGGGCAAGGCTCAGGCGGTCGCCGCGAAACGCCACCACGGTTGTCGATCCTCCGCCCGTATCCGCCGCCGCCATCGTCATCTTTTCGCGACCACCCATTTTCTTCCCGCGGCCATGGGTCCCGTGTCCTTGGTGATGGCTCGACGCGGACGGGTCCACGAACTCCGCGGCCAGCGCGGCCAGTCCGGCCTCATCGATTCGCAGGTCGTATTCCCGCCTCAGCGCGCCGTAATACTTCTCCAGCGGACCTGACAGCCGCTCCTCGATCATGAGTCTTTCGACGGCTTCGCGCTCGACGTCGAAACTGACCGGTTTCACCCCCGTGACCTTGATGAGGAAATACCCGTCAGCCGCACGCACTGGCCCGCCGATTTCACCGACGGGAGTGGCAAAGGCCAAATCGGCAACCGGTCGGTACGCAGGGCTCGTCGTGCCCCACCGGTGGAATCCCATGTCGGCGTTTCGGTCGACGATGCGACTGTCCCGGGAGTGCTTTATCGAGAGGGCCTCGAAGTCGGCCCCCTGTTCCAGCTCCGCCAGGATCTGCTGGATCAGCTCGACGTTTTCGACCATCAGGGCGCTGAAGCGGACCAGGTGCCGGTAAGGGCTGGACTCGAACCAGGCTCGCATCTCCTCATCCGAGGGCGGGGCCAACGGGATCCCCTCGCGGCGGTACAGTTCCCGCAGCGCCAGCCGTCGCGTCTCTTTCTGTAGCGACCGCTGAAAGTCGGCCGCCTCGGCAAGACCGCGGCGCTCGGCTTCCTGCAGGAGCAGTTCCTCGTCGATGAGCGCCTGCAGGTAACGCTCGGGGGAAAGCTCCCCCAGGCCGGCGGGCGCCCTCTCCAGGGATCGACGGAAATCGGAGAGAGTGATCACCGCCCCGTTTACCTGCGCCAGGACGCCGCTCTCGTCGCTGCCGGCGTCGCGCTCAGGAAGCTCCTCCACCTCGCTGGTGGCGCACCCGGCTACCCATATCAGGACAGGACCGGCGAGGCTACGAATCCGTCTGGTGCTGCGCGGCATAAAGGAGTTGTCCTTGAAAAGGGCGAGGCACCCGGTCCCCAAGGCGCGCGAGCCAGGGGATTTGGGTACCCCACCGAGAGAGCGCAACCCCGGGGCGGGGATTGAGGGGGAAATCGCACATATGGGGTTTAAGGTTGAACCGCGATAATCCCCTCAAGATGGATCGGCGTCATTTTGGGGCAAGGAATTGTGCCGAATAACACTATTGGATCGGCGTCGGAAGTTGCAAGGGATTCCTGGGACGCGGCTAGTCATGGGGCTGTTCCGCCACCTGTTCCTCGACCTTCGCCGCGCCCTCCCGCTCCATCATCTCCTTGATGATCTCCAGTTGTCGTCTGCTCTCCTCGACGCGGCGGAGTTTGAGATAGGAGACCGCCAGCTTTTGGCGCGCGTCCAGAAAGTCCGGCCTGTTGTGAACGACCCGTTCGAAGGCTCCGACTGCGGCCTCGTAGTTTCCCTCCCTGCCGTAGAGCAGCCCGAGGTTGAAGTTCACGTCCGCATCGTCCGGCTTTCTCCGCCTCGCTTCGAGAAAGGCCTTCTTCGCCTGCGGGAACTGCCGCAGGCGCTGGTGGACCAGTCCCTTGTTGTAGTAGGCGTCGGCGTACTCGGGATCGATCTGCAATGCCCGGACGAATGCCTCCAGGGCCGCTCCGTACTCCTCGAGGCGAAAGTAGGCGCTTCCCAGGCCGTTGTGGTAGCGAGCGCTGTCAGGGGCGGCGCGCACGGCCAATCGATACGCCTCGGCTGCCTCCTCCAGCCGACCGTGACGGCCGTACAGCAGTCCGATGTTGGCGCGGGCGGCGTGGTGATAGGGGTCATTCTGGAGCACTCGCAGGTTCGACCGGATCACCCTGAAATCCTCCTCCACCCTGCGGAACTCCTCGAAGGCCCGCTGGCTCTCCTCGATGCGGCCGAGCCTCCGGTAGGCGTTGACGAGCATCAGGTGAGGTTCCTTGGCAAAAGGATCGAGCTCGATGCTCCGGGTGCAGGCCGCGATCGCCTTCTCGTACTGTTTCGATCTCAGCTGCACCTTCGCCAGGTCCGCATGGGTCCCGGCGTGCGTACTGTCGAGCTCCAGGGCCCGCGCAAAGGCACTGCGGGCCTCGTCGTAGTTCACCTCCCTGGTGCGCATCTGCCCTATGAGTCTGTAGAAGGCGGGATCGTCCGGCGCGCGCGCGAGTCCGCTTTCGACGTAGGCCCTCGCCTTCTCGTGATCCCCCCTGTGCGCGTACAGGTAGGCCAGATCGTAATGCGCGGTCACGTGATCCGGATCGAGGGCGAGCACTTTTTCGTACTCGGCGATCGCACGGGCAGCGTCGAGCTGCTCCCAGAAGGTGCCGGCGAGATTGTTCCGGGCCGAAATGTGGGTGGAATCCAGTTCGAGCACCTTTTGATAGGCCTCGATGGCTTTCGGGTATTCCGAAAGCTTCACATAGGTATTGCCCAGATTGTACAAGGCCCTGGTGTCGCCGGGAGCCATCTCCAGGGCTTCGAGATACGCCTCGATGGCCTCCTGCTGCCGGCCCTCCCGGGCCAGCCTCACCCCGAGTTCGAAAGCGGCCTCCGCGTCGGACCTTCCCTGCACCGAGACTGATTTCCCCTGCGCGCGCTCGTCGCGGTCTGCGCAGCCGTATGTCCAGGCAAGGCACCAGGCGAACAGGAGCGAGAGGGCAGGAGTCATCCTCAAGGGTTCGCCCTCAGGGATTCGCCTGGGAGAAGGCGATCTCCCTGTTGACGGGGAAACCCACGCGCACCTCCGACCCGCCGCCCGGCCAGGTCACCGTGAGCCGGTCGACCCGGTTTCTCGACCCCAGTCCGAAAAAGAGCCGCAGGTCGCTCTGCGACAGGTAGCTGGAGCCGCTGCGCACCTCGTCCACCAGCTCGAGGTCCCCGCTCACGAGCTCCACCCTGGCGCCGATGGCGGAGCGGTTGCTGACCGTCCCCTTCAGGCGAAGTCTGAGCCAGTTGCCTGCATTGCCGCCGTCGTTTCGCATAAGCGTCGCCGTGTCGCCGCAGTTACCCACGAGAATGTCCATGTCGCCGTCGTTGTCGTAGTCGCCGAAAGCCGCACCGCGACTCACTTTTTCGACGGCGAGGGCGGTGCCGTCCACCTCCTTGTGTTCCCTGAAGCGGCCGGTTCCGTCGTTGATGAACAGCTGGTTGCGCTGCGCAAAAGTCGTGCTCTGGATCAGCGCCACGTCGCTTTCGAGATGGCCGTTGGCGATGAAGATGTCGCGGTCCCCGTCGTTGTCGAAATCCACGAAACGGGTTCCCCAGCTCAAATATGGAATGCTGTCCATACCCAAACCAGAGGTGAAGGTATCATCGACGAAGGTGCCGTCGCCCTGGTTTTTATAAAGGGTATTCGTCTCCCATTGGAAGTTGGTGACGAACAGGTCGGGCCTGCGGTCGTTGTCCACATCCCCCATGTCCACGCCCATCCCCGCCTCGAAATCGCCGTCTTCATTGAGAGCGGCTCCGGAGACGTACCCCAGTTCCTCGAATCGTCCCCGGCCGTCGTTGAGGTAAAGGAAGTTCGGCGTCTTGTCGTTCGCCAGGTACAGGTCCGCATCTCCGTCGGCATCGATATCTCCGAAGACGACGCCCAACTCCTTCCCGGTTTCATTGAGGAGACCTGCCGACTCGGTGACGTCCTCGAAACTGCCGTCACCCCTGTTGCGGTAGAGTATGTCGCGAACGCCCAGATACGCCTCCGGCCCGCAGTACAGTTGCAGATCGCTCCCTGCGGCCCGGCAGATCTTGTGGTTTTCGTACGAGAAGTCGTTGTAGTTGGCGACGAACAGGTCGACGGATCCGTCGTTGTCCACGTCGGCGAAGGCGCTGCTGCTGCTGAACAGCCCGTCCGCCACACCGGCCGTTGCCGCGATGTCGGTGAAGCGGCCGGCCGGCCATCCGCCGTCGTTTCGATAAAGGACGTTCGGTCCGAAATTCGTTACGTAGAGGTCATCATCGCCATCGTTGTCGATGTCAGCTGCCGCGCATCCCAGGCCGTACCCCGTGTCGCCCGCGCCCGTGGATGCGGTTACCTCGTTGAAGCGATCGCCCTCATTGAGGTAGAGGGCATTGCGCGGCGGTTCGGCCAGTTCCGTCCCCGGCACCTCGGCCCCGTTGATCAGATAAGTGTCCAGGTCGCCGTCTCCGTCAACGTCGATGAAGCCCACACCGGGGCCTACCGTCTCGATGACGTATTTCCTGCCGTTGGCCCCGTTGGCGTGCCGGAAATCGATGCCGGTCTCTTCGGTGACATCGGTAAAATGCGGCACTGCTCCTGCGGAAGCGGCCAAAGCTCCGGCAACGGCCGGCAGCAGCAGCCGGGCTTTCAGATTCACGCCTCTCTCCAACTCGAAATCCTCACGCGTGCGCGACGTGCACCATGCAGGTCTGTAATCTACACCTGGTGATACCCAAGAACAGCACAATGTTGCCTTCAGACTGAAAAAAAGGGGCCATTGCCATGGCTGGACGGGCAGGGCGCTGTACTTCCAGGGACTGGAGGGGTGGGAGAGTTGGTTGCTCTTATTGGTAACCGTTCAGTTCCCCTGGCAGGTTGGGGCGGGGGCGGAATGGTAGCAGGTTGACTATTAACGAATGGGGGAGTGGGTTGAAGGCAGCAGCGAGGGCGCCGGCTGCTTAGACACGGCGGCGTCACAGGCCATCCTGAGATAGTCGAGGACGTTGCGCTGCTGCTGGCGCAGGGTATCGCGCACCGTGAGCAGGCGCTCTACGAAACGGCTGCCTTCGGCACTGTGGGTGCCGAAGCTGGTGTGACGCCACAACACGCCATGGCGAAGGGCTCGTTCGGCGTCGTTGTTGGTCGGCTCGACGCCGGGCCGGCGTGCGAAGGTCCACAGGGCCGGCCCGAGGTCGAGGAGATTGGCGCAGGTGGCCGCCGTCTTGGCGTCGGCGAACTGCTGCCCATAGCACAAATGAAACCGAAAGCGCAGACACAAATCGTCGATATAGTCCTGGAAGCGGGCGCGGGACAGGGTACCGTCGCGGACTTGATGCCACCAGGTAAACAGCTGCTCGCTGCGGTCCAACAGGTGTTGACCGACGCGCTCGGCCTCTCCGCCCCGGGCCACGAACTCCTCGAAGGCGCGCCGCAGGTGAGCCCAGCAGACTTGCCGGCGTCGCAGCGGCAGATGCGCGTAGGCCGAATAGCGATCGCAGCCGACCACCGCCCGGTTATCCGCACCCAGCATCTCATCGACCCCGTCGCGGTTACGTCTTTTGCGGATGGAGAACACGGTGACGCCGTCCGTCACCGCGGTCCACAACCAGGCCTTGGCGCGGCGCTGGCGCCAGCCGGTCTCGTCGACGTTGACGATGCCCTGTCGGCGAACGAAGGCGCGCGCCTCCTCGACCGCACCCGCCAGGGCCGTGGCCACTTCCTGTTCCAGCCGGCTGACGGTACCCAGCGACACCTCCAGGCCGAAGGCGTCGGACAACAGCGCCCGGATGTTGCGCTTGCTCAGCCGGTAGGCCCCGGCCAACAGGCCGACCCAGGCTTGCACGCTGGGACCGAAGGTGTGCCGCGATACGCCCTCGGGCCAACCGGCTTCGGTCAGGCGGTCGCAGTGACCGCAGCGCAGGGTGTGCAACTGATACTCGATGACCTCGGCCCGCACCGGCGGGATGACGACTGCCTGGTGACGCTGCGGATGGGGATCGTCTCCCGTCAACAGGTGCCCGCATCCGTGGCACGTACTCGGCTTGACCGGGATCCGTTCGTCCACCTGCTCCACCGATACCCACGAGCGGCCGTGTCCTTCGTGCCCGGGCTGTCCGCCCGGCGAGCGCCCCGAGGATCGGCGTCGGGAGGCGTCGGTGCGAGGCGAGGAGGAAGCGCCCGATTCCGACGAGGCGGCCCGGGCACCGCGGCGGGCCAATTCCCGCTCCAGCTCGGCGATCCGCGCCGTCTGTTGTTCCACGATTTGCTCGAGCTGGACAATGCGCTGACGCAAGTCGCCTTCGGAAATCGCACTCTCAGGGGGTCTCTTCATGGGGTCGCCGTATCCAGGGAAATCTGCAACACACAACCGATTCCCGAAGATACCGACGAACCCCAAAACCCGCGTAGGTATTTCTTTATATGCTCAAACTACTGCAGGGGGGACTGAACGGTTACGATCTGACTGATGGCTCAATCGAGGATTGGAATGAGGTGGGGCCGCCCACTTTGACGCTGCTGGATTTCTTTGTGTGGGAAAACCCAAATTTTTCCAACACATCACAGCGCAATCCCAGTGATCTGGATATCCAAATCTGGCTGGGTTGGATGAAGTCTCCCCCAAGGATCTACTTGGCCGCTATCCGAGCGGACAACAATTACGTGAACGAGTATCCGGATATTATCGGGCAGATGTGGATCCATGACTCCATCACCCTGGGGATCGACGGCGATCACAGCGGCGGACAGCTGTTCTCTGGCGGAGGTGGGGGTACAGAGGAAGATCTGTTGATTCACAACAAGCAGGCGCAACTTTACTTCGCCCTGCCCGAGGTGCCAGAGGGAAGCAATGTCCAGTTGCTTTTCTCGACGCAGTGGGAGGGGGTCATATGGCCAACAGAGGCGCCGTTCAGCGTTGGCGGCGGGGCAGTCGCAGGAGAGAATCCGTTCGTGTCGATAACCGAATTCTACGTGACGCCATTCGATCTCTTCGTATATAGCAGCCCGGAGGAGAGCGTGGAATCGGAGTTGTACGCGGGAAAGACGATCGGTTTCAGACTCTATGTGGACGATATAGAGCCGAAACCAGGCAGACACCAGGCGATATATGATCTACAATCCGATCCGTCCTCGGGGCCTTATATGGAGTTCAGCGACGGAATATTACTTGGGGCGGACGATCTGAGCGGGCCAGACGCACGTGACGGTTCTGTGGTGAGGGTCGACTCGTGGGCACGGATCAAGGCGTCGTTCTCGGAGTGAAGCCCAACGGGCGGCACATCTGCTTCCCAGGGTAACTCCTCTTTGTAATACAGCAAGGCCTTCGCATCACTCACCCTCCTTTTCCGCTCTCATTCATCGAGAGATTCGCCGCTCATCAATGACCACGAGCCCCTTCCCGTCCGCGTGTCATTTGGTCGGGAGTCCGGGGAAGCGCCTCCCAAGCTCGGATTACGAGAGGAAAACGCGAGCCTATTATTAATTCTTGCCACACAGATCGAAATGTCTGATATAGGCAACTTGATGCGAACTACCTCCGTCACGATAGTCGTCGTTCTATCAGTGATTCTGTGGTCGCGTCCCGTCGCAGGTCACACGCCCCTCGGATACAAGATCTACTACGTTCAGAAGGACGGCTCCAATCTGACGAGGGTGTCCGATGAGGCGATAGGCTCCGCGTTCAGTCCAGTGTGGTCTCCGGACGGGCGCAATATTCTCTATGGTGCATCCAACGGTCAACTCTATGTTGCGTCCATTCCCGGTTTGGTGTCTCGGAGGGTCAAGGTGCCTTTGGAAGTACAGATACGGGATCTTGCGTGGTCCCCAAAGGGTACGCACGTTGCATTTCGCGGCAGCCCGTTGCCGGTGCGGACACAAGGGACGCCGTTTGTGGCGACCTTTGTGACGACCTTTATCTCATGAAGTTCGAAGGCGCGGACGACGTGATGAATCTTACGGACACCCCTTCTGCCCGTGAAAGTACGCCTAGCTGGTCTCCCGACGGCGGTCGCATAGCATTCACAACCGTTGCAGCCGGGCCAGAGGGGAATATGGAGATCTACGTGATGGGCACTGACGGACTCAGCGCATACAATCTGACAAGCCATGACAGTCTTGACAAACGTCCTTCGTGGTCGCCTGACGGAACTCGAATCGCTTTCGAGAGCAGACGCTACGGTAATAGTGAGATATTCGTGGCCAATGTAAACGGCGGTGAGGTAGTGAATGTGAGCAATCACCCCGCTGAGGATCAGGATCCAGCGTGGTCGCCGGACGGGAAGGAGATTGCGTTCGTATCGAATCGGGACGGGAATCGGGAGATCTACCGCATTGACCTGAACGGATCAAGGGTGATCAGAGTGACCTTCGACGAGGCCGATGACCTCGAACCAGGCTGGTCGCCCGATGGCGAGAGGATTTGTTTCACATCAAACCGCGGCGAAGCGGCGTTTGAGACCTTTACGCGGTGGATCAAGCGCACATGGGGCGACTGAACCCTGAGATATAAAGGTAGGAGGCGGTGACATGGGAGCACACTGGCTGCTCGCAGCAACAGCAGGGTTTTGTCTGGTTGGTATCAGCGTGGCGCTGGGACACACTGGCGACCGGGTGTATCCATTTTACGAAATCACCGAGGAGCTGCAGGAGACGATCGATCTGACTGACGGCTCAATCGAGGATTGGTTAGGGGTGGGGCCGCCCAGTCTGACGCTGCTGGATTTCTTTGTTGCAGATGATCCCAATTTCTCAAACACATCACAGCGCCATCCCGGCGATCTGGATATCCAGATCTGGTTGGGCTGGATGAAGTCTCCCCCCAGGATCTACGTGGCCGCTGTCCGAGCCGACGACGCGTACGTAAACGAGTATCCGGATGCCTGGGAGCATATGGAGTTCTACGACTCGATCGCTCTGGGGATCGATGGCGACCACAGTGGTGGGGAGCTATACGGCACAGTGGGTTACGAATCAGAGGAGGGATTTTTGAGTCACAACAAGCAAGCGCAACTTTACCACGCCCTGCCGGAGGTGCCATACGGACGCAATGTCCAAATGATGTGGTCGTTTCTGTGGGAATGGGAGCGATGGCTGGAAGAGCCGCCGTTCAGCCTTGGCGGCGGGGCTGTCGCAGGAGAAAATCCGACCGTGTCGATAACCGAATTCTACGTGACGCCGTTTGATCTCTTCGTGTATAACAGCCCGGAGGAGAGCGTGAAATCGGAGTTGTACGCGGGCAAGACGATCGGCTTCAGATTCGTCGTGCACGATGTGGATTGGAAATCGCGCATGGTCTCGTATCAAGCGGTCTACGATCTGCAAGCCGAACTGGTAGGGACATTGTTTAATGATGGCATACTGCTTGGGGCGGACGATCTGAGCGGTCAAGACGCCGGTGACGGGTCTGTGGTGCAGGCGGATTCGTGGGCGCGGATCAAGGCGTCGTTGGCGGAGTGAAGCCCGACAGGGGGCAAAGCTGCTTCCCGCGGAAACTCCTCTTCGTATTACGACAAGCCCTTCGCATCCCTCACCCTCTTTTCCACTCGCACTCATCGAAAAGTCCGCCGCTTATCAATGACCACGAGCCCCCCCCCCCCCACGCATCAATCTGCTCGGGGGTCCCGGAAAGCGCCCTTCCGGTATTCCAGACCTTTACGCGGTGGATTCTCGCCGGTCAGCTGGTCGATCTTGCGTGGAGCGCCTTCACCTCCATCTTATGGTCGGCCGCGCCCCGAGAGGTCTTGCGGGCGAAGACCTCGGGCGGGCTCTCCCTGGCCTGCTGTTTCCAACTAACGCAATCATGTTCGGATGGCGGTTTATGCTTGGCAGCGAGTTCGGCCTCCAAGGTGGCTTTGGCCTTGAATTGGGCTGAAAAGCTATGTCGTTTTTCCCATGTCTCCATTCCTTCCGTAGAGGGTTGGAGCCACCAAACGTACCTGTCCGAATTTCGGGGTCCACCTCTTTCGAATATGTCTCTATCCGGAGTGGTTCGGTGACCGCTGCCCGCTTTTTGAGTTCCATCTCGCTTTTAGCCTACTTCCTACTGGGCTGCCACGCACAGGTGGACGAGCCCATCGACGCCCGGGTCCTCGCCAGAGTAGGGGAGAAGGAGTTTACCACTGAGAGCCTCGAGACTGCCCTTGATGTGCTCTACCGCCCCGGCGTCCCCCGTCCCGAAGGCGTGGAGCGCCGGGTCCTTCAACGCCTGATCGACACGGAGCTGCTGGTTATCGAGGCCAGATCCCGAGGTCTCCAACACGATTGGAAAGTGACGACAAGGGTAACTGATCGCGAGCGCCAACTGCTCGTAGAGGAGCTCTTCCGCCGGGGCATCCTGGAGGAATCGACCAAGGTGACCAGGGAAGAGGCCCTGTTTTTCTACGACAGGAATCATATCGGTGAACAGCGCCGCCTTCGACGCATCCTCGTGGGCGACCCCGATACCGCGAAGGAAGTCAAGAGACGCGTTGAGTCCGGCGAGGTATTCGCCGAACTCGCCCGGGAGCTGTCGGATGACGGGGAAACCGCACAAAAAGGGGGGGACATGGGCTGGATGAGCCGTCTGTCCTTCACGTCCCCCAAATTGGTTCGCGCGGTTTTCAAAGCCGGCGAGGGAGAGCTCATCGGACCCATCCCGGAAGGGAGAGGCGAGTTCACCTGGCTCATGGTTACCGACAGGCGCCACGTCCCCTTCGATTCCGTTGCCGTTCAGGTCGAGATGGTCGTGCGCGACCACAACCGGGCTGTCAAAACGGCCAGGTTTCTCGAGGATCTGGCCGATCGCGCGGGGGTGGAGGATCACGGCGAGGCGCTTCAGCAGCTCTTCGCCCGACTGACCGAATCCGGGGATGATAAGCCGAAGCTCCAAAAAAGCGAAAAGAGCAAACTTCTGTTGAGCGCGGACGGGAAGAGCTGGACGGTCGGTCAGTTCATGTCGGCCATGCTCAGCGAGCCCAACCAGCAGGTCGAGATCAGGACGGTCGAGGATCTGCGTTTTTACGCCCGCCGCCTGTTCGCTCACAAAAGCCTGCTGACAGAATGGGCGGATGAGCTTGGCTTGCGCGACACCGAGTACGTCGAAAAGGGGGTGGAGAAGACTCTGCGGGCTGCCCTCGTGGACCGCCTCCGGGAATTGGAGGTCGAGGAGAGGATCGACCCGTCCGAAAGCGAGATTCGACGGCATTTCGATGAACACCGAGACGACTACGTCATCGACGACCACGTCAGCATCCAGGAAGTGCTGGTGAAGACGCGGGGAGAAGCCGATTCCCTGCTGCGTCTGGTCGAAGATGGCGCGGATTTCGACGACATCGCCAGACGGAATTCCATACGCAGCCCAAAGGTTCGCAGGGCCGGTGGACGCGTTCGTCTGTTGAAGCGCCATACCTACGAACGACTCGGCTACGAAGCCGCGGACGCCGAGGTGGGGGAGCTCGTCGGCCCGGTCAAGACGTACCGTGGATACTCCGTGTTCCGGGTCCTCGGGAAGACCCCGGGCTATCGACTTCCTTTCGAGAAGGGGAGGTTCCGCGCGGCCAGGCAGCTTCGCCACGAGCTCTCCACCAGGAAGTTTGAAAAGTTGCTGGGGCATCTGAACGAGAGGTACGACGATCGAGTCACCGTCTACGAGGACCACCTGCGGGCCTACGTTTCGCGGGGCGATGTGGCTGCGAAGGCCGGGTAGGAGGGCAAGGAGAAACTGCTTGACTTTGAAATTGCTCTAATTACCTTTGGTATGAAGCTGCGATATAAAATTAGCGTTAAGTTGTTGTTTTTAATGCAACTAAGCGATGAATCCTCATAACCGGTTGAACCTTTCACTCGATGTTGGACCTTTTCCTTAGATAAGGAGAGACTCATGCGCGCGCTTTTCTCAGCTCTTGCAGCACTCCTGGTTGCGACGCTTGCCGTGGCCCAGGAACCGGCAGAGGTCCCGCTGTACTCTGCCATCGGGATTCCTCCAGGCGGCACTCCTACCATCGACGGCAACGCCGGTGATTGGGCCTGGGCTGACAGGACGGGCTTCGAAATCACCTCCGATGAGATGTTCGTCCTCAAGGGAGAAGCGACCGACGCGGACGACTTCTTCGCCCAGATCCTCTACGGCTGGGATCCCGCGACCAACAAACTGGCGGGCATATGCGAGGTCCACGATGATGTCGAAATCGTCGATTTCGGCTCGGATATCTGCCCCTTCTTCGAGGATTCCTCCGGGTTGACCTTCGACCCGGACAACATGGGCAACGGCCCGCACGGCCAGGATGCGGAGGAGCTCGATCGCGTAACCATCCAGGTCAGCTTCGGGAACCGCAAGGATCCGGCCTTCTTTCCGCTGATCACCAGCTTTCGCGGCGAATGCAGCGGGAACTGCCCCGACCACTGGTGGGCGTCCCAGGATTTCTTCCGCAGGGCCATCACTCGAATCGGTGAGGAGACCACCTACGAATGGGATGCCTCCCTGTTCGACCCCTGGCATGCCACCGATGGTCCGGACGCCAGCACGCCTTTTACTCTGACGGCCGGTTTCACCACCGGTTTGTCGCAGAGTATCTCCGACGCCGACCCCGGCATCAACCAGGGTGGCCAGGAAGGCGGAGTGGAAGGCGCGAACTACTGGCAGCTCGCGATGTCCACCGCGGAGAATTTCACCAATGACGGCGGCATCCCCGACCTCTTCCTGACTCCTGTTCCAGAGGGAGCCACCGCGGTCGAGGCCTCGTCCTGGGGCCAGATCAAGGCCCTGTCCGGGGAAGAGTTGTAAAGAAAGAAGGTTCGGTCGGTCTGCCGTCCTGATCTGACGTCAGTCATTACGACGCCTGTCGCCATCGGCGGCAGTTGCGCTTGATCCCGAAGGGGAGGGGAGCCATTCCCCTCCCCTTTTTCTCTTGGTAGCTGCTTGGTGCAGAGATGAACCGCCTCAGTCACCGCTGTCACATTGCGATGATCCCGTCGGCTTTGGTCTGCCTTCTTTTGTGGACCGCCCCTGCGGCGGCCGTCGACACCTTGCGCGTCGGCGTCGGCGGCGATGAGTGGGAAGATACCGGCAAGCTCGAGGGGGTCTCCACGGAGAACGGCGTCCTGCAATTGTCGCGAGTGGACCCTGCCAGGGATGCGCTGGCGGACCTCAGAAAGCGGGGTGGAGACATCTTCTCTCCACAGGATAAGCACGCCGGTCTCACAGGCCTGCTGGCCGATGATAGCCGCACAACCTTCTGGCAGCCCCCGCCGAGACGGACGGACTTTACCGGGTTCTCGCTGCGCATCGACCTGGGAGCGATTCTGCCGATCGAGCGCATCCGCGTCTTCGGCCAGGAGGACAACTTCATCAGGGCGTGGGAACTGTTTCTCCACGACGGCGATCCAGAGCGGCTCCGCGACGACCTCCCGATAACCTTCGGGGATCCGGTGCTCTCGAAAACCGATCAGGATTCATCGGTCATCGATGTGACCTTCCCCCTGCAGTTCGTGAGGTTCATCAAGCTGGAAAACCGCGCCGAGAATATCTTCGCCGTCACCGAGATCGAAGTCTTCGGAGACGGCTTTGCGCCCACCGGTCAGTTCACCTCAGAGATCATCGATCTGAACGAACCGGCGAACTTCGGTGACCTGCTGGCGTCGGTGGTGCGGGATTCCCAGGCCGACGTCGTCCTGCAGACCCGCACCGGTTCGGTGCCCGATCCCCGCCTCTTCTACCGGAAGGTCGAGGATGTAGAGGCGGGGGGAATAACCGAGGAACCGATCGAACCGGTGGGGTACCCACAAGCCGCCCTGGAATTCGATGGACTCCACGCCAATGACCGGGGCGCACTCCAGGACAACCGGCGGGACTGGAGTCGTTGGACCGCCCCCTCCGGCGACCTGGTCGATGAATTCCGGGCTCCGGGCAACAGGCAGTACGTTCAGTATCGGCTGCTGTTTACGTCGGGTCACGTTCGGCAGACAGCGCAGGTGGAGTCCTTCGGGATTGAATACTCCACTCCGTCGCTGGCCGGGGGAGGAGTGCTGGGAGAGATTGTCCCCGCCACCGTCGTTCTCGGGCAGGAGCACTCCTTCGACTACTACATCCGCTCGCAGTTCGCCATACCGACGACCCTGCTCGAAGCCGAGGTCGGCACCCAAGGCGACGCGGCGAGGTTGCTGTGGAGGCGATTCTCCGGCAGGCGCTTCGACGGATATCGAGTCGAGAGGCGGGGTGCGGGTGACGAATTCGAGGCTATTTCGAGGCTCGAGGCGGTGAGCGATACATCCTTCGTCGACTCCGATCTGGAGACGGGGGTGTCGTACGAATACCGGGTTCTGGTGGAACCGGCCGGCCGTCGCGGTCTGGACGCCGTGCGCATCCAGACCCCCTTCCCGGCATCCCTCGAATCCGTCGAGCTGAACGGAGAGACTCTGAGTGCAGATCGAATCGAGGAGATCGGACTCGACGATTCCACCAGCTTGACCCTGCAGCTTCTGGAAGACCGGATCGAGAACTCAGACCAGGTTTTGACAGTCCGCTTCCGCAGCCTCGTCACCATCTTCGGGACGTCATTCTCCGGCAGGGTCTTCGACCTGGCGGAGAGCGAACTGGGCCAGGACGTCATCCCCGGCGACGTCACCGCGCTCTCCGAGGCCAACACACTTTCCATCCGCGGAAAGTTGGAGAAGACCTTGCTTCAGGATCTTCGGGTCGAGCCGGCCGTATTTACCCCGAACGGAGATGGAATCAACGACGAGCTGGCAGTCACCTACGTCCTCATGAAAGCGTTGGACGCCGTACCCGTCGAATTGACTCTGTTCGATTTGAGCGGCCGGCGGGTACGCCGCTTGCGGGCAGGTCAGCGCCACGGGCCCGCGTCGACGGCGCTGAGTTCCTGGGACGGCCGCGATGACCGGCAGCGGCTCGTGCCTCCCGGACTCTACCTGCTGCAACTCTCGGTTGTGACGGATACGGTTTCGGAAAAACAGACGCAACTCGTGCACCTGGCCTATTGATGATGAGAATCCCGCTTCTGATTCTGCTGGTTGCCTCGGCGACCTTCCCGGTCGCTGTTCCGGCAAGAGTCGAAACCCTCAAATTCGGCGGGCCCGGGCGCAATTGGTCCGATCACGATCTCGTCATCCGCGGCTTGTTGACATCGGGCAATCGCCTGTCTCCCGTGGAGGTGGACAGCACCGATAACCTCTTGCCCGGCACCGGCGGAACCGCCGTGACCTCGGTGACCGCGGCGGTGGACTCGAGATCCATCATGGCCGATCTCACCGACGGCGACTACGCAACCGGATGGCGGGTGTACGTCCACCCCAGGGGCGCAGAGCTCGAAATCGACCTGAGGGGAGTCTACTATCTGCAGCGCCTACGCCTGCTGCGCGGCACCGACCCGAACGAAAGCGAGACCTACAGGGATCTGGGCACCTTGTCCCTGCGGGGCTACGAACTGTACGTCAGCGACGGCGGGAGTTTTCGAGGTCCGGACCCTGTGTACTCCCTGCTCGCCGCCGACCCCAATCACTCGGAAATAGAGCTGGATCTGCGGTTTCCCCTGCGGCGAATCCGGTTCCTCAAGTTCCGCAGCGTCGGGGATCACACCTTCGTCATGGGCGACATGGAGATCTACGGCGTCGGCGTGACGCGTTCCGGCCGCTATGTGAGCGAAGTCATCGATCTGGGAGAAGCGGCCAATTTCGGACCGATCCAGGTCCATTCCCGCATCGATCCCGCCGCCGGCCTGCGGCTGCGCACCAAGTCCGGAACCGCACTCGACGACTCCCTCTTCTTCCTGCCCACCGGTATTGCCGGGCAGGTGAAGGAAATCACCAGGGAGGAGGTACCGAAGAGTCAGCTGCGCTCGTTCCGCAGCTTCAGTGTAGTAAACACCCGGGATTGGAGCCGGTGGAGTCCCCCGTACACGGAGCTGCAGGGGCCGTTCGACTCGCCGGAGGCGAGGCGCTATGTGCAGTTCGATCTCAACTTCAGGTCGAGCGGGGTTCGCGACCGGGCCATCGTCGACTCATTGGTTTTTCAGTACTCGATCCCGGTGCTCGCAGATTCCATTGTCGGCGAAATCTCGCCTGCGGAGGCCGTCCTCGGCGACACCACCGCTTTTACCTACCACCTGCGGCCGGTGCTTTCCTCTCGTCAACCTGGCTTCGATACCGTCTTCATCACAACCCCTTTCGAGGCCATCGCGACGGCGGTGCGCATAGACGATGCCCAGGTCGAATTCGATTCTGCCTGGATTGCCACCTCGAACCAGCTCGCCGTCGTGTTAAAGGACGACCGGGTGGATGCCTCGGGCCAGGGGGTGGAAGTGGACTTCCTGTCACTGCTCACCGTGGCTGGCACCGAGTTTCGAGGCGAGGTGGGCGACAGCCGATCCGATTCGTTTCCGCAGCGCGTTATCGCCGGCGACGCCAGTGAAGCCGTGGACGGCGATGCCCTCGCAGTGAGGGCGGACGCCGAGGAGCCCCTCATCGCTCGTGTTCATCTTTCCTCTCCGGTTCTGACTCCGAACGGGGATGGGACGAACGATACAGTTAGCCTGCAGTACATTCTGCTGAAGGCGACGAGGAGCGTCAGGGCGAGAGCCACGGCGCACGATCTGGCGGGACAGCGAATCCGCCAGATATACGATGACCGGGATCTGTCCGGACCCAATACGTTGACATGGGACGGAAAGGACGACGCAGGGCGGCTCGCAGTTCCGGGTTTGTACCTGCTCCGGGTTGAAATCGAGACCGACGAAGGCGACATGAGATTCGTCCGCCTGGTCGCCGTGGCCTATTGAGAAAGAGAAAAGTCATGCGCCACCTGACGATATGCGGATCCGTTTTGATCTTGATCACCTGCACGACCTCCGACCTGCTGGCGGCGACGCCGGGAAGGGAAAGGGGAGCCACTTCGCAGGTGCGGATCGAGGGATTCGACCCGCTCATTCCCACGCTGCGAAAATGGTACGTGCCCCAGGATCTCTTCTACTATTACCAGTGGGGCGGCTACAAATACACGAACTACGCCCGCAACACCTTCGAGCGTTACGTCAGTACCGAGCTTGAGGGCAGGGGAAAGTACGACATCTTCGGAAACTGGCTCACCCGCGGTTGGCAGATCTACGAATGGCGCCAGCAGCAGCCGCGCTCCTTTGGCAGCACGGTGCTCAAGGAAGCCCGGTACAACAACTGGTTCAGCAAGGTCATAGTGGCCTCGGATTCGAAGGGCCAGTACCATTCGGCCCTCACCATCGGAGACGAGATCCGCACCACCCTCACGCCACTGACCTTCAGTCGTGCCCGGTTCAACGGTGTCCAGTGGGATATCGCTTCCGACAAGTACAATTCGACGCTCTTGCTCTCGCGCGTCAGCCGGCCGATTCTCGCCGCGAGTGAAACCAGGCTCGACCCGCGCCAGGATTACACCAACCTGATCGGACTGCGGAGCACGGCCCAACTCGGGGACTTCGTCGAGCTCGGCGTCGCCTTCGTCAACACCCACTTCGGCTCCAGCCGCAGCGAATTCGCCGAGACATCGCTGGCCGGATTGCTGCCCGCCAAGCTGAACTCCGGCAACGTGACCGAAGTCATCATCCGTATTACCGACGATTCGCCCGGAGACGGTTCCGGTGCGCTGTATTTCTTCTCCGAGATGATCGTCGATGGGGAACCATCTGCAGTGGAACCGTTCGTCTCGGGGGGCCGCCTCAGGCGGGGCTTCCTGGAAGCCGTTGCGGAAGCCCCGATCGAGCTGAGGTTCCCGGTACCCGAGCCCCTGGGCGTCGAGAAAGTCCGCTTCGACCTCGTGCTGTCCAACGACTACCGGGTCGACGTCACCTCCAATCTGCAGGTAAACGCGGCGCTCCAGCCCATTTTTCTGCCGGTTACCCGTGCCAACGGCAACGTGCAGGACAACACCAACCAGCGTCTGGTGAGCTTCCACTACGCTATACCGTCGGCCAACCAGATCGGCAGCCTGACCCTCGAGGTCGATGACGTGCTCGGGTTCCAGGTGCGCGGCGAATTCGCCAGAAACACCCAGTACTATCGATATCCGAACATCAATTTTGCCAAGTTGAGCGATCTGCATAAGAGCGACCGTACCGCGGACGCCTTCTTCCTCAACGTCACCAAGCGCAGCGGTCGATTTTTCGGGTACGGGGAAGCGTTTGGCATGGACCACGACTATTCGACCCGCGGGTATATCACGAACGCCTTGAATAACTTCGTCGACTACGAGGACTCCCGCAGGAATTGGTACGAGTACGTCGATGACAACGACGACCAGGATCGCGAAGTGGACTGGGCTCGAGCCGGTGGCGGCACAGCCGACATCAGCATCTTCCCAGGTCTCGACGAAAACAACGACCTGATTTCCGACTTCAACGAGAATCAGAATCTCACACCGGATTACGACGAGCCGTTTCTGCGACACTATGTGGATCCACCAGAGTTCCTCTTCGGCGTGGACATGAACAACAACACGGTGGTAGATCGGTTTGAAAACGACGAGGAGCCGGACTACCCCTACAAGAAGGGCCACCAGGGCTACAACCTGTACGGAGGGGGGGAGATCTACCCCGGCCTCAACGTTACGATCGGCCGCTCTCGCGAATGGCTCCCCGCAGGCAACGAGCGCAGCGAGATGTGGTACTCCCTCCTCACCCTGTCCCGGGATCACCCGCGCCTGGGTCGGGTCGAGCTGTTTCACATGCTCAAGTTTGTGACCGATGACATCGCGGATCCCGTGGTGCTGTGGATCCAGAGGCCCGGCTCGTCCGGAGGTCTCAGGCCCAAAAGCGATCCTTTGATCGCCGGGGACACCGTCGTAAATGAAGGCTTTGCAGGCCACACCTACGTGGCGGGCAACCTGACGGTGAGGAACAAGCTGCGCATCGATCACTTCCGTCAGCGGGGCGACGCCGCGGAGAAACTCGGCAACAGCCTTTTTCTCGGTCTGATCAACAAGGCGGATCGACCTTTCGAAGTCGGCGACGGCATCATCGTGACCCCGAGATGGAAGAGCATGTGGCGGCGGCGGACCCAGGGCCGGGAGTCGGATCTCGACAACAACTTCAGCCAGATCTTGTCGCTGAGCGGCATGTTCCCCTTGCTCAGCCACAGCAGCATCGAAGTGGGCGTGGAAGGTGTCCTCTTCTGGAACTCCGAACCGATCCCCGACCCCCTGCCGCCGGAGTATACCGACGACTTTGTCGGCAAGGTCTTCACCGCTCAGCATTCCAACCGCGTCGAGTACCTGGGATACGATATCATCGCCAACGTCGGGTTCCAGGTGAACGACATCAATTTCGATACTCTCACGGAACTCGATGTGAGCAATACCATCGCCTTCGTACAGGTCTTTGCGGGGCTCGAACAGGAGCGGCAGGGCGGCAGGCCAACCCAGCGCCGGGGGTATCTCTACTGAACGACTCCCGTCCCCAAAGAGGAATTACCCGCGAGCGGCTCCTCGGGCCGCTCGTAGCAGCCGCTGCGGCGCTGCTGTCAGCGGGGTGTGGCGGGAACACGGCTGATCAGCCACAGCGACCGCTCCCGCTCGCCCGCGTCGACACGGTCGAGATCACCGATGCGGACTTCGAGACGGCCCTGAAGAAGATGGAAGGGATGGACTCCTCGGCCTGGACCCTCCAGAAATGGCGAGCCCGGTTTCAGCTTCTCGTCGACAGGCAGCTATTGCTCCTGGAGGCCCGCAGGCGGAACCTGTACGACGACCCGGAGGTAGTGAGGGAGGTCGAGGCGTGGGAAACCTCCCGCCTGACCGACCTCCTCATCGAACTGGAGATGGGCGCCTCGCTTCAGTGGGGGGAAGAGGAGCTCGGGGAATTCTTTTCGCAATCCGGTGCGGGCCGCGAATTGCGCATTGGCCGCCTGATCTTCACAGACCGCACGGAGGCCGCCCTGGCCCTCGACCGGGCGCGCAACGGGATGAGCTACGCACAGCTCCACAGTCTCCATTCCACCCCCTCCGGGCACCCCGGTGCAGGGGGCGGCGACCTGCGCTGGCTCAATCCGCTCACTGTGAGGGAACCGCGTCTTCTCTCCCTTTTTCAGCATGAGGTCGGAGCGGCCGAACTCATCGAGATCGAGGGGCGCTACCACCTGGTTGTCGCCCTCGAAGAGCGCACCGTGCCGCTGCAGGAGCGCCGCGGCCTCGCCGAACTTGCTATCGAACGGCAGAGACTCTTCGAAGCAAACCTCGCGTACCTCGAATCGCTCATGAGAAAATACGAGGTGGTGCTCGACAGCTCGACTTTCGATCTGTTGCTGGCGGCGGGCGCACCCTCAGACGTGGATCCCGGTTTGCCGCTGGTCCGCAGCACCCTCAGCGAGTGGACGGTCGGCGACTACCTCCGGCACCCGGCTGAGGAATTGGGGGTTTCCGACGCTGCGACCACACTCGATTTGCGCATCCGACGCACCTACTTCCTGGATCGCCTCCTCGACAGGGAGGCCCGGGAAAAGGGCCTGCACACCCTCCTGGCGGAGCAGCGGCGAGCCGTGAGGGAACAGAAGGCGATCGACGCCATGTGGACCCGTGATGGTCTCAGCCAGGTTCCGGTGACGAGAGCGGAAATACAGGATCACTTCGAGCGCAACCGGGATCGTTACGCCGGGGAGCTGTTCGACCCCAGGGGACCGGCGCGGGTGCGGTCGAGGGTGATTCGCGACCTCAAGGAACAGCGAGCCGCCCCTCTGTTCGAGACCTACCTCGAGGACTTGCGAGCCAGGCACGAGCAGCTCGTGACAGTGGACGAGGACCGTTTTCACGCTTTCGTAGCGCGCAAGAGAAGAGAGAGCGACCCCGTCGGGCACGGCGGCGTCGATCGCTGACGGCGGCGCTGCAGGAGAACGACCATGGCTACGCGGATACATCAAAACCTGTTTCTCACGGCTCAGGCTGCCCTTCTGCTTGTATTTGGTTGCGGCTACCACTTGGTGCCAGGCCACTTCAAGCCTTTCGACGCCGAGATGCAGCCGGAGCCCGGAGCCGCGGCTGTGATCGAAGTCCACGACGACGGCACCGCCGCCTACATCCGCAACCGGCTCGAGATATCAGTCCGGCCAATGACCGACGAAGAGCTCAATCGCCAGTTCGGATCGTTCTCCAAAGATGGCGGCGGACCGGGGGGCGAGCTGCCGACGAACCCCATGACCCTGGGCGACTGGGAGGACCCGCGCTCCGGTCATCCTCCGCAGCGCTTCTCCATCTTCAAGGTCAGCGTCAAGAACTACGAATATCCCAAGGTGAAGCTCGATCCCCTGCTGGCGACCGTCGTATCCGACAACGGCCGCACCTATCATCCGTGGGGAGATTTCGACATGGTGGAGTATTTCCGTCGCTTCGCAATCGGGTATACTGGCCTGGCCTATCAGCGCTTCATCGAACGCCAGGATATGATAACCCGTACATCCTACCCCGCCGACGAATTCGTTTTTTCAGGCCAGACCGTCGAGGGCTTTCTCCTTTTCCCTCGCATACATGACGACGTCAGGGCAATAACCTTCCGTCTCCCCGGCGTGGGCACGAGGTACGACTTCCGCGACGAGCCCCTCGAATCCCTCGATCTCCGTTTTCGTTTCGAGCGCGACGTGCGCAAGGTGAAATCCCGCGAGCTGGTTTCACGGAAATAGCTCTCTCTTCTTCTCTCCACCGCAGCGCCATTACCGGGGCACTCATCCATGGACTACATCGACGAAGTAGAGGCGTTCGACTGCGAACTCGTTGCTGATCTCAAGGCAGGCCAGGCGCGTATCCTGGAAGAGGGGCTGGCCGCCAATCTGGTCATTCGCGATGTCCGCACCTGGCCCGTCATCATGCCCTGGACAGGCACGAAACGGTGGGACGAGTCCGCCGTCCATTTCTGCTTCGGGGAGTTCGAAACAGACCAGGGCCTGGTAGGCCTTTGCGACAGGGCTCCGGGCGATCTCGAAGCGCTGAAGGAACGAACTGTCGGCAGGAATCCGTTCGATCCGGCCATTCGAGCCGATCTGGGCTCGGCCTATTGGGACCTGGCGGGCAAGGTCGCCGGCAAGCCCTTGTTCCGCTACCTGCGCGACGTCTTCGAGCTCGAGGAGCCCGCGGTTCAGGGAGTACCCGTCGACTACAGCCACATTCCCGTGGCGTCATACACGTGGGCTCGATTCCCGGACGTGAACGGCAAAAACCAGGTCACTTTCGACACCTACCCGCAGTACCTGCAGGAGTCGATCCGGGAGCACGGCTTTCAGGTCATCAAGCTGTCCGCGTGCGACTTCGAGCCGTTGCGCTACATCGAACTGGTTCACAACATCCGCGCCGCTCTTGGACCGGAGGTGGAGCTTCGCCTCGATCCCCACGCCTCCTGGAGCGAGTCCCAGGCCCTCAGGTTCATGCGAGGAGTGGAGGACTGTAACCTCGAATGGATCGAGGAACCGGTGGGGGGCCGCTTCGAAAACATATGGCGCGCCGGACACCGGCTGCGCCGGATGACCAGCGTCCCCATCTCGTCCCATGCCTGGTTGCCGCCCCTCGCCCAATCACCGGCCGCGGCCGGCCGCTACGTCGACGCCGCGCTCGACATACCGCTGAACCTGGAGGCGATGCGGCGCTACCAACCGGCCGACGTCTCCGCGCCCGACGCGAGTTGCGGCCCCCTGGCGCTCAAGCGTTTCTACGATACGGCGAGGTTCATGGGCATGGAGATCGGCATGCACAGCGGCTACGAGCTGGGACCGGACACCGCCATTCGCCTCCACTTCGCCGCCTTTGCGTTTCCCTACTCCCTCAATCACCACATAAACTGGGGCGCCCCCCGGGCACCGTTCGCCCTCCACGCCCTGGATTCACACTACGACCAGTTCAGTGGAGACGTGATTCGCGGCGGCCATATGAAATACCGCCAGGGCATGCTCGAGGTTCCGAGCGGCCCCGGGCTCGGTGTCGAGCTGGACCCCGAGCTGCTGGAAGAGTACCGGCTCACGCCCGAAAAAGCCGAGCTGCACCGCCTTCACATCGAAGCGGTCCGCGCCCGCCACATGGACGAACTGGGGTGGCGTCACAACCGCATGGGGTGGCACCGGCTTCTGAAAGAACCTGCTTGAGGCTTCGCCTTTCTCCACGGTGCGCCATCGGATCGGCGGTGCACTCGTTTCTGTCTCCGTCCCGCCCGCTGGGTTCACTGGTACCGGCGTTGTTCACAGTCATATGGCTCGATCTGTCACCCGTGTCCGAGGGATCCATTCCGGCTCACGCGGCGCCTCCTTCGGCGGCGGACGCGGCCTCCAGCCACGCGAGGATGGTGGACGCCCTGGAAGCGATCCGCCGGCACAGCCTCGAGAGCAATCCGTTTCTCGGCGAGGCAGAGGCGCGCCGATTGCGGTCTGAACTGGCGGCGCTTCCCGGGGCTGCGCCCCTGCAGAAGCGCGCCAACCTGCGCTACCGGCTCGGACTGGAGGAGCTCTTTCTCGGCAATGAACGCCAGGCTATCGATCTGCTCTCGAGCGCCCGCGCCCTGGTCTCCGCCTCGGCAGCGCATCCAGCCGGCGCTGCCGAACTCGCTTTTCGACTAGGCCTCGCCTATATGCGCATGGGCGAGACGCAGAACTGCTGCCTTCGCCATACCCCCGAAAGCTGCATTCTGCCCATCCAGGGCGACGGGATATACAAGGCGCAGGAAGAATCGAAGCGGGCGATCGAGTGCTTCACCGAGGTGCTCCACGCGGTGTCCGCGCACGAACCCCTGCATCTGCGCGCCCGCTGGCTGCTCAACATCGCGTACATGACGATCGGCCAATACCCGCACGATGTGCCCGAGCCCCACCTCATTCCTCCCGAAGCGTTCGAATCTGACCACCCTTTTCCCCGCTTCACCAACATTGCCCCTGTCCTGGGTCTCGACACCTTCAGTCTTTCCGGGGGAGCCGTGGCGGACGATTTCGACAACGACGGCTATCTCGATCTCCTCGTCTCGACCTGGGATACCTCGGGGCAGATCCGCTTCTTCCTGAATGAGCGCAACGGCGAATTCGCCGACCGCACCTCCCAGGCAGGGTTGCTGGGCATCTACGGCGGCCTCAACCTCGTCCAGGCCGACTACGACAACGACGGCAACCTCGATGCCCTCGTCCTCCGCGGAGCCTGGTGCGGCGAAGCCGGGCGGCATCCCAACTCCCTCCTGCGCAACCGCGGCGACGGCACTTTCACCGACATGGCGTTCGCCGCCGGACTGGCGGAGGTGTCCTACCCGACCCAGACCGCGGCCTGGGCGGACTACGACAACGACGGCGACCTCGATCTGTACGTCGGCAACGAGTCCACCGCCGAGCTGCTGGCGCCGGGTCAGCTGTTCCGCAATGCGGGTGACGGGACCTTCGTGGATGTCGCCGCGCCGGCCGGAGTCGAGAACTACTACCTCGCCAAGGCGGTGGTGTGGGGCGATTACGACGGCGACCGTTTCCCCGATCTGTACGTGTCCAACCTGAACGGGTTCAATCGGCTCTACCGCAACCAACGCGACGGCACCTTCGCGGACGTGGCCGGCGATCTCTCTGTCTCCGCTCCCCTGAGGAGCTTCCCCGCCTGGTTCTGGGACTTCGACAACGACGGCGTCCTCGACCTGTACGTCTCCTCCTATGCCGCCGATATCGGTGCATTGGCGGCCGCGTACCTGGGTCGGCCCGTCGAGGTGGAGCTCGCCCATCTCTATCGTGGCGATGGCCGCGGCGGCTTCGACGATGTCACCCGTCAACGCGGCCTGGTGCACCCGGCCTCGCCGATGGGATCGAACTTCGGCGACATCGACAACGACGGGTTTCTCGACTTCTACCTGGGAACGGGGGACGTCACCTACGAAAGCCTCATGCCGAACCTGCTCTACCACAACCGGGGAGGAGAGCGCTTTGCAGACGTCACCACCGCGGGCGGGTTCGGACACCTTCAGAAGGGCCACGCCGTCGTATTTGCCGACTTCGACAACGACGGCGACCAGGACGTCTTCGAGCAGATGGGCGGCGCCTATCCCGGGGACAGGTTCGGGGACAGTCTGTACGAAAATCCGGGATTCGGCATGCATTGGATTGCGGTAAAGGTCGTCGGGGCGAGCTCGAATCGCTCCGCCATCGGGGCGCGGATCCGCGTCGAGGTGGTGGACGAAACCGGTCGCAAGCGCTCCATCTACAGACACGTCAACAGCGGTGGAACGTTTGGGGCCAATCCGCTGCGCCAGACCATCGGGCTGGGCAAGGCCGCTCGCATCGAGCGTTTGGAGGTGTTCTGGCCGAAGACGGGCAAGCGGCAGGCCTTCGCCAAAATGCCGATGGACTCCGCAGTCGAAATCGTGGAAGGAGAGGAACAATTCACCCTCCTGCCGCTCCGCCGGTACAGGCTCGGAGGGGCGCGCTCCCGAACGGAAGACCTGTAGCCGTGCGACGCGTCCGAGCGCACGCCCGCAGCCTGTTCGCCGCACCCTGGCTGTGTTCGGGTCTGCTGTCAGCGGAGATCGGATGCACCGATCCGGACCCGGGACCGAACGCACGGCCGTGCGGCCGTCCCTGGTGTCAGGAGGCGGAGGGGGCGGGGCTGCAAGCGGCCGGACCGATGCATGGCCGCGGCGCCGCCTTCGTCGACGTGGACGGGGACGGGTGGGAGGACCTGTGGCAGTCGGATACGACAGGAGGGTCCTGCCTGTACCGGAATCGGGGAGACGGCACCTTCGAGCTATTCGACACCGGGATCGCCCCCTCGGCTCTCGCTTCCAACTGGGCAGGGGTCTGGGGCGACATCGACAACGACGGCGACCCGGATCTCTTCCTCGTCAACGGCGGGTACGAGGGGGAGCTGCCATGCGCCCTGTACCGCAACGACGTTCCGGATGGCGGGTCGTTCGTCGACGTGACGACCGCAGCGCGCCTGAAAACCCTCGACGGAGATTGGTGGGGTGCGAGCTTCGCGGACTTCGACCGCGATTCGCTTCTCGACCTCGTGGTAACCAGAATCGGGCTCACCGGGGCTGCGCCGATGCTGCTGCTCTACCACAACAGGGGAGACGGCACCTTCGAGGAGATATCGGAGTCGGTCGGCCTCGTTCCGCCCGCCGGCCTGCTGAAGAATCCGGTCTGGCTCGACTACGACCGGGACGGCGATCCGGACCTCTACATCGCCATGGGCGAATACGGCGAACATGCCCTGTATCGGAACGACGGGAGCAGGTTTGCACGCGTACCGTTCGACCTCGATCCGGAGCTGCCTGTCGACAATTCTTTCGAGATTTTTCACGCCTTCTGCGCCGCCGCGGACGACTTCAACCAGGATGGCTGGGACGATCTCTATCTCGGACGCTGGTCCTACCAGGACTACGTCTTTCTCAACAAAGGTGACGGTACCTTCGGCGCGGTCGGAGCCGAAGCCGGGCTCGACATGGCGGTCCATCCGATGGAGGAGGAGAACACGATGGGACTCGCCGTCGGCGACCTCGATGACGACGGCTGGCCCGACTTGCTCATTGGAACCGGAGCACCCTTTGCCGCCCGGGTCCCCCTCGCCTACTGCAGCAATGGCGACTCCTTCGGCTTTCACCGCTGCAGCGACGACTTCCTGGAAGGACACGGCATCTCCTGGCACCACGGAGCCGCACTCGGGGACCCCGACCACGACGGCGATACCGATATCTTCTGGAGTCTCGGAGGCCACCGGGGCGGCGGCGAAGCCGAGGACGAACTCGCCGCCTACTACGTCCGCTATCCGGAGAAGGCCCCGTCCACCGCGGTCGTGCACCTGGTGGGAACTGCCTCGAACCGGTCCGCGGTGGGGGCGCGCCTCGAAGTAACGGGCAGCCGGACCCACTACTACACCGTCCGCAGCAGCCAGGGGTTCGCGAGCCAGAACAGCGACTGGCTGCCGGTCTCGCTTTCCGGGTCCGGCCGGGCGACTGTGCGCGTCTTCTGGCCCTCCGGAAGGGAAACCGAGGTTTTTGTGAGTCCCGGAGACCGCATCGAGATCGTGGAATGATCCCACCCGCTTCCCGGCTACGGCCCCCGCGCCGAAGGCAACCGTCCACACAGGTTCCCGGCCTTCAGGCGGCAGCCGGGGCGTCGCACATCTGCAGCGAGCCGGTCAAGGTGATGATGCCACCGTACCCTGAAGCTGACGGGCCGTTTCGAAGTGGTGCCGCGCCAGCTCTTTCAGGCGGAGCTTCAGGTAGAGTGCAGCGCCCGTTCGTACTCCTGACGCTGCAGGTAGACCAGCCCGAGTTGGTAGTTGACCTCGTAGCGGGCTTCCTTCCGCGAGTCGTGAGGCAGAGCTTCTTGCAGGGTCGCCAGCGCTTCGTCGAGGCGCTGCCGGCGAAAGTAGAGCTTGCCCAGGTTGATGCGGGCGCGAGTGTGATCCGGTGCGTACTGAAGAGCCCGCCCAAAGGCTGCTTCCGCTTTTTGCGGAAGGTCCTGATGCTCGTAGACGACTCCAAGGCTGTTGAAAACGTCCGGGTCGTCGGGGTAGGCATGCAAGGCTGGCAGCAGGGCCTGATGCGCCAGATCGTGCTGCTGTTGGCGCAGGTAGACATGGCGACGCGACGTTTTGACGCGGTACAGCCACCAGCCGGCCACGGGCAACAGCAGCAGGGTGTTGCTGCGCGTCAGCACCAGGAGCCCAAGCAGCAGGCCGGCGGCCGCGGCGTTGCCTGCCGAGGGGCGTTTCCGGCATCGCAACAGGGCCAGGACCAGCGCCAGTTCGAGAAACAGGACGAGGCCCGTGGCGAGCAGCTCTCCGCTGAAAAAGATGAAGGGCCAGTAAAGGGCGGCGAAGAGACCGGCTACCAGGGGTACCGGTGCCGGGAAGAAGGCTGCCGCGACGCGGCAGAGGAGAACGCAGGAGCCGGCGTCGAGAAGGGCCTGGAAGAAGCGGATTCCCGCATGGTTCGCGCCGGCGAGCTTGAGCAACGCCAGCAGGTAGGGATACAGCGGACCGTGGACGTAGCCGCCGTCGTCGACCAGAAACCAGTTTCCCCGCAGGAGCTGGTTGGAGAGCCCGTCGTACTCGTACGCGTCGAGGACCAGGGTGTCGAAGTACGGAGTGTCCCCTGTCTCTGCCAGGTGAAGCAGGCGTATGCCGAGGGCCAGGACGAAGAGAGCCAGAGTCGTCCGGGGTTCACGGCCGCTTCACTGCCGGGGCGGCTTCCATACCGATGCGGATCCCCCCGCTCTTGGACCGTGCACAAGAGCCCACCCCGGCTTCAACTACCAGCTCCAGACCCAGCGGTCTCGATTGGGCACGGGAGGAATCACTGCGGTTCCCCCCCGCAAATGAGATTCGTACAGCCCGAAGCCGATCTCCTGACTGATCATCGCCACCCGCAGGTTGCTCCTGCGCCCGGGATTGCCGGTCTCGATGGCCTCTACCAGATCCCGAATAATGTGCATGGTGCCGCTGCGGGGCTCCGCTTGCTCGACAGGCACGACATCGAGCGCATCCGACACGGAACTTCGTCGCCGCAGCTGTATCGCTTCGCCGTCGTTGACCACGCGGATACTCCCTTCTGAACAGACCAGTTCGACCTCCCGCCCTACTCCCGTTCGCGCCACGTGGGCGAAGGTCCCGTTGTCGAACTCGATCAGTGCCGAAAGCACAGGGGTGTCGTTGATGAATTTCATGCCCGTGGCGTCGTCTTCGGCCGGGTTGAGCTGGGAAATCCTTCCCTGAACGGACACCGGCTCCGGGTCGCCGAGCAGGTACAGGAGCAGGTCGATGAAGTGCCCCTCGAGCGCCTTTCCCTCGAAGCCCAGCACCGCCTGGATCTCCCCCAGGTCGCCGCTCTCCGCGATGGTCCGCGCCTGTTCGTACGCCGCCCAGTGGCGGTAGATGCATCCGTACTCCAGGTGCGTGCCGTTGCGCTCGAAAGCTTCTCTTATGGCGTCGGTTTCAGTCAGCGTCATGCACAGGGGCTTTTCCGCGTATACCCCCGCAACGCCGCGGTTGGCCGCGAAAATCAGTTGTTCGGCATGCTGCTCCGGACGAGTGGCCACGCTCACGATATCGAGATCCTCCAGCTCTACCATCTCGCGATAGTCTTCGTAGGCCCTGACCTTCCAGCGATCGACAAAGGCCTGCAGGCGTGACGCGTCGATATCGCATGCGGCGACGACCTGCGTCTCCTCTACCGCGGCGTAGCCGGCGGCATGCGAATAAGGGAGTTCCAATCCGCTCCGATTGGGACGCTCTTTCCTTCTTGCTATCTGCTCGTCTTCGATGGTGTTGGCCATGCGACCACAGCCGATGATGCCGACGCGAAACATCGCGGTCTCCTACTGCATGGGGGAAAACGGGGCGGGATAGAGGATCTTGTTCTCTTGTCTCACGGGCTTGACCGGGGTCCGCGGAGGCCAGTAACCCTGCTCCCGGGCCTGCTCGCGCACGCGCTGTCGTTCCTCGAAACTCTCATAGGCCCACATGTGAACGAAGTTGTCGAGTCCGCCGCTGTCGGAATACCAGCAGCCGGCCAGGGGCGAAAGACCCTCTCGCTTCTCCATCTGTTTCCCCCAGGCGTCCAGCACCGCAGGAAGGGCCTCGGCCGGATAGGTATACAGCCGCATTTCGTATAGAGGACCGATACGCCGTTCGCCGAGAGGTGGCATGAATGGCGCCGGCAGATAGATCCGGGACACCATGTCCACGATGAGTTCGCCCGAGTCGGGGGGCCAGGCGGGGTCGGGGCCAGCCTCGGCTCGCTGGCGGATCTCCGCTCTCTGCTCCATGTCCTCGTATGGCCAGACGGCAACCATCTGATTTAGCGGACCGACCTCGGTGTACCAATGGCCCCCGAGTTTGGAGAACTCCTGGCGGCGAGGAAGCTTTTCGCCGAAACGCTTCCAGTATTCCTGCAGATTATGCGTTCTGAGATTGTAGGTCCGTATCTCGTAGATCATTGCAGAACTCCTTGTCGATTCAGTTCCACTTGACGAAGCCGCCGTCCACGAAGCAGGAATGCGATTCCTGCCATGGCGATTCCGAAGGGGGGTTGACTGGAATTGCGCGGCACGAAATCCGGCTTACTCCAGGTACATCATGGCTGGAATCCTTGAAATTGACGACGATCCCGTTTGGCGGCAACCTCCGGCGCATTCAAAAAGCGATCGCGGACAAGGGAAGGAGGCGGATGCCCTCGCTCTACCGTCCAGCGGCTCACCGCATTCTTTTATGCGTGAAGGGCGTGGCCTGCACCTCCCGCCAAGTCGTAGCAAAGCTGCGGATTCCTCGGGCGCTTTATCTGGTGAACGCGTCTCAGCGGGGACCGCGTGGTGATGGAATTCACCTGACCGTCATCCCGGAGTATGAGCGATGGCACGAGCCGCCCCTGTTTGGGTACCTTATGGAGGGACCACCAAGTACGAGCACCTTCACACCCAAGAGGCGAAAATGAACACCACGCTCGACCTCATGCAGCTGCGCTCGCCCCCGGGCCCCACCCACGTAGTCATCCAGCTTCTGCAGCAACTGCTTGCCCTGCTCCCACTGCCACTCGTGGCCGCCGATTCCGCCTTTTTGCACCCCACGGCCCCCCATGGCTTCTCGAGGGGGGAGAGACAACCAGTGCCGCGGGGATGGAGACGTTTTGCGCGCAAGAACTCTACCCTTTGGCGGCGGCTTTGTAAATTCCCAGGCGGTTGAATTCGTGGATATGGAGACACACTCTTTTTTTGTTTTGTCGTGACAAAAGATAATATTGATGAATATATACTGCCTCATTCTTTTACCATACCGCAGTGTAAATTGGTTTCTCCTGTTTCCCCAGGTTACCGACTAATAAATCCTCCAAAAATCAATATGAATTGCACTCCATTTTTCTCCTCATTTTTCAAACCGGCCGATATATCCTCTCTGGTCTTTTTTCGCATAGTCTATGGTTTAATGATGATCTTGACTTTTTCCCTTTTTCTGGACCAATTTGACATTAAAGCAAACTGGATCGATCCTCAGTTTCATTTCCACTATATAGGCTTCGAATGGGTCAATCCTCTGCCCGGCCCATACATGTACCTGTTTTTTGCGCTACTTATTTTGCTGGCTTTCTCTATTTGTATCGGCTATCGTTATACCATAAGCTGCTCCCTCTTCTTCCTGGGCTTGACCTATTTTTTGCTCATCAATCAGATTGTCTGGGACACCTACTTCTATTTGGCTTGGTGGATCAGTCTAGTCCTGATATTCGTTCCTGCTCATAAGAAGTTTTCCTATGACGCCTGCAAGGATCCAAGTTATTGCACTGAAACGATTCCCGCATGGACTGTTTGGATATTACGATTTCAGATCGCCATGCCTTATTTGTTTGGAGGAACAACAAAATTAAATAACGATTGGTTGAGAGGTTTTGTCACCAAAGGTCTCTTCTCATCGAAAACTCATCTCCCTTTTTTTGGGCCATTTTGTCAAGAACCCTGGTTTATTTTTGGTACGGCTTACGGTGGCCTCCTTCTCGATTTGTTCCTCGTCCCCATGGTGATATTCCGACCTCTTCGCAAGGTAGGACTGATCTCATTATTTTCCTTCCACATCTTCAATTTCTTCATCACCAATGTCGGTTTCTTCGCCTTGTTCATGCTTGCAACAACGCTGATTTTGCTGCCTCCATCCTGGCCTCGAGCAATACTTGACAAATTACAAAAGACGCCTTTTCAAAATCTAAACACGTCAAAACCGGAAAGAACCCCGGTAAAAAAGCTTAACAAGCTGCAGAGGCTGACCATTTCTCTTATCAGCATGTATGTGATCGTGCAACTATTCATCCCCCTGCGTCATCATCTGATAGAAGGAAACGTCCATTGGACCGAAGAAGGGATTGTTTTCAGCTGGGCGATGCGATCCAGCATCAAAAGGTATAAATTGGATTTCCATCTTTACGACAAGGAGAATGACAAAAAGTCATTGATCAGAAACCGTGACTTTTTCACACCACTTCAAATTGAAGTTATGGCCACGGATCCTGATAAAATCCTGCAGGCGGCGCATTACATTGGGAAAAGATACCTGGAGATGCACAAGTCCGACCAGATAGCTGTGATGGTTCAATCACGCCTTAGGCTCAACGGCAGAAAATCTCAATTCCTCGTTGACCCTGAAATTGATTTGCTGACAAAGCGTCGTACTTTCGGACACAAAGATTGGATCATGCCCCTTGTAGAACCCTTGCCTGCCACTTTGATCGACTGATTCCCCGCACATCGTGCAGGGATCACACGACTTTTCGAATAGTATTTCGCCACGGGACACTGGCCGTTGAAACAGAATCGCCTCGCTTCGGGAATTCCTCGCTGACGGGCGCCGTCATGACCGGCGCAGTCTACTTCCTCTTCTTCTTCTCCGGCGCCGCCGGGTTGATCTACCAGGTCGTCTGGGTCCGCCAGTTCGGTAACGTCTTCGGCAATACGGTCTACTCCGCATCCCTCGTCATCGCCGTGTTCATGTGCGGGCTCGGAGTCGGCAGCTACCTGGCCGGTATCTGGGCCGACCGGCGCTACGCCTCGGCTCCCTCCTCACTTCTCAAGGCCTTCGGATACTCCGAACTGGCCATCGGCGGAATGGGTTGCCTGATCGCGCTGATCCTGCCCCGGCTTGGATGGCTCTCGGCGGCCATCTCCTCCTACGTCCCGGGCTCCAACGGCTGGTACTTCCTCTCCACCGGCTCCCATCTGGGGCGCTACGGCATCGCCGTCCTCCTGCTCTTGCCGATCACCCTCCTGATGGGAGCGACACTCTCCCTTCTGATTCGGTACCTGGTTCAGCGCGACGTGGCCGCAGCTGGATGGAAGATCGGCGCGCTCTACGGGATCAACACCGCCGGCGCCGCCGCGGGCGCCTTTCTCACCGACTTCGCCTTCATTCCCGCGGCGGGCTTGCTCGGCACCCAGATCATCGCCGTGATCTGCAACGCCATAGCCGCTACGGGCGCACTCTGCCTGGCGGCTACCCGCTCCTCGCCGCACGCCGAAAGGGCCATCGCCGGCGACACGGCCCTCGACGCTGGGAAGGTGAAAACCGGGATGACGGAGGCGAAGGGCAGCCAAGCCATCGTCGTCCTGAGCGGGCTCGCCCTTCTGCTGGCAGGTTTCGCCGCCATGGGCATGGAGATCGTCTGGTTCCGCCACATCGCACATACCGTCGGCAGCTTCCGGTCGGTGTACTCGCTGCTTCTCACGGTCATTCTGATCGGAATCTGGCTGGGCGCCATGGCCGGCGGATTCTTCCACCGTCGCTTCGGCCATCCGCTCCCCTCGTTCATGGCGACGCAGGCACTTTTTGCGGCTTTTGCGTTGCTGGGCGTGGCGAATGCCGACGTCGATCAGCTCGTGGCGGCGGGGAGCGCGGGCGCCGCCAGCTTCCTCGCCTCCTCGGGATTGAAGCGATCGGCCATCGAGGTCTGGATCAACCTGCAGCCGGTGCTCCGCGAGGTGGCCATCCCGGCATTCTTCATGGGCTTTGCCTTTCCGCTGGCCAACGCGACGGTCCAGCGCGCCGAGGAGGTCGTAGGCCGACGTGCCGGTCCTGCTCTATCTGGCAAACACCGTCGGCGCGGTCCTGGGATCTCTGGTAACGGGGTTTGTCTTCCTGCCCGCGTTCGGCATGCAGCAGAGCGTGACGGCGCTGGCCGGCGTTGCTGCACTCGGGATCGTTCCGCTCTACCTGGCGGCCAGGCCGGTGACCCCGTGGAGTCCCGGGAAGCCCCCGGCAACGGCGGCGTTCGTCGCCTCGATGGCCCTGTCGGGCACGGTTCTGACGCTGTGGATGGGCCTCCCATCGAATCACGTGATCGCCAAGAGCCTCAAACCCATGTCTCCGGGCGAGAAACGGCTGGTGGTCAGCGAGGGCATCACCGAGATGCTCGCCGTCACCGAGCACCCGAGGGAAGGCCGGCGCCTGCTGACCAATGGGTTCTTCATGTCCGCCACCAACTGGAAGGGACAGCGCTACATGCGGGCCTTCGCGCACATCCCGCTCCTCTCCATGGAGGCCCCGGAAACCGTGCTCGTGATCGCCTTCGGCGTGGGCAACACGGCACACGCCGCCGCTCAGCACGAATCAGTCCGCCGCCTGGAGGTTGCCGAACTGTCCGCACACATCCTCGACCATGCCGGCTATTTCTCCGCGACCAACGGCAACGTGCTCGAGAGCCCCAACATCTCCGTCTTCGTCAACGACGGCCGCCAGCATCTCCGGATGCAGCCGGCAGCGACCTACGATCTGGTGACCCTGGAGCCCCCTCCCATCGCCCACGCCGGCATGGCCTCGCTGTATTCGCGCGAGTTCTTCGAGCTGGTCCGCTCCCGTCTCAAACCGGGAGGCTATCTCACCATATGGCTGCCCGCCTACCAGGTCCCCGGGGAAACGGCGCTTTCGATGGTGCGTACGTTTGTCGACGTATTCCCGAGCGCCGTGCTCCTGTCGGGGGTATACTCCGAGCTCATCCTGATGGGGGTCAGGGATTCGAAGCTGGAAATCGACCCGGCGCTCGTGAAGCCCAGGCTCGAGTCGATGCCCGCGGTCCGCGAGGATTTGGAGGGAATCCACCTGGGCACATTGACCGAGATCATCGGCAGCTTTGCCGCCTCGGGCGAGACACTCGCTCGAGCGAGCAAGCTGTCACCACCCGTGACGGATGACCGTCCGATTCCCGATTACGCCAGGAAGTCCCAGCTGCGGGATCATCGAATCCCATCCCAACTCTTCGACGTCAGGGACGTCGGCACCTGGTGCCCCAATTGTTTCATGGATGGCCAGCCGCTCCCGGAGCTCGAGCAGATCGGTACTTACCTGAGCCTCCTCGAGCGCCTCTACCAAGCCCCCCGATTCCTCAACTCCAGCACGATCAAGCGCGCCCATCAGCGGAGAGCCCGCATCGGGATTCGGCCCGATGCGGCGACTCGGAGAGCCATCGCAGAGCACCGATACCTCGGCTACGTGATGGAGGGCTATTTCCACGAATTGAGGTGAAGTGGCGGGTGTGTCCTGACCCCGTTCGGGAAACTGTGCTTGTCTCTCAGCGAAAAACCGCTTCCCTCGGCACCAGGAGTTCGTCCGGTCGCTCAGCCACATAGGGAGGAATGCCCAGCAGTTTTACGGTTGAGCGGACGCTGTTGAGGCAAAAAGCCCATATCCGGTTGTCGGCTCCCGCAGGCACGATCACGGAGATGTCGTGGCCAAAGGTCAACGGCGTGTGTCCCCTGCCGGCGGTGTCCCGGCCGGCCAGGTCCCTGCCGGACACGAGCCCGGCATTGTCGGAGACAATCTGTCCGTCAGGGCCGTAGATGCGGATGTCGCTTTCAAAGCTGCCGGCACTGTGAACCCGCAGTACGAACGATTCGGTACCCCGGGGCACGAAGAAGTAGAGCGGCTCGCTTATCCTCGGGCGCAGTAGCGTGAACTCGCTCGAGCGGGAGGCCTCGGCCACTGCGGGCCGGCTGCCGAACTCGAGCCGCCCGCCCTTCAAGTAGCTGGTTCCCGGGTCGAGCATGTAGAGGCCCGGACGCGGAATCCGCAGCTGGATCCGGGCGCTCTCGTTCCGCTGCTTGTTGATGGAGTCTTCCAGCACGACCGCGCCCGTCACGACATCCTTGAGCGTCCAACCTACGTCCAGGGTGTGGCCGGGGTAGGGATCGAAGGGCAGAACCACGGACTCACCCGCCTCGGCGGGGAAGAAATACGTGGCCCTCTCGCAGAAGAGGGGTGACTCCTCGCGGTTTCGCAGCAGTGCCAGCAGGGCGTCAGAGGGGCCGACGTCGACGCGAACGAGGTCCCGCGACCACTCGGTCGGCATCACGTCCACCGCGGTCAGCCCGCCGTATGCCCCGAGGCCCTCGTCGAAGAGGCGGGCGACCTCGGCGTGGACAGGGATGTCCGTCCTCTCCGTTTTCCAGGCCTCCACCATCTCATCGGTCACGGACTCCAATTCGGTCAGCTTCCGGAACCCGTGATCGATGCCGGCCATGTCGAACCAGTCCCAAGAATGGAGCACCGCATAGGTGTGGATGAGACCCGTATCCATGATCCGGCGCGAAAACTGGACAAGCTCGTGACCCCTTGTGAGGATCACCGCCGGATCCCGCTCTCTCTCGAACTCCCATCGCAGGCGGAGCCAATGCAGGTACATCATGAGATGGTCCAGGCGTGTCTCGATGTCCGGGGTTGCCGCTACCTTGCGAGCCGAGTCCAGGTCCCGGTACGAAAGCACCAGCGTCCTCTCGTTCACCTCGTTCAATTCCGGTCGGTCATTGCGCCGGTTCCAGCGTTCGTAGAATCGACGAACCGGCCCCGCGGCTTCCCCGAGGGCCTTGTCGTAGAAGTCGTCGATGATGGCGTCGGCGTCCGCCTCCGCGTCCCAGAACAACTGGGCCGCGAGGTAGTATCCCAAACCGTTGGCGCCCCAGTTGATGTTCGACTCCGGGACGTATGTGGTAGCGCCGAGGCTGTGGTAGTAGGGAATCATCGTGCGCAGGTAGTCCAGGTCGCCTGCCCTGGCCTTCCCCGGCAGGCCCCAGTCCCACTGGTAGATGGAGAAGTAGTCGTAGATGCCGAAGTTACCGGCCTTGTCGGAGAAGCCGGCTATCTGCTCCTCGAACGTCATTTCCGTCCTGCGCATACCTGTCGTGAGTTGCACGTACACGTTCGGGTGCAGTTTGAAGGACGGCGGCTCCGCGTGATGGGCGTAGGCCAACAGTCCAACGTACTTGTCGGGAAACCTCCGGGTCACGGCCTCCGCAACCTGATTGGCGAACAGGAAGACGCGGTCGCTGATCGTTCCCACGGCCACGCATCGTTCGCCTTCGCAGAACCCGCCGCCGTCGTTCGGCTCCATCGACACCATGATAGCTTCCGGGTTGTCGATATCCCGTTCGAACGCGTTCAAAGCGTAGTCTATTGCCAGTTGGATGACTTCAGGATTGGTCGTGCAGATTTGATTCCCGCCGCGTTTGCCGTCGACGAGGGCGAAATACTCCGGGTGGTCCTCGAAGAGGCTGCGCGGGACGAACCCGGCATAGGCATGTCCGGTGGCAGTATTGAACCATCCGCGCTGTCTGTTGTGCCGGTACCAGGCCTGGAGGTCCGAGTGAAGCTTCTCGGTGTGCGACCCGTAGGCGTACCAGATGTAACGGTAGTCGTAGTCCGGGCTGTCGATGGCACTGACGTCAATCTGCAGCGTGTCCCGCTCAGGGATGACGGTCCAGGCCTCGTGGGGGAAGAACCACCGGCAGCCCAGCTGCCGAAGGAGCGTAAAGATCCCCTGCTGTGCGCCGACGTCGCTGTTGCCGATGACGTAGAGCCTGTCGGCGGTGCTGTGCAACACAAAGGCTTCCGGGTTCTCGCCCTTCAGTTCATCCACGCGAGGCGAGTCTGGAAACTCGCCCGATGTGCCGACCACGATGGCCCGTTGCGCAGGCACGCCGGTCGTGACGGCGGGAAGACTGCCGCACATCTGTTCGATGACCTGCGCGAGTACTTGCGAGTATTTCCGCGTGATTTCGGACGCCGTCGGTGCGATGACGACGTGAGCAGCACCCGAGTCGGGATCGGCAATTGTAAAGGGTTCTGAAGCCACGGCTGCGCCTCCCAGCAGAGCCGCCCCGAAAAAGGCAGTTGGCCGACAGGGCGACATCAGCGGCGCGGCACGATGCCGTCGAGGTTGGTGCGGCGGTACTGGTACCGCCAGAGGCGCGACTTCGGCGAGCGCGTCAGGCTCATGCGCACGATCCAGCCGCACCTCGCATGAACCGGATCGAGTCGACCGTCGCCGCCGTTCTCCTGCACGTGCTGCACGTGGCCCCTCGCATCCTGAATGAAGAGGTTCGTTGGGATATGTTTGCGAGACGAGAAAGAAACGGCCGGCAACCTTGCCATCTTTCTTTATTTAACCGGTTTATTCTCCAAAATAATCACCCGTGTTTTTGGGCCTGTTTCATCCCCCAAACCAGTTTCTGGATCTTTTAACACATTCATCAGCAGGTCTACCCGGAATACCCCGGCAATGATATCCAGCCGCTTGTCATTATTGACATCACGCAGTTCCAAAGAAACTACACTTTGCGGACGGCTGGCGATATTATGGCGCTTGAAGTTCTGCGAGCCGTCATTTTCAAACCAGATCAGGCTCTGGCGCTTGGGGTCATCCCAGTAATTGGACCAGCTGCTGGCGACAATATCCATATCCCCATCGTTGTCCATATCTCCAACCACCGCATCCACAGCACCGTAAAAGCGGTCGATATTCTGATGCTGAATGGCGTAGAATACCTCACGCGCGGAGCTGCCCCCGGTGGCTTCAGTCAATTTCAACTGACCGAAATTTTCCAGCCACTGCACGCCGTGATAGGGTTTGGGATCCCACTGAAGGTCGAAGTTGTCGCCGTTGGTGAAAACGATATCCTGGTCGCCGTCACTGTCCAGGTCGGCCAGGCTCATGCCGGTGGAACCGAACATGGGGTGCGGTGCTTGAGTCAAGGTGTTTGATGTAAACTCGCCTCCGCCCAGATTGACGATTCCGATAATGGCCTCGTTCTCCTGGGAGACAAAACTGATAAAATCCACCAGGTCATCCCCGTTGAGGTCTGTCGACGTTATGTTCAGACCGCCGCGAGCATTCACCATGGTGTGTTTTTGATACTGACCCTTGCCGCGATTTTCAAGCCAGGCCAGTTCCCCCACGATATTCCCGCCGAAAATGGCCACGGCAACATCCAGGTCGCCGTCCTTGTCTATATCACCGCTGCGAACATCGGTGATGCGACCCACCCCCTCCAGCAGCACTTTTTTCTCGAATTGATTGGGTCTGGTCTGTTCCAATACCACCACCCTGCCGGCCAGCTTGTCTGAAGGAGGGTAGTAACCCAACGCCGCCACCAGGATATCCTTGTCGCCATCCGCGTCATAGTCCACCACCTCGGTGTTCACTGGAATAGCGACATTCGCCAGTTTGGATTCCTGCCACTGGCCCTCGACCTGTTGCAACAGGTTTACCTGATTGCTCTCGCCGTCACACAGAAGGAATTCCAATTCGTCATCGCTGTTCAAATCGGTGCTGCTGATTTTGATCACCGAAGGCAACACCGATTTCTCGCCGATCTCTTTCAAGTGGAAAGCAACGGGGCTGTCAGTGTTGTCGAAATAGGGCAGCCTGGGCAGCTCTGCCGGAGCACTGCGGTAGTAGAAGGCGGTGAGATCCCTGAGCACATCGTCGGGGAAGAAGGGGTGGCCATTGCGCTCTATGGCCAGGTCCTGCATGGCTTGAATCACCCTGGGCCAGTCTTTTTTAGGCATTAGATTCGCCGGAGGGGGAGAATGGCAGCCACCGCAGTACTGTTTCTTGAGGGCCGCAATTTCCTGGGTTGTTCGCTGAGGCTTGGCTTGGGCCTGCAGGCCTGTGCTCAGGGCAAGTCCCAACAATCCGGAAAGGAGTCCGTGTGCCAAACGGGCTGTAGCTTTCATCGTCAACTGCCTTTTGCAGGGATTCCACCTGTCTGCGCTGTCAAGGCACATCCACCTTCGCGCACCCCGCGATCTGGCGTCCGGCGCCATCCTTGAGGGAGAAATCCCTGAATCGGAGCGGCACAGTTTCAACGGGCTCCTATGGCTCCCTCGAACATCTGCTCCGTCCGCTCGCGCAACTTTCCGAAAATCTCCTCGCGACGCAGCACCATCCGGTGCTTCCGCCGTGCCTCCTCGGCTTTTTCCGTTTGCCCCATCTTGCCGTAGAGACGGCCCAGGTGATTGTACACCTGGATCTCTTCCCCCTGTTGAATGAGACGCTCGTACTCCCGCACCGCCTCGCGGTTGCGTTCCAGCCCTTCGTAGGCGAGGGCCAGATTCCGGCGAGCAAGCACGTGATCCGGGTTCCTGTCCAGAACATGGGAAAACTCCGCAGCAGCCGCCGGGAATTCCCGCCGTCTCAGGTAGCTGTATCCCAGATTGTTGCGCACGTCGTCATGCCCGGGCTGCTGCTCCAGGAGCAGCAGGTACAGGTGCTCCGCTTCCCGCCACCGTTTCTCCTGCTGGTAGAGGACTGCCAGATGGTACCCGGCATCAAAATGATCGGGGTCCAGTTCCAGGGCCTTCAGGAAGGAATCCCTGGCTGCCTCCAGGCGTCCCGCCAGACGCAGGGCCCCTGCCAGGCCAAAGTGGGAACGCGCAGCTGTCGGTTCCAGTTCGACAATCTCCTCCAAGAGGACCACGGCCTCTTCGATTCTCTCCTCTTCGAGATAGAGATTGGCCAGATTGCGCCGGGGATCCGCCCGTAGCGGAAACCGTTGGGCCAACAGCCGGAATTGTTCTCGAGCCTCGGCGGGGTTATCGAGATCGACCAGGAACTCACCCAACTTCAGGCGTGCATCGTAGTGACTCTCATCCAGATCGAGGGCTCTTCGCAGCTCCAAGGTCGCCCTCGCCGGCATACCTTTGCGGGCGTAGGCCAGCCCGGCGTAGTAGCGGTCCTGGGCGTCGTTCGCCGGGGTGATGGCTCTTGCGTTCAGCGGCCACGCGACAAGGAGGAGGAGACCTGCCGCCGGCAACAGGCTTCGCCACTGCCCGGCCGACACCCGGTCCTTCAACCACGCGCCCGCGTAGCAGGCCAGCAGAATCAACAGCGGCACCGCGGGGAGACGGTAGCGGGCGGTCACCGAGAAGGCGACGACCGCTCCTGCATAACACAGGACAAACAATACGATTAGACCCGCCCGTCTTTCGACGATGGCCAGCACCAGGCCGACCAGCGCCAACGGGCCCACGACGCCGAACGGGAAGGCGAGCCAACGATGCCACACCAGCCCGGCCAGCAAGGGGGAATGGGCGCGGGCAAAATAGATATCGGTATGACCCCGAATCTCGCCTCCCTGCCAGAAGTCGAACGCTTTCCCGGCCAAAGATCGCATATAGGCTGCCGGCTCCTCTCTGACGAACGAGGTCGCCGCCCGCCAGAAATAGGCCGATTGTTCGGAGGGTTTTTCCAATCCCTGCCGGACCGGCTGCCGGATCAGCTCATCCCGATCCGCGCCCGGTCCCAACCTGACCGTTCGCGCGTAATCCGGGTTGTTGCCCAGATAAAAACTCAAGCCCGAGTCCGATGAGAGAAGCACCAGGTCCCCACCCTTGTGGTAGTTTCGCCACGTCGTGCCGCCGATGACGAGAAGCATCCCCAGCGCCAGCAACAGGACGCGGCCGAGCCGGGCAGGCAGCCCCGGATCTCTGCGCCACATTATCCATCCGGCCACCCCCAGGCCGAAGAGGAACACGTGGGCAACGGCGAGGCCGGCCAGGCCCAGCAGGAGTCCGGCAGCAAGACAGGACCAGGGATGTCTGACGGTACCTGGGCGGAGGAGAAAGAGTACGAGGCCCAAATTGAGGAGGATGGCCAGCACCGGGGGAAGGAATTCCCCCTCGAAGTAGATCAGCGGTCCGTACACCGCAGCCACGGCCCCGGCGGCAAGACCGATGCCCGGGGAAAATACCCCCCGGCCGACCAGGTAGAGCAGTACGACGCCGAGCGCGCCCAGGCTGAGCTGGATCAGGCGGCAGGCGAAATAATCAGCCCCGAAGAGCCAGTAGAGAATGCCCAGGAAGGCGGGATAGAGCGGCGGCCATGTGAACGGCCCGTCTCCCAGGCTGAAGGTCGCGGCGAGCTGTTCCGCTTGCTGGAAGTAGGCCTGTGCGTCCACCATGGGTGCATCGAAGAATGGGCTCCGAGCCGCCATCTGGTGGAGGTAGAGAGCGCGCCAGAGGAAAGCGAATGAGAACAGGAACACGGCGGCGCACCACGTTCCGCGCGAGCACTCCTGGTAAAGCCGTTTCGTCTTTCTGGTCAGCCGCTCGACCAGGTTCGGGGAGGTTTTGATGTCAGTGCCTGCGCGCGAAATCTAAGCGTACGAACGAGGGCCGCCGATGCGCCCCGCTCGCAAGGCGCATGAGCGAGTCGTACCGGGGGTGTACGGCGAACGAAGGCAACGCCGCGAGCCGGGATTGAGGGAAAAATCGCACAGATGAAGGGTTTGGATTGAACCGCGATTTTTCCCTCAAGATGCAGCGGCGAACGAATTCACGCGGAATGGCGCAAGCAGGCGCTAATCCTGAGCGTCACTTTGTCAGAACACGACCTCGATGGAAACCCGACCCGCACCCAGCTCCCCGCCGGTGGTGGTGCCCGCCTCGAAGGAAATGCGGACCGTCTCCCCCGGCTTGACCCCGAACAGCGTTTTTCGCACCTCGCCGACCTCGCCCTCGATCTTCTCCATATTGACGTTGTAGCCGGGATGGTCTTCTTCCACTGGAACTTTTACGGCCTTGCGGGAAGAGGCTCTGAGGGTGAAGTCCGCAGTGGTGCCCACCACCTCGATCCGGTAAACGTTCTCAGGGGTTTCGTTCAGAAACAGGATTTCGTCGTCACCCCCTCCACCGCTGTCGACCAGCTTTCTTCCGCCGCAGTCGGACAAAACGAACGCCGCGAGCAGCACGATCAGGAATATCAGAACTCTCATGGCACGGTCCTCCATACTTACCTTGTCGGGCTGCCGGACAGGCTCTCGAAACGCTTTAGCATGGCCGTTGCGTCCTCCGCCTGGCCCTGCGCCGAGCGCAGTTGGGACAGGTTGTAGTAGGCCTGCGCATAGCCCGAATCGATTGCAACCGCCCGCTTCAAGGCTCTGTCTGCTTCGTCGTGGCGTCCCGCGTTCGTATACAGTCCGCCGAGCTCATTCCACGCTTCCTTGTAGGCTGGATTGAGCCTCAAAGCCCGCATGAGCGAACTTTCCGCCTCCCCGGGCCGTCCTTGTTTGTTGTACAGGACTCCGAGTTCGTAGCGCGCTTCCGCGCCGCTCGAATCGACTTCGATGGCCTGCCACAGGGCTTTCTCCGCCTCCTCGTAACGTCCCTGATTGGAATGGAAAAAGGCCAACAGGCGGTGCGTGTAGGCGGATCCTTCCCCCCCCACGCGAACGGCGTTTCCCATTTCGGCGTAAGCAGCCCCAAAGTCTCCCTCGGCCGCGTGCGCGAGCGCGAGGTCATGGTAGGAAGGGAGAAACGTCGAATCGATGCGAATGGCCGCCCGAAAAGCCTCGATAGCCTCGGCTGTGCGGCCCTTCCGAACGTGGGCGATGCCGAGACCGTAGACGCTGTCCCGCGCTGCCAACTGCCTCCAGTCATCCCCGGGAAGCTCCATGGCGCGGAGTTCCGGCTCGAAGATGCGGACCTGATCCGCGTACTTCTCCCGCACCTCGGCGACCAGGCTGTTGAACAGCTCCTCCTCTCTCATCACCCGAAGGGAGGCCGTCGCCCTTCTTTCAGCCGCGGCGAAAGGTTGCAATTGGCCCACCCTCCTGTCCTGCACACGGAAGACGGAATAGCCCTGCGGGACTTGCACCGGACCGACGAACTGACCCACATCCGCGGCGAGCGCCCGGTCCACCAGCTCCCCGTACCGGGCCCGCTGATGCCCGTGCAAGTGCAGATTCCCGTCCTCGGTACCCGATCGCTCGGTCAGATGTGCCAGGTCCTCGAACGGTTCCCCCGACTCCAACCGTTGACGCACGGCGGTGGCCGCGTCCGGATCATCCACGAGAATCTCCTGGATCCAGATCTGGGAGGACTCGACGAACAGGCCGGAGTGATCGAGATAGAACTGCCTGGCATCCTCCTCGCTGACCTCCACCTGGTCGCGGACCGTCCGGCGCAGAGCCATCAGCAGGAGCTCGACTTCCTTGCGTTTTTTCCACCCGAGCACTGAGGGGGTCTGGTGATACCCCAGCTTCCGGGCCGCCTCCCGGATCATGATGTCGGGCAGTACCCAGACCCGGGCGGCCTCCACCACGGCGACACTGTCCCCAAGCCCGGGCTTGCGTCCGAGATGGCGAAACGCCCAGTCGTAGTCACCGACGGTTATTTCTCCCCCTTCGTAGGTAAAGAGCGTGGCGGCCGCCTCGGCAGGCGTGAGCTGTGGCCGCGACGTTCCACCAGGCTCCTTGCCCACCAGGATCGCCAGTCCCTCCGGTTTCAGCGAAAGGCCTGATTCGTAGGCCAATTCCTCGACCAGCGCCCGCCTTTCGACCGCCAGTTTCTCCTTCCCGAGATCGGCGCGCGCCCTGCGGCGGTTCCTGGGTGAGATCTCTTCCCGCTCCCGGGTAAAGCGGACCAGGAGATAAGCTCCGCGCGATGACAGCAGCTCCGAGACTTCGCCCGATTCCAGCTCGCGGAAAAGCTCGACGGGAATACCCGCCCGGCCAGCCACGGATCCGTCGACAAAACCGACTTCCCCACCCGTGTCGACAAACCGCTCATCGATCGAGTGGAGCCGCGCCAGCTCGGCGAAATCGGCCCCCTCTTCCAGGCGCCGGCGAAGACGGGCGGCCTGCTCTTCGGTCTCCACAACTATCCAGCTCAGGAGCCTCTCGCGGTCGAGTCCGTCCCTGGCGAGACGCGCCCGCACCTCCTGCCCGGTGATGCTGACGAGAGGGTGGAGGTGGCGTCTCTCGTACTGATCGACTACGTGCCTGCGAACCGCGTACTGGTAGCCGGCCTGAAACGCGCTGGTGGTGTCGATTCCCCGACGGCGGGCTTCGAGTACCAGCAGCTTTTCGTCGATGAGCGTCTGCAGGTAGTCGCGTCGGGCGGCATCCCCGCCCTTCTCAGGGCGCAGTCCCGGCAACAGCGAAGCGGCGAACTCCTCGACTTCGCGCCTGTCGATGGACTCCTCACCGACCCGGGCAATGACTGCCGAGGGGGCGTCGGCCTGTTCGCCGGGAGGGGTGTCGGCGCAGGCGACGACGAAGAGGAGACAACCCGGAACTATTCTTCGAATCAAATATCCCTCAATTCACTCCAGCCCGGCGAAAACGCTGATGAAGCTGCTCTGCAGGCTCCTGGCCGGCCCGTTTTCGGGGTCGCGCCGGTCGAACTTGACCCCCATCTGAGTGCTGAGCTTGTAGCCCAGATAGTCCCTCGTGTTGGTGAACTGCACGGCCAGGACCCGACTGTTCTGATCGTTGAGATCCTGCCGCAGATCCCTCAACTGGATGTACTCCACCCCCGCTTCGACATACGTGCTTGTCAGGATCGGGAAGCGAGCGAGCACGGAGAACAGCTCCGTGAGCTCTTCGCGCTCGCCGACACCGGCATGACCGCGCGTCTGGTTCCGGTACTCGCTCTTCCATCGCGGCTCCAGTTCCAACAGGCCCAGACTGAACTCGTAGCCGACCTTGTTGATGACGCCGAAGAAATGCTCGTTCTGCAGCTGGCCGCGAATCCTGCGATCCTCCCTGCCGAGCTGGGTGTGGGTCAGGTCGTACTTGACCTTGTTGATGAAACGCAGCCTCGACATTCCGGTGTAGTCGAAATTCAACCACAGGCTGTTGTGCCAGGCATCCTCGAGCAGGAGCGGATCGGTGATGTTGACTGGTTGCCCTTCGGACTCGGCGGTCTGGTATGCCCACTGCAGCAGGTTCTCGCGAATGTCGTCCCGGGCGCGCTTGACCATGTCGTAGACGCGCAGACGACCGAATCCCGGATAGTCGCGGTCGAAAGTGGCGAGCAGGTAGTTGGTCTCGTTGTGGCGGTCCTCCGAGAGGAGACGTTCGTCCATGCGGCCGGCGATCGCTCGAATCTCCGGAGTGATGTTGGCGCCGGCATATGCATTGTAGCCGCGGTGATCCCGCCGGTAGGGGTAATCGGGCTCGTTGTCGTTCTCGAACCGGTCTATCCAGCCGTTGTTGTTCATGTCGGGACCGAAGAGGAATTCCGGCCGGTCGACGTTGAAGCGGAGGAAGGGCTCTTCGTAGTCGGGAAACTCGTTGCGTCGTGCGCTGCGGCGGTTGTCGTTCTGGTTGAAGTCGGAGATGAAGTCGTTGTTTTCGTCCCATCCGGGGAATATGTCGAAGTCGCCGCTGCCCGCCCCTTTGCGCGCGAGGTCCGGGATCGCGTCCTGGTCGTCGTTGTCGTCGACGAATTCGTAGAAGGAGCGCGGGTTGCCGTAGTCGACGAACCCCGTCCGTGGGTGGGTGCTCGTGGTGACCGTGGTGGTGGAGTAATCGTGGTCCATGCTGAACGCTTCACCAAAGAGGAAAAACGGATAAGCCTGCTTGGAAAGGTTCACCATCCAGGCGTCGGCGCGGCGATCACCCCTGACGCCGGAGAAGGAGTCATGGGTGATCAGGTTGGCGTTGGGGTACATCCTGTAGCTGTAGGACACGTCGTACTCGCCATAGAGGCTGACGCCCAACACATCCGTCACCTCGATAGTAGCGCCGGCGACCTGGGTGGCCGTGGGCAGGCCGTAGTCGAAGCTGAGCAGGCGCAGATTGGAGTTGTCCTGGACGTTGCCCTCGGCCCGGGCCACGAGCAGGGGGGTGGTTTGCCCGGCAGTTGCTCTCCCCCCGCCCACATGGGTGGTCTGGCGATTGGAATTCACCCAGACCTGGTAGTCGTTGCCGACCGGCAGTTGGAAGCGGACCCGTTCGATCTCCGATTTGTCTCCGCGGGCATTGTCCACAAAGCCTGCAGGGCCCGTGCTGTCGAAATCGTATCTCACGCTGATCTCCTCACTGCCGTCGGCGGCCCTGAAGCCGGTGCGCTCGAACCCGCCCTGGACCACCGGCTCGAACCCGATCTGCCTGGCAGCCTCCTGCTCCCCGTCGATGTAGGTGATGATGAGATCGGAGCCTCCCTCGAAAAAGGAGGCCCCTCCCTCGCCGTCTTCCGGCGAGTCGTCCCTCAGGATGAGCTCGACCCACTCGACCGGGGACCCGTTCTGATCCTGGGTCAATTCCCCCTTTATGAGACCGCCTTCGAAACTCTCCAGGTCGGTGTGGGACTGATGCGCGTTGACGAAATTGGCGCCGAGCTTGACGAAATCGCCCACCTGGGCGGTCACCCTGCCGCCGAACAGGGAGGTGTTGTTGGTGAGCTCGATAGCCGTCGGGGTCCTCTCGCCGCCAGGCAGGTTGATGCGGGAATAGATGACGGTGGCCTCGTACTTGTCGGAGGAGAAGTCCCACTGCAGACCGTCGAAGTCGGGCTTGGAAAAGGTCATCGGCGTGAGAACGGTGCGCAGCGAGCTCCCGATGCTCAACGACGTGTGATACTGGCCCTTGTGGTCGGATGCGATCACGAGACTGGAAAACCAACTTTTGAACTTGTCGTCCTTGAAGAGTGAATTGCCCAACTGGGCCCGGGGCTGATTCTGGCGGTGGTCGTAGATCAGCCAGCCCCTGGAGATGAAGTTGCCGTATAGATCGTAGAAATAGTCACCCTCGTGATTGATGTTGATGTAGCGTTGGAAGGGTTCGCGGGCGTAGTTGGTGTACTCCCACTGGCGCCAGCGGTATTCCTGGTAGAGCTCGCCCGGCACGTACCATTTGCGCATGGCCGGATCGAGAGTGCCCGTGAGCACACTGGTCCCCTGGGGTTGGTAGCTCCAGACATCCGCCTTGCGCGTGCCCAGGCGCGAGCCGTAGTCCTGCTGCCCGAGAACGGGAACGGAAGCCGCGATGACGGTCAAGGCGAACAGAGCAGCACGGTTGGAAAAAGCCGGTCTTTTCACGACAAACCCTCCTCTGGATACCCTCAAAACTCTGCTGTGCACGACCGGGGATGGAGGTTTTCGTCAATAGACGACGACGACCGTTCCCAGGACCTCTTCTGATTTGGCGTCCGCTTTTACCTCGAGCTTGAGCAGATAGAGTCCGGGCGGCACGAGCCGATCGTCAGCGCCGGTGCCGTCCCACGGTACGGAGTGGCGGCCGCTCTCGAGCTCGCCCGCGAACAGGGCGGCGATGCGGCGGCCGGAAAGATCGTAGACGACGACCTCGACTGGCGTCGCCTTGGTGAGCTTGAAGACGTCGGAGCGGATCTCGGCGCTGTCGTTGATGCCGTCGCCGTTGGGGGTGAAGGGGTTGGGCACAACCTCCACGGCACCCAGCAGAGCCACCCCCTCGATGTCGGTGAGAACGGTCAGGTTCGAGCGCTTGTCCTCATCCAGGAGGTTCAGCCCGGGAAAGTCGCCGGTGAGATCCATGGCGTTGCCGGGAACCGCGGGCTGCGGCAGCTCTTCGGATCCCTCGTTCAACCCCCATCCGTCGAAGATGATGCCGTAGCGCAGAACCGATGTGACGAAGCGGAGTTTCAGCACGGAACCATCTTCCGTGACGGGCGGAAAACGCACCTTGAAAGGATGCGGGGATACCAGGTGTTCGTCCGCATCCGCACCCTGTTTGTTCAGGAGCAGGTCCCCCTCCTGATTGAGGATCTGAATCTCTTCGAGCCGCTCGATGGGGGCCGAGGTCCGGATCTCGAAGGTGTCGAAGCCCCTGTCGGAAGGCTCGGAGGCGCGCACGGCATAGACGAATTCCTCGCCCTCGCCGATCTGCGCCTGACGCGGGAAGATCTCCGCGACGAGTTCCTGGGCAACCGGCGGGGAGTGCTCGAAGGAGAGGGAATCGACCTTCTGGGCCGCCTCCAGGTCCTCGCTGGCAAAGCGGATCTCGAATTGAAAGAACCGACGGGGGGCCGGTGAGGTGATCTGGATACCGCGGTCTTCGGCCAGCCGATAAGGCTCCGACCAGGGGCTCCAATCCTGCGCATCCCGGCCGCTTCGGGTGCGCACGGTAATGCCGGAACGAAAGGGATCGCCGATGGCCGCGGCAGACCAGTTTATCCGGCCCCACAGTGAGCCCTGCTCCCCCAGGTCGAAGGGATTGGACAGGTAGCTGCCGTCCGACACGTAGCCGCGACCGTAAAGCTCGATCTCGTCGATCTCGAATCCCCCGTGGTACTGGGATGTCAGGCGCAGGTAGCGGACGAACTGGAGCGGTATCCGCATCTCGGCCCGGGTCCTGGTATTCTGCCGTTCGTGGAATCTGCCGATCGCGTTCCATTCGGGGTTGCCGGACTCTGCGAGATTGCTTCTGCCGTCGTTGACCTGGACGTAAAAGGCCTTGAGATACTCGCGGGGAAAAAGGGAACTGGGATAGAAGACGATGCGATCCATGCCGAGGGGAGCACCCAGATCGATGTCGACGTGCTCGCCGAAGGTCGAATTGGCGATCTTGCGGTCGTAGACCTCCGAAATCGTGCCATTCGTGATGTTTTCCAGGGATTCTTGCAGTATCTCCTCGCCCTGCGTTCTGCGGATCGGGCTGTTGGGAGAATCGATTTCGACCGTCCCTCCCCGGTCGCGGACCTGCTGAATGAGATTGACGTCGGGGTCGATCTGGATGGGCACGATCCAGCCGGGCTCGGTGGCGAAATCGATGACGTTTCCGGGGGCAGTGCCGAAGTCGGACCAAGTGTTCTCCACGCCGCCGACGACGAGGGTGTCCAGCGCCAGGCTCCCATGGACGAAGAAAATGATCGACCCGATGAAGCATGAGCCCGCGATGCTGCGGTGACGGGGAGTCCGCCACGAGCTCCTAGTAGGCCACGTAGACGATGCCGCTATGGTCTTCATTCCTCTCGTCCGTCTCGATCGATATCCGGTAGATGTAAATTCCCGGAGGGGCGAGCCTGCCATCATCGTCGCGCCCGTTCCAATTCTCACCGTGAATGCCGCTGACCAGCGATTCGCTCCCCAACTGCCTCACCCGGCGGCCGGTCAGATCGTAGATGGCCACGTCGGCGGCAGCTGCGTCGGTCAGGTTGAGCAGCGCATAGGAGAGCTTAATCTCGTCGTTGATCCCATCCCCGTTGGGCGTGAACGGGCTCGGCTGCACCCGCACCTGACTGATCAGCTCCTCGCTCAAGGGGATGGTCACCACGACCCCGCCTGCGCTGTAGCGATCGATGGCATCCCCGCCGTCGACAAGCTGTCGCACTTCGTCGCTGCCATCGATGAATATGCGACCCTTGAACTCCGTGCCGAACTTCACCACGGAGGCGTCGAACACCACCTGCACCCGCTTCCCGGCATCGGCGACTCCCTTGAGAGTGTCGAAGTGCACGACGAGACGATCGTCCAGGATCTCGGCGTTCGGGTGGGTGTCGTCCGGCTGAAGAAGGCACGGTTCGCAGATGATCTTTTCAGTGCCGGCGCCGTCAATCCGCACCAAGCGCACCGCCGAAGGCTCCACGAACGTCTCGATCTCCAGGCTGTCGAAGCCGCGATCGGTGTCTGCCAGTTCGGGCAGGAGGGTGTAGGTGAAGGTGGTGTCGACCGCCGCCGGCACCTCCTTCGGGAAGATCTCGGCGACGGCCCTGCTGGCGCTGGGCGGCTTGGAAAAGTCGAAACCGATCGCCTCCAGGCGGCTCCCGTCGGTGATCGTGGGAAAGAAGTCGATGCGAAACTGGATATAGCGCCGCGGCCCCGGCGAAACCACGGGCACCCCCTCGGCGCCCTTGTCGAAATCGTAGGGCGTCGACCAGAAGCTCCAGTTTTCGATATCGTAGGTGATGGCAGCTTGCTGGGGGGCATAGTCCAGACTGCTGTAGTCGGCCAGGGTCAATGGCTCGCCGTCAACCGTCAAAGTCGACAATTCGTCACCCCGCCCGGTGAACACGGAGTAGACACTGGGGTCGGGAAAATCGCCGTCGTTGGGCGTGTCCCCGGCGCGGCCGGTGCGGGTGCGGATGACGGTCCGGGCATCCGGGTCCCGGGTGCCGGTCCAGTAGAGCCGGCCCCAGCTGGCCTGCTCCCCGGACCCCAGGGGCGCCACCTGCTCGATGTCGATGATCTCGGAGATATAGGAGGCTTTGGGCACGTAGCCGTCGCCGTAGATCTCGAACTCGGCGAGCTGCCAGGTTTTGGGGGGGATCGAGATGCCAGCCTTGTTTCTTCGGATTATGGGCTCTATGGCGACGACTTGCCCGTGCCGCATTGGAAAGGTGACTTCCACGCTGTCCTTCTTGTTGTCCAGCTCCTCGCGGACCAGCGCCCCGTCGACGTACAGTCTGAAAACATCGGCGTACTTTTCGCTGGAGTCCGGGTGGGTGAAGAAGACGATCCGGTTGATGGGGAAAATGCCTCCCAGGTCCACGGTCGGCCGGGGTGTTCCCTCCGGGCCCCCGAAATCGCCCCGGTAATTGTAGACGGTGGTGATGTCTCCATCCAAAGCCCGTTCGAAATACCCCGGGACGCGCTGAAAAACCCGCTCTCGCTGCCAGCCTCCCCGCTCCTCATAGCCCAGGGAAAGATTGAAGTCCGGGGTCACCCTGATCGGCATCACGTGTGTGGCGGAAGTGTCCAGATTGATGATTCCCAGGGCTGTCTCGTTGTAGTCCGGGTAGAGGCCCTCCTCTCTTTCAGCCCTGGCCTCGCCCCAGGTGCGGTGCTCCACCGACATTCCGGGGTCGGATGACCACGGATTGTCGGGTTCACCGATCACCAGCATGCTGCGCGAATGCACGCTTGTGGAGGCGGTGAGGCCGATGAGAAGGCCGGCCAACCCGTAGACGAAACCCCTGGCACGCATGGTGGTGGATTCCTTCTCAAAATGCCAGGCTGACGAGGCGGACCAGCGTGTTTCCAGAGCCCGCGTCGCTGTCCACGTGAACGCGGCACAGATAGAGCCCGGGCGCCACGAGCTCCCCGGCGTTGTCGCGACCGCTGCGACCCTGCCATTCCAGCACCCGTTCTCCGCCCGCTGCCATACTCGAAACCACGGCGACCTCGACGCCGGCCAGGGTGAAGAACCGGGCTTCGATCCGGCGGGGCGCATCGACATTCGACACCGAAAGCAGGAGCCTCACCCGGTCGTTGATGCCGTCGCCGTTGGGAGTGAAGGGATTCGGCCCGATCTCCAGAGCGGACAGCGCCGGCTGGTCGCCTATGGGGGTAATGACGGCCGTCCCTTGACCGTCGATCTCCTCCATGGCGTTGCCGGGGTCCGCTTTCTGCCAGAGTTCGGGGATCCTCGTGTCAGCTTCCTTCGAGTTGGCCACCTCGGCGGAGAAGGTCGTGCCGCTCACGAAGATGCGGGAACGGAAGCGCAGCTCCACCACCTCGCCTTCGCGCAAGACCGGCCCTTTCTGGCTGCTGGACAGCTGGTTGTAGCTGGTCCGGGTCAAGGACTCTCCGTCGTTGCCGATTGCCACCTCTTCGCCATCGAAAAGTGCGCGATAGTAGCGCACCGGCCCCTGGGATTCAAAGGGAAGTTCGTTGTAGTCGCCCTCATTCACCAGGCGCAGAGTCTGGGCGCCCGTCTCGGGATCGGTCGCCGTGACCTCGAAATAGTCGATGCGGCCCTGCTCGTTGAGCGGCTCCGTCGGCAACCGGCTCCAAGCCGCCTCGGTGAGCACGCCACCGGATTTGTCGAGGGGGGCTTCATCCCGCGCCACTGCGATGCGGTAGTAAGCCGGGGGGCTGTCGGCGTCGTAGTCCACGAAGCCCGGCAGCCTTATCCACAAGGTGTCGGCGCGGGTCGAGATGATCTCGAGGCGATCTCCCGCTGAATTGACGAAACCACCCTGGCCATCGTCTCCGAATTCTTCAACTTCGGCTTCTTCGCCTGCCAGGAGCGCGTCCTGTCCGCCTACACGCACCTCTATCAATTCCATTTCCGTTCGATGCGAAGCCAGCACCCGTATTTCGTCGAAACGGGTGCTGGTATCCGGCTCGTCGGCTCGGAAGATCGGCCGCACGAAGACGGAGAAGGTGTCCGGCACGCCACTGGCGACATCGATCTGGGGGGTTACCTCCGCCAGGACCTGGCTGGCGAAGGGATCGGTGAAGTGGACGATGATCGAGTCCAGGGTGGCGACGGCATCCGGCCAGTCTGAATCCAGCGTAGCCTGCAGTCTGAGGAACCGACGCGGCGAGGGCGAAATAAATCGGTCCCCGGAATGCTCGTAGGCCCTGCTCCAGGCGCTCCAATCCACCCCTTGGGAAAAGGTCGCGAGGGAATCGCCTCTGTCTTTTGGTTTCGTCCTCCTGTTCCAGTACTTGTCGCGGGTCACCTCTGTTCCATTGGTGAGGAAGAACCGCCATTTCGGAATGACCTCGTTGCCGGTCTGGGTGCGGACTTCGATACGGGTCCCGGGCGGGGTCTCGCCGACCCATTCCACCCGGGTCAGGGCGTGCGCCTGGCGCCGGTTACTCCTGTCCTTGAACTCGATCAGGGGGGAGGTGAGAACCACCCCGGCGACACGGCCCTCGCCGAACACCTGCATTGCGCGCACGCCGACATGCGTGGGCGGCGCCGTGTTGGAGCCGTCGAGGTGGACGAATTCGATGAAACGGGTTCGAAGCGGTTCGAAACGGTCCTCCGCATAGATGAACTTGTTCGTGGTCGCGTTGCGTTCCCGTTCAGGCGGCGAGACCATGTTCCAGATCGGGGTACCGTCCGAGGCCGTGGAACCGTCTGAAACCCGGACCGTCCACCCCCAGAGCGGGTATTGGGCCGCTCTCGGGTCGCCCAGGATGCGGAAGGCGTCCACCCAGAACAAGGCCCCCAGATCGATGATGAGCGGCCCCCCGCCCCCGTCGCTTGTCCCGGATTGTCCGGGTGGCATGACCAGTCTGGCACGCCATTCGTCCAGGAAGCTGCCGTTGAAAGCATTGGCCAGGACACCCGGCGACGTGCCCTGGTAGGTGAGTTTGCCACCCCTTTCAAAAATCCCGAGAGCTATATTGTCGCCTGCGGTGATAACTTGCACGTCCGCCAGGCGCGGACGTTCCCTGCGATAGTAGCGCACCGGACCCAGGCGGTCGGGCTCTTCTGTCTCGATGGTCTCGTACGCTTCCCTCGTCGTTGGCACCACGTCGCCGTCAAAGCTCTTGAGATGGTACTCGATTCTCCCCCGGCTCTCCGGCGACAGGTCATTCTCATAGGCATCCCGGGTTACTTCCTCGGCCCGGTCCAGGTTGCTGTCGGTCACCACGATGCGGACGTACTGCAAGGGCGTTCCGGTGAAATCGGGGTCGGCCTTCACGTCCGGTTCGAGGTCGAACGTGAACTCCCGCTGATCCCGAATCCCCCGGGTGGTGCCGCCGACGGTGCGGTAGTCCAGGGGCCGCACACTGCTGTCAAACTTGAGCAATCCGGTAGAGACCAGAACCCGGAACTGCAGGAACGGATCCCCCAGCTCTTCGTCGACGAAGCGCAGGATGATCTTTTCGGCCGAAACCAACCGGCCCATGTCGAATTCGATCCACCACTTGAACGACGGCTCGTCCAGGTCCGGCTCCCAGTAGGTCTCTAACCGGTCGTCACCCCGGTCGATGGCACCGTCTGCCAGCGCCAGGTTGGAGCCGGCGTTCTTGATGCCGCCGGGCGCGCGCGGTCCCCCTTCCTCGAAGACGGAGATGAACTGCGCCTTGTCCTTGGCGTCGATGACGTGGCTGAAGCCGGGCGCGTCGGTCAGCGCGTCAACCTGCCTGCGGAACTCGCGAGGGACGATCAGGGCATCCCGGCCGCCGTTCTTCATCCGCATTTCCAGGACGTCCTGGCTGACCGAATCGAGCGGTTGCTCCAGATCCCCCAGGAGCCACTGGCCCCAGTGCTTGTCCGTGTTGACGGTGATCTGCCGCTTCTGGGTATCGATCCGGTAACCCGGCTGTTCCTGGGTAAAACCCGGATTCGACCAGAGCAGCAGGATCGCGGCCCAGAGGGGCGCCCTCGTCATGGAGAGAGATCCGTACATATGAGGTCTCCCGACTCTCTGGCAGGGCATGAAAACAAAAACGAGGGAGGTAATCGAACCCCTCCCTCGTTCAGTATCCTCAAAAAAGATTGCGCCTGATCGTATTGATCGGCTCAATCCGAAGACTAGCGGAACCGGGACTTCAAGCGGCCCCAGGTCTTGCTCTCCACCGCCGTGGCCATGGCGCTGGTGACATCGGTGTCCAGCTCCCAGTCAGGAGCCGTATTGCTGTGGGCAGCTCCTACTCCGAGGGACCACCAGCCGTCGTTCTTCCACCGGCCATTGGGGTACTGCTCGGCTCGGTCGCTCAATTCGGCGTCGTCGTCCGTCATGATCATCTCCCAATGGATGGTCTCGCCCGGATCGAGCGTGGACTGGACAGAGCCGTTGTCGTTTCCGTCGCCATCCAGCGCCAATACGTCAAAAGGAGCGAATTCCACTTCGTAGTAATAAGTGCTCTCGCCGAACTCCTCGCCCTCGAAAGTGACGGCGTAATTCAAGTACTCCGGATCATGATGGAACCCGGGTTGGGGTCCGCCGCCAGCATGGGACACACCATTCACTGGAGGCCACGTGATATTCCACCAGCCGAAACCGTAGTCCCCGCCAGTGTCGACACTGTGATCGGCGTCCGTGAAGAACTCGTAGCTGTCGTCATTGCAGGCGCAGTCCGTGCCGTCGGGGTCATCTCTCACGTGAATGTCGTCGAACGCCCAGGCGGCCGCGTACAACTTATCGTTGCTGGCGTTGTAGCCCCCCCAATAACCAAAGTCCAGGTCCGCCTTGTCGATTTCAGTGTTCCAGTCGGCTGGGGGCCCATTACCATCCTCGATCAGAACCTGGAAATAATCGGGAAGCGCTTGCCACTCGCCTATGTCCCCATCGATCGTGGGCAACCCATCGTCGGGAAACTGAACGGCCAGAAACGGGCCGGAGCCTTGGTGTGCAGACGCCGGTATGGCCATTATGGCCACGGCCAGCGGCAGCAAAAGCAGCTTTCGCATGGTTCCAATCCTCCTGAGAGAGAGTATCTGTTGCTGCACTTAAGTGCACCTGCATTCTGCAGGGAGGCATATATCATAAAAAAAATCAAGCTTGTGTCAAGAACAATTTTCATACAGGGATATTGCCTTAACATATTATTTTACAATGAGATATGGCGAAATAGGGCATTTATCACAGCTCGTTCTCGAACCGCTCTCGCGCGAGGGGGGGGGGATTCGTTGACAGTTTCCACCAATCCGGGTACCCTCAACGCCCTTCCGCGGCCATCCTTCCTGCCCGAGGCCCGTCCTGAACACGAAAACCCCCTCCCTCAAACCTACCTGTCGCGCACTGATCCTCGGCGCCCTGGGAGCGGCCGCCATCGGCAGCGCGGTGCCCTACTGCAACATGGTCCTCCACGGCTCCCGCATCGCCTCCTATTTCAACACCCCCGCCGCCATCATCCTCTTTTTCTTCCTGGTCCTGTTCTTCAACCCTCTCCTGGGCCTGCTGCGCCGCTCCTGGATGCTGAGCCGAGCCGAGCTGGCCCTCGTCTACATCATGTGGATCGTCGCCACCGCCATTCCCGAATGGGGATTCACCTCCTTCCTGCTCCCCGACATCACCGGCGTCGTCTACTACGCATCGCCCGAAAACGAGTGGAGCAAGCTGCTGTTGCCGCACATACCGCAGTGGATCATGCCGTTCCGGGAATTCAACGAGGTACAGGATTTCTACGAGGGCGCGCCCCTGGGACAGGGTATTCCGTGGGGGATGTGGTGGCCGCCATTGCTCTACTGGCTCTCCTTCATCACCGCCGTGTACCTGGCCATGATCTCGATCACCGTCATCCTGCGCAGGCAGTGGGTCGAGCGCGAGCGCCTCGTCTATCCCCTGGTGCAGTTGCCCATCGCCATGATTCAGGACGACGACGAGCGGCCAGGCATCATCAGGCCGTTCTTCAAAAGCCCGGTAATGTGGGTCGGCTTCGCCGTTCCCGCCGTCCTGCAGAGCCTCAACGGCCTGCATCACTACTTTCCCCACATCCCGGGAGTCTCTCTGTACGGCATCTCGATTCCCCTCTTCCGCGACTCGGTGCACGTGCCCCTGAACGTGAGTTTCCAGATGCTCGGCTTCTCCTACTTCATCAACAGGGAGATAGCCTTCGGCCTCTGTTTCTTCTACCTGCTCAACACCGTCGAGCAGGGCGTCCTCAACGTGCTCGGCGTTCAGGAATTCGATCCGCTCCTGGGCAACTACAGCGCCTACACGGGCAGCATCGTCGTGCACCAGGGCTTCGGCGCCGTCATCATGCTCGTCCTGTTCGGCCTGTGGACGGGCCGCGGCCACCTGCGCCAGGTTTTCGGCAAGGCCCTTTCTTCCGCAAGCGAGGTCGACGACTCGGGCGAGATCCTCTCCTACCGGGCAGCCGTACTCCTGCTGATCGGCAGCCTGCTCTTCGTCGGCGTCTGGTTGTGGCAGTCGGGGCTGCCGGGCTGGGTTACGCCGATCTACCTGTTTTTCGCCTTCGTCCTCTTCATCGGCATCACCCGCGTGGTCGCCGAAGGCGGGCTGGCCTTCATCTTCGCCCCGATGATCGCCTCCGATTTCGTCACGGGCGGCTTCGGCACGCGCGTCCTGGGTGCCCCCGGCATCATGGCCTTCGCCTTCACCTACATCTGGGCCAGCGATATTCTGACCTTCGTGATGGCCTCCTCTGCCAATGCCCTGAAACTTGCGGCGGAAACCATACGCAAGGGCATGCGCCTGATCTTCTGGGCAATGCTGGTGGCGATCGTGGTGACCCTTTGCAGCTCGGTCTGGGCGATACTGGAGTTGAGCTACCGCTACGGCGGCGTCAACGCGGACGTGTTTTTCCGGGGGTCGGCCCAACTCCCCTTCCAGATCGCCGCGGCCAGGCTCGAGACCATCCAAGGTCCTCACTGGCAGAACTGGGGCTACACCGCCATCGGCGCCGCCGTCATGGGCCTGCTGATGCTGGGCCGCCAGCGCTTTTCCTGGTGGCCCATCCACCCGTTGGGCTTTCCCACCAGCGCCGTTTTCGGCATGATGTTCTTCAGCGTCTTCCTGGCATGGGTCATCAAGTCCGTGGTGATGAAATACGGTGGAATCCAACTCTACCTGCGCAGCCGCCCCTTCTTCATGGGGTTGATCCTGGGCCAGTTCGTCACCGCCGGCATCTGGTACGGGATCGACTACCTGGTGGGAGGAAGCTTCAACCCGGTGATGATGTTTTGACAGCTTTTCCCGAACCGAATGATTTGTCGCTTAACCGGATCATTTCTCGCTTCCGAGGTTAGAAGAATGACGAGTTCCGAAGGTTTGAAACCGCGCGGCAGCCGCCGCATCCTGTACGTCAGCGATCCTTCCAGCGTCGCCTCCCGTTACCTCCCGGATCCGGTTCGGGAAGAGGATCTGAGAGGCTGGATCGACGCCGTCGCTGCCGCCGAAATCGATACGTTCGTCCAGGAGGTGTATACCCAGGGATGGTCCGTGTACTGGCGAGGAGACGATTTCGAGTACGACGCGCGGCCTCAACACCGGCGATTCCTGCCCTTGCTCGACTCCGGCGTGCAGCCCTTCGAGGTCCTCGTCGACCAATGCCATCGCCGCGGCATCGAGTGTTTTGCCGGTTTTCGCGTCAACGACAACCACGGCGCCGTCTCCACCGCCCAGGGGGTCGGGGCCGGGGCCGGATTCATCGTCGACAACCCCCGGTTCCTGATCGCGGAGTGTCCGCCGGAGGGTGAGCATTATCACGAAAGCACGCCCCTGGACTTCACCCACGACGAGGTACGTGACTTCATCGTCTCGGTGGTGACCGATGTGGCGCGGCGCTTCGCCGTCGACGGGGTCGAGCTGTGCTACCGCGACCACCGCTACTTTCCACCGGACCCCGGGAACGACCGCCGCGATCTGATGACCAGCATGCTGGGGCGGATCCGCGCCGTCCTCGACGAACCTTCCCGGCACTCGGGCAAGCCGAGGGTGTTCGGGGCGCGCGTGTTTTCCTCGCTGGAGGAATGCCGCAACATGGGCCTCGACGTCGAGGAGTGGATTCGCGGCGCCACGGTCGATTACATCGCGCCGGCCGATATCATGCACGCCGATTTCAACGTCGCCTACGAGGAGTTCGCCGAGCTCACCCGGTCATCCGACTGCATGCTCTACCCCGGAATAATGCCCTGGACCAGCGTCGGGGCCCGCCGCCGCCTGAAACAGGAGCCGATTTCCCACGATACCCGGCGCGCGCTGGCCCGGAACATGTACGGCGCCGGGGCGGACGGCATCTCTTTGTACAACCACTTCGAGTGCATGCATGGAGGGTACGACTGGGGTGAGGCACACGCTCCCTTCTACCCCTTTGCCCTGTTCGATGCCTGCGACCTGAAGCCGGAACGGGTCCTTCAGGGTCGCCGGCACTACATATTCGACGCCACCTGGGGAGGGTACATGGGATTCGGGCGGGACCGCACCTCCACTGGTGCCGTCAAGGCGCAGCGAGTCGTTCTCCACCGGACTTCGCTTCCGTCATCCGGGACCTATCGCTTTGCAGTTCGTGAGCACCTGAACGAGGCCAAGGCCGCCATGCTGCTCTTCCGCTGCGCCCACATGACGCTCCGCGATCACCTGAAAGTTGCCGTCAACGGCACCGCGATTCCCCCCGCCGACCTGCGGATTCGCGACAACGAAGTGCGCGTCGATTTTCGCGGGCCCCTCGACGAAGAAAAGGTCGCGGCACAAATGCGTGAGGGGTATTCGCGGGAAGTGGCCGAGAGCCTTCAGCCCGCCCCCGATCCTCCGTTTGCGACCTGCTGGATGGCGCTTAGCGCTCCCCCGGCGGTCTGGGGCTGGAACGAGCTGCTGGTCGAGCTGGTCGCCGCCGACCCGGAGGCAGATGGAGACATCGTCATCGAGGAAGTGGAAGTCTTCGTGGTACCGAAGGCGTGAGCGGGTACCGGCGAGCCTGCGTCCCGGACTGCCGAGGCATGTCGGTGTCGCGGCATGAAACTTGGCTCTGCCCCAAGCAGGCCGGTCCGGGGAAAGGGGACGCCGCCAACGATTTCGTCTATCGGGTGAGTATCGGACACGTCAGTATGGCCAATCAGCAGTTCTCGCAATCCTGGAGCAGGAGGTCATGGATATGGTGCTCATGCGGGCGGGGCTTGTCGTGGTATTGAGCGTTTCCGCGTGGGGAAAACCACCCCCACCGGTCGAGCGGGTCGAAATCCGCGACGAAGGGCTCTACGTGAATGGGGCGCCTTTCTTCCCGGTCGGCATCGCCTGGGCGGCGCACTGGCATTTCTCTCTGCCCGAGGCGGGAGAAAAAGGCTTCAACATGGTAAACACCCACGGGCACCGAACCGACCCGGGAAGCTTTCGCGCCGATGTCGACGACGCCTACGCCAACGGCATGTACGCGGCGGTTCATCTGGGCAACGGCATCTGCCGCAACCTCGAGCAGGTCGAACAGATAGTTCGGGCGGTTCGCGATGCCCCCGGCCTGCTGGTGTGGGATCTGGAAGACGAGCCGAATATCCGCAACCCCGGACCAGATGACGAAGGCAAGCCGCATCTCGATCTGCCTTACACGATGCCGCCGGAGGAGCTTCTGCCGGCATACGAGTTGATCAAGAGGCTGGATCCCGACCACCCGGTGTGGCTCAACCTGGCCTACGGCTACGAGAAGGACCACCGCGAATACCGGCATGTGGCCGACATCCACTCCGACGACGTCTATCCCGTTCCGCTGTTTCCGCTGACCCACATGGCCCAATTCTCCGACGCCGTCGTCAAGGGTGCCGGTGCGGGTACAGAAGGCAAGCTGGGATGGATGTACGTGCAGATGGCGCCGATCCAGGGGGGAGAAGGGGATCGGCCCCCGACCATGACGGAGGTCCGCTGCATGACCTACATGGCCGTCGCCCACGGCATCAGCGGCGTCGCCTACTTCAGCTTCCACTACGGGACCGGCGACGAGGAGTGGTGGGTGAACGAATCGTCCCCGGGCTACTGGGCGCAGTGGGCGGACCTGACGGCGGAGTTGCGCACCCTGGCCCCCTACCTGGTGACGCCGGAGGCGAGTGAGCCATTCGAGGTCGAAATCATCGAGGGCCCCGGCGACGCCGACGAGATCAAAACCGACATGCATGCGGAGGAACTGGCTTACAGGGCCCTGCACCTGTCCCTGCGGCAAACCCCCGGCGGTTACTTCCTGATCGCCGTCAACGGCCTCGACGAGCCGGTTCGGGCCCGCTTCACACTGCCGGTAGCGGACGCCGGACTGGCGCCGCGCGCCTCCGTGCGCTTCGAAAACCGGCTGGTCGATGTCGCAGGAGGGGTGTTCGAAGATTCATTCGCGGGGTATGCCGTGCACCTGTACGAAATTCCCTTCGAGACGGAGATCGATCGCGAAAACGTGCGCTGGCCGCGGTGGCAGCGCCGGGAGAGCGGGTATTGACGCCCGCTAATCCTCGACGCGTTCTCTCGGCCACGGTTGCCCCCGGCAGAACCTCGCCCAGACGGAGAACCCCCTGCCCCTGAACCGGGTCGTGCAGCGAGTCGGCATGGTTCTTTCGCCGGATCACCGGCATGCTCCGACAGCGGGGGAGGGTCGTTTCATCCCCCGCTTTTGCGGTTCGATCCCATGAGGAGTCGTCATGAGACCGCTTGACTACGGCCATTCGTTCCTGCTCGGCAAGGGACCGGACAACGAAGTACGCATGTGGGTGGAATCCCGCACGCGGATAACGGACGAGAGCACAGGCGTGAGCGAAGACTACGTCCAGACCGGCTCCTGCAAGAGCGAAGAGGTCTTTGTCGAACGGAATCTTTTCAAGGAGCCAAACTACGATTTCATGGCGATCTACGGACCGGATCAATCCATCGTCTTCCGGCGCCTGGCACACGCGCACGAGCACTACAAAAGCTGCGTGCCGTCGCGCGACTTCTTCGGTGGACAGAAATACCTCCTGGTCGCAGGCGGCGAAGTGGTCGAGCTCGAGGATGGCCGGGCGATCTGCGCCGCAACCTACGCTGGCGATCCGCTCGTTGCCCAGACGGAGGTCTGGAACGACGAGACCGGGCTTCGGGCAGTCATCGAGTACCCGGTCAAGTCGATGAACACCAACCGCGAGCAGAGCGCTTACCAGGTGGATACCGGACCTGTTGCATTTCCCGACCTGAGTGCACGGCGCCAACGGCATGCCGACGGGATCTCACTGGCCTTCGTCGCCTTCAATGCCCCGCACTTCGCCGAGTTCGTCCTCGAGGTGCCGACGGAGGTGGGAAGCGAGGAGGTTCATCACTATTCGCAGGTGCTCCGCCTGCCGGCGAACAACCGGCTCTATTCGGTGTCCGGATGAACTCTCGAACCATCCCCCGGAGACTCCGGATGAACCGGCCCGGTTGAACACGGATCGGCCTTCCCCCCTCCGATCTGCCATTCGCCAACACATCATCGCCTTGGGTACGGTCATCGGCGGCAAGGTGGCCTCGCCGAACGGGGTTTGCCGGTGGGTGGCGCTCGCCTTCCGATGCGTCAGCGAACGAGCGCTTCTCTCGACGTCAGCAGCTCCTCCGGATGGCGGGCGAGATAGGGAGGAACCCCCCGCAGTTGGATGGTGGCGCGGGGACTGCGGCTGATGGTGAAGGCCCAGATCCCGTGGTCGGCTCCTGCCGGCACCGTTACCGGGACATCCACGGGCAGGGAAAGGTCCGAGCCGGTTACCAGCCTGAGGTGTTCGGAAACGAGCCTGCCGTCCGGTCCGAAAAAGCGAACGTCGCTTTCGTGGCTGGTGGAAGCGTGGACCCGAAGCACGAACATTTCGGTGTCTTCCGGCACGAAGAAGAACAGCGGTTCGACCTCGGGGGGAGTCCCCGGGTACAGGGTCGTGAATTCGCTCCGAGGGGACGCCTCCACCACCAGGTGCCGCCGGCCGAATCCGAGCCGGCCGGCCCTCTTGTAGCCGGCGCCCGGGTCGAGGAGGTAGAGACCCTTGCGCGGAATCCGCAGCCTGACTTCCGCGCTCTCATTCTGCTGTTCGCGGACGTCGCCTTCCTCCACAACTTCGCCGGTTTCCGCGTTCCTGAGCCTCCAATGACCATCGAGGGTGTGATCCGGGAAGACGATGAAGGGAAGCGCCAGCGATTCGCCGGCCCCGGCGGCGAAGTAGTGGAGGGCCTTCTCGAAAAAGAACCGCGACTCCGCGCGGCCTTCCAGCAGTTGCAGCAACGGCTCTGACGGCTGACTCGCGACCGGAACGAGGTCTCGCGACCACTGCACCCGCAGCTCCTCCGGCACTTCCCGGCCGCCGTAGATCTTCAGCCCCTCGTCGAAGAGCCGGACGACCTCCGCATGTGCGGGGATGTCGGTCCTCTCCGTTTTCCAGCTTTCCACCATCTCGTCGGTCACGCCCTCCAACCCGGTGACCTTCTCGTATCCATGGGCGCCGCGGACCCTCTTGTAGTAATCCCAGCCGAGGACGATCGCCTGGGAGTGGATGAGGCCCGTGTCCATGATCCTCCGCGAGTACCGGATAAGCTCCCGGCCCAGCGGCAGGATCGCCTCCGGATCCCGCGCCATCGCGAACTCGTGCCTGAGACGCAGCCAGTGCAGGTACATCATCAGGTGATCCAGGCGCCCCTCGACACCGGGGTCTTCGGCCAGCTTGCGCGCCGCATCCAGATCCCGGTACGCCAGCACCAGCGTTCTCTCGCTCATCTCGTTGCTGTCCTGCCAGCGTTCGTAGAACCGCCGCACCGGCGCCGCGGCCTCGGCGAAGGCCGCGGCGTAGAAGTCGTCGACGATGGCGTCGACGTCGCCCTCGACGTTCCACGTCAACTGTGCCGTCAGGTAATAGCCGAGACCGTTGGGGCCCCAGTTGCAGCCCGACTGCCCGTCCAGGGTAGTGGCGCCGAGGCTGTAGTAGTGGGGAATGTTCCTGCGCAGGTATTCGACGTTGCCGCCCTTGGCCTTGCCCGGCATGCTGCCGTCCCATTCGTGCAGGGAGAAGTAGTCGTAGACGCCGAAGGCACCGGCCTTGTCGGACCAGGCCTCGATCTGCTCCTCCCAGGTCATCTTCGTCCGGCGCAAACCCCTGGTGAGCTGCACGTAGACATTGGGGTGCAGCGCGAAGGACGGCGGATCGGTGTGCCAGGCGTATGCCAACAGTCCCAGGTACTTGTCGGGGAATCGGGAAGCAAGGCCCTCGGCAACCGTGTTGGCAAACAGAAAGACGCGGTCGCTGACGGTGCCGACCGCCAGGCAGCGGTCGCCTTCGCAGAACTCGCCGTTGTCGTTCGGATCGAAGGGCGCCATGTTGCGCTGCGGCTCCTCTTCAAAGGTTTTGATCACGTGCTCCGTCGCCAGCCGGATCACATCCGGATGGGTCGTGCAGGGCTGATGGCCCTGCCGCGCGCCGCCCCTGAGCGCGAAGTACTCTGGGTGCTCCTCGAGGAGGCTGCCCGGGGCGAACTGGGCCCACGCGTGGCTGCAGGCGATGCCGAACCACCCGGGCATCCGGTTGTGCCGATTCCACGCCGAATAGTCGGCGGCGAGCTTTTCGGTACGCGCGCCCCAGCCGTACCAGATGCGCCGGTAGTCGAAGTCCGGGCTCTCGGTGCGGTCGAGCTCGATCCGCACCGTTTCCCGCTCGGGGATGACCGTCCAGGCCTCGTGGGGGAAGAACCAGCGACAGCCCAACTCTCGCAGCAGCGTGAAGACCCCCACCTGCACACCCAGGTCGCTGTTGCCGACGACGTGGAGCCGGTCGGCCGTGCTGTGCAACAGGAAGGCCTCGGGGCTCCTGCCTTTCAGCTCCCCCACCCGCGGCGTGTCGGGAAACTCTGCTGCCGTGCCGACGACGACGGCCCGTTTCTCCGGCGCTTCCGTCGTGACGGCGGGCAGATGGCCGGACATCTGCTCGATGATCCGGGCCAGCTCTTCCGCGTTCGTCCGGGTGAGAGCTGACGCGGCCGGCGCGATGACGACAGGCGCAGCGCCCGACTCGGGATCGGCGATTGTGAAGGGTTGTGAAGCTGCCATGGCGGAGAGCGATCCCAGCAAGGTGGATCCAAGTGCTATGAGGTGTCCGGGGCTGTTGATCATGATGGTCCGATCACGCGACATGCCTCGATGGGTTTGCAAACGCGGGGGACGGCCGATCTGACGGACATCGACGGCCCGGCGATTCCGTGGGGATCGGGCGTCTCAATGGTGGGACCTCCTGCCGCACTCCGGCTGCAGTCGCCGCGGTCTCATGGGCACTGACTCCCCGGACAGTCCGGTGACAGAGGGCGCATCCGCGGTAATTCGGCCGCCGCTTCTCTGAGCACTGCCGTTGCCGCCCCGTCGATTTGCGCCATAACGCCATAAGTTGTTTATGAGGGAGCCCTAAGTTCAATCGATCACTCGAACAGGAGCCAGCCACCAAATTCCTGCTCCTTTCCACCGGGGAAGGTGCGAGTCCACTGACTCCATTGGTTACCGCGATAGCTCCGTGACATGCGGCAGCTCCACAGAGTGCCCGGGTGTGGTTTGGGAAATTCGGTCTTTCCCAGGACAAGCTCATACTCCATTGACCAGAAATCCTCGCCGACATATGCAGCCGCATCGGACTCGGTGCTCCAAGTGAAGTCCCGTTTCCAGCTGGGGACTCCAGGAGCGCAATCGGCAATGGCTCCGACGGTGTTGATGGTTATTTTGTAGCTCGTGTCAAGGTCGAAGTTCGTATCCAGAAAGAACTCGATCATATCCTGATTCCACTCGTCTGCATGATCGCGCTCGTGACTCTGTACTTTCAGGCTTTCCGTGTGAGCTTCTTCGCAGTAGGCACCAAAATACAGTGCCTGGTCTGTATACATGACGTACACCTCGGTGAGACGCTCGGCTATCATGTCGGCGTTATGCAGTTTGCCCCATGTAAAAAACGGACTGGCCTTAGCGGCTTGACGCCAAATCTCGTCATCCAGGCGACCGTCCAATTTGGGTGCTTTGCGTACGTGGGGCACGTCCAGGAGCCAACCACTCTCACGCAGTACTTGCAGTCCGCGATCTCGCTGGCCGTTGTAATAAAAAAATCGCCCCAATCTGAGATTCGCCTTCTTGCTCCTGGGTGAATAGGCCAGGGCTTCGTGGAACAGAGATTCGGCCACGACTACCTGCCCTTTGAGCTCTTCCGTGCGAGCCTCGGTCAACCACTCCTGGACCCGGTCAGCCACGAGTATCCTGGCTTCGATGCGGGTGTTCCGGTCCTCGTGGTCCTGCAGGAGCCTGGCCATCTCGTACAGAACCTCCTTTTTATCGGCGTCCAGCTTGTCTTTAATCAGTCCGACGGCCTTCATCACCTCGCCGCGCACACCCTCGTCTGACGTGTCCTGTAGGGCCTGTATGAAAGCGTCCGCGAATTCCACCCGCTTGTACAGCCCCAATTCACGGGCAATCCGGGCCCGCACCCGGGGGTCGGGGTCGGTGAGCAGGTGCCGCTTGAGCGCCGTGGCAATTCTGGGATCCTCGGCGCGGGTCATCAAGCCAACGAGCACCTCCCCGAGCTCGGGTCGAGCCGCAGTATGTCGACGATCATCAAAAGCTTTCAACAAAACGGGGACGGCATCGCCCTTGGACAGGAGAAGCTCCTGCTTTGCCCTGTCCAGTTCCTCACCGCTGGAGTCAAGCCGCTCGATGAGATCCTCCACCGATGGTCCGCAAGTCAGCAGGAAGAAACCTGCCAATAGCAGGATTGGTCCGAACATAGCAGTGATTCCTCCTAATTGTGTCGAGGAAATATCTTCACAAACCTATCGAGCCGGCCGGATCTCGGTTGTCTTTTTCCGGAGCAGTTCTCCATCTGCTGCGATTATGAGGCGGAACGTCGATAATTCTTCCCGGTAACAGGTCCATACCCAACCTCCACTTCGTAAATCCCTCGACCGTCACGGTTGTAGAGCTCCTCGAACTTGACAAGCCGCAAGTAGATGACTTCGAAAAGGAGTTTGTCGAGCACCCTGGACTTCACGGCCTCCGGAGCCGCCCTCAGCCCCTTTTCGCCGGCGTCAAGCTTTTTTGCCTTCTCAGAGGCGATGGAGAACGTCTGAAATCCGAATCCGACTACACCGAACAGCATGAGAATCAAGGTGAATCGACTCATCTTCATTAGCAGTACACCCTTCCTTCGGCAGGTTACTCACCCGAGGCTGGGCTGCCGCACCGCCGCTCCGTGGAAGACTACCTGGGCATTCCCCGGATGGTCACTCCGGCACTGCCGGCGGTGAACCGGACAACGACTCGGCGTTGAGCGCTATCTGCAGACGGATCGACACCGAGGCCGAGCCCTGGCTTGTGAAGGGTTGAGATGTCGCCGTGGCGGAAAGCGCTCCCGGCAAGGCGGCTCCCGGCGCCAGGAGGTGCCGCACCTCGGCTGCAGTCACTGCGGTCTCATGGGCAATGCTTTCCCCCTGAAATCCCGTGCCCGCGCGGGCCATCCCGTGCATTCGGACGCCGCTGTATTCGAGAGGAAAATGGCGGTTCGATCCACAACATCATCCCTGCGATTCTTGCCTCACGTCTCCGCCCCTGCCGCTGCGCACTCGGACCGGCACGCCAAGGCAACAAGCCGGGCAGGGCCTACTCGCGGGCCGCGGTCCCGTAATCCCACGGGAAGGCGAAGGTTGGCTGCCTGGCGTAGCGCTCCATCTCTATCTCAATGCGGGCTCCCGCTCCCGGTGCCAGCCGCACCCGGAAACTGGAGCCATCGAGCTCCACTTCGTCCTCCCCGGCCGCGGCGCGAACGAACCGGTGCTCTCCGTAGGCTCCTCCCTGCACGACGAGGGCGCGCTCCTCGCTCTGGTCGAGATTTACCAGCCGCAGCGTCATCGAGTCCGGCCCCAGTTTCTCCACCAGGGCGCCGACATCCTCGGGCAGACCGGCCCGCTGCCGGACCGGGTCGAAGTAGCGCACGCGGCAGTGCAGCGGGCCGCTGTGTTCGGTAGGCAGACCGCCCAGCATCAGGTGAACGAGGTTGGATACGATGGCCGGATTGAACGGGTTGGTGTTGTCGGAAAGCCGGGTGTCCGGCGTCGAGGGATCCTGGAGTATGTGCTCCATCCTGCGGCGCAACGTCTCGAAGTCCTCGCCCAGGGCGGTCACCGGAAAATCCGCATTGCTGCCCTCGAGGAAGCCGGTCCAACCGGAGGTGGTCGAGAGCCGCGACAGGTCCGCCGGGTCCATGGACCAGTAGTAGACCTCGAGCGCCCCGTGTGAATACGGCTGCGGCGAGAAGGCGTACCAGCCTTCGTCGCCGTGCATGTGCGGGTACATCTCCCGCCCATCCACGACCTTCTTGTTCGACTTGATCTCGTCGAGCATCCCACGCCAGACGTCGACGTAGCGCTGGTCCCCGGTCAGCAACAGGGCGTTGCCGAACCCGGTGATGCTCCGGAAGACCGAGTTTCGATGGCTCGGCTCGTAGGACGGAGGAACGGTCACGGTGAAAGCCCAGCCGTAGCAGCCGCCGTACCACTTGCCGTCGCAGGCCCCGCCGATAGTGCCGTCGAGACCGATGTTGGACGGGATGACGCCGCCGTTCTCCCTGGTGCGGTCGCACCAGGCGTCGACGTATTCGAGCACCCAGTCCCTGTACCTGGGCTCCCCGGTCAGGGCGTAGGCGTTGAACGCCAGCGCCGTGGCCACCATGTTCTGCGGGTGGTCGCCGACGATGTCGGTGTAGTCCGCGAAATGTTCGAGCATCTCCTCGAAACTGCGCTCTCCGTGCAGGGCGACGAACCGCCCCTCCACCTCCGCGAGCGGATCGCCTGCCCAGTCGATGGCCGTCGCCTTGCGCAACAGGGGCCCGCGGCTGCCGTTGAATAGACTGCGGATGATCTTGTGCTCCGGGTCGTAGTTGGGAGCCTGCGGGTCTTCGTTCATGTAGAAGCCGGCAAAGCGGCGGACCCGGTCCTGAAGGCTGCGCTCGTACGGATCGAAGAGGCCGTGATGGTTGAACGTCGTCAGGCCCTCGGCGTTGTGAACCCAGTCGAACATGACCGGGAATTCCTTGTAGTACATGCCGTCCCGGGCGAACGGCACCTCGGTGGTCTTTGCCTCCGTGTACTGACGGAGGTGCCCTTCCCAGGCCAGCTTGCACATCTCCATGAGTGAATCGGAGCCCCCGAGAAGGTAGAGGGTGGGCCAGTGGACGAGGTTCTCGATGGCGTCGTCGGGGCCGTCGTTTCCACCCCAGCGGGGGATGCATTTCAGGTATCCCCGCTCGTCGAAGTACTTGGCGAAGAAAACCTCGCAGGCCCGGGTCTGGGCGCGAATCAGCTCGCGCTCCATCAACGCCCAGGCCGGAGGCGTGCATGGGGTGTCTATGGTCAGATCGGCGTGATTCAGATTCAGCGGCATGTGCGACTCCTCACCGGCTTCGGTAGCGGTCGCGGACCGGCCGGACGCGGGCGCGCTCGAACAGACTCGACCACTCCCCGGAGCCGTCGTCGGGCCGGAGCTCGAGCCGCACGCCTTCGACCTGTGCCGGTCCGTTTCCGGATTTCATGAAGTAGGAATAGCCCTGGTTCGCGTGGGCCATGTGGACGCAGCTGCCATCCGGGTAGAGGATGGTGTTGATGATCCGGGGCTCCGGATGGTCGTATGGCAGACCCTTCTTTCGAAAGGGTTCGAGTTCCGCCTCGGGCACGCGGTATTCCTCCAACGCGTCTTCATCGACCTCGACTCCGAGCCCAGGACCAGAGGGCACCTCGTGGTACCCCCCGACCACCTCGATCCTCTCCTTGAGCAGCGGATGCGTGAACAGATTGATACAGGTGATCGCCGGCCACGTGGCGTGGGTCAGAACCGCCCCGAGATGGGCCGCCCAGGCGGTGGTCAGGCCGTTGCCGACCAGCTGCAGCCAGAAGGGCATCCTCGCCTCGGCGCTGAGCATGCCCTGCCGCATGACCGCGGACTCGCCGGCGCACAGTACATACCCGTCACAGACCTCCTCGCGCAGGACGGTGACGTAGGGAGGGGAGCCGAAGTGCATGGCGAGGGGACGATTGATGGCCTGCCGAATCCGCCGGTTGCCCGCAATGTCGTCCCGGGGGATGGGCTCCTCGAACATGGCGACGATGTCGTAGCGCTCGAGTTTCTCGAGAATGGGGATGGCCGCGGCGGCCGTTTGGAAGGTCCCGTTCGGGTCCAGGTCGAGCCTGAAGTAGCGGGGCACGACCCGGTCGATGGCCTCCACCTGCTCCAGGATGTCCCACCAGGGCCGCGGCTTGACCTTGAAGCTGGTGTAGCCGTTGGCGACGGCTTCCTGGGCCTCTTCCGCCCACTGGGACGGGGAGGCATCGATCGACCACCAGGAGATCGGCACCCAGTCCCTGACCTTGGTGCCCAGCAGCTGGTGGACGGGCACCTCGAGAATCCTGCCGACCACGTCGAAGAGGGCCATCTGGAGACCACAGCCGAGAGAGTCGTCATGCATCAGACGGGCCGGGCTCTGCCCCAAGACCTTTTCCACGGCCCCGTCCGTTACCCGGCCCCAGGTGTAATGGACGACCGTCTCCCCCCACCCGACGTGCCCGGTGTCGGTCGAGACCCTGCACAGCTCGAGTATGTTCCAGTTGTAGACCTCGCGCGCCGTTATCTGCTGCTGGCGGGGCGTGAACGGCACCACGACGGTGGTGCGTTGGACATCGACGACTTTCAATTTCGGCCCGCCTCCAGTCTTTCCATCAGCTTGGCCCCCTGCCCCGGCGCCAGCGGATGGAACCGGAAGTCGCCGACGAAGGCAACCCGCGCCCCCGCACTGACCCGAATGCATTGCGGATCGTTGTTGAATCCAGCCATACCACCGAAGCGCACCACGGATGCGCTCTTGCCGAGGTGGCCGACGGCCGAAGCCGGATCGCAGCCGTTGATGGACGCAGGCGACGCCCCGCCGTCGCTTGAACTTTCCTTGTCCTTTGTCTGTTAGAGCAGGCGGGGAACAGCAAGGCCGTAACGATCGCGACGAACGGGATCAGTCTACCTCGACGGTCGCACTTCTGTTGCGATGTCACTTGCAGCCCTCTCGACGACCGGCTCCTCACCCCGATCTCCTACAGCCCGAACCGGCGATTGAACTTCACCAGTGCGATGTTGTCGCCGCCGTCGGTGAAGGAGCGAACGACGGAGCTCAGCGGCTTGAAGTCGGGATCGCGAGCGTCGTCGAAGTCGCGGTCCCGGTTCTGCTGCCACACGAAGAACAGGGTACTGCCAGGCCTGTACTCCCAGCGCATGACCAGGTTGAAGCGCAGGGCCCTCCGCCTGAAATCGCGGTTGTCCTCCACGCCGTACGGCAGGAACTCGTAGGAACGGGGCCTGGCGAGCTCCTTGACGGCACCGTAGTCGCCGGTCGTCGCGAAGGGGCTGAGGTACAGCTGCAGGCTCAACCTCGGCGTGAAGGCGTAGGTGCCGCGCACGACGATCTCGAAGACCCGGCTCTCGAGCTCAGCGAACACGAAGCGGTCGTCCTCGCCGTCCCCGTCGTCGTCGACGTTCCGGATCCACTGGGCATGGTTCTTCTGGTTATGGTAGTTGGGATTGAGCTGGATTTCGACGACAGACACAGGCCGGGCCTCGACGAGGACGCCGATCCACTTTCTGACGTTGTCGCCGCCTTGGCCGTAGACCACGTTGGTGCCCAACCAGCCGCTCACCGGCTTGCGGTCGTCGCTCCACACGCGGAGACTCGCCGAGACTCGGCCGGGACGAACCATGACCGGTCCGCCGCGGGTGTTCACGTCGTCGGCGGCGTCGAACTCGCGGCCGAGATAGGTCGAGAACCCCCAGTAGCTGTGCAGGTGGTGCCGCATGTAGTAGTCGATGCCGCGCGACAGCTCGTCGCCGTCGAAGTTCCAGTGGTGCCAGACGTCGAGTCTGAACACGGACCGGCGCGCAAACCGGTTCGGGTCGAGGATGTTGTAGAACAGCCTGGCGCCGGCCTGCAGGCGGTCGTTGCGGCTCATGTAACCGAGGTCGTTGGCGTCGAAGCGGGGCGAGCGAGCGTCGACGTAGGCCTGCCCGCCGAAGGAGCCGTAGGGCTTGGACAGGTGGAGGGTCCCCTCCCAGCCGGTGTCGCGCTCGTCGGCCTGCCCGGCACGGCTTACCGCCAGGCGGCTGTAGACGCGGTAGGCGTTGTCCCACCATTTCATGTGGACGTCGCCGGCGCCGACGTATGCGGGATCGAAGCCCTCGCCGTTCATCGCCGTGAGCTGGGCACCGAGGGTCGAGTTGGTCAGCACGTCCTGCTGCACGCGGCCGGCGAAGTAGTTCGTGAGGGGCTCGACTTCGTAGCGACTGCGTACCGTGTCCGCAAGACCCGTCCGGGCGTCGGCGAGGCGCTCCTCGATGAGCGCCTGCTCCCTGGCGGTGACCGCGTTCAGGACTCCGAAGGCCGTGCGGCCCGTCGTTTTGCCCGAAACCTTCACGGCCCCGAGAATCGTCGTGCTGCCCGGCCTGTCGATCTCCTCGGCACCCGCAGGCAGGCCGAAACGCGACGGCTGCCGTCCGATGCGCCGGGAGTGGAACAACCGGGTCGGCCCCTCGATGCCGGCGATGTTCGGCCCGGGGGTCTGGAAGATCGAGATCCCCTCCTGGAAGAAGGGCCGGCGCTCCTGAAGGAAGGTCTCGAAGACGCTCAGGTTGAGAACGGCCGGGTCGGCCTCTACCTGACCGAAGTCGGGGGTCACGGTGGCGTTCACGGAGATGTTGGACGTCAGGCCGTAGCGCATGTCGACGCCGAGGGCCGAGTGCAGGTCGCGCCGGTCTCGTTCGCCGTCGATGCCGGGCGACGAGATGCTGCGGCCGAGGGCGAAGGGAAAGAGTTCCAGACGGCGCGGCGGACGGATCCGCTCGATCCCCTCGAGATGGCCGAAGCGGGAAATCCAGCCGTTGACGCCGCGCGGGACGAGGGTCCAGTAGACCCTTTCCTGCCGGCGCGAGATCCTGCGGACCACGTTGAATCCCCACGTGTAGGATTCCTTTGCGCCGAACCGCAGGTCGTGGTAGGGGATCTTCATCTCCACGGACCAGCCGTCGTCGCGAATCTTCGTGCGCGCTTCCCACACCCCGTCCCAGGTCCAATCCCCGCCGCCGTCGTTGTAAGAGATGCCGTCGCCCATCCAGCCCGAAGGGCCGACGAAAAAGAACGCACCCGTCAGGTGATCGTGATGGGGGTCCAGGCTCACCTCGAAGATGTCCCTTTCGCGCCACTCGTCGCGACGGGCCAGGCGGGCGGTGATGCGGTGGGGCTGGCTGTCGTAGCACATGCCGGCGATGTAGAGCGCCTCGTCGTCGTAGACGACCTTGAATTCCGTGCGCTCGGTGGCCGGCTTTCCCTCGTCCGGGTCGCGCTGGATGAAGCCGGCGTGCACGGGCGCGCCGAGCCAGGCTTCGTCGTCGAGGACGCCATCGATGACGGGGGGGACCTCAGCCCGTATAACCCGAGCGACCCGCTGCGGGTGCTGGAGCCAACGGGCCATGTGCTCGCCGGTCGTGTCGACGGCCGCGCTGCCGGGGCTGTCGGCAACCGCTGCCGCGGCGGCCAGCAGGCCGAGGCCGGCCAGCTGTGCAGCGAGCGATCGGATCGGCTGCAGACCTTTCACCCAGGGTGATTCGAAGCCGAAAAAATCACGAAGTCCTCACCTCATTCGCCGTCAGGGAGGCCCGGTCACGCGTGCGGATCGAAGTTCTCCAGGTCCGGCTCGATCACCAGGCCCTGCTGCAGATCGAACTCGACTTCTACCGAGTGTTCGTGGTAGTCCTGATCCCCGCGTATGGTCGTGTACAGCTCCTCGCCGTCCACGGACATCGGCATCGTGTGCCAGACGCCCAGATGCAGGCAGACCCCCACCCTGCCCTCGCCGTAAAAGGCGCGCATCTCCTCCGCTCTGAGCGGCTCCCCGACGCCGCCGACGATGTACACCGTCGGTTTGCCGTTCTCGGGGAAGAAGGATTGTCCCGCATCGGTGTGGTAGGCGAAATGGCCCCGCTTCAGGCCCTCCGACAGGGGGGTTCGGTTCTTGTCCGCGGCATACCATTCCGGTCCGTCCTTCGGCTCTCCGGCGGATATTTCAGTATAGGCGTGCTTCTCGTACGAACTGTGGTTGCCCTTTACAATGTCGGGCCTGCGCTCCTCCAGGCTGGTGATGAGATGACCAAAAGGGGCGAAGTACTCCGGCCTGAGGCGTTCGATTTTTATCTTGACCGATTTCCACATGGATTCTCCTCCTTTCTGTGACAGCTCGCATTGGGGCGGCATCGAGCCGGCCGTGCGCACTCACCCCGAAAGTTTCCGGAAGTAGTCGCGAAACGCGACCGTGTCCGTGACGTTGTTGCCGCCGTACTCCAGCTCGATCCAACCTCGATAACCGGTTTTGTCCATGACCCGGAAAACGCGCTTCCAGTCCAGCGTGTTCTCTTCCAGGCCACAGGTGCCGCGGCGGTTGCTGACTCCGCGGGCGTGAAAATGGCTGGAGTATTGAATCAGCCGCTCGATTTCTGCCTCCGAATAGCCCCGCGGATACATGTGGGCATAGTCGAGGGTCAGGGTCAGGCCCGGCACGCCGTGCACCAGCCTTTCGGCGCGTTTGGGCGTATCCGCAAAAGACCCGATGTGGGGCTCTATGGCAAACGTGATTCCGTGCTCCTTTGCCCGCTCCACCCTCCAGGCCAGCTCGTCAGCCGCCCGGGCCAGCGAGTCCCGCCGGCTCTCTTGTGCGAAGTGCGCCCCGGGCAGGGCGGTCAGATGCCTTCCTCGGCATTCGGCCGTGTAGTCCAGCGCCTTGAGGAAGGCGTCGCGGGCCTGGCGCCGGCGTCGCGGCTGCGGGTGGTTGACCGCATGCGATTCGTAGTCCAATGCCAGTTGCAGGAATATGTCGGCGGCAACCAGACCGCGGTCGTCCAGTCTCTTCTTCAGTTTGCGCGCCGAGCTGCGCACGCTCTTGAATTCAGTGGATGGCCGCAGGTGGGACCGGTCCTCGAACAGCCCGATGTCCACCCCCTTGATTCCCAGCATGGAGATCAACTGCAGAGCCTGGTCGTGGGGCAGGTCGGGATAGGTGAAATCAGAGCAGGCCAGCTTGAGCTTCACGATTGCCCGATCCCCAGCGCCGCGTCGATATCAGCCTGGTACTCGTAGACCTGACCGCTCTCCACCTCGCTCATTTTCACGGCTCTTCCCGCCGCCGCGGACTCGAACACGGCATAGAGCGCGGCCACGTCCTTCAGGCCGCAGGCCCCGTCCACCTCGACCCGGCGTCCGTTCAGGACCGCCTCCCCCATCTCGTGCAGCTCGTAGGCGAGCAGCTTGATGTCCACCTTCGGATCGGTGTCGGTGACGCCGGTCGGAAACAGGTACCGCGTCAGCGGATCCAGGACCAGATCCGGATGGGCGGCCAGCAGCTGCTCCTGTTTCATCTTCCCGCCGCGGCGTTCGAGGCTGACGCGGCTGCCTCGATTGCCGAACCCGTCAATGCATCCCCGGTCCCCGAGGATCAGGGTGCGGCTGCTGGAACCGTGACCGCTGACCGCCACGATGAAGTTGAGCATGACGCCGCTCTCCATCCTGAACAGGGCCTGAGCGGTGTCTTCGGTCGCGGCTTCGATCTCCTCGTCCATGGCCTCGAACCGCTTGCGGTAGAATTCGTACTCCATCGACATGGACTCCGACTTGCCGCGCACCGGTTCCACCATTCTCGCATCCCCGTAGACCTCGGCGATGTCCCCCAACTGGTAGCGGATCATGTGGGTGAAGTGGACGGCGAGATCCAGGATGAAGCCGCCCCGCTCCTTGTGGTGGCGCCAGGGGGTGATGAATATGTGGTTTCCGGCTTGCAGACTGTGGAACAGAGCCATGTACACGGTGCCGATCTCACCCGTCTCCAGCAGGTGGCGAACCACTCGCGCCGACGGGTCCCTGCGGAAGTTCTCCGCCACCGAGATGATGCGATCGTTGCGCCTGGCCGCATCCACCATCATCCGGCAGGCGCGCACGGTGATGGCCATCGGTTTTTCCACGAGAACGTCGAGCCCCAGATCCAGCGCCTGGCAGACCACCCGGTGATGCACCGAGGGGTCCGTCACCACGTCCACGGCCGCCAGGTCGCCGGTGTCGCGGGCCATCTCCTCCAGATCGGTGAACACCCGGGGCCGGACACCCAACAGCTCCTCCGCTTCCCTGGCGGCCATTTCCGCGTTCTCGCGCCGGATGTCGCAGAGCGCGGCAAGCTCCACGTTGGCGAAAGGACTCTCCGTCAACTCCCTCAATCCGTACAGGTGCCGCGTGCCCATGCCGCCGCATCCCACCAGCCCCAGGCGAAGCTTCTCCATGTCGTCCCCTTCCCCTCAGTCTTTCCAGCCGGGGAAGTTTTCCATATCAGGCTCGAGGGCCAGGCCTCTGTCTTCGTCGAAGTGCACGTCGATCGAGTGGGCGTGGTAGTCCTGATCGCCGCGGGCGGTCAGGAAGACCTCGTCCCCTCTCAGGCAGACCGGCATGGTATGCCAGACTCCCAGGTCCATGCACACGCCGAGACTGCCATCGGAGTAGAAGGCCCGCAGATCTTCCGGTTCGATCACCGGCTGCACCGGCGCCACCCAGAACACGGACGGACAGTGCCGGCTCGGATAGAAGGACTGGCCGGCGTCGTCGTGGCAGGCGAAGTGGCCCCGCAGGCGTCCTTCGTGCAGCGACAGCTTCTCCGGCACCGGATCGGGGATGTTTCCGGTGACTTCGTAGGCGTTCTCCACGAGGGCGCCCACGCGCACTTCCGGCTTGGCTTCGTCGAAGGTGGCGATCGCTTTCCCGAAAGGCGCGAAGGATTCCCGGGTGAGTTCCTCGACTTTGACTTTGAGAATCTTCAGCATGTGCCTGGAACCTCCTTGAAGCATATCCATTCAGACTCCGGGGTCGCTTCCCCGGCGGTTGGCCATCGTCTGCGCCGTCAGGTCGAAGAGCGTATCGTGGCCGTTGAAGAAACGCTCGAACTCATCGACCATGAGCTTGAACATCCGCGTGTAGCTGGAGGCCACCACCCCGGCGATGTGGGGGCTCAGGAACACGTTATCCAGCTGCGTGATCTCGTGGCCGCCGACGGGCTCGGGATCGAACACGTCCAGTCCGGCGATGAGCCCCCCGCGTTTGAGCCGGGCAACCAGCGCATCCGAGTCGACGACGACGCCCCGCGACACGTTGACGAAAACCCGGCCGTCCGGGATCAGGTCGAGCTCCCGCCGGCCGATCATGCCCTCGGTAGCCGGGGTATGCGGAACCAGGCAGACGATCGCATCGCACTGGGTGAGCACGTTGTCCAGCGACGTCTTGAGAAAGCCGACCGCATCCGACATCTCCGCTGACAGGTAGGGATCGTGTACCCAGATTTCCGTATCGAAGGGTCGCAGCAGTTTGACGAGCCGCCGGCCGATGTGACCGCAGCCGATCAGACCCACCCGCTTGCCGGTCAATTCCCCGTTCAGATAGCCCGGGTCGGTCCGGACCCGGTAGGAATCCATCCTGCCGGAGATGAGGCGGCGGAAGTGCAGTCCGGCGTTGCGCAGGGAGATGATGATGAGGGCCAGGGCCCATTCCGCCACCGGGTAGGAGGAGCCGTTGGTCGTATCGACGGTGCGAATGCCGCGCTTCCAGGCCGCCTCCACGTCGATGCGAGCGGCGAAACGGTCGCCTTCCAGCTCGCCGATGATCCTCAAACAGGGGGCCCTGTCCATGAGCTCCGCGCCGATGGGAGGAGCGCCCGATGAAACCACGAGGCCGTCTACGTCCCCCAAGCGCTCGGCGAGCTGCCGCGACACTTCCTCATTGTCGCGGACGTCGTAATTTTCCCCCACTTCGCATCGAAACAGATCCAGTCCGGCGAGGCGTTTCAGGCGCTCCATTTCCGCGGCGTCCAGGTATTGCTCACGCACCTCGGCGTTGGCGGCTATCAGCACTTTAGGGACCCGGCCACCCATAGCAGTCCTCTCGTTCAGTCGATTCGTGGAGCGGGATTTCCGGGCCTGCAGAACTCCATTTGCCCGCATCGCATCCATGGGCCCGGTAGCCCGGAGTGCTCTCCGTCATCGACACGCCCAGCGGCCCGGCGGGTCGGTGCGAAACTTGAGAAGCGCGCGCGGAGATGGCTGACTATGTATCGCCTCGAGTTTCCGTCCCCGGGTTGCCCCGAGCTCAGGGGCGTTCCCGCAAACGCAGGAGCTTGCCGCCGCCGGCCACCAGATCGAGCTGCGAGCGCGAGCCGTCCGAGAGCGGACGCCATTGCCCTCGTTCGGCGTCGAACTCCTCCATGTCTCCCGGGCCGACAACCGTCGCCGCGATATCCTTGCCGTGGTCCAGGTTCACCACGAGGACGTGCGTGGTCTCGCCGTTGGACCCGAAGAAGCCCCAGAGCACTCCCATATCCCGCTCCGGATCAAAGGGAGGATCCACGGTAAACGCAGCGCCGGCCGGCAGCTCCTCCACCATCCCTCCCGCCGGGGCCTGCCCGGAATGATACACAGCGAGCGAAGTCAACGGCTGCAGCTCCTCGGCGACGGCGACGAACTCCGGGTGGATTCGCCGCACGGCCTCTCCCAACGGGGTCAGCGGCGCCGCGGCGTCGGCGTCGGCACGCTCCGCGTTCCACTCCGTGTCTTCGAATCCGGAAATGCCTCCATGGAAATCCCCGTAGGGCCAGTACACGAAATGCGAGATCCCCTGGCCGCCGTACGCCAGCGTGGTGTACGCCAGGTACCTGCTCTCGTCCCCGTCGGGTATGCGGTGGGACTCGCCCAGGGAAACGGCCTGTATGACGTTGATGAAGGGAATGCCCCCGTACAGTGCCGCCTCGCGCACGAGTGCGAGGTTCATGAAATACTGATTGCCGTCGTGGTTCGTGTAGAGGTTGTAATGGTCGTAGCTGATCAGGCCGGGCTTGACGATGTCGACGTACTGGCGCAGGTGTTCCCGGTAGGCCTCGACGGTGCCGCCGGAGGTGCCTAGCGCGACGGCGCTGGCGTAGGTGGGAAACAGGTTGATGTGGGCCAGGTGGGCGGGATCGCGCTCGCGTATGTAGTCGACGAGCCTTGCGAACTCCGGAAACCTGACGGCGCTGGGCTCGTCGGTGATTGCGTAGGAGTACAGGGCGGGGTGGTCTTTGACGCTGTCGATGACCGAGTCGAGCCTCGCCTTGGCTTCCGGGTCGTCGAGGTTGCCGGGCTCTCTCAGGTCCCAGGCGATCAGGTCTACCCGCAATCCGTGCGCATGGGCGACGTCGAGATCTTCGACGGAGCTCCCCCAGGCCAGGTTGAACCCCCCGTCGACGAGCTTTCTCGCCATCCCGTCGGTCAATGGACCCCACCTGCCCCCTCCGCCGCCGGGTCCGTGGTAGTAGGCGACGATGGGAGTTCCGATCTCCCAGCCGCCGACCTCCGACTGGTTCGCAGTTGTCATCGGGGAGCTGCCGGCACACCCCAGCAGCGAAAGACACAAGGCCAGCGACAAAACACGCTTGTGCAATGGCGAAAGCAGCATCGGGATTCTCCTTGCCTTGATGGCCATTCAACGCTCGGCAACGACGGCCCCCTCGATGCCTCTGTGGTTGTCCGGGTAGTGATGCCAGTAGACTACGAGAACCCGTCCGTCCTCGAGCTCCACTGACCAGGGGTAGCCGCAGTCATGGCTGAACGAGTCGCTCTGGACGATCAGATCCGGGGTGGTCTCGAGGTCCGGCGCGGTTTCGTAGATCGGTGCAGTCTCCAGCTCGCTGCCCTCGGGGTCGAGCACCCTGGCGAGACAGCCAGACTGTCCCTCCCAGCGGGTGCCGACGGTCAGAAAGATGCGCCCGTCCCTGAGCCCGAGCATATGGGCGGGGTAGCCGTGAACCGAGCGCCGCCACGGTGTCCAGGTCTCGCCGTCGTCATCGGAGGTGACCAGGGCCTGGAAGCGGCCGTTGTACTGGCGATCCCTCAGGGGCAGGCTCTCGTCCATCGGTTGGTTGGCATGACAGCGGAAGATCACCAGGATGCGGCCGCTCGGAGTGCGGTGTATGGCCGGCTCGCTGAAGTGGGCGACCGGGTCGACGGCGATCCTTCCTCCGTACTCCCACGTCTCGCCCATGTCCCGGGAGACTCGCATCATGCCGAAGCAGGGCATGGAGCCGTCGGGGCGGTCGGTCGCCTTGCTCGGCACGAGCAGACGCCCGTCCGGCAGCTCGATCAGGCCGCTCCTGCAGACCCCCGAGTGCTCGGCCGGGTGACCCCAGACAGCGTCGGGCACGGGTGGGAAACGCCTGGGGGCAGTCCAGGTGTGGCCGTCGTCGCGGGACCGGACCCAGAAGGGCTTTCCCGGCCGCGAGATCCATTCGGTCCCATGCCCCCCCGGCTCCTCCGACCCTTCGGCCGGAACCAGCTCCGTGCACGAACAGTGCATGAAGATGCTCCCGTCGGAAAGGGTGTGAACGCCGCGGTCGATGATTCCTCCCAGCGGATCGGACGTCACCAGGGTTGCCTCGCTCCACGTCCGTCCTTCGTCCCGGGAGCGGCATGCCTGCACGTTGAACAGCGGATGGCCGTGGTGCGGATAACCCAGATGCGGGGCCCTCTGAAAGAATACCATCAGGTCCCCGGACGGCGTGCGAACCACGTTGGGGCACAGGGCGTACATCCCGGCCTCGTGGTATATCGTTACGCGATCGACCACTTCCCAACTCATGACGCTTTCTCCATTTGGATATCACTTATAGTTCGAGGTCGATGGGGCCGCGGCGGCGAAGCGGAGCCTGGATGCTTTCGAGCTTCGGGCGGCCAAAGTACCCAACAAGGGGTGGGCGCACAATCTCCTTTTCCAGGCACTCGCAAGCCGGACCAGGACTCCTTTCCCCAGGTTGTCTCCGTAATCTTCGACCCATCTTCGCGGCCTCACGACGTTCGACGCGACGGAGTCATCTGGAATTTCGTCATCATTGGCGCCGGTCGAAGAAGGAATGTCAGGCCGGAGGTGCTGAGCTATATTCCCGACCTTGAACCAACAGCCCGCGGCAAGGTCGCGATACCCGGGGCCCCCGGACTGCCGGGTTTCCGCAAACCGCATCGAACCGCCATGGCCAGGACCCGAAAAAAAAGGCACTGAAGCATGTACCGGTCCGCCATTCTCGGGTGCGGCTCCCAGTCCCACCAGCACGCGCTCGTCTACCCCGAAATCGATTCCATGACCCTCGTCGCCTGCTGCGACCTCGACGAGAACAAGTGCCGGGCGTACGCCGACGAGCACGGGGTACCGGCGCGCTACGGAGACCTGGAGAAAATGCTCGAGGCGGAGCGCCCCGACGTGCTCCACATGGTAACCCAGCCCGACTACCGCCTCGCCGGCATCAGCACCGCCGCCGAAGCCGGGGTGAAGGCGGTCATCGTCGAAAAGCCGCTCTCCCTGTGGCCGATGGAAGCACTGGAGATCGCCGAGGTGAGCGTGCGGACAGGCTGCCGGGTCGTCGTCAACACGCAGCTGAGGTTCTTCCCCCAGTATCCGGCGGTCCGCGACCTGGTACGTTCGGGCCGGCTCGGCGAGGTCGACTTCGTGCGCGCCAGCACCTGGGGCGGCGCCTTGGCCATGGGGCCGCACCTGATGAGCCTGGTGATGATGGTCCTCGACGATCCCTTCCCGGAGGCGGTGTGGGCCTGCGCCGAAGGGCTGGAGGGGTACGAGTGGAGCCACCCGGCGCCGAGCCACGTGCAGGCGACGTACTGGTTTCCCGGCAACCGGCGGGTGTTCTGGGAGTGCACCCCCAGGGGCCTCGGCAACCGCGGCGGCGGCGCCTACTGGATGCACCTCGACCTCGACATCTTCTGCTCCAACGGGGTCATCTGGACCCAGCAGGCCGGAACCTGGGGCTACCAGGTCCGCGGCGGGGCCGAGGTCTTCGAGGAGTCCACGGATTTGTACGCGCAGATGCAGGCAGGCCAGCGCGACTTCACCGCGGCCGTGGCGGCCTGGCTCGACGACGACGACAAGCCCCACGAGTGCCGCCTCGAGAAGGCCCTGCCGGTGATGTGGGCGATCTTCGCGGCTCTCAAGTCGGCCAAGGTCGGCCACCAGATCACCCTGGGCCGGGACACCGGGTTCTTCCTGCACCCCTCCGGCGAGGGCCGGGCCATCGAGGTGCCGGCCGGCGTCACCGACAACGATCTCAAGGCGCTGCGCCACCACCTGCCCAGATGACCGCCGAACCCGGGCGCGGCGTCACCCTGCGCGCCGTGCTCGCGGGCGCGGCCCTGGTGGCCGCCATAAGCGTCGTAAGCCCCTGGGCGATCCTCGCCGTCAAGGGCTCGCAGCTGACCAGCAACGCCATCCCCGTCATCGCCGTGTTCCTGCTGTTCGCGGTCGTCGCCCTGGCGCAGCCGCTGCTGCGGCTGCTGTCTCGCCGGCTCGCCTTTGCCCGCGCCGAGCTGATAACCGTGTACGTCATGATGCTCGCCGGCTCGGTCGTCGTCACCACCGGACTGACCGGCTCCTTCCTCTCGGTGATCAGCGGGGCCGTGTACTACGCCACTCCCGAGAACAACTGGGAAACCCTGTTCGGGCCATATCTCAACCCCTGGCTCTCCCCCCAGGATACCGAGACGGTGCGCCTGTTCTACGAGGGGCTTCCCCGGGGCATGGGGATTCCCTGGGACGCCTGGGTCAGGCCCCTGGCTGCGTGGATCAGCTTCCTCCTTGTATTCTACGCCGTCCTCTTCTGCCTTGCCGTGCTCCTTCGGGGTCAGTGGGTGGAGAACGAGCGCCTCGTGTTCCCGCTCACCCAGGTGCCGCTGGCCATGGTCGGGGACGAGGACGAGGACCGGACCGTCGTCGGCAGGCTGTTCAGGAGCCGGGTCATGTGGCTCGGATTCGCCCTGCCGCTGCTTCTGCACTCGTGGAACTCCCTGGGCAATTACAGCGACCTCTTCCAACAGGTCTCTTTGGGGGACAGCTACACCGTGTCGCGAGAGGTCGGAGCGATCCCGGTCCGCCTGAATCTTCCGGCCCTGGGTCTGGCGTACCTGATGCCCCTGAACGTCGCCTTCAGCGTGTGGTTCTTCTTCGTCATGGGTCAGGTACAACAGATCCTGTTGGCCTTCACCGGCTTTCGGATCGCCACCGGCGATGTTTGGACCTCCGGAGCAGGGGGGCCGATGATCCTGGCGTACCAACTGTCCGGAGCGATGATGGCCTTCGTCCTGTTTCTGATCTGGACGGCGGCGCCTCACATCCGCGGACTGTGGCGCCAGGCCCTCATCGGGGAGCCGGGGGATGGGCGGCGCGAGGTGCTGCCTCCGCGCCTCGCCTTCGCCTGCCTGGTATTCGGGGTGGCGTTCATGATTTCCTGGCTGACTCTGACCGGCCTGTCGCTTTTCGTTTCGGTGATCCTCGTGTTCGGCGCCCTCGGCGCCTTCATCGGACTGTCCCGGGTCGTGGCCGAGGCCGGCCTTCCCGGAGTGCAGACCCCGATGGTGCCGCAGGCTTTCATCACCCGCGGGTTCGGCCCCGAAGTGCTGGGACTGAAGAACATGACCGGCCTCGGGTTGAGCACGGTGTGGATGGGGGAGACCGCGGCGAACATGATGAACGCCGCGGTTCACGCCCTCAAGCTGACGAGCGAGGAGGGGCAGGACCGGCGCTACCGCGGCATGCCGCTGGTGATCGCCCTTGCCGTATGCATCGGCCTCGCCGGGTCGATCTGGTTCACGATGCGGATGGCCTACACATTCGGCGGCATCAACCTGCACGGCTGGTACTACTGGGGCGCACCGCACTGGCCCTTCAACTACATGGCCGCGGTCTACAGCGCTCCCGAGCCCTTCCTGCCGCGCCTGGGCTTCACCACCCTCGGGGGCGGCCTCATGGCGGTGCTTCTTTACCTGCGTTACCGCTTCACCTGGTGGAACCTGCACCCGATCGGCTTCCCGATAGCCAGCACCTTCCAGATCACCTACTACCTGTGGTTCAACATCTTCCTCGCCTGGCTCATCAAGGGCGCGGTGCTGCGCTACGGCGGCGTCGGCCTTTACCGTTCGCTGCGGCCCTTCTTCCTCGGTCTCGTCCTCGGGGAGTTCACCACGGCCTGCGCCTGGGTATTCATCGACGGACACTTCGGGTTCGAGGGAAACATGATCTACAATTTCTGAACCCATGGGAAAAGCATCCGGCCTGATCCACGCTCTCGCGCTCCTGGCGGCGTGCACGCCCCCTTCGTATCCCGCCGGAGGAGGGACATGGCGCCTGTTCAGCTGTGACTGCGATCGCGGCCCTCCTGCAGGCACCCTGACCACCCTGTCCGGCAGCACCGCGGCAAGGCAGATCCAGCAGGGGAGTCCGGGGTTGCAGGCCGCGGCCGGGATCGGCTATTTCAACACAGGCAGCAAATAGCAAAGGGCGAATCTGATGAGCAGCGTGGCCGTTCCCTTCAGGAACGCTTACATAATCGACCGCAGGTCGGACTTCATCTGGTTTCTGACGCTCCCCTTCCTGGCCGTTGCCGCGGGACTGCTGTCCAACCGGTACCTGCCCGGGGCGGCGCTCGCGGCGATCGCCGTATGGGTGACGGTGCCGCACCACTTCGCCACCTGGCTGCGCGTTTACGGCTCGCCCGCGGAGTTCAGCCGCTGGCGCGACCGCTTCATCGTCGGCCCGGTGATGCTGGTGCTGCTGGCCTATCTCGCCATGCGCTACGCGCCGCTGAGCCTCATCCTCGTCGTCACCCTGTGGGATCACCAGCACAGCCTCATGCAGCAGTACGGGTTCTCCCGCATCTACGACTTCAAGGCGAAGGCGGGAGCGGCGATCACCGGCAGGTTCGATCTCGCCTTCAACTGGATCTTCTTCGTCAACATGCTCGTGGTCTCCCCCCTGTGGTCGGTCATCTGGGTGCGCATGCTCCACGAGTGGAGCATCCCGGTCGAGGCGGAAACAGTGCGCCTCGTCCACCTGGTTTCGTGGACGATCTCCCTCGCCTATCTCGCCGTCTACGCCGGGCACGCGATCTGGTGCCTGCGCCGGGGCCACACCCTCAACCCGCTCAAGTACCTGTTCCTGTTCTCCAGCTATTTCCTGTGGTATTACACGAGCTTCAACACGACCTACCTGCTCGTCTTCGCCGTCGCCCACCGCATCATGCACGGCGTGCAGTACATCGTGATGGTCTACTTCTACCTGAGGAACAAGTACGACCGCATGGGCGGGGAGTCCTCCTTTCTCGGCCACCTCGGCAGACCGGGAAACCTCAAGGCGTTCCTCCTGCTCTGCGCGGCCTACGCCCTCGTCTACCACGCCCTCGTGCAGGGCTACACGCGGGATTTCGGCTTCGGCGCCATCGGATTCAACACCAATTTCGATCTCTTCAGCTACTCCCTCGTCTCCTCCTTCGCCCTGCTGCACTACTACTACGACGCCTTCATCTGGAAGGTGCGCAAGAAGGAGGTTCAGGAAGGCCTGTAGTGCCGTCCGCTACCGGCGCCGTCCGGCTCTGCCTACGCTGCCGCCATGCGATATCTCAAATCACTGCGTTTTCTCGTATACCTGACGGTTGTCGGGGGGGCCCTCGCCGTGGTAGAGCGCTACCAGGCGAACACCTACGGACACTTGGCTCCGGCGACCGATCCGAAGGGGAAACCGATACTGAAGGGAGAGTCGCTGAGCGAGCTGGCGGGAGTCCTGTTCGAGCTCTACCCGGAGGAGGCGGAGCCCAACATGCTCATGGGAATGGCCCTGGCGGAAAAGGGCCAGTTGCGGGAAGCCCGGGTCTACCTCGAGAAGTCGCTGGAGATCGACCGCAACAAGCAGTCCCTGCTCTTCCTCTACGCCCGCCTGCTGCTCGACCTCGAGGAAGACCCCGAAGAGATCCGTGCCGTCGTCGACGAAATCCGCCGCACCTTTCCGAGGTCCAGGAAAAAGATGGAGGACTACTTCAGGAGGGCCTCGAAGGGCAGGATCCGCTTCGACACGCCGGTGAACGGTTCGGATCGTTCAGAGTACTGACAATCCACGAACCTGCGCCGGATCGCCGGGCGAGCCCTTTCCACCTCTCGGCATTGGTGCTTTCCATCCCCGGTCCGCAGATTTTCATTGTCCGGGCTGGCCGCGTCGTACCGCCACCTCGAAGGCCGACCGGCGCCCTGGCCGCACAGCTCCGTTGCTCCCCGACCGTATTGCCGACCCGCAAACAGGATTGGAATCACATTCCCCGAGCCATCCCTCCCGGCCCTTCGATTCAGCGAGTTTTCATGGGATCGGCGCGCCGGTACTGCCCCCGGAAACCAACCGACACGCGTTCGCGGCCGAAGCCTCCGGCTCCCGAGGGGCCCGGAAACGCGGTTACGGGCAGCGGAATCCCCGACAGTGCCCGGTCCCCGGTCAGGAAGCGGCTTGATTTGGAAGGATTCATGAGACAGGACGATAGCCGATGAGACCTGCTCTCTTGGCCGGCCTGGTTCTCGGGGGGCTCTGTCCGCCGCTCTTCGGGGAAAGCCCCCGGGCCGCGACCCCACCCGGGGGCCCGGCAACAGTGCAATTCACCGACGTCGCTGCCGAGGTGGGCCTGGTGGCGCCGAACGTCTCCGGCAGGGACCAGAAGTACATCGTCGAGACCTCGATCGGCGGCACCGCCTTTCTCGACTACGACAACGACGGCGACGTCGACCTGTACGTCGCCAACGGCTCGAGCTTTCACGGGTTTCCCGAAGGAGAGCATCCCCGCAACCGGCTGTACCGAAATGACGGCGGTAACTTCACCGAGGTAACCGCGGCCGCGGCCGTCGGCGATTCCAGCTGGTCGCTCGGCTGCGCCGCGGCCGACTACGACAACGACGGGCACCTCGATCTGTACGTCGGCAACTTCGGCCGCAACACCCTCTACCGGAACCTGGGAAACCGGCGCTTCGCCGACGTCACTTCGGAGGCCGGGGTCGGAGACGAGGGATACGGCACCGCCAGCACTTTCGGCGACTACGACCGCGACGGCGACCTCGATCTGTACGTGTCGAACTACATCGACTTCTCCCTCGACTACGAGTCGACGGTCCCCTGCGTCTGGAAGACCTACGACATCATGTGCGGCCCCAGGGGGATGATACCGCAGGCGGACGTCTTCTACCGCAACGACGGCAACGGCAGCTTCACCGATGTCACCGACGAGGTGGGCATGGCCGGCCGCAAGTACTACGGGTACGGCGCCGTGTTCGCCGACTTCACCGACGACGGCTGGCCCGACCTGTTCGTCGCCGACGACATGACTCCGAACATGATGTTCGTCAACAAGGGAGACGGCACCTTCTCGGACGAGGCGCTCGGCTCGGGGGTGGGATTCGACGCCGAGGGCACCGAGCAGGGCTGCATGGGAGTCGGGGTCGGCGACTACGACAACGACGGGGACAAGGACATCTTCGTCGCCAACGGCCACACCTATCCGGAGGCGAACCTGCCGCACACCAACGCCAGCTATGCCCAGCTCAACCTGCTGTTCGAGAATCTCGGAAACGGCACATTCCGGGACGTTTCGCGGGAATCGGGACCGGGGCTGGCGATCCGCGAGGTGAGCAGGGGGGCGGGATTCGCCGACTACGACGCCGACGGGGACATCGACATCTTCGTCCTCAACCTGAACGGCAAACCCAACCTGTTACGGAACGACGGCGGCAACGCCAACAACTGCCTGCTCGTCAAGACGGTCGGCAGCGTGAGCAACCGCGACGGAGTGGGAACCCGGATCGAGTTGGAGGCCGCCGGGCACCGCCAGGTGAACGAGGTGCGCAGCGGCGGCAGCTACCTCGGGCACGATGACATGCGCGTCCACTTCGGCCTAGGCAAGACGGGCCGCGTCGACAGGGTGACGCTGCGCTGGCCGAGCGGGATAGTGCAGACGCTGGAGGACGTCGAGGTGAACCAGGTACTCACGGTGACGGAGCCGGAGGGATAGAATCGGGGTGGCTGCCGGCTCGGATAAGCATGTTCACCGGGAGTCGGCGGCCTTGACTGACGGCTTGAAATCGGTGCCCCGCTGCCCGCCTGGGCCAGGGCTCCCCGGACGCCAGTTGCCACCCCGCCCAGCCAGCCTGCGGCCCCGCCGATTCCTGGTGGGCTATCAGCCAGACGTCGAATAGTTGAACGCAGCAGTGAGGCGGTCCACCCCGACTGCTTCTGCCGGCGTAACCTGCCCGGCAGGTCGTAACCTGCTCGGCAGGAACTTCCGGCTTGCCCGGAACCCCGGCAATGCAGTCATGGGCACGGAAAGTCCTCCAGATAGGAACGGCGACTCGACACGGCCCCTGTACCGGTCCGGTTTCGACCCGGACATTCCGCCTGTCCTTACCCGGCCCGGGTGAACGAAATCATGGAATTTCCCGGCGGCGATCTACCCGGGCGTCGCGGTGGAGCCCAGGTGCCGGGAGCCGTACCTTGTCCCCGGCCTGGAAATCCACAGTTACCGCGGCAAAACTCACCTGCATCCCGGAGAGGACGGACACAGGAAATGAACCCACCTGCAAAGCGAGCCATCGTGATCGGCATGGACGGCGCCAGCATGGAGCTGGTGTCGCGGATGATGGACCGGGGTCACATGCCGAACCTCGCGGCCCTGGCCGGCAGGGGGGTGCGGCGGCCGATGGTCGGCGTATTTCCGACCCTCACCCCGCCGGGATGGACGGCCACCTCGACCGGTTCCTGGCCGGGCAACCACGAGGTCATGGACTTCAACATCCGCAAGCCCGGCGGCCGCCTCGACGAGACGGTATGGGGCATCGACACAGGCCTGTCGAAATCGGAGTACCTGTGGAACTCGATGGAGCGCGCCGGCCGCAAGCCGATCCTCGTCAAGTGGGAGATGTCCTGGCCGCCGACGGTGCGCGAGGGCGTGCAGGTCGAGGGGACGGGCCCGGGGGTGTCGAACGTGCACCAGATCGCCGGCTACCACCTGTTCGTCGCCGGCGACTGGAAGCCGCGACCTGTCGGCGGCGAGCGCGACCCCGAGACCCTCGACCCGAGCGCCCTGCAGGCCATCGAGGTCGCCGACCCTGTGCGCATGAAGTCAGCCGGCAGACACTGGAAAAATCTGCCCGAGTCGCAGATGCCGCCGCGCGCAGTGGAGCTGACCGTCAGGCCCCTCACCCGCGGCCGCAAGCCGAGGGGAAGCACCGCCAAACCGAAGTCCTACCACGGCCTCGCTTACGCCAGCGGCGGCGAGGGCTACGACCGCCTTCTGGTCTGCCGCGGCAGGGACTGCGGCACCGCGGTCGCCGAGCTGTCCGAGGGCCAGTGGAGCGAGTGGTGGCGAGATACCTTCCTCATCGACGGCGAGGAGATCGAGGGGTACGTACAGGCCAAGCTGGTGGCGATGGCCCCCGGCCTCCAGCGCTTCGAGCTCTTCATGCCGCAGATCTGGCCCGCCCACGGGTACACGGCGCCTGTGCCGCTGTCGCGGGAGCTCGACGAAGAGGTCGGCAACTTCCTGCAGAACCCGGCCCGCGACGCCCTCGGGGTCGTGGACGACGACACCTATTTCGAGCTCCTCGACTTCCATCACCAGAGGCTCGCCGACGTCGCCGGGTACCTGACCCGGTCGCGGGAGTGGGACATCCTCTTCATCGAGTCGCACGCCCCGGACTACGCCAGCCATTTCTTCCTGGCGCAGGCCGACGAGGTCAGCGGCGCCGACCCGGACACCATTGCGCGCTGCCGCGAGGGGCTCGAGCGCACCTTCGCCTCGGTCGACGCGATGATCGGCCGGGTGACCGCCCTCGCCGGCGACGACACCGTCTGTCTCGTGGTCTCCGACCACGGCGGCACGCCGACGCAGTACGGGGCGGTCAACGTCTCCAAGGTTCTCGAAGAGACCGGATTCCTGACCAGCAGGGAGGGGGGGATCGACTGGGAGCGCACCATCGCCGCCGACGTCGGGCTAGTCCACATCTTCATCAACCTCGAGGGGCGGGAGCCGACCGGAATCGTCGCCCCGGAGGAGTACCGGCAGACCCAGCTCGACATCATCGCGGCGCTGAACGGGTACGTCGACGAGAAGACCGGCCTGTGCCCGTTCGCGCTGGCGCTGACGCGGGAGGACGCCGAGATGGTCAACCTCTGGGGCGACCTGGTCGGCGACGTGGTCTACGCCCTGCGCCCGGAGTTCGACGGCGCCCACGGCAAGCAGCTGCCGTCGGCCCGGCTCGGAATCGGGGGACAGCACTGCACCTTCATCATGGCCGGCGCCGGGGTGCGCCGCGGCCTCGACCTCAGGCGCCAGGTGCGAGCCGTCGACGTCGCCCCGACCATCTGCTACCTGATGGGGGTGCCGATGCCGCGCGACGTCGAGGGCGGCGTCGTCTACGAAGCCCTCGAGGATCCAGACTGGCACCTGGCGCAGTAGCGCCCGGGCTGCCCCAACCGGAGACAGGAATGGACACCAGGATCTGCGCCTACGGCATGGACGGCCTCATAACCCCGATGGTGAAGAAGTTCGCCGCCGAGGGGATCCTGCCGAACTTCTCCCGCATGCTCGCCGAAGGGGCGGTAAACCAGACCGCCCCCTCCTTCCCGGTCTGGACGCCGACCAACTGGGCGACCCTGTCGACGGGAGCGCACACCGGCACCCACGGGGCCACGCGCTGGCGCGTGCAGCTGCCCTCCGGGGAACGGATAAGCAGCTTCGACGGCCGCGCCCTCAGCGCCGAGCGCATCTGGAACGCCCTGGAACGGGCCGGCCTAAAATCCGTTGCCGTGCACTATCCGGCCGCGGATCCATCCGGCGTGAAGATCGGTTGCGTCGTCGACGGGTACGGCCACCCCGGACACGCCAGCACCGACTACGAAATCGCCGCGGCGCAGGCGTACACCACCTCCGCTGTTGCGGAGAGCGGCATCGAGATGGACCACGACGGCACCGCGGTGAGGCGCTCCCAGCGGAGCGTACAGCAGGTTGCGCCGCTACGGCCCGCGGAGGGCTGGACCGACCTGCCTCCCGGCAAGTCGCCTCCCCTGGCCACCGCAATCGAGATCGAGGCGGTTCAGGGCGGCGACGTTACCGTCCTCCAGGTGCTGGTCACCGACTCCCAAGGGAACGGGTACGACCGCGTGACCGTCTGCCGGGACCGCGACGGCGGCGCCCCTCTCGCCGCGGCCGCGGCCGGCTGCTGGAGCGACTGGGCGATCGGCGACTTCGCTAGCGCCGGGCGCCGGCAGCGCGCCTCGGTGCGCTTCAAGCCGGTCGCCCTGAGCGCCGACGGGACCCACCTCCAGCTCTACCGCTCGCAGGTGACCTTCGCCGACGGCTTCACATACCCCGGCGATCTCGCCGCCGAGCTGGTCGACCGCTTCGGACCCTACCAGGAGCACGCCTCGACCCTGCCGTACACCCACGGCATGGCGGACTTCGACACCGCCATGGAGGAGTGCGAGTACCAGGGGATGTGGTTCGCCGACGTCGCCAACTACATGCTGCGGGAGAAGGACTGCTCCTTCTTCATCTGCCACTGGCACCTGTTCGACTACCTCAATCACATCCACCTGAACGACGTCGATCCCGCCTGTCCCGGGTACGATCCGGCGAAAGCGGAGGAGGCGATGCAGATGTTCCGCAAAGCCTACCGGGTCGGTGACCGCGTCCTCGGGCGCATCCGCGAGGCGGCCGGCCCCGGCACCTACGTCAGCGTCCTCGCCGACCACGGCGCCTACCCCGACGTCCGCGTCGCCAACATCCGCAAGTACCTCCACGACCGGGGATTCACCGTGCTGAAGCCTGGCGGCGGCAGCCGCGTCGAGGAGGACCTCGTGCTCGAGGAGGACATCGACTGGCAGAGGACGCGCGCCTACCTCAAGGACGACAAGGGGTTCGACATCTACATCAACGCCGGCCCGGGGGAGGAGTTCGACCGCATCGAGCGGGAGCTGCTGCTGGCGCTGCGCACCTGGGTCGACGAGGAGGTCGGGGGAACCCCGGTCGCCATCGCCCTGCCGAAGCGGGACGCCTACCTGCTCGGGCAGTGGGGGCCGCAGTGCGGGGACGTGGTGTTCGCCTGGGACCACGGGTATGTCAGCGGCTATTTCGGCCAATGGCGCGGCATCGTCGGTGGGGGCGCCGCCGGCGCCCCGGAGGTGTACGGCGCCCATCACGGCGGCTTCTTGCCGACCCGCAACGACCTCTCCTCGAGCTTCGGAACCATGATGATCGCCGGCCCCGGCGTGAAGAAGGGGTACGAACGCCCGGTGGAAGAGCTCGGGTACATCCACGCCGTCGACGTGGTGGCGACCTACTGCCACCTCTTCGGGGTCGAGCCGCCGGCCCACTGCCAGGGAGCGGTCGCCCGCGACCTGTTCGAGGGCTAGTGCCGTTCGGCGCCGGACGGCTCGCTGCCCCGGGACGACAGGAGCGACATGGCTGAACGACCCAACATCCTGCTCGTGGTTTCCGACCAGATGGTCGCCGCCCTCACCGGGGCGTACGGCCATCCGGTCGTGCGCACCCCCCACCTAGCGCCGAGGGGGACGGCAGCGGCCGCTGCGTCTTCGCCCAGGCGCACGAGGCGGTCGGCATGCCCTGCATCATGATGCGCGAGGGGCGCTACAAGTACAGCTACATACACGGGTACGAGCCGCAGCTGTTCGACCTGCAGACCGACCCGGGAGAGTGGAACAACCTCGCCGCCGACCCGGGGCACGCCGGCGTCGCCCGGCGCATGGAGGGGGCCATCCTCGGGCGCTTCGATCCGGCGGCGATGGAGCAGGAGAACCTCGAAAGCCTGTACCGCCGCCGCCTGATCCGCGACGTGATGCGGGAGCGCGGCCAGACCTGGTGGCACTTTCCCCGCTACGACTACCGGCGGGGAGCGATGGACCAGTACCTCGGGGAGGAGACGCCGTGAGCAGGACGGAAGACCAGCAGCAGTTCGACACCTTCGGCTTCGTCGTCAAGCGGCAGCTGTTCACGCCTGAGGAAGTCGACCTTATCAGCGGCGAATTCGACGCGGCGATGCGGGAGGAACGCGAGGGGCAGGTGCCGGCGCTGACGGAACGGCAGACCATTCACGACTGGGTCAGGGGCCGCCCGGAAGTCGCCTGGCTCGAAACCGACCCACGCATCCGCGGCAAGGTCGACGAGCTGCTGGGGCCGGACAATCATCTCAAGGACAACAACGACGGCAACCTCTACGTCGGCGACACCGGGTGGCATCCCGATCTCGGCTGGGACGCCGCCATCCCCGAAGGAGAGAACGATCCCTACCGGCTGGCCGGCAACCTGACCAACCACTACCGGCCGTCGATCAAGGCCGCCTTCTACCTCGATCCGGTGGGGCGGGATTCAGGCTGCCTGGGGGTTATCCCCGGGTCGCACAGGAACCCCTACCACGATTCCCTCTGGTCCCTGCACCTCGACATCCCGGCGCGGGCGCGGAATTTCGAGCACGTGGCGCCGAAGCTGCTGCAGATGTGGGAAAGGGATACCGGCAGCCCCGAGGGCGGGGAGGAGCTGCTGCGCGACCCCGAGGTCAACATCTTCGCCATCCCCCCTGCCGAGGTGCCCGCCCATGCCATCGAGTCGGAGCCCGGAGACGTCGTCTTCTTCAGCCACCAGCTCTGGCACGCCTCGTTCGGCGGCGGCAGCGGCCGCCGCATGTTCACGCTGAACTTCCTGACGAGTTGAACGGTTCTTCAGGATCCGGGTGAAGCCGGAAAGTGCAACAGGTGGAGGTATAGGTGGAGGTATATATGAAGACGCTCTTTGTCTTTTCTCTATCGGTATTGCCGCACCTCGGCTGCTCCCAGACCCAATTCTTCCTGCAAAAGCCGGTGCCACGGGAGCTCGTCGAGGACTATCCTCCGATTGAAGTAACCGACAAAGATCGGCTATCCATCTTCTTCAGAGTAAATGGGAATGCGGATAGCACATGCGCCATCCGAGACAGGAAAAACAAGCTTATCGCTGTGAATGTCGTCGAGTCCAACGAAGAGCATCTGCTTCTTTCATCAAGCGAATGGAAGACCGTACAGCAGATACCTCGGCGGTATCTTTCCTTGAGAGAACTCCGCATCCGTTCGCCCAATGCCGTTCACGACAAGCTTACAGTTTTTCTTCCTCTTGGAGCCATTGAAGAGATCCAGATCGCTGACAGGGATCTGGAATGGCCTCCCCCCTGGTCGCGACTGGGAGAGGCCCTCCGATGGTCTTACCAGGGAGCAGCTGTCGGGTTTTACGCCGTTGTTCTGTTCTTCTCACCTGATGCCGATGATGGTGGTGGGGTCCGCAGAATCGACCGGTATGGCATAAGTTCCAACGATGTTTTCAAAGCAGCAGCGACAGCGGGCGTTGGAGGTGCGCTTCTATATCCCGCTGCCAGGCTGCTGTGGCCCGAATCCACCGATGTTACCCGGAGCTACCAGATAAACAGCGGCGGTGGATACAGGGTAGACTTCAAACGTTGACCGGTAGAGAGCAGGGTTTCGTATCCCCGATCAGCCTCCTCCAACTCGCAGCACCCTACAACAGACTCGCGCCGCACCCCCCTTCGGGCGCCATGGCTTGGCCAATCCCGGTTAGGAACTCGCAAACTGCGGAATCAGTATGGTAATGCGTTTGATGGATAAGCGGACCCGAATATGAACAGGTATCATCGGGGAAACAGGGATCGCTGGAACCTGGGGTCGCCAAGGTGGGCGGCCTCGCAGGACCGGCGCGGTACCTGGAGAATCGCCCACCGACAGCCGGGGAAGATCTTCCTTCGGCAGGAGCTGGAACTGATCGGAACGGTCGAAAACCAGGACATCTGCGTCCTGGGCAGCGGCAACAACCTCGCTGTATTCGCCTTCGCCGGGATGGGGGCCCGGGTCACCTCCGTCGACATCTCCGCGGAGCAGTTGCAGGTCGCGCGCAAGCGTGCGGATAAACTGGGGCTGGACATCCAATTCACGGAAGCGGACGTCATGGACCTGCGCTGCCTCGAAAGCTCGAGCCATGACCTGGTGTACACCGGCGGCCACGTCGGGGTCTGGGTCTCCGATCTGCGGACCTACTACCGCGAGGCGATTCGCATTTTGCGCGAGGGAGGTTTGTTCCTCGTCAACGAGTACCACCCGTTCCGCAGGATATGGAAGGATTCGGGCACTTCGCTGGAAGTCCAGTTCAGCTACTTCGACAGGGGGCCGCATGAGTACTTTATTTCAGAGGATCATGCAGAGGCACCCGACGACATGAAGCAGCTCGAATTCCACTGGACGGTTTCCCAGTACCTCAACGCGGTCATTGAGCAGGGAGTCGAGCTGATAAGGTTCGAGGAGATCGAAGACGCCTCGGAGGAATGGGAAGGCGCCCCGCTCGAGGGACTGCCCCGGATACTGTTGATCGCGGGCAGGAAAACCAGGGCAGGCGACTGATCAGGTTGCGATCCCGGTTACAGCACCGTCCGCGCCAAGCCTGTCCCAGCCGGCTTTCCCCGGCAACCGCAATCGCCAGTTGCACTCTGGAAAAACCGCGGCGGAATTCAGACGCAGGTTGAAGTTACCTTTCCCATCTACATCCGCAGGAAGCGCTCGGCCGTCCCCCCCATGACGGCGGCGCGCTCGGCGTCGCTCAGCTGCGGCAATAGCTCGTCGACCACCCTCGTCATCCTGCCGTAGCCCGGGTTCTCGGCGATCCACGGAAAATCCGAGGCCCACATCAGACGGTCCGCCCCGAAGGTCTTGGTCAGCAGGCGCTCGTGCACGCCGGTGAGGTCGCGGTAGGGCCACTCCTCGCCGCTGACCGCGTACTGCCCGGAGAGGTGGACGCAGACGTTGTCGTACTCGCGCAGGCAGAGCAGCGAGTAGTGGCTGGCGGGAAAACCGGTCGAGGTCTCGATCCGGGGGCGTCCCTCGTCGTCCCAGGTGAAGGTCCCGGTGCCGGGGCAGACCATCAGGTGGTTGAAGACGACCCGGACCTGCGGGAAGGCTTCGACGAGGTAGGGGACGAGGTGGGTGTCCGCGGCCCTTATGTAGAGCCAGAGGACGCAATCCTTCTCCGCGGCGTGATTCCAGATCGGAAAGGTCGCCAGCTGCCTGACGTCGACCGGGGCGAACGGATCGGCCGGGCCGCCGACGTGGCGCATCCGGAAGCCGATGACCCCGTCCCCGGCGAGCCGGTCCATGTGGTCTTCCGGGGAAGCGGCCGTTTCGGGAATGAGTCCGATCCCGGAAAAGCGGCCGGGCCAGGAGCGCAGGCAGTTCAGCAGGTAGCGGTGGTGCTCGAGCCCGGAGCCCCCGGTCTGCACCAGCACGGCGCGGTCGACGCCGTGCTCCTCCATCAGGCCGAGCAGCTTTTCGGCCGGCTCCTCGCGCTCGGCTGGACGCCCCTTCCCGATCTCGCGCGGAAACTCGGCGGAGGCGCGGGCGAATACGTGAACGTGCGAGTCTACGATCATGGCTTGCCTGCTCAGGTTTCCCACAGAAACAGCCGGCGGCGCTCCGGCGTGGCGAGCTTGTCCGCGAGCCCGGAGAAGGGGCTCTGCTTCGGCTCGCCCGGCTTCTCGTAGGTGAGGATCACCGACTTGCGCGGCCGGGTGCCGCGGTTGCTCCAGGCGGTATGCCAGCCGAAGGCGTCGAAGATGACCGCGGTGCCCGCCTTGCCGGCCCGGGCCCCCGCATCGAAGGCTTCCTGCAGGCGGGTCAGCTCGCTCCCCGCGATCGCCTCCTCGATGACGAGGTATCCCTCCGTTTCGAACTGTTGCCGCCGATCAGTGGCTATGGTCATCTCTGGCCCTTTCCTTCCAGTGCCTGCGCGCGCAATTCCGCGTGAATTCGGCCGCAACTGCATCGGCTCGCTGCGGCCCCCTCCTCCCTCCGCTTACTTGCGCCCCCCAGGCACCAGTCATCACATGGATGGCGAAGCAATACTGCCTCTTTCGCCGGTTCACCCCGCGCCGGGAATCCTTCTCCCGGTGGATACCCCAAGCCAGCCCGTCGCCTTCCTCGGGGCCGGGAACCCCGCAGCGGGACCTCCCTTGTCGCCACCCCCTGCAGGCGCTGCCGGATCACCCCTTCGGCGGCGGCTTCCAGTGCACGGCCTGGATCGGGCCGCAGTGCCGGTAGGGGCCTGCCGTGATCAGGGTGCCGTCCGGCATGGCGATGCAGCCGGGATAGTTCTCCCCCTCTCCGAGGATGTATTCCTCCGGCTCCCAGGTGCCGCCGGCGTCGTAGCTGACCCGGGCGCGCACCCCGGCACGGGCGAAGCGGTCGTGGTAGCGGCTGTCGTAGGCGAGCACGAGGGTCGTGCCGTCCGCCAGCAGAGCCAGGTCGCCGGAGCACTGCTCGTACCCGGTGACCCGCCGTTCGTTCACCCAGGTGCGGCCGCCGTCCCCGGACTCCGACACGAACACCGACTTGACGCGGGCGGCCTCCTCGTCGATCGGCTCCTCGAAGCCGGTGTACTCCGGGTCGTAGCCGTTGGCGCGCATCTCCGCCTCGATATCCTCCGGGTCGCCGGGGAGGCGGATGTTGCGCTGCTTGCGGATGGCCGAGAGCAGCTTCCCCGACGGCAGCTCGAGCAGGTGGACCTCGGCGCCGTGCATCACCAGCGGGCTCTTCTCCGGCCAGGTGACGCCGCCGTCGCCGGAGCGCAGGAGATGGGCGAACACCCCCCGCTGCTCGACCGGCACCTCCTTCTCCTCCGCCATCTCGAGGTAGAAGAAGAGGTCCATGGTCAGCAGCAGGGTGCCGTCGGCGAGCTGGATCATGTCGGAGTTGCCCGCGGCCACGGAGCGGTGAGCTCCGAGCGGCAGCTCCATGCGCTCGACCGACCAGGTGGCGCCGCGGTCTCCGGAACGGGCGATGTAGGACTCGCTGTTGCGGCGGTGGTTCGAGGGCATGACGTTGAGCAGGAAGGTGCCGTCTTCGAGGATCTCGAAGGCCCCGACCCAGCCGGCCTCGCTGTCCCTCGGCATTTGCTTCAGGTCGAAGCGCTCCATGCCGAGGTCGTACTGGTGCCCGGACCAGGACCTGCCGCCGTCCGCGGACCGGAACATGCGGCGCTCGAAGGTGGGGCCGGTGACGAACAGGTCGCCGTCCCCGGCCCGGCGGATGTAGCGGCAGCTTCCCGAGGCGCCCTGGTGGTCGATGCCGAGATCGACGCGCTGCGCCGGCAGGTACGACACCTCTCCGTCCCGCACGACGGCGATGCGGTCCCCGCCGCCGGGGTCCGGGCTCAGGTCGACGAGCTGTTCTGTTGCGGTCATTGATCTCCTCCTTCCGGTTCGGGTTCCGCCCTCCTTTGCAGGGCCTGGCGCGCCGCCGCGGTCGCCTCGGCGTTGACGGCCCAACGCTCCGTGTCGAGGACCACGCCGTACTCCCTCAGGGCTGCCTCCGGGGTGACGCGGCCCTGGCGTACGTCCTCGAGCACCCGGCCGGGATCGCGCTCGAGCGGCGAGCCGAAACCGCCGCCGCCGGGAAGCCGAAGGGTCACCGTCTCGTCCGGGGGCAGCAGGTACTTCCGTTTCGGGTGCAGGGACTCGCCGTTCCCCAGGAAGAGCTCCCCCGGGGCGCCGTCCCCGCCGCCGTCGAACCCCCTGGCCGCGGACCGGGTGCGGTCGTACATCGGCGAGTGCAGCGTCTCCTCCCCGCTGTCGACCTTGAGCACCATCTCCTGGCCGAGGCCGCCCCGGAATTTACCCGCCCCGCCCGAGTCCGGACGCAGGGCCCGCCGCAGCATCAGCACCGGAGACACCGACTCTATCGCCTCGGCCGGGACGCCGCGGATGCCGCTGGGAAAGGCGGTCGCCGACAGCCCGTCGCTGTCCGGGCGCGCCCCCATGCCGCCGGCGGAGAAGAAGATGTAGGCGAACAGCCGGCCGTTGCGGTCGCGCCCTTCGAGCTGCGTGTTCCAGAGCCCGGCCGACCCGTCGGCGAGGACGCGTTCGGGAATCACCTGAGACAGGGCCCCGAACACCGCCTGCGACAGGAAGTGGCCGATCAGGTGGCGCGCCCCGACGGCGCACGGAAAGCGCGCGTTGAGGATCGAGCCCTCGGGAGCGCGCACCGTTACCGGCCGGAAGCTGCCCTCGTTGTTGGGAACCTCGGGGCTGACGGCGCACTTGATGGGGTAGGTGGTGTAGGCGTGGGTGTAGTTGTAGACGACGTTGATGCCGCGGTCGACCTGGGGCGAGCTGCCGGCGAAATCGACGGTGATGCGTCGTCCCGCCACGGTTATGGCGGCGCGTATCTTCAGGGACTCGTCGAAACCGTCGATCTCGACCTCGTCCTCCCAGGTGCCGTCGGCGATAGCGGCGATCGCGTCCCCCGTCGCCTTCTCGGAGCGCTCGAGGATCGCCCTCGACAAATCCTCGATCTCCTCCAGGCCCTCCTCCTCCATCATGCGGATCAGCTTGCGAGCGCCGGCGTCGTTGCCGGCCTGCTGGGCGTAGAGATCCCCCTCCACCTCGTCGGGGACGCGCACGTTGGCGCGCACGATGTCGATCAGCTCGCGGTTCAGCTCCCCCTCGCGAAACAGCTTCATGATCGGGATGTTGAGCCCCTCCTCGAACACCTCGCGGGCGTCGGCTCCGAGGGTGCGGCCGCCGATGTCCATGGCGTGACAGGTGTTGGCGAACCAGCCGACTCCCCTGCCGCGGTGGAACACCGGGGTGAGGACGGTGATGTCGTGGAGGTGGCCGGAGACGATCCACGGGTCGTTGGTCACCAGGCTGTCCCCGGGCCTGAGGCTGTCGATCGGGTACTTGCGCGCGAAGTGCCGGACCCCGGTCGCCATGGTGTTGATGTGCCCGGGGGTTCCGGTCACCGCCTGGGCGAGCATGTTGCCGCCGCGGTCGAATACCCCGGCCGAGAGATCGCCGGCCTCGCGCACGACCGTTGTGAACGAGGAGTGCATGAGGGCCGCGGCCTGCTCGTTGGTGATCGAGATCAGGCGGTTCCAGAGTACTTCGAGGGTGACGTCGTCCATCGCTTCAGGCGCTCCGGGAGCGGCTCCTTCGGGCCAGCAGCTCCCCTGTCTCCGTCGAGCTCAGGCTCCAGCCCGGCGGCACCACCGTCGTCGATTCGACCTCTTCGACGATCAGGGGGCCCGTTTCGGTGAAAGCGGCAGGCAGGGCGTAGCGGTCGAAGACCGGCACCGGCCGCGGGCAGCCGTCGAAGAAGACCTCGCGCTCCCCCTTCAGCGGGGTCCCGCACGACCCGGGGGCCCGCAGCTGCAGCCGCGGCCTGGGCCCGGAGACGGTGACGCGCCAGTGGATGGCCTCGACGGGAACCCCCTCGCAGATGCGCCCGTAGGACCTGCGGTACTCGGCGTCGAAGGCCTCCTGCAGCGCCGTTCCGGGCTGCTCCTCGAGGCGCCCGTCCGGCAGCGGCACGCGGATTTCGTGCCCCTGGCCGACGTAGCGCATGTCCGCGGTGCGCACCACCACGACCTGCTTCCCGGAGACGCCCCCGGCGGCGACAATGCCCCGCCCCCGGGTTTCGAGGCCGGCGAGCAGCTCGTCGACCCTGCCGGGGTCGACCTCCTCCAGCCGGACCACGAGGGACTGGGAAAAGTCGAACGACAGCGGCGCCAGCAGCAGCCCGATCGCCGACGAGACCCCTGCCGCGCCCGGCACGATCACCGTCTCGATGCCGAGCAGCTCCGCGACCTTGCAGGCGTGCACCGGCCCGGCGCCGCCGGTGGCGACCATGGCGCAGGCGGCGACGTCGAGGCCGCGCTCGGCGGCGTGAACGCGCGCGGCGTTTGCCATGTTCTCGTTGACCAGCCGGTGGATCCCCCAGGCGGCCGCGGCGGTATCAGGTTCCGCCGGATGGCCGCCGGCCCGGTCCGGGTCGCTCAGGCCGCGGGCGAAGCGGCAGACCGCCCGCGCCGCGGCCTCCGGGTCGAGGGCCATCTCCCCTCCGAGAAAGAAGCCGGGGTTGAGGAACCCGAGCAGGAGGTCGGCGTCGGTGACCGTCGGGAGCTCCCCGCCGAGGCCGTAACAGGCCGGGCCGGGGGAGGAGCCGGCGCTGTCCGGGCCGACCGCGGGCAGGCCGAGCGGGTCGATGCGGGCGATGCTGCCGCCGCCGGCCCCGACCTCGATCATGTCGAGAACGGGAACCAGCAGGGGCAGCCCGCTGCCCCGTTTGAAGCGGTACACGCGGGCCACCTCGGACTCGGTCGTGATCGGGAACTCCCCGCCGGTGCTGAGGAAGGCCTTGGCCGTGGTGCCCCCCATGTCGAAGGCGAGCAGGTCCTCGAAGCCGCAGCGCCTCGCCGCCTCCGCGGCCGCCAGGGCGCCGCCGCAGGGCCCGGACTCGACCAGCCGCACCGGGAACTCGGCCGCGGTGGCCGCGGTCGCGGTGCCGCCGTTGGAGAGCGTGACGTGCAGCGGCGCCGGCACCCCGAGGCGGCGCATGCCGTCCTGGAGGTTGTTCAGGTAGCGCCCGGCCAGCTGCTTCACGTAGGCGTTGGCGACCGTCGTCGAGGCGCGCTCGTACTCGCGCATCTGCGGAGCGACTGCATGGGAGGCGGAGACCGCGGCTCCCGGCAGCAGCTCGGAGGCTATCGCCGCGGCGCGGCGCTCGTGGTCGGAGTTGGCGTAGGAGTGCAGAAAACAGACGGCCACCGCCTCGACCCCTTCCTTGGCCAGCAGCCGGCAGGCTTCGCGAACCGTGGTTTCGTCCAGCTCCTCCAGCACCTCGCCGCGCGCGTTCAGGCGCTCCCTCACCTCGAGCCGCAACCGCCGCTCGACCAGGGGCTCGGGCAGCTCGAGGAAGAGGTCGTAGATGTCGTAGCGCCCCTCGCGGCCGATCTCCAGGGCGTCCCTGAAGCCGGCGGTCGTCAGCAGGCCGGTACGCGCGCCCTTGCGCTCGATCAGGGCGTTGGTGACCAGGGTGGTGCCGTGGATCAGGCGCTCGACCTGCGCCGGCGGCACCCCGGCGGACTCCAGGGCTTTCGCCGCCCCTTCCAGCACCCCCCGGGAGGGGTCGGGATAGGTGGTCAGCACCTTGGCGGCCGACAGGGACTCCCGGTCGGACCGGATCACCACCACGTCCGTGAAGGTGCCGCCGATGTCGATCGCGAGACTCGCCATGGCACCGTCTACCGCCACAGCTCCCGCAGCCGGGGCAGCAGGACCACTGTGTCCCGGTCCCCCTCCTCGCCCCGCCAGCGGTCGTTCGTCAACTCGTCGGAACGGCCGTAGGACTCCCGGATCAGCTCGGGCAGGTCGAGCTGGTGGAAGCGGCAGGTCATCCAGCCCCGTGCATCGAGCGCGATTTCCCGGAACCCGAGGGGGTAGCCGATCAGGCAGGCGGTGTCGAGGACGACGAGATCCCCCAGCATGCGGATGCGGTTGATGTGGCGGTGGCCGGTGAACGCCGCGACCACGGCAGGGCATTCGCGGAGGGTGGCGCGCAGCCGCGCCGCGCCCTCTATGCAACCGGCGTCTTCCCCGCCCCCTTCCGGTACGAAGTTGGGGTGGATCCAGGGGTGCTGAACGAGAATGAGCGCAGAGCCGGCGGCCAGGGCGTCGCGATTCGCCGCGCGCAGGGCGCCATCGAGCTCGTCGGTCCAGAGGCCCCCGCCTTCTCCATGGCCGGTGTGGTAGACGTTGGCGAGGGCGACCCGGAGGCGGGGGGCGACCTCGGCGATCTCGAGGATGCCGGGAATCGGGAAGGTGCGGACCAGGGCATCGAAGGAGAAGTCGCTGGCTCTGCAGTCGTGGTTTCCCGGGACGTAGTGGACCGGAGCGTCGAACCCGGCGTAGGCCGCGGCGACGTCGCGCAGGGACTGCTCGTAGAGATCGTCCGGCAGCTCGAAGGCTGTTCCTCCGCACAACAGATCCCCCCCGTGCAGGATGAACTCCGGTTGCAGGGCGTTGACCGCGGGGACAGTGGCGGCCAGGACCTCCGGGGCGCGGGTGAGCATCTTCGGCGCCCCGAAATCCCAGGGGGCGTCCGGGTGGTAGTGGGTATCGGTGACGAAGGCGAACCGCGCTGCGATTCCGGCGTTTGTTTCCATTGTCTGGTTGCTCCAGATTGAGTGGCTCCAAAGAAAGGGACACCCACCGGGAAGGACAAAGATGGACCTTCACGTACCGATTCTCGTCTACCACCACGTGTACCCCGACGACTCCGCGGAGCTGGCCGATGCCGTTGCCGCGCGGACCGCCGGCGTCATCGGTCTGTCGGAGTTCACCCGGCACCTCCAACACCTGCGCGCCGGCGGCTGGACGGTGGCCGGCACCTCCCGCGTCGTCGACTGGCTCCTCGGCGAAACCGGGCTGTCCGGAAAGGCCGCGGTCCTGCACTTCGACAACGGCTGGCTCGACACCGGCACGGTGGTCAAGCCGCTCCTCGACGACTTCGGGTACACCGCCACCTGCTTCCCGATCACCGACGGCATCGAGGCGGCCAGCAGCGGGCGCTCCGCGGCGGTTCGCACCCTCACCGAGGGGGTGGTCGAGAAGCCGTTCATGACCTGGGAGCAGGTGGCGCGGCTCGTCGAAGACGGCTGGGAGATCGGCGCCCACACGGCGACCCACTGCAAGCTGGCCGACCGGCACGCCGAGGACGGGGACGAGGGTGTAGTGCGCGAAGCCGAGCTGGCGAACCGGATCTTCGAGCGGCGCCTCGGGTTCGCCCCGAGCCACTTCGCCTACCCGAGCGGCTCGCGCCACGAGCGCACCGACGAGCTGCTGAGCCGCTACTACCGCTCCCTCCGGCTCTGGCACTTCGAGCAGCCGGTGCGCTGGAGCTACACGCGCCGCAACACCCCGGTCACGGCCATCGACTGCCAGAACATCGATCTGCGCGTGTCGTTCGCGGAGTTCCGCAGGATCTTCGCCGGCGAGGAATGAGGGCGGCCGCAAGCGCACGGCTCGTTTCCGACGTGCCGCCCAGGTCACCGACGACAGAGGGATGGTTGCATTGAAAACCATCACGGGCAGCGAACGCACTGCCCCGCCGGGCTGGGCGGTTCTCGAGCGGCGGCTGTTTCCGGGTGCGCCTGTAACCGGCCTCCGGGATCGAGCTCGACATCGGCATGCAGCGCGACGCCGCGACGCCGAGCTTCCGCTTTCCCTGGCACCGGGACGGGATCCCCTTCCGTCAGGACGGTTGCAGGGCGCATTCCGCGCTTCCTCCGTCCTGGCTGGAGCCGTCCCTTGCGGCCTCGCCTGCGGAGCGATTTTCAGCAACCCGCTCGCAGCGGTATCCCGCAACTGACCGATCCCTTGAAACAGGTGAGGATGGCAGGCCTCAGCCGTACCCCACATTGCCGGTGAAGTAGTCGGCGACGAGCCACACCCCCATGCTGGTGACCTCGCCGCTGAGAATCCCGAGGAAAAACGGCACGCTGCGGTGGTAGACGGAGCCCCCTCCAAGGCGCAGCACGCACACCTTGACCGCCCAGGCGAGAAAGACCGAGAACCAGACCCCGTCGGTCATGGGGTTGGCGCCGATCGGAAAGCCGATCGGGTGGAGGGGCCACCAGGACAGGCGGGCGCGGGCGAACATCATCAGCGCCATGACCACCCCTCCCCCGGCGAAGAATCCCAGACCCGGCCAGTACACCCCCCGGGGTTGGAGGTTGCGCACCGCATTCTGGTAGGCGGTCGCCGGACCTGACTTGAAGAACCAGCCGTTCATGTTGATGCCGCCGTACTGGTAGGTCAGGTGGAAAATCATCCACAGGGAGCCGAGCGCCCCGATCAGCAGCGCCAGGATGATCCCCCAGAACACCAGCCGCCGGCTGCGGCGGTCCATCTCCTCGATCATCTTGAGGGCGTTGGCGCAGGTGCCCATGACGAACACTTGGACGTCCGCAGCCCACAGGTAGGCCAGGGACAGGTTCATCACCCCGGTGGGACCGATCAGACTGGAGCCGACGCCTTGAATCACCAAGTCGGGCGCGCATATCGGGGCCCGCAGCAGGACCAGACCGGCCTCGACTACGATGCGGGTAATGCCGATGAAAATCAGCAGCGCCGCGATGACGAAGAGCAACGAGATCCAGGCCGGGGTACCCATGATCCAGAGCCAGGTCGCCATCACCAGCACGCCCCCCACGACCCCGAAAACGGCGCTGCGATAGGACATGATCTCGTCGCCGTCGTCGACGTGCGGCGCCAGACCGGCCGCTTTCAGCACCACCGTTTTGAGATGACCGCGACCTATCCACAGGCCTACGAGGACCATCCCTATCAGCGCGCCGGTTCCCTGGTACCCGAGCAAAGGAAATCCGGCGACCCCGAAAGCGATCGTTTGCGACGACTTGATTCCGGCGATTTGGAAGAAGGCCTTCTGGAATTTGGCCACCATGTGAAAAACGCAGATTCCCAGCGCCAGGTGGGTGTGGATCAGGTACGAGAATCCCAGGGCGACGAAGTTGATGGACATGACGAGCGGCTGCACCCCGAGCAGGGAGGCGTTCCAGCTCAGGGACGGCTTGGGAACGTTGATTCCGTACGACTGGAGAGCACCCAGAAGGCCGACGAACATCGGAATCGACCACCCTATCCACATGGAAGGGCGCTTGAAGAAGCGGTTGACCAGACGGTCGGATTCCTCGCCTCGGATCATCGCCAGCCCCACCTGCACGACGGGATAAGCGAGGCGTTCCCGCTCCATCCATTGACGCCGCAGAATCACCGCGATCGACACCATCGTCACGTACAGGGCGAACAGGAAGACCGCCCACCACAGCAGCGGTTCAATCCAGGCGTCGTAGGGGATTTTCCCGCCTCCCACGCCCTCGAAAAACAGTGCGTTGCCGGCCCCGTCGTCGACGACGACGCGCTTGTCCAGGTGTGGGAACAGCCTCTCCGCCCACCGGTTTTCCGGCGAGGCGTAGTAGAAGATGGCGCAGATGATTCCCGGCAGCTGCTCGCTCATCCCCATGGTGCAGAGGGCGGACACGATCAGCATCATGGCGTAGACGAGGATGAGCTCGGAGCGGTTGAGTGCGATGCTGCGCCCCCGCGTCACCGCGAAGAGGTTCGCCAGCGAGGCCAGCACCAGGAGGCTGGAGAAGATGAGGCCGGGAGAGTACAGGTCGACGGCGTCGAACGGTTGGTACGCGTAGACCCAGGTTCCGGTCACAACCGCGGAAACGGCAGAGGCAGGGCCGACACCCTGGCCGGCCAGCTTGAAGAGCAGGTTCAACACCCCGGTCAGGAGGAGGAACAGGAAAATCCCCCCCCGGGTGTCGAAACCGGCGGACACGTAATCTGTCAGCACCATGTTGGCGTACGGGGCGCTCGTGGCGAGGAAGAAGCTGAGCAGGCTGCCGACGCAGAATCCCCGCCAGGTGAGATCGCGCGATCGCAGTCCCAGCAGGGTGGCGCGGTCGCGCCGCGCCAGGTGTTCCTGGTGCTCGGCGGAGATGCCGCGGCTCGCGCTGCGGCGGAAGGCTTTGCTCATGGCACCGCTGCCCGGGAAGGGGAAACCGCTCAGGCCGCTCCGTCCCGGGTGGTTGGCAGGGGGGTGATCTCGAAGCCGCCCTCCCGAGTCGGGCCGGCGCCGCAGAGGGAAGCGCCTGCAAGTATCAGCAGTGGCACGGAGACCCTCAGATACAGCCCGGGATGCTCTCTCCCCGCATCAGCATGGCATCGTTCACCTTCCCGGGCGGGCCGGTAAAGCGGCAGCGGGCGCTTACGTAGTGGTTGGCGTACCCCCAGCGCCTTTTCCCGGTGAGGTTGGGTCGGCTGCTGTGCAGGATATGGCCGTGGTGAAAGCTGCAGTCGCCGGTCTTCAGCTCGATCGCCCGCTCCTCGGAAAGGTTGCCGTCGAGGGCGCGCCGTTCGTACTCCGCCCACTTCTCCCTGTCGAGAACCCCGAACCGGTGCGTGCCGGGCAGCATCCACAGGCAGCCATTGTCGATAGCGGCGTCATCGAGGGCGGCCCAGCAAGTGACCATGTCGGCAGGGTCGATATGGAAGCCGCACGGCTGATCCTGATGGTAGGGCTGGCACGAGCCGACTTTCGGCGGCTTCATGAACAGCTGATCCTGGATCAGTTTGATGTCGGGACCGAGAAGCGCCTCTATGCAGTCGAGGATCCTGGGATTGCGAGCGTGCGCTTCGAACACTGCGTCCTGAAATGCGACGTGGCCCATCTTGCGCAGCGACGCGGCGTAGCTGTTTGCCCGCAACTCACCCGATTCGACGAGCGGTTCAACCTGAAGCCGCTCAGCCGAAACCGGCGAGCCCCCTCCCGCCACCCACTCGATACGCTCCCTCAGCACCTCTACCTCCCTGGAAGAGAGCAGATTCTCGACGATCAGAACGCCGTCCCGCTCGAACTGTTCGACCTGAGCAGCGGAAAGTCCCATCGCCCTACCTGCCGCGCGCGTACCCCCCGCCGGTCAGGAAGCCATGGCTCTTCGCCACCGCCTCGGTCATGTCGGTGGCGCAGCGGTCCAGCTCGACGATCCACCATTCGACGCGGTTTCGCCCGGCGGCGGCAATGCGGTCGAAGTCGGTGATCCCCTCGCCGAGCGCCTGCATGTCATCCTCGCGCGTGCACGGCCCGTCCTTCAAGTGGACCAGAGGGGCGCGGCTGCCGAGCTCGGCGATGACCCCGGCCGGGTCGGCGCCGGCGGTCTGCACCCAGTAGGCGTCGATCTCGAAGATGACGTCCGGGCTGAGGCGCGGCAGCGCATGTTTGTAGGCCAGCTCTCCGTCGACCTCGAGGAACTCCCACCAGTGATTGTGAATGCCGAAGGTACAGCCGCGCCCGGCGCAGTTCGCGGCTGCCTCGTTGAACAGGTCGCACGACTCCGCGATCCGCTCGATCGATTCGAACTGGTCGGGTCCGCGACCGGAGATGACGCGCCTGACGCCAAGAGCTTCCGCGGTTTCCAGCGACTCGGACAAGCTGTCGCCGGCAGGGAGCGGAAGGTGGGCGCTGCAGACCTCGAGCCCGAGGTCGTCGAACAGCTTTTTCGCCGCTTTGGCGGTGGTGCCGGGAAAGCCGGCCGGCTCGACGCCGAGGTAGCCGATCTCGGCGACCTTGCGGACCGCGGCTTCGTAATCCCGGGCCGCGGCTTCGCGGAGGGTGTAGAGCTGCAGGGCGATCGGTGCCGGCATGGGTCCTTCTTTCGGTCGGGTCATGGAAACAACGCCTCAAAGAAGCGTTGATCTTAACTACACTCCGGATCTTGTGAAACTCCAAACTTGCTCGCTGTATGTACTTCGTTTGCGGTCCCCTCCCGAGAAGGCGCCGGTGGCGGCTCGACCGACATCATCGATACCGAATTTTCACAGGCGCTGCAAGTGACGTGGCAAACCGCGGCCATTGCGGCCGTTGCAGGAGATACGCGACATCCTGGCGCTGGAGCGGGAGCGAGAAGTTGCGTGCCTCGCCTGTCAGCCCGTATGCTGTGAAGCAGGGCAGAAAACTGAGGGAGGCTGTGGTCCATGAAGAACATTACCGTATCTGCCGGCGACGAGACCTGCCGGCTCTCCCGCTTTTTCAACACCGCCGGCCCCATTCAGGCGGAAATTCACTACTACGTTCCACCCCTGGCGCGGCTCGCCGCCGCCGACCTCCTGCTGCTTATCCGGCAGCGGAAGTACTTCGTCCTGCATGCGCCGCGTCAGACCGGCAAGACCTCCGCACTGCTCGCGCTGAGGGACGAGCTCAACGTCGGCGGCGAGTTCCGCTGCGCCTACGTCAACGTCGAGATCGGCCAGTCCGCCCGGGAGGACGTGGCCGCGGCCATGCGAGCCATGCTCGGTCAGATGGCCTCGGAGGCAGAGTGCGTTTTGAGCGACCCGACCCTGGGGAAGATGGGTCTCGACACCCTCAAGGCATTCGGCCCGCACGAAGCTCTCCGAGGGACGCTGGCCCGTTGGTCGCAAGCCGACGCCAAGCCGCTGGTGCTGCTGATCGACGAGATCGACACGCTAATCGGCGACACCTTGCTGGCGGTGCTGCGGCAACTGCGCGCCGGCTACCCGGAGCGGCCGCGGCGCTTTCCCCAGAGCGTGATCCTGTGCGGGGTGCGCGACGTGCGCGACTACCGGATTCAGTCGTCCGCTGAAAACGCGATTATCGCCGGCGGCAGCGCCTTCAACATCCGCGCCGAGTCCCTGCGGCTCGGGGATTTCTCGTGCGACGACGTCGAGTCCCTGCTGGGGCAGCACACCGCAGAGACCGGCCAAGCGTTCACGAACGATGCGCGCACCGCGATCTGGGAGCTGACCCAGGGCCAAGCCCTGGCTGGTCAACGCGCTGGCCTACGAAACCTGCTTCAAGAACAAGGCCGGCCGCGACCGCGGCCGGGAGGTGACCGCCGAGGCCATCCAGGACGCCCGCGAGCAATTGATCCTGCGCCGCGAGACCCACCTCGACCAGCTTACCGACAAGCTCCAGGAGGAGCGCGTGCGCCGGGTGGTCGAGCCGCTCCTGCAGGGCGCCGACGCCGTGGGATCGTTCGCCGACGACGACCTGCAGTACGTCCGCGACCTCGGCCTCGTGTGCGCTGACGGCCCCATCGCCATCGCCAACCCGATCTACCGCGAGGTGATCCCGCGCGCCCTCACCTGGACCACCCAGGCAGGTTTGCTCCACGACCCGGCCTGGTACGTCGACGACCGCGGCGCCCTGGAGGCGGGCAAGCTGCTGGCCGCCTTCCAGGAGTTCTTCCGCGAGCACTCCGAGCACTGGGTGGAGCGCTTCCAGTACAAGGAGGCCGGACCGCAATTGCTGCTGCAGGCGTTTCTCCAGCGCATCCTCAACAGCGGCGGCCGCATCGAACGCGAATACGGCCTGGGGCGCATGCGCACCGACCTGCTGCTCATCTGGCCGCTTCCCGCTGCCGGGGGGACGCAGAAAGCCGTCATCGAGTGCAAGGTGCTGCACCGGGGCTTCGAGCGGACCCTGCGCGAGGGCCTCGAGCAGACGCGCGCCTACATGGAGCGCTGCGCCGCGGCCGAAGGGCACCTCGTGCTCTTCGACCGCACCGAGGGCAAGTCCTGGGAGGACAAGCTGTACCGCCGCGACCAAACCGAAGGCGGCACCCCGGTCACGGTGTGGGGGATGTGAGCGGTGCCGGGCCTGACCTTGTCGATCAGGAGTTGCAGCATATGACTACAGAAGCCATGCGTTTCTTCAACACCGCCGGCCCGATCATCGCCGAGGATCACTACCACGTCCCGCCGTTGCAGCGGCTGGACCGTGACGAGGTGCTGATGCTCATCCGGCAGCGGAAGTACTTCGTGCTGCACGCGCCCCGCCAGACCGGCAAGACCTCGGTGTTGCTGGCCCTATGCGATTTGCTCAACAGCGGCGCGGTGGGCGAGTACCGCTGCGTCTACGTGAACATCGAGGCCGCCCAAGCGGCACGCGAAGATTTGGAAACGGCGATGCGCGCCATCCTTAGCGAACTGGAACTTGGGGCGCTCGAAACGCTGGGCGACGAATCGCTGGCCGGCCTGTGGCGCGGCGTGCTGGAAAGCGCCGGTCCGGGCGGCGCGCTGCGTCAAGTGCTCGCGCGCTGGGCGGTCGCAGACCCGAAGCCGCTGGTGCTGCTGATCGACGAGATCGACGCGCTCATCGGCGACACCCTGCTGGCGGTGCTGAGGCAGCTGCGCGCCGGCTATGTGCATCGCCCGCGCCGCTTTCCCCAAAACGTGATTCTGTGCGGCGTGCGCGACGTGCGCGACTACCGAATCCAATCGACCGCCGAGAACGCGATCATCGCCGGCGGCAGCGCCTTCAACATCCGCGCCGAGTCCCTGCGGCTGGGGGACTTCTCGCGCGACGACGTCGAGACGCTGCTGGGGCAGCACACCGCAGAGACCGGTCAGGCGTTCACGAACGATGCGCGCGCCGCCATCTGGGAGCTGACCCGGGGCCAGCCCTGGCTGGTCAACGCCCTGGCCTACGAAGCCTGCTTCCGGAACAAGGCCGGCCGCGACCGCAGCTGCGAAGTGACCGCTGGATCCATCCAGGACGCCCGCGAGCAATTGATCCTCCGCCGCGAGACGCACCTCGACCAGCTCACCGACAAGCTCCAGGAGGAGCGCGTGCGCCGGGTGGTCGAGCCGCTGCTGAGCGGCGCCGGCAGCGCCGGCTCGATGGTCGCCGACGACCTGCAGTACGTGCGCGACCTCGGCCTCGTGGCGCAGGACGGCCCCGTCCGCATCGCCAACCCGATCTACCGCGAGGTGATCCCGCGCGACCTCACCTGGACCACGCAGGAGATGTCGATCCACCACGACCCGGCCTGGTACCTGGACGAGCGCGGAGCCCTGGAGGCGGGCAAGCTGCTGGCCGCCTTCCAGGAGTTCTTCCGCGAGCACTCCGAGCACTGGGTGGAGCGCTTTCAGTACAAGGAGGCCGGACCGCAGTTGCTGCTGCAGGCTTTCCTGCAGCGCATCCTCAACAGCGGCGGCCGCATCGAGCGCGAGTACGGCCTGGGGCGCATGCGCACCGACCTGCTGCTCATCTGGCCGGTTCCCGGAGGTGCGGGCGAAACGCAGAAGGTCGTCATCGAGTGCAAGGTGCTGCACCGGGGCCTCGACCGGACCCGGCGCGAAGGGCTCGAGCAGACGCGCGCCTACATGGAGCGCTGCGCCGCGGCGGAAGGGCACCTCGTGCTCTTCGACCGCACCGAGGGCAAGTCGTGGGACGACAAGCTGTATCGCCGCGACGAAACCGAAGGCGGCGCGCCGGTCACGGTGTGGGGAATGTGAGCGGTGCCGGGCGGGCCGAGGCGAAAGGCCCGATGAAGGCGATAATCCATCCATGAGCGCGATTCTCCCCATCAATTTCGAAGCCGACTTCGGAAAGCGCGGGGGCGGACTCGAGGCGGCTTGAGCTATGCGACGTTCTCCCCCCGCTTCTCGGCGAACGACCTCGGGTTCATACGCCGCTCGGACTTCCACCGGCTCGGCCCCTGGGTCGAGCTGCAGGGGTACAGGCGGAAAGGCATTCTGCGGCGCAGGTTCCTCGACCTGGGAGGGGGCTATCGCTGGAACTACGAGGGCCTGGCACTGGAAAAAGAGATCGAGGTGAATGCCTACCTGGAGACCACTTTCTACTGGTGGCTCGGTTTCGGCTATACGCACGCCTTCCCGGTTTTCGACGATCTCGGGACCCGCGGCGGACCGCCGATCCGGCGGCCGCGGGGCAACAGCATCTGGATCGACGTCGAAACCGATGACCAGCGCATCCTGATTGCCGAGGCGGGTTTTTTTTGGGACGGCAACAGCGCCGGCAGCCGCTGGCGCAGTATCGAGGCGGACCTGCGCTGGCGTGCCGGCGACCGCCTCAGCATCCGCATGGGGCCGGAATTCCGCTGGAACGAGGACAACGGCCAGTGGCTGGCCAACCTCGACGAGGACGGAGACGGGGCGCCGGACCGGTTCATCTACGGGGAGCTGGAAAGCAGGGTGCTCGAATGGGCCACCCGCTTCGACCTGCTGTTCTCCCCCGACGCCAGTCTGCAGCTGTACATGCAGCCGTTCGTCGCCACCGGGGATTACGGCGCCATCAAGGAGCTGACCGCCCCGAAATCCTACCGCTTCTCTCCGTACGAGGAGTACCGGTCCAACCCCGACTTCAGGCGTCGCTCCCTGCGCAGCAACCTCGTATTCCGCTGGGAGTACGCGCCCGGGAGCACGCTGTTTCTCGTCTGGGCGCAATCGCGCAGCGCCTTCGACGACGACCCCCGCCTCGGAGCCGGCGACCTTGCCGCCAGTTTCTCCGACGACGGCGACAACATCTGGCTCGCCAAGGTCAACTACTGGCTGCGTCTTTGAACGGGGTGGGCAACCCGGAAGACCTGACGCCAATAGGGGCCGCACCCTTCTCCCGAATCCTTTGCCCGGTCCGGAGTCATGGTGTCCCGCCGACGGAGCCGGCTTTTTCAACGCCGGGCTGCCGATTCTGTCAGCCAAACAGCGCCGCCGCCGGTTCACGGCGCGAACCGGGTCCCTGTTCGAGTGCTCGCGGCCTGGGCATCGCAAATGGTTTGACAACCGCACCCATATGTGCTGGAATGGATTCATGAACGACAGGGAGTTTCTCAGACGAGCCCGGCGATATGCCCGCAGGCACAGGCTGGACTTCGACTTCGCTTCCAGCCGTGGCAAGGGCAGTCACGGAGAGGTCCGGGTCGGCGCCTGCAGGACTACCGTTCCGCATGGAGAAATTCCTACAGGCACACTGGTCTCGATGCTGAAGGACCTGCACATTGATAGGAGGGAGTTATAAATCATGCGCTACGCCTATCCTTGCAGTATCGTCCGCGATGAGGAAGAAGAACGAGCGACTGGGAGGGAAGCCTACAACGTGACCTTCCCGGATGTATACGGGGCCAACACAGGCGGATGGTCACGGGAAGATGCCCTGGAGTTGGCCGAGGATTGCCTGGGGATTGCCTTGGGCATGTACGTCAAGGCCCGTGAAGACATCCCTGCTCCCAGCCCCCCGGCAGATGGTCAGGTGCTGATCTCCGTGGCGCCCATCGTCGCAGCGAAGCTGGCCCTTTATGCGGCGATGCGGGAACAAGGCATTACCGACGCCGCCCTTGCCGTCCGGCTGGGCCTGCAAGACAACGCAGTTCGCCGGCTTCTCGATCCGGGGCATCGATCTCACATTACTTCGGTCGAGAAGGCCCTCCGAGCAGTTGGGCGCTCCCTGGTGGTGGAGGATAGGGCCGCGGTCCAGTATCCTGAATCCGCTGTCGCCGTGACGTCGACCTGACAAACTTCCCCGGAACCCCCAGGTGTTCGATACCCCCCTTCGACCTCTTCTACTCACGCCGCATAGGCCGCTCCCCTCCCGCTTCCCGATCCCGCCCGGCGCCGAAGAGATCGAGCGCCCCCACTTCACGACCATCCTCGAGGCGTCCAAGGTCATCGGCCGCACCTCCGGGGGAAGACCTTCGGACTGCTGCAGCCCTGACCGCCGATCCGGGTGCCCCGCAACAGCAGCATCTGGTTCGGTTTCGAAACGGATGACCAGCGCACCCTGATTGCCGAGGCCGAGCTCCGTTGGGCCGGCGCAGTCTCGAGGTGGACGTCCGCTGGCGGGCCGGCGACCGCCTGAGCGTCCGCATGGGGCCGGAGTTCCGCTGGAACGAGGACAACGGCCAGTGGCTGGCCAACCTCGACGAAGACGGAGACTGGGCGCCCGACCGGTTCATCTACGGGGAGCTGGAAAGCAGGGTGCTCGAATGGGCCACCCGCTTCGACCTGCTGTTCTCCCCCGACGCCAGTCTGCAGCTGTACATGCAGCCGTTCGTCGCCACCGGGGATTACGGCGCCATCAAGGAGCTGACCGCCCCGAAATCCTACCGCTTCTCTCCGTACGAGGAGTACCGGTCCAACCCCGACTTCAGGCGTCGCTCCCTGCGCAGCAACCTCGTATTCCGCTGGGAGTACGCGCCCGGGAGCACGCTGTTTCTCGTCTGGGCGCAATCGCGCAGCGCCTTCGACGACGACCCCCGCCTCGGAGCCGGCGACCTTGCCGCCAGTTTCTCCGACGACGGCGACAACATCTGGCTCGCCAAGGTCAACTACTGGCTGCGTCTTTGAACGGGGTGGGCAACCCGGAAGACCTAACGCCAATAGGGGCCGCACCCTTGGTGTGGGACTTTCCGGCTTTGGGAAACGCGGACCGAGGGCGCCAGCGGCCGCACTCTTTGGTTCGGGGGACTGTGCCGGCCCTTGCGGATGACGAGGACGGACGGCAGCGGCGGGCTGCTCAGGACGGCCCCTGATCCTGGCGGCGCTGCCGCTTCTCCTGCATCTCGCGGGCGAGCCGCTCGAGGTTGGCGGCCGTGCTCGGCCTCGGGGCCTCCTCCCGCTCCCCCGACGGCTCCGTTTCCTCGACCTCCTCGCGCTGGTGGAACCCGAAACGGGCAGGGATGTCGCGGCGCTGGATGCGCCCGAGGACGGAGGCCAGCTCCTTGAGGCTGGCGGCGTTGTGGGCCGGGGCGAACAGATCGATGTGCGGCAGGGCGGCGCGCATGCCGCGGGTGTCGGGGCGGTACTCCTCGGAGCCGAGCAGCGGGTTGAGCCAGATCACCGCCAGGGAGCGGCGGTGGATGTCGCGCATGGCATCGCGCAACAGGTCGATGTCGCCGGTGTCCCAGCCGTCGCTCAGCAGGATGACCGCGGTCTGGTGGTCGAGCAAGCTGTCGCCGAATCCGTCGAGGAACGTCTGCAGGGAGGCGCCGATGCGCGTGCCCCCCGACCACTGCGGCACCTCCCGGGAGAGCGCGGCCAGCACCTCGTCGAGGTCCTCGTTGGCCAGGGTGTCGGTGACCCGCCGCAGGGAGGTGCTGAAGACGAAGGTCTCGACGCGCCGGCAGGCGAGCTGGAAGGCGTAGACGAACTGGATGAGGAAGCTGCTGTAGAGGTCCATCGAGCGGCTGACGTCGCACAGCAGCACCAGCTTCAGGCGCCGGCGGCGGCGCTGCCTGAAGCTGAGATCGACGAGCTCGCCGCCGCGGCGGAGATTGCGCCTGAGGGTGCGCCGCAGGTCGAGGCGGCCGCGGCGGGAGCTGTCGCGGTAGCGGCGGTTGAAGCGCCTGGCGAGGATCCGGGAGATCAGGGTGACCAGATGGCCGATCTCGTCGAGCTCGTCGGCGCGGAAGCCGGCAAAGTCCCGCCGGGCCATCACTTCGAAGGGGCTGTACCCGGCGGCCGGCTCCTCGTCGCCGGTCTTCTTCTCCCCCTTGAGCCAGGCGGTGACCGCCCTCAGCGCCGGCTGCTGTTCCGGTGCGCACGGATGGCGGATCTCCCTGTCCTCCTCCTCCTCTTCCCGCGCCCCCTGCCCCCGCAGAAGCTCGCCGGCGCGGTCCCAGACCTTCCAGTAGGAATCGAAAACCGAGTCGAAGATCTCCTGCTCCGGGCGGCTCTTGGCCAGGCAGGTCCTGAGCGCTTCGTAGAAATGCTGCCCGGTTCCGAGGTCGATTCGCTCCAGGGCGAGCAGGGCGTCGGCCGCCTCCGCCGCCCCCGGGCCGGCTCCCTCGCGGCGCAGCAGCCGGCAGAAGCCGACGACGTTGGCGCTCAGCTCCCCGCGCAGGGCGAGGTCCTCCGGTCCGGAAAATCCGCGGCCGTTCGAAGGTTCAGCGGCCACCGGCGGTCCTCGCCGCGGCCGGCCCCTCCTGAGCCTGCTCCGTTCCGGGAGGGGCCTTGGCGCGGATGCCGAGCTCTTCGAGGAACTCGGGAAGGGACTGCTGCATCTGGCGCACGTCCGTCCAGTCCTTGAACACCACCCCGAGGGTCTCCTCGACGATCCCGGGGTCGAGGTGGTTGCGGTGCAGGGCGACCAGGGCCTTGGCCCAGTCCAGGGTCTCGGCGACGCCGGGCACCTTCTCCAGCTTCTGCCGGCGCACCAGCGCCATGAAGCGGCAGATCTGGTCGGCGAGCTGCGCGTCGAGACCGTCGACCTTGCCGCGCACGATCGCCAGCTCCTTGTCGAACCCGGGGTAGTCGATCCACAGGTAGAGGCAGCGCCGGCGGATGGCGTCGGACAGCTCTCGGGTGCGGTTGGAGGTGATGACCACGTGCGGGATGTGGGTCGCGGCGATGGTGCCGACCTCGGGGATCGAGATCTGCCAGTCGGAGAGCACCTCGAGCAGGAACGACTCGAACTCCTCGTCGGCGCGGTCGAGCTCGTCTATCAGCAGCACCGGCGGCCGGTGGTGGGTGATCGCCTCGAGCAGGGGCCGCTTGAGCAGGAAGGCCTCGCTGAAGATGTGGGACTGGCGCTCGTCGAGGCTGCGCTCCCCCCCTTCTTCGAGACGGATCTGGAGCAGCTGGCGCTGGTAGTTCCACTCGTACAGGGCGGTGCTGGTGTCGAGTCCCTCGTAGCACTGCAGACGGATCAGGTCGGTGTCGAGGGCCCGCGCCATCACCTTGGCGATCTCCGTCTTGCCTACGCCTGCCGGCCCCTCGACGAGGAGCGGCTTGTTCAGGGTTCGCGCCAGGTGAAGGGACATGGCGATGGCGGGATCGGCGACGTACTGCTGCTCGCGCAGCATCTTCTCGAGGCGCTCGGTTTCGGGATTCGCCATCGGCTTTCGTCGGCAGGTGGGGGAACCGGGATGGATGGGGATCCGTCTAGGCGGAACGGCCACTGCCCGGGTTGGACGGACGCCGCGGGTGCGCCTCGACGGGCCTAATATGCCTCCCCCAGGATGGGGTCGCAAACGGATTGCCGCCCCGGGGGCAGTCCGTATATTCCTGTCCTTTCTCAACTTAGCAGCCCGGATGGTTTATTCGACGGGCACCCGGGAGGTCGCGAAACCGATGAACCACCAGGGGGAGAATCACCGATTCCACGCCGCGGCCAGCAGGTTCGCGGCGAGCCGACCTCGACATACTGTTCATCCCTTTACCTCGGCATGAGCTCGCACCCCCATCGCGGCCCTGTGCACGATCTCTTCGGCCGTCCGCTCGAAAGTCTGCGCCTCTCCGTCATCGACCGCTGCGACCTGCGCTGCGCCTACTGCATGCCGGAGGAGGACTACGCCTGGCTGCCCAAGGAGGACATCCTCTCCTTCGAGGAGATTGAGCGCACCGTCGACGCCTTCGGCGAGCTGGGGGTGCGCAAGGTCCGCCTCACCGGCGGGGAACCACTCCTGCGCGGCGGCCTCGTCGATCTCGTCGCCCGCCTGGCCCGGCGTCCCGCGGTCGAGGACCTGGCAATGACGACGAACGCCACGCAGCTTGCCAAATGGGCCGAGCCGCTGCACCAGGCAGGGCTGAGCCGGGTAACGGTCAGTCTCGACACCCTCAACCCCGCCCGTTTCGAAACCCTGACCCGGCGCGTGGTCCTCGACCGCGTGCTCACCGGCATCCGCGAGGCTGTCCGCGTCGCCTTCTCCGACGTCAAGATCAACACCGTCATCATGCGGGGGTTCAACGACGACGAGCTCGTCGACCTGATCGAGTTCGGCAAGGAGGTCGGGGCCGAGGTCCGCTTCATCGAGTACATGGACGTCGGCGGGGCCACCCTCTGGTCGATGGAGCGGGTCTTCTCCAAGGCGGACATTCTCGCGCGGCTCGAGGGGCACTACGGCGCCGTCGAGGCGGCCCCGGGCCGGGGGGCCGCGCCTGCCGAGCGCTTCCTCCTGCCCGACGGCACCTGTTTCGGCATCATCGCCTCCACCACGGAGCCGTTCTGCGCCACCTGCGACCGCAGCCGCGTCACCGCCGACGGCATGTGGTACCTCTGCCTGTACGCCAACGAAGGGTACAACCTGCGCGAGTGGCTGCGGGACGGGCTGACGCACCAGGATCTGATCGCACAGATCCGCCGTGTCTGGGAAGGCCGCAGGGACCGCGGCGCCGAGGAGCGTCTGAATGAACCGACGCGGGGGGCGCTCTACCACGTCGAAGAGCTGAAGGTCGACCCGCATCGCGAGATGCACACCCGGGGCGGATGACGGCGCTCTGTGGGACGTTGGACTTTCAATGTGTGACGCGCCTCGGATTGCCGTTCGCCTGAGGGCGAACGGCCACGGATTCCGACCGATGACGGCGCTCTGTGAGGCGTTGGGAATTCCAGTGGGATGGAGGGCTCACCTCCCACCTCCACCCGCCGAACTGCTACGGAACCGGGGCCCGCTCCCGCGTTCCGGGACGTGATTTCCAGTGCAGGCGGGGTTTCGGTATTGCCCGGCGCCATGAAGCCCGCTCCCCTGGCGACGGCCATCCGCCGCTGACCTGTAACAAGATGGAATACCCAGAAGCCAAGAAATTCCTCGACACCCTGCCCGACTGGGAGCGGGGACGCCCGCCTTCCGGTCCCCTGCACTACTACCTGCCGCGCACCCGGGCGCTGCTGCGGCGGCTGGGGAATCCGCAGAACGACTTCCGCTCGATCATCGTCGGCGGGACCAACGGCAAGGGCACGGTTGCCAGCCTCCTCGACGCCCTGCTGCGCGCCGACGGCAGGACCGGGCTCTACACCTCCCCCCACCTGCACAGCCAGCGGGAGCGCATCCAGGTCGACGGGCGGCTGCTCAGCGCCGACGACTGGGCCGACGCGGTTACCTTCCTGTACGACGCGACCCGCCGCTTCGACGCGGAGGGATTCGGCGGCTTCTCGAAATTCGAGGCGCTCACCGCGCTCGCCGCCCACCTGTTCTCGGCGGCCGGGGTGGACTACGCGCTGTTCGAGGTCGGTCTCGGGGGGCGCTACGACGCCACCAACGCCTGGGATCACGAGCTCTCGATGCTGACCAGCATCGCCGTCGACCACGCCGACGTCCTGGGGGAGGACGTCCTGGAGATCGCCGCGGACAAGCTCTGCATCGTGCGGCCCGGGCGGCCGCTGTTCACCACCGATGCCCACGAGGCCGGGGTCGCCGGGCGAATCCGACGCCACTGCGAGTCCGCGGGTGTGCCCCTTTACCTGGCTGGCGCAGGAGGTGTCCGCAGCACCGGGTCCCCCCAATGCGGCCCCGGGATGCCGTACCCGGCCTGCCCGCGGCCTGATGGTCCGCGTCCCGGCTCGTACCCGGCCAACGCCCGCCTGGCCCTGGCCGCGGCAGCCTTCCTGCTGGGGGACCGCCTCGTCCCCGCGGATGCGGAAGCGACGATCGCCCGGCACCAGTGGCCGGGCCGCTTCGAGGCGGTCGAGCGCGACTGCCGGCCGCTGGTCCTGCTCGACGGCGCTCACAACCGGGCCGCGGCCGCCAGCCTCGCCGCGGACCTGCGGGCCCTGCATCCGAAGTGGAGCTTCGTCGTCGGGGTCGGGAGCGGGCACGACGCCGGCGCCGTCCTCGACTGCCTGGCGCCGCTGGCGGGGCAGGTGATCGCCACCTCCTCCGGCCACCCCAAGGCCCTGCCGCCCGAGGATCTGCTGAACCACCTCCCTGCAGAGGCTCCAGCAACCGTCGAGCCCTTGGCCCGGGCCTTCGAGGTCGCCGCCTCGGGCAAGCTGCCTGTCTGCGTCACCGGATCGCTGGCCCTGGTCGCGCGCGCCCGCGAGCACTTCCGTCTCCCGTGCGAAACCGAGGGGATCAGCGAAGAGGTCGCCCTCGAAAGCCTCGAGTGCCTCGAAATCGCCTGTCGGGCGCGCCGGCTCGAGTGCGAGAGGGTAACGGGCAACGCCAACGTCCTGCGGGTGGACGAGGCGGGAGGGCCGTTCTACTTCCTGCGCAACCGCCACCCGTTCAACGACTACGCCGCGGCCAGGCTGGCCGAGGACAAGGGCTACCAGTACGAGCTGTTTGCCGCGGCCGGCCTGCCGGTCCCCTGCTCGATGCAGGTGTTCAACCCGTACGCCGACGACCGCTTTCACCGCTACAAGACCCACGGCAGCGTCGAAGAGATGCTCGACGACGTCGAAACGCGCATGCAGTATCCCCTGCTCATCAAGAAGCCGCGCGCCTCGGTCTCCCAGGGAGTCTACCTCGAGCGCGACCGCGAGGGGGCCGCGAGGCGCCTGGAAAGCCTGTTCACCGGCGGAGGTTTTCTCGACAACAGCCTGCTGATCCAGGCCTTCGTCGAGGGAGTGGAGTACCGCATCGTCGCCAGCGAAGCGGAGCTGCTGCTCGCCTACGAGAAGACCAGCGACGAGGTAGGCGGCGGTCTCAACCCCCTTCATCACGCCAGCGGGCGCGCCGTCAAGGTCGGGGACGAGCCGCTGCTGGCAGCGATGGCTGAGCTCACCCGGCGCGTCGCCGCGGTGATCCGGCTAGGGTTCTACGCCATCGACGTCATCGACGGCCCCGGGGGCCTGCGCATCATCGAGCTCAACCCCAACCCGTTCTGCTTCTTCTACAACCGCAGCAACGGGCGCGGCGACTTCGTCGCCATCTACGAACACCTCCTCGACAAGTACTTTCTCCGGACATGAGCAAAAAGCGCGATATCGAGACCGACCTCATCCATTCGGGAGAGGGGGACAAGATCGAGGGCTCGGTGGTGCTGCCGGTGTTTCAGAGCGCCACCTACCTGTCGGGCGGGGAAACGGCGTACGAGGAGATCCGCTATCTGCGCCTCAACAACAGCCCCAATCACCGCGTCCTGCACGCCAAGCTCGCCGCGGTCTGCGGCGGCGAGGCCGCAATCGTCACCTCTTCGGGGATGGCGGCGATCGCCGCGACCCTGATGGGGCTGCTGAAGGCGGGAGACCGCCTGCTGGCGCAGAGCTGCCTGTACGGGGGCACCCACAGCCTGTTCACCTGCGACCTTCCCGACTTCGGGCTGCAGGTGGATTTCATCGACGGCAACCGCCCCGACACCTGGGGCGAGGCGGCGACCCGGCGAACGCGCGCCATCTACGTCGAGACCATGGCCAACCCGCTGCTGGAAGTGGCCGATCTCGAAGCGGTGGTGGCTTTCGCGCGCGAGCGCGGCCTGATGTCCATCATCGACAACACCTTCGGCACCCCGGTCAATTTCCGGTCGCTGCAACTGGGGTTCGACGTCGAGATTCACAGCGCCACCAAGTACCTCAACGGCCACTCCGACATCGTCGCCGGCTGCGTCGTCGCCAACGGGGAGCTGATCTCCCGGATCGGGCGCCGGCTCAACCATCTCGGCGCAACCCTCGATCCGCACGCCTGTTTCCTGCTGCACCGGGGGATGAAGACGATGGCGCTGAGGGTGCGGCACCAGAACGCCTCGGCGTTGGCCCTAGCCGGGGCGCTCGAGCGCTGCGAGGCCGTGACGCAGGTGAACTACCCCGGGCTGGCCTCGCATCCCCAGCACGAGCGCGCGGCGCGGCTCTTCTCCGGCTGCGGCGGGGTCCTGAGCTTCGAGCTTTGCGGGGGAAGGCCGGCTGCGGAGAAGCTGCTGGAGCGGCTGCGGATACCGGCTTCGGCCCCCAGCCTCGGGGGCGTCGAGACCCTGATCACGCGGCCGGCAGCGACCTCGCACGCCGGCCTGTCGGAAGCGGAGCGGCAGACCCTGGGAATCGGCAGCGGCCTCGTCCGGGTGGCGGTCGGCATCGAGTCCGCGGCCGACCTGATCGCCGATTTCGAGCAGGGGCTGGCGGGGCTGTAGGGGCTCCGGGGCTCCTCAGGCTCGTTCCTCTTCACGGGAGGGACCTGCCTCCTCCCCCCGGGCCTGAAGGCCGCGGCCGGACGGCAGAAAGAGGGCGAGAACCGCGGTCGCGACCGGCAGGACGGCGAGCAGGGTCAGGGCCGACTCGACGCCGATCCGTTCGGCGAGGTAGCCGATCGGCGCCAGCGTCAGTCCCGCGATCCCCCAGCTGAACCCAAGAGGCAGACTCGAGGCCAGTCCGGAGCTTTTCGGCACCAGTTCCTGGGCCATGGCGACCAGCAGCGAGTTGGAGGCCATCACCATGGCGCCGCCGATTGCCAGCATTCCGTAGGCGACGAGGCCGTCGCTGTGGAGATAGCCGTAGAGGGAGGGAGCCGCGGCCAGGATCGATCCCCAGATCAGCGGCTTTCTGTCGAGGCGGTCCCCGAGATAGCCGAACAGCAACGCCCCGGCGACCCCTGCGAGGTTGTACAGCGAGAGCGGTATTCCTCCTGCGACGAGGTCGAGCCCGCGCGCCTCGGACAGCACCGGCAGGTAGAACCCGAAGCCCAGCCCGGTAACCGAGCGCAGGATGACGACGACCGTCATCAACAGCAGGATCCGCTTCCTGCCCTGCAGGCTGGCGCGCAGCGAGGTCCGTTGCCCATGGACCACGTGAGGGTTGTCGAGAGGCACGAAACGCCAGATCAGCAGAACGAGCAGAAGCCCGGGAAGGCCGGCCGCGGGCAGCCACTCCAGGCCGATCTCGGTGGCGTACCAGGGGACCCAGAGCGGCGAGAAGCCGAGTCCGAGGGTGCCGCCGAACACGAACAGGGCGATGCCGAAGGAGCGCCTGTGGCCGCTGAGCTCGCCGGCGAGCGAGAACGCCTGGGGGTGGAACGCTGCGACCCCGAGGCCCCCGAGGCAGAGCACGACCAGCAGCGTCCCGTAGTTGGAGACGATCCCGAGCATCGGGGTGAACAGGCCGGCCATGAGCAGACCGGCCAGCACGAGGTAGCGCCGGCGCATGCCGTCGGCCCACACCCCCAGCAGCGGCTGCGACAGGCTGCACAGCGAGGTGATGGTGCCGAGAAAGCCTGCCGAGGTCAGGGAAATCCCGAGCCGGCTGATGACGAGCGGCAGCACCGGGGCCAGCATCTGGGCGTACGAGTCGACGCAGAAATGCCCGACGGCGATGAGGAAGAGCATGCCCTTGCGCACGAGCGTTCCCCGAGTCAGGCCGCGGCGGGGTGCAGCTTCCGGTCAAGCCGCCGGCAGAGCCTGTACAGGCATGCGGTCCCGGCCAGGGAGAGCGCCGCCCCGGTGAAAAACGGAAGCCCGGTATCGATCTCCACCAGCAGGCCTCCCGCCAGGCCGCCGAGCGCCATCGCCGCGCTCCAGGCGAGGTGGCCGAGTCCGACGAGCCGGTTCTTCTGCGCGGCCGGGGCCACTTCGTCGATCAACCCCGGGACCAGCACCGAGACCGCCCAGGCGGTCGCCGCCAACCCCGTACCGAACAGGAACAGCCCGGTCAGGGAATCGGCCCGGAACCCCAGGCAGAGCGCGCAGGCGGGGATTCCGGCAGCCGAGACCAGCAGCGGCCGGGTACGTCCACAGCGGTCCCGCAACCAACCGGCGGCGACTTGGCAGACCGCGGCCGCAGCCAGGGACACCGCCCCGTACCAGGCCGCCACCGCGGCGCTGCCACTGACGCGAAACACCAGGAGGGGCAGCACCAGGATCGCCATGCCCCAGAAAGAGGTGATGCCCAGACGCATGCCGACGAGAAGGTGGACCTCGCGCTGCCGCAGCAAGGGGCGGTAGGCTCGCCACAGCGACAACTTCTCCGGCCTCCGGGAAGCCGGCCCGGAGATATCGGGGAGCAGCAGCACGGCGGCGAGGACCACTCCGGTCGCTCCGGCCGTCATGGCCGCGCCGATCTGCTGAAAGCTCCACAGCGGTTTCAACAGGCCGGTGCAGAGGCTGCCCGCAGAGCTGCCGAGGGTGTAGGTGAGGAAGAACAGGGCCCCTCCGAGACCGAGACGTTCCGGTCCGGCGGAGGCGATGAGGTAGCTCTGGCCGGCGGCGCTCATAGGTCCGGCGGCGATTCCGGCGAGAAGCACGAAGAAGGTCAGGATGCGGAAGTCGGTGCTCTGGAAAGCCAGGCCCGCGGCGATCGATCCGGCCAGTCCGACAAGCAGCATCGGCTTCAGTCCCAAAAGGTCGCACAGGCGGCCTCCGACCAGGGCGAAGATGCCGCCCAGCGCGAACATCAGGGTGCGCAGGTATCCGGTGAACAGGGGTCTCGCGCCGACGTCGGCATCGACGTAGACCGGCAGCAGGGTGGCGAAGGGAGCGGCGGTGAAGTGGCTGAAAAAGGAGACGGCGCAGAGGACGGCGAAGGCACGGCTCGCGAGTCCGGGTGCGGTCGGCGGAGCCGTGCCTCGCACGTCCTGATCCGTCACTGTCTCATCGGCAGGTCTTCGGGCGCCCCGGATGCGAAGGCGTGGGGCTCTACTTCTTGCTGTCGCCGACGTTGTTGCGCAGCACGCCGATACGCGAGATCTCGATCTCGACCCGGTCTCCGTCGCTCAGGAAGGAGCCGGTGGTGGCGCCGACGCCGGAGATCGTGCCGGTGCTGATGATGTCGCCCGGCTCGAGCGTGATGATCGCCGAGATGTACTCGACGATGCTCGCCACCGGGTACAGCATCTGGCCGGTGTTGTTGAACTGCTTGCGCAGGCCGTTGACGTAGGTGCTGATGTTGAGATCCTGCGGGTTCCTGATCTCGTCGGAGGTCACCATCCAGGGCCCCTGGGGGGCGAAGGTGTCCAGCCACTTGCCGTTGAGCCAGTCGAACCATTCGTCTTTGGGACGGCTTTTGGTGCGCTTCTTGATCAGGAGACTGCGTTCGGACACGTCGTTCATGACTGTGTAGCCGGCGACGTGCTTGAGAGCGTCGGCGGCTTTCACGCCCTTGGCGCGGCGGCCGATCACCACGGCGAGCTCCCCCTCCCAGTCGATGGACTGGGCGACCGGCGGGATGCGGATGGTGTCGCCCGGACCGATGACGGTGGTCGTGGGGGGCTTCATGAAGACGCGGGGGGTCTCCTTGTCCTGCAGGGCCATCTTGCCGCCGCCCTCTTCGATGTGGTCCTGGTAGTTGCCGGCGAGGCAGAACAGCTTGCGCGGGTTGGGAACCGGGGCCTTGAGGCGCACCCGCGTCAGGGGCAGGGTGGTTTTTCCGTCCGCCTTGGGCGGGTCGCCGAGGTTTTCTTCCACCGCTTTCACCGCCTTGCGCGCCGCGGACATGCCTCTCACGCCTGCTCCGAGCAGCGACAGCATGCTGTCGAAACACCCTGCGGGCTGGCGCTTCTCCTTCCGCGCCAGGGCGCGGTCGGCAGCATCGAGGGGGACGACGATCTTGTCCTGGGCCACGACGGCCCCGACGTATTCTTCCTTCTTGGAGGTGTAGGTGATCAGCTTCATGCGAACCTTCCCCTTACTATTTTTGACGGTGAACGGACTGTTGTTCTTCTCATCGGCCCGCGGCCTGCGGGCCATTCCCGAGAGCGCCCATGACGACCGAAGCGGGATTCTACGTCCACCCCACCGCGGTGATCGACCAGCCTTGCGAGATCGGAAGCGGAACCAGAGTCTGGCATTTCAGCCACGTAATGGCCGGAGCGCGCATCGGCGAAAACTGCATTCTCGGACAGAACGTCTACGTCGACCGCGAGGTGCGGATCGGCAGTGGCTGCAAGATCCAGAACAACGTTTCGGTCTACAAAGGGGTGCTGCTGGAAGACCGCGTGTTCTGCGGTCCCTCCGTGACGTTCACCAATGTAATTAATCCCCGCGCCTTCATCGAGCGCAAGGAGGAATTCAGGCCGACCACCGTCGGTGAGGGAGCCACTCTCGGGGCCAACGCCACGATCGTGTGCGGCCTGGCGATCGGCCGCTATGCCCTCGTAGGGGCCGGGTCCGTCGTCATTCGGGACGTTCCCGCCCACGCCCTGGTCGTCGGGGTACCGTCGCGCCAGGTGGGCTGGGTCTGCCACTGTGGGACGACCCTGCCCGAAGGCGGGGAACCTGCCTGTCGATCGTGCGGGAACCGCTACCGGCTGGACGGGAACCTGCTCGAACCGGCATAAGAGTCCGCGACAAGACGGATTCGGCGCTCCGTCCCTCGACCCTTGCCCGGAATTCCGGCACCCGGGGAGGCCGTCCCGATTCTCAGAGGCAGACCCCTTGGTGCAGATCCAACCGCCCCGCCATTTCACCGCGGCTTGCGTCAGTCCGTCGGGTACGATAGCGGCATCGTCGGTTCCCGCTCCTGGTGGCGGGTGCGCCCGCGGATCTCCATGGCGTGATATTCATCTATGAAGGCCGCCAGGTTCCGGCTCGCCTCCTCGAACACGATCCTGCCTTTTTCCGCGGTCGCTTTCTCCGCCTCCCCCATCACGCCGCTGTCCGAGTACTGGCTCGTCCACTGGATCAGTCCCATCGGCCCGGCGCTGAACAGGTCGGTCCAGACGAACTTCGAGCCGAGCTGGTTGGTCCTGGCGATCTCGCTCCTGATCTTCTCCTTGCGAACGCTCTCCGGGGACAGGTACAGCAGCATCGAGGTCTCGAGCTCGCAGGCGTGCGAGCAGCCCCCGGGGAAGACGCTCTCCCGCCATTCCTTGTCGAAGTCGGGGTTCACCCTCAACAGCTGCCACCAGCTGCAGAAGACGCAGCTCGCGTCGGTCTCGACGTGCACGCGCCGCGACACCATGTCGACGAGGTTGTGGTTAGAGCCGTGCCCGTTGACGAGGATCATCTTCTTGAAGCCGTGGTAGGCGAGCGACTTGCAAATATCGAGGACGTACTGGATGAAGTGCTCGAAGTGGATGTTGAGGGAGCCGGGAAAATCCATGACGTGGTGGACGTACCCGTAGGTGACCGGCGGCAGCACCAGGCTCAGCTCCGGTTTCAGTCGCGCCGCTTCCGCGGCGACGGAGTGGGCGCAGAGGTGGTCGACCTTCAGCGGCAGGTGGTGTCCGTGCTGTTCCACGGATCCGGTGGCGAGAATGGGGATCTTGCCCATCTCCACGGCCTCGTTCACTTCGGGCCAGGTCAGCTCGTCGAACTGGTAGATCTCCTTCACCGATGGCATGCGGGGTTCTCCTGTGTTCGGGTGGAGGGGGAGGATGCCGGGCAGACCGCTTGGTCCCCCCGAAAGGAGCCGCGGTAGCGCTTCGGCCCCGGTCGAGTTCAGCCCGTTGAACAAGCCCATCCGGCCTGCAGCTTGCAGAGCAATTCTATCAACGGACAGTCAGGCCGATGCCGCCCAGTCGACATCGATTTCGTAAGAGAGGGGATCGCGGACCCCGTTGGCGCGGAACGCCGCTATGCGCTCGCTGCAGGCATCGCAGCGTCCGCACGCCGGCCGCCGCCCGGTGTAGCAGGTGTGGGTAAGCTCGTACGGGACCTGCAGGCGCCGCCCCTCGGCGATCACCCAGGCCTTCCACCTGTCGATCAACGGCGTGTGGATACGGTAGCGCCCTTCCTCGGCGGCGCCCAGCCCCAGAGTCTCCTCGACGCTGTCGTAAAACTCGCGGCGGCAATCGCGGTAGGCCTCGTAGTCTTCGCGCACCGCCGCAATGAACAGGTCGCGAATTCCGCGGGCCCCGGCGTACGCGGCACAGGCGGCGATGAACAGCAAGTTGCGGAACGGCACGACGGTGGCGCGCTGGCGCAACTCGTCGGCGTCTGGCACCTCGAGGGCGCCGTCGGTCAGCGGGTTTCCCCCGAGAGCGGACAGCAGCTCGAGGCCGAGCTCCTCGTGTCTTTCGACTCCGGCCCGGGCAGCGAGCTTGCGGGCGTACTCGAGCTCGACGCGATGGCGCTGGCCGTAGTCGATGGCGACCGTGTGGACCGGCCCCGGCCAACTGCCGCACACCTGCCAGAGACAGGTCGCCGAATCCATCCCGCCGCTGAGCAGGACGGCGCAGGGAGCGGTCACGGCGCCTGCCGGGAGCGGTGCCGCGGGGAGCGCTGAAACGAGCCCGGGATTCTCAGGGGGAAGCGATAGCGGGCCGCCATGAGCCACCTGTTCATTCGTTGACGGCGCCGTACGGCGGTGATACGTTGGCATATCGATCGCGTATTGGCGGATTGCGACTGTGAACAGGGAAAAGAAAGAGATCAATCCGATCGACTCCACTCTCGGAACGGAGAGCCATTCCTCCGGCAGGCTGCACGCTCTGCGCACCACGCTGATGGCCGGGGTCACGGTGATCGCCCCGTTGTGGATCACCGGCGCCGTGCTGCTGTGGCTGTTCAATGCCGCCGACCGCTTCTCGCGTCCGCTGGTCCGGCCGGTGGCGGCCCTGTTCGGAGACGCCGACTGGTATCACCGCGGCGTCGGCTTCGTCCTCACCTTCGCCATCGTCTGGGTCGTCGGTCTGATAGCCCGCAACGTGCTGGGACGCCGGCTGGTGCAGGACGCGCGCGAAGCCCTCGAGCGCCTTCCGGTGGTGCGCACCATCTACTCGCCGGTGCAGAAGCTGATGGAGACGATGACCTCTCCCGACAGGGGCGGTTTCAAGCAGGTCATCCTGTTCGAGTATCCCCGCAGGGGGTTGTGGACCCTCGGGTTCGTCGCCGGGGACGTCCCCGGAGAGGGAGGCCTGCAGGCGGCGCACAGCGTGTTCATTCCCACGGCCCCCAACCCCACCACCGGTTTCATGCTGATCATCCCCCTCCGCGAGCTGCGGCTCACCAACCTCACCATCGAAGAGGCCTTCCAGATGATCGTCTCCGCGGGTGCCGCGGTGCCGCTCAAGCTCAGTCTGCCCGCCGACATCGTGTCGCCCGGCGCACCTGCGGTGGAGGCGGATGTCGTTCGCGACGCCGCGGCCGCAGAGCTGAAACCGGACCCCTCCCCGTAGGAGACTCCTCTCGGCCAATCGTCACGGAGGCTCGCCGGCACGGAGCCCGTCGCTGGCTCAGGTCTTCCTGTCGCGAATCGCCCGGAGTCGTTCCCTGGCCGGCTGATCCAGCTGAAAACCGAAATCTGAACCTGTGGAGTGCTGCGGGCCGGCGCTACGCAGGCTGGGGAGCGACTTTGCGCAACTCGGGAGCCAGTGCCCCGTACTCGGCGAAGTGTTCCCCGAAGCGGCCGGCGAGCTCGCGCGCCTTGTCGTCGTATGCGTTGGGGTTGCGCCACGTCGACCTGGGGTCCAGCACCCCGCCCGGCACGTTCGGGCACTCTTTCGGCACCTGCAGCCCGAAGACCGGATCGACCCGGCGTGGAACCGCTTCCAGGCGGCCGTCGAGGATCGCCGAGACGATGGCGCGCGTATAGGCGATGCTGATGCGCTCTCCCTCTCCGTAGGTCCCCCCGCTCCAGCCGGTGTTGACGAGCCAGCAGCTCGACCCGTGCCGGCTGAGGCGCTCGCCGAGCTGGCGCGCGTACCAGGTCGGGTGGAGCACCAGGAAGGGCCCTCCGAAACAGGGGGAGAAGGTCGCCGACGGCTCGCTGACGCCGCGCTCGGTCCCGGCCACCTTGGCGGTGTACCCCGAGAGGAAGTGATACATCGCCTGCTCGCCGTTCAGTTTCGACACCGGGGGCAGCACCCCGAAGGCATCGCAGGTGAGCATGACGACGTTGCTCGGATGGCCCCCGGTTCCGTCGAGGCTCGCGTTGGGAATGAAGTCGAGGGGGTAGCAGGAGCGGGTGTTCTCGGTCTTCGAGTCGTCGTCGAGGTCGACCCGGTGCGACTCCGGGTCGAGGACGACGTTCTCCAGCACCGCGCCGAAGCGATGCGACGCGGCGAAGATCTCCGGCTCCTGGTCCATTCGCAGGCGGATCGCCTTTGCGTAGCAACCCCCTTCGAAATTGAACACTCCCCGGTCACTCCAGCCGTGCTCGTCGTCCCCGATGAGCTCGTACCGGGAGTCCGCCGACAGGGTGGTCTTGCCGGTGCCCGAAAGGCCGAAGAAGAGGGTCGAGTCCCCCTGCGGATTCTTGTTGGCGGAGCAGTGCATGCTCAGGACGCCCCGCTTCGGGAGGATGTAGTTCAACAGGGTGAACACCGATTTCTTGAGCTCGCCGGCGTAGTGTGTGCCGCCGATCAGGATGGTGCGGGCGGCGAAGTTGAGGACGACGAAGACCTCCGAACGCGTCTTGTCCCGCTCCGGCTCGGCGCGAAGGCCGGGGGCGTAGATCAGGTGCCAGTCCGGCTGAAAGGACGGAAGCTGTTGGCGAGGAGGCCGGATGAACATGTTGCGGGCGAACAGGCTGTGCCACGCCAGCTCGGTGACGACGCGCACCGACAGCCTGTAGACGGGGTCGGCGCCCGCGTACAGGTCCTGCACGAAGACATCCCGGCCCTCGAGATGGCCGGCGATCTTGCCGAGCAGCGAATCGAAGTCCCCGGCGAACTCGCGGTTGACGTCCCCCCACCAGATGTCCGCTTCCGAACCGGGGTCGCGGACGATGAACTTGTCCTTGGGCGAGCGCCCGGTGTAGGCGCCGGTCTCGGCGACGATTGCCCCGTCGCGGGAGACCACGGCCTCCCCCCGCTGGAGGATTTCCTGGTAGAGGCGCGGTGGGCTCAGGTTGCGATGAACCTCACCCAGATTCCCCAAACCTGAATTTGCGAGCTCCGCCATTGGTCCGACCGTTAATAACCATATGTATTTTAAGCAGTTGGCCCACGTCGAGAATACGTAATTGCGGTTGTTGTGTCAAACCGTGGTGCCGAAAAAATCACACTATGTGCCAGATTGACAGGGGAGTCCATCGACAATACTGCCAGATCTATGCCATTCTGGCATATCCACAAGGATTGACTTGCGACAATCATTCTCTGCAACCAGCAAGCGCAATGAAAACAAGGGGATACGGTGCCTATCCCGGCTCTGGCACGGCGATTGCAGAACCTTGGTCGCGCAACAACGGCTGCAGAAGCCGAACTCAAACCAAAGGAGGTTCATCATGTTGCCGACCATCTTTCGCCACTCCGTCCCCGGCCAAGCCGGCTTGCGGAGCCCGTTCCCCGGGCTCGCATCGCTCCACGATGAGTTCGACCGCCTCTTCCATGGCGGCGGTTCGGACTTCGCCCATCTCCCGGCAGTCGACATCAGCTCGAACGAAGAGGGCGCCACCGTAAAGGCGGAGCTTCCGGGTTTCAAGCCCGAAGAGATCGACGTCGCTGTCGATGACGGGGTTCTGACTCTGACCGCCTCGCGCGGGGACGAGGATGAGAAGGAAGGGGAAACCTGGTACCGTCGCGAACGCCGCAACGGCAGGTTCGTCCGCCGCATCAGGCTTCCGTTCGGGGTCGAGGCGGACAAGGTCGAGGCCGGGTACCGGGACGGTCTGCTCACCGTCAACCTGCCGCGCGCCGTTGAGGAGCGGGGCCGGAAGATCGAGGTGAAGGCGGCCTGACGGCGTCGCCGCGCCGCCCGTTTCAGCCGCGGGGAACCGCAACAGGTTCCCCGCGGTTCCTGTTTGATGGAGTCCTGTCTTTGGTCCACATTTTAACGACGGAACCGCTTTACGGAGGAGGTCGTTCGCATGCCATTTTTCTTTTTCGACTCCACCATGGTGCTGCTCATTCCCTGCATCCTGCTGGCTCTGTACGCTCAGTGGAAGGTCAGGCGTACGTACGGCGAGTTCAGCCAGGTCGCCTCCGCGGCCGGGATCTCGGGCGCGGAGACAGCGCGCCGCCTGCTGCGTGAGAACGGCATCTACGACGTCGCCGTCGAGGAGGTCGACGGGGTGCTGAGCGACCACTACGATCCGCGCGACAGGGTGGTGAGGCTGTCGACCGGCATCTTCCGGGGCCATCACCTCGCCGGACTCGCCGTTGCCGCCCACGAGGTGGGACACGCCATTCAGCACGCCGGAGGCTACCTGCCGCTCAATCTCCGGCACTCGTTCCTGCCGATTGCCAACATCGGATCGACCGCAGCCTTCCCCCTCTTCATGATCGGCTTCTTCTTCAACCAGAGCGTCCCCTTTCTGATGGACGTGGGCATCGCCCTGTTCGCCGCGGTCCTCGCCTTTCAGGTGATCACCCTGCCGGTCGAATTCAACGCCAGCTCGCGCGCCATGGCGCAGCTCGTCGATGGCCGCTACCTGGCGCCGCAGGAAGGGGTCCTCGCCAGGCGCGTCCTCAACGCCGCGGCCCTGACTTACGTCGCCGCCGCCGCCACCTCCCTGATGCACCTCGTGCGACTGCTGATACTGCGCGGCGACCGCGATTGACCGACAGGCAACCGACCTGAACCCGAAAACCCGCGTACGACCGGTGCTGCCCAACGCCCGGAAGCCCATCGACGAGCCGCCTGAAGCTCCCGCTCCCGGGCGGAAAAGCCGGTTTCTCCCCGGCTGCTTCCCCCATCCCCGGATGCTTTTCGCTGCAACCGGATCTTTCGCGCAGGAGGGCACTGTATGAAACCGGTGTGGATCGTTTTTGCCGCGGTCGGCTGGGCCGCCCTGGCCGCTGCCGACGTCTCCTACGTCGAGGAGATCGTCAACAAGGGTGTCGGCCCGAAGAAGACGGGGGCCCGCAAGACGACCAACCACGTGTACATCCAGGGAGAGCGGCAGCGGGTGCACTCGCTGATCGAGACCTCGAAAAGCGGAGCGGAAGCGCTGCGCCGGCAGGGCGGGACCACCGACGGCAGCACCATCCTTCAGCTCGACCGGGCAAACCTGTTGCAGATCGACCACACCCGGGCAACCTACTCCCGGGAATCGCTTCCCCCGGCCGGCACTTCCGGTGAAGCCGGGCCGGGCACCCCTCCGGCAGCCAAGGCGGCTGCTGGCGACCCCGACCGCGAAGTGGAATTCCGCACCCGCACCCTCGACGATACGAAACGCGTCGCCGGCATCCTTTGCCGCCGGGTCGCCGCGGAGATGAAGGTCCAGCACTTCGATCCGGGAACCAGGAAAGTGCGGCGCCAAAATCGCTACCTGTACCAGGCCTGGGTGGCCGACGATTTCCCCGGATACCGGGATCTCCAGCGGTTTCAGGAGTTGCAGGCTCGCAAGACCTCTTATCCATCCCTGATTCGCTCCGGCATCGGGGGAGCCCCGGAAGCGATCACCGACTCCCAAAGCCTGCAGGAGGAACTCGACGCCCTCGAGGGCTTCCATATGCAGTCGGTCCTCAAAGTCTTCACCAGGCAGGGCGCGAAGAAGGAGAACCAGGTGTTCGAGCTCTTGCGAACGGTGAAGTCCCTTTCCAGCTCGGCCCTTCCCGATTCGCTGTTCGACGTCTCCGGCGGACTGACCCGCACGACCCGGTGATGGCCTCCGGGGGAGCGTTTTCCGGAAGCAGGCGGCGAGTCCGCTGGCCCCGGGGCGCCTGATCGATGCGGCGTACAGCCATCTACGCAGGGGCGGGGGCGCTGGCCGCCCTCCTCCTCTTCCTACTGACTCCTGCCGGGGTCTACCTCCTGGCCCGGGTCGTCGAGCAGGCGGCCCCAAAGCATGGATGGACGGTAGAGATCGGTTCCACCGGAGGCTCGCTGCTCGGGAAGCCCCGCTTTGAAGAGGTTCACGCTGCCGAGCGGTCCGGATCGCCGTCGATTTCGGCCCGGTCGCTGGCCGGCTCGGTCTGGGATCGGGAAGTCGTCGTCGATTCGCCGCGAATCGAGATCGACCTGTCGCAGCCGGACTCCGTTTCGACTTCGGAACCGGACCCGGCCCCGCCTCCCGTCGTGGCGCCGGAACCCCCGAAGTACACGCTGCCGCTCGACGACATCCCTTCCGTAACGGTTTCCGGCGCCGAGCTGGTGCTCCACGACGACAGTCTGCGGGTACTGGCGAAAGGGATCGATCTCCGCTTCGGAACGACTGCCGACTCCCCGCAACCCCCCGCCTCCGGCAGGCGGCTGCGGCTCACGGCCCCGGATATCCAGCTGACACAAGGGGAGACGAACGTATCCGGGGCGCTCGCGGCCCTGCTCACCGTCGAGTCGGACCGCCTGGTAGCGGACAGCCTGTCGGCGCGCGCAACCGCGGGGGACGCCGGGCTCACCGCGGCCGGAACCGGGACTCTCGGACTGACCGAGTCCCTTCCCCTCCGTCTGGAAACCGGCTTCGAGGCGCACTCTCCCGCCCGCCGCGGCAAGGGACAGATCACCCTGTCCGGAGCCCTGGCAGCGCTCGATCTCGAGGTTACGGCTGCCGCGGCGTTGAGTGATTCCGTCTTCGGCAGCTACACCGCGACCGCCGCGGTGCTCGTGACCGCGGAAAGGGTCATCGTCGACTCACTGCTCGTCGAGGCAGCCGGCGGCGGGGGCCGGGTGCACCTGGGCGGGGAGTACGCCCACGCCACCGGCGACAGTCTGCAGGCCAGCCTGGAGGTTACCGATCTCGCCATCGCCCCGCTGACCGGGGAAACGGCCGGCGGCCTGCTTACCGCCACCCTGGAGGCCGGCGGGCGCCCCGCGTGGGGAGAGCTGGACGCCCGCCTCGACGCCCGGCTCTCCGGGTTGCGGCTGGCGGCAACACACCTCGATTTCACCCTCGAGGCGAACCTCGACGGCCCCGGACTCACCGCGGCGCTCCGATCGACGCTCGGCTCCCTCGCTGCGGAAGGAACGGTCGCCGCCGCGGACCGGTACGACATCGATCTGCTGGGAAGGCTCGACCCCGGCCCCCTGATAGGCGCCCCTGTGCCGGCCTCGGTCACCGGGCATCTTTCCCCCGGTGAGTTCGCCGCCGACCTGACGGTAGAGGAGCTGCCCGGACTCGGCCCGGACTTCGGCCCGCTGTCCCTGAGCGCCTCGATTGCGGACTGGCGGCATACTGAGCTGACCCTCTCTCTCGACGGAGGCGGCATGCGCGCCGGTGTCGAAACCGACCTGCAGAGCGGTTCCGTCGACACCCTGCACGCGGCCATCCAGCCAACTCAGCTCAACCGGCTGCTTCCGGACCTGTCCGGCTCGGTCACCGCCGAGCTGGAGGCGGGGTCGTTCGCCTGGGACGCGGCACACCTGATCGCGACCATCGCCCTGCGGGACGTCGGATACGGCGGCTGGAGCGCCGGGGATATCGACGCCAGCCTGTCCCTCGACGACGGGACCACCCGCGTGCTGTTGCGCGGCCAGGGCCTGGACGCCGAAGCCCGCCTTGAGGGGACCGGCCGTTTTTCCGCAACCGCCTTGCTCGACAGCGCCGCGGCGAGCCGCCGCGACCTCACCTCGGACCGGGTGGATTACCTCCTGCTTTCCGGGGACCTGTCCGCCAGCGGCGAGAGAGGGCGGCCGGAGCTGCTCTCCGCGGAGCTGCAGCTCGAGCAGGTCGAGCTGTCGCTCCACGACCAGCTTTTTCAGGCCCGGGAGCCGGTTCGCGCCACCCACCGCAGCGGAGTTACCGAGCTCGCCCCTGTTTCTCTGGCTACGCCTGCCGGCACCCTGACCGGCTCCGCCCGCATCGCCGACTCGCTGTCGGCCCGGGCCTCGATCGATTCCGTCCTCCTCACCCTCGCCGACGGCGCCATGACCGCCCGAGGCGCCCTCGGGCTGCAGCTGCGGGGTACCGGGGCGAACCCTGAACTGGACGGCAAACTGGAGCTGTCCGATGTCCGCTTGCAAAAGCGCCCGCTCGGCAGGCTGCGGGCCGTGGTATCGCACCGCGACAGCTCCGTCGCCACTGTCGAGCTGACGCAGCCAGCAGTCAGCGGGCAAACGAAGGCCGGCAGCCTCGCCGTCCGCCTGGCCATGCCGGCAGCGGTCTTGTTGGGGGAGGCTGACGCAGACCCCGGGCGCGCTCATCTCGGAGTCCGGGCCGGCGGTCTCGACCTGGGTCCCTTTCTCAGCTACGCCCTCGACGACAGCGTCGGCGGCTCGCTGGGGCTGAGCGGCGCCCTCTCCTTTCCGGCGGACGGTCTGACTTCCGGAATACCCTGGGCCAGCCTGTCGGGAAGCGCCCGCCTGAGCCACTTGGAAATCGAACGGGGTACGCTGCACCTGCAGGCACCAGACGAAGAAGTGGAGCTCCTGTTCGGCGGCGAGGAGCTTCAGAGAATGACCCTGGCGCTTGCCCGCCTCGACGAGGAGACCGGCCGCTACGACCATCCCGCGGGGGCGGTTTCGGCAGGGCTGCAGTCGGGGAGCGGAAGGCACCGGATCACCCTCGAGCTTGCCGGAGTAGACCTGAGGAGCGCAACTGCCTTCGGTGTCGGAGAGTCCGCCCTGCCCGCAGGCACGGTCGATGCTACCGCGGTGCTGACCGATTCCGCGGGCGAACGCTCGCTCTCCTGCACCGCCGAGGCCGCGACCGAGGAGTTCGGCGACCTGACCGCGGATATCGAGGTTGTCGGCGGCGGCGCCACCGTGCAGGCGCTCTGGTCGACGCCGCTGGCAGACGAGGTGGCCGTAGCCGGGAGCGTACCGCTGCACCCGCGTACCTGGGAGGCCGCTTGGGAAAAGGCCGAGCTGTCGGCGCGGACCGAGGGCGTCAACCTGTTCATCTTCGTCGACCAGGTGCCGGACCTCGAGTCCCTGGACGGGCTCGTCCGCTTCGACTTGGAGGCGACCCGCCTCGGCTCCGATCCGCAGGTGCACGGGGAGCTGGAGATCGAGGAAGTCGGCTTCCGGTTCATCGACGTCGACCCGGGCTACGCCTTTCCGCGGGGGCGGATCGAGTTCACCGGCGAGCGCGGCGTGCTCACCGGTTTCGCCGGCTACCCGTCCAGTGGCGAGGGAGAGGGGGAGCTGAGCGGCCACCTGGAGATTTCCGCGGCCGGGCTGGACTACGACCTCGTCCTGGTGCTCGACGGCGTGCCGTATGGGTACGACGACGTCTTCTCGGTGCCGGCAGCGAAAGGCCGGCTGCGGTTCCGCAGCCTGGAAAACGGATCGCTGTTCGAAGTAGAGCTGCGACTCGACCAGTGCATCGCCGAGCCACCCCTCGTCGACCTGACGGGGCCTCCCCTGCCGCCTCCGCCGTCCGCCCTGCAGGACCCCTTCCTCGAAACCATCCACCTCGACCTGCAGGTGGACGTGCGGGAAATGGCGGTGCGCAACGAACTCATCGATCTCCTGCTCGAGGGATCGGGGCGCGTGTACGGAACCTTCTACAAGCCCCGCATTCAGGGGGAAATGTTCGTGGAAAAAGAGGGGACGGTAATCGCCCTGAACAACGAGTTCGTCTTCGAGAAGAGGGGGCGCATCATCCTCGACCGCCTGGTGCCGACCTACTCCATTCTCGACCTCGCCTACGACCCGCTTCTTCTCGACCCGGAGCTCGACCTCGAGGCGGTTGCCGAGGTCCGCGACATGGCCGAAAACGAGCTGCGCACGGTGACCATGTCCCTGCAGGGGTCGACCTTGCGCGCCATCCCCGTCTTCAGCTCGGGCGAGCTCGATTACCACCAGGTGATCTTCCTGCTCGCCTTCGGCACCTCGGAGACGGAAGGGATTGCCGAGCGCGACGTTTTCCGCGCCGCTGGAACCGCGGTCGGCCAGCTGCTGCTCGGGGGCCAGCGGCAGCGGATCGGCCTCGACGAGTTCCAGCTGCTCCCCTCCGGCACCACGCTGGAGACTTCCGGGCAGCAGGCCCTGCGCATCGGCAAGCACTTCAGGTGGCCGCTCCCCCTGTGGGTGCGCTACGAGGCGATCACGCAGGACCCCTCCAGAGGCGAGGCGCAGGTCGAGTACCAGCTGGGGCGATTCGTGACCCTGCGGGCAAAGGCGCAATCCGAGTACGAGCGCTACGGGGTCGGTCTCGGGGTGAAGAAGCAGTTCTGATGCCACCCCGCCTCCTCGCCGTCTCCCTTGCCCTGCTTGGCTCCCTTCCCGCCGACGCCGCGATGCGGGAGGTGGACCTGCGCGACCTCGACGGCCAGAATGTCGAAGTGAAGCGTATCCGCTTCGTGCACCCGCAAGAGAAACCGTTCGGCAATCCCTACCTGCGCACCGCCATGAGGACGCGCGCAGGGGAGCCGTTCCGGCGCCGCTATTTCCGCGACGATCTCGCCGAACTGGAGAACCTCTACCGCGGGATCGGGTTCCTCGACGTCGACATCGCCCGCAAGGAATACCTCCTCGACGGGAAGGATCGCCTGCACATCCGGCTGTGGATCGAAAGCGGCCGGCGCTGGAAGCTCGAGGAGGTGGGGGTGTCGATGGAGGAGGCGCACGGGGCGCTGAAAGAGGACCTCGTGCGCACCCTGCGCTCGCGTGCGGGAGGGTTCTTCGAGTACAAGACCGTCATCGAGGACGAGCGCGCCCTGCTGGCGCTGCTGAACAACAGGGGGTACGCCCATGCCGAGGTGCGCAACCGCACCGAGCTCGACTCGCAGCGCAAGCTCGCCCGCGTCACCTACGACGTGGCCCCGGGCCGGCGCATGTACTTCGGGGAAATCAGCATCCGCGAGCGCACCGGGGGAAAACCGCTGCAGACCCGCTCCCGGCTCGTGCGCGGCCTGTTGACCTTCCGCAAGGGGCAGCTGTTCGATCCCCATCAGCTTCGCCTCTCGCGCAACAACCTGTCGCGAACCGACCTGTTCCGCTCGGTGACCCTGTCGACCCCGGCGGTCGGTCCCGGCGACAGCCTGCAGCCGATCGAAATCTCGCTGCAGGAGCGCAAATTCATCCACCTCGAGGCCCTCGCATTCTTCAACAACACCGAGCCGGGGGCGGAGACCCGGCTCGAGCACGCCAACTGGCTCGGGAGGGGGACGCGCATAGGTCTGACGGGAAGCCTCGGGCGTCCGGAACAGGGCGCCAAGTTCGATATCACCGAGCGCGACGTCTTCGAGTCCGGAGCCGATCTGACGGTGACGGCAAGTCTCACCGACGAGTGGGGAAAAACCAAGGTATACGCCGATCCCGGTGACTCGACGCAGTTCGCCCTGCTGACCTCCAACGATTCGGTCCTCAACGGACTGCTGCTGTTGGTCGGCCCTGCGGACGCAGCACAATACATCGAGGCCTCGGAGTACGGCTACCGGTCGATCGAGCGGCTCCGGCAGTTCAAAAGCACCCTGTCGAAACAGTGGGAGCCGGCCGATGCGGCGCGCTATCACGCCCGCACCGAGCTGAACTGGACGCAGTCGCGGGATCAGCCCGTGCCGGACGGCGATATCGACTACTCACCCGGAGACAACGATCCCAGCGATTCCGGCGGTTCCGGACCTGGCTCCACCGATGCAGGCGAGGACGATCTTTCTGGTGACGACGGTTTCTTTGGCGACGACAACCCATTCGGGGACGAAGATTCTTCCGGCGACGAGGACGATTCCGGGGGAGAGTGCGCCCCAGGTGACCTCGACTACGCCTGCGGCTCGATCCCCATCGACAGCACCTGGCACCGCCTGCTGACCGACGAGGCCAACACCCTCAACCTGGAATTCACCTTCAACCGCGATTCCCGGGACAACCCGATCTCCCCCTCGAGCGGGACGCTGCTGCACACCAGAGGCCTGTACGCTGTCGAGTTGGGCAGGCAGCCGACACGCGTCCTCGATGGGGAGGTGGTGTGGGGCTATTACCTGCGTCTCCACCCCAATTTCGTATGGGCGCAGCAATTTCGCGGGCTTCTGACCGCCTCTCTCAGAAAGAACCGCGACCTTCCGAAAAATTACTGGATCAAGCTCGGCGGCGAAGGCAGCGTCCGCGGGGTCGGCCGCGAACGCATCCAGCCGACGGGGGGCGGGCGCGCCGGCGCCAACGTGCGCAGCGAACTGCGCATCAACGCCGGCGAGTTCGGGTTCGTCGTCTTCTGGGACCGGGCCGGGGTCTGGCGCCACGCCCGCGAGGCCCGCTGGACGCGCATGGTGGACGGGTACGGCTTCGGGTTCCGCTACGAGCGCGGCATTCCTTTTCGCTTCGACGTCGGCTGGAGCAGAGACCCGGACAACCGCATCCGCAACCGCAGCCTCTACTTCTCCATCGGGCAGGCGTTCTGAGGCGGGATTTTTGCGGTGCGCGCCGGCAGCGGTATATTGAGAAGATCGCGCGGCGATGTTTAGTATCCGCCACGAGACTCTCACACCCGGGGGCGACATGGCTTCGACGGGGGCAGAGAGGTCGAGACAGCGTGCCGAGGTCCCCGACACCTCGTAAATCCCGGGAACAACTTCAAGCGCCGACGATAACTCGTACGCTTTGGCTGCCTGAAAAGGCTGCCCGCGGGGGCTGGTGTAGCCTGCGACGCCGGCCCCTGCGACAAGACAGCAGGCTAGCGGACGGCGCTTTCGTTCACGGGCCGTTCGCGAAACCTGGTGAACTGGCCCCCTGCGGATCCTGTCAGCCGGAGCCACAGGGGGCGAGAATCAAACGCTGACTACGCACGTAGCGGTCTCGAAGGAACTGCTTTCGGACGCGGGTTCGATTCCCGCCGCCTCCACCATTTTCCAGGGCGCAACCTCGGTATGGGGTTGCGCTCTTTTTTTGTCCTGTGGCAACAGCCTTGGCGCGGAGGTCATGGTCACCCTGGAGGTCGACGCGGAGATCCTCGACCGGGGCGTCCGAAAACGTCCTGCGCACGGTCACCGAGAACAGGCGCACCCTGAAGTTCGCAAACCACGGGTCGAGGAGTCGCGAGCTGACGGTCCGGCGGGACGGTCAGTTGGTAAATGAGACCTCTCCCTGAACGGGGCAAAGCCGATACAACCCTGCGGCAGGCCGTCGATTTGCGCCCAGTCCTGATTACCGGCGGAGAGTGGACGCCTCGGGGCTTGGGCCCGCCTCCTCACCCTTCCGACTCCTTCACCTCCTCCCAGACTCGGTCCATCTCATCGAGGGAGGCCTCCTCGAGATCGCCCCCGGCGGCGCGGAAGCGCTCCTCGACGTCGCGGAACCTGCGCTCGAACTTGGCTACCGCCCGCCGCAGCGCCTCTTCGGGGCAGAGGCGCAGGAAGCGGCCGGTGTTGACCAGCGCGAACAGCAGGTCGCCCATCTCCTCCTCGACGCGGGCCCGCTCGCCGGGACCCGCAGTTGTATCTCCGGCACCCGAGGTCCTCTCCTTCGCCCCCAGTTCCCGGCGCAGCTCCTCGAACTCCTCGGCGACCTTGTCGAGCGCGCCCCCCGCATGTTCCCAGTCGAACCCCGTCTTCGAGGCCTTCTCCTGGATCCGCTGCGCGCGCAGCAGCGCCGGAAGCTCCGCGGGCACGCCGTCGAGGGCGGAAACCGGATGCTCGCGGCTCCCCTCCCGCTCCGATCTCTTGATCCGCTCCCAGTTGGCAACGACCTCGTCCGCGTCCTCGACCTCTGTGCTGCCGAATACGTGCGGGTGGCGGCGGATCAGCTTGTCGGCGATCGCCGCGGCGACGTCGTCGATCGTGAAGCGCCCCGCCTCCGCGGCGATCTGGGAATGGAATATCACCTGGAGGAGAACGTCCCCGAGCTCCCCGACGAACTCCCGGTCGCTACCCGAGTCGATCGCCTCTAACAGTTCGTACGTCTCCTCGAGAAGGAACGGCTTGAGGGTGGCGTGGGTCTGCTCGCGGTCCCAGGGGCAGCCGTCCCGGGCCCGCAGGCGCGTCATGATCCCCACCAGGCGCTCGATACCCGAGCCTTGCCCGCTCATTCCCCTTTCCCCTCTCCTGCCGCAGTTTGCAACTCGGTGTACTTGAGGTTGCGGCCCCGCACTTTCTCGACCGGGTACCGCTCCGCGGACAGCGCCAGCTTTTCCGCAAGGATCGAGCTCGCGTCCAGTCCGAGATTGGCGCACATCAGGAGCACGAAGTAGAGGACGTCGGCCAGCTCGTGGGCGACCAGCCGCCGCTGCCCGGGATCTGCCATCAAGCTTTCGATTTCCTCGTTGCTGCGGAAGCGGAACTGCTCGAGCAGCTCGGCGGCCTCGATGGCCAGCCCGATGGCCAGGTCCTTGGGAAAATGATACTGGTCCCAGTCGCGGTCGCTGACGAACTCGCGTACCCGGGCCTTGAGCTCGGCCACAACCGTGCTGTCGTCGTTGAATTCCATCCGGTCTCCCCTCATCGGTGTAAGGACGAAATCACTGTTGCCATCTTCCCCGGGACCGCCCTATATTGCCCCTCTGTCTCGTGGCCACGAGGCTTTTTTCCTACCTGAGTTCCACGAAAATACCTCGGTAAACCTTCCTCTCGCGTGCGACCTGCACCCTCGGCGCGCGGGCTGGCCGGGATTGTTTCGTGCAGCCAATCCACGGGAGGCAGCGGGCGAAAAATGGGAAAGGTCATCGCAATCGCCAATCAGAAGGGCGGGGTGGGAAAGACGACGACGGCGGTAAACCTTTCGGCCTGCCTCGCCGCAAACGGACGCAGTACCCTCCTCGTCGATCTCGATCCCCAGGCAAACGCAACCAGCGGTTGCGAAGCGGGCCTCGAGCAATACGACGGCTCCGTGTACGAAGTTCTGGTCGGCCAGGCCCCGCTCGAGGGCGTGATATGCTCGAGTGACATTCCCGATCTCGAGTTGGTACCCTCGAACATCAGCCTGGCGGGTGCCGAAGTCGAGATGGCCTCCGTTTTCGGACGCGAAAAGAAGCTCGCCGAGGCCCTGAAGGAAGTTAAGGAGAACTACGATTTCGTAATCCTCGACTGCCCACCTTCCCTCGGTCTGCTCACGGTCAACGCCCTGTCCGCGGCCGACTCGGTGTTGATCCCGGTGCAGTGCGAGTACTACGCTCTCGAGGGCCTGAGCAAGCTGCTCAACTCGGTGCAGCTCGTACAGCGCTACCTCAACCCCGGCCTCGAAGTGGAGGGGGTCCTGCTGACGATGTACGACGAGCGCCTGCAGCTGTCCAAGCGGGTGGCGGCAGAAGTCAGGTCCTACTTCGAGGACAAGGTTTTCGACACCCTGATCAAGCGCAACGTCAGTCTTGCCTCGGCTCCCAGCTTCGGCAAGCCCGTCATTCTGCACGAGCCGCGTTCGACCGGAGCCCGGAACTACCGCCAGCTCGCCGAAGAGCTCACGACCGCGGCCGGCCCCGACCTCAACTGATCCCCCGGAGACCGGCCACGGGCTTCATCACCGAACCGCGCGGCCGGCAGCCCACGACGAGGGCGACCATGCATGTCGTCGACAGCCACTGTCACACCGGTCTTCACAAGTACGAGCCGATCGACCACCTGCTGTTCCACATGGACCGCTCGGAGGTCGACAAGGCAGTGCTCATCCAGTACAACGGCAACAGCGACAACAGTTATCTCGTCGACTGCCTGCGCACCCACCGAGACCGCCTCCAGGGGGCCATGATCGTGCCTGCGGACGACGACGGCAGCGCCATCCGCAGGTGGGCCGACCAGGGTGTCGGCGGCATCCGCCTGCTCGCCGACTCGCGGGCTTCGTGCGCCGACCCGCTGGCCCACTGGCGCACCGCGGCCGAGCTCGACCTCGTGGTCAGCGCCTTCTGCTCCCCCGCCAGACTGCTGTCCCCTCGCTTCCGGGAGGTCGTCGAGACCTTCCCGGAACTTCGCATCGTCATAGAGCACCTAGGCGGCGTCGGCCAGGACGAAAAGCCCCCGTACAGCGAGTTCGCCGAGGTCCTGAAGCTGGCCTCCAACCCAAACCTGACGATGAAGCTGCCCGGGTTCGGGGAATTCTGCCGGCTCCCGCATCCCTTCCAGGAGGTGCCACCCCTGGCGCGCATGGCCCTGGAGGCGTTCGGCCCCAGCCGCCTGATGTGGGGCAGCGACTATCCCCCGGTCAGCTCCCGCGAGGGGTACGACAATTCGCTGACCTTCCCGCGGGAGTATTTCTCCGACCTCGACGCAGGCGACCGCGACTGGATCTTCGGGGGCACCGCAATCGAGGTCTGGGGACTGTAGGGCGGGACCTCACCCGTCCGGAGCGACCAACACCGACTTGAGGATGCGCTCGGCTCCCGGTGCCTCGAAATCCGCGTCCGCTTCGGGAGCCGGCCCCGGAGTTGCATCCCTTCCCCTCAGGGCCTCGGCAACTACCTGTTCGAACCGAAGGGCCGTCCACTTCTCGTAATTGCTGCTGATCAGCATCCTTCCCCGCGGCCGCAGCAGGGCCGCGGCGTCGGCTAGCAGGGCAGGCAGATCGCGTTCGATGCGGAAAACACCATCTGCCCCGCGAGAGAAAGAGGGCGGGTCGCAGACGATAAGGTCGAACCTCCGACCCCGGCGCCTGCAGCCGCGCAGGAACAGGCGCGCGTCGACCCCGGCGAACTCGATCAGGGATTCGTCGAGATCGTTGAGGCGGGCGTTTTCTCGGGCCCATTCGAAATTGGCGCGGCTGGTGTCGACGTTGACGACCTCCGCGGCGCCGCCGCGAGAGGCACACAGCCCGAAGCCGCCGGTGTAGGCGAACAGGTTCAGCACTTTCCTGCCCCGCGCCTCCCCCAGAATCCATTCGCGGTTGCGCCGCTGGTCGAGAAACAGCCCGGGCGCCTGCCCGCGGTCCGAGCGCAGCAGGTAGGCCAACCCGTGCTCCTCCACCCTCCAGACTGAAGGCGCCTCCGCCGAGCTCCAGGTCCGGCTCCGGTTGGGGGCGAAACCCCGATCCGGCATCTCCCGCGCAATCCAGTGCTCGCAGCCGGCGAGGCGGCAGACTTCCCCGAAGTACTGCATCTGGTGGACCGTTGGCGCCGCCTCGCGGTACCAGTAGAACCAGCAGACCGGCCCCAGCCGGTCGCAGCGCACGCCGTTTCCGTCGGTATGGATCAGCCGCACGGCCGGAAACCGGCGCAGGGACGGGTCGGCGAGCCGCCGCTCGACCGCCCCCAGCCAGACCCTGCGGTCGCCCGGATTCACGGTTTCTCGATTCCCAGCTTGCGCAGGCGGTCGAACAGGGTCGAACGCTTCATCCCCAGCATGCGGGCCGCCGCGGAGATGTTTCCCGCGCTTTGGCGCAGGGCCGCCTCGAGGTGGTGGCGCTCCAGTATCTGCAGCTGCGATCCCAGTGGGAGGACCGGAACCTGGGGCTCGTCAGCGAGCAGATGTCGGAGCTGCAGCACCGGGCCGTCGCAGCGCAGGACGGCGCGTTTCAAGGCCACCGAGAGCTCGCGCACGTTGTTCTCCGCCCAATCACGGCTCTGCAGCCAAGCCGCGGCGTCGCTCGACAGCGAGCGCAGACCGCTCTTGCCGAACTGGTGGGTGAATTGGGCGAGGAAATGGCGCGCCAGCGGCAGGATGTCGCCGCGCCGCTCGCGCAGCGGCGGCATGCAAAGCTCGAACTCGGCGAGCCGGTAGAAGAGGTCGGGGCGAAACTGCCCCGCCCCCATGCAGGTCCGCAGGGGGCGGTTGGTGGCGCAGATTACGCGCAGGTCTACCGGCAGTTCGGCGCTGTGGCCGAGGGGCCTTACCGCCCGTTCCTGCAGAACGCGCAGCAGTTTGGGCTGCAGGGGAAGCGGCAGCTCGGAAATCTCGTCGAGGAACAGCGTGCCGCCATCGGCGCGCCGGATGAGCCCGTCGCGGTCGCGGTCGGCCCCGGTGAACAGCCCCTTGCGATGGCCGAACAGTTCCGCTTCCAGCAGTTGTTCCGGCAGGGCCGCACAGTTGACCGCAACGAACCGCCCCCTCTTGCGCGCCGGGTCGTCGAAGTGGAGGGAGCGCGCCAGCAGTTCCTTGCCGGTACCGCTCTCCCCTTCTATCAGCACGTTGATCGGCAAGCCGAGAAGGCGCCGGAGGTCGGCCAGAACCTCGGCGAGGCCGTTGGAATTGCCGATGAGCTCTCCGGTCCCGGCATGTCTTTCAGTCATCTTTTCTATCACTGCAATCACCCTGTGTCGTCGAGTTCCCGTTGCCGTGCACAGCCTCTCGCGGCCCGTGCGAGGGGTCGAGGCCATTCCCCCCGGTACCGGATTTCCGGCAGGCGGCAGCGCCTCCAAGGCCGGCCGCTCACAGTCTGACGGATGAACCCGCAGGAGTACTCGCGAAAAGGGGGAAAAGCCGGACCGGGGAGGCCAACGGGGGCCGGCACGCATCTTGCAGCGAGCGCACGGAGCATTCCGGGGCGAGGGGCGTCTACCCTCCGCCAGCGGCCGGCTACCGCAGCAGGCCGGGCATCAAGGTCACTTTCGACGAGGAAGGCCAAGACATGTCGTATACCGAGATTCAAACCGGGCAGGCGGTAACGGTTCGCAATCCGCCCCTCTCCACCCCGCAGACCGCCAAGGGGGAACCGGACTTGATGGTGACGGGAAACAGCCGAATGAAGCGGGTCCTCGATGAGCTCGAGCGCATGGCCCGTACGGGGGCGACGGTCCTGATCCAGGGTGAATCTGGAACCGGGAAGGAGGTGCTGGCGCGGGCGATCCACCGTCGCAGCCCGCGCTCCGGGGGGCCCTTCGTGCGGGTGAATTGCGCATCCCTGCCGGAGGGGATCCTGGAAAGCGAGCTCTTCGGCCACGAAAAGGGGGCCTTCACCGGGGCCGTGCGGCAGCGGCCAGGGCGCTTCGAGCTCGCCCACCAGGGGACCATCCTGCTCGACGAGATCGGGGCCGCCGACGGCAAGGTGCAACAGCGCCTGCTGCGCGTTATCCAGGAACGGGAGTTCGAACGCATCGGCGGCACCCGCACCCTGTGCACCGATGTCCGCGTCGTCGCGGCGACCAACGTCGACCTGGCCGCGGCGGTGAAGCGCGGAGAATTCCGGGAGGATCTCTACTACCGGCTCAACGTCCTGCCGATAGAGCTTCCGCCGCTCCGGGACCGCGGCGAGGACATCCCCCTGCTGATCGAGCATTTCCTGGCCCGGTCCGGCCGCCGGAAGGGGCACACCCTGCGCATCCGGTCCGATGCCGTCGAATGCCTGCAGCAGTACCCCTGGCCGGGAAACATCCGGCAGCTCGAAAACATCCTGGAGCGCATGGTGATTCTCGCGCGCGGGGAGGAGCTGACCTGCGCCGACATTCCCGCGGAGATCGCCACCTGGCAGGAGCAGGAGGAGTTGGCGGAAATGGGCGCCACCACCTACTGGGATGCGCGCAAGCAGTTCGAGCGCCGGTTCCTGTGCGGTGCCCTGCGGCGTCACAACGGGGTAATCACCCACGTGGCCGAGGCGATCGGAATCTCGCGCAAGCACCTGTACATGCGTCTCGACCAGCTGCGCATCGACTACAGGCGGTATCGATAACCGCGCTACGGGGTTTCGGGCAACACCGGCATCGCCGCACCACCGCGGAACTTCTCCAGCTGGGCGAGCAGGTAGTCGTACTGCTCGCCGCCCGGGAGCTCCATCACCAGTGCCAGCTCCATCAGGGCGATGGCACGCTGGCGCTGACCGAGCAGGAAAAGCAGCTCGGCGTAGGTGTCGAGAAAGACGACGTTGTCCGGGGCGCTCTTGACTGCGCGCAGCGACAGGTCGAGAGCTCGCTCCAGCTGCACCCCTTCCTCGGCGTAGAGCCAGGCGAGATTGTTGAGAATCAGCGGCGTCTCCTCCCTTCGAAGGGAGCGCTCGTAGTACTCGATGGCCCGTTGCCGCGCCCCGATGCCGTAGTAGACCATGGCGATGTGGGAGGCGGTCGCCGCCGGTGCCTGCGAAGCGGACATGGCCTCCTCGAACCGGAGTCCGGCCTTCTCTTCCAGGCCCTGCCTGAGACGGCATTCCCCGAGCAGCAGCAGGGTGTACTCCTCGTCTTCGCCCGGCAGCGCCTTCTGCAGCACCGCGGCACAGTCCTCGAAGCGCTCCTGCCGCAGGTATATCCTGCCGAGCTGGACAAGGGCGGAGTCGCGGGCGCCGCTGTCGATGTTGTCGGCCGGTGAGATCGCTTCTTCGAGCAGCTCCAGGGCCGCCCCCTCTTCATCCAAGCCCCGGTAAGCCCAGCCCAGTCCCGCGCGGACGTGCCAGTTGTCGGGGAAATCCGCGCGCAACTCTCGCAGGGCGTCCCGCGCCAGGTCGAGGCGATTCTCCTGGAGGCAGATCTCCCGCAGCGTCGCGAACAGGCGGGGGTTGTCCGGATCGATACGGATGGCGCCCTGCAGCTGCTCCACGGCGCTGTCGACGTCCTCGAGCCCGAGATGGGCGAGGGCGGCCAGCAGCCGCGGCCTCGTCGCCCTCCTCTCCTCGCGCCTCGCTCTCTCCGCCTCCTGCAAGGCGCGCTCGTAGTACCCCTGCTCGAGAAAGTGACGGGCGAGATGCTCATGGTCGACGGCGGTGCCGCCACAGTGGTTCTCGATGACGAAAACGCCGGTCAGCGAAAACACCAGCGGCGCAGCGCGCAGCATCATCAGTACTCGTTCCGGTAGCTGTAGACGTGGAGCAGCAGGCCGATGGCAATCCAGTTCGCCAACAGGGAAGAGCCCCCGTAGCTCAGGAACGGAAGCGGCAATCCGGTAACCGGCATCACGCCGAGGGTCATGCCGACGTTGACGAACACGTGAAAGGTGAACATCGACGCCAGGCCGATCGCCGTCAGGCTGAAAAACCGGTTGCTCGCCATCGTGCCGATGTAGAGCGAGCGGCAGATGACGGCCAGAAACAGCGTCAGCACCAGGAGCACGCCGCCGAAACCGAGTTCCTCGCCGATGACGGAGAAGATGAAGTCGGTGTGCGCGGCCGGCAGGAATTCGTACTTCGCCTGGGTACCCTCGAGGAATCCCTTCCCGGTCAGGCCCCCCGATCCGATGGCGATTTTCGACTGGATGATGTTCCAGCCGGCACCCAGCGGATCGCTTTCGGGATCGAGCATCGTCAGGATGCGGGTTTTCTGGTAGTCGCGAACTATTTCCGACCACAGGTACAGCCCCGCGGTCAGGTTGACGGCCAGCAGCGCCAGGGTCGCCCACAGCCGCGCCACCACGAGGTGGATGCCGACCGAGCTGGCGATGATGAAGAAGGCGTACAGGATGGCGGCGTTGTCCGGCCCCCACAGCGGCTCGAAGGAGAAGACCACGCTGAGCACGGGAGCGATGATGATAAGCAGGTGTGAGGGCCTCATCCCCGCCCAGTAGATCATCGAAAACAACGACCCGCCCATGGCGACGGCGGTACCCAGGTCGGGTTGCTTGGCGACCAGGCCCATCGGCGCGAGGGTCAGCGCCATGACCATCACGAACGGCTTGGGGCTGTTGATCTGCTCCGCGTTGGTGTCCCCAAGGCAACGAGCGAGGGCGAGCACGGTGGTCACCTTCACCAACTCGCTCGGTTGCAGTCGCAGCGGACCGATGGCGAGCCAGCGCGCCGGTTCGCCAGACCCCCAGACCAGCACGGCAGCCAGCAGAAGCAGGGAAAACCCGTATGCCGGGTACGCCAGTCCGTAGACGAGACGCTCCGGAACGTAGACGATGGCCGCAGCGGCCATCAACGAGAGCAGGGCGAAAAAGGCCTGGTTCTTCCAGACGTACGAGCCGCTGGCGGCGCTGTGGATCATGAAGACTCCCACCACCACCATCGCCGCGGCCGGCGCCAGCAACAGCAAGTCGAAGTCGCGGGCCGCCTTCACGTCCCCGGGGGCCTTTCGTTCCCATCTGTCACCGGGGCCGACCGCGAACCGGGCGCGGCGAGCCTGTCCTCGAAACAGGCCTCGAAGACCGCGCGCGCCACCGGAGCGGCAACGGCTCCTCCCCCTCCTCCCCCTTCAACGATCACGGCGACGGCTATCTCCGGCTTCTCAAAGGGAGCGAAAGCGATGAACCATGCGTCGTCCCCCCTGCCGGGAGCCTGTGCGGTTCCGCTCTTGCCTGCGGCTTCGAGTCCGTCGAGACGCAGGCGCCTCCCGGTTCCGTTGGGGTTGTAGACGACGCGGCGCATCGACTCCTTGACGATTTCCAGAGTGCTCCTGGAAATCCCCTCGATTCTCTCCGGCCGCGGGGCCGGACCGTGAACGTGGGGAGTGACGAGGTGACCGCCGTTGGCCAGGGCGGCTACGTATCGGGCCATCTGCAGCGGCGTCGCCAGGAAGGCTCCCTGTCCGATTACGAGGTTCAGCAGGTGCCCGGCAGCCCACCACCCCTCGTTTTCGACATAGTACTGGCGCGAGGGCAGCAGGCCGGTTCTCTCCATGAACTCCTCGTGAAAGCCTGTCGCGGCGCCGAACCCGAGCTTGGAGGCCGTGGCGTACCACGCCTTCATGCCGAGATGCTGGGCGAGATGATAGAAATAGATATTGCAAGAGGTGGCGGTCGCTTCCAGCAGGTTCAGCGCCCCGTGCCCCCGGCGGTTGAAACAGCGGAAGACGGTGTCTCCCACCCTCAGTGTGCCGGCGCAGGGTGGGAAGGTGCTCATAGTGTCGGTTATTCCCGCTTCGAGGGCGGCGACCGAGGCGACCATCTTCAGGGTCGAACCGGGCGGGTACTGCCCCTGGAGCGAGCGGTTCAGAAGATCGTTGTCACTGGACATCAGGCGCAGCCGATCCTGCTGGGACTGGAACGACACGAAAACATTCGGATCGAAGCTCGGCCTGCTAGCCATCGCCAGAACGGCCCCGTCGCGGGGGTCGATGGCCACCACACTGCCGGCCCGGGTATCCGGCAACGCGGCTTCGGCAGCGCGCTGAAGGTCGAGGTCCAGGGTGAGTACGAGGTCCCGTCCCGGCGTCGGGACCCGTTCCCTCTCGGGAAACGGGAATTCATCAATGATGCGGAGCTTGGCATCCATCTCCACGTAGCGGACCCCGTCCCAGCCGCGCAGAGTGTCCTCGAAAACCTTCTCGATCCCGCTCCTCCCTACATAGTCCCCCGAGACGTAGCGCCTCGACCGCAACTTGCCTATGTCGTTTGGCGGCAATTGTCCCATGTACCCTAGCAGGTGGGAGGCCACCGGGCCGTGGGGATACTGTCGTTGCGGCTCGATGGCGATCGCCAGAGGCCAATCATCCATGAGGCGCTCCTCGACGATGCAGACGGTTTCGAAATCGACGTCTCGCTTCAGCCGCTTGAACCGCTCCTCGGAGGCAGGAAGCGGGATCTCTTCACCGAGCGCGCTTCCGAGGGCGGCAATGGTTTCGGCGTTGCGCCGTGACGTCGAGGAGATCAGCGAGACCGTGTAGGAGGCGCGGTTGCGGGCAAGGACGCGGCCGCGGCGATCAAGGATACGCCCTCGCGGAGCCGTGACGCGCTTTTGGTGGATGCGGTTGTCCTCCGACTCCTTGGCGTAGTCGGCAAAGGTCCTGACCTGCAGATGGAAAAGCCGGATCAGGAGCACGCTGAACAGGATGGCTACCGCGATGATCAGGACGCGGAACTTGCTCATCCACTGTTTGTGAGTCGCCGGATCCATGGCGGAGCAGTTTCAGCGGGATCTTACAGGTGGAATGCGACGCAGCACCCGCAAAGGAAACACAACGAGGCCGGCGGCCAGGCCGGTGAAAAGCGCCCGGCCAGGCGCGTAACGCAGCCAGAAATAGGGCTTCTCCAACACCGCGACCCCGCCGTGGGCGGCGTAGAAGATCAGGTCGTGCACCAGGACGGCGGCGCAGATGATCATCACCTGAACCCGCGGCGAATCGGCCAGAACGCGGCCCCGCAGCGAGGCGACGGCGAAGGCGGTGACCGACTTGGCCAGGGCGTTCAACCCCAGCTCGCCCGGAAGATAGGTATCCTGGACGAAGCCGGCGCAGAAGGCGAGAAGGGTCGACCGAACCGGTCCTGCCCTCAGGGCGATGAAGACGACCGTCAGGATGACCGCGTCCGGGAAAACCTCGAAAATAACGAGGTGGTGAGCCCATGTCGTCTGGATCACGAACGCCAGGCACAGAAACAGGATCTGCCGTACCAGGTCGAGCACAGCGACGCTAGTCCACTTGCGATGGAACCCTGAGCGTCATCCCGGTGAGAAGCGTCGTCGACTGGCTCATGTTGTTGTTGCGGGCAATGGAGAGCGCGTTGGTGCCGAAGCGGCGCGCAATGCTGTGGAGAGTGTCTCCGCCTATGACCGTGTAGAGGTCGAAACCGCCGTCCTCCGGCGGGCCCACGACAAGATCCCGCCCCGGTCTGATCGTCGAGTCGGTGAGCCCGTTCCAGGCGATCAGGTCGTCCAGGTCGATGCGGTAGCGCCGCGACAGCCCCCACAAGGTTTCGCCAGGCTGGACGCGGTGTACGGTTCCACGGGTCGGAAGCTGTGATCGGGACGGGGGGGGCGTCCCCGATCCCGAAATCTCGAGCCGCAGCTTGTCTCCCGGCCGAATCAGGTCGCCCCGCAGCCCGTTCCAGCGCTTCAGGTCGTCAACGGGGATCCGGTACCGGCGCGCCACCGTGCTCAGCGATTCACCCCGGCGGACCGTATGGACGGAAGGGGTCCCCTGCGAGCGGCCGACGTTCACTGTGGTCCGCACCCGCCCGGTCGTAGAGCTCACGGGGATGAAAAGGCTTTGTCCGGGGTGGATGAGGTCGGGATTTCGCAATCCGTTGGCCTCGGCGATGTCGCGGATGCGGATGCCGAACGCGGCGGCTATCGACGATATGCTGTCGCCGCGGCGGACCACGTACCGGTCGACCCCGGGTTTCTGCGAATCGGGAAGCCGTGCGTAGGAGCGCAGCAAGGATGGACCGCTTCCTGCCGGTACCCGCAGGAAATACGGTTTCCCTGGTGGCGTCCACTGACGCCGCAACTCCGGGTTGAGGTCCCGGAGCGTCTGGTATTCGATTCCAATGAGGCGCGCCGCGGTCGGCAGGTGCACCTGTTCCGAGAACCGCACCTGCTCGACGTCGGCAGGGGTCTCCGTGGGCGGATGGTCCAGCCCGAACAGCCGCGGGTTCTTTGAGATGAGCGTCGCCGCCATCAGCAACGGCACGTAGTTTCGCGTCTCTCTCGGCAGCTGCAGCTCCCAGAAGTCGCGGCTACCCGCCTTTTCGATCGCCCGCGAAACGCGTCCCTTGCCGGAATTGTACGCCGCCGCGGCCAGCCGCCAATCTCCGAAATGCGCGAACAGGTCCTTGAGGTGACGGGCGGCGGCACGCGTGGCCTTTTCCGGGTCGCGGCGCTCGTCGACCCAGTGAGTTCGGTCAAGCCCGTAGAGCCGGCCAGTCCCGAGCATGAACTGCCACAACCCCACCGCCTTGGCTCTTGAATAGGCGCGCGGGTTGAAGCCGCTTTCGATCATGGCCAGGTAGAAGAAGTCGAGGGGAAGCCCCTCGCTGCGCAGGATGTCGAGAATCATGTCTCGGTACCGGCCCGAGCGGCGCATCCAGTTCGCGTAGCTTTTGCGGCCCTTGGTCTGGAAGAAATGAATGCTGGCGGCGACCCGGGGGTTGTAGTCGATCGGAATGTCGCAAAGAGGCATGACCTTGTGGATGCGGACCTTCAGGCTGGCATCGGGGGGAAGGTCCTCGATGCGCTCTTCCGACAATCCCTGAAGCAGAACAGACACCGGGCTTTCGGGAGACAGGCTCTCGAGGTGGGGCACCAACGTCAGGTAGGTGCGCTCTACCGCGGCCGCGAGGCTGTCGACAGCCTCTGCATACGGCGGCGGGCCGGCATACGCGACCGGGCCCGGGTCAACGGGCGGAAGCTGGCCGGGCACGGTTTCCTCCGCCTCTTCGCCGTCCTCCTCCTGCTGCAGGGCCATTAAAGTGAGAAATGCCTTGTCGAGCTCCCTTTGAGCCGACTCGAACCGCTTGGCTGCGATCTCCTCAAGAGCGCGCAGATGGCGCATGCGTGCCCGCAGGAGCAGCCGCTCGCGCTCGCGTTCGAGCGAGAGATCGGCATACACGGAATCGGCCGCCTCGGCAACGGGCTGAGGGTCGTCGTGGACCACCCACTTGGACGAGCACCCCGCCAAGTGTGCGACCAGGGACAGCAGGATCACTCGCGCGACCGCGCTCATTGGTCCTCCTTCGGAACCGTCACCTCGCGGCGCACCTTCAGGGCGCTGGGAAAGCCGCGTCTCTTGACCAACGCCACCAACTCCTGCGCCGCGGCTTCCTCCCCGGCCCTGAACTGGCCCACCTCGACCTTGAACAAGGGCTCGTGGAAGTTGATCTCCACATCGTCCCGGCCGAGCCGTTCGACCGCCTTGCGGCGGAACGCCTCGGCATCCGCGAGATCGAGAGACTCGTAGATGAGGACCCTCCAGCCCGGTTCGTGCAAGAGCCCGGGATCCTCCGGCCCGGGGAGGTCCTGCTCGGGCTCCTCTCCAGGGGGATGGCGTTTTTCGATCGGCGATTCCACCTGTCCGGCGGCAGGGTCGTGGACGACGAAGGCGTCCGAGAAGTCGCTTTTCATTTCCGCAATTCGCGCCCGTAGCGCCTGGGCGGCGTCAGGGCCGGCCAATCGACCTGCCCTGACGGCATGCAGACCGTTGTGCGCAAATACGGTTACCTCTACCCCCAGCTGCCGCTGCAACGATCCGGCAAGCACCCGCGCCGCGGTTTCACTGCTGAGGGCGACGACCTGGACGCGGTATGCCCCCCGACTTTCCGTTGCGGCACTGCCGCCTCCGGGACGTTTCTCGACGGAAGACCCGCCTTCAGAAACCGACGACTCCGCTGCAGGGGGTGCGAACGCCGGTTCGATCAGCAGCAGATCTTCCCGCACCGACCGCGGATCGAACTCCTCGGCGAGCGGGCGCGCGCCGTCGGTAACCCGCGGGAGCGTTTGCGGCACCTGTTTCGCCGGGCCTGCGCAGCCGATGCAGGCAATCAGCACCGAATGCAGCGCGGCGGGAACGTGGCCGTAGAGAACGCTAGGCGCGCGGTGACTGCTTTTCATGCTTTCCGTTCCAGATGCTCAAGGCGGCATCGAAAGAGGGCCGCGCCACGCCGTGCTCGGTGATGATGGCGTCGATGAGGCTGTGGGGCGTCACGTCGAAGGCAGGGTTCATGACCTCGACCCCCCGCGGGGTACTGGCCGCTCCCGGCCGCCCGCTCACCTCTTCCGGGGACCTCTCCTCGATGGGAATTTCGACTCCCGACCGCAGCTGGAAATCGACGGTCGACATCGGGGCGGCCACGTAGAAGGGGATTCCGTGCTCGCGCGCGAGCACCGCCAATCCATACGTGCCGATCTTGTTGGCGACATCGCCGTTGGCGGCGACGCGGTCGGCGCCGACGATGACACTGGCAATCTTTTCGGCCCTCATGACGGCCGCGGCGGCCGCGTCGCAGATCACGGTTACGTCGATTCCGTTCTGCATAAGCTCCCATGCCGTAAGCCGCGAACCCTGCAGGAGCGGCCTTGTCTCGCCGGCGAAAACCCGCACCCGCTTGCCTTGCTGAGCCGCGCCGTACACAACTCCGAGGGCGGTGCCGCAGCCAGCCGTCGCCAGGGACCCGGCGTTGCAGTGGGTGAGGACCTTGTCGCCATCGGACAACAGGCCGGCCCCGTGCTCCCCGATGCGCCTGCAGACGGCGCGGTCCGCCTCACGGATGCGGTGAGCAGCTGCGAGCAGATCGCGGGCGAGCCGCTCTTCATCGAGAGATCCGTCACCTGCACACCGCCCCATCGTGTCGCGCATCCGGCGCAACGCCCAGAACAGGTTGACGGCAGTCGGCCGCGTACCGGCGAGCCGTTTCAAGGCCCCTTCGACACGCCCCGGGAAATCCGCTTTTCCGAGGGCATTGCGGGCCGCCAGGGCAACCCCGTAGGCCGCGGCGACGCCGATGGCCGGGGCTCCCCGAACCCTGAGGACCTCGATGCTTTCGGCGACCATTTCGGCATCGGTGCAGTCGACGTAGACAACCTCCGCGGGCAGTTGCGTTTGATCGAGCAGGCGCAGGACGGGCTCTTTCCCGCCCCCGGGCTCGATCCACTCGGCTGTTTCGATCCTCACGTCGTCTCGATTATCCCGGACGCTGCCGGAAGCCGCGGGGGTTCGGACGGATCGCAGTCCAACGCCACATGCTCGGCGTCTCCCCAAAGACGCTCCAGTTCGTAGTACTCCCGGGCCTGCGGAAGGAAAACGTGGACCACGATATCCACCAAGTCGATCAGCACCCAACGGCGGTGCTCCATCCCCTCGACATGCCAGGGCTTGTGGCCCGCCACTCTCAGGGACTCGACGAGAGCGGTGACGAGGGCCTTCACGTGGGGGTCCGAAGAAGCGCTGCAGATAACAAAGCAGTCGGCTGCATCGCTGACCGTCCTCAGGTCGAGAACCAGGATGTCCTCTGCCTTCTTCTCCTGCAGAATTCCGGCGATGAGCGACAGCCTTGGATCTTGTGACAGAGGGTCGGGGGGGCAGTCCAAACGCGAATCCAGCTGTTCGGTCCTTTGGTCTACTCCAGCAGTTGGAGCTTTCTGTAATCCTTGCCAACAATAATGCGGATATCCTCGAGGCGGTAGTCGTCCTCACTGATTTGCTGGATGTAGTTGGGGATTCCGAGCAAGGAGGCGACCTGCCGGGTCCTTTCGAGGTCTCCGTCGCGATCGATGACGATCGATTCGAGATAGCCGAAACTGTCGGCGTTACCCTCTTCGATTACGTCGAGGCCCAGTGACTGCGCCTTTTCCCTCATGCGGGCGGCGACGCCCGGATCTCCGCATCCGTTCAGGACCGAAACGCGAGTGAACAGTACCGGAGCCGGCGCGGCCTGGGCCGGTTCAGAGACCGGCACGACCGGCTCTACATGTTCCTCGACCTGGAATCGCGGCCAGATGGAAGCCGCCAGAAGAAAGGCTCCCGCAAGGCTGCCCAAGAGCCACAATGCTTTGTCCCGCACAGGATCAGGGGATCATAAACGATGCTTCGGGGATGGCTATAAATCAAGCGGAACTCGTCCATAAAGTCAAACAAAAAAAGATATTTACGGACGATTCGGAGGAGCCGCCCCGGCCCCTTCGGAACGGGTGCTCGAAGGCTCAGGTGCCGAGAAGCCCCATGCCGATGCGGACAGCGAGATACAGCGACGAGACCGCGGTCAGCGCTCGCGCGCAGCGATCGGCGATCAGGGCAGCCTTGCAAATTGTGTGGTCGATAGAGTGCACATATGTATCTTAGTGAACATGGTTTCAGGTGTCAACTATTTTTACCGGAAACCAGAGCCGACAGATTTTTCGTAGGGAAGCAATCCGGGGATGCAGCAGGCAAAACCGGTCTGCGGCCTTGCCTCGACATGTCGAGGATAGCCGGCATCCCCTTTCCCCTAAACCGTGGCCGGGTCAGGGGATTTGAGCTATAACCCAAATGTCCTGCCCAGGGAAATGAGTTCCATGATTCGACCGCGGAGGCCAGGGTCAGACGGGATTTCCCGCACCTAGAACAGCCCGGAGTACTTGATCGTCATGATGTAATCCTGGGTTCCTTTTCGTTTTGCCCGCGGCCTGGAATCGTAGATATCCCACCCGAACCCGAAGAGGAGCCGGTCCTTGTAGGCGGACAGGGCGATCCCGAAGGTGACGGCAATGGCGTTGTCCGTCGACAGGGCTTCCAGCACGTTCCCGATGGCGGTCAGGTGGATGCCGGACACGGACGGGTTGTCCGGGTTGTGCCATCCCGCGAAAGCGATTCCAGGCAGCCCGATAAGCCTTTCGGTCTCTCCCTCCACCTTTTTGCCGTCGGCCCCGGTGTAGTCGCGGCCCGGGCGGATCGTCAGGAAGGAGACCAGGGGCTTTGCTTCGAACTCCCACTTCCAGCCCCCCACCTCGAACACCTGCGATATGGCCTGGGGAGCGGCCCCGGGATGGCTGCGCGTCGTGATCTTGAGGCGGACCCGCTCCATTCCTTCTTCCTCCAGGCGCAGGTTGAGGGCATCGACCGGCACCAGGCTCTGGTCGTCGTCGTAGATGTTGACTTCGAGTCGTTTCCAAGAGCCTACCGGACCGTACCCCTCGTCCAGCTCGACCCACTCCACCTCCATCCGCCTACCGACGAGGGCGGCTTTCAGCGAGTCCGGTACGGCGAAAGCGAGACCGATGCGGGTACCGTCGACGACTACGACCGGGGTACCGGTCCAGGGTACCGGCAGGGACCGCGACCGCGATCTCCTCGAGGCCGTCACCGCGGACACCTTCGTCATGTCGATCGCCCCCAGGGCTCCGTGGCCCTTCAGTTTGACGGGCTGGGCCTTGTCGCGCACGTCGTTGCTCACCAGCAGGATCTGGGCGAAACGGTCGCCCAGGGATCGGGGGGAGAACGAAACCTGCAGCTTGGTCGACTCTCCCGGCTGCAGCGAGAAGGACGCCGGTTCCAGGGTAGCCTCGCGACTCAAGGTGCTGGCGGCGACCCGCAGGGCGGTGTCGCCGATGTTGGTGGCGACCAGGGCTCGCGTCCCGGTCTCCCCCAGGACGACGTAGCCGAAGTCGAGGGGCCCGGAGGGGTGTAACTCGATCTCGGCGGCGATTCCGGTGCCGTTGAGGAGGACGTCGAAGGTCTCGCTCCCCTCCTCCCAGAAGCCTTCGAGGCGCAAGGTGCCGCTGCGCGGTCCGCGAAGCGTCGGCGTAAAGGTGACCTTGAGGGGCAACGACCGCAGGCTGTTGGCGGGCAGTCCGTACTCGTCGTCGGCCGACACCTGCGTGTACACGGTGAAATCGGGGCTGGTCGACAGCACCCGCGTAACTGTGAAATCGGCGTTGCCGACGTTGGTCAGGTCGATGACGGCATGGCTGGCCTCTCCGACCGGCACGCGCCCGAACTCCGCCGCGGTCGGGCTCAGCTCCAGGTAGCGCCCCGTCCCGGTCAGCGGCAGCACCGTCCGCCCTTTTTCGGTCCCGATCTCGAGCAGGGCCTCGCGAAGACCCGTCGCCTGCGGGCTGAAGCTGAGACCGACGCTGGCGCTTTCACCCGGCTGCAGCAGGTACGAGCTGCTCTCGACCCCGAACTCCTCCCCTTCCCCTTTCACCTCTACGGGGACCCTGAAAGCGCTGCCGCCGCGGTTCCAGATCAGCAGCGGCTGTCCCGAGGTCTTGCCGATGGGGGCGCTGCCCATATCGATCGCCCCGTCCCCCACCACGACGATTTCCGGGGGGCCGACGAAGGCGGTGCCCTTCAGGGGGAGCGAAATCCGGGGGCGTTCCGGGTCGCTGGTTGCCAGGGACAGGGTTCCCGTGGACACCCCCGGAAAGGCGGGGTGAAAGGCGACCTCGAAATCGCCGCGTCCTCCCGGTTCCAGGATCAGGGTGTCATTGGCCGCAGAAAGAGAGAAGCTCTCTCCCGACAGGGCGGGACCCGAGACCTCGAGGGGGCGCGGCCATGGTTGAGAACGGTGACCGCGGCGCTGCTCCGCCGGCCGGTCTCGAGACGGCCGAAATCGAGGCCGACTTCCGGCAGGGGGGAAACCGCGGCGGCCGCGGCCAACCCCTCTCCACCTACCGCCACCTCCACCCTGGCCGGGACCATTTCAGGGGACTCGATGACCAGTCGATCGACCACGAGGCCGTCCGCGGGCGGGGTGAATACGAGCGTCACCTCGACGGATGCACCAGGCTCCAGGGAGCGCTGGTCCGGGGGGAGGACAGCGAACGACCCCGTGCGGCCGGCGAGATAGATACTGTCGATCTGCAGCGGCACCTGACCGCTGTTGCTCAGCAGGAGAGTGCGCTTCGCCGACGCACCCACGGCGACGGAGTCGAACTCGATCTCCAGGGGATCGAGAACCAGCCCGGGGCGCGCAGCGGTCGCGGTGACCGGTACCGCGAGTCCCTCGGAACCGAACAGCTGTTCCACCTCGACGGAGATCTCGGACCGGTAGACCCCCGGCTTCCCTGCCGCGAAGGCGATCGCGATCTCCCGCTCGCTCCCCTTCTCGATGGTGAGGGACTCCACCGGCATGGAGAACGGCTCCCCTGCGGAAAGCCGTACCTCGACAGCCTCCGCGGTATTGTTGACCAGGGTGATCTTCGATTCGACGCGGAGTCCGACCGGGACGGTTCCGAGATCGATGCTCCTGGGTCGCACGGAAACCTGTTCGGCACCGACGCTCGCGGTGAGCGCGAGCAAGGTCGCGACGAATCGGGTACTGCGATGGAGTGAGGGGGCCGGACCCATATCGGCTAGCGGTCACGAAAAAAGAGCGACCAACTCACCAGAATGCCGGAAGAAACTTTGTCGAAGTTCCACGTTCAGGAGGAAGTGGAAAACTTCCGCAGGGGCAGTCTTTCGTGAATTCAGGTCGCTCTCGTGCCGGCAAAGATAAAATCGCCAATGCAAGTGTCAAGAAACCGGCACCATCCCGCCGCCCTCCATTGGCGGGCAAGTAGTGGGTGAATGAAGCCCCGGGACCGACTGCAGAGCGGGTGGTGCGAAAACGACGGCCTTCCGCCGGCGCCCCTTCCCCTAGGCGATCAGCTTGCGCAGACCCCTCACAAGGCGATCCATCCCTTCGGCCACGGTGTCGGGCTCGAGGGCCCCGTAGGCGACGCGAAGGTAGCAGCCATCCGTCATCCCGAACCCTGATCCGGGGATGGCGGCGACCTTGAACTCCCTCACCAGGCGCTCGACAACCGCCATCGAATCGAGGTCGCAATGCAGTCGAACGAGCAGGTAGAAGGCGCCGTTCGACTCCGGCACTGTGCACAGATCATCCACTTCGGCGAGCCGCTCCAGACAGAGCCGCCGCACCTGGGAGAGCTTCTCGACGTGGTGGCGGCAGTACTCGAGCCCCGCATCGAGGGCTCCCGCAGCCGCGGCCTGGGAAACCACCGGGGGGCAGATCAGGATCGTGTCCTGGCTCTTCTCGAGGGCTCGCAGCAGGTGGCGAGGGGTCACCATATAGCCGACACGCCAGCTGGCAAGGCTGTACGACTTCGAGAAGGAAAACAGCGAGATCGTGTGCGCCTCGGTGTCGGGCTGAGAGCCCACCGAGAAGTGCTTTGCCCCGTCGTAGGTGAAGTACTCGTAGGCCTCGTCGCTGAAGTGATAGAGTCCGTGCCTCCTGCACAGCTCGTTGACCCTCTGCAGGACCTCACGCGGGTAGACGACTCCCGCGGGGTTGTTGGGAGAGATGGTTACGACGGCGCGGGTGCGCGTGGACAGACAGGCCTCGACAACGGCGGGGTCGAGCTGGTAGTCCGATCCCGTAGGCGCCAGGACCGGCCGGCAGTTAGCCATGGTTATCGCCATCTCGTGGTTGAAATAGAACGGCGACGCGATCACGACCTCGTCACCGGGGTCGCAGACAGACAGCAAAGCGTGATAGAAGGCCATATTGCTGCCGGCCGTGACCACGAGGGCCTGCCCGTCGCCGACGACGATCCCGTTTTCGCGACGAAGCTTGGCGACCAGCTTCTCGCGTAGCGGTGGGATCCCCGACGCCGCCTGGTAGTGATGGTGTTCGATTTCTCCGCCGAAACGGGAGACCGCCTCCAACGCCTGCGGCGGCGGCCGGTAGTGGACGACTCCCTGTCCGAGCGAGATGGTGCCGGGGTTGGCCCGGATCAACACCGCGACGTCGGGAATGACCGGACTGAGCACCCCGGCCATGCGCCGCGACTGCTCCATGGCGCACCGCGAAGGCCCGATGTCCCCTGCGCCTCTCACTGATCGAGAACCTGCTGCAGCAGGTCGTACAGGCGATCGAGCTCCGCCCTGGTGACATCGTCGAGCTCGAATGAGAGGGGGCCGCGGTGATGCTGCCGGGAGAACAGACCCTGGCGATGGAGCATATGGCGCCCGGCGGTGATGAACCCGTCGAGCCCGCCCTGCAGCTGCGGGGTCGCGAGCGCGCAGATGGGAAACCAGAGGTCGTAGATCCTCTCCTCCTCCCCCGACTCCAGGACCTGCCAGAGCGCCACCAGCCCGGCGAGCATTTCCACTCCCGGTATGGTCCCGGTCACGCCGCGGCGATGCGAGTCGATCAGGAGCACCCCTCCGCTCCCCTCGAAGATGCCGGCGCGCCCGGCGGTGCTCGCGCGCAACGCAGAGATCGCCGGGCCGAGCGGGGTCGCCTCCGGTTTGAAGAGGATGCGGTCCCCGTACTGATGAAACAGGTCGGCCTGGAACTGCACGCTCATCGGACTTCCGACGTACGAACTGGCGTCCTGGACGAACATGGGAATTTCAACGGCCTCGAGAATCGCCTCGAAGTAGGCGCGCAGCTCGGCCGGCGGCAGGGCGCGCGAGACCGGCGGCAGCGCCATCGTTGCCGCGGCCCCTCCCTGTTCGGCGGCACACGCGTATGAAACCGCCTGGCGTGTGCTCTCGGCGCCGACGTTGACGATGACCGGACCCCTTCCCGCGGCGAACTTCACCAGTTCCCCCGGGAGCCGGAGACGCTCTTCCCCGGCAAGGCGCAGCAGGTCGGAAACCAGGGCGAGACATAGGCCGTCAGCGCCGAGAGCGAAGATGTGGTCGACCTCCCTTTGCAGGGATGCGTAGTCGATCGAGAGGTCGGGGTGGTAAGGCATGCTGACGACCGGCAGGACGCCGCCGAACCGTTGCCCGGTCACGATCTTCTCCCGCCGGCTCGCACCGCCCCGAGCAGCAGCTGTTCTATGCCGGCGTTGGCGGCGGCCATGAACAGGGGGAACTTTCCCCGCCTCATGTAGGCCGGCACCCCGCCCCCCCTGACGAAGCAGCGCGCTCCCGCTTCCTCCGCTATCAACGAGGGGGGGCCTACGTCGTACACCTCGACCTGACGCGTGAGGTAGGCGCACAGCTCTCCCTCGGCAAGCAGGGTGAGAACCAGAGCGGCGCCGATCGGGTGCTCGCGCGGCTCCAGTGCGGGGCGCACCAGCTCCTGGTAATGGCGCGCCTTCGACGAGACGAAGGCCGCCTTCGTCCGTGGAATGCGCGGCAGCTTCAGCCGGCGAGGCCGGCGGTTTCCGGCCTGCACCCAGGCTCCGCGGCCGCGGATCGCCGTGAAGACCTTGCCCTCATCCGGACGGGCGACTACCGCCGCCTGCATCAGCCCGTTCCGGCACAGCCCGACGGACAGGTGATACGGTGCATCGCCGCGCTGAAAGTGCAAAGTACCGTCGATCGGGTCTAGAATGAGGGCGTAATCGCTGCGATTGCCTCGGAAGCGGCGCTTCAAAACGGTGTTCTCCTCAGCTATGCAGCGAATCCCCGGGTAGCGCTGCAACACCACCGCCAGGATGATCTCCTGCAGAGCGCCGTCGAGCGCCGTGAGAACGCCCGACGCCTCCTGCGCCTTCGACCCGGTGAGGCTGGTGTCGGCCGCCTTTCCCAGATCGGCGACCCGGCCGTAGAAAATCAGCGACGCCTCGGCGCACTGGCGCACGACAGGCAGCAGGGTATCGACGAATTCCCGCGGATCGATCTGTCGGGACATGGGGTTTCCTGGAACGAAACGGGCCCCGGGACGGAAACTCCCGGGGCCCCGATGAGGCAGGCTTTGCCGCGCGGGGCCGTCAGCCAGCGGCTTCCTGATACTGCTCCGAATGCCGCTGCAGGGCCGCCACGATCCGGTCCGGGCTCATCGGCAGTTCGCGGAGGCGGACGCCGACGGCGTTGTAGATGGCGTTGGCGATCGCGGCCATCGGAGGGACCAGGGGAACCTCGCCGACGCCGCGGATCCCGTGCGGGCTGGCGGGGTTGTTCACCTCCACCAGTATGCAGTCGACCATCGGCAAATCGAGGGTGGTCGGCATGCGGTAGTCGAGAAAGGTCGGATTCGCCATGGTGCCGTCCTCCCCGTAGAAATACCCCTCGGTCAAGGCCCAGCCGATCCCCTGAACGACGCCGCCCTGGATCTGCCCCTCTACATATGAGGGGTGGATGGCCTTGCCGACGTCCTGGGCCGCGGTGTAGCGGAGGATCCTGACCTTGCCGGTTTCGGGGTCGACCTCGACATCGACGGCGTGCGTCGCAAAGGCATTGCCCGGACCCGAAGCGTTGATCGCGCCGGTGCCCTCGATTGGGCCGCCAGTCGACCCCTGCTCGACGGCGACCTCGTTGAATTTCAGCTCCTTGCTCGAATCCGACCTGCAGACGAAACGGCCGTTGTCGAATTCGACGTCGTCCTCCTCGACCTCGAGTTGGAGAGCGGCGCGCACACGCATCTTCTCCTTGACGTCCTCGGCGGCGAGATAACAGGCGTGGCCTGTGGCGTAACAGACGCGGCTGCCGCCCGTGCCGTCGGTGTAGCCGATCGAATCGGTGTCGACGACCATCGGGTTCACCTGGTCGGCGGAAAGACCGAGAGTCTCGGCTACGATCATCGCCATGGCGGCGCGCGTGCCGCCGATGTCGGCCGAGCCTTCCTGGAGGGTCACGGTGCCGTCCGTTGCCACGACGATGGTCGCGGCCGACTGCCCTCCCCCGTTGAACCAGAAACCGGAGGCGACGCCGCGCCCCTGGTTTGGACCGCTCGGGGCCGGGCTCCGGTAGTGGTCGGAATCGACGACGGCGGCGACCGTCTCCTCGCAACCGATCTCGCTGTAGACGGTGCCGTCCGCCCGGCGGGTGCCCTTGAGGGCCGAGTTCCTGCGCCGCAGCTCCATTGGGTCCATACCGATCTTTTCGGCGAGCTCGTCGATTACGGTCTCCGACGCGAAAGCGGCGTTCGGAGCCCCCGGGGCGCGGTAGGCACTCGATTTGGGTTTGTTGACGACGACGTCGTAGGCGTCGATGGTGACGTTCGGAATGTTGTACGGGGCGAGAATACACTGCGAACCGGCGCCGACGGCCGAGCCGGGGTAGGCGCCGGCTTCGTACACCATGTAGCAGTAGGCGGCGACGAGGCGGCCGTCATTGGTCACCCCCATCCTGATGCGCTGGAACGACCCTGGCGCCGGCCCGGTCGCCTCGAAAACCTCGCTCCGGCTCATCAGCATCTTCACCGGGTGGCCGGTCTTGTGCGACATCACCGCGGCCGCAGGTTCCATGTAGATCGGGAATTTGCCGCCGAACCCGCCGCCGATTTCGCAGGGGATCACCTTGACCTTCGAGATCGGCAACTGCAGCACTTCGGCAAGCTGGGCGCGAATCTGGAACGGCCCCTGGGTGCTGACCCAGACGGTGACCGAGCCGTCTTCCTTCCAGAAGACGGTCGTGTTGTGGGGCTCGATGTAACCCTGGTGAACGGTGGCGGTGTGGAACTCCCGCTCGACGATCACGTCGGCCTCGGCAAAACCTTCCTCGAGGTCCCCCATCTTGTGCTGGTTGTAGCTGGCGGTATTGCTCTTCTTTCCCGAATCCTCCCCCAGGGACTGGGTAGTGCGGTTTTCGTCGAGAAGGGGCGCCCCCTCTTCCATCGCTTCGCGCACGTCGACGACGGCCGGCAGGGGTTCGTACTCGACCTCGACCAGGGCCAGCGCCTCTTCGGCGATGTGCGGGCTCGTTGCCGCAACCGCGGCGACCGCATGGCCCTTGTAGAGCACCTTGTCCGATGCCAGGCTGTTCTGGGCGATTTCGCGAATGTTGACGAGGGTCTCGCCTATGTCCGAAAGCTTGTCGACCGTCTCGACGAGATCGTCGGCGGTGGCGACGGCGCGAACCCCCTGGACCTCGAGGGCTCTGCTCGTGTCGATGGAAAGGATGCGCGCATGGGCGTGGGGGCTGCGAAGCACCTTTCCGTAGAGTGTATCGGGAAGCCTGACATCCGCTCCGTAGACCGCTCGGCCGGTCACCTTGTCGTGGCCGTCATGGCGGACCGGACGGGTGCCGATGACCTTGTACTTGCCGTCGCTGGTGTAGTCGGGATAGTGTGGTTTCGTTGCCATGTCGTTCTCTTTCTCGTCAATGGGTCGATGGCTGGTTTATTGGTGCGGAAGCGGGGATTCGAACCCCGACGCCCGAAGGCACTGCCCCCTCAAGACAGCGTGTCTACCAATTCCACCACTTCCGCACGATTCCGAAATCCCCCGGGGGATTCGCTACTCCTGCGAGCCTTCGCCCGCCGCCGGCTTCGCGGCGTCGGTTCCGCCCCCGAGCACGGACGGATTCTCGACCTCATCACCGATGGTTTCCTCGAAATCCGGGAGCTGACTCTGCGGCACCCCGCCTTCCTGCAGCATTCTCTCTGTAGCCGTCATCGGCTGTTCGTCGGAGCTGCTCCACATGAACGACTGCACGAGGCAGCTGACCAGGAATGCCGTTGCGAGCGCGCTGGTCGTTTTCGAGAGAAAGGTCGCCGCGGTGCGGCCGCCGAGAACCGAAGACGAAGCCAACCCCCCTCCGACGGAGGCGGCCAAACCGCCGCCCTTGCCCGATTGCATGAGCACGGCAACGATGAGGAGGATGGCGATCAGAACGTGAAGAATCGTGAGCAGGACAATCATGACGTCACTCCGCGGCCCGGACTATCGCGGAAAAACTCCCCGCTTCAAGGGATGCTCCGCCAACGAGGCCGCCATCGATATTTTCGCGTGCGAAAAGGTCCTTAGCATTGTCTGGTTTGACACTCCCGCCGTACAGAATGCGAACTTGCTGGGCCACGCTTTGGCCCCAGTGGCGGCAAATTGAATCTCTGATAAGTCGGTGAAGGTCGTCCGCCTGCTCGGGGGTGGCGGTTCTACCGGTGCCGATAGCCCACACCGGCTCGTAGGCGATAACGGTTCGCGGGATGTCGTCGGAGGGAATCTCTTCCAGGGCCGCCTGCAGCTGTCCGAGAACGACTGCCTCAGTGCGACCGCCCTCTCGCTCTGCCAGCGTTTCGCCGATGCACAAGAGAGGTGAGAGGCCGAAGTATAACGCGGCCTTCAATTTCCGATTGACGGCCGCGTCGGTTTCGGCGAACGACTGCCGTCTTTCAGAGTGACCTAAAATAACGTGGGTGCAACCACTGGTCAACAACATGGGAGCCGAGATCTCACCGGTGAACGCCCCGGTTTCTTCCCAGTGCATGTTCTGCGCCCCGAGAGAAATCGCGCTCTCTTTCAAGGCGTTCCGGACCTGGAACAGGGAGGTGTGCGGAGGGCAGACGACTACGTCGCGAGAGATGCAGAACGCTTCGATTCGGCCGCGCAGATCCGCTGCAAGGCAAGCGGCCTCGGGACCGGTTTTGTGCATCTTCCAGTTTGCGGCTATCAGAGGCTGGCGCTTCATGGACGGGACCTACCGCTGCCTTGCGACAGGCGGCTGTGCTAGTGCCTGCGCGCGCAATTCCGCGTGAATTCCGCCGCCGCTGCATCTTGAGGGGAAATCGCGGTTCAATCCAAACCAGTTCATCTGTGCGATTTTACCCTAAATCCCATCTCACGGCGGTGCCTTCGCTCGCCGTACACCCCCGGTACGGCACGCTCAGGTTCCTTGCGAGCCGGGCGCTTCGGCGAAAGGACGCAGTTGGTCCTCGCCCTCGTTCGTAACTCTTCTTACGCCCGCAGACACTAGCCGTCTGAAAGAGCTGCCGCTCCCGGCAGCTCTAAACCGGCGAGGCATTCGAGGGAAGCGCCCCCCCCGGTAGAGACGTGGGTCATGCGGTCGGCTACCCCGGCCTTCGCCACCGCGGCCGCGGTGTCCCCTCCTCCGATGATGGTCACCGCGCCCGATTCCCAGCCGGCCCGTTCCAGGCAGCGGGCCATCGAGAGCGTAGCGTTCGCGAACGGCTCTACCTCGAAAACACCCAGGGGTCCGTTCCAGACGACGGTGCCCGCCTTGCTTGCCCGGTCTTCGAACAGGGAGCTCGTTTCCGGTCCCACATCCAGCCCCTGCAGGCCTTCCGGGATGGCGGCGGCGGCGACTACCTCGGTATCGACACCCGCGGCGATGCGGCCGGCTACGACGAGGTCCACCGGCAGCAGCAACTCGACGCCACTGCTTTCCGCCTGGGACAGCAGCTCGCCAGCCACCGCCACGGACTCCGGGTCGAACAGGGAGTCCCCGATCTCCAGCCCCCGTGCTTTCAGAAAGGTGTACGACATGCCGCCGCCAATGAGCAGGGTGTCGACTTTGGTCATCAGGTTGCGGATCACCTCGATCTTGTCGGGCACCTTGGCACCCCCCAGGATTGCGATAAAGGGCCTCTGGGGATCGGCGATGGCGTCCTGGAGGTACTGCAGCTCCCTTTTCATCAGGTAGCCGCTGATTGCCTCGTCGAAAAAATGGGTTACTCCCTCCGTGGAAGCGTGGGCGCGATGGGCGGCGCCGAATGCGTCGTTGACGTAGAGATCCCCAAGGCCGGCCAGCTGCCGCGCGAAATCGGGGTCGTTCTCCTCTTCTTCGGGGTGGAAGCGCAGGTTCTCCAGCAGGATCACATGCCCAGGCTTGAGGTCCGCGGCCATGCGCCGCGTTTCTTCGCCGATGCAGTCCGGCGCCAGGTGGACCGAGGTTCCCAGCAGCTGATGCAACAGGCTGGCCACCGGCGCGAGCGTGAGGTCGGGCCGGTGCTGTCCCCTGGGGCGGCCGAGGTGGGACATCAGCACGAGCGAGGCCCCCTTTTCCAGAAGACGCCACAGGGTCGGCAGCGCCGCCTTCACGCGCGTGTCGTCGGTAATGTTGCGGTCGGCGTCTATCGGCACGTTGAAATCGACACGCACCAGGACGCGCTTGCCGGCTACATCGGCGTCGTCAATCGTTTTTTTCGGCATGGGCTTTCTCCGCGGGCTACTGCCCGGCCTTGCCATTGAAAACAGTGTTCATATTCGCTGAGTCACCCGAAAAAAACTCGCGCGATGTCGAAAAGATCCTCACCCACCATCTTCAGCTCTCCGATCCCTTCCCCGAGGGGGATGGGCACGATCTCATTTCCCTGCAGGCTCACCATCTTGCCGAAATCGCCGGCGGCGACCAAGTCTATGGCGGCGATCCCGAACCGGGTTCCCAGAACGCGATCGAAAGCCGTCGGGGTGCCGCCGCGCTGCAAATGACCCAGAACGGTAACCCTGGTTTCGTAGCCTGTCCGCTTTTCGATCTCCTCCCCCACCAGGTGTCCCACCCCGCCCAGTTTCAGGTGGCCGAACTCGTCCTTGCCCTGCGATGAAACCACGTGGTCGTCCGTTCCCTCGATCTTCACTCCCTCCGCAACCACGACGATGCTGAAGTCCTTCCCGCGCTCGTGGCGCTTCTGAATCGACGCGACGATCTCGGTGATCGAGTACGCCTGTTCGGGGATCAGGATCATGTCTGCTCCCCCGGCGATGCCGGCGTGGACGGCAATCCAGCCGCTGTGCCTTCCCATCACTTCGACGACCATCACCCTGTTGTGGGATTCGGCGGTCGTGTGAATGCGATCCAGCGCCTCGGTGACGATATTGACCGCGGTGTCGAAACCGAAGGTGTAGTCCGTTTTGCTGATGTCGTTGTCGATTGTCTTGGGGACCCCGACCACCGGAGCATCCATCTCCGTGAGCTGGTGTGCGACCGTAAGGGTGTCGTCCCCCCCTATGGCGATCAGGGCGTCGAGCTTCATACGCTTGATGTTTTCGACGACGATATCGCCGCCGTCGGGATCCTTGAACGGGTTGGTTCTCGAAGTACCCAGTATGGTCCCGCCTCGCGGCAGGATGCCGGAGATCTCCTCGAGCCCGATGGGCAGCCACTGGCACTCGAGCATTCCCCTCCAGCCGAGTAGCACCCCGCGGAAGCGGTACCCGTACTCGACGATACCTTTGCGAACTGCGGCGCGAATGACGGCATTCAGTCCGGGACAGTCGCCACCTCCGGTAAGAATTCCGACCGTCTTATTCGGCAATTCCACTCCTGTTTCTGCAAAATGCGTCGGAAAATCCACCTCGGGAGCGAGCCCCCTCTCGGATGGGTTTCCTCTCCTTCAGGAGGGGGCGATAAATCCTCGTCCCTCGCGCCCTGCGGCAGCGGGGACGCCCCTCGATGGCCCCCGGAAAACCGCTGTCCGGCAGGGCGATGCGAGAGGGCGGCAATTCTATCTCGCCCTGTGGATAACGTCAAGACGGACGGGGACTTTCAGGCTCCTTTCAAAGGTGCCGAAGCGAGCGCCAGGACGACCACGGAAGCCCCCCGTGCGGCGAGGGTTTCCGCGCATGCCCCGATGGTCGAGCCGGTCGTTATCACATCGTCGACCAGGCCCGCGACAACCCCTCGAGGGAGGGCGGATGCCGCGAATGCGGAGCTGAGGTTTTGCATCCGTTCCGCCGCCGTCAACTTCGCCTGCTGACGAGTCGCCACGACCCTCCTGACCTTGTCCGCGGCGACCGGCTTGCCGCTTGCCGCGGCGATGCCGCGGGCAATGAGCAGGCTCTGGTTGAACCCGCGCTCCCGCAGCCGGGTCGGGTGAAGCGGTACCGGGACCAGCAGGTCGATGCATCCGAGCTCCTCGAACCCGGGCAGTGAGGCCAGGTGCATGCCCAACTCCACGGCCAGCCTGCGATGGCCGGCGAACTTGATCGCATGGACGGCCTCCCTCAGGGCGCCTGCGAACGGCCCCAGCACCAGGGCGCGCTCGATCACCGGAGGCCAGTTCCGGCACTGGGAACAGTCCTTCAGGGAAGAACCGGGGTCTCCGGGCAACGCGCCGGTCCGCACACGAACGCCGCTGCAGCGAGGACACCGGTTCGCAAGAGGCTGGACGATCTCATCGCGGCAGGAAGGACACAGGGCCTGTTCCAGCGAAACGACGGGCTCGCGGCAGACTGCGCAGTGCGGCGGGTAGACGAAATCGAGCAGACACCTGGCGCCGGCGCGAAGAGTGTGTGCGATCCGCGTCGCCGCTGTTTCCGATGCGTCGCACTCCTGGGCGGCGTGGGAGTTGCTGGCCATGGCGGGGAGATCGCATCAACAACCGTGCCCGGCCGGGAATTCCGCGCCGCCTGACTCCCTCCCACACACCAACCGACCCGGGATGGCTTTTTCCGGTATTCCCTCTCCTCCTCATCCCATTTCCGCGTGAATCGGGGGTTTTTTAAGGTTGCTGCATGAAATTGACGGCGAGGTCGCAGGACCGTTATGCTCTTCCACTCCGCATCCCACTCACCACAGCGAAGTCACCCGAGAGCAACCAGCATGACCCGATCGTTGGCCCTGGCATGGCGGATCGCGGCCGCGCTCGCCGTCGCCATCCCCTCCTGGTCACAGCCGAAGCTCATCGAGGCGCCGGATCCGTCGGACCCGATGGCCGTTCACGTCTACCGCCTGAAGAACGGCCTGACCGTATATCTCAGCGAAAACGATCAGAAACCCCGGTTTCACGCCGAGACCGCCGTCAGGGCGGGCAGCAAGCACGACCCCGGAATATCTACCGGGATCGCCCATTACCTCGAGCACATGCTGTTCAAGGGCACGACTCGTCTCGGCACCCTCTATTACGAGGCGGAGCGCGTCCATCTCGACAGCATCGTAACCCTCTACGAACGCCGCTTCGCCGAGACCGATTCGACGCAGCGCCGGAAGCTCTACGCCCTGATCAACGAACAAGGACAGCTCGGATCGCGGCACGCCGTCCCCGGCGAGCTGGACCGGGTCTACGCCTCCCTCGGGGCGGAGGGTCTCAACGCCCACACCTGGTTCGAAGAGACGGTGTACAAGGTCGACCTGCCGGCGAATCGACTCCCCCAATGGGCACGGTTGGAAGCGGAGCGCTTCTCGCAACCGGTTTTCAGACTGTTCCAGACCGAGCTCGAAACCGTGTACGAGGAGAAGAACCGCTCGCTCGACAACAAGGACCGGCTCATCCGGGAGGCGGTGAACCGCCGCCTCTACAAGGTTCATCCCTACGGGCAGCAGACGACTCTCGGCTCGGTGGAACACCTGAAGAACCCGTCCCTCAAGCTGATGTACGAGTATTTCCGGACCTGGTACGTTCCGAACAACATGGCGGTAATCGTCTCGGGGGACATCGACATCGAGGAGACGATCGCCCTGATCGAGCGCGAGTTCTCCAACTGGGAACCGCGCCGGCTTCCGAAGCGGAGGAAGTGGAAAGAGAAGAAGCTGAAGGAAGTCGAACGCGTCGAGGTGGTCTACCCTGGAGAGGAGTACGTTCTGCTTGCGTTCCGCACCGCTGCGAGCACCCACAAGCAGACCGAGGCGCTGCAGGTGCTCGATTACATCCTCGACAACGCCACCGCCGGCCTCATCAACCTCAACCTCAACCAGAAGCAGCGGGTGCGGCGCGCCGGCTCCTGGACGACGTCCCACCACAACAGCAACGACTACGGAGCCCAGTATCTGTACGGAGTCCCCAAGGAGGGACAGAGCCTGGAGGAAGTCGAGGCGCTCCTGCTCGAGCAGGTGGAGTTGATCAAGTCGGGGGAGTTCGAAGACTGGATCATTCCCGCCATCGTCACCGACTGGAAGAAGGAGTACCGCAGGAAGCTCGAGGCGAACAGCTCGCGAGTCGGACTGATGAACGAGGCGTTCCTGTCTTTCCGGAAGTGGAACCACGCCCGCCGCAAGCTCGAACGCATGGCCAGCCTGCGCCGGAAGGACATCGTCAAGGTGGCGAAGAAGTACTTCAGCGATGGCTACGTCGCCGGCTACCGCCGCGACGGCGATCCGGAAGTTCCCAGGATCGAGAAACCGGAACTGGACGCCATCGACATCGACCCCTCGAAGCAGTCCCCTTTCGCCGCCGAAATCCTCGCGCTTCCGAGTGAGGAGATCGAACCGGTGTTCGTGGTACCCGGCAGGGATTTCACCAGGAAGAAGCTGCGCGACGGAGTCGATCTGTACTACGCCGCCAACCCCCTGAACGACCTCTTTTCCTTCGAGATATCGGTCGACGTCGGCAAGCTGACGGACGAGCGGCTGGGGGTGGCCGGGCGGCTCCTCGACAAGTCGGGTGCCGGGGAGTTGAGCGCCGGGGACCTGAAGAAGGAGTGGTACCGCCTGGGAACGGAGTTCTCCTTCTCCCCGGGCAGCCACGCGACGAGCATCTCCATCTCCGGGCTGGACGAAAACTTCGCAGCCTCCATCGATCTGATGGTAGCGGCCCTGAGCCGGGCCGCGGCCCCGGACAGCACCCTTGGGGAGCTGATCGGCATCATCCTGGCACAGCGGCAGGACGCGGTAAAGGATCACAACACCGTTCACCGTGCCCTGTTCCGCTACAACCGCCATGGAGACAACTCCTCCTTCCTGCGGGTCGTTCCGAACGAGCGGCTCCGGCGCCTGACAGTAGGGGAATTGCACGGGCTAGTTGCGAGCCTGTTGTCCTACGAGCACGACCTGTCGTATACGGGGTCGCTGCCGCTCGAGGAGATTACGGCGACGCTGTCGCAACGGTACCCGCCCATGACAGCCCAACTGAAACCTCCCCCCCCGTTCGAGGCCCTGGAGATACGCCGTCCAGAGGAGACCGAAATCCTGTTTTTCGACAAGGAGATGGCCCAGGCCCTGGTGCGCATCGAATCCGGCGGCGAGACCTACGGCGAAAACAGGCGCCCCCAGATCGACCTCTTCAACGAGTATTTCTACGGCGGTATGGCCGGAATCGTCTTCCAGGAACTCAGGGAAGCCAGGGCCCTGGCGTACTCGACCTGGGCCTGGCTGTTCCCGGGAACCCGCAAGGGGGATTTCGACCTGTTCTCCGCCTTCATCGGCTGCCAGGCGGACAAGACCCCCGAAGCGGTCGGGGCGTTCCTCGAGCTGATCGACGACATCCCCGCCTCGAAAGAGCGCTTCGCCGCGGCGCGAAAGGCGCTGGTGGAGCAGTACCGCACCCGCAGACTCGGGTTCAGGGACGTGCTGGGGGCGGTGCACAAGTGGGAACTCCAGGAAGTCCCGGTCGATCCGAGACAACAGCGATTCGAACGGATCCGCTCCTCCTCGCTAGAGCGGCTTCTCGACTACCATGCCGAGCATATCGGCGGGCGGCCGAAGATGATCTCGGTCGTGGGGGACGGATCGAAGTTCGACCTCGACCGCCTCGGCAGGTACGGCAAGGTGGTTGCCGTCGGAACCGAGGAAATCTTCGGGTATTGAAGAACGAGTGCGTCCCGTGGTATTGCCCCGTTCCTTTGTTGACAGGAAACAGGGCCCCACCTAGGTTTGCGATTTTCGGGGCGGCGTAGCTCAGTTGGTTAGAGCAGTGGAATCATAATCCACGTGTCGGGGGTTCGAGTCCCTCCGCCGCTACCATCGAAACTGTCCAAAGGCGTCGAAGCCGACTCGAGCGCCTTTTTTTGTGCCGTTCCCTTCTTCCCCCGGCAACCCGCCGCAGCACCGGACGATCCCCCGCATACGGACTCATTCCCGTTGCCGGGACCATGGCGATCTCCCGGGACGGATTCGCCCCCTTCGACATCGAGCCCTGCCGGGGTACTCACCGCCGCCAATCTTTGGACGCCCCCTGTCCGGATCTCGTTGCAGGGGTTCAGGCAAGGTCATGATCTACAATGGCCAGTGGCTTACGGAGGGAAGCGGCAGGGCAACCTGCGAGCCATAGACCCACAGGAAAGATCCCTGCGACCGCTTCGGGCCGGGACGCTGGATCCCGCGCCCCCGGCTTTCGCGTCACCCCCTCAGGGGCGGTCCACCCAGTGGCGGAAGAGCGGTCTCACCTCTGCGGGCAGCCGGGCGAACACCTCGGCCGGCACCAGGGGAACCACGTTCTCCGACAGCCCCCCGGCGGTCAGCCGTTCGCGCTCGTCCGATCCGGGCCGCAAGGAGTCGAGGTTCAGCCACCACGGGGCGAAGCGGATCGGCATGGCCACCCGTGGCTCGCCGGACCGGTTCGGGTTGATGGCGTGCCACAGCCTGCTGTCCATGACGAGCACGGATCCGGCATCCCCCTCCACGTCGACCTCGTCAGGATGGAGCTGGTTCGGATCGACGCCGGCGTCTCCAGAAGGGTTGTTGCCGAACCGGTGGGATCCCGGCACCACGAGGGTGCCCGTATCCGCGGTGAATGGGGTGAGCATCCAGATCGTCGTCAGGTGCAGCACGGCATCGGCGTACGGCGCCTGAACGTGCCCGGCGTTCTGTTGATTGAACGGCCAGTCGGCGTGCCAGGCCCCCCGTTCGTTGCCCGGATGAGTCACCATGCAGGTGGTGTAGGACACCCGCAGGTGCTCCCCCAGCAGCGCCTTGCACAGTCCCAGCAGGCGAGGCTCGGCGAGGTAGGGAGCGAAGGACTGGTCGAAGTTTATCAGTCCGGACACCTTGTCGAGGCGGCTGCGCGGATCGGCGATCTTGCGGGCCGCGGCCGTGGCCAGGACGCTGTCGCGCACCCCGCCGACCGCGCCGGCCGGGATCACGCCTTCGAGCACGCAGAATCCGTCCTCGTCAATCCGGGTCCGGTGCGGGCAGGCGGTCACGGGATCACTGGACCTGGAAAGCGAACAGCCGATTCCACCGCCCGGGCTACCAGGCGAGCCGCTGCGGCGCCCCGTCCTCCTGCAGGGATCGCTGCGCCGCCTCGAGCACCCGCACTACGCGCAGCCCGTCCCGCCCGTCGCTGCGCGGGGTTTTCCGGGAGCGGATGCAGTCGGCAAAATGCTGCGCCTCGAGGCGCAGGGGCTCCGCCATGTGGATGTGAGGGATCACGATGTCCCCCAGCCGCAGGGTAATGGCATCGCCGTAGCTTTCGTACTCCTCGCGCTCGGCGGCCTTGTCGTAGATACGCACCTTCTCGGTGCTCTCCATGTCGTCGAATACCGCCATCTTGCGGCTTCCCACGATGGTGAGCTTGCGGATCTTGTGCGGATCGAGCCACGACACCTGCAGCTGCGCCATCTTCCCGTCGGGGAAATGCAGGTTGACGAAAACGACGTCCTCCACTCCCCGCTGCAGGTACGACTCGCCGCGGGCGCTCACCGTGTCGGGGACCTGGCCCAACAGGTAGAGCATCACCGACAGGTCGTGCGGCGCGAAGCTCCACAAGGCGTTCTCGTCGCGGCGCACGATGCCGAGGTTCACCCGCTGCGAGTAGAGGTAGCAGATCTCCCCCAACTCCCCCCGGGCGATCATCTCCTTGAGGAGATCTACCGCGGGGTGGTACTCCAGCAGGTGTCCGACCATCAGCGTGCACCCCTGCCTTTCCCCCAGCTCCACCAGTTCTTCCGCCTCGCTGCCGGACAAGGTCATCGGCTTTTCGACGAACACGTGCTTGCCCGCCTCCAGAGCCGCCCTGGCCGCGGCAAAATGGCGTATCGCCGGCACCGCCAGCACCACCGCCTCCACTTCGCGGTCGGCCAGCACTTCGTCGTACGACGCCGCCACCTCGGCGTCCGGGTACTGCGCTCGCATCCCCTTGCGGATATCGGCGTTGGCGTCGCAGACGGTCTTCAAACGGATCTCCGGCAGGCTGCCGAATACCCGCACCAGGTTCCTGCCCCAGTAACCGGCACCGACACAGGCCAGGGTCGTTTGTCCGTGGGTGCTCACAGCCCCCTCACTTTCCCCGCTTCCCCGAGCGGTCCCAGGGCGTTGCGGGTATCGACGATCAGTTGCGCCTTGCAGGCAACACGGCTCCAGTCGCAGGCCGAGTGCGCCGTCACTATCACGACGCAGTGGGCCGCTTCGAGCGTCTCTCCGTCCAGCTCGACGGAGGCGAGGTCGTCCCCGTATTCGACGGAGAGCCTGGCGACGTGCGGGTCGTGGTAGGATACCTCCGCTCCCCTGCGCCGCAGCAGGTCGATGATGCGCACCGCGGGACTCTCGCGGACGTCTTCGACGTCCGCCTTGTAGGCGACGCCGATGACCAGCACCCGCGACCCCTTGACGGCCCGCCCCTCGTCGTTGAGGGCGTCGGCGACCTTCTCCACAACGTGATGCGGCATGTGCGCGTTCACCTTGTCCGCGAGATCGATGAATCGCGTCTCGTAATCCAGGCTGCGCATCTTCCAGGAGAGGTACAGCGGGTCGATGGGCAGGCAGTGCCCCCCCAACCCGGGACCGGGGGAGAACTGCATGAAGCCGAACGGCTTGGTCGCCGCGGCCTCGATGATCTCCCAGACGTCGAGCCCCAGCCGGTCGCAGATCAGGGCGATCTCGTTGACCAGTCCGACGTTTACGGAGCGGTAGGTGTTCTCCAGCAGCTTGACCATCTCCGCGGCGGCAGGAGAGGAAACCGGGACGACGACCTCGACCGCGTGCTTGTAGAGAGCCGCGGCCGCGGCGGTGCACTTCGGGGTCAGTCCTCCGATCACCTTGGGGGTGTTCCGCGTAGTCCAGCGCCGGTTTCCCGGATCGACGCGCTCCGGCGAGAAGGCGAGAAAGAAATCCTCGCCAGGCACGGCGCCGTCGACGCACAGCCTCGGGAGGATCAATTCCTCGGTCGAACCTGGGTACGTCGTGCTTTCGAGAACGACGAGCATTCCCGGGTGCGTGTAGCGCGCGATCTCGTCGCAGGCGGAAACGATGTAGGAGATGTCGGGGGCCTTCGTCTTGCTCAACGGCGTGGGAACGCAGATGCAGACGCAATCCACCTCCTTGAGCACGCTGAAATCGGTGCCTGCCGAGAGCGTTCCGGCGTCGACCAGCCGTTTGAGCTCGTCGCCGGCCACCTCCGACACGTAGGAATCGCCGGCGTTGACTCGACCAGCCTTTTCCGGGTCGACGTCGATGCCGGAGGTGCGGATGCCGCCGCGTGCGAACTCCACCGAGAGCGGCAGGCCGACGTAGCCCAGGCCGAGGACGGCCAGCCGCGCTTCCCCGCGCTCGATCTTTTGGATCAGGGCGCTCATGGAGCCGTTCTCCAGATCCAGTCGCCGGCGCTTCTGCCTTCGTTCCTGTACCAGGTAACGGTGCGCTCGATTCCCTCGCGCGCCGGAACCCGGGGCACGTACCCCAGCATCCGGCGCGCCTTGTCGATGCCGGCGAGGGAGCGCCTTATGTCGCCGGGCCGTTCCGGTCCGTGACGGATGTCTCCCTCTGTCTGCAGCAGCTCCCTGAGGATTTCGACCACCTCGTTCAGGCTGGTGGTGGCGCCGCACCCCACGTTGAAGACCTCCCCGCTGACCCCCTCGGCTTCCAGGGCCCTGGTGTTCGCGTGGACTACGTTCTTGACGTAGGTGAAGTCCCGCGCAAAGGTGCCGTCGCCGTTGATGGTCAGCGGCCTGCCCTCGATCAGCCCCACCGTGAAGATGGCGATGACGGCGGCGTACGCGGAGCCGGGATCCATACCGGGGCCGAAAGCGTTGAAATACCTCAGGGACACCGTTTCGAGACCGTACAGCTGCGAAAAAACCCGGCAGTAGAACTCGCCCGTCAACTTGGAAACCGCGTACGGAGAAATCGGCTTCGGCACCATGTCCTCGGTGTTCGGCACGGTCTCGGTGTCGCCGTACACCGAGCAGGAAGAGGCGTTGACGAGCCGTTTCACCCCGGCATCCCGCGCCGCCTCGAGCAGGTTGAGGGTGCCGCCGACGTTGACGTCGTTGGTGGTAACCGGATCCTCCACCGACTGCGGCACCGACGGCACCGCCGCCTGGTGGAGGACGAAGTCGACCCCGTCGACCGCTTCGCGCACGGTCCGCCGGCTGCGCAGGTCTCCCCCGACGATTTCGATCCCGCCGGCGAACGGCTCGAGGCGTTCCTGCCTGCCGGAAGAGAAATTGTCGAGGACGCGGACGCGGTGTCCTTTCGCGAGCAGCTCCTCGACCAGGTGTGAACCGATGAACCCGGCGCCCCCGGTTACCAGTGTCGACGTCATTCCGTTCCTCGTTTTTCCGTTGCCGGACACCCCTTTTCCGAAGTGCAGGCCGTTGGGTGGGCCTCCATCCACGCCCGGGTCCTTTCAAGCCCTTCGCGGAGGTCCACCGATGGTTTCCAGCCCGTGAGAGCCGCGGCCTTGGAGCCGTCCCCCACCATCTCCGAGGGCTCGCCCGAGGGGTGCTCAGGCTCCCGGGTGGCCACCCGGTCTCCGGCGATCATTTCCGCCAGCTCCCCGAGGGGCACCCCGCGGCCGCTGGCGGCGTTGAGCACCTCTCCCTCGCAGCGCCGCGAGAGCCCGGCCTCGACTATCAGGGCGACGCAGTCTTCCACGTACACGAAATCCCGGGTCTCCTCCCCGTCCCCGCCAAGGACCGGGGATTCACCCGCCATTGCCCGCCGTTGCAGGCGAGCGACCACCCCCCCTTCTCCCTCGCCCCTCTGGAAGGGCCCGTAGATGTCGAAGGGCCGCACGACGACGACGGGAAGGCGGTAGGCCCGGTGGTATCCGAGGCAGAGATTCTCGGCCGCCAGCTTGCAGGCGGCGTACGGGGACCCGGCCCCCGGGGGATGCTCCTCGGAAATGGCCGAACCGCCGTCGCTGATCCGGGAGGTGCTGACGAAAACCATTCTGGAGTCGTACTCGCGACACATTTCGAGCAGCCGCATGGTGCCGCCAACGACGCAGTCGAAGGTCTCCTGCGGTTCTTCCAACGATTTCCGAGGATCCGTTACCGAAGCGAGATGAAAGCAGCACTCGAGGCCGCGGAAGAAAAGCTCGTACAAGGTTCCGGGATTCCGGACGTCCCCCCGGATCAGCCCCTCGAATCCGGGACGGCCGGAGAACTCGGCGAGGTTGGCGCGGCAACCGCCCGACAGGTTGTCGAGGACGATGACCCGCTTGCCGCGTTGCAGCAACCCGGAAACCAGCCAGCGACCGATGAATCCGGCCCCGCCGGTTACCAGACAGAGTCCCATTCCGCCCGCCTGCACGGATCGGCCCCGGCGGACACCGGCAGCCGTGAGATGCCGTTTCTCCCGCCATCCGGTTTGATGAGGTCTCGCCGAGTAATTAGAATTTCCAACACTTTCAGAATACTGTTCAGAATACTGTTCAGAATACTGTATCGTTCAAAAATACATAAACTTGCGAGAATTTCACCAATGTTGAACCGCCGCCGGAAGTCGATGCGGAAGAACGGCCTGCCCCTGGCCGCGGCCGCTTTCGCCCTCGCCCTGCTCGTCGATCCACCCGCCCACGCCGCGCCCCTCTCGCTGGGGGAATGCATCGATCTCGCAGCCAGAAAGAATCTCGGGTACCTCAGCGACCTTCGCGATTTCGAGGCCACCCGGGAACAGCTGCGCCAGGCGCGCGCCCAATTCGGGCTGGGCATCGACGCCTCCTTCGACCTGCCAACCTATACCGAGAGCCGCCGGCTCCAGGACAACATCGCCCTGATCCAGAGAGTCCGCGAAGAGAACACGAACATGGTCTACGGGGGCCGGACGACGCTGTCGCAACGGGTTCCCCACGTCGGCAGGTTCAGCGTCACCGCCTCCGGCTCGCGCAACGATTTCAGCTCCAACCGCCGCATGGACCGGCGCGAGTTCGTCGGCGATCTGCAGGTCGAGTACACACGCGACCTCCTGTTCACGCCGGCCGCGGAAATCCAGCTTCAACAGGCCCAGCTCGGGCTCTCGATCAGCCGATCAAACCTGTACCGCCGTGAACTCCAGCTCGAGGAGCAGGTCACCAACTCCTTCTACGACCTCGTGCAGGCGATCCGCGAGCTCGAGATCCAGAAGCAGCGGCTCGAGCAGTCGACGGCGGCCCTCGATCTCGCCCTGCGCAAGTTCGAAATCGGGCTGATCGCCGAAGTGGAGGCGCTGCACCTCAGGGTCGAGAAGCTCAGGGCGGAAGCGGAATTCACCAGGGCGCAGACGCAGATCGAAAGCCAGCGCGACCGCTTGCGGGAGATACTCGGGATGGAGATGGACGAACCGCTCGAGGTGCTGACCGCGGTCGATCACCAGGTGGTGCCGATCGCCGAAGGACAGGCCGTCGAGATCGGACTGGGCCGGCGCAGCGACCTGCGCCAGGCGGAGTGGTCGCGTCGCTCCTCGGAGCTCTCGCTCAGGGATCTTGAGCAGCAGCTCGGCCCGACTGCGCAGCTGAACACGCGGCTGACGCTGCTGGGACGGGGCTCGGAGGCCAGCGACGTCAGCAGCACCTTCGAACGCAGCCTTGTCTCGGCGGGAATCCGCATGGAACTCCCGCTCGTCGACGGCGGGGAGCGGCGCGCCCGCGTGCGCCGGGCGGAGATCGACCTGGAGAAATCACTGCTCAACCGCGAGTCGGTCGAGCGTGGGATCGTGCGAGAAATCCGCGACGCCGTGCGCACCGTCAGCGAAGCGGAACGACAGATCGAACTTGGCCGCGAAGAACTCGAGGTCGCCGAACGGACCTACGACGTGGAACGCAGCCGTTTCGAGTTGGGACTGGCCGACAGCCAGGAACTGCTTCAGGCCCAGACTGCCCTGACCCAGGCGCGACTGGACGGGCTGCGCGAGGCGATTGACTACCAGCGCGCTCTCGCCGGTCTGCGGGTCGCCACCATGGCCGACCTCGCGGAGTTGAGCGAACCCGGGGAATAGGTCCTCAGCTGTCGTCGTTCGAATCCATCAGGGGATGGGTGAACTCCTCGTCCTCGCCGAAGATCAGGCGCCGGGGCCTCAGGCGGGTGTAGCTCGGAATCTGGTTCTTCTCTTCGGCCTCCTGGCAGGCGACGCATAGGCGTGCGGTCGGCAGGGCGTTCAGCCGCAGGGGCGGGATGAGGGGGCAGGTCGGGCACAACTCGAGCGGCGTCTCCAGACAGGCCTCGCACTTTCCGTAGGTGTTGGTCTCGAGCTTTTCGAGGGCGAGGGTGATCTCCTCCAGCTCGCGGCGTTCCGTATCTCCCAACGCGACCAGCAGCTCCATGGTTCCCGCTTCGACGGCGCGGTCGAGATCGTCCGCCTTGGGATCCTGCAGGTGGTCGATTTCGGTCTCGTTGCCCTGCAGATCGGCGATCAACTCGGCGCGGCGATCGAGAAGCCGCTTCTTCATTTTCTGGCGTTCTTTTTTGTTAAGCGCCGTTTTTTCAACCATCCTGCTCTCTCCTGGAGGCCCCCGCGGTTCCCTGCGGGGCGTGAATCGTGGGCGAGCGCCCCGGGAGCCGCCGGTCGCTCGCGAGGTTTCGGCGGTCCCTGTGTGCCCGGAGCCGGCCGGATCCACCCGTTGCGCTGATGTTTAGAGCTCAATCCCGAAGGCGGCGAAGCTTGTCGCGCAACGAGGCGGCGAGCTCGAATTTCTCTTCCTCTACCGCTGCCCGGAGGTCGGCGTCGAGCCTCTCTCTCCGGCTCAAGGGCCGGTTCCCCTCCACCTCCTTTTCCCATTTTCTGAGAAACTGCAGTTCCTCGCATTCGTCGGAACCGGGTTCTTCCTGTGCCTCGAGGAACTGCTCGATCTCTTCGATTCCACCTCTAATCTCCTGCAGCGCCTCCTCGTGCTCTTTCTCCTCCAGCATCTGCAGGGCACGCGCCTGGATTCGGTGGGTGGTTACAAAAACCCGATACTGATCGGAGATCCGGCGGTCCTCGTCATGCTCGGCGTACTGCTTGCACATGTCGAGAATACCGAGATTGTGCTCGGCGTCCTCTTCGGCCCGCTCGTATTCCTTGAGCTCGAAAAAACTGATGCGCCGCCAGTAGTACTGCATCGCCTCCCGGCTCAGGGCCCAGCAGTCCTCCCGCGACAGCGAGAAACCGCGCTTGCCTTCCCCCCTGACCGCCTCCCGCAGCTTGTTCTGGTAATAGCTGAGAAGGGAGCGGCTGTTGTGGGGCCGGGACCCGTCCGGGCGATCCGTCCACTCCAGCTGCATCAGCCCGAGGTCGACGCGAATCTGGATCTTGCGTCTGCGGCCGCTCCCGTCAATGGCGCGAACGATGAGTTCTCCCGGCTTGTAGTTCCAAGCCTCGAGGATGCTGCTGATGTCCTTGTCCCTGGTCACGTCCGGATTCGTTTCGGTGAAGTTGCCGGAGGAAGGGGGAGCGAAGGCAGGCAACTGATCCGTTTTGGCAAAAGGCCGGCCAGTATAGAGCCCGCCAGGCACCTTGTCAACTTCCCGGGGGAGATTCCGCCCCATCAGGGCCGGCCCGGATCTCCTCTACGATGGCCAGCAGTTCCTTCTCCAGGCTCGCCGTCGAGGTCTTGTTGTCGAGATGGTCCTGAATGACCGGAAGGGCCTGCTCGCCGACCATCACCAGGGAGGTGTGGGCGAGGGCCCTCTCACGAGGAGTGGTCTCTTCTGCGCGGCCCGGGTTCTCCATCGGGGTGCCGAACATCGAGATCCGCGGCATACTCTCCCCGAACAGTCCGGTGCCCATACTCGGATCTCCGAACAACTCCATCGGCCCGCGAAGCGAATCGCGAAGAGCCGCGAGGTCGGTCTCCTCACCGGTGAAGACCCCCTTGGGATACCGCCGGTCCTCCCGCAGCATCAACAGGTCGTAGTAGACCAGCGCGTTTACGAGGATGTCCGCTGCCTGGGTTCCTCCGAGCTGCCCCAGCACCGGTATGGCCGCCATCCGCAGCTCGACGTTGGGGTCGTTGAGGGAGCGGTCGAGCAGCTTCCCGATCGGCTTTACGGCGCTGCGGTCTCCGATCTTCCCGAGCGAGACCATGGCCGACCCCTTGAGAGTGGTTCGCTGGTCGTACTCCCCCAGCACCCCTATCAGGGCCGGCACCGCGGCCGGTTCGCCGATTTCGCCGAGCACCTCGGCGGCTTTTCTGCGCGTCGCGTAGGGGTAATCGGGGCGCGAAACGATCTCAATCAGCTTGTCGAGCTTTTTCGTGTCCCCCGCTTCGTACGCCTTGTGCATGCGGGATACGTTGCTGCATGAAAGCAGGAAGCAGACCGCCGGGACGACGGCGACTGCGGCTGTTGCAGATGGGAAGCGCATCGGGGATATTCTACCCCCCTTTCGGAGCATAAGTGGTGATGACCAAGGCTGATGTGCATAACCGCCAACCCATTCCGGGAGTTAAAGATATGGTCGCCGTTTCGAGCGGCAAGGGTGGCGTCGGCAAGTCGACGGTCGCGACCAATCTCGCCGTCGCCATGGCCGCCGAGGGAGCCGCAGTCGGACTGATCGACTCCGACATATACGGCCCCAACGTCCCGGGAATGCTCGGCCTCGAGGGCCGCCCGGCCGTCGACCCCGGAAGCAACCGGATCAAACCGGCCGGGGCGCACGGGATCAAGGTCATCTCCATGGGAATGCTGATCGATCCCGGAGTTCCCGTGATCTGGCGCGGGCCGATGCTGGCGAAAATGATGAACCAGTTTCTCTTCCAGGTCGACTGGGGGGATATCGACGTCATGCTGCTCGACCTGCCCCCGGGAACCGGGGACGTGCAGATCACCCTGACCCAGACGGCGCCGCTCACCGGGGCCGTCATCGTCACCACGTCTTCCGAGATCGCCATGGAGGACGTCCGCCGCGGGGTGGCGATGTTTCGCCAGACCGACGTTCCCCTCCTCGGACTGATCGAGAACATGTGCGAGTTCGCCTGCGATCACTGCGGCCATCGCGCCAACCTGTTCGGCGAAGGGGGCGGGAGTAAGCTCGCCGGGGCCTTCGGCATCGACCTGTTGGCGCAGTTGCCTCTCGATCCCCGCATAGGCCGGTGTTCCGATGAAGGGACCCCCTTCGCCGCGGCGCGCCGCGGCGATCCGACGAGCGAGCTGTTCAGCGAGGCTGCGAGGTCCCTCATGGAGCGCTTGGGGAATCGAAGGGATAGCGGGGCGGGATGAAGGCAGCCCCGCCTGTTTCATCGCCTCGGGTCAGCCGGGCGCATTCGACTACCGCGCCGATCACCGTGCAGGTCGCCGGCTTCAGCGCACCCTGAACTCCGCCCGTCTCTCGGCTTCGTTGCCGCACCGGTCGCGGGCGGTGACGCGCAGCACGTGCCTTCCCGGCTGCAGGTCCGCCTCGGGCCGGTAGAGCAGCAGGCTGGCCTCCGGGTCGTACTCGAAAATCACCCCCATCCCATCGAGCTCCATGACGAGGTCGGTCTCGGCGCCGATCCCCGAACCGGAGTCGGCGACCCTGGCCGAGAAGAGGCCCGGGCTGCGCTCCAGAACGGCGCCGCCGGGGGGGGTCAACCCGGAAATCGCCGGGGGAGTTTCGTCGGCGAGCACGGCGAACCGTCCGAGGTTCCTGACCTTGGCGCCGATCCGGGTCGATCCCCGGCTCAGCCGGTTGCCTGCGAACCCCCAGCCCCCCTTCCTCCCCTGCCTGTAGACGGCGAGCTTGCCGGGCGCATGGCCATCCTCCGGAACGCGGAATGTTACCTCGACATGCTTGTCGAAACTTGCCAGCACCGGGCCGAAGGCGTATCCGGGGCCGGTGCTCTTCAGCTCCTTCGTGCCGGACGTTGCGAATGGGGAGGCCTGGGGATAGACGGGTCCATAGGCGCTTGTCGCGGCGAAGCGGAGGGAAACCGCGCCTTCGGCGAAACTCAGATCGACCGCTTCCCCCGGAACCGCGGGGCGCAGATTGAGCGGGATCTCGAGCCGCGCCGAGGGGCGGTCAGGAGGTGCCGCGACCAGCACGGGAACGGGGCCTGCGGGAAGGCCCGAAGCGCCCAGAAGACCGGCTGCTGCTCCCCGCAGGGCGCGCAGGTCCGCGGTCAGCTCGAATTGTCGAGGGCCTTCCTGGCGCACACGGAGGGCCGCGCCGGGAACGACCGGGCCCCGGGAGGCACCCGGGCCCTTTATCTCCAAGGAAACTGCAGGAGCCGCGGTCAGGTGCGCGTCGCTGGTCAAAACGACGGTGACGTACTCCCCGTGGGCCTGGACCGGCGCCGCGGTCAGCCGCGCCGAGGCAGCCGGCTCCGCGGTGAGGATCACGGCGTCGCGGCCGCCGGCCGGATCGCTTGCGGCCAGCTCCCAGACCGCCCCCGGACCCCCTCCCTCGAGGGCGAAGGAGTAGGGGCCGCCTCCCACCCGGACCTCCTGCCGCACGACCGGCCGCGCCTTTCCGCCTTCCATCGGGGACAGCGAAACGGTGACGCGGTCGTCGTCTGCATCGGCGATCTCCATCTCGGCGAAAAAGTGGTTTCCATCGGCGGCGAGAAGCCGCGGGCCGAGGATGGCGGGGTCGGCGTTGACCAGCAGCCGGCAGCGAGCCGTGGCCCTGTTGCCGGCGGCGTCGAACGACTCGATCTCCAGCAGGTGCGACCCCTTCCCCAGGACCGGTTCGGCCCCGCTCGCCGGTTCGCCGCCGCACTGCAGTATCCCGGCTGCTTCCCCTTTCGGACGGTAGAACGGCAGGCGGTTCCCCGGCAGGCGAAAGAGGTTGAAATAGGTGCGCAGGGCCCCGCCGGAGGGAATGCGGAAGCGATCGAGGCGCATCTGGTAGCCATCGGAGTAGGAGACCGAGGCGTAGCGCGCGGAAAACCGCTCGACCCCGTCGACGAGCAGGCGGTTGCCGAGCGGCGCCAGCTTGTTGGCGGCCGCGTCGGCGCGGTCGTACTCCTCGACGGCGATCCCGATCCTGCCGTAGACCCTCAACGGACCGGGGGCCGCGAACCTGCCCGCTTCCGCACCCGGACGCAGCTCCACCGAAACGGGGTGGGAGCGTCCGTTCACGCGGCTGGCGCTGTCCATCGGCACCAGGGCGATCCGCTGCAGGGTCGGTGCCTTCGTGTCGGTTACGGAGTAGCCGTGGAGCAGCGGGTTGACCGGGACGTTGCCGGCATTGCGAATCTCCAGGTGCAGGTGGGGCGGTCCCGCACCGCTCTCGCCGCTGCGCGCGATCACCTCCCCGCGCGCGACCGGGAGCTCCCCCTCCCCGAACCAGAGGTCGATGCTGTACCTGCCCGCCTCCTGCTGCGCCGCATGTACCCGTTGCGCCAGCACCTTCGAGAACGACTCGAGGTGGGCGTAGACGGCGATCCGGCCGTCGCGGAGCTTCTGATACACGGCGCGGCCGTAGCCCCAGGGAGAGGTGCGGACGCGCATGACGTGCCCGGCGGCGACGGCCCGCACCTCGCACCCGGTCCGGCCCCAGGTCTTGAGATCGATGCCGGCATGAAACGCGGAGGACCGGGTTTCCCCGAAGGTCGAGGAGAGAGCGGGATCGAGGTCGAGCGGCCACAGAAGGGCAGGCTCGGCAGCGGCGGAACCGGGGCCGGCGGCGAGCATGACAGCCCCCGCCATGAGAAGTGCCTTGATGAAATCGCCCTGGATTCGAGGTGCTGCAGCAATCCGGGCGCAGGTCCGGAACCGGCTGTTCGACAGGCTTCCTGGAACAGGCAAGGCAGCTACCGCGATCCGTCGGGGAACACCTCGAGGGCGATGCGCTCGCCGTCCACCGACAGGTAGTGGAGCGGCTCCTCGGTCCAGGACCCGGTGTTGAGATAGCGCCGGCCGTCCCGGTGCATCTCCATGGCCGCGTGGGTATGGCCGCAGGTGACGGCGCGGTGGCCGCTCGATTCCGCCCTGCTGATCGCCTTCCCGGCCACGTGCTCGTTCAGTACGGCGTAGAGGAATCCCCACTTCTTGGCGTAGAGGGCGACGTGGACATCCGGCAGGCCGGCGAATACGAGAGCGCGGTGGAACAGCTTGAAGAGCGCCTTGAACAGGCGGTGGCGGGGCATCACCTCGTCGAGGTCATGGCCGTGGACGACCAGCAGCTGCCCGATCTCCCACTGGTTTTCGAAGCGGATCCCGCCCGGGTCCGGCAGCACGAAATCGCGGTCGTGGTTGCCGCGCACCCAGATCACCGGGCGGCTGTGCGACTCGGCGACGAGGCGCCGCAGAACGGCGTCGTGCTCGGCGCAAAGGGGCTCGCCCGGATCGTCGACAATGTCCCCGTTCAGGATCAGCGCCGCCTCGAAGGGCAGTTCGTCCAGCCAGGCGAGGAACTGGGTGTGGCAGAAGTGCCTGTCCCCGAGATGGAGGTCGCTGACGACGAAGGATACCGGGGCGGTCATCGGTTTGCCGCCTCGAGGAGCAGCTTCGAAATTGGGGTGGCAAGACCTTCCGGACTCGCAATCCGGAAGGTCGCAATCGGGAAGGTTCTGGTGTTGCATGCGGGATGTATCGGCGGCTGAATTGAATTACGCCACAGGTCTGGAAAGGCGCAAAGAACCTGCCTCCGGGGCGGTGCGCGCCGCTTTGCTCGAGCACCTTTCCCGCCTCCTGGCCGACCCGGGGGAGCGCGACGCCTTCGTCGATCACATGAGCTTTCCCGCTCCCCCTTCGGTTCGCGTCAATCCACTGATGCCGCAGGCGCCGCGGCTGCGGCAGGCCTGCGCCGCCACCGGCCGGGGAGTGCCCTGGTCGCCGGACGTCTTCGCCCTCGACGGCATGGAGGCCCGCCTCGGTACCGCTCTCGAGCACCTCCTCGGCGGCTGTTACATACAGGCCAAGGCGGCGACCTTCGCTGTTGCCGTCCTCGATCCCCAACCGGGAGAGCGCGTCCTCGATCTCGCCGCGGCCCCTGGCGGAAAATCGACCCAGATCGCCGCGGCCATGGAGAACAGCGGCCTGCTCGTCGCCAACGAGCCGAACCGCCGCCGCCTTTCGGCCCTGGCCGGCAACCTCGAGCGCTGCGGGGTGCACAACTGCGTCCTGACGCAGGCTCCGGGAACGGTGCTGGCCCGCTATTTCCACAACTGCTTCGACCGCGTCCTGCTCGACGTTCCCTGCAGCGGCGACGGGATCCTGCGCAAGGACGAGGGAGTGCTGCGCTACTGGTCCCCCGAAGACGCCGTCCGCAAGAGCCGGCAGCAGCTCGGCTTGGCGCGGGCGGCCTTTCACATGCTGCGGCCCGGCGGGACCCTAGTCTACTCCTCCTGCTCGCTGTCGACCGAGGAGAACGAGGACGTCCTGCTCGCCCTGCTGAGCACCTATCCGGAGCAGGCCGAGGTGACCCCGATCGACCAACCAGAACTCGGCCCCCCGCTTGCCGATGACGCCGCTTCCGCCTACCCGGACAGCTTTCGCGGCATGGCGCGCGTCTGGCCCCATCTCCAGCATACGGAAGGGGCCTGCGTCGCCCGGGTCCGCAAGCTGGCTGCAACCGAATGGAAGGTGGTCGAGGGGAACGCAGGCGGCCGCTTCGGGCCACCTGCACCTGTCGCGGACAGAAGTGCACTCGACGGCCTGGAAGAGCGCTGGGGGTTCCGGGCTCCCCTCCCCGGAGACGGCACCCTGACTGCCGAGCCCAGGCACCTGCAGGTGCGGCCCCGGTCCTGGGAGGCCTTCGCCGGGCTTCCCTTTTACGTACGCAGCGGCATGAAGGTCGCCAGCATCCACAAGGGCCATCCCTACCTCACCCACCAGGCGGCGACCCTGTGGGGAGGCGGGATGACGCGCCGCCTGCTGCCGCTGGAGTGGGCGGACGTCCGCACCCTGTTCGCCGGCAGGGACGTCGATCTCGAAGGAAGGAAGGTGGATCCCGGGGAAGTGCTTCTCACCCATGGGCCGTGGTCGCTGGCGCGCGGCCTCGTGCGCGCCGACGGCAGCTTGACCGGGTTCCTGCCCAGGTCGCTGCGGACCGGGACTCTCACCAGGCTCCGCGACTGGGGCGGCGTCGAGCGGCCCCGGGCCTGAGGCGCCGATCCGATTGGCACTCTGTTTTTCCCTACGGGACCCGGACCGCCCGTAAACGCCCGCTTTTCCGGCCAGGCCGGCAGGCCGCCCAGGGACCAGGTCTTCAGTGAGGTGTCTCCTAAGTGGCCCCTGCAATGGGTGCGGCCGGACCGGCGTAGAGGGCCGGAAGCAACCTGGACGGAAGGGGACCAGCCCATACCCCATCGGATGATGCGCAGAATCTCGCGATTCCGCGGCCCGGGTTCGAACGACAAGGAGGACGGAACATGGCCTGCTCACTGGTTTCCTGCCAGCAAGTAGCCCCATCCTGATATGGCTGGCCCGGATCCGCTTGCCCCATTCTCCCGGGTCGAGCTGTGAACAGGACGGTACACGGCTGGCTCACGGGTTTTGTGCGAGCCGGAAGCAGCGGCCAGCCGCACACATTCGGCAACCCTGCCGCTCTCTGCGCCGGCAGCGGCGACACAAAATGGCAGCAGACTGAAACGAACCTCCTCCTCGTCCGGGTACCGGCGTTCCCGCGGCTGGTTTCCCTCCTTCTTCTGCTGTTCCAGGCCCCGGCCCTGACGCCGGCATCCGCCGGCGAGGGCCCTGCAGCCGAATGGCAGAAGGGGATCACCTTCACCCACCTGTACCGGCCGCACAACAACCTCCTGTCGGAGCGGTCCCGGCGATCGCTCGAACACCTGCGCTCGCGAGTGGGGGCCGAGTGGATCGCCCTCAACCCGTTCGGGTACCAGCGCGACGTCGACGATCCAAACGTCCTCTTCGGCGGCGATCCCCCCGACGCCCACCTGCGCCACGCAATCGCCGGCGCCCGCGAGCTCGGCCTCAAGGTGATGCTCAAACCGCACGTCTGGCTGCACCACCAGAGCGCCGAACGCTGGCGGGGGACGATCGCCATGAACAGCGAGGAGGACTGGGAAGCCTGGTTCGAAAGCTACGGGAAATTCATCCTCCATTACGCCGCCCTCGCCGAGGCGGAGGACGTCGAGATCTTCTGCATCGGGGTCGAGCTGGCGCGCACCGCGATCGAGCGCGAGCAGGACTGGCGCGACCTCGTCGCCGAGATCAGGAAGCGCTACCGCGGGCCGCTGGTGTACGCGGCGAACTGGTGGCAGGAGTACGACCGCATCGGTTTCTGGGAGGCCCTCGACTACATCGGCGTCAACGCCTTCTTCCCGTTAAGCGACGTCCCCGATCCCTCCTCGGAGACGCTGCGCTCCAAGGCCGAGGCGGTCGCCGGGGAGCTCGCGCTGCTGCACCAGCGCACCGGCAAACCGGTGCTGTTCACGGAGGTGGGGTTCAAGAGCACGCGCGGCACAGGCATGCGGCCCTGGCAGTGGCCGCGGCGGTACGAGCCGGAAATCGACCTCGAGGCTCAGTCGCGCTGCTACGAGGCGGTGCTGCAGGTTTTCTGGAGCAAGCCCTGGTTTTCCGGGATGTATTGGTGGAAGTGGTTCAGCGACCTCGACCGCGGCGGCGCCTCCCACCCCGGGTTCACCCCGCGAGGAAAGCCGGCTGAGGCCGTCCTCGCGGAGTGGTACCGAAAACCGAAGCCGAGATGAATCAGCGCAATCCTGCTGTTCCGGGGGCCTGAACGCCGGGGACGCCCGCTCAACTGGGAGCTGGTACTCCCCCGCCAGCTCCGCTTCGGTCCGGAACCGAGGGGTCTTGGGGACCGCCAGGGCCGCGGGATACACCAGGCCATGGACGAGGGAGGCGAAGCAGGCCCTTTGGGGTTCGCCCGAAACCGCGGCCCCTGGCCGGACTTCAGGATAACAGCTAAACCGACGAAGGGCCGCCCCCGCTTCCGGAACGTCTGAGCCGAGAGTTGAGAATCGATCTGAGTCCGTAAAACAGGTCACCGGCTCCCTGAGTTCCAGCCCACCAGGGGAAAGCATTTCGTTTCCTGCGGAACATCTTTCCCACCCCGCCCGGCAGGCCTTCACCCGCGAGTTTCCACACACCCACCATATGCGGGGCCCCCTCCGGCCGGTCGCCCCCAGATCCGGAGGGCCTCCCCTGCAGCAGATCGCGTTGTTCCCCGAAACGGCGCTGGCCATCGGGGAGTCCCGGGACTTGGCACGCGGTTTGCCGGAGGGTAATCAGATCCATCCTCCCTGTGGTTCGGGATCCGAAGGCAGAGACTCCCCCTCGCATCCATCTGCTACTCCTCTCGCAGATGGAGCCTTCGGGTCCCGCATTTTTTTTTACGATTCCTGTCGCCAGGCGGGAAACAGCTCCTGCCGGATCCCCAGCAGGTTGAGCACGCGGCCTGCCATGAAGTCGGCCAGATCGTCGAACGATTCGGGCTTCTGGTAGAAGGCCGGCATGGCGGGAACCACGGTGGCGCCGGCCTCGGCGAGCGCCGTCAGGTTGCGCAGCTGGATCAGGTTCAGCGGGGTCTCTCGCGGCACCAGGATCAACGGCCGCCGCTCCTTCAGGGCGACGTCGGCGGCGCGCTCGATCAGGTTGGAGGAGAAACCGCAGGCGATCGCGGCGAAGGTTTTGGCCGAGCAGGGAATGACCACCATCCCGTCCATCGCCACCGAGCCGCTGGCGAGCGCCGAGGTCAGGTCGTTGACTCCGTACTCGACGAGAGTGCCCGCAGCGACGCCGTCTCCGTACAGTCGCTGGAGAAACTGCTGCACCGACTCCTTGTCGGGCTTCAGGCCCATCTCCTCGTGCAGGATGTAGCGCCCGTACCGCGACAGTACCAGGTGGGCCTCATGGCCGCCCTGCAGCAGGGCGCGCAGGAAGCGGCAGGCGTAGATGCCGCCGCTCGCACCGGTGACGGCAACGGCGATTCTCCTGGTTTCACTCATCGGCTTCGCCTTGGCGGCTCCCGGTCCGATGCTGGTTCGCGGCGCCGGCCTGCAGGGTCTCGATGATGGCGTCGACGTCGTACACGCAGCCGCCCCAGGTGCCGCCGCCGACGTTCTGCAGCGCCGCCCACAGCCTCGTGTCGTCAGGCAGTTCCTCCTCGGCGGCAAGGTCGGGGCGCGGCCGCCGCTGCCGCAGCACCTCTTCCCCGCGCCCGGCTCCGAACTCGACCCCGGCTTCCCCCACGAGGTCGAGACGGCCGCGCAGCGCGCGGGTGTCGATCTCGATGCCGACCAGGTCTCCGTCCCGCAGCTTGCCGAGCGGTCCGCCGCCGAGGGCCTCGGGTCCGATGTGGCCGACGCAGGCACCGGTCGAGAACCCGGAGAAACGCGCGTCGGTCAGCACCGCAACCCGGCTTCCGTAGTCGAGGTACTTCAGCGCCGTCGTCACCTGGGCGATCTCCTCCATGCCGGTGCCCAGGGGGCCGCAACTCAGCAGCACCATCACGTCCCCGGCCTCGATCCGCTGCGCCTTGAGGGCGGCGACTGCGGCGCGCTCGGTGGTGAAGATCTTCGCAGGACCGGTGTGCCGGTAGAAACCGTCTCCGTCGAGCACCGCCGGGTCGATCGACGTGCTCTTCACCACCGATCCCTGCGGCGCCAGGTTGCCGCGCGGGAAGCAGACGGTGCTGGTCAGGCCTTTGCCGCGGGCCGCTTCCGGCGACATGATCACCTCGTCCGGGTCGACGCCGTCCGCGGCGCGCAACACCTCCCTGAAGCGGGCACGGCGCTCGCTGTTCTCCCACCAGTCGAGGTTCTCCCCGAGGGGCTTTCCGGTTGCGGTCAGGGCCTCTTCCTCGAGCAGGCCGAGGGCGCGCAGGTGCAGCATCACCTCCGGCACCCCTCCGGCCAGGAAGGCGCGCACGGTCGGGTGGTACTGCGGCCCGTTCGGCAGCACGTCGACGAGACGTGGCACCAGGCGGTTGAGGCGGTCCCAGTCCTCGACGGTGGGGCGCGGTCGCCCGGCGGCGTAGGCGATCGCCGGCACGTGCAGGATCAGGTTGGTCGAGCCGCCGAAGGCGGCGTGGGTGACCATGGCGTTGTGGAACGCCGCATCGGTCAGCAGGTCCCGCGAGGCGATCCCGGCGCTTTCCAACGCCGTCACCGCCCGCGCGGTGCGCGTCGCCATGTCGTACCAGACCGGCTCCCCGGAAGGAGCGAGGGCGGCGTGCGGCAGGGTCAGCCCGAGCGCCTCGGCGACGACCTGCGAGGTCGCGGCGGTGCCGAGGAACTGGCAGCCGCCCCCGGCGGTGGCGCAGGCCCGGCAGCCGTAGTCGTTGACCTCGTCGATGGTGATCTCGCCGTGGGCCAGGCGCACCCCGACCGATTGGATCTTGCCGGCGTCCTCGCCGTGCTCCGGGGGCAGGGTGACCCCCCCGGGGATCACGGCGACCGGAAGGTCGCGGGTCCCGGCGAGGGCGATCAGCACTGCGGGCAGCCCCTTGTCGCAGGTTCCGACGCCGATGACGCCGCGGCGGGTCGGCAGCGAGCGGATCAGGCGCCTCATCACCAGGGCGGCGTCGTTGCGGTAAGGCAGGCTGTCGAACATCCCCGCGGTGCCCTGGGAGCGGCCGTCGCACGGGTCGGAGCAGTAGGCGGCGAACGGAATCCCCCCCAGCCGCCGGATCTCGCCGGCGGCCGCCTCCATCAGCAGCCCCACCTCCCAGTGCCCGGTGTGGTAGCCGAGGGCGACCGGGGAACCGTCCGGCGCCCTGATCCCCCCCATGGTGCTGATGATGAGGAACTCGTTGCGCCCGAGCTCGGAGGGGTCCCAGCCCATGCCGGCGTTCTGGCTGTAGGCGAAGATGTCGCCGCTCGGGGAGCCGATCACCTGCTCGATCTGCAGGGGCAGCTTGCCCTCCGGTCCGGGCGCCCGGGTGCGCACCTCGAATACGTCGTCTCGGGAGGGGGCCTCGACGATCTGCTCGAACCCCGGAAGCTGTCCGCTGGCGTTTCGCGTCATGGATCGATCACACCGGTTGCAGTCCCGGCCACTCGCCGAGAAGCAGGAGGTCGGCCAGGGTGAAGAGGAAGAAGACGATGCTGACGATGCTGTTCATCGTCATGAAGGCGGTGTTGACCTTGGTCAGGTCGTCGGGCCGCACCAGTCGGTGCTCGTGGAACAGCAGGGCGGCGATCAGCGCCACCCCGGCAATGTAGAGCAGCTCGAGAGGCATCAGGGCTCCGAGGGCGAGCATGAAGAGGACGGCGAGGCCGTGAAGGCCGCGGGCGAAGCTCAGGGCGCCGCGCAGGCCGAAGCGAACCGGGATCGAGTGCAGGCCGCTGTCGCGGTCGAAGTCCCGGTCCTGGCAGGCGTAGAGGATGTCGAACCCCGCGACCCATGAGAGCACGGCGAGTCCGAGAACCAGGGGGGGAAGTGCGATGCCCCCGGTCACGGCGATCCAGGCCCCCACCGGGGCGAGCGCGAGACTGATGCCGAGCACGAGGTGGGAAAACCAGGTGAAGCGCTTGGTCCAGGAGTAGAAGAAGACGACCCCGAGGGCCACGGGCGAGAGCACGAAGCAGAGCGGGTTGAGGTTGTACGCTGCCACGGCCAGGAGCACGGAGGAGGCGGAGACGAAGAGGGCCGCGGAGACGGCGGACATCGCTCCGCTCGGCAGCTCGCGGTTGCGGGTACGGGGATTGGCGGCGTCGATGTGACGGTCGGCGACGCGGTTGAACCCCATGGCGGCGCTGCGCGCCGCGACCATGGCGACGACGATCCAGCCGGCCTGGCTCCAGGAGAAGCCGGAGGTCGCCGCGGCCAGGGCGGCCCCGCTCAGGGCGAACGGCAGCGCGAAGATGCTGTGCGAGAACCGGATCATGCGGCCGTACAGCCGTACCTGGGCGAGCGGGGACACGGTCACTGGTTCTGGTTGGCCGCCGCGGTTGCGGGCTCGCCGCGCCCGGCTGCCGGGAAGAACCGCAGCTCCGGCACGCGCTCGATCTGTCCGTGCAGGTGGGCAAGCCGGAAGAACTCGCGCACCCCGGAAAGCTCCGCCTCCCCGAGATCGTAGGAGACGTGCTCGCGCAGGTAGCGCTCGTAGAGCTCGACGGAGCCGGCGCGCTCGCGCTGGAACTGGCGCGCAATGCGCGGGATGTCCGCTTCCCCCTGCCGGCGCGCTTCGACGAGGCGGCGCGCCTGCAGCGGATCGAGAGCCCCTTCCCTGCCGGCCCAGCAGGCGAACACGAAGGGAAGCCCCGTCAGGTCGGCCCACTCGCGGCCGAGATCGAGACTCTGGCGCAGGGTCGGGCTGTTCCCCCTGCCCGCCGGAGATGCCCCCTCCAGTGCCGAGGCGCCGAACAGCGGCAGCACCGGATCGCCGATCAGCAGCGCGGCGTCGGCCCGATGGAGCATTTCGTCGAGGTCGGGGGCGGCGTGCTCGAACGCCGGGTGCAGGCCGTACTTCTCCGCCAGCAGGATGCGCAGCAGGGCGACGGAGGTCTGCGAGCTGGCATCGACGGCGACGGTGCGGACGCCTCCGAGATCGCCGCGGAAGAACAGGCGCACCGTCAGCACCTCGCCCCGGCAGCCGACGGCGACGCCGGGCACCAGCGCGTACGCTACCGGGCTGAGGGCGTACTCGATGATCGGCACCAGCCCGAGGTCGATGCGGCCGGCGCGCAGGTCGCGGGAGCAGGCCGAGGGCAGGTCGTACACGAGGGAGAACGGGCCCTCGTGAAGGCAGTCCTCGAGGGCCGCGGTCAGCGGCCTCGAGTTGAGGAAGCTCACCGCCCCGAGGCGCACGGGCGGCCGCTGCGGGGACTGGCTTTGCAGGGGGGGCGGGGGCATGGCAGTCAACAGGCGCCGGCGGCGGAGTCCCCGGGGCAGGGTCGTAGCGGGGGGGCGCCGCGGTAATGGCCGGGACGCCTCGCGACCTGGGTACCCGGGCGGGCTCCCGGGGCCGCGGGCGAGCGCCGGCTCATGAAGCCGCGGCGACCGGCTCTCCGGCACCGACCGCTGCCGGCGGCACCGCGGGGGTGGCGACGAACTCGTAGCGGGTGTTGCGCCGTTGCGGCCGGTACCCGGCGTCGCGGATCAGCCGCTCCATGGCCGGCAGGTCCATCTCGTTGGTGTGACTCGTGCCCGCGGCGCTGACGACGTTCTCCTCGAGCATGGTGCTGCCGAAATCGTTTACGCCGTAGCGCAGGCTGACCTGGGCGATCTTGGGACCCTGCGTAACCCACGAGGCCTGGAGGTTGTCGACGTTGTCGAGGAACAGGCGCGCCACGGCCACCGTCCGCAGGTGGTCGTACCCGGTCGCCCTGACCCCGTCCCAGCGCCCCGGGTCGGCGCCGAGCGCCGTCTCGTCCGGCTGGAAGCTCCAGGAAATGAAGGCGGTGAATCCCCCGGTCTCGTCCTGCAGGTCGCGGATCCGCTGCAGGTGCCCGACGCGGTGCTCGACCGTCTCGACGTGACCGTACATCATCGTCGCAGTGGTGCGCATGCCGAGGCGGTGAGCGATCCGGTGCACCTCGAGCCACTCGTCGCTGCGGTCCTTGCGGAAGCCGATGACGTCGCGCACCCCGTCGTCGAGAATCTCGGCCCCGGCCCCCGGAATCGAGTCGAGGCCGGCGGCCCGCAGCCGGGAAATCGTCTCTTCGAGGGAGAGCCGCGAAATGTGGGCGATGTAGATGATCTCCGTCGCCGACAGGCAGTGGAGCTGCACCATCGGGTAGCGGTCGCGGATCCCGGAGAGCAGCTCCTCGTAGTAGGCGAGCTTCAGCCTGGGGTTGAGGCCCCCCTGCATCAGGACCTCGCAGGACTTCGGTTCGGTTCCGCCGAAGGCGACGAGCTCGTCGATCTTGGCGTGGATCTGCCCGTTCGGCAGCACGTACCCGTCGGACCCCGGGGGGCGGTAGAAGGCGCAGAAGTCGCAGCGGACCCAGCAGACGTTGGTGTAGTTGATGTTGCGGCCGACGTTGTAGGTGACGACGGGCTCGGGGTGCTTCCGCACCCTGATCTGGTTCGCCAGGATGCCGAGCTCGGCGAGGTCGGGGTGGGCGAACAGGCGCAGGGCGTCCTCCGTACCCAGGCGCTCCCCCGAGGAGAGTTTGCCGGCAATGTCGGCTATCGCGCTCACCCGGATTACCCGGCCGCCTCGAGGGTCCCTTGCGCGCGCCCGACGACGTTGTAGAGGCTGTCCCTTTCCACCGGCTCGCGCCCGGCCTCGACGATGCGGTCGAGCAGCTCATCCCGGGACAGGCGCTGCCGCGTCTCCTCGAAGCTGCGCCGCGTGATCTCGTAGTCCATCACCGTGCCGTCGATGTCGTTGGCGCCGTACCACAGGGCGACCTGCGAGATCTCGATCGTGTTCATGATCCAGAAAGTCTTGATGTGCGGGAAGTTGTCGAGCATGAGGCGCCCGACGGCGATCTCCTTGAGATCGAGAGCCCCGGAGGGTCCGGGCAGATGGTCGATGGCGGTGCGCTCCGGGTGGAAGGAGAGCGGGATGTAGGCGAGGAAGCCGCCTGTCTCCTCCTGGAGATCGCGCAGACGCGCCAGGTGGTAGACCTTCTCCCCTGTGTTCTCGACGTGGCCGTAGAGCATGGTGGCGTTGGTCGGCAACCCGGCCCGGTGGGCGGCCGCGGCGATGCGCAGCCAGTCCTCGCTGTCGGACTTGGTCCAGAAGAGGTCCTCCTGGACGCGGTCGCTGAAGACCTCGGCGCCGCCTCCCGGTATCGACTCCAGCCCGGCCTCCTTCAGGTCGGCGAGCACCTCTTCGAGGGGGCGCCTGGCGATGCGCTGGATCTGGGCCAGCTCGATCATCGTGAAGGCCTTGAGGTGCGCCTGGGGCCTCGCCTCCTTCATCGCCCGCAGCAAATCGAGGTAGTACTCGTAGGGCAGCCTGGGATTGACCCCGCCGACCATGTGGATCTCGGTGATCGGGGCATCGGCGTACTCCCGCACCCGCGCCGCGGCCTGCTGCGGCTGCAGGACGTAGCCGCGCTCGTCCTTCGGGGTGACGTAGAAGGAGCAGAACTTGCACAGCTTGTTGCAGATGTTGGTGTAATTGACGTGCTGGTTGCGAACGTAGTAGGTCGCGTCTCCGTGCAGGCGCTCGCGCACGATGTTGGCGAGCCAGGCGAGGACGGGAAGGTCGTCGCAGGCGTACAGGGTCACGCCGTCGTCGAAGGTCAGGCGCTCACCCCCGGCGACCTTGCGGTGGATTCCGGCCAGTCCGGCGGTCGCGACTGCTGCCTCGAAGCTCAAAATCGGTCTGTCTGTGGGGAGTGAGGGCGGGGAGAGCTTCCGCCGCGGTTCGAAGTGGTGTCGGCAGCGGATCGCCTGGCGGCGTCCGCAACCATCGCAAAAGTATATCCCCGGGGAGGGGGTGGGTCAATCGGATTTGCGGCCCTGGTAAACGGCGCAGATACCCAGGGTCAGGGCGGTCGCCTTCGTGTCGGTGAACCCGGCCGCTTCCATCTCTTCGAGGAACCCCTTCCCCTGCGGAAAGCTGCCGACCGAGCGCGGCAGGTAGGAGTAGGCCTCCCTGTTGCCGGAGATCAGCCCGCCGACGAGCGGCAGCACCCGGTGGAAGTAGAAGCCGTAGAGCTGGCGAAATCCCGGCAGGGTCGGTTCGGTGAACTCGAGCACGATCACCTCGCCTCCGGGCCGCAGAACGCGCTCCGCCTCGGCGAGGCCGGCGCCGAGGCTGCCGAAGTTGCGCGCCCCGAAGGCGACGGTGACAAGGTCGAAGCAGCGGTCGCGGAAGGGCAGCATCTCCGCGTCCCCCGCCATCAGGACGGGGCCCGCGGCGCCAGCCCCACCGAGCTTCGTTCGGGCGATGCGGACCATGTCGATGGCTACGTCCACCCCGACGACGCGCCCCGGAGCGAGGCGCCCGGCGGCGCGCGCGAAATCCCCGGTGCCGGTGGCGAGGTCGAGGACGCGGGCGGGGCCGCGGCGTCGCACCGAGGCCAGTGCCCGGCGGCGCCAGTACAGGTCGACGCCACCGCTCAGCAGGTGGTTGAGCAGATCGTAGCGCCCGGCAATGGCGTTGAACATCTGCTGAATTCGCCGCTTGCGAGCCCGTACCAATTCCGTATCGTCAGCCACGACCGCCCCGTTGAACGTGTTGAACCTCATAGAGCCGCGCGGCAACCCTATCCCGCGGCTAAAGGCCTGTCAATGAACCAAAGCAGTGGGCAAGAGCCCGGCGAGGGACGCAGCGAGCGGGAGATCCTGCTCGGCGACCGGATGGCGGCCCTCGGCCGGCTCGCCGCCTCGGTCGCCCACGAGGTCCGCAACCCCCTCGGCGCCATCGACATCCAGCTGCAGCTGCTGCAGGAGGAGCTGCGGGCCGGAGGCGGCACCGCCGAACGCGCCGGCGAGCGCCTCGACACGGCGCGTGCCGAGCTGCGGCGGCTCGACAGGATCGTGCAGAACTTCCTGCGCTTCTCGCGCCCGCCGGCGCTGCTCCTCGCCCGGGTATCGCTCGCCGAGTTGCTGGCGCGGCTCCGCGAGCTGATCGAGCCGGAAGCGCGCGAGCGCGGAATCGCCCTGGGGCTGCGCCTCGACGAGAGGGGGGAGGACGCGGTCATAGACGCCGACGAGAACCTGCTGAGCCAGGCGTTCCTCAACCTCCTGATCAACGCCCTGCAGGCCTGCGACGGCACCGACGGGGAGCGCCGCGGCAGCCCCGCGGGGGTCGAGATCGGCCTGCGCGTCCCCGACGACCGCAACGCCCTGGTGACCATCGGCGACCGCGGTTGCGGCATACCGCGAGGGGATCTGGAGAGGATCTTCGAGTACTACTATACTACGAAGGACACGGGCACCGGACTGGGGCTCTCCATCGCCCAACGGATCGTCGACCAGCACCAGGGCAGCCTCGAAGTGGAGAGCGAGGAGGGAGCGGGAACCACGGTGTCCGTACGACTTCCCCTCGCGGTTCCAGCGGAAAAACCACTCGGATGAAAGACCACGGCAGCTCGCGGGCGCGCCTCCTCATCGCCGATGACGAGGTCTTCATCCGCGAGGGGCTGCAGGACGCCCTGCGGGAGCCGGGCCTCGACCTCCAGACCGCCGCGGACGGCCGCGAGGTGCGCCGCCGGCTGCGCAAGGGGGCCTTCGACGTCATCCTCCTCGACCTGCGCATGCCGGGGGTCTCCGGCATGGACCTGCTCGAGGAAATCCGCGAGCGACACCCGGAATCGAACGTCGTCATCCTCACCGCGCACGGCAGCGTCAACACCGCGGTCGAGGCGATGAAGAAGGGGGCCTTCGATTTCGTCACCAAGCCGGTCGACCTCACCCACGTCCGCCTCATCGTCAACCGCGCCCTCGACCGCGTCCGGCTCGTGCGCGAGAACCGCGAGCTGCACGACCGCCTCGGGCGCGGCGACAGCGACGACCCCTTCCGGCGCATCGTGCGCCGCAGCGCCTCCATGCAGCAGGCGACGCGCACCGTCAAGCAGGTGGCCATGTCCGACGTCCCGGTGCTGCTCCGGGGTGAGACCGGGGCGGGCAAGGAGCTGATCGCGCGCACGATCCACGAGCGCAGCCGCCGGCGCGAGGGGCCGTTCGTTGCCGTCAACTGCGGCGGCTTCACCCAGGACCTGTTCGGCAGCGAGCTGTTCGGGCACAAACGCGGGGCCTTCACGGGGGCCCACGTCGACCGGCCGGGCCGCTTCGCCGTGGCCGAGAAGGGCACCCTGTTCCTCGACGAAGTCGGCGAGATCCCGCTGAAGAACCAGGTCGAGCTGCTGCGCGCCCTCGAGAACCGCGAGTTCCAGCCGCTCGGCGACACCAAGGTCCACAAGGCGGACGTGCGCGTCATCGCCGCCACCAACCGCCACCTCGAAACCGCGGTCAGCGAGGGCGAATTCCGCGAGGATCTCTTCTACCGCCTCAACGTCGTGCCGATCGACGTCCCCCCTCTCAGGGAGCGGCGCGAGGACATCCCGCTGCTCGTCGAGACCTTCTTCGACGAGGTCTGCCGGGCCTACGATCAGCCCCGCAAGAAAGCCGGCAAGGAGGCTGTCGATCTCTTCGTCTCCTACCACTGGCCGGGAAACGTGCGCGAGCTGCGCAACGTCATACAGCGGCTGGTGATAACCTGCCCCGAGACCATTATCGAGCCGCAGCACCTGCGCGAGGCACTGGGCGAGGCCGCGGTCGACCAGCCAGGCCCCGGAATGGGGGAATTCACCATCTCCCTCGGCTCCTCCATCGAGGACGTCGAAGCGGAGCTGATCCGGCAGACGCTGCAGCGGGTAACCTCCAACCGCCGCGAGGCCGCGGCGGTGCTGGGAATCAGCGTGCGCTCCCTGCAGTACAAACTCAAGCAGTACAAGCTGACCTGATCCTCCGCCTGAATGCAATTCTTGCACCAAACTCACCCTGCCGGGTGCGCCAACGCAGAGACAGGGTCGAGGGCACCTTCCGGTAATTCGCGTAACACAAGGAAAAACAGCAAGTAAACAGTACTTTTTTCCCCCGTGGCACCGAGTTTGCAGCGTCCTTTCCCGGCCGGGAGATCATGCGGGCCGCTGCCGAACCAGGATCCGGAAACGACGGGCGGTCGGCCCGCCAGGCCATTGAATCCCACCGCGCCGGTTCGTTCAGCGACCAGCCCGCGGCAGCAGACCCGGAATATTCCCGATACTGCGCAAATAATGCAGCCCTTCATCGCCTGCGGCCTGATCTCCGCAGAGCCATAATAAACAACCGGTTACGATGATTTTCCGCGACGCCCTGGACAGCGACGCAGATTTTGCAGCAGACAGCCCTTCGGGGACCGTCACCGCCATGCCCGGACTGCTCCAAAAGACCATGATGGTCCCCCACCTCCGCTCCGACTCCAAGATCGGCGCCATCAAACAGCTCGTCGACCGACTCTACCGCGGCGGGCTGCTCAACGACAGCCTCAGCTTCCTGCAGGCGCTTCTCGAACGGGAGAACCTCGGCAGCACGGTGATCGGAGGCACCATCGCCCTGCCCCATGCCCGCGCCCGCAGCGTCACCGGCCTGGGGATGGCGCTGGGTGTGTGCGAGGAGCCGATCTACTATCCGAGCGGCGACGACCTCTGCGCGGTGCGGGCGGTCTGCGTGATCGCCGTGCCGATGGACTCCCCAAGCCAGTATCTCGGCCTGCTCTCCCACCTCGCCGGGGCTTTCGGCGACGGCGACTTCGTGCACCGCCTTCTCGCAGCCCCCTCGGCGCAGGGGATGAGCGAGTTGATGTCGGCCCGGTTGCGCGTTGCCGGAGAGAGGACGGCGGCCAACGTCGGAGAACGCCTCCCCGCAGGTGCCGCCCTGGCGGGGGCGAACCCGGGAGCCGGCGAATAGATGGCCTACTCGGAAGGATTCAGGGAAGAGGAGGGCTCGCTGCGCCTCTATTTCGAGGACCTCAGCGATTCGACCCCGCTGACGCGGGAACGGGAGGTCGAGCTCTCGGAGCGGATAAAGGCGGGCGACCTCCAGGCCCGGAACGAGCTGGTCCAGGCGAATCTCCGCTTCGTCATCGACGTCGCCAAGCAGTATCAGAACCGCGGCCTCGGGTTGTCCGACCTGATCAGCGCCGGCAACCTCGGCCTGATGAAGGCCGCGGAGCGTTTCGACGGCGAGCGCGGCTTCAAGTTCATCTCCTACGCCGTCTGGTGGATCAGGCAGTCGATCCTGCAGACGATCGCCGACCACGGCCGCACCGTGCGCCTGCCGCTCAACAAGCTCGCACTGCTCAAGAACATCGGTAAAGCGTCCATGCGGCTCGGCGAGGGCCGCGATTCCGAGCCGCACATCGAGGAGATCGCCCAAGAGCTCGAGCTGCCGGAGGAAGAGGTGCTCGACGCGATCATGAGCGCCCGCAGCGTGCGCTCGCTGGACGAGAGCTTCGAAGAGGACGGGGAGCGCGGCCTCCTGAGCGTCCTCGTCGACGAGAACCAGGTCTCCCCTGACTCCGACCTGATGGAGGACTCGTCGCGCAGCCGGATAGAGGAGATCCTCGCCAGCCTCGACGAGCGCGAGCTGCTCATCATCCGGCTCTACTACGGGTTCGGGGGAAACGAAAGGATGAGCCTGGAGAAGATCGGCGGGCGCTTGAACCTGACCAGGGAGCGGGTCCGGCAGCTCAAGGAACGCGCCCTGAACAAGCTGCGGCATCCCAGCCGCTGCAACGCGTTGATGGCGGTCTGCGACTGATCGCCGACTCCCGGCATAGCGCCCCGGGTCGCCGCGGCGACAACGAGCCGGAATCCCGGATCCCGGCTCGTTTTTTTGGTCCCGGGGGCAGACCCCGGCAGGTGACATGAACGGAACAACCCGGAACATCTGTGTGTACTGCGGCTCGAAGTTCGGCCGCGGAGAGGAGTACCGCCGCGAAGCCGTGGAGATGGGCAGCGCCATCGCCCGCCTGGGGATGGGGCTGGTGTACGGCGGAGGAGACGTCGGGCTGATGGGGGTCGTCGCCGGGGCCGCTCTCGCCGCCGGGGGCCGCGTCGTCGGGGTGATCCCCCGCGCCCTGCAGGAGCAGGAGCTCGCCCACGGAAAGCTGCACGAGTTGATCGTCGCCGGGGACATGCACGAGCGCAAGGCGCAGATGGCAACCCGCGCCGACGCCTTCGCGGCGTTGCCGGGCGCCTACGGCACACTGGAGGAGCTGTTCGAGGTCCTCGCCTGGTCGCAGCTCGGTTTCCACGCCAAGCCGGTGGGCCTGCTCAACACGGGAGGCTACTTCGACCACCTGATCGCCTTCCTCGACGAGGCGGTCGAACGGCAGTTCCTCAGCCCCGGGAACCGGTCGCTGCTGCGCGTCGAGACCGACCCGGTTGCCCTCGTCCGGGGGCTCGCGGCGGATGTCGACGCCGGGACCGGGTGAGGATTCCTGTTTAGGTTTTTCCCGGGGCGGGAGGCGGAGCTACATCCCCTTGAGGCGGTCGCGGATGGCCGCGGCGCGCTCGAAGTCCTCGCGCTCGACCGCCTCCTGCAGGGCGCGCTTGAGCTTCTCTTCCTTGCTGAGCGGCTTTTTCTCCCGCAGCTCCTCTTCGAGCTCGTCGAGCGCCTGCAGCGAGCGTTCCTTCTCGGCGAAAAACTCCTCCGCCTCGACCTCGGGCAGGTCGTCGATCTCTTCGCGGGCACGCCCGACCAGGGCGATGGCTTCGTCGTAGTCGCCGTTGCGGGAGGCGAGCATCGCCTTGGCGGTCGCGTGGATGCGCAGGACGTAGGGCCACCACTTCTGGAGGTTCATGCGGTCGTCTTCGTGCGAGGCGTAGCGGTGCACGAAGCGGAACAGCTCCATGTTGCGCTTCGTGTCCTTGATGACGCGGCCGTAGTCCTTGAGCTGCAGCAGGAAGACGTAGCGGCCGTACACCCGGGCCCCCTCGTCGAACAGCTCCTGGCAGCTTTCGCGGCCGAGGTTGAAGCCGTCGTCGCGCCCGGAGTTGCGGCTCCGGTAGCTCTCCAGGGCGCCGCGGTAGTGGTCGAGGGCGAAGTCGGAGTCGTGCGGCCGCTTGCCGTCGGGACGCCCGTCGAGATTCAGCTGCAGGATGCCCTGGAAGGCGCCCTGGTCGACCCGCACCTGGATCTTCTGAATGCCGTCGTCCCCGACAATCTTGCGGACGTTCGAGTCTGGATCGTACCCCCAGTTCTCCAACAGCTTGAGCAGATCCTTGTCCATGGCATCACCTGCGAAATAGCAGCAGTCCTGGTCCGGCAACTGCCGTACGATATCCCGGCGCCCGGCAAAAGTCAACCGACGCCCGGGGCGGCTCCTTGACCTCCTCCGGATGCGTCCGTACCCTGGGATATTACATTTTTGTATCTTATTTTTTCGAATCGACGATTTTGTCGTCTCGTCAAAATCGCACCATCACCTCTACCAAAAGGTGGCCTGTCATGCGAACCGCCCCGGCGCCGACGGACCGGCTCCAGATAGATGTCCTGCACGAGATCGGCGAGGTCCTCGGCTCCGGCTCCGAGCTGGAGAACTCGCTGCACCGCATCCTCAAGCTCCTCGGCGAGCGCCTGGAAATGGGGCTGGGCACCCTCACCCTGCCGCAGGGGGACCGCGAGGTCAGCATCGACATCGCCTACGGCCTTTCCCCGACCGAGATCGAGCGCGGGCGCTACAAGATGGGAGAGGGGATCACCGGCAGGGTGATGCAGTCGGGCAAGGCGGTCATCGTTCCCCGCATCAGCAGCGAGCCCCTGTTCCTCGACCGCACCGGGGCCCGCACCAACACCGAGAAGTCGCAGACCTCGTTCATCTGCGTGCCGATCCTGCTGCAGCGGGAGGTGGTCGGCACGCTCAGCGTCGACACCCCCTACATCGACGACTCGCGGCTGGAGCAGAACGTCAGGCTGCTGGCGATCGTGTCGGCGATGGTGGCGCAGGCGGTGGCCGCCAGGCGGACCGCGCGCCGCGAGCGCGCCAACCTCCTCGACGAGAACCTGCGCCTGCAGGGGGAGCTGAAGGAGCGCTTCCACCCCTCCAACATCATCGGCAACTCACGCCCGATGCAGGAGGTGGGTGACCTGATCGGCAAGGTCGCTCCCAGCGACGCCACCGTGCTGCTGCGCGGCGAGAGCGGCACCGGCAAGGAGCTGGTCGCCGACGCCGTCCACTACGCCAGCCTGCGCGCCGGCAAGCCGTTCGTGAAGGTGCACGTCGCCGCGCTCCCGGAATCCCTGGTGGAGAGCGAGCTGTTCGGCCACGAGCGCGGGGCCTTCACCGGGGCCACCCGCACCAAGATCGGCCGCTTCGAGCGCGCCGAGGGTGGGACGATCTTCCTCGACGAAATCGGCGAGCTCAGCCCCGCAGTCCAGGTCAAGCTGCTGCGCGTGCTGCAGGCGCGCGAGGTCGAGCGTCTCGGGGGCAGCGAGCCGAGGCCGATCGACGTGCGCGTCGTCGCCGCGACCCACGTCGACCTCGAGCACGCGGTGAAGCGGGGGCGTTTCCGCGAGGACCTGTTCTACCGCCTCAACGTGTTCCCGATCTACGTGCCGCCGCTGCGGGAGCGGAAATCCGACATCCTCCTGCTCTCCGACGCCTTCCTCGAGAAGTACGCCCGCAAGCACTCCAAGGAGATGAAGCGGATCTCGACCCCGGCCATCGACATGCTGATGAGCTACCACTGGCCCGGCAACGTCCGCGAGCTCGAGAACTGCATCGAACGCGCCGTCATCCTCAGCCTCGACGGCGTCGTTCACGGCCACCACCTGCCCCCCACCCTGCAGACCGCGGACGCCTCGGGCACCATGCTGTCCGGCTCCCTCGAGATGATGATGAGCTCCTACGAGCGCGAGATCCTCGTGGAGGCGATGAAGAACTCGAGGGGGAACATGGCCAAGGCGGCGCGCCTGCTCGGCACCACGGCGCGCATTTTCTCATACCGGTGCAAAAAGCTGGGAGTCGACTTTTCCCAGTACCGACCCTAGCTGACCCCCTGCCGGTACCGTGGAACCCGGTCGCCAGGGCATCCTGGACTGCATCTTCGATGCGGCAGGTGTTTGCCGGGAGGACCGGCGGTGCGGAGGCCGTAACATAGGGCGACCTTCGATATTTTCTACATTTATGTCGTGTAAAAATCCGATAACGACATGATTGTTTCTTGATTCACACGACGTCCCCGCAGGGGTCCATCGAAGACAACCTGTTGTAAACACGCGACTTGCGCGTCCGGACCGGGAAGTTTTTCGCGCCTGGCATTCGGTTTGCATTCGGTAATGGCTGAAATCGGTTTCTCAATACCGATCGCACCACCCATTCCAAACCGCATCGAAAGGAGTCGGGAATGCGGACCCTGCTCGTTCCCCTGGCCCTGGCCGCGGCGATGGCGCCGGCCGCTGCCGCTGCCGAAACCCCGGACATCGCCACTCAGCTCTCCGGACTCGCGTCCCAGATCGACTGGTACTGGACCTGTGTAGCCGCCTTCCTCGTGTTCTTCATGCAGGCGGGATTCGCCCTCGTCGAGTCCGGGTTCACGCGCGCCAAGAACACCGTCAACATTCTGATGAAGAACCTGATGGACTTCTCCGTCGGGGCCATCGCCTTCTGGGCCGTCGGTTTCGGGCTGATGTTCAGCGCCACCACCGGGCTCTTCGGCTGGGGGGAATTCTTTCCCAACCCGGACGTCAACGCCTTCGGTGAAGATCCGAACTGGATGTACTCCTTTCTGATCTTCCAGACCGTGTTCGCGGCGACCGCGGCGACCATCGTTTCGGGCGCCATGGCGGAGCGCACCCGGTTCTCCTCCTATCTCATCTACAGCGTCGCCATCACCGGGATCATCTACCCGATCACCGGTTCCTGGGCCTGGGGCGGACTCTGGCACGGCGGCGGCTGGCTCGAGGGGCTTGGGTTCGTCGACTTCGCCGGCTCCACCGTCGTCCACAGCGTCGGCGGCTGGGCCGCCCTGGCCGGGGCCATCGTTCTCGGAGCGCGCAAGGGCAAGTTCAACCCCGACGGCAGCGCCAACGCCATCGTCGGCCACAGCATGCCTCTGGCCGCCATGGGGGTGTTCATCCTCTGGCTCGGCTGGTTCGGCTTCAACGCCGGCTCGACCACCTCGATGGACGGCGGCAACTTCGCCCGCGTCGCCTTCGTCACCAATCTCGCCGCGGCCGGCGGGGCCCTCGGCGCCATGATCACCAGCTGGATCCGCTTCGGCAAGCCCGACGTGTCGATGGCCCTCAACGGCGCCCTGGCCGGTCTCGTCGGCATCACCGCCGGCTGCTACACGATGACCCCGATCGGGGGGCTGCTGACCGGTTTCCTCGCGGGAATCCTCGTGGTCTTCTCCGTCCTCTTTTTCGACAGGATCAAGGTCGACGATCCGGTGGGCGCCATCTCCGTGCACGGGGTATGCGGCGCCTGGGGCACCTTCGCCTGCGCCATTCCCCTCCTCTGCCGGCCCGGCGAGGCCGCCAGCGTCGCCACCCAGCTGACCGGTATCGGCGCCATCTTCCTCTTCACCTTCGCCGCCTCCCTCGCCCTGTTCTCGACGATCAAGGCGACCGTCGGCCTCAGGGTCTCTCCAGAGGACGAGGAGGAGGGCCTCGACCTCGTCGAGCACGGCATGAGCGCCTACCACGATCAGTCGCTCGACTCCCTGATAAAGGCGGCCGGAGCCGCCGAGGGCGGCAGGATCGTCATCGAGCCGGCACCGCGGGGTTCCGGCGTCAACCCAGAAACCACCTGAAGGCCGCGGCGCCCGAAGGGAGGAGAGAGCATGTACAAGATCGAAGCGTTCTTGCGTCCCAACGCCCTGGAGAAGGTCCAGGAGGGGCTCGCCGGAATCGGTATCGCGGGGATGTCGGTGCTGGAGGTGCGGGGATTCGGCCGCCAGCGCGGCCACCGCGAGATCTACCGGGGAGCCGAGTACGCCGTCGACTTCGTCCCCAAGATCAAGATCGAGATCGTGGTCAGGGAGAACGAGCGCGACCAGGCGGTGTCGAAGATCGCCGAGGCCGCCCAGACCGGAAACGTCGGCGACGGCAAGGTGTTCGTCGTGCCGGTCGACCAGGCCGTGCGCATCCGCACCGGGGAAACCGGGGACAGCGCCCTGTAGGTCGCGACCAGGAGCCGGAGACCGCCGCCGCCGCCCGCCAGAAATCCACCTCCCGTGGGTACTCAAGGGTGCAGTACCAGGGTGGCGGCGGCGCTCTTTTTTTGAAGCTCCTGTCTATAAACGGATTTAAACCTTTTCATTAAGCACCAATCCCTTGAGCCCGGCACCCTGCACGGGGTGTCATACACCAACAGGAGGAGAAAGATGGCAAGGAGAATTCTCACAGCAGTCTTTGCAACGGCGCTGGCCGCGGCCGTTACCGCGCCGGCGCACGCCGAGTTCGGAGTCGGGGCCGACGCGGCGACGCGCTACATCTGGCGCGGCCTCAGCCTCGACGACAGCTTCGTCATACAGCCGTACCTGTCGTACGCGACCGAGGCCGGCATCGAGATCGGGGCCTGGTCGTCCTGGTCGCTGACCTCGAGCGGCGCCAACGAGAACGACCTGTACGTCAGCTACTCGACGGGGCCGGTCTCGATCGCCCTGACCGACTACTACTTTCCCAACGGGGAGGGAACGGAGTTCTTCACCTACGACGATGACGCCGCGATACATCAGCTCGAAGCGATGGTCTCCTTCGCCAGCGGACCGCTGAGCGTGACCGGAGCCCTGATCTTCCTCGGGGCCGCGGGCTCGACCCCGGTCTACGCCGAGGTCGGCTACGAGTTCATGTCCGGCGACGACGTCTCCGCCGGACTGTTCGCGGGGCTGGGCTCCGAGTCGTACTACACCAGCTCCGGAGATCTGGCGCTGATCAACGTCGGTATCGGCGTCTCGATGGGGGACTACTCCGCCCAGTACATCCTGAACCCCGATACCGAGCAGTCGTACCTGGTGTTGATGAAGGGCCTGTAGGGCGGCAGCGGACAGGCCGCGCGACCGCCCGCAACGGCGGTGTCCAGGGAAGCCCCGGGGGCCGGTTGCCCCGGGGCTTCTCGCAATGAGGCGCATTCCGGAATCGGCTGTTGCGCCCGTTTGATGCAGGTCTGACGCCCCCTATATTCACGGGCTGTTTTTTAACCGGCCGGATTCGCGATTCCAGCACTGCGGACTGCTCACGCACCCTATACTCCACGGAGGAACACCAATGGCAAAAGCCAAACCGAAAACCAAAGCTTCACCGAAGGCGAAAGCTTCACCGAAGGCGAAAGCCAAGGCGGCACCTGCCGCCACCGCTAGGTCGGTCGTCGCCAACGCCAAGGCGCAGGGCGTGCAGATGGTCGACTTCAAGTTCGTCGACTTCCCCGGCACCTGGCAGCACTTCTCGATTCCCGCCTCGACGCTGGAAGAGGATATGTTCAGCGAGGGCCTCGGATTCGATGGTTCCAGCATTCGCGGCTGGAAGTCGATCGACGAGAGCGACATGCTCGTCATGCCCGATCCGACCACCGCCTTCCGCGACCCCTTCTGCGAGGTCCCGACCCTGTCGATCATCTGCGACATCGTCGACCCGATCACGCGCGAGGACTACGGCCGCGACCCCCGCAACGTCGCCAAGCGGGCCGAGGCCTTCCTGAAGTCCACCGGCCTCGCCGACACCGCGTACTTCGGGCCGGAAGCGGAGTTCTTCATCTTCGACAGCATCCAGTACGACCAGAACGCGCACTCCTCCTACCACTTCATCGACTCCGTCGAGGGGCGCTGGAACTCCGGCGCCGACGAGCAGCCGAACCTCGGGTACAAGCCGCCTTACAAGGGCGGATACTTCCCGGTACCCCCGCACGACACGCAGCAGGACCTGCGCTCGGAGATGGTGCTGACGATGATGGAGGCCGGCGTCGACGTCGAGGTCCACCACCACGAGGTCGGCACCGCCGGGCAGGGTGAGATCGACATCCGCTTCTGCCCGCTGGTCAGCTGCGGCGACCAGATGATGATCTACAAGTACGTCATCAAGAACGTCGCAAAAAAGCACGGCAAGACGGCGACCTTCATGCCCAAGCCGCTGTTCGAGGACAACGGCACCGGCATGCACACCCACCAGAGCCTGTGGAAGGGGGGCCGGCCGCTGTTCGCCGGCAACGGCTACGCCGGCCTCAGCGAGATGGCCCTGCACTACATCGGCGGCCTGCTCAAACACGCCCGCTCCATCCTCGCCTTCACCAACCCGACCACCAACTCGTACCGCCGCCTGGTTCCCGGGTACGAAGCGCCGGTGAACCTCGCCTACTCGCAGCGCAACCGCAGCGCCGCCTGCCGCATCCCGATGTACTCGGCCAGCCCCAAGGCCAAGCGGGTCGAGTTCCGCTGCCCGGATCCCAGCTGCAACCTGTACCTGGGGATGTCCGCCATGCTGATGGCCGGCCTCGACGGGGTGCTCAACAAGATCGACCCGGGCGACCCGATGGACACCGACATCTACGAGCTGTCGGCCGAGGAGCGCGCCTCGGTTCCGCTGACGCCGGCGTCGCTCGACGCGGCCATGGACGCCCTCGAGGCGGATCACGACTACCTGCTCAAGGGAGACGTGTTCACCGAGGACGTGATCCAGGCCTGGATCGACTACAAGCGCGAAGAGGAGATCGACGCCATACGGCTGCGCCCGCACCCGTACGAGTTCGCCCTCTACTACGACATGGTGTAGGTCTGCAAGGCGACTCTGCGGCCGGCGTCGAAGCAGGGCGCCGTCCACCTGGAAAGAAGGCAGGCCGTCCCGGCGACGGCCTGCCTCTTTTTTGCCTTGCCCGGGAGCCTCGTGCCGTGACCCCCGAACCCGGACCCCCTGCCGAGCGCCGCATTCCCTCGTGGCCGTGGAGCGCTGCGGCGGCGTCTCGAGACTGACCCGCTGCCGCTCCGTCGCCCCGCTCGAGCTGCTCAACCCGCGCGCCGCGGAAGGGTACTGCCCGGTGATCCTCTCCTCCTGCGGCGGCGGCCTGGTCGAGGGGGATGCCGTCGACCTCGAGGTGCGCTGCGGACCGCGGGCCGCCCTGTTCCTCGGCACCCAGGCCCTGGGCAAGGTGTACAGGTGCCCGGCGGGCAGCGGCTGCCGCCAGGAGCTGCGCGGCGCCGTCGCCGACGGCGCAACCGCGGTGGTCATGCCGGATCCGGTGGTGCCATTCGCCGGCAGCATCTACCGCCAGCGCCAGCATTGGAGCCTGCAGGGGGACGCCGTGCTCCTGCTCGTGGACGGCCACACCGCCGGCAGGGTCCTGCGCGGCGAGCGCTTCGCCTACCGCGAGTACCGCTCGGACATCGACATCCTCGTCGACGGCAGCACCATCCTCCTGGAGCGCTATTGCTCGCGGCCCGACGAGCTGCCCCCCGACTCGGCCGGGGCCTTCGGCCGCGGCACCGCCCTCCTCAACGCCTGCGCCGTCGGCGGCGCCGACAGCCGCCGTTTCCGCTCCCTGACAGAACGGCTGGAAGAGAGCATCCCCCCTGCCGTTGCGGCCGGCCCCGCGGCGTCGAGGGAGGCCGGCTGTCTCGTAGCCCACTCGCGGCCGCGCGGGGAGGTCTGGGTGCTGCGGGCCCTGGCGGACCGGTGCGAATCCCTCGATCCCCTGCGCCGGCTCCTCGGGGAAGCGGCCGGCATCCTGCTCGGAGGCAACCCGGTCGAAAGGCTGCTCGGCCGGCCCCCCTCCTGCCTTGAACGACAATTATGTCCTTACGAGAATTTCCGGCTACAAAAATGTCGATCCACTTCACCGACTGCCGTCCCCCCCGGTAGACTCGAGCCTCCGCCGAAAAAACCACCTCGGTTCCAACCCTATCCCCGACAAACAGTTGCGCCGGTTGCTCCTACCGCTTCCGGGAGCGGGTCCGCGGTCTGACCCCTGATTTGCAAGCGGTGCCGCGTCCCAACGACACGCCTGTTCCGCGCTGCGGATTCAACCCAAGGAGGATTTCATGGCACGCACCCGGCTCTGGCGGACGGCCCTGCTGACCGCCGGCTTCATCGTCACCACGGCCGCCACCGGCCTCGACGCCAAGCTCAAGATCGGCTACAGCGACTGGCCCGGCTGGGTCGCCTGGGAAATCGGCATTCAGAAGGGCTGGTTCGCCGAAGCGGGGGTCGACGCGGAGTTCATCTGGTTCGAGTACGTCCCTTCGATGGACGCCTTCGCCGCCGGCCAGGTCGACGCGGTGGCGATGACCAACGGGGACGCCATGGTCATCGGCTCGGCCGGCAAGGCCTGCAAGGGAATCATCCTCAACGACTACAGCAACGGCAACGACATGGTCGTTGCGCGGCCGGGGATCGGCGCGGTTGCGGAGCTGAAGGGGATGAAGGTCGGCGTCGAGCTCGGCTTCGTCTCCCACCTGCTGCTGCTGACGGCGCTCGAAGCCAACGGCATGCAGGAAAGCGACGTCGAGCTGAAGAACATGCCGACCCACGAGACCCCGCAGGCGCTCGCCTCCAAGGGGGTCGACGCCATCGTCGCCTGGCAGCCCAACTCGGGGCAGGCCCTCAACCTGGTCGCCGGCTCGAAGCCGGTCTTCACCAGCGCCAACGCCCCGGGCATCATCTACGACCTGCTCTACGTCAGCAGCGAGAGCCTGGCGGCAAACCGCGGCGACTGGAAGAAGGTGGCCGGGGTCTGGTACCGGATCGTCGACTACCTCGCCGACGAGTCGAACCGCGAGGAAGCCCTGGGGATCATGAGCGCCCGGGTCGGCCTCACCCCGGAGCAGTACGCCCCCTTCACCGAGGGAACCTACATCCTCTCCCTCGAAGAGTCGGTCGAACGCTTCGCCAAGGCGGAGGGCCTCGGCTCGGTCTACGGATCGAGCGAGGTCGCCGACCGCTTCAACCTCGCCAACAAGGTGTACGACAAGGCGCAGGCCGTCGACTCCTATCTCGACCCCTCGCTGGTCATGGAGTACGCCGGAAAACTGGCGAAGAAGGAGTAAGGCGCCTGACAACCCGGTAGCCGCCGCACGAACCACCAACCCAGGAGGAACCGAAGTTGCCGTTCTACCAGAACCACGCCCCGGGATTGCGCGGCCACGAGCGCCCCGTCCCCGACCTCTCCCACCTGCGGGGGTGGAAGGCCCAGGACGCCGAGGCCGGGCTCGGCGACGAGCAGTGGGCGCGCCGAGGCGGCGAGGGGGCTCGAGCTCGGCCTCGAGGCGGCCGCCTCGATCGAGGACCGCGAGGAGATCAGCTGCTTCCAGCGCGGCGAGCTGCCCCACTGGTCGGGGATCAACACCTTCCTCAAGTGCCCGTTCCTCGAGGACGTTCCCCGCGTCGGCGAGTACGACGTCGCCTTCCTCGGCGCCCCCTTCGACATCGGCACCACCTACCGCTCCGGGACCCGCTTCGGGCCCCAGGGCATGCGGCGCATATCCTCCCTCTACACGCCGTACAACTTCGAGATGGGGATCGACCTGAGGGAGTCGCTGAAGATGTGCGACCTCGGGGACGTCTTCTGCCCCGCCAACATCACCAAGAGCCACGACCAGATCGCCAAGGCGGTCGCCCATGATCATCGGCAGCGACACCCTGCCGATGATCATGGGAGGGGACCACTCGATCGGCTACCCCTGCGCCCGCGGGGTCGCCGAGTGCGTCGAGGGCAACATCGGCATCATCCACCTCGACCGGCACGTCGACACCCAGGAGCGGGACATGGACGAGATCATGCACACCTGCCCCTGGTTCCACGCCACCAGCATCCCCAACTGCCCGCCCGCCAACCTCGTGCAGCTGGGGATCGGCGGCTGGCAGGTGCCGCGCGCCGGGGTGCGCCACGGCCGCTCGATGCGCTCGACGGTGCTGACCATCGACGACATCGAGACCCTCGGGATCGACAAGACCCTGGAGATCGCACTCGAGGTCGCCTGGAAGGGGGCCAGCGCCGTGTACCTCTCCTTCGACATCGACTCCGTCGACGCCGGGTACGTGCCCGGCACCGGCTGGCCCGAACCGGGCGGGTTCCTGCCGCGGGAGGCGCTGGCGCTGCTGCGCGGCATCGCCGCCGAGGGGATCGCCGCCATGGAGGTGGTCGAGGTCGCTCCCCCCTACGACGTCTCCGACATCACCGCCCTGCTCGGGGTGCGCGCCATGATGGACGTGCTGGCGGCGATGGTGGGCAACGGCCGCATAGGCGGCAAGCTCGCGGCAGGGGCAAAGGGATGAGCGAGGCCGCGGCAGCACCCCCCGCCCCCGCGCCGCAGGAGTCCACCGCGGCCGGTCCGGCCTTCGTCATCGCCGGGGACGCGGGCACCGCGGGCGACCGCGGTCTCACCGGAACGGTGGCGGCCGGCGCCTCCAAGGCGCTCGGCTTCGACGCCCCCCTGTTCGGCGCGGCGATGGCCGAGGCGGGACCTTTCGGCGCCGGCCCCGGGGACTGCGGCCTCGACCCGGTGCTGGAGCGCTGTATCGAACAGGGACACGACGAGCTCTTCCTGCTGCCGTTCACCTCGGGGTTCGACCTCTTCCGCAGGCAGGCGTTCGCCGAGAGCATCGCCCGCGCCCGCAGGCGCTCCGGAAACGCCCGCATCTTCTGCGACGAGCCCGACCTGTGCGAGCCGCTGCCGGTGCGGGCCTTCGCCGACTCCGCCCTGGCGGCGCTGGACCGGGCCGGGGTGCCTCCAGGCGAGGCGCACCTCGTCGTCGTCTCCGGCGGCCAGGGGGACGCCGCGGACCGCGCCCGCGTCTACCGCCTCATGCGCCTGATCTGGGAGGAGGTGGGAGCGAAGAAGGGGGACGCAGCCTTCCTGTACTGCGATACTCCCCGGCTGGAGGCCGCCCTCGAGGAAGGGGAAGGGCCCCGCCTGCTGGTTCCCCGTCATCGTCGCCGAGGCCGGGGCGCGCAAGCTGTTCCTGCGACGGGTGCGGGCTAGGGCCGCGGGCCAACCCCCCGGGGCGCCCTGCCTGGTCGGGGACTTCGCCGACGGCCATCCGAACATCGCTTCCTGGCTGCAGGCGCGCCTGCTCAGGTTGTGGAACTCGCACCGCTCCCGCGCCGCGGCGCGCCTGCCCAACGCCCGCGGCGCCGGCGGCAGGCAACGCTCCGTCCTCTCCGGGCCCGGCCGCCGGCTCGCGGTCGCCGACCTCGGAGACCGCATCCCCGAAGACATCGCCTACGGCCCCGGAGTGGTGGCGAGGATCTTCGATACCGAAAGCCTGGAGAAGCTCCTCGACCGCTTCGGCATCCGCGGCGACCCGGTCTTCGTCATCCTGTGCGGCACCTTCCACTTCTTCGCCCGCCTCACCGAGCCGTTCGTCGACTTCATCCGCTACATGCCGGCGCCCGCCTTCGGCGCCCTCGTCGTCGCCTTCGTCGGCATCAACGACGCCCCCAAGGTCGCCATCATCTTCGTCGGCACCTTCTTCCAGATGGTGCTCGTCGTCGGCAACACCACCCGCCTGCTCGAGACCTCCCTGATCGAGGCGGCGCAGACCCTGGGGACGCGGCGCAAGCAGCTGATCCTGCACGTGATCGTCCCGGGGATCCTGCCCAACCTCTACCGCGACCTGCGTATCCTGCTCGGCTGGGCCTGGACCTACCTGATCGTCGCCGAGCTGATCGGGGCCAGCTCCGGGATCAGCTACTTCATAAACCAGCAGGCGAAGTACCGGAACTACGACAACGTCTTCGCCGCCATCGTCATGATCGGCATCATCGGGCTGACCACCGACCAGGTCCTCGGGCTCATCGAGCGCTTCCTGTTTCCCTGGGAACGCGGCAGCCGCGGGCTGTCTTCCTCATGACCGCGCTCGAGCTGCCCGACTACTGCCGCCCCCCGGAGCGCATCAGGGAGCGTTTCCGGACGATCCGCGAGCGCCCCGTCGTGCTCTCCGTCGAGGCCCTCGGCAAGGTGTTCGCCGGCAGCGAAGGGGCGGTCACCGCCCTGAGCGGCATCAGCTTCGGCGTCCACCGCCGCGAGTTCGTCTGCGTCATCGGCCCTTCCGGGTGCGGCAAGTCCACCCTTATCCGCATCGCCGCCGGCCTCGACCACCCGACCTCGGGGCGGCGGCTGCTCGACGGGGAACCGGTCGAGGGCCCTGCCCCCGACCGCGGCATGGTGTTCCAGGGGTACACCCTGTTCCCGTGGCTGACCGTCCAGGGCAACGTCATGTTCGGCCTGCGCATGACCGGGCACGGCAGGGATTTCGCCGCGGAGCAGGCGCTGCAGTGGATCGAGCTGGTCGGCCTCGGCCGCTTCGCCAGCTCCTACCCCCACGAGCTCTCCGGGGGGATGAAGCAGCGCGTCGCCATCGCCCGCGCCCTGGCCAACAGGCCGCGCGTCCTGCTCATGGACGAGCCCTTCGGCGCCCTCGACGCGCAGACCCGCGGCCGCATGCAGTCGCACCTGCTGCAGATCTGGAAGAACGTCGACGTCACCATCCTGTTCATCACCCACGACCTCGACGAGGCCATCCTCCTCGCCGACCGCATCGTCGTTCTCGGCGCCAACCCGGGGCGCGTCCTCGAGATCGTCGAGGTGCCGGTGGCGCGCCCGCGCGACCCGGAGCAGCTCCTCGACCCCTGGTTCCTGGCGACGAAGAAGCGGCTCGAGGAGCTGATCCACCCGCCGCCCTCAGCGGACGACCGGGAGGAGGATCTTCCCATCATCAGGCTCACCGAGGTCGGAGACGAAGTGGAGTAAAGCGCATGCGACTTTCACCGAGGGAGATCGACAAGCTCGTCCTTCACGGGGCCGGCTTCGTCAGCCAGAAGCGCTACGCCCGGGGGCTGCGGCTCAACTACCCGGAGGCGGTGGCTCTGATCGCGTCGCAGCTGCTCGAGTTCATCCGCGACGGCGGCAGCGTCGCCGACATCATGGACCGGGGCAAGCGGCTGCTCGGCACCGCCGACGTCCTGCCCGGGGTGCCGGAGATGGTCGGCGAGGTGCAGGTCGAGGGGACCTTCCCGGACGGCACCAAGCTGGTGACCGTGCACGACCCGATCTGCAGCGAGCGCGGCGACCCGCAGCTCGCCCTCCACGGGTCGGGCCTGGAACGCACCGCCACCGCCCCCTGGCCGCCGGACAACTCCACCGGCACGGCGCCGGGAGAGGTGTCCCCCGCCGCCGGGGAGATCGAGATCAACAGCGGCAGGGATACGGTCCGGCTCGAGGTCGCCAACCTCGGGGACCGGCCGGTCCAGGTCGGGTCCCACTACCCCTTTTTCGAGACCAACCCGCAGTTGAGCTTCGACCGCGAGCAGGCCTTCGGCTTCCGCCTCGACATCCCCAGCGGCACCGCGGTCCGCTTCGAGCCGGGAGAGCTCAAGACCGTCGCCCTCGTCGCCCTCGACGGCCGCCGCCGGGTGTTCGGCGGCAACGGCCTCACCAACGGCGAGGCCAACGACGAGCGGCGGGGGCCGGCGCTGGTCCGGGCGCGCGAGCGCGGCTTCCTCTGCGACCGGCCCGCCACCTGACACCGGGAGAACGACCGCATGGCACGAACACTGGACCGGCGCGCCTACGCCGACATGTACGGACCGACCACCGGGGACCGGGTCCGCCTCGGCGACACCGCGCTCGAGGTGGTTGTCGAGGAGGACGCCAACCTCTACGGGGAGGAGTGCAAGTTCGGCGGCGGCAAGGTGCTGCGCGACGGCATGGGGCAGGCCGCCGGGGCGACCGGGGCGGAGGCCCTCGACCTGCTGATCACCAACGCCCTCGTCATCGACCACGGCGGCATCCGCAAGGCCGACGTCGGCATCAAGGGGGGCCGCATCCTCGGGGTCGGCAAGGCCGGCAACCCCGACATCATGCCGGCCGTCGATGCCGGGATGGTCGCCGGGGTGACCACGGAGGTGATCGCCGGAGAGGGGCTGATCCTGACCGCGGGGGCGCTCGACGTCCACGTCCACTTCATCTGCCCGCAGCAGGTGGAGGAAGCGGTCGCCTCCGGGATCACGACGATGATCGGCGGCGGCACCGGTCCGGCCACCGGCACCAACGCCACCACCTGCACCCCGGGGGCCTTCCACATCGAGACCATGCTCAGGGCGAGCGACGCCTGGCCCCTGAACTTCGGCTTCCTCGGCAAGGGGAACTCCTCCTTCCCGGAGGGGCTGCGCGGGCAGGTCCGGGCCGGGGCCTGCGGTCTCAAGCTGCACGAGGACTGGGGCACCACCCCCGCGGCGATCGACACCTGCCTCGCCGTGGCCGAGGAGGAGGACATCCAGGTCGCCATCCACACCGACACCCTCAACGAGTCCGGCTTCGTCGAGCAGTCGCGGCAGGCGTTCAGGGGCCGCACCATCCACACCTACCACACGGAAGGGGCCGGCGGCGGCCACGCCCCCGACATCATACGGCTGTGCGGGGAACAGAACGTGCTCCCCTCCTCGACCAATCCGACGCGGCCGTTCACGGTCAACACCATCGACGAGCACCTCGACATGCTGATGGTCTGCCACCACCTCGACAGGAACATCCCGGAGGACGTCGCCTTCGCCGAAAGCCGCATCCGCAAAGAGACCATCGCCGCCGAGGACATCCTCCACGACATCGGGGCGTTCTCCATCATCGCCTCGGACAGCCAGGCGATGGGACGGGTAGGCGAGGTCGTCTGCCGGACCTGGCAGACCGCCCACAAGATGAAGCTGCAGCGCGGCCCCCTTCCCGGGGACCGGGGGACCGGCGCCGACAACCTCAGGGTGAGGCGCTACATCGCCAAGTACACCATCAACCCGGCGATCGCCCACGGCGTCAGCCGCCACGTCGGCTCGGTCGAGGCGGGCAAGCTCGCCGACCTCGTGCTCTGGAAGCCGGCCTGCTTCGGCTCGCGGCCGGAAATGGTCGTCAAGGGCGGGGTCATCGCCTGGTCCCAGATGGGGGGATGCCAACGCCTCCATACCGACCCCCGAGCCGGTCATTCCCCGGCCGATGTTCGGCGCCTTCGGGAACGCCATAGGTCGGACGTCCCTGAGCTTCGTCTCGCGGAACGGAGCCGAGGCCGCGGCCGGGTACGGCCTGGCGAAGGCGGTCGCCCCGGTCGAGTCCTGCCGGGGGCTGGGGAAGAGGGACATGATCCTCAACGACCTCACCCCTGAGATCGAGGTCGACCCGGAGACCTACAAGGTGCGCGCCGACGGAGAGGTGCTGACCTGCGAGCCCGCGGCCAAGCTGCCCCTCGCCCAGCTCTACAACCTCTTCTGAGCGGCAGCCGGTCCTGTTGGACGTGCAGCGCCCCGGCGCGAGGATGGAAACCGGTTGCTGAAGGGCCAGACTCCATGAGAACGGACTCCACCATCGAGACGGGCCGTGGGGCCGTGGCCGGGATGGACCGACGGAACTTGCAGCGCCTCACCCCAGGGATGAGATCGGTTGATGAAGGCCAGACTCCATGAGGCAGAATCCGGCTGTCGAGGCGGGGGCGTGGCCGTTGCCACGGATGGATCGGCCGAACCACCGCCAGCGACCATGACACAGGACCCTGCCATCGAGGCAGAACCCGGAACCGTCTCCGGTGCCGTCAAAAGCGGCGATCCCCTGCTGCTGCTGTTGCAGCTCGGAGACGCGGCGCTGCCGACCGGGGGCTACGCCTTTTCCGGGGGCCTGGAGGCGGCACGGCAGCTCGGCCTGGTCGCCGACGGGGCCGGTCTGCACCAGTTCGCGCGCCAGGCGCTGCGCACCGCGGGCACCTGCGAGCTCCCCTTCCTGCGCGCGGCCTGGCGGCTGGCGCGGCCGCCGGGGACATGCCTCGTGGAGCTGGGGCAGCGCTACGACGCCTTGCAGACCGCGGCCTGCGGGCGCCAGGCGAGCCTGAAGACCGGGCGCGGCTGGCTGCGCCTGTTCGCGCGGCTGTTTCCCGGTCCCGGCCAGCGCCGCATCGCGCGCCTCTTCTCAACCGGGGGGACCCCCCCGCACGGCTGCATCCTTTTCGGGGCCTGTCTCGGCGCCGCCGGCGTCGGCGAGGAGGAGGCCGCCGCCCTGTTCCTGCACCAGCAGCTGCGCGACCAGCTCGGGGCCGCGGTCCGCCTCGGCATCGTCGGCCCGCTCGAGGCGGTGGAGCGCCACGCCGCCCTGCGCCCCGAGTGCGCCAGGGCTGCCGGGGCCTCGCGCCTGATCCCCTGCGATGAGGCAAGCCGAGGCGCGCCCCAGCTCGACCTGGCGCAGGCCGCGCACGGACACCTGTACTCGCGGCTGTTTCAGAGCTGATCCGCTGTCAACGAGATCACCATGCCCGCTCACAGCTACGATATCACCGGCCGCCAGGGACACCTGAAATCACCCTTGTTCCATAAGCTGACCTGCCGCCTGCGGAGACCGACATGCACACCCACAGCCACGATACCGAAAACGGGCACGGCCACAGCCACGCCGACGATCCGGGATCCTTCGCCGCCCGGGAGGGGATGGCCAGGGGCAGGGACTTCGAAAGCCGCGCCTTCACCGCCGGCATCGGCGGACCGGTCGGCAGCGGCAAGACCGCGCTCGTGAAGGCCCTTTGCGAAAGGCTGCGCTCCGGCTGCGAGCTCGGGGTGGTGACCAACGACATCTTCACCCGCGAGGACGCCGACTTCCTCGTCCGCCACGACGCCCTGCCCGGTGACCGCATCATCGGGGTGGAAACCGGCGGCTGCCCGCACGCGGCAATCCGCGAGGACATCGGCCTCAACCTCGACGCCCTCGATACCCTGATGGAGCGCTGCCGCCCCGGTCTGCTCCTGCTCGAAAGCGGCGGCGACAATCTCGCCGCGCACTTCAGCAGGGAGCTCGTCGACTACGCCATCTACGTGATCGACGTCTCCGGCGGCGACAAGATTCCGCGCAAGGGAGGGCCGGGGATCACCCAGTCCGATCTGCTGGTGGTGAACAAGATCGACCTCGCGGGCTTCGTCGGAGCCGACCTCGAGGTGATGGCCCGCGACGCGCGCAAGATGAGAGGGGAGGGCCCCACGGTCTTCACCTGCATCGCCGACGGCACCGGCGTCGACAGGGTGATCGCCCACCTGATGGCCGCCCGCGAGCAGGCCGCGGGCGTTCTTCTGTAGTCGGTCGCTGGAATAGCCGACCCGGGCTGCGGCCGGCCCGTCGCGGTCGCGATCCCCAGCAGTTCGTGTCAGAAACCTGGCCGTTCCCTGGCGCTCTCCAGAGCCTTCCGAAGGCTGGCGTTGCCTTCCTCCCGAATCCCAGGCGATTCGATTCGATCCCGCTCCCTGTCTTCCATCGCGCCATGACCCGGCCCCGCCTGGAGAGCCATTGTACCGACAAGGCTGTAAAGCCCTTGATCGGTCTGTTGATCGGTCCGGGGCCGCTTCTATATTCGGGCGACCCACGTCCCCCCTTTCCCTTCGGCAGAATCCCCCCGTCACCAATGCCCCCAGACCGGCATTCCCTCACCGTAGGCACCCGCGGCAGCAGGCTCGCCCTCGCCCAGGCGGAGCGCGTCTGCTCGCTGCTGCGGGAAACGGCCGGCGACAGCCTGGAGTTGCGCCTCGATATCGTCCGCACCGAGGGGGACCGTTCCCGCGGCCCCCTCTCCGAGATCGGCGGGCAGGGGGTGTTCACCGCCGAGCTTGAAACGGCGCTGCGGGACGGGCGGATCGACCTCGCCGTCCACAGCCTCAAGGATTTGCCGACCGCGGTCCCCGCAGATGTCGAGCTGGTCGCCGCACCGGCCCGCGCCGACGTGCGCGACGTGCTGGTCACCGCGGGAGACCGCGGCCTCGAGGAGCTGCCTGAGGGAGCCCTCCTCGGCACCGGCAGCCCCCGGCGCCGCGCCCAGTTGCTGGCCCTCCGCCCCGACCTGCGGTTCGACGAAATCCGCGGCAACGTCGACACCCGGATCGGCAAGGTCGGCGCCGGCGGCCTCGACGGCGTCGTGCTGGCCGCCGCGGGCTTGCAGCGGCTCGGCCTGCTGAGCCGCATCAGCTCCTACATCGACATCGACCAGGTGCTTCCCGCCCCCGGACAGGGAGTGCTCGGCCTGCAGATGCGCCGCGGCGACCCCCGCCGCGGCCTGGTTGCCGCCCTGAACCACGGACCGACCCGGGCCGGCGCCGCGGCCGAACGCAGCCTGCTTCACGCACTCGGCGGCGGCTGCCGCGCCCCGGTGGCCGCCTGGGGGCGCGAGATCAGCGGCGAGCTGCTCCTCGACGGCCTGGTCGCCTCCGCGGACGGCCGCGAGCTGTTGAGGCGCACCGACGAGGGCCTTCCCGACGCCGCGGATCAGCTCGGCCGCGAGCTGTTGAGGCGCACCGACGAGGGCCTTCCCGACGCCGCGGATCAGCTCGGCCGCGACCAGGCCGCCGAGCTGATCCGCGCCGGAGCCGGCCGCCTGCTGGAACGGGCCGGCCCCAGGGAAACGAGCTCTCCATGAACTTCCCGCCGGCAGCGCCGGGAATCGTCTACATCGTCGGGGGCGGCCCGGGAGACCCGGGCCTGCTGACCCTCAAGGGGGCCCACCTGGTCTCCGAGGCGGACGTGATCCTCTTCGACGACCTGCTCGACCGGCGCCTCCTCGGGCTCGCCCGCGGGGACTGCGAACAGGTGTACGTCGGCCATCGCGGCGGCGGCAGCAGCGGCGGCGGGCGGAAACAGGAGGAGGTCAACGGGCTGCTAATTCAATTGGCGCGCGCGGGCCGCCGGGTGGTGCGCCTGAAGGGGGGGGATCCCTACATCTTCGGCCGCGGCGGCGAGGAGGCGGTGGCGCTCGCCGAAGCCGGGGTGCCGTTCGAGGTGGTCTCCGGAGTGAGCGCGGCCTCCGGGGTCCCGGCGTACGCCGGCATCCCGCTGACCCACCGCAACGTCTCCGCGGCCGCGGTCCTCGTAACCGGACACGAGGACCCTGCGCGCGGCGCCCCGGGGGTCGACTGGGAGTTGCTGGCCCGGCTCGACAGCACCCTCGTCGTCTTCATGGGGTCGCGCAAGCTCGGAGAGATCGCCGCGACGCTGACCCGGCACGGGCGCTCTCCCGAAACCCCCGCCGCGGCCATCGAGCGGGGGACGTGGCCGCACCAGCGCACCGTGGTCTCGACCCTGGGACAGGTCGCCGATGCGGCCAGGGACGCGGCCCTGGAGTCGCCGACCCTCGTCCTCGTGGGGGAGGTGGTCGCCCTGCGCGAGCAGCTCAACTGGTTCGAGGGGAAGCCGCTGTTCGGCCGCCGCATCCTCGTCACCCGCAGCCGCGAGCAGGCCGGCCACCTGCAGCTGATGCTCGAGGCGGAAGGGGCCGAGGTCTCGGCGCTGCCGCTGCTGGAGATCGGGCCGCCCGCGGACTGGGGCGATCTCGACGACGCCCTGGGCCGCCTGCCGGAGTTCACCTGGATCCTGTTCACCAGCCCCAACAGCGTCAGCTATTTCTTCGACCGCCTCGCGGCCCTGGGAAAGGACGCCCGCGCCCTCGGAGGCTGCTCCATCGCCGCGGTCGGAATGTCGACGGCGCAGCACCTGCGCCGCCGCGGACTGGTGCCCGACCTCGTCCCGCGGGAGCAGTCCCAGAAAGGGCTCGCTACGGCCTTCGAGGAGGTCGCGGTCGCCGGGGCCAGCTTCCTTGTGCCTGCCTCTTCCATCGGCCGCACCGGTCTCGACGAGGCGCTCGCCCGCAGGGGGGGCCGCGTCCACCGGGTCGTCGCCTACGAGAACCGCCCCCCCGACCCGGAAACCGTCGAGCTGCCCGCGGCCCTGGTCGAAAACCGGCTCGACATGATCGTCTTCGCCAGCCCTTCCTCGGTGCGCAACTTCCTCACCGTCTGCGGCCATGAAAAGGGGAAGGAGCACCTGGCCGCAGCGGCCCTCGCCTGCATCGGCCCGACCACGGCGCAGGCGGTCCGCGACCTCGGGTTCGAGGCCGCCCTGCAGCCGGCAGAGAGCAGCATTCCCACCCTCGTGCAGGCGATCTGCGCCCACTACGCCGGGGAGCGCCCGTGAGTCCGGAGCGCTACCCCGCCGGCAAGCTCCCCGCGGAGCTGCTCGAGCGCATGCTCTCCCGCTACGCCGCCGGGGAGGACGAGCGTCTGCTGGTTCCCCCCGGCATCGGCGAGGACGCCGCGGTCATCCGCTTCGGGGACCGCTGCGTGGTCGCCAAGACCGACCCCATCACCTTCGCCACCGACGAGGCCGGCTGGTACGCCGTCCACGTCAACGCCAACGACGTCGCCGCCATGGGAGCGACCCCCCGTTTCTTCCTCGCCTCCGTCATCCTCCCGGAAGAGCAGGCGACCGAAGCCGTGATCGAATCGGTGTTCCGCTCGATCGACGAGGCGGCGCGGCAGTTGGGGATCGCCGTCTGCGGCGGCCACACCGAGATCACCCGCGGCATCGACCGGCCCATCGTCGTCGGGCAGATGCTCGGGGACGTCGACTGCGACAAGGTGGTGCGCTCCTCCGGACTGGTGCCGGGAGACGCCGTGCTGCTCACCAAGGGAATGGCGGTCGAGGCCACCGCCATCATTGCGCGGGAGAAGCGGGAGGAGCTGGAGGGCCGCGGTTTCGACGCCGGCTTCCTCGACCGCTGCGCCGGGTACCTGCGGGACCCCGGGATCAGCGTGGTGCGGGACGCCGCGATCGCGACCGCGGCCGGCAAGGTGCACGCCATGCACGACCCGACCGAAGGCGGGGTCGCCACCGGGCTGCGGGAGATCGCCGCGGCCTCCGGGGTCGGCCTCGAGGTGTTCGGGGAAAGCCTGCGCTGCAGCGACGAATCGCGGCTCCTGTGCGCGGAGTACGGCCTCGACCCGTTCGGGGCGATTTCATCGGGAGCCCTGCTGATCGGCTGTCCGCAGGAGGCGGCGGAGGCCATCCTGGCCGCCCTGGCCGAAGCGGGGATCGGCGCCGAGGTGGTCGCCCAGGTGGTCGACAGGTCCGCCGGCCTGCAGCTGCGCCGCAGGGGCCGCCTCGAGCCCCTGCCAAGCTACGAGGTCGACGAGATCACCCGCCTGTTCGCCTGAACCTGGGTATGGATGGCTCCCGGTACAGCCCCCTCTACTTACAATTCCACCGGCAAGTTCCAAAGAGAAGAGGGATGAAATCTTCGCGGATCAAGAGACGATATTGCGCGGCCCTGTGCCTGCTCCTCTGGCTGGCAATCCCTGCAGGTGCCCACAGCGGTAACCGCCTTTACCCGATTTCCTGTCTCAGCGACGAGATGGTTGACCAGATCCAGCTGCACGACGCCAGTATTGACGAGTGGATCGAGCTGCTCGGAGAGCCTGCCATGATCTCGCTTGATTTCACCCACACCATGGGGGGATCCCCGCCTGATCCGTCCGACCTCGACTTTCGGATCTGGCTGGCCTGGCACGAGGACCCTGCCCGCATCTATGTGGCCTTCGTAGCCAGCGACGACGTCTACTAGAACACCCACGACCACGGAGGCATGATTGGGGATGACAGCATCTCCCTGGCGATCGATGGAGATCATAGCGGCGGTGAGGGCTGTTTCAACGATTGCGATTTGCAGCAGGTTCACAGTGAAACTCAGTACTACGAGGCCATCGCGCGCGCAATCAGCGGTTCGACCTTGGACAGTCCCTTCCTCTCTGACTCTGATGCGTTCGCCTGGACGGCCTTGCCTCCTTTTGGTGAAGGGGGCGGAGGCGTAGCGGGAGAAGTGCCTTTCATCAGCGTGATCGAGCTGTACGTTACGCCGTTTGACCACTTGGTGGTTAATGACATCAACGGGAGCGTGGCCCGCGATCTATCGCCGGGAAAGGTCATCGGCTTTGCAATAATGGTGAATGACTCGGACGAGTTTGGCTCATGGCTGCCCTGGACGCCCGAAGCCATGCAGAGAGATGAATCCTATGCGGAAGCAGGGATTTTGTCTCTTGTCGACGGAATTCTGCTGTCTTCCGTTTCGACAGAACAAGAAGACAGCGCCGTCGAGTCGGTCTCCTGGGGACGAATCAAGGCTGCCTTGGACATGAAGTAGCCGCACTGCCATCCCCGGCTCAGACTTCAAATCCCTCATACCACTCAAGCTGCAGCGCGCAGACCCCGCCGCGTGATCCCCGCGCCCTGATCGGCTGCCTTTCTTGACAGCCCCGGGGGCGGACGCGAATTTCTCCCGCCCCATCGCGTCAGACAGTTCTAACCCTATCAGACAGAGAGACTTATGGCCTTTCAGGATATCCTCGAATTCCGCAGCCCGACGCGGTTGCTGCACGGTCCCGGGGCGATCTCCCGGCTGCCCGAACTGCTGCCTTCCGGCACCCGGGTCCTCGTCGTCACTGACAATGGGCTGCGCGAGGCCGGGGTGATAGACCAGGTCGCCGCGGTCCTCGAGCAGGCGGAGATCGACCACGCCGTGTTCTCCGATGTGCTCCCGAACCCGCCGGCGAGCTGCGTCGAGGAGGGGGCCCGCTTCTTCGCCGAACAGGAGTGCGGGGCCCTGCTGGGCGTGGGGGGCGGCAGCCCCATGGACGTCGCCAAGATGATCGGCGTCCTCGTCTCCCACGGGGGCCGCATCGAGGAGTACCTGATGGCGCCGGGGAAGATCACCGTCGACATCCCGCCCCTGGTCTGCGTGCCGACGACCTACGGCACCGGCAGCGAGGTCACCCCGTTCGCCGTGCTGACCAACCCGGAATCCCGCAACAAGGACCCGGTCATCAGCTGGAGGATCGCCCCGCGCGCCGGCATCCTCGATGCCGCCCTGTGCACGGCCCTTCCCGCCGCGGTCGGCGGCCCCACCGGGATGGACGCCCTGACCCACGCCATCGAGTCGTACACCAACCTGATGGCCTCCCCGATCAGCGACGCCATCGCGCTCGAAGCGATGCGCCTGATCGGGGAGAACCTGCGCCTCGCCTGCGCCAACGACCACGAAACCGAAGCGACCCGAAACATGCTGCTGGCCAGCGCCATGGCCGGGATCGCCTTCTCGCAGACCCGGCTCGGAAACGTGCACGCCATGTCGCACCCGGTCGGGGCCCAGTTCGGCGTTCACCACGGTCTCGCCAACGCCGTGCTGCTGCCCTATGTGATGGATTTCAACTTGGTGTCGCGGACCGGCAAGTTCGCCGACGTCGCCGAGGCGCTGGGGGGAGATACCGAAGGGCTGGGCGACCAGGAGGCCGCCCGCCTCGCCGTGAAGCTTGTGCGGCAGCTCAACGAAGACCTGGGGATCCCGGAGAAGCTGGGAACTCTCGGTGTCGAGGAGAGCGGCATCGACGACCTGGCCGAAGCGACCATGCAGAGCGGCAACGTCGCGGTCAATCCGCGCAAGACCACGCGCCGGGACGTCGAGGAGATCTTCAGGCAGGCGATCTAGAAAAAATGGATCTGCTTTTCACTAGATAAAATTCGGATTCAGAAAAGAACGCGAAATGGCGAGCGAAGCGTACGACCCCCTCGATTATGATAACTTGGCACATAGTATCGTCCATGCCCTATTGGATAGGAGTCCCGTCACCCTTCCACCGACTGAAAGTTTCCCTGGATGCGGCGTATATGCTCTTTATTACACAGGCCCCCTGGAATTTTATTCCCATGTTTCCTCAATGGACTTTTGTATTCCCATATACGTTGGAAAAGCAGTGCCGAGAGGTGCAAGAAAGGGGAGTGAGAAGGGTGACTCGGAAGCAGGCACCCCGCTGTACAGCCGCCTGCGCCAGCATGCCAACTCAATCAAAGAGGTAAACAACCTCCACCAAGTGGAGTTTAAATGCCGTTACCTAGTTTTGGTTCCTGTATGGATCACACTTGCGGAACGATTTCTGATCGGCCACTTCAAACCCGTGTGGAATACCGTGATCGACGGTTTTGGCAACCACGCTCCGGGTAAAGGCCGCAGCAATATGCGCCGCCCTCGTTGGGACGTCCTGCATCCGGGACGACCATGGGCGGAACCGTTGACGGCCGAAGAAACTGCTGATCAAATAATTGCACTCCTGGATCCATAAACGACTCAGGGAACTCGAAGCTCGACGGCTGTTTCGTACAGCCTCGTCGGTTGTTTAACCGTACCAATACGAACGGACGAGTTGACGATGCTGTTGCCGGTGCGTTTGCTGCGCACCTCGTGCAGATCGACAATTTCGAATCCCTCCGTCTCCGCGATCTCAGCAAACAACCTGTCCGTACGGAACTCAATCCCTTGGAGAATGTTGTTTCCGATGACCACAACGACCTTGCCGCCGGACCTCATGCGGCTCAGCGTAAGCGCACAGAACCGCTGGCAGTCGTTGAAGTACGTCGCGGCGTAGTTCGCCCATCCAGGTCCGCCATAGGCTCCCTTTTCCGCATTCCGCTCCCTTAGATCCTTCAACTGCGCGGCCAGGTGCGGAAGAGGGGGACGCAACGGGATCTCCGGCCCTGTCCGTACCGTCTGCCAGAACTGCCCGAAGCTTTTGTGCTCGATCTCTTTCAGATCCTTCGAATCCTGCACCATTCCCAGCCAGAACATGTGCGGTCTGGTATTTCGGATGTAGTGGTAGTTATTGAGGTAGGGCGGCGAAGTGACGACCACGTCGATGCTGTGCGGCTCGACTCTGCCGGCATCGTCGAAATAGGAGGATGGATGGATGGTTGAACGTGGTAGCCGCTTGAACTGGGACATCCAGCACTGAAAGGTGGCGATGTCTTCGCACATTTCCCGCAGCTTGCGCTTGACGACGCTAAACACGTCCGCGTAATCGATTTCGGCCTTTCCGGCTGCCGCCCTGGTTCCCAGGCTCGGTTCGTAGGAATAGTTGGAAAAGCCGACCATCACGGCCCCGAACGCCACCTGGAATAGATCCTTGAGCCAGCCTGCCGTTTCCTCGGCGATGAAATCCTGGCATGCCAGCGCCTGCCGCTCCACCGCCGGACTAAAAAACGGGACCCGGCTTCTGAACCCCGCAGGGGGAAGAGATGCCGTTCCCCCGTCCATCCACAGTTTTTCTTCGGCGAACTCCTCGAAACGGTCGAGCAAAGTCTTGAGCATCTCGACGTCGTAGTGCGCAGCACCTGTCTTGGCTTTGCAGGCGAGCGCTGCCCATGGGTTTATTTCGAATCCGATGGCATCGTCCCCATGCTTGAGAGCCTCGACGAGGGTCGTGCCGACCCCTACAAACGGATCTAGCACGCGAAGCCGCCGTCGCCCGCGTCTCGAATCGTCGAGCACGCCGGCGACAAACGAACTGGAGAACCCCGCGATCCAGGGAACCCAGCGGTGGAGGGTGCGGTCGTGATTTTCTGAAAAGGCGGTGTCCCGAAATCCCGAGAGCTGCAGCTCGTACTGTGCCTCGGGCTCTGGGGCAGCGGGTCCGGGGCCTCCAGGGCCCCCCAACTGCCCGTCAATGCCAAGGTCGGCCTTCCCGGCAAGCCAAGCTTCGATCGCGCTGCGCAGAAATCGCCACTCGCGGCCTACCTTTTGCGAGGGGACGCGCCGGGTCCGTGCCATTTCCCCGAGCGTCTTCTCACTTACCCTGATGATCCCTGCCGCTTCGGAAAGCGTGAGGATTTCTGGAAATTCCGTATCTTCTTTCATCTTCCCTTGCCTTCCTGTAAAGGCTTGTAAAGTAGCTTAATTTTGCGAACGGAAGAATGTCAAGCCTTTTTGGCCTGAGAGGCTCGGTTCCCGGGCAGGTAGCGAGGGTAAACCGGTTGTCGGCCTTTCCGTCCGAGTCGATGAACACAGGCCCTGGGCTTCCGCTCTCGCTTAGCCGAAGGCCTGCCGGGGAGCGGGATTCCCCCGGGCGACTCTTCCCTATCCGGCTTACGAATGTGAGGCCCCGGTTTCCGGCTTCCAGCCAGCCGTGACCGGCCTCCGGAATTGCCTACATTTTGTCGCCACTACACCGGAACTCGAAACACCAAACAAGCAGGAGCGGATCATGCAACTTCCCAGGATGATGCGGGTCAAACAGCGTTTCGACGGACCTGCCCTCGAAGACATTCCCGGCGCCGTGCGCGAGGAGATCGCAAAGCAGAACCTCTCGGGCAAGGTCGCCAAGGGGGACAGCGTCGCCATCAGCGTCGGCAGCCGCGGCATCGCCAACATCGCCCTGATCACCAGGACCGCAATCGAGGAGCTGCAGGCCCTGGGGGCGGAGCCGTTCGTGGTCCCGGCGATGGGCAGCCACGGCGGCGGCAGGGCCGAGGGGCAGCGCGAAATCATCGAGAGCTACGGCGTCACCGAGGAGTACATCGGGGCGCCGATCCGGTCGTCGATGGAGGTGGTGCAGGTCGGCGAGACCGGTGACGGGGTGCCGGTCTTCTTCGACAAGTACGCGTACGAGGCGGACCACGTGGTCGTCGCCGGGCGCGTCAAGCCGCATACAGGATTCGTCGGCGAGATCGAGAGCGGCCTGCACAAGATGATGCTGATCGGCCTCGGCAAGCACAAAGGGGCCGCCCTCTACCACCAGGCCATCGTCCATTACAGCTTCGACCGCATCGTGCGCGCGGTCGGCCAGACCGTGATCGACAAGTGCGGGGTGCTGTTCGGCCTCGGCATCGTCGAGAACCAGTACGACAGGACGGCCCTGGTGCGGGCGGTGGAACCGGAGAACTTCGTCGAGGGGGAGAAGGAGCTGCTGCTCCTCGCCAAGAAGTGGATGCCCTCGCTGCCGTTCGACCAGATCGACGTGCTCGTCGTCGAGGAGATGGGCAAGAACATCAGCGGCGCCGGCATGGACACCAACGTCATCGGCCGCAAGTACTACGACCACAAGGCGGCAGAGAAGGAGTACCCCAAGGTCACCCGCATCGCCGTGCGCAGCCTGACCGAGGAGACCCACGGCAACGCCTCCGGCATCGGCATGGCCGACTACATCCACTCGCGCATCCTCGACCAGATCGACCTCGAGGCGACCGCCATCAACACCATGACCGGCAACCACCCGTCCGCCGGGGCGGTGCCGATCTGCTTCGACAGCGACCGCAAGGTGCTCGAAGCGGCGCTGTCGACCTGCGGTCTGGTGGAGCCGCCCGACGCCAGGGTGATGCGCATCCGCAACACCCTCGACGTCGAGGAGATCCTGGTTTCGGAGGCCTGCGAGAAGGAGGTCGCGCGCCGCGAGGAGCTCAGCGTCGTCGAGCCGCCGCAGGAGATGCAGTTCGACGCCAACGACGACCTGCTCCCCTTCGAGTGACCCGCTTCCGGCAAGGGGAGGAGCCATGGCGATTCAAGCGGCGGTGATGACGGAACCCGGCGCGGTCGAGGTGCGGGAGTTCCCGCGCCCGGATATCGCCGCGGACGAGCTGCTGCTCGAGATCGAGAGCACCGGCATCTGCGGCAGCGACAAGCACATCTACGCCGGCCACATGCCGTTGCAGTTCCCCCTCGTTCCCGGACACGAGCTGGTCGGCAGGATCGCCGAGCTCGGGTCGCGCGCCGCCGCGGAGATGGCCGTCGTCGGGGGACCCCTCGCCGAAGGGGACCGCGTCACCACCACCCCGAGCTCGACCGCCTGCGGCCGCTGCCACTACTGCCTCCACATGCCGCAGCGCCCCACACTCTGCACCGGGCGCTACGTGCACGGGTTCGTTTCCTGCGACCTGCCGCCGGCACCGCGCGGCGGCTTCGCCGAGCAGATGCACCTGGGGCCGCGCTCCTGGATCTTCAAGATCCCAGACGAGCTGAGCTCGGACCGCGCCGTGCTCACCGAGCCGGCCGCGGTCGCCACCCGCGCCGTCGAGCGCGCCCTCGGCCCCGGCATCCCCCACATCGGAGAGGGTCTCGGCATGGACAAGTCCGTGCTCGTGCTCGGGGCCGGGCCGATCGGCCAGCTCGTCATCGCCGTCCTCGCCCACATAGGCACCGACCTGATCATCGCCTCCGACCTCAGCGCCTCCCGCCTGGAGATGGCCGCGGCGATGGGGGCGCACCGGGTCGTCGACGCCGCCGCCGATCTCGACGAGCGGCAGCAGGAGGTGCAGGAGCTGACCGGGGGGATCGGCCCCGACATCGTCATCGAGACGGCGGGGGTGCCCGTCGTCTTCAAGGAGTCCCTCGACCTGGTGAAGCGGGGCGGCATCGTCGTCGAGGTCGGCCACTTCACCGACCCGGGCGGCGTCGACATTCGTCCCAACACCATCTGCTTCAAGGACCTCGACATCCGCGGCATGTGGGCCTACCCGGCGATGCAGTTCAAGACGGCGCTGAGCTTCCTCAAGAACTCCGCCGCCCCCCTCGACCGCTTCATCACCCACCGGGTGACGCTCGCCGATACCGAGGAAGGTATCCGCCTCACCGGCAGCGAGGGTTCGATGAAGGTGGTCGTCGAGCCCTGATCCCCGGCCGCGGCGCGGCTGACTGCCATCTTCGCCGGGTGAACGCGGTTTCGCGGAGAAGGCGCGCCGCGACCTCCGTCCCTACATCATCGAAGCCTTGTCGATTCCCCGGACGACCCTTTCCTCGCGAAGGAAGGGTGACCACGACCGGATTCGACGCCATGATGGCCGACGCCTAACCGTGACTCATTGGACCGTTAGGCCCCCCGGCACTGGGAATTACCGATATTCCAAAGAGTAACTTCACTCTCGGATTTGAACCGGAATGGCGGCATGCCCGGCCAACTGTTTACCCATTACTTCCTCACCGACGGCATAAAGACCACACCCGAGTGGCAAGTCTCGGTTGACCACCCCGAGGCGTTCGCCGCTTTCAGGAAGGACGTTGCCCGGCGGTACGAGACCCTCAGCCGTTCCGCGGACCCCAACGAAGCGGTCACCGAGCAAGACCTGATCCGGCCGATCCTCGAGTTGCTCGGATGGACCGATTATCTGCCACAGCAGGGAACGGCGGGCAGGGAGGACATTCCCGACCACCTGCTCTTTGCCGACGCCGGTTCCAAGGAGCGGGCCGCCGCGGAGCGAAAGCCAAGCGCCCGCGCTGGGCACGCGATCGCTGTAGAGGAGAGCAAGCGATTCGGCCTGTCTCTGGACGAGCGCGACTGGGCGGCCGGATTCCACGCCCGGTCCCCCCACAGCCAGATCCTCCGCTACCTGGCGACGGCCGAGATCGAGTCGGAGAGCCGCGTCCGCTGGGGCATCCTCACCAACGGCCGGGTCTGGCGTCTGTACGACTACCGCTCCCGCCCACGTGCCAGCGGCTACTTCGAGGCGAACCTGCCGGACCTGCTCGAACCCCCCGGGGAGGAGGACCTGCGCGTCTTCCATCTGCTCTTCCGCCGGGAATCCTTCACGCCGCAGGAAGGCGCCGCCGTGTCCTTCCTCGAAGCGGCCCTGGCCGAGGGCCTCCGCTACGAAGAGCAGGTCGCCCAGGATCTCTCCGGCGTGGTCTTCGAGAGCGTCTTCCCCGCGCTCGTCCAGGCGCTCGCCGACGCGGCGCAGAAGGGAGGCACCGACGCCGGCCTGCCGGAGATCCACAAGGCAGCCCTGATCGTCCTCTACCGCCTGCTCTTCGTGCTCTACGCCGAGGACCGGGGCCTGCTGCCGGTCAACGACTCCCGCTACGACGACTACGGTCTGCGCAAGCGCATGCGCGACGACATCGCCCGTAGGATGGCAGAAGGGGACACCTATTCCGCGGTGGCCACCAACTACTACGATCGCCTCCTCAATCTCTTCCGCATTATCGACCGGGGAGACCCGTCCATCGGCCTGCCACCCTACAACGGAGGGCTGTTCGCGTCGCAAGCCGCGCCGCTGCTGGAAACGGTGCGCCTCCCCGACGCCGAAGTTGCCCCGGTGATCTACGACCTCAGCCACGCAAAGGACCCGGAAGGAAACCGCCGCTTCGTCAACTACCGCGACATGTCGGTGCAGCAGCTCGGCTCGATCTACGAGCGCCTCCTCGAACGCCAGCCGGTCCGCGAAAACGGGCGAATCGCCATCCGCCCCAACCCGTACGCCCGCAAGGACAGCGGCAGCTTCTTCACGCCCCAGGAACTGGTCGACCTGATCGTCGAGCGCACCCTCAAGCCGCTCGCGGAAGAGCGTCTCAAGGCATTCGAAGAGAAGGCCGCCGCACTCAAGAGGGACCGCCGGCCCAAGACCCAGCGCCAGGCCGAGTTGCTAAAGCTCGATCCAGCCGAGGAGGTACTGAACCTCAAGGTCCTGGACCCTGCTATGGGCAGCGGTCACTTTCTGGTCACCGCGGTCGACTTCCTGTCCGACAAAGTCGCCGAACTGATCGAAACCGTCCCCTCGGTGCCGGGTAGTAGGGAACGGCTGCAACCAAACTGACGGCCTTTCTTCGCTGGGCCAAAATGGCCAATCTTACAACAAACCAGGTAGATTTCGTGCTCCGGAAGGAGATCCCCTGGGATGATTAAAGTACCGGTGATCGAGTTTATAGACACGAACCCTCCCTTGCGGACTTTGTGATCATTATGAATACCATTGAATCCCCTGTCGACAAAGCCATTATCCAAACCGTGGCGCAACTGATTGCAGAACAGTTTGGTCCGGAAAAGATTATCCTTTTTGGCAGCCATGCTCGTGGGCAGGCTGGTATGCACAGCGATATAGATCTGTTGGTCGTGATGCGTGATGATGAAGGCCGGAAACACCCTGGAAATCCGATTCGCAGGGCGATTGCCGAGCGGTTCGTGCTTCCTGTCGACGTGATAATCAGCTCTCCGGAAGTCTTTGCCAAGCAGCGAACCAATCCATATTCGTTGATCCACAAGGCCCTGGAAGAAGGAGAACTGTTGTATGAGCGACCAACGGCCTGAACAGGACTGGTTCCGAAAAGGAGATCAGGATCTGGAGATGGCTCGTCGGGCGCTGGGGCCGGGAAACCCCCTTGCCCGGGATGGCATGCTATCACTCCCAGCAATGCGCAGAAAAATACCTGAAAGGCTATCTGGTTGCTCACTCGGTCCCCTTTCGCTACGTGCACGATCTTGTTTACCTCACGCAGCTTTGCACAGAAGGGAACCCAGTCTTTAAGGAGTTGATGCAGGCTGCTGAAATTCTAAATGAATATGGAACGGCAGTACGGTATCCGAGTGAGAGCTCAGTAGAACCTGACCTCAATGCGGCCGAAGAGGCGGTTCGTCTGGCCGAGAAGGTCGCCGCCCTGATAGCTCAGAATTAACCCCGACAGTTCGCTCAGTACCTCGCGAAAGACCCGGTACGGCGCGCCTTCGCCAGGCCGGCCACTGCCCTCATACCCAGGCGAACACCCAGTTTTCAGTGTGCCCGGTGAAGTAGTCGATGGTGAGCCAGAGGCCCATGGTCAGCATCTGACCGGCGATCATCCCCAGGAACACCCCCTGAGTGCGGCGGTAGAGGTTGACGCCTCCGTAACGGAGGACGATGACCTTGATGAGCCAGGCGACGAACACGCTGGTGATGGTGTAGTACATCAGGTCCACGGCCGCGATCGGGAAGCCGATCGGGTGCAGGGGCCACCACGGCAGGCGCTGGCGAGCCAGGTACAGCAGGGCCATGATGCCGCCGCCGCCGAACAGGAAGCCGATGCCCGGCCAGTAGATGCCGGCGGGCTCCAGGTTGCGCACGGCGCTGTCGTAGGCTTTGGCCGGTCCCAGGTTGAAGAACCAGATATCGAGGTTTACGCCTCCGTAGCGGTAGGCGACGTGGAAGATCATCCAGAAGGAGCCCAGGGTCCCGATCATCAGGGCCAGGATGAGAGCCAGGAAGACCAGCCGCCGGCTGCGCGCATCCATGTCCTCGATCAGCTTGAGGGCGTTCGTGCAGGTCGCCATGGCGAAGCAGCGGACCCCCTGGTTGGCCCAGATGTAGGCCATGGACAGGTTGAACACGCCGGTGGGACCCACGAGAGATGAACCGAGACCCATGACGACGAAGTCGGGGGCGTTGACGGGCGTCCGCAGCGTCGCCAGCCCGGCTTCGGCGATGATCCGGGTGATGCCGATGAAGATCGCCATGGCCAGGACGATGAAGAAGAGGGAGACCCACAGCGGTGTGCCCATGGTCCACAGCCACAGGGTCATTACCGCGATCCCCCCGAAGGCGCCGATCACGGCGCCGCGGTAGGAGAGGATCTCGTCCCGGTCGTCGACGCGGGGCGCCCGGCCCAGGGCCTTGAGCCAGACCGCCCTCAAGTGTTCGCGGGCCGTCCACAGCACCACCGCGACCAGCACCAGCAGGGCGCCCAGCCCCTCGTAGCCGACCAGGGGGGCGTCGTGCACGCCCTGCAGCACCTGCTCCGATTTGATCCCGGCGGTGGCCAGCAGGCTCTTCTGGATCCTGCCGAGCAGGTAGAACACCCACAGGCTGCCGGATATCCTCGTGTCGATGAGGTAGGCGAAGCCGGTCAGGGCGAAGTCGACCTTGCCGGACGCGTACGGTATCGGCAGGCGCATGGACACCATGGGAATGGAGGAGTCGTAGTTCGACATCGCCCTCAGGCTGCCGGCGATGAACGGGACGGCCATGCCGATCCACACCGACGGACGCTTGAAAAAGCCGTTCACCAGACCCTTCTCCTCCTCGCCGCGGATCATGGCCAGACCGGCCTGGGCGATCGGATAGCTCAGGCGTTCCCGCTCCATCCACTGGCGCCGCAGGATCACGGCGATCGAGATCATGCAGACGTACAGCGCCAGCAGGAAGACGGCCCACCACATCAGCGGCTCGACCCAGGCGCCGTAGGGGATGCTCTGGCCGGACTTGGAGATACCCTCGTAGAACAGGGCGTTCCCGGCGCCGTCGTCGACCAGGATATTGTGCTCGGGAAAGTGGGGGAAGAGTTTCTCCCGCCACTGGTTCTCTGGCGAGGCGTAGTAGAAGATGGCGGTGAGAGAGGGCAGGATCAGCTCGGTCAGGCCCATCGTGCACACGGCCGAGACCATCGCCAGCATGGCATAGACCATGATCAGGTCCGCCCGGTTGAGGGCCAGGCTGCGACCGGACCACGCCAGCGGCACGTTGGCGAGGGCGCAGATCAGCGCGAAGGTGGAGAAGATCAGCCCGGGCGAATGCGCATCGACATCGCTCAGAGGCCAGTAGGCGTAGAGCCAGGCAGCTCCCAGGGCGACGGCGAAGGCGAGCGCAGCCCCCTTGCTGCGCGCCGCCAGCTTGAAGGCCAGGTTGAGGATCCCGATCAGCACGACGAAGACGAAGATGGCCCCCGGGGTGCTGATGTCCGCGGCCACGTAGGCACCCTTGATGACCATGTTGCTGTAGGGGGCGCAAATGGCGAGGAAGAAGCTCAGGAAGCTCCCCACGCAGAACCCCCGCCACGTCAGGCGGTGGCGCGATTCGAGGAGGGGCTCGGAGCGCGAGCGCAGGTGCCGGCGGTAGATCGGGGGGACTTCCTTTTTCACGCGAGGCGCTTCAGCAGGTGAGGGTGGAGACGGCCTTGCTGACCATTGGCAGGGCGGCGCAGCGCGTGGCACTCCGATGTCGGCCCGGGCGCCCACCAGAACGGGAGAATCCCGGACACGCCGAACTGCCCGGCCTCGGGCGAGCACACGAAATACTGCCGCCACCGCAAATCGAGGAAGGCGCCCTCCTCTTCAGCCAATCGATCTCAACCTTCCCCCACGTCGGCCGCGGACGCGCTTTCCGCCAGCATCCCCTCGGCTGCCTGCCGGTGATGGGCCTTGGCCTCTTCGGTGAATGTGTGCCACAGCAGGAACTGCTTGCGCAGGGTGTTCATGAAGCGCGGGTTGAGCCGCCGCCAGGAGGCGGTCTCGCCGCTGACCCGCTCGATGAAGACCTCCACCCGGTAGATGCTGGCCACGGGCGACGGCGTGAAGTCCAGCTGCAGGTACTGGCTTACCCCCATGTCGAAGGGCGCCAGCCAGGTCAGCATTTGCAGGGAATACTCGCCGGCTCCGGCGCCCTCGGCGCCGGTGATGAGGCGGACCTTCTCGGCGTAGAAATGGCCGACCGAATCCTCGTTGTAGGACTCGAAGTAGCCGGCCAGGAATCCGCTCAGTCCCCGGACCTCGGGGGCACCGACCGTGAAGGGGAAATCGAACTCCCAGCGGTCGCCGTCCGGCGCGGGCGGTACCCAGCGTCGCACCGTGTCCGGCACCGCGATGCTGGCGGCGACCCGCGCCGGGTAGAGCGTCGACAGCAGCACCACGGCCATGACCATGAGGGCCGCGGAGATGGCCGCCGTCGAGGAGTAGTTCAAGTCCATGCCCTGGATGAGGCCGGCGCTCAGCAGCAGCTTGCCCATCCCCTGCCCCAGGATGTAGCCGAGGGTGACGCCGACGACGGCGTACACGCAGGCCTCGGCCACGAACAGCAGGGCGATGTGCATGGGCGCCAGCCCAACAGAGGAGTACACGCCGATCTCACGCCAGCGCTCGTACACGGCGCCCAGCATGGTGTTGAGGACGATGAGGGCGGCGATGAGCATGGGTACGAGCAGCGCCCCGAGACCTTCGATCGCGGTCAGGCCGACGGACGTGAAGGAGGAAACCTCGACCTCACCGGTGTCGGGGTCGCGGATGGCGGCGAACAGGGTCACGGCCACGCGCGTCAGGAAGTCCTCCAGCAGCGGCCGGCCGTCGACGTCCTCGTCGAAGCGGACGCCGATGGAGCGCAGGGTGCCGCCTGCCACCCACACGGTTCCGTATGGCATGATCAGCACGTTGTCCGCCGGCACGTGCACGAACGGCTTGATCTGGTCCGGCGGCCCTTCTTCCTCGACCTCCATCGACACCTGCGTCCGACCGCCGAGCGTCCGGATGTCGGCGCTCTGGAAGTCAGCCGGGGTGAGCGGTTCCGCGTCCAGATCGCGGATGGCGGCCAGCTCGCGGGCGTCGAAGATGCCGCGGACGACGAGGTCCTTGCCGAACACGCGCACGGTAGCCCGGCCCACATCCCCGACGCCGACGCCGGCAGCCGCGGCCATCTTCTCAGGAAGCAGGCACGTGCTCTCGTCGTCCCTTTCGAAGAAACTGCCGGCGACCAGGGTTTCGTCGATACCGGTGACCTGCGTCTCCTGCGGCGAAAGTCCCAGCAGACCGCCGGCCAGAGTCGTGCCGGCCTTCCCCCGGATTTCGATGTAGCTCTTCATTCCCTCCGCCTCGGAAACCAGCCAGTTGCGCGGGCTGACGACACCATGGGGGGCGAAGTGGGAGCGGGCGTAGTTCAGGGTCGGCAGCGACAGCTCCTTCCAGCCACGGTCGCGGATCAGCGTGCCCTCGTAGCGGGCCTCGTGCACGGTCGGAAAGGCGAGGAAGGCGAGCTGTTGGCGGAACGAGGTGAACGAGAGCACGGTGAACGTCAGCAGTGTCAACGTCACCAGGGTCAGAATCGTGCGCAGTTTGCGGCGCCGCATGTTGGATATGCCCAGCATGAAGGCGGCGTAGGAGGCGCTGGCGCGGTTGATGTCGGCCCGGGGTATCCGGGAGGCGCGGGCCTGGAACTCCTGCAGGTAGTTGTTGAAGCGCGAGTGGATCATCGCGAACACGAAGGCGGCCATCGCCATGACGGCGAAGGCCAGCAGGATGACGGCCGGATGCGCGATGGCGAAGGCAGGATGCACCTGGGAGATCAGCGCCCAGAGGATGGCCAGGATCAGGGCGAAACCGGACAGCTGCCAGCGGATGTCCGAGGCGGCAAAAACCAGACGCTCGCCGAAGAACGCGGCCGGCAGCACCAGCGCCAGGAAGAACACGAGCCCTTTGATGACATCATTCAAGGTGGCCATCACGTCCGGGTACGCCCGAGAGGTGATCCCCCTGGCCGCCCGCACGTTGGCCATGAAGGCGTCCCACTCCTTCCTGTCGGCCGCTGCGGTTGCCCGGTCGATCAGCTCGCGGCCATACGCGTGCAACTCCGCCAGCCGCGGATTATCGATGGCGTGCTCGCGCATGGTTGCCAGGCGCTCGTCGTTGAGCCGCCACATGTCCTGCACCGCCAGGTATTCGGTGCGCTCGAGCGGATCCCTGCCGACGACGTAACCGGTGCCGCGCGCCTCGGAGCGGCTGTTGGTGAGGATCATGCTGTCCGACATCAGGTACACGAGGCTGTCGTCGGCAGCGGCGAACGCCAACGCCACCGGCTCCAGGATTCCGACCCCCTTCGCCAGGCCGTATTCCTTGGGGGCGACGCCCGCGTGGGTCTGGATCCTGATGTCTTTCACGGCCGTGAGCGCTCGGGGGTCGATCAGGCCGAAAAACGGCCGCGACGTGCAGGGGAAGAGGACGAGTGTCTTGTGCGCGCTGGCGAAGCGGATGGCCTGGGCCATCTTGCCCTGCACCTTCTGCGCGCGCGCGCTGTTGTCGGGGCCGTAGAGGATGTCGCCGGTCTGCGGATCCACCACGTAGGCGCTGACCGGTACGGCCCCCAGGGGCAGGCCGGGAATGACGGCGCCCCCGCTTTCGTCAGTCAATTGGAAATGGAAGGCGCGCACCCCCTTGTGAGGTTTGTGGCCCAGACCGGCTTCGAGGCGGGCGGCGCCGGCACCCAGCGCCACGATGGCGCCCTCGATGACCCGGTCGGGCACCTGGCTGCGGCGCGGGAAGGCGCGCACGTCCACCATCAAGGTGCGCAGCTCGTCCTTGAGGACCGGGCCGAAGTCCTCCAGGTCGGAGAGCAGCCGGGGATCGTTGAAGCCGCTGGTGAGAATCTCGTTGAGGAAGGCGCTCTGCCGGGCCAGGTTGTCGAAGTCGACCGACTGCGGCCGGTCCAGGGGCGTGTCGACGGCGAAGCGGGCATCGCCGATGGTGACGAACGACAGGGCCACGAGTCCCGCCCCCATCGCCACCTGCCCGTCGACGGTGACACCGCCCGGCACGTAAGTCGACCAGTCGAGGCCCTTGATCGGGCTGATGCCGTTGACGAGGGCGCGCTCCGCCACCCGCCCCAGGCGCGGCGCCGCGGCCTCGGCGTAGGCGGTAAAGGCGCGACCGAAGGGGACGTAGAACCGCTTGATGTCGTAACGGTTGGTGTTGTTCCAGATGCCGAGCTGGTCGCCGCCGCTGCTAAGATCCAGGCTGATGAAGAGGTCCGGGTGCAGCGGTTTCTCCATCAGTGCGGCGTATTTCTCATGGGTGCGGGCGTGGCGGTCGAGGAAGTCGACGATCCCCCGCTGGGCGAGGAAGTGGGCGCTGGTGGCCACCAGCACCACGGTGCGCGCCGGCGGATGGCGCTGCAGGTGCCGGGCAAGCTCCAGCAGCGCGGCGATGCTGCCGGCGGTTTCCGCCGAGGGCGCGCGTGCCGGCACGACCGAGATGCCGTCGTAATAGGCCTGAACGACGATGGTTTCGTTCTCGAGCTCGGGGTCGTTGCCGGGGACCACGCCCCAGACGTTGCGGCCCGTTCGCGAGACCCAGTCCATGCGGCTCTTCAGGCGCGCCTCGAGCTGTCCGTCACCCACCAACGCCCTGAGGCGGGTGCCGTCGTCGGCATCAATCCAGAACCTGGGTATGTCGAGGGGTACGGAAACGAACTTCGTGTTCGCCTCGCGCCAGGAGGTGGCCTCCGGCTCGATGAAGACGATGGCCCGGGCGCCGAGCGAGGCGACCTCCAGCCAGCGGTTTCCGGTGTTGAACTCGAGCAGCACGATGCTGCCGGTCAACTCCTTGCCGTTGTATTCGGCCAGATGCCCCTGGCCACCGTAGATGAGGGGAGCGGAGATCCCGGGAGCTTGTACGGTGGGGGTACGCACATGGTTGGGCCACAGTCCGTCGAGGCGAAAGCGCTCTTCAGTCGCGGTGAGGGAGAGCTCGCCGCCGCGGTCCAGCGGCACCGTGAGTGGGTACTCCTCGCGGGTGACCTCCTGGACGCCGGCGGCCGCCAAGGCGTCCGCCACGTAGTCGGCGGCACGGTCGCTGCCAGGGTAACCGCTGATCCGCGAGCCGACGGAGGCCATGAACTCCACCGTGGCGCGGATGCCCTCGACGTCCGCCCGGGCGGCAGTGCACAGCAACGGCAGCGCCGTCAGCCAGGCGATGCGAGCCAGGAGGCCGGGCACTGAGATGGGGGGAATGGAGAGGGAGAACATCGGCCCGGCTGGCAGGCGACGCCGGCGCTGCACAGCCGCTCAGCTGCTATCCTGTTGTACGAAGGCTCTCATGTTCTCTTCGTGGACCTTGACCTCGTGCTCGTACTGTTGCCGCAATTTGCCCAGGAACCGGAAGAAGGCCGCATCGCGCTTCCGGCGCAGGACCAGGGCCCGGGCTCGAGTCGCGACCTCGGCGAAGGGCTTGGGGCTGGCTCCGAGGTTCGACTCAACGACCCTGAACACGGAATGGAAGCGGTCTTCTGACGCCGCACCGGCGGGGGGCACGAAGTGGCGGTCCGGCACCTCCACTTCGATGGGACCCAACAGGTCGCCCGGCGCGGCTCCCCGTGCGGCTTCGAACAGGGCCTCGTGCGCTTCTCTCTGGTACCCATGGAGGTGGAATCTCCCGCTGTCTGGCATGGCCAGGTGCCGCAGGGTGTGCTCCTGTGCCAGGACCCGAAGATCCTCACCGCGCTCAATCCGGTCGCGGAGCGCTACCGCTTCTTCGCGTGTCGCGACCAGGATTTCGTCCAGCGTCAGATTCTCGTGGGGGACGAACAGCCGCGGATTCTCGTCATAGAAGCGCCGAGCCTCGGCGTCGTCCACCGGGACGTCGTGGGTCACCTTCTTCCTGATGACCGCCAGCAGGCGTTCCTCTTCTCTGGCCTGGCGCCAGGCGACCATCTTCGACTCGCGGTCGATTCCGGCATTGCGAGCGGCCTGCACGACCAGCGCGCGGGGAACCAGGACGGACTCCGCAAACCACCGCAACTGCCCTCGCACATCTCCCGAAAATTCCCGGTAGTTCTCCCGGGCCGAGTCGACGAACTCCCCCACCGTGATGGTGCCGCCGTCGAACTCGTAGAGCACCGAGCCGCGCTCCACCTCGGAGAACGAGTCTCCCTCACTCTCCAGACGCGTGGCGAGAAGCTCGAAACCGTCTTCTCGGGGACGCGCGTCCAGAGCATCCCGCAGTTCCCGGCCGAGCTCCATGGACCGAACGCGGGCCTGCTCCCGGTGGAGCTCGGCTTCCACCAGACGCCGCACCCGTTCGAGGGGAAGAGGAACCTCGTCCACGACCTGGAACACGCCGTAGGAGCGGCCCGGCAGGGGTATGGGTTCGGAGATCTGACCCTTCTCGAGCGGATAGACCTTTTCCTGCATGATGGGCAGGGGCATCTGGTCCTTGGTGACGTACCCGGTGTACAGGCCGCCCTGCGCCGCCGTCGGACGGTGGATCGAGCGCTGCCGCGCCAACTCCCCGAATTCGGCGCCGCCCTCCAACAGGCGCACGATCTCCTCGGCCTCTTCCCTGCTCTCGACGTCGATCCTGCCACACCTGACCGCGCGGTTTCGTCCGGTCTTCAGGTAGTGGTCGTGGATTTCCTGCTCTTCGAGCGTGATCTTCGCGTCCACTTCCCGGGAAATGAACCCCTGCACCAGCCGTTTGGTCCATTCGCGCTCCAGCTTGCGGCGCATGTCGTGGTCGCGGTCCCATCCCCGCGCTGACGCTTCCCGAATGAGGATCTCCTTGTCGATCAGGGCCTGCAGATGCTGCCGTCGGCCTGCGATGCCCGCCTCCCTGGACCTCAGGCTTTCGGCCAGGCGCTCCTCGAAGCGGCGCAGCTCGGATGCGTGGATGCGGGAGTCTCCCACCTCGGCCAGCACCGGGCCATGGGCATCTTCCCCACAACACGACAGGACCGCCCCCACAGCCAGGACCAGCACCGATGTGGCAGGTCCCATCACTCTCGCAATCCGCCGTATACGGTGAAATAGGACAGACCGCTGGTCTCCGAACGGTCTTTGTCGGCGAAGGTGTCGATCTTCCGCCTGTCCACACGAATCCCCATGGTGGCCATCAGTCTGTATCCCAGGTAAGTGCTCGCATTGGCCAGCTGCAGGGCGAGGGACAGCTCATTGAAGTCCCCCGTGGGATCGCCCGGATTCAGGCCCGCTACGGGATCCTCATCGAAGGCCACCTCCCGCTGGGCGAAGTCGCGGAAGATGACCTGCTCCAGGCCGACGATCACCGTGCTGTGGCTCAGCACCGGGATGTCCAGCCGCAGGGAGGCCATGCCGGCCCACTCCTTGCGCTCGAATACCCGGTCGTTCAGGAGCCACTCCGTGTTGAACGGCGTATCGTCCAGGAACAGCTCCTGCTTTACGCGCGGAAGGAGTTGGATTCCGTTGCCCACCGTATAAAGCCCACCCAGCTTGTTGATCACACCGAGCCGCCGGGTGTGCTTCGAGATCTTCCGGCCCGTCCGGTCCACGGTGTGCTTCTGCCGCTGCCGCAGCACCTCATGGATCAGCCTGTTCCCGGAGTTGATGCCGGCACTGCCCGGGCGCTCGAAGGCCAACGACAGCTTGTTGACCCAGGTATCCGGCATGCCCAGCGGATCCGGGATCGGGGTCATGCCCGCGTCCTGGAATCTTCCGTGCAGCCATTGGAAGAGGTCGTCCGCGATGCCGTCCTCGACCCGCTTCAACATGTTGTAGACCGTCAGCTCGCCCACGCCGGGATAGCTGCGCTCGAACGCGAAGAGGGCATAGCTGCTCACGTTGGTCTCGCCGGTCGAGGGACGGCGCACCCGCTGGTGGCCCGCGGTGACCTTGGCGCCCGGCATGATCCGCGCACCGCCGTACACGTTGTAGCCGCGGCGGTCACGCTTGTACGGGTAGTCGGGTTCGTTGTCGTTCTCGAAACGGTCCCCCCAGCCGTTGTTGTTCATGTCGATGCCGAAGAGATACTCGGGCCGGTCCACGCTGTAGCGCAGGAAGGGCTCGGCGTAGTCGGGCACACTGTTGGGCCGCACCCGGGTGTTGTTCTGGTTGAAATCGGAGATGAAATCGTTGTTCTCGTCGAGGCCGGGAAAAACCGCCTCGTCCGCGTACCCCTCGGACCCGCGCCGGATGCCGGTGCCGCGTTCCTCTTCCGTGCGGCCGTCGCCGAATAAGCGCTGCTGGTCGTTCTTGCGGTCGTTGTCGTCGTTGTCGTCGACAAAGTCGTAGAGGTAGCCGGAATTGGCCAGAGGCGTCTCCGCGTAGTTGACCCGGCCCGCCGAGTCCAGGAACCGCATGCTGGTCGAGTATTCGGCGTCCATGCTGAACGCCTCGCCGAAGACGTAGTACGGATGGAAATCCCTGGCCACGTTGACCATCCACGCTTCGGCGGAGGGATTTCCCCGAATACCCGACGAGGTGGTGTGGGTGGTCCGGCTCACGTCGGGGTACTTGCGGTACTGGTGGTTCACGTTGAACTCGCCGTAGAGCCTGAACCCGGCCAGATCGTCGGCCTCCACCGTAAAGCCGAGGACCTGGGTGGCGGTGGGCAGTCCATAGTCGAACACCACGGCGCCCAGGTTGGAATGGTCCTTCACATTCCCCTCAGCCCGCACCATGGTCCTGAACACCGGGAGCGGTTCGAAGCGGGCGTTGTCGGTCTGCTGGTCGGAAGTGACTTCGACCATGTAGTCGTTGCTCAGGACCATCCGGAACCGGACCTTGCTGATGTTGTTGACCACATCGGCCAGGGGCACCGCCGTTTCCAGATCGTCGAGGACCGCCGGGTCCGGATCCGCCAGGACGTAGTCCAGTCGGATCCGCCCCAGGTCGCCATCGCCTTCGGCTGTCAGGAAGCCATCCCGGGGGACGCCTCCCGAAATCCTCGGATAGAAGCCGATCCGGCTGCCCACCAGCACCGTGTCCCGCTCTCCTACCCGGGTCGTGATCTCGATCTCGTGGGCGAAGAGGGCGGGACCTCCCTCGCCGTCTTCCGGGGAATCGTCGGTGATCCGCACGGTGATCCGGTTGATGCGCGCGCCCGATTGGTGGGAGCTCAGCCTTCCGGTGAATGGACTCCCGTCGAAGGGCTCGGTCGAGCTCCGCGCGTTGTGCGCGTTCACGAAGGTTCCGCCGATGCGCACGAAGTCGGCCACGTTCCCGACGGCCCGGAGACCGACGAGATTGGTCAACTCGTCGATGAAACTGCGCCCCGGCTGGACCAGAGGGACACTGATTCTGGACATGAGGGCAGTGGCCGAGCCGCGATCCGACATATAGTCGAATTGGACCCCGTTGAAGGCCGTCTTCCGCAAGGTCATGGGCGTCAGGGTCGTTCTGATCTCGTCGCCGATGCTCACCCGGAAATGGTGCTGCCCCTTGGCGTCCGAAGAGACCACGAGGGAGCCGAGCAGGTCTTTGTACCGTTCGGTCTTGTGGAGCAGGTTCCCGTCAGACGTCCGGGGCCGGCTCTGCCGCCAGTCGCTGACCAGCCAACCTCGGATCAGGAGCCTGCCGTAGAGATCGTAGTGGTAGTCGCCCTCCTGATTGGTGGCCAGGTAACGCCAGTAGCGCTCGCGGGCGTAGTTGGTCCCGTCCCACCGCCAGCGGTATTGGTTGGCGGCCTCCTGGGGCAGGTACCATTTCTTGAGGGATGGAACGAAGGCGTCCGGGCGCAGGCTGGGAGCCGCCGGGTAGTAGATCGCCCGGCCGCTCTCGCGGATTCCGAGGCGATTCCCGTAGTCCGACTGGGGCGCGCCGGGCTCGACGCCCAGCGTCACTGCGAGCCCGACGAGGATGAGGAGGATTCGGGACCGGCAGGCGGGCTGTCCGGACCGCACGGTGCGCGCTTCGGGGGGCTCGTCCATCACAGTCCGGCATATACGGTTATGAATGTGGTGCTCAATTCGCGGCCCCGGTCCTCCTTCACCGACTCTCCCAGGTCACCGGCGGCGATGAACTCGTCCCGGACACGGGTGTACATGATGCCGAACTGGGTGGTCAGGACGTAACCCAGGTATTGCCGGACGTTGGACCACTGGGCGGCCAGCACCAGGCTGCGGGAATCACCCGTGGCCCCCACCCGGTTGGCGGCGAGGGCCTCCTTCTCGTCCAGCGTCAGATCCGCAACCCGGCGGTATTCCAGCCCGGCTTCGATAGACGACGAGCTCAACATGGGATGCCGCAGCAGCAGGATGCCTGTTCCCGTCCACTCCTGACGCTCGTCGCCGCCCAGGATGAACGGCGTCTGGTTCAGGTACTCGCTCTTGATCTTGGGTTGGACCTCCAGGCCGCCGACGCGGCAGGTGAAATCCGCTTGGTTGATGAGCCCGAAGAAGTTGGTGCGATCCTCGAGTACGGGACCGACGCCCCGCTCGTAGGCATCTCCCTGCTGGGCATACAGGTCGTACTTGATCTTGGTCTGCGTCTGAACCTCGCCGACCGGGCGATCCAGCTCCAGGTAGGCCGAGTTCACCCAGGTGTCGCGGGCCGGGAGCAGGTCCTCGATGTTGGCCAGGTTGGCGGTGGCGAGACCGACGTAAGGAGTCATCTCCCGGCGGTCGTCGGGTATGGTGTCCCGGGTCCGCTTGAGCATGTCGTAGACCCGAACCGCGCCGAACCGGGAATCGTCGTGCGTGAAGGTGACCAGCCCGTAGGTCGTGTGGTTCTTCCGATCGGAAGACAACGAGCGGACCCGCATGCGCCCCAGCGTGGCCCTGACGCCGGGCGTCACGAAAGCGCCACCGTATACGTTGTACCCCCGCTGGTCCGTCCTGTAGGGGTAGTCGGCCAGATCGTCGTTCTCGAAGCGGTCGACCCAGTTGTTGTTGTTCAGGTCGATGCCGAAGAGGAACTCGGGCCGGTCCGCATGGTAGCGGAAGAAGGGCTCCTCGTAGTCGGGGATGCGATTCGACAGAATGAGGTTGTCGTTCTGGTTGAAGTCCGACACGAAGTCGTTGTTCTCGTCCCATCCGGGGAACACGTTGGCATCACCGGAGCCTTGCTGCCACCGGGTCCAGTCGGGGAACCGGTCCTGGTCGTCATTGTCCTCGACGAACTCGTAGAGGTGCCGGGTCGAATGGTCGTAGAGGACGTCCCCTTCGCCGTCTACGAGGTACGCCGTGGTGGAGTAGTCGGGATCCAGGCTGAAGGCCTCTCCGAAGGCGAAGAACGGATAGGCCACCTTCGACACATTGACCATCAATGCCTCTGCCTCCCTGGAATGGCTGGACAGGGCGCGGTCTGCCTGGGCCAGGCTGGGGTTGGGGAACTGGTGGTAGGACCGGCTGATGGCCAGTTCGGCGTAGGCATCAAAACCCATCACATCCTTGACGTCCATGGTGAATCCATAGACCATGTTCGCCGTGGGCAGGCCGTATTCGAAGACGAGCCGGGTCTGGTTCGAGTTGTCCGACACATTGCCCTCCGCCCGGGCCACTTCGAAGAGCGCCGGCGCGAGCTCGTCGATATCTTCGCCGCTGAGCGGCAGGTTGGGCGTGGGGCGCAATCCGGTCTGACGGTCTGACCAGACCTGGATGCGGTAGTCGTTGGCCACCACCAGGTCGAAGGTGATCTCCGTGATCGTGCTCGGACGCGGCCCGGTGTAGGAGATGTCGGTGAGGTCGTAACTGATGACGATCTTTTCTTCCCCGTCCGCGCTCTGGAAACCCTCGTGGTGGAATCCGCCGCTGACCACGGGCCACCTGGCCGGATCGGTCACCATCGCCCGCTGGCGGATCTCCTCCCGCCTCCCGGTGGCCGGATCCTCCGTGGTTATGATGATCTCGTGCGAGAACAGGGCCGCGCCGGCCACGCCGTCCTCCGGTGAATCGTCGCTCAGAACAAGGGCCAGGCCGCGAACCGGGACCGCCCCCTGGTTGGCAGCCAGCGCTCCTTTGAGCGGGTTCCGCTCGAAAGCGTCCTCGAAGGTCTGGGAGTTGTGGGCGTTGACCAGAGTCGCTCCCACTTCCACGAAGTCCCCGACCTCGGCGACGACCCGCCCCCCCATCAGGTTGGTGGCATTGGTCACCGTCGTGGGCACCTTCAAGGACGTGGTACCTGCGACCGGAGAGCTGATCCGCGAGAACAGGAGCGTGCCGCGGTACTCGTCCGTGGCGAAGTCCATCTGTATGCCGTTGAAGATGGGCTTCGAGAAGGTGAGCGGCGTCAACGCCGTTCGGATCTGATTCCCGGCCGTTATGGCATAGTGAAACTGGCCTTTGGAATCCGAGCTCACCAAAACTCTGCTGAACCAGCCGGCGAACCTGGGATCCTTGTAGAGCGAGGAACCGAACTGCCCGGGCTGGCTCTGGTTCCAGTCCCAGATCAGCCACCCCCGGGTCAGGTAGTTGCCGTAGAGATCGTAGAAGGGGTCGCCCTCGCGGTCGGTGCCCACGTAGCGCTGGTACTGTGAGCGGGCATAGTTGGAATACTCCCACTGCTGCCAGCCGTACAGCTCGTAAAGCTCCTGTGGCACGTACCATTTCTTGAGGGCCGGATCCAGGGCGTCGAAGATGACCCCGGGGCCCCTGGGTTCATAGGTTATCTCCCCCCCTCGCCGCTCTCCGAGACCCCGGTCGGACTGACCGAACACATCGGATGCCTGCATCGTGGCGATGAGCACGAACACGCTCAGCACTCCCGCCGCCTTGCCGGTCAACATCGGGGCCCTCTCTCTGTGAAATCGCCGTATCAAATTCAGTACGCCACTTCGACCACGGTGGCGACCGTCTCGGCGCTGGCCGCGCTGTGCACCTCTACGTGAGCCAGATAGATTCCCGGCGGCACGAACTCGCCGCTGCCGCTGGTTCCATCCCATGGGATCGACCAGTGACCGCCTTCCTGCTCGCCGGAGAAGAGGCGGCGAACCAGGTGGCCGGACAGATTGAACACCTTCACCTCAACGGGCACGGGACCGATCACGCGCGACAGGTCGTAGGAGATGCGGGTCCGGTCGTTGATCCCGTCGCCGTTGGGGCTGAAGGGCCGCGGTACGGCCCGGGTATTGATCAGGACGTCGCCGCCCGCAAGGGGCACGTCCACCGACAGCATCCGCGGATCCGCCGTTGCCACCGGGGGAAAAGTGGCGTCCCCGGGGCCGAGATGGGCCGCGTTTCCGGCGAGAATCTTCTGACCGATGGACCCGGTCCCGGTAGTGCCGGCCCAACCTGGAAAAGTCGTCCCGTATCTGAGGACGCGGCAGCGAAAGCGGATCTGCAGGACGGCGGTCTCGTCGGCCTCCAGGTCGCTGACCGTTATGGGCGGGAAGCGTACCCGGAACCGCCGGTCCTCCACCGCCTCGATGCCGAAGTCGGCGGCCGGATCGGTGGGCAACGCGGACGGGCTCAGATCCTGACCGGAGAAATCCGCCGCCTCGGTGCGGCCGTCGTGGAAGAGGACCTGGATCGATTCGATCGCTTCGACCCGGACCGGCGTGGCGATCTCGAATGTGTCGAAGCCGCTGTCCCTGCCCGGACGTATCCGGGTCGGCATGACCGCGTAGGTGAAGGTTTCCAGAACGGCCAGCTCGGCCTGACGGGGGTAGATCTCTCCGACGATCCGCTCGGCCGCCGGCGGAAACACCGTGAAGGCCAGCTGCCCGACCCCGGTCGCTGCCTCCAGGTCCCGGCTCACCAGTTCGACCCGGACCTGAAAAAAGCGCCGTGGGCCCGGAGTGGTGACGAGTGTCCCGAGTTGCTCGTCATCGATGTTCTCGGCCGTGATGCCGCTGGTGCCTTCCGGCCCATAGGGAGCCGACCACGGCGTCCAGGCGTCTGGATCGTCCCGGATCTCGCCCGGTGGGTTCAGGCCGAGATAGTCCTCCAGGCTCAGAGCTACCCGGTTCTTCTCTGCCAGCGGCAGCGCCCGGTAGGCTCGCAGCGCATCGAGCGGCTCCAGATCGTCCAGCGCAACCTCCGTTCCCTCGGCCGTGGTGGCGACCGCGCCCTGCTTCCAGGGCAAATTCACCGAACCCCCGGGACTCGGGCGGGTAAATTCCAGAGGGGTATCGTCGTGCCCGGCACGGGTCGTAATGCGGGCCTGCGCCAGCCCTTCGTGACCCAGGGTTTCCTCGATCCACCGGATCTTGCCCCACACGCCCCAGCGGAGCCCCAGATCGAATACATTGGAGATGTATCGGGCCTCGGGCACGAACCCCGCTCCGAATACCTGAAACTCGGCGATTTCGAAGCCGACGACCGTCTGCGACTTCAGTCGCAGGAAGCGCAGGTACTGGGGGGGAATCCGCAGGTCGACCACGGGCCGATCGTTCTGCAGTTCCAGCTTGAAAGTGGTCAGCACCGGCCTGCCGGACTCGTCTCTGGAATTCTCGCTGCCGTCGTTGAATAGAAGCTCGTACGCGCGCAGATAATCGTTCTGGAACGGAAAGTCGGGAGCCTCGAAACCTGGAGCGTTCCTCGGAAAGAACTGGATCCGGTTCACCCCGAAGCGCGCGCCCAGGTCGACGTCGACCATGGCCCCGAAGGCGAGGACCTGCGGCCCCCCTGCTTCGCCCTTCTGGGTGAAAGCCGTCTCGAGATCGCCGTCCACCATCAGGAGCAGTTCCTCGGCGATACCGCTCGTCAAGATGTTCGGCGAGGTCAGGGTGGCCTCGGCCGCGATATTCCTGGTGGAGTCGGCTTTCTGGGGAAAGATCCAGCCCGGTCTGCCGGGAAAGTCGAAGTCCACCACACCGCCCGGAGTGTTGGTGATCGCGGCCTCGTCGACGCTGGTCTCCACCGCGGCCGGGATCTCTCCGCCGCCGCCGTTCCAGGGTCGATCGCTGGCGCCGCCCAGCACCCGGCTTTCGGCAGCCAGATTCTGGGCCACCAGGCAGAATGTCGCGAGCATGGCCAGGCTGAGGCTGATCCGCTGCATTCTGGCTCGATAGCCTCAATACGCTACGTGGACCACGCGGTGCGCCTTGCGGCCCGACACGTCCGCGTCCGCATCCACCTCGATCTCCAGCAGGTAGGTCCCGGGAGGCACCAGCCGGCCGCTCTGGTCGTTGCCGGACCAGCGGACCGTGTAGGATCCGCTCACGAGGGGACGCCGCTCCTCCCACTCCCGCACCAGGCCGCCGCCCAGATCGTAGAGGCGGGTCTTCACCGCGCGCTGCCCGCCGAGTCGGAGCACCGAGAACTCGAACCGCGTTTCGTCGTTGATGCCATCCCTGTTCGGGGTCAGGACCGGAGCACTGATCGTCAACGGGCCCATCACCCGCCCGTCTTCCAACGGCCCTCGCAACAGCATCCCCTGACTCGAGGCCAGGGCAGTCGCGTCGCCGGGATCCACCCGTTGCCATCGATTGGCCTCGGACGAATTTCCCAGTTCCGCCTGCAGGACAGCTCCGGGGCGGAACAAGGTCGTCGTGAACCGCACTTCGATCAGGTCGACCTCGGAGCCCACCACCGAATCCAGGCGCACCCACAGCGAGTCCGATCCGGCCGGGACCAGCTCCAGATCGGATGGTCCCAGTTCGGCCACCGGGCCGGCCTCCCACTGCGACTCCCGGCCCATGCGGAGGAGCTTGAAACCCAGGTCCACCCCGGGGGCGTATAGGCGAATCTGGTCCATTCCCGGGCCGCTCCGCAGGAACTGGGCCTTGACGAACAGGGACAGGGTGTCGATGGCACCCAACTCGGATACCGTGGCCGGCTCGAGCTCGGCCCGGACCTGCCGGGCCAGGGGATCGAGGAAGTTCAGTCGAATCGACTGCAGGGAGGCCGCCTGGTGCGGATCATCAGTCGTCAGCCAGGCCTGGAGCATGAGGTACTCCCGTGGGCTCGGCGACGTGATGGGGGCCCCGGAGACTTCGTATTCTTCACTCCAGTAGCTCCAGTCACCCCCAGCCACCTGCTCGGTCACGATCTCGATTTCCTTCTTTGCGAATTTGTTCAGCTTGTTGTACTGCTCCTCCGTTATCTCGCTGCCGTCCTGCTCGAAGTAGCGGAGGACATCGGCGAGCTGGTTGCCGGTCCGACTGCGCAGCGCAATGGAGGTCCCGGGGGGCGTGTCCGCTTCCCACTCGATCGAGTCCAACGTCCGGGCGCCGCCCAGCGTGATCAGGGGGGACGTGAGTGAAACGCGAGGCTGGTATCCCTCACCGTAGAATTGCATCTCCCGCGTGTCCGCCTGGCCTGCCGCCATGCCGCCGGAATAGGGAACGCTGATGTAGCGGGCGACCGTGGGTTCGAACACCTTGGCGTGGTAATCCATGCCGTCCCGACCCCCGAGTGCCTGGCTGGTCCAGGCCAGTGTTCCCTCGGGTGTCAGGCTCCCGTCCGAGGTCCTGATTTCGTACTCGGTGATGGGTCCCTGAAAGCCCTTGTTCTGGAAGAACATCTGCACTCGATCCACCCAGAAAAAGGCGCCCAGGTCGAAGAAGAAGAAGCGCAGGGCGGGCGTGCGCACAGTGGTCACGACCGTCGTTTCATACAGGCCGTCCACCAGGCCGGTGACTGCGGTGGTATCAGTCTCGATCTTCTGCGCCACCCCCCGGCGGGCCGTCAACCCCAAGGCGATGTTCTCGCCTATCGTCCGCACTTCCATCTCGGCCAGACGAGGACGCTCGCGGCGGAAGTACCGGACCTCCCCGCGCAATCGGGCGTCGATCGCCTCGTAGACCTCCTGCTCGACCCGGATGCTCCCATCGGCCACCTTCTTGTAGTAGTCCACCGTCCCCCGGCGGGCCGGCTCCAGGGCGTCGTAGACTTCGCGGGATACTTCGGCGCCTCGCACCGAGTCGCTTTCCGTCACCACGAGCTGGACGTACCGGATCTCGTCCCCCCGCCACTCGGGATCGCGGGCGTCTCCCGAAGGTTTCAGCTCGATATCGAAGACACGTCGGCTCTTGTTCGCGTCCGGGGTCGCGTAGGCGACGACGAAGCTCTTGACGTCCCGCAGGCCTTGCTCGGGACGCTCGCCGTCCGAGGTCAGAAGGGTATACTGGAGAAAGGGATCTCCGAGATCCTCGTCCACGAAGGTCAGGAGGATGCGGGTCGCGGACACGACCCGCCCCAGATCCAACTCGAACCACCAGTCGCGCAGTGGTTGGTCCGGGTCGGGCTGCCAGTACGAGGTCAGGTCCCCGTCAAAGAGGTTGGCTACCCCGGCCGCGTTGGTGCCGGCACTCACCGCGTGCATGAAGTCGACGTCTTCGGCATCGACTCCTCCGGGCGGGTTCCGTCTCAGGTGCTCGACGACGTCCCGGGTCGCGTCGGAATCCTTGGCCACAAAGTTCGGTCTGGCCGTGTGCGCCGGGGCGGCGAACTCCACCGTGCCGGCCGCAAAGTCCCAGGTTTTCAGGTGGCGGCCCAGTACCACGATCTGGTTGCCGCTGATGGCGTACCCCTGGCCCCAGACCGCACTGCCACACAAGACCCAGAGCGCCAGCGCCGACCTGATCCTGCGGTTCATGCTGCGCGCCTCAGTACGCCACCGCGATCAGGCGGGTGCCGCTGTCGCGGCCCCCTTCGCGATCGACCGCGACCCGGCACACGTAGAGCCCCGGCGGCACCAGCCGGCCGCCGCTGTCCCGCCCGTCCCAGGGCTGGATGTACTGACCCGAGCGGTCCAGGCCCACGTATACCTCCCGCACCAGCCGGCCCGACAGATCCCACACCCCCACCTCCACCCGCCGGTCCTCGGTCAGCTTCAGCAGGTCGTACTGGATAGCCACCGCGTCGTTGATTCCGTCCCCGTTGGGCGTAAACGCAGCCGGCTCGACCTGCAGCCCCCCTACAATCGACGCTTCCAGCGACAGCGTCTCCACCGACAGACGGTTGCCGTCCAGCGAATTGGTCGCATCGCCGCCCCGCACCGGTTGCCAGACCTCCGCCGGCGCCTGGCTGTCGAAAATGCGACCCTGGAAGGTCGCCGCATACCGATACACCTCGCCCCGCAGCCGAACCTGCAGCAACTCACCGCTCTGGTTCACCTCCAGCCGCGGAAAGCTCACCACCACCCGGTCCTCGGTGCGCAGGCTGTCCGCCTCGGTGAAGACCACCGCCGCTCCCGCCACCTCGACCCCGACCACCTCCGCCACCCGGCCCCCCTGAAAGCGCAACTCCAGGCTGTCGAAACCCCGATCCCGCAGCGACAAGGTGGGCCGCACCGCGTAGGTGAACTCGGTAAGCTCAGAAGCCTCGGCCTGCCACGGATCCACCTCCCCCACCAGATCCGTCGCCGCCGGCGGCGACGATACCGCGAATTCCAGGTAATTCACCTGCCCCCCGTCCAGAAAATCACTGGCGAAGTCAATCGAAAACTGCACGTAGTGGCGCGGCCGCGGCGCCACCATCGGCACCCCCAGACTGTCGCCGAACGAATACGGCGCCGACCACAGGTCCCAGTTTGCCGCGTCGTGCGTGATGCGGCCTTTCTCTTTTTGCTTCAGCTTGTCATACTGCGCCCGGGTCAGGGGCGATCCGTCCGGCCCATAGGGCACCTCTTCGTCGGCCCGGAAGGTCCGCCGCCAGTACCGGGACGGATCCGGATCGTCGCCGCCACGGCTGCGGATCGATACCCGGGCCGACTCGTCTTGCCGGCCCGACCAGCGCACCCAGCCCAGACTGGAGGGGGCGCCCAGCGGAATGGTGTTCGAGGTATAGCCGGCGAACGGTACATATCCCTCGGCGAACACCTCCATCTCCGCAATCTCCCACGCCTCCCGCTGAAACGGGTCCACCCACAGCGCCAGCTGTCGCACCGGCGTCCGGTCCAGGGGGATCTCCACCACCGGGCTCTTGTTCTGCGTTATCTCCGCCACCAGATCGAAGTCGAACGGCGTTTCGCGGACGAGCTTTCTGTGGAATTCCAGGTGAGACCGGTTCGGCGTTCCCCCGTGAGGTTCGCCACTGCCGGTGGCGATGGCGATGTGCTCGATGTAGTGCGGCGAGCCGGGACGCGGCGACACCCGCACCCGGTTCACCGGGAACAGGCCGCCCAGATCGAAGTACAGGGTGAAGCCGGTGGTACCGGCAGTAGGACTGTAATCCGACACCGACGCAATGTGCTCCAGGACGAAGGTGGTGAAGTCCCCATCCGCGACCACGTCCAGGGCCGGATCGTGGCCATAGCCCGTGTAACGCTCGGTCCTCAGGAAGCCGCCCCGCTCCCCCGCCGTGCCCAGGATGTTCTCGTCGTTGCCGTGGTAGAAAGGAGCCAGCGCTCCATCCAGGTTCACGTTGTCGAAGTCGCCGGCCCGGGCGGGATCCACGTCGGTCCAGCTCAACTGCTCGAACTCGGCGCTGCCGTCCGCTACCTCGGGCGGCAGGGGGAGGCTCGCGTAGTCCTCGCCGCCCAGCCGATAGATCGTCAGCGCGTCTGCGGGGCGCAACATCCCCGCGCTCGCCGCCAGGCACAAGAGCAGGCCTGCCAATCGCGCTCTTGTCAAGTTGTCACCCTCTTGTCGTGTGTGGGCCCAACCCGCTCTGCACCGTGGGGCTTATTCTCAGGGAAGGGGGGGCTGTGAGACCACATCCCCCCCTTCCCTGTGTCTTATGGAGCTTGAGGCGCTAGCGCCGAACCTGCTCGCCGCCAGCTACTGCGTGAGAACGTCCTTACTGCGTGAACGCGGCCTTGACGCGGCCCCAGCTCTCGGCTTCGACCGCCGTAGAACCGTCCTCCGGCGGAGCCAGCAGGAAGTCGGTGGCTACCGACGAGGTCTGCCATATGGTTGCCTGGCCATTCAGGAGCCAATCTTCGCTCGTGTTATCATCCAGGTTGTCATAGTCGGAGATCTGCCAGTTCATACCGATGATCTCACCTTCTACCATGTCGTGCATCGCACTGGCGTCCGGGTCATCCCACTGCAGGTTGTCCCACACCGTGAACATCCACTCTGCCTGGGCGTTGACGTCGGGGGCGTTGGGCTCGACGGCATCCGACGTATACCCACTGGTGGCCCACGGCAGGTTGCCGGTCCAGGTAGCCTGACTCTGCCAGTACCAGGCCCACGCCGTCGCCTCCTCGTTCACGTTCTGCGACGTCGGATCCAAATCCGGGATGCGGAAGTGGATATTCTGGGCCCAGCGCGAGCCGTTCTCCGGCTCTGCTGCCGGGTCGAACCAGGAGTCTTCGCCGCCGTGGTCCCCGTCAACCTGTATCTCGAAGGTGTCGGGCAGGTTGGGTTCGTCACCAAATGTGCCCTCCACCGGTGGGAGATTAGCGAAGTCCCGCTTGCGGAAGTCGTCGAAATACTCGTGGTGTATATACAGACGGTCGGTGCTTGCGCTGTAACCGACGATGACCTTGCTGTTCAGATCGGACAGGTCTGTCCACTGCGATCCGTCCGGGGCCGTGTAATACTCCGGCCCGATCCAGTAGTCCGGGGGAACTGCGGCCCACTCGGACAGATCCCCGTCCAGGGTCGGCTCGGCGCCCGCCGGGAACTGGTAGGCGAGCAGAACCTGGCCCTCCGGAACGTGACCCCAGGCGGAAAAGGCGAGGCCCGCGGTCAGGCAGAGGGCGAGAAAGGCTTTCTTCATTTGTGCTTAACCTCCATGATGCTGATTCCCAGATCCCAGGCTCTCGGGGACCGAAGGAATCGGGTTGAGATGCGGTAACATCGTGAGTTGGTGCGTACCGACTTGATGTGTGCGTGTGTGTTGCCCGCCTCACCTCCTTCCGCGCGATTGACACACGACTCAGGCAAGCTCAAAGGCTTTGTGGTTGCGAACTAGTGTCCTGTCCCATCAATATCTTGCAATTCTTCCGCCGATCCATCCCGGCTCGCGGCGTTGCCTTCGCTCGCCGTACACCCTCGGTACGACTCGCTCAGGCGCCTTGCGAGCCGGGTGCCTCGGCGGCCGAATTTTGGCAATCTATTTCCGGGACAGGACACTAGACTGCGGTTCAATGTATTACGCGGCCCTTGGGGGAATCAAGAATTATCGAAACCGACCACACTCGCTAAGGCGCAAGCTGCGCAATACGCGCCTCGATCGCTGCGAGCTGGCGGGCATCTTCCCGCCAGTGAACCATCGCCGATCGATAGGCCCGCTCGGCCGCATCCGCGTTCCCCAGCTTCTCGCAGGCTTCGCCCAGAGCGAGGTAGGCTCTCGCGTCGGTTGAATCCAGCCGGAGTGCCGTCTGCAACATCTCGATCGCCTGGTCGTAGTCCCGCCGGCGGAGGTAGCACTGTCCGAGGCTCAGGCGAGGATCGACCCAATCCGGTCGGTGGCGGATCGCGGCCCTGTAGGACTGCTCCGCCTCCCCCAGGCGCCCCTGAAGCAGCCCCACGTTGCCCAGGGCGTGGTGCGCCTTGGCATAGGTCGTGTCCAGCTCCAGCGCCTGCTCAAAAGACCGCCGGGCCTGGTCCAGGCGCCCGCTCTGGACGGCGACGTAGCCGATGGTGAAATGGGCCCCGCAGGCCTCATGCTGGTCCGGGGTCAGGGCCGTGACCTGGCGGGCCAGCGCCACCGCTTCGTCCAGGTTCTGCTGGTTCAGGTGGGCATGGCTCAAGCCCGCGAGGGCCCTGACATGCCCAGGCTGGCGCTCCAGGACTGCCCGGTACATGCCGATAGCCTGCTCCCATCGGCCGAGCTCGCCGTAGGAGCGCCCCGCCGCCAGATAGGAGTCCAGGTCGCCGGCGGCCTGGCTCACCCGTTTCTCCAGGGCTCGCACCTGGGCGGTGCGCCGGTTCAGCTCGGCAAAGCGGTCGAGCAGTATCCGGGCCTGCTCCACGCGCCCCTGGGCGGAGTGGAGATTAGCCAGGCTGTGGTATGCCTCGGGATAGTCCGGGTCGATCTCACGAGCCCGGCGCAGCATTCCCTCTGCCTCCTCGTAGCGCTCCTCGTAGGCGTAGAGCACCCCGAGTTCCCGGTGGGCCTCCTTGTTGCCGGGATCGAATCTGACAGCGCGCGTAAACATCTCCTCGGATTCCGCCAGGCGCCCCTGCAGCCTGAGGAGCCGGCCCAGGGTCCACAGTGCCGCAGCGTCGGCCGAGTCGGCCGCCACGGCCCGCACCAAGGCCGCCTCAGCCCGGTCGTACGCCCCCTGTTCCTGGTGCAGACCGGCCAGAAGACGGTACGAGGGAGCCGTGCCCGGATCGATGCGCACGGCCTCTTCCAGCAGGGCGACCGCCTCCCGGTGGCGTCCTGCCTCTCCGTAGGCCACGGCCAGGTTGTGGTAGGCGAGACCGAGGCTGGAATCAAGGCGAATGGCGGCCAGATAGGCGGTCTCGGCGGAATCCCTGTGGCCCAGCTTCATGTAGGCCGTGGCCAGATGGCAGTGGGTTTTGGCAGACAGGCAGTCGAGGGCCACCGCCTGCTGATACGCGGCCAGCGCGTCGCGGTACCGGGCCTGGTGGAAATAGGTGGTCCCGAGAGCGCGTAGCCGGTCACTCTCCGGGTCCGGCGCCGGCGATTCGGGTGCCTGGCATGCGCCCAGCCAGATCGTCATCAGGACAGCGGCGGTGGGGTGAGCCAGAGCAGCGTACGTCGGATGCATCGCGCAGTCTTCCGTTGAGTCACGCGGTTGACCGGGGGCGAGGCGGCTGCGGAACCCGCGGACAGAGTGGCGCGCCCGGCGGCGACGCCCGGCGGCGATTTCTAGTAGTATAGGTATCAGCGCCCCGCGCGGTGCACTCGGCGGCGGCCCGATGTGTCATGCGGAAAGCGATGACGGCATCCAATGGACGACAAAGGGGGCTTGAAGCGGCATGGCCGCCACGATCGGACTGAGCGGCGGCTCCTTCAGGTGCCTCCTCTTTGACAACGAGGCGAACGCCGACCGCCAGGGGAGCGGCTTAAACCCCCTGTGCCATCTGAGCCACCCGGACCACAACCTCTTCCGGGACGATGCCGTCGGCCTCAACTTCGAGCACGTCATGAACGGCGCCGCGGCCGACGCCGCCCACTCGATGTTCACCCCCCGGAAGGACCGCTGCCTCCTCATCTCCCACTCTCCCTGCGAAGCGTCGGTCCGCCACCCGGTCGCCGACTCCTCCTGGGGGATCGAGAGCGCGATGCGCTATCGCCTCGGGCCGGACTGCGTCGACATGGAGTTCACCGCCCGCCTGACCGACGAAGCATGCGCCCCGCTCGGATACCTCGCCTTCATGTGGGCCTCCTACATGAACCGCACCTGCGGCCGGGCGATCCATTTCTACGGGACCTGCGAAGGCGAGGAGGGCTGGCTCCGCTTCGGCGAAGACCTTCCGGACGGCCGCTTCGAGACCGGCACCATCGCCCACGCCTCGGTCGATCCCCTCCCGTACGAAGACGGGGCCGAGACCCTCAACATCGTCGAAGATCCCCGCAAACGCTTCCTCCTGCCTTTCTATTACGGTCTGGCGGACGGCGACGGCGACCTGTCGAGCGCGGACGACCGAATGGCCTACGTGATGATGTTCGATCAGGAGACGCCGATCCGCTTCGCCCTCTGGAACTTCATCCAGGACGCCAGCGGACGGCCGGATCCGCACAGCCCGGCCTGGGACTGGCAGTATGTCATCCGCGCCCCGGAGATCGGCCGGACCTACCGCTACCGGGCGCGGCTCCTGTACCGGCCGTTCGTCGATCGGGAAGCGGTGCGGCGGGCGTATGAGGAATGGACCGCCGAACTATAGCGCGGGTGGCCGCCATGCAGGTCCGCCAGCTCGTCCAGCAGCGGGTCCTTGGCAGGCCTCACCACGGCGGGGCCAGACTCGGCTCGTGGACGAAGCGCTTCATGCCCAGCTCGAGTCGGGCTTGGGTGCAAGGCGGCAGAGCCACCGCGAGCGTCTTGCCGCTCACCCGAACGCGCTGGGACGCCCCGTCGATCTCGACCTCGGTGATCTCGTGTTCCCCCATGCCCCCCGCCTGGATCAGCACCTCCCGGCGCTCCGTCGGGCTCAGGTTCACCACGGTCAGTTCGGCCCGGTCGTCGCTCAGCCCCGAGACCAGTGCGGCCACGTCGGGCGGAAGCCCTGGACGACGGCGCTGAGCGTCGAAGTGACGCAGTCTCGTGACCAGCAGGCCCCCATTGTAGTGCGGTAGAGGAGCGCCCATGGTGAGCTGCACCAGGCCTTCACAGGTGACCGGATTCCGTTGCTGGAAATAGGCGTCGCCATAGGTGGCCGGATCCTGGTCGTCCTGCGCCATGAAGTCGAGACGCGCCCGCACCTGGTCCAGATTGTGTTGCAAGATCCGCTCCGGATACTCGGGAAACTCTCCGTGCAGGTAGGCCATCCAGCCCCAGTCGTGCCCGCCCTGGTCTTTGGTGTGGTGCCAGGAGTTGATGTCGAAGGGATCACCCGACCTCTTGCGGGTCCGCTCGAATCGTCGTGAATCGTCCCGGGCCATCGACATGCACCACAGATGGGCGATATCGGACGGGTAGATGGGCATGAACTCGAACCAGCCGTCCTCCTGGAGAGCGGTGCCATCCTCCTTCCGGATCGGGTACATCATCCACACGCCGGGCTCGTAGTCGACCCGCCCGGGATCATCGTACTTGTGGGGCACGTAGAGCTGATCGTCGCGCTCGATCCCGCGGGAGATGAGGACGTCGATCTGCGACCTTGGAAAATCCATGTAGTCCAGCCGGCGCGTCAGCAGGGCGCAGTTCTGGGCTGCGACCCCCACGGCCTGCCCGACGCTGTGCCAACCGTGGGGCCAGGCCCAGCCGTAGCTCGACCCGTACCACTTGCCGTTGGTGTGTTCGCCCACGACGCCGGAGAGGCCGACGTTGTCCGGTACGATGCCGCCGTTGGCGCCGGCGCGCTCCATCCAGGCCTCGGTGTATTCCAGGATCCAGTCGCGGTACTTCCCGTCCGCCGTCAGCAGGTAGGCGTTTGCCCCCAGGGTGGTCGCCAGGAGATTGACCACGGCGTCGCCGCGGCCCATGCGATCGCGCATGGCCAGGCCCAGCCGCTCGCCCAGCTCGGGACTACCTCGCACCGCCTCGTGATTGGTGCATCCCGGCACGTCGTAGAAGGGCAGGTTGTACCCCTCATAGGGCCAGTGCGGACCTTCCTCGAAGGCCCGGTAGGCCGGCCCCTTGCTGCCGTTTCTCGCGCAGCGGATGATCCGGTGCTCCGGGTCGTAGTTTGGCGCCTCCGGATCCTCACCGAGGAAGAGCCCAGCGAAGCGCCGGGCCCGCTCGATGTGGGCCCCGTTGGTCGGATCGGCCATGCAGAGCATGTAGAACAGGTAGTTGCCCTCGCCCTGATGGAACCAGTCGTAGCCCGGCTGGTATTCCTTCACCACCATGGGGTAGCCGTGGCCGGTGCCATGCTGGCTCATCTGCTCATTGATGACGTCGAATTCCCGATGGGCATCGGCCAGGAACCGGTCGCTGCCGCCGAGAAGGTAGAAGAGCGGCCAGTTGTGGAAGCTCTCGTAGCAGTCATCCAGCGCGTCGATGCTCTGGAAGTCGGGACTCGGGGGCCAGAGCAGGCGCCCATCCGGATGGGTGTATCTCTCGAGCGCCTGCGGAGCGGCGTCCTCGATTGCGTCGAACAGCTGGCGCTGAAGCAGGGCCCACTTCGGTGGTGTCCGGGCCGATTCGCGCGCCTCCAGGGAGACTGCCATGGTCACTCTCCTTCCGTTTTGGGCTGGTACCACTCGATGATCAAGGTATGCTCCTCCGGTCTGATTCCTCATGGGCCGGGAGCCGGATCGGGGCGTCCCACCTCGCCCTCGACCAGCGTGACGAACCGATCGGGTCTCAGACCCGCCAGACGCTCGACCGCGCCGCCGGGCCAGTGGATCCGCACCGAGTCGACCCGCGTCCTGGCGCCCAGCCCGAAGCTCACCCGCATGTCCCGCTGCGACAGATAGCTGAAGCTGCCCCGGACCTCCTTCACCTGGTAGAGGCCGCCCGCCCACACCTCGATCCGCGCCCCGATGCCGTCCCGGTTGCTCGGTCCGCCCCGGGTGGAGATGGTGAGCCAGTGGCGGGAATTCCCCTCCTCGTTGCGCAGCAGGGCGGGCGACTGCCCGCTGTTGGTGACCACGATGTCCGCATCGCCGTCGTTGTCGTAGTCACCCACGGCGCAACCGCGGCTGACCCGCGCCTGTGCCAGGGCCGCCCCCGCCCGGGAAGAGACGTCCCGGAACCGGTACTGGCCGCGGACGTCGGGTCCCTGGTTCCGCAGCAGCTGGTTCGGCTGGGCGTAGCTGCTGGATTCGTAGAACGCGGAGGCGTTGTCGAGCACGTGGCCATTGGCCACGAACAGGTCCTGGTAGCCGTCGTTGTCGTAGTCGACGAAGCCGATGCCGAACGAAAGGTAGCGCAGGCTGACCAGACCGACCCCTGCGGAGTAAGAGGCGTGCGGGAAGAACCCGGTGCCCCGGTTCTGGTACAGGCTGTTGGGCTCGTTCTCGAAATTGGTGACCACCAGGTCCATGTCGCCGTCGTTGTCGTAGTCGGCCGCATCGACCCCCATTCCCGCCTCCTCCTGGCCGTCCTGGCCGTAGGCCACGCCGGCCAACCTGCCGAGCTCGGTGAAGCGCCCGTCGCCCTCGTTTTGGTAGAGGAAGTTGGGCACGGCGTCATTGGCCACATAGAGGTCACTCCAGCCGTCGTTGTCATAGTCGGTGGCCACCACGCCCAGCCCCCGCCCGGCCGCGGCCGAGGTGTCCACCAGCCCGGCCAGCCGATTCACGGCGCGGAAACGTCCGTCGCCCTCGTTGCGAAACAGATGGTCCTCGGCGCCGGCGAAGTTCCGCGGATGGGGGTATGCCTCGATCCCTTCTTCCGGGACGCGCCGAGAGACGGCCAGGTAGGCTTCCAGATCCTTCCCCGCCCAGGCCAGGTCGTAGTGGACGTAGTTGGCCACGTACAGGTCGAGGTCTCCGTCGTTGTCGTAGTCGACGAAGGTGCCGCCCGTGCTCCAAGCGGTATCCGCCACCGAGGCCTGGTCCGTGACATCGCGGTACCGCCCATCGCCCTCGTTGCGGTACATGACGTTGGCTCCGTAGTTGGTCAGGTACAGATCCGCGTCGCCGTCGTTGTCATAGTCGGCAAACGCACATCCCATGCCATGGCCCGGGTCGTCGACGCCAGCGTCCCGGCCCGCCTCCACGAAGCGGTCGCCCTCGTTGCGAAACAGCGCATTGACTGGATCCGGCGAGCCTTTGTACCCTGGGAATGCAGCGCCGTTGACGAAGTATATGTCCAGGTTCTGGTCACCATCGAAGTCGACGAAAGCAACGCCGGAGCCCATGGTCTCCGGGAAGTACCGCCGACCGCTCGCCCCGGTGACGTGCTGAAAGTCGACCCCGACCTGCTCGGCCACGTCGACGTACTCTATCGCGGGAAGAGGCGCGGGTTGAGCGGCTCCGCCCGCGGGCGCGCCCAGGCACAGCACGGCCGCTATCCCCGCGTCGCTCAGGGCACCCAGTGGTCGGCGCACGGGACTCAATCCTTCTCCTGGCTGAAACGCTGCTTGACCGGCCCTTCCCTCGCCCCGGCGACTCCGGGAGGCGTGGAGAATCACTTCGAGCTCTTCTTCGGAGGAGGCGACCACGTTCGCGGCGGAGTGGCAGCGGCGAGCCGGCACGTCCTGATTCCGGCGCATGGAACAAGATATCACAACCCGAGGTGATTGACATGGCAGAGCTCAATGACGGCAGGCCCTTCGCCACGCTCGAAGGCGCCCGCGATGCCGTGCGAGAATTGAAGGCGACCGCTGGCCTGCCTGCCGGCGGCCTGAGGGTCCCGGTGCGCAGCGGGATCCACGCGCTGGCGCGCGGCGTGCGCTTCGGCCCGGAGGACTCGGGCACGGCCGCGGCGCCCATCGTGTACTGCGCTGCCGAGGGCGAGACGGTGCGCCTCCTGGGCGGCCGGCAGCTCGACCCGGCAGCGTGGACGCCGGTGATCGATCCCGCGGTCCGGGCCCGTCTGGCCGGGGCGGCGAAGGAGCACGTCGTGCAGATCGATCTGGCCGCCCAGGGTGTGACGGACCTTGGCGCCTTTGTCTCGCGCGGGTTCGGCCGCGACACGGCGCCGGCCCATCTGGAGCTGTTCTTCAATGACCTGCCCATGACCGTGGCCCAGTGGCCCGATTCCGGGCAGTTCGCCGAAATCACCGGCTTCACCAAGGGGATGTCCAACGCCTGGGGCCAGGAAGCGGGGGATCTGACCGGCGGGTTCACCTGCGACGGGGACCGGCCGAGCCGCTGGGCGCCGGCCGATGACATCTGGGTCCACGGGTACTGGGCCTATGACTGGGCCAACTCCTACGAGCGGGTCAGCCGTCTCGATCCCGGGAACCGCCTGGTGGAAACCGCCCCGCCCCACGGCAACTACCACTTCTCCCCGGGGCAGCGGTTCTACTTCCTCAATGTCCTGGAGGAGCTCGACCAACCCGGCGAGTACTACCTGGACCGCGTCGACGGCATTCTCTACTTCTGGCCTCCGGGCGAGCTGTCCGAGGCGGAAACCGTGGTATCGGAGGTGAGCGAGCCGCTGCTGACGCTGCAGAACGTCAGCCACGTGGAGCTCCGCGGCCTGACCGTGGAGGCGGGGCGCGGCAGCGGCATCGAGGCCGAGGGCGGCGAGGGGCTGCGCATCATCGGCTGCACCATTCGCAACTGCGGCACCTGGGCCGTGCGGATCGAGGGCGGCACCGACCACACCGTGGCCGGATGCGACATCTACGGGTGCGGCGACGGCGGCGTCAGTGTCAACGGCGGCGACCGCCCCAGCCTTTCCCCCTGCAACCATGCCGTCGTCAACAACCACATCCACCACTTTGCGCGCTGGACCCGCTGCTATGTCGCAGGGATCGGGGCCGACGGGGTCGGCATGCGCCTCGCCCACAACCTGATCCACGACGCGCCGCACAATGCCATCCTTTTCTCGGGCAACGAGATCCTGATCGAGAACAACGAGATCTACCGGGTCTGCCTGGAGACCGGGGACGCCGGGGCCATCTACACCGGCCGCGACTTCACCTTCCGGGGCAACGTCATCCGCCGCAACTTCGTCCACCACATGGGCGGGGTGGGCATGGGCACCATGGCCATCTACATGGATGACTGCGTCAGCGGCACCCGCATTGCAGAGAATACCCTCTGGCGCTGCCAGACCGCTGTCGTGCTGGGCGGCGGCCGCGACTTCGCCGTCGAGCAGAACGTCTTCGTGGAGTGTCTTCTCGCCATCGGCGCCGACGCCCGCGGGATAGACACCAATCCGGTCTGGCAGAACAACATCAAGGGACTGCGGGAAAGCCTCGAGGCGATGCGCTACGACGAGCCCCCCTACAGCGAACGCTATCCCGAGATCGCGGGGGTCGACCCGCACTATGCCGCGGGGAAGGGCGTGCCGCCGGAGCACAACCGGGTCGAGGCCAACGTCTGCTGGCGCTGTTCCACCTGGATCGGCGAGCCCTGGCCGGCCGGGGCGGACAACGGCATCACCGAGAAAGACAACCTGGTCGGCATGGACCCGGGATTCACGGACGAGGCCTTCGGGGTGCTGACTCTGGGCCCGGGGTCGTCGGAGCAACCCCTGGGGTGTGGCGCGATTCCCCTCGACGAGATCGGCCTGGTCCGGGACGCTGCCCGCGCCACCGTGCCGCCGCGCGTGCGCACCGCCCTGGAACCGGGGCCGCCGCGGGGGCCCGGCGAGCCGGCCGGGCTGCGCCTGCGGTTGCGCAACGATGGCGCCGACCCGGCCCGGGGCACGGTCGTGGTGGAGACGAGCACCTCGGCGGACCCAACCTCGATTGGCAGTGAGCGCTTCGACTACGCCCTGGCTCCGGGCGAAGTCCTGGCCCGCGACCTGACCGTGCGCGCGCCTCGGGAAGGGGAGGCCGGCGCGCCCGGCGAGCTGACCGTGCAGGTTCACTCACCGAACAGCCGCCTGCAGCCGTCGCGACTGGTCGTTCCCGGCCCGCCGGGAGACGAGCCTGCAGATTGAGATCAGCGACGCGGAAGGTCGGATCGGTCAGCCGGAGTTGCGCCGGTCCGGCATGCGCTGCGGCGTCGTGGTCACCGGCCACGTGGGACGGCGTTCGTCGGCGTACAGCCCCATGCGCTCCACCGGAAGGGGCTGAAACCCCGTCGCCAGCACGGGAGCGTCGGGACGCAGGCGGAAGTCGCCGCCCTCCGCGTCGACGAACCCGGCATCCTCTTCCGCGTACTCCGCGTTGTCGCTCAGATCGAGGACTGCCGGATCCCCCGTCGTCGCCGCACCACACCGGTAGAAGACGTTGCGCCATACGTGGTTGATGCCGGGCTCGTCGAGGACCTGCGCCAGCTTCGGATAGCGCGCCAGGTACAGGTCGGTAAAGTAGAAGTCGTCAGGCGTGTTCCCACCGCGCATGGTCTGCCACACCGCATTGCCGGCGTACCATCCCCCGCTGATCCCCTGTTTGCAGTCGACGAACAGGTTGTTCTCGATGGCGTTGTCGCGGCCGCCGTTCATCTGCACGGCGCCGAAGCCGCCGTTGGCGCAGCGGACGAAGAGGTTGCCGTAGATGTGCAGGCCGCTGATGGCGTCGTCAAGGCGAATAGCCGCCTGGCCGTGCACGGCCGTCTCGGACCCGATTTTCCCCAGGTCGTGGAAGGAGTTGTAACGGAACACGACGCCGCGATAGGTCGTGTTCATGAACAGCTCCATCCCCCCCTGGTCATCCGATTCCTGCACCGCGCTGTGCACCTCGTTGTACTCGATCAGGTGATCGTTGCCCTCGATGCGCATGGTGCTGCTCGGGCAGTCGTACATCAGGTTGTGGGCTACCCGGTGACCAACACCCTCGAGCTGAATGGCCGGCGTGTAGGTGCGGTCGATGCGGCCGAAGCCGTGTATGCGGCAGTTCTCCACGAAGTGGCGCCCAGGGACCAGCGCCTCTCGATCTCCCCCGATCACCTCGGTCGCCCGGCGGCCGATGGTGTGGATGTCGCAGCTCAGGATCCCGTTGGCCTCGCCGCCGTGGATGAGGATGCCATTGGCCGCCATTCTCGAGACCGTGCATCCCCATACCACGCAGCGCCGGCAGTCCCGCATCACCACGCCGTTGTCGCGCCCCAGGTTCAGGGTGAGACCCTCCAGACGCACGTCGCTGGCCCCGTCCAGGGTGATCATCGGCGTGGTGAGCATGCCGACTTCCACTGTAGCCTTGCCGGGGTCCGAGGGCGGGTAGAAGTAGAGGACACCGGTGTCGCGGTCCAGGTAGTACTCCCCCGGCTCGTCGATCTCCTCCAGCAGGTTGAAGACGTAGTAGACGATGCCCTGCTCCATGCTCATACCTCTGTCGTCGGCGTACACGTACGGTTCCGCCGTGATGAGGGTCCGGGCTACCGGGTCGACCGCCCCCAGCGGCAGGGTGGAATCGGCCCAGAGGAAGCGGAAGTAGCCGAAGAGCCAGGGATCCCTGGCCCGGGTCCAGCGCGCGGGCCGCGGGTCATCGTACTCCAATACGGACGGGCGCCCGTCCGCGGGAGATCCCGCGTCCACCAGTCTGCGGACCTCCACGAACCCCTTGTTGGGCCACCGGGCCACGGTCAGGGGCCGGCCGTCGAACATGAGCTCCAGGGTGGGGGGAGGGTTCGGCTGGCCAAACCCCCGGATGTGCAGCTCCCCGTAATCGGAGATGCCCTGGGCCTTCAGGTCGCACTGCATCACGCAATCGCGAGCCTCCGCCGGCAGACGCGACAGCACGTCCCGGTCGGTCACCGGCGTAAAGCCGCTGAGCCGCTGGCCGCCATACAGCACGGTGCGCCCCGGCTCGGCCGCACGGTACACGACCGGACTTGCAGCCGTGCCCGAGTCCACCTCGGTGAGCTCCAGCGCCGTCGTGACCGGATACTCGCCAGGAGCCAGGGTGACGGCGATGGGGCCGTCCACCCCCTGGGCGCGCAACGCGCGCACGGCATCGCGGGCCCGAGTCAGACCGGCAAAGGGCCTCGCCGCACTGCCGTCGCCACCGTCATCGCCATCGCATGAGACGTGGACCTCTGCCGCCAGGGGGCCGGGAGGGGGAAGCTGCGTATGAGAGGTCTCGGCTTCGTTGCGGGATTCGCTCACCGTCTGAATCTCCTTGTGCGAATGGACGTCCGGCCCTTGCCTGCCATGGATATGCGAGGTGCCGGCACGAATTGCAGACGGCCCTCGCCGTCGAACGCGCCGTCGATCATGAGGATGAAGATGTGGGCATGGGGAGGGATTGGACCGAGGTTCTTCGTCAGAGGTCAATTACGGTGGCGCCGCCAGGAATAACCAGGACCCTTCAAGCGCTCCGCCAGCCTGATTTTCGATGTCCCCCCAACGTCGCTGAGGTTGGCCAATCCCGGCAGATCTTCCAAGTTAGGGTCCGGGACGCGGTTTCCCGATGCCGGGTGATCGCGCCGGAGTGAAAGGGGGTGGGATCATTTCGACAGACCGGGGGGATGGAGGGAAAGAGGATCCGGTCCCGAGAAGACGAAAATGCTCGAGTAATCGGGACTCGTCATCGCCCGCCTGCACGACACCTGGGACAACTGGCCCCTCGAACATGGGACTACCGAGATGTGGGGGATGGAATCACCGGCCGACTACGTCCAGAGAACGTGGCCTGAGCTGAACGTCATCCATCTCGACAAGCACTGGAAGGTCTGGCACGTAAGTGCGTAGCGCTCGTCGGGCGGCCGTCATGCGGTGTCGAGTGCAGCCGGAGTTCGAGAGGTGAAGAGGTGAACACGCAGCGGGCAATCGATCAGTACCACCGCGATGGCTACGTCGTGCTCGAGGATGCCGTAGCGCCGCGCAGCCTCGCAGCAGTGCAGGACGGCTACGAAGAGACCATCGTAGCAGCGATGAACCTGGGACGGGCCGAGCGCGATGAAGACACGGGCTTCCTCGGCCAATACCGGTTCCAGAATCCACACCATCCCGAGATCGCGCGCTATCCCCTCATGGAAGCCCTGGCGGCGCCTGCCATCATGGACTTTGTCCAGGCGTTGTGCGGCGACGATGCCACCATGCACGGCATTGCGGCTTTTGCCATGAACCCGGAGTACGGCTACCGCGGTCCCTGGCATCGGGATTCCTACTTTGCCTGGGGCAAGGATTCAGCCTTTGAGCGGCAGATCAGGGAGATGAAGACCTTCCCGGTGACGCAGATTATGCTGGCCCTCGAGGACGACGCGAGCTTCTGGTTCGTTCCCGGCTCCCACAACCGCGCCAACACCGAGGAGGAGGAAGCTCGTTTCGAGGAGAGGCGGACGGCCAGCGACGAGATGTTCCCCGGCGCAATCCAGGTGCATGCCCGCGCCGGCAGCGCCGTGCCCTTCGACGCTCGCGGCATCCATCGCGGACTCAAACCGCCCGGTGAGAAACGTCGATCCCTCTTTATCGTGTACGGCACTGCCGAGTCAACGAAGGATTCGGTGGTCAGCGCCTGGGCTCAGGAGCCGGAGTACGCCGATCCCCGGTATCTCGCATCGTTGCCTCAAGCGTTTCGCGAGCCCGTCGAGAGGACGATGCAGGTCCTCAAAAGCTGATAGATCTCACTCGCTATCAGGCGCACGGCCTCGCCGAATCCCGTGAACTGTAGCGCCTCCCGGGCCTGTCGAATGCCCTCGAAAACGGCCTTCGATGTCCGGATCGGACGAATCCAGCAACCGCTTGACGCCTCAGCCGAAGCGCCGGCGGTGTGTAGGTCGCCGAGCACGTAGTTCTCGAATGAGATCACGGAGGACATCGGGTCTGTCGTCCACCCAATCGGGTTCTCTGCGCAGGAGGCCCGGACCGCGGGGGCGGACGGGCGGTCCAGGAACCGATAAGCTGAAGGTCCTCGATTGAGGAAGGAGGAAAGGCGTTGAAGATCACCGACATCCGCTTCACGCAGGTGGAGGGCGTGCTCGCCCACGACGGGGAGCTATGGGAGTCGCGTGCGGCCGCGCCCATCGAGATCTATCCCGAATTCCGGGTCGAAGGCGGGGGGTACACGCCCAGGACCCCCGAGGGAGACTACCGGATCGAGGCGGGAATTATGTATTTTACTACGCAAGGGTAATTTTAGTAATCTCATCCGCGAATTTAAAGATAATATGGTATAATAATATAGAAGGAAGTGCAGAGAAATGGGATCTCCCCGTCCCTACTGTTTAGCCCGAACACGGAGGCGTGTCAAATTGGCACCGTGGGATCGGGATCGATGCAAGCCTCATTTCTGGGTCTGCAAGCTGCCGCTGGGGGTGAGCAGGAATCATTTCGTTTGGTTGACAAGTTGGCAAGGCAAGATGGACTCACTCCTGGGTCGGCGAGAGGGGGACCGGAGGCAACGAGCAGCAGCATATTATGCGTTCTCAAAGTCAGGCAAGTCCGCATCGTGCGATTCTCCGGACTGGCAGGCACGTCCCCCCTGGAGTCGGCACCCTGGATCGAGAAGGCCACCGCTCTGATCGAGGAGGGGATGCGCGAATTCCCCTGAGTCTGCAAAGCCGTCGTCGCCGGGGTGAAGCAGGAATCATTCCGTTTGGTCGACCCGTCGGCAAGCAGGATGACTGAGGATTCCTCGGGTGCAGGCTGAGCTTCAGGCGCAAGAGGGGAGGCAGCCGGCAGCGGGATGTCCCTTGCTGACTATTCGAAAAGCTTCGCCCTTTCCTTCCACCGATGATAGGTGAAGGGAATAGGAGGGATCTCCGTCCCCACCAGATCCCGATACGTCAGCCGTTTTCCCACCATCCCGGAAGCAAGCAGTTCCATCTGTTCCAGGATATCCATCCCTCGGGTATTGTACCTCCCTACCATCTCGATGAGGTATCGGGGGAAATACTTGGGAGATATGTGGTGATAGATCCCGCGATAGATTCGTTTCGCCAGAGCCCAGAACGATTCGATGCCGTTCGTATGGACATCCCCTCTGACGTATTCATTCTTGTGGTTGACGGTTTCGTGCTTTCCCTGCCACCCGAAACCGTCACCATAAGCCGGGCCATTGTCGCTGTAAAGGGTGCCCTCTGGGGATAGGTGTTCCTCGGCGAAGGGGAACAAGATCTCGCGATCCGCATTGAGGATCACTTTGGCGGCCACCAAGCCGGTTTCCCGGTCAACCATTCCGGCCACGGCGGTATTACCATACCTCCATTTCCAGTGAAACTTCTTGTTGCGGTGTTTCTTTTTATCGTCTCCTCCGAAATAGGCTTCGTCTATCTCGGCTATCCTGCTGCGCAGCGGTTCCGGATCCGGCCAGGCTTCGCGGATGCGGTGCAGAAGGAACCACGCCGACCGATAATTGAGTTTGAGTTTGCGGCTCAGCTGCCTGGCGTTGATTCCCTTCGGATCGGAAACGTGCAAGTAGAAGGCGGTGGCCCATTTCCACAAAGGGATCTTGGAGTGGGACATTACGGTTTTCGGTGCGAACGCTGAAGCGCTTTCGGCAGTCGCCGCACCAGTAGGGCATGGGATTGCGGTTGGGACATTCCGATACCATGCCGTAGCAGCCGCAGGGAGGGCAATGCAAGCCTCGTCTCCATAAGATCTTTTCGAACCATTCTTCTGCCGTTGCATTGTCTGAAAATTTAACGGTTAATTCGATACCATTGCCATCATCAATACCATTTTTCATTCCGATAACCTTCGCGCCGTGGAATACCGAACTTGAGACCAGCGGCCCTTACCAAAACGATGTGATTCACGCTCCCATATTATTCCTTTCGGTTAATGGGATGGTGACTCTGTCGGCGTTCACCGACAGATAGGGACTTGGGAAGCGGTAGCGGATGCTGACGGCTTCCTCTTTGATTCTCTTATTACAACCGGGTCGAACTAAAAGAAAATTCCCCTGAACCTTTAGTTTGAGGAGGCGGGTCTCAGGGGCGGAACTTTAATGACTGCTGGCAGGAAAACCTGGAGCCTGGCCCTCGCGGGTTGCCGGTTGGTGACCTCCACCACCGCTGGGGCTTCCCGTGTTGCGTCGGATCTCCTTGTATACATGCCGTCGCCATTACCCCGGCGGGATCGTTGGGTGCTCGCGTTGCTCCCTTCCCCAACGACAGCGGCCTTCCCCGAAATCCAGGCGGGTCGGCTCACCGCATTACCCTTTTCGAGGCCTGCTCAGCGTTCACACACGTTACGGCCTGCATACTCGCCGAGTCGCCTTGCGACCCTCTACACCAGAGGCTTTGAAGATTTCGTTGCCTACGTCCCCACTTCGGTTGCTTCCGACTGGAGCAACAGTTGTCGGGTGGGACTTGCACCCACTGAAGATCCGCGCCTTTTCACGGCGCACTGGAGCCTTCAGGTTAGTTGAACCAACACCCTCGTTGTTCAATTACCTGTCCTTTGTTGTGTTGTGTTGGGATCAGTTGCGCCATTTCCCGAGAATGCCTATGTACGTACCTCGTATTACGGGAGGTGGCGTTTGAGGCTGTAGCTCAGTGGAATTAGAGCGGGTTTGCTGCATCCGAAAGGCCAGGACGGGGGTTCGAATCCTTCTTGTCCTCAGCGTCCTTCTTGTGAAGAGAGGGAGGGGGAGTCATGAGTAGTGTTGCTTGAAAAACATCAAGCGCACGGCTCACGAAGAGCCTTAAGGATCACAAACGTTACACCAATCAGGAGGATACCTTTTGTCCTTACTGAAAGTGCTCAGGCGGCAGTTCCCTTCTCCCTCCCAAATTTGCCCATTGTGCGAAAGTATCCGAAACCGGGTAAAGGGCGTCGGCCGATCCCGCCCGAGGTGATGTTGCGCATCTATTTCATGCAACAGTGGTATGGGCTCAGCGACCCGGCGATGGAGGACAGTCTGTATGACGTGGAGTCGATGCGTCGCTTTGCGGGAGTGGATCTGGACGGCATTCCGGATGAGACCACCCTGTGCAAGTTTCGCCATCTACCCATCCTTTCCGATTCGCAGAAGCGCACCTCGGTGACGATCCCGGGACGCTTGATTTTCAATAGGCGGGTATAGAACTGTTTGAGATCGGGCACGGAGGGCGTCCAACGAGGGCGGTTCCAACGAAAACCGATGGGCGACATTCCTTAGGATACCGCAACATGTTGGGGATACCCATACTCAACCCAGATGAGCCAAAAAAAGAGACTTGACCCTCGGTAACTCAGAAGGTGTAGTAGAGTTCTCTCGCCATATCAATTTTTCTCGGAGCTGTTGTCAGTCAGGAGGATTTCAGTGCAACGACCCATCTTGCCCAAACTCAGCCTCACATTGGCAGGCTTCCTCTCTGTCGCAAACGCCCAACCTGCAGACCGCCTCTTTCCCATCATGCAGTTGACCGACCGCGACGTCGCCGAGATCGACGTTACGGACGGTTCAGTCGAGGACTGGGAAAATATCGTCGGGGAGCCCACGCTCACCCCGCTGGACTTCGCGGAAACCTTTTTCGCGGAACCCTTTGTTGTTGGCTCGTACGATCCTTCTGATATGGATTTTCGCATCTGGCTTGGATGGCACGATGCCACTGACCGGATTTTCTTCGCCATGGAGCGGGTCGACGACGTATACGTCAACGAATTCGACCGCGAGGATGAGAATTACGTTATGGTTTTCCACGACTCCTCGGTGGAGTTTGCCGTTGACGGAGACCACTTGGGCGGCGTGGTGTTCCCCGAGGGATCTCCAGAGGAGTGGGTCTGGCAGGTGCAGGTTTTTACTGCGCTCGGGGAGGTTTTCGACGGAGGCTCCCAGGTTGGCCTCGTCCCCCATGCGTATTATTTGAGTGCGGAATGGCTCATTCAGCCTCCGTTTGCACACGGAGGCGGCGCAGTGGTTGGCGGATCCCCCATCTTCTCGGTGACGGAATTCTACGTGACGCCGTTTGACCGCTTTGAACCGACGGGGGATCCGGAAGACAGTGACGTGTCCGATCTGTTCGGCGGAAAGATCATCGGTTTCAACATTCGGGTATTCGACGTTGATGATCAGCCTGGGCTGGAGACCATCCACCAACTAGCAGTCCCCCCAGCCTACGAATCTTATAGGCATCTGTTGTCGATGTCAGCAGACTACTTCGCCGATGGGATTCTGATGACGCCGGATGGCTTGTCATCTGAAGATTCGGCGGTCGAAAGCGATTCCTGGGCCCGAATCAAGGCGACGATGGAATAGTACCTTCCCAGCCCGAAGGATACTCCGCTGCAAGCGGGTGTGGACTATCATCCTATGGACCTGTCCCAGTTCGACAGGTTCTCCCCCACCACCTTCTCCATGAGGTGGACCCCATTCTTTGGACAGCCGGACAGCAGAATTAAGGTGGATTCATTATTTGCGCCCCGTCGTCTGGCGACCACGATGCTCCCCCCGGGTTGGTTACCTGTGAAGGCAGCTGCACCTTCAGGTTTTTTGAACCGTCACGAGAGACAACACGGAACTCACTGGTCTTCCCGTCAAACAATTCGTAGAGAATACGCTTGCCGTCCGGGGCCCAGGTTGGACCGGAAGCGCTGCCTGTTAACTCACCCGAAACCCTCTCCAGGTTGGAACCGTCCCTCTCCACACAGAAAACAAAAACTCGCCCATCCATATTATTATACCATATTATCTTTAAATTCGCGGAAGAGAATACTAAACTTACCCTTGCGCAGTTAAGTACATAATCCCCATCGAGGCCGTGTTTGCCGAGGTCGACACGGACGAGGGGGTCACCGGTGTGGCCGGTCCGATTACGACGGACCAGGTCTCCACCATCGGACAGTACCTCCCGCGTGGGGCCGCCGAGATACACTGCCACGAAGTGGTTTTTTCGGGCTCATCCGGTTTGAGAGTGGGCCCCCCCAAGATGTAGTGGTATCATAGGGCTGCCGTCCCTGTCCCACCCTCATCGGGGAGTGCCGTCGTGGAAGACCTCAAGCAGTTCTATGCCCGTCTGTTGCGAATCGAGCGGCCCTGGATCGTCATCGAGGTGCGGTTTCCGGACCAGGAGCGAGTCGACGTCTACGTGGATCATGAGCGCGGGATCAAGCTGCGCTGCCCTCGGTGCGACGCCTGGTGTCCCGTCTACGACCACTGCCCCGAGCGGGAATGGCGGCACCTGGACACGTGCGACGTGCCCACCTACGTCCATACCCGCCTGCCCCGGGTGCAGTGCAAGGTCCACGGCGTGCTGTCCATCGCCTCGGAGTGGGCCGAGCCCGGCTCGAATCTGACCCGGGCCCTGGAGGCCCACGTCATCGACTTGGCCAAGGAGGCCAGCCTGCAGGCGGTGAGCCGTCTCACCGGGCTCAGCTGGGACCGCTGTTGGGGGGTCCTGGGCCGCGCCGTCCGCCGGGGCCAGCGCCGCAAGGCGTGGAAGGTGCCGGCCCATCTCGGCGTCGACGAGAAGGCCTTCGCCAAACGTCATCAGTACATGACCCTGGTCTGTGACCTGGAGACCAAGAGCGTGGAATACGTGGCCGAGGGCCGCCGCTGGGAGAGCCTGGAGGAGTATTTCCTCCCCTTCGACGAGGAGGAGCTGGAGCGGATCGAGGCCATCTGTGTGGACATGCACGACCCCTACATCGCGGCCGTGCGAGCCTGGGTGCCCGACGCCCAGGACAAGATCGTGTTCGACAAGTTCCATGTCCTGCGTCTGATGAACGAGGCCGTCGACCGGGTGCGCCGCCAGGAGCACAAGAAGCTGCGGGCCCAGCACGACGAGGTGCTCAAGGGGACCAAGTATCTCTGGCTCTACCACCCCGACCACATCCCCGAGGCCCTGCTGCCCCGATTCGAGGAGCTGCGTCGCATGGACCTGCAGGTCAGCCGCGCCTGGGCCCTCAAGGAGAACTTGCGGCAACTGTGGACCTACCGCCGCGAGGGCTGGGCTCGTCGCTTCTTCCGACGCTGGTATTTCTGGGCCACCCATAGCCGGCTGCCGCCCGTGATCGCGGTGGCCCGCACCCTGAAGCGGCGGCTCGACAACATCCTGACCTACCTGCGACACCGGATCACCAACGCCCTCAACGAGTCCCTGAACGCCCAAGTGGAGAAGGTCAAGCGCATGGCCCGCGGCTATCGCAACCGCGCCCACTTCCAAACCGCCATCTACTTCCATTGCGGCGGACTCGACCTCTATCCACGCCCACAACATGTAGGGGCTACCCACAGTAATTCCCGATGAGCCTTTTTTCGCCACGGCTCGGGAGCGGGCCGGGAGGGGATGGCAAAGAACCTGGAGCTGGTACGGGTTCTGCGGGAAAGCGTGGGCGAGGACGTGGACATCATGTTCGACGCCTGGAACAGCTGGGATGTGCCCTACGCCATTGCCATGGGAGAGCGCATGGCCGAATACCGCCCGCGATGGCTGGAAGAGCCGGTCCCGCCCGACCGCATCGACAGCTACACCGCCATCCGCAGGGGGATCGGTTTTCCCGTCGCCGGCGGTGAGCACGAGTACACTCGCTGGGGTCACAGGGATTTGATCGAGGCGGGGGCAGTCGATGTGCTGCAGCCCGACATCTACTGGGCGGGTGGTCTCACAGAGGTTGCGAAAATCTGCACGCTGGCGTCTGTCAGCGAGCCGCAGGTGATTCCGCACGTCCATTCGGTGTCGGCGACCGTCCACCTGCTGGCTGCGCAGCCCCCGGATGTGTGTCCTCTGCTGGAGTATCTGCTCACCTGGAATCGGGTCAACCAGTTCTTTCTCAAGGACCCGATCAAACCCCGCAACGGTGAGGTTGCCTTGCCCGAAGGTCCGGGCATGGGAATGGAGCTCGACGAGGACAAAATCGTTTCCCGGCGGGAGCTGGAGTGGTGAGGACAGCCTGGCCCGTTTGCTCGAGTGAGGGTTGGTGAGCGCGGCCAAGCGGGCAAAGGGGCAACGCCGCACGGCGTGGGGCGGCCGTCTGGTCGCCCTGGCCCTTGGCTTGGCGTTGGTGGCCGGCCTCGAGGGCTTGCTGCGGCTGCTCGGGGTGGCTCAGCCGCCGCCCTTGGTGCGCCCATTGGTCCGGCTGGAAGGGCAGACCCTGTACACGATTAATCCCGACTACCCCCAGCGCTTCTTTCAAGGCACGGCGGCCGGCCATTCTTTGGCCGGGGTGCGCATGTCCCCCCAGCCCTTTGTCGAACCCAAGGGAGAAGATGTTTTCCGAGTCGTCTTTGCCGGGGGGTCCACGGTGCAGGGATTTCCCCACCCCAAGCGATTGGCCGCCGCTTCATACCTGCAGGCGATGCTCCAGGACATCTGGCCCCGGCGCCAGGTCGAGGTCTTCAATCTGGGTATTACCGCGGTATCCAGTTTTGCAGTGGCCCGTTGCGTCGAAGCGGCAGCGGACCTGGCGCCGGACCTGGTGGTGGTCTACACCGGGCACAACGAGTTCTACGGCGTCTACGGGGCTGCTTCGCTGCGCCAAGGGGGCCACAGCATCCGGCTCAAGCGCTGGCACTACCGCTTGATGCAGTGGCGCTTGACCCGATTGCTCCGCCAGCTGCTGGCCGGGGGCAGGGCAGAGGAGGCGCCCCCCTCGCTGTTGCGGGTGATGGCCGGGGCCGGGCAGGTGGCGCCGGAGGACCCCCGCCGCCAGAGCGCGGCGGCGAACCTGACGGCCAATCTGGAAGAGATAGCCGATTTTTGCCGGCAGCGGCAGATCCCTTTGATGCTGTGCACCCTGGCCAGCAACCTGAGCGGTTTTGCACCGGCGGCGGACGAGCCCCCCCTCGAACCCCGACAGCTCAAACAGTGGCGGGACACAATTGAACAGGCCGAAATCCTGGCGTCGACGGCCTCAGGGGCCGAGCGGGGTTTGGCCCTTCTCGACGAGGCCGCCCAAGAGGGGGCGGTAAGCGCCCGGCTGCAGTGTATCCGCGGGCGCTTACTGCAACAGTTGGGGCGGGACACCGCTGCCCGGGAGGCCTTTACCCAAGCACTGGATTGGGATCGGGTGCCTTTCCGGGCGCCGACAGCGTTCAACCGGGTTATCCGGGAGGTGGCCGCAGCCAAGGGGTGTCTGTTAGCTGATGTGGAGGCCGCTTTTGAGCGGGCGAGCCCCGGCGGCAGCCCCGGTTGGAGCCTGATAGCTGACCATCTGCATCCCTCGGCTGCGGGGCAAATCCTCCTGGCCCGCAGCCTGGTGCAGGCACTGGCCGACCCCGAAAGCCCCTGGCCTATTGCCGCCGAGGCCCTGCAGCGACTGCGCCCGGCCGAGGAGTACCGCTCGAGGATGGGGGATTCGCCCCTCGAGCAGTTGCGGGTGTGCCAGACCATGGCCCAGTTGTTGAGCGAAAAACCCCTCGACCGCGGCCACCGCCGTCGGGTGGCCGAGTTGGTCGAAGACGGCCAGGCCCTTTGGCGAAGCCTGCTGCCGGCCGAGCGGGCGGCCTACGAGCGCCAGCAGAGCCGTCAAGGGGGCGAGCCGCTGGCACTCAGCGGGGCAGATCAGCTCTTTGCCGCCGGCAATCTGGCCGCGGCGCGGCGCTACTATCGGGCGAGCCAATTGGAGCGCCCCTTTACGGTGCGGGGGGATTTGTGGGCGACCTTGCGCTGGGCCCGGTGCGCCCAACTCCGCGGCCCGTTGGCGCCGGCAGAGGTGGAGGCGGTCGAAGCCGCCGAGTGGCGGGCCCGTTTTCTCGCGGAAGCGCCGGGCGCCAATCAGGCGTTCTTCACCTTTTTCAAGGGGTATGCCCGCCATCTGGTCGGGGACGGGGACCAGGCCCTGGCGCATCTGGAAAAGGCCGCGGCCGACGCAGGGATGCGGCGCACCTTCTTTCATGATCTGCTGTGGCTTTTGTGCGAAGGCCTGGCGGATCGCGGACGGTTTGCGGCGGCCGAAACCTACGTGCGCCAGATAAGCGCCGAGGTGGGGCAAGAACAGCTTGGCCGGCAACTGCAGGGGTGGCTGGCCGAACGCAGGAACCGGGTGGGGACCGCAGAGTGAGCGGGCGCGGCCCGGCCCTTCGGTAAGCTGGACCTCGGTCAAGCCGCTGGGCCACCGGCGGGGGCCCCTGAGTCAACGGATTTACTGGCCGTCCCGGGCACCGCCTAGCGCCCCGGCCCGTCCCCATCCTCAGCACGAGTTCGAAACGCTGCTTGCAGCGTCCGCCGCCGTCTGAAGCACGGCGCGTGGGTTGACTGCACTCCTGTGCGTGTTACGGCGCGCCCCCGAATCGACGCCCAGGAAAAGGTGAAGTGAAAAACGGAGACCTTTTTTATATCATCCCGGTCCATTGCCCTTCGCCTTCGCGGATGAAGATCCTGCGATCGACGGGAATGTCCGTGAAGATCTCGGGATCGCTCCCGGGCCAGCGGATCTCGATCTTGTCGATCTTCGTCGCCTTGCCGAGGCCGAACTCCACCGGCGGCGAGTTCGAGCAGCCGAATCCTTCCCCGTTGTGCTTCTCGCGAAAGAGGGTCCGTCCCCCCACCGTGACGAAGATCTTGGTGTCGAGGCCGTCCCGGTTGCTCTTCGTGCCCTCGATGTCGATGTGGATCCAGTGGTTCCCCGACTCCTGGAGATTCAGGTAGAAGGCGTTCGGGAACGGATCTCCGTGGACGAACCCGCCCTCGGGGGCGTAGATCTCGAGATCGCCGTCGAGATCGATGTCGACGAAGGTGTCGCCGTGCCCCTTGCCCACGTTGGGGACTCCGGCCGCGAACGTGAGGTCGGTGAAGGTCCCGTCTCCGTTGTTACGGTAGAGGCGATCCGGCTCCATCCGCTCGATGGCCGGACTTCCCGTCCCGAAGTAGATGTCGAGATACCCGTCATTGTCCAGATCGGCCACCCCCGTTCCCATAGCGCCGTTCGGGTGGATGAACCCGGCCTCCACCGACACATTCGTGTACGTCCCGTCTCCGTTGTTCCGGTAGAGCCTCGTGCAGTGCCGGAGCATCTCCTTCTTCTTCTCGGCCGGTAGATCGTCGTAGCGGTCCGAAAGTCCCAGCAGCACGTGGTTCCACGGGGCGAGCGACGGGCGCAGGATGTCGAGATCGAGATCGTTGTCGTAGTCGAAGAAGAAGCAGGTGTAGCCGGTTGTGAGAAGCTCGTCATCGAGGAGGCCGGCCTCGGCGGCCAGGTTCGTGAAGGTGCCGTTCCCGTTGTTCCGGTAGAGCCGGTTCGCCGTCTCATACCCGCTCACGAAGAGATCGGGCCACCCGTCGTCGTTGTAGTCGCCCCAGCAGTTCCCGATCGTCTTGATCCCGCGGGCCTCCTGGAGCCCCGCCTCCGCGGTCACGTCGGTGAACGTGCCGTCGAAATTGTTCCGGTACAGGGTGTTCGTGTCGCCACCCCCGGTGATTCCGTTGGCGATGTAGAGGTCGACGTCGCCGTCGTTGTCGTAATCCGACCACTGGCACACGAAGGTCGAGCCCGGGTTCCCCAGTCCGGCCGTGTCCGTCGTCTCGGTGAAGGTCCGATCCCCGTTGTTCACGAAAAACGAGTTCGTGATGGGGCCGTTCCACCCGTCGCGGCCGACGTGCAAATCGATCCAGCCGTTGTTGTCGTAGTCCGACCAGGTCGCGCTGAAGCCGGACTGCACGTGAAACAGGTTTGCCTCCCGGGACACGTCGGTGAACGTCTCACCGTCGTTCCGGTACAGGGCCCCGTAGCTGTCGCCGCCGGTGACGAACAGATCGTAGTCGCCGTCCCGATCGTAGTCGCCCCACGCGCTCGGCCCCAGGCCGTCGTACTTGTCGATGCCGTACTTCGCCGCCACGTCCTCGAACAGAAGGGGCGTCGGATCCCCCGGCAGCGCCAGGTCCTTGCGGAATTGAAACGTCGCCTTCCGCTTGTCCAGCGGGGTCCCGGATCCCTCGTGGGCCAGGTGAAGGAGCCAGAGATTCGTCAGTTCCTGCCGGAAGTTCTTGCTCGCTCCGGCGAGGGATTCCTCGAGGAGCTCGATGGCCTCGGCATACCGCTCCTGCTTGAGGCGCGCGAGTCCCTTGCGCCCGATCTGAAACTGCCGGAAGTCCCCCTCGACACGCGCATCCCTCAGGAGCAGATCGGCCAGTGAGATCGACTCGTCGTAGTCCGCCATGAGCATCGCCACGCGGCTCAGCATGTAGATGATGTCCCGCGCCATGGGCGATCCGGGGTGGATCTGGTCGTACACCCTCTCGAACTCGGTCTGGGCCATATCGAAGATGAGGGCCGACGCCATGGGCCGCAGCCCGGGACGATTGCTGTAGTTGACCCGGATCTCTCCGAGCACGAGCATCTTCGCGTAGTAAAGGCGCACCGCCGCGAGATCGGGGTACTGCGCCAGGATCTCCTCGATCACGGGGACCACCTTGCTCGGGGCGTAGTACCCTTTTCTATAGAGTCCCTGCACCGCTTCACGGAACCGGAGCAGGTCGTCCGCGTTCTTCGCCCCCTCCCTCACCCCGACGAGCTGCAGATTCGGTCCGCTTCCCACCTGGTAGTGGCGCGCGAAAGAGGCGATCTCCATCTCGCCCATCTGGCCATACGCCTCGAAGATCGCGTCCCGGTGGGCGAGGGCGGCCGGCTCGTTCCGGCGGCGCGATTCGAGCTCGTACAGCAGGCGATGAGCCTTCACGCTGTCCGGCCGAAGAGCGAGCACCTTCTGCAAGAGCCCGATCGCCGCCTCGAGGTCGGCCGGCTTCGCCGACGTCGCGAAGATGAGCCGGGCCTGCTGAAAGAGGAGCTCCGGATCATCGGGTCGCAGCCGCGCGCACGCCTCGAACTCGGCGCGGGCCGATTCCGGAAGGTGTCGGCGGAGCTGCTCGATGCCGAGGCGCAAACGCCGCTTGAACTCCATGTCGGCGTTCGATTGCGGCTCCATTCCCGACTCCGCGTCGCCGTCTCCTCCCCCGCTGCAAGCGGGAACGAGGGCGACCGCCAGCACGAGCGCGATCCACGCGACCGGATGGATGGTCCTAGCCATGCTCATCCGACACGATTCTTCCATCGTCGAGCCGGACGATCCGTCTCTCCTCCGGGATCACCTCGACGTTGTGGGTGGCCACCACCACCGTCAATCCGTCGCGGTGGAGATCCCCGATCAGTTTCCAGAGGATCTCGGCGTTGCGCCGGTCCAGGTTCGCCGTGGGCTCGTCGGCGAACAGCACGTCCGGCTGGTTCGCCAGCGCCCGCGCCAGAGCCACGCGCTGCATCTCCCCGCGGGATAGGGCGTCCGGCCGGTGGCGCGTGCGGTGGGCGATGTTCACTCGCTTGAGCAGGCACTTCGCCTCGTCCGCGTCCTGGTCGCGATTACCGAACAGCAGCGGCAGCTGGACGTTTCCCAGCACCGTGAGATGCCGCACGAGCCGGAAGTCCTGGAACACGAATCCCATGCGCTCCCGGCGAATCCGGGCGAGCCGTCCCGACGCCGCCGACTCGAGGGCCTCGTCCTCGAACCTCACGGCCCCGCGCGTCGGCCGGTCCATTCCTGCCAGAAGCGACAGCAACGTCGATTTCCCCGACCCGGACTCCCCCGTCACCACGACGAGTTCGCCCCGTTCGATGGCCAGCGTCACGTCGGCGAGCGCCGTCACGCTGGTTCCCGGCTGGGGAAACTCCTTCCAGACCCCGCTCGCTCCCAAGAGCGCCATCACGCGGCCCCCCGAATCGAAGTCAGGGGAGAAACGAGCGAGGACTTGAGCGCCGGATAGACTCCCGCGAGAAGACAGAGTACCACGACGGCGGCGCAGCTGCCGAGGAGAGTTTCCGGGGTCACGGCCACCACCGTTCCCGCCGGAACGAACGTGAGGGTGGAGCGAACGACCCACTCGGCGGTCCCTCGCAGCGCCAGGGTGAGCCCCCCCCCGACGATCACGCCCGCCAGGCCAAGCAGCAGGGACTCGGACAAGACGAGCTGGAAGAGGGTCCCGCCCGGGCATCCCAGCGCCCGCAGCACCCCCATTTCCGGAATCCGCTCGTTCACCGTGATGAGGGCGACGTTGAACACCCCCATGAGGGCGACGAGGAGGCACAGGGCCCCGAACGCCAGCAGCAGAGCCCGCACCCCGCTCAGGATGTTGAGGATCGTCCCCTGCACCTGGGACATCCGCACCACCTGTAGCGACGGAATGTCGTACAGGCGATCGATGAAGCCGCCGGCATTGCTCATGTCGTGCAGGCGAATTCCGATCCCGGTGAGGCGGTCCCGTCGCTCGAACAGGTCCTGGTTCACCTCGAGGGGCAGGAAGATCGTTCCATCGTCCTGGGTTCCGAGCTTGTCGAGGATCCCCCGGACGGTGAAGGTCCGGCCCTGCACCCCGATGGTGTCCCCGATTCCGAGGCGACGGTACTCGGCCACGTTGAATCCGAGGATGGCCTCGTCGGCGAGCGCGCCGCTGAACCACTTCCCCCGCTGGAATTCGACGCCGGGCTTCAGCGCGAGAAAGTTCTCGTCGATTCCGACATAGAGCTGGTAGGAGCTTCCGTCGCGATCGGGAACGGTCTGCATGAAAAACCGCGTCGCGTCCTTCACATCGGGCTGCTCCACGATATGGCGATACACCTCCTCGCGGATGTACATCGGAATGGAGCCCCCGCGCAGGATCAGGGTCGCCGCCTCGTGAGGGCATCCCTTTCCCGTCACGAGAATCTGGTACCCCATGGAGTCGATGTTGTGATTGAGGGATTGCTCGTAGCCGGACTGGAAGCCGAGAATGCTGGCCACCAGCGCGGTGGCGAGCCCCACCGCGACGATGGTGAGGAGGGTCCGGGTCTTGTGAAAAGCCAGGCTCTGGAAGGCCCAGGAGGCAATCATTCGCAACCGTCGGGCGGAACCCATGGTCGTCCCTTACTTCACTACGAGTCCCACAGCGTGAATGGCGAGGTCCGGCTTCTCTCCCACGAGCTTGCCCACGAGGATGGCGCTCTTCCCCTCGATTCTCGTCGGTACGGTGAAGGTCGCTCCCCCCTTCAGATCCACAAAAATCTCCACCGGCTCCTCTCCCGTGAGATCGCGCAGAGTGAGCCAGCAGCCGGCCGACCGGCACACCGTGGCGATGATGCCGGAGACGGTGATGGACTCCTCGCGATTCGCGGGGAGATCCGCCATCAGATCCTTCAAGGGGGTGGCCGCGGCCTCATCCACCGGCTCGCCGTACGCCCCCGATCCTCCCTCACCGCAACCGGATACGAAGCCGGCGAGAACAGCCACGATGGCGGTGGTCCGGAGGATCCTCCAGCCGAGACGGGTCGGCATGGTCGACTCCCGTCGGGCGCCCGAGGTTCGTGCACCCGTATCCGGCGAAACGGAAAGTGGTTATAAACGGCATTATCAGTAGTCGGTCAAGATAAAGGGTTATGCGCAACTTCGCGGCGCTACGCAACGCATACACCCTGTATCCTTATCATTTCTTTCCGGACTTCAGTCCGGTGGTGTTTCGTTTTGTGCCGAAAGTCCTTGCTGACGCATCGTCAAGCAGAGTGGTCGATTGTTGCGAGTCACTTCCTCGGAGATAGGCTGATTCTGATGCGGGTAACGCTGCGCCGAACCAGCTGGTTTGTGGCACTGCTGATCGTGGTGATCGCTGCGTCGTGGGCGTTCGACCTGTTCGTCGGTCCGCCGGTTCCCGAGCCGACCGATCTCGATCAGATGGACCCCATCGTCGCCGAAGCCGTCCGAGACGCGCTCGAATCCGCTCGCCGACAGAGAGGCAATGAGAGCCGCCGAATGACACTTGGCATGGTGTACGAAGCAAACGGGATGCTTGGCCTCGCCATGGCATGCTATGACGAGGTGGCAGAGACCCGACCGCAGGATGCTCAGGTTCAGTATCGCATCGCTCAGGTAGAGGAACGCGGTGGAGACCTCAGGGTAGCAATTGAGTCGGCACAGCGGGCCGTCGAACTCGATCCCTCCTACGAGCCGGCCCGCGCTCAGCTCGGTCTCTGGCTGCTCGATGACGGAAGAATGGATGAAGCTGCGGCACATTTCTGCGAGGTTGTCGAACGTGAACCTAATAATGAGGCGGCGCTCTTCGGAATGGTGCTTCATGCGATCCGCGCGCGCGAGCCCGAGCGGGCCTCGAAGCTGCTACTCGAGCATGATCTTCTCAACGGTTCGAATTCGGGCTACGCGAAACACCTCGACTTGATCATCCGCCGACAACTGGGAGAGCAAGTGAGCGTTACCGAGGCAGGGTCGAGAAGCGAGCAGGTTCGACCGCAGTGGCGCGACCCATGGAATGATGCGGTCAAGGCGCATCAGACGGGTGTGAGGTTGCTCCGGAGGGCAGCCCGCAGCCACATGAGTCGAGGACAGTATGCACACGCGGCGAATCTGCTCGAGCGTGCTCGCCGCGCGGAACCCGAGAACACGCGGATTCTGATTACGCTGGCAACCTGTTACCGCAATCAGGGGCGGATCAAGGAGTCCATCGCCGTTCTCGACGAAGCGTTTCGGCTCGATCCGGATGACTACTGGACGAATCTGAATCGCGCCGACATGCTACTCGCTGAGCGTCACGCGGACGCAGATGCCCTGCGTTTCGCCTACGAGCATGCCCGGGCTGCAACACGGGCCCGACCGGAATCTGGCGATGCGTGGGTGCTCATCGGACGAGCCTGTCAGGCCCTGCGCCGATTCGACGAGGCAATCGATGCGTTCCTGCACGCGTATGAAGTGGACAGTCGAGACTCCTCGGTTCTCACTCAGGCTGGGTTTCTGCTCTACCAACAGGGGCGCAGGGATGAGGCGGAACAGCTCTTCCATCGGGTGTGCGAGCTGGATCAGCAAGCCGGATCGCCGCGCATCGGATTGGCGATGATTGCGATTGATCGAAAGCATGTGAATGAAGCCAGCGCGCTATTGGAAGAAACGCTCCATCTGCGGCATGATCATGCCAAACTCTGGGAGCATGCCGTCGAGCGACTCCATGGATTGCGTATCAAGATGACCGGGAACGAGAATGATTGATTGGCGCGAAATACAGGCGCGGCGCGCCCTCCGATACGTATTCGTGCTGCCGCTCCTTTGCGCAGGATGTGACGGCTCGACCGAAGCGCCCGCTGCGGAGGAACCCGTGGAAGCCGTCGGGGATGCGTGGTTCAGTGACGTTGCCGAGCAGCGGGGGATTTCATTTACGCATGTAAGCGGCGCCTCCGATGCAATGTATTTTCCCGAGATCATGGGAGGCGGGGCGGCGGTTTTCGATCTGGAGAACGATGGAGATCTCGACGTCTATCTCGTGCAGAGCGGTCGGATTGCGGGCGACGATCCGGATCAGCCGGGCAATCGATTGTTTCGAAATGACGCCGCCGGCGTGTTTGAGGACGTGACGGAAGGCAGCGGAGCCGACGATCGTGGATATGGAATGGGGGTGACGACCGGTGACTTCGACCATGACGGTCTTACCGATCTGTATGTCACGAATGTTGGGCCGAACGCTCTCCTGCGCAACCGAGGCGGCGTTACCTTTGAGGATGTCAGCCGCCACGCGAATGTTGCTCACAACGGGTGGGGGACGAGTTGCGCCTTCGTCGATACCGATCACGATGGCGATCTCGATCTCTACGTTGCGAACTACATCATCTGGTCGCCCGATGATGAACTGCAGTGCAGGGACAGCGGCATGCCGGATTACTGCAGTCCGAACAGTTATCAGGCTCCTGCGGCCGATGTGCTGTACGAGAATCAGGGTGATGGGCGATTCCTTGATATCTCCGCGAAAGCGGGGATGCGCACGGCTTTCGGGAATGGCCTCGGCGTGGTCTGTGATGATTACGACAATGACGGATTCATCGACATCTTCGTCGCCAATGATCAACTGCCCAACCAACTCTGGCGTAACAACGGTGATGGCACGTTCAGGGACGTTGCAGTGGAATCCGGTGCTGCGATCGACGCCAGCGGGGAGGCCAAAGCGGGCATGGGCGTCACCGCGGCGGACATTGATGATGACGGCGATTCTGACTTGCTCGTCGTGAATCTCGAGACCCAGTCTGATTCCTTCTATCGCAACGAAGGTGCGTATTTCATGGACGACACCCCACAGGTCGGTCTCGGCGCGATCACACGCAAGCCGACTCGATTCGGCGTCGGTCTGTATGACTTCAACAACGATGGCTGGTTGGATCTCTTCGAAGCGAACGGTCGCGTCACCCGACCGAAGACGGAGCAAGCAGAGCACGCTGATCCCTATGCCGAAGCTGACCTGCTTCTTGCGGGCGGGCCGTCCGGTCGATTCGAGCAATTCGGTCCACCGGGCGGGACGGTCGCGTCCCTGATCGCAACCAGTCGGGCGGCGGCCTTTGGCGACCTGGAGAACGACGGCGGCGTAGATATCGTGATCGTCAATCGCGATCACCGGCTCTGGGTGCTCCACAACATTGCGCCGCGGGAACACTGGATCATGTTCCGTGTGGAAAATGTCGATGGAGGAATTGCCCACGATGCCCGCGTGACGGTGACCCTCGGCGATCGCATGGTGACGAGGTCGGTGCGAGTTGCATCCAGTTACTGTGCCGCGAATGATCCTCGTGTGCACTTCGGATTGGGCAGTCAGGACGAGGTTCGCGAGGTTCGCGTAACGTGGCAAGACGGCCATCAGGAATCCTCAGGCCCGTTCCGGGCTGATCAGATCGTCAGCCTGCGTCGAACCGCCCACAGGTGATTCGTGAAGTTTCGCCGAATAGCTACCCGTCAGTTGGCTCGCCCGCGCGCGCTCTAACCGAGCCGCTACCCTGAAGAGCATCGCATCGCGGAACATTCGACGATCCCTGTCCGATCCACCCCTCGGCCGGACTCAGGCGAGGGCCTCCCGGAGGAAGTCGTAGGCGCGGGCGCCGCTGATCTGGTGCCGCCCCGAGAAGATATCCGCCTTCACCTGTCCGCCGGCACCAAAAACCCCGTACACACTGCGCGCCTTGGCCAGGCCTGAGCGCACTGCGGAAACCGGGAAGATCGGGTCGTGGGTGCCGGCTTCCACCAGCATCGGCCGCGGGGCGATGAGGCCGGCCAGATCGTGCATCTCGCCGAACTCCGACAAGCCCGGCACGTAGTTGCAGGGACAGTGCGCCATGGCGAAGAGGCTGTCCCGGAAGGTCGAGAAATAGCCGCTGACCACGCAGGCGCGGATGCGCTCGTCGATGCAGGTGGAGAAGAAGGTGTGCATGCCGCCCCCGGAAATACCCATGGCTCCGAGGCGGTTGGTGTCGAACTCGGGGTGGGTCTCGAGGTAGTCGACGAGGCGCAGGCCGTCGCGCACGCGGATGCCGACCACCGAGGTTCCGAGGTGGAAGGCGAGCATGGCCATGTGGGCGCAGGTCGAAGGCGTCCCCTGCCCGAGGTCGAGGTGGGAGAAATCGGTAAGGCGCTCGCCGAAGCCGGAGATCTCGGGGGCGGCCACGGCAAAGCCGGCGCGGCACAGGGCGACGCCGAAATCCTTGTGGTACCCGTCGGGGACGTCCCGCTCGCCGCCGTCCTCCCACAGGCCGACGATATCCTTCACTCCGTACCCGTGGCCGTGGAAGGCCACCACCGAGGGCAGGGGTCCCTCGGCGCCTTTGGGCAGCAGGATGTACACCGGCATCTGCGCGTGGGGACCGGTGCGCAGGAGGATCTTCTCGCGCAGGTAATCCCCCTTGTCCACCACCTCGATCCTGCGGGGCGCCGGGGGCGTGGCGTCGCCTGCCTCCAGGCGGAGAAGCCCGGCGAGGGCCCGGCGCGTCGTCTTCTGCCAGCGCCGCGCCACGGCGGGAGTTTCCGCCTTGAAGGCGCGGGGGGCTGCCGCCGGGTCGTACTGCTTCCACAGCGACGTCGCCGGTTGCAGCGGTTTCATGGTGCGGATGTCGAGTACCCTGGAAGCCATGCTGTTCCTCCTCGAGGGCGGCCGGGGCCGCCGGTTTTTTGCAAACAGTGAAAGCCTGCGCGCCCGTGGCCTACATCCGGATCCAGTCCGCCAGCTTCTCGTGCTGGAATATCATGGTCTCCTGGATGCTCGAAACCCGTCCCGCCCCCGCTTCCCTGGCGCGTTGGTACATCGCGTGGGCGATCGCCACGTCGACGTAGGCGAGGCCGACGGCGTTGAAGTAGGCCCGCTCCTCAGGCGTCTCCCTTCCGCTCTTCTCGCCGGCGATGACCTCGACCAGGTTGGCGTGGACATCCTCGTCCCGAAGCTCGCCGTCCTTGTACATGCGGCTGAGGGTCTGCGTCCGGTGCTTCACGGTTTCCCAGTCGTCGCAGACGATCTTGTCGCACTGCTTCGCCACCCCGTACTCGTCCTCCCAGCCGCCGATATGGCTGTAGAAGCTGCCCGGCTTCATCCACGCCGCCTTGAGAAGAGGGGCCTGGGCGCTGGTGGCGGTAACGAGGATGTCCGCCCCTTCCATGGCCTGCTCCGCCTTCGTTCCCGCGGCGGCGAAGCGCATGTCTCCGAACAGGGGCTGCATCTCCTCGATGAACTGCTGCTCCTCGGCGGCCAACTTGGCTGAAACCCGGCACTCCTCGATCCCGGGAACGACCGTTTTCATGCCGATCAGGTGCATCTTGGCCTGCTCGCCCGCCCCGATGAAGGCGATGCTCCCGGAGTCGGGCCGCGCCAGATGCCTAGCGGCAAGGGCTCCCATCGCCCCGACGCGGACGTTGGAGCACAGGGTTCCATCCATGAAGGCGATGGGGAAGCCGCGCTCGATCTCCGACAGGACGATCACCGCCGACAGGTTCTGCATGCCGTACTTCTCGGGATTGCGGGGAAACACCGACACCCACTTGACCCCGCATACCTTTTCCGGCAGCAGGGTTGCCGGCAGGCAGTTGATCCGCTCCTGGGTATCGTCGTCGAAGATCTGCACCACCTTGTCCGGGAAGAGGATCTCGTCCCTCCGGAAAGCGAGCATGGCGTTTTCCGCGGCGCTAATGGCCAGCCGCATATCGAAGCAGCCGGCTTCAAGGAGGTCCTCCTGCGAGAGGAAGAGGCACTCGATGCGGTTCCTGTCGGTCATGGTTTCGCCTTTCTCAGCTGTTCGCTCGGCCCGGGATGGAACCTGATATCGGCCGCATCCATCCGGTAGTGCGGCCACACTTCATCGTTCCCCGCTTGATGGCTCCGGCCTGCCTGACGCTGGCTGCAAGTTTTTCAAAGTCGCGCTTTTTCATGCGGGATACTCCTTTTTTCGACAATAAAATACCCACGTCTCCCCAGCTCGTAGGGATCGTCGTCCAGAGACGAAAAAGCCCCGCACACCTCGAAACCCACTTCGGAAAAAAGAGAGGTCAACTCACGATATCCGTAGACCCGCATCGAGGTGGTCTTCGTTTCTGAAACACCGTCTGCAACCAGGGTCCACTCACAGTCGATCCGGCTTTCCACGTGCCTGTACGTCCTTTCCTCCAGGACCAGCGTTTCGCCCACCTTGCTCCAACTGCGCGGCTGCAGCTTCGGGAGTATTGTTTCCGCGATGTTGGCCAAATCGAGGGCAAACCTCGAACCATGCTTGAGGGCTCGATGCACAGCCTCCAGAAACCCTTTGTTACCCTCGTCGTCAAAGTACCCGAAGCTCCCCCAGAAACAGAACGCCGCGTCGAACCTCTCGGTCCAGGGCAGGTCCCTCATGTCCGTCTCGACAAGCTCGAGGTCCAGGTTCGCTTCCTGCGAAACGGATTGCGCTTCCTGAAGAAGGGTTGCCGTTATATCGACACCGGTGACGCGGCAACCCCGCTCAGCCAGCGGAATCGCCAACCTGCCATTGCCGCACGGAGCGTCAAGGACCCGGCATCCCGCGGTCAAATCCAGGTTTCGCTGCAGGAATTCCACCTCCTTCGCAGTGCGGCCCGAACGCACGTTTCTTTGCACGTCGAGCCAATTCCCCGAGAAAAAGCTCCTCCACCAGTCAGTTTCCATATCGGGCTTCCAGTTCAGGATTACCCAAAATCCGGTTATTCATCCTCTCTGGTACGCGCCGGCGATGGTGGTTCCCGGAGATGATGGATTGGCAAACCTCGCCGGTAGGGAAAGGACCGCATATCCCAGGCGACATCGGCACAGCTGGCCGTACTTCTTCCCGACATTCGTCACGTTGGCGAGGCCCTTTTCCATTGCAAGGAGTCACCCCCTGAGCGCACGGGCAAGGTGCCGGTCGTGAAAGCTCCTGAGGCTCCCCGCGGCTTCCGGAAACCGCGCCACCGCGGCCTCGAGCCCGCGGCGGGCGCGTTCGTATTCCCGCAGCTCGAAGCAGAAGGAGATGTACTCCGTGAACGCCTGGAGTATGGAATCGCCGGTCCGGAGGGCGCGCTCGTACGCATGCAGCGCCTCCCCGGTGCGGCCGCCGGCGCGGTACACGTGGGCGAGGTTGATCCAGACGCCGAAGCGATGGGGTTGATGGTCCCTGACCATCTCGAAGGTCTCGACAGCCCGGTGGGGCTGACCGGTCATGGCGTACATGGAACCGAGGTTGATCCAGGCCTGCCAGAACTCCGGGTCGATGGCCACCGAACGTTTGAACGACGCCATCGCCCCATCGATATCCCGCTTCTTCACCTGGGCGTTGCCGATGTTGTAATGGATGAGGGCGTCTCCGTCGAGGTCCATCGGAGCCAGGCGATGGTTGAGGGCTCCTGCCAGCAGAACGACCGCTGCCAGGGTGGCGATTGCAACAGGAGAACGCTTCCCCACGCCCCGAAACAGGGTGCCGAGCTGCATCACCCCGTACACGGCAAACAGCGCCAGCAGCGGGCATAGGGGAATCCGGTAGCGGGCCGTCGGAAAAAAGGCGATCACCGCGGCCGCGTACAGGCCGACGAACAGAACGGCGATGAGCCCTTCGGGGGGAACCCGCGGCAAGGTAAACACCGGTACCGGGGCGGGAAGCAGGCGCGGCGCCCGGCAGCGCACCAGGTAGAGGGCCATTCCCGCAAGCGCCAGCGGGGCGATAAGGCCGAACGGGAAGGCGAGGTACTCCGTCTTCCACAGTAACGCCGACAGCAGATGCGAGTAGTTGCGCCAGAAGTAGACCGCCTGGTTGCGGCCGATCTCGTCGCCGTGCCAGAAAGCATAGGTCTTCTCCGCCAGCAACCCGGCCCAGGCCAGCGGTTCGGAGGCGATGAACTCCCCGGCCTGCCTGTAGAAATACCGGGACTTCTCCGAGGGCCTGTCGATGCCGGCATGCTGCGGCATGTCGACGAGGTCGTCCCACTCCCACCCCGGCCGCGCTCCAAGGGTCTTCCCGGTGTCGCCGTTGTTGCCGGCGTAGAAGTTGATGCCCCCGTTGTAGGAGATGAGCACGGCGTCGTTGCCGACGGCGTAGTTGCGCAGGCTCACCGGGGCAATCGGCAGGGCCACGCCGAGCAGAAAGAGAAGCCCGGCCGCGGCCCCACGCCGCATGTCCCGGGCCCGCCAGCCTGAAACGGCGACCCAGGCTGCGGCCGCGGCGCAGAACGGCAGCACCGTCGGCACGGTGACCGCGGCCAGCCCGAAGCTGATTCCCGCTGCCAGGAAGCGCCAGGGCGACTGCCGATCCAGCGCCCGCAACAGCAACAGCAGGCCGAGGGTATCGAGGAAGGCAGCTGTCGTTGCCGGAAGCAGCTCGCCGGCGAAGAAGATCATCGGGCCGTACGCCGCGGTGACGACACCGGCGCCGATGCCGGCAGCTCTGCCGAACAGCCGGGTGCCGAGGTAGAAGACCAGCACGCACGTAAAAGCGTCGATCAGCGCCTGAAGGAGGCGGGCGGCGTAGAAGAACTCCGGCCCCGGGAAGAGCAGCTTGACCGCCCCGAGGGAGTAGGGAAACAGCGGCGGCTGCCAGAACGGACCGATGCCTCGGCTCAGCCAGTTCCCCGCGGCCAGCCTTTCGGCGTGCTGGTTGTAGGTGTCGGCATCGACTGCCGGGTGTTGAAACAGAGGGGAGGCGTCGAGCTCGAAGACGTAGGCCAGCCGCAGGAGCAGGGCCAGCCCCGCGATCAGGACGGGGGCGGAATACAGAAGGCGCAGGTTCATCTAAGGGGTACGTTCCCCGGAGGAAGACAACGCCGGCTGGGACAGGGCACTATTGTCCGGAAATGGATGGCACAAATCCGGCCTCCTTTCATGCCGCCGATGCGGCCGCGGCCGTAGTCGTTCTCAGGGCCGGGATCCTCCCCGGCGGACGGCAATGCCGGCGCGCGAAACGCCATATCGGCAAACGGGATTTTCCAGGAAGCAGCGGGCACGAAGCTATTTCTCCCTGACTGAAATCCCCCTGGCCTCGGCGAACGCCTTCAGCTCGGAGATGATGCGGGGCTTGATGACCTGGTTCGCGCTGTAGCTCATGGCGCCGAATTGGATTTCCTCGGTTCTCCCCCCGGCGACATGAAACTCAACCTTCATGAACCTGACATGGATCTCCGAGATGGCTTCCCAGGAGATTTTCCGATGTCTGAGTACCCCTGTGCGAATTTCCAGGTTCTCATCGTTGAACTCTACGACGTATTTGTGGAAACGATGCATCAGAAAACCTGCGGGCAGAGCGAAAAGACCGAATGCCAGCTGAAGGACGCCGACGAGAGTTTCGCCCCGCAAACTGAAAAGACCGCTCATGATCCAGCATAATCCCATGACGATCCAGAGCACCTGGACCGGGCGGCTTGCAGGCTGGGTCAGATCGAATGTCCGTTCTTCCATGAGTTTGGTCTCCTTGCTTACGTGGGTCGCCAGAAATCCCCGGAGAGTGCGCACAGTACCGGCTCCGGGATGACGCATATCATGCAAGGACTTTTCCTCTCGCCCAACCCCTCCGCAGGCTGGTTGCCGGGCGCCCGTCGCCCGGAAGAAAGCCCCGTGCTTCCGGCTACCGGGAAACCTCCAGAACAGCCAGCGCCGCCTCGATGCCGGCGATCGCTTCTCTTTCCACCTGCAACGCCTCACCGATCAACCTGCCGGCCTCGGCGCGGCCCTCGGCAGTAAACCCATCGTTCTCACGCGCTGCTTCTAACAGATCGTGCAGCGATTTCAGTACCGCCACCTCGCGGTCGTAGTGGGCCGCGGCTTCACCGATGGGCCCGGCCGCTTCGGGGAACAGGGTGAGAAGCTCCCGCAGGTACGCGGCGGCGATCATGCGCCGGTCCCTGAGGATGGCGGCGTGGTAGTGGGAACGGTTGGGGGAGACCTCCTCTGAGCCGAACGCCTGCCGCCAGACCTCGTACGCGGCGAAACCCTGGCTCCACTTGCTCTCGAATCGGGTCCCCTCCGCAAAGGCAACCGCGTTTCTGAGCGCCGGCAGGTTCAGCATCCTTTGGTCGACATCACGGAGTTTCTCGAAAATCCCAACGTAGAACCACTCGACCCCGTCGCTGTGTCCGATGGCGTCGTAGCGAACGGTGTAATCCCCGGACACGAACGGGTGCCGGATCGTGTAGGTCTCCTGCGCTTCGTCGTATCCGACGATCAGGCCCCAGCAGTAGGCGCCGCGGCCGGCGGCTTTCTGCTCGAGGCTCATCGGTTGCCATACGAGGGGCGGGATCCCTTTCTGGAGGCTTGCCAGGGCGGCATCCCGGGCATCCCGCTTCAGCGCCGGCAGATCGACGCCGGTGTCTTTCTTCGTCGCTTCGAAGACGCGGAACCGCGCCATCTCCGGGAGGAAATCCAGGGCGATCCCCCAGTCGATGTTGTCGTGAAAGACTCCTCCGCCCCCTTCCACCATCTCGAAATGGAAGGCATGCCCCATGATGCCCTGAAGCCGTGTCGCCGACCATTCCGGGGCGCCGACCGCCTGCAGCAACGCGCTGACGCAGGAAACCAGGCTCGTTCCGTAGTGCGGCTCGGACAGTGTGACGTCCGCCATGACGTCCATCGGTCGATCCGCTTCCTTTCTGTCCGCCGCTTCATCCGCGCCCGCCTCGGCAACGACAGCGGCGAGAAGGATGATGATGGACAGTGTTGGAATGGTCATTTCGCGCCTATCTCTATGCTTTGCTCACAAGCTGTTCGGCATGTCGGTTTTCGGCAGAAGCCATCCTTGCGGAAAGGATGCCGGCAATCTCAACGAACGGACGGCTTGCAGCGGCTTTCACAATACGCCGCGGGCAGCACAATGTCAGTACCGGCCGCACCCATGCGCTTCAAAGGCGGCGATGCAGCCGGGTGGGATCTCAGCGAATCAATCGCCCTGATAGCCCCGTTCGGCCCAGACTTTCCGGGCCAGCTTTTTTGCCTCGGGGGCCAGTTCGATTTCCCCCAGTATGCTGCTCGGTGGCTGCCCCTTCTTTGTGCGCCCGGGGTCGGGCGACCAGTCGTCCCCGGCGTATTTCCGGCGCACCGACTCGCGGCGGAAGTCGGGCACTCCCATCGGTTCCGAGTCGCTGAGCGCCGAACGCCAGGCCTGGATCCCGGCGATGCTCATGTCGATGCCGCGGTACACGTCGAGATAGGGCGGCTCGCCGCTGCGGATCGCCTCGGCGAAGTGGCAGCTGGTGAAAAAGTCGCCGCCGCCGTGTCCGGTGCGAGTCGCCTGGGCATGGTGCACGGGGAAGTCGGGCCTGTACACGGTTTCGACCGGATCGCTCCTGCGCTTTTCCCACGGCTCGTACCACACGCGCAGCCGCTGCTGGTCGCCGTGGCGGCAGTTTTCCATCACCCCCTTGTTGCCGTGGATGCGGACGTAGTTGCCGTGGCCGCGCAGCCCGCCGTGCAGCGACTTCATCACCGCGTCGTTGTCCATGCGGCAGATGATCACTGCGGCGGTGTCCCCCCGGTTCATGTGCAGCGTCTGGGTGGAGTCGGCGAAATCAAAGGGAATGACGAAGCCGTTCACCTTCACCGGCCGGGTGTCGGTGATGTACATGACCGGGGCGATGGAATGGGTGCAGTAATACGTGGCGGGGATCCAGTTGCGCCAGTGGTCGCGCCCGCAGCTGCGCGCCAGTTTCACCTCGGGCGGGTCGGGGTGGACGTACTCGCCCTCGCCGTACTTGAACTCGCCGACGCGGCCCTTCCGGTAGAGCCGCTTCATCTCCTGGTTGAAGACCATGTAGGGGTAGTTCTCGGCGAACATGTAGGTCCTGCCGCTTTTCTCGACCGCTCTCGCCAGCGCCACGCCTTCCCCCAGGGTGTGGCAGGCCGCGGTCTCGCTCATTACGTGTTTGCCGGCGTTGAGCGCTTTGACCGCGAACGGCGCGTGCTGGTGGAAGTAGTTGGCCAGCACCACCGCGTCCATGTCGCAGCCGAGGAATTCTTCGTAGTCGAGGTATGTCTGCACGTTGAGGGCCTTGCCTTCCGCAAGGAGGCGCTCTTCCCAGGTGTCGCAGATGGCGACCAGTTCCATGCCGGTCGCCACGGCCGCCTGCATGAAGGACCGGCCGCGGCCGACGCCGACTACGCCGACCCGGATGGGATGTTGTTTGCCGCGTTTCCTGGCCATGGTCTATGTCCTGCGTTTCATCCTTGACGGCGCTCGGCCCTGGGGTTGTGCGTAGTGCGACCGCCTTGTGGCGGGGCGGATAGAGGTTTCCCCAACCTCATGAGCAACAGCATCGGCCAACCAAGATCGAAATCGTCCTGGAACCCGGTCCAGTACTCCTTCGCCCTCGGGGACTTCTCGAGCAGGGATTCGTCCGCAAGATGTTCTTCGATGCGGTCGATCCGGAGTCGGGCCTTCAAGGCTGCATTGACATAGTCCGCGATCTGGTGGCGATAGCTCTCGACGTTGACCTTCCGGCCCGTCTGCGTATCGGTGAAGCGGGCCTGCAGGCGACGGAGACGCATCGCCGGGGTGGAGTTCCGAGATGATGACGAAACCTCCCGGCCGGCAGATCCTCCCCATCTCTCCGATCACCGAATCCAGGTCGGAAACGTGCTCCAGGACCAGGCAGCACAGGACGCGATCGAAGCTGTCGTTGTCGAACGGGAAGCGCCCCGTCAGGTCGTGGGTAACGAATCGCACGTCGTGTTTCTTCGCCTTCCCGATGGCTTGCGCCATCATTTCCGGGGCGAAGTCGACTGCCGTCACCCTGGCGCCTGCTTCCGCCAGATAGAGGGTGTGGCGACCCGTGCCGCAGCCGATGTCGGCGACGCTGAGTTCCCGGACGTCCCCCAACAGGGACCGCACCAGCGGCTCTTCCAGAACGATCAAGGGATTGTCCTGGGTGTCGTAGGTTTCGGACCAGCGAGCGTAGCCCTGCCGAACGGGTACGATCTCGGTAACAACCCTGGATTCGTCAATCACGTTGGTTGCCTTCGGGTAACGCCGGTGGCTCCGGCCGGGCCTTCAGGTTAACTGGAGGTATCCGAACGATCGTTCGGTCCGCGATTGGAGCGGTTCGTCCTGCGGTCACACGCTGGAGTGGGCGGCCTTGGTCGCCCGGGGGTTTCAAACTGGATGAAGTCCGCCAATCGTGGAAAACGGCCCTTGTGTGTCGCTGCCGAAACGCGCCACGCCTCAGTGATAGCGGCGGGTACTCATCTACAACTGACTGCGGATATACCCCAACCGTTAACGAACTTTGTCAGCAATTTGCAACCGTGGGCAGTCAGTTGATCTTCGATATCCGGGTTCGCAAAATCCTTGGAATTTTTGGTAATGAAACAGCGAAGCTCCCCGGATTCTGTAGTCAGATGAGCGAGAATCGAAGCATAAACTATGGAATCCCGCGGCGATAGATCGAGACTCTTTTGGAATGTAATGGCGTCGCTGATAATACCCAAATCGATGGGTATTATTTCAACGTTCTGTAAGATCTTCTCCAGAGCATCATCGAGTCGATGCTTCTCTTCTTCACCACTTCTGATCAATAAGTTTGTGAGTTCCCGGAACTCATCAGAGGCTTCATGGTAAGGGCCCGAACGAGAGAGTTTCATGAATTGCCATACGGAGTTGTTCATGCAGATCACGTCTTTGCTTTGACCGGCGAACCCACGCTTCATACGGTTCTCCAATACTGAAGGCGGGTACCACCAAGCGAATATCTCTCTATTCCGATAAGCCCAAAATCGCCGAGCAACTTTCATGTTCCTCCTGAAAGAATGCGAGTTCGAGGACGAAATTAGATTCTACGTATAAAATCATGTGGCAGCTTCAAGCTCGACAGAACCGTGCCTGATTGCCTCGTATAATCCTGAGTCAAGGAGCCATTTGGGATTTGGGTTAACTGAGTCTCGTTGCAGATCGTTACGGACCACATCTTCCAGCCACGAAATCGTAAGAAGTTCCAGTCCATATCCGCTTAGATCGTAAAGGGGTTGGTTTGATTTCAGGTATGGAGCCAGTACTTCGGTAGCCTCTATTTTATAATCAGGTCTGGCGGTACCATCAACTAGGTTAGCGTCAGTCCACAGATAGAGAGAGTCAGGGAGCACAAGTAAGAAAAAGGGAGCATTAGGCATGAACGAATGGGCCAACAAATTGCGGCGCATGCGGATCACCCACTCAGCAGATGCACCAAGTTTGCTTTTGATTTCGACTACGAGTTGGAGTTTTTCCTCCGGATCTGATACTGCAATATCGACAAATTTCATTGTATGAACCTCCACATGGCTGGCTACCGCCCCTTGAGATGTTAGTAAACAGGTTCCCTCTATGAGCTTATGGCACGTAGGGGTTTTCTTTACAATTGTGGGTCAACATACCCTCCATGTTGAACCCTGTCAACCAACATCGAGTCACGAACAAGTAGAAGTTGGAAAAAGCGATTTTTTCCGTTACGGATATGATTCTACGTGGCGGACCCGCCCTTGCCTTGGATGCCTGCTCATTCCTCGGTGAAGACTTTGCCTTGCCTCAAACGCCCTGCCCGCATGGGACGAGCCATCCTCTGCTTTCGCTCCTGGACCTTCTGGAGAAGGAGGAGGCTCTGGCGCCCCCGCCTCCTCCGCTGCCAACGAAGTCTTGCCCCCCTGCCCGAGGCCGCGAACGCTAACGTTCCGGCGAGGCCGATTGCGGTGCTGCCAGTGCGGACGGCGATTCGAGTGGTTCGTCCTTCGGTTGTCGAATGGTGTGGGCTGCCCTGCCGGCTCAGGTGTCCGCCGAACTCAGCCCCTTGCCCAAACCTGTGGCGTCCCCTCGGAAACCCAACCCGCCCTCACAGATTCGGCCTCCATTTGACCCTATCCGGGGGGGCGGGGCCGGATATGGCAGCCGTAAACAAACCGGTTCCGGGGGCGCCCATCAGAAAAAACCGCAAACGATCTTCAGGAACTCTGGCGACCCGGGCGTGCGCAAGACGCATTGATTGAAACCCAAAAAAGGTGCCTAATTATCCGGGCACCTTCCGATTTACAACGAAAGATACGCGCTCTATGCCTCAACCAAACGGTTCCCGCATTGAAGCCGTCCGTCGGGCAATCGAGCGGTGGCAGAAGGATCTCTTCGATACCTCTGGCCGCAACCGGCTCGTTCGATACCGCGACCTGAAAACGAGTACGCTCGATCTCACACCCGGTCGAGCGTACGGTCTCGACAAACGGGCCTTGGACCGGCTGCTGGCGGACAAACCTGTCAGCCTCAGCGATCTCTTTCCTGATGCTCAAGATGGCTCCGACGACTCGACGGCCTTCAACGACGCCCGCCGCCGCCTCGCGGCCATCCACAAGGTTGCCCTCGCGAACCTGGAGGAGAAGGGCATCGAGACGCTCTTTGCCGCCATCGGGCTCGCGACCTGGAGAGTCGATTCCGGGACCCCGCCGTACGCGCCGGTGATTCTCCTGCCGCTCGGGGTGGAAGCCACGGGTGCCGCTGCGCGTGACTTCAAGATCCGTGTCTCGGGTGATGCCCACCTCAACCCGGTGCTGGCCCACGTCCTGCGCACCGAACACGACATCGAGATCGACGACGAAGAGGGGGATGTGGCTGAAGACCCACCAACCAACCTCAACGGATTCCAGGTCCTGCTCAACCGGTTCGCGGAGTCGTGGAAGGCCCTTCCTGATCTGGTTATTGAGCTACGCGCCGTTTCAGCGGTTTTCTCTTACTCAACGATGCCGCTGGTCACTGATCTGGAGCAGAACGGCGGGCTGTTTGCTGCAAGCGACATCGTCGCCGCTATCGCCGGCGATGGAGAGGCTCGAGAGGTCGTTGCCTCCCGCATTTGCGAGCCCGAGCCCAACCAGCCCGACACGGATCCTCCCGCGGACGAGTTCCTCGTGCTCGATGCCGATTCCAGCCAGCACATGGCGATCAATCGCGTGCTCGGCGGGGAGTCGCTCGTTATCCAGGGTCCGCCGGGCACGGGCAAATCCCAAACAATCGCCAACCTCATCACAGCCCTCATCGCCCGAGGCAAACGCGTCCTTTTCGTCGCCGAGAAACGCGCTGCCATCGAAGCCGTCACAAAACGGCTGGAGCAAGTGGACCTCGGCGACCTTGTCATGGACATGCATGGCGGCGTCACCTCCCGGCGTGATTTCGCGCGCACGCTCAACGACTCCCTGGAACGCGTCGCCACTATTCCCGCGCGCGACTACTCTGCTCTCCACAGGCGTCTCGGGGAACGTCGAGATGCCCTCATTGCAAACGATGCCGCCCTGCATGAACCGCGCCATCCCTGGAAGCTCTGTGTCTTCGACATGAGGGAACGACTCCTTGCCATTCCCACAGCTGCTCACACCCAACTGCGCCTTTCTACCGAGGCGGCGCGCGCCCTCGATAGCGCCGGTTTCGAACAGCTTGCAGGTGGAATTGAAGAGTGGGTCAACCTCGGTGGCCATACACTGGCTGAGAACCATCCAGAGTGGTCCCGCAGCTCCATCACTACCCCCGCCGAAGCGCGCAAGGCCTACGATCTGGTCAGCGATCTTGCGCACCGGCTCCTGCCCGCCGCCCGCGACGCCCTCTTCCCGTTGCTAGATGAGCGTGCCCTCCCTCGGCCGGAGAAGGTTGCCGAGTGGGCCAGGACGACGCGGTTCCTCGTGGTGGCAAGCGGACCATGGTGGAGGCGGATAATTGCGCAGATCATCTCGAAAGAGTACCGGGCGGCCAAGCGAGCGCTTGGAAATCCTGGTGCGCTGTCACTCACACCAGACAAGCTGAGTGATTTGAAAGAGCGCGTACGTGCCCTCGCCGCAGGGTTTGCAGCCTTGGCCAAAGTGGGGGGGATCTACGGTCTGGACGGGTTGCCACACACCGATCTGTCCGTGGTGCTCAATCGGATGATAGCCAATCGCACCGCGGCCACGAGCCTTCCCACAATCCGCGAGCTTGAAAGGCGGTTTGGCGAGGCCGGGATCGAAAACGTCATTGCGCTCGTTGGTGGGGACATTCCACCCGACCATGCTGCCCTCGCCGTCGAGAACGCCTGGCTATGGCGCGTCCTGGAAGATCTCGAGTTTGAAGATCGACGGATCGCTGCATTCGACAGCAGTACACATTCCCGCCATCGGGACGAATTCGCCGAAACCGATCGTCAGCACCGAGACTCTACCCCTCAGCGGGTTCACCGGCTGGCCGCCGAGGCCATCATAGCGACGATGAATGATCATCCAGAGGAGACCGCACTGGTCCGGAAAGAAGCCGCGAAGAAGCGCCGCCACCTCAGCGTCCGGCAACTCTTCGCGCGCGCCCCCCACGTTCTCTCCACGCTCCGCCCCTGCTGGACCATGTCGCCCATCCTCGCAGCTGAGATGATCCCCGCAAACCTGCGGCTCTTCGACGCCGTCATTTTCGATGAGGCTTCTCAGATTCCCCCGGCGGAAGCGATCAGTAGCCTTGCGCGTGCTCCCCAGACCGTGATCGCCGGGGACAGCCGCCAGCTTCCCCCCACTTCGTTCTTCGGCCACAGCGCCGACGATGAAACCGAAGACGAAGACGACGACGAGGGGGTTCTGACCAGCGACATCGAGTCCCTGCTTGACACCGCCGGCGTGCTTCTGCGCGACAAGATGCTGCAGTGGCACTATCGCAGCCGCGACGACCGCCTGATTGCGTTCTCCAACAACCATATCTACGGCGGCTCTTTGACAGCCTTCCCGGGCGCAATCGTCAATACCCCGATCACGCACTGCCTGATCCCTTTCCGCCCCATCACCGGGGTCAGCGGCACGCGCTCGAACCCGGACGAGGTCGAGAAGGTCGTCGGTCTCGTCCTCGAACACGCCCGTGAGACCCCAGACGAGACTCTCGGCGTCATCGCCTTTGGTCAGCATCACGCTGACAACATCGAAAACGTACTCCTCCGCCGCCTCAGTGAGGTGAACGATCCTTCCCTCGACGAGTTCTTCGCCGAAACGAACGAGGAGCGCTTCTTCGTCAAGAATATCGAACGCGTCCAGGGGGATGAGCGGGACGTCATCATCCTCAGCGTTGGCTACCACAAGGATGCCCGCGGAAGCCTGCCCTACCGTTTTGGGCCAATACTGCAGGAAGGTGGAGAACGCCGTCTCAACGTTGCCGTAACGCGCGCCCGTTCGCGTCTCACGCTGGTCTCTTCATTCAGCCATCGCGACATGGACCCGGGCCGCTCCTCCGCGAAGGGGGTCGATCTGCTCCGGCAGTATCTCGAATATGCTGCTTCCGGCGGCGAGAACCTCGGTTCGGAGGTGCACGATGTGCCGCTCAACCCATTCGAGCTTTCCATCCTGGATGGACTGGAACGCCGAGGCATTCCGGTTACGCCCCAATACGGCGTCTCCGGTTACCGCATCGACTTCGCCTGTGCGCATCCCGACGAGCCCGGGCGGATGGTGCTCGCCGTCGAGGCCGATGGCGCCAGTTATCACTCCGCGCACACTGCCCGCGACCGCGACCGCCTCCGCCAGCAAGTACTGGAGGGCAAGGGTTGGCGCTTTCACCGTATCTGGTCGACGGCGTGGTTCAGAGACCGCGAGGCGGAGCTCGACAAGGCGGAGGAAGCGTGGAAACGGGCTGTTGAGGCGTCAGACAGGGACGAGCCGCTTCCAACTGTCGGAGCACCCCCCGACATCCCGCAGAGTCCATCCCCGCAACGCGGCCCGCGTCCCAATGTTCCCCGAAAAGGAAGGCTTGGTTACGACAGCATCACCGATTACAGCCACCTGCAACTGGTTGCTCTTGCCCGTTGGATCGAGTCCGATACGCTCCTGCGGACCGACGACGACCTGATCCGGGAGATGATGAAGGAGCTTGGATTCAAGCGTTCCGGGAAGCGTATCACAGATGCGCTCAGGATGGCCATCAGAGATGCCCGTCGCTGACCTCTGCCTGCAATACGCCTGACGACGGGTCTAGGATGCCCTGCAAGGTCTCACGGCCGTAAACGATCTACTTCACCGTGCATTGGCCGGTTTGATCGTGTAATTCCAATCGCCATGGAACGTATGTGGCGAGAGCTTGACGTGCTCCATTTGCTCATCCGTGACGACCACCCCTTTGGGATACGAACGTTTGTCGATCTCGGAGCGAACGCGAAGCCCGGTGGCCGTGGTCGTCATACCGATCAGATTGACCACCGCCGCCAGACTGACCAGGGGTTGGCCGCGCCAGTTCATGGCGATATACGCGAACAGACGATGCTCGATGCGGTTCCATTTGCTGGTGGGACCACCTCCTTCTTCTTGGTATCTACCGAAATGACCGGATGGCCTTTTTTCTGAGCGCTTCGCACCTGCTCGTTGAGGTAGCGGTGATCGGCTCGAGCAAGGCGTTGAGGTCCGACAACAGCGTCCCGTCCGTGTCGACGCGCCGCTTGCGACCGCCGCCATGCCCCATCGCTTCGGCCTCGGCGGCCGCCCACAGGCGGCGCGTGCCTTCGCTCAAGGCGGCGCGTGCGTTCGCTCACCGGCGCCAAGGCCGCGTACTTCGCTCGCAGCGTTTCGATGTCCACCCATCAAGAGTAAGCCTGTTCTTCCCAAAAGTACATCATTTATTTCGTGACAAATCCTAAGGAGGTGATGAGATGGCGAAGATAAAGTCCAACTTTACGCAGGGGCCCGAAGGCTGGTGTTCCTACGAATATCATGCGAGCATTATCGCGGGGACCAATATTTTCATCCTGACAACCTGGTGCCCGACCGGGGGAATCGACGGCGGCGGGTATGTCTGGGCCGACCATACTCGCTGGAGTGCGGATGCACCGGAAAGGCCGCTGTCGATCCTGCCGCTGATCCGCTATCAGAATTGGGTGGGGGATGGGCCGATCGATCTGCGCGAGGCGGAGTTGGGGGTCAGTCTGCGCGGGGACGGCTTGGCCCTCAATGGTGCCGCGTGCTATTTCTGGGCTCATATTGGCGGCACGCGTTGGCATTGCAGCGGCCACCCGATTGAGATTCCCGCGGGACGCTGGACAGATGAGCCGACCCGCTTTACGCTTGCAAACGATGAGGCCCGCTGGTATCACAGTTGGTCGCGGGATGGGGCGCAGCCCGCGGGTCTCGAGCAGGTGCTGGCCAATGCCGAGTCCTTCGGATTTTCGTTTGTCGGCTTTGGCGGCGAGGTTTCCGGGCGGGTGTCAATGGGTTATTTCGAGCTCAATCCTGCCGGGTAGGCAGGCATGGACATGGTGCGGATACGGCCCGCAACCTGGCCCTGCTTTGCGATCCGGCCTATATCATTTTCCAATAAACCATCCTGTTCCAATAAACCATCCTGCCTGACTACCGCTTTCCAGTGCCAAGGAGCGAAATACAATGAAACCCGCCAAAGCACTCGCCACCGCAGCCGGTCGCGGCGACCTCGAAACCATGAACGCCATGCTAAAACAGGACAAGACGCTGGCGAGCAACTGGCAGCCGATAATGGACGCCTGTTTCGTCGGACAGGCAGACGCCGTGGCGCTCCTGCTGCAGAACGGCGCCGATCCGAACATCAAATCCAGATCGGCACACCACTACCGTCCCCTGCACCGCACTGTAGAATTCAAGAAGACGGTGCCCAAACACGAGGGGCACCACCAAGTAGTCGATCTCCTGCTCGATGCCGGGGCCGACCCGTTGATGACAGGGAGCAGTTGGCTCATCAGCGCAATTGCCCTCTGCGCCACCGGCGATTCGACCGAATTCCTGCCGGCCCTGCTGAAGAAGGCACCTGAACAGCACGACATCTTCCACGCTGCCGTCCTCGGCGACGCCGAGCGCGTGAACACCCTCCTGGAGGCGGATCCGTCCCTGGCAAAAGTTCATCACGAGGGCAGTAAACTCTGGACAAACGCCGATGGTTGGACATCCCTGAACTACTGTGTCGGTTCACACGTCGGAAAAGACGACGAGAAGAAGAGCAAGGGTTTGGCACAGATTGCGCGGTCCCTGCTGGATTGCGGCGCCGACATCACCGGCTGCGTCGATCAGGCAATCTACAGCAACAACATGGAGGTCCTGGGAATGCTCCTCGAGGCTGGCGGCACTTGCACCGACGACGACACCATCAACCACGCCGCATGCGACGGGCAGTTCGAGGCCTTGGAGATGCTACTGGAGTACGGAGCTAAACTCGACGGTACCCGCGGTACCGAGCATCACGGTGGCTATACCCCCCTCGGCTGTGCAGTTTCCAGCCGCAGCATAAAGGGGGCGAAGTGGCTGCTCGAGAAGCGACAGGATCCCAACGAAATCAAGAGCAAAGACGGGGAGAACTGCCTGCACGTGGCAGTGCATTTCGGCGCCAGCGACAAGATGCTGCAGTTGCTGCTCGAAAACGGCGCCAGGATCAACCAGAAGGACAAGCAGGGACGAACCCCGCTGGCGCGGGCCTACGAGAAGAATCACAAGAAAGCAATCGCCTTCCTCGAAACCGCGGGCGCCCAAACCTGACCACCTCCGGAACGCACAAATTTCAGGCATCGACGATCTGCCAGGGTGAGGCGCCAGTCGAATCGCCATCGGCTCGATGGGGACCGTATCCGTCACGGGAGGGCAATCCCTTCTTTCGGGCGATCCGCGGGATCTCCGGCTTCGCGGGTCCTTCGGCAGCGAACGACCCGAAGCACGGGCACGGGGCGGTCATTACGGCCGTGCCTTCTTGAGCGGGGGCAGCGGTCTCTTTATATCATCGCGGGAACGGAATGACCGGTGGAGGGAATTCACCGCGGGTAGGCAACCCCGGCCTTGCGAGGCCGACAGGATTGGAGAAAGGCGATGGAGACGCAGCCCCTGCACGAATTCGGGACAGAGAAGCAGATCCTTTTCGACGACGCCCTGGTGGCGGGAAAGCGCGGGTTTCACCTGGCGATGAACCCCGCGGTGCGCGCCGAGCAGCCGGCGCTGGCCGCGGACAGGCCGTGGGAGGCCGGGGGCATCAGCCAGCCAGCCGTCGCCGCCGGCACCGACGGCCTGCACAAGATGTGGTACTACGGCCACGAGCCCGGCGGCGGCAGCCCGTGGCTCTGCTACGCAGAATCCGCGGACGGCATCGAGTGGGAGAAGCCGGAGCTGGGGATCTGCGAATACGAGGGGAGCACGAGGAACAACATCGTTGCCCGCGACATCCACGCCGGCGTGTTCGAGGACCCGCACGACGTCCCGGAACGGCGCTACAAGCTGATCGGCTCGGACCGGTCGAAATGGGGGGTCACCAGCGTCAACTGCGGGGGCGCCCGCTTCCGCTATTTCACGGGGGAGCTGGAGACCTGGGAGTACCAGGCCGTCATCGGCGCGCACTCACCGAACGGCATCCACTGGACGAAGTACGACGGGCCGATCATGCCGTGGTACACCGACACCCACAACGTCGCCTTCTGGGACGACCGCATCGAACGCTACGTCGCCTACGTGCGCTGGAACGATCACCTGCACGTAAACGAGGAGGGCAGGCAGGTCGGCTCCTTCGACTACCGCTCCATCGCCCGCTCCGAGAGCGACGACTTCGCCCGCTTCCCGGAGCCGGTGAAGGTCCACGAGCCGGACTTCAGCCTCCCCGAGGACGACGACCTGGCCGGCGGCGGGCTCTACAACACCGCGGCGATCAAGTACCCCCTCGCCGCCGGCGCCTACCTGATCTTCCCCTCGGCCTACCACCACACCAGCGACACCCTCGACATCCAGCTGGCGACGAGCCGCGACGGCATCAGCTTCGACCGCTTGCCCGAGCCTTTCGTCCGGCTGGGGACGACGGGCCGTTTCGACTCGCGGTCGTTGTACATGGGGCCCGGCCTCGTTCCCGCCGGTGACGAGCTCTTCCTCTACTACGGCGGGCACCCGCACCGGCACGACCTCGACGTCGGCCACCGGGATCCCGGGGGTATCGGGCGGCTCCGCGTCCGCCTCGACGGCTTCGTTTCCCACGACGCCGAAGCCGGAGGAATCGTCGCTGACCACGGTCCCCTTCCCGCTCGCCGGGGACCGGCTGCAGGTCAACATGGACGCCAGCTCTCGCGGCTGGCTGGAGGTAGAGATTCTCGACGCAACCGGGCACACCCTGTGGGGGTACGGCCGGACAGAGGCGGACCGCCTGCACTTCAACGACGTCGCGCAGACCGCGACCTGGAACGGGTCCGCGATCTGTCGGCGCTGCGCGGAAGGAACGTGCGGCTCCGCTTCAGCGGCCGCTGGGTGAAGCTGTACGCCTTCCAGTTCCTCGGCTCGTAGCCTGCGCGCGTATTTCCGGGGAATCCGGCCGCCGCTGCATCCCGTTCCGGCGTCCGGATCCCGGCCATCCATTCCCGACGGGAAAAAAGCAGTAGGGCCTCAGTCGCCGAACCGGTAGCTGTAGAGGACGGCGTGGCTGTAGCGGATGCACACGACGACCTCCTCGCCGACCAGCCCGGAGACGTTGTCGCGGCGCTTCCAGCGCACCGGCGCGGCGACCGAGTTCTCCATGACCGACACGCAGTCCTCGTACCGGTAGCCGTCGATCGGCGCCCAGTCCGGCCGGCGCAGCTCGACGACGCACTCCCGCTCCGCCCACTCCTCGACGACCTCGATATTGACGGTCAGCTCGGGGCCCTCGACGCGCACCGGCCGGGTGATGATCCAGGCGGATGCATCCGTCCCGTCCGGCCCGCGGCCCCTCAGGTTGCGGCTCGCCATGCCGACGAACCCGTCGAGCCGCAGGTGGGCGCCGGCGATGCAGCGCACCCCGTCGGGGTGCTGCTCCTCGGTGCGCGAGCAGTCGTAGTAGATGTACATGCGGTCGCCGACGACGATCGGCTCGTTGTGCAGGGGCACGACGCTGCAGCGGTCGTGGGCGCCCGGGGCCCCGACCGGGATGAACGGGTGGTCGCGGAATACCCGCTTCCACGGGCCGCCGTCCCGGTGGGACAGCAGGTACGTGCTCGACAGGCCGCCGGTGCGCTGGCTGCTGGCGAACAGGAAGGCGAGGTCCTGGTTGCCGTAGTTGAAGGGGATGAAGCTCTCGAACTGCATCAGCTCGCCGTGGCCGTCCAGCTCGTCCGGGGTCAGCACCACCTCGTTCGGGCTGGTGAACTCGACGAGGTCGTCGCTGTAGCTCAGCCCGAGGAAGCGGGTGTACCCGATCCCGGGAATCGGCTCGCTCAGCGGCCGGTCGAAGAGCATCCAGCGCCGGTTGCGGTGGTCGCGCATCAGGATCATGCGGTCCCCCCCCTCGCACCCCTTGAAGCGCTCCAGCGGCTGGTTCCAGTGGATGCCGTCCGGGCTGCAGGTGATGTACTTGGCCCGGTGCGCCCAGAACCGCTCCATGTCCTCCTCGGGGCGGTCGAGCAGGTGCACGCGGTTGTCCCAAACGTGGGAGGTCTCCCAGTGGGCGACCATCTTGTAGCGCCGCTCCGGGTCCACCTCGGCTTCGTCGCGGATGATGGTGTGGCCGTCCCAGTTGGTGACGCAGCCGTCGAACTGCCGCGACGCCGCCTCCCCGGTCAGGAAGATGTTGTTGTCCCGGGAGCCGCGGTGCTCATAGAGGCCGAGGTTCGGCTTCTCCCAGGTGAGGCCGTCCGTCGACTCGGCGTACATCCCGAGGGAGTGGTGGGTGATCGGGCACTCCCCCGGCATGCCCTGCGGGAAGAAGCCGTACTCCCTGCCGCGGCCCCAGACGCCGGCGCGGCCCATGTCGTGCCCCTTGGTCAGGTAGGACAGGTACCACAGCCGCAGGCGCCCGTCCTCCTCGCGGATCGCGTTGCCCCAGGCGGCGACGCCGCGGCCCGGCTCGCCGCTGGTGATCAGGGGCCCGGGCAGCTTGGTCGGCTGGTTGAGGACGCGCCAGGTGCCGAAGGTCTGGTGGATCTCCTCGTCGTCGACGAACAGGTGCTTCCCCATGTCGTGCGTGGTCACGTGACACCTTCCCGTCAGTTTGCGGCCGGAAGCGCATCGATTGCAGCTATCATCCGAAGAAAATCGCGGACCGTGCTGAAGACGCTGTGATTCAGATCCCAGTAGTCATTCTTTGCGGCCACTCCTACGGAAAAGTGAGGATTGGGCTTTGTGGTCAGATAGGCATGGGCACGGGCTTTGTCGGATCTTCCGACAGACACGTCCGGCAGAGCTTCGACACAGTTGAAAAAGTCATCGATGCAGCTCTCCACCGGCGTAACCGCAATGCTCTCACACCGTAGCGTTTCAAGCATCCCCTGGCGATTGTCGCCGGGTAGTATCAGCACTGCCACCGCCGGGCTGCCCCCGGTGCATTCTACAGGGCTGTCTGGCACGGGCAGTGCGGCATTGCTCAGCGCTGACTGAACGCTTTGGAAGGCCCCTCCGGCGGACGTTTCTGCATCCCGAACGATGCCGAGCCTGCGGACGGTTTCACGAAATCCAGTCGCGCCTACGAATCCCTCCAGGAAATCGCTCAGTTGGTTGACCCCGCCAAAGTTCTGAACCTGGACATTGGCGATCGAGAGGTGACTGGTAAATGCCTCAAAGAAATTGCGCTGATCATTGCCCTCGACAAGAAGCTGGACTGCCAATTCGATTTCTGCTGGCTTCGGCATATCTAGCGCACCTCGAGATTGTGTCGGATGGCGGCACTGATTCCATTTGGCTTGAAGGTGACGCAACGATTTTCCGCGTCGCTGACTTCGAGCCGGTGTAGAAGAAAGCCGTCAGGGCCGAGAGCGAGATGCGCCGCCTCTATACATTCAAAACTATGCGTGGTGGCGAATATCTGCGTGTGAAACTGCCTGGCTGCTTCGTCAATGGCCCGCCAGACATCGGGCAGTGCCGAGTGGTGAATGCCGTTTTCAATCTCATCGACGAGAACGACACCATCCGGCATGGAAGCTATGGCCAACACGAGCCGGGCAATCTGAGTCATGCCTTCACCCATTGCTGGCAGCGGCACCAGTTCGGGCAACCCGATATCCCCCCAGATCATGGGAGCGCCGCTGGAGGAATTGTCTTCGATGCTCTGTAGCTTCGGCTCGATGGCCTGTAGTGCTCTCAAGAGCAAATCGCCCTGTTTCTGTCTTCTCAACTGTCCCAGCTTCGTGGCATCTTCCTGGGGATTCCTGGTTCGAGACAAGAGAATTGCAGTAGGCAAGAGAATCTTTGTGGCAGATTGATTGACCTCAAGGTCCTGTCCCTTGATGCGTATGTGACTCTCAATTTCCTCATTGAAAGGGTCGCTGTACTGGAAAACGAGCGAACGTTCGTCGAAGAGATTCGTCGCCGAAACGTCGTCCGTACGCTCAAGGGAGATCTCGGTGGTGGACTGTCGCTCCGAGGTGATCTTCAAGGACAATTCACCACGCGATTCATGATATCCTGTAATGTCAATATGACGCCCCATGTCCAGATTGTAGAAAAGTTGTTTCCAGAAGGGATCTTGCACTGGAGCACCTGGTTCTTTTCCCCGAATAACATTGGCATTTACGGCCAATTGCGCGTTTCCGGCACCAGCCAAGAGAAAGAGTGCCTCGAGCAAGCTGGTCTTGCCGGAATTATTCTCTCCGGCGATGAGGTTGATGCTGCTCAACGGATCGATTTCAAGCGCGTTGAAGCAGCGGAAATTCCGTATCTGCAAGCGTTTCAACATGACATTGACTCCTCCATGATCCAAGAGTACAGGACAGAGAGCACTCGACAGACATGCTCAAGCCTCCTGCGCACCCGCGTCGGGTTCGTTGGAGGGAGTGGCTTTGCATTCATGACGCCGTGTTGCCCCCGGGTCCCTCGGCTCGCGTATTGGTGATCGTGGGCTCTGAGGCCAAGCGTCGCCGCCAGTCCGCCAGGATACCAGCGTCGACGCCGAGCGCAGCTGCCGCAGCCCTGTCAAGAGTCTTGCGGGCCTCGCATTCCTCGGCCTGCCTCATGGGGAGCAGTTCCGTGTCGCAGACCTGATCGAAGGCATCGCGCAGTGAGGTCCAGGCCGGGCTGTCCGGCTTCGGAATTCGGATTTCCCGAAGGTGCGCGAGCTGCCACGTCGGATAGGTCAACGTTTGTGCCCTTCGATTGAGCAGCATCAGCCGCACGGGGGTCGAGTTCCACCAGGCGGCAAGCGATTTCTGTCTATCTTCGCCGGGTACCGCAACTGGCACCCACCATCCGAATGATGGTTGTGCCGTCCACAAGCCCGTCACTCTTCCGCTCACCGTATTGAGACGCATCGGGACCAGAAGATGGCTTCGTTGCGCCTTGTATCGATCTGCCAAGCCGCGCTTGGCTGCCTTGGGCCGATACCAAACGTCAGGCTCACTGAGCAGCGTGCGGCGTAGACTGCCCGCGACTGAATGGAACCCCGGGAGCGCTCCGGGCTCTTCTCCGTCGCAAACCTCGTAGGCGTCCTGGATGCGCTGGCCTGCGGGACCGATTTCATGGCGCAGTCCGGCGGGCTCCAACAGCGTATTGCGCTCCAGCTCCCATGCGGCCTCCGCCAAGGAGCCATCATACCACTGCGCCGGGGTCCAGTCCCCGGCGCTGACGAGGTCCGCCGGCCAACGCTGGACGCTGCCCCAGCCTCCTGGCGCACCGGAGGCGATGGCATCTGCCGCCGCAATCGCCTCTTCGGCGTCGTCCGGCATGACTCGGAGCGATACGAACTCCGTCGCCGGTCGCGCTCCTTGCGGATGGCGTCGACAGACGAGAAGACACTCGTGGATGCTGGTGTTTTCCGAGAAGTTGATCCGTTTCGGGTCATGCGTGGTCACGATACGTTCGACATGGAAGCGCTCGGCGAGGAAGCGCCGTTCGTCAACGCCCGATGCCCCCGTGCAGGCCGTGGCCGGAATTACCTTGGCCAGCACGCCGCGGTCGGTTCGCAGTAGCTGGTCGGAAAGCGGCGTGAAGAACGTACGGATGCTGTTGGTCGTGATGACCCGCCCCGCCGCCGGATCGCGCTCTTGAAGCCTGTCCCGAATGTCCAGTTCATGCCGCTGCATGTCCTTTACCGACTCGGCGGTGAACTTTCGACTGCGCTTCCTGTTGTCGGTGAACGGCGCGTTCATGATCACGGCATCGACGCCGCGCAGCGGGAACCGGATTTCCTCACTCTCGTTCACCTGCTCGGCGTCGAAGTCCTCCAACGATTGCCTGGGCCGCGCCGCCTCGAACAGGTCGAGCCGCTCGGCCTTGGCATTCAGCAACTCAAGAGAGCCGGCCCTGAACGTGCCGTCGGCCTGCGGGCCGTGGGGCATGGTCAGAAGGTTCATGCGCGCGTAATCGACGGTCGGCGCGCCGAGTGTCATGTTGCAGGCAGCCAGCTGGACGCCGTGCTGGTTGATGTCCAGGCCGCAGAGCCCATCTTCGACGAGCCGCTTGTGCAGGGTATTTTCGTCCTCGCCGCTCAGCTCCCGAGTCTCGGCGACCCGGGCTTTGAGGGTCTGAAGCGTGGCCATGAGCAGCGTCCCGGTTCCGCAGGCGGGATCGATGATGCGGAGCGCCGCCACCGTCTCCGGGTCGGACCAGTCGAGCAAGTCCCGCGTGAAGGCGAGCCGCGCCAGCATGACGGCCGACAGGTTGTTGGTGTAGAAAGCTCCGTCACTCTTGGCTGAGCCGAGGATCCGGTGGTAAAGCGGTCCCGCGTGGTCGTAGCCGAGATCGCTCAGGGAGTCGGCGACGCGGTTGGCGCACTCGGCGACCATGCGGATGGCGTCGTCGATCGCCTTGCCTTCGCGCAGTGCCCCGAGCACCGCGAGGCCGGGCCGGAAGACCGGCGCGTAGTCCTTTTCGAGAATCGACTCCCAGGCGACTTCGAGAACCTCTCTCGGGTGTCTCGCGCCTGCGACCTTGTCGAGCCTGACGATGGTCTTCATCTCCGGCTCGTCGCGCAGGCGGCGCTGCAGCAGGCAGGCGTTGCAGAGCATGAGCGCGGCGACCGTGCAGATGCCCTTCGAGCCGCCGTCGTCTTCCGGCACGAGGTCGAGGGCTTCTGCGAGTGGACCCTCCATCGATTCTTCCTGGAGTACAGCGCTGGCGCGCCTCACCGCGTCGGCGATCTCGTCGGCGACGATCTGACCGGGCCTGCCGAGCCCCGAGGCCGCGGCGACATGGGCGTAGATCCCCTGCTCGGCTTCCTTCAATTCCAGTTCGCGCTGGAGATAGCCGTCCCCGGCTTCGCGCACCACGCCGCCGCCGCTCGAATCGGCCGGCGCCCTGGCCTTCTGCTCTTCGTAGACCTTGATGAAGTTGGCAGGCGACTCCGCGAGGCGTCCGTCGTGGGCCTGTAGCGCGCGCAGCACCCGGCCCACCGTCCCGTAGCCCTCGGTGCCTCGCTCGAGCGCCGCGGCCACATCTCGGCCCGGTTCGACGACGACGGGGATGATGATGTAGCCGAAGCGCTTGCCCGGCGCCTTCCTCATGACGCGGCCGACGGCCTGGACCACGTCGACCTGACTGTCGCGGGGGTCCAGGAAGGCAACGGCGTCGAGGGACGGCACGTCCACGCCCTCGGTGAAGAGCTTGACGTTGCAGACCACCCGGCACTCTTCGTCGCGGTCGGCCTCGGCCAGCGCCCGCAGTTCCTGATTGCGCCGAAGGGCGCTGGCCGAGGCATCGAGGTGCCGGGCCGTCACCTTCATCGCCCGGCCGGTCTGCATGCGCCGGGTCGTCGCCCCGAGAACCTGGCTCTCCATGAGCGCTTCGGCATACCACTTGGAGCGCGCGATGCTGTTGGCGAAGGCCATCGTACGCGGCAGCTGGCCGGGCTGCTCCAGACCCTGGCCTTCGGTGACACCGTTCACGGCCAGCGAGACGCCGAGCACGCGCGTCATGTCGTTGGTCGTGGGGGCCTGACCGCGCTTGGTCGTCGTGTCGATCTCCTCGAGGCGCCGGCGCAGGCCCTCGGTGACGCTGCCCTCGCTCACCCCGAGTACGATCACCCGGTAATCGGAGAGCATCTGGTGGTCCACGGCCTTGGCGAACGGAAGCCTGTGGAGTTCCGGCCCGTACACGTCGTAGTCACCCATGTCGACGACTTCGACTCCCCGTTCGGCGAGCTTGGCTCTCGACCGTTCGGTGTAGAGGCGCGGAGTGGCCGTCATGTAGAGGCGCTTGCGGGCTTGCAGCCGCGCGTCGTCATGGAACTCCTGGAAGTCGACCTCGCGGGCCCCGCCTGCACGGCGCTTCCCGAGAGTCGCTCCGGTCGTCCTGTGAGCCTCGTCGGCGATGGCTATATCGAAGACCGGCGCGTCATGAAGCGCCTGAGCCTCGGTGACCCGGCCCAGCGAGTGGTAGGTGCAGAAGACCACGCGGGTTGCGCCTTCGCCGTCTAGCGACTCCGCGATCTCGGCCGGGTCCGTCGTCACCGGACATTCAAGCTCAGAAATCCGGATATCCTCGTTCTCGTTTCGTCCGCCTGCGGTGGGATCGGAGCACACGACCATGCATTCAAGCCTGCGCGTCGTCTGCCGGAGCCATTCGCGCCGCGCCTGAGAGACCAGCGCGATGGTCGGGGCAGCGAAGAGAATCCGCTGTCCGTCTTCGACGATCTCCTCGGCGATGCGAAGGGCGGTGAAGGTCTTGCCCGTCCCGCAGGCCATGATGAGCCGGCCCCGGTCGTGGTGGGCAAGTCCGGTGACAGCGTCTTCGATCGCCTCGGCCTGAAGAGGCCAGGGCTCCTGCACCGGGCGCCTGGCGTCCTCCTCCTCGACCTGGACGTTCAGATACTGCCGAAAGTCGACCTGCGTGATTTGGGGATGGGCGTTCTGGATGGCGCGCTCCGCATTCGGCCCCCATCGGCACGTCGCCACGATCCAACGCAGGCGGAAGACCGGCTGTTGGGAGCCGCCGAGAAACTTGTCGATCCCGCCCTTGCCGAGAACATGCCGGTCGTCGTAGCACTTGCACTGGATGGCGACCCACTCGCCGGAGGTTCGCCGCGCCACGAGATCGATCCCGATGTCCCGTCCGTCGAGTCCGGTCAGAGCCTCGCGCTCGGGCCAGTCGGGCCAGCGCCAGATTTCCTCGATCTCGAACTCCGGCTCCTGAAGCGCGACCCGCATGAACAATTGTTCGAACCAGCGCCCCTTCTCGGCCTCGTCGCGGCTGTCCTCGCGGATGCGGTCGAGGACGACGCGCGCGCTCGGCCTACCCGCGAGATCGAGGTTCATCTGTGCTTCCGTCATGATTACGCCGCCTCGATATCGGTGCGTGCGAATTCCTCGCCCTTGAACAGGAGCGGTTCCCCGGTCGTGCGCGCCAGGGCGTAGGCGAAGCAGTCGCCGAAGTTGAGAGCCGCCGGATGATTGCCTTTCCCGAAGCGCCGCCAGGCGCGTCTCGCCTCCTGGGCATGTTCGGGCATGACTGGTGCCGGATCGATCTCCGCCTTGTCCAGGAAGGCGTCGCACTCGTGACCCGCCGCGGCGCCGCCCCGGCTCTCCACGACGATGTATACCTCCAGCAGATTGGCCACCGACATGCGGCAGTTCAGTGCCGCGGCGATCGCCTTCTCGTAGCGCTCCGCATCCGCCTCGCGGAGCAGAACGGCCAGCACAGCCGAGCTGTCGACGATCACTTGGGTAATCCGCCCTCGTCGTAGAGTAGATCGCCGTGCTCAACCGCGGAGGGGCCCGGGCCCAGCAGCCGAGCACAGCGCTCGGCGATTGCCCGCAACTCCCTTGCACGGGTCTCGGCGCTGCGTTCGCGCCTCTCCCGTTCGAGACGTTCCCGCAACGCCACGGTGATCGCCTTGGTCTTGGTCTCGCCGGTCAGTCGAGCGAGCTCGCCGGCGAGCCGGCAGGTCTCGTCGTTCTTGATGTTCAGGCTCATTTCCGCTTCCAGGGTAGAATTGAGGCGTCGAGTTCTACCCTGATTCTAAGTGGCGCGGCCATCAGGCGCCACACCGGCGCAAGTTACGCCGGAGACAGCACCATGGGTGCCGCTTCCCCCGCCCCGCGCACCGCCCCGGCGGGTCTCGCGAGCCGGCTTCCCGACGCCGGCCCCTTCGATGTGCCGCCCTCCCGGCCGGGCTTCCAGGCCTCCGTCGGTTCATGGCCGCTCCGTCACCGTTTCCTTGGCCTCCAGCCGCCTGCCCGCCAGGGGATGCATGACCCCGGCGCCGGCAGGCCACACACCCGGCTCGGCCTTCAGGCCGCGGCAGATGCGCTGCCCGTGAGGGGACAGAGTCTCCCAGATTTCATGGGGCATCGTCTTCCGGAACTCCCTGAGTTCGTCGATCCACGCCGGGGCGTATTCGACGTTGGGCATGGCGCGGACTTCGCGGCTCAGGTTGGGGGTGCCGCCGTGCCAGGCCCGGTGGTCGCGGAACACCCCGGCTCCGGCAGGGGCCCCGACCAACGTCGAGAGGCGCATCCACTCCGGTTCCTCTTCCTGGGAAGGCGGATCGAAAGCGGATGACTGGGTCGCCGGAATCTGCCTGACCGGCCCGTTCTCCCAGGTCATGTCCGTCATCAGGAAGTTGATTATCACCAGCTGCGGAGTCAGCTCGATTACCTTGCGCCGGGTCTGTTCGTCGAGGCCGCCCGAGGCGCCGCCGCCGGACAGCTCGACCCCGAGCGACTCGGCCTGCCTGAGGCGGGAAGCCGGCATCTCGTGCGACTCCCTGCCGTCGGCGTGGAGGTGCTGGTACTCGATGGCTCCCGGAAGGCACAGGTCGCCCCCTGATCCCGCGCAGAGGTATTCCGGCGATCCGAAGATTTCGGTGAGTATGGGGGTCGTCGCCGGCAGGTCGACCATCGAGGCCCAGACCGGATCGTGCAGCAGCTGCCGCGAAGCGGAGGAGGATCCGTAGCTGTAGCGGTGGGGCAGGCGGCCGCTCTCGTTGACGTACTTGCGGCCGTCGCTTCCGGGGATCTCGAGGATCCGGCGGAGCACGCGCGCGCAGCCGGCGCGCCAGCGGCTCAGTGCGTCCGCGTCGAGGAGGTCGCGAACGACGACGAAACCGTCGCGCCGGAAGATGCGGGCGGCGCGCTCGATTTCGGAGGGCTCGCAGATGTCGAGACCGCGCATGCCGTTGTGCCGGCGAAGGTGGTCCCGCAGCGCTGCCACATCCGGGTCGTCATGAACCCGGCGGGCGGGAGAGCGCGGGTCGGGATGTCCGGGGCGCCGCTCCTCCGGAGCCAGGCGGCGGCCCTCGTCGTCGACGAACTCGTTCGGCAGGGTCCGGCCGCACCAGCCGACCGGGCTGTCTCCGTGTACGGTCAGGGCGTCGAGTTCGGGGGTCGGTGTCATGGCGTTACCGCCCCCGGTTCATTTGGCGAGAAGCCTGGTGCCCGAGCGCGTAGTTCCGCGTGAATCCGGCCGCCGCTGCATCGCGAGGGATAAAATCGCAGTTCAATCCGAACCATTTCATCTGTGCGATTTTTCCCTCAACGCCGGCTCGGGGCGTTCCCTTCCACGGGGCGTAGGGAAACGCCTGGTACCTGAGCGCGCATTCCCCGTGAATACGGAACCTGCTTCCCCGCACACGGGGCCCTCGTTTGAACGCTTGCTTACGCGCGCAGGCACTGGCGGAATGCGGCCGGCGCCGTTCTCGCAGCGGCCGCCTACGCCAGATCCAGGGCCCACCGGGTAGCCGCCACGTGAGTTACGCTGTCGCCGAGAGTCATGTAGTACACTGTGAACAGCGAGCCGTCCGAAAGCTCGACCGTCCGCGGATAACCCAGGTCGGCGGACGTGCCTTTCCCCGCCTCCCTCCCGTCGGTGGTGAGACCGTCGCCGCGCAGCACGATCCCGTCCGCGGGTTCCCAGGTTTCGCAGCCGTCGCGGGACACGCAGGCCCACACCCCGTACGGAGCCCGCCGGTACCCGTAGCTGCAGAGGACGTCGCCGCTGCCCAGCAGCAGCAGGTGCGGAGGATACCCCCACAATCCGGTATTTCTGATCTCGCTCCAGGTTCTGCCGCCGTCGTCCGAGTGCGTCTGGAACAGGTACTTCTCTTCATGAGGAATGCGTTTGCTGCCGCTTGCCGTGCGCACCATCGCCACGATGCGTCCGCCCGGCAGCGCCAGGAGGCTGCTCTCGTTGAACGGATGCTCCCCGCCGTCGTACGCCATCGTCACCATCTCCCAGGTGTCCCCGCCGTCTTCGGAGCGCAGCACCCAGGCCCGGAACGGATCCCCTGCCGCGGCGCTGCCGTACACCTGATTGAGAATGGTATCGTCGGCGAGAACGCAGCTCTTCAGGTCGGTCCCGTTGCGGACCAGGGCGAAGAACGGCAGCTCTTCGCCGCTCCTGAGCAGGCGGTGTTCCCAACCGCTTTCTCCCGGCCGCTTGCTCGACATCCGCAGGCTGTGCTCCACGTGGATGCGTTCGGGAAAATCCTCAACCGCAAACCCGCGCCGCGCGAACTCCTCCCTGCGCTCGGGCGGGTACGCGTTGACGGGCCTGGAGATCCTGACCTGGGTGCCGTCGCTCAGCACCGCGCTTCTCAACGCCTCCGGGCATTCGCGGTACCGGTCGTCCTTCCCCTGCTCGAACCAGCTGCCCCCGCCGTCCGGAGAGAACAGCTCTTCGTGACCGGTCGCGCCCCCCGCCAGTCCGCCCGCATGGGAGTGCGCCGCACCTTCGACGCCGCGCGCCAGCGGCGTGTGGGAGTTCCAGTTGAAACCGACCCAGAGCTCGTCGCCGTCTCTCTTTGCCACGGTCGGGAAGCTGGAATACCGGGCCTCGTCCCGGTACAACACGGAATGGTTCATAGTCATATGGGTTCACCTGCCATAGATTCGCCTCCGATTGCAAACCGCCAATGATATACAAACCCCGCCGGCGCCCGCGAAACGCGGGTCCGCAGCGAGGGAATCATGCAGCCGATAGATATCGGATCGAGCAAACAGCTGTTCTTCGACGACCGCTTCATCGCCACCAGCAACGGAGTGGAACTGGCGATGAATCCACCCTACCAGGCCGCCGAGCCGGTGGTGACCGTCGACGCCCCCTGGGAGGACCCGTCCGACACGAGCTTCGGCATCTACAGCAGCGTGCTGGGGGAGGATGACGGCCGCGTCCGGATGTGGTACCACGTGCGCAGGGCCAGGGAGGATTCCGAGCTCAGCCTCGACCAGGCCTGCGTCGGCTATGCCGAATCGACGGACGGCATCCACTTCGAAAAGCCGGTGCTGAACCTCGTCGACGAGGGCGGGTCGACCGCCAACAACATCGTCCTCCCGAGCAAGCTCGGCGGCAGCTCGGTCTGGATAGACCCCAATGCCCCGGCGGAAGAGCGCTACAAGAACCAGTCGAAGGTCTACAATCCCGAAGTGGCGATGCAGTTCCACATGCACAGCTCGCCGGACGGCATCCACTGGAAATTCCTTCGCCGACGCCCCGGTGCGCTATCTGGATCTCGTCGCCAGCCGGCGCCGCCAGAAAGATGCCGCCAGCGCCCGCCGGCTCAACGTGGACGCCCGGGGAGCTCGGAACGCCGGCGGCGAACCGAGCGTAGCGGGCTATCAAAAGTAGGTCCAGTTAAATGGATACCCCCATCGTGCGTTATATCGTTCAGAATCGCAGTGCGGCGACGGCCGACAGCCGGCCCCTGGGGCCCGGTGCCAAGCCAACAGAGAAGCGGCGCTCTTCATGGAAGCCGCGCATCCCTTCGGATGCAAACGCAGCCACGACGGCCGGAACGCCAACAAGGACACCGGCCGCTACGGTGCCCGATAAATAGCCAAATACACCTGTACTGGGAAGTTTATCGTACGCTCTGTCGTCCAGTTCGCGAACTACTTGCTTACCCACCCAGCTGCCTGCCAAGGCATACATGAGGGTAACTTTGTCGTATGGATCCACAATGGTTACGCCAAAGGCTGTCCCGACTAGGTGACCAATTGATGCCCACTGCAAAGGAGGACCTCCTATACAAATGGGAGCGTCTTGTTCTATATCTTCTGCACATCGATTGTAAGGAACACCGATCCAAAATCCCGCCACGGCCAATAGAGTGCCCCCATAAGCACCTGCGCCAAATTTGACTGCCAATCTTTTTTTCCGGTTTTCAAGCCCCGGCAAGTGCTGGCTATACTTGGTAACCAGTCTGCGGCTGGCAGCTGCTTTCAGGCTGTCCTCTGCCACCTTGCTCCGGGGGGGCTCGGCAACGGCGGTCGCCACGGTGTCCACCGTTCCATCCGTGTCCGGAACAACGTCGAAGGGCGTATCGAGGCTCCCTGGGCCTGAGCCCCCATCTCGAGAGTCCTCATCCACCACAATGTCTGCCAGCCGACTCTCCCGGTCCGCCGATGTCAGGGGAAGTGATCCTACCAGGACCAGCGTTTGAATGCGCTTCAGTGCGATCCGATCCTGCCGTGGATCTCGTGCTCTGGCAAGGGTCAAGTCCTTCGCATCGACAGCTTGAACGTAGCCTCTGGTCGTAACCAGTTGTTCCCACTCCCCCGAGAGCGGGTGCCGTTCTCCCTGTCCATGGACAACCACGGCATAGGCGCCCACCTTCACCGTGCTGCTGTCGATCTCGCCGGCTTCCAGAATCACCCCGGCCCGTAATGCCTCGGCGTCGCCCGCTGCGTGCCCAGAATCTGCCAAGACTTGAAAGTGCTCCAAGGCCATCGGCGCCGCCGGACCATCCCGCCTTTTCACCCGGCTGCTGGCGATCGCATCGGCGTTGTTCGCCCTGTCTGCCGTCGCCTCCATCTCCCCGCCGGCCGGCGTACTGTCGGTGCGCCCATCCTGGGGCTGGGGACTCCGCCTCGCTGGCAATCCGTTCGATCGTGCCCTAACGGCCTGCTCCACCCCCCTCCGGGTAGGCGACCCTACCAGGACCAGCGTTTGAATGCGCTCCAAGGTCACCGGCTTCGGCCTGCCCTTTCGTCCCATGGCCAGGGTCAACGTCTCCCCATCGACGGCCTGGATGTAGCCGCGGACGGTCTCCAGCCCTTTCCACTCCCCCGAGACCGGGTGCCGCTCCCCTTGCCCATGGATCACCACCGCAAAGGCGCCCACCTCCACCGTGCTGCTGTCGATCTCACCGGCCTCCAGAATCACCCCAGCCCGTAGCGCCTCGGCTGGATCACTGGCTGAATCCGCGTACGTAAGAGTGGCTATTGAGAGAAGCGAAATCGCCGTGACCCAAAAGACAAAGATGATGCTCATATGCCCCCCTCCTACCTTTCGCTAACTAAGACGGGCCCATGATTTGAGCACCCGCACGCACCCGGGAGGTGTACGCCTGACCGTTGCTCAGCTCCGGCACCGTGTGCGACCGGGTCGACGCCTCGCTGCCGGCGATCCGCTGCCACTCCCCCAGCACCGACCGCCTCACCCGATACTCCCACCCGGTGAGGTCGTCATTGCCCGCATCGGCCCAGCGCAGCGTCACGGTCTCGTGACCGGTTCCGCACGCAGGTCGGACGGCGCACCTTGTACCGCAGGACCGGCGAACCCCCATCCGACACCGGAGCCGTCCAGCGCAACGTCACCCGACTGTCCCCCGGCTCCGCTTCCAGATTACCGGGCGCATCCGGGACGTCGGGCAGGATCACCTGTCGGGAGAACGAAACCGCTCCGGCCCGGTCGTCCCCCGCCGCGTACTCGTACACCGCCCGCACCTGGAACCAGTACTCTTCCCCGTTCGCAAGGCCCGTTACCGGGTGCGACGCCGTCGACGCCGTGCTGCCGGGCACGTCCTGCCAATCTCCCCAAGACCCGCGGCCTCTCTGTTGCCGATATTGCCACTCCTCGATGGTCTCCGCGTTGCCCGGGTTGTCCCAGCTCAGCCTCACCTGACCTGTCCCCGCCTGCGCCCGCAACGGTATCACCGCCACCGAGTCCGACGCCTCCCCCGCCACCCCGTCCGCGTTGACCGCCCGCACCCGGAACTGGTACGTCTTCGTCTTGTCCAGGTCACTCACCCTGTGCGTGCTCACGATCGACCGGCGGTCGTCCACCGCCGCCACCCGGTTCGAAAAGGTCAGCGGACTCGACACCGGCTGACGAACCCCCCGAGAATCCGAGCTCGAACCCGACGTGCCCGAAGCCCCTCCACCGCCAAGGAGCCGAAATGCCTCGGTCCCGGACTTGCCCCACAACTGAAACCCTTCAAACTGCGCCAGTTCAGTGGGAGAAGCCCCCGGATCGATCAAGTCGCAGAAGGGGATGCAGCTTCCGACGATCTCAAATTCTTCACCGGTCGTCGGTGCCCCGAACCCCAAAGTCCGAATCCCAAAGCCCCTGACCTTGGGCACTCCCGGACTCACCCCGTTCTCTGGAAATACACCCGACCAGTCGCTGTCGCCGCGACTGTTGGTAGCCTGCAGTTGATAGCGATACTTCCGGGAGGGGCTCAGCCCCTCGTGTGGAAAGCTCAGTCTACTGCCGATCTCGTTTCCGGTGGTTGTGGTAACAGGAAGCGGGCAGACATTCCACGACGACCAGCCCACAAGCGGAGTCAATACCGGATTACTCTGGAACCGCAGCGTATATCCAGTCACCGGCGGGGTGGCCGTAACTGTGTCCCAACTTACCAGAATCTCCCCCAACCGGGCGGTAGCCGTACCCCCGCTCGGAGCGGTCGGTATGGTGCCTCCAGATAACGTGGCGGAGGCCGGGTGAATGGAAACGGTCGCCCGGCCCACTCTCCCCGTCGATCCTGCGGGAGATCCGGCCCGCACGCCGGCCGGCAGAGTTCCGAAACCCAGAGCCAGAACCTCCGTGTCTTCGGTCTCGGTATCGTAAAGAGCGGTGAGGGTCACCCGTTTCGAGTTGTCCCCAACGTCGAATCTCAGCGTGCTGGTACTCAGGGAATAGTCGGAGGCTGTCGCGGGATTTGAATTCAGCCCAGTTAGTCCGGAATGAATCCCCTGAACCGGAATCGTAACCGTCCGGTCCGCAGGCGGGGTCAGCCGAACGGTTACGTCCACGGCTTTGCCTTCGGTGGTCCCTTCGGCGTTCGGTTCGACCACTTCGTAGGTCTCCGCACTGAAGGAAACCTTCAAAAGCCCTACCTTCATCGCTTCGGCCGGGGGGCTCCCATCCCCACCGTCGCCAACTACGGGAGTATTGACCGCCCGTACCTGGAACTTGTGGAATACTCCGTGCGCCAGTTCCCTAACGGTATACTCGGTGTCAGAAGGTTCCGTGTTCAACATCCCAGTCCAGCCCCCCCAAGCCCCGAGAGTTTCCACACCTTCCTTGCGCCTGTACTGCCAACCAGTCATCATGGGGTCGTCCGCAACTGGTTGATCCCATCTCAGTATCACTTGTCCATCACCGGGCTCGGCCGTAAGGCTGGTTGGAGGAAAAGAGGAAGGTGCATTGTCTCGAATCTGGGTATTTTCCAAGGGGGCTGTCCCACCCGGCATGATACGAATCCCCCCCCCAGGCGTAATTGCCTTGCCAGCTAGTGCCCGATTTCTTACGAAATTGGATTTGATTCCCGGTTTCGGTTGTTAGGGTTCCATAAACAAAAACCTCGGCGAGGTCGTTGTCTGCATCCCCATGAACTGGAAATTGGTGAATATCTTCTTCTGGTTCGAATTCGATAGCAGTTCCTGATGCTATGGTCAGCGTTGCACCTGGAAAAATCACGATGTCGCCTCGCAAAGAAACGGTACCACTCCAGGTAACGTCACCGACGATGGGAAAATGATGGAATTCTCCTTCCGGAACGTTATCTTTTGACCAGTCCTCATCTCTTGTGTCAATACTTCTCCACCTTGTGTAAAATGGACCACGTGGAGCATCATTATATGCATCAAAACAACGTTTTAAACGTTGGGAACCAAAAAGACGCATACACCCAAGACTTTCAAAATTTGCACCCGGTGAATCAACCATAGGAGTTCCCCAAAGAAGATCAGCTCCCAGCCAGCTCATTTCAGGTTCAAGTCCCATGTTTTCAACCAGGGCTTGCCCCGAATTATTCACATTGGGAAAAGGATCAGGTAACATCACAAGTTTGTAGGATTCAGCAATATTCGGGATTGGTCTGGATATTGTAGGGTGTAGAACAATTCCATGTGGGGTCAGATTCTCAGCACCCCCGGCACGGGTATATATTCCGGGTCTAGGCAAATTCGCATGAGATCCGGCACCGACATAAATGACAGGGTTAGCATTTCCGACGATAGATATGTAGTTTCGAAAATTTACCATAGAAGGATTGGTCGTAATTTCATCCCTATCGTACACCAAACTATTACCATGAAACTTAAAATCCACCCCGTAAACCTCAGCTTCCTGCGGGTTACGGCTGGTCACCTTGACATTGATCTTGGCCCAGTCGCCCTCATGGTCATTTGTAAAGTCATTATATGGATAGAAGCAGAAATATTTAATGATGACAGATCCGTGATTATCCGCGGCATCGCGGGTAAATACACGGGCGTATACGGTATTCGGGAAATTTTTTCCTGCCTTGAGGCCAGATTCATACTCTCTATTCCAAGATTCCTTGTCTTCTCCGGGGTAATCAAAAAAAAATGTGGGCTTACCCATTCTCCCCCTAACTCAGTTGGAGAATCCATACCTAGATAAGCAAATTTGTTGTCGGCAAAATTGACATTGGCAAACCCCTGACTTCCAAGCAAATTCTCAAGCTCTCTCCACTGAACAGGAGTACGTCCATTCTGACTTAAGCTATTCCCGTCTGCGGTCCAAACGCTGAAGTATACATTCCATAACGATTCTGCACCCATGATTTCAACTGGTTCAGGCCGGAGTACTTCGCGGCCAGGTCGAGTGGGGTTCTTTGTAAGCACGAGCACGGGAGCGAACTTGCTTGCAAGGGTCGAGTCACTTGCCGAGTTAGCTACAAAATCAGCATATACTTGGGGACACGGCTGATAAAGTACCGCAAAAACTATGAAGACAACACGGGCAACATCCGATTTCATTTCTCCCATCCTTCCATTTTTTGCATCTCCTATGCTAACGAATTCGTCGATCCAGGTAGACATTTGCTTCGATCAGCGCACTACCGACTATTGCGTACGTTGCAAGACCAAGTCCTATTTCCAAACCCAGATTAAACTTTTTGGGCATTGGAATCGAAAATCCAGCTCCCAATCGTACATATTCAAAAAAATTGCCAACGTCGCTAGCGGTTTGCAGCAACGAGGCATAACGATAATCTTCCTGGCTCCTTCCTTCCAAGCGAGATCTTCGACGTTCTCCCGCGGCGGTACCTAACCATATCCCTCCAACTCCACCATAGACGAAAGTCCGAGGGATTATTGTATATATGTACCCCGTCAGATCTGCACCTGCCCATGACAACAAACCGCCTTGTTGATCCTCCGTGCCTACCGAAAGATTGACCTGAAAATCCAGGTTTGAATCACGAACGCGTTTTGCAAAAAAAGAAACTCCCCTGTAGGAATACAAACATATATAGAGACAATCATATTGAGGTATGTCAAAAGAGATCCGGCGCCCTGAAATGCCCCCGTACCACGAATTCTTTTTTGAATTTATGAATTCATTAATCTGTTGATTTTCAACATCAAAAGCGCAGTCGCCTGGGTCCACTATCGGGATGGAAGCCGCAGCGGCCTCCGTCTCGACCGCCACATCGGGCCGCCTACTTTCCCGGTCCGCCGATGTCGGGGGATGTGCGCCCACCAGGACCAGCGTTTGGATACACTGGAGGGTAATTCGCCACAGCCGACCATCTCGTCCCAAGGCAAGGGTCAACGTCTTCTCATCGACCGATTTAATGTAGCCTCTACTCGTAACCGGCGGTCCCCACTCCCCCGATACCGAGTGGGGCATTTCTCGCCCATGGATTATCACGGCAAAGGCACCCACCGGCACCGTGCTGCTATCGATCTCTTCGGTTTCCAGAATCAACCCTTCCTGTGCCGCCTCGGCCGGATTACTGGCTGCGCCCGCATGTCCACGTTCAACCGTTGGAAGAACCAAATATACCGTGACAAGAAATCGAAAAGCTGTTTTCATAATCTCCATCTCCCTTTCTCAAGAACCGGGCAGGGCCGTCACCGTCATCTCGTGGGTCGTGTCCGCGGAGACGAAAGACCGTTGTCGGTCGCCTTCACCGTCACCTCGTAGACATTGTCGCCGCCGGCCTCCCCCGAGGACTCGTAGTGCTGTCGATCTCTCCTGTTCCAAGTATCACCCCGACCCTTGAGTCGGCTTTGTATCTGGTCGTCCACGCCTCCGGCCACGCCCCCCCGGCCAGCGGTTTGCTCTACCCTGCAGATCGTAGCCGCTGACCGCCTGCTTGATAGCTCACCCTCACCCGCAGCTTCTGCCCGACGTCGGCCGTTCCCGGCGTGTACCTCGCCGCCGTCGAGTCGTTAATCGCCGCCCACGAAGCCGTCACCTCGGCCCACCGCTGCCACCGCCACCCCTCGGGATTCACCCTCACGTCGCCGTCCGGATCTCTCAGCTCGGCCCTCAGCGCCTGGCCTACCTCCGGGGACGCCGGCGATATGGTCACCGTGCCCGGCTCGTCCTTGGTGGTCACCGGTCACGGCCACGGGGAACGGGGCCGAGAAGTACGCCCCCACGTAGACGGCCTGCAAATCCACGCCCGCATCGGCCGTCACCGTAACCGGAAGCGCCACCGCCCGGGTCGCCTTGGCCGACAAGGCCACCTCCACCGACACCGGCGCCCCCCCTTCCTGCGCCTCGTAGCTCGACGCCCCAAAGGCCACCTGAGGCTGCACCGGCGTCACCAACACCGGATCCGTTAACACACCCTCCGCCGCGGCGGACTTCGCCCGCACCCTGAACAGATATTCCACCCCGTTCGTCAGGTTTTCTACCCGGATATACCGGATCCTTCGTCCCTCATACTCGATGCGGGCCACGTCTCCGTCGGCCACCTTGGTCCATTCCATCTTGGCCGGCCTCTTCCTTTTCCCGTAGCGCCAATGGGTAATGCTGGCATCGGCGGAAGCGTCCCATAGCAGCAGCACCGCCTCATGGTCCGGCCACACCTCGAAACCCGTCGGCGGCGGCAACATCACCCCACGGGTCGGCTCACTCTGAACAAATCGGGAATAGCTGCCCGCATCCGGCACATACCGCACCATCGCCCGCAACTGACGACCCAGATCCGCCCGCAACGGCGTGTAGCTGGCCGAGGTCGACGAGCCCGACAGATCCGACCAGGGCGCACTGTCGCTGTCATTCCGGCCCTGCCACTGCCAGCTCCCAGCGCTCACCCCCTCCAGAGAAGCCGTCAGTGCAACCCCCGGCTGCGGCCTCTTGGTGCTCAACGACACCTCCTCCTCGCAATTGCTCAACGTGGTGTTCGTCATCGTCACCGTGCCCGACGTATGGGCCTGCACACAGCCACCCCCGTCCCGGATCGTGGCCCCGCTCAGATCGGCGCTGCCCCCGCTTTCCACCCGGATGCCCGACCAGGCGGAGGGGGACGGGGAAACAGCATTGCTTGACCGGAAGGTGACCCCCGTGCCCGCGCCAAGCGTACCCGACACGATCAGCGCCCCCGGGCTGAACGACACCTCCGTTCCCGAACCCAGGCTCAACGTCACCCCCGAAGGGATCGTCACCTCCCCGTCCACACAGACCGCGCCGCTCCACGTCGTATCCGACGACAGCGAGCCCGACCACTTCGGCGCCAACGCCAAAACCCGCACCGAGTCCCCGGCTCCCGCGTCGTTGCGCGCCCGAACCTCGAAGTAGTAGGTCGTGCAACTCCCCACCGACAGCGTCAGGCTCGTCGGAAGCGCCTCCTCCGGGGACGGCACCGCCGTCCAGTCCGACCACGTGCGCTCCCCGCCGCTCAATTGATAGGCGCCCTGACGATACTCATACCCCGTCAACGCCGTGCCCCCATCCGACAACGGCGCATCCCACGAAAGCTCCACCTGACCGTTCGCACCCGACGCTTCAGGGTTGCGAACCGGGGGCGGCCCCCGGCCCGGCGTCGCCTGAGCCTTTGACGAGTCCCCTGAACCCACCGCGTTGACCGCACGCACCTCGAAGGTGTACTCCGTGCCGTTGCTCAGGCTCATCAGCGTGTGGCTCGCCGTCGTCGAATCGCTGTCCGCAATCGCCCCCCAGTCCGGAGACCACGTGACCGCCCCGTCCGCGCTTTGACGATACTCATACCCCGTCAAAGACGAGCCGTTGTTGAAAGGCGTCTGCCACGTCAGAACAACCTGAGCGTCCCCCGGATCCGCTTCCAGGTTGCCCGGCGCATCCGGCTTCCCAACCGGCATCGCCCGCCGGGAGAACGAGACCGCTCCGGCCCGGTAACTCCCCGCCGTGAGCTGGTACACCCCCCGCACCTGGAACCCGTAGACTTCCCCGTTCGCCAGGCCCGTGACCGTGTGCGACGTCGTCGACCCCGTGCTGCCGGGCACGTCCTGCCACTCCCCCCACGAGCCGAGGCCCCGCTGCTGCCGATACTGCCACTCCTCGAGCCTGTCGTGGCCCGGGCTGTCCCAGCTCAGCGTCACCTGACCGTCGCCGGCCTGCGCCCGCAAGGGTACCACCGCCACCGAGTCCGACGCCACGCCCGGCACCCCGTCCGCGTTGACCAGCCGCACGCGGATCTGGTGCACCACCGTGTCGGCCAGGCCCGACACCCGCACCGTGTCCCCTGCCGCCTCCACCCGCACCGGGGTCGCCGCCGCTCCACCACCGGAGGCGCCCCTGGCGCCGCTGGCCCCGGAGGCGCCACTCCCTCCGCCTGCCGGGGCGCGGGCCTTGACAAATAGCCCCACCTCGCCGCCGCTGTTCACCTGAGCCTCGAAACCGAGCGCCGGGAGGGCAGTGCCGGATAACGGCTCGAACTCCTCCCGCCCGCAAGGCGGGCGCAGGCAATCCAAGACGATGAACTCCATCTTCCAGTTGGTCGCCGATTCCTCCGAGGATTGCTCCGACAGGTGCGCGCCGCCGCCGCGCCGGGAGACTCCGGTACCAGCGAACGAACTCAACCTTCCCGGCATCCTTGAAAAACCGGGCCGGGTTTTCCGCCAGCACCTCGCTGGCCGTGTCCACCATCGGTCTCGACTCCACACACGTCACCGTCGCCGAACCCAGCCGCTGCGTGCGCACGATGCCGGCTGCCTCCAGGGCGCGTCCCATGGGTGTTCGGTCGTAGTAGGGAAAAGGGGGCTCGACCGAGAACTCGCTCCAGTACGGCTCGATGAAGACGCACTGCTGGTAGTGGAACATCGTGTTGACCTCCCAGTCGACACCCAGGAGCACGAGGGTGGCGTCGAGGTCGTAAAATCGCTGCCACGGGCTTTCGTGGCCGAAGGCCAGCTCCCCCCAGGGGCTCGGTCGTCCCTTCCCGCGGTCGTGCCCGGTCGTTATCTCCTCCGCCCGCGCCCCGATAGCCGCGACACTGTGGGTTGGATTGTTGCTGCGCCGCGCCTCGGCGCGCAGTCGAGCGGTTTCGGTGATGCGTCCGACCTCGGAAGGGGTCCGCTGAACATCGAACGGCGGCCGCGGCCCCTGGGCGGCGTAGACGATGGTGGGAACACAGAACGTTCCTGCCGGACCGAGGACGTGCAGGAACGCATCGATGACGGTATCGGCCCCGCCTTCCACGTACCCCATGCTGCTGAGCGAGCTGTGGATGTAGACGACGCCGCCGTCACCGATGCTCAACTGCCGCAGGGCGCCCGCGATATCTTCGAAGGTTACCAGCGGTCCGTCCGGAATGCGCCCGCCTGCCATTGCGCCCCCCTTTCGCGTTCAACTGGATTGCTTCGATCGATCCAAACTTCGGCTCTGCGCCTGTTCTGACATAGGCCGTAAGGAATTCGCTCCGGCCTTGATTGCCAACTATAGTTGGCGTCTCTAATTTCTACTGCAACCATGCGTAGCAGCACCAGGATAGGGTCTTAGGATGGCTGCAGAGAAACATGTCATTTTCTACCGGGATGCGGCCGGGAAGGAGCCGTTCAACGACTGGTTGAAAAGCCTGCGCGACGCACGGGCAAGGCGCCGAATTCTGAGCCGTTTGTTGCGTGTCGAAAGTGGAAACTATGGCGATTGCAGATCGCTCAAGGAGGGTGTTTTTGAGTTGCGCTTTTTCTTTGGCCCCGGCTACCGCGCGTATTTCGGAGAAGTTGGAGACACGATAGTTGTGCTGCTGTGCGGGGGAGACAAGAGCAGTCAGCTCCAGGATGTTGCGAAAGCAAGAGCATATTGGAAGGAGTATTTGAGCCATGTCTAAGTACAGGACGTTGGGACAAGTGACCGAGCAGTATTTCAGAGAGCACCCCGAGGAGATAGAGGACTTTCTGACGGAGAACTTCGAGGAGTACGCCGCGGATGGCGATTCCGCGGCGTTGCTGTCTGCGTTGCGAATCGTTGCCCGCGTCAGGAGCCTGTCTGCGCTAGCCGATGAAGTCGGGATGACTCGTCATGGATTGCAGAAAGCGCTCTCTTCCAAAGGGAATCCGCGCCTCGACAACATCAACTCGATAATGCGGGCGATGGGATACCGACTTATGCCGCAGAAGGTGGCGGAACGCGCTGAGTAAGTGGATACACCGCTGGTTCAGCGCCTGTGGTTCAGCTAATCCGGGTCGCTCCCCACTGCGTCGAGGCGCGCCATCTCCTCGGCTCCCAACTGCCAGTCGAACAAATCGAGATTGGCGCGCAAATGTGCCGTTGAGCTGGCCTTGGGGATGACGACCATGTCTTTTTGCAAAAGCCACTTCATGGCCACCTGTGCCGGGGTTTTGCCGTGTTCGGCGGCCACCTGTTTCAGAGCCTTGTCCCGGGCCAGCTCGCCCTGGGCCAGCGGGCGGTGCGCGGTCAGCACCACATCGTGGGCATGGCAGTGGCGGCGCAGTTTTTCGCGGTTGTGGCGCAGGTGGTATTCCACCTGGTTGGTGCAGATGGGCAAACCGGTGGCGGCCCGGGCCCGGTCGGTCTGCTCGATGCTGAAGTTGCTGATACCAATGCTGCGGGCCTGGCCGGCCCGGTGGATCTTCTCGAAGGCGGCCAGGGTGCGCTCCACCGGCACGCCCTGACCGGGGTGGTGGATGAGCAGGAGGTCGACGTATCCGGTCCGCAGATCGCGCAGAATCTCCTCCATCTGCTCCAGGGTCGACTCGTACTCCAGGTGCGAATGCCAGATCTTGGAGGTGATGAAGAGCCGGTCGCGGTCGGCTCCCACCTCCTTCAGGGTGCGGCCGATGGCATCCTGGTTCTGGTACATCCAGGCCGAATCCAGGTGCGTATAGCCCAGTTCGAGGGCCTCTTCGACCACGGCCTGGCACTGCTTTCCGCGCAACAGCCAGGTGCCCAGGCCCAGTTGCGGGATGGCGTGGCCCGAGGCCAAGGTAACGTTCGGCACGCTCATGTTGATCCTCCTGCCCCTCCTCGCTGGATGGCCGCTGGAAGTTACTGGTCGAAGGTCAGGCGCACGCGGGCGCAGAACACGTCGACACGCGCCAGTCGCTGGGCGTTCGCACACACCGGTCTGAACCGCGTTCCTCGGCGATGGTTTCGCCGCCGGCATGGACGACGCGTTCGACTCCCTGCCAATCCTCCGGAATGCGCAGCATGTGGGCCTGGTAGTTCACTTCCACCGTGTGCCGCGCCGACAGGGCCCCGAAGCGGGGCACGCCCAAGAGCGGTCCGGCCATCATGGTGTCCATGACCCTGTGTGCCAGGGCGACCGAGCCGAACTCGACACCCCATGCAATCGTCCTGTTGCTGTAAGGGAGGAACTCGGCGGCCTCGTGCTCGTACCACAAGGTGGTCCAGGGAAATACCTCATGGGGAAAGACGTACACGAGCAATAATCCGAGCCGGGGATTCGAGACCGCGGTAAACGCGTAGTCTCCCTCCGGTTCGAGAAGGACCGTGGCCACCGCCATGTAGCGATCCTCCGGATAGCGGCTCAGGTCGGCGGTGCCGCGATCGCCCTGAAGCAGAGCCCCAGGCCAGTCGAAAGACTGGTCCGGCAGCAGGGGGTCGGTGTCGTGGATGGCGACCGGATTCGTCTGTCCCCTCCTTGCCGGCAGGTCGAGGCGGGTCAGGCCCCCTTCGACAAAAGGGGGTCCCATCGTCACGTGCTGCTGGCAGAAGAACGGGGCGTCCGAGCGCCGCAGGTTGGTCGTGCGCTCCCTGATGTAGAGGGTCGATTCGCCCGGTCGTATCTCCAGGGTGCGGAGAAAGCGCATCCGCGCATCCGGCAGGTCGAGGCCGTAATCGAGGCGGGCACTGCCCGCATCGGCCTGTTGGGCGAACACCGTCCAGGGCAGATTGGACGCTTCCCCGTGGTGATATCCGCCGGCTGCCTCTTCCGCTTCGCTGATGTCGCCGAAATGATTGAGACAGAGCGAGTGGCCGGCGAGCGAAGCGAGCAGACGCCCCTCACCGGGACCGTAGATTTCCAGATGCTTCTGCGGATCCCAGGCCTCCGGCTCGATCAACGGCCAGGGCGGTTCCCACAGCGGGTTCACATCGACATCCGGGCGGCGCAGACTCGCCAGGTGTCCGCAGCCGGTCAGCGCGGTCACCTGCAACGCATCGCTCTCGAGACGAATCGCCTGGCGGTCGCGGAAGGTAGTGGTGTCGCATGTCAGATTCACTGCACTCTTCTCCGGTCTGGATGTATCGCTTTCGAATCGGTCACCCTCGCCCCACCAGTTTATGGAAACAGCAGACGAACGCCACTGTGCCGGGAATATTGTTGCCGCCTGTACTCCAGCTCGATGCAGCCGCGGTATCCGCCTGGATCCATGACCTTGAACAGCCGCTTCCGGTCGAGCGTGCTATCGGCCAGGCTGGTGCTTCAGCTGCCACAAGCCCCGCCTTCATACAAACAGCTCTTGTACCAGCGTCCGAGCCTGCTCGACCACTGTTTCGAGGCAACCGGGGGCGAGCTTGGCCCAGTAGGTAACGTCTTCGTTGGCCTCGTGTCCGCCTCGGGCGCAGGCCTCCCGCGTCGGCAGGTAGCCGACATAGTGGGTCGTGAGGTGAGCTGGAAAGAGAAAAGGCGCCGCCGAGTTCGTTTTGAGCGCGAGCTGTCCTTCGACAAAAGGTTCCCCGGGCAGGCCGACTACGCCGAGGTCGCCGATGCGGAAAGCCTGGATTTCATAGGGGAACTCGGCGTCCCGCTGCCGGCACAGCTCGACGCTGCGGGTCGATGCGGCCCGGAACCAGCGCGGATCCACTTCGCCGTTTGCCCCGCGCGGCGGTTGTGGACTCTCAGCGAGAATCGCGTTGACCTCGCGCAAGCGCCCGGCCGGAATCTCGCGGAAGGGCAGGCCGACCTTTTCGACCCTGCAAGCCAACGCAGCGTTGTCGGCAAACGCCATAGCGTGAACGATTCGTTCGCTCATCCGGGCCAGTTCGCGCCCCATCCGCCGGTGGTCCGGCAGGAAATCCGGGTCGAAGGGATGCCAGGGGTTGATGTTGCCGCAACAGCCGTTGACGACCAACGGCACGGCGCCGGAGCCGAACCGCTGCTGCATCTCCCGCGTCCAGGCGCCGGGCCAATCCGCCGACACGGCCCGGTAGGTCTCCGGGCACCCGAACGCATTGACCGGGTGACAGGTGTAGTGCAGGAGAAAGGCCAGCGGCTTCATGTCCATGTCCTGGACGCAGCAGACGCCGACTTCAGGATCAATCGGCCCTTCGAGGTAGCAGATATCCGCGTTCCCGAACGGCTGTTCCTCCCGGCCCCGGGGCTTGGGCATGGCGATGGTGCCGTCCCGGCGTATGCCGCGGCGATTGAAAGCCAGGTCCCCCAACACGCCGCGCCCCAGACCGATGCGCACGGGTTGCAGCCTGGCCACTGCTTCAACCGCTGCCTCCACCGCGGCGGCAGCGGCCCGGTTGCCGTAGGCGCGCTCGGCCCCACGCAGATACTCGGTCTCCTTTGTGGTTTCCAAGGGGAAATCCGGATCCAGCAAAAAGCAGCCGAGGCTCGGGGCCGAGTGCGTCTGGGTCGCCTGGACCATGATCGCCTCGGGCGGGATGCCCGTTTCCTCGCCGATGGCAGCGCGGATCTGGTCCGTGTAGTCGCCGGTGACCATGGTGAGATCCAGGATCACCATGCAGACGCGCCGCTCGCGGGCTTCGAAGACTATGGCCTTGGCAAAGAGCGGGTCCATCACGGCCTGGGCCGGGCGGTGCTCTCCGGCCCCGCTGCCTGCCAGGTGCGTACCTGCGGGCGGGGTGATGTCCTTCATCGCCGCGCCGGCTCTCAGGGTGGTCTCGTGCATGGTTTTCCGTCTGGCGCCAAGGGCGTATAAAGCGCAGAATAGGCACGGCGTGGGTCAGCGCTCTGATCCAAAGGACAGGATAACTGGATTTTAGCTGGTTTGGGAAGGATCCAGCCGGTCGCGCGAAAATGTGTGTTGTTCGGCCTGAGGAGAAATTGAGGGAGGGCACACAGAATTGGAACGAGAAGGTTCTCTTTGAACGGCTGGCGGAGGAGGCCATCAACCTGGATCAACCGGTATTCTTGCTAGAGTCCACCGGCCCATCTGCTGCGCTATAAATGACCGAAGAGCATTATTTTTGCCCTTTCAGGAATATGTGGTGCTTCACGCTTCAATCGGGGTCAGATGAAACACACGAGACATCCGAGCCGCGTGCTCTAGATCACCCTTCCTTAGAGCCTCACGAACATCATCCAGCTTTTCAGCGTCCCTAACTGAAAGGTAGGGCGGCCATCCGGCGTCCCCATCGATCAGCTCCACCTCCACCTCCGCAGCATATTCCCCTGCGCGCACCAGTTTCGTAGTCACTCTGTTCGTCATGTTCGTCTCCTGAGGAAACCCTCGTCCCAATCCTGTCTGTTGGGGCGATAGGCCGTCACTACGACGGCGGGTGAAGTGTATCCAGCTGGGATGCCCCACACAATGTGTATTGCTTGTCTTGTACGGTCATGCTGCAATACGAGAACACAGGGGCCTTTAGCGTAATGTGGATAATCTTCAACGACAATCGCATCTTCTACACCTTCAATAACATCGCGCACCCTAATGCCGTCCGCCGCAATTTCATCGTATCCATGGGCCGACACTCTTACTTCGCCTTTGCGCACTAACTGTTTCACAGTATCAAGTGTTTCGCCTGCCACTTCGTCATCTCCAGAATAGGCGGACATGGGTTGCCGCCCCTACCGGCGCATATGTCAACATAATGTCTTGGCCACTGGCGACGCTGCTCGTAGGGCGGCGGTCGCGGGGGGCCGAAGGCCCGGAGCCCCCAGTGGACCTGTTATGTGGAAGCCCCGCCCTTCATGCAACGCTGGGCGAGAGCCGCCTCTTTATGTCCTGCAATTCCGGAACGGCTCGCAGTAGCGCCCCAACGGCGGTAGAGAAGTAGGTCTCCAGAACCGGAAAGAAAGGCGTTCCCCTCAGATCGCGCAGCTGATCGGGGTGCTTGCCACGCGCATGTAGCGTCCCAAGGACGAAGATCTCGACAACATCTCGATATGTAAGGTAAGGTTACGTGTGTCTTCGATCGCGATGTTTGTCGGGTGATCAAGTAAGGCGTTGAGATCGGCTCGAAGTGCTTGAAAGCGCTCTCGGATTTCTGGCGCCACGTTGAGCTGCTCGTACAACGTCCCCACCTTTCGCAACGAGATACGATCCCTCCCGTCGCGGATGAGCAACCGAAGATTAGGGATCACCGTGTTGCGCGATTTCTCCGATGGACCTTCAAAGATCGACTCCCAACCGCGTTCTCGGTCAAACACGATGAGTGCTCCGCCGTTGTCGGTCACGAACTCCTTGGTCGCGCCGAAACTCGCTATCCGATCCAGCCTCTCGCGAAACAGCTCTATCGTTTCAAGTGCCTTGGTTTTCGGCATCTCACATGCTCGAAAGGCTTTCACATAACGTCTCGGCCACTGGGGAACTCGGCGTCAGCCGAGTTGCGTGGAGGGCCGAAGGCCCGGAGCCGCCAGGGGACCTGTTATCGGAAGTCGGCCCGGTTCGCCCGTGTCGTCTAACCCTTGTTAATCGCATCGGCCCCGTGTCTACAGGATCTCGATGCTTTGCTCACCGTTCTTGTAGTAGTCAATCCATCCGTTTACCTGCTCGTAGAGGCCTTCGTCCTGCTCTCGTCGCAGGAAGTAGTGCATGGTGTCACCCCGTTCCAGTCGGAAGTCTACCGCACTCGGCATGTACGGCGACACGAGCAACATTCCGTCTGCGTCGCGATCGATCGCGATTGCCGCGAAATGAGGGAGCGCGTCGTACGCGACGACCTTGAAGTCTCCGGGCAGGTCTTGGACTTCTGCGGAGAACGATTCGAGCCTCTCGAGCGACGCTCGGATCTTCTTTACGAGTTCCTCGCCCCGAGCCTTCTCATAGGTGTTTGCGATTTCGGCGTCTGGGTTCAACACAAGGCAGACGTAATTCACGCCGCGCCGCAACAGCTCCAACACCTGCTGCCGATATTCGCCGGGCTTTTCGCGAGTCAGCAAGTAGTTGGAGCACGTGCTGAGCGCGGTTCCGCAATCAACCACCTCCGCAACTGCATGACTCATGATCCGAGCCTTGGCTGCCTGACTTGGCCGCTGAGCAACGGTGTTGAGTTGGAACGAGCCTTCGATCGGGATTCGGGCAATCCACTCGAAAACGTGTGCCGGTGAGGAGTGGCTCTGGAGGATGTACACATCCTCACCCTCAAACGAAAAGTCGAGCGGTGTGAACTTCTCTCGCAGTTTTGCCGAACTCGCTTCAAGGACGGCTCGTGAGATCACTAGAGCGTCGCGGGGCGCGACGCTCTCAAGGTGCGCCACGAAGTTCAGCTCCCGCGAGTGAATCGAGCCGTGACATTCTTTGTATCGAAACGCCCCCTTGTGAATCGCGACGCGGAGGTGCAGGTCTCCCCGAATCCCTTGCGTTCGAAAATCCTCGCGTAAGCCGGGCAGGCCACGCTCCAGAATCGCGATCGCGCTTTCGAGAGCCGTGGTGTTTGCCTTACTCTCATGGGAATCGTAGATGACGCATAACCCTCCGTCGCCCTGCCACCCCCAAAATTCGGCGTACGCGCAGTCATTCAGCGTCCTCCTAGACTGAACGAGGTCGTAAATGGATTTCTCTAATAGGTCGAACAGCAAGTCGGCCTTGTCGCTTGGGTTCTCGCGCACGATGGCGGAGTGCCCTGACGCATCCACTTTGACGAAGTATGCGTTGACCAGCGGGACTCCCTCCTCAAAGAGGCTGTCAGAATGCATGAGGTCTTCTCCTTTCAGTCATCCGCAACGACGTGATGGTTTGACGGAGACACATGCGTACAAAACTCAAAGCGAATGACGAATTCCTATAACGTCCCGGCCACTGGCGACGCCCGCCGTAGGCGGGTGTTCGCGGAGGCAGCCTCAGCGGCAGCAGCCACCAGTGGACCTGTTAGATGATGTGACGCTGGGCCTATCAACAGTTCTTGGGCATCTCCTTCCAAGCCCGAGAAGCGACGTTCTCAGCAATGTCGCGCGTCACCTCGATGAACTCCTCCACTTCAGCTTCTCCGATGTTCAACTTGTGGTCGTGCGCGGCGACGTTTCGTAGCCTTCGCAGTTTCCCAAGGCCCTCTGCCTCCTGAGGCGTCACCAACTCGTGGGATCGCAGGGCCGCCAGCAAACGCGGAAACGAAACCGGTCTGTCTTGGGGAAGTAGATCCAGGGCGCGCGCGGAGGACACGGCAGTCGTTTCCAAACCGATCCATGCCTCGATGATCGCGGCGCGCGGCGACCCCTCACCAACTGCTCGATAGTAGTCCGTGGCCTCTTCGTCCTCGGCGGGAGGCAGTCTCTTGGGTTCCGCTGGCGGTTCCAGCTGCGCCCTCACGGCAGCGAGCTCCTTGCTGAACTCTACTTCAAGATCTTTGTACCGGAATCGATTTAGGTTCGGGAGCAACGCCCGGACGGAACGGCGAAACAACACGAGAACCATCACCGCCGCAGCGGGCCAAGCTAGTGCTTCAACGAGAGCAGCGATGAACTCTAATGTCCCCATAACTCCCTACAGCTAAACAAGCGTCACTGCATCTAAACTAATTGCATCTGAACAAATGGGTTCGGATAATGCCCGCCTGGTATTACCCATCCGATACGATGGTACGTTTCGGGGTGAACCGTCGCAACTGTTTCCCCGTTCGGGATATCCGGCCTAACTCGTTGCGGTTGTGACAGATAGGACGATCTCCGACCCCTGGTCGGACTGGACGGCTTTCACTACGGCAGGGCCTACCTGTGCCTTGGAGAAACGTGTTTGGCGGCGCTCGGAGACACCGGACCTTGCCGACGCCCAGTTCGCCATCCTCAAACGGATCGAATCCGATGAGTAGACAGGAAAATGAGATTCGGCTGGTTTGGAAAGGGTCCAGGCGGTCGCGAAATTGTGCTTAGCGGTCACACTCCGGAAAGCTGTGCCGCCACGTGGTCCGCGAGATCCTCGAATTCACAGGTCCCCCGGTACTGCACGAGCTCGGACCGCTGCTCCTGTTTCAGCCTCTCGGCCCGCCGCTCGTTGAGCGGGACCTCGTGCGTGATGAACTGCCCCCACCAACCCAATCCCCGCATGCGGTCGGGACTCGCCGCGACGAATGAATCGCGGTAGCTCGCCGGAAACAGCTCGGTGTAGGCGGCGTAGTTGTTCAGCCACGAGCTCGTGCCGATGCGCCTGATCCCCGGGGCGTTCCTCGCCGCGTCTTCGAGCAGCTGCTGCATCCAGGCGAACTTTCTGAGCCGGTCCACGAAAGGGGAAGCGCTCCAGCGTGAACGCTGTCCTCGCCTGACCCTCGACTTCGACGGCTCGGTGTCCTCCACTTGTGGTCATGCTGAAGGTACCGCGGTCGGCTACAATCCCAAGAAAAAAGGGGCGCGCAGCTACTACAACCTGTTTTGCACGGTGGCCCAAACCGGTCAATTCTTCGATGTCCTTCACCGGCCCGGCAACGTCCATGACAGCAAGGACGCTCATGAATTCATGATGAACGTTTTCGATCGCGTGGGCGACGAACTGGCGCACCCCGTGCTCGAGTCCCGACTGGACAGCGCCTTCTTCAGCCAACACACGCTTACCCTCATGGACCTGTATGGCGTCGAATGCACGATCAGTGTCCCTTTCGAACGCTTTGCGCTACTCAAGGACAAAATCGAGGCGCGCCAGCGCTGGTGCTATCTCGATGAGCAATGCTCCTATTTCGAGAGTGACTGGAAACCCAAAAGCTGGCCGGCCTCGTACCGGTTTCTCTTCGTGCGCCGTAGGGTACGGCGCACGACCAAGGAAGCGCTGCAACTGGATCTGTTCGAACCCCGAGCATTCGATCACGAGTACCGCGTTGTGGTTACCAACAAGCCGAGCCTCGGCACGTAGCGTGCTCCTCTTCCACTATGGCCGCGGCGCTCAGGAAGGGATCTTCGCCGAGGCCAAGCAACATGCCGGGCTGGATCTGATCCCCACCCGACGGCTGCTCGGAAACCAGATGGTTACTTTGGGTGCGATGATGGCCCACAACCTGGGGCGCGAAATGCAGATGCTGGCGCAGGCGCGATCCAACTATTCGCGTGGCAAACGTCCGGCGGCGTGGACCTTCCAGACCCTGGGCACCTTGCGTCAGCGCTTCCTGCATCGCGCCGGGCGTCTCACTCAGCCCAAGGGAGAGTTGACCCTGACCATGAATTCGAATCCAAAAATCGAAAAGGATCTGTTGCATTTTCTCGATACACTGAAGGATGCGGCCTGACCACAACCACCTCCTTCAAGCTGATTTATGCAACGTTAGGGTGAAGTACAGCAAACAAGCGATTTGTGCCCGTTTTCCCAAGCTCCCGCGTCTTCGCTTCGAGGATTCCGGCCCGTGAAAAGCTCGGCCATCTTCGGCCCCCATGTCATTGTGGGGTCTATCCGGGTTTTTCAACGCCGAAACGTAAGTACGGAAAGTACCTGAGCCCTTGCTGTCCATCTGAGTACATGACAAGGCCATAGGTCGTTCCCTATGCTTGGTGTATCCCCATCAAGCACTCCCCAAGAAAGGGAAGGGAAGGCGACCTATGACCGCTATGAAGTTCGTCTCCAAGCTGTTCCAATTCAAGGGATTTCGCGCGGTGGGCGTGTGCTTCGAAGGACACGGGGAAGAAGCGGCCGTCGTGGTCGCGGTGAAGCCCCAAAGGAACGGGTGCCGGTGTCCCGAGTGTGGGCGCCGCGGCAAGATCGTACAGGTCATGGAGTTCCGCCGCTGGCGCGACGTCCGCGTTTGCGGCCGTACCCTCTGGTTGCACCACGCCCCTCGGGAGATCCGCTGCCCGACCCACGGCCGTCGCGTCGAGGAGGTGCCCTGGGCGGCGCCCTCGGCCCAGGTCAGCTACCGCTTCGAATACCTGCTGCTGAGGTACTGCCAGTGGATGACGCAGGCCGCCGCCGCGCGCCTGCTGGGTCTGGCCCCGTCGACCCTGTCCGACCAGCTGCACCGGCTCATCGAGCGCCGGCGTACGGGGCACCGCATCCGCCGGCTGAAGACCCTCGGCATCGACGAGATCTCCTACGCCAAGGGCCATAAATACGCTACCCTGGTCTACGACCTGGAACGCTCCCGTGTCGTCTGGGTCGGCAAGGGCAAGGCACGGAAGACCATCGACGCGTTTTTCCGGGACCATCTCAGCGCCTTCCAGAAGGACCGCATCCGCTGGGCCTGCTGCGACCTGAGCGAGACCTTCATCGGCGCCATCCGGCAGCATGGTCCCAACGCCGAGTTGGTCCTGGACCGATTCCACGTCGTCAAGGCCCTCAACGAAGCCGTCGACGAGGTGCGCAAGGAGCAGTGGCGGCAAGCCTGTGGCGAGGACCGCAAGCTGCTCAAGGGCCTGCGCTGGGTGCTGCTGCATCACTCCGCCCAGCGCTCGCGAAAGGATCGGCGCACGCTCCAAACCCTGGAGAAGGCCAACCGCCGCATCTACCGCGCCTGGCGCCTGAAGGACGAGTTCGAGCACTTCTGGCGCTACAAGGCGCGCTGGGCCGCCGAACGCTTCCTCAAGAAGTGGACGACGGCGGCCCTGCGCAGCCGCCTGCAGCCCCTGCGCAAGTTCGTCAACACGGTGCGCAAGCAGGCGGCCGGCATCACCGCCTTCGTCGACACGCACCTGACCAACGCCGCCGCCGAAGGGCTCAATCGCATTATCCGCATGGTCAAGAATCGAGCCAGTGGATTTAAAACTCTGGATGCCTTTGCCGACCTGATTTACCTGTGCGTCGGAGACCTCGATATCCCTGCGCAGATTCCGGCCCGATTCCGTACAGTATGAAACCCTAAAAATCTCATTGGGGAAACGCTATAAATACCACGTTGAAAAACCCGTATATAGCCGGTTTCCGGCGCCTGCGAGACGTGGACTATTACCGGGACGATCCGGTCGTGCGGCGTTTGTTGGGGCTGCGTCGTCTCCCCGACGTGGCCACCGTCAGTCGCACCCTGGCGACCCTGAAGCCCTCGAATATTGCCACGGTGCGGCAGCTGTCCTCGACCTTGGTGAGGAACGCCCTGCAGCGTGAGCGTTTTGCCCGTCTGACCCTCGACTTCGACGGCTCGGTGGTGTCCACGCGCGGTCATGCCGAAGGCACCGCTGTCGGCTACAACCCCAAAAGAAAGGGCGCGCGCAGCTACTACAACCTGTTCGGCACCGTGGCCCAAACCGGGCAATTCCTCGATGTCCTGCACCGTCCCGGCAACGTCCATGACAGCAAGGGCGCTCATGAGTTCATGATGGACGCCTTCGATCGCGTGCGCGCCCTTCTTCCCCACACCGTGCTCGAGGCTCGACTGGACAGCGCCTTCTTCAGCCAACACACGCTCACTCTCCTCGACCTGTATGGCGTCGAATCCACTCTCAGCGTGCCGTTCGAACGCTTCCCCGTACTCAAGCACAAAATCGAGTCCCGCAAGCGCTGGCGCTATCTGGATGAGGAACGCTCCTATTTCGAGAGTGCGTGGAAACCGGCCAGCCGGCCGGCCACGTATCGGTTTGTCTTTGTGCGCCGTACGGTCAAGCGTCAGACCAAGGAGCCCTTGCAGCTGGATCTGTTTCAACCTCGCGAAACCGACTAGGACTACCGCGTCCTGGTCACCAACAAGAGGACCTCGGCAGGCAACGTGGTCCTCTTCCACGGGGGCCGCGGCGCTCAGGAAGGGATCTTCGGCGAGGCCAAGCAGCAGGCCGGGTTGGACCTGATCCCCACCCGAAGGGTACTCGGCAACCAGATGGTCACCTTGTGTGCGAGGATGGCTCACAACCTGGGGCGCGAAATGCAGATGCTCACCCAGGGGCGCTCGACCTATTCGCGCGCCAAACGTCCGCCGCCGTGGACCTTCCAGACCCTGGACACCTTGCGTCATCGCTTCATCCAACGCGCCGGCCGGCTCACCCAGCCCAAGGGCGAGTTGACCCTGACGATGAACTCGAACCCAAAAGCCCAAAAAGATCTGTTGCATTTCCTCGAAACACTGAAGCAAGCGGCCTGATCACAACCGCCTCATACTCGTTCAAACAGGTTTTTGCAACGTTAGGGTAGATCCAACAGGAATTCGCCATCCACTTCGAGATCCCGATCCTTGATGTGTATCAGTCCCTGGGGATCGACCCGGTCCACGGCCCAAGACTTCTCCCTGATGAACGCAGGACTGGATTGAAGGGTCAGAACCATGTCCTCAAGGCGCCGCTCTGTATGGAGGTTCTCCAATTGTAGCCGGCGCAAGACCGGGAAAGCGCTCTGGTGGGCCGCAAAGTTCAGTTTTGGGGCAATGTCCGCGTGAATTCGCATCGCAGTAGTTTCCTGATCGCCGTATTCGAAGGTTTGCATTTCTCTGTTACCGCCTCAGGTGGACCAACTCCGATCCTCGGGTCCGCATCGACGCCACCCCACTCAGACGGCCTACAATAAGAGGACAGTGCCGAATGATCGAGTCAAGCAGGACCTGGGGCATGGACGGACTGAGGATATTCGCACGACTCCCCCGAGGTAAACCGGGGGTAAGAGAAAGGGGGCCATCGTCCCAGTGCCTGTACCTTCCCTACGAGATCTGCGCCGAGGGAATTCCTCAAGCTGGCCGCATTCCAGGGGGAGCGGTCTCTCCAAGGATACAATCTGGTGGCGCTGTTTCTCGGCGGCCACAAGGGACTGGCAAGGCAGTCGGGTCGGTGCAGGAAATGCATTGCATGGGTGTAGCAGCTGCCCGTATCCCATAAGGATTAGAAGGTTGTCTGGTATCTGTCCCGGATGCGGCCCCGTGGGCGTACATGATTCCCGTTCTCTTGCCTCGCTTTCGGCTGCTACTCCGGCATGCATCGAATTTCTCGGGAGCACATTGTTTCCGGGATCAACAACCCTCCGATTTCCAGGAGGCGGTAGGCCGTCAGCATTAGGAACTTCTATCGCGGTTACGCCGAAGTTCGTCGGCATTCCGGTCTTCGACGAAATCCGCAGCAGTTTCGAGTTCTCTACGTCGGACCCAGTCCGGTCTGGGGAGGTGCGGAGGGTTTGTTTGGAGGAGACCGACCTGGAGGGCGGCGATCTGCGTTGGCGCAGGTGGTCCGAAAAGGGGGAGGCCACTTAACTTCTCCCCGGTCGTTGACCCCCTTTCCCGTCCCCGGGGGCTTGAGGGTTGGCTTGCCCATCATGGGCCGAACGTGGCCTTGATGCGGGACCAGGAATCCCATCGGATGGCCGTCGGGACCTGGCCGTCCGGGCCCAGCAGAATGCCATCGGAGAAATTATCCGCGCCCCCGTACGGGTCGGGTTCGGCCGTTGTCCGAAGGCCGAAAAAATCGTTCCCGCCCTGGTTACGGCGGTCCCATTCCATGACACCGACGCTGAGGCCGATGATCTGCCCGGCCCGAAAATCCGATATCCGACTGTAGTCCGGGCCCCGGCTGTCTAGTTCGTCCCAAGCCGTAACATAGAGCTCCACAACCCATATAGTCGGATTTTCGCCGGCCGTGTCTCCGCCGCCGTGGGCGAACGGCGGCCAATACATCCATGGGCCATAATCTTCCTGCTCGAACACGGATAGTTCAACCGAAGCCCGGCCGTTCTCCGTTTGGGAAACGGCATGCCACCGTTGCGCCTGCCGATGGGATTCATGCGTCGTCGGATCGTCGCCGTGCGGGCCACGGAAATCGTATTCCCCGCCCGTATGGTCCCCGTCCACCGCAAGGGAAACGTTGTCCGAAACCATGAAGCCGCCCGGATGGTCTTCGTAGTAGTGCGCGTCATCGGCAAAGACGGCCGCCATGTACAGGCGGCCCGGTTCCCCCCAGGCAAGCCAAATGCGGAAATCCAGGTTCGCCGGGTCATACGGAACCGAACCCTCAAAATCCAACGCCGTAAGCAGCGGCGGGCCGAGGGCTTCCCGCCAATCGTCTATGCTGCCATCATCCAGATCAATGCCTTCCAGCACATGGGCCGGAACCTGCGGGATGGGCAAAAGCCGCTCCCCGATGTGTCCGTCGGCCGGATCGGCCAACAAGCCGGTCACCAGTACGGCCCATGGCATAGCCCACAAAAACGCCGCCGGACACATCATTTCGACACCCGGCCCATGGCCTTGACTCGGGCCCAAGAAGCGGGCCGAACGGCCGTCAGAGGCACGGGTGGGTCGGAGTAGAAATTGGCCGTCCAGGTAAAATCGGAGCTAAGCCCATCCTGCTGGGCTACCACGCCCCATGCAAAGGGCCCCGAACCGCCAAACTTGTTTGTGTGCCGGAACCGCATGACGGCCACGTCCGGCCGATGTTCCACCTGCTGGCCGCCGGCAAGGCCGATTACCCGCCATCTGCCGTCCCTGAATTCTTCCCAATGGTGAAAAATCTGGTAGCTGTCCGCATCCGGCACCGGAGTCCAGGCCAAGTCGATAAAATCCTCCGGGGCCCCAGGCTCGACCCAAATAGAATCCGGGGCCGGGATGGAGCCGGTACCGTGCCCATGGGCCGGGACCGTCCACAGGGCGAACACCCCGAGGGCAAAAAGTGCGTTCCTCATGGCAAACCTCCTTGGGGTTAAGGGGCCGCGTCGGACACGAAACACATGGAAATTCATCGAAACTAAGAGATGACGCCTCGCCGCCCAATCGTGTAAACAGAAAGGTACCCACACCGCGTGTAAAGGATCCAAACCGTTGATACAGCAGTCCGACCCCTCGTCAGCGACAAGAAATGGGTCTATCCGGGTTTTATTTGTGCCGCTTCTTGCCAAGGTGCGACTGCCAGAAGCCGTACAACAGCGCCTGCGGAAACCATCCCATCAGGGGCCCGCACTCCCAGGGAGTGGCCCTGAAGATCGATTGTCCGAGCTCGGTTCTGATGAAGTCCTCGTCTCCGTGCCTGGGTCCCGGAGATACGCATCGGCATTGCGGTGCGGAAACTCCAGGCTCGATAGCTGTTTCGGCAGGTGGGCTGGAAGGTTGCTCAGGGAGGACAGGTCAAGCACCAGCTGAGGAACCGGCGTCGCGCAATTCCGGCGCAGGGCTTCCTCCAGGCGGTTGGCCTGGGAAGGGACGTTATCGATCACAATCACCGGAGTGGACTCGTCATCGTCGGACGATGCCCAGCGTCGATTCGTCTGGTACGTCCCGCCTTCGTACACCGCAGGTTTGACCGGGCCGCCGGGACCCGACAGCGGCTCCAGTTCGGTGTCGATGCGGATACCGTCATCAAACGAATCGTCAGCGCAGCCCTTCCGTAGCATCTCGAGTGTGATAGTGCAGGCCATGCAACCACCTCCATTTCAGTGAAATTCGATTGCAGAACGAAAAGGTATGGGCGCAAGGAAGCAGGGAATAAAACCGTCATGTCCTGCTTCGAAGCCATCCCGACGGACCCTATGAGGGGGCGAAGCACATCGTAAAGGTGGTTATCGTAGTCACCCGCCGCGTTGGCACGAAGTATCTTTGAATTTAATATAGTGCTCTGTAGTAAGATAATAGTAAAATAAAAGACCATTGTTGTGATATGTTTTTAAAATTGTACCAAAAAAGAGCTTATTTTTGCGAGGTGACCTGAAATCGTGGGGGAGGTTCTCCGTCCCCACCAGGAAAGAGGACGCGGGGGAGGTATCCGGTGAACGGGACAGATTCCAGTTGGCAGGAAAAATCAGGACGATGCTACGAGCTAAAAGATAGGTGCAACGTATTACACCTACTCCTTGGTCGGCCTGCGCCAGTGGTTCAAGACGATCTGAATCACCTCAAACGCGACTTCCAGCACAATCGCCAACCATCTTGGCATCATGAGGTATCCTTCTCAAATTCAATAATAATTTCATTATTCAGGGATCGGATTCCCATCTTTTTTTCATCTCAGAGGTTTATAATTCTTTTCAGAAAGGAACCTTCCCTTTGAGAAAGGAACCTGTCCTCTGTTGGATTAGGACATCGGCAGTTGTGCCGATAACAAGCCCCGGATCGCCGGTGGTACCGCGCATAAGGAGAACACAGTATGAAACGGCATGGCTTCAATCTAACCCTCGCAAATAAACCTTCCCGAGGCCGGGTCATGAGACGCTGCCTCTCCAGATGGCAGCTTCGGTTCCGACTTCTTCTCCTGCCGCTGCTTGGTTGCAGTGACGACAAGTCTGTTGATCCAGCAACTGCCAGAATCGAGGCTTGTGTGCGGGCGCAGGAAGAATACCTGAGCCTACTGTCGAGCTCCGAGGGTCCGTACTATTTGAACATTGCCAAGGAAGACAGCATCATACACAATCGGATGGTGGCGGGAAGTCGGTATCTGTGCGAGACCGGAATCCAACTAGGGGGTGAGCCGTTCGATGAGGCCGCGTGTTTCTAGGAGTGTCAGCATCGGGAAGATAGACGCCGGGAAGCCGGGTTCGACCGGGGCAATGGCAGATCACGGAGATGTGCAAGGACGCCTGCACCGCCGTCACGGTAGCACACCGGACTGAGGATTGAAGGAGATTGCCGTCTTCTACAAAGGAGAATAAAATTTTGAAGACTCTTGCTGACCTGTTGTGTGAGAACAAGGACCGGATCCTTCGACTCCTTCCAGGTTCGGGTCGTTGGTAGGTGACCTTATGCCGGAACCTATCTCAAAATTGAAATTGTTTAAGTACAATCAAAATGGATGCAAGTTGGACGAAGCCAAGAAAATTCTCCGGATACAATTCCCAGCGAGTGATCACTCGACGCTGCCATTGAAGCCAAGCAAAGAATCTCTCAACCATCCAACGCCGCACATAACGCCGCAATCGCCGTCCATCCTGAGTCTTTTTCTTGGTCCGATTCTGGCGATGCGGGGCGATCATCTCGATCCCGTCTTTCTTAAGCTCTTCATCCAACGAATCGCTGTCGTACGCTTTGTCACCGATCAAGTTGTCAGGTTTGTCTTCGATCAGGTAAAAGTCAAAGGTCAACTGAACCAGCGTCACTTCATGATGGTTCGCTGCATGCGTGCTCACCGACAAGGGAAGCCCATTGCCGTCCACGATCCCCATGACCCGCACCCCCTTACCTCGCTTGGTGTGGCCGATATCGGCACCTCCACCCTTGGCCGCCGAGAACATGCCATCGATGAAAGCCTCCGATTCGTCCAGGCCCCCTTGCTCGTGAAGGGTCTGGGCCAGGTCCATGAGAACTTCGCCTACCACCCCTTGACGACACCAGTTTTGAAAACGGCGATGCACGGTTTTGTAGTTCGGATAGCACTGCGGCAACATATGCCATTGAGCCCCGGTGTTTAGAATCCAAAGGACGGCTTCAAAAACATCACGCGTGCAAACCGGTTTGCGACCCGGATGGCTCTTGGGACGAAGTTCTTCAGGAAAGTGATGACGGATTCGCTCCCATTGCTTGTCGGTCAGATTGACCATACACCAATGGTACATCACTGTCATTTCGAAAACAAGTTTAAGTTTGCCTATTTTGAGATAGGTTCCGGTCAAGGACCTTTCCGATGGTCACATGGGGAAAACCCTTGGGGATCATCTGGCTCCCGACCAGACAGTCGGTCGCTTGCGCAGCGACCACTGATTGAAGGGGTGGGCCGAAGGCCCGAGGAGGCATCCTGGCAATCTCCACCACCACCGACTCGTCTTCGGGCGTCAGCGCAGGGTGCGCCCCGGATGAATTCGCGTGCGTAGCGCCGCCAGCCCTTCCTCGTTGTATTGTCGCAGCAACTGGCGGACGTACTCCTCGTGCAGGTGCAGGGTCGCCGACAGTTCCTGGACCCGCATCCCCTGGGTACTGAGGGAGATCAACTGCCCTCGCCGCATTTGGACGGCATTGCGGGGCCGCTTCAGCCATCGGCTCAGTTTCTTCGATTCGGCGGCATCCGGTGTTCGAGCATAAAGACACATGGCAGGACCCTCCCTGAAGAATGGCCATATGTCCCCCTGATACTACCACGTACGGGAAAGTACAACCCCGAATCCTTAACGGAGCACTAGAAAGCTTTACGCAGTCGATGGAGCCGGCCCTTTAATTCCGGATCGACCACTCGGCCGTCCGGTCCGATCCACACATAGGACGGGAAGCCCCCGATATTGTAGAGCTCGGTCACCTTCCCCTGGTTGTCGATCCTGTCGAGGATCTGCGGCCAGGCGATGTTGTTCTCGGCGACGTAGCTGGCCACGACATCTCTGCTCCCGTCGGTGCTGACTCCGAGTATTTCAAGCCCCCGGGCGTGCAGGTCATCGTACAGCGAAACCAGTTCGGGCGTGTCCTGGATGCACGGTGCGCAGGTGGTGAACCAGAAGTCGAGCAGTACGTGCTGGCCCCGGAGGTCGGACAGCATCAACGTGTCGCCGGACATGTCGACAACCGAGAAATCGGGGGCGAGGATGTCGGCGGCGATCTCGCGTTTGCGGGCCACGGCCTCTTCTGCTGGCGCCAAGACGATGAAGTCCCCCGCAGGATCGATGCGTCGAACCTCGAGGGACAGACCCCTTATGTTGAACGGTTTTTCGCTGAGGTAGAATTCCTCCGACTCACACTCGTTCTCGAAGATGCCGTCCTTGTTCAGATCCCACAGGACGTAGTTGCCGTGGCTGTTGTGGTAGGTGGGAACGTCGTAACCGTTGCGGATGGCGAGTCGCAGAGAATCCCCGTTGAGGACAGCCGATCCCGTGAGCAATTCATAGACCTCGCCTCTGAACTTCGGGTTGTCCGGAGCCCGGCTGCGGATGTACTTCTCGTATTTCACGACTTCGACCGTTACCGTCTTGCGCGCCACGGATTCGCCGTGGGAAAACTCGAACTCCACGTCCGCGCGAGCCGTGTGTCCGTAGAGCACGGGTAGGGCCCGACTCAACAGGCTGAGGACAAGGCCGTCGTCCTCGGGATGAACGGGGCTCTCGTCGGCAAAGTCCTCGTCGTTGTCCGTATCGAAGTAGAAGACCTCGTCGCCGTCCGCATCGACACCGTTCAGGAAGGAGACCTTCGAGTCGGCTTGGAGACCGACTGGCGGAGACCAGAGGTATTGGGGAGCGGCTTCCGCACCGTACCTGCCGACGATGATCGACTCGACGCTGAGATCGAAGATGCCGTAGAACCGGATGCTGGGGCCGGCGGGGAGTCCGGACAGATCCTCGAGGGGCGTGCGGCTGATCCAGCCACGGTCCTCGAAGTCGATCCCCGGCCAGTGGAAATCCGCCAGGATGTCCTCGCTGGGGACCACCCTCTCCAACCGCACGGTTAGGGCCGCCTCCAGGCCCTCGGGTTGGGGATGGGATGGCGTTGCCAGGAGTCGGGAGCCCAGGACGAATGCCAGCGCTGCCGGGTTTTTCCAGATCATGTTCGCTCCCTTCGAAAACCTGCTGCCGCCTGCCTGGTCTCTCGTCATCGGGTCGCCTCCCCGGCCAACGTCGTCACCGCATCGACCAGTCTGTCCAACTCCGTTCGCTGGTGTAGAAAGCCGCCAAGATACGCACTCCGGGATACGCACTCCGGTCGGATCGGTCAAGTTCGGTCAAGTGTTGGAAAGGATCCAGGCGGTCCGACGCCTGTGAGGTAAGCGCGGATGGAGGCGGAGTCGGTCAGGACAGCAACGATGCCCAGGGCGGTGAGTTTTTCGATGAGCTCGAGAGGGGACACCAGCAGATGAGAGGTGCCGTCGGCCCACGGTGTCTTCGGGAAAGGCGATTTGGTCATGGGCGGTGATGCGCAGGCGGCCAGCGGCAAAAGGGGGGGGTCGGAGGACGTATCGGCAGAGCCGTTCCAGGCCGATGCGATCATCCGCGCCAATGCGGGTAGCTGCGTGCAGGGAGAAGCCACGAGCCGACGCCGAACTGCTCGACGAGCACATCGGCGTCTGGGTCCAGGAGCCGGAGCCCGGCTTCGATCTGGTGATCGAATTCCTGCCTGGTCATGCCGAGGCTCGGGACAATGCGGAGTGGGTCGTCACCCGACTCGTCGAGAACGACGTCCGGTCGCTGCCGGAGGGTTTTCTGGCCTACCACCAGGGCACGCTGTCGCCTTATCGCGGCATGCGCGGGGTGGTGATCGAGACCGACGAGCATCCCTTGGCCGAGGCCTGGGCCAAGTCCGTGCTGGAGCGGTTCGCTTCCGACCGCATCGCCTGACTTGGCCGAGCCGAAAAATGAAGTAAAGACCGGCCGTACACATTGACGCGATTCGGACTTAGCTAGAACGCTGACAACCACGGCTCGGATGCTTTCTCTTCCCCTGCGCTCAGCGGCTTCGCATCGGTGGCGGCCATCCAAGCCCCACATTTCTCCCCCGGTTGGCCGGGCAACTACAATCGGCAGGAGATCCTGCTCCCGCGCTCGAAGGATGCTCTCTAGGCGATCGGGGTATAACCTCAGGCTTGAAGTAGAACCAAATTTGTACCTGAGCGAAAGAATTCCAAATATTCCCCTTGGATCCCATTCAAATTCCATCCTTGGCGGGTTCCTCATTAAAATAGTGGTCAGTCTCTCGAATTATGGGCGATAACGCACAAATCCATCAATTCAAAAATCAGCTCGCTGCGTGCAATTCCTCACGCAACACTCGACGCAGGGTATCCTCGTCAACAGGAGGCTTCCTTTTTCCAAGGTAATCTCTCAATGCCTCGTTGATCATGGTTTGATAACCTGTCCCCGCCTCATCTGAAAATGAACGAAAGGCATCCAGTATGTCGTTATCTACATACATGGTAATTCGCGTTTTTCCCCTTTGCGGGACTACCGCCCCTCGTCTCCCACGGCTGAAATCATATTCCTGTTTCATAAATCTTCCTTTCTCCCCGAGTCGCTGATCTCGCCGAAATTATCCTTATGGTTTCTTCGTAAACTGCATATACTACCACGAGGGTCCGCCCCAAAGCATCCAAACCAATAGTAACATGCCGTTCTTCGACTACCTCCCGATCATCTGCAACCGTCAAGGCATAGGGGTCAAAGAGTACCGATTCTGCGTCTGAGAATGATACACCGTGCTTGGCAAGGTTACTCCTGGCTTTTCCTGGATCCCATTCGATGTCCATCGTCTGAATATATGCATATTATGCATATATTACAAATGGCCGGATAGCGGGGGGTGTAGGCACCTGCGAAAGTGCGCGTTGCGGTCACAGGCCGGAAAGCTGTTCCGCCACGTGGTCCGCGAGATCCTCGAATTCACAGGTGCCCCGGTACTGCACGAGTTCGAACCGCTGCGCCTGTTTCAGCGTCTCGGCCCGCCGCTCGTTGAGCGTGACCTCGTGCGTGATGAATTGCCCCCACCAACCCAATCCCCGCATGCGGCCGGGACTCGCCGCGACGAATGAATCGCGGTAGCTCGCCGGAAACAGCTCGGTGTAGGCGGCGTAGCTGTTCAGCCACGAGCTCGTGCCGATGCGCCTGATCCCCGGGGCGTTCCCCGCCGCGTCTTCGAGCAGCTGCTGCATCCAGGCGAACTTTCTGCGCCTGTCCGCGAAAGGGGAATGGGGTGCCTTGTCGTTGCCGATGTGTATCTCCGCTCTGTCCCTGTCCGGGTCCCCCGCGGTGTAGCGAAAGCAGCCGAACCAGTTCATCCCCGCGTCCCTGGCGATGAGTTCCTCGAGAAGACTCTCCGCGTTGGCATCCTCGTACTGCTCTTCGCACTCGTACATCGGAACGACGAAGCCCATGGCGGCACCGGTAAACGCCCGTGCATCGCCAGCCCGTTCGAACGAGGTGAAGATGGCGGCCAGGCCCTCGCGGAACTCCTGCCAAAGCACGTTCGCTTCCGAGACCGGGTCCTGCGTTATCGACCGGCTTTTCCAGGGAAGGTATCGCCAGATCATGGTGCGCTCGTACAGGCACTTGTCGAAGTTCCCGCTGCCGTTGCGCGCCGTCTGAAACGCGTGCCAGAGGCAGAGGCCGGTCATCTCTCTCTTGAGCGCGCGCAGCCGTCTCGTTATATCATCGCCGGGATGGAAGGACCAGTGGTGGATGTTCATGGCGCGAAGGTAGCTTCGATGCCGCGGACCCGACAGAATCGAAGACATGAGGAGGTCCACCTCACATCGCATACAGCCCGAGACGGCTGCACGCCGAGGAGTTGAAGAGAGATGATCGTATTGAACGGAGGACCCGGAATCGAGATAAGCGAAGCGGTGCTGTTCCCCTACGACGACCGCACGATACCGTTCCGGTACCGGCTGCAGATCGGGCTCGTCGAGGGCGTGAACCCCTACAAGGGCCACCTCGTCGCCATGGAGCGGGGCGGGCCGGGGACCCCGGACAGCCGCGTGGTCAAGTACTACGGCGCCGTCTGCCAGGTCGAGGACGAGCTGCGGCTCTGGTACCTCGGCCACGGGGATATCGACGGCGAGCCGACGCCGGCGCAGGTCTGCTACGCCGTCAGCACCGACGGCGTCAACTGGGAGAAGCCCGAGCTGGGACTCGTCGAGTTCAACGGCTCGAAGCGGAACAACCTCCTCCCCTTCCAAGCCCCGGGAACGCCGGCCTCCTGCTCGGTGCTCTACGACCCGGAGGACCCCGATCCGGCGCGCCGCTTCAAGATGGTGACCGAGGACAACCCCTACTACATCACCGTTTCGTACAGCGATGACGGCATCCACTGGAAGGAGGGGCCGAACAACCCGATCCTCAAGCACAACGCCATCGAGCCGACCGGGCTGATCCGGTTCAACGGCTGCTACCTCCTCAACGGGCAGGGGGGCAACGTCGGCACCAAGAGAGCGCTGGTCACCTTCGTCTCCTGGGACTTCGACAACTGGAGCGACGCCGTGGTGCTGGGGCTGCGCCGCGACCGGCACCCGTACCGGCAGATCGCCGGCTGCCACGCCGGCGAGCAGGTGCACCTCGGAGCCGGCCTCTGGGACCGGGGCAACGTCCTCATCGGGGTGTACGGCATGTGGCACGGCGAGTCGAACGACCGCCGTTTCATCAGCATGGACCTCGGGTTTCTCGTCAGCAACGACGCCCTTCACTTCACCGAGCCGATTCCGGATTTCAAGTTCATCGCCGGGTACGAGATCGAAAAGGAGGGGAGCGACTTCCCCACCCTCGAGCAGGGCCAGGGGTTCGCCAACGTCGGCGACGAGTCCCTCGTCTGGTACTCGAACTGGCGGGGGGGCGACCTGCACGTGGCGCGCTTCCCGCGCGACCGCCTCGGCTATTTCGAGGTCGTGCCCGACCCCAGGCCGAACCTGCTGCCGAGCGAGGACACCCATCAGCTCTACTGGCGGGAGCACATCGGCGACATGGTGCCGGAGTACGCCGAGCCCCACTGCATCTCCTGTCCCATCGACCTCAAGGGCTCACCGGCTTCGGTGTACGTCAACGTCCAGGGACTGTCGCCGCAGAACCGGCTCACCGTCGAACTGCTGGACGAGCGCATGCGGCCGCTTCCCGGGTTCGGCAGGGCCGACTGCCTTCCCGTTGCCGACGGGCTGCGGACGCCGGTCGCCTGGAAGGAAGCGCGGATCCTGGAGGGAATCGACTCCCCCGTGCGGGTGCGGATCAACTGGGAGTGCGAGCGTCCCGGGGACGTGTTCCTTTACGCGGCGTACGTGGCGAATGACGGTTGAGGTCGAACGGCGGATTCATCAGTATCTATTCTTGTCGCAATAGCCATCCTGTACCTTTCTGATGAAACTCGCCCCGCCCCTTTCGGAAAGCCCCTGATGAAACGGTTACTCGCCCTCGTTTTCTTGCCGGCAACGCTGGCCCAAGCTGACGACGAAATCACCATTGAGTTGCCGGGGGGAGTGCCGCTGGAAATGGTGTGGATCGAGCCGGGCAACTTCACCATGGGATCGCCGGAGTACGACGGTACGAGAGAGGTGACGATCTCTCATGGCTTCTACCTGGGCAAGTACGAGCTCACCCGGGAGCAGTGGCAGGCGGTCATGGGCACCGCGCCCTGGTCGTCTCAGGAGAGTGATCCCCAAGGGCCAAGACTCCCTGCCAACATTTCCTGGCATGACGCACAGGAGTTTGCCCAAAGGCTGAACGACCACTTTGGGCAGGACGCTTATCGTCTGCCGACCGAAGCTGAGTGGGAGTACGCCTGCCGGGCGGGCACGACGACCCGCTGGTTCTTTGGAGATGACGAGAGCCAGCTGGCGTCCTACGCATGGTACGAAGCCAACGCTATGGGGGATGTTCACTCCGTAGGTGAGAAGCTGCCCAATCCCTGGGGGCTGTTCGACATGTACGGTAATGCGCTCGAGTGGGTGTGGGACTGGGGTAGCCGCGACTATTACGATGGAACGCCGACGACAGATCCGTCAGGTCCATTTTGGGGCCACTCCCGGATACTACGAGGTGGGGGCCATCGCTGGAGCGCCGAGTATGTGTCGTCGTTCCGCCAAGAGCCGCATTTCCCGCACTTTGATGGGTCTGTCTATGGGGAGGCCCCGGGTATGCGTCTCCTCAAAGGGGAACCGCTCGATCTACCTACACCCACTCCCTTTCCCCAAGACAGTTCAGGCCCGTTTCTGCCCGTCCACGAAGGGAATATCTGGATTATGGCCGTGTATGATCCAGTGAGTTCAGCAAACGTGTCTTTCAGTGCGTACGTATTGGAGAGGAGTGAGGTCATCGATGGGAAGCAGTACTGGGAATGGCAGAGCCACCTGACTCTACCAATGATTAGAGGCCCCTTCCGCGTAGACGAGAAGGGCATCTGGGAACTAATCCAGGAACGTTGGACATCCGATGCCCTTAACGAATTGCTGGGAGCGATTGACGCGAATCCCGAACTGCGTGAGTCGCAGTACTATAAGCAGTCCGCTTTCTTCCAAAGCCTGGAACCCGACCAGAAAGAGTTTTTGCTATACGACTTCGTTGGAGGCACAATCGACTACGACTCCCCTACCATAGGGTTGGACGGGGAGCTCGTGTGGCTTCATGCAATTACTTTTGAACTTGGAAGGTACATTAAGAAGGAGGAGTGGAGTGTTCCCAATCAGGAAAAATTCTCCTGGGTTTGCTGCGGCACTGAGGCAGGGGAGGGATGGATAATTTTCCAACGCGGTCTGGGTCCGGTCTCAATTACTATTAGCGATCCCCACGGGTGGTTTGCCCCAACGCAAGATGAACTGGTGTGGGCCCGTATTGATGGTGTGGAATACGGCCTTCACCCAGGACCTGACTACCCTGGATATCGACAGATTGAGACTGTGGTCGCGTCTCCCGAGATGAAATCCGCCTACCCAGTTACCAGCCGCCTTTCGCCCAACTTCCCCAACCCTTTCAACGCCAGCACCCAGATCGCCTACCACTTAGCCACCCCCGGCCCGGTGCGGCTGAGAATCTACAATACCTTGGGCCAGCCCGTGCTCACGCTAGTGCCTAATTGCATAATTCCGCGTATGTATCATGGAGCCGGCCCTGGTAGACCTTCTCTTTCTTCCACTCGAAGGGGTGTGCCCTGGAATTGTAAGCGGCGATGAAGGCGTCGATGGCGTTACGCAGCTGTCGGGGCGAAGTAAAGCTGGCTCCGTGCAAGGCACGACGGCTGAGGATGCTGAACCAGATTTCGATGAGGTTGAGCCAGCACGCATTGGTGGGCGTAAAGTGGAAGTGAACGTTGGGATGGCGCGCCAACCAGCGGTCGCGCTTGGGCTTGTGGGTGTTGAGGTTGTCCAGGATCACGTGGAGGGTCTGGCCGGCCGGATAGGCGGCCACCACGTCGTTCATGAAGTCGAGGAACTCCCGGCGCCGGCGTCTCTTGGCGTGCCCGGCCTGGATGTGGCCGGTGGCCACCTCGAGGGCGGCAAACAGGGTCGTGGTGCCGTGGCGTTGGTAGCGATGGCTGAAGCCGCTCAGCGCCGCACCCCGGGGCAGACGCAAATAGCCCTGGGCGCGCTCCAGCGCCTGGATGGACGGCTTCTCGTCGACACACACCACCACCGCGTTCTCCGGCGGGTCGAGATACAAGCCGACGATGTCGGCCGCTTTGGCGGCGAATTCCGGGTCGGTGCTTACGCAATACGAGCGTCGCCTTTGCAGGTAGATCTTATGCTGACCCAGCACTCTCCACACATGATGGACGGACACCTCTCCCAACGTCTCGGCCACCAGGGCGGCGGTCCAGGTCGCGTGCCCGGCCGGCGGCGGCTGCGACACCAGGTCGAGGATGCGGTGCTCGGTTTCTTCATCATACCGTTTCGGCTGACCGGGCCGCGGCGCATCCTGCAGGCCGCCCAGGCCGTGGCGGGCAAAGCGCGTTCGCCACTTGCTCACAGTGGCCGTGCGCATCCTCAGCCGCTGCGCGATCGCATCGGTCGGTTGACCGGAGGCGGCCGCCAGGATGATGCGCGCACGCAAAGCGAACCGCTGTTCGCTGGTAGCCGACCGCGCCCAGAGCTCCAGGGTGGCCCGATCCTCTTCCGTCAACGAAATGGGGGTAGCTTTTCGGGGCATAACCCCAATAAACGTTATAACGATAATTAATGCAATTATGCACCAGTCAACCAATTCCAGACTGCCGGCTCGTACCAAGTCCGCTGGGACGCCCGTGACCAGGAGGGCTCAGCAGTGTCGGCTGGGATCTATCTCCTGCGCCTGAACTTTCTCGGCGGCGAGCAGACCCGGCGGTTGGTCCTGCTCAAGTAGCTCCTGTATCTGCGTCTATCATCCTCCTTAACGTGGCGGACCTGGGGAAAGCAGCATGAGCGGCAGATGTACATCTTGTAAACGCAAACTCGCCATGTATCCTTTCAGACACGTAAAATTCGAAAACGCGGGGAGCTGAATATGAAAGATCCTTCTGTAGAAAAAGAAATTCTCGATGAGATCCATAAATTGGAAGAAGGCCAACAAGCGGAGGTGCTGGAATTCGTTCGTTCGTTAGCAAAATCCGAGATGAAAGGCGTCCCTGGCAAGACTCTGCTGCGCTTTGCAGGAACAATAGATAGAGAAGACTTGGACAAGATGGCTGAAGCGATCCAAGTCGACTGCGGAAGCGTAGATCTCCATGAATGGTAGATACCTACTGGATACCAATATCATCATCGCTCTCTTTGCTCAAGAAGGAATAATTCAGCAACGTCTGGGCCAAGCCGTTGAAGTTTTCTCGTCCAGTATTGTACTTGGCGAACTGTATTATGGCGCTGGGCGATCCATTCGCGTGAATGAAAACATTCAGCGCATAAATGAATTCGCCTCCACAACGGTGGTCATTGGCTGCAATCAGGAAACGGCTCGACAGTATGGTCGGATAAAGAACGCGCTTCGGGCAGAGGGTCGTCCCATACCGGAGAATGATATATGGATAGCAGCTCAGGCTCTACAGCATCAGTTGACTTTGGTCGCACGAGACGATCACTTTCAAGAAATTGACGCGATTTCTCTTGAACGATGGGAACGCAACTAATCTGACCGTGGGACGCCCGCGACCAGCGGGGGTCCTCGATTCCGAGCGGCTTTGCTTCGCGCTCCCCGCGACCGCCTCGGCTTCTTCGAGGTCGTGCCCGACCCCAGGCCGAACCTGCTGCCGAGCGAGGACACCCACCAGCTCTACTGGCGGGAGCACATCGGCGACGACATGGTGCCGGAGTACGCCGACCCCCACTGCATCTCCTACCCCATCGATCTGAAGGGGCTTCGGCGTCGGTGTACGTCAACGCCCAGGGGATGTCCCCGCAGAACCGGCTCACCGTGGAACTGCTGGACGAGCGCATGCGGACGCTTCCCGGGTACGGCAGGGCCGACTGCCTTCCCGTTGTCCACGGGCTGCGGACGCCGGTCGCCCTGGAAGGGAGCGCGGTCCCTGGAGGGGATCGACTCTCCCGTGCGGGTGCGGATCAACTGGGAGTGCGAGCGTTCCGGCGACGTGTTTCTGTACGCGGCGTACGTGGCGAATGACGGCTGAGATCGAAACGCGGAGGATCGGGAAAACCGGGCTGACGGCCCGGGCCGTCGGGGTCGGCTGGGCGGCGATCACCGGCCTGCCGGACAGGGAGTCGACGGCGACGATCCGGCGGGCAATCGAGGTCGGGTTCGACTTCCACGACACCTCCTCGATGTACGCCGACAGCGAGCGCCGGGTCGGTCTCGCGCTGGAGGGGGGCTGGCGCGAGAAGGTGATCCTGCAGACCAAGGCCGGGTACCACCGCGGCATCCGCGGGTACGACTACTCCGGTCCCGCCATCCGCTCCTCGGTCGAGAACAGCCTGAGGATGCTGAAGACCGACTACCTCGACTCGGTGCTCGTCCACGACCCGGAGGACATCGAGGCGGCGCTCGGTCCGGGCCGCGCCTTCGACGTGCTCCACCGCATGAAGGAGGAGGGGGTGATCGGGCACGTCGGGCTCGGCGTGCGCGGAATCGCCCAGCATCTGCGCGCCATGGAGGCGGGGATCGCCGAAATCCACCTGACCCACATGGACTACACTCTCCTCGACCAGGAGGCCGGGCCGGTGCTGTTTCCGGAGCTGAAGAAGCAGGGGGTCGGCGTCCTCATCGCCAGCCCGCTCAAGCGGGTGCTCGCCGGGCCGGAGCCGGACCGCGCCGAGGAGCCGGAGGCGCACGCCATGTGGTCCTGGTGCCGCGACCGGGGCGCCAACCTCCGCGACCTCGCCCTGCAGTTCTGCCTGCGGGCGCCGATCGAGGCCATCGTCCTGACCGGTCCGGCCAGCGTCAGGCAGGTCGAAGAGAACTGGGCCTCGGCCCATGCCGAGGTGCCGGCCGACCTCTGGGCGGAGTTCAAGGCCGAGTTCGGGATCGTCGAGTACGACGGGTCCTAGTGCCTGCGGGCGGCCCCCTCATCCACCGGAACCGTGTCGCTGGGTTACGGAGACAGCAAGGCGCGTTTCACGGCCTCCGGCTCTTTCTGGATCACGCGCAGAAGCGTCGCCGCCGGACCGCTGACCCGCCGCGTTCCCTGCTCCCATTTCCGATACCCGGACAGCTCATGCCCATCAACGGCACTATCTGCGCCTGCGTGAGCTTCGCCTGCTTGCGGACCATTCGCGGCGATATGGGGGTGTGAACGATGGCGGGGCCTTCGCCCTTCGCATGGGCGAGGGCTTCGGTGAGGGATTGGATCAGATCGTCGCCGAATGTGCTCATGTCATCCTCGTTGCACAGCTTGTCAACCTGACCGGAGAAGGCCGGATCCTCCGCTACCGACTTCAGTACACCCGGACCGTTAGCGGAACTGACTTCACTGGTGGCGTATCTGAATAGTCCAGATTCGGACGGCAGGCTGTCCCAAGCCATCACGCTGCTGGCGACGAACTCGGTTTTCACTGTGTCGGGGACTGATGGGTGAATGCGGAACAGGATCACGCCGCAAGGGGCAGGCATACGGTTTCGGTGCACCAGATCTCCAAAGTCCTTGTCGTAGGTGATCAGGGTGCGTCCTTCCCTCGTCGCCAGTTCCAGCAGGTCGGGGTCTGCTTCCCCCCGGTCGGTTTCCCGCGCCCAGCGCACATCGCAACCAGCAGTACGCAGCCGGACGACAATCTCTTCCGCCATATTTTCGTCGGCCAGGACTCTCACGCCTCTTTGCCGTCCATAATGGCGTCAATGTCCTCCCAGGTAACGCTGGACAGCTTCGCGCCGGTGGCGGCATACTCGCGGCAGGCCCTGATGTCCTCCGGGGTGAGGTGGGAGTACATACGGATGATGTCGGCTTCACTCCGGCCCCCGTCCAGCAGCTCCATAACCAGTTCCACCGAGATCCGAGTGCCCCTTACCGTTGGTTTGCCTGCCAGAATAAGGGGATCGGTAACAATCCGCTCCTGCCAGATTGGTGACTGATCCTTGTCTTTATCGGTCATGGCCCATCTCCTCTTTTTCCTGGCGCTCCCTGTCAGACCCGGGGGCTGCCCGGTCACGTTGGACTTGGAATCTGCCTTGCTGAAATGCCATCAAAATCAGGCTGGAACAATGAGGCGTGCCCCGGCAACCGGATGGAAGCGGACTGAAATAATATACCTCAGCGGGACGCCACCACCGCGGGCAGGCCGGTCTCACGGACCCGCTCATTGAACCCGGCCAGCGTTTTCCTGAACTGAAATCCGCGAGGAATCCTGAACCGGGTCCGGGCGGTCATGAGACGCGGAGTCGCATCGCCCAGCCCGTACCGGTACTCTGAACTGGCAAACGACCTGGAAATAAACCACCCAGAAATAACCCTGTTTCACCCCAGTTTCTGTTCAGTTGGAGTACACCTGATATTTACGATTTCAATCTACGGAGGAGAATACCGTGAAAAACGACCGATTCGTGGTCTCCGCCCTGGTCGACTTCCCCGACGACTGCGGCAACATCGTCTTTACTCGGGCGCTGGTGGAAAACCTGATCGAGCGTCTGCAGTCGGTGGGCGCCACCAGGGTCTACTGGAACTTCTATCAGGCAGGTATGTGGGAGTTCTTCGGCGTCGGAAGTAAGGCTACCCGGGAGACACTCAGGAACCTTGGCGAGCCCGTGGCGGTGGGTGCCCGCGCCGCCCGCGAGCGGGGCATGGAGTTCTGGGCCACCATCAAGCCCTACGAGACCGGCGCCAGCCACTCCAACCCCAGGAACAGCCCCAAGATGCTCGAGTACCCCGGCCTTCCCGGCATCGGCGGCGACTACACGGTCGACCCCTGGGTCCTGAACCACCCGCAAATGCGCCTGAAGATTCGCTCCGCGGACCTGCCGCAGGGGCTGGAGACGGTCCCGATCCGCCGCATCCAGCTTCGCCAGAAGAACATGGCCCCGGTCCGCATCAAACCTGAGAACATTCAGATCTGGACCAGCGACGACAACGTGGGCTACCGGCGCAAGGACGTGTCGTTCAACGTCAGCGAATCGGTGGAGACCTGCCCCAGAAAGGTCGTCGAGATCCAGGGCGGTGCGGTGACCGGAAAGGGGGAGTCCGTGCGCGCCCTGGACCTGACCGGCCTCGACCTTTTCGACCCCTTCATCGTCGTCACGACGGACTTCGACGACGACAGCGGCACCTTCGCCAACACCGCGCTGGAGATGGTCCGGGCTTACGGGCCGGAGGAGCGTGAGTTCCCCGTCGTCGTGGCCAGTCACAAAGCCATCTGGCGGCCCGAACGCGACCTGCGCACCGACGACCTGGAGTACGACTGCGGCATTGGAGACGTGGTGGTCTGCCTGGACGTGACCAACTCGCGCAACGTTACCCCCGGCTGGTTCGGCACGGGCGCCACCAGGGACGGGGTCATCGCCGTCGCCAGGGGGCGCAACGAGTACGTGTCCGGCGCGCTCTGCGAGGCCTACCCGGAAGTGAGGGATTACTGGTTGGACTGGGTGGGAACGTGCATCGCCTCGGGTGTCGACGGGGTCGACGTGCGCATATCCAACCACAGCTCCTGGGTCAACACACAGGAGATATACGGCTTCAACGAGCCGGTGGCGGAGGAGTACGAACGGCGGTACGGCAGCGACCCCGACACAGGGTACTTCGACCCGGAGCTCCTCGGCGCAGTGCGGGGCGAGTTCTTCGACCACTTCCTGCGGGCGGCGAAGACCCGGCTTTCGGCAGCCGGCAAGAAGCTGTCCGTGCACACCGAGATGGAGGGATTCCGGCCGGATTCCTGCCAGGCCCGATGGAGGTCAATGCCCAACATCACCTTCAACTGGCGGAACTGGCTGCGGTCAGGCCTGGCCGACGAGGCCACCCTCTTTGGGAGAGCATGGAACGTCGACCGCCTACTCGACGATCCCCTGACCCAGGAGATGCTGGGCGAGGCCGCCGCGGCCGGAGTGCCCGTGCATATGAACAATCCGGTCGGCACCATCACGAGGAGATGTCGGACGCCGAAAAGCTGGAGTACTCATACAGCAAGGGAGGGCTGGGCGGCTACTGCTTCTATGAGACCGCTGCGATGTACGACAGCGAGGAGCCGGTCAGCGCGGACGGCACGCTCAACTTCCGCCCCGGCCTGCTGGAGTCGATCCGGAAAAAGGTCGACAGCCTGGGGCTGGGGGGATAACCGCAGAGCCTCGCCGTCCGCGCGGGTTGAACCCTCATTCGCCGATCCGGACGACGTTGGCCACGGTGGCGCGATCCTGGTGAAAAGCTGCCGCGGTAGACGCAGGATACATGCCCGAAATCCCCCCTCTCGGGGACCTGCCCCTGGATGCCGGTCAGCCCGGGGCAGGCTCCCGGGGTTTTGGCCTCAAAGCAGAATACGTACACTACGGGGGCGATGTTGAGGTGTGAATCGGGCGAGTGGGTGGGTGAAGTAAGAGGCAACGGAATGGAGGAATTATGAACGCGATCCATATGATAGAAGACCTGAGACAGCGAGCTAATGAAGGCGATCCGGAAGCACAGTATAAACTTGGCTGGAGGTATTCCGCTGGTCGTGATGTACCCCAAAATGATGAAGAAGCGGTGAAGTGGCTCCGCAAGGCAGCCGATCAAGGCCTTGCTCAAGCCAAGCATGACCTTGGCGTGATGTATGCAAACGGCCAAGGCGTGCTGCAAGACTATTTGGAGGCCCACATGTGGTGGAATCTCGCCGCGGCACAGGGTAACGAGGAAGCACGAGAAAAACGCGATATAGTTGCCAGAATATTGACCGCTTCTCAAGTTTAGGATGCTCAGTGCCGGGCACGCAAAAAGATGGAAGAGATTCACGATGAATGAAGAAGAAACATTTGAGGAGACAGTCCAGAACTTCCAGCAGATAAATAAAATTCACTGGAACCTGGAGCAAAACGTTATTATAACCACTGAGGATAAGCTCAAGCTCTGTCTCTACAAAGCTATTGACCGTCTCGACGCCAAACGGAAGTGGTGGACACCATCGGCTCTCTTGGTGACACTCGTTCTTGCACTAACCACGGCCGAATTCAAAGAGCAATTCTCTATTTCGCCAGCAACTTGGCAGGCGGTTTTTCTTGATTTTGACAGCAGCCTCACTAATCTGGGCAGTTGTGGCTATATGGAAGGCGCGCAGAGTCGAGATATCCGTTGAATCGATCGTATCAGAAATTAAGCAGCCACATCAATAAACAGGGAACAGCGAGATTGAGAAAGCAGGAAATTCTCAGCACTTCTGGGATGAAATACTCCGGTTATTCAGCTCTTTCAGTCTGTAAATCCCTACGATTCCTTTCAAGGGTCATGTTATGAAAATTATGAACATCAATTTTCACACATGGTGCCAAAATCATCTTAGCGATCACGACGCCAAATGGTGTCGAGAACTTTATCCATGGAATGCATTTTCAGCGATAGATTACTGCGAGAAAAAAATCGGAAGGACACAAAAATTAGAATTAAGTCGGGTCGAGTATTTGGCAACTATACGATACTTCTATATTGGTGAAAAAAATAGAATCCATTATCTGATTGATTTGAAATCAAATCCAACATCCAAACGGACTGCGTGGCAAAATATATTGTGGGACAATCAATTCCATCTGGTCGCCAGTTCCGATGGGAATTTCATTACTTTATTTACTGAAAAAAGAGACCCGGCAAAAAGTCTACTAGGATCTTTTATGGGTTCAGATTTGGACAGAGTCGAAGCCCAAAGGTGCCTACCATACAGCAGCTTACTGTTTCGAACTTTAGTTTCATATCGATCAGAAGAATTGTTCGGCAGGCTGAACAATTCGAACCCCTTTGAATGGATACCGGGAGGTCTCCGAGAACTAGATCCCCACCACCAGTTTTCCCAATCAGCTCGTCTAATAACTCCGCTGTGGGCTAACGAAAGAATCCTTTGGGTAACTTCTGCGTGGACAGAAAAGAACGCACATCGGTTTGCGCTGTACAACGCAAATCAATGCGAAGAATTAGTTGTTGTCTATTGCCATCCAACATTCTCCTCCCACCACAGATGCTCGTATCCTAAAACCAAGATCACTTCCTTATTGAATTTCGTTTCGACCAGTGATAATCGAAAGAGGTCGGTCTTCCATCGTCAAGCCAAATTGTTAATTAACAATTTAAGAATTCATGACATAAGGAGTAAAAAGCAATCACTAACCTCTAAAGATATTGCGTCAGAAATAATGAGAACAAATAACGGAAAAGACATTACTATCCCCGTTTCACTATTACGGGAAGCGAAGTCAGGGCTTGAATTCGAAGTTGCTACATCCCAAGATGCTGCATATTTCTTTTCCTGCGCTAACTTGCTGAATGCGGCTTTGACTGGTCGGTATGGAATCGGCTCGATTCCTAGGTCATTGCGAAAAGAAGTGTATTCGTTCAAGGGCCAAGTAGGAACAGTTGTGGAATCCTTAGTAAAAAACCCTATAGATGGAGTCGAGATCTATTTCGATGAACGTCTATTGTACGTTGCAATAGATGGAATTCAATTTAGCTTCCACGCCATTCCCCGCACACAGCCGATTAAGAACTTTATCGCAAATAATGCAAACCAGAAACAGCATTGGAGTGGCATCCGATTGCAACCTATTTCCCCGTTGGTATTAGACTGGGGGCGAGCCAAATTCGTCGAGAGATGACGACGACTGATCATTTTTGGCTATATCTGGGTTTTCAAAGGACCATTTATACCATGTACAAAGAGAGATAGTGAGGGCTTCATACTGTTCGGAATCGAGCCGGAATCTGCGCAGGGATATCGAGGTCACCCAACCACAGGTAAATCAAATCGTACTGCGCAGCGATGGTAACTAATGGCAACTATCTGACACTCGACCCTGCTTGTGGCGTCAGGCCGGTGCTGATGACAAGGAGAGGAACGCCGATACAATGCGGGAAACGACTGATGCTGCGAAGGTCCAGGAACTCATGCGGCTTCTCGGTACAGAGGCGCGAGGCAAAGGCCGGATCTACCTCGTCGGGGGAAGTTCGGCGGTGTTGCTGGGTTGGCGGGGGACCACCGTCGATGTCGATCTCAAGCTCGATCCGGAATCCATCGGTGTTTTCCATGCGATTGCCCGCGCCAAGAATATCTTGAACATAAACGTCGAGTTGGCGGCTCCCGACGATTTTATTCCTCCTCTTCCCAATTGGCGCGAGCGCAGCGCCTTCATCGCTCGATACGGGTCGGTCGATTTTTTCCATTACGATTTCTACGCGCAGGCTCTCGCGAAGATTGAACGCGGACATGAACAGGATCTGCGCGATGTCGAGGCGATGCGCCGAGAACAATTGATTGAGCCGATGCGCCTGATCGAGTTTTTTGACGCGATTGAGCCAAGCTTGGTGCGTTATCCCGCGATTGATGCCGCCTGTTTCCGCGAGAAGGTGAAAAAGGCGGCGAAGGCGATGGAGGAGCAGTGACCAAGGTGCCGCAAAAAAACCTGCCCGGCGCGGATCTCGTTGTATCGGGCATCGAAGCGTTGCAACGCGGTGAGATGACGGTCGAAGCCTTGCTTGTCGCCGTTGGCGCGACACGTCTGCGCGCGGCTGGTTTGCAGGTGCCTCAAGCAGGGTTGCCGGACCACCCTGAACTCGCGCTCTACACGGCCCTTGGTGCCATGTATCCCGGAGACACCCATTCCCGGTACAACAGCCTCATTCGCCGACTCGTCAGCTTCGAGCGGGCACTTGAAAGCCAAGCTGTACGCGCCGAAGTGGAGCCGGTATAGATACATACAGACGGTTCGCCGAGGAGAGAAATGCAGTACTCGTCCTGCCAAAAAAAACAAACGACCGAGACCTTCGATCCCCTTGGCACCTCGTCGCAATCGACGTTATCCACGACTTGCTGAAAACCGCACTCAAGAGTTGACCGCAGCAACCCCGGCACCCCCTCCTTTTGCCTTTCGTTCACCCCCCCATGCACAGCCCGCTTCGAGAGAAAATCCGAGTGGGCAGGTTGGACCAGTGCCATCGCTGCTGTTCGTCCTGGGGTAGGCCACTAAGCCGCTACAGGATAGGACAATACCTATTCGGCAGTGTATATGGTCCACGTTACAGGAATTCATTTAGAAGATGAACCTCCTTGTAGGATGGTCCTTATGTCGTGACGGTGGGTTTCTACGAATCGGAGCCTTGTCTGTAAATCTCCCAATTGCAACGGGATTTCAAGACCGTCCGCGTTTTGAAAATATTCATGCATTCTTCTCATGGCCTCATCATCCTTTTTTACAAACTCCTTGTACCTCGCAGCGCACTCGGGACATAAAGCGAGAAACTGGGCTTCGTGTTCCTTGGTCAAATAGTCTTTAGAGAGAGCTTCCACTGCTTCAAAGTAGTACTCGCCATCGCGTTTCTTGAACGACATTTCCTTTTGACAAATTTGACAACACATCTTCCCGCTGGTATTTGTATATTGCTCGCTAAGCCATGTACGAGTGTAGGCGGTCGCCTCAGTTATTCGAACGGACCTTCTGCGCGGCTCGTAGTCTTTGGTTGCGGCATCGTGAAGTTTTTCGGTAAGTCTTTCCCATCGACGATCAGGGTTTCTCACTGCCCTTGTCGGGAATTCGGTTTGTCTGAGCTGATCTCTCAGCTCATTTGGAGATTTTCCCTGTTTCCTCAAAAGGTCAAGGATTTCGGCCATTTGTTCCGCTTCGTGGACAGAACTGAAACCTAGATTCTTGGCTTGTAGGTTCCGTGTAAATTCCTTCGCTTGCGGCCGAGTCTGCTCGTCTCTCGCCTTTTTTGCCGTTTCTCCGAATTCAATCGTTTTGAGCCACTTCTTTCCTGTATCATATGTGAATCCATCGGGAAGACATTCAATTAGGGCATCTCCGGGACGGACAAAGCTATGCGAATCTCCATTTCCCTGTGGCACCCATTCTGCCTCTCTCAGATCATGTACGAGGCTTGAGGCTCCGCAATGGAATCCTCGACTTCTGCTTTTTCGGTACCTTGCTTCCAAACAACTATCATCGAGCGAGTTCATCGTTCGCCAGATCAGTCGCGACTTATCGAGATCGGGTTTATCGAATAAAACCTTAAATTCAGAAATCGTGTAATCGAGATCGATCCAATCGCGGAATCGGTCGCCAGGAGCAGATATCAAATGAGAATATTCGGGATGACTATCTGGAATCATTTGCTCATTGACCTGCAGCTGTGTCTGAGCACCCACCGCTCTGGCAAATTTCCCAAGTTTTTCCAGGTCAATCCCGAGCTTTGCATAAGCCGAGGAGAGCCCCCATTTGCTTGCCTGTTCACTCCGCGCTTTGTAGTAGGCGCTCAATCCCGTATCCAGATAGGGTAAATCAAGATAAACCATACCAGGTTTTCCCCACCACGTTTTCCCATCCAGGTTCTTATCAATTTTGAAAATATAGAAATCTCGAAACAGGTCTGCCTGACCGTGGTTCTCCTCCACTAATGAGATAAATCTAACAATGTCTTGTTCATGGTTTTCTCCCGTAAGTGATGTTTCTATATATCGCCGTTTCAGAATCTCCCTTACGCGATCTGTTTCCTGAACTTCACAGACACCTATTTTTTCAAGAAAGTTATAGGCTTTTTCCTGCAAATTCTGGTCTTTTCCGGACGAATATACGGCTTTGGAGACACGAGGAAATATATCGTCGTTATCCAAATCATCACTTGGAAAGTAGCAGTCTCTCCCTTTTTTATGGCTATATACGGGTTTTTCAACGTGGTATTTATAGCGTTTCCCCAATGAGATTTTTAGGGTTTCATACTGTACGGAATCGGGCCGGAATCTGCGCAGGGATATCGAGGTCTCCGACGCACAGGTAAATCAGGTCGGCAAAGGCATCCAGAGTTTTAAATCCACTGGCTCGATTCTTGACCATGCGGATAATGCGATTGAGCCCTTCGGCGGCGGCGTTGGTCAGGTGCGTGTCGACGAAGGCGGTGATGCCGGCCGCCTGCTTGCGCACCGTGTTGACGAACTTGCGCAGGGGCTGCAGGCGGCTGCGCAGGGCCGCCGTCGTCCACTTCTTGAGGAAGCGTTCGGCGGCCCAGCGCGCCTTGTAGCGCCAGAAGTGCTCGAACTCGTCCTTCAGGCGCCAGGCGCGGTAGATGCGGCGGTTGGCCTTCTCCAGGGTTTGGAGCGTGCGCCGATCCTTTCGCGAGCGCTGGGCGGAGTGATGCAGCAGCACCCAGCGCAGGCCCTTGAGCAGCTTGCGGTCCTCGCCACAGGCTTGCCGCCACTGCTCCTTGCGCACCTCGTCGACGGCTTCGTTGAGGGCCTTGACGACGTGGAATCGGTCCAGGACCAACTCGGCGTTGGGACCATGCTGCCGGATGGCGCCGATGAAGGTCTCGCTCAGGTCGCAGCAGGCCCAGCGGATGCGGTCCTTCTGGAAGGCGCTGAGATGGTCCCGGAAAAACGCGTCGATGGTCTTCCGTGCCTTGCCCTTGCCGACCCAGACGACACGGGAGCGTTCCAGGTCGTAGACCAGGGTAGCGTATTTATGGCCCTTGGCGTAGGAGATCTCGTCGATGCCGAGGGTCTTCAGCCGGCGGATGCGGTGCCCCGTACGCCGGCGCTCGATGAGCCGGTGCAGCTGGTCGGACAGGGTCGACGGGGCCAGACCCAGCAGGCGCGCGGCGGCGGCCTGCGTCATCCACTGGCAGTACCTCAGCAGCAGGTATTCGAAGCGGTAGCTGACCTGGGCCGAGGGCGCCGCCCAGGGCACCTCCTCGACGCGACGGCCGTGGGTCGGGCAGCGGATCTCCCGAGGGGCGTGGTGCAACCAGAGGGTACGGCCGCAAACGCGGACGTCGCGCCAGCGGCGGAACTCCATGACCTGTACGATCTTGCCGCGGCGCCCACACTCGGGACACCGGCACCCGTTCCTTTGGGGCTTCACCGCGACCACGACGGCCGCTTCTTCCCCGTGTCCTTCGAAGCACACGCCCACCGCGCGAAATCCCTTGAATTGGAACAGCTTGGAGACGAACTTCATAGCGGTCATAGGTCGCCTTCCCTTCCCTTTCTTGGGGAGTGCTTGATGGGGATACACCAAGCATAGGGAACGACCTATGGCCTTGTCATGTACTCAGATGGACAGCAAGGGCTCAGGTACTTTCCGTACTTACGTTTCGGCGTTGAAAAACCCGGATAGACCCTTTTTTATAGGTGCCATCACTGATGCGAACGATCGCAAGATACCGGAGCTTATATAGGCAGCTTTGTCGTCGTTTCGACAGAAATTCTCCAAGTAACGCATAGAATTCCTGATGCCATTCGTTCGTTTTCCTCTTCAACCACGTCTCGATCAATTCAGGTTTTTCAGACAGGTGATCTGAAAGATCTTCCTCATCCAATTCGGAAATTTCAAGAAGGGATAGAAAATTATCTTCACGCTGGTTCCGTTGCGGAGCATTTGCAGCCCATAGAGGCAGAGATTTATCCTCTTCAAGAATCGTAGCCAGATCTTCGTCCTTGAGTAGTTCAGACAACTGCCTGCTTCCGCGATATATTCCTGGCGCCGCAGCATGGCCACCGTGTTTCATTGGCGTCAGTTTCTCGTTCTTGAACACCTCCACCAATTTTTCTTGGATAGGCTTGTAAAATGCCTCCAAGGCGTCGGGGTCATTGGGCAACACTGCCAGAAATGCCACGTCCAGCAATTCCTGGTTACAGATAACGCTAATAGATTCTGCGACCAAATCTGCAAGATGGTCCCGTAGTTCGTCATTTGCTGGACAATCGCGGACGCTATCGCGGGCAACGGTAGAGGCAAACGGCGCGTGAAGATGAAACCGCAGTTTTGATGTTTCCTTTTCGGCGGGGAAATAGATACAGACCTTTCCTCTGCCTAATGGCTGGATTCTCCATCCTTGTTCCTTACTGCTTTCCATGCCAAAGGCCACAGCAATTCGACATGATTTCAGATCTCCCTCGTCTTCGTCTTTGACATCAACCACTTTTTCAAAGCGAAGATAGTGAAATGTATCAGGTGGTAAGTTCTCGGTACGCCAAACAGAAATTTCAATGCGATCTCCATCCTCCTCCATTCGTTCCAGTGATCCCGATTTCGAATCAGGCAGCCGATATTCTATCTTTCGTATGTTTTTGAGAAAGAGTAATGCGCCTTCATCCAACTGCCGGAGACTTTTCTCAATCTCAGCACAAGCCTTTTCAGGGGGCTTTTGGGGATTGTCGAATGGAAAAAGGAAATAAGTTCTGTTCTCATCGAGTTTTCTTGGTGACAGACCTTCCGTATCAGGCACAAGCAAGTTCCGGATGCGAAAATGGTACTCGCCAGACTTAATTTCTGGCGTGGAGGTATAGGCAAACACAGCCTTGAATCCAACGCCAAATTCGCCGATGCTGGTAGAATCATCTTTTTTGGTAGTATCGCCGATACTTGTTATGGATTTTACATCTTCTATTGAGAAGAGCCGATTTCCATCGTGCTCGAACTGGACACTGTCAGAATTTAGAATGAATCGGACTTCCGACGCCTCCGCGTCCTCGGCATTCTGAAGAAGCTCGTAGATAAAATGGGCGTTGTCTGGATAGAGGTCCGTCAGCAAACGCTTGATGCCATCTTCAAAGTCGTTCTCTCGAATAGCTTCGACCCATTTTTTGCGTTTTTCAGATAGTTGCTGGACGGCTTCCAATGACATCGCTAATCTCCATCCAGCTCGATTACGCCATACGCCACCGGCTCGGCGATAATATCCGCCTTCTCCAGAGCAGTTTCCAAATCTTGGATGCGCCGCTTGTAATCTGCCTCAGCAGCCGCGATTTGTGACCGCCGCATTCGTTGCAGTTTCTCATCGCTGGCCTGAGCGAGTTGCTCCGCTAGCAATGCCATCCGCCCCTGGTGGCTTTTCCACAGACTTTCCCTGCGATAATCGGCGAGCTCTCCCGTCCGTTGTCGATGATCTTTCTTCGCTCGCGACCACACCGAATAATGCTGCTCGTCGAGGGCGTCCCACACCGGAGAGCCGCTACCCGGCGGATCAGCAACCGAAGTATCAACCGCTTTTTCAAGCAATTTTCCCAAGTGCGGCGTTACCGCCTCTGACGAGGCTATCGGCTTGAGCACCAGATCCTCCCGAATGCCGTGGAACTGCCACTGATATACAGCAAATTCATACCGGCCTGTAGGGACCTCGTTGCTCTGTGCCTTCAGCCCGGTTAACACTCGTTTTCCGGTCTTTAGCGACCGGGCTGCCTGCTTCACCAAGGGATGGAGAGGCGTGATAAACGCAGCGTCAGGATGTTGCCTTGCGCAGTCCCCCTCCAGGGTTATTGACAAATGGGGATCGCTCCCCTTCAGCCACTTTTCCCATGCCCGGTATTCAGGACCGTTCTTTTCCGGAAGTTCCTGGAAATCGCGAAACAGGGCAGTTCTCGCCTCCTGCGATAGCCGGAGTGTTTTCAAAGCTTTTTCGCCGAGAATGAATCCCCGTTCCTCTCCGCAGATTCCGTTCAAATAATTCGCAACTAGCCTTTGTATAGAGGCAGGGGACAGCCAGAAGCTGGAAGCGTCTTCAACCTCCTTTTTCATCTGGTCTTCAGGCAGGCGGATGCCGAAAAGCTCCAGCTGCTGCTGTTCGAGTTTTTCCTGTTCCTTTACCAACCGGATTTTGTTATCGGCCAACTGTTGCAGCCTGGCCCTCCGGTCCTCTTCGCCCAAGGCGTAGTTCTCCGCGATGGTTTTTATCTCCTTGGAGATTTCCCCCAGGATTTCTTCGCTGCCGCCCAAGGCGTTCTCGAACACCCCGATGCGAACCAGACAGCGTTCATAGATGTCGGCATCCACTGTTCCCGGGGTGATCAGGTTGACAATGGCTACGGTCTTGCTCTTTTGGCCCACCCGGTCAATGCGGCCGATGCGTTGCTCGACGCGCATTGGATTCCACGGCAAGTCGTAGTTGACGATGCAGTCGCAGAACTGGTAGTCCAACCCTTCGCAACCGATTTCCGAGAACAGCAAGACATCGAGCGCGTCGTTAGCTTCTCGCGGCTGCTCAAAACGGCTTCTGAGCACAATGCGATCTTCATCCGGTGTCCCGCCGTGGACCATGCCGACCCGAAACCCGTCTGTTTTCAGATGTTCGTACAGGTATGAAAGAGTGTGCCGGAAGCTGCTGAACAGCATCACCTTGTTGTTGGGCAAGCGTTGCTTTTCGCCGATGATGTTGCGAAGGGCTTCCAGCTTCGGGTCGTGAGGATCAAGGCTGCGCGCCTGTTCAAGGACAGCTTGAATCCTCCCCTGGATGGAGCCGATGGTCTCCCCGGGCGGGACCGTCCCCATATCGTCGGCTTCCTCCCATTCCAGTTCGTCGAGGTGACGGTTCAGAATGCTCTCGAGGAACGGGACCAGCCCATACAGGCAACTCGCCGCTTGTCGCCTGATCGTGGTCAACAGGAACTTTACGTTGATGTCGTCGTGTAGCCGGCGAAATATGTCCGCCTGGACCTGGAGCAATTCGTCGTGGAGCTGTTGCTGGGGGGTAGTGAATGCAACCATTACCGTTTCCGGTTTTCTGACGGTAAACGCACCGATGTCGCGCCGTCGCGTCCGGTTTATGATCCCTGCAAAGGTGTGCAATGCCTCCGTATCGGTGATGAGTTGGACCCTTTCGTCGGCTGCTACGCTGCCCTCCGCAAGCTGTTCTTTTATACGGTTGAACTCAGGATTTGCCTTGAGCATCGTCTGTCCCCAAGCAGTTGCTGCGGCCTTGTCCAGAGCTTGGGTCGCCTGAGCTGTCCAGTCGGGTGGCTGGGCGCGCACCTGGTGGACCGCCTCGTTGATAAACGGATTGGGAGCCGCGATATGCTCGAACGTCTCCTCGTCCAGAATGAGGTCGGGGCGCAACGTATTCAGCAGTACGAACAGATCGTGGTTGCCGAGTTGGATCGGGGTGGCAGTGAGAAAGACCACCGCTTCCGCATGGTCGCAGAAAAAACGCACCGCCTTGTGCGCGAAGGTGTGCTGGTTGCGGATGCGGTGGGCTTCATCGACAATCACGAGATCGAAGCGCGGCGGCGGGTCCAGGTCCAAAAGCCCTTTTCCGCGCCTTCGCGTCCGGTTGCCTTCGGGACCGTAAAGGAGGGCCTCGTCAAACAGCGAATAGGGAAGAATCGCCTTCTGGTGCCGCTCGGGCCACTCCCCTTCCAGGTTTATCTCACTGATGCAGTATCGCAGGGTGGGGCCGTCGAGATGAGTGAATCGCTCGTCGAACCGTTTCATCTCAAGCTCCCACTTGCGCTCGATTACCAGTTGGCGGGGACAGACGACGAGCACCGATTGGATTTCCCGCCTTGCCTGCAATTCCCGCAGAATCAGTCCAGCTTCGATGGTTTTGCCGACTCCGACGCCATCGGCGATCAGCAGTCGCGGACGATCCGATCGGATGAACTTGAGCACCGGGCGGAACTGGTAGGGGATGAAGTCGACCCGTGCTGCGTTCAGCGAATACAGGGTCGACAGATTGGGATGGCGTATTTGCAGGGCGGTCAGGCAGGCGTGAAACTGTTCGGAAGAGAGGAGCGAGACCGCATCCCCTTGATCGTCGGCCTGCAACTGAGAGGCGTAATACGTCTGAACGTTGCTACCGACAAAAACCTTGATGCGGTCTTCGGGGGTCCCCGGGACTACTTCGACAACTGCTCCCTTGACGGATGGGTTGGACGCGAGGCAAACGAGCTGGCCTGGGGCAAACTCCGCTTGGGGTCGACTGTCAGAAGTTGGTAACTGCAACTCTGCCCCTTCACGGAAGAATTTTCCTCTCTCGGCCCTGGAAAAATCATATTCCTGTTTCATTGTACTGCCTTGCTTCATTGGTGGTTGCCTTGCGTGCGGAGATCAGCCGTATCCGGCCGCTTGAGGCAGTCTCTTCGCGATACGTATGACAAACGACCAGTAAACTACCTGTCCGATCCAGGCCAAGAGTGATCCACCGGGCCTCGTCCAAGCTGTGTTCCTCGTCGAACTCAGAGAGCGCTCGCGGATCCTGAAAAACGGTAGCAGCACGTTCGAACGTAATCCCATGGGCCCTGAGATTCTGTTCTGCCTTGCTGGAATCCCATTCAAACTTATGCTGAAACAAATGAGGCGCACCCCGTCAACCGGACAGAAGTGGGCTGAAATACACCCCTTCAGTCCACCACCACCGCCGGAAGGCCGGACTCCCGGACCTGTTCGTTGAACGCGGCCAACTCAGTTTCAGCGAAGCGGTCGAGGCGGCCCTGGATCTCATCGAGCTGCGCCGACAGGTCGTCGAACAGCTCGCGCGCCTGCCGGGGCGGCGCCGCGTCGGCGATCCCGACGACGCTGGCCACGGTGGCGAGCTTGGAGATCAGCTGCCGCGGCAGACGCAGGATGTCGGCCGGCGATTCGTCACCGATCTGCACGAGCAGCGCCTCGATCTCCGTCAGCTCGTCGCACAGCTTACCGGCGCTCTCGGCGATTTCCCCGGCCCCGCCCTCCTCCGCCCTTCCCTTCCATTCCAGCAGCTGCCGCTGGATTCTGCGGATGCGGTCGACGGCCTGGTTCCCCTGCTCGACCCGGTCGCGGACCGCGGACCCGAGCTGGAACTGCGCCTCGAAGTCGGCCTGCGTCGCCGACACGCGCGGGTCCTTGACGACCTCGAACGATTGCTCGAAGGTCGCGTCCCCCACCTTGAGCTGCACCTGGTACCTGCCCGGGGGGGCCACCTGCCCCTGGCCCTTCCCCGGGGGGGCGACCAGGCCCTTGGGATCGCCGCGGACCGGGCTCTCTTCCGAGATCTTCTCCGCACCCGGATAGCGCAGGTCCCAGACGAAGCGGTTCAGGCCGGCCTCGGCGGGAGCATGGAGCTCCTGCTTCTGCTTTTCCTTCTCCTCCTCCCCTTCCCCGTCATCGGCGTCGGGGACGCGGCTATTGAAGCTGCGCACCACTTCCCCCCCCGAGTCGCTGATCGTCAGCTCGATCGGCTCCTCCGGCTCCGCGGCTAGCGAGTAGTAGATGATCGCCCCTTTCGGCGGATTCTCCCCGGCGTCGAGCCATTTCCGCCCGACCTCGCCGTTGGCGTCCGTTTTAACGTAGTACCCCGCGTTGGCTCCCAACCCCATCATGTAGTTCTTGACGCTCTCGTTGTCGCTGCGGAACATCGCCGCGGACCAGTGCAGGGTGTGGCGGATGGTCGTGCGCGGCGCGTACAGGGAATCGGCGCCCACCGCGGCCCCGGCTGCGAGGGCGCGCAGCGGCGTCAGGTCGTCGAGAATCCAGAAGGAGCGGCCGTGCGTGCCGGCGACCAGATCGCCGCGGACGATGGCGATGTCGTAGACCGGCACCACCGGCAGGTTGTTGCGCAGGGACAGCCAGGTGCCGCCGTCGTCCGGCGACCAGGCGATCCCGGTCTCGGTGCCGGCGTAGAGGAGTCCTGCCTGCTTCGGGTCCTCGCGGACGACGCGGCTGATCTCCCCTTCCGGGAAGCCCCCGGCGAGGGATCGCCAGGTCTCGCCGTAGTTCTCGGTCTTGTACAGGTAAGCGCCGAAGTCGTCGAGCTTGTAGCGCGTCGCCGCCACGTACGCGGTGCCGGCCTCGTGGTGGGAGGCCTCGATGTTGGCCACCATCGTCCTCGGCTCGAGTTCCGGTGGGGTGACCTCCCGCCACTCGCCGCCGTTGTCGCGGCTGACGTGAACGAGCCCGTCGTCGCTTCCGGCCCACAACACCCCGGCCTCGAGCGGCGATTCCGCGAAGGCGTAGATCGTGCCGTATTGCTCGGCGCCGCTGGCGTCCTTGGTGAGCGGCCCCCCCGACGCCAGCAGGGTCTCGGCCTCGCCGCGCGTCAGGTCCGGGCTGATCGCCTCCCAGCTCGAGCCCTCGTCCCGGGTGCGGAAGAGGATGTTGCCCGCGGCGTAGAGCACGTCCTCCTCGTGCTTCGAGAAGGCGATCGGGAAGGTCCAGTTGAAGCGGTACTTGAGGTCGGCGGTGTCGCTGCCGATCGACTCTTCCGGCCACACGTTGACGAGGCGGATCTGGCGGGTGTGGTGGTCGTAGCGCTGCAGCGCCCCGTTGCCCCCCGGGGAGCTGCCGATGGCTCCGATGTAGACGATGCCGGGGTCCTTCGGGTCGACGGCGATGTCGCCGCTCTCCCCGGACCCGACCGGGTAGCAGTGCTGCCAGGAGATGCCGCCGAACTCGGTGGCGCTCGGCACGCTGATGCTCGAGTTGTCCTGCTGCGTGGCGCAGACCCGGTAGGGGAACTGGCTGTCGACGCTGATGCGGTAGAACTGGGAGGTCGGCTGGTTGTAGATCGTCGACCAGGACTCGCCGCCGTTGAGGGAAACGCAGGCGCCGCCGTCGTTCCCCTGGGCCATCCGCCGCGGATTGCGGGGGTCGATCCACAGGTCGTGGTTGTCGCCGTGCGGGGTCGAGACCTCGCTGAAGGTCGCCCCGCCGTCCGTCGACTTCCACATCTTGAGGTTGAGGATGTAGAGGGTGTCGGCGTCCTGCGGGTCGGCGAAGACGTGGCAGTAGTAGAACGGGCGGTGGATGAGGTCGCGGTTGCCCGACACCAGGTCCCAGTTCTCGCCGCCGTCGTCCGACCGGTACAGCCCGGCTTTTTCCGCCTCGACGATGGCCCACACCCTTTGCGGGCGGGCCGGGGAAACGGCGACGCCGATCTTCCCCTTGATGCCCTTGGGAAGTCCCGGCCTGTCCGAGAGGTCCTCCCAGGTGTCGCCGCCGTCGCTCGTTTTGTGCAGGCCGCTGCCGGGGCCGCCGCTCGACATGTTCCAGAAGTTGCGGTACGCCTCCCAGATCGAAGCGTAGATGATCCTCGGGTTGTTCGGGTCCATCGACAGGTCGACCGCCCCCGCCCTGTCGCTCTCGAACAGGACCCGCTCCCACTCTGCACCGCCGTTGCGCGAGCGGTACACCCCGCGCTGGTCGTTGGGGCCGAACAGGTGGCCGAAGGCGGCGGCGTACACGAGGTCGGGGTCGCCCGGATGAACGCGGATCTTGCCGATGTGGCGGGTATCCTCCAGCCCGGTGTGGCTCCAGGTGCGGCCTCCGTCCGAGCTGCGGTACACCCCGTCCCCCCAGGAGATGTCGAGGCGGGTCGCCGTCTCCCCCATGCCGGCGTAGAGGACGTTGGGGTCGGACTCGGAGATCGCCAGGGCCCCGACCGGGGCGCTGTTGAAGTACCCGTCGGAGACGTTCTGCCAGTAGGTGCCGGCATCCTCCGTCTTCCACACCCCGCCGGCGCAGGCGCCGAAATAGAAGACCGGGGTCTCGGTCGGATGGCCGGCCACGGCGACCACGCGGCCCCCGCGCGGCGGGCCTATGCATCGGTACTTCAGGGCTTCGAAAGCTTTCGGGTCCATCGTTTCACCTTCTGTCGTCTGTGGGTTTTGCGAGGCGGTGAGGGTATGGCGCCGCTCGCGGTTCGGCAACCTGCCGGCGGCAACTACTCCGCCAGGGGCAGCAGCATGCCGTCCTCGCCGCCGATCATCTCCGCGGCCCCCCTGAAGAACTCCCGCCCCACCAGTGCCGCGGCCACCGCGTCGAGCTCGTGTCCGCTCATCGAAGCGCGCAGCCCCCTGACTCCCAGCCGGGCCAGGCCCCTGCGCAGCCCGTCGCGGTCGTGCTGTTGCCGGGGCAGCCCCCAGGTATCGATGGCTCCGCCGGGGTAGCACTCCACCGGCACCAGGCCGGCAGCCTCGATCTGCGACTTCAGCCCGAGCCCGCGCTCGGTCAGCATGCGCATCGGGCCCAGGGTTATCGGGAAGAAGCGGATTCCCCGCCGCTGCAGCTCGCGGTCGCACGGCCTGAAGTGTTCCCCGTTGCGATCTTCGATCTCACGCCGGCCCGGCGGCAGGCTGAGCGGCGCGTCGATCGGCACGAGGTCCGGGCCGGCGGCGAGGATCAGTTCCAGGATTTCGGCGTCGTCGAAGGCGTGCTGCGTGCAGGCGCGGTCCCCGGTCAGGATGCAGATGCCGGTCGGTCTCGCGGGTGAGCCGGCCAGGTCGATGCCGGCGACGACCAGCGGTTTCATTGCGTACCTGTTTTCATCTTGGCCTGACCCCGACGCAGCGGGGATGCCCGGCTTTCCGCCCGAATCGACTTGTTCACGCCGCGTCGAGTTCCGCACATTAGCAGCTCATTCACCATCGTTTCGTCGCTTTCCCGGGAACAGACGAGGGGCGCGAAAGGATAGGGGCAAGCAGGGCAAGAGCAACGCCTGCCGGCAGATCACAGGCGGCAGATATTCCGTTCATTAGCATGGGGACCAGGCATCAATCGCGTTCCCGGATCCGTACACCAGGAGAACGGGGACTTTCAGGTCGCCGGAAGCAGAGTCTGAAAAGATGGAAGCATCCTCCGGCGAGATCGAGGGATCGAATGGCTACATACTCCGATGAAGAACTCGAGAAATTGATGACGGATCTGGAGTCCGACTTCGTGGAACGAAAGGAGTCTGCAGCCGATGGCGTGAAGATCCGGCGCAATATCTGCGCCTTCGCCAATGATCTGCCGGGAAATGGCAGACCTGGAGTCATTTTTGTGGGGGTGCGGGATGACGGCTCCTGCGCCTCGTTGCGGATCGACGACGAGCTGTTGAACCGGTTGGCGAACATCAGAGGCGAGGGTGACGTTCAGCCGCTTCCGTCGATGACGGTACAGCGCCGGGTTATCAAAGGCTGTGAAGTTGCCGTGGTAGCGGTCGAGCCGTCGGCCGATAGGCCGGTGCGTTACCGCGGCCGGGTTTGGGTACGGGTCGGTCCTTCCGTTCGCGGAGGTTCCGTGGAGGACGAGCGCCGGCTGGGCGAACGCCGCCGCGCCGCAGACCTGCCGTTCGACATGAGGCCCGCTGCTGGCGCGACCATGGCGGACCTCGATTTGCGCTTCGCCCAGGAACACTACCTTGCCAACGCCATCGCACCCGACGTTCTGGACCGGAACGCCAGACCGCTCGAACACCAACTGCGTTCCTTGCGGCTCGTCCGGGAAGACAGGCCGACGTGGGGCGCAGTGCTTGCCTTTGGAGAGGATCCGCAGGCATGGGTGCCTGGGGCGTACATTCAGTTCCTGCGCATCGACGGCACGGAGATTACCGACCCGATCCTGGACCAGAAGCAGCTCACCGGGCGGCTGGACGACGTTCTTCGCCGGCTCGACGAGCTTTTCGACCTGAATATTTCGGTGCGTACCGAGGTTGCGGGCGTGATCCGGGAAGAGCGACGCCCGGACTATCCGAGCGATGCGCTGCGGCAACTCGCTTACAACGCCGTCATGCATCGCAGCTATGAAGGCACCAACGCACCGGTAAGGATTCGTTGGTTCACCGACCGTGTCGAAATCGTCAGCCCCGGCGGATTGTACGGCAGAATCACACCCGAAAACTTCGGCACCGGTGACACCGACTACCGCAACCCTCTGTTGGCTGAAATCATGTATCATCTGGGGTTCGCGCAACGCTTCGGTCTCGGCGTGCCGTTGGCTCGCCAAGCCCTTGCCGATAACGGCAATCCACCCCCCGAATTCGGGTTCGAGCCTACCCTCGTCACCGCAACGGTGAGAGCCGCGCAGTGAAGAGCATCGCAGTATTCAACAACAAGGGTGGGATTGGGAAAACATCCCTCGTTTACCATCTCGCCTGGATGTACGCCAGTCTGGACTACAACGTACTTGCGGCAGATCTCGACCCTCAGGCGAATCTCACAAGTATGTTCCTGGACGACGACGCAATGGAAAAGCTGTGGGCTGAAGATAACAGAGGCGGCACGATCTACACCGCTCTCCAGCCCCTCCTGGACGGCGAAGGGGACGTGATGAAGCCGTATGTGACCGAGCCGGCGCCGGGAATCGGGCTGGTTGCGGGCGACCTGTTGTTGTCCGGGGCTGAAGACGATCTCTCGAGTCAGTGGCCGGACTGTCTCGACCGGAAGCCCCGCGCGTTCCGCGTACTATCGGCCCTGTGGCGAGCCCTGCGGATGGCCGCGGCAGAGACGGCAGCCGACCTGGTCCTGGTGGATGTCGGGCCGAATCTCGGTGCCCTCAACCGGGCGGCCCTGATAACGGCTGACCACGTGGTCGTACCGCTGGCGCCTGATTTGTACTCGCTGCAAGGGCTGCGCAACCTCGGGCCGACGCTTCGCCGGTGGAGACAGGAGTGGTTGGACCGCCGGGAACGCAACCCGGTGCAGGACCTCGACCTTCCCGGTGGAGACATGCGTCCGACAGGCTACGTGGTACTGCAACATGCCGTGCGTCTGAACCGGCCGGTAATGGCGTATGAACGCTGGATAGGACGTATTCCGGGCGCGTACCGGAACTTCGTGCTCAGCGAGTCCGCCGGAAATCCCGTTGCAACGGACAACGACCCGCATTGCCTGGCCACTCTCAAACATTTCCGAAGCCTGATGCCGCTCGCCCAGGAGGCGCGCAAACCGATGTTCGCCCTGAAGCCGGCGGACGGGGCGATCGGCGGGCATGTCAATGCCGTGCGGACCTGCTACCGCGACTTTCGAGCCCTCGCCCGTGAGGTGGCGCTACGATGCAAGGTGCCGAGTCCCGATTTCGAGGCGGTGAGCCAATGACCGAACCGGAAACCGGCATCCCCAATCCGGGAACGGACGCCGCCGGGCGCAAGCTGCCGATCGGCATTCAGACCTTCCGCACGATCCGCGAGGAGAACTGTTACTACGTCGACAAGACCGCCTACCTGCACCGGCTCGTGGAGGGCGGCAAGCACTACTTCCTTTCGCGGCCGCGGCGCTTCGGCAAGAGCCTGTTCCTCGACACCTGCAAGGAGCTGTTCGAGGGGAACGAGCCGCTCTTCGAGGGGCTTTACATCCATCCCCGATGGGACTGGTCGGTCCGCCATCCTGTCGTGCGCCTGAGCTTCGGCAGCGGCAACTTCAAGGAGCCGGGCTACGTCAAGGCGAACCTCATGGCGCAGCTGGACGCCGTTGAACGCCGCGCGAACCTGGCGTCGAAATACGAGACGGAGCCCGAGCGGTTCGCTTTTCTCCTGGAAACTCTGCACGACCGGGCCGGGCAGCCGGTCGCGGTGCTCATCGACGAGTACGACAAGCCGATTCTCGACGCCCTCGAGGAGCCGGAAACGGCCCGCACCAACCGCGACTTCCTGCGCGGCCTCTACGCGGTCGTCAAGGACTGCGACGCCCACATCCGCTTCACCTTCATCACCGGGGTGAGCAAGTTCTCCAAGGTCAGCCTGTTCTCCGGCCTCAACAACCTCTCCGACATCACCCTGGACCCGCGCTATTCCGCCCTCTGCGGATACACCGAAGAGGACGTCGATGCGGTGTTCGCCCCCGAGCTTTCCGGCCTCGACCGGGACGAGATCCGCGACTGGTACAACGGCTACAGCTGGCTCGGGGACGACAAGGTCTACAATCCCTTCGACATCCTGCTGCTGTTCGACAAGCGCCGCTTCGGCGCCTGGTGGTTCGAGACCGGCACGCCGGCGTTCCTGGTCGAGACGTTGATGGACCGCGGAGTGAGCTCCGTTTCGCTGGACGGCATGCTCGGCAGCGACGCCCTGCTCTCCAGGTTCGACGTCGAGGACATGGCGACCGAAGCGCTGCTGTTCCAGACCGGGTACCTGACCATTGACGCTATCGAGCCTCGCGGCGGAAGGACCTTCTACCGGTTGGGCTACCCGAACCGGGAGGTCCGGCAGAGCCTCAATGAGAGCCTCCTGAACCATCTTGCCGGGGATTCGAGCCGCGGGGAGGAGCACAGCGCCCGGTTGTACGACCTGCTGATGGTCAACGACTTCGCCGGGCTGGAGACCCTGTTCCGGGCGTTCCTTTCCGGGATACCCTACCAGTGGCACACGAACAACGACATCGCCGGGTACGAGGGGTACTACGCCAGCGTCTTCTACTCCTGCTTCGCCGGCCTCGGCCTCGATGTCATCGTCGAGGACAGCACCAGCCACGGGCGCCTCGACATGGCGGTGCTGTTCAACGGCAACGTGTACCTGTTCGAGTTCAAGGTCGTGGAGCTGACGACGGAGGGGGCGGCCATGGCGCAGTTGAAGGAACGGCGCTATGCCGACAAGTACCGTGCCCGCGGCGAGCCGATCCACCTGGTCGCCGTGGAGTTCAGCCGCGAGAGCAGGAACATCGTGACTTTCGAAGTGGTCCCCGCATGAATGAAGTGGTCCCCGCATGAATACTGAACCCATCGCATCCACCGCCGGCCGCGTGCGCGTGAGCGCCGACGTCGGCGGCACTTTCACCGACGTCGTCCTCGTCGACGGCCGCGGCTCGGTCTGGACCCACAAGGTTCCGTCGACGCCGCCCGACTTCGAGCGCGCCGTGCTCGAGGCCACCCGGCACCTGCTAGAACGGTCGGGGACCGCGGCCTCCGAGGTCGGCGAGGTGGCGCACGGAACGACCGTGGCGACCAACGCCGTGCTCGAGCGCCGCGGCGCGCGCACCGCCCTGGTGACCACCGGCGGCTTCCGCGACGTCCTCGAGCTGCGCCGCATCCGCGCCCCGCAGATCTACGACCTCTTCTGGGACAAACCGCCGCAGCTCGTCGAGCGCAGCCTGCGCCTCGAGCTGAGCGAGCGCGTCGCCGCCGACGGCGAGGTGCTGCGGCCGCTCGTCGAGGAGGAGTTGCGCGCCGTCGGGGAGCGGCTGTCGGGCGAGGAGATCGAATCGGTGGCGGTCTGCCTGCTGCACTCCTACGCCCACTCCGGGCACGAGCAGGCGGTCGGCGACTATCTGAGCCGCGAGCTGCCCGGGATCCCGGTCTCGCTATCCCACCAGGTGCTGCCCGAGCGCAAGGAGTACGAGCGCACCGCGACGACGGTCGTCAACGCCTACGTGCGCCCGGTGATGAAGGGCTACCTCGGGGCCCTGGGGGACGGCCTGCGCGGCATCGGCTGCGACGCCCCGCTGCTGATCATGCAGTCGGCGGGCGGCCTGACCCCCGAGGCGGACGCCGTGGAGCGGCCGGTTTTCGTCCTCGAGTCCGGGCCCGCGGCCGGGGTGCTGGCCGCGGCCGCGGCGGCCGAAGCCGGGGGGATCGGCAACGTCATCACCCTCGACATGGGGGGGACGACGGCGAAGGCCTCGATGATCGAAGGAGGGCGGGTCGGTTACAGCCCGGAGTACGAGGTCGGCTCCACCCTGTCGGCAGGGAGCCGGCTGATGGGGGGCGGCGGCGAGCTGATACGCGCCCCCAGCCTCGACATAGCCGAGGTCGGGGCGGGGGGCGGCAGTATCGCCTTCCTCGACGCCGCCGGCGGCCTGCGGGTCGGCCCGCGCAGCGCCGGGGCGGTTCCCGGCCCGGTCTGCTACGGCCGCGGCGGCACCGAGCCGACCCTGACCGACGCCGACGTCGCCCTCGGGTACATCCGCCCGGGAGCGCTCGCCGACGGCGAGGTCCGCATCGACCCGGAGGCGGCCGCAGCGGTGATCGCCGACCGGGTCGCGGCGCCGCTCGGCCTCGACCTGCTCGCCGCGGCCGAGGGGATCCACCGCATCGCCAACGCCCGCACCATGCGCGCCCTGCGCTCGGTCTCGACGGAGCGCGGCCGCGACCCCCGCGACTTCGCGCTGATCGCCTTCGGAGGCGCCGGCCCGGTCCACGCCGCGGGACTGGCGCGCGAGCTGGCCATCGGCACCGTCATCGTCCCTCCGAACCCGGGGCTGTTCAGCGCCGTCGGGCTGCTCTGCTCCGGGGTCGAGCACCACGAGGTCCGCAGCTGCCTGCTCTCCGGGGAGCAGTTGACCCCTCATGCCCTGGCGGCGATCCGCGGCGAGATCGACGCCGCCCTGAAGCAGCGCTTCCGCTCCGAGGGGTTCGCGGAGGATGAGGTCGAGCTGCTCTGCTCCGTCGACATGCGCTTCAAGGGACAGGCCTCCGAGATCCGGATCGAGCTGCCGGGGGCCATCGACCCCGAGGTGATCCCGCGGCTGTCCGCGCACTTCGAAGAGGAGCACGAGCGCCTGTACGGGCACCGCTCCGACCCGGACAACCCGATCGAGGTGATCGCCGTGCGCGGCATCGGACGCACCGAGGGAAGCGGCCTTCCAGGACGGACCGAGCCCACCGGCGCTGCCGTGGAAGGGGGTGAGCGCTCTGCGTATTTCGGCGACCTCGGGTCGATCTCCACCCCGGTGGTGGCGCGGGGCGACCTCGATCGATGGGCGGACGGGCCGTTGCTGATCGACGAGTACGACTCGACCATCGTCGTCCCCCCCGGGGCGCGGGCCCGCCGCGACGACCGGGGCAACCTCCTTATAGAGACCGGTCCCGCATGAGCGCCATCGATCCCATTACCCGGGAAATCATCCAGAACGCCCTGGCCGCCACCGCCGACGAGATGGCCGTCGCCCTCTACCGCACCGCCTACTCGACGGTGGTCCGCGACTGCCTCGACTACTCGACCTCCCTGTGCGACGCCAACGGCGACATGATCGCCCAGGGGGTCACCATCCCCCTTCATCTCGGCGCCGTCCCCTACGCCATGGAGACCCTGTTCGCCAAGTTCGAAGGCGACATGGAGCCCGGGGACGTCTTCATCATGAACGACCCGTTCGACGGCGGCATGCACATCCCCGACATCTTCATCGTCAAGCCGATCTTCCGCGAGGAGGAGAGGATCGGGTTCGCGGTCAGCACCGCCCACCACCTCGACCTCGGCGGCCGCCTCCCGGGAAGCTCCGCCTGCGACAACACCGAGATCTTCCACGACGGCCTGCGCATCCCCTGGCTGAAGCTCCATCACCGCGGCGTCCCGGACGACGCCCTCTACACCTTGCTGCGCGCCAACGTACGCGTCCCCCGCATGACCCTCGGCGACCTCAACGCCCAACTGTCGGCCTGCCACATCGGCGAACGCCGCATCCTCGAGCTGGCCGCCAAGTACGGGGTCGAGACCTTCAGGAGCTGCGCCGCCGACCTCATCGACTACACCGAGCGGCTGGTGCGCGCCGAGATCGCCTCCTGGCCGGACGGCAGCCACACCTTCACCGACTACCTCGACAGCAACGGCGTCGGCGGCCCGCGCGTGAAGCTAAAAGTGACGATCACCGTCGAGGGGGACTCGCTCACCGCCGACTTCCGCGGCACCGACCCGCAGGCGCCCGGGGCGATCAACAACTCCCTCTCCTTCACCGCGTCGGTCGCCACCCTCTGCGTGCGCTCGGTGTTCCGCGAGGAGATCCCCAACACCGCAGGCATGTTCCGCCCCATCCGGATCGTCACCGAGCCGGGCACCGTGGTCCACGGGGTGATGCCGGCGGCCTCGTCGATGCGCGGGATCACCGGCTTCCGCCTCGTCGACACCATGTTCGGGGCGCTGTCGGGGATCGTCCCGGACCGGGTGATGGCCGCCGGCGAAGGGGGCAACTCGCTGGTGATCATCGGCGGCGAGCACGAGGACAAGTCCCCGTACGTCTACTTCGAGCTCATCTGCGGGACCTGGGGCGGGCGCCCGGACCGCGACGGCATCGACGGCATCACCAATCCCGCCAACGTCGCCAGCAACGTCCCGGTCGAGCAGGCGGAGTCGGAGTACCCCCTTCGCATCGAGCGCTACGGCCTCGTCGACGACAGCGGCGGCGCCGGGAAGTACCGCGGCGGCATGGCCATCGAGCGCGAGTGGACCCTGCTGAGGGACGACGCCCACCTCGCCATCCGCTCCGACCGCCGCGACCACCTGCCGTACGGGCTGTACGGCGGCCTGCCGGGATCGCCGTCGAACTCGATCAGGCGCGGGCCTGGCGGCGACGAGGTGCTGCCGACCATGATCTCGACCCGGCTTGCCGCAGGGGAGAGCCTCTACCACCGGCAGCCGGGAGGCGGCGGCTGGGGCGACCCGCTGGAGCGGCCGCCGCAGGAGGTCGCCCGGGACGTCGGCAACGGCAAGGTGTCGCTGCAGTCCGCCCGCCGGGAATACGGGGTCGTCCTCGACGATGGCTTGGCGGTGCTCGAGGAGGAAACCGACAGGCTGCGCAGCGAAATCCGCGCTTCCCGGGGATGACCCCCTTGCCGGCCAGGTTGGGAAAGATTCCTTACAGGCCCTGCCGTTGCACCCCTGCCAGGGCGATGGACTCTCTCGCACCGCGCCCCTGGGGCCGCCTTTATCCCGTTTAAAGAGAGGATACTTGCGTCATGCGCTTTTTCAACACGAGCGGCCCCATCAAGCCCGAAAGGCACTACTGCATCCCGCCGTTGGAACGCCTGGATATGGCCGAGGTGCTCGGACTGGTCCGGGACGAGAAGTACTTCGTCCTGCATGCGCCCCGGCAGACGGGCAAGACCTCGGCGCTGCTGGCGCTGTGCGACCTGCTCAATGCCGAAGGCTATTACCGCTGCGTGTATGTCAATGTGGAAGGTGGGCAGGCCGGGCGCGAAGAAGTCGAACAGGTCATGCGCACTATTTTGGGCGCGCTGGCACTGCGGGCGAACTTGACGCTGGGCGACGAGTTTTTACTTGAGGTCTGGTCGAATATCCTCGCCGAGTTTGGGCCGCACGCTGCTTTGCAGGCGGCGTTGACGCGCTGGGCGCAGGCTGATCCCAAACCGCTGGTGCTGCTCATCGACGAAATCGACGCGCTGATGGGCGATTCGCTGCTGTCGGTGCTGCGTCAGTTGCGCGCCGGCTACGACCTGCGTCCGGGGGGTTTTCCGCAGAGCGTGGTGCTGTGCGGGGTGCGCGACGTGCGCGATTACCGCATCCACTCCCGTTCGGCCAATGCGGTAATCGCCGGCGGCAGCGCGTTCAACATCAAGGCGCGCTCGTTGCGCTTGGCCGACTTCTCGCGGGAGGAGGTGCGGGCGCTGCTGGCCCAGCACACCGGGGAGACGGGACAGGCGTTCACGCCCGAGGCGCTGGACGCGATCTGGACGCAGACGCAAGGGCAGCCGTGGCTGGTCAACGCGTTGGCCGAAGAAACCTGTTTCCGGGACGGTGCCGACGCGACCCGGGACCGTCCGATCACCGCCGACGCGGTCCGCCAGGCGCAAGAGCAACTCATTCTGCGCCGGGAGACGCACCTCGACCAGTTGGCCGACAAGCTGCAGGAAGACCGCGTACGGCGCGTGGTGGAGCCGCTTTTGAGCGGCGGCGAGGGACGCCGTTTTACCGACCGCGACATCGAGTATGTGCGCGATCTGGGGCTGCTCGCCCAGGATCGTCCGCTCCGCATCGCCAATCCGATCTACGCCGAAGTCGTGCCGCGTGAACTGACGTGGGTGACCCAGGAGGAGTTCGATCACGAGAATGCCTGGTACGTGGATGCCGGGGGCGGCTTGAACGTAGTCTCGCTGCTGACGGCGTTCCAAAACTTCTTCCGCGAGCACTCCGAGCATTGGGTCGAACGATTCCAGTACAAGGAAGCGGGTCCGCAACTTCTGTTGCAGGCGTTTTTGCAGCGCATCGTCAACAGCGGCGGGCGCATTGAGCGGGAGTATGGCTTGGGGCGCAGGCGCACGGACCTGCTGATCGTGTGGCCGCAGGGCGAGCGCGCGCGGAAGATCGTGATTGAGTGCAAAGTGCTCCACAAAAGTTTGGAGCAGACTTTGGCCGAAGGGGTGGAGCAGACGGCTGGCTACATGGATCGCTGCGCCGCGGAGGCGGGGCATCTGGTGGTCTTCGACCGACGCGCGGACCGGCGTTGGGAGGACAGGCTGTTCCGCTGCCGGCGGGCGGCCGACAGCGGAGTCGAGATCGACATTTGGGGCATGTGACGGCCGCGGTCCCACCATCCTGGCGCCGATGCCCCCCTCCGGCGAATCGTGTCCTCAATTCCAGGACCGGCTCCCTCCTTGATCCGTCCGACCTGGACTTCCGCATCTGGCTGGCCTGGCACGACGACCCGGCTCGCCTCTACGCCGCCTTCCTCGCCAGCGATGACGCGTACCAGAACACCCACGACTACAATGCCAGTTCTCCCCAGATTTTCCTGCATGACAGCATCACCCTGGTGATTGATGGAGATCACGGTGGGGGTCCGGGCTGCGGGGATTGCATGCTCGAAGAGGGGGTGGAACGTGGGCCGAATCAGTTGTATGACGCCATCGCCCGCACCTCTTCAGGCCCGATTTTGGATGATTGGTATTCCAGAAATTTGCCTGGAGAAGAATTTGCCTCGACGGTCCGGCCTCCCTACGGAGACGGGGGCGGTGGGGTGTTCGGAGAAAACCCGACCATCAGCGCCATCGAACTCTACGTCACCCCGTTCGACCGCCTGGCGTACGATGACATCGAGGGGAGTGTGGCGAGCGATCTGACCGCCGGGCAGGTCATAGGCTTTGCGATTCTGGTACATGATTGGGACGACCGTCATGATGTGAGAGCCTGGGTACCCGAAGCCATGTTTCCCGGTTCCCCGCCTGCACTCATCCGGATTTTGTCAGTTCAAGCAGACAGTTTTCTCGACGGCATTCTCCTTCCCGCCGACCCGGGCGGACCGGAAGACACCGCGGTCGAGTCGGTCTCCTGGGGCCGAATCAAGGCCTCCCTGGAGATCGATTAGCCTGTCCCCCCGCTGCCTCCGGCCCTGGCTGGCTGACCCACTGGCCAGACGACGACGGTCTGAACCCGATCCGCAGGTCTGGCCTGCCCGCGTTCCCCTCGGCCGGCTCTCTTCTTACTCTTGCTCCTCGACTGGCAGCGGCATGCCGCCACCGGCGGATGCCGGCCAGGGAGCCCGTCACCTTGCCGGCTCAGCCGGCTCCCGAAAGGATGAGATGATCGAAACAGCGGATATCGAACGTCCCCCGAAGGACTTGATCGAGTCGCTTGGCACAATCAGCAGCGCCACCGCCAGCGGCGAGCTCGCCCGTCTGGGGATCCGCGACCCCCACCTGAGCGGCTGCATCGCGCGCACCCCGGGAAGGCGCGTCGTCGGCCCGGCGCTGACCCTGCAGTTCATGCCCAAGCGGGAGGACCTCTACGACGTCGACGAGTACGCCGACCCGGAACGGCAGCTGCACCGCCACGCACTCTACCACACCCGGCCCGGGGACATCGTCGTCGTCGACGCGCGCGGCAGCCTGTCGAGCGGCGTCTTCGGAGACATGATGATGACCTTCTTCAAGGGGCGCGGCGGCATCGGCGCCGTCATCGACGGCTGCGTCCGCGACTTTCCCAAGGTCCGCAACCTCGGGCTCGGGCTGTGGCTGCGCGGCGTCACCCCGAACTTCCACACGCAGACCGACATCTTTCCGTACGCCGTCAACGTGCCGATCGCCTGCGGCGGCACCATGGTCGTTCCGGGAGACATCGTCGTCGCCGACGACGACGGGGCCACCGTGGTGCCGTCGGCCCTCGCCCCGGAGCTGGTCGAGAAGGCGACGGCCCACGAGGAGTGGGAAGATTTCAGCCGCATGAAGCTGGCCGAGGGCGGCCACCTGCGGAAGTACTACCCCTTGAGCGAAGAGGGGCGCGCCGAGTACGAGGAGTGGCTCGAGGCCGGGGGCCCGAGGCCCGAATAGCTGCTCGCGGCCGGGACCGGGCCGCCCCTTGGCGGCCGAACCGTTCACTTTACCACCACCGAGACAGAGACCGGGAGAAGGAAGCACCGCCATGCGCATCGCCACCGGCTGCATCGGCCACGAGACCAACACCTTTTCCAAAGTTCCCACCACCCTGGAGAGCTTCGAGCAGGGGACCTACGAGACCGGGGAGGGCATCGTCGACGCCTTCGCCGGGACCGGCACCGTCACCGGCGGCTTCATCGACGGCGCCGGGGAGCTGGGGATCGAGCTGGCGCCCCTGCTCTGGACCTTCGCCACCCCTTCGGCGACCATCGAGCAGCCGGCGTACGAGACCCTGAAGAAGCAGTTTCTCGAGCGCCTCGAGGCAGCCCTCCCGGTGGACGGGGTCCTGCTCGACCTGCACGGGGCCATGGTCACCGAGGCGCACGAGGACGCCGAGGGGGACCTGCTCGCCGCGGTGCGCGAGGTCATCGGCCCGCTGCCCCTGGTGACCACCCTCGACCTGCACGCCAACATCACCGCGGCGATGGCCGCCCACGCGGACGCCATCGTCGGCTTCGACACCTACCCGCACGTCGACTGCCACGAGCGCGGCCTGGAGGCCGTGCGGCTCATCAGAGACACCGCGGCCGGGACGGTCTCCCCGGAGACGGCCTACCGCCAGCTGCCGCTGCTGACGGGTCCGCCGGCGCAATGCACGATGAAGCAGCCGATGAGCGGCATCGTAGAGCAGTTGCACGCCCTCGAAGCAAAGCCCGGGGTGCTCACTGCCACCCTGTCGATGGGGTTCCCGTTCTCGGACATCCGCGACGCCGGGGCCTCGGTGCTGGTCGCCGCCGACGGCGACCGGCAGCTCGCCGAGCAGTGCGCCGGCGAGTTCGCGGAATACCTGTGGGAGCGACGCGCCGAGCTCGTCAGCGACCTGGTCTCCGTCGAGGAGGCGATCGCCCGTTCCCGGGCAAGCGAGGGGAAGCCGTTCGTGCTCGCCGAGGGCTCGGACAATCCCGGGGGCGGCGGCCCCTGCGACGGCACCCACGTGCTGAGGGCATTCATCGAGGCCGGGGTGAGCGGCGCCGTCGTCGCCATCATCGCCGACCCGGAGTCGGTAGACCTCGCGTTCCGGGCCTGCCCCGGCAACCGCGTCGCCCTGCGCATCGGCGGCAAGACCGATCCCCTGCACGGCGAGCCGGTGGAGGCGACGGCGTACGTCAGGCGGATCTCCGACGGCCGCTTCGTCCACAAGGGGCCGATGGGGCGCGGCAAGTCCGGCTGCCTCGGCCGCACCGCGGTGGTCGAGGCCGGCGGCGTCACCGTCCTGCTGACCGAGGAGCGGGTGCAGCCGTACGACGCCGAGGTGCTGCGCTCCAACGGTATCGCGCCGGAGGAGTGCGAGCTGATCGCCCTGAAGTCGGCCGTCCACTTCCGCGCCGACTACACCCCGATCGCCTGCGAGATCCTCGACGTCGACACCCCGGGGGTGCACAGCCCCGACCTCTTCAGCTACGACTACCGCAAGCTGAGACGGCCGATCTTTCCGCTCGACAAGGATGTGAGTCGGGGGTAGCGGACCGGCGGAAGGAACCGGTGCGGGCCGCCGGGGCCAAGGTCAGGTGGAGGACCGCCGGGCAGGGGGGCGGCGGCTGGCGGCGGCCGCGCCTGGTATGGCATGGTCGCAGCAGGAGCAGGGTGTGAGCCGCCAATGCCTGCGGGAGGAGTACCGCGGTTCCAGGCAAGCACCGTCGCGCCGGAAAGCCCCGGACCCCCGAGTGGGGACAGTAAGGCCAGGTATTGGATTGCATGGCCCGGCAGTAGTCAGCCGCCCGGCCAAGCAACGGCCGCAGGTGGCCGGGCGCGGACCTGGCTGTGGAACGGACGCACGCCGCGGTCAGCCGTTGAAGACGTTGTTGCGGATCCCGAAGACGTTGTCCGGATCGATCGCCTGCTTGGTCCGGCGCAGCACCTCGATGCTGTTGGGGCTCTGGATGCGGGCGACGAACCCCTGGCGGATCTTGCCGATGCCGTGGTGGTGGGAGAGCGATCCGCCGTTGTCGAGAATCGCCTGGCGCAGGCGGCTCTCGATCTCGTGAAACACCTCGTCCGGAGCCTCGAGTCCCTTCCCTGAAAACCCCATCGTGAAGTAGATGCAGACCCCGGTGTGGTAGGTCTGGGTGACGCGGTAGGCGAGGTAGGGGGTCCCGGCGACGCCGCGGGCAGCGCACTGACCCGACAGCTCGGTCTCGACCGCGGCGATCACGTCGTGGATCCTGCTCCAGGGCACCGAGGTCTCGAAGGTCTCGGCGACGATGTTGAACTGGTTGAAGAAGTCGCGCAGGTAGGCGATGCCGAAGGTCAGCATGTACCCGCGCTGGCCGTTCCTCTCCCCTCCGTCGAGGGCGCCGAAGCGGGCCGCGGTGGCGTAGATCACCCTCCTCTGGTGCTCGACCTCGGTCCGGTTCCCCTCCATCACGACCGTGCAGGCCGCCATGGTGCGCGGGTCGAACTTCTTGACCCGGGTGAGCACGAACTTCTGCAGCCGGTCGGCGATCCCCTTACCGAAGCCGGGCGCCGGCTTCAGCGCCTGGCTGAAGCGCAGCTCGAAGTTGCTGACCAGGCGGATGCTCGCCGGCAGCACCCCGGTGCCGCGCAGCTCCTTCAGGAAAGAGACGCCGTTCTCGAAGCGCGGGAACACCAGCAGCCCGTAGCGGCGCACCTCGGGCAGCGGGTGGATCTTGAGAACCGCCTTGGTGATGACGCCGAAGTTTCCCTCGCTGCCGAAAAGGAAGACGCGCGGCTGGATGCCGGTGGAGTTGCGCGGGGTCGCGTGCCGGGTCTCGATCTCCCCGGTCGGGGTCACCAGCGTCGCCTCGAGGACGATCTCCTCGATGTTGCCGTACCTGTTCTTCTTCATGCCGCTGGCGTTGGTCGAGATCCAGCCGCCGAGGGTCGACAGCTCGAGGCTGTCGGGGTCGTGCCCGGAGGTGAACCCCCGCGCCCCGAGCTCGCGCTCGAGGTCCTTGCCGTAGATCCCGCACTCGACGCAGGCCTGCAGGTTCTCGGTGTCGACCCAGAGGACGCGGTTCATGCGCCGCATGTCGACGGAGACGATCATGCGCTCCTCGTCCGGCGGGCAGGCGAGGGCGCCGCTGACGTTGGTGCCGCCGCCGTAGGGGACGAGGCAGACGCCGTGCTCGTGCGCCAGGCGCAGGATGTCGGCGACCTCCTCCTCGCTCTGCGGATGGAGCACGAGGTCGGCGGTCCGCTTCAGACCGCCGATGTACTGCAGCCGGTAGACCTCGTCGACGCTGAGCTGGCCGTGGCTGTGGGTGAGACGCGCCTCCTCGCCGGCGTCGATCTGGTCCGCTTGCAGGCGCTCGGAAACGGCTGCGAGGAAGGCCTGGTTGGTCCTGGGTTCGGGGAGCGGCTGCCGCGGCAATTCCGGGATCACTTCATCCGGCGTGAACGGCACCCCGAGGACGTCCTCGGCGAACGGCACCAGGTGCGGCATGCTGTACCCGGCCAGCAGGTAGCGGCCGCCGGTCATGCGCACGCTGCGGGGGCCGTCGAACTCGATGCGGGTGTCGGTGTACCCCCACTTGTGCATATGGCGCTCGCCGTGGGAGACGTCGTAGTAGGCATCGAGCCCGCCCGGTTTCCTGCCCCTGCCGAAGTACAGCAGGAGCAGGAGAAAGAGGGCGACCGCGAGCAGAGGCAGTATCTCCATCACACTTCACATCCTTCCCGGAGGGTGGGCCGGTTGTCGATGGACGGGGACCTGAATATAGGCAACCCAGGGTCTCTTCCATTTACGCCGCCGGCCGCCTGGAAGCGACCGAGAAGGGATGGTGCCGCCGGCTCACTTCAAAATCTGCAGCACCTCCCCAAGGGCCCGGACCGCCCGGTCCGCCTGCGGCGTTGCCCCCTTCGAGGTGAACTCCAGCGTCTGGATGGTGCGCATGCCGAACGCCGCGGCCCCGGCGATGTCGGTCTCGGGATCATCGCCGATCATCACCGTCTCCTCCGCCCGGACGCCGGCCTGCTCGAGGGCGATCTCGAAAATTCGCGCCGCCGGCTTCTCGGCGCCCGCCTCCTCGCTGGTGACGAGGGCGTCGAACAGGCCATCGAAACCCAGGGCGGAGATCTTTCCCAGCTGGGGCAGGGTTGTGTGGTTGGAAACCAGGACCAGCGAGTGCGAAACCCTCAGGCCTTCCAGCACTTCGAGGGCATCCGCCTGCGGCTGCATGCGCTCGTAGAACGCCGCCCAGTAGCGGCCGTACATCCGCCGCACCAGGTCAGACAAAGCCGGATGCCGTCCACCGGCGATCTCCTCGACCATGCGCTTGAAGAAGAGGGCCCGGTTGTGGGAGGCGGCCTGCCCGCGCAGCTCGGAAGCCAGCTGTCCGCGGACCTCGTCGTGAAGCTCCTGAAACTCCACCGCCGGCAGATCGAAGACGCTGCCGAGGACCTCCCGGGCAGCGGCGAGCCCAACCCTGTTGCAGGGCGCGTACTCGTACAGGGTGTCGTCGAGATCGATCAGTACCGCCTTCGGTTTCATGTCCCGCCCCGTGACCTGGCGCCTACGTCGTCGTTCCGAGCCTGGCTGCGTGCCCCGATCGGAGTTCCCTGACCGAAGCTGCCGAGGGTGAAGTAGCCGGTCTCTCTTTCGAAACCTGACGCCCGCCCCAATCGCGGTCCCTGGCCGAAACTGCCTCCGCCCGAAGCCCGATGGTTTTGCGGCCCCAGCTGCGGGCCCAAATCGCCTGCCCGAAGCGGGCCGGGGCGCAAACAGCCGACCGCTCCGGACCTGCCCGCTGGATTTGCCATGGTTGCCAGCCCCGGCCTCAGTCGAGCTGCGCGTGCTCGGGGAGGATCTCCTGGCGGAAGCGGAACACCTGGGGGTCGCCGGGATCGACCTGCACCCGCACCCAGTGCATGTGGGGGGAGCCGAAGACCTCGAGCCGCGTGAAGTTGTCGAGACGGCGCCCGCTCTCCGGTCCGGTGAGCGGCTTGTCGATGCGGAAGTAGTGGAAGTCCCCGTGGACGAGGAGGACGGGCCTGCGGTATGCCGAGGTCTCCCGGGACAGCACCCGCAGGAACCTGGTATACGGCCCCGGCGGGTCCGCGGTCTGGTCGGTCTCGAAACGCGGATTCCCGTGCATGGCGATCAGCAGGGCGGGAGCGTCCGTCTCCCGGGCCACGCGGAACCCCTCGCGCATCCAGGCGATGGCCGCGTCCGTGCGCCGCGCCACCTCGGCGTCGTCTTCCGGGGTGCGCGCCGGGAAGCCGGCCAGGGCGTTTTTGCTGCCGACGAGGTGCAGAGCAACGAAAACCACTCCTTCACGGCTCCAGCGGAGATGTTCGGGGAACTCCGCCCAGGCAGGGTCCGCGGCCTGGGAGACCAGCGCCAGCGAGCCGCCTCCGAGCACCCGCCCCGGCGGCGTGAAGAACAGGGCGCGCAGCCTGGCCAGCCGTTCCAGCGGCTTCCTGGCCCCGGATCTCTCGCGGTGGCAGTCCGTCCACTCGTTGTCTCCCGGAAGGAGCACGAAGGGATGGCGGAAGCGCGAGAACATCCGCAGCCGCGACTCCAGCACGGCGTCGGCGCAGGAGCTCCCACCCCCCTTGATGTCCCCCACGTGCAGGACGAAGGCGAGGTCCTCGGCATCGATGCGCTCGCGCAGCAGGGCGAAACGCAGGCTGTCCGTCTCTCCGTAAGGCAGGTCGCCGATGGCGGCGAACTCGAAACCGGAAGCCGCGATCGGGGCGACGCAACAAAGGACGAGGGCGACGACAGAAGGGAGAAAGGGGCGCACGGAATCCTCCGAGGATTGGTGAATGTTCTGATGGATCGTGGTTGGAGCCCGTAGAGAGACGGCCGCTCCGAGCAGGGCTCTCAGGGAACACCTTCCCACTCTTCTCCATAGTGAAAGGTGATCTCCTCGTCCGTGCGGATGGCGCGCAGGGCATAGAGATGATCCCCGTCGAACTCGGCGTTGGGACGGCCCGAGTGGTTGAGGTAGCGCAGCCCGTTCCTTCCCAGGCGGCCCGCCATGGTGCCGTCCTCTCCCTCGACCCAGAGCACGTGGGTTCCGTCGCGGTCGGTGGGGACCCCGGAGTACACGCCGATCAGCTCGCCGCGGGGAATTCTGCGGGCTGCGAATACCCCCTTGCCGTGGATCGGGCTGGGACCGGTGTAGTAGCTGCGTGGAGGCAATGCGGCAAATCCTGCTGAAGCGGGAACAGGCCATCCCCTGGCCGAATCAAGACGAACTACTGTAGCGATCGCCCCGGAACTCCTGCAAGGGGAAGGGCGGTTCGCTGCCGACGTCACCTGCATGGAATAGGAATAAATGCGTGATGACCGTACTATCCCGGCTAATGCAATCGTTTACATACAGGAGCCTGACCCAATGAAAGCCCTATTTCTTCGCTCCGCCCTTTTCGCCCTGCTCGCCCTCGTTCTCACACCGCCGGCGTTCCTCCATGCTTCGCCTTCACTTGCCGACGGCTTGCATTTCTGCGCCCCTCTCGATTACGAGCAGTGGCGCCGCGATCACCCCCGCCCCGCAGCCAAGCGGTTGGCCGATCTCGACACCGGCGAACCCCGCACCGTGCGCCTCTTCTACTTCCTGCCCAACGACCGCCCGTATCAGGCCGGTGTGGTCGATTCCATGAAAACGGCGATTCGCCAAGTCCAGACCTTTTTTGGCGAGCAGATGCAGGCGCACGGGTTCGGGTACAAAACCTTCCGCTTCGAGACCGACGACCAGGACGAACCGCTGGTTCACCGCGTGGATGGGCAACACCCCGACAGGCACTATGTCGAGGGCACGTTTGGGGCTATGTACGAAGAGATGAAGGAGGTATTCGATCTCTCGGCGAATATCAACGTTCTCCTCATCGACAACAGCACAAACAAGATCAATAGAAAATACTCCGGAACAGGGGCTCGGTGGTCGAAACATAGTGGTCATGCGTCACTGACCGACCTGTTTATCTGGCAGATCATTGCCCATGAGCTCGGACATGCCTTCGGCTTGCCGCACGATTTCCGCGATGATGCGTACATCATGTCGTATGGATTTGACCCGAGCCCTTCTCTATCTGTGTGCAGTGCCGAATTTCTGGCCGTGCATCCCTACTTCAATCCCGATGTTTCGATGACAGAGTCTGAGGGGCCGGCAATCGAGCGCCTTTCATCGCCTGCCTATCCGGCCGGCTCGGAGAGTGTTGCGATCCAGCTCAGAGTCAGCGATGCAGATGAACTACACCATGTGCGCCTAAACGTTCTGACCAGGGACACACACACCTTAGATGCAGGATTCGAGGAACTGAAGTCATGCCGTGGATTGGCCGGCGAGGAAGAAGAAGTCGTTGAGTTCGAGTACGACGGCGTAATTCCCTCCGGAAAGGATTATGGCTTTACGGACCTGTCCGACCCTCCCATACATCCAATCTTCATTGAGGCAGTCGATACTGACGGTAATATTGGATGGACCTTTTTCAATATCTGGGAGATTTCGCCACAACATATCGCAACCATCGAGGGGCATACGAGTGGGGTCCGCTCTGTGGTGTTTTCACCCGATGGGACGACCCTCGCTTCCGGTGCAGGGGATGGAATCAAGCTGTGGGACGGTTCCACGCGAACCACTACCGCCACCCTGTCCGGCGGCACCGCTTCGGTGTCCTTCTCACCCGATGGCAGGATCCTCGCCTTCGGGTCCGGGCTCGACATCGAACTGTGGGACGTGGCGACGGACCGGAGTATCGCCACTCTCTCCGGGCATACGCACCCGATCCGCTCCCTGGCCTTTTCGCCAGACGGCGCGATGCTCGCCTCGGGGGCCCCGGAGGCCATCCGACTGTGGAACCTGGAAACGCGGACAAGTACCGCGACCCTTCCCGCCGGCGCCGCCTCGGTGGCCTTCTCCCCCGACGGGGCGACTCTCGCCTCCAGCTCCGGAGATGGAGTCCAGCTCTGGGACGTGGCGACGCAGACCGATGTCGCGACTTACCGGCATAGCGGTGGGGTCACCGTCGCGTTTTCACCCGACGGCACAAAGCTCGTTTCGGGTTCCTTCGATCTCACGGTCATGCTGTGGGACGTGGCGACGGGCGAGAACGTCGCCGTCCTCGGAGGACATGATCAGCCCGTCAGATCGGTGACCTTTTCAACCGACGGAACCCTGCTCGCTTCCGGGACGAACCTGGCGGTGAATTTGTGGGACCCGGTGACGAAGGGCAGGCTCGCCGTGCTGCAAGGTGAGAGCAGGGGGGCCAACACCCTGGCCTTTTCGCCAGACGGCACAACCCTGGCTGGGGGAACTGAGGACGGCAGGATCGACCTGTGGGACGTATCCAAGTGGCTGCAGCCCCGTCCTCGAATTCTGGTGAAGGTTTCCGGCGACGACCAGCAGGGCACGCCCGGTTCAGAGTTGGCGAACCCTTATGTCGTCGAGGTAAGGGATCAGTACGACAATCCCCTGCAGGGGGTTCAGGTCACGTTTTCGGTCACCGCAGGGGACGGCACCCTCGGCGGGAGGTTCACGCTTGAGAAGGCGACGACCGACGCCGACGGCCGGACTCAGGCCGTCCTGACTCTCGGGCCCGGCCCGGGAACAAACACCGTCGAGGCAACGGTTCCCGGGCTCGAGCTGGTGACGTTCGGTGCGGTGGGGGTCGGAACGACCTCTGCACCCGTCATGGAGGGTGATCTGCATACCTGGCATCTGCCCGACGGCGCCGTTGCCCGCCTGGGAAAAGGACGCATAAGCCGAGGAGACAGGGCGATTGCCTTTTCTCCCGATGGTCAACTCCTCGGCGTGGGGAGTGAAACCGGTACTTGGCTTTACGACGTGATGACTTCTCGTGCAGTCGCCCTGTTGCCCATTGGGTACGCGGTCATGTCGGTTGCGTTTTCGCCCGATGGGTCCAAGCTCGCCTCCGCCCGATTGCTGTGGGACGTGGCTACCGGCTCCCATACCCCTCTCGAATCCTTCTATTCAGTGGCGTTTTCACCCGACGGGACAATGCTCGCCTTGGGAACTTATGACAGCAAGATCAAGCTGTGGGACACTGCTGCGGGCACCACTACCGCCACCTATGAACATCGGGGCACTGTCTACTCAGTGGCGTTTTCGCCCGACGGCACAAAGCTCGTTACGGGCAACATCGAGGGCAGGGTCATGTTGTGGGACCTGGCGACTGGGACTCATGCAACCTTGGAGGGGCATAAGGACGTGGTCCAGTCCGTGGCCTTTTCGCCCGACGGGACGACTTTCGCTTCCGGATCCGACGACCACACGGTCAGACTTTGGGATGCCGAGACGGGCACTCATATCGCCACGCTCGAGGGACATACGAGCTGGGTCTTCTCCGTGGCGTTTTCGCCCGATGGGAAAATCCTTGCTTCCGGGGCGTCGGATGGCACCGTCAGACTGTGGGACGTAGCGACGAGGACCAATTCCGCCACCTTCGAGGGACATACAGGTTGGGTCAGGTCAGTGGCATTTTCACCCGACGGAACTACTCTCGCTTCCATGGCGACGGATGGCAGGGTCAGGCTTTGGGAGGTGGCAACGGGCAGCGCCTCCACCGTAACGGATGAACATAGTGGCTGGGTCAGAGACGTGGCATTTTCACCCGATGGAACAAAACTCGCTTCGGGTTATGACTTCAAAAAGCTTGAGTTGTGGGACGTGGCAACGGGTGCCAATACCGCCACCCTCGAGGGCCACACACAGAGGATCAATGCTGTCGGGTTTTCGCCCGATGGAACCATCCTGGCCTCGGGATCTTCGGATGGCACCGTCAGACTGTGGGACGCGGCTACCGGTTCCGATATCGCTTCTCTTGAAACGCATGGATCCAGAAATTGGGTCAGCAATCTGGCCTTTTCCCCCGATGGAACGATGATCGCTTCGGGACATGGTAATGGCACGGCCAAATTGTGGGACGTGGCCACGGGCGCCAATACCGCCACCCTCGAGGGACATACGTACCCGGTCTACCCTCTGGTATTCTCGCCTGATGGGAAGATCCTCGCTTCCGGTGACGCGATTTTCATTGATGGCGGGTCGTCGGATCCAAAGATCAGGCTGTGGGACGTGTCGACCGGCACGAAGACCGCGACGTATGAATTGGATACGGATTGGATATACTCCATATCGTTTTCGCCAGAAATGACGCCCATTGCTCTAGGGGGATTCGGGGATGGTACAGCCGAGTTGTGGGATCTGGCAACGGCCACCAGGATTGCCAAACGTTCCGAGACGCGTTTGATCTACTCCGCGGCATTTTCACCCGATGAAAGCATGCTCGTTTTCGGATCATCTTCCTGGAATCGTCCAACGGTCGAACTTTGGGATATCGGGGCTGAAACACAGATAGCGACCCTCTACGGTCATGGGGATCAAGTCAGTACTGTGGCATTTTCGCCCGACGGAACGACCTTCGCTTCCGGGTCCCGGGACGGCACGATTCTGCTGTGGGATACGCAGCTTGTCCTGCCCCACCCCCGCACCCTTACCAAGCTCTCCGGCGATAAACAGCAGGGATTGCCTGAATCAACGTTGCCCCAGCCGTTTGAAGTTTCCGTGTTGGACCAGAACGGGGACCCTCTTCCCGGGGCGACCGTCACGTTCACGGTCACCGCCGGCGGAGGTTCCCTGTCGGCAACCACTGCAACTACCGATGCCAACGGCCGCGCCGCCGCTACCCTGACCCTGGGAAGCGCTCCCGAAAGAAATACAGTTGCGGTAAGGGTAGCCGAGCTGAAACCGGTGATCTTCGGCGCCACTGCTCAGGCGGTTCCGACAAGCCTGACCAAGCTCTCCGGCGATAAACAGGAGGGACCGGCCGGAGCTGCCCTGTCCGCGCCGTTGGTTGTTGTAGTCCGGGATCAAATCAACAATCCGTTCGAAGGTGCCCAGGTCACCTTCGCGGTTACCGCCGGCGAGGGAACTCTCTCCGCAACCACCGACACAACCGATGCCAACGGCCGCGCTGCCAGCGCCCTGACCCTGGGCAGCCTGCCGGGGGCCAACACCGTCTCGGTAAGGGTGGCCAAGCTGAAGCCGGTTGCCTTCATCGCCACCGGGCAGGCGATTCCCCAAAGCCTGACCAAGCTCTCCGGCGATGAGCAGCAGGCAGCGCCCGGGGCTTCGCTGCCCCAGCCGTTGGTGGTTTCGGTGGTCGATCAGAACGGGGACCCGTTTCCCGGGGCCGCCGTCACCTTGGCGGTAACCGCCGGCGACGGGACCCTCTCCGCAACCTCCGTCACCACGGATGAAAACGGCCGCGCCGCCAGCACCCTGACCCTGGGAAGCCTGCCGGGAACGAACACCATCGCAGTATCCGTGGCCGGGCTCGACCCCGTGACCTTCACCGCCACCGCGGAAGCCACCCCCGACTTCGACGGCGACGGCGAGACCGGCTTCTCCGACTTCTTCCTCATGGCCGACGCCTTCGGCGGCAATGACCCCCGCTTCGACCTCGACGGCAGCGGCAGCGTCGACTTCGGCGACTTCTTCCTCTTCGCCGACCACTTCGGACAGCCTGCCCGGGGCAAGCTGATGGCCCTGGCACGGGAGATGATCGGCCTGCCGGACGGACCGCAGCTGCAGCAGAACGCCCCGAATCCTTTCAACAGCGAAACCCTCATCTCCTGGTTTCAGCTGAGACCGGGTTTCGCGCGAGTGGAGGTGTTTGCCCTGACCGGGCAGCGGGTGGCGGTGCTGCACCAGGGGCCGAAGAAGGCGGGGGTCCACCGCGTCCACTGGAACGGCCGCGACAACCGGGGCCGTCCCCTGGCCAGCGGGGTATACCTGTACCGATTGGTCACTACCGAGAGCGTCCAGACCCGCAAACTCACCCTGCTGCAATAAAGGCTTAGTGGTGGCAACAACCCTTTCACGATCGACCCTCCCGCAAAAGCAAACGTTGGCATACAGGAGCCTGACCCAATGAATGCCCCCGTTCTTCGTTCCGCCCTTTTCGCCCTGCTGGCTCTCGTTCTCTCGCCGCCGGCGTTCCTCCATGCTTCGCCTCCACCTGCCGACAGCCTGCAATACTGCCTGCCGCTCGATTTCCAGCCGGAGCAGCACGACACCAATGCCGCGGCCAAGCGGCTGGCGGATCTCGACACCGGCGAACCCCGCACCGTGCGCCTCTTCTACTTCCTGCCCAACGACCGCCCGTATCGGCCGGACGCGGTTCAGAGGATAAAGGACGAAATCCGCAACATTCAGACCTTCTACGGCGAGCAGATGGAGGCCCACGGGTATGGATACAAGACCTTCCGCTTCGAGACCGACGACGAGGGGGAGCCGCTGGTTCACCGGGTGGATGGGCAACATCCCGATAGTCACTATCTGGGCGGAACGTGGGCTCTGGTCGGCGAGGTTGAACAGGTGTTCGATCTGTCGAAGAGTATCGCTGTCTTCGTCATCGATAACAGCAACAACCGGATCAACAGGACTGCGGCCGGATCGGCGACCTGGAGCTCGAAACAGAGCGGAGTCCTTTTGGTGCCGGAGGAATTCAGCTGGCAAACCCTGGCCCATGAACTGGGACACACCTTCGGTATGGGACACGATTTCCGCGACGATACCTACATCCTGTCATTCGGGCGGAGTGAGCGAAGGTTTCTGTCTGCTTGCAGCGCCGGATTTCTGGCCGTTCATCCCTACTTCAATCCCGATGTTGGAGTCGAGTGGGCAGAGGCGCCGGCCATCGAGCTCCTTTCGGCACCTGGGTATCCGGAAGGCTCGGAGAGCGTCTCGATCCGGCTCAGACTCAGCGACGCGCATGGCCTCCATCTAGTTCGCTTGAGGGTTCCCACGAGAGAGACGCACAACCCCGCCTATGATAGAGGAGGCTGGGAACTGAAGTTGTGCCGTGGAATGATGGGCGAGGAAGAAGCCGAGATTGAAATCGAATACGACGGCGTGGTCCCTTCGGGCAGTGACTGGGGCTTTACGGATCTTTCCGACCCGAAAGTGCATCCGATTTCCCTCATCGCGGTCGACAGGGACGGAAACAGGGCAGGCATCAGTTTCCATCTGTGGAAAGTGTCGCGGCAGCATCTGGCCACCTTCGAGCTTGCGGAGAAGGTCCATGCGCTGGCCTTTGCGCCCGGTGGCGCCACGCTGGCCTCCGGGTCGGGAGAGGGCACCGAGCTGTGGGACCTGGAGACGCGGAACAGGTGCCACGACCTCCGTGCCCGGCGAGGCCCGAAAGCGCCCAGACCCGCAAACTCACCCTGCTCCGGTAGGCACCCGGAAAACGGGCCCCCACAGCCCTTGGGTCGAGGCTCATGGATTACCGCGAAACCGCAGGAATCTCACCCATGGAAGCCCCCCTCAAACTCACCCTGCTCCGGCAGGCAGGAAACACAGCTGTAACACCCCTCCAAGCCCGGCCCTTGGATACTTACCGAAACTTCAGGAGCCCGACTCCATGAAAGCCCTTCTGATTTTTTCCTTGCTCGGAGTGGTTCTGCTCCCGCCGGAATTCGTCCATGCTTCCCCTTCACCTGCGGACAGCCTGCATTTCAGCACGTTCACCTCAACGGCAGGAGATGGCACCTTCAGCGGGAGATTCAAGCTTGAGAGGGCGACGACCGGTGCCGACGGCCGGGCACAGGCCGTCCTCACCCTGGGACACGATCCGGGAACCAACACCTTCGAGGCAGCGGTTCCCGGGCTCGAGCTGCTGACGTTAAACGCGGTGGGGGTCGGAACGCCATCTACTCCTGAAATGGAGGGTGATTTCCAGAGATGGCATCTACCCCCGGGCGCCATTCTCCGTCTGGGAAAAGGACGGATTGGTACGGGGGACAGGGTTGTTGTCTTTTCGCCTGATGGCCTACTCCTCGCCGTCGGAAGCGAAATCGGCGTCTGGTTGTACGAAGTGGCCACTTCCCGAGAGCTTGCGCTGCTGCCTGCGGCCCCTGTCGCGGCCGTAGCGTTTGCCCCGGATGGGTCGATGCTGGCCTCCGCCGGGTCGTACGGAGATCGCACCGTCAAGTTGTGGGACCTGGCGACAGCGAACCTTTTGGAAACCATCGATCTCGAGGCCGATGCATTGGCGTTTTCACCTGACGGTACAACCCTGGCCTGCGGGTCGAAGTATGGAATCGACCTGTGGGACCTGGCGACGGGCACCAGGACGTCAACCATCTCCCATGAGCAAAATGCATGGGGGATTAATTCGTTGGCCTTTTCGCCGGATGGCACCACCCTGGCTTCCGGATCATGGTCGGATTATTTCGTCAGACTGTGGGACGTGACCACCGCCACCCATACCGCATCCCTGGACGGTCATGCGAATGAGGTTGAATCTGTGGCGTTTTCGCCCGACGGAACTACCCTTGCTTCCGGATCCCGGGATCGCACGGTCAGGCTGTGGGACGTGGCCACAGGTGTCAATTCCGCCACCCTCGAGGGCCATATGGGCTTTGTCTACTCCGTGGCGTTTTCGCCCGATGGCACGACCGTCGCTTCCGGGTCGTGGGATGATGCAGTCAGGCTGTGGGACGTGGCCACCGGTGCAAACACCGCATCCTCCGAGGTCCATTCAGGCCGGGTCTATTCCGTGGCGTTTTCGCCCGAAGGAACTACCCTTGCTTTCGGGTCAACAAGTGATGGGACCGTCAGACTGTGGGACGTGGCCACAGGTGACGCCCATGCCTTTGCGAAGGGGCACAAGGGATGGCTCAATACCGTGGCTTTCTCGCCCGATGGGACAACCATTGCATCCGGATACGACCATAAGACGATCGAGCTGTGGAACGTGGCGACGGGAGCCAGTACCGCGGTCTTGGAGGGCCACAATTCAATAATCAATGACGTATCGTTTTCCCCTGACGGAACCATCCTCGCTTCCGGCTCGTCGGATAACACCGTCAAGCTGTGGGACGTGGCGACGGGAGCCAATACCGCCACCCTGGATACGCGCGAGCACCGTAGTTGGGTCGGCATCGTTGCCTTCTCTCCCGATGGAACGAGGATTGCTTCGGGACAGGGCAACGGCATCGCCAAGCTTTGGGACACGGCAACGGGAACAAATGCCGCCACTCTCAGGGGGCATACGAATCCGGTCAGTGTCCTGGCTTTTTCGCCTGACGGAACAGTCCTAGCCACCGGTGAAGGGCCGGACCTTGTTACCGAAACCTCCTCTGCTCCAATGGTCAAACTGTGGGATGTGGCGTCGGGGAACAATACCGCCACATTCGAATTGCCTACCGATTCCATAATCTCATTGTGGTTTACGCCCGATGGCAGGCCCATTGCTTCCGGTGGGCTGGGAGGGTGGCCTAGTGAAACGGTAGAGTTGTGGAACCTTGCGGATAACACCCTTATCGCCACCCTCTCCTTCGAAGAGTTGTGGGTTTACTCGATGATGGTTTTTTCGGGAACGGATGTCGACCAGATTGACCTGTTCGAGGTACGGGGGCTGGCCAGCGGAACCTACATCGCCACCCTGGGAGCCCACAGGGGTTTGATCACGGGTACGGTGTTCTCGCGGGACGGAAGAACCTTCGCTTCCAGTTCCGGAAATGGCACGATTCTGCTGTGGGATACGAAACTTTTTCTACCCCATCCCCGGACCTTGATCAAGTTCTCCGGCGACGACCAGCAAAGTCCCGCAGGGGCCGCTTTAACCAAGCCCTTGGTGGTTATGGTACACGACCAGTACGGGAACCCCCTTCCCGGGGCGATCGTCACTTTCGCCGTCACGGCCGGGGGAGGTTCCCTGTCGGCAACCACCGCCACCACCGATGCCGAGGGCCGCGCCGCCGTCACCCTGACCTTGGGTAGCGATCCCGGGAGAAACACCGTCGCTGCAAAGGTCGCCGAACTGAAACCAGTGATCTTCGGGGCAACAGGGAAGGCGATTCCCCGAACCCTGGCCAAACTCTCAGGCGATGAGCAGGGAGGGCCGGCAGGAACGGCTCTGGCCGAGCCGTTTGTAGTCGAGGTCCGTAATCAGGACAACAATCCCCTCGAAGGTGCCCAGGTCACATTTGCCATCACCGCTGGAGGTGGGACGCTCTCGGCAACCACGGCCACCACCGATGCAAACGGCCGCGCCTCAAGCACCCTGACCTTGGGAACCGAGCCTGGAACGAACGTCGTCGCGGCAATCGCCGCGGAACTCGATCCGGTGACCTTCACCGCCAGCGGGGCGGCCATTCCAAAAAGCCTGACCAAGATCTCGGGGGATGAGCAGGAAGCCCCGGCTGGGGCCTCTTTGGTCGAGCCCTTCGTTGCCGAGGTCCGTGATCTGGACAACAATCCCCTCGCCGATGTCCAGGTCACCTTTGCGGTAACGGCCGGAAGCGGGACGCTCTCGGTAACCACGGCCACTACCGATGCCGATGGCCGCGCTTCCACCACCCTCACCTTGGGGCTGACGGGAGCCAACACCGTCACCGTATCCGTGGCCGGGCTGGAGTCCATCACCTTCACTGGCACCGCCAAGGCAACCCCCGACTTCGACGGCGACGGAGAGACCGGCTTCTCCGACTTCTTCCTCTTCGCCGACGCCTTCGGCGGCAGCGACCCCCGCTTCGACCTCGACGGCAGCGGCAGCGTCGACTTCGGCGATTTCTTCCTGCTCGCCGACCACTTCGGGGATCCGGCCCGCGGGAAGCTGCTGGCCCTTGCCCGGGAGATGATCGGCCTGCCGTACGGCCCGCAGCTGCAGCAGAACGTCCCCAATCCCTTCAACAGCGAGACCGTCATCTCCTGGTTCCTGCTGCGGCCGGGACCGGTGCGCGTGGAGGTGTTCGCCTTGACCGGGCAGCGGGTGGCGGTCTTGCACGAGGGGACCGGGAAGGCGGGTGTTCACCGCGTCCACTGGGACGGCCGCGACGATCGGGGCCGCCACTTGGCCAGCGGAGTGTACCTGTATCGACTGGTCACTGACGAGAGGGTCCACACGCGCAAGCTCACCCTGCTCCGGTAGGCCGCCTCGCCATGGATTTCCTTCCCAAGTGCTTTGTTAAAGAGTCGGCATTGAGTTTTGGACCTTTACCAGCTTCGCATGTTCAAGATTTCAATGTCGCCATATGAGGTACTCCTGCATGCGCCGGCCGACTTCCCGATGGTCCTTGGGTTGCTGTTCTTGATGACGAAGTAGATGCGTTGCCTCCGGTAACCGCGCCGAATGGCCTTAACCGAGACTATACTTCATGACGATCCCAAATCTTCGATCCGTTCTTTTCGTTTCTTTAATTCTCTCTTTCCCGCCGACTGCTGGAAAAACAGCCAGTAATGATGTGGGAGTTGGAACCCCTGGTTTGGAAACCATGGGAGGTGACTTCCAAACGTGGTTATTGCCTGACGGGGCAATCATTCGTCTGGGAAAGGGAGACATTAGTTCAGACGATAAGGCGGTTTACTTTTTTCCTGATGGTCAACGACTCGCTGTGGAAAGTACTGCCGGGATTTGGCTGTATGATGTGCAGACGTTTCGTCCACTCGCACTGATGCCAACCTATCTGAGAGGATTGGCTGGTAGGGACAAAATTTCGTATACGCCGGATATGACCACTCTCGCTTTTGGATTTGGGTATTTTATCCAGTTATGGGATGTTGCCACCCGAACCAATACTTCCACTTTCTATTTTCAGGACAGAATCACTTCTGTTGCCCTTTCATCGGATGGGACAATCCTTGCGTCCGGGGTTTCCTCTGGAGCGATCAAGTTATGGGACCTAGAAACGGGAGCCGATACTGCCATCCTGGACCATGGGAGCAGGATAACGTGTTTGGCTTTTTCCCCGGATGGGACAACTCTCGCATCTGGGGGGGCAGAGAAAAATCTGGTCAAGCTGTGGAATGCTTCAACCGGAGCCAATACCTCCACCTTAGAGGGGCATGGAGGCACGATCACATCTCTGACATTTTCCCCCGATGGGACAGCCCTTGCCTCCGGATCACATGATCAAACTGTAAGAGTGTGGGATGTTGGGACCGGGACTAATACCGCCATTCTGGAAGGGCATGGGTACATAGTCACCTCGGTGGCCTTTTCCCCCGATGGGGGAAACCTGATTTCCGGGGAAGATGCGGTTACGGACACAGGACTGGAAGATGCTGCTGTCAGGTTATGGAACGTCGTGACGGAAACCCAGATTGCCACATTTTCTCCGCATGGATATCACATCTCTTCGGTGGCATATGCCCCCGATGGGACAACCATTGCTTCTGGATCCTCTTCGGATGGTACGGTCAAGCTATGGGACATAGCCACTGGGAACTCTGTTTCCCTTCCCGGGCATACTAATGAGATCACAACGTTGGCATTTTCACCGGATGGGACGACCATCGCTTCTGGATCCTGGTCGGATGGTACGGTCAAGTTATGGGACATAGCCACTGGGAACTCTGTTTCCCTTCCCGGGCACACGGATGACATCCTCACGGTGGCTTTTTCCTCCGACGGGGCAACTCTCGCCGCCGGAACGGGTCGCGCCATTAAACTGTGGAATACAGAGATCAGGGAACCGATCGGAACCCTGAATGGGCATATGTCTCGGGTTCGTTCCGTGTCGTTCTCCCCCGATGGCGTCACCTTGGCCTCCGGGTCAAACGATAATACGGTAAAGCTGTGGGATGTAGCATCCGGAAAAAATATCGCTACTCTTGAAGGACATACGGATGTGGTCCATCAGGTATTGTTTTCACCCGACGGCGCCACCCTTGCTTCCGCAGGGAGAGATGGCACCGTCATACTTTGGCACGTAAGGACCAGGAACCGGATCGCAGCCCTGGAAGGGCCTATGTATGGAGTTAATTCGGTGGCCTTTTCTCCCGACCTTCCCATTCTGGCGGCCGCGTCAAATGATGGAACGATCAAACTGTGGAATATGGAAACCTTGGTAATCGTCGCTACTTTTGACGGACATTTAAATGCCGCCAATTCAGTGTCCTTTTCTCCTGACGGCACCACTCTTGCCTCTGCAGGAGGGAAGGCCATACTGTGGGATGTAGAAAGTGGCGAACAGATCGTTGGCCTGGATGGGCATGTGTTTGAGATCAATTCGGTTTCCTTTTCGCCCGACGGCTTCATCCTGGCTACCGGGTCACAGGACGGCATGATCCTGCTTTGGGATTTGCAGCCGCCGCAACCTCAGACGGTGGCAAAGCTCTTCGGAGATGATCAGCAAGGGCTTCCCGGCTCCACTTTGCCCGAGCCATTAGTGGTTTCGGTGCTGGATGAAAACGGAGCAGCGTTTGATGGGGCAGTCGTAACCTTTTCCGTCGCCGCCGGTGGGGGGACCCTCTCGGCAACCACGGCCATCACCGATGCCAGCGGCCGCGCAGCTGTCACCCTGACCCTGGGCAGCGATCCCGGAAGAAATACGGTCGCAGTAAAAGTCGCCGACCTGAAGCCGGTGATCTTCAGTGCCACTGCCCAGGCGATTCCGACAAGCATCGCCAAGGTCTCAGGCGACGAGCAGGAAGGGCCGGCCGGAGCCGCGTTGGTTGAGCCTTTCGTTGTTGTGGTCCGGGATCAAATCGACAATCCCTTCGAAGGGACCCAGGTCACCTTCACGGTCACCGCCGGCGACGGAACCCTCTCCTCAACCACCGCCACCACCGATGACAAGGGCCGCGCAGCCAGCACCCTGACCCTGGGGCTGCCGGGAGCCCACTCCGTCACCGTATCCGTGGCCGGCCTCGACCCTGTGACCTTCACCGCCACCGCCGAAGCCACCCCCGACTTCGACGGCGACGGCGAAACTGGCTTCTCCGACTTCTTCCTGTTCGCCGACGCCTTCGGCGGCAGTGACCCCCGCTTCGACCTCGACGGCAGCGGCAGCGTCGACTTCGGTGACTTCTTCCTCTTCGCCGACCACTTCGGGGATCCGGCCCTGGGGAAGCTGCTTGCCCTGGCCCGGGAGAGGATCGGCCTGCCGGACGGCCCGCAGCTGCGGCAGAACGCCCCCAACCCCTTCAACAGCGAGACGGTCATCTCCTGGTTCCTGCTGCGGCCGGGACCGGCGCGCGTGGAGGTGTATGCGCTGACCGGGCAGCGGGTGGCGGTGCTGCACCAGGGTCTGAAGAATGCGGGAGTCCACCGCGTGCACTGGGACGGGCATGACGATCGGGGCCGCCCCCTGGCCAGCGGGGTGTACCTGTATCGGCTGGTGACTGACGAGCGCGTTCAGACCCGGAAACTCACCCTGCTGCGGTAGGCGCCCCGACAACCCGGTGCCACCGCCCCTGAGCCCGCAGCCCATGGATAGGGAAAACCGAAGGAGCCCCACCCCATGAAAGCCCCCGTCATTCGTTCCGCCTTTTTCGCTTTGCTCGGTTTCCTTCCAGCACCCCCGGCGCTCGTTCATGCATCACCTCCACTTGCCGACAGCCTGCATTTCTGCAAGCTGCTCGATTTCGATCAGGAGCGGCTCGATACCAACGCTGCGGCCAAGCGGCTGGCGGATCTCGACACTGGCGAACCCCTGACCGTGCGAATGATCTACTTCCTGCCCAACGACCGGCCGTACCAAGCCAGTGTAGTCGATTCCATGAAGACGACGATCCGTCAGATCCAGACCTTTTATTCCGAGCAGATGCAGGCGCATGGCTACGGCGAGAAAACCTTCCGTTTCGAGACCGACGACCAGGAAGAGCCGCTGGTTCACCAGGTCGATGGGCGACACCCGGATAGTCATTATTCCGACGAGGGGAAAAGTGTTATTGCCGAGATAGAAGAAGCATTTGATGTCCTTAAGAATGTTTACTTCATCGTAATTGATAATGATCACCATACAATCAACCCTGGCAGCAGGGTGCTGGGTATCGCACACTCGCTCGGGAAAAATGGTGGAATGGCATTGGTTACTGATGAATTCAGCTTTGCAATCGCAACACATGAGCTTGCACATGCCTTCGGGGTAGTTTGGCACGATTTCCGGGATGGAACTTATATCATGTCATATGGTCCGGGATGGAACGAGTTATCCCCGTGCCATGCGGAATTTCTGACTGTGCATCCCTACTTCAATCCAGGTGTGGAAGCCCAGGCCGCCCCACCTCCAACCATCGAACTCTTGTCGCCGACTACGTACCCGGGCGGAACAGAGAGCGTTTCCATAGAGATGAAGGTCAGCGATTCTGATGGACTTCATCAGGTGTACCTGTTCACCGGATCGAATGAATTGAAGGTGTGTCGTGGATTTGCCGGTGAAACAGAGACCGTCGTCGAATTCGATTATGATGGCGTCATACCATCCAATCCACGCAGAAATTTTTCCACCCTTGCTTTACATTCGCTTCGCGTCGCCGCAGTCGATACTGAAGGGAATGTGGGCTGGACGTCTTTTGAACTTCGGGAGCTTTCCAGGCAGCACATCGCCACCCTCTCCGGTGTGAGTGCGGTCCGATCGGTTTCGTTTTCGCCCGACGGGACTACCCTCGCTTGCGGAACAGAGGATGGCGTAGAGATCTGGGACGTTGCAACACGCCAAACCCTCACCCTTCTCGAGCAATCAGGCAAGGTAATGTCCGTTGCGTTTTCATCCGATGGAACCAAGCTCGCCAGCGGATCAACGTACGGCACGATTGAGCTTTGGGAGAATTCGACCTGGAGCAATATCGCGACTCTGGAATCGCAAAACCCCATCTATTCGGTTGCCTTTTCACCCTCCGGCACAACCGTCGCTTCGGGAACCAGTGCAGGAATCGAGCTGTGGGACGTAGAGTCGCGGGCGAATATCGCCACCCTTGAAGGACATACAGGCCGGGTCTCTTCTGTGTCGTTTTCACTGGACGGGGCCATGCTGGCTTCCGGGTCGGAGGATGGTACGGTCAAGCTCTGGGATCTTCCCGCCGGAACCCATACCGCCACCCCCGAAGGACATGCTCAGCCGGTCTTTGTCGTGGGATTTTCGCCTGAGGGAACCTTGCTGGCTTCCGGGTCGGAGGATGGTACGGTCAAGCTCTGGGATATCGAGAAACGAGCGATCATCTCCACCCTATACAACAGGACAGGAGTTACTTCGATTTCATTCTCACCTGACGGGGCAACCCTCGCTTCCGGTTGCCAGGATAACACGATCAAGCTGTGGGACGTTTTGACAGAGGAATATGTCACCACCCTCGCCGGCCATACCGGGTGGATTTCTTCGGTGGCGTTTTCACCCAACGGGGTAATGCTTGCTTCCGGGTCGTTGGACAACACGATAAAACTGTGGGATGCCTCCGAACGGATGCAGCCTCGTCCCCGCACGATTGTGAAGATCTCGGGCGACAATCAGGAGGGTACCGCCGGTTTGGATTTGGCGGATCCTTATGTGGTTGAAGTCAGGGATCAGTACGGCAATCCGTTGCAAGGGGTTCGGGTTTCTTTTTCAATCAAGTCAGGTGGAGGAAAGCTCGGTGGGAGGTCCGATGAAGAAGTCGCAGTTTCCGATGAAGACGGCAGGACGCGGAGCATCCTCACCCTTGGACCCAATCCGGGGAACAATACCGTGGAGGTATCTGTCCGCGGGCTTGAGCCTTTGATCTTTCACTCGGTGGGAATCGGAACTCCTGGTTCTCTTACAGTGGGTGAAAATCAGACATGGCATTTACCCGAAGGAGCGATCGCACGATTGGGAAAAGGACGCCTCAGTCAAGTGGACAAGGCGATTGCCTTCTCACCCGGAGGCCAGCGCCTCGCGGTGGTAAGCAGCCTCGGCATCTGGCTATATGATGTGACGACCCTTCGTCCTATGGCACTTCTTCCCGCTGATCTGGCCTCGAGAGGGTCCCTGGCGTTTTCCCCGGACGGAACAGCACTCGCTTTCAGCGACCGTCGTACAATCAGACTGTGGGACCTTGCGACAGCTGAAGTCATCGCAACCATGGGGGGGAGATCGGCTTCTCCTCCGGCTTTTTCACCGGACGGAAATACCCTCGCTTCCGGGTTATGGGATGGTACGATCGAGTTGTGGGACGTGGCGACAGGAGAACCCGTGGCCACCCTGGAGGGGCATAGGGATGGAGTCCTCTCCGTGGCCTTCTCCCCTGATGGTACGGCGCTCGCTTCCGGGTCATGGGATCGTCAGATCCGGCTGTGGGACCTGGGAACAGGGGAAACTACCTCAACCCTGAAGGGGCATGGGGACCATGTCGAGTCCGTGGCGTTCTCCCCTGACGGGACCCTGCTCACTTCCGGGTCATGGGACGGAACTGCCCAGGTATGGGATGTGGGGACCGGGCGCAATACCATCCTGTTCAGGTCGGGTCGCTTTGTCGAGTCCGTGGCATTTTCTCCGGATGGCAGAACAATCGCTTTTTCGTTGTCAATTGGAACTGTTTTTGTATGGGATGTGGCGACGGCAACCAATACGGCCATCCTGGAAGGACATAAGGGTTGGGTCACTTCTGTAGCTTTTTCCTCTAATGGGACCCTCGCTTCCGGATCGTGGGAGGATGGTACAGTCAAGCTGTGGGACCTCACGACGGGGAAAGCCGCCACCATAGGGGGATTTACGGATGGTGTCCAGTCTGTCGCTTTTTCACCCAATGCGACAACCCTCGCTTCCGGATCAGCGAATTACGATTACACGATCAACCTGTGGGAGGTGGCGACAGGATTGAACACCGCCTCATTTGACGGGCATAAGGGACTGGTTAAGTCCCTAGCGTTTTCGCCCGACGGAACGATCCTTGCTTCCGCTTCATCGGACATGGCCGTCAAGCTGTGGGACGTTGCCACCGGTACCAATACCGCCACTCTGGAAGGGCATACCGGTCGGGTCACCTCTGTGTCAATTTCCCCCGACGGAACCACCCTTGTTTCCGGTTCGGAAGACCGGGTAGTCAAGCTGTGGGACCTGGCCTCGCGTACAATTACCGCCACTCTGGAAGGGCATACCGGTCCGGTCACCTCTGTGTCAATTTCCCCCGATGGATCAACACTTGCCTCCGGTTCTGAGGACCGAACAGTCAGACTGTGGGACGTGCCGACCCAGACCAATTCTGCCACTCTGGAGGGGCATACAGATGAGGTTCTCTCTGTGGCTTTTTCTCCTGACGGTACAACTCTTGCTTCCGGAGGGGCAAACGATCTTCCGATTCGTATATGGGATTTGGCCTTGAGGAAACCTGCCCACCTCCTCAGGGAGAATACCGACCAGGTCAACTCACTAGTGTTTTCGCCGGATGGCACTTCCCTCGCTTCCGGGGGAGGGCGCACGATTAGGATTTGGGACGTGGGGAAGGCAATCAATACCGCTTTCTTCGAGCATACGTCTATCGTCGAAACCGTGGCGTTCTCGCCCGACGGGACGGTCCTTGCCTCCGGAGGAACTGATGGCACGGTTCTGCTGTGGGATGTGGAGCTTCTTCTTCCGCAGCCCCGGGTTCTTGTAAAGCTCGCAGGCTTTCGCCAGAAAGGTCTTCCCAAGGAACAATTGGCTCCGTTTGTCGTTGGAGTCAGGGATCAGTACCGCAATCCGTTCGAAGGTGCGGAGGTCACCTTTCTAATCGCTTCTGGAGGTGGTACGCTGTCCCGTACTACCGTCATCAGCGATGCCAACGGCCGCGCCTCCACCACCCTTACCCTAGGCCCCGATTCCGGGGCAAATACCGTAGAAGCATCTGTCGCCGGGGCGGACCCGGTGATCTTCAATGCCACCGGAATCCCCCTGACTCTGAAAAAGGTCTCCGGCGATGAGCAGAAGGGACCGGTAGGGGTTCAATTGGAGCACCCTTTGGTGGTTTCCGTACTGGATCAGGATGGGAATCCGTTCTCGGGGGTAAATGTCACCTTTGCTGTCACTGGTGGCGGAGGGACCCTGTCAACCACCATCGCCACTACCCAAGGAAACGGACGCGCCGCGAGCATCCTCACCTTGGGGTCCAATCCCGGGACAAACACCGTCGAAGTTTCGGTGGCTGGAGGGGCCCACCTGACTTTCACTGCTGTTGCGATGGGGATTCCCAAGACCCTGACCAAGCTCTCCGGCGATGAGCAGCAGGGACCGGCAGGGGCCGCTTTGGCCGACTCCTTCGTGGTCGAGGTCAGAGACCGAAACAACAATCCGCTCGAAGGTGCCCAAGTCACCTTCACGGTCACCAAAGGGGAAGGGACCCTCTCCACAACCACCGCCATCACCGATACCAGCGGACGTGCTGCAAGCGCCCTTACCCTGGGAAGCGAGCCGGGGATCAACATAGTCTTGGCAAGGACCCCCATGCTCCTGCCGGTGTCCTTCACCGCTGTCGGTATTGCGGTTCCCCAAAGCCTGACAAAATTCTCCGGCGATGAGCAGCAAGGACCGGCCTGGGCTCCGTTAGTCCATCCGTTTGTCATTGTTGTCAGGGATCAGCAAGGCAAGCCTCTCGAAGGGGCCACTGTCACTTTCGCGGTCACCACCGGCGGTGGGACTCTCTCGGCCACCACGGCCACCACCGATGCCGACGGCCGCGCCGCCACTACCCTCACTCTGGGCCGGCCAGGGGCCAGCACCGTCACCGTATCCCTGGCCGGCCTCGACCCCGTGACCTTCACCGCCACCGCGGAAGCCACGCCCGACTTCGACGGCGACGGCGAGACCGGCTTCGCCGACTTCTTCCTCTTCGCCGACGCCTTCGGCGGCAGCGACCCCCGCTTCGACCTCGACGGCAGCGGTTCAGTTGATTTCGGGGATTTCTTCCTCTTCGCCGACCACTTCCGGGATCCGGCCCGCGGCAAGCTCCTTGCCCTGGCCCGGGAGATGATCGGTCTGCCCGACGGGCCGCAGCTGCAGCAGAACGCCCCCAACCCCTTCAACAGCGAAACCCTCATCTCCTGGTTTCAGCTGAGACCGGGTTTCGCGCGAGTGGAAGTGTTCGCCCTGACCGGGCAGCGGGTGGCGGTGCTGCACCAGGGATCGAAGAAGGCGGGGGTCCACCGGGTGCACTGGGACGGGCGCGACGATCAGGGCCGGCCCCTGGCCAGCGGGGTATATCTGTACCGATTGGTCACAACTGAGAGCGCTCAGACCCGCAAGCTCACCCTGCTGCGGTGAGGGGTATCCCAGGCTGAATCATCCGAGTATACTTCCGGAGCGAAGAGGCCGGGACGGAAGTAGGCACTCTTGCCAGGTTCAGGGAAAGTTTTCCTGCCTGCCCATTTGGAGGTTCCCATGACGACCGCCGCCTTGATGACCGCAGACGAGTTGTTGTTGATGAAGGACGATGGTTTTCGCTACGAACTCGTCCGGGGAGAGTTGAGAAAAATGAGTCCGGCCGGCCATCGACACGGCAGAATCGCGCTCAATCTGACAGGGCCGCTTTTCCAGCACGTAAGGAAGTGGGATCTGGGAGCTGTATATGCGGCTGAAACCGGCTTCAAACTGGCCGCGGACCCCGATGTGGTGCGAGCCCCGGACGCGGCTTTCGTCCGGCGAGAGCGGGTCGAGGCGGTGGGCCAGACCCTAAGGATTCTGGCCGGGTGCACCCGACCTGGCCGCCGAGGTCCTCTCACCCGGCGAAACCTCCGCGGAGGTGGAGGACAAGATCGCCGACTGGCTCGACGCCGGCACCCGCCTGGTCGTGGTGGTCGATCCGGACGATCAAACGGCAACCCTGTACCGCTCGCGCAAGGACATCCGCGTCCTGACCATCGACGGCGTAATCGATGGCGGGGAGGTTGTGCCCGACTGGACTCTTCCGGTGCGGGATATCTTCCTCTGAAGCTGAACAGTCCTGTGTTGCGGTGGGACCGGGCGCAATTCATCCAGGGGAAAACAGTATGACCACACAACCGCAGAGCCGCGCTTTCACGGTCGGGGAATACAACCGCATGGCCGAGGCGGACATCCTTACCGAGGAGGATCGCGTTGAGCTCATCGCAGGTCAGATCGTCGCCATGAGTCCTATCGGGAGCCGACACGCCGCTTGCGTAAAACGTCTCAACCTGATGATGGGGAAATCAGTCGGCGATTCCATGCTGATCGGCGTCCAGGATCCCATAGTCCTCGGAAAGTACTCCGAACCGGAGCCCGACCTGGTTCTGCTGCGTCCCCGCACCGACTTCTACGCAACGGCCCATCCGTCGTCTGCCGACGTGCTGCTTGTCGTCGAAGTCGCCGATACCTCGGCCACCTACGACCGCGAGGTCAAGCTGCCGCTCTACGCTGGGGCCGGCCTCACCGAGGTGTGGCTGATCGACCTGCAGGAAGGCAGCATCGAGGTGTACGCCCGTCCCCATGGCGGCGCGTACCAGGAGCGCGTCGAAGTCACGGCCGGCGCCATCCTCACTTCGCCGACGATCCCCCAACTCTCATTGGCCGCCGCGGACATGTTGGGCTGAGGTCACGTCCCCTTCTCACGCCCGATTCGGGAACGTAACCACGGCCCCCATAAATCGCTGGTCTCCACCATCCCCCAGCCGCAACCCGGATGGGCAGCAGCAGCTGACACCCCAGGCACGCCCTTGGCTCAAGGGCCGCGGTCTTTGCCCGCTGCTCGGGGGCGAGGATGGAGTTTCCTCCGTGGCGTTTTCCCCGGATGGCACCCTCCCCGCTTCCGGGTCGGATGATGGCACCGTCCGCATATGGGACGTGGCAAAGGCAAACCCTGGCCAGGTTCTCGGCTTATCTTCTGAATGGCCCAATCGAAACAGAGGTGGTATGACGGAGATACTGGAAAGCAGACTCGACGCTATAGCACAAGCCTGCAGACGGCATGGCGCAACCCGACTGGACGTTTTCGGATCGGCTTTGCGGGATGACTTCAAACCAGGTCAGAGCGACGTGGACCTACTGGTAGAACTTGGTCCGATGGAGCCGTATGCCCGGGTCGATGCCTACTTCGGACTGCTTGAAGATCTCAGGGACATTTTGGGAGGACATGTCGACCTGGTCGTTTCAGGAGCCCTGAAGAACCATTATATCGCCCGCGACATTGAGCGAACGAAGCAGTTGCTGTATGCCGCGTGACGAGAGGGCGTACCTGTCTGACGTGATCGAAGCGTGCGACGCGATCTCCGACGCAGTCCGGGACCTTGATCTCCAAGGCTACGAAGGCAACCGGCTCGTCCGGTCCTCGGTAGAGCGTGAGTTCATAATCATCGGGGAAGCTCTAGGGTCCCTTGGTCGCATGTCAGAGGAGATCTTCGGCAGCATCACCCGAGCTCGCCGAATCGTGGACTTCCGAAATCAGCTGACTCATCAGTATCCAACTGTTGACGACGCTATTGTCTGGGCAATCATCGAGCGGGATGTTCCGGTGCTCCACCGTGAATGTGTGGGTCACCTTCATCGTCTAAGTACTCCCGATTTGGATACTGGGAACGACAGCCCCGATGGCAACCGTGAAGCAGATTGTTGAAAGGTACAGGTGTACCTGCCACGCTCAAGGGAGGTTTTTTCCAGCCTTCCCTTATGGGGCTTTCCATTTCAACTGACGCTTGAGTTCTCCATCTCAGCCCCCCGGCCGCGGTTTCATCCCGGCCAGCAGCCTGCGGCGGTACTCCTCGCTGCCCAGCTCGTCCAGCCTGGCGCACTCCTCCTCCGACAGGAAGGAGGGGGTGCCGACCTGCAGTGCCCGCCACTGGATATCCGCCTGTTCCTCGATGGCGAGACTGCGGTAGAGCGCCTCCTTGATCGAGGCGCCCACGGTGATGCTGCCGTGGTTGCGCAGCACCATGCCGACCACGCCCGGATCGGCGAACCCGTCGGTGACCGCCGCCGCCAGCTCCGGCGTGGTCACGGTTACGTAGTCGATATGCGGCACGTTGGCCCCGAGGTACACGTAGTAATCGGCGAACATCGGCCGCAGGTCGTGGCCGGCCGCGGTCAGGGCGATGGCGGTGCGCGGATGGGTGTGGATGACGGCCTCCAGCTCCGGGCGCGCGCGGTAGATCCCGAGGTGCATCAGCACCTCCGACGAAGGGCGTCTGCCGGGACTGACGATCTCCCCGCTGTCGATGTCGACGCAGGGATAGTCGGCCGCGGCCGCCTCGCCGAGGGAAAACCCGCTCGGCGAGATCCACATGCCGCCCCCCTCGCGGGCGCTGACGTTGCCGCCGGCCCCGGTGACGAGGCCGCTTTCGCTCAGGCCCCGCGCGGTTCTCACCAGCTCTTCGAGTATGGCGCTCATTTCCACGTTGCTCCGATGTAGGGTTGACGGCTTCCTCGCGCGCAACTCCGTCTGAACGAGTGCCTGCGCCCACTATTCCGCGTGATTCGGCCGCCGCTGCATCTTGAGGGGAAAAATCGCGGTTTCAATCCAAACCCCTTCATCTGTGCGATTTTTCCCCTCAATCCCGGCTCCCCGCGTTGCCTTCGCTCGCCGTACACCCCCGGTACGACTCGCTCGGGCGCTTTGCGAGCCGGGAGCTTCGGCACCTCCTTCGTACGCTTAACACGCACGGGCACCAGGTCGCTGGTTTCCTCGGACCTGCGCGCCCAAGCACCAGACCAGGTCGTTCCGGCAAAATGCCCGTTGCGGCAAAAGCCCGGATCGAATTTCAGCCGGCTTCCAGGTATCCCCGTTTTTCCAGCGCTTCCCTGAAGGCGGCGTAGCGCTCGTCCAGTGCGGCACCGCGGCCCCTGTCCGGGGCGAAGGTGCGCTCGGTCCGCACCATGGCCCGGGCTGCCGGCCACAGGCCCCCTAGCATTGCCGACGCCGCCAGGACCGCGCTGCCGAAGGCGGACTCCGGACAGACCGGCCGGTGAACGCTGCGGCCGGTGGCGTCGGCGCGCAGCTGCAGCCAGACATCGCTCCGCGCCGCGGCCCCGGTCGCGTACACGGAGCCGTCGCCGGCCCTGGCGGCGGCGTCGAGCACCTCGTACGCCAGTCGTTCCGTGAAGGCCACCCCCTGCAGATTGGCGGCGTACTGTTCCAGGGAGGAGGCCGGCTCGGGATCGCAGAACCCCTCGGCCCCGGCACAGGCGAACGGGAACCGCTCCCCGGTGCGCGCCAGGGGGTATGCGACGAGATGGCTCGGAAACAGGGACGCCGCCTCCCGGTCGAGCCCCGCCGGGTCCCGTCCGGGAAACTGCGCCCCGATCCACTCACCGCCGGTGTTGCTTGCGGCGCCGGGCAGCCAGTACCCGCCCGGCAGCTTGTGCGAGTACACCAGCCCGTCCGGGGAACCCGCGGGGCGGCAGGCGAGGCGCTTGAAGACCAGGGTCGTCCCCAGGGTGGTGTTGTCGTCCCCCGGCCGGTGCGCCCCCGAGGCTAGGAATCCCGCGGTGCCGTCGGTGGCCCCCGCGACGACCTCGGCCGCTGCCGGCAGCCCGGTGGCGGAGGCGGCCGCGGGCGACAGCTCGCCGAGGCGGGCGCCCGGAGCCACCACCTCCGGCAGCCTCTCCCGCATCCCGCCGCAGGCATCGACCCAGTCCGGCCAGCGCTCTTCGAAGAGATCGTACCCCGTCTTCAGGGCGTTGCTGTAGTCGCTGACTCCGCAGCGGCCGCAAAGGCGCGCGGCGATGTAGTCGGCCTGGTGACAGAACCAGCGCGTCGCCGCGACCGTCTCCGGTTCGTGCCGCAGCAGCCAGAGGATCCGGGCTGCGGCGAACGACGATGCGAAGCGGTACCCGTGGCGGCGGCAGTGGTCGGGAGCGAGCGCGCACAGCTCCTCCGCCTCGGCGCCGGCGCGGGCGTCGTTGTACATCAGCGCGGAGCGCACGGCTTCGCCCGCCCCGTTCAGACAGACCAGAGTGCCCGAGGTCCCGTCGACCGCCAGGGCCGCGACTGCCTCCGCCCGCCTCCCGAGCTGGCCGGCGACCTCGGCCAGGCAGACCTGCGCCGCCTTCCACCAGGACTCCGGGTCCTGCTCGTGCCATCCTCGGGGCAGTCCTCCCCGAGGCGGCGGGAAAGGCTGCTTCGCTGCCGCGGCGATCTCCCCCGAGGCGGCTACCGCGAGGGCGCGCACGCCTCCGGTCCCGGCGTCGATACCTATCGCCAGCCTGTCATCCTGCAATCCGGTTGCTCCCCGTTCAGGTTTCCACCTATGCTACGCAACCGCCCGGCACCGTTCCAAGGACAGGGAAGCCTGGAAGCCGCTCCTGCAGGCGGTACATCCTGGACGCCGGGGCCGCCGCCCGGATGATCTGCAACGGAGTTCACAGAAAGGACGACATGGCAAAGACAGCGGTAATCTCCGGCGTTGGCTCCGGTCTGGGAGCGTCGCTGGCGGTCAAATTCGCCGACGAGGGGTACGACACCGCGCTGCTGGCGCGGTCGTCCGGTTTCATCAACAGCCTGGCGCAGCAGCTGCGCGAAGCCGGCAGGGACTCGCTGGCCATCGCCGCGGACGTCACCGACCCGGCGCAGGTCGGCGACGCCTTCGCCAGGGTGCGCGAAGAGCTGGGAGAGGTCGACGTGCTGATCAACCACGCCGGCAACGCCGCCTGGGGGGATTTCGACGGGCTGACCGCGGCGGAGTTCGAGCGCTCCTGGCGGGTCTGCGCCCTCGGCTCCTTCCTGTGCAGCAAGGAGGCGGCAGGCCCGATGGCGGCGAGGGGTTCCGGGGCGATCCTGTTCACCGGGGCGACCTCGAGCATCCGCGGCCGCGCGGGCGCCCTTGCCTTCAGCAGCGCCAAGTTCGCGGTGCGCGGGCTCGCCTGGTCGCTGGCGCGCGAGCTCTGGCCGCAGGGGGTGCATGTCGCCCACGTCATCATCGACGGCCTGCTCGACACCCCGCAGCTGCGCGAGGCCGGCGTCGACGCCGACGAGCCGGTGATGGACACCGACGCGGTGGCCGAAACCTACTGGAACCTGGCGAACCAGAAGCCCGGGGCCTGGGCCTTCGAGATCGACCTGCGGGCGCACCGGGAGGATTTCTTCGGCTGAGAGGGGGAGCCGTGGGTGTAGAGGGAACGGGCGAAGGGAAACGAACCGGCCCCCCGAGGGTTGATAAAATGAGATGGAAAAACAGGGGGATGCTGCTGCGCCGCAGGCCCCCGGTCACGGCCAACCTGAAAACCGGTCCGGTGCAAGGATGACGGAAAAAGAGGCGTTTCTCTTCGACCTGGGGGATACGTCCTCCTCGAGGGGTGCTCGATGGCGGCCAGATGCGGCGCGCCAACGAGGCGGTCGACCGCCACTCCGGGCTGATCCGCAACCGCGAGCCGGGGCTCTCCGGGGGCTCGGAGGCGCTGGCGGGGGATTCGGGGCGCGGCGAGTTCCAGCGGTACCCGCTGACCTTCGAGCGCCCCCTCCCCCGCCGCACCGGCAGGACGGCGCTGGGATCGAACGGGCCATGAGCCCCCCTGCCGTCCAGGCGGTCCTCTTCGATCTCGACGACACGCTGATCGACTTCCAGTACTCGCGCCGTCACGGGCTGCGCACGGTCCAGGAGCTGCTGCCGGGGCTGGCGCCGGTTCCGCTCGAAGAGCTGGAGCTCGTCCACGACGAGGAGCTGCACGCCAACTACCTGCGCACCCTCGACGGCAGCCTGTCGGACGACGAGGCCCGCCTCGAGCGCATGCGCGGCATCTGCCGCCGCTACGGGGTGCAGGCGGACGAAAAGGCGGTAGCCGGGGCGGCGGGAGTCCCGGAGCTGCTCGAGGCCCTGCGGGGACGGGTGCGGATCGGCGTGGTCACCAACGGCCCCTCGGCGCGGCAGCGGGACAAGCTCGAGCTCTGCGACATACGCCCCGAGGATCTCGACGCCCTGGCGATTTCGGAGGAGGTGGGAGCGGCCAAGCCGGACCCGGCGATCTTCCGGCACGCACTCTCCGGGCTGGGCGTGGCCCCGGAGCAGGTGACGATGGTCGGGGATTCCTGGGAGAACGACGTCCTGGGCGCTCTGGGGAGCGGCATGGCCGCGGTCTGGCTCAACCGCTACGGGCGCGACTGTCCAGATCCTTCGCTCGCGGTCGAGATCCGGAGTCTCGAGCCGGTCGGGGATGTCCTGCGGGTTCTGGGAGTGCGGGCGAGCCGGGGTTGAACCGCTGCCGGGTCGGATTTCCCCCGGCCCCTACCCGTGGCGCGAGCGCAGCAGCTCCGCCCCCCGGCACATCGCCACCAGCTTCAGGTAGGCCTCGTCCCAGTCCATCGGGTTCTGCACCGACGGCGAGAAGCCGCAGTCCGGATGCAGGACAATCCGCTCCTTGTCGACGTACTTCATCGCCTCCTCGACCCGCGACGCCACCAGCTCCGGGGTCTCGATCTCGCGGTCGCAGTGATCGATGCACCCGAGTCCGAGCCGGGCATCCTTCGAGAACGACGCCAGGCACTCCAGGCCGCCCGAGACCGGGGTGGCCAGCTCGAGCGAGACGACGTCCACGGCGATGCGGGCGAGCCCGGACATGACCGGGCCGAGCGCCCCCTCGCTGCCGTGCCGGTGGTCGAAGTGGGCGTGGCACAGGTGCAGGCCGGTGGTTATGCCGGTCAACCCCTTCGAGGGTGGCGTTGACGACCTCGACGCAGAGGTCGATCTCCGCCTCCATGTCGTCGATGCCGTCCTCCTCCCGCCGCGCCGGGTCTACGAGGACGCAGAGCCAGGGCTCGTCGAGCTGCACGGTGTCGGCCCCCGCCTCCTTCAGCAGCTCGATCTCCTGCCGCAGGATCGGGGCGCAGGCGCGCATCAGGTCGGAGGGGTGCGGGTAGGCCTCCCGCGAGTGCTCTTCGTGCCACATGCGGCGGCCGATCGTGTACGGCCCCGGGAGCGTCGCCTTGACGCGCCTGCCGGTGCGGCTCCTGAGAAAGCCGACCTCTTCGGCGGCGATCGGGCGGTAGTACTCGACCGGCTCGACAACGGCCGGATACGGGAGTCCGCTGACGGTGAGGTCCGGCCGGAAGCCGCGCACGCGCTCGGCGAACACCTTGACGTAGCTCTCGCGCCGCCATTCGCCGTCGGTAATCTCGTCGAGGCCGGCCCGTTCCTGCAGCAGGATCGCCGATTCGATGGCGCGGTCGAGAATGCCGTCGGCCTCGGCCTCCGACAGGGCTCCCGCCTTTCTTTCGAGAATGAGCTGCCGCACCCATTCCGGCCTGGGCAGACTGCCGATTACCGTGGTTGGGAACATGCCGACCTCCCGGCTGGATCGTCGATTGACTGCGTTTCGGTTGCGCATATAGTAAGCCGGCACCGGAAGGGGATAAACGGAGGGACCTCCATGGGGGACAGACTGAAAGACAAGGTTGCCATCGTCTGCGGCGCCGGTTCCATCGGCCCGGGATGGGGCAACGGCAAGGCCGCGGCGGTGCTGTTCGCGCGCGAGGGGGCCAGGGTGCTCGCCGTCGACGTCGAGCCGGAGGCGGCCGCGGAGACCGCGGGAATCATCGCCGCCGAAGGGGGGGAGTGCCGCGTCGCCGGGTGCGACGTGTCGAAGGGGGCCGAGGTCGAGGCCATGGTCGCCCGCTGCATCGAGCTGTACGGGCGCGTCGACGTTCTCCACAACAACGTCGGCATCGTGCGGCTCGGCGGCCCGGTGGAAAGCAGCGAGGAGGACTGGGACCTGGTCTGCGACGTCAACCTCAAGTCCGTCTTCCTCACCTGCAAGAGCGTGCTGCCCCACATGGAGCGCCAGGGAGGCGGCACCATCGTCAACGTCGCCTCGATCTCCGGCATCCGCTGGCTCGGCGTCCCCTACATTTCCTACAGCGCCACCAAGGCCGCGGTGATCCAGTTCAGCCAGTCGGTCGCCCTGCAGTACGCGGCGCGCAACATCCGCTGCAACAGCATCCTCCCCGGCCTGATGGACACGCCGATGGCGCGCAAGTCGGTCGCCGAGGCGTACTCGGGCGGGGACGTCGAGAAGATGATCGCGATCAGGGACGCGCAGGTGCCGATGGGCCGGCAGGGGGACGCCTGGGACGTCGCCTACGCCGCCCTCTTCCTCGCCTCGGACGAGGCGAAGTACGTCACCGGCACCCAGCTGGTCGTCGACGGCGGCTTCACCTGCAGCGCCGTCTCCCCCCGGTGATCCGCGTCGCCGGCGCTGCGGCGGCCGCACGAATCCGGGGAAACCCGCACTGAGAAAGAGAAGGGAATGCGAAACCTACTACTGCCGATCCTGGCTGCGGCCGCCTTCCTGGCCGGCTGCGGCCGCGGCGGCCCGGAAGAAGAAAGCCGCCTGAAAGTCGGCTACATCGTCAACTTCATGTCGCACGAGTGGTACCAGAACATCTGTGCCGCGGCGCAAGCGCGCGCCGATGAGCTCGGGGTCGATCTCGTCATCGCCGACGCCAACCTCGACATCGCCGCGCAGATCTCCAAGGCGGAGAACATGATCGCCCAGGGGGTCGACGTGCTGGCCCTTACCCCGGTCGACGCCAAAGCCCTCGGCGTCGTCATCGAGCAGGCCCGCGCCCGGGGCATCCGAGTGCTGACCGAATCGAACCCGGCCGTCCGCGCCGAGACCTACGTCGGCATCGACAACCTGGCGGCCGGGCGCAAGGCGGGGGACTGGTTCGTCGAGCACGTCGTCGAAACCGGGATCGATCCGAAAATCCTCGTCGTCGGCCACCCTAACTTCGAGGACAGCCGGCACCGGGTCGACGGGTTCGTATCCGCCCTGGACGAAGCCGGCCTCTCCGGGGCGGTGGTCCAGGAAGTCGACGGTCAGGGCCTCAAGGAGAAGGCGTTCAAGGTGGCCCAGGACGCCTTGACCGCCCATCCGGAAGTCAACGTCCTCTTCGGGGTCAACGACGATTCGACCACCGGCGCCATGGCCGCCTACCGCGCCGCCGGCCTCGACGAGAGCGAGCTCCTGGCGATAGGCTTCGGGTTCGAGGGCTCGGTGGGACGCACCGCCCTGCTGGGGGACACCCCGTACAAGGCGGCGCTGGCGATGTTCCCGCATTTCGTCGGCATCTCGATCGTCGACGCCGCCATCAGCCTCGCCGCCGGCGATACCCTGCCGGCGCATTACGAGACCCCCACCATAGTGATCACGCGCGCCAACTTCTCGCAGTTCTACGGCGGCCCCGAGAAGGGCTACCCGATGAAGATCGAGGCGGTGCGCCAGTTGATGGCCGCTTCACCTTAGTCCGCAGCGCTGCCCGATAATGCCGAACTTGCCGTCGCGCCTGCTGCAGAGCGAGCAGGCCGGCCTGCTGATCGCCCTGCTGCTCCTGTGCGCCGTCATCGCCGCGCTGTCGCCGGTCTTCCTGACGGTGGCCAACGTCACCAACATCCTGCGCGACGCCTCGCTGGTGGCGATCGCCGGCATCGGCATGGCCCTGATCATCCTGCAGGGGGAGATCGACCTCAGCGTCGGCTCGACCCAGGCGGTCGCCGGCATCCTCGCGGTCCTCGTCCTCAACGGCAGCGGCAGCATCGCCCTGGCCTTCGCCGCGGCCTTGTGCCTCGGGGCAGGCTGCGGAGTCGCCAACGGCCTGCTCGTCACCCGCGCCGGTATCAGCTCGCTGATCGCCACCCTGGGGATGATGGCGATCCTGCGCGGCGGCGCCATGGTGTCGACGCAGGCGGTCTCCATACAGGCGGAGATCCCCGGCTTCAGCGACATCGGCACCGGCCACCTCGGCCCCCTGCCGCTGCCGGTCGCGGTCGCCGCCTTCTTCTTCGCCCTCTTCTACTTCATCCTGCACCACACCCCCTTCGGCCGCTACATCTACGCCGTCGGCGGCAACGCCGAGGCCGCCCGCCTCGCCGGCCTTCCGGTCGAGCGGATCAAGGTGACGGTGTTCGCCATCGGCGGGGCCATGGCCGCGATCAGCGCCTTCATCCTCGCCTCGCGCCTCAACTCCGGGCAGCCCAACGCCGGGCTCGGCTTCGAGCTGCAGGTGATCGCCGCGGTCGTGCTCGGGGGCGTCAGCCTGACCGGGGGCGTCGGGTCGCTCGCCGGGGCGATCCTCGGCATCCTCATCCTCACGGTGCTGAACAACGGCCTCGTGCTGCTCAACGTCTCCTCCTTCTACCACGACATCGCCCGCGGCCTCGTCATCATCCTCGCCGTGTACCTCGACCGCCGCCGCCGCGATTCGGTCCTGCGCCGGCTGCTGGCGAACCCGTGACCTCCCCGGCCCGGAACGGCGAAGCGCTCCTCGACCTGCGCGGGATCGGCAAGCGCTTCCCCGGGGTGCAGGCCCTGGCGGAGGTCGACTTCGATCTGCGCCGGGGGGAGGTTCACTCCATCGTCGGCGAGAACGGGGCGGGCAAATCGACGCTGATCAAGATCCTCACCGGGGTGCACCAGCCGGACGCAGGCTCGTATGCCATCGACGGCCGCCCGGCCGCCGCGGACAGTCCGCGAGCGGCGATCGCCGCCGGGATCAGCGTCGTCTACCAGGAGCCGAAGCTGGTGCCCACCCTGTCGGTGGCGGAGAACATCTTCTTCGGCCGGCTCCCTTCGCGCCGGGGGCGGGTCGCCTGGCGGCGCCTGCACGAAGAGGCGGCCGCGGCCCTCGACCAGGTCGGCCTGAGGCTCGACCCGCGGCGGCAGGTCCGGCACCTCGGCATCGGCGAGCAGCAGCTCGTCGAGGTGGCGCAGGCGCTGACGCAGTCGGCCCGGGTCCTCATTCTCGACGAACCCACCTCCGCCCTCAGCCCGCGCGAGATCGAGCGGCTGTTCGCGCTGATCCGGCGGCTGAAGCAGGAGGGGGTGGCGATCGTGTACGTGTCGCACAAGCTCGAGGAGATCCTCGCGCTCTCCGACCGGGTCAGCGTGCTGCGGGACGGCAGACTGGTGCGCACCGCCCCGGTGGAGGAGCTCGACGGCGAACGGCTGATCTCCCTCATGGTGGGACGGCCGCTCGAATCCGAGGGGGCGCCCGCGCCGGCCGGCAGCGGCGTGGTCGCCCTCGAGGTGCGGAACCTGTCGACCGCCCGGGTGCGGGACGTCAGCTTCCGCGCGCACCGAGGGGAGATCGTCGGCTTCTCCGGGCTGATGGGGGCCGGCCGCACCGAGCTCGCCCGCGCCGTCCTGGGTGCCGACCGGCGCCACCAGGGGGAGATCGAGGTAGTCGGGCACCGGCTGCTCCCCGACTCGACCGCGGCGGCCCGGCGCCTGGGGGTCGGACTGGTCCCCGAGGACCGCCGCGGCGGAGGGCTCTTCCCGGAGCAGCCGGTGCTGCACAACATGACCGTCGCCGCTCTCGACCGCTTCTGCAGCCGCGGAGTCATCAGCCCGTCCCGGGAGCGGGCCGCGGCCGCGGCCTTCGTCGAGGAGCTGTCGATCCGCACCCCTTCGCTGCGGCAGCGGATCGCCGTGCTCAGCGGCGGCAACCAGCAGAAGGTCCTGGTGGCGCGCTGGCTGCTCAAGCAGAACCTCGAGGTGCTGTTCGTCGACGAGCCGACCCGGGGCATCGACGTCCGCGCCCGCTTCGCCATCTACCGCCTGCTGCGGGAAATGGCGAACCGGGGACTGGCGGTGATCGTCATCTCCTCGGAGATCCCCGAGCTGCTGCGGCTGTGCAACCGCATCTACGTGATGAAGGGGGGATGCATTGTCGGTGAGCTTCCCGGGGCCGGCACCACCCCGGAGGAGTTGCTGGCGAGGGCCATATGAAGATCCGCGGGGGGACCAAAAAGGCGGTGGAAGGAGGTATTCCGTGAATCGATTCCTGCATGAGGCAGCTTCGTACGGAGGGTTCTGTCTGGTTGCGGCGGTAGCCCTCCTCGTCAAGGGTCAACCTGTCGATGCAACACCAGAGAGCAGGGCCACGGCACTGTTCCTGCTGATCTCGCCTTCCGTGCGCGTCAACGGGATGGGGCAGGCGGGAGTCGCTCTCGCGGACGAGCCGGCGAGTTACTACAACCCCGCGGCCGCTGCTCTCTCCTCTCCTGCGCACAGCTTCCAGGGCCGCTTCTACCTGCGCGAGATGCCGTGGCTTCCGCGTTGGCCCGACGACAAGACCTACAGCCACCGGGCCGCCCAGATCGCGGGAGGGCGGGTGTTCGACAGCCTGTCCTGGCGGGGGCCGACCAGGCTTCGAGCGGCCTTCTACGGATACCGCACGAAGGTGGATTTGGGACGATCACTACGGCACAATGAAAGAGGCGAGGTGATCGGTTCTTTCACCTTTGCAGAGGCATCCGAAAACGTCGGCGTCAGCTTGGCGTTGAGGTCCGTTGTGGAGGTAGGAATCGGTGCGGTCTCAAAGCGCATCTCATCCAGGCTGGGCGATGCAAAAGGAGCTGCCGATGCCTACGACTTCGGTCTCATGGCGGTAGTACCGATGACCGGGGCGCTCAAGCGCCTCTCCGGGCGGGAGCTTGCACTGAATCGCCACTTGCGGGTGCAACTCGACATCGGATTCGGCGTCTCCTGGCAGAATCGCGGCGAAAGAATGGACTACACCGATGCGATGCATGCGGATCCTCTGCCGGCGAACAGGCGGCACGGATGGTCCGCCGTCCTGGCAATCGACCGGAACTCCGAATCCCTCGGTCTTCCTTTGGGGAGAATGACGTTCTCCAGGGAGACGTACCGTCCCCAGGTGGAGGGCACCCAGGTAACGAGTCGTGCCGAGGACGACAAGTGGGGAGTCGAGATCTCGTTTCTGGAGACGATCTCTGTGCGGCGGGGGAAGCACGACGATTTCGATGGTGAGGTTCACCTGAAGACTTCGGGGGGAACCATCCAGTCCGACGGTCTCTTCAGGTACATGGCACACCACCTGGAAAGCAGACCGCCCGGCTCCAGGCGGGATGGGCTTCTTTTCCTCCTCAGGCGCCTGTCGATAAGCTGGTCCTGGTTCGAGTACGACCCGGACTGGCCGGCCCAAGGCCACTCCTATCTCGGCCTGTCCTTCTGACCTGCGAATTCCTGCATCTGCGAGTGCTCAGTACGCGGTTCCACTTGTTATCCGCCCAGGTATACAGCCTTCCGCACCGCTTCCAGCCGCTCCCCAAGGTATAGAGCGATGAAGTAGACCCCGGCCCCTCTTCCCCGGGGATTCCAGGTGAAGTGGCTGATGCCGTTGGCCAGGACTTCATCCGCCAGTATCTCCTCCATCTGGCCTATGGCGTTGTATACTTTGATTGTAGCGGGCGTCCTATCCGCCAGGTCGAGCTCGAGCCGAACCGTGGAGACAAATGGATTGGGAATCGCCCCTGACAGGGTAAAGCGCACAAAATCGTTGGTTCCGCGAGGTTCGTACGCGCTGTTTACCCGGCCCGGAGTTCCCCCCGGGGAGATGGAAGCCAGCCAATTCATGGTTCGGAATTATCCAGCTCATAGTGGCGCAATTCCAGCGTGGGACCGTCGCCGTCCGCCTCCTCCGGCCACGGACTCCTATCTCCATAGACGATGGAGTCGACCTGTAATCCATGGCGGTCGAACAGGCGAACAAGCTCTCCGCTGTTCCTCAATCCGAAATCGAAGTCTCCGATGCATGTGGTTCCCGAGAACCATTCCAGGGCCTTGCCATCCTGGCACAACACGAGAAATCCGCGCGGCTCGACAAGCGTCCCTTCGGGCAACACGAAGGAATGCCGAATATTCCCGTCCTGAAAATTCCAACTTGAAAGATCGGCGAAAAAATCATTGGGATTGTATAATTCGACCCAATCTCCCGTATCCAGTTCATCCGCCGAGTGATAATTTATCTCGTTAATTACAATCGCTGGCGAAGTCACGTCTACAGGGCTGTAGGTTTCGTTGACCCGGGCAGCCATTTCCGTCAGTGCCGGGGTCAGCAATTTCATCGTGTCACCAGGGGCAATTTCGAAAAAGATATTTCCAATTACAGGAGAGTCGGGAAACAGGCCGCTGGCGGCGTCCCTGTTGGAAGAAAGTATCAAGCTTTCACCTGCGGCAATTTTCGTCTCGGGTGGAAAAATGAAACGGTTGAAGTATTCCCCGGATTCGAAACCGCAGTAGGACAGGTCCAATTGCAACTCACCGGTATTGATTATTTCAATGAAATACCCATCCCGTACCCTGTAAACGTCTCCAATCCGCAGCCGTCTGTACTCCTCGATACCGGCGTGATTCACATTCAAGGCGTACGTCTTCGTCGCCTTGTAATTTTATGTAGAATAACCCGTTTTGAGGGTAGCTGTAGTCTCCGGATCTGAAAGCATAGGGGACGAGTCCAGTGTAGTTTTTCGGTAGCACGAGGCGGTTGCCGTACACGAGGTCCCCGGCCTGTAGATCATCGTGTTTTCCGTCGTCGAACAGGAAGAGTTTCTTGACTGTGATTTCTTCTCCCCAGGTCTCGAAGGAGGATAGATCTGGAATATATTCGACCACTACCGACTGGGGTTGGGGCGAAGTAGCCCGAAATACCACCCCCCGATCGTCGGCCTCAGGGGAGGGAAACGGATTTGAGCAGTACAAGTTCGATAGGGGACTCTTTTCGAAAAAGGAAAAATCCGTCAGGAACGATCTCCTCGCGGCCAAGAAGCCTTTTAAACGGGAGATCTCATTGTCGAATTCGGAGGTTGTGCCAATCTTGGCTTTGTCCAGGTACACGTCCGACCTGATCAACTCGTAAGTTGAGTCGATCTGAGCCTCTACGGCGCGGAACCCCTGGTCGATGACGATTCCGACCTTTTTCCAGAACGACTCGCGCCAAGTTTCGTATTCCATCAACCTCTGAAATAGGAGGTGGTATCGAAAATGGGAGTGCTGAAAGACAGTCTCAAGCTCCGCACGGTATTCCCCGGACCAGTGATTCCCGAAAGAAGCATCGTGATCCCAGGGCATTACTTGCTCCAGGCGCCCACGCGGGTCGAAATAGAGCAAGGTATTCTTCGTCACTGCGTCCATATTGGAGATGGCATATGTGACTGCGTAGTATCGAAGGACACTCTCTACATTGACAATGGAGGGAATTTTCTCTTCAAAGTCCTCGTGCGTCAGATATAGGAGCTGATTGAACAGGCGCTGCAAATCGGTGTAGTTGGATTCATCCCCTGCCTTCTTGTTCCAGGAAGAAAGGTAGTTATCGTACTCCAGCAACGGCGCTGTACTGCCTCCGTGATCCTCGGATTTGTAGAGACTTCCGAGCTCATACTCGTAGCGACTCAGGAAGTCTTTGTTCGGCTCCTCTACCTGGACAAAGACGCCCATAAAGTCGTCGTTGACGATCAGACTGACGTGGTTGGTATTCGGGGCCGGATGGCCGAGGAATTGAAACAGCTTCATGGTCAGGACGTTGCGCATCAATGAAAGATCAGTGTATTCCGCATTAAGATTGACCTCTCTTGCTCCGATGGGATTTGAGCGATCCTCAAACCAGATTTTCCAACTTTTCTTTCGGTACTCACGGGCCGTGGCACCACGGAATCGAACTTGGCACTCTCGAGACTGTCCGGCGAAGGTGAATCGGGCGGGATAGCGGACGTCGCTGCGTGGTGCCTTATAAAGTGAACTCAGGTCGTCGGGATCGACGGTCAGGCGATATGCAGGCAGTTCGAGCCGTTGATCCTGGGCCTGCAGGAAGGGTGCATGAATAACCACCAGGAAAAAAACGGGAGCCAGCGACCTCATTTCCAGAAAACCTTTACAGAGGATCCGAAGGGCGACCCGGACCGCCCCTGCCGTCCCGGCGAAGGGCGCCAAGTCCTGCACGCAAGTCGCTGCGACGCGCTGGGCCTCCCCGTCCTCCGAAAGGCCGGTGATCGATCAAGGCCTGAGAGATGGCCGTGCAGGGGAAACAGGCCGGCAAAGGGAAGGGAATCGGTAGAGGCCTCACACTGCGATGTCGTTTCGGCTACCGAGGCGCTCGAGACAGTGGTCGATCACGTAGCGGTATTTCGAGTATCCGCGCTGGACCAGGGAGAACCGCTTGATGAGGTCCAGCGCCCAGAAGGGCACCAGGGATTCGGTCTTGATCTCCATAACGACGGGGGACTCCGCCCACTGCGCGGTGACCGCGTCGTCGTAGTAGCTCATCTCCTCATCATGGCCCGACAGGTCGTACGAGCCGCGCATCAGCCGGTAGCGCATACCGCGGTCGAACGTAATGCGTCCGTACGCGTCCACGTCGCTGACGAAGGGCTCCCGGTGGTAGCGGAGATGGAGCACGGGCGCGGTGCCGTACAGATGATGGACATCGACGAAGGACCGCGGCAGGGCCTCGTACGTCGGCGAGGTGCGTTCGCTCCTGGCGATTTCGAGCACCCCGGGCCACTCCGCTGCGGCGATTCGGTCGCGGACCTTCCAGACGGTGCGGTTGTGGCGGTACTTGACCTCGAGGGTGACATACTCGACCGCGCCGGTGCCGTAAAAACGGATTCTCGGTTTGAACCGCAGCAGCTGACGCAGCCTGGTGTCGTGGTAGAAGCGCAACCCGGGAGTATCCATGTACACGCTGTTGACCGTGTAGCTTCCCTGCTCCGTGGGGACGTTGGCGTCGATGGAAAACAGCGGTTGAATGAAATCGCGGATTTCGGCGGCCTGCGGCTCGGTCACCGTGTACTTCAACTCGTAGCGGTGGACCGCGGGCAGCTCAACCGCCATCGTGGGCCTCCTCCTCCTGCAGGACCCCCGGACCCTCGATGCCCAGCTCGTAGAAAAGGAAATAGAGCGCGTGCGCCAGATCGCGCTGGCTCTCGGCGATTGCGACCCGCGCATCCATGATCGTGCGCTCGAGCTCCAGGATCTCGTCAGCCGGCACGGTAGGGTAGGCCCGGGTCTCGGCGATCACCTGCGACGAGCCCTGGATGATGGCCTCGCCCTCCCGGAGAGTCAGGTCGCGGGCGAGCAATGCCTCCGTGTAGTCGGAGAGCGTTTCGCGGACCTCCTCGGCGATGCGCTCGCGAACGGAGAGGACCTCGAGCGCGCTTCCCGACACCGCAAGGGAAACGCCGGCCAGGTTGCCCGCATTGCGGTTGAAGAGGGGGAGCTCGAGGCCGAAGACCAGCTCATGCCAGTCTTCTTCGGACCGCTCGAAGTGTCGCGAAACCTCCAGGAAGGACAACTGCGGCAGCAGTCGCCAGCTCTCGAGGTTTCGCCTTTCGAGGGCGAGTTGTCGCTGCTCCTCGGCCAACCGAAGCTCCGGGCGGTTGGCGTAGGCGAGGACGAGGAGTCGCTCTTCATTCAAGGCGACTTCGGGAAGCGGCTCCGAAAGCACCCGGGTCTGCGTGGAGATACCGGTGAGTCGTCGCAACCTGCGCTCTTCCTCCCGCAGTGCGTGCAAGCTGCGAAGGTGACCCTGGCGCGCCTCGGCAACGACCGTTTTTGCCTTGGTGAAGTAGACGATCGACCTCCGGCCGAGGGCCATCATGGTCTCGATCTGGGAGATCCGCAGGTGCTCATTCTCAACCCGCCGGGCGGCGATGCGGGCCAGTTCGGCATGCATGGCGATATCGGCGCAGGACCGGCGCACTCGCGAAGCCAGCCAATGCCGCTCCCTCACCGCCTCCACCTTGCGCTCCCACAAGGCTACCTGCTTCCGCTGCCGTCGCGCTCCCACCTCACCGAGGGAAGGAGGACGCCAGCGGATGCCGATCTCGAGTTCGTCGAACCGGGCCCTCCCGCGCCGAGAGGCCAGGTTGCGGACGCGCAGCTCCGGATTGTCGATCCAGTCGAGCGAGCGAATCCGGTGGGTGCGAACGTCCGTCTCCGTTTCGAACGCACGCAGCCGCGGGTTGTTGTCCAAACCCACCGCCACCGTTTCTTCAATCGTCAGGGGCACCCCGCCCTTGTTGCCGGCGTTGTGAACGCCCGGGGCTTCGCCCGGGAGATCGGCCGAGGCTGCCGTCGAACCGGGGATCGCAACGAAAGGGGCCAGCACCACGAGAAACCGGCCGCCTGCTCTCATCGCCCCGGTCTCCCGATTTCCGGATCGCTCTCTTCCGCGAAGGCGCCCCACGGTGCGGACGGGCGATCGGCAAGGCGTACGCGTACGGACTCGCCGGGCAGCAGGAGGTGGCCCGGCTCGAGGAGGACACGGGCCCTTCTGGCCCACAACATCTGCCCGCGCAGCCACAGCCTCTCGGGCATCGGTGAGTACCCAGGATGCACGAAGTCGATCCTCCCCCTGGCGTCGAACTCGCTCGACCGCCTCGACATCACTTCCACCTCCTGTCCGACATCGAACTGCAGGTCCTCCGTCTCCGGGACGTACACTTCAACCGCGGAGGCGTCGGCGCTCCCCACGGAAACAATGGGCACGAAAGCATCGACCGTACTTCCCTGCAAGGCCAGGATCTCGGAGACCGATCCCGCACACGGCGACCTGACCGTCCGGTACTCGATGCGCTGATCGATCAGGGCGAGGGACTGCCGGACCTCGTGCTGGCGCTGCACGCGGTCGCCGAGAAGCGAAATCATGATGCTGTCGCCATAGGCACCCGAATCGCCGGCGCCAAGCTTGAGCACGTCGGGCCGAATCAGCGCCGACTGTCCGGCTACCGACTGCGCCAGGGCATCGCGGCGGATGGTCATGCGGGTGAGATCGCGGTCGTGTCCCAGGCCGGCTTTCTCCGCTGCCACAAGCGCGGCGATTTCCCGGCCGAGGGCCTCGAGCTCGGCCTCCTCCGCCTGGACTGCCGCGTACTGCTCGGACACGCGCAGCCGCAACAGGTCGTACTCGACGCTGTATCGACGCCGGTCTGCAGATACTATCGACTCCAGGGCGGCCAGCTCTTCTTGACGCAGTCGCTTTTCCGCCAACAGGTCGGAGGCGTCCAGGCGAGCCAGGACCTGGCCGGCCACGACGCTTTCCCCCACTGCGGTACTCACCTCCTGGATGGTACCTCCCTCGCGAGCGCCCACCGAGCGCACCGTCGATACCACCGTGCCGATCAGATACGGGTCGGCACGCCACTCCCGATAGCCGGTGGCCGCGGCAAGCACGCCCGCCACCCACAGGGCACGGAAAGAGTTCCTCCTCAGCCAGCGCTTCATCCACTACACCTCTACGGCAGAGGAGTGGTTCATGAAGGTCAGCCCGCGTATGCCTTCGATCTGTCCGAGAACCTCGATCAGCCGCGTCGAGTCCGCTTCGTCGGCGAGTTTCACCTGGTAGGTGCAGTCGACGAGATCGCCCTGGGCGACGTCCCGCATGGTGACCAGGGCGAACGTTCTCGGTACCTCTTGCAGTATCCGGGCCACCTGGGCGGCAAAGGTCGGCCCCGCCGGTATCTGGAAGCGCACGAGTCCATCGAATTTCATCCGCGTGCCGAACAGCGACGCGTGCATGACTACCGCGATCGTACAGAACAGGGCGGTTGCGAAGGTGGCGGCGAGGTAGCTCTGAACGCCGCAGGCTACCCCGGCACCAAGAGCAGCGAAGAGGAACACCAGATCGCGCGGATCGCGCAGGTTGGTGCGAAAACGGATGATGGCCAGCGACCCCACGATACCGATGCCCCGGGCGACGTTGTCGCCGATCGCAATCATCAGCAGACAGGTGATGATGCTGCCGAGAACCATGGTCTGCATCAAACCGCGAGACCAGGACAGGCCCTGGAACGTCCACTCGTACACCATTGCGATTATGCTCGAAAGGCAAAAGGCGAATACCAGAGAGAGCAGAACCTGGTTCCAGTGGAGTTTGATCGTTCCGAAATCGAGCAACAGACTATCCATCAGACACTGACTCCCGAGTAACCTTCAAAAGGCGGGGTAGAGGAAGGGGCAAGCCTTTCCGAACATACTGTAAACATTACAAATACACCACCAAGTCAACGGTGCGTCAACCCCGGTTCCAGTTGAAACGGATCACAGACAAGGGTGAATGCCAGCCGTCATGGCGACCTGTTTGATGCCAAGCTGCCCATTGTCGGATTACCGCGAAGGGAGATATCGGTTGCCCTGCTACATTCCCACTCCCGGGCGTGACCGTCGTAGCGTGTTCCGATCTGTCCGGAGCCTTGCCAGCCATCCCTGAACCACAGGCACGCCGGGTCGTTCTTCCGCATGGTTCGTCAGAACCATGCGCGCCGTTGTCTCCCGGGACGAGGGAACCGGGGTGGGCTCGGATATGCGTGGAACACCCCAAAATTTGCTGGGCGGGAGCCAATAGGCAACCACAAAGCCCGTGGCGGAAGTCACCAGGAGCGGAACTCCCACGACGCCGGTCAGAAAACGACCTCCGGGAAAACGGGAAGCCTCCAATTGCCGGCCCACCCGATCCGACGCCCGGACCACCTCTATCACCAGTGGACAGTGCCCTCGATTCGAGACCCGGCCCGGTGTTCCAGCACCGGGTGGAGCACACCCCCCAATGTTGCACGAACCCGGTTACTTCCATTAGATAACTCATCTAGATAACGCATCAAGTAGAAAACCCAGCGAGGGCGCCCGGACGAATGAAAGCTCACCCCCATTCCACGACATGGATAAGAATGAGACCGACCATCAATTCGTTGGGGCCTCAAGCCGGGAAAGCATGCCGAAGTAAATACATGGCGGTAATCGCATGTTTATGCCTGGCAGGCTTCAATTGTTGCACTGACGGAAGCCTTTCCCCGCCCGGGGAGGCGGGGTCTTCCATAGAAATCATTTCCCCGGAAAGGACCACCCTTGACAGCTACTTTCCTATCATAATCCGGGCTCTTGACAGGGAGGGAGGGACCGATACGAATGTGAACATGGAGACCCCGGTGACGGCGGGAAACACCGTAGAGTCCATTACCCTGAAAAAAGGGATGGGATCGGCTTTGATCATCTCCCAGGATGCCCCGGGGGGAGCCCTTTTCCTGGAAACGACGAGCGGTTCAAGAGTCGTCTCCCTGGTGGATTCGTTCCCCGTAGAAGAATACTCGGGACAACTGAAGCCGGGATTGCACACATGGGACAGGTCAAAAGACCGTTACGTCGCCGGGGAGTTGGTAGTGCCAACCGGGACAACCCTGGTTATTGAGGAAGGAACCCGGATCCTCCTGGGAAGCGGAGCGGACGTTGTTGTTCACGGCAGGATCCAGGCGAAAGGAACATTGGAACGGCCGATCGTCTACATGTCCAGCCAATGGAAGCATCCTTGGGGGGGAATTGAAGTAGTGGAAGGACGAGCCGAATTCACCCATAGCTTTTTTGTCAATGGAGGGGCGAATCGAAAAAAGGTTTTCGGCCATTCCAACAGCCAGGCGGTGGTAATGGCCAGAAGGGCCGACGTGCGCTTGACCGCCTGTTATTTTCTCGATAATCCTGGCAAGGCCCTGGGAGGTTGGGAGAGTCATTTGACTATCGACCGGTGCCTGATATCACGTTGCGACACCGGAGGAGAATTCGAAAGCAGTGTCGCCCTGATTTCGAATACACACGTAATAGACATTCCCAACGGAGACGGCGTTTTCGTCGATGATGACAACGATGGATTCTATTTCAATTCGGTCTATCCGCAAGCAGAAACGCCCTCGCTGGTCAGAGACTCGTTTGTTATAACGGGCAAGGACGACGCCATAGATCACAATGGGGCGCTCCTGGAGATCCGCAATTGCTGGCTGGAAGGATTCGCGCATGAAGGGGTAGCGGCGTCAAACGACAATTGGGTGCAGATATTCAACACCGTGATCAGGGGATGCGAGCAGGGAATAGAGGCCGGGTACGGACGACCACGAGTCCTGGTCGACCACTGCGTCGTGGTGGAAAATGGGGTGGGCCTGCGATTCGGGGATTCGTACGATTGGGGGTCGGAGGGACACATGATCGTGTCAAATTCCATTATTTTCAACAACAAGGACAACATCCTGAATCATGACCTGAAGACCGGGAAGGCAGTCCAGGGGGCCATTGTCGTCGACCATAGCCTCGTTGCGGATTCCGAACTAGATTCTTCGGCCACCGTCTGGGGCGCAGTACCCCTGTTCGACGAGAACTACCGCCTGCTGCCTTCCTCCCCGGGGATAGGTCGGGCCGTCGATGGCTCGGACATAGGATTGGTTGATCTGGATTAGGAATCCCGTGATTTCCCTTGGGAAACTGGCACTTGCCAGGGATTTACGCAATTGGGCCGGCGCCCATGCAGTTATCTCCGCGCGCTTGGCCATAGCTCTGCTTTTCATGGGGATCAACCAAGCCCGGTCGGAAAGTGCGAGTGGGATTGCTGAATATTACATCACCTGTGATCCGGACAGCTTTGAATATATCTATGAGAACTACAAACGAGACCACTATATATCGGTCCACGTTACCCATGGAGAGGAGACATGGCACGACGCCGGGATGCGAATCCGCGGGGACAGCTCGCGGGAACTGGAGAAGAAATCCCTCAAGATATGGTTTCCCACGACACCCTTCCTTGACGGCAAGGAGAAATTGAATTTCAACGCTGAGTTTCTGGATAAAAGCTATTTGCGCACGGTCCTTGCCAGCCGACTGTTCAGGGATACCGGACATCCCGGGTTTCTTGCGGAGTATGCGCGGATTTTCCTCAACGATAAATTCTTCGGCCTTTATGTCCGGGTAGAAAACATGGACAAGGATTTTTTGAGGCGGAACGATCTGAACACGGATGGAAATCTGTACAAGGCCTATCTTGATGGAGCCTCATTGACAATGGCTGACGACATCTCTATCCGTTGGGAGAAAAAAACCAACGATGATGAGGATCGAAGCGATTTGCGAAACCTGATCTTTCTGCTCAACCAAGTTCCCGACATCGAGTTCCTGAACTTCGCCCGCGGTTATTTTAACTACGACAGAATGATCAATTCCATAACTCTCAATATGCTCTTGGCGAATGGCAGTACCTACTACCACAACTACTACATGTTCCACGACATCGGGGGGGATGGGAAATGGTCCATGTTTCGGGTCTATCCGGGTTTTTCAACGCCGAAACGTAAGTACGGAAAGTACCTGAGCCCTTGCTGTCCATCTGAGTACATGACAAGGCCATAGGTCGTTCCCTATGCTTGGTGTATCCCCATCAAGCACTCCCCAAGAAAGGGAAGGGAAGGCGACCTATGACCGCTATGAAGTTCGTCTCCAAGCTGTTCCAATTCAAGGGATTTCGCGCGGTGGGCGTGTGGTTCGAAGGACACGGGGAAGAAGCGGCCGTCGTGGTCGCGGTGAAGCCCCAAAGGAACGGGTGCCGGTGTCCCGAGTGTGGGCGCCGCGGCAAGATCGTACAGGTCATGGAGTTCCGCCGCTGGCGCGACGTCCGCGTTTGCGGCCGTACCCTCTGGTTGCACCACGCCCCTCGGGAGATCCGCTGCCCGACCCACGGCCGTCGCGTCGAGGAGGTGCCCTGGGCGGCGCCCTCGGCCCAGGTCAGCTACCGCTTCGAATACCTGCTGCTGAGGTACTGCCAGTGGATGACGCAGGCCGCCGCCGCGCGCCTGCTGGGTCTGGCCCCGTCGACCCTGTCCGACCAGCTGCACCGGCTCATCGAGCGCCGGCGTACGGGGCACCGCATCCGCCGGCTGAAGACCCTCGGCATCGACGAGATCTCCTACGCCAAGGGCCATAAATACGCTACCCTGGTCTACGACCTGGAACGCTCCCGTGTCGTCTGGGTCGGCAAGGGCAAGGCACGGAAGACCATCGACGCGTTTTTCCGGGACCATCTCAGCGCCTTCCAGAAGGACCGCATCCGCTGGGCCTGCTGCGACCTGAGCGAGACCTTCATCGGCGCCATCCGGCAGCATGGTCCCAACGCCGAGTTGGTCCTGGACCGATTCCACGTCGTCAAGGCCCTCAACGAAGCCGTCGACGAGGTGCGCAAGGAGCAGTGGCGGCAAGCCTGTGGCGAGGACCGCAAGCTGCTCAAGGGCCTGCGCTGGGTGCTGCTGCATCACTCCGCCCAGCGCTCGCGAAAGGATCGGCGCACGCTCCAAACCCTGGAGAAGGCCAACCGCCGCATCTACCGCGCCTGGCGCCTGAAGGACGAGTTCGAGCACTTCTGGCGCTACAAGGCGCGCTGGGCCGCCGAACGCTTCCTCAAGAAGTGGACGACGGCGGCCCTGCGCAGCCGCCTGCAGCCCCTGCGCAAGTTCGTCAACACGGTGCGCAAGCAGGCGGCCGGCATCACCGCCTTCGTCGACACGCACCTGACCAACGCCGCCGCCGAAGGGCTCAATCGCATTATCCGCATGGTCAAGAATCGAGCCAGTGGATTTAAAACTCTGGATGCCTTTGCCGACCTGATTTACCTGTGCGTCGGAGACCTCGATATCCCTGCGCAGATTCCGGCCCGATTCCGTACAGTATGAAACCCTAAAAATCTCATTGGGGAAACGCTATAAATACCACGTTGAAAAACCCGTATATAGCCCATGTTTCCCTGGGATACCGACAAAACCTTCAGTAAGTACGGTATAGACTATCCCTATCATCGCAGTTACCAGCCCCCCAGGCATCCGGGGCGTTGGGACAATCCGTTTCTTGAACGGGCCCTTCAGAACGACACCATATTTGCAGACATCCAGGACCGCGTCAGGGAATTGAGTCTGACCCACTTCGATCCGGAATATCTTTTCGCGCTGATAGACAGCCTTCAGGCGCTACTGGCCCCGAGTGTCGCACTTGACAGGACGGACGATGTTGCAGACCTGGCACAGTGGAGGAGGCAGATAAATTCCGAGCGCGGCTACATACAGTCGCGCGCTTCCCGCCTCCAGGAGCAATTCGAGAAATGGCCTTCCCCTTTCCAGACCCTGGGACTGCGTTGGATCGAGGAAACTCCCTGGTTGGTCTGGCAAACCTCGGACAAATCCACCACCTACACCCTGAAGTACGGCAAGGAGCGCACGCTCCCCGAGGACGGAACCCGGACAATTGAAGGCTTGACCGACACCGCTTACGCCCTTCAGTCGGACCTACCCTCCGGGAAGTATTTCTGGAATGTAGAAGCCTTCAACAGCTACGGGTCCTTCGAGGCTTTCGACAGCAAAGCCACTTTCGTTTTTACGAAACACCTGAGGGAGAGAACACCCGAAACCGACGATGTCGTAATTATCAACGAATTGAACTATCGCTCCGCCGATGATTTCGACGCTGGTGACTGGATAGAGTTGTACAACCCTCAGAATCGGACAATCGATGTTTCCGGGTGGTATCTCAAGGATAACCGGGACGACCATACTTTCTTTATCCCCAATTCCACCTATATCGGCAGAAATACCTATCTCGTTTTGTGCCAAAACAGGGACGATTTTCTGGCTCTATTCCCCAAGATCCGTACCTGCGCTGGAGACTGGGATTTTGGGCTGGATCGCGCCTCCGAATCAGTCAGGGTCTTTGATTCCAACGGGACGTTGGTCGATTTCGTTGCTTACCGAAACGAACTTCCCTGGCCTGTCGAGGCTGACGGGACAGGCTCAACTCTTCAGCTTATCAAGGCTGAATCGGACAATCGGTCGGCAGCAAACTGGGGGGCATCCTCCCGGCACGGGTCTCCGGGGGAGGCCAATGATCCAATCCGTCTCCCAGCAGGGGAAGCCATGAGCAGTTACCCGAATCCCTTTAATGAGGCCACCACCATTTCTTTTTTCCTTTTTGAAGGAGCCCTGTGTTCCTTGACTATTTTCGACATTCGAGGGGCCCAGATCATCAAGTTGTTGGACGAATGGAGACCCTCGGGTTTTCACCAAGTGATCTGGGATGGGAACAATCAAAAAAACAATCGTGTAGCAAGCGGCGTGTACATTGCTCACCTGAAAGGTCCTGAGGGAATTGGCGAGGCCCAAAAGATTGTCCTGCTCAGGTAGTCCGCTGAGCAACATGTAGGGTGCTTGTGTTTCACAGAAAAAAGCCTGGCTTCCTTACCTGCGAGTTCGCGGGGCTGGGAGAGTTTCGCACCTGTTTCAGTTTGCAGAGTGCAGCTGAAAATGGGAGAACGCCTCCGGCTACCGAGTACCACCGGGACGCGAAAGGGTTAAACCTCGAACGCTGATACAGCCCTTTCGTGAGGGGCACTTCAGGATGCTGGTGCATCCGTGCCGGCAGGTGCCACGGTTCTCAAAAATGGTATGGCTTGAGTTCTGCGTGTATGCACTGCTGGGGGTAGCGGTGCTGATTGATGGTGGGCGATGCCGGGCTCGAACCAGCGACCCCCTGCTTGTAAGGCAGGTGCTCTGACCAACTGAGCTAATCGCCCCCGGCAGAAGAAGGTAGCGGCTCATCCCGAGGGGGGCAAAGGTCCGCCCGCAGAGCTCTCCCTCCTCCGTCCGCCCCTGGCAACCTCCCGGCGGGTGAAAATTGACCGTCCCCAACCCGCCGGGTTATATTCGGCTATCCTGTTAATCAAAATTGGCAACTGATTGCATGACACGACGCGTTCACAGCGAGTATCGCTATACCCCCTGAAGGGGCTAGCGCCGCGTTGCGTCCAGCGTGTTCGAGCCCCCGATAACGCTTCGGGGGGCTTTTTCTTTGTACGCCAACCAACGGCATCCAGGCGGCTTATGAACATTCTCGATGATCTTCAGAACCGGGGGCTCGTCTACCAGGTCACCGACGGCCTCGAAGAGCGGCTGCGGCAGTCCGCGCCGCTGACCGTGTACGCCGGCTTCGATCCGACGGCCGACAGCCTCCAGATCGGCAACCTCGTCACCGCGCTGCTGCTGCGGCGTTTCCAGCAAGCCGGACACGTGCCGATCGCCCTGGTCGGCGGCGGCACCGGTCTCATAGGGGATCCGGGCGGCAGGTCGGAGGAGCGCGCCCTCAATCCCGCCGAAACCGTGGCGGCGTGGGCGGAGAAGATCAGGGCCCAGCTCGAGCCCTACCTCGACTTCAATTCGCGCACAAACCCCGCGATCCTCGTCAACAACTACGACTGGCTCGGAAAGGTCGGGGCCATCGACCTGATGCGGGACGTCGGCAAGCACTTCCCGGTCCCCTACATGCTCGCCAAGGACTCGGTCGCCTCCCGTCTCGAGGTGGGGATCTCCTACACCGAGTTCAGCTACATGGTGCTGCAGGCCTTCGACTTCCTCGAGCTGAACGAGCGCTACGGCTGCGAGGCGCAGCTCGGCGGCAGCGACCAGTGGGGGAACATCACCGCCGGGGTCGACCTGATCCGGCGCTCCGCGGGGCGCCGGGCCTACGGCCTCACCAACCCCCTGGTCACCAAGGCGGACGGCAGCAAGTTCGGCAAGACCGAGGGCAATACCGTATGGCTCGACGGCTCCCTCACCTCGCCCTACGAGTTCTACCAGTTCTGGATCAACGCCGACGACGCCAGCGCCCTGAACTACCTGAAGGTCTTCACCTTTCTCGGGGGGGACGAGATCGAGGCGCTCGCGCAGGCGACCGCGGAGAACCCGGGCCGGCGGGAAGCCCAGCGCGTGCTGGCCCGGGAGGTGACGGCGCTGGCGCACGGGCCCGACGCGGCCGCCAAGGCCGGGAAGATCTCCACGGCCCTGTTCTACGGGGATCTCGGCGAGCTCGAGGAGGACGAAATCGAGCTGGGGTTTCACGACGTCCCGACCTACCGGATGAGCGAGCCGGAGCTCGGGCTCGTCGATCTCCTGGTCGCGGCCGGGATCTCGCCGTCGAAACGGCAGGCGCGCCAGGACATCGGCAGCGGCGCCATCTACGTCAACGGCGAGCGCTGCACCGAGCTCGACCGCCTCATGCGCACCCGCGACGGCCTGCACGGGAAATACCTCGTCCTGCGCCGCGGCAAGAGCAAGTACTTCCTGATCAGATAAGGCAGCGGCCGCGGAAACGGGAGAAGGACCCGTTCCGCGAAAACGACCGCGGCCGGCCGGCCCGCCTCATTCCCACTCGACGGTGGCCGGCGGCTTGTGGGTGATGTCGTAGTAGACGGCCTCGATCCCGTCGAGGTCGAGCAGCTTTCCGGTTACCTCTGCCAGGAAGGCCTCCGAAAGGCGATCGAAGCGGGCGGTCATGAAGTCGTCGGTGGTGACCGGGCGCAGCACGATGCTCTCGCCGCGCCCGTCCGAAGAGAGCGGTACCAGCACCGCCGGCATCTGCGTCACCGCGGCCATCAGCCCGTGGCGCTCCAGGGCTTCCATGGCGATCGCGTCCGCCTCCCGCAGCAGGTCGAGCCGCTCCCGCGTCAGGTACCCCTCCTTGAGGCGCTGATCCAGTCTTCGTTCCGGTCCGAGCTGCAGGACGACGCGGTTCACCTGCGGCAGCCTGTTCGTCAGCTCCGTGCTCAGCCGCTCCAGTAGGTCCCAGTCGATGGCCGCCGGGGCCGCCCCGGGGCCGGAGATCCGCACCGGGTGGGCGTAGCTGCGGCCGTCTCCCTGAACGCCGACGCTGCGCAGCGGCAGCAGGTCCGCGGTGAGGCCGGAGGCCACCGCTTCGGCCGCGACCTCGCCGGGCACCTGCGCCCCCGCGGCGCCGTCCGCCTCCCCGTCGCTGCACAGCACCCGCACCGCGAGGCCGGGTCCGGGGAACGGGTGGCGCCAGACCAGGCGGCGCGGCAGCCCGAGCTTCTCTCCCAGCTCCCGCACCTCGTCCTTGTACAGGTCGCCGAGGGGCTCGACGATCTTTCCTTCGGCGAGCAGCTGCTCGACGACGGGGACGCGGTTGTGGTGGGTCTTGATGGTCTCGGCGTGGTCCGTCCCGCCCGACTCGATGCGGTCGGTGTAGAGGGTCCCCTGCCCCAGCAGCCACTCCTCGGGATCGAGGGCGAGCTCTTCGAGGGCGCGGTCGCGGGTGCGGATGAACTCGTCGCCGATGCGCAGGCGCTTGACCTCCGGATCGCTGACCCCGGCGACCGCGGCGAGGAACTCCCGGCCGGCGTCGACGACCTTGAGGTTCTCGAACCCGGATTCCCGCATCAGCTCCGCGACCGTTGCGGTCTCGTTCTTGCGCATGAAGCCGTTGTCGATGTGCAGGCCGAGCACGCGGTCGCTGCCCAGGGCCCTGTTGAGGAGCAGGAAGCAGACGCTCGAATCGACGCCGCCGCTGACGAACAGGAACAGCTTGCGGCCGGCGCAGCGCTCTCGCAGCGAGGCCACCGACTCGCCGATGAAGTTCTCCATCGTCCAGGTGCGCTCGCACCCGCACAGGTCGAGGAAGTTGTCGAGAATCCGCATCCCCGACTCGGTGTGGGTGACCTCGGGGTGGAACTGCATGCCCCAGATGCGGCGTTCCCGGTCCCCCATCGCCGCCACCGGACAGTCCTCGGTCTCGCCGAGGCGCTCGAATCCCGGCGGCATTTCCGCGACCGTGTCGCGGTGGCTCATCCAGATGCTTTCCACCGGCGCCAGGCCGCGCAGCACCCCGGTCGGCGAGTGCACGCGCAGCGACGCCGCGCCGAACTCCATCCTGTCGCCCGGTTCGACCCGCCCTCCGAGGTGGTGGCAGAGCAGCTGGTGGCCGTAGCAGAGTCCCAGCAGCGGCAGGCCGCAGGAGGCGATCTCCGGATCGAACGGCGGCCGGTCCTCGGCGTACACGCTCGCCGGCCCCCCGGACAGGACGATGCCGCGGGCGCGCCGAAGGCGGTCGGGGGGCGTGTCCGGAGGGAGGGTCTCTGCGTAGACGTTGAGGCGGCGGATGCGGTTGGCGATCAGGTGGGCGTACTGACCACCGAAGTCGAGGACGGCGATGCCGGGGTTCACGGCGTGCTCCCCCGGGGAGAGGGTGGCTGTCGAAACGTGGGGAGAGGCCGGAATATAGCTCCGGCGGACCGCGGTGCAACCGCTCGATACCGCGGGGCGCGTCTGCTGTCGAGTCCGCACGGAAAACACCCGGGCCAGCCTGGCCCGGTATGGTTGCCGACAGGCGACCCCGTCCGAAAAAGGCTCGACGGTCGCCGCCAGGCCTCACCGGACCAGGGTCATCTTCCGCCTCAGGACCAGCGCCCCGACCCTGAACTGGCAGTAGTACACCCCGGACCCCGCCCGGTACCCGGACTCGTCGGTACCGTCCCAGACCGCATCGTAGATCCCCGGGGCGGCCCGAGCCCTGGCGAGGCGGCGCACCAGGCCGCCGGTCAGGTTGCGCACCTCCAGGGACATCTCCGACTGGTGCGACAGCGACGCGTGGAGGATGCCGACGGAATAACGGATCCGGGTCGAAGCGTTGAACGGGTTGGGGAAATTCTGCTTCAGCTCGAAGGCGACCGGCACGCGGGGATCGAAGTTCAGCCAGGGGCGCCAGGCGACCGGGCCGGAAATACGCTCGGCGATCCAGGTTTCGTCGTCCCTTCCCCACCAGTTGTTGTCGGCCAGCAGCTCCAGCGACGACTCGTTGTCGATCAGCCGGGTCGCCCCTTCCACGGCGTTGAGCTCGAGACGTTCGGGCAGGCGAAGACCGGAGACCTGGAATACCAGTTCGTTGTCGGCGAAGTAGTTGTCGACGATGCTGAGCCCGGCGCTTTTTGCGACCACGGCGACGCGGTGGCGCTCGAAGTGGTTCTGCTCGATCAGGACCTCCTCGGAGCCGATGCCGAGAACCCCCGTGCCCCCGGAAAAGCGATTGCCGCTTACCTGGCCGCGGGTGAGCCGGCCCAGGAGGAGATTGGCCGCATCCGGCGCCTCCGATCCGTTTCCCTCGAATTCATTGTCCAGGCAGGTGAGCGGGCCTCCGACCCGCACCAAGCCGCTGGCGGCGCTGTCCTCGATGCGGCTGTCCGCGACCACCACGCTTCGGGCCCATCCCGTGACTACGACGCCGTTGGCGCCGGCGTTGCGAACCAGCAGGCCCTCGAAGCTGATCGGGGCGTTTTCGGAGTTGATCCGCACCCCGTTTGCGGCCGTGTTGGAAATCGTCACGCTGTCGAGGGCCAGGCGCCTGTGCAAGCTTTCCGACGAGATCGCCTCGGTGGCGAAGTCGATGTCGCATTCCCGCAAGGTGACGCTTCCGGAAGAAAGGATGTCGAATCCTCTCCAGTCCCCTGGCCCCGGCCGGGGACCGGCCGGAATGATGCGGCTGCGACGGCCCCCGGAGCGAGAGACGAAATCCCCCAGGACGACGATCTCGCAGTGGTCGGGATCTCTCCCGCCGCGGCGCTGGTCCTCCGTCACCAGCACCGTCGTACCGTTCAGCATTGTCACCGTCACCTCCGGTCCGACGGTGAGGTCGCCGACCAGCTCCATGGTGTCGGCCCATACGTCCCGCGCAGCGATGATCCCGGCGCGCCTGCGGTCGTTCAACTGCACGTCGGCGACCATGGCCTCCCCCTCGCGGCGGATGTTCGAGATGCTGATCCCCCTCGGTGCCGCAGGATTGGAGATGACCGAGAAATCGGTAAAGACCGTGCCGTCGAAGACGTCGGTGGCGTCGCCGAAATTGCCGCCGTAGCGGGTGCTGTACTCTTCGTCGCGGGACCAGAAATCGAGGTTGTCCCGGCCGACTTCGTACCCCTTCTCCCTGCCGGCGGGATACCCGGCGTCGCGGTAGAGTCCGTCGGCGCAGACGAGGTCCACCTTCTTCCACTCTTCGTCATTGTTGAGGAACGCGTGCTCGTCTATTTCCCAGATCAGCAGGCCCTCCGCTGGCAGGTTGCGGTCGTAGTAGCTGTTGGCGCGGCCGCGGTGCTCGACGAGGAGGTAGCGGGACTCGGTCACCGGTATCAGGACGACGTCGCCGCCGGCGTTCACGTCCTCGAAGACCAGGCCCCTGGCATCGGAATCGAGGCGGCGCAGGCGGCTGTTCGCCACGCCGAGCCAGCCCAGCTTCGCCAGGCTCCAGGCAGACAGCGGGTTCGGCCCGCCGCCCCCCCAGCCCAGGGCCCCGTGGCCCATCAGGCCCCAGTTGCCGATCCCGGCCGAGTCATCGGCAGGACGGACCTCCTGGCTCGCCCGGATGAGGTCGGTATCGTAGAGATCCGGAAGCCCGAGGGTGTGGACGAACTCGTGGCACATGCTGCCCGTGGCCGCGGCGAAGTGCACGCCCTGCTGCGTCACCCCGTTCTCTATGCGGATGAACCCCCCGCCCGCGCCGCGGTCGTCGGTCCAGAAGGAGCGCCCCGCCCACCCTAGGGTGGCGACGCCGGTGGCGTTCCTGATGATGAAGCCCGGCGGCGTCGAGCGGGCGATCACGAACAGGAAATCGACGATGCCGTCGTCGTCACCGGAGTCGGGCACCCCGTCGGGGCCGTCGTTGTCGTAGCGGCTGTAGTCGATCTCCTTGTCGGAGGCGGCGAGCAACTCGGCGACGTACTCGGCGTAAAGACCCGGCTCCCCTTCGACCGGGCTGAGATAGGCCGAGGCCGGTCCGGCCGCGGAGTACTCAGTGGGCAGGACGGAGCCGGTGATCTCGTACTGGCCCCGCGACATCTCGATGAAGAAGTGGGTGAGGCTTCCTGGGCGGCCGGGATCGAAGAGATCTTCGGCGAAGGCGGGAGGGGCGTTGCCGGCGCGGGCTTTCTCGTCGGCGAAGCGGCCGAACAGGGCGACCGCATGGACTCTGCCGGTAACCGGAGCCGCGTCCAGGATCCCCTGCGCCGGTTTGGCGGCGGCGTGGGCGCACTGGAATCCGGCCTCGACAGCCGGCGCCCCGGTCTGCCCGCCGAGCAACAGGACGGCGAGAATGCCGCCTTCCGCGAGCGGGAAGCGGCGCATCATCGCACCGCGGGATCGGCGTTGTGCCGTTTGCGCCCTGGTATCATCCAAGTTTCCGGGTAGGGCTGACAGTTCCTGCACGCACCATTCCACGTGAATTCGATTCGGGCTGCGGTCCGGCGCGCAGGCATCGGCGCTCGAAAAGCCGGGACAATTGGCGATTTGCGGCCGTCGAGGGCCTCCCGGGTTCCCGGGTTTGAGGGGCCGCTGCTGGAACCATCCCGCCCGGTCCGGGTCCGTCCGCCGGGCCCCGTCATCTATTCGACGATTCGAGGAAGGTCGGGTTTCTCAGATCGGCAAAGCCAGGCCGGTGCTGCCGCCCGAAAGTCAGCGAAAAGGTAACTCGGCGTACCGGAGAGCGCCTTCGACCTCGTCAGTTCCCTGCCAAGTCGAGCTGGAAGCTGGCGAGATGGCCGTCCTCGCGCCCGCGGCGGCGCTCGAAGCGGTAGCGGAAGGTCGCCGCCACAGGCGCCTTTCCCAGCTCCAGGAGCCCGTACGCTCTCCAGCCCACCCCGTTGAGGGCGCGAATGCTCACGGCGCCGGGAAGATCGTACTCGAACTCGTAGATGCGGGCGTCCCAAGAGTCGACGCGGAAGCGGCTCAGGTGGCCGCTGCAGCGCAGCGCCCCGAGTCGCAGGCGGGCGGAAACGGAGGCGTTGGAAGCCCGGTTCGACTGCGATCCGGTCCGCACCTGTCCGCTCTCCAGGCGGAGGCGGAGCATCTGCAGGCGGCCCTCCCCCTTTTGCTGCAGGTCGAAGCGGATCTTGCGCGATTTTGCGGCCGTAGCTTCCCCCTGCTTCCAGACCGGCTTCAGCCGCTGCCGGAGACTGAGTTTCGGGTTCCACGCCGCCAGCCGCGCGAGAGCCGGCCGCAGTCCCTGAGGGCCGCGGCCCCGTAGCGACTTCAGCGGCCGGGCGAGGCTCCACTCGGCGCCGAGGAGGGTGTGCTCGCTCGCCATCGGGTAGAAGTAGGTCCTCTGCGGGCGCCGGTAGCGGTCGACGTAGAAGCGCAGACCTGCCCGCCGGTGCCCGATCATCACCAGGATCCCGCGCTCGTTCTTCATGCCGCCGGCCCCGGGGGCGCCGCCGAAAAAGGCGTGGTACCCCGGGTCGTACGCCCGGAGCAGCACCCCGGCCTTCAGCCGCCGCCCGGACAGCCGCAGGCCCCCGACCCACCCCAGGTGGCCGCGGTCCTGAACGGCGAGCTCGCCGAAACCCTGGAGCCTGCGGGCGCGCCAGACCAAGTCTAAGCCCGCTGTCGACTGCCCGCGGCCCTTGAAGGCGTACTCGACGCGTCCCGGCCGCCGCAGGTCGACGGAGCGGGAGAACCGCACCTTCAGCAGGGTCGTTCCGATAGAGAGCCTGCCGCGCTCGCCGCGCAGCCGCAGGACCCCGACCTGTCCGCCGAGCCGGTCGGCATTGCGGCGTTCCGCGGGGCTGACGTGGTAGCCGCTCTGCGGCAGCGAGGTGACGCCCCCGCTGTCGTCCACGCGGGCATCGAAGCGGATGGCGCCGGCCGATGCCGCGGCCTCGAAGCCGGGCCCCCGCCGGCGCAACGACAGTCCCCGGAGGGAGTGGTTCTCCGCGGAGGAGCGGTACCCCGTCGCCCGGCTGTCGCGCCGCGGCCGGGGCATGGCCGCCCCCCCGCGCCAGCCGTGGCGGCTGAATACCAGGCCCTGCGCGAAGCCCGGTCTCAGATCTCCGGCGACCGCTTCGAACCCGGCGAGGTCCGCGGACACGTAGACGCTGGCGAAATCCCTCCACGAGCCCTCCCCCGGATCCTTCTCGGCCAGCGCGTACAGGGCGGGCCCGCCGGGGGCCTTCCATTCGAGCCGCTGGTAGATCCTGGCCTGGCGGTATCCCGGCTCCCGGCTCTGCAGACGCCAGCGGGCCGACCAGCCTGAAGCGGCGAGATCCGCCAGGCGGCTGGCCAGCGAGGCCGCGCCGGCGCCCTCCTCGAAGGCGAGGGCGCCGGCATCCTCCTCTTCCGGGGACGGGTCGGCCGCGGTCGGGACGGCGAGGGAAAGCGGAGCGAGGATTGCCGCGGCGGCGACCGCCGCGGTTCGCGTCTTGGCAAGCATGGCAGCCCCGGAGCGGCAAATCCCGTACCCGCACCCCCCTCTCCGGTGGCGCCTCCTCCGGCCTGTGTGATTTCGCACACATGCCGTTTCCCCTGGCACACGTTTGACCGCGGCGGCGCGGCCGCGGCATCTTGGACATCCCCGCCTTGACCCCCTTTGCCAGCGGAGCGCGCCCCGTGAAGTTCGGAACCTGCAACGAGTACTTCGAAGACTGGCCCCTCGAAGAGGTGTTCGACTACGCCGCGGCCATCGGCTACGACGGCGTCGAGATCGCCCCCTTCACCCTGGCCGAATCGGTGGAGGAGATCCCCGCCTCCCGCCGCGCCGGGATCCGCCGCGCCGCCGAAGCGGCCGGCGTCGAGATCATCGGCCTGCACTGGCTGCTGATCAGTCCGGAAGGCCTGTACACCAACCACGTCGACGACGGGATCCGCAACCGCACGCGCGACTACTTCCAGTCCCTGATCCGGTTCTGCGGCGATCTGGGCGGCGGCGTGATGATCATCGGTTCGCCCAAGCAGCGGAACGTCCAGGAAGGGTGGGACTTCGGCGAGACCTGGGACCGCACCCGAGCGGTCTTCGAGGACTGCCTGGCGCTCGCCGAACGGCACTCCGTCTACCTCTGCATCGAGCCGCTCAGCGCCGACCAGACCAACTTCATCACCACCGCGGCCGAGGCCCGCCGCATGGTGACAGAGATCGGTCACCCGAACTTCCGCACCATGATCGACTGTTGCAGCGGCTCCACCGAGGAGCGCAGCCTCGCGCAGCTGCTCGCCGACTCGGGGGAGCACCTCTATCACGTCCACGTCAACGACGCCAACAAGCGCGGACCCGGCTTCGGCGACACCGATTTCACCCAGGTGATGAAGAAGCTGCGGGAGATGGGGTACGACCGCTACGTGTCGGTCGAGGTGTTCGACTTCGCGCCAGATCCGCGCACGATCGCCGCGGGAAGTGTGAAGTACTTGAAGGGGATTGGCGCGGCGCTCTGAGCAGTACTCTTTTGAATTTCTGAAACGGATCGTTACGGTGGCTGAAATGCGCCCTTTCGTACGGCACCAGGTGGGCGGAGAAACGCCGGATTATCTGGTAATCGCGAGATCATCCAGACGAAATTGTCGCAAGGAGTGCAGAGCAGACAGCGAGAATTGGCCAGATCTCAAATTTGAGATCGACGCGGAGAGTCTGCCGGATGTGCCAGGAATGATGCTGGTTGTAGTCGAAGCGCTTAAGGATTTGGGCGGATCGGCCACCATCCGGGAGCTCGACGAAAAGGTGATTGAGTTGGAGGGCGTGACCGAAACCGAGCAAGCTTTCACTCTGTCACGCGACGAAAACCGGACGCGAGTGAACTTCTACCTCGCCTGGGCTCGCACCTACCTCAAACGCGGCAATGCGCTGGTGAACTCTTCGCGCGGGGTCTGGGCGCTGACTGAAAGTGGCGCGGCGATCACGGGGCTCCACGAAACCCGTGAGATCTATGAAAAGGTCACGCTGGAAGAGCGTGAACGGGCACGGGCTAAGCGGCAAGCTGCATTACAGGGGCGAGCAGACAAGGGCCTGTTCATAACCACTGGCCATTTCTCGAATCAAGCGTCAGACGAAGCCACCCGTGACGGCGCGATTGCGATTGACCTTATAGACGGGAATCGCCTCTGCGATTTGCTTAAGGAAAACCGCCTTGGTGTGAAGACAAAGAGGATCGAGCGTGTGCGTATCCAGTCGAATTGGTTCGAGAATATTTAGCTAGCATCGCCACAGGGTTTTTCGATACGTTACTCCGCCGCCGTCCGCGTACGGAGGCAGGATCGATACGACGCCGGACCCGAGTGTCAGGGTGTATTTTGGTGTATAATCGCCAGCAAACTGAGAGCTGCGGGAAGAGGGTACAGGAACGCTGCAGGCTGCCGGTTCGCGCCCCGATTACCTTCCGGATTTCTGCCGACAACACGGGCGCTGCAGACTATTGACATACAGAGGCGAATGCCAAGCCTTCGACCCCCGGAACCAATTCACATTCACTACGTTGCGGCGAGGGCTTTCCGCCTTCAGCCCGAGCCCGCAACACCTCCAACTACAGCACCAAAATGGAGCCAGGAGCAGACATGCCGGCCTATTCCCTGAATCACGTGCACCACGAGTCCACCGACGTCCATGCCGCCGCGGACTGGTACGTCCGGATGTTCGACGCCACCGCGGACGAGCCGTTCGAGCGCGGCGGAGCCACCTGGCTGCGGGTCCACATCGGCGAGGTCACGGTGACGATCACCGACCGCGATTTCTCCGCCATGGAGCTGGGCCGCTACCAGGGGTTCGATCACTTCGGGCTCGACACCGACGACTTCGACGCCACCCTGGCACGGATCGAAGCTGCCGGCGTCGACATCTGGGCCGGCCCCCTCGAGGCCGAGGGGATGCGCATCGTCTTCATCAACGGGCCCGACAACGTCAAGATCGAGCTGATGGAGAAGAAGTGACCGCTCCTTTTCGCACAAGCGCCTGATTCATGAGCGACGTCGAGAAGTACGAAGCGGTGATCGGCATGGAGGTGCACGTCGAGCTGCAGACCGCCTCCAAGCTGTTCTGCCGCTGCCCTGCCGAGCACTTCCAGGTCCCCGCCAACGAGCACGTCTGCCCGGTATGCACGTCGCAGCCCGGATCGCTGCCGGTCGTCAACGAGCGCGCCGTCGAGCTGACGGTGATGACGGGCATGGCCCTGAACTGCGAGATCCGGCCCCGCAGCCTGTTCGCGCGCAAGAACTACGTGTACCCCGATCTGCCCAAGGGGTACCAGATCTCGCAGTACGAGCAGCCGCTGTGCACGGGAGGTTGGGCGGAGATCGCCGGCGGCGACGGCGTCAAGCGGGTCGGCATCGAGCGCGTCCACCTCGAGGAGGACACCGGCAAGCTCGTGCACGAGTCGCGCGCCAGCCTCGTCGACTACAACCGCGCCGGCGTGCCGCTGATGGAGGTCGTCTCCGACTCGTCGCTACGCTCCGCGGCAGAGGCCGACGCCTACCTGCAGAAGATCCGGCAGCTGGTGCGCTACCTCGGGGCCTCGACAGGTGACATGGAGAAGGGGGCGATGCGCTGCGAGGCCAACATCTCGGTGCGCCCGCGCGGGGCGCGCGAGTACGGCACCAAGGTCGAGGTCAAGAACCTCAACTCCTTCCGCTCGGTGCGCGCCGCCATCGACTACGAGGTGGAACGCCAGGTCGAGGTGATCGAAGCGGGCGGGCAGGTGCGCCAGGTGACCATGGGCTGGGACGAGAACGCCGGGTTCACGCGCCAACAGCGCAGCAAGGAGTACGCCGACGACTACCGCTACTTCCCCGACCCCGACCTGCTCGACGTCGACCTTTCCCCCGAGTGGATCGAGCGCCTGGCCTCCAGTCTTCCGGAGCTGCCCGACGCCAAGGCGGCCCGTTATGCCGGCGACTTCGGCCTGCCGCCGCGGGACGCCGCCCTGCTCGCCGGCGACAAGGGGACGGCCGCCTACTTCGAGGCCGCGGTCGCCGCCGGAGGGGATCCGAGGCAGGTGGGCAACTGGGTGGCCGGCCCGGTCTTCCGGAGGCTGAACGAGCGGCCGGACGCCGACGCCGAGATCCCCGTCGGCCCCGCGGCCCTGGTCGAGCTCATCGGGCTGGTCGCGGCCGGCACCATCAACCAGACCGCGGCCCGCGAGGTGTTCGACGCCGTCTGGGACGGAGGGGGGTCGCCGGCGGAGATCGTCGAGAAGCGGGGGCTGACGCAGATCTCCGACAGCGGCGAGCTGGAGGAGGCGGTGGAGGCCGCGATTGCCGGCAATCCGGAAGTCGCCGCCAAGATCGCCGCGGGCAACGACAAGCCGATAGGGTTCCTGGTGGGACAGGTGATGAAGGGGACGCGGGGCAAGGCGAACCCGAAGCTGGTGCAGGAGCTGCTGCGCCAACGGCTCCTCGGATAAACCCGCTACCTCAGCAGGGAGATCTTCCTCCCCTCGCTGAAGTCCCCGGCCCGCAGCTCGATGAAATAGACGCCGCTGGCCGCCCTGTTTCCCGAATCGTCGAGCCCGTTCCAGTAGACGGCGTGGCTGCCCGCCTCGAGGTCGGCGGAGACCAGGGCGCGCACCAGACTTCCGCGCAGGTCGTAGACCCGCAGCTCGGCGCGCGCCCGCCGGGGCAGGTCGAAGCGCAGGTGGGTGCGGCTGTTGAAGGGGTTGGGCCAGCCCTGGTGGAGGGCGAAGCGCTCGGGAAGCCCGTCAGCGGACGCTTCCACCGCGGTATCATGGCGGGGTTCGCTGGTCAGGAAGAGGCGCCAGTCGACCTCCCCTTCGAACAGGGCCGCGATGGCGGTGCTGTCGGCCGTTCCCCAGTAGTTCCCCCGGGCATTCACCGGCAGCCCGGACTCGTTGACGATGGCGGCGCGGTTGTTGACGAAGGAGTTGCCGGTGATTTCCCCGGGCACCCGGGAGCCGCTGATGGCCACCGCGGTGAGGTTGTTCTCGAACCGGTTGTCGATCAGCCCCGGCGCCGAATCGACCGACTCCACCCCGAAGGAGCCGTTGCGGAAGATCGAGTTGCGCGCCGTCAGACCCTGGACTCCGGTCAGCGCCATCCCCGAGCTGCTGGCGAAATCGCTCATGTCGATCAGCCCGGTTGCGCCGCCGCTCAGCACCAGCCCGGTGCCGACGTTGTCTTCGAACAGGGTCGTCCAGACCTCCATGCGGGAATCGGCGAAGACGGCGCCGTGGCCGATGTTGCGGGAGACGACCACGTCCTCGAACACCATTCGGGCCAGGCCGCTGGCGAGAATCCCGTTCCTGCGATTGCCCGTGATCTCGCAGCCGTGCAGCTCGACCTCCCCCTCCCACGGGTCGAGCTGCAACCCGTGCAGGGTGCTGCCGGTGACCGTGCACTTCCACAGCTCGATCTTCTGCCCCCGCCCCCCGATCGCCAGCAGGCCGGAGCGCGGGTCCTCCTCGTCGAGCTGCCCCGACGACACGATCCTCGTCGAGATCGCCTGCAGGTTGCTGTTGCCCAGCGAGATCCCCTCCCAGCCGATGTTCTCGATGACGCTGTTGCGCACCCGCACCAGTCCGGTTCCCGAGGCCCGCAGCGCGTTTCCAGCGACATCCTTCAGGGTCGACCCGTCGATCGTCAGCTCGCCGAGCACGAACAGGTTGATGCCGTGGACGGTTCGCCGAACGGTCAAATTCTCCAAGTGGGCCCGCCCCTTGCCGGAAACCTCCCCGGTCAGCGCGAAGCCGCTCTGACTGATCTCGAGATGGGAGGCCTCCATTACCCCGTCCGCTTCCAACACAAGCCCGTACCACAGTGAATCGCTCGACGGCGAGTCGACGGTGAGCTTCACCGGGCCGGCGGGGGTGCCGGCTATCTTCAGGCTGCCTTTGACCACGAGCTCGGTCAGCCCCGGGTTCTCCCCCCGCCCGGAGAGGTCGCTTGGCGCGAAGCGCACGGTCGCGCCGCTGTCGATCACCAGCTCGGAAGCCGGCGAGACGTGGACGTCCCAGGGCAGAATGCGGTCCTGCGACCAGGTGGTCACCCCGGCCGGCAGCCGCTGCCGCACGAGCCCGTAGCGCGAGTTCTCGACCAGCAGCCCGCCCGCGGCCGCCGCCTCCTCCACCCCCCCGGAGCGGCCCGTCATCAGGAGCAGGCCGAGCCAGTCGCCGGAGCGCGGCCGCTCCTCGGCCGACTCGAAGACCACCGGGTCTGCTGAATCGCCGAGCACCTCGAGCTCGCCGTAGACGATCATCTCGCCGAGGCCGCGGTCGAAGCCCGCGGAGCGGCTGTCGCCGCGTTTGAAGCGCACCCGCGTGCCGGCATCCAGGACCAGGCGCACCCCCGGTTCGACGACGACGTCGCCGTCGACCTCGACCTTCCCGGACCAGGTGGCGTCGGCCGACACGTTCCCCTCCACGGGCTGGCGCACGAGGATGTCGAGGCCCATGCGGCCGCCGCCGAGGTCGCGGATGTTCTCGATGGCGATGCCGAGGGGCACGCCGCGCTCGAAGCGGGCGTGGGCCCGCAGGCCGGGATTGGTGGTCAGGTCGGCGCGCTCGAAGCGGTCGCCGTCGAAGGGATCGGTGGCGTCCCCGCGGTTGCCGTTGTGGTCGCTGGCGTAGGTCTCGTCACGGGCCCAGAAATCGAGGTTGTCGCGGCCGCCGAAACGGTCCGGTTGCTCGCCGGGGTAGCCGCGGTCGGCGAACAGTCCGTCGGCGCAGACGAGGTCGACCTGCTTGTGGCGCTCCTCGTCGTTGTCCGCCCCCTCGTCGACGTGCCAGACCAGCAGCCCCCCCGCGGGTATGTTGCGGTTGTAGAAGCTGCCGGAGTTCTGGCGGTTCTCGATCAGGAAGTACTCCTCCTCGGAGACCGGGATCCGGTACACGGACCCGCCGCGGTCGATCTGCTCCATCTCGAGGCCGCGCAGCGATTCGGTGACTCCGACGAGGTTCCCGTTCTCCTTGCCGAGCCAGCCCAGCTGCCCCAGCGACCAGGCGCTGAAGGGGTTGGGGCCGTCCTCGACGCCCCAACCGAGGGTGCCCAGCCCCATCAGTCCCCACTTGCCGATCCCGGCGCCGTCGAGCCCCCAGTCGATCTCCCTGCCGAGAAGCACCGTCGATTGATCGAACAGGTCGGGAAGCCCGAGCACGTGGGCGAACTCGTGGCACATGGTCGCCGAGGTCACGGAGAAGACGTGGCCCCGCTGGGTGGTGCCCCCGAAGCCGGAGAAACGGCCGCGCACGCGGATGTATCCCCCGCCGGCGGCCGGGTCGTCGCTGATGAAGTCGGTGTCGAACCCGAGGGTGGCCAGCCCGGTCGCCGTCCGCAACAGGAAGTTCACCGGCACGGTGAGCAGGTTGATGAAGACGACGTCGACGTAGCCGTCGTCGTCCCCGGAATTCGGTACCCCGTCGGGGCCGTCGTTGTCGAAGCTGCCCATGTCGACGTCGGCGTCGGCCTGGGTCAGGATCTCGAGGTTGAAGCGCGGGTAGTCGCCGGAGGCCCCTCCCTCTTCGGGCAGGTAGGACGCGGCCTCGTCCAGGGAGCTGTAACGCTTCGGCAGAACCTCCCCCCGCACCCGCAGCTGGCCGCGCGACATCTCGTCGTAGAAGTGGGTGAAGCTGCCGGGCACGCCGGCGTCGAAAAGGTCGTCGGCCCAGGAGGGCTTGGCGTCGGCGCCGTCCGCCTCGCCGCGGAACTTGGCGAAGATCACCAGGGCGTTGAAGGTCCCCGTTACGGTGCCGCGGCTGTCCGGCAGCGTTGCCCGGCTGGCGCTCGAGGCGCCGGCCCGCTTGGCAATGGCGCGGCGCGGCGTCTGCGCGAGAAGAGGGGGCCCCGCGGAAAACCCGGAGAGAGGTTCCCCGGGCGAATACACTTCCCCGGTGCCGCCGCAGACGACGACCCCTTCGGGGATCAGCTCCACTTCGGACGCGCTGCCGGCGTAGCCGTCGCCGGGGCCGAGCCAGGCGAGCAGCGAGACCGCCGCGGCCGCCAGGGCGCGGCGGCCCGCGGCTACGGGCAAGGCGTCTTGCGGCATTCGGCGATGAACTCGGAAGCCTCGAAATCGTAGGTTCGGAACGGGTCGTCGAGGTTGAGGTACATCTCGTCCTCGACGTAGATCGAGTCCCAGTCGATGACGTAGCGGGCCTTGTGATCGGTCAGCTCGCGCATCACCGCGGAGCGCGCCCGCGCCCGGGTGTCCTGCGGCGGCGTCACGATCGCCCGGTTCACCATTTCGTCGGAGACCACCTTCCTGACGATCCCCTGCTTCCGGAGGTCGAAGTAGAGCCCCCTGCCGGGGTTGAGGTTGTGGTACTCGAGGTCGAGGCTCTGGACCCAGGTGTCCTGCCAGTCGAGCTGCTCTTCCTCCATGAACGACTCGAGGAGCCATTTCTTCGTCACCCAGTCGACGCGGTCGACGAGCGCCATCGGGTCGTGGACGAGGGCGTCGAGCACCAAGCGCCACTCGTCGAGGACCCAGTCCGCCTCGCTGTCGAGGCCGCGCAGGTAGCGCTCGGCGAGCTCGAGGTACTGGTACTGGATCTCGCTCGCCGTCGTGTACCTGCCGTCCTCGAGCTGGACCTCCCAGCGGTACTCGAGGTCGCGGGAGATCTCGCGGATCGCCTGCACCGGGTCGAGGAGCTTGACGTCGGGGACGATGCGCTCCTCGAGCAGCTCGAGCATCAGGGCGGTGGTGCCGACCTTCAGCGCCGTCGCGTACTCCGACATGTTCGAGTCGCCGACCAGGAGATGCAGGCGGCGGTAGAGGCCCCAGTCCGCCAGCGGCTCGTCGCGGGTGTTGATGATCGCGCGGCTGAACTGGATCCACTGGTAGATCTCGGTGACGATGTGGTCGGCGCGCTGGGAGATCTGGTAGGGGACCTCGCGGTCCTCGCCGCCGCCGCCGTACTCGAAGATGTCGGTGTGGCAGCCGACCCGTCCGGACCCGGCGTAGATCTGGCGGCTGACGAAGAAGGGCAGGATCGCCGGCAGCAGGACCTGGGCGAAGGGGACATCGCGGCGCACGAGGTAGTTCTCGTGGCAGCCGAAGGTCGCGCCGGTGTAGTGGTCGATGTTGTTCTTGAAGAACGACGCGTCGTCGGCCAGCCCCAGCTGGTCGAGGGCCCGCTGCACCATCAGCTCGCCGGCGCGGTCCGCGGCGACGAGATCGAACAGGCCGCGGCATTCCGGGGTCGCGTACTCGACGTGACCCATGTCGATGTACATCCTGCCGCCGTTGAACAGGAAGCCGCCGTTGCCCGGCGGCTCGTCGCGGCCGCGGTAGTGGATGTCGACGATGCCGAGACCCTCGCGGTAGAAGACGCAGTCCTTGGTCTTCACCGAGATGAAATCCGGACTGAGGAAGGGGTCCGAATCCGGGGGCATGCAACCGAATTCGATTTCGAGTCCGTATATGCGGTTGCGCATCTGACTTGCCGGGAGCCGGCCTACTGCGCGAACCGGCCCAGGGCCTCTTCGAGCTCGGCCGGCGGCAACAGGCGGAACTTCGATTTCGTCGGCAGGGTGCGGTCGAGCACGGCGACTTCGATCCGCTGGCCGCCGTCGAGGGCCGTGGCGACGCTCTCGGAGATCTCGCCGGCGGTCGGTTCCCCGGTGCGCCCGGGTTCGCCGTAGAGCCGCCCCACCGCCCAGGTCTCGAGGGCGCGCTCCAGGGCCTCCTGCAGAGCGGGAGCCTCGGGCTCCGCGGTGGCGTGCCGGGCCATGGCGTCGCGGCTTTCCGCGGTGCCCGCGACCGCGGCCGCGGCCCCGGAGGCGGCGAACGATCCGTCGGCGTCCACGGTGTAGAAGGCCTCGCGCCCGGCTCCGGCATCGAGCTCGGCGACGAGAACGCGGGCGATGAAGGGAGAGTGGAAGATCTCGTCGAAGGCGGTCTTCATCAACGGCCCGATGCCGAAGCTGACCAGCCGCTGCAGGGAGACGTCGCGGGCCGAGAGGTTGAAAGCCTCGACGTGGGCTATGTCGATGACGGCCTTGCGCAGCTTTTCGATGTCGGCCGGGTGGCCGATGGCGGCGAAGGCGACCTGGTTGTAGACCTCGAACAGCTTGCGCGGACCCGGGGTCGTGGTCAGCAGCAGGACGCCGTCGGCGAAGAGAGAGCCGACAACCGGGCTGGCGGACTTGAGCTGGTCCTCGAGGTACTCGCGGCGATTGCGGATCGCCTCGACCCAGCGGTAGGGTTCATCGAGCATGGGCTAGCGGAGCGTCTCGTACAGCGCCTGCAGTTCCGGTTCGGCGACCGCCTCGACGCCCGCGGCGGTGACGCGCATGACTTGGGGGAAGATCCGCGCGACCGGTTTGTAGCCGCCGGTTGCGGTGTCGTACTCGGCCGCGGTTTCGAGCATCCTCAGGATCAGCGAGAGGGATTCTTCCGCTTCCATTTCGGCCAGCGGCCTTTCCCCCCACCGGTTCAGGTAGTAGAGGGCGCCGCGGATGACCTGGGATCCCGACCCGGTGGTGCAGAAGTCGACGGACTCGAAGGTGGCCCCGAGAACGTCGTAGAAGAAGATCTTGCCGCCGCCGGGACCGCTGTCGTCGAAAGTCGCGTAGATCGGCACCACGGCGCCGATTCCCTGAAGGGCCATGGGCAGGTTCTCGCGCATCAGCCGCGACAGGGTTCTCAGCCTGCCGTCGAGGCTCATCTCCTGCAGCTGCGAGCGCCGGTAGTGCTGGAAGGAGGTCTCGAGCATGCGCGCGATCTCGTAGGCGTTGGCCGGCGAGCCCGACAGCGCCAGCACCGACCCGTCGTCGACCGGAAGGACCTTTTCGGCGCGGTCGTAGATCACGGTGTTGCCCATGGTCGCGCGGCGGTCGCCGGCGACGAGGACGCCGTCGCGGCAGCGCAGCGCGAGAATGGTGGTGCCTTCGGTCGACTCGACCGCGGCTTCGGCGCCGCCAGCCGGCGGCGCCTCGGGCAGCTGCCCGTTCTGCTTCAGGAGATTGAGGAAATCGGTGTGTTCCAAGGCGATGGCCCTGTGCGGCGGCGTCCGGCCGGCGCTGCCGCCCTGCTGCGGGCCGCGCCCTGGTGGCCTGTCCCGGGAGGGGACGCCGGACTCACTCGCCCGTGCGCTGGCGGTAGCGGCGGGCCTGGTTCGGGTCGACCTTGCGCATGCGGCGCAGCAGGTCGTCGGTGTCCGGCCGTTCCACCTTGGGGCGGCGGGGTCCTGGATCGTCGCCGTCACCGCCGCCGCCGTCCATGGGCCTGGTCGGCCGCGGCGCCCGGTCGCGCATTTCAACTGACCGCATGGTGCATCTCCTCGAGCTGGGTTATCAACTCCGACACGCTGTCGGCCTCTTCCAAGACCGCAGTAAAGGTAGCCGCCGTCTCCCTCTCGACACAACCCTTCAGGTCGACCGTCTCGACCCTGCCGCCGACGGCGAACTCGATGCTGTCCCAGTTCAGGGAGCGCACCTCGGCGCCGAATTTCTGCAGGCAGCGGCCGCGAAAAGCGGCGCGCGTCGCCTCGGGGGCGTCGACCATGGCGCGCGCCACCTCGCCCTCGCTCACCAGCTGCCCGCCGTCGCCCTCCTCGGCGAGCAGCGGGAACAGTCCTTCCTCCGGATCGATGTTGTGGTACTCGAGGTCCTGGCTCTGCAGCCAGGCGCGGTCGTCCGGGTCGCCCCAGTCGAGATCTTCTGCCTCGGCGAAGGCGTCGAGCATCCATTTCTTCGTCACCCAGTCGCACCGGCCCCTGAGCCGCATCGGGTCCTCGGCGAGCGCCTCCAGAGTCTCCTCCCAGGCGCCGAGCACCCAGTCGGTTTCGCCGTCTCTCCCCGCCGCCGCGGCCGCGGCGGCGTCGAGACAGGCGCGCTGGATCTCGAGCGCGGTGGTGGGCCGGCCGCCTTCGAGCTCGACCTCCCAGGCGCGCCGCTGATCCCGGGAGACCGCCTTTACCGCGCCGACCGGGTCGGCGAGGACGAGCGGCGGCAGCTGCCCGCGCTCGAGCAGTTCGAGAACGAGCAGCGCCGTGCCGGTCTTCAGGGCGGTGGCGAACTCCGACATGTTGGCGTCGCCGTTGATCAGGTGCAGGCGCCGGTAAAGGGCGGCGTCGGCGTGCGGCTCGTCGCGGGTGTTGACCAGGGGCCGCCGCGTCATCGTGTCGACGCTGGCGATGCACTCGAAGAAATCGGAGCGCTGCGCCAGCTGAAACACCGCCTGGCCGGCGCCGCGGTCCGCTTCGACTCCGACCTTGCCGGCGCCGGCGAAGATCTGGCGCGTCACCAGGAACGGCAGCAGCCCGTCGATCACCTGCTGGAAGGGGATCTCGCGGCGCACGAGGTAGTTCTCGTGGCAGCCGTAGCTGTGGCCCTCGAAGTCGGTGTTGTTCTTGTAGAGGCGGACGGTGCCGCCGTCGCCGCGGGTCCCGGTGCGCCGGCGCGCGCACTGCAGCAGGATGCGCTCCCCGGCGCGGTCGAAGGCGACCAGGTCGCGCAGCGAGAAGACCTCGGGGGTCGAGTACTCCGGGTGGGTGTGATCGTTGTAGAGGCGCGCGCCGTTGGTGAGGATCAAGTCGCTCTTCAGCTCCTTCAGCGGGATGCGGCGGTCGCGGTCGCGCTGCAGGTGGTCGGCCTCGTCCTGGTCGTTGAGCAGCTCCTCGACCTCGAAACCGCGCGCATCGAGGCGCGGGTTCTCCAGCGCGTAATCCCAGCGGGCGACGAAGTCCTCGCGCAGGTAGCAGCGGATCAGCTCCATCGACTCGACGACGACGTCGAGCTTCCCCACGCCGTCGACCTGGATCCCGTACTCGGTTTCGAGACCGAACAGCCTGTCGCCCAAATCAGATGACCTTGCCCGCGACTTCCGCTTCCCGGTCGCGGGCCTCGGCAGAGCTCACGGGTGCTACGCGGACGACGTTCTCGGGATCGTAGTCGAGCAGCTTGAGCCAGTCCTCGACGCTGTCGGTGGGGGGGAAGACCTCGTTCTCGCGGTACTCGGAGAGGATGGCGTTGGCGAGGTCCTCGGAGCGGATGCCGGCGTCGGCGTCACTCTCGGCGATGGCGCGCTTGATCGCCGCTTCCTTGGCGCGCTGGACGATGCTGTCGATCAGCGCCCCGCTGGCGAGATCCCCGTAATGCAGGTTTTCCAGGCGGCCGCTGCGCAGGCCGACCTCGAGGAACCGGGTCTCCTCGCCGCGTGCGAACAGCCCCTTCACCGCCTCTTCGATCAGGGCCCGGCGGGCTTCCCCCGCACCGCCGTAGCGCTCGACCTCGCGCGGGTCGATCGGCAGGTCCTCGGTGAGGTAGATCCCGAAAATTTCGCGCGAGGCGTCGAAATCCGGGCGCAGGACCTTGATCTTGCGGTCGATGCGGCCCGGTCTGAGGATGGCCGGGTCGATGAGGTCGTGCCGGTTGGATGCGAGAATGATGACGACGTCCTGCAGCGACTCGATGCCGTCCATCTCGGTGCAGAACATCGGCACCACCGTGTTGGCGATGTGGTGGCTGCGCATCGACCGCCGCGTCCCGAGAATCGACTCCGCCTCGTCGATGAAGACGAAGGGCAGGAACCCCTCCTTCCGCTTCTGCCGCGCCTGCGCGAAGATCTCCCGAACCATGCGCTCGGTCTCGCCGAGCCACATGTTGAGGATCTCCGGGCCCTTGACGTGCATGAAGTACTCCCTGACGTCAAGGCCCTCTGCGCTGCGCAGGTGCTGCACGAGGTTGTAGGCCGTCGCCTTGCCGATGAGGGTCTTGCCGCAGCCCGGCGGGCCGTAGAGGAGGAACCCCTTCGGGGTCGAGTAGCGGAACTTTTCGAAAAGCTCCGGGTGCTTGGCGGGCAGCTCGATGGTGTCGCGGATCCCCCGAATCGCCTCCTCCTGGCCGCCGATCCGGTCCCACGTCATTTCCGGAATCTCCTCGAGGAAGTACTCCCTGCTCTCGCGCGATTGCAGCAGCTCGAGGGCGACCCTCATCGAGGCATCGGTGCGGACCTCGTCCCCCGCCTTGAGCTCGAGGCCGGCGAGCTCCTCGGCGCGTTCGAGAACGAAGTCGCTGGTGGCGTGCTCGTTGCCGATGCGCAGGCGGCCGTCGGGGAGGACGTCGGTGATTCTCACCACAGGCCCGGCCGGGTTGCGGGGCAGCACGCCGACGACGGCGTACGCCTCGTTGATCAGAACGCGCCCGCCGACCTGCAACTCTCCGGGGTCGACGCGCGGGTCGACGTTGGCGAAGTACTCGGAGCCGCCGACGAGGATGGTCGCGATCCCCTCCCTGGGAGCGTCGATGCAGATGCCGACCCGGTTGGAGGGGGAGGTCACCTTCTCCAGGGCGGCCTCGAGCTCGACCAGGGCGCGCCGCGCCTCCTGGAAGGTGATCTCGCGTTCCATCAGCTGCCGCCGCAGCTGGTAGAGCAGCGGCCGCGACGGGTCGCGGTCCGGCAGCAGGATCAGCACCTGGTCGACGAGGCGGAGCGGCTCTTCGTCGAAGTCGCGCCGCGCCTCTTCCTCTGGATCGCCGCGCAGGTAGGGGGACTCGAACTCCTCGAACTCGTCGCCTTTGCGTCCCCCGCCGGCCGGGTCGCCGTCGGGGTCGCCGAAATCGGCGTAGTCGCGATCGCTGTTCATGTGTCCGTCCTCGCCCGTGGGCAGGGTAGCACCGGGGGCGCCGGGTCTGCCCTTCGCGGCATCAGTGGATGACGTCCCCGAGCCGGCCGTAGCGGGTGCGCGTCGGAAGCGTCGGGAGGTTCCAGATGAAGCTGCCGGTGTCCATCACCAGTTGCGGCAGCCCCCGCAGGATGTCGGGACCGCTCTTGAGCTTCGCCGACCAGTAGATGATCATCGCCTTTCCTTTGATGAGGCCGCGCGGCACCGGACCGAAGACGCGGCTGTCGCTGCTGTTGTCGCGGTTGTCGCCCATCATGAAGAACTGGTCCTCCGGCACCCTGTAGGGGCCGAAGTTGTCCCGCATGGTATAGGAAGCCGGGTGGACGCCGGGGTCGGTGTGTTTCGACAGCGGCGGATTCGGGAAGATCTCGCCGTCGACGTAGAGGACCTTGTCGACAACCTGAACCTGCTGGCCGCCGACGGCGACGCAGCGCTTGATCAGGTCGCGCCCGGGCTCGGTCTTGGAGCGGAAGATCACGATGTCCCCCGGCTGCGGGTCGCGCAGGGCGGGAAGCCTGAACAGGGGCGCGGCCACGAAGGGTATCTCGAGCGGGGCGCCGTACACGAACTTGTTCGCCAGCAGGTAATCCCCGACGAAGAGGGTGTCCTCCATCGATCCGGAGGGAATGTAGAAGGCCTGGACCACGGTGCTGCGGATGAGCAGGGCGAGGCCTATGGCGACGACGATGGACGACAGGTACTCCCGCACACCCGACCCCTGCGGCCGGTCCGACGGGTCTGACTTCTTCTGATTGTCAGGAGGCATTTGTCCGGACCTCGAATCCCGTGCAAGTCAGTGAGATGTGGTACAGTATACAGAAGGGCAAATAGCCTGTCACCATTCCCACCCGCGGTCGAATTCGGCTGCGGCCGGCCCGTTGTGCGCGCTCACGCGGGGCGCTGCGGACCGTATCGGGAACAGGAGAATGGCCCGGGCGGATCGGGCCGCCCGGCAACGACCCTCTATCCTCGACCAGCGACCTCGGCCACCGCTCCCTCCTGCCAGGAGCGGATGGCGGCCTCGATGATTTCCTGGGCGGCGAGGCCGTCGTCTCCCGAGGCCTCGATGCGGTCGGGACCGACCCCCTCGCTCAGCTGCTCGATCCAGCGGTTTATGCGGGTGTGGAAGGTGTCGCCGAATCCCGTCATCCCCCCCATGATGCTGTTGCGCACCACCGTCAGCTCCTCTCCCCGGCGCGGGTATAAGGTCAGCTCCTCGAAGCAGTTGTCGAGCACGAACCGCCCCTCCGTCCCCATCACCTCGCAGCGTTCGAGGTTGTGCCGCGGCGCCGCGTCGTAGCTGCCCGTGAGGTGGCCGACGACGCCGTTGGCGAACTCCATGTTGATCTGGGCGTTCGACCAGCAGGCGCGGCCGGGGGCGCGGTTGAGGAAGGCGTGCACCCGCTTCACCTCGCCGCCGAAGTAGCGCATGATGTCGATCGAGTGCGGGTGCAGGGCCCGCAGGTGGAACCACTCGGAGGTTTCGTTGGGGTTGTCGATCCACATCGTCATGTTCAGCAGCAGCAGGTCGCCGAGCCGGCCCTCGTCGATCCAGGCGCGGGCGCGCTCGGCCGGCGGCACGAAGCGGTGGTTGAGGTTGATGCCGAAACAGACCCCCTGCTCCCTGGCCTTTGCGACCATCTCCCTGGCGTGCACGATATTGTTGGAGATCGGCTTCTCGCACAGCACGTGCCTGCCCGCGGCGAGCGCGGCCATCACCGGTTCGTAGTGGTCGCCGCCGTTCTCGAATCCGCCCGTGGCGACGCTGACGGCGTCGAGATCTTCGGACTCGAGCAGCTCCTCCACCGAGTAGTGCGGCCGGGCGCCGAAGCGCGCTGCGGCCCCGTCGGCGCGCTCCTTCACCATGTCGCAGACGGCGACGAGATCGGCCCTGTCCGACTTGGCGTAGACCTCGGCGTGGTTGGTACCTATCCCCCTCATCCCGATCACGGCGACCTTCAGCATGATTCATCTCCGGACTCTGGTGTAGTGGGTGCATCCCCCACCGGCTGCGGCAGCGCCACCCCGAGCTCGCCGGCGACCGCGATTATCTGCTCCCAGGCCGACTCGTCCACCGGCATGCCGGCGCGCAGGCGCTGCTCGCGCACCCGGTGCGACTTCTCCCCCGGCAGCATCACCTCGTCGAATCCCTCGGCGGAGGGCGCCGATTTCACCCGCTCCGCGAACTCCGCGACCTCTTCGAGGAACTCGCCGACGGGAACGAATGCGGCGACGTTCACCGCCAAGATCAGCAGGGCGTTTCCCGCCTCCGGCGGGTCGAGGCGGGAGCAGCCGGCCCCCGACAGCGCCCCGGCCAGGATATCGACGGCGACGGCGAGACCGAAGCCCTTGTGGCCGGTGCCGGGAAACCCCAGCGGCAGCAGGGCCCCGTCCGGAGGGCCGTAGAACTTCTCCACATCGGTTGTCGGAGCGCCCTCGGCGTCGATGATGAACCCCTCGGGTACCGGCTCCCCGCGATTCCGGTAGAGGCGCATGGCCCCACCCGAGGTCATGCTGGTGGTCATGTCGAGGAGGATGGGCAACTCGCGGCCGCTGGGAACGGCCACGGCCAGGGGATTCGTCGGCAGGCGTCTCTCGGCGCCCCCGAACGGCGCCGTCGAGTGGTCGCTGCCGTGCCCGTTGCAGAACATCATCCCTACCAGGTCGCCGGAGGCGGCGATCTGGGCGGCAAAGCGGCCGAGGCGGGCGACGTGGTTGCAGCGCCTGACGGTCACCGCGGCGACCGCCCCGTCCCGCGCTTTCGCAGCCGCCAGCTGCGCCGCCCGGTGGGCGGTGACCGGACCGAAGTTCCAGTTGCCGCTGACGTGGGCGATGCGGGAGGCCTCCGACAGGATCTCGAAGGGGGCCCCGGGGATCACCTTGCCGCTGCGCACGCTGTCGACGTATTGCGGATAGCGGAGGACGCCGTGGCTGTCGTGGCCGAGCAGCCCGGACTCGACCATGTGATCGGCCACGAGCTCCGCCTCCTCGCGAGGCGCGCCCACGGCGGCGAACAGGTCGCTTCCGAGCCGGCGCAGATCGCCGGCGGCGAATACGGGCATCGCTACAGCGACGACAAGGCGGAGACGGACTTCATGCCGCCGCCGGCAGCCTCTTCATCCGGCCCCTGCGCCACCACCAGGAGGGCGTTGGCCACCTCGCGCTCGCCGGTCTGATCGGAGGGCATGTTGACGACCTGGTTGCCGACCACCATCGTCGTCGAGCCGCCGCCGTCGAGGTTGAGGGCGTGGTAGGCGTTTGCGCCCGAGGCGGAAAAACTCTCGATGTCGTCGGCCATGAAATCGGCGAGCTCAGCCAGGGACATGCCGACGCTGTACCCGGGCTGGCGGCCGTCGATGGTTACCAGAAAGAGGGTGCGGCCGTCCTGCGAATGGCCGACCGCGGTGCGGGGATGGCGCTCCTCGGTGAAGCCGCGTCCCAGCTTCTCCCGCTCGTATTCGATCGACGGATAGCCGTCGCGGACGATGCGGGGACCGCCGCCGATGGCCTCCTCGAGGCGGCTGACCGCCGGGGGCAGCAGGCAGAACAACCCGACGGTGTCTCCCGCGACGATCTCCCCTTCCGGCAAGTCCATCGAACCGGCGACCAGCCACTGGCCGTCGGCGATCTTCAGGGGCCAACCCCGGCGTCTCACCTGCAGCACCCGAGCCCTGACGGTGTCGTTGATGACCGAGCGCTCCCCTAGGCTCTGCAGCTCGAACCCGATGTCGGCGCGCACCGAGTCGATCCGGGCCGCGGCGAAGCGGTTCAAGCAGGAGAGACCCCCGTTGCCGGGGGAGCGGTTGAAGAGCGATATCGGCAGCTGCTTTCCCGAGGGGGTGATCAGGCCGGTGCGGATATTGAACACCGCCACCATCGGCGCCCCTTCCGCGGAAATGGCGAACGCCGATTGCCCCCGTGGCACCGCCACCAGCCGGCCGCGACTGATCTGCAGGCCGCTCGGGCTGTCGTCGTAGAAGAAGCCCCCGTTGATCGCGGCGATGGCGCCGCCGGCCATGCTGCTCGTTCGCGCCAGCCCCGCCTCGTCCGCAACCGGCCGCGCCGTGCGCAGGCGGATGCCCGCCTTCCACGCCTTTCGCAGATCGAGCTCGATGACATGGATCGACCACGGACCTTCTGTAAGGTGTAGAGTGTGATGGTAGACGCCGGTCGCCAGCTCCCTGGTCTTTTCGGTGAGGGGCTGAGGCTGGCAGGCGGGAAAAACCAGCAGTCCGGACAACAGCGCCGCGCGCGCCGCCAGGGACGGCCCGGCAGGGCCTGTGGGGGGCGGCTCCGGTTCCGAATGCTCGGGGGAGGAAAGTGTGGACACGGTGGCAACTCGAACAGCAGAGTGGGCGATCAAGATAGAGGGACCCCCGGCAGCGGTCAAGCTACGGACAGCACTTGAGTTAGGGTTCTTCAGCGCAGCAGGATCAGCCGCCGTACACGGGTTCCCTGCGCGGTCGCCAGGGCCGCGAAGCAGACCCCGGGGTGACCGTTTCACCGGCGTCGTTCTCTCCTCTCCAGACGGCGCGGTGGCGCCCGGGCGGCCGCGTGGCCGACACCAGGGAACGCACCTGCTGGCCGAGGAGATTGTAGATGACGAGCTCGACCCGCTCGGCGCCCGGCAGCTCGTACTCCAGCACGGTCTCCGCGTTGAAGGGATTGGGGCGGGGCGGGTGCAGACCGAGCTCGTACCCCGCGTAGAAGCCGGCCAGGGCCTTGGCCCACCTTGCAGGTGCGCGGCCAGCGACTCGGCGTCGGCGATGTCGACGGCGCCGTCTCGGTTTATGTCGAAGGGGGTCGGGGCTTGGTCCGGGGTGCCGCGCAGGTGATCGGCGAGCGCGAAGAAGTCGTCGACGGCGAGACCTGCGGGGACTCCGAGGGCGCTTTCGAGGGCCGGCAGACCGTCGCCCGCGAATCCGAAATCGCCGTTGCCGGCGACGGTGGTGATTGCTCCGTCGGCGCCGACCGCACGGACGAGGTTGAAGCGCTCGTCAGCGATGTAGCGGCCCCCCCGGAAGGCCGCGCGGCGCTGACCACGGCGCCGAAGCCCATGCGCTGCCGGATCTCGGTGATCGCTCGCCCGAGCCGGCGCTGCCTGCGCTCGGCCTCCTCCTCGAACAGGTCGAGTTGTCCCGAATCCCTGCCCAGCCGGCTCGCCGAGACCCGGATCGACCGGATCGCAGCGCGGCGCTGGTGCAGACCGGTGAAGAGCGCCACCGCGGCCGCGGCGACGGTGGCGAAGTCGTCGCTGGCCGCGGGCATGGAGTGCGTGCGCTGCGCGGTGCGATTGTCGGTGTAGCGCAGCTCCAACGTCATTCGCGAGGCGACGTACCCGGCCCGGCGCAGCTGGTCGACGAGCTTGTCCGCGGTCAGGCGCACTGCCTGGAGCAGCGTGAACTCGTCGTTGACGTCGCGCTCGAGGGTGGTCTCGGCGACGACGGCGCGGCTGCCGCGCCGCCCCGGCGCGCCGTCGATGCCGCGCACCAGTCCGTACAGCTGCTCCCCGGCGGCCCCTCCGAAGCGCCTGTGCAGCGCCGGGCGCTCGAGCGCGAGAACCTGCGCGGCATGGTGCAGGCCGTAGCGGCGGGCGGTCTCGCGCACTCCGGCGGGAAGCGGCAGCTCGTCCAGCTCCAGGTTCGCGAGCAGCTCCGCCTCCTGGTCCGGGGCGCAGACCTCGACGCCGTCCGGCCTGGCGCGCTCGGCCAGCAGCCCGGCCAGCAGGCGGCTGCGGCTGACCGCGGCGGCGATCTCCTGCAACCCGGTGCGCCGCCGCAGGTGGCGGGCGAGGCGCTCTCCCAGCCCGGCCCGGTCGAGATCGCCCCGGTCGAGGGCGCGCTGCGCCGGCGTTCCGGAGAGGGCGAGCGTGCCGCGGGCCAGCTCGTCCAACCGGTAGTCCGGGGTCCAGGCGGCCAGGGCGGCGAGAAGCCGCTCGAGCACGCGCTGCTCCGCTTCCTCGTCCCGCTCGACGACCAGCGCGCGCCGCCCCAGCCGACGGCGCAGGACGAACACCGGCTCCCCCGGCGCGACCCCGAGCTCGCGGGCCGCCGGAGAGCGGGCGAACACCGAGGCGCGGTGGCTCTCCTGGTTCTGGCGCACGACGACGAACGCCTTTCCGAGCAGCTCGCGGCGCACCGCGGCGACCGCCTGGGCGGCGAACTGGTCCGCGGCGACCGCCGCGAACAGCGGCTCGGGCCGGGGCCGGGCGGCCCTAGGCGGCCGCCGTTGCCACGTCCCCATACCTGCGCACCCCTTCCACCGACTCGGCGAGCTTCTGCGACGCCAGCTCGAAATCGATCTCGTTCGGCGACCAGTCGACCGCCCTGATCGAGTCCGCCTCGACGGTGAACGTGCCCCAGTCTTCGGTGACCCGGCCCCGGACCTCGAACGGACCCGGCCCGGCGACGATGTCGGTGCAGCGCTCGAACACGTCGGGCCACAGCACGATGTCGGCGCTCTCCGACTTGTCCTCGATGGTCAGGAACATCATCGCCTCGCCGCGGCGCTGAACCCGGTGGACGCGGTCGGTGACGCGGCGCCCGAACAGCTTGATCCGCCGGCCGGCGTGGCGCCCGAGATCGGCCGCCGGCACCGCCCCGGCGGCCGCCGGGTGCATGTCGAGGATCTCCAGGATCTCCCCCGAGATCATGTAGCCGAGCAGCTCGAGCTCGTTGAGGCACTTCTCGGCGAGGCTGTAGTCGCGCAGCCCCTCCGGCACCGGGGGGCGCAGGGCGAGGCCTTCGAAGAGCGGCGCCGCGGCGGACGCAGAGGCCCCCCGCGCCGCGGCGGCGACGTCGTCGAGCTGCCACAGCAGCTCGGGCTGGGTGAGGCCGAAGCCGTCGAGCGCCCCGACGAGGATCAGGCGCTCGATCTCCTTCTTGTGCAGGCCGGGGACGCGGTGGGCGAGATCCGGCAGATCGCGGAAGCGGCCGCCGGCCTGCCGCTCCGCGACCGCGGCTTCGAGCGCCTTCTCGCGCACCCCGCGCAGGTGCATCATCCCGGGCCGCATCAGGGCGCCGCGGCCCCGGTACCTGACGCCGGACTCGTTGACGTCCATCGGCAGGACGCGGATGCCCCAGCGCCGCGCTTCGTTGAGGTAGACGTCGCGGCGGTAGAAGCCGTGGCCGTTGCTGATCACCGCGGCGAGGAACTGCGCCGGGAAGTGGGCCTTGAGGTAGGAGCACTGGAACGACAGCTGCGCGTACGTGGCGCTGTGCGACTTGCAGAAGCTGAACCCCGTGAACGAGCTGACGCGCTTCCAGAGCTCGCGCGCCTGCTCCCCGGAGAGCCCGGCGTGGTCTCTGCAGCCCTGCAGAAAGGCGCGCTCCGTGGCCCTCCAGGTGTCGTCGTCGGGCGCCCCCTCGTGCTGGCTGTTCATCATCTTGCGGATCATGTCCGCCTGCCTGAAGGAGAGGCCGGCGACCTGGTGGCAGATCTTGGTCACGTCCTCCTGGAAGGCGCAGACGTCGTGCGTCTCCCGCAGGATCGGCTCCAGCGCCGGGTGCACGAACTCCCAGTCCCTGATCCCCATCTTGCGCTTGCGCTCGCGCTCGACGTAGAGCTGCGTGTACGCCGAGCCGGCCGGGCGCACGAGACTGGAGGTGATCGCGATCTCCTCGAAGGTCTCGGCCTGCGCCTTCTGGTTGAGGCGCCGCTGCGCCGGGCTCTCGATGTAGAAGACCCCCTTGGTGCGGCCCTTGCGGATGATCTCCCTGACCCGCGGGTCGGCGTAGCACTTCTCGAGGTCCCAGACCCCGGGGTCGTCGATCCCCTGCTCGTCGAGCTGGGCCAGCGCGTCGCGCAGCACCGACAGCGAGCCGTTGCCGAGGATGTCGAACTTGATCAGCCCGAGCTCGTCGATGCCGTTGTGCATGTCGATCTGGGTGACGACGCGGTTCTTCGCGCCCCCGGAGGGCTCGCAGGCGACGTGGCGGCTGATCGGGCCGTTGGCGATCAGCACCCCGCCGGGATGCTGCCCGAGGTAGCGCGGCTTCCCCTCGAGACGCCGCGCCAGCTTCCACAGCATTGCGATCTCGCCGTCCTCGATGCGCTGCGTCCGCGTCTTGCGGCTCTCGAGAATGGCGGTGACCTGGTCGTCGGTGTAGCCGAACACCTTGGCCGTCTCGCGGAAGGCGGCGCGGGCGCGGAAGTGGATGGTCGTGCCGGTGACGGCGACGCGCTCCGCTCCCCAGCGGTCGACGATGAAATCGTACACCAGCTCGCGCTCGTCCCAGCCGAAGTCGAGGTCGGCGTCGGGGGGCGAGGCCCGGTCCTCGTTGAGGAAGCGCTGGAAGTAGAGGTCGTAGCGGATCGGGTCGAGGTCGCTGACCCCGATGTTGTAGAAGGTGATCGAGTTGGCGGCGCTGCCGCGCAGGATGGTGCAGTCCGCGGGCCGGCGGTAGCCGCCGCGGAAGCGCTCGTTGGCCCAGTCGCGGATCTCCTTGACGATCAGGAAATAGGAGGCGTAGCCGAGCTTGGCGATCACCTCGAGCTCCATCGCCTGGAGCTGCCGCGCCTTTTCGCGGATCTCAGCGGACTGGCCGCCGTATTTGGCCTCGAGGCCGGCCGCGGCCAGCTCGGCCAGGCGGCTTTCCGGGGTGTGTCCGGAAGGGACCGCGGCGCGCGGCATGATCCACCGGTTCAGCTCGAGCTCGACGTCGCAGCCGGCGGCGAGCTCCCGCGTGTTGGCCAAGGCCTCGGGGCAGTCGGCGAACAGCTCCTCCATGCGCGCCGGCGAGGCGAGCACCGCGGCGCGCGAGGCCGCCTCTCCGGGGCGGAGCCTCGAGAGGGTCGAGTTGAGGCCGATCGCGGTGAGAATGCGGTGGATCTGCCAGTCGCCGGGGTCGAGAAAGAAGCTGTCGTTCGACGCCGTCAGCGGCAGGCCCAGGGAGCCGGCGGCGGCGGCGAGCTCGGCGCTGCGCGCCCGTGTGAAGGCCGAGTTGCGGACCAGCTCCCCGAAGAGGCGGCCGCGGTTCGGCCCCGCCGCCAGAAGTTGCAGCAGTCCGGGGTCGGCAGTTAACAGAAATAAATCCGGCCACTCCCGCGCGAAGGTGCGGGCGAAGGTGAAATCCGCGGCGAGGTGGCGGTCGCTGACGATCCGGCAGAGGTCGCCGTACCCTTCCGCGTTCCGGGCCAGCAGCAGGACCTTGGGCCACTGCGTCTTGCCCGCGGCGCCGCGGGCCCGGTGCGGCGGGACCGGAACGCCGGATGCCCCGCTGCGGCCGCGCGCCGACTCCCGCTCTCCGGAGTCCGGCTCGGTCAGCTCGACCCCGAGCAGCGGCTTGATCCCCGCCTTGCGGCACTCGAGGTAATGCAGGATCAGGCCGCTCATGCGGTCGGTGTCGGTGAGCGCCACGGCCGGCAGCCCCAGGCTCCCGGCTCTCTCCGCGATTTCCCCGACGCCGGGAACGCCGGCGTGGAAGGAGAACATCGAGTGGCAATGAAGGGGAGCGTAGGTCACTTGATTCAGGTGGACGGGAAGAGGGGAGACGGCCGGTGACGGTCGATTGACACATTAAGTGCACATATGTATAGTTGTCTCAGTGAGGCCGTGTCAACGGAAAAAACGGCCGCTTGGTAGTTTTGACGGAATCCCCCGCGTTGGATTTCCTTACGATGCTTTGAAGGAGTACAGGGACTTTCTCCACACCCTGGGCAACGGAAAGAGCTTGTCGCGATGGATACCGTTACCGAGGTATTCGACTGCATTGGGCAGCACGGTAGACCATACGGAAGCTGATGAGCGATAAAGAGACGCAACGCATCCGCGATCCGGTCCATGGTCTTATCGTGTTCGGTGGCGGGAACGACGCACACCAAAACGAGACGGACCGAATCGCGTGGCGTCTGCTCAATACCCGGGAATTCCAGAGGCTGCGCCGGATTCGCCAGTTGGGCTTCTCCGACCTGGTATATCCCGGCGCGACACACAGCCGCCTGGCGCACGCCATCGGTGTCTATCACACCGCGCGCCGGCTCATCGAGGTGATTCGCCGACGGCAGGACAAAAGGCACGAGGACAAGGAACGGGCGCGGGTCGTACTGTTGGCGGCGCTGCTGCACGATATCGGACACGGGTCCTTCAGTCACGTCTTCGAGCACGCGGCCTATTCCGTGGGCTTGAAAAAACGACATGAGGATTGGAGTGCGGATATCATCCAAGGCGACACTGAGGTCAACCAGGTGTTGCGGAAAGTGAACGAGACGTCTGAATCGCCGACGTTGGGTTCGTATCTCGATCTCGACGATGCCGCGGTTTGGGCAACCTTGGCGGCCCTTGCCGAGTTATCATCATCACATCCACTGGTTTCGGACTTGGCGCGCCGTCTGCGAGGGCGCCGTCTTTATAAGTGCTTTGATATTGGTATCCGGGACAATCCAGGTGACAATCTTTACAACCGTTTCCGCCACAAATTGAGTGAAGAATACACTGGGAAGTACGACACTCTTCTATTCGACAATGAGGAAGTCGCGCTCTACAAATGGTCCGACTTGATGTCTTCGCCGATAAATAAAGTTCTGGTAAAGACACGCGCCGAGGACCAAGAACCAAGGGACATTGCCGATGTGTCGAGCATCGTTTCTGCGCTTCGTCGCGCGGAGCGAATTCAGAGGATTTACGCTCCGGATCAAACCCAGATAGAAGAAATCAGGAAAATATGGAGGAGATCAATTAAATGAAGGCTGAAGACGTCGTAGTCAATTTGATCAAACTGAACGATCGCGAACTGATCGGCCGGACCCGGCTGCAGAAGGAGGCGTATCTTCTGGACCGCTGCGGAGCAGAGTTCGGGTTGTCGTTTACTTATTACCAGGAGCGGTCAATAGTTGACAATTTTCCGCCTGATACAGAGGGGTGTGATGTCAACTTTAGGGTGCTCCCCGTGATATTACTATTACGGTCCTTACTCCTTCGAGCTTGCCGATGGATGGGAGGACGCGCGGGCAGAAGGTCGGATTGAAATCTCGGAAGAGCCGGGCCGGTACGGTGTCCCGTATTCGATCTTCAAACTGAAGAGATCCGGCGGCGCCCCGGACAGCTTGGGTAACATGTCGGCTGACGCTGCTCGCGCACGGTTGAGGAAGATGGCGAGTGTTTCGGGGTCTATCCGGGTTTTTCAACGCCGAAACGTAAGTACGGAAAGTACCTGAGCCCTTGCTGTCCATCTGAGTACATGACAAGGCCATAGGTCGTTCCCTATGCTTGGTGTATCCCCATCAAGCACTCCCCAAGAAAGGGAAGGGAAGGCGACCTATGACCGCTATGAAGTTCGTCTCCAAGCTGTTCCAATTCAAGGGATTTCGCGCGGTGGGCGTGTGGTTCGAAGGACACGGGGAAGAAGCGGCCGTCGTGGTCGCGGTGAAGCCCCAAAGGAACGGGTGCCGGTGTCCCGAGTGTGGGCGCCGCGGCAAGATCGTACAGGTCATGGAGTTCCGCCGCTGGCGCGACGTCCGCGTTTGCGGCCGTACCCTCTGGTTGCACCACGCCCCTCGGGAGATCCGCTGCCCGACCCACGGCCGTCGCGTCGAGGAGGTGCCCTGGGCGGCGCCCTCGGCCCAGGTCAGCTACCGCTTCGAATACCTGCTGCTGAGGTACTGCCAGTGGATGACGCAGGCCGCCGCCGCGCGCCTGCTGGGTCTGGCCCCGTCGACCCTGTCCGACCAGCTGCACCGGCTCATCGAGCGCCGGCGTACGGGGCACCGCATCCGCCGGCTGAAGACCCTCGGCATCGACGAGATCTCCTACGCCAAGGGCCATAAATACGCTACCCTGGTCTACGACCTGGAACGCTCCCGTGTCGTCTGGGTCGGCAAGGGCAAGGCACGGAAGACCATCGACGCGTTTTTCCGGGACCATCTCAGCGCCTTCCAGAAGGACCGCATCCGCTGGGCCTGCTGCGACCTGAGCGAGACCTTCATCGGCGCCATCCGGCAGCATGGTCCCAACGCCGAGTTGGTCCTGGACCGATTCCACGTCGTCAAGGCCCTCAACGAAGCCGTCGACGAGGTGCGCAAGGAGCAGTGGCGGCAAGCCTGTGGCGAGGACCGCAAGCTGCTCAAGGGCCTGCGCTGGGTGCTGCTGCATCACTCCGCCCAGCGCTCGCGAAAGGATCGGCGCACGCTCCAAACCCTGGAGAAGGCCAACCGCCGCATCTACCGCGCCTGGCGCCTGAAGGACGAGTTCGAGCACTTCTGGCGCTACAAGGCGCGCTGGGCCGCCGAACGCTTCCTCAAGAAGTGGACGACGGCGGCCCTGCGCAGCCGCCTGCAGCCCCTGCGCAAGTTCGTCAACACGGTGCGCAAGCAGGCGGCCGGCATCACCGCCTTCGTCGACACGCACCTGACCAACGCCGCCGCCGAAGGGCTCAATCGCATTATCCGCATGGTCAAGAATCGAGCCAGTGGATTTAAAACTCTGGATGCCTTTGCCGACCTGATTTACCTGTGCGTCGGAGACCTCGATATCCCTGCGCAGATTCCGGCCCGATTCCGTACAGTATGAAACCCTAAAAATCTCATTGGGGAAACGCTATAAATACCACGTTGAAAAACCCGTATATAGCCGTGTTTCGGACATTGTTCTCGAGCTCGCCGCCACCATCGTCTATCTGAAAGAAGAAGGTTACGACGAGCGGACCATCGAAGAATTGAAAATTCGCAAACCTCTCAAGGCGACGGACCAGCTGATCAAAAAAGCCACCGATCTGTTGGGCGACCTCGAATTGCCGCCTGTCGGTGCCGAGGATTCTGCAGGCCCGCGCACTCCCTGAGAAGGACTTTCATCAAGTTTGCAAGCAGGTTACAAGGACGAGACCTGCATCGAGCTGAAAAAGGCCAGAATGTATCATGATAAGGCAAATCAAACCACTGAAAAACGGCATCATTACAAGTGTTTCACTTGATGAAGCAGGCTTTGCGACAGTGCACTTGACCCATTCCTCTTGTGACAATAGTTCCTCGTATGCTTTCGCGCCATTGCAAACAGGAAGTGAGGATTTCGAGTGCAGCCACTGCGGGAAGGTGTTGCTGAGATTATCAGTCGAGGAAAGCGAAGAGGTGCCCGATGCGTCGGAACTGTGACGCGAGAAACATCACTATCTGATCGCGCAAATGCAGGTGGTGAGTGCTTTGGTAAAACTATAATGATCCAATTACTCAATGGAGCTTGGCGGAAAGATCTCTCGGGTATTGCCTCGACTGCTGACCAGTCCGTTCTTATCGCCGCTCCGTACATCAAGTATGAAGAAGCAGTATGGTTCTGCGAGTTGTTGCGCCCAGGTGTCGAGGTTTATATCGCTCGTGAACATAGACGCGGAGGCCGTCAGTGCATCAGCATTGGATGTGACTGCCCTACGTTGTCTCGCAGAGGCATCTCCCTTTGCAAAACTCATCGCACTGTCCAACCTTCACGCAAAAGTGTTTGTCGTCGACGAAAAAGCGGCTATCGTAACATCCGGCAACCTGACACGTTCAGCACTCGACAGCAACCTCGAATACGGCGTGTTGTCCAAGAAACCGACTTGGTTCAGACAATACGCAAGGACATGCTTTCCTTCGCCCGTCTCGGTAGCCAGGTAGATACAAATACTATTGTTGAACTTGCTTCCCTGGAAACCGAGCTTCGCTTTGCGCGAGCCAACATCACAAGCAGTACTACACCAGATGCAAAGCGTAGATTCGCCAAGGTAATGAGACAAGCGCGCCCAGTACTTGCTTCCCTGCAGGTAGGCAAACGAAGTGCGCACGCCGTGTTCGGTGAGGCGATTCAGTCATACTAGCGGCTATATACGGGTTTTTCAACGTGGTATTTATAGCGTTTCCCCAATGAGATTTTTAGGGTTTCATACTGTACGGAATCGGGCCGGAATCTGCGCAGGGATATCGAGGTCTCCGACGCACAGGTAAATCAGGTCGGCAAAGGCATCCAGAGTTTTAAATCCACTGGCTCGATTCTTGACCATGCGGATAATGCGATTGAGCCCTTCGGCGGCGGCGTTGGTCAGGTGCGTGTCGACGAAGGCGGTGATGCCGGCCGCCTGCTTGCGCACCGTGTTGACGAACTTGCGCAGGGGCTGCAGGCGGCTGCGCAGGGCCGCCGTCGTCCACTTCTTGAGGAAGCGTTCGGCGGCCCAGCGCGCCTTGTAGCGCCAGAAGTGCTCGAACTCGTCCTTCAGGCGCCAGGCGCGGTAGATGCGGCGGTTGGCCTTCTCCAGGGTTTGGAGCGTGCGCCGATCCTTTCGCGAGCGCTGGGCGGAGTGATGCAGCAGCACCCAGCGCAGGCCCTTGAGCAGCTTGCGGTCCTCGCCACAGGCTTGCCGCCACTGCTCCTTGCGCACCTCGTCGACGGCTTCGTTGAGGGCCTTGACGACGTGGAATCGGTCCAGGACCAACTCGGCGTTGGGACCATGCTGCCGGATGGCGCCGATGAAGGTCTCGCTCAGGTCGCAGCAGGCCCAGCGGATGCGGTCCTTCTGGAAGGCGCTGAGATGGTCCCGGAAAAACGCGTCGATGGTCTTCCGTGCCTTGCCCTTGCCGACCCAGACGACACGGGAGCGTTCCAGGTCGTAGACCAGGGTAGCGTATTTATGGCCCTTGGCGTAGGAGATCTCGTCGATGCCGAGGGTCTTCAGCCGGCGGATGCGGTGCCCCGTACGCCGGCGCTCGATGAGCCGGTGCAGCTGGTCGGACAGGGTCGACGGGGCCAGACCCAGCAGGCGCGCGGCGGCGGCCTGCGTCATCCACTGGCAGTACCTCAGCAGCAGGTATTCGAAGCGGTAGCTGACCTGGGCCGAGGGCGCCGCCCAGGGCACCTCCTCGACGCGACGGCCGTGGGTCGGGCAGCGGATCTCCCGAGGGGCGTGGTGCAACCAGAGGGTACGGCCGCAAACGCGGACGTCGCGCCAGCGGCGGAACTCCATGACCTGTACGATCTTGCCGCGGCGCCCACACTCGGGACACCGGCACCCGTTCCTTTGGGGCTTCACCGCGACCACGACGGCCGCTTCTTCCCCGTGTCCTTCGAACCACACGCCCACCGCGCGAAATCCCTTGAATTGGAACAGCTTGGAGACGAACTTCATAGCGGTCATAGGTCGCCTTCCCTTCCCTTTCTTGGGGAGTGCTTGATGGGGATACACCAAGCATAGGGAACGACCTATGGCCTTGTCATGTACTCAGATGGACAGCAAGGGCTCAGGTACTTTCCGTACTTACGTTTCGGCGTTGAAAAACCCGGATAGACCCATACTAGCCCGCGGCCCACAGACTACAAAAGCAATCCAGAGAGAAGTGAGCCAACTCATGCCAACCCTCTGCGACGATCGAGAATACCTCATCATCAAAGGCGAACGTTATGGTAAGGCTTGGAAACGGCGATTCCGCCATGCACAACTACACCTCAAGCGAAGGGGTGTTGTCACCTACAACGCCAGCTCAAGGACTTGGAGCCTTACCCGTTCATGAATTCATGCAGTACCGCCCGTAAGGAAGGATTGCCGGCATTTCTCACAACCGGATGATCCTTCCGCCTGCCCTTCTTCTGGCCGCGGCTCTCGCCGCCGCGGTCGCGGGGTGCAGCCACACCGCCCCGTACTACCGGGCCGACGTCGCCGGCCGGGCGCTGCCCGGGGAGGACCTCGCTTTCCGCGTGATCCTGATCGGCGACGCCGGCGCCCCGCGTCCCGGGGAACCGGTGCTGGCGACCCTGAAGGCGTGGGCGCGCAGGGACTCCGACCGGACCCTGGTCGCCTTCCTGGGGGACAACGTCTACGAGGACGGCTTCTCGGGGGCGGACCGGCGCGACGAGGAGCGCCGCCTCGACCGCCAGCTCGACGCCCTCGAAGGATCGCCCGGGCTGCGGGGGCTGTTCATCCCGGGCAACCACGACTGGGCCGGGAGCTCCGCAGCGGGGCTGGAGGCGGTGAAGGCGCAGCAGGCGTACGTCGAGCGCCGCCTGTCGCCGGGGAGCTTCCTGCCCCGGGACGGCCGCCCGGGGCCGGTGAAGATCGACCTGCCCGATTCCGCCGGCGCCGTGCTGCGGCTCGTCGCCATCGACACCCAGTGGTGGCTGCACGAAGAGCCGAAGCCGGCCTCCGACCGGGACGGGATCGTCGCCGGGCTCGTGCGCTGCCTGACGACGGAACTGCCGGTGGTCGTGCTCGCCCACCACCCGCTGGAGTCCGCCGGCAACCACGGCGGGTTCTTCGACTGGCGCGACTACCTGTTTCCGGCGACCCGGGCCACCGATGCCCCGTGGGCATGGCTGATCCCGGCGCCCCTGATCTATCCGCTAGGGCGGAGGTTCACGCCGCTGGGGACGGAGCAGGACATCTTCGCGCCGGCCTACCGGGAGATGAAGGAGGATCTCCGGCGCGCCTCGCGGACGCGGGACGCCGACGGCAGGCTCCTCAAACCGCTCGCTTACGCCGCGGGGCACGACCACAACCTGCAGGTGATGGAGGGAGGGGAGTTCGCCGACTACCTCGTCGTCAGCGGCGCCGGATCGGCGGTGAAGGCGCGCCCCGTCGGCGACCGGCCGCAGACCCTGTTCGCCCACGAGCACCCCGGCTTCATCCTCCTCGACGTGCTGGCCGACGGGTCGGTCTGGCTGCGGGTGGTCGAGCCCGTCTTCGACGAGGAGGGGCGGCAGCTCGACCCGGGGAGCGAGCCGGTGGCGTTCACCCTGCGGCTTCGGGCCCGAGACCAGTAGCCCTTTCCGAGATGATCCGGCGCGCTGGGGACGGGGGTAGCCGGGGAGCAGAAGCCGGTCGCCCCGGCAGGCTCAGACAGGTTCTTCCGCGGTCTTCATCCAGGCCTTGATGCGCTCGTGCCCGAGCACCCCGGTGTTGAGCAGATGCCGCGGCCGCCTGCCGGCGATGACATCGGTAATCTGCGAGAAGGTCATGGCGTCGAGACGCATCACCGATTCGACGGTGATGCCGCCGTTGTGGTTGGTGCAGATGATGCGCGGGTGATCCTTGTGGCGCTCGCGCGGGCCGTTCACCGGGTCGTCCACCACGTAGTAGAACAGCTTCTCCTCACTGACGGCGCGGTTCACCGCCTCGTCGTCGACGAGGTTTCCCCGCGACGGGTTGATGAGGGAGGCGTGGGGCTGCATGGCGCAGAGCAGGTCCCAGGTGACGATGCAGTCGTCGCCGGCGACGTGGAGCGACACGGTGTCGCATTCCTCGAACAGCCGGCGCGGATCCTCCACGGCCTCGGCGCCGAACTGCGCGGCGAGGTCGGCGATGTCGGGGCGGATGTCGTACACCAGCAGTCTCCCGGTGTCGCCGAGCAGCGGTTTGGCGCGCAGGGCGACCTGCTGCCCGATGCGGCCGAACCCGTACAACCCGAGGGTCGATCCCTGCGCCTCGAAAGTCCGAATGATCGAGAAGTCGCCGCGGTGCGACAGGCGGTTCAGGGTGTAGGTGCGCTTGAGGGTCGCCATCCACTGGGCGATCGCGTACTCCGCCACGGTATCCATGTGGACGGGAGTGACGGCGACGGCGACTCCGAGCTCGGTGGCGACGTCGATCTGCACCTTGTCGAAGCCGACCCCCCAGCGCGCGATCAGGCGCAGGTCCTCCCCCTGCTCGTAGAACTCCCGGTGCACGAGGGCGGAGTCGGCGATCACGCCGATCACCCCGTTGACCTTGTCGGCGGTGAGGTCGCCGGTGTAGTCCTCGAGCTCGGCGATTTCGGCAAGCTTCTCCAGTCCCCGGCGGCGGGTATCGGAAGCGAACCCGTCGTTCCTGAAGATCTTGCTCAACAGCACTTTCTTCCTTGCCATGAGTCTCCCTTTGGTATTGCGCCTTTGGTTGCAGGTTGCATACGCTAAACGGCCGGTGAAATTCGCCTTGCAGGCGAGGCCGGGCAACAGCATCCGGTCGCCCGAACCGCCCTTTCGGAGAGGTAGCCAGGGGCCGGACGCCGGCAGGATGGAAGGCCCGACGCCCTGACATGGGCGCAGGATAATCCCGCCACTCAACCCGAACCGAGGATGACGACATGACTGCGGAAACTCGCGGCACCGCTTTCGTATACGTGGGCACGTACACCAACGGCGACGACGGCATCTACCGCTATCGCATGGACCTGGAGACCGGGGCCCTCGAGCCCGCCGGCACCACGCCGGCCTACAACCCGTTCTTCCTCCTGGCGGACCGCAGCGGGAAGCTCCTCTACGCGACGGTCTCGCGGGATGACGGGGAAGACGAAGCCTACATCGAGGGAGAGGTCGCCGCCTACGCCATCGAGCCGTCCGGCGAGCTGACCCTGCTCAACACGGAGCGCGCCCACGGCGCCTTCCCCTGTTACCTCGAGCTCGACCGCGCGCAGCGCCACCTGCTCGTCGGCAACTACAACTCCGGCAGCGTTGCCGTGCTCCCGGTGGCCGAGGACGGGCGTCTGGGCGCGGCCACCGACGTCGTGCAGCACAGCGGCTCCGGCGTCAACGAGGAGCGCCAGGAGGGACCGCACGTCCACTCCATCGTCCTCGACCCGGCCGAGCGCTTCGCGTACGCCGCCGACCTCGGCATCGACAGGCATATGATCTATGCCTTCGACGCCGGCGCGGGGAAGCTGACGCCGGCGGCCCAGCCGTGGGCCAAGGCCGCTCCCGGGGCGGGCCCGCGGCACTTCGCCTTTGACCCGGACGGAGCGCGCGCCTACCTGCTCAACGAGCTCGACGGCACCGTGACCCTCTTCGACTTCGACGCCGACAGCGGCGGCCTGAGCGAACGCCAGACGATTTCCACGCTGCCGGCCGATTTCGCCGACGAGAACTGCGCCGCGGACCTGAGCATCCCGCCGCCGGGCGACTTCCTCTACTGCACCAACCGCGGCCACGACAGCATCGCCGTGTTCGCCATCGACAGGGAGACCGGGCTGCTGACCTTCATCGCCCACGAGCCGGCGCAGGGGAGCTGGCCGTGGAACCTCGAGATCGACCCGGCGGGCCGATTCATGCTGGCGGCCAACTACGAGAGCGACAGCGTCGCGGTGTGGCGGATCGATCCCGGGACCGGGAGGCTGATCCCGGCCGGGCAGGGGGCGGAGGCGCCGAAACCTACGGGCGTGGTCATGGCCCCGGCGGCAGGGTAGGGGGAGAGGGCGGCAGTCGCGAAGGGCTTGGTTTTGCAGGGGCTATTGCGGCAATGATTGAGTTCGTCTGAATTGAGGGTAGAAAGACTGAATCGTGAGCACAGGAGAACGTGGACAATACTCAAGGCCTCGTCTTCACTGGGCTACTTCTACCAGTGCAGGTACGCGCTGCTTGAGGCGTTGCGCCGTTTGCCGAAGGGCGACCGCATCAGCATCGGAATCGAGACGCTCGATGATGTCGTGTTCGAGACCCACGATTCTGCGGTCCAGGTTCTCCAGACCAAGCATCACATTAATGCTCACGCTAGTCTTTCCGACGCATCGCCTGACTTGTGGAAAACACTGCGGATCTGGATTGATGGACAATCTGGCGGGAACATTCCGCAGAATGCCCAGTTCTTCCTCATCACCACGGCTGTGTGCAACGACGGTACTGCGGCTTCCTACCTCCGCCCGTGGGGGCGGGACGAAGTGAAAGCGTTGGAACGTCTGGCCGCGACCGCTTCCACGTCCAAAAGCGAAACCAATTCCCCTGCCTATCGAGCCTTTCTTTCAATGAAGGCGGAGGGGCGCGAGCTCCTTGTGAACTCCATAGCAGTCCTCGATGGTTCGCCATCAATCGACCAGTTGGACAACCAACTGCAACAGGCAGTGTTCTACGCTGTCGAGCGGAGGTTCCTGGACTCCTACCTTCAGCGTCTCGAAGGTTGGTGGTTTGGACGAGTCGTGAAGCATCTCCTGGATGACAACGCAGGCCCGATAATCGGTGAGGAACTTGAGGCCGAAGCAAGCCGCATTCGGGAGCAATTCAAAGAAGACAACTTCCCCGTTGACGATGACATTATGCGGGAGACCGTTGACGCAATTGGTTACTTGGAGAAGACCTTCGTAGAGCAGCTCAAGCTGATTGACGTTAATCACAACAGAGTGGTCCACGCCATCAGAAACTACTACCGGGCCTTTGAGCAGCGTTCCCGTTGGATGCGCGAGGACCTCTTGTATGTGAGGGAACTTGAACGCTACGAGGAGCGGCTGATCGAGGAGTGGAACCTCATGTTCGAGCAGATGCGCGACGAACTTGGCGAGGCCGCTGCCGAGAAGGCAAAATCCGTGCTGCGCAGAACCTCTATAAGTGGGTGGAAATGGGCACGCACGCTGTTATAAGGCCCGCTGTCACGGAACCTGCCATCGCCCGAGGAACGTACCAGATGCTGGCGGACGATCTCCGGGTCGGATGGCATCTGGAATTTCGCGAACGGCTCCAGGCTCTGCTAGCAGGAACGGAGGCCAGCCGATGAAACCCTGGAAAGAACGAACTCGTGAAGAAGCGCATCTGCTGAATCCTGCGTTCTGCTGTGTAACCATCACCTCAGCGTGTGCCGGTTACAGCGAATCAAATAGCCAACCGTTGCCGTTTGCCTTGGCCTTCATGGTCCTTCCAATCGTTCTGCACAAGCACACGAGGGAGACCCTACCTCTCAATACACGCACCTCAATACCCGCCTGGTTGCAGGAGCATGCCGAAGCCAGGCTTGGATTTCACCAACGACTCATTGCACTCGAACCTCATACTAGAGAGGCCCTGCGCTACGGACTGGCCTTCGACTGGATTGCCATGGGTAACTCAGGGGGCGTCCAATGTGTTGCCACAGATGCGTTTGTTAATCGGACGATCCGGTCTTTGGACGGAGATGCTCATGACTGTGTGTCACGCGCCCGATTCCTGGGCAGATGGCTCCGCAAAACGGCTTCCACAGAAACAACCATGGCACTTTGGGGGATCCGGCCTTGAGCTTTCAAATCAGAGACATAGTCCTCTATGGACACAACGGCGAGATGCGACGACTGGAGTTTGCTCCCGGCAGGCTCAACATCATCACCGGGGCGTCCAAGACGGGCAAGACGGCGCTTATTGCGATTCTCGAATACTGCTTCGGTTCCACCGAGTGCCAAATCCCGGATGGCATCATGCGTCGCGCTGTCGCCTGGGCAGGTGTGAGGCTGGCGGTTCCGGAGGGAGATGTCTTTATCGCTAGACGCCTTCCCGCTCCAGGGCGTAATTCGTCGTTCGAGGTTCACTACACCGTGGGAAACCAAATCGCTTTGCCGGACACGGATCAGCTCATGCAGACGACCAACCCGGATAGTCTCCAAGGATTGCTTGCAGCCCACGCGGGAATTAGACAGAACCGCCATGACCCGCCGCATGGACAGACACGCCTTCCCTTGCAGGCTGGAATTGACCATGCGCTGATCTACTGCTTCCAGCATCAGACGGAGATTGACAGCAATCGTCACCTCTTTCACAGGCAGAGCGAACAATGGCTGCCACAGGCCATAAAGGACACAATGCCCTATTTCCTCGGGGCAGTAACTGACGATTATGTTGCTCGCATGGACGAGCTGCGCCGGCTCCGCCGCCAACTCGGAAGAATTCGGCGCGAGCTGGAAGAGTATGAAGCCGTGAGAGGCCAGGGTGTCACTGTTGCACAAAGGCTTCTTTCGGAAGCGACAGACCTTGGTTTGCGCACCGACCAGCCCTTTCCTGAAACGTGGGAGGCTTGTCTTGAAGCACTCGGGGCACTGAACCGTACAGGTTCTTTCCCGGAGGAAGAAGAAGAGGTTGCGGCCGAAGGGGATGAGTTCCGTCGACTACAGGTGGAACGAGATGAGATCACACAGGAGTTGCGAATCGTCCGAGATCAGCTTGACGCCGCAAGGACACTGTCATCGGACCGCCACGGGTTCTCCCAAGAAGCAACGGCCCAGAGCAACCGACTGAAAAGCATCGCACTGTTTACCACTACCACCCAAGAGGACGAACACAACCGAACGAGTTGCCCGTTGTGTCAGTCCTCGCTGCCAAGTAGTGAAGTACCTCCCTCCATACAAGAAATCCAAGTATCGCTTGAAAGGCTCGACGACCAGATTCGTCACATCGAGGAGCGGAATCCGCAAATGGAGGCCTTATTGGCTTCGCTCGAAGAAAAACAGGCCGATGCCAAATCTCGTATGCGGGACAATCGTGAGAAACTCGAAGCGATCCAACGAGAAAACGAAAGGCTGCAAGATTACAGAGACCGCAACGCCAGAAGAGCCCATATCCTGGGCAGAATCAGTCTGTACCTCGAGAGTGTCCCTCAGCTTGAAGATGGGAGTGACCTGCAGCGACAGATTGCCGATCTGCAAGCACGGGCAGACAGATTGGAAGAGGAATTGAGCGACAATTTGGTTCAGGAGCGCGTTCAATCAATACTGTCGATCATCTCCCGTAATATGAGCACTTGGGCTTCGGACCTCGATTTGGAACACGCCCAATTCCCGCTACGCCTCGATCTCCGGCGACTAACCGTGGTTGCCGACGGCACGGACGGCCCAATTCCGATGGAGCGCATGGGGAGCGGTGAAAACTGGGTTGGTTATCATCTCATCACGCACCTTGCACTACACCGCTGGTTTGTCGAACGAAACCGTCCTGTCCCTCGTTTCCTCTTTATCGATCAACCATCCCAGGTATACTTCCCGGAAGACGAGGACTGGCAGCAGCAGGAGAATGGAACGGGAGGCATAGGCGAGGACAGGGAAAAAGTGAAAGGCATGTACCGATTGGCCCACGAGTTTGTGGAGGACCTTGGGGGACAGTTTCAGGTGATTGTTACGGACCACGCGAATATCAACGAACCGTGGTTTCAGGACCGTGTGGTTGAGCGCTGGCGAGAAGGAAGGAAACTGATACCACCTGAATGGGACGCTATCCCTGAATGAAGATCAGCCCGACGGACAAAGTGCCTTCGCTCCTCATGCTGTACAAGGGCTCGGGGCCATAACACAAGAACAGGAACTGTCGAAGGGCCCATGAAATGAATCAGAGCACCTCGGTCTATAAGGCACTGCAGGACTTCGCCGCCGCGGTGACAGCCAAAATGACGCAGGTCACGGCCGGCGAGCCCGAGGACCAAGTGCGCGGTCCGTTCGAAACCTTCATGGCCGCTGCGGCCCGCGTTCACGGCGAGAACGTGGTCTGCACCGGCGAAACTCCCCTGCCCGACCGTCTCGGCCGCCCGGATTACGCCGTTCATCGCAACCAGTTGCTCGCCGGATACGTCGAGCTCAAGGCCCCTGGCACCGGCGCGACAGCCACCCGTTTCAAAGACCGAAACCGCGATCAGTTCAACCGCTTCTCTGCTACGCCCAACATCCTCTACACCGACGGCAACGAGTGGGCGCTCTACCGCAACGGCGAACTGGTCGACAAGGTGGTTCGTCTGGCAGGCGATGTCGCCGCTGACGGCAGGAAGGCCGCCGCGTTCCAGGACGCCCGGGCGGTCGAGCGTCTCTTGCGCGATTTCCTCTCTTGGGAACCGATCATTCCCAGGGACCGAAACGGCAAGATCGACCTCAGGGGATTCGCCGCGCTGCTGGCGCCGCTGTGCCGCATGTTGCGCGACGACGTGACGGACGCACTCAAAGACCCGGCGTCTCCGCTCGTGCAGCTTGCGGGAGACTGGCGGCAACTGCTCTTCCCGGATGCCTCCGACGAGCAGTTCGCCGACGCCTACGCCCAGACCGTCACCTTCGCCCTGCTGCTGGGCTGCAGCGAGGGGGCCGATCCCCTCACCCTTGAAAGCGCGAGAGATGCCCTCGCCGCACAGCACAACCTGCTGTCGCGGGCGCTGCAAGTTCTGACGGACCCCGGCGCCCGCGCCGATATCGCCGCTTCCCTCGACCTGCTGCTGCGCGTGATCGATGTCGTGACGCCTGCCACGCTCACCGGTCCCGAGGATCCTTGGCTCTATTTCTACGAAGACTTCCTTGCCGTCTACGATCCCAGGCTGCGCAAGGACGCCGGGGCCTACTACACCCCGATCGAGGTCGTCCGCGCCCAGGTGCGCCTGATCGACGATCTGCTCGTCCGCCGTCTCGGCAAACCGCTCGGTTTCGCCGATCCCGGCGTCGTCACGCTCGATCCCGCCGTGGGAACCGGAACCTATCTGCTCGGCGTCATCGAACACGCCCTCGGCCGCGTCAAAGAAGAGCAAGGCGCCGGAGCGGTCGCCGGACAAGCCACCGCGCTGGCTCAAAATCTCTACGGCTTCGAGCTACTGGTCGGCCCTTACGCGGTTAGCGAGCTGCGTGTCAGCCGTGCCCTGCGCGATGACGGCGCGGCACTGCCCGCCGACGGTACGCACATCTACCTGACCGACACCCTCGAAAGCCCCGACGCCAAACCTCCGCAGATGCCGTTCATTCTGCTGCCCATCGCCGAGCAACACAGAAAGGCGCTCGCAATCAAGAGCGCGGTCCCGGTCATCGTCTGCCTGGGCAATCCCCCCTACGACCGGCACGATGCGATGGATACGGAAAGCGAGGCCAATCTTTCCCAGTATGGCGGATGGGTTCGATTCGGTGACCCTTTGCCTGACAACGTGGTCAAGGATAGAAGGGGCAGAGACAGGGGGCTCAGGACCGCCGAGGCCAGGCTGGAAAGAAGACAGCAACTCGCCATTCTGAAGGATTTCCTCGACCCTGCCACCGCCGCTGGCCACGGCGTCCACGTCAAGAACCTCTACAACCTCTACGTCTATTTCTGGCGCTGGGCGCTGTGGAAGGTCTTCGAGCACGAGACCGCCACCGGCCCCGGAATCGTCAGCTTCATCAGCGCCTCGAGCTACCTCGACGGCGACGCATTCTCTGGGATGCGCGAACATATACGTCGGCAGTGCGACGAAATCTGGATCCTCGATCTCGGAGGGGAGGGACGCGGCACGCGCCAGGATGGCAATGTCTTTACGATCCAGACTCCCGTCGCCATTTCGGTGGCTTTCCGTGCGAAGGAGGCGGAAACAGATAAACCCGCGAAAGTTCACCATGCCCGCATCGAGGGGACGCGCGCTGAGAAACTCGCCGTGCTTGACGCTGTCGAGGGCTTTGCGAATGCGAAAGTGGAATGGCAGGATTGCCCGGACGCTTGGCAGGCTCCGTTTCGCCCGGCGGGCAAGGGGCATTACTTCGATTGGCCGCTGCTGACCGACCTGATGCCGTGGCAGCATTCGGGAGCACAGATCAAACGGACCTGGCCGATTGCACCGGACGCGGAAACGCTCGAACGACGTTGGCGGGCTTTGCTCGCGTCTCCAGGCTCGACGGACTTGGCGAAGTCATTCAAGGAGACACGCGATCGAAAAATCAACTCCCTGTGTTCTCCCCTATTTGAGGGCGATGGAGCGGAAGTGCCCATCGTCGAACTTCCTCAGGATGCTCCAATCCCGCACGTAGTGCGCTACTCCTATCGCTCATTCGACCGCCAATGGTTCATCGCCGATACGCGCTTGGGCGATTTTCTACGCCCCGACCTGTGGCGCGCCCACGGCGAACGGCAGGTGTATTTGACGAGCCTGCTGACCAAATTCCTTGGAGCAGGACCGGCACTTACGGCCTGCGCAACAATCCCCGACTTGGACCATTTCTCAGGACGCGGCGCAAAGGACACGATTCCCCTCTACCGCGCCGCCGACGCCTCTCAGGGGAACATTACCCCTGGCCTGCTCGAAATCCTCGGTGCGGCATACCGGCGCGACGTCACACCCGAAGATTTCGTCGCCTACCTCTACGGCACGCTAGCACAACCAGCCTTCACCGTGCGGTTCGAGACGGAGTTGGAAACACGCCAACTGCGCCTGCCCATCACCAAGGACGCGGCGCTGTTCGAGCAGATCCGCGACGCCGGAGCACAGCTGCTGTGGCTGCACACTTACGGTGAGCGTTTCGTCCCCGTGAAACAGACTCGGGGCCGCGTTCCGCCCAGCGCGGCAAAGTGCGTTAAGGCCGTTCCCGGCAACGCTGACGCTTACCCCGAAACTTTCGATTACAACGACGAGACACGGACCCTCCGCGTCGGAGAAGGGGAGTTCGCACCAGTCGCACCGGAGGTGTACGAGTTCGAGGTCTCCGGCCTCAAGGTCGTCCAGTCCTGGCTCAAGTACCGGATGAAGAATGGGGCCGGAAGGAAATCGTCTCCCCTTGACGACGTCCGTCCCGAACGCTGGACAAGCCAGTTCACCTCCGAATTGCTGGGTTTGCTCTGGGTGTTGGAGGCGACAGTGAAGAGCTATCCCCAACAGGAGCGCCTGCTCGAAGCCATCGTCTCGGGGGATTGCTTCCGAGCCGACGAACTACCGCGGGTTCCGGAGGTAATGCGCAAGCCGCCCAAGACACAGACCATCAATAGCAGCTTGTTTGACACGGAGTACGGTCTTTAAGGGAATATGAACAATTCGATCGAGCAAGCCTTGGAGACCATTCTGAAGACTGCTAGAGCTTCGGATCAGTTTCAGATACGCACGAGAGAGCTTCACCACATCACAAAGGCCCAGGTGGCGAAGGCCTTGGAGCGCGATTTGTCCAACGTCGAAGCTGAAGCGCGACTTTGGCTCAACACCGTTGATTTGGGGGAGGCTGCCGGACAACTCGACCCACCGTATCGTTTCTTCCTAAGGTCAAATGCGGTGGAAGGTGTTCACATGCGACGCTGGGGAGACGGATTGTATGACTCCGCGCTTGGGGAAATCAGCGCATGCATTGACGCCATACGCGAACGAGAAGGGCTCAATGAGGACGAGGATTGGCGCATTGGACAAGGACCGGAGGATAGGGAGGAGTTAAGTAAACGATACTCGCAGGTTCTCGACGCAAAATTCGAAGAGACACTGCGGGAATACGGCCTCGTTGACATGGCCGATCTCTGCAGCCAAGACCGTAAAGCGTACGACGAACTTAGAGAGGAAGGCCGTCGCCTCGTCTTTGAGTATACCTCCGAGTTGGAACAAGTGAGGGCTGTCCAGAAACAATTCGAAGATGAGGCCGAAATCTGTGCCGAAAGTGGGGCCTATCATGCGGCAACCGTAATGATTGGCTCCGCCATTGAGTCCGCCTTTCTGTTCACCTGCTTGAAACACCGAGACGAAGCTTTGAACGCACGGGACTGCTTACCAAAACGCAAACGACCGAGAAGTGAAGATCCGAAAAGTTGGGGGTTTTCGGATTTCGTGCTAGTGGTAGACAAGGCGGGATGGTTATCAGACTTTCATTTCGAGGACGGAACTCTGATCACTCGCGGGTTAGGGGACATGGCACGCAACCTGCGGAACTTGGTGCATCCTTCCCGACACCTAACCAAACAGAACCTCGATATAGCGCTTATGTATGGTAACGCACGAGCCGCCTACATTCTGCTCAAGCAGCGTTTGCCGGGACACTCTACGGAAGACGAGTAGTCTTCTTATTTTTTTGCCGCTCTATTCCCGATAATTTTCCGCTTCGAGGCGGCCTTCTTTTTCTTCGGCGTCGCTTTCCTGGAGGCGGCTTTCTTTCCGGCGGCTTTTTTCGACGCAGCCTTCGTTACAGCGACCTTTCTCTTCAACGCCGCTTTCTTCCCGGCAACCTTCTTCTTCGACGCCGTTTTCTTTGCAGCGACTTTCTTCTTTAGTGCTGCTTTCTTTCCGGCGGTTTTCTTCTTCAATGCGGCCTTCTTCAATGCCGCTTTTTTCCCGACAGCCTTCTTCTTCGACGCCGCCTTCTTTACGGTGGCCTTCTTCTTCAGTGGTGCCTTCGTCAGGGCGGCTCTCTTTTTCGACCCCGCTTTCTTTCCGGCAACCTTCTTCTTCGCTACGGCTTTCTTTCCAGCCGCCTGCTTTTTCAATACCGCCTTTTTCCCGGCGACCTTCTTCCTCGACGCCGCTTTCTTCCCGCCGGCCTTTTCCTTCGATGCCTTTCTTCCCGCAGCCTTCCTCTTCGTCAACTCTCCTGCAGCCGGGTCGGGGTCTTCCGCGGCCGTGTCGATCTCGATCCCGAAGACCGACGACAGATCATCCGACGCCAGCACCCGGCCCCTGGGGGCGCCGGCCCCGGGCGGCTGCCGGACAGCGGCTTCCACCATCTCCACCGGATCGACCCCTCTCAGGGTGAACAGCTTCTCGGGCTCGTGATCGAGGCGCGCGCCGACCCCGTAGAGGGCGGCCGCCACGTGCTTGCACATCACTGCCCAGTCCGGGCAGGAGCAGCTCAGCGCAATCTCCCCGGGCGACGGGAACAGCCCCTCTCCCGGGCGGGTCACGACCTCCATCACCCCCTTGGAGAGGGAGCCGCGCAACAGCTCCACCAGGGAGTCGATCTCCCCCGCGCTGCGCCCCTTCACCTCGGTCCATCGCCGCTCGGGCAGGGGCTCGATCCCGATGTCGACGCGGTACAGATCCGTGCCCATGACGAGGGCCTGCACGCGCCCGGTTTCGACGCTCAGGTGAACGACCGATCCGTTGCGCACATAGGTGCGGCCGCGCGGCAGGCGATTTGCGAAGTCGCTGTACGCCTCCAGGTTGTCGCACCACGCCTGTCCCCAGAAGGTGGCGGCGATCCTGCGCCCCTCGATCTCCACCGGCTCGACCTCCTGTCCGACCTTCATGACCGCGGCGATCGTCTTCGCAGTCTTGCGGCGGCGCTTTGCCACCGGCACGTAGGGCCGCCATCCATGGCGGTACCGGCTCATCGATTCCTCCTCCAGGTTTCAGTCTTCACGGCACGTCCCGGCGCTTCCGGAACGTGCAAGCGGGGTCCGCCCTTCGCAGCCGCGGAAATCCCCGTTACAGCGGATTACCCGCACCGGTCCGCCAGCGGCCTCCTTCGCAGGGAGGATCCCCCCCCTGTCCACGGCGGGGCCCTTGCCCCACTGCTTCACGGCAGATGCGAAAACCCACACGAACTGCGGTGCACCTGGTAAGCCGCTGCACGCCGTCGCCGCTGCAGGCTCACGAGCCCGTTCCCTGCGCGGCGCTGTCCAGGTCGAGCGACACCATCGCGAGCAGCTCCTCGTCGCTCATCTCGGTCAGGGAGGACTCCGCTCCCTGCGACAGGATCTCGTCGGAGAGCCCCTGCTTGGCGGCGATCAGCTGGTCGATGCGCTCCTCCACCGTGCCGCGGCAGACGAACTTGTGGACGAGGACGTTCTTCTTCTGGCCGATGCGGAAGGCGCGGTCGGTGGCCTGGTTCTCCACGGCCGGGTTCCACCAGCGGTCGAAGTGGATGACGTGCGAGGCCGCGGTGAGATTAAGCCCGGTGCCGCCGGCCTTGAGCGAAAGCACCATGAACGGCACCCGGTCGTCCTCCTGGAAGCTCTTGACCAGCTGCTGGCGCCTGCGCACCGGGGTGCCGCCGTGCAGCACCAGGCCGTCCCGCCCGAAGACCTCGGCGAGGAAGCCGGCAAGCGGCGCCGTCATCTCGCGGAACTGGGTGAACACCAGCAGCTTGTCCTGGCGCGCCGCGATCGATTCGCACAGCTCCTCGAGGCGTTCGAACTTGCCGCTGCCGTCCGGCTCGAAGCTGCCGTCGCCGAGCCAGTGGGACGGGTGGTTGCAGATCTGCTTGAAGCGTATCAGGAAGGCGAGGACCATGCCGCGGCGTTCGATGCCGTCCAGCACCTCGATCGCTTCCTCCATCTCGTCGACCGCCTGCTGGTAGAGGGCGGCCTGTTGCCGGCTTAAAAGGCACCAGGCGTTGACCTCGGTCTTGTCGGGGAGGTCGGCGATGACGCTCCTGTCGGTCTTGAGCCGGCGCAGGATGTAGGGCCGCATGAGCTTTCGCAGCGGCGCGTACCCCCCACCCTGGCCCGAAGCCATCGACTTGCACAGCCGCCCGAACGCCTTCGCCGAGCCGAGGAGCCCGGGATTGAGGAAATCGAAGATCGACCACAGGTCGCCGAGCCGATTCTCGACCGGGGTCCCGGTCAGGGCCAGTCGCCACCTGGAGGGCAGGGCCTTGACCGCCCGGGTCTGCTGGGCGGCCGGGTTCTTGATGGCCTGGGCCTCGTCCAGCACCACTGTGCGCCACGGATGCCTCTTCATCCAGTCCAACCGCAGGACGGTGCCGTAGGTGGATATCACCGCGTCGTGCGCGGCCACCTTCCGGCGCGAGAGCTTCTTCAGCTCCGCCGAGGGGAGGTGGGACGGATGGGCGACCAGGATCTTCAGAAAGGGGGCGAAACGTTCGATCTCCTGGCGCCAGTTGTCGATGAGGGAGGCCGGGACCACCAGCAGATCGGTCCCCTTGCCTCCCTGTTTCAGGCCGAGGGAGAGCACCGCCAGCACCTGGATGGTCTTGCCCAGGCCCATGTCGTCGGCAAGGCAGCCCCCGAGCTCCAGTCCGCGCAGGGTCCACAGCCACTGCACCCCGAGCTTCTGGTAGGGGCGCAGCTCGGCCTTCAGGCCGGCCCCGGCGTCGATCTCAGCCCGCAGGCTCGAGGCGCGCAGGGCCTCGAGCTTTCCCGAGAGCCACTTGCCGGCGACGACCTGCGACCATTCCGGCAGCTCGCCACCCTCCCCGTCATCGTGGCCATCGAGGGTTACGCCGGCCAGCATGCGCATCGCCTCGCCGAAGCCGACGCCTTCGGCGCGGGCCTCGGTTTGCACCTCCCGCCACTGCGCGAGCACGGCCTCGAGCTTCTCCCGGTCCACCTCGACCCACTTCCCCCTGATCAGCGCCAGACCCTCGGTGGAGGCCAGCAACGCCTCGATCTCCTTCCGCGACAGCTCCTCGCCGTCGAGGCTCAGCGCGACGTCGAAGTCGAGCAGTCCCTCCATGCCGAGCACCGAGGGGGGCTTGCCGCCCACGGTCACCGAGACCTTGGGGCGGGGCCGGCTGGCGGCGCTCCACCAGTCCGGGGTGCGCACGACGAGCCCGGCCTGCTCGTAGAGGGCGGTCTCGGTCAGGAAGCGGTGCGCCTGCGCTGAGGTCCAGGGCAGGGGGTGGTAGACATCGCCGGAGTCGACGAGGTCGCGGAGGAAGTCGCTCTCCTGCGCGGCGCGGGACAGGGGCGCGAGCAGGGCAAGCAGCTTCTGCCGGTTCCTCGCCCCGGCGTACTCCTCGAGGGCGCGTCCGAGCGGCAGGTGCGAGGGCGCCGCCCGCCGGGAGACCTTGTGGACGTAGGTCGCGATGAAGGCGAAGGGATACTCCGGATCGCGCCTGTTCTCGGCCAGGTGCAGGCAGACCCGGCCGACGACGTTCCAGATCGGGCTCTGCGCCTTCAGGTAGCCCTGGACGCCCCCTTTGAACTTCGCCGCCCGGACCGCCAGGGCCTTCCCGGTGTCGGACCAAACCGAGCGCAGCAGCGCGGGGGTGATCAGCTCGGCCCCCGGCATCGGCGGCGCCGCCTGGACGCAGGCTGCGATCTCTTCGGGGTCCGGGTCGGGAACTACCAGGGAATCGGGGTCGGACGGGTCGAGCGCGCCGCACACCCGGGCCACGAAGGAGCGGCCGAAGTCGCGCCAGTACGCCAGCGAAGGGTGGAAAGCGGCCCCGGGGGCGCTGGCGCCAAGGTAGAGCACGCCGTGCCCGCGCCCGGCCTCGAACGCATCGAGGATGCGCCGGGCCTCCGCCGGCGCCATGCGCGGGCCCTCCTCCGGGGCAGCGGGCTTCACGTCGATGCGCCCGCCGGGGGTCAACCCGCAAACGAGGGTGTCCGGCGCGCCGGCGACGGCATCGGAGGTACGGGGCATCGGGGGTTATCTCGGGGCAGGGAGGGTGAAATGGGAGGGGAGCCAAGGGAAGATGACCTATCCGGCGATTCCCGCAAGCAGGATGGGGGAAGGGGTGGGCGTCAGGTCGGGGGGAGCGCTGGGACCGTGGTGTCGCTCGAGCCTTTCGTTTTCCAGTTTCCCGGGTACATTTCCTGTAGGTTTTTTCAACAAGCTATTCAACAAGCTATCCGTTTCCGCCCCCAGTCTATGCAGTGCCTTGGTGCTGGCTGGTGGGGAGAAAAGGAGACCACAGGATCATGAAGATGACGAACTATAACAACGAACGAGAACACGACATGTGCATGATTTCCCTGGTCAGGGCGCTGGACGGAGCAGGTAGGCTCGACATATTCCGAGACGCCTTTCGCATCGAAGAGGATCTTGGACCCCTTGAGGTGGTCGGGGCGAAGAAGAGCCTTCGATGTGGAATTGGAATTCGCCAATCTATCTGTTGCGATTGAAACGAAAGTCCACTCGGATGAGGGCGGAAGATGGTCCGAGCAGTGGCAGACGGAACGCATCGCCGAGCAAAGAAGAGGAGTGGAGGGACTGTGCTTCTTCATTACCTACGGTGCTTCCGAATTCTATACGAAGCCTTACGAGATGGACCCGCGTCGTGTGAGTTTCAGCACGTTTCACTGGAAAGAATGATCCACTGGGTCGAGTCGTCTCTGGCGGCTGTTCCGCAGATAGGACAGACCACCGATTCAGTCGAGTGGCTGCGGCTCATGGGCTCGAAAAGGAGAAACGGGAGAACGCTCAGGAACTCCTGCATTCGTTCTCAGAGTTTCGAACGCGCTATCTCAAGATTTACGGAGACAACGACTTCCCGAGGGGCCGGGTTGCGTTTTCCGCCCCAGAATTGGCTTTTCCATTCTTCTCGAAATTGGCGAAGCATTGGGACGAGTCGGAGTATGTCTCCAGATTCGGACGGCTCTCCGTATATCCTGTCGCCCGGGGATTTTCTCCGGTTGTTGACTCCATCCTCAATTTCTGGGAAATGTGGCAGTGCGGAAAGGGACCGGTACTGGCACCGGACATCGTTGGAACTGAACGACATCATCTGTGTCTCCAAGTCAACGAGGATTTCAATCTAAATCTAAATCCAAATGGTCCCCCCTGGCTGAACGAGGAACAGAAAGGAAAAATCTGGAAACGCCTCCAAGTCGCGGAATGGCCGCCGGGTGTGAATGCGTGTCCGCGTGATTACCATCAGCCAACCTGGGTGCTGTATGAAGTGGACTTCGGGTTTCTGGCGAACTCAGACTGCCTGTCCAGGGTGGTGGGCAATCTCGGCCGCACACTTGAAGTCATCGTTGGCGCGTTGAACAGCGACCGTGAATAACCGGCCGCGGTGATCCACGCCATCAAGAATAGAATTCCCGACGATGCCTGGGTCGTTCGTGGGGGGCAGAACCGACCAGAAGACATCCAACAGGGAAGTGGAACTCATCCGATTGGGATCGAGGAAGTACCCGTAGAATGCGGCGAAGGTGTATGGGTTCCAGCGCTGGGGAAGACGATTCCTCATGGGCAAGTTGGCGTGACAACCGCTGGTAAAATCCGAAAGGCTGGTGGCGATGTTGTGCGGACTCCCGGCAGAAGCCCTTACCATGCGACGGTGACTGACCTTACTCCCGAGCAAGCAAGTGATCTGCTCACGCCAACCATTCCGAATCCAGCAAGGGAGAGAGACGATGAACAAACTGAATAGACCAAGGATTTTCGCCGACTTTCACAACGCCGATCCCCAAGGCCGATTGCGCCTGAACTGCAATGGCACCAAGGAAGATCTGGCGGCTCAGAAGCTTTCTCTGCACCAAGGACAGTCATTAGTTCTCTACAGCGAAGAGCTGGAAGTCGATGGAATGGTTCAATTCTCGGAGAAAGAAAAGCTGTGGGTTGCAGCGATCAATTGGGCGGCGATAAAGAATCGGTCACTGCGGGAACTATAGGAACTTCACAATATTTGTGAATCCTTCTTCTCCGAATTTGTCGGATCTGCTCACTTCCAATGTAGGGACATTCCCCACAAAAACCCTGATGCCGAGGAATATTTCCGCAGTGGGGTCAAGGCTCAAAACCAGGGACAATACTCGCAGGCAATCGTCGATTTTGCCAAAGCGATTGAACTGGAACCCGGGTTTGCCGACGCGTATTTCGGTCGGGCTTTAACTTACCTTGTCCAACCAAGGTATGATCGCGCCATCGAAGATTGTACTATGGCGATAAACCTGAAGCCTTCGGCTAACGCATATTTTACTCGCGCTCAGATTTATCTTAAAACAGACGAATACAAATGTGCCGTTAAAGATTATTCCGAAACCATTAAACTGGAGCCGCGTTACCTCGACAAAGCCTATTTTCTGCGAGGCCTTGCAAACCTGTACTTGGAAAAATGGCAAGATGCCAAATCAGACTTGGCCGAAGCACGAAATCAGGGACTGGACATCGTCACTTCCTTTCAAAGCGGAAATCCCACCATAGCAGACTTCGAGGAGAGAACCGGCATCAGGTTGCCTGAAGAGATTGCGGCCATGCTGACCGGTAGTGGAAAGTGAAGCTCAACAAGACCATAACGCTTCCTCTGGCACCCGACCTCCACCGACTTCACAGGCCCGTCCGGGCCCCGAACCGCCCTTCCGGTAGTTCACCGGGGTCCTGCCAACTGCTTCCTGCACCATTCAGGCCCTTCGCAGAGGCTTGCCGATGACCCGATATTGTTACGGAAACACTTGGCAATGAACGCAAACGACCCTATCCATGCGGCACTGCAGGACTTCGCCGCCGGGGTGACAGCCAAAATGACCCAGGTCACCGCCGGCGAGCCCGAGGACCAGGTGCGCGGTCCGTTCGAGACGTTCATGGAGGCTGCGGCCCGCGCTTTCGGCTGGGAAGTGGTCTGCACCGGCGAAACTCCCCTTCCCGACCGTCTCGGCCGCCCGGATTACTGGGAACCCACCATTCCCATCAGCCGCAACGGCAAGATCGACCTCCTCCCGGGCTCCGGGCCGTTGCCGAACGGGAGACTCGGGAGGAGATCTGCCTCGAACCCCGGCCCGGAGGAGTACCCTGGGGCGCCTTTGACGATCTCGCCACGGTGACCACCTCGATGCGGGTCGCCGCCTTCGTGTACGGAATCGCCGGACCGAGGTCGCTGCGGAGCGGCGCCGACGTGGAAGAGGCGTTCTGGTATCCGCTCGGCGACCTGCTCGACCCGCACGGCAGGCGCTGCGGGAGTTCGAGCACCGCGGCGCCCGGGACTGCTGGCCGAGCATCGACCTGCGGCCGCCCGGCAGTCCCTTCCTGTGGGGGTGACCTACCGCTTCGTCGCCCACTTGGCTGAGCTGTAGGGCATCCCCTTCCCGGGGCTAGTGCCTGTCCAGCACCTCGATCGCCTCCTCCATCTCGTCGAGCGCCTGCTGCTACACGGCGGCCTGTTGCCGGCTCAACAGCACGAGGCGTTGACCCAGGTCTTGTCTGGGAGGTCTGCGGTGGCTGCCCACCTCGTATCCTTGTTTTTTTAAAGTGTCATTTTAAATTTGCAAGGAAATGATTCCACGCCGGACCCACAGAATCGTCGCCAACGCCTTGGGCCGACAAGCCGCGGTCGCCTTGATCGGGCCGCGTCAGGTTGGCAAGACGACACTCGCCTACGAGATCGCGGAACGCAGGGACGCGCTGTACCTCGACCTCGAATCGAGCGCCGACCGGGCGAAACTCGCCGATGCCAGGCTGTTTCTCGCCGAGTACGAGGATCGGTTGGTCGTTCTCGACGAGATCCATCGCGCCCCAGGGCTGTTCCCGGAGCTCCGCGGCATGATCGACCAGGGCCGGAGACGGGGAAAGCGGACGGGGCGTTTCCTGATCCTCGGATCGGCGTCCGTAGATCTGCTCAGACAGTCGGGGGAGAGTCTGGCGGGACGGATCGATTACGTGCCGCTCAACCCGTTCGACGTGCTGGACGTGCCGTCGGAGATCGCGTCCGCGACCGAGCTGTGGGTGCGCGGCGGGTTCCCCGACAGTCTTCTGGCGGCGAGCGGCGGCGACAGCATGATCTTCCGCCGCAACCTGGTTCGCACCTACCTGGAACGGGATGTTTCCGAGTTTACCGACCGGCGCATACCGGCCGAGACGCTGGAGCGGTTGTGGACCATGCTCGCCCACGACCAAGGTGCCCTGCTGAACTCATCGAAGCTTGCCGCCAGCCTGATGGTCAGCAGCCCGACGGTGACCGGCTACATCGATCTGCTGGTCGATCTGTTGCTGGTGCGCCGCCTGCGCCCGTTCCACTCCAACACTGGAAAGCGCTTCGTCAAGTCCCCCAAGGTTTACATCCGGGACAGCGGCCTGGTCCACGCGCTGCTCGGCCTCGACAGCCACAATGCGCTCGCCGGCCATCCCGTCGCCGGTGCCAGTTGGGAAGGGTTTGTCATCGAGAACCTGTTGGCTGCGGCCCCGCCCGGAACTGCCGCGCACTTCTACCGCACCCAGGCCGGGGCCGAGATCGACCTGGTGCTGGAGTTGCCGGGCGAAAGGGCAGCCTGGGCCATCGAGGTCAAGCTGGGGCTGACGCCCGGCATTGGCCGCGGGTTCTACAACGCACTTGAGGATATCGCGCCGCAACGATCCTTCATCGTTTACTCGGGCGACGACCGCTACCCGCTGTCATCTGACGTCGAAGCGATCGGCCTGCGGGCCATGGCCGAGCTGCTCGGCGAGCGGGCGCCCCATGGATACATCAACTGATGCGGGTAGTGACTATTGTTGATGATGCCTCCGTAGAGATTTGACCGGAGGCGGGGTCGATGGGCCTGAAGCCTGGGTCATGGAATCGGTCTCCTCCGGTCCGAAACCGGGCCAGCCCCTCGATCCGGGCAAAACCCAGGACCGGGTTGTCACCGAAGAGAAGCGGACCCCGACGGCAACCGAACAGTGATCCACGATCCCGAGACGCCACTCCCGCCCCCCTGCTTCGACGACGTCCGCGCCGCCCTCCGCAGCCGCCGGCCGAAGGCGTTCCCCGACTGCCGCGCAGCGGTGGCCCTCATCTGCTGCGAGCAGGCCGGCTCCCTGCACCTGCTGTTCATCGAGAGAGCGCAGAGAGCGGGGGATCCCTGGTCCGGACACCTCGCCTTTCCGGGGGGCCGCATCGATGCCGGCGACGCCGGGCCTCGGGCCGCTGCCGAGCGGGAGACGCGGGAGGAGGTCGGCCTCGACCTCGGCCCGGATGAGTACCTCGGGCGCCTCGACGATCTCGCCACGGTGACCACCTCCATGCCGGTCGCCGCCTTCGTGTACGGACTCGCCGAACCGCGGCCGCTGCGGATCGGGGAGGAGGTGGAGGAGGCGTTCTGGTATCCGTTCGGCGAGCTGCTCGACCCGGAGCGGCAGGGGCTGCGGGAGTTCGAGCACCGCGGCGAGAGGGGCTCCTGGCCGAGCATCGACCTGCGGCGGCCGGGCAGTCCCCATCTCTGGGGGGTGACCTACCGTTTCGTCGCCCACCTGGCGGAGCTGCTGGGGCGCCCCCTGCCCGCGGCCTGACCTACTCGACGGCCAGCTCCTGAACCAGCAGGTACTGGCCCGGCAGCAGGCGCGCCGTGACCTCTACCGGCTTGAAGTGGGAGCCGGCCCCGAGAAAGGCATCCTTGCCGGAGCCGAACTGCAGGTAGTTGTAGATGCGGCCGTCCTCCGCTTCGAGGTGATGCAGGTGGCCGAGCTCGCAGGAGTGCGGCAGGTCGGCGACGCTGAGGCCGCACTGGCACTTGTTCACCCCGGCGAGGGTGACCTGCTGCCCGGGGTCGTTGCGGAAGGCGGCGAAGTCGATCAGCGGCACGGTGGTCACCGTCTTCAGGGAATCGACGTGCACCAGGGCTCCCCGCTCCAGGAGCCTGCCCGACACCTGCACTACCGACCCGGGCTCCGTCGCTTCCAGGGCGCCGGCGTTTCCCGGGGTTTCGAGGAAGGCGTACACCCCCTCCTCGGTCACCAGGGCGCGGCCGGCGACCTCGTGCTCCGCCTGCAGCTCCGCGGGCCCGCTGCCCTCCGCGGCCGCGGTGAAGAAGCTGTGGATGTCGACGATTACCCCGTGCCCCTGGAAGGGGGCGCTCTGCTCTCCCTGCTGCTTCTGCTGGCCAGCCCACGCGGTGGTGGCCGCGGCGATCAGCAGCATCTGCGTTGCCGTTCTCATCGCTGTCTCCCGGATGAAGTGTGACGGTGTGACGATATCACGGCCCTCCCGGCTGCGCTGCCGGAGTCGGCCGCTCCAATCTCAAAGGTGAATACTCTCTTTGCCGGGCCCCGGCGCAAGTGGCGGCCCTGTCCCGGCGCCGATTGCCCGCCGCTTCAACTCGGCGACAACCGGGGCATGGTCCCTGCTTTCCGGCCGCCCTGGAAAGCCGCGGTGTTCACCGCAAAGATGGCCGGGCTGTGAATTCGATCGCTCTCCCGAGCCTCTCCCGTCGCAGCACCGATCCCCGAACACCACCATGAGGCCCGTTGGAACAGATTCCCAGTCTTGCCGGACCGCGGTGCAAGGACGCCCCGTCCAGGCCGCGAGGGCCGGTCGCTTCAACCTCGCGCCTCCACTGAACCCCCGCTCGAACCCGGGGCCCAAGCCGGCCTCAATCGTAGTTGCTCCGCTTGTGGTCCCCCATGAGGCGCAGCTGCCTCGGCGTCGCCTGCGCGAGGATGTCCGGATCGAACCGGAAGCGGTTGAGGTAAGGCGGGTACTTCTGGGTGATCATGCGCTGCGCGTAGTGCACCTGCAGCAGGTAGCGCACCTGGCCGCTGGTGTTGGCGGTGCCCTGGTGCCAGACCTCGCTGCGGAAGATGACGACGTCCCCCGCCTTGCAGAAAATCCCCTTCGGCGGAAACCCCTTGTACCCGGTGTCCCCGTCCGGCGGACGGCCGGCGCGGTGGCTGCCGGGCACGAACGCGGTCGGGCCGAGCTCCTCGTAGAGGTCGTCGAGGTAGAAATGGGCGGTGGTGATGTACACCGGGATGCGCAGGCGCGGATCGTCCATCAGGTCTTCGGGAACCGTCAGCGGCTGCCAGTCGGCGTGCAGGTTCTGCGCGGGCCGCCCCGGGCCGGTCAGCCAGGCCGTCATGCCGATGCAGTGGCAGTCGGGCCCGTGCAGGGCCTCGGCCAGCTCGATGACCCGCGGGCGGTCGAGGTAGCCGGTGAACAGGGGATCGCGGTTGAAGACGTTGTTGATGGACTTGGAGAAAAAGCCATTCTCCCCGGAGGTCCCGGTGCGGTCGAAGCTCTCCGGTATCGCTTCCAGGGCGTCCATCGCCGCGCGCAGCCGCGTGATCTCGCCGGCGCCGACGACCCCGGGCAGATAGGCGTAGCCGTCGCGGTGCACGGCTTCGACCTGCTCCTCCAGCTCGGGGTAGGCTACCAGCGGAATCGGCTCGATCATGGCCTCATCTCCTTTTCCCGTCGAGGATCCGCTCGGCCTGCCACGGCCGTCTCTCCCCGTAGTACTCGTGCTGCGGGCGCCGCGGTTCCGCCTTTGCGAGCTGCCTGCCGTACACGGCGACGCCGGTGAGGCCGTTGGAAGTCCGCAGGCGCCGCGGCAGCACTGCCTCGCGCTCGAACCCCGCCTGCTCCAGGGCCTGCCCGGCGTCCCCGTCCCCTTCCGCGGCGTAAACCTGCAATACAGAGATGCCGATCCGGTGGGCGCGGGCGGCCGCGGCTTCGATCAGCTCCCAGGTCTGGTCCCCGTACTCCGGGGCGACGCGGAAGCTGAGCTGGGCGACGTGCTGCTGGTGGAAGGTGGGCAGGCGCTCGGCGATGGCGCAGCCGACCACCCTCCGGCGCGGATTCTCCAGCACCATGATGAGGCCGCGGTCCTCCTCGACGCGGCGCATCAGGCGCACGAAGTGACCCTCGAAACGGGTGTCGCGGAAGCAGTGGCTGAGGTACTCCTTGATCTCCCAGGCCGGCTGCGGGTGGCAGAACAGCACCGAGGCGCCCGGCAGGTCTCCCCAGTGCGCCTCCCGGACAGCCG